>NZ_CP108561.1:0-4800000 GCF_036010405.1 Kitasatospora purpeofusca | reverse complement strand
CCGGCCCGGGGTCGCGTCGGGACTGCCCTCGGGGGCAAGCGACTTCGCCCATTCGTACAGGCTGGGCCCGGGTTCGACGGGTCCGTCGATCCGCACGCTGTCGTCGGTGTACACGGTGATCTGGGAGGCCACCGTGTTCATCAGGAGGTGTCGGGACTGGTCGGTGCGCCAGACCCGGCCCGCGCCGGGGGGTGCCGGGTCGACCACGTGCACGGTGACGGTGGCCCCGGCGGGGCTGGACCGTTCGTTCGCGCAGAGTCGTTCCAGCACCGAGAGGCCGCGCGGACCGGCGCCGATGACACAGATCTGGAGGTGACTGTCGATCATGCCCACGGCTCGAAATCGTAGTTGTGATCATCGGATGATGAAAAGGTCTTGACTCCGTGCATCCAGGCCACCCGCTCGTGCAGTTCGCCCTCGGAAAGCGCGCTGAGCAGGCGGTTCCTGGTCCGCGCGGCCTCGCCGGCCGGGTGCCAGAGCCGGATGGATTCCCGGGCGGCGCGCTGCACCGCCGCCGTCCGCGCCTGCCGTTCGGAGGCGAACCGGGCCAGGGCGCCGGTGATTTCGGTGGTCTGGACCATCAACTCGCCCAGCAGCACGGCATCCTCCAGCGCCTGGCAGGCGCCCTGGGCGGCGTAGTGCAGCATCGGGTGCGCGGCGTCGCCGAGCAGCACCACCCGGCCGTCCGTCCACCGCCGCACCGGGTCCCGGTCCACCAGCACCCAGGAGCGCCAGCCCTCGCCGAGCGCCAGCAGCCGCTGGGCGTTCGGCGCGGTCAGACCGGCCAGCTGCTCCCCGACCAGCTCCTCGTCCACCGCCACCCCGGCGAGCGCCTCGGTGGCGCCGTTGTCCCGGGAGGCGGCCAGGTTGAGGAACGCCCCGCCGGCGATCGGGTAGTGGACGAAGTGGCAGTGCGGGCCGGTCCACCAGGTCACCGAGGTGGGCAGCCGCAGCTCCTCGGGGACCAGCTCCATCGGGACCACCGCCCGGTAGACGGTGATCCCGGAGATCCGCGGCTCGCCGTCGCCGACCAGCTGGGCGCGGACCGCCGAATGGATGCCGTCCGCCCCGACCAGCACGTCGCCGCGCACCGAGCCGCCGTCCGCCAGCAGCGCGACGGCGCCCCCGGCGTCCTGCCGGTAGCCGGTGACGGCGGTCGCGGCGCGCAGCTCGATCCGGGGCTCGTCCCGGCAGGCGCGCAGCAGCAGCCCGTGCAGCTCGGCCCGGTGCACCACCACGTACGGGTTGCCGAACCGCTGCCGGTAGCGCTCGGTGAGGGTCAGGCTGGTGACGTGCTCGCCGGTGACGCCGTCCATGAAGCGCAGTTCGGCCATGTGCACCCCGGCCGCCCGGACGGCGTCGCCGAGGCCCAGCCGCTCCAGTGCGAGGATGCCGTTCGGCGCGATCTGGATGCCCGCCCCGATCTCGGCGAACTCCGGTGCCCGCTCCAGGACCACCGCCCGGTGGCCGGCCCGGGCGAGGGCCAGCGCGGCGGCCAGCCCGCCGATCCCGCCGCCGGCCACCAGGACGGTGGCGGGGGCGTCGTGGCGCGCCGTCACCGGACCGGCCCCTCGTTCTCGCCGGCCGCCAGCCGGCGTGCCAGTTCCAGCCGCTTGATCTTGGTGGTGGCGGTGGCCGGGAGCTCGCCCAGCCGCCACTGCACCGGATCGGCCATCGGCGGCAGGCCCGCCGCGGCGGCCCGCCAGGCGGCCGGGTCGACCGGCAGGTCGTCCTTGGTGCAGATCACCGGCACCGCCCGGCCGTCCGCGCCGGGGACGATCACCACCTCGGCGAGCTGGGGGAGGCGGGCGAACAGCGCGTCCTCGGCGGCCAGGGTGGAGCCGAAGCCCTCGATCAGGTCGACCTCGCGGTCCAGCAGGTGCACACAGCCCCAGCGGGTGCGGTAGCCGACGTCGCCCATCCGCCACCAGCCGTCCTCGACCTGCTGGTCGTACCGGGCCTGCTCGCCGAGGTAGGTGACGATCCGGCCGTCGCTGCGGACCTCGATGTACCCGGGGTTCTCCACCGACGGCGGCCGGCCGTTGCGGCTCACCACCCGGACGTCGGTGAAGCCGGGGAAGGGCATGCCCACGCAGCGGCCGTCCGCGTCCGCGCCGCGCCGCCGGGAGAACGAGCGCACCACCGCCGGGCCGACCTCGCTCTGCCCGTACAGCTGGCCGAAGACCGGCGCGGTGCGGGCGGAGGCGGCGAGCATGGTCCGCACGGTGCGGGGGTGGATCGCGTCGAAGGTCGAGGAGAACAGCTTGACGTTGCCCAGCGGGCGGCGCGGGTCCCCGGCGAGCTCCTCCCACTCCATGAACGAGTTGGGGTGGGCCTCCAGGATGCCGGGGCGCAGCCGGGCGAACAGCTCGGCCACGTGCCCGGGCTCCGAGTGGGCCAGCACCAGGATCGGGAAGCCCCGGAACAGCGAGATCGCCAGCGCGGTGATCAGCCGGGAGTGGACGAAGGAGACATGGATGGCGATGGTCTCCCGGCCCGGGACCACCGGGCGCAGCACCAGCGCCTGCGGCCGGTAGCGGGCCTCCAGGGTGCGGCCGGTGTGCACGGCCAGCTTGGGCGTGCCGGTGGTGCCGGAGGTGTGGGTGATCAGCGTCGGGTGGTCCGGCGGCGCGGTGACGGGCGCGACCCGGGGCGAGCCGGCCAGGGCGGCCAGCTCGACCGCGCCGGGGTGGCTGCCGGAGGCCAGCAGGACGGTGGCGGCCAGGTCGAAGACCTCGGCCGGCAGCTCCTTGGCGAGCTTGACCGCGTCGGTGACCAGGAACGGCTCGTCGGTGCGGCGGACCAGCTCGGCGACGGTCGCGCCGTCCAGATAGGGCGAGAGCAGCACCGGGACGGCGCCGATCCGGGCCGCGGCGCAGGCGAGCAGGGTGATGTCGAAGCTGTTCGACTTGTGGACCACCACCCGGCGGCCCGGCCGGACCCCGGCGGCCCACAGCCGGGAGGCGTGGTCGTCGACCAGGTCGGCGAGCTCGGCGACGGTGGACCGCCGGCCCAGCTCGGGGGCGATGTCGAGGTCGTGGTCGAGGATCACGACGTTCGCGCCGTTCCGGACGGCGGCCCGCTCGAAGAGTGTGCCCAGTCGGATTCCCCGGTTGGCAATGCGCTGAAGGAGCACCGTTCCGCCCTCTCGTGGGATTAGGGTCGCTGTGCTTTCAGGGGTTTCGTCCCGGGGGCGCGCCGCCGGGACTTCGTGCCAGGAGCCTTGTCCGGAATCTCTTCCAGGGGGGCTGTTCAGCTTTCCTTCTCGACGACCCGCTTGATCCGCTCCAGGGTCACGCCGAGGTCGGTGGCGACCTTCTCGCCCCACTCGGCGAAGAAGCGGCTCTTCGCGTCCTCGTCCATCCCGGCGGTGATGCCCCGGATCCCCTCGGTGGCGGAGCCCATCCGGAAGTGGTGCACCAGCACGCTGTGCTCGGCGTCCGGGCCCGGGCCGGGGGCGACGTCGAAGGCCCAGACGCTGTCCTGGGCCCGGCCGCCGGTGTCCCGCATGGCCCAGCGGAAGGTCCGGCCGGGCTCGGCCGCGACCACCTCGGCGTGGGTGTACCAGACGCCCCGGACCACCGGCGCCCAGGCGACCACGTCCGGGCTGCGCAGGTTCTCGCCGCGGAACACCGAACCGACCTCGGCCGGCGCGCCGGAGACCCAGCTGCCGCCCTGGCATTCCGGGCTCCACTCGCCGCAGCGCGGGAGGTCGCTGATCACCGAATAGATCTCGTCGGGGGTGGCGGAAATCCGGATCTCGGCCCGGGAACGGAAAAGCGGGGCGTTTTCTGCGGTGTTTTCTCCCATGGCCGGAATCCTGGGCGGCGTCCCGCGGGAGGGTCAAAGGCGTACCGACGGGTCCGTCAAGTCCGGCCGTGGACCTGACACATCGCAGCCGGAACCGGTTCGGCGACCGCCCGGCGTGATCCGAAAGACGCGCCCTACAGGTCGAGGCCGAAGTGCAGCGCGGTGACCGCCATCCGGTGCGCGTGGTAGAACCGGTGCGCGCCGTGGTTGGCCGTCCCCGAGTCCAGCTCGATCCGGTCGCAGCCGGCCGCCGAGGCCCGCTCCCTGAGCACCGCGAACAGCCGCCCGCCGACCCCGGCCGAGCGGGCCGACGGCGCGGTCACCAGGTCGTCGACGAAGAACAGCCGCCCCCGGCTGGTGGCCAGCACCCGGTGGGCGGCCACCGCCAGGCAGCGCCCCCGCCCGTCGTACGCGGCGGTGAACACCAGCCCCTGGGCGTGCGCCTCGGCCGCGAACGCGGCGAAGCCGTCCGCCCCGAGCGCCGGACGCAGCGCCAGCACCAGCGGTGCGACGTCCCGCAGCAGCGCGGGCCCGTCCGGCCCGACGTCCACGAAGGTGAGTTCCATCTGCCCTGCCCCCGGATTCCGGCTAGCCCGGCGTGCCGTACACCGCGAGGAACGCCGCCACACCGTGCTCCACGACCTCGGCGATCCGCTCGGCCGGCATCGGCAGCGCGCCGTAGAAGGTGGGCTGGGCGACGGCGAGGAAGGTCAGCAGGTTGAGCATCCGGGCGGCCTCGGCCGGGTCCGGCACCACCAGCAGCCCGCGTTCGGCGAACTCGGCCATCCAGTGCGTCAGCACCCGGTGGGTCTCCCGGGGCCCGGCGTCCTGCCAGGCCTCCAGCACCGCGGGGCGGATGTGCAGTGCCTCGGCCTCGATGGTGCGGACCAGTGCCCAGTGCTCGGCGAAGGTGGTGAGCGAGTCGACCCGTTCCAGGCCGAAGTCGACCAGGTCGGTGCGCAGGTCGACGATCTTCCGCAGATGGCGGTCGGCGATCTTCGCCTGGGTGGCGGCCACCGTGGTGGCGCCCTCCAGGATCACCGACCGGAACAGCTGCTCCTTGTCGGCGAAGTGGTTGTAGATGGTCCGCTTGGAGACGCCGGCCTCGGCGGCGATGGCGTCCACGCTGGTGCGGGTGTAGCCCTCGCGGCCGAACACGGTGCGCGCCGCGCGGGCGATCGCCACCCGCTTCTCCGGCATGCCGCGGCGCGCGGCGGCCGGGGCGTCCGGGATCGCGTCCGGGGTGGTGGCCGGGTCGGCGGGTCTCGCGTCCGGGGCGGTCTGTTCGGTCACGGGGAAATCCTCCTTGCAGTGCACTACATCGTGTAGTTTACGACATGCTTGACGTGAAGCGGACTTCAAGTCCTACGCTCGTCGGTACGTCCGGAAGTCCCAGGAGGGAAGCGTTCCATGGCCGTTCAGCTGAACCACACCATCGTCCCGGCGCGGGACGACGAGGAGACCGCCCGCTTCCTGACCGAGGTCCTCGGTCTGGCCGCCCCCGTGCGCAGCGAGCCCTTCCTCGTCGTCCGGCTCGCCAACGACGTCGCGATGGACGTGATGCGGATCGACGGGCCGGTCCCCACCGGGCACTACGCCTTCCTGGTCGGGGACGAGGAGTTCGACGAGATCCTCGGCCGGATCCAGGATCGGGGGATCACCTACTGGGCCGACCCGTTCCACCGCCACGCCGGCCGCGTCAACGACTGGTTCGGCGGCCGGGGCGCCTACTTCGAGGACCCGAACGGCCACAACCTGGAGATCATGACCCGCGCCTCCGGCGACAGCCGTTAGGGCGCCTCCTGACTGCCCGGCCGCGGCCCCGGGGGGAGGCCGCGGCCGGGCCCCGGATCCGTGACCGTCCGTCAGAACCCGTTCGCCGGCGACCTGACAGAGATCGGATACGGACGGGATTGCTCCGCCCCCGCGCGGGTTAGCCTCCCGGCATGATCGAGACCAAGGGGCCGGTGCACCGGCCGGGAGACGACGAGTACGACGCCCGACGGACCGGCTACAACCTCGCGCTGGACCACCGCCCGGCGCTGGTGGTGTCCGCCGCCGACACCGCCGATGTGATCGCCGCCGTCCGGTACGCCGCCGAGCACGGCCTCGCCGTCGCCGTCCGCGCCACCGGCCACGGCATCTCCGTCCCCACCGACGGCCAGCTGGTGATCGACACCGCCGCCCTGGACGAGGTCACCGTCGACCCGGCCGCCCGGACCGCCACCGTCGGCGCCGGTGTGCGCTGGCGCCAGGTGCTCGACGCCGCCGCACCGCACGGCCTCGCCCCGCTGAGCGGCTCCAACCCCGACGTCGGCGCCGTCGGCTACACCCTCGGCGGCGGCATCGGCCTGCTCGGCCGACGCCACGGCTTCGCCGCCGACCACGTCCGCCGGCTGGAGGTCGTCACCGCCGACGGCCGCCTGGTCGAGACCGGCCCCGCGACCGAACCCGACCTGTTCTGGGCCCTGCGCGGCGGCAAGGACAACTTCGGCATCGTCACCGCGATGGAGATCGACCTCGTCCCCTGCACCGGCCTCTACGGCGGCGGCCTCTACTACCCCGCCGAGTCCGCCGCCGCCGCGCTGCACGGCTGGGCCGAGTGGAGCCGGACCGTCCCCGAGGAGCTCGCCACCTCCGCCCAGCTGATCGGCTACCCCGACATCGACGCCGTGCCGGAGCCCATCCGCGGCCGCTACGCCGTCGTCCTGCGGGTCGCCTGGAGCGGCCCGGCCGAGCAGGGCGAGGACTGGGTCCGGCCGCTGCGCGCCTTCGGCACCCCGCTCCTCGACACCGTCCGCGAACTGCCCTTCACCGAGGCCGGCACGATCCACCACGAACCGCCGTTCGCGCACCCCGCGTACGACCGCAACACCGCCCTGCGCGAGTTCACCGGCGCCACGGCCGACGCCGTCCTGGAACTCGCCGGACCGGACGCCGACAGCCCGCTGATCGTCGAGTTCCGGCTCCAGGGCGGCGCCTACTCGCGCGAGCCCGCCGTCCCGAACGCCGTCGGCGGCCGGGACGCCGGCTACCTGGCCTTCTCCACCAGCATGATCGGCCCCGTCCCGCTGGACGGGCTGCGCACCGCGCACGCCGCCCTGCACGAGCGGCTGCGCCCGTGGTCCACCGGCGGAGCGCTCGCCAACTTCTTCGGCCTGGACGACGCCGACCCGGCCGTGGTGCGCACCGCCTACCCGGAGCCCGTGCACCGGCGGCTCACCGAGCTCAAGGCGGTGTACGACCCGGGGAACCTCTTCCGGCTGAACTTCAACATCCCGCCCGCCGGCTGACCCGCCCGCTCCTCGGGTCCGCCGGTCTTCCAACCTTCTGACCTCCAGGCTCCTGACCTCCTCGTCTGCCCGTTCGGACTGCCCTCGCGGACCACTCCGCGGACCGCCCCGGCAACGGTTCGCGGCCGGAGCGGGCTCTGGGTGGACGAGGAGGTACTCATGGGAGCCAAGAAGGCCGAGCGGGACGCCGATTTCAACGCGTTCGTGACCGGTGCCTGGCCACGTCTGATGCGAACGGCGTTCCTGCTGACCGGGGACCGCTACCTCGCGGAGGACGTGGTGCAGACCGCACTGGAGCGGACCTACGCCGCCTGGGGGAGGGTCACCAAGGCCGACGAGCCGTACGCCTACGTGCGCCGGATCGTCATCAACGAGCACGCCCGCCGCTTCCGGCGCCGGGTCCCGGAGCAGTTGGTCACCGCGGTGCCGGAACGGTCCGGCCCGGACGGCTTCGCCCGGCTGGACGAGCGGGCCGCCCTGCTGGAGGCGCTCGGCACCCTGCCGCCGGGCCAGCGGCAGGCGGTGGTGCTGCGCTACTGGGAGGACCTGAGCGAGTCCCAGGCCGCCGCCGCCATGGGCTGTTCGGTGGGCACGGTCAAGAGCCAGGCGTCGAAGGGCATCGCCAAGCTTCGCGAGCTCTCCTCACTCATCACCATGACGAGCATCGGAGGTGCGGCATGAACCGCGACGAGGCGCAGGCGACCGAGGTGGCGGGCGGCGAGGAGGTGGCCCGGGCCCTGGCCGGGCTGGTGGAGACGATGGAGACCGGTCCGGCGCCGTACCAGGCGGTGCTGGCCGGCGGCCGGCGGCGGGTGGTCCGGCGGCGCACGTCCCTGGGCGGGGCGCTGGCGCTGGCCCTGGTCGCCGCCCTCGGCGGCGTGGCTGCGGTGAACGGCGGGGCCGGCGGACTTGGCGGCGGCACGAGGGCCGTGGTGGCGAGCGTCGACGTGTCGACCGTGCTGACCCCGGCCGCCGGAGGGCCCGCCGCGACCCCGGGCGCCCCCCGCGACCCGCTCGTCCCGACCCGGATCCAGGTGCTCGCCGGCACCAAGGACGGCAAGCCCTGGAGCGTCTGGGCGGCCCTGTGGCCGGCCCCCGGCAAGGAGGGGATCCGCGAGCAGTCCCGGCTGATCTGGCAGGAGGACGCCGACGCCGGCTCCCCCTGGCCCGCGCCCACCGAGGACTACATCACCCGGTACGGGACGCCGGACGCCGACCACGTGGTCTTCTACTACCTCCAGGACGGCAAGCGGCTCGCCCGCTCCGAGGAGCGCTTCGTCGCGCCGCCCGGGGGCCCGGTGGGCTTCTACCGCGCGGACGGCGTGACGGTGGACGACTTCGCCCACTTCTGGCTCGGCGCCCAGGCCAAGAACGGCACCGAGGACCCGCTGTACACCGTCCCCAAGGTGGACATCGGTCTGGTGCCCCCGGGCGCCGCCCGGGCCGTGGTCGAGTGGGCCGACGGTGTGACCGCCGAGCCCGCCATCCTGTCCCTCGGCGACTCCGGGGCCCGCTGGATCGGCGCGGCCAAGCGCGGCATCCCCGCCGAGCTCCGCCTCTACGCGGCCGACGGCTCCCTGATCGGCGCCAAGAAGGGCTGGGCGGAGAACTGATCGCCGGCTGACCCCGGTCCGACGCGGCGGGGCCCCGGGGAGTCCGCTCCCCGGGGCCCCGCCGTGTGGCGGTCGGGGCGCCGCTCTTCAGGTCGCCGCGGGCACGGCGACCGGCCGCAGCACCGTCAGCGAGTCCTCCTGGGACGCCACCATGGCGAAGGGGAACCGGTCGAGTTCGAGGCAGAGCGCGACGTCGTCCGGATGGGCCCCCTCGCGCACCCCCTGCGCCAACTCGGCGGCGGCCCGCGACCCGGCGGCCCGGCGGAGGTACGGGTCCGCGGCCGTGTCCTCCCCGGCGGCCCTCCCGGCGATGTACTGGGCGCACGCCAGGTCCTCCTCGGCCCGCCCGTCCTCGCCGGTGACCACATAGGTGACGCTCCCGCACCCCCGGTCCCGCAGCAGCCGCGCCGTCGCCCCCGCCACCACGAAACCGGCGCACAGCACCAGCGGGGCGTCCTTCACCGCGAGCGCGCCGACCGTCCCGGCTGTGGTCTTCTGCACCACCGTCCGCCCGCCGAGGTCCACGTCCCGCAGCAGCCCCGGCGAGTTGACGGCGTCGAACCCGGGCGCCGCCGCCCCGTCCTTGAGCGCCACCCACCCCGGCCGCCGGGCCTTGAGCGCCAACGCCTCGTCCAGCGACCCGGCGAGAACGATCTTCTCGGCCCCCCGCTCGAAGGCCCAGGCAGCCACGGTGAACGCGCGCATCACATCGACCACGACCGCGACCGCCGGAACCCCGGCCACCTCGTCGATCCCGAGAAATCTGGAGTCCATGCCCGCCATGATCGCGGAGCCCGCCTCCCCCGCCCACCCGTTTTCGGGTGATCCAGGGTGACCCGGGGTGATCCACTTCCCGTCCGCGGCAGGTGGCGCCCAATCACCGGGCCCGGACATGCGGAAGGCCCGGAGAGCGGGCTCTCCGGGGCGGGGTGGCGTCGGCACCGGCGTCAACCGGCGCCGCACGTCCTCATGCTTCTGGTGGGCGGAGTCCGTGGCTGTCCGCCCTCGCGCCGGTCGGCGTGGGAGTCGACCGGGCGCCAGGGGTCACAGCCGGAAGAGCTTGGCGAAAGGTGCAGTGATCCGCTCCGTTCGTGAGCCGAAGTCGACCAGGACGGCGAGCTCGCCCTCGACACCGATGGCGCGGCCGAGGCCGTACTCGTCGTGCGTCACCCGGTCTCCGACAGCGAATACCTTGGGCGGCGGCGGGGCCGGAGCCCGACGGAAGGGGCTGGTGGGGAGGTGGCGCCGGGGCGCGGCTGAATTCGTCATCATGGCCAGTATGCGCTTGATTTCGGCGGAGCGGGTGGCTTGATCCGCGGGATATTTTGGATCTTGACCGCGGGCGCGGGCGACGGCGGGCACCCCCCGGCGCGCGGGGAGCCGCCGGAGGGGGCGATCGCCCGGCGTCACCGCCGGTCGGAGCCACGCCGACGAACTGGCCAGGGAGAACCACCCCGTTGGGGTGCGGACCCTGCTACAGTCGTGATAGTTGCAGTTGTGGTTCCCATGAACTTTGTGTGCGCCTGCTGGTTCTGACCGCAGGCGTATTTTGTTACCCGGCCATTCCCCGGGTGGGTCATCATCGCGGCGACGCGAAACTCGCGACCTGTGAGTTTCGGACGTCCCATTCGAAGGATATTTTTAAATGGCTAACGGCACCGTGAAGTGGTTCAACGCGGAAAAGGGCTTCGGCTTCATCGAGCAGGAGGGTGGCGGCCCGGACGTGTTCGCCCACTACTCGAACATCAACGCCAACGGCTTCCGCGAGCTGCTCGAGGGCCAGAAGGTCGAGTTCGACGTCACGCAGGGCCAGAAGGGCCCGCAGGCGGAGAACATTCGTCCGCTCTAGTACTTCCCGCTGACCGGCTCCGCCGGTCGGCCCGAGGCCCGCACCGCGCACGCGCGGTGCGGGCCTTTTCGGTTTTTACGGGGAACTGGCCGTCCGCCGTACCCATGGGCATCGAACGAATCGAACGTATGAAAAGGCCCCCGCAGCGAATTCGCTGCGGCGGCCTCCTGGTAGCGGCCAGGGCCGGGTTCGAAAGGGAACGACGGCGACAACAGCGTTGCGCCGGCGTCGTTGGCGGGGCGTCAAGTCCTGCCGAGCGGCAGGGCGGGACCGCCCGGTGGATCAGGGAAGGTCGGGTCCGCCTGCCTCGGCCAGCTCGGCGAGGACGCTGATCGGCCGGTCGGCGGAGTCCGCGCCGTCCTCGTCGGCGTCGAAGAAGGAACCGGGCGGCTCCTCGTTGCCGAGGTGCGGGTACTTCTCGATGAGGAAGCGGCGCCGGTAGGCCATGTCGGCGGTGTCGACGATCCGCTCCAGCATGGACCAGTTGAGGGTGCTGCCCACGAGGATCCCGACGCCGGGAACGACCTTGCCGAGGCCCTTCTTGGTGAGGCGTATGCCGAATGCTCCGGCGAACCGCACCGAGACCCCGGTGACCACGGACTCGCTCAGGACGTCCCACGCCTTGCCCCGCACGAGTGCCTGGGTGAGCCGGGATATGTCGCTCATCGCGGCGATCTTGGCGGAGCTCGACACCGCCGTACCGGCGTTGACCACGGACATCACGAACAGTTTCTCGGCGGGCGATTCGGGGTCGTAGCCGTAGAACAGCGACACATGGCCGACCACCCGGGACGCCAGGCCGAGGACGATCGCGGCGTCGCCGGCGAGGGCGCCGACGATCATGCCTCCCGTGGGCGCTGCCGCAGCCCCTGCGGAGGCGACGACGACCAGCTCCCCACCCGAGATCACCAGCCCCGCCGTCGCTCCCGACAGCGCTGCGGCGGCCGGGTAGTACCAACTGGCCGCGTTCCCCCGCGCCGCGTCGATCTGCTCCAGGTCGAGCCGCCGAAGGTCGGCCAGCGACGACACGTCGTGGCCGCGCTTCTGGTGGCGCTTCACCACCCGTGCGGAGGTCAGTCCCGCTCGCGACAGCCGTCCCACCGTCTCCCGGGTGGACCGGAGGACCACGTCGCTCCAGTCGGGCAGCGCGTTGGTGGCACTGCGCGCGGCGTTGCCCGCCTTCCGGGCGCCCTTGGCGACGATCTCCTGTCCGCGCGTCACCGCGGAGAGGGCCCGCGGGTGGCTCTCCAGCCGCTCGGCTGCGCGCCTGCCGAGCTTCGCCGCGCCGACGGCCAGGTGCTCGCCGGCCTCGCCCATGCTCCGGGACAGCGGGCGGCCCTTGAAACGCTGGATGTCACGCCACGCTTCGAGCTCGTACGCCGAGGGTTCAGTCACTCCGGGATCGTAGGCTCTGCTGCGGGACCCGCGTGGGGTGTTGGGAAGTTCTCCCGGGAATCGGTCCGAGTACGGGGCGGGACGGGAGTCACCGCGCACGCGGAACGGCACCTGCGCCGGCAGGTCGACGCACGGGTGGCCGCGGACGGAGCTGATCCGCCCGGTGCCCCGTGCCCCCCCCGTGCTCCCGGAGGCGGGGCGTTGCGGAGGACGCGGGCTTCAGGGATCGGCAGGGCCTGACGTGTCGCCCGCCAAGGGCACGAAAATGCCCCCGAAGCATTCTGCTTCAGGGGCATTGGGCCTTTTCAGGCGATGTGGCCAGGGCCGGGGTCGAACCGGCGACCTTCCGCTTTTCAGGCCTAGCCAGGGCGGCGGGATACCCCACTTTGCACCGCTCTGCGGTCCGTAGCCGTCCGCCGTCGGACGCCATCGCCCAGGCCGGTTGGCGTCAGCGCTGGCGTCAACCGGCAATCCTGGGCAGTGCTCGCGATGGCACTTTGCAGGCGTTGCAGCTAAAATGCATGCATGACTGCGATCACCATTCGTGAGGTCCCGGACTCGATTCTCGAAACTCTGAAGGTCAAGGCAGCCCAGAGCGGAAAGAGCCTTCAGGCGTACCTGCTCGACCTTGTCGCCCGTGAGGCGGCCACGCCGACCTTGGCCGAGATGATGACCCGCCTCGACCGGGAGACCCGCGCTGAGGTCAGTACGTCGGACATCCTTTCCGCGATCGACGAGGGTCGGGAGCGCCGGTGAACCTGAGCGTCGTCATCGACTGCTCCGCGCTGGTTCGGGTGCTCACCGACCACGGTCCCGCCGGCCGGGCCGTCCGCGACCGACTCCGCGGGCTGGACGCGCTCGCTGCCCCCGGCCTGCTCGACTACGAGCTCGTCTCGGCCCTTTTCGGTATGGTGCGCGGCGGAAAGCTCGCGGAGAAGGAAGCGGCGAAGGCCGTCGCCGACTACCAGGCCCTCGCCATCACGCGACACGAGACGCTGATCCTCTGGCAGCGGGTCCGAGAACTCCACCACAACATCAGCGCCTATGACGCACAGTATGTGGCGCTGGCCGAGACCCTCGGCGTGCCACTCGTCACCAGCGACGCCCGAATCCAGCGCAGCGGCGCGGCCAAGTGCAGCATCGAGGTCTTCGCGTAGTAGCCGGAGACCGGGCGGTGAGGGCGGTCCAGCCGACTTCAAGCCTCGTGGCCCGTCCCCGTCGGCGATTCACTACGCTTGGTGCGGTGAAAGCCGCACGAAGCCTCGCGATCTGGCTGGCCGACCGTACTCCTTCGCAGCTGACCGAACTGCTGGAGCAGCGCGAACTCCCCTACGCGGCCAGGGTGGCGAGCCTGACCGACCTGGCCGACCACTTGCTGACGGACGCCTCCACGGCCCTGGGGCTGAGCGAGATCAGCCTCGGGGACCTGCAACTGCTGGTCGCTGTGGCGACCTCGGCCGAACGGTTGCACGGTCCGCTACCGGCCGGTCCGCCCGCTCATCACCTGTTCATGGGCTACGGCGGCCGTTCACCACGGCTCGACGCGCCTCCGGTCGACCCCACCGACCGGTCCGTGACCCGCGGCCAGCTCTTCCGATTCCTGCAACTCGACGGTGCGGGTCGGTCGGCGGCCGAGGCCGCACTGTCCCGGCTGGCCGAGCGGGCCCTGGTGCTGCCCTCGTCCGGAAGCAAGGTCATCGTGCCGATCCTGGTCCACCGCCAGGCGGGCGAAGCCGGCGGATACGGCCGACCAGCCGAACAACTGCTCACCGAGGCATTCAACGCTCCGGAGATCCATCGCATCGCGCAGGGGCTGGGGCTCGCGAAGGCGCGGACCCGGGACGAGGCGCAGCGGCAGATCGTGGACGTGCTCAGGGACGCGAAGCGCGTGGGCGCCATGGCCGCCGAGGCGCCGCCCGCAGCCTCGGACCTGCTGGACAAACTGGTCCCGGGCCCGCCACTGCTGCGCACGCACTGCTTCGTCTCCCGCTACGGCGGTTTCTACCCGGGCTCCGGAGGCAAGTTCACCTTCCGGGAAGGCGGCTCGGGAGATCCCGGCACGGACTGGCTGGCCGCCCGCGGCCTGGTCCTTCCGGTGGATGAGGACCTGGCGGAACTGCCGCGCGAGGTGGCCGACGCGTTGCGCGACCACGATCGCGCGCCGAGCTACCAGCCTGCCCCGCCCCCGGTCGAAGGCGCGGTGGAGATCGCCGGTGGCGCGGTCGAGAGCCAGGCCCAAGCGGCGTTGGCCGAGGCAGCCTCCCGGGTCGAGCTGATGCTCCGCCAGGTGGCCGTGCAGCCGCTCGCCCTGCGCAAGGCGGGCGGAATCGCGGTCCGGGACACCCGCCGGCTGGCGAAGGCGGTCGGCCTGCCGGAGGAACACGCTCGGCTGTGGCTCGACCTGGCGAACAACGCGGACCTGATCACCCCGTGCGCCGAGGAAGCGGAGGCTCTGGCGAGAGGCCGGGGCCGCGCGCGTCGGCCGGAACCGCAGCCACCTGCCCGGATGCTGCCCACCGAGCGGTACGACGCGTGGCTGGCGGCTCCACCCGCTCGGCGGCTGCTGCCGCTCCTCGCCACCTGGGCGGTGGTGCCCGAGGTGTTCAGCTACTGGCCGGACGAGAACGACAGCCCGGTCGCGCTGGTCACGCCGGATGACGGCGAGGCCGTCGATCTGCGCTACGCCGTGCTGGAGGCGCTGGCCACCCTTCCGGCCGGGCGCGGAGTCGCCACCGGCAAGTCCGCTCGCACGCGGGCGACCGCGCTCGCCGGTCTCATCGCCACAGCGGCCTGGTTCCGTCCGACCGCCCTTGCCCAAGGCCCGTGGGAGGTCGAGCGGGTCGAGGCGACCTTGGCGGAGGCGGAACTGCTCGGGGTCGTCGCCCACGGAGCGCTGACTCCTCTCGGGCACGCCGTGCTCGGGCTCCTGAGGGCGGGTGCACACCGCCACTTCCCTGCCGTTCCGGGTGCCGGGCCGACGCTGCGCGACCGTCCTGCTCTGGACGACGCGGTTCGGCAGCTGTCCGCAGCCCTGGACGCGCTGCTGCCCGCGCCGCAGACCACCGCCCGGTTCCAGGCAGACCTCACGGCCGTGGTCGCCGGAGCTGCGGCGTCGGAGCTGACCGATCTGCTGGCCGCCTGTGCGGAGCGGGAGTCGGAGGGCCATGCCGTGGTGTGGCGGATCACCCCCGCGGCGGTCCGCCGGGCGCTGGACTCCGGATGGGACGCCGCCGACCTGCTGGCTCGGCTGGCCGACGTCTCCGAGGGCGGGCGGCCGCTTCCGCAGCCCCTGGCGTACCTGATCAAGGACACCGCGCGGACCCACGGCCGGATGCGAGTAGTGCGCTCCGCCTGCTGCATCCGCTCCGACGACGAGGCACTGGTGTCGGAGCTCGCCGCGGCCCGTGCGCTGGCCAAGCTCGGGTTGCGACGGATCGCGCCGACCGTGCTGATCAGCACGGCCGAGCCCGAGGCAACCCTCGCCGCGCTTCGGTCTGCCGGCTACGCCCCCGCGCTGGAGGCGGAGACCGGGACGACGGTCATCGAGAAGGCGCGCCGGGAACGCGGTCCCAACCGCATGCCGTCACTGTCCGGAGCGCGACCGCGCCACGGCAAGGGGCCGGGCACTGCCCAGTCGCTGGCGGGCGCGTTGCTGGCCGGCCGGTGACCAGGGGATCACCCCGAGCCTTCGGGCAGGGCGATGCGCGCCGCGTCGTGGCGGTGAAGTCGCCTCGGAGCTCCCAGGCCAGGGTGAGGAACTCGGCAAGCTGGGCGCGTCGAATCGACGGTGAGGACAGTGTGTCAGCGGCCCTCGGTCCAGAACTGCTCGAGTCGCGCGATTGCCTGGGTCTTGTTCAGCTCGGCGACCTGGCCCTCGGTGAGTCCGACGCGGTTGATCAGCATGTGGACCAGGTCTACGGGAAGCGCCTCGCGTGGCGGCTCGGGCGCGCCTCGATCGGGAAGTGTGCCGTCCAGGACGCAGGGCCAGAAGACATCCTCCGTCACGTCCAGCTGATCGCGGAGGATGTGCGCCCACATGCCGGCGCCGTACACGGTGCGGTCCACTGGGTGCGACACCCGGGTGCGCAGGATCCGCCCATCGGGGAGCCCGAGCTCATAGGTGACGTGGTGGGTGCCGGTGCGGCCGCGCGCGTCGCGTACGCGTTCCCAGCATTCGACCTTGCAGAACTGCTCGTGTCGTTCGCGTGTCGGCTGAGGCCAGGTCACTTCGCGACTCCGAGCAGCCAACCACGGAGCTGCGCGTCGTCGCTGAGGCCGATCAGCTGGACCAGGCCCCAGTTATCGCGATGGTTGGGCGCGTTCAGGAGCCGGTCCTGCCAGTCCTCCGCGTACTCGCGGAGCGCGTCGACCATCTCGTCGATGGCCTCATCGAACGTGCCGCCATCCGCGGCGACCGGGAGGCCGGGGAAGAACACAGACCAGCCACCGCCCTCGGCGACCACTTCGGCCTTGGACGGGCACAGCAGTGTGAGGGCATGGCGCAGACGTCCCGCGTCGACCACGGCCGCACAGTCGGTGTCCCGGCGAACGGTCGCGACCCGGCCCTGCCCGGCTGCGTCCAGTAGGTCCTTCAGGTGCGCTCGGGCTTCGGTGTAGCTCTCGTAGTGGACCGCTGTCATTGGAAGCCTCCTCGTCCGAGAACCAGGGTCGCGCCCGGCGTGAAGTACGTCAAGTACTTCACGTACTTACTCGGCAGGAGGACAGTGACCGTCCGCCGTCCCGTTGGCGTCAAGCGACGCGAAAATGCCCCCGAAGCGAGCTGCTTCAGGGGCATCGTGCCTGGTCAAGGCTGGTGGCCAGGGCCGGGGTCGAACCGGCGACCTTCCGCTTTTCAGGCGGACGCTCGTACCAACTGAGCTACCTGGCCGTACTGCACCGTCTCTTGCGAGACGAGCGATCCCGACGGGACTTGAACCCGCGACCTCCACCTTGACAGGGTGGCGAGCTAACCAACTGCTCCACGGGACCTAGAAGTGGCGAACCACTCAGGTCTTACTGGGTCTTGCTTCACTGCACTGTACTACGGTACTGCGTGCCCCCAACGGGATTCGAACCCGTGCTACCGCCTTGAAAGGGCGGCGTCCTGGGCCACTAGACGATGAGGGCTTGCGGCCTGTCCCGCCGTTTCCGGCGTTCGGGGACGTCGAGAAGCATATGGGATGTCGGGCCGATCGCCAAAACGGGTTTGGGCCAGGTGGGCGGGCGGGCCGTGCGGGCGGGTTACGGGCCGGTTCCGGGCGGGTTCCCGGCCCCGGCCTCAGGACCAGCCGAGCTCGTCCAGCTCGTGGTCGTCGAAGCCGAAGTGGTGGGCGACCTCGTGGATCACCGTGGTGCGGACCTCCTCGACCACCTGCGCGCGGTCCTCGCAAAGGCGCAGGGTCGGGCCCCGGTAGACGGTGATCCGGTCGGGGAGGACGCCCGCGTACCACTCGCCGCGCTCGGTGAGCGGGGTGCCCTCGTAGAGGCCGAGGAGTTCCGGGTCGGCCGGGTCGGGCTCGTCCTCGACGAAGACGGCGACGTTGTCCATCATCGCGGCGAGCTTCGGCGGGATCAGGTCGAGGGCGTCCGCGACCAGTACCTCGAAGTCTTCCGGGGTCATCTCCACCGGATCATTGTCGGGTCTGCGGTGACGGTGTGCCAGGCGGTCGGTGCCGCTGTCCGCCGGTGTTTGATGGGGCCGTGGCGACTTCGGAGGACTTGGTGGCGGACGGTGCCGCGCCCGGCCCGGCGGCGCGGCGGCGCCCGCCGGTGCTGCGCGGGCAGGGGCCGGCGGTGGCGGTGGTCGCGGTCGGCGGGGCGCTGGGGGCCGTGGCCAGGTACGGGGCGGGACTGCTCTGGCCGACCGGCCCGTCGGCCTTCCCGTGGACGACCCTGCTGGTGAACGTGGTGGGGTGCGCCGTGATCGGGGTCTTCCTGGTGGTGATCACGGAGGGGCGTCCGGCCCACCCGTTGGTGCGGCCGTTCTTCGGGACCGGTGTGCTGGGCGGGTTCACGACCTTCTCGACGTACGCGGTGGACTTCCGCCGGCTGGTGGCGGAGGGGCGGCCCGGCCCGGCCGCGGGGTACCTGGCGCTGACGCTGCTGGCGGCGCTGGCGGCGGTCTGGGCGGCCGCCGCTGCGACGCGGGCCCTGCTGCGGCGGACCGGGGTGCGGGCATGACGGCCGCCGCGCCCGGGGAGGGCCGGGCTGCCGGGTCCGCCGGGGAGGGCGACCGGCTGGGCGGCCCCGCGCTGCGGCTGACCGTGCTGGTCGGCGAGAACGACCGGCACCACCACCGCCCGCTGTACAGCGAGATCGTGCACCGGGCGCGGGCCGCCGGGCTGGCCGGGGCGAGCGTGTTCCGGGGGATCGAGGGCTTCGGCGCGTCCTCGCTGGTGCACACGGCGCGGCTGCTGTCGCTGAGCGAGGACCTCCCGGTGGCGGTGGTGATCGTGGACACGGAGCAGCGGGTGCGGGCCTTCCTGCCCGAGCTGGACGGGCTGCGGCCGGCCGGGCCGGTGACCCTGGAGCGGTGCGAGGTGCTCCGGTACGCGGGGCCCGACGGTGCCGACGGTGCCGCCGGGCGCGGCGCGGGGGAGGGCGGGGCGTGAACTGGCTGCTGGTGGTCCTCGGTGCGACGGTCGGCGCGCCGCTGCGGTACCTGACCGACCGGGCCGTGCAGTCCCGGCACGACTCGGTCTTCCCCTGGGGGACCTTCGCCGTGAACGTGGCCGGCTGCCTGGTCCTCGGGCTGGTGACCGGGGCGGTGGCCGCCGGTGCGGCCTCCTCGCAGGTCCAGCTGCTGCTGGGGACGGGGCTGTGCGGCGCGCTGACCACGTACTCGACGTTCTCGTACGAGACGCTGCGGCTGGTCGAGGGCGGGGCCGGGCGGTACGCCCTGGCGAACGTCCTGGGCAGCATCGTGGCGGGCCTGGCGGCGGTGTACGCGGGCGCCGGGCTGGCCGGGGCCCTCTGGGGCTGAACCGCACCCGCCGCCCGGTCCTCCGTCGAGCCCTCGGGCCGTCGAACCCACGGACGAAGGGGGTCCGCCCGGCGCTCGTTCGAGTGCTCCCGGTGCGTCCACCCGTGTCCGTGCGCCGGGGGCGCGCGTTGGGCACCCGCAAGGGTGGCCGTGCGCGCGTGGTGGGCGGCCCGGGCGGGGCGGGAGAGGGAGCTCGGTGGCGGCGATGCGTGCGATGCGTGCGGTGGCGGAGCGGGAGACGGCGGTGGACCGGGACGGACCGGCGCGGACCGGCGCGGACCGGACCGGGGCGCTACGGACCGGAGGGCCACGGCCGCGAGCGGTGCGGACCGGGGCGGTCCGGGCGGTGGCGGCCCTGGCGGTGGCCGGGCTGGGGCTGACCGGGTGCATGTCGGTCGGGCCGGGCGCGGAGGAGAAGCACCGCTCGACGCCGGTCGGCCAGGCCGGGACGCCGACCAGGCCGGGGCCGACCGCCTCGGCCTCGCCCAGCGGCGGACACCAGGGCGGCGCCGTCGGGCGCTCGGAGCGGGCGGGAGGCGCCCAGGCCCAGAGCGCCTCGGCCGGCGGCATGAACGCGGCCCCCGGGGAGCAGGCCGTCGGCGCGAACGGCGCGGCGGGCGCCGGGGGCGGAAACGGCGCGGGCGGCGTCAACGGCGCGCCCGCCGTCGCGGAACCCGTACCGGTGGCGGCCCCCGGTGAGCCCGCGCCCGGCGCGAGCGGCACCACCGGGGGCGCGAGCGCCAGCCCCGCACCTCGTCCGGGCGGTGCCGCCGCCGCGGGCGGGGCGGCCGGGGGTACCGCGGGCACGGGCGCCGCCGCCGGCGGCACCGGTCACCCCACGGGCGGCACGGGCGCAGGCACGGGCACCGGCACCGGCGACGGCCGCTCCGGCGGAGCCACCGCCTCCGCCCCGGCGGCCAGCCCCTCCGGCCACCCGACCACGCCGGAGCCCGGCCACACCACACCCGCCCCGACCGCCACCCCGGCCCCGGAACCGACGGTCGCCCCCAGCGCCACGGCGGCTCCCAGCGCCGGACCGGGCGCACACTGAAAGGGACTTGAATCACAGCCTGGCCTCGGCATTTGCCTCCGATCCCCAGGCTCGTCTATGGTGGTAGATCGTTCGTTTGATTCATTTGTCTGGCGCCCTACATCCATCTGGCGCCCTTGGCGCGTTCCGGCGATCCGTGGCTGACCGCATAGAGGCGGTTGTGAAACAGAACCCCGGACTTTGGCGCGTGCCACTTCCGGAAGGTTTTGCATGTCTCTCGTTGACGACGCCCGCTTCGCCATGCCCGCGAGCGAGTCCGCCGCCGATGTCACCACCACCGCCCCCGAGGCCGACGCCGAGCTGATCGCCGCCGTCGACGCCGTCGAGGACGCCACCGCCGAGGCCGTCGCGGACGACGCCGCCGAGGCCGACGACACCACCGACGCCGCCGAGGGCGACGACAAGGCCGCCGAGGCCGAGCCGACCCTCACCTTCGGCGACCTGGGCCTGCCGGACGACATCGTCCGCGCCCTCGCCAAGCGCGACGTCACCACCCCGTTCCCGATCCAGGCCGCGACCATCCCGGACGCCCTGGCCGGCAAGGACGTGCTGGGCCGAGGCCGCACCGGCTCCGGCAAGACCCTCAGCTTCGGCCTGCCGCTGCTGACCCGCCTCGCCGCCGGCGAGCGCACCCGTGCCAAGCACCCGCGCGGTCTGATCCTCGTCCCGACCCGTGAGCTGGCGATGCAGGTCGCCGACGCCCTGGAGCCCTTCGGCTCGGTGCTCGGCCTGCGGCTCAAGGTGGTCTGCGGCGGTACCTCGATGTCCAACCAGATCTACGCGCTGGAGCGCGGCGTCGACGTCCTCGTCGCCACTCCCGGCCGTCTGCGCGACCTGATCAACCGCGGCTCCGCCAAGCTCGCCGACGTCCAGGTCGCCGTGCTCGACGAGGCCGACCAGATGGCCGACATGGGCTTCCTGCCCGAGGTCACCGAGATCCTCGACCAGGTCCCGGCCGGCGGCCAGCGCCTGCTGTTCTCCGCCACCCTGGAGAACGAGATCGACACCCTGGTCAAGCGCTACCTGAACAACCCGGTCACCCACGAGGTCGACCCGTCGGCCGGCGCCGTGACCACCATGACCCACCACATCCTCGTGGTGAAGCCCAAGGACAAGGCGCCGATCACCAACGCGATCGCCGCCCGCAAGGGCCGCACGATCATCTTCGTCCGCACCCAGATGGGCGCCGACCGCGTCGCCGAGCAGCTCGTCGAGGCCGGTGTGAAGGCCGACGCGCTGCACGGCGGCATGACCCAGGGCGCCCGTACCCGGGTCCTCGGCGACTTCAAGGACGGCTACGTCAACGTCGTCGTCGCGACCGACGTCGCCGCGCGAGGCATCCACGTCGACGGCATCGACCTGGTGCTGAACGTCGACCCGGCCGGCGACCACAAGGACTACCTGCACCGCTCCGGCCGCACCGCCCGGGCCGGCCGTTCCGGCACCGTCGTCACCCTGGTGCTGCCGCACCAGCGCCGCAGCGTCTTCCGCCTGATGGAGGACGCGGGCGTCGACGCCGGCCGCCACATCCTCGACCACGCCTTCGACCCCGAGGTGGCCCGGATCACCGGTGCCCGCTCGCTGGTCGAGGTCCAGGCGGAGAGCGCGGCGAACATCGCCGGCGCCGCCGAGCGCGAGATCGCCGACATGACCCGCCAGCTGGAGCGCGCGCAGCGCCGCGCCACCGAGCTGCGCGAGGAGGCCGACCGGCTCGCTTCGCGGGCCGCGCGCGAGCGGGCCGACCTGGGCATCGTGGACGAGGCCCCGGCCGCCGAGGGCGAGGAGACCGCTGCCGCGACCGTGACCGAGCCGGCCGCCGTCGCCGCCGAGCCGACCGAGGAGCGCACGCCGTCGTACCGCGAGGCGCGCACCGAGCGTCCGGCCCGTTCCTTCGGTGACCGTGACCGCGGTCAGGGTGGCGGCTTCAACCGTGACCGCGGCGACGACCGTGGTGGCCGTTCCTTCGGTGACCGCGACCGCGGTCAGGGTGGCGGCTTCAACCGTGACCGCGGCGACGACCGTGGTGGCCGTTCCTTCGGTGACCGTGACCGCGGTCAGGGTGGCGGCTTCAACCGTGACCGCGGCGACGACCGTGGTGGCCGTTCCTTCGGTGACCGCGACCGCGGTCAGGGTGGCGGCTTCAACCGTGGCGGTGGCTTCAACCGCGACGACCGTCCGGCCCGTTCCTTCGGTGACCGCGACCGTGGCCAGGGTGGCGGCTTCAACCGTGACCGCGGCGACGACCGTGGTGGCCGTTCCTTCGGTGACCGCGACCGCGGTCAGGGTGGCGGCTTCAACCGTGGCGGTGGCTTCAACCGCGACGACCGTCCGGCCCGTTCCTTCGGTGACCGCGACCGTGGCCAGGGTGGCGGCTTCAACCGTGACCGTGACGAGCGCGGCGGCAGCAACAACCGTCCGTTCGCCCGCCGTGACGACCACCGCTCCGGTGGCCGTCCGCAGGCCGGCGGTGGCTTCAACCGTGACCGCGGCGACGAGCGCGGTGGCCGCTCCTCCGGTGGCTACAACGCCGGCTTCAACCGCGACGACCGCAAGCCGCGCTGGAAGAACTGACGCCGGCTAGTACCCGCACCTCGCACCACGGCCACGGGCCCGCTCCGCACCACCGGAGCGGGCCCGTGGCCGTTCGGCGTTCCCGGGCGCCTGCTTCCGGGCCCGCGAGCGTTGTTCTACTGCTGAGAATAACCAGTGGCGCGGCGCCCGCCCCGTCACCTACGGTCGGTCGCATGAGCAGCAGACTGCGTGATGTGGCGGCGGTGAACGAGGGCATCGCCGAGCGGGGGAGCTACCGCGCGTCCGGGGGCGAGGCCGTGGATCTGGCCGAGCGGCTGGCGGCGGTCAGGGCCGGGACGGTGTCGTACGACCCGGCCGGGCTCGACGAGCTGGTCGCGGCGGGCGGCCCGGGGCCGACGGCGGGGTCCGGCAGCGGCGAGGTCACCGTCGAGGTCACGGCCGAGGGCAGCGTCCAGGCGGCCCGCCGGCTGTTCGAGGCGGGGGCGGGGCCGGTCGGGGTGCTGAACTTCGCGTCCGCGCGGAACCCGGGCGGCGGCTATTTGCGCGGAGCCCGCGCCCAGGAGGAGGACCTCTGCCGCAGCGCCCTCCTCTACACCAGCCTGGTGGAGGCGCCGGACTACTACGAGGCGCACCGCGCCTCCGGTGACCTCCGGTACAGCCACCGGGTGATCGTCTCGCCCGGCGTGCCGGTGATCCGGGGCGACGACGGCGGGCTGCTGGCGCGGCCGTACCCGGTGACGTTCCTGACCTCGCCCGCGCCGAACGCCGGCCAGCTCGCGCTGCGGGCCGAGGGCGGCGGGGTGGACGTCCGGGGAGTGCTTGCCGAGCGGGCCGAGCGGGTGCTCGCGGCGGCTGCCCGGCACGGGATCCGCGCGCTGGTGCTGGGGGCGTGGGGCTGCGGGGTGTTCCGCAACGACCCGGCCGAGGTCGCGGAGGCCTTCGAGCTGGCGCTGGCCCGGTACGGGGCGGCCTTCGACCGAGTGGTCTTCGCGGTCTGGGACCGGACGCCGGTCTCGCCGAACCGGGCCGCGTTCGAGGCCCGGTTCGGCGGTGGGGGAGCGGAGTGAGGGGAGAGGAATGAGCGGGGTGAGGGGAACGGGGTGAGGGCGGGGCCGCTCGGCTCCTCCGGGTGACGAGCACCGTGGTGGCGGCCGGAGCGGCGGTGACCACCCCGGTGGCCGGCCGGCGTCCGGCCGGTGTCGACCGGGCGTCGGGTCGCCGCCCGACTGGCGGAAACCCCGGCGGGGCGGGGCCGTCGTCCCCCATACTCGCGCGGGTGATCGCGACCAGTACCTCCGCCCCCGGCGGAGCCACCGCCCCCGTTCCCGCCCCCGCTCTCCTCGACGCCACCGCCGAGCCCTCGCTCCGGGCGGCGCCGCTGGAGCTCTTCCTCGATCTCGTCTTCGTCTTCACCGTCACCCAGCTGACCGGCAGTCTGGCCCACCACCTCACCCCGGGCGGGTTCACCCAGGTGGTGGTGATGCTGGCGGTGATCTGGTGGATGTACGACGCCTTCATCTGGCTGACCAACGCCATGCCGCCGAGCACCCACGGCCGACGCGGCCTGCTGATGCTCGCGATGGCCGGCTTCCTGGTGATCTCGCTCTCCGTGCCGCACGCCTTCGAGGGCAGCGGTGTCGCCTTCGGCTGGGCGTACCTGCTGGTGGTGGCCGTGCACACGGGCATGTTCGCGATGTCGGGGGTGGCGCTGGGTTCGGTGCTGCGGATGGGCGGGCTCAATCTGCTCAACACCGGGCTGGTGGTGGCCGGCGGCTACCTCACCGGCTCGGTCCAGCTGACCTTCTGGGCGGCCGCCTTCGCCCTGCAGTTCGCGATACCCCGGTTGGTCGACCTGCCCAGCTTCCAGCTGCGCGCGGACCACTTCGTCGAGCGGCACGGCCTGGTGGTGATCATCGCGTTCGGCGAGTCGGTGATCGCGATCGGCGTCGGCGCGGGCACCGCCGAGCCCTCTGCCCCCCTGGTCGGCGTCGCCCTGCTGAGCCTGGCCGTCTGCGTGGGGCTCTGGTGGGCGTACTTCGGGCACGACGACGACGGCCGCGCCGAGCACCACATGGCCGCGCTGCCCTCCGACCGGCGCAACCGGCTCGCCGTCAGCGTCTACAACCTGGGCCACTACGGGCTGCTGCTCGGGGTGCTGCTGTTCGCCGCCGGGGTGAAGTCGGCGGTCGCGCACCCGGCGGCGCCGATCACCGCCGCCCAGGCGGCCGCGCTGGCCGGCGGAGTCGCGGTCTTCCTGGTCGTCAACACCGCCGTCCGCCGGACCTTCGCCCTCGGGCCCAATCTGCCGCGGCTGCTGGCCGCCGCCGCGGTCGCGGCCGGCACGCTGCTCGGCACCACCGTCTCGGCCCTGGCGGAGGTCGCCGCGGTGGTGCTGGCCCTGGCCGCGGCCTTCGGCTGGGAGCAGCGGACCTCGGCGCGGCGGGCGGGACTGTCGGTGCCCGGTGGGACACTCCACGGGTGACCGAGCACAAGATCACCGACGGCAACTACCGGATCCGGAACGTCGCGACCTGCCTGCTGCTGGAGGTCCCCGGCGGCAGCCGCCGCAGCGGCGTCAAGGTCCTGCTCGCCCCCGAGGACGGTTCGGACGCCCAGCTGTGGCGGCTGACCGCCGTCCACCCGGGCGGCGCGCTGTTCCACGTCGAGAACGTCGCGGGCGGCAAGCGGCTGGACGTCACCGGCGCCGCGACCGACAACGGTGTGCCCGTCCAGCAGTGGTCCGCCAATGCCTTCGGCGCCCAGGAGTGGCTGGTCGAGCACCACCTCGACGCCCCCGGCACCTGCACCCTCACCAGCTTCGTCAGCGGCAAGGCCCTCACCGCCCCGGCCGCGCCGTCGGACCAGGCCGCCCCGCCGACCCCGGTCCACCAGTGGGAGGACACCGACTCCCCGACCCAGTGGTGGCACCTGGAACGCCAGTAGGCCGACCCCGGTCGCCCCGGTCGCCCCGGTCGCCCGGGTCGCCCCGGTCGCCCCGGTCGGCCGCGTCGCCGCGTGCCGGCCGGGGCCGAGGGGCCCGCCCTACGCGGAGAGGTTGGCCCGGAGGGCGGCGAGGTCCTCGTCGGTGCTGCCGTGGGCGAGCAGATAGGCGGGGACGGTGCCGTGGTGGTCCCGGATCCAGGCGAGGGAGGAGGCGAGCAGTTCCTCCGAGATCGGGCGGGAGATCCGCTCGGCACCGGTCTCGTCGACGTACGGGGCCGGGCCGTCCAGCAGGCCCAGACCGGCGTTGGAGAGCAGGTAGTCGGCCGTGATGTCGTCCTCGGAGGCGCCCAGCAGGGTCTGCACGACGGCGATGGTGAGACCGGTGCGGTCCTTGCCGACGGCGCAGTGGACGACGGCCGGCAGGGCGCCCGGGGTGCCGAGCTGGCGGATCGCGGCGACCAGCGACGGGCCGGCCGTGGAGGCCATGAACGGGTACAGCTCCTCCTGGCCCGCGGGCCACGGCCGGTCGGTGTCCTCCCGGTCGGCGGGCAGGGTGGGAAGGCTGAGCGCCTCGTGGTCGAGGCCGTGCCGCAGGTCCGGCCAGAGCTCGATCTCGACCGGGCTGCGCAGGTCGATCACGGTGCGCAGGCCCAGGGCCTTCAGCCGCTGGGCGCCCTCCGGGGCGAGCGTGTGGAAGGAGCCGGAGCGGAACAGCACGCCCCGGCGGAGCGCACCGACGCCGCCGGCGTCGCGGAAGTTGCGCACTCCGGGGATGTCGATGAAAGAGGACGGCAGGTCGGCTTCACGGTCCGGCAGGTCGTCGGTCATGGCCCCACCGTAAGGTCGCGGACCGCGCCAGGGGAAGGAATCCCGCATTCCGCCCGACCCGCGACCGTCGGCCTCACCGACCCGCCCGCCTCAGCGCCCGCCGGCGATGTCCAGGAAGGCACCCGTGGTGTACGAGGAGGCCGGCGACAGCAGGAAGAGGATCGCCTCCGCGACCTCCTCCGGCTGCCCCCCGCGCTTCATCGGCAGGTTCGGCGCGACCCGGTCGACCCGCCCGGGCTCCCCGCCCAGGGCGTGGATACCGGTGTGGATCAGGCCGGGGCGGACGGCGTTGACCCGGATGCCCTCGTCGGCGACCTCCAGGGCCAGCCCCCGGGTCATCGAGTCGACGGCCCCCTTCGCCGCCGCGTAGTCCACGTACTCGTTGGGCGAGCCCAGCCGGGAGGCGGCGGAGGAGACGTTGACGATCGCGCCGCCCTGCCCGCCGTGCCGGGTGGACATCCGGCGGACGGCCTGTGCGGCGCACAGGAACGGTCCGGTGATGTTGGCGGCCCAGATCCGGTTGAGCCGCTCCTCGTCGATGTCCTCCAGCCGGCTCTGCCGCTCCAGCGTCCCGGCGTTGTTCACCAGCCCGGTGAGCGGCCCGAGTTCGGCGTCGACGGTGGCGAACAGCCGGGCCACCTCGGCACTGCGGGTGACATCGGCGCGGACGGCGAGCGCGACGCCGCCCCCGGCCCGGACGGCGTCCACCACCTCGGCGGCGGCGGCCTCGTCCGAGCGGTAGTTGACGCAGACCCGGTAGCCCCGCCGCCCGGCCAGCAGGGCGGTCGCGGCGCCGATGCCGCGACCGGCGCCGGTGATCAGCAGCACGCCGGACGGGTCGGACCGGTGCGGCTGGGCGAACTCTTTCGAAGTCGACATGGTTCGTACTCTATGCCGACCCCAGGTGGCCCGGCCGGAACGCCTGTTAGCCCGAACTCTCCCGCAGCGCGGCGATCTTGGGCACCCGGCTCCTCGGCGAGTCGAGGCCGAAGCCGCGCGCGTCCCCCAGCTCCGTCCGGACGAACTCCTCGGTCCGGGCCACCGCCGACCGCAGCTCGGCGTTCGACGGCACGAAGGACAGGTGGACGATCTCGGCGCGCTCGGTGTCGTACTCCCAGAAGCCGACGATCCGCCCCCGGTCCAGCACGATGTGCGTCTGCGGGTCGGCCTCGGAGCCGAAGCTCCGCCCGGCGCGGCCGGCCGGCAGCGGACGGGCCGCGTCGGCCGGGTCGACCAGCCGGGCCAGCTCGCGGTGCAGCAGATGGATGCCGTCGATCCCGGCCAGCAGTGTGTAGTGCGGCTCGGCCGGCACCGTGAACGCGGCGAAGGCGTCAACGAGTTCGGGCAGCATCAGCAGCTCCGAACCGGGTGCCACCGGTACCGCGCCCGCCTCGGCGAACGCCTGCCGGGCGGTGGCGGCGCCGAAGCCGGAGAACCATCGGAAGTGCTTCAGCGAGGCCGGGCCGGCCCAGGTCAGGTAGCGCCGGGCCAGGTCCGCCGTACCGCCGCCGACCGGCTGGTCCCACCGCTCGTAGCCGTACCGCTGCTGGTCCAGGCGGCCGTTGGCCGGCACCCGGCGCAGCTGTCCGCGCGACTGCATCAGCCCGAGGGCCAGCGGCAGGGTGGTGGACAGCCCGCGCTTGCGCCCCGGCTCGCCCAGCGACCGGACGGCCTCGCCGACCGCCACCCGGATCGCCGCCGGGTCCAGCGGCCCCGGCGCCTCGGCGAGCGCGCGGTCCACCGCCAGGCAGAGCCGCTCGACCTCGCCCGAGGTCACCCCCAGGTGCTTCGCGGCCGCCGCCACCTCGCCCTCGGGCACCGCCGCGCCGGCCGCCAGGGCGAGTGCGAAGTCCTCGGCGGGGACGATGTAGGTGCAGCCGCGCGCGGCGGGCAGCTCGTGCGCCTCCAGCCGGGCCACCGCCGCGTCGACGGCCGCCCGGCCCAGCCCGGCCCGGGCGAACAGGCCCAGGTAGGGCGCCGCCCCGCCCACCGACCGGGCCCACCCGGTGGCCGCCAGCACCTCGCCGGCCGACGCCTCCGGGTGCACGCCGTCCAGCCACTGCCGGTGCGACCACCAGGCCCGCAGCTTCGCCGTGCCGATGCCCGTCCCCGTTCCCGTCCCCGCCGCCGCACCGCCGTCGCCGTCGCCGTCGCCGTCGCCGTCGCCGTCGCCGTTCGCCCTCGCCATGCGGCCCAGTATCGGCCCGAGGGCCTCCCCGGCCCCGGAATTCGCTGGCCCGGCGCGGCCCGACCCGGCAGACTCCTGCGGACCGGCCGACGAGAGGAGCCCCGATGACCACCGCGCCCACCTCCCCGCCCGGCAGCGTCCTGCTGTCCGGCATCGTCGGCTCGACCGCGTACGGACTGGCGCACGCCGGTTCCGACATCGACCGGCTCGGCCTGTTCGCCGCTCCGACCGAGGGCTTCCACGGACTGCACAGCCCTGCCGAGTCGCACGTCTCCACCAAGCCGGACCGCACCCTGCACGAGGCCGCCAAGTGGTGCCGCCTCGCGCTCAGCTGCAATCCCACCGCCACCGAACTGGTCTGGCTGCCCGACGAGCTCTACGAGGTGCGCGGCCCGCTCGGCGAGGAGCTGATAGCGATCCGCCGCTCCTTCCTGAGCGCCCGGGGCGTCCGCAACGCCTATCTCGGCTACGCCACCCAGCAGTTCCGCAAGCTGCTGACCCGCGACACCTCCGACCCGGTCACCCGGGCCCGGGCCGCCAAGCACGCCCGGCACCTGGTCCGGCTGCTCGAACAGGCCGTGCACCTGCACGAGGCCGGCCACAACCTGGTCCGGCTGCCCGAGCCGGAGCGCGTCCGTGCCCTCGGCGAGCGGATCGCCGACGACCCCGCCCACGCCGAACGCCTGCTCGCCGCCGCCACCGACCGCCTCGACCGCCCCGGCGTCCTCCCCGAGCACCCCGACGAGCGCCCCGCCGAAGCCTGGCTCCACCGCGTCCGCGCCGCCCACTGGACCCCCGCCCCGGCCTCCGCCGGGTAGCACCGCGCAGGCCCACCCCGAGGGGCCCGGGTCGGCACGGGCCGGCGCGGGCCCCTTCGTCGTGCACGGGTACCGCCGGGCGGTACCCGCGTACCGCCGCGGACGCCCGGCGCCGCACCTGTCACCGGGTCCTCCAGCGCATCGGAAGCGGATCGGAAGAGCTCCGGTTGTGGCCGCGGAAGCAGGAGGGCTGGTCGGATCGAGCCGGGGGCGGTGACCGGCGGGTCCGCGGGCCCGGGGCCGACGGTCAGGACGGCCGGGGCGCGCGGCCGGATGTGCCGGGTACCGCACCCGCTCCGTCGGTGACCGCACAGGAGGTCCGCGTTGAACGACATGATCCCGGAGCCGCCGCTCCCGGCGGACGGACAGATCCGGGTACCGGGGGCGGCCCGGCCCGTGCACCCGCCGCCGTCGCTGCTGCCCCCGCCCGGGGACGTCCGCACGGGGGTGCTGGCCGTCGCGGGGGGTTCGCTGGCGGTGCTCGTGCTGCTGCTCGGGCTGGGCGGCGGCATCTCGTTCGGGACGGACGACGGGGGCGGCATCGACGGGAGCCGGCTCACCGGCGGCCTTGGCAGTGGCCTGAGCGGGGGCGGCCTGAGCGGGGGGTCCGGGGGTTGGGACGGGCCGCCGCCGTCGCCCTCGCGGACGGTTCCCACCGCCACCCGGACCCGCACGCCCTCGCCCTCCTTCTCGTTCTCGTTCTCGCCTTCGGCCTCGGTCTCGGCGTCGTCGTCCTGGTCCGGCGGGTCGCCGTCACCCTCGCGGTCCGGTTCGGCGACGGCGACGACTACGGCGACAGCTACGACGACGACAACGACAACGACGACGCCAACGACGGCCACGGCCACGGCGACCGGGGACGCCCGGCCCGACGCGGTGCTGAACGCCTACTTCGCGGCGGTCAACACCGGTGCCTTCCGCACGGCCTGGCAGCTCGGCGGGCGCAACCTCGCCGGCGACTACGACACCTTCGTCGCCGGCTTCGACGAGACCACCTCCACCACGGTGGCCGTGCTCTCGGTCGACGGCGCCGCGGTCACCGCGACGCTGGAGGCCCGGCAGACGGACGGCACGGTCCGGCACTTCCGCGGCGTCTACACCGTCACCGACGGCGCCATCGCCAGGGCGACCGTCACCCGGACGGGATGACGGTGGGTCGGCACGGGCGCGAAGACGTCCCGGCCGCCCGCCGGCCGCGGCAGGACGGTTCCCTCCACGACAGGAGCTCTGAACGACGGATGACTATCAACGGCGCCTCCCTCACCGCGCCGCCGCCCCCGCCCCCGGGCCAGGACGGGCCCACCGGCCCTCCGGGGGTGGACGCCCGCAGCCGGGCCACCCGGCTGCTCGCGGCCGGAACCTACCTCTCCCCGGACTACCGCCGCGCGGTGATCAGGGAACTGCTGACCAACCGGGCCAGGGCGGTCGCCCCCTCGTTCGGCTACGACGCCGTTCCGGTGCTCGCGCACGCGCTGGCGGCCCGCGCGCTGCAGCGCAACGCCTGGGTGTACCTCGGCGTCGGGGTCGTCCTCCTGTTCGTCCTCGCCGGCACCGGCGTGATCGGCTTCTTCTCCTTCCTCCTGCTCGTCCTCTGGCTGTGGTGGTCGGCCGACTACCTGCGGCGGGTGGCCACCCTGCACACCCTGGTCACCCGGCTCAAGGAGCGCGGACCGGGCGGCGGGCCGGGTGGCTTCGAGGGCGGCCGTCCGTCGGCCGCCCTCCTCGACGACGCACTCGTCGAGAAGATCGACCGCGAGCAGTCGGCCCGGGACGGCCTCGCCTACTTCGGTGGCTACCGGCCGTTCGTCGGGGCGGGAGCGCGGCTGCGCCGGTGGTCGAACGCGCAGTTGCTGCTCGGCGCCCCGGAGGACGGGGAGGACCTGGCGGACCTGGTCGCCAGGCTCGCCGGCCGGACGGACCCGGTCGGGCCCAAGGAGCCCCTCGCTCCGGTCGTCACCAGGCGCCGGCCCGTCGTACCGTTCGACGTCGCGGACCTGGCCGCCTTCGTCCAGCACCACCTCGCCGCCGAACTGCGGGACGAGGCGAGGGAGTCCGAGCGGATCGCGACGCTCACCGTGGAACGCCGCAGCTACGCCAAGGCGGTCACCGTGCACGACCGGTCCGCGGGGGCGGGCTGGACCGCGCTGCCCGCGATCGGCGCGGCCGGGGGCGAGCACTGGGCGGAGGGCTACGGCGCGTCCCGCGAGTACCTGTGCGCCCGGATCGGCTCCTGGGACGAGGAGTTGGTCACCTCGCTCTTCGTGGGGTTCGACATCCGCGGCAACACCCTGCACACCGAGTTCCACAGCCATGTGCTGACCCCGGTGATCTCCGACTTCCACCTGGTCGACCGGCTGCCGGAGCGGCTGGACGGGCGGCTGCTGCTGCGGGCGGCCTGGGACTCCCTGCGCCAGGTGCTGGGCCGGTCCTGGCAGGTCCTGCTGCCCCTGGGCCCGCTGCTCTCGGGGTTCGCCCGGCTGCGGCGGCACTACCGGGAGGGCCGCCGCTTCGAGTTCGAGCTCGTCGGGGTCGCGGACAGCAGCGAGTTCCGCCTCGGCCGGTACGCGACGCTCGCGGTGAACCGCGGCGCGCGCACCAGCATCCGCGAACTGGCCTGCAGCAACGACTACCACCACTACTTCCAGGAGTCGGACGCCGACAAGTACACCCGGATCGTGGAGCGTCGCTTCCTGCACCTCGTCGAGCGCTTCCTGCGCGAGCACCAGGTCGACCTGGCGGACCACCGGCGCAACCAGACCAACGTCCTGTCCGGCAACCACTTCGGCACCGGTGACATCGACAACTCGCGCAACAAGCAGGTCAACCACAACTGATCCCCGCACCACCGCCACCGGGCCGGCCGCGACGACGGCCGCCGCACGAACACCGAGGACAAGGACAACCGACCCCATGACGGACCAGGGAACGGGCCGCGGCGCGGCCGTCCAGGGCAACCACTTCGGCAACGGGAACATCGACAACTCCACCAACAAGACCGTCAACCGGGGCGGTGCCCGGCAGGCCGAGGGGGCGACGGACGCGCGGGCGACGGGTGCGCGGGCGACGGTCGCGCCCGAACTGAGCCGCAACGTGTTCGTGGTCCACGGCCGCGACGAGCAGGTCCGGCGTGAGATTTCGGGCTGCTGCGCAGACTGGGACTGAACCCCCTGGAGTGGGAGCACCTGGTCGGGGCGACCGGCCTGCCCTCCCCGTTCATCGGCGAGGTGGTGGCCCACGCGCCCTCGGTGGCCGGGGCCGCGCTCGTCCTGCTCACCCCGGACGACGTCGCCGTGCTCCACGACGACCTGAAGGGGCCCGTCGAGCCGCCGCACGAGCGGACCCCCTTCGGCCAGCCGCGCCAGAACGTGCTGATCGAGCTGGGCATGGTGCTGATGGCCTATCCGGAGCGGACCGTGATCGTCGAGTTCGGGGACGTCCGGCCGGCCTCCGACCTGGCGGGCCGCAACGTGATCCGGTTCACCGCGGACGGGAACCCCGTCTTCGCGCTGCGGAAGGTGGCGCAGCGGTTGCAGGTGGCGGGCTGCCCGGTGGACGACCGGGGCAACGACTGGCTGGACACCGATCCGTTCCGGGACCTCGGGGCCTACCGCCGCCGGGGCTGACCCGGCGGGGGAGGGACGGGCGACGGGCCCGGCCGCGGTGCAACACCGCGGCCGGGCCCGTCGCCCGTCCCACCGGCACCGTCACCGGCCGGCCAGGCCCTCGGCCATGCTCCCCAGGAACGCCCGGACCTCCGGCACGGAGACGTTCGCCAGGTCCGCCGGGCGCAGGACGATCCGCAGCTCCCGGCAGATCGCGCCCTCCCGGGACCGTGCGACGAACGACATCAGGATCAGCCGCAGCAGGCTGTCCTGGTCCAGGTAGTCCATCCTCGCCAGCCCGGAGCCCACCAGCGGCATCGCCACCGAGTCGGTCCGGGCCCGCCGGTCGACGGCGTCCCAGAGCCGGTTGAGTCCGAACCAGAGGTCCTCCACGCCGGAGGACGCCACCAGGTCGCGGCCGAGCCTGCTGTAGGCGGTGGCGAAGACCAGCCGGGGCGGGGCGCCGAGGACGGCCACGGTGCCGAGCGGGTAGCGGTCGAGCTTGCCGAGCGGCTTGTCCGCCCTGAGTTCGCGGGACTGCGGGACGACGTGGGCCAGGGCGGCGGAGAGCTCGGCGTCCAGCCGGTCGAGGTCCCCGTCGTAGCGCCGTCGCAGCAACTGGGCCTGCACACTGTCCTCGTGGATCAGCCGCCCGTCCGCCGGAGCGGTGTCGAAGGTGTCGCAGAAGCCGACCACGAGGTGGCCCGGGGCGGCGAAGAGGTCACCGGCCTCCACCACCACGGTGGTGTCGGGCCGCCGGAACTCCTGGCGCACCAAAGGGACCGGGCGCGCCCGGTACGCGCCCCAGAGCACGCAGACCGCGGCCGAGCCCGCGGTCACCCAGCCGGGCGCGGGCAGACCGCGGGGGAAGAGCGGTCCGGCGAACTGGCCCGCCACCGCCACCCCGCCGAAGGCGGTCGCGGTGTGGCGCAGGAATGCGCCCGTGGTGCGCCGGGACACCCGCGCGGCGCCCGGCAGCCGGCGGATCATACGACACGCCGATCATCAACCAGCTTGCGCGGCAAGGTGGTTGCTATCCTGCTCGGTGCTCCGGGGGAGGCTTCTCCCGGCCGGGGCCGAGGCAGGTGGGGGTGCCGATGACGGGTGTCCGGGTGAGCGTGCTGGGGCCGGTGCGGGTGGAGTCCGACGGGGTGCCGGTCCGGCTCACCCCGCTGACCAGGCGGTTGCTGGTCCGGCTGGTGGCGGCGGACGGCGAGGCGGTGCCGGTCCACCGGCTGCGCCGGGACGTCTGGGGCCGGCAGGCCGACCTCCCGGGGCAGGGCGCCCGGGGCCGCAACGAGGTGCACAAGAGGGTGGTCGAACTGCGACGCGCGTTCGGCGGGGGCGACCCGGTCTCCGGCGCGCGGCTCCTGCACACCGAGCAGCTGTCGACCGCACGCGGCTCGGAGACCGCCTACCGGCTCAGCCTCGCGTCGGCGGAGCTGGACTGCGCCCGCTTCACCGAACTGGTCAACGAGTCCTTCCGGGTCGGACCGGCGATGGCTGCCTGGCGGCTGGAGGAGGCGCTGGGCCTGGTCCGCGGTAGACCGCTGGCGGAGGCCGCCGGCGAGGAGTTCGCCGAACCGCTGATCCGCCGGCTGACCGGCCTCCAGGACACCGCCCGCCGGGAGCTGATCTCCTGCCGGGTCAGACTCGGCCGGCCGGAGCTCGCGCTGCCGGTCGCCGAGGCGGCGGTCCGGGAACGTCCGGACGACCCGTCCTGGGCCTCCGAACTCGGCCGGCTGCGCACCAGGCTGCGCGGCCGCTGGGACGACGAACTGCTGCGCGCCGCACTGCCCGACCGGGCGGTCGAGGTCGTGGTGGTCTGCGGCGACCTCTTCGACCAGGAGGACGCCAACCTGGTCGCGGGCTTCACCGACACCTTCGACACCGAGATCGACCAGGACGTGGTGATCAGCCGGTCGAGCATCCAGGGGCAGCTCGTGGAACGGCTGTTCGGCGGCCGCAGCGAGCAGCTGGACGCCGAGCTGGAGCGGGCGCTGCGGCCGGTGCCGGCGGTCGAGCGGGAGCGGAGCCGGGACAAGCCCCGGGGGCGCCGGCTGCGCTATCCGATCGGCACGACGGTGGCGGTGCCGCACGGCCGCCGGCAGGTCTTCGCGACCGCGTACTCGCGGTTGGGCAACGACATGGTGGCCCGGTCGCGCCCGGAGCACCTCGCGTCGGCCCTGGAGCGGCTCTGGGAGGCGGTCGCCCTGTACGGGCGGTACCGCCCGGTCGCGGTGCCGATGCTCGGCTCCGGCCTGGCGCGGATCGTGGACCTCGACCGGGGCCGGCTCGCCAGGATGATCGTGGAGTCCTTCGTCCGGGCCTGTGCGGACGGCACCCCGGTCGCGCCCGAGCTGCGGCTCGTCGTGCACTCGGACGATCTGCGCCGTACGGACCTGCTGGAGCTGGAACGCTTCCTGCGGGACCCGTACGGGCGGGGCTGACGACCGGGCCGGTCCGGCGGCGTTCCGCGGCCCGCGCCTTCGCATGCTGCTCCTCCCGCCGCGGTGGTGGGCGGGAGCGGACCTTGCCGTCCCCCGTGCGCCGCGGTCCGCCCCGCCTCCGGACGACAGCACACCAGTCCGGTCGCTTCCGGGGAAAGACGCCGCCGCTTCCGGCCCGCTTCCGACCGGTGCCCCGCCACCGTGCCGGGCCCGGGCGGACGCGCCAGTGGCGCCGCCCGGGGGCGACGCCACTGGTGGTCCTGCTCCTCAGTTGTTCACCGGTGGATCAGCTGTGCCGTCCCGGGCGGCGGTAGGCGACCAGGCACAGGAGCAGTCCGCCGAGCACGGCGAGGCCTCCGAGTGCCGCGATCAGTCCGTCGGCGGCCGAGCTGCCGGTGTTCGGCAGCGGCTCGCCGGTCGGCTTGTGGGTCGGCCGGTGGGTCGGGGTCGGGACCGTGGACGCGCTGGTCGTGGTCGTGGCGGAGGGGGACGAGGACGTCGGGGACGCGGTCGGCGACGGCGAGGCGGTCGGGCTGGGCGACGAGGTGGGCGACGGCGAGGCCGTCGGGCTCGGCGACGAGGTCGGCGAGGGCGAGGACGTCGGGGACGGGGAAGGTGACGGGGACGGGGACGAGGTCTGGAGGACGATGCCCATGTCGAGGTCGAGGTAGCGCTGTCCGCCGGAGAGGGTGACGGACTGGGTCAGACCGGTGGTGGGGTCGGCGTCCGAGTCCTTGGTGGGGTCGGTGCCGGCGCCGCGGGTGGTGACCTTGGCGCCCTGCGGGAGGGTGGTGAGGTCGAACTGCACCTGGTAGGTGCCGTCGGGCAGGTTGTCGAAGAGGTAGAGGCCGTTGGCGTCGGTCGTGGTGGTGACCGGCCGGCCGTCCTTGTCGCGCACCGGCTGGCCGCTCTCGTCCAGGAGGTTGACCTTCACACCGGGGACGCCGGTGTCGCCGGGCTTCTGGATGCCGGAGCCGTCCTTGTCGACCCAGACGAAGTCACCGAGCGCGTTGTTCTGCTCGGTGACCCGCTTCACCGCGACGCCGACCTTGGCCGGCTCGGCGGGCAGCAGCTGCCGGCCCTCGTTGTCGGTGGCGGTGAAGGCGAAGCTGTTCCACGCGTACTCGGTGTCCGGCGCGTCGAACGGGGCGACCATCGGCCAGGTCAGGGTGAACGACTCGCCCGAGGCCATGGCACCGGCACGGTGGATGCGGAACCAGGTCGCCGTCCCGGGGGCGGGGAAGGTGGCGCTCCAGACCGCGTTCGTGTTGCAGCCGGTCCTGTCGACGAGCACGCTCTCGACACAGGGGTTGGGGTCGGTGGTGTACTCGACCACCACGGTCGGGTCGCTGCTGACGATCGGCTCGCTCAGCGACGGCATCCAGGTGCTGCCGCGCTGGGCGTCCTGGGTGAGGACGTAGTTGTCGCCGGGGGTGGGCAGCTTGTCGTAGGCGATGAAGTCGGTGACCGGGTCCGGCGAGTCGTTGCGGACGGTCATCCGGTAGGAGATGTGACCGCCGGGGGTGGTGCTGCCGATGCTCACGTAGTCGGAGTCGAGGTCGCCCTTCACCTCCTTGAACGAGCGCAGCACGCTCGGCACGTCCACCTGGATCTTGGAGGAGGCGTGGCAGAGCAGCTCGGTGGTGTTGCCGTTGCCGTTGAGGTCGAGCACGTCGGGGGTGCTGCCGCTGTCGGAGCCGGAGAACATGCAGGTGACCGGCTCGGTCGGCTGATCGACAGTGACGTAGACGTCGTTGGTCAGCTCACCGGAGCGGATGCTGCTGGCGACCTGGACGTCGAAGAGCATCCGGTAGGCCAGCGGGTCGTGCAGGTAGGTCGAGTCGGGCGCGCCGGCCGGCCACTGCATCCTCAGCAGCTGGCGGCCGTCGGGGCCGGGGGTGACGGTGATCGACTCGGGGGCCTTGGCGTCCGGGTAGTTCGGGTCCGGCCGGGCGGAGCCGTCGATGTAGACGACGCCGGGCGGCAGCAGGTCGAGCAGGACGAGCGGGCGGTCCAGGTCATGGGCGCTGCGGTTGTAGGGGATGACCTGGAAGGTGGCCGTGCCGCCGGGGGTGGACAGCTCGCCGGCGACGGTGGTCTTGGCCGCACCGAGGTTGGTGGCCCGGGTGATGGTGGTGCTGGCGCAGGAGTTGGCGTCGGCGTTGTTGGTGCCGTCGGTCGCGGAGGTGTCGACACAGTTGGTCAGCGGGACGGGGGCGGGGCGCCCGTCGTGGCCGGGGGTGGCGACCTGGGTGACCAGCTGCACCGCGTTGCCGGGGCTCCAGCCGGTGGGGATGGGGCCGTTCCAGACGAACCGGAGGCCGTCGAGCCAGCGGCCGGCGGGGATGCCGAGGACGTCGTTGGCCGGGTCGCCGGCACCCTCCGCGAAGGTGATCCGGCGGGCGGTGGCGCCGTTGAACGCGGTGCCGGGGGTGAAGGTCAGCCAGGTCGGGTCGCCGTTGAGCCGGTACTGGAAGGTCAGCTGGATGCTGGTGGGGTTCCACGGCTCCAGCTGGAGCGACTGGGGGAAGATCCAGTTGTAGAGGCCCTCGGTGGTGCCGGCGCCCGGGTCGGTGATGGTCAGGCTGGTGGCCGGGCCCGAGGTGTTGGTGGCCGACAGGCTGAAGCTGTTGAGGTCGCCGGAGACGACGGTGTCGCGCCACACCTTGCTGGCGGTCACCGCCACGCCGGTGGCGGGGGGCTGGAACTGGCCGGTGGTGGCGGAGGCGGAGTCCAGCGTGGTCTCGGCGTCGGCGCCGAGCGGGTCGCCCAGCAGGTCCACGGTGTTGGTGGAGGTGGTGCCGCTGGGGAAGTCGGCCTCCGGGTAGTACACGACCAGCGCGCCGGGGTTGCGGCAGCCGCCGCGGCCGTTGCCGGAGACGAACGGGCCGATGTCGTAGCCCCAGGTGTTGGGGCCGGGGGCGACCTGGGTCCAGCCGGGCGAGCGGCCGGTGTCGACCACCGCGCCGGGCGGCAGGGTGTCGAGCAGTCGGCTGGCGTCCAGGTCGACGTTGGGCACGTTGTCGGTGGCGCAGGGGCTGAACTGGTAGGTGACGGTGCGCCCGTCCTGGCTGCTGGTCTGGATGCCCTTGGTCACCGTGTACTGCGGCTGGACCTCGGCCTTGGTGTCGGCGCTGGCGTTCTGCGAGGTCTCACCGGTGGCGCTCATGGTGGCCGTGTTGGTGGAGGTGGCGCCGTTGGGGGTGGAGAAGTTGGGGTACTTCATGACCACCGTGATGGTGGCGGTGGTGCCGGGGCTGAGGTTCTGCAGCTTGATGTCCATCGTGCCGCCCATCGCGCCCGTCGCGGGCACGGTGGAGGCGGCCTGGTCGACCGAGGAGGGGTCGGGGGTCCAGCCGACGAACTGCATGTTCGAGGGCAGGGTGTCGAGGATCTGGCCGCCGGTGCACTCGTTGATGGAGCAGGTGTACCGGAGGGTGTAGGTGACGTTCTCCCCCGGGGAGGCGGTCGCCTTGTCCACGCTCTTGGTGAAGGAGATCGCGGCCTGCGCCGGTGGGGCGATCAGGCCGCTGCCCAGGAGGGTTCCTCCTAGGAGGGCGAGAACCGAGGCGATCCGCCCGGTCCGGAAGGGAATACGCATACCGGACAGTTGATCCGACGGTTCGTCACGCGCCCGGGCGACGCGAGCGCGGGTGACGGTGTTTCACCTTGTCAGACGAGCGTCAAATCCCATCACCCGGGTGGGTCGGGGCGGAGGCCGGGTTCGAGGCCGGCGCCGGGGTCGGTGACGGGGCCGGTGCCGAGGCCGGGAGCGCGCCGGTGTGGAGGACGTCGCGGGCCTGTTCGGCGGAGCGGCTGATGCTCTCGCCGACGAAGTCCATGAAGCGCGCGATGTTCTCCAGGCGGACGGCCGCCGGGGTGCCGGTGCCGAGGACGCCGACGCCCTCCCGGGCGGTCTCGGCGAACCGGGCGTGGGCCTGGGCGGCGGCGATCATCGACTGGTACCAGACGTCGCCGTCGACGGCGTAGCGCTCGCGGCGGCGCTCGTCGCGTTCGCGGCGGACGAGGCCGTGGGCCTCCAGGAAGGCGACCGCCTTGGAGACGGACGCCGGGCTCACCTGGAGGCGCCGGACGAGTTCGGCCGCGGTGACGCTGCCCTCGTCGGTGGTGAACACGCAGGTCAGGACGCGGGCCATCATCCTGGGCAGGCCCTGCTGCATCACCAGGGTGGTGAACACCTCCTCGTACGCGCGCACGGCCTCCGGGTCGCGCCCGTGGGCGGTCGGCTCGGGCGGCTGCGGCCCGCGGGGGGCGGCCTGACGGCTCCGGTGGGCGCGGCGCTCGGTGGCGCGGTGGGCCGCGTCGGCGCGGTAGGCGGCGGGGCCGCCGTTGCGCATCACCTCGCGGGTGACCGTCGAGGTGGGGCGGTCGAGGCGCCTGGCGATCTCCGCGTAGGCGAGCCCGTCGGCCACCCCGAGTGCGATCTGCTGGCGTTCCTGCTGGGTGAGTCTGCCTCCCGGCACGGCGGTCTCCCTTCGTCTGGTCCCCGGCCTGCCGAAGCATAGCGTTCATGCACCGTCAATGCAACGATCCACCGCGGCGACGTTGCGTTGAAACGGGATTCGTTGCAACGATATTCACTCTCTGGCCTGCGGAAATGGCAGTTCTGCGCAACAAGGCTATTGATGGATTCGCAAACGCAACGTAGCGTTCGTGATGTCAGAAAGCAGCACGACAACAGAGAGCACAGGAGATCGGCATCATGGAGAAGTTCGCCACCACCACCCCCGTCACCGCCGTCGTCAACCTGCCGGCCGGCCGGGTCCAGGTGATCGCCGCCGACCGTGCCGACGCCACCGTCGAGGTGCTGCCCGCCGAGTCCGGCCGGGGCCGCGACGTCCGCACCGCCGAGCAGACCGCCGTCGGCTTCCAGGACGGTGTCCTGCGGATCGACACCGTGCCCGGCGGCCGGCTGGTCGGCGCCGGCGCCGTGGAGGTCACCCTCCAGGTGCCCGTCGGCTCCCGGATCGAGGTGACCTCCGACAGCACCGAGTTCCGGGCCGTCGGCCGCCTCGGTGACGTCGTCGTCGGGGGCGCCTACCGCCGGATCAAGATCGACGAGGCCGACAGCGTGCGGCTGACCGCGGTCGACGGCGACGTCGAGGTCGGCCGGCTCAACGGCCCGGCCGAGATCAGCACCTCCCGGGGTGCCATCCGGATCGCCGAGGCGGTGCGCGGCGCGGTGGTGCTCCGCACCGAGTCCGGCGACATCGAGGTGGCCGCCGCGGCCGGGGCCTCCGCCGCCCTGGACGCCGGCACCGGCCACGGCCGGATCAGCAACAGCCTGCGCAACGACGGCGCCACGGTCCTCGACATCGGCGCCACCACCTCCTACGGCGACATCGCCGCCCGGAGCCTGTGACCGGCCGGGGTGCGAGTGGCCCGGGTGCGCGGTGCCCGGGTGCGCGCGGGAGCCGGACACCGCGGACAGCGCCCCACCCGCCCCCCGGCGGGCGGGGCGGGTCAGAACGCGGCCGCGGCCGCGGCCGGTGCGGCGCCCGGCACGAGCCGGCCGCCGCACAGGGTCAGCACCTCGTCGACGGCGTCCAGGGCGGCGTGGTCGTGGGTGACCAGCAGCGTGGTGCGGCCCCGGGTCGCGTCGAGCACATCGGCGAGGACGGCGGCGGCGGTGTCCGGGTCGAGGCCCTCGGTCGGCTCGTCCAGGACCAGCACCGGCGGGTCCGCGAGCAGGGCGCGGGCGAGCAGCAGCCGTCGGCGCTGACCGCCGGAGACGGTGGCGCCGTCCCCGCCCAGCATGGTCTCCCAGCCCTCGGGGAGGGAGTCGATCCAGTCGAGCAGCCGGGCCCGGCGGGCCGCGTCGCGGAGCTCCTCGTCGGTGGCGTCGGGGCGGGCCAGCCGCAGATTGGCCCGGATGGTGGTGTGGAAGACATGGGCGTCCTGGGTCATGCCGGTGATCGCCCGGCGGACGTCGGCGCCCGCGCAGTCCCGCAGTTCCCGCCCGCCGACGCGGATGCTGCCGCCCTCGTAGGGGAGGAACCGCATCAGCGCCGCGATCAGGGTGGACTTGCCGGAGCCGCTGGCGCCGACCAGCGCGACCCGGTGGCCGGGCGGCAGCCGCAGGCTCACACCGTCCAGGACGGCCGGACCGTCCGGGCGGTGACGCACCCGCAGACCCGAGATCTCCACGCCGAGCGGTCCGTCCAGGGGGAGAGGGGCCGGGTCGGCCGGGTCGGTGACCGGGGCCGGGGTGTCCATCAGGTCGGCGAGGCGGCGGGCCGAGGCCCAGACGTCGGCCAGCCGGCGGGCCGCGGTGGGCAGGCCGGCGAGGGCGTCGAAGGAGACCAGGGCGAGCACCGCGAGGACGGTGAGCCAGACGGCGGACAGCCGGCCGTCGGCGTGCGCGCGCAGGCCGAGCCAGGCGACCCCGACCGTGGCCGCCGCCTGGAGCAGCAGGACCACGGCGGAGGCGAGCGAGGTGGTGAGCGCCCGGCGCTCCTCCAGGGCGGCGATCCGGGCGGTGGCCGCCGAGGTCCGGGCGTGGGCGCGGCCCCGGGCGCCGTACGCGGCGAGGTCGGCCGCACCCCGGGTCAGGTCGACGGTGAGCGCGGCCAGTTCGGCGCGCGCGGTCTTCTCGGCGCGGCCGTCCCGGCGGGACAGAGCGAGCACCAGGACGGGCACCACGAGCCCGGCGAGGGCCAGCAGCAGGCCGAGCAGCAGCCCGGCCGCCGGGAGCAGCACCAGCGCGGTGCCGGTGGCGGCCGCGGCGACCAGGACGGCGGCGGTGACCGGGAGCAGCACCCGCAGCAGCAGGTCCTGCGCGGCGTCGACGTCGTCGACCAGACGGGTCAGCAGGTCGCCGCCGCGGAAGGCGGGGGTGCCGGCCGGGGCGAGCGGGACGAGCGACTCGTACACCCGGGCGCGGAAGTCGGCCACGGCGCGCAGCACGCCGTCGTGCCCGAGCAGGCGGTCGGCGTAGCGCAGGGTGCCGCGGCCGAGGGCGAGGGCGCGGACGGCGACGATCGCGACGGCGACGGCGGCGATCGGCGGCTGTTCCGCGGCGCGGGTGATCAGCCAGGCGGCGGTGGCCATCAGCGCGGCGCCGCTGAGTTCGCTGCCGGCGGCGGCGAGCGCGGCGGGCAGCAGCCGGCGCCAGTGCGGCAGCAGCAGGCGCAGCAGCCGGAAGGTGGGGTGGGAGCGGGAGGCGGCGGGGTCGGGCATCGGAGCTCCGGGGGCGGGCGGGCGGGGCGCGGGGAGGACGGCCGGGGGAACGGCGTCGGCGGGTGCGGCGGCTGCGGGGGCCGGGCGGGTCATGAGCGGACCAGCCCGCCGAGCCCGGCGGCGGCCGGGCGGGACGGGGCGGGTTCGACGGTCCCGGCGCGGACGGTGAGGATCCGGTCGGCGTGCGGCAGCAGGCCGGTCCGGTGGGCGACCACGATCGCGGTGCGCCCCCGCATCAGCTCGGCGGTGGCCCGGGTGACGGCGGCCTCGCTCTCCGGGTCCAGGTGGGCGGTGGGCTCGTCGAGCAGCAGGACGGGCGCGTCCTTGAGGAAGGCGCGGGCCAGGGCGGTGCGCTGGCGCTGGCCGGCGGAGAGTCCGGCGCCGTGCTCGCCGAGGACGGTGTCGTACCCCTGCGGCAGCGCCGCTATGAAGCCGTCGGCGCAGGCGGCCCGGGCGGCGGCCCGGACCTCGGCGTCGGTGGCGTCCGGGCGGCCGAGGCGGATGTTGTCGGCGACGGAGGTGGCGAACAGGTGCGGGCGCTGCGGGACCCAGGCCACCTGGGCGAGCCAGGCGTCGGGGTCGAGCGCGGCGAGGTCGGTGCCGTCGACCAGGACCCGGCCCGCGCCGGGGGCGACGAAGCCGAGGAGGAGGGCGAGCAGGGTGGACTTGCCGGCGCCGCTCGGGCCGACCAGGGCGAGGTGCTCGCCGGGGTGGACGGTGAGCGAGACGTCGGCGAGGGCGGGTTCGGTGCGGTCGGGGTGGTGGACGGTGACGCCGTCGAGGACCAGCCGCGCGGTGCGGGCCTCGGGGACGGGGGCCGGGGCCCTGACCAGGAGCCGGGCGGCCGGTGCGGCGGCCGGGTCCGTGGCGTTCTTACCGTCCGCGCCGTCCGTGTCGTCCGTGCCTCCCGCGCCGTCGGTGTCGTCCAGGAGGGTGAAGACCCGCTCGGCCACCGCGATGCCCTCGGCGCTGTCGTGGAAGGCCGCGCCCGCCGCGCGCAGCGGCAGATAGGCCTCCGGCGCGAGGAACAGCACGATCAGCGCGGTGCGCAGGTCGAGCGCGCCGTCGAGCAGCCGCAGGCCGACCGGGACGGCGACCAGCGCGACGGACAGGGTGGCGACCGTCTCCAGGACGAGGGAGGAGAGGAAGGCGACCCGCAGGGTGCGCATGGTGGCCCGCCGGTGGGCGTCGGCCATCTCCCGCACCACCCTGGTCTGGTGCCGCTCGCGGCCGAACGCGCGCAGGGTGGGCAGCCCGGCGACGACGTCCAGGAAGTGGCCGCCCAGCCGGGCCAGCAGCCGCCACTGCCGGGCGGTGCGCCGGGCGGTGTGCAGGCCGACGAGCGCGCCGAACACCGGGATCAGCGGCAGGGTGATCACCACGATCAGCGCGGAGGTCCAGTCGGCGAGGCCGAGCCGGACGACCACGACCAGCGGGACGACGGCGGTGGCGGCCATGGTGGGCAGGTAGCCCGTGAGGTAGGGGTCGAGGGCGTCGAGGCCCCGGGTGAGCAGGGTGGCGGTCTCGCCGTGCCGCCCGGCGGCCAGCCGCCGGGGGCCGGTGTCCCGCAGGTGGGCGGTGAGGCGGTCGCGCAGGTCCCGTTTGGTCGCGGCGGCGGCGCGCTGGGCGAGGGCGCCCCGGGCCCAGGCCAGCAGGGCGCGCAGGGCGAGGACGGTGCCGAGCGCGACCAGCGGGCCGGTCCACCGGCCGCGTCCGGCGAAGCCGTCGGCGAGCAGGCCGGCCAGCAGTTCGGCCTGGCCGAGGACGAGCCCGGCGCCCGCCAGGGCGAGGACGGTGGACATGGTCAAGTGGCGCCGGAGCGCCGGGATCTCGCGCCGCAGGCGGCGTTCGGCCGGCTTCATCCCGTGGTCCCTCCGTGGTCCGCCAGGCGGTCGGACGCCGCCGGCCGGCCGCCGCGGTGGGCTGCCGGCCGACGGCGGTCGGTCAGAAGTAGCTGGGGTGGCGCCGGCCGGTGCGGCCGCGGAACGCCCACCAGCTCCAGCCCTGGTAGAGCAGGATCAGCGGGACGACCACCACGCCGAAGCCGATCAGCACCTTCAGCGTGGCCCCGTCGGCGACGGCCTCGTCGACGGTGATCCCGCCGCCGGCGGAGGCCGACAGCAGGTAGGGGTACTGGCCGGCCCCGATCAGCAGCACCGGCAGCGCGGTCGCCAGGCAGGTGGCGGTGAAGGCGAGCGTGTCGCGGCCCTTGCCGAGGAACCACCACCCGGCCGCGAGGGCCGCCACGACCAGGGCGAACAGGACCACCGAGGTCCCCGTCCTGGTCATCGAGGCACCGGCCCCGAACACCGAGAGCAGCAGCGCCAGGGCTCCGGCGGCGCCCGCCGCGGCGAGCAGGGTGGCGCCCAGGCGCCGGGCCGCGGCGGCGGTCCCGGGCTCCGAGCGGAGCGCGACGAAGGCCGCGCCGTGCCCGGCGAAGAGCAGGGCGGTGGCCACCCCGCAGGTCAGCGCGAACGGCCCGAACACCTCGCCGGCGCCGACGTGGAAGGAGCCGTCGGCCCGGCGGGGCACGCCGTGCAGCAGCAGGCCGACCACGATGCCCCAGCACACGGCGGGCAGCGCGCCGCCGAGGACCACCAGGGCGTTCCACACCTTGACCGCCCGCGCGCCGCGGGAGCGCCCGCGCAGCTGGATCGCGGCGTTGCCGAGCACCAGGCCGGCCAGGATCGCCACGATCAGCGGGTAGAGGCCGGACAGCAGGCTGCCCTCCAGGTGCGGGAAGGCGCCGAACATCACGCCCGCGAAGGCGACCAGCCAGACCTCGTTGCCGAGGAAGAACGGGGCGATCGCGTCGAGCGCGGCGTTCCGCCCGTCCGGTCCGGTGCCGGTGCCGGTGCCGGGTCCGGCACCCGCTCCGGCGCCCGGGCCGGTGTCCGGCCGGGGCCCCGCGTCGGCGGAGCCGAGGAACGGGGACAGCATCTGGGCGCCGTAGTCGTAGCCGCCCAGTACGAAGTAGCCGGCGAGCAGCAGGCCGAGGAGGGCCAGCCAGAGGGTCTCCAGGCTCATTTAGCCCAACCTTCCGTCACATCAGAGGAGTTCGTCTCGGTCCGGGAGCGGTCGGCCCGCTCAGAAGACCGGGACCGGCTGCTTCTCGTCGGCGCCGCCCGTGCCGGGCAGGTCGTCGGGGAGCGGGTCGCCGGCGCCGAGCTGGGCGCCGTCCGGGCCGCGGCGGGCGAAGCGGGTGATCAGCGTCCAGTTGGTCACCGCGAGGGCGAGGAAGATGGCGACGAACACCGTGCAGGACACGACCAGGGAGCCCTTGCTCACGTTCGAGACGGCGTCGTCGACGGTCAACTGGCCGTAGACCAGCCAGGGCTGGCGGCCGACCTCGCGCACCACCCAGCCGCCGACGGAGGCGATGAAGGGCAGCGGGATGATCGCGGTCATCAGGTAGGCGAGCCAGCGCTTGCGCACCAGCAGGTCCTTCAGCAGCAGGAAGACGGCGATGAAGGTGATGGTCGAGACCGTGTTGCCGAGGATGGTCATCAGGTCCATCGAGTTCTTCACCCAGGCCGTCCAGGGCAGGTAGTCCCCGGGACCGTGCGCGGCGACCTCCTGGGCCTGCGCCGCGGCGAGGTCGCCGCCGCTCAGGATGGCGGCCTTGACCGGCTGGGTCTTCTCGATGACCGGGACCTGGAGGTTGCCCACGATGATGACGAAGAAGGAGGAGAGCATGCTCACCCAGACGCCCAGGCGCAGCGAGCTCCGGAAGAGCTCGGTCTCCTTGGTTCCCTTGGCGAAGTGCCAGGCGCTGATGCCGGCCACGAAGATGCCGCCGGTGGTGAGCGCGGCGAGCGCGATGTGGAGCAGGGCCACCTGGGCGTTGGCGTTGGTGACCAGCGCCCAGAAGTCGGTCAGGTAGGCGACGCCGTCGCGCACCTCGTAGCCGACCGGGTGCTGGAGGAAGCCGTTGGCGACCAGGATCCAGAACGCCGAGAGGTAGGCGGTCAGCGCGACCAGCCAGATCAGCGCGACGTGCACGCCGCGCCGCATCCGGCCCCAGCCGAAGATCCACATGCCGAGGAAGGTGGACTCGGCGAAGAAGGCGATCAGGGTCTCCAGGGCCAGTGGCGCGCCGAAGACATTGCCCGCGAACTTGCTCAGTCCGCTCCAGCTGAGGCCGAACTGGAACTCCATGACGAGGCCGGTGACGATGCCGACCGCGTAGTTGATGACGTAGAGCTGGCCCCAGAAGCGAGTCATGCGCTCCCGGACCGCGCGTTTGGCGAGGTCGCGGGTGTACGCGGCCCGGGTGTGCATGATCGCCACGATGGGGACCAGCCCCATGGTGAGGATGACGAACAGCCAGTGCACGCTGGTGGTGGCCGCGAACTGGAGTCGGGCCAGATCCGCAGCGCTCATGATGCGACCTTCCTGGGGGGCGGTTGGCCTCCGGGTCGGCGGACGGATGAGGGAGTCGGGGAAGCGGACGCGGGGAGCGGACGCTGGGAAGGTGAGGGCTCCTCGCTCGCGTGTGCAGGTGGCGGGCATCGCTGCCCGCCACCTGCGCGACGAACCCCGCCGATGACGTTAGGGGAGGAGTGCTTATGCCTTCCAAGACCGGTTTTGCTATGTATGCATAACCCGCAGGACATGAGCAGAGGTGAACCGTGGATTTGCTGCAACTCCGCTACTTCCAGGCCGTCGCCCGTTTCGAGCACATCAGCCGGGCCGCCGAGGAGCTGAACGTCGCCCAGCCCTCGCTCAGCCGCACCATCGCCCGGCTGGAGGCCGAGCTGGGCTCGCCGCTCTTCGACCGGCTGGGCCGGCGGATCCGGCTCAACCAGTACGGCGCGGTGTTCCTGCGGCACGTCGACCGGGCGCTGAGCGAGCTCGACGACGGGCGCCGGGCGCTGCGCGAGGCCAGGGAGACCGGGCTCGGCCGGGTCGGCGTCGCCTCCGAGACCCTGCTGACCGTCGCCCATCTGATGGGCAGCTTCCGGGCCGCCTTCCCCGGCGCCGAGGTGCGGCTCTTCCAGTCGAACGTCGAGGAGATGGACCGTCAGCTGCGGGCCGGCGAGGTGGACTTCTGTGTCGCCTCGCAGCCGCTGACCGCCGCCAACCTGGACTCGGTGGAGCTGCTGCGGGAGGAGGTGCTGCTGGCCGTCCCACGCGGGCACTGGCTGGACGGCCGGGAGAGCGTGACGATCGCCGAGATCGCCGACGAGCCGTTCGTCACCACCCGTCGGGGCAACTGGCAACGCGCGCTGCTGGAGCGGCTGTTCGCGACCGAGGGCCTCACCCCGAGGCTGTCCTGCGAGGGCGACGAGCCGGGAGCCAGCCAGGACATGATCAGCACCGGGCTGGGCATCGGCCTGATCCCGGCGATGTCCCGGCTGGCGGGCACCGACTCGCACGTCCCGGTGGCCTGGGTGCACGTGGCCGCGCCGAACTGCTACCGGGTGCTCAACCTGGTCTGGAACCGCGACGCCTACCTGTCCGACGCGGCCCGCCGGTTCCGTGAATTCACCGTCAGCAGGCCGCTCATGACGCACCGTCGGCCGGACCCGAGACTGGGCCGGGAGTCGGTCTGAGCCGCGCCGGCGCACCGAAGATCGATCCTGGCGTGCTCCGGACTCCTTTGCTACGCTCCAAAGCGCTGCCGTGTCCTGGCCGAGGGCTTCGCGTGTCCGAATGGCCGGTATGAGATGGCGGGTTGGCAGGATCGACGTTTCCTGCGGCAACCACCGGCGGCGCCGTCCTTCCTCCATTCACCCACTTGACCGGTGCCGTGTGTCGGCGTGCCCATGAGCGCGCCCGGGCGCCATCGAGGAGTTCCGTCATGCCCAAGATCACGTATGTCGCCGTGGACGCGGCCGAGCGCACGATCGACGTCCCGGCCGGCACCAGCGTCATGCGCGGGGCCGTCTTCAACGACATCGACGGCATCGTCGCCCAGTGCGGCGGGAATCTGCAGTGCGCCACCTGCCACGTCTACGTCGACGAGTCGACGGCCGACAAGCCGGAGCCGATCCAGCCGAACGAGAACGAGATGCTGGACTTCACCGCCTGCCCGCGCCGTCCCAACAGCCGCCTCAGCTGTCAGCTCACGGTGACCGAGGCGCTGGACGGCCTGATCGTGCACCTTCCCGAGCGGCAGAAGTGATGGCCGAGGGATCCCACCCCGACCCGGTCGTCGTCGTCGGCGCCGGCCAGGGCGGCTACCAGACGGCGGCCTCGCTGCGTGAGCACGGCTACCGCGGACGGCTCGTCCTCATCGACGCGGAGGACGAACTCCCCTACGAAAAACCGCCCCTGTCCAAGGCCTACCTCCAGGGGGAGGCGGACGAGGCGCAGCTCTGGCTGCGGCCGGTGAGCTACTACGCACGGCAGTCGATCGAACTGGTCGCGGGCTCGGTGACGGCGGTCGACCCGGCCGCCCGCACGGTCCGGCTGGCCGACGGCTCGGTGTACGAGTACGGCCACCTGGTGCTGGCCACCGGGGCGACCCCGCGGACGCTCGGCGTGCCGGGGGCCGGACTGCGCGGCGTGCACACCCTGCGCACCGCGCAGGACGCCGCCGCGCTGCGCACCTCGCTCCGGGCGGCCCGGCACGCGGTGGTGGTCGGGGCCGGGTTCATCGGACTGGAGTTCGCCGCCGCGGCCCGCCGGGCGGGCTGCGAGGTGACGGTGGTCGAGGCCCTCGACCGCCCGCTGGCCAGGGCCGTCTCGGCCCGCACGGCCGAGCACTTCACCCGGTTGCACCGGCGGGAGGGCTCCCGGCTGGTCTTCGGCCAGGGTGTCGCGGCCCTGCACGGCGACGAGCGGGGCGCGGTCGCGGCGGTGGAGCTGGCCGACGGCACCAGGCTGCCGGCCGACCTGGTGCTGGCGGGGATCGGCGTGATCCCGCGCACCGGTCTCGCGGCCGCGGCCGGGCTGCGGGTGAGCGGTGGCATCGTCGTCGACGCCCACCTGCTGACCAGTGATCCGCACATCTCGGCGATCGGCGACTGCGCGGCGTTCCCGCAGGTGCGCTCGGGCAACCGGCTGCGGCTGGAGTCCGTGCAGAACGCGGTGGGGCACGCAGAGCTGGTGGCCGCGCGGCTGACCGGCGAGAGCCGGGGCTACCGCGAGCTGCCGTGGTTCTGGAGCGACCAGTTCGCGACGACCGTGCAGATCGCCGGCCTGGACGAGGGCCACGACACGCAGGTGGTGCTCGGCGACGACCCGGACGCGTTCTCGGTGCTGCTGTTCCGGGGCGGCGAGCTGCAGGCGGTGGAGTCGGTCAACCGGCCCACCGACCACCTCGCGTCCCGGCAGCTGCTGGACCGGGGGGTTCCGCTGAACCCGGTCGAGGCCGCCGCGCCCGGCTTCACGCTCCGGGGCCACCTCGCGAGCCACCGGGGGGAGCCCGCCGTGCCCGTGGGCTGACCGGACGTCCGGTTGGCCGATACTCGCCGGACCGCGCCCGGATCGCGTCCCTGCCGCGCCCGCGCCGCCGCACCGCGGCGCGGGCGCCCGGCAACGGAACAAAGGATTCCGAAAAACATTGGCCCCACCGCTTTCAAAAGTGCGGTCGAAGAACAACCGTTTTTTTATCCCCGGACGGTTTTCGGCCATGCCCGGGGCGGGCCCGCCGGGCCCGAACCTTCACAGTTAGTTCATAAGCCGCTGTTGCGGAAACATCTGCCTGTGAGGCAGGATTCAAACAAGATCGCTTGCTTGCTCATTCACTCGTCCGAATAACAAACAGGGGATACCACCGTGCCTGAATCCGTCAGCCCGCAGGGATTCACCGACGAGGCCGAGCTGCGCCGCCTCAACCGGGCCGTCGTGGAGCGGTACATGAAGACCCTCGGCCAGGACCGGCTGAGCCGGCACGAGCTCTTCACCGAGGACGGCGTGGGCGGCCTGTGGACCACCGACACCGGTTCCCCGGTGGCCACGCACGGCCGGGACCGCCTCGGCGAGCACGCCGTCTGGTCGCTCAAGTGCTTCCCGGACTGGGAGTGGTACAACGTCGAGATCTTCGAGACCCAGGACCCGAACCGCTTCTGGGTCGAGTGCGACGGCCGCGGGAAGATCCTCTTCGGTGATTACCCCGAGGGCTGGTACGAGAACCACTTCATCCACTCGTTCGAACTGGAGAACGGGCGGATAAAGCTGCAGCGGGAGTTCATGAATCCGTTCCAGCAGCTGCGTGCCCTGGGCATTCCGGTCCCCGAGATCAAGCGGACCGGAATACCCACCTGAGAAATCAATAAATAGACCGCCGGATCGGAGTACGTCGTGGAAGACGTTATACGGGAGATTCGTATCCGCGGGGCGTTGCAACAACCCGAATGGAGCGACCTACCCCAGGTCAATCGGGTGGGCGAGGCACTTGCCTCTCGCCCTGCCCTGGTCCAGCCGGACGACCTTGCGACCTTGCGAACCCTGCTGGGAAAAGTCGCGCTCGGAGAAGCGCTCGTGCTGCAGTCCGGGGACTGCGCCGAGGATCCGCAGGAGTGCACACGTCAACATGTGGCGCGGAAGTCCGCGCTGCTCGACCTGCTCGCAGGGACCCTCGGTCTGCGGACCGGAAAGCCGGTCCTGCGCGCGGGCCGTATCGCGGGGCAGTTCGCCAAGCCCCGTTCCAAGCCCACCGAAGTCATCGACGGGGTCGAACTTCCGGTTTTCCGCGGGCACATGGTGAATGGACCGGAGGCGGATCCGGAGATCCGCCGGCCCGATCCGCTGCGCATCCTCACCGGCTACATGGCGGCCGGTGACATCGTCGAGCACCTCGGCTGGCGCGACCGCGCGGCCGGCCGCGACGTGGTCGAGCCCCTCGTGTGGACCAGCCACGAGGCACTGCTGCTCGACTACGAGGCGCCGATGCTGCGCGTCGACGACAAGGGCCGGCTGTTCCTCGGCTCCACCCACTGGCCGTGGATCGGCGAGCGCACCCGGCAGGTCGAGGGCGCCCACGTCGCACTGCTGTCGCAGGTGGCCAATCCGGTGGCGTGCAAGGTCGGCCCCGGCATGGAGCCCGACGAACTGCTCGCGCTGTGCGAGAAGCTCGACCCGTGGCGCGATCCGGGCCGGCTCACGCTCATCGCGCGGATGGGCGCCGAGAACGTGGCGGACCGGCTGCCGAAGCTCGTCGACGCGGTCCGCGGCGCGGGCCACCCCGTGGTCTGGCTCAGCGACCCGGTGCACGGCAACACCGTCACGGCGCCCGGCGGGTACAAGACGCGCCTGGTGGAGACGGTGGCGCTGGAGGTGTCGCGGTTCGTCGAGGCCGTGCGCGGCGCGGGCGGCGTGGCCGGCGGGCTGCACCTGGAGACCACCCCGGACGACGTGACCGAGTGCGCCTCGACCGAGGCCGACCTCGGCTCCGTCGGCGACCGGTACACCTCGTGCTGCGACCCCCGGCTCAACCCGGCCCAGGCCGTCGCCGTGGTGTCGGCCTGGACCGTCTGACCGGTCGGCCCGCACCGCGTCCTCCGCGCCACATCCTCCGCACCGCTCTGCGCGCCCCACTCACGCCCGCGCATCAAGCAAAGAACCGGAGCCATGACCGGCATACCCCCCATCCAGTCGTACCCGTTACCGGCCGAGGGCGAGCTGCCGCCGGCCACCGTGTCCTGGACCGCCGAGGCGGACCGCGCGGTCCTCCTCGTCCACGACATGCAGCGGTACTTCCTAGAGTCCATCCCCGAGAGCACCAGGAACGAACTCGTCGGCAACGCGGCGCGGTTGCGCGACCGCTGCGCCGGCCTGGGCGTCCCGGTCGCCTACACCGCCCAGCCGGGCGGCATGACCGACGAGCAGCGCGGCCTCCTCAAGGACTTCTGGGGCCCCGGCATGCGCCCCGCCCCGGAGGACCGCCAGGTGGTCGACGCGCTGGCGCCGGCCCCGCAGGACTGGCTGCTCACCAAGTGGCGCTACAGCGCCTTCTTCCGGACCGACCTGCTGGAGCGGATGCGCGACACCCGCCGCGACCAGCTGGTGCTCTGCGGCGTCTACGCCCACGTGGGCGTGCTGGCCACCGCGATCGAAGCCTTCACCAACGACATCCAGGTGTTCTTCGTCGCCGACGCCACGGCGGACTTCTCCGCCGAGTACCACCGCTCCGCCCTGAAGTACGCCGCCGAGCGGTGCGCCCGGGTCACCACGGTCAAGGGGCTGTTCGGATGACCCGCGACCTGCCCGGGACCCCCGGGCCCGAGGACGGTCCCGACCTGCTCGCCGAGGTGCTGGCGGGCCGGCCGGAGGCCTTCGCGCTGCTGCACCGGCCCGGTGCGGCCGGGGGCACCGGTCCGGTGGTGGAGGTGCTGACCGGCTCGGTCGCGCTGCCCGCCACGCTGGCCGGGATCCCGCTGCCCGGCTCGGCGGCGGCCGCCGCGGCGGCACCCGTCGTCGGGGACCGGCACGAGGTGCTCGTGGTGGTCCCCTACCGGCAGCTCGCCGAGCGCGGCTTCGAGGCCGCCGACGACGGGACCCCGCTGGTGGCGATGACCGTCACCGGCCAGCAGCGGCTGCCGCTGGAGCGGGCGCTGGCCCGCATCCCGGACGTGCCGACGCCGCTGGCCGGCGGTGCCTTCGACGTCGACGACGAGGCCTACGGCGAGGTCGTGGGCCGCATCGTCAAGGAGATGATCGGCACCGGCGAGGGCGCGAACTTCGTCATCAAGCGCACCTTCGTCGCCGACATCACCGACTTCGGGCCGCTGAGCGCGCCGGCGCTGTTCCGCCGGCTGCTGGAGCGGGAGAGCGGCGCCTACTGGACCTTCCTGGTGCACACCGGGGAACGGACCCTGGTCGGCGCCTCGCCCGAGCGGCACGTCAGCCTCCGCGACGGCACCGCGGTGATGAACCCGATCAGCGGCACCTACCGCTACCCGCCGTCCGGGCCGACCCTCTCCGGAGTGCTGGAGTTCCTGGCGGACCGCAAGGAGACCGACGAGCTCTACATGGTGCTCGACGAGGAACTCAAGATGATGGCCCGGATCTGTCCGGACGGCGGCCGGGCGGTGGGTCCCTACCTCAAGGAGATGGCCCGGCTCGCGCACACCGAGTACCTGATCGAGGGCCGGACCGATCGCGATGTGCGGGACATCCTGCGCGAGACGATGTTCGCGCCCACCGTGACGGGCAGCCCGGTGGAGAGCGCCTGCCGGATCATCCACCGGTACGAGCCCGGCGGCCGCGGCTACTACAGCGGGGTGGCCGCGCTGATCGGCCGGGACGCGGCGGGGGAGCGGGTCATGGACACCGCGATCCTGATCCGCACCGCGGACATCTCCGAGCGGGGCCGGATCGGCATCGCCGTGGGCTCCACCATCGTCCGGCACTCCGACCCGGCGTCGGAGGCGGCCGAGACCCGGGCCAAGGCGGCCGGGCTGGTCGCCGCGCTCGACGGCGGGGAGCAGCAGCGTTTCGCCGGCCACCCGAGCGTGCTCAGGGCGCTGGAGTCGCGCAACGACTCCATCGCCGACTTCTGGCTCGCCGACACCGCGTCCCGGGTCTCCGCCCGGCCCGAACTGGCCGGGCGCAGCGTGCTGGTGATCGACGCGGAGGACACCTTCACCTCGATGATCGACCAGGAGCTGCGCTCCCTGGGCCTGCGGGTCACGGTCCGCCGGTTCGACGAGGAGTACGCCTTCGAGGGCCACGACCTGGTCGTGATGGGGCCGGGGCCGGGCGATCCGCAGGAGGCCGCGCATCCCAAGATGCGCCACCTGCGGGCCGCGCTCGACACTCTGCTGGCCGAGCGCCGGCCGTTCCTCGCGGTCTGCCTCAGCCACCAGCTGCTCGGGCTGCGGCTCGGGCTGCCGATCCGCCGCCGCACCGTGCCCAACCAGGGCGTGCAGAAGGCGATCGACCTGTTCGGCGGCGCCGAGCGGGTCGGGTTCTACAACACCTTCGCCCTGGTCGCCGAGGCGGAGGAGTTCGCCGCCGAGGGCGTGGGCCGGGTCCTGGTGAGCCGGGACCCGGAGAGCGGGGAGGTCCACGCGCTGCGCGGTCCCGGCTTCGCCTCGCTGCAGTTCCACCCCGAGTCCGTCCTCACCAGGGAGGGGCCGCGGATCGTGGCCACCGCCCTGTCCGGACTGCTCGGTCCGGCGCGGGTCCCCGACCCCGCCTGAGCCGCCCGCCGCCCGGCACCGCCGGGCGGCCGGGCCGCCCCCAGGACCGCCGGACCGGCGCTCTCCCCCGTGAGTGCCGGTCCGGCTCCCCCTGCCCGTGGCCGCGTCGCGATCCGGCACACGGCCCGGCGCACCGCGCTGTCCGAACGAGCACACCCGCGCCGTCCGAACGAGGCGCACCCGCGTGCTCCGGCCGGGGCGCACCCGCGCGCCCGGCGCCCGGGACGCGAGCCGCCCCCGCCGCCGAGCCGCGGCCGGCATTCCCCATGACGAGATACGACGAGAGCGGGAGGACCCATGCACAAGTACGTCGTCGTCGACGCGTTCGCGCGCCGGCCCCTCACCGGCAATCCGGTGGCGGTCTTCTTCGGGGCCGACGACCTGTCCGGCGAGCAGATGCAGCGCATCGCCCGGGAGATGAACCTCTCCGAGAGCACCTTCGTCCTCACCCCCAAGCAGGGCGGGGACCACCATGTGCGGATCTTCACCCCGGTGAACGAACTCCCTTTCGCGGGGCACCCGTTGCTCGGCACGGCGATCGCGCTGGGCGGGCACACCGAGGCCGACAGCCTGCGGATCGAGACCGCGATGGGCGTCATCCCGTTCGACCTGGAGCGGGTGGACGGCCGGACCGTCGCCACCAGCATGCGCCAGCCGGTGCCGGTCTGGGAGCCGTTCGAGCGGGCCGAGGAGCTGCTGTGGGCGCTCGGGGTGAGCTCCTCGACGCTGCCGGTGGAGATCTACCGCAACGGCCCGCGGCACGTCCTGGTCGGTTTCGAGAGCGTCGAGGCGCTGTCCAAGGTGGACCCGGACCACCGCGCGCTGGCCCGGTTCCCGGACATGGCGACCAACTGCATCGCCGGCTCCGGCACCACCTGGCGCAACCGCATGTTCTCGCCCGCGTACGGGGTCGTGGAGGACGCCGCGACCGGCTCCGCCGCCGGTCCCATCGCCATCCACCTGGCCCGGCACGGCCTGGGCGTCTACGGGCGCCGGATCGAGATCACCCAGGGCGTCGAGATCGGCCGCCCCTCGCCGATGGGCGCGCTGGTGCACGGCGAGGGCGACCGCGTCGACAGCGTCGAGGTCTCGGGCCACGGCGTCGTCACCATCGAAGGAGTGCTGCATGTCTGACCAGTCCCACAACCCTGTGGAGTCCGGGCCGTCCGCACCGGCCGACCGGAAGCGGTCCGAGTCGCTGACCGGGACCGTCGCGCTCGACTTCCCGGAGTTCCGCGACCCGCCGGCCGAGCCGATGGGCCTGCTGAACTCCTGGCTGGCGGCCGCGGCCGAGCACGGCGTGCGGGAGCCCCGCGCGCTCGCGCTGGCCACCGCCGACGCCCGGGGCCGCAGTTCGTCCCGGATCCTGGTGATCAACCGGATCACCGAGGCCGGGATCGTCTTCGCCACCCACGCCGACAGCCAGAAGGGCCGGGAGCTGGTGGAGAACCCGTGGGCGTCCGGCGTCCTGTACTGGCGCGAGACCAGCCAGCAGGTCGTGCTGGCCGGCCCGGTGCGGCAGCTGCCCGACGCCACGGCGGAGGAGCTGTGGGCGGCCAGGGCGGTGTTCACCCACCCGATGACCACGGTGTCCCGGCAGAGCCGGCCGGTGGAGGACCTCGACCACTTCGAGGAGCTGCGGGCGAAGGCCCTGGAGCTGGGCCGGCCGGGGCAGCCGCTGCCCCGCCCCGCGTCCTACGTGGCCTTCGAACTCGTCCCCGACGCACTGGAGTTCTGGGCCGACGGCACCGACCGGCTGCACGAGCGGCTGCGCTACGACCGCACCGCCGACGGCTGGGGGGTCACCCGGCTGCAGCCCTGACGCCCGGCGCGGCCCGCCGCGCACCCCGACCGGCCCTACCTCCCGAGGAGATGTCATGACCTCGCCACAGATCTTCACCGACCACCACGACCTGCGCGCCCGCAACCGCCGGGCCGTCGAGCAGTACCTGGAGACCGGCCCGGAGGCCCGGCTGCGCCGTTACACCCTCTACACCGAGGACGGCACCGCAGCGCTCTTCTACACCGACATCGGCCGGCCGATCGTCGTCACCGGCCGGGAGAAGCTCAAGCGGCACAACGAGCTCTCGCTCGAAGTCCTGCCCGACTGGCGGTGGTTCGACGTCCACGTGTACGAGACCCAGGACCCGGGCCAGGTCATGGTCGAGTGCGACGGCGAGGGCACCATCCGCTTCCCCGGCTATCCCGAGGGCCACTACCGCAACCACTTCATCCACGGATTCACGCTCCGGGACGGCCTCATCGCCGCCAGCCGCGAGTACACCAACCCGATCGAGCACATGAAGTCGCTCGGCATCGAGACCCCGCACATCAGGCGGGACTGGATTCCCACCGACTGACCCGTCGGGCAGGGAGTCCGGGTGCCGGACGCGCGCACGAAGGAGATTCGATGGAGATCCACTCGTGTCCCAGGAAGCACGGACGGGAGGTCCCCGCGGCCGCGGGGTCCGTCCTCTGCGGCCCGTGCATCAGGCAGTTGGAACACACCCTGCGGGCCCTCCCGGAGCTGCACCGGGAGTGCCTGCACCACATCCAGACCGAGCCCCGGCGGCGCAACCCGACCAGGGTCTCCGGGACCCGCCGCCGGGACCGGCTGAACCTGTCCGCGATCGACGCCCGCAACAACATCGTGGCGATCCTGGAGTCCTGGTCGCGGTTCGCCGCCGAGCGGCTCGGCACCACCGCGGTGATCCGCTCGGTGCCGCACCTGACCCGGTTCCTCGACCGCCACCTGGACTGGCTCACCGCACAGCCGCCGGCCGCCGACTTCGCCGACGAGATCGAGGACCTGCGGCTCGAACTGCTCAACGCCATCGACCCCGAGGCCGGCGACCGCGCGGTGCCCACCAGGGCCTGCGTGGTGGACGGCTGCCCCGGGACGATCGACGCCTCACCGCAGCACCACAACGGGGGACGGAGCAGCGTCGGCTGCTCGTCCGGACATTCATGGGGGATACGCGAATGGCTCACGCTACGGCACCTCTTGGAACAGCCGCGAACGGCGGCCGTCTGAGCCGGCCGCCCAGACACCGGCTCGTGCCGACGAACGTGGCCGCGCTCGCCGCGGGCGTCTCGGAGGCGACCATCCGCAAGTGGGTCAGCCGCGGCAAGATCACCCGCTACGGCACGCCGGGCCGCTCGGAGTTCGACATCCAGGAACTCACCGAGATCGCCCTGCGCCGCCGGTCCTGACCGGCCGCCGGGTGCGGACCCGGCGCGGCACAACCCCGCGGATCCATTGCCGGGCGGGCGGGAACACCGCCCGTCAACGGACCCGCGGGAGCTCCGGAACCGGCCGCGCACAGCGGCCGGGAGCGCCGGCCGAGGGGCCGGGGGCTCTCCGCTCAGGAGAGCCCCCGGCCCCTCGGCCCGTCGTCAGCGCTTCTCGTAGATCCGCTTGTGCCCGGCGATGCCCGCCAGCCGGAACGGCCCGGTGGTCCCGGCCGGGGTCGGGTGGTCGCCGCCGTCGGTCGGGAAGCCCCACTCGTGCAGCTCGCGGTAGCGGTCGTGGCCGATCGGCTGCCGCCGCTCGACCGCCGCCCGGTGCGCCTCCGTCCGCAGGTGCTCCCGGTAGCCGGGCACCACCGTCCCGGCGAAGAACTCCGCGACGCTGCCCGAGCCGTAGCTGAGGAAGCCCACCGCCTGCCCGTCGAGGTCCTCCGCGTCGTCGAGCAGCGCGGCCAGGCCCAGGTACACCGACGCGGTGTAGCTGTTGCCGATCACCGCGTTGTACCCGGTGGTGCGCCCGAGGGCCCGCTCGACGGCGGCCTCGTCGGTGTCGTGCCCGGCGGAGTTCAGCAGGTGCCGGTGCGCCTTGTAGGCCATCTTCGTGAACGGCTGGTGGTAGCAGAAGGCACCGAAGTCCTCCAGCGGCCGGCCGCCCTGCTCGGAGTAGTCCTTCCAGGTGCCCTGCACCGCCTGGAGGTAGGCGCCGATGGACTCCTGGCCGTCGACCAGTGCCGCGTCGCGGTAGTTCGGCCGCCAGAAGTCCATCACGTCGGCGGTGAACAGGCCCGAGGGGTCCTCGATCCGCACCAGCGCCGGGTCCGCGGTGACCAGCATCGCCACGGCGGCCGCGCCCTGGGTCGCCTCGCCGGGGCTGTCCAGCTCGTACTTGGAGACGTCGCTCGCCACCACCAGGACCTTCTGGGACGGGTCGCGGTGGATCAGGCCGAGCGCGAACTGCAGGGCGGCGGTGGCCCCGTAGCAGGCCTGCTTGAGCTCGACCACCCGGGTCGCCGACGGCAGGCCGAGCAGCGAGTGGACGTACACGCCCGCCGCCTTCGCCTGGTCGATCGAGGACTCGGTGGCGAACACCAGGGTCCGGATCCCGTCCGTGCCGTGCCGGGCGACGATGGGCGCGGCCGCCGCCGCGCCCAGGGTGACGATGTCCTCGTCGGCGGCCGGCACGCTCATCGACCGCTGGCCGATGCCCGTGTGGTACTTGCCGACCGGCGTGCCGTTGTACTCCGCGAGCGCGGTGTGCGGCAGCACGAACTCGGTGGTGGCGAACGACAGATCGTGAATTCCGACAGTGGCCCCGTTGGACATTCCTAAACCCCGACCTTCTCCGTGTTGCCGCGTTCCAGGTGGACGTGGGCGCGCATCAGCTCGCCCGGGTTGGTCTGCGCCGCGAGCAGCGACAGCTCGCCGCAGAGCACGGTCGCCGCCGCGATCACGGCGAGCCGGCGGGCGTTCTCGCCGGTCTCGCGGTCGGCCCGGCAGCCGAGGCGGGCCAGGTTGGTCTCCACGAAGGCGAGCCCCTTGCCGTTGCCGACCGTGCCGACGATCAGGTTCGGCAGGGTGCAGGCGAAGTACAGGTCGCCGTCGCGGTCCTCGGCCATCACGACGCCCTGCGAGCCCTCGACGATGTTGGCCGCGTCCTGGCCGGTGGCCAGGTAGAAGCCGAGCAGCATGTTCGCGAAGTGGGCGTTGGCCGAGCGGATGCCGCCGGCGAGCAGGGTGCCGAGCATGTTCTTGCGGATGTTCAGCTGGACGATCTTCGCCGCGGTGGTGTGCAGCACCCCGCTGACGACCTCCCGCGGCACCAGCAGCTCGGTCACCACGTTCTTGCCCCGGCCCAGGATGCCGTTGACCGCGGTGGCCTTCTTGTCGGTGCAGTAGTTGCCCGAGATCGACCCGTAGGAGATGCCGGGGACGGTCTGCAGCAGGTGCTGCAGCAGCACGTCGGAGGCGAGGGTGGCCATGTTGTGCCCGGAGGCGTCACCGGTGGTGAACTCGAACCGGACGAACAGCAGGTTGGCGTTGATCTCGTGGCGGACACCGACGAGTTCGGCGAACCGGCTGCAGCCGCGCACGACCTCCTGCAGCTCCGCGAAGCGGTCCCGGATGCTCCGGGCGGCGGCCAGCGCCGTCCCCGCGTCGGTCGCCTCGACCAGCACCGAGCGGGTCATCCGCTCGTCGACCAGGGTCGCGACGATGCCGTTCTCGGTGAGCATCGAGACCTTGGCGCCCCGGCCCACCGAGGGCCACAGCGGCGACTCGTAGGTGGCCAGCGGGACATGGGTCTCGGTGGTGGCGACGTTGCCCGAGATGCGCACCGGACCCACCCAGCGCATCGGGACGCCGGCGATGGCGTGGTCCTCGGTCATCGGAGGCCTCCGGTGGTCGTGGTCCCGGCGGCGGAACGCCGGGCGAACTGCGCGGTGTCGATGCCGCGGTCGGCGCAGAACTCGCGCAGGGTGCCCTGGATCAGCAGGTCGCGGCCGGTCAGCTCGGCCGGGGTGGCCGCGCCGAGCATGGTCATCAGCGCCGCCAACTGGTCCAGCCAGCTGGACAGCTGGGTGATCAGCGCCTCCACGCCCTCGTCCATCAGGGTGCGCAGGAAGGTGCCGGACGCCCCGACGCCGTGGGCGCCGAGCGCCAGGGCGCGGGCCACGTCCAGCGGGTGGCGCACACCGCCGGAGGCCAGCACCGGCAGGCCCACGTCCCGGCTGTCCAGCAGACAGGCGGCCGTGGAGAGGCCCCAGCCCTCCAGGAAGGTGTAGTCGCGCAGGTCGCGCCGACCGTTCTCGATCCGGGCGAAGTCGGTGCCGCCCCGGCCGCCGAGGTCGGCCACCCGCACGCCCAGGTCGCGCAGGACCCGGACGGTCTCCCCGCTGAGGCCGAAGCCGACCTCCTTGACGATGACCGGGACACCCACGCCCTCCACGATCCGGCCGATCTGCGGCACCCAGGCGGAGAAGGAGCGGTCGCCCTCCGGCATCACCGTCTCCTGGACGGTGTTGATGTGGATCTGCAGCGCGTCGGCCTTCAGCAGGTCGACGGCGCGGCGCGCCCTGTCGACCGAGGCGGTGGCGTTGACGTTGGCCAGGACGAAGCCGTCCGGGTTCTCCTCGCGCAGCACGCTGAAGGTGCCGGCGCAGGACTCGTCCTTGAAGTAGGCGCTCATCGAACCGGAGGCGATCGGCACCCCGGTCTCCCGGGCGGCGATCGCGAGGTCCCGGTTGATCCTGCCGGTCATCTCGCTGCCGCCGGTCATCGCGTTGATGTACAGCGGCACCGGCCAGGAGAAGCCGGCGAACTCCGTGGCCAGCGACACGTCCGGGCGGTCGATCCCGGCCAGGGCGTGGTGGACGAACGTCACCTCGTCGAACTGGTTGCGCCCGACGTGGCCGTGCTGCTGCTCGACCGCGAGCCGGACGTGGTCGTCCTTGCGTTGAGAGATCATTCCTCGTTCCCTTCCGTGGCGGGACGCAGGTCCAGGGGTCGCACCCCGGCCGCGGTCCACCGTTCGCGTAGGTGGTCGATGTCCGGCGAGGCTCCGGTGGCCCCGGCGTGGGAGTGCTGGGAGGTGTGCGGCCCGGCGGTGCCCGGGCCGGTCCGGGTGTCCGGCACCTCCAGCAGGGCGATGCCGCAGTCACCGCCGCCCGCGCCGGAGGGCTTGGCCGCGCCGCCGACGGCCTCGGCGGCGTCGCACAGCGCCGTCAGGGCCGGTGTGAAGACGCCGAGCCCGGCCTCCTCGTCGAGCCGGGCCAGCTCCCGGCGGGCGCGCCGGACGCTGTCCAGCAGCGCGGGCCGGTCGTCGTGGTCGATCGCGTCGGCGGCGGCCCGCACCAGTTCGGCGCTGGCGGCCACGAACCGGCGGTGCGGCGGGGTGCCGCGCCAGGCCCTGCGGTGCAGCCCGGACACCAGCTCCGTGGTGGAGGCGGGGGTGCCGGTCCAGCCGACCTCCAGCGCCACCCCCCGGGGCGAGGGCAGCCGGCGCACCTCGAAGCCCGGCCAGGGCTCCGCCAGCGCCCCGGCCACTCCCCGCCGGCGGACCAGGTCGAGCACGGCGGCCCGGTCGGGCGCCCGGTAGGCGATCCAGCCGCCCCAGGTGCTGGCGGCCAGGTCGCCGCCGGAGCCCTTGGGGTCGAGCTCGGCCGAGGCCAGCAGCGCCAGCCGGTACCGCTCCTCGGCCGACAGCGTCAGACCGCAGTGGGCGGCCACCGCGGCTACGGTCGCCACGGTCACCGCACCGCTCGACCCGAGGCCGAACTTGACCCCGCCCCGGTGCAGTTCGCTGCTGATCGCGATGTCCAACTCGGGTGCCGGACGGCCGTGCTCGGCCAGCAGCCGGGTGACGGTCCGGAGCGCGGCGAGCACGTGGGCGAGCTCCCGGCGGGCCCGGTCGGCGTCCTCTACCCCGACCGGGTCGAGCCCCTCGCCCCGGCGGATCCAGCGCACCGGCGCCGCGAGCAGGTCGGAGGAGACCAGCACGCCGGGCCCGGCGGGCTCGGTGACGGTGGCGGTGACCCCGCGGTCGACCGCCACCAGGACCGCCGGGTTGCCCGGCTCCACCACCGCGTACTCGCCCGCGACGAACAGCTTGCCCGGCGCGCGCCGGACCACCGGCGGGCGGCCGGTGGTCACGCGTCCGCGTCCAGCAGCCGGGCGCCCGGTCCGGGGCCGGCGATGTGCACCGAACCGCCGCGGACGGCCTCGCGGACCACCCCGGCCACCCGGTCCGCCTCGGACCGCCGGCAGAGCACCTTGACGTTGGGTCCGGCGTCCATGGTGGCCCAGGCCGACACCCCGGCGCGGCGCAGCTCCAGCACCGCGTCCAGCACGGTCACGGTGGCCGCCGAGAGGTAGCGCACCGCCGGGCGGGCGGCCAGCATGGTGGCGTGCATCCCGAGCGCGTTGCGCTCGGCGACCTCGCCCACCGCGTCCAGGTCGGCCCGGTGCAGCGCCTCCCGCATCTCGGCCAGGTCGGCCTGGCTGGAGGCGGCCCACGGCCGGTACAGCGGCGAGGTGGCGACGGTGCGCCGCATCGCCTCGCGGCTGGACACCGCCTTCGGGCCGGCGTCGACCACCGCGACCACCAGCGCCGGGTCCAGCGCGGCCACCGGCACCGGGACCGGCTCGGCGTAGGAGCCGAGGTCGGGGTCGCCCCCGCGGTCCGGCTGTCCGGCGTGCCAGATCGCGAAGCCGCCGAAGACGGAGCGCGAGGCCGAGCCGGAGCCGCGCCGGGCCAGCCGGGACAGCCCGGTGGCGTCCAGGCCGAGTCCGTACGCCGCCCCGGCGGCGGTGGCCAGCGCGGCGAAGCCGCTCGCGGAGGAGGCCAGTCCGGCGCCGGTGGGGACGGTGTTGCGGGTGTCCACGACGGCCCGCAGCGGGCTTCCTGCGCGTTCCCTGACCAGGTCGAGGAAGGCCGTCACCCGGCGGCGCGGCTCGCCCTCCAGGGGCTCCCCGTCGAGCGTCACGGTGTCCTCGCCGGCCCCGGGGTCGAGCCGGACCCGGGTGGTGGTCGGGAACACGTCCAGGGTCAGCGAGAGGCTGTCGGTCCAGGGCAGGACGAGCCGCTCGTCCCGCTTGCCCCAGTACTTGACCAGCGCGATGTTCGGATGGGCGACGGCGGTGGCGTCCCCGGCGGGGCCGCCGGCGGGGCCGCCGGGGCCGGGGCGCGGGCGGGTGGTGGCGGTCGGCTGCTCAGCGGCCATGGCCGGGGTACTCCCTCAGCGGTACGGACCAGGTCTGGACGGCGCCGGCGGCGAGCAGCGCGCGGGTGACGTCCGCGGCCGACTCCTCGGAGGCCAGCGCGATCACGCAGCCGCCCATGCCGCCGCCGGTGATCTTGGCGCCGAGGCCGCCGGCGGCCAGCGCGGCCGAGACCATCCCGTCGATCCGGTCGGTGCTCAGGCCGCCCGCGCGGAGCAGCTCGTGGTAGTCGGTGAGCTGGGCGCCGAGTTGCTCGGGACGGCCCTCGGCGAGCGCGGTCCGGGCGGTCCCGGTCAGTTCGGAGGCCCGGCGCAGGAAGGCTTCCTGGGTGCCGGGCCGCTGCCGGAAGCCCTCGCGCAGCAGCTCGACGGCGTCCTTGGTCCGGCCCGCCACGCCGCTGTCGGCGACGATGAACAGGCCGTCGCAGCCGATCGGCAGCTCCTCCGCCCGTCCGGCCCGGAACAGCAGCGGGGCGGTCGCGCCGACGGCCGTCGCGTCGACGCCGCTGGCCCGGCCGTGCGCCACGTTCTCGGCGGTCTGCACCAGGTCGAACGCCAGCTGCGGGGTGACCTCGCGCTCGAACAGGTCGGCCAGCGCGTGCACCACGGCCCGCGCGCAGGCGGCGCTGGAGCCGAGGCCCCGGCCGACCGGGATCGCGCAGTCGATGATCACATCGAGGTGCAGGCTGTCGGGCACGCCCATGGCGGCCCGGAACTCGGCGGTCAGCCGGTGCAGTCCGTCGGAGGCCTGGGCGGGCTTGGGCCGGGACTCGGAGCCGGTCATGGTGAGGGAGAAGTCGTCCGGGTCGGCCGGGGACTGCGCGGAGTACCCGGCGGTGGCGGTGACGCCCAGCTGCGGGAGCGGGAGCGCGAGCGCCGGGGCTCCGTAGACGACCGCGTGCTCACCCAGCACGATCGCCTTGGCCCGGGCCCGGCCGGTGCCGACCGGCCGGGCGCCGCGGTTCTCCGACAACCCCTCGGGTGCGGCGGGTAGGGACAACGAACTCAGCTCCCCGTTTCGTTTCTGCATGGAGATCGCTCATCCAGAGTTCTCGGAAGGAAGGAATCCGGTGGCGGCACGGAAAAGGGCCCGCCGGGGACCGTGCGAGGTCCCCGGCAGGCCCGGGTGGTGCGGGTGTCGCGGGTGGTGCAGGTGTCGCGGGTGCCGCCGGTGGTGCGGGTGTCGCGGGTTACGACTCGGCGACGAGCATCTTCTCGACCGGCCGCCGCCACTGGTAGTACGACTGGATCTTGTGGTACTCGCCCTTGGGCGTGACCGTCACGCCGTAGACGAAGTTGCGGCCCTCGGTGCTGTACGGGGCGTCCTGGACCAGCCGGACGATCTGCGGGGCGACGGTCACCGGCAGCGCCAGCGGCTCGGGCGTCATGACCGAGTAGGTGATCCGCGAGATCTTCGGGGAGTCCCAGCTCAGCGTGGCGTACATGACGAACGCCTTCTCGTTGAACGTCAGCAGCTCCTCGCTCGGGGCCGGCAGGCCCAGTTCGGCGAGCAGCGAGCGGACGCCCTCGGGCTCGAAGGTCGTCCGCGGCACCCGGCCGGAGGCGCCGCCGCCGAAGTAGAGGTTGACGGTCCGGCTGCCGTAGTCGATGCCGACGGTGCTGACGATGTCCGACAGGCCGTAGCGGTCGAAGAGCTCCAGGTTGGCGGTGATGCCCTCCGGTGCCGACGGCAGCGCGGCGACCTCACGGACCGTCAGCAGCCGCTCGATGGTGGGGAAGGACCAGGTCTTGGTGAACCCGGCCCGGACTCCGAAGTCGACGCCGCAGCTGTCGATCGGGAGCTCGCCGTGCACCTCGGCCAGCAGCTTGCCGACGGGGTGGTCGGTCTTCTCGGCCAGGCCGTTCGCCAGCGCGACGGCGTAGGGGTCCAGGCCCCGGGGGAGCATGGTGAACCGGCAGTCGAGGTCATCGGCACCGAGCGGGCTGTTCTGCACCCGGAAGGAGATCACCGACTCCGGCAGCACGTCCTGGTACGCGGTCAGGATCGGCCACACCGTCTCGCGCTCGAAGGGTACGTCCACCACGCGGGCGGTTCCCTCGACGGCCGCGTAGAAGTTCTCCAGGAAGGCGCTTTCCGACATTCTTCTTCCACCTGTCCAATCGTGGCGTCTGTGTGGATCGGGGGTTGGATCTTGGGGGTTCGCCGCGGGTCGTACACGCCGCGACGTCGCACAGCCGTCAGCCACGGGCCGCGCACCCGCGCCGGGGACCGGGCGGGTGCGTACGCCGAGGCACACGTGGGTGACGGACGGACCGAGGGAATCAACACCGTGCCGACCTAAGACCTGGTCCGACCTGCGGGGACCGGCGGTTCTGGCACTCAACACCCGCCCCCGGAACGGGTTTTGGGCAGGGTGGGCGTGCAGAAATAGTGACACGCGCCCCGCCCCGGGCCAAGCCCCCCGGAAAGTGACCTGGGTCACGCCCCCCGATGCCGGCCCCGGGCCCCCGGACGCGGGGCGGTATTCGGCGGCACGGGGCGGCCCGGTCTGGCATGATGTCCACGGTGTCGGGGTGCTAGCTCAATGGGTAGAGCAGCGGACTTTTAATCCGTAGGTTCAGGGTTCGAGCCCCTGGCGCCCCACCGACGCGAAAGGCCCGGGCCGGAGACCTCCGACCCGGGCCTTCGTCGTTCCACCGGTGCCGAACGGCGCCCGTCCGGGCGGGCCGTGCCGCCGCTCGGCCCGGCCGCGCCGCATGTCGAGGAGTTCGGGCGCCGGAGGCTGCCGGGGGTGCGGCCGGTGACTCAGAGCATGCGAACAATGCATTCTGACGATCGGTTTGTATGATCCGAGCCGGGCCCGTTGGGGGACATCGGGCCCGCGCGGAGGGCTGCGGACGGCGCGGCCGGGAGTGTTCGTCGGTTATTGCGACTGTCGTACGTGCAACCCGGGGGCGGTCCCGACCGTCTCTCTGTGTGCAGTGCGTCCGGCGTAGTGGACGCAGCGTCCGCCGGTGAAAGGTTCAGGCATGTCAGGTCAGTGGGGCGAGGGTCCGGCTCGCGGTGACGACGCGCCCGGTGCGTTCACGGCCGACGGTGCCGCCGGCGGCGCGTCCGGCACACCCGGCGCTCCGGTGCCCGGGCCCCGGCCCGGCGGTCGCGCCGAGGCCCGACGGGCCGCCCAGGGCAAGCCGGGCCCGGCCCCGGCCCAGGCCCAGGCCGGGACGCCCGCGGCCGGTGGCGGACGGGCCGCGGCCAGGGCCGCCGCCCGCAGGCCGAAGCGCAACGTCAAGAAGATCGTCGCCTGGTCCGCCGCCGGCGTGCTCGTGCTCCTGGCGGGCACCGGCGGGCTGATCTACTACCAGCTGAACGGCAACATCAAGTCCTTCGACGCGGACGCGATAGCCAAGGACCGCCCGCCGGAGGCGCAGGCCGACGCGGACGGCAACAAGCCCGTCAACCTCCTGCTGATCGGCTCCGACAGCCGGGGCAAGAACAACTCCGACCTCGGCGGCGGCGATGACGGCGGCGCCCGCTCGGACACCACGATCCTGCTGCACGTCTACGCCGACCACAAGCACGCCGTGGGCATCTCGATACCGCGCAACGCGATGGTGGCCATACCGTCCTGCAAGCTGCCCAACGGCAAGTGGAGCAAGGGGTCGAACAGCGAGCTGTTCAACGCGGCCTTCTCCGTCGGCGGCACCGACGAGGGCAATCCCGCCTGCACCCAGAACACGGTGGAGAAGCTCACCGGGATCCGGGTCGACCACACCATGGTGGTGGACTTCCAGGGTTTCGCGGCGATGACCAAGGCGGTGGACGGCGTGGACATCTGCCTGCCCGAGGACATCCACGAGAAGGACCTCAACGACAAGCTGCCCGCCAAGGGCGCCGTGGTCCTGAAGAAGGGCCCGCAGAAGGTGCAGGGCCAGCAGGCGCTCGACTACGTGCGGCTGCGGCACGGCATCGGCGACGGCTCCGACATCGGCCGGATGAAGCGCCAGCAGGCGTTCATCAGCTCCCTGGCGGCCAAGATCAAGAAGCAGGGGCTCAACCCGACCACCCTGCTGCCGCTCGCCAACGCCGCCACCAGCTCGCTCACCGTCGACCCCGGCCTCGACAGCGCCGACAAGCTGATGTCCTTCGGCCTCTCGCTGCGCAACATCGACCTGCACGACCTCAAGTTCGTCACCCTGCCCTGGCGCTTCCGCACCGTGGACAAGAACATCGACATCGACGCCGCCGTCGCCAAGAAGCTCTGGGACACCCTCAAGGCCGACCAGACCATCGACGGCCAGAACGCCACCGGCGAGCAGCCGGCGGAGGCCCCCTCCCCGACCGCCCCGCCGGCCGTCGCCGCGACCACCGCGACCACCCCGGCGGCCGCGGCCCACGCCGCCGCGGCCGGCTCCCCGCTCGCCGACACCAAGAACATCAAGGTGTCGGTCTACACCGGCACCAGCGCCACCGGCATGGCCGGCAAGGCGGCCGAGCAGCTGACGGCGGCCAAGTTCACCGCCACCGCCGTCGGCCGGGCGGACAACCTCAAGTACACGACCACGATGGTCCAGTACGGCTCCGGGCAGAAGGCGAACGCGGAGAAGGTCGCCGCGGTGTTCCCCGGCGCGGTGGTCGAGCCCGGCACCTCGGCCGGGGTCACCGTGATCGTCGGCAAGGACTTCGCGGCGGCCAACGGCGCCGCCGCTCCGGGTGCCTCGGGCAGTGCCTCGGCGGCCCCGTCCGCCCCCGCCGTGCCGCAGCCGCTGCCCAGCAGCATCGTCGCCGACGCCCGCTCGGCGGACGACAACATCTGCGACAACACCACCTACGGCTCCGGCGGCTGACCGCCCCGTCCCCGGCCCCGCGCCGGGGAGGGAGGCGGTGGCGGAGGCGGCGCCGGGACGCCGTCCGGTGGCGGGATCGCGGAGGCACGGCGATCGTGGGCGGTGTACGGCCGTCCGGCCGCGCGGTCCGAGCGGGCCTGCGCCCGGCGGCCCGTCCGGCGGAGGACCATCGCTTGGAGGCCCAGGAATGCCCGTAGTCACCGCACCGTACAAGCCCGGCACCCCGTGCTGGGTGGACCTGATGGCGAGCGACCAGCAGGCCGCGCTCGACTTCTACCGCGACCTGTTCGGCTGGCAGGGCGAAGTCGGCCCGCCCGAGTTCGGCGGCTACGCCGTGTGCTCGCTCAACGGCAGGCCGGTCGCCGGGATCATGGCCCGCTCCGGCCCGGAGGGGCAGCCGCTGCCCCCGGTCTCCTGGACCACCTACCTCGCCGCCGACGACGCCGACGCGGCCGGGCAGGCCATCTCCGGGGCCGGCGGCACCATCCTCTACCCGGTCATGGACGTGGGCGACACCGGCCGGATGCTGGTCGCGGCGGACCCGACCGGCGCGGTCTTCGGCGTCTGGCAGAAGCTGGAGTTCATCGGCGCGGGCGTCGTCAACGAGCCCGGCGCGCTGGTCTGGAACGAGCTCAACACCACGGACACCGCGGTGGCCGGACGGTTCTACCAGCAGGCGCTCTGCCTGCGCCCCGCCACGGTCCAGGGCATGGACGGCTTCTACTCGCTCAACGTCGGCGACCACACGGTGGGCGGCATGCAGCCGGTCGCCGGGTACCTGCCGCCGGGCACCCCCTCGCACTGGATGACCTACTTCTCGGTGGACGACACCGACTCCACGGTGGACGCCCTGGTGAAGGCCGGCGGCTCGGTGGTCCAGCCGCCGTTCGACATGCAGGCCGGGCGGATGGCGGTGGTCACCGACCCGCAGGGCGCGGTGTTCGCGCTCACCTCCACCCCGGACTCCCCCTGAGCCCCGCACCGCCCACGGGGCCCGGACGCCTCCCGGGCCCCGCCCGTGCCGCCCCGGCCGCCCGTTCCCGCGACGCGCCGCCGGGAATGGGCGGTCGAACGCGCCCCAGCGGGTAAGACTGCACCCATGCTGGGGCTACCGGACGACATCCGCGCTTTCCTGTTCGACCTCGACGGGGTGCTCACCCAGACCGCCACGGTGCACGCCGCGGCCTGGAAGGACACCTTCGACGACTTCCTGCGTGCCGAAGCCGCCCGCACCGGCGGGCCGTTCACCCCCTTCGACGCCGTCGCCGACTACGACGCGTACGTGGACGGGCGGCCCAGACTCGACGGCACCCGCGCCTTCCTCGGCAGCCGGGGGATCGAGCTGCCCGAGGGCACCGACGCCGACCCGCCCGGCACCCGCACCGTGCAGGGCATCAGCCGGGCCAAGAACGACACCGTGCTGCGGATGATCCGCGAGCAGGGCGTCGCCCCCTACCGGGGTTCGGTCGACTACGTGCGCCGGCTGCGCGCGCTCGGCCTGCCCACCGCCGTGGTCTCGTCCAGCGCCAACTGCCGCGACGTGCTGCGCGCCGCCGGCATCGAGGGCTACTTCGACGTGATCGTGGACGGCCTCGTCGCCGCCCGGGACGGACTGCCGGGCAAGCCCGCGCCGGACACCTACCTGGCCGCCGCCCGGGCCCTGGGCGTCGAGCCCGCGCACGCCGCCGTGTTCGAGGACGCGCTGGCCGGGGTCGCCTCCGGCCGGGCCGGCGGCTTCGGCGCGGTGGTCGGGGTGGACCGGGTCGGCCAGGCCGACGAACTGCGCCGCGACGGCGCCACCGCGGTGGTCCGGGACCTCGCCGAACTGATCCCCGACCCCGGGCCGCAGGCCCCCGACAAGCCCGAGGAGACACCGGCATGACCGGCCAGGAGCAGCCCTTCGTCGTCGACCCGTGGCAGGTCGTCGAACCGGGCCTCGACCTCACCTCGATGGCCCGCGCCGAATCCGTCTTCGCGCTCTCCAACGGCCACATCGGCCTGCGCGCCAACCTCGACGAGGGCGAGCCGCACGGCCTGCCCGGCACCTACCTCAACGGTGTCTTCGAGCTGCGCCCGATGCCGTACGGCGAGGGCGGCTACGGCTACCCGGAGTCCAGCCAGAGCGTCATCAACGTCACCAACGGCAAGATCGTCCGACTGCTGGTCGACGACGAGCCCTTCGACCTCCGCTACGGCGAACTGGTCAGCCACCGACGCTGGTTGGACTTCCGCGACGGCCTGCTGCGGCGGTCCGCCGAGTGGACCTCCCCGGCCGGGCGGACCGTCCGGGTCGACTCCACCCGGCTGGTCTCGCTCACCCAGCGGGCGGTCGCCGCGGTCGAGTACACCGTGGAGGCGGTGGACGCCCCGGTGCGGATCGTGCTGCAGAGCGAACTCGTGGCCAACGAGCAGCTGCCCGGCGGCGCCGACGGCGACCCGAGGGCCGCCGCCGTCCTGGAGGCCCCGCTGATCGCCGAGGCCAACCACGCCGGCGGGACGAAGGCGGTGCTGGTGCACCGCACCCGCTACAGCGGCATCCGGGTCGCCGCCGGCATGGACCATGTGATCGAGGGGCCGGACCGGCTGGACACCGTCGCCGAGGCGGAGGACGACCACTGCCGGATCAGCGTCACCACCGTGCTGCGCCCCGGCGAGCGGCTGCGGCTGGTGAAGTTCATGGCCTACGGCTGGTCCGCGACCCGCTCGCTGCCCGCCGTCCGGGACCAGGTGGAGGCCGCGCTGACCGCCGCCCGGTACACCGGCTGGGACGACCTGGTCGCCGAACAGGCCGAATTCCTGCGGGAGTTCTGGGAGACCAGCGACGTCGAGATCGACGGCGACGTCGAACTCCAGCAGGCCGTCAGGTTCGCCCTCTTCCACGTCCTCCAGGCCGGGGCCCGCAGCGAGGAGCGCGCCATCCCGGCCAAGGGGCTGACCGGCCCCGGCTACGACGGCCACAGCTTCTGGGACACCGAGGCCTTCGTCCTGCCGGTGCTCACCTACTGCCTGCCGTCCGCCGTCACCCAGGCCCTGCGCTGGCGGCACACCACCCTGCCGATGGCCCGCGAGCGCGCGGTCCAGCTCGGCCTCGCCGGGGCGGTGTTCCCCTGGCGGACGATCCGCGGCGAGGAGTGCTCCGGCTACTGGCCGGCCGGCACCGCCGCGTTCCACATCGGCGCGGACATCGCGGTCGCCGTCGCCCGCTACGTCCGGACCAGCGGGGACGTCGAGTTCGAGCGCGAGTACGGGCTCGAACTCCTGGTGGAGACGGCCCGGATGTGGCGCTCGCTCGGCCACCACGACGCCGCCGGCCGGTTCCGGATCGAGGGCGTGACCGGCCCCGACGAGTACAGCGCCGTCGCCGACAACAACGTCTACACCAACCTGATGGCGCAGACGAACCTGCTGGCCGCCGCCGAGTCCGCCGCCCGGCACCCGCGCGAGGCCGCGGCGCTCGGCGTCGACACCGAGGAGACGGCGGCCTGGCGGGACGCCGCCGCGGCGATGTTCGTGCCCTACGACGCCGACCTCGGCGTCCACCCGCAGGCCGACGGCTTCACCGACCACCAGGTCTGGGACTTCGAGAACACCCCGGCGGAGAACTACCCGCTGCTGCTGCACTACCCGTACTTCGACCTGTACCGGAAGCAGGTGGTCAAGCAGGCCGACCTGGTGCTCGCCATGCAGGTGCGCGGCGACGCGTTCACCGACGAGCAGAAGGCCCGCAACTTCGCCTACTACGAGCGGCTGACCGTCCGCGACTCCTCGCTCTCCGCGTGCACCCAGGCGGTGATCGCCGCCGAGGTCGGGCAGCTCGACCTCGCGTACGACTACACCGCCGAGGCCGCCCTGATGGACCTCCACGACCTCGGCGGCAACACCCGGGACGGCCTGCACATGGCCTCGCTCGCCGGGGCCTGCATCGCGCTGGTGGCGGGCTTCGGCGGACTGCGGGACCACGGCGAGGCGCTGTGGTTCCGGCCCAGGCTGCCGGCCGGGCTGACCCGGATCGGCTTCTCGCTGCTGATCCGCGGCAAGCTGCTGCAGGTGCGGATCGACCACGACGAGACCACGTACACGCTGCGCCGGGGCGATGTGATCCACCTGGGGCACGACGGGGAGCCGGTGCAGGTGAAGGCCGGCGAGCCGGTCTCGCTGCCCACCACCGCGCCGCCCGCCCAGGAGCGCTGCGCCCAGCCCCCCGGGCGGGAACCGGCCCGCCGCCAGCCCCAGGCGGGCGTGCCCGGCGGCCGCATCTCCTCCGGCCCGGACCACCTCGCGGCCGAGTAGGCCCGGTACCTCCTCCGCCGCCTCCCTCACTCCGACGGCCGTCCCGGGGTGCGGGGGGCGGCGGAGCGGCGGAGGGTGCTGGTGTCGTGCGTCCCCGGCAGTCCCCGACGGCAGGAGATCCCCGTGGTGAGTGTGGCCGAGCAGATGGTGGCGGTGCTCCGGCAGGCCGGCGTGGAGCGGGTCTACGGCGTGGTCGGCGACAGCCTCAACCCCGTGGTGGACGCCATCCGCCGGACGGACGGCATCGCCTGGGTGCACGTCCGCAACGAGGAGGCCGGTGCCTTCGCGGCCGCCGCCGAGGCCGAGCTGACCGGCCGCCTCGCGGTCTGCGCCGGCTCCTGCGGCCCCGGCAACACCCACCTCGTCCAGGGCCTCTACGACGCGCAGCGCAGCGGCGTCCCGGTACTCGCCCTGGCCTCGCACATCCCCTCCGGCCAGATCGGCACCGGCTTCTTCCAGGAGACCCACCCCGAGCGGGTGTTCACCGACTGCAGCGGCTGGTGCGAGATGCTCTCCACCGCCGCCCAGATGCCCCGGCTGCTGCGGATCGCGATCCAGCACGCCCTCGGCGCCCGGGACGTCTCGGTGCTGGCCTTCCCCGGTGACGTCGCGGCGCTGTCCGCCGCCGCGCCGACCGGCGGCAGCCACTTCCTCACCGAACGGGCCGTCGCCGCCCCGCCCTGGTCCCAGGTGCAGGAGCTGGCCCGGCTGCTCGACGCCGCGCCCAAGGTGGCGCTGTTCTGCGGCGCGGGCGTCCGCGAGGCGCACGCCGAGGTGATGGAGCTCGCGGCCGCCCTGTGCGCGCCGGTCGGGCACTCCCTGCGCGGCAAGGAGTGGATCCAGTACGACAACCCGTACGACGTCGGGATGAGCGGCCTGCTCGGCTACGGCGCCTGCCACGAGGCCCTGCACTCCGCCGACCTCGTGCTGCTGCTCGGCACCGACTTCCCCTACGACTCCTTCCTGCCCCAGGCCCGCACCGTCCAGGTGGACCACGACGCCACCCGGCTCGGCCGCAGGACGGCGCTGGACCTGGCGGTGCACGGCGACGTCCCGGCCACCCTGCGGGCGGTCCTGCCGCTGCTGGAGCGCAGGACCGACCGGTCCTTCCTCGACGACATGCTGCGCCGCCACTGCCGGGCGCTGGAGGACGTGGTCGGCGCCTACACCCGGGACATCGGCAAGCACCTGCCGATCCACCCGGAGTACGTGGCCTCGGTGCTGGACGAGGTGGCCGCCGAGGACGCCGTCTTCACCGTCGACACCGGCATGAACAACGTCTGGGCCGCCCGCTACCTGCAGCCCAACGGGCGCCGCCGGGTGATCGGCTCCTTCCTGCACGGGTCGATGGCCAACGCGCTCCCGCACGCGATCGGCGCCCAACTGGCCTTCCCCGGGCGGCAGGTGGTGGCGATGTCGGGCGACGGCGGGCTGTCGATGCTGCTCGGCGAGCTGCTCACGGTGGCCAGGCACCGGCTGCCGGTGAAGACCGTGGTCTTCAACAACGGCGCGCTCGGCATGATCAAGCTGGAGATGCTGGTCTCCGGCTACCCGGAGTCGGAGGTCGACAACGGCGACGTCGACTACGCCGGGATCGCCCGGGCGATGGGCATCCCGGCCAAGCGGGTCACCGAGCCGGCGCGGGTGCGGGAGGTCCTGGCGGAGGCGCTGGAACGGCCCGGCCCGGCGCTGGTGGACGTGGTCACCGACCCGAACGCGCTCTCCGTGCCGCCGCACATCACCGCGGCCCAGCTGAAGGGATTCGCGCTGGCCGCCGGGCGTACGGTGCTGTCGGGCGGGGTCGGGCGCATGATCGACCTGGCCCGGTCCAACCTGCGGAACATCCCCCGGCCGTAACCTTCGGTCCTGGGGCGGTTCGGCCTCCGGCCCCGGAGCAATTTGCCTCTTGGGCAAAAAGTTTGCCCGGGCGGCACAAGAGGTGTCCACTGGGCACATGACCACCAGCCCAGCCGGTCCGCCCGCCGGACCCGGTGCCCCCGCCGACCTCGGCAGTCTCTCCGACCCCGGCAGCCCCGCCGCCGTCCCGGACGCTCCCGCGGAAGAGCACGGGACGCCGGAGGTGGCCGGCCTCGCCGCGAGGCTGCGCGAGCACCGGCTCGGCAGCCGCCTCACCCTGGAGGTCGCCGCCGCCCGGGTCGGTCTCTCCCCAGCCTACTTGTCCCGGCTGGAGACGGGGCGCCGACAGCCCTCCCTGCCCGTCCTGCTCGGCCTCGCCCGCGCCTACGGCACCTCCGTCTCCGGTCTGCTCGGCGAGGCGTTCACCGAGCCCGACCCGGTGGTGCGCGGCGGCGCGATCGAACCGGGCCGGGCCGGCGGCTGGGGCTACCGGCGGGCCGGCGCGCCCGGCCGGGCGATGCAGGCGCTGCGCGTGCACGTCCCCCCGGGCGTGCAGGACGCGGTGGTCCGGGTCCACCCGGGCGAGGAGTGGCTGTACGTGCTCCGCGGCCGGCTCAGGCTGACCCTCGGCGAGCGGGTCCACCTGCTCGACGAGGGCGACTCGGCGCACTTCGACTCGCTCACCCCGCACTGCATCGCCGCCGACTCCTCGTCCGGGGTCGAGCTGCTCTTCATGCACACCCTGCTGCAGAGCCCCGGCGGCGAACTCTGTCTCGGCGGCGGTCCCGCCGCCCCGCACCACTGATCCGACGTCAGGACATCCGGAGGAGATCACCATGGCCGATCCCACCACCACCGAGACCGGGGCCGTGTCCGCCCCCGCCGCCGTCCCTGCCACCGTCCCGGCCCCCGCGGCCGTGCGCGCGAAGCCGGCCAAGACCATCGACGCGGGCAAGCAGGCCAACCGCCGCATCGGCGTCCGCCTGGTGATCTACACCGTCGCCACCCACGCCTTCGCCGGCTTCATCCTGCTCCTCTTCGAGCTGGGCAACCGCAACAAGTAGCCCGCCGCCGGGGGCGGTTCAGCTCTCTTCAGCTCTCGCGGAGGACCCCGCAGAGGGCGTCCAGGGCGGCCGGGAAGGCGCGGTCGGACGGGGTCGCGTAGCCGACCACCAGGGCCGGTCCGGCATCCGGTGCGGCGTCCGGTGCGGTGTCCGACCGGTTCTCGGGAGCGGGCAGGCCCAGGGCCCGTTCGGCGTCCGGCCCGGCCCGGTACCAGTCGAGCCCGGTGAGGACCAGGCCGGCCGCGCGGGCCCGCTCCAGCAGCTCCGCCTCCGGGCGCGAGCCCGGCGGCAGCTGCAGGACGGCGTGCAGTCCGGCGGCGATACCGGTGACCCGGACCTGCGGGGCCCGCTCGGCGAGCGCCGCGACCAGGAGGTCCCGGCGGCGCCGGTAGTGCAGCCGGCAGCGCCGCACATGCCGGTCGTAGCGGCCCGAGGCGATCAGCTCGGCGAAGGTGAGCTGGTCGGTGACCGGGCTCATGGTGTCCGCCAGGGCCTTGAGCCGGGCGACCGGTTCGACCAGCTCGTCCGGGAGGGCCAGCCAGGCCAGCCGCAGACCGGGGGCCAGGCTCTTGGCGGCGGTGCCGCCGTACACCACGCGGTCCGGGTCGAGCGCCTGCATCGCCCCGAGCGGCTGCCGGTCGTAGCGGAACTCGCCGTCGTAGTCGTCCTCGATCACGTACCCGTCCCGCTCGCGGGCCCAGCGGACCGCCGCCGCCCGGCGGTCGGCGGACAGCGCGGCACCGCTCGGGAACTGGTGGGCCGGGGTGAGCAGCACCGCCCCCGGGCGCTCCGCGGTCCCGCCCGCCCCGCCCAGGTCGTCCAGCAGGTCGGTCCGGGCCCCGTTGCAGTCCAGCGGCAGCGGGGCCAGGCCGAGCCCCGCCGCCCGCAGCACCTCGCGCTGCGGCGGCAGCCCGTAGCCCTCGACCGCGATCCGGCCCGCCCCGCGCCCGCGCAGCGCGGCGGCCAGCAGGCCGAGGCCCTGGCCGAAGCCGGAGCACACCAGCAGCCGGTCCGGGTCGGTGCGCACGCCCCGGACCCGGGCCAGGTAGTCGCAGAGCGCCCGCCGCAGCTCGATCCGGCCGAGCGGCGAGCCGTAGTCGAAGGCGTCGTGCGGGGCGACGGCCAGCGCCCGGCGCGCGCTGGCCAGCCAGGCGCTGCGCGGGAACAGCGAGAGGTCGGGCCGCCCGGCGAGCAGGTCGTGCCGCCCGGTGGGGCGGCGGTCGGCGCGGGCGGCGGCGGGGCGCCCGGCGGGCCGGGGCGCGGCGCGGTCGGCGACGGTGGTGCCGGAGCCCGGCCGCGCGCCGAGCCAGCCCTCGGCGGTCAACTGCCCGTACGCCTCGACGACGGTGTTGCGGGCGATGCCGAGGTCCTCGCCGAGCGCGCGGGAGGACGGCAGCCGGGTGCCCGGGGCGAGCCGCCCGTCCTGGACGGCCTCGCGCAGCGCGTCCTCCAGGGCGGCGCGCAGCCCGGCCCCGGCGGCCCGGCGTTCGGTGAGGTCGAGGTGCAGATCGCCGCCGAACGCCGTCCACGGGGCGTGGCCGCGGGCCCGGCCGCCGCGGGGTGCGTCGGGGGAGGCGTCGGGAGTGGCGGCGGGGGTGTCCCGGGGGGCGCTCCGGGGGGTGTCGGGAGCGTTCCGGGGGGCGCTCGGCACGGGGCCGGGGGTCGTTCGGGGGCGGCTCATGGCGGGATTATCGCCGCACTCCCCGCGGCCTGCGGATCTCCGGTACATTGCGCCGGACGCACGACCGCGGTGGGGGTGGCGAACATGGGTTACCAGTACGGGAGTTCAGCGGTTCCGCGGCGAAGAAGGCGACCCGGCGGCGGGGGCTGCCTCGGGGCCTTCCTGATGCTGCTGTGCTGCGCGGCGCTGGGCTACCCGCTGGCCCTGCCGGTACTGCTGCCGGCCCTGATGGGCGCCCAGGCCCCGCCCCAGCACACCACCCCCGGGCAGGTCGCCGTCCTGGCCGCGATCTCCTACGCGGTCGCCCTGCTGCTGGACGGGCAGGCCGCCCGGCGCCGCCGCCGGGTCGCGCCCTGGGTGGTGCCCGCCCGGGCGGCCGTCCTGGCCGGCGCCTGCTCGCTGCTCGCCCACCTGGTCGGCGCGTACGCGGTGCCGGAACTCCTCGGCACCCAGGACCCGGCCTCGGCGAACGGCTACGCCCTGCAGTGCCTCGCGGTCGGCGCCTTCGCCTGGGGGTGGCGGACCTCGGTCCGCGCCTGGTCCGGCGACCTGCTGGAGCGGCCCCCGGTCCGCCCGGCCCGCACCGGCGCCGGGCGTTCCTCCGCGCGCACCACCACCGTCTCCCGGCCGTCGGCGGGGGAGGTGTGGGTGGCGATGGTGCCGTTCCGGGACCGGGCCGAGGCCGCCCGGCACTACTGCGTCGTGGTCGGCACCCGGCCCGGCCACGCCGAGGTGCTGCAGATCACCAGCAAGGACAAGGGCCACCGGGACGACTACATCCGGATGGAGAACGAGGGCTGGGACCGCACCGGCAAGGCGTCCTGGGTCGAGATCGGGATGGCCCCGCGCCGGGTGCCCTACGAGAGCTTCCTCTCCGACCACCCGCAGGGCCCGTGCCCGCCGCGGATCTGGCGGGAGATCCAGCGCCGCCAGGCCGCCCTCGGCGCCGCCCCGGCCCCGGCCCCGGCCCCGCGTCCGGCCCCGACCTCGGCCCCGCGTCCGCGTCCGGTCGGCGGCCCGGCCCCGACCGCCCGCGGCCCGCGCCGCCCCCCGACCTCCGCCGGCGGCCGCCAGTCCTGACCCTTTCGGCGGCCGTCGGGCCGGACCCGGATCAGCTCCAGGTCGCGCCGGCGGGCTCCTGGACGGTCGCGTTGATCCGGTTGAAGAAGTTCGTCAGCCCGATCATCAGGATGATCGCCGAGAGCTGCTCCTCGTTGAAGTGGTCCGCCGCCGCGTCCCAGACCGTGTCCGGCACCGCCTGGCCGGAACGGTCGGCGATCCGGGTCGCCGCCTCGGTGAGTTCGAGCGCGGCCCGCTCCTCCTCGTCGAAGAACGGCGCCTCCCGCCAGGCGGCGACGGCGTGCAGCCGCTCGTCCGTCTCCCCGGCCTTCTTGGCCCCGGTGACACCGGCGAACACACAGGCGCTGCACCCGTTGATCTGACTGGCCCGCAGGTGCACCAGCTCCAGGATCCGGTGCGGGACCCCGCCCTGGTACATCGCCTTGTAGATGCTCTGGATGCCCTTCATCGCGTCCGGCAGGACCATGGCGGGGTTCTTCATACGGGCGGTGCGGCTGGTCATCGGTGGATCCTCCGGGTCTGGGTGGTCCGCGTCGGCCTCGGCGTCACGCGGAGCGGTTAACGTCCGTCGAAGAACTGACGGATCCCGACGCGAGGATGTGACAGGTGGACGGGGAAGACTTTCTGGCGGCCCGCTTCGAGGAGCAACGGCCCCATCTCCGGGCGGTGGCCTACCGGATGCTCGGCTCGCTGAGCGAGGCCGAGGACGCGGTGCAGGAAGCCTGGTTCAAGCTGAGCCGCTCCGACGTGAGCGAGGTGGCCAACCTGGCGGGCTGGCTGACCACCGTGGTCGGACGGGTCTGCCTCGACCTGCTGCGCTCGCGGGCGTCCCGGCGCGAGGACCCGCTGGAGCACCAGGACGGCCAGGAGGTCCGGCTGCCCGATCCGATCATCGGCGGCATCCGGGCCCTCGACCCCGAACAGGAGATACTCACGGCCGACTCGGTCGGCATCGCCCTGATGATCGTCCTGGAGACGCTGGGACCGGCGGAACGGCTCGCCTTCGTCCTGCACGACATGTTCTCGGTGCCGTTCGACGAGATCGCCCCGATCCTCGACCGCACCGCCGCCTCCACCCGCCAGCTCGCCAGCCGCGCCCGGCGACGGGTCCAGGGCGCCGCACCCGCGCCGGACGCCGACCTGGCGCTGCGCCGCGAGGTGGTGCGGGCGTTCCTGGCCGCCGCCCGCGGCGGGGACTTCGAGGCGCTGCTCGCCGTCCTCGCCCCCGACGTGGTGGCCCGTTCCGACGGCGGCACCCTGCGCCCCGCCACGCTCCGGCGCGGCGCGACCGAGGTGGCCACCGGGGCGAGCCTGTTCGGATCGCAGTTCACCGGCGAGTCCCGGATGGTGCTGGTCAACGGGGAACCGGCGGTGGCCAGCTTCCTCGACGGACACCCGCTCTCGCTCGCGGTGTTCACCGTGCGCGGCGGCAAGGTCGTCGCACTGGACATCTTCACCGACCCGGAGCGGCTGGAGCGACTCGGCCTGTCGGCCGCCTGAGGCCGTGCCGACGGCCTGACGCCGTGCGCGCCGCCGTCGGCCGGGTCGTGGGACACCCCCACGGCCCGGCCGGCGGCACACCCCTACCCCCGGTCGTCCCCGTGCGGCAGGATGTCGAAAAGATCTTGTCCAGGATGTCGAGGCCCCGCGGCCCGCTCCGACCGAAGGGTGAGAGCGCGCCGGACGGAGCGCACCGACCGGGAGGACACCCGAGATGAAGTACCTCGCCATGATCTACGGCAACCAGGCGAAGTGGGACGCGTTCCCGGCCGAGGAGTGGCCGGAGGCGATCGCCAAGCAGGAAGCCTTCAACACCAAGTACCGCGAGAGCGGCGAACTCCTCGGCGCCTACGGCCTCGCCGACGCCGCCGCCGCCCAGCTGGTCCGCCGCGCCGACGGCCTGCCCGTCGTCACCGACGGCCCGTACCTGGAGACCAAGGAGTACCTGGCCAGCTTCTACGTCCTCGACTGCGAGAGCCTGGAGCGCGCCCAGCGGATCGCCGCCGACATGCCGTACGCGGACGTCGACCCGGTCGAACTGTGGCCGATCCTGCACGAGTCCCCGTCCCCCGACGCGGCGGACGTGTGAGCGGCGGCCCACAGCCCGGACCGGGCGTCCCCGAGGGCCCGACGCCGGGACCGGGCGTCCCCGAGGGCCCGACGCCGGGACCGGGCGTCCCCGAGGGCCTGCTGCGCGAACTCGCGCCGCAGGCCCTCGGGGCGCTGGTGCGCCGCCACGGCCGGGGCCTGTTCGACGCCTGCGAGGACGCCGTGCAGGAAGCGCTGCTGGCCGCCGCCACCCAGTGGCCGGCCGACGGCCTGCCGGAGAACCCGCGCGGCTGGCTGGTGACGGTCGCCACCCGGCGGCTGGTCGACACCGTCCGCAGCGAGGCGGCCCGGCGCCGCCGCGAGGACGCCCTCGCCCTCGCCACCCCGCAGTCGGCCCTGCTCGGCCCCGCCCCGGACGCGGCCGCCGACGCCGACCGGGACGACTCCCTGCACCTGCTGTTCCTCTGCTGCCACCCCGAACTGTCCGCACCCAGCCGGATCGCCCTCACCCTGCGCGCCGTCGGCGGCCTGACGACGACACAGATCGCGGCCGCGTTCCTGGTGCCGGAGGCCACGATGGCCCAGCGGATCAGCCGCGCCAAGCAGACCGTCCGCACCTCCGGCCTGCCCGCCCGACAGCAGGCCGAACGCCTCGCCGAGGTCCGGCAGGTCCTCTACCTGATCTTCAACGAGGGCTACACCACCAGCGGCGGCGAGGACCTGACCGCCCCCGAACTGTCCACCGAGGCGATCCGGCTGACCCGGCTCCTGCTCCGGCTGGTCCCGGACGACCCCGAGACCGCCGGACTGCTCGCCCTCATGCTGCTCACGGACGCCCGCCGACCCGCCCGCACCGGCGCGGGCGGAGTCCTGGTGCCGCTGGCGGAGCAGGACCGCTCGCGCTGGAACCGGCCCCTGCTGGATGAGGGCGTGGCCCTGATCGGCCGGACCCTGCCGCGCGGCCCGGTCGGCCCGTACCAGGTCCAGGCCGCGATCGCCGCCGTCCACGACGAGGCGCCGGACGCGGAGTCCACGGACTGGCCGCAGATCCTGGCCCTCTACGACGTGCTCGAAGGCTTCGGCGCCAACCCCTTCGTCACCCTCAACCGCGCCGTTGCCCTCGCCCTGGTGGAGGGCCCGGCGGCCGGCCTGGCCGCGCTCGCCCCGTTGGCGGAGGACCGGAGGTTCGCCCGCCACCACCGCCTCCTCGCCACCCGGGCCCACCTGCTGGAACTGCTCGGCGACCCGACCGCCGCCACCGTCTACCGCGACGCCGCCCGCCGCACCACCAGCGCCCCCGAACGCCGCCACCTCACCGACCGGGCCCGCCGACTGGAGACCGACCGGCCTTCGGAGACCGACCGCCGACTGGAGACCGAGCAGCCATGACCGAACGCACCGTGGTCCGCGACGACGTCACCCTCCTCTGCCACGACCGGGGCGGCGACGGCCCGCCGCTGCTCCTGCTGCACGGCCTGGCCGGGTACGGGGGCGAGTGGGACACGCTCGCCCGGCACCTCTGGCCGGGGTTCCGGGTGGTCACCGTGGACCAGCGCGGCCACGGCGCGAGCACCCGCCGTCCGGCGGACGTCTCCCGGGCCGCCCACGTCGCCGACGTGGTCGCCGTGATCGAGCAACTGGACCTCGGCCCGGTGACCCTGCTCGGCCAGTCCTACGGCGGGCACGCAGCGATGCTGGCCGCCGCCGCGCATCCGGAACTCGTCGAGCGCCTGGTGATGGTCGAGGCCGGACCGGCCGCCGGCTCCGCCGAGACCGTCGCCGACATCGCTGCCTGGTTCGCCTCCTGGCCCACGCCGTTCGCCACGGCCTCGGCCGCCGTCGAATTCCTGGGCGGCGGCCCCGTCGGCGAGGCCTGGGCGGCCGGGCTCGAAGAACGCGCCGACGGCCGGCACCCGCGCTTCGACCCCGACGTCATGGTGGCGGCCCTCACCGACAACACCCACCGCTCCTGGTGGCCCGAGTGGGCCCGGATCGCCTGCCCCACCCTGGTCGTCCTCGCGCAGTCCACCATCATCGACGCCGAGCAACTCGACCGCATGCACCACGACCGCCTCGACATCCTCATGGCCAGCATCCCCGGTACCACCCACGACCTCCACCTCGAACGCCCCGAGGCACTGGCGGAGCTGCTCGAAGCCTTCTGCGCCACCGGAGCCGCTCGCCGGTAACCCGGCCGCCCGGCTCCCGCCCGCCGACCCCTCCGGCCCGCCCGGCCACTGCCACTGGCTCTTTCGCCGCGACCGCCGTGCCCCTACCGGAGTTGTTGCGGCGCCGTGCGCAGCCGGGCGTGCAGGTGGCCGTCGAGGGGGAAGGCGGGCGGGGTCGCGGGGAGGACGCGGTCGAAGGCGTACCGGCTCTTCTCCGCGACCCGGCAGGAGGCGGAGTTGTCCACCTGGTGCAGCAGTTCGAGCCGCTGGAGCCCGTCCGGGCCCAGGGTGTCGAGGGCCCAGTCGGTGAGCGCCTCCAGTGCGCGCGGTGCGACGCCCCGGCCTCGGGCGGGGGCGGCCGTCCAGTAGCCGACCTCGGCGGTGGACCCGCCGGGGGAGACCCGCTTGAGCACGAGGTTGCCCAGTAGCGGCCCCGGTTCCGCGTCCGGCCGCGCCTCCAGGACGGCGAAGGCGAACCGGTGCCCCGCCGCCCAGGCCTCCTGTTGGGTGTCCACCCAACGGAGCGCGTCCGCCTCGTCTTCCAGGACCGAGGTCGTCCAGCGGCGCAGCACCGGGTCCCGGTACACCTCGACGAGTGCCGGCGCGTCCTCGCTCCGCCAGGGCCGGAGCAGCAGAGCGGGGGTGGACGGGGTGGCGTCGACGCGCAGGACCACGGTGTCGTTCATCGGAGGATCGTATCCGGGCGATCGGCCGACGCCTGGTCAACAGCCATGACACCGCAGGCCGATGGGGGTGCCGTCGCCCGAGGGGCGCGTGGCAGACTGGGCGGCCGACGGACAGTTCGTTCGAGTAGGACACGGGGGCGGGCATGAGCGGTCGGGGGACGGTGCTCGGCGGGCGCTACACCCTGACCGAGCGCATCGGCGGCGGCGGGATGGGCGCCGTCTGGCGGGCCGAGGACTCGGTGCTGGGGCGTCCGGTGGCGGTGAAGATCCTCCATCCGGCGCTGCTGGCGGACGTGACCTTCGCCGAACGCTTCCGCCGCGAGGCGCGCATGCTCGCCCTGCTGGACCACGCCGGCATCGTCGATGTGCACGACTACGGCGAGGAGGAGCCGCCGGACGCGGACGGCGACCGCCTCGCTTACCTGGTGATGGAGCTGGTCGACGGCCGGCCGCTGGACCGGGTCCTCGCCGCGGACGGCGCCTTCCCGCCCGCGCGGGCGCTCGGACTGCTCGCCGAGGCGCTGGACGCCCTGCACGCCGCGCACCGGCGCGGCATCGTGCACCGGGACGTCAAGCCGTCCAACCTCATGCTCCGGGCCGACGGCCGGGTGACGGTCACGGACTTCGGCATCGCCCGCTCCATGGCCGGGACCAGGCTCACCGCCTCGCACGCGGTGATCGGCACCGCGCTCTACATGGCCCCGGAACAGGCCGAGGGCAAGGCCGTCACCCCGGCCGTCGATCTCTACGCGATCGGCGTCGTCTGCTACGAACTGCTCGTCGGCAGGCCGCCGTTCACCGGCGGGGGCATGCTGGAGGTGGCGCTCAAGCACCTGCGCGAGCCCGCGCCGGAGCTTCCGGGGGACATCCCGCCGGCGGTGCGCGCGTTCGTCGCGACGGCGCTGGCGAAGGACCCGGGGGACCGGTTCGCCGACGCTGCCGCGATGGCGGCTGCGGCCCGGGCGGCGGCGGGCGGCGAAGGGCCGTCGGCGCTCCCGGCGTCCGCGGTCGCGGACGCGAAGCCTTCCGCCGCGAAGGGTGCCGCCGCGAAGGACGCCCCCGCGGAATCCGTCGCCGCCGTGGTTCCTGTGCCGAGCACGGAGCCGGCCGGGCGGATGCGCAGGCGCGGCTTCCTGGTGCCGGTGGTCCTGCCGATCGTGATCTCGGTCGGTACGGCCACCGTGCTGCTCGTCGACCGGGTGCCGTTCACCTCGCAGGCGCAGGAGCCGGGTGCGCCGCCTGCGGTCACGGTGACCATGACCGCCTGGCCGGCCGGTGCGTCGCCGACCGGGAGTCCGCCCCCGTCCCTGTCCGCCGTCCCGACCGCGCCGGGTGCTCCGTCGGGTTCGCCCTCGCCGTCCTCGTCGGCCACCCCGGCCGGGAAGCCCACGCCTTCGCCCACGACTCCGCCACCGGCCTCCGCCTCCCGGTCGGGCGGGTCCCCGTCCGCCGCCGCGAGCGCTCCGCCGCCGCCCCAGCAGTCGCCCGCCCAGGCCCAGCAGACCACCCCGGCGGCCCCGTCCACTGCTGCGACCACCGCGCCCCCGGCCGCGGTGCCCCCGGCGACCACCGCCCCCGGCGGCGCTCCGGCGAGCGGCTGCGGCGGCACCAACTGGGGCTACATCACCAATGTCGCCGACGGCCTCCGGATGGGCCTCTCCCAGGACGGCCTCGCCGGCGGCCAGGCCGTGGTCATGGGCGGCGCGACCGGCTACGGCTGGGTGCACACCGTTCCCAGCAGCTGGCACCAGTTCAACCCCTGCAAGCTGAACGCCCCCGTCCTGGTGCAGGAGATGGACAGCCGGGTGGCGCTGTCCAACGGCTTCAGCTTCCTCACCAACTGGACGGTCACGGCCGCGACCACCCCGGGGGCCTTCTACCTGAAGGACTACATGGGCCAGAACTGCCTGACCGACAACGGCGTCGGCGCCCAGCTCACCATGACCGCCTGCACCCCCGGCAACAAGTCCCAGGAGTTCCGCATCCCCTAGTGGCTGCTAACAGCTATTAGTAGCCGTTAAAGGCTGGACGTCGGCGCTGACGATGTGCCAGGATCGTCCTGCGGCCGACCGCAGGGGGCGGTCGCAGAAGGGGAGGACCAGTCATGTCCCAGGAGAACCCGGAGTACGTGTCGGTGCCGGTCCCGGCCCACCTTGTCCCGGCCGTGTACGCCTTCATCGCCGAGCGCAGCGGTGTCACGGCAGCTGCTGGCGCCACGCCCACCGCTGCGGACCTCGCGATCAGGTCCCCGCAGGGCGAGCAGCAGCGCCGCCGCGACGAGTGGACCGTCGAGGACCTCCGCACGCTGATCAGCGACCGCCGCGACTCCGTCCAGGTGGTCGTGGCCATTCTCGACATCCTCGCCGAGCAGCCCGGCACCCGGGTCGGCTACGGCGACCTGGCCGGGGCGCTGAAGCTCGACCGGACCCGGCTGCGTGGCGCGCTGTCCGGCTTCACCCGCGTCCTGAAGGCCCACTACGAGCGGGAGTTCTGGCCGATGTGGTGGACCGAGGTGCCTGCGGGCGAGGGTCGGGGCAGCGAGTTCGTGTACTACGTCAGCGATGTCGTCGCGAGGCGCTGGCGCGAGGCCCGTGCCGAAGTGTGAGCGGCGGTGAGAGGGGTCGAGTGGCGGTCAGCGTCACTCGGCACCTGCCGTCCGCCCGGCACCGTCCGCCCGGTTCCGTTCGTTCGTCGCTGGCGCGCGTCGCTCACAGCTCCACTCGTCGCCAGCCGTCGCCGCCCGGGCCCACCGGGGCAGGGGTGAAGTCGTAGCGGACGCCCTCCGGTCCGAGGGCGAGCAGGGAGATCGAGGAGGAGCCCCAGATCCGGCCGTCCCCGAAGTCGCGTCGCTGGACCAGGGCGGCGGGCGCGTCGAGGGGCAGTCCGTCCCCGGTGACGATCGGCAGCCAGGCGCCCCAGGCCCGTTCGGTCCCCGGGTCGTCGAGCTGCGGCAGTGGGCGGGGCTCGGCCTCGAACCGGGCCCGGAAGTGGTCGGCGCGGGCGGCCATCAGCGAGCGGATCCGCTCGGAGGCGGTGCGGTTCTCGGCCAGGCCCTCCGGTCCGTCGTTGAGGACCACGCTCAGCCCGGTCGGCAGGTCCAGTGCGGCGAGGCGGCCGCCGGTCCCGCCGCCCCAGCTCAGCACCCGGGCGCCGTCGGGTCGGACGACGACCAGATGGAACGGGTCGTACCGGTCGAGCTCAAGAGTGTCGATCCGGCCACCCCGGACGGCGAGCAGCGGCAGTTCACCGCGCGAGAGCCGGGCGGCCTCCGGTGCCGAGGTGCCGAAGCCGTTCAGCAGGCAGGCCGCGACCGGTCCGGAATCCCCGGAGCCCGTGCCGCCCGGCTCCACCGCGAGCCACGTCCCGCCGGCGACCAGATCCAGTCCGCCGACCGCCGAGGGCTGCGCGGGCCAGTGACTGCCGGGCGGCGACCAGCGCCGTCCCGTGTATTCGTCCCGCACCGACAGCAGCAGTACCGGCACCGCCGCGGACGGCTCGATGCTCACGAACGCCGTACACACGTCCAGTCCCCCTGACCTCGCCCTCCCCGCGATCCTCGCACGCCTGTTCGCCGGTCGGGAGGGGCAGGTCAACGGAGGGGTCCTGGGTGTGGGGTGTGCGGGGCACCTCGGGTGCCCCGCACCCCGCACCCCTCCGCCGTGCCACACTCGGCGCACCCGCCCCGAGGCCCGGGCGGCACCGGCTGCCCGCCACTGGAGTGGCCCATGATTTCCGCGCCCGAACGTACCGAACCGCCAGGCCACCGCGCCCCTAGGCTGAGCGCTATGACGACCACGAACAACACCCCCGTCACCTCCGCCGACGCCCCGGTCCCCGCGCCCGCCCAGCGCATCTCGCTCCCGGACCTCGCCCCCGACTTCTACAAGGCGATGATCGGCCTGGACCGCCGGGCCCGCCACGGCGTGGACCCGGTGCTCGCCGAGCTGGTCAAGGTGCACGCCTCGATGATCAACGGCTGCGCCTTCTGCATCGACATGCACAGCACCGACGCCCTTGGGGCCGGCGAGCAGAACCACCGCCTGCTCTCCCTCCCGGCCTGGCGCGAGACCCCGTGGTTCACCGCCAAGGAGCGCGCCGCCCTGGCGCTGACCGAGTCCTTCACCCTGCTCACCCAGGGCCATGTGCCGGACGCCGTCTACAACGAGGCGGCCGCGCACTTCGAGGAGGCCGAGCTGGCGCAGCTGATCGCGCTGATCATCACCATCAACGCCTGGAACCGGATCGGCGTCGGCACCCGGCTCAGCCCGGCCGCGAAGTAGCGGGGCGGCGGACGATGACGGTCGAGCAGCGGGAGAAGGCCCGCGTCCTGCGTGAACTCCACCGCCCGGGCGAGCCGTTGGTGCTCGCCAACGTCTGGGACGCGACGAGCGCCCGGCTGGTCGCGGCCGCCGGGGCGCGCGCCCTCGCCACGGCCAGCGCCAGCGTCAGCTGGGCGCTGGGGAGCGCCGACGGCGAGGGCGCCGACCGCTCGCGGGTGCTGGCGCAGACGGAGCTGATCGTCCGCGCGGCCGGCCCGCTGCCGGTCACGGCGGATCTGGAGAGCGGGTTCGCCGGGACCGCCGCGGGTGTCGGCGGGACGGTCGAAGCACTGCTCGCCACCGGCGCGGTCGGCGTCAACCTGGAGGACAGGGGCCGGCCGGTCGCCGAGGCGGCCGAGCGGATCGCGGCGGCCCGGGCGGTGGCGGACGCGGCCGGGGTGCCGCTGTTCGTCAACGGCCGTACCGATGTGTTCCTGCACGCCGGGGGCGACGCGGACCCGGCGGAGCTGCTGGACGAGGCGGTGGCCAGGCTGCGGGCCTACGCGGAGGCGGGCGCGGACGGCGTGTTCGCCCCGGGGGTGTCCGATCCGGCGGTGATCGCCGCGCTGGTCGCGGCCGTCCCGGCGCCGCTCAATGTGCTGGCCGGGCCGGGCTCGCCGTCCGTGCCGGAGCTGGCGGCGCTGGGCGTGGCCCGGATCAGCCTGGGGCCCGGCCTGGCGAAGGCGGCGTACGCGGCGGTGCGCCGCGCCGCCGAGGAGGTGTACGGGGACGGAACGTACTCCGCGCTCGGCGGCGGGCTCGACTACGGGGAGTTGCAGGGGCTGTTCGTCACCCGGTGAGCGCGCCGAGGGTGCCGAGGGTGCCCACGGCGTGGTTGACGATGTTGCCGTTGGAGCAGGTGGTGGGCCCGGCGCCGTGGCTGCCGAGGGCGGGGACGGCCGCGAACTCCTGCAGGCAGGCCGCGGCGGACGCGAAGTCCGGCCCGGTCGCCGCGCCACCACCGGAGCCCGAGCCCGAGCCCGAGCCCGAGCCCGAGCCAGCGCCGGAGTCCGGACCAGAAGCGGAGTCCGAGCCCGCCGCGAACGCGGCGGTAGGTGCGGCGGCCAGCGCCAGCGCGGCCAGCAGGAGCGCGCCGGGCCGCCGCACGCCGCTCACAGGCCGTGCCCGATCTCGCCGCTGAGGCCCGGGTGGGTCATCTGGTTGGTGCCGATGGCCTCGATCTCGCTCGCCGTACCGCCGACCACCGGCAGGTCCTTCGCCTCGTGCAGCAGGAGGTCGGCGGGGGAGAGGGTCATCCCGTTGGACAGGCCGCCGAGCGCGTCCGGGGAGGCCGCGGTGGAGGTGGCGGCGGACGCGGACGGCACGGCGGCGGCGAGACCGGCCACGGTGAGGGCGGCCAGGGCGGCGAGTTTCTTCATGAACCCCCCAACGACCCGGCCGCCCCGAGGTCACCGCGGCGCGCGCGGGGACCGGCGGGTCAGACCGTGACCCGCAGCGTGCGCACGCTGTTGCTGACGAACGAGGCGATCGGCTCCGGCTCCGGCCCGTCCGCGAGCGCGAGCCGGGGGTAGCGCTCGAACAGGAACCGCAGTGCCGTCTCCGCCTCCAGCCGGGCCAGCCCCGAACCGAGGCAGAAGTGCGGGCCGTGCCCGAAGGACAGGTGCCGGTTCGGCTGCCGGCCGAGGTCGAAGCGGTCGGCGTCGGGGTAGTGGGTCTCGTCCCGTCCGGCGGCCGCGTACGAGGCGAGCAGTGCCTCGCCGCGCCGGATCACCACGTCGCCGACCCGGATGTCCTCGGTGGCGTAGCGCAGCGGGAACTGCCCGACCGGCGAGTCGTACCGCAGCGTCTCCTCGACCACGGCCGACCACGGCACCGTGCCGTCCAGCACCGTCCGCAGCTGCTCGGGGTGGGCGAGCAGGGCGCGCACCGCGTTGGTGATCAGGTTGAGCGTGGTCTCGTGCCCGGCCACCAGCATCAGCAGCAGGGTGCCGACGAGTTCCGCCTCACTGAGCCGGTCGTCCTCCGCGCGGGCGGCGATGAGGTCGGTGGTGAGGTCGTCCCCGGGTTCGGCCCGCTTGGCGGCGACCACCGAGGCGAGCAGGGCGAACAGCGACCGCTGCGCGGCGGCGGCGGCCCCGGGGGTGGCGGAACTGGAGACCAGGGTGTCGGACAGTTCGTGCAGCTCGTCCTGCTGCTTGGGCGGCAGGCCGAGCAGTTCGCCGATCACCTGCATCGGCAGCGGGTAGGCGAAGTGCTCGCGCAGGTCGAACGTGCCGTCCAGCTCGCCGATCCGGTCGAGCAGGGCGGTGGTCCTGCTCTCGACGGCGGGCTGCAGGGCGGCCACCCGGCGCGGGGTGAAGGCCTGGGTGACGAGTCCGCGCAGCCGGCGGTGGTCCTCGCCGTCGACGGTGATCATGCCGGGGACGGTGACGAAGTTGATCAGCGGCCAGCCCTCGGGCAGCCGGCCCTCCCGGAACACCGTCCACAGCTGGGGGTCCTTGCCGACGCGGGGGTCGGCGAGGAGCTCCTGGAGGGTGTCGTGGTGGGCTATCGCCCAGACCACCACCCCGCCAGGGAGTTCCACCAGGACCGCCGGGCCGGCTCCGCGGAGCCGGGCGTTCTCGCGGTGCTGGTCGCGTCCGAAGGCGTCGAGGACGACAGGCTCGGGTCTTCCGTCCCCGAAGCCGTCCCCGAGGCCGTCCCCGAAACCGTCCCCGGAGCCGCCCCCGGCGTCTGCGGAGTCTGCGATATCTGCGGCGGTGTCCATGCGGAGGGCCTCTCGGGAGCTGGCGGGCGGGGCGGGGTGAAGGCGCTGTAGAGCACCGGGAGGCTGATCAGGGCGCGCGACCAGGGGGACGGGCGCCAGGCCAGCTCGTGCGGGGGGACGGCGAGTTGGAGGTCCGGCAGGCGGTGCAGCAGGGTCTCGACGGCGGTCTCGACGATGATCCGGGCCGGGTGCTGGGCCGGGCAGACGTGCTTGCCCGCGCCCCAGGCCAGGTGGGCCCGGTTGCCGCCGATCGACGCGTGCCCCATCGAGGCGTGCCCGTGGGCGCCGGGGCCCTGGGCGGCCGGGTCGGCGTTGGCCGCGGCCAGGCCGAGCACCAGCATGTCGCCGCGGGCGATGAACTGGCCGCCGAGCACGGTGTCCGAAGTCGCCCACCGACCGGGGAAGTTCTGCGTCGGCGGGTCGCGCCAGAGCACCTCCTCCAGCGCGTCGGCGACGGTCAGCCGGCCGCCGGTGAGGGTGGCCCGGAAGCGCCGGTCGGTGAGCAGCAGCCGCAGGGTGTTGCCGGTCCAGCAGATGGTGGTCTCGTTCCCGGCGATCATCAGGACCACCAGGTGGTGCACCGCTTCCTCGTCGGTCAGCGCGGCCGGGTGGGCGAGCAGCCAGGAGGTGAGGTCGGCGCCGGGTGTGGTTCGGCGCTGTCGCACCAGGTCGACCAGGAGGGTCTGGAACTCCTGGTTGGCGCGCACCGATTCGGGGCCGCTGTCGGCGATGTGGCTGATCAGCCGGATGAGGTGCGTGCCCGCCTCGTCGGGCAGGCCGAGCAGTTGGGTGAAGACCAGCAGCGGCAGCCGGCGCGCGTACTGGGCGACCAGGTCGGCGGTGCCGTCGGGGCCCCAGCTGTCGATCAGCGCGTCGGCGGCGGCCTCGGTGGTCTCGCGCAGCTGCCGGTGGTCGACCCGGGCGAGGGTGTCGGCGACGGCGGCGCGCAGCCGCTGGTGCTCGGCGCCGTCCAGGTTGAGCAGGGTGGGGCGCCAGGAGGTCATCGGCTGGAGCCGTGAGTCGGCGGCCAGCCGGCCTTCGGCGGGGACCCGCCAGCGGCGCGAGTCCTTGGAGAACAGCGCCTCGTTGCGGGTGAGTTCGAGCAGTTCGGGGTAGCCGAGGACGAGCCAGGACTCGACCCCGGGTTCCAGTTCGATCGGTGCCACCGGTCCGTACTGGGCGCGCAGCCTGGCGTACAGGCCGTGCGGGTCGTCGGCGACGGCGGAGCCGTGCAGCGGGGTGAGCGGCACCCCGACCGGCAGCCCGCCGGGCAGGGTGCCGCCGTGGGCCTCGGCCGGAGGGACGCTGCGGGCCGTGGCCGGTGGGGCGCCGCCGGCCGCGTGGGCGGGGCACCCGGGCGGCGGGACGGCCGTCGTGCCGGGCTCGGGAACGGTCATCGCTGCGGCTCCAGGACGGCGGTGCGGTACAGGTGGTCGACGAAGTCGATCAGCAGGTCGTACGAGGCCCGCCGGTCCCGGGCGTCGCAGTACAGGATCGGCGCCCCGGGCAGCAGGTCCAGTGCCGACCGCAACTCGTCCTCCGGGTAACTCGGCGTGTCCGGGAAGGTGTTGACGGCGACCGCGAACGGGATCTGCTGCTCCTCCAGCCGCCCGAGCACGTCGAAGCTCTCGTCCGGACGCCGCAGGTCGACCATGGCGATCGCGCCGAGCGCGCCGCGCGACAGGTCGTCCCAGAGCGGCCAGAACCGCTGCTGGCCGGGCGTGCCGAACAGGTACAGGGCGAGCCGGGGGTTGAGCGTGATCCGGCCGAAGTCCAGCGCCACCGTGGTGGTGGTCTTGCCGCCGCGCCCGGTGAGGTCGTCCACGCCGGTGCTGGCGGCGGTCATGGTCTCCTCGGTGCGCAGCGGGGAGATCTCGCTCAGCGAGCCGACCAGGGTGGTCTTGCCGACGCCGAACGGGCCGGTGACGAGGATCTTCACCGCGCCCTGGACGGACGGCGGCAGGTACTGCGGTGCGGCGGGAGCGCCGGCGACCGGGTCAGCGGAGTTGGCGGAGGCCAACGAGTACCTCTTCCAGAAGGGTGGTGGGCAGGCGTTCGGCCTGCGGAACGGGCGGGAGTACCTGGACGGCGCCGAGGTCCCAGAGGTCGCCTACCAGGACCTTGACGACTCCGAGCGGCAGACCCAGGTGGGCCGACACCTCGGCGATCGACAGCAGGCTGTGGCAGAGGTCGAGGATCCGCCGGTGCTCACGGTTGAGCAGGGCGTGCTCGGGGAGTTCGGGCCGGTCCGGTAACGCGACGACCAGGCTCTCGAACGCCAGCTCGGCGCGGGTGGGCCGGCTGCGGCCGCCGGTGATGACGTAGGGGCGGACCGGGCCGCCGCTCACCGCTGGCCCCCCGCCGCGAGATCGGCGCGCGGGGGACTGGTGAGGTGGGTGCCGATCCGCTCGACCAGGACCTGCATCTGGTAGGCCACCAGGCCGGCGTCGACGTCGTCGCCGGTCACCACCGCCAGGTGGGCCCCGGCCCCGGCGGCGACGATGAAGAGGTAGCCGCCGCCGTACTCGATGACGATCTGCCGGGTCGCGCTGCCCCGGCCGCCGAAGCCCTGGGCGACACCCCGGGCCAGCGACTGGAGGCCGGAGCAGGCCGCGGCGAGCCGCTCCGCGTCCTCGCGCACGATGCCCTCGCTGCGCCCGATCTCCAGGCCGTCGTTGGACACCACGACGGCGTGCTGGACCTGCGGGACGTTGACGATGTCGGCGAGCAGCCAGCCGAGGTCAGGGGTGGTGGTCATGGAACTCTCCGGGGCGCTGGGGAAGCTGGGGGGAAGGGGGAAGGGAAGGGTCGTGCGGGTCCGGGGTGCCGGCCCGGGCGGCCGAGCGGCCGCCGGCGGTGCCGGCCTGGAACATCGACATGAACGCCTGGGCCTGCTGTGCCGAGCGGTACGGCGGGGCCGGCGGCGGAGTGGGGGCGGCGTTGGCGGCGTGCCGGGTGGCGGCGCGGCCCCGGCGGTGGCTGCGACGGGGCAGCGGCGGCGGGGCGGCGTCCGGTTCGTCGCCGGTCGTCGGGGAACCGGCCAGCGGGGAAGCGGTCAACGGGGAGCCGGCCGTCGGGTAGCCGGCGACGGGCGGGTACACGGGCGGGTAGCCGGTGGCCGTCGCGGGGTCGTACGGCGCCGGGTCGTCCAGGTCGTACGGGACGCCCTGCGGCGTGTACGGCGAGTGCGGCGTGTAGGGCTGGTACGGCTGGTAGGGCTGGTACAGGTTGTGCGGCGCGTGCGGGTCCTGCGGTGCATACGGGTCGTTCGGTGCGTGCGGTGCGTGCGGTGCGTGCGGCTCGTAGGGCGCGTGCGGGCGGTCCGCCGCGGCGTCCGGGTACGCCGCCGGATCGGGCAGGTCGGGCCGGGCCGGCGGGACGGCCCGCCCCCGGGGCCCGGACCGCGCGGGCGCGGCCGATCCCCCGAACACCGCGTCGCCCCGGCCCAGGCCCGGCACGGTCGGCGGCAGCGGCTCGGTCAGCAGCGCGTTCGGCAGCAGCACCACGACCCGCACCCCGCCGTACGGCGAGGGCGCGGAGCCGATGGTGACCCGGAACCCGTACTGCTCGGCGAGCCGGCCGACCGCGGCCAGGCCGAGCTGGGGCACCTCGCCGAGGCGGGAGACCTCCAGCGTGGAGCCGCCGGCCAGGGCGTCGGAGGCCTTCTCGACGGCGAGTTCGGGCATCCCGACACCGCCGTCGTCGATCTCGATCACGGCCCCGTTGTGCACCGGCATCAGGGTGACGTACACCTGGGTGCTGGGCGGGGAGTAGCGGGTGGCGTTGTCGAGCAGTTCGGCCACGGCGTGGATCAGCGCCTCGGCGGCCGCTCCGACCACGGCGGTCTCGATCCGGCTGCGGATCATCACCCGCTGGAACGGCAGGATGCGGGACTGGGCGCCGCGCACGACGTCCTCCAGCGAGACCGGCTCGGGCCAGTGGCGGCCTGCCCGGGCTCCGCAGAGCACGGCCAGGGTCTGGGCGAGGCGGGCCTGTTGGGCGGCCGCGTGGTCGGCCTTGAGCAGGCCCTCCAGCAGGGTCGGGTCGTCGTGGGTGCGCTCCATCTCGTCCAGCAGGGCCTGCTGGTCGTGGGCCATGACGAGGATCCGGCGGGCCACGCTGAGGAAGGCCCGCTGGGTGGAGGCGTTGAGTTCGTGGTCCTGCTGGGCGGCGGCCAGTTCGGTGCCGCGGCGGGAGAGTTCGGCCGCGAGCTGTTCCCGGAGGCGGTTGATCTCGTGTTCCTGCTGGGTGACCCGACGGCGCTGGGTGGTGGAGACCGCGCGGTAGCGGGCGGCGGCCACCAGGGCGAGAGCGGCGAGCACGCCTGTTGCCGTTGCGCACCACTGAGTCATCGTCACGCGGCGAATTCTAGGGCGATGATCCTATGAAGGTGCGACCGGATCTCGCCAGGTGACCGGATCTCATCGATATCCCGTCAATACCGCGCCGGTCCGTACTGGTTCGGACGCGATCGGACTGTCCGTGGGCAGTCGACCGGTGTCCCGTCAGCCCCGCTGGTGCACAGCCGACAAGCGGTGCAACAGCAGCAACGCGACGTCGTCCGGGCGCGAACGCCGCTCGGTCACGTTCAGGGTGAGCAGATCGGCCAGCTTTTCCAGGTCCGGCCCCGGTTCGGGCCGGACCGGACCGGCGTTGCGCGCCCACAGTTCCAGCCCGCCGAGCATCCGGTGCACCGACTCGTCGTAGTCCTCCTCGCGGTCCTCCACCAGGCCGTCGGTGTAGGCGAGCAGCGTCTCGCCGGGCGGCAGGTACTCGACCGCCAGCGGGTAGGGCCGCTCGGGGGCGACGCCCAGCGGCGGGCCGCCGGGCAGGTCCAGCTCCACCGCCCGGGCGTCCGCGGTGACCCGGACCGGCGCCGGGTGCCCGGCCCGGGCCGCCCGCAGGGTGCCGTCGGCCGGGTCGAGGGTCAGGTACAGGCAGGTGGCGAACAGCTCGGTGTCCAGTTCGGTCAGCAGCCGGCTGGTCCGGGCGAGCGTGGCGGCCGGGTCGTGCCCGTCGGTCGCGTAGGCCCGCAGTCCGCTGCGCAACTGCCCCATCACCGCCGTGGCCTCGGCGTTGTGGCCCTGGACGTCCCCGATCACCAGCCCGATCCGGCCGTCCGGCAGCCGGAGCAGGTCGTACCAGTCGCCGCCGATCTGCATGCCCTCGGTGCTCGGCAGGTAGCGGGCGGCGCTGGCGATCCCGGGCAGCTGGGGCAGGGTGCGCGGCAGCATCGCGCGCTGCAGCTCGGTCGCCCGGTGGTGGTGGGTGTCGTAGAGCCTGGCCCGCTCCAGGGACTGGGCCAGGATGCCCGCGAACGAGGAGTAGAGGGTGCGGTCCTCGCGGCCGAACGCGCGCTCGGTGGCGAAGGTGATCAGGCAGGAGCCGACCTGCCGTCCGGAGGCGATCAGCGGCAGCACCGCCCACGCGGCGGGGGCGAGCGGACTGCCGGTCCCGCCGCCCTCCCCGGCGGGCCCGACCGGCTGCTCCGGTCCGCGCCCGCGACCGCGTCCGCGCCGGGCCGGCTCGCTGAACAGCGGGGCCGACCGGGCCAGGGCGCGCTGCATCACGCCCTCCGAGAGGTCGGCCAGCCGGGTCAGCTCGGTGCGCCGCTCGCCCCCGTAGACGGTGTGCGAGACGGGCAGCAGCCGGCCCTCGTCGACCAGGTCCAGCACGATGCCGGCCGCCCCGAAGGCCGGTCGGCAGATGTCGGTGACGGCCGTGGTGACGTCGTGGACGGTGACCGCCCGGGACAGCGCCCGGGTGAGCGCCAGCAGCAGCGCCGACCGGGCCCCGGCGGCGGAGGTGCCCTCGGCGGCGGCCTCCGGGCCCGGGGCGGACGGGTCGGACGGGTCGGACGGGGTGCCCTCGGCGGACGGGGCCGGGGACCGTCCGCCGGGCGGTCCGTCCCGGCGCGGTCCGTCCCCGGGCGGGCGTTCGCCGGGGGCCCGGCCGTGGTCGAGATCGGCGATCAGGCCGGCGATCCGCACCGGGCGGCGGTGCACGTCCCGCATCACCTCGCCGGTCTCCTCGATCCGGATCACCCCGCCGCCCCGGCGCGGCACCCGGTAGCGGAGCCGGTACGGGCCGCCGGTGGCGAGTGCCTCGGCCATGGCGGCCTGGACGTCGGGGAGGTCCTCGGGGTGGACCACGAGGTCCAGGGAGGGCGCGGGGGAGGTGCCGCCGCCCTCCGGTGCCGGCCGGCCGACCAGCCGCAGTGCCTGGGCGTCCCAGTGGGTCTCGCCGGTGACCAGGTCGCGCTCGAAGGCCCCGTGCCCGGAGGCCCGGACGGCGAGCGAGAGCATCGAGTGGGCGGTCGCGGCGGCCGGGTCGCCGACGCCGGCGCACAGGCCGGGGCGCACCCCGTCCGCCGCACCCCGGTCGGAGCGCCCCTCGTGCCCCGGGTGTCCCTCGTGTCCGGAGTGCCCCTCGGGCCCGGCGCGGCCCCCGGAGCCGTCCGCTCCGCCGAGTGCCCCGGTGCCGGCCCTGGCGTGCTCCAACAGGTACCCGAGCCGGTGCCCGCAGGCGTCCGCGAGGGTCTCCAGCACGTCCAGGTCGCGCCGGGGGACGGTCCCCCGGTGGGCGAGCGCGAGGGCGAGGACGCCCAGCGGCCGGGTGTCGACGACCATCGGCAGGGTGGCGACGGCGACCATCCCGGTGCCCATCCCGGCGTTCCGGTTCGGATAGTCGGTACTGGTGCGTTCGGGGCTCAGCAGATAGGGGCGGCGCAGCCGCAGCGCCATCGCGGCGGGCAGGTCCCCGGCCGGATCGACCACGCTGTAGCGCTCGTGGGCCCAGTCGGGCAGGCCGTGGGAGGCCGTGAGCCGGAGCATCCCGGTGGAGTCCAGCAGGTAGAGCGCCGAGCCCTCACCGGTGATCCAGCTCGGGCCCTCGGCCAGGACGGTACCGAGCAGTTCGGCGGCGCCGGCGCAGCCCAGCAATAAGCGGACGCAGCGCATGGCACTGCGCGCGGTGGGGCTGCTGCGCGGGTCCACGGGATGGCCGGCCTCTCCGGTGCCTTATGGGGCAGTTAATTCTTAATACCTTATTTCTTAATCGGGTGAGGGGAGAGTCGAACGGTGTGCCCCCGGGCGCCCGGGCCGCCTGGTGTGCGTGGGTCCCCGCCGGGTCCGGTACCCTTCTCCGTACGACGTGCCGCCCCCGCGGTGGCGGGTCGCAACGGCGCGGGGCTATAGCTCAGACGGTTAGAGCGCTTCCCTGATAAGGAAGAGGCCACAGGTTCAAGTCCTGTTAGCCCCACACCAGTCCGAAGGGCCCGGAGCAGCACGCTCCGGGCCCTTCGGCGTTCCCGCCCCCGCCAGCCCCCGCCAGCCCCCGCCAGCCCCCCGCTCGCTCCGCGCCCGTCCGGGCTCAGCGGGGCCAGTCGCGCAGCCCGGCGGTCATGACGGTGATCATCCGCTCCTGGGTCTCCCCGAGGTCCTCGGCGAGCTGGAAGCCGCCGGCCGCCGACAGCGCGGCGAAGCCGTGGGCCAGCGAGCGGAAGGTGCGGGCCGCGTGGATCGCCTCGGAGCCCTCCAGCCCGTAGCCGCGGAGCACCGCGACGATCACCCCGACCAGTCGGGCGGCCGCGCTCGCCAGGTCCTCGTCCTGCTGCGGGGCCTGCGGCAGCGCGGCGTAGCGGTGCGGGCGCTCGGTGGCGTACGCGTGGTAGGCCCGCAGGACGGCGGCGACCGCCTCGTCCCCGCTCCGGCCCAGCGCCGCTTCGGCGAGCCGGTCGGCCAGCTCCTCGGTGACCCGGACGGCGATCAGCCGGCGCAGTTCGGCCAGTCCGCCGCTGACGTGCTTGTAGAGCGACGGGGTGGCGACCTTGGCGCGGGCGGCGACGGCGGCCAGGGTGAGGGCCTCGGGGCCCTGCTCGTCGACGAGGGCGAGGGCGTGGTCGACGACCTGCTCGGGGGTGAGTCCGACTCGGGGCATCGTGGGTTCTCCTGGTGGGCGTGGTGGCTCGGCGGGGGGCGTGCGGGCGAGTGCGACGGCGGCGGGAGGGCGGGGCGGCGACGGACGGCGCGCTGGCGTCAGGCGCGGGGCGTCAGGCGCGTGGCTTCAGGCCAGCTCGGCGAGGAAGCCCAGCAGCGCCCCGGCGGTGGCCTCCGGGTGGTCGGCCATCGGGTAGTGCCCGGCGCCCTCCACCATCACCCTGCGCGCCCCGAGCGCGGCGGCCTGCCGGTCGGCGACCAGCTCCGGGTCGCCGAAGTCGGGGTCCTTGGAACCCATCACCACCAGCGCCGGGCAGCGCACGGCCGAGGTCCAGCCGACGGGCGAGGCGTCGCCGTGCACATAGCCGCGGGTGGCGGTCCGCCGGCCCGGGGTGCGCAGCGCGGAGACCAGTCCGGCCACGTACTCCTCGTGGTCGGCGGGCTTGGGGCCGGGGAAGGCGGCCTTGCGCAGGTAGAGCCCCCAGAACGCGGGCGAGCGGACCAGCAGCGCGCCCATCGCCCGGACCATCGCCCGCTGCAGGGCGGTGGGCGGCACGTTCTCGACGAAGGCGTCGATCAGGACGATCCCGGCGACCCGCCCGGGGGCGTCCGCGGCGGCCCTGACCACGCTGGCGCCGGTGTAGGAGTTGCCCGCCAGTACGGCCCGGTCGATGCCCAGGTGGTCCAGCAGGGCGAGGACGTCGCCGGCGATCGCGGCGGGGGAGTAGTCCTCCCAGAGGATCGAGGACTCGCCGAAGCCGCGCAGGTCCATGGTGATCACCCGGCGGCCGGCGGCGGTCAGCAGCGGGCGCAGGTGCCGGTACGCGGCCCGGCTGTCGAGCATCCCGGGGAGCAGGACGACGGGGGCGCCGTCGCCGTGCCCGGTGTCGTCGAAGGCGATCCGGCCACCGGGGAGGTCGAGGTAGCGGGTGGCGGGGGCGATGGTGCCGTTCATGGGAGCCTCCTCGGGGCGGGTCGTCGGCGAGTGCCGATAGCCATAAAGCTAAGGCTAATAGCCTTAGCCGTCAAGCCCTCCCGAGCGGCGGTCCGCACCCGGGCCGGTCAGACTCCCTCCACCTTGAACGGGTCGTGCTCGGTCAGCAGCTTGTCCAGCCGGGCCTGGTCGACCCTGGTGACGAGGTCGGTGGTCTCCTGCCGGTCCCGGACCACCTTGGCCAGGGTGAACGCGGAGGTGACCGTCCAGAGCAGGCCGACGGCGAGGAAGGCCCTGGTCCACGGCTCGACCGGGAGGAAGGCGATCCCGAAGCCGAGGGCGGCGCCGGACAGGGCGAAGGACAGGACGGCCTGGATGTAGTAGGCGGCCGTGGTGCGTGACTGCATCGGTGCGCTCATGGCGCCCAGAATGGCCGCGCGGTCCCGGCCGCACATGAGTAGTCGTACTCAGATGGGACCCCGTTCGTTGACGTCCCCTCACGTTCGGTAGCGTCAGCTGTCATCAATCGTCACAAAACGCCCATCCAGCCCCGTAGCGTCCGATCCGTGTCCGGTCGTCACCAACGGATGGCTTGGAATCGGGGGACTCTCGGATTAACGTTTGATAACGCAGCGCGGTCCGCAACGCCGTACCCAGACGGCACCGTGCGCCGTCGCCTAATCCCGCCGGCCGGCCTCCGGGCAGGTCATGGGAGCCGGGGAACCATGTTCCTTGGGGTGAATCGGCAGGGTCAGGGCACCGCCCGGGCTCAGCCGTAGGAGACCTTCCTGCTCCGAACCCGTCAGCTAACCCGGTAGGCGCGAAGGAAGGAAAGGAGCGCGCCTCCGTGGCGTCGACGCACACCCAGGCACACCCGTCCGGGTCCTCCACCGGCACCCAGCTGCTCGATCATCCGGGCCCGTTCGCCGGCCGCGGCCCCTTCGGCGGGCCCGCCGACGAGAGCGCCCCGCCGGCCGCCGACACCAGCCGGCACCGGATGCCCCGTCAGACCCGCGGCGCCGCGCCGCTGCTCGGCGTCACCGCCGTCGCCGCCACCCTGGGCGCGACCGGCTTCGCCTCCGCCACCCCGGCCGCCGCGCCCGCCGTGGAGAGCCCCGACGAGACCCCGGTCGCGCTCTCCGCCGACCCCGGCCTCGCGCTCGCCGCCCGGATCCAGCAGCAGGCCGACAGCCAGCGCACCGCGGCCGAGGAGACGGCCCGGGTCCAGGCCGCCCAGGAGGCCGAGGCCAAGCGCGCCGCCCAGGTCGCCCAGCAGGAGCAGGCCAGGCGCACCGCCGAGGAGGCCGAGAAGGCCAAGCTCGCGGCCATCAAGCTGCCGGTGCGCGACTACCGGCTCTCCGCCCACTACGGCCAGAGCGCGCGCTACTGGGCGCACCTGCACACCGGCCTCGACTTCGCCGCCGACCAGGGCGAACCCGTCTACGCGGTCGGCCAGGGCACCATCACCTCGGCCGGCTGGGCCGGCGCCTACGGCTACCGGATCGTCGAGACCCTGCCCGACGGCACCGAGATCTGGTACTGCCACCTCTCCTCGATCATCAAGGGCTCCGGCAAGGTCCTCCCCGGCCAGCAGATCGGCAAGGTCGGCGCGACCGGCAACGTCACCGGCGCCCACCTGCACGTCGAGGTCCGCCCCGGCGGCGGCGCCCCGGTCGACCCGGAGACCTGGTTCGAGCAGCGCGGCGTCACCCCCTGACCCCGCCTCCCCCCGAACAGGACGAGGGACCCCGGCCGCACCGGCCGGGGTCCCTCGCCGTCCTCCGCGTCTACTCCGGGGCCGGTTCCCCCGCCTCCGCCGGCCACTCGCCGTCCGCAGGCTCCTCGGCGTCCGCCGGCCACTCGCCGTCCGCAGGCTCCTCGCCGTCCGCAGGCTCCTCGGCGTCCGCCGGCCACTCGCCGTCGGCCGGCTCCTCCGCCCAGGCCGCGTCCAGCCCGGCCAGATAGGCGTCGATCTCCGCCGGCCCCGGCTCCGGCGCCAGCTCCGGGAACTCCGCCACCAGCAGCTCCGGCAGCCCCGGCACCGTCCAGGTGCCGGCCAGCTCCAGAGCCGCCCGCGCCGCCGCCTCCTCGAACGCCCCGAAGTCCCCGGCCAGCTCCTCCGGCATCGGCCGGCCCAGCGCCGTCAGCTCGGCCAGGTTCCGGTAGCTGCGCCGCATCAGCCCCTGCTCCAGCAGCCGCCGCGCACCGTCCGTCGCCATCCCGACCGCCAGCGTCCGGCCGCCCGCCTCCCAGCCCCCGTCGTCCACCGGGTCCAGCGTGCCGTCCGCCTCCAGCGCCTCGAACGCCGCCGTCCGCTCCTCCTCCGGCAGCTCCCGGAACCCCTCCAGCCAGGCCCGTACCGCCGCCCCGTCGGCGGTGTCCACCCCGGCCGCGCGCAGCAGCAGCGTGTACAGCCGGGGCCAGGTCACCAGGTCCGCCCGGCGCAGCAGCCCGGCCGCCACCTCACCCTGCCACTCGGCCTCCGCGTGCAGCCGCTCCTGCCGCTTGGCGTTCAGCCGCTTCGCCGCCCGCCGGTGGTCGATCAGCAGCCGCACCGCCGCGCCGTACGCCAGCGGGTCCTGGCCCGGCTCCGGCTGGACGTACAGGTACAGCCGCTCGTACAGCAGGTGCTCCACCGCGGCGGAGGTGACTTCGGGCCAGCCGTCGTGCATCCTGCCCTCGCCCAGCTCCAACAGCGCCAGCACCGCTCGCAGCGGGCTCTCGGCGACCGGCTCGCGGCCCTCCGCCTCCGCCCATACGAGCAGCTCGGCGGCCTTGGTGCGCGGGGCGAGCCGCAGGTCTTCGTCTTCCATAACCACGAACCGTAACCGCTGGTCGCGGGTAGGGTCGGGAGCCATGGTCCCCGTTCGACTCACCGGCCCCCGGCTTGCCGTTCGCGAGTTCCACCACAGCCCCGAGGACGTGGCCGCGCTGCACGCCGTGTTCGGCGACCCGGAGGCCACCCGCTACCTCCCGTTCGCCCCGCGCGACCTGGATACCTGCGACGACCAGGTCGCCCAGTTCGTCGAGGAGGCCGAGAAGGAGCCCCGGGAGGTCTACCGGCTCGCCGTCACCCTCCGGGCCGACGCCGACGACCCGGCCCGCGCCGTCCCGATCGGCAACGCCGCGCTCGGCCTCGTCCCGTACCGCGCCGCCACGATCGGCTACGCGCTGCGCCGCGACGTCTGGGGCTCCGGCTTCGCGGGGGAGCTGGTCACCCTGCTGCGCGACTTCGCCTTCGGCCCGCTCGGCGTGCACCGGCTGGAGGCCCGGGTCGACGTCGACAACGCCGCCTCGATCCGGGTGCTGGAGCGGGCGGGCTTCCGGCTGGAGGGGCGGGTCCGGCACGACTACCGGGGCCCGGACGGCTGGCGCGACGCCCAGCAGTACGCCCTGCTCGCCGACGACCCGCCGGCCGGGAGCGCGGTGCCGGGGGGACCGCTGCAGGGGGGATAGCCCCACCCCCGGTTCGCCGGGGAGCCGGATGTCCGGCGGCCGCGCGTTTTGACAGGCTTCAGGAGTCGGGGGAGACGCCCGACGAGCCCGAACCGCGACCGACCCGAGGGACCGTGACCCGGCCATGAGCACCCACACCACGCAGCGCAGCGAGTACGAGGCGTACGACGGCCGCACCGGGTACGCGAAGGACGACGCGGACGGCCACCGCCCCGGCGCCGTCCACCGCACCGAGGAGCCGCCGTACGCCTGGCGGGCCCCGTTCAGCTCCTACTTCTACCGGGAGGTCGGCTACACGCTGACCGGTCTGCCGGTGGCGATCCTCGGCTTCGTCACCGCCGTCACGCTGTTCGCCATGGGCGTCGGCACCTTCGTGACGGTGCTTGGCCTGCCGGTCCTGGCCGCTCTGACCACGGCGGCCCGGGGCTTCGGCCGACTGGAGCGGGCCCGGGTCCGCGGCCTGCTGGCCCTGGACGTCCCCGGTCCGGCCCCGGTCCGGCCCCGGCCCGGCTTCTGGGGCGCCATCACCGCCCGGCTGGCGGACGCGGCCGGCTGGAAGGCCGTGCTGTACCAGGTGGTGATGTTCCCGTGGGCGATCCTCGGCATGACGCTGTCGCTGGTCTTCCTCTGCGTCGGCTGGACGCTCGCGCTCTACCCCGCCTACCACTGGGTCTTCGCGCGCTGGACGGACTGGCCCGGCTACCGGCTCTTCGACTTCACCAACGGCTCCGGCCACCACGTCTACTACATCGAGTCGCCGCTGCAGATCGCGGGCGTCTGCCTGGTCGGCCTGCTGTTCGTCTTCGTCACCCCGCAGCTGGTGCGCGGTCTGACCAACGTCAGCCGCCTCGCCGCCCGGGGCCTGCTCGGCCGCTGAGCCGCTCGCACCGCTCGCCCCTGTCTCCTCCCCGTCCCGTCTAGTCCCGTTCCGTCCCCGGCCGGCCGATCCTTCGGCCGGCCGTCTGCGGATGCGGCCCCCGGCGGGCCGTGTTCGGATGGCCGCGATGGCCGACCGAACCTCCCCGGCCCCGGCAGCCGCCCTGGTGACCTCCCGTCCGCTGGACGAGTACTGCGGCCTCTTCGGCCTCACCCGGGCCGCGCTCGCCGACCTCCGGGGCCCGCTGCTCGACTGCCCCGGCGGAGCCGCCGCCCTGGCCGCCGAGGCCCGTCCGCTCGGCTGCCGGGTCATCGCCACCGACCCGGTGTACGCCCGGCCCGCCGACGAGATCGCCGCGAGCGCGCTGGCCGCCCGGGCGGCCATGGCCGCCGCGATGGACGCCAGCCCCGAGCTCTACCCGCCCCGCCGCCACCGCCCGCCCGAGCGCTACCTGCGCAGCTGGGACCGGGCCCGCCGGCTCTTCGCGGCCGACCGCGCGGCCCACCCCGGGCAGTACGTCGCCGCCGCGCTGCCCAGGCTCCCGTTCGCGGACGGCACCTTCGCCCTCACCCTCAGCGGCTACCTGGTCTTCGCCTATCCCGCGCTGTTCGGGCCCGAGCGGCAGCTGGCCGCGCTGACCGAGCTGGTCCGGGTCACCGCGCCCGCCGGTGAGGTCCGGGTCCATCCGCTGTTCGACGGCACGGGCCGCCGGGCCGGCCACCTCGACACCGTCCGGTACCTGCTCGGCGAGCGCCGGATCGCCAGCGAGATCCGGACCCTCCCGCCGGTCACCGAGGGCGCCCGCCCCCGCCGGATGCTCGTACTGCGCCGGGCGGACCACCGGGAGCGCCGCCCCCGGTCCGCGCCCGGTCCGCCCACCCCGGGGCGTCCGCGACGGTGACCTCCGGGTCCGGCTATCCGGCGCCGGGCTGTCCGGCGCCCGGCGCCGGAGCATCCGAACCGGCCCCGGCCCCAGTACCGCCCCCGGGCGCGGCCGGTGTGCCCGCGCCCGCCGTCGGCCCGCTCTGCTGCTGCGGCAGGAACACCACCGGCTCCAGCCGGGAGAGGATCTTCTCCGCCAGCCAGCTGCGGTCCGAGCCGTAGGGGATCCCGTCCGGCGCCATCAGCCGGCCCGCCACCGCCTCCCGCAGCTGCTGGGTCTCCTCGGCCGGCAGCCGGGACAGCAGACCGCGCGCCGCCAGCAGCGCGTGGTACTGCTCGAACCCGGAGCGCGGGTGCTCGATCGCCTCCAGCACGCTCGGCAGGTCGCCCAGCGCCGGATCGCCCTGCATCAGGGCGAGTGCCTGGACCCGCCGCCCCTCCGAGCCGTCCGCGAACAGGTCCCGCACCTGCGCGGCCGTCAGCGCCGAACGCCGGGCCGTCGACCGGACCTCGGCCACCAGCCCCTCCGGCCCGCCCGCGGGGTCCGTCGGCAGCATCGACCCGGGCAGGTCGTCGGGCTTGCCGGTACTGGTGCCCACCAGGCCCAGGTGCTGCATCGCCCGCATCCGCAGGTCGTCCGCGCCGACCCGGTCGCCCTTGCGGTCCCGGTCCTGCCCGGCCAGGAAGAGGTCCAGCGCCCGGTCCGCGTCCGAGAGCACCCGGGGCAGCGCCAGCCGGGTCAGCAGCCAGCCGGCCAGGAAGCCGAGCAGCACGAAGTAGAGGACGAGCGCGGCGGCGAACGGCGAGGCGTCCGCGCCCCCGCCCAGGACGGGCGCGAGGGTCGAGCCGAGCTGGTCGAGCCGCTCGCCGATCGAGCCGAGCTGGGTCAGGCCCACGCCCAGCAGCACCTTGGTGAGCCAGTCCGAGACCTGTTCGAGGTTGGTGTTGGGCACGTAGGAGCCGTGCGGTTCGGTGTCCGCCGCGTTGGCACGCACCCGGGGCACCCCGAACAGGAACCCCAGCGCCCCGCCGACCAGGGTCGCCGCGCAGGCCACCACCAGCCCGCCGCCCAGGGCCTGCCACGGGTGCGGCCGCCCCAGCGAGAACAGCGCCAGCCCCAGCAGGCCCACGCCGGGAAGCGTTCCCGCCGCGGCCCGTCGAGCCGTCCGCACCGCCGCCGTACCGTCGGCCCGCCGTGTCGCCATCGCCCACACCCCCAGTGCCCGCACCCCGCCCCTGCGGAGCGCGCGCCGACTCTAGACCCTCTCCGAAGAGAGGGCCCACGCGCCGGCTCCTTGCCGGGGCCGGCCGACTCCTAGCGGGGATGCCCTCCGGGCGGTCGCGGAAACCCGTCGAAATCCCGTCGGGAAATCCGTCCGGGAACGCAGACGGCCCGCGGGCTGCTCCTCGGTGCCGGACCCACGAGGGGCCTGGCGCCGAGGCACCGTGGATGTACCGGTGAGCCCGCGGGCCGGGTGACTGCTGGAAATTTCGCCTGGCCGGGGACCATGGGCCCCACCTTGCGCAGGCAAGGGCGGCTCTAGCGAGCAGCCACCTCACACATCCTGATGGAACTCAACTCAGTCGGGTAGCCGGAGCGCATCGCTGCGCCCCGGCCCCCTCAGAACCGGACGTGCGGCTGTTCACCGCATCCGGCTCAAGCGGGCTTTTGGCCACTGTTCAGGTCCTTTCTCCGGTCCCCGGCATGTAGTTGCCGGTGACATAGCGTGTGAATCAGCTCCAGATTGTTGGGGTGGTCGCTGCCACCCTTGCTGCGGTAGGTCAAGTGGTGCACGTGCACTCCCCGATACGAGGCGGTGAACCACCTCGCCCAATCGCGGACGTCATCGGGGTCGTACCCCGCGCCCTCGATCAGGTCCTGCCCGCATCTGGGACACAGCCCCTTCTGCCGATCCGCCATCGCCAGAATCCGCTTGGATTCCACGTTGGGCATCCGCTTCCGGGCCCGGTTCCTCCAGTAGTCCTCCAGTGCCGGGTCATCACGGGAAGAATCCCCCTTGACCGCGATGTGTCGGACGATCGGCGTCCAGGAGAACTTCGTCAGGTGTCTGTCGGCACTGCCGAACACCCACCTGTCGTTCCTCCCCTTCCGATGCTGACCCCAGTACCTTTCCCGAATCCATCGGCCGGTCTTGTTCGGATGGCAGTACAGTGCCCACCGTTTCAAGGCCCAATAGGTATAGGTGTCGAGCGTCCCGAAGGTGTCTTTCGAGACAACGTGCCGGTAGTAGGTTGACCAGCCGCGGACGTACGGGTTTAGGTTCTCAACCAGCTTTTCGGCCGGTTGTCCCCGATGACTGCGAATGGTCTCCTTAATCCTATCCCTGGCCCGCTGTGCCGCGTCCTTGCTCGGTTTGATGATCGCCTTGCCGTTGTACTTACGGACGTTGAACCCCAGAAAATCGAATCCATCGTCGAGGTGGACGACGCGCGTCTTCTCCTCATTGAAAGAAAGACCCCTGAGCGCCAGCCATTCCGCGAGTTCACGTCGGCGACTCTCCGCTTCCTCCTTCGTGCCGCACAGCACCACGAAGTCATCCGCGTACCGAACGAGAGCCGGCGACGCCTTGGCCTTCCCTCCCGACGGGAGGTTCGCGCCGATGGCGTCACCCATCCCGTGCAAGGCCACGTTCAACAGCAAGGGGCTGATGACCCCGCCTTGCGGGGTGCCCTCCACCGTGTGGGCGAACGTGCCCTGTTCCATCACACCGGCCCGCAGCCACCCCCGGACCTGCTCGCGCCCCGGGAAGAGGCCGATCGAGTCCATCAGGTGCTTGTGGCTGATGCGATCGAAAGCCGCCGACAGATCCGCATCGAGAACCCACGGCCTGCGGCAGCCCTTCTTGGCGATTACTACGAAGATCGCTTCGATCGCGTCCTGGCAGTTCCGGCCGGGGCGGAAGCCGTAGCTCCGTGCCTCGAACCGGGCTTCCCATTCTGGTTCAAGAGCGTTCTTGACCCGTGCCTGGTGGACCCTGTCCCGGATCACCGGGATGCCGAGCGGTCTCGTCCTGCCGTTCGCCTTCGGGATGTGCACACGCTTGACGGGTGTGGCGGGGAAGCCCGGCGTGGCGATGACCTGCCTCGCCAACCTTCCTCGCTTCGCGGGATCGAGGGCCGTTACCCCGTCGATCCCTGCCGTCCTCTTTCCGGTGCTCTGCTGGGTTACCCGCCTGACACTCGTCAGGGTGTTGGCCCTGGACCTCAGCATGAGCTTTTGCAGGTTGCGTACCTGCTTCAGGTTTCCTTCACGAGCGGCCCTGTAGATCCGCTGACGGAGTCGCTTTACGGACTCCTCCTCCTGGCGCCAGTCGGTGCTGTGCCAGAATTCGGCGTCGCCCTCGGTTCCGTTCATCGAGGGGATTTCACCTGTGACGAGCACCTGCGTCCCCCTCTCAGTCCAACTTGCGCCTTGGAGCAAGTCGCTGCGTCATCATCACTACATGGCCTACCAGGTCCACGTCTGCCCGCTTTCGCGCCCGGCACCTGCCGGTATCCGCCGGGTTATGGCCGGAGGGAGAGAGTTCCCTTGATTCCGGCGGTTCCCCCGAGCTTTCGCCCTGGCGGCCTTCGCTTCTTGGACCTTCCTGTTCCCGCACCGGAGTTCTGCCTTCATTGCTTCCGGCCTACCGGCTGACACACCGGACCGATACGGGGTTCCCGCGTTCCACTGCCCTCAGTTGCGCTCGGGGTGGGTGCCCTCTTTAAGCCGACCTCCACGGTGACCTACGCACGGGGTGATTCAACCCCACGAGCCACGATCAAGAGCTCTGCGCCGTGTCGTGCTTCGCAGCACCAGAGGTTTTCCGCCGCCGATTCCATGCCATTGACGCGGCGTAAGGATAACGACCTGTAAGAACAAGGGTTCGCTTCCGCTCACCCGTCCGAGCTTCCCCTTTGCCTGTTGCTGGACGATGGCCCGTCCTGCTCTTGGGCTTGACCACCTCGGCTCAGCACCCCGGCGTTACCGCCGACGCACCCGAGGCTGGGGACCGACCATCGGTCACAGGTCGGGGCCCACGTCTCTCTCCTGGCTGTGGGCCACTGAAAGGCAGCGACTTTCGCGTCGCACGGATCACCTCCTTTCAGTGTGCCGCCACTGTAGGCAGCGCCCCGGAGGGAGGGCAACGGATTTATCGCCGCCGGATCAGGCGGCCTGCACCTTGTCCTTGAACAGCGAGAAGTCGAGCTGCTGATCGGCCGGCGGGGCCTGGACGGTCAGCGGCTTGTCGATGTCGGTGAGGTCCATCTGGCCGCCGCCCTTGCCGCTCTTCTCGAGCCGCAGCGGGTACGGCTTGCCCTCGGTGGCGACGTGCAGGGTGACCTCCCCGCCGGAGCTGTTCTTCGACTTGACGCTGAAGGTCTTCGCGCCGTTGACGGTGCCGGCCGAGCCCTTGGTGATGTTGGTGGCCTTGCTGTCGTCGAAGGTCTTGGTGAGCTCCTTGAGGTCGCAGGCGCTGGTGAGCTCCTTCAGCTCCGGGTCGCTCTGCGCGCCCGTGATCCAGCGGCCCTTCAGCAGCTCGACGGCCTGCGGGTTCTTCCCCCCGGTGGCGCTGTTCAGGAACTCCGCGTCGGGCTTCAGGTAGACCTGCTTGCCGTCGCCGAGGAGCTCGAACTTGCCTGCTCCCGGCAGGCCCAGGGTGCCCTTGCACTGGCCCTTGGTGTCCACCGCCAGGTCGATGGCGATCTGGTCGGTGTCCTTGTTGAAGCTGCCCGTGATCTTGACCGAGGCGGCGCCGGCCAGGGCCTCCTTGGCCTGCTTCTGGATCTCCTCGGCGGTGAGCTTCTCGGTGTCCAGCCCCGGCGCGGCGGCGGTCTTGCCGCCGGTGGCCTTGTCGGCGGCGGCCTTGTCGTTGTCGCCGCAGGCGGTCGCCCCGGCCACCAGCAGCAGGCCGATCGCGGTGGTGCTGGCAAGGCGCTTCGACAGCATGAGTGTGTGTCCTAACTCGGCGCGACGGTCCGCGCCCGGAGGAGTCGTTTTTGCACTCAGTATGATCGTCGGCCCCGACGGGTCGATCTTGCCCCGGGGTGCTGTTACCGCGCGGTGGCAGGACTGTGGCGCGGAGCGGACGCCCGCGACCCCGGGCCCCGGCCCCGGAGCACCCGTGCCCCGGGGAACGACGAAGGCCCGGAGGACGAGTCCTCCGGGCCTTCGTTGCTACTGAGTAGCGGGGACAGGATTTGAACCTGCGACCTCTGGGTTATGAGCCCAGCGAGCTACCGAGCTGCTCCACCCCGCGTCGGTGAACACAACAATACGGGGAGATCGCCCGGATGGGAAATCCGTTCCTCAGGGGCCCCCGGCCGGCCCCCCGAGCCACCCCGCGAGCCGGGCGGCGCACCGCCGGCCGAGGAGGCCGGCGGTCCGCACCCCGGTCCGGGCCCGCGGCGTCGGCGGCCCGGCCCGCTGCGGCGGCCCTTCTCGCCCCGGGTGGCGGGCGGCCCGCGACCGGGCCCAGGCGGAGAAGCAGACCAGCGCGGCGAAGCAGGGCACCATCAGCACCGCGTAGACCAGCAGGAAGCCGTGGGTGCCGAGGTCGGCGGCGGCGTTCCAGGTCCCGTGCAGGGCCATCGACAGGACCAGCCCGGTCGGCGCCGCCAGCCGGGCCAGCCGGCGGCGCCCGGTGGTGAGGGTGACCGCCAGGCCGAGCCCGGTCAGCGCGGTGAACAGCGGATGGGCGAACGGTGAGAGCAGGCCGCGCAGGACGAAGGTCTGCACGGTGCTGTCGAAGTCCCGCAGGCTGGGCGGCTCGCCGAGGCCGATGCTGTCCAGCCGCTGCTGCTGGTCGTCGGTGAACGCCCGCCCCAGGTAGAGCGCGTTCTCGGTGAAGGCGAAGCCGCAGGCGGTGATCCCGCCGAGGACCACCCCGGCGGCCAGGGTGCGCGGCCGGGACCGGGCCCGCCGGTGGCCGGCGGCGGACCCGGCCGCCGGGTGCGGCAGCGGGCGCGGGTAGGGGCGCAGCCGCAGCCGGGCGCGCGCGTGCGGCCCGGCGAGCCGGCGCTCGTACCCGCGCGGCTGCCGGGGGCCCGGCAGCCGGCGCAGCACGTCGGCGCAGGGGCGTCCGCCGGGCCCGGCGGCGCAGTGCAGCCGCCGGCCGATCGGCAGCAGCAGGACGAGCAGGGCGGCGCCCTTGGCGCTCTCCTCGATCACCGGGGTGACCAGGTCGGCGCCCAGTGCCTCGCCGAGGCTGCCCTGGTGGGTGCTCAGGTAGGTGCTGGTCCAGCCGTTGGCGAGGATGGCCACGGTGGTGGCGGCGCAGGCGCCCCAGCCGAGGCAGAACACGGTGTGCCGCAGCGGCACCCGGGCGGTCTGGTTGAGCCAGGCGATCCCGCCGAGCACGAAGGGCAGCGGGACCATCGCCAGCCCGAGGCCGACCAGCAGTCCGGCGGTGCCGGTCTGGCGGCGGACCAGGTGGAGGATCAGCACCCCGCAGCCGGCCAGGGTCAGTACGGCCGTCGCGGTGACGGCGGAGAAGGCGGCCGGGCGCAGCGGTCGGCGGCGGCCGGGGGCCGGTCCGGGCGCGGTCGGGCCGTCCCGGCGCGTGGCGGGGCCCTGGGGGTCGGCGCGGCCCGGCCGGGGCACGAACCGCTGGGCCCGGCGCCTCCGCGGCCCCGGGATGGTCCGGGTGTCGGCGGTGGGCGTGGGCATCTCTCGGTCGTCGGCGGCCCGCACGGTGAGGTGGTACCCATCGCCGGACGGGGTGCTCACCCGGCACAGGGTAGGCCAAGCCGCCGGGCGGCCGGGCGGAGTCGGGAGGAACCGTCCGCGCCGGGCGCGCCCGCCGGTGGCGCCGGGGCCCGTGCGGGCGCGCCGGGTCGAACGCCCGGCGTGCTGTCAGCGGCGGCGGAACAGCAGGTCGTGCACCACGTGGCCCTTGGCGATGCCGGCCCGTTCGAACTTGGTGACCGGGCGCCAGTCCGGTCGCGGCGCGTAGCCCGGGACGGAGCCGTCCGGGTGGTCCGCCGGTTCGGTCCAGCCGGTGCCGTCACCCTCGGGGTGGAGGTTCTCCAGCTCCGGGGAGGCGGACAGCACGGCGAGCATCTGCTCGGCGTAGGGCTCCCAGTCGGTGGCGCAGTGCACCAGCGCGCCGGGTGCCAGCCGGGGGAGGACCAGCTCCAGGAAGGACGGCTGGACCAGCCGCCGCTTGTGGTGCTTCGGCTTGGGCCACGGGTCAGCGAAGTAGACCCGCAGACCGGCCAGCGAGGCGTCCTGGAGCATGTCGCGCAGCAGGATCACGGCGTCACCGGCGGCGGGCCGGACGTTGGTGCTGCCGTCGCGCTCCAGCATGCCGAGCAGGTTGCCGTGGCCGGGGGTGTGGACGTCGGCGGCCAGGATGCCCATGGCGGGGTCGGCGGCGGCCATCGCGGCGGTGGTCTCGCCCATGCCGAAGCCGATCTCCAGGGTGACCGGCAGGCCGTCGAAGAGCGCGGGCAGGTCGAGCGGGGTGCCGTCGATCGCGATGCCGTAGGTCTCCCAGCTCCGGTCCAGCGCGCCCGCCTGGGCGTTGGTCATCCGGCCCCGGCGCGGCTGGAAGCTGCGGATGCGCCGCTCGCTGTGCTGGGCCTCGGTGGCCTTGTGCGGGTACATCGGCGCCGGGTAGGCGGCGGGGGCCGCGGAGAGCCGGGCGGAGGGCGAGGGCTGGGGGATCGGGGCGGTGGCAGTCACAATCAACCGAGTCTACGGGGCCGCCGGGCGGGGGCCGAGGGGGCTGTGACGGGCCCCACGTCCGCCGCCGGGGCCGGTCCGGGCCGACCTCCGCGGCCGTCCTCCCGGCCCGCCCCCGCAGTCCCCCTCGCTGTCCGCCCTCACCGTCCGCCCGCGTCCAGTGCGGCGAGCGCCCGGCGGGCCACCTCCCGGCCGATCGGCAGCGAGGCCGTCGCGGCGGGGGAGGGCGCGTTCAGCACGTGCACCAGGCGTCGGGCGGAGCGCGGGTCGTCGGGGTCGAAGCCGGCGAAGGCGAAGTCGTCCAGCAGCGAGCCGTCCCTGGCGACGGCCTGGGCGCGGACCCCGGCGCCGGCCCGGACCAGGTCGGCCGGGACGACGGCCGGCAGAAGCCGCTGGACGGCCGAGGTGAACGCCCGTTTGGAGAGCGAGCGGTGCAGCTCGCCCACCTCGTAGCGCCAGTGCCGGCGGGCGATCCGCCAGGTGCCGGGGAAGGCCGCGGTGCCGGCCAGGTCGCGGGCGCGGACGGTGCGCCAGTCGTAGCCCTCGCGGGCCAGCGCGGGCACCGCGTTCGGGCCGACGTGCACGTCGCCGTGCACGCCCCGGGTCAGGTGGACGCCCAGGAACGGGAACGCCGGGTCGGGCACGGGGTAGACCAGTCCGCGGACCAGCTCCCGCCGCTCCTTGACCAGTTCGTAGTACTCGCCGCGGAAGGGCACGATCCGCAGGCCGGGGTCGTCGCCCGCCAGCCGGGCGATCCGGTCGCTGTGCAGGCCCGCGCAGTTCACCAGGACCTGGCAGCGGAGCTCCCCGGCCGAGGTCTGCACGGTGACGCCGTCGGCCCGTCGGGCGATCGCGCGCAGCTCGGTGCCGGTGCGGATCTCCGCCCCGGCCTCGCGGGCGAGGCGCGCGTAGGTGGCGGCGACGGCGGGGAAGTCGCAGATGCCGGTGCTCCCGATGTGCAGGCCGGCGACACCGGTGACCTGCGGCTCGTACTCGGCGATGCCCCGGCGGTCCAGTTCGGTGACCGGGATGCCGTTGGCCCGGCCGCGTTCGGCCAGCGCGCGCAGCCGGTCGAGTTCGGCCGGTCCGGTGGCGACGATCAGCTTGCCGGTGACCTCGTGCGGGATGCCGTGGGTGCGGCAGAACTCCACCATCTCGGCGGCGCCGGCCACCGCGTAGCGGGCCTTGAGCGAGCCCGGCCGGTAGTAGACGCCGCTGTGGATCACCCCGCTGTTGCGGCCGGTCTGGTGGGCGGCCAGTCCGGGTTCCTTCTCCAGCAGGGTGAGCCGGAGTCCGGGGCGGGCCCCGGTCAGGGCGTGGGCCGTGGCCAGCCCGACGATCCCGCCCCCCACCACCAGCACGTCGACGTCGTACCGCACGGCCCGCTCCTCGTCTCGTCCGACCGCCCCGTCCGTCCGCGATGCTGCCACGGCGGCGGGGGCCGGTCGAGTGGGCCCGGGGGCGTTTCGGCCGGGCGCGCGGGGCACCTGTCCGGAGTCCGTCCGGGGTCCGTCCGGGGTCCTGCGGTGCCGCCGTCGGTCAGGCCGGGGCGACGATCACCGCGCGGGCGCGCTCGGTCAGGTCGCGCACCCGGCGCTCGCCCTGGAAGGGCTCCAGCCGGCGCAGCATCTCCACCACGTACTCGCGGCTGCGCTGGGAGGAGATCCGCCCGGCCACGTCGACGGCGCGCTCGCCGGCCGCGACCGCCGCGTCCAGGTTGCCCGCCTCGGCCTCGGCCATCGCGGAGACCACCAGCCGCAGGCCGTGCGAGCGCACGAACCCCTCGGTGGGGCGGGCCAGCGCCTCCCGGGTGAACTGGCGGACCTTGGCGGGCACCCCGAGGTCGCGGAAGCACTCGGCGGCGTCCGCGGCGAGCCGGTCGTAGGCGTAGAAGTCGATCCACGCCGGATCGGGATCCCCGGCGCGCGCCCGCTCCAGCGCGCTCTCCGCGGCGCCGAGCGCGGTCGCGCACGCCGCCGCGTTCCGGGCCTTGGCCTGGGCCCGGGCCTCGACCAGGTGGAAGAAGCTCATCGTCCGTGCGGTGGCCAGGCCCCGGTTGCGCTCCAGCGCGGCCTGGGCGAGGTCCACGGCCTCCTCGGCGAAGCCCCGGTAGCCGGCCTGCAGGCTCATCGAGGCCAGCACATAGCCCCCGAGCGGGACGTCCGCGGCGGCCCGGGCGAGCCGCAGGGCCTGGATGTAGTAGCGCTGGGCGGCCTCGTGCTGGCCGGTGTCGAAGGCCATCCACCCGGCCAGCCGGGTGAGTTCGGCCGTCGCGCCGAACAGCGCCCGGCCCACCGCGTCGCTGTACGAGGCGAGCAGCAGCGGCGCCGCCTCGACCCGCAGGCACTCCGGCACCATCGACGAACGCCAGTCCCCGCCACCGTACTTGGAGTCCCAGCGGCGGGCCTCCTGGGCGGCCTCGCGGAGTTTGGCGGCGTCCGAGTGGCCCACCCGGTACGAGCCCGACTCGGCCGGGGCGCGGGGCAGTTCGCGCGCCACCGAGCCGTCGGCGGGGTTGATCAGCCAGCGCGAGACCGGGGTCGCGTAGGCGGCGACCGAGAAGGTGCCGGCCAGGCTGTCGCTCCAGCGGCCGCCGCCGGGGCCCCGGCGCAGGTCGAGGTCGACCCGCCAGAGGTCGGTGGCGGACCGGACCGCGTCGGGCACCTCGCGCGGGAAGGCCAGGCCGAGTTCGGGCGCCGGGTCGGTGTCGCCGAGGCCGATCTCCTCCAGCGGCACGGGCCGGCCGAGCTTGCCGCCGATCGCGGTGGCGATCAGGTGCGGCACCGGGCCCTGCGGCACCATGCCCTTGCTGACCCAGCGGGCCACCGAGGTCTTGTCGTAGCGGAGCGTCAACCCGCGCTGCGCGCCGAGGTCGTTGACCCGGCGGGCCAGACCCGCGTTGCTGATCTGCGCCAGGGTCAGGAGCGTGCCGAGCCGTTCGTTCGGTCCTCGTGGGCTGACGGTCATGGTGGCGGCGGCACCTCCTGCGGCCTTGTGCGCGGGGCCCGGGCGGCACCGGGCCGAAGCTGCTGTACCTAGAGTAGTCGGACGCGTTCCGAGGGTTAAGAGGCCGCATTCCGGATGGCGGGATCGCGCGCCCGGCGCCGGGCGTCGGGCGGGCCGCGAAGTTGGTCAGGACCGCCGGGATCCGGCCGTCCGGCGGTCTCCCGGCGGCGCGCCGGAGTGCCGTGCTCCGGTCCCGTGTCGATGTGCGCCCGGCCGTGCCCCCTGGCCCGACCGGCTGGTCGGCGATTCGCTGGTGGTCGTGGGTCGGCCCGCCGTCGAGGACCCGGCGGGCCGGGGGATGCCGCCGCCTTCATCCCCGCGGGCGGCGGCGACGTCCGGGAGGGCATGCGGATGCCCTCCCGGGCCGAGCGACGCCTTTCGGCCATCTCGCGATGGCCATGACAGGGCGACCCACGGGGCGGTCCGGGCCGGGGAGGGGAAGGCCCGGGCCGCTCCGGTGGAACGGCTCGTCCGGGTGTTCGAAACCCCGCGCCGTCACCGTCGTCCGCCCGGTGCGGTCCGAAGGCCGCGCCCCTACGGCAACGGCCCCGCCCGCGCACCGGAAACGACAACTCCGGTCACCGGACGCACAACCGGTGGCACCATGTCCTCTGACGGCGCGCCGGACGCGGGCCGCGGGATCCGGACCCGCCGAGCGGTGCAGGTCCTCGTCCGGTGGAGGCGCGATGCGGTGGCTGACGGGCTGGTGCACGGGCGCGCCCCGGCCGGTCGCACCGGCGCACGAGCCGCCCGGTGCCGTGGCCCCGATCGCCGCGCGCACCCTGTGGACCGGTCCCGACCCGCTCTGGGCGGTCGGCGACTGGCGCCCCGAGGAGATCCGCCTGGCCGTCCTGCGGCCCGGGACCGGCGCCTCGGTCACCACCGGACCCACCGCGCCCGACCCCTTCGAGGCGAACCCCGCCACCCTCCGGCTCGCCGTGTTCGGCCACTGCGGTGCCACCGACGCCGAACTCGCCGCCGGCCTGGCCGCCGCCCGCGGCGGCGCCGTCCGCCACCTCACCGGCTGGCCCGGCAGCTACACCGTGGTGCTGCGCAGCGGCACCCGGTCCACCGTGCTGCTCACCGACCTGGCCGGGGCCCGGCCGGTCTTCCACACCCCGTGGGGCGACGGCACCGCGTACGCCACGGCGGCCCTGCCGCTCGCCGACCTGGTCGGGGCACCGCTGGACACCGGCCACCTGGCCGCCCGGCTCGCCTGCCCCGAGGCGCCCGAGGCGCTCGGCACCGGCACCCCCTACCTCGGGGTGCGGCGGGTGCCGCCCGGGCACGCGCTCGCAGTCCGGAGCGGGCGGCCGTACCTCACGCAGTACGACGGCCCGGGCGCCGAGGGGGTGCCGGGGCGCGGGGAGGCGGCGGCGGTCCGGGAGCTGACCCGGGCGCTGCTGGAGTCGGTCCGGTTCCGGGTCCGCACCAGTCCGGCCGGCCCGGCCGCGCTGCCGGCCGGCCGGTCCGGGCGGGCCAGGCTCGGGGTCGACCTCTCCTACGGGACGGCCTCCGCCACCGTCGCGCTGCTCGCCGCCGCGGTCCCGCCTGCGGCGGGGCCGGCCGCCGTCGGGCCGGCCGGAGCGGTGGCGCCCTACCCGTCCGGGCCGTACCGGGCCGTCCCGGCGCGGACCGGACCGCCGTCCGAGGAGTCCGGGCCCGGGGCCGGGTCCGGAGCCACGTCCGCGTCCGGCTCGGCGTCCGCCGCCCGGTCCGGCGGCCCGGTCCGGACCGGGGCGGTGAAGGGCTCCTGGGCCCGCTCCGGCGCCCGGCCGCGCACCGCCTCCGAACCCGTCGCCGCCGTCACCTTCGGCGAGACCACCGGCACCGGGACCGTCCCCGCCGCCCCGGCGCTCGCCCCGGACGTCCCGCGGCTGCGCCGCACCGTGCTCGCCCCCGGCCCCGACACCCTCCCGTACGCGGACCTGCGCGCCGACCCGACCGCCGGGCCGCTCACCGACGAGCCCGGCCCCGAGCTGGTCACCGCGGCCTGGGCCGAGGCCCGGTTCGGGGCGGGCGGCACCGACCACCTCACCGGCCACGGCGCCCGGCAGGTCCTGGACGGGCACCCGGCCCGGCTGGCCGACCTGGTCCGGGCCGGCCGCTCCCGCGAACTCCTCTCCCCGGTGGCCGCGCTGGCGGGCGCCGACCGGGCGGCCGCCGGCGTCCTGACCGGTGCGCTGCGGACCCCGTTCACGGTGCTGCGCGCCGCCCACCGGCTGGCCCGGATCCGCTACCCGGACGCGCTCGACGACGCCGCCGTGCGGCTGACCCTCCGCCGGACGGCCGACGGCTCCGGCACGGCCGGAGCGCGCTCGGCGGACGACCTCGCCTGGGTGGTCCCCGGTCCCGCCGCCCGCTGGCTGTCCGACGAGGCGCTCTCCGCGGTCGCGCTGCGGCTGCGCCTGGCGGCGCGCGAACCGGCGCCCGGGGACAACCCCGGCGCGTACCGGGCCCGGCACGCCCTGCACCGGCACGCGCGCGGCTTCCGCACGCTGGTGCACGCCACCGAACAGCCGGGCCAGCGGCTGCACGCGCCCTTCCTCGACAACCAGGTGGTGCGGGCCGCCCGGCTGCTCCCGGACGAGGTCCGGCTCCAGCCCGGCGCCCGGCCCGCGCTGCTGCACGCCGTCCTGGCCGGCGCCGGCCGGACCGACCTGCCGCCCGACTGGGGCCGGGGCCCGCGCCCCGACCGCGCCAGCACCGTCCGGGCGGGCCTGCGGCTCGCCGCCGACGGCCTGGCCGAACTCTTCGACGCGCCGCTGCTCGCCGAGGCCGGGCTGATCGACCTCCCCGCCGTCCGGGCCGCGCTCGACCGCGCCGCCGACCCGGCGGCCCCGCTGCCGCCCGCCGCCCTGGCGGGCCTCGCCGACCTGGTCGCCACCGAGCTCTGGCTCCGCCGGGTCCGCGCCCGCCGCCACGGCGCCTGCTGGACCGGCCTGCCGCGCCCCGTCCACCCCGCCCTGTCCCCGCCCCGCCTCTCCTGACCCCGTCCCGCCCTGATCCCGCGCACCTGCCCCGCGCACCTGCCCTGCCCCGCGCACCTGCCCCGCGCACCGGCCCGACCCCGCTCCCGGCGCTCCTGCGGCTCCCGGCGCGGCTCGGGCACGCGGCGGCACCGGACGGCGATCATGGCGAACGTCCCGACCCCTTCCCCGCCCGGAGGCCGTGGTGACCAGTGCCGGTCCCGACCCGTCCGTCCCCGTCGTGCTCTCGGTGCTCGGCCGGCTCCCGACCAACCGCCCGCCCGGGGTGCTCGCGGCCTGCGACGGCTCGGACGGCTCGCTCTGGGCCCTGGACCGGGCGATGACCGAGGCCGAGGCCCACGACCTGCCGCTGTACGTGCTCGCCGTCGTCAACCCGGCGCCCACCGGCTACCCGCCGGGGATGGCCGAACTGGTCCAGGAGAGCGTGGAGACCCTGGTCGAGTCGATGGCGGACGGCCTGCGCCGTGCGGTGGTCGCCGTCCAGCGGGCCCGCGCCCAACCCTGCACCGCCGAGATGTCCCTGCACGTGGTGCTCGGCAATGTGATCGAGGTCCTGCTCGCCTCCTCGGCCCGGCAGCACACCGTGGTGGCCGGCACCCGGGGCAACGGCGGCTTCGCCCGGCTCCTGCTGGGCTCGGTCAGCGGCGCCCTGGTCCACCACGCGGCCTGCCCGGTCCTGGTCGTCCCCGCCCCTCCGGAGGGCTGAGCACCCGCCGGGAATGTCCCGAGATGGTTCATCGTTCATCCATCTCGGACCCGTCCCCACCCCCTCTGGAGCCCCCGTCATGAAGGTCGAGATCTACTCCGACATCGCCTGCCCCTGGTGCTACATCGGCAAGCGCCGCTTCGAGCAGGCGCTCGACGGCTTCGCGGGCAAGGAGAACGTCGAGGTGGTCTACCGGCCGTACCAGCTGGTGCCGGACGCCCCGGCCACGGCGAGCCCGCACCGGGAGTGGCTGGCCGAGCGCTACGGACCGCAGTCGGTCGCGATGGACGCCCGGGTCGCCGAGCTGGGCCGGGCCGAGGGCATCGGCTACGACTTCGACGCCGCCCTGCACGCCAACACCTTCCTCGGTCACCGGCTGCTGCACCTCGCCGAGACCGAGTACGGCGCGGCCGCCCAGGGCCGGCTCAAGGAGGCCCTGCTCAAGGCGCACTTCAGCGACGGCGTGGACGTCGGCGACCGCACCGCGCTCGCCGAGGTCGCGGTCGGCGCGGGCCTGGACCGCGACCGGGTGACGGCCTACCTGGCCGGCGAGGAGGGCGCCGCCGAGGTGCGCGCCCAGCTGGCCGAGGCCCGGGAGATCGGCATCACCGCCGTGCCGACCTTCGTCTTCGAGGGCAAGTGGGCGGTCCAGGGCGGCCAGGAGGCCGAGACCTTCCGCCAGGTGCTGGAGCAGGTCGCCACCGAGATCGGCGAGCGCCGGCCGGCCCCGGTGCAGGTCGCCCCGGCCGGCGAGGCGTGCGCGGACGGCTCCTGCGCCGTCTGACCCGACGGTCCGCAGACGCCCCCGGGGCCCGCTTCAGACGCACCTGAAGCGGGCCTCGGCCCAGTCGGCCATGTTCAGCGCCGACCAGATGCCGTTCGCCGGCACCACCACCAGCCGGATCGAGGTCTGCCCGCCGAGCGGCACGTGCACCGGCACCGCCGGGTCGCCCGCGCGCAGCGTGGGCGAACTCCACAGCGTCCGCCCGTCGCGGCCCTGCACCGAGAAGACCACCCCGCCGAGGGCGAAGGTCAGGTCGTCCATCCCGGCCACCGCGTCGAAGGACGTGCAGCTCCGGTTGAGGTCGATCACCGTGGTCGCGGGCGCGTGCACGCTGATGCCGTGCCGGTGCTCGGTGCCGGCGACCGAGACGCTGTCCCGCTGCCAGAACCAGTCGCTGCCGTTCTCCCGGATGCTCGGCCGGGGCGGCGGCACCCGGTTCTGGGACGACCTGACCACCGGCAGGTCGTCGGCCCAGAAGTCGGTGGGCACCGGCGGGGTCGGTACGGCCGTGGGCGGCGCGGTCGGCAGGCTCGGCGTCACGGTGGGTGTCGGCACCACCACCTCGGGCACGGGCGGCAGCGGCACCTCGGGCACCGGCACGGTCGGCGGGGTCGGCACCGGCACCGCCGGGACGGTCGCGGGCGGGGTCGGGGTGGGCGTCGGCGTCGGAGTGGGCCTCGGGGGCGCGGGCGTCGGCGAGGGGGCCGCCGCGGTCGCCGGCGGGCTGCTCGGCGCCGCCGGCACCGGCCTGGGCGCGGCGGCGGGCGGCGGGGGCGCGGACGGCGCGGGGGCCGGCTGCTCCACCGGCACCGGGGCCGGGCTCTCCGGCGCGGGCGGCGGGGCCGGTTCCGGGGCGGGCGGCTCGGGCTCGGCGGACGGCGGCGCGGGAACGGCCGGCGCGGAGACCGGGGCAGCGGCCACCGGGGGCCTGGGCTCGGGTGCGCCGGTGAGCGCGTACGCGGCGACGGCCGCCGCCGCCACCGCGACGGCGGCGGCGATCCCGGCCTTCGCGGCGGTGCCCAGGCCCTCCGCGGCGGCGCTCGCGGCGCCCCCGCCCCCGCCGGAGGCCCCGGCGCCCGCACCACCCGCGGCCCCGGCCGTCCCGGCGCCCGCTGTCGTTCCGGTCGCGGCACCGGCCGCACCGCCGGCCGCACCGCCGGCCGCACCGCCGGCCGCACCGCCGGCCGTGCCGCCGGCCGTGCCGCCCGCCGCGGCGGCCGCGGTCCCGGCGGCCGCGCCGCCCACCGCCGCCACTCCGCCGACGGCGGCCGCGGCGGCACCGAAGCCGCCCGCGCCGATCCAGACCAGCACCCCACCGGGCAGCAGCGCGCGCAGCCCGTGGTTGATCTCGGACAGCTCCAGGCACGCGGCCGTGCACCGGTCGCACTCCTTGAGGTGCCGGCCGACCTCCGCCGAGGCACGCTTGCGCAGCGAGCCGCGCGCGTACGCGCCGAGCCGGTTGGCGTACGCCTCGCAGTCCCGGTCCTGGCTGCCCGAGACGTGCGCCTGCAGGAAGCCGGCGGCGAGCCGGTCGCGGGCCCGGTGGGCCTGGACGGCGGTCGCGTTGGCGGTCTTGCCGAGCATCACCGCGACGGTCTTGGGGGACTCCCGCTCGACCTCGGTGTGCCAGAGCACCACCCGGTCGTCCTCGGGGAGTTCGGCGTAGGCCTGCATCACCATGCGCTGGTCGGCCAGCGCCATCGCCCAGGCGTCGGCGCCCGGATCGGCCAGATCGAGGTCCACCACGGCGGCCGAGCTGTGCGCGAACAGGCTGAAGTCGTCCACGAGTTGCTCGCGCCGCTCGCTTCGGGTCCAGGCCGCCGCGACGTTCCGGACCGCGGTCAGCAGATAGGCGCGGACGGCGAACTCCGGTCCCTTGCCCGCCCGAAGCGCCTGCAGGGTGCGGGCGAACACCTCGCCCGCCAGGTCCTCGGCGGTGAAGCTGTCCCGGCAGCAGGTCCGGGCGTAGCGGCGCACCGAATCCACGTGCCGGCGGTAGATCTCCTCGTAGGCGGTGTCGTCGCCGGCCCGGACGAGCGCGGTCAACTCCGCGTCGGAGGGCGGCCGTTCGCCGTCGACGGGATCGGCCGGCGCGGGCACGGTGGGGCGCGCCGACGCCCCGGTGCCGACGAAGGCCTCCGGGACGACACCACCGCGCCCGGCGCCGGCCTGCCCCGGGACCCGGCCCTGGGGGAGCGCCGCGGCGGAGGCGGAGAGGGTCTCGCGGCCCGGCATCCCGGCCTGGTCCGGCACCTGGCCCGCCGGCACCGGCCCGGGCGGAGTGCCCGGCCCGCCGCCGGGTGCCCCGGGGCCGGCGGCCGGTCCGTCAGGACCGCGGTCGGGCCCGCCCCCGGCGGACCGCCCGAAGTCGAGGCCGTAGCCGTAGTCGTTCTGTTCCTCGGCGCTCACAACGGACCCCAGACTCCACGACAGCCCCCGTAGTGTGGCAGGGCGCGCGGGAGTGCGTGGGCGCACGATTCTCCGCCGCACGGCGCCGAGGGCGCGCGAACGGCGCGCATCGGGACATTGGCTCCAACCACGGGCAAAGGATGGCATAGCGCAGAGTTGGGCGGTAGCCGGACCGGCCGTGACCCACTCTTCCGTGGGGCCGTCGCGGATGTGTTCGCCCCGCGCACGGCGCCCCGGGCGGCGTCACCCGCCCCGGGCGAACGGTCCGAAGCCGTCCGCCCCCGCTCACCAACCTCCTTGCCCGCGCCGGACGTCGGGTCCCGGTGCGGTCCGGCTCAGCGGGCCCGCAGGCCGTCGAGCAGGATCTGGAGCAGCCGGTCGGAGGGTCCTTCGGCGGACTGACCGTCCGCCTGCGGGCCGTCCGTCGGCTGCGGGGCGTCCCCGTTGCCCGCGGGCAACGGGCCGGCCGCCGCGCCCGCCGCACCCACCACGACCGGGCCGGCCGGCGGCCCGCCGCGCCAGGCGTGCACCGGTACCGACGCGGTCAGCACCAGCACCACGTCCGCGACGGTCACTCCGGGCCGCAGCTCGCCGGCCGCACCCGCGCGGGCCACCAGGGCCGCGAGCAGTTGCAGCAGCAGCCGCGGGTCCGCGTCGGCCACCAGGACCGCGATCTCGCCCTCGGTCGCCGCCCCGACGCCGACGCCGAGACCGGTGACGGCCCCGACGGGCCCTCCGGCCGCCTCGCCGGACACCTGGCCCGGCACCGGACCGCCGAGCGGACCGGGCGCCGAACCGTACGCCGTCCCGGTCAGGCCGGTCGCCGTCGGCTCGTACCGCGCGGAGCCGAACGCGCTGCCCGACCCGACCGGGTCCGGCGAACGCTGCTCGGGCACCCGCCCCAGCTCCTCGGCGTACCGGAACGCCTCCGGCGGCAGCAGCCGCCCGGCCCCGGTGGACACCGCGCGCGCCAGATAGCCGGCCAGCGCCTCCCAGGCGCCCGCGCCGCCGTACAGCGAGTCGCGGGCCTGGGCGGTCAGCCAGGCGACCTCCTCGGCCGCGATCCGCTGGACCAGCACCTCCTTGCTCGGGAAGCGCCGGTACACCGTGCCCACGCCGACCCCGGCCCGCCGCGCCACCTCCTCCATCGGCGCGCCGTAGCCGAACTCGCCGAACACCTCACGAGCCGCGCGCAGCACGCTCTCGAGGTTCCGCCGCGCGTCGACCCTCAGCCGGGCGCCCGGGCCCGGCCCGCCGCCCTGTGCCGCCTCGCCGCCCCGGTACGGGACGGCCGCGTACGCCGCCCCCGGTGGACCGGCGGCCTCGGCCGGGCCGCGTTGCTCCGGCACCACGCCCTGGCCGGGGTGTGCCGCACCCGATAGCCCCAACAGTCGCTCCTGTTCCATCATCCCAACTCTCCCCCGCAGGCGTCCGGTTCCGGACCCTGTCGTCGCCCGCCCCTGCACCCCCCGGTGCAGCTACGCCTGAAAGAAATGACCGATGACCCATCGCTCGTGCCGTTGGTGCCGCCCGGGTGCCGCCCGGCCGCGGGTGCGGCCGCGCGAAGGTCCACCCGGACCCCGCTCCGGAGGGCGCCGCCGGGCCGATCGCTGCGATCGGGCCGGCGCGTCGGCGCCCGTTCGGGGCCCTGTCCGGGAACTACCCTTCCCCGGATCACGGTCCCGCAGTCGGGTTCTCCCGCCAACACTAGAACTGGCCGTAATGACCGATCCACGGTGCGTCGCCACCAGTTGACATGGCAGTGGCCGCGCCGCCACACAATCCGACCATAGTTCACCGCCGTTCGAGGCCGAAAGTGCGTCAGAAACTCACCCCGGCAGTACTTCTGTCCCCTTCCGGTCCCAACAGTCCCGTCCGCCACAGCACGGACGGTGGACAAGAGGGCTCCGGCGGTCCTTTATTGGTGGGCGTGATGGGGGCATGCCCGGTCGAAGGCGGGCCGCGGAGCCCATCGACAGGAGGTGCGCCATCAGGATCCTGATCGTCGGCGGCGGGTGCGCGGGCATGTCGACCGCCCTGCACCTCCAGCGCGGCCTGCGCGAGCGGCTGCGCCGCGGCGAGGTCCACCTCACCCTGGTCGAGCCGCAGGCCTACCTCACCTACCACCCGCTGCTCGCCGAGGTCGCGGCCGGCACCATCGACCCCCGCCACGTGGTCGTCCCGCTCCGTCGCGAACTCACCGAGTGCAGGGTGCTCACCGCCCGGATCACCCGGATCGAGCACGCCTCCCGCCGGGCCTGGGCCGACGCGGCCGGCCCGGGCGAACCGCCCGCGCCGGTCGAACTCGACTACGACGTCCTGGTGCTCGCCCCCGGATCGGTCTCCCGCACCGCCCCGGTGCCCGGACTGGCCGAGCACGGCCGGGGCTTCTCCACCGTCGGCGAGGCCGTCGGCCTGCGCAACCACGTCCTGGAACAGCTCGACCTCGCCGCCACCACCCGCGACCCGGCGCTCCGCCAGGCCGCGCTCACCTTCGTCTTCGTCGGCGCCGGCTACGCGGGCGTCGGCGCGCTGGCCGAACTGGAGGACATGGCCAGGTACGCGGTCCGGGGCCACCAGCACACCACCCCCGACGACCTGCGCTGGGTCCTGGTCGAGGCCACCGACCGGATCCTCACCGAGGAGTCGCCCGAACTCGCCGCGCACACCCTGGACCAGCTGCGCGAGCGCAATGTGGACGTACGGCTGCGCACCACCCTGGAGTCGGCCGCCGGCGGGGTGATGGCGCTCTCCGACGGCAGCCGGTTCGCGGCCCGCACCCTGGTCTGGACGGCCGGGGTCCGCCCCAACCCGCTGCTGCGCGACACCGACCTCCCGCTGGACACCGCCGGCCGGGTCCGCTGTCTGCCCACCCTCCAGGTGCTCGGCCCGGACGGCCGCGCGCTGCCCGGGGCGTGGGCCGCCGGGGACGGTGCGGCCGTGCCCGACCCGCACACGGACGGGGCGCCGTGCGCGCCGAACGCCCAGCACGCCTTCGCCCAGGCCGAGCTGCTGGCCGCCAATGTGCTGGTCGCGCTGGACGGCGGCCCGCACGCGTCCGGCATCGCCGAGTACCTGCCGGGCCCGCCGGCCTGCTCCACCTCGCTGGGCCTGGGCCGCGCGGTCGCCCACACCCGGGGCGGCGGGCGGCTCACCGGCCGCCGGGCCTGGTGGCTGCACCGGGCCCGCCACCTGCGGCGGCTGCCGAGCGGCGAGCGCCGGGTCCGGATCCTCGTGGACTGGGCGCTGGCCGGGCTGTTCTCCCGTGAGGTCGTCCCGATCGGCCGGCCCGAGCAGCCGGACCGGCCGGAGCGGGCCGACGGGCGGCCGGTGTGAGCCGGTCCGGCGGCCCCGTCGCCGCCGCCCGGGCGGAGTACCGGCACGGCTTCGGGACCGACCCGACGACCGCGCCGGGCGCGGACGACTTCCGGAATCGGGCCTCCGCCTGACAGGATCGGCCCGACCGAGTCATTACCCCGTGTGCTGACGAGTGCACAAAAAGTGATGATATGCCTGGAACCCGAGGAAGCGGCCGTCGTTTGAACCTCATGCGCTGGAGCGCCCGGCTCACCGGAGTCCCGTGGCGTGCCACCCCGCCGTCCGGGGCCGGCACCGACCGCGGCACGCCGTCCGGCGACGCCGTAGTGGTGCCCGGCCCCCGCGACCCCACCAGCCCCACCGGCCCGGTCGACATCCCGGACGCCCTCGACCCCACCGGCGTGCTCGACCCCCACCGGCCCCAGGACCTGCGCGAGGTCCTCAACCGCATCCCCGCCCCCGTCGCCGTCACCTACGGGCCGCTGCACCAGCTCGGCTACGCCAACCGCGCCTACCGCGAACTGTTCGGCGAACGCCCCACCGGCCTGCCCGCCTGCGACGCGCTGCCGGAGCTCGGCACCCTCGGCGTACTGCCCCTGATGGACCAGGTGATCCGGGGCGGCAGCCCGCGCAGCGTCAAGGCCCGCTGCATCCTCGGCCTCACCGGCAACCGCTACTACAACGTGTCCTGCGTGCCGCTCACCCGCGACCCCGGCGACCCGGCCACCGTTCCTTCTCAAGCCCCGGCCGGATCCACCCCCACGAGTGCCCCCGGAACGACCCCCACCGCCGTCGACACCACTCCCACGGGTGACGACCCCACCTCCGGCGTCCTCATCTTCGCCGCCGAGGTCACCGACCAGGTCCTCGCCGCCGCCCGGCTGCGGGAGTCCGAACGCCGCCAGCGCGAGGCCGCCGTCACCCTCCAGCGCAGCCTCCTCCCGCAGAAGCTCGACCAGCCCGCGGACCTCCGGGTCGCCGCCACCTACCAACCGGGCGGCGCCGAGGCCGCGGTCGGCGGCGACTGGTACGACGTCATCGCCATCGACGGGGGCCGCACCGCCCTCGTCATCGGCGACGTCATGGGCCGGGGCCTGCGGGCCGCCGCCGTCATGGGGCAGCTGCGCACCGCCGTCCGCGCCTACGCCCGCCTCGACCTCCCGCCGCACAAGGTGATGAGCCTGCTCGACGGCCTCGCCATGGAGATCGACGCCAACCAGATCGCCACCTGCACCTACGCCGTCTGGGACCCGCAGCGCCGGACGCTCGGCTACGCCTCCGCCGGCCACCTCCCGATGCTGCTGCGCTGCCCCGACGGCACCGTCCTGCGCAGCGAGGAGCAGAACGGCCCGCCCCTGGGCACCGGTGGCGGCGTCCACCTCTCGCACACCCTCCGCCTGCTGCCCGGCACCACCGGCGTCCTCTATACGGACGGCCTGGTCGAACGCCGGGACGAGGACATCGACCAGGGCCTCGACCTGCTCGCCCGCACCCTCACCGGAGCGGTCGGCGCCCCCGACGTGGTCTGCGCCCGTCTGCTGCGCGCCATGGGCGTCACCTCCGAGCACGACGACGACGTCGCGGTCCTCGCCTTCCAGCTGCCGGCCGAGGAGGAGTCCCCCGAACGGACACCCGCGGTTGACGTGGTCTCCCAAGAGGTCTAGTGTTCTTCGAGCTGCCTGGCTGGGAGCACCGGACACGCATCGGCGCGGACGGTCCCGAGGCAGCCAATCCTCTGAAACACCACCTTTTCCCGGTACGGGCCGAGGCGTGTCGTTATTTCTTTCGATACGTTCCGGCGCAGGGTCTATTAGGTGTGCCTGCTTTCAGGGATTGCGGCCGGATTCGCTTTTCGGAGCGGGGATCGGCTAGAGTTTGAAACGTCGGACGGGGCGTCAAGCCGCAGAAGACACCAGCGAGTTGGATGAGGGAAGCGCCGGGAACGGCACGGAAAACATCTGATAAGCTGGGAACACGAAAGAACGAAGCGCCCGGAGGGCCGGTGTGAAAGCCGCCTGAAGGAAGTGTCCGCTCCTTGAGAACTCAACAGCGTGCCAAAAGTCAACGCCAGATATGTTGACATCCCCGGCCTCGGACTTGTTTCGGGGTTGGAGATTCCTTTTGAAGTAAAACACTAGCGAGGACGCAGTGCGCGGGATCACCTAATTCCGGTGGTTGCCGTGCCGCTCGACGCGAGTGCTGACCCGCGCTCTTAATTGAGCACTGTCGGGTAGACATTCACGGAGAGTTTGATCCTGGCTCAGGACGAACGCTGGCGGCGTGCTTAACACATGCAAGTCGAACGGTGAAGCCCTTCGGGGTGGATCAGTGGCGAACGGGTGAGTAACACGTGGGCAATCTGCCCTGCACTCTGGGACAAGCCCTGGAAACGGGGTCTAATACCGGATATGACCTGGGACCGCATGGTCCCGGGTGTAAAGCTCCGGCGGTGCAGGATGAGCCCGCGGCCTATCAGCTTGTTGGTGGGGTAATGGCCTACCAAGGCGACGACGGGTAGCCGGCCTGAGAGGGCGACCGGCCACACTGGGACTGAGACACGGCCCAGACTCCTACGGGAGGCAGCAGTGGGGAATATTGCACAATGGGCGAAAGCCTGATGCAGCGACGCCGCGTGAGGGATGACGGCCTTCGGGTTGTAAACCTCTTTCAGCAGGGAAGAAGCGCAAGTGACGGTACCTGCAGAAGAAGCACCGGCTAACTACGTGCCAGCAGCCGCGGTAATACGTAGGGTGCGAGCGTTGTCCGGAATTATTGGGCGTAAAGAGCTCGTAGGCGGCCTGTCGCGTCGGATGTGAAAGCCCGGGGCTCAACCCCGGGTCTGCATTCGATACGGGCAGGCTAGAGTGTGGTAGGGGAGATCGGAATTCCTGGTGTAGCGGTGAAATGCGCAGATATCAGGAGGAACACCGGTGGCGAAGGCGGATCTCTGGGCCATTACTGACGCTGAGGAGCGAAAGCGTGGGGAGCGAACAGGATTAGATACCCTGGTAGTCCACGCCGTAAACGTTGGGAACTAGGTGTTGGCGACATTCCACGTCGTCGGTGCCGCAGCTAACGCATTAAGTTCCCCGCCTGGGGAGTACGGCCGCAAGGCTAAAACTCAAAGGAATTGACGGGGGCCCGCACAAGCAGCGGAGCATGTGGCTTAATTCGACGCAACGCGAAGAACCTTACCAAGGCTTGACATATACCGGAAACGGCCAGAGATGGTCGCCCCCTTGTGGTCGGTATACAGGTGGTGCATGGTTGTCGTCAGCTCGTGTCGTGAGATGTTGGGTTAAGTCCCGCAACGAGCGCAACCCTTGTTCTGTGTTGCCAGCATGCCTTTCGGGGTGATGGGGACTCACAGGAGACTGCCGGGGTCAACTCGGAGGAAGGTGGGGACGACGTCAAATCATCATGCCCCTTATGTCTTGGGCTGCACACGTGCTACAATGGTCGGTACAAAGGGCTGCGATGCCGCGAGGCGGAGCGAATCCCAAAAAGCCGGCCTCAGTTCGGATTGGGGTCTGCAACTCGACCCCATGAAGTTGGAGTTGCTAGTAATCGCAGATCAGCATGCTGCGGTGAATACGTTCCCGGGCCTTGTACACACCGCCCGTCACGTCACGAAAGTCGGTAACACCCGAAGCCGGTGGCCTAACCCGTAAGGGGAGGAGCCGTCGAAGGTGGGACCAGCGATTGGGACGAAGTCGTAACAAGGTAGCCGTACCGGAAGGTGCGGCTGGATCACCTCCTTTCTAAGGAGCAATGTGCCGCTTGCAGGCGAATGTCCTGCACGGTTGCTCATGGGTGGAACGTTGACTATTCGGCACACTTGGTTGGCATCCGTCAGTACTGCTTCGGCGTGGAAAACGGATTGTTGATCGGGTGTGTCGGGCACGTTGTTGGGTCCTGAGGGAACGGCCGTGAGGCTGTTGCTTCAGTGATGCCGGTCTCATGCGAGGCAAGTTTTCGGACTTGTCGAGTGTGGGTGTCTGGTCGTTGTTTGAGAACTGCACAGTGGACGCGAGCATCTGTGGCCAAGTTTTTAAGGGCGCACGGTGGATGCCTTGGCACCAGGAACCGATGAAGGACGTGGGAGGCCACGATAGTCCCCGGGGAGCCGTCAACCAGGCTTTGATCCGGGGGTTTCCGAATGGGGAAACCCGGCAGTCGTCATGGGCTGTCACCCATACCTGAACACATAGGGTATGTGGAGGGAACGCGGGGAAGTGAAACATCTCAGTACCCGCAGGAAGAGAAAACAACCGTGATTCCGGGAGTAGTGGCGAGCGAAACCGGATGAGGCTAAACCATGAGCGTGTGAGACCCGGCAGGGGTTGCGCTGATGGGGTCGTGGGATTTTTCTTGACCGGTCTGCCGGCCGGTCGGCGAGTCAGAAACCGTACAGGTAGTCGAAGGACATGCGAAAGGTCCGGCGTAGAGGGTAAGACCCCCGTAGACGAAATCTGTACGGCTCGTTTGAAGAACTCCCAAGTAGCACGGGGCCCGAGAAATCCCGTGTGAATCTGGCGGGACCACCCGCTAAGCCTAAATATTCCCTGGTGACCGATAGCGGATAGTACCGTGAGGGAATGGTGAAAAGTACCGCGGGAGCGGAGTGAAATAGTACCTGAAACCGTGTGCCTACAAGCCGTGGGAGCGTCGGACATGCAGCTTGCTGTGTGTCTCGTGACTGCGTGCCTTTTGAAGAATGAGCCTGCGAGTTTGCGGTGTGTAGCGAGGTTAACCCGTGTGGGGTAGCCGTAGCGAAAGCGAGTCCGAACAGGGCGATACAGTTGCATGCCCAAGACCCGAAGCGGAGTGATCTAGCCATGGGCAGGTTGAAGCGGAGGTAAGACTTCGTGGAGGACCGAACCCACCAGGGTTGAAAACCTGGGGGATGACCTGTGGTTAGGGGTGAAAGGCCAATCAAACTCCGTGATAGCTGGTTCTCCCCGAAATGCATTTAGGTGCAGCGTCACGTGTTTCTTGCCGGAGGTAGAGCACTGGATAGGCGATGGGCCTCACCGGGTTACTGACCTTAGCCAAACTCCGAATGCCGGTAAGTGAGAGCGTGGCAGTGAGACTGTGGGGGATAAGCTCCATGGTCGAGAGGGAAACAGCCCAGAACACCGACTAAGGTCCCTAAGCGTGTGCTAAGTGGGAAAGGATGTGGAGTCGCAGAGACAACCAGGAGGTTGGCTTAGAAGCAGCCACCCTTGAAAGAGTGCGTAATAGCTCACTGGTCAAGTGATTCCGCGCCGACAATGTAGCGGGGCTCAAGCACATCACCGAAGTCGTGTCATTGCAGCACATAGGGCCAACGCCTGCTGTGATGGGTAGGGGAGCGTCGTGTGCCGGGTGAAGCGGCGGTGGAAACCAGTCGTGGACGGTACACGAGTGAGAATGCAGGCATGAGTAGCGATACAAGAGTGGGAAACTCTTGCGCCGATTGACCAAGGGTTCCTGGGTCAAGCTGATCTGCCCAGGGTAAGTCGGGACCTAAGGCGAGGCCGACAGGCGTAGTCGATGGACAACGGGTTGATATTCCCGTACCCGCTTTGAAGCGCCAACGCTGAACCAGGTGATGCTAAAGCCGTGAAGCCGGCCCGGAGTCTTCGGACGAAGGGACGTGGTGGAGCCGCTGGACCAAGTCTGTACTAGGTGAGCGATGGGGTGACGCAGGAAGGTAGTCCAGCCCGGGCGGTGGTTGTCCCGGGGTAAGGGTGTAGGCCGAGTGATAGGCAAATCCGTCACTCATCAAGGCTGAGACCTGATGCCGAGCCGATTGTGGTGAAGTGGATGATCCTATGCTGTCGAGAAAAGCCTCTAGCGAGTTTCATGGCGGCCCGTACCCCAAACCGACTCAGGTGGTCAGGTAGAGAATACCGAGGCGTTCGGGTGAACTATGGTTAAGGAACTCGGCAAAATGCCCCCGTAACTTCGGGAGAAGGGGGGCCATTCCTGGTGACGGCACTTGCTGCCAGAGCTGGGGGTGGCCGCAGAGACCAGCGAGAAGCGACTGTTTACTAAAAACACAGGTCCGTGCGAAGCCGTAAGGCGATGTATACGGACTGACGCCTGCCCGGTGCTGGAACGTTAAGGGGACCGGTTAGCTCTGATTCGTCGGGGCGAAGCTGAGAACTTAAGCGCCAGTAAACGGCGGTGGTAACTATAACCATCCTAAGGTAGCGAAATTCCTTGTCGGGTAAGTTCCGACCTGCACGAATGGCGTAACGACTTCTCGACTGTCTCAACCATAGGCCCGGTGAAATTGCATTACGAGTAAAGATGCTCGTTTCGCGCAGCAGGACGGAAAGACCCCGGGACCTTTACTATAGCTTGATATTGGTGTTCGGTTCGGCTTGTGTAGGATAGGTGGGAGACTTTGAAGCCGTGACGCCAGTCATGGTGGAGTCGTCGTTGAAATACCACTCTGGTCGTGCTGGATGTCTAACCTGGGTCCGTGATCCGGATCAGGGACAGTGTCTGGTGGGTAGTTTAACTGGGGCGGTTGCCTCCTAAAGAGTAACGGAGGCGCCCAAAGGTTCCCTCAGCCTGGTTGGCAATCAGGTGTTGAGTGTAAGTGCACAAGGGAGCTTGACTGTGAGACTGACGGGTCGAGCAGGGACGAAAGTCGGGACTAGTGATCCGGCGGTGGCTTGTGGAAGCGCCGTCGCTCAACGGATAAAAGGTACCCCGGGGATAACAGGCTGATCTTCCCCAAGAGTCCATATCGACGGGATGGTTTGGCACCTCGATGTCGGCTCGTCGCATCCTGGGGCTGGAGTAGGTCCCAAGGGTTGGGCTGTTCGCCCATTAAAGCGGTACGCGAGCTGGGTTTAGAACGTCGTGAGACAGTTCGGTCCCTATCCGCTGTGCGCGTAGGAGTGTTGAGAAGGGCTGTCCCTAGTACGAGAGGACCGGGACGGACGAACCTCTGGTGTGCCAGTTGTCCTGCCAAGGGCATGGCTGGTTGGCTACGTTCGGGAGGGATAACCGCTGAAAGCATCTAAGCGGGAAGCCTGCTTCGAGATGAGCACTCCCACCTCCTTGAGAGGGTAAGGCTCCCAGTAGACGACTGGGTTGATAGGCCGGATATGGAAGCCCTGTGAGGGGTGGAGTTGACCGGTACTAATAGGCCGAGGGCTTGTCCTCAGTTGCTCGCGTCCACTGTGTTGTTCTGAAACAACGACCCCCACACGTCTGGTCACGGTGTGGGTGCGGTTGACAGTTTCATAGTGTTTCGGTGGTCATAGCGTGAGGGAAACGCCCGGTTACATTCCGAACCCGGAAGCTAAGCCTCACAGCGCCGATGGTACTGCAGGGGGGACCCTGTGGGAGAGTAGGACGCCGCCGAACAATCATTGTGAAGAACCCCCGTCGGGAAACCGACGGGGGTTCTTTGCGTTGACCGTTGACGTATCGTCAGGGCATGGACGATGGAACGGCAACAACGGGCGACGCGGCCACGGTCCTCGCCTCCGACGTACTGCGGCCGGCACAGCGGGACGCGGCCCTTCGGGTCCTGGCGGAGGCCCAGGCGGTGGACGGCCGGGCGGCCGTGTCCGAGCAGGGGCGGCTCCGCCTGCGCTCCCCGGAGACGGCCCGGCCCGGAGTGACCCACTTCCTCGCGCTCGCCGACCCGCCGGCCGACCCGGACGGCACCGCGGCCGCCGCCGTCGTCGGCTACGGCCAGCTGGAGGTGCCCGACAGCGGCGGGGCCAACCCGGCCGCCGAGCTCCTCGTCACCCCGGCCGGCCGGGGCAAGGGCTTCGGCCGTCCGCTGGTGGACGCCGTGCTCGCCGAGGCCGGGAAGGCCGGCCGGGACCATGTCGACTTCTGGGTGCACGGCGGCCATCCGGCGGCCCGCCACCTGGCCGACGCGTACGGCGCCGAGCTGGTCCGCGAACTGCGGCAGATGCGCCGGACCGGGCCGCAGACCGAGGTGGCCCCGCCCCCCGCGGGGATCGAGCTGCGGACCTTCCGCCCCGGCGAGGACGACGCCGAGTGGCTGCGGCTGAACGCGCTCGCCTTCGCCCACCACCCGGAGCAGGGCGCCTGGACCGGGGCGGACCTCGCCGACCGGCTGGCCGAGCCCTGGTTCGACCCGGCCGGCTTCTTCCTCGCCACCCGGGAGGGCAGGCCGGTCGGCTTCCACTGGACGAAGGTGCACCCGGCCACCGCCACCGAGCCCGAGCTCGGCGAGGTGTACGTGGTCGGCGTCGATCCGGCGGAGCAGGGCAGCGGCCTGGGCCGGGCGCTGACCGCGGCGGGCCTGCGCCATCTGACGGGTCGCGCCGCCGGCGAGCGGGGGCTGGACACCGTGCTGCTGTACGTCGACGCGGACAATCCGGCGGCGGTGCGGGTGTACGAAAGGCTCGGGTTCACCGTGCACGAAATCGACCTGATGTACCGCGCCGGAGTGGGCCCGGTCGGGGCCGTTCCGCCGCCCCTTTCCGCGTAACGGAGAGTGACGGTCGGAATAGGGCGCCCCGGCGGCTCCTAGCGGAGAGACGGAGGCCGCGGCAACGGTTGTGCACCCGCTGCCGCAGCACCGACCGCCTCAGCTTTCCTCCTGGCCATGCGGTGTTTACCGTGGATTCAATTAATGCCGCGAAGATCACAGGATGAAGTCCGTAGTGTCTCGCTCGTGCAGCGTCGGCCCACACGTGGCCGCTGCTGTGGCAGCCGCGCCGGGTGGGTGGGCGTGGGCGACGGGCGAGGGCGACGGCTCGAAGAGCATTTCGTGTCCGGACGCCGTCCTGCTGGAGGAGCTGGAGCCCATGAGCATCCCCCGCCCCGTCCCTGCCCCGCCCTCCCCACCCGCGCGGATGTCCAGCGCGCTGGGGATACCGCCGGAGCCGACCGTCACCGACGAGCAGGACGCCGAGGAACTGCCCCAGGGCCGCTTCCTGGACCGTGAGCGCAGCTGGCTCGCGTTCAACGAGCGGGTCCTGGAACTGGCCGAGGACCCGGGGATCCCGCTGCTGGAACGCACCAAGTTCCTGGCGATCTTCGCGAGCAACCTCGACGAGTTCTTCATGGTTCGGGTGGCCGGCCTCAAGCGCAGGATCGCCACCGGCGTGGCCCAGCGCAGTGCCTCGGGCCTGCAGCCGCGCGAGGTGCTGGACCTCATCTGGACCCGGTCGCGCGAGCTGATGGCCCGCCATGCCGCCGCGTTCCAGCAGGAGGTGCTGCCGGACCTCGCGGCCCAGGGCATCGAGGTGGTCCGCTGGTCGGAGCTGGCCGAGAAGGAGCAGGCGCGGCTGCACTCGCTGTTCCGGCAGAAGATCTTCCCGGTCCTCACCCCGCTGGCGGTGGACCCGGCGCACCCCTTCCCCTACATATCGGGGCTCTCGCTCAACCTGGCCGTCGTCGTGCGCAACCCGGTGTCCGGGCACAAGCACTTCGCCCGGGTGAAGGTGCCGCAGTCGCTCGCGCGCTTCCTGGAGGCCTCCCCGCAGCGGTACGTGCCGCTGGAGGACGTCATGGGGGCGCATCTGGAGGAGCTCTTCCCGGGGATGGAGGTGCTCGCCCACCACGCCTTCCGGGTCACTCGCAACGAGGACCTGGAGGTGGAGGAGGACGACACCGAGAACATCCTCAAGGCCCTGGAGAAGGAGCTGATGCGGCGGCGCTTCGGCCCGCCGGTGCGGCTGGAGGTCGAGGAGTCGATCGACCCCTACATCCTGGACCTGCTGGTGCGGGAGCTGAACATCACCGAGGCGGAGGTCTTCCCGCTGCCCGGCCCGCTCGACCTGACCGGGTTGTTCGGCATCGCCGGGCTGGACCGGCCGGAGCTGAGCTACCCGAAGTTCGTGGCGGGCACCGCGCGCGGCCTGAGCGATGTCGAGTCGGCCTCGCAGCCGGACATCTTCGCCGCGATGCGCGAACGGGACGTGCTGCTGCACCACCCGTTCGACAGCTTCTCCACCTCGGTGCAGGCCTTCCTGGAGCAGGCCGCCGGCGACCCGGACGTGCTGGCGATCAAGCAGACGCTGTACCGGACCTCCGGGGACTCGCCGATCGTGGACGCGCTGATTGACGCGGCGGAGTCCGGCAAGCAGGTGCTGGTCCTGGTCGAGATCAAGGCGCGCTTCGACGAGCAGGCCAACATCAAGTGGGCCCGCAAGCTGGAGGAGGCCGGCTGCCACGTGGTCTACGGCCTGGTCGGGCTGAAGACGCACTGCAAGCTGTCGCTGGTGGTCCGGCAGGAGGGCGACACCCTGCGCCGCTACTCGCACGTCGGCACCGGCAACTACCACCCGAAGACCGCCCGGCTCTACGAGGACCTGGGCCTGCTGACCTCGGACCCGCAGGTCGGCGCGGACCTCTCGGACCTCTTCAACCGGCTCTCGGGCTATTCGCGCCGCGAGTCCTACCGCCGGCTGCTGACCGCGCCGCGGGGGCTGCGGGACGGTCTGGTGGGGCGGATCCACAACGAGATCGCCAACCACCGGGCCGGGCGTCCGGCGCATGTGAAGCTCAAGGTCAACTCGATCGTCGACGAGGCCTTGATCGACGCGCTGTACCGGGCCTCGCAGGCCGGGGTGCCGGTGGACGTGTGGGTGCGCGGCATCTGCGCGATCCGGCCCGGGGTGCCGGGGCTGAGCGAGAACGTCCGGGTGCGCAGCATCCTGGGGCGGTTCCTGGAGCACTCGCGGGTCTTCGTGTTCGGCAACAACGGCGATCCGGAGGTGTGGATCGGCAGCGCCGACATGATGCACCGCAATCTGGACCGCCGGATCGAGGCGCTGCTGCGGATCACCGACCCGGCGCACCGGGCCGAGCTGTCCGGGCTGCTCGACCTCGGGATGTCGGACGAGACGCAGTCCTGGCACCTCGGGGCGGACGGGTCCTGGACCCGGCACGCCCAGGACGCCGACGGCAAGCAGCTGCGGCACGTCCAGGACCTCCTCATCGACTCGCGTCAGCGCCGTCGGGCCGTTGCGGCCAGATGAGCGCCGGTCGCCGCCACGACCCCGGTGACGCCGGACGTGACGACGTGAGCCGCGACACCGCGCGGCGTGCCCGCACCGGACCGAACGGTGCGGGCCACGCCGCCGGGGGACACGACGGCACGAGGTTCGACGACGCGACCGCGCGACCCACCGACGCGAGCCGCTGAGCGGCAGGGACCCGCTGAGCGGTCGGCCACCAGCCCCGGGGACGGCCCCGGGGGAACGGGGATCTACCTAGCCATGACCGAAGCGCCGATGACGGACCGGGCGGCCTCCACCGCGACCGCCGGGGACATCCTCTCCAGCCATCTCACCGGCCTGGCGGGTGCGTTCCTGCGCGCCCTGCCGCTGGCGGTGGGCGAGGTCGGCGCGAGACCGGGTGCGGCGGCCGTCCCGGCCGCGGGCACGGGGGACCTGCTGCGGGCGGTGCGGCGGATCGGCGGGCTGCTGCACACCTTCGGGGGGTCCTTCGAGTCGGGCTGGGTGCAGGAGTCGCGGGCGGAGCTGTCCTGGCTGCTGAACCTGCTGGCGCTGGAGCCGGGTCTGGTGCGGCGGGCGGCCCGGCTGCTGGGCGCGCTGGACGGGCTGAGCGGCAGCGAGGCGGAGGGGCCGGGCATGCTGGCCGGTCACGCGGGGGCACCCAAGGCGCGGGCGCTGCTGGACCGGCAGCTCACCCTGGCCCGGACGAGGGCGCACTCGACGGTGCTGCAGGAGTTGCGGTCGGCGCGGCTGCACGCCCTGGCGGACCGGATGACGCTGCTGGTGGCGGACGCGCCGCTGGCGAAGCAGGCCGAGGGCCGGGCCGGGGCGGTGCTGATGCCGCAGGCGGCGGCGGCGTTCGGGGCGCTGGCGGCGAGTACCCAGCTGCTGCCGCTGCAGCGGGCGGCGACGCCGTACGGCGGGGACGGGCTGCGTCGGCTGGGGTCGGTGCCCAGTGCGCGGGGGGCGCTGGACGCGGACGCGGCGCTGGCCGCGGACGACGCGCCGTGGCACCGGACCCGGGTGCTGGTGAAGCGGGCCCGGTACGCGCTGGAGGTGTGCGGGCGGCCGTCGGCGGTGCTGGACGACCTGGACCAGGTGCTGCTGCGGCACCAGGAGGCGTCGGAGGCGGCGGTGACGGCGGCGACGGCGGCGCGTACGCCGCGGATCACCCCGGCGACGGCGTACGTGCTGGGCGTGGTGCACGCGGACCAGCGGCTGGAGGTGGAGGCGGCGCGGTACGCGTTCGGCCGGCGTTGGCCGGAGCTGCCGCCGGGGGCGGAGGCGTGGTTGGAGCTGCCTCCGGCCGAGGGCTGGGGGTCGGCGCCGGAATCGCGGACGGCCTGAGGTGGGCGGGAGGCCGGTGCCGGCGGACCGGTGGCCGGTCGGCCGCGGGCCGGTGGTGCTGGCGGCGGGGGCGGTGCTCTGGCTGCCGGGGCGTCCGAAGCGGAGCGGGCGGCTGGGCCGGCCGAGGCTGGCGGTGATCCACCGGCCGAAGTACGACGACTGGAGCCTGCCGAAGGGGAAGCTGGACCCCGGCGAGGGCGTGGTCGAGGCGGCGCTGCGGGAGGTGCGGGAGGAGACCGGGTTCTCCTGCGTGCTGGGGGCGGAGCTGCCGACGCAGCACTATCTGGCGCAGGGCCGGCCGAAGGAGGTCCGGTACTGGGCGGCGGTGCCGACGGAAGGCGCGTTCCGGCCGAACCGGGAGGTGGACCTGCTGGAGTGGCTGCCGGCCGGGAAGGCGCGGGCGCGGCTGACCCATGAGCGGGACCGGCGGTTGGTGGACGCGCTGCTGGCGCTGCTGGGCGCGAAGCCGGTGCGGGCGCGGGGCCGGGAGTAGTGAAGGAAGCGTGGAAGTGATCTTCCCGCGCTCTTGCCGTGATGCAACCGTTACTACCTGACGTAGTTTCCTGTCATCCGTCCGAGGTTCACTCTGCGTTCACTTACGACCGGCTGACGCGTCACCTGCCCGGCTTACTTTCGGTATCACCGGCGGGCCGAAGGGGCCCCGGACCTCAGCAAAACCCGTGCTGCGTCGTGCTTGCCACGACCCGCGCGTCGGGCAATGCCACAGAAAGGGACACCTGTGAAGCTCCAGCGGAACGGCCGCTCCAAGGCCCTCGCGATCGGTGCCATGGCGCTCGTCAGCTCGCTGTCGCTCGCGGCCTGCGGCTCGGACGATAACAACACCACCGCGACCGGCTCCGGCGGCTCCTCGTCCGCTGCCCCGGCGATCGACTGCGGCCCGAAGCAGGCCCCCCTGGTGTCTGCCGGCTCCACCGCCCAGGGCAACGCGATCGACATCCTGAAGAACAACTTCGGCGCGGCCTGCAAGGACACCACCATCAACTACGGTGGCGGCGGCTCGGGTGCCGGTGTCCAGCAGTTCAACCAGGGCAAGATCCAGTTCGCTGGTTCGGACTCGGCGCTGAAGCCGGCCGAGGTCGACGCCAGCAAGGCCGTCTGCACCGGTGGCCAGGGCATCAACCTGCCGGTCGTCGCGGGCCTGATCTCGATCGTCTACAACGTCGAGGGTGTCGACAACCTCGTCCTGGACGGCCCGACGATCGCGAAGATCTTCGACTCGCAGATCACCAAGTGGAACGACCCGGCCATCGTCGCGCTGAACCCGAGCGCCAAGCTGCCGGACGCCGACATCCAGGCGTTCCACCGCACCGACGACTCGGGCACCACCGAGAACCTGACCAAGTACTTCGCCAAGACCTCGGCCGGAGCCTGGTCCTACCCGGCCAGCAAGGCCTGGGCGGGCAAGGGCGGCCAGGGCGCCAGCGGCTCGGCCGGCGTCTCGGCCCAGGTGAAGCAGGTCAAGAACTCGGTCAGCTACGCCGAGCTGTCGTTCGCCCAGACCAACAACCTGAAGAGCGCCTCGATCAACACCGGTGCCGCCAAGCCGGTCGAGGCCACCGCCGTCAACGCCGCGAACACCTTCGCCAAGGCGCAGATCGCCGGCACCGGCAGCGACCTGGCGCTGACCCTCGACTACGCGACCAAGGACGAGGGCTCCTACCCGCTGGTCCTGGTCACCTACGAGATCGTCTGCGACAAGGGCAACAAGGCCGACACGCTGGACGCCCTCAAGGCCTTCCTGACCTACTCCATCAGCGACGCGGGCCAGAAGGCGATCGGCGACGCGGGCTACGTCCCGCTGCCGAAGGAGCTGACCGGCAAGGTCACCGCCGCGGTCAAGGCCCTCGCCTGATCCAGTAGCACCTCCGCTGGGGCGGCCCCGTGAACGAGGGGGGCCGGGGCCGTCCCCAGCGGAACGTACCGACAACGCACCACGTCCGGGGCACCGCCGCCATGGTGCCGCCCCCTCGGGGCCGCACCACCAGACCGGAGTAGACCAATGACTTCAAACACCCCTGCCGCCCCGCCCGGCGGGGAGCGCCGCCGGCGCGACAGCCGGGTCGGCGACAAGATCTTCATGAACCTGTCCCGCGGGTCGGGCATCCTGCTGCTGGTGGTCATGGCCGCCATCGCGGGCTTCCTGACCTGGCGCTCGGGCATCGCCCTGAGCAAGAACGAGGGCAACTTCTTCACCACCTTCGAGTGGACGCCGGACGCCCCGAAGCCGGTCTTCGGCATCGCCGTCCTGGTGTTCGGCACCATCGTCAGCGCGACGATCGCGATGGTGATCGCGGTGCCGGTGGCGATCGGGATCGCGCTGTTCATCTCCCACTACGCGCCGCGCCGGATCGCCCAGCCGTTCGCCTACCTGGTGGACCTGCTGGCGGCCGTGCCCAGCATCATCTACGGCCTGTGGGGCGCGCTCTTCCTGGTGCCGCACCTGGAGGGCCTGACCAGCTGGATGGACGACTACCTCGGCTGGACGTACATCTTCGACCAGTCCCGGGCGACCACCCCGCGCAACCTCTTCACCGTCGGCATCCTGCTGGCGATCATGGTCCTCCCGATCATCACCGCGGTCAGCCGTGAGATCTTCCGGCAGGTGCCGCGGATGCACGAGGAGGCCGCGCTCGCGCTCGGCGCGACCCGCTGGGAGATGATCCGCACCGCGGTGCTGCCGTTCGGCCGCCCCGGCATCATCTCGGCCTCGATGCTCGGCCTCGGCCGCGCGCTCGGCGAGACCATCGCGGTCGCCATCGTGCTCTCCTCCAGCAGTGTCCTCTCGCTGCACGTGCTCGACCCGGGCGGCGGCACCTTCGCGCAGAACATCGCGCTGAAGTTCAGCGAGGCCCAGCCCTTCGGCCGGGACGCGCTGATGGCCTCCGGTCTCGTCCTGTTCGTCATCACCTTGCTGGTGAACGGTGCCGCGCGGCTGATCGTCGCCCGCCGCAAGGAGTACTCGGGGGCCAACGCATGAGTGCCGCTACGACGTCGGTCCCGGCGGACGCCCGTCCGCTGGGCCGGCCGCTGACCGCCAACCGGCTGCCCAAGTGGGCCCCGGCCGCCGTGGCAGCCGGCTCCATCGCCCTCGGCTGCGGTATCGGCGCGGTCGGCGGTCTGGAGAGCAAGCTCCAGTGGGGCCTGATCTCCGCGATCCTCTTCGTGGTCATCAGCTACGTGCTCTCGGCGCAGGTCGAGGGCCGCCGCCAGGCCAAGGACCGGCTCGCCACCTCGGTGGTCTGGGTCGCCTTCATCCTGGCCGTGATCCCGCTGCTGGCCCTGACCTTCTACACCTTCCAGCAGGGCGCCAAGGTGGTGGACGGGAACTTCCTGTCCCACTCCATGCGCGGCGTGCGGGCCTCCGGCCCCGGCGGTGGTATCTACCACGCGCTGATCGGCACCCTGCAGCAGGTCTTCCTCGCCAGCCTGATGGCCGCGCCCATCGGTCTGCTGACCGCCGTCTACCTGGTCGAGTACGGCCGGGGCAAGCTGGCCAAGGCGGTCACCTTCTTCGTCGACGTCATGACGGGTGTCCCGTCGATCGTCGCCGGTCTGTTCATCCTGTCCGTCTGGAACCTCGCCCTCGGCTTCAACTACTCCGGCTTCTCGGGCAGCCTCGCGCTGGCCATCCTGATGCTGCCGGTCGTGGTCCGTTCCACCGAGGAGATGCTCAAGCTCGTCCCGAACGAGCTGCGCGAGGCGTCGTACGCGCTCGGCGTGCCGAAGTGGAAGACGATTCTCCGGATCGTCATCCCCACCGCCATCGGCGGCATCACCACCGGTGTGATGCTCGCGGTCGCCCGCATCACGGGTGAGACCGCACCGGTGATGCTGCTGGTCTTCGGCGCGGACTACATCAACAACAACCCGTTCGACGGGCCGCAGCAGTCACTGCCGATGTACATCTGGATGCAGTACTCCCAGGTGAACAACCAGTACGGCTACGCCCGTGCCTGGGGAGCCGCGCTCGTGCTGATCGCCTTCGTGATGGGGCTCAACCTCATTGCCCGGGGCATCGCCCGGTGGCGTTCGCCCAAGGCCGGGCACTGAGCGACCGACTGACGTACGACGACGAAGACTGAGAGAAGACGAACGATCATGGCCAAGCGCATCGACGTCAGCGGACTGTCCGCCTACTACGGCTCCACCAAGGCCATCGAGGACATCTCGATGGCGATCGAACCCCGCTCGGTGACGGCCTTCATCGGCCCCTCCGGCTGCGGCAAGTCCACCTTCCTGCGGACCCTCAACCGGATGCACGAGGTGATCCCGGGCGCCCGCGTCGAGGGCAAGGTGCTCCTGGACGACGAGAACCTGTACGGCAGCAGCGTCGACCCGGTCGCCGTCCGCCGCTCGGTCGGCATGGTCTTCCAGCGCCCGAACCCGTTCCCGACCATGTCGATCTACGACAACGTGATCGCCGGTCTCAAGCTCTCGGGCATCCGCAAGAAGTCCGTGCTGGACGACAAGGTCGAGAAGTCCCTCCAGGGCGCCAACCTCTGGAACGAGGTCAAGGACCGGCTGAACAAGCCCGGCGCCGGCCTCTCCGGCGGTCAGCAGCAGCGCCTCTGCATCGCCCGCGCCATCGCGGTCGAGCCGCAGGTCCTGCTGATGGACGAGCCCTGCTCGGCCCTCGACCCGATCTCGACCCTCGCCATCGAGGACCTGATCGGCGAGCTGAAGACCCAGTTCACCATCGTCATCGTGACGCACAACATGCAGCAGGCGGCCCGCGTCAGCGACCGCACCGCCTTCTTCAACCTGGCCGGCGTCGGCCAGCCGGGCAAGCTGATCGAGCTCGACGACACCCAGCGGATCTTCTCCAACCCGTCCGTGCAGGCGACCGAGGACTACATCTCCGGCCGCTTCGGCTAAACCGCCGGACCGCGCGGGCAGCGCGTCACAGGCTGCTTCGCGGTGCTGCATGGCGGTGCCGCCGCGAAGCATGAAAAGGGCCCGCCCCCGAGATCTGGGGGGCGGGCCCTGTCGCGTCCGTGTGCGCGTCCGTGTGCGATTCCGTGCGCGTGCCCGGGTTCCGCGGCCGGACGGCCGGGGGCCGGTCAGCCCCAGAACAGGTGGACGAACCAGTACACCAGCGCCGCGACCAGGGCGGCGGCCGGCATGGTGATGAACCAGCCGAGCACGATGTTCTTGGCGACGCCCCAGCGCACCGCGCGGATCCGTTTGGTGGCACCCGCGCCCATGATCGCCGAGGTGATCACGTGGGTGGTGGAGATCGGCGCCTTGAAGACGAACGAGGTGATGTACATGACCGTCGAGGCGGTGGCCTCGGCGGCGAAGCCCTGCGGCGGGTCGAGCTCGATGATCTTCCGGCCCAGGGTCCGCATGATCCGCCAGCCGCCGGCGTAGGTGCCGAGCGAGAGCATGGCCGCGCAGGAGATCTTCACCCAGACCGGGATCGGGTCGTCCGGGCTCTCGTGGCCCGAGATCACCAGTGCCATGACCACGATGCCCATCGTCTTCTGCGCGTCCTGCAGACCGTGCGCGAGCGCCATCGCGGCGGCCGAGGCGGTCTGAGCGACCCGGAAGTTGCGCTTGGCCCGGTGCGGGTTGGCCCGGCGGAACAGCCAGAGGATCGCCAGCATCACCAGGAAGCCGCCGACCAGGCCGACCACCGGGGAGACGATCATCGGGATGATGATCTTGTCGATGACGCCGCTCCAGATCACCTCGGTGCCGCCGGCCAGGGCCGCGCCGACCATGCCGCCGAACAGCGCGTGCGAGGAGGAGGAGGGCAGGCCGAAGTACCAGGTGACGAGGTTCCAGGCGATCGCTCCGACCAGCGCGGCGAACAGGATCGCCATCCCCTGGTTGCCGGTCGGGGTCTCGATGATGCCCTGGGAGACGGTGTGCGCCACCCCGCTGCCCAGGAAGGCGCCGGCCAGGTTCATCACCGCGGCCATCGCCAGCGCCGCCCTGGGCGTCAGCGCCCGGGTGGAGACCGAGGTCGCGATCGCGTTGGCCGAGTCGTGGAAGCCGTTGGTGTAGGTGAAGAAGAACGCAACGCCGACGACGGCGAAGAGTGCTGCCATGTCCACGGGGGTCAGGACTCCTTGACCGCGATGGTCTCCACCGTGTTGGCGACGTGCTCGAAGGCGTCCGCGGCCTGTTCGAGGACGTCCACGACCTGCTTGAGCTTGAGCACCTCGATCGCCTCGTACTGGCCGGAGAAGAGGTGGGCGAGCAGCTTGCGGTGGATCTGGTCGGCCTGGTTCTCCAGCCGGTTGACCTCGATCCAGTACTCGGTCAGGTTGGACATGCTCCGCAGGTTCGGCATCGCCTCGGCGGTCAGCTCGGCGGCGCGGGCCAGGACCTCGATCTGCTGCTCGATGCCCTTCGGCAGGGTCTGGATGTCATAGAGGACGACCAGGTCGACGGCCTCCTCCATGAAGTCCATGATGTCGTCCAGCGACGAGGCGAGGTTGTAGATGTCCTCGCGGTCGAAGGGCGTGATGAAGGACGAGTTCAGCTGGTGGAAGATCGCATGGGTGGTGTCGTCTCCGGCGTGCTCGGCGGCGCGCATGCGCTCGACGATCTCCGCGCGGGCCGACACGTCTGATCCCAGCAGTTCCAGCAGGAGCTTCGAGCCCACGACCAGGTTCTCCGCGGCGGCGGCGAACATGTCGTAGAAACTCGTCTCCTTCGGGGTCAGGCTAAAACGCACGGAAATCTCCGATGTGCGGGGTAGGGGACTGAACGATGCTAGGTGCAACCGCGCGTGGGAACGCAAACGGGGTGGCCGAAAAGGAGCCGGAACCTCCCCTTCCGTTGAGCTGCCGCAGCGGTGGGTCCGATGCACCACAGGTACGGGCGTGCGCCCCCAGTCTGACGGAACCTCGCCCGGATTGCCCCTGCCGTGCGGCCGGAACGGCGGGGTGTTCCCCGGACGGGGGAACCCGGGGCCGACCGGGCGTGACGCGGCCTCTCCCGGCCCGCTGCCGTCCCGGGCCCGCCGTCGACCCCTTGTCGGCCCGCCGTCGCCCCGTTCCGGGCCGACGGCGGCGGAGGAACACCACGACGGGTCCCGGTGTTGGACACTGGAGGCCGACGCAGCCACCCAGGCACCCAGACGAAGGCGGGCCGATGACCACCACGCAAGCGCGTACCGGGCCGGAGCAGACGCCCGGGGCGGAACCGCAGGGCGAGCACGAGGTCTCCCCGGACGCCGCCGGGGGCGCCCACGCCGGTCACGGGCCGCACGGGTACAGCGCCCAGAAGGACGCGCACCTCAAGCGGCTGCGCCGGATCGAGGGCCAGATCCGCGGCCTCCAGCGGATGGTCGACGAGGACGTCTACTGCATCGACGTGCTCACCCAGGTCTCGGCCGGCACCAAGGCCCTGCAGTCCTTCGCGCTCTCCCTGCTGGAGGAGCACCTGCGGCACTGCGTCGCCGCCGCCGCCGAGGAGGGCGGGGCCGAGCTGGACGCCAAGGTCGCCGAGGCCACCGCGGCGATCGCCCGACTGCTGCGCAGCTGAGCCCGGCGCGGCCGACGGCGGCACCGGCCCGGGTGCTACGGGTTCCGCGGGTCCGGCGGTGCCTGCGGGTCCGGCAGCCGGCGCGGGTCCGGCAGTTCCCGCGCGGCTTCGGCGGCCGGGCCGCCCTCGGGCCGGTCGAGCAGCACCTCGTCGATCCGCTCGGTCGGCAGCCGGTCACCGCTGCTGGCCGTGGCGGCGATCATCAGCTCACCGGCCAGCTCGATCTCGTCGAGGGCCGCGTCGTCGTGGCCGCCGCTGCGGTCGCCCGTGGACGCCATCACCTGCACCACCCCTTCAGCGCCTCACCAGCCCGGGCGGCAGCCACCCGACGTCCAGCCTAGGCACTTCGGAGCCCGTCCACATGGCACGGACGGGCCATCTCGGCGCCGCCGAAACGGGTGGGCTCCGGGACTCCCGGGCCCACCCGGACCGGCGGCCTCCCACGCCGAGCTACTTCGGGTTCTCACCGGGCTTCATGGTGAAGATGTCCGCGGCGGCGGGCTCGGCGGCCTCCACCGGCTTGCCGAAGTCCGTCAGGGTGGTGGTCGAGACCACCTTCACCTGGTCCTTCGGCTCCTTGGACCCGGCCACCCCGGCGAAGGTGAAGACCTCGACCACCTTGTGCAGCCGGCCCTGGTCGTCCAGCCAGGCGTCGTAGGGGATGTCCTTCACGGTGAAGGTCTGCGCCCCCATCCGCAGGCCGTCCCCGCCCCGGCCGCCGGTGGCGTCGGCCGCCTTGGCGAGGTCCAGGGTGCCGCGGAAGTGCTTCAGGGACACCCCGTCCACCGTCTCGGTGCCCACCACCTCGGCCTTCTGCGCCCCGCGCAGCGCGCCCGCGGCGGAGGCCGGGTCGGTGGCCCCGCCGCTGACCAGGTTGCCGTCCGGCAGCTGGCGCACGTCCAGCTTGACCCACTTGCCCTCGGGCACCTTGGCGCCGCTGTTCTGGAGGTAGACGGTGCCGGGCAGCAGCACCTCGACGATCTTGCCGGTGGTCGCGGCGCCGGGCGGCACCTGCACCTCCAGCCGGCCGATCCGCTTCACGTAGTCGTAGCCGCCGGCGCCGGTGAAGACGGCCTTCTTGTCGGCGGACTCGGTCACCAGCTCGGTGACGGCGTGCGCCGAACCGGCCCGGCCGGTGATGTCCGCGGTGCCGCGGACCGCCGTCAGCGGGTCGGTGGAGAGCTGGTCCGGGGTGCTGCTCGCCTGCTGGTCGGCCGAGGCGCCCCCGGCGCTGTCCGGCGAGCAGCCGGCCAGTCCGGCCGCGCCGGTGAGGACGGCGGCGAGCAGCACGGCCCCCGCCGCCGGCCGCGGCCGCCGCTCCGCCCGGCCGACCGTTCGGCCGTTGCGCTGCTGGTCGGTCATGTTCATCCTCGCGAAACCCCCTCGGGCCCGACTGCCCCGCCGACCACCGTCGGGGGGTGGGCAGAGCTCTTTCCGGGCAAACGAGTTGGGGCGTGAGGGGTTACGCGGGACCCGGCGCGTTCCGGACCTCGCGCGCCGGTGATCCGGCGCGTTACCGTGAACCACGTGCACAGTGAGCTGCCGGACGTTCCCGGCACCGTCCGGATGCCCGAGCACCGCGTCGTGATCAGCGAACGCGGTTCCTTCTGCTTCGCGACCTGCAGCTGCGGCTGGTTCTCCCCGGCCCGGCGCTCGCGCGACCTCACCCGCCGCGAGGCCGACGACCACCTGACCGGCAGCGGCGCCGCCCCGGGGTAGCCGCCGTCCCTCGGGCTACGCGGCCAGGTCGGACTCGGGCCGGGGCTCCTCGGCGCGGACCGTGCCGCGCGTCCCGCCGCCGCGCCGCCCCCGTCCGCCGCGCCCCGGGCCCCGTCCGCCGCCGCCGAGCTCGCCGCGCCGTCCGGCGCGGATCAGCGGGGCGAGCGGGGTGCGGGTCAGGGCGTGGCAGAGCGGGACGAGCACGGCCATCGCGATCGGCGCCAGCAGCAGCACCACGGCGACCGCCAGCGCGAAGCCGCCGATCACGTCGGTGGGGTAGTGGACGCCCATGTACATCCGGCAGAAGCCCTGCAGCAGGGCCAGGCCGCCGGCGATCCAGCCGAGCCGGCGGTTCACCAGGAAGAGGGCCACCGCGATGCCCATCGACATCGTGGAGTGGTCGCTGACGAAGGAGTAGGTGCCGGCCTTGCCCTCGACCAGCACCTCCAGGTCGGGGTGGTCCACGAAGGGCCGGGGGCGGTCCACGATCGCCGCGATCGGCAGGTTGGCGAGCTCGGCGATGGCGACCGACAGCGGGGCCCAGAGCAGCCCGGCGACCGCCACCGGGGCGTCCGGCCGCCGCCGGGCCTGCAGCCAGCCGATCAGGCCCAGCAGCGCGAGGCCGATCAGGATGCCGTACTCGCCGATCCAGGAGACCAGGTGGTCCAGTCGGGCCGGGGCGTGTTTGGCCAGGCCGTTGACGGCGTGGAGCAGGCCGAGGTCGGGGTTGGTCGTGTCGGCAAGCGGCGTCGACACGCCGTACCTCCTTCTGGTCCGTTGCACCTGGATCGTTCCGGCCGCGGCCGTCCGCCGTCGCCCGGGTCGGGGCGGCTGACGGAAGGCCAACGGACACAACGTCATAACCGACGGACAGCGTTCCACGGAAACGCGCGGTTATGGAAACTTGACTCAGCGTCCACGCCGCGCGCACACCGGCCGGGCGGTCGGGGATCAGTTCTTTGCGGGGGTTTGACCGGAACGGGCCGGTCCGCCGCCGGCGGCGGCCGCGGTGGGCCGGGCGGCCGGGGCCGCCTGTGCCACCTGGGCCGCCGGGGCGGAGGGGGTCGCCGGGGACGAGGGGGTGGGGGCCGGGTCGCCGGGGCGGCTCGGGGCGATCACCCCGCCGTCGGCGTTGCGGTTCGGCAGGGCCTGGGCGGCGTCCGAGGTCACCCGGGTGGCGCCGATGTACTCCTTGGTGTCGATCTTGTCGTAGCGGATCACCGCACCGGTGTGCGGAGCGTTGATCATGTACCCGCCGCCGACGTAGATGCCCACGTGGTGGATGGAGCGCGGGTCGGTCAGATCGGTCGCCCAGAACACCAGGTCGCCCGGACGCAGCTGGTCGCGGGACGGGTGCGGGCCCGCGTACCACTGGTCGTTGGCGACCCGGGGCAGGAGGATGCCGACGCTCTCGAACGCCGCCTTGGTGAGCCCGGAGCAGTCGAACCGCCCGTTCTGCGAGTCCAGCCCGTCACCGCCCCACAGGTACGGGGTGCCCAGCTTGTCCTGGGCGAAGTAGATCGCCCCGGCGGACTGCGCGGAGACCTCCACGGGCGCGCCCGGTGCGACCGGGGCGGCGAAGCTGCGGGACGTGGCCAGGATGTTCCGCACGTACCCCTGGGTCTCCCGGTACGGCGGCACGCCCTGGTACTTCGTCACCGCGCCCGGCCCGGCGTTGTAGGCGGCCAGCATGTTCGACTGGCGGTCGCCCGGGACCTTGCCGACGAGGGTGGCGAGCGCGCAGTCGAAGGTGGCAGCCGAGGCGATCGCGTCCAGCGGCTCCCAGGGGTCCTTCCGGCCGTCGTTGTTGCCGTCCGTGCCGTACGCCGCCCAGGTGCCCGGGATGAACTGCGCCAATCCCTCCGCCCCGACCCCGGAACGGGCCCGCGGGTCGAAGCCGCTTTCCTGGTACAACTGCGCCGCGAGCAAAGGGGGGGAGAGGTCGGGGCAGAGCCGGCCCCACTGTTCGATCGGCCCTTGGTACGCGGCCGGAACGGTTCCCGGGGAGAGTCCGGCGGCATTGCCCTGACTCTGCGGAGTCCCGCTCGCCGCATACGTCCCGAACGTCACCAGCCCGATGAAGCCGACCGCGACAACTCCTGCGGCAGCGGCGGCCGTAGCGCCCTTCCGGAGTACCATCAGCACCATCCCGACGAATCGTCAGTCGAAGTGTCCCGGAAGGCGTTGCTCACCGCAATCATCAGAGATACAAAGAGTGAGCGCTATCCTTCGTACGGTGGACATCCTCGCGTACGTGTCCGATGCCTCACGACCAATCCGCGAGAAGCAGCCAAGTCGACATCAGATCTGGCCAAGAATAGGTACCGACCCTTCGCGCGGGCGGGGTCTGGGCCCTTGAATTTGCCTGATCGGGCGGTGAGATGGAAATGAACCAGAGCAGCGTGCACAGCATCGCGATCGGCCACCTGGCCGAGGACCCTCCAAAGAAGCCGAATATCGACACCATCATCGGCGGGATCGCCCCGGACTGGGGGCCGTTCGCGAGCCTCGGCTCGGAGGCCCGGGTGATGATCGAGGTCGTCATGGCCGTGGCGATCCTGGGCTGCCTCGGCCTCGCCGTCTGGGGTGCGGCCAAGCAGCGGATCGGCGCCACCGCGATGCGTGACAGTTTCGGCGCCGAACAGGGCAAGGGGCTGATCATCGCCGGCCTGACCGGCGTGTTCATCATTGGATCACTTGGCACTCTGTTCACCATTGTGTACGGCATGGCGATCTGACGATCGGGCAGCACGGGCCGGACTGACGGAGCGGACTGACGGAGCGGACAGCCGGGGCTGAGCCGACGGCGCCCATGGGGCGGACCGTCGTGACGCGCCGGCGGACGGCGCGGCATCCTTGCCGGTCGACCTGTCCGATCGTCCGACCTTCCGACTGCCGGACCGTCCGACCGGGCATCCGTGCATGTCCGGCGCCACGCCGGGAATCCATCCACCACCCCTTCCCTCCCGCCCGCCCACGGCCGGAGGGGCCCCCGGAGCCGCCCCCGGCTCCCCGCACCAGGAGGGCCGCCGTGCCGTTGTCCGACGACCAGCCGCACACCCGAACGCGGCTGCCGGTCGGCGAACAGCCCTCGTCGCAGATGAGCGCACGTCAGGCGCGCCCGCTGCGGACCCTGCTGACCGTCCTGGTGATCGTCACCCTGCTCGTCCTGGCGATCTCCATCGCCAACCGGGGCAAGCCCGACCCCGGCACCGCCGCCACCGGACGCTCCGCCGACCGGGCCGCCGCGGCCACCGCCACCTCCGGCGCGGGCCCCGCGCCCAGCGGTGACCAGCCGGTGACCGCCACCGTCAACGGCATCGGCGCCGGCTTCCCGCACACCGACCAGGGCGCCCAGTCCGCTGCCGCCAACTACGCCGTGGCCATCGGCTCCGCCGAGATGTTCCGCACCGACAGCCGCCACACCATCGTCACCACCATCGCCGACCCGGCCGCCGCGCCGACCCTCCAGTCCCGGCTGGACCAGGGGTTCGGCGCCGACACCGTGGCCCGCTACGGACTGGACGCCCAGGGCCGCGCGCCCAAGGGCCTCACCTTCGTCAGCCGCACCGTCCCGGTCGGCGCCAAGGCGGTCGGCTACACCGACACCGAGACCAAGGTCGAGGTCTGGTGCACCGGTCTGACCGGGCTGGCCGGCGAGCGCTCGGTGCAGCCGGTGCTGGCGAGCTGGTTCACGCTCACCCTTGGTCTGCGCTGGACGGGTGGCGACTGGAAGCTCACGGACTACGCAAGCCGGCAGGGGCCCGCGCCCATGCCGGGCGACGAACAGGCCGCCACCGCCGAGGAGATCACCGGCGCCGTCCAGCAGTTCGGGGGTTTCCGCTATGCCCGTTGACCTGACCGCCGACCAGTCGGCCGGCCGCCGAGCGGGGCGCGGGGGGGCCGCCGCCGGCGGTGCCGTCCGGCCCGCCGTCCGCCGCGCGGGGACGCTGGCGGGAGCGCTGGCGACCGTGCAGCTCGCGGCCCTGCTCGCGGCGCAGCGCGTCTTCGCCGAGCCGTCCCCGACGGGGACGGCGACGCCCTCCCCGTCGGCCACACCCAATGCGAGCTGTCCCGATCTCCCCATCTCCGGCAACGGCATTCTGTGTGTCGACAAGCCGGGCGGCGGGGCCTCGCTGCCCGGGGGCGGGACGGTCGGGGCGGTGACGGATCCGCTGGGGGCGCTGGCGAAGGGGTGTGCGCAGGCGGCGGTGTGGGTGGTGCGGAAGCTGTCGGGGGCGATCGACGGGACGACGGAGGTGGACTTCACCAATGCGTCGTTCCTGCAGCAGTACGCGGTGGTGTTCGCCGCGTCGACGGTCGTCACCCTGGTGCTGTGGCTGCTCGCGGTGACCAAGCGGGCGGTGCGCGGGGCGCCGTTGACGACGGCGATCTCGGAGGCGATCGGGTTCCTCTGGCTGACGGTGGTTGCGTCGGCGTTCACGCCGTTGATCCTGTACACGGTGGTGAGCGCGACCGACGGGCTGACCAAGGCGATCGCGGTGGGGACGAAGTCGGACACCGGGACGTATCTGGGCGGGTTCGCGGACACCCTGGAGAAGGGTGACATCGGCGGCGGGCCGCTGATTCTGATCATCACTTCGCTGGTGGCCGTGCTGGCCGCGGCGGTGCTCTGGATCGAGCTGCTGATCCGGGCGGCGATGCTGTACGTGGGCGCGCTGCTGGGGACGGCGGTGTACGCGGGGCTGGTGGACAAGCAGCTGTGGAAGCACGTGCGCCGCTGGGCGGGGGTGATGCTGGCGGTGGACCTGGCGAAGCCGATCATCGTGATCATCCTCGGGCTGGCCGGTGCGGTGTCGGCCGGGGCGGGGGCGAGCGACGACTTCGCCCGGGTGCTGTCGGGGCTGGCGATCCTCTTCCTGTCGATCTTCGCGAGCGCCGCTGTGTACCGCTTCGTGCCGGGCTTCGGCGACGAGATCATGAACATGCGCCATGCCCGGGCGAGCGCGGTGTCCGCCGGGTCGGCGATGATCAACGGGACCGCGAACTTCATGCGGCAGGGCATCAGCACGCACGGCGACCGCGGTGCGCCGGGCGGCGGGGGCGGTGGGGGTGCCGGTGGCGGTTCGGTCGCCCCGGGCATCGCCGCCCACGCGTCCCGGGCGCCCTCGACGCCGCCGCAGGCCGGGCCGCCGGCCCAGGCCACGGGTCCGGTCCGCGACAGCAATCCAGCGAAGGGAGGGTGACGGGTAAGTGAGCAGCGAACCGCTCGGCCAGTACGGGGCCCAGTACGCCCAGCCGTATGTGCACCAGCGCCGCACCTACCTGATCGGCAAGGCCCGCCCGAACGCGCCGATCGGCCGGAACCGGGAGTCCGGCGAGATCGTGCTGATCATCTTCGGCGCGTTCCTCGGCATGCTCTGGGGTCTGCTGATGCCGGTCCTGCCGTTGCGCATCGCGGGTCTGGTGGGTCTGCCGGCGCTGGCGATCGCGGCCGTGTACGTGCCGTACCGGCGCCGGACGTTCTACAAGTGGGTGGAGATCAACCGCACCTACCGGCGGACGGTCCGCAGCGGGCGGGCGGTGTGGAAGTCGGACGCGGTCGACGCCGGGACGCGGCTGGACGGCCGTGAGGTGGAGATCGGCCCGCCGCCCGGGGTCGGGCGGCTGCGCTGGCTGTCGGCGCCGTTCGGGCCGGACGAGGTCGCGGTGCTGATGCACCTGGAGCGGCGCACGGTGACGGCGGCGATCGAGATCGAGGGCCCGGGTGTCGGGCTGCGCGACTCGGAGGACCAGGAGGCGCTGGTCGACCGGTTCGGGACGCTGCTGAAGCACGTCGCGAACGGGGACGGCTTCGTGACCCGGCTGCAGATCCTGGCCCGGACCCTGCCGGCCGACCCGGACGCGCACGCCAAGGACGTGGAGCGGCGCGGCGACCCGGGTGCGCCGCACTGGCTGCAGGACTCGTACGACCAGTTGCAGTCGATGGTGTCGACCTCGTCCGAGCAGCACCGGGCGTACCTGGTGGCGTGCATGCACTACACCCGGGACCTCGCCGCCGAGGCGCACGCGATGGGGCGGACGGCCACCGGCCGGCGGGCCCGGGACGACGAGGGCCTCGCCTCGGTGATGGCCCGCGAGCTGACCGACATCTGCGCCCGGCTGGCGGAGGCGGACATCCGGGTGCGGCAGCCGCTGGGCCAGGCCCGGCTGTCCTCGCTGCTGCACTCGATGTACGACCCGGACCACCCGATCGACCACATCCAGGCGATGTCGAGGCGCAACGCCTGGCCGGCCGAGCTGGACGCCACGCACCCGCAGCTGCTTCAGGCGAAGACCCGGGAGTCGGCGACCCGGGAGCCGTGGTGCCACGCCACCGCGTGGATCAAGGAGTGGCCGCTGACCCCGGTCGGCGTCAACTTCCTGGCGCCGCTGCTGGTGCACACCCCGGACGTGATCCGGACGGTGGCGGTGACGATGGACCTGGAGCCGACCGATGTCGCCATCGAGCGGATGCTGACCGAGAAGACCAACGACGAGGCCGAGGCCAGCCGCGCCGCCAAGATGAACCGCACGGTCGACCCGCGCGACCTGGCCCACACCGGCCGGGTGGACCAGCGGGGCGACGACCTGGCGTCCGGCGCGGCCGGCGTCAACCTGGTCGGGTACATCACGGTCTCCTCGCGCAATCCGGACGCGCTGGCCCGGGACAAGCGGACGATCCGGGCCTCGGCCGGCAAGAGCTATCTGAAGCTGGAGTGGTGCGACCGCGAGCACCACCGCGCGTTCGTCAACACCCTGCCGTTCGCCACCGGTATCCGCCGCTGAGCGGGTCCCGGCCGAGCGACTGATCTGGAGGCCCCCGTATGGCGATCGGCAACCTCACCGACGCGTTCACCAGCCTGGCGTTCGGCAAGGTGGAGACCACCCGGCTGCCGGTGCGCACCTCGACCGGCCAGGCGCAGGCGGTGTACCTGCCGACCGCCGCGCCCGGGCTGGGCGACTCCGGGGTGATCATCGGGCGGGAGGTGTACAGCGGCAAGGGGTACGTGTACGACCCGTTCCAGCTGTACGGCCAGCAGCTGCCCGCCCCGCACTGGCTGGTGCTGGGGGAGTCCGGCAACGGCAAGTCGGCGCTGGAGAAGACCTATGTGCTGCGCCAGCTGCGGTTCCGGGACCGGCAGGTGGTGGTCCTGGACGCGCAGGGCGAGGACGGGGTCGGCGAGTGGAACCTGATCGCGAACGCGCTGGGCATAAAGTCGATCCGGCTGGACCCGATGGCGGCCAGGGACGGCGGGGTGAAGCTCAATCCGCTGGACCCGGCGATCACCCAGACCGGGCAGCTGTCGCTGCTGCGGACCATCGTCGAGGTGGCGATGGGGCGCGGTCTGGAGGAGCGGGCCGGCTTCGCGCTGAAGGCCGCGCACGGGCATGTGGTGGCGACGGTCCGGGACCGGCAGCCGGTGCTGGACGACATCATCGACACCCTGCGCAGCCCCGACCTGTCCTCGGTGGAGTCGCTGGGGGTGGCCGTGGACGAGGTGCAGTCCTGGGGCCTGGACGTGGCGCTGGTGCTGGACCGGCTGGTCGACGGTGACCTGCGGGGCATGTTCGACGGGTCGACCACCGACGGCATCGACCTGGACGCTCCGCTGATCGTCTTCGACCTGTCGCACATCGACCGCAACTCGATCGCGATGCCGATCCTGATGGCGATCGTCGGCGTCTGGCTGGAGCACACCTGGATCAGGCCGGACCGCAAGAAGCGGATCTTCCTGGTCGAGGAGGCGTGGCACATCATCAACAGCCCCTTCGTGGCGCAGCTGTTCCAGCGGCTGCTGAAGTTCGGCCGCCGGCTCGGCCTGTCCTTCGTGGCCGTGGTGCACCACCTGTCGGACGTGGTGGACGGGGCGGCGGCCAAGGAGGCCTCGGCGATCCTCAAGATGGCCTCCACCCGGACGATCTACATGCAGAAGGCCGAGGAGGCGCGGGCCACCGGGCGGGTGCTCGGGCTGCCGCGCTGGGCGGTGGAGATCATCCCCACACTTTCGCCGGGCATCGCGGTCTGGGACGTCAACGGCAACGTCCAGGTGGTGAAGCACATCATCACCGACGCGGAGCGCCCACTGGTCTACACCGACCGGGCGATGACCGAGGACGCGGTGGCCGAACGGGTGCGCGCCGACCACCAGTTGGCGGCCGAGCCGGGGATCTGAGCCCGGATCCGGCGGGCCCGGGGCGCGGTCCCGGGCCCCGGGCCCGCGCCGTGGGGCGCCGGTCCGGGTGCGGTGCGGGGGACGTCGCGGCGGGCAAAGTCCGACGACGATTCGTCAGTAGGTAACCCTGTCGTTACGTCCAGGGGCCTGACAGCTACGCGCGTTGACCCTAGGCTGCACTCGCGCAACGACACTCGTCTCGCGCGCCCGGGCCTGTCCACAGCTGGGCGCTCTCACAGGTGCAGGGGACCCCCTACATGCTCTCCGTCAGAACCCGACGGTCTGCGTTGGCCGTCGTCGCCGCCGCCGGCCTCGTCGGCACGGTGGCCATGCCGTCCGCGGCCCAGGCCGCGACCGCCAAGAAGCCCAAGACCGTCAACCTCCAGTTGCTGGCCATCAACGACCTGCACGGCAACCTGGAGCCCCCGGCCGGTTCCTCCGGCACGATCCGGGAGATCGACCCGGCCACCGGCCAGCCGGTCAGCACCCCGGCCGGCGGCATCGAGTACCTGGCCACCGCGCTGCGCCAGGCCCGGATCCCCGCGGACGACTCGATCACCGTCGCCGCCGGCGACCTGGTCGGCGCCTCGCCGCTGACCTCCGCGCTGTTCCACGACGAGCCCACCATCGAGGCGCTGGACAAGCTCGGCCTGGACGTCACCTCGGTGGGCAACCACGAGTTCGACGAGGGCTCCGCCGAGCTGCTCCGGCTCCAGGACGGCGGCTGCCACCCGACCGACGGCTGCTACGAGGAGGGGCGCACGTTCAAGGGCGCCAACTTCAACTACCTCTCGGCCAACGTCACCAACGAGAAGACCGGCAAGCCGCTGCTGGCCCCGTACTGGGTGACCAAGTCGCAGGGCGTGAAGGTCGGCTTCATCGGCGTCACCCTGGAGGGCACGCCGAACATCGTCACCGCCGAGGGTGTCAAGGGCCTCAAGTTCGCCAACGAGGTCAGCACGATCAACAAGTACGCCGCCGAGCTGAAGGCCAAGGGCGTCAACTCGATCGTCGCGCTGATCCACGAGGGCGGCCTGCCGGCCAGCAGCACCTACAACTACGACTGCGGCGCGGCCGGCGAGGGCATCTCCGGCCCGATCGTCGACATCGCCAAGCGGATCGACCCGGCGGTCGGCGCCATCGTCACCGGCCACACCCACAACGCGTACGCCTGCACCATCCCCGACCCGCAGGGCGTGCCGCGTTCGGTGACCAGCGCCGCCTCGTTCGGCCGGCTGTACACCGAGATCGACCTGAAGCTCGACAAGACCACCGGCGCGATCGTCCGGCCGTCGGTCAAGGCCGAGAACCACATCGTGCGCCGGACCGTCGAGAAGGCTCCGGACATGACGGAGCTGATCTCGCACTACTCCAAGCTCGCCGCCCCGATCGCCAACCGTCCGCTGGGCTACATCGCCTCGGACATCAACGGCCGTGGCAACAGCGACCCGGAGAAGCCGCTCGGCGACGTCATCGCCGACGCCCAGCAGGCCGGTCTCGCGGCCGCCGACAAGGGTGGCGCGCAGATCGCCTTCATGAACCCCGGCGGCATCCGCTCCGACCTGGTCTACAAGCAGAGCGGCGCCGAGGGCGACGGTGTGGTGACCTACGGCGAGGCGTTCACCGTCCAGCCGTTCACCAACATGATGCAGGTCAAGACGCTGACCGGGGCCCAGCTGATCCAGCTGCTGCAGCAGCAGGTGAGCGGCTCCAACGACGCCTCGCCGAAGATCCTGCAGCCGTCCAAGGGCCTCGCCTACACCCTGGACATGCGCAACAAGGGCGCCGACCGGGTCGTCGTCGACTCGATCCGCCTGAACGGCGCGCCGATCGACCCGGCCGCCAAGTACCGGGTCGCGGCCAACGAGTTCCTGGCCGGCGGCGGCGACGGCTTCCCGGCCTTCGCGGCCGGCACCGACAAGCTCGTCGGCGCCTCCGACCTGGACGTCTTCGCCACCTACCTCGGTGCCAACAGCTCGGCCGCCGCGCCGCTGAAGGCGCCGGCGCAGGACCGCATCAAGGTCATCGGCCCGGGCAGCACCATCGACTGAGTCGAGGGTCGCTGGCCGTGAGCGGGCCGGGGCGGGGCGCTGTCGGGGCGCCCCGCCCTTTTTTCGTGCCTGCGGGCCGGGCTCTACTCGGGGGAGGGGCCGCCGGGGAGCCGGACGGTGGCCAGCGCGCCCGGGCCGCCGTCCTGGGCCGGGCCGAGCGACACCTCGCCGCCGGCCTCCCGGACGCTCTGCGCGACGATCGACAGGCCGAGGCCGGAGCCCGGGAGCTGACGCGAGGACGGGGAGCGCCAGAACCGGTCGAAGACGTACGGCAGCTCGTCCTGCGGAATGCCGGGACCGTGGTCGCGGACGGTCAGCACACCCCCGTCCAGCCGGACCGCGATGGTGCCGCCGGGCGGGCTGTACTTGACCGCGTTGTCCAGCAGGTTGATCACCGCCCGCTCCAGTCCGGCGGCGTCCGCGTGGACGAACCAGGGCGCGGTGGAGGTCTCGAAGACCAGCCCCGGGCCGCGCAGCTTGGCGCGTTCGACCGCCCGCTCGGCGATCTCGTGCACGGCCACCACGGAGGGCGTGCGGACCGGCTTCGGCGAGTCCGGCCGGGAGAGCTGGAGCAGGTCGCCGATCAGCAGGGTGAGCTCCTGCATCTGGGCCTTCATATTGCCGAGCAGCTTGGTGCGGGTGGCGGGCGGGAGCGGCCGGCCGGTGTCGTCGCTGCGGATCAGCAGGTCGACGTTGGTGCGCAGCGAGGTGAGCGGGGTGCGGAGCTCGTGGCCCGCGTCGGCGATCAGCCGGGTCTGCCGTTCGCGGGAGTTGGCGAGGGCGGTGCTCATGGAGTTGAACGAGGTGGAGAGCCGGGCGATCTCGTCGTCGCCCTGGACCGCGATGGTGCTGCCGACCTCCTCGGTCCGGGCGATGTGCTCGACGGCGTCGGTGAGCTGGTCGACCGGCTTGAGGGCGGAGCGGGCGACGAGCCGCCCGGCGACGGCGGCGAGGACGATCCCGCCGAGGGCGACGCCGCCGAGCAGGAAGGCGAGCTGGCGGAGGGATTCCTCGACGGGCTTGGTGGACAGCGCGTTCATCACCACGACCCGCTGGCCGGTGTCACGGTCGTAGTACCAGGCGAGCTTGACCATCGCGGGTGTGCCGTCGGTGTAGTTGCCCGCCCGCGTCCGGGATTCACCGGCCTTGAGCGTCAGGATCGTCCGGTCGCTGGGGTGGAGTTCGATGGCTCTGGTCGACGTGATGCGCAGACACACCGTGGACCAGTCGGCGGAGACCAGCTGGAGGTCGAAACGGGGAGGGTCGGTGAGGACGGTCTGGGTGGCGGCCACCATGGACAACGCCGCTTGCGGAGTGGTGGCGCAGATCGGCTTGGTGAGCTGCGGCGGAGCCGGCTGCAGCGGTGGTGCTCCGGCGAGGTCCTGCTTGACCAGGTCGTACTGCTTCCGTTCCACGATGAACCAGCAGGCCAGGGCTGACAGGGCGATCGCCACCGCGACCGCCGCCGCGGTGAGGAGGGCGAACCGGCTGCGCAGGGAGCGGGCTTGGTACCAGGTGATGAGCCGGCCGTGGCGGCGCGGGATGCGCGGCGGGGCTAGCGGCGGCGGCGGGACGGTGGGGCTCACGCCGCGGTGCCGGCTGCCGGGCGGAGCGCGTAGCCGACCCCGCGGACGGTCTGGATGACCCGGGGCAGGCCGCCCTGCTCGGTCTTGCGGCGCAGGTACATCACGTACACGTCCAGCGAGTTGGAGGAGGGCTCGAAGTCGAAGCCCCAGACCGCCTTGAGGATCTGCTCCCGGGTGAGCACCTGGCGGGGGTGGGCGAGGAACATCTCCAGCAGCATGAACTCGGTGCGGGTCAGTTCGACCGGCTGGCCGGACCGGGTGACCTCGCGGGTGGCGGTGTTCATCCGCAGGTCCGCGAAGGCCAGGACGTCGGTCTCCTCCTCGACGGCGGCCGCCCGGGCGGCGGCCTCGTTGGCGAGCGCGTTGCGCCGCAGCAGGGCGCGCACCCGGGCGAGCAGCTCGTCGAGTTCGAAGGGCTTGGCGAGGTAGTCGTCGGCGCCGACGTCGAGGCCGGTGACCCGGTCGCCGACGGCGTCGCGGGCGGTGAGCATCAGCACCGGGACGGTGTCGCCGCGCGAGCGCATCCGGCGGACGGCGGTGAGGCCGTCCATCCGGGGCATCATGATGTCGAGCAGGACGAGGTCCGGCCGGTCGCGTTCGACGGATTCGAGGGCCTCGTAGCCGTCGGTGGCGGTGGCGACCTCGTAGCCCTCGAAGACGAGGCTGCTCTCCAGGGCGTCCCGGAGGGCGGGTTCGTCGTCGACCACGAGGAGCCGGGCGGTGTTCTGCTGCCCGGGCTCGGCGGGGGTGCGGTCGTCGGCGGACGGGGTCATCGGCGGTTGCCCTTTCTGGTGGCGGGAGGCCCTGCTCGGGTCAATTGTCGGACGTGCTCAGACGTTCTGGCCGGACTGCAGCTTGGGCAGCACCTGCTTGATGTCGTCGATCGGGATGGCGAAGCCGAGGCCGACGCTGCCGGCCGAGCTGCCGCCGGCGGTGGCGCTCGATCCGCTCGGCGAGTACATCGCCGAGTTGATGCCGATGACCTGCCCCGAGGCGTTGATCAGCGGCCCGCCGGAGTTGCCCGGGTTGAGCGCGGCGTCGGTCTGGAAGGCCTGGTAGGTGGTGGTGCTGCCGCTGTTCTGCGGGGCGCTGCCGCGCAGTCCGGGCAGGTTGGGGAGGCCGAAGCCGCCGTTGCCGCTGGTGGTGCCCTCGTCGAGCTGGACGGTGACCTCGCGGTGCTCGGCGCTGATGATGCCGGAGGTGACGGTGCCGGTGAGGCCCTCGGGGTTGCCGATGGCGACGACCGGGTCGCCGACCGCGACGGCGGAGGAGTCGCCGAGCACGGCGGGGGTGAGCTGCTTGGCGCCGCTCGCGGTGATCACGGCGGCGTCCAGGCTCTTGTCGGTGCCGGTGAGGGCGGCGGTGGCGGTGGAGCCGTCGTGGAAGGTGACGGTGATCCGGCCGCCGCCGGCCGCGCCGGAGACCACGTGGTAGTTGGTGAGGATCTGGCCGCCGGCGGTGAGCACCACGCCGGTGCCGGTGGCGGTTCCGTTCGCGGTCTGCACCGTGATCTGGACGACGCTGGGCGAGACGGCGGCCGCGACGGCGGCGACGTCGGCGCTGCCGTCGGAGCGGGCGACGACCGGGCTGGCGACGGTGCCGGTGCGGCTCACCGAGCCGTGGCCCTGGGCGGCGACGACGCCGCCGGTGACCCCGCCGAGGACGGCGGCGACCGCGGCGACGGCGGTGACCAGGGCTAGCCGCCCGCGCAGCAGGCCGCGCCGGGCCCGGTGGCCGGGGCCGCCGGACGGTGCCGGGCCGGTCGGCTCGGGCGGGAACGGCGGGAGCGGGGGAGGGGGAGGGGTGCCGGCGGCGGGGTGGGCGGCGCTGCCGTACCCGGTGCTGTCGTGCTCGGTGCTCTCGTGACCGGTGCGCTCGTACCGGCTGCCGCCGAGGACGGTGCCCGGGACGACCCGGTCCTCGTGGGACCCGGCCGGGTACTCGGACGGTCCGTCGTTCGGGCCGTCGGTGCGGTGCTGCCACTGCTGGTGATCGCTCATGGCGACCAAGCTCCGCCCGGCGGATGAGAATCCGGTGAGAGTGCGCTCAGAAGGGTCCGAGAAGCCCGTTGACTTCTCATAAAGCCTGGTCAGGCCGTGGCCCGCGCTACGATCCGGCGCCGTCCGGGGAGCAGCCGCAGGAACGCCGTACGACCAGGCGGGACGGGAATTTGCGGACCCGCTCGGTGTCCGATCCGGGCACCATCAGCGAGTCGTCCAGGACGAGGTCCACCGCGGCCCGGGCCATCGCGTCGCGGTCGGAGGCGACGGTGGTCAGCGGCGGGTCGGCCAGCGCGGCCTCCGGCACGTCGTCGAAGCCGGCCACGGCGAGGTCCTCCGGCACCCGCAGGCCCACCTCGCGGGCGGCCCGCAGGACACCGATGGCCTGGTCGTCGGTGGAGCAGAAGATCGCAGGGGGGCGGTTCTCGGAGCGCAGCACGCCGAGGGCGACGTCGTAGGCGCCGTAGCGGTGGAAGGGCGCGTCGATCAGGTGCGGTTCGGTCGGCAGGCCGTGCGCGTCCATGGCGCGCTGCCAGCCCTCGACGTGGTCGATGACCGGGTCGCCGGGGGCGGGGGACTCGACCGGGCCGCCGAAGCAGGCCACGTACGGGTGCCCGTGCACCTCCAGCAGGTGGCGGACGACGGTCTCGGCGCCGCCCACGTCGTCGGTGACCACCGCGACGTCGTCGATCGCCTCGGGGCGGCGGTGCAGCAGCACGACCTTCGCCCCCTCCATGGCGGCGAACTCCTCGGCGGCCCGCTGGGAGGGACCCTGGCTGACCAGGATCAGGCCGGAGACCCGCATGCCGAGGAAGGCGCGGACGTAGTGGACCTCGCGGTCGTCGACGTAGTCGGAGTTGCCGATCAGCACCAGCTTGCCGCGTTCGGAGGCGGCCCGTTCCACGGCGTGCGCCATTTCGGCGAAGAACGGCTGGCGGGCGTCCGGGACGACCATGCCGATGAGGTTGGTGCGGCGGGAGGCCATCGCCTGCGCGACGCTGTTCGGCCGGTAGCCGAGCTGCTCGATCGCGGCGAGCACCTTCTCCCGGGTGGCGGGCGCGACCGGCCGCGGCCCGTTGTTGATCACGTAGCTGACGACCGCGGTCGAGGTACCAGCCAGTCGGGCTACATCGTCGCGCGTCACTTTGGCCACGGGGGGAGTCTACGCGTGTGGTGTGCGGCCGGGCAGTGGGGATCGCACCCGGTCGGGGCCGTTCCGGGGGCGGCTCCAGGACGGGGTGGGGCGAATCCGGACAGGCCGGGCCGGGCGGTTCGGGGTGGGCCCGCCCGGCCCGCCGGGTCAGGCCTCCAGGACCGTCGCGGGGCGCCGGGCGGCCTGGTCGGGGCGCTCGCCCTTGTCGGGCTTCTCCGGGACGACGAAGCGGTAGCCGACGTTGCGAACGGTGCCGATCAGGCCCTCGTTCTCGACGCCGAGCTTGGCCCGCAGCCGCCGGACGTGCACGTCGACGGTCCGGGTGCCGCCGAAGTAGTCGTAGCCCCAGACCTCCTGCAGCAGCTGCGCCCGGGTGAAGACCCGGCCGGGGTGCTGGGCGAGGTACTTGAGCAGCTCGAACTCCTTGAAGGTGAGGTCGAGCACCCGGCCCTTGAGCTTGGCCGAGTAGGTGGCCTCGTCGACCGAGAGGTCGCCGTTGCGGATCTCCATCGGGCTGTCGTCGGTGGTGACCTGGAGCCGGCCGAGGGCGAGCCGCAGCCGGGCCTCGACCTCGGCCGGGCCGGAGGTGTCGAGCAGGACGTCGTCGATGCCCCACTCCGCGGTGACGGCGGCCAGGCCGCCCTCGGTCACCACCAGGATCAGCGGGCAGCCGATGCCGGTGGAGCGCAGCAGCTGGCAGAGGCTGCGGATCTGCGGCAGGTCGCGCCTGCCGTCCACCAGGATGACGTCGGCGCTGGGGGTGTCGACCAGGGCGGCACCCTCGGCGGGCGCCACCCGGACGCTGTGCAGCAGCAGGCCGAGCGCGGGCAGTACCTCCGCGGAGGGCTGCAGCGCGTTGGTGAGGAGGAGCAGAGAACTCATACCCGGTAGTCCCCTTTCCGGGTCGTCGCGGTCGCGTTCCGGCTGCCGCCACAGCCGGATGGCGCACGTGCTGGTGAGGGGGAGGAGGCGGACGCCCGGTGGGAACCGTTGGATCCGCCGACGCGGACGGCCGAACGGGGCGCGCGCCGGGGGTCCCGCAACCCGCGATGCACCGTTTCTGCCCTGTTCATCCCGCGAACCTTCCGGTCCTGGCCCGTCCCGGGCGGCGGCCCGGAGCCGGGGTTGTCCGACGCCCCTGCCGGGCCCGGCACGTCGTTGTGCCGCGCGGGTGGCGGGGGCGGTTCCCGCGGACCGCCGGGGGTGGGCCGACAATTCGCAAGAACGTCCGTACTGGCGTCCTGAAAGCACAAAAGGACCCGGGGGCGACTCTGCCCGGATCCCTCAGGGGTCGAGGATAGCCGACCGGTCCCCGGGCCGGGAGGGCTCCGACCCGGCGGTTCGGCCCTTTTCGGGCGCGCCCCGGGTGAGCCCCGCCACAGCTTCGCGACGGCGCCACCGGCGGCCGGGCCAGGGCGATTGCCGCTCGTGCGGGCGAACACGACATCATGGGACGCACATCGGCGGCACCGTGCGAGTACACCTTTCGGGCGAGGCGCGGACGCTTCCGGTGGTGGACCCGGCCGGGGTACCCGGGAACGGGCGAGGACGAACAAGAAGGGGTTGCCATGGGTGCGACCACCGGGCACGACCCGGCGGCCGCCGTCCGGGTGAGCGGAACCATCCGCTACTGGGCGGCTGCGAAGTCGGAGGCCGGGCTGGCCGAGGAGCCGTACCTGGCGGCGACCCTGGCCGAGGCCCTGGCGGAGGCCAGGGCGCGGCACGCCGACCGGCCGAAGCTGGTCCTGCTGCTCGGCCACTGCTCCTACCTGGTGGACGGTTCGCCGGTGGGCGGCCGTGACCACACGACGGTGGCGCTCAGCGAGGGCGGCAGCGTCGAGGTCCTCCCGCCGTTCGCGGGCGGGTGAGCGGCGTGACCGGGACGAACGGGGCCCCCGAGGGCCCGCCGAGGCAGCACCGGCCGCAGCCGCCGCAGTACCCGTACGGGCAGCCTCAGCCTCAGCCTCAGCAGCAGGCGCCGCAGGAGCAGCAGCCGGGGGCGCAGGGGTACCACCCCCAGCAGCCGCCGTATCCGTACGCCCCCCAGCAGGGGTACGCGCCGGATCCTTATGCGCAGCAGGGGCTCGCGGCGCAGCCGCACGCCCCCGGGACGGGTGTGCCGCCGTACGGCGGACCCTCGGCGCAGCAGCCGGGGCACCCGCAGCAGCAGCCGTACGGACAGCAGGCCTACGGGCAGCCGCCGTACGGCGCGGGGCCGGGCGTGGACGACGCCGCCACGGCGCTGCTCCCGCCGGTGCCGCCGCTGGACGACGCCGCGACGGCGCTGCTCCCGCCCGTGCGGGTGTCCGGCGCGGTGCCGCCGGGCGGCCAGGGCCGGCCGGCGGAGCCGTTCCCCGGCCACGACCGGCCCCGGGCCCGGCACGGCCGGCCGCAGGGCCAGGCCCCCGCCGGGGCCCCGTACGGCCAGGCCCCGGCCCATGCGCAGGCCCCGGCCCCGGTGCAGGCCCACGCCCCGGCTCAGACGCCCGTGCCGGACCAGGGGCAGGGCCTCGACCAGCCGACGATGACCCTGAAGCTCCCGGAGCCGCCGGCCCCCGTGCTGACCGACCCGGCCGCCGCCCGTGCGGCCAGGGCGGCCCGCGCCGCGCAGAACGCGCACCCGGCGCCCGGTGGCCACGGCGCCCCTGCGGCTCCGGCCGCGCCGTTCACCGCGCCGTTCACCGCGCCGTTCACCGCCCCGGCCCCGGTCCCGGTCCGGGCCGCCGCTCCGGCGGCGCCCGCCGTCCGGACCGGTTCGCCGATCAACGACCCCGGCCTCCAGCCGGCGCTGATCACCGCCGGTGCCGCCGCCCTGCTGGCCGGTGGCGCGGCGCTCGGCCAGATCGGGCTGGCACTGGTGCTCGTGCTGCTCCAGGGCCTGACGGCGGCCGGCTGGTTCCGGCTGAACGGCATGTGGCCGGCCCGCCAGGGCATCGCGCTGGCCGCGTTGTCCGGCGTGGTGGCCGACGTGGCTGTGCTGCTGGCCGACGAGGACGGCGGCACGGCGGCGGTGGTCGGCACGCTCGGCGGGTTCTTCCTGCTGGTCCTGGTGCTGCAGACGTTCCGGCCGGCCGATCCGAAGGAGCGGTTCTACGCGCTCACCGTGCTCGGTTCGGCCACCGTGGTGACGGTGCTCTGCACGGCGCTGCTGCTGTCGGACTGGGTGCCGGCGGCGGTCGGGGCGGTCGCGCTGGCGACGCTGCTGGCGGCCGCGCCGCTGCCCGGGCCGAAGTGGCTGGGCCCGCTGCTGGGCCTGCTCGCGGCGGTCGGGCTGGGCCTCGCGGTCGGCGCCCCGCCGGCGCTGGGCGCGGCGGCCGGTCTCGGCGCGCTGATCGGCCGCCGGGTGGCGGGGTACGACTTCCCGTCCCGGTTCGTGCACATGACGGCGGGCGTGGCACTGCCGCTCGCGGTCGCGGCGCCGCTGGTGTGGATCGCCACGGACCTGCTCGGCTGACCGCCGCCGCGACGCGGCCTTCCCCACGACGTCCCGCCCCGGAACCATGCTCCGGGGCGGGACGTCGTACGGTCGGGCGCAGCGGCCGTACCGGAGCACCCGGATCCGTCGCCGCGCGGACCGACCGCGGCGTGATCGCGGTGCCAGGACGGCGCAGTGCACAACAGCGAACGACAGCGACCGGCGACGACGGGGGAGAGCGATGCGCGGCTGGCTGAAGACGACCATCGGCCTGGTGGTGCTCTCGGGGGTGCTGGTGGGGGCCGACCGGATAGCCGTGGGGGTCGCCGAGGACGAGGCGGCCGACCAGATCCTGAAGAGCGGCCGGATGAGCCAGAAGCCGCACGTGTCGATCGAGGGCTTCCCGTTCCTCACCCAGGTCGTCACGCAGAAGCTGGACGATGTGCGGATCTCCGCGGACGGGCTGACCGTCGGCGAGGGCAAGGACAAGGTCGCGCTGCACTCCTTCTCGGCCAGACTCTCCGGTGTCGAGGTCAGCGACAACATGAGCAGCGCCACCGTGGACACCGGTTCCGGGTCCGGTCTGATCGACTACGCGGACCTGTCGCGGCTGCTGCCGCCGGCCTCGGAGCTGGTGCCGAACGCGGGCCGGCTCTCGCTCGGCGGCGGCACCAGGCTGAGCCTCTCCTACGGCGGGCCGGGCAAGGTCAAGGCCTCGCTCGGGCCGTTCCCGGTCGGCGAGGCCTCGGTCCACAACAAGGGCAACACCGTGACGGTGGACGGCTTCCGGATCAGCGCGATGGCCTCGCTGCTCGCCGGGGTGTCCGACCAGGCCATCGCCCCGATCAGCTTCACCCTCGCCGCGCTGCCCGCCGGGCTGAACCTCGCCTCGGTGACGCCGCAGGAGGACGGCTTCCGGCTGGCCTTCGACGGCAAGGACGTCAAGCTCATCGGCTGACCGTCGGCCGGCCGGACCGCGCCGTCCGCCGTTCCGCTCCGCGAGACGGGCTGTCCAGCACCGGCCGCGGAGCGGTGCTGTCCCCGCCCCCGGACCGGCCCCCGGGGCCCCGTCGGCCGGGCCGTGGCCGGTTCCCGTTGCCCATAGAAGGGTCAAATCCCAGCATGCGAGCGATCTGGTCTCGGTATTCGATACGCTGATGACAGCGGGCCTCGGGTGTCCCTAGCATCGTCGGCATGAAGCGACAGACGGACCTCACGAAGCGGCGGGCGGTAGACCTGTGCCGCGTGGCCGCCTGTCTGTGTCGAATGCGCTGACTCGGCGTCCTGGCAGGGCAGTTGCCGCCCGCCGCCGATTTCTCCGGTGACCTGTGCCGGCCCCTCGGGCCGGGCGCGGCCGCCCAGCTCCGCACCTCTCGCCCGCTCGCACCGCACGCCGCCGCATGTCCCACTATTCGGACAGGAATTCGGACCGGCGCCCGGCGGGCGACCGCACCCCCGCTGCGCCGCAGCACCCGAAGCAGCCATCAGCAGCACCACCTTCCGCAAACCGCCCCCGGATGGAGAACATCACCATGAGCCGCAGCGACGTCCTGGTCGACGCCGACTGGGTCCAGGCCCGCCTGGACGACCCGAAGGTCGTCATCGTCGAGGTCGACGAGGACACCTCCGCCTACGACAAGAACCACATCCGCAACGCCGTCCGGATCGACTGGAAGTCCGACCTCCAGGACCCGGTCCGCCGCGACTTCATCGACCAGGCCGGCTTCGAGGCGCTGCTCAGCGCCAAGGGCATCGCCAACGACGACACCGTCGTCCTGTACGGCGGCAACAACAACTGGTTCGCCTCGTACGCCTACTGGTACTTCAAGCTGTACGGCCACGGCGACGTCCGCCTGCTCGACGGCGGCCGCAAGAAGTGGGAGCTCGACTCCCGCGACCTGGTCGCCGAGGTGCCGCAGCGCGCCGCGACCGAGTACACGGCGCAGGCCGTCGACTCCTCGATCCGCGCCTTCCGCGACGACGTGCTCGCCGCCATCGGCACCCTCAACCTGGTCGACGTCCGCTCGCCCGACGAGTTCTCGGGCAAGCTGCTCGCCCCGGCCCACCTCCCGCAGGAGCAGTCGCAGCGCCCCGGCCACGTGCCCTCCGCGCGCAACATCCCGTGGGCGAAGAACGCCAACGACGACGGCACCTTCAAGAGCGACGACGAGCTCAAGGCCCTGTACGAGGCCGAGGGCGTCGACCTGGCGAAGGACACCATCGCCTACTGCCGCATCGGCGAGCGCTCCGCGCTCACCTGGTTCGTCCTGCACGAGCTGCTCGGCCAGGAGAACGTGAAGAACTACGACGGTTCCTGGACCGAGTACGGCAGCCTCGTCGGCGTGCCGATCGAGCTCGGCAACTGAGCCGCCTGCTCCACCCGTAAGGCTGAAGGGAAGACAAGACATGTGCGGTGCGAAGGCCGGTGGGCCTGACCTGGCAGGAGTTGACGTGGCGAACGAGACGATCATCCAGGGTTCCGTGACCCGCGACGGCGAGCCGGTCAACGGCTACGTCCGACTGCTCGACGAGGGCGGCGAGTTCACGGCTGAGGTGCCCACCTCGGCGACCGGCCAGTTCCGGTTCTTCGCCCGCCCGGGCAAGTGGACCCTGCGGGCGCTCATCCCGGGCCAGACCGTGGACCGCCAGGTGGTCGCCTCCCAGGGCAACCTGACCGAGGTCGCGATCGCGGTCTGACCGTCGCGGTCCGACCGTCCACGACGGACCGGCGTCACCGAGGGCCCCTGCCACGCGGGGGCCCTCGGGCATACCGTGGAGGTGTGCATGCACGTCGGCGACACCGCTACTACTTCGCCATGATGGGCGTCTGCCTCGGGCTGTTCGTCCTGGCCTGGGGCGTCGTGCGGTTCTGGTCCGTCCCGGCCGCGGTCGGCATGTGCGTGGTCGCGATGGTGATCCCTCCCGTCGCCGCGGTCTTCGCCAACAAGCGGGACCCCGAGGACGACTGGTGGGACGACCCGCGCTGGGAGGACCCGAAGTGGGGCGAGCCCGGCCACGACCGGGACCGCCCCGACCGTCCCGACCGAGGCCGCCCCGACGGTGAGGACCCGTGGCGGGATCAGTAGACGAGCGCCTGCACGCCGTCGGCCATGATCTCGCTGACGAAGACCTGGGCGCCCGCGATCCGGACACCCTCGACGGTGTCCTTCTGCTCGATCCCGCGCCGCACCGCGCACTGGGTGCAGAGGGTGACCGTGCCGGCCGCCAGGACCGACTCCAGCAGGTCCGGCAGCGGGGCCGCGTGCGGCAGCTCGAACTCCGCCGCCCGCCCGGGCAGGGCGAACCAGGACGACTCCCCGGTCAGCCAGAGCGAGACCTCGACCCCGCTGGCGACGGCGACCGCCGCCACCGTGAACGCCTGCGAGCACCGCTCCGGCGCGTCCGCTCCGGCGGTGACCTTGATGACGAGCTTCTTCTGAGACGACATGCCCGACACCCTAGATGTACTGACCCGTGAGGTTGGGAACGCGGCTGGCGGGTGGCTTGCCTGCGAGTGCGGTGTGTCCGCGGTGGTGATTGTAGGTGTGCAGCCAGGCGGGGTAGGCGTCGCGGCGCTCCTGCTCGCTGCGGTAGGGCTGGGCGTAGGCCCATTCGTCGAGCAGGGTGCGGTTGAAGCGTTCGACCTTGCCGTTGGTCTGTGGCCGGTAGGGGCGGGTGCGTTTGTGCGCGATGCCCTCGGCGGCGAGGGCATCGCGCCAGGCGTGTGACTTGTAGCAGGAGCCGTTGTCGGTCAGCACGCGCTGGACGGTGATTCCGGCCCGGGCGAAGAAGGCGTTCGCCCGGGCCCAGAACGCCGTGGCGGTGTCCTTGCGCTCGTCGGGCAGGATCTCGCTGTAGGCCAGGCGGGAGTGGTCGTCGACGGCGTTGTGGAGGTAGCTGTAGCCGGCTCCGGAGCGGTTCTTGCGGCCTGCCTGGCGTCCGAGGGCCTGGTGGCCTCCGCCGTCGGGGATGTTGCCGAGCTTCTTGATGTCGACGTGGACCAACTCGCCTGGTGCGCAGTGCTCGTAGCGTCGGATGACGCGGCCGGTGGTGCGGTCGAGGTGGGCCAGGCGGGCGAGGCGGTAGCGGGTCAGGACGCGGTGCACGGTGGCCGGGTTGAGCCGCAGCAGGTAGGCGATGCGGGCGGGTCCCCAGCGCCGGAGGACGCGGACCTTGATGATCCGCCGCTCGGTGCGGGTCGGGGTCTGCCAGGGGCTGCGGTGCGGGCGCGAGGACCGGTCCGCCATGCCGGCCTCGCCGAGAGCGCGGTAGCGGTCGGCCCAGCGCTTGGCCGTGGTGGGCGAGACCTGGAAGCGCTCGGCGGCCCGCCGCAGCGGCCAGCCGTCCTCGACCACGCAGCGGGCAAGGCGCAGGCGTCCGGTCTCGGTCAGCGGTGCGTTACGGTGTGGCATGAGGGCCTTTCTGGCGCTGGGGTAGATGTCGCAATCCACACCTGGCCAGAAGGCCCTCACTCATTTCAAGATCACCGCACCGTGAACCCCGTCACCAACCTCCGTGGTCAGTACACCTAGATCGCCGACATGGTGGGGCTCGCCGAGACCCGTCGATGCCCGCCGGATAGAGTGAGCCGCAGCAAAATCCACACACTGTCGCCGCCCTGGGAGCCCCCCGTGTCCGGTCTGGAAATCTTCTTCGACGGTCTGCTGGCCCTCATGGCCGTGCTGATCACCTGGTTCGCCGTCTTCTCGGTGATGAAGCTGTACCAGGGCCAGCGCTGAGCGACTGCCGTACGGTTGAAGTGATCCCGCACCGACGACAGCGACCAGGAACATGATCGAGATCCCCTCTGACCTCCACAAGGACGTCGTCCCGCTGGCCTTCCTCCTCGGCACCTGGGAGGGCGCGGGCGTCTACGCCCCCCTGCCGGGCGCGGAGGGCCAGGACACCGAGAAGTGCAACTTCGGCCAGGAGATCGTCATCCGTCACGACGGACGGCCCTTCCTGGAGTTCCGCTCCCGCAGCTGGGTGCTGGACAACGAGGGCGAGAAGGTCCGTCCGCTGGAGAACGAGCACGCCTTCTGGCGTGTCACCAGCAACCAGCACGGCGCCAGCGGTGCCCGCGGGATCGAGATCTCCTCCGTCCGCGACGACGGCACGGTGGAGATCTGGTACGGCGAGCTGGCCGACGGCAAGCCGCAGATCGACGTCTCCACCGACGCGGTGGCCCGGATCGAGGGCTCCCCGGAGTACTCGGGCGGCAAGCGGCTCTACGGCTTCGTCAACGAGGAACTGCTCTGGGTCGGCGAGAAGGCCGCCCCGAACGTCCCGCTGCGCCCGTACATGTCCGCCCAGCTGAAGAAGGTGCTCTCGCCCGCCCAGCTGATCAAGGACATCAACGACCTGCCGGACGACGGCATCGCGTTCTTCAAGTAGGAAGCACGCGGCGTCCGCCGAGGCGCACAGGTGCAGGGACCGGCCCGTCGGCCGGTCCCTACACTTGCTTCAGGACCCCCGACGTTTGGCAGGGAACAGGACCGTGGCGGACACCGGCACCACCGACTGGCAGCTCTCCGGCGACTGGAAGGCCGACCTGCGCGAACGCGGCTACCGGCTCACGCCGCAGCGACAGCTCGTCCTGGAGGCGGTCGACGCGCTCGACCACGCCACCCCGGACGACATCCTCTGCCACGTCCGGCAGACCGCCAGCGGCGTCAACATCTCCACCGTCTACCGGACCCTGGAGCTGCTGGAGGAGCTCGGCCTGGTCTCGCACGCCCACCTCGGCCACGGCGCCCCGACCTACCACCTGGCCGGCCGGCACCACCATCTCCACCTGGTCTGCCGGGACTGCGAGAAGGTCACCGAGACCGGCACCGAGATCGCCCAGCCGCTGATCGACAGCCTGCGCGCGCAGCACGGTTTCGACACCGACCTCAAGCATTTCGCCATCTTCGGCCGCTGCGCCGACTGCTCCGCGAAGCGCGCCGCCGAGCGGTCGTAAGCTTGCCGGTATGACCGGTCTGAAGAGCCCGCTGCTTGCGCTGCCCGGAGCCGTCCCCGCCGAGGGCGCCGACGAGGGCGTCGCCGCCCACTACGGCGACATCTTCCGCGAGCAACGCAGCCTCGCCCAGGGGTCCGGCTTCGTCGACCTCTCGCACCGCGGGGTGCTCACCGTCACCGGCGACGACCGGCTGAGCTGGCTGCACCTGCTGCTCACCCAGCACGTCAGCGCGCTGCCGTCGGGGCAGGCCACCGAGGCGCTGGTGCTCTCCCCGAACGGGCACGTCGAGCACGCCCTCTACCTGGTCGACGACGGCACCACCACCTGGGCGCACGTCGAGCCGGGCACCCAGCAGGCTCTGATCGGCTACCTGGAGAGCATGAAGTTCTTCTACCGGGTCGAGGTGGCCGACGCGACCGCCGACTTCGCGGTGGTCCACCTGCCGGCCGGCTCGACCGTCTCCGCCGAGGGCGCGGCCGCCGTCCGCGAGCTGACCTACGGGCGGGACCTCTTCCTGCCGCGCGCCGAACTCGCCGCGCTGACCTCGGGCTACGGCCCGGCGGCCGGCGTCTGGGCGTACGAGGCGCTGCGGATCGAGGGCCACCGGCCGCGGCTCGGCTTCGAGACCGACCACCGGACCATCCCGCACGAGGTGGACTGGCTGGAGACCGCGGTGCACCTGCAGAAGGGCTGCTACCGGGGGCAGGAGACGGTGGCCCGGGTGCACAACCTGGGGCGGCCGCCGCGCCGGCTGGTCTTCCTGCACCTGGACGGTACCGAGGAGGTGCTGCCCCCGCACGGGACGGAGGTGCGGCTCGCCTCGGACCCGCAGGGGCGCTCGCTCGGCTTCGTGACCTCCTCGGCGCGCCACCACGAGCTCGGGCCGGTCGCGCTGGCCGTCGTGAAGCGGAACGTGCCGGTGGACGCGGTGCTGCTGGCCGGCACGGTGCCGGGCACGCAGGACGTGATCGTCCCGCAGTAGCGGCGACCCGGCGGGGTGGATCCCGGAGGGGGTCAGACCTCGACGAGGACGGTGAACGGGCCGTCGTTCACCAGCGCCACCTTCATGTCGGCACCGAAACGGCCGGTCTCGACCTCGGCGCCGAGCGCGCGCAGCTGGGCGACCACCTCGTCCACCAGCGGCTCGGCGACCGGGCCGGGCGCGGCGGCGTTCCAGGTGGGGCGGCGGCCCTTGCGGGCGTCGCCGTAGAGCGTGAACTGGCTGATGACCAGCAGCGGCGCCGCGATGTCCGAGCACGACCGCTCGACGCCGTCCCCGTCGGCGGGCAGCAGCCGCAGGGTCCAGAGCTTGCGGGCGAGCTGGGCCGCCTTGGCGGGGGTGTCGTCGTGGGTGACGCCGACCAGGGCGCAGAGCCCGGGCCCCTCGATCGCGCCGACGGTCTCCCCGGCCACCGTCACCCGGGCTTCGCTCACTCGCTGCACCACTGCTCGCATGCGGTCATTCTGCCGGAGGCGGTGGGGGCGCGAGCAGGCCCCCCAGGGGCGCCCTGCGGCCTGGCGTGCGCCGGGTAGCGTGCGCCTGCGCGCTCCTTGGCGCCGCTCCTGCTGCGAAAAGCTTCGGTCGTATCAACCACCCCTCTTCGCCAGGGGGCCGTTCGGGTGCACGGGCGGTGCGGCGGCGGTGGGCGGGGTGGCACGCTGGGGGACCGTACAAGGGCGGATCCGGCCGTCCGCCGCGTCATGCGGAGGGGGCCGGGTACGACCCTGGCCCGGGGCGCCGAAGGTCCGCCGCGCCGGGCCCGGTTCGGCCGGGCGGTCGAGCCGGTAGGTCAGGCGTTCTGGTCGTGTCGCCCCGGTGGGTGGCCACGGCCGGGGGAGGGAACCATCGCGGGCGTCCGGGCGTGCCTCCGGACGGGAACGCGCCGACGGCGCGCGCGGCGGTGACGGGCCGGACCGGCGGCAGACGACGGGGTGCCGCGAGCGGGCGGGATCGGGACGACGGCAGGTGGGTTGGTTGATGGACGCGATCGGCACGGCACAGGACCGGTACGAGCGGGCGCCGGAGGACCCCGGCTCCGAACCGGCCCTCGAAGGGCTGGGCCTGGACCAGCTGCGGACCCTGCGCCGGGACACCCTGGAGCAGGAGGAGGACCTCTCCTACCTGCGGCGGCTGCTGCACGGCCGGATGGACATCCTGCTGGCCGAGCTGGACCGCCGGCCCGACGGCGGCGCGGCCCGTCCGGCGGACCGGGCGGAGCCGGTCGGCGCCCTGCTGGACCGGCTGCCGGCCATCCTGACCGACGCGGTGCCGACCGTCCGCCGCTCGGCCCGGCACGTCACCCTGGGGCCGCCGCGGGGGCAGCAGTCCCAGCTGGAGGCGGACACCTTGATGGGTGACGTGCAGTTGGCCGACCTGTCCGCGCACCCGGCGGCGGAGCTGCTGGCGGCGCTGGAACGGCTGCGCGCGCACGAGCGCGAGGTGTCCGGGCGGCGGCAGCGGCTGCTGCGGACGGCGGACGGCTGCAACGCCGAAATCACCCGCAGGTACCGTGATGGGGAAGCACGGGTCGAGGACCTGCTCGCAGGCGGCCCGCTCTGATCGGACGAGGCACCCGGGGTGGGGACGGGCCCGGCTCGCCCCCGGCCCACCCTCACCTCCGGAAGGCTCTTCGCCATGTCCAACCCCGCCCTGCCCGTGCTCGCCGAGGTGGTCCGCTCGGGCTTCGTCGAGGGCCGGCACCACGGCTCGCTGGTCCTGCTCGCCGCCGACGGCTCGGTCGAGTTCGCCCTCGGCACGCCGGACGCCCCGGTCTTCCCCCGCTCCTGCGCCAAGCCCTTCCAGGCGGTGGCCACCCTGCGGGCCGGCCTGCCGCTGGAGGGCGAGCTGCTGGCGCTGGCGGCGTCCAGCCACTCCGCAGAATCGTTTCACCTTGCCGGTGTGCGACGGATACTGGCCGACGCCGGCCTCGACGAGAGCGCCCTGCGTACCCCGGCCGACCTCCCGCTGGACGAGATGGAGGCCGAACTCCACCTGCGCTGGGGCGGCGACCACGAGCCCGTGCTGATGGACTGCTCGGGCAAGCACGCCGGCTGGCTGGCCGCCTGCGTGGCCAACGACTGGCCCACCGACAGCTACCTCGACCCGGCCCACCCGATCCAGCGGCTGGCCCTGGAGGCCCTGGAGGAGGCCGTCGGCGAGACCTCCGCGCACGTCGGGGTGGACGGCTGCGGCGCACCGCTGCTGGCCGTCAGCCTGACCGGCCTGGCCCGCGGCTACCGCTCGCTGCTGCTGGCCGAGCCCGGCACCCCGCAGCGCCGGGTCGCCGACGCGATGCGGGCGCACCCCGAGTACGTGGCCGGCACCCGCCGCGCCGACACCCGGCTGATGCGGGCGGTGCCGGGCGCGCTCGCCAAGATGGGCGCGGAGGCCGTCCAGGCGGTCGCGCTGCCGGACGGCCGGGCGCTCGCCTTCAAGATCGACGACGGTGCGGAGCGGGCCCGCGGCCCGGTCCTCGCCGCCGCCCTGCGCCGGCTCGGGGTCAGCACCGAGGACGGCACGATCGACCGGCTCGCCGCCGCGCCGCTGCTGGGCGGCGGCATTCCGGTGGGCGAGGTCCGCGCGGCCTTCTGAGCTGTCGCCCGCTCGCCTCCGGGGCGCTTCTGTCCGGTGCCGACGGTCGGCGCTCCGATGCCCCTTCGTTCCTCAGGGGCCTCCTCGCGCTCTCCCTTTCGGCACCGGCGCGCCCCTTCGGCTCGGGGCGGGTGGACGAGTGGGTCCCGGGGCGGGAGCCGTCCCGCCCCGGGACCTTCTGACACTCTCCGTCCGGCCGTTGCCGGAGTGCGGACGGGCGGGGGCCGGTGCACGGTGGACCGGGGGCCGTCGCACAGCTGAGGGAGTCCGTCATGAGCGAGCACGTGTACCGGGTGACCGAGATCGTCGGGTCCTCGCCCGAGAGCATCGACGCCGCGATCCGCAACGGCGTGGAACGGGCCTCCCGGACCCTGCGCAACCTCGACTGGTTCGAGGTGACGCAGGTCCGGGGCCATCTCGCGGACGGCGGGATCCAGCACTTCCAGGTCGGCCTGAAGATCGGCTTCCGGCTGGACGACGAGAGCTGAGGACGGCGCCGGTCTACCCGCGCTCGGGCAGCACCAGCGGCACACCCGTCCGCGGGTGCGGCAGCACCTCGACCGGGTGCCCGTACACCTCGCTGAGCAGCGGCGCCCGCAGCACCTCCGCCACCGGCCCGTCGGCGACGGTGGCGCCGTCGGCCAGCAGCACCACGCGGTCCGCGTAGGCCGCCGCCAGCGACAGGTCGTGCAGGACGACGACCACGCCGTCCCCGGCGGCGGCCCGGGTCCGGGCGAGCCGCAGCACGAGTTCCTGGTGCCGCAGGTCGAGCGCGGCGGTGGGTTCGTCCAGCAGCAGCAGGGCAGCGCGCTGGGCGAGCACCCGGGCCAGGGCGACCCGGGCCCGTTCGCCGCCGGAGAGGGCGGTGAACGGCCGTCCGGTGAACGCGGCGGACTCGGTGGCGGCCATCGCCTCGGCGACCACCCGTTCGTCCTCCTCGGCGGCGGCGGTGCCGGCCCAGGGGGCGCGGCCCATCCGGACCACCTCGTCGGCCGGGAACGGGAAGGACAGCGCGGCCGCCTGCGGGAGCAGCGCGCGCCGCCGGGCGAGGTCGAGGGGCCGGTAGTCGGCCAGCGGGCGGCCGTCCAGCCGGACTTCGCCCGCGCTCGGGACGAGGTCGCCGGACAGGACGGAGAGCAGGGTGGACTTGCCGGCGCCGTTCGGCCCGAGCAGGGCGACCACTTCGCCGGCCGTGACCCGGACGTCCGCGCCGGCCAGCAGCTCGCGGCCGCCGAGGCTCAGCCGGACGGCCTTCGCGGTGAGCAGTTCGGTGCCCGGGGCGGGGCGTTCGGGTACCTCGGGGCGGTTGCGCAGTCCGAGTCTCATGCCCAGCCTCCCTGCTTGGTCCTGGTGCGGCGCAGCAGCCAGAAGAAGAACGGGCTGCCGATCAGCGCGGTGAGCACGCCGAGCGGGAGTTCGGCCGGTTCGGCCAGGGTGCGGGCGGCGAGGTCGGCGGCGACCAGGACGAGCGCGCCGGCGAGCGCGGAGGCGGGCAGCAGGAAGCGGTGACCAGGGCCGGCGAGCATCCGCAGCAGGTGCGGGACGACCAGGCCGACGAAGCCGATGATGCCGCTGACGGCGACCGCGGCGGCGGTGAGCAGGGCGACGACGGTGATCAGCACCAGCCGCATCCGCTCGACGTCCACGCCGAGGTGCCGGGCGGGCCGTTCGCCGAGCGCCAGCAGGTCCAGCGAGCGGGCGTAGCGCGGTGCGACGGCGAGGCCGACGAGTGCGAACGGGAGCACGCCGAGGACCTTGCCCCAGGTGGCCTGGGAGAGCGAGCCGAGCTGCCAGAAGGTGACCTGGCTGATCGCGGCGGTGTCGGCGGTGAAGAGGAACAGGCCGATCAGCGCGCCGCAGAAGGCGTTCACGGCGACGCCGGTGAGGATCAGGGTGACAACCTCGGAGCGGCCGCCGGAGCGTGACATCGCGTACACCGCGAAGACCGTCAGCAGGCCGGTGACGAAGGCGGAGGCGGTCACCGTCCAGGTGCCGAGCGCGTCCAGGCCGAGCACGATGCAGCCGACGGCGCCGACCGCGCCGCCGGAGGAGACGCCGATGACGGCCGGTTCGGCGAGCGGGTTGCCGAACACGCCCTGCATCACGGCGCCCGCGCAGCCGAGCGAGCCGCCGACCAGCAGGGCCAGCACCACCCGGGGCAGCCGGACGTTCCAGAGCACCGACTCGGGGACGCGGTCGAGTTCGTGGCCGCCGAGGCCGAGCCGGTGGCCGAAGGAGGCGAGGATGTCGCCGAGCGGGATCCGGTAGGCGCCGATCCCGGCGGCGAGGACGGCGAAGACCACCAGGGCGACGGCCAGGCCGACGGTGAGCAGGGTGGTGCGGCCGGGCCGCCGCACGGTCGTGGCGGCGCTGCCGCCGGTCGCGGTGGCGGTCACTTGGCGGCCTTGGGGTAGAGCTGTTCGGCGATCTCGTTGATCACCTGGGGGGTGCGCGGGCCGTAGCTGAGCAGCTGGCCGTCCTCGATCGAGACGATCCGGCGGTCGAGGCCGGCCGGGGTCTGGGCGACGCCGGGCAGCTTGAGCAGGCCGTCGACGCCGCCGACGGAGTCGAGTCCCTTGCTCATCACGAGGATCGCGTCGGGGGCGGCCTTGACCAGGGCCTCGCTGGTGAGCGGGGTGAAGTCGCCGGTGAGGCCGGCGGCGGTGCCGGCGTCCTCGCCGCCGACGGCCGTGATCAGCGAACCGGCGTCGGAGGCCGGGCCGCCGAGCAGGTAGACCGAGGCGCTGCCGCGCAGGTAGAGGAAGGCGACCTTGGGGTGGCGGTCGACGGCGGGCAGGGCGGCCCTGGCGGCGGTGATCCGCTGCTCTGTGCGCTCCTTCAACTGCTTGCCGGCGTCCGGGACCCCGAGTGCGGCGGCGACGGTGTCGATGCGCGGGCCGACGTCCTCCAGCCGCTTGGCGTCGTCGAGGACGAGGAGGGGGACGCCCGCCGCGCGGATCTGGGCGATCGCCTCGGCCGGACCGGTGGAGCGGTCGGCGAGGACGAGGGTCGGGTGCAGCGAGAGCACGCCCTCGGCGGAGACGTCGTGGGCCTGGGTGATCACGGGCAGGGCGGTGGCCTGCTGGAAGGTCGTGGAGACGTCCCGGGCGACGACCTTGGGGCCGAGGCCGAGGCTGAAGACGATCTCGGCCAGGCTGCCGTTGAGCGGGATGATCCGCTCGGCGCTGGCGACGGTGACGGACCGGCCGTCGGCGGAGGTCGCGGTGGCCGGGAGGGCGGGGACCGGTGCGTCGGGCAGCGGTTCGACCGCGTCCGGGGCGCGCGAGGTGCCCGCTCCGGCGGCTGCGCCGGCGCCGCCGGAGGCCGAGCCGCAGGCGGTCAGGGCGAGCAGCAGACCGAGGAGCAGCAGCAGGATCGCGGGCCCGCGGGCGGCCCTGGTACGGGGGGTACTGCTGCTCAAGGTCGTTCCCTTCGATGGGAGTTGACGCCGCCGGGGGTGGGGGGTGCGGGGGCGGTCGACGGGGCTCTTGACTCATATATTAGGTTAGCCTTACCTAAAGCCCGCAAGGGGGTCCGTGCTGCGCCGACCCCGATTCCGACCTGCCTTCCCGTCCCGCCGAGGAGTGATCCGCGTGCCTCTGCCCCATCGGCTCCGCCGCATGGCCGCCGCCCTGGTGACCGCCCTGGCGGCCCTGCTGACCGTTGTGGTCCTCCCCGGCCAGGCGGTGGCGGCCGAGGGCAAGGTGTCCGGCGGGCGGCTGGACTGGGGGATCAAGCAGTCCTTCCTGACCTACGTCACCGGTCCCATCGCCAAGGGCACTTGGGCGCTCACCGGGGGAGCGGCCACGGTGTCGGGCAGCGGCTTCCGGTTCCACTCGGCCGCCGGCTCGTACGACCCGGCGAGCGGCGCGCTGACGGCGGCGTTCTCGGGCGGGGTCCGGTTCACCGGGCACCAGGAGAACGGCGCGAACGCGCTCGACCTGAGCATCGGCCGGCTCACCTTCCGGGCCGCGGCGGGCGGCGCGGCCGGGCTCTACGCGGACGTCAGCAGCAAGTCCCGGGAGACCGGGCAGGTCAGCAACGCGAGCCAGGCCAAGCTGGCCGAGCTCTCGCTGGCCGGTGTCGACCTGCGCGGCGCGGCCGGGACCCTGACCCTCGGCAATGTCCCGGCGACCCTGACCGACGCGGGGGCCAAGGCCTTCGGCGGCTTCTACACCGCCGGGACGGCCCTCGACCCGGTCAGCCTCTCGGTCAACCTCCCGGCGGCGCAGGCCACCCCGACGCCGACGGCCCCGGCCTCGCCGACAGCGGCGGCGCCGACCACGGCGTCCCCGTCCGCTCCGGCGCCGTCCGCTCCGGCGCCGTCCGCTCCGGCTCCGACGGTGCCCGTGCCGAGCACGACCGCGCCGACCGTTCCGGCCGCGACCGCCACCGAGTTCGCCAACGGCGCGCTCGACTGGGGCGTGCGTCGGACCTTCCGCGACTACGTCACCGGCACGATCGCCCAGGGCCGCTGGGAGCTCTCCGGCGGCGCGGCCGACGGCGGCGCGTTCTACCGCTGGACGCCCGCCAAGGGCAGCTACGACCAGGCCACCGGCGCGCTCACCGCCGCCTTCACCGGCAGCGTCCGCTTCACCGGGCTGAAGACCGGTGACAGTTACGGCCTGGACCTCACCCTGGCCAACACCGCTGTCACCGTGGCCGACGGCAAGGGCGTGCTGCGCGCCGACGTCTCCGGCCGCACCCCGGACGGTGCCGCCCAGCAGCTCACCGGTGTCGAGCTGGGCACCTTCGACCCGGCCGGGCTGGCCGCCGAGGGCGGCCTGCTCAAGGCCGTCGAACTCCCGCTCACGCTCACCGAGGCGGGCGGCAAGGCCTTCGGCGGCCTCTACCCGGCGGGCACCGCGATGGACCCGCTGTGCTTCGCCGTCGCGCTCGACCCGGCGGCGGCCCTCCCGCCGCTGCCGGACCTCGGCAGCGCCCCGGTGGTCGCGCCGACCCCGTCGGCCACCACCGCTGCGCCGACCACGCCCGCCGCAGCGCCGGTGGCCGCGGACGCCGGTGACTCGGGCGGCGTCCCGACGGCGGCCCTGGTCGGCGGCGGACTGCTCGCCGCCGCGCTGGCCGTGACCGCCGGCCTGCTCGTCCTCCGCCGCCGTCGCGCCACCCCCGCCGACGCGGCCTGAACCCCCTTCCACTTCCCCGCTCACCGATCGGAGACGCCCATGTCCCGCAACCGCACCCGGATGGCCGCCCTGGCCGCCGTCACCGCCGGCCTCGGCCTGACCGCCTTCGGCGCCCCGGTCCTGGCCTTCGGCGCCGGCGCGCCGAGCAGTGTCACCTACGACACCGGCTCGCTGGACTGGGGTGTCAAGGCCAGCTTCCGGAGCTACGTCACCGGGCCGGTCGGCCAGGGTGCGGTGGAGCTGAGCGGCGGCGCGACCACCAACGCCGACGGCAGCTTCCACTTCGGGCTGGCGAGCGCGAGCTACGACATGGGCACCCACGCGCTGACCTCCGCCTTCACCGGCGGCGTGCGGTTCACCGCCCACCACGGCGCGCTGGACGTGGGTCTGAGCGACCTGAAGATCACCACCGCCGGTACGGTCGGCACGCTCACCGCCGACACGGCGTCCAAGGAGGCGGTGGGCGCCCCCGAGGTCACCCGTCGCGACGATGTCCCGCTGGTGACCTTCACGGTCGGCCGGGACACCACCAACGGCTCGCCGACGGCGGCGAAGCTGACCGAGGAGGGCGCCAAGGCGTTCGCCGGCTTCTACGCGGCCGGGTCGGACATGGACCCGCTGTCGCTGTTGCTCAAGCAGAGCCCGGTCACGCCGTCCCCGACCGCCACGCCGACGCAGACCCCCACGGCCACCGCCACGCCGACCGCGACGGGCAGCCCGACGGCCACCGCGTCGCCGACCGCCACGGCCTCGCCCACCGCCACGGCTTCGCCGACGGCGACCGCCACGCCGACCGCGACGGCCACCGCGTCGCCGACCGCGACTGGTTCGCCGAGCGCGACCAACTCGCCCTCCGCGACCGGCAGCCCGTCCACCGCGCCGGGCACCGGTGAGCTCGCCGTCGTCAACGGCACCCTGGACTGGCAGGTCAAGGAGAGCTTCCGCAAGTACCTGCAGAGCCCGGTGGCCAACGGCAAGGTCGAGTTCGCGGTCGGCGCGGCCGACTACAAGTTCAGCGGCGCCAAGGGTGCGTACAACACGAAGACCCACGCGCTCTCGGCTGGCTTCGCCGGTTCGGTGCGCTTCCTCGGCCACCCGGCCGAGGGTGGCGGCTACCAGCTGGACACCACCTTCTCGAAGCTGGGCCTGAGCATCGACAAGGCCGGCGCGTTCCTGACCGCCGACGTCAACGCCAAGTCCCTGGACGGGAAGACGTCCACGCTGTCCGGCGCCCGGATCGCCGAGCTGGACCTCTCCAAGGCGAGCCTGGCGCCGGTCAACGGTGTGGTGACGCTGAACGCCGTCCCGGCCAAGCTGACGGCCGAGGGTGTTCCGGCCTTCGCCAACTACAAGGCGGGCGAGGCGCTCGACCCGGTGACTGTGTCGCTGGCCTTCGACAAGAACGCCCAGCTGCCGACCGGCGGTTCGGCCGGTGGCACGGGCACGACCACCGGCGGTGCGGCCGGTGGTGCCGGTACCGGTAGCGGCACGGGCACCGGTTCGGGCACGGGCGGCACGGTGGGTGGCGCTTCGCTCACCACCACCGGCAGCGGCTCCTCGTCGCTCGGTGGTGGCGGCGTGCTGGCCTCGACCGGTTCCGACACCCCGGTGGTCCCGCTGGTGGCGACCGCTGCCGGCCTGCTGCTGATGGGTGGTGGCGCCACCGCCCTGGCCCGCCGCCGCCGCGCGTCCCTCGGCGCCTGATCCTTCGGCTGGTAAGTGCTTGGGCCCTCGCTCGATCCGAGCGAGGGCCCAAGCATTTGGTGCAGGAAGCAGATGACACCAGGGTCATGCGTGGTGGTCGAGTTTCCCGGCCTTGATGGTGCTGAGGAGGTCTGCGAAGGCGGCCGGGTTGGTGTGGAGGATGACGTTGCCGTCGTCGGACTCCCGGAGTTCGACCAGACCAGCCCCGACGCGGACCTCAACACAGTTGGCCTGGTCGCCGCTGAAGCTGGATTTCTGCCAATCGAGCTCTGACATGTGCGCCTTCCTAAAGGGTGTAGCGGACGTGCTGGATCAGTCCCAAGGAGTCGTGCTCGGTTCGGGCGCGCAGACTGCGGGTCGCATCCAGCTCCGGAAGCGCAAGGGACTTCAGGCGTTCGAACTTCGATCGAAAAGCGGTGAGTGAATCCGGATCACCATGGAAGGTCGAGCCGCCCGGGTGCTCCATCAGGACGGTGTCCAGCTCGGAGTGCGGGCCGTGTACAAGCATGAAGGGTGTGTCGGTCGAAACGTACTCGGTGCAGCGGAAAGGCAGGATCTGGATCGTGACGTGAGGAAGTTTGCTCACCTCGACCAGATAGTCCAACTGCTCCCTCATCACCTCGGGTCCGCCGAATTGCGTGCGCAGCGCCGCTTCGTGAATCACGGCATGGAGGGGAACGGCCCCGTCGCCGCTTATGACCTGCTGGCGGCCCCGACGGAACTCGACCTTCTTCTGGTCGCGGCTGAGGATGGTCTCGCTGTAGCCGGATACCTGCAGCAGTCCGGGGATCAGCAGGGTCTCGTAGCTGGACAGAGCAGCGGCTGACGACTCGGACTCCGCGAGATCAAGGGCCGAGGACATGACGAACCCCTTGAAGGAGCTCCACCAGCCCTTCCCATTGCTGAGCCCCATCTGCTGGAGCGCCGCGACGTAGGTCTCATCCATGTGACCGTAAGCGCCCAGTAGAACAGTCAAGCGATCAGGATCCAGCCCCGTCCGCCCGGCCTCGATGTGGCTCAGCTGCGGCCCGCCCATGCCGACGAGTGCTCCGGCGTCTTTGACCGCCAGCCCCGCGCCCTCGCGGAGGCGCCTCAGCTCGGCGCCGAATCGCCGCTGCCTCTCACTGATTTGGGTCCTGAGTGCCAAGGGGTGTCCTTCCGTGTCGGAGCAGTCTCCCGCTGCTCGGGTCCGGGATGCCACTCGCGCGAGTGAGACCTCTCGTTCCCGACGGCTCATCTTCCCGGATCGTGTTGCACGCGTGGAACTTCATGACCTACCGTCAGTGTTGCGTCGGTCACATGGCGGCTCGTCAGTAATGCCTTGGGTCCGGGCAGTAGGTGCATGCTGCCCCTCCGGCCCGCCGACGCTTCTCCGTTCCCCCTGCCTCTCCCACGGAGGTCTGTCATGCGTGCCCTCAACCCGCCCGACTGCTCCCTCGCCCGTGCCGAACTCCGGGCCGCCCTCTCTTCCGCCGGCTGGCCGCCGGACATCATCGACGATGCCGAACTCGCTTTTCACGAGCTGTACATCAATGCCTGGCAGCACGGGGGCTGCCAGGCGCCCTCCGTGCTCGTCTGCCTCCGGCCCGCCGTGCTCCGGGTCTCCGTGTGCGACGACTGCCCGGACCTGCCCTCCCCCTCCCTCCCCACCGACCTTTACTCCCTCTCCGGCCGTGGCCTCCACCTCGTGCGCGCCCTCACCCACCGCTTCGGCGTCGACCCCGCCAAGACCGGCAAGGTCGCCTGGTTCGAGCTGGACGCCGCCGCGTGAACAGCCCGCTCGAATCGCACGACCCCTACCTCCGCACCTGCACCGAGCCCGAAGTGACCTCCCTCATCCGCGAACTCCACGAGCGGGGCAAACCCTTCGGTATCCGCTGGGGCTCCGTCGCCGTCAACGGCGCCACCGTCGACGGCCGCCTCCTCGTCGACTTCGGCGACACCTCCGTCGCCACCCTCCTCAACCTCCTCGCACTCCTCCGCGAAGCGGCCCAGGAATGACCACCTTCCTCATCGGCACGGCCTTCGCCGTCCTCCTCGCCCTCGCCATCGCCACCGTCATCACCGGCGTCGTCACCGCGCTCAGGATCGGCCCGCCTCCACCACCGATCACCTGCCGAGGGTGCCGGGGACCCCACATCCCCGTGGACGGCACCCTCGACCAGGCCCGATGAAGCGCCTCGGAACGGGAAGTCGACCGTTCCGACCTCCCGTCCCGTCGCATTTGTGCAGATCGCGTGACGCTGTTTCACATCCGTGACGGTTGGCGCACAGATCAGCGAAGGTCGACTGACAGGCTTCTCTCATCGCACAGAGCAGCGAGGGGCCGAACAAGCGGACGACAGTCCGCCGGGGACGGTGGACACGGCTCTGGTGCGGAATCCAAGCATCACGTCGTTCCAGGGGGACAACCGATCATGAGCAAGGCCCTTTCGTTCCGCAAGTCCTCGTCCCGCGCCGCGAAGTTCGCCGCCGTCGCCGCCCTGTCGCTCGCCCTCGCGGCCACCGTCAGCCCGGCCGCCCAGGCCGCCTCGCTCGGTGCGTCGGGTGCGAAGGGGCTGAAGCACAACGTGCTGACCGTCAGCAACGGCACCCGTTACGTGCAGATCGACGGCAAGTCGGTCGACTTCCGCACCGTCGTGCGGGACCTCGCCTGGTCCCCGGACGGCAACAAGGCCGTCTTCATCGACGGTTCGAGCAACCTCGTCGTCTCCGACGCGGACGGCGGCAACCGGGTCACCGTGGCCAAGAACCCCGGCGGACAGAACTGGAACCACCCCACCTGGAAGTCGACCCCGGCCGTCCCGGAGGCGGGGGTGCCCGCCACGAACAGCATCGTCTTCGTCGCCAGGAAGAGCGGTGTCTCCCGACTGAAGACCGTTCCCGCCTCGGCCGTCCAGGGCCAGCCTGTCGATCTGAGTGTCTCGGGCAGCGACGGCGCGCTCGTGCCGCAGACGGGCAACATCTGGCCGAACGCGGGCAACAGGACCGGCACCACCGTTTTCGCCAACGCCGACAACGGCACCGTCTACATCCGCGACGAGGTCCTGCGTTCGCAGACCGACGAGCTGGCCAAGGGCTCCCAGCCCGCGCTCTCGCCCGACGGCGAGGACGTCGTCTTCGTCCGTTCGGTGAAGGGGCACGACCACCTCTTCGTGAAGAGCCAGGGCGACAAGGCCGCCCCCAAGGACCTCACCCCCAACGCCACCACCGACTACACCCAGCCGACCTTCTCGCCGGACGGCCGGACCATCGCCGCCCGGACGCCGAAGGGCATCGTCACCCTCCCGGTCAGTGGTGCCGCCAAGCCCGTCGTGGTCACCAGCCGGGTCGGCCTGCCGGCCTACCGCGGCTGACAGCGGCGAGCACGCGAACCGTTGGACCGCCCGGCCTGGTCACTGACCGGCCCGGCGGTCCAACTCCGTTTTCAGGTCCGCGAGATGCTCGTCCGCATTGTCGTGGGGCAGGAACTCCACCACGTCCACGAAACGGAACAGCACCCGGGTCTCGGTGATCCCGTACTCGTAGTCGGCGAAGCCCACCACGGCGCCCGTCGTGCCCCGCACCGAGCCCCGGACGACATGTCCCGTCATCTCGTCGGGCTGCTCGGCCGACTGCCTGCGCCGCGCGTTGGGCCGGGCCAGGTACGGGCAGACCATCGACGCGTAGAGCATGCACGCGCGGTGGCCGGGGCCCTCCAGGGTCGGGGCGAGATTGCGGTAGGGCCGCCCGGCCGCCAGGGCCTCGGCGATCGCGGCGCTCTCCGTCTCACCGACCACCCGCCACACCGGCCCCTGGGGAATCAGCAGGTTGCAGACCGAACAGAGCCGCTCCCGCGCGCAGTCGGCGCTTCGGCCGTAGTCCGTCAGTGCGAACTGGGGCTGGTCGCCCTCCCACGGTGTGATCGCCGGAACGGGGTAGCCGCGCGCATCGCGGGGCCGGGCATCGATGGACGGCGGTATCGGGACGTTGTCAAAGCGCACGCCCCATCAGTACCAGGAACCGCCCTCACCGCACACCTGTCGGAGTCCGGGACGCCCGCCGAAACGCCCCGGAGCAGGAAGTCGGCCGGACCGACTTCCTGCTCCGGGGTATTCGGGTACTCAGGCGCTCAGCGGGTACTGGGTGTCCAGGTCCTGGAAGAGCGCGCCGTTCAGCTGGAAGGCGCGCTTGCACTCCTCGACCACCCGGCGGAGCTCGACCTCGTCCAGCGCCAGCCCGGCGGCGTCCAGCTTGGCCCGGTAGTCGCGCTTGAACGCGGCCGGGTTCTCCACCTGCTCGAAGACGTAGAACCGCACGCCGTCGCCCTTGCGCTCGAAGCCCCAGGTCTTCTCGGCGATGCCGCGGATGATCTGACCGCCCGAGAGGTCGCCGAGGTAGCGGGTGTAGTGGTGCGCTATCCAGCCGGCCGGCCACTCGCGGGCCAGCTCCTCCAGTCGGGCGACGTACGCGGCGGTGGTCGGCAGCGGGACGAGGCCCTCGCGCCAGTCCGGCCCCCGCAGGTGGGCGAGGTCGCGCTCGATGGCGGCGGTGCGCAGGATCGTGCTGTCCACGAACGGCCCGGCCACCGGGTGCTCCGCCAGCTCCTCGGCCCGCTCCTCCAGGGCGCGGTAGACGAACCAGAGCTGGCCGGTGAGGTCGGCGTAGGCCTCGATCCCGAGGTGCCCGCCGAGCAGGCGGCTCATGAACGAGGACTGTTCGGCGGCCTCGTGCTCGGCGCTGCTCGCGGTGCGCAGCACGGTGGAGAACGGGACTACGGGCTGCTCGGGAGTGGGCATGCGGGCCTCCAGTGGTCGAGTACGTCCCCGATTGCTTTGGTTAGCCTAACCTAAGGCTGCGTTATACCGACAGGGTGTCGGGAACCCATCCTCTCCCGGCCCCGGGAACGGCGAAGGCCGGGGCCCGCGGAAGTACTCCGCGAACCCCGGCCTTCGACTGCCTCGCCTACCCCGAAGCGCCCGGGCGGACGGGCCGCCGGACGAACGAGACGGGCGGACGGCTCAGTGGCCGCCCTGCTCCGCCAGGCGCTTGATCGACGCGGTGACCTCGGCCTCGGCCTCGGCGCGGCCGACCCAGTTGGCACCCTCGACGGACTTGCCGGGCTCCAGGTCCTTGTAGACCTCGAAGAAGTGCTGGATCTCCAGACGGTCGAACTCCGACACGTGGTGGATGTCCTGCAGGTGCTCCCAGCGCGGGTCCGTCGCCGGGACGCAGAGCAGCTTGTCGTCGCCGCCGGCCTCGTCCGTCATCTTGAACATGCCGATGACGCGGCACTTGATCAGGCAACCGGGGAAGGTCGGCTCGTCCAGGATGACCAGGGCGTCCAGCGGGTCACCGTCGTCCGCCAGGGTGCCCTCGACGTAGCCGTAGTCGGCCGGGTAGCGGGTCGAGGTGAAGAGCATCCGGTCGAGCCGAAGGCGACCGGTCTCGTGGTCGACCTCGTACTTGTTACGAGAGCCCTTAGGGATTTCGATAAGGACGTCGAACTCCAACGGTTCCTCCAAGGTAGGGACTGACAGAATCCAAGTGTCTCCTACGGGAGTGAGTGCTCAGGAAAGGGGCCGGGTCGGTGCGAGCAGGGGCTGGGTCGGGGCGCCGGCACGGGGGGACGGCCGCGGGGCTGTTCGGGGCGTCGTTGCTGGTCGCCGCGACGGTGCTGGGGGCGGGAGGCGCGTTCGCGCTGCCGTCCGCGCCGCCGTCCGGATCGGCCTCGCCGGGCGGACCGGGGACCGGCGGTACCCGGGGCGACCAGGACGAGAGCAACGGCAGGCGGGGCGACCGGGAGGACAAGGGCGACAAGGGGGACAAGGGCGACCGGGGGGACCGCAGCGAGGAGCCGGGCGGGCCCGGGAGCTCGGGCAGCGGCTCCGCCCGCCCGACCACCACCCCGCCGTCCACGGCCGCTTCCGGCCCGTCCACCGCCGGGTCCGCATCGACCTCGCCGTCTCCGTCCGCCTCCGCTTCGGCCTCTTCCTCCGGGTCCGCCCCGGTGTCCGCGTCCGCCAAGCCCTCCGCCGTCGCCCGTCCGGCCCCGGCCGGTGCCGTGCTGGCCGCCGCCGAGGCCGGTCCGGGCGCCGGACTGCCCACCGCGCAGGGCCTCCAGCAGGCGCTCGCCACCGTGCTCACCGACCAGAACCTCGGCACCGTCGGCCTCGCCGTCGCGGACGCCGCCGACGGCCAACTCCTCTACGGCAAGGGGGAGAACACGGCCGCCACCCCCGCCTCCACCACCAAGCTGGCCACCTCGGTCGCGGCCCTCTCGCTGATCCCGGGCGACACCCGGCTGGCCACCCGGGTCGTCAAGAACGCGGCGACGGGCGGGATCACCCTCGTGGGTGGTGGTGACCCGACGCTGACCGCGCTCGCCGCCGACCAGGTGCAGATCGCCGGCGTCCCCGCCGATCCGGACACCGCCCCCGCCTCGCTGGACGCGCTGGCCCGGCAGACCGCCGCCGCGCTGAAGGCCGCCGGCACCACCACCGTCGTGCTCGACTACGACGTCACGCTCTACACCGGCCCCCTGCTGCACAAGAACCACGACGCCGAGAACATCGCCGCGGTGACGCCGCTGATGGTGGACGAGGGCAAGGTCGACCCGAAGAGCCTCGCCGACGCCCCCGCCCGGGTCACCGACCCGGCCGGCGCGGCCGCCGAGTCCTTCGCCAACCTGCTCAAGGCCCAGGGCGTCACCGTCCAGGGCAAGGCGAAGGCCGCCGCCGCCCCGGCCGCCGCCGACGCCCCGGTGCTCGGCCGGGTGGACTCGCCCACCATGGCCCGGCTGGTCGAGCGGATGCTGACCACCTCCGACAACACCCTCGCCGAGGCGATCGCCCGCCAGGCCGCGATCGCGGCCCACCAGCCGGCCGCGTTCGAGGGCGCCGCCACCGCCGTCACCCAGGAACTCACCCGGCTCGGCGTGCCGATGACGGGCGTGGTGCTCAACGACGGCAGCGGTCTGCACCCCGGCAACGCGATCCCGCCGGCGGTCCTGGTCAAGCTGCTCGCCCTGGCCGCCTCGGCGCAGCACCCGACGCTGCGCCCGGTGCTGACGGGCCTGCCGATCGCCGGTTTCACCGGCACCCTCGGCAAGCGCTTCGGCGCCGGTTCCGGGGCGGCCGACGCGGCCGGCCTGGTCCGGGCCAAGACCGGCAGCCTCAGCGGCGTCAACACCCTGGCGGGCACCGTGGTGGACGCCGACGGGCGGCAGCTCGCCTTCGCCCTGATGACCCGGACCGCCGCCCCCGTCGACACCGCCCGCGCCGCGATGGACCGGGTGGTGGCCAGGCTGGCGGCCTGCGGCTGCCGCTGAGCGGCCACGGGTCGGCCACCGGGCCGCCATTGACCGGCCGTTCCGGCTCCCCCAGGCGCACGGGAGCACGTACGGTGAGGGCATGACGAGCGCGAGCGGCGGGGCCGACATGGTCGACTGGAATCTCGCGGTCGCGACCGCGACCAGGCTGGTGCGGCCGGGGCCGGAGGTGAGCCGGGCCGAGGCGGCCGCGGTGGTCGCCGAACTGCGCCGGCACGCCCTGGCGGCGGAGGAGCACGTCCGGGAGTTCACCGGCATGCGCTCCAGCAGCCTGGCCGACGCCGCCGCGACCCCGGTGCTGATCGTGGACCGCCCCGGCTGGGTCCGGGCCAATGTGGCGGGCTTCCGCACCATCGTCCAGCCGCTGGTGGAGAAGCTCCAGGCGCGCCGGACGGGCGGTTCGGCCTCCGCCGTGCTCGGCACGGTGGGGGAGAAGGCCACCGGGATCGAGGTCGGCGCGCTGCTGGCCTTCCTCTCCACCAAGGTGCTCGGCCAGTACGAGACCTTCGCCCCGGCCGAGCCCTCGCTGGAGGCGCCGGACAGCCCGGCCGCGCTGTTCGACAAGCCCCGGCTGGGCCCCGAGGGCCCCGGCCCGGGCCGGCTGCTGCTGGTGGCGCCCAACATCGTGCACGTCGAGCGGGAGCTGGACGTCGACCCGGCCGACTTCCGGCTCTGGGTCTGCCTGCACGAGGAGACCCACCGCACCCAGTTCACCGCGGTGCCCTGGCTGCGCGACCACATCCAGTCCGAGGTGCAGTCCTTCCTGGCCGAGACGGACGTCGACCCCGGTGCGCTGGTGGAGCGGCTGCGGGACGCCGCCGGCTCGCTCGGCGCCGGGCTGCCCGGCCTCGGTGGCCGGAACGGCGACGCCCCGTCGGCCGGCCTGCTGGAGATCGTCCAGTCGCCGGCCCAGCGGGAGATCCTCGGCCGGCTGACCGCCGTGATGTCCCTGCTGGAGGGGCACGCGGACGTGGTGATGGACGGCGTGGGCCCGGCCGTGGTGCCGAGCGTCGCCGAGATCCGGGAGAAGTTCCAGCAGCGCCGGGACCGCGGTGCCAACCGGCTGGACCTGGTGCTGCGCCGGCTGCTCGGGATGGACGCCAAGCTCCGCCAGTACCAGGACGGCGCGGTCTTCGTCCGGGGCGTGGTCGAGCGGGTCGGCATGGAGGGCTTCAACCGGGTCTGGACCTCGCCGAACACCCTGCCGACCAAGGACGAGATCCACGACCCGGCCGCCTGGGTCGCCCGGGTGGCCCGCTGACGGCCCCGTCCGGGGCGGGGTCGGGCAGGTCCCGGGGCGGTCGGTTCCGTTCGCACGCGTGGTCCAGTCGTGCACATGGCGGGTGAAGATTCGTTTCTTCATTCACCCGAACGTGGGACGGTGGTCGTACCGGTGGCGCGGGTGGCGTAGCGGGTGCCTCCTTTCTGCCACCATCTGTGAGCGCCCGGTAACAGGGTGCTCATGGATGCGCGGTCCCCGCCGCGCCCACCGCAGTCCTGTCCCCCCTCCGTCGAGGAGTCGTCCGCCGTGGGCCCACACCCCGCTGTAGCCGCGATACGCCTGGCCGTACGCCGCACCCTCGCCGACCTCGCCGCCGAGGCCGGCTCCACCTTCACCGCGCCGGCCCGCGAGCCGCGCGAGCGCGTCCCCGGCGTGCCGGTGGCCGCCGCCGCGCTGCCGGCCGCCGTCGGCACCACGCTGATCGGCAACGCCCACCGCCACCCGTCCGGGCTGCCCCGCACCCCCGCCGCGCCCGGCTCGCCGCTGGTCCTGGTCGCCGTCAGCGGCGGCGCGGACTCCATGGCGCTCGCCATCGCCGCCGCCTTCGAGGCCCCCAAGATCGGTCTGCGGGTCGGCGCCGTCACCGTCGACCACGGCCTCCAGTCGGGCTCCGCCGAGCGGGCCGACCAGGTCGCCGACCGGCTGCGCGAGCTCGGCCTCGACCCGGTCGAGGCGATCGCCGTCCGGGTCGGCCGCGAGGGCGGCCCCGAGGCCGCCGCCCGGGACGCCCGGTACGCGGCCCTGGACGCGGCCGCCGAGCGGCACCGCGCGGTCGCCGTCCTGCTCGGCCACACCCGCGACGACCAGGCCGAGACCGTCCTGCTGGGCCTGGCCCGGGGGTCCGGCGCCCGCTCGCTGGCCGGCATGCCGGCCCAGAAGGGCCGCTACCGCCGCCCGCTGCTGGAGCTCGACCGGGCCGCCACCCGGCAGGCCTGCTCCGCCCAGGCGATCCAGGTCTGGGACGACCCGCACAACTGCGATCCGGCGTACACCCGCGCCCGGGTCCGCCACGAGGTGCTGCCGGTGCTGGAGAAGCACCTGGGCGGCGGCGTGGTCGAGGCCCTCGCCCGCACCGCCCGGCTGTTCCGCGACGACGCCGACGCGCTCGACCAGTGGGCCGCGCTGGCCGAGCGCGACATCCGGACGGGCGAAGGCACCCTGGACGCCGGGAAACTGTCCGAGCTGCCCCCCGCCGTGCGCCGCCGGGTGCTGCGCCGGGCCGCGCTGCGGGCGGGCTGCCCGGCCGGGGACCTCTTCGCCCGGCACCTGGAGACGATCGACCTGCTGGTCACCGGATGGCGGGGTCAGGGACCGCTGCACCTACCCGGGGGCGTCGAAGCCACCCGGCGGTGTGGCACGCTGGTCTTTCGGCGGCAGGGCGACTGACGGGCGGGCATGCCCGGGGGAGCCGGCCGCCGGCCATCCAGACCCCGACACGTTTGAGGACGTATCCCCGGTGGACCAGAACGACATGGGCGCTGACCTCGCGAAGGTGCTCATCAGCAAGGACGAGATCGACGCGAAGCTCCTGGAGCTGGCCGAGCGCATCGACCGGGACTACGCAGGCAAGGACCTGCTGATCGTCGGCGTCCTCAAGGGGGCCGTGATGGTCATGGCGGACCTCGCCCGCGCCCTGCACTCGCAGGTGACCATGGACTGGATGGCGGTCTCCTCCTACGGGATGGGCACCAAGTCCTCCGGCGTCGTCCGGATCCTGAAGGACCTCGACACCGACATCGCCGGCCGTGACGTGCTGATCGTCGAGGACATCATCGACTCCGGCCTGACGCTGTCCTGGCTGCTCGGCAACCTGGGCTCGCGCGGCCCGGCCTCGCTGGAGGTCTGCACCCTGCTGCGCAAGCCCGACGCGGCCAAGGTCGAGATCGACGTCAAGTACGTCGGCTTCGACATCCCCAACGAGTTCGTGGTCGGCTACGGTCTCGACTACGCGGAGAAGCTCCGCAACCTCCCCTTCATCGGCACCCTCGCCCCGCACGTCTACGGCGGCTGAGAACCCGTTCGGACGACGGGCGGGAACAGGATCCTGTTCTCGCCCGTTGGATCGGGGGACCATAGAAGAACGTCGTATCGCCGTGCTCCCGCCACCTGGGGGGCGTCCTGCGGTACGGTCCAATAAAACCGCTCTTCACATGAGCACTGACTGACCGAATGCGCCGGTGGCCCACAGCCCCGCGGCGCCGTTGAGTGGCAGGAGGGACGGGGCGGCAACGCCCCGCATGGATGGACGTTAAGCGATACTTCCGTGCGCCGATCATGTGGATCGTGTTGGCCGTCCTCGCCGTCATCGTGCTGATGCAGGTCGTTTCGGATTCGAACGGCTACAAGACGGTGGACACCGGCCAGGTCGTCGCAGCGATCGACGCGAAGCAGGTCAAGTCGGCGCAGATCACCACGGGTGACTCGAACACGATCAAGATTCAGCTGAAGGACGGCGCGAAGCTGCCTGCCGTTGGCACCGGCAAGCCGCAGTCCGGCAGCAAGTTCCAGGCCTCCTACATCGGGGACCAGGGCGTCGGCATCGCCGACAAGCTGCAGGCCCAGATCAATGACAACGACCAGAGCACGCTGACCGAGGGCTACACCATCAGCCCCGAGAAGCAGAGCACCCTCGTCAGCCTCCTGCTGTCGATGCTGCCGATCGTGATCATCGTGCTGGTCTTCCTCTTCCTGATGAACCAGATGCAGGGCGGCGGCTCGCGCGTCATGCAGTTCGGCAAGTCCAAGGCGAAGCTGCTCACCAAGGACACCCCGAAGACCACCTTCTCCGACGTCGCGGGCGCGGACGAGGCGGTCGAGGAGCTCCACGAGATCAAGGAGTTCCTCCAGGAGCCGGCCAAGTTCCAGGCCGTCGGCGCCAAGATCCCCAAGGGTGTGCTGCTCTACGGCCCGCCCGGGACCGGCAAGACCCTGCTGGCGCGTGCCGTCGCGGGCGAGGCCGGGGTGCCGTTCTACTCGATCTCGGGTTCCGACTTCGTCGAGATGTTCGTCGGTGTCGGCGCCAGCCGGGTCCGCGACCTCTTCGAGCAGGCCAAGGCGAACGCCCCGGCGATCGTCTTCGTCGACGAGATCGACGCCGTCGGCCGGCACCGCGGTGCGGGCCTCGGCGGCGGCCACGACGAGCGCGAGCAGACCCTCAACCAGCTGCTGGTCGAGATGGACGGCTTCGACGTCAAGGGCGGCGTCATCCTGATCGCCGCCACCAACCGCCCGGACATCCTGGACCCGGCGCTGCTGCGTCCGGGCCGCTTCGACCGTCAGATCGCGGTCGAGCGTCCCGACCTCCAGGGCCGTCTGGACATCCTCAAGGTGCACCAGAAGGGCAAGCCGATCGCGCCCGACGTCGACCTCAAGGCCGTCGCCAAGCGCACCCCCGGCTTCACCGGTGCCGATCTGTCGAACGTCCTGAACGAGGCGGCGCTGCTGACCGCCCGCTCGGACAAGAAGCTGATCGACAACTTCATCCTGGACGAGGCCATCGACCGCGTCGTGGCGGGTCCGCAGAAGCGCACGCGGATCATGTCCGACCGGGAGAAGAAGATCACCGCGTACCACGAGGGCGGTCACGCCCTGGTCGCGGCGGCCTGCCAGTACAGCGACCCGGTGCACAAGATCACCATCCTGTCCCGCGGTCGTGCCCTCGGCTACACCATGGTGCTGCCGGAGGAGGACAAGTACTCCACCACCCGCAACGAGATGCTCGACCAGCTGGCCTACATGCTGGGCGGGCGCGCTGCGGAGGAGCTGGTCTTCCACGACCCGACCACCGGTGCCTCCAACGACATCGAGAAGGCCACCGCCACGGCGCGGGCCATGGTCACCCAGTACGGCATGACCGAGCGCCTCGGTGCCATCAAGTTCGGCAACGACGCCTCGGAGCCGTTCCTGGGCCGTGAGATGGGCCACCAGCGCGACTACTCGGAAGAGGTCGCCGGGCTGGTCGACGAAGAGGTCAAGAAGCTCATCGAGAGCGCGCACAACGAGGCCTGGGAGATCCTGGTCGAGAACCGCGACGTGCTCGACAACCTGGTCCTGGAGCTCCTCGAGAAGGAGACCCTCAACAAGGAGCAGATCGCCGAGGTCTTCGCGCCGATCGTCAAGCGCCCGACCCGTCCGGCCTGGACCGGCTCCGCCCGTCGGACGCCGTCCACCCGGCCGCCGGTCCAGTCGCCCAAGGAGCTGGCGCTCACCAACGGCGCCGCCGCCACCACCGAGGCCGCTCCGGCCGACGTGGTCAAGCTCCCGCAGCTGCCCGTCGAGCCGCCCACCGAGGGCTGACGAACCGCCCGGCACCCGCCGGAATGGATGCCGCGTCACCGGGGTTTGTACCCTGGAGGCGCGGCATCCGTGCTGTTCAACCCCTGTTCGCCAACGAGTTAGCGAGGCCCGCATGATCGACCCGGTGACGCTCGACGGTCCCCCCGCCGTCGGCACGTTCGACCAGAAGCGGGCCGAGAACGCGATCCGTGAACTCCTGCTCGCGGTCGGTGAGGACCCGGACCGCGAGGGCCTGCTGGAGACCCCCGCCCGGGTGGCGCGGGCCTACAAGGAGATATTCGCGGGCCTCTGGCAGGAGCCCGAGGACGTCCTGACCACCACCTTCGACCTCGGCCACGACGAGATGGTGCTGGTCAAGGACATCGAGCTGACCTCCGTCTGCGAGCACCACCTGGTGCCGTTCCGGGGTGTCGCGCACGTCGGGTACATCCCGTCCCCCAGCGGCAAGATCACCGGCCTGTCCAAGCTGGCCCGACTGGTCGACGTCTACGCCCGCCGGCCGCAGGTGCAGGAGCGGCTCACCAGCCAGGTCGCCGACGCGCTGATGCGGATCCTGGAGCCGCGCGGCGCGATCGTGGTCGTGGAGTGCGAGCACATGTGCATGTCGATGCGCGGCATCCGCAAGCCCGGCGCCAAGACCATCACCTCCTGCGTGCGCGGACAGCTGCGCGACCCGGCCACCCGGGCCGAGGCGATGAGCCTCATCATCGGGCGCTGACCGGGTCGCGACGGCCCCGCACGGGCGGCCGGGAGGCGGCCGCTCAGAGCGGCTCGGGCCCGGAGTGCGGCGGGGCCGGGGTGCCCAGCGCGTCGCGCCGGGCGGGCATCCGCAGCCGCACCATCCGCCGCCAGCCGTACAGCAGGTCGTAGAGGTAGAGCGCGTGCAGCCCGGCCGTGACCACGGCCAGCTGCCAGCGCGGCCAGGCGAGGATCCGGGCCATCCGGGACGTCACCGCCAGCCCCACGTCCCGGTGGGTGCGGATCTCGCCCCGGGCGCAGGTCTCCAGGACGTGCCGGATGTACGGCCCGTGGCCCGCCGCGGACAGCCGCAGCAGCTCCTCGTGGCAGTAGGCGAGGTGGTTGTCCTCGTCCGCCGAGATCATCCGCATCGCCCGGCCGAGGTCGGGGTCGTCCCCGTACACCTTCACCAGCTGGCGCATCTGCTCGGCCGCTCGCTGCTCGGTCACCCGGCTGTGCGCCAGGTAGGTGATGATCTCGCGCTCGGTCAGCGGGATGTCGGTGGTGAGCCGCTCGTGGGCGAGGCCGACGCCCTGCCGCTCCAGCAGCATGCAGTAGTCGGCCTCGGCGGGGACGTCGACCCTGGGCAGGCCGCGCTTGTGCAGCAGCTGGGTGAAGATCCGGCCGTGCTTGCGTTCGTCGGCGCCGTGCCGGGCGATCTTCGGGGCGAGGACCGGGTCACGGGTGAGTTCGGTGATCCGCTCGTTCTCCCAGCCGCCCTGGTCCTCGCCGCCGGCGGCGATGCTGCAGAACAACTGGTAGGCCTCGTCGTTCCGGTAGATCGCCTCGAAGAGCGATCGGGTGCTGAGCATGGGGCCTCCTGCCCGGATCCGGGACCGCACCGGCCGTCGGTCGGCCGGGGAGGTCGCGATACGTCCCCCGCGGCGGCGCGCGCTGCGCCCGACCCGCCGGTAATCACTCAGGTGTCCTAGCGGCGGAGTGTCAGCCGAGGTGGTTGCCCACCCACTCCAGGGTGGCCGGCAGCTCGCGGATCCAGCTGTCGAAGTTGTGGCCGCCGTCGTCCAGGTACATCGACTCCACCTGGAACTGCGGATTGCCGGCGGCCACCTGCTGGGCCAGCTCGACGAACTGGACCGTCTGCGGGTAGTCGGCCTCCTTGCGGGTGGAGACCACCAGCATCGACAGCGGCGGGGCGGGCAGGTTCTGCAGCCGCCAGGTGAGGTCGCTCTGCTCGGCCAGCGTCCGGTCCCCGCCGAACAGGCTGCCGCCGGTGAACTGGTCCTCGACCACCTTCACGTCGCCGTGCAGTGCGGCCGTGGCGCCGAACACGTTCGGGAAGCGCATCCCCAGGCGCAGCGCGCAGCTACCGCCGGTCGAGTAGCCGAAGACGGCCCAGGAGGCGGGGGAGCGGCCGATCCGGTAGGCGGAGTGCAGCGCCTCGGGGACGTCCTTGGTGAACCAGGTCTCGGTGCGGGGCCCGCCGACGACGTCCACGCACTCGGTGTTCCGCGGCGGGTCGAGGGTCGGGCGGGCGAGCACCACGACGGTCGGCTGCATCTTCCCGGTCCGCTGGAGCTCCACCGCCTGCTGGACGACCGGCAGCTCCTTCATCAGGTTGACCGTGATGCCCGGGTAGCCGGCGATCGCCAGCATCACCGGGAACCGGGTCAGGGCGAGCTTGGGGGCGAAGTACTCCGGCGGCAGGTAGACGAACATCTGGTCGGACAGTCCGGTCTCCTTGCCGGTGATCCGGACCGACTCCACCCTGCCGACCTCCTCGGGAGGCCCCTTGGGGAGGTCCCCGACCGTCTCCAGGCCGCCCTCCTCGGTCGGCCGGACCAGCGCGTCGCCGACCGGCGCGCCGCCCTTGTGGTTCTCGCTGCTGGTGAGGGCGAGCTTGGTGCCTCCCGAGCCGAGCAGGTCGTCCCAGGAGGTGTAGAACCCGAAAGAGTTGTTCACGCTGAGCGCCAGCACCGACACCAGCACGATCTGAGTCACCGTCAACAGGCCGACCCGGCCGAGCACCGGGAGTGGGCGCTGCCTGGCCAGCCTCGGCCACAGCCACAGGGTGATCACGAGCGCGGCCGAACCCAGGGCAAGCAGCGAGTTCATCAGCGCGTCGCTGGTCAGTTCCATGCTGTCGGCCTTCCGGTGGGACACTGACAGTGCAGGTTTCATCGTCTGGCGGTGCGTCAGCCCGAGCCACCGCGGCTAGGCTGTCCGGACGCCGGGACGGGTCGGGATCCCGGTGGCGCTCGCGCGCAACCGACGCCCTAAAATGCGGCGTCCACCGTACGTAGCACGTACGCGGGGGCTCGTCGCGCCACGCGGCGAGGGGCCCCCGGGACCCACCCCTCGGCTCAATTCGCAGCGCCCCCGGGGCGCCGGTTTACCCTTCGTTGCCGGTTCCTTGGTATGCGTCTTGCCAGATGAAGGAAAACGCATGAAGGTCCATCACGGCTCCCACCCCGGAGTGACCGGACACCCCGCGACAGCCTCTACGCTGAACCCCCATGAGCGTTCCCGTGTCCGTTGAGCCGAGCCCCGAGCAGCCGCAGCGCCGTCGCGGCCTGCAGACGCTTCGTACCCAAGCGGCCGCCGTTCCGAGGGCCTGGCTCCCGGGTGCGGTCGGCTACGCCTGCCTGCTGATCGGACTGGTCGACATCGCCAGCGCGGTGTTCCCCAAGCTCCGGCACACCAAGGTGCACACCTTCGCCGGGCAGCTGCCGGGCGGCACCACGACGCTGGCCGCGGCCGGCACCCTGATGATCGGCCTGCTCCTGGTGCTGCTCGCGCACGCGCTGCGCCGGCGCAAGCGGCGCGCCTGGCGGGTGGTGTGCGTGCTGCTGCCGGTGGGCGCGGCGCTGCACCTGCTGCGCTGGCACCAGCTCGGCCCGGCGGTCATCTCGATGGTGCTGTTCGTGGTCATGCTGGTCCACCGGCGCGAGTTCTACGCCAAGGCCGACCCGCGCACCCGCTGGCGCGCGGTGGTCAACCTGGTCGTCCTGGGCGCCGTCGGCGTGCTGATCGGCCTGCTGATCGTCAGCACCCGGACCAAGTACGAGCTGGGGCACCCGGGCCTGTACCAGCGGCTGGAGCACGTCCTGTACGGGCTCTTCGGCTTCGAGGGGCCGGTGCACTACAACTCGGACCGGATGGAGGACCTGGTCGGGTACCTGCTCGGCGCGATGGGTCTGATCACCGCCTTCACCACCACCTACCTCGCGCTGCGGCCGGAGAAGCCGAAGCCGGAGCTGACCGCCGAGGACGAGGTGCGGGTCCGGGCGCTGCTGGACCGGCACGGCGAGCGGGACTCGCTCGGCTACTTCGCGCTGCGCCGGGACAAGAGCGTGCTGTTCTCGCCCACCGGCAAGGCGGCGATCTCCTACCGGGTGGTGTCCGGCGTGATGCTGGCCTCCGGCGACCCGGTCGGTGACGTCGAGGCCTGGCCGGGCGCGATCAAGGTGTTCATGGCCGAGGCCCGCGAGCACGCCTGGGTGCCGGCCGTGATGGGCTGCAGCGAGGTCGGCGGCGAGGTCTGGACCCGGGAGGCCGGGCTGGACGCGCTGGAGCTGGGCGACGAGGCGATCGTCGACACCGCCTCCTTCTCGCTCGCCGGGCGGGCCATGCGCAACGTCCGCCAGATGGTCAAGCGGATCGAGCGCAACGGCTACTCCTGCCAGGTGCGCCGGGTCTCCGAGCTCGGCTGGGAGGAGCGGCAGCGGATCGCCGACGCGGCGGCCCGCTGGCGCGGCACCGACACCGAGCGCGGCTTCTCGATGGCGCTCGGCCGGTTCGGCGAGCCGGGCGACGACGCCTGCGTGGTGGTCACCGCCCACAAGGCGCCCGAGGAGGGCGAGAGCGGCGACGACCTCAAGGCGGTGCTGCACTTCGTGCCCTGGGGCGAGGACGGCATCTCGCTGGAGCTGATGCGCCGTGACCGGGCGGCCGACCCGGGCCTGAACGAGCTGCTGATCGTGGCCGCGCTCCAGGCCGTCCCGGCGATGGGGGTGCGCCGGGTGTCGCTGAACTTCGCGATGTTCCGCTCGGCGCTCGCGCGCGGCGAGCGGATCGGCGCGGGACCGGTGCTGCGCGCCTGGCGCGGGCTGCTGGTGTTCCTGTCGCGCTGGTTCCAGATCGAGTCGCTGTACAAGTTCAACGCGAAGTTCCAGCCGGAGTGGGAGCCGCGCTTCCTGGTCTTCCCGAACACCAGGGACCTGCCCAGGATCGGCTTCGCGGCGATGCAGGCGGAGGCCTTCATCACCCTCGGCATGCCGAGCTTCGGCCGCAAGCCGCGGCGCCAGGGCTTGCAGCCGGCGGGGGCCAGGCCGGAGGTCACCGAGGCCGCCTGAGCCGGGCGCACGGCCGCCGGCCCCCGTCGAGGACGCTCCTCGGCGGGGGCCGGCCCGTTGTCCGGCACAGGGGCGGCCCGGGCCCGGGACGGGTGCGCCCCGGGCCGGGGCAGGGCACGGGCCGGGGGAGGGGCGGGTGCCGGGGCGCCCGGTCAGGGCCACCGGATAATGGGGGCATGAGCAATTCGGTGCCCTACTCGCTGCCCTCCGGACTGCCGCGGCTGGACCGCTGCGCGGTCATGGGCGTGGTCAACGTGACCCCGGACTCCTTCTCGGACGGCGGCCTGTGGCACGACCCCGCCAAGGCGATCGCCCACGGCCTCGCGCTGCGCGCCCGGGGCGCCGACCTGGTCGACGTGGGCGGCGAGTCCACCCGGCCGGGATCCCAGCGGGTGCCGGAGGAGGAGGAGCTGCGCCGGGTCGTCCCGGTGGTGCGGGAACTGGCCGCCGCCGGGGTCGCGGTCTCCGTCGACACCATGCGCGCCTCGGTGGCCGAGCAGGCGGTGGAGGCCGGCGCGCTGCTCGTCAACGACGTCTCCGGGGGGCTGGCCGACCCCGCGATGGCCCGGGTGGTGGCCGCGACCGGCGTGCCCTTCGTGGTGATGCACTGGCGCGGGCAGTCCGCCGACATGGACCGGCTGGCCGTGTACGACGACGTGGTCGCCGACGTGGTCGGCGAACTCACCGCCCGGGTGGACGCGCTGGTCGCCGACGGGGTCGACGAGCGGCAGCTGATCCTCGACCCGGGGCTCGGCTTCGCGAAGACCGCCGAGCACAACTGGACGCTGCTCGGCCGGCTCGACGCCCTCACCGCGCTCCGCCGTCCCGTCCTGGTCGCCGCATCGCGCAAGCGGTTCCTGGGTACGCTGCTGGCCGACCCGGAAACCGGGGAGCTGCGCCCGGCCCGGGAGCGCGACGACGCCACTGCCGCGGTGTCGGTGCTGTCGGCGGGGGCCGGGGCCTGGGCGGTGCGGGTGCACGACGTGTCCGGGACGGCGGATGCCGTCCGCGTGGTCGCGGCCTGGCAGCGCGCGGCCCGGCAGGAGTGAGCGCTTGGCGAAGACGGGAGGGTCATGGCAGGTGACGGCAGGTTGAGCGGGGAGACAGCGGGCCGGCGGTCCGTCGAGGCGGACCGCGAGGCGGCCCTGGAGGCGAACCGCGCGCTCTACGAGGCGCTGGAGAACGGCGACCAGGAGGCGGTGGAGGACGCCTGGCTCGGCGCGGGCGAGGCGGACGACAAGGGGGGCGTCGTCTGCGTCCACCCGGGGTGGCCGGTGCTGCGCGGGCGGGCCCAGGTGACCCGCTCCTACATGCTGATCATGGCGAACACCGAGTACATCCAGTTCATCCTCACCGACGAGGAGGCGGAGGTGCAGGGCGATGTGGCCCTTGTCACGTGCACCGAGAACATCCTTTCCGGCGGCGAGGCGGAGGAGGAGGGCGAGCTCGGTCCGCTGGTCGGCGGAAAGGTCGTGTCGACCAATCTCTTCCGGCGCACTCCGGCCGGGTGGAAACTGTGGTCGCACCACGGTTCACCCGTTCTGACCAGCGCCGACGAGGACGACGAGGACTGATTCCGGGAGCAGGCCGGAAATCCGGGGAAAACGGCCCCGGCCGGTGGCCGGGGAATTCCCGGCAGGTCACCGAACGTTCACGTCAATCGCCGATACGGCGTGCGTGACGACGGTTCGTGCCGGGTAGGACGGTCGGGTGTTGTCGGCGCGCGCGGGTAGATTCAAAAAGGTCAGCGGCGGGCGCGACGCCCGTCTCCGCCCTGCCCGCCGTTCTCGTCCGGGTGGGGCCCGTCCGACTTGGAGCAGTGATTCGTTTGCTGGACCGCGTCACTCTGCGGGGCCTGCGTGCCCGCGGCCACCACGGTGTTTTCGAGCGTGAGCGGGCCGAGGGCCAGACCTTCTCGGTCGACCTGGTGCTGTTCCTGGACACCCGTCCCGCCGCCGCGGGCGACGACCTGACCCGCACGGCGCACTACGGCATCGTGGCCGAGGAGGTCACCGCGATCATCGCCGGCGAGCCGGTCGAGCTGATCGAGACCCTGGCCCAGCGGATCGCGGACCAGTGCCTGAAGCACGAGCCGGTGCAGGAGGTCGAGGTGACCGTGCACAAGCCGGACGCGCCGATCACCGTGCCGTTCGACGACGTGACCGTGACCATCCACCGGGCCCGCGGGTGACCCGTACCGCTTGTCCGGTGTCCGCCGCAGCGCGGCCCGTCTCAGCCCTAGGGGAAGTGCGATGACCACCAGTGACCCGACCGCCGCGCCGAGCACCTTCGACCTGGAGCAGCGGGTCGACTCGGTCGACACCACCCTGCACAGCCAGCGCTGCGCCGTGATCGCCCTCGGCTCCAACCTCGGCAACCGCCTGGACACCCTCCAGGGGGCCGTGGACGCCCTCGCGGACACGCCCGGGCTGAAGATCAAGGCCGTCTCCGCCGTGTACGAGACGGACGCCGTGGGCGGTCCCTCGGAGCAGCCCGCGTACTACAACGCGGTGGTCGTGCTCCGCACCACGCTGCCGCCCCGCGACCTGCTGGAGCGCGGCAACGCGATCGAGGACGCCTTCGGCCGGGTCCGCACCGTCCACTGGGGCCCGCGCACCCTGGACGTCGACATCCTGGCCTACGAGGGCGTCCTCAGCGAGGACCCGGAGCTGCTGCTGCCGCACCCGCGCTCGCACGAGCGCGCCTTCGTGCTCGCGCCGTGGCTGGACGCCCAGCCGGAGGCCGAGGTGCCCGGGCACGGGCCGGTCGGCGAGCTGCTGGCGGCCCTCGGCGGCCCGGACGCCCAGGGCGTCCGCCGCCGCGAGGACATCCGGCTGACCCTGCCGGAGTAGGTCCGCGCTCTCCCGGCCGGGCGGGCCGGGGAACTCAGGCGGGGCCGTCGGGCGTACCCATGGTGTCGGCCCCGGACCGGGGACCCCTCCGGGCCGGGCCCGGTACGGTGGCCTGACGCCGTCGCACCGGAGCCCCGGGGCGGGCGGCTCCGTCGTCCGTCGTCCGTCGCCCCTCGCCCGCTGCCCGGGAAAGGACCCCGTCCGAGTGAAGCTGCTCCGCCTCCGTCTGCTGGTCGGCATCACCGTCGTCACGGCGGTGCTGTCCTGGGCCGGTGCCAAGCTCTGGGCCTCCCTGGACACGCTGCCCGCGGTGCCGGGCGCGGCGCCGGTGGTGCTGGCCGCGGTGGCGGTGATCCTGCTGGCGACCGCGCTCTCGCTGCGCTCGCGGCTGAAGGCGGCGCGCGAGCGGCAGCCCGGCGCCAAGCGGGTGGACCCGCTGGGCGCGGCCCGCGCGGTGGTGCTCGCCCAGGCCAGCGCGCTGGTCTCGGCGGTGGTCACCGGGATCTACGCGGGCGCCGGGATCCAGCTGCTCGGCGAGCTCGACGTGCCGGCCCGCAAGGACCAGGCGATCACCGCCGGGCTCGCGGTGCTGGCGGGCGTGGCCGTGATCGCGGCGGCGCTCTGGCTGCAGCACATCTGCCGACTGCCGGAGAACCACGACGACCCGGGTGCGCACGGGCCCGCGGCCACCCATCGCTGACCGACCCCGTTCCGGTGATCCCGGGTGATTTCCCGGGCGTGTCCGGTCGGTCCGGCGCGGTGTCAAGGGCCGAAGCCGACCCTGGGCTGACACGGCCCCAATTCGCACGCTAGTTTCTTGGCATGTCTCGCGGACGCCACCGTCATTCCTCCGTCCTCGGCCGGGTCTTCCCCCCCACCGCCGCCGGCGTGCTCCTCGTCGCCGCGCTGGGAGCGCTGCTGTTCAGTCAGGACACCGTGCTGGTGCGCTCGGTGGGTGCCGCCGCGGTGCTCGCGACGCTCGGCTTCGCCGTGCTGCTGCGGCAGCGCGACCGGGCCGCCCGGGCGGCGGCCGAGGTCTCCGCGGCGCAGCGGCTGCGGGCCGAGGAGCGGTTCGAGGAGCAGCTCGCCGAGGCCGAGTACGCGGCCGAGGTGGCCGAGGAGCGGGCGACCAGGTTCGGGCGGCGGCTGACCGCCGAGAAGTCCCGGCTGGCGAAGGCCGAGACGGAGATCGCCCGGCTGCTCAAGGAGCGGGCCGTGGCGGTCGCCGCGCAGGCGCTCAAGGAGGTCGAGGCGGCCCAGCGGGCCCTTGCCGCGAGCCGCCCCGAGTACCCGGCCAGTCCGGCCGCCTTCGTCCGCGCCGGGTCCGTGCTGCGGCAGCTGGAGCGGCGGGCGGCACAGGCGGAGGCGCAGCGGGAGCGGGCCGCCCTGCGGGAGGCGGAGCGCGCCGCCGAGCGGGAGCGCGCGGCGGGTGCGGAGGTCGCGCTGCGGGCCCGTACGGCGCCCGCGACGACGTCCGCGCCGGTGTCCGAGCCGAAGCCCGAGCGACCGGAGCCGGCGGTGCCGGCTCCGGTCGCTCCCGGGGTGCCCGCGCCCGGCACGGCGCCGTCCGCGCGGTCCGCCTCCGGCGCGGCCACGCCCGTTCCTGCGGCGCCGGTCCGGCCGGTGCTGACGGCGACCGTGGGGCAGCTCGGCGGGGCGCCCTCGGCGCAGCCGGTGCGGCCGGCCGAGCGGCAGCGGCCCCGGCCGACGGTGCCCGCGACCGCGCGGCCCCAGGGCTTCAGCTTCTTCGGCCGGGGTGCCGGTGCCGGCGCGGGGGCCCGGCCGGCCGCTCCGACGCCGGTGGTGGGCAGTGTCGCGGAGCTCGGCGAGCGGGCCGACCTCGCGGACGTGGTGGGGGACGAGGTGGTCGCCGCCCAGGCGCAGGAGCAGGCCCAGGCCCAGGCCCAGGCCCAGATAAAGGCTGAGGCCGAGGCCGAGGCCCGGGCCGAAGCCCGGGTGCAGGACGCGGTGCCGGCGGCGGGAGGGGTCCCGGAGGACGCCGAGGAGCGGACCCAGGTGCTGCCCCGGGTCGGCCGGCCGACGGCCCCCGAGGTGGTCGACCTGACCCCGCACGACGAGACCGAGCAGATCGAGGTGCCGGAGCTCCGCGCCTCCCGCTGAGGCGGCGCGGGCGTCCGGTGCCGAGCGGCGCGGGCGGACGGTTCTCCGTCCGTCCGGCGCCGCTCCGTCGTTACGGGCCCGGTGCCGGGGACGGCCGCCGGGTCGGGAGGGCGGTCGGGGCCGCCGGGAACGACGCGGCGCCCGCCCCGCCGGGTGGCGGGACGGGCGCCGGGAGGCACCGCGGGGGCGGAGCGTCAGAGCTGGACGCCGAAGTCCTGGGCGATGCCGGCCAGGCCGGAGGCGTAGCCCTGGCCGACCGCGCGGAACTTCCACTCGGCGCCGTTGCGGTAGAGCTCGCCGAAGATCATGGCGGTCTCGGTCGCGGCGTCCTCGGAGAGGTCGTAGCGGGCGATCTCGGCGCCGCCGGCCGCGTTCACCACGCGGATGTAGGCGTTGCGGACCTGGCCGAAGTTCTGCGACCGGGCGACGGCGTCGTAGATCGAGACCGGGAAGGTGATCCGGGCGGCCTCGGCCGGCAGCGTGGCGAGGTTGACGTTGATCGCCTCGTCGTCGCCTGCGCCCTCACCGGTGCGGTTGTCACCGGTGTGGACGACCGTGTTGTCCGGGGTGCTGGTGTTGTTGAAGAAGACGAAGTGGCTGTTGGACAGCACCTTTCCGTCCGCGTTCAGCACGATGGCGCTGGCGTCCAGGTCGAACTCGGCACCGGTCGTGGTGCGGACGTCCCAGCCGAGGCCGACGGTGACCGCGGTCAGGCCGGGGGCCTCCTTGGTCAGCGAGACGTTGCCACCCTTGGAGAGGCTCACTGGCATGGTGTGTGCTGTCCCTTCGATTGCTGTTGCCGGGGATAACGCGGGAACCGCGAGGGATGGTTCCGCGCGGCCGGTTCTTTTCCGCCGCCGGCACGCTTCCGGGTATTCCCCGTCAGACGCGCCGGAACCTGCCCTGGAGTTCCCAGACAACCGGATTGTCGGCGAGATCCGGGTGCATGTCGAAGAGGTCGGCAAGAGTGTCCTGGAGGAAATCCCTGGCCTCGCGGCGCAGATCGGTGTGGCGGACCACCACCGGCGGCTCGTCCGGCAGCCAGGTGGCGGTGACCTCGACCCAGTTGAAGCGGCGGGCGAACCGCAGCAGATGGGTGTTCTGGGTGAAGTCGAGGTCGGCGGTCTGCACCCGGGCGGCGCGGCCGCCGTCCGGGTCGCGGTCGAGTTCCTCGACGATGTCGCACAGGGCCCAGGCGAAGTCCAGCACCGGGACCCATCCCCAGGCTGTGGACAGGTCCGATTCCTCGTCCTCGACGTGGACGTCGCCGCAGAACAGGTCGTACCGCAGCTCGCGCACGCCGGCGGACCGGTAGTCGGTCTGCGGGGGGTCGGGGAAGCGGTTGGAGAGGGAGTAGCCGAGCTCGATCACAGGGACATTGTCGGGGTTGGCGGGGGACGGCCGGATAACCGGGTGACCCGGCGTGGTCCGGCGCGGGATGATGGGCCCATGCCTGAGCCCATCCGCGTACGGGGGTCGGTGGTCGTCCCCGACGCCGAGCTCGTCTGGCGCTTCTCCCGTTCCTCCGGCCCCGGTGGCCAGCACGTCAACACCTCCGACACCCAGGTCGAGCTCCGCTACGACGTGGCCGCCTCCGCGGCGCTGCCCGAGGTGTGGAAGGAGCGCGCCCTGGAGCGGCTGGCCGGGCGGCTGGTGGACGGCCGGGTGCTGGTGGTCCGGGCCTCCGAGCACCGCTCGCAGTGGCGCAACCGGGAGGTCGCCGCGGCCCGGCTGGCCTCGCTGCTCGGCGAGGCGACCGCCCCGCCGCCGAAGGCGCGCCGGGCGACCAGGCCCAGCCGGGGCATGGTCGAGCGGCGGCTCACCAACAAGAAGCACCGCTCCGAGCTGAAGCAGGGGCGGCGCTCCCCGCGCGGCGGCGAGTAGCGTCGGCGGTGCCCGGCGGGTCCGGCGGCGCCGGGGTCAGCCCAGGGAACGGTAGCCGCCGCGGAAGTACAGCAGCGGGCGGCCGCCGGGGTCGGGCACCCTGGCCTCCAGGACCCGGCCGAGCAGCAGGGTGTGGTCGCCGGCGGGCATCCGCTGCTCGGTGCGGCACTCCACGGTGGCGAGCGCGCCACTGATCAGCGGGGCTCCGCTGTACGGGCCGCGGTGGTGCGGGGCGTCGGCGAACAGCAGCCGGTCGCTGAGCCGGCCCTTCATGGCGAACCGCGAGCCGAGCGTCTTCTGCTCCTCGGACAGCAGCGAGACCGCCCAGGTCCCGGCCCGGGAGAGCACCTCGTCCATCCGGGAGTCCTCGCGGACGGAGATCAGGACCAGCGGCGGCTCCAGCGACACGGACAGGAAGGACGTCGCGGTCATGCCGACGTCCTCGCCGTCGTCCGGGTCGTGGACGGTCACCAGGCTGACACCGGAGGCGAGCTGGGAGAGCGCCGCCCGGAACTCGTCGGGGGTCGCTCGGGAGGCAGCTTCGGGCTGCGGGGACGGGTACACGTAGGCACGCTAGCCCGCGACCGGGGGAAACGACATCGGGCCCTGGTCGTAGGACCAGCGACGCAGCGCGGCTCGGTCCGCCGGGGCACCGGGAAGGTTACGGTTCGCGCCCGCCCTCACTCCCAGGAGTGAAGGGGAGGGCCTGCCCGGCGGTCAGTCGGCTACAGCCCGGGGCCGATACGACCGACCACCGGAAATGTGCCGATGAGGCTTTTTGTCCCGTTATGGGGCAGATGAACCGATTAAGGGTGCATTAGCGTCGTGTGATTTAAGTCACAAGTGCTGACCTATTGCTGACCGAGCGTGCCGAACGCTGTGCTCCCTGTGATTCAGTTCTTCTGGCAATCGGACGATAACCAATCAAGACCTATCCGAAGCAGCCGGGGAGCCCCCGCATGGAAGCCGAGTCGGAGCCTTATGTCCGTCTCGCGACCCTCCGCACCTTGCACCGGGTCGTGGCGGACCTCAACGCTGCCCGCAGCCTGGCGGGAACGCTGCAGGCCGTGGTCGAGGGCGCCGTGCACGGGCTCGGATTCGACGCCGCCGCGGTCAGCCTGGTCCGGCCCGACGGCGACCTGGTGGTGGCGGCCGTCTGGGAGCTGGAGGAGAGCGCCATGGGCGGCCCCTCCGTACTGCTCGGCCAGGTCGGCTCCCGCGAGTCCTGGGACCGGCTGCTCGGCGTCAGCGACCACTGGGGCACCCTGCGCTTCCTCCCCTACGACCGCGGCTGGGCGGTGGCCAGCGACATCCCGCGCTGGATCGGGGACGGCGCGATGCCGGTCTACGCCAACGACTGGCACCCGGCCGACGGTCTGCTCGCCCCGATGTACAGCGCCGGCGGCGACCTGCTCGGCGTCCTCTCGGTGGACCGGCCGCGCAGCGGCAAACGGCCCGGGGCCTGGACCCGCGAGGCGCTGGAGATGTTCTCCCTGCAGGCCTCCATCGCGATCGGCAACGCCCGGCTGCGCGCCGAGATGCAACGCGCGCTGGCCCGCCTGGAGAAGGAGCAGCAGGCGCTGCGGGCCAGCGAGGAGAGCTTCCGCCAGGCCTTCGAGTACGCCCCCAGCGGGATGGCCATCACCGAACTCCACGGCGCCGGACGGGGCCAGCTGACCAGGGTCAACGACGCGCTCTGTCGTCTGCTCGGACGCCCCCGGGCGGTGCTGCGCCAGCAGAGCTTCGCCGATCTCGTGCACCCCGACGACCGGACGCTGCTGGAGCGCACCAGCGCCGAGAGCGGCCGGGCGGAACTACGGCTCTCCCGCCGCGACGGCGGGTACCAGTGGGTCTGTCTGCGGAACTCGATCGTGGCCGACGCCGCCGAGGGCCCGAGCTTCCTGCTCACCCACGTCGAGGACATCGAGGACCGCAAGCGGCACGAGCTCCAGCTCGCCCACCGGGCCAGCCACGACGCGCTCACCGGACTGCCGAACGGCGCCGAGCTCAAGGCCAGGCTCGGGCGCCGGCTCTGCGCCCTGCCGCAGGCGATCGCCGCCGGGCACCAGGCCGCCCCGCCCGGGGGCTCCGACCACGGCGGCGCCGGGTACGCGGCCGCGCTCCGCCCCGAGGACGGCTTCGGCGGGTACCCGGAGCACCTGTTCGGCGACGCCCACCGCACGCCCGGCGGGTACGAGGTCGCGGACCAGGCGCACGGCTACGGCCTCCCGGAGGGCTACCCGGCGGCCGCGTCCGTCGGCGCGCCGGACGGGGCGAACGGCTACGGCGACCATGTGCACGCCGTGGTGCCGCCCGACCACGGCCCGGGCGGGGAGGTCAGGACCGGCCCGTTCCGTTCGAGCCCCCCGGTCGCCGTGGAGAAGGGGCTCGCGGTGCTCTTCTGCGACCTCGACGGCTTCAAGTCGATCAACGACCGCTTCGGGCACAACGCCGGGGACGCCGTCCTGGTCGAGGTCGCCCGCCGGCTCAGCGGGGCCGTCCGGGACGGCGACACGGTGGCCCGGTTCGGCGGCGACGAGTTCGTGGTGCTGGCCGACGGCATCGGCCGCGACGAGGCGAAGGACCTCTCCCACCGGCTGCGCAACGCGATCATCCCGCCGATGCGGATCGACGGCCGGGCGATGCGGGTCGGGGTGAGCCTCGGGATCGGCTGGGCCGGCTGCGGGATGAGCATCGAGGAGGTCCTGCACACCGCCGACGAGCGGATGTACGACGAGAAGCGGGCCCGGGGCGGGTCGGTGCGCGGCACGCGCGGCGAGCGTTCGCACCGGCGGGCCGGTTAGGTCGTGTTCTTCCGGTCGGCCGGCGGGCCGACCCCGGGGTCGGGCGGGCCCAAGCTACCCGTGGGTTGTCAAGGGGTCTTTTCGGGGCGTAGCCGACGACAGGTAGTGTTCCGGGGGTACGAGCGACCACGATCAGCGTCCGACGGCACGGAAGTGCGGCGGCGCGACCGCGATGGGGGAGTTGACCACCGTGACCACCGCCGGCAGCAGCGGGGAGCCCCAGGGCCCGGAGGGCGGCGCCCCTCAGGACGACGATCCGTTCGGCTACCTCTACCGTCCGGCCGACGGCGCCTCCGGGCAGCCGGCCGAGCCGCAGCAGGGTGTGCCCCGCACCTCGTACAGCCGCCCGATGGAGGTCGGCCGCGCCCAGTACGGCCAGCCGCCCAGGGCGCAGCAGCCCCACCAGCAGCAGCCCGGCTACCCGCAGCAGGGCTACCCGCAGGCCCAGCCGCCGCAGCAGCCGTACCCGGCGCAGGGCGACTTCGGTGCGGCCCCCACCCAGCAGACCCGCTACGCCGAGCACTCCCGCCCGCAGCCGGGCGAGGAGCGTCCGAGCGGCGGCGGCCGGGGCAAGGGCGCCGTGATCGGCGCGGTGGCCGTGGTCGCGGCGATCGCGATCGGTGCCGCGGTGGCCCTCACCGGCGGTGACCCGGACACCGGCAAGGACAAGGACACCAAGGGCGGTGCCTCGGCCAGTGCCTCGGCGGGCCCGGGCAGTGGCACCGGCAGCGCGAACCCGACCGGCTCCGCGTCGGCCACGCCGGCGGCGACCGCCTCCGGCACCGGCGGTCTGGGCCCGGTGGACGCGAGCCAGCTGCAGGCGCAGAACGCGCCGGCCGGCAACACCGTCAAGGGTGCCAAGTCGGCGGACGGCAGCTATCTGACGCTCAACCCCGGCGGGACGATCACCTGGACCGGTGACCTGGCGGCGGCCGGCACCTACAAGTTCACCGTGCACTACAGCAACGCCGCCGCCGACGTGCGGGCGGCGGCGACGGTCAACGGCAAGGACTGGCCGGGCGGACTGGGCTTCAAGAACTACTCCCCCGGCAAGGACCCGGCCTCGTCCTGGTTCAACACCTACATAACGCCGCCGATGGTGGCGGGCCCGAACACCGTGGTGATCTCGGTGCCGGCGGGCAGCGGCACGATCCTGGTCGACCAGGTGATGCTGGAAGCCGCTTCCTGAGGCCTTCCTGAGCCATGACGAACGGCCGTCCGCCCCCTGCGAGGGGGAGCGGACGGCCGTTCGTCGTGCCGGGAGGGGTCAGGCGGTGGTGATCGGGGCGAAGCGGTCGCCGCCGGTGATCCACTCGCCGCGGCGCATGACGGCGACCAGGTCGTAGCCGGTGGAGTCGACGACGACGAGGTCGGCGAGCTTGCCGGTCTCCAGGGTGCCGACCCGGTCGGCGAGGCCGAGCAGTCGGGCGGGGACGGTGGAGAGCGACTCCACGGCCTGGTTCAGGCCGAGGCCGTTGACCGTCACCGAGCGCTTGAACGCGACGTCCAGGGTGAGCGTCGAGCCGGCGATCGCGCCGCCCTCGACCAGTCGGGCCACGCCGTCCTTGACCTCGACCTGGAGCGGGCCGAGGGGGTAGAGGCCGTCGCCCATGCCGGCGGCGCCCATGGCGTCGGTGATGAGGGCGACCCGGGAGGCGCCGGCGGTGCCGTAGGCGAGGTCGAGCACGGAGGGGTGGAGGTGGACGCCGTCGTTGATGAGTTCGACGGTGACCCGCTCGTCCTCCAGCAGGGCCACGATCGGGCCGGGGGCGCGGTGGGCGATGCCGGGCATGGCGTTGAAGAGGTGGGTGGCGACGGTGGCGCCGGCGCCGATCGCCTCCAGGGTGCGGCCGTAGTCGGAGTCGGTGTGGCCGACGGCGGCGATGACGCCGAGGTCGGCGAGCATCCGGACCGAGTCGAGGCCGCCGGGAAGTTCGGGGGCGAGGGTGACCATTCTCGCGTGGCCGCGGGCGGCGTCGACGAGCTTGCGGACCAGGGCGGGGTCGGGGTCGCGCAGCAGGTCGGGGCGGTGGGCGCCGCAGCGGTTGCGGGAGATGAAGGGGCCCTCGAAGTGGACGCCGGCGACGACGCCGTCCTCGGCGAGTTCGGACAGGACGGCGGCCTGGCGGGCGAGGTCGTCGATCTCGCCGGTGACGGTGGAGGCGACGGTGGTGGTGGTGCCGTGCTCGAGGTGGGTGCGGGCGGCGCGCAGGGCCTCCTCGGCGATGCCGGAGGCGTAGGAGGCGCCGCCGCCGCCGTGCACGTGCAGGTCGACGAAGCCGGGCACGACGGTGTACCCGGTCAGGTCGAGGTCGCCGGGGGTGGCGGTACCGCCGAGGCCGGCGATCCGCTCGCCCTCGACGGCGAGACGGTCGCCCTCGACCACGCCGCCGGGCAGGACCAGCCGGGCGCCGGACAGTGCGAGTCGGTCCGCGGTCACGCGGTCACCTCCATGGAGAGCAGATCCCAGGCGAGCAGGCCGGCGCCCAGCGACGCGGCGGTGTCTTTGAGCATGGCGGGTACGACCTCGGGGGGCATCTGGAACGTCAGGCGCTCCGTGACCGCCGCCCGCAGGGGGGTGAAGAGGGTGTCCCCGGCCTCGGCCAGGCCGCCGCCGACGATCACCCGGGACGGGTCGAGCAGGCTCTGGGCGAGCACGATGCCGTCGGCCAGGGCGTCGACCGCGCGCTGCCAGACCGCGACCGCGCGCGGGTCCCCGGCGTCCACCGCGACGGCGCAGGATGCCGCGTCGGCGTCGGGGTCGCCCACGGCCTCGGCCCAGGCGCGGGAGACGGCGGAGGCGGAGGCGAGGGTCTCCAGGCAGCCCCGGGCGCCGCAGCCGCAGGCGGGGCCGCCGGGGCGGACCACCACGTGGCCGATCTCGCCGCCGTAGCCGTGGGCGCCGGCCTCGATCCGGCCGTCGATGCCGATGGCGCCGGCGATGCCGGTGCCGAGGGCGACGAAGAGGAAGCGGTCGACACCCCGGCCGGCCCCGAGTCGGCCCTCGGCGAGACCGCCGGAGCGCACGTCGTGGCCGAGGGCGACCGGCATCGCGCCGCCCGGGCCGGCCAGGCGCCCGCCCAGCAGGGTGCGCAGGGGCAGGTCGCGCCAGCCGAGGTTGGCGGAGAAGACCGCGATCCCCCGCTGTTCGTCGATCGTCCCCGGGACGGCGACACCCGCCGCCAGGGGCGCGACGCCGAAGCGGGCGCGGCCCTCGTCCGCCAGATCGGCGGCGAAGTCGAGGATGGCGGCGACCACGGCGTCCGTGCCGTGTTCCCGCCCGGTCGGGCGTCGTGCTTCGAACAGCACGGAGCCGTCCTGGGCGAGCAACGCGGCTTTCATGCCGGTGCCGCCAACATCGAGTGCGATCACGTGCTTCACGGGGGACAGTTTCCCTCGGTCCGGTCTAAGAGGTCTAGTCCAGTTGTCGCATTGGTCTGGTCCAAAGGGGTGAGCTTTGTCGCAGAAGTGTGCGGTGTGCGGCACTTTGAGCGGGTCGCCGGGTGGGCCGCGGGGGCGGTGCGGAAGGGCAGGACAGGGCGTCCGGGAGGTCGGATTCGCGGATTTTGTTGCGCGGTGTGCAACAAATCCCGCACTTCGATAACTACCCGGCCGTCGGGGGCCGGAGGTCTGGACCACCGCATGCCCGGTTTGGCACCCTTGCGGCCTCCCCCCGGCCGGATCTCCCCCCGATCCGGTCCGTTCCCCCCTCAAGCAGGATCCCCCCGAAGGCGGTACCCGCGTTGGACAGGCGCGCCCAGGTCCCCACCCGGTTGTTCGGCGTCACGATGGCCGGCGCCCTGGCCGGAGCCCTCGTGCTCACCGGCTGCGGTGGCCAGGACAACGGTCCGGTCACTCTCCGGCTGGTGGCGGCCGACTACGGCGAGAGCGCGGACACCAGCTCCAAGCTGTACTGGGACGACGTCGCCGCCCGCTTCGAGGCCGCCAACCCCGGCATCAAGGTCGATGTCGAGGTGGCGAGCTGGACCGACATCGGCAAGCGGGTCGACGAGCTGGTCAGGACCGGCAAGTCCCCCGACCTGCTGCAGACCGGCGGTTTCGCCGACCAGGCCGCCGCGGACCGGCTGTACAACGCCTCGGACGTGCTCTCGCTGGAGACCCAGGCCAACATCATGGAGTCGTTCTCGCACGCCGGGCAGGTGCTCGGCACGCAGTACGGCATCCCGTTCGTCTCCTCCTCCCGGGTGCTCTTCTACAACAAGGCGATCTTCCAGAAGGCGGGCATCGCCCAGCCGCCGACCACCTGGAACGAGCTCAAGGCGGCGGCCGAGAAGATCAAGGCCAAGGTCCCGGGCGTCACCCCGTACGGGCTGCCGCTGGGGCCCGAGGAGGCGCCGGCCGAGTCGATGCTCTGGACGCTGAGCGGCGGCGGCAGCCTCTCCGACGACGTCGGCAACTACACCATCGACAGCGACAAGAACCAGGCCACCTTCAACTGGCTGCGGACCAATCTGGTCGCCACCGGTCTGACCTACCCCGAGCCGGGGAAGATGAACCGCACCCCGGTCTACAGCGACTTCGCGGCCGGCAAGGTGGCGATGCTCAACGGTCACCCCACGCTGCTGCGGATGGCCACCAACGGCAAGATCGACTTCGGTACGACAGCGATCCCCAAGAAGGACGGCCTGGCGAAGACCGGCAGCCTCGGGGTGGCCGACTGGATGATGGCGTTCAAGGCCAACGGCCACAAGAACGAGATCCGCCGCTTCCTCTCCTTCGCCTACGCGAAGGAGAACCAGCTCAAGTTCGACGAGACCTACAACCTGCTGCCGGTCACCCAGGACGCGTTCGACGCGATGACCTCGGACCCGAAGCACGCGGACCTCAAGCAGTTCGCGGCCGGGCTCGGCAACGCGAGCTTCTACCCCTTCGGCGACCCGGCCTGGGCCGAGGTCTCCAACCGGATCAAGACCGGCATCGGGGCGGCGGCGACCGCCGAGCCCAAGCCGGTGCTGGAGGACCTCCAGCAGGCGGCGGTGAAGGAGGCGGCCCGGATCCGCAAGTGATCCGGGCCCCGGCGGCGGTCGGCGGGTGAACGCGGTCGGCGGGTGATCGCGGTCAGTAGGTGATCGCGGTCAGTAGGTGATCGCGTAGACCTTGCGGAGCGTCTCCAGGACGGTCCAGGTGGTGCGGTCGCCCTCCTGGAACACCCCGGCGACACCCGGGCCGAGCTCCAGCACCGGGCCGCCGTCGACCACGACGGTGGCCCGGCCGCTCAGCACCACGAAGACCTCCGCCGCCTCGGTGTCGGTGACCACGCCCGGGGTGATCTGCCAGATGCCCGACTCGCCGGAGGCGGACTCGGAGAGCACCAGGCCGGACACCTCGGGGGTGCCGGAGACGATCTGCGCCGGGTCGAGCGGGTCGGGTTCGAGCTCGGCGGTCGGCACGTGCAGGGCGAAGGCGGCGGTCGGGATGCTGGTCATGGGGGCGACGCTAGTCGGCGGACCGGGGCGGCGCAGCGGGCAGGGTGTGTCGGGTCCGCGGGGGAGAATGACACTCCGTAGTGATGGGCGGAGGTGGGCCCGGATGGGCGCGGACGAGGAAACGGCACGGCCGGAACCCGAGCGGACGGGACCGGAGCAGCCTGACGGCCCGGAGCCGCAGGACAGGCCGGCCGGGCCGGTCGGGCTGGACGCCAGGGACCGGGCCGTGCTGGCGCTGGAGGCCAGGAGCTGGCGGACGGCCGGCGCCAAGGAGCGGGCCGTCCGGGAGGAGCTGGGGCTCTCCAGCACCCGGTACTACCAGCTGTTGAACGGGCTGCTGGACCGGCCGGAGGCGCTGGCGCACGCCCCGGTGCTGGTCAACCGGCTGCGCCGGGTCCGCGACGCCCGCCGGGCGGCCCGCTAGCGGAGGTCCGCCGGCGTCGGCCCGGCCCGACCGGTTGCCCCCGCCCGGGCTGGGTACGGTCCCGGGCATGGGCCTTTCCGACATGACGCGACCGCTGACGGACGCCGGGCGCGCGGGGCTGGCGGCGCTGCTCGCCGCACCCCGTGACGCCGTGATCGCCCTCGACTTCGACGGGACGCTCGCCCCGATCGTCCCGGACCCGGACCGGGCGAGGGCGGACCCCGGCGTGGCGCCCGCGTTGCGCGCGCTGGCCCCGCGGGTCGGCGCGGTCGCGGTGGTGACCGGCCGGCCGGCCGCCCTGGCGGTCGAGTACGGCGGGCTGGCCGGCATCGACGGGGTGGTGGTGCTCGGCCACTACGGCGCCGAGCGCTGGGAGGACGGCCGGCTGACCGCGCCCCCGCCGCACCCGGGCGTGGCCGAGGTGCGGGCGGAGCTGGCGGAGCGGCTGGCGGCGCTCGGCGCGCCCGAGGGCACCTGGGTGGAGGACAAGGGCCGCTCGGTGGCCGTGCACACCCGGCGGACGGCCGAGCCGGCGGCCGCGTTCGAGCTGCTGCGGGCGCCGATGGAGCAGCTGGCGGCCGAGCACGGGCTGGTGGTGGAGCCGGGCCGGCTGGTGCTGGAGCTGCGGCCGCCGGGGGTGGACAAGGGGGCGGCGCTGACCGGGCTGCTGCGCGAGCGCGGGGCCCGTTCGGTGCTCTACGCGGGCGACGACCTGGGGGACGTGCCGGCCTTCGCCGCGGTGGAGGGGCTGCGCCCGGAGGGTCTGGCCGGGCTGCTGGTGTGCAGCGGCGCGGTGGGGGACGCGCCGGTGCGCGAACTCGCCGACCGGGCGGACCTGGTGGTCCCGGGCCCGGCCGGCGTGGTGGAACTGCTGGTCGCGCTGGGGGAGGAGCTCAGCCGCCCGGCCGCAGGGCGTTGAGCTGGTCCAGGAACCACTGCTGCGGCGGCAGTGCCGTCGCCGCGGCGGCCAGCCGCTTGGTGCGGTCGGCCCGTTCGTCGGCCGGCATGGTGAGCCCGGCGTGCAGCGCCTCGGCGGTGGCAACGATGTCGTAGGGGTTGACGCTCAGCGCGTCCTGGCCGAGCTCGGCGTGCGCGCCGGCCTCCCGGGAGAGCACGAGCGCGCACCCCTGGTCGGAGACCACCGGGACCTCCTTGGCGACGAGGTTCATGCCGTCCCGGATCGGGTTGACCAGGGCCACGTCGGCCAGCCGGTAGGCGGCCAGCGAGCGCGGGAAGTCGTCGTCGACGTGGAGGACCAGCGGCCGCCAGTCGGGGGTGCCGAACTCCGCCTCGATCTCGGCTGCGAGCGCCCGCACCTGGTCGGTGTAGGCCCGGTACTCGGCGAGGTCGGTGCGGGACGGGTAGGCGAAGGCGATGTGGACCACCCGGTCGTGCCACTCCGGGCGGGTGCGCAGCAGGTGCCGGTAGGCCAGGAAGCCGCGGACGATGTTCTTGCTCAGCTCGGTGCGGTCGACCCGGACGACGGTGCGGCGGTCGCCGACGGTCGCGCGCAGGGTGGCGAGCCGCTCGTCGACGTCCGGCCGGTGGGCCCGCTCGCGCAGGAAGTCGGCGTCGGCGCCGAGGCCGTGGACGCCGAGGGCGGTGGTGCGGCCGCCGTGCGTCACGGTGAGCGCCTCGCGGTCGACGTCCGCGCCGAGGTAGCGCTCGCAGCAGTCGGCGAAGGCGAGCGCCCAGCGGCGGGTCAGGAAGCCCGCCCGGTCGGCGCCGAGGATGCCGGTGAGGACGGCCTCGGCGATGTCGTCGGGCAGCAGCCGCAGGTACTCGGGCGGCGCCCAGGGGGTGTGCGAGAAGTGGCCGATCCGCAGGTCGGGGCGGGCGGCGCGGAGCAGCTCCGGGACCAGCGAGAGGTGGTAGTCCTGCACCAGGACGGCGGCCCCGGGGGCGGCCTCGGCGGCGAGGGCCTCGGCGAAGGCCGTGTTGTACGCGGTGTAGGCCGCCCACTCGGTGCGGAAGCCGGCGTCGAAGACCGGGGCGGTCGGGGTGTTCCAGAGCAGGTGGTGGACGAACCAGAGGGTCGAGTTGGCGATGCCGTTGTAGGCGCGGGCGAAGGTCTCCGGGTCGATGCCGAGCATCCGGACGGCCTGGCCGCCGACGTCGTGGCCGGCCCGGTCGAGCCGGCCGTCCGGGGCCTCGCGGGCGGCCCGGCGGTCGGCGTCGGAGAGGGCGGCGCAGACCCAGACGGCGTCCGGGTCGTCGATCGCGGACAGCCCGGAGACCAGTCCGCCGCCGCCTCTGCGGAGGGTCAGTGTGCCGTCGTCCGCGGTGCCGAAGGACACCGGCCCCCGGTTGGACGCCACCAGCACGGGGGCGGCGCCGGTCGGATTCGAACGCTCGGTCGTGAGATCACCCATGGTTGGTTCGTTGCCGGGGGTCCGGGGCGGCAAACCCGCGGGACGGGTCATCGGTGTCGGGTGGCGTACTCGGGCACGGTGTGCATCGGCGGCCGCTCGGTCGCGGTGACCGGGTGGGTGTGGGCGGCGAAGGCGCGGGTCAGCGGGTCGCGGGTGAACTGGGTGAGCAGCGGGCGGACCAGGTCGGCGGAGGCCTTCAGCCGGTGGGTGCGGTCCAGTCGCTCCAGCGCGGTGCGGTAGATGGTGGCCGCCATCCGGCCGAGTGCCTGGGCGTCCTGGTGCCGGTGGTGGCGGATGCCGACGTCCACCTGGGCGAGCGCGTCCAGTCCGGCCGTCTCCAGGGCGTCGACGAGCAGGCCGAGCTCGACGCCGTAGCCGGTGGGGAAGGGCAGCCGTTCGAGCAGTGAGCGGCGGGCCGCGTACTCGCCGCCGAGCGGTTGGACGAAACCGGCGAGTTCCGGCCAGTGCAGATTGAGCAGCGGACGGGCGACCAGTTCGGTGACCCGGCCGCCGCCGGCCGGCACCACCGCGCCGTCGGTCTCCAGCGGCCGGTCGTACATCGCCTTGACCAGCTGGAGGTCCGGATCGGTGAGCAGCGGGCCGATGATGCCGGAGACCAGGGCCGGGTCGAACTCGCGCAGGTCGGCGTCCACGAAGCAGACGATCTCGCCGCGGGTGACCAGCAGCGAACGCCACAGCACCTCGCCCTTGCCGGGGGCGGCGGGCAGTCGGGGCAGGATGGCGTCCCGGTGGACGACGGTGGCCCCGGCCCCGGCGGCGACCTCGGCGGTGGCGTCGACGGAGCCGGAGTCGACCACGACCAGCTCGTCCACCAGCGGTAGTCGTTCCATCAGCTCCCGCCGGATGACCCGGACGATCTCGCCGACGGTGGCCTCCTCGTCCAGGGCGGGCAGGACGACGCTGACGGTGCCCGCCGGACCGAGGGCGCGCTTGGCGGCCGGGAGGGTGTGAACCGGTCGGTCGGCCGCGGTCCACGAGCGCCGGCGCAGCCAGGACGCGGTCTCGGGGAGGAGCGCGGAGGTCGGTTCGGCGGGCACGGTGCTCTCCTCGACGGATGGGGGTCCCCGGCCGAGGGCCGGGGGAGGTTGGGACGGGTCATCTCGCGTGGCGGACGGTCGGGTTCGGGGCCGACGCCTTCGGATACAGTCTTCGTACAGCGATCGGACCTTCGCACGCCGGGGTCACCGCTGAGCAGAACCCACAACTTCACAGAGCTCATCCAGAGGGACTGAGGGAACGGCCCGTTGAAGTCCCGGCAACCTTCTCGCACGGCTGGCTTCACGCCCCGGCGGGACAGGTGCCAATTCCGTCCCGGGCGCGACCGCGTCACGGGGAAGATGAGGAGAGAGGCCTCCGCCCATCATGGCTATCGACACCGCCGCACCCTCCCCCAACCTTCGGCCGGGGGGACCCCCATCCGTCGACCTCGGCCCCGCCACCGCGCTGTCCTGTCGCGAGTGCGGCACCCGGTTCCCGCTCGGTCCCAGCTTCGCCTGTCTCGAGTGTTTCGGTCCGCTGGAGATCTCCTACGACTTCGGCAGCGAGGGCGCCGAGGAGCTGCGCAAGCGGATCGAGGCCGGTCCGGCGTCGATCTGGCGCTACGTGCCGCTGCTGCCCGTCCCGGCCGACGTGGCGACCAAGCCGAACCTCAACCCGGGGTGGACCCCGCTGGTGAAGGCGGACAACCTGGGCCGCGAGCTCGGCTTCACCGGGCAGCTGCACATCAAGGACGACTCCGGGAACCCGACCCACTCCTTCAAGGACCGCGTGGTGGCCTGCGCCATCGAGGCGGCCCGCGTGTTCGGCTACACCACGCTGTCCTGCTCGTCGACCGGCAACCTGGCCGGCGCGGTCGGTGCGGCGGCGGCCCGGGCGGGCTTCCGGTCCTGCGTGTTCATCCCGCACGACCTGGAGCAGGGCAAGGTCGTGATGGCCGGGGTGTACGGCGGCGAGCTGGTCGGCATCGAGGGCAACTACGACGATGTGAACCGCTTCTGCTCCGAGCTGATCGGTGACCCGGCCGGCGAGGGCTGGGGCTTCGTCAACGTCAATCTGCGGCCGTACTACGGCGAGGGCTCCAAGACGCTCGCCTACGAGATCTGCGAGCAGCTCGGCTGGCGGCTGCCGGAGCAGATCGTGATCCCGGTCGCCTCGGGCTCCCAGCTCACCAAGATCGACAAGGGTCTGCAGGAGCTGATCAAGCTGGGCCTGGTCGAGGACCGGCCGTACCGGATCTTCGGCGCCCAGGCGGAGGGCTGCTCGCCGGTCTCGGCGGCCTACAAGGCCGGCCACGACGTGATCCGGCCGGTCAAGCCGGACACCATCGCCAAGTCGCTGGCGATCGGCAACCCGGCCGACGGCCCGTACGTGCTGGACATCGCCCGGCGCACCGGCGGCGCGGTGGAGGACGTCACGGACGAGGAGGTCGTGGCGGCGATCCGGCTGCTGGCCCGGACCGAGGGCATCTTCGCGGAGACCGCGGGCGGCGTGACCGTCGGCGTGCTCAGGAAGCTGGTCGAGACCGGCCAGCTGGACCCGTCGAAGGAGACCGTCGCCATCAACACCGGTGACGGGCTGAAGACCCTCGACGCCGTCTCCGAGGCCGGTATGACCGCCGTCATCCGGCCGACCCTGGACGCCTTCCGGGGTGCCGGCCTGGCCTCCGCCTGATCCCGACGCGATCCGAACGACACGCCCCAGCCCGTAACGAGGAGACCCCCATGAGCGCCAACGTCCGCATCCCGACCATCCTGCGCACCTACACCGGCGGTGTCAGCGAGGTGCCCGCCGAGGGCGCCACGCTGGGCGAGGTGATCACCGACCTGGAGCGCAACCACGCCGGGATCGCCGCGCGGATCCTCGACGACACCGGCAAGCTGCGCCGTTTCGTCAATGTCTATGTGAACGACGACGACGTGCGGTTCGCCGAGGGCCTGGAGACGGAGATCAAGGACGGCGCGAGCATTTCGATCATCCCGGCGGTCGCCGGCGGGTGATCCGCGGGCGGTTCGTTCCCCCCGGGGCGGGCGCGTCGTCGACGGCCGTCCGCGGCACGGAATTCCGTGCCGCGGACGGCCGCGCGCATTTTGGCGGGAATATCTTCGGTCCCGGGCGGAGTAAAGTGTCGCTGGACCGGGAACAGGGCGCGCCCGTCACCCTGGTCCGGGAACGAATCCACCGCACCGCCACCGCCGCCGGCTCCCCTCCGGCGAGAGTCGGGACGGACCCGGGACCTGGATACATGTCAGGCCGGTGTCAGAATTCTGGCGGGGATTTCTGGTAATACGTCCGCTATGTCCGGCGGAGAATGCAGGACTTTCTCCCGATTGGGCCCGTCCTGTCCTGCGCTGCCGCGGGTGAATTCCCCGCCATTGACCCTGTTGCAGAGGGCGTCGATCCGGATACATTCAGCCGCGGTCGACGCAATCGCCCGTTCGCCGGATGCCGTTCGGCGTCATCGGGAGGATTGTGGCGTGCGCGGCTGTGCCCAGGGGGGGTTCCCCGGGCCGGCCTCCAACCAGACCCGGGCCCGCAGACCTGCGGGCGCGTGAAGGGCCAGCACAGCACTAGGGGAGTTCGGAATGGCTCAGGGCACCGTCAAGTGGTTCAACGCGGAGAAGGGTTACGGCTTCATCGCGGTCGACGGTGGTGCGGACGTCTTCGTCCACTACAGCGCGATCCAGATGGACGGCTACCGCACCCTTGAGGAGGGCCAGCGGGTCGAGTTCGAGATCTCTCAGGGGCAGAAGGGTCCGCAGGCGGACATGGTCCGCGCGGCGGTCTGACCTTTCCGACACCCGGGAGCTCTGCTCGGCCCATCGGCTGGCGCACCTCTTGATTCTCACTGCGGGCCCGTGCGACCTCGGTCGTACGGGCCCGCAGTCATGTCCGCCGCCGCGCCCGGGACGCTGCGGTCGGGGCCGGGTCGGGGCCGGTCGGAGGCGGTCGGGGGCGGCCCCGGAGGGGTGCGCGGGGCGGGCGGCGCGGCTCGCGGATTGCCCGATTGGGCTTGCACTCACCTACCCGGAGTGCTAATCATTGGCGTTAGCACTCACAGCTTGAGAGTGACAGCGGACCGGGTCGGTGAGGCCCCAGGGAGCGGTAGGGGAATGGACCCCCGCACACCAGGGCCGTCCGTCGCGGGCACCCCTTGGTCCGAGCAGTCGACCGTGTCCCGGAGGACCACTTCTGATGGCCAAGATCATCGCCTTTGATGAGGAAGCTCGCCGCGGCCTTGAGCGCGGCATGAACCAGCTTGCCGACGCAGTGAAGGTCACGCTCGGCCCCAAGGGCCGCAACGTCGTTCTGGAGAAGAAGTGGGGCGCCCCCACGATCACCAACGACGGTGTCTCCATCGCCAAGGAGATCGAGCTCGAGGACCCGTACGAGAAGATCGGCGCGGAGCTCGTCAAGGAGGTCGCCAAGAAGACCGACGACGTCGCGGGTGACGGCACCACCACCGCCACCGTGCTGGCCCAGGCGCTCGTCCGCGAGGGTCTGCGCAACGTCGCCGCCGGCGCCAACCCGATGGCCCTGAAGCGCGGTATCGAGAAGGCCGTCGTCGCCGTCTCCGACCAGCTCCTGGCCCAGGCCAAGGATGTGGAGACCAAGGAGCAGATCGCCTCCACCGCCTCCATCTCGGCCGCCGACACCCAGATCGGCGAGCTCATCGCCGAGGCCATGGACAAGGTCGGCAAGGAAGGCGTCATCACCGTCGAGGAGAGCAACACCTTCGGTCTGGAGCTCGAGCTCACCGAGGGCATGCGCTTCGACAAGGGCTACATCTCGGCCTACTTCGCCACCGACCTGGAGCGTATGGAGACCTCGTTCGAGGACCCCTACATCCTGATCGCCAACTCCAAGATCGGCTCGGTCAAGGACCTGCTGCCGCTGCTGGAGAAGGTCATGCAGAGCGGCAAGCCGCTCGTCATCATCGCCGAGGACGTCGAGGGCGAGGCCCTGTCGACCCTGGTCGTGAACAAGATCCGCGGCACCTTCAAGTCCGTCGCCGTCAAGGCCCCGGGCTTCGGCGACCGCCGCAAGGCCATGCTCCAGGACATCGCCATCCTCACCGGCGGCACCGTGATCTCCGAGGAGGTCGGCCTGAAGCTGGAGAGCGCCGGCGTCGACCTGCTGGGCAGCGCCCGCAAGGTGGTCATCACCAAGGACGAGACCACCATCGTCGACGGTGGCGGCGACAGCGAGCAGGTCGCGGGCCGGGTCAACCAGATCCGTGCCGAGATCGAGAACAGCGACTCGGACTACGACCGCGAGAAGCTCCAGGAGCGCCTCGCGAAGCTGGCCGGCGGCGTGGCCGTCATCAAGGCCGGCGCGGCCACCGAGGTGGAGCTCAAGGAGCGCAAGCACCGCATCGAGGACGCCGTCCGCAACGCCAAGGCCGCTGTCGAGGAGGGCATCGTCGCCGGTGGTGGCGTCGCGCTGCTGCAGGCCTCGGTCGCCTTCGACAAGCTGGAGCTGGAGGGCGACGAGGCCACCGGTGCCAACATCGTCAAGGTCGCGCTGGAGGCCCCGATCAAGCAGATCGCGACCAACGCCGGCCTCGAGGGCGGTGTCGTGGTGGAGAAGGTTCGCAACCTCCCCGCCGGTCACGGTCTGAACGCCGCCACCAACGAGTACGTCGACCTGGTCGCCGCGGGCATCATCGACCCGGCCAAGGTCACCCGCTCCGCGCTGCAGAACGCCGCCTCCATCGCGGCGCTGTTCCTCACCACCGAGGCCGTCATCGCCGACAAGCCGGAGAAGGCCTCCGCGGCCGCCGGCGGCGGCATGCCGGGCGGTGACATGGACTTCTGATCCTGATCGTTCCGATCGGATCAGCAGGTCTTTCGTCCGCGAGGGCGGTTCCCCGACGGGGAGCCGCCCTCGCGGCGTTCCCGGGAACGGTCCCCGGGGCGGGGGGTTCTGGTGGGTTCCCGGGTTTCCGGGCGTTCTTGGGAGACTGGACGGATGGCTACGACAGACGACATCGAGACGGCGCTGCACACCGCGCGGGCGCTGATCCTGGCCGACCTGACCGCGCGGGACGCCGCCGACCCCGCCGTGGTGTCCCTGGTGGAGCAGGCCGTGACGCACCGCCGCTGGTGGCTGGAGCAGTGGCCGGACGGCACCGAGTACGTGCTGGGCCTGGTCGCCCAGGACGTCCAGGACGCGCTGCTGGAGAGCCACGGCCGCTGGCCGCTGTGCGCGGACTGCGCGGCCGACGGCGACCCGCACGCGCTGGGCGTGGAGCCGGAGCTGGGGCCGGAGCCGCACTGGGTGTGCGGCAAGCGCGGCGCCGTCGTGGCCGCCGTGGGCGAGTTGTAGCCGGCCCTCCTCCCTCCGTACCGCCGTCGCACCTCCGGGTGCGGCGGCGGTTTTTTCGCGCCGATGAAACCGTCGGACTACATATGCAGTCCAACGACATATATAGTCCGTCCGAGTCCTTCTTTTCGGCAATGAGTGGGGAGAACCATGTCCCAGCCCGATCCGACCCGTCCGGTCCTCGAACTGCGCGCCGTCACCCGGACGCACGGGCACGGCGAAGCCGAGGTGCATGCCCTGCGCGGCGTCGACCTGGCCGTGCACGCCGGCGAGTTCGTCGCCGTCATGGGGCCCTCCGGCTCCGGCAAGTCCACCCTGCTGACCCTGGCCGGCGGCCTCGACCGGCCCAGCGGCGGGCAGGTGCTGGTCGAGGGCGTCGAGCTGAGCGGGCTGAACCGGACCCGGCTGGCCGCCGTGCGCCGCCGCTCGGTCGGCTACGTCTTCCAGGACTACAACCTCGTCCCGGCGCTGACCGCCGCCGAGAACGTCTCCCTGCCCCGTGAACTCGACGGGGTGTCCGGTCGGACCGCCCGCCGGGAGGCGCTCACCGCCCTGCGCGAGATGGGCATCCCCGACCTGGCCGACCGCTTCCCCGAGCAGCTCTCCGGCGGCCAGCAGCAGCGCGTCGCGATCGCCCGGGCCCTGGTCGGCGACCGCCGCCTCGTCCTGGCCGACGAGCCCACCGGCGCGCTCGACTCCGCCACCGGCGAGGCCGTGCTGGCCGTGCTGCGCGCCCGCTGCGACGCCGGCGCCGCCGCGATGATGGTCACCCACGACGCCCGCCACGCCGTCTGGGCCGACCGCGTGGTCGTCCTGAACGACGGCGGCGTCGTCGACGGGGGCGTCGGACAGGCCGCGCACCCGCTGCTCACCGGTGGCAACGGGGGACGGCGATGAAGCTCTCCGCCCTGCGCGTCGCGCTGCGCATCGCCCGCCGCGACGCCCTCAAGGCCAAGGGCCGCAGCGCCCTGGTGATCGCCATGGTCGCGCTGCCGGTGCTCGGTGTCACCGGCGCCGACATCGTCCACCAGAGCGGTTCGCTCACCCCTGCCGAGCGGGTCGAGCGGCTGATGGGCGGGGCGGACGCCCTGGTCTCCGCCCACCGCCCGGGCCGCTCCGTCGAGCAGGCGCCCTTCGCCGAGGACGGCGTCCTGGTGCTGCCGGAGGCCCGGACCGACCCCGCTTCCGCACCTGCGGCCGCCGGGGCGGCGAGCTCGGTCGAGCAGCTGGGCGGGCTGCTGCCGGCCGCCTCGGTGCTGCTTCCGGCCACGTCCGGGCCCGAGGTCAGCGCCTCGACCCGGGAGGGCCTGTTCACCACCTCCACCGCCGAGGCCGATCTGACCGACCCGATCTGGTCGGGACGGCTCGACCTGGTCGAGGGCCGGGCGCCGGCCGCGCGCAACGAGGCCGCCGTCACCCGCGCCTTCCTCGACGAGGCCGGACTGAAGCTCGGCGACTCCACCACGGTCAAGGGACTGGAGCAGACCCCGTTCCTGCTGACCGGCGTGGTCGAGCACCCCGGTGAGCTCAAGAAGGTGGAACTGGTCGCCCGGCCCGGCCAGGTGATCTCCCCGCTGGCCGCGGTGGCCGCCGCCGCGCCGGACGCCCCGGGCGGACCGGTGGCCGGGGGCCGGGACGAGGCCGTCCGCACCGAGAGCTGGCTGGTCCGGCTGCCCGCCGGCGCCGGACTCGACTGGACCGCCGTCCAGAAGCTCAACCGGTACGGCTTCACCGTGACCTCCCGGGCGGTCGCCCTCGACCCGCCGCCGACCTCCGCCGTCCCCTACAACGTCAACAAGTGGGTCTCCCCCGAGAGCGACAACCGGACCGTCATCCTGGTCACCGTGATCGGCATGGCGCTGCTGGAGGTCACCCTGCTGGCGGGCCCGGCCTTCGCGGTCGGCGCCCGGCGCTCCCGGCGGCAGCTGGCCCTCGTCGGCGCCGCCGGCGGCCACCGGGGCCACGTCCGGGCCATCGTGCTCGGCGGCGGACTGGTGCTCGGACTGGCCGGAGCCGCCCTCGGGGTGGCGCTCGGCACCGGTCTGGTCGCCGCGCTGCGGCCCTGGCTGGAAGGGGCGGGCGGCAGCCGCTTCGGACACTTCGCGATCGCCCCGCTCGACCTGCTGGCGATCGCCGCCGTGGGAGTGCTGACCGCGCTCGCCGCCGCCGTGCTGCCCGCGGTGCAGGCGGCCCGCCGGGACGTGGTGGCCGGACTCACCGGCCGCGACACCGTCGCCACGCCCAGCCGCCTGCTGCCGGTCCTCGGGCTGCTGCTGGTCGGCGCCGGAGCGGCGGTGGCGCTGTACGGCGCCGGGACCTACCAGAGCGGCACCATGCCGGTGGTCGGCGGGCTCAACAAGCGGGCGCTCTCGGTGCTCGCCGGTGCGGCCACCGCCGAGGTCGGCATCCTGTTCTTCACCCCGATGCTGATCGCCCTCTTCGGCCGGTTCGCCGGCCGGCTGCCGCTCGGCCCCCGGCTGGCCCTGCGCGACTCGGCCCGTCACCGCGGCCGGACCGCGCCGGCCGTGGCCGCCGTGATGGCCGCCGTCGCCGGAGCCGTCGCCGTCGGCGTCTACAGCACCGGTACCGAGGCCCAGGAGCGGGCCTCCTACCGGCCGACGGCCCCGCTGGGCGCCGTCGTGCTCGACGCCCCCGCGGCGCCGGGCAGCCCGGAGACGGTCCGGCTGCGCCGCGCCGTCGAGCAGGCCCTGCCGAACCTGGGCGCCCGCGCCGACGTCCAGGACGTGACCTACGTGTTCTGCGACAACTGCTCCAGCACGGTGCAGGCCAAGGGGACCGGTGCGCGCTCGGAGTTCGGCGGCGCCCGGAGCCGGGTGCTGTCCGGCGACACGACGGTCCTGCACAGCCTGTTCGGCGTGCGCGACCGGGCGGCCGAGGAGGCCCTGGCCGCGGGCCGGGCGGTGGTCTTCGACTCCGCCTACCTGAACGGCGGCCGGGTGACGCTGACGATGCAGGGCGCCGCCGGCGGACCGGTCCAGCCCGGACAGGTGCCGGGGACGGAGAAGATCGAGGTCCCGGTCGAGGCCGTCCTGGTGGAGAACCCCGACGCGGCCCGGTACGGGGCGGTGCTGATGGGACCGGAGGCGGTGCGCAGGGCCGGACTCACGGCCAGGCCCAACGGATCGGTGTGGCGTCCCGACGTCGCGCCCGACCGCAAGGCGCAGCAGCGCGCCGAGGCGGCCGTGGCCCAGCTCGCCCCGCACGCCCAGCTGGCGGTGGAGCGCGGCTACCAGTCCAAGGACGACATGAACACCCTCGCGCTCGGCGGGTTCGCCGTGGTGGTGGTGCTCGGAGCCGCGGCCGTGGCCACCGGGCTGGCCGCCGCCGACTCGCGCAACGACCGGGCCACGCTGGCCGCGGTGGGTGCGCCGCCGAGGATGAACCGGATCCAGGCCGGGCTGCAGTGCACGCTGATCGCGGGCATCGGCGCGGTGCTGGGCACGGTGAGCGGGTTCGTGCCCGCGCTGGGGCTGCTGCGCTCGCACGCGGCCGGGGAGCTCGGCGCGCCGGCGGTGCCGTTCGCCGCGCCCTGGGGGCTGCTGGTGCTGATCACGGTGGTGCTGCCGGTGGTCGCGGGGCTGGGGGCGGCCGCCTTCAGCCGGGGCCGGCTGCCGCTGGCGCGGCGGGCGGGCTGACGGCGGCGTCCGGGCCCGTGCCGGTGGTCGGCCACCGGTACGGGCCCGGACGCGTTCGGGGGCTGTCAGTCGAAGCTTTCGGGTGTTCCAGGACCGGTGAGCCCGGCGAGCTCGGCCGCGAGGTTGGCCCGGGCGGGGGCGTCGAAGCGCCGGTGCGCGGTCGTCGTGCGGTAGAGCGCGGGCAGCGCGAGCAACTGGCGCAGCACCGCCGCGCGCCCGGCGCGGAAGTCCGGCTCGGGCACGAAGACGTACTCCTCCCGGACGGCCGCCGCGTACACCGCGTAGGCCGCCGGCCCGCCGCCGAGCACCGCGAGGTCGGCGTCGCACAGCACCTCGCCGTCGCGGTCGCCGGGCTCGGGGCGGTGGGTGACGGTGAGCCGGACCAGCCGGGCGACCTCCGCGACCCGGGCCGCCGGGAGCCCGCTGCCGCCGAGCGCCCGGACGGCCAGGGCGGCGCTGCGCTCCTCGTTCTCGGAGCGGTCCGGCCGGTAGACGGCGTCGTGGAACCAGGCGGCCAGCCGGACGGCGTCCGGGTCGTCGGCGTGCTCGGCGAGGGTGTCGACGTGGCCCAGTACGGCGCGCAGGTGGTCGACGGTGTGGTACCGGCGCTGCGGCTCGGACCAGCGGCGCAGCAGCTCCCGTCCGGCCGGTCCGGGGTCGGTGGCCGCGCCGCAGCGGTGCAGCAGGGCGGTCCAGGCGGCGAGGAGGTCCTCGGTGGCGGGGGCGTCGGTGGCGGGGGCGTCGGCTTCCGGCATGGCGCCATTGTGCTGGGCCGGGCCGGAGCACCAAAGATTCCGCTGGACATGATATGTCGACGAAAGGTATATGTAGCTCCATGACTGAACGGGCGATGCAAGAGCCGACGCTGCTCCTGCTGACCGCGCTGGCCGACGCCCCGCGGCACGGCTACGCGCTGATCCAGGAGATCGCCGCGATCTCGGACGGCCGGGTGAAGATGCGCACCGGCACCCTGTACGGCGCGCTGGACCGGCTGCTGCAGCAGGGGCTGATCGAGGTCGCGGCCGAGGAGATCGTCGACGGCCGGGCCCGGCGCACCTACGCCCTCACCGAGGGCGGGCGCGGTGCGCTGACCACCGAGGCGGAGCGGCTGAGCGCCGTCGCCGAGGAGGCCCAGCGGCGGCTGGCCGCCGTCCGCGAGCCGTCCGCGCGCCCGGCTGCCGTCCGCCCCGCGGCCGGGGGCGGCAAGCTGGCGTTCTTCAAGGTCAGGGGGACATTCGTATGACGATCCAGTTCTTCCCGGGGTCGGCGGACCCAGTGGCGTTCCGGGCCGCGCTCCGGCTCTATCCGGCCCGCTACCGGCGTGAGCGCGGCGACGAGCTGTCCGCCGTCTTCGCCGACTCCACGGCCGAGGGCGGCAAGCTCGCCACCGCGCGCGAGGCGCTCGACCTCGGGGTGTACGGGCTGCGGATGCGCACCGGCCTGACCGCCTCGTCCACCGCCGGGCGGCTGCTCGCGCTGGCGGCGCCGCTGGTCGCCGGGGCGATCGCGGGACTGGGGCTGACCCGGGTCCTGCACGACGCGACCGGCCAGGCGCCGGAGTGGATGTGGGAGCTGCCGGACCGCGCGGTGCAGGTCCCCGCCTATGCCTCGTACTACGGCGCGCTGCTGGTGCCGTTGCTGCTGGTCGGCGCGGTGTTGGCAGGCCGGTCGCGGCTCGCCCGGACGGCGGCCGTCGCCCTGGCGGCCGTGGGCGCGCTGGGGGTGGCGCTGGCGGTGCTGGCCCAGCCCGACTTCTGGCTGGTGTTCAACAAGTCCTGCGAGGCGACTCCGCAGCTGTTCGCCGGACTGCTGTTCGCGCTCGCGCCCCACGAGCTGCTGCGGCGGCGGCCGACCCGGAGCGACCGGGCGATGGTGCTGGCCGCGGCGGCGGGCGGCGGGCTGGTCCTGGTGGCGGAGGACTTCTACAGCTCCTGGGTGCTGACGGACGGATGGGCGGGCGCGGCGCTGGTGGTCGTCCCGCTGCTGACGCTGCTCTTCGTGGTGCGCGACCGGCTGGTCCCGGCCGCGATGGGGCTGGCGGTGCTGCCGCTGACCCTGACGTTCAGCCTGTTCCGGATCTGGCAGTCGATCGGCGGCGTCTGGCGGCTGCTGCCGGTGGTGGGCCTGGTGCTGGTGGGGACGATGGTGGCCGCAGGGCTGCTGCACCGCGATACCGGGGCGGGAGGTCGCCGGAGCCTCGCCTGAGCGGGGACGGCCGGGGCCTCGCCGCTCCGAACGGCCGGACGACCGGGTTGTGGACCCGGGCCGTCCGGCCGTTCCGCTTTTCCGGGGGTGTGCCGTTCCGTGTTCTCCGGGGCGCGCCGTTCCGCGCTTTCCGGGGCATGGATGTTGTCCGGCCAAGTGGCCGCACGGGGCTCGCCGGGGCCGGGGCGATGTGGCACTCTGTCTAATATGTCTAGACCAATTTTCGAAGTCATCGCGCTGACGCCCCAGGATGCCCAGGCCGCCGAGTCGGGCGGCGCCGACCGGCTCGAACTGGTCACCGACATGGCCGCCGACGGCCTCACCCCCGGGGTGGAGGACTTCGCCAAGATCCGGGCCGCCGTCGACCTCCCGCTGCGGGTGATGCTCCGGATCCGGGACGGCTTCGCCCCCGGTGACCTGGACGTGCTGCGCGACCGCGCCGCCGCGCTCCGGGCCGAGGGCGCCGACGAGTTCGTCCTCGGCTTCCTCGACGCCGACGGCGCGGTCGACCTGGCCGCCACCGAGGCTGTCGCCGAGGCGATCGCCGGCTGCCGCTGGACCTTCCACCGGGCGATCGACCACAGCGCCGACCGGGCCGCCGTCCGGTCCGCCGTCGGCGCGCTGCCCGGACTGGACACCTTCCTCACCTCCGGCGCGGCCGGCGGCGTGGACGCGGGCCTCGACGTCCTGCTGGCCGAACTGGCCCGGGCCGGCGAGCCCGGCTACACCCAGCGGATCCTCATCGGCGGCGGCCTGCGGGCCGAGCACCTGCCGGGGCTGCGCGGCGCCGGCTTCGACGCCTTCCACGTCGGCGGCGCGGTGCGGGTCGACGGCTGGCAGTCGCCGGTGGACGCCGCCAAGGTCGCCGAGTGGCGGGCGCTGATCGACGGCTGAGCAGCGGTTCCACGACGGCGGGCGGCGACACCGGAACCGGTGCCGTCGCCCGCCGTCCGTCGGGCTCAGCCCAGCTGCGCCGGCAGCGGCTCGGCGTGCAGCACCTCCAGGCCGGAGACCGCGCGGGTCAGCGCCACGTACAGCCGCCGCAGCCCGGTCCGCTCGTCCGGCTCGCCCGCGACCACCGCGGCCGGCTCGTCGAGCACCACGTAGTCGTACTCCAGACCCTTCGCCAGCGAGGCCGGGACGAGGGTCAGCCGGGCCTCCGCACTGGTCTCGGCGCCCGGGGCGAGGTGCGGCAGCCCGGCCGCCGTCAGCGCCTCGGCCAGCAGCGGCACCCGCGCGTCGGCCGCGATCAGACCGGTCGAGCCCTCCCGGCCGAGCGCCCGCAGACAGGCCTCGACCACCGCGTCGGTCCGCTCCTCCGGATCGACCCGGCGGACCGTCAGCGAGCCCGGGGCGTCACGGACCGAACCGGCCGGCGCCAGACCGGGGGCGATCGACGGCAGCAGCCGGGAGGCGTACGCGATGACCTCCTCCGGCACCCGGAAGCCCTTGGTCAGCTCCTCGATGTGCGCGGCCGGCTTGCCCAGGTGGTGCAGCGCCTCCGGCCAACTCGCCGTCGCCCAGGGGGTGGTGCCCTGGGCGAGGTCGCCGAGCACGGTCGCCGAGCCGGTGCTGCAGCGGCGGCCGACGGCGCGGTACTGCATCGGGGAGAGGTCCTGCGCCTCGTCCAGCACCACGTGCCCGAGCGACGGGGTGCGCCGCACCAGGTCCGTCGCCTCGTCGACCAGCACGGCGTCGGCGGCGGTCCAGCGGGCGGTCCGCACCGAGCGGCCCGGCCTGGGCCACAGCACGGCGGCCTGTTCCTCGGCGGTCAGCACGCCCTCCGCGCACCCGGCCAGGAACTCCGGGTCGGACAGCAGCCGCAGCACCAGCTTGGCCGGGTCGACCGGGGGCCAGCACTGCTTGACCGTCGCCTTCACGGCGGCGTTGCGGGCCACCGCGTCCTGCACCCGGTCGTCCGGGGCCTCGCCGGACTGCTCCATCTTCAGCAGCACGGCGTGCGCGATCCGCTGCGGCAGTGCCTCCGCGGCCGCGCCGTAGCGGGTCTCCCGGCCCTTCAACTCCTCGATGATCTCGGTCAGTTCGTGGACCGGGACGCGCCAGCGGCGGGAGCCGCGGACCACCACGCAGGGCTCGGTGGGCAGGGTGATGCCGGAGCGCACCGCCCGCCGCAGCACCTCGGCCATCCGGGCGTCGCCCTTCAGCCGGGCCGCCCCGGCGGAGTCCTCGCCGCGCACCTCGACATGTGCGACCAACTGCTGCACGGTCGCCTGGGCGACGTCCAGCTCGCCGAGCGCGGGCAGTACCTGCTCGATGTAGGAGAGGAAGGCGTTGTTCGGGCCGATCACCAGGGTGCCGGTGCGGGCCAGCCGCTCCCGGTGCGCGTACAGCAGGTACGCCACCCGGTGCAGGCCGACGGCGGTCTTGCCGGTGCCGGGCGCGCCCTGCACGCAGAGGGTGCCGGAGATGTCGGCGCGGACGATCTCGTCCTGCTCCGGCTGGATGGTGGCCACGATGTCGCGCATCGGGCCGACGCGCGGCTTCTCGATCTCGGCGGCCAGCAGGGCGGAGGCGGTGTCGCCCTCGGCCGGATCGGTGAGGTGCTCGTCCTCGTACGCGGTCAGCTCGCCGCCGGTGTAGCCGAAGCGGCGGCGGCGTTCGACGTCCATCGGGGCGGTCCGGCTGGCCCGGTAGAACGGCTGGGAGACCGGCGCGCGCCAGTCGATCACCATCGGGTCGCCGTGGGCGTCGTGCACGTGCCGGCGCCCGATGTAGAAGCTGTCCCCGCCGGAGCCCTCGCTGAGGTCCTCGCCGATCGGGTGCAGGTAGTCGAGCCGGCCGAAGAACAGCGGGGTGTGGGAGAGGTCGGCCAGGGCGGCGATCCGGGCCTCGATCTGCTTGGCCAGCACGACGGCGGTGACCCAGGTGCCGGTCACGTCTCTGATGTCGAGCGACTCGACGTCCTCGCGCATCGAGCGCAGGGCGGACCTGGACGCGGCCAGGTGGTCCCGCTCGCGCTGCAGGGGGTCGGTGGTGGGGGTGGCGGGCACAGCGAACCTTTCCGGCTGCCCCGGGGACCGGGCGCAGCGGATCGTAGGAGCTCACGGTGGATACAGCCGACCGGTTGCCGTGCGGTCGGCACCTCCCCCGGCTGCCCGCGCGACTACAGCGGGTACCACGGTTCGGGAGGGGGCAGGCGGACGATCCTAGACCCTCTCTTCCGGATCACGCCAGGCGACGTGGTCCGGAAGAGAGGGGCCGGCCGCGTCGGCCTCCGGGTCCCACCCCCGACGGACTCGGGGCCTCCGTACTCCGCGAGGACGACCTACGTCCCGCCGGGTACGGCCTTCGGGGTGATGGCGGCGGCCGTTCGGGTGCCTACCGTGGAATGTATGAGCACATCACAGCACCGCACCCGCACCGCCCCGGCCGGCGCCACCGCCACCACCGGCCGCCGCCGCCACCCCCTCACCACCACCGTCCGCAACGTCGGCATCGCCCTGGACACCGCCGCGCGCGTGATCCTCCTCGGCCGCGACGGCGTCCGCTACTGAGCGCTCCGCCCTGCCGGGCCTCTCGGCCCTGCTGCCCCGGCGTGCGGCTCCGCCCCGCCCGCTACAGCACGTCGTCCGCGTCGATGATGCGGTAGGCGTAGCCCTGTTCGGCGAGGAAGCGCTGGCGGTGGGCCGCGAAGTCCTGGTCGACGGTGTCCCGGGCGACCACGGAGTAGAAGTGGGCGGAGTGGCCGTCCGCCTTGGGCCGCAGGACCCGGCCGAGGCGCTGGGCCTCCTCCTGCCGGGAGCCGAAGGTCCCGGAGACCTGGATGGCGACGGTCGCCTCCGGCAGGTCGATGGAGAAGTTGGCCACCTTGGAGACGACCAGGACGCCGATCTCCTTGTTGCGGAACGCCTCGAACAGCTTCTCGCGCTGGGCGTTGCTGGTCTCGCCCTTGATCACCGGGGCGTCCAGGACCTCGCCGAGCTCGTCCAGCTGGTCGATGTACTGGCCGATGATCAGCGTCTGGTCCTTCTCGTGCTTCTTGACCAGCGCCTCCACCACCCGGCGCTTGGTCGCCGTGGTGGCGCAGAACCGGTAGCGCTCCTCCGGCTCGGCGGTGGCGTAGGCGAGCCGCTCGGAGTCGGTCAGGGTGACCCGGACCTCGCAGCAGTCGGCGGGCGCGATGTAGCCCTGCGCCTCGATCTCCTTCCACGGCGCGTCGAAGCGCTTCGGGCCGATGAGGCTGAACACGTCGCCCTCGCGGCCGTCCTCGCGCACCAGGGTGGCGGTCAGGCCGAGCCGGCGGCGGGCCTGGAGGTCGGCGGTGAACTTGAACACCGGGGCCGGCAGCAGGTGGACCTCGTCGTAGACGACCAGGCCCCAGTTGCGCGCGTCGAACAGCTCCAGGTGGGCGTAGACGCCCTTCCGCTTGGTGGTCATCACCTGGTAGGTCGCGATGGTGACCGGGCGGATCTCCTTCCGGGTGCCGCTGTACTCGCCGATCTCGTCCTCGGTCAGCGAGGTCCGCTTGACCAGCTCGTGCTTCCACTGGCGGGCCGAGACGGTGTTGGTGACCAGGATCAGCGTGGTCGACTTGGCGTGCGCCATCGCCGCCGCGCCGACCAGGGTCTTGCCGGCGCCGCAGGGCAGCACGACCACGCCCGAGCCGCCGTGCCAGAACCCCTCGACCGCCTGCGCCTGGTAGGGGCGCAGGCTCCAGCCGTCCTCGGCCAGCTCGATCGGGTGCGCCTCGCCGTCCACGTAGCCGGCGAAGTCCTCGGCGGGCCAGCCGAGCTTGAGCAGCACCTGCTTGATCTGGCCGCGCTCCGAGGGGTGCACGACCACGGTGTCCGGGTCGATCCGGTCGCCGACCAGCGGCACGATCTTCTTGGAGCGCAGCACCTCCTCCAGCACCGGGCGGTCGGTGGTGGACAGCACCAGGCCGTGGGTCGGGTGCTTGGTCAGCCGCAGCCGCCCGTACCTGGCCATCGTGTCGGCCACGTCGACCAGCAGCGCGTGCGGCACCGGGTAGCGGGAGTAGGTCACCAGGGCGTCGACGACCTGCTCGGCGTCATGGCCTGCGGCGCGCGCGTTCCACAGCCCGAGCGGTGTCACCCGGTACGTGTGCACGTGCTCCGGCGCCCGCTCCAGTTCGGCGAACGGCGCGATGGCCCGCCGGCACTCGGCGGCCCTGGGGTGGTCGATCTCCAGGAGGAGAGTTTTGTCGCTCTGGACGATGAGCGGTCCGTCGTTCACGCGGGGAAGCCCTCCACTGGCTGACAGGTCGGTCGGGTCCGCGGGTCGTGCGGCACGCCGACCCTCCAGTGTCGCGCATCCGGCGGGGTGGACGGGGACCGCCCTCGGCGAGCGGCTACTTCCACTCGTAGTACACGCCGGTGGACTTGCCGTCCGGGGCGACCTCGTACTCGAAGAGGCCGACGACGTGGTTGAGGCGGTCGAGCTGCGACGAGGCGGTGGAGAAGAAGAGGGCACCGCGCCAGCTGGTGCCGCCGCCCTCGGTGAAACGGCCGAGCGCGGTGCCGTGCCAGATGACGCTCTGGCCGTCGGCCGTCATGTCGACGCCCTGGCCCTCGCCGCGCAGATTGCCGTCGGGGCGCATCTCGGACTCGTAGGTGCCGAAGCCGTTGACCGGAGTGTCGTAGTAGCTGCCCTTGGACTCGAACGAGACCTCGACCACCACGTGGCCGTCCCCGGCGTCGAGGACGCGGCGGCCGGTGTCCCGGTTCTCGGTCCGGCCGATGAGATCGCCGAGCATGATGACTCCTTTCGTCACCCCCGTGATTCCGGACTACGCCGGTGGAGGCGGGGCGTCAACCGGTGGCACGGGCCGTGCGGCCGGGGACGCGGGGGGTGACCGTGGCGGGAGTGGCTCGTTGATCCCTGCATGAACAAGTCGAAGCGTGTTCTCACCGCTCTCGCCCTCGCCGGTACGGCCTTCGCCGCCACCGCCTCCTCGGCCGGTTCCGCGCACGCGGTCGCGGGTGTCGGCGAGGGGCCCGGCGGGCTGCTGGCGGCGCCCGGGTTCCTGCTCGCGGACCTGGCCGGCGCGAACTCCGTGATGCCGGTCGGGCAGGGCGACCTCGCGGCCATGGCGGACAAGGCGATGAAGCAGAAGCAGGCCGAGGAGGCCCAGCAGCAGCAGGCCCAGTCGCAGGGCCACTGAGTCGCAGGCCCACTGGGCCCGGGGGTCACTCGTCGAGTTCGGCGACCCCGGTGATCCGGTGCAGCGCGAAGGTGCGCAGCTCGCCGTCGTGGTGGTCGAAGGCGGTCACGTAGCCGCCCTCGACCTTCACCGGGTCGATGATCCGCTGGCTGGCGAGGCCCTCCGCGTTGAGGTAGCCGATCCACATCCGCTCGCCGAGCAGGACCGCCGTCTGCAGGGTCGCCAGGGTCTCGGCGGCGGCGGTGCGCGGCAGCTGCCGCCCGGACGCGGCGGCGGGCTCGCGGCGGACGGCGGTGGCCGCCCGGTCCCCGGCCCGGATCGCCTTGACGGCGGCGGCGAGCAGGGTGTCGTCCGGGGTCGGCGGGCCGTCCGGGACGGGCACCGGAGCCGCCCGGGGCGGGGTGCGGTGGCTGTCCGGGCGGGTGATCAGTACATCGCCCTCGGCGGACTCGGCCGCGGGCGCGTACCCCATCGAGCGCAGCGTGCCGAGCAGGACGTCCGGCGCGGCCTGGGCGGCCAGCACGGTCGGAGCGAGCAGCCGCAGCCGCAGGTCGGCGGAGCGGCGGTCGGCGAGGATCTCGTTCAGCAGGGCCGGGTCGTCGCAGCGCAGGTACGACGAGGCGGCCCCGACCCGCAGCAGGCCGTGCCGGCGGGCCACGTCGTCGATCAGGTAGCCGAGCGGCTGCGGGAGCGGCGTGCGGGAGTGCTGGTCCAGGAAGGCCCGCAGGTCGGCGGCGCTGCGCCCGGCGTCGAGGGCGCGCCGGACCGACTCGGGGGTGAAGCGGTAGACGGTCGCGCCGCCCTTGGACTCGATGTCGGCGCAGAGCGCGAGCGCCTGGGCGAGCGGGGTGAGCAGCGGGCCGGGCGCGATCGCGGTGAGGTCCGGCTGGAGGATCACGTGGTCGAGCGGCTGCGGCAGCAGCGGGGCGAGCACGGTGGCGGGGTCGGCCTCGGCGGTGAGCAGCGCGCGGGCGGGGGCGGCGAGGGCGCCGCGGCCGGTGACGCCGAGGAGTTCGGCCTCGGCCAGGGTCCAGCCGACCAGGTGTTCGCGCAGGTCGCGGCCGTCGGGGTCGGTCTGCCCGCCGCGCAGCGGGCGCTGCCAGCGCAGGGTGGGCAGGAGTTCGGCGGGGGTGGCCGCGGTGCCGGGCGGGAGTTCGGCGAGCAGGGCCAGGGCGGCGCGGCGGACCGACGGGGCGAGGGTGCGGTCCAGTTCGGGGCCGAGCGCGGCGCGCTGCTTGCCCTTGCCGTCGGCGGTGCCGGCCAGGGCCGGGACGCGGGTCGCGGCGAGCCAGGCGCGGGCGAGCACGGTCCAGCGTGCGGCGGTGTCCAGGCGCAGCCACTCGTCGTACCCGGGCGTCGGCGCCCAGTGCTCGTCGACCTCGCCGTCCGGGGCCAGCAGGCCCGAGGTGTGGGCGAGTTCGAGCCAGAACGCGGTGGTCTGCTCGGTGCTCTCCAGAGCCTGGGCGGTGCGCTTGAGATCGCGCACCCCGAGGCCGCCGGCGCGCAGGGTGGGCGGCGGGGTGAGGCCCCAGAGCTCCAGCAGTTCCTCGACGGTCCGGACGGCGGTGTGCGCCTGCCCGGCGGCCGCGCCGTCCACGGTCCCGGGATCGCGCGGCGCGGCGGCCGGCGCGGGCTCGGGCTGGAGCGGTTCGACGGTGCGGTGCGAGCGTCCGCCGCGCAGGTGCAGGGCGAGTTCGCGGGGCAGGACGACGCTGCCGGGGCTGGTGGGCAGCAGCAGGCCCCGGGCCAGCAGCCATTCGACCGGGCTCTGGGCGTCCTGCGCGGTGACCGGGCGGGTGGCGTCCGGGACGGTGCCGGTGGGCGGTCCCCAGACCAGCCGGTCGAGCAGGCGCAGCGCGGGCTCGGGGGCGGTGGCGAGCAGGGCCTCGCAGCGGGCGCGGTCGCCGAGCAGGGTGGTGAACGCGGCGACGGCGGTGACCGGGTCGGGCGTCGCGGGCTGCCCGGCGGAGGCGAGCAGTTGCTGCAGCCGGGCCGGGGACATGCCGGTGCTCGCCTCGGCGAAGGTCGGGCCGAGGCCGGTGCGGCCGGGGTTGGCGGCGGTCGGCGCGAGCGCCTCGCGGGCCGCGATGACCAGGCGCAGACCGTTGTCGGGACCCCAGAGCAGGGCCCGGTCGCGCAGGGTGGCCAGGGCGCGGGGCAGTGCGGCGGCGACGGCGGCGCGGTCGGCGGCGCTCAGCGGGGTGGCCTCGGGGTGCGGCTTCACCTTCGCCGGGCCGGCCAGCAGGGTGCGCACGGCGGCCGGCGAGGAGGCGTCGGGGAGCGCGGCCAGGGCCTCGGCGGTCTGCAGGGTGAAGCGGTCCAGGCGTTCCAGCGCGCGCAGGGCGGAGGCGCGGGAGGAGAGCCGGGCGGTGAGCTGGGTGAGGTCGCCGGGCACGGGGTTGAGCAGGTCGGGGCGGGACCGGAGCAGGGCGACGAGGTCGTCGTCGGGCCGGGCGCGCAGCTCCTCGGCGAGGGTGCGGGCGCCCGCGAGGGACTTGGCCTGGCGCTGTGGGCCCTGCTGTGTGGTCATTCGACCTAGGTTAGTCGGGCGGCGGCGGGGTGGAAGGGCCCCGGCGCCGGTGGATCCGGGGGCGGCGGCGGGTTGCGCGGGGGGCGGCGGGCGCACGGGGGTTGACGGGAACGGCGGGGTGGTGGGCGCGGTGGGGGAGGGACCGGCGGTGCGGGTGGGGGCCGGTGCCTCGGCCGCCGGGCCCGGTCGGGTGCCGCCGGGGCGAACGCGGGTGCGGCCGGGCGGCGTTCCGGCTCGCGTGGTGGGGCGGTGGGTGGGTAGCGTCACGGTCGGCGGGGACGACGCCGCGTCCGGACCGGTGGCGGGTCCGGTCCGGGACGGACTTCGGCAGGGGTTCTCGGTACGGGCAAGCGGTACAGGCCATGGGTACAGGCCATCAGTACGGGCGATCGGTACGGGCAAGGCGGGGTGCGTGGGGATGTCGGACGGCGAGTGGTGGCGCAAGCAGGGGCCCTGGAGCGAGCCGCCGGGGGGTGCGGGGGCCTCCGGCGCGGGTGGCGACGGGGACAGCGTGTACGCGGGCGAGCCGGCGCCCGCCGTTCCGCCGCGCCCCCAGGGGCCGCCGCGTCCGGTCGCGGCGCCGTCCGGTGGGTCCGACGCCGGGGCGTCCGGTGGGCCGGGCACGGGTGGTGAGGCGTCCGGGGCGCCCGCCGCGTTCCTGCCGCCGCCCGCGCGGTCCGGCCAGGGCCGAGGTGCGACCCGGGGCACGGACCGGGGTGACGGACCGTCGTGGCTGGCGAAGCCGGTCGAGGACGCCCCCGCGGACCCGGAGTCGCTGCCACCGGCCTACCGCGCCGTGAGCACGGGCGACTGGGACTACGTGACCATCGACTTCGGGGACGGCCCGGCCGCCTCCAACCGTCCGATCCCGGAGCAGCGGACCGCCGCCGACGCCGGTTCGGCGCCCGGGGTGGACGAGGACGCCGCCCCGGGCGACCCGGCGGCGCCGGACGCGGGGGCCACGGGCGACACGGCGGAGCCGACGGAGGGAGGGGCGGCCGGGAAGGGCAAGCGGAAGGGCAGGGCCAGGGGCAGCGGGAAGGAGCCGGCCGGGAAGAGAACCGGCGGGAAGAAGGCCCCGGCCCGGGGGAAGGACGGCCCCGCCGAGGGTGCCCCCGCCGCGAAGGGCGGTCCGGCGAAGGCCCCGGGCGGGCGGCGCCCCTCGCCCCTGCTGCTGCTCGCCGCCGCAGTGCTGATCGGCGGCGCCGTCACCGGTCAGCTGATCGCGATGCTGATCGGCTGGGCGCTCGGCTACCTGTCCCGTCAGCTGTCCGACTTCATGAAGAAGTTGGTGGTGTTCGGGATCCCGCTGATGGTGATCAGCGGCAGCTCGCTCTTCTACTGGGGACGCGCACAGGGCCGCTGGGGCGCGGCCCCGCCGCCGGGCGAGCAGGGCTCCCACGCGATGTGGGTGGCGGCGCCGGGGGTGCTGCGGGTGGCAGCGGTGCTGTCGGCCGTCCTCCTGCTTCTGATGTCCCTGCGCCGGAAGGGCGGCGGAGCGGCGGGCGGCGGGCAGTAGCGGCGGCCGACCGGGGGCTGTCGCCGGTCCGCCGTCGCCGGTCCGCCGTCGTCGGTCCGTTGTTGTCGGTCCGCCGTCGTCGGTCCGTTGTTGTCGGTCCGCCGTCGTCGGTCCGTTGTTGTCGGTCCGTTGTTGTCGGTCAGCTGCCGTCGGTCCGCCGGGCCCGGCCAGCTGTCGCCGGGTCAACTCCGTTGGCGGGGGCGGGAAAAAGGGCGAAGACGTCGCCTGCCGTTCACGGGGCGCTCCATCCCCGTCTGATGGAATTGCCGGCCGTGGTGTCACCGATGCGCAACAGCTGCAGGAGGTCTCCCGTGCCGTCGTCCCCGCCCCCGCCCCCGTCGCCCTCGCTCTCCCAGGTGTCCCCGGCGCCGTCGCCGTCCGCCCCCGGGCGGCCCCCGGGCGCCGCGATCGGCCGCCGCGGCCTGCTGGTCGGCGCGGCCGTCGCCGTGGGCGCCCAGGCGCTCAACATCCGTACGGCGCACGCGGAACCGGTCCGCCGGGACCCGTTCCTGCTCGGCGTGGCCAGCGGCGACCCGCTGCCGGACGCCGTCGTTCTGTGGACCAGGCTGGTCGCCGACCCCTTCGACGCCGCCGCCATGGGCCCCCGCTCCGTGCCGGTGTCCTGGGAGGTCGCGGCGGACCAGGGCTTCCGCCGGATCGTCCGGCGCGGCGTCGCCGCCGCCGAGGCCGGCCGCGGGCACAGCGTGCACGTCGACGTGCGCGGGCTCCAGCCCGGCCGCGACTACTGGTACCGCTTCCGCGCGGGCCGCCACCTGAGCCCGTCCGGCCGCACCCGCACCGCCCCGGCGGCCGGCGCCCGCCCCGGCCGGCTCCGCCTCGGCGTGGTCAACTGCCAGGACTGGCAGAACGGTTACTGGCCCGCGTACACCGCCCTGGCCGCCGAGGACCTCGACGCCGTCGTGCACCTCGGCGACTACATCTACGAGACCGACCCGCACAGCCAGTACCCGGACCGCCTGCACACCACCCCCGGGACCCCCGGGATCAACCAGCTCCTCACCCTGGCCGACTACCGGGCCAGGCACGCGCTGTACAAGACCGACCCGGCCCTCCAGGGCGCGCACGCCGCCTTCCCCTGGATCGTCACCTGGGACGACCACGAGGTCGAGAACAACTACGCCGGCCCGGTCGACGAGATCGACGACACCGGCGCGCGCCACCAGGACACCGCCGCCTTCGCCCGCGAGCGCGCCGCCGCCTACCAGGCCTACTACGAGCACATGCCGCTGCGGAACCCGTACCGCAACGGCTCGTCGGACTACCGCCTGTACCGCCGCTTCGACTTCGGCGACCTGCTGCGCCTCAACGTGCTCGACACCCGCCAGTACCGCTCCGACCAACCGGGCGGCCACTCCCAGGACTTCGGCCCCGTCGCGGACGGACTGGGCAACACCGGCGGCACCCTGACCGGCGCCGAGCAGGAGCAGTGGCTGCGCCGGGGCCTGTCCGGCTCCCGGGCGCGCTGGAACGTCATCGCCCAGCAGGTGATGATGAGCCAGATCCGCTTCCCCAACTTCCTGGACCCGGCCCACCCGCTGCCGCCGCTCGCCAACCTCGACCAGTGGGACGGCTACGACCCGGCCCGCACCCGGCTGCTGCGCTTCCTGCGGGACGCGGCGGTCGCCAACCCGGTGGTGCTGGCCGGTGACATCCACTCCTCCTGGTTCAGCGACCTGCGGATCGACCGCGACGACCTCGCGTCCGCGCCGGTCGCCGTCGAGTTCACGGCGACCAGCGTCAGCTCCGACTTCCCGGCCGCGTTCGACGGGCCGCTCAAGGCGCTCAACCCCACGCTCAACCCGCAGGTCCGGTACTTCGACGGCCTGCGCCACGGCTATCTGCGCCTGGACGTGGACCGCGAGCGTTGGCTGACGGACGCCCGGACGGTGGACAGCATCGCCGTCCGCGAGTCGCCGGTGCGGACCTCGGCCTCCTGGGCGGTGGTGGCCGGCGAGCCGGGCCTCGTCCCGGCCTGACCGTGCGTCGCCCCTCCGGTCGGCCGGTGGCCCGGTCGGCCGGTCGGCCGGTCGGGCACAATCGGCGGCATGCTGAGAGTCGGTTCGGTGGTGCTCGGAGTGGTGGACGTCGGCCGCGCGGCGGCGTTCTGGGGCGGGGCCCTGGGGTACGCGCCCCGGGACGGCGAGGCCGGGGACGACTGGGTGGTGCTCGTCCCGGCGGACGGCGTCCCCGGGGTGCAGGTGGCGCTCGGCCGGAGCGCCACCCCGCCGCAGGTGCACCCTCGGGTGCACCTGGACCTCTACGCGACCGACGCGGCGGACCAGGCGGCCGAGGTGGAGCGGCTGGTCGGCCTCGGCGCGAGCCGGGTCGACTGGGACCTCTACCCGGAGGACCCGGACTTCGTGGTGCTCGCCGACCCGGACGGCAACCGGTTCTGTGTGATCGACAGTAGCCGGTCCTAGTCGTCCTCGCGCCCACCGCTCCCGCGCCCACCGCCCTGGTGTCCACCGCCCTGGTGTCCACCACCCTGGTGTCCACCACCCTGGTGTCCGCCGCCGTCCTCGTAGTGCTTGCGGCCGCGCAGGAGGCCCCGGCTGCGTCGGCCCTGGCCCAGGCCGGGGTGCGATCCGGCCCCGTGGCCGTGGCCGTGGCCGAGTCGGTGACCGGGAGGGGGGTCGTCCTCGGAGCGGTGGGCGCGGACCTCCATCCCGGAGCGGACGGTCCGGCTCAGGGCACCGGCGGCGGCCGCCAGGAACACGAAGTTGTAGGCGATCTGCAGGAGCACCACCAGCCGGGGCCCCTGGCCCGCCGCGGTGATGTCGCCGTAGCCGATGGTCGCCATCGTGACGACCGTGAAGTACAGCGCGTCCAGACGGGTCACCAGCCCGTCGAACTCGCCCGGACGGTCGGCCAGGACGTAGTAGGTGCCGGCGAAGACGGTCAGCGAGAAGCAGATCAGGAAGGCCAGCCAGACGCCGGGATGGCGTCCGGTGCCGCGCATGCTGTCGACGATCCGGGCCAGCAGCAGTCCGGTCAGCAGGGTCAGCACCGCGGCGAAGAGCACCCAGCTCAGCAGCGGGTGGTCGTCGCCCAGGGCGCGCAGCGGCAGGGTGAAGTAGCCGAGCATCAGCAGGGCGAACGAGCCCAGCAGTAGTCCCCAGGCCCGCAGGTCGGGACGGTGCAGGGGCTGGGGCGTCGGCGGCTGCTGGTTCGCGGACATCCCGGCCAGCCTGCCCCGGCGCGGCCCGGCCCGCCGCCCGGGCTGCTCCGTCCGGGCCGTTCGGGCCGTCCGGTCCGGGCAGTTCGGTCCCGGCCGAGCGCCGAGCGCCGAGCGTCGATGGCCGAGCGTCGATGGCCGAGCGTCGAGGGCCGCGCGAGTCGCCGGTGCCGGTGCCGGACACGACGAAGCCCCCGCCGTTTCGGGCGGGGGCTTCGGTCGACTTCGTACCGCCGTGGATCAGGCGGTGGTGGACCGGGGCGTCTCGGTCGCCTTGGTCACGTTGGTCGGGTTGACGGCGGCCGGGCGGGGCTGCTCGGCAGCCGGCTGCGCCGGGGCGGCGGTGCTCTGGGCGGTACCCGGCGCGGCGTCGGCGGCGGGAGTGTCGTCCTCACGCATCGCCTTCGTCTCCGCCTTGAGGATTCGCATCGACTTGCCGAGGCCGCGGGCCATCTCCGGCAGCTTCTTCGACCCGAACAGCAGGATCACGACAGCCAGCACCACAAGCACGTGCCAGGGCTCAAGACCGTTACGCAGCATCCCTGGCCACCGGTCCCTTCTCGTCTAGAGTCATACGTCACAGTTGGGCAAAGCGCCCGTCCCCTGGCCAGTATGCCTGTCCGCAGCGGCGAACGTATACACCGGCCGGGAAACGCTGGTCAAAAACCAGGTGCTGCGCGGACGGACGACCGAGGGGTGCGGAACGCCCCTCGGATCAGGTCCGACGGGCCAGCAGACTGCCTCGGCGGGTCGGTGCCTCCTCGGGGTACGGGTCGCGTTCCAGCCGGGCCGTGACGGTGAAACCGGCCTCCGTCAGGAGGTCGGCGACGGTGTCGGTCTCCAGGGAGCGGAAGTCCACGTCCACCCGGTGGCCCCACCACTCGTCCAGTGTCCTCACCTCGCTGCCCAGGTGGAACGAGACCAGCAGCACCCCGGACGGCCGCAGCACCCGCCGCATCTCCTCGAAGGCCGGCCGCAGCTCGCCCGGTTCGAGGTGGATCACCGAGTAGAGCGCCACCGCGGCGGCGAACTCCCCGTCGGCGGCGGGCAGTGCCAGCAGGTCGCCGACCCGGAACTCCGTCCCGGGCTGCTCCCGCCGGGCGACCGCCACCATCGCGGGCGACAGGTCCACCCCGACGGCCGGCCCCCGCTCGCCCAGCCACCCGGTGACGTGCCCCGGCCCGCACCCCAGGTCCGCCACCGTGCCCCCGGCGGCCTCCTCCAGCACCACCCCGAGCAGCGCGCGGTCCATCACCTTGAACGCCAGCTCGCCCCCGATCCGCTTCCGGTACTCCTCCGCCACCGTGTCGTAGCTCGCCCGCACCCGCCCGTGCCCACCGTCGTCGTCGCTCATCCCGGCAGCCTGGCACGCGGCCCGGTCCCGCACGGTCGAACGGCGGAACGGGTGGGCCTGCCGCCGAACGCGGCAGCCCCCGCCCGGGGTGGGCGGGGGCTGCGATGACGCGCGTGCGGGGGACCGGGTGGAGCGGGTGGGTCAGACGGTGGCGGGCTCGGGGCTCTTGGCGGCCGGGGCGGCGGCGGGGAGGTGGCGCATCAGGCGGTAGGCGAGGAGGGAGGCGCCGATCGCGAGGACCAGGCCGACCACGGCGGCGATGTGCAGCCCGTCGGTGAAGGCGGCCCGGGCGGTGACGAGCAGGTCGGTGCCGAGCCGGCCGGGCAGCTGGGCGGCGACGGTGACGGCGCCGCCCAGGGTGTCCTGCGCGGTGCGGGCGGCCTCGCCGTCCAGACCGGCCGGGAGGGCGCCGTCCATCCCGGAGCGGTAGACCGCGGCGCCGGCCGCGCCCAGCAGGGCGATGCCGAGGGAGCTGCCGAGTTCGACGGCGGTCTCGGAGGTGGCGGAGGCGGCGCCGGCCCGCTCGACCGGGGCGGCGGAGACGACCATCTCGGCGGTGAGCGTCATGGTGCCGACGGTGCCGGCGGCCAGCACACCGGCCGCGGTGAGGATGAGCGCCAGCGGCGAGTCCGGGCCGACCAGGGTCATCATCGCGAAGCCGGTCGCGCCGATCAGGAAGCCGCCGGCCATCATCACCGCCGGGCGGACCTTGCCGGCGAGCGCCGCGCCGAGACCGACGGCGGCGCCGACACCGACGCTGGGGACGAGCGACCAGAGCGAGGCGGTGAGCGGGCTCATGCCCTTGACCAGCTGCAGGTACTGCGAGGTGAAGAGGGTGAAGCCCATCATCGCGAACATCGCCACGGTGTTGACGGTGATCGCCCCGCTGAAGGTGCGGATCCGGAACAGGGCGAGGTCGAGCAGCGGGTCGGCGGCCGTGCGCTGGCGCCAGTAGAACGCGCCGGCCAGCAGCAGGCCGACCGGGACGGCGAGCGCGGCGACCGGGTCCCAGCCGTCCACCGCGAGCGTCTTGACGCCGTAGACCAGGGGCAGCACGGCGCTCATCGAGAGGACGGCGCCGAGCAGGTCGAAGCCGCCGCGACGGGGGGAGCGGTACTCGGGGAGCAGGGCCGGGGCGGCGAGCAGGACCAGGGCCATCACCGGGACGGCGAGCAGGAAGACCGAGCCCCACCAGAAGTGGTCGAGCAGCAGGCCGCCCGCGACGGGGCCGAGGGTGGCGCCGGTGGTGAGGATGCCGCCCCAGGCGCCGAGCGCGATCTGACGCTGCTTGGGGTCGTGGAACATGTTGCGGATCAGCGCGAGGGTCGAGGGCATCACGGTGGCCCCGGCGATGCCCAGCACGGCGCGGGCGGCGATCAGCTGGCCGGCGCCGTCCGCGTAGGCGGCGAGCAGCGAGGCGCCGATGAATCCGGCCGCACCGATCATCAGCAGCCGGCGGCGGCCGATCCGGTCGCCCAGCGCGCCCATCGTGATGAGCAGCCCGGCCAGCAGGAACGAGTACATGTCCATGATCCACAGCTGCTCGGTGCCGCTCGGCGCCAGCGTGGTGGAGATGTAGGGGACGGCGAAGAAGAGCACGCCCATGTCCATGGTCAGGACGAGGGTCGGGAGCAGGAGGACGGCGAGGCCGATCCATTCGCGACGGCCTGCGCGGCCGGTGGTGGCGGTCATGAGGAAGACGGTACGGGTGTGTCAGACGCTTGTCTAGTACAAGCGTCTAAATCGATCGTGCGAGACTCGCGTGCCAGACGTATGTCCGAGACGTATGTGCAAGACAAGCGTCTTGATCGGACGTAGCATTGCGGGCATGGGAAATCGTGAGGACCTCATGGCCGGTGCCAAGCAATGCCTCTTCGAGAAGGGCTACGCGCGCAGCACCGCCCGGGACATCGCCACCGCCTCGGGCGTCAGCCTGGCGGCGATCGGCTACCACTTCGGCTCCAAGGAGGCGCTGCTCAACGCGGCGCTGATCGAGGCCACGGAGGAGTGGGGCGCCGTGCTGGCGACGGTGGTGGCGCGGGCGAGCGAGGCGTCCGAGGACCCGGCGGAGCGCTTCGTCGCGGTCTGGGACGGTGTGCTCGGGACCATCGCAGAGCACCGCGGCCTCTGGGCCTCGCAGTTCGAGGTGATGCTGCAGGCGGAGCGGGTGCCCGAGCTGCGGGAGGCGCTCGCCGGGATCCAGAAGCACGGGCGGCTCGGACTGTCGGCGCTGTTCCAGGGGCTGCCCGAGGTGCCGGACACCGAGGAGGAGCTGTCCCGGGGCATCTTCTACCAGGCACTGCTGGTCGGCCTGGCCGGTCAGTGGCTGGCCACCCCCGACCTGGCGCCCCGCGGCCAGGACTTCCTGCGCGGTCTCGAACTGGTCGGCGGCTCGGTGCTGAAGCCGAAGGGCGCCCCGGCGGACGGGCCGCAGTGGCACGGCCCCACCGGCTGAGCCTCAGGCGGTGACGGCCGTCAGCAGCACCACCGAGTCGATGTGCGCGAGCAGGCCGTGCCGCTCCTGCGGGACGGTCTGCAGCTGACCGGCGGATAGTTCCTCCCGCCGCCCCGCGACGGTGAGCGACACCCGTCCGCGCAGCACCTGGAGGCTGGCGGCGGCCGGGGCGTTGTGCTCGTCGAGCGAGGTGCCCGCGGTCAGGGCGATCACGGTCTGCCGCAGGACCCCGTCGTGCAGCACCAGATGGGCGCTGCGGCCGTGCGGGCTCTCGGCCGCCCTGGCCGCGTGTTCCGCGACGAGCTGTTCGAGATCCACCATCGCGCGTCCTCCTGCCGTCCTGTTGTCCTGCTGCCGCCCCGCCGGGCCGGCGGGGCCGCCGTCCGGCTGCCGTGCCGGGGGCCCTTGCGGCCCAGCGTCCCGGACCCGCCCCGCGCCCGCACGCCGAGCGGCGCCCGCGTGCGGACGCGCTCGGCGTGCGGAGGCGGCCGACTGCATCCATGGTGGAGGGCATGGCGACCAACGAGCGTTCTTTCAGCGGGTTCCAGGTCAACCGCTCGCTGCTGGCCGGCGGCGCGGTGCTCACGGGCATCGGCGCGCTGTTCGGGACGGCGGGTGCGGTGATGGTGTGCGCGGCACTGGCCACGGCCGGCCGCGAATGGGTGCGGCGGCTGGACACCCCGCCGACGGCCCTGGCCCAGCGGGCCCTGCACGAGGCCAAGGTGGCGTCCTCGGCGGGTTGGGAGGCCTGGCGCACGGAGCACCACTCGCCCAACTGATCACCGGGCCGGGGCCGTCGGCCCGCGGTCCGCGGCGTCCGCCCGTCCGCACGGACGGGCGGACGCCGCGGACGGCCCGGCGCCCCGGGGCCCGGCCGGCTACAGGCCGAGCGACTTGGCGACGATGCTGCGCATGACCTCGCTGGTGCCGCCGTAGATCCGGAAGACCCGGTTGTCGGTGTAGAGCCGGGCGATCGGGTACTCCAGGATGTAGCCGTAACCGCCGTGCAGCTGAAGGCACTTGTCGATGACGCCGGACGCCGACTCGGTGCAGAACAGCTTCGCCGCCGCGGCGTCCGCGACCGTCAGCTCGCCGTTCTGGTACAGCTCCAGCGCGCGGTCGACCATCGACTGCTGCGCCACCACCTGCGACTCGCAGTCGGCCAGGGTGAACTTGGTGTTCTGGAACTCGGCGACCGTCTTCCCGAACACCTTGCGGTCCTTGACGTACTGCACCGCGAACCGCACCGCCGCCGCGGCGGCCGCGTACGCGCCGACCGCGATCGCCAGCCGCTCCTGCACCAGGTTGTGGGTCAGGTAGGTGAACGCTCTCCCCTCGTCGCCGAGCAGGTTCTCCACCGGCACCTTGACGTCCGAGAAGGCCAGTTCGGCGGTGTCCGAGCTGCGCAGCCCGATCTTCTGGAGCTTGCGGCCGACCGTGTAACCGGGGGAGGCGGTGTCCACGCAGAGGATGGAGAGCCCGGCCCGACGGTTGTCCGGGTCGTACGGCGAGGTGCGGCAGACCACCAGGACGAGGTCGGCGAGGACGCCGCCGGTGATGAAGGTCTTGGCGCCGTTGAGGACGTAGTGGGTGCCGTCCTCGGAGAGCCGGGCGGTGGTGGAGATGCCGGCGAGGTCGGAGCCGGCGCCCGGCTCGGTCATCGCGATCGCGGTCATGATGTCGCCGGAGACGAAGCCGGGCAGCCAGCGCGCCTTCTGCTCCTCGTCGGCGTACTCCAGCAGGTAGGGCAGCACCAGGCCGGTGTGCACGCCCGAGGACCCGAAGCCGACGCCGGCCCGTGCGGTCTCCTCGGCCACCACCGCCTGGTACTTGAAGCCGCTCTCGCCCGCGCCGCCGTACTCCTCGGGCACCTCGATGCCGTAGACGCCGAGTGCGCCCAGCGTGCGGTAGAAGTCGCGCGGCGGGTGGCCCGCGGCCTCCCACTCCTCGTACACGGGGACGACCTCGTTGGCGATGAAGTCGCGGATGGTCTCGCGGAAGGCCTCGTGGTCCTCGGTGAACACGGTGCGGCGCACGGCGGTGCTCCCTTCGACGTGCCCGGCACGGCGCGGCCGGGCGGCCCGCCGATGGCCCCACAAGTTAATCGGGGGTAGCTTCGGCTGTCCAGGGTCGGCGGAGCGGCGTTCGCACTGTTCTCGCTGGTCAGCGGCGGGGTGGCAGGCTCCGGTCGCACAGTGCCCGGCCGGATCCGGGCGACTGCCTGCGACGGCCCGGCCGGGCCGTCCACGGTCTCCCGGAGCCGCCGGACCCGGGAGACCGCAGGAGCGACGCGGCCGGGTGGGCACCCCGCCGGCGTGGGGTGCCCACCCGGCCGCGATCGGCGGATGTGCCAGGGGCTGTCAGAGAACCCCTCGGAGGTGGAGCGTCGCTCAGCCGCCGATGTGCGGGGCGAACAGGGCGGCGAGGTTGCCGTTGCCCTGGAGGGCGCCGATGTTGCCGGCGTTCCCGGTCGCCGCGAGGGTGTTGCTCTGGTTGCTGGCGCCCGACCCGGTGGCGGTCTGCTGGGTGCTGACCACGTTGCCGTGGACGTTGCCGATGATGTTGCCGGAGCCGGTGTTGCTCACCACGCTGCTGTTGGAGTGGTGGTCCGCGCCGGCGCCGTTGTCGGCGTGGGCGGTGCCGATGCCGGCGAGGAGGAAGGCCCCGAGGGCGGTGACGGCGGCGGCTGCGCGGATACGGGACACGATGGTCTCCCTGAGGGTGGAGTGCGAATGGTGGCGCGTTCCGGAGTGGCCGCTCCGCAGCGCCGTTGCCTGACGTCGCACGGCCAGGATTCATCAGGGCCCGGGAGGAACTCCACCGAATGGCCGAGGATTCGCCCGATGGTGGTACCCGGATGATTGTCCGACTGCTGCCCGGACCAGGGGTGTTCGAAGGTTTCTTGGTGAATGCTTTACTGTTTCATTGCCAAGAGTCGACCCTTCAGGCCCTCAGGAGTCCGCCCCGTGACCAGCCTCGCCCTCGGCCCGTCCTGGCTCGATCCGACCTACCTGATCTCCACCTTCGGACTGATCGGCATCCTGGCCATCGTCTTCGCCGAGTCGGGCCTGCTGATCGGCTTCTTCCTCCCGGGCGACTCGCTGCTCTTCACCACCGGTCTGCTGGTGGCCGGCGGGACCTATCTGCACCAGCCGCTCTGGCTGGTCTGCGCGCTGATCGTGCTGGCGGCGGTGGCCGGGGACCAGGTCGGCTACCTGTTCGGACGGAAGGTCGGACCGGGCCTGTTCCGCCGCCCCGACTCCCGGCTGTTCAAGCGGGAGAACGTGGAGAAGGCGGCCGCCTTCTTCGACCGGCACGGCCCGAAGGCGATCGTGCTGGCCCGGTTCGTGCCGATCGTGCGCACCTTCACCCCGATCGTCGCCGGGGTGGGCGCGATGAACTACCGCGTCTTCGTCCTCTTCAACGTCATCGGCGGCGTGCTCTGGGGCGCGGGCGTCACGGTGCTCGGCTACTTCCTCGGGCAGATCCCGTTCGTCCGGGAGAACATCGAGGCGATCCTGGTCGGCATCGTGCTGGTCTCGGTGGTCCCGGTGGCCGTCGAGCTGCTCCGCGCCCGGCGCTCCGGCCGGACCGCGCCGGCCGACGGAGCCGGGCACCCCGAACGCGCCGCGGCGCCGACCGCCGGGGCCGGCGGCCGCCATCGCGCCGGGTAGGCGTCCGCACCCGGCCGGTCCCGCCGTCCCGTACATGTGCGTCCGGCAGTTCGATCGGGCATGGTGTATCCCGAGATCGAACGGCGGCCCGGGGGACCGGCACCGCCAGGGGCGGCAAGGAGCGGAAGTGCCGAAGCGGGGCCGACCGGGCGGCGGCAAGAAGGCCAGGGGCGGCCGGGGCGGCCGACCGCCCCGGCCGCAGTCCCGGCCCGCCCCGGAGTCGCGCCCGCTCCACCCGTCCGCCGCGCCGCCCACCGAGGGCCTGCTCGGGCACCCCGCCCCGGTCGTCGAACCGACCGTGGAGATCCCGCTCCTCCTCCCCGCGCCCGAGACCAAGGGCCTGCTGGCACCCGAGCCCGAGCCCGAGCCCGAGCCCGAGCCGGAGGCCCAGCCCGAACCCGGTGCGCCGGCGGTCGACGCGCCACCCGCGGAGGCGGTGCCGGCCGACGGCGAGCCGGCCGCCCCGGGCCGACGCCGCCGTTCGGTGGCCGAGGACACCCTCACCCCCGAGGAGTGGCGGGCCGCCGGCTACACCCCGCCGCTCGGCATCCCGGTCGGCGCCCTCAGTCCCGGCGCGCCCGGCGAGGCGCCGTGGCCGGACCGGATGCGCACCCTGCTGCGCACCCCGATGTCCGAGCGCCCGGCCTTCGAACGCACCGCCCGCGAGCTGCACCCCTCGGTCGCCGTCGGCCGCAACGTCCCGCGCGTCCTCGACCTGACCCTGCGCATCGGCGAACTGCTGCTGGCCAGCGGCGAGGCCGCCGAGGACGTCGAGGCGGCCATGCTCGGCATCGCGCACGCCTACCGGCTGGACCGCTGCGAGCCGCAGGTCACCTTCACCCTGATCGGCATCTCGCACCAGCCCTCGCTGGTCGAGCCGCCGATCACCGCCGACCGGGTGGTGCGCCGCCGCACCTCCGACTACACCCGGCTGAACGCGGTGTACGAGCTGGTCGCGGACATCACCGCCGAGAAGGTGAGCGTCAACGACGCCTACCGCCGGCTCGCCGCGATCCGCCGCAACCGCCACCCGTACCCGGCCTGGATGCTCGCCCTGAACACCGGTCTGCTGGCCGGCGCGGCGACATTCCTGGTCGGCGGGCGGCTCGACGACAAGGCCGGGCTGGTCTTCATCAGCGCCTTCGTCGCCGCCGTGCTCGGCGACCGGCTGGCCTCGCTGATCGCCCGTCGCGGCCTGCCGGAGTTCTACCAGTTCGTGCTGGCCGCGATGCCGGCCGCGGCCTCCGGCATCGTGCTCTCCTTCAACGACCTGGGCCTGCGCGGCTCGGTGGTGATCACCGGCGGGCTGTTCGCGCTGCTGCCCGGGCGCGCCCTGGTCGCCGCGGTCCAGGACGGTCTGACGGGCTTCTACATCACCGCGGCGGCCCGGCTGCTGGAGGTGATCTACCTGGTGGCGGGCATCGTCATCGGCGTGATGCTGATCCTCTACCTGGGGGTCGGCTTCCAGGCGAAGCTCAAGCCGGACGAGTCACTGGTCGGGATCAGCTACCCGCCGGTCCAGATGGTCGCGGCGCTGGTACTGACCTGCGCCTTCGCGATGCTGCTGCAGACCGACCGCCGCTCGCTGGCCCTGGTCACGCTGAACAGCGGCATCGGCTGGGCCAGCTACGGGGTGCTGGCCTACAACGCCCAGCTCTCGCCGATCGTCGCGACCGGTGTGGCGGCCGGCCTGGTCGGCCTCTTCGGCCAGCTGATGGCGCGCTACCGCAACGGCTCCGCGCTGCCGTACGTCACCGCCGCGATCGGGCCGCTGATGCCCGGTTCGGCGCTCTACCTCGGCATGCTGTCGTTCGCCCAGGGCCACCCCAGCGGCGGCCTGGTCCAGATCACCAGGGCCGCGGCGATCGCCCTGGCGCTGGCCATCGGGGTGAACCTGGGCGGGGAGATCGCCCGGCTCTTCATGAAGCTCCCGGTCGGGGTCGAGCGGCCGTCGCTCGCCCCGGTGATCCCGCGCCGGGCGGCCAAGCGCACCCGCGGTTTCTGACGCCGATCGTTGGCCTCCGGGCCATGTCGTGGCAGACCGTACGCAGCACCAGGAACGAAGGTAAGACGCATGACCACACTGCTGGACGGCTACCGCGAGCACATCGTCCTCGCGCACAAGCAACCGCTGTTCCTGCTGCTGGTCGGGTTCATCACCTCGTTCGTCTTCATCCGGTTCAGCGTGCGGATGATCAGGGCCCAGGTCCGCTGGTGGCCCGGCAACGTGACGCCCGGCGGGCTGCACATCCACCACATGGTCTTCGGCCTGGGCTTCCTGCTGGTCGGCGGCATCGGGGTGTTCGCCACCTACGGCGGCCACCCGTGGATCGACCTCTTCGGCCTGCTCTTCGGCATCGGCTGCGGTCTGGTGCTGGACGAGTTCGCGCTGATCCTGCACCTGGACGACGTCTACTGGAGCGAGCAGGGCCGCAAGTCGGTGGACGCGGTGATCTTCGGCATCCTCTTCACCGGCCTGCTGCTGGTCGGCTACGTGCCGCTCGGCGCGGAGCCCACCGGGGAGACCAGGTGGGGCCTGGTCACGGTGATCTCGGTGAACGCGCTGGCCATGGTCGTCACCCTGCTCAAGGGCAAGATGTGGACCGGCCTGCTCGGCATCATGGTGCCCGGCCTGTCCTGGGTCGGCGCGATCCGGCTGGCCCGGCCGAGCAGCCCCTGGGCGCGCTGGCGGTACGCCGGGCGCCCGCGCCGCCGGGCCCGGGCGCTCCGGCGCGAGCGTCGTCTGCACCGGCGCGCGGACATCGCCCGCACCTGGCTTTTCGACCTGATCGCCGGGGCACCGGACAAGGTGTCGGCCAACCACCCGGCCGCCCACCGGGTGGCCGAGCGGATGGCCGCCCGGGCCAGCGCGCACCTGGACGCGCACGCCGCCCGGGCGCTGACCCGGCGCTCCGCGCGGCTCGCCGACCGGCGCTCGGCGGCGGGCGGGGAGCACCCGTCGGGCAACCACCGGACCGCCGGGGCGAACGGCAACGGGGGCGCCGGCAACGGGGCGGCGTACGGCGGGGCGGGCGGCTACGGCGGGCCGGCCGATCAGGCGGGGCCGCGGGACGGGTCCCAGCGGCGCCGTCGCACCGTCCGGGCCGGCCGGGACCGGACGTACGCCGTCCGGCCGACCGGGCAGCCCCTCCGTCCGGGGCGACACCGCTGGCTGCGGCCGAGGACACGTCGGATGAGCCGTTAGTTCGTATACTCTGGCCGCCCGGTTGGGGCCGTTCTGCGGTCGGATCATCAGATGGTCACCCGGCCGGCGGTGCGGACTTGAGGTGTGAAACCCGCCCCGCTTGAGAACATGACGAGCAGTGACCGTCTTGTCACGGAATGAGCTGTTCTGTCGCACCTCTCGGTACCGGACAGGTGAGCGGCGGACGGTGGGCGGGCGACGGACCGGCGAGCCGCCGGAGCCGGTCGGCCCCCGCCGCCGCCCCCGGTCCCGGTGCCGCCCCGGCCGCACTGCGGCGCGGGTGCGCGGCCGCTCCCTCGTGACCGTTCGAAGGGATGAATCGTGGCGCGCAGATTCCTGCCGACCCTCCTGTTGTCCCTCACCGCGCTGCTCGGACTGCTGCCCGTCGCGGCGGCCGCCCCGGTGGAGCCGGGCGAGCCCAGTGCGGCCGCCGAGCCGTCCGGGGCCGGGGCCGGTTCTTCCGGCAGGCCCGGTTCCGCCGACGTTCCGGGGGAGGGGGCGTACCCCTCCGCCGAGGAGATCGACCGGTCCCGGGCCGAGGCCGACGCCACGGCCGGCTCGGTCGCCGCCATCGAGGCCGGCCTCACCGCCGCCAGGGCCGAACTCGACACCACCGCCCGGACCGCCGAGCAGGCCGTCGAGGCGTACAACGGCGCCCAACTGGCCCTCGGCCGGGCCCGGGCCGAGGAGTCCGCCGCCGCCGACCGGTCGGCGGCCGCCGAGGCCGAACGGTCCGCCGCCGCCGAGGACGCCGCGGCCCTGGCCGCCGAAACGTACCGGCAGGGCACCAGCGCCGAGCTCTCCGCGATCAACGCCCTGCTCGGTGCACGCGGCCCGCGCGAGGCCGGGGACCGGGCCGCCGTGGTCGGGATCGCCAGCGACCGCTCCCGGCAGATCCTCGACGCGGCCGTCTCCACGGCCGCCGGGGCCGGCCGGGCCGCCGCCGCCGCGCGCACCGCGGCCGAGACCGCCGAACGGGCCGCCGCGGCGGTCGGCGCGGCCCGGGAGCAGGCCGAGGCCCGGCTGACGGACCAGCAGAACCAGGTCGCGGCCACCGGCCTGAGACGCGAACGACTGCTCGCCGAACTGGCGGCCGCCCGCCACACCACGGTCGAACTGGAGCGGCAGCGGCGCGAGGCGCTGGAGGCGATCGCGGCCCGGGAGGCCGAGGCGGCGGCGCGCGCGGCCGCGGAGAAGGCGGCCGCCGAGCGCGAGGCGGCGGAACGGGCCGCGGCCGAGCTGGCCGCGGCGGAGAAGGCTGCCGCCGAACGGGCCGCCGCCGAGGCTGCTGCTGCCGCCGCCGCTTCCGCGGCTGCTTCCACCCCCGCGAAGACCGGCCAGGCCGCCGCCGCGCCTCCGGCCGGGCGGCCCTGGTCCGCGGAGAGCGCGGCCTCCGCCGTGGCCTTCGCCCGCGCCAGGATCGGCCTGCCCTACATCTGGGGCGGCGAGGGCCCGGCCGGCTACGACTGCTCCGGGCTGACCATGATGGCCTGGCGCGAGGGCGGCAAGCGGCTCAACCACTTCGCCGCCGACCAGTACGCGCAGTCCACCCCGGTCACCTACCGCCAGCTACGGCCCGGCGACCTGGTCTTCTGGAGCGCCACCGGCCGGGCCGCCGACATCCACCACGTCGGCCTCTACATCGGCGACGACCAGATGATCGAGGCCCCCCGCGTCGGGATGCCGATCAAGCAGGCCAGCCTCTGGATCATGGGCACCCCGGACTTCTACGCCCGGCCCTGACCGGCCGCAGACCGGCCGTGGTCCGGCTGTGGTCCGGCCGTGGTCTCACAGGTCCAGGGCGTCGGCGAGGGCGGCGGTGACCGGGCCGGCGTGGTCGGGCAGGTGAAGGGCGGCCCACTCGGCGGCCAGGGCGTGGAAGGCCGTCAGGTCGCGCTCGACGCCGGCGAGCAGTCGCCGGGCCTCGGCGGCCGGGAGCTCGATCACCGGTCCGTCGTCCAGCTCCGCGTCGAGGAGGAGGCGGACGGTGTCGCCCGCGCGTTCGACCTGGGCGACGGGGTTGTGCCCGAACCAGGTCGCGCCACCGTCGTCGAGCACGCCGAACCAGTCGCGCCACTCCCCGATCCCCGCGCAGCAGCCCGGCAGGAACGTGGTGCCGGTGATGCTGTCCGTCACCCGCAGCCCGCCGGCCGCGTACAAGGAGTCGAAGGTGAGCAGCCCGTGCAGGAAGGAGTCGAGCGGTTCGCGCGGGCGCGGCGGACGGCGGGGGCGCTCCCGGGGCTCGGGGTCGAGGTCGTTGAAGCCGACGATGCGCATCACCGCGGTGCCGACCTCGGCCGGGGCGAGCCGGCCGTGGAGCGTCAGGTACGGGTCGACCTCGGCGACCGGCCAGAGTTCGAAGCCGTCGGTGTCCCAGAAGTCCAGCACGGGCTGCATCACGATCACCCGGGCCAGTGTTCCGCAGGCCCCGGGCCTCCCGCACCGGGATTTCGCGCGCCGGGCGGCCGTGGATCGGGGGCACCGGGCGGCCCGTCAGGGTCGGCGCCCGGGCCCGGAATAAATCGGATGCCGTCGCCGAAACCCCGCCGTACGGTGAACGGATGGGCAACGAGACGAACGGCGGGCCCCGGGAGCCGGGCAGCGGCCGACCGGGGGAGCAGACCGACGCGGGTGACGGGATCGAGATCCGCGCGATCGGCGAGGACGAGGTCGAGGCGTGGGACCGCGCGCTGGCCCTGGGCTTCCTGCGCCCGCACGTGGGCCGGGCGACGGAGTTCCGGCGCCGGCAGTGGGAGCCGGGCCGGATGGTCGGGGCCCTGGCCGACGGCCGCTTCGTGGCCACCTTCCGGAGTTTCGACACCGAGCTGACCGTCCCCGGCGGCGCGGTCGTCACGGCCGACGCGATCACCGCCGTCACCGTGACCGCCACGCACCGTCGGCGCGGCCTGCTCCGCCGGATGATGGCCGCGGACCTGGACGCCGCCCGGGAGCGCGGCGTCCCGGTCGCGATCCTGATCGCCGCCGAGTACAACATCTACGGCCGCTACGGCTTCGGCCCCGCGACCCGGGGCCACGGCTGGAACATCGACCTGCTCCGGGCCGGCGGCCTGCGGGACGGCCTGCCCACCGTGCCCGGCGGGCGGATCGACCTGGTGGAGATGGCGGAGCTGCGCAAGATCGGCCCCGAGCTGTTCGACCGCTGGCGGGTCACCCAGGCCGGTGTGATCGACCGGGACGAGCTGACCTGGCAGCGCCAGACCGGCGAGATCGAGGTGCCCGGCTTCGACTGGAAGGAGCCGTTCGCGGCCGTCCACCGGGACGCCGACGGCACCCCGACCGGTCTGGCCGTCTACCGGATCGACGACGAGTGGGACGGCTCCTACCCCAACTGCACGCTCACCCTCGTCGACCTGTTCGCCCTCGACCGGCCCACGGCCACCGAGCTGTGGCGGTTCGTCTGCTCGATCGACTGGGTCCGCAAGGTCGTGGTCGAGAACATCGGCCCGGACGACCCGCTGCCGGTGCTGCTGAACGACCCGAGGGCGGCGACGCCGCACGTCGACAACGCCGACTACATGTGGCTGCGGGTGCTCGACATCGAGGCCGCGTTCAACGCCCGGACGTACGGCGCGGCCGGCCGAGCGGTGCTGGAGGTCGAGGACGCGGCGGGCTATGTCGCCGGGCGCTGGGCGGTCGAGGTCGCCGCGGACGGCACCGGACGCTGCGTCCGGACGACCGACGAGCCCGATCTGGCGCTGGACGCCTCGGCACTGGGCGCGCTCTACCTGGGCGGCGAGACGCTGCCGCGGCTCGCCGTGGCCGGGCTGGTCACCGAGCTGCGCCCCGGCGCGGCGGCGGCCGCGGACCTGCTGTTCCGCACGCCGCTGGCGGCCTGGAACATCGACGGATTCTGATTCGCCCGTACGGATCGGAAACGGCCGGCCCGCTTCCTGCGGGCCGGCCGTTCCGCTTTACTGCTTGCGGTTTTCCGTGCGCTATTTGACGGCGGTCTTCCCGATGGTGGGAAGGATGAAGTCCTGGATGAGTCCCTTGGCGTCGCGGACGATCGGCCGGAACACCCGGTAGCGCGAGAGGTTGATCACCCGGGCCGCCATGGGGGTGGACCGGCGGACGAATTCCCGGGTCCGCTCGGTGTCCTCGGTCCGGTCGAAGACCCAGTAGAGGACGACGACCATGAGGTGCAGCCAGAGCACGTCGGGCAGCAGCTCGACCAGTTCGGCGTCCAGCTTCGGCGCCAGGTCGGAGCCCTGCAGTACGTCGCGGAACAGTGCGACCGCGGTGGCCCGGGCCGGGTGCGACTCGTTGGAGAACGGGCTCAGGGCGCTGGAGGGGTCGGCCGCCGTCCGGAAGAACTGCGCGGCGAACTCGTGGTACGGGGCCGCCGTGTCGAGCCAGGAGACCAGGGCGATCTCCAGGCGCTCGGCGAAGTCCCGGGTATCGGCCATGCGATTCCTGGCGTCCGCCGCATGGTCGTACGTCATCCGGTCGTAGAAACCCTGGATGAGAAATTCTTTTGCCGAGAAGTAGTAATAAGCATTTCCGACCGAAACACCCGCCTCGGCGGCGATGGCGCGCATGGTGGTCTTCTCGTAGCCGCGCTCCTGGAAGAGCCGCATCGCGGTCTCCAGGATCAGGGCCCGGGTCTGCTCGCTCTTGTCGGTCTTCGGCTGGGCGCGGCTGCCACGTGCCTCGGCGGGTGCCGAAGGGGTGCCGCCGTCGGTGCCGCTGCCGTCGTTCGTCGCGCTCGGGCCGTTCGTCGCTGCCAGGTCGTCCACGGCCCCGAGCCTAGCCCGATCGGCCGAGTCCCTGGTGGTGTCGGCACGGACGGCACCGGATGCCCCCTCCGCATCCGGTGCCGACACGGGCGCCGTTCTCCGTGAACTCTCTTCGAATCTCTTCGAACGCGTTCAAAAGCATGCCATGACTTCGAGCAGGGCTTGAACGCGTTCAGGCCGGATGAGAGGCTCGTTCCGTGATCACCACCATCCGCCGGGGGAACGCCCGGGACGCCGACGCCGTCGCCGCACTGCACGCCGTCAGCTGGCGCAGCGCGTACACCGGTATCGTCCCCGACGGCGCGCTCGGCGACGGGCTGGCGGACGAGCGGCGCGAGATCTGGGAACTGCGGCTGAGCGTCGACTACGGCGCCCCGGAGGCGACCCCCGAACTGCTGATCGCCGAACGGGCGGGCGACACCGTGGGATTCGCCTACCTGGTCCCGATGCCGGACGGTCGGGTGCTGCTCGACAACCTGCACGTCCGCCCCGGGCTGACCGGCTCCGGAATCGGTGGGGACCTGATGGACGCCGCCCGCGCGCACGTCGCCCGACAGCACCCCGGGGCCGACCTCTACCTGGAGGTGCTGCAGGCCAACACCCGCGCGATCGCCTTCTACGAGCGCGCCGGAGGCAGGCGCACCGCGGCCGGGCAGGGCGTCTTCCCCGGCGGTCACACGCTGCCCGAGTACGAGTACACCTGGTCGGCCGTCACGCCGGCCGGTCAGTCGCGGTCGTAGACCGTCACCGGCACCCCCCGTTCCGCCAACCGGGCCCGCACCAGGGGCTCCACCGACTCCCAGCGCCCGCCCGCCAGTCCGCAGCCGATCCGCGGCATGTGCACCGAGGCGCCCAGATCCAGCGCGTGCCCGCCGAGAGTCGCCAGCGCGGTGTCGATCGCCTCGTACCGCACCGGGGGCCCGGAGGAGCGGCCCGTCCGGATGCCGCGCTGGCCGACGATGTTGGCCACCCAGAGGTACTCCGCCACCCGGACCAACTGCACCGAGCCGAGCCCGAAGTCGTTCCCCGCACGCTCCCGGTGCCACCGCCGGTACGCCGCCTCAGGCTCGCCCCAGCGCCGGGAGACCGCCAGCACAAACCCCTTCCCCCAGCCCCCGAGGTCATTACAGACGTGGGCGATCACCTTCACCCCCTTGCCCAGGGGTGCCGTGGCGTCGCCCCGGACGTAGTCGATGGTGCTCGCCGTGCTGGTCATGCCCCGAAAGCTAGCGCGTGGCACTGACAGTGGGTTCGGAAGCCGTCCGGCCCGGGGGGCGGGGCCCGGCGCCCAGGTGGCGGCGGCCCGCGAGGGCGATCAGCAGGGCGAGTGCCGCCGCGCCCGCCGGGATCCAGTACCCCGCGCCGGGGCCGGCGTGTTCGGCGAGCGCGCCGGCCAGTGCCGAACCGGTGGATATGCCGATCATGATCCCGGACACCGCGATCGCCATCGCCTCGTTCAACTGCCGCTGGGGCAGCAGCTCCTGGATCAGCGTCATGCCGGTGACCATGGTCGGCGCGGTGCCCGTTCCGGCCACGAACAGGGCGACCCCGAGCAGTGCGAGCCCCGCGCCGCCCAGCCCGGCGGCGAGCGGCAGGAGCAGGAGCCCCGCCATCGCCGCCACGCCCCGCAGGAAGCGCGCACCCGCGGGGCCGGTCGGCCGCAGGGTGCCGAACACCAGCCCCGCCACACAGGATCCGGCCGCCACCAGGGCCAGCAGCCCGCCCGCGACCGGCCGGTTCCCCAGCGCGTCCGCGTACGCGACGGTGGTCAGGTCGAGTGCGCCGAAGACCATGCCGGTGCTGAGGAAGGTCAGCGTGAGCACCCGGAGCGCCGGCACCCGCAGCGGCGAGCGCGTTCCGTCCGTGGCGCCGGTGGCGGTGGGGCGGGCGGCCGTCGGCGGTTCGGTCCGCCGCTGGGCCGCGAAGAGCAGCGCGCCGCCCGCGCCGGCCCCGCCGGCGGCGAGCATCCCGGCCTCCGGGGCGACCGTCGTGCACAGGACCATGCCGAGCACCGGTCCGACCATGAAGCAGAGCTCGTCCAGGGCCTGTTCGAGGGAGTTGGCGAGGTGCCGGTCGTCCGGCGCGTCACTGAGCAGGTGCGCCCAGCGGGCCCGCGCCATACCGCCGAGGTTCGGCACCGCCGACCCGGCCGCCCAGCAGAGATGGAGCGTCCAGTCGGGCGCGCCGAGGCGGACGCAGAGCAGTAGTCCGCCCAGCGGCACCAGGTTGTACAGCACCGCCGGGACGGTGACCCGGGCCTGCCCGAACCGGTCGACGAGCCGGCCGATCAGCGGCATGCCGATCGCCACGGCGACCAGCCCGGCCGCGGCGACGGTGCCCGCGAGCGCGTAGGAGCCGCGCCGTTCGGCGATCAGCACCACCAGGGAGACGCCGGTCATCGACATCGAGAGCCGGGCGAGCAGTCCGGCCAGGGTGAAGGCGACGGTGCCGGGCCGGGTGAACAGGCGTCGGTACGGGGCGAGCACGGGACTCCGCGGGAGAGAGGGGGGAGGGGAAGGGCTCCAGCCTCGGGCCGCCGGTGGTTCGCGGTCCAACACCTGTTCCGCCGGACTGACAACAAAGTGCTGTTGACGGGGGCCGGGCGGCCTTCGTGCGGCACCGTCCGACCGCTCGGCCCCGCGTTGCTAGCCTGCCGCCATGCCCCACGACCTGCACCCCCGTCTGCTGCGAGGCTTCGTCGCGACCGCCGAGACGCTGCACTTCGGCCGCGCCGCGGAGCGGCTGCACGTGGCCCAGCAGGCGCTCAGCCGGGATGTCCGGACGCTGGAACGGCTGCTCGGCGACACGCTGTTCCTCCGTACCACCCGCAGCGTCGAACTCACCACCGCCGGGCACGGGTTGCTGCCCAAGGCGCGCCGACTGCTGGCCCTGCACGACGAGATCCTGGCCGGTGTCGCGCACCGGCCGCTGCTGCTCGACCTCAACAGCGACGTCACCGGCCCGGACCTCACCAGCGACCGGCTGCTCCAACGGGCCCGCGCCGCCTGGCCGGAGGGCGAACTGCTGGCGCGTTTCCACGGCGGTCTGGCGGCCGCGGCCACCGAACTGCTCGCCCACCGGCTGGACGTGTCGTTCGGCCGCTACGCCGGTCTGCCCGCCGGGGCGAGGGCCCGGCTCGCTCAGCGTCCGGTCAGGTTGGAGGCGGTCTCGGTGATGATGGCGGTCGGCCACCCGCTGGCGGGCCGGCCGGCGCTGCGGGTCGCCGAACTGGCCGGGCACCCGGTGGACATCTGCGCGGGCAATCCGGCGACCACCGAGTGGGCCGACCTCGGCCGGCGGCTGCTGGACGAGCACGGTCTGGACGCGGCGCCCCCGCGGGTCCCGCCGGTGGGCGTGGACGAGACGGCCCGCTACCTGGCCCGGCACGGCGACCCGATGCTGACCACCGTCGGCGGCCCGGTGCTGCCGGGCGTGGTGAACGTGCCGCTGGTCGAGCCGGTGCCGCTCAGTCTGGTGAGCCTGGTGCACCGCCCTGACCTGCGGCATCCCGGGCTGACCGCGCTGCTGGCGGCGGCGGCCGAACTCGGCGCGCGCGAGAGCTGGTTGCGCCGCCCGGCGGGCAGTTGGCTGCCGGCGGCGGACGCCGCGCTGCTGGCGGTCCAGTAGGGAACCGGCCTGCCGATCGGATTCGATCGATTCGCCGGACCGGGATTCGCCGGATCAGGAATCACCGTGCCACGACGGGGTGTTGTGGCGGGATACGACTCCGCCCCTGCCGCTCGGGGGTCGGCAGGGGCGGAGTCGGGTGCGGGCGGGCGGTCGGCCGGGGGCCGACGCGCGCGCCCGCGCGATCGGGGGCCGCGGGGCCCGCAGGCGAGGTCGGCCGGGTCAGGCCGCCTTCACGGCGGAGATGTCGAAGGTGAGCTTGACCTTCTCGCCGATCAGCACGCCGCCGGTCTCCAGCGCGGCGTTGTACGTCAGGCCCCAGTCGGTACGGTCCAGGACGGCCTTGCCCTCGAAGCCGACCCGGTCGGCACCGTAGGCGTCGACGGCGTGGCCGGTGAAGTCGAGGTCCAGGGTGATCGGGCGGGTGACGTCCTTGATGGTCAGCTCGCCGCTCATCCGGTAGGACTCGTCGCCCACACGCTCCGCGGCGGTGCTGCGGAAGCGCATCTCCGGGAAGCTCTCGGCGGCGAAGAAGTCGCTGGTGCGCAGGTGCTCGTCACGCTGGGCCTGGTTGGTGTCGATGCTCGCGACCTTGATCACCAGATCGGCGCGGGAGTTGGTCGGGGTGGTGCCGTCCAGGTGCAGCTTGCCCTCGTACTCGGTGAAGCGGCCCTTGACGTTGGTGACCATCGCGTGGCGGACGGCGAAGCCGATCTCGCTGTGGGTGGTGTCGATGGCCCAGTCGCCGGTCAGGTGCCCCAGCCCGAGGTCCTGGGTGGCCGGGTTCTCGGCGACGGCGACGGCGGTGGTCGCGGTGTCGGTGGTCTTGGTGCGGTTGAACAGGCCCATGGCTCCTCCTCGGGTTCGAAGCCATTTGTTTAGGCTTCAACTTGATGACTCCACTGTAGGCCCAACTCGTTCAAAGTTCAACCATCAATCGCGAGATCCCCGTCCGGCGTGTCGGCCGGCGGTATCGTCGGAGCCGGTCCGGCCGCCCCGCTTGACCCTCGACCCGGTCGAGGCCCCAGAGTCCCCGGCATGGAGAGCGACCTGCGCAGCATCGGCGAGTTGGCCCGCGACAGCGGTCTGAGCATCAGCGCCCTGCGTTTCTACGACGGCGCCGAGGTGCTCGCCCCCGCCCGCGTCGACCCGCGCACCGGCTACCGCTGGTACGCCCCCGGGCAGCTCGCCGACGCCCGCCTGCTCGCCCGGCTGCGCCGGGTGGGCCTGCCGCTGGCCGACATCCGGGCCGTGCTCGGCGCGGCTCCCGGCAGCGGCGCCGCCCAGCGGCTGATGGACGAGCACCTGCGCCGGCTGGAGGGCGGCCTCGCCGACGCGCGCCGCGAACTCTCCGCGATCCGCCGGTTGATCGACCAGAGGGAGAACCCGATGACCACGACCCCCGTCGAGTACCGCTTCACCGTTCCCGCCCGCGAGCTGGCCGAGGCCCTGGACGCGGTCCGCTTCGCCGTCGGCGGCGACCCCGAGCTGCCGGTGCTGTCCGGCGTGCTGTTCGACCTCGACGGCGGTCTGCTGCGGCTGGTCGCCACCGACCGTTACCGGATCGCCCTCGCCGAGGTGCCCGTGGAGTCCTCGGGGCCCGAGGAGTCGGTCGCGTCTGCGGCGTCCGCAGCGTCCGACGCGCCTGCCGCGTCGGCCGTCGTGCCGGTCGCGCTGGCCGACGCCCTCCGTGCGCTGCTCGGCCCCGCCGAGGGGGCGGTGGAGCTGGCGCTCGGCGCCGGAACGGTGCAGGTCACGGTGGGCGGCCACCGGATCGAGGGCGCCGCGCTCGACCACGACTACCCCGACTACCGGCCCCTGGTCCGGCTGGAGCCGGTCCACCGGATCGGCCTGCCCACCGCCGAGCTGCGCGCGGCCCTCGTGTCCGCCGCGACCAGCAGCCTGCCGTCCGGGCCGCACGGCGCGGCCTGCGAGGTCGCCCTGCTGACCGTCGACGGCGAGGGCCGGTTCGCGGTCGGCGCGCCGGACGCCGGGGTCGACGGAGTCGACGGGGCCTTCCGGGTGGCGGTCAACCGCGACTTCCTCCTGGAGGCCCTCCCGGCCGACGCCCCGGGGCAGCTGGTCCTCGAACTCGGCGGCCCGATCACCCCCCTCGCCGTCCGCCCCGCCGTCCGCCCCGGCACCTTCTCCGTCCTGATGCCGGTCCGCCTCCCCGCCTGAGCCCGGGCCTCCCCGTCCGGCGGCGGGGCCGGTCCGCCACCGACGCCGGCTGTTTGCTGGTGCTAGCACTGTGCTTGCAATTGCAAGCGCGGTGGGGCAGGGTGTTCGCATGGCCTCACTGAACGTCGGCCCGCTGGGCGAGTACATCCGCGAGCAGCGGCGCAATGCGCAGTACTCGCTGCGGCAGCTGGCGGAGGCCGCCGGCGTGTCCAACCCCTACCTCAGCCAGATCGAGCGAGGGTTGCGCAAGCCGAGCGCGGAGATCCTGCAGCAGATCGCCAAGGCACTGCGGATCTCGGCGGAGACGCTCTACGTCCAGGCCGGGATCCTGGAGGAACGGCGGGGTGAGGGCCTGGAGCTGCGGGCCTCGATCCTGGCCGATCCGCTGATCAACGAGCGGCAGAAGCAGGCGCTGCTCGCGGTCTACGACGCCTTCCTCAAGGAGAACGCTGCGGCGGCGGACCAGGTGACCGCGGCGGACGGAGCCGAGGACCCGGCCGGAGGCGTGGGCGGGAGTACGGACGAGCACCGGGGCGAGGCACCCTAAACACCACGGGAGGACCGGCCATGCCGATCACGGACGACATCAAGAAGACCCTGACCGACCCGACCCCGCTCTACGCGCTCGCCGGAGCCGGCGACCTCGCGTACGAGAAGCTGCGCGAGGTGCCGGGCCGGGTGGAGGCGCTCGCGGCCGACCGCAAGGGCACCCAGGAGAAGGCCACCGCCGCGCTGGCCGAGGCCCAGGCCCGGCTGGTCGACGCGCAGGCCAAGGTCAGCGGCTCGGTGACGGCCCTGCCGACCGACCTGAAGGCGCTGCAGGAGAAGGCGCAGAGCTTCGCCCTCCAGCAGGTCGGCCGCGCCGTCGAGCTGGCGGTCAAGGCCAAGGAGACGTACGACGAGCTGGCCGAGCGCGGCAAGGTCGCGGTGGACCGGGGCCTCGGCGCCGACGCCGGGGCCGGTGCGGGCGAGGCCGTCGCCGAGCGGGTGGACCCGGAGTCCGCCGAGGCCGGCGAACTGGTCGAGGGCGAGCTGGTCGAGGACGAGGCGCCCGTCGCCCCGAAGCGCGTCCGGTCCCGAAAGAGCGCGGAGTAGCTCCGCGCCGGCCGGGCCGGAGGCCCGGCACCCCGGGGCACGTCGGGTGCCGCCGGGCCGTTTGACCCCTTGGTGGACCGTGCGCCGTGCCAGGATGGGCGGGCAGGTGTGCCGCAGCGAGACGCAGAGGAGGCCGTGATGGGCGGAGTGGCCCAGATTCTGATCCTGGACTACTTGAACCCGTTCTGGTGGCTGGCCGTCGCCATCCTGGGCTACAAGCTGTTCGCCCTGGTCGACGCCGCCACCCGCCCGGAGGACGGGTACCGGGCGGCCGACAAGAAGACCAAGGGCTTCTGGCTGGCGATCCTCGGTGTCGCGTTCGGTCTGGACCTGCTCTTCGGCGCCAACTTCATGACCAGCTTCCTCACCCTGGGGGGCCTGGTCGCCGCGATCGTCTACGTGGTCGACGTCCGCCCGGCGATCCGCGCGCTCACCAATCGCGGCGGCGGCCGGGGCGACCAGCGCAACATGGGGCCGTACGGACCCTGGTAGCCGTCCGGGGCCCGGCGACGGGCCCCGCCCCGACAGCAGTGGACAGCCGAGCCCCGGTCCGTCCGGCGGGTGCACCCGCCGGACGGACCGGGGCTCGGTCGTCCCCGGCCGTCAGCCCAGGATCAGCTGCGTCGGGTTGCGCTCCAGCAGCAGCACCGCGACATCGTCCGTCAGGGCGCCGCCGTTCAGTTCCTCGACCTCGGCGATCGCGCTGTCGACCAGCCGCCCCCGGGTGAGCCCGGCGGACTGGTGGTCGCCGATCAGCTCGGCCAGGCCGTCCTGGCCGAGGCGGCGCGAACCGGCGCCGATCCGGCCCTCGATCAGTCCGTCCGTGTAGAGCAGCAGCCGCCAGCCGCGGCGCAGCTCGAAGACGTGCGACGGCCAGACGGCCTGGCCGTCGTCGCAGGGGAGCAGTCCGAGGGCGGGGCCGGCGTGCTCGGCGGGGAGCCCGATCGGAGTGTGGTCCTCGCCGAGCAGCAGCGGCGGGGGATGGCCGGCGAGGTAGAGCCGGGCCCGTTCGACGGCCCCGGGGTTGCCGGCGTCGACCGGATCGATGACCAGCATGCACAGCGTCGCGAAGATCTCGTCGCTGCGCCGTTCGTGCTCCAGGACGTGCTGGAGGGTGGTCAGCAGGGTCTCGCCGGTGAGGCCGGCGAAAACCAGGGTGCGCCACGCTATCCGGAGCGCCACCCCGAGCGCGGCCTCGTCGGGGCCGTGGCCGCAGACGTCCCCGATCACCACGTGGACGGTGCCGTCGTCGGTGCGGACCGCGTCGTAGAAGTCGCCGCCGAGCAGGGCGCGGCGGCGGCCGGGGCGGTAGCGGCGGGTGAAGGAGAGGTTGGCGCCGTCGAGCAGCGGGGTGGGCAGCAGATGGCGCTGGAGGCGGGCGTTCTCCTGGCCGCGCAGCTCGGCCTCGACGAGCCGGCGCTGCGACTCGTCGGCGCGCTTGCGTTCGACGGCGTACCGCAGGGCGCGGGCGAGCAGCGGGCCGTCGGTCTCGTTCTTGATCAGGAAGTCCTGGGCGCCGGCGGCCACGGCGGCCGCTCCGAGTTCGGCGCCGGCGGCGTCGGTGAGCACCACGACGGCGGTGTGCGGGGCCCGGCGGAGCAGCTCGTGCAGACCCTCCAGACCGTCGGAGGGGTCGGAGGGGTGGGGCAGGTCGGCGGGGGCGGCGAGGTCGAGCAGGACGCAGCTGAAGTCGCCGCTGCGGCCGGGGTCGCCGCCGCGCGACCGGCCGCGCCGGGAGCCGGACGAGGTGGGGGCGAGCAGGGCGAAGGCCTGGTCGAGACCGCGGGTCCAGTGGATCTCGATCGGGGCGCCGCTGTCGGCCACCGCGGCCTTGAGCAGGTGGGCATCGGTGGCGTCGTCCTCGATGACCAGCAGCTTGAGCGGGGCGGTGACGGGGGAGCCGACCGGTCCGGTGGTCGGCGCCGGTCCGGCGGCGGCCTTCGACCGGGGGTGGGGTATCGGCGCGGTGGCCCTGGCGGTGCGGTCCGACCGCCGGTCCGCCCGGCGCTCCGGTGGCCGGGCCGGGTGCTTCGCCGGCGTCGGGGTGCGGTCGGGAGCGCAGCCGTGGGCGGGCGCTTCGGGGGCGGACCGGTCCTGGGCGTGCCCGGGCCGGGCGCCGCCCTGGGCGCCCGGCGAGCCCGTGGCACCAGGTGCCCGCCCGTCTCCCGTTGCGGGCATCGACTGATCCTCCCTTTCCCCGAGTGCGTAACGGCCGAGGTCCGTCCGCAGTGCCCGCTCGGCACCCTGCGTCGGGGAACTTCTCGCGACCATAACGTGATCTCCGGGGATTTCTCTGGCCGGCCGGCGTCGTTGTGGCTCGTGCCGTGCCGGTGGCAGTGTGACGGATGGGGCGGGGAAGCGAGCGGTGGCCCAGGGGGTGGGCGCCGGGTCGGGTCTGGAAAGGGGTTGTGACATGGTGACGCGCATCACCCTGGTCGAGGGTGACATCACGGCGCAGCAGGTGGACGTGGTGGTGAACGCCGCCAATTCCTCACTGTTGGGCGGCGGCGGGGTGGACGGTGCGATCCACCGCCGGGGCGGACCGCGGATTCTGGCGGAGTGCCGCGAGCTGCGGGCCTCACAGTACGGGCGGGGGCTGGCCACCGGGCGGGCGGTGGCGACCACGGCGGGTGACCTCCCGGCCCGCTGGGTGGTGCACACCGTGGGGCCGGTCCATCTGGCGGACGAGTACGAGGAGCGGGCGGAGCTGCTGGCCTCCTGCTACCGCGAGTCGCTCCGGGTGGCGGCGGAGCTGGGCGCGCGCACGGTGGCCTTCCCGGCGGTGTCGGCCGGGATCTACGGGTGGCCGCCGGCGGATGCGGCCAGGATCGCGCTCGGGACCGTCGCGGCGGTGGTGGCGGAGCGCGAGGACGGGCCGGAGGAGGTGCGGTTCGTGCTGTTCGGGGCGGAGATGTACGAAGTCTTCGCCGACGTCGGACGGGAGCTGGGGCTGACGGGGCAGGAGTGAGGTGCTGACCGGGTGCTCCCATGGTGGCGTGACGGGGCGTCAACACGCCAGAGATATTCGATAACTCGTTCGAGTGAATCCGTGGACTCGCTCGCGGCCCCCGGTGAGCTGCCCGTTCGGTGAGCCGCTGGTCGGGGGAGCGGGACGGAGGAGGGGAGCGGGACGGGGAAGGGCGCCGGCGGCTACGGCGCCAGGGCCGTCCACGGCAGGGTGGCCTCGCCCTGCCGCCACCGGCCGCGCGCGTCCACCAGCGGCCAGGCCCCGGCCAGCGCGGTGCAGGCGGCCACCCAGCGCTGCCGGGCGCCGAACGCCCCGTAGGGCGCGGCCGCGGCCCAGGCCCGGTCGAAGTCGCGGAGGAACGCGTGCACCGGCCGGCCCGGCACGTTGTGGTGGATCAGCGCCTTCGGCAGCCGTTCGGCCAGGTCGGACGGCCGGTCGAGGCCGCCCAGCCGGGCCGCGAAGGTGACCGTCCTGGGCCCCTCCGGGCCGAGCGCCACCCAGACGTGCCGGCGGCCGATCTCGTCGCAGGTGCCCTCGACCAGCAGCCCGTCCGGGGACAGCCGGGAGCACAGCCGCTCCCAGACCGAGGCCACCTGGGACTCGTCGTACTGGCGCAGCACGTTGGCGGCCCGGATCAGCTGGGCGGACCCGCCGCCGTCCAGCGGGACCTCGAAGCCGCCGCGCCGGAAGGTCAGCAGCGGCGGCGCCGCGTACGGCAGCGCCGCGGCGACCCGGGCCGGTTCGATCTCGATGCCGACCACCCGGACGTCCGGCCGTACCGTCCGCAGCCGCCCGGACAGCTCGACCGCCGTCCACGGGGCGGCGCCGTACCCGAGGTCGACGGCGGTCGGCGGGCGGTCGGCGGACCGCAGCGCGGGCCCGAGCGTGTGGGCGATCCAGCGGTCCATCCGCCGCAGCCGGTTGGTGTTGGTGGTGCCGCGGGTCACGGTGCCCACCGGCCGCCGGGCCGGTCCGCGGGCGGGCGCGGTCGCGGAATCGAAGGAGGAGGCGGCCATGTCCCTCAGGGTACGGGCCCGGCCCCGACCGGACGGCGGGCGCCCTGCGCCGGGCCCGCGGGCACTCGACGGCCGGGCCGCGACGGGGCCGCGAGCGGAGCCGCGACCGGGCCCGCGGGCACCGGGCCCCGGCCACGTGGGCCATCTTGTCCGGCGATCCGGGAATGCGGGTCGCCGATCGCGTGGTTGGCAGACTGGTGGTGATGTGTGCCCGGACGGGGCGGCAGGCCGACGCACGCCCCGGGCGGACGTCCGGCCGGGCGGCGCGGGCGGCGGCGCACACACCGGAACAGCAGGAAACAGGCAGTAGGCAGCAGGCAAGGGCTGCGAGGCGGGCAGCACACGAGGAGGCTTCAGCCAGGTGATCCAGCACCCCGTCCGTTCGGTACGCCGTGCCCAGCCGGCCACGCCCGCGCGCGGCCGGCTCCAGTCGCTCGTCCAGGCCGGCCGGCGCCGCCCGCGCCGGATAGCGATGCTCAGTGTCCACACCTCCCCGCTGCACCAGCCGGGTACGGGCGACGCGGGCGGCATGAACGTCTACATCGTGGAGCTGGCCAAGCGCCTGGCCGCGCTCAACATCGAGGTCGAGGTCTTCACCCGGTCGATCTGCTCGGACGACGAGCCCACTGTGGAGCTGGCCCCGGGCGTGCTGGTGCGGCACGTCACGGCCGGTCCGTACGAGGGCCTGGTCAAGGAGGACCTGCCGGCCCAGCTGTGCGCCTTCACCCACGGGGTGCTGCGCACCGAGGCCGGCCACCGGCCCGGGCACTACGACCTGGTCCACTCGCACTACTGGCTCTCCGGCCAGGTCGGCTGGCTGGCCGCGCAGCGCTGGGGCGTCCCGCTGGTGCACACCATGCACACCATGGCGAAGGTGAAGAACGCGGCGCTGGCCGAGGGCGACACCCCCGAGCCGACGGCCCGGGTGATCGGCGAGACCCAGGTGGTGGAGGCGGCCGACCGGCTGATCGCCAACACCACCGAGGAGGCCGCCGAGCTGGCCCGCTTCTACGCGGCCCGCCCCGAGCAGCTGGCCGTGGTCCACCCGGGCGTCAACCTGGACGTCTTCCGCCCCGGCGGTGCCGGCGCCCCGGGGACGGCGGAGGCCCGCCGCGCCGCCCGGGCCCGGCTGGGACTGCCCGCCGACGCGGCGGTGCTGCTCTTCGCCGGCCGGATCCAGCCGCTGAAGGCCCCGGACGTGCTGCTGCGCGCGGTCGCGGTGCTGCTGGAGCGCCGTCCGGAGCTGCGCGAGCGGCTGGTGGTGCCGGTGGTCGGCGGTCCGTCCGGCACCGGCCTGGCCCGTCCGGAGAGCCTGCACAAGCTGGCCGCCCAGCTGGGTATCGGCGATGTGGTGCGCTTCCACCCGCCGGTCGGCCAGGCGATGCTCGCCGAGTGGTACCGGGCCGCGACCGCGCTGGTGATGCCCTCGTACAGCGAGTCCTTCGGGCTGGTCGCGCTGGAGGCGCAGGCCTGCGGCACACCGGTGGTCGCGGCCGCGGTGGGCGGTCTGCCGGTCGCCGTCCGGGACGGTGTGACGGGCACCCTGGTGCACGGCCACGACCCGGCGGACTGGTCGCGGGCGCTGGAGCCGTACGTCGTCGATCCGGAGCTGGTGGTCCGACGGGGCGGTGCGGCGGCGCGGCACGCGGCCGGGTTCGGCTGGGACACCGCGGCCGCGACCACCGCCGAGGTGTACGCCGGCACCCTGGCCCGCCCGGCCGGCCGGCTGACCGGGGCCCGCAGGCTGCTCGCCTGAGCCCGAGCCGACCGAGCGGGGCGCGGGCGGCGACCCGACCTGACTGCCTGCCGCCCGCTGCCAGGCCCCGGCTCGACCTGCGCTGCTGCGCGCGGCCGTACTCCCGAGTAACGTCAGCCCCATGGCATTCCGCACCAAGGACGAGGCCCTGACCCTCCTGCGCACCGCCCTGGACGAGGCCGGGGTGGCCTGGGAGACGGCCGCCGCCGACCCGTTCACCCTGGTGGCGACCCTCCCGGGCACCCGGAAGCTGAGCACCACGTGTGCGCTGCGGATCGGTGACCACACCCTCTCGGTCAACGCCTTCGTGGTCCGGCGCCCCGACGAGAACCACGAGGCCGTCTACCGCTGGCTGCTGGAGCGCAACACCCGCCTGTACGGCGTGGCGTACGCGGTCGACCGGCTCGGGGACGTCTACCTGGCGGGCCGGCTGCCGCTGGAGGCGCTGACCCCGGACACCGTGGACCGCCTGCTGGGCACGGTGCTGGAGAACGCCGACGAGCCGTTCAACACGCTGCTGGAACTGGGCTTCGCCACCGCGATCCGGCGGGAGTGGGAGTGGCGCACCAAGCGCGGGGAGTCGACCCGCAACCTGGCGGCCTTCGCCCACCTCGCCGGACCGGTCCCGGACCCCGCCGCGTCGGCGCCCGCAGCCGCCGAGTAGCGGGCCGACGGCGGACAGCTCGTAGGCCCGGCCGGCTCAGCCGCCCGTCGCGGCCCGCTCCGGTTCGGCGGCCTCCGCCGGGACCACCCGCACCGCTCCCGGCTGCGCGGTGCCCGTCGCCACCGTTCCCGTCCCCACCACGTCCGACTTCGCCAGCGCCGCCCCCGGCCGCCGGCCGAGCAGGACGTACCCGCCTGCGGCGACCGTGCCGAGCACCGCGCACGCTCCCCACATCACCCCGCTGCCGGCCCGCTCCAGCAGCACCCCGCCCGCGGCCGGCCCGAGGAACGAGGCGAGCGACCAGGAGAGCGAGTACACGCCCTGGTAGCGGCCGCGTGCCTCGGCCGGCGACAGCTCGGCGACCAGGCCCATCATGGTCGGCGCGTTCAGGATCTCGCCGAGCGTCCAGACGGCCACGGTGAAGGCGTAGAACCAGGCCGACGAGCCGGCCAGCGCGGTCAGCCCGAAGCCCCAGCCGATGAACAGCGCGCTGGCGACGAGCAGCGCCGTCCGGTCCCGGCCCGCCATCCACCGGGTGAGCGGGATCTGGAGCACCACGATGAGCAGGCCGTTGAGGCCGATCACCAGGCCGTACTGGGTGGCGGTGATGCCGGACCGGCCCATGTCCACGGCCAGCGTGGTGGAGCCCTGCTGGGCGACCAGGGCGAGCAGCAGGTTGAGCACCACCACCGCCATGAAGCGGCCGTCCCGGAAGACCGCGCCGAGGCCGATCGCCGGCGGCGTCTTCGGGCCGTCCGAGGCCACGACGGGCGAGTCGGGCCTGGTCTCGGGGATGCGGACGAAGATGACCACCGCGCAGACCACCGTGGAGAGCGCGTCCAGCAGGAAGAGCGTGAGGTAGCCGTGGGTCGCGATCAGGCCGGCCGCCGCCGCGGAGAGGCCGAAGCCGATGTTGATCGCCCAGTAGTTCAGCGCGAAGGCGCGGACCCGGTCCTCGGCGGGCACGATGTCCGCGATGATCGCCGAGGTGGCGGGCCGGGTCGCGTTGTTGCAGAAGCCGACCAGGAAGGCGACCACCGCGATGGCCACCTGGCCGTCGGTGAAGCCGAGCACCGCGGTGAACAGCGCGGTGCCGAGCTGCGCGGCGACCAGCGTCGGCCGCCGTCCGATCCGGTCGCTCAGCACCCCGGCGACGAGCGAGGCGAACGCCGAGCCCAGGCCGAACAGCGAGGCGACCAGCCCCGCGTAGGAGGCCGAGTAGCCCCGCTCGGTGGTCAAGTAGAGTGCCAGGAACGTGACCACGAACGCGCCCAGCTTGTTGATCAGGGTGCTGGTCCAGAGCCACCAGAACTGCCGCGGCAGTCCGCTCATGGCTTCGACGACGGCTCTGACCACGCGGGCGTGGACCGAAACGGGCATGTGGGGGCTCCCGGGCAGGCGGCAGACCACCGAGCACTCGGGCAGGACCGCTCGGCGGTAAGGTAAGTGTCACTGATGCATTGCACACCTTACCCATCGGGGGGTCCGCCCACCAGGGGTTTTATCGGGCTCCACTAAGCTGGGCGCCATGGCTGACACGACGTACCGACTCATCCTGCTCCGCCACGGCGAGAGCGAGTGGAACCAGAAGAACCTGTTCACCGGTTGGGTCGACGTCGACCTCAACGAGAAGGGCGAGAAGGAGGCCGCGCGCGGCGGCGAGCTGCTCGCCGCCGAGGGCTACCTCCCGGACGTCCTGCACACCTCGCTGCTGCGCCGCGCGATCCGCACCTCGCAGATCGCCCTGGACAAGGCCGACCGCCACTGGATCCCGGTCAGCCGCAGCTGGCGCCTGAACGAGCGGCACTACGGCGCGCTCCAGGGCAAGGACAAGGCCCAGACCCTGGCGGAGTTCGGCGAGGAGCAGTTCCAGCTCTGGCGCCGTTCGTACGACACCCCGCCGCCGGTGCTGTCCGACGACTCCGAGTACTCGCAGGCCGGCGACGCCCGTTATGCCGGGATCCCGAGCGAGCTGCGTCCGCGCACCGAGTGCCTCCAGGACGTCGTCGAGCGGATGCTGCCGTACTGGTACGACGCCATCGTCCCGGACCTCACCGCCGGCCGCACCGTGCTGGTCACCGCCCACGGCAACAGCCTGCGCGCGCTGGTCAAGCACCTCGACGGCATCTCCGACGCCGACATCGCGGGCCTGAACATCCCGACCGGCATCCCGCTGGTCTACGAGCTGGACGCCGACTTCAAGCCGACCGTCCCCGGCGGCCGCTACCTCGACCCGGACGCTGCCGCCGCCGCGATCGAGGCGGTCAAGAACCAGGGCAAGAAGTAAGCCACTTGCCGGAACGGCCCCCCACCTGCGCGTATGGCGCTGGTGAGGGGCCGTCTTCGTCGCCCGCCTCGGCGGGCTGCGTCGCGAGGCCCGGACGGGGCCTTCCTCCGTGCCCACCTCCTGCTGTTGCGCACCGGGGGCTCCGGAAGCTCCGGCGAGCAGTGAGGCCACTCCGATCCACCGACACGAGGCCTGACAGATGCGCGTTTCCGTCGCGACCGCCCCGGGCGGCTCGAACCCCAACGAGGACTGGGTGGCGGCCACGTCCACGCTCGCCGTCGTCCTGGACGGCCTGAGCACGGCCGGGCTGGACACCGGCTGCCGGCACGGCGTCCCTTGGTACGTCGCCCAGTTGGGCGGTCACCTGGTGGCCGCGCTGGCGGAGCCCGGCCGGCCGCCGGCCGACGGGCTGGCCCAGGCCCTCGACCGGGTCGCCGCGCTCCACCCCGGGTGCGACCTCGGCAACCCGGGTACGCCGTCGGCCACGGTGTCGGTCCTGCGGGCCGGGGCCGACAGCTTCGACTACCTGGTTCTCGCCGACTCGCCGATCGTCTTCGAGTTGGACGGCGAGCACCAGGTGGTCACCGACCTGCGGGTGGACGCCACGGTGCCCGAACTCCGCGCCGAGGCCGAACGGTTCCCCACCGGGACGCCCGAGCACACGGAGGCCGTCCGCCGGATGGTCGAGGCCCAACGGCTCACCCGGAACACCGCGGACGGCTACTGGGTGGCCGCCTCCAGCGGCGATGCGGCGCAGCACGCGCTGACGGGCACTGTGCCGCTCGCCGACGTCCTGGCGGTGGCCGTCCTGTCCGACGGGGCCTCGCGACTCGTCACCGAGTACCGCGCCGCATCGTGGGCGGACGCTTTCGCGACGCTCCGGCGGGACGGTGCTGACGGGCTGATCTCGGCGGTGCGGAAGGTCGAGGCCACGGATCCGGAGGGGCTCCGCTGGCCGCGCTTCAAGTCCGGCGACGACGCAACGGTGGCCTTCTGCCAGATCTCTTGATCCGCCGCATCCGCCGCATCCGCCGCATCCGCTCCCGCTCCCACTGCCGGACAGGCGGGGCCTCTCGCGTTCAACTTCCCTTTGGAGGCCGGGAGTTCGGCGTGCCGCAAAAGTGGTTCAGACCATTGACGGCCCTGGTGGCGGCTCCTACCGTGTGAGCAGCCACCCGGCGCAGGCATGCCAAGCCCCCCACGCGCGCGTGTCCGCGCTCGGCGCACTCTCCATCCACCCCCACGGAGGAGCACCATGCGCACACGTCATGTCGTCGGAGCCGTGATCGCCGCACTGTCGGTGCCGGTCGCGGTCGCCCTGCCGGCCCAGTCGCACGGCTACATCAGCACTCCGCCCAGCCGGGCCGCGCTGTGCGCGGCGGGCACCGTCCAGAACTGCGGCGCGATCCAGTGGGAGCCGCAGAGCGTCGAGGGGCCGAAGGGCTTCCCGAGCAGAGGTCCGGCCGACGGCGCGATCTGCGCCGGCGGCAACAGCCGGTTCGCCGAACTGGACGACCCGCGCGGCGGCGGCTGGCCGACCACCGCCGTCTCGGCGGGCCAACGGCTCACCTTCACCTGGAAGTTCACCGCCCGGCACGCCACGACCGGCTTCAAGTACTACCTGACCAGGGCGGGCTACGACGCCACCCAGAAGGTCACCCGGGCGAACCTGGAGTCGACCCCGTTCCTGAGCGTCCCCTACAACGGCACGCAGGTGCCCAGCACCCTCAGCCACACCGCGACCCTGCCGAGCGGACGGACCGGGCACCAGGTGGTCGTCGCGGTCTGGGAGATCGCGGACACCGGCAACGCCTTCTACTCCTGCACCGACGTCAGGTTCTGACGCCGGTCGTCCCGGTCGTCCCGGTGGTACCACCAGGCCCCGTCGGCGTCCCGGCGGTGAGGAGTCCGGGGCGCACGGCCGTCTCCCACGGCGGCCGCGCGCCCCGGAGCTCCGCGGCGGTACCGGAGGCGGATCCGGCGGAGCGGACGAGCAGGACGCCGCTCAGTGGCCGCAGCAGCCGCCGTCGACCCCGCCGCACTGGCAGGGTGCGCCGGACTGACAGCCGCAGCCGCAGCCCGGACCGCAGCCGCATCCGGCGGCGAGGACGGGGAGCAGCCTCGGGGCGGGCGGTTCCACGGTGTCGGGAGCCGATGCCTGGCCGGTCGGGTTTGCCTTCATCGCGCGGACCCCTCCTTCTGACGGGCACGCTTCGGTGCCCACGGGATCGAGTGAAACCGCCGACCGGAGGAGGCGTCAACAGGCGCGCGGTGGTGGGGAGTCCACGCTCGTGTGCTTCCCCACCACCCTCGGCCGGGGTTTACCCGTTCCCGGGGCCGGACGCCGCCCGGGACAGGAGTCCGGGACGGGCGTCCGGCGGGAGGTCAGTCGAGCTGGGCCGCGGCCTCGGAGGCGGCGACGAACTCGTCCACGTGCTCGCCGGTCACCAGGTACACCACGCGCTTGGCCACCGAGACGGCGTGGTCGGCGAAGCGCTCGTAGTAGCGGCCGACCAGGGTGACGTCCACCGCAGTCTCGATGCCGTGGTGCCAGCGCTCGTCGATGAGGTGCGCGAACAGCTCGCGGTGCAGCGCGTCGATCGCGTCGTCGTCCTGCTCCAGCTCCAGCGCCTTGTCGACGTCCTTGGTGGCGATCACCAGGCCGGCCTTGGCCACCAGCCGCTGGGCGAGCTGGCCCAGCTCCAGGACGGTCGCGTGCAGGTCGGCCGGGACGGCGCACTCGGGGTAGCGCAGCCGCGCGACCTTGGCGACGTGGCGGGCGAGGTCGCCGCAGCGCTCCAGGTCGGCGCTCATCCGCAGCGACGTGACGACGATGCGCAGGTCGGTGGCGACCGGCTGCTGGCGGGCGAGCAGGTCGATCGCCCGGTTCTCCAGGTCGTGGTGCAGGTCGTTGACCTTGCCGTCGGCGGCGATCACGCTCTCCGCCAGCGCCAGGTCCGCGTCGAGGAGGGCGGTGGTGGCCCGCCCGAGGGCGGAGCCGACCAGCCGGGCCATCTCGACCAGGCTGTCGCCGATCGAGTCGAGTTCCTCGTGGTACGCGTCGCGCATTGTTCTCTCCTCAGTAGCTGTGTCGGTGGCGGTGCCGACCGGTCATCCGGTGCGACCGTCCGTACGGCGCACCCATGACCGCTGCTGGTGGCGCGCATCGTACGCGCGCACCCGGGGTGGCCGGACGGTTGTTCGGCCGGGCCACCCGTCCCACACGGGCTCCGGCGCCCACTCTGGGCCGTCCGGGCGACCGCGCACGACCTGTCCGGTGAATCAGCAGCTACTTGAAGGTGAATTCTCGGCAACGCATGGTCGATCCCTTGACCCGGACCTGGGGGAACGGCCGCATCGTGCGCTTAGGCTGGCGCCATGGACGTGAACGTGGCCGCCGCCGCTGCCTGCGCCATAGCCGGGCTCGGCGTCGGCCTCACGGCCTCGATCGCTTTCCGTTGGAGCGAGCGCGAGCAGGCGAAGGGCAGGCACAGCGGCACCAATCGGAATCAGGGCCTCGGCCCCGCGCAGGAACCCCCGCTCCCGCCGGGCGTCGACACGGTCCTCTCCGTGCTGCGCTCCTGCGCGATCGTGCTCGGCGAGGGCGACGAGGTGGTCAAGGCCAGCTCGGCGGCCTACGCGATGGGCCTGGTCCGCGGCGGCGCGGTCGCCCTGGACCAGCTGCTCGCGCTGGCCAGGGGCACCCGCCGGGACGGCGAGATCCGGCAGCTCGAGCTGGAGCTGCCCCGTCCGGGCGCGGCGCGGGCCGCCGAACCGCTGGCGGTCTCGGTCCGGGTCGCCCCGCTGGGCTCCCGGCTGGTCCTGGTCCTGGTCGAGGACCAGACCGAGCGCCGCCGGGTGGAGGCCGTCCGCCGGGACTTCGTGGCCAACGTCAGCCATGAGCTCAAGACCCCGGTCGGCGCGCTGTCGCTGCTCTCCGAGGCGGTCGCCGACGCGGCCGACGACCCGGAGGCGGTGCAGCGCTTCGCCGGCCGGATGCAGATCGAGGCGACCAGGCTGGCCAGCCTGGTCCAGGAGATCATCGACCTCTCCCGGGTCCAGGACGACCGGCTGATGGTCGACCCGGAGCCGGTGGCGGTGGACGAGCTGATCGCCGAGGCGATCGACCGCTGCCGCCAGCAGGCCGCCGCCAAGCAGATCCTGATCGCGGCCGGCGGCATCGCCGGCCTCTACCTGCACGGCAACCGGGGCCAGCTGGCCGCCGCACTCGGCAACCTGGTCGAGAACGCGGTCAACTACAGCCCGCCCCGGACCAGGGTCGCCATCGCCACCCGCCGGATCTCCAGCGCCGCCGCCCTGGGCGAGGCGGACGGCGAGCTCATCGAGATCTCCGTGACCGACCAGGGCATCGGCATCTCGGAGAAGGACCGCGAGCGGGTCTTCGAACGGTTCTACCGGGTGGACCCGGCACGCTCGCGGCAGACCGGCGGCACCGGTCTCGGCCTCTCCATCGTCAAGCACGTGGCCGCCTCCCACGGCGGCACCGTCTCGGTGTGGAGCGTCGAGGGCCAGGGCTCCACCTTCACCGTCCGCCTGCCCGCAGGGCAGGCCCCCGTTGACCGTCCCCTGGTGGGCGGGTCCCCGCAGTCCCTGTCAGAAACAACCCCACAGCTTGCCCCGGAGGCCTGATCGTGACCCGAGTACTGGTGGTCGAGGACGAGGAGTCGTTCAGCGACGCCCTCTCGTACATGCTCCGCAAGGAAGGCTTCGAGGTGGCCATCGCCGCCACCGGCCCCGACGCCCTGGAGCAGTTCGAACGGAACGGCGCCGACCTCGTCCTGCTCGACCTGATGCTGCCGGGGCTGCCCGGCACCGAGGTCTGCCGCCAGCTTCGGGTCCGCTCCAATGTGCCGGTGATCATGGTCACCGCCAAGGACAGCGAGATCGACAAGGTGGTCGGGCTGGAAATAGGCGCGGACGACTACGTCACCAAGCCCTACTCCACCCGTGAGCTGGTGGCCCGCATCCGCGCGGTGCTGCGCCGCCGCGGCGAGAACGAGGGCCCCGGCGACGGCGGCGGCCCGGGTGCCCTGGAGGCGGGCCCGGTCCGGATGGACGTCGACCGGCACGTGGTGACCGTGGACGGCGCCAAGGTGGACCTCCCGCTCAAGGAGTTCGACCTGCTGGAGATGCTGCTGCGCAACGCCGGCCGGGTGCTCACCCGGATGCAGCTGATCGACCGGGTCTGGGGCGCGGACTACGTCGGTGACACCAAGACGCTGGACGTCCACGTCAAGCGCCTGCGGGCGAAGATCGAGCCGGACCCGGGCGCGCCGCGCTACCTGGTCACGGTGCGCGGCCTCGGCTACAAGTTCGAGCCGTAAACCGGCCGGCCGGCCCCGACGGGGCGGCCCGAAGCCCAGACGAACGCCCCCTCCGGATCCTTCCGGAGGGGGCGTTCCCCTGTGGCCCTGCTGCGGCCCTGGCTGCGCGGCCCCGAGCCGGGGCCGCGACTCAGTGGGCGGCCGGAGCGGTCGTACCCGTGGCCGGAGCGGCGGGAGCGGTCGTACCCGTGGCCGGAGCGGCCGGGGTGGTGGCGCCGGTGGCCGGGGCGGTCGCCGGCGCGGTGGCCTTCGGCGGCACGGCGGCCGGGGCGGCGGTCGGGCCGTAGCCCTTGTAGAGGCCCTTGTTCGGGCTGACCTGGGCCTCGGCCTCGACCTTGTCGTGGTTCTTGAACCCGAACGAGGCCGGCACGTAACCGCCCACGCTCACGGTGGTGGAGGCGATCTTGGCGGTCGGGGCGCCCGGGCCGCCGAGCAGCAGCGCGGCGCCGGCCGGGACGACGATGGCGGGCAGCGCGGCGCCCTTGTCGTCGGCGAAGGAGGCGGTCGCCCCGGTGCCGACGGTGATGGACTGCAGCTCGATCGGCTCGGTCCCGCTGTTGCTGATGTTCACCGTCACGTTGGCGGGGCCGGTGTGCTCGCCGGAGGACTCGTCCCCGGTGACCACGACGATGTTGTTCAGGCGGATGTCGGTGCCCAGGGTCGCCGACGCGTTGTCGGGCTTGACCTCCAGGGTCTCCGGGGTGTTCCCGGCGGCGCAGGAGGACAGCGAGGCGATGGCGAGGGCGGCGATGGCGGCGATGCCGCCGCGTCGAAGGCTGCGGCTCACGGCGGCGGCTTCTCCTAGGTCACGTGTCGATAGGTCAGGTTCAGATTATCGACCACGCTTATGCCGTCCTCACGGGGTGGTCCCTTCGTGTCACGATCCGCCCGCCCGGACCTCCGGACGGCGGTACCTCCGCGTGTTCAGGTCAATCGGCGACCAAGATCGGATCACGATCGGGAAACGGCCCGATAAACGGTGAAAACCCAAGATCCAATCATGGTTTCGGGAGTGTTGCCAGAGGTTTCGGCAGGCAGTGGAACCGCCTCCGACCTGCGGGAAGCCCTCCTCGAACACCGGTCGCAGCACGTCATGGGGGTGCTTGTCAAGCCCCGAGACCGGCCCTGACCTGCGAAAACGCCCTTCGGGTGCGCCGAAAAGCGTGTTATTCTGGAAAGCCACGGAAGGGGTCCTGTCACATGACGTTCAAGGTTGGCGACACGGTGGTCTACCCCCATCACGGGGCCGCACTGATCGAGGCCATCGAAATTCGCCAGATCAAAGGTGTGGACAAGACCTACCTGGTGCTCAAGGTGCAGCAGGGAGACCTGACGCTCCGCGTGCCCGCCGAGAACGCGGAGTTCGTCGGCGTTCGCGATGTGGTCGGCCAGGAGGGTCTGGACCGGGTCTTCGAGGTGCTTCGCGCACCGTACACCGAAGAGCCGACCAACTGGTCCCGTCGCTACAAGGCGAATCTGGAGAAGCTCGCCTCGGGTGACGTTATCAAGGTCGCCGAGGTTGTGCGCGACCTCTGGCGTCGCGAGCGCGAGCGCGGCCTCTCCGCAGGTGAGAAGCGCATGCTCGCCAAGGCGCGCCAGATCCTCGTCAGCGAGCTCGCGCTGGCGGAGAACACCAACGAGGACAAGGCGGAGACGCTGCTCGACGAGGTGCTCGCCTCGTAGCGGCCGTCCGCTCCACAACGCTCACAGCGCCCGATGCCGGCGCGCCGCCCACCGGATCCATGGTCCGTGGGTGGTGCAGTGGCACTTCGGGCGCTGAGGCGTGTCCGGACGACGCCCCGCACCCGGTGGCCCGGTCGGCCTCGGGTCTGCATGACCGTTTCTGCTGATCTTGCGGGCGGAAGACGGTGGTGCTTCGGAAGGGGTCCGCGCCCGTCGTGCACGCCATGGCCATACCCACTTCGCCGAAGGAGTGAAACCTGAACGCCACAGGAGCAATCGCAGCAGCAGTGGTTCCCGCCGCCGGCCGCGGCGAGCGGCTGGGACCCGGTGCCCCGAAGGCCCTGCGTGACCTGGGCGGCGTGCCGCTCCTGGTGCACGCGGTCCGGGCGCTGACCCGCAGCCGCGCGGTCGGCCTGGTCGTGGTCGCGGCCCCGGCCGACGGCGTGGCCGAGGTGGTCGCCCTGCTCGACAGCCACGGTCTCGAGGGCAAGGACATCCGGGTGGTGGCCGGCGGGGACACCCGCCAGGAGTCGGTCCGCCTGGGACTGGCCGCCATCCCGGCCGAGGTCGGGATCGTGCTGGTGCACGACGCGGCCCGGCCGCTCGTCCCGGTCGAGGTGGTGGACGCGGTCGCGTCCGCCGTCCGGGCCGGGGCCGAGGCGGTGGTGCCGGCGGTGCCGCTGGCCGACACCGTCAAGCGGGTCGAGCCCGTCCGGGGCGGGCCCGAGCCGGTGCTCGACACACCCGACCGGTCCACTCTGCGCGCGGTGCAGACCCCGCAGGGCTTTCGCCGGGACACGCTGGCCGAGGTGCACGCCAAGGCACTGGCCGAGGAGTCGGCGGGGGCCGGGGACGCGCTGCCGCCGGTCACCGACGACGCCGGGCTGGTGGAGCGCTTCGGCGGCCGGGTGGTCGTGGTGCCCGGTCACGAGGAGGCCTTCAAGGTGACCCGTCCGCTGGACCTCGTCCTCGCCGAGGCCGTACTCGCCCGCCGGAGGGCCGCCGATGCCTACTGATCCGCACGCCCCCGTACTGCCCCGGGTGGGCATCGGCACCGATGTGCACGCCTTCGAGCCCGGCCGCCCGCTGTGGGTGGCCGGACTGGAGTGGCCGGACGCCGAGGTCGGCCTGGCCGGGCACTCGGACGCCGACGTGGCCGCGCACGCGGCCTGCGACGCGCTGTTCTCGGCCGCCGGGATCGGCGACCTGGGCGCGCACTTCGGCACCGACCGCCCGGAGTGGGCCGGCGCTTCCGGGGTGAAGCTGCTCGGCGAGGCGGCCCGGCTGGTGCGCGAGGCCGGGTTCGAGATCGGCAACGTGGCGATCCAGGTGATCGGGATCCGGCCGAAGATCGGCAAGCGCCGGGCGGAGGCGCAGGCCGCGCTCGGTGCCGCGGTCGGCGCTCCGGTCTCGGTCTCCGGCACCACCACCGACGGACTCGGCCTCACCGGCCGGGCCGAGGGCCTCGCCGCGATCGCCACCGCCCTGGTGTACGAACGGCGTTGACCCGCCCGGGCACCCGTCGCCCGTCGGCGGCGGTGGCCCGGCGCCGGACCGGGGTGCCCGCAGCGAAATAGACCGGGGGTGACGGGTGTTCAACACCCTTTGCCGGAGCCCGAATCGCTACTCTTCGATGCGGGTTCGCCCCAGCAGTCGCCTTTCCACCGCCGCTCGACGAGAAGAACGAGGTCCCGATGGCCGCAAACCTCTCCGACCAGGCCAAGGCCCTGATCGACGACAAGAGCTTCGCCGTGATCACCACCATCCAGCCGGACGGCAGCCCGCAGTCCTCCGTGGTCTGGGTGAAGCGCGACGGCGAGGACATCCTGTTCTCCACCGTCGAGGGGCGCCGCAAGCACCTCAACCTGGTGAAGGACGCGCGGGTTTCGCTGCTGGTCAACCCGCCGGAGAACCCGTACACCTACCTGGAGGTCCGCGGCGAGGTCTCGCTGACCCGGGAGGGCGGCCGGGAGCTGATCGACGAGCTGTCGCTGAAGTACCGGGGCGAGGGGACGTACGGCTTCGACGGTCCCGAGGACGTGCGGGTGGTCGTGCGGCTCACCCCGCGGAAGGTCGTCGGCTCGATCTGAGCCCGCAGGGAGGGAGGGGGTGTCCCGCGGCGGTCCCTCGGGGCACCGCCGGGACGTCACCCGGCGGAAAAGCATCCGCCGCGGTCTTGACATTTCGGAATGTCGCGAGGCACCCCCTGCTGCCCACTACGCTTGACGCTGTGAGCATTCGCCTGTACGACACCAGCACCCGCCAGGTACGCGACTTCGTCCCGCTTGTACCGGGTTGTGTCTCGATCTACCTGTGCGGCGCTACCGTCCAGTCGGCGCCACACATCGGGCACATCCGGTCCTACCTCAACTTCGACGTGATGCAGCGGTGGTTCGCCTACCGCGGCTACCAGGTGACCTTCGCCCGGAACGTCACCGACATCGACGACAAGATCATCGCCAAGGAGCGCGAGTTCGGCACGCCGTGGTGGCAGATCGCCTACGAGAACGAGCGCGCCTTCAACGACGGTTACGACGCGCTGGGCTGCCTGCGGCCGACCGTCGAGCCGCGGGCGACCGGGCACATCCCCGAGATGGTCGCGATGATGCGCGGACTCATCGAGAAGGGCCACGCCTACGCGGCGGAGGGCAACGTCTACTTCGACGTGAAGTCCTACCCCGACTACCTCGCGCTCTCCAACCAGAAGCTGGAGAACCTCCAGCAGCCCAGCGGCGAGGGCGAGACCGGCAAGCGCGACCCGCGCGACTTCGCGATGTGGAAGGCGGCCAAGCCGGGCGAGCCCAGCTGGGACACGCCGTGGGGCAGAGGCCGTCCTGGCTGGCACCTGGAGTGCTCGGCGATGGCCCACAAGTACCTGGGCGAGGCCTTCGACATCCACGGCGGCGGCCTCGACCTGATCTTCCCGCACCACGAGAACGAGATCGCCCAGTCCAAGGCCTTCGGCGACGACTTCGCCAACTTCTGGGTGCACAACGCCTGGGTCACCATGGCCGGCGAGAAGATGAGCAAGTCCCTGGGCAACTCGGTGCTGGTCTCCGAGATGGTCCGCCGCTGGCGGCCGATCGTGCTCCGCTACTACCTGTCCGCCCCGCACTACCGCTCGATGATCGAGTACAGCGAGGAGTCGCTGCGCGAGGCCGAGGCGGGATTCGGCCGGATCGAGGGCTTCATCCAGCGCGCCGTGGAGCGCTGCGGCACGGTCGACGCGGCGCCCGAGGTGCCGCCGGCCTTCGCCGAGGCGATGGACGACGACCTGGGCGTGCCGCAGGCACTCGCGGTCGTGCACACCGCCGTCCGCCAGGGCAACAGCGCCCTCACCGCGGACGACAAGGAGAACGCGGTGGCGCGATTGGCCGAGGTCCGTGCGATGCTCGGAGTACTGGGACTCGACCCGCTCGACCCGCAGTGGGCCGGGGCGGAGCGCGGCGAGGACCTGCACGGCGTCGTCGACTCGCTGGTCCGCCTGGTCCTGGAGCAGCGCCAGGCGGCAAGGGCCCGCAAGGACTTCGCCACCGCGGACGCCATCCGCGACCAGCTCGGCCTGGCCGGGCTGGCGATCGAGGACACCCCGTCCGGCCCGCGCTGGACGATCAACAGCCAGTAACCCCCGGGTGACCGAGGGGTGAGCGGTGGGCCGTACCGGACCGGTGCGGCCCTCCCGCATGACGGAACGCATGCCGTCGACCGCACCGGCCCGAGCCGGCGCGGTCGGCCATGCCGGACAGACAGACAGGAAGTACAGCCATGGCCGGCAACAGCCAGCGCAGGAACCGCCGCAACCCCGGGTCGAAGAAGGGCGCGAGTGTCGGTACCGGCGGCCACAGCCGGAAGGCACTCCAGGGCAAGGGCCCGACGCCGCCCGGAGCGGACCGCAAGGGCCACCCGAAGCAGCGGGCCGCCAACGCCGCGGTCAAGCGCGAGCGGGACGCCAAGGCCCGCGCCGGCATGCGCCGGGCCGGTGCCGGCGGCCGGGGCGGCCGCGGCGGCGCCGGCTCCGCCGAGCTGGTCTTCGGCCGCAACTCGGTGGTCGAGGCGCTGCAGGGCGGTGTGCCGGCCAACGCGCTGTACGTCCAGCAGTTCATCGACTCCGACGACCGGGTCCGTGACGCCTTCCAGGCCGCCAACGACCGGGGCATCCCGCTGATGGAGGCCCCGCGCCCGCAGCTGGACCAGATGACCGGCGGGATGAACCACCAGGGCCTGGTGCTCCAGGTCCCGCCGTACGAGTACGCCCACCCCGAGGACCTGCTGGCCGGGGCCGCAGACTCCGGCGACGACGCGCTGATCGTCGCGCTGGACGGGGTGACCGACTCCCGCAACCTGGGCGCCGTGGTCCGCTCCGCCGCCGCCTTCGGCGCGCACGGCGTGGTGATCCCGGAGCGCCGCGCGGCCGGTATGACCGCCGGTGCCTGGAAGACCTCCTCGGGCGCCGCGGCCCGGCTGCCCGTCGCCCGGGCCACCAACCTGACCCGCACCCTGGAGGCGTACCAGAAGGCCGGTCTGACCGTGGTCGGCCTGGCCGCCGACGGCGAGGCCGAGATCGGCGACCTGGAGGCGCTGACCGGGCCGGTGGTGGTCGTCGCGGGCAGCGAGGGCAAGGGCCTGTCCCGGCTCGTCTCGGAGACCTGCGACGTGCTGGTGCGGATCCCGATGTCCGGGCTCACCGAGTCGCTGAACGCCGGTGTCGCGGCGGGCGTCGTCCTGTACGAGGCGGCCCGGCTGCGCCGCAAGGTCGGCTGACCCTCCGGTCCGGCCGGCGGTAGCCGCACACGGCGGGTGCTCGGCGCAAGGCGTTCTCCGGAACCGCCCACCGTCCGCCCGCAATCAATGGAAAGCGATCGGATCCGCCCGGATCCGATCGCTTTTCTCATGATCACTTCAAGGGGACTCCCGATATCCACTCGGGAGAGTGTCCTAACCGGGTGTCACCCGGTTAGACGGGCGTGGACACCAGAACACCTCGGCGCCCGCTCCTGGGCGGTGGCAGCACCGGGATAGAAGCGGGCCCCGGCCTCAACACCGCCAAGGTGCCGTCGGACCCGGCACGCCTCAGCAGCACCCAGGCGAGCTTCCGGCTCCGGCTCGGCACCCCGGTGGCGCCGCTGATCGACGCCCCGGCCGGACTGCTGTCCACCGGCGCCGCGTTCGGCGACCCCTACGGCACCCAGGGCCTGATCCGCCGCCCGTCGGTCACCCCGCAGGTGGTCGTCCCCGTCGGCGACGTGTCGGCGCTCGCCGGGGCACCGCCGCGCCGCAAGGGCCGGGTCACCCCGGTCACCTGGACCGGCGAGGCGCGGCCGGACGACATCGCGGCCACCCGGCTCCTGGAGGCCGTCCGACTGGGCGGCGTCCCGGCCGGGGTCGGCGGACGCGGGGGCGGCCTCCCCGGCGGCTCCCTGGCGGACGCGGACACCCAGCTGGTCCCGCCGTACGGCGGCGCCCGGACGGTGCCGCGCCAGCCGCGCGAGGGCGACGGCACCGCCACCGAGGGCGGCGTCGGCCCGGTCGGAGCGCCGCAGGGCTGGACGCCCAGCGGCGAGCTGCCCGAGGTCTCGGCCGCCGGGGCCGAGGGCAAGCAGCCCTGGTACCCCGGCCGCCGGGTGGACCTCGGCCTGGTGCTGCTGCCGCTGCGCGCGGTGCTCGGCTCGCTCTCCGTCTACGCCGGGTTCAGCAAGCTCTGCGACCCGGTGTACTTCGACGGCGGCGAGCGCGGCTCGATGATGCGCTGGCTGTCCTCGCTGCACCCCTGGAAGGTCGCCGAGCCGCTGCTGGCCTTCGCCATGGCGCACCCGGTCGGCTCCGGCCTGGTGGTGTCGTTCACCGAGATCGTGGTCGGGGTGCTCACCCTCCTCGGCCTCTGGCAGCGGCTCGCGGCCGGGGCGGCGATGGCGCTGTCCGCCGTACTGCTGTTCACGGTGAGCTGGCGGGCCGTGCCGGTGTACGACACGCCCGACCTGATCTTCCTGGCCGCGTGGAGCCCGCTGCTGATCGCCGGGGCGCCGTTCGCCTCGCTGGACGGGCGGCTCAACCTGGAGGCCTGGCGGCGGTACGGCGCGGGCGCGCCGGCCGCGCTGCGCCGCCGGGTGCTGCGGCGCGGTGCCGTGGTCACCGCGGCGGTGGTCGGTCTGACGCTGCTGCTCGGCTCGATGCTGGGCGGGGCGGTCCGGACCGGCGCCCGGCCGCACCCGGCGCCGTCCCGGCCCGCCACCGACTTCGGTACGCCGGTCTGGCCGAGCGGCGGGCCGTCGGTGACCCCCGGCGGCAAGAACCCGGCCGGCTCGGCGCCCTCGCCGGCCCCGTCCCGGCCGGCCGCGCCGAGCGCCGCGGCCACCACCGCCGCGCCGTCCGGGACCCCGGCCTCGCCGAAGGCGGCCCAGGCCACCCCGAGCGGCAAGGCGAAGCCCTCGGCGAAGCCGGAGACCGGCCCGGCCGCTCCCGCCGCTCCGGCGGCCTCCGCGCCGCCGGCCGCCCCGGCCGGGTCGACGCCCGCGCAGCGCGCCACTCCCGCCGCCCCGGCGGCCGGGACCGGGACGGCGCCGAAGCCGGCCCCGAGCACCGGGACGGGCGGTACCCCGAGCGGGTCCGGCGGGTCGTCCCCGGGCGGCTCGGGCCTGCTGGGCGGGGTGCTGGGCAGCGCGCCGCTGGCCGAGCTGTCCGGCGGCGGCGCCCGCAGCTCCCGTCCGGAGCCGGCCACGGCGACCTGACGGGCGGGCCGGGCGAACCGGCCCGGGAACGGCGACCGGCCGGGTGCTCCGTGGGGGAGCACCCGGCCGGTCGGCGTTGTGCGTGCGGAACCTCGGTCGAGCGCTCCGCCGGGCCCGTTCTACTGCGGGGCGCGGCCGGCGCCCCCGGCGAGCTCCTTGGCGGCCTCGGTGAGGTCCTTCGCGGTGTCGATGGCCCGCCAGTAGACGCCCTGCGGCAGCTGGTAGCCGGCCAGCCGCTTGCTGCGGGCCAGCTGCGGGAAGGTGGTCCGCTCGTGGTCGCCGACGTCCGGCAGCAGCTCTGCGAAGTCCGGGCCGAAGACGTAGAGGCCGGCGTTGATGAGGAACGGCGAGGGCGGCGCCTCGATGAAGTCGAGGACGTTGCCGAACTGATCGGTCTCCACCGCGCCCCACGGGATCCGCGGCCGGGCCAGCGCGAGCGTCGCGACGGCGTCCCGCTCGTGGTGGAAGGCGGCCATGTCGCGCAGGCTGAACCTGGTCCAGATGTCGCCGTTGGTGGCGTACCAGGGCTCGTCGGGGCGGGGCAGCGCCTTGGCGGCGTACTTGAGGCCGCCGCCCCGGCCGAGCGGCTCGGCCTCGACCACCGTGCGGACCCGCAGCGGTAGTTCGGCCTTGTCGAGCCAGTCCTCCAGCACGTCGGCCAGGTGGCCGCAGGAGATGACCGCGTCGGTGACGCCCTCGGCGGCCAGCCAGGCGAGCTGGTGGCCCAGGATGGGCGTGCCCGTGCCCGGGATCTCGACCAGCGGCTTGGGGCGGTCGTCCGTGTAGGGGCGCAGCCGGGAGCCCTGGCCGCCGGCCAGGATGACGGCCTGGGTCACCGGCACCGGGCCGATGGCGGGAGCGGGCGTGGGAGTGGCCGTGGGGCCGGAGTCAGCGGTCATGGCTGAACAATAGGCGCGCCGGGGCCGGACGGGGCGGCCGTCCGCCGGGGTCGGCCGTGCCCGCGGCCGGCCCGGTGGCGGGCTCCCGTCGGCTCCCGGTGGCTCTGCGGTGGCTCTCCGCGGGCTCCCGGCCGGGTCAGCCCGCCGCGCCGGCGGCGAACGAGCCGTCGCAGACCGCGCGGGCGAAGGTCCGGGCCCGCTGGACGTCGCCCTGGTACTTGCGCACCGCCGCCTTGCCGAGCTCGCCGGCGAGCGAGCTGCAGTAGGGCGTGAGCGCGGGCTGCTCGCGCATCGCGCGCTCCAGCAGGTCGAGCGCGCTGCCCGGGTTGTGGGCCCGCAGCTCGTCCATGAGCGCGACGCGCAGCGCGTCCTGCGGGGCGAGCCCGTCGGACGTCGTGGTGGTGGCGGCGGTCCGGCCGATCCCCGCGCCGTCCCCGCTGGACGCCGCCACGACCTGCTGGTCCAGCGAGGTGGGCGGGGCCCACGGGACCCTGGTCACGGCGAGGGTGCCGGTGGTCACCAGGACGACGGGCAGGGTGAGGGCGACGGTCTGGCCGATACGGCGAACTAGCTGCTTCACGGACAGGAGAGTAGCGGTGGGTAGGGCTCGGATCGCCCTCCGTTACACCATCGAGTGACACGGTGTCCTGGTTCGTCCTGTCACCGTGTTGACGCCGTCGTCCGTCGGAGTGGTCCGGAACGGCGGGAGCCCCGCCGGACCGGGTAACGGTCGGACGGGGCTCCGTACGGCGGGCGTCGGCCCGGCGGGGCTCAGCTGGAGAGGCGGGCACCGGTGCTGCTGGAGAACACGTGGGTCTCGTTGGCGACGGGGACGACGTGGATCGTCTCGCCGCGGGCCGGGATCTGGCGGCCGTGCACGCGGACGACCAGGTCCTTGTCCTCGCCGCCGATCTTGGTGGTGCCGTAGACGAAGCCGTCCGAGCCGAGCTCCTCGACCACGTTGACGGTGACCGCGACGCCCTCGATGCCGCCGCCGGGGACGATCTCGAAGTGCTCGGGGCGGATGCCGACGGTCACGTTCTTGTCGGTGCCGGCGCCGGCCAGGTCCTCGCGGGAGATGTTGACGACCGAGCCGCCGAACTTCACGCCGCCGTCGACCAGCGGCACCTCGACCAGGTTCATCGCGGGCGAGCCGATGAAGCCGGCCACGAAGAGGTTGGAGGGCCGGTCGTACATGTTGCGCGGGGTGTCGACCTGCTGCAGGACGCCGCCCTTGAGGACCGCGACGCGGTCGCCCATGGTGAGCGCCTCGGTCTGGTCGTGGGTCACGTAGACGGTGGTGATGCCCAGGCGGCGCTGCAGGCCGGCGATCTGGGTACGGGTCGAGACGCGGAGCTTGGCGTCCAGGTTGGACAGCGGCTCGTCCATCAGGAAGACCTGGGGCTCGCGGACGATCGCGCGGCCCATCGCGACACGCTGGCGCTGGCCGCCGGAGAGCGCCTTCGGCTTGCGGTCCAGGTAGTCGGTGAGGTCGAGGATCTTGGCGGCCTCTTCGACCTTGGTGCGGATCTCCGACTTGTTGACGCCCGCGATCTTGAGCGCGAAGCCCATGTTCTCCGCGACGGTCATGTGCGGGTACAGCGCGTAGTTCTGGAACACCATCGCGATGTCCCGGTCCTTCGGCGGCAGGTGGGTCACGTCGCGGTCGCCGATGCGGATGGCGCCGCTGTTGACGTCCTCGAGGCCGGCCAGCATGCGGAGGCTGGTGGACTTGCCACAGCCGGAGGGGCCGACCAGGACGAGGAACTCGCCGTGCTCGATCTGGAGGTCGAGCGCGTCGACCGAGGGCGTGGTCGCCCCGGGGTAGACACGGGTCGCCTGGTCGAACGTCACAGAAGCCATGGCTGTGCTCTCCTTCACCGGCAGGAACGTGCCGGACGATCCGAAGTAAAGGGTGGGGGATCACCAGTCGGCCGGTTCCCAGGGGTGGTCTGAACCTCTGTACGAATCCGGCTGCGGGCGACGCTACCTGCGTGTACGCCGGTTGTCAGCCCCTCGACGGACGGATTTCGGCATCGGTTCCATCACGCGTGCCCCGCCCGGCCCGCCACCGGCCCGTCACCGCGCCCGCTGCCGCCCGACCCCGGATATCCCCCCACCGCCCGCTCCCCGCCCGGTAGACTTCCCCCGGTGCCGCCGTGATCCGTCGCGGACGGTCACCATGCCTCCTTAGCTCAGCTGGCCAGAGCACCGCTCTTGTAAAGCGTAGGTCGTCGGTTCGAATCCGACAGGGGGCTCCGCAGGCCCTCGACGAAGGCCCCCCGGCGTGCAGCCGGGGGGCCTTCGTCGTTCCCCGGTGCGCGGCGGTCGGGTCCGCCCGCCGTCAGGCGAGGGGGCGGTGGGCGGGGCGGAGCTGACGCAGGGTGCGGTCGGGGGCGTGGGTGGTGAAGAGTTCGGCGGCGCGGCGGTAGGACAGCCGGGCGCGGCGGTCGGTGAGGAGGAGCGGGCCGGCGGTGCGGCCGGCGAGGTGGAGCGGGAGCAGTCGGGCGGTGCCGGCCTGCCAGGTCAGCGGCGGGGCCGAGGGGTGGGTGCGGCGGTGCGGGAGGTCGAGGTCGTCGACGTCCAGGGCGAGCACGGTCTCGACGGGGGCGCCGCTCTCGTGGAGGAGGCGCCAGAGGAGTTGTTCGCGGAGCGGGACGCGGAGGGCGAACAGGGCGCGCAGCTCGTCCGGGGTGAGCGGGCCGGTGCCGGGGGCGGGGGAGGGGAGCGGGAGGGGGCGCAGTCCGTCGGCGGGGTCGGTGCCGATCCAGCCCCGGGCCCGCCACCAGGCGAGGGCGGCGCGCAGGGTGGACAGTTCGCGGTTGAGGGTGCGCGGGTCGGTCCCGGTGCGACGGCGGTCGACGGCGGTCCGCAGCCGGTCGGCGGCCGAGGGGTGGTCGAGCAGCGCGAGCGGCAGGACGGGCGGCCGGGCGCGGCGACGGGCCGGACCGGCCGGGACGGGGCGGTCGGCGAGCGCCCAGGCCCAGGTGTCAAGGGCGATCCGGTAGACGCGGCGGGAGCCGTCGCCGAGTCCGGCGGCGGCAAGGTAGCGCTCGACGGCGACCGCGTACTCGACCGGGGGCGGGATATCGATGCGACTACCTTCTTTCCGCAGTAAACGATGATGGCCGGATCCTCGGAAAGGATAGCCGCAGGCGCAGTAAACAGCAGGTGGAAGCCATTTTTTGTGCTGCTTGCTGCGGCAGTGGGGGTGCGGTCGGAAATTGATACGGAAAGGCTCAATCTTTTCTTCGGAAAGCCTTGCCGCCCGCTCCCGCCGGTGGGCAGAGTGGGTGCCCATGACAGGGGAGACGGAACGGTTCCCGGCCCGCCGTCGACGGCTTCCGGGCCGTCCGGCCGTGCTGGGCGAACGCGACTTCAGGTGGTTCTTCGTCGGCTACGCGACCTCGCTGGTCGGCTCCTCGATGGCGCCCGTGGCGGTGGCCTTCGCCGTGCTCGACGGCGGGGGCGGCGGGACGGAGCTGGGCTGGGTGATGGCCGCCCGGATCCTGCCGATCGTGCTGGTGATGCTGTTCGGCGGAGTGGTCGCCGACCGGCTGGGCAGCCGCCGGGTGATGCTCGCCGCGGACGTGCTGCGCTGCGCGGTGCAGGGCGTCTTCGCGGTGCTGCTGCTCACCGGGCACGCGCGGCTCTGGGCGATGGTGGTCCTGGTCGCCGTCTGGGGTCTGGGCGAGGGCGTGTTCCTGCCCTCGCTGGGCGCGCTGGTGCCCTCGCTGGTCCGTCGGGAGGAGCGGCTGCCGGACGCCAACACCTTGCTGGGGCTGGCGCGTTCGGTGTCGACGGTGGCCGGTCCGGCGCTCGCCGGTGTGATCACGGCGGGGCGCGGGCCGGGGGCGGTGCTGGTGATCGACGCGGTGACCTACGGGGTCGGCGCGCTCGCGCTGGCCCGGCTGTCCGTCGCTCCGCCGACAGCGGCGGGGGAGAAGGCAACGGCGGGGGACAAGGCGACGGCCGGGCCGGGCGGGCGCGAGGGCTCGATGGTGGCCGATCTCCGCGAGGGCTGGAGCGCGTTCCGCTCCCGGCGCTGGCTCTGGGTGACCACCGTGCAGATGGGGCTGTTCAACCTGCTGGTCTGGGCGCCGTTCCTGGTGCTCGGCCCGCTGACCGCGCAGCGGGAGCTGGGCGGGGCGCGGGCCTGGGGCCTGGTGATGGGCGTGTACGGGGTCGGGGCGGTGCTGGGCGGGCTGCTGATGCTCGGGCGCCGGCCCGGGCGGCCGCTCGCGGTGGCGACGGTGGCGACGATCGGCTGGGCGCTGCCCTCGGCCTCGCTCGCGGCGGGGCTGCCGCTGGGCTGGACGGTCGCGGCGGCGTTGGTGGCGGGGTCCGGTTCGGCGGTCTGCGGCTCGCTGTACGAGTCCACGCTGCAGCGCTGGGTGCCGGCCGAGGTGCTGGCGCGGGTGACGGCGTTCGGCGGGCTGGGCGCGTTCGTGCTGGGGCCGCTGGGCCTGGCGGCGGCCGGCCCGCTGGCCGACCGGGTGGGGGTGGCGGCCGTGCTGGCCTTCGGCGCGGGGTGGCAGCTGCTGGCCGCGGCGGCGGTGCTGGCGGTGCGCGCCGTGCGCCGCCGGGGCTGGGACGGGGAGCCGGTGGCCGACGCGGCGGCGGTGGAGCCGGCCCGGTCCGCGGCGGGTGCCGGGTGAGGCGGGCGGTCGTACCGTGGGGGGAGCGGGGGCGAACGGAGGAGGCAGACCATGCCCGGTTCTCTCACCATCGGCCACCACGAGGCGGCCGCGTCGCTGGACCACACGGATGCCGTGCGGCTCGCGACCGTTCTGGACGAGCTCGCCTACCTGCTGGAGGTCCCGGGGCCGAACCGGATCAACGACGCCCAGCTCGCGGCCCTGTGCGAGGGCATGCCCGCCGACCGGGCCGAGCTCGCGCGCTGGTCGCGGTCGGCCGCCGCGGAGCTGAAGGGGCGGCGCTCCTGACCACCGCCGCGCCGGGGCGTCCGCCCGGTCCGCCGTACGATGGCGCGCGGGCCGGGTGGCCGGTGCGCGTCCGGACGGGTCCGGGCGGCACCTCCGGCGCGGCGGACAGCAGGGGGGAAGGCATGGCGGGGAGTACGACGGCGCCGTTGTCCTGGCTGACGGTGGAGACGCCGCTGCCCAGCGGACCGCTGCACATCGCGGTCACCGCGCAGGGCGTGGCGGCGGTCGGCTACCTCGGGCGGGAGGGCGAACTGCCCCGCTGCACCGACGGGTCGAAGATCGCCGCGGTCACCGACCGGGTCGGCGAGTACCTGGCGGGACGGCGGCGGGAGCTGGGGCTACCGATCGACTGGAGCCTGAGCACCGGCCCGCACCGGGAGGTGCTGCGGACCCTGTTCCACGGGGTGCCGTACGGGAGCACCATCACCTACGGCGAACTCGCCGCCCGCAGCGGGGTGTTCGCCGGGGTCGAGGAGCCGGGCCTGGCGGCCAGGACGGTCGGGCAGATGATGGCCGCCAACCCCGTCGCGCTGCTGGTGCCCTGCCACCGGGTGGTGGCGGCGGACGGGATCGGCGGCTTCGGCGGCGGCCGGGTCGGGATCGACGTGAAGCGCTGGCTGCTGACCCTGGAAGGGGTGCTGGAGCCGACGCTGGACTGGAACGGGCCGCTCTAGCCGAGCGGGTGACGGTGCGTCAGTGCACCAGCTCGCCCGCCGGGCGGCCGTCCGGGACGAACGGCGGCAGCCGGTGCGGCAGTACTGGCTGGATGCCGGACACCAGGGTGTACTCGATCCCGGTCGGGTCCCCGGCCCAGTCGGTGTCCGGGCGTTCGCCGAGCGCCAGCTGCACCGCGTTCCAGGGGAGGTTGAGCCCGCACAGGCGCAGCTGGTGCAGTCCGCCGGAGGGGCGGGTGTTGACGTCGATGACCACCGGCTCCCCGTGCAGGTGGCGGAACTGCACATTGGAGAGGTAGGCCATGCCGGTGGCCTCGACCAGGCGGCGGGCCGGTTCGAGGTACCGGGGCTCGGTGGTGAAGCTGCGGCGGCGCGAGTGCTTGCTGCGGCCGACGGCGGCCAGCAGGGTGCCGTCCAGGTCGGCGAGGCAGTCCACGGACACCTCGGGGCCGTCGAGGTAGGGCATGACCAGCAGGTCGGCGGAGGTGCCGGGGGTCTCGCGGGCCGCCAGGTCGAGCGCGGCGGCCACCTGGTCGACCTGGACGCGGCTGTCCCAGCCGGCCAGCCGGTGCAGTCCGAAGGGTTCGCGGGTGAGCATCCGGAAGCCCTCGCCGCCGGCGCCGGAGGCGGGCTTGAGGCAGGCGGTGAGGCCGGCCGCCTCGATCAGGTCGACGGCGCCGACCAGTTCTTCGGCGGTGCGCACCAACCACCAGGGCGGGGTGGGCAGTCCGGCGGCGGCGATCGCCGCGTAGCCGTCGGCCTTGCTGCCGAAGGCGGCGATCGCGGTGGCGGGCGGGCAGGCGAGGGCGGTGCCGACGGCCTCGAACTCGTGGCGGTGCAGGGATATCGCGAGCTGGTGCAGCCGGGGCACGAACACGTCGACGCGGTGGCGGGCGCAGTGGTCGAGGGCGTAGGCGACGTAGGCGTCGGGGGTGAGGTCGGCGGGTTCCAGGCCGGCGGTGTCGGCGGCGGCGAGGACGGGGGAGTCGGGGTCGACGTGGGTCGCGTGGACCCGGACGGCGCGCGGGGCGGCGTGCAGCTGTTCGATGAAGAACACGTTCTCGGCGTACGTGCGGTTGAGCCAGACGGTGACGGGGGCGCTCAAGGGGGCTCCCAGGGCAGGGGTGAACGAGGGGGAAGGGCTGTGGTTCGGCCGCATTCGTCCTGGCTCCGTGGCCCTTTGAGGTCGCACCTTAGCGGTCTGTCGAACGGGCCCGAACGCGGGGTGGGTCCGTCGTGGGTCCGTCGTGGGTCTGCCGCCCGCGGGCCGGGGCAACGAACCGGACCGTCCTGTTCCGGTACCTATTGGATCACTTGATCGATTCAATATCGATCAGACATTCTATTCGTACTATTTTTTCAGCCATTCCGACCACTCGAAAGAGTGATTGCGGCGACCCTCCGAATGGGCCCACCATGATTGTTGCAAGTTGCAAGGCGACACTTCATCGGGTACGGGTACGCGAAGGGCTCCCTATGTCGACCGAAACCAACACCGGTATTCCTGCACCGGGCGGTGAAGCGCAGACCCGGGACCAGCAGAGTCTCGCGACCGCGGCCGCGCGCAACCTCGCGACGACGACCAAGTCCGCGCCGCAGATGCAGGAGATCAGCCCCCGTTGGCTGCTCAGGACGCTCCCCTGGGTCCAGGTCTCGGGCGGCACCTACCGGGTCAACCGCCGGCTGCGCCACGCCGTCGGCCGGGGCCGGGTGAGCTTCGACCGGACGGGCAGCGAGGCCCGGGTCCTGCCGCAGACCCTGCGCGAGGTGCCGGTCCTGCGGGGCTTCCCGGACGACGCGGTGCTGGAGGAGCTGGCCGGGCGCTTCGTCCAACGCGAGTTCTCCGCGGGTGAGGTCCTGGTCGCCGCCGGAGCGCCGATCGACGAAGTCCTCATCATCGCGTACGGGAAGCTCAACCGGTTGGGAACGGGAAAGTACGGCGAGGAGACCGTGGTCGGCACCCTGGCCGACGGCGACCACCTCGGCGACGAGGCGCTCCGGCAGGAGGGCGGCGACTGGCCGTACACCGTCCGGGCGGCCACCGCCGGCACCGTGCTGTCGCTGCGCTGGGCCGACTTCCAGGCGCTCGCCGACCGCTCCGACGCCCTCCAGCTGCAGATCATGGAGTACCTGGAAGGCTTCCAGCAGCCGCAGAACAAGCACGGCGAGGCCGCGATCGGCCTGTCCGCCGGCCACCACGGCGAGTACGAACTCCCCACCGCCTTCGTGGACTACGAGCTCAGGCCGCGCGAGTACGAGCTCAGCGTCGCGCAGACGGTGCTCAAGGTGCACTCCAGGGTCGCCGACCTCTACAACCAGCCGATGAACCAGACCGAGCACCAGCTCCGGCTGACCGTCGAGGCGCTGCGCGAGCGCCAGGAGCACGAGCTGATCAACAACCCGGAGTTCGGTCTGCTCCGGAACGCCGACCACGAGCAACGGATCCAGACCCACTCCGGCCCGCCCACCCCGGACGACATGGACGAGCTGCTGAGCCGCCGCCGCGGCACCAAGCTCTTCCTGGCCCACCCGAGGGCCATCGCCGCCATCGGCCGCGAGTGGAACCGGCGCGGCCTCTACCCGGACACCGTCGAGCTGCAGGGCCGCCAGGTCCTCGGCTGGCGCGGGGTGCCGCTCCTGCCGTGCAACAAGATCCCGATCACCGGTGGCAGCACCACCTCGATCCTCGCGATGCGCACCGGAGAGCAGAACCAGGGTGTCATCGGTCTGCACCAGACCGGAATTCCGGATGAAATCGAGCCGAGCCTTTCGGTGCGATTCATGGGAATCGACGAGAAGGCCATCATTTCCTATCTGGTGAGCGCCTACTACTCGGCCGCGATTCTGGTGCCGGACGCCGTCGGCGTGCTGGAGGACGTCGACATCGCCCACCGCCAGGACTGACCGGGTCGGCCGGGATCGCGTCGTCCGTCCGGCCGGGGAAGCACCCCGGCCGGACGGCGCCCCTGACGATCCCGGCCCGCCGCGGGGCCCGTCCGCCACCGGGCCGGCCCGTCGTACCACCAAGGGGGAGGACCCATGGGAATGTTCACGCTGGAGCGCGACCATCGTGAGGGGCACGAGGCGCGGGACGTCCTCGCGCGCACCCGCACCCTGGTCGACCCGGTGCTGCGGGCCGCCGTGGACTCGCTGCCCGGCACCATGCGCCGGGTGGCCGGCTACCACTTCGGCTGGTGGGAGGCGGACGGTTCGCCGTCGGCCGCGCCCTCCGGGAAGGCCATCCGGCCCGCCCTGGTGCTCGCCGCCACCCAGGCCCTGGGCGGGGACCCGGCCAGGGCCACGACCGCCGCGGCCGCCGTCGAGCTGGTGCACAACTTCACGCTGCTGCACGACGACATCATCGACCGGGACGAGACCAGGCGGCACCGACCCACCGCCTGGCTGGTGTTCGGCACCACCGAGGCCATCCTGGCCGGCGACGCGATGCACTCGCTGGCCCTGCGCCTGCTGGCCGAGGACGGCCACGCGGTGGCGGGCGACGCCGTCCGCCGGCTGGCCGACTGCGTGGTGGAGCTGTGCGAGGGCCAGCAGATCGACTGCGCCTTCGAGCAGCGCAGCGACGTCTCGCTGACCGAGTGCCTGGCGATGGCCGAGGCCAAGACCGGTGCCCTGCTCGGCGCCGCCTGCGCGATGGGCGCCCGGTACGCGGGCGGCTCCGAGGAGGCCGCGCAGGCGCTGGACGGCTTCGGCCGGGAGATCGGCCTGGCCTTCCAGCTGATCGACGACCTGATCGGCATCTGGGGGGATCCGGCGGTCACCGGCAAGCCGGTCGGCGCCGACCTCCTGGTCCGCAAGAAGTCGCTGCCGGTGGTCGCCGCGCTCCGCTCCGGGACGCCCGACGGGGAGCGTCTGGCGGAGCTGTACGCGCTGGAACGGCAGCTGACCGCCGAGGAGTTGGCGAGCTGCGCGGCCGCCGTCGAGGGTGCGGGCGGGCGGGCCTGGGCCCAGGGCGAGTCCTGTGAGCGGATGGCGGCGGCGATGTCCCAGCTGGCCCTCGCGGTGCCCGAGCCCTCGGCGGCCGACGAGTTGCTCGCGCTCGCGGAGCTGGTCACCCGCCGGACCCACTGAGGCCGGGCGACGCCGCCGGGGGAGCGGGCACCCCGCTCTCCCCGGGGCCGGGGCCGGACCCGGAAGCCGGCCCGGAGGCCGGGGCCGCGACGGCGAGGCCGGGACGGCGAGGCCAGGACACCGGGCCACGAACCGCCGGGGCGGGCGGGCCTCGGCCCGGGCCCGCCGCCGCCGTCAGGCCGAGGCCGCCAGCAGCCGCTGCTCCTTCGCCGGCTCGATGCCGTGGATGATCCGCCCGCGCTTGCGCCCGTCCGGCTCGGTGTCCTCGGCCGCTTCGCGTCGGCGCAGCCAGTCCCAGGTGTCCCTGGCGGTCTCGGCGAAGGGGCGGCAGCGCAGTCCGGCCGCCTCCGCCCGCCCGGTGCCGACCCGCCAGGTTCCCGCCGAGTCCTCCTCCTCGGGCAGCCAGAGGGGCAGTTCGCTCCACGGCTGGACGCTGTCCGGGCCCTCCTTCAGCAACTGCCCGTCCGGGACCCAGACCAGCTCGACGTCCGCGCCGCCGGCCACCGCCGCGCACCCCGCCAGGAACTCCCCGTAGGTGAGCCGGTCGGGCGGCGCCGTGGTCAGGAAGCGCCCGGTGGTGCCCGCCGTCAGCAGGTCGAGACCGAAGGCCGCGAAGTCCCGGACGTCGATCAGCTGCATCGGCCGGCCCGGCTCGCCCGGCGCCAGTACCCGGCCGCCCCGAGCCATCCGCTCCAGCCACCAGGGCAGCCGACCGCCCCGCTCGTACGGGCCGATCAGCAGACCGCTGTTGAGGACCAGCGCGCGGTCGGCGCCGAAGTACTCCAGGACGGCGCGCTCGCACCCGGCCTTGAGCGAGGCGCTGAACTCCTGCGCGGGCGGGGTGTCGGCGGGGCAGGGGTGCAGCGGCGAGGTCTCGTCGACGGCCCGGGCCGGCCAGTCGGCGAAGGCATGGACGGAGGAGATCAGCGTGTAGTGGCCGGCGCGGTCGCGCAGCAGCCGGGCCGTGGCCGCGGCCTGGGCGGGCTGCTGGGCCGAGGTGTCGACCACGGCGTCCCAGTGCCGGCCCTCGACCAGCCGCGCCAGGTCCTCGGCCGAGTCGCGGTCGCCGCGTACGGCCTCGACGCCGGACAGGTCGGAGGCCGTGCGGCCGCGGTTGAAGGTGGTGACCTGGTGGCCCCGGGAGAGGGCCTCGGAGGCGAACGCCCGTCCCAGGAAGGATGAGCCGCCGAGCAGAAGGATCTTCATACCGGCAAGGCTGTCCCGGCCACTCGCTCCGCATACCGCCGTTCGCCCTGGGCGGAGGCCCGGCCTCCGGCACGCCGCCCCGTATCGGCCTCTCCGCGTCCCCCGCGCCCGTCCACCCCTGCCACCCCTGCCACCCCTGCCACCCCCTTGCCACCGCCGTCACCGGGATGCCGCCGCCCGGGGACCCGCATAGCATCCGATGTGTACCCCGGGCCCGGGAAGGACGCCCCCATGACCCAGCCCGAGCTGGAGGCCATGGCCGCCGACGCCTACGTCTACGGCTACCCGCTGGTCGCCGGCCTCACCATGCTCGACCGCTTCGTCAACGGCGGTCTGGGCGTCCTGCCGCCCGCCCCGTTCAACCGCTTCGCCCACGCCGCCCGCCGGGCGGGCCCCGAGGACGACTTCGGTTCCGCCAACGTCGACGTCCTCTACTCGGTCGCCCCGCTGGACCTCTCCGAGGGGCCGCAGCTGCTGCGGGTGCCCGAGGCCGGACCGGCCTACTACGTGCTGCAGTTCGTCGACGCGTGGACCGCCAACTTCGCCTACCTCGGCAGCCGGGCCACCGGCACCGCCGCCCAGACCTGGCTGATCGTCCCGCCCGGGTGGCACGGCACCCCGACCGACCCGGACCGGGTGATCGTCGCGCCGACGACCGTCGCCGTCCTGGTCGGCCGGTTCGCCTGCGCAGGCCCGGACGACCTGCCCCGGGTGCGGGCGCTCCAGGCCGGGCTGGTCCTCGAACCGATGGAACCGGGCGGCCTCGCCGCCGGACTGCCGGCGCCGGACCCGGAGGTGCCCGAGCGGCTGGCCTTCTTCGAACGGCTCCGGATCTGGGCGGCCGCCTTCCCCTCGGCCGGGCCCGACCAGGACTACCAGCAGCGGTTCGCGCCGCTCGGCCTGCTCGACCCCGGGCCCTCCCCGTACCGCCGGGCGGTCCCGGACTGGACGCTCGCCCTGGCGAGCGGCCTCGCCGCCGGCCGCGAACGGGTCGAGGACGCCACCCGGCCGCCCGAGGACCACCCGCCCGGCGAATGGCGGGCGGCGCTCCACCTGTTCGACCACAATGTCGACTTCCTCGGCCCGGGCACCCTGGACGGCCCCGAGTGGCGGATCGGGGACCGCCGCGCCGCCTACCTCAGCCGGGCCGCCGCCGCCCGGGCCGGCCTCTGGGGCAGCCACGCCTACGAGGCGCTGTCGGCGGCCACCACCGAGGACGCCGACGGCCGCCCGCTGGACGGCGCCCACCACTACACCCTCCGCTTCCCGCCGGACGGTCTGCCGCCGGTGGCGGCCTTCTGGTCCCTCACCGTGTACGGCCTGCCCGACCACCGCCTGGTGCCCGACCCGGGCGGCCGGTACGCGATCGGCGACCGGACCCCCGGCCTGGTCCGCGACCCGGACGGCGGCCTCACCCTCCACCTGGGCCACGAACGGCCCGCCGACCCGGCCGGGGCCGCCAACTGGCTGCCCGCGCCCGACGGCCCGTTCCGCCCGGTGATGCGGCTCTACCGGCCGGGCCCGGCGGCCCTGGACGGGTCGTACCGCCTCCCGCCGCTGCGCCGGGGGTAGCGGCGGCAGGCGTCCCGTCCCGTGCCGTCCCGTGCCGTCCCGTGCCGTGCTGCCCCGTGCTGCCCCCGCCCTCCCGAGCGGCTCAGTGCGCCGAAGGGCCCGGCGAGGCGGGCGGCTGCGAGGGAGCGGTGGTGGACGGGGCGGGGGACGGGGTCGCCGACCCGGTCGGGCTCGGCGTGGACGTGGGGGTTGGCGTCGGCGTCGGAGTCGGCGGCGTGGGCGTCACGGTCGGGCTCGCGCCGCCGGTCGGGGTCGTCGTCGGGGCCGGGGTGCCCGTCGGCGCGGCGGTGGGTGCCGGGGTGCCGGACGGGCCCGGCCCGCCGGTGGGGGTGGGGCTCGGCGCGGCGGTCGGTTCGCCGGTGCCCGGCTCGGCCGGGGCCGAGGTGGACCCGCCGCGGTGCTGCGGTCCGCCCTCCAGGGTGACGACGGCCTGCGAGGGCGGCAGCGCGATCCGGGCGGTCCAGCGGGTCGCCGGGGCGAGGTCCTCGTCGACGCTGACGATCACCGTGATCCGCTGCCCGGGCGCGAGCGTCCCGGAGTCGCGGCTGAGCCGCAGCCAGGACACGTCCACCACGGCGTGCCAGCGGATCTCGGTGCCGCCGGAGTTGGTGAGGGTGAGCACCGTCCGGTTGCCGTACTCGCCCGCCTCGACGGTCAGCAGACCGGACGGTGCGGGCGCCCCGTTCGAGGAGGCGCCCGGCCCGGACGGCACCACCGCCGTCCCGCCGACAGGGGCCGGTGCCGCGACCAGGGTGGGGCTGGCGAGCGGGGTCGCGCCGTGGGCCGGGACCGGGATCAGCGGGCCCTGGATCCCAGGGAGCAACGTTTCTGCATTGATTGGCCCCGCCCCGGCGAGCTCCATCCCGGCCACCGCAGGTCCGGCGCCCCGGCCCGGGGCCCCGCCGATTCCGCCGGTCCCCCCGGCCGCGCCGATCACGGCGCCGAGCACCGTGCCGTCCACCGGGACGGCCGAGGCGTCCGGCCCCCGGCCCGCCGTACCGTCAGCGGCGTCCCCGGGACGTCTGCCGCCCGCCGGACGCCCGTGCTCCTCGACCCGGACCGAGGAGACCGCCGCGGCGGCCCCTGGTCCGCCGCCGCTACGGTGCCCGGCCCACAGTGCGACGACCGGCGCGGCCAGGACGGCGGCCAGCACTCCGGTGGTCACCACCCGGCGCCGCACCGTGGGCCCGCGCCCGGAGTCCGGTGCGCGGTGGCGGGGGAACCCGCCCTGGTCGAAGCGGAGCCCCGGCTCGGTCACCGGGACCGGCGTGCCCGCCCGCCGCCCGGTCGGCTCCCGGGTCGCCGGCGGCAGGAACGCCAGGGTGCCCGCCGGAGCGCCGGACCCGCCGACCGGTGAGCCCGCCGCGCCCGGTCCCGGTCCCGCCCCTGCTCCCGGTCCCGAGTCCGGCCCGGACCTCGCCCCGGCCGGAGCGGTGAGCACCGGCAGCCCGGACAGCCCCGGGCCCTGCGGCACCTCGCCCGCGACCCGCTCCGCCGTCCCCCGGCAGGTCGGGCAGTCCACCACGTGCTGCACCAGCTCCCGGCGGAGCGCCGGGCCGAGCACCCAGTCCCGCCAGCTCTCCGCCCCGGCGCCGCCGAGCCGGTCCAGTTCGGGGCAGCTGCCCACGCCGAGCACCAGCAGGGCGGCCCTGGTCCGGTCGACCTCGGCCCGCGCGGAGGCGAGCAGTACCCGGACGGTGTCGAAGGGCCGGCCCAGGACGGCCGCCACCTCGATCGGGCTGAGCCGGTGGCGGACGGCCAGCTCCAGAGCCTCGCGCTGCTCGGGATCGGTGCCGGCCGCCTCGGGCCAGGCCAGCGAGGCCAGCTCGCGCCGCTGCCGGGCGGCCTCCGTCCCATCGTCGCCGTCCCCGCCCGCGGCCTCCCGGCTCGCGCCGACCGCCCAGGTCCCGCGCGCGCTCCACGCTGTACCCGCAGTACCCGCCGTACCCGCCGTACCCGTCTCCGGACCGCCCTGCGGGCCGTCCGCCAGCCGCCGCAGGCAGCAGTACCGGGCCAGCGAGTAGAGCCAGGCCCGGAGCAGCCCGGGCTCGGCCAGCCGGGCACCGTGCCGCACCGCCAGCTCGCGCACCTCCCGCAGGGCGGCCGCCGCGGCCTCGTGCTCGCACAGCACCGAGAGGCAGTAGGTGAAGAGGCCGTCGACCTGTCGCTCGTATGCCGCGAGGACGGCGTCGCGCGGCCCTTCCGTACTCGTCGTCACCCGTCCGACGGTAGAGACGGCGGCGGTCCGGCCCGGGCCATTCCGCCCGGTTGTACTTCTTTCGGGTAACAACATCGCTCATTCGTGGACCGGATCCCGCTCCGGCCCCGCGCCTTCCCGGCCCGGCCGCCCGCCGCGTTGTCGTACCCGGGCGCTACGGTGACCGCATGGCTGCCCGTACCAAGACCACCGCCAAGCCGCGCCCGGCCTACCGCTGCACCGAGTGCGGCAACCAGCTGCCCAAGTGGGTCGGCCGCTGCCCGGAGTGCAACGCCTGGGGCACGGTCGAGGAGTACGGCGCGGTGCCGATCCGGACGACGGCCGCCGGGCCGGTCAGCTCGCCCGCCCGCCCGATCGGCCAGGTGGACGGCCAGGTGGCGACGGCCCGCTCCACCGGCGTGCCCGAGCTGGACCGGGTGCTCGGCGGCGGCCTGGTCCCGGGCGCCGTGGTGCTGCTGGCCGGCGAGCCGGGTGTCGGCAAGTCCACCCTGCTGCTGGACGTCGCGGCCAAGGCCGCCAGTGCGCAGCACCGCACGCTCTACGTCACCGGTGAGGAGTCGGCCGGCCAGGTGCGGCTGCGCGCCGACCGGATCAACGCGCTCTCCGAGCACCTCTACCTCGCCGCCGAGTCCGACCTCGGCGCCGTCCTCGGCCACATCGAGGCGGTCGACCCCGGTCTGCTGATCCTGGACTCGGTGCAGACCATCGCCTCCGCCGAGCTGGACGGCGCGCCCGGCGGCCCGGCCCAGGTCCGCGAGGTGGCCGGTGCGCTGATCCGGGCGTCCAAGGACCGGGGCATGGCCACCCTGCTGGTCGGCCACGTCACCAAGGACGGCCAGATCGCGGGCCCCCGCCTGCTGGAGCACCTGGTGGACGTCGTCCTGAGCTTCGAGGGCGACCGCCACGCCCGGCTGCGGATCATCCGAGGGATCAAGAACCGCTACGGCGCGACCGACGAGGTCGGCTGCTTCGAGCTGCACGACGAGGGCATCGAGGGCCTGGCCGACCCGTCCGGCCTCTTCCTGACCAGGCGTGACAAGCCGGTGCCCGGGACGTGCCTGACCGTGACCCTGGAGGGGAAGCGCCCCCTGGTCGCCGAGGTGCAGGCGCTGATGGTGGATTCGCAGATCCCCTCGCCCCGCCGGACCACCTCCGGCCTGGAGTCGCCCCGGATCGCGATGATCCTCGCCGTGGTCGAGCGCCACGGCGGTGTGAAGCTCGGCAAGCAGGACATCTACACCGCCACCGTCGGCGGTGTGAAGCTCTCCGAGCCCTCGGCGGACCTCGCGATCGCCCTCGCGGTGGCCAGCTCCTCCTCGGACACCCCGCTGCCCAGCAACCTGGTCGCGATCGGCGAGGTCGGCCTGGCCGGTGAGGTACGGCGGGTGACGGGTGTGCAGCGGCGGCTGGCCGAGGCGCACCGGCTGGGCTTCACCCACGCGCTCGTCCCGCCGGATCCGGGCAAGGTCCCGCCGGGTATGAAGGTGGTCGAGGTGGCGGACATCGGCGAGGCGCTGCGCGCGCTCCCGGGCCGCCGTCGGGCCGCCGCGAAGCCGAAGGGTGAGGCCCCGTCGGCGCCGCCGGCCCCCCGCGCGCACCGGCCGGCGGCCTACCCGGAGGAGGTCATGGAGGGGTGGGAGCCGCTCGACTCCGACGAACTGCACTGACCCAAGCCCTGTCGTTGCCGCACGCAGTTAGACTTTCCCCTGTCTCATTGGTGATAAGGCAGTACTAAGCGACAGAGCAACAGACCGCAGGCCGGCGCCCCCCGCACGAGGCGCCCGGTACGGGGTCGACCGGAGGAGTCACGTGGCAGCCAGCGACCGGGCGGACAAGTCCTCCCGCGAGGAGGCCCTGCTGCGGGCCTCCCTCACCGCCATCGCTCCCGGCACCGCACTGCGTGACGGTCTGGAGCGGGTGCTCCGGGCCAACACCGGCGGTCTGATCGTGCTCGGCTTCGACAAGACCGTGGAGCCGATCTGTACCGGCGGCTTCGTGCTCGACGTCGAGTTCACCGCGACCCGGCTGCGCGAGCTGTGCAAGCTCGACGGCGCCGTGGTGCTGGACAAGGACATCACCAAGATCGTCCGGGCCGGCGTCCACCTGATGCCGGACTCCACCATCCCGACCGACGAGACCGGTACCCGGCACCGCACCGCCGAGCGGGTCAACCGGCAGACCGGCTTCCCGGTGGTGGCGGTCTCGCACTCGATGCGGCTGATCGCCATGTACGTCAACGGCACCCGCCGGGTGCTGGAGGACTCCACCACCGTGCTGTCCCGCGCGAACCAGGCGCTGGCCACCCTGGAGCGCTACAAGCTGCGCCTGGACGAGGTGGCGGGCACGCTCTCCGCACTGGAGATCGAGGACCTGGTGACGGTCCGGGACGTCACCGCCGTCGCGCAGCGGCTGGAGATGGTCCGGCTGATCGCCACCGAGATCGCCGGCTACGTGCTGGAGCTCGGCATCGACGGCCGACTGCTCTCGCTCCAGCTGGACGAGCTGATCGCGGGCGTGGAGCCGGAGCGCGAGCTGGTCGCCCGGGACTACTTCCCGGAGCGCGCCGCCAAGAAGGGCCGGACCGTCACCGAGGTGCTGGCCGACCTGGAGGCGCTGACCCACGCCGAGCTGCTCGACCTCACGACGGTGGCCAAGGCGCTCGGTTACTCGGGCACGCCGGAGTCGCTGGACTCGGCGGTCTCGCCGCGCGGCTACCGGCTGCTGGCCAAGATCCCGCGTCTGCCCAACACGGTGATAGAGCGCCTGGTGGAGCACTTCGGCGGACTCCAGAAGCTGCTGGCCGCCAGCATCGACGATCTGCAGACGGTCGAGGGCGTCGGCGAGACCCGGGCCCGCTCGGTCCGCGAGGGCCTGTCCCGCCTTGCCGAATCGTCCATCCTGGAGCGCTACGTCTGACCGGACGCGGGCGCCACTCGGTGCCCGGCCCCCGACCACGCAGAAGGCCCGGACCGTGGGAACGGTCCGGGCCTTCTGCGTGGTCGGAAGGGCCGGCCTCAGTTCTCCAGCCGGATCGGGGAGCGGGCCGAGGCCTGGCCGCCGGAGAGGCCGGTGAGGTCGGCGACCACCAGGTAGTTGCCGGCCGGGGCAGCCGCCGGGTCGGCGGTCGCGCACTGCGGCTTGCTGCGGACCCGGTCCCAGCCGAAGGTCTCGGTCAGCCCGCCGTTGGCCGGGAGCTGGACCCAGGCGCTGCTCCGGTCGGCCGGGCAGTCGCCGGAGGACCAGATGCGCTCGCCGTTGCTGGCGGTGACGGTGATCGCGGAGGCGGTCCGGCCGAGGTCCACCCGGCAGTTGGCGGCCGAGGAGTTGTTGATGGTCAGCGCCAGCTTGGGCTTGTCCTTGGGCTGGTAGGAGTTCTGGGCGCTGGCCAGATTCAGCGTCACCTGGGAGGAGGCGCAGACCGGCAGGGCCATGATCTCGGTGGTGTTCACCGGGGGCTGGCCGCCGTTGCCGCCCGCGCCGCCCGAGGTGCTTCCGCCGGAGGCGCTTCCGCCCGTGCCCGCGCCACCACCGGTGCCCGCGGCACCACCGGTACCCGCGCCGCCCGCGCCGCCTGTGCCGCCCGCCGCCCCGCCGGTGGCGAGTGCCGGGGCGGTGCCGCCGGTGGTGCCGCCGGTGCTGAGGCTGACGTCGCCGCCGCCGGAGCCGCCCACCGCGCCGCCGGAGGCGCTGCCGCCGCCACTGCCGCTGCCGGGACGGGAGTTGTTGGCCGGTCCGCTCGGCGAGGCGCCCGGCGTGATCGCCTGGGCGGGCGTCTGGTTCTGCGACTGGGTCGGGACGGCCTGTGCGGCCTTGTCCTTCGCTCCGTCGCCACCCCCGCCCTGATCGGCCATCAGCCAGATGACGAGGGCGGCGACCGCGACGGCGGCGACGATCACGACGACACGCCGACGCCAGTAGATCGAGGCCGGCAGCGGTCCTACGGGTTGACGGAGAGAGGGCACGCCCAAACTCTACGAGACGGTGTGTGTCCCTTGACGCACCAACACCGCACAGTCACCCCTTCCTTCACATGATCCGCCATTTGCGCCGTTCGGGCGAGGCTGAATGGGGTGTTTTGCACGTCTAACCGGAATCTCATGATCCGCTTCAGTGGCCGGTCCGGGCATGGGAGGATCGAAGGGCCATGGCTGCCAACACCGTCACCCCCGTCCTCCCCGCCCCCGCCGGCCCCGTCGCGCCCCCGGGGCCCGGGACGCCCGCCGAGGCCGCGCCGAAGCTCGGGCTGCCCCTGCCGGTCCTGCACGCGACCGTGCTCGACTGGTACGCGGCCAACGCCAGGGACCTGCCCTGGCGGACGCCGGACGCCTCGCCCTGGGCCGTGATGGTCAGCGAGTTCATGCTCCAGCAGACCCCGGTGAAGCGCGTCCTGCCCGTCTGGGAGACCTGGATGGAGCGCTGGCCCACCCCGGCCGACCTGGCCGCCGAGGCGCCCGGCGAGGCCGTCCGGATGTGGGGGCGGCTGGGCTACCCGCGCCGGGCGCTGCGCCTGCACGGCGCCGCGGTGGCGATCACCGAGAAGCACGGCGGTGAGGTCCCGGACGACCACACGACCCTGCTCTCGCTGCCCGGGGTCGGCGAGTACACCGCGGCGGCGGTGGCCTCCTTCGCGTTCGGCCAGCGGCACGTGGTGCTGGACACCAATGTTCGCCGGGTGTTCGCCCGCGCCGTGACCGGCGACGAGTACCCGGCGCAGGCCACCACGGCGGCCGAGCGGCGGACCGCGACCGCGCTGCTGCCCGCCGCCGACCGCACGGCCGCCACCTGGGCGGTCGCCGTGATGGAGCTGGGCGCGCTGGTCTGCACGGCCCGGGGCCCGGAGTGCGGGGACTGCCCGCTGTTCACCTCCTGCGCCTGGCAGCGGGCCGGCCGCCCGCCGTACGAGGGCCCGGCCCGGCGCGGCCAGACCTACGAGGGCACCGACCGCCAGGTGCGCGGCAAGCTGCTCGCGGTGCTGCGCGAGGCGCACGACGAGGTGCCGCAGGCCCGGCTCGACGAGGTCTGGCCGGACGCCGTGCAGCGCGCCCGCGCCCTGGACGGGCTGGTCGCCGACGGACTGGTCGAGCCGGTCGAGCAGGGCGTCTACCGGCTGCCCAGGTAGCGCTCCCGCTCCCGGGGACGACAGAGGGCCCCCGCCCGCCGGTTCGGCGAGCGGGGGCCCGGTGCGTTCCGGGGGCGGACCCGGTCAGATCGCGACGGCCTCGGTGTTGCCGACCGGGGCGCCGCCCTCGGCCTCGTCCTTGGCGTCGGCGGGCGGCCCGCCGGCCCCGCGCAGCGGCACCTCCCGCATGAAGACCGCGGCGGCGACCGAGATCAGGGCGGCGGCCGCACCCCAGAGGAAGACGGTGTGCATGCCGTTGGCCACCGCGTGGTGGTAGGCGTCCTGGACCGGCGCGGGCAGCGCCTTGAGCGCGTTCGGGCTCAGCTGGGCCGGGTCGCCGCCCTGGGCCGAACCCGCCCCGGCGGCCGAACCGAGCCGCTCGTTCATGGTCTCGGTGACCCGGTTGTTGAACAGTGCGCCGAACAGCGCCACACCGAAGGAGCCGCCGATGGTGCGGAACAGGGTGGCGGTGGAGCTGGCCACACCCATGTCCTTGAGCTCGACGCTGTTCTGCGCGACCAGCATGGTGATCTGCATCAGGAAGCCCATGCCGGCACCGAGCACCACCATCCAGCAGGCGGAGGTGAAGCCCGAGGTGTCGGTGGAGAGGGTCGACAGCAGCACCATGCCGGCGGTCATCACGACGGTGCCGATGATCGGGTAGATCCGGTACTTGCCGGTCTTGGTCACCGCCTGGCCGACCACCAGCGAGACGACCAGCATTCCGAACATCATCGGCATCAGCAGCAGGCCGGAGTTGGTCGCCGAGGCGCCCTGCACGGTCTGCTGGTAGAGCGGCAGGAAGACGGTCGAGCCGAACATCACGAAACCGACCACGAAGCCGATGATCGAGACCAGGGTGAAGTTCAGGTTCTTGAACAGCGACAGCGGCAGCATCGGCTCCTCGACCCGCTGCTCGACGTAGCAGAAGCCGATCAGGGTGGACGCGGCCAGCGCGCTCAGGCCGAGGATCTGCTTCGAGCCCCAGGCGTACTCCTGGCCGCCCCAGGTGGTGATCAGGGTGAGCGAGGTGATGCCGGTGGTGAGCAGCAGCGCGCCGAGGTAGTCGATCCTGGCCTTGCTGCGGACCTTCGGCAGCTTCAGGGTGACCACGACGACGGCGAGCGCGACGGCGCCGAGCGGCAGGTTGATGTAGAAGGTCCAGCGCCAGTTCAGGTGGTCGGTGATGAAGCCGCCGACCAGCGGGCCGCCGATGGTGGCGAGCGCCATCACCGCGGCGAACATGCCCTGGTACTTGCCGCGGTCGCGCGGCGGCACCAGCGCGCCCATGATCGACATCACGCCGACCATCAGACCGCCGGCGCCCAGGCCCTGGAGGGCACGGAAGCCGATGAGCTCCGTCATGTCCTGGGAGAGGCCGGAGAGCGCCGAGCCCACCAGGAAGATCACGATCGAGGTGAGGAAGACGCCCTTGCGGCCGTAGAGGTCGCCGAGCTTGCCCCAGATCGGGGTGGAGGCGGCGGTGGCCAGGGTGTAGGAGGTGACCACCCACGAGAGGTGTTCGGCGCCGCCGAGCTCGCCGACGATGGTCGGCATCGCGGTGCCGACGATCAGGCCGTCGAGCATGGCGAGCAGCATGGTGACGACCAGGCCGATCATGACCAGGCGGATCTCGCGGGCCGAACGGGGCTGCTCGTCCTCGGCCGGTTGCTTCTCGGGGGCCGCGGTGCCGGCCTTGGGGTGTGACATGGGTGGGACTCCCGGACAGGGGGGCGGGCGACCGGTGGGGCCTGCGGAAGCCCCCTTACTTGTCGCCCGGCTAGTTTGTGGACCGTGGGCACGGTAGGTTGTTCACTAGCCGGTCGTCAAGCCAGTTTTTCGGTGGACTCCCGGGGCAGGAAGAATGGGGCGCACCAGTGTCGCCGGTCGGGGCGCCCGCCGCTCATGCCGCGGCGGCCGCAGGTCGCCGGGGACCGAACCACGACGCAGTCAGAGGCAGGCGATGGGCACGACGCAGAGCCCCCGTAGCGACACCCGGGCGCGCATCGTCGCGATCGCCCTGGAGCTCTTCTCCGAGCAGGGCTACGAGCGCACCTCGCTGCGGGAGATCGCGGACCGGCTGGGCGTCACCAAGGCCGCGCTCTACTACCACTTCAAGACGAAGGAAGACATCGTCCACGGCATCGTGGCGACCACCGCCGCGCCGATCGACGAGCTGATCAGCTGGGGCCGCGAGCAGACCTGGACCCCCGAGGTGCGGGACGAGCTGATCCGCCGGTTCGCCGCCGGGATGGCCGACCGGGCGCCGCTGCTGCGCTTCTTCCAGGAGAACCAGCCCGCGTTGCGCGACCTGCCGGCCGGTCAGGAGTTCCGGGACCGCATGATCGCCCTGGTCCGGCTGGTGCACGGCCCCGGGGCGACGTTCGAGGACCGGCTGCGGGCGATGATGTCCCTGTTCACCATCAACTCGGCGCTCTTCCTGCTGTACCAGGACCGGCGGCCCGAGGTGGACCGCTTCGTCGGGGACATCCCGGTCGCCGAGGCCACCCGCGAGGAGGCGATCGAGGCCGCCCAGCACGTGGCGCTGGAGATCTGCCGGCTGATCGTCCGGCCCACCCCGACGGACTGAGTTGTTCGAGGGGCGCGCACCGACCGGCCCGCGCCCCCGACCGGCCCGCGCCCCCGAACGGCCCGCGCTCCCGAACGGCCCCCGGCCCCGAGCGGCCCTCGCCCCGCTGCCCCCGCCCCCGTTGCCCGGGGATCAGAAGTCGGTGACCCCGCGCGCGGCGAGGTAGGCGATCGGGTTGATCACCGCGCCGTACTGGTTGGCCGAGCGGATCTCGAAGTGCAGGTGCGGCCCGGTGGAGTTGCCGGTGTTGCCGGAGCGGCCGATCTGCTGCCCGGCCGCGACCTTCTGGCCCGGCGACACAGCGAGCGCCGACATGTGCGCGTACTGGGCGAAGCGGCCGTCGGCCAGCCGCAGCACGACCTCCTTGCCGTACGCGCCGTCCCAGCCGGCCGACACCACGGTGGCGTTGCCGACCGCGAGCAGCGCGGTGCCGGGGGAGACCGCGAAGTCCACGCCGGTGTGGTACCCGGCCGCGTACTCGGGGTTGCGCACGCCGTAGGGGTTGCTGGTCGGCGCTCCCGGGATCGGCGCGGACCACTGCCGGGCCGGGGCAGGTGCAGGCGCGGGTGCAGGAGCGGGCGCGGGCGCGGCGGGCGCGGGGGCCTGCTCCGGCGCGGCGGCCTCCGGCTCGGCGCCGGGTGCCTGTCCCTCGGCCGGGGCCCCTCCCTCGGCCCCTCCCTCGGCCTGTCCCTCGGCCGGGGCCTGGTCGGCCGACGGCGCCGGGGCCTCCGCCTGAGCGGTCAGCAGATTGGCGGCGATCGCCACCGAGTCCTGGGCCGAGGACTGCTCCGACGGCAGGGTGTACGGGCTGGGGCCGGCGACCTGGACCAGCGCCGGGGCCGGGGCCGCGCTGTGCGGCGCGGTGAACACCGAGCTGCCGGGGGTGGTCGGGGCGATGGTCTGCGCCGAGGCGCTGACTGCGGCGGTGAGCACCAGGGCACCGGTCAGGACGGCCGCCCCGGCCGCGGCGGCGGTGGTGGAGCGGTTCCGGTCGGTCTGCCGAAGGAAGGCATCGGCGAGCCGGCACAGGGTCGGCCCGAGCGGCGGGACAGGAGACATCGGAACCTCACGAACACGTACGGGGCAGCACGCTGAGCCCGTTCGGGCGTGCAGAGTGGGGGACCACTCAGGTGTAACCGTCACCGACCGGAGTCCCAAACCGTGTGACGTACTACGGCGTGTAGTCATCATCGGGCCGGAAATTCAAACCGACGGAGTAACGATCATGCGATCGGATGCTCCGTTCATGGGACGAGGAGCGGACCCGCCCGTCCCGCCGTCCTACTACCCCCGCTCGTACCGCCCGCGAGGGCTGTGAGGAGCACCACCCGCCCGGCGGGTTTGGACCGTCCGGGTACAAAGGATCCAGCAAAGAATCCGGCCCGCCCCCGCGGGTGCGGGAGCGGGCCGGATCGGCTCAGCGGTGCCTGGTCACGGACCGGGCGTCAGAGCTCGGTTCGATCAGTTGTCGACCGGGCGGACGCGGATCCAGGTCTCCAGGTAGTTCGAGGACTCGTTCTCGACCTCGATGCTGGTGCCCGTCTTCGGGACGATGACGCTGCTGTACGGGTTGTCCTTGGTCCAGTAGGACTTCAGGTCGGAGAACTCGTCGACACCCTTGGCCTTCGGGATGACCGTCTCGACGCCCGCCCTGTGCAGGGTCAGACCGTCGGTGCGGCGCGAGCCGAAGGTGGAGTCGTAGCCGTTGATGCGCGGGCGCATCAGCGAGCCGTCCTTCCACTTCAGCGGGGTCGGGTGCGAGTCGACCGGCAGGATCAGGCCCTGACCCGGGTGGTTGGTGACGTTGTTGTCGGTCTGCGACTCGTCCCAGTACCAGATCAGCAGACCGGCCTGGTAGGGGTAGTGCTCGACGAAGAGCGGCTTGTCGGCGAAGCCGAAGTTGTACGGGCCGACCTTGAGGGTGCGGTCGTACGAGACGTACTGCCGGTTCTCCGCGATGTAGTACTGGTTGTAGTCGTTGGTGAACGAGCCGGTGGTCCGCGAGAAGCCCTTGGCGGTCCAGCCGTTGTCACCGTTCTCGGCACCGTCGGTGAAGACGTTGGCGCCGTCCGCGGTCACCGCGATGTCGTCCAGGGCCAGGCCCTTGAGGTGCAGACCGCCATCGGTGGTGTAGCGGAAGCGGACCTTGACGGCCTTGCCGGCGTAGGCGTCCAGCGGGAAGGCGAGGTCGCCCCACTTGTCGCCCGAGTTGCCGGTCAGCGAGGCCTTGCCGGAGGGGTCCTTCGGCAGCGCGACGCCGTTGTAGGTGCCGTCGAGGGCGGCCCAGTTGGCGCCACCGTCGGTGGAGACCTCGGCGTAGCCGTAGTCGAAGTCCTGCTCGATGTCGTACCAGGCCTTGGCCGACAGCGAGGCCTTGGCCTTGCCGGTCAGGTCGAGGTCGCGGGTCAGCGAGACGTTGAGGTCGTCCGCGCTGCCGCTCCACCACTCGTTGGCGCCCGCGAAGGGCTTGTTGATGGTGGTGGTGACGGCCTTCTTCGGCAGGTCGACGACGAGCGCCTGCGGGAGCGCGCTGTTGTACTCGACCGGGCCGATGTGGTGGGTCGACTCGGTGCCGGCCTTGGCCTTGTCGAACTTCAGCCAGCCGAGCTTGAGCTTGCTCCAGGCGTCGAGGTCGTTCGGCATGTCGCCGATCGAGTTCTTGCCCTCGCCGAGCCAGGAGCCGGACGACATCAGCGACCAGAAGCCGACCGAGTTGTCGATGCCGCTGCCGGAGGTGTCGTAGAGGTCCGGCAGACCGAGGTCGTGGCCGTACTCGTGGGCGAAGACACCGAGGCCGCCGTTCTCGGGCTGCATGGTGTAGTCGCCGACCCAGACGCCGGTGCCGCCGACGGGGGTGCCGCCGAGCTTGTTGGTGTCCGGACCGGTGGTGCCGGCGCCGGTGCCGTAGGCGTACGAGCGGTGGGCCCACAGGGCGTCAGTGCCCTGCTTGCCGCCGCCGGCCGACTGGTCCTCACCGGCGTGCACGATCTGGAAGTGGTCGATGTAACCGTCCGGCTCGTTGAAGTTGCCGTTGTGGTTGTAGTCGTACCGGTCCCACTGGTCGTACTGCGCGATGGTGGCCTTGATCTGCGCGTCCGTCTGGCCCTTGGCCTTCTGGTCGGCGACCCAGGTGTTGATCGCGTCGCGGATCAGGTCCTGCGCGTTGGCGCAGACGTGCTGGCCGCAGTAGTCCGAGCCGTAACGGGCCTCGTTGTACTTGACCTTCACCCAGTCGGTGACCTGACCGTCGACCGAGTAGCGGCCCGAGGACTGCTTCTCGTAGTAGGTCTTCAGCGAGTCACCGGACTTGTTGAAGTACAGGTCCTGGTAGTGCTGCTGGTTGTAGTCAGCCTGCCAGAGGGTGGAGTTGTTGGTCGCGGCGTCCGGCTTCTCGATCTGGTTGCGCTGCGGGCCGGGCTGGCCGCCGTACTTGATCTTGCCGTCCGGGGTCTTGGTGGTGCTGTCCACCTCGTCGCCGAACTCCACCAGGATGGTGAAGATCTTGTCCGTGCGCTCACGGGCCAGCTCGACGTACTTGTCCTTGCCCAGCTTGATGCTGGAGCCGCCGCCGTGCTGCTCGATCTGGGCGGTGCCGGCGAGCAGCTGCTCGGTCGCGGCCTTCTGCTCGGCCTCGACCTTCTCGGTCAGCGGGCCGGGAATGTTGTGCTCAGTGCTGGTCTGAACGGCGTCGGCCGGGTCCTGCGGGACGGGGGCGGCACCGGCGGCGACCGCCGTGCTCGGGAGCAGTCCCGCGCCGAGCGCGGCTATGACCGCCGCGACTGAGACGGCCGAAGCGGCTTTCCTGGTCATCTTCAACGTTGTGACGTCCTCCCCAAACCGTCCGGCTCTTGGCCTTCCGGTAAACCAATGAAAGACAGGTGGACGTCATTTGATCCAAGCGTGGACGGAAAAGATAGACCTTGACCGTGACATGGCCACAGCGCTATCCTCCGCGACTGCGTATCAGCTGACGTCCTGTCAACATCATTGTCATTAAAGATGACCATAGCTTCGATCGCACCCGCACCGGCCCCCGTTCAGGCCAACGACCTGCCGGTTCGTGGTTCTGATCACAGTTTCGACGGGCGCGCGGAAAACGGTCAGGGCCCCCGGCGCGAACGCCGGGGGCCCTAACCGTTGCTGTTGTCTGTTAAATGTTGCTACTTCGTCAGGTCCGGACCCGGCGAGGCGACGGCGGCCGGAGTGTCCGCGACTGCGGACTTCTCCTCGCCGCGGAAGGTGAACTTCGCTTCCTTGCCCTCGCCCTCGACACCGACGACCACGATGTGGCCGGCCCGCAGCTCGCCGAAGAGGATCTTCTCGGAGAGGTGGTCCTCGATCTCGCGCTGGATGGTCCGACGCAGCGGCCGGGCGCCCAGGATCGGGTCGTAGCCGCGCTTGGCCAGCAGCTTCTTGGCCTCGACGCTGAGCTCCAGGCCCATGTCCTTGTCCTTGAGCCGCTCGTCCACCTTGTCGATCATGAGGTCGACGATCTGGATGATGTCTTCCTCGGTCAGCTGGTGGAAGACCACGATGTCGTCGACGCGGTTCAGGAACTCGGGGCGGAAGTGCTGCTTGAGCTCCTCGCCGACCTTCGCCTTCATCCGGTCGTACCCGGTCTGGGTGTCGCCCTGGGCCGCGAAGCCCAGGTTGAAGCCCTTGGAGATGTCCCGGGTGCCGAGGTTGGTCGTCATGATGATGACGGTGTTCTTGAAGTCGACCACGCGGCCCTGGGAGTCGGTCAGGCGACCGTCCTCCAGGATCTGCAGCAGCGAGTTGAAGATGTCCGGGTGGGCCTTCTCGACCTCGTCGAAGAGGACGACGGAGAACGGCTTGCGGCGCACCTTCTCGGTGAGCTGGCCGCCCTCCTCGTAGCCGACGTAGCCGGGGGGCGAGCCGAAGAGCCGGGAGACGGTGTGCTTCTCCGAGAACTCCGACATGTCCAGCGCGATCAGCGCGTCCTCGTCGCCGAAGAGGAACTCGGCGAGCGTCTTGGACAGCTCGGTCTTACCGACGCCGGACGGGCCGGCGAAGATGAACGAGCCGCCGGGGCGCTTCGGGTCCTTGAGGCCCGCACGGGTGCGCCGGATGGCCTGGGAGAGCGCCTTGATGGCGTCCTTCTGGCCGATGACGCGCTTGTGCAGCTCGTCCTCCATGCGCAGCAGCCGGGAGGTCTCCTCCTCGGTCAGCTTGAAGACCGGGATGCCGGTGGCGGTGGCCAGGACCTCGGCGATGAGCTCCTCGTCGACCTCCGCGACGACATCCATGTCGCCGGCCTTCCACTCCTTCTCCCGCTTTGCCTTGGCCTGCAGGAGCTGCTTCTCGTCGTCGCGCAGGGACGCGGCCTTCTCGAAGTCCTGCGCGTCGATCGCGCTCTCCTTCTCGCGGCGCACATCGGCGATCTTCTCGTCGAACTCGCGGAGGTCCGGCGGCGCGGTCATCCGGCGGATGCGCATCCGGGAGCCGGCCTCGTCGATCAGGTCGATCGCCTTGTCCGGCAGGAAGCGGTCCGAGATGTACCGGTCGGCCAGGGTGGCGGCGGCGACCAGGGCGGCGTCCGTGATCGAGACCCGGTGGTGGGCCTCGTAGCGGTCGCGCAGGCCCTTGAGGATCTCGATGGTGTGCGGCAGCGAGGGCTCGGCGACCTGGATCGGCTGGAAGCGGCGCTCCAGCGCGGCGTCCTTCTCCAGGTGCTTGCGGTACTCGTCGAGCGTGGTGGCACCGATGGTCTGGAGCTCACCGCGGGCCAGCATCGGCTTGAGGATCGAGGCGGCGTCGATGGCACCCTCGGCGGCGCCCGCGCCGACCAGGGTGTGCAGCTCGTCGATGAACAGGATGATGTCGCCGCGGGTGCGGATCTCCTTGAGGACCTTCTTCAGGCGCTCCTCGAAGTCACCGCGGTAGCGCGAGCCGGCCACCAGGGCGCCCAGGTCCAGCGTGTAGAGCTGCTTGTCCTTGAGCGTCTCCGGGACCTCGCCCTTGACGATCGCCTGGGCCAGGCCCTCGACGACGGCGGTCTTGCCGACGCCGGGCTCACCGATCAGGACCGGGTTGTTCTTGGTGCGGCGGGACAGCACCTGCATGACCCGCTCGATCTCCTTCTCGCGCCCGATCACCGGGTCGAGCTTGGCCTCGCGGGCGGCCTGGGTGAGGTTGCGGCCGAACTGGTCCAGGACCAGCGAGGTCGACGGGGTGCCCTCGGCCGGCCCGCCGGCCGTGGCCGACTCCTTGCCGCCGGGGGTCTGGTAGCCGGAGAGCAGCTGGATGACCTGCTGACGGACCCGGTTCAGGTCGGCGCCCAGCTTCACCAGGACCTGGGCGGCGACGCCCTCGCCCTCGCGGATCAGGCCGAGCAGGATGTGCTCGGTGCCGATGTAGTTGTGGCCGAGCTGCAGGGCCTCCCGGAGCGACAGCTCCAGCACCTTCTTGGCCCGCGGGGTGAAGGGAATGTGACCGGACGGGGCCTGCTGGCCCTGGCCGATGATCTCCTCGACCTGCTGGCGAACGGCCTCAAGAGAAATCCCGAGGCTCTCCAGGGCCTTAGCGGCGACACCCTCACCCTCGTGGATCAGACCCAGGAGGATGTGCTCGGTGCCGATGTAGTTGTGGTTGAGCATCCGGGCTTCTTCCTGAGCCAGGACGACAACCCGCCGCGCGCGGTCGGTGAACCTCTCGAACATCGTTTATCGCTCCTCAGAGCGGTCGGGCAGTTCGGGGTCCGTCCCCGCCCTGTCCTTCCGCATGCTAGTCCCGCTCAGCGGCGCGGCCCACGGATTCGCTCCCCTCGCGAGGAGCGACATGCTGCGCGACCAGCCGACACCAATCCCAACCCGATGTTGGGAGACGGTGTTCCCGCACGCGGGCCGGATGCACCGGATACCGCTACGCCATCGGCGAACAACCGCCGCCGCGGCGCAGTCGGTGGGCGTCCGACCGGTCACGCGTACTGCCCCGGACGGGGTCGCGGACCCCGTCCATCTGCATTCATACCCGGTATCGGGGCGGTTCTCGCGCAGTTTCCGCGGTGGCGGTGTTCGCCTGGCGAGAAGTCGGCCGCCACTGACGGTCGGTCAGCCGCGGTCGCGGTGGCCGGTACGCCATCCCGGTGGTGTCCGCGTTACCGCTTCGCCCCTCCAGCGTTGCACAGGCCGTGACCGTTCTGCCGCCCGAGTCCGTACCCGGCCCGCTGCCCGAACGGGCGGCCGCGCCCGCGCCGGGCCGCCGCGGCGCCGTCCGGACGTACGCCGCAGGGCGCGGAGGGAATCCCTCCGCGCCCCGCGCGTGTGCCGTGGACGCTCCGGCCGGTGCCCGGGGCACCGCACCCGTCCGGGCGGCCGGGCAGTGCCCGGATCAGGCCGCGTTGGCCTTCTCGTAGGCCTCGCGCACATTGCTGGGGACACGACCGCGGTCGTTGACCTCCAGGCCCTGCTCCTTGGCCCACGCGCGGATCTTGGCGGTGTCCGGGACGCTGCCGGACGGGCGCGGGGCGGTGCTGCGGCCCGCGCGGCGGGGGCCTGCGAGGCGGCCGCTCTGCTTGCGCCCCTTCTCGACGAACGGCGCCAGCAGACCGCGGAGCTTGTCCGCGTTGGCGCTCTTCAGATCGATCTCGTAGGCAACGCCGTCGAGCGCGAACGTCACCGTCTCGTCCGCCGACCCGCCGTCGAGATCGTCTTCAAGAATGACCTGCACCCTCTGTGCCACGGGCTTCCCTTTCCGCTAAACGACCCATTGCCTAAGGAAAGGAAAGCGCCTTTTCCCGGAAAACACAAACCCCTGACCGTCCCGGGGGCGGCTCACAGGTGCAGCAGCATGCGCGAGTTGCCCAGCGTGTTGGGCTTCACACGCTCCAGGTCGAGGAACTCGGCAACACCTTCATCGTACGAGCGGAGAAGTTCTTCATAGACATCCGTAGCGATCGCCGCCGGGTCTGTCGTACCATCATCGGTTTCCTGGGCCTCGCCGATCTCCACGAAACCGTGTTTCGCGAAGAACGGGACCTCGAACGTCAAGCAGAAAATCCGACGGACGCCGAGCCAGCGGGCGGTCTCCAGCAGCTTCTCCAGCAGCAGGTGTCCGACGCCGTGGCCCCGGCAGGACTCGTCGACGGCGAGCGTGCGGACCTCGGCGAGGTCCTCCCACATGACGTGGAGCGCTCCGCAGGCCACTACCGTCCCGTTGTCGTCGCGTTCCGCGACCCAGAACTCCTGCACCGATTCGAACAGCATGACGGTGGGCTTGTCGAGCAGAATCCCGTCACGCGAGTAGGTGTCGATGAGCCCGCGCACTGCCCGCACGTCCGTGGTCCGCGCCCGGCGGATGGTGACCTCCATGGCGGGACGTTATCGTGCCGGCCCCGATCCGGTCTCCCCGGTATCCGCTCCGCCCCCCGGTCCGCTCTCCGGGGAATCCGGGGCCGCCGGATCGGTCGGGAACAGAGCGGCCACCCGCAAGGCGTCCCGCAGCGCCTCCCGTTGCTCCGGCGACATCAGGCCGAAGAAGTGCACCAGGGCCGCGGCCGGATTGTCGCCGGTCGCCCACGCGTCGTTCATCAGGGCCGCCGTGTACGCCTCGCGCGAGGAGACCGGTTCATATCGATAGGCCCGGCCGACGCGCTCCCGGCGGAGCCAGCCCTTTCGGTGCAGCTTGTCCAGGACGGTCATCACCGTGGTGTACGCGATTTCCCGTTCCGACCGCAGATCCAGAAGGACCTCGCGAACCGTGACCGGTCGGTTCCACTGCCACACCCGGGTCATGATGGCGTTCTCAAGTTCGCCGAGTTGCCGGACCATAGTCCGGCCAGGATAGGGAGTGAACAGGGCAAAACTTGTGAAGTGCCGCGAAACCGGCGCGCCGCCACCCCCGGAATCCGGGAATGGCGGCGCGGGGTGCGACGGGGCGTCCGGCGGATGCCGGGCGGCCGTGCGGCGACTCAGTCGACCAGGTCCTCCTTGGCCTTCTGGGCGCCGCCCTGGGTGCGGATGATGGCCCGCACCAGGAAGCCGAAGCCGATCGCCATGACCAGCGGTGGGACGATCGCGCTGACGTAGTCCATCAGGTCACTCCTCCTCGGTCTGCTCCGCCGTACCGGCGGACGCCTTGGGCTCCGGCTTCACCAGCGGGAAGAGCACGGTCTCCCGGATGTTCTTGCCGGTGAGCAGCATGATCAGGCGGTCCACCCCGAGCCCGAGGCCGCCGGTGGGCGGCATCGCGTACTCCAGGGCCCGCAGGAAGTCCTCGTCGATCTGCATCGCCTCGACGTCGCCGCCGGCCGCGAGCAGGGACTGCGCGGTGAGGCGGGCGCGCTGCTCGACCGGGTCGATCAGCTCGGAGTAGGCGGTGCCGATCTCGGTCCCGAAGATCACCAGGTCCCACTTCTCGGCCACGCCCGGGATCGAGCGGTGCTGGCGGGTCAGCGGGGAGACCTCGGTCGGGTAGTCCTTGATGAAGGTCGGCCGGACGGCGTTCTCCTCCAGCAGGCGCTCGACCATCTCCAGCACGATCTGGCCGTGGCCCCAGGACTTCTCGAAGGGGATGTCGTGCTCGGAGGCCAGCCTGCGCAGCTCCTCGACGCCGGTCTCCGGGGTGACCTCGGTGCCCAGGTGGGCGGAGATGCCCGGGTAGACGCTCACCTCGGCCCAGGGCTCGGCCAGGTCGATCTCGTGCTCGACGCCGTGCGGGTCCAGGCCCCTGATCACGGTGGTGCCCAGCGCGTCCCGGGCCGCGTTGACGATGGTGGCCCGGATCAGCTCGGCCTGGGTGTCGTAGTCGCCGTAGGCCTCGTACGACTCCAGCGAGGTGAACTCCGGGTTGTGGGTGGAGTCCGCGCCCTCGTTGCGGAAGTTGCGGTTGATCTCGAAGACCTTCTCCGCGCCGCCGACGACCAGCCGCTTGAGGTAGAGCTCGGGGGCGATCCGCATGAAGAGGTCGATGTCGTAGGCGTTGATGTGCGTCTTGAACGGACGCGCGTTGGCGCCGCCGTGCACCGGCTGCAGCATCGGGGTCTCGACCTCGATGTAGCCGCGCTCCTCGTAGGTGCGGCGGATCGAGCGGACCACCTTGGAGCGCAGGTGCAGGATCTCGCGGGCCTCGGGGTTGACGATCAGGTCGACGTACCGCTGGCGGACCCGGGCCTCCGGGTCGGTCAGGCCCTTGTGCTTGTCGGGCAGCGGGCGCAGGCACTTGGCGGTGAGCTCCCAGCGGTCCACCATCACCGACAGCTCGCCGCGGCGGGAGGTGATCACCTCGCCCTCGACGCCGACCTGGTCGCCCAGGTCGATGTCCGACTTCCAGGCCGCCAGCCGCTCCTCGCCCAGCTTGTCCAGGGACAGCATCACCTGGAGGTCGCCGGAGCCGTCGCGCAGGGTCGCGAAGCAGAGCTTGCCGCCGGTGCGGGAGAGGATCACCCGGCCGGTGATGCCGGTCCGCTCGCCGGTCGCGGTGTCCGGGGCCAGGTCCGGGTGCTTGTCCCGGAGGTCGGCGATGGTGCTGGTGCGGGGGAAGCCGACCGGGTACGGGTCGATGCCGGCCGCCCGGAGCCGGTCCAGCTTCTCGCGCCGGACGCGCATCTGCTCGGGAAGGTCGTCGGTCGCGGTGATGGGACTCTGATCGCTCACCCCACCAGGGTAGCCAGCCCGCGGTGGTGCTCCGCCACGGGATTACCGCGCCGCGCGGGACGGGGGCGGGGTACGCCGCCCGCGCCCCGCGCGACGGGTTCAGGAGCGCCGGCGGCCGAGGCGGCGGGAGGTGAGGAACGCGGCGCCGCCCAGGGTCAGCGCGGTGGCGGAGGCCCAGGCCAGCGGGACGGCGTCACCCCGGCCGCTGTCGGCCAGCTCGCCGCCGTCCGCGAGGTCGAGCGTCGCCGTGCCGGTGCTCCCGGCCGTCCCGGTGGTACCGGTCCGGGTGGCGGTCCGGCCGGCCGCGGTGGTGGTGGCGGTGCCGCCGGTGGAGCCGGTCCCGGTCACGCTGCCGGAGCCGGTGCCGGTGGAGTCCGCCGCCGAGGCCGGTACGACCGGCTCCTCCGGGGCCCCGTCCCCGCCGTCCGGGGCGGGCGTCCCGGGCGCGGGGAGCGAGCGCAGCGCGACCTTGATCCGGTTGTTGTCCGGGTCGGGGTCCCAGCTCATGGGGGCGCTCGGGTAGCCGTCCTCCAGGTCGCTGACCTCGTTCTGGAACGAGACGACGGCCGACAGCGGGACGGTGCCCTCGTCCAGCTTCACGCCCAGGACGCGAGTGCTGGACGCGCCGTTCGCGATGTAGAAGGCGAAGGCGTCGCAGTCGAACCTGTTGAGCGGGTGGTCCTGGGGCACGCCCTGGACGCGGTTGTTCGCCCGGCAGTTCTTGGGCAGGTCGGTGACCGAGGCGCCCTCGGGCAGCTGGATCCGGACGAACGGGGTGGCGTCGCCGCCGCTGCGGTCGAAGATCGCGGCCGGGCCCCGGTTGGTGGCGGTGATGCTGAGCGTGCCGGCGCGTCCGGAGGAGTCCGGGGTCCAGCTGCCGGTCAGGCCGAAGTCGGCGCCGTTGTCCGCGAACACCTCCTGCTCGGTGAAGTGGCCGTTGATGTCGGGGTACCCGGAGGGGATGCCCTCGGCGAAGTCGCGGGGCAGGGTGGCGGGCGCGCCGGTGCCGTGCTCGAAGGCGAGCCGCCGGCGCAGCGCCGGCCCCTGCGCGCCGGGCGCGTCCGGGTCGGTGAAGACCATGAAGTCCGTGAAGGTGTAACGGGCCTCGGAGGTGACGGTGAGGTCGAGGCCGTTCAGCCGGACCGGCTCGTTGGGCAGGATCTCGCCCTCGACGGTGCAGATGGCGTGGGTGGTCGCGATCGGCGCGCCGAAGCCCTCCTGGCCGATCTGGCCCGGGTCGGTGGCGTACTCGCAGTTGGACGGCCAGTTCTCGACCTTCAGCCCGGGCAGCATCATGATCTCGACGATCGCCCGGGCGGCCGAGACGCCGCCGCGGTTGGCGAACCGCACGGCCGGGGTGAAGGTGCTGCCGACCTCGGCCTGCGTCCTGGGGGCGATCTCGGCGGCCCGGAACACGGCGCCGCCGACCTCGACCGAGAAGTCCTTGTTCGCCGACTCGGCGCCGGGCGCGGTCAGCGCGGCGTGCACCACGCCCTTGGTACCGGCCCTGGCCCCGGGGACGGCGCTCAGCCACAGGGAGCCGGGAACGCTCTCGCTGTCGCTGTTGAGGTAGGCGAGGTCGCAGGTGATCGTCCGGGCCGCGGTGACGCAGCGGCCGCCGGAGACGGTGAGCACGGCGATGCCGTCCAGCCCGGTGGTGTCGAGGGTGAGCTTGGCGTTCTGGACCGGGGCGGTGCCGGTCCGGCCGGCCCGGAGGAAGACGTTCTCGCCGAACTGCGGCTGGGTGGTCGGCTCGCCCGAGATCTTGATCATGGGGCCGACGTCGAGCCTGAGGGCCGGTCCCGCGGCGTGGGCGGGGACGGCGAGCGTGCCGACGGACAGGGCGGCGACGGCCGTGGCCGCGGCCGCGCCGAGCACCCGGCGCGTACGGGTCGAGTTCACGGGGATCCTCTTGATGGTGGAGTGTCCCCGCGACCCTATGGACGGTCGGCCCGACGTCAAGCCGGTTGATCGCCCATCAATTCGTACAGGACGGGAGCGATCCGGCGGCCCGCCCGGTGATGGTTATCGAGTTGTGACCCGAACGATCCGCCCAGGGAAGGGAATTGTCGACAGACGGACCGGGGAGGCGGTGGCGGGGCGGGCTCAGCCGGTGCCGGTGGCCAGTTCCAGGTCCTCGGGTGCCGCCGGGTGGACCGGCCGGTCCGGATGCGGCGCGGCCTTGGGGCGGCGGCCGAACAGTTCGGCGGGGGTGGGCATCCGGTGCGGCCGGGCGGGCCGCTGGTCCTGCGGGCCGCGGGGGGCGCCCTTGCGGGCGGCGGCGGGCTGCTCGGCGGGGTGCTCGGTGCTGCTCATCGGGATCCGTCCTCCAACAGGGATGAGGGGACTGCTCGGGGGTGCGGCGGGGCTCGGTACGGCGACGAGGTGGCGCTGGCCGCTGGTGAGGGCGAGCCGTTCGCGGACGGCGGCCTCGGCCAGCGCGTGGCAGCGGCCGGCCAGCCGGGAGCGGCGGGAGCGCTCGTGCTGGCCGCAGGGCTGGCGGGACAGTCCGCGCAGCGCGGTGAGGTCCTCCGGTCCCGGGAGGTAGCCGTCGGTCACCGCCTCCTCCAGCCGTTCCAGGTAACCGCTGGCGCTGCCGGGCAGGGCGGCCCGGTAGCGGGTGAGGTCGGCGAGGAGGAAGGCGCGCAGCCGGCCCCCCTCCTGGACGGCCTCGTCGATCGCCTCGGTCAGGCGCAGTGCGTCCTGGACGTCCTCGGCCCACAGGGCGGCACCCGCGTCGGCGTACAGCAGCGGCCGGTCGGGGAGCTGGAAGTGGACGGGGACGGCGGGGTGCAGGGCTTGGGCGAGGGCGCGGCGCAGCACGCGGACTTCGTCGGCGCTGAAGGCCATGCCGCCGCGCGATCCGTGTGGCGTAGGCATGGGCTGACACTACGTGAGGAATATCCGATTTGTCGGTAGTGTCGCGCCGAGCCCCCACGTTCGGACGCTGCGGCGCGACCCCCGGGTCAGCTCGGGCGGTTGCGTTCGAAGACCAGGCGCAGGCCGATGAGGGTGAGCCAGGGCTCGTGGACGTCGAGGGAGCCGGCCTCGCCGAGGACGAGCGGGGCCAGGCCGCCGGTGGCGATCACCTGGACGTCGTCGGGGTCCTTGGACAGCTCCCGGGCCATCCGGTCGACCAGGCCGTCGACCTGCCCGGCGAAGCCGTAGAGGATGCCGGACTGCATGCCCTCGACGGTGTTCTTGCCGATCACATTGCGCGGGCGGGTCAGTTCGATCTTGCGCAGCAGGGCGCCGCGGTTGCCGAGCGCCTCGACCGAGATCTCGATGCCGGGGGCGATCGCGCCGCCGACGTAGTCGCCGCGGGCGTTGACCGCGTCGAAGGTGGTGGCGGTGCCGAAGTCGACCACGATGCAGGGGCCGCCGTAGAGGTGGTTGGCGGCCAGCGCGTTGACGATCCGGTCGGCGCCGACCTCCTTGGGGTTGTCCATGAGGACGTGCACCCCCGTCTTCACCCCCGGCTCCACGATCACCGCGGGGACGTCGCCGTAGTACCGGCGCGCCACCTCGCGGAACTCGTGGAGCACGGAGGGGACGGAGGAGCAGATCGCCAGGCCCTCGACCTTCGCGTCCGCGATCGCGGTGCGCGAGCCGTTCGCCCCCTGGGAGCCCATCAGGCCGTGCAGCAGCACCGCCAGCTCGTCCGCCGTGCGGCGCGGATCGGTGGAGATCCGCCAGGTCTCGACCACCTCCTCACCGCCGAACAGGCCGAGGGTGGTCTGGGTGTTGCCGACGTCGATGGTGAGCAGCATCAGGTGCTTTCTGCGTCGAGGACCAGGGGCGAACGGGCGAACGGGCCGGACGGACGGTCAGGCGCGCAGGTCCAGGCCGATGTCCAGGATCGGCGAGGAGTGGGTCAGCGCGCCGACCGCCAGGTACTGGACACCAGTCTGGGCGACCTCGCGCGCGGTGGCCAGGGTGAGTCCGCCGGACGCCTCCAGCTCGGCCCGGCCGGCGACCAGGGCGACCGCCTCGCGCAGCTGCGGGACGGTGAAGTTGTCCAGCAGGATCAGCTCCGCGCCGGCCTCCAGGACCGGGGCGATCTGCTCCAGGGTGTCGACCTCGACCTCGACCGGCAGCTCCGGGTAGGCGGCCCGGACGGCCCGGAACGCCTCGGCGACGCCGCCGGCCGCGACCACGTGGTTGTCCTTGACCAGGGCCGCGTCCGAGAGCGCCATCCGGTGGTTGGCGCCGCCGCCGCAGCGGACCGCGAACTTCTCCAGCGCGCGCAGGCCCGGGGTGGTCTTGCGGGTGTCGCGGACCACCGCGTCGGTGCCCTCCAGGGCGTCCGCCCAGGCGCGGGTGGCGGTGGCGATGCCGGACAGGTGGCAGAGCAGGTTCAGCGCGCTGCGCTCGGCGGTCAGCAGGTCCCGGGTGCGGGAGCGGACCGAGAGCAGCACCTGGCCGGCCTCGACCCGGTCGCCGTCCTGGACGTGCCGCTCGACCTCGAACTCCTCCTCGCAGACCAGCGAGACGACGGCCTCGGCGATCCGCAGGCCGGCCACCACGCCCGCCTCGCGGGCGGTGAAGTCGGCGGTGGCGACGGCGTCGGCGGGCACGGTGGCCACCGAGGTGACGTCCTCGCCGCCGGCGAGGTCCTCGGCCAGCGCCAGGGTCGCGATGTCCTCGACCTCGACCGGGTCCAGCCCGGCCTCCTCCAGCAGCTCGGCGAGCTGGGGGTCCAGGCCGGTCTCGTAGCCCTCGCCGTCCCCGCAGGCGCAGCCGTCGCCGCAGCCGCCGGCCAGCGGGAGCTCGTCGTGCTCGTGCTCGTGCAGGTGGGTCACGTCGGTCGCGTCGGTCATGGTGTTACGGCTCCTCGAGGGTGCTGACGGGTCCGCCGGAGGCGGTGAGGGTGGTGATCAGATGGCGTTGCCAGTGCGCGTCGTCGCGCTCCGGGAAGTCCTCGCGCCAGTGGCAGCCGCGGGTCTCCTCGCGCTGCGCGGCGGCGGTGACCAGGGCGTCGGCGACCAGCAGCAGGTTGGCGGCCTCCCAGGTCTCCACCCGGGGGTCGGCCGGCTTCTCCTCGGCGACGGCGGCGCGGGTCTGGTCGGCGAGCAGGGCGAGGCCCTCCGCGGTGGCGGCCATCGACGCGGCCGAGCGCAGCACGCCGGTGCCGCGCGACATCAGCCGCTGGATCTCGGCCCGGGCCTCGGGCGCGGGCAGCGGCACCGGGCGGGCCGCCCTGGCCGCCTCGACGTCGACGACGCGCTCGGGCAGGTCCCCGGCGGCGTGCCGGGCGGTCAGGTCGGCGGCGATCCGCTCGGCGAAGACCAGGCCCTCCAGCAGGGAGTTGGAGGCCAGCCGGTTGGCGCCGTGCACCCCGGTGCAGGCCACTTCGCCGCACGCGGAGAGGCCGGGCACGGACGTCCGGCCGCGGGTGTCGGTGCGCACCCCGCCGGAGGCGTAGTGGGCGGCCGGCGAGACCGGGATCGGCTCGGTGACCGGGTCGATGCCGTGCGCGCGGCAGGAGGCCAGGATGGTGGGGAAGCGCCGCTGCCACATCTCGGCGCCGAAGTGCCGCCCGTCCAGGTACATGTGGTCGGTGCCGTGCTCCCGCATCCGGCGGGTGATCGCCTTGGCGACGATGTCGCGCGGGGCGAGTTCGGCCAGCTCGTGCTGGCCGAGCATGAACCGCACGCCGTCCGCGTCGACCAGGTGCGCGCCCTCGCCGCGGACCGCCTCGGAGACCAGCGGCTGCTGGCCCTCCGCCTCGGGGCCGAGCCAGAGCACGGTGGGGTGGAACTGGACGAACTCCAGGTCGGTGACCTCGGCGCCGGCCCGCAGCGCGAGCGCCACGCCGTCGCCGGTGGAGACCGCCGGGTTGGTGGTGGCCGAGAAGACCTGGCCCATGCCGCCGGTGGCGAGCACCACCGCGCGGGCGCGGACGGCGCCGACGCCGTCCCGCTGGCCCTCGCCCATCACGTGCAGGGTGAGTCCGGCGGCGTGCCCGTCGGCGTCGGTGAGCAGGTCGAGCACCAGGGCGTGCTCGATCAGCTCGACGTCCGGGTCCCGGCGGACGGCTTCGACCAGGGCGCGGGATATCTCGGCGCCGGTGGCGTCCCCGCCGGCGTGGGCGATCCGGTTCCGGTGGTGGCCGCCCTCGCGGGTGAGCAGGACGTCGCCGTCCTCGCCCCGGTCGAAGGCCGCGCCGACCGCGATCAGCCGGCGGACCGCGTCCGGGCCCTCGGTGACCAGGGTGCGGACGCTGTCCCCGTCGCACAGCCCGGCGCCCGCCACCAGGGTGTCGGCCAGGTGCTGCTCGGGGGTGTCGCCCTCGCCCAGGGCGGCCGCGATGCCGCCCTGGGCCCAGCGGGTGGACCCGTCGTCCAGCATCGCCTTGGTGACCACCATGGCCCGCAGGCCGGCCCGGCGGACGTTGAGGGCGACGGTGAGCCCGGCCACGCCGGAGCCGACCACGACGACGTCGGTGTCGGTGGTCCAGCCCGGCGCGGGGGCGGTGAGGCGGTGGGTGACGGACATGACTTCAGTGGCTCCTTCAGCGCGCGACCGGGTCGGCCGCACCGTTGTCGCCACGGTACGCCGCGTCGCCGCGCAGCAGTCCGGTGCCCTCCCCGGCCTCGGCCGGGTCGCCGCCGGTGCCGGTGACCCGGTTCCGCTCGTCGACGAAGACGACCTTGGGGAGGTAGCCCTTGGCCTCGGCGGTGTCCATCTGCCCGTAGGCGATCAGGATGACCAGGTCGCCGGGGTGGACCAGGCGGGCGGCGGCGCCGTTGATGCCGATGACGCCGGAGCCGCGCGGGCCGGCGATGGTGTACGTCTCCAGCCGGGCGCCGTTGTTGATGTCGACGATGTGGACCAGCTCGCCGGGGAGCAGGTCGGCGGCGTCGAGCAGGTCCTCGTCCACGGTGACCGAGCCGACGTAGTGCAGGTCGGCCTGGGTCACGGTGGCCCGGTGGATCTTGGACTTGAGCATGGTGCGGAGCATTGCGGGTCACGCCTCCTGTGAGTGCATGCCTAGGGGGTACTTGCTGCCCAACGCTCTGCGGGCGAGCGTTTGTTTCGGTCCGGCGTGCCGGTCCGGTCCTGCGGTCCTGCGGTTCGGTGGTGCGGTCCGGCGCGGTGGCTACCGGACGACGACGCGGACGTTGTCGATCAGACGGGTCGCGCCCGCCTTCGCGGCGACGGCCAGCACCGCCTCGCCCCGGAAGCCGTCCGGCGCCTCGGTGAAGTCGTACGGATCGATCAGGGCGAGGTAGTCGAGGTCGACGCCCTCGGCGGCGTCGAGCACGGCGGAGGCGGCGTCGAGCGCGGCCTTCGGGCCGCGCGCGGCCGCGTCCCGGCCGGCGAACAGGGCCCCGGACAGGGCCAGGGCGTGGGAGCGCTCCTCGGCCGAGAGGTAGCGGTTGCGGGAGGAGAGCGCCAGGCCGTCCTCCTCGCGGACGGTCGGCACGCCGACGATCTCGACGTCGAAGTCCAGGTCGGCCACCATCCGGCGGACGACCGCCAGCTGCTGGGCGTCCTTCTCGCCGAAGAACGCGAAGTCCGGGTCGGTGATGTGCAGCAGCTTGGCGACGACGGTCAGCACCCCGTCGAAGTGTCCGGGCCGGGTGGCGCCCTCGTAGCGCTCGCCCATCGGGCCGGCCGCCATCCGCACCTGCGGCTCGCCGTTCGGGTAGACCTCGTCGACGGACGGCGCGAAGACCACGTCGGCGCCGTTGGCCTCGGCCAGCAGCACGTCGTCGTCCAGGCTGCGCGGGTAGCGCTCCAGGTCCTCGCCGGCGCCGAACTGCAGCGGGTTGACGAAGACGGTGACGGCGACCCGGCCGTCCCGGCCGACCTGCTTGCGGGCGGCCCGGATCAACGCGGCGTGGCCCTCGTGCAGGGCGCCCATCGTCATCACGACCGCGTTGTCGACCGGCTGCTCGTCCGGCCAGAACGCCGACTCGAAGTCGTCGACGGTGCGGGTGACGACGGCCCGGTGGACCTTCGGGGCGTGCTGGGTCTTGCCCAGCTGCTTGCCGCGTGCCATTACTGCGTCTCCTCGTTCAGTACGTCCAGCAGCGCCGCCGCCGACGTTTCGTCGATCGTCCCGCGGGCCAGGGCCCGCTGGGCGGTGGCCCGGGCCATCGCCCGGTAGGCGGCGGGGATGTCCGGGGACACCGTACTGAGCTGCGCCAGGTGGCGGCGTACGGTGCCGGCGTCGCCCCGGGCGACCGGGCCGGTGAGGGCCGCGTCGCCGGAGCGCAGGGAGTTGTCGAGCGCGGCGCCGAGCAGCGGGCCGAGCATCCGGCCGGGCTCGGCGACGCCGGCCGTGCGCAGCAGCTCCATCGCCTGCGCGACCAGCGTGACCAGGTGGTTGGCGCCGTGCGCGAGGGCGGTGTGGTACATCGGGCGGACGCCCTCCGGCACCCATTCGGGTTCGCCGCCCATCTCCACCACCAGTGCCTCGGCGACCGGCCGCAGCTCCTCGGGGGCGGTCACCCCGAAGGGGCAGCCGGCCAGCCGGGCCAGGTCGACGGAGGTGCCGGTGAAGGTCATCGCGGGGTGCAGCGCGAGCGGCAGCGCGCCGGTCGCGGCGGCCGGCTCCAGCACGGCCACGCCGTGCGCGCCGGAGGTGTGCACCAGGATCTGGCCGGGCCGGACGGCGCCGGTGGCGGCGAGGCCGGCGACCAGGTCGGCCAGCGCGTCGTCGGGGACGGTGAGCAGGACCAGGTCGGCGGCGGCCAGCACCTGCGGCGGGGTGACGATCCGTACGCCCGGCAGCAGGGTCTCGGCCCGGCGCTGCGAGGCGGCGGACACCCCGGAGGCGGCGACCACCTTGTGGCCGGCGAGCTGGAGGGCGGCGCCGAGCGCCGGGCCGACCCGGCCGGTGCCGACCACGCCGACGGCCAGGCGGGCGGGTCGGTTGCCGGGGTCGGCGGGGTCGCCGAGGCCGTCGGCGAGCGGGGCGAACTCGCCTCGGTCGGCGAAGTCGGACGGACTCACGCGTCCACCTTTGTCCAGGGGTTCCGTTCCAGTCCACTGCCGGGGTACCGGACGTACCGGCCCATTCTACGGGCGGGGCCGGGCCCGCGGAGCGGTTCGCTCCGGACCGGGCGCGGGGCCGGGTCCGGAGCCTGGACGGGGGCGGAGCGCGGGCGGGCGGCGGAGCGCGGGAGAGGGCGCGGGCGGGTCAGTCGGTGGCGCCGGCCCGGATCAGTCCGGCCTCGTAGGCCAGGACCACGGCCTGGACCCGGTCCCGCAGGCCCAGCTTGGCCAGGATCCGCCCGACGTGGGTCTTCACGGTGGCCTCGGAGAGCACCAGCCGGGCCGCGATCTCCCCGTTCGACAGGCCCTGGGCGACCAGCAGGAACACCTCGCGCTCGCGCTCGGTGAGCGGGCCCAGGGTGTCGGAGCCGCCCGGGCCGCTCTGCGGGGTCGGCAGCACCTCGGCGAAGCGGTCGATCATGCGGCGGGTGGTGGTCGGCGCGACCACGGCGTCCCCGCCGTGGACGGCGCGGATCGCGGCCACCAGCTCGGTCGGCGGCACGTCCTTGAGCAGGAAGCCGCTGGCCCCGGCCTTGAGCGCGGCGAAGGCGTACTCGTCGAGGTCGAAGGTGGTGAGGATGAGCACGTGCGGGGCGTCCGGCACCGGGCTGCCGTCCTCGGCCAGGCAGATCCGCCGGGTCGCCTGCACACCGTCCAGCCGCGGCATCCGGACGTCCATGAGGATCACGTCCACCTCCGTGTGCCGGAGCTTCTCCACGGCCTGGGCGCCGTCCCCGGCCTCGGCGGTGATCTCGATGTCCCCCTGCGACTGGAGGATCATCCGGAATCCGGTGCGCAGCAGCTCCTGGTCGTCGACCAGCATCACGCGGATGGTCATGGGTGGCTCCTCTGGGTTCCTCGGGGAGGACGGCGGGGGCGGTGGTGCCCGTCGGCGGGTCTGCGGGTGTCCGGGGGTCAGGCGGCCTTGAGCGGCAGGACGGCGCGGATCCGGAATCCGCCGCCGGGGCGCGGCCCGATGTCGAGGCTGCCGCTGACCATACCGACCCGCTCGCGCATGCCGATCAGGCCGTGGCCCTGGCCGTCGGGGCCGCCGGAGGCGAGCTGCTCGTCGGTGCTGCCGCGGCCGTCGTCCTCGACCAGCACCGCGAGCTCGCGCTCGCCGAAGTCGACCGCGACCCGGGCGTGGACATCGGGGCCGCCGTGCTTGCGGACGTTGGTCAGTGCCTCCTGGACGATCCGGTAGACCGTCAGCTCGACGCCGCGCGGCAGTTCGCGCGGGTGGCCCGAGGTGGCGAAGTCCACCTGCAGGCCGGCCGTGCGGACCTGGTCGAGCAGCTCCGGCAGCTCCTCGACGCCGGGCTGCGGCACGTACTCCTCGCCCTTGCTGTCGGCGCTGCGCAGCACGCCCAGCAGCCGGCGCATCTCGACCAGCGCCTGCCGGCCGGTGGAGGCGATGGTGCTCAGCGCCTCCTTGGCCTGCTGCGGTGAGTTGTCCAGGACGTAGGCGGCGCCGTCGGCCTGCACGATCATCACCGAGACGTTGTGCGCGACCACGTCGTGCAGCTCCCGGGCGATCCGGGCCCGCTCGGCGGCGACCGCGACCTTGGACTGGGCGTCCCGCTCCCGCTCCAGCCTGGCCGCGCGGTCCTCCAGCTCGACCAGGTACGCCCGGCGCACCCGGGTCAGCCGGCCCCAGCCCCAGCAGAGCAGGAACGGGGTGGTCATCAGACCGATGATGAGCAGCGCCTCGGGGGCGGAGTAGTTCACGAAGTGGACGTCGGAGTCGCCGACCGACTGGATCTTCTGCGGATGCAGCCGCCAGTACACCAGCGGGCCCGCGAGCAGGCCGCCGAACAGGGCGAACCGGGACGTCCACGGCCTGCCGAACGCGGCGCCCGTGTAGGCGAAGATCAGGTAGGCGATGCTGGAGATGGCCGGGTTGACGTCCAGCAGGACCTGGGCGATCCCGATCAGGCCCGCGGCGGCCACGGTCGCGTCGGGGAAGCGCCGGCGGAACACCATCAGCAGGGGCAGTGCGACGGCGATGGCGTAGTGGACCCCGAGGCGCCAGCCGCCGTCCTCGCTCCCGTCCTCCGGCAGCACGCCGACGAAGAGCACCATCGCGGCCCAGACGGAGTCGATCACCATGGGGTGACGGCGGAGCCAGGCGTTGAGTCGATGCACGACTCAAGCGTAGGCAGTCGCACACCGTGCCCAGGTCCGCCGGGAGGGCGATCCGCCCTACTCCCTAGGTCGGAGAGCCCGGCATGCCGTTGCCGTAGGGATTGGGCGGGTACGGACCGGGTGTGTAGCGTCCCGCCCCATGACCTGGATGCGGTGGGCGCCCGCCACTGAGCGTGCCCTCTACGACCCCGACGGCGGCTTCTACCGCAGGCCGGAGGGCCCGGCCGGGCACTTCCGCACCTCGGTGCACGCCTCGCCGCTGTTCGCCCGGGCGGTGGCCCGGCTGCTGCTGGAGGTGGACGCGGCGCTCGGCCGTCCGGAGGAGCTGGCCCTCGTGGACGTCGGGGCCGGTCGGGGCGAGCTGGTCGCCGGGGTGCTGGCCGAACTGCCGGAAGAGGTGGGGGAGCGGCTGCGGGTGTGGGCGGTGGAGCTCGCCGACCGCCCGGACCTCCCGCCCGCCGCTCCGTCCACAGGCCTGTGGACGGAGCGGGCCCGGGCCGCGACGCTGTGGACGGCGGAGGTGCCGCGCGGCGTCACCGGGCTGCTGTTCGCCAACGAGTGGCTGGACAACGTGCCGCTGGACACCGGCGAGGTCGACGAGGACGGGCTGCTCCGCTACCTGGAGGTGGACCCGGCGACCGGCGAGGAGCGGCTCGGCGGGCCGGTGGACGCGGCCGACGCCGACTGGGCCGCCCGCTGGTGGCCGGCCGAACGGCCCGGGGACTTCGTCGAGTTCGGCGCGCCCAGGGACGCCGCCTGGGCGCACGCCGTGGCCGGCCTGGAGCGGGGACTGGCCGTGGCCGTCGACTACGGGCACACCGCCGGCCGCCGGCCGCCGTTCCCCACCCGGACCGGCTTCCGGGCCGGACGCGAGGTGGCCCCGGTGCCCGACGGCTCGTGCGACGTCACCGCGCACGTGGCACTGGACGCGGTGGCGGCGCCCGGTCTCCACAGCCTGTGGACGACGCAGCGGGAGGCGCTGCGGGCGCTCGGCGTCAGCGGCGCCCGGCCGCCGCTGGCCCTCGCCTCCAGCGACCCGGTCGGCTACCTGCGCGCGCTCGGCGGCGCGGGCGAGGGCGCCGAGCTCACCGACCCCGCCGGCCTGGGCGGATTCGGCTGGCTCTCGCAGGCCGTCCGGATGCCGGTACCGCCGAGCCTCGGGGCGCTGCCGGGATGGCAGACTCTGACCCCATGAGGGAGACCACGGTCGGCATCGGGGCGGGAGCCGAGAACTTCGCGGGCGGGGCGGGCAGCACCGACATGGTGCTCAACATCGGCCCGCAGCACCCGGCGACCCACGGTGTGCTGCGCCTGCGCCTGGTGCTGGACGGCGAGCGCATCGTCAGCGCCGAGCCGGTGATCGGCTATATGCACCGGGGCGCGGAGAAGCTCTTCGAGGCCCGGGACTACCGGCAGATCATCATGCTGGCCAACCGGCACGACTGGCTCTCGGCCTTCTCCAACGAACTGGGCGTGGTGCTCGGCGTCGAGCGGATGCTCGGCATGGAGGTGCCCGAGCGGGCGGTGTGGATCCGCACCCTGCTGGCCGAGCTGAACCGCGTCCTCAACCACCTGATGTTCCTCGGCTCCTACCCGCTGGAGCTGGGCGGGATCACCCCGATCTTCCACGCCTTCACCGGCCGCGAGGACCTCCAGCACGTGCTGGAGGAGGCCTCCGGCGGCCGGATGCACTACATGTTCAACCGGGTCGGCGGCCTCAAGGAGGACCTGCCGGCCGGCTGGCTCGGCCGGGTCCGCGCCGCCGTCGCCGTCGTCCGCTCCCAGCTTCCGGTCTTCGAGGACCTGGTGCTGGGCAACGAGATCTTCCGCGCCCGTACCGCCGGGGTCGGCGTCCTGACCCGGGCGCAGGCCGAGGCGTACGGCGCCAGCGGCCCGATCGCGCGGGCGAGCGGGCTGGACCTCGACCTGCGCCGGGACGAGCCCTACCTGGCCTACGGCAGCGAGGAGCTGCGGCAGGTGCTGACCGTGGTCACCCGCGAGGAGGGCGACTGCCTGGCCCGCTTCGAGTGCCTGCTGGAGCAGACCGTCAACGCGCTCGACCTCGCCGACGCCTGCCTCGACAAGCTGGCCACGCTCGCCCCGGGACCGGTGAACCTGCGGCTGCCCAAGGTGCTCAAGGCGCCGGAGGGCAGCACCTACGCCTGGACCGAGAACCCGCTCGGCGTCAACGGCTACTACCTGGTGTCGCGCGGCGACAAGACGCCGTGGCGGCTGAAGCTGCGCTCGGCCTCGTTCAACAACATCCAGACGCTGACCGAGCTGCTGCCGGGGACGCTGGTCGCGGACATGGTGGCGATCCTGGGCTCGATGTTCTTCGTCGTCGGCGACATCGACAAGTAGCCGGCGATCGGCAGGTGGCCGGGGGCGGGCCGGCCCGCCCCCGGGACGCGCCCGGGGGCGCGCTACTTCTTCGGTGCCTTGGGCCGCTTCACCGGGTCGGCCGGGTGCGGGGCCACCTTGCGGTCGCCCTTGGTGGCGATCCGCTCCTCGCAGAGGCCGGCCAGCACCCGGTACGCGGCCCGGCCCATCAGCTCGGTGAGCTCCGGGCGGTAGCTGACGAACACCGGGTCGGCGCCCTGGTGGGCGTCCGGGCTGCCGGTGCACCACCAGTGCAGGTCGTGGCCGCCCGGGCCCCAGCCCCGGCGGTCGTACTCGCCGATGGTGACCTGGAGGTAGCGGGTGTCGTCGGGCCGGTCGATCCAGTCGTAGGTGCGGCGGACCGGCAGCTGCCAGCAGACGTCCGGCTTGGTCTCCAGCGGCTCGCGGCCCTCCGCGAGCGCCAGCGCGTGCAGGGCGCAGCCCCCGCCGCCGGCGAAGCCGGGGCTGTTCACGAAGATGCAGGCGCCGTCGACCCGCCGGGTCTGGCGGTCGCCGTCCTCGTCGAACATGGTGATGCCGCCGTCGACCTTGATCCGGCCCTTGGCGTCCGTGCCGTGCGCGTGGTTCTCCCACAGCTCCGGGGTCAGCCGGGCGGCGTGGCCGACGACACGCTTCTCGTCGTCCTCGTCCGAGTAGTGCGCGCCCAGGGTGCAGCAGCCGTCGGACTCGCCCCGGCCCTCGCGGATGCCCTGGCAGCCCTGGCCGAAGATGCACGACCAGCGGGAGGTCAGCCAGGTCAGGTCGCAGCGGAAGACCTGCTCCTCGTCCTCCGGGTCGGTGAACTCGACCCAGGCGCGCGCGAAGTCGAGCGGGACCTCGGGCCGGAGCTCGGAGCGGAGGGTCGGCATCGCGAGGTCGACGGCGCCCGGGCCGTCGTTCCCGGACTTCTTCTTCCCGCCCTTGGAGGTGCCGCTGTGCTGGGACGTGTCTGCTGCTGCCACCCGGCAAGGGTAGAGCCTCCGCGGAGCTGCGAACCGTCCGTGGTCGCGCGGTTCACGGCGAGTTCACCGCCGGGTGCGGTGAACTGCGGGCCAACACCGGCCGAATGCCGTTCGAACCGGGCCCCGGTCCGGCCCGGTCGGCCCGTCCCGGGCCGCGATCAGTACCCGGACCAGCACGAACACCGGCACGACCGGTCTCCTCCGGCGTGAGATCGCGTAGCGTGGAGGGTTATGCGACTCGGTGTACTCGACGTAGGTTCCAACACGGTCCACTTCCTGGTGGTCGACGCCCACCCGGGCGCCGCACCCCTGCCCGCGTACTCCCACAAGGCCGAGCTGCGGCTCGCCGAACTCCTCGACGAGCAGGGCGCGATCGACGGATCCGGGGTCGAGAAGCTGATCGGCATGATCGCTTCCTCGCTGCGGGTCGCCGAGGACAAGGGCGTCGTCGACATACTGCCCTTCGCCACCTCCGCCGTGCGCGAGGCCGCCAACGGCGAGGAGGTGCTCCGCCGGGTCGCCGAGGAGACCGGGGTCGAACTGCGGGTGCTCGCCGGCCAGGACGAGGCCCGGCTCACCTTCCTCGCGGTGCGCCGCTGGTTCGGCTGGTCCTCCGGCCGGCTGCTCAACCTCGACATCGGCGGCGGCTCGCTGGAGATCGCCTGCGGCCTGGACGAGCAGCCCGACGTGGCCTGCTCGGTGCCGCTGGGCGCCGGCCGGCTGACCGCCCGCTGGCTGCCCGGCGACGTCGCCGACCCCGAGCGGCTGCGCGAGCTCAGACGGCACATCCGCGCCGAGATCGCCACCGTCGTCGGCGAGGTCTCCCGGCTCGGCGCGCCGGACCACGCCGTCGCCACCTCCAAGACCTTCAAGCAGCTGGCCCGGATGACCGGCGCGGCCCCGGCCGACGCCGGCCCGTACACGGACCGCCGGCTCACCCGCCACAACCTCGCCGCCTGGCTGCCCCGGCTGTCGGCGATGACCGTCGCCGAACGGGCGCAGATCCCCGGGGTCTCCGAGGGCCGCGCCAAGCAGCTGCTCGCGGGCGCGCTGGTCGCCGACGCGGCGATGGACCTGTTCGGTCTGGACGAGCTGGACGTCTGTCCCTGGGCGCTGCGCGAGGGCATCATCCTGCGCCGGCTGGACGCCATGGACAGCCCGGCCGACCGCCGTCGGCCCGTCGCGCTCACTCCCTGACCCCGGGAGCGGGGCGGCCGGGCGCGCGCCGACCGGCTCCCCGTTCGGGGCGCGATCCGCTTACGCTGTCTCCCGTGGCGCAACCAGCGGACGAGGACGGGACGCGGGAGGGCCGCGCGCCCCAGGACGGGAAGCCGCGGTCGGACGCCCCGCGCCGCCCCGGGCGCCGCACCGGCCCGGACCCCGCTCCGGACGCCGCCCCGACGCCCGCCCCGACCCCTGGTCCGGACGCCGGCCCGGGGGCTCCCACGCAGACCCGCAAGCTCGGCAAGGCGGTCAAGGGCGTCAAGGACCCCAAGGCCCCTGGCGCCGAGCCCACCCGCACCGCCCGGGCGGCCGGCGCCGCCAAGGCCGCCGTCCAGTCCGTGAAGTCGGTCAAGGCCGCCCGCCAGGCCGCCGCCCGCCCGCCGCTGCTGCGCACCACCGACCGCCTGGTCCTGCCCCCGCACCCGGCCCTGCACATCCCGGACACCAAGGTCGTCCTCTCCACCGCCTCGGTCTACCCGGCCACCACCGCGGTCGCCTTCGAGCTGGCCGCCAAACTCGGCTACGACGGTGTCGAGGTGATGGTCTGGAACGACCCCGTCAGCCAGGACATCGAGGCGCTGCGCAGGCTCTCCGACGCCCACCGCATGCCGATCCTCGCCGTGCACGCGCCCTGCCTGCTGATCACCCAGCGGGTGTGGAGCACCGACCCGTGGACCAAGCTGGTCCGCGCCCGCGCGGCGGCCGAGAAGCTCGGCGCGAGCGCGGTCGTCGTCCACCCGCCGTTCCGCTGGCAGCGGCAGTACGCCCGGGAGTTCGTCGAGGGCATCCACCGGATGGCGGGGGAGACGGACGTCCGCTTCGCGGTCGAGAACATGTACCCGTGGCGGTACAAGGACCGCGAGATGCTCGCGTACGCGCCGGGCTGGGACGTCACCGAGGAGGAGTACCGGCACTTCACCATCGACCTGTCGCACGTCGCCACCTCGCGGGTGGACGCCTTCGCGATGGTCGAGCGGATGGGGGACCGGCTCGCCCACATCCACCTGGCGGACGGCTCCGGCTCCGGCAAGGACGAGCACCTCATCCCCGGCCGGGGCAAGCAGCCCTGCGCCGAACTGCTGGAACACCTCGCCCGGACCGGCTTCGACGGCCACGTCGTGCTGGAGGTCAACACCCGCCGCTCGACGTCGCCCGCCGAACGCGAGGCCGATCTCGCCGAGGCCCTCGCCTTCACCCGCCTGCACCTGGCCACCTCCGCGCGCGTACGCTGACGGCACACGAACTGCCGTCCACAGGAGGACACATGGCGGAAAAGACCGGAACCGGGCCCAGCAGCGACTTCCGTGAACTCGCGAAGTCCTTCGGCGGCGTGGCGGCGGAGTACGACCGGGCCAGGCCCTCGTACCCGCAGGAGTTGTTCGACGCGCTGGAGCGGCTGGCCGGGCGCGGTCTGGAGGGCGCGCGGGTGCTGGACGTCGGCGCCGGGACCGGCATCTCGACCCGGCTGCTGGCCGGCCGCGGCGCCGACGTGGTCGCGGTGGAGCCGAACGCGGGCATGGCCGCGCAGTTCCTCGCCGGCTCGTCCGGGCTCGGGCTGGTCCGGGGCAGCGGCGACGAGCTGCCGTTCCACGACGACTCGGCGGACTTCGTCACCTACGCCCAGGCCTTCCACTGGACCACCCCGGAGAAGTCCGTGCCGGAGGCGGTCCGGGTCCTGCGGCCCGGCGGCGCGCTGGCCCTCTGGTGGAACGTGAAGGACAGCGGCGTCGCCTGGGTGCGGGCGCTGGGCGAGCGGCTGCACGCCGCGCTGCCCGCGACCTACCACGGCTACGGCGCCGTCGACGAGGTCACCTCCCACCTCGCCCCGTACGACCTGAGGACGGAGCACGCCCGGCTCCGCTGGGAGCGCCGGGTCTCCGTGGAGCATGTGATCACCGACCTCACCTCCCGCTCCTACCTCGCCGCGCTCACCCCGGAACAGCGCGCGCCGCTGCTGGCCGTCGAGCGCGAGGCCCTGCTGGCGGAGTTCCCGGACGGCACGGTCGTCGAGCCGTACGTGCTGGACCTGACCGTCGCGATCACCCCGTCCTGAGCCGCGCCGGGGGCGGCCCGGCCCCGCGCCGGGGGTGACCGGCGCCCCGCACGGCGGCCACCCGGCTGACCGCATCGCGGACGCCGTGTCCGCCGCCCGGACGTCGGGCGTAGGCTCGACAGACACAGTGGCCCCGCACCCTCCTGATCGAGCGGGGCCGCCAGTCAGCCTCCGAAGGAGTGGAGCACAGTGCCCGAGCTGAGGTCCCGTACGGTCACCCACGGTCGCAACATGGCAGGCGCCCGGGCGCTTCTCCGGGCGGCCGGCGTAGCCCGCGAGGACTTCGGCAAGCCGATCATCGCGGTCGCCAACTCCTTCACCGAGTTCGTCCCCGGCCACACCCACCTCCAGCCGGTCGGCCGGATCGTGTCCGAGGCGATCAAGCAGGCCGGCGGCATCCCCCGCGAGTTCAACACCATCGCGGTGGACGACGGCATCGCGATGGGCCACAGCGGCATGCTCTACTCGCTGCCCTCGCGCGACCTGATCGCCGACTCGGTCGAGTACATGGTCAACGCGCACTGCGCGGACGCGCTGATCTGCATCTCCAACTGCGACAAGATCACCCCCGGCATGCTGATGGCCGCACTGCGGCTGAACATCCCGACGGTCTTCGTCTCCGGCGGCCCGATGGAGGCCGGCAAGGCCACCCTGGTCGACGGCACGGTGCGCAAGCTCGACCTGGTCGACGCGATCTCGCAGGCGGTCAACGAGAACGTCTCCGACGAGGACATCGCGATCATCGAGGAGAACGCCTGTCCGACCTGCGGCTCCTGCTCGGGCATGTTCACCGCCAACTCGATGAACTGCCTCACCGAGGCGATCGGCCTCTCGCTGCCCGGCAACGGCTCGCTGCTCGCCACCCACACCGCCCGCCGCGCCCTCTACGAGGCCGCCGGCCGGACCGTCGTCGAGATCACCAACAGGCACTACGGCCAGGACGACCACTCCGTCCTGCCGCGCTCGATCGCCTCCCGCGCCGCCTTCGAGAACGCCATGGCCCTCGACATCGCCATGGGCGGCTCGACCAACACCATCCTGCACCTGCTCGCCGCCGCCCAGGAGGCCGAGCTCGACTTCGACCTGCGGGCCATCGACGCCACCTCCCGCAAGGTCCCGTGCCTGTCCAAGGTCGCGCCCAACGGCGCGTACTACATGGAGGACGTGCACCGGGCCGGCGGGATCCCGGCCATCCTCGGCGAGCTGCACCGCGGCGGGCTGCTGAACGAGGACGTGCACACCGTGCACTCCGACTCGCTCACCGAGTGGCTCAAGACCTGGGACGTCCGGGGCGGCTCGCCGTCCGCCGAGGCCGTCGAGCTGTGGCACGCCGCCCCCGGCTGCGTCCGCTCCGCCGAGGCCTTCTCGCAGTCCGAGCGCTGGGAGTCCCTGGACACCGACGCCGCCGGTGGCTGCATCCGCAGTGTCGAGCACGCCTACTCCGTCGAGGGCGGACTCGCCGTGCTGTACGGCAACCTCGCCGAGGACGGCTGCATCGTGAAGACCGCCGGCGTGGACGAGTCGATCTGGACGTTCAGCGGCCCGGCCGTCGTCGTCGAGTCCCAGGAGGACGCGGTCGAGGCGATCCTCGCCAAGCGGATCAAGGAGGGCGACGTCGTCGTCATCCGCTACGAGGGCCCCAAGGGCGGCCCCGGCATGCAGGAGATGCTCTACCCGACCTCCTTCCTCAAGGGCCGGGGCCTGGGCAAGGCCTGCGCGCTGGTCACCGACGGCCGCTTCTCCGGCGGCACCTCGGGCCTGTCGATCGGCCACGCCTCCCCGGAGGCCGCGTCCGGCGGCACCATCGCCCTGGTCGAGGACGGCGACACCATCGCCATCGACATCCCGGGCCGGCGGATCTCGCTGGAGGTCCCGGCCGAGGTCCTGGACGAGCGCCGCCGCGCCCTGGAGGCCGGCCACGGCTACCGGCCGAAGAACCGCGAGCGCCACGTCAGCCAGGCCCTGCGCGCCTACGCCGCGATGGCCACCTCCGCCGACAAGGGCGCCGTCCGGGACGTCAGCAAGCTCGGCTGACCCCCACCGCACCAAGAGGCGCCGTCCCGGCCACCGGGACGGCGCCTCCGCCGTTCCCGCCCACCGGGGATAATCGGACCCGTGACCCAGGAACGCACCCCCACCACCCAGCCCGCCGGCACCCCCGAGCCGGAGCCGATCCGCTGGTTCGGCACCAGCTGGGTCGAACGCGGCGGCGACTACCGGCTGCGCCGCGTCCTCGTCCCGCTCGGGGCGCTGCTCGCCGCCGCGGCCGGCGCCTTCGTGCTGCGCCTCGCCGTCGACGGCATCCGGGTCGCCGACAACGGGGGCTTCCTCAACGGACTGCTGGTCGCCGCCGTCGCGATCTGCTCGCTGCTCGCCGCGCTGCGCACCTGGAAGCTGCTCACCGAGGGCCGGGACGCGCTGACCGGCTGGATGGCCGAGGACAAGTCGCTCGGCGTGGTCTGGGTGATCGGCGGGGTCGGCTCACTGCTCGCCTACTTCCTCCGCGCCCTGCGCGAGGCCCCCGGCGAGGCGCTGCACCGGGCCCGCTACGAGAAGGCGCTCGCCCAGCACGACCGCCGGCAGGCCGGCCGCAGCGGCCGGCCCGGCACCGGCGCCCAGGGCCGGGGCCGGCGCCGGCGCTGACCCGGCGCCGACCCGGCCGGGTCAGCTGCGGCTGACCGTGCCGCAGACGCCGTCCGTCCGCAGCTCCTGGCTGCGGTCGTACGGGTCCGAGGTCGGCCCGGACGGCGCGGGGGACACCCCTCCGACGGCCGCGAACTGGTCGAACTGCGGGTGGTACCAGCCGTCGTACACGTCGCACTCGGTGTTGCCCGCGTCGGTCATGGTCTTCTCGAAGTAGAGCCGGTCCCGCTCGACGCCGAACTTCGCCGGGTCGTAGAAGCGGTAGGTGTCCACCCGGCGCACGACGGTCCGCGCCGTCCAGGTGTCCCCGGCCGCGTCGGCCGCCGGGGTGAGCAGGCCGACCGGCTTCGCCACGCCGCTCCCGCCGGGTGCCGGGCTGCCCGTCGGCCGCGGCGGACCGGAGGGCTTGGGCGCGGTGGCGCGCTTGGCGGCGTCCGGGCCGGGCCGGAGCGGGTAGACGAAGGTGAAGTCGGTGTGCACCAGCACGCCCCGCTTGCCGTCCCCCTCGACGCTGATCCGGCCCTGGAGCCGGTAGGTGTCGCCGACCGGGATCGCGTCGCGCCCGTCGAAGCGGCTGAACCAGCCGGTCGGGTCCTGGTCGCGGGAGGGCGCGGCCAGCGCCTTCTCGGCCTGTGCCCGGCCCTCCGGGCTCAGCATGGCCAGGGCCGCCTCCGGGCGGCCGCCGGCCACCGTGTGCGGGTCCAGATTGGCCGCCGTCAGGTACCGCTTGACCAGCTCGACCTGCGCGGCGACCTGGTCGGCGTCGAACACGCCGATCCTGGTGACCGTGCCCGGTTCGGGCCCGAACGCGTCGACGGAGGTGGGCCACCCCTCGGCGGGGGAGCCGGCCCACGGGCGGTCGACGGTCGGCTGCGCCGGGTCGACCGGCGGCGGAGCGGCGGTCGGCGCCCCGGTCTCCGGAGCGACGGTCGCCACCGGCGTGCCGGCCGTCGTACCGCCGGAGCCGTCGCCGAACCGGGTCGAGTACCAGGACCGCAGGCCGTCGACGTTCAGTGCGGCGAGCACCAGGGCGACGGTGAGCACCACGAACAGCGGTGTCCGCCACCACCCGCCGCGGCGCGGCCGGGGGTTGCCCCACGGGTCGACCGGCCGCGCCCGGCGGGCGAAGCGCTTCCGCGGCCGGGGCCCGTCGTTCACCGAGCGGCGGCCGCCGGGGTCGACCGGCGGCGTGTGCTGCCACCGGGCGGCGAGCATCCGGGTGCGGCCCGTCTGCTCCTTCACGGCGGCGCCGCGGACGAACTCCTCGTCGAGCACGAGGTCGGCGAACGGGTCCTTCCCGTCCGTCCCGTCCTTCGGCTCCTCGGACGGACGCGGTTCGGGGTCTTCGGCGATCGGCATCGCGCCAGTATGCCGACGGGGTGTGACGGATGTTCGATCGGGGTCGCACCGTCGGGTGAACACCCGGCCGGCGCGGGCCGGCAGACCATCCGTTTCCTCCCGGAACGTCAGTCCTTGGCCCGGGCACGCTTCACCGAGCCGACCACCCCCGCCACACCCAGGACCATGGCCGCCGGGAACAGCGAGAGGAAGAACGCCTCGAACACGCCCGCGTCGCCGAGGAACAGCTGGGCCAGCGTGTTCAGGAAGAGCATTCCGCCCGCCGCCGGGAGCGCGGCCTGCCAGGGGTGCTCGTTCGCCCACTTCTGCAGCCGCCGGTCGGCGGTGTCCCGGCGCAGCCGGCCGCCCACCGTGCCGACCAGGAAGAAGAAGAACAGGGCGACGCCGGCCGGACCGGCCAGCATGCTCAGCGACCAGTCCCCGTCGATCAGATCGATCACCAGGTCCGTCGCCCCCACCAGCGCACCGACCCCCGCGGCCGTCCGCCACGGGCCCAAGGTCGCCGCTGCGACGGCGACCTGCCGGTTCTCACGTCGGGACATCTCTCCGTGTGCCATGCCTCCACGGTGCGCCCGTGCCCACCGCCGGGCCATAGGGGAGAACCCGGAGTTTCGCCCTAGGGGCTGCACTGCACTGGTGCCCGCAGGGTGGACGGTGCCGCCCCGGGGCGGGGCGCGGTGCGAGGATGGCCGGGACGACGGGACGCGGCACCGGAGGCAAGGAGCGGCCATGACCAGCAGCGCGGCACACGGACAGAAGATCGCCTTCCTCGGCACGGGCAAGATCGGGGAGGCCCTGCTCTCCGGTCTGCTGCGGGCCGGCAAGGACCCGGCGGACGTCCTGGTGACGGCCCGCCGGCCCGAGCGCGCCGCCGAGCTGGCCGCCAGGTACGGGGTCGGCGCGGTGGGCAACGCCGAGGCCGCCAAGCTCGCGGACACCCTGATCCTCGCGGTGAAGCCGCAGGACATGGGCACCCTGCTGGACGAGCTGGCGCCGCACATCGACCCCGACCGGCTGGTGATCTCGGCCGCGGCCGGCATCCCCACCGCCTGGTTCGAGGCCAGGCTGGCGCCCGGCACCCCGGTGGTCCGGGTGATGCCGAACACGCCCGTGCTGGTGGACGAGGGCATGAGCGTCATCTCCGGCGGGTCGCACGCCGCCGAGGCGCACCTGGAGCGGGCGGAGGAGATCTTCCGCTCGGTCGGCAAGGCGCTGCGGCTGCCCGAGTCCCAGCAGGACGCGGCGACCGCGCTCTCCGGCTCCGGCCCGGCGTACTTCTACTTCCTGGTCGAGGCGATGACCGACGCGGGCATCCTGCTCGGGCTGCCCCGGCAGGTGGCGCACGACCTCATCGTGCAGTCGGCGATCGGCGCCTCGGTGATGCTGCGGGACTCCGGGGAGCACCCGGTGAAGCTGCGCGAGGCGGTCACCTCGCCGGCCGGCACCACCATCGCGGCCATCCGCGAGCTGGAGAACCACGGGGTGCGGGCGGCCCTGCTGAGCGCCCTGGAGGCGGCCCGGGACCGCTCCCGGGAGCTGGCCTCCGGCGGCAAGTGACCTGCGGGGACGGCCGGTAGGGTCGCCCGTATGGCCTACGAACTGGTGATCTTCGACAACGACGGCGTCCTGGTGGACAGCGAGCCGCTCTCCAACCGGGTGCTCGCCGAGTACCTGACCGAACTGGGCTACCCGACCACCGTCGAGGACTCCTACCGGGACTTCATGGGCACCGCGGCCCACCGGGTGCACGACGTGATCGCCGAGCGGTACGACGGCGCCCTCCTCCCGGAGGGCTTCGACGATTCGTTCCACGGCCGGGTCTTCGACACCTTCACCGCCGAACTCGCCGCGGTGCGGGGCGCGGAGACGCTGCTGAAGGAGCTCCGGCAGCGGTCCGTGCCGTACTGCCTGGCCTCGTCCGCGCACCACAGCTGGATCCGCGCCGCGCTGGACGTCACCGGTCTGCGCGGGTGGTTCCCGGAGGAGCGGATCTTCAGCGCCCAGGACGTGGGGGTGGGCAAGCCGGCCCCGGACCTGTTCCTGCACGCCGCCCGCACCCTCGGCGTCGACCCGGCCGCCTGCCTGGTGCTGGAGGACAGCCCGAACGGCGTGCTCGCCGCCCGCGCGGCCGGTATGGACGTGTACGGCTACACCGCGCTGACCGACCCGGCGAAGCTGACCGCGGCCGGTGCCACCGGCCTGATCGGCGACCTCGCCGAGGTGCTCCCCCTGCTCGACCGCTAGGGCCTCGAACCCCCGAGGGGTGGGGCACCGGCGCCGGTGCCCCACCCCTCGGTCCTGCGGTGGACCGCTCCTGTGACGGACGGTCAGCAGGCGTAGTTCGGCTGCACGTTCCAGTAGTCCAGCTTCGACCAGGTCTGCGGGCCGACCTCGCCGTCCTGCTGGATGTGCACACAGCCCTGGAAGTAGATCACCGCGTTGCGGGTGGCCTGGCCGAACACACCGTCGGCGATCAGCTTGTAGCCGCGGTCCGGGTGGATGGAGCGGTTGAGCTCGCACTGCAGCTCGCGCACCGCGTCACCGGTGGCGCCGGCCTTCAGCAGCGGCTCGGAGGTGCTCCACTCGGAGCAGGGCTGGCCGCTGCTCGCGGCGGAGGCGGTGGTGGCGGTGGAGACGCCGCCGGCGAACACGAGGCCGGCAACGGCCAGGCCGGTGATGATCTTGCGCATGAGGGTTCCCTCCCTGTGAACGTGTGCCGCGGTCGGCACACGGTCGGTGCGTCCGGTGCGGCACCGGACTGGCGACGACTCTGCTCGTTCGAGGACGGACGGCCAAGGCCCGGACTGTCTCAATCTGCTCCGCGGGCCGATCATGAGACAGCTGTGGGACAGCTCCGGAGGCGATGCCGCAGGTGGCACGAGGTCGGTCGGCGGGCCTCCGCGCGGGTGTCTCACGCGCGCACCCCCTCCCGCGAACGCCCGTCAGCGCCTACGCTCTCGCCACCGACCCCCGTACCGGCCAGTAGCGAGGTGGATGTGCCTACCGAGAGTGCCTACCGTTCCGGGAGCGACGCGGGGGACACGGGGGACGAGCACGCCCCGGTCACGCCGCGGCTCCGGGCCGGGCGGGCGGCGCTGGCCGCGAGCTTCCTCCTCCAGGGCGTCACCTTCGCCCTGCTGGTCACCTGCATCCCGGAGATCCAGGACCGGTACGGGCTGAGCGACTCCCTGCTGCCGCTCTTCCTGGCCGCGGTGCCGGTGCTGGCCGGGGTGGGGTCGATCGCCTCCGAGCGGCTGGTGCGCCGGACGAGCGCGCGGGCCGTGCTGCGGGTGGTCCAGCCGGCGGTCTGCGCCACCCTGGCCGCCGCCGGTCTGGGGGACCGGCTCTGGCAACTGGCGCTGGCCCTGGGCGCCTTCGGCCTGCTGGTCGGTGCGCTGGACGCGAGTATGAACATGCTCGGGGTCGGGCTCCAGCACCGCTACGGCCGCTCGGTGATGCTCGGCTTCCATGCCGCGTTCAGCCTCGGCGGCATCGTCGGCGCGGCCGTCGCCGGGCTCGGCGCGCACGTCGGGCTCGGTCTGCCGGTGCTGTTCGGGACGGCGGCCGGGGTGGTCGCCCCGCTCGCGCTGCTGGCCGGCACGAGGTTCGCCGGACCGGCCGAACTCGGCGACGCGGTACGGGAGGCCGCCGCGGCGGCCTCCCGGTCGATCCCCTGGCGGCCGCTGCTGCCGCTCTGCCTGGTGATGGCCTTCGCCTACATCGCCGACGCCTCGGTCTCCAACTACAGCGTCAAGTACCTGACCGACGGTCTGGGCAGCCCCGAGGACGTCGCCAAGCTCTCCTACCTCGGCTACATGGTGGCGATGCTGCTCGGCCGGGCGCTCGGTGACCGCGCGGTGCAGCGCTGGGGCGCCGTTCCGGTGGTGCGGTCCGGTGCCGCGCTGTCCGCGCTCGGGTTCGCGCTGGCCGCCGCCGCGCCCGCCGCCTGGGCCGGGATCGCCGGGTTCACCGTGCTGGGGCTGGGGATCTGCGCCATCATCCCGCAGGTGTTCGCGGCCGGCGGGCGGCTGTTCCCGGCCGATTCGGACGCCGCGGTGGCCCGGCTCAACCTGTTCAACTACGTGGGGTTCCTGGTGGGTTCGCCGCTGGTGGGGGCGCTCGCGGACGCGAGTTCGTACCGCTGGGCGCTGCTGGCGCCGATGCTGCTGGTGCTGGCGGTGCTGCCGCTGGCGGACCGCTTCGCCGCGCCGGCGGCGTCCTCCCCGGCGCCCGCCGGTCCGGCCGCCGGTTCGCCCGCCGGTCCGGTCGTGCGGGACGCCGTCCGGGGCACGCCGTAGGGCGCGCCGCCGTCGGGGGTCCGGTCCAGGGGGGTCGGCCTCAGGGCGTCGCCTCCCTGATCTCCGCCAGCGACTCGTGCAGGATCGCCTTCGCGCGGGTGAACCAGTCGGTGAGTACGGCGATCTCGGCCGGGGTGTAGTCGGCGAAGAGGCCGTTGATCCGTCCGTAGAACGGGCCGTAGACCTCCATGATCCGGTCCTGCGCGGCGGCCTCCAGCACCACCCGTACCCGGCGGCGGTCGTCCGGGTCGGCCTCGCGCCGGGCGTACCCGGCCTTCTCCAGCCGGTTGAGCACACCGGTCACCGCGCCGGTGGTGAGCTGCGCGCGTTCGGCGAGGTCGCCCGCGGCCAGGGCCTCGCCGGCCATCGCCGCCTCGATCAGGAAGCCGACGCAGGTGAGGTCGGTGACGTTCAGGCCGAGCCGCGCCGCGATGTCCTGCTGGCCGAACTGCGCGAGCGCGATCATCCGGTCCATCGCGTAGAGCGCCTGCTCGGGCGACGCCTCGGGGCGCGGCTTGCCCTCCACGGGAAATCTCCTTAGCATCTAAGTTACTTACCTCGTGAGATAAGACATCAGTCCGTTCGCGGACGGGAGCCCGGGTGGACCCGTCCATCACACCAAACGAGGACACATGGGCGCACACGCCGATCACGACATGGGCCACACCGTCGCCGGCTGGACCGGCACCGCCGTCGTCACCCTGGGCTTCGCCGTCGCGGGCGCGGCCTTCGTCGCGGGCTCCGGACCGGGGCTCTGGGCCGGGGCGGCGCTGGTCCTCCTCGGGGCGGTCGCCGCCTGGGTGCTGCACCTGGCCGGGCGGGGCAAGGCCACCGGGCCGCGCCCGCCGGGACTGCGGCACTGGCGCACCCCGGACCCGGCCGGGCGCCACGGCCACCCCGACTGCCTCGGCTGCCGGCTGGCCGGCCGCCGGACCGCCCGCGCCGCCGTCCCGGCCGCAGTCCGTGCTGCCGCGCCCGCTGCCGCGCCCGCCCCCGTCGGCGCCGCCGCGCCCGCCCCGGGGACGAGCGCCCGGGTCTGACTCCCGTACCGCGGGCGTTCAAGGACCCGTTGCCCGGCCGTGCGGCCGTCACCCACTACGGTGGAGGCCATGCCCGACGCCGAGCGTGACCCCTCCTGCGGCCTGCACCTCTTCTGGGACGAGGCGGTCACCGCCTACGACTTCGGCCCGGGCCACCCGATGGATCCCACCCGGCTGTCGCTCACCATGCGCCTGGTCGAGGACCTCGGCCTCGCCGCCGGACCGGGTGTCACCGTCCGCTCCGCGCCCGCCGCGGGCGACTCCACCCTCCGCCTGGTGCACACCGCGGCGTACGTCGAGGCGGTCAAGCGGGCCGCCGCCGACCCCGACCGGCAGGACCCGCGGCACGGCCTCGGCACCGACGACAACTGGTCCTTCCCCGCCCTCCACTCCGCCTCCGCGCTGATCGCCGGCCAGTCGGTCGCCGCCGCCGAGGCCGTCTGGCGCGGCGAGACCCCGCACGCCGTGAACTTCGCCGGCGGCCTGCACCACGCGATGCCCGACCGCGCCTCCGGCTTCTGCGTCTACAACGATCCGGCGCTCGCCATCGCCCGGCTGCTCGAACTCGGCGCCGAGCGGATCGCCTACGTCGACGTGGACGTCCACCACGGCGACGGCGTCCAGCAGGCGTTCTGGGACGACCCCCGGGTGCTCACCGTCTCGCTGCACGAGCACCCGGCCACGCTCTTCCCGCAGACCGGCTGGAGCACCGAGACCGGCGGCCCGGGCGCCGAGGGCTCCGCCGCCAACCTCCCGCTGCCGGCCGGCACCGGCGACGCCGGCTGGCTGCGCGCCTTCCACGCCCTGGTGCCCGAGCTGCTCGCCGCCTTCCGCCCGCAGGTCCTGGTCACCCAGCACGGCGCCGACACCCATCTGGAGGACCCGCTCGCCCACCTCGCCGTCACCGTGGACGCCCAGCGGGCCATCGCCGAGGAACTGCACGGGCTGGCGCACGAGCACGCCGACGGCCGGTGGATCGCGCTCGGCGGGGGCGGCTACGCGGTCGTCGACGTCGTCCCGAGGGCCTGGACCCATCTGGTCGCCACCGCCGCGGGACGGCCGGTCGACCCGGCCACCGAGACGCCGGAGTCCTGGCGCGCCGAGGTCTACCGGCGCACCCGGGGCCCCGCCCCGCTGCGGATGACCGACGGCGCCCGTCCGGTCTGGCGCGACTTCGACGCGGGATACGATCCGGCCGACCGCCTCGACCAGGCGATTCTGGCCGCCCGCCGCGCCGTCCTGCCGCACCACGGCCTGCTGCCCTGACCGGAAGGCGAAGGGGCGCCGTCCGCTTGTGAGGACCTGGTGCCCGGTCGCGTTCCGTGCGCAGGCCGACCGGTACAGATCGCCGATCGACTACGTACTGCAACCGACTTATCCCTCACCGTACGAGGACTGGGCTTCTCCCTCTTCCCACTGGTACCACCCATAACTACTCTGGGGATACACGTGTGCCGGTGGAGTCACCGGAGGGGAAGCCGGTGCCTTGCACACGGGTAAGGGTCGGGTGATGGTCATGAGTTCCGGCGAACGCCCCTTGCAGGACGTCGTCTTCCTGACCGTGGCCGAAGTGGCCGCGGTCATGCGGGTCTCCAAGATGACGGTCTACCGGTTGGTGCACAGCGGTGAGCTGCCTGCCATCCGGGTCGGCCGCTCGTTCCGGGTGCCCCAGCAGGCAGTGCACGAGTACCTCAAGGAGTCCTACGTGCGGCTCGAAAGCGCGTAGGCAAAGGCCGGTCCGGGCGGGGTCCACCACCGGTGGACCCCGTCTCCGTTCGCTCCGGATTCGCCTGCGGTTCGCCTGCTCCCGGGGTGCGATTACGACCCTGGGCGAGTGGACGGTAGGCTGGGCCCTCACGTCAGTCGTATGGACTCCGTCTCTCACGGGCGAGAGTCTCAGTGAGCGAGGGTTGTTCCGTGGGCTCTGTCATCAAGAAGCGTCGCAAGCGTATGGCCAAGAAGAAGCACCGCAAGCTTCTCAAGCGCACGCGCGTTCAGCGTCGCAACAAGAAGTAAGCGTCCCCGGCCGCGCTCGCGCGCCCAGCGCTTGACACCGCCCGTCCTGGCCCTCCGGCCCGGGCGGGCGGCGTCGTTTCCGGGCCGTGCCGCCTTCCCGTACCAGGTGCCACCGGCCCGGTCGTTTCCCGGCCCGCCGGGGCGGCGCGGTACGGTGCACCCAGGTCTCCCGGGCCGAGGAATGGGGTGCAGCGCTGTGGGAACGGTCGTGCTCGTCACCGGCGTCGGCCGGCACCTGGGCGCCCGCTTCGCCGCCGAGCTGCGCCGCCGGCCGGGGGTGGACCTGGTGGTCGGCGTGGACGTGCAGCCGCCGGGCCCGGCCCTGCGCGCGCTCGCCGAGCCGGACGGGCCCGCCGCGCCGTACCGCTTCCACCAGCTGGACCTGCGCCGCCCCGCCGTGGCGCGGGTGATCGCCGAGCACGGCGTCGACACCGTGGTGCACCTCGCGGTCAGCGCCACCGGACTGGGCTCCACCAACCGCTCCGCGGTGAAGGAGGCCAACGTCATCGGCACCATGCAGCTGCTCGGCGCCTGCCAGAAGGCACCGGGGGTGCGCCGGCTGGTGGTGAAGTCGACCACCGGCGTCTACGGCTCGGCGCCGCGCGACCCGGCCGTGTTCACCGAGCGGACCCAGCCGAAGACCCTGCCGGGCGGCGGTTTCGCCAAGGACGCGGTCGAGGTGGAGGGCTACGTCCGGGGCTTCGCCCGGCGCCGTCCGGACGTCGCGGTCACGGTGCTGCGGTTCGCCAACATCGTCGGCCCGGGCGCCGACACCCCGCTGACCGACTACTTCGCGCTGCCGGTCCTGCCGACCGTGCTCGGCTACGACCCCCGGCTGCAGTTCGCGCACGAGGACGACGTGGTCGAGGTGCTCTGCCGGGCCTCCTTCCCGGCCGAGCCCGGCACCGTGAACACCGGCACCGTCAACGTCGCCGGGGAGGGCGTGCTGCTGCTCTCCCAGTGCGCCCGCCGACTGGGCCGGCCGACCCTGCCGCTGCTGCTGCCGGCGGTCAGCTGGATCGCCGGACTGGCCCGGCAGACCCGGTTGGTCGACGTCTCGCCCGAGCACCTGCGGCTGCTGACCCACGGCCGGGTGGTGGACACCGCCCGGCTGCGCGAGTCCTTCGGCTACCGCCCGGTGTTCAGCACCCCGGAGGCCTTCGCGGACTTCGCCGCCGCGCAGTCGCCGGGCCTGCTGCCGCCGCGGCGGCTGACCGCCGTCACCGACGGACTGGCCGCGCTGCTCGGCCCGGAGGCCGGCCGGACCACCGGCCCGGGCACCACCACCCCGGGCGCCCCCGCCCGACCGCACCGACCCAGGAGCTGAGCCCGCATGAGTGCCGCCGCCGAGAACGCGCCGGGTGAGGCGAAGGTCATCCCGATCGAGTCCGCCCCCAGCTGGAGCGAGCCGCCGGCCGACGGCTCCGGCCTGGCCGACCGGGTGGCCGGCGCCGTCGGCGGCGCGCTGGCCGGACGGCTCGGCACCGCCGCGACCCGCGCGTTCGGCAAGGGCTGGGAGGACCGGGCCGCCGACGGCCTGGCCTTCCTGCGCCGCCGGATCACCGGCGACTACGAGGTGGACGAGTTCGGCTTCGACCGGGAGCTCACCGAGGAGGTGCTGCTCGGGCTGCTGCGGCCGCTGGCGGAGAAGTACTTCCGGATCGAGGTGCGCGGGATCGAGAACATCCCGGCCGAGGGCGGCGCGCTGATCGTCGCCAACCACTCCGGGACGATCCCGCTGGACGCCCTGATGACCCAGGTGGTGATACACGACCACCACCCGCACCACCGGCACCTGCGGATGCTCGCCGCCGACCTGGTGTTCGTCCTGCCCGGGATCAACGAGCTGGCCCGCAAGGCCGGGCACACCCTGGCCTGCAACGAGGACGCCCAGGCCCTGCTGGAGCGCGGCGAACTGGTCGGGGTGTGGCCGGAGGGCTTCAAGGGGGTCGGCAAGCCGTTCTCCGAGCGGTACAAGCTCCAGCGCTTCGGCCGCGGCGGCTTCGTCTCATCGGCGCTGCGGGCCCGGGTGCCGATCGTGCCGTGCTCGATCGTCGGGGCCGAGGAGACCTACCCGATGATCGGCGACTTCCGGACCCTGGCCCGGCTGCTGGGCCTGCCGTACGTGCCGATCACGCCGACCTTCCCGTGGCTGGGCCCGCTGGGGGCGGTGCCGCTGCCGACCAAGTGGATCATCGAGTTCGGCGAGCCGATCGCGACCGACCGGCACCCGGTGGAGGCGGCGGACGACCCGATGCTGGTCTTCGACCTGGCCGACGAGGTCCGGGAGACCATCCAGCACACGCTGTACCAGCTGCTGGTGCGGCGGCGCTCGGTGTTCTTCTGAGTCCAACCGCGTCCTTCCGGGTCTCTCGGGAAAGGGCGGGGCCCCGGCGGACAGCACGTCCGCCGGGGCCCCGCCCTTTCCGCTCGGCCGGGTCAGCCGCCGAGGATCCGCAGACCGGGCAGCAGGCCCGGGATCAGCGGGGGCACCTCGACCCCCTGCTGCTGGGCGGGGCCGCCGCTCGCGCTGGGCGACCCGGACGGCTGCGCCGGGGACCGGTCCGGCGCGGGGGCCGGGGCCGGCGCGTCCGCGCTGGGCGAGGGCTTCGCCCCGGTGAGCCCGCTGGTGAGGTTGTCGACCAGGCCGCCGACCGGGGCCGGCACGACGTTGGTCTCACCGCTGGGCACCGGTGCGGCCGGTGCGCCGGGGGCCGCGGGCGCCGCCGGTGCGGGCGCGCCGCCCTGCGGCGGGACCAGCGGGGTGCTGCCGGGCCGACCGCCGACCGAGGTGCTGGCCGGTCCGCCGCTGGCACCGCCCTGGACCGGTGCCCCGCCGACCGCCGGGCCGCCGGGCGAGGTGCCGGCGGAGGGTCCGCCCTGCCCGTCCGGTCCGCGGGTGCCGTCGCCCGCCCCGCCGTCGTCCGGCATCCCGCTCTTGGCGGGCTGCTGGACCAGACGCAGGGGCGCGACGTCCTGGCTTATGTCGTCGAAGAGCTGGTCCACCAGGTGGGCCTGCGGGACGAGCTGGTCCGGGAGCCGGGACTGGACCTCGGCCCAGGTGCCGTCCTCGTCGTGGGCGAAGCCGGCCAGGGTGCGCATCGGGTCGAGCGAGCCGTTGTTGCGGTAGACGGCGCGCAGCAGGTCGCGGCCCTTGAGGGCGTCGTTGTGCATGTCGTCGAGGGCCTTGCGGACCTGCTCGACGGTGCCCGGACTGAGCGAACCGCCGGTGCCGGACCGGCCCACCAGTGACCGGGCCTCGCCGAGCCGGGTGGCCGCGTTGTCGAGCAGCAGCTCGCCGCGCTCGCTGTCGGTGTCCGCGAGGTTGAGCCGCAGCCCCTCCAGTCCGCGCTTCATGCCGTACAGCGGGTCGCCGGGGAGGGCGTTCCCGCTGGCGGCCGCGGCCCCGGCGAAGCTGCCGACGGCGAGCCCGGCGACCAGCCCGCCGATCGCGAACCGGCGGCTCCAGCGTCCGCGCGGCGCCGTGCGGACGGCCCGGTGGCGGCGCTGGCGCGGCACGGTGATGCCCGGTCCGCCCGCGAAGGCCTGCTCGAACGCGGCCATCAGCTGGGCGCGTTGGACGGTCCGGACCTCTCGGTCGAGCTCCGGGACGGGCAGCGCGCCGAGCGCGCCGACCGTGTCGATGAGTTCGGCCATCGCGACCGAACCGGCGTTGCCGGTAGCGGTGGTGGCCGTTCCGTTGCCGTCGGCAGCGCGTTGCTCCGCCTGGTGGGCCTCCAGCGCCTCGGCGAAGGCCTTCGCCCGCCGGTGCTCCAGCACGTTTGCCGTCACGGGCCACACCTCCCTTCGTCGTTGTCGACACCCCGGCCTGCCGGACGGTTGCCCCGGCAAGCCAAAGCCACTCCATCGGGTGAGAGGTCGCAATTCGACTTGACCGCACGCCTGGTGGAGGCTTGCAAGCTGGCCAACGAGCGGTGCGGGTGGTCGGTTACGCACGACTGATCATCGGACCGACCCTTCACCCGGATGTGTCGGGCCGCCGCCCAGGGTGACGGCCCGCCCACTATCTCTCCCGCCGCTTCCCCGGGGGCCTCCCCGGACCGCCGCCGGTTCACCGGGCGTCGGGCGGGAGCAGACGGGCCAGGGTGCGCACGGCGCGGTACTGGAGGGTCTTGATGGCACCCTCGTTCTTGCCCATGATCCGGGCGGTCTCGGCGACCGACAGCCCCTGCAGGAAGCGCAGCGTGACGCACTCCTGCTGCTGCGGGTTCAGCCGGCGGACGGCCTCCAGCAGCGCCGCGTTGGAGAGCGACTCCAGCACCGAGTCCTCGGGGCTGCGTTCGCACTCGTTGGAGTCGAGCATCTCGCCCGTGGTGACCTCCAGCCGGAACCGGCTGGACTTGAAGTGGTCGGCGACCAGGTTGCGGGCGATGGTCACCAGCCAGGCGCCGAAGTCCCGGCCCTGCCAGGTGAAGGTGCCGATCCGGCGCAGTGCGCGCAGGAACGTCTCGCTGGTGAGGTCCTCGGCGGTGGCCCGGCTGCCGACCCGGTAGTAGATGTAGCGGTAGACGGTGTCCGAGTAGTGGTCGTAGAGCCGGCCGAAGGCCTCGCTCTCGCCGGCCTGGGCGCGCTCGACCAGCTCCATGATCGGGTTGTGCTCGGTCTCGTAACCGGGGCCCGTGGTGGTGCGGGAGCGGCTGCGGCCGCCGGTGCTGCCGGCCCGGCCCCGGGTGCCGGCCCCGGCCGAGCCGGCGGCGGTGGTGCGCAGCAGGGGGGTGCCGGGGCGGTCCTGGGTCTGGCCGAACGCGGCTCCGGCGGGCACCAGTTGGGGGGTGACGGGGAGCTGGCTGCGGAGCAGGGTGCGCAGCAGCTCCAGGCCGGTGGAGATCTGCCGGGGCGGGACCGGGCGGCCGCGGAGGCTGGTGCGGGAGCGCAGGGGCGCGGACGACGGGCGGGAGGGTGCAGGCGCGTCGTTCCGGACGGGTGGGTACACGGGACTCCCAGAGGCAGAACTGTGGACGGATCACCTCCGCCTGCGCGGAGAGCACGTCCGCGCCCCCCGGGTCGCGCTGGGGCGGTTGGGTGACGTGCATCCAGGAGAGAATAACGCTTTGTGCAATGACAGCTACACCGTGTGGTCGAAGTGGTCGTTTGGGATCCGCATTGGACGGATATCCGGCCGACAGTGACCGAACATGTCGGCGATCGCCTGGCTCAACGTGACAGAACGGGTGCGCCTGGTGACCAATTCGGTGGTGAGGCGGGCGGTTTCCCGGTTCCGGGGCCCGATAACCCCCGACTTTGGCGAGCTGGCGAACGATCAGATCCGGTCACTGACTGGCGAGTTCGGTCGAGGGGGCCGGACGGACCCGCGACGCGCGGGAGTTCGCCCGTACGGGCGGCATCGTCAGCGCGCGAATTGACCGGACTCACCCTCGGCGCGGGCCGCCGGCGGCCCTCCGCGCGGTCCGCTCCGCCCGGCCGCTCGGCCGAGCCGTTCGGCCTGCTCCGCCCGGCGCGGGGTCCGCTCCGTTCAGCAGCGGTGCCGACGGTGCAGCGCGGCCCAGGCCGCGACGGCGCCCGCGGCCACGCCGAGCGCGGCGGCGGCCGGCAGCCCGACCCGGGCGGCCTTCCGCCCGGTCCGGAAGTCCCGGACCCGCCAGCCCTGCGCGCGGGCGTGGCGCCGCAGCGCGCCGTCCGGGTTCACCACGTAGGGATGGCCCACCAGCGAGAGCATCGGGATGTCGTTGGCCGAGTCGCTGTACGCGGCGCAGCGGTCGAGGTCGAGCCGCTCCCGCCGGGCCAGCGAGCCCACCGCCGCCGCTTTGGCCGGCCCGTGCAGCAGCTCGCCGACCAGTCGGCCGGTGTACGCGCCGTCGCGGGCCTCGGCGACCGTGCCGAGCGCCCCCGTCATGCCGAGCCGGGCCGCGATGATCCGGGCCACCTCCACCGGCGCGGCGGTGACCAGCCAGACCCGCTGCCCGGCGTCCAGGTGCATCTGGACCAGGGCACGGGTGCCCGGCCACACCTTGTCGGCGATGACCTCCTCGAAGACCTCCTCGCAGAGCGCCTCCAGCTCGGCGGTGCGCTTGCCGGCGACCAGGCCCAGGGCGGTGTGCTGGGCGTCGGCCATGTGGTCCGGGTCCTCGGCGCCGTACAGCCGGAACCAGGCCTGCTGCCAGGCGAAGCGCGCGATGTCGCGGCGGGTGAGGAAGCCCCGGCGGTAGAGGCCGACCCCGAGGTAGAAGATCGCGGCCCCGCGCAGGATGGTGTTGTCGCAGTCGAAGAAGGCGGCGGCGCGCGGGTCGTCCGGCTCGGGGGTGTGGTTCTCGGCGGGGGGCCTCGGTGCCCTGCCGCGCCGGGCGGACTCGGCGTCCCCGGCGGGCTCCGCCTCCTCGGCCGACCGGGTGTCCGCCGCCGGTCCGGTGCCTCCGGCCGGCTCCGCCGGGGCCTCCCCGGCCGGTGCCGGGGCGGCCCGCAGGGCGGCCTCCGCCGCCTCCGCCGCGGCCTCGCCCGCCAGCGCGGCCCGCGAGCCGGTGGGGCGCCTTGACTGGGTGAGCCTTCGGAGCACGGCCATGCCATCGAGCATAGCCAGCCACCTGTGCGGCGGCCGTGACGGCGACGTGCCCGACGGGTGAACGGCGGAAGGGGCGGCCGGGTCCGGCCCGCGCGTCGGGGCGTCGCACAATGGCGGGGTGAGTCCACTGCTGCGACGTGACAAGAACCGGGGCCCGGGGCCGGCCGACCGGACGGTGACCCTGGTGGCCAAGCCCGGCTGCCATCTGTGCGACGACGCCCGGGAGGTGATCGTCCGGGTGGCCGCCGAGCTCGGCGCGGCCTTCGAGGAGAAGGACATCACCCAGGACCCGGAGCTGCACCACCTCTACTGGGAGCAGATCCCGGTGACCCTGATCGACGGGCGCCAGCACGACTTCTGGCGGGTGGACGAGAAGCGCCTGCGCAGCGCGCTCGGCGCCTGACCCGCGCCCCCGCCGAACGGCGGGGGCGGTTCGCCGAATCGTTGTGAAGATTCCGCGTTCCCGGCTTGGGGCACCGGCCGTCGGTCGGCTTACGATCGAACTCGTCCGCGCCCATGGGGGGCTGAGCACACGAGGAGTGCCTCCATGCTTCCCGGTCCGCCCTTAGGCACGCCCGCCGAGCCGTCCCCCGCGCGCGGGGGCTTCGCCGTGGTGGACGTGGAGGCGACCGGCCGCAGCCCCTGGCGGCACCGGGTGGTCGAGGTGGCGGTGGTGCTGCTGGACGAGCGGCTCCGCCCCGAGGGCGAGTTCTGCACCCTGCTGGACCCGGTCGGCCCGGTCGGACCGACCCATGTGCACCGGATAGCGCAGGAGGACGTCGAGGGCGCCCCGCGTTTCCGCGAGATCGCGCCGCTGCTGCTGGAGCTGCTGACCGGCCGGGTGCTGGTCGGCCATCACGTCACCTGCGACCACGCCTTCCTGGACCGTGAGTTCGCCCGGATCGGGGTCCCGCTGCCGCCGGTGCCCTCGCTGTGCACGATGCGGCTGGCCCGGGCCCACCTGCCGGAGGCCGGCGGCTTCGGCCTGGCGGCCTGTGTGGCGGCGGCCGGCCTCGGCGGCTTCGCCGCGCACACCGCGCTCGGCGACGCCCGGGCCACCGCCGGTCTGCTCCGCCACTGCCTGGACGCGCCGTCCTGCCCGCCGGACGACTGGGCGCGGCCGCTGCGGGAGGCGGCCGGGGTGCCGTGGCCGAGGCTGGGGCGGGCCCGGTCCCGCCCGTCCGGGGAGCCGGTGCCGCTGGTCCTGCGGGGGTCCTCCCGTCCGGCTCCGCCGGTGCTGCCGAACGGCCTGCTGTGCGGCCCTCGGCCACCCCTTGAACCGCCCCCGGCGGCGGCCCGGAAAGCCGCCGGTGCTATGGGGTCCACGGCGTGATGCGCATCACTGTGTGTGGACAAATCGGACACCATCTTTGTGCACACGTTCACAAACGCATAGCCTGGCTGCCAAAGCCCAGCTTCACCCACAGGAGCACCGTGGCAATCGGCCGATCACCACAGAGCAGTTCGCAGACGCCCGACCAGGGCGCCGCGCGTCGACCTTCGCGCGCCCGGGGCATCCCGGAGGCGACGGTCGCCCGGCTTCCGCTGTACCTGCGCGCGCTCACCGCGCTCTCCGAGCGCTCGGTCCCGACCGTCTCCTCCGAGGAGCTGGCGGCCGCGGCCGGGGTGAACTCCGCCAAGCTGCGCAAGGACTTCTCCTACCTGGGCTCGTACGGCACCCGCGGGGTCGGCTACGACGTCGAGTACCTCGTCTACCAGATCTCCCGCGAGCTGGGCCTGACCCAGGACTGGCCGGTCGTCATCGTCGGCATCGGGAACCTCGGCCACGCGCTCGCCAACTACGGCGGCTTCGCCTCCCGGGGCTTCCGGGTGGCCGCCCTGCTGGACGCCGACCCGACCGTGGTCGGCAGCAGCGCGGCCGGCCTGCCGGTGCGCCACATGGACGAACTGGAGTCCATCGTGGAGAGCCAGCACGTCTCGATCGGTGTCATCACCACGCCGCCCGGCGCCGCCCAGCAGGTCTGCGACCGGCTGGTCGAGGCCGGTGTCACCAGCATCCTGAACTTCGCCCCGACCGTGCTGACCGTCCCGGACGGCGTGGACGTGCGCAAGGTGGACCTCTCCATCGAGCTGCAGATCCTCGCCTTCCACGAGCAGCGCAAGGCCGGCGACGAGCCGGACCGCACGGAGTCCGTGCTCGACCGCGCCCCCGGCCCGGTCCGCGCCGCCGCGGCCAAGCTGCGCCGCGCGGCCGGCGGCAGCACCAAGCCCCGCACCGCCGCCGAGACGGCCAAGGACGCCGAGCCGACGGCACCGGGCAAGCCCGGCAAGCCCGGCGAGGGCGAGCTGTCCGCGGTGATGCCGGCATGAGCGGGACCGAGAATCGTGGGACCAGGGGGCGGGCGTGAGTCTTCTCGTCGTAGGGCTGAGCCATCGCACGGCCCCGGTCGGCGTGCTGGAGCGGGCCGCGCTGACCGGTGAGGTGCCGACCCGGCTGCTGCACGACGCGGCCGCGTCCGCGACCGTCGCCGAGGCGGCACTGGTCAACACCTGCAACCGGATCGAGCTGTACGCGGACGTGGACAAGTTCCACGCCGGCGTCGCCGAGCTGTCGCTGCTGCTCGCCCACCACAGCGGGGTCGACCTGGAGGAGCTGACCTCCCACCTCTACGTCCACTACGAGGACCGCGCGGTCCACCACCTCTTCTCGGTGGCCTGCGGCCTGGACTCGATGGTGGTCGGCGAGGGCCAGATCCTCGGCCAGCTGCGCGACGCCCTGGCCAAGGCGCAGGAGGAGCACACCGCCGCGCGCGGCCTCAACGAGCTCTTCCAGCAGGCCCTGCGGGTCGGCAAGCGGGCGCACAGCGAGACCGGCATCGACAAGGCCGGCCAGTCCCTGGTGACCTTCGGCCTGGAGCAGGTCGCGGCCGGCGCGGGCGCGATCGCGGGCAAGCGGGCACTGGTGGTCGGCGCGGGCTCGATGAGCTCGCTGGCCGCCGCCACCCTGGTCCGCACGGGCGTGACGGACCTGCTGATCGCCAACCGGACGCCGGAGCGCGCCGAGCGGCTGGTCGAGATCCTCGGCGGGGACGTCGCCCGCACCCTGGACCTGGCCAAGGTGCCCGAGGCGCTGGCCGACGTCGACCTGGTGATCTCCTGCACCGGCGCGGCCGGCACGGTGATCGGGGCGGACGACGTCGCCGCCGCCGTCGCTTCGCGCGCCGCCGCCACCCCCCTCGCCTTCCTCGACCTCGCCATGCCGCGCGACGTCGACCACGCCGTGCACGAGATGCCCGGCGCGCTCCTGGTCGACCTGGAGAGCCTCTCGCACGCCCACGCCGCCACCCCCGGCGCCGGGGACGTCGACGCCGTCACCGGCATCGTCGCCGAGGAGGTCTCCGCCTTCGGCGCCGCCCAGCGGGCCGCGCGGATCGCCCCCACCGTGGTGGCGCTGCGCGCGATGGCCTCCGGAGTGGTCGCCACCGAGCTGGCCCGCCTGGACTCCCGGCTGCCCGGTCTCGACGAGCGCTCGCGCGCGGAGATCGGCCAGACCGTCCGCCGGGTCGTCGACAAGCTGCTGCACGCGCCCACCGTGCGGGTGAAGCAGCTGGCCGCCGAACCCGGCGGCGCCTCCTACGCGGAGGCACTGCGTGAACTGTTCGACCTCGACCCGGCCGCCGTCCACGCGGTCTCGGGCACTCCGATCGGCACCCAGCCCGCGGGCGGGGTCGCCGGATGAACCGTCAGCCATCCCACGAGTACCACCGGGACGATCACCCCATGAACGGTCAACCGCTCACCGGCCAGGCACCGGACACCACCGCGGCACCCCTGCGGCTCGGCACCCGGCGCAGCGCGCTCGCCATGGCCCAGTCGGGCATGGTCGCCCGCGACGTGACCCGCCTCACCGGGCGCCCCGTCGAGCTGGTGGAGATCACCACCTACGGCGACACCTCCCGAGAGGCGCTGGCCCAGATCGGCGGCACCGGTGTGTTCGTCTCCGCGCTGCGCGACGCGCTGCTGGAGGGCCGGATCGACTTCGCCGTGCACTCGCTCAAGGACCTGCCCACCGCGGCCCCCGAGGGCCTGCTGCTGGCCGCCGTCCCCGAGCGCGAGGACAGCCGCGACGCCCTGGTGGCGCGCGAGGGCCTGACCCTCGGCGAACTGGTGGAGAAGCTGGCCGGAGCCGGCCGCCCGGCCCGGATCGGCACCGGCTCGCCGCGCCGCATGGCGCAGCTGAACGCCTGGGCCCGCGAACGCGGCGACCGGCTGGAGACCGTCGCGATCCGCGGCAACGTGGACACCCGGATCGGCTTCGTGGCCTCCGGCGAGCTGGACGCCGTGGTGCTGGCCACCGCGGGTCTGAACCGGCTCGGCCGGTCCGCGGAGATCACCGAGCACCTCGACCCCGAGCTGATGGTCCCGGCCCCCGGCCAGGGCGCGCTCGCGATCGAGTGCACCGCGGCCGACACTGGTCTGGCCGCCGCGCTGGCTGCTCTCGACCACGCCCCCACCCGGGTCGCGGTGGCCGCCGAGCGGGCCCTGCTCGCCGCCCTGGAGGCCGGCTGCTCCGCACCGGTCGCCGCACTGGCCGGCTGGGACCACCGATCCGAACTGCGGCTGGAGGGCGTGGTCGGCACCGTCGACGGCGCCGACCTGCTGAAGATGTCCGCCCACGGTCCGATCGTCCTCGACGAGACCGCCGAGCAGCAGGCGGTGGCCCTAGGCCGCGCGCTGGCCGCCCGGCTGCTCGACGCGGGCGCGGCCGCCCTGATGGGGGAGCGAGCCCGATGAGCCCCACCGCCGCCACCGACAGCCCGTTCCCGGCCGACAGCCCGTTCGGGGGCACGGTGCCCGCCACCGGCCGGTGCACCTTCCTGGGCGCGGGCCCCGGCGACCCGGGCCTGCTGACCCTGCGCGCGGTCGAGGTCCTGGCCTCGGCCGACGTCCTGGTCGCCGACCCGCTGACCGCGGCCGCCGTGCGCAGCCACTGTCCCTCCGGCGTGCAGGTGCACGCCCCCGGCACCGAGGGGCCGGACTTCGACCTGGCGCGCCTGGTCGCCGAGGCCGTGCGCTCCGGCAAGCACGTGGTGCGGACCGTCGACGGCGACCCGGGCCTGGACGGCTGCGCAGCCGAGGAGATGCTCGGCTGCGCCGGGGCCGGGATCGCCTTCGAGGTGATCCCGGGCGTCGCCCAGTCGGTCGGCGTGCCGGCCTACGCGGGGGTGCCGCTGCGCGGTGCCGCCGGGGCGGACGTCCGCTTCGTGGAGGCCGCCGCGCTGCTGGCCGGCTCCCCGGTGGACCTGGGCGCGCCGGAGACCACCCTGGTCGTGCGCACCACCCTGGGCCAGCTGCCGGCCACCGCCAACGCGCTGGTCTCCAACGGCCGCAAGCCGGAGTCGGCGCTCAGCGCCACGCTCTCCGGCACCACCAGCCGCCAGCGGACCTTCACCGCGACCCTGGCCACCATCGCGGCGGACCTCAAGGCCGCCCGGGTGCTGCCCGCGCCGGTGTCCGCCCCGGTGGACCCCGCCACCCCGGTCATAGCCGTGGTCGGTGAGCAGGTCGCCCACCGCTCCTCGCACTCCTGGTTCGAGACCAAGCCGCTGTTCGGCTGGAACGTCCTGGTGCCGCGCACCAAGGAGCAGGCGCACGGCCTGTCCGAGCAGCTGCGCTCGTACGGCGCGGTGCCGCAGGAGGTGCCGACCATCGCGGTCGAGCCGCCGCGCACCCCGCAGCAGATGGAGCGGGCGATCAAGGGCCTGGTCACCGGCCGGTACGAGTGGATCGCCTTCACCTCGGTGAACGCGGTGCGCGCGGTGCGCGAGAAGTTCGAGGAGTACGGCCTGGACGCCCGGGCGTTCGCCGGGATCAAGGTCGCGGCGGTCGGCGAGACCACCGCGCAGGCGCTGGTCGACTTCGGTGTGAAGCCGGACCTGGTGCCGTCCGGGGAGCAGTCCGCGGCCGGGCTGCTGGAGGACTGGCCGCCCTACGACCCGGTGTTCGACCCGATCGACCGGGTGCTGCTGCCGCGCGCCGACATCGCCACCGAGACCCTGGTGGCCGGCCTGGTCGAGCTGGGCTGGGAGGTCGACGACGTGACGGCGTACCGGACGGTGCGCGCCTCGCCGCCGCCGGCCGAGACCCGGGAGGCGATCAAGGGCGGCGGCTTCGACGCGGTGCTGTTCACCTCGTCCTCGACCGTGCGGAACCTGGTCGGCATCGCGGGCAAGCCGCACAACGTGACGGTCATCGCCTGCATCGGCCCGGCCACCGCGAAGACCGCCGAGGAGCACGGCCTGCGGGTCGACGTGATGGCCCCGGCCCCGTCGGCCGCGGCGCTGGCCCAGGCCCTGGCAGACTTCGGGGCCAAGCGCCGGGACACCGCGACCGCCGCCGGAGAGCCGGTCTACCGGCCCAGTGAGCGCCGCCCCGGCTCGCGCCGCAAGGCCGCGCGCTGAATCGAGGCCGGGGGCGGACCACCCGCCGCCCCCGGCACCAGCACCACCGTTCGGAGAGAGAAGCCGTGTCCGCTGAATTCCCGTACGTCCGCCCGCGCCGACTGCGCTCGACCCCGGCGATGCGCCGGCTGGTCGCGGAGACCCGGCTGCACCCGGCGGAGCTGATCCTGCCGCTGTTCGTCCGCGAGGGCGTGCGCGAGCCGGTCCCGGTCTCGTCGATGCCGGGCGTGGTCCAGCACACCCGGGAGACCCTGCGCAAGACCGTCACCGAGGCGGCCGAGGCCGGCCTGGGCGGCGTCATGCTGTTCGGCGTCCCCGAGACGCAGGACGCGACCGGCACCGAGGGCACCAACCCGGACGGCATCCTCCAGCAGGCGATCCGGGACGTGGTCGCCGAGGTCGGCGACTCCCTGGTGGTCATGTCGGACCTCTGCCTGGACGAGTACACCGACCACGGCCACTGCGGTGTGCTGGCCGAGGACGGCTCGGTGGACAACGACGCCACCCTGGAGCGCTACGCCGAGATGGCCCGGGTGCAGGCGGACGCGGGCGTCCACCTGGTCGGCCCATCCGGGATGATGGACGGCCAGATCCGGGTGGTCCGCCGGGCCCTGGACGAGGCCGGCCACCAGGACGTCGGCATCCTCGCCTACACCGCCAAGTACGCCTCGGCGTTCTACGGCCCGTTCCGGGAGGCGGTCGGCTCCTCGCTGAAGGGCGACCGCAAGAGCTACCAGCAGGACCCGGCCAACGCCCGGGAGGCGCTGCGGGAGCTGGAGCTGGACGTCGCCGAGGGCGCCGACCTGGTGATGGTCAAGCCCGGCATGGCCTACCTCGACATCCTGCGCCAGGTCGCCGACGCCTCGCCGGTGCCGGTCTCCGCGTACCAGGTGTCCGGCGAGTACGCGATGGTCGAGGCGGCCGCGGCCAACGGCTGGATCGACCGCGAGCGGATGATCCTGGAGACGCTGACCTCGCTGCGCCGGGCCGGCGCCGAGCAGATCCTCACCTACTGGGCCCTCGAGGCCGCCGCGATGGTGAAGTAGCCGGACCGGGACCGGGACAGGATCCCCGGACACGGCGGAGGCCGGGCCCCCTTCGGGAGGGGGCCCGGCCTCCGTGCTTGCTACCAGTCGGCGATGTGGGCGAAGCCCTCCTCGCCGCCGACCGCGTCGGTGGAGGTGGCGGCGCCCCAGCCGTGCGCACCGGTGTGGATGTGCGAGGTGTGGGCGATGCCACCCCACTCGCCGGCCGCGAACACCGGGTGGGCCGAGGCGGCGAACTCGGCGCCGCCGGCCAGGCCGACGTGCGCGGACGCCGCCGGGGCGGCCAGGCCGGCCAGCGCCAGCGCGCCGACGGCGGTCAGAGTGACCTTGACCAGCTTGTTCTTCATGGATCTGCCCTCTCTTCCGGAGCGCCCCGTGCGGACGCTCTGCCTCTGACGTGTGCTCCGGTCCGTTGCCGGGAGCCGGCCCTGACACGGGACCACACGCTGCCGTCCGTCGCGGCGCCCCACGCGCCCCGCCGACGGCCTGTCACCCGGCCGGACGCCGCCGGTGCGGCCCGGTCGGCGTCCGGCCCGGTACGCCCGGAGGGCCCGGGGACCAGACGTCCCCGGGCCCTCCGTCGCGCCGTGCGGCCTGATCAGCCGATCAGGTGCGAGACACCCGCGTCGCCCGAGGACTGGGTGTTCTGGCCGACGTTGCAGATCTGCTTCGGGGTGCTGTTGAGGATCGGCACCTCGACCGGGACGGCCACGCCGAGGACGGCGACCGCGATGTTGTGGACCTCCGGCAGGCAGATGTTCGCGTTGTCGAGGGTGTGGAAGTTCGGGCTGTGGTCGCCGTGGGTGCCGGTCTGGTTGGTGCCGCCGTTGCCCTGGGCGGAGACGGCGGCGCCGTCCGAGTCGGCGATGGCGGAGGCGGAACCGGCGGACATCGCGATGGCGGCGGCGGCCAGACCGGCGGCGGCGAGAGACTTCTTGATCATTTCGGTGTTCCTCTCAGGGGTGAATCGGGGAGCGATTCGAAGGGTGGATCAGGAGGGGTGACGCAGCTTGGGACGAGCAGGTCAGCCGATCAGGTGGGAGACGCCCGAGTCGCCCTTGCTCTGGGTGCCCTGGCCCTGGGTGCAGTACTGCTTGCCACCGCTGTTGGCGATCGGGACCTCGACCGGGACGGCCACGCCGAGGACGCCGACCGCGATGTTGTGGATCTCGGGCAGGCAGACGTTCGCGTTGTCCAGGAAGTGGAAGTTCGGGCTGTGGTCACCGACGGTGCCGGTGAAGTTGGTGCCGCCGTTGCCCTGGAACGACCCGGCGGAGCCGTCCGAGTCACCGATGGCCGAGGCCGGCGCCGCGGCGGCGGCCAGCGCGGCGGCGGCCAGGCCGGCGGCCGCGAAGGACTTCTGGATCATGGGGAGATCCCTCTCTGAAAAGCTCTTGGTTTCCGTGCGTACAACGCGTACAACGCTCAGACCCGGTCTGCGGTCACTGACGCTCAGATCAAAGAATGACGGCACGGAAGGTTACGGGGATTTCTGAAAAGAGTCCGGGAGGCGCGACGGCCGGGTGTTTCTTGTCGGATTATTAGCCCGAACCGGTTAACGGCCGCAATCCGGGATCCGGGTCGCTCGTTGAGCACATTGCTTTCGGCTGCGCCCGCGCAGCCTTCCCTGTAGAGATCTCCACTACGGACAGGCAGAACGGTGAAAAGCATGAGGTTCTCCAAGCGGGCCGGCGCGATGCTGCTGGCGGTCGGTGCGGGCATGCTCGCCTCCCAGGGGGCGGCCTCCGCCGCCCCGGTCGGGCCCGAGCAGGTGGGGGCGCTGGAGGAGCAGCTGGCCACCCAGCAGGTGCCGGTGGACATCCCGCTCGCGCCGCTGGACAGCCGGATCTCGGGCGGCATCCCGACCTCGCTGCTGATGCCCCCGGTGCCCGCCCACACCACCGGGGACGCGCTGATCCCGGAGCGCATCGTGCCGCCGCTGGGCACCGGCCGGGTCGGTCCGACCGCCAAGGCCGAGCTGCCGCTGCCGCTGCTGGACCAGGGCGCCGACCTCGGCGAGCTGCTGCTGGACGCCCCGGCGGCGCCGCTGCACGCCGACACCCCCGGGATCGGTCTCGGCAAGCCGCTCGCGCTGGCCCAGGACGGCACCGGTCAGCTCGCCGACGGCCGGGTCAAGGTGGACGAGATCGACCCGCGGCTGGTGACCGGCGCGGTGCAGGCGGTGCCCGGCGCCAGCGCCACGCTGGGCAACGAGGACGAGCGGATCTCGGTGACCGACTCGGTGGACAACCTGGCGACCACCACGACCGCGACCACCACCGGTGTGGTCCAGGAGACCGGCCTGGCGGGCCTGGCCCAGCTGTAGGGAGGGCCGTCCGGCCCCGGACAGCCCGGGAGCCCGGTACCCCGTGTCGCAGGACGGGGTGCCGGGCTCCGGCGTGCGCGGTGCCGGTGCGGCGGCTCAGCCCGGCAGCGTGCCGAGCACTCCGCCGACCAGCGGCAGGTCGCGCGGACCGCCGCCGGCGCTGAGTGGCCCGGTCAGCAGGTCGGTGCCGATCGGTGCCAGGCCGGAGTTCTCCGGCTGCACGGTCGCGCCGTTGTTCAGCACGTCGGCCGAGGAGTTGGCCCACGGGTCCAGGCGGAGGTCCTTGACCGGCGCCACGGCGTAACCGAGCCCGGTGGTGGTGCCGCCGAGCGCCTGGTTGACGTCGGTCTTGGCCAGGGCGGCACCGCCCTCGGCGGGGGCCGCGTGCGCCGCGCCCGCACCGGCACCGCCGAGCAGCACCGCGGCGCCCAGGGCGGCGGCGAGGCTGGCCCCGCTCTTCTTCGAAACCATGCGCAATCACCTTCGGGGGGAGGGGTGCCCCGGGCGGCCGGACCGCGCCCGGGTACGCCGAACCGCCCCCCGGCCGACGGGCCGGGGGGCAGTGCGGGCGGAACGCGTGCCGATGGGGATCAGCAGTCGTCCATGTCGTGGTGGTGGTGCTCGGCCTCCGCGTTGATGCAGGTGTTGCCGAACGCGGGGTTCAGCAGACCGATCACGTTGATGGAGTTGCCGCACAGGTTGACCGGGATGTGCACCGGGACCTGGAGCTGGTTGCCGGAGGCGACACCGGGCGAGCCGGCGGCGACGCCCTCCGCGCCGGAGCTGGCGGCGGCACCGCCCGCGGCGCCGAGCACCAGGCCGGCGGCGGCGGCGGAGAGGACGGCGGCCTTCTTCACGTTCTGCATGGGGGTTGATCTCCTAGATCACACACGGGTTGAGCGGGCCGCACCGCGCTCGTGGCGGGTGCGGCCCGGGCACGGCCGATCGACTGTCGCCGGTGCGGCGACGGCCGGGTCAGCCGTGGTTGATGCAGGTGTTGCCGAACGCCGGGTTCAGGATGCTGACGACCCCGATGGAGTTGCCGCAGACGTTGACCGGGATGTGCACCGGGATCTGGATCTGGTTGCCGGAGAGCACACCCGGGGAACCGGCGGCGACGCCCTGGGCACCGGAGCTGGCGAACGCGCCACCGGCCGCACCGACCACCAGGCCGGCGGCGGCGAGGGACAGGGCGGCAGCCTTCTTGAGGTTACGCATGTGGTTCTTCCTCCGATTTCTGCCCGACCGTCTGTGGAATAGTCGGGATCCGGGCGAGGTGAAATCCTGGCCCGGTGGCTTCTGGGAATACCGTGATTGTCACTCGGGCGGCCCAGATGGCGCGTGTCGCCCGTGGCGCGGGCGATGAGCGGCCGCCGCGGTACCGTGCGCCGCGAACGATTCCCGCACGGCCGGGAAGAATTCGCATCGACGCGCGACCGGGAGGAATTCCGGACGGGCTTGGACCGGCGGCGGATCTCCTCGTCGTAGCGGGCAGGTGGAGCGTGTTCCGACTGTGAGAACGAGGCAGCGCGCCGGGGGAAACGGTCGGATGCGGCAGTCACCCGAATGCCCGGACGGGGGTCCGTTCGTCCGGATGGGTGACAGTGGGCATGCCCTCGCAACCGGCTCGACCGGGTCTCGTTGGAGATGTCGCACTCCCCGTGCATCTCTGTCGAACAGTCAGGAGGCTCCTCATGAGCATCAAGAAGACGGCCGCCGTCGGCGCCGCTGTTGTCGGCATCGTGGCCGCCGGTGCCGGTTCCGCGATGGCCAGCTCCGGCGCCGAGGGCGTCGCCGCCGGTTCCCCGGGTGTCATCTCCGGCAACCAGCTCCAGATTCCGGTGCACGTGCCGGTCAACCTGTGCGGCAACACGATCGACATCATCGGTCTGCTGAACCCGTCCTTCGGCAACACCTGCGTCAACAACGGCTGATCGTTCCTCGGTCCGGCCGGTGCGAGCCGCCGCTCCCGCGCTTCCCTCCTGGGGTGCGGAGTGGCGGCTCGCGGCGTTGCCGCCCCCGGTGCCGACGGCGGACGCCGTCGGCACCACCTCCCCACCTCCCCTACCTCTCCCACCTCTTCCGGGTCTCCCGGCGGGGCCGGGCCCGACCCCGCCGCTCCGGCGGCCGGTCCGTCCACGACCCGCCCGTCCGCCCGCGGGGCGGGCTGCCCGCCCGTGCGGCGACCGGGGTGTCGTAGGCTCGCCCGGCGTCGCGGTGTCGGTCGGCGCGCCGGACGCGAGTGGGGCGGGGAGTACCAGAGCTGATGAGCACGGCATCGAGCACCGAGTCGTCGGGCGGGGGCGCGGGCGTGCCCTCGTCGTACTCCTCCTCTTCGTCGCCGCCGTCCGGGTCGGTGGACCCGGAGGAGACCGGTCGGCCGGACAGCCCGGACGCCCCGGCCCAGGGCCCGGGCCGGATCGGCGCCCTGGTGGACCGCTTCGCGCCGGCGCTCGGCGCGTACGCGGTGGTCAAGGCGACCGGGCTGACGGTCTTCCTGCTGCTGCTCTCGCACACCGAGGACTTCCTGAAGAAGGACCCGGGGCGCGGCGGCGGCGCCCGCCCCTGGGACGTGCTCGGCACCTGGGACGGCATCTGGTACCAGCGGATCGCGGAGAACGGCTACGACCCGCAGCTGATCCCGCTGCACGGCTACCCGCTGGCCACCTACTACGAGAACTCGGCGGCGTTCTTCCCGCTCTACCCCTGGCTGATGCGGCTGGTCGGGGCGGTGACCGGCCTCGGACCGTACGGCTCGGGGATCGTCGTCTCGGTGCTGGCCTCCTTCGTCGCCGCCGCCGGGATCTTCGCGATCGCGGAGCGGCTCGGCGGCTTCCGGGCCGGTGTGACGGCGGCGGTGATCTGGGGCCTGTTCCCGGGTTCGGGCGTGGAGTGGGCGGTCTACTCCGACTCCCTGTTCGTCGCCCTCTCGGCCTGGGCCTGCTACTGCGTGATGACCCGCCGCTGGATCGCCGCCGGGACCCTCGCCCTGGTGGCCGGTCTCAACCGGCCGACGGCGGCCACGGTGATCGCCGCGGTCTCGATCTCGGCGCTGGTGGCGCTGGTTCGGCGCACCGACGGGGTGGCCCGGCCGCTGACCGCGATGCTGATCACCCCCTGGGGCATGCTCGGGTACATCGCCTGGGTCGGCTGGCGGATGGGCGACTGGACCGGGTACTTCAAGCTCCAGCGCGGCGCCTGGAACCGCTACTTCGACTGGGGCTCGTCCACCCTGAGCAGCACCCTGGACACGGTCACCGGGCACTGGACGTTCTGGCAGTCCAATCCGGCGCCGGACCTCATCGCGGTGTGCCTGCTGATCGCCCTGCCCGGACTGCTGGTGCTGCTGCTGCGGCTGCGGCCGCCGCTGGTCCTGGTGATCTACACGCTGCTGACCGTCTTCATGGCGCTGAGCAGCAACCAGATCTACGGCAACATCTCGCGCTACCTGCTGCCGGCCTTCCCGCTGTGCGTCGGCCTGGCGGTGGCGCTGCGCCGGCTGCGGCCGAGCACGGTGGCCGGGCTGTTCGCGATGCCGGCGGTGGCGGCGGGCTGGTACGCGGGGTACGCGCTGTTCGAGCTCGGCATCCCGTAACCCGGCGTACTGCGGTGCCCGCTGGTCGGAAACAGTCCCGCACGGGATCGTCCGTCGGCGGACGGTCGTTGCTAATCTCGAAGGCATGACGACCAGCCCGCCCGTGCGGCAGATCCGTGACCTCTCCGGCCTGCTGGACCACGCCAGCCATGTGCTCGCGACCCGGATGTCGGCCGCGTTCACCGAGCTCGGGATCACCCCGCGCGCCTACTGCGTGCTGTTCCACGCGATGGAGGCCGAGCGCACCCAGATCCAGCTGGCCGAGCTGGCGGACCTGGACAAGACCACCATGGTGGTCACCGTCGACGAGCTGGAGAAGGCCGGGCTGGCCGAGCGCCGGCCGTCCGCCGTCGACCGCCGGGCCCGGATCATCTCGGTGACCGAGGCGGGGGAGCGGGCCGTCGAGCAGGGCACCGCGATCGCCGACCGGGTGCACCGGGACGTGCTGGAGGCGCTGCCGGAGGACGAGCGCACCGCCTTTCTCGTGGCGCTGACCCGGCTGGTGGGCGGGCCGCTGGCGGAGCCGGTGGAGAGCGAGCGGACGGTCCGCCGGGCCCGTCGTTCCCGAGGCTGAGGCCGTTCCCGAGGCTGAAGCAAGGAAGAGGATCATCCCCAGGAAGATTCTCTCGCAAGAGATAGTCCACAACAAAACCATCTGCTAAACGTCTTACCCGGTAGCCGACCCACCGGGAGACCCGTTATGACCACGCACGCCCCGACCGCCCAAGCGTCGAAGGCAGCCGCTCCGAGCGCGCCCGCCCCGACCCGCTCGCGAGCCCTCGCCCTGGCGGTGCTCTGCGCGGGGATGCTGATGATCGTCCTGGACGGCTCGATCGTCACGGTCGCCCTGCCGGCCATCCAGCAGGACCTCGGCTTCACCCCCGCCGGCCTGACCTGGACCGTCAACGCCTACCTGATCGCCTTCGCCGGGCTGCTCCTGCTCGCCGGCCGGCTCGGGGACCTCGTCGGCCGCCGGAAGGTGTTCGTCTCCGGCCTGGCGCTGTTCACCGCGGCCTCGCTGCTGTGCGCCCTCGCCACCGGCCCGGAGCTGCTGATCGCCGCCCGCTTCCTGCAGGGCGTCGGCGGCGCCCTGGCCTCCTCGGTCAGCCTCGGCATGCTCGTCACGCTCTTCCCCGAGCCGGGCGAGCGCGGCCGGCCATCGGCGTGTTCAGCTTCGTCGGCGCGGCCGGCGCGTCGATCGGCCAGGTCCTCGGCGGCGTCCTCACCGAGGCGCTGGACTGGCACTGGATCTTCCTGATCAACCTGCCGCTCGGCCTGACCGCCGCCCTGCTGGCGCTGCGCGTCCTGGCCCCCGACCGGGGCCCCGGGCTGCGGGTCGGCGCCGACGTCCTGGGCGCGGTGCTGATCACGGCGGCGCTGATGCTCGGCATCTACACCGTCGTCGGCACCGCCGAGCACGGCTGGACCTCCGCGCGGACCCTCGGCCTCGGCGCGCTCTCGCTGGTCCTGCTGGTCGGCTTCCTGGTCCGGCAGGCGCTGGCCGCCACGCCGCTGCTGCCCCTGCGGATGTTCCGCTCGCGGGCCGTCTCCACCGCCAACGCGGTGCAGGTGCTGGTCATCTCCGGGATGTTCGGCTTCCAGGTCCTGGTGGCCCTCTACCTGCAGAACGTCCGCGGCTACGGGCCCGCCGCCACCGGTCTCGCCATGCTCCCGGCCGCCGTCGCCATCGGCGCCGTCTCCCTGCTGCTCTCCGCCCGGCTGAGCGCCCGGTTCGGCGAGCGCGCCGTCCTGCTGGCCGGCCTCGGGCTGCTGGTCGCGGCGCTCGGACTGCTGGCCCGGCTGCCGGCCGACGCGGGCTACCTGGTCGACCTGCTGCCGACCATGCTGCTCGTCGGCGGTGGCGGGCTGGTGCTCTCCGGCCTGGCCGCGCTGGGCATGTCCGACGCCGGCGAGGAGGACGCCGGGACCGCCTCCGGGCTGTTCAACACCACCCAGCAGGTCGGCGCCGCGCTCGGGGTGGCCGTGCTCTCCACCCTGGCCACCTCGCGCGGCGAGGCCCTGGCCGCCGCCGGCCGCCCCGAGGCGGAGGCGCTCACCGGAGGCTTCCGGCTCGCCTTCACGGTCGCCGCCGGGCTGCTGGCCCTGGCCTTCGCCGTCACCGCGCTGCTGCCGCGTCAGAAGAAGTGAGGACCCCTCCGGGATCGTCCGCGACCCCGGGGGAACCGCCCCGCCCGTCCTCCGGGCGGGCTGCGGCGGTTCGACGGCGACCCCAGGCCCCGGAGCGGCGACAGGTCGTTTCCGGTCGGCTTGTATGCTCCACGTGGCGCCGGGGTGGACGTGCTGGCAGCCGATCGTTCGAGGACACAGCCGTGAGAGGTGCGGGGATGTCGGGTCGCCGAGACAGGAGTCGGTCCAGCGTGGCCAGGCCGCGTTCGGAGGACCCGACCGGCTCGGCGGGTCCGGGCGGGCCCGGGAGCGGCTCCGCGGACGGCGCTGCCGCGGGCGGTTCCGGCACCGGTACGGCCGGCGCCGGTGGCTCGATCCCGGCCCCCAGGGCCGGTGGCCGGGCCGAGGCCAGGCGCGCGGCCCAGGGCAAGGGCGGCCGGGGCGGAGCGGGCGGCGACGGCGGGTCGGCCGGCTCGGGCCACCGCAAGGCCGGCGGGCGCGGCAAGAAGCCCGAGCGCAAGATCAAGAAGATCGTCGGCTGGACGGCCGTGGGCGCCCTGGTGCTCATAGCCGGGACCGGCGGGGCGATCTACCTCAAGCTCAGCGGCAACATCAAGACCATCGACTCGGACGGGCTCAGCAAGGACCGTCCGCCGGAGTCCGCGGCGGACGCCAACGGCAACAAGCCGGTGAACATCCTGCTGATCGGCTCCGACAGCCGGGGCGCCGGCAACTCCGACCTCGGCGGCGGCGACGCCGAGGGGGCCCGCTCGGACACCACGATCCTGTTGCACGTCTACGCCGACCACAAGAACGCCATCGGCGTCTCGATCCCGCGCAACACCCTGGTGACCATCCCGCCCTGCAAGCTCCCCAACGGCAAGTGGACCAAGGAGCAGAAGGGCAAGGACATCCTGTTCAACGCCGCGTTCTCGCAGGGCGACGCGTCGGAGGGCAACGCCGCCTGCACCCAGAACACGGTGGAGAAGCTCACCGGGATCCGGGTCGACCACACCCTGGTGGTCGACTTCTCGGGCTTCGCGGCGATGACCAAGGCCGTCGGCGGCGTCGAGGTCTGCCTGCCCAAGGTCATCTACGAGGGCGACATCAACCCGAACCTCCAGAAGAGGGGCGCCCAGGTGCTCCCGGCCGGACGGCAGAAGGTGGAGGGCCAGAAGGCGCTCGACTACGTCCGGCTGCGGCACGGCATCGGCGACGGCTCCGACATCGGCCGGATGAAGCGTCAGCAGGCCTTCATGAGTTCGATGATCAGCACGGTGAAGAAGAAGGGCCTGGAGCCCACCACCCTGCTGCCGCTGGCCGACGCGGCCACCAAGTCGCTGCGGGTGGACGAGGGGCTCAACTCGGTCGACAAGCTGATGTCCTTCGCCCTCTCGCTGAAGAACATCGACCTGCACGACCTCAAGTTCGTGACCCCGCCGTGGCGTTTCAGCGATGCCAACCTCGACCTGGTGAAGCCCGACGTGGACAAGCTGTGGGAGGCCATCAAGGCCGACCGCACCCTGGACGGCAAGGACGCCACCGGCGAGCAGGCCGCCGCAGCACCGGAGGCCCCGGCCGCCCCCGCGGTCACCCCGGAGGCCCCGCCGACCACCACCGCGCCGCCCGCGCGCACCTCGGCGGCCCCGATCAGGGTCGCGGTCTACAACGGAACGACCGTCAACGGGCTGGGTGCCAAGGCGGGTGACGCGCTGAAGGCGGCGCAGTTCACCGTCACCGGCGTCAACCAGGCGAAGTCCACCAACAAGCTCACCACGACGGTCGAGTACGGCGCCGGGCAGAAGGCCAACGCCGAGAAGGTCGCCGCGCTGTTCCCCGGAGCCACCCTCACCTCCACCACGGCGGCCGGCATCAGCGTCGTCCTCGGCAAGGACTACGCCGACGCCAACGGCGGCGCCGGCACGACCGCTCCCGGCACCCCGGCCGCCCCCGCCCCGCTGCCCAGCTCGGTCACCGAGGAAGCCCGCTCGGCGGACGACGACATCTGCGCCAACACCAGCTACGGCTCCGGCGGCTGACCCGCCGGCGCCTGCCCCGACACCGACGGGCGGGCCCCCGGCACCACGCCGGGGGCCCGCCCGTCGAACGTCCTGCGGAGCGGGTGGGTCAGGGCCAGACCAGGCAGTACAGCTGGTGGCCCGCGTCGTGCAGCCGGTTGGCGAAGTCCTGCCACTCGTGCAGCTATTGGCCCCCGCAAGCCCGCGACCTGCAGTTTTGTCGCCAAAGCACCGCTGACCAGCGAAAACTACCTTCAGTAGTTGACGCTGGTCAGCGGCGTTTTTGGCCCCCATGTGCCCTGGATGTGCCCTCATCTCGGCTCGGTTCGCAGCGCCGTGCGTTCGGACTTCGTTCATGTTTCCGAATGAGCTGGCCTGCGATGCTGCTGGCACACGGACGAAGTCTTCCCAGCCTGTCGGCTGGTTTGCGGGGCCCGTGGCCGCTCAGTCCACGGTGCATCGACTCCTTGGCGTGCACCGACAGGCTGCCTGGCTCGGAGCCGATCCTCTATGGTGATCGACGGTGGGGTGGACTACAGCGAGGAACCGGCTTTGCGCATTTCCCAGTTGATCATTAGGAACTTCCGAGGGATCCGGGAGTTGACGCTGCCGATGTCGTCCTTCGGGTGCATCATCGGCGAGAACAATGCCGGGAAGTCCACCGTCCTACAGGCACTGGACGTGTTCTTCAACGGGCCGTCGCTCAAGCCGACCGACTACTACGACCGCAGGCTCAACCTACAGATCGAAGTCACCCTGACCGAGATCGGTGATGCCGACCTGGCTCGACTCGTGCCAGAGCACCGGCAGCGGATCACAGAGGTCGTCGAGGACGGGCGGCTGGTGCTGGCAAGGGTCTACGGTGAGAGCGGTAAGGGTGCGCTCCGTCGAATGGCCATGGTGCCCAAGGCAGATCGGTTCCGTCCGGAGGTCGTTGCCGAGGTGGTGGCCAAGAAGGCCGGCGCGGAGCTGCGCGAAGCCGCTGTCTTTGTCTTTCCGGAGTTGCAGGGCGTCTTGGCTGCGAAGACGACTCAGAAGGCTGTCAAGGAGGCCGTGCAAGACCTGATCGATGCTCTGCCGGAGACAGAGTTGGAACTCAGGGACATCGGGTTGTCGACCGGCATCGATAGCTCAGTACAAGCGCTCCTGCCGGAGGTGATCTACATCCCGGCGGTGAAGGATCTCAGCGACGATCTCAAGACGAGTGAAGCGGCATCCTTTGGCAAGCTTCTTGGTATCTTGTTCAGCCAGACAAAGGGGCATTTCGGCGAGATGGAGGAGGTTTTCAGTCAACTGCACAGAGCACTGAACCTCCAGGTGCGGGCTGATGGCTCAACCAAGGATGAGCGGCTTCCTCAAGTCCAGACGATTGAGGCAATGTTGGAGGGCAACCTCCAGCAAGCATTCCCGCGGGCATCGATCAGTATCGAGTTCCCGCCGCCGGAGCTTCGCAGCGTCCTGTCGAACGCCCGGATCGCGATCGACGACGGTATTCGGAGTGACTTCAAGAGCAAGGGTGACGGACTGCGCCGATCGGTCACCTTTGCGATCCTGCGAACTTATGTCGACCTTCGCGCTAGTGAGCGGGAAGTTGACCAGGGTGCGAGCCTTCGCCCCTACCTGTTGCTCTTTGAGGAACCTGAACTGTTCCTCCACCCGCAGGCGCAGCGTCAGCTGTTCGAATCTCTCAAGGTGTTTGCGGAGGACAACCACGTCCTGGTCAGTACGCACTCCAGTAGCTTCTTCAGTCCTCAGGCCACTGGAACCTTCGTCAAGCTGGCCAAGGACTACACGGTGTCTCCGCCTGAAGCCAAAGCATTCCCTATCGATCTATCAGACCTTGCACTGAAAGATCAGTTCCAGCTGATTCGGCAAGAGAACAACGATGCTGCCTTTTTCTGCAACGACGTTCTGTTGGTGGAAGGGGACAGTGACCACATTCTAATGCCGCACCTGGCCAAATCGCTGAACGAGAAGTGGGATTTCGAGCAGCGCTCCATCGCGATTGCTCGCCTTGGCGGAAAGGCTCGGGTGGCAAGGTGTCGGGGTTTCTTCGAGCGATTCGGGGTCCGGGTCGCCGTCCTGGTTGACCTAGACGCCATTACTGATGGTTTCGACAAGCTCGGGGCCGGTAAGTCCAGCACCGAAATTCAGCAGCAGCTGGTGAAGAGGTTGGGAGATTTGGCGTCGGCAGGGGGAGAGCTGTCGCGTAAGCAACTGCAGTCGATGCAGAAGTCAGGGGAGATCAAGCGGCAATGGCAGGCTGTAAAGGGCGCTAGAGAGAAACAGGCCGCAGGGGTCGGAACGCTTGACGAGGTTGTAGCCGCGATGGATGCCTTCTTTGAGGGGAATGAAACACGGGGGCAGCGTCGAGCCGAGCTGGAGAACCCGACTGACGAGCAGGTTAGTGAACTCAAGGCACAGCTCCTCGAACAGCTTCGCACTGAGCGAATCTATGTCCTCGAACGTGGTGACATCGAGAGCTACTACCCGCGAGGTAGGGGGACGGATAAGCCCGCCCAGGCGCAAGAGTTCTGTGAACAGTATCCGGACGGCGACTCAATCCGGGTGCTGCTGAACGGTGGATCTGCTGCCGACGGCTGTGAGTTCGATGCGATTTTTGCCAGCCTGTTCGAGGGGTGAGCCTAATGCTGTCGATTATTGGAAGGCATGCGCTTCGCGAATATGGGCCCGTCGAGGTGCGGCCAGTAGCGGCCGGTCGGGTCGGGGTGTTGCCGCGGTGGGGACTGGGCTCACCTCCCTTGGCCTGGGAACGGAGCAGGTGCCGGCGGACCGGCACTTCTCATGGAGCATCTGCACGCGGACGCTGATCGTCAGCAGGGTGCCGTACCAGCTCTGGGTGCCCCGAGCTGGAGGCACCGAGGTTTGGCAGTGGGACGCTCCATGCCAAGGGCCTGCCTGCGTCGTCCCGGCCTCTGGTAGGCCAGCAGATGGGGCCGGATCCGGTGCTCTGTATCCACCAGTCGGATGCGAACTCACGGCCCGGGCAGCGTACCTGTCGGGCGACGCGCGTCAGCACGGTTTCCCAATCTAGATCCAGTTGCTCGGCGGTCGCTGCGAGAGTCAGGAATAGGTCGATTCCCGCTACCTACGGAGCGATATGCCGGACAATGCCTTCCCTATCCGTCTCCCTGAGCAGCCCGCCGTGCTGCCGGGCCCGACCTCGGGGCTGAGGGCCACTGCGTCGGGTGCTCAGCGGTGCACCGGGATGCCCGGTTGCGTCATCGATCACTCGGCCCCGGCCAGCTATGGGGCTCCGTGCAACCAGTTCGACCACCACGGTCCCGAGCACACGATCCACGGTCCCTTCGGAAAACCGGTCTTCACCGTCCGGCGCACCTGGCTCGCAGAGGAGGGCTGCGAACCGGTCATCGAAGGCTGGGGCTACGGTGCTGACCTGGAAATGAACCAGGCCGAGGCTCGCGGATTCGCCGCACAGCTGCGCGACCAGGCCAACCGGATCGATGAAGAGGCCGAGCGTCTCGGTGCTGTCGGATCCCCTCGAGCCGTCGTCGATGGCTGCCGTGCTCATCCGTGGTGCGTGAAGGGTGTTGCACCGCATTCGGACTGCGAGGGTACCGAGATCACCCTTGAGGCGGTCGACCGCCTCAACCCCGGCCGAGTCGGGCCCTATCTCAGTGCGTACCTGGCAACCTTCGATGGCGAACCGTCCTGTGGGATGCTCCTCGACAACTGGACGGATCTCAACGCTGCCGACCTCCGCCGGGTGATCGACGACATCGAGGCCCACCTCCCGAAGCTCAGGATCCTCGCCGCGCAGCTTGCGGAGGCCGAAGTCAGGAGCGCGGCTGCTCAGAGCATCTCGGCTTGAGTATTTGGCCACCCATACCAATGACCACAAGCGCCGCCTGACGGAACAACTGCCGGGAATCGTGACCGAACGGGCCGAACTTGCTGGTCTCTGGCTCACCCTGCGGCGTCCAGGCCCGCCGGTTCCGGCCGACAGCGGCCACCTCCGACGTGTCGGAGGTGGCCGCTAACGTGATCGATCAGGTCGCGTGTCGGCGATCTGCTTGCGGGAGAGGACTCGACCATGGCGAACAGCATCGTGCGGGCAGCCTGGGTGCCGGACGACGATCCCGAGCGGGATTGGGAACTGGCTGCGGACCTTGCTGTGGTGTGGGTCCGGCGGGAGTGCGCCGAGCAGGACGCCGCCGGTGTGCTTGTGGTCAACGCTTTCGGCGTGGAGCAGCAGATTCCGTCGTTGCGCACCTTCGCGGTCGAACACACTGTCACCACGCCGCGCGCAGCGCGGAGTCGTGTGGGCAGTGGCGTCGGGCCTGTCCTGGCCTACGTTCCTGACGAGAAGACTCTCAACTTCGCCGTGGGACTCGCTCGCGGATCGTCGCTCGCCGTCGTGGAGAGTATCGGTGGCTTTCCGCTCCGCGGCTGGGCCAGTCAGTTGGGTGCGGTTGATCTGACCAGGCCCGATGAGCAGCCAGCAGGGCTCCGTCCCGAGGTGGCGAAGGCCATCGAGCGACTGGACTTCTACAAGAACAACGGCTTCGGTGACCAGTTCGGCAAGGAGCAGGCCCATCGCATCCTGCAGAGCCTGCAGAGCGCGGGGGCACTGGAACGAGACGTCGTCCTGGGTGTGCTGGCAGCCCGCGGCGCCTCTGCCCGGGCCGTGCGCAACCTCGGCAAGCTGATCGACGGACTCGCCCACTGAGCGCTCGAAGAAGGTGATGGCAGCTCATCCCACACACGAGTATCGTCCGGCGCCATGGACGAGACGTTCTGGACCGCGGTCAGTGCGATAGCGGCTCTCGCGGCTGTCGGTCTGACGGTGTGGGCGACGCGGCAGGCGGCCACTGCCGCGTCTGCGTCCGCAACGGCGGCTCAGGAGATGACGAGGATCGAACGGGATCGCTGGCATCGGGACCTCACGCCCGAACTGCGGTTCACCTTGGACGGTTCCTCGGGCTCTCCCAGGGCGCTGCGGATCGAGTTGGTGGGGCCGGTCGGTCTCGATCGTCTTGATCGGATCATCCTGTCGGTGCGGGACGAGGCCGGCATTGACCACGCGGCGCTCGCTGCAGATCCTGATCACCGGCCTCAGGAACTGGCCCGGATGATCTGGGGGCCCTATCGCTTCCGGCCGGATGTCAACGGCGTCATGGAGCCGGGCCGGGAAATCGTGCTCGATGGCCTGGAGCGCGGTGAGCAACTGATCCGCCTCATGGAGTACACGCCAGCTCCGAGCTGGTTCGAGGGTGACCCGTTGGGCTGGCACACCCGCAACGCAACGCAGCCTGTACGTCTGCGAGCGGAGTGCCACCGCGACGGACACCGGCCGTGGACTGTGGTCACCGAGCTCCCCTCCCAAGCGAGCGGAGAATGACCACGACGATCACCAGATCTGCGTCCGGCGACAACTGGCAGTGCCGTTGACCTTGGCGCTCAGCGGCGTTACCGGACGAAGAGGCCTACCCGGCGACTTGGTGGGACTCGTAGTCCGAAACACGACGAGGGCGGCTGAAACCTCCTGAACCGACCGCTTCGATCCCTCGGCTCGGCTAGCCTGCTTGGGGTGACGGAAGCGACGTACGAAGCCCCCAGTGGCACGCGCTACAGCGAGATCGCAGAGGATCTGACAGTTCTCAGCGAGGCTTTCGGGCTGGGTGAGGTCCGCGAGTGCCGCTTCCTGTCGGACGGCTTGATGAATGGGAACTGGCGGCTGGATACGGCCGAGGGCTCGTTCGCGTTGAAGCGGATCATGGATGTGCCGTTGCCCCTGGCGCGGCGGAACCTGGCTGTGCTGTCGGGGCTGGCCGACGATGGACTGCCGGTGGGCAGGGCGAGGGTCTCCTCGGCGGGGGATGCAGTGGTCGAGGTCGCCGGCCGCGGGTACTGCTTGAGCCCGTGGATGGAGGGGAGCCATCTGCCAGGGACGGCGCTTTCGATCAGGCAGGCTGCTGACCTCGGCGTTCTCCTTGGTCGAATCCACCGGAGCTTGAACGAGGAGCGGCTGGACGGACTGCTGCCGCCCGGGCCGGAGCAGGTGGCCGTCGCGGTGACCACACCCGCCGAGGCATACCAAGAGGCGGACCGGTTCCTCACCCTGATCGCGGGGCTGGAGCGCCGGACAGCGTTCGATGGAGAGGCAGCCGCGGCCGTGGCCGAGCGCAAGGTGCTGTTGGAGAAGTACGGGCACGAGCGCCCGGCTGGCGAGGTGGCGGTCGGCCCGGTGGGGTGGACGCACGGTGACGTACAGCACCGGAACGTGCTGTGGCGCGACGGCGTGATCGTCGGGGTGATCGACTGGGACCGGATCCGGGTCCGGCCGTTCGGCGAGGAGGTCGCCCGCACCGCCACGGTGCAGTTCGGCGGTGAGGACGGCTTCCTCGACTTGGAGCGGACGTCCGCGTTCGTGGCCGGCTACCGGTCGGTGGTGCCGATCCCGCTGCCGGCGCTGGCGGACGCGGTGGAGCGGCTGTGGTGGAAGCGCATGTCGGACTACTGGCAGCTGGTCTTCCACTACGACCGCGACGATCACTCCTGCGACCACCTGTTCCTGCCCGCCGAGCGCTTCCTGGCCTGGTGGACGGAGCGGCGCGAGGCCGTGCAGGAGGCGTTCGCGGCTATGCCGTGAACACGGTGTGGGACAGGACGGTGGCGAGGGCTTCGGCCACCTGCTCCATGTAGTCCGTGGCGGGGATCTGCGGCACCTTGAGGACGATCATCTGGCGCAGGGTCTTGTAGTAGTTCGGCAGCGCGGCCCTGCTCGGCGGCTGGTAGGGGCTGTCGGCGAGGTGGGGCCAGTATCGGGCGGCCAGGTCGAGACGCTGCAGCAGCGGGGTCTGGGTCCAGTCCTCGTACTGGGAGCGGAGGGGGATGCCGGCGGCCCGGCACTTCTCGTGGAGCGTCTTCGGGTCGGGCACGCGAAGGTTGATCGCCAGCGGGGTTCCGTACCAGCCGCGGACGGAGAGTTCGCCGATCTCCGGCCAGGCGACGGGTGCGTCGTGTTCTTCCAGGGCTTCGCGGAGGGTGGCCAGGTTCTGTTCGGCGGCGAGCATCCGGTTGGGCAGGGAGCGGAGCTGCCGGCGGGCGATGACGGCGGAGAGGGCGGGCATCCGGTACTTGTAGGCGGCCCCGGTGGTGGCGAGCGGCTTCAGTTCAGGGAGGGTGAGTTCGTCGGCCAGCCGGGCGGGGTGGTGGCCGAGGGTGAGGGCACGCTCGTAGACCTCCCGGTCGGAGGTGGTCAGGATGCCGCCTTCGCCGCCGGAGACGGACTTGGACTCCTGGAGGCTGAAGCACCCTGCGGCTCCCCATGAGCCGACGGCCCGGCCCTGGTAGACGGCGCCATGGGCGTGCGAGCAGTCCTCGACGATCGGCAGGTTGGTGGCCTTGGCGAGCTGATCCATGCGAGCGGGGATGCCCCAGGTGTGGGTGGCGAGGACGGCGGAGCACTCGTCGGCGACCTGGGCGACGGAGGTGGCGGCGATGTTGGGGCTGTCGGGCTCGATGTCGCAGAAGACGGGGTAGCTGCCGGCCTGGAAGACGGCGGTGATGGCGGAGATCCAGGTCATCGGAGAGACGGCTACGCCGGCTTCGGGGTTGGCGCCGACCGCGTGGAGCGCGGCGTGCAGGGAGGCGGTGCCGGAGTTGAACGACAGCGCATGGCGGGTGCCGGTGAGGCGGGCGAAGGCCGCTTCGAGGGCGTTGGTGGCCGGGCCTCGGTTGATCTCGGAGAGGTGCCCGTCGTCGAGAAGCTTGAGGACGGCGTCCTTCTCGGCCTGCCCGTACTTGGGCTCGCGGGGGAACGGGAGGGTGACCTTGGGGTCGTTCATGGCGTCCTTCCAGTCGGGGTTCGGCTGCCTACGGGCGGCGGCGTCCGGAGGAGTGCTCGTTGGGGGTTATGCGGGGCACGGCGGCGAGGTGGCCGTGGTCGAGGTCGTCGAGGTCGGCCTGGATCTGGGCGGCCCGCAGCCGCACCATGTCCTGGTCGTCGAAGGCAACATGAACGTGCAGGAGCGAGACCGCGATGCGCAGGCGGAACAGGACGAGCGGCAGCAGGCTCTCGGCAGGCAACGGTCCGTCGAAGTAGCCGACGAGGAGGGCTTCGGTCATCGGCCCGGGTTCGCGCAGGGACCATCCGGCGAGTTCGGCCAGCGGGTCGCCGCCGCGGGCGCTCTCCAGGTCGACGACTCCGGTGATGCGGTGGCCGTCGGTGAACAGGTGGCGGCCGACCCAGTCTCCGTGCAGGAGCTTGGGCGCCGTTGCCGGGAGGCGGTCGGCTCCGGCTTCGAGGACGAAGCGGGCGCGGTTCAGCAGCCCGGGCAGGTGAAGGCCGTTCAGGCTGGGGGCTCGGCGGTCGGGTAGGGCGAGGAACCATCCCTGGATGGTGGAGTGTTGGCCGACGCCCTGTCCGTCGAGCTGACCGAAGCTGCTGACCTTGATGGTGTGCAGGCGGCGGAGGATTTCGCCGGCTCGGACGGCGGCGTCCAGGTCCGGCGGTCGCGGCGGCTCCGCTTCGATCGGCTGGCCAGGGCATCGGGTCTCGACGCAGGCCTCTCTGCTGTACCAAAGGACGCAGGCGGCGGGGACTCCCGCTTCGCGCATCCGGGCGGAGGCCCAGGCAGCGGTCGGGTAGCGCGAGCGGCTCCCCGCACGGCGGACCTTGACGACCAGTTCTTCGCCGTCGCGGGTGGTGGCGGCGAAGGGGAGGCTGTCGGTTCCCGACCGCATGGTCGTGAAGCGCGCGCCGGTGGCGTCGAAGCCCGCTTCGGTGAGCGCGTCGAGCAGCAGGGGGTGCGGGCGGTTGATCACCTCGTCAGGGGCGGACATCGGGCACCTCCGGCACCGGGACGGGGCGGCGGCTGGCGGCCGACCGGAGGGCGGCGTCCAGCAGGGCGATGGAGCCGAGGTTGCCGACGGCCGGGACGGGGGCGGTGCCGGGTTGGTGGAGGGCGTCCACCATGGCGGTGATGCAGCGCTGGTACGCCGGCGGGCCGGGTTCGGCGGGCTTGCGGCTGCTGGTGGGGTCAGGTGCCCAGCGGCTGGCGAAGTCGTGAGCCTCCACGCGCCAGTCGCCGTTGGCGTCGGTTCGCAGGAGCGGGTCCGCGATGTACCCGCCCCGGTAGGTGAACAGGGAGCCGTCGGCGAACCGCACGATGATCGTGGCGATCGCGCTGTGCGGGGCAAGGAAGCCGGTCGGTGTCTCGGTGCAGGTGACCTCGGTCGGCGGCGCGGTGATCAGGGCGCGGACCTGGTCGAGGGCGTGCACCGCGAGGTCGGTGGTGACGGGCAGGTGCTGGCTGCTGCGGAAGCCCGGGCTGGGAAGGGTGACGAGGGTGTCGGTGGTGATGGCGAAGGGTGGCTCGGCGTTGAGGTGGACCGTCGCGCAGAAGGCGAGGAAGCCGGGGTCGGTGCCTCGGTTCTGCATGACGGCCAGGAGCAGGCCGCGCTCGCGGGCGAGGTGGACGAGGTCGAGGGCGTCGGGCAGGCTCAGGGCCAGGGGTTTCTCGGTCAGGACGTGAAGGCCGTGGGCGAGGGATTCGCGGCTGACGCTGTAGTGGTGGTCGGGCGGGGTGAGGTTGACGACGACGTCGACCGGGGCCAGTGTGAGCGTTTCGTCGAGCGTCGTGGCGAACACGGGGCTCAGTTCGTACCGGTCCGCGAGAGCGTGTGCCGCCTGCTGGTCGGGGTCGACGAGGACGGCGATCTCGATGCGGCCGTCCGCGAGCAGGGAGCGGATCCAGCGGCCGGCTATGGCGCCGCAGCCGATCAGCGCGGCCTTCATCGTGCCTCCCGGATCGGGTGTTCGCCGACCCGGTGGCGACGGAGATGGTCGAGGGCGCGCGTGGCGAGTTCGTCGGGCGAGCCGGTAGTGGTGTCGAGCCGGACGACGGCGGGGGCGAGCGCGTGGTCGAAGTAGGCGTTGAAGTGCTCGCTGAAGTGTCGGTCGTAGAAGATCGTCGGCATGCCTTTGCGCAGGCGGGCCCGGCGGGCCAGCACGTCCGGGTCGGCGGTGAGGACGATCGTCAGGTCGGGCATCGCCACGGCCCTTCTGGTGACGGTGTGTCGGGCCTGGTCGTCGCAGTCGAAGCCGTTCATCCGGCCGACGGCGTGCGCGTGCGCGAGGAGGGTGTCCACGGTGCGGTCGAGGATCACGTCCCGGCCTCCGGCGAGGGCTTGCTCGGCCCGGGCGAGCCGCAGGTCCTCGACTTCCAGGAACCGGGAGATATTGGCCAGTTGGTGGTCCGCGGTGAAGGGTTCCGGGGTCGGCAACCTGGTGGGGTCGGGGCTGGCGTGGAAGTAGCAGGGGATGACGGCGGGGTGGTCGAGGTGAGGGGCGAGCATGGCGGCGAGCGTGGTCTTGCCGACGCAGCTGACGCCCTCGATGGCGAGGATCACGGTGCCTCCCTGTCCTTGGAGCGGCGATTGCTCTTGGGGGCGAGTACTGAGTGCCTGGTGCCGGTCACGGCCCAGCGGCCGAGGGCGGTCATCGGGCCGATGCTCTTGAGCAGCAGCCCGGCCAGCGTCTCCACGCTCTGCTCGGCGGTCTCCCGTGCAGTCAACAAACGGCCTTCGGCCTCGGCGAGCAAGCGGACCGGTGCGACGGTGGCCGCCCAGAGCGCGGCCGTGGCTGCTGCCCGGACCGGTGGGCTAGTGCGCGGTCCGAGTGCGAGGGCCAAGCAGCCGACGGTGGCGGGCGAGACCAGCAGCCAGGCCATGCCCCGGTAGGCGCCGGTGGTGAGCGCCGCGACGTGGTCGAGGCGGCTGCCGTGGCCCTGGGCGTGCCAGCGGGTGGCGCACTGCGGGTAGTCGAGGTAGCTCTGGAACCAGCGCTCGCCCTGGGACAGCAGCTCGGGCAGGTACTCGGCCGCCGGTACGGCGGTGGTGAAGGGGAGGCTGTCGACCGGGACGCCGTCCAGGGTGAGCCGGTAGCCGAAGGCGACGTCGTCGAGGACGGTGAAGTCGGGCAGCCCGCCGACCTGCCGGAAGACGTCGGCTCGGACGAGCAGGCCGTGGCCGACGGTCTGGGCCAGGCCCCGCCCGCCTCGCGCTCGGTGGGCGGATTCGGCGTACCGGCGGAGGTTGGGGATCTCGCGGCGGAGGGTCCAGAGCGTCTGCGCTCGGGCAGCGCCTCGGCACAGGGCTCGTTCCCACCAGGTGCCGGCGGCGCCCTGGGTGGCGAAGCGGGCGGACTGCTGGACGACGGGAGGCAACTCGCCGTGCTCAGCCCGGTGGCGAAACAGGAACTCGGCGGTGCGTTGCAGCAGCTCCGGGCTGGGGCGGGAGTCCACGTCGTAGACGGCGACGTACTCGTCCGCGGAGTCGGCCGCGAGCTGTTTGACTGCGGCGTTCACCTGCGCGGCCTTCCGCCCGTCGCCCTCGTAGTGGACGTGCCGGACCACCGGCTCCCGGAGACGCGCGATCTCGCTCGCGATGACGTCCGCCGTCATGGGGAAGGGCAGCAGGGCCTCGGTGGCCGTCGCCAGGGTGAGTGCACGCTCGCCCGTCTTGGCGAGGGCTTCGGCCAGGGCGGCCAGCTCGTCGTCGGTCAGCTGCGGGAAGCGCTGCACCCTGAGGTCAGTCGCCGTCGCCCCGGCGAGCCGGCCGACGAGGTGTGCACGTTCGCGTTCCTCGCGCGCCGTGGACACCAGGGTCAGCGTCGAACCCGGGAAGTCGCGCAGGAGCGGTACGAACCACGCCAACGCGCCGGCGATGTGCTGCTGCTCGCGCAGCACCGGCATAACGATGTGCAGCACCGTCGGCTCCGCTTCCGAGGGCGGGGCCGGCTGGTCAACCCGGGCCAGCGTCCGGCGGACCTGCCGTAGCCCGTTCACGTTTCGCGCGGCCACGGCGGCGGCGATCCACCAGGACGGCCGCCGCCAGAACGACTTCCTGCCGTTCACTCGGCTCCTCCCGCGTCGGCGTAGTCGTGGAACAGCCGGTAGGTGTCCCGGAGCCGGCCGTCCGGGTAGCCGTCCTGCCAGGGCTTGTCGGGGCCGGCGAAGTGCACCAGGGCGGCGGTCTGCTCGTCCTCCAGGAGCTGGGCGAGCGGGCTGTCTGCCTCGGCGTAGTGGACGAACCCGGACTGGCTAGCCTGCGGGGACATGGCGAAGGTGTTCCAACGCCGCTCCAGCCGGTGCCAGTTGTCGTCGACGGCCCAGTTCAGCGCGTCCTGGTCCCAGAACCGGACCTTGTCCGGGTGCTCGGACAGGAACTGCCGCGACCGCTCGAAGAGGCCGAGCCGATGGCAGCGGTCGAGGTCGATGAGCATGACGCCGCTGTTGAAGTAGTCCCGGCCGTACGGGACGCCGAGATTCTCCCAGCCCGGCAGCTGGATGCCTCGGCCGATGACCGGGTTCTGCGGGTCTCGCACCGCGCCGATCGGGCGCCCGTCGAGGGACTGCCGCAGCAGCGGGCGCAGGTCCCCGAGCACCAGGGTGTCGGCGTCCAGGTACAACACCCGGCGCTCGTCGGGGATGACCTCCGGGATGGCCAGGCGCACGTACACCGCGCCGCTCACCCAGTCGGAGACCGGGTAGCGCGGGTCGGTCGTGGGCGCCGACCGCAGCTCGGTCCGCAGGCCCGTTCGGTCGGCGTCCCGCAGGATCGCCCGCCGGTTGGCGTCGCTGATCTGCTGGTCGAGGACGATCAGGCGGAGCTCATCGACAGCGCCGGGGTGCGCGGCGGCGATCGAGCGCATCAGCGTCCGCAGTGGGCGGGCGTATCCGTCGTCGACTCCGCAGACGATCGCGGGCAGCGGGTGGGAGGTGGTGTTCACGAGGCACTCCTTCCGGTGGCGGCGGCCTGGCGGGGGAAGTGCTGCTCGGCCCAGTCGAGGGTCCGGCGCAGGCCGTCGCGCAGGTGGGTGGTGGGCTCCCAGCGGAGGTGGGCGCGGGCCGAGGCGATGTCGGGGCAGCGGCGCTTCGGATCGTCGGCGGGCAGCGGGACGAAGGTGATCGCGGACGAGGAGCCGGCCAGCGCCCGAATCTGCTCGGCGAGCTGGAGCATGGTGATCTCGTGCGGGTTGCCCAGGTTCACCGGGTCGGTGTGCTCCGCAGTGGCGGCGGCGAGCAGGCCCTCGACGGTGTCGGCCACGAAGCACAGGGAGCGGGTCTGGCTGCCGTCGCCGGCCACGGTGATCGGCTCGCCCGCCAGCGCCTGCTGGATGAAGGCGGGCACAGCGCGGCCGTCGTCGGCGCGCATCCTCGGCCCGTAGGTGTTGAAGATCCGCACGATGCGGGTGCGGATGCTGCCGGAGCGCTGGAAGCACGAGGTCAGGGCCTCGGCGTATCGCTTGGCCTCGTCGTAGACGCTGCGGGGCCCGACCGGGTTCACGTTGCCCCAGTACTGCTCCGGCTGCGGGTGCACGAGCGGGTCGCCGTACACCTCGGACGTCGAGGCGAGCAGGAACCGGGCGTGCTTGGCCTCGGCCAGCTCCAGGGCGTTGAGTGTGCCCAGCGCGCCGACCTTCAGGGTGGCCAGCGGGTGGCGGGCGTAGTCGAGCGGCGATGCGGGCGATGCCAGGTGGAAGACGAAGTCCACCGGCCCGACCACGCTGAACGGCTGAGTGACATCGTCGCTCTGGAAGCGGAAGCCGCCGGCCGAGCGCAGGCCCGACAGGTTGTCGAGGCGGCCGGTCAGCAGGTTGTCGACGCCGATCACCTCCGCTCCCAGGTCGAGCAGGCGCTCGCACAGGTGCGAACCGATGAACCCGGCGGCCCCGGTGACGACGGCGGTACGGCGGACGAAGGCGCTGGTCACTGCCGTGGGCGGCAGTGGTTCTTGCGGGTAGGACACGGTGCTTTCTCCTCCAACTCGCTGGCGGGTGGCGGGCTGAGCACAGAGCCGTGGCTCCTCAGGCGGTCGGCTCCCGATCCGGGACGGCGCGTGCCGGCGGCGCCGCGAATTGCTGCTCGGCGCCGAGCTGGTGCTGGGCGGCGGTCCCGAGCAGCACCAGCGCCGCGACGTGACCGAGCCCCCACAGCACCGTGAACCTGACTCCCAGCGGGTCTTGGTGCGCGCCTCGATGGCGGCCTCGCTGTGCGCTCGCGGCTCTCTCCATGGGCCCTTCCCTCCGCTCTCCTCGGACGACGGCCGGTCCAGCGTCACGGCCGGACGGAGCGTAACGGAACGTTTCCAGGGGGTTTCTCTCCGAGAGCGCCCCGGCTGTGGCGGGTAGCAGTACGCTCACCAACAGGGCCTGAAAAGCCGGGGGTTGAGATGATCGAAGGCACGCTGGCGGTCCACCCGCTCACCTACCTGCTGCAGTCGCGCCGGTGGGGAAAGAACCAGTTCGCGGGCATGATGCGGGACCGCGGCGCCGCGCTGAAGATCCATCTGGCGACCAACCGGACCTTGGTCTGGAAGTGGGAGCAGGGCCAGGAGCCGGAGCCGGACGCGCAGTACGTGCTGGCCGACCTCCTGGGCGTCAATCCCCGTACCCTGGTTGCCAATCCGTGGCCGGGATGGCTTCCTGTGTGGGAGGTGACCGGCGTCACGGCGCCGTGGACGAAGGCCGGTACCGTGGACGTACTGGTGGAACTGGTCAGGAGTGGTCGTATGGATCGGCGTGGCTTTCTCACCATCACCGGGGCCGCCATGGCCACCGTCGCCGCGAGCTGGGCCTCGGCCTCGCCCGCCTTCGCCTCCGCCCTGAACGGCGACCAGGTGACCGACTCCATGGTCGACACCCTCGAAGCCCGTGTCGCTACCCTCCAGACGCTGGATGCCCAGATGGGCGGCGCCCGCCTCATCGAGCAGGCCCGCGGCGACCTCGCGATCATCACCACCCTGCTCAAGCAGGGCCGTCACACCGAAGCTGTCGAGGCCCGCCTGTACGGGCTGGCCGCCCAGGTCAACTACATCGCTGGCTGGATGGCCTACGACAGCGGCCTGCGCTCAGCCGGCCAACAGCACTACCTCGGCGCCCTCCGCGCCGCGAAGACCGTCGGCGACGACGCCCTCGGCGCCTTCCTCCTCGCCGAGATGGGCGTCCACCTCTCCGACGCCGGCAACCCCGCCGAGCGCGTCGCCCAGGTCGAGACCGCGCTCGCCAACACCCCCTCGACGATGCAGCCCGGCGTCCGCAGCTACCTCGAACTCCACCACGCCGAGAGCCTCTCCCGCGACGGCCAGCACCAGAAGGCCGGCTCCGCCCTCAACCGCGCCCACGACCTCTGGTCCAGGAGCGGCGGCGACCAGCTCCCGACCTGGCTCTCCTGGTACGGGGGCGCCCAGCTCAGCTCCACCGAGGGCAAGATCATGCTCCGCGCCGGCCAGGTCGAACGCGCCACCAGCGCTCTCGCCTCCTCCATCGACCACGCCGTCCCCCGCGACCAGGCTGTCCGCGCCGGCCGCCTCGCCACGGCCCGCCTCGCCGGCAAGGACCTCGACGGCGCCCTCGACGCCGCCAACCGCGGCCTCGGCCTCCTCGAAACCAAGGTCCACTCGGTCCGCGCGGTCAGCCGCCTCACCAAGTTCGACGGCTACCTCAAGCCGCACGCTGCCGAGCCCGCCGTCGCCGAGTTCCGCGAGCGCCTGCACGCGCTGCCGGCCATGGCGGCCTGACGGCTGTCGGCTCAGTGGTACTGGGGCCGCACTACTGGGCTGCCGCCAGGCTGCCCAGGTGCAGGCCAGCAGTCCTGGCGGCGCGCAGGGCGTCCCTGGCGCGGGCCGCGCCGCTGCGGGTGGCGGCCTCGCCCCCGCCGACGCCGACCGTTCGCGCACCGAGGCCCGCGCACGCCCGGCAGATGCCCGGCTGGGGCACAGGGTCGTGGCACTTGGCGCACTCGCTGTACCGGGCCGCCGCGGGCCGCACAGCGGACTGGACGGGCGGCATCTTGCGCTCCAGGCGGTAGCGGAGCACCGAGACCGCCGAGTGCATCGGGGCGGGCAGGCCCGGCAGCAGGGTCTGGGCGAGGTCGGCTTGGGTCGCACCGCGCTCCAGCCACTGCGCGACGAGAGGTGCGAGTTCCTCGGCTTCGCTCTGGCCGAGCCGCAGGCGTGGCTCGGGGCGGATCACCCGGAACAGCGCGGCGACCGCCTCGCGGACCTGGTCGTCCGGGACCAGCACGGGCTGCTCGTCGGCCTCTTCCTCGGGGTGTTCCTCCCGCCCTCCCGTCCTCGCCTGCGGCTCGTCGGCGAGAACCGGCTCGACGGCCTGCTCAGCGGGGAGGGAGGTTCCTTTGTGCCGGTTCTTTACAAGGGCGTCAGCACCGCCGGTGGTCGCTTCACCGGAGACTGGACGGGTGGCACCCGGCAGCGCAAGCTGCGCGGTGTCGTAGACGTGGGTCTCGGTGATGATCGTGCCGTCCGGCATACGGATCTTCTCAACCCGGTAGAAACCGGCGTCGGTCAGCTCCTTCAGGGCCTTGCGGATCGCGCCTCGGCCCTGGGGGCTGGTGTCGGCCATGTGCCGGCCGTCCTCGCGCCAGCCGTCCGGGCGGGAGAGGAGGTCCGCGAGCAGGCCGCGGGCGGTGTAGGACAGCTGCCGGTACTGCAGCATGGCGTTGGGCAGCACGGTGAAGTTGCGCACATGGGCGCTACGATGGACACGCATCGGGAGTTAGAGCTCCTGTTGCCGGACCCCGGAGCGTTGGCGCGCTGCCGGGGTCGCCTATTTTCGGTTGGATCACGGAACGTAGCACACGTACCGTTCGAAGATCGACACGATCGGCGAGCGATCACGATCACACTTCAGTCGGTCGCCACCAGTCGCGTATCGATCTCCCAGATGCTAGAGGTGGATGTCCATTTGGGGTGTTAGGTGTGACTCATGATGGGTGCGTTGACATCGGATGATGCCGTCGAGTGGGCCCTCACCGGAGGAACTGCGGGAAGAAGCCGGGGCGACCGTCGGTATCTGCTGTGAAGGTATAGGTGGTGGCCTCGGAGAGAACCTGGACCGGCGGATCTCCGTTCTCCACGATGATCGCCTGCCCCGGAAAGGTCAGCATGTCCTTGTAGAAGCGTTCGACGACAGTGGAGTTGATCAGCACGTCGGGAACATCGGGGTCGGGGTCGGCGCTGGCCTTCACTGGGTCTCGATAGGTGACAACAGGCGAATCCAGGACGACGAAGCCGAGGTGGTGGAGGTCCTGATCGATGCAGTAGCGGGCCAAAGCGGTGGTGAAGGCCGAGTGCAGGACGGATCGGACGCCCTTGCCTCGTCCGGCGCGGGAGCGGCCGCCGGCTCGGACTTCGACGTTGTACTGGTCGTACTCGGCGCGATCGACCGCTGGGACGCGCCAGGTGTCCAGGGTCTGCTGCAGGATGGTCTCGAAAGCCGCCAGGATCCGGCCCGGAATGTACTGGGCGGGGCGTGTGGTCGAGGTGGCGCTTTCTCCGTCCAGCTGGGAGCGCCGATCTTCTAGTTCCTCGATACGTTCGTGCAGCTCCAGCTCTCGCTCCACCTTTGAACGCTCATCAAGAAGTTCATCCAGGGCTGCGCGCGTGGGTACCAGCCGAGCCTCTGCGTCGGCGATGACACTGTCCCGGAGCTGCAGGACCTCCTGCACGTTCCGGCGGCGTTGGGAGAGCATCACCTGTTCATCGGTGAGGTCCGAGATCGTGGGTAGCAGGTCACTCAGCAGTGCGGTGGTCTTGGCCGCTTCGGCGTGGACGGCCGCGTGGAGTTGGGTGGTTTCCTCTTGGTTGTGGCCAGGATGCTGGTGCTCGGGTTCGGCGCCGCAGAACACGCAGGTGCCGACACGGAAGTAGCCCAAGATGCTTCCCGCTTCATTGACCATGGCCAGGCGGTCCAGGTCGGAGCGGTACTGTGCCTCCAGCAGGCGGAACCGACCGAGCAGGTCGCTGACCTCGTCGAGCCGTTCGTTGACGACAGCGAGCTCGCGGGCACTGATCATGCGGTCCTGAACAGCTCTCCGGTGGTCGTCATCGGCCTCTTGCAGGGACCGAGAGTTCTCCTCGATCGACATGCGGATCCGGTCATGCCGACCACGGAGAGTGCGGACATCCTGCTCAGTGGCTAGCTTGGCCGACAGGTCCAAGACGAGCCGGTCAAGGAGTTGGATCTTGCCGCGGTGCACGCGACGCTGACCGGCGTTGGGCCCGGTTTCTAGTGACGGGTCGCTTTCCCCGGTCAGCAGGAACCGCATCACCGAGGTCTCAGCCGTGCGAGTGGTCGGCGCCCCGGTCCGCAGAACGGGCGACCGCGAGGCGATCATGCGGCTCTCGGTAACCAAGGAAAGGTGCACGAGGTCGGTCAGCGTGAGTTGTCGGGTTCCGCCGGCCTCGTTCTTGCGGATCAGGACCTGCTCCAGGCCAAGAGCACGCATCAGGCGTAGGGACAGGCTGTTCTTGGAGCGGGCATTGTGGACGGCTGTGACAGTCGCCTGCGGAGTCTGGGTCACCAGGTCGCGCAGATCTGCGGAGTGCAGGTGGATGCTGTTGGTCTCAGGCCGCCGAACTAGCGTCAACGGGCTGCCGTCAGGCAGGAGCAGCCCGAGAATGATCTGCGAGTAGCCGTGCGCCTCGGGCACCATCGTCAGGTCGGCGCCGCCGAGCATGTACTCGATCGACTCAACAATGAAGGACTTGCCGGTGTCGGAGGCCCCGTAGATCACGGTCAGCTCCGGGCCGAAGAGGATCTGAGCTAGTGGCCGACCCGAACCGGCGTAGGTCAGGTGGACGAGTTGGAGGCCGGTCACAGCATCCCCTCGGTCGGAAGAACGGTCTGAGCGGGTGCGCTTACCAACGCGTGGGTTGCGGTCCGAACGTCAATGCCAGGCGCCCATTGGTGTATGGCCCAGGCAGCACGCTCACGCAAGTGCTCGACGTACGGGGCCTCAAGGACGTCCACGAACGCTGGACCGCGATCCGTCGCCCGATAGACCAGGCCGCTGCTGTCGGGTTCCACGCCCGCAAGGCCAGCGCGGATTAGCACCAGCAAGGCTTGCTCAAGCACTACACGCTTCATCCCTAGCTCGCCCATGCGCGCAGGAAGTCCGGGGTGCAGGCTGGGCGGCCCGCCCTCGAGCTCACCGCTGTGAAGAACCGCGTGATCAAGTAGTGCGAGCTGTGCCAGGTCCAATGGCTCGGGGTGACTCTCTGCCAGCAGCACCAAGGCGCGCACGCCAATCTCCAGAGGGCTGTTGAGCGGGTTCACGTTTCTCCTCCCTCGCACCAGGTGAGACGGTCTTCGTTCGCCAGGTGGTGGCATACCCCTTTACGGTCCAGAGGTCTCACATAGCAGGTGAGAACCGTCTCGGTCAGCTGGACGCTCCCCGCTTCCGTGATCACCTTGTCCATGCGCTCCCAGCCGCTCTTAAAGGGGCCGGCGGCGATGTCCCCGACGATCGCGTCGATGTCATCGAGGATTGCTTCAAAGTGGCCTTCGGGGTAGGCGTCGCGAGCGAAGCGGCGCAGCGACTCGGCGCTGTAGAACGCCTCCCGCTGTCGGCGAAGGTGTGCGCCCGCGACGCCGTGGGCTGCGGCCTGCTCCAGCGTGCTGGCAGGTTCTCCCCACCGCTCGGCATAGACCTGTACCAGCTTCTGGACGTACTGGGCCTCTTTGGTTGCATGTTCCGGTGGCGGCTGCATGATTGCTGGCCGCTGCCGACGCTCGGGAGGGAACCGGGTCACCCAGTGTGGGGTCTTCTTGTGCTGCTCGATCATCGTGCCCAAGTCGATGGCGCTGAAGATCGAGAACTCGGTGTCCGCGGCAAGGTCATCGACCTTCCGCCTTGCCTCGGGCGTGAGCCGAGTGATGATCGGATCGGTGGTTCTGGCCAGCTCGTCCAAGAACTTTGTGCGGGTTGCGCTGGGTCGGTCGAAGTCCTGGCGCAGGCTGCGGCTGATCTGCGGGGCAACGAAGATGTACTGCGTTGGCGTGATGAAGTGCCCCAGGGCCGCGCCGGCGAACATCTTGCGGATCTCGGCCGCAGCAACGCTCCAGCTCACCGGGCCCTTGTACCGCTTGCACTGGTAGTTGTGCCAGTCGCCTTCCAGGCCCTGCGGGGTGAGGTATCCCGCTACATCGATGCCATGGTCCCCAGTCCCTCCGTGGCGGGACACCCGAACGTACTCCTCGTTCAGCGCAGGAACCCACTCTTTGACGAACACCTCGAACTGGTCGGGGTCGTAGGTGAAGACGATCTGCTCGGGGCTGGGCATCGCAGGGAAGTGCATCGCCGGGCCCGCCAACACCAGCGTCGGTGCCGGCAAGCCTTCCGTGGCTTCCGCGGGTATGCGATCCGACACGTTCCCCCCTGCCTACCCCGGAGGTGATCGCTACCGAGGACGCATCAATGGATACCATCAGTGAGACGTCCACGAAAAGACCACATCCGAGAGAGGTTGGGCGGGATTCAGCAGCAGCTGACGATGGCTGGCTGTCTGGCTGGACACCGGCATCCTGCCTGGTGCCACGGACAACCCTGCTCTCACGTCCCATCCGGGAACCTCCTGGAGCAGGGACGCGCGTTATACCGGCGGAGGTTGGTGTACCGGAAGAGGCCGTCGAAGCCGAGGCTGCGGTACATCTCCTCGAAGGAAGCCCACTCCTGCTCCTCCCCGCTGTCGCCTCGGGTGGCGGTGACGTCGGCGGCGTCGAGGTCGTGCTCGTGCCATTCGTGGGCGCAGCGGCATCGCACGAAGATCAGGTCGGGTTGGACATGGATCAGGAGCCAGTCGCGGGCGGCGTTGCACATGGCGCAGGTGATGGTGATGCCGCGGGGGTTGAGGGGTTCATGGTGGGGGACGGCGAGGGTGGCGTTGCGGTGGTGGGGGTTATGGTCGGCGTCGGCGGGGTTGGTCATGTGGTGCCCTTCGTGTCGCTTGCAAGCACCACACGACATCTGGCGGGCTGGGATGCTTCCCGATCACGGAAGAAGACATCGAACCGACACCCCGGCCGAGCGGTGGCCCGGCCAGGGGTGCGGTGATTGGTCAGCTCTTGATGAGGGCGATGCGCTGGGCGGGGGTGAGGGCATCGAGGAGGCGCTGGTACTCGGCGCGGTGCTGGTCAGTCATGGCGGCGAGGAGGTCCGTGCCCGTGGCAGTGCGGTCGGAGAGCGTGATCCAGTAGCGGTAGGTGAGGACGCGGACGGCATCGAGCGGCTCGACGAGGTCGCGCTCGAGCAGGAGCTTGTAGACGTCGAAGAGGGCTTCGAGCTCCTCCTCTCCGGCGGCTTCGGCGATGGCCTGCTCGGGCTCGCTGAACGGGCGCCCGTCCTGGTGGGACCAGGTGTCGGTGTCGTCGCGGTACACGAAGTCGGCGTCGAACAGCAGCTTCACGATGTTGCGGCTGACGAAGGTGGGGGCGGTCAAGACTTCTCCTTGGGGAGCGGGATGGGTGTGGGAGGGGGGCTGTCGGGGGAAGGGCGGTCGTTGTCCGGCGGTGGGCGGGCGACCGGTTTCCGCACGGCCCGGCTGGAGGCGTCCGGCTGGGCCGGTCGTGGCCCGAGAGCGGGTGCCGTCGCCCTGGCCGGGGCTGCGGTCCGGCGGTGCGGGCCTGCCGGGGTGGGGAGCTCAGCGCTTGCGACGGTGTGAGTCAGTGCCGGGCCGGTACAGCGGCGGAGTGGGCTTGGCTGCATCGCGGCTGGGCGTGGTGAGCCTGGTGGTGCGGAGGCGGGCGGCGTCGGCGGCGCGGTTGGGCTTGGGGTTGCGGCTGGTGTGCTGGATGCGGCCGAGGAGGACCTTGGCGGGCTGGCGGGCTGTGGCGAGTTCGCGGCGGGCGGCTGCCTCGGTGAGGAGTTGGCGGGGCTGGTGGCCGCCGGCTTCGGCGTCGGCGAGGGCGGTGGCGAGGGCGGGCCACGTGGGGTCGGTGAGGATGCGTGTGGCGTGGTCGGGGACGGCGGCGCGCAGGTCGTGGGCGAGGTCGTTGATCGTCTCCTGGGCGGGCTGGCGGTGGACAAGGGCGGTGAGGTGTTCGGCGGCGGCCTGGTCGTAGGCGGCCTGGAGGTGCTGGACGGCGAGGTGGGCGGCGTGGGCCTGCTGGTGGTGGCCTCGGGCCCGGTGCCAGCGTCCGGCGAGGATTGCCGCCCAGACGAGGGCGGCGATCAGTGCGGCGAGGGCGCTGCCGCCGGGTCCGTCTGCAGTGTGGAGGATGTCGCGGGCGGCCCGTCGCAGGTCGGCGGCGGCCTGGTGGTCGGCGCGCACCTGGGAGCGCTGGGCGCGGGCGTACACGCGGGTGGCGGCTCGTAGTTCGGCGCGCAGCTCGTGTGGTGCGGCCTGGGTGGTGGCGTTGATGATGTCGCCGAGGGCGGTGATCTGGGCCTGCGCGAGGGCGTCGGCCTCGGTGTCTCCGTCGGTTTCGGCGAGGTGGAGGGTGTCGAGGGCGTTGGTGGTGCGCTGCCAGCTGGTGCTGTGGCGGTAGCGGCGGGCGGTGGGGTGTTCCTCCGGGGTGCTGGTGGTGAGGAGTGCTTGGAGTTTGGACAGGGAGAGGTCGGGGGCGATCTTGCTGCCGGAGAGGTAGTTGGGTGTGCCGTCGGCCTTGAGGTCGCCGGGCCGGGCGACGGAGTAGCCCTTCAGGTCGCCGGAGGGAAGGCGGCGGATGTTGAGCTCGATGCCGTCGGCCTGGAGGTAGGCGAGGAACTCCTCGATGCCGGCGGCGTGGGGGATGGCGTCGCGGATGCGGTCTTCGAGCCAGGCGCGGCTGGTCTGCTTCCAGCCGAGGCGCTTGGCCTTGTGCATCTCGGCCTGGGTGGGGCGTTTGGCGGCGGTGCCGTCGCCAGGCTGGAGGCGGCGCAGGCCGTAGTCCTTCTCGATCTGGCGGCAGGCGTCGGCGGCGCGTCGCCCGCTGCCGTGGAGCTTGGGGCGGCAGCCGTCCTCGCGGACGGTGGTGGCGACGATGTGGATGTGGTCGTCGGCGTGGCGTACGGCGATCCAGCGGCAGGCGAGGTCGTCGCCGTCGGGGGCGATGCCGGCTGCCTGCACGATGCGGTGGGCGATGTCGGCCCACTCGGTGTCGGAGAGGTAGCGGTCCTCGGGTGCTGCGCGGACGGGGCAGTGCCAGACGTGGTTGGTGAGCTTGAGGCCGACTTCACTGTTGCGCAGGTCGACGGGCTCGTCGAGGTAGCGGGCGAGCTGGGTGAGGGTCGCCTGCTCCTCGCGGCCGGGGTCGGGCATGGCGAGCATCGCGAAGCCGGCGACGATGTGCGGGTCGCGGTGCTCGTCGTGGCGCCCGGGGCCGTAGAGGTAGGCGAGCAGGCCGCGGGTGTTGGAGCCGGGGTCCTTGATGGCGGCGATCACGGGTGGGGCGGGGTCTCCTGGGTGGCGGGTGGGCGGAAGGCACGGGCGATCTCGGTCTGTAGGCGGAGCAGCTGGTCGATGGTCCGGGGGCTGTGGTCCGGCCGGTCGTAGCCGCCGTTGTCGGCGCGGGCGATCTGGTTGAGGTTGTTGCCCAGCCGGTCGTGCCTGCGCAGGAAGACCGAGCGGAAGTGGTGGGTGACCCGGCGCTCCTCGGAGAGGGGGAGGTCGATGAAGAACCGGCCGTCGATGAACGCCATGACGACGTCCGCGGCGAAACCGGACACGCCGTTGTAGCCATGGGCGAGGGCAGCCGCTTGCAACCTGGCGTGCTCGTCGGGCCTGAACCGCAGCGGTCCGACGCGCTCCTCGCGCTTGACGCCCTCGAACCGGCGGTTGCGCGGCTCGGCTCCGCCGACCTCGCCGGCGCTGTCATGCCGGCGGCGGTCGGTGAGGATTGCGTTCTGCACGGTGTGGAGTTCGTCCGGTTCGGGGCCGCCCTCGGCCTCGAACCCCTGGCCCGGCGCGCCCTCGCGCCGGGACCGCTCCGCCACCCCCGGGGCGGAGCCTCCCCGTGTCCGGCCGCGAGTCGGACTCGGGGTACTACTGGCTCCGCCAGGGGCATCCGGGCCGAACGCCCGCCCCAGATCGCGGGTGAGGGTAGGCGAGCCGAGGAGCGCGTCCAGACCGGCATCGAGGTGGTCGGCGTGCTCGGGGTCGTGCTGGCGATCGGTCAGAGTGTCTCCTGGTTCTTCGGACGGATCGGTCATACAGGCGAAGTACGGCCGGACCGTGAGGCGGTCGGTCCGACGGTCCGGTCCCTGAACGGACCGTCGGACCGGACCGAGCGGACCAAGCGGTCCGGTCCACCGGTCCGGTCCACTTGGTCGGTGAGCGGATTTCGGTCCGAACGGTCCGGTCCGCCGACGCGGTCCGCGAGCGGACGGTCGGCAGATTTCGGTCCAGCGGCCCGGACGGACCGACCGGTCCAGCGGACCGCTGGACCGGTCCATGCGTGCCGACCGGGCGGACCGGCCGGACCGGACGGTCCGATGGGCGTGGCCAGTGCGGGAGATGGTCCGGCAGCCTCCGGACCGTGCATCCAGACCGGCGCCGGACACCGGACCGGACCGCACGCTGCGGACTCCGGACCGGTCCGGCCTGGTTGGGTGCCGCGGTCCGTCCCGTCCGTCTCGCGCGCCGAAGTCCGTTGTCGTGCCCGGACCGTGTGCGGTGGCGCTCCGTCCCGCTACCGTCCTGGTCCGGTAACGCCGAATCGGTCCGGTCCGGTCGCCCGCCTTGCGGTCGGCAGGACGTGCGGACGGGTCCCGAGAGGTTGCCGTCCTGGTGGTGGGGGTGTGGGAGAGCGGATGGGACGTCGGCGACGGCATCTACCGCACCCGGGGGCCGGGGTCAGCCGGCCGGGGCGCGCTCGGGGAGCGGGTGGATCCTGGGGCAGTAGCGGCGCCAGGAGTCGGCGAACTTGTTGAAGGTGTAGCCCTTGCGCTGGGTGCCGTCGGGCAGGCGGATGTTGGCCGAGGAGATCCGGTAGTCCTTGAGCAGCCCGGCCAGCCCGCGGGCGGTGAGGCCGCCGCGCCCGTGCTCGGCCCACGGCGCCTCGGGGTCGTCGTTGAGCGCCGCGAGGATCGCCGTGGTGGGCAGGGTGTCCGTGTCGCCGTGGGTGAAGTAGATCCGGCGGATGTCGGCGAGGATCCGCGCGCCGCCGCAGCTGTCCTCCTCGATCTCCTCCTCGGCCGCGACCATCCGGACGCACGCCAGGCGGGCACGGTCCGGCCACGAGCCGCCGGCGAGGTCGGCAACGGCCACCAGCGGTTCCCAGGTGTCGGCGGCGCGGTCCTCGACCGGCATGTCCGGGTGCAGGGCCTCGGCCTTCTCCCGCACGAGGGAGGCCCACAGGGTGAGCTTGGCGCGGGTCGCCCGCAGCAGGACGCCGTCGCGGCGGTCCCGCAGCGGGGCGACAACCTCGCCGTCGGCGCGACGGCGCATGCGGATCACGATCGACCGATCCATGATCGTGTCGGGCAGGTCGCCGATCCCCGCGAGGGCGGCCATGGCGAAGGTGTCGAACTCGCGGGCATGGTGGTCGTTGCCGACCGACCGGGTGACGGGCCGGTTGCGCTGGTGGCCGGCATTCAGCAGGCCGCGCAGGCCCTCGTTCATCTCGGCCGTGCGGGGGTTGCCGAAGATGGTGTCGATCTCGTCGACCAACAGGGTCCTGGGCCGGTCGCTGAGCGAGCGGTAGATCGCCGCCGCGCTGGTGTTGACCGTGATCAGCGGGTCGTGGACGGTCTCGACCAGGATGTCGAGCAGGCGGGACTTCCCGCACCGCCGGGTCGGGGCCACGATCGCCAGGCGCGGCGCGTGGTGCCACACCGCCTGCAGGTGCGTCGCGGCGACCCACAGTGCGACCGCGTCGAGCGCCTCCTCGGAGGGCAGGACCGCGTACCGGCGGATGTGGTCATGCAACTCGGCCAGCAGGGCGGCGCCCGGCGACTCGGACGTGGTCGGCGCCGCGCCGGTGGTCTGGAGGATGTCCGTCGTGGCGCCGTTCGTGGTCGGCATCTCCACGGCGGCGTCGGTGGCGAGAGGGCGGGCCGGAGAGGTGATGGTGAGGCTCCAGATCGGGCGCGCGGTGGGGCACCGCGCGCCGGGGGGCGTAACGGGAACGGATGCGGTGAACGGCGGTTGGGTCAGGCGGCCTGGTCGGCGCTCTGGCCGTCCAGCCAGGCTTCCACCGCCGTCCAGCGGTAGCGCAGGTGCCGGCCGACCTTGATCGCCACGGGGCCCTGGCCGCGGTGCCGCCATGCGTACACGGTCCCGAGCGGGACTCCGAGGTACGCGGCGAGCTCCTCTGCGGTGGCCAGCGGGCGGCGATCGGGGGTGGTGGCACGGGAGGTCGTGGGCAAGAGGTCTCCGGTAGGCAGGGGATAGGGGAGTGAGGGCGCGCCGAGGGGCCCCTGGAAAAGGGGTCGCTCTGCGCGGGGGAGAGAAGTTTCCACGCAACCCGGCTCGGAACCTAAAAGGCTCCAGGCCGGTCGGCGGACCCGCCCGGCGCGAAGCGAAGCGTCGCGACCTCGCTGGGCGGCGATAACGAACGTAAGGCCCGCCATATCTCCCCGGCAAGGAACTCGAGAAAATCCACCAAAAGATCTCGATCGCCCTGTCGGAGATGGCTTGATCGGGCAACTTGCCAGGTCCAGGCATGTTGTGTCGGCGAGTGGATGCTGTGCTCGGCCTTGAGCGACGGTGAGCGCGCATGGGCGCCAGCGAGCTCGGGACTATCCGGCACCTTCGAGCACGAATTGGCCCTCAAGCGCCTCTCCGGGAATCTCCCATTTGACAAACCGGCTGCGGTCGATAAACATCCAACACCCGCCCCGAGGGGCGCTTCCGCGAGCGTTCCGCATTCGCGGTTCACCGGCGCCGCCGTTCGCGCGCCACCACTTCAACCCCACCACCGGCCACAGGCCGTGCCCCCTCATGCCCCAGCGCGAAGGAGCCGAATGGCGACCGTCTACGACACCTGGCACAAGACCTACCCCCGCCCGACCGACAAGCCCTGCCGCGAGCACAAGGGCAAGTACCCCACTGCCGACCACGGCAAGGGCAAGCGCTGGCAGGTCCGCTACCGAGACCCCCAGGGCGCACAGAAGAAGGAGGACTTCGAGCTCAAGACCAAGGCGGACAGCCGTGTCGCCGAGCTCAAGGCGGCCCTGGACGACGGTACGTACATCGACCCTGCGGCGACCAGGATCACCCTCGGCGCGTACGCCGAGAAGTGGTTCAGGAACAACACCGCAGGCCCGACGACCGAGGTCCGCTACGAGGGCGTGGTCCGGAACCACATCGTCGGACGCCTCGGCCACCACGAGATGAGGGTGTTCAACGATCCCGAGCCGGTCCGTGCGTGGATCAGGGAGCTTCTGGAGGTCCCGCTGGCGGCTTCCACGATCGGTGGCATCGGCGACGTGCTCAGCAGCATCTTCGATGCCGCCGTCGACTCGGGCATCCTGAGGCGCAACCCCTGCAAGGCGTCCTCCGTGTCGTGGCCGAAGGTCCCGCCGAAGCCCGTCGTCCCGTGGACCCGCGAGCGGGTGCTGGCGGTCCTGGAGGGGCTCCCCGAAAGCTTCCGTGCTGGCGGCGCGGTGGGTGTCGGCTGCGGCCTCCGTCAGGGCGAGATCTTCGCGTTGACGGAGGATGACATCGACTTCGAGGGCGGCTGGTTGCACGTGAACCAACAGATCCGCTTCGTTGGCTCAAAGATGGTGTTCGCGCTGCCGAAGGGCGACAAGATCCGCTCCGTCCCGCTGTCGCCGGCGACGGCCAAGGCTCTGCGGGCCCACCTTGCGGCGTTCGGGCCGACATCCGCGACGCTGCCGTGGCACAAGCCCGACGGCAAGCCGAAGACCCGCGAGCTGCTCTTCGTGGACGCCAAGGGGAAGCCCCACAACCGGAGCGTCTTCAACCAGGGCCTCTGGAAGCGCGCCCTGGTGCACGCGGGTGTGATCCCTCCCCGCACGAGCGGCTCGCAGTACTTCGAGGCGGCACCCGACGACGGCATGCACGCCCTCCGCCACACGTACGCCTCGGCCCAGCTCGAAGGCGGTACCAGCATCAAGGCCCTCGCGGTCTACCTCGGCCACTCGGACCCCGGCTTCACGCTCCGGACCTACACCCACCTCATGCCGAGCAGCGAGGGTCGCGCCCGCTCGGCCACCGACGACTTCCTCCTCGGTGCGGCCGAGCAGGAGCGCCGCCAGGGCACTTCCGGGCCCGTGTGCCCTGGATGTGCCCTGGCGGCCTGACAGCACCTTTCGGGCGCCCGCCCCGGAGCGCGTTGACGAGCGCTCAGAAGCGGGCGGCCCCGCAGGTCAGGGCCAGACCAGGCAGTACAGCTGGTGGCCCGCGTCGTGCAGGCGGTTGGCGAAGTCCTGCCACTCGTGCAGCATGCTGTAGATCACGAAGGCGTCGCGCGGGCCCCGGCGGTCGGGGACGGTGGACCAGATGAAGGCGGCGGCGCCGAGTTCGGTCTCGTCGGCCTTCCGAAGCGGTTCGACGACGTTGTGGGGGAGCTGGACGACGGCGTAGTCCGGGTGCAGCACGACCAGTTCCAGCGGGGGCACCTGGTGCAGCGGCACGCCCTGGATGCCGGTCAGGACCATCGCGCTCATGGTCTCCGGCTTGATCTTGGTGGAGAGGTGGCCGTTGGGCGAGCCGCTGGTCTCCATCAGATCGCCGAGCCGGCCGAGCGAGCCGAGCTCGCCCGCGTCCAGGCCGAGCCCGCCGGGGCCCAGCGCGGTCGGGACCCGGGCCGCGGTCGCCCGGTCGGGTGCGCCGAAGTACTTGTACGTCACCCCCACGCGTCCCTCACCCCGCCTCTCACGGCCACGGCCGCCACGCCCCGTTCCCGCTCCCGTACCCCCGCGTGCGGTCTCGGCGGGCCGGCGGGGGCCACCCGCGGCCTCGTCGTAGCCGTCCTGCGCCTCGGACACTCGGACCATCCTCACCGGAACTCGCCGGAATCGACAGACCCCCGCACGTCCGGTGTCCTCCGGACGTGCTCCTTACCCGTCATGCGCCGCCGTACCCAGTCGCGGTACGCGGCAGTCCTCTTCACACCCCTGCATCGACCCGGGGTTCCTGCCCACCCTCGCGGCCGGACGAACCCCGGAGACACTCCGGGTACATAGTCTGACTGGTCCGGGTGGCCGTCGCAGCCAGGGGTCCTGTTGTACGGATAACCGTACAGACTCGGGCGCCCGGATCATCGTTCCAGATGATGAGGTCCGACATGCAGAGGTGGAGGACACGATTTGAGACCATGTCTCCCGTGAGCTACCCCTACGAAGCACCCCAGTCCCAGTCGCTCTTCGATCGTGCCTCGGTCGTCACGCCCGGCGGCGTCAACTCCCCGGTGCGCGCGTTCCGCGCCGTCGGCGGTACGCCGCGCTTCATGGTGTCCGGATCCGGCCCCTACCTGACCGACGCCGACGGCCGTGAGTACGTCGACCTGGTCTGCTCGTGGGGTCCGATGATCCTCGGCCACGCGCACCCCGCCGTCCTGGACGCGGTGCGGGACGCGGTCTCCCGCGGCACCTCCTTCGGCACGCCCGGGCAGGGCGAGGTCGAGCTGGCCGAGGAGATCGTCGCCCGGGTCGCCCCGGTCGAGCAGGTCCGGCTGGTCTCCTCCGGCACCGAGGCCACCATGTCGGCGATCCGGCTGGCCCGGGGCTTCACCGGCCGGGCCAAGATCGTGAAGTTCGCCGGCTGCTACCACGGCCACGTGGACGCGCTGCTGGCCGCCGCCGGTTCCGGCCTCGCCACCTTCGGGCTGCCGGACACCCCGGGCGTCACCGGCGCCCAGGCCGGCGACACCATCGTGCTGCCGTACAACGACCTCGCCGCGGTCGAGGCGGCCTTCCGGGCCCACCCCGGCGAGATCGCCTGCGTGATCACCGAGGCCTCGCCCGGCAACATGGGCGTCGTCCCGCCGCTGCCCGGCTTCAACGGCGGCCTGGCCCGGCTCTGCCGGGAGAACGGCGCGCTGTTCGTCTCCGACGAGGTGATGACCGGCTTCCGCGTGTCGAAGGCGGGCTGGTACGGCCTGGAGGCGGAGCACGAGGGCTGGGCGCCCGACCTGCTGACCTTCGGCAAGGTCATGGGCGGCGGCTTCCCGGCGGCGGCCTTCGGCGGCCGCGCCGACGTGATGGCCCACCTCGCCCCGGCCGGACCGGTCTACCAGGCCGGCACGCTCTCCGGGAACCCGATCGCCACCGCGGCCGGCCTGGCCCAGCTGCGGGGCTGCACCGACGAGGTCTACACGGCCGTCGACCGGGTCGCCGCCGAGGTCTCCGGCCTGGTCTCCGCCGCGCTCGCCAAGGAGGGCGTGACGCACCGGCTGCAGACCGCCGGGAACATGTTCTCGGTGTTCTTCACCGAGGACGCCGTGACGAACTACGACGAGGCGAAGACCCAGGAGTCCTTCCGCTTCACCGCGTTCTTCCACTCGATGCTGTCGCAGGGCGTCTACCTGCCGCCGTCCGCCTTCGAGTCCTGGTTCGTCTCCTCGGCGCACGACGAGCGGGCGATCGAGCGGATCGCCGCCGCCCTGCCCGCCGCCGCCCGGGCCGCCGCCGAAGCCGCGGCCTGAGCCACCGCCGGGGCCACCGGGCCCGGCGCCCAGCCCTTACGAGTCCCAGGAGTACTGAGAAGTGAGCGCCAAGGACATCACCGTCGTCCATCTGATGCGGCACGGTGAGGTGCACAACCCGGAGGGCGTCCTCTACGGCCGCCTCCCGGGCTACCGGCTGTCCGAACTGGGCCGGGAGATGGCCGAGCGGGTCGCCGAGGACCTGGCCGGGCGGGACATCACCCACGTGGTGGCGTCCCCGCTGGAGCGCGCCCAGGAGACCGCCACGCCGATCGCCCGGTCGCACGGCCTGGACCTCGCGTCGGACGAGCGGCTGATCGAGGCGGAGAACATCTTCGAGGGCAAGACCTTCGGAGTGGGCGACGGCTCGCTGCGCAACCCGTCCTACTGGAAGTACCTGACCAACCCGTTCAAGCCCTCCTGGGGCGAGCCGTACCTGGAGCAGGCGGTGCGGATGATGGGCGCGCTGGCCGCCGCCCGGGACGCCGCGCGGGGGCACGAGGCGGTCTGCGTCAGCCACCAGCTGCCGATCTGGATCGTCCGCTCCTTCGTGGAGCGCCGCCGGCTCTGGCACGACCCGCGCAACCGGCAGTGCTCGCTGGCCTCGCTGACCAGCTTCACCTACGAGGGCGACCGGATCGTCTCGGTGGGCTACCGCGAGCCGGTCCGCGACCTGCTGCCGGCCCATCTGGTCGGCAAGGGCGGCAAGAGCAAGCCGGTGGGCAAGAGCTTCGGCGCCTGACGCCGGCTCCGGGGCCGGTCGGCGCCGAGGGTCGAACAGGGGCCGACCCGGAGTTTCCGGTTCCGGGTACGCCGAGGAGGACCGGACGAGCGGAACGGTGTTCATGGTTCCCGAATCGGTGTAAGAGCCGTGTGAGTAAGACCTGGGTCACACTCCCGCGACACCCCGGGGATCGATCCCGCCGCAGGTCAGAGGGGGTTCGGCAGACAATGCCGGACCCCCCGGTACCTGCCCGTGACTCCATGCGAAACTTTTCACATGTCTGGCATGACGCGCCCCCGTCCCCGTCTCGCCGCCGCCGCGGTCACCGCCGCCGCTGCCGCGCTGGTCCTCACCGCCTGCAGCTCCTCCGGTTCCTCGGCCAGTGGTGACGGGCAGATCGGTTTCGTCACCGCCAAGGGCAGCAACATCTCCACCGCCGCCGTCGGCCACCGCCAGGAGGCACCGGACATCGGCGGCGACACCCTGGAGGGCGCCCCGGCCAAGCTCTCCGACTACCGGGGCAAGGTCGTCGTGCTGAACGTCTGGGGCTCCTGGTGCGGCCCGTGCCGTTCGGAGGCCGACGACCTCCAGCGGATCTGGGACAAGTACAGGGACCAGGGCGTGCAGTTCCTCGGGATCAACACCCGGGACACCGAGATCAAGAACGCCGTCCGCTTCGAGCAGGAGAAGGGCGTCACCTTCCCCAGCATCTACGACCCGGCCGGCGCCCAGCTGCTCAAGTTCCCCAAGGGCAGCCTCAACCCGCAGTCCATCCCGACCACCCTGGTGGTCGACCGGGACGGCCGGCTCGCCGCCCGGGCCGTCGGCGGCCAGACCGACGACGCCCTGGAGACGATGCTCCAGCCGGTGCTGGCGGAGCAGCAGCGGTGAGCGGGACGCTGCAGCTCGCCGACAACATCGGGACCATCCAGAGCGGGGCGCTGCTGGTCGCGGCGCCGATCGCGCTGGCGGCGGGCCTGGTGTCGTTCTTCTCGCCCTGCGTGCTGCCGCTCGTCCCCGGCTACCTCTCCTACGTGACCGGCTTCTCGGCCGCCGACCTCGCCGACGCGCGCGGGGCCCGGCGCGGCCGGATGCTGGCCGGCGCGGGGCTGTTCATCCTCGGCTTCACCGCCGTCTTCGTCTCCAGCGGCGCGCTGTTCGGCCAGTTCGGCGACACGCTCAAGGAGCACCAGGCGGTCATCAGCAAGGTGCTCGGGGCGCTCACCATCGTGATGGGCCTGGCCTTCATGGGGCTGGTGCCGGGACTGAGCATGCGCGAGGTGCGCACCCACCGCCGCCCGGTGGTCGGGCTGCTCGGCGCGCCGCTGCTCGGTGTGGTCTTCGGGGTCGGCTGGACCCCGTGCATGGGGCCGACCCTGGCCACCGTCACCAACCTCGCGCTCAACCAGGCGGACGCCCAGCGCGGTGCGCTGCTGATGGTCTTCTACTGCCTCGGTCTCGGCGTACCGTTCATCGTGGCCGCGCTGGCCTTCCGCCGGGCGCTGGGCGCCTTCGGCTGGGTGAAGCGGCACTACCCGCTCGTCATGCGGATCGGCGGCGGCATGCTCGTCGTGGTCGGTCTGCTGCTGGTCACCGGAGTCTGGGACGCCATGGTGAGTGACCTGCAGAACCAGTTCGCCGGCTTCCAGATCGGAATCTGACCCGTGACCAACACGACGACCGACCGTGAACGGGCCGGTGACGCGGCGCAGGGCGCCACCGAGGCCGCGGCCGAGCGGCTCACCACCGCCCCGGCCGAGTCCGACGGCCCCACCGGCATCGGCGTGGTCGGCTGGCTGCGCTGGATGTGGCGCCAGCTGACCTCGATGCGGGTCGCGCTGATCCTGCTCTTCCTGCTGTCGCTGGCGGCCATCCCGGGCTCACTGATCCCGCAGAACGGGCAGAACCAGTTCAAGGTCGAGTCCTGGAAGGCGCAGCACACCGCGGTCGCGCCGATCTACGAGAAGCTCCAGCTGTTCGACGTCTACAGCTCGGTCTGGTTCTCCGCGATCTACATCCTGCTGTTCGTCTCGCTGGCCGGCTGCATCGTGCCGCGCACCTGGCAGTTCGTCGGGGTGCTGCGCTCCCGGCCGCCGGCGGCGCCGCGCAACCTGACCCGGATGCCGGTGTACGCGGTCTGGCGGACGGACGCGGACGCCGCGGCCGTCAACGCCGCCGCCCACCGGCTGCTGCGCGGGCGGCGCTTCCGGGCGCACCTGGACGGCGGCGCGGTGGCGGCCGAGAAGGGCTATCTGCGCGAGGTCGGCAACCTGGTCTTCCACCTGTCGCTGTTCGCGCTGCTCGGCGGCTTCGCCTGGGCGAGCCTGGCCAGCGGCACCGGCGGCAAGCTGCTGGTCGAGGGCGAGGGCTACTCCAACACGATCACCCAGCTCGACGACTTCACCGGCACCCGGTTCTACGGGACCGAGGACCTCGACCCCTTCTACGTGAAGCTGAACAGGTTCACCTCGAAGTTCCAGAACAACGGCTCGCAGATCGGCAGCGCGCGGGAGTTCACCGCGAACGTCGACTACTACGCGGGCAGCGACCCGGCGAAGCTCAAGCAGGGGAAGATCGAGGTCAACCACCCGCTGGAGATCGGCGGCAGCAAGTTCTTCCTGATCGGGCACGGCTACGCCCCGGTGATCACCGTGCGCAACGCCGCCGGCGACATCGTCTACACCGGCGCCACCCCGTTCCTGCCGCAGGACGGCAACCTGACCTCCACCGGCGTCATCAAGGTCTCCGACTACGGCGAGAAGGACGGGAAGCGGACCCAGCTGGGCCTGTCCGGCTTCTTCCTGCCGACCGCCCCGGTGGCCTTCGACCGGAACACCGGCCCGCGCTCGCTGTTCCCGGGTGACGCGGACCCGGTGATCGTGCTCAACGCCTACGCGGGCGACCTGGGCACCGACTCCGGCCTGCCGCAGAACATCTACCAGCTCAACACCAAGAACCTGACCCAGCTCCAGCAGGACGGCCAGCCGGCCAAGGTCCGGATGAAGCCGGGCGAGGCCTGGGCGCTGCCGGACGGCTACGGCTCGGTCACCTTCGAGGGCTACAAGCAGTGGGCCAGCTTCAACGTCTCGCACCGTCCGGGGAACGCGATCGCGCTGATCGGCGCGGTGCTGGCGATCGCCGGCCTGATCGGCTCGCTGTTCATCCAGCGGCGCCGGATCTGGGTGAGGGCGGTGGCCCTGCCGGGCGGCGGGACGCAGGTCGAGCTGGCCGGGCTGGGCCGCAGCGAGTCGGCGAAGATCGCCGAGGAGCTGGCCGCGCTCGCGGTGGACCTCCAGGACGACGCCCCGGCGCTCGACGACGAGCCCGAGAACGAGCCCGAGAACGAGCCCGAGAACGAGCCCGGGAACGAACCCCACGACGAGTCCGACGACGAGTCCGAGGACCGCTCCGCGGAGGCCGACGAGGCCTCGGCACCCGCAGAATCCGCAGTTCCCGCCGATCAGAACTCCAAGGAGTAGACGGTGCACCTCGCCTCGTCGGTCGACCCGCAGCTGGCCGACCTGTCCAACAAGCTGATCTATTCGGCGATGGCGGTCTACCTGATCGCCATGTTCGCCTACATGTTCGAGTGGACCTTCGGTGCCAAGGGCGCCGTCGCCGTCCGCTCCACCGAGCAGGCGGGCCTGGCCGGGACCGTCGCCGCGGCGGAGGCCAGGGCCAAGGGCGCCAAGAAGGTCACCGTCACCGTCGCCTCGGCGGGCGGCGGCACCACCACGCTCACCCGCACGGCGCTGGCCGGCGAGGGCGCGACGGTGGTGACCAGCGGGCGCGGCGACGAGGAGGTCGACGGCCCCGGCGCGGCCGGCACCAGCGAGAAGGCCGACCTGTCCGGTCGGATCGCGGTCTCGCTCACCGTGCTCGGCGCCCTGCTGCACATCGGCGGCGTCCTCACCCGCGGCCTCTCGGTGTCCCGCTGGCCGTGGGGCAACATGTACGAGTTCTCCTGCGCCTTCGCGCTCGCGATGACGCTGGCCTTCATCGGCCTGCTGCTCTCGAAGAAGCCGGTCCGCTGGCTCGGCCTGCCGGTCACCCTGGCCGTCGTGCTCACCCTCGGCATCGCGACCGAGGTGCTGTACACCGAGTCCGAGCAGCTGGTCCCGGCCCTGCACTCGTACTGGCTGGCGATCCACGTCTCCACCGCGATCGTCTGCGGCGGCGCCTTCTACGCGGGGTTCATCACGACCCTGCTCTACCTGGGCAAGGACTCCTTCGACAAGCGGACGGCGGCCGGCCTGGCCAAGGGCCCGCTCGGCACCTCGCCGTCGATCTGGCGCCGGCTGCCCGCCGCCTCGACCCTGGACAAGCTGTCCTACCGGATCAACGCGCTGGTCTTCCCGCTCTGGACCTTCACCATCATCGCGGGCGCGATCTGGGCCGAGGCCGCCTGGGGCAAGTACTGGGAGTGGGACCCGAAGGAGACCTGGTCGTTCATCACCTGGGTCGCCTACGCGTGCTACCTGCACGCCCGCGCCACGGCCGGCTGGAAGGGACGCAAGGCCGCCTACCTGGCCCTCGGCGCCTTCGCCTGCTGGCTGTTCAACTACTACGGCGTGAACATCTTCGTGACCGGCAAGCACTCCTACGCGGGGCTCTGACCGGAACCGGAACCACACACCGGCCCGGCGCTCCAGACCAGGAAGCCGGGCCGAGGTGCGACGGGGGTAGTGCGTGCCGGGCCACCCGGTCCGGCACGGGGAGGAACTGAGGAGGAAATCGCGCAATGGAGTGCGACGAGGTCATGCTGACCGTCCGAATCACCGCCGCCGAGCAGCTGCTGCTCCGTCGGCTCGCCCAGGGGCACCGCAGCGACGTGTCCGAGGTGGTGGCCGACGGACTGCTGGACATCATCCCGACGTTCGTCTCGCCGGCCGACGCCCATCGGCTGCTGGGTGCCCTCGCGGCTCCCGCGCCGTGCGCGCTGACCGTCTGGCTGCCGACGCCGCTGGCCGATCTGCTGGTGCCGGGCGCGGCCCGGATCGCCCAGGTGACGCAGGTACGGATCGGTTCGGCCAGTGCGATGCTGGGCGCCGCGCTGCGGCTCTGGCTGGCGCAGGACCCGGGGCGGCTGGCGGAGAACCTCAGCGTGATGCACGCGGGGCGGCCGGCCTCGGCGCTGGTGGCGGCCTGACCCGGCGGGGGTAGCGGCAGCGGGGCGGGGCGCGGGGGGAACGGGGGAGCGGCGCCGGTCCGGGTTCAGCTGGCGAGCGGCAGACCGCGACGGGCGGGGGCCGGGGCGGCTGCGGACCGGCCCCCGCCGACGGGAGCGCCGTCGGCCGGGGCGCCGATCAGCCGGACCTCGGCCACCGTGCGGCCGTCCTGGACCAGGACGACCCGGACGGGCGCCCGGCGCCCGCCGCAGCCGTCCTGACCGGACTCCGGCCCGGCCTCCCGGACGGCCCGCACCACACAGGGGCGGTCCGGCGCGATCGGGTCGTGGAAGGCCGTCACCAGGTCCACCGGCACCACCCGGTCCGGGTGGTGCAGCCGCTGGGCGGCCTGCCGGGCGGCCTCCAGGACGAGCATCCCGGGCAGGTGCCCCGGCGCCGGGTCCATCGGGTCGAACAGCACCGGGTGGGCGGCGTCGGCGCGCAGCAGCCAGCTGCCGGGCAGCAGGGCGGGCCCGAGCACCACGTCGGCGGCCTGCTGGCGGCCGACCAGTTCCGGCGCGACGACCTGCTCCGGGATCCGCGGCGGGGCGGCCGGGCGGCGGGGACCGCGCAGCCGGTCGTAGGCGGCGGGGGAGAGGATCCGCAGGCCCCCGACACCTCGGCCGACCGGACGGCCGTCCCGTTCGATCTCCGCGTGCACCCGCAGCGCGACCAGTCGGCCGTGCCGCATCCGGACGTCGTGGCAGCTGATCCTGAGCATCAGTTCGGTGGGGGCGGCGCCGACCGCGAGGCCGTCGAGGCCCGCCGGGCCGAGGGTGTAGCCGAGTTCGTCGAGGACGGCGTGGTGGTCGTGGGGGACGCCGAAACCGGCGTGCCCGACCAACAGGGCGGCCTGCCTGACGGTTTCGGCCATCAGCACCGGGTCGTGGTGCCGGTCGCCGGGCAGCCGGTAGAAGCCGTGCAGCCGCGGCCACTGGGCGCCCAGCAGGAAGTCGTACGGACCGGTGGACTGCCAGCCGGTGATGAGTACTTCGGCGACCGAGGAGCGGTGGACCAGCTGACGGGAGACGGTCCGTTCGTGGAAGTCGTAGCGGCGCTGGCCCGGTTGGCCGGGGCCGGGGTGGGGATACGGAGCGTCGCCGTCCATCGTGGTGAACACTGGCATGACTGGCCCCACTCCCGGGTGTCGGTCGGCCGGCCGTACGGGCGGCCTGCGCAAAACATACAGGCCACCCGGTTTCTGCTCCCCCTGCGGGGTAGTCGCCGGCGCGCACCCGGCGGGCTCACCGTACCCGCGTTCCGGCCTGCGGTAACGCCCGGGCGGCCCGCCCGGGACCTTGGGCGGGGGTCGGTCCCCTCTGGACGGCGGGGGTCGGGCAGGGGCTAGATTAGATACCAACCATGCGGTTTCGGGCGGGCGCGGCGCGCCACCGACGGTCCGCAGAGGCGCCGCACCATCGACGACGGCGCCGTGACAGCAACCGGGCGAGCCGGAGCTCGCCACGGCCGGGGGCCGGAGGGACCGAGTGGCCAAGCAGGAACGGGCAGGGCGGACCAGGCAGGCCGTGCTGCTCGCAGCGGCGGACACCTTCGCCGACGCGGGCTTCGAGTCGGCGAGCCTGGTCGACATCAGCCGCCGGGCGGGTGTCAGCAAGGGCGCGCTCTACTTCCACTTCGTCTCCAAGCAGGCGCTCGCGGACGGGGTCCGCACCGCGGCCGCCGACACCATCGGCCTGGCCGTGCTGCGCGCGCTGCGCGGCCGGGGGCGGGCCGTCCAGGAACTCCTCGACCTCACCCACGAACTGGCCCGGCTGCTGCGCGAGGACGTGGTGGTCCGGGCCGGTGTGCTGCTCGGCCTCGGCGGCCGCCCGGCCGGCTGCGGGGTGGGGGCGGTGGTGGCGCCGGCCGGGTCGCCTCCGGAGCCCTCGGCGGACGCGTGGTGGAGCCTGACCGCCGTCTTCCGCACCCTGCTCGACCGCGCCGCCGCGGCCGGCGAGCTGCGGCCCGGGCTGGACCGGGAGCAGGCGGCCGGGCTGCTGACCACCCTGGCGGCCGGGCTGGTGCTGTTCGCCGCCGAGTCCACCGGCCGGCTGGCCGCCGAGGCGGTCGGCGGTCTCTGGACGACGGCCCTGCCGTCCCTCGTCCCGGCCGACCGGGTGGCGGACTACCGGATCCGGCTCCTCTAGTCCTGGTCGAAGTCGAAGGTGTTCAGCCGGGCGAGGGTCCGCGGCTCGACCAGTCCGGGCAGCAGCAGCGTCCAGAGGTCGGCCATCCGCCGCAGCAGGTCCTTGCGGTCGGTCAGGACCTGCGAGCTGAGCTGGATGCCGGTCACCGCGCCGGTGATCACGCCCGCGGCCGCCGCCGGCCGCACCCCCGGCCGCAGTTCGCCGGCGTCCCGGGCCCGCTCCAGCAGCTCCCGCGCGGCGTCCGTCCAGCCCTGGTAGGCGCCGATCTGCGGCTGGGTGAAGGTGCCGTGCTCGATGGTCAGCCGGATCGAGGCGCGCAGCAGCGGGTCGTCCAGCAGGGAGTGGGCGAAGGCCTGCCCGAGGTCGATCACGGTCTGCATCGGGCTGTCGGAGGTGGGCTGCCGGGTGGCCAGCCAGGCGCCCTGGCCCTCGATCACGGCGAGCGCCAGCTCCTCCTTGGACGGGAAGTGGAAGTAGAGCGCGCCCTTGGTGACTCCGGCCCGGTCCAGGATCTCGGCCATGGTGGCGCCCGCGTAGCCGCGCTCGTCGAACACCTCGGCCGCGGCGCGCAGCACCGTCTGGCGGGTCGCCAGCGCGCGGGCCTGCCTGGCCATCGCAGCCTCCCTGGTGGTTCCGTTCGTCAGCTGCTGGATCCTACGGGGGCGGGCCGGGCGGCTGCCCGCATACCGTCCGGTAGGGACCCTTTCGAGCCGTTTCGGGTGGCGGTGCGGAGTTCCGGCCCCGTCCGTCCCTGCCGCCCGGCCCGGGGAACGCCGTCGGCCGGCCACCCCGGTACTGCGGGTGGCCGGCCGACGGCCGAGCGGTCTCCGTGCGGGCCCTCGGGCGAGGCGTCAGGCGGCCCACTGCCAGCTGACCGGCGAGAAGTACGCCGGACGGCGCTCCAGGCGCTGCCAGTTGGCGATCGGCTCGACCGGCGAGGAGGCGGCCGCCTGCTGGGCGGCCGCGGCGCGGGCCATCAGCACGGCGGTCAGGGCGGCGAGCTCCTCGTCGGAGAGCGAGCCGCGGACGATTCGGACGAGTGGTTCGGCGGAAGCGGTCATGGTCCGGATTTCTCCCGGCGTCAGTGGTGAGTGGGCGTCGGCGCGGTCGGCCGCACTGCTGCGGCCGGGCGGCGTTGCTACATCGGAGGGTTGCCGTGCTTGCGGCTCGGCAGGTCCGCGTGCTTGGTGCGCAGCATCGCCAGCGAGGACGCCAGGACCTGGCGGGTCTCGGCGGGGTCGATGACGTCGTCCACGAGGCCGCGCTCGGCCGCGTAGTACGGGTGCATCAGCTCGCTCTTGTATTCCTTGATCTTCTGGTTGCGCATCGCGTCCGGGTCGTCGGCGGCGTTGATGTCCCGGCGGAAGATGACGTTGGCGGCGCCCTCGGCGCCCATGACGGCGATCTCGTTGGTCGGCCACGCGAAGGAGAGGTCGGCGCCGATCGAGCGGGAGTCCATGACGATGTAGGCACCGCCGTAGGCCTTGCGCAGGATCAGCTGGATCCGCGGCACGGTCGCGTTGCAGTAGGCGTAGAGGAGCTTCGCGCCGTGCCGGATGATGCCGTCGTGCTCCTGGTCGACGCCGGGCAGGAAGCCGGGGACGTCGAGCATGGTGACCAGGGGGATGTTGAAGGCGTCGCACATCTGGACGAAGCGCGCGGCCTTCTCGCTGGCGTTGATGTCCAGGACGCCGGCCAGCGACTGCGGCTGGTTGGCGATGATGCCGGTGACATGGCCGTCGATCCGGGCGAGCACACAGAGCACGTTGGTGGCCCAGCGCTCGTGGACCTCCAGGTACTCGCCGTGGTCGACGATCTCCTCGATGACCTTGCGCATGTCGTACGGGCGGTTGCCGTCGGCCGGCACCAGGTCGAGCAGGGTCTCGTTGCGGCGGTCCACCGGGTCGTCGTTGACGACGGGCGGGGGCATCTCGCGGTTGTTCTGCGGCAGCAGCGAGAGGAGGTAGCGGACCTCCTCGATGCAGGACTGCTCGTCGTCGTAGACGAAGTGCGAGACGCCGGAGACGCCCGCGTGGACGTCGGCGCCGCCGAGCCCGTTCTGGCTGATCTTCTCGCCGGTGACGGCCTGGACGACGTCCGGGCCGGTGATGAACATCTGAGAGGTCTCGCGGACCATGAAGACGAAGTCGGTCAGGGCCGGGGAGTAGGCCGCACCGCCGGCGCACGGGCCGAGCATCACCGAGATCTGCGGGATCACGCCGGAGGCCCTGGTGTTGCGCTGGAAGATGCCGCCGTAGCCGGCCAGCGCGGTGACGCCCTCCTGGATGCGGGCGCCGGCGCCGTCGTTGAGCGAGACCAGCGGGGCACCGGCTGCGATGGCCATGTCCATGATCTTGTGGATCTTCTGCGCGTGGGCCTCGCCGAGCGCGCCGCCGAAGATCCGGAAGTCGTGGGCGTAGGTGAAGACCGTCCGGCCGTGCACGGTGCCCCAGCCGACGATCACGCCGTCGGTGTGCGGCTTCTTCGCCTCCAGCCCGAAGCCGGTGGCCCGGTGCCGGCGAAGCGGCTCGACCTCGCGGAACGAGCCCTCGTCGAGCAGGAGCTCGATCCGCTCGCGGGCGGTCAGCTTGCCCTTGGCGTGCTGGGCCTCGGTGGCCTTCTCGCTGGGACCCCGGCGGACCTGCTCGCGGAGTTCGTGCAGTTCCGCGACTCTTCCCCGGACGTCCGTGGGGATCTCCGGGACGTCGTCGTCGACCGGCGCCTGGTGCACAACCGTCATCTCGAACCACTCCAAAGGTGAGGGAACTGTCCGACAGCCAACGTCTGCGATGCCCCCGGCTGCGAATCACTTCTTCACTTATGACTGTACGAGGGGCCGCGCGCTGGTTTCGGCGTCGATTCCGTACAAGGTCGCGTCCGTTTAGATGTCAGGGCTGCACAGAAAGCGAAGCGTTTCAGCCCGTCCTGCCGGTAGCTGTTCGATTACCCCGAGCTGTCGTCCAGATGGCGGTCGGGTGAGCGTAACCTGAGGAAACATGCAGGTCACAGCTGTCCCTCTGAAGGGCGGTGGGGCTTCCCGAGGGGGTGTCCGCGGGACGCCTGGTGCGGCGGTGAAGGCCGTGCCGGCGGGCCGGTGGTGTCCGACCAGTCGTAGGGATGCACCAAAAAGACCGCAGCCCACCCGGTGGATGCCGGGTGGGCTGTCCGAGCGACACGGGCTCAGCCGCGACGCCCTTCGTCCGGGTCGTCCTTGCCGCGCAGCTCGTTCTCGCGGCGGCGCAAATCCGCCTCCCACTGCTTGAGCATGTCCTCGTGCTCGTTGTTGTTCTTCTTCAACGAGGCGAGGAACTCCGGGTTGTCGTCCGGCGCCACCGGCCGGCCGTCGCGCCGGGGGGCGTACCCCGGGTCGTCGGCGCCGCCGGCCGGAGCGGTCCGCAGCGCCCCGCGCTGCTTGCCGGCCACCAGCCAGGCGATCGAGCCGACGAGCGGGAAGAGCAGCACGATGATCACCCAGACCACCTTGGGCAGGTGCTTCACCTCGTCCTCGGGGGTGGTCAGGCAGTCGATGAAGGCCCACACCCACAGGGCGAGCGGGAGTACGAAGGTCAGGATCCTCAGCACGGCGGCGGTCTCCCCCGGGTGACGTCGGTGGCGGGCGCGTTCTCGTGGCGGCGGTTCGGCCCGTCGACCGGTGCCGCTTCGAGGGGGCCCTTGACACAGGCCAGGCTAGCGGGTGGCGGATACTGGCAGGCATGGCATACGACGATCTCCGCTCGTTCCTGCGGGCGCTCGACCGCGAAGGCGACCTCAAGCGGATCAAGGCGGAGGTGGACCCCTATCTGGAGATCGGCGAGATCGTCGACCGGGTGCAGAAGGCCAAGGGCCCGGCCCTGCTCTTCGAGAACGTCAAGGGCTCGTCGATGCCGCTGGCGATGAACGTCTTCGGCACCGAGCGCCGGCTCTCCAAGGCGCTCGGCCTCAAGGGGCCGGAGGAGATCGCCGACCGGATCTCCGGGCTGCTGAAGCCGGAGCTGCCGCAGGGCTTCACCGGCTTCCGGGACGCCTTCGGCAAGCTGGCCTCGATGGCCCATGTGCCGCCGAAGAGCGTGAAGTCCGGCGACGCGCCCGTGCACGAGGTGGTGCTGACCGGCGAGGACGTCGACCTGGACGAGCTGCCCGCCCTGTTCACCTGGCCGCTGGACGGCGGCTCCTTCTTCAATCTGGGCCTGACCCACACCAAGGACCCGGACAGCGGCATCCGCAACCTCGGCCTGTACCGGCTCCAGCGGCACGACCGCCGCACCATCGGCATGCACTGGCAGATCCACAAGGACAGCCGCAACCACGCCGCGGTGGCCGCCAAGCGCGGCGAGCGGCTGCCGGTCGCGATCGCCTTCGGCTGCCCGCCGGCCGTCACCTACGCGGCCACCGCGCCGCTTCCGGGCGACATCGACGAGTACCTGTTCGCTGGCTTCGTCGCGGGCGAGCGGGTGCGGATGGTGGACTGCAAGACGGTCCCGCTGCAGGTCCCGGCGGACGCCGAGGTGGTCCTGGAGGGCTGGCTGGAGCCGGGCGAGATGCTGCCCGAGGGGCCGTTCGGCGACCACACCGGCTTCTACACGCCGCAGGAGCCGTTCCCGGCGCTGACGATCGACTGTGTGACGATGCGCCGCCGCCCGATCCTGCAGTCGATCGTGGTCGGCCGGCCGCCGACGGAGGACGGCCCGCTGGGCAAGTTCACCGAGCGCTTCTTCCTGCCGCTGCTGAAGATCATCATCCCGGACATCGTCGACTACGACCTGCCCGAGGCCGGCGGCTTCCACAACTGCGTGATCGTCTCGATCGACAAGAAGTACCCGAAGCACGCCCAGAAGACCATGCACGCCATCTGGGGTGCGCACATGATGTCGCTGACCAAGCTGATCATCGTGGTGGACTCCGACTGCGACGTCCACGACTACCAGGAGGTCGCCTGGCGGGCCTTCGGCAACGTCGACTACAGCCGCGACCTCACCGTGGTCGAGGGCCCGGTCGACCACCTCGACCACGCCTCCTACCAGCAGTTCTGGGGCGGCAAGGCGGGTATCGACGCGACCCGCAAGCTGCCCGAGGAGGGCTACACCCGCGACGGCGGCTGGCCCGAGATGGTCTCCTCCGACCCGGAGACCGCCGCCCTGGTGAGCCGGCGCTGGAAGGAGTACGGCCTGTGAGCACCGCCGCCGCACTCCCCGAGGTCCCGCCCGGCAAGGTCAAGTCCTTCCTGCGGCTGGTGATGATCGAGCACTCGGTCTTCGCCCTGCCGTTCGCCTACATCGCGGCACTGACGGCGATGTTCCGGGCCGACGAGCGGGTGCACTGGGGCGAACTGTTCGTCGTCACGGTCTGCATGGTCGGGCTCCGGACCTTCGCCATGGCGGCGAACCGGATCATCGACCGGGAGATCGACGCCCGCAACCCGCGCACGGCCGGGCGCGAACTCGTCACCGGCGCGGTGTCCCTGAGGACCGCGTACGTCGGCTCGGCGCTCGCCCTGGTGGTCTTCCTGGGCGCGGCCGCGCTGCTGAACCCGCTCTGCCTCGCGCTGGCGCCGGTCGCCGTGGTGCCGATGGTGGTCTACCCGTACGGCAAGCGGTTCACCGACTTCCCGCAGGCGATCCTCGGACTGGCCCAGGCGATGGGCCCGGTGGGCGCCTGGCTGGCCGTCACCGGCACCTGGTCCTGGGACGCGGTCGTGCTCGGCGCGGCCGTCGGCATCTGGATCGGCGGCTTCGACCTGATCTACGCCTGCCAGGACGTCGCCTCCGACCGGGCGGGCGGGGTGCGCTCGGTGCCGGCCCGGTTCGGCATCCCGGCCGCGATCCGCGGCGCGCGCGGCTGCCACGTGCTCACCACGCTGCTGCTCGGCTGGTACGCGGTGCTCACCGACGCGGGGCCCGCGTTCTGGATCGGCCTGCTGGTGGTGGCCGGGGCCTTCGCCTACGAGCACACCATCGTGAAGCCGAACGACCTGTCCCGGCTGAACCGGGCGTTCTTCCAGACCAACGGCTTCGTCGGCATCTCGCTGTTCTTCTTCGCGCTGGTGGACCTGGTGGTGCGCGGCCTCGGCATCTGAGGCCGCGCCCCGCGGCGCGGTCCGAAAGGCGCGGCCTACTTCCCGCCCTCGTCGAGCGTGTGCTTGACGAGGGCGTTCGCGTGCCCGTGGCCGATGCCGTGCTCGGCCTTGAGCCAGGCGACCAGCTCCATGTGCTTGGTCAGCGGGGAGGAGCGGATCAGCTCCTGCCAGTGGGCGACGGGCTGCCCGTACTTCTTCTCGATGGCGGGGAAGTAGCTGAAGGGGCCGTTGGCGGTGCGCGCGGTCGTCGTGTTCGTCATGTCCTTAGGACCGGGGCCGGTGCGGAAACTCATCGGAGGACCGGATGTGACCTGCGTCACCTGTCCCCGAGGCGGGTCCGCCGCGCATCCGGGGGCGCGGATCGGCCAGACCGGACGGCCCGTCGGCCGGTTCGGCCGCCCGGCTCGTGACCCGACGCCCCCATTGCCGCCCGCCTGCCGGTTCGTTCCGGCCGGAACCGTCGCAGGTCGGCCGTGCGGGGGCGCCGAGTGCGGTGGGGTGGCTGAAAATCTCATGCAATATAACCTGTGACATTGTTCTGATCTCCAGACGATGACAGGATCCACGCCGATCTCCTTCCTTCAGCCCGACCCCAACTCGGGCTGCCCCCACTCACGAAGGATTCGGCGTGCTCCTGCGCACCAGACTCTCCATGCTCGCAGCCGGCGTCGTCGCCTGTTGCGCCACGGCCACCGCCGTGCTGCCGACCCAGGCCTTCGCGGCGCCCCCCGCCGCCACCGCCGCCACCGCCGTCCCGGCTCCGGCCGCGACCTCGGCCGGCCCGGTCGGCCTCACCGCCCCGACCGTGACGACGGGGTCCGAGGACCTCGCAAAGCCTGCCGCCGCGCTGACCCCGGCGCTGATCGGCGCGACCCGCCTGGACGACCCGGCCGGGGCGAGCGCCCCCGCCACGTTCAAGTCCCTCGCCGTGCAGAGCTGCACCCCCGCCGACTTCGCGGCCCGCACCGGGGCCGACCTGGTCGCGTTCGTCAAGAGCTCGACCGTGGACTGCGTCAAGTCGCTGTACAGCAGCGGCAGCGCCGACCCCAGCATCTTCCAGCAGTCCCGGATGCTGTCCGTCGCGGCCGCCCTCAAGGACCTCGCGGCCGGCTACGCCGGTGACAACTCGACCGGCATCACCCAGCTGGTGAAGTACCTGCAGGTGGGCTACTACATCCAGTTCTACAACCCGGACCGGACCGGTCCGTACACCGGCGAGCTCACCACCGCCGTCACCTCCGCCCTGGACACGCTCTTCGCCGGGACCCGCTGGCGCGACGTCAGCGACAGCAACGGCAGCCTCCTCAAGGAGGTGGTGTGGCTCACCGACAGCGCCAACGTCCAGGCCCGGTACATCGGTGCCTACAAGCGGATCCTGGACGAGTACAACAACACCTACAACGCGTTCCCGCAGATGATCAGCGCGGTCAACTCGGTGCTGTTCTACCCGCTCTGGGGCGGCTACCGGAACCAGGACTTCGTCCGGGCGCTCGCCGCCGACCCGGGCCTGGTCGCCTCGCTCGCGGACTTCGCGATCAAGCACCGCGACCTGCTCAGCGGCCCCCAGGCCGTGCTCGACACCAACGCGGGCAACGACCTGGCCCGGTTCGCCGGCACCAGCCCCGCCGCCGAGGCCGTGGCCAAGCCGCTGGTCAAGAAGGTGCTGGACTCCGCGCCGCTGCTCACGCCGTTCGGGTCGCTGTACGTGTACACGGCCGTCCAGGCCGCGTACTACAACAACGGCCAGTGCTCGTACTACGGCATCTGCGACCTGCCGGCCAAGCTCACCTCGGTGGTCCTGCCGAACCAGCTGGTCTGCGACAACCGCACCATCCAGGCCCAGGCCCTGTCGGCCGCCGAGCTCCAGGCCGCCTGCACCAGCCTGCGCGGCGAGGACACGTTCTTCCACAACGTGGTCAAGGACAACGGCCCGATCCCGAACCAGTACGCCAAGACCGTCACCCTCGGGATCTTCGCCAACAAGGCCGACTACACCACCTACTCGTGGGCGATCTACGGAAACTCGACCGACAACGGCGGCCAGACCGTCATGGACCCGACCGACCCCAACCGCCGGGCCGTGAACGTGATGTACCAGAAGGCCTGGAACACCAAGGACACCGCCCGGGTGTGGAACCTCAACCACGAGTACAGCCACTACCTCGACGGCATCTACGACATGAAGGGCAACTTCTCGACCCAGACCTCCGTCCCGGACATCTGGTGGGTCGAGGGCTTCGCCGAGTACATGTCGTACAGCTACCGCGCCACCACCGACACCGACGCGATGACGCAGGCCGGCCTGCACACCTACAAGCTGAGCACCGTCTTCCAGAACACCTACGCCAACTCGGACTCGACCCGGGTCTACCCGTGGGGCTACCTGGCCGTCCGCTACATGCTGGAGAAGCACCCGGCCGACGTGCAGGCCATGCTGGCGCGGTTCCGCGTCGGTGACTACACCGGCGGCTACGCGGTCTACAACAACCTCGGCACCTCCTACGACGCCGACTTCGACGCCTGGCTCACCGCCTGCGCCGCCGGTGCCTGCTACGCGGCCGGCCCGACCTCGCTGTTCGACACCACGGTGAACGGCGCCACCGTCAACGTGAGCGAGCGGTCCGTCCAGACCGGCCCGGGCCGGATCACCGCCTGGCACTGGACCTTCGGCGACGGCACCACCTCGGAGGAGCGCAACCCGAGCCACACCTACGCGCTGGCCGGCTCCTACACCGTCGCCCTCACCACGACCGACGACACCGGCCGCACCGCCGTCACCCCCGCCACGGTCACCGTGACCGCCCCGGCGACCTCCCTGGCGCCCTGCACCGAGCAGCGCAACGACGCGATGGGCCTGAACTGCTCCCGGTCCGGCCGCGCCGCGACCGCCGGCAACTCCGACTACCTGTACGTCTACCTGCCGGCCGGCACCACCACGCTGAAGGTCTCCACCACCGGCGGCACCGGCACCGCGTACCTGTACTACAACGCGGACACCTGGGCCTCGCCGACGGCCTGGACCGCCGCCTCGACGGCCGCCGGTGCCACCCAGTCGATCACCGTCACCAACCCGACGGCCGGCTACCGCTACCTCAGCCTGTACGCCGTCACCGACTTCAGCGGCGTCACCGTCACCACTCAGGTCTGACAGCTCCTCGGATTCGCACGCCCGGCCGGGACTTCCCGGCCGGGCGTTTCCGCGTCTCCATGAGCCCGATCGCCCGCCACCGGAGGGTCGTTAGCATCGATCCATGATCGACAACGAGAACGACTGGAAGTCCGACCGCGTCGGCAGCGCGCTGCGCGGGGAGAACCCCACCGTCCTCCGGCGGCTGGAGTCCGGGTTCGCGGTGATCGGGGACGTGCAGTTCCTGCCCGGCTACGCGATCCTGCTGACTGACCAGCCGGGCGTGCAGCGGCTCTCCGACCTGCCCCGGCCGCGCCGCCTCGCCTACCTGGAGGACCTCGACCGCCTCGGCGAGGCCGTCGAACGGGCCTGCCGCGCGGCCGATCCCGCGTTCCGGCGGGTCAACCTGGAGATCCTCGGCAACACCGACCCGATGCTGCACGCCCATGTCTGGCCCCGCTACGACTGGGAGCCCGCCGACCTCGTCCGGCTGCCGGTCTGGCTCTACCCGCGCGACCGCTGGACCGACCCGGCGCACGCGCTCGCGCCCGCCCACGACCCGATCCGCGCGGCCGTCGGCGCGGAGTTGGATGCGCTCCGGTAAAGGCCAGTGGTGCAGACCACTCGTTCTCGTGAATCCGCTGCCCAGGGGCGGTACGCGGAGCCGACCCGCCTCTACGCTGCGGGACATGGACATCGTCATCCTGCTCTTCCACGACTTCGAGCCGCTGGACGCGATCGGCCCGTACCAGGTGCTCGGCCATCTGCCGGGCGCCACCGTGCGGTTCGTCTCGGCGGGGGAGAAGGGGGTCGTGGCCGACAGCATCGGCGGGATGCGGCTGGACGTGGCCACCGGCCGGGCGGAGGTCGAGTCCTGTGACGTCCTGCTCGTCCCGGGCGGGCACGGCACCCGGCCGCTGATGGCGGACGCCGCGCTCCTCGACTGGCTGCGCCGGACGCACGCGACCACCCGGTACACCGCCTCGGTGTGCACCGGCGCGCTGCTGCTCGGGGCCGCCGGGCTGCTCGACGGCCTGGACGCCACCACCCACTGGGCCGCCGCCGGCGAACTCGCCGCCCACGGCGCCGCCTACCGCCCCGAGCGGGTGGTGCGGCAGGGGCGGATCGTCACCGCCGCCGGGATCTCCGCCGGTATCGACATGGCACTGCACCTCGCCGCCCTGCTCACCGACGAGACCACCGCCCGGGCGATCCAGCTGCACGCCGAGTACGACCCGGCACCGCCCTTCGACAGCGGGTCGTGGGCCAAGGCCTCGCCCGCCGTCCGGGAGCGGATCCGGCAGCTCGGCTAGCTCGGCCGGGGCGGACGGGCCGGACGGCTCGGAGCGCTACTCGCCGAGGAAGGCCTCCAGGGCGGCCGCCAGGGCGACCGGGGTCTCGTGCATCGGGTAGTGGCCGCTGCCGGGCAGCTCCGCCACCTCCGCGTTGGGGTAGTGGGCGAGGAAGGTGCCGCGCATCGCCTCGGCGGTCAGCAGCAGGTCGTGCTCGCCCACGAACACCCGGACCGGCGCCGGGTGCCCGGCGACCCGGTCCACCAGGTCGGCGGTGGTCCAGTCGCGGACGTAGCCGCCGAAGGCCTCCCGGGTGGACAGCTCCAGCGAGCGGTCCACCATCAGGTCGAGCCAGACCCGGCCGGCCCGCCGCCCGGTCACCAGGTCCAGGATCTCGTAGCGCTTCGCCCGGTCCTCGGCCGCGCCGTAGAACAGCGCCTCGCCGTCCGCGTCCATCGGGTACGGGCCGGCCGGAACGGGCGCCAGCCCGGCCAGCTTCCGTACCCGCCCGGGCGCCTGGGCGAGCACCTGCTGGACGGCCTTGCCGCCCATCGAGTGCCCGACCAGCGAGAACTCCGGCCAGCCGAGCTGGTCGGCCAGCGCGAGCGCGTCGTCCGCGATCTCGGCAAGGGTGTAGGCGCCGGTCACGTCCTTGCGGTCGCCGTAGCCCCGGTAGTCGAGGAACGCGTAGCTGAACGCGGAGCCGTCCAGGTAGTCCGGGAACGGGCCCCAGCCGGCGCTGGTGCCGAACCAGTCGTGCAGGACCAGGGCCTTGTGGGCGCCGCCGCCGATCATGCGGTGAGGGATCGTCATATCGATACCGGTGCCCGCCGATCGGGCCGTCGAACCGCCGCTCAGAGGGCCCGGCGGTAGGCCATGACCTTCTCGCCGTCGATGCGCCGCTCGCCCTCCTCGCTGAATCCGGTGCGGGTGAGCAGGGCGCGGGATGCCTCGTTGTCCAGGGAGCTCACGGCGGTGAGCGCGCTCAACCCGTAGGAGGCGGCGGCCAGTCGGCAGACCTCCTCGACGGCGGCCCGGGCCACACCCTGTCCGGTGTCGACCTCCGCCACCCGGTAGCCGAGTTCGGCGCTGCCGTCGGCCACGTCCACCAGGTTGACCCGGCCGACGATCCGGCCGTAGCTGTTCAGGACGACATGGAAGTGGCAGCGGCCCTCGGCCTGTTCGGTGAGCAGCGCGCGGTGCCGGTCGGCGAAGCCGTCGGGAGTGAAGTACTTGTCCCCGCGGTCGGGCACCGAGCAGCGGAAGAAGTCCCGGTTCTCCCGCTCGAACGCGAGGACGCCGCCCGCGTGTTCGGCCGTCAGTCGCTCCAGGACGGGGCCGGGGCCGAGCCTCGGGGCCTCCGGGTGGTAGAGCCGCTGGCGTCTGGGCTCGATCTCGCTCAGGTCGTAGTCGCTGTCGAACAGCACGTCGCCGACGCCGACCAGGACACCCGGGGCCCGGCCGATTCCCTTGAGGACGCCGCCGCGGCCGTCCGGGTCCGGGTGGGTGTACGGCAGGCCGGGGGCGAGTTCGACCGAGCGGGCGGAGACCGGGCCGAGGATCTGGGAGCCGTGGCCGAGCAGGCTGTCGCCGAGCACCTCGGCGCCGTCCGTCAGCCGGACCTCGTCGCCGATGGTGATGCTCTCGTGGGCCCCGGCGAGGATCCGGGTGCCGCCGTCGCCGATCAGCGAGCGGGCGCCGACGGTGATGCTGCCCCCGTCGGCGGCGGCGATCCGGGTGCCGCCGTACAGGACGTTGCCGGGGCCGATCGAGCAGTGGCTCCGCTCGTCGCACTCGATCACCACGCCCGGGTGGAGCACGTTGTCCGGCCCGATCTCCACCCGCCGGGAGACGATCACCGAGAACGGGTCGAGCACCGCGACCCCGTGCTCGGCGAGGTCGAGCAGTTCGGCGGGCGTCAGCAGCCCGCGGTCGCGGCGCAGTCGGTCGAGGCGCGCGTGCACGGATTCGTCCGTAGTGGTCATCCGAGCATGTTTACGATCTTCGGTCGGCTTGTCCAGCAAGGCCACCGGAGCCCGCGGCCGCCGACCCCGGACCCTCCCGAAGGAGCCCCGATGATCGGCCGGTTGCAGTGCGTCGTGCTCGACTGTCCGGACCCGGCCGCGCTGGCCCGGTTCTACGCCGGACTGCTCGGCGGCGAGGTGGACCGCCCGGATCCGCGCTGGTCGCTGGGCGAGGACTGGTCGACCCTGCACACCCCGGACGGCCGAGTGCTCTGCTTCCAGCGGGTCGCCGGGTACCGCCCGCCGCGCTGGCCGGACCCGGAGCACCCGCAGCAGGCCCATCTGGACGTCGACGTGCCCGACCTCGCCACCGCCGGGCCGGCGGTGCTGGCCCTCGGGGCGACCCTGCTCCAGGACGCCGGGTCCTGGAACATCTACGCCGACCCGGCCGGTCACCCGCTGTGCCTGCTCCCGGAGCGCCGCTGATCCCGCTGCCGCGACGGGCCGGGAAGGGGCGGGCCGGCCCCGTGCCCGGCCCGCCCCGGCCTCAGGAGATCCGGCGGACCCGGCGGACGGCGACGGTGACCAGCAGGACGGTCAGGGCGAGGAAGATCCCGGTCTCGATCGCCTGGAAGGTCCAGAAGCGGTCGGCCGGCTGGTACTCCTGCCAGTTGGTGTGCGGGCCGGGGCCGTAGTCCTGGGCGATGCGGGCCAGGCACCCGGCGCTGCCGCCGTCGGGGCCGCCGCCGCCCGCGGGGCCGCAGCCGATCCGGCCGTCCGGGAGGACGAGGGTGCCGGTGCCGTTGCGGACGCCCTCCTGGTAGATCCAGGAGCCGGCGAAGCGGTTGGCCGTCAGCGGGCTGTCGATCGCGTAGCTGAGCGTCCTGGCCGGCTGGAAGTACGGGCGGGCGAACAGCTCGACCGCGGCGCGGACGGCGATGAACGCGGCCAGCGAGATGCCCATCGCGGGCAGCACCCGGCGGGCGAGCGTGCCGGCGAGGATGCCGAGCGCGACCGCGAACAGCGTGTACCCGATCGGTGCGATGCCCTGGACGTCGAAGACCAGGTAGCGGAAGCGGCCGAGGCCGTTGTCGGCGAGCGGCTGCAGCCACCAGGCGGCGCCGAGCGCGTAGCCGACGGACAGCACCAGCGCGACCGCGCCGATCAGGCCGAACTTGGTGAGGATCCAGCGCCGGCGGCTGATGCCCTGGGTCCAGACCAGCCGGTGGGTGCCGTTCTCGACCTCCCGGGCGACCAGCGGGGCACCGAGGAAGACGCCGGCCAGGACCGGCAGCAGGACCAGGAGCACAGCCAGGTAGGCGGTCGAGTCGTACTTGTTCTGGAGACGCTCGCTCAGCGCCTCGCAGCCGCCGCTTTCGTTGACGAGTCGGGCGTGGCCCAGTGCGCGCAGGCAGGCGCCGAGGCCGGAGTCCTGGAAGGAGGAGCGCATGGCCAGGCCGGTGGGGACCAGGACGGCGGCGAGCGCGAGGATCGCCGCGGCCGTCCACAGGGCCTGCTTGCGGTGCTGGCGCCAGGTCAGCCAGATCATGCGGCCACCTCCGAGGCGGACAGGCCGGTGCTCGTACCCGCCGAGGCGCCGAGGTGGGCGAGGACGAGGTCCTCCAGGGTGACGTCGTGCACGGTCCAGCGGCTCTCGTCGACCGGGCCGTCGGTGCGGACGAGCAGGGTGGACTGCCGTTCGGTGTGGCTGGCCCTGATCACCTCGGCCACCCCTGGGACGGCGGCGCCGTCGGGGGTCCTGGGGCCGACCAGTCGGCAGTGCGAGGCGAGCAGATCGTCCACCGGGGCGGAGAGCCGGACCTGCGAGGTGTGCAGCAGCACCAGGTGGTCGCAGACCCGTTCCAGGTCGTTCAGCAGATGGGAGGAGAGCAGGACGGTGGTGCCGTACTCGCCCACGGCGCCCATCAGGGCCTGCATGAACTCGTGCCGGGCGAGCGGGTCCAGCGCCGCGACCGGCTCGTCGAGCAGGAGCAGCCGGGGCCGTTTGGCCAGGGCCAGTGCCAGCGCGACCTGGGCGCGCTGGCCGCCGGAGAGCCGGTCGACGCGCTTGTCCAGCGGGAGGCCGAGCCGGGTGAGCCGGTCGCGGGCGATCGAGTCGTCCCAGCCGCGGGGGTTGAGCCGCCGGCCCATGGTGATCAGCTCGGCGGCGGTGAAGTCGGGGTAGAGCGGGGTGTCCTGGGCGACGAAGCCGAGGTCGGCCCGGGCGTCGGGGTCCTCGCGCGGGTCCCGCCCGAAGACGCGGACCTGCCCGGTGTCGGGCCGGAGCAGGCCGACGGCGAGGTGGAGCAGGGTGGACTTACCGGCGCCGTTGGGCCCGACCAGGGCGGCGATCCGCCCGGCCGGGAGCTCCAGCGAGCAGTCCCGGAGTGCCCAGGTCTGTCCGTAGCGCTTGCCCAACGCCTCGGTGTGCAGAGCGACTTCCGTCATGTTGTTCTCCCCCAGGAATGACTTTCAGGCCGGTGCGGCGCCGTCGGTGGGCGGCCGGTCCGGGGTGGCTCGCAGGGTGGTGTCGACGAGTGCGGTGATGTCCTCGCGGGTGAGTCCGGCGGTCTGCGCCCGGTGCAGCCAGGCCACCAACTCCGCCCGCAGTTCGGCCTGCTGGGCCAGGGCCGGTCCGGCCAGGGTGCGGACGAGGAACGTCCCGACCCCGGGCCGGCCCTCGGCGAGGCCTTCCAGCTCCAGTTCCCGATAGGCCTTGAGCACGGTGTTGGGGTTGATCGCCAGCGCCTGGGCCACGTCGCGCACCTTGGGGAGCCGGTCCCCGGGTTGCGCGAGTCCGACCCGCAGCGCCTGTTTCACCTGCAGGACCAGCTGCATGTACGTGGCCACCCGCGAGCGGCCGTCGAGCACGAACTCGATCACCAGTTGTTCTCCTGTCCTACGACAGTAAGACAGGATAGGCGTACGTCAGTCAAGTGGCGAAGCGGGAGAGTGAATTGACGGACAGTGGGGTGACGGCCCGGCGGTCAGCCGATCGTCAGGGTGTCCCCGACGGCGAGGCGTCCCGGGGCGGCGACCTCGGCGAGGGCGTCGAGCCGGGTGTCGTGGGCCTGGGCGATCGCCCTGAGGATCTCGGGGGCGTGCGGCAGGCCGGGCTGCGCGACGGTGACCATCGCGCAGCGTTCGCTGGCGCGGACGAAGGCGAGCCGGGCACCCGACCGGGCGCTTCCCCGGGCCTCCCGTCCGAACCAGGCGTCCTCGCCGAACGGCGGGGTGCCGGGCGGCGTGCGCAGCAGGATGTTCGGGCGGAAGCGGCGGACGTCGACGGCGGCGGTCGGCACGGCCCGGGCGACCCAGTCCAGGGTGGCGGTGGTGAGCACGCTGACCGGGAGCTGGTCGAAGTGGGAGACGGCGTCCTCGCGGGCGAGTTCGACGTCCTCGCGCTGGAGGTAGGCGCGCAGGAAGGCGGTGGGGTCGACGACCGGCTGCCCGAGCGGGTCGAACAGCTCGGGGCCGTCGAGCCGGTGGCCGAGTCGGGAGGAGAGGCGCAGCAGGCCGTCCATCCGCCGGAAGCGGCGGGTGTTCTTGCCGGAGCCCAGCTTGCCCTGGCTGTCGCGCACGGCGTAGAGGCGGTCGCCCGCGAACCCGCGGTCGTCCACCTCGACGGCGTCGAGCCGCTCGCCGCCGGTGGATTTCACGGGGTAGCGCCAGAGCTGCTCGACGACTCCGATGATCTCTGCCATGGCCGGACAGCGTACCGCCGCCCGCCGATGATGGTCTAGACCAAGTGCCGGAGTCCGGCGAGGGGTTCACCCCAAACGGGCCACCGCCCGGACCGGAGCCCCGTCCGCCGCGACCAGCCGGAGCGGGAAGAGCGACACCTCGACCGCCCGCCCGGCCTCCTGCGCCGCCAGCAGCGGCCGCAGATCGGTCAGGTTCTCCGCGATCACCCCGCCGCCCGGCGCCCCGAGCAGCACCCGGTGGGCCGCCAGCGTGGGCTCCTCGGCGGCGGGTTGGTCGTGCTCGTCGGTGAGGTCGGCGAGCAGCGCCGCCACCGCCGGGTCGCCCGGGCCGGGATCGGGGGTGGGGTCGACGCTCAGCGCGTCCACCCCGACCGTGCGAACCCCGGCCGCCACGATCGCCTCGGCGGCACCGGCGGTCAGCGAGGGGTGGGCCAGGTAGGTGTCGGTGCCCCAGTGCCGCGCCCATCCGGTGGCGAGCAGCAGGACGGTGCCCTCGCCGGCCAGCTCCAGGGCGGGCGCGAGCTGCTCGGCGGTGACCTCGGCGCGCGGCTCCAGACCGCGCAGGTCGGCCACCACGGCCGGGCCGGTGAACCGCTCCAGCGGCAGGCCGTCCAGGGTCGGCCAGGTGACGTCCACGTGGTACGGCGCGTCGACGTGGGTGCCGGACTGCGAGCCGAGGTGCACGGCGAGCACGTTCACCCCGGCGGTGGCGGTGGTGAGGGCGGGCTCCAGGAGGACGGCCGGATCGCCGGGGTAGACCGGCATCGCGGTGGTCACCTGGTGGGTCAGGTCGACGAGGGTCGGGGCCATGCGGCCATCCTCCCAGGGCGGGCCGGGGCGGGGTGGGGATAGAAAGGAAGCACTATGGAAAAGCCTGAGCAGCCCGTGCGCCGCCCCTGGATCGTCGGGGTCTCCGGCGCGTCCGGCACCCCGTACGCCGCGTCCGTGATCCGCGCCCTCCTCGCCGCCGGCGAGTCCGTCGACCTGGTGGTCAGCCGCGCGGCCCGGCTGACGATCCTCGACGAGACCGGTATCGCCTTCCGGGACGCGCACTGGCGCGCGGACCTGGCGTTGTGGCTGGGGGCGGCGGCGGAGGACCTGGAGGACGTCCGGTACTGGCCGGCCGGGGACTTCGCGGCCGGACCGTCCAGCGGCTCGTACCCGGCGAAGGGGATGCTGGTGGTGCCCGCGACCACCGGCGCGGTGGCCGGGATCGCGCTGGGCCTCAGCAAGGACCTGCTCCAGCGTGTGGCCAGTGTCACCCTCAAGGAGCGGCGTCCGCTGGTCGTCTGCGTCCGGGAGGCGCCACTCAACGGGGTGACGTTGAAGCACTTGGTGGAGCTGGACGCGCAGGGCGCGGTGGTGCTGCCCGCCTCGCCCGGGTTCTACGCCGGCGGCTCCACCGTCCGCGAGCTGGTCGACTTCGTCGCCGGACGGGTCCTGGACGCCGTCGGCGTGCCCCACACGCTGTACCGGCGCTGGGAGGGTGAGTTGGGCGGGGCGGCGCGCGCGGCCGAGCGACCGGCCTGAGGGGGAGTGAGGAGCCGCAGGACGGGAGAGTATGTTCTCTGCGATATCCGGGTTGGTGCGAGCATGGCGCCTTTGAATCCGGATAATGATCTGTGGGTCTGGTGAGGTTCGGAAGGACGCGGACGGTATATGGACACGGTGGACAGACAGCTCATCCAGGCGCTCCGGGAGAACGGCCGCGCGTCCTACGCCGAGCTGGGCCGGCTCGTCGGCCTCTCCGGCCCGAGCGTCACGGACCGGATCAACCGGCTGGAGCAGGCCGGTGTGATCACCGGCTACCGCGCGACGGTCAACCCGGCCTCGCTCGGCTTCGGCGTGACGGCCCTGATCGGCCTCCAGCTGACCGACGCGGCGGACCACGAGGACGTCGCGTTCCGGCTGAAGGACCTGGGCGAGGTCGAGGACTGCTGGTTCATCGCCGGCGACGACTCGTACATGCTCAAGGTCCGGGTGCCGGACGTCGAGGGCCTGGAGTCGGTGGTGAAGCGGATTTCGGGCACGAAGGGTGTGGCCCGGACCCGGACCACCGTCGTACTCTCCACCAAGTGGGAGAGCCGGGTCAGCGAGCTGCCGTTCGCCGACAGCGAGTGACCGCCGCAGCGAGCAACCGCCGAAGCCGGTGACGGCCGCGGTGAAGGACGCCCGCGGCGGGTGACCGCCGCGGGGCGGACCGGACGAACGAGAGCACACGGGGGAGTGGTGGACATGGCACTGGTCGGTCTGGAGGAGCTGCGCGCGGCCCGGCGGCGGATCGAGGGGGTCGCGGTGCGCACCCCGCTGGTCCCCGCGCCCTGGGCGGCGGACGGCGAACGCCGGCTCTGGCTGAAACCGGAGAACCTCCAGCCGACCGGGGCGTTCAAGACCCGGGGCGCGTACAACCGGCTCGCCGCGCTGAGCGAGGACGAGCGCGCCCGCGGCGTGGTCGCCCAGTCCAGCGGCAACCACGCGCAGGCGGTGGCGTACGCCGCGCAGCTGCTCGGGATCAAGGCCGTGATCGTGATGCCGGACACCTCGCCGGCGGTCAAGGTCGAGTCCACCCGGTCGTTCGGCGCCGAGGTGCTGCTGGTGTCGCCGGAGCAGCGGGACGTGGTGCCCGGCGAACTGGCCGAGCAGCACGGCTATGTCTGGGTGCCCCCGTACGACGATCCGTTCATCATCGCGGGCCAGGGCACGGTCGGCCTGGAGATCGCCGACGACGCCCCGGCGGAGCTGGACACCGTGCTGGTGCCCGTCAGCGGCGGCGGGCTGATCGGCGGCACGGCCGCCGCGCTCAAGCTGACCCGCCCCGGGGTGCGGGTGATCGGCGTCGAGCCCGAGCTGGCCGCCGACGCGCAGGCGAGCCTGCGGGCCGGCGAGCGGATCACCTGGCCGGTCGCCGACACCTACCGGACCATCGCCGACGGTCTGCGCACCCCCTCGGTGGGCGTGCTGCCGTACGAGCACATCACCGCCTACGTGGACGACATCGTCACCGTCACCGAGGACGAGATCCGCGCCACGGTGGCGCTGCTGGCCCGGCGCGGGCGGATCGTCGCCGAGCCGTCCGGCGCGGTCGCCCCGGCCGCGTACTTCCACCGGGCCGCCGAGACCGGCGGGCGGGCCGTCGCGGCCGTCGTCAGCGGCGGCAACATCGAGCCCGCGCTGCTCGCGGAACTCCTGGCCGGCTGACCCGCTCGGGGCGGCTGCCCGCGAGTCGGCGCCGGTGGGGGCGTACGCTCGTTCCGGCAACGATTCGAAGTCGGAGGAGGCGGGGCACCGCATGGACGCAGGGCTCAAGCGCGAGCTGGAGGCGAAGGTCTACGCGGGGGAGCGGCTGACCCGGGAGGACGGGATCGCGCTCTACGAGAGCGACGACCTGGCCTGGCTGGGCGGGCTCGCCCACCACGTGCGGACGGTGAAGAACGGCGATGTCGTCCACTTCAACGTCAACCGCCACCTCAACATGACCAACGTGTGCAGCGCCTCCTGCTCGTACTGCTCGTTCCAGCGCAAGCCGGGCGAGAAGGACGCGTACACGATGCGCATCGAGGAGGCCGTCCGCCTCGCCAAGGCGATGGAGGTCGACTCCCTCACCGAGCTGCACATCGTCAACGGCCTCCACCCCACCCTGCCGTGGCGCTACTACCCGCGCTCGCTGCGGGAGCTCAAGGCCGCGCTGCCGAACGTCTCGCTCAAGGCCTTCACCGCCACCGAGATCCACTGGTTCGAGCGGATCAGCGGCCTGTCCGCCGACGAGATCCTGGACGAGCTGATCGACGCCGGTCTGGAGTCGCTCACCGGCGGCGGCGCGGAGATCTTCGACTGGGAGGTCCGCCAGCACATCGTCGACCACGACACCCACTGGGAGGACTGGTCGCGGATCCACCGGCTCGCCCACAGCAAGGGCCTCAAGACCCCGGCCACCATGCTGTACGGCCACATCGAGGAGCCCCGCCACCGGGTGGACCACGTGCTGCGGCTGCGCGAGCTCCAGGACGAGACCGGCGGCTTCCAGGTCTTCATCCCGCTGCGCTTCCAGCACGACTTCCACGACTCCAAGGACGGCGTCGTGCGCAACAAGCTGATGGCGCGCACCGAGATGGCCACCGGCGCCGAGGCGCTGAAGACCTTCGCGGTCTCCCGGCTGCTCTTCGACAACGTGCCGCACGTCAAGGTCTTCTGGGTGATGCACGGCGTCACCACCGCCCAGCTGGCGCTCAGCCACGGTGCCGACGACATGGACGGCTCGGTGGTCGAGTACAAGATCACCCATGACGCGGACAACTTCGGCACCCCGAACAAGCTGGGCCGCGAGGACCTGCTCGACCTGATCCGGGACGCCGGCTTCCGCCCGGTCGAGCGCAACACCCGCTACGAGGTCATCCGCGAGTACGACGGCCCCGACCTGGCCCGTCGGGAGACCCCGCAGGCGATGCGCCTCTGACGCACGCTCCGCCGTCCGGGCCCCCGAGGCCCGGGCGGCGCGCCTTCTTCACCGGGCCCGCACAGCCCCCGGGTTTCCCAACACGGCCTCCGTTTGGCAGGATCGGCCACATGTCCGGTCACCGTCGTACCTCCCCGTACCCGTCGTACGAGCCGGTGCACGAGGCGCCGCAGCCGTCGTACGGCGAGCACCAGCAGGAATACGGCACCGTCCACGAGGGCCAGGACCCCGGGTACGGCTACCGGAGCCTCGCCGACCACGATGTCTACGACCGGCCCTTCCAGGCGCACGCCGACGGGTCGGCCTTCCCGGCGGACCGGCTCCCGGCCGACCAGCAGCCGGTGTACCGGACCGCCCCGCAGGACGGGTACGGCTACCAGGACGTCCACCACGGCGCCCACCCCGGCTACCACCAGGGCTACCAGCAGGACGGCCACCAGGGCTCCCACCAGGACGGCCACGCGGACGCGTACCGGCCCGAGCCGCAGGACCCGGCGCCGTCGGCGGTGCCGCAGCAGCGCAGCGCCGCCCCCGCTCCCGGACCCAGGTCGGCCGCCCGGGGCCACCGCCGCAAGCCCAGGAAGAAGCGCACCGGCCGCGCCGTCACCGCCGGCACCGCCCTGCTGCTGGCGGCCGCCGCCGGCTGGTACACCGTCGGCGAGGACTCCGCCAAGCCCGGTGTGACCAGCGCCGACGGCCCCGGCGCCGAGGGCGTCGCCGCGCAGCCGACGGCCGACCGGCCCTCGCCGACCGCAGCCCCGGCCGCCCGGGCCGCCGACGCCCGGCAGACCGAGACCCCCGCCGCCGACCGCAGCGAGCGCACCGACGGCTCGGTGGCCGCCATCCCGGGCCTCGGCGCCTCCTTCGCCGGCCGGATACCCGCCGGCACCACCCAGGTGGTGCTGGCCTCCGGAGAGGGCAAGGACACCAACCGGGCCGCCGTCACACTGTGGACCCGCACCGGTGAGGGCCGCTGGCTGGCCGGCGAGACCTGGCAGGGCCACAACGCCTTCAAGGGCTGGACCACCGACCACAACGAGGGCGACCTGCGCAGCCCGATAGGCGTCTTCTCGCTCTCCGACGCCGGCGGGCGCAAGGCCGACCCGGGCAGCAAGCTCCCGTACGACCGGGACTCGAACTTCGTGGTCTCCGGCAGGGGGTTCGCCGGCGAGCAGCTGGCAGGCTCCTTCGACTACGTGGTCGCGATCGACTACAACCGGGTGCCCGGCAACTCGCCGCTGGACCCGCGCCGCCCCAACGGCTCGACCAAGGGCGGCGGGATCTGGATCCACGTCGACCACGGCGGGCCGACGCACGGCTGCGTCTCGGTGCCGGAGGACAAAATGGCGGAGTTGATCCGCACCCTCGACCCGGCCGCCCAGCCGGTGATCGTGATGGGGGACGCCGGCTCGCTGGCGGCCTGAGCGGCCCGGACCGGGCGGTCGTTCGTCCACGGCTGTCTTTGCGCGTCCGATCGGGACCCGCCTGCCGCAACGGTCCTTGTCGGCCTCCTACAGCATCCCGGCGCGGATCCTGTAGCCGGTCGCGCCCGACTGACCAGCGGGTAACCGGGTTGAGTGGGCAGTATGACCGGTTCGCGCATCGTGGCACTCGGCCACTACCAGCCCCCCAAGGTCCTCACCAACGACGACCTGTCGAAGCTGGTCGACACCGACGACGAGTGGATCCGCAGCCGCGTCGGCATTCGGACGCGGCACATCGCGGAGGACGAGACCGTCGTCGACCTCGCCACCGAGGCGGCACAGAAGGCCCTGGCGAACAGCGGCCGCTCGGCCGCCGAGGTCGACCTGGTCGTGGTGGCCACCTGCACCGCGGTGGAGCGCAGCCCCAACACGGCCGCCGCCGTCGCCGCCCGGCTCGGGATCCGCTCCCCGGCCGCCTACGACATCAACACGGTCTGCTCGGGCTTCTCGTACGCGCTGGCCACCGCGGACCACGCGATCCGGGCCGGGGCGGCCACCAAGGCCCTGGTGATCGGCGCTGAGCGGATGTCGGACACCCTCGACTGGACCGACCGGACCACCTGCGTGATCTTCGGCGACGGCGCCGGCGCGGCGCTGGTCGAGGCCCAGGAGGACGGCGCCGAGCCCGGCATCGGCCCGGTGGTCTGGGGTTCGGAGCCCGAGCGGGGCGACGCCGTGGTGATCACCGGCTGGGACCCGGTGATCAGCCAGCAGGGCCAGTCGGTGTTCCGCTGGGCGACCACGCAGATCGCCCCGCTGGCCCGGCAGGCCTGCGAGCGGGCCGGGATCGACCCGTCCGAGCTCAAGGGCTTCGTGCCGCACCAGGCCAATCTGCGGATCATCGACGCGATCGCCTCCCGGCTGGGGGTCACCGACGCGGTGGTCGCCCGGGACGTGGTGGAGTCCGGCAACACCTCGGCCGCCTCGGTGCCGCTGGCCTTCTCCAAGCTGGTCGAGCGGGGCGAGCTGTCGCCCGGCGACCCGGTGCTCCTGTTCGGCTTCGGCGGCGGCCTCGCCTACGCGGGCCAGGTCGTCCGCTGCCCGTGACGCCCCCGTCCGCCCCGCCAGGGCCCTCGGGCCCCCGGGGCGTTCCGGGGCCGCTGTAGGCCCCCGCAGGGGCCCAGGACGGCCCGACATGCCTGTGGGCGGTCACCCCCTTGCACGGGGTGACCGCCCACAGGCGTGTCGTGGCGCGCAGCGGACCGCCGGCGGACCTCCCCCGAGGACACGGCCGCCGTCCGTCGTACCCCGGACAGGAGGCCGGGGCGCGCGCGAAGCGGAAGGGTGGGTCGATGCGGATCGGTCTACTTGGGCGCCTTCTTGCCGGTGACGCCCAGGTACACCAGGGGAGCGAGGTTGGGCTTGAGGTCCTTGACCTTGACGCCCCAGGAGGTGAAGGCCTTCTGGTGCTCGGCCGCGGAGGCGAGCAGCGAGACCAGTGACCCTGCCACGGCGGCCGGATCCAGTGACTTGTCGGCCTGTCCCTTCGCCTGGAGTTCCTTGACGGCTTCCGCGAGTGGCTTGGCGACCGCGTTGAGGACGGTCATGCGGATCTTGAAGAACCGCTTGTCCCCTTCCGCGGCACCGAGCGTGACCACTCGGAGAATGGCGTCGTTCTTGCGCCAGAAGGCGAGGAATCCGTCGACCAGTTCTTCCGAAGTGGCCGTGCCGGACTTCCCTGCCCAGGACTTTCCGGCCACCAGCTCTTTGAGCGTGTCGGCGTCCTTGGCCATTTCCTCGGCGATTTCGAGGACAGCGCCCTCGACATCCGGGAAGTACTGGTAGAAGGTCGCGGGGGAGGTACCCGCCATACGGGCGACGTCGATGACCTTGACGTCCCGATAGGGCGACGTGCTGAGCATCTCGCGGAGGCAGTCGAGCAGCTTCTGCCGCGTCTCCTGTCCGCGTCGCCCGGCGACGCGACCGTCGACGGTGCGAACTTGTCCTGTCATGCCGTCAGCTTACCGTGGCCCGATCTTGGCGCGATTCGGTGATGTGACAATTACTCCGCCCGGGGGTTGGTATAGGGGCTCCGGGGCCTTCGGACGGATATTCATCGGCCTCCGGAGGGCGTCATGACGCCCCCCCGTGCACCGATGACGCCACAGGGTGACGACCCCTTCGCTGAGGGGTTATCGAGTAACGGAGCGTGACGAAGTAATCGGGGGTGTGAGTCGCCCCTCACGGTTGCTCCGGGCGTGTCGGGCGCAAGCCCGGGCCGGAGCGGACGTCAGGATCCGGCCGTTCCGGAGCCGCTGACCGGGCCGTGGCCCCGCCCGGGGGCCGGACGGCGCTCTGGCGGGGGAGGTTGGAGATGGGCCGGGCGGCATTGGAGAATCGGGTCCGGCACCACGCGGTGGGGTGCTCGGCACCACGCGGGCGGTGCTCAATACGGGGAGGTGGCAGCGGGTGGACCAGCTGACGGCGCACGATCCGAGGCGGATCGGGCCCTTCGAGGTGCTGGGGCGGCTCGGGGCGGGGGGAATGGGCCTGGTCTACCTGGCGCGGTCCGCGTCCGGCCGCCGGGTGGCGATCAAGACCGTGCGGGGGGAGCTGGCCGAGGACGAGCTGTTCAGGGTCCGGTTCGCACGGGAGATCGCGGCCGCCAAGACGGTCGGCGGGTTCTACACCGCGGCCGTGGTCGACGCCGACGCGGACGCCCGGGTGCCCTGGCTGGCCACCGCGTACGTGCCGGCGCCCTCCCTGGAGGACCTGGTCAACGACTGCGGGCCGCTGCCGGTCGGGGCGGTGCGCTGGCTGGTCGCCGGCATCGCCGAGGCGCTGCAGTCCATCCACGCCGCCGGACTGGTCCACCGCGACCTCAAGCCGTCCAACGTCCTGGTGGTCGAGGACGGCCCCCGGGTGATCGACTTCGGTATCGCCGCCGGGGTCTCCAGCACCCGGCTCACCATGACCAATGTCGCGGTCGGCACCCCGGCGTACATGTCGCCGGAGCAGGCCAGGGACAGCCGCGGCGTCACCGGCGCCAGCGACGTCTTCTCGCTCGGCTCGCTGCTGGTCTTCTGTGCCACCGGCCACCCGCCCTACCGGGGCGCCAACCCGGTGGAGACGGTGTTCCAGCTGCTGCGCGAGCAGCCGGACCTCTCCGGCCTGCCGGCCGAGCTGGTCGACCTGGTGCGGGCCTGCATGCGGCCGGCCCCCGAGCACCGGCCGACCCCGGAGCAGATCCAGGTCGAGCTGGCCCCGCACCTGTTCTCCCGGGACGACGCCTCCGGCGAGGCCGGGGACTGGCTGCCGCCCGACGCGCTCGCCCTGATCGAGCAGAAGCGCCGCCGCCCGGCGCCCGCGGCGCAGCCCCAGGCCGTGCGGCCGCCGGCCGTCCCGCCGCAGCAGGTGCCGCCGCACCAGCAGCAGCACCAGGTCGGCCACGGGGCGGCGCCGCACTCCGCCCCGCCGGTGGGGCCGCGGCCCGGCCAGGACGATCCGCGCACCCGGCAGGTGGCCGGGCACGCGCCGCCGTCCGCCGGTCCGGTGCACAGCGCGCCGCCCGGCCCGGACACCGAGGCCGCCACCGAGAAGATCTCCGCCCCCAGCCGCCACCGCCGCCCGGCCGGCGAGGACGAGGCGGAGGTCCGGCTGCCCGGGGCCTCGGTCCGGATAGGACCCGGCCCGCGCGCCGAACAGACCGGCCCGGGCGCGCCGCCCGCCGAGACGGACTGGGTCCGCCGGATCACCCCGCCCCCGGCCCGCGCCGCCCGCTGGCGCCCCTGGCGGTTCCGGATGTCCAACGACGTCTGGGGTACCCCCGTGGTCGCCGACGGCACCCTGTTCGTCTCCAGCTTCGAGGTGCACGCCCTGGACATCGCGTCCGGGCAGCGCCGCTACAAGACCCGGGACGTCGCCTGGGCCCTGGCCGTGGACGCCGGGCGGGTGCACGCGGCGGACGGCCCGCACCTCTACACGGTCGACGTCGCGGACGGCACCGAGCGCTGGCGGCACTCGCTGGACGGCTGGGTGTACACGCTGGACGCGGCCGACGGCGTGCTCTGCTGCGGGATCCGGGGCGGCGGCGTCCAGCTGCGCTCCGCGGTCACCGGTGCCGAGCTGTGGCGGGCCGACGACGCCCAGCAGGACTACGAGAACCCGCAGTCCGGGCCCGCCCTGGTGGCCGGTTCGGCGTACTACTACGGCGGCGGCCGGCTGCGCTGCGTGGACCCGCGCGGCTCCGGCCTGCGCTGGTCGGTCCCGGTCGGCGAGGACGTGCCGTCCCGCCCGGTCGAGCGGGCCGGAGTGCTCTACGTGACGGCCGGGACCAGGGTGTACGCGCTGGACGCGGCGAGCGGCGTCGAGCGCTGGCGGTTCGAGGCCCCGGTGGTGCTGTTCACCCCGCCGGCGCTGGACGCGGACGCGGTCTACGTGGCCGACTACCTGGGCACCGTGTACGCGCTGGACGCGGCCACCGGGCGGGACCGCTGGCGCGCGGCCACCGGCACCCGGCAGGGCGCCGAGCCGGTGGTGGTGGGCGACGGCACGGTGCTGGTCGGCAGCGGCGAGGTGCTGTACGCCCTGGAGACGGCCGGCGGCCGGGAGCGCTGGCGCTACACCGCGCGCGGCGAGATCGTCGGCTCCCCGGCGGTCGCCGACGGGCTGGTCCACCTCGGCAGCCGGGACCACTCGCTGCACACCCTGGACCTGGCCAGCGGTCAGCTGCGCTGGGAGCTCGGCACCAAGGGCGAGCTGACCGGCTCGCCGGTCGCGGTCGGCGGGAAGGTGTTCGTCGGCAGCAAGGACCGCTGCGTGTACGCGCTGGACGCCTTCTACGGCACGGCGGTGCCCTCGCACTGACCCGGGCGCGGCGGGGGCCGGAGCCCCCGCCGCGCCCGGTGTCGGGCGGACCCTACTTGCGGGCCTCCGGGTGGCGGCTGCACCAGCCCTCCCAGGCCGAGGCGACCATGTCCTCGACCTCGTGCCGGGCGGTCCAGTCCAGCTCGCGGCGGATCAGATCGGCCGAGGCCACCACCCGGGCCGGGTCGCCGGCGCGGCGGGGGGTGATCTCCGGCGTGGTGTCGTAGCCGGTGACCTTGCCGATCACGTCCAGCATCTCCCGGACGCTGACGCCCTCGCCGCGGCCGATGTTGAGCACCAGGGAGGTCTCCCCGGCCGGGTCGGCGGCCAGGCGCTTCGCCGCGGCCACGTGCGCCGAGGCGATGTCGGAGACGTGGATGAAGTCGCGGACGCAGGTGCCGTCCGGCGTCGGGTAGTCGTCGCCGAAGACCAGCGGGGCCCGGCCGGCGGTGAGCCGCTCGAAGACCATCGGGATCAGGTTGAAGACGCCGGCGTCGGAGAGCTCCGGCGAGGCGGCGCCGGCCACGTTGAAGTAGCGCAGCGCGACGGTGGACATGCCGTGGGCCTTGCCGGCCGCGGCGACCAGCCACTCGCCGGCCAGCTTGGTCTCGCCGTAGGGGCTCATCGGCGCGCACGGCGTCGACTCGGTGACCAGGTCGACGTCCGGCATGCCGTAGACGGCGGCGGAGGAGGAGAACAGGAAGCGCTTGACGCCGCCCTCGGCCGCGGCCTCCAGCACGGTCTGGAGGCCGATCATGTTCTCGCGGTAGTACAGGAAGGGCTGCTCGACCGACTCGCCGACCTGCTTCTTGGCGGCGAAGTGGAGGACGCCCTCCACCTGGTGGTCGCGGACGGCCGCGTCCAGCGCGGTCCGGTCCAGGGTCGACCCCTCGACCAGGACGACCTCCTTCGGCAGCCGGGCCCGGTCACCGGTGCTCAGGTCGTCCAGTACGGCCACGCGCTCGCCCGCGTCGAGGAGCTGCTGCACGACGTGCCCGCCGATGTATCCGGCACCGCCGGTGATCAACCAAGTCATGGCCGAATCCTAGGGTGTGCGGGTTTCGTGCCGGTGCCGCGGGCGAGTCGGAGCCTGGCAATCGGACATTTCGGTGAAATGCTGACAAAGATCTCTGCGTCCTGTCCGAGCGGCCCCGTGCGGCCGCGTGCCGAGGAATCCGGAGGCGTCACCGGTGAACCGCAAGAAGGAGCCCACCCGTCCGATTCCGGCCGGACCGCGCCCGACCGGGCCGAAGGCGGTCGACCGGAGGCTGCTCGCGCCCGCGGCCGTCGCGGTGCTGACCGCGCTCGTGGTGGCCGGGTGCAGCAGCGGATCGTCCTCGTCCTCCTCCTCCTCCTCGTCCTCGTCCTCGTCCTCCTCGGCGGCGACCGCCTCCGCCGGGGCCTCCGGCAGCGCCGCCGCCCAGCCGGGCGGCGGCAACCAGCTCCAGTCCGACTACCAGAAGGTGATCAAGGACGTCCTGCCCTCGGTGGTGCAGATCACCACTTCGACCGGCCTCGGCTCCGGGATCGTCTACGACGACAAGGGCGACATCGTCACCAACGCCCACGTGGTCGGCACCGCCACCAGCTTCACGGTCACCCTGGCCGGCAGCACCAAGCCGTTGGACGCGACCCTCGTCGGCAGCTACCCGGACTCCGACCTGGCGGTGATCCGGCTGAGCAGCCCGCCGGGCGGACTCAGGCCAGCCGCCTTCGGGGACTCCAACAAGGTCGAGCTGGGCCAGATCACCCTCGCCATGGGCAGCCCGCTCGGACTCTCCAGCAGCGTCACCCAGGGCATCGTCTCGGCCACCGGCCGGACCGTCTCCGAGCCGCGCACCGAGGGCTCGCCGGGTGCCGTGATCGGCAATATGGTGCAGACCTCGGCCGCCATCAACCCCGGCAACAGCGGCGGCGCCCTGGTCAACCTGGACAGCCAGGTGATCGGCATCAACACGCTCGCCGCCACCGAGCCGGAGGCCAACGGCGCCGCCGCCCCCGGCATCGGCTTCGCCATCCCGGCGTCCACCGTGACCAGCATCACCGATCAGCTGATCAAGGACGGCAAGGTCACCAACTCCGGCCGGGCCGCGCTCGGCATCACCGCCCGGACCTACTTCGACCAGAACTACCGCCCGGCCGGCGCCGTCGTGGTCGCCGTCGCGGACGGCGGTCCGGCCGCCTCGGCCGGCCTCCAGCCCGGGGACGTGATCACCAGGATCGGGGACGCCCCGGTCGACTCGCTGAACTCGCTCACCACCGCCCTGGCCTCGCTCGCACCGGGCAGCAAGGTCACCGTGACCTACAGCCGGGACGGCAGGAGCACCACCGCCGAGGTCACCCTCGGCACCCTGGCGACCCCGTAGGGGCGCCCACCGGCCCCCGGACGGCGGGCGCCCCGCACACCGCGCAAGGGTTCGCGGGGTGCCGCCGTCCGGGACTGCGTTGTCGCCCGCTCGCCTCCGGGGCGCTTTTGTCCGGTGCCGACGGTCGTTGCTCCCTCGCTCCTTCGTCGCTCCCTCGCGCCTCCCTTTCGGCACCGGCGCGCCCCTTCGGCTCGGGGCGGGCTTACTCGCCCGCTCGCGGGGGAGGGTCTCGGGGCGCGAGTCGCCCGCTCGTTGAGAAGGGGGCTCGGGGCGGGAGTCGCCCGCTCGCCTCCGGGCTGTCAGCGGCGGGTGGCGCGGGTGTGCCAGGGGAGCTCGACGGTCACCGAGGTCGGGCCGCCCTCGGGGCTCTCCACCAGGAACACCCCGTCCACGGCCCGCACCCGGTCGGCCAGTCCGGCCAGGCCGCTGCCCAGGTAGGGGGCCGCGCCGCCCTTGCCGTTGTCCTGGACCAGCAGCATCAGGTGGTCGCCGGCCCGCCAGACGTCCACGGTGGCGGAGCGGGCGCCGGAGTGCTTCGAGATATTGGTCAGCAGCTCGCTCACGGTGAAGTAGGCGATGCCCTCCACCGCGGAGTCCGGCCGGTCGGTGCCGCCGTCCGGGGCCTTCAGGTCGACGTGCACCCTGACCCCCTCCGGCACCGTGCAGCGCGCGGCCACCGAGGAGAGCGCCGCGTCCAGGCCCCGGTCGGTCAGCACCGCCGGGTGGATGCCCCGGGCGAGGTCCCGCAGCTCCTGGAGGGCCAGCTTCACCTCGCCGTGGGCGTTGTCCACCATCTTCGCGGCGGCGGCCACGTCCTGCGGGGTCTCGGTCTCCCGCAGCCGCTCCTTGGCCATGCCGAGGTCCATCGCCAGCGCCACCAGCCGGGCCTGGGCGCCGTCGTGCAGGTCGCGCTCGATCCGGCGCAGGTCGGCGGCGGCGGTGTCGACGACGGTGCCGCGGTCGTCCTCCAGCTCGCGCACCCGCTCGGAGAGCGCGCCCGGGGTGAGCAGGACCTCGACCAGCATCCGGTCCACCGCCGACTCGGCGCGGACCACCCAGGGCAGGGCCGGCCAGCCGACCAGGACGAAGACCAGGGTCACGGCGAAGCTCAGGATCCCCCACGGCAGCATCAGCACGTGGTAGAGCGCCGAGCGCCAGGAGAGCGCGTCGGTCAGGTGGGCGATCGCGAAGCCGGTGACACCCGGTCGGCGCGGCACCGGCTCCGGCTCGTGCACCCCCGAGCCGTACAGGGCCCGGGCCCGGCCCCGGGCGAAGCCGCCCATCCCCCGGCAGCCGGCCAGGCCGGCGGCGAGCAGCGGCAGCCCGATCACGGTGACGGACAGGGCGAGGCCGACCGACAGGGTCACGATCGTGAAGACGAAGCCCGCGATCCCGAGCGGCAGGTTCAGCAGCAGCCGCCCGACCTGCCGCCACATCCGCGCGCCGTACAGCGGGGTGCGTCCGGCGGGCGGCGTCTGCGCGCCGGTGTCCCCGGCGTCGCGGTCCTTCGGTTTCATCTCGGTCTTCCGTCCCTCTCGGTCGAGCTGTGCCCTGCGCCCCTAGCTTCGCCGGTCGGGGGCGGGCGGGGCCATGGGGGTGATCCGTCTCCCCGACCGGGGGTTATCCCCACCCCGGTCCCGGGCGCCCGGGTGACGGCGGGGTGACCGCCGCGTTCCGCCGGATGTCCACCGGCCGTCCATCGGATGTCTTGCGGACCGGGCAGGATGCCGGGCACGGGGGCGGTGCACTTAGACTCACGCACTGGCGATGGTTATGAGCGTGTAAAGGAACGTCGTAGAACCGCCCCGAGGGCGGGTTCCGCGGCCGATGTGGAGGCGAGGCATGGTGGGGCAGCAGGCGGCTGCGGTCGCGGCCGACCCGGCGGCCGGCAGCGGTTACTTCGACGCGTACGCCGCGATGGGCCTGCTCGCCGTCGTCGGCGTGCTCTTCGTGACGGTGGCGTTCACCGCCAACCGACTGCTCCGGCCGGTGGTGTACTCGCCGGAGAAGCTCCTCGCCTACGAGTGCGGCGTGGACCCGGTGGGGGAGGACTGGGCGCACACCCAGGTCCGCTACTACGTCTACGCCTTCCTGTACGTGATCTTCGCGGTCGACGCGATCTACCTGTTCCCGTGGGCGACCGTCTTCGCCTCCGCCGGGTACGGCGCCGGGACGCTGGTCGAGATGTTCGTCTTCATCGGCTTCCTCGCGGTCGGCCTGCTCTACGCCTGGAAGAAGGGCGTTCTCGAATGGACGTGACGCACAGCCACGCGCAGGGGCACCCGCACGGGCACGGCGCCGCCGGCGGTCCGGTTCCGCTGGGCGTGCCGGACCCGTCGAACCCCGGTGCCGCCGTGGAGCGGCGCGGCATCGGCCCGCTGGCCCGGCTCGCGCCGGACCCGGTCAAGGTGGTGCTCAACTGGGGGCGGCGCTACAGCCTCTGGTGCTTCAACTTCGGCCTCGCCTGCTGCGCGATCGAGTTCATCGCGGCGTCGATGGCCAAGCACGACTTCATCCGGATGGGTGTCATTCCCTTCGCGCCGGGCCCCCGGCAGGCCGATCTGATGATCGTCTCGGGGACGGTGACCGACAAGATGGCGCCCGCCGTGAAGCGCCTCTACGAGCAGATGCCCGAGCCGAAGTACGTCATCTCCTTCGGCGCCTGCTCCAACTCCGGCGGCCCGTACTGGGACTCCTACTCCGTCACCAAGGGCGTCGACCAGATCATCCCGGTCGATGTCTACGTGCCCGGCTGCCCGCCTCGGCCCGAGGCGCTGCTCCAGGGCATCCTCAAGCTCCAGGAGAAGATCGCCGCCGAGTCCCTGCCCGACCGCTACGCCGCGCCCGTGTCGGCGCTGCGGCGTCCGCCGGTGCCCGGGCCGGAGGCTGTCGCGAGCACGCGTGGCAGCGGTACCGACAGCGGTACGGCCGGGGGCCCCGGAACCGTCGAGGGAGGGGTCTCGTGACCACGGCCGAGCAGTACGCGGCGTCGGTCGGGGAGTGGGCGACCGGCGCCGAGGCATACGGGCTGATCACCGTCGACGTGCCCGCCGAGCACTGGATCGAGGCGCTCACCTCGGCCCGGGACACCCTCGGCCTGACCTTCTTCGACTGGCTCAGCGCCGTCGACGAGCTCGCCGACGGCTTCTCGGTGGTCGCCCACCTCGCCGCCGTCGACGCCCCCGGCGTGCGCCACCTGGCGGTGCGCACCCGGGTGCCCCGGGCCGGGGCCGCGCTGCCGACCGCCGTCGCCGTGTACGCCGGGGCCGCCTGGCACGAGCGCGAGACGCACGAGATGTTCGGCATCGACTTCCCCGGGCACCCCCACCTGGTCACCCTGCTGCTCCCGGACGGCTTCGAGGGGCACCCGCTGCGCAAGGAGTTCGTGCTCGCGGCGCGGGTCGCCAAGGCCTGGCCGGGTGCCAAGGAGCCGGGCGAGTCCGAGGGCGACGGGCCGGCGAGGCGCAAGATGCAGCCGGCCGGGGTGCCGGACCCGAACGAGTGGGGGCCGCTCAAGGGCACCCTGCCGCCGGTGGCCGAGCGTCCTGCCAGGGCTGCCAGGGCCGCCGGCGCGGCCCGGACGCCGCGGGCCGCCGCGGGTGCGGCCGGTGCCGCCGGTGCGGCGGGTGCGGCGGGTGCGGCGGGTGCCGAGAGCGCTGCCGGGGCCGAGGGCGCTGCCGCGGTGCGGGCGGACCGTCCGCGTCGGACCAGGTCGGTCTCCGACGGGTCGACGAGCCAGGCGGGCGCCGCTGCCGAGGGTGTCGCCGCCGTGGACGACGCTGCCGCGCCGCCGGTACGGGCGGACCGTCCCCGGCGGACCAGGTCGGTGTCCGACGGCTCGGTGAGCCAGGCGGAGGCCGGTGCGGCCGCCGCTGCCCCGGAGCCCGGGCCCGCGCGGACCGCGCCGTCCCGGACGCAGTCCTCCGACGCGCCCTGGCACAACCCGGTACCGGCCCACGACGGGCCTGCGGACGAGGCGAAGGCGGCTTCGGACGAGCGCGCCGCTGAGCCCGCCGAGCCTTCGGACGGGCCCGCCGAGCCCTCGGACGGGACCGCCGCCGGGGAGCGGAAGACGAGCGAGCCGCCGGCCGGGTCGGCCGGCCAGGACGGAGACGGCGCGTGAACCTGCTCGACACGGTGCTGCGCTGCGTCGCCACGCTGGTCGTCTTCCTCACCCTCCCCCTGGTCATCGGCCAGACCGAGCACAAGGTGATGGCGCACATGCAGGGCCGGCTCGGCCCGATGTACGCCGGTGGCTTCCACGGCTGGGCGCAGCTGATCGCGGACGGGGTGAAGTTCGCGCAGAAGGAGGACATCGTCCCGGCCGGGGCCGATCGCCGGATCTTCCAGCTGGCCCCCGCCGTCTCGCTGCTGCCGTACCTCTTCGTGCTGCTGGCGATCCCGGTCGGCCCGGACGGCTTCGTCGGGCAGGCGATCGACGCCGGCCTGTTCTTCGTGCTGGCCGTCATGGGTGTCGGTGTGATCGGCAAGCTGATGGCGGGCTGGGCCTCGGCCAACAAGTTCTCGCTGCTCGGCGGTCTGCGCACGGCCGCGCAGCTGATGTCCTACGAGCTGCCGATGGTGCTCGCCGCGGCCTCGGTCGCGATGGCCGCCGGGACGCTCTCGCTGCCCGGGATCGTGGACGCCTGGCAGTGGTACTGGATCCCGTGGCAGATCATCGGCGCCTTCGTGTTCTTCACGGCCGGTCTGGCCGAGCTGCAGCGCCCGCCGTTCGACATGCCGGTCGCCGATTCGGAGATCATCTTCGGCGCGTACACCGAGTACACCGGTCTGCGCTTCGCGCTGTTCCTGCTCTCCGAGTACGTGGGCATCCTGGTGGTCTCCGCGCTGACCGCGGTGCTGTTCCTCGGTGGCTGGCACGGCCCGCTGCCGGACCAGCTCGGCTGGCTGTGGACCCTGCTGAAGACCTTCGCGCTGGCCTTCGTGGTGATCTGGCTGCGGGTCACCTACCCCCGGCTGCGCGAGGACCAGCTGATGCGCTTCGCGTGGACGGTGCTGATCCCGCTCGCCCTCGTCCAGCTGGCCCTCACCGGCATCATCAAGGTGGCGATCTCATGAGTTTCCCCGGTGCGGGCCTGGCCAAGGGCCTGGCCGTCACCCTGCGGACGATGACGAGGAAGACCGTCACCGCGCAGTACCCCGACACGCAGCCCGCGCTCCCGCCCCGTTCGCGCGGGGTGATCGCGCTGCTGGAGGAGAACTGCACGGTCTGCATGCTCTGCGCCCGTGAGTGCCCGGACTGGTGCATCTACATCGACTCCCACAAGGAGACGCTGCCGGCCGCCGACCCGAACGCGCGCGCCCGCACCCGCAATGTGCTGGACCGGTTCGCCATCGACTTCTCGCTCTGCATGTACTGCGGGATCTGCATCGAGGTGTGCCCGTTCGACGCGCTGTTCTGGTCGCCCGAGTTCGAGTACGCGGAGACCGACATCCTGGAACTGACCCACGAGCGGGACCGGCTCCGGGAGTGGATGTGGACGGTGCCGGTGCCGCCGGCGCTGGACCCGGCGGCCGAGGAGCCCAAGGAGATCGCCACCGCGCGGAAGGCCGCCGACAAGCTCGCGGCGGCCGCCGCCGCGGCTCTCGAACAGGGGGGTGACGCGCAGTGAGCGCCGCCGCCCTGCTCGCCGCGACCGGGCCGCTGGACCCGGCCGCGCGCTCCTTCCTCTCCCCGACCGGGGTGGAGATCGTCTTCCTGCTGGTCGGCATCGCCGTGCTCGGCTCGGCCGTGGTCGCCGTGACCACCAGGCAGCTGGTGCACGCCGCGCTGTGGCTGGTCGCCGCGCTCGGCGGGCTGGCGGTGGAGTTCCTGCTGCTCACCGCCGAGTTCATCGCCTGGGTCCAGGTGCTGATCTACCTCGGCTCGGTGGTCGTGCTGGTGCTGTTCGGACTGATGCTCACCAAGGCGCCGATCGGGCGCTCGCCGGACGCCGACTCCAACAACCGCTGGGTCGCCCTGGTGGTCGCGCTGGCCTCGGCCGGGACCCTGGTGACGCTGGTCGTGGACGCCTTCCGGACGTCCTGGATCGACCTCGGCGCGGGCGGCGGCTCGGCCGCGGTGACCGGGGCCAGCCTGTTCCGCACCTGGGTGCTGCCCTTCGAGGCGCTCTCGGTGCTGCTGCTGGCCGCGCTCGTCGGGGCCATCGTGCTGTCGCGCGGTGCGGGCCGGCGGGTCCCGGTGCCCCGGGCCGGGCGGATCCGGGCCGGCCGCCCGGTGGGCTCCAACGGGACGGTCGCCCAGCGGGCGGCCGCCGCGCCCGCCGCCGAGGCCCCCGAGACCGCTCCGGCGGAGGAGAGCTGATGCACCTCGCCTACCCCGTCGTCCTCGCCGCGCTGCTGTTCAGCGTCGGCGTCTACGGCGTCCTCGCCCGGCGCAACGTGATCCTGGTGCTGATGTCCGTCGAGCTGATGCTCAACGCCGTCAACCTCAACCTGGTCGCCTTCGACGCCTGGCTGCGCGACTCGCTGCACGCCGGCCAGGCGCTGACCCTGTTCACCATCACGATCGCCGCCGCCGAGATCGGGCTCGGGCTCGCCATCGTCCTGCTGCTCTTCCGGGCCCGGGGCACGGCGGACATCGACCGGGTCACCGCGCTCGGCGACCCGGCCGAATCCACCGCCGATGTCGACGAGGTGCCGGTCGGGACCGGGACATCGGTCGGGACCGAGGCGCTGAAGGGCCGGTCCGCCGCATGAACCTCGCCCTGCCCGTCCTCGTCCCCGCCCTGCCCGCGCTCGGCGCGGCCGCCACCCTGGCCGTCGGCCGCCGCTCCCCGGGCCTGGCCCGGCCGCTGGCGATCGTGCCGGTCGCGGTCTCGGCCGTGCTCGCCCTGGTGGTCGCGATCCAGCTCGGCACCGGCCAGGTGCTGGACGCCGCCACCCGGCTCACCCCGACCGGCGGCCCGGAGATCTCGCTCGCGATCCACCTGGACGGCTACAGCTCGCTGATCTCGGTGCTGGTCGGCCTGGTCGCCACCTGCGTCCAGGTCTACTCGACCGCCTACCTCAAGGACGATCCGCGCTACCCCTCGTACGCGGCGCTGGTCTCGCTGTTCACGGCGGCGATGTTCCTGGTCGTGTACTCCGGCGACCTGATCGTGCTGCTGGTCGGCTGGGAGGTCATGGGCATCTGCTCGTACTTCCTGATCGGCCACCACTGGGAGACCGAGGACGCCCGCTCCGCCTCGCTGAAGGCCTTCCTGGTCACCAAGCTGGGCGACGTGCCGTTCCTGTTCGGCATCTTCCTGCTCGGCGCCGACGCCGGCAGCTTCCGGATCGAGGACGTGCTGCGGGCCGCCGGCGACGGGCAGCTCGGCCACCCGACACTGATCGCGCTGCTCCTGCTGGCCGGGGTGGCGGGCAAGAGCGCGCAGTTCCCGCTGCACACCTGGCTCCCGGACGCGATGGCCGGTCCGACGCCGGTCTCCGCCCTGATCCACGCGGCGACCATGGTCGCCGCCGGCATCTACCTGGTGGCCCGGCTGCTGCCGGTCTTCCTGCTGTCCGGGGCGGCGCTGGTGGTCCTGGCGGTGATGGCCGCCGTGACGATGATCGGCTCGGCGCTCTGCGCGCTGGCCCAGGACGACCTCAAGCGGGTGCTCGCCTACTCGACCGTCGGCCAGCTCGGCTACATGGCGGGCGCGCTCGCCAGCGGCGACCGCGAGGCCTCGGTCTTCCACCTGGTCAGCCACGGCGCGTTCAAGGCGCTGCTGTTCCTCGCCGCCGGTGTGGTGATCCACGCCGCGCACACCAACTCGATCTCGGCGATGTCCAGGATCCCCGGGCTGCGCAAGCGCGTCCCGGACGCCTACTGGACCATGGCCATCGCGCTGGTCGCCCTGATCGGCCTGCCGCCGTTCTCCGGCTTCTTCAGCAAGGAGGCGGTGCTGACCGCCGCCGAGCACGCCGCCAACGGCGAGGCGCTGACCAACGGCCTCGGCCCGGCCTCGGCGGTGCCGCAGGCGGCCGGCTGGATCGTGCTGATCTCGGCCGGGCTCACCGCACTGCTCACGGCGGCGTACGCGGCCAGGCTCTTCCTGGTGGCCTTCCACAGCCCGGCGGGCGCCGCGGTGCCCGCTGCCGCAGCGGCGCCCGGGCTGTCGGCCGCCGCCGACCACGAGCCCGACGCGCCGTACTCGCCCGAGCCGGACGAGGCCGACCCGGCCGTCGCCGAACCGCCCGCGATGCGCTGGCCGCTGTGGGTGCTGGCCGTCCCGACCATGGGCTTCGGCATCGCCGGCCTGCGCTCGGACTGGCTGCCCGCGCTGCTGGACGGCGGCTCGCTGAAGCCCTCCGCGGTCACCGCCGTCACCGGTACCGGCCTGGCCGTGGTCGGCGTACTGCTCGCCTACGGCGCCTGGCGCTCGGCCACCGCCCGGGTCACCGACGGCCTGCCCGCCCCGGCGGAGCACGGCCGGGTGCCCGAGCAGGCCGGAGCCCCGGCCGCCGAGGTGATCGTCGCCGATCCCGGGCGCGCCCTGCTGGGCCCGCTGTTCGGCCCGGCCCGGCACGGCTTCGGCGTCGACCGGCTCTACAGCGCGCTGTTCGTCCGCCCGGTGGAGGCCGCGGCCCGGCTCGTCCGCTTCCTCGACCGCGAGGTCGTGGAGACGTACGTGCGCGGCAGCGGTGCCGGGGCCGACCTGCTCGGCCGGGTCGTCCGGCTGGCGCAGACCGGCAACGCGCAGACCTACCTCAGCGCGCTGCTCGCCGGTGTCGTCCTGCTGGCCGTCCTGGTGGCGGTGTAGCCGATGCCGTACCTCCCGTCCTCGCCCGCGGCTGTTACTAGGAGCGCCCGATGAACGCGGTCCTCATCGCCCTCCTGGTGCTGCCGCTGCTCGGCGCCGCGCTCACCCTGGCCCCGGTGTTCGGCCCGGACCCGGCCGCCGCCGACCGGAGGGCGCTGCGCTTCGGCACGGTGCTGACCGGCGCCGTCCTGGTGCTCACCGTCGCCCTGGCGGCCGGCTTCGACCACGACCAGCCCGCCCGGATGCAGGCCACCACCGACGTGGCCTGGATCCCGGCCATCGGGGTGCGCCTCCACCTCGGGGTGGACGGCGTCTCGCTGCCGCTGCTGGTGCTGACCTCGCTGCTCACCTTCCTCTGCGCGCTGTACTCGGAGCGGCGGCTGCCGTCCGGCGAGGGCGTGCCCTCGGCCCGGTCCTTCGTCGGGCTGTTCCTCCTCCTCGAAGTGGGCATGCTGGCCACCTTCGCGGTGCTGGACCTGGTGCTCTTCTTCCTGGCCTTCGAGATCGTGCTGATCCCGATGTACTTCCTGATCGCCCGCTGGGGGAGCGGCGCCAAGGTGCCGGCCGCGAACCGGTTCATCCTGTACACGCTGCTCGGCTCGGCCGTGATGCTGCTCGGCTTCCTGCTGGTCGGCCTCAAGGCGGGCACCTTCGACATGCAGGCCCTCGCCGCCGCCCGCGGCTCCGGCCTGAGCCACTCCACCCAGGTGATCGCCGCGCTGGCGATCATGGTCGGGCTCGCGGTCAAGGCCCCCGCCTGGCCGCTGCACAGCTGGCTCCCGGACGCGCACACGGCCGCCCCGACGGTGGGCTCCGTCCTGCTCGCCGGCGTGCTGCTGAAGATGGGCACCTACGGCCTGGTCCGCGTCCTCCTCCCGGTCGTCCCGGACGGCACCACGACGCTCGCCCCCTACCTGGGCGCGTTCGCCGCCGTCGGCATCGTCTACGGCTCGCTGGCCTGTCTCGCCCTGGCCCGGACCGGTGCCAAGGGCGACCTCAAGCGCCTGATCGCCTACTCCTCCGTCGGCCACATGGGCTTCGTCCTGCTGGGCATCGCCTCCCTCACCCCGGTGGGGGTCAACGGCGCGCTGTTCGCCAACATCGCGCACGGCCTGATCACCGGCCTGCTGTTCTTCGTGGTCGGGGCGCTCAAGGACCGCTACGGCACGGCGGACCTCGACACCCTGGCCGGTGCCACCGGCGGCGCCCTCTACGGGCGGGCGCCCCGGCTCGGCGCGCTGCTCGCCTTCGCCGCCGTCGCCAGCCTCGGCCTGCCGGGCCTGGCCGGCTTCTGGGGCGAGCTGCTCGCGATGTTCGGCGCGTTCGACCCGGCCGAGGGCCTCTCGCGCCCCGCGTTCGTCACCTACATGGTCCTGGCCGGTCTCGGCACCCTCCTCACCGCCGCCTATCTGCTGATCGTGGTCAGGCGCGTCTGCATGGGCGACCCGAAGCAGCCCGCGCCGGTGGCGGAGCTCGCCGACCTCCGCCCCTACGAGGCCGTCAGCTGGACGCCGCTGGCCGCCCTCACCCTGCTCGCCGGCCTCTGGCCCGCGCTCCTGCTCGGCCTCTCCGACCCCGCCGTCAAGCACCTGCTCGGCGGTGGCTGACCATGCTCGGCACCGCACTCGGATCTCACTCCACGGGGCAGACCACTGTGACCTCCCTCGCCGTCGCCAACCCGGGCAGCCTGATCCAGTCCGTGGACTGGCTGGCGATCGCGCCCCCGCTGATCGCCGCGCTGGCCGCCCTCGCCGTGCTGGTCACCGACCTCTTCCTGCCCGCGCGGCACAAGCGCTGGCTGGGCCGGCTCACCGCCGCCGGACTCGCCCTGGCCATCGTCTCGCTCCTTCCGCTCACCGGCGGATCACCCCGAGCCACCTTCTGTGCGCAGAACGTAACAGGAGCCACTGACAACGCAGGCTGCTCCTACGTCGCCGACCACTTCGCGCTGGTCTTCCAGCTGCTGGCGCTCGGCGGCGCGCTGATCGCCGCCCTGCTGTCCGCCCACACGGTGGAGCGCGAGGAGCTGCCCGGCGGCGAGTACTGGTTCCTGCTGCTCTCCAGCGCCACTGGCGCCGCGCTGCTGCCCGCCTCCCGCGACCTCGCCACCCTGGTGATCGCCCTGGAAGTGGCCTCGCTGCCCGCCTTCGCCCTGGTCGCGCTGCGCCGGGACGGCCGGGGCGCCGAGGCCGCGCTCAAGTTCTTCCTGTCCTCCGTCACCGCGACCGCCGTGATGCTGCTCGGCATCGGCTTCGTCTACGCGGCGAGCGGCAGCCTGCACCTGGGCGCCGTCGCCACCGGACTGGAGCACGCCCCCGCGCAGCTGAAGCCGCTGGCCGAGGCGGGAGCCGTGCTCACGCTGGCCGGCTTCGCCTTCAAGGTCGCCGCCGTGCCGTTCCACTTCTGGGTGCCGGACACCTACACCGGCGCCCCGCTGCCGGTGGCCGGCTACCTCTCGGTGGTCGGCAAGGCGGCCGGTCTGGCCGGACTGGCGCTGGTCACCACCATCGCCTTCCGCCCGTACGCGCACACCTGGGGCCTGGTGCTCGCGGTGCTGGCCGCCGTCACCATGACGGTCGGCAACGCGGGCGCGCTGCGCCAGCGCTTCGACACCCGGTACAGCGCGGTCCGGCTGCTCGCCTGGTCCTCGGTGGGCCAGGCCGGCTACCTGCTGGTGCCGCTGGCCGCGGCCGGCTACGCGCCGACCACGACCGATCCGCTGGGCGCCACCGCCGCGTACGCGCTGATCTACGGCGTGGTCAACCTGGGCGCCTTCGGCGTGGTGGCGGCGGTCGGCCGCCGTTCCGAGGCCGGCGTGGACGACTTCCGCGGGCTGTTCGCCCGGCGCCGCTGGACGGCGCTGGCGCTGGCGTTCTTCCTGCTCTGCCTGGCCGGGCTGCCGCCGGGCGTGATCGGCCTGTTCGGCAAGGTCGTGGTGTTCCGGGCCGCCGTCGACGCCGGGCTGGGCTGGCTGGCCGTGGTGATGGCCGTCAATGTGGTTGTCGCGCTGTACTACTACCTGCGCTGGACCGCCGTGCTGTTCGCCCCGGCCCCGGAGGCGGCCCCCGCGGAAGGGGCGGGGGAGCGCGCGGCCGCGGCCCCCGAGCGGCGCCTGCCGGTGTCGCTGACCGCCACCCTGGGCCTCACCGCCTCGGTCGCGGTGGTGCTCTCGGTGGCCCCGCAGCTGGTGCTCCAGGTGGTCGGCGGTTCGCTGTTCTGAACCCCGCCCGGCGGACGCGCCGGGACGGGGCCGCGTCCCCCGGTCGGGTGTCATGCCGGTCACAAGGGAACAAGGCCCCGGCCCCCACCCGTTGACCGGGCAGGAGGGACGAGGCAGAAAGGGCTTCCCCACGCACCATTGGAGGGCCACCCGTGCATCGCCGGCACAACGGACTGAGGACCGCCGCCCTGCTCGGGGGCCTCTCGGCGCTGATCCTGGTGATCGGCTCCTTCTTCGGCCGTACGGGCTTCGTGATCGCCCTGCTGGTCGCCCTCGGCACCAACGCCTACGCCTACTGGAACAGCGACAAGCTCGCCCTGCGCGCGATGCGGGCCCGTCCGGTGAGCGAGATCGAGGCGCCGCGGCTGTACCGGATCGTCCGGGAGCTCTCCACCTCGGCGCGCCAGCCGATGCCCCGGCTCTACATCTCGCCGACCCCGGCCCCGAACGCCTTCGCCACCGGCCGCAACCCGCGCAACGCGGCGGTCTGCTGCACCGACGGCATCCTGCAGCTGCTCGACGAGCGCGAGCTGCGCGGAGTCCTCGGCCACGAGCTGAGCCACGTCTACAACCGGGACATCCTGATCTCCTCGGTGGCCGGCGCGCTCGCCTCGGTGGTGATGTTCCTGGTGAACTTCGCCTGGCTGATCCCGTTCGGCCGGGGTGACGACGACGACGGCCCGGGCCTGTTCGGGCTGCTCGCGATCATGATCCTCGGCCCGGTCGCCGCCTCGCTGATCCAGCTGGCGGTCAGCCGCTCCCGGGAGTACCAGGCCGACGCCGACGGCGCCCGGATCACCGGCGACCCGCTGGCCCTGGCGAGCGCGCTGCGCAAGCTGGACGCGGGCACCCGGCAGCTGCCGCTGCCGCCGGAGCCGCAGATCAAGACCGCCAGCCACATGATGATCGCCAGCCCGTTCCGGCCGGGCGAGGCCGGTACGAAGCTGTTCTCGACCCACCCGCCGATGGCCGAGCGGATCGCCCGGCTGGAGCGGCTGGCCGGCCACCGGTAGCGGTACCGGACGAGGTCGAGGCCGCCGTCAGCCCGTCGTGACCTCGTCCAGGACCGCCCGGAGCCGGTGGATCCCCTCCACCACCTGGGCGGAGGTCTCGGCGGCGGCGTAGCTGAGCCGCAGATTGGCGGCCGGCGGTTCGGCCGCGTGGTACGGGCGGCCGGGGGTCACCTGGACACCGGCCCGCATGGCGGCGGCGGTGAGCACACCGTCGTCGACGCCCTCGGGCAGCCGCAGCCACAGGTGGTAGCCGCCGGGGCGGTAGCTGCCGAGCACGCCCGGGAGCTCGCGGTGCAGGGCGGCGACGGCGGCGGTGCGGCGGTTGCGCAGCTCGGTGCCGAGCGCGCGCAGATGACGGGCCCAGCCCGGGTCGGCGACGAGTTCCAGCGTCGCCTCCTGGAGCGGCCGGGGCACGAAGAAGCTGTCCACCACCTGGGTGGCCCGCAGCCGGGCCAGGGCCGGGCCGCGCGCGGTGAGGGCGCCGACCCGCAGGTTGGGCGAGGCGGCCTTGGTGAGCGAACGCAGGTGCACCACCACCCCGTCGCGGTCGTCGGCGGCGAGCGGCCGGGGCAGGGCGGGGGCGTCCGCGTGGACCAGCAGCCGGGAGAAGTCGTCCTCGACGACGAAAGCCCCGGCCGCCCGGGCGATCCGGAGCACCTCGGCCCGGCGCTCGGGGGAGAGCACCGCGCCGGTCGGGTTCTGGAACAGCGGCTGGCAGACGAAGACCCGCGCCCTGGTGGCCTCGAAGGCGTCCGCCAGCAGGTCGGTGCGGACGCCGTCGGCGTCGACCGGCACCGGGACGGGCCGCAGTCCGGCCGCCCGGACCACCGCCAGGATGCCCGGGTAGGTCGGCGACTCCACCAGGACCGGTGCGCCGGGCGCGGCGAGGGAGCGCATCGCCACTGTGAGGCCGCTCTGCCCGCCGGAGGTGAGCAGGACGTCCCCGGTGGCGATCGGCCCGTCGTGGCCGCCGATGTCGCGGGCGAACCAGCCGCGCAGCTCGGTGAGGCCGTCGGTGGGCGGGCGCTCCCAGGCTCCGGGGCGGCGTCCGGCCCGGGCCAGGGCGGCGGCGAGCAGCCGTTCGGGCAGCAGGGAGGCGTGCGGGTAGCCGCTGTTGAGGTCGATGACGTCGGGCGGCGGTACCCGCAGGGTGGCGAACACCGGGGCGGCCAGCAGGTCGCGCGGTCCGCCCTCGCTGCTGAGGGCGATCTCCTGCCAGGAGAGGTCGCCGGGGCGGGCGGTAGCGGACGGGGCCCGGCGGCCGCCGGTCGCGGGGCCGGTCGTGAAGGGCGCCGCGCGGAACACCCCGGCGCCCGGGCGGGAGACGACGAGCCCCTCGGCGGAGAGCACGGCGATGGCGCGGGAGACCGTGCCCGGGCTGACCTGGTGGCGTTCCATCAGGGCCCGGCTCGACGGCAGCTTCCGTCCTTCCGGGTAGCGCTCGACTTCTCGCCGCAGACTGTCGGCGAGTTCGGTCACACTGCTACGCTCACTCATGAGAGTACAAGATAGCGCTACCCTCCGTTCGGCGATAGCGGACCGGCCCGCTACGGCGCGTACGACGGCCCCGGCCGCTGCAGAGGCGACCGCGCCGCCGAAGGCCGCACCCGGGACGGGGGGCTCCGCCGGTACCGCGCAGGCCGCCCTGGGTGTCCTCTGCTTCTCCTTCAGCTTCCCCGCCACCGCCTGGGCGCTGACCGGCTTCGGCCCCTGGACCGCGACCGGCCTGCGCGGAGTGCTCGCCGGAGTGCTCGCCGCGCTCTGCCTGGCCGCGGCCCGCGTCCCACTGCCCGAGCGGCGGCACTGGCCCGGCCTGCTGGTGGTCTCGGCGGGCTGCGTCCTCGGCTTCCCGCTGCTCACCACGCTGGCCCTGCGCACCTCCTCGACCGCCCACTCGGCGGTCGTCATCGGAGTGCTGCCGCTGGCCACCGCGGCCGTCGCCGCGCTCCGGGCCGGCCGCTCCGGCGCCCGGCCGTCCCGGCTCTTCTGGGGCGCGGCCCTGGCCGGGGCGGTGGCCGTGCTCGGCTTCACCCTGCTGCAGAGCCACGGGCGGCCCGGCCTCGCCGACCTGTACCTGTTCGCGGCGCTGCTGGTCTGCGCGGCCGGGTACGCGGAGGGCGGGCGGATCTCCCGGGAGCTGCCCGGCTGGCAGGTGATCGGCTGGGCGGTGGTCGCGGCGCTGCCGGTCACCGTGCTGACCACGGCGCTGGCGCTGCCCGCCGAGCCGGTGGAGTTCGGCGGGAAGGCGCTGGCCGGACTGGCGTACACGGCGGTGGTGTCGCAGTTCGGCGGGTTCGTGGTCTGGTACCGCGGGATGGCGGCGATCGGCGTGCCGAGGGCGAGCCAGCTCCAGCTGGCGCAGCCGCTGCTGACGCTGATCTGGTCGGTGCTGCTGCTCGGCGAGGTGCTGCCGGCCGCCGCGCCGGTGACGGCGGTGGTGGTGCTGCTCTGCATCGCGCTCACCCAGCGGGCGCGGGCGTGACGCGTGGTGGTCCGGACCCGGGCGGGGTCCGGACCACCACGGTCGGCGGGATCAGTGCCCGGCGGCGTCGGGCTTGTGGATGCACAACGCCCAGATGATGAAGACGTCCAGCGCGATCACCACGATGGACCAGCCCGGGTAGTACGGCATCGCCAGGAAGCTGTCGACGGCGCTCACCGCGGTGAGCACGATACCGGCGTAGCGGGCCCAGGTGGCGCCCGTGAGGAGGAACGCGCCGACCAGCGCCACCAGCGCGCCGACGACGATGTGGATCCAGCCCCAGCCGGTGAGGTCGAACCGGAAGACGTAGCGGTCGGTGGTCAGGAAGACCTCGTCGTCGTGGACCGCCATGATGCCCCGCAGGACCTCCATGATGCCGTTGATCAGCATCAGGACACCCGCGAACACCACGAAGCCGGGCGCCCAGTCGCGGAACCCGCCGTGCGACGTCGGAGGCGGTTGGCCTGTGCCCGAGCGCCAGGGCGGGGGCTGGTCGGGAGGCGTGGACGACGTGCTGCTGCTCATGGATTCCTCCAGGACCGGACGCCGGGGCCGGACAAGCGCCCCGGACAGGTGTGCGGAGTGACGTACGGACTTCGACCGTCCGACCCCGCCCGCCTTCCGGCAACCGGACCGCACCTGTTCGGGTGACCCGCCCCGCGCGCCCCCGGCCGCCCCGGCGGGCCGACCGGTACTGCTGGTCCGACCCCTGCCCGGACCTGGAAGGCGCGGCACGTGACTCTTCTACCGAAGGACCCCGTGGAGCAGCCCCCACGCCGTTCGCGCGCCCCGCACCTGGAACGGCGCCGCGCCGCCGCCCGCCGCCGGCGCGGCCGGGCCCTGGTCGGCTGGCTGACCACCACCGACCACAAACGGATCGGCACCCTCTACCTCACCACCGCCTTCGTGTTCTTCCTGCTCGGCGGGCTGATGGCGATGCTGATGCGGATCGAGCTGGCCCGCCCCGGGCTGCAACTGCTCTCCAACGAGCAGTTCAACCAGCTCTTCACCATGCACGGCACGATCATGCTGCTGATGTTCGCGACCCCGCTGTTCGCCGGGTTCGCCAACTGGATCATGCCGCTGCAGCTCGGCGCCCCCGACGTCGCCTTCCCCCGGCTGAACGCGCTCGCCTACTGGCTCTACCTGTTCGGCTCGCTGATCGCCGTCTTCGGTTTCCTCACCCCGGACGGCGCGGCCGACTTCGGCTGGTTCGCCTACGCACCGCTCAACAGCGCCGAGCACAGCCCCGGCGTCGGCGCGGACCTCTGGATCATGGGCCTGGCCTTCTCCGGCTTCGGCACCATCCTCGGCTCGGTCAACTTCGTCACCACGATCATCTGCTTCCGCGCCCCCGGGATGACGATGTTCCGGATGCCGATCTTCGTCTGGAACACCCTGCTCACCGCCGTCCTGGTGCTCTTCGCCTTCCCGGTCCTGGCGGCCGCGCTGCTCTGCCTGGAGTCCGACCGCCGGTTCGGCTCGCACGCCTTCGACGCGGCCAACGGCGGGGCACTGCTCTGGCAGCACCTGTTCTGGTTCTTCGGACACCCGGAGGTCTACGTCATCGCGCTGCCGTTCTTCGGCATCGTCACCGAGATCATCCCGGTGTTCAGCCGCAAACCGGTCTTCGGTTACACCGGCCTGATCGCCGCGACCATCGCCATCACCGGCCTGTCGATCACCGTCTGGGCACACCACATGTTCGTCACCGGACAGGTGCTGCTGCCGTTCTTCGCCGTCATGACGATGCTGATCGCGGTGCCCACCGGGGTGAAGTTCTTCAACTGGATCGGGACCATGTGGCGGGGCTCGCTCAGCTTCGAGGCCCCGATGCTGTGGACGGTCGGCTTCCTGGTCACCTTCCTCTTCGGCGGCCTCACCGGGGTGCTGCTGGCCGCCCCGCCGATCGACTTCCACGTCTCCGACTCGTACTTCGTCGTCGCCCACTTCCACTACGTGGTGTTCGGGACGGTGGTCTTCGCGATGTTCGCCGGCTTCCACTTCTGGTGGCCCAAGTTCACCGGCCGGATGCTCGACGAGCGGCTCGGACGGATCCACTTCTGGACCCTCTTCACCGGCTTCCACAGCACCTTCCTGGTCCAGCACTGGCTCGGCGCCGAAGGCATGCCCCGCCGCTACGCCGACTACCTCGCCACCGACGGCTTCACCACCCTCAACACCGTCTCCAGCATCGGCTCCTTCCTGCTCGGCATCTCCACCCTGCCGTTCCTGTACAACGTCTGGCACACCGCCCGGAACGGGCAGCGGGTCACCGCCGACGACCCGTGGGGCTACGGCCGCTCGCTGGAATGGGCCACCTCCTGCCCGCCGCCCCGGCACAACTTCACCACCCTGCCCCGGATCCGCTCCGAATCGCCCGCCTTCGACCTCCACCACCCCGGGATCGCCGCACTCGACCGGCAGCGGAACGTCCGCGAACCACAGCGCTGATTCCCGGCTCCCCGCCCTCTCGTTAGGATGACCGGCATGGCAGAGGACACCGCGGACACCGCAGAGGACACCAACGCCCCGGTGGCCGGCGACCCGCGGGCCCGACGGCGCGGGCAGGGCGAACTGGAGGCCCAGGTACTGGCGGTGCTCCAGCACGCCCCCGGCCCCGCCACCGCCGGCTGGGTCCAGGAACGCCTCGACGGCGACCTCGCCTACACCACCGTGATGACGATCCTCTCCCGGCTGCACGCCAAGGGCGCCGTCAGCCGGACCCGCTCCGGCCGCTCCTACCTCTGGCAGGCCTCCTCGGACGCCGCCGGCCTCGCCGCCCTGCGGATGCGCCGCGTCCTGGACGGCGAACCCGACCGGGACGCCGTGCTCGCCAGCTTCGTCACCGCCCTGCTCCCGCACGACGAGGAACTGCTGCGCACCCTGCTCGACAGCGTCACCGCCCCGGCCCCCGACCGCGAAGGCTGACCTCCTCACCGTGGGTTTCTTCGTCTTCCTCCCGCTCGTCCTGCCGCTGACGGCGCTGCCCATCGCCCGCCTCACCGAGCAGCACCTCCACCCGCGCGGCGCCGCCCGGCTGCTCACCGGGTTCAGCATCGTGATGGCACTGTGCAGCGCGGTCAGCCTCGGCCTGATCGGCGTCGTCGGCACCGCGCAGCTCCCCGGCAACCCACTGCCCGACAGCTGGTCCGACCCCGAGGTCAGGGACGCCCTGCCCTACCACGAGACCGTCGGCACGGCGGCGCTGCTCGTCCTCGCCGTCGTCCTGCTCGCGGTCGGCCGCACGCTGGTCCGGCACCTGCGGATCCGTGCCCGCGCCCGGCGCGCCCTCGGCCGCGCCCTGCCCGCAGCCTCCGACGTCGCCCTGCTGCCCGACCCGGCCCCGTACGCCTACGCGCTGCCCGGCTCGCCGCGCTCCCCCGGGCGGGTGGTCGTCTCCACCGGCATGCTCGAAGGCCTGGCCGAGGACGAGCGGGCCGCGCTGCTCGCGCACGAACGCGCCCACCTCACCCATCGGCACCACCGCCACCTGCTGGCCACCCAGCTGGCCGGCTGCGTCAACCCGTTCCTGCGGCCGCTCCAGCGGGCCGTCGCCTACAGCGCGGAGCGCTGGGCCGACGAGGAGTCCGCGCAGGCCGTCGGCGACCGCCGGATCACCGCGCGCGCCGTCGCCCGGGCCGCTCTCGCCTCGCGCACGGCCCCCGCCGCCTACATGGTGTTCCCCGCCTTCGCCGCCCCCGGCCCTGTCCCCCGCCGGGTCGCGGCCCTCCTCGGCCCCGTCCCCACCGCCCGCAACTGGCCCCCCGCCCGCACCCCCGCCGGCCTCGCCGCCCTGGTCGCCGCCCTCGGCACCGCCGCCTCCGCCCTCTGCGCCCTCAACGCGGCCGTCGCCCTCCTCCTCGTCCTCAAGGCCGTCACCCCGCTCTGAACCCGGTGGCGCCCGGACCGGCCCCCGGTCTACCGTCCTGCCCATGGCCAAACGTCGTTACGTGGCCCGGGGCGTCCCCGGCGGCTACCGGATCCGGGACAACAAGGCCGGCCGCTGGTGGGGCGACCACTACGAGCTCTGCCCCGACGCGCTGCTCGCCGAGCTCAACGGCGCCGCCGACCCGGCCCGCCTCACCGTCCTCCTCAGGGAGCACCGCGCCCGGAAGCGCTGACCGCCCCCTGCCCGCACCCTGAGTTGTCCCTGAGGTGCGGCCTCCGTGCGCGTAGACACACAGCTCAGCGGGCATCGGGGTCGTAGGGGGCAGTCGTCGCGCGTGAGAGGGTTGGGGATTGCCCGTCGGGGATCAGGATCACGCGGGGATCGACCCGACCCTCGATTCGCACTGGCGGCATGAGGTCGAGCACCGGCAGTGGTACGCGCTCCACCTCTGCGAGCGCCGCGTTCACCTTGGCCCAGCTTCCGTTTGTGGACCACTCGACGAAGTACTTGGAACAGGTACTGGTTGAGCCGTACTTCGTCTGGAAGTTGGGCCAGGAGAGGCCGGTCCGGGCCTTCGCGAAGATCGCGTCCACGGATCGGCGAACCCGCTCGCGGTAGCCCTGGGGCAGTAGGTGGCGGATCGACTCCCACTGCTTGTCGGAAAGATCGGCGGCCGGGATGTCCAGGCCAGCTGACGCGTACCAGGCCTGGACATTGCAGGGGGCGCCACCCCGACGGACCGGGACCGGGCCCTCGATGTGCACCTTCACGTCGAGCAGGGTCAGAATCTGCCCCTGCTGCCACAGGGGTATGTCCGTTAGCTGGTGGTGTGCCATCCCGGCGAGTGCCTTGAGATCGCGAGCGTGTTGGTCGGCCTCCTCTACCTCGGCCAGCCAAGCAGCAGCATCGGCCCGCATCTCCTCCAACTGGCGGAGTTCCTCATTCAGGGCCCTGGTGGCGGTCACGATGGCATCCGGAGGCTGCTGTTCCTTGGCCGAAGCGACGATCACAGCCGCGATCGACGCCTTCATGCTGTCGACCTGCTTGTCGAGGTCGGCAATCCGATCCGCGTGGGCCGTCCGGTCACCGTTGGACAGGCCGACCCATTCAGCGGCCAGCGCCGTCAGCCTCTGCGAATCACCGAATAGAGCGACCACCTCCGACCAGACGCGCTGTTCGACCACCTCCGCGTCGACATACGAGCAGTCGCAGACGGCCTCGCCAGGGATCCTGTCGTTCTTGCCGCTGCACCGATAGTTGCGGCGGCCAGCCGCGACGGACTCGCGACTGATCCCCGTGTACGGCGCTCCGCAGAGACCGATCAGCCGTCCGGAGAGTGAGTAGGTGGCGTGGTTGTGGCTGCTGGAGTTCTTCCGTGTACCGGACGCTCGGCGAAGAGCGGCGGCTTCGTTCTCGCCAAGGATGCGGGGGAGCGGGATGGCGACCGTCTCACCCCAGATCGGGTTGCCGTCGGCGTCCTTGATGGCGTGCCTTCCTCGGAATACGACCTCGCCGTCGAGGACGGCACGAGATAGGACGCGATCCCGGAGATTGGCCACCGACCAAGGCCTTCCCGAACGACACGTGTGTCCTGCCGCATTGAGTCGGATGGCAGCCTGCCGAAGGTTCAGCCCGGATTCCACCATGAGCCCATGGACGAGGCGGACCAAGCCGGCCTCGCCTTCGTCGACGACCAAGTATGAGCCCTTGAGCCCCTTGTCCTCGATCCGGTAGCCGTACGGGGGCCTGCCGCCGATGTGTGGTGATCCGCCCTCCTCCGCCTTCTCCTGGAGTCCTCCCTGCGTGCGGGAACGGATGTTCTCCCACTCGGTTTCCGCGTAGTCCGCCTCACGGCGCATCTGCGCGCGGCCCTCGGGAGTGGTGTTGTCGATGTTGCGGTTGGTGATGGCGACGAAGATGCCGATGTCCTCCAACGCCCAGACCCAGCGACAGAACGCCCGCCCGACCCGTCCGATCCGGTCGCCCCTCTCGACAACCACCACGTCGAACTCGCGGCGCTCGGCGTCGACCATCAGTCGGTCGAAGTCGGGTCGCTCACCCATCTCCTTGGACCCAGAGACACCTTCGTCTGCGTAGGTGCTGATGTGAGCCCAGCCCTTGTCCGCGATGTGACGGCTGTTCTTCCGGGCCTGACTGGCGATGCCGTAGCCGAGTCGCTGCTCCTCGGTGCTCACGCGGAGATAGTCGACCGCGCGGCGTTGGTGGGGAGCGGTCGCACGGCTCGTGACGTCAAGTGGCCCGAGCTCGCGCGTGATTGAATTAGTCATGTCGACTCCAGTAAGTCGGCCAAGCCCCGGGACGGTAGCCGCCGTCGCCGGGGTGCTTCTTGTATCGGCAGAGTAGCTCTGCGCCTGACGATTCAGCTGGTGCTTGGCGTTCTTTCCTTCGAACGAGCGCGCACGTCGAAGAGGATCCGCAGCAGGCGAGTTCGTACGGCCGGAGTCAGGTGCTTGTCGGACCTCCACGTGACCTTTGTGCCCGTCGCGACATGCTCGTCGAGTCGACTGAGATTTTCCGGAGGAGTTCACGGCTGATCCGGAGATCCTCCGCGATCCTGGTGGCGATGAGCGTGGCCCCGGCAGCCGAGTATGTGGGCCCAGGCTCGCAAGCGGAGGTCTGCCAGTCCGGGCAGACCGCCGAGGCGCCACGCCGTTGCAATGAGTCCCCGAATGTGAGGGGTGCCCGGCAATGCCCGGATCTCTGCCGCAGGTTCGATGCGGCGGTCGACGGTGCCACGGCTTCAACGCTCTTGCTCGTGTACTTGGCGACGCAGGCGGCCATGGCGTTGTCCCTGATCCGGCACCCGTCGCCGTGGTCAAGGGAAACTACGTCCTCGCCGATGTCGCCCAGGAGGCCAACACCACCGGGCGCCACGTCGCCCTCTTCCCTGTGCGCGAAGACTGGCACAAGGCCCGCGAGGACGCCATGCTGGAGAGCAGCAGCGCCGAGGACATCCACGGCGGCGAGCTGGAGGTATCCCAGCTTTGGCATGGTGCTCCGCGCCTGATGGGAGACGGTGTGGCGGGCGATGACCATTCGGGTCCCGAGCGTCCGCACTTGCTCACGCTCGGCATGGCCGGTTACACCGCCAACGGGATCGTCGGTCGGCCTTCGCTGGGCACCGCGGAGAAGGATAAGGCGATCCTGGAGAGCCTCTCCAGGTCGGCTGCGGCTCATCTCGCCATCATTACCAAGGGCTGAGATCGGGTCTCCCCCGTGAGGAGGGGAAGGACCCGGAGCGGTCCCTGAGGTGCGGCCTCCGAGTGAGTGGACACGCAGATAAGCGGGCATCGGTGGCCGTAGGGGGCAGTCGTCGGACATGAGAAGGTGCCGGACATGAAGGTGATCGACTTCGTTCTTAACGTGATCTGGCTGATCTTCTGCGGCATCTGGATGGCGATTGGCTACGTCATCGCAGGAATCATTTGTTGCGTTTTGATTATTACATTTCCATTTGGCATTGCCGCGTTCCGGCTGGCCGGGTTCGTGATCTGGCCGTTCGGGCGGACGGCCGTGGAGCGGCCGGACGCCGGGGCGCCGTCGTGCGTCGGGAATGTGATCTGGCTGGTGTTCGCCGGGTGGTGGCTGGCGCTGATGCACCTGGTCACCAGCATCCCGCTGTTCCTGTCGATCATCGGGATCCCGTTCGGGTGGGCGAACCTCAAGCTCATCCCGGTGTCGCTGATGCCGCTGGGGCGGGAGATCGTGTCGACGGACGAGCCGTGGGGCGGGCGGTAGCGGACGGAACGGAAAGGGCCGGCGGGTGTTCCCGCCGGCCCTTCCGCGTTCCGGGCGCCGGGTCGGGGCGCCGGTGTCAGGGCGCCGGTGTCAGGCGCCGGCGAGGGCGGTCAGGGTGGTGCGGGCGGTGCCGAGGGAGGTGGTGGCGAGGTCGCGGTAGGGGGTGAGGGCGGGGATGTCGGTGGCGCGGGTGAGTTCGGCGTGGACGAAGCGGAGGTGGGCGTCCGGGACGCCGAGGTGCTCGGTGAACCAGGCGCGCAGGTAGGGGGTCTGGAAGTCGAAGGGCTCGCGCGGGGTGCCGGGGCCGTAGCCGCCGCCCCGGGCGGTGACCACGACGACGCGGGTGGCGGTGAGGCGGCCGGTGTGGGCGCCGGGGAAGGTGATCCGGTCGATCCAGGCCTTGAGGGCGGCGGGGACGGTGAAGTTGTACATCGGGACGCCCAGCAGCAGGGTGTCGGCGGAGTGCAGCTCGGTGATCAGGGGGTGGGTCAGTGACCACTCGTGCTGTTCCTCGGGGGTCGTCGCGAGGGTGTGGACGTCGGACAGCGGGACGGGGACGGACCGGCGTTCGACGCGGATGCCGAGCGAGGCGTAGCCGGCGCCGACGAACGGGACCGGGTCGGCGGCGAGGTCGCGGTGGCGGTAGCCGGCGTCGGGGTGGCGGGCCTGCCAGGCGCGGGCGAAGCGGGCGGTCAGGCGGCGGCTGACGGACCGGTCGAGCGGGCTCGCGCTGGAGTCGAGGTGGAGCAAGGCGGGCATGGGAGGGCTCCTGGTCACCTTCGGGGAGTGGGCATCGTCAACCCCGTGACGAGGGTGCGGACGGAAAGGTGACCGATGGACGGGCGCGAGGAGCTGGCGGTGCGGTTCGAGGCCGAGCGGGGGCGGCTGGGGGCGGTGGCGCGGCGCATGCTCGGGTCGACGGCGGAGGCCGAGGACGCCGTGCAGGAGGCCTGGCTGCGGCTGGAACGGGTGGACGCGGCGGAGCTGGAGAACCTGCCGGGGTGGCTGACCACGGTGGTGTCGCGGATCTGCCTGGACGTGCTGCGGGGGCGGCGGACGGAGCCGGTCGTGGTCGAGGAGGCGGTGGACGGCCCGGAGGCGGAGGCGGAGCTGGTCGAGGAGGTGGGCCGGGCGATGCTGGTGGTGCTGGACCGGCTGGGCCCGGCGGAGCGGGTCGCCTTCGTGCTGCACGACGGCTTCGCGGTGCCGTTCGAGCAGATCGGGCCGATCGTCGGGCGGAACGCGGTGGCCGCGAAGAAGCTGGCGAGCCGGGCCCGGCAGCGGGTCCGGGGCACGGGGGAGGCGACGGGCGGGGACGCGGCGGGCTCGGCGCGGCGGGAGGTGGTGGAGGCGTTCCTGGCCGCCGCGCGCGGCGGCGACCTGGACGCGCTGCTCGCCGTGCTCGCCCCGGAGGTGGTGCGCCGGGCCGACCCGGCCGCCCTGCCCGCCGGGCGGCCGGTGCTGCTGCGCGGCGCCGGGGCGGTGGCCCGGGAGACGCGGGTGATCGGGCGGCGGGCGCGGTTCGCGGTGCCGGTGCTGGTGGACGGCGAGCTCTGCGCGGCGATCGCACCGGACGGGCGGCTGCGGCTGCTGCTGCGGTTCGAGGTCGCGGACGGCCGGGTGGCCGGGTTCGAGGTGGTCGCCGACCCGGCGCGGCTGGCGGCGCTGGAGCTCTCGCTGCCCGGCCGGGACGCGTCCTAGCGCGGCTCGTCGGCGAGCTGGACGATCATCTTGCCGGTGTTGGCACCCCTGAGCATGCCGCGGAAGGCGTCGACGACGTGCTCGAAGCCCCGGACGACCGTCTCGTCGGAGCGGACGGCGCCGGAGCGCAGGTGCGGGACGAGGAAGTCGTACAGCTCGGGGCGGGCGTCGAGGTGGTTCCGGACCAGGAAGCCCTCCAGGCGGAGGCTCTTGCCGACCACGTCGAAGAGGTTGCGCGGCGCGGGAGGCGGCGTCCGGAGGCTGTTGTACTGGGCGACCGCCCCGCACCAGGCGATCCGGCCGCCGTCGCGCAGGGTGTCGATGGCGGCCTCCAGGTGGTCGCCGCCCACGTTGTCGAGGTAGACGTGCAGTCCGTCCGGGGCGGCCTCGCGCAGCCGGTCGGCGATCGGCGCCTCGTGGTAGTCGAAGGCGGCGTCGAAGCCGAGCTGCTCGGTGAGGTGGCGGACCTTGGCGGCGGAGCCCGCGCTGCCGACGATCCGGCCGGCGCCGAGCAGCCGGGCGATCCGGCCGGCCGCGGTGCCGACGCCGCCCGCGGCCGCCGAGACGAAGAGCGTCTCCTCGGGCCGCAGCCGGGCGATCCGGGTCAGGCCGACCCAGGCGGACAGCCCGGTGCCGCCGAGGATGCCGAGGTGGGCGCTGAGCGGGACGCCCGCGAAGTCCGGCAGGACGGTCGCCTCGCCCGGGGTGACGGTCGAGAGGGTGCGCCAGGCCCGGCGGTGGTGGACGAGGGTGCCGACGGGCAGCGCGGGCGTCCGGGACTCGACGACCCGGCCCAGGGCGCGGCCCTCCAGCGGGGCGTGCAGCCGCCAGCCGCCGGTCTCGTCCATCTCCTCGCGCATGTACGGGTCGACGGACTGGTGGATGTTCTCGACCAGGGCCTCGCCGGTGGTGAGCGGCGGGACGGTCTCGTCGAGGAAGGCGAAGTTGTCGGCGATGGGCTCGCCGGTCGGGCGGGAGACGAGGTGGACGACGCGGGCGGTGGGGCGGGACACGGGGGCTCCAGGGGGTGCGGACGGGGCGGTGGCGATCACCGGGGCGGTGAAGATCACCGTAGGGAGCCGGCGGGCGGCCGGGCAGGGGCCGCCGTCGATGGACGGCCCTGTTCCATGAACGGAATCGATGGATCCGGTAGCGTCGCCGGTATGACCGATCTCGCCCCGCACGAACTGCGCGTCCTGGTCGCCGTGGCCGAGGAACGGGGCTTCACGGCCGCCGCCGCGCGCCTGGACAGCAGCCAGTCCGCCGTCTCGCACGCCGTGCGCGCCTGCGAACGGAAGCTCGGCGCGGTGCTGTTCGAGCGCGGGCGCCACGGTGCGCGCCCGACCGAGGCCGGGGAGCGGGCGGTCGCGTACGCCCGGCGGATCCTGCGGCTGCTGGCGGTGATGGGCCCGGAGGTGCGGGCGACCGGTGCGGGCGACCGGGCCGGGGAGGTCACCGGGACGCTGCGGATCGCCGCGTTCCGCAGTGTCGCCGCCCATCTGCTGCCGCCGGTCCTGGCCCGGCTGACCGCCCGTCACCCGGGACTGACGCCGCGGGTGCGGATCGTCCGGGAGATCGGCCGGGGCACCGCCGGGGAGGTCGCGGACGGACGGGCCGACCTCGGCCTCGCCACCCTCGACCCCGCCGCGCCGCCGGCCGTCCCCGGCCTGGTCGCGGCCCGGCTGTTCGAGGAGACCTACGCGCTCGCGCACCCGGCCGGGCACCCGGCGCCGCGCGGGCTGCCGCTGGTCGACTGGGACGAGAACTGCGGCTCCTACACCCGGGACTGGTGGGGACGGCAGGAGTGGATCCCGCCCTCGACCATCGACGTCGAGGACGACACGGTGGCCGTCTCCCTGGTCTCCCAGGGCCTGGGGATGGCGATCATGCCCCGGACCGCCCTGCTCGGCGCCCCGCCCGGGCTGGCCGTCACCGACCTCGGCCCGAATCCGCCGAGCCGGTACGTCGGGTACGTGACGACGCCGGAGCTCGCGGGCACGGCGGCGGTGCGGGCGCTGGTCCGGGAGCTGCGGGAGCTGCGCGGCGGGGCGCTGCCCGAGGGGCTGGCGGCGGCCTGAGGCGGGATCAAGCCCCGGGGTGCTCGACGTGCTCCGGCTCGACGCGCTCCGGCTCGACCTGCTCGGGTTCGACGCGTTCGGGCTCCGCGCGGTCCACCGCCGCGCGGAGCCCGGCGAACTCCGCCGCCAGCGCGTCCAGGGTGTAGTGGGCGTTGAGGCCGCTGGGGTTGGGGAGCACCCAGACGGCGGTGTCGCCGATGCCCTGCTCCTGCCGTCCGATCGACGCCGTCCGGCGGCCGAAGGCGGTGCGGTAGGCGCCGATGCCGAGGACCGCCAGGGCGCGCGGCCGCAGCCGCAGCACCCGCTCGACCAGCGCCGCCCCGCCCGCGCGCAGCTCCTCGGCGGTCAGCTCGTCGGCCTTGGCGGTGGCACGCGGGGCGACGTTGGTGATGCCGAGGCCGAGGTCGAGCAACTGCCGCTGCTCGTCCGGGCGGAACTGCCGGGGCGTGAAGCCGGAGCGGTGCAGCGCGGGCCAGAAGCGGTTGCCGGGCCGGGCGAAGTGCCGGCCGGTGGCGCCGGACCACAGCCCGGGGTTGATGCCGCAGAACAGGACGCGCAGACCGGGGGCGGTGATGTCCTCGATCGTGCTGTCACGGGCGGCGAGCAGCTGCTCGGCGGTCGGCTTGGCCACCGCGCCCGGCGCGGGGGCCCTGGTCGGCTTCTCGGTCACGGGTCCAGTCTGCCGGTGCGGACCGTCGCCCGGACGCCCGCCCCCGCGGCCGGAGTCGGAGCCGGCCCGCTCGCCGCCAGCGACCTGGTCCGCCGCCGCTCCCGCAGCCACCGCACGCCGTACACCGCGGCCGCCGCGTACGCCCAGCCGACGAAGACGTCCACCAGGAAGTGCTCCGCGCCGTACACCAGGGCGAAGGTCATCGCGAGCGGGTAGGCGACCAGCAGCACCCGCAGCCACCGGGCGGCGGTCGGCCAGAAGAAGAACAGCAGCATCGCCGGGTACGCCGAGTGCAGCGAGGGCATCGCCGCGACGTCGTTGGCGAACTGGCTGCCGTTCTCGAACACCGAGGCGGCCCGGGGCAGTCCGATCCCGCCGAGCACGTCCGAGACCACCCGGGTCAGGGCCGGCAGGTGCCCCTCCTGGGAGGCCAGCCACGGCGGCACCGCCGGGTAGAGGATGTACGTCGCGAAGCCGGCGAAGGTCAGCACCAGGTAGCAGGTGAGCAGGTGCCGGAACCGGTCGTGGCGGCGGCGCCAGAGCACCGCGAGCACCACGAAGACCGTGAAGAAGTGCGACATGTAGACGGTGACCGAGGCGTAGTCGTACCAGTGCGGCGAGCCGGGCGTGTACAGCCCGTGCTGGAGCCGGACCGTCAGGGTCTCCCCGAAGCCGAGGAGTTCGTCGGCGCGCTGCTGCGGCCACAGGTACGGGCCCCAGGGGGTGTGCGCGCCGTAGCCCCGCAGCAGCGAGTACGCCCAGACGACGGCCATCACCGGGACCCAGTCGCGCAGCACCAGCAGGAAGCCGCGCGGACCGTGCCCGCTGTGCACACCGGCGGCCAGCAGCGCGCCGATCAGCCACAGGAAGACCAGGTCATTGGTGTACGGCAGGCCGTAAGTACGCAGGTACCACAGCAGGGCGGCGAGGTAGAGCGGCCACGCCAGCAGCCGGAGACGGGCGGCGGCGCCGGTGCGCGGCCCGCTCCGGGAACCGGTGGCCGGACGCAGCCGCCCGGCGCTCGCGGACGGGGTGGGCGGCGCCGGGCGGAGCATTCTGGTCATGCCGGTCGAAGCTAGCAAGGCATTCTTGGAGAACTCTCGGTGCGAACGTCCGGTCCGTTCAGGAAGGGTTCAGAATTGCCCCGGTTGGTGCAGTGCGGGGAGGGCCGACCGGGTGGTCCCGGGTCGGCCTCAGGACACGATGCCCAACTCGTGCGGGGTGTTGTTGAACCGTCGGCCGCCCTGCTCGGTGACCGTGACGATGTCCTCGATCCGCACCCCGAACCGGCCCGGCAGGTAGACGCCCGGCTCGATCGAGAAGCACATGCCGGGCACGAGGGGCTGCTGCTCGCCCTCGACCAGGTACGGCGGCTCGTGCGTGGTGATGCCGATGCCGTGGCCGGTGCGGTGGATGAAGTACTCGCCGTACCCGGCCTCGGTGATGACCCGGCGGGCGATCCGGTCGATCTCCTGGCAGGCGATCCCGGGCCGGACGGCCTCGAACGCGGTCTGCTGCGCCTGCCGGACCACGTCGTGGACCTTCCGCACCTCGTCCGGGACGTCGGTGCCGACATGCACGGTGCGGGTGGTGTCGGAGCCGTAGCCGTCCTTGAGGCCGCCGAAGTCCAGGACGACGGTGTCGCCGGTCCCGATGATCCGCTCGCCGGCCTCGTGGTGCGGGTTGGCGCCGTTGGGGCCGGAGCCGACCACGGTGAAGTCGACCTGGCTGTGCCCGTACTGGATCAGCAGCGCGCTGAGGTCGGCGGCCACGTCGGTCTCCCGGCGGCCGGCGAACTCCACCTCCAGGATGCCCCGGTAGGCGGCGTCGGCGGCGCCGCCGGCCGCGGCGAGGCGCTCCAGCTCGTCGGGGCCCTTGACCGCGCGCAGCATCGGCAGGGTCTCGGTGAGCGAGGTCCAGCCGGTGCCCGGCAGGGCGGACTGGAGGCCGAGCAGGTGCATCGCCCAGGTGTTGTCGGAGACGCCGTAGCGCCCGGCCGGGTCGAGCAGCGGGACGGCGGCGGCGTACGGGTCCTGGCCGTCGGTCCAGTCGAGCAGCCGGACGGCGGGGGCGCCCTCGGCCCGCTCGGCGTCGGGGCGCTCCAGGGCGGGGACGATCAGTACGGGCTCGCGTCCGGCGGTGAGGACGAGGGCGGTGAGGCGTTCGGTGATCGCGGTCGGCCGGTAGCCGGTCAGGTGGACGAGGTCGGGGCCGGGGCCGACGACCAGTCCGGCGAGTCCGGCGGCGGTGGCCGCGGCGGTGGCCCGGTCGAGGCGGGTGCGGTAGTCCTCGGCGGTGAAGGGGCGGGGCATGCGGGACTCTCCAGGCGCGGGCATGCGGGTCTCCTGACTGTGCGGGGCGGTCGACGGGCGGGCCGGGTTGCGCGTCGACTCCAGCACGGGTGGTGCGTGTTCGTCACGGGCGCGGGTCGTTACGGGCGGCGCGAGTCGGCCACGGCCGGCGCGGGTTCGTCACGGCCGGTGCGATTGCGTCACGGCCGGTGCGAGTCGGCGTAGTGCCGGAGGAAGAGCGCCTCGACGTTGGCCATGTGCTCGATCTCGGAGGGGGCGACGCTCTCGTTGGGCGCGTGGATGAGGCAGCGCGGCTCCTCGACGCCCATCAGGATGATCTCCGCCTCCGGGAAGGTCCGGGCGAACACATTGCAGAGCGGGATCGAGCCGCCCTGCCCCAGGAAGGACATCGGCCGCCCGTAGACCTCCTGCATCGCCTTGTCGAGCGCCGTGTACGCCGGTCCGCCGGTGGCGGCGCGGAACGGCGAGCCGGTGCTCTCCGGGGCCACCTCGATCCGCACGCCCCACGGCGCGGCGGCCTCCAGGTGGGCGGTGAGCGCGTCCCGGGCCGTGCCCGGGTCGGTCCCGGGCGGGACGCGCAGGCTGACCCGGGCCCGGGCGGTGGCCGGGATCGCGGCGGCGGACCCCACCACCGGCGGGCAGTCGATGCCGAGCACGGTGACGGCGGGCCGGGCCCACAGCCGGTCGGCGACGGTGCCGGAGCCGGTCAGCCGGACCCCGTCCAGCACGCCGGCGTCGGTGCGGAACTGCTGCTCGTCGTAGCCGACCCCGACCCAGGTGCCGGTGCAGTCCAGCCCGTCGATCCGGGTGCCGCCGTCGGCGTCGCGCAGCGAGTCGAGGACCCGGATCAGCGCGGCCAGCGCGTCCGGGGCCGGGCCGCCGAACATGCCGGAGTGCATGTCGCCGCCGAGCGCGGAGACGGTGACCACCACGTTCGCCAGACCGCGCAGCGAGGTGGTGGCGGTCGGGACGCCGACGGCGGCGTTCCCGGTGTCGCAGACCAGCAGCGCGTCGGCGTGCAACTCGCCGGCGTGCGGTGGTACGTAGGCCTCCAGTCCGCCGGTGCCCTGCTCCTCCGAGCCCTCCACGACCAGCTTGAGGCCGACCGGCAGGTCGTCGCCGAGGGCCCGCAGCGCGGTGAGGTGCATGACGATGTTGCCCTTGCAGTCGGCGGTGCCGCGCCCGTACCAGCGGCCGTCGCGCTCGGTGAGCTCGAAGGGCGGGGAGGTCCAGGCGGCGTCGTCGAGCGGCGGCTGGACGTCGTAGTGGGCGTAGAGCAGGACGGTCGGCGCGCCGGGCGGCGGCGGGCGGTGGCCCACCACGGCGTGGCTGCCGTCCGGGGTCTCCTCCAGGTGGACGTCGCGCAGTCCGGCCTCGGTGAAGGCCGCCGCGACCCACTCCGCGGCCCGGCGGCAGTTCTCCGGCGGGTACTGGCGCGGGTCGGCGACGGAGGGGAGGGCGACCAGCTCGGCGAGGTCGGCCTTGGCCCGCGGCATCAGGTCGGCGATCCGGCGGGCGAGTTCGTCGGTCATGGGGGGCTCCTCCGGGAGCTGGGAGCTGGGAGCTGGGAGCTGGGGGCCGGGCGTCGGGCGTCGGGTGCGGACGGTGCCGTCAGTTGCGGACGGTGTCGTGGAGCTTGAGGTCGGCGATCTTGTCCTTGATGGCGGCGAGCTTGTCCGGGCAGTACACCGAGAGCACGATCGACTCGGCGAAGACCACCTCGCGGTCGGAGAGCACCGGGCGCTGGCCCGGGCCGCCCGCGCCGTTGGACATGCCGTACGTCCACTGCGCCTGCTTCAGCGCGTCGGCCGGGTCCTCGCAGACGGCGCCGCCGTCCTCGCCCAGGGTGTGCACGATCTGGTTCTGCGTCGGCACCGGGTAGCCGGCCGCGCTCAGTGCCGAACTCAGCTGCTCGGCCTTGCGGTTGGCCTCGTTGGTCTGGTGCAGCTGGGTGTAGGTGAGCAGGCCGGTGATCAGCATGCCGACCAGCAGGACGATCGCGCCGAGGTAGATCCAGCGGTGCCGGGAGGCCATCAGGCCGGTCATGCCGCACCTCCGTCGTTGCGGGGCCCGTCCGCCCCGGCTCCGCCGAGTTCGGCGGCCTCCTGGGCGGCGAGCTCGGCCTGCGCCTCGGGCGAGCGCCACTCGGGCTTGCGCAGCCGCAGGAACAGGTAGGGGATCAGCAGACCCAGGACCACCAGGCCGCCGCCGACGATCAGCACGTACGACCAGACCGAGCCGCTGCCGAACTGCGAGGACGGCACGAAGCCGATCGCCATCGCCGCCGCCGAGGCCACCAGGCCGGTGACGGCGATCGGGACCAGCGCCGGCGCGTGGTAGCCGCGCGGGTGGTCGGGCTGGGTGCGGCGCAGCCGGATCGCCGCCGCGAACATCAGCAGGTAGACGATCAGGTACACCTGGGTGGTGATCACCGAGAAGACCCAGTAGGCACTGGAGACGTTCGGGATCAGCGCGTAGGCGAGGGCGATGACGGTGGTGACCACACCCTGGGTGACCAGCAGGTTCTGCTGGACGCCCTCCTTGTTGAGCCGCTGCAGGAACGGCGGGAGGTAGCCCTCCTGGCGGGAGATCAGCAGCAGGCCCTTGGACGGCCCGGCGAGCCAGGTGAGCATGCCGCCGAGCGAGGCGGAGACCAGCGCCACGGCGATCACCGGGGTCAGCCAGCCGATGTGGAAGTACTGGAAGAAGGAGTCGAAGGCCTGCATCACACCGGCCGTCAGGCTCAGCTCGGCGGACGGCACCACCCAGCTGATCGCCAGCGCCGGGAGGATGAAGATCGCCAGCACCATCCCCGAGGCGGTGAACATCGCGCGCGGGAACTCCTTGGCGGGGTCGCGCAGCGAGGAGACGTGCACCGCGTTCATCTCCATGCCGGAGTAGCTGAGGAAGTTGTTGACGATCAGCACCAGGCTGGCCAGGCCGGTCCACTGCGGGAACAGGTGCGCGGCGTTCATCGGCGCGGCGGACTGGTTGCCCTGGCCGAGGAAGACCATGCCGAGCACGACGAGCAGCGTGCCGGGGATCAGCGTCCCGATGACCAGGCCCATCGAGGAGAGCCCGGCCACCGCCTTGGTGCCCCGGGAGGACACCCAGACGCCGGCCCAGTAGAGCACCATGATCACGATCGCGGTGTACAGGCCGTTGCTCGCCAGCGCGGGGTTGACGACATAGGCGATGGTCGAGGCCACGTACGCGAGCAGGGACGGGTAGTAGAAGATCGTCATCGCGAACTGGCACCAGACGGCGAGGAAGCCGAGCGGCTTCGACAGGCCCTCCGACACCCAGCGGTAGACGCCGCCCTCCCAGCCGGACGCCAGCTCGGCCGAGACCAGCGCGGTCGGCAGCAGGAAGACCACGGCCGGGAGCAGGTAGAGGAAGACGCAGGCGAGGCCGTAGACCGCCATGGTGGGCGCGGCGCGCAGGCTGGCCACCGAACTGGTGGTCATCAGGGCGAGCGTCAGCCAGGACATCCGGGGCGCGTTCGCGATCCTGGTGGCCACCGCACCGCCGCGCTCGCGGGCCGTCCGCGTCGAGGGGCCGTCCGGTGCGCCGCCGGACGGGCCGCCGGACGGGCCGCCGGGACTGCCCCGGCCGGACGACGGTATGTCCATGGAACTCATGGGTCCTCCTGGGGTGGCCCGACAGCACTGGTCCGGGGGTGGCCCCGGGGCGGGCCGTACCCGGCCAGTTCACCCGGTTGGCGATGCGGGCGCATGCGGCGTGCGTCCGCCCGGGTGAGCGGGGGTCAGGAGGGCGGTGGGCGTCGGTGTCCCGTGTCGGGGTCCCGTGTCGGGGTCACGCCGCCGTCCGGTCCGGCCAGGTGGCGCGGCGCAGCGTCCGGCCGGCCGTCGCCGGGGCCAGGCCCGCGGCGAGCAGCGCGGCCACCGTGCCGAGCGCGGCGGCGGGGGACAGATGGTCGAGCAGGAGTCCGCTGCCGACCATCCCGGCCGGCATTCCGATCGTGAACATCGTCATCGTCGCGGCGATCACCCGGCCCCGGAGGGCGTCCTCGACCTGCTGGAACACCAGGAGGTCGATCATCACCCGCAATGTCGGGACGCCCAGGCCCACCAGGAACAGCCCGGCGAAGACGGTGGCCGGTCCGCCGGGCAGCAGTGGGGCGAGGATCACCGGGACGGTCAGCCAGGACACCGCGAGCAGCAGCACCCCCGGTCCGGCCAGCCGGTGCAGCCGGCGCACCAGGACGGCTCCGACCAGCGCTCCGACCGCCTCGCCGGCCAGCGCCAGGCCGATCCCGGCGTCCGAGGTGCCCTGGCCGCGCAGGACGACCATCACCGGCAGCAGCATCGCGGTGCCCGCGAGGTTGATCAGCAGGACGACGGCGAGGATCGGGCGGAGCAGGGCGCTGCGCGCCAGGTAGCGGTAGCCGGCGAGGGCGGCGCCCTTGGCGGACCCGGTGTCCTCGGTACCGCCGGTGCGGTCGGCGGCGGTCGCGTCCCCGGCCTGGGATTCCGGACGGCCCGGGAAGCGGACCAGGACCGCCACGACCAGCGCGAGCAGCGAGGTGAGGGCCGTGCCGACGAACGGCGCCGCCCGGCCCAGCCCGAACAGCGCGCCCGCCAGCGGCGGCCCGATCAGGCCCGCGCCGCTCATCCGCGCCTCGTCCTGGGCCAGTGCCTGCCGCAGCTGCTCCGGCGGGACCACCGAGCGCACGGCGAGCAGCCGGACCGGCCCGGTGTAGGCGATGGTCGCGCCGATCACCACGGCGACCAGCAGGCTGTGCGCGACCGTGAGCCGGTCCAGGGCCATGGCGAGCGGGACGCTGGCGCAGGCGATCAGCCGGGTGCTGTCGCCGATGATCAGGATCCGACGGCGGTCGTACCGGTCGGCGACCGCGCCGCCGTGGATGCCGAAGAGCACGGAGGCGCCGATCTGCAGCGCCCCGAACGCGGCGGCGAGCGTGGAGGAACCGGTGAGCGCCAGCAGCAGCAGCGGGTACGCGGTGTCGATGATCTGCAGGCCGAGGGTGGAGCCGGCCTGACCGGCCCAGAGGGCCTGGAAGCGCCAGTTGCGCCGGAGCGGGACGGGCGGGGGAGGCAGGGGTGCTCGCGTCGCCCCGTTCGTGATCGCGCTCGTGGTGCCCGTGCTCATTCGCCCGCCCCTCGGTCGGTCGCCGATCACTGCGGCGTAACCATTCACGACATCGTGAATGATGGCGTGATGGTGAGTGCTTGCGCAAGGGTGAAAGTGTGATTGCCCGGAGCGTCGGCCATCTGCGAGGGTGAGGCCGTGGTCGAGAACGCCGAGAACGCCGAGAACGCCGAGAGCCTTGAGAACGACTTGAACGCTGCGGGCGGGCACGATGCCGGTCCCGCCGTGCTCAAGGAGCGCCGGGTGGAGGACGCCGCCACCCTCAAGGCCCTGGCCGACCCGCTGCGGCTGGCGATCCTCGACGTCCTGATGGCCGCCTCCGGAACCGGCCCGCTGGCCGCGAAGGAGATCGCGGCCGCGCTCGACGAGCCGCAGACCAAGCTCTACCGCCACATCAAGCAGTTGGAGAAGGCCGGGCTGATCCGGGTCGCGGGCACCCGGCTGGTCTCCGGCATCGTCGAGAGCAGGTACAGCGCGGCCCAGGAGTCGCTCCGGCTCGCCCCGGAGATCTTCTCGCCCGACTCCCCGACCCGGGTCGACGCCTACGACGCGATGCTCGCCGCGATGGACCGGGTCCGCGGCGACTTCCGCGCCGCCGCGACGGCCGGCCGGGTCGACTTCTCCCGGGACGACTCGGGCGCGCTGTCGGGTCTCTTCTCGCACTTCAGCTACCGGGTCGCCCCCGAGCGGCTGCTCCGGCTCCGCGGCCAACTCGCGGCGGTGTTCGACGAATTGCACGCCGAGGGGAACAGCACCGCCGAGGACGCGGTGGACGTGACCCTGTTCACCCTGCTGTACGGCGCCGGCCCCGCCCCGGCGGCCGGCGCGGCTCCTGCCCCGACCCCGACTTCGGCCCCTGCCTCGGCCCGGCCGCCGGTCGCCGGCTCCCGGAACGACGGCGGGCGGGGCACGGAATCGTAAACGCCGGGCGGACTGTCGGTGCCATGGTTCAGGATGACTGAATGTCATACGAACTTCAGGCGCTGATCGGCCCGGCGGAGCTGGTCGCGGTGGCGGCCGCCGAGGTTCCGGCCGCCCGCCCGCGGCCGCTCGCCCAGGGGCTGGCGCTGATACCGGCGACCCCCGAGTTCCTGGCCGCCTTCCGCGGCGGTGACGGAACTCCGTCCGGCCCGGGGGCCCCGTCCGCCGCGGCGGCTCCGCGCGCGGTCGGCACGGCCCCGTTCGACTGGTTCCCGGACGGTCTCGAACGCCGACTCGCCGCCTGGTCCAAGGCCGCGCCGATCGCCTGCGTCGAGGCCGACTACTTCGGCGGCACCGGCACCCAGCGCGCCGCCGTCTGGGCCGACGGCCGGCTCGACCTCGGCCCGGTCGCCAGCGGCGAGTTCGAACCCTTCCCGGCCGAGGGCAGCCCGATCTCCCAGGTCCTGCGGCGGCTCGGCGCCCGGGTGGGGGAGGGTGGCGGCGACCGCGACGAGTTCGACGCGGTCGGGCTCGGCGTCCACCGGGCCACGGCCTCCTGGGTCTCCGGCGGCTGACGCCCGGTCGGCCGGACGCCCTCCCGCCCACCGCGCGCTCTCCCGCCCACCGCGTGTCGTCGCGTGTCGCCGCGTGTCGTGCACCGTTCGGCGTACACGCGGTGGCTGGGCCAATGGGGCTGCCCCACGGTGTGAATCAGGCACGACGCCCGATCTCCGGATCAGGCCTGCCGCCCGATCTGTACCGAGAGGAAAGCATCCCCCATGCGCACCACCTGGATGGCCGCCGCGCTGACCGCAGCCCTCGCGCTGACCCCGGTCGCGACAGCCTCCGCCGCCGTCGGCAACGGAGCCGACGCCCCCCACCGCACCACCTTCTCCGTGACCCCCGTGACCGTCCCCGGCCTCCTCGACGTCCCGGCGCCCCCCACCGCCCCGATGTCCCTGGCGGGTCTCCCCGCACTGCCCGCACTGCCCGGAATGCCCGCAATACCTGCGGCGCCCGGGATCCCGCCGGCCCCCGGCGCTCCTGCGGCGCCCGCCGCCCCCGCCGCCCCCGCCGCCCCCGCCGCCCCCGCCGCCCCCGGAGCCCCCGGCGCGCCCGCCGCTCCTGCGGCTCCGGGACTGCCGGACGCCCCAGCGCTCCCCGCCGACGCCCCCGACCCGACCTCCGCCCTCGGCGGTGTCCTCGATCTCGTCGGCGGCCTGCTCTCGGCGGTCCCCGCCCTGCTCGGCGGAGTCGACCTCGGTGCCGTCCAGCAACTCCTCGCCTCGCTGGAGAGCACCCTCCAGGGCCTGCTCGGCCAGCTCCCGACGCCACCCACCCTCCCCACCCCGCCGCCGACCGTCACCGCCCCGGGCTTCGCACCCCCGGCCCTGACGCCCCCGACGGCCGCCACCCCGGCCCCGCCGGCCTCGCTGACGGACCGGCTCGCTGCCCTCCGGTCCCAGGCCAAGGCCCTCGGCGACGCGGCGGCCGCCGCCGCTCCCGCCCGCTGACAGCGACAGCCGCCTGTTGACGACGGCCCCGGCCGGAAGCCCACCAGGGCTCCCGACCGGGGCCGTCCGCTGCCCGGACTGCCCGGACCCTCCACCGCCGACCGGGATCAGGAGCGGTGCCAGCCCGCGTAGGCGCCGCCGGCGGCGAGGAGTTCCGCATGGCTGCCCACCGCCGAGACCCGGCCCTCCTCCAGCAGCACCACGCGGTCGGCCCGGGCCGCCGTCGACGGCCGGTGGGCGATCACCAGGGTGGTGGGCCGTCCGGTCGCGGCGAGGACGGCCGCCTCGGTCTCGGGGTCGAGGGCGCCGGTCGCCTCGTCCAGGACGAGGACCGCCGGATCGGTCAGCACGGCCCGGGCCAGGGCGAGCAGTTGCCGCTGTCCGGCCGACAGGTCCCGGCCGCCCTCGGCGAGGCGGTGCCCGTACCCGTCCGGGAGTCCGGTGATCATCGCGTGGGCGCCGACGGCCCGGGCCGCGGCCTCGATCTCGGCGTCACCGGCCCGGGGGCGCCCGTAGGCGATCACCTCCCGGACGGTGCCGGGCAGCAGGCTGTTCTCCTGCGGCACGATCGCCACCCGCTGCCGGTACTCGGTGACATCGAGGTCGCGGATGTCCGTCCCGTCCAGTCGGACGGCGCCGCCGGTCACGTCGTAGAAGCGCGAAACCAGCTTCGCCAGCGTCGACTTGCCCGCGCCGCTGGCGCCGACCAGCGCCACGGTCTCCCCGGCGCGGATCGTCAGCGACAGTCCGCGAAGCACCGGCGGCCGGTCGGGGGCGTACCCGAACTCCACCCGGTCGAGGACGAGTTCACCGGGCGACCGGGCCGGCAGCGGCAGCGGCCGGGCAGCCGGCGTCGGCGCGGTCGGCTCGGCCGCCAGCTCCCGGAGCCCGCGCAGGCCGACCGCCGCCTGCTGGTAGCCGTCCAGCGCCTGGACCAACTGCTGGACCGGCGCGAAGAGCAGGTCGAGGTAGAGCAGGCAGGCCAGCAGCGCGCCCGCCGACATCGAGCCCTCCCGCACTCGCTCACCGCCGACCAGCAGGACGAGTGCGGCGGACAGCCCGGCGAGCAGCTGCCCGAACGGCCAGAAGAGCGCCAGCGCCCGCTGTGCCCGGCCCCGGCTGCGCCGGTAGCCGTCGCTGTGTTCGGCGAACCGCGCGCGCCGCTCGTCCTCCCGGCGGAACGCCTGGGTCACCCGCATTCCCGCCAGGTTCTCCCGCAGGTCGGAGGTGACGGCGCCGGCCCGCTTCCGGGCGGCGCCGTACGCGCGCGAGGAGGCCCGCCGGAACAGCACGGTCGCCAGTGCCATCAGCGGCAGCATCGCGCACGCCGGCAGGCCGGCCGCCGGGTCGAGCGCGAGCAGGACAGCCACCGTACCGATCAGGGTCAGGCCGCCGATCACGGCCTGGACCAGGCCGTCCCGCAGGAACCCGGCGAACGCGTCCACGTCCGTGGTCGTCCGGGCCAGCAGCCGGCCCGCGCCCTCGCGTTCGTAGAAGGCCAGCCCGAGGCGCTGCAGATGGCCGAAGGCGGTGGTGCGCAGCCGGTGGAGCAGCAGTTCGGCGGTGCCGGCCGTGGTGCGGATCGACACCGACTGGATCCCCGCCCCGACCAGCACCGCCAGGGTGCCGAGGGCGGCGACGGCGGCGAGCACCTCCGGCCGGTCCCGGCTCACACCGGAGTCGATGCCGGTCCGGACCAGGAAGGGGGTCAGCAGGACTCCGGCGGTGTCGGCGGCGACCAGCAGCAGTGCGAGCAGCAGCGGTCGGCGCAGCGGCCGGAGCAGCAGGCCGAGGGTGAGTTCCCGGTCGGCGTCGGGCAGTTCGAGTACCTCGGGTCCGGCCGTCCGGTCCGGCGTGCCGGGCGCGGCGGCGGCCCGCCCGCCGCCGTCCGGTCCGGCCGCGTCGAACAGCCGGCGGAACAGCGGGCTGCGGGAGCGCAGTTCGGCCTCGGTGCCGAAGTCCGCCAGGCGTCCGCCGTCCAGCACCGCGATCCGGTCGGCGAGCGCCAGGGTGGACGGGCGGCGGGCGAGGAGCAGACCGGTGCGTCCGGCCAGGACGGTGCGCAGGGTGGTGTGGATCCCGGCCTCGGTCCGGGCGTCCACGGCGGAGGTGGCGTCGTCGAGGACCAGCACCGGAGGGTCGTCGAGCAGCGCCCGGGCCAGCACCAGGCGCTGCCGCTGGCCGCCGGACAGCGGCAGGCCGCCTTCGTTGAGGCGGGTGCGGTAGCCGTCCGGCAGGGCGGTGACGAAGTTGTGCGCCCCGGCGGCCCGGGCCGCGGCGGCCACCTGGTCCTCGGTCGCCTCCGGCCGTCCGTAGGCGATATTGGCGTGGATCGTGTCGGCGAACAGGAAACCGTCCTCCGGGACGACGCCGACGCCCGCGCGCAGTGAGCGGAGGGTCAGCGCGCGGACGTCCTCGCCGCCGACCCGCACCGCCCCGTCGTCGGCGTCGTAGAACCGGGTCAGCAGCGCGGCCAGCGTCGACTTGCCGGAGCCCGGCAGCCCGACCACGGCCACGGTGCTGCCCGCCGGCACCGTCAGGGCGAACCTGTCCAGGACGGGTTCGCCCGCGCGGTAGCCGAAGCGGACCCGGTCGAACTCCACGGCCGGCGCGGCGGAGCGGGGCAGCTCCACGGCGTCCGCGGCCTCCACGACCCCCGGGCGGGTGTCGATCACCTCGAAGACCCGCCCGGCACCGGCCCTCGCCTGCTGGACCGTGTTCAGCAGGCCCGCCATCATCCGCACCGGACCGACCAGGAGCGCGAGGTAGCCGGTGAAGGCGAGGAAGGCACCGAGCGACAGCCGGCCGTCCATCACCAGCCGGCCGCCGACCGCCAGCGTGCCCAGCTGCCCGAGCACCGGCAGGGCGCGCAGCCAGGGGTCGTAACGGGCCGTCAGTCGGATCGCGTGCCGCCGGGCCAGGAACAGTCGGTGCGCCGCCGCGTCCAGCCGGCCCAGCTCCCGCCGCTCCTGGCCGAACCCCTTGACCACCCGGACGGCCGCGACGGCGTGGTCCACCACCTCGGCCACCTCGCCGGTCAGCTGTTGGACCTTCCGGTCGGCCGGGAACAGCCGGCGCCGGGCCCGGGCGGCGGTGAACCACAACGGCGGGAAGGTCAGCGCGGTCACCGCGGTGAGCATTGGCGACAGGGAGGCCATCCCGACGAGTGCGCCGGCCGCCATCAGCAGGTTGCCGAGCTGGGTGGGGGCCATGGTCAGGAATCCCTGCACCAGGGCGGTGTCGCTGTCGGCCCGGGAGACCGTCTGGCCGCTGCGCAGCCGGTCGTGGCCGGCGCCGTCCAGCCGGGAGAGCGCGTCGAACAGCTCGGTGCGCAGGTCGTGCTGTACGGCGAGGGCGAGCCGGGACGAGTGCTTGCGGCGCTGGTAGGAGAGCAGGTAGACGGCGAACGCGAGCGCTGTCAGCAGGAGGACCAGCGGCAGCAGCGGCCTGCGGTCGGCGAGTACCGCCTCGTCGAGCGTGATCCGCTGCAACTGCGGCACGGTCACCATGACGGCCACGCCCGCGGCCGAGGAGCCGCAGGCGAGGGCCAGCCGTCCGGGGTGGCGCAGGCAGTGGCCGAGCAGGCGTCGGGCCCAGCCTCCCCGGCCGGTCGGGACCGTCACAGCAGCACGTCCGGGTCGGCCGGCGGGGCGGGGGAGGGCGCGGCGTCCAGCTGGACCAGCCCGCGTTCCGCCAGTTCGGCGAGGAGCCGGGCGACGGCCTCGGGCCGGGCGCCGAGGCGGTCCGCGACGGTCGCGGCGTCGGTGCTCCCGTCGGCCAGCCGGAGGCAGCTCTCGACGGCGCGGCCGATCCGGTAGACCCGGGTCTCCAGGTTGGGCAGCCGCTGCAGGAGCAGGCACAGGCCCTCCTCGCCGTCCGGTGTGCCGCCGGGCGCCGCCAGCCAGGTGTCGACGGCCTCCCGCACCCGGGGCAGGCCCTCGACGGAGACGGCCGCGGCCAGTTCGGCGGCGTCGAGCCGGAGCAGCCGCAGCTGGCCGCTGCGGACCGGGCCGGGGGCCGGTGTGCCGCCGTCCCGCGGGGCCGGGGGCGGCAGGTAGGGGGTGCCGCGGTGGTGGCCGAGGTCGAGACCCAGCCAGGCGGCGGCGGCCTGGATCCGCCACAGCACGGCCGGTACGCCGGGGCGCAGGGCAGGGCCGTGCTCCTGGACGTGGCGGGCGAAGGCGGCCGCCGTCGCGACCAGTCCGCGCGCGGCGGACGGGTGCCGGAGCGGAGCGGCGGAGCGGGCGCGCTCCTCGTGCGCGAAGCGGGTGTACTCCTCGTCGAATCCGGCGCCGAGGAGTTCGGCGGTCAGGGGCAGCAGCAGGCGGAGTTCCGCCGACGAGGGCCCGTCGGCGGCGGGGTCGGTGGACCGTCCGCCGCGCCGGGCGGCGTCCTGGAAGATCCCGGCGTACCGGTCGGCCCAGGCGTCGAGGTCGGTCTCGCCGTCGAGGAGTTCCCGACCTGCGGCGCCCACCCGGGCGGCCTCGGCCGGGTCGGCGCAGACCCGGCCGAGCAGGTCGGCGAGGCCGGTGCGGTCGGTGGGGTCCGCCACGACGTAGAGGTTGCGTCCGTGCTCGGCCCGGTCGCCGGTGCTCTCCTTGCGGATCAGTTCGCGGGTGGCGATCGCTGCGGTGCCGGTGGCGAAGCACTCGCGGAGCTTGGTGGGGATGTGCTGGCGGATCGGGAAGTCGTGTTCGAGGAGTGCGACGGCGGTGCAGGCCCGGAGGTAGCCGGGGACGCGCTCGACCGGGACGAAGGGCAGCAGCCAGAACCGGTCGGTCAGGCCCAGGGCGTCGATCCGGGCGCGGAGTTCGGCCGGGACGCTGCCGCCGACCAGGGCCGCGACGTACGGTCGGGGCCCGCGCATCAGGGCCATCGCCTCGACCAGGTGGCGCAGCCCGGTCCTGGCGTTGGCCTTCCCGTAGTACCCGATCACCGGGGTGCCGTCGCAGAGCCGCGCGGGGTCGGGGACGTCGGCGCCGGCGGCCGCGGCCCCGGCCGCCAGGGCGGCCAGGTCGAGCGGGGCCGCGCCGGGGTGGAACAGCTCGGTGGGGACGACGGGCTGGACGGCGCCGGTGAAGCGGGAGCGGTCCACGCCGAGGCCCGGCAGCGGGCCGGGGGCGGCGACGATCGCGGTGGCCCCGAGCAGGGCCTCCTTGTAGGTGGTCTGAAGGTCCCCGTGGTTCATCAGCCGGTTGCGGTCGGTACCGGCGGAGCGCAGGACGTGCGGCACTCCGGTCCACAGCGAGGCCAGGTGGGCGGCGACCCCGCAGGGCTCCAGGTAGTTGGAGTAGACCACCTCGCAGTCGTGCGCGCGGATCACCCGGGCGGCGGCGCCGGCGAGCCGGGAGACGGTCGCGTCGGTCTGCGGGATGTGGCGCATCGCGGTCGTCGGAGGGGTGAGCGGCACGACGGTGACGGAGGTCGCCGCGGCCGCACCGGCGATCCGGTACGTGTCGGCGACCTCGAAGGCGTTGGTCACCACGTGCACCTCGTGGCCCCGGCGGACGAGAGCCCGGGCCAGCAACGCCGCCCGGACGGCGACACCGCCCTGGGTGGGCGGGAATTTCACGACGAAACAGATGCGCATGTCAGCTCTCGGCGGGGAGGAGGACGTTGATGCGGACGAGCTCGGCGATCAGCCGGGCCGCGGCCGGGCCGTACTCGGCGAGTACGGCGGAGGCAGGTGTCCCGGCCTGGAGCCGGGCGACCGCCGCGTGGGCGCCGGCGGCGAGGCGGACGGTGGCGATGTCGGAGCGGCCGGTCCGCACCAGCAGCAGGTGGCTGGGGGTCGGGCGGCAGGTGAACGCGGCGGACTCGCCGGAGGCGGTCGCGGTCGACGGTGCGGTCCCGGTTCCGGTCGCGGTCCCGGTTCCGGTCGCGGTCGATGGTGCGGTCGCGGTCGCGGCGATGAGGGCCGGCAGGTCGCTGGCGTAGGAGCACAGCATCGCGTGGCCGGCCAGGTGGTGGACGCCGGGGCCGGGCGAGGTCGTACCGGCTCCGGCCGCCGCGGGGCCGGGGAGCGGTTCGGCCCGTCGGTGGGCCGGTCCGTCAAGGGCCTGGGCGAGGCGGGCCTGCGCCAGTAGCCGGCCGCGGTCCTCGTCGTGCCGGGCGGCCTCGGCGAGGCACTGTCCGCACGTGTCCCCGAGGCCGGGGGAGGCGGTCCGCAGTTCGTCGCGGAAGCGCCCCTGGTCGGCGAGGCCGAACGGGATGTCGAGCTTGGCGCGGTCGGTGTGCGCCCCGAGCGTCTCCACGATCCTGGTCAGGGTCGGGTACGGCGTCCGGGCCCGTGAGTACCGCTTGCGGGCGGAGATCCGTGCCGAGACAGCGATCCGGTCCGGTGCGACGCCGGCCCGGAAACTCCGGGCCTCGTCGGGGGTGAGCCCGCGTGCGGCGAGGTAGCCGTCGGGGTCGTCCTGGTAGCGCTCGCGCTCCTGGCGGGAGGCCATCAGCAGGGAGATGAGCTCGAATCCGATGCGGGTGTCCACCGGTCAGCCCTTCCGGCGCGGGGCGGTCGCGCGGCGCGGGTCCGTTGTCCGGCGCCGGTCGGTTGTCCGGCGCAGTTCGGTGGCCCGGCGCAGGTCGGTGGCGATCTCTTCGGTGCGGTCGAGCCGCTGGTCCCGTTCGAGCATCACCGCGGGCACCGGGTGGAACTCCAGCAGGGCGCCCAGCAGCTCCCAGACCGGCTCCGGCACCGGCATGGAGTGGGTGTCGAAGTAGGTGCCCTCCTCCTCGACCCCGCCCGCCAGATGGACCTGGACGACCCGCTCGTACGGGATCTCCCGGATGAAGTCGAGGGCGTCGAAGCCGTGGTTGCGCGCGTTGTAGGTCAGGTTGGTGAGGTCGAGCAGCAGGTGGCAGCCCGAGGCCTCGACGATCTCCGTCACGAACTGGGCCTCGGTGAGCTCGTCGCCCCAGCTGAAGTGGTAGGCGATGTTCTCCAGCAGGAACGGCCTGCCGACCCGCTCCACGGCCCGCCGGGCGCGGCGGGCGACGTGCCGGGCGCTCTCCCGGGTGCGGGGCAGCGGCAGCAGGGTGCCGAGTTCGGCCGTCGAGGTGCGGGTGAAGCAGAGATGGTCGCTGAACCACGGGGCGTCGAAGCCTTCGACCACCGCGGCGAGCTCCTCCAGATAGGCGTCCCACCGGCCGTCGTCCCCGACCGACCCGATGGACATCTCGATGCCGTGCGGGACGACCGGAATTTCCGGGATCCGCTCCAGCAGGGAATCGATGGATTCCCGCTTCCTGGTCGCCCCCATGTAATGCTCGGATATGACCTCGACCCATTCGACCAGCCCCGGGTCGGTGGCGATCTCGTGAATCGGTTCCCGGTACCCGATACCGGTCCCGAGTTCGGGCACCGCTGTACTCATGGCTGTACGGACCTCATTTCGGACTGAACGGTGGGGCGGGTGGCCCGCCGGTCCCCGAGCGGGACCGGCGGGCCACCCGGGCATGGGCTACCAGCACTCGCAGGAGCAGTAGCGGCCCATGTTGACGTCGATCGACGGCAGCTCCGGGAGCAGCTCGATCGTCAGGTCCAGCTCGTTCTCGACCTCGGTCGCCGGAGCGGCCTCGAGCAGGGTCGTCGCCATTTCCATCCCCTTTCGTACAGTCCTCCCGATCGGTCGGGCGACCGGCCGGGACGTCATTACCGTATGACATTGCACGGGTGGGGGCAATGGTTTTCCTGATCCGCCCGAAATTTCTTTCCAAAGCATTCAGAAGATTGCTCTGCTGGCTTTTCCGGGCATGCCGAAGAAATGCCCGAGGGGATCCCTGGGGCATGGCGCGAGAATGTCAAAAAATGAATACCAGAGAATTCGTCGAGGTATTACCGGGCGACCGGTGGGGCGTCAGTGCGCGGCGAGCCGGGCCGACCACGGGTGCGCGGGCGCGCCCGGCGGGGCGAGGCGCGGCGCGAGCCAGGCCCGCTGCTCCTCGTCGAGCAGCGGGGCGAGGTCGGCGAAGTCCGCATCGTCCTTGGGGCGCCCGTCGCGGGCCTTGAACAGGAGGACGACCTCGGGCGAGAGGTACGGCATTCCGCCGGGTGCGGTGCGGGTGAGCACTTCCAGTGGACGACGGGTGCGGCGGCCGCGGTGGAACACCCAGTCCGCGCCGTCCGCGGCGCCGAACACGATCTCGACGGGTCCGGTGTCCAGGGACAGCGTCTCGCGGCCCGGCTCCAGCGTTTCCCCCGGACTCCAGGGGCGTCGCGCGCCGTCCTGCTGGTCGGTCACGGTGAGCGGACGGTCCGCGAAGTGACGGGCGAGCAGCTCGGACTCCCGGGCCAGCACCAGTACGTCGACGTCCGCGTGGGCGCGCCGGACGCGCCCCACCTCCAGATCGACGGCCCATCCGCCGGCGATCCACCACGAGCCTTCGAAGCCGGCGAACAGCCGGCCCGCTTCCAGGAGTGGAGCAGATGCCTCGACACTCCTGTGATCTTTCCCCCGATTAATCACCGCTGTAACATATCACATGTCAAACACCTTCCGTCTCCTCCATCTCCTCCACCTCCCCGGTCACACCGGCCCCGGAGTGCGACGAGGGCGCGGTGACGAGGCTGTCCTCGTCACCGCGCCCTCGACACGATCGCCGCACCGGCGGCGCCCCGCGACTAGCGGTAGTTCACGTACTGGAGCGCGAAGTCCAGGTCCTTGCCCTTGAGCAGGGCCTGCACGGTCTGGAGGTCGTCACGGCTCTTCGAGGTCACCCGGAGCTCGTCGCCCTGGACCTGCGCCTTGACGCCCTTCGGGCCCTCGTCCCGGATGATCTTCGCGACCTTCTTGGCATCGTCCTGGGAGATGCCCTCCTTCACGTCCGCGAAGATCTTGTACTCCTTGCCGGACAGCTGCGGCTCCTTGGCGTCCAGCGCCTTGAGCGACAGGCCGCGCTTGATGAACTTGCTCTGCAGCACGTCCAGGATCGCCTTGACGCGCTCCTCGCCGTTGGCCTTCATCTCGATCGTCTCGCCGGAGCGCTTGATCTCGGCGCCGACGTTCTTGAAGTCGAAGCGCGTGGAGATCTCGCGGGAGGTCTGGTTGATCGCGTTGTCGACCTCCTGCCACTCGACCTTCGAGACGATGTCGAAACTGGAGTCGGCCATGGGTGTTGGTCTCCTTGATGTTCTGGCTGCACTGACACGGCCCGCCCCACCGGGCGCCCGCCGTCCCAGCCTATCCAGCCGACCCCCACCCCCGCCCGGGACGCCCGCACCGCACCCGCCCGTCCGGCTCCGCGGAACCGGGTGGCGAACCACCCCCCAGCATCGGGTAAGGTTTACCCAGTCGAACGGGGCAAGCCCCCGGGAGACAAACATCCTGGCTGGTTGCCCGAGCGGCCAAAGGGAGCAGACTGTAAATCTGCCGCGCAAGCTACGCAGGTTCGAACCCTGCACCAGCCACAGGATAAAGAGAGGCCCCCGATCTGCGGAGACGCGGATCGGGGGCCTCTCTCGTTTCGGTCCGGGAGCGGGGCGGCGATGCCGTGGCCGGTCGGGCTGCGGGCGGTGCCGAGGTGGCGGGGGTGGGGCCTTGACGCGCTGTGGGGCGCGATCGAGGGCCGGGGTGCCCCTGATGTGCTGGTGTGTTCGAGGGTGCTGCCCGGGTCCGGTCGGAGCTCTTCGACCGGGTGGCCGAGCCCCCCGAATCACGGGGACGTGAGCAGCAGGGTGGCGGCGGTGGGGGTGTCAGGGGCGGTGTGGGTGGGGGTGGGGTGGGTCGGGGGGAGGGGTGGGGGTGGGGTCGGGGTGATCCAGATGGAGCGGAGGCCGGTGGCGTGGGCGCCGCGGAGGTCGGTGGCGGGGTTGTTGCCGACCATCCAGTCGGTGGGGGCAAGGGTGCGGCCGAGGCGGGTGGCGGCGAGGTGGAAGATCGCGGGGTCGGGCTTGCGGGCGCCGGCCTCTTCGGAGACGACGACGGTGTCGACGGCGGGGAGCAGGCCGGTGCGGGTGAGTTTGGCGCGCTGGATGTCGGTGCAGCCGTTGGTGACGACGGCGATGGGCCAGCCGGCGGCGCGCAGGGCGGCGAGAGCCTCGGGGGTGCCGGGGAGCAGGTGGGTGCGGGCGGCCTCGTGGGCGACGTGTTCGTCCCAGAGGTCGGCGCCGGTGTGCGGGAGGCCGTAGCGGGCGGCGATCCGGGCGAAGCCGGTGGGGGAGCGGTCGGCGCGGAAGAGGGTGAAGACGGTGGGGGCGGCCTCGGGCGGGAGGCCGTGGGTGGCGCAGAAGGCCGGGGTCCAGGCGTCGGGGCCGCCGTCGCGTTCGACCAGGGTGTGGTCGAGGTCGATCAGGAGGAGGGGTGGTGGCGGGGAGTGGGTGGCCATGTGCGGAGAGTAGTGGATCACTCGGGGGTCGACTTATTGCGAACTACTTGCAATTACCTCAAGCAGGCAGCACAGTGGTGGGGCAGGGTGGGGTCGGACCGTTTCGGCTTGCCTGTCGAGCAGTCCCGGCCGTGCGGAAGCGCGCCGGGAGTCCTCCTTCACAGCTGATCGTCTTCCCAACCGGCGCCCGCCGGGACAGCGGTCCGCCCACCCCGCCCAAGCCCGCCTCCAAACCCGCCCCGGGTCCACTTCCGAGCCCGTTCCCGAGCGCGTCAAGAAGGCGTCAGGAGCGGTACGGGGAGCGTCAGGAACCCGTACGGACCAGCGGTGACACCGGGCACGGCCCGCAGGATCGGAGCAACCGATCGACTGCGGAGGTCCCGTCCGATGTCCAGCCCCCTCCCCCCGGCCCTCGCCGCCGAGCCCGAGCCGTCGGACACCGGCGCCGCGGCGTCCGACGGGAGCGGCGACGAGCGCCACCGGCTGACGGTGTCCGGCGGGCTGGCGGCGCTCTCCCTGGACGCGATGGCCTCGGTGGCCTACGGGCCGGAGTCGATCGTGCTGGTGCTCGCGGCGGCCGGGGCGTACGGGCTCGGGTTCACCCTGCCCGTCACGGCGGCGATCGCGGTGCTGCTGGCGGTGCTGGTGGCCTCCTACCGGCAGGTGATCGCGGCGTTCCCGGACGGCGGCGGCTCCTACGCGGTGGCGAAGGCGCACCTGGGTCGACGGACGGCGCTGACGGCCGCGGCCTCCCTGGTGATCGACTACGTGCTGAACGTCGCGGTGTCGGTGACGGCGGGTGTGGCGGCGCTGACCTCCGCGGTGCCGGGCCTGCACGAGGACCGGGTGTGGCTGTGCCTGGGCGTGCTGGCGCTGGTGACGGCGGTGAACCTGCGCGGGATCGCCGAGTCCGCCCGCTGGTTCATGGCGCCGACGGCCGTCTTCGTGCTGTCGATCCTGGCGATCGTCGTGGTCGGCCTGTTCCGGGACGCGCCCGCGAGTACCGAGGCCGCCGCCGGGCACGCCTCGGTGCTGACGGAGAACGCCACGACGGTCGGCGCGCTGCTGCTGCTCAAGGCCTTCGCGGCCGGCTGCTCGGCGCTCACCGGCGTGGAGGCGGTGGCGAACGCCGTCCCGTCCTTCCGCGCGCCGGGCGTGAAGCGCGCCCAGCGCACCGAGGTCGCACTCGGCGCGCTGCTCGGCGTGATGCTCATCGGACTGGCCGTGCTGATCGGCCGCTTCCACCTCCAGCCGGTCGAGGGCGTCACCGTGCTCGCCCAGCTCGCCGACGCCTCGCTCGGCCACGGTGCCGGCTTCTACGTGGTCCAGCTCGCCACCGTCGTCCTGCTCGGCCTGGCCGCCAACACCTCCTTCGGCGGCCTGCCCGTCCTGCTCCACCTGCTGGCCCGCGACAACCACCTGCCGCACGTCTTCGCGCTGCGCGCCGACCGTCAGGTCCACCGCCACGGCGTACTGTTCCTGGCCGCCGTCTCGGCCGTGCTGCTGGTCGCCTCCGGCGGCGACGTCAACAGCCTGGTCCCGCTCTTCGCGATCGGCGTCTTCGTCGGCTTCACGATCTGCCAGGTCGGCATGGTCCGCCACTGGGTGCTGGAGAAGCCGGCCCACTGGCAGGCCAAGGCCGCCCTCAACGGCTTCGGTGCGCTGCTCACCGGCACCGCCGCCCTGGTCGTCACCGGCACCAAGTTCACCGAGGGCGCCTGGGGCATCTGCCTGGCCCTGCCCCTGCTGGTCCTGCTCTTCGAAGCCGTCCACCGCAGCTACGCCCGGATCGGCGAGCGCCTGGAACTCGGCCGCGTCCCCGGCCCGCTCACCCCGCAGCGCAGCCTGGTCGTCGTCCCGGTCACCGCGATCACCCGCCTCACCCGCGACGGCCTCTCCGCCGCCCTCTCCCTCGGCGACGAGGTCATGGCCGTCACCGTCGTCCACGACCCCGCCGAGACCGAGACGCTGCGCCGGGACTGGGAACTGTGGGCCCCGGGCGTGCCACTGGTGGAGATCCCGGACGGCCACCGCCGACTGGGGCAGCCGATCGCGGACTTCGTCAACGAGCTCGCCACCGAGCACGCCTACGACCGCCTCACCGTCCTCATCCCCGAGGTCGAACCGGCCCGGCCCTGGCAGCGCGCGCTGCAGAACCGCCGGGGCGCCGTCATCGACCGGGCCCTGCGCCGTCACACCGACGCGGTGGTCTGCCGGCTCCGGATGCGGATGTGACCGGACGTGGATGCTCAGGACGCCGAAGCAACCGGACGCGGATGCGACGGGGGCAGAAGTACAGGGGGGCGAATTGATGCTTTATGCCCGTATGTAAGCGAGCCGATCGTCATATCTTGACGATGTCTTAACGGCCCCTCCGGCAGCCCCCGAAATGCCCCCGCCCCGCCCGGAACGCCCCACCCATAGCGGCTTCTACCTGCGGAAACACCCCGCCGCTCGGGCGTGCCGGGCGTCCCGCGCACGCCACGACGGCCCATTGCGCGCCCGGTGTGCGCCCTTACGCTCGCCCATGTGTTCAACCTGCCCCAGGCGCTCAAGCGCCTAGTGATCGGCCGGGCCATGCGCAGCGAGGAGCTCGGCGAAACGCTGCTCCCCAAGCGCCTGGCCCTGCCGATCTTCGCCTCCGACCCGCTCTCCTCGGTCGCCTACGCGACCCAGGAGATCCTGCTGGTGCTCACCGTCGGTGGCGCCGCCTTCCTCAACCTGACCCCGTGGGTCGCGGCCGGCGTGGTCGCGCTGATGGCGGTCGTGGTGATGTCCTACCGCCAGGTGGTGCACGCCTACCCCAGCGGGGGCGGCTCCTACGAGGTGGTGTCGCGCAACCTGGGTGCCAACTCGGGCCTGGTGGTGGCCGCCTCGCTGCTGGTCGACTACGTGATGACGGTCGCCGTCTCGGTGGCCTCCGGCGTGGACAACATCATCTCCGCGCTGCCCTCGCTGGCGGACCACCGGGTGGAGCTGGCGGTCGGCTTCGTCGTCCTGCTGATGGCGGTGAACCTGCGCGGTGTCCGGGAGTCCGGCAAGGCCTTCGCCGCGCCGACCTACCTGTTCATCGGCGGCATCCTGCTGATGGTGGTCACCGGGCTGGTCCGGGTGGCGCTCGGCGACGCCCCGGTGGCGGCCAGCGCCGCGTACGGGATCGTGCCGGAGGACGGCAAGGACACCCTGGCCGGGCTGGGGCTGCTGATGCTGGGCCTGCGCGCTTTCGCCTCCGGCTGCACGGCGCTGACCGGTGTGGAGGCGATCTCCAACGGCGTGCCGGCGTTCCGGGCGCCGAAGTCGAGGAACGCCGCCGCGACGATGGCCGTGATGGGCACCACGGCCGTGGTGATGTTCATCGGCATCACCGCGCTGGCACTGGTCTCCAAGGTCCACATCGCCGACAACGCCTGCCACCTCACCGGCTTCCCCGGGGACTGCGCGACCGCGCCGCAGCAGACCGTGATCGCCCAGCTGGCGGCGGCGATCCTCGGCGGGGACGGCAGTGTCCTCTTCTACTTCATCCAGGCGGTCACCGCGCTGGTGCTGATCCTGGCGGCCAACACGGCGTTCAACGGCTTCCCGCTGCTGGCCTCGATCCTGGCCGAGCACCGCTACCTGCCCCGGCAGATGCACACCCGCGGTGACCGGCTGGCCTTCTCCAACGGCATCATCGCGCTCGCGGTGGTGGCCGGCGGCCTGCTCTGGCTGTACGACGCCGACGTCACCAGCCTGATCCACCTCTACATCCTGGGCGTCTTCACCTCCTTCACGCTGTCGCAGATCGGCATGGTGAAGCACTGGAACCGGGCCCTGGCCACCGAGACCGATCCGGCGGTGCGGGGCGCCGCCCAGCGGTCCCGGGTGATCAACTTCTTCGGCGCGGTCACCACCGCGCTGGTGCTGGTGATCGTGCTGCTGACCAAGTTCACCCAGGGCGCCTGGCTGGCCGTGGTCGCGGCGGCGGTGCTGTGGGTGATGATGCGCGGCATCCGCCGGCACTACGACGGCGTCGCCGAGGAACTGGCGGTGGACGACCCGGAGGCCGAGTCGGCGCGGCCGTCCCGGGTGCACGGCATCGTGCTGGTCTCCAAGGTGCACAAGCCCACCCTGCGGGCGATCGGCTACGCGCAGGCGTTCGCGGCGGACTCGCTGGAGGCGCTCACGGTCGCGGTCGAGCCGGACGCCACCGGGGAGCTGGAGCGCCGCTGGGAGGAACTGGCCCTGCCGGTGCCGCTCAAGGTGCTGGACTCGCCGTACCGGGAGATCACCAAGCCGGTGGTCCAGTACGTGCGGGACCACCGGCGGACCAGCCCGCGGGACGCGGTGGCGGTGTTCATCCCGGAGTACGTGGTCGGGCACTGGTGGGAGCACCTGCTGCACAACCAGTCGGCGCTCTGGCTGAAGAGCCGGCTGCTGTTCACCCCGGGGGTGATGGTGATCAGCGTGCCGTGGCAGCTGACCTCCTCCAACCGGGCGAACCGGCCCTCGGGGCGGGCCCCGGGCGCGGTCCGGCGCGGTGAGCCGGCGGTGCGGCGCGAGCGGGAGAAGTTGCAGGCCCCCGAACACGCGTAGGCACCGAAGGACGAGGTACGAGGCCCCGGACAGCACCCCGCTGACCGGGGCCCCGCCATGTCCGGAGCGGGCCCGGTCACAGCCCGGACAAGCCCCCGTATGGAGCCCGTCAACAATCGAACGGGCGCCGTATGGAGAGCGTCAAGAACGCCGTTGACGCTCCGTGAGCGCGGTTGGCTGGGCCTTGCCGGCCTCTCCGCCGGCGCGCCGTGCCGGCACCTGAACGCGGGCCGCGGCCACCTCCGAACCACCGTGGTGGAGTCCATGTCCGATCTCATCTACGTCGTCGTCACGGTCGCCGTGTTCGGCGTCATCGCCCTGATCGCGCGGGGGGTGGAGAAGCTGTGAGCGCGGAGAACATCGCAGGTCTCATCGTGGCCGTGGCCCTCGTCGGCTACCTCGTTCTCGCGCTGATCTACCCGGAGAAGTTCTGACATGAGTTCGACTCTCGCGGGCTGGCTGCAGGTCCTCGCCCTGGTGGGCGCGCTGGCCCTGTGCTACCGCCCCCTGGGCGACTACATCGCCCACACCCTCACTTCGAAGAAGCACCTGAGAGCCGAGAAGGCGCTGTACAAGGTGATCGGCGTGGACGCCGACGCCGACCAGCGCTGGCCGGTCTACCTGCGTTCGGTGCTGGCGTTCTCGGCGGTGTCCGTCCTCTTCCTCTACACCCTGATCCGGGTGCAGCAGTGGCTTCCGCTGGGGCTGGGCGTCGAGCAGATGCCGGGCCACCAGGCGTGGAACACCGCGATCTCCTTCGTGGCCAACACCAACTGGCAGTCCTACAGCGGTGAGGCCGCGATGGGGCACCTGGCCCAGATGGCCGGTCTGGCGGTGCAGAACTTCGTCTCCGCGGCCGTCGGCATCGCGGTGGTCGCCACCCTGATCCGGGGCTTCACCCGCAACCGCACCGACCGGCTGGGCAACTTCTGGGTGGACCTCACCCGGGTCAGCGTCCGGTTGCTGCTGCCGGTCGCGATCGTGTTCGCGCTGGCCCTGGTGGCCACGGGCGTGGTGCAGAACTTCCACGGCTTCCACGAGGTGGCCACGCTGGCGGGCGACCCGCAGTCGGTCCCGGGCGGGGCGGTGGCCTCGCAGGAGGTCATCAAGCTGCTGGGCACCAACGGCGGCGGCTTCTACAACGCCAACTCGGCGCACCCGTTCGAGAACCCGACCGGGCTGAGCAACTTCCTGGAGATCTTCCTCATCCTGGTGATCCCGTTCGCGCTGCCGCGGGCGTTCGGCCGGATGGTCGGCGACAACCGCCAGGGCTACGCGATCGTCTCGGTGATGGGCCTGTTCTGGGTCGCCTCGGTGGCGCTGATGACCCTGGCCGAGTCGCAGCACGCGGGCTCCGCGCTGCAGTCGGCGGGCGGGGCGATGGAGGGCAAGGAGCAGCGGTTCGGCATCGCGGCGTCCAGCCTGTTCGCGGCCTCGACCACGCTGACCTCGACCGGTGCGGTGAACTCCTTCCACGACTCGTACACCGCGTTCGGCGGCGGGCTGACGATGTTCAACATGATGCTGGGCGAGATCGCGCCCGGCGGTGTGGGCTCGGGCCTGTACGGGATGCTGGTGCTGGCGATCGTCGCGGTCTTCGTGGCCGGTCTGATGGTCGGACGCACCCCGGAGTACCTGGGCAAGAAGCTGGGCGGGCGGGAGATGAAGTTCGCCTCCCTCTACATCCTGACCACGCCGACGCTGGTGCTGGTCGGCACCGGTGTCGCGATGGCGCTGCCGGGTCAGCGGGCCGGGATGCTGAACTCGGGTGCCCACGGCTTCTCCGAGGTGCTGTACGCGTTCACCTCGGGCGCCAACAACAACGGTTCGGCGTTCGCCGGCATCACGGTGAACACGGACTGGTACGACACCGCGATCGGGCTGGCGATGGTGTTCGGCCGGTTCCTGCCGATGGTCTTCGTCCTGGCCCTGGCCGGCGCGCTCGCCCAGCAGCAGCCGGTCCCCGCCACCCCGGGCACCCTGCCCACCCACAAGCCGCTGTTCGTGGGCCTGCTGTCGGGCGTCGTCCTGATCGTCGTCGGCCTCACCTACTTCCCGGCCCTGGCTCTCGGGCCGATCGCGGAAGGTCTCTCCTGATGTCGTCCACCATGACCGAAGAATCCGAGCGGGCCGGGAAGCCGGCCCCGCAGCCGGAGACGTCGTCCGCCGAGGCGCCGCACAGAGTGTCCGGCGGCCTGCTGGACCCGAAGCTGATCGTGGCGTCCCTGCCGGACGCCGTGAAGAAGCTCGACCCCCGGGTGATGGTCAAGAACCCGGTGATGTTCGTGGTCGAGGTCGGCTCGGTCGTCACCACGGTCGCCGCGATAGCCGACCCCAGCGTGTTCGCCTGGTCGATCACGGTGTGGCTCTGGCTGACCACGGTCTTCGCCAACCTGGCCGAGGCCGTCGCCGAGGGCCGGGGCAAGGCGCAGGCGGACACCCTGCGCCGGACCAAGACCGACACCATGGCCCGCCGCCTCACCGACTGGCCGCGCTCGCGGGCCGAGGAGGAGGTCGCCGGTACCGCGCTCGCGCTCGGTGACCACGTGGTGGTCGAGGCCGGCCAGATCATCCCCGGTGACGGCGACGTCGTCGAGGGCGTGGCCTCCGTCGACGAGTCGGCGATCACGGGCGAGTCCGCGCCGGTGATCCGGGAGTCCGGCGGCGACCGCTCGGCCGTGACCGGCGGCACCAAGGTGCTGTCGGACCGGATCGTGGTGAAGATCGCCTCGGAGCCCGGCAAGTCCTTCATCGACCGGATGATCGCCCTGGTCGAGGGCGCCGCCCGGCAGAAGACGCCGAACGAGATCGCGCTCAACATCCTGCTGGCCTCGCTGACCATCGTCTTCCTGGTGGCGGTCGTCACCCTGCAGCCGATGGCCACCTACGCCGGTGCCCCGCAGTCGATGATCGTGCTGGTCGCGCTGATCGTGGCGCTGATCCCGACCACCATCGGCGCGCTGCTCTCGGCGATCGGCATCGCCGGCATGGACCGGCTGGTCCAGCGCAATGTGCTGGCGATGTCCGGCCGCGCTGTCGAGGCGGCGGGCGACGTCAACACCCTGCTGCTCGACAAGACCGGCACCATCACCCTCGGCAACCGCCAGGCCGCCGAGTTCCGGCCGGCCGAGGGCGTGGGCATCGGGGACCTCGCGGACGCGGCGCAGCTGTCCTCTCTGGCGGACGAGACGCCGGAGGGCCGCTCGATCGTCGTCCTCGCCAAGACGGAGTACGGCCTGCGGGCCCGTGCCCAGGGCGAGTTGGAGCACGCCACCTGGGTGCCGTTCACCGCCCAGACCCGGATGTCGGGCGTCGACCTCGACGAGGACGAGGGTGTGCTCCAGGTCCGCAAGGGTGCGGCGGGCTCGGTCGCCAACTGGGTCACCGAGAACGGCGGAACGGTCGGCAAGGACGTCTCCGCCCTGGTCGACGGCATCTCCGAGGCCGGTGGCACCCCGCTGGTCGTCGCCACCAGGACCGGTGACGCGCCGGCCCGGATCCTCGGTGTGATCCACCTCAAGGACGTGGTCAAGGAGGGCATGCGGGAGCGGTTCGACGAGCTGCGCCGGATGGGCATCAGGACCGTCATGATCACCGGCGACAACCCGCTGACCGCCCGGGCGATCGCGGAGGAGGCGGGCGTGGACGACTTCCTCGCCGAGGCCACCCCCGAGGACAAGATGGCCCTGATCAAGAAGGAGCAGGCCGGCGGCAAGCTGGTCGCGATGACCGGCGACGGCACCAACGACGCCCCCGCCCTCGCCCAGGCCGACGTCGGTGTCGCGATGAACACCGGGACCATGGCGGCCAAGGAGGCCGGCAACATGGTCGACCTGGACTCCAACCCCACCAAGCTGATCGAGATCGTCGAGATCGGCAAGCAGCTCCTGATCACCCGCGGCGCGCTCACCACCTTCTCCATCGCCAACGACGTCGCCAAGTACTTCGCGATCATCCCGGCGATGTTCGCGGCGGTCTACCCGGGCCTGGACAAGCTCAACATCATGCAGCTGCACAGCCCCCAGTCCGCGATCACCTCGGCCATCATTTTCAATGCCCTGGTCATCGTCGGCCTGATCCCGCTGGCCCTGCGCGGGGTGAAGTACCGCCCCTCCGACGCCAGTTCCCTGCTGCGTCGCAACATCGGCCTCTACGGCCTCGGCGGCCTGGTCGTCCCGTTCGTCGGCATCAAGCTGATCGACCTGGTCGTCCAGTTCGTCCCCGGCCTCAACTAGCAAGAGAGGAGAACGCATCATGTCCAAGCCCCTGCCCACCGCCGTGCGCACCCACCTCACCGCGCTGCGCGCCCTGCTGGTCCTGACGGTGCTCCTCGGCATCGCCTACCCGCTGCTGGTCACCGGCATCTCCCAACTGGCCTTCGCCGACAAGGCGAACGGCTCGATCGTCAAGGTCGACGGCAAGGAGGCCGGCTCGAGCCTGCTGGGCCAGAACTTCAACCTCCCCAAGCAGAACCCGGACGACCCGGACGAGGCCCCCCGCCCCGACCCGCAGTGGTTCCAGCCCCGCCCGGGCGCCTACGACCCCAAGGCCTCCGGCGCCTCCAACCTGGGCCCCAACAGCGAGGACCTCGCCAAGAACATCGAGGACCGCCGCCAGGCCGTCGCCGCGTTCGACGGCGTCGACCCGGCGAGCGTCCCGGTGGACGCCCTCACCGCCTCCGGCTCCGGCCTGGACCCGCACATCTCCACCGCCTACGCCCAGGAGCAGGTCGAGCGGGTCGCCAAGGCCCGCAACCTGCCGGTGGACACCGTCCGCAAGCTGGTCGACAAGAACACCGACGGCCGCCCGCTCGGCTTCCTCGGGCAGCCGGGCGTCAACGTCGTCCTGCTCAACAAGGCGCTGGTGGAACAGAAGTGACGACAGATCGGCCGATCGGCTGAGACGGGCCGGTCCGGTCCGGGGCGAGTGCCCCGGGCCGGGCCGGCCCGCCGTCCGTCCCCCGTACGACCCGTCCCCCGTACGACGCAGAAGACGAAAGAGCAGCGCCCATGGCCCGCGACCTCACCCCCGGCACCGGCCACCGACGCGGTCGGCTGAGGGTGTACCTCGGTTCCGCTCCCGGTGTCGGCAAGACCTATCGGATGCTGGACGAGGCCCGGCGCAGACAGGACCGGGGCGCGGACGTCGTCGTCGGCTGGATCGAGTGCCACGGGCGCCGCCACACCGAGGCGATGCTCGACGGCCTGGAGGTCGTGCCGGGCGTCCACCGCGCCTACCGGGACACCGACTTCGAGGAGATGGACCTCGACGCGGTGCTGCGGCGGAAGCCCACGGTGGTCCTGGTGGACGAACTGGCGCACACCAACGTCCCCGGCGGCCGGCACGGCAAGCGCTGGCAGGACGTCGAGGAGCTGCTGGACGCCGGGATCGACGTCATCACCACGGTCAACATCCAGCACCTGGAATCGCTGAACGACGTCGTCCAGAAGATCACCGGCATCCCCCAGCGCGAGACCGTCCCGGACGAGGTGGTGCGCCGGGCCGACCAGATCGAACTCGTCGACATGGCCCCCCAGGCGCTGCGCCGCCGGATGGCCCACGGCAACGTCTACAAGGCGGAGAAGGTGGACGCGGCGCTCTCGAACTACTTCCGGGTCGGCAACCTCACCGCCCTGCGCGAGCTCGCCCTGCTCTGGGTGGCCGGGCGGGTCGACGAGGGCCTGCGCGACTACCGGGCCAGCCACAACATCGACCGGGTCTGGGAGACCCGCGAACGCGTCGTGGTGGCCCTCACCGGCGGCCCCGAGGGCGAGACCCTGGTCAGACGCGCCGCCCGCATCGCGGACCGGACGGCGGGCGGGGACCTGCTCGCCGTCCACGTCACCCGCAGCGACGGCCTGGCCGGCGCCTCCTCCGGCGCCCTCGCCCAGCAGCGGCAGCTTGTCGAGAGCCTCGGCGGCAGCTACCACGTGGTCGTCGGCGACGACATCCCCACCTCGCTGCTCGCCTTCGCCCGCGCCCACGACGCCACCCAGCTCGTCCTCGGCACCAGCCGCCGCGGGCGTGTCACCCGCTTCCTCACCGGCCCCGGCATCGGCGAGACCACGGTGGACGCCTCCGAGGACATCGACGTCCACATGGTCACCCACGAGTTCACCGGCCGGGGCCGGCTGCCCGCCCTCGGCCGGCGTCACTCCCGGCGGCGCACCGTCGCCGGCTTCCTGGCCGGCCTGATCGTGCCCTCGTTGCTGACCCTGGTCCTGTCCCAGTTCCACGACGCCGTCAACCTCACCACCGATGCCCTGATCTTCCAGCTCGGCGTCGTCGTGGTCGCCCTGCTCGGCGGCGCCACCTCGGCCCTGCTGGCCTCACTGGTCGCCTCGGTGCTGCTCAACTACTTCTTCATCCCGCCCGTCCACGCCTTCACCATCGGCGAGACCAACAACATCATCGCCCTGGTGGTCTTCGCGGCCGTCGCGCTGACCGTCTCCACCGTGGTCGACCACGCGACCCGCCTCACCGCCCGCGCCGCGCGCGCCACCGCCGAGGCCGAGACCCTCTCCACCCTGGCCGGCAGCGTCCTGCGCGGCGCCGACGCCCTGCCCGCCCTGCTGGAGAAGTCCCGCACCGCCTTCGGCATGAGCTCGGTGGCCCTGCTGGGCCGCACCGGCGGCGAGGTGCTCGCCTCCTGCGACACCGCCGCCGAGGCGAAGGACGCCGTAACGAAGGGCACCGGGACGAAGGGCACCGAGGCCGAGGACGCGGGCAGCGGCGCCGACGCCCCCGTCACCACCGAGGTCCCCGTCGGCGCCGACGCCGTCCTCGTCCTCACCGGCCGCCGGCTGCCCGCCGCCGACCAGCGCGTCCTCACCGCCTTCGCCGCCCACGTCGCCGCCGCCCTGGAACGCGACCGCCTCGCCGTCGTCGCCGCCGAGGTCGAACCCATCAAGGCCGCCGACCGGATGCGCACCGCCCTGCTCGCCGCCGTCAGCCACGACCTGCGCACCCCGCTCGCCGCCGCCCTCGCCTCGGTCGGCTCGCTGCGCAGCCCCGACGTCGAGTTCTCCCCCGAGGACCAGGCCGAACTCCTCGCCACCGCCGACGAGTCCCTCGTCAAACTCACCCGTCTGGTGGACAACCTGCTCGACATGAGCCGCCTCCAGGCCGGCGCGCTCACCCTCCACCTCGCCGAGACCCACCTCGACGAGATCCTGCCCCGCGCCCTCGACTCGCTCGCCGACCCGTACGCGCCCGTCCAGCCGCTCGACCTGGAGACCGTCCCGCCGGTGCTCGCCGACCCGCCACTGCTGGAACGCGTCCTCGCCAACGTCATCACCAACGCCCTGCGGTACAACGCCCCCGGCGCACCGGTCCTGGTCGCCGCCAGCCACCACGCCGGACGGGTCGAACTGCGGGTGATCGACCGCGGCCCCGGCATCGCCCCCGAGGACCGCGACCGGGTCTTCCTGCCCTTCCAGCGCCTCGGCGACACCGACAACACCACCGGCGTCGGCCTCGGCCTGGCCCTCTCCCGCGGCCTCGCCGAAGCCATGGACGGCAGCCTGGAGGTCGAGGACACCCCCGGCGGCGGCACCACCATGCTGCTCACCCTGCCCGCCGCCCCGGCCCGGCCGCTGCCCGCCGGTCCCCTGCCCGCCGTCCCGGTACCCGCCGGTCCCGTGCGCACCGGTCCCGGGCCCGCCCAGCACCCCGGGGAGGCCCCCGTATGAGCGAGATCCTGGTCGTCGACGACGAGCCGGCGCTGCTGCGCACCCTGCGGATCAACCTCGGCGCCCGGCAGTACGCCGTCCGCACCGCCGCCACCGGCGGCGAGGCCCTGGCCCGCGCCGCCAGGACCGCCCCCGACGCCGTCCTGCTCGACCTCGGCCTGCCCGACCTCGACGGCATGGACGTCATCCGCGGCCTGCGCAGCCGCAGCGCGGTGCCGATCATCGTGCTCTCCGGCCGGACCGACGCCGCCGACCGGATCGGCGCGCTGGACGCCGGCGCCGACGACTACCTCACCAAGCCGTTCCTGATGGACGAACTGCTGGCCCGGCTGCGCGCCGTGCTGCGCCGCCCGCCGGTCACCGTCGGCCCCGCGGCGCCCGTCCCGGTGATCGGCGACCACACCGTGGACCTCGCCGCCACCACCGTGACCGGGCCGGACGGCCCGGTGCGGCTCACCCCGACCGAGTGGCGGATCCTGTCCCTGCTGCTGGCCCACCCGGGCCGGCTGGTGCCCGGCCGGCGGATCCTGCGCGAGGTCTGGGGCCCGGCCCACGAGGAGCGGGGCAACTACCTGCGGGTCTACCTGGCCGGCCTGCGGCGGAAGCTGGAGCGCGATCCGGCCCGGCCGCGCCATCTGATCACCGAGCCGGGGATCGGCTACCGCTACGAGCCCTGAACGAACCCCGAACGGACCCGGGCCGCCGAGGAGCGTCAACGGCACGTCAGGAGCGGTGGCCCCGGCGCCAACAGGGCGTCAAGAACGGCCGGAGCGGCCGTCCGGGGGCATAGCGTCGGTGGTGAGGAAGCGGCCCCGCTCCGTGGGGGATGCCTGGGGCCGCTCCGCCGCTCCGGCGGCCACCCGGGTGGGGGAGGGGCGCGCGATGCCGGCATCGCGCGCCCCGATCACCCGTCCGGCGGACGCCCGGCCGGGCCGCGGCCCGGCACTCCCCGGCGCCGCCCGGTTGGCTTCAGCCCCCGTCCGTGCCGTCCGACTGCCGGGGCAGCGCCAGCGCCACCGTGTCGGCGAACTCCCGTACCGCGCTGGTCCGGCTGACGACCCGCCCGCTGTGCACCACCAGCCGGCTGTGCCCGCCCGCCAGCGCCCCGGACAGGCTGTCCCCGCGCACCGCCAGCAGCTCCGCCGGGAAGCCGGCGTCCACCCGCACCGGCGCCAGCCCGAGCGCCAGCCGCGCCTGGTTGGAGACCGCGTCGTACGCCGCGTCGGGGTCCAGCACCCCGGCCGCCGCCAGCAGGTACGCGGCCTCCAGCGGGTCGGCCCGACCGACCGGGTTGGCGCCGTCGCGCAGCGAGCCGCTGCCGGCCGCCAGCGGCACCCGGGCCTTCAGCAGGTCCCGCAGCGGCGCGGGCCGCAGCCCGCCCGCCGGGCCCTCCAGCCCCGAACAGCCGCCGTTCTGCGGCAGGCAGACCACCCTGACCCCGCTGTTGGCCAGCACCGTCGCGGCGCCCGGCGCGAGCGATCCGCAGGGGCCGACCACCACCCGGGGCCGCAGCGGGGCGAGCGCCCCGGCCAGCCGGGCCAGCTGCAACGGATCGGCCGCCGTGGTGTGCAGGTCCACCGGACAGTCCGCCTCCCGGGCGGCCTCCAGCAGCAGTTGGACGTAGCCGGCCGGGTCCGGGTCCAGCTCGGGGCAGCCGCCGGCGGCGGTGGCGCCCAGCTTGAGCGCCTCCCGCAGCTGGGCCCGGCCGTCCGCCCCGGCCCGGCCGGTGAGCAGCCGGGGCATCGCGACGGCCTGGAGGTCGGCGAGGCCGCGCAGCGCCTGCTGGGAGGTGAGGACCGCCTCCAGCCGGCGCAGCCCGTGCACGTCGCCGATCCGGACGTGGGTGCGCTGGGCGGTGGCGCCGTAGCCGAGCGAGGTCAGGGCGGCCTCGGTGACCCGCCGGGTGAGCTCGGCGGGGGTCTCCGGCGGCGGGGTGGGCAGCGCGGCGGAGTAGGCGACGTCGTAGTGCGCGTGCGCCTCGGCCGGGGCCGGCAGCAGCAGATAGCCGCGCAGGTCGATCTTGGCCCCGGTGGTGACGGTGGGGCCGCCGGGCACGGCCGGCAGGGGGCCCAGGCCGCCCGCGGTGCCGACGGCCTGGATCCGGTCGCCGCTGATCCGTACGTCCACCACCCGGCCGTCCGCCAGCCTGGCCCCGGTGAGCAGCAGGACGGGCCCGTGCCCGAGCGGGTTGGCGGCCGGTCCGGGTCCGGGGTGCGGTCCGTCGGCGGCTGCGCTGTCCATCGCCCGGCTCCTTCTGGCGTCCGGTTCCTGCTCGGGTCAATGAGCGACGAGCCTACGGCGGGCGGACCCGGGGCGCCGGGAGGCGGGCAATAGTCGTATCGGCTCGGGGCGCGCCGCCGGGGGGCGGGTCGAACGCCGGACCTTCGATCGCTCGCCCGTGCGCCCCGCCGACCTGCGGACTTCGCCGCGGGATACGGATTTCACCTCTGGGCGCGGAACGTGTAATCTCTTCCTCGTTCGCCCCTATAGCTCAGTCGGTAGAGCGTCTCCATGGTAAGGAGAAGGTCTGCGGTTCGATTCCGCATGGGGGCTCTGGTGAGAAGGAGTCGGCTTCGGCTGTGCTCCGGATCACTGTGGCGGTGTAGCTCAGTTGGTAGAGCAAGCGGCTCATAATCGCTGTGTCACCGGTTCAAGTCCGGTCACCGCTACCCCGCGTAGTCGGTCGGGGGATCATCTCCCGGTCGGCTACTGTTGTCTGTGTTCTTATTCATTGTCCAAGGAAGGCACTCCCGTGGCTGCCACCGATGTCCGCCCGAAGATCACGCTGGCCTGCGTGGAGTGCAAGGAGCGGAACTACATCACCAAGAAGAACCGGCGTAACGACCCGGACCGTCTTGAGATGAAGAAGCACTGCCCCCGCTGCAACTCGCACACCGCGCACCGCGAGACCCGCTGACCCTCTTGCAGGGCGACGGGCCTGTGTAACCAGGTCTACGACTCCGGGCCGCATCCCTCACTGGGGGGTGCGGCCCGGAGTCTTTTGTGTTCGAACCGTCTGTCCGCCGCGTTTCCTAGGAGCTGCCGATGGCACTCGACCCTTCCTTCATCGGGCGGACCTATCCGCCCACCGAGCCCTACGAGGTCGGCCGGGAGAAGATCCGCGAGTTCGCCGTCGCCGTGGGTGACGCCAATCCCGTGTACCGCGACCCGGAGGCGGCCAAGGCTCTCGGCCACCCGGACGTGATCGCGCCGCCGACCTTCCCGATCGTGCTCACCATGCGGGCCTCCGGCCAGGTGGTCCAGGACCCGGAGCTGGGCCTCGACTACAGCCGGGTCGTGCACGGCGACCAGAAGTTCAGCTACACCCGCCCGGTGCGGGCCGGCGACCGGCTGACCGTCTCGGTCACCGTCGACAACATCAAGTCGCTGGCCGGCAACGACGTGCTCACCGTGCGCGGCGAGGTGGCGGACGAGTCCGGCGAGCACGTGGTGACGTCGGTCATGACCCTGGTGGCCCGGGCCGCCGACGAGAAGGCGGGGGAGTGATCCCGATGGCGATCGGATACGACGAGGTCGAGGTCGGCACCGAGCTGCCGGCGCAGTCCTTCCCGGTGACCCGGGCCGCGCTGGTGCAGTACGCGGGCGCCTCCGGCGACTTCAACCCGATCCACTGGAACGAGAAGTTCGCGCTGGAGGTCGGCCTGCCCGACGTCATCGCGCACGGCATGTTCACCATGGCCGAGGCGGTCCGGGTGGTGACCGACTGGGTCGGCGACCCGGCCGCGGTGGTCGAGTACGGCGTCCGGTTCGTCCGTCCGGTGCCGGTGCCCAACGACGGCACCGGCTCGGTGGTGGAGGTCACCGGCAAGGTGGCCAAGCTGCTCGACGACCGCAGGGTCCAGGTCGACCTGCTGGCGACCTACCAGGGCCAGAAGGTGCTCGGCATGGCCAAGGCGGTCGTCCGGCTCGGCTGAGCCCGCGCCCCTTCCCGCCCCGCACCCCGGGGCACCCCGCCCGCTCCGGCCCGGCCCCGCCCCGGGTCGGGCGGGGGCGGGCTCCCCGTACCCTGGGGGCGTGCTGGAAGAACTCGACGCCCCCCTCGCCCCGCTGACCACCCTGCGGCTCGGCGGCCCGGCCCGCCGCCTGGTGACCGCGCACACCGACGACGAGGTGGTCGCCGCCGTCCGCGCCGCGGACGCGGCGGGGCAGCCGCTGCTGGTGCTCGGCGGCGGCTCCAACCTGGTGATCGGCGACGCCGGCTTCGCCGGCACGGTCCTGCGGATCGCCACCACCGGCTTCGCCCTGGACGGCACCGTGCTGGAGCTGGCGGCCGGCGAGGTCTGGGCCGACGCGGTGGTCCGCGCGGTCGGGGCCGGACTGGCCGGGATCGAGTTCCTGGCCGGCATCCCCGGCTCGGCCGGTGCCACCCCGGTGCAGAACGTCGGCGCCTACGGCCAGGAGGTCGCGCAGACGATCACCGAGGTGGTCGCCTACGACCGCCGCGCCGACGAGCTGGTCACCCTCTCCAACGCCGAGTGCGCGTTCTCCTACCGGCACAGCCGCTTCAAGGCGGACCCCGAGCGCCATGTGGTGCTGCGGGTCCGCTTCGGACTGGAGGACGCCGCCGGGCTCTCCACCCCGGTCCGCTACGCCGAGGTCGCCAAGCACTTCGGGGTGGCCCAGGACGAGCGGGTCGACCTGCGGGAGGCGCACGCGGCCGTGCTCGGGCTGCGGGCCGGCAAGGGCATGGTGCTGGACCCGGCGGACCACGACACCTGGTCGGCGGGCTCCTTCTTCACCAACCCGGTGCTGGGCCCCGAGCAGTACGCGGCCTTCCTGGCGCTGGCCGCCGAGCGCGAGCTGACCGCCCCCGCCTACCCGGCGCCGGACGGGCACACCAAGACCTCGGCCGCCTGGCTGATCGACCGGGCCGGCTTCGGCAAGGGCTACGGGAGCGGTCCGGCGACCCTCTCCACCAAGCACACCCTGGCGCTCACCAACCGCGGCGCGGCCACCACCGAGGACCTCCTCGCGCTCGCCCGGGAGATCCGGGACGGGGTGCGGGAGGCCTTCGGGGTGGAACTGGTGAACGAGCCGGTGATGGTCGGCGTCAGCCTCTGAGCCGCCCGGCGCCGCTGCCCGGCCCTCAGGCCGTCAGCCAGGCGTCGATGTCCGCCAGCAGTTCCTTTCGCACGCTGTCCGGCGCGACCGAGCCGCGCACCGACTGCCGGGCCAGCTCGGCCAGCTCGGGGTCGGAGAAGCCCAGCACGTCGCGGGCCAGCCCGTACTGGTCGGCGAGCCTGGCCCCGAACAGCAGCGGGTCGTCGGCGCCGAGCGCCAGCGGCACCCCGGCGTCGAACAGCCGGCGCAGCGGGACGTCCTCCGGACGCTCGTAGACGCCCAGCGAGACGTTCGAGGACGGGCAGACCTCGCAGGTCACCTGGCGGTCGGCCAGCCGCTGCATCAGCCGCTCGTCCTCGGCGGCCCGCACACCGTGGCCGATCCGGCCGGCGCCGAGGTCGTCCAGGCAGTCCCGGACGGACTCCGGGCCGGCCAGCTCGCCGCCGTGCGGGGCGGCCAGCAGCCCGCCCCGGCGGGCGATGTCGAAGGCCCGGTCGAAGTCGCGGGCCAGGCCGCGCCGCTCGTCGTTGGACAGGCCGAAGCCGACCACGCCCCGGTCGGTGTAGCGGACGGCGAGCCGGGCCAGGGTCCTGGCGTCCATCGGGGACTTCATCCGGTTGGCCGCGACCAGGACCCTGATGCCGACCCCGGTGGCGGCGGCGGCCTGCTCCACCGCGTCCAGGATGAGTTCCAGGGCCGGGATCAGTCCGCCCAGCCGGGGCGCGTAGGAGGTCGGGTCGACCTGGATCTCCAGCCAGCGGGAGCCGTCCCGCCGCTCGTCCTCGGCGGTCTCCAGGACCAGCCGGCGGATGTCCTCCTCGTCGCGGAGGACCGAGCGGGCGGTGTCGTAGAGGCGCTGGAACCGGAACCAGCCGCGTTCGTCGGTGGCCCGCAGCCGGGGCGTCTCACCGGAGCTGAGCGCCTCCGGCAGCCGGACCCGGTGCTTCTCGGCCAGTTCCAGCAGGGTGGCCGGGCGCATCGAGCCGGTGAAGTGCAGGTGCAGGTGGGCCTTCGGGAGGTCCCTGACGTCTCGCGGGTTCAGCAGGCGTTCCATTCACGAATCCTGCCGTATCGGGACCCCCTACGGGAACCGCCCTCTTTCCGGCCCCCGAAGGGGTGAAAAGAGGGCGGTCCGGTCAAGCGGTGTTGACGTCACGCCCGGGGCGCGTCGTCGGACCCGAGGGTTCAGCGGGCCTCGGCCAGCAGCTTCTGGATCCGGCCGACACCCTCGGCGAGGTCGGCGTCGCCCAGGGCGTAGGAGAGCCGCAGGTAGCCGGGGGTGCCGAAGGCCTCGCCGGGAACGACCGCGACCTCGACCTCGTCCAGGATCAGCGAGGCCAGCTCGGCGGAGGTCTGCGGACGCTGCCCGCGGATCTCCTTGCCCAGCAGCGCCTTGACCGACGGGTACACGTAGAAGGCGCCCTCGGGCTCGGGGCAGAGCACGCCGTCGATCTCGTTGAGCATCCGGACGATGGTGCGGCGGCGCCGGTCGAAGGCGGTGCGCATCTCGTGGACGGCGGAGAGGTCGCCGGCGACGGCGGCCAGGGCGGCGCGCTGGGCCACGTTGGAGACGTTCGAGGTGGCGTGCGACTGCAGGTTGGTCGCGGCCTTGATCACGTCCTTGGGGCCGATCACCCAGCCCACCCGCCAGCCGGTCATCGCATAGGTCTTGGCGACACCGTTGACCACGACGGTCTTGTCCGCGAGCTCCGGCAGCAGGGCCGGCAGCGAGACGAACTCCGCGTCGCCGTAGACCAGGTGCTCGTAGATCTCGTCGGTGAGCACCCACAGCCCGTGCTCCAGGGCCCAGCGGCCGATCGCCTCGGCCTCGGCCCGGGTGTACACCGCGCCGGTCGGGTTGGACGGCGAGACGAAGAGCACCACCTTGGTGTTCTCGGTGCGGGCGGCCTCCAACTGCTCGACCGAGACCTTGTAGCCGGTGGTCTCGTCGGTCACGACCTCCACCGGCACACCGCCGGTCAGCTGGATCGACTCCGGGTAGGTGGTCCAGTACGGCGCCGGGACGATGACCTCGTCACCCGGGTCGAGGATCGCCGCGAACGCCTCGTAGATCGCCTGCTTGCCGCCGTTGGTCACCAGCACCTGGGAGGCGTCCACCGCGTAGCCGGAGTCGCGCAGCGTCTTGGCCGCGATCGCCTCCTTGAGCTCCGGCAGGCCGCCGGCCGGGGTGTAGCGGTGGTTCCTCGGGTCGCGGCAGGCCTCGACGGCCGCCTCGACGATGTAGTCCGGGGTGGGGAAGTCCGGCTCGCCGGCGCCGAAGCCGATGACGGGCCGGCCGGCCGCCTTGAGGGCCTTGGCCTTGGCGTCCACGGCGAGGGTGGCGGACTCGGCGATCGCGCCGATCCGGGCGGAGACGCGGCGGTCGGCGGGACGGACGGAACGGTCGGGCTGCGGGGTGGAAGCGCTCATGCCTGCATCGTCGCAGACCGCACACCGCCCGGGCATGGCGGTTTCACGATATGTACGGGACCGTCCGGATGGCGGCCGGGTGGGGCCTCTGTGACGGCCCGAAAAGAAGAGGTTCGACCAAACGCCCTTCCACCCCGTACACTCACTGATCGACGGCCACCGAACGAACCGGAGCCTCCACCGCCGCACCGGAAACGGTGCGGGAATCGGCGGAAGATACGGTAGGTTGGTCGTCACTACTGGGGCCGCGAGGTTCCGTAGGGCAATAGCTCAATTGGTAGAGCACCGGTCTCCAAAACCGGCGGTTGGGGGTTCAAGTCCCTCTTGCCCTGCTGCTTGATCCGTACTCAGCCCGTTCGCTCCACAGAGCGAGCGGGCTTGATGCGGAGAGGGCGCCGATCAGCACCGCTAGCCGGCCGCTCGTGCCTCTTCGGGTACGCAGTCGACGCTCGGCAGGACCCGGATTCAGGTGAGGACGAGTGACGGAGACCACGGGCTCCACCGCAACGCCTGAGAGCGGCAACCCCGAGGGGGCCGACGGCGCTGCCGAGACCACCCCTGCGGAGGGTGATTCGCGCCGCAAGCGCTCTGGCGAGAAGAAGTCCGGCAAGCGGGCCAAGAAGGGCGTCTTCGCCCGTCTCGCCCTCTTCTACCGGCAGATCATCGCCGAGCTGCGCAAGGTCGTCTGGCCCAGCCGCAACCAGCTGGTGAGCTACACCTCGGTCGTGGTCGTGTTCGTCGTGGTCGTGATGGCGTTCGTCTCCGGCCTCGACTACGGCTTCTCCAAGGCCGCCCTCTGGATCTTCGGCTGACCAAGCCGTTCCACCTGTGCGTACAACCTCCCGACCCGGGCCGGTCCTCGGCCCGGGTCGAGCTGTCTGCGTCGGAGGTACGGGGCCGCTACCGTTGACTCGGTACTGTTGAAGTCTTCGAGGCGAACTTCCGGCGACCGCGTGAGCGGAGCGGAGTCGGAACGTCGCGGAGCGTGCCACCTTCACCATCTCCAGGAAAGAAGCAGCCACCGTGTCTGAGTCCCCCCTGTACGACGCCGACGAGACCGTCCTCGAGGCGGATGTCGCCGCCGAGGACGCGGCCGAGCTGGCTGACGCCGTCGAGTCCGACGAGCAGCAGATCGTGGACGCGGTCGACGCCGACGAGGACGAGGTCGAGGCGGACGACGAGGCCGAGGCCGGCGAGCCGGCCGAGGAGGTCGCGCTGCACGTGGAGACCGAGGAGGAGCTCGTCGAGGACGCCGCCGACGAGAGCACCGAGGACGACGAGGACGAGGCCGTCGCCGAGGAGACCGAGGACGCCGAGGAGGCCGCCGAGGAGGAGGCCGTCGAGGTCGACCCGGTCGCCAAGTTCCGCGAGGACCTCCGGTTCATGCCGGGCGAGTGGTACGTGATCCACACCTACGCCGGCTACGAGAACCGGGTGAAGCAGAACCTCGAGCAGCGCGCGGTCTCCCTCAACGTCGAGGAGTACATCTTCCAGGCCGAGGTGCCGCAGGAGGAGGTCGTCCAGATCAAGAACGGCGACCGCAAGACCATCCGCCAGAACAAGCTCCCCGGCTACGTCCTGGTGCGCATGGACCTCACCCCGGAGTCCTGGGGCGTCGTGCGCAACACCCCCGGTGTCACCGGCTTCGTCGGCAACGCCTACGACCCGTACCCGCTGACCCTGGACGAGGTCGTCAAGATGCTCGCCCCCGACGTCGAGCGCCAGGCGGCCAAGGAGGCCGGCAAGCCCTCGCCGGTCAAGCCCAGCGAGATCCAGGTCCTCGACTTCGAGGTCGGCGACTCGGTCACCGTCACCGACGGTCCGTTCGCGACCCTGCAGGCGACCATCAACGAGATCAACCCCGACTCGAAGAAGGTCAAGGGCCTGGTCGAGATCTTCGGCCGGGAGACCCCGGTCGAGCTCTCCTTCGACCAGATCCAGAAGAACTAGTCCCACAGTCTTCGGATTCGGGGCGGGCCCTCGGGGCCCGCCCCGAATCCGTTTTGTTCCAGCGACGCCTAGGCGTTAGCCTGGTCCGATGTGTGTGCTGGCGACCGGGTGTCGCCCCGTGTCCGCACACACCAGCAATCACCTCTCGGAAGGACCCGGAGAGACATGCCTCCCAAGAAGAAGAAGGTCACGGGGCTCATCAAGCTCCAGATCAACGCCGGCGCGGCCAACCCGGCGCCGCCGGTCGGCCCCGCGCTGGGTCAGCACGGCGTCAACATCATGGAGTTCTGCAAGGCCTACAACGCTGCGACCGAGTCGCAGCGCGGCATGATCGTGCCGGTGGAGATCACGGTCTACGACGACCGTTCCTTCACCTTCATCACGAAGACGCCGCCGGCCGCGCGCCTCATCCTGAAGGCCGCGGGTGTCGACAAGGGCTCCGCCGAGCCGCACAAGACCAAGGTCGCGAAGCTCACCGCCGCCCAGGTCCGTGAGATCGCCACGACCAAGATGCCCGACCTGAACGCCAACGACCTGGACGCCGCGTCCAAGATCATCGCCGGCACCGCCCGGTCGATGGGCATCACGGTCGAGGGCTGATCACCCTTCTCGTCCCCGTGGTAGGGCCCGCGCAGGCCCGTGACACCACAACTCCATTCACCATTCAGGAGCAGCTATGAAGCGCAGCAAGGCCCTGAAGGCCGCAGACGCCCAGGTCGACCGCGAGCGCCTTTACGCCCCCCTCGAGGCCGTCCGCCTCGCCAAGGCGACCAGCACCAGCAAGTTCGACGGCACCGTCGAGGTCGCCATGCGTCTGGGTGTCGACCCGCGCAAGGCCGACCAGATGGTCCGCAGCACCGTGATCCTCCCGCACGGCACCGGTAAGACCGCTCGGGTCCTGGTCTTCGCGACCGGCGAGCGTGCCGAGGCCGCGCGTGCTGCGGGCGCCGACATCGTCGGTGCCGACGAGCTCATCGACGAGGTCGCCAAGGGCAAGCTGGACTTCGACGCCGTCGTCGCCACCCCGGACCTCATGGGCAAGGTCGGCCGCCTCGGCCGCGTGCTCGGTCCCCGTGGCCTGATGCCGAACCCGAAGACCGGCACCGTCACCCCGGATGTCGCCAAGGCTGTCAACGACATCAAGGGCGGCAAGATCGAGTTCCGCGTCGACAAGCACTCGAACCTGCACTTCATCATCGGGAAGGCCTCCTTCACCGACGAGCAGCTGGTCGAGAACTACGCCGCCGCGCTGGACGAGGTGCTCCGCGCCAAGCCGTCCGCCGCCAAGGGCCGCTACATCAAGAAGACCGCGTTCTCGACCACCATCGGCCCCGGCATCCTGGTGGACCCGAACCGCACCCGTAACCTCCTCACCGAGGAGGACCCGGCCGCGGTCTGATCGCAGCCGACCTTCGTACGGCGGGCCCGTACCCCCTTCACCGGGGGTGCGGGCCCGCCGTCGTTTCCCGATCGATACCCCCTGCCGGGGGAACGGCCGCACGGTCCGTCGTACGCTCGGCCGGTCCGCCCGCGCGTTCCCGGCCGAGGGAGCCCGCCGCCGTCCGACCGCCGGAGTGTGCCGTGCCCGCCCTTCGCCCCGCCGCCAAGGGGGCGGCCCTGCTGCTGCTCGCCGCAGGCCTCACCGCGTGCAGTGTGCTGGCCGTCTCCGGCGACCGCACCCCGATCAGCGACCGGCCCACCGTCCGGCCGCCCCGGCAGGTGCTGCTGTCCGCCTCGCAACGGCTGGACGACGCGGGCGGGGCGAGGATCCAGGCGGTCGAGGAGGGCCCGGCGGGTCGGCGGAGCGCGAGCGGCGCGGTGTCCTGGGGCGCCCACGACTCGGCCGAGCTGACCGTGACCGACGAGCTGGGCACCGGCCGGTTGCGGGGCCGGGACGGCGCCCTGGACCTCGGATACACCGGCGCGGCGCCCCGGACCGCGGACCGGGACCGGGCGGAGTCGCTGGACCCGCGTGCCGTCGCGGGCGGACAGAGCGGCTGGTCCGGCGGCTGGATCACGGGCCTGCTCGCCAATCCGGGCGGGTCGGCGCGGCTGATGGCGCTGGCCGGCAAGCTCACCCCGCTGGGCGGCGAGGAGCTGAACGGCGGGACGGTCGCGCACTACCGGGGCGCCGCGCCGGTGGCGGACTACTTCGGCGCCGAGGAGGGCGTGAGCCCGGCCCGGCTGAACGAGAAGCTCGACTACTACGAGCGGCGCGGGGTCGCCGCCGTCGAGTACGACTTCTGGGTGGCGCCGGGGGACCGGCTGCTGCGGGTGCGGTCCACGGTCAGGGGCGCGTCCGGCGCCGTGGTCACCACCACGGACATCGCCGAGGGCGCCGAGCCGGCCGAGGGCGCCACCGACGCACCCGCCGAGGCTCCCGCCGCGCCGCCGACCCCGGCGGGCTGAACCGGCCGCCGAGGCCCGGTCGGTGCGGCCGAGTGGCGGGGGGTGCCACGGAGCCGCGCGGGACCGGGTGGCAAGGTGGGCGGGAGCGGACGGGCCGGCCTGGGTGGCCGTCCGCCGAGGACGGATCCGACGGGGAGGCCTGGATGGCGGTGCGGCAGCGGCTGGCGGCGGTGGTCGCCGTCGCGGTGCTGGCGGGCGGCCTGAGCGGGTGCGGCGGGGCGGACGGTCCGGCCCCGGGCGGCTCGCCGAGCGAGTCCGGTGCCCCGACGCCCACGCCCAGCAGCGCCTCCCCGACCTGGCCGGCCAAGCCGACCGACCGCTCGCCGCACGGCGTGCTGCTCTCGGCCCAGCTGGCCATGCAGACCGCGCGCCGGGCCAAGGTGAGCTACCGGCTGGGCTCGGACGCCGGCTCCGGCCCGCTGTTCTGGCAGCCGAAGACCGCGCTCCAGGTCAAACGTTCCACCCCGGCGGCGGCCGAGCAACTGATCGTCGTGGACACCGTCGCCTACGAGGGCGGCGACGCGGCCACCGCGGCCCGGCTGGGCGGGCGGCACTGGGAGCGGTTCTCCGGGGCACCGGGACCGGACGGCCACCGGGAGATCCCGTACGCCGGGCTGATCGACCTGCTCAACCCGGTGGTGGCGCTGGCCGCCGCGACCGCCGACGGGACCACGGCCCAGTACGTCGGCGAGGAGAAGTTCGAGGACTCCACGGTGGAGCACTACCGGGTGAGTACCGACGCGGCCCGCTACGCGGCGGCGCAGACCCAGCTGGGCCCGGCCCGCCGGGAGGGGCTGCGGACGGCGCTGGCGCCCGGCGCCTCGGCCTCGCTCACCCTGGACCTCTGGCTGAACGACAAGGACCAGTTGGTCCGGTTGCAGCGGACCGGGGCCGGCGACAGCGGCCGGCTGGACGACTCGGTGCTCTACACCGAGCCCGGCGGCCCGCTCTCGGCGCAGGCCCCGGCCGAGTCGGACACCGTGGACACCGGTACCCGCAGCATCCCGCCCACGGCCCGCTGAGCCGGTCCGGCCGCCCCCGCCAGGGGCGATTTGCCCCGGACGGCGGCGTCCGGCTACTGTGGCGGAAGCCAAAGACCGCTGGTTGTCGCGCTGCCCCCGTCAGGGAGTGCGTGACCGAAGGATCCGCGCCTCGTGCGCGGGCAGCCCGCGCAGGATTGTTTGGAGCTTCGATCTCCGGGTCGCGTGCCTCGCACGTGGACCCGTCGAGTTCACCAAGAGCCCCGTGCGCCTGCGCACCGGGGCTCATCTGCTTTTCCGCAGAGGTTCTCCTCCGTCCAGTGGTTCGAGGCGCGAATGGTCGACTCTCGCGGTCGGCCTGATTTCGACATCACGGAAGGAGGCGTAAGCCTATGGCTAGGCCCGACAAGGCTGCTGCCGTCGCCGAGATCACGGAGCTTTTCCGTGGCTCGAACGCTGCGGTGCTGACCGAGTACCGCGGTCTGACGGTGAAGCAGGTCAAGACCCTGCGTCGCTCGCTGGGCGAGAACGCCCAGTACGCCGTGGTGAAGAACACGCTGACCAAGATCGCGGCCAACGAGGTCGGGATCACGGAGCTGGACGACCTGTTCGCCGGTCCGACGGCTGTCGCCTTCGTCACCGGTGACCCGGTGGAGTCGGCGAAGGCTCTGCGTGACTTCGCCAAGGAGAACCCTGCTCTCGTCATCAAGGGCGGTGTCCTTGACGGTAAGGCGCTGTCCGCCGACGAGATCAAGAAGCTCGCGGACCTCGAGTCCCGCGAGGTGCTGCTCGCCAAGCTGGCGGGTGCCATGAAGGGCAAGCAGTCGCAGGCTGCCGCGCTCTTCCAGGCCCTGCCCTCGAAGCTCGTCCGCACGGTCGAGGCCCTTCGGGAAAAGGTCGAGCAGGGCGGTGCCGGTACGCCGGCTCCCGCCGCCGAGGAGACCGCGGCCGAGTAATCGGCCGAGGCCCTGCCTCGCTGCGGGCCCGTACGCCCGCCAACCCGTACATCCGGCACCACCTGCCGATTTAGTGGAAGGACGCCAATCATGGCGAAGCTGACCCAGGACGAGCTGCTCGCGCAGTTCGAGGACCTGACCCTCATCGAGCTGGCCGCGTTCGTGAAGGCCTTCGAGGAGAAGTTCGACGTCACCGCCGCCGCGCCGGTCGCCGTCGCCGGCATCGCCGGCCCGGGCGTCGCTGCCGAGGCCGTCGAGGAGCAGGACGAGTTCGACGTCATCCTGGATGGCCCGGGCGACAAGAAGATCCAGGTCATCAAGGAGGTGCGCACCCTGACCTCCCTCGGCCTGAAGGAGGCCAAGGACCTCGTTGACACCGCTGGTGCCAAGGTCCTGGAGAAGGTTGCCAAGGACGTTGCCGAGAAGGCCAAGGCCGCTCTCGAGGGCGCCGGCGCCAAGGTCACCGTCAAGTGACTCGCCGCCCCCTCTGAGGGGGCAGTGGGCCGGGCCGATCACCCTTGCGGGTGGTCGGCCCGGCTTTTTGCGTTTCCGGCGCCGTCCGGCCGCTTCCCGACCGGCGCCGGGCCGCGGTTCCGGGCCGCCGCGCCGGTGGCCGCCGGGCCCCGGACGGCCGGTCGGCGGCCGTCCGGCGGCCGCTCCCCGGTGCGTCCCGGGCCGGTCCCCGGCGGGTCGCCGGCCGGACGCGGCGGCGTGGCCGATCGGGCACTCGGCACTGTCGGTGCGGACGGGTATGGTGATCGCTGTCATCGGCTACGGCCCCGACCACGGCATCTGTAACGCCGGGGTGGCCCGGAGCGATGAAAGGGACGAGGCCCGCACCGGAGGCGGGCCCTTGACGAACCCGGCGGGCGCGCGCGATTCTCAAGGCGCGAGTCCGCCCCGGTTGGTCGACCGCCGGATGCATAACCGGCGGCTCCGGAGGGAAGTGACTCCACGTGAGTCGTGGGCCCGGACGAGTCCGGGCCGCTGCAGTACCCGGAGGGCGTTCGCGCCCGACGGCTACCGGGAGGAGTCTCCGATTCGGTCTCCGAATCAGAGCTGGACAGCAGTGTCGCCTTTGGCTACACTGTCCCTTTGCGCTGCCTGTTAGCTGCTCCGTGACTCGTCGCCCGGAGTTTGCGTTGCCCTGAAGGGGTCTGGCACCGCCTCCGCAAAGCGGCTCTGACCTGAGGTTTCGACCTCGGCGGAGGCCAGCGGCGAGGGAGGTGGGACCGAGCCACTGAAGGCCCGGCCGGTACGCGCGTAGTGAGCTCCGAGCCCTCGGAAGGACCCCCCTCTTGGCCGCGCCGCGCAACGCCTCGAACAATTCCGCCGCATCCACCGCCCCGCTCCGCGTCTCGTTCGCGAAGATCAAGGAGCCCCTCGAGGTCCCTAACCTCCTGGCCCTGCAGACCGAGAGCTTTGACTGGCTGCTCGGTAACGCGGCCTGGAAGACCCGGGTCGAGCGGGCGCTGGACAACGGTCAGGACGTCCCCACGAAGTCCGGTCTGGAGGAGATCTTCGAGGAGATCTCGCCGATCGAGGACTTCAGCGGGTCGATGTCGCTGACCTTCCGCGACCACCGTTTCGAGCCGCCGAAGAACTCCATTGACGAGTGCAAGGACCGCGACTTCACGTTCGCGGCCCCGCTCTTCGTCACGGCCGAGTTCACCAACAACGAGACCGGTGAGATCAAGTCTCAGACGGTCTTCATGGGCGATTTCCCGCTCATGACCCACAAGGGCACGTTCGTGATCAACGGCACCGAGCGTGTCGTCGTGTCGCAGCTCGTCCGCTCGCCGGGCGTGTACTTCGACTCCACCCTGGACAAGGTGTCCGACAAGGACATCTACTCCTGCAAGGTCATCCCCTCGCGCGGTGCCTGGCTCGAGATGGAGATCGACAAGCGCGACATGGTCGGCGTTCGCATCGACCGCAAGCGCAAGCAGTCGGTCACCGTGCTGCTCAAGGCCCTCGGCTGGACCAACGAGATGATTCTCGAGGAGTTCGGCGAGTACGAGTCGATGCGCGCCACCCTGGAGAAGGACCACACCCAGGGCCAGGACGACGCGCTGCTCGACATCTACCGCAAGCTGCGTCCCGGGGAGCCGCCGACGCGCGAGGCCGCGCAGACGCTGTTGGAGAACCTCTACTTCAACCCGAAGCGCTACGACCTCGCCAAGGTTGGCCGTTACAAGGTCAACCGCAAGCTCGGCAACGCCGAGTCGCTGGACTCCGGCGTGCTCACCGAGCCCGACATCATCGGTGCGATCAAGTACCTGGTGAAGCTGCACGCCGGCGAGGTGGAGTGGCAGGACGAGTCCGGCCGCGACATCGTCGTCGAGGTCGACGACATCGACCACTTCGGCAACCGCCGCCTGCGCAACGTGGGCGAGCTCATCCAGAACCAGGTCCGTACGGGTCTCGCCCGTATGGAGCGCGTCGTGCGCGAGCGCATGACCACCCAGGACGTCGAGGCGATCACGCCGCAGACCCTGATCAACATCCGGCCGGTCGTCGCCTCCATCAAGGAGTTCTTCGGCACCAGCCAGCTGTCGCAGTTCATGGACCAGACGAACCCGCTGTCGGGCCTGACCCACAAGCGCCGTCTGTCCGCCCTCGGCCCCGGTGGTCTGTCCCGTGAGCGGGCCGGCTTCGAGGTCCGTGACGTGCACCCCTCGCACTACGGCCGCATGTGTCCGATCGAGACCCCCGAAGGCCCGAACATCGGTCTGATCGGCTCGCTCGCCTCCTACGGCCGGGTCAACGCGTTCGGCTTCATCGAGACCCCGTACCGCAAGGTCATCGAGGGTGTCGTCACCGAGCAGGTCGACTACCTGACCGCCGACGAGGAGGACCGCTTCGTCATCGCGCAGGCCAACGCCCCGCTGACGGCGGAGCTGTCCTTCGCGGAGCCGCGTGTCCTGGTCCGCCGCCGCGGCGGCGAGATCGACTACATCCCCGGCACCGAGATCGACTACATGGACGTCTCGCCGCGCCAGATGGTGTCGGTCGCGACCGCCATGATCCCGTTCCTCGAGCACGACGACGCCAACCGCGCGCTCATGGGCTCGAACATGATGCGCCAGGCGGTGCCGCTGCTGAAGAGCGAGGCCCCGCTGGTCGGTACCGGCATGGAGTACCGCTGCGCCGTCGACGCCGCGGACGTCATCACCGCCGAGAAGGCCGGTGTCGTCCAGGAGGTCTCGGCCGACTACGTCACCGTGGCGAACGACGACGGCACGTACACCACGTACCGCGCCGCCAAGTTCACCCGCTCCAACCAGGGCACCGCCTTCAACCAGAAGGTGCTCGTGGACGAGGGCGCCCGGGTCGAGTCCGGCCAGGTGCTCGCCGACGGTCCTTGCACCGACGAGGGCGAGATGGCCCTCGGCAAGAACCTGCTCGTGGCGTTCATGTCCTGGGAGGGTCACAACTACGAGGACGCGATCATCCTGTCGCAGCGCCTCGTGCAGGACGACGTCCTCTCCTCGATCCACATCGAGGAGCACGAGGTCGACGCCCGTGACACCAAGCTGGGCCCCGAGGAGATCACCCGGGACATCCCGAACGTCTCCGAGGAGGTCCTCGCCGACCTCGACGAGCGCGGCATCATCCGCATCGGCGCCGACGTCGTCACCGGCGACATCCTGGTCGGCAAGGTCACGCCCAAGGGCGAGACCGAGCTGACCCCGGAGGAGCGCCTGCTCCGCGCGATCTTCGGCGAGAAGGCCCGTGAGGTCCGCGACACCTCGCTGAAGGTGCCGCACGGTGAGTCCGGCAAGGTCATCGGCGTCCGCGTCTTCGACCGCGAAGAGGGCGACGAGCTGCCCCCGGGCGTCAACCAGCTGGTCCGCGTCTACGTGGCCCAGAAGCGCAAGATCACCAACGGTGACAAGCTCGCCGGCCGTCACGGCAACAAGGGCGTCATCTCGAAGATCCTGCCGGTCGAGGACATGCCGTTCCTGGAGGACGGCACCCCGGTCGACATCATCCTCAACCCGCTGGGTGTCCCGTCCCGAATGAACCCGGGACAGGTCCTGGAGATCCACCTCGGGTGGCTCGCCAAGCAGGGCTGGGACGTCTCCGGTCTCGCCGACGAGTGGGCCCAGCGCCTGCAGGCGATCGGCGCCGACCAGGTCGACGGTGGCACCAACCTCGCCACCCCGGTCTTCGACGGCGCCCGCGAGGACGAGATCACCGGCCTGCTGGACCACACCACCCTCACCCGTGACGGTGAGCGCCTGGTGAACTCCACCGGTAAGGCCCGGCTGTTCGACGGCCGCTCCGGCGAGCCGTTCCCGATGCCGGTCTCGGTCGGCTACATGTACATCCTCAAGCTGCACCACCTGGTCGACGACAAGCTGCACGCCCGTTCGACCGGTCCGTACTCGATGATCACCCAGCAGCCGCTCGGTGGTAAGGCGCAGTTCGGTGGTCAGCGATTCGGTGAGATGGAGGTGTGGGCCCTCGAGGCGTACGGCGCGGCCTACGCGCTGCAGGAGCTCCTCACCATCAAGTCCGACGACGTCCTCGGCCGTGTGAAGGTCTACGAGGCCATCGTCAAGGGCGAGAACATCCCCGAGCCCGGCATTCCCGAGTCCTTCAAGGTGCTCATCAAGGAAATGCAGTCGCTCTGCCTCAACGTGGAGGTGCTGTCCTCGGACGGCCAGTCCATCGAGATGCGGGACTCCGACGAGGACGTGTTCCGCGCCGCCGAGGAGCTCGGCATCGACCTGTCCCGGCGCGAGCCGAGCAGCGTCGAAGAGGTCTGACGGAGGCCGGGCCGGCTGCTCACCGAGCAGCCGGCCCGCCCCCAGGCCCCCCTCAGACCACATGAACGACTCTCGACTTACGAAAGAGGGCTTGACGACCAGTGCTTGACGTCAACTTCTTCGACGAGCTCCGCATCGGCCTGGCCACCGCCGACGACATCCGCCAGTGGTCCCACGGCGAGGTCAAGAAGCCGGAGACCATCAACTACCGCACCCTGAAGCCCGAAAAGGACGGACTCTTCTGCGAGAAGATCTTCGGTCCGACCCGGGACTGGGAGTGCTACTGCGGCAAGTACAAGCGCGTCCGCTTCAAGGGCATCATCTGTGAGCGCTGCGGCGTCGAGGTGACCCGCGCCAAGGTGCGCCGTGAGCGGATGGGCCACATCGAGCTGGCCGCCCCGGTCACCCACATCTGGTACTTCAAGGGTGTGCCGTCCCGCCTCGGCTACCTGCTGGACCTGGCGCCGAAGGACCTCGAGAAGGTCATCTACTTCGCCGCCTACATGATCACCTGGGTGGACGACGAGCGCCGTCAGCGCGACCTGCCGTCCCTGGAGGCGCACGTCTCGGTCGAGCGCCAGCAGATCGAGAACCGTCGCGACTCCGACCTGGAGACCCGCGCCAAGAAGGCCGAGACCGACCTCGCCGAGCTGGAGGCCGAGGGCGCCAAGGCCGACGTGCGCCGCAAGGTGCGCGAGGGCGCCGAGCGCGAGATGAAGCAGCTGCGCGACCGCGCGCAGCGCGAGCTCGACCGCCTCGACGAGGTGTGGGCCCGCTTCAAGAACCTCAAGGTCCAGGACCTCGAGGGCGACGAGCTGCTCTACCGCGAGCTGCGCGACCGCTTCGGCACCTACTTCTCCGGCTCGATGGGCGCGGCGGCCCTCAAGGACCGCCTCGAGACCTTCGACCTGGCGGAGGAGTCCGAGCGCCTGCGCGAGATCATCCGCACCGGCAAGGGCCAGAAGAAGACCCGTGCGCTCAAGCGCCTCAAGGTCGTCTCCGCGTTCCTGCAGACCACCAACAAGCCCAACGGCATGGTGCTGGACTGCGTCCCGGTCATCCCGCCGGACCTGCGTCCGATGGTGCAGCTGGACGGTGGCCGCTTCGCGACCTCCGACCTGAACGACCTGTACCGCCGTGTCATCAACCGCAACAACCGCCTGAAGCGGCTTCTCGACCTCGGCGCGCCCGAGATCATCGTGAACAACGAGAAGCGCATGCTCCAGGAGGCCGTCGACGCGCTGTTCGACAACGGCCGTCGCGGCCGTCCGGTCACCGGCCCGGGCAACCGCCCGCTGAAGTCCCTCAGCGACATGCTGAAGGGCAAGCAGGGTCGTTTCCGTCAGAACCTGCTCGGCAAGCGAGTCGACTACTCGGCCCGTTCGGTCATCGTCGTCGGCCCGCAGCTCAAGCTGCACCAGTGCGGTCTGCCCAAGGCCATGGCGCTGGAGCTCTTCAAGCCGTTCGTGATGAAGCGCCTGGTGGACCTGAACCACGCGCAGAACATCAAGTCGGCCAAGCGCATGGTCGAGCGCGCCCGCCCGGTCGTGTGGGACGTCCTCGAAGAGGTCATCGCCGAGCACCCGGTCCTGCTGAACCGTGCGCCCACCCTGCACCGCCTCGGCATCCAGGCCTTCGAGCCGCAGCTGGTCGAGGGCAAGGCCATCCAGATCCACCCGCTCGTCTGCACCGCGTTCAACGCGGACTTCGACGGTGACCAGATGGCCGTCCACCTGCCGCTCTCCGCGGAGGCGCAGGCCGAGGCCCGCATCCTGATGCTGTCCTCGAACAACATCCTGAAGCCGGCCGACGGTCGCCCCGTCACCATGCCGACCCAGGACATGGTGCTCGGTCTGTTCTTCCTGACCTCGGACCGCGACAACGTGAAGGGCGCCGGCCGCACCTTCTCGTCGACCGCCGAGGCGATCATGGCCTTCGACGCCCGCGAGCTGGGCGTCCAGGCTCCGATCGACCTGCGCCTGCCGATCGGCACCGTTCCGCCGCGCGGCTGGACCCCGCCGCTGGAGGAGGACGGCCAGTCGTCCTGGTTCGAGGGCGAGTCCTTCCGTCTGAAGACGACCCTGGGCCGCGCGCTCTTCAACGAGCTGCTGCCCGAGGACTACCCGTTCGTCGACTACGAGGTGGGCAAGAAGCAGCTCTCCGCGATCGTCAACGACCTGGCGGAGCGCTACCCCAAGGTCGTCGTCGCGGCGACCCTGGACAACCTGAAGGCGGCCGGTTTCCACTGGGCCACCCGCTCGGGTGTCACCGTCTCGATCTCGGACGTCGTCGTCCCGCCGCAGAAGGCCCAGATCCTCGAGGGCTACGAAGCGCAGGCCGAGAAGATCCAGAAGCAGTACGAGCGCGGTCTGATCACCAACGACGAGCGCAAGCAGGAGCTCATCGGCATCTGGACCCGGGCGACCAACGAGGTCGCCGAGGCGATGAACGCCAACTTCGAGAAGACCAACCCCATCTTCATGATGGTGGACTCGGGCGCTCGAGGAAACATGATGCAGATGCGCCAGATCGCCGGTATGCGTGGTCTGGTGTCGAACGCGAAGAACGAGACGATCGCCCGTCCCATCAAGGCGTCGTTCCGTGAGGGCCTCACCGTTCTCGAGTACTTCATCTCGACCCACGGTGCCCGTAAGGGTCTGGCCGACACCGCTCTCCGTACCGCCGACTCCGGCTACCTCACCCGTCGTCTGGTCGACGTCTCCCAGGACGTCATCATTCGCGAGGAGGACTGCGGCACCGAGCGCGGCCTCAAGCTGGCGATCGGCACGGTCGAGAACGGCGTCCTGCGCAAGACGGACGACGTCGAGACCAGCGTCTACGCCCGCATGCTCGCCGAGGACATCACGGTGGACGGCAAGCTCCTCGCCACCGCCAACACCGACCTCGGTGACGTGCTGATCGACGAGCTGATCCGCCACGGCATCAGCGAGGTCAAGACCCGCTCGATCCTGACCTGCGAGTCGGCCGTCGGCACCTGTGCCTTCTGCTACGGCCGTTCGCTGGCCACCGGCAAGCTGGTCGACATCGGTGAGGCGGTCGGCATCATCGCCGCCCAGTCCATCGGTGAGCCCGGTACCCAGCTGACCATGCGTACCTTCCACACCGGTGGTGTGGCCGGTGACGACATCACGCAGGGTCTTCCCCGTGTCGTCGAGCTCTTCGAGGCCCGTACCCCCAAGGGTGTGGCCCCGATCTCGGAGGCCCAGGGCCGGGTCCGCATCGAGGACACCGAGAAGACCCGCAAGCTGGTCGTCACGCCGGACGATGGCACCGACGAGATCGCCTACCCGGTCTCGAAGCGTGTGAAGCTGCTCGTCAGCGAGGGCGAGGCGGTCGAGGTCGGCCAGAAGCTGACCATGGGTGCCACCAACCCGCACGACGTGCTGCGAATCATGGGCCAGCGTGCCGTCCAGATCCACCTGGTCGCCGAGGTCCAGAAGGTCTACAACTCGCAGGGTGTGTCGATCCACGACAAGCACATCGAGATCATCATCCGGCAGATGCTCCGCCGCGTGACGATCATCGAGTCGGGCGACGCCGAGCTGCTCCCGGGCGAGCTCGTCGAGCGCGGCCGCTTCGAGACCGAGAACCGTCGCGTGGTCTCCGAGGGCGGTCACCCCGCCTCCGGCCGTCCGCAGCTGATGGGTATCACCAAGGCCTCGCTGGCCACCGAGTCCTGGCTGTCGGCCGCCTCCTTCCAGGAGACGACCCGGGTCCTCACCGACGCGGCGATCCACGCCAAGTCGGACCCGCTGCTGGGCCTCAAGGAGAACGTCATCCTCGGTAAGCTCATCCCGGCCGGTACGGGTCTGCCCCGCTACCGCAACATCCGGGTCGAGCCGACCGAGGAGGCCAAGGCCGCGATGTACTCGGCCGTCGGCTACGACGACTACGACCTGTCGCCCTTCGGCGCCGGCTCCGGCCAGGCGGTCCCGCTGGACGACTACGACTACGGCCCGTACACCGGCTGAGTCGAAGGTTCCTGATCGCAGGGCGGTCACCCCGAACGGGGTGGCCGCCCTGCGGCGTTCCCGGGCTCCGTCGCGCGGGGGAGGGCGGGAGACCGGTCCCGCGGGGGAGGCGTCGCGGGGGTCGGGCGCGGCAGGCTCGGACCCGTCGGAACGAGGACGGGTGGAGGACGCGGGCATGGGCGTGCGACGGGTACTGGGGGCGGCGGCGATCACCGGGGCGGTGGCGTTGGGCGCGGTCGGCAGCTTCTGGGACCGGGAGGAGGGCCGCGAGCGGCTGACGGTCTCCTACGGGGTGGCCGGGCCGGTGGACGAGCTGGTGGTGGACGGGGGGACCGGCGGCATCGACGTCCGCGCCGGGGACACCCTGCGGGTGGTCGAGAAGCAGGACTTCCGCGGCGACCCGCCGCGGACCAGGCACTCGCTGGTGGACGGAACGCTCCGGCTGGCGTACGACTGCTCGGACTGCGGGGTCGGCTACGAGGTGACCGTCCCGGCCGGCACGGCGGTGCGGCTGAACAGCGGGACCGGCGGGATCCGGCTGCGCGGCCTGGCCGGGGAGGTGCGGGCCTCGGCCGGCGTCGGCGGGGTGGAGGCGAGCGGTCTGACCTCGGCGAAGGTGCGGGTGACCGCGGACACCGGCGGGGTCGAGCTCTCCTTCGCCGCGAGTCCGGTCTCGGTGGAGGCCCGGTCGGAGGTCGGCGGGGTCAGGGTCTCGGTGCCCGGGGGCGAGCCGTACGCGGTGGACGCCGGGACCGAGGTCGGCGGGGTCGAGGTGACGGTGCCCCGGCAGGCCGGCGCGGCCCGCAGCATCACGGCGCGGGCCGGGACCGGGGGCGTGGCGGTCGTCGGTGGCTGAGCCGGTGGCCGGGCCGGGGGCCGGGGTTGGGCCCGGGGCCGGGCCGGGACTGCCCACCGCGCTGCCGGTCGGGCATGATCTTCTCGGCGGGGAGGGGGTCCCCGGGTACGGGGGAGACGCTGTGGCGGGACGAGCGGCGCGGTGGCGCGCCCGGCTGACCGGGGTCGACCCGTACGTGGTCGACGGCCTGTTGGCGGTGGGCTCGGCGGCGGTCTCGCTCTGGTCGGTGTACCACGACGACACCGCCTGGGACTGGTGGGTCTACCTGCTGGCGTTCGGGACGGCCCTGCCGCTGCCCTGGCGGCGGCGGGCGCCGGTCACCGTACTGGTGATCAGCGGCGGGCTGTCGGCGGCGCTCTCGGTGCTCGCCCACTCGGCGATGCCGCAGCTGCCGCTGTACGCGGTGATCGCCCTCTACACGGTGGCCGACCGGGCCGGGGAGCGGCAGCGCTGGACGGTGCTGGCGGTGACGGTGGTCGCCAATGTGGTGGGCACCCGCTCGCCGAACGGCGCGCTGTTCTCGCTGCTCACCTCGGTCGGCGCGTTCGTCTTCGGCTGCTTGGTGCGGGAGTTGCGGCGGCTGGCGGCGGTGGAGGCGGAGCGGGCCCGGGAGGCCGGCCGGCGGGCGGCCAGTGACGCTGCCCGCGCGGTGGCCGAGGAACGCGCCCGGATCGCGCGGGAGATGCACGACATCCTGGCGCACGCCGTCTCGCTGATGGTGATCCAGGCCGAGGCGGGGCCGCTGGTGGTCCGCGGCGACCCCGAGCGGGCGATCAAGGTCTTCGACACCATCGCCGACTCCGGGCGGGACGCCATGGTCCAGCTGCGGCGGGTCCTGGGGGTCCTGAAGGAGGACGGCGCGGTGCCGGAGCTGGCCCCGCAGCCCCGGCTGGCCGAACTGCCCGCGCTGGCCGAGCGGGTGCGCCGCACCGGGGTGCGGGTCGAGCTGGAGGTCGACGATCCGGCCGGACCGCTGCCCGCCGACGTCGAGGCGGCCGGCTACCGGATCGTGCAGGAGGCGCTGACCAACACGGTCAAGCACGCGGAGGCCGGCCGGATCGAGGTCCGGGTGGTCCGGGAGGGGACGGAACTGGTGGTGCTGGTGTCGGACGACGGGCGCGGGGTGCGGCTGCGGCCGGACCGCGCGGCGGGCGGCCTCTCCGGCGGCCGGGGGCTGGTCGGCATCCGGGAGCGGGCGGCGGCCTGCGGCGGCCGGGCCGAGGCCGGTCCCGGGCCGGAGGGCCGGGGGTTCCTGGTGAGCGCCCGGCTGCCGCTGGGCGGCGGGAAGGGGGTGCGGGCGTGAAGCCGATCAGGGTGGTCGTCGCGGACGACCAGGAGCTGGTGCGGGCCGGGTTCGGGATGATCCTGGACGCGCAGCCGGACATCGAGGTGGTCGCCGAGGCGGCGGACGGGGCCGAGGCGGTCGAGGCGGTCCGCGTGCACGGTCCGGACGTGCTGCTGCTGGACGTCCGGATGCCGGTCATGGACGGTCTGGAGGCGGCCCGGCGGGTGTGCGCCGACCACCCGGGCACCAAGGTGATCATGCTGACCACCTTCGACATCGACGACTACGTCTTCGACGCGCTGTACGCGGGCGCCAGCGGCTTCCTGCTCAAGGACGTCCGCCGCGACGACCTGGCGCACGGCGTCCGGATGGTGGCCTCCGGGGACGCGCTGCTGGCGCCCTCGGTGACCCGCCGGCTGATCGGCGAGTTCGCCGCCCGCCGTCCCGGCTCCGGCGAGCGCCCGGCGCGGCCGCCGTCCCGGCTGCTGGAGCAGCTGACCGCGCGCGAGCGGGAGACGCTGGTGCTGCTGGCCCGGGGGCTGTCCAACGCCGAGATCGCCGCCGAGCTGGTGGTGAGCGAGCACACGGTGAAGACCCATGTCAGCAATGTGCTGGCCAAGCTGGGGCTGCGGGACCGGGTGCACGCGGTGGTGTTCGCCTACGAGGCGGGCGCGGTGGTGGCGGGCGAGGGCTGAGTACGGGGCCCGGTGCGCGGGGTGGTTCTCCCCCGCGCGGGGGAGCCGCCGGGTTCGCCGGTGCGGGCGATCCGCGACGAGGGCCCCGGCGGACAGGATCCGTGGTGCCGGCCTTCGCCGGAGCCGCCGGCCGGTCCGGCGGACCCCACCTCGTCAGGAGTGCCCGTGAACACCGTGCCGCCCGCCCGCCTCACCACCGTCGCCGTCGTCGCCGCCCCCGTGCTGGCGGGGCTGTACGGCGGCATCCGGCTGCTGGACGGATCGCGCGCCCCCGGCCCCGGCTGGCTGGTCGGCCACAGCCTGCTGCTGCTGGCCCTGCTGCTGTTCGCCCCGCTGCTGGTGGCGCTGGAACGGGCCCCCGGCCCGCGTCGGACGCCCGCGGCCCGGGCGGCCGGCCGGGTGGCGCTGGGTGCGGCGTTCACCGGGCTCGCCGCCTCGCTGGGGCAGATCGGGATCGACCTGTACGTCGGCGCGGTGGCGGTGGACAAGGCGGACCAGCACCGACTGTTCGATGCGGTCCAGAGCCGGCCGGGTGTCGAGCCGGTCTTCTACTCGGTGCTCCCGCTGCTGTTCCACCTGGGGCTGCTGGCGCTGCTGGTGGGCGCCTCGGTCGGTGCCGGGCGGGTGCTGCGCTGGTGGAGTCCGGTGCTGATGGCCGTCGGGACCGTGCTGACGGCGGCGGACCTGGCGTTCCTGCCGCTCGCCGCGGTCTGCCAGCTGGTGGCGCTGGCCCAGCTGGCCGGGTTCGGCCCGGGGGCCCGCCGGCCGGTCGCGGTCCGAGCTGCCTGATCTGCCTGAGCGGCCCGAGCTGCCTGATCTGCCGGAGCGGCCCGAGTGGCCCGAGTGGCCCGAGCGGCCGGAGCGGCGGGGTCCCGGGGCAGGGCGCCCCGGCCGGAGACCCGACGTCCGGCGGGGCGGTCCGGCATCATGGGCGGGAGATGCACGGGACCGTTCGTGGGACGAGGTAGGCGTGGGTAGGCGTGGACAGGGTGGCAACGGCGGGGGCGGGGACGTCGGGGTGCTGCTGGACACGGCGGTGCGCGGGGTGGTGACGGCCCCCGAGGAGGGGCTCGACCTCGCGCTGGACACCGGCGCCTCACTGCTGGCGGCCTCCGCCGGGTTGTGGCCGGCGGTGAGCCGGGCGGCGCTGGGCCACGCCGACACGGCGGTCGGCCGCTGCTGGTCGGCCGGCTGGCGCCCGGCGGACCTCGCCCGGGTGGTGCGGCGCGACCTGAGGCCGGTGCACCTGGCGCTCGCCGTGGACCTCATCGCCGCCGAGGGGCGTCGCCACCCGGCCGCCGCGCTCGACCGCCGCTGGCAGGAGCAGCTGCGGGAGCTGGAGGCCGAGGTCTGGTGGCCCTCCGACGAGGCGTACCTGTCCGGCTTCGCCCAGCGGCACCGGCTGGACCGGTTCGCGCTGGCCACCGCGCTGCTGGAGCTGCTGCGCAGCTGGGGCCGGCTGCCGCCGATCGCCCCGGTCGGCCCCGCCCCCGGGCACTCGGGCCACGCGGCCCGCCCGTCCCGCCCGGAGCAGCGGCAGCGCGGCCCGGTGGCGGGCGAGCCCCGGATGCTGTCGCGGATCCGCGCCCTGCTGGCGAAGGCCGAGTCCACCGACTTCCCCGAGGAGGCCGAGGCGCTGACCGCCAAGGCCCAGCAGCTGATGGCCCAGCACAGCATCGACGAGGCGCTGCTCGCCGTCGAGGGTGCCGACCCGCACGCCCCGGGCGCGCTGCGGATCGGGGTGGACAACCCGTACGAGGGCCCCAAGACGATGCTGCTGGACGCCGTGGCCGCGGCCAACCGCTGCCGGGTGGTGTGGGCGAAGGAGTTCGGCTTCTGCACCGTGATCGGCTTCGACGCCGACCTCGACGGCGTCGAACTGCTGTACACCTCGCTGCTGGTGCAGGCCACCCACGCGATGCAGCAGGCCGGGGCCCGGCAGCACCTGGACGGGGCCTCCCGGACCAAGGCGTTCCGGCAGTCCTTCCTGGTCGCGTACGCGGCGCGGATCCGGGAGCGGCTGACCGAGGCGACCGAGCGGACGACCAGCGACGCGGCGGCCGGCCGGCACCTGCGCGAGGACGGCACGGCGGAGCAGCTGGTCCCGGACGAGCGGCTGCTGCCGGCCCTGAAGGCGCGCACCGAGGCGGTGGACCACGAGGTCGGCCGGATGTTCCCCAAACTGGTGTCGCAGCGGGTGCGGGTCAGCGACGGCGAGGGCTGGGCGGCGGGCCGGGCGGCGGCGGACCGGGCGTCCCTGCGCGGCCGTTCGGGGGAGATCCGGGGCTGACCCCGGGGCCGTCCGCCCGGCGGGGAGCCTCGGCCGGGACCGGGCCGACTGGTACAACAGGGCACGGGGACAGACGAGGGGCGGGCAGTGTGAGCACGACGGGCAGTGTGAGTACGACTACGGACACGGGCTACCGGGACCGGGTGCGCGGCGCCCTGCTCGGCGGGGCGGTCGGCGACGCGCTGGGCTGGCCGGTGGAGTTCCAGCGGCTGGACCAGATCCGCGAGCGCTTCGGGCCGGACGGGGTGACCGGCCTGCCGGGCGGCGGGCTGGTCGCCGAGGTCACCGACGACACCCAGATGACGCTCTTCACCGCCGAGGGCCTGATCCGCGGCTTCGTCCGGGGCTGGTCCGGCGGCGGTGGTTCGGTGCCGGAGGCGGTGCACGGCGCGTACCGGCGGTGGCTGCTCACCCAGCAGCAGGGCGCGCCCGACCGCGAGCCGCTGCCCCACCCGTACGACGGCTGGCTGCTGCGCGAGCCGTTCCTGTACGCGCGGCGGGCGCCCGGCAACGCCTGTCTGACCGGGGTGCAGTACCACCCGGTGTTCGAGGCGCCGGTGGCGCTGGGGCAGCCGGGCCCGATCAACGCGCACTCCAAGGGCTGCGGCACGGTGATGCGCTCGGCCCCGTTCGGCCTCGGCCGGCTGGGGGCGGAGCAGGCGTTCGGACTGGCCGCGCAGTGCGCGCAGCTGACCCACGGGCACCCGACCGGCTACCTCGCGGCGGGCGCCTTCGCGGCGCTGGTGGAGCGGCTGGCGGCCGGGACGGAGCCCTGGGCGGCGGTCGGCGAGACCGTGGACCAGACCCGGGAGTGGCCGGCCTCCAAGGAGACGGTGCAGGCGCTGGCCCGGGCGGTGCGGGTGGCCCAGGAGTCCGGGCCGTCGGCGGAGGCGGTGGAGCGGGTCGGCCTCGGCTGGATCGCCGAGGAGTGCCTGGCGATCGCGGTGTACTGCCTGCTGGCGGGGGCCGAGGGCGCCGAGCCGGCCCGGACGGCGCTGCTGCTGTCGGTGAACCACTCCGGGGACAGCGACTCGACCGGCGCGGTCTGCGGCAATCTGGTCGGCGCCGCGTACGGCGCCTCGGGGCTTCCGGCCGACTGGATCGAGGCGGTGGAGGGCCGGGAGACGCTGCTGCGGACGGCGGACGACCTGCTGGTGCTGTTCGGCAGCCGGGAGCCGGGCCATCCGGCGCTCGGGGACCGCTACCCGGTCTGACCGCCGGGCTGTCGGCTGTGCCGCGGGGACGGTGACCCGGCTACGCCGCAGGGTCGGTGACCTGGCCGAGGAAGAGCGGCAGTCCGGTCGCGGTGTCCCGGACCAGGAACAGGAACGGCCGGTCGATGTGCAGCCGGGCCGGGTCCCGCGGCACCGGCGCGGCCATCGTATCCACCCCGACTCCGCTGCCGGCGGCCGCGACCGTGCCCTGCTCGTCGACCTGGACGGTGGCCTTCTGCACCACCGGGCCGATCCGCAGCCGCTCGGCGACGCCCGGCCCCGGGATGCCGGAGAGGTCGGCGTCCTCGAACGCGGCGGTGACGCCGAGGGCCTTCAGCACGGGCGTGAGCTCGTTCCCGCTGTCGAACCGGAACTTCGGCAGGGTGAGGTCGACCGTCCGCTCGGTGAGCGCGCCCAGCACGAGGTCCAGCTGCGCCTGGTCCAGCCCCCGGCGGAACGCGGCGAAGCCGCCCTGCGCGGGCACGATCAGGTCCATCGCCAGGGTGCCTCCCGCGTAGGGGAGTTCGACGGCCTGCCAGGGCTCGCCGAGGATGCCGCCGGAGCCCTCCGCGTAGCGCAGCGACTCGGTACCGGCCATGGTCGGCACGGGCGCCTCGGAGCCGTCGAGGCGGTGGAACGGCAGGCCGGTGGTCCGTCCGGCCTTGAACGGGCGGGCCCAGTCGGCCTTGAGGTACAGCGCGTCGGTGAGCGCGAGCCGGGTGTCCGGACTGATCTGCCCCTTGGCGAAGAGGTCCTTGATCCGGCCCTCGGTGGCCTTCTCGACGACGCCGTTGACGGCCTTCCTGGCCCCCTCCGGGTCCTTGCGGAAGTCGGTGGTGCGCACACCGGCGCCGAAGCCGGCGGCCAGCACCCCGAGGTAGTGCGGGTCGAGCGGGAGGTCGCGCTGGGCCCAGACATCGTCGGAGCGCCGCAGCACGGTACCGTCCTTGCCGCCCGCAGCGCCGGCGCGGTTCAGGGCGCCGGTGGCGAGCGCGTACTGCTCGGGGGAGAGCCCGGTGCGCAGGGCCTTGGCCAACTGCTCGGCGGTGGTGCCCCGGGCCCCGGGCAGCACCATCGCGAGGACGGTCGCCAGGCCGGACGGCGACAGCACCAGATTGCCGCCGGCCGCGCCGGGGTCGGCGGTGAGGGCGTGCAGCAGGTCGAGCCCGAACGCGGCGGTCGCCGTCGCGGTGGCGGCGACCGCCGCCGGGTCCGCGGGTGGCACCGAGGCGGATTCGGCCCGGACCACCCCGGCCCCGGCACCGGTTCCGGTGGAGCCGCAGGCGGTGAGCAGGGCCGCGCAGCAGAGCAGGAGCACCGCCGGGCGGCGGGTGCGGACGGTCGTGGCGGACATGGCTGACCTCGCCCGTGGGTCCCGGCACGGACCGGTGCCCGCACCTCGGTGCTGTTTCGACGCACCCCACCCGGACCGGGTTCCACCGGGAGGGCCGCCGTGCCGGGCGGTGGGCGGCGGTCAGTCCCGGAGCGCGCCGCTCCCTTCGTCCGTCACACCTCGACCAGCAGTTCCTCCAGTCCGCGGATCACGTAGCCCGGGCGCCACTCGGGCTCGCGGACCAGCCGCAGGCCCGGGGCGCGGCGGAGCAGGGTGCCGTAGGACTCGGTGAGCTCCAGTCTGGCAAGGGGGGCGCCGAGACAGAAGTGGATTCCGGCGCCGAAGGTGATGTGCGGGTTGTCGGTGCGGCCGAGGTCGAGGCGGTCGGGGTCGGTGAAGCGCTCGGGGTCGCGGTTGGCGGAGCCGAAGAGCAGGGCGATCTCGGCGCCGCGCGGGACGGTCACGCCGCCGATCTCGATGTCCTCCAGCACCCAGCGCTCGAACATCTGCAGCGGGGTGTCCCAGCGCATCAGCTCCTCGACGGCGGTGGGCAGCAGCCCGTCCACGTCGGCGCGCAGCCGGGCCAGTTCGGCGGGGTTGCGGAACAGCGCCCACCAGCCGTTGCCGGTGGTGTTGACGGTGGCCTCGTGGCCGGCGTTGAGCAGCAGGACGCAGGTGGAGACCATCTCCTGCTCGCTGAGCGCGTCGGAGCCCTCCTGGGCCTGGATCAGCGCACTGATCAGGTCGGTGCCGGGGGCGGTGCGGCGGTCGCGGATCAGGGCGCGGAGGTAGTCGGAGAACTCGGTGCTCGCGGTGACGGCCCGGCGGGCGGTCTCCTCGGACGGGTTGAGCTCGAACATCCCGGTGATGTCGGCCGACCAGGGGCGCAGCAGGTGCCGGTCGGACTCCGGGACGCCGAGCATCTCGGCGATCACCGCGACCGGCAGCGGCTCGGCGACGGCGGCGATCAGGTCGCCGCCGCCGGCCGCGAGCAGGTCGTCGACGAGTTCGCCGGCCAGCCGCCGCACGGTCGGGCGCAGGCCCTCGACCATCCGCGGGGTGAAGGCCTTGGAGACCAGGCGGCGGATCCGGGTGTGGTCCGGGGCCTCCAGGTCGAGCAGGCCGTTGTCGTTGAGGGTGTGGAACGGCTCGTGCGCCGGGTCGGGTTCGGGGCGGCCGAACTCCTGGTGGCTGAACCGGTGGGTGTAGGTGCGGCCGAGGCGGCGGTCCCGCAGCAGTGCGCCGACGTCGGCGTAGCGCGGGACCAGCCACTGGTCGGTGGGTTCGAAGTACGTCGCCGGACCCTGGGCGCGCAGTTCGGTGTACGCGTCGTAGGGGTGGGCCACGAACGCCGCGGACCAGGGGTCGAACTTCACCGTCGTCGTCATCGGTCGATCACTCCAGGCCGTGAGGGGGAGCCGGAAGGATCATCGTACGCACGCGCTCCGTCCGGCCCCAGGGGCGGAGGGCCCCCGCCCGTGGCTCTCGCGCCGGTCGTCAGTCCGGCCGCCGCAGCCGGATGCTGCCCCGGGGCGACCGGCCGTCGAACAGCCGCGGGTCGACCGGCCGGGACGGACGCGGCACCGCCGTGCCGGCCGGGGCGAGCGGGATGCTGCCCCGGCCGCCGAGCGCCAGCAGCCAGGCGGTCGGGTCCGGCCGGCTCCCGTACGGTCCGCCGGCCTGCTCCCAGACCCGGCGGGCCAGGACCAGCTGCCGTTCCGTCAGCACCCCGGGCAGCGGCTCGAACGGCGCTCCCGGCGCCAGGTACGGGTCCTGCGCCAGGATCCGCCCGACCAGCAGGGCCGTCTTGTAGCGGTCGCTGTCCGCCGAGGCGGCGCTGCCGTGCGGGGAGAGCGGGTCGGACCAGTTGGGGGTGTCGGCCTGCTCCAGCACCGGCGCCGCCCCGAGCCGGCGGATGCCGTCGCAGTCCAGCAGGTGCACCGCCGGTCCGGGCCGCACCGACCAGAGCACATTGGCGTGCGAGAGGTCGCCGATCACCAGCCCCAGGCGGTGCAGCCGGTCGATCAGCCCCAGCAGCTCCAGCACCAGGGCCGTCCGCTGCTCCGGGTCCGGGCGGACGACGCCCCGGGTGGCGGGCTTCTCCGGGTAGAGCAGGTACTGCGCCTCGGTGAGCCTGGAGCCTCCGGAGGCCGTCCGCCAGGTCATCGAGGCCGGTGCCTCGCGCATCAGGAAGCCGACGCAGCTCGGGCCGTCCACCACCCGGCAGAGCGGCCAGGCGGCCCGGGCGTCCAGCCGGTCGCGGTCGTCCGGCGGCAGGGTGAGCCGCAGCGCGACCAGCTCGGCCAGGGCCGGGCCGTGCACCCGTCCGGGCTCCAGGTAGCGCTTGAACAGCACGCCCGGGACGCCGTCCAGCCGGCGCACCAGGCCCTGGCCGCCGCGGCCGGCCTCGGGACCGGACGGCAGCAGGGCGAGGCCGAGGTCCGCACCGCCGGCCAGCGCGCCGGCGAGGTCCGGGGCGGTCATGCCGGTGCCTCCCAGAGGCAGACGACCGAGCGGTCGTCGTCGTAGCTGCGCACCCGGACCTGGGCCTGCCAGAGGAACTCGGCCAGGCCGGGTACTTCGCGGCCCCAGCGCCCGCCGAGGAACTCCCGCAGTTCGGGCTCCTTGACCAGGGGGAGGGCGAGGCCGTCGGTGCAGAGCACCAGGACGTCGCCGGGGCGGGTGTCGGTGATCAGCGCCGTCCGGGCGCGCTCGTACGCCTCCGGCAGGCAGTCCGTCCGGGTGCTGATCAGGGTGCCCGCGCCGTCGCCGCCGTCCCCGTCGGCGTCCAGGTTCTCCCAGCCGCCCGCGCGCAGGCGCAGCAGTCCGCCGTCGCCGACCGCGAGGAAGCCCCGGGCCGGGACCGCCGGGTCGGCCGGCACCAGCAGCGCCCGGAGGGTGGTCGACCAGGTCTTCGGCGGATGCCCGAACCGCTCGGCCTCCTGGGCGAGCCCCTCGGCCGAGGCGGCGACGAGCCGGCCGGTCAGGTCGGCGAAGTCCGCCGCGGCTCCGGTCCGCAGGAGGTCCAGCAGGGTGTCCGCCTTCGGCAGGACGTGCTTGGCCAGCAGCCGGACGATGCCGTTGGAGCCGTGGTGGGAGTGCGGCTGGGAGCCGACGCCGTCGGCGACCGCGACCAGCAGCAGGCCGCCGGCCCGGACCACCAGCGAGGCGTCCTGCCGGCACTCGGCCGCGTAGCGGTGCGAGTCGCCGCGGACGGAGGCGGCCCGGACGGTGACCGGGCCGAACCGGCCGCCGTCCACGACGGTGTCGGGCAGCAGGCCGCCGTAGAGGTCGCCGCCGCGGACGGTGGGGATGTCGGTCGGTTCGGCGGGATAGGCGGGGGCCTTGCGGCCGACGTGGGCGAGCGGTCCCGGGGGCCGGAACGAGGGCGGCCGGACGACCGGGTCGGCGGCGGTGGTGGCGGCGCCGCCGGTGGGCGCGCTCCCGGTGGGCGCGGTCGTTCCGGAGGGGGGTACGACGGCGGGTGCGGCCGGTTCGACCGGGCCGCCGAGCGGGGACACCGGGTCCGTCCACGGCTCGCGGACGGCGGCCGGGCCCTGGCCGATCGGCCGGGGCAGGAAGTCCTCGGGGGTCACCCGCCCGGGGGTGACGACGGGCCCCACGACGGCGTCGGCCGGCGCGGGCGCGGGCGCGGGCGCGGGACCGGGGTCCGGCGGCTTGAGGTCCCAGTCCTCGTAGACCGAGGCGGCGAGCTCGATCGGGTCGACCTTGCGGGTCGGTGCGTGCTCCGGCCCGGGCTCGGGCACCTGGCCGGCCGGCGGCGGGCTCTCGTGCGGATTCATTCGGCGGCCCGGCTCAGAGCTTGTCGAGCGAGACGGCGGTGAAGCCGGCCACCTGGTCGTCGACCTGGAGGCTCATACCGGTGCCGGCGGCGGTCGCCCCGCTCACCGAGCGCACGATCGACCGGGTCAGGCTGGCCGCGAACTCCCGCAGCGCGGGCGCCACATCGGCGTTCCCGTCCTCCTGCATGAAGGCCTTGAAGGTCGCGACCTGCGCGATCACCGTCCGGTCGGCGCCCTCGGTGATGCCGAAGGCGATGATGTGCGGCCGGAACGCGGCGGCGAGCAGGTCCTGGTAGGGCTGCTCCCAGTCGGTGTCGGTCGGCTCGCCGTCGGAGAGGAAGAAGACCACCGGACGGTAGACGTCGTGGCCCTCCGCCTTCAGCCCCTGCACGTCCCGCTCGATCGCCCGGCGGAGCAGGTCGAAGGCCCTGCCGTAGGACGTCAGGCCGGAGGCCTCCAGGGCCGGCAGCTCCTCGAGGTCGCTCAGGTCGACCAGCGGCTGGAGTTCATGGGCGTCGGTGGAGAAGCCGATCAGCCCGAACCGGGTCTTGTCGGCGACGGTCGGATTGGTGCTGATCTCCTGGTGGAGCTCGAACAGTGCCTTGTTGAGGGTGTCGATGTGCAAGGTCATGGACGAGGACTCGTCGCAGACGGCGTAGAACGGGAGGATCTGCACTGCACTTCTCCTTCGAACGGCAGGGCGTCGGCGGTCGGCGCCGGTGGAGCGGTCAACCGGTGTAGAAGTAGATCTCCAGCGAGGCGTGCCGGGGGTTGTCCGCGAGCGAGATGAAGTCCCGGGCGGTGGTGCCCCGGAACATCTCCGGACGGGCCTGCGCGAGCAGGCCGTTGACGGTGTGGGCGTAGGCCTGGCCGGCGCCCGGGTCGCGGTTGCTGCCGAAGGTGAGGACCACGGCGGCCTGGCGTCCGGCGTACGGCTCGGTGGCGGCGCGGATCTGCGCGGCCAGGCCCGCGGTGTCCGAGGAGTCCCCGGTCACGTCGACGGTGACCGGGTCGTGCTCGACCCCCCGCGGCCCGGTCGGGGTCGGGGTGGGGACCGGCGCGGCGCTCGCGGTGGCGCTCGCGCCCGGGGTGGCGGTGGGCGTCGCTGCGGCCCGTTCGGCGGCCACCGGGTCGCCCTGGTCGCCCATCGCGACCAGGGCGAGCACCAGCAGCATGTCGGCGAACAGCCAGCCGACCAGGTGGGTGCCGCGCGGGGCGGGCCGCGCGGTCCGGAACCGGCCCCTCATCGGCCCTGCCCGTGCACCGGCACCTCGTCCAGGTCCAGCAGCGTCCGGTCGTCCAGGTCACCGGCCGTACCGCCGGCCGTACCGCCGGCCGTACCGCTGCCCGAACCGCCGCCCGGGGCGGCGGTGGCGGCGCCCCGGGACCGGGCGGTGCCCTCGTCGGGCCCGGGGCCGGCGGAGGTCTTCACCATCACGATCCCCGGGGACCGGTCGTCCCGCCGGTCGGCCGCCGCGTCCAGCCGGGCCGCCGCGGCGGTGGCCGCCGAGGCCGCGGCGGCCACCCGGTCCGCCATCGCCACGACCTCCCGTGCCAGGCCGTCGAGCCGCTCCAGCACCTGCCCGCCGATGTCCGCGACGGTCTCCGCGCCGGTGGTGAAGCCGCGCTGGGCGACCGCGAGGTCCCGCACCGCGTCCTCCACCCGCTCCCCGGCGTCCGCGAGACCGGTACCGACCCGGTCGGTGGCCTGCCGGACCAGGTCGACCGCGTCGGCGGCCTGCTTCCCGCTCCGGTGGACCAGGCTGTCGGTGGCCGCCGCGCCGTCCCGGACGGTCTCGGCGAGCCGGTCCCCGCTGTCCTTCACCGCCCGGCCGACGCCGTCCACGGCCCGGCCGATGCCGTCGACCGCCTTCTCCACGCCGTCGACGGCCCGGCGCAGCGGGTCCACCGCCTCGCCCGCCTCGGCCAGCCGCAGTTCGGCCCCGGCGACCGAGCGCTCGACGGCCACTGCCGCCGCGCCCAGGTCGCGCTGGGTGTCGGCGGCCTGCCGGACGAGCCGTTCCAGGGTCTCCGCCGCGCCGGTGAGCTCGGCCGCGAAGCGCTGCGGCGTCGAGCGGCGGCGCTCGTTCAGTACCAGCTGGGCCCGGGTGAGCAGCGGCGCCAGCTCCGCCAGCAGGTCCTCCGCCTCGGCCTCGGCCGCCGCCTCGCGGCGTTCGGTGCCCGCCCTGCGCAGGCCGTGCGCGACGGACAGCGCCAGCAGCAGCGCGATGAACAGGGTCGCGGACCGCGCGATGTCGCCGAAGCCGGCCCAGCCGGGCAGCCGGCCCTCGAAGCCGGTCTGCCAGAGCTGGAGGAAGGGCCGCGCGGCCTGCCGGGGGTCCGCGCCGATCAGCGCCCGGTAGGCGCTGCTGGCCTGCATCAGCCCGCCCCAGGTGACCAGCAGGGGGACGAACACCAGCCCGCCGAGCGCTGCTTCGGCCCAGGCCCAGAACCTCGGCGCGGGCCGGGGCCGGACCGCGGCCCGAACGCTCTCCGGCCGGACGAAGCTGTGCACCAGGTCGAGTTCGGCCCAGCGGTCCAGGTCGCCCGCCCCGGAGAGCGCCAGGCCCAGTTCGCGGAGCTCCTCCTGGCGGTGCGCCAGTCCGGGGCGGTCGGCCAGCGCCCGCAGTTCGCCCCCGAGCGCGGTCCGGTCCAGCAGGCCTGGGGTCATGAGGGCTCCTTCGTACGCGCCGCCGCGGAGCGGGCACGCCCGTGCCCCGGTGCGGCGCGCGGGCGTGCCCCGCCCGCGCGGCCTCCCCCCGTGGCCGGAAACCGACCACGCCGCTCCGCGCGGCAGCGTAGCGCAGAACAGGCCGCCGGGACTTGGCAGTTCGGAAAGACCGCGACCCTCTGCGCGGTCGCGCCCGGCGTGCGCGGGCGGTCAGCCGGAGTGGGCGACCAGCCGTTCCACCAGGGCCGGCAGGGCGGTCGAGATCGGCTCCCGGACGACCTCCTCGGCGACCTCGTCGAGCGGCGTCGGCTCGCCGTTCACCACGATCAGCCGGGCACCGGCCCGCACCGCGTCGTACGGCAGCGCGGCCACCGGGTAGACCTGCAGACTGGTGCCGACGGCGATGAACAGCTCGCAGGCCGTGCTGATCGCCTCCGCCTGCCGGAGCACCTCGGTGTCCAGCTGCTCGCCGAACATCACGGTGCGCGGGCGCAGGATCCCGCCGCAGACCAGGCAGGCCGGATCCGGCTCGCCCGCCGCGACCCGCTCCAGGGCCTGTTCCGTCGGGCCGGTCGCACGGCAGTCCACGCACTGCACCTCCCGCGCGGTGCCGTGGAGTTCGAGCACCTTGCGCGGGGTCTGCCCGGCCCGCTGGTGCAGTCCGTCGACGTTCTGGGTGAGGACCCGCACCGGCAGGCCGGACCGCTCCAGCGCCACCAGCGCCCGGTGGCCGGCGTTCGGCTCGGCGGCGAGCGCGCCGGTCGCGGCCCGCAACCGCCATGCCTCGCGGCGGACCTCGGGATCGGACAGGTAGGGGCCGGCGGTGACCAGCCGCTGCGCGCCCGGGTCGCGCTGCCACAGGCCGTTCGGGCCCCGGTAGTCGGGGATGCCGGAGTCGGTGGAGATCCCGGCGCCGGTCAGGACGGCGATCAGCGGGCGCTTGGCGTTCATGCCCGGGACGCTACGGTCCCCGCCGACCGCCCGCCACCGAAAATCCGCCCGGCACCCCGGTACCCCTGCACCTTCGACCACCGGCGGGTGTCAGCGTTCGACGGCCTTGGCCAGGATCTCCGGGAGGCGCTCCAGCAGCCGCCCGGCGGCGAGGCGGAGCCCGAGGGCGGCGACGGCGGCGCCGTAGAGGGGGCCGGCGAACACCAGCGGCCAGGTGGCGGCGCCGGTGGCGAGGGCCCACACCAGGTAGCCGACGACCGGGGCGGCGACGAGGGCGCTGCCGAACATCGAGCCGAAGCTGTTCAGCATCACCAGCCCGCCCTGGCCCGGGGCGGCGTTGCGCATCGGGTTGTTGTCGGCGGGCATGGTGTACGGCGCGAGCACGCTGAGCACGGCGCCGATCGCGAGACCGCTGCCGAGCAGGGCGAACGCGACGCCGACGGCGGCCGGCAGCCCGGACCAGTCGCCGGTGGCGGCGGCCAGCACCAGGGCGAGCACCAGGGTGACCGGGACGGCGTAGGAGAGGACGGCGTACGCGCGCCCGCGCAGCTCGTCCCGGGCGTCCGCCGGGGTGAGCAGGGTGGCCGCGACCATCCAGAACGCGGAGCCGTCCATGCCGAACAGGTTGAGCATCTGCAGCCCGAGGAACATCCCGGTCATCGCCACCAGGTAGACCGTCGACCAGCCCTGGACGATCGACAGCACGCAGATCACCAGCGTCATCCCGATGCTGGTGAAGACGGCGGCCTTGGCCCGGGGCTCGCGCCAGGCGTAGCGCAGGTGGCGCTGCATCACCGCGCCGGCCCGGCCCTCCGGCAGGAAGCGCGGGCCGCGCCGCGCCCGCTGGACGCCGCGGACGACCTCCACCGTCGAGGCGTCCGCGATGACCATCAGCTGCTGGAGGCTGGCGCGCCACCACCGCAGCAGCAGGGCGAGCAACGCGGCGGTCGCGGCGAGCTGGAGCAGCGCGAGCGGCCACTGCCCCTCGCCCGCGGTGCGCGCCGCGTCGACGGCGCCGACCGGCGGGATCCAGCGCAGCACGGCGGCGAAGGGGGCCAGCGGGCCGAGGTCGGCGCCGTTCTCGCCGGCCTTGCCGAAGACGCTCTGCGAGCCGAGGTTGGCGATCTGCGCCAGCAGCGCGAAGAGCAGGCCGCCGAAGACGGCGAAGTCCTTGCCGCGGCGGCTGGAGAGCAGCCGGGCGTTGCCGGCGGCGACCGCGCGGGAGAGCGTCACCACGGTGAGCACCGCGAGCGGCACCCCGACCGCGCCGGCCACCGCCGAGGCGGCGCCGTGCGCGCCGGACAGCGCGGCGCCGGTGAGCAGCACCAGGCTGATCAGAGGTCCGGGGCCGAGCAGCGCGGCCAGCACCGAGCCGCGCAGCAGTGGTCCGGGCCGCAGCGGCAGCATGGTGAGCCGGGTGGGGTCGGAGCTCTCGTCGCTGGTGAAGAGGAACAGCGGGATCGCGGCCCAGGAGAGGGTGAGCGCGCCGGCCAGGACGACGCCCGCGTCACCGGCGGCGCCGTGCTCGACGTGGTCGTGGAGGACCGTCAGCAGCAGGGCGATGCCGGTCGCGAACAGCAGGCCGACGGTGGCGCCGAGCACGTAGAGGGCGGCGCGGCCGCGACTGCGGCGCAGCCCGTTGCGCAGCAGCCGGAGCTTGAGCGAGACCAGGGTGCGGACGACCGTCCGGTCGTCGGGGATCCCGGCCGCCGGGAGCGGGACGGGAGCCGGGAGCGGGGCCGGGGCCGGAGCCGGGGCGGGGGAGGAGCTCACCGCTCGCCCCCGCCGAGCCAGTCGAGCGACCGGCCGTCGTCCTCGCGGACGCCGATCAGATCGAGGAACGCCTCGTGCAGGCTGCGCCCGCCGCGGACGGTGTCGAGCGGGCCCTGGGCGATGACCCGGCCGGCGCTGATGACGGCGACCCAGTCGCAGAGCTGTTCGACGAGCTCCATCACATGGCTGGAGAAGACGACGGTGGAACCGGCCGCCGCGTACCGCTTGAGCACGCCGCGGATGGTCTGGGCGGAGACCGGGTCGACGCCCTCGAACGGCTCGTCGAGGAAGAGCACGTCCGGGTTGTGCAGCAGGGCGGCGGCGAGGCCGATCTTCTTGCGCATGCCGGTGGAGTAGTCGGCGACCAGCTTGTCGGCGTGGTCGGCGAGGTCGAGGACGGCGAGCAGTTCCTCGGCCCGGCGGTCGACCTCGGCGCCCGGCAGTCCGCGCAGCCGCCCGTTGTACTGGAGCAGCTCGCGGCCGCTGAGCCGCTCGAACATGCGCAGGCCCTCGGGCAGGATGCCGATCCGGGCCTTGGCGGTGACCGGGTCGGCCCAGACGTCGGCGCCGTGGATGAGCACGGTCCCCTGGTCGGGCCGGAGCAGCCCGGTGACCATCGACAGCGTGGTGGTCTTCCCGGCGCCGTTCGGGCCGACCAGTCCGATGAACGCCCCGGTCGGCAGCTCCAGGCCGAGCCCGGCGACGGCGGCCTGGCTCCCGAAGTGCTTCCACAGGCCCTGGATGGACACGGCCGAGGGAACGGCAGGGGGCACGGGGGCGGTCGGGTCGGGGGACGGCGGCGGCGCCGATGCCTGCATGGCGGCTCTCTCTGGTGGTGGTCGGACCGGTCGGGGCCGATCGTCGTTCCATGATCGAAACGGGCCCGACGACAGCCTGCCACCGCCCGGCCGGGCCTGTCTCCTGTGGCGATGCCCCAGGCGTGTCGGGACCAAACGGGTGAACGGTGCGGCGGGGGACGTCCCGCGGAACCGGAGGTGTACCGGATCGGGAGAATCGGCAACTACTCGGAGCCCCCGTTCGTCCTGCACTATGAGAGTCCGACGAACGGGGGGCTCCGTGGTCGCGCGGGGGTACCGGGAGGTGGCGGATGGCCGTTCAGCCGTGGGGTGAGCAGGAGTTCGGGGCGGCCCGGCCGCCGGTTCCGGGCCCGCCCGCGATGCCGTACCCCCCGATGCCGCCGGCCGCCGTGCCGCAGGTCGCGATGCCCCAGGTCGCGATGCCGCAGTCGGCGATGCGGGCGGCGACCGCGGACCGCGAGCGCACGGTGGACGTGCTGAAGGCCGCGTTCGCCGAGGGCAGGCTCAGCGCCGCCGAGTACGGCGAGCGCTTCGAGGCGGCCAGCACCGCGCAGACCTACGGCCAGCTCGCCCGGCTCGTCGCCGACCTGCCGGCCGGGCCGATGGTCGCCCCGCAGATGACGGTGGCGCAGGCCGGACCGGTCCTGGTCCCGGTGCCGCCGACCTTCCTGGCCCCGCCGCCGCCCCGGCCGACCAACGCCCTGGCGGTGACCTCGCTGGTCCTCGGCCTGCTCTGCGTGCCGACCGTCGGCCTGCTGGGGGTGCCGGCCGTGATCACCGGCCACATCGGACGCCGGCAGGCGGCCGAGCGGAACGAGGACGGCGACGGGATGGCCGTCACCGGGATCGTCTTCGGCTGGCTGTCGATCGCCTTCTGGACGACGATCATGCTGACGGTGGCCGTCTTCGGCTGACGGGGCCGGCGCCCGCCGACCCTCCCCGACCCTCCCCGAGGCCCCCGCGGACGGGGCGCGCCCGGCGTGTCCGGTCCGTCACCGTCCGCCGACTCCGGTCGGCCGAGCGCGGGACGAGTTGCGGGGCGCGCCGTGAGGGAGTGTGCTATAAGCATCGGCCGCGGCCTCGGAGGCCCTCGGGGACTCCGTCGCCAAGGCCACGACCTGCGATGTTCCATTTGTTTTGACCGAGCCCGATGCGCTAGGTACGCTCTGACCTTGTGCCTGGGGTGTCCCCGGGTCCTTGTGCGTGCATGCACACCGGTCGCCGCGCCGAGCCGGAGCGCCTTTTACGGCGCGCCGCGCGTGAAGCGCCGTCGCTGTACATCAGCCCACGGGATTCCGTGCCGGAAAAAACCCAACACACCCGACCGCGTGGGTCGAACCACGGGGCCGTGTGCGAGGGAACACCGCAGGTTAGTTCCACCAAGCCTTGGCACACAGAAAACGGAGAAACGGTGCCTACGATCCAGCAGCTGGTCCGAAAGGGCCGGCAGGACAAGGTCGAGAAGAACAAGACTCCCGCGCTGAAGGGTTCCCCGCAGCGCCGTGGGGTCTGCACGCGTGTGTACACGACCACCCCGAAGAAGCCGAACTCGGCCCTTCGTAAGGTCGCCCGTGTGCGCCTCACCAGCGGGATCGAGGTCACCGCTTACATTCCGGGCGAGGGCCACAACCTGCAGGAGCACTCCATCGTGCTGGTGCGCGGTGGTCGTGTGAAGGACCTTCCTGGTGTCCGCTACAAGATCATCCGCGGTTCGCTCGACACCCAGGGTGTCAAGAACCGCAAGCAGGCTCGCAGCCGCTACGGCGCCAAGAAGGAGAAGTAAGAATGCCTCGTAAGGGCCCCGCCCCGAAGCGCCCGGTCATCATCGACCCGGTCTACGGCTCCCCTGTCGTCACCCAGCTGGTCAACAAGATCCTGCTGCACGGCAAGCGCTCCACCGCCGAGCGGATCGTCTACGGCGCCCTCGAGGGCGTCCGCGAGAAGAGCGGCGCCGACCCGGTCGTCACGCTGAAGCGCGCGCTGGAGAACGTCAAGCCCGCCCTCGAGGTCAAGTCCCGCCGTGTCGGTGGCGCGACCTACCAGGTTCCGGTCGAGGTCCGCCCGGGCCGCGCCAGCACCCTGGCGCTGCGCTGGATGGTCGGCTACTCGCGCGCCCGTCGCGAGAAGACCATGACCGAGCGCCTGATGAACGAGATCCTCGACGCCAGCAACGGCCTGGGCGCTTCCGTGAAGCGTCGCGAGGACACCCACAAGATGGCCGAGTCCAACAAGGCGTTCGCGCACTACCGCTGGTAGTCCGTACCCCGTCACTAGACAGAGAGAGAACGAGCCACCATGGCTGCAACCTCCCTTGACCTCGCCAAGGTCCGCAACATCGGGATCATGGCGCACATCGACGCGGGCAAGACCACCACCACCGAGCGGATCCTGTTCTACACCGGTGTGTCGTACAAGATCGGTGAGGTCCACGATGGCGCTGCCACCATGGACTGGATGGAGCAGGAGCAGGAGCGCGGCATCACGATCACGTCGGCCGCGACGACCTGTCACTGGACCGTCGACGATGCCGACCACACCATCAACATCATCGACACCCCGGGTCACGTCGACTTCACCGTCGAGGTGGAGCGTTCGCTGCGCGTCCTCGACGGTGCTGTGACGGTGTTCGACGGTGTCGCCGGTGTCGAGCCCCAGTCCGAGACCGTGTGGCGGCAGGCCGACCGCTACGGCGTCCCGCGCATCTGCTTCATCAACAAGCTGGACCGCACGGGCGCCAACTTCTTCTTCTGCGTCAAGACCATCGTGGACCGCCTCGGCGCGACCCCGCTGGTCATGCAGCTGCCGATCGGTGCCGAGGCGGACTTCCAGGGCGTTGTCGACCTGGTCCGCATGAAGGCGCTGGTCTGGTCCGCCGAGGCGGCCAAGGGCGAGATGTACGACATCGTCGACATCCCGGCCGAGCTGCAGGAGCAGGCGGACGAGTACCGCGAGCAGCTGATCGACACCGTGTCGAACGTCAGCGACGAGATCATGGAGCTCGCCCTCGAGGGCGAGGACATCCCGGTCGAGCTGCTGCAGGACGCGATCCGCAAGGGCACCCTGAACTCGGACTTCACCCCGATCTTCTGTGGTACCGCGTTCAAGAACAAGGGCGTCCAGCCCCTGCTCGACGCCGTCGTCAAGTACCTGCCGTCCCCGCTGGACGTCGAGTCCATCGAGGGCACCAAGCCGGGCGACGACACGGTCAAGATCTCCCGCAAGGCCTCGGACGACGAGCCGCTCGCCGCGCTCGCGTTCAAGATCATGTCGGACCCGCACCTCGGCAAGCTCACCTTCGTCCGGGTCTACTCGGGCCGCCTGGAGTCCGGCACCTCGGTGCTGAACGCCGTCAAGGGCAAGAAGGAGCGCATCGGCAAGATCTACCGCATGCACGCGAACAAGCGTGAGGAGATCGACTCGGTGGGCGCCGGCGACATCATCGCCGTCATGGGCCTGAAGCAGACCACCACCGGTGAGACGCTGTCCGACGAGAAGCACCCGGTCATCCTGGAGTCCATGGACTTCCCGGCCCCGGTCATCCGCGTCGCGATCGAGCCCAAGTCCAAGGGTGACCAGGAGAAGCTGGGCGTTGCCATCCAGCGTCTCGCCGAGGAGGACCCGTCCTTCCAGGTCAACACGGACGAGGAGACCGGCCAGACCATCATCGCGGGTATGGGCGAGCTGCACCTCGAGGTGCTCGTCGACCGTATGCGCCGTGAGTTCAAGGTCGAGGCCAACGTCGGCAAGCCGCAGGTCGCGTACCGCGAGACGATCCGTCAGGCCGTCGAGCGCATCGACTACACCCACAAGAAGCAGACCGGTGGCTCCGGTCAGTTCGCCAAGGTGCAGATCGCGATCGAGCCGCTCGAGCAGGCCGAGGGCTACGAGTTCGTCAACCAGGTCACCGGTGGCCGCGTTCCGCGGGAGTACATCCCGTCGGTCGACGCCGGCTGCCAGGAGGCCATGGAGTTCGGTATCCTCGCCGGCTACCCGCTCCAGGGCGTTCGCGTGAAGCTCCTCGACGGTGCGGCGCACGACGTCGACTCGTCCGAGCTCGCGTTCAAGATCGCCGGCTCGATGGCCTTCAAGGAAGGCGCCCGGAAGGCCAAGCCGGTCCTCCTGGAGCCGATGATGGCCGTCGAGGTCACCACGCCCGAGGACTACATGGGCGACGTGATCGGCGACATCAACTCTCGCCGTGGCCAGATCCGGTCCATGGATGAGCGTCACGGTGCCCGCGTCGTCACGGCGCTGGTGCCCCTCTCCGAGATGTTCGGCTACGTCGGTGACCTGCGCAGCAAGACCTCTGGTCGCGCGAGCTACTCGATGCAGTTCGACTCGTACGCCGAGGTTCCGAGGAACGTCGCGGACGACATCATCGCGAAGGCCAAGGGCGAGTAACGTCCCGACTTTCGGGACGACAGCCACCCCTTAGGCTATTGGGAGGCAACTCGGGAGGATCCGGTCGGATCCTCCCGGGGCCTCCGGCCCCCCACCCAGTGGGACGGCACGGGGTGTCCTCCGGACAGCCCACACAAAACCGATCAAAGACCAACTGACGTCACCACGGCGTACAGAACTGTCCTCAGGAGGACTCAGTGGCGAAGGCGAAGTTCGAGCGGACGAAGCCCCACGTCAACATCGGCACCATCGGTCACATCGACCACGGTAAGACCACGCTGACCGCGGCGATTACCAAGGTGCTGCACGACGCGTACCCGGACATCAACCCCTTCACGCCGTTCGACCAGATCGACAAGGCGCCGGAGGAGCGGCAGCGCGGTATCACCATCTCGATCGCGCACGTCGAGTACCAGACCGAGGCGCGTCACTACGCCCACGTCGACTGCCCGGGTCACGCGGACTACATCAAGAACATGATCACCGGTGCCGCCCAGATGGACGGCGCCATCCTGGTGGTCGCCGCCACCGACGGCCCGATGCCGCAGACCAAGGAGCACGTCCTCCTGGCCCGCCAGGTCGGCGTCCCCTACATCGTCGTCGCGCTGAACAAGTCCGACATGGTGGACGACGAGGAGATCCTGGAGCTCGTCGAGCTCGAGGTCCGCGAGCTGCTCTCCGAGTACGAGTTCCCGGGCGACGACCTGCCGGTCGTCCGCGTCTCCGCGCTGAAGGCCCTCGAGGGCGACGCCGAGTGGGGCCAGAAGCTCCTCGGCCTGATGCACGCCGTCGACGAGAGCATCCCCACCCCGGCCCGCGCCGTGGACCAGCCGTTCCTGATGCCGATCGAGGACGTCTTCACGATCACCGGTCGTGGCACCGTCGTCACCGGTCGTATCGAGCGCGGCATCCTCAAGGTCAACGAGACCGTCGACATCATCGGCATCAAGACCGAGAAGACCACCACCACGGTCACCGGCATCGAGATGTTCCGCAAGCTGCTCGACGAGGGCCAGGCCGGTGAGAACGTCGGTCTGCTGCTCCGCGGCATCAAGCGCGAGGACGTCGAGCGCGGCCAGGTCATCATCAAGCCGGGTTCGGTCACGCCGCACACCGACTTCGAGGCCCAGTCCTACATCCTGTCGAAGGACGAGGGTGGCCGTCACACCCCGTTCTTCAACAACTACCGCCCGCAGTTCTACTTCCGTACCACGGACGTGACCGGCGTCGTGACCCTCCCCGAGGGCACCGAGATGGTCATGCCGGGCGACAACACCGGCATGACGGTCGCGCTGATCCAGCCGATCGCCATGGAGGAGGGCCTGAAGTTCGCCATCCGTGAGGGTGGTCGGACCGTCGGCGCCGGCCAGGTCACCAAGATCATCAAGTAATTGATGCTCTGACTCCTGACCCCTGGTCAGGATGGGCTTGGTGAGGATCCCAGGATCCTCACCAAGCCCTCTGTCTTTGTGCTCAAGACCGTCCACCGGGATCGCGGCACAACGCCGGAGCGAACCCGGGGGTCGGCCCGGACGGTGGGCCACCCACCGTCCGGCCGCGGGGCGCCACCCTTCCGAGGGCGGCGCCCCGTCGGTCTTCCCGAAAAGCGGCGGTCCGGCACCGGTTCGTCGGCCCGCCGGGGTGTCCAGCGCGTCTCATCGGGGCATCATCACCGGCTGCTATTGTCGGCGGCGATCGACCCCACCGGCGGAAAGCGGGAGCAATTCATGACGACGGCGCCCGAGTTGTCGGTGGTCATGCCGATCTACAACGAGCAGGACGCGCTGCCGCTGACAGTCGAGCGACTGCGGCCGATCCTCGACGGGCTGGGTGTCGGTTACGAGGTCGTCGGTGTCGACGACGGCAGCACCGACGCCACGCCGCTGCTGATGCAGAAGATCCGCCAGGACTGGCCCGAGTTCCGGATCGTCCGCTTCTCCCGCAACTCCGGTCACCAGGCGGCACTCAAGGCCGGGCTGCACCGGGCGTTCGGCGACTTCGTGGTGAGCATCGACGCGGACCTCCAGGACCCGCCGGAGAAGATCCCCGAGATGCTGGAGCTCGCCCGCGAGCGGAGCCTCGACATCGTCTACGGCGTACGCGGCGACCGGGGCACGGACAGCTTCTTCAAGCGGCGCACGGCCGGCGCCTACTACTGGCTGATGCGCAAGCTCGTCGGCAAGCGGATGCCGAACCAGGCCGGTGACTACCGGCTCCTCAGCCGCGCGGCGGTGGACGCGCTCAAGGCCCTGCCCGAGCACCAGCCGGTCTACCGGCTGCTGGTGCCGTGGCTCGGCTTCCCCAGCGGCGAGGTGGTCTACGTCCGCGAGGAGCGGGTCGCCGGGGCGACCCACTATCCGCTGGGCAAGATGGTCCGGCTGGCGCTGGACAGCGTGACGAACTTCTCCGCCGCCCCGCTGCGGCTGGCCACCTGGCTCGGTCTGTTCAGCTTCCTGGTCTGCCTGGTGCTCGGCGCCTACACCGCGATCGAACACGCGGTCGGCAACACCGTCCCGGGGTGGTCGTCGTTGTTCATCGGAATGCTGTTCATCGGCGCCGTCCAACTGATCTGCGTGGGTCTGCTCGGCGAGTACGTCGGCCGGATCTACTCGGCGGTCCAGGCCAGGCCCGCCTACTTCGTCGGCTACGACTCGGCCGAGGAGAGCACCGGAGCGGGGGCGGAGAAGCTCTCCGACTGTGTCCGCTAGCGCGCCGGCGGCGGCCCGGAACGTGCGAGGAGGCAGTACGTGGACGGCTACCGGACGACCGCGTCGGAGCGCGGCGCGGAGACGGCCGACGAGCGGGCCGGGTCCTCGGCACCGCTGACCGGGCGGTTCCGCGCGGTCCGGCTGCTGCCGGCCTCGGTCGCCCTGATCGCCGTCCTGGCGGTCCTGCTCGGCTGCGGCACACCGGTCGCGGACGTCGCCCGCTACGCCGGCTACGCGCTGTGGGCGGTGCTGCTCCCCGGCACGCTGGTGTTCCGCGCCCTGCGCCGCCGCCCGCACACCCTGGTCGAGGACCTCGCACTGGGGGCCGTCACCGGTCTGGTGCTGGAGCTCGCCGCCTGGGCCGTGACCGTCCGGCTCGGCCTGCAGTCGGTGGCCGTGCTCTGGCCGCTCGCCGTGGTCCTCCCGTTCGCCCTGGTGCCCGGGCTGCGCCGGCACTGGCGTCCGCGCGGGTACGTGCGGCCGCCGCTGAGCTGGTCGTGGACGGTCGCGGTCCTGGTCGCGCTGACGGCGGTCTACTTCGGCGAGGTCTTCCTGGCCCGGTACCCGATCCTGCCGACGGGGGAGTCGAGCCGGGTGTACGGGGACCTCCCGTACATGATCTCGCTCGCCGGGAACGCGAAGTACCAGATGCCGCCGACCTTCCCGCAGGCGGCGGGGGAACCCCTGCACTACCACTGGTTCACCTTCAGCCACATGGCGATGTCCTCCGTGGTCGGCGGCATCGACCTGCCGGTGGTCGCGATGCGGCTGATGGTGCCGGTGCTGAGCGTGCTCACCGTGCTCACCGTCGCGGTGGCCGCGCACCGGCTGAGCGGCCGGCTCTGGGCCGGGCCGGTGGCGGTGGTGCTGTTCATGGGGGTGGGCGAGTTCTCGGCGACCTACCCCAGCCCCATCGAGTCCTGGCTGTTCGGCGCGCCCGCCGTGGGGCTGCTGTCCTGGGCGAGCCTCTCGCTCGCCTACAGCCAGCCGCTGCTGGTCGCGCTGGCAGCCTCGGTCGGCGCGGTGCTGTGCGAGCGCGTCGGCGGCTCCGACCGGCGGGAGGTGCCTCCGCTGGGGCGCGGGGCCTTCGTCCTGGTGGGCCTGTTCGCGCTGGCCTCCAGTGCGGCCAAGGCCAGTACCCTGCCGGTCACCCTGGGCGGGCTGGCGGTGGCCGGCCTCGCCCTCGCCGTCACCTCCCGGCGGATCCCGCGGGCGGTGCTGCTGCTCGGCGCGATCCTGGTCGGGGCGCAGCTGTTCGCCACCGCGCTGGTCTTCGACTTCCAGAGCTACGGGCTGCAGCTCGGCCTGTTCGGGAACGTCCGGAAGTACTGGGCCGATCCCCAGCTGGGCCCGGCCCCGGTCCGGGCGGCGGTCGCGCTGTCGACGCTGGCGGCGTTCGTGCTCAACCACCAGCTGCGGCTGCTGGGCGCGGTGCCGCTGCTGTGGCGGCGGCGGATGCGTCTGGAGCCGGTGCAGTGGTTCCTGCTCGGGTCGGCGCTCGCCGGACCCGCGGCCTATCTGCTGATCGGCGGCTTCAACGCGAGCTACTTCACCATCGCCTCGGCGCCGTTCGCCGCGCTGCTCTCCGCCTGGGGCTGGTGCGAGCTGGCCGAGCGGGCCGCGCTGCCGCGCCGGGCCTCGGTGGCGCTGGTGGCCGGGGCGGTGCTGGCGGGCGCCGTCCTCACCTGGCTGATCCACCGGTTCTCGGACCGCTGGGCCGACTTCTCGGTCCGCCTGCTGGGCCGGGGCACCGGGAGCCGCGTCCACTGGCCGCTGCTGCCGGTGCTGGCCGCCGCGCTGGTGGTCGCGGTCGCGGCCGTCCTCGGCCTGCTGCTCTGGCGGGGGGCCGGCCGGGTGCGGCCCGCGCTGCGCGGCTCCGGCGGGGTCGTGCTGGTCACCGGTCTGTGCGTGCTGGGGCTGCCGGCGCTGCCGCTGGACGTCCTCCAGGGCCGGGAGTACGGCTGGGACTTCACCTGGGCGCTGTCCGGGCGGCAGATCGAGGCGGCCCGCTGGGTCCGGGCGAACAGCCGGCCCGCGGACGTGCTCGCCACCAACAGCCACTGCTGGCAGTTCGACGACTACGCGAACGACCAGGGGTGCTACAACTACCGCTCGCAGTGGCTCAGCGCGTACTCCGAGCGGTCCGTGCTGGTGGAGGGCTGGGCGTACGCGCCCCGGCTGGTGGCCCGCTCCGGCGGCGACGTGGCCGCCCGGGAGCCCTTCTGGGACCAGCGCCTGTTCGGGCTCAACGAGGACGCCGTGTACCGTCCTACCGCAGAGTCGATCGAGCGGTTGCGGCAGGAGCACCGGGTGCGGTTCCTGGTGGTCGACCGGAAGGCGGGCGCCGAGTCGTCCCGGCTGCGGGAGTTCGCCGAACCGGTCTTCGACAACGGACGGGTCGCCGCGTACCGGCTCCCCTGAGTGGACGGAACGGACGGGAACCCCGCGATGCTTTCGACGGACGACAGGAACGGGCCGCCGCGGGCGGACGGGCAGCCCGTGCGTCGGCAGCTGCCCTCGTTCCTGGTCATCGGTGTCCTCAGCACCCTCTTCTACCTGGGGCTGTTCGTTCTGGCCCGGCAGTTCACCGGGCCGCAGTCGGCCAATCTGCTCGCGCTGGCGGTCAGCGCGGTCGCCAACACCGCGGCGAACCGGCGCTTCACCTTCGGGATCACCGGCTCCGAGGGCGCGGTGCGCCACCAGCTCCAGGGCGCCGTGGCGTTCCTGATCGGGCTGGGGCTCAGCATGGGCGTTCTGGAACTGCTGGACCGCGCCGTGCCGCACGCCCCGCGCGCGGTCGAGGTGGCCGGGCTGGTCGTCGCCAACGGCCTGGCCACGGTGGCCCGGTTCGTGCTGATGAAGATCTGGGTGTTCCGCGGCCGCTGAGTCGGGCGGAGCCGGAACGTGCGGCGCCCGTCCGGAGGGACCGGACGGGCGCCGCGCGTTGCGGTACAGGGGTCAGGCGGAGACCCTGGGCGGCTTCTCGGCCGCCGGCGCCGACTCCGGCGACGGCGCGACGAGCGGGTCGTGGGCGGCGGCCCGGGCGGCGGCGCGCTCCTTGAGCTTGCGGACCGGCCACGGCGTCCAGTTCTTGGCCTTCATCAGCGGCGACTCCAGCAGGTGCCAGGAGAGCGCGGACAGCACCACGGTGCCGGCCATGGCGAGGGCCAGGTACACCGGCTTGCCGTGCTTGGCGTAGCCCAGCATGGCCAGCGCCTGCTCGACGGTGAAGCCGTAGATGTAGATGCCGTACGAGTAGTCGCGCTTGCGGCCGATCTTCTGGAACGGGCGCGGCAGCCGGATGGCCAGCCAGATCAGCAGGTAGGCGAAGGCGGGGTAGCCGAAGACGAAGAGGCCGCCGACCCACAGGCTGAGGCCGAGTACGGCCGCGCTGAGCACCGCCAGGCCGTCGTGGATGACGAGCCGCTCGCGGTAGAGCTGGAAGGTCGCGCCGATCATGAAGATGAAGATCAGGTGAATGATGAAGTGCATCGACATCGCACCGAGGAACGGCACGTAGACGACGGAGTTCATCTCGCCCGGGATGCCGCGCAGGGTGGGCATGTTCACCCAGTCGCGCAGGATGAGCACCCACAGGCCCAGGGCCAGCAGCGGCACGAACTTGCGGGCCCGCTGGAGCACGCCCGCCGCGCCCATCATCCCGATGACGATGTAGCAGAGGATCTCGTACTTCAGCGACCACAGGGCGCCGTTGACGCCGATGTCGAAGTTGGTGCCCCGGTTGCGGCCCTCGGCGATCACCCCGGAGATGTCCCAGCCGGTGCTGATCGAGGTGTTCCAGGTGCCCTTCAGGTAGTTCACCGGCCCCTGCGGGTGGTTCCAGTACCCGTCGAAGGTCCCGTGCTGCCAGTGCCACAGCAGCGGGATGATCACCAGGGCGGAGACCAGCAGCGAGCCCCACAGCCCGGGCAGGATGCGCAGCGCGCGGTGCCAGGAGTAGCGCCCGATGGGCGTCCGGGCACCACTGGCACTGATCATGAAGCCGGACAGCACGAAGAACCCGACGACCGCCATCTTGCCGAGGTCGGTCTGCTCCCCGCTCTTGATCCAGAGCGGGTCGAGGTGCCCCCACGCGATGGGGTACATGTGCGAGACGACCACCGCGGAGGCGAGCAGCAGCCGCAGCAGACCGAAGCTGTTGGCCCGGCCCGAGTACAGCTCGGCGAGGGTCCCGCGCCGGCCGGGCAGCACGGACAGCCACCCGCCGGGTCGGTTGCCGCGGGACTGGGGGGTACCCGACGAGGAGAGCCTGCGAGACATCGAAGCGATCATGCTTTCCTGGAAGTGGTGCCCAGGCGACGGCCTGGTGCACAGGCCCGGTCGGGTCCTTCTCGGATCCTACCGACGGCCGCCGATGGTCATCATGTGTGCTGATCGAATCGTTAGCGTGCGGAAGCGGCGTCGGCCGAGGCGGCCCGCCACAGTTCGGTGACCGCCGAGCGCAGGCTGCGGCTGGGCTGCCAGCCGAGGGCCTTGCCCGCCGCGGTGACGTCGAGCTGCTGCCACTCGGTCTCCGGGCCGGTGCCGTCGGGCGCCGGGACCTCGGTGACCTCGACCGGGACACCACTGGCCTCGATCAGCAGCTCGACCAGCTCGCGCGCCGAACTCGCCTTGCCGAGGCCGATGTTCAGTACGGCGGGGGAGTCCGGGTTGCTCGGGACGGCGGCGATGATCGCGTCCACCGTGTCCTGCAGGTCGACGAAGTCGCGCTGGGCCGTGAGCGGCTGCAGCGCGAGTTCCGCGGTGGTGCCGGCGGTCCGGGCGGCCACGAGCTTCCCGGCCATCACGCCGAGCAGGCTGTGCCCGGGCTGGTGGGCGCCGACCACGTTGCCCAGGCGGAGCACCACGGCGTCCAGGCCCTCGGTGCGCACGGCGTCCTCGATGAGCCGGGTCGCCTGCAGCTTCAGCTGCCCGTAGACCATGGACGGCTTCGGCTCGGAGTCCTCGCCCAGGCTCACGCCGATCGGGCAGAGGCCGTACTCGTGCACGGTGCCGAGGTGGACCAGTCGGGGGGCGGCGGGCATGCTCCGCAGCGCCTCCAGCAGGCGGCCGACCATGCCGACATTGGCGCCGACCATCTGCTCGTCGGTCAGGCCCCACATCCCGCCGGCCGCGTTGATCACCACGTCGATCCGGTGCTCGGCGAGCAGCTCGGCCAGCTCGGCCGGGGAGTCCTCGGTGAGGTCCAGCCGGGCGAACTCGCCGGGCAGCGGCTCGGCCGGTGCCTTGCGGGCGATGGTGAGCAGGTGGTGGCCCCGCTCGTCCAGGGCGCCCAGGATGGTGCGCCCGATGAAGCCCGTGCCGCCGAGGACGGCGATGCGGGGAAGGTCTGAGCTGCTCACGGCCATGGCCTCTGGTTCCGGTCTCGGTCGGGTGGGGCGCCGGGGCGTCGGAGGCGTCGGCCCGGCGGGGGAGTGGAGCGGCAGGGGGCGGAGCGGCCGCTCAGTAGCGGTCGTTGCCGGCGACGTGCCGCAGCAGGGTCTTGGCGCCCGAGCCGTTCCGGCCCTTGACCGCGCCGGGGACCATGGTCAGCGCGTGGATCCGGGAGGACAGGTGCAGGCGGGAGGCCTTGGCGGCGTTCGACCAGCCGTGCGCGTCCAGGCGGTCGGCGACGTCGCGGAAGAAGCGGTTGGCCTCCTCGAAGCGGATGCCGGAGGAAGCCTGTGCCGAGGAGATGCTGACCGCGTGCCGCCGGTACTGGAAGCAGGTCGTGTCGCTGATCATCATCTGCTCCCCGGCCTGCAGCAGGTCGATGACCAGCGCGAGGTCCTGGGTGACCTCCAGGTTGTCCCGGAAGCCGGCCGCGCGGACGGCCTCGGTGCGCCAGCAGATCGACGGGAAGAACAGCCAGTTGCCGCGCAGCAGGCTGATCGCGAGCTCCTCGCCGCCCATCAGCTTGCGGCCGTTGACCTTGGGCGCGTAGATGCGCTTCTTGGCCTGGTCGACGAGGCCCTCGGCGGGCCGGTCGTTGCCGTCGATGACCTGGACGCCCGGCTGGACCATGCCGATGTCCGGGTTGTCCTTGAGCACGCCCCGGACGGTGGCGACGTAGTCGGGCAGCATGATGTCGTCGGTGCCCATCATGACGAAGTTCTCCTCGCGCACCAGGCCGAGGCACTTCCGGTAGTTGCCCGTCACGCCGAGGTTCTGCTCGTTGCGCTGGTAGGAGACCCGGGCGTCCCCGAGCTGGGCGAACCAGCCGGGGACGTCCGGCTCCTTGCCGTCGTCCACCACGGTGAGCCGCCAGTTGGGGTCGCTCTGGGCCAGGATGCTGCGCACGGCGGCCTGCATCAGCGCGACGTTGCCGTAGTAGGGCAGCATGATGTCAAGAGTTGTCATGGACGGCACACCAGGTTCTGGGATAGTGGGGACGGCGGGAAGGCTACTGACCGCTGAGCGACCGGCGGAACCGCAGGCACTCCTCGTAGTCCGGCAGCAGGCCGGTCTCCAGGGCCTGGGCCAGCGTCGGCGCGGCGTCGTCGCGGGCCGACAACTGGGGCGCGTCGGTCGGCCACTCGATCGCGAGGTCCGGGTCCAGCGGGTGCACCGCGTGCTCGCCGGTCGGGTTGTAGGTCTCCGAGCAGACGTAGGACAGCGTGGCGTCGTCGGTCAGCGCGCAGAAGCCGTGGCCGAGGCCCTCGGAGATGTACACCGAGCGACGGTCCACGTCGTCGAGCCGGACGAACTCCGAGTGGCCGAAGGTGGGGGAGCCCACCCGCAGGTCGACGATGACGTCGAGCACCGCGCCGCGCACGCAGCTGACGTACTTGGCCTGTCCCGGCGGGACGTCGGCGAAGTGGATGCCGCGCACCACGTCCTTCGCGGACACCGAGAGGTTGCCCTGGGCCATCCGCAGCGGGTGGCCGACCACCTCGGAGAGGTGGTCGAAGCGGTACCACTCCATGAACAGCCCGCGGGGGTCGCCGTGCTGCTGCGGCGTGACCTCCCAGGCGCCCTCGATGGACAGCTCGCGGAACTTCATCGCGCGGCCTCCTCGTCGAGCAGGTCCACCAGGTACTGGCCGTAGCCGCTCTTCAGCAGCGGCTCGGAGAGCTCCCGCAGCTGCTCGGAGGTGAGGAACCCGGCCCGCCAGGCGGCCTCCTCGACACAACCGATCTTGAAGCCCTGGCGCTCCTCGATGACCCGGACGAACTCCGAGGCCTGGACCATCGAGACGAAGGTGCCGGTGTCCAGCCAGGCGGTGCCGCGGTCCAGGACGGTGACCTGCAGCTCACCCTCCTTCAGGTACGCCTCGTTGACGGCGGTGATCTCCAGCTCGCCACGGGCGCTCGGGGTGATGCTGCGGGCGATCTCCACCACGCGGTTGTCGTAGAAGTACAGACCCGGCACCGCGTAGCGGGACTTGGGCGTCTCCGGCTTCTCCTCGATCGAGATGACCTGGCCGGCCTCGTCGAACTCCACCACGCCGTAGGCGGTCGGGTCGGCGACCGGGTAGGCGAACACCATGCCGCCATTGGGGTCGGTGCGCTGGGCGAGCCGGGTGCCGAGGCCACTGCCGTGGAAGATGTTGTCGCCGAGGATCAGCGCGACGGGCTCGTCGCCGATGAAGTCGGCGCCGAGGACGAAGGCCTGGGCGATGCCCTCCGGCCGCTCCTGCACGGCGTACTGCAGGTCGAGGCCGAGCTGCGAGCCGTCGCCGAGGAGCCGCTCGAACTGCTCACGGTCCTGCGGAGTGGTGATGATCAGAATCTCGCGGATCCCCGCCATGATGAGCGTGGAAAGCGGGTAGTAGATCATCGGCTTGTCGAAGACCGGGAGAAGCTGCTTGGAAACGGCCCGGGTCAGGGGCCAGAGGCGGGAACCGGTGCCGCCCGCAAGAAGAATGCCGCGCATGGCGCACACCTTACGTGGCCCGGGTAACCGGGCGGCAACCAGGCGGTGCCGGGCCGTTCCGGCCCGGGGCACCTGGTGCGATGGGCGCTGCGCGCGCGCACTATACTCAGCCGCATTATGCGCATCCTCGTCACCGGCGGCGCCGGATTCATCGGTTCCCAGTTCGTGCGCGCGCTGCTGGCGGGGGACCCCGCGGCTCGTGTCACCGTTTTCGACAAGCTGACCTACTCGGGCGTCGAGGAGAACCTCGCGCCGGTCGCCGATCACCCCGGCTACTCCTTCGTCCGCGGCGACATCTGCGACGTCGACGCCGTCGACGCGGCGATGCCGGGCCACGACGCGGTGGTGCACTTCGCCGCCGAGTCGCACGTGGACCGCTCGATCGCGGGCGCCGGCCCCTTCGTCATGACCAACGTGGTGGGCACCCAGGTGCTGCTCGACGCGGCCCGCAAGCACGGCGTCGGCCGCTTCGTCCACGTCTCCACCGACGAGGTCTACGGCTCCATCACCGAGGGCTCCTGGACCGAGGAGTGGCCGCTCTCGCCCAACTCCCCGTACTCCTCCTCCAAGGCGGCCTCGGACCTGCTGGCGCTGGCCTACCACCGGACCCACGGCATGGACGTCGTGGTCACCCGCTGCTCCAACAACTACGGGCCGTACCAGTTCCCCGAGAAGGTCATCCCGCTCTTCACCACCAACCTGATCGACGGCAAGAAGGTCCCGCTGTACGGCGACGGCGGCAACGTCCGCGACTGGCTGCACGTCTCCGACCACTGCCGCGGCATCGACCTCGCCCTGCGCAAGGGCCGCGCCGGTGAGGTCTACAACATCGGCGGCGGCACCGAGGCCACCAACAAGGAGCTCACCGGGCTGCTGCTGGAGGCCGCCGGGGTGGGCTGGGAGATGGTCGAGTACGTCGAGGACCGCAAGGGCCACGACCTCCGCTACTCGATCGACATCAGCAAGATCCGCGAGGAGCTCGGCTACGAGCCGCAGGTCCGCTTCGAGGACGGCCTCGCCGAGACCATCGCCTGGTACCGCGAGAACCGCGCCTGGTGGGAGCCGCTCAAGGTGAGGGCCGCGCAGCAGTCGTGAACGACCAGGGCAGCAAGGCGCCGGAGCGCCGTTCCGCGCTGGCCAAGGCTCTCGGCGCCCTCCCCCCGGGCACCCAGCTGGTCATCGGGGGGACGGTGCTCCTCGGCGCCGCCTCCTACGTCCATCTCATGGCGGCCGGCTACAGCCTCGGCAAGCCGCAGATGGCCTCCGTCTCGCTGCTCTGGACGATCCTGATGTCCGTCGGGCTGGGGCTCTTCTTCCCGATCGAGCAGGAGCTCACCCGGATCGTGGCCGCCCGAGTGGTCGGCGGCCAGGGTGCGGGGCCGGTCGTCCGACGGATCCTGGTGGTCGCCGCGGTCGTGCTGGCGGTGCTGACCGTCGGCATGGCCGTCGCCGCCCGACCGCTGGCCGACACCTTCTTCGACGGGCGTCGCGGCATGGTCGCGGCGCTCGCCGCCGCGTTCGTCGCGATGGCCGCGGGCAACGTCACCCGCGGCGTGCTCGCGGGCCTCAACCGGTTCGGCGCGTACGGCACGCAGCTCGCGGTGGACGGCGCGCTGCGCATCGCGCTGGCCGTCGGCTGCGCGCTGGCGGACGTCCGCTCGCCGCTGGCCTTCGCGCTCGTCCTCACCGTCGCGCCGCTGGTGGCCGTGGTGGCCACGCTCAAGCCGCTGCGTGCCGGCCTCACGGCCGGGCCGCCGATCGGCTGGGGCGCGCTGGGCTCGGGTCTCGCCCCGCTGGTCGCCTCCACCCTGCTCTCGCAGGTCGTGGTCAACGCCGCGGTGGTCTCCACCCAGCTGCTCGCGCCGCACGACGCCGCGCTGGTCGCGGGCCTGCTGAACGCCGTGGTCCTCGCCCGGGTGCCGCTGTTCGTCTTCGGCTCGCTCCAGGCGTCACTGCTGGCCGGGCTGGCGAGCGCGGCAGCCGCCGGGGACCGGGCCGGTTTCTCGAAGCTGCTGGCACGCACCTGCGGCGTGGTCGTCGTGCTGGGAGTCGCGGGAGGCATCCCCGCCACGATCCTGGGCCCCTGGCTCATCCAGGTGCTCTTCAAGGCGGACGACGTGCTCGGTTCGCTCGACTTCCTCTGGATGTCGGCCGGCACGCTCTGCTACATGCTCGCGATGGTGCTCGGCCAGGCGCTGCTGGTCCTGCACCGCCACCGTCTCCAACTGCTCGGCTGGGCGTTGGGAACTGTTGGATTGGTCGTGACCACACTGGTACCTGGGGCCGTCGCGACCCGGGTTTGCCTCGCCTACACTATGGGTTCGTTGGCCGCGTGTGCGTGCATGGTCGCGGCGGTCTGGCTCACGTTCCTGCGTCGGCCCCCGCACGTTCGGTCCCGGGCTGACGAAGCCGCCACTCCCTCAATGGTGGATTCGCTGTGACGACCTCCGGCGCGACGGCGCGCCGACGTCGGAACCCGCACCCCGTTCCCCTTCGCACCCCGAAACTCGCGGCCGCCGGCTGCGGCATGGAGTCTTGATGTCCGACTATGACGACGTATGGCTGGTGATTCCCGCCTACAACGAGGGAACCGTCATCGCCGACGTGATCGAGAACGCCCGGAAGATCTTCCCGAACATCGTCGTGATCGACGACGGGAGCACGGACGACTCGGCCGAGACCATCATGACCACCGGCGCCCACCTGGTGCAGCACCCGGTCAACCTCGGCCAGGGCGCCGCACTGCAGACCGGTTTCAAGTACGCGCTCAGGCAGCCCGGCGCCAAGTACTTCGCCACCTTCGACGCGGACGGTCAGCACCAGACCCCTGACGTCGAGAAGATGGTGGCCCTGCTGCGTGCCGACGAGGCGGACGTCGTGCTCGGCTCCCGCTTCATCGAGCAGACCGGTGAGGTGCCGTGGATCAAGCGCGTGGTCCTGCGGACCGCCGCGACGATCAGCCCCACCGCGCGCAAGCTCAACCTCACGGACTCGCACAACGGCCTGCGGGTGATCAACCGCAAGGCTGCTTCCCAGCTCCGTATCACGATGAACGGCATGGCTCACGCCTCCGAGATCGTGGCCATGCTGGCCGCCTCGGACCTGCGGGTCATGGAGGTGCCGGTGGACATCCTGTACACCGAGTACTCCCGCTCCAAGGGTCAGTCGCTGATCAACGGCGTCAACATCCTCTTCGACATTTCGCTCAGGGAGCGTGGCCGCAAGTGAAGTACATCTGGATCCAGCTGCTGCTCATGGTCGGCACGGGCGTCCTCGTGCTCGCCTTCGTCCGCCGCTGGGACGCCGCGCACACCCGGGCCTGGAAGCGGATGGCGTTCTTCGCCTTCGTGGTGGCCAACGTGTACGCGGTGCTGCGTCCCCAGGACGTCACCTGGATCGCCAACAAGCTCGGCGTGGGCCGCGGCACCGACCTGGTGCTCTACCTGCTCGTCGTGGGCATGGCGTTCATGACCCTCAACACCTTCATGCGGTTCCGCTCGCTGGAGAAGAAGCTGACCGACCTCGCCCGCACCGTCGCCGTCAACGACGGTCAGCGGGTCAACGACGACCGGTTCGGCGACGAGGCGGAGCAGCTGCGGGCCGGGTCGGAGAAGGTTCTGCCGCGCTGAAGGGCCCGGGTCCCGGGGGGACTTCGACGGATCCGTAGCGCCCGATAGTCGGTTGGAGAACAAGGAGACATGTCAGTACAGGCCGACGGGCCTCGAATACGCCTGCCCAGGAGGCTGTGCCTGGCAGGAGTGGAGCTCGGCGCCGGGGCGGTGGTGGCCCTCGGGTTCACCAAGCTCTGCATGTCGATCGACGTGAATCCGATGCAGCGGGTGGGGCAGGTCAGCGGCCTCGCCGGCCTCCAACTCCGATTCATCGCCGTATTCGTGGTCCTGGCACTCCTCTGGTGGGCGTTCAGTCGTCGGCTGTCCCGTCCGCTGGCCCTCCGGCTGGCCTGCTGTTCTCTGGCCGGCCTGGCCACCGGCCTCTACGCGGGTGGTGTCGCGGTCACCCTGCGCGGCACCGCCCTGCCGCCGAACGGCGTGCTCGGTGACGCCGGCCAGCTCCAGCTCTGGGTCGCGGACATCCAGAACGGTCGGCCGATCTCCGGCGTCTACCCGCCGCTCTTCCCGCACCTGCTGACCTGGTGGACCGAGCTCTTCCACCCGGACCGGCCCGGCGCGGCCCTGAAGGTGCTCGGCCTGGTCCTGATCGCGCTCACCGGGCCCGCGGCGTACCTGGCCTGGCGGATGCTCCTGCCGCCGCTCTGGTCCCTGGGGATCGGCGTGGTCTCGGTCTTCCCGATCGTGCACGCCGCCAAACCGTACGTCGACATCGTCCTGATCATGCTGATCCCGGTCCTCGCCAAGTTCATGGCGGGACTGCTGGGGGCACGGGCGATGACCACCCGGACCCTGCTGCTGACCGGGGCCGGGTACGGGCTGGGCCTGTCGGCGCTGTTCCTCTGGTACTCGGGCTGGTTCGTCTGGTCGGCGCCCGGCGCACTCGCCGCGTTGGCCCTGCTGCTCTTCCGGCTCGGCAAGGAGGGCCGCACCCCCCTGCTGAGGGCGGCCGCCATGCTGGGCACCACGGCGGCCGTCTTCCTCGCCGTGAGCGGCAGCTACCTGGTCCGACTGCTGGGCATGGCGGGCACGCCGGACACGTACATGTACTTCGACACCTTCGTCGACCCGGCCTACTTCGCGATGTGGCAGGGCGACCAGCCCGGGCAGTTCGCCACGGCGGTCTGGCCGCTCCCCGGGGAGCTCGGCGGGGTCGGTGTCTTCGCGCTGCTGCTCGTGGCCGGTCTCGGCGTCGCCCTCTGGCTGGGGCCGACGCTGCCGGTGGTCCAGGTGGCCGGTCTGTGCATGCTCGGTGCCTTCGGACTGCGCTACTGGTTCGCCTCCCACATGGAGCGGGACCAGCTCGTCCAGCTGTACCCGCGCACCTCGGCGGAGCTGCTGTACTGCGCGATCGTGCTGTGCGGGATGGCCGGCTACCTGGTCAGCCAGAAGCTCACCGGCCGGTCGCCGCTCGCTCTGATCGGGGGACGCAAGGGGCCGGTCCCGGCCCTGCGGACCAGTGGAGCGGTGCTGTGCGCGCTGGCCTTCTTCTTCTCGATGGCGGGCTCGGCGACCGTGGACCGCTTCATGCCCCGACAGGACGGCTCCTGGGGCACGTTGACGTGGGTCGCCCAGACCACGGAACAACCCGGCGGAGGGTGCCCGCGCTATGCCCCCGAGGGCAAGTGCACCCCGTTGCGCGAGGCCTGGGCCAGGAGGTAGGGCCGCCGGCCCCGTCCTGGTCCGGCCGGCGGCGGCCGCTTCCGCCGGAGCGGTTCGCGATCCGTACCCGGTACCTTGGCTTCGGAGAACGCAGCGGAGACCCGTTTTCGCCAGTAGCTTCGGACCGCGCGCGTCCGCCGGCCGAGATGCCTGGCGGTGCCGTCTTCCGGTGAGAACACCTAGGAGAGACACCCGTGGATCAGAGCACAGCCGTCGCCGCAGAGGGCGGGACGGACACACGGCCAGGTCCGGCGCCCGCCGGTCCGGCCGACCGGGCGGTACACCCGGTCGTCGAGCGGCTGCGGGCGCTCACGGCACTGCGCTGGTTCTGGCCCGCCGCGCTGTTGGCGGGGTACGCCGCGCAGGTGGCGTTCCGGCTCTCGCTGTCGGTCGAGAACTACTACCCGTCGGTCCACGCGGACGAGGACTCCTACCTCGTCATCGCGCGCGTGCTGGCGGGCCACCCGACCACCGAGATGCCCGTCGGCGTGGTGATTCCCGGCGGTTATCCGCTGCTGCTCACCCCGGCGCTGCTGATCGCGAACAACGCCGCCAGCGCGTACCACATGATCATGGGCATCAACGGGCTGCTCAACGCGCTGGTGTTCCCGCTGGTGTTCCTGGCGGCCCGGCGCCTCGGTCTGGGCCGCGGGCTCGCGTTCGCGGTCGGCACCGCGGTGGCCCTGGTGCCACCGGTGATCTTCTACTCCCAGTTCGTGATGTCGGACACGGTCTTCCCGGTGATCCTGCTCTGCTGGCTGCTGGCCATGCACAGCTGGCTCTCGCCGGGCACGCTGCGGCGCCGGGCCCTGTACGCGGCCGGCACCGGCCTCGCCGCCGGGTACGCCATGGCCACCCACGACCGGGGCGGTGTGGTCGTGGCGGTCACCGCCGCGGTGATGCTGGTCGTGCTGGCCTTCGGCTGGGTGCAGCGGCTGGCCTCGCTCGCAGGCCTGGGCGGGCTCGCCGTGGGCGTCGGCTTCTCCAAGGCCCTGGCGATCTACGTCGAGGGCAAGTTCAAGGAGGCGCCGAGCACGGTCGGCACCCAGGTGATCGACAACCTGACCAACAGCGACCTGATCGGCACCACGCTCACCCGGTTCTCCGGCCAGCTCTGGTACTTCATGACCTCGTCGTGGGGCTTCGGCGCGGTCGCCTTCGTGCTCTGCGTGGTGGCCGTGTTCGGCCGCCGGTTCGAACTCGCCGACCGGGTGGTCGGGTTCTGCATGGTGGCCCTGCTGTGCGGGATCGCGCTGGCCTCGGCGGCCGGGCTCCCGGCCTCGGACAACCGGGTCGACAACTGGGTGTACGCCCGGTACGTCGCGCCGCTCGTCCCGATATTCCTGACGGTCGGCTTCGCCGCGCTGTACCGCTTCACCGCCGGCCGGCTGGCCCGGCTGGCGGCCGGCGCCGCGGTGCTCACGCTCGCGCTCGGCCAGGTGGTCCTGGGCTACGCCGGAAGCGACCTCAAGCGGTACGTGATCCCGTGGGGCGTCCCGGACGCGCAGTTCCTGGCCTCGCAGTGGGACGGCCTCCACATGGGCCGCACCACGCTGGCCGCGCTCCTGGTGCTCGGCGCCTGCCTGCTGCTGAGGTTCGCCGGCGGGCAGCGGGTGGTCTGGGCCGTGACGCTCTGCGTGGCGCTCTTCGCGACGTTCGCGACGCTCACCATCACCGACCAGATCGCCCAGCCGCACTACAAGTACCGCAAGTGGGAAGCGGTCGGGATCGTCAAGGACGCCGGTCTGAAGAAGACCGACAACGTCATCATGGACTGGGACCTCGACTGGAGCATCCGGATGTCGCTCCCGTTCGAGATCTACGAGGGCCGGGTCTGGACCAACAACGTCAAGGCCGGCAACGAGCCGCAGGGCTCGGCGAACGCGGTGCTGCTCCGGCTCTACAAGGACGTCGAGCCCGAGGAGAGCTGGCCGTCCTCGCCGGCCGGCTGGCAGCTGGCGAAGTACGACCAGAACAAGGAATGGGTGCTCTGGCGCAAGGGCTGAGCCGTCAGCGCGGTGCGTCCCCGACCGGGGCCGGTGAGGCAGGATGCCTCACCGGCCCCGATTGGCTTTCCGGCTCCCACCTGTGGCAGTATGTCCAAGTTGCTCGGTTGAGTGCCGATGCTGCGCGCCTCCCGCCGGGAGGACCGGAAGCGAGTCCCATCTACTCGTCGTTCCCGTGATGGCCGTCAAGCGTGTGTGTTACGCCACGGCAGCTGCGGGGCGAAAGTACGGGAATCTTCCGGGAAGCGTGTGCGGGGTATCAGCCCGGCCCCCCTTTTTCCCCAAAGTTTGAAACCGACGAGTCAATCGCCGGTTTTTTGCAAGCGCGAGTGCGACACGCCCGAGCGCGGGGGTCGGAGGAGGGTCGTGCAGCGACTTGACAGAAGGACTACAAGGTAGCCATGGCGGGACAGAAGATCCGCATCCGGCTCAAGGCCTACGACCACGAGGTCATCGACTCCTCGGCGAAGAAGATCGTCGAGACGGTGATCCGTACTGGTGCGCAGGTCGCAGGCCCGGTGCCGCTGCCCACTGAGAAGAACGTGTACTGCGTCATCCGCTCGCCGCACAAGTACAAGGACTCGCGCGAGCACTTCGAGATGCGCACTCACAAGCGTCTGATCGACATCCTCGACCCCACGCCGAAGACGGTTGACTCGCTGATGCGTCTCGACCTGCCGGCCGGCGTCGACATCGAGATCAAGCTCTGAGAGGCGCACCGAAGATGGCTAAGCAGATTAAGGGCATCCTGGGCGAGAAGCTCGGCATGACCCAGGTCTGGGACGAGAACAACCGGGTCGTTCCGGTGACCGTCGTCAAGGCTGGGCCCAATGTCGTGACCCAGGTCCACACCGCCGACAGCCCGGCCGGCTACGACGCCGTCCAGATCGGCTTCGGCGAGATCGACCCCCGCAAGGTGAACAAGCCCCTCGCGGGCCACTTCGCCAAGGCCGGTGTCACCCCGCGCCGCCACCTGGTCGAGCTCCGTACCTCGGACGCGTCCGAGTACACCCTGGGCCAGGAGATCACCGCCGAGCTGTTCGAGGCGGGTGTCAAGGTCGACGTGACCGGCACCTCCAAGGGCAAGGGCTTCGCCGGTGTCATGAAGCGCCACAACTTCCGGGGCCTCGGCGCCGGTCACGGCGTGCAGCGCAAGCACCGTTCGCCCGGTTCCATCGGTGGCTGCGCCACCCCGGGCCGCGTGTTCAAGGGCCTGAAGATGGCCGGCCGGATGGGTCACGAGCGTGTGACCACCCAGAACCTGACCGTGCACGCGGTTGACGCGGAGAAGGGTCTGCTCCTTATCAAGGGTGCGATCCCGGGCCCGAACGGCGGCCTCATCCTCGTCCGCACCGCGGCGAAGGGGCTGTGAAGGATATGAGCACCATTGACATCCTGTCGCCCTCGGGCGACAAGACCGGCAGCCTGGAGCTGCCGGCCGAGATCTTCGACGCGAAGGTCAGCGTTCCGCTGATGCACCAGGTCGTCGTGGCGCAGCTCGCTGCGGCCCGTCAGGGCACCCACAAGACCAAGACTCGTGGCGAGGTCCGCGGTGGCGGCCGCAAGCCGTACCGCCAGAAGGGCACCGGCCGCGCCCGTCAGGGCTCGACCCGTGCGCCGCAGTTCGCCGGCGGTGGCGTCGTGCACGGTCCCGTGCCGCGTGACTACTCGCAGCGGACCCCGAAGAAGATGATCGCCGCCGCTCTGCGTGGCGCGCTCACCGACCGGGCCCGCCACAACCGCATCCACGTCGTCACCGACGTGATCGCGGCCGAGGCGCCGTCGACCAAGGCCGCCAAGGGTCTGTTCGGCAAGATCACCGAGCGCAAGAACATCCTCCTCGTCGTCGAGCGCGCCGACGAGCTGGGTCTGAAGAGCGCCCGGAACCTGCCGCACGTGCACATCCTGGACGCCGGTCAGCTGAACACCTACGACGTGCTCGTCTCCGACGATGTGGTCTTCACCCAGGCCGCCTTCGAGCGTTTCGTGGCGGGTCCCGCCGCGTCCGCCAAGGCCGTTGCTGCTGAGGGCGAGCTCGAAGGGAGCGCCGCCTGATGGCTGCAGAGATCACGAGCAAGACGTTCACGGACCCCCGTGATGTCCTGGTGAAGCCGGTTATCTCGGAGAAGAGCTACTCGCTCCTCGACGAGAACAAGTACACGTTCGTCGTGTCGCCCGGTGCCAACAAGACCCAGATCAAGCAGGCCGTCGAAGCGGTCTTCTCGGTCAAGGTCGAGTCCGTCAACACGCTCAACCGTCAGGGCAAGCGCAAGCGCTCCAAGACGGGTTTTGGCAAGCGCAAGGACACCAAGCGCGCCATCGTGACGCTGGCTGAGGGCAACCGCATCGACATCTTCGGTGGTCCGACCTCCTGACGGAGGCCGTGATCGTCGATCAAGACGAGGACGAAAATGGGTATCCGCAAGTACAAGCCGACTACGCCGGGCCGCCGTGGCTCCAGCGTGGCCGACTTCGTCGAAATCACGCGGTCCACGCCGGAGAAGTCGCTGGTTCGCCCCCTGCACAGCAAGGGCGGCCGTAACAACGCCGGTCGGATCACCGTTCGCCACCAGGGTGGCGGGCACAAGCGCGCCTACCGTGTGATCGACTTCCGTCGTCACGACAAGGACGGCGTGCCGGCCAAGGTCGCGCACATCGAGTACGACCCGAACCGCACCGCGCGCATCGCGCTGCTGCACTACGCGGACGGCGAGAAGCGCTACATCATCGCGCCGCGCGGCATCACGCAGGGCGACCGGATCGAGAACGGCGCTGGCGCCGACATCAAGCCGGGCAACAACCTGCCGCTGCGCAACATCCCGGTCGGTACCACCATCCACGCGGTGGAGCTGCGTCCCGGTGGCGGTGCCAAGCTGGCCCGCTCCGCCGGCTCCGGCATCCAGCTGCTGGCGCGTGAGGGCAAGATGGCGCACCTGCGCATGCCCTCCGGCGAGATCCGCCTGGTGGACGCGCGCTGCCGCGCGACCGTCGGCGAGGTCGGCAACGCCGAGCAGTCGAACATCAACTGGGGCAAGGCCGGCCGTATGCGCTGGAAGGGCGTTCGCCCGACCGTGCGTGGTGTGGCCATGAACCCGATCGACCACCCGCACGGTGGTGGTGAGGGTAAGACCTCCGGTGGTCGCCACCCGGTCTCGCCGTGGGGCCAGAAGGAGGGTCGTACCCGTCGCCCGAAGAAGGCGTCGGACGCTCTCATCGTGCGCCGCCGCAAGACCAACAAGAAGCGCTAGGAGCAGGTCAGATGCCGCGCAGTCTCAAGAAGGGCCCCTTCATCGACGGCCACCTTCTCAAGAAGGTGGACGCGCAGAACGAGGCGGGTACCCAGAACGTCATCAAGACCTGGTCCCGTCGCTCCGTGATCTTCCCGGCCATGCTCGGCCACACGATCGCGGTTCACGATGGTCGCAAGCACGTCCCGGTGTTCGTCACCGAGTCGATGGTCGGCCACAAGCTGGGCGAGTTCGCTCCGACCCGCACCTTCCGCGGCCACGTCAAGGACGACCGCAAGTCGAAGCGTCGCTAGTCGCCTGAGCTTCACCGCCAGACCGACTCAATGACTTACTCCATTAAGGGGACAACCATGGAAGCCAGGGCCCAGGCGCGGTACATCCGCGTCACGCCCATGAAGGCCCGCCGCGTGGTGGACCTCATCCGTGGCCTGCCGGCCACGGAGGCCCAGGCCGTCCTGCGTTTCGCTCCGCAGGCCGCCACCGTGCCGGTCGGCAAGGTGCTCGACAGCGCCATTGCCAACGCCGCGCACAACTACAACCACTCCAACGTGGACGACCTCGTCATCAGCGAGGCGTACGTTGACGAGGGTCCGACCCTGAAGCGGTTCCGCCCGCGTGCCCAGGGCCGCGCCTACCGGATCCGCAAGCGGACCAGCCACATCACCGTGGTCGTCAGCAGCAAGGAAGGGACCCGGTAATGGGCCAGAAGGTTAACCCGCACGGGTTCCGCCTCGGCATCAGCACGGACTTCAAGTCCCGCTGGTACGCCGACAAGCTGTACAAGGACTACGTCAAGGAAGACGTTGCCATTCGTCGCATGATGACGAAGGGCATGGAGCGCGCCGGCATCTCCAAGGTCGAGATCGAGCGCACCCGCGACCGCGTCCGCGTCGACATCCACACCGCCCGCCCCGGCATCGTCATCGGTCGCCGTGGCACCGAGGCCGACCGCATCCGCGGCGACCTCGAGAAGCTGACCGGCAAGCAGGTCCAGCTGAACATCCTCGAGGTCAAGAACCCCGAGCTGGACGCCCAGCTCGTGGCTCAGGGCGTCGCGGAGCAGCTGTCCTCCCGCGTCTCCTTCCGCCGTGCCATGCGCAAGTCGATGCAGGGCACCATGAAGTCCGGCGCCAAGGGCATCAAGGTCCAGTGCTCCGGTCGTCTCGGCGGCGCCGAGATGAGCCGTTCGGAGTTCTACCGCGAGGGTCGTGTGCCGCTGCACACCCTTCGTGCGAACGTCGACTACGGCTTCTTCGAGGCCAAGACCACCTTCGGCCGCATCGGCGTGAAGGTCTGGATCTACAAGGGCGACGTCAAGAACATCGCCGAGGTCCGCGCTGAGAACGCCGCTGCCCGCTCGGGCAACCGCCCGGCCCGTCCCGAGGGTGGTCGTCCCGCCCGCGGTGGCGAGCGCCGTGGTGGCGAGCGCGGTGGCCGCGGCCGTCGTCCCGCCGCTTCCGAGGCCCCCGCGGCTTCGGGCAGCGAGGCTCCGGCTGCCGAGAACACCGGAACGGAGGCCTGACCGTCATGCTGATCCCCCGTCGGGTCAAGCACCGTAAGCAGCACCACCCCAAGCGCCGCGGCGCTGCCAAGGGTGGCACCGAGCTCGCCTTCGGCGAGTACGGCATCCAGGCCGTTACCCCGGCCTACGTGACGAACCGGCAGATCGAGTCCGCTCGTATCGCCGTCACCCGTCACATCAAGCGTGGCGGCAAGGTCTGGATCAACATCTACCCGGACCGTCCGCTCACCAAGAAGCCGGCCGAGACCCGCATGGGTTCCGGCAAGGGTTCGCCCGAGTGGTGGATCGCGAACGTGCACCCGGGTCGGGTCATGTTCGAGCTGTCGTACCCCAACGAGAAGGTGGCTCGTGAGGCGCTGACCCGCGCAGCTCACAAGCTCCCGATGAAGTGCCGGATCATCCGGCGCGAGGCAGGTGAGAGCTGATGTCGGCCGGCACCAAGGCTGCTGAGCTTCGCGAGCTGGACAACGAGGGTCTCGTTGCCAAGCTCCGTGAGGCCAAGGAGGAGCTGTTCAACCTCCGCTTCCAGGCGGCGACCGGGCAGCTCGACAACCACGGACGGCTCAAGCTCGTCCGTAAGGACATCGCGCGGATCTACACCCTGATGCGCGAGCGCGAGCTGGGCATCGAGACGGTGGAGAGCGCCTGATGACTGAGAACACCAACGAGACGCGCGGTTTCCGCAAGACCCGTGAGGGTCTCGTCGTCAGCGACAAGATGGACAAGACCGTCGTCGTCGCCGTCGAGGACCGCGTCAAGCACGCTCTGTACGGCAAGGTCATCCGCCGTACGAACAAGCTGAAGGCGCACGACGAGGCGAACGCCTGCGGCATCGGCGACCGGGTCCTCCTCGCGGAGACCCGCCCGCTGTCCGCGACGAAGCGCTGGCGCGTCGTCGAGATCCTCGAGAAGGCCAAGTAACGAAGTTGATGCGGTACGGCCGTATGTGCACCAGGTCCCTCGCGGGCGCTGGTGTGAGCAGCGGCCGGCCCGTCAGCTCTCGTTGACGATCAGGAGAAAGCTGTGATCCAGCAGGAGTCGCGACTGCGAGTCGCCGACAACACGGGCGCGAAGGAAATCCTTTGCATCCGCGTTCTCGGCGGTTCCGGTCGCCGCTACGCCGGCATCGGGGACGTCATCGTCGCGACCGTCAAGGACGCGATCCCCGGCGGTTCGGTCAAGAAGGGTGACGTCGTCAAGTGCGTCGTCGTCCGCACCGTGAAGTCGCGCCGTCGTCCCGACGGTTCGTACATCCGGTTCGACGAGAACGCCGCTGTCGTCCTCAAGAACACCGATGGCGACCCCCGCGGTACCCGCATCTTCGGCCCGGTGGGCCGCGAGCTGCGTGACAAGAAGTTCATGAAGATCATCTCGCTTGCGCCGGAGGTGCTCTAACTCATGGCGAACAGCATGAAGATCAAGAAGGGTGACCTGGTCCAGGTCATCACCGGCAAGGACCGCGGCAAGCAGGGCAAGGTCATTCAGGCCATGCCCGCCGAGAACAAGGTCCTGGTCGAGGGTGTCAACCGGGTCAAGAAGCACACCAAGCCGGGCCCGGGCACTCAGGGTGGCATCGTCACCGTCGAGGCCCCGGTGCACGTCTCCAACGTCCAGCTGGTCGTGGAGAAGGACGGCAAGAAGGTCGTCACCCGCGTTGGCTACCGCTTCGACGACGAGGGCAACAAGATCCGCGTTGCCAAGCGAACCGGTGAGGACATCTGATGTCTGAGACGACTGTTGAGAAGGTGACCCCCCGTCTCAAGGAGCGTTACAACTCCGAGATCAAGGGTCAGCTGCAGGAGCAGTTCTCGTACGAGAACGTCATGCTGACGCCCGGCCTGGTCAAGGTCGTCGTCAACATGGGTGTCGGCGAGGCCGCCCGTGACAGCAAGCTGATCGAGGGCGCGATCCGCGACCTCACCGCGATCACCGGCCAGAAGCCGGCTGTGACCAAGGCTCGCAAGTCCATCGCGCAGTTCAAGCTGCGTGAGGGCCAGCCGATCGGCACCCACGTCACCCTCCGTGGTGACCGCATGTGGGAGTTCCTGGACCGTCTGGTTTCGCTGGCCCTGCCGCGAATCCGTGACTTCCGCGGCCTCTCGCCGAAGCAGTTCGACGGCCGTGGCAACTACACCTTCGGTCTGACCGAGCAGGTTATGTTCCACGAGATCGACCAGGACAAGGTCGACCGTCAGCGCGGTATGGACATCACCGTCGTGACCACCGCTCAGACCGACGACGAGGGCCGGGCGCTCCTGCGTGCTCTGGGCTTCCCGTTCAAGGAGGCGTGAGCCAATGGCGAAGAAGTCCCTCATCGCAAAGGCCGAGCGGAAGCCGAAGTTCGGCGTCCGGGCCTACACCCGGTGCCAGCGCTGCGGTCGCCCGCACTCGGTGTACCGCAAGTTCGGCCTCTGCCGTGTCTGCCTCCGTGAGATGGCGCACCGCGGCGAGCTGCCGGGCGTGACCAAGAGCTCCTGGTAGTCCTCTTCACCGAGGAGAGCCAGGTGCCCTGGGCACCCAGCGAAGCAGAGGTGCCCGATCCCACACCGGCCCGTTTTGGGCCTGCCGTACGGAGTCCCGTAAGGTAGTGGGGTCGGGCCCCCTGCCACGGCTTCCCCATGGATGTCCGTGGCCCTCTTGCGAGAGGGCTCGCACCCAGTCTTACGACGTCGCAGGTCCCCTGCGCTTGTGCCCCTGACGAACTCGGAAGAGTCCGGCAGGGGGACCTGGCGCGGAGAAACCGCGGCGAGAGAGGCCTGAGGCCATCATGACCATGACCGACCCCATCGCAGACATGCTCACGCGTCTGCGTAACGCGAACTCGGCGTACCACGACTCCGTGGCGATGCCGGCCAGCAAGATCAAGGCGCACGTCGCCGAGATCCTGCAGCAGGAGGGGTACATCTCCTCCTACAAGGTTGAGGAGCCGGTTGAGGGCGAGGTCGGCAAGAAGCTGACCATCGAGCTCAAGTTCGGCCCCAACCGTGAGCGCTCCATTGCCGGCATCAAGCGCATCAGCAAGCCGGGTCTGCGCGTTTACGCAAAGTCCACCAACCTGCCGAAGGTTCTCGGCGGCCTGGGCGTGGCGATCATCTCCACGTCCTCCGGCCTCCTGACCGACAAGCAGGCCGCCAAGAAGGGCGTAGGCGGAGAAGTTCTCGCCTACGTCTGGTAATTCGGGAAACGGAGGTACAGCAATGTCGCGCATTGGACGGCTGCCCATCCAGGTCCCCGCTGGCGTGGACGTCACCATCGATGGCCAGACGGTCTCGGTGAAGGGTCCGAAGGGCTCCCTCACCCACGTCGTCGCCGCGCCGATCGAGATCGGCAAGGGCGAGGACGGCATTCTGGCTGTCACCCGCCCCAACGACGAGCGTCAGTCGAAGGCCCTGCACGGCCTGACCCGCACGCTGGTGGCGAACATGATCACCGGTGTGACCGCGGGCTACCGCAAGTCGCTGGAGATCAGCGGTGTCGGCTACCGAGTTCTGGCGAAGGGCTCCGACATGGAGTTCCAGCTGGGCTACAGCCACCCGATCCTCGTTGAGGCCCCCGAGGGCATCTCCTTCGTCGTCGAGTCGGCCACCAAGTTCCACGTGGACGGCATCGACAAGCAGAAGGTCGGCGAGGTCGCCGCGAAGATCCGCAAGCTGCGCAAGCCCGACCCGTACAAGGCCAAGGGCGTCAAGTACGCGGGCGAGGTTATCCGCCGCAAGGTCGGAAAGAGTGGTAAGTAAGCGATGAGTGTCTCTGTCAAGATCGGCAAGGGCAACGCCTACAAGAGCGCCGCTCGCAAGCGCCGCGCGATCCGCGTTCGCAAGCGCGTCGTCGGCAACGAGGTGCGTCCGCGCCTCGTCGTGACGCGCTCGAACCGTCACATGGTCGCCCAGGTCATCGACGACGCCAAGGGTCACACCCTGGCGTCGGCGTCCACCCTCGACGTGTCCATCAAGGGCGCCGAGGGCGACAAGACCGAGCTGGCCAAGAAGGTCGGGAGCCTGGTCGCCGAGCGCGCCAAGGCTGCCGGCATCGAGTCGGTCGTCTTCGACCGCGCGGGCAACCGGTACGCCGGCCGCATCGCCGCCCTGGCGGACGCGGCTCGCGAGGCCGGGCTCGACTTCTAAGCCGCTCGTCGACTCTGTCGGCGGACGTAATCGAGAGAGGTAATTCCAATGGCTGGACCCCAGCGCCGCGGTAGCGGCGCCGGCGGCGGCACCGGTGGCGAGCGGCGCGACCGTAAGCGTGACGACCGGGGCAACGCCCCCGCCGTCGAGAAGACCGCTTACGTCGAGCGCGTCGTCGCGATCAACCGTGTCGCCAAGGTTGTCAAGGGTGGTCGTCGTTTCTCCTTCACCGCGCTGGTCGTGGTGGGCGATGGCGATGGCACCGTGGGTGTCGGTTACGGGAAGGCGAAGGAGGTTCCGGCCGCCATCGCCAAGGGTGTTGAGGAGGCCAAGAAGAACTTCTTCAAGGTCCCCCGTATCCAGGGCACCATCCCCCACCCGATCCAGGGTGAGAAGGCTGCCGGCGTCGTGCTCCTGAAGCCCGCCGCCCCCGGTACCGGTGTTATCGCCGGTGGCCCGGTGCGCGCCGTCCTGGAGTGCGCCGGCATCCACGACATCCTGTCGAAGTCGCTCGGCTCGGACAACGCGATCAACATCGTGCACGCCACCGTGGCCGCTCTGAAGGGCCTCGTGCGCCCCGAGGAGATCGCGGCCCGTCGTGGTCTGCCGCTGGAGGACGTGGCCCCCGCCGCTCTGCTGCGGGCGCGTGCTGCTGGGGTGAGCGCCTGATGGCTCGCCTCAAGATCACGCAGACCAAGTCGTACATCGGCAGCAAGCAGAATCACCGTGACACCCTGCGTTCGCTTGGTCTCAAGCGCATGCACGACGTCGTGGTGAAGGAGGACCGTCCCGAGATCCGCGGGATGGCCCAGACCGTTCGTCACCTCGTGACGGTTGAGGAGGTGGACTGATCATGGGCGAGAACCCGATCAAGATCCACAACCTGCGTCCCGCCCCGGGTGCCAAGACCGACAAGATCCGCGTGGGTCGTGGCGAGGCGTCCAAGGGTAAGACCGCTGGTCGTGGTACCAAGGGCACCAAGGCCCGCTACCAGGTTCCGCAGCGCTTCGAGGGTGGCCAGATGCCGCTCCACATGCGTCTGCCGAAGCTGAAGGGCTTCAAGAACCCGTTCAAGATCACGTTCCAGGTCGTCAACCTCGACAAGCTGGCCGAGCTCTACCCGCAGGGTGGCGCGGTCACGGTCGAGGACCTGGTCGCCAAGGGCGCGGTTCGCAAGAACTCCCTCGTCAAGGTGCTCGGCACCGGCGAGATCTCGGTCGCCCTGCAGGTGACGGTCGACGCCGTCTCCGGCACCGCCACCGAGAAGATCGTCGCCGCCGGCGGCACCGTCACCGAGCTCGTCTGAGCCCGCTGACTTCGTGAGCCCCGCGTTTCCCGTTCAGGGAAGCGCGGGGCTCACGCCTTTTCCGGACTTTCCCCGCCCCGGGGCGGTCCGGATTGCGGCGAACGGCCCCTCGTTCTTTTGTGTGGCAAAACCGGGCATCCCGTACCCCATGAGTGGGGGAGAGGGCGTACGCGCTTCTTTCGAGTGGCCGTGCACTGTTAGAGTCCGTGGAGTTCCCTTGTAGGCTGCGCGCAGGCTCGCCTGTGCCGTCTGTACGGGGCCCGAACCGCAAACTCCCCATTCCAGGACCGACCCTCCCGCCGACGACGTGCGGGAGGCGCAGGAGGCACCGTGCTCAGTGCGTTCGCGCGGGCGTTCCAGACGCCCGACCTGCGCAAGAAGCTGCTGTTCACGCTGGGCATCATGGTGCTGTTCCGGCTGGGCTCGCACGTTCCCGTACCCGGGGTCGACTTCGAGGCGGTTCACGCCTGCATCAAGGAGACCAAGAACAACGGGCTCTTCGGCCTGGTGAACCTGTTCTCCGGCGGCGCTCTGCTCCAGTTGACGATCTTCGCCCTCGGCATCATGCCGTACATCACGGCGAGCATCATCCTCCAGCTCCTCACGGTCGTGATCCCACGACTCGAGGCGCTGAAGAAGGAGGGGCAGGCCGGCCAGGCGAAGATCACCCAGTACACCCGCTACCTGACCATCGCGCTGGCGGTCCTCCAGGGCACCGGGATCGTGGCGACCGCGTCCAGCGGCGCCCTCTTCTCCGGGTGCGTCTACGCCAACCAGATCGTCCCGGACACCGGGGTCTTCCGGATCGCCGTGATGGTCCTGACCATGACCGCCGGCACCACGGTGATCATGTGGCTCGGTGAGCTCATCACCGACCGGGGTATCGGCAACGGCATGTCGCTGCTGATCTTCACCTCGATCGCCGCGCAGTTCCCCACCTCGATGTGGGCGATCAAGCAGTCCGGCACCATCGGCGGCGGCTGGGTCGAGTTCCTCTCGGTCGTCGCGGTCGGCATCATCGTTGTGATGCTCGTCATCTTCGTCGAGCAGGCGCAGCGCCGGATCCCGGTGCAGTACGCGAAGCGGATGATCGGCCGTCGGGCCTTCGGCGGTACGTCGACCTACATCCCGCTCAAGGTGAACCAGGCCGGTGTCATCCCGGTCATCTTCGCCTCGTCGCTGCTGTACATCCCCGCCCTGGTGGTTCAGCTGACCAGCAGTCAGTCGAGCTGGGCGGTCTGGATCACCAAGCACTTCGTCCGCGGTGACCACCCGGTCTACATGGCCACGTACTTCCTGCTGATCGTCTTCTTCGCCTTCTTCTACGTCGCGATCTCCTTCAACCCCGAAGAAGTTGCCGACAACATGAAGAAGTATGGTGGGTTCATCCCGGGTATCCGGGCCGGCCGCCCGACGGCCGAGTACCTGAACTACGTGCTCACCCGCATCACGTGGCCGGGTTCGCTCTACCTGGGCCTGATCGCGTTGATCCCGATGATCGCCCTGGTCGCCTTCGGACAGCAGACCAACTTCCCGTTCGGCGGCACCAGCGTTCTCATCGTCGTCGGCGTCGGACTCGAAACTGTGAAGCAGATCGAGAGCCAGCTCCAGCAGCGCAATTACGAAGGGTTCCTCCGCTGATGCGTATCGTCCTCGTCGGACCCCCCGGGGCCGGGAAGGGTACTCAGGCGCACCTCCTCGCCAAGACCCTGTCCATTCCCCACATCTCGACCGGCGACCTGTTCCGCGCCAACATCAACCAGGGCACCCCGCTGGGTGTCGAGGCCAAGAGCTACATGGACGCGGGCCGCCTGGTGCCCGACGAGGTCACCATCGCGATGGCCAAGGACCGCATGGTCCAGGAGGACGCCGCCAACGGCTTCCTGCTGGACGGTTTCCCGCGGAACCTGGGCCAGGCGAAGGCGCTGGACGAGTTCCTCACCGAGCAGGGCATCGCGCTGGACGGCGTGCTGGACCTGGAGGTCCCCGAGGACGAGGTCGTCCGCCGGATCGCCGGCCGCCGGCTGTGCCGCAACGACGGCGGCCACGTGTTCCACGCGGTCTACAACCCGCCGAAGACCGAGGGCGTCTGCGACGAGTGCGGCGGCGAGCTGTACCAGCGCTCGGACGACACCGAGGAAGCGGTGCGGACCCGGCTGGAGGTCTACCACACGGAGACCGAGCCGATCATCGACTACTACCGCCAGCAGGGTCTGATCGCCACGATCCCCGCGCTCGGCAAGGTGGACGAGGTCACCACGCGCGCGATCGAGGCGCTGAAGCAGAACAGCTGATTTTTTTCAGCGACGTACGTACGGCCGCGCTGCCCGCCCATGGGCAGCGCGGCCGTACGGCGTCGTACGGTGGAACGAGTGCACGGCCGCCGGCAAGGACCGCGCGGGAACCCAAGGAAGGCGTGACCCAGATGGTGGAGATCAAGACCCCCGAGCAGATCGCGAAGATGCGAGCGGCCGGGCTGGTCGTCGCCGAGGCGCTCAAGGCGTGCCGCGAGGCGGTCGCCCCGGGAATCACCACCCAGGAGCTCAACGACATCGCGGACAAGGTCATCACCGGCCACGGTGCGACCTCGAACTTCCGGGCGGACCACGGCGGCCTGTGGTTCCCGGGCGTCATCTGCGCCTCGGTGAACAACGAGGTCGTCCACGGCATCCCCGGTGAGCGGGTGCTCCAGGAGGGCGACCTCATCTCGATCGACTGCGGCGCGATCCTGGACGGCTGGCACGGCGACGCGGCGATCTCGGTCGCGGTCGGCGAGGTGAGCCCCGAGGTCGAGATGCTGAGCCGGGTCACCGAGGGGTCGATGTGGGCGGGCATCGCCCAGATGCGCAAGAGCAACCGCCTGGTCGACGTCTCCAAGGCGATCGAGGGCTTCATCCGCCGCCAGCCGCTGCCGCCCAAGGGCAAGTGGGGCATCACCGAGGGCTACGGCGGCCACGGCATCGGCACCGCGATGCACATGGAGCCGCACGTGCTGAACTACGTCGAGCGCGGCCGGGGCAAGGGCATGAAGCTCGTCCCCGGCACCGTGCTGGCGATCGAGCCGATGGTCTCGCTCGGCACCCCGCACACCTCGGTGCTGGAGGACGACTGGACCGTGGTCACCAACGACGGTACCTGGGCCTCGCACTGGGAGCACTCGGTGGCGGTCACCGAGGAAGGCCCGCTGGTGCTCACCGCCTTCGACGGCGGCAAGGAGATGCTGGCCAGGCTGGGTGTCACGGCCGCGCCGGACCCGCTCGGTTCGTAGTCGACGGCGCCGGCCGACGGCCCGGCGAAGGACGCGAAGCCCTGGAGGTTTGGACCTCCAGGGCTTTTGTCCTATTTTTATGCGCTGGCAGTGGCTTCGAGCGAGGAGAGTGCAGTGTTCAAGGGATTCCGCGACTTCATGATGCGCGGCAACGTGGTCGACATGGCGGTCGGTGTCGTCATCGGTGCCGCGTTCACCGGTGTGGTGACCGGCTTCGTGTCCGCCTTCCTCACCCCGCTGGTGGGTGTGGTGGTCGGCGCCGCCGGCGACTTCGGCTCGTACAAGGCGACCATCGCCGGGGTGACCTTCCCGTACGGGCAGTTCCTCAACGTGCTGATCGCGTTCTTCATGACCGCCGCGGTGCTCTACTTCTGCGTGGTCCTGCCGGTGACCAAGGCGACCGCCCGGTACATGCCGAAGAAGCCGAAGACCCCGAAGCGTCCGTGCCCGGAGTGCCTGACCGAGATCCCCGAGGCCGCCCGCCGCTGCTCGGCCTGCACCGCCCACGTCGATCCGCTGGCCGTTCCGGTCGTTCCGGCCGCCGCGACCGGCCGCTGACCGGGAGCCCCGTTTTGGTGCATCCCTCGCGCTGGCGTAGGATGGACCGTCGGCTCACTCGTAGCGTGCTCCAGCACGCCCTCTTCCCCCTCGCCGGGGTCGGGGTGGACCCAGGTTCGCACGAGCGTGCCGCATACGGTAGCCGGTCCCGGAAGGTGGATCTCGCAGTTCATGGCTAAGAAGCAAGGCGCCATTGAGATCGAGGGCACCGTGATCGAGTCTCTTCCGAACGCGATGTTCAAGGTCGAGCTGCAGAACGGTCACAAGGTCCTCGCGCACATCAGTGGCAAGATGCGCATGCACTACATCCGCATCCTGCCGGACGACCGGGTCGTGGTGGAGCTCAGCCCCTACGACCTGACGCGTGGCCGGATCGTCTACCGCTACAAGTAAGAACGCCAGATCTAGACCCGGAGAACCTGAAGCATGAAGGTCAAGCCGAGCGTCAAGAAGATCTGCGACAAGTGCAAGGTGATCCGCCGTCACGGCCGGGTCATGGTGATCTGCGACAACCTGCGCCACAAGCAGCGCCAGGGCTGATCAGTTCCCCTCAGCATTTCTCGTAGTACTTCGCGCGACGCGAAAAACGTCATAAGCGGGCTGCCCGATCCGTCCTTCCGAGGACGGACTGCCACCCCCGGTCAGAGGCCGGGGCTCCATCGTCGAGAGGCGAAGGAGTAGGCAGCACGCGAGACCTCTGAAGAAAAACAGGAGCCTTGAATGGCACGCCTCGCCGGCGTTGATCTCCCCCGTGAGAAGCGGATCGAGATCGCCCTTACGTACGTGTACGGCATCGGCCGTACCCGCGCCCAGCAGACCCTCGCCGAGACCGGTGTCAGCCCCGATGTCCGCGTCCGCGACATCACCGAGGACGACCTCGTGAAGCTGGGCCAGTACATCGACGCCAACTTCACGGTCGAGGGTGACCTCCGCCGCGAGGTGGCCGCCGACATCCGCCGCAAGGTCGAGATCGGCTGCTACGAGGGCCTGCGTCACCGCCGCGGCCTGCCGGTCCGCGGTCAGCGCACCCACACCAACGCGCGTACCCGCAAGGGCCCGCGTCGCGCGATCGCCGGTAAGAAGAAGCCGGGCAAGAAGTAGTCCGTCCCGTAACCGGACATCCCTCCGGCCCGCGGGTCAGCGGACCGACCACCTCAGTAGGAGAACAGACTTATGCCCCCCAAGGGTCGTCAGGCTGCCGGCGCGAAGAAGATCCGCCGCAAGGAAAAGAAGAACGTCGCTCACGGCCACGCGCACATCAAGAGCACGTTCAACAACACCATCGTTTCGATCACCGACCCGTCGGGCAACGTGATCTCCTGGGCCTCCGCCGGCCACGTCGGCTTCAAGGGCTCGCGCAAGTCCACCCCGTTCGCCGCGCAGATGGCCGCCGAGGCCGCTGCCCGTCGCGCGCAGGAGCACGGCATGCGCAAGGTTGACGTCTTCGTGAAGGGTCCGGGCTCCGGCCGCGAGACCGCGATCCGTTCGCTCCAGGCCACCGGCCTGGAGGTCGGCTCGATCCAGGACGTCACCCCCACCCCGCACAACGGCTGCCGTCCGCCGAAGCGCCGCCGCGTCTGACGCAGCGCCTTCGGGCTCGCAGTCCACGTTTTAAACCTCGTACGGGGTCCTGTTTCCGACGGGACCCCGTACGCTGGTTCTGTTCGGCATCAAATAGTGGGTGCCGAAGATCAATGGAGGATCTGACCCATGCTGATCGCTCAGCGCCCCTCGCTGACCGAAGAGGTCGTCGACGAGTTCCGCTCGCGGTTCGTGATCGAGCCGCTCGAGCCGGGCTTCGGCTACACCCTCGGCAACTCCCTGCGCCGCACGCTCCTCTCCTCGATCCCGGGTGCCGCTGTCACCAGCATCCGCGTCGACGGCGTCCTGCACGAGTTCACCACCGTGCCGGGTGTCAAGGAGGACGTCACCGACCTCATCCTCAACATCAAGCAGCTGGTCGTCTCCTCGGAGCACGACGAGCCGGTCGTGATGTACCTGCGCAAGCAGGGCCCGGGTGTCGTCACCGCCGCCGACATCGCCCCGCCGGCCGGTGTCGAGGTCCACAACCCCGAGCTGATCCTCGCCACGCTGAACGGCAAGGGCAAGCTGGAGATGGAGCTGACCGTCGAGCGCGGTCGCGGCTACGTCTCCGCCGTCCAGAACAAGGCCTCCGGCCAGGAGATCGGCCGCATCCCGGTCGACTCGATCTACAGCCCCGTGCTGAAGGTCACCTACAAGGTCGAGGCGACCCGTGTCGAGCAGCGGACCGACTTCGACAAGCTGATCGTCGACGTCGAGACCAAGCCCGCCATGCGTCCGCGCGACGCCATGGCCTCGGCCGGCAAGACCCTGGTGGAGCTGTTCGGTCTCGCCCGCGAGCTGAACATCGACGCCGAGGGCATCGACATGGGCCCGTCCCCGACGGACGCCGCCCTGGCCGCCGACCTGGCGCTGCCGATCGAGGAGCTGGAGCTCACGGTCCGCTCCTACAACTGCCTCAAGCGCGAGGGCATCCACACCGTGGGTGAGCTCGTGGCCCGCTCCGAGGCCGACCTGCTCGACATCCGCAACTTTGGTGCGAAGTCGATCGACGAGGTCAAGGCGAAGCTGGCCGGCATGGGCCTGGCGCTCAAGGACAGCCCGCCCGGGTTCGACCCGACCGCCGCCGCCGACGCCTTCGGCGCCGACGACCTGGACGACGCGGGTTACGCGGAGACCGAGCAGTACTGAGAGACTTGACTGCGGGGGCGGTTCCCCGGAACCGCCCCCGTCGTCGTGAAAGTCGTGCGGGCACAGTGCCCGTACGCCCGCTGCGGTACCTGGTACGGCCGCAGTCGGAGATTCGAGGAGTAATTCCATGCCGCGTCCCACCAAGGGTGCCCGCCTCGGCGGCGGCCCGCACCACGAGCCGCTGCTGCTCGCCGGTCTGTGCCGTGAGCTGTTCCAGTACGGCCGCATCACCACGACCGAGGCCAAGGCCCGTCGGATGCGCCCGCTGGCGGAGAAGCTGATCACCAAGGCGAAGAAGGGCGACATCCACAACCGTCGCCTGGTGCGCAAGACCATCACCGACATCTCGGTGCTGCACACCCTCTTCACCGAGATCGCGCCGCGCTACGAGAACCGCCCGGGTGGCTACACCCGTATCACCAAGATCGGTCCCCGTCGTGGCGACAACGCCCCGATGGCCGTGATCGAGCTGGTCGAGTCGCTGACCGTCGCGCAGAACGCCGTCGGCGAGGCCGAGGCCGCCACCAAGCGCGCCGTCAAGGAGGCCGACGAGGCCAAGGTCGAGGCCCCCAAGGCCGACGAGGCCGAGGCCGCCGAGCAGGCCTGACACCCACCAGGTGTGTTGCGGGCCCGCTTCCCCATCCGTGGGGGAGCGGGCCCGTTCCTCTTTGTCCAGGTCCAGCTCCAGGGAGTGGGAGAGCAGTGGTCAACGATTGCGCCGAGCGGCCGCCGGTGAAGGACGGCCCGGCCGACGGGTACGTCCGGGTCCGGCTGGACCTCGCCTACCACGGCGCCGAGTTCTCCGGCTGGGCCCGGCAGAAGGGCGGCCGGCGGACGGTCCAGGAGGAGATCGAGACCGCGCTGCAGATCGTCACCCGCAGCCAGGAGCTCCACCCGCTCACCGTGGCCGGCCGCACCGACGCCGGTGTGCACGCCCGGGGGCAGGTCGCCCACGTCGACCTGCCGGCCGAGCTGTGGGAGGCGCACCGGGAGAAGCTGATGCGCCGGCTGGCCGGGCGGCTGCCCGGTGACGTCCGGATCTACCGGGTCGGCGAGGCCCCGGCCGGCTTCGACGCCCGCTTCTCGGCGATCTGGCGCCGCTACGCCTACCGGGTCGCGGACCACCCCGGCGGGGTCGACCCGCTGCTGCGCGGCCATGTGCTCTGGCACGACCGGCCGCTCGACCTGGACCGGATGAACGCCGCCGCCCGGCTGCTGCTGGGCGAGCACGACTTCGCGGCGTACTGCAAGAAGCGCGAGGGCGCGACCACCATCCGCACCCTGCTGGAGCTGCGCTGGGACCGGGTCCCGGTGGACGGCTACGCGTCCCAGGAGGGCTCGCTCGCGGTCGCCACCGTGCGGGCGGACGCCTTCTGCCACAACATGGTGCGCGCCCTGGTCGGCGCGATGCTGCTGGTCGGCGACGGCCACCGGCCGGTGGAGTTCCCGGGCGAGGTGCTGGCCGGCGGTGTGCGCAACTCCGCCGTCAACGTGATCCGGCCGTACGGACTGACCCTGGAGGAGGTCGGCTACCCGGCCGACGACCTGCTCGCCGAGCGCAACCGCGCCGCCCGCCGGATGCGCACCCTCCCCGGCGCCCCCACCGCCCCGTCAGGCCCCGGGCTCCCCTAATCCATTTGGGTCCGGGGCGGCGGCTTGGGACAATCTCCCCCATGGGACACGTCGAGATTTCGCACCTGGAGTACTACCTGCCGGACGGGCGGGTGCTGTTCGACGACGCGTCCTTCCGGGTGGGGGAGGGCGCGGCCGTCGCGCTGGTCGGCGCCAACGGCGCCGGCAAGACCACGCTGCTGCGCATGATCGCGGGCGACCTCCAGCCGCACGGCGGCTCGGTGACGATCAGCGGCGGGCTCGGCGTGATGCGCCAGTTCGTCGGCACCACCGGCCGCGAGGAGCAGAAGAAGGCCGGCGACGAGCAGGAGGGCCCGGGCGCGCTGCCCGCCGACGCCTCGGTCCGGGACCTGCTGGTCTCCGTCGCCCCCCTGCGGATCGCCAAGGCCGCGCGCGCTGTGGACGCCGCCGAGCTGGCGATGATCGCCCAGGACGACGAGAAGACGCAGATGGCCTACGCCCAGGCGCTCTCCGACTGGGCCGACGTCGGCGGCTACGACTACGAGACCGACTGGGACGTCTGCACCACGGCGGCCCTCGGGATGCCCTTCGACAAGGCCCAGTGGCGCGGCCTGAACACGCTCTCCGGCGGTGAGCAGAAGCGGCTCGTCCTGGAGGCGCTGCTGCGCGGTCCCGAGGAGGTCCTGCTGCTCGACGAGCCGGACAACTACCTGGACGTCCCGGGCAAGCGCTGGCTGGAGGAGGCCATCAGGGCCACCCCGAAGACCGTGCTGTTCATCTCCCACGACCGCGAGCTGCTGTCCCGCACCGCCGAGAAGATCATCAGCGTCGAGTCCGGCGCGGCCGGCTCCAGCGTCTGGGTGCACGGCGGCGGGTTCGACTCCTTCCACGAGGCCCGCAAGGCCCGCTTCGAGCGCTTCGAGGAGCTGCGCCGCCGCTGGGACGAGGAGCACGCCAAGCTCAAGAAGCTCGTCGTCAACCTGCGCCAGGCCGCCTCGATCAGCCACGACATGGCCTCCCGCTACGCGGCCGCGCAGACCAGGCTCAAGCGTTTCGAGGACGCCGGCCCGCCCGAGGCCCCGCCGCGCGAGCAGAGCATCACCATGCGGCTCAAGGGCGGGCGCACCGGAGTGCGCGCCTTCACCATGGAGCAGCTGGAGCTCACCGGTCTGATGAAGCCCTTCGACCTGGAGGTCTTCTACGGCGAGCGGGTCGGGGTGCTGGGGTCCAACGGCTCCGGCAAGTCGCACTTCCTGCGGCTGCTGGCGGGCGACGACACGGTGGCCCACAGCGGCTCCTGGAAGCTCGGCGCCCGGGTGGTGCCGGGCCACTTCCGGCAGACCCACGCGCACCCCGAGCTGCTCGGCCGCACCGTCCGCTCGATCGTCGAGGAGGAGCACGCGCTCGGCCGCGGCGCCGCTATGGGCGTGCTGCGCCGGTACGAGCTGGACCGGCAGGAGGAGCAGAAGTTCGAGTCGCTCTCCGGCGGGCAGCAGGCCCGGCTGATGATCCTCAAACTGGAGCTGTCCGGTGTCACCGCGCTGCTGCTCGACGAGCCGACGGACAACCTGGACCTGGAGAGCGCCGAGGCGCTGCAGACCGGGCTGGAGGCCTTCGACGGCACTGTGTTGTGCGTCACCCACGACCGGTGGTTTGCCCGGACCTTCGACCGCTTCCTGGTTTTCGGCGCCGACGGCCGGGTCTACGAGTCCCCGGAGCCGGTCTGGGACGTCAGCCGGGTCGAGCGGGACCGCTGATCAGGGGCCCGGGGGACCGTTCCGGCGGGGAGGATTTTGACCGTCCCCGTCCGGCCCGGTAGCCTGGGCGCTTGATGTGCGTATTGGCTCGCTCTATCTCACGTGAGAGGTCGGTACGCCGGAGACATCAGGTCGACGACCAGCGGCTCCCCCTTGAATTGCGTCCAAGGCGGCCAGGCTGATCCCTCCTCCAGGTGCTCCTGTCAGGACTCACTCACTGAAAAGCGAAGGCTACGACCGTGCGTACGTACAGCCCCAAGCCCGGCGACGTCCAGCGTCAGTGGCACGTCATCGACGCGTCCGACGTCGTGCTCGGCCGCCTGGCCTCCCAGGCCGCCAACCTCCTCCGGGGTAAGCACAAGGCGATCTACGCGCCGCACGTTGACACTGGTGACTTCGTCATCATCATCAACGCGGACAAGGTGCACCTGTCCGGTAACAAGAAGACCCAGAAGCTGGCCTACCGCCACTCGGGCTTCCCGGGCGGTCTGCGCTCGGTCCGCTACGACGACCTCCTGGCGAACAACCCGGAGAAGGCCGTCGAGAAGGCCATCAAGGGCATGATCCCCAAGAACACCCTGGGTCGTCAGATGCTCTCGAAGCTGAAGGTCTACTCGGGCGACCAGCACCCGCACGCTGCGCAGCAGCCGGTGCCGTTCGAGATCACCCAGGTCGCGCAGTAATTCCGGCCACCAAGCCCCCCATCACTGAAAAGAGCTGAGGAACACCGTGGCCGAGACCACCGAAACCCTTGAGGTCGAGTTCGACGAGACTGTCGTCGAGGGCGAGTACACCTCCGAGGAGTACACCTCCGAGTCCCTGGCCGGTCGCTTCGGCGAGGCCGTCCCCGGCGCCGGCCTCGGCCGTCGCAAGGAGGCGATCGCCCGCGTGCGCATCGTCCCGGGCACCGGGCAGTGGAAGATCAACGGTCGCACCCTGGAGAACTACTTCCCCAACAAGGTGCACCAGCAGACCGTGAACGAGCCCTTCAAGCTCCTTGAGCTGGACGGCCGTTACGACGTTGTCGCCCGCATCTCCGGCGGCGGCGTCTCCGGTCAGGCCTACGCGCTGCGCCTCGGTGTCGCGCGTGCCCTGAACGAGGCCGACGTGGACAACAACCGCGCCGCCCTCAAGAAGGCCGGCTTCCTGATGCGTGACGCGCGTGCCGTCGAGCGCAAGAAGGCCGGTCTCAAGAAGGCCCGCAAGGCGCCGCAGTACAGCAAGCGCTAATTGCGCCCCGGGGGCGCGTACCGCCCTGGTGGTGCACGCCCCCGGATGCGCTCCACACGCCCCGGAGTACCCCGTGTACTCCGGGGCGTCGTGTTACCCGGCCATTGTGCGGAGGCCGGGGATTCGATCGGATTCACTGCAAGGCATTGCGGCGATGTGAGGACGGGACAATGGGACGACTCTTCGGTACGGACGGTGTGCGCGGCGTGGCCAACCAGGGGCTGACGGCGGAGCTCGCGCTCGGCCTGTCGGTCGCGGCGGCGCACGTGCTCGGCGAGGCGGGGGCCTTCGACGGCCACCGGCCGGTCGCGGTCGTCGGCCGTGACCCGCGCGCCTCGGGCGAGTTCCTGGAGGCCGCGGTCATCGCGGGCCTGGCGAGCGCCGGCGTCGACGTACTGCGGGTCGGAGTGCTCCCCACCCCGGCGGTGGCCTACCTCACCGGCGCGCTCGGCGCCGACTTCGGCGTGATGCTGTCCGCCAGCCACAACGCCATGCCGGACAACGGCATCAAGTTCCTCGCCCGCGGCGGCCACAAGCTGGACGACCGCATCGAGGACGCCATCGAGGCGCACTTCCACAAGCACGCGGCGGGCGGTGAGGACTGGAACCGTCCGACCGGTGCCGCCGTCGGCCGGGTCCGCGAGTACACCGAGGGCTTCGACAAGTACGTCGCCCACCTCATCGGCGTGCTGCCCAACCGCCTGGACGGCATCCGGGTCGTCATCGACGGCGCGCACGGCGCGGCCGCGTACGTCGCCCCCGAGGCCTTCGCCCGGGCCGGCGCCGAGGTCGTGCACACCCTGGGCGCCGAGCCCACCGGCCTCAACATCAACGACGGTGTCGGCTCCACCCACCTGGACCGGCTGCGCACCGTCATGCGCGAGCACTCGGCGGACCTCGGCATCGCCCTGGACGGCGACGCGGACCGCTGCCTGGCCGCCGACGCGGCCGGCGACGAGGTCGACGGCGACCAGATCATCGCGATCCTGGCCGTCGCCATGAAGGAGGCCGGCACGCTGCGCCGCAACACCGCCGTCGCCACCGTGATGTCCAACCTGGGCTTCAAGCTGGCGATGGAGCGCGAGGGCATCGACCTGGTCGAGACCTCGGTCGGCGACCGGTACGTGCTGGAGGCGATGAAGGAGCACGGCTTCGCGCTGGGCGGCGAGCAGTCCGGCCACGTCATCCTGCTGGACCACGCGACCACCGGCGACGGGACCCTGACCGGTCTGATGCTGGGCGCCCGGCTGGCCGCCACCAAGCAGCCGCTGGCGGACCTGGCCGCCGTGATGACCCGCCTGCCGCAGGTGCTGATCAACGTCAAGGGCGTCGACAAGAGCCGGGTCGGCACCAGCGAGGAGCTGGCCGCCGCGGTGGCCTCGGCCGAGGCCGAGCTGGGTGCCACCGGCCGGGTACTGCTGCGTCCGTCGGGCACCGAGCCGTTGGTCCGGGTGATGGTCGAGGCCGCCGACGAGGCGCAGGCGCAGTCCGTCGCCGAGACGCTCGCCGAAGCCGTCCGCAGCTCGCTGGGCTGACGGCCCCGAACGCCGGAAGGCCCCCGCCGCGATCCTCCGCGGCGGGGGCCTTCGGCGTTCCCTCAGAGCTTGCGCAGCAGCGCCCGGCGGACCTTGTGGTCCGAGCCCTTCTGCAGGACCAGGGTGGCCCGGCCCCGGGTGGGCCGCACGTTCTCCAGCAGGTTCGGACGGTTGATGGTGCGCCAGACCTGGCGGCCGTACTCCATCGCCTCCTCCTCCGGCACCTCGGTGAAGCGGCGGAAGTAGGAGCTCGGGTCCTGGAAGGCGGTCTGCCGCAGCTTGCGGAACCGGTCCAGGTACCAGCTCTCGATGTCGTCGGTGCGGGCGTCGACGTAGATCGAGAAGTCGAAGTAGTCGGCCACCGCGAGGCGGGTGCGGCCGTCGCTGCCGGGCAGGGCCGGCTGGAGCACGTTCAGGCCCTCGACGATGAGGATGTCCGGACGCTCCACGGTGAGCCGCTCGTCCGGCACGATGTCGTACACGAGGTGCGAGTAGACCGGCGCGGTGACCCGCTCCTTGCCGGCCTTCACGTCCGCGACGAAGCGCGTCAGCGCCCGGCGGTCGTACGACTCCGGGAAGCCCTTGCGGGCCATCAGGCCGCGCCGGCGCAGCTCGGCGTTGGGCAGCAGGAACCCGTCGGTGGTGACCAGCTCGACCCGGGGGTGCTCCGGCCAGCGGGCCAGCAGCGCCTGGAGCAGCCGGGCGGTGGTGGACTTGCCGACCGCGACCGAACCGGCCACCCCGATGATGAACGGGGTGCGGGTGCGCTCGGTGTCCGGGGTGTCCAGGAAGGTGCCCAGGGCGCCGCGCAGGTCGTGCGTGGCGTGGATGTAGAGGTTCAGCAGCCGGGACAGCGGCAGATAGACGTCCCGGACCTCGTCGAGGTCGAGTGCGGTGCCGAGACCGCGCAGCCGTTCCACCTCCTCCGCGGTCAGTGGCAGCGGCGTACGCTCGCGCAGCGCGCTCCACTCGGCCCGACTGAGGTCCACGTAGGGGGACGGCGAGGGGCCGGGCGTGATGTCGCCCCGCGTACAGAGTTCGGTCAGCACATGCTCCATTGTGGGCCGTAGCGCCGTTCGTGGTGGCTGTGGTGTCGGTCACGGCCGGTGGGCGAACCGTGCGAATGGGGCGTCCGGAGCGCCCTTATGCTGGCACGCATGTGCGGAATTGTTGGATACGTGGGCTCCCAGCCCGCCCTTGACGTTGTAATCGCAGGCCTGCAGCGACTGGAGTACCGGGGTTACGACTCCGCCGGTGTCGCGGTGCAGGTGCAGGGCTCCGACGGGCAGTGGAGCCTCGCCACCGACAAGCGGGCCGGCAAGCTCGCGAACCTGGAGAAGTCGCTCGCCGAGACCCCTCTTCCCGGCGGCACCACCGGCATCGGCCACACCCGTTGGGCCACCCACGGCGGCCCGACGGACGCCAACGCCCACCCCCACCTGGACGACGCGGCCAAGGTCGCCGTGGTCCACAACGGCATCATCGAGAACTTCGCCCAGCTCCGGGCCGAGCTGGCCGAGCGCGGCCACACGCTGCGTTCGGAGACGGACACCGAGGTCGTCGCGCACCTGCTCGGCGAGCTGTACGAGGGCGACCTCGCGGAGGCCATGCGCGCCGTCTGCCGCCGGCTGGAGGGCGCCTTCACCCTCGTCGCCGTGCACGCCGACGCCCCGGACGTGGTGGTCGGCGCCCGCCGCAACTCGCCGCTGGTGGTCGGGCGCGGCGAGGGCGAGAACTTCCTCGCCTCCGACGTGTCCGCGTTCATCGCGCACACCCGCGAGGCGATCGAGCTGGGCCAGGACCAGGTCGTCGAGCTGCGCCGCGAGGGCGTCACGGTGACGAACTTCGACGGCACCCCGGCCGACGTGACCGAGTACCACGTCGACTGGGACGCCTCGGCCGCCGAGAAGGGCGGCTACGACTACTTCATGCTCAAGGAGATCGCCGAGCAGCCGAAGGCCGTCGCCGACACCCTCCTCGGCCGGATCGGCACCGACGGCCGGCTCACCCTCGACGAGCTGCGGATGTCGGACGCCGACCTGCGCGCCGTCGACAAGGTCGTCATCGTCGCCTGCGGCACTGCCTTCCACGCGGGCATGATCGCCAAGTACGCGATCGAGCACTGGACCCGGATCCCGTGCGAGGTCGAGGTCGCCTCGGAGTTCCGCTACCGCGACCCGATCATGGGCCCGGGCACGCTGGTCATCGCCATCTCGCAGTCCGGCGAGACCATGGACACCCTGATGGCGCTGCGCCACGCGCGCGAGCAGGGCGCCAAGGTGCTGGCGATCTGCAACACCAACGGCTCGACCATCCCGCGCGAGTCGGACGCGGTGCTGTACACCCACGCCGGCCCCGAGGTGGCGGTCGCCTCGACCAAGGCGTTCCTGACCCAGCTGGTCGCCTGCTACCTGGTCGCGCTGTACCTGGGCCAGGTGCGCGGCACCAAGTGGGGCGACGAGATCCTCGCCGTCATCAAGGAGCTCGGCGACGCGCCGAAGCAGGTCGAGCAGGTCCTGGAGACCATGGAGCCGGTGCGCGAGCTGGCCCGCTCCCTCGCCGACGCCAAGTCGGTGCTGTTCCTCGGGCGGCACGTGGGCTTCCCGGTGGCCCTGGAGGGCGCGCTCAAGCTCAAGGAGCTGGCGTACATGCACGCCGAGGGCTTCGCCGCCGGTGAGCTGAAGCACGGCCCGATCGCGCTGATCGAGGAGGGTCTGCCGGTGGTGGTCGTCGTGCCGTCGCCGCGCGGCCGGTCGATCCTGCACGACAAGATCGTCTCCAACATCCAGGAGATCCGGGCCCGCGGTGCGCGGACCATCGTGATCGCGGAGGAGGGCGACGAGGCGGTCGTCCCGTACGCGGACCACCTGATCCGCATCCCGGTCACGCCGGTGCTGCTCCAGCCGCTGGTGGCCACCGTGCCGCTGCAGGTCTTCGCCTGCGAGCTGGCCACGGCCAAGGGCCACGAGGTCGACCAGCCCCGCAACCTGGCGAAGTCGGTCACCGTCGAGTAGTCCGACCCCGCTCCGTCCCGGGGCCCCTGCGGTGGCTGCGTCCTACCGCAGGGGCCCCGTGTCGAGCGTGAACGAGAACGGGGCGGGCAGGTCCAGGGGCTTGCCGAACTCGACGTGGGTGTGGACGGTGTAGTCGTCGCCCTCCGGGCTGGTGAACAGGACGACCTTGCGCTCGCTGCGATCGACCAGCAGGTAGCAGGGGATGCCGGCAGCGGCGTAGCCGTGGCGCTTGGGCCCGCGGTCCTTGTCGGGATTGGTGGAGGTCACCTCGAACACCAGTATGACGCCGGTCGGCAGAGCCCAGGGATCCGCGTCGATGAAGTGCTCGACGGGGCTCACGGTGCCGTCCGGAATGTACCGTCCCGTCGGTGTGATCAGGCCCTTGTTGGGCGCGAGATCGAGGTCGACCGCAGCCTTGCGGTAGAACTGCCTGGCGAGCAGCGAGAACGTCGTCTCGTGCGATCCGTCCGGCGGTGGCGTCACGACGATCTCCCCTTCGATGAGCTCGGCCTTGAAGCCGGGCGGCGTCTCCAGCGCCAGGAATGCCTGGAGGACGTCGTCCCGACCCAGCGGGTGCTCGACTGCCGGCATGGCGACCATGGCCCTTCTCCCTCCTGCTGGTCCGTATCGAGCGACACGGTGGGCACACGGACCGGGGCCGGTGGGGGATCGAAGTGGGTGTCACCCGAAAGTGTGCCGCAGCCCCGGCCCCCGTGGGGCGGTGGCGCGGGCTAGCGTCGGTGGCAGCCGACCGCTGAAGGAGCTCCTCATGCGTCACGCCCATCGCGTCGAAGTCGTCCGCGCCGCCGAGGCGGAGCTGATGGCCCGGCTCCCGGAGGGCACGCTGATGCAGCGGGCCGCCACCGGGCTCGCCGTGACCTGCGCCCGGCTGCTGGCCCGCCGGCGCGGCCGGGTGTACGGCAGCCGGGTGGTGGTGCTGGCCGGCAGCGGCGACAACGGGGGCGACGCTCTGTACGCCGGTGCGGAGCTGGCCCGCCGCGGGGCGCGGGTGACGGCGGTGCTGCTCGCCCCCGGGCGGGCGCACGGCGGCGGGCTGGCGGCGCTGCGGGCGGCGCGCGGGCGGGTGGTGGTGGAGCAGGAGGCCGGCCTGGCCGACTTCTCGTGCGCGGACCTGGTGCTGGACGGCATCGTCGGCATCGGGGGCCGGGGCGGACTGCGCCCGGAGGCCGAGCCGTACGCGCGGGCCGCGCGGACCGGGACGGTGGTCGCCGTCGATGTGCCCAGCGGGGTGGACGCCGACACCGGGGAGGTCGCGGGAGCGGCGCTGCGGGCGGACGTCACGGTCTGCTTCGGCACCTACAAGCCCGGGCTGCTGATCGACCCGGGTGCCTCGTACGCCGGAGCGGTGCAACTGGTGGGGATCGGACTCGAACTGCCGCCGGCCGGGGTGACGGCCCTCCAGCACGCCGACGTGGCCGACCTGCTGCCGGTGCCGGGCGGGGAGAGCGACAAGTACCGGCGCGGTGTGGTCGGGGTCGCCGCCGGTTCGGCGCGGTACCCGGGGGCGGCGCTGCTCGCGGTCGCCGGCGCGCTGCGCGGCGGCGCGGGCGCGGTGCGGTACGTGGGGACGGCGGCCGAGGAGGTGGTGCGGCGGTTCCCGGAGACGCTGGTCACCGAGGGCGGTCCGGCCGGGGCGGGCCGGGTGCAGGCCTGGGTGGTCGGACCGGGCGGCGGCGAGGGCGCGGGACGGGCGCTCGCGGAGGCGCTGGCGGCCGATGTGCCGGTCCTGGTCGACGCGGACGGGCTGACCGAGCTGGCCCGGCTCGGCCCCGGCGCGCTCGCCGGGCGGACGGCGCCGACGCTGCTCACCCCGCACACGGGGGAGGCCGCCCGGCTGCTCGCCGGAGCCGGGGCCGGGGCCGGGGCCGGGGGCGGGGGCGACGGCGGCACCCGTTCGGAGCAGACCCGCCCGCCCGCCGCCGACGAACTGGCCGCCGCCCGGCTGGCCACCGCGCGCCGGCTCGCGGCGGCGTACCGGGCGACGGTGCTGCTGAAGGGCTCGACCACCGTGGTCGCCGACCCTTCCGGTGCCGTGCGGGTGAACCCGACCGGGACGGCGTGGCTGGCCACGGCCGGCAGCGGGGACGTCCTGGCCGGGCTGGCCGGCTCACTGCTCGCCGCGGGCCTGTCCGCGCCGGACGCCGCCGCGGTGGCGGCCTATCTGCACGGGCTCGCCGCCCGGCACACCGCCGCCGTCCCCGGCGCCCCCGTCACCGCCTCGGAGGTGGCGGCCGCGCTCCCGGCGGCCTGGAACGACGTCCGGGCCGGGGCGGCCCCGGAACCGCGTTCCGGGAGGACGGGTGGAACCGGCCGCTGATTCGTGGGCGTCCGGAAGGGGGTGGCGGGTCGCGGGGGGTCCCGGGCGCGGGCGGCCCGGGGCGGCGAGCCGAAGGGCCGTTCGGCAAGGACCCCGGGACGTCTGGGAGACTGACCCTGATGACAACTGCGAAGACGCCCGTGATGGCCGGCCTCACCGAAGGCGTACGGGCCGAGGCGACCATCGATCTCGCCGCCCTGCGCGGCAACCTCGACGCGCTGCGCGAGCGCATCGGCGGGGCCACGGTGATGGCCGCGGTCAAGGCGGACGCCTACGGCCACGGCGCGCTGCGCTGTGCCCGGGAGGCGGTCGCCGCGGGAGTCGGCTGGCTGGGCACCGCCACGCCGGAGGAGGCGCTCGCCCTGCGCGCCGGCGGTGTGGGGCCCGAGCAGGCACGCATCCTCTGCTGGCTGTGGACCCCGGGCGGGCCCTGGCGGGAGGCGCTCTTCGCGGACCTCGACATCTCGATCAGCGGCGACTGGGCGCTCACCGAGCTGCTCGCCGCCGTCCGCGCCACCGGCATCCCGGCCCGGGTCCACCTCAAGGCCGACACCGGCCTCGGCCGCAACGGCTGCCAGCCGCACGACTGGCCCGAGCTGGTCGCCGCCGCCCGCCGCGCCGAACTGGACGGCCTGCTGACCGTGGTCGGCGTCTGGTCGCACTTCGCCGCCGCCGACGAGCCGGGCCACCCCTCGATCCAGTTGCAGCTGGACGCCTTCCGGCTGGCCCTGGCCTCCGCCGAGGCGGCCGGGCTGCGCCCCGAGGTGCGCCACCTGGCGAACTCGCCGGCCGCCCTGCTGCTGCCGCAGTCGCACTTCGACATGGTCCGCACCGGCCTCGCCATGTACGGGCTGTCGCCGGTCCCCGAGGTGGGCTCGCCGTCCGACTTCGGCCTGCGCCCGGTGATGTCGCTGACCGCCCGGCTGGCCCTGGTCAAGCACGTGCCCGGCGGCCACGGGGTCAGCTACGGCCACCACTACACCACCCCGGGGCCGACCACGCTGGGCCTGGTCCCGGTCGGCTACGGTGACGGCATCCCGCGGCACGCCAGCGGCATCGGTCCGGTGCAGGTCGACGGCAAGTGGCGCACGGTGGCCGGCCGGGTGGCGATGGACCAGTTCGTGGTGGACCTCGGCGGCGACACCCCGCCGATCGGCGACGAGGTGCTGGTCTTCGGCAGCGGCGACCGGGGCGAGCCGACCGCCGAGGACTGGGGCCGCGCCTGCGGCACCATCTCCTACGAGATCGTGACCCGGATCGGCTCCCGGGTGCCGCGCCGCTACGTCGGCGGTCTGGACGAGGGCCTGCTCGGATGAGCGGGCCGAGCGACACCGCCCCGGTCGCGACCCTCGGCCGGGCGGCCCGGGCCGTCAGGGCGGCCGAGGCGGCCACCGGGGTGAGCCGGGCCGGGCTGATCGGCATCTCGGTCGGCGTGCTCGCGGCCGGCGCCGCCGCCGGGGTGGCGATCGACCGGCTGACGGTCGGCCGGAGCACCCGCCGCCGGGCCCGCGCCGAACTGGACGCCGAAGCCCCGTACGGCTCGCTGCGCGGCCGCCCCCGCACGGTGGCCGCCGCCGACGGCACCGAGCTCTACGTCGAGCTGGACGGCCTCGACCTCCCGGAGGAGGAGCGGGACGGTACGGCCGAGCCGCTGACCGTGGTCTTCTGCCACGGCTACTGCCTCAACCAGGACAGCTGGCACTTCCAGCGCGCCGCCTTCCGGTCCGGCGCCCGGCTGGTCCTGTGGGACCAGCGCAGCCACGGCCGCTCCGAGCGCTCCCGCTCCTTCCTGGCCGGCGAACCCGCCGGCATCGACCAGCTGGGCGGCGACCTCAAGGCCGTGATCGACGCCGTCGCGCCGACCGGCCCGCTGGTCCTGGTCGGCCACTCGATGGGCGGCATGACGATGATGGCGCTGGCCGACCAGCACCCGGAGCTGTTCCGGGAGCGGGTCGCGGGGGTCGCGCTGATCGGCACCCTGGCCGGGAACTGGGACGCCGTCACCTTCGGTCTGCCCGTCGCCGGCGCCAAGCTGTTCCGCAGGGTCGCGCCGGGCATGATGAAGCTGCTCGGACGCCAGGTGGACCTGGTGGAGGCGACCCGCCGGCTCGGCGCGGACGTCAGCGCCGTCTTCTACCGGCGGTACTCCTTCGGCGCGAAGGACGTCGACCCGGGCGTGGTCCGGTTCGCCGAGCAGATGCTGGACGCCACCCCGATCGACGTGGTGGCCGAGTTCTACCCGGTGTTCTCGGCGCACGAGAAGACCGAGGCGCTGGCCGCCCTGCGGGGCATCCCCACCCTGGTGCTGACCGGCACCAAGGACCTCCTCACCCCGCCCGGCCACGGCGAGGCGATGGCCGAGCAGCTTCCGGGGGCCGAACTGGTCCTGGTCCAGGACGCCGGGCACCTGGTGATGCTGGAGCGCCCGGACCTGGTCGACCACCACCTGGCCGACCTGCTCGACCGGGCCGCCCGCTTCCGCGGCGCGGCCCCGCTGCCGCCCCAGGTCGGCGAACCGGCCTAGACCGGGCGCAGGCCGGGCGCAGGCCGGGGCCCGCGTCCGGGCCCGGCGCGGGCGGTGCCGGGGATGTGGCACCGTAGCGGGGGCGCCCGAGGACCGGTGCGCCGCCGTACGGACCGAAGGGCTTGATTCGCGCATGGGCTCCCACGCCTCTCTCACCGTCGCCACCCCCGACCGGATGGGCCGGCTCGGCCGGGAGCTGGCCGCGCTCCTGCGGCCGGGGGACCTCGTGCTGCTCTCCGGCGAGCTGGGGGCGGGCAAGACCACGCTGACCCGGGGCCTCGGCGAGGGGCTCCAGGTGCGCGGGGCGGTCACCTCCCCGACCTTCGTGATCGCCCGGGTGCACCCCTCGCTGGTGGGCGGCCCGGCGCTGGTGCACGTCGACGCGTACCGGCTGGGCGGCGACCTCGACGAGATGGAGGACCTCGACCTCGACGTCTCGCTGCCCGAGTCGGTGGTGGTGGTCGAGTGGGGCGAGGGCAAGGTCGAGCGGCTCTCGGAGAACCGTCTGGAGGTCCGGATCGGACGCGCGATCGGCGCCGAGGCGGCCGCGGACGACCTCGACCCGCGCCAGGTCGAGCTGACCGGGATCGGCCCCCGCTGGGACGGCACGGACCTGACCACGCTGGCCTGAGCAGGCCCGGACCGCGCCGGAGCGCCCCGGACGGCGTTGCCGGGGCGGCCCCGTCGTGTCACGGTTTGCCGACAGGGTGTCGGGAAGATGTTGCGATCGAGGACCCGGGCGTGGTGGGATGGTTCTTGAGGTTAGGTCTGCCTAACTAGGAGGCGCCATGCCGAGCACCACGCCCGCCCCGGAGCGCGCACCGCGCGGGACCGGGGCCGAGGAGCCCGCCCGCCGTGCCGCGGGGGAGCCGATGCGGGCCCTGCTGGCCGCCTGTGCGGCGGCGGAGGCGGTCTCCACCCCGCCCGAACGCCGTCCGGCCGCCCCCGTGCTCGGAGACGGCCCCGGGGCGCCCGGACCGTCGCCGTCGAGCGGCGGCGCGCACGAGACCCGCCGCGCCGCCTGAGAGCTGTCCTCCCCGGTCAGGGGACCACGACGACCTTGGTGTCCTTCGGCGCGAAGTCCCAGAGCAGCTGCCCGTCCGCGCGGCTGCTGCGGATACCGCCGGTCTTGCCCGCCGAGGCGGCGGGGGAGGACGCGGCCGAGGTGGGCGCCGGGGCGGCGGGCGGAGCGCCGGTGCCGCCGTCGACGTTCGCGCCGAAGCCGAACACCACGCCGTTCTGCTGCGCGAAGCGCACCACGTGCTCGATCTGCTTGCCGTCGGTGCCGGTCCCGGACTGGGTCCGGCTGTAGACGGGGTAGCTGCCGGGGGCCGGCTCGACCGTGCCCGGGGTCACCGGGAAGGTGGCCACCACCTGCGGGGTCTTCTTCGGGTCGATCAGCCAGACGTAGTGGGTGCTGACCGAGTAGACGACCCGCAGCCCGGTGCCGGTGCCCGCGGTGGGCAGGGCGGGGGCGGTCGGCGTGGGTGTGGCGGTCGGGGTGGCCGAGGCGGCCGGTCCGCTGGAGGTGGCGGCCGTGCTCGTGGCCGGGTTCGCGGCGACCGCGCGGTCCTGCGCGCCGTTGGCCTGGAAGGCCAGCAGGCTCACCACCGCCAGGGCCCCCAGGGTCAGCCCGGTGACCACCACTCCAGGACCCATCTTCGCCACGTGCCGCTCCCACCGCCGTCCCAAAACCGTCGGCCCCATCGTGCCAGGTTCGCCCGTCCGGTCCGCATCGTGTCGGACGTGTGTTCCGGGGCCGGTCCGATTTTCGGTCGGGCGGAGCACGCGCCCCGGCGTCGCGGCCCCGGCAAGGATCCAAGAGACAGGGCCTAACCTTGACCCGTGCTGCTGCTCGCGTTCGACACCGCTACCCCCGCCGTCACCGCCGCCGTCCACGACGGATCGGCCGTCCTCGCCGAGACCGACCAGGTCGACGCCAGGCGCCACGGCGAACTCCTGATTCCCGCGATCGACCGGGTGCTCCGGGAGGCCGGTGTGGACCGGCACCGGCTGACCGACATCGCGGTGGGCGTGGGCCCCGGCCCGTACACCGGCCTGCGGGTCGGCCTGGTGACCGCCGCCGCGCTGGGCCACGCGCTCGGCCTGCCGGTGCACGGCGTCTGCACACTGGACGCGATCGCCCACGCGGCCCGCGCCGAGGGGCTGGCCGGCGAGGCGTTCACGGTGGCCACCGACGCCCGCCGCAAGGAGGTCTACTGGGCCGCGTACGACGCCGAGGGCCGGCGGACCGAGGGTCCCTCGGTGGACCGTCCGGGCGAGCTGACCCCGCCGGCGCGGTCGGTCGGCGCCGGTGCGCTGCTCTACCCGGACACCTTCCCGGGCGGGCACGGCCCCGAGCACGTCTCGGCCGGCGCGCTCGCCGCGTTCGCCGCAGCCGAGCTGGCCGCCGGCCGGGACCTGCTGCCCAACGCCCCGCTCTACCTGCGCCGCCCGGACGCCCAGGTGCCCGCCGGCTACAAGGCGGTGCTCCCGGCGTGACCGGCCCGAGCACCACCGGTCCGAGCACCACGGGCCCGAGCGCCACCGGCCCCGGTACCGCCGGTCCGGCCCCGGCCGACCGGGCCCCCGCCGCCCGGCTGCACCCGATGCGCTGGTGGCACATAGCCCCGGTGCTGGCGCTGGAGCTGGAGCTGTTCCCGGAGGACGCCTGGTCCGCCGGCATGTTCTGGTCCGAGCTGGCCGAGGCCCACCCCGGCGGCACCCGGCACTACACCGTCGCCGTCACGCCGGACGGCGCGGTCGTCGGCTACGCCGGGCTGATGGCCGTGGGCGGCGACGGCGACGTGCAGACCATCGCGGTCGACGGACGCCACCAGGGCACCGGGCTGGGCGCTGCGCTGCTCACCGACCTGGTCCGGGAGGCCGCCCGGCGCGGCTGCGCGGACCTGCTGCTGGAGGTGCGGGTGGACAACACCCGCGCGCAGCGGCTCTACGAGCGCTTCGGGTTCGAGCCGGTCGGCATCCGGCGCGGCTACTACCAGCCGGCCGGCATCGACGCGCTGGTGATGCGGCTCGACCTCGCGGCCGCCCCCGCAGCCCCCGTCGCCCCTGCCGCCCCCGCCGCGGCCCCCGAAGACCTCGACGAACCCGCGGACCACCCGCGACCGGATGTGAAGAAGGACACCCCCCATGGCTGACGAACCGCTCGTCCTCGGCATCGAGACCTCCTGCGACGAGACCGGCGTCGGCATCGTGCGCGGCACCACCCTGCTGGCCGACGCGGTGGCCTCCAGCGTCAACGACCACGCCCGCTTCGGCGGCGTCGTCCCCGAGATCGCCAGCCGCGCGCACCTGGAGGCGATGGTCCCGACCATCCAGCGCGCCCTGGACACGGCGGGCGTCAAGGCGAGCGACCTGGACGGCATCGCCGTCACCGCCGGGCCGGGCCTGGCCGGTGCGCTGCTGGTCGGCGTGAGCGCCGCCAAGGCCTACGCGTGGGCCCTCGACAAGCCGCTGTACGGGGTCAACCACCTCGCCTCGCACATCTGCGTGGACCAGCTGGAGCACGGCCGGCTGCCCTCGCCGACGATGGCCCTGCTGGTCTCCGGCGGGCACTCCTCGCTGCTGCTGAGCGAGGACATCACCACCGACGTCCGCCCGCTCGGCGCGACCATCGACGACGCGGCCGGCGAGGCCTTCGACAAGGTGGCCCGGGTGCTCGGCCTGGGCTTCCCGGGCGGCCCGGTGGTGGACCGCCGCGCCCGCGAGGGCGACCCGAAGGCGATCGCCTTCCCGCGCGGCCTGACCGGCCCCAAGGACCCGGAGTACGACTTCTCCTTCTCCGGCCTGAAGACCGCCGTCGCCCGCTGGGTGGAGGCGAAGCGCCGGGCCGGCGAAGAGGTGCCGGTCGCGGACGTCGCGGCGTCCTTCCAGGAGGCGGTCACCGACGTGCTCACCCGCAAGGCCGTCAAGGCCTGCAAGGCCAACGGCGTCGACCACCTGATGATCGGCGGCGGTGTCGCGGCCAACTCCCGGCTCCGTGAAATGGCCCAGCAGCGCTGCGACCGGGCCGGCATCCGGCTGCGGGTGCCGCGTCCGGGCCTGTGCACCGACAACGGCGCGATGGTCGCCGCGCTCGGCAGCGAGATGGTCTGGCGGGACCGCGCGCCGTCCTCGCTCGACCTGTCGGCGGACTCCTCGCTGCCGGTCACCGAGGTCCACGTGCCGCACACCGACTTCCACGGGCAGGCCTACCAGGCCCTGACCGGGCAGCAGCAGTGAGCGCCACCACCGCCGCGATGTGGGAGGCCAGGGCCGCCGCCGGCCGGGGCGCCGAGCTCTCCGGCTGGGTCCGGGGGACGGCGCTGCCCGCGCTGCGCGGTTCGGCCGGGCTGCTCCGGACCGAGCTGCTCGCCGCCCCCGGGGACCGGGTGCTGCTGATCACCTGGTGGTCCGGCGAGCCGGTCCCGGTCCCGGAGCCGCCCGCCGCGCTGCTGGGCCGTCCGGCGCACCGCTGGGCCTTCACCAGCGAGCACGTGGAGTAGCCGTTCGCACGCCCGGTCGGGAACCGAACGCCGGGCCGTTACCGTGCTAGCGATCGAGGTCGCTGAACGGGAGCGGGGAGCACGGCGCGGTGAACAGGCGGGTACGGAGCAGGACGACGGTGTGCGCGGCGGGGGCGCTGGCCCTGCTGGCCGCCGTCACCGGGTGCACGAGCGGCGGCGACAGCGGTGCGGCCTCGGCCGCGCTGGTCCCGGCGAGCGGTTCCCCGACGAGCGGTTCCCCGACGTCGGCCGCCCCGTCGCGGTCAGCCGGCCCGTCGCCGACCGCGTCCCCGGCCGGGGGCGCCCCGGCCGCCGGGGACGCCGCCGCGTGGGCGAAGTGGCACCTCACGCCGCTGCCGCCGGCGCCGCCCGCACCCGCCGACAAGCCGGTGAAGCTCGCGCGGACCGGGCCCGTCCCGGTGTTCAGCGAGGTGAAGACCCCCGACAAGGTCGTCTTCGTCACCATCGACGACGGTGCCGAGAAGGACCCGAGGTTCGTCGAGATGCTGACCGACCTCAAGGTGCCGGTGTCGATGTTCCTGACCCGCGACATCGTCAAGGACGACTACGGCTACTTCAAGCGCCTCCAGGCGCTCGGCAACCACGTCCACAACCACACCGTGGACCACGCCCAGATGAGCAAGGTGCCGCCGGAGAAGCAGAAGTCCGAGATCTGCGACGCCCAGGCTGCGCTCACCCAGCAGTACGGCACCCCGCCGCTGCTGTTCCGGCCGCCGTACGGGGACGGCGCCAACACGCCGGCGCTGAACACCGCGGTGCAGCAGTGCGGGCCGAGGGCGGTCGTGCTGTGGCGCGAGTCGATGCAGATACACGACATGCAGTACCAGGCCGCGGACAAGAAGCTGCGGGCCGGCGACATCGTGCTCGCCCATTTCCGGGGTCCGAAGGACCTCAAGGGCGAGACGATGACGCAGATGTTCGGCGAGCTGCTGGCCCGGATCCAGGAGCAGGGCTTCGCGGTGGCCCGGCTGGAGGACTACATCGAGGCGCCGGCCGCCTGAACGGCCGCGGCCGGTCCGGTGACGGGGTGGCCGAGCATCATCAGCGGGCCGTTGTCGGTGCGGCTGAGGACCACCGTGACGGCGTTCGGGCCGGAGGGCCGCAGCTGCCGGCGCAGTTCCTCGGGGGTGATCGCCATCCCGCGCTTCTTGATCACCACCGTGCCGACCTTCCGCTCGCGCAGCAGCGCCTTGAGCTTCTTGATGTGGAACGGCAGGACGTCGGTCAGCTCGAAGGCGTGCGCGTACGGGGTGTCGACCAGCTCGTCCGAGGTCAGGTAGGCGATCTTCGGATCGATCAGCCGCCCGTTCACCAGCCCGGCCACCTCGGCGACCAGATGGGCGCGGATCACGGCGCCGTCCGGCTCGTACAGGTAGCGGCCGACCGGTCCGGCCGGGGGGTCGGGCAGGTCGCCGCCGGTGAGGCCGGCCCGCTGCGGCAGCAGGGTGGCGCGGTGCGGGTGCCCGGCCCGGGTGCCGAACCAGAGCACCGCCTCCTTGACGTCGCCGTGGTCCGAGACCCACTCGGCCTCGGCGTCGGCCGGCACGGCCTCGTGCGGGATGCCGGGCGCCACCTTGAGCGCGCCGACGGGGGCCCGTCGGCCGGCCTCGATCGCCCAGGACAGCGGCGGGGCGTACGCCTCGGGGTCGAAGACCCGGCCGCGCGCGGTGCGCCGGGCGGGGTCGGTGAAGACCGCGTCGTAGCCGGTGACGTCGACCTCGGCGACGTCCGCGCAGCGCACCTCGACCAGCTCGGCCAGGCCCAGGGCGGCGGCGTTGGCGGCGAGGGCGGCACAGGCCGCCGGGTCCCGGTCGACCGCGAGCACCTCGATCCCGGCCCGGGCCAGGGCCAGGACGTCGCCGCCGATGCCGCAGCAGAGGTCGGCCAGCCGCTTCACCCCGAGTCCGGCGAACCGTTCGGCCCGCCACTCGGCGACCTCGCGCCGGGTGGACTGCTCGACGCCGTTGGGCGTGAAGTACATGAGGTCGGCGTCGGCGCCGAACTTGGCCCGGGCCCGCTGCCGCAGCCGGGCCTGCCCGAAGGCGGCCGACACCAGCTCGGCGGGGTGCTCCTTGCGCAGCCGGGTGGCGAGTGCCAGCTCCTCCTCGGGCGCGAACTCGCGCAGTTCGGCGAGCAGGGCCTGGCCCCGCTCGGTCAGCAGGGGCCGCAGGTCGTCGTTCTCCACCCGCTCATTCTCCCCGGTCACGGGCGGGCGCGGGGCGCCGGCCCCGCGAGCGGGAGCGCGCCGCCACGGGTGCGTCCGACAGGACCGGCCCGCGTGGCGTTGGCACTCTGGTTGACTGAGTGCTAACGGCGGCCTATGGTCATCACTAGCACTCACCACCGGGGGAGTGCTAACGCGACAATGCGTCTCTGACCCCCGCGACGGCAGATTCGTGAGTTCGCCCCTACCCGTTAGAAAACCCCGTAATCTCCGAAGGGGAGCTCGGACGTGACCACCAGCAGCAAGGTTGCCATCAAGCCGCTCGAGGACCGCATTGTGGTCCAGCCGCTCGACGCCGAGACCACCACGGCCTCCGGCCTGGTTATCCCGGACACCGCCAAGGAGAAGCCCCAGGAGGGCGTCGTCCTGGCTGTCGGCCCGGGCCGCTTCGAGGACGGCCAGCGTCTGCCGCTCGACGTCGCCGTGGGTGACATCGTCCTGTACTCGAAGTACGGCGGCACCGAGGTGAAGTACCAGGGCGAGGAGTACCTGGTGCTCTCCGCGCGCGACGTTCTCGCGATCATCGAGAAGTAAAAGCGTTCAGCCACGCCCCGGATCCGTGTCCCTAGTGACAGGGGCCGGGGCGTGGCTGTTGGTTCACGTAGTCGAGCGGCCGGCGACGGCCGCACCCCGAAGGAATAGGGAACATGCCGAAGATCCTGCAGTTCGACGAGGACGCCCGCCGCTCGCTCGAGCGCGGTGTCAACAAGCTGGCCGACACCGTCAAGGTGACCATCGGTCCCAAGGGCCGCAACGTCGTCATCGACAAGAAGTTCGGTGCCCCGACCATCACCAACGACGGTGTCACCATCGCCCGTGAGGTCGAGCTCGACGACCCGTACGAGAACCTTGGCGCGCAGCTCGTCAAGGAGGTCGCCACCAAGACCAACGACGTCGCGGGCGACGGCACCACGACCGCCACCGTGCTGGCCCAGGCCCTGGTCAACGAGGGTCTGCGCAACGTCGCCGCGGGCGCGGGCCCGGCCGCCCTGAAGAAGGGCATCGACAAGGCCGTCGCCGCCGTCTCCGAGCACCTCCTGTCGGTCGCCCGCGAGATCGAGGGCAAGGACGACGTCGCCGCCGTCGCGAGCCTCTCCGCCCAGGACACCCAGGTCGGCGAGCTGATCGCCGAGGCGATCGACAAGGTCGGCAAGGACGGTGTCATCACCGTCGAGGAGTCGAACACCTTCGGCGTGGAGCTGGACTTCACCGAGGGCATGCAGTTCGACAAGGGCTACCTGTCGCCGTACTTCGTCACCGACGCGGAGCGCCAGGAAGCGGTCCTCGAGGACCCGTACATCCTGATCAACCAGGGCAAGATCTCCTCCATCCAGGAGCTGCTGCCGCTGCTGGAGAAGATCCTGCAGGGCGGCACCTCCCGCCCGCTGCTGATCATCGCCGAGGACGTCGACGGCGAGGCGCTGTCCACCCTCGTGGTGAACAAGATCCGCGGCACCTTCAACGCGGTGGCCGTCAAGGCCCCGGGCTTCGGCGACCGCCGCAAGGCGATCCTCGGCGACCTGGCCGTCCTCACCGGCGGCACCGTGATCTCCGAGGAGGTCGGCCTCAAGCTCGACCAGGCCGGTCTGGACGTGCTGGGCTCGGCCCGCCGCGTGACCGTCACCAAGGACGAGACGATCGTCGTCGACGGTGCCGGTGACTCCGAGGCCGTGACCGGCCGCGTTGCCCAGATCAAGGGCGAGATCGCCAACACCGACTCGGACTGGGACCGCGAGAAGCTGCAGGAGCGCCTGGCCAAGCTGGCCGGCGGCGTCTGCGTCATCCGTGTCGGTGCCGCCACCGAGGTGGAGCTGAAGGAGCGCAAGCACCGCCTGGAGGACGCCATCTCGGCGACCCGTGCCGCGGTCGAGGAGGGCATCGTCGCCGGTGGTGGCGCCTCCCTGGTCCACGCCGCCAAGGTGCTGGACGGCGGCCTGGGCCTGTCCGGCGACGAGGCCACCGGTGTCGCGGTCGTCCGCAAGGCGCTGCACGAGCCGCTGCGCTGGATCGCCCAGAACGCCGGCCTGGAGGGCTACGTCATCACCTCCAAGGTCGCCGAGCTGGAGCTGGGCCAGGGCTTCAACGCCGCCACCGGCGAGTACGGCGACCTGGTGAAGGCCGGCGTCATCGACCCGGTCAAGGTCACCCGCTCCGCCCTGGAGAACGCCGCCTCGATCGCCTCCCTGCTTCTCACCACCGAGACCCTCGTGGTGGAGAAGAAGGAGGAGGACGCCGACGCCGGTCACGGCCACGGCGGCCACGGCCACTCGCACTGAGGCCCGAAGCACTGACCGGAGGCCCGGTCCGCGCCCCACTGGGGGTGGCGGGCCGGGCCTCCGGCGTTGCGGCGCGGACCGGGTCCGGGCCCGGCCGCGACGGTGTGCTCCATCCTTCAACTATCAGTTGAATTTTGCTTGTTGCAAAGAATGCCTTATATCTTGGAGGCATGATCGAGGCCCGCCATCTGCGCGTCCTGCGTGCCGTCGCCCGCACCGGCTCCTTCTCCGCCGCCGCTCGTGAGCTGGGCTGCACCCAGCCCGCGATCAGCCAGCAGATGAAGGCCCTGGAGAAGTCCGTGGACACCCCGCTGGTGGTCCGTTCGGGCCGCGGCATGCAGCTCAGCGAGGCCGGCCGGGTGCTGCTCAAGCATGCCACCGGAATCCTCGCCGGACTCTCCGCCGCGGAGGAGGAGGTCGCCGCGATCGCCGGGCTGCGGGCCGGCCGGGTCCGGCTGGTGTCCTTCCCGACCGCGAGTTCCACTCTGGTGCCGCCTGCCGTCGCCCGGCTGCGGGGCACCCATCCGGGGGTCCGCGTGTCGCTGGTGGAGGCGGAGCCGCCGGAGTCGCTGGCGATGCTGCGCGGCGGCGAGTGCGAGGTCGCGCTCGCCTTCCGCTACCCGCAGGCCACCGGTTCCGTCGCCGCGCCCGCGCACGGCACGCCCCGGGAGGCGCGCGCCGAGGCCAATCTGGAGGCCCAGCAGCTCAGCGCCGGCGCCGACTGGTCCGACCTGGTGGCCACCCCGCTGCTGGACGACCCGCTGGTCGGCCTGCTGCCCGCCGGGCACCGGCTGGCCGGGCGCGGCGGACCGGTGGAGCTGGCCGAGCTGGCCGAGGAGCAGTGGATCGCCGGCTGCCCGCAGTGCCGGGGCCACCTGGTGGAACTGTGCGCGGGGGCCGGCTTCGAGCCGCGGATCGACTTCGCCACCGACGACTACCCGGCGGTGGTCGGGCTGGTGGCGGCCGGGCTCGGGGTGGCGGTGCTGCCCGGACTGGCACTGGAGTCGGTGCGCCCGGACGGGGTGGCGACGGTGGCGGTGCACGCCGCCTCGGGGGCGCCGGCGGTACGGCAGGTGGTCGCGCTGACCCTGCCGGACCTCGCCGAGGTGCCGGCGGTGGCGCTGATGCTGGAGCGGCTGGCCGGGGCGGCCACCGGTCGCTGACGCCGCCGTCCCGCCCGCCCGGCCGCCGGAGGGGCGGGCCGCCGGGCGGGACCCGGCCGACGGGGCCGGGGGCGCAAGGGGGCGGGGAGGGCCGCTGGAGGCCCGTGAAGGTCGGTGGGGGCCGGTTGGGGGTTGTGAAGAAACGTTTCTTCACGCCGGCGCGGAGCCGGCCGTCTACTGCTGGGACATGCCCGGAGCGACCAGCGGCACCTCCACCAGGCGGTGGCGCGAGCGGCCCATCAGCTCCTCGCGCTCGTCCTCGGTGAGACCTCCCCACACGCCGTACGGCTCGCGGACCGCCAGCGCGTGCGCGGCGCACTCGGTGCGGACCGGGCAGCGGGTGCAGACCTCCTTGGCGCTGGCTTCGCGTGAACTGCGGGCGGCGCCGCGCTCTCCCTCGGGATGGAAGAAGAGGGAGCTGTCCACGCCGCGGCAGGCTGCGGAGAGCTGCCAGTCCCAGAGATCCGCGTTGGGGCCGGGGAGGCGGGAGAAATCTGCCATGGCTCATTCCCTTCAGAGGTCGTCGACCGCGGGCCGGTCACCAGCGGGTCGCGGTGGATTCGGCTCGGCGGGGCGTCCGGCGCGGTGTGGACACCTGGAAATATGACTTACGGCAACTACATGGACAAGTCACCCACAGAGTTGCGCAACAGTCAATGACCATACAAAAGCTCTAAAAGCGGGCAAAGTGGGCATGACTGTCGAGCCGACAGTCGCCCGGCGCAAGCGTGGCAATCGGGTGGCCGACCGGCGCGCGGAGTGTCGCGCGGGTGTGCGGGTTGTACGCCGACCGCGCCCGAGCTGCGCAAAAGAGCGGCGTGTGCACCGCGATGCGGCTGATCGGTAACGGGTTGGCCACGTACAGTGGTGGAGATGGCCCTGAAGGCCGTAACTCATTCGAGTGACGGTCGTTGGAAGTGCGGAGGCGGTTAGCGGACGCCGGACGTCGGGAACGATCGCGGGGAACCTGGGCGATCAGCACGGAGTCTGACGCCGATGGGCCGTGTCGGAGAGGTTCGTACCAGCCAGGAGGCTCAACGTGACGCGGATCAGCTGCGGAGGACGACAGTCATGACTTCCGTTCTCGTTTGCGACGATTCCCCGCTCGCCCGCGAGGCGCTTCGCCGCGCGGTCGCGACCGTACCCGGTGTCGATCGGGTCACCACCGCGACGAACGGGGAGGAGGTCCTCCGCCGCTGGGTGGCCGACCGCTCCGATCTCGTCCTGATGGACGTCCGGATGCCCGGCCTCGGCGGGGTGGAGACGGTCCGGCGGCTGCTGTCCGCCGACCCCGGTGCCCGGATCATCATGCTCACCGTCGCCGAGGACCTCGACGGTGTCGCACTCGCGGTCGCCGCGGGTGCGCGCGGTTACCTGCACAAGGACGCCTCGCGCGCCGAACTGCGGGCCACCGTGACCCAGGCCCTCGCCGACCCGACCTGGCGGCTCGCCCCCCGCCGGCTGCGCAGTCCCGACATGGGGGCCGCGCCGACCCTGACGGCACGTGAGATCCAGGTGCTGGAGGGCATGAGCCACGGCCGCAGCAACGCCGAGATCGGGCGTGAGCTGTTCCTCTCCGAGGACACCGTCAAGACCCACGCCCGGCGGCTGTTCAAGAAGCTCGGCGCCTCGGACCGCGCGCACGCGGTGGCCCTGGGCTTCCGGTGGGGCCTGGTCCGCTGACCGCCGGCGCCGCCGCCGGTCCCGGCCCGCTGCTCGCGATTGTCCGTGCGGAGGCGTGTGACGTTACGGCCCCGAGGTTGCACCATGGAGGAGTGGAGCACCTCGGGGACCAGCGGACAGGAACTGCGGCGAACCACGCAGCCGCAGGAGACTCGGCGGACGGCGCCGCGGACGGTGCCGTCTGCGGCGGCGGCGGGGCGGGAGGCGGTGCGGTGCAGGAGGGGCCGGTGGTGCGTACCGGAGCGGCACCGCATAACGTTCCGGTGCACAACTCCGGACGCGGTGCCGCGTTTTCCCGCGCGACCAGGCACCATGGACCGATGCGTGACGACGTGACGGGGTCTCCCGGTGAGGCGGACCCGGTGGAGGCCGAGCCCTCCGCGCCCGGGCCCGGCCCGGCGTACGCGGATCCGGCCGACGGGCCGGGCGCGCTCGCCGCGCTGGTCGCGGCCGCCGTCCGCGGCGAGGGGCCGGCGATCGACGCCCTGCTCGCCCACGTCCACCCGCTGGCGCTGCGCTACTGCCGCGGCCGGCTGGTCCGGCTGCCCGGCGGTGCCCGGCACCACGTCGACGACATCGCCCAGGAGGTCTGCGTCGCGGTGCTCTGCGCACTGCCCCGCTACCGGGACCTGGGCCGCCCGTTCGAGGCCTTCGTCTACGGGATCGCCGCGCACAAGATCGCCGACCTGCAGCGGGCCGCGATGCGCGGGCCCGGATCCACCGTGGTCCCGCAGGACGACCTGCCGGAGGTGCCGGACGACGCGCTCGGCCCGGAGGAGCGGGCGCTGCTCAGCAGCGACGCCGCGTGGGCCAAGGAACTGCTCTCCAACCTGCCGGCCCGGCAGCGCGAGCTGGTGCTGCTGCGGGTGGCCGCCGGACTCTCGGCGGAGGAGACCGGCGAGGTGCTCGGCATGTCGCCGGGGGCCGTCCGGGTCGCCCAGCACCGCGCCCTGAGCCGCCTGCGCGCGCTGGCGGAGGAGTCCTCCTAGCTGGCTGCTTCCCGCCCCGGGGGCGAGCGGGCGAATCATGGAATGGCTCATGGTGGGGCGGTGTTGTCAAGGGCAGCACGAGGTCCCGTTCGCCGTGCCAGTACGATGGGGTATCGGCGTCTGGGCGGGTCGCCAAAGTTCCGACGGTGCGCATGGGGTTCCCCTGGAGGATCCTCCAGTGGACACCGGGCTTGGGCGGTCCGAGTGAGCTGATGACTGCGCCCCCACCCTCAGGGCGTGAGCGGATTAGGCCGGCCACGGAAGGTACCCCCGAAATGTCTTACAACGCCGCAGGCGTCCCCGAGAAGTTCGCGATGCTCGGGCTCACGTACGACGACGTCCTGCTGCTGCCGGGGGCGTCCGAGGTGCTGCCGAACCAGGTCGACACCTCCTCGCGGGTCTCCCGCAACGTGCGGGTGAACATCCCGCTGCTCTCGGCCGCGATGGACAAGGTCACCGAGTCGCGGATGGCGATCGCGATGGCCCGTCAGGGCGGCGTCGGCGTCCTGCACCGCAACCTGTCGGTCGAGGACCAGGCCAACCAGGTCGACCTGGTGAAGCGCTCCGAGTCCGGCATGGTCACCGACCCGATCACGGTCGGCCCGGACACCACGCTGGCCGAGGCCGACGCGCTGTGCGCGAAGTTCCGCATCTCCGGTGTGCCGATCGCCGACGAGGGCGGCAAGCTGCTCGGCATCGTCACCAACCGCGACATGGCCTTCGAGTCGGACCGCAGCCGCCGCGTCCGCGAGATCATGACCCCGATGCCGCTGATCACCGGCAAGGTCGGGATCTCCGGCGTCGACGCGATGGCGCTGCTCCGCCGGCACAAGATCGAGAAGCTGCCGCTGGTCGACGACGAGGGCCGGATCAAGGGCCTCATCACCGTCAAGGACTTCGTCAAGGCCGAGCAGTACCCGAACGCCGCCAAGGACGCCGAGGGCCGTCTGCTGGTCGGTGCCGCCGTCGGCGCCAGCGCCGAGGCCTTCGACCGCGCCCAGGCGCTGGTCGCGGCGGGCGTGGACTTCCTGGTCGTCGACACCTCGCACGGCCACAGCCACAACGCGCTGTCCTGGATCGCGAAGATCAAGTCGGCCGTCGGGATCGACGTGGTCGGCGGCAACGTCGCCACCCGCGACGGTGCCCAGGCGCTGATCGACGCCGGCGTGGACGGCGTCAAGGTCGGCGTCGGCCCGGGCTCCATCTGCACCACCCGCGTGGTCGCCGGCATCGGCGTCCCGCAGGTCACCGCGATCTACGAGGCGGCCCTGGCCTGTCAGGCGGCCGGCGTGCCGGTCATCGGCGACGGCGGCCTGCAGTACTCCGGCGACATCGGCAAGGCGCTCGCCGCCGGTGCCGACACCGTGATGCTCGGCTCGCTGCTGGCCGGCTGCGAGGAGTCCCCGGGCGAGCTGCTGTTCATCAACGGCAAGCAGTTCAAGTCCTACCGCGGCATGGGCTCGCTGGGCGCCATGCAGACCCGCGGCCAGGCGCGGTCCTTCTCCAAGGACCGCTACTTCCAGGGCGAGGTGACCTCCGACGAGAAGCTGATCGCCGAGGGCATCGAGGGTCAGGTCCCCTACCGCGGCCCGCTGTCCGCGGTGCTGTACCAGCTGATCGGCGGCCTGCGCCAGACCATGGGCTACGTGGGCGCCGCCACCGTCGCCGAGATGGAGAGCAAGGGCCGGTTCGTCCGGATCACCTCGGCGGGCCTCAAGGAGAGCCACCCGCACGACATCCAGATGACCGTCGAGGCGCCGAACTACACCAGCCGCGGCTGATCCGCTGTCCGGCCGGAGGGCCCGCCATCGACCGGTGGCGGGCCCTCCGGGCTGTCCGGGTGCCGGTCCGCAGCTGGTCGACAGCTGGTCCGTGGCCGCTCCGGGGAGCGGGGCGGCGCCGTGCGGCCGCCGGGGGGTACGGGATACTGGGGGGCGGCCGGGGTGACCCGGCCGGCATGAGCAATACCAGCAGAAGGGCTCGAAGTGACTGAGATCGAGATCGGGCGTGGCAAGCGCGGCCGCCGGGCGTACGCCTTCGACGACATCGCCGTCGTCCCCAGTCGCCGTACGCGCGACCCGAAGGAGGTCTCGATCGCCTGGCAGATCGACGCCTACCGTTTCGAGCTGCCGTTCCTGGCCGCGCCCATGGACAGCGTGGTCTCCCCGCAGCAGGCCATCAACATCGGCCGCCTCGGCGGCCTGGGCGTGCTGAACCTCGAGGGCCTGTGGACCCGCTACGAGGACCCGCAGCCGCTGCTCGACGAGATCGCCGCGATCACCGACGAGGCCGCCGCCACCCGCCGTCTGCAGGAGATCTACTCGGAGCCGATCAAGGCCGAGCTGATCAAGCACCGGATCCAGGAGGTCCGCGACTCGGGCGTGGTCACCGCCGCCGCGCTCTCGCCGCAGCGCACCGCCGAGTTCTCCAAGGCCGTCGTGGACGCCGGGGTCGACGTCTTCGTCATCCGCGGCACCACCGTCTCGGCCGAGCACGTCTCCGGCGCCGCCGAGCCGCTCAATCTGAAGCAGTTCATCTACGAGCTGGACGTCCCGGTCATCGTCGGCGGCTGCGCCACCTACACCGCCGCCCTGCACCTGATGCGCACCGGCGCGGCCGGCGTGCTGGTGGGCTTCGGCGGCGGCGCCGCGCACACCACCCGCAACGTGCTGGGCATCCAGGTCCCGATGGCCACCGCCGTCGCCGACGTGGCCGCCGCCCGCCGCGACTACATGGACGAGTCCGGCGGCCGCTACGTGCACGTCATCGCGGACGGCGGCGTCGGCTACAGCGGCGACATCCCGAAGGCGGTCGCCTGCGGCGCCGACGCGGTGATGATCGGTGCCGCGCTGGCCCGTGCCACCGACGCGCCCGGCAAGGGCTACCACTGGGGCATGGAGGCCGTGCACGAGGAGCTGCCGCGCGGCAAGCGGGTCGACCTCGGCACCGTCGGCACCACCGAGGAGATCCTCACCGGTCCGTCGCACACCCCGGACGGAACCATGAACCTGTTCGGCGCCCTGCGCCGGGCGATGGCGACCACCGGGTACACCGAGCTCAAGGAGTTCCAGCGGGTCGAGGTGACCGTCAACCCGGCGCTCCACCACCGCTGAGCCGGACGCTCCCGCCCGAGGCCCCGTCGCACCGCGCGCGACCGGGGCCTCGCGCCGTTCCGGGCGGGCCCGCTACTGGCGGGTGGCGGCGCGGCGGGTCAGCAGGAAGCCGCCGATCACGGCGATGCCGTAGAAGACCAGGTCCAGGGTGCGGCGGTCGGTGCGCCAGAGCGGGAGGGCGTCGCGGAGCAGCTCGCCGTACCCGGTGCCGGCCAGGTGGTGCAGCCGCCGGGTCTGCCCGAGCAACTGGCCGAGGAACAGCGCGCCGGACGCCAGCACGGCGCCCAGCGGCGGCAGCAGCCGGCCGGGGCCGCCGAGCCGGCCGAGCGGCCAGGCCACCGCGGCCGCCGGGGCGATGGCCAGCCAGCCGACGGTGGCGTGCGCGCGGATCGGCGCGGAGCCGAGGGCCGCCGCGCCGACCAGCATCGCGAGGACGGCGATCGCCACCGCGGAGCCGGGCCGCCCGTGCTCGCGCCGGCGACGACGCCCGGGGGCGTTCGGGTCGGGCGTCGCGTCGGCCGCCGGGGCGGGATCGGCCGGGTCGACGGGGTGGTAACCGGCCACCGGGGCACCGGGCATACCGGGGGCGACGTACCCCTCCGGGGTCTCCGGTTCCGGTGCGACCGAGAAATGCCGGGCGGTGGGCGGCCGGTTCGACTGCCCGTCAGCGCCCGGTGCGGATGCGGTCATGGACGTCCTTTTCCCCCCGGAAAGACGGTGAGCTGCCGAACGGTAGCAGTGGCCGGAGCCGGCCGGACAGAGTTTTCGATCACAGATCGGGCACGGAGCGCCCCCCCTGTCCGGGGTGCGGACCAGGGTGGCCGGGGGCCGGGTGGCCGGGCACGCGCGGGACAGGGGATGATGGAGGCTTGGGCGTTCGGGCCCGACGCCGGTCCGACGTGCCGTCATCACGACCGCCAGCAGCACATGGGGGAACGTTCCGAATGACCCAGGCGCAGGGTTCCACCGGCCGCCTCCTGGCCGGACGCTACCGGCTGGACGCGGTGCTCGGTCGTGGTGGCATGGGCACAGTGTGGCGCGCCGAGGACGAAATGCTGGGCCGGACGGTCGCGGTCAAGGAACTGCGGATGAACGCCAGCGTGGACGAGGACGAGAAGCACCGGCTGATCGTCCGCACCCTGCGCGAGGCCAAGGCGACGGCGCGGATCCGGCACTCCTCGGCGGTCACCGTCTTCGACGTGGTCGAGGAGGACGACCGGCCGTGGATCGTCATGGAGCTGGTCGAGTCCCGCTCGCTCGCGGACGTCATCCGGGAGGACGGCCCGCTGGCGCCGGCCCGGGCGGCGGAGATCGCGCTGGACGTGCTCGGCGTGCTGAGCGCCGCCCACGCGCACGGCATCCTGCACCGCGACGTCAAGCCGTCCAATGTGCTGATCGGCGAGGACGGCCGGGTCGTGCTCACGGACTTCGGCATCGCCAGCGTCGAGGGGGACTCCTCGGTGACGTCGACCGGGATGCTGGTCGGCGCGCCCTCGTACATATCCCCGGAACGCGCCCAGGGGCAGAAGCCCGGACCGCCGGCCGACCTGTGGTCGCTGGGCGGCACGCTGTACGCGATGGTCGAGGGCAGGCCGCCGTACGACCGGGGCTCGGCGCTGGCCACCCTGACGGCCGTGATGACGGAGGAGCTCACCGCGCCGGTGAACGCCGGTCCGCTGCGGCCGGTGGTCGAGGGGCTGCTGGCCAAGGACCCGGCGGAGCGGCTGACCGCCCCGCAGACCCGGTCGATGCTCAAGCGGGTGGTCGCGGAGGCGACCGCGCGGGCCGAGTCGACCACCGAGCACGCGGTGCCGGTGGCGGGCGCGGGAGACGACGCGGGCAGTGGCTCCGGCAGCTCCAGCGGCACCGGCTCGGGCGGCGGCAAGGGCAAGGGCAAGGACGCCGGCAAGGGCGGGAAGCCGCCGGTCGGCGGACTGCTCGGGACGGTCCGGGTGGGCAGCCGGGCCGGGGACGCCGCGAGCGGGGAGACACCGGTGGCACCGGGCACCCCGGAGGTGCCGGGGGACGGGCCGGCACCGGAGGGGGCCGCGGAGACCTCGGCCGAGGCGGCCAGGCCGGTCACCAGTGAGTGGACGCTGGGTGCGACCCAGGCCGCCGGGGCCGACCCGCGCACCGGCCGGCGGCGGCTGGCCGTCGCGACGGCGGTGGTGGTGCTGCTGCTGATCGCGGGCCTGATCGTGCTGCTGCAGGCGTTCGGCGGTTCCGAGGACGGCTCGCCCGAGGGCGCGCGCGGCACCGCGCCGGTGGCGGCGGTCACGGACGGCGGCACGGACAGTGCCGCGCCGGCGACGGCCCCGGAGAGCACCGGTCCGGGGGAGGCCGCGGCGCCCGCGCCGACCGAGGCCCCGGCCGCCGTGCCCACTCCGACGCCGACGCCCACGCCGACTCCCAGTGCCACGCCGACGCCGACGCCGACCGGGGCCGTCGTGCCGGCCGGGTACCACGAGTACAAGGACCCGTCCGGCTTCTCGATCGTGCTGCCCGACTGGCTGCAGCCGACGGGCTCGGACGCGAACCGCCGCACCTTCAAGGGCAACGGCAGCACCCTGCGGGTCGAGTGGACGACCACGCCGGGGGCGAGCGCGCTCGCCGACTGGCAGGCCTCCGAGCCCGGGCTGCGCGGGCAGGTGAGCAACTACCAGCGGGTGCAGCTGCAGTCCGTCGCCTACCGGGAGTGGACCAACGCGGCCGACTGGGAGTGGACCAACGGCACGCCCAGGACGCACTCGCTGAACCGGGGCTTCGTCACCGGCTCCCCGGCCAAGTACGGCTACGCGATCTACTGGACCACGCCGGACGCGGACTGGTCGGCGGCGCCGAACGCGCAGGCGCGGCAGACGGCGTTCGACACCTTCCAGCCGACTCCATAGCTCGCCCGCTCGCCTCCGGGGCGCTTCTGTCCGGTGCCGACGGTCGGCGCTCCGATGCCCCTTCGTTCCTCAGGGGCCTCCTCGCGCTCTCCCTTTCGGCACCGGCGCGCCCCTTCGGCTCGGGGCGGGTCGCCCGCTTCGTGTGGGAGCCCTGAGCGGGGGCGCTTGGCGGGTGCCCGTTCGGTCAGCCGATGAGGCGCTGTTTGGCGCGGGTGAACTCCTCGGCGGTGAGGGCTCCGGCGGTGTGCAGGGCGGCCAGCCGCTCCAGCTGGTCGAGCAGCTCGGCGCCGGTGGAGACGGGGGCCGCCGGGGCGGCGGCGACCGGCTCCTTCCGGGAGCCCTCGCGGGCCAGCCGGGCGGCGGCCCGGAGCTGCTCGGCGAACACCTCGGCCTTGACCACGTCCTCGAAGCGGTGCGAGCCGGTCAGCGCGACCACGAGCAGCACCTCGCCGTTGATCCGGGTCCTGGTGACGGTCGCGTCGGTGACCGCCGGGAGCGGAACCGGGACCGGGGGCTTACCGTCCTTGAGGAAGAGCAGCCGGTGGGTGGTCAGGACCAGGACGCCCTTGCGGAAGTGGTCGGGGTGGCGTCCCGCCGTGGAGGCGATCGGCTTCTCGTCGGGGGCGACGTTCGCCTCGATCGTGCGCAGGGCCGCCGCCCGGTGGTCACTGCTGCTGTTGCCGGCCACGTCGAAGGCCGTGTCGATGAGATCGCTCCAGTCCATGGAGCGAGGGTAATCCGGGGGACCCGGGCGGCGCCTTCCGCGGGGAACTAGGCTTGGCGGCGAGCGGAGAGGAACACGCATGCGAGCGGGCCCGGGGCAGGTGCTGGCGGGGCGTTATCGGCTGACGGACCACCTGGAGGCGCTGGGCGCGTTCGCCGCGGACGAGCGGACCGGTGACGTCGTACGGCTGCGCGCGCTGGAGCTGCCCGCGGTGCTGATCGGGGATCAGGAGCCGGACGGCCCCGGCGCGGAGCCGGGGGAGCGGCTGGTGCGGCGGGTGGCCGAGGTCGGCGCCGCGGCGCCCCGACACGCCCGACTGCTGCAGGGCGCGGGGGCGTTCGTCGAGGGCGACCTGCTGTGGACGGTCGAGGAACGGCCCGCCGGGCAGCCGCTGGACGCGCTGCTCGGGGCCGGCCCGCTGCCGCCGTACCGGGCGGCGGAGGTGGCGGCGGACCTCGCCGGGGCACTGCGGGCGCTGCACGGGGCGGGTCTGGCGCACGGGAACGTGACGGCCGCCTCGGTACTGGTCGGCGAGGACGGCGCGGCCCTGCTGGGCGGGCTGCTCCCCGGGGTGGCCGAGGAGGCGCTGGCCGAGGAGCTGGGCGGTCCGGGCGGGCGGCGGCGCTACGAGGTGCGGGCCGCGCTGGTCGGGCCGGTGGCCGAGCGGTGGCCGCTGGACGGCGGCCCGGCCGGTGACTGCTGGGCGCTCGGGGTGCTGCTGCACCGGATGGCGACCGGACGGGCGCCGTACCCGGAGAGCGGGGTACCGGAGCTGGTGACGGCGGTGCGGGAGGGCCGGCGGGTCCCCGCCGGAGCCTGCGGGCCGCTGGGGCCGCTGGTGGAGCGGCTGGTGCAGTCCGATCCGGCGCTGCGCCCGACGGCGGCGGAGATCACGCTGGAGCTGGCGGAGCTGCTGGCGCGCGCGCCGGAGCCGGTGGAGGGGCCGGGGGCGGCCGGTGCGCCGGGGGTTCCGGGGCCCCGCCCGGCGGGACCGGTCCGGCGGCGCCGGGCGAAGGGCGCCGCTGCCGCGGGCAGCTCCCGGGACAGGCGCGGGGCGAAGGCGGGAACGGCCCCGGCGGAGGCGGCCGGAGCGGCCCGTCCGCCGCGGATCCCGCCGGCGCTGCTGGGGCCGCTCCTGGTCGGCGGAGTGTTCCTGCTGCTGGTCCTCGGCGTGGCGGCCGTGGTGCTGTTCGCAGGCTGACGGGACCGGTGGGAACATGGTCGCCGGAACGGTGGGCGGGGGAGATTACCCGGGGGCACCCCGGACGCCTAGGGTGTCCGTGGAATCTGTTCGATTCAGTGGTCTGCACCGAGTGGTCTGCACCGGGCCCTCCGTCGCGTGACGGCAGGTGAATGAGGGGGAGCGGTCGCGGATGGGCGCGCAGGACCGGCCGGGGTCGGCCGAGGGGGAGCGGCTGCTGGTCGGTCGCTACGAGCTGGGCGAACGGCTCGGCCGCGGCGGGATGGGCACGGTCTGGCGGGCCCGGGACCGGATGCTGGACCGTGAGGTCGCGGTCAAGGAGCTGACCGTCAGCCACCTCCCCGAGGAGGAGGTGGAGATCCTGCACGCCCGGATGAAGCGGGAGGCCGCCGCCGCCGCCCGGATCAAGCACCCCGGCGTGATCACCGTGCACGACGTGCTGGAGCAGGACGGCCGGCCGTGGATCGTCATGGAGCTGGTCGACGGCCGTTCGCTGGCCGATGTGATCAGCCAGGACGGCACCCTGCCGCCGCGTGCCGCCGCCGAGGTGGGCGGCCAGGTGCTGGCCGCGCTGCACCGGGGCCACCAGCTGGGGGTGCTGCACCGGGACGTGAAGCCGGCCAATGTGCTGCTGGAGCACGGGACGGGGCGGGCGGTGCTGCTCGACTTCGGCATCGCGACGTACGAGGGCTCGGCCGAGCTGACCCGGCCGGGCGACCTGGTCGGTTCGCCGGACTACCTGGCGCCGGAGCGTGCCCAGGGCGAGCGGCCGGGCCCGGCCTCCGACCTGTGGGGCCTGGGGGCGACGCTGTACGCGGCGGTGGAGGGCGACTCGCCGTTCCGCCGCACCTCGCCGCTGACCACGCTGGCCGCGGTGGTCGGCGACCCCCTGCCGGAGCCGCGCCGGGCCGGGCCGCTGGGTCCGGTCCTGGCCGCGCTGATGGCGAAGGACCCGGACGAGCGGCCGAGCGCGGACGAGGCGGCCCGGATGCTGGCCGAGGTGCAGGCCGGGCACACCGTCGGGCTCAAGCCGGTCGCGCCGGTGCGGATGCCGACCCAGTCGGTGCCGGTGGTGGACCGGGCGGGCCAGCAGGAGGAGGCGTCGGAGGACCGCGCCGAGGACCGGTCGGAGACCGGGGACGAGGCCGGGGCCGCGTCGGCGGAGGGCGCGGAGGCCGTCACGGTGCCGCGCGCCCGGGCGGCTTCGGACCCGACGGCTTCGGACCGGGCGGCTTCGGAGTGGGTGGCTTCGGACCGGGCGGAGGAGCCCCCGACGGAGCCTTCCCCCGGGACCGGCCCGGCGCGGGAGAGCGACGAGGGGGCGCCCACCGGGCCTGTCACGCCGGTGTCGTACACCGATGCGCCCGCGCGCGGGCCGGCCAGGCGCCGGACGGTGCTGCGGGTGCTCGCGATCGTGGTGGGCCTGGCGGTGCTGGCCGCCGGGGCGCTCTACCTGGTCCAGCGCCAGCGCGCCGCGGACCCCGGCCGGTCCGCGCCGACCCTGGCCCCGGGCTCGGTCGGGCCGCAGCCGACGGCCCCGGTGGACGGCACCCCCGCGCCCAGCGGCTACCAGTGGGTGGACGACCCGGCGGGCTTCCGCTTCCCGTTGCCGGTGACCGTCCCGGCCTGGCAGCGCTCCAGCACGCCGGACAACCAGATCTACTACAGCCCCGACAACAAGGGGCACTACCTGCAGTTCGCCGTCACCGTGGGCCAGTCGGTCCGGCCGCTGGAGCACATGCGGCAGATGGAGAGCACCGTCTCCAAGTCGTTGAAGGAGTACAAGCAGCACCGGCTCACCGGCGTCGCGGTGAACGGCCACGAGGCCGCGGTCTGGGAGTTCAGCTACCTGGCCAAGGAGGGCGGGCGCCGCCGGGCGATCGAGGCCGAGTTCATCGACGAGGACGGCACCAGCTACGCGATCTACTCCTCCAGCTTCGACCGGGGCAACGAGTGGAACGAGGCCGAGCAGCGGTTCAACGCGGTGCTCCACTACTTCACCCCGACCCGCTGACCGCCACTGACCGCCACTGACCGCCGCTGATCCGCAGGGGGCGCACCCGCACGGGGGTTTCTTGTTACCGACGGGTACCGCACCGGCCGCCGAGCGCCTAGGCTGCGCCCTATGTCGGACCTCACAGCAGCTGCCGCGGCCACCGATCCCGCCGGCCCCGGCGCGCCGGGCCGCAACCCCGCCGCCCCGGGCGGCGGGCGTACCGTCGCCTCGGCCGTGCCCCCGTCACTGGTCGACCGCCTCGCCGCCGGGGTCACCGCCACCGGCGAGCCCAGCGTGGTGGAGACCGTCGCCCCGCTGACCGGCGAACGGCTGGCCGGCCTGCCCCGGTCCACCCCCGCGGACGTCGAGGTCGCCTTCGAACTCGCCCGGCGCGCCCAGCCGTCCTGGGCCGCGCTGCCGGTCCGCCGGCGCGCCGCCGTCCTGCTGCGCTTCCACGATCTGCTGATCAAGCGGCAGGACGAGGTGCTCGACCTCATCCAGGCGGAGACCGGCAAGGCCCGGCTGCACGCCTTCGAGGAGGTGCTCGCGGTCGCGATCGCGGCCCGCCACTACGGCCGCTCCGCGCACGGCTACCTGCGCGACAAGCGGCACCTCGGTGCGGTCCCGCTGTTCACCCAGGCGGTCGAGGCCCGCCGCCCCAAGGGCGTGGTCGGCCACATCTCGCCGTGGAACTACCCGTTCGAGCTGTCGGTCGGCGACGCGCTGCCGGCCTTCGTCGCGGGCAACGCGGTGGTCAACAAGCCGGACACCCAGACCGCGCTGACCGCGCTCTGGGCCCGCGAGCTGCTGATCGAGGCCGGACTTCCGGTCGACCTGTGGCAGATCGTGATCGGCGACGGCCCGGTGATCGGCCCGGCCGTGGTCGAGCACGCCGACTACGTCTCGTTCACCGGCTCCACCCGCACCGGCCGCGAGGTCGCCCGGCGGGCCGCCGAGCGGCTGGTCGGCGCCTCGCTCGAACTCGGCGGCAAGAACGCCCTGCTGGTGCTGGCCGACGCGGACCTCGACAAGGCCGCCGAGGGGGCCGTCCGGGCCTGCTTCTCCTCGGCCGGCCAGCTGTGCATCTCGATCGAGCGGCTGCTCGTCCACCGCTCGGTGGCCGACGAGTTCCTCGCGAAGTTCGCCGCCCGTACCCGCGCGCTGCGGCTCGGCGGCGGCCTCGCCTACGGGGCGGACATGGGCTCGCTGGTCTCGGGACGCCAGCTGGAGGCCACCACCCGGCACGTCGAGGAGGCGGTCAAGGCCGGCGCCACCGTGCTCGCCGGCGGGAAGGCCAGGCCGGACCTCGGCCCGTTCTTCCACGAGCCGACCATCCTGGAGGGGGTCACCCCGGACATGGCGGTCTGCGGCGAGGAGACCTTCGGCCCGGTGGTGTCCGTCTACCGCTTCGACACCGAGGAGGAGGCGGTGTCCGCCGCCAACTCCACCCCGTACGGGCTCAACTCCAGCGTCTGGACCACGGACGTGCGGCGCGGGCGGGCGATCGCTGCCCGGCTGCGCACCGGCACCGTGAACGTCAACGAGGCGTACGGCGCGGCCTACGGTTCGGCCGCCTCGCCGATGGGCGGCATGGGCGACTCCGGGCTCGGCCGGCGGCACGGCGCCGAGGGCATCCTGCGGTTCACCGAGGCGCAGACGATCGCGAGCCAGCGGCTGCTGCCGCTCGCGCCGGCGTTCGGCCAGGACGACAAGCAGTACGCGGCGATGATGACCGCCGGGCTGCGGATCCTGAAGGCGCTGCGCGTCAAGTAGCCGGGCCCTCGGGCCGTCGGCCCCCCGTTTCGTGAACGACTTCCGAAGGAGCAGAGGCAGATGGTGGGTTCGGCTGACGGCCGGGAGTTCGACTACGACGTGGTCGTGGTCGGCTCCGGCTTCGGCGGTTCGGTCTCGGCGCTGCGGCTGACCGAGAAGGGGTACCGGGTCGCCGTCCTGGAGGCCGGGCGCCGCTTCGACCGCGACGAGCTGCCCAGGAACTCCTGGGACGTCGCCAACTACCTGTGGGCGCCGAAGCTCGGCCTGTACGGCATCCAGCGCATCCACCTGCTGGCCAATGTGCTGATCCTGGCCGGCGCCGGGGTCGGCGGCGGCTCGCTGAACTACGCCAACACCCTGTACGTGCCGCCGAAGGCGTTCTTCGAGGACCGCCAGTGGCAGCACATCACGGACTGGCAGGAGGAGCTGGCGCCGTTCTACGACCAGGCGCGGCGGATGCTCGGGGTGCGGCTCAACCCGACCGTCACGCCCTCGGACGTCCACCTCCGGGCGGCCGCCGAGCGGATGGGCGTCGGCGACACCTTCCACATGGCGCCGGTCGGGGTGTTCTTCGGCGACGGCAAGGACGCCGACGGCACGGCGAAGGCGGCGCCCGGCGAGGAGGTGCCGGACCCGTACTTCGGCGGCGCCGGCCCGGCCCGGCGGTCCTGCGTCGAGTGCGGCGAGTGCATGACCGGCTGCCGCCACGGCGCCAAGAACATGCTCACCGAGAACTACCTGCACCTGGCCGAGCGGGGCGGCGCCGAGATCCACCCGCTCACCACGGTGGCCCGGATCCGGGAGTGGGGCGAGGGCTTCGCGGTGGACGTCCGGCGCACCGACGCCCGCTCCACCACCGACCGGGTCAAGGCCGGGGCGCGGACGATCACGGCCGCCCGGGTGGTGGTCGCGGCCGGCACCTACGGCACCCAGAACCTGCTGCACCGGATGCGGGCGGGCGGCCACCTGCCCGGGATCTCCGCCCGGCTCGGCGAGCTGACCCGGACCAACTCCGAGGCGCTGGTGGGCGCGCAGACCACCGACCGGCGGTACGGCGCCCGCGCGGACTTCACCAAGGGCGTGGCGATCACCTCCTCGATCCACCCCGACGAGAACACCCACATCGAGCCGGTCCGCTACGGCAAGGGCTCCAACGCGATGGGCGCGCTCTCGATCGCCCAGGTGCGGGGCGGCGGGCGGCTCCCGCGCTGGCTGCGCTACCTCGGCAACTCGGTCAAGCACCCGGTGACCTTCGGCCGCTCGATGAACCAGCACCGGTGGTCGGAGAAGACGATCATCGGCCTGGTGATGCAGTCCCTGGACAACTCGATCACCGTCTCGCTGAAGGAGAAGGGCCTCGGCAAGGGCACGCTGACCTCCCGCCAGGGCCACGGCGCGCCCAACCCCACCTGGATCCCGGCCGCCGAGCAGGGGGCGCAGGCACTCGCCGAGGAGATCAACGGCTTCGCGGGGAGCAGCGCCGGCGAGATCTTCGACATCCCGCTGACCGCCCATTTCCTCGGCGGCTGCGCGATCGGCGACTCCCCGGAGACCGGCGTGGTCGACCCCTACCACCGGCTCTACGGCTACCCCGGGATCAGTGTGGTGGACGGTGCGGCGGTCTCCGCCAACCTCGGCGTCAACCCGTCGCTGACCATCACGGCGCAGGCCGAGCGGGCGATGTCGATGTGGCCCAACAAGGGCGAGGAGGACACCCGGCCGGCCGCCGGGGAGGCCTACCGCCGGGTCGCCGCGGTCGCGCCCGTCGCACCGGCGGTGCCCGAGGACGCGTTCGGCGCCCTGCGGTTGCCGCTGCTGGCGGTGCCGGAGGTGCCGAAGAAGCGGGACTGAGCCCGGCCCGAGGGCCGCGCCGCCGGAGCGCGGCGCGGCCCTCCGGCGTCTCCCGGTCCGGTCCGTGGACCGTGACCGGTTGACAGCTGTCCGTGCCCGATGAAAGAAAGGGGCGCCCTGGGGGGACCAGGCGATCGTTCGTTCGGACGGGGGACGCGGCCCATGGCCATCTGCGCATCCTGCGGCGCGGCTTCGGCGGAAGGGGCGTCGGTCTGCGCGTCCTGCGGGCGGCCGGCGGCGCCGCCGCCGCTCCTGCCGCCCGCTCCTCTGCCGCCGCCGGTTCTGCCGCCCGCGCCGCCCGCGCAGCCCGCCGAGCCGCCGTCCGCACCGGCCGCCGCGTCGTCGGCCCCGCCGCTGCCGGACCTGCCGCCGCCGGTGCTGCCCCCGCCGCCGCCGGACCTGCCGCCCGCTGCGGGGAGCTGGGGTGCCGGGCGGCCGTACGACCCGGCCGGAGCCCGGCCCGCCGCCCTGGCGTGGCTCACCGGCGCCGACTGGCGCCCGGCCCTGCGAGCGGTCGTCGCGCCGACCGCCGTCCTGCTGCTGGCCGCCCTGATCGCCGCCGTCCCGGAGAGCGACTACTACTCCGCCCCCTTCCACGCGCCGTCCTTCGGCAAGCGCCTCGGCAGCTCGCTGGCGATGGCGCTGGGCGCGCTCGGCGCGCCGTACCGGTTGAGCCTCGCGACCTCCTGGGACGAGAGCTCGTCGGTGTTCCGCGCCCTGCCGATGACCGTCACCGTGCTCTGGCTGCTCGCGCTCTGGCTCGGCCTGCGGGTCGGCGCCCGCCGCCGGCAGCAGCGCACCGGCGAGCAGCAGACCCGTCGGCAGGCGGCCGCCGAGGCCGTGCGCACCGCCGTCGTGGCGGCCGCCGCGACCCTGCTGCTCGGTCTGGCCTGCGGCGCGCGGTGGCACCCCGGGGGAAGCGGCCTCGGCATGGACTCCGAGGCCGCGGCCCAGGAGCTCGGCCGGACGACCTACAGTGCCTCGGCCGGCTGGTGGGAGGCGGTCGCCTGGACAGCTCTGCTCGCCGGTCTGGTCGCCTTCGCCGTGTACGGCACGGACGCGCTGCGCTGGGCGGCCTGGCGCAACCGGGCGGTGCGCGGCTGGGCGGTCGCGGGGCTGGCGGCCGGGCGCGCGCTGGCGGTTTCGGTGGCACTGGCGGCGGTGGCCGGTTTCCTGGTGGTCGCCGTCCGGGTCGACGGTGATCTGACCGGCGCCGCGGTCGCCTTCCTGCCCAACCTCGGTCTGCTGCTGCTCGGGGTGGGCTCCGGAGCGGTGTTCCGGGCCAGCAGCTCCATCGCGTCCGACGGGGCGCCGGACTGGCGGACGGAGCCGCACGACACGAACGAGTACTCCTTCTTCGACCCGGGCACCGCGGGGACCGACTGGCGCTGGTCCGTCCTGCTCGCGCTGGTCTCGGCGGCGGTGCTGGGCCGGACGGCGTTCCGGCGACGGCTGGACCCGGCGGACCGGCTGCGGCTGGCGGCCGTGTACGCGGTCGGGCTCAGCCTGCTGATGCTCGTCCCGGGGACGCTGGTGTCCACCGAGTCCGTGGTCGGCCCGCTCGTGCGCTCCCGGGACTTCGGCTCCGAGGACTCGCTCGCCCTGGTGCCCTGGACGCTGCTGGTGGCCAACGCGGTCTGGGCGGCCGTCGGCGCGCTGGCGGTGCCCCCGCTGCTGGCGGCCCTCGACCGGCGGCCGGCGCCGCCGGCGGACCGGGACCCGGGGGAGCCCGGGGGGACGCCGATGGTGCTGGAGGTGGTCGACTCGGAGGACCGTCGGCACCCGGCCGGGCCGGTGCCGGGGGACGACGGCCCGGTGGACCCGAGCGTGTGGAGCCGACGGGCCTAGCTGCCGGGCCGGGAACGGAGCCCGGACAGGGCAAAGGGCCCCGCGGGGGAACGGGGCCCTTTGTCGCTCAGCACCCGGCGTCAGGGCCGCGCCGGTGCTGGGGTGACGGCGCCGGGGGAGGAGCGCCGTCCGGTCAGTCGGTCGATGGGTCGCGCGTCGGCGGCGGTTCCGGCGGGGTGGGCCGGCGCGCGCGGGCGCACAAGGCCGTGGCGGTGGTCCCGGACGCAGGCCTGCGTCGAGCCTTCGCTCACGGAGCGTGAGGTGATAATCGTTGCCACCGCGGGTCTCGGCGGCACCGACCGGCACTCCGCGGATGGCGCTCGGGCCATCGGGAGAACCTCTTCCATGCAGCATCGTGCTGGACGAAGGGCTTGCTCTGCAACCGATTCGGCATGATTCGGTACAGGCCGATTCCGGCCGGGCCGGTTGTCGGGCCGGGGCGGGGCGGTCCCGTCGGGTGCCGGACGGGGTGACGGCGGGGTGGCATCGATGATCACGGTGTGTAGTGGCGCCGGTCGGGGCGCACGGAGACGCGCGTAGCGGCGCGGGGGCGGGGACCGGGGTGCGCCGGGATCGCACCGGGTGCGGCGGTCGGTACCGGGCGTCCCCGGCGGCCGACCGCCCCACCTCCTTGGTCCAGTCGCGGCCGGGTTCGCTGTCCCCTGCTGACCGGCCGCAGCACCCGCGCACGGTCCCACGGCGCGCCGCTCCCCGGTCCGAGCCGGTTCCGCGACAGCGCCACGCGCGCCGGTGGACTGGGTTGAGCTCCACGCGTGGTCCTGCACTGCCGTACGGGCGCCCTGGCCGGGGCGGGGTGACGCGTCTGGCGGACGCGGCGCGGTCGTACGGTCCGCCCGGAGCAACGAACCGGCCGCCGCGACGGTCACGGCCGCGGGGGCGGGCAGACGAGTGAAACCGGCCAGCCCGGTAGACTCGACGGCAGACCCCCGCCTGTCGCCCGGGCGCACACCCTCCGAGGGGCGCGCCGGGTGCGACACCTTTCGTACCGCTGCCGGAAGGCCGTCTGTGTCCTCTGCTACTCCCGTCCAGTCCGTACCTGAGACCGACACCGTCCTGGTCGTCGACTTCGGTGCCCAGTACGCCCAGCTCATCGCCCGACGGGTGCGTGAGGCCAGGGTCTACAGCGAGATCGTGCCGAGCAGCATGCCGGTCGCCGAGATGCTCGCCAAGAACCCGAAGGCGATCATCCTCTCCGGCGGCCCCTCCTCGGTCTACGAGGACGGCGCCCCGCAGCTGGACCGCGCGATCTTCGAGGCCGGCGTGCCGGTCTTCGGCATGTGCTACGGCTTCCAGCTGATGGCCAAGACGCTCGGCGGCACCGTCGACAACTCCGGCGCCCGGGAGTACGGCCGCACCCCGCTGGTCGTCTCGCGCACCGGCTCGACCCTGTTCGAGGGCGTTCCGGCCGAGCACTCGGTGTGGATGTCGCACGGCGACGCCTGCTCGGCGGCCCCGGCGGGCTTCACCGTCACCGCCTCCACCGACGTGGTGCCGGTCGCGGCCTTCGAGAACGACGAGGCCCGGCTCTACGGCGTCCAGTACCACCCCGAGGTGCTGCACTCGGACCACGGCCAGCAGGTCCTGGAGCACTTCCTGTACCGCGGCGCCGGTCTCGCCCCCACCTGGACCACCGGCAACGTGGTCGAGGAGCAGGTCGCGCTGATCCGCGCCCAGGTCGGCGACAAGCGCGCCATCTGCGGTCTGTCCGGCGGTGTCGACTCGGCGGTCGCGGCCGCCCTGGTCAACAAGGCCATCGGCTCCAAGCTCACCTGCGTCTACGTCGACCACGGTCTGATGCGCAAGGGCGAGACCGAGCAGGTCGAGAAGGACTTCGTCGCCGCCACCGGCGTGCAGCTGAAGGTCGTCGACGCCAAGGAGCGCTTCCTCACCGCGCTGAAGGGCGTCAGCGACCCGGAGGAGAAGCGCAAGATCATCGGCCGGGAGTTCATCCGGGTCTTCGAGCAGGCGCAGGCCGAGATCGTCGCCGAGGCCGGCGAGCACGGCGAGTCGGTCGACTTCCTCGTCCAGGGCACCCTGTACCCGGACGTGGTGGAGTCCGGCGGCGGCACCGGCACCGCCAACATCAAGTCCCACCACAACGTCGGCGGCCTGCCCGAGGACCTCCAGTTCTCGCTGGTCGAGCCGCTGCGCAAGCTGTTCAAGGACGAGGTCCGGATGGTCGGCCAGGAGCTCGGCCTGCCGGAGGAGATCGTCCAGCGCCAGCCGTTCCCGGGCCCGGGCCTGGGCATCCGGATCGTCGGCGAGGTCACCGAGGAGCGGCTGGACCTGCTCCGCGAGGCCGACGCGATCGCCCGCGAGGAGCTGACCGCGGCCGGCCTGGACCGCGAGATCTGGCAGTGCCCGGTGGTCCTGCTCGCGGACGTCCGCAGCGTCGGCGTCCAGGGCGACGGCCGTACCTACGGTCACCCGATCGTGCTGCGTCCGGTGTCCTCCGAGGACGCCATGACCGCCGACTGGTCGCGCCTGCCGTACGACGTGCTGGCCCGCATCTCCACCCGGATCACCAACGAGGTCCGCGACGTCAACCGCGTCGTGCTGGACTGCACCAGCAAGCCGCCGGGCACCATCGAGTGGGAGTGAGCACTCCCCGCCCCGGCCGGTCCTGAACCGGTTCTGAACGACCGTGCCGCCGCTCCCGTACCGGGGAGCGGCGGCACGGTCGTTCCGTGTCCACGGGCACCCGGCGGGTGGGCCCTCCCACCGAAAGAGGTCACGACCGGGCAGAATGCGTCCGGACCTGTCAGGCGGTGACGGGCCGGCGAGGAAGGTGTGGGGAATGTCGGAGGCCAGCAGCTCCGTGGCGGCCGGGGCGGGTCCGGCCGCCGGCATCGGCGACGGTACGGCCGGACCGCCCCCGGGCGCCGGCGAGGGTTCGGGACCGGCGGGCAGAACCGGGCGGGTCGCCGCCTGGAAGGCGGCCGGCTCGCGGCTCGCGCTGCTGCCGCTGCGGCTCTTCCTCGGGGTCACCTTCGTCTACGCGGCGCTCGACAAGCTCTCCGACAGCCACTACCTGGCCGGCGGCGGCGACCCGGCCTCCTTCGTCTCGCAGACCCGCGCCGCCAAGGGCTCCAGCCCGATCTCCTTCCTGCTCGGCCCGGCCCTCGACCACCCCACGCCGTTCGCCCTGCTGGTCGCCTTCGGCGAGCTGGCGGTGGGTCTGGGCACCCTGCTCGGCCTCTGGGGCCGGCTCGCCGCCGCCGGCGGGGCCGCGATCGGCCTCAGCCTCTGGCTCACCGTCAGCTGGAACGTCTCGCCCTACTACCTCGGCAACGACCTCGTCTACCTGATGGCCTGGACGCCGCTGCTGCTGGCCGGCACCCCCTACCTGTCGGTGGACGGCTACCTCGCCCGGCGGTCCGGCCGGGACCGGCTCCGCGGCCTGCACGAGGACCACGTCCGGCGGCGGGCCCTGATGGACGGCGGCATCGCGGCCGTCGCGATGGGCGGGGCCGGTCTGCTCACCGGCTCGCTGACCGCCACCTTCGGGCGGGACGAGCCCGCCGCGAAGGCGAAGCAGCCCGCCGCCCCGGCGCCGGCCGGCCCGCCCGTCACGGTGGACGCCGCGAGCGTCCCGGTCGGCGGCTCGGCCCAGGTCAAGGACCCGGCCAGCGGTGACGCGGTCTACGTGGTGCAGCCCAAAGCGGGCCAGTACTGCGCGTTCTCCTCGGTCTGCACCCACTCCGGCTGCGCCGTCGACGCGCCGAAGAACGGCCAGCTGTACTGCCCGTGCCACGGCTCCCGGTTCGACGCGGCGACCGGGGCGGTGCTGAACGGGCCTGCCACCAAGCCGCTGCCGAAGTACCGGGTCACCAAGGAGGGCGACAAGCTGCGGCTGGGGCCGCCGGAGAGCTGACGGCCCGCCGGGGGCCTGCCCGGCGGGGGGTCAGTCCTGTCGGGGCTCCTCCGGCCGGGACCGGCGGACCGCCGCCGCCACCGCCCCGGCCAGGCCGCCCAGGCCCAGCACGATGAAGGTCACCGGGATGACGATCCGGCCGTTCACCGAGACGTCGTTCACCGCCGCCACCAGGTAGAGCACCGCGATCACGGTGAACAGGCCCCCCGCGATCAGCGAGAAGAGATCGAGCTGGTGCTTCCTCACTTCTGGACCACCTTGATGTTGCCGAGCCCGATCCGCAGCGCGAGGTCGAGCGTTCCCTTGGATGTCTGTCCGTTCGCCGGCAGCACCTGGTAGCTGCGCTTGCCCGGGCCGTCGTCGGGGCCGTCGAGGCCCGGCATCCGGACCTGGCCCAGGCCGACCTCGGTCCGTACGTTCACCGTCACGTCCGACGGCACCGTCACGGTCAGGTCCCCGGCGCCGAGTTCCACCTCGGTGGCCAGGGACGCGCCGGCCGGGTCGAGCCCGCCGAGGTCCAGCCGTGCCGAGCCGATGCCCAGCGTGTACTTCGGCTCCAGCTCGACCGCCGAGACGGCCGACCAGGAGCGCTCGCCGAGCAGGTTCTGCGCCGAGACCGAGGACTGGCCGATCGCGGTCAGCGCGACCGTCAGCAGCACACCCGGGACCACCAGCCGGCGGGCCCGGCCGAACTTGGCCCCGAGCAGCAGGGTCAGACCGATCACCAGCAGCGCCGCCGCCAGCACGGTGTCGGCCGCCGCGGCCGCCCCGCCGTCGGCCGAGGCGGACCAGACCGCGCTGGCCGCGCCCACCGCCAGCAGCAGGCCGATCAGGCCGAGCGGGGAGCGCTCGCGCCGGTGCACCACCACGGGCGGGCGCGGCGCGGGCGGCGGGGTCGGGCCGGTCCCCTTGCGCAGCGGGTCGCCCTGCGGCAGGTCGCTCCGCTGCCACCAGGGCCGGGCCGGGGTCCCGTACGGCGGGGTCGGGGTGCCGTACGGCGGCGCCGGCGGTGCGGGCGGTGCGGGCGGGGTCGGGGTCTCCCCGCCGTACGGGTTGCGCTCGGGGTGGCGCGGGTCCCACAGGTAGCCGGTCGGACCGGCGTGCGGGGTGTCGGAGGGGACGGTGCCGGCGGCCCGCTCCCGGGCGTGCCGGGCGCGGGCGTCCTCGTCGTCGTCCTCCGGCGGCCAGCGGTAGCCGCTCGCGGCGGCCCCGGCGGCCGTCCCGGCGTCCGGGAACCAGCGGTCGTACGGGCCGCCGGTCCGGCCGCCCGCGCCGTGGGCGTCCGGGTGCCCGAAGTCGTGGCCGCGGCGGCGGTTGCGCCGGCCCCGGATCCGGCCGCGCCGGCGCTCCGGGTCGTAGCGGACGGCGAGGAACACCATCCCGCCGAGCAGCAGCAGCGGGAACAGCTGGTCGCCGTCGCCCATCGAGGAGAAGAAGACACCGGTGCCGATCACGGTCAGCAGCACCGCGCCGACCGACTGGCCGTCCACCCGCCCGGTGAGCACCCGCTGGAGCTCGGTGCGGCCCGAACGCCCGCCGCCCTTGCCGTCCGCGCCCGGCTCGGTCGGCACGATCAGCCAGGCGAGTCCGTAGAGGAAGAGGCCGAGGCCGCCGGAGAGGCAGAGCACGACCGTGACGACGCGGAACACCACCGGGTCGATGTCCAGGTGCCGGCCGAGACCGCCGCAGACGCCGGCGACCACGCGGTGGCGCTCGGCCCGGGTCAGCGGCGGCCGGTCGGGGGCGGTCCGGGTGCCCGGCCCGGCCTCGTGGAGCTCCTCGGTGCGGTGGTCTTCGGTCATGCCACCATCCTGGTGGGTGCCGGAGCCGGGCCCAACCGGTCCCGCCCCTGCTCGGACCCTGACTTGTCCCTGAGAAGGGTCAGGGCTTCACCCTGATGCGTGCGGGTCCGCCCGCGTGGAACGATCGGTGCCGTGGCAGCACCCGGTTCCGATCCCCGTTCCCTCGCCCCCGAGCCCGCGTCGGCCGGGGGTGCCGACCCGTCCGTTCCCGGTGACGGGAAGCCGCCGTACCGCCGGCTGTACCGCAGCCCGCAGGGGCGGATGCTCGGCGGCGTCGCGCACGGACTGGCCGTGCACCTCGGACTGCCCGTCAGCTGGGTGCGGATCGCCTTCGTGGTGCTGTTCTTCGCGCAGGGGCTCGGCGGACTGCTGTACGCGGCGTTCTGGTTCGTGGTGCCGATCGGCATCGGCGAGCCGGCCCCGCGCGGCGGCGGCCCGCACTGGCTGTACGTCAACGGCACCTTCGTCCCGGTGGGTGCCGGGACGGTGGGCGGCGGGGAGCTGAGCAAGGGCGGCGGCCGGCGCGGCGGGGAGCTGAGCAAGGACGGCGGTCGGCGCGGCGGGTGGATCGGCCGGATGCGCGAGGTGCTGCAGCACACGCTGCGCGGCGAGCCCGTCGAACTGGGCGAGGCGCCGACGACCGGTACCGCGTCCAGCCCGGCGGGGACGGGCACGGGCACGGGCACGGGCAGCGGGACCGGCAGCGGCCAGCGGCAGGGCGGCCTCGGCCAGCTGGCCGCCCTGGTGATGCTGGTGATCGGCGTGATCGCGCTGCTCAACGCGCTCAATGTGCAGACCGCCAAGCCGTACACCTGGCCGCTGCTGGCGATCGGCGTCGGCGTGGCGCTGGTCTGGCGGCAGGCCGACGACTCGCGCTGGCAGCGCTGGTTCGGCCTGGAGGAGGGCGAGAAGCGGCGCGGCGCCTACACCCGGGTCGGCGCGGGCGTGCTGCTGGTGGTGGCCGGCATCATCGCCTTCCTCGCCACCCAGGGCAGCGGCTCGACCATCGGCTCGGTGGTCGAGGCCTCGCTGGCGGTGCTCGCGGGTGTGCTGGTGCTGGTCGGCCCGTACGCGCTGCGGATGTGGCAGGACCTCGGCGCCGAGCGTACGGCCCGCATCCGGGCCCAGGAGCGCGCCGAGATCGCCGCCCATGTGCACGACTCGGTGCTGCACACGCTGACCCTGATCCAGCGCCGGGCCGAGGACCCCAAGGAGGTGCTGCGGCTCGCCCGCGCCCAGGAGCGCGAACTGCGGCTGTGGCTCTACCGACCCGAGGCGGTCGCCGAGGCGGCGCCGGACACCATGGCGGAGAGCCTGCGGGCGGTGGTCGCCGAGGTCGAGGACCGGCACGGCGTCCCGGTCGAGGTGGTGGTCGTCGGCGACTGTCCGATGGACGACCGGATCGCGGCCCAGATGCAGGCCGCGAGGGAGGCGACCGTCAACGCGGCCAAGTACGGTGGCGGGGGACCGGTCCAGGTCTACGCCGAGGTCGAGGGGAGGACCGTGATGGTGTTCGTCCGCGACCACGGACCCGGTTTCGACCCGGACACGGTGCCGGAGGACCGGATGGGCGTACGCGAGTCGATCCTCGGCCGGATGAAGCGCAACGGCGGCACCGCACGGGTGCGGCCCGCGCCGGACGGCGGGACCGAGGTCGAGCTGGAGATGGAGAGGGCCAATGACTGAGGCAGCGCCGGAGCGCCGAGCGAGGGTCGTCCTGGTGGACGACCACCGGATGTTCCGGACGGGGGTACGGGCCGAGATCGGGCGCACCGAGACGACCGGCATCGATGTGGTGGGCGAGGCCGACGACGTGGAGTCCGCGGTCCGGGTGGTGGCCGAGACGCGGCCCGACGTGGTGCTGCTGGACGTCCACCTGCCCGGCGGCGGCGGGGTCGAGGTGCTGCGGCGCTCGGCCGGGCTGATGGGCGACCCGGGCGGGGTGCGCTTCCTGGCGCTCTCGGTCTCGGACGCGGCGGACGACGTGATCGGCGTGATCCGCGGCGGCGCCCGCGGCTACGTCACCAAGACCATCACCGGGACCGACCTGGTCGACGCGATCTTCCGGATCTCCGACGGGGACGCGGTCTTCTCGCCCCGGCTGGCGGGCTTCGTGCTGGACGCCTTCGCGGCGACCGACACCCCGCCGGTGGACGAGGACCTGGACCGGCTCACCCAGCGCGAGCGCGAGGTGCTGCGGCTGATCGCCCGGGGGTACGCGTACAAGGAGATCGCCAAGCAGCTGTTCATCTCGGTGAAGACGGTGGAGAGCCATGTCTCGGCGGTGCTGCGCAAGCTCCAGCTGAGCAACCGGCACGAGCTGACCCGCTGGGCGACCGCCCGCCGGCTGGTCTGACCCCGGACGGTCCGGCCGACGGCCGGTCCGCTCCGTTCCGCCCTGCCCCACCCGGTCCTGTCGAGGGCCGGGCGGGGTTGTCGGTGGGTGGCCATAGACTCGTCATTGCCATGAATAGCCTCTTTGACGACCTCCCGCTCCCCGGTTTCGAGGCCCCTGCCGCCGGGTCGAAGCAGCCCGCGCCGCCGATCGACGAGGAGCCGCCGCCGTACGAGGACGACGTCCCGTACGACGCCTTCGAGGAGGCGATCCCCGAGGGGCTGTTCCACACCGACCACGCCGCGCAGGCCGAGCGGGACGCCTTCTACCGCAACGGCGCCGCCCGTCCGGTGATCGACCCGGCGGCGCTGCTGGAGGGCATGAACGACCCGCAGCGCGAGGCCGTGCTGCACGCCGGCTCGCCGCTGCTGATCGTGGCCGGGGCCGGCTCCGGCAAGACCAGGGTGCTCACCCACCGGATCGCCCACCTGCTCGGCGCCCGTGGCGTGCAGCCCGGCGAGGTCCTGGCGATCACCTTCACCAACAAGGCGGCCGGCGAGATGCGCGAGCGCGTCGAGCAGCTGGTCGGCCCGCGCGCCCGGGCGATGTGGGTGTCCACCTTCCACAGCGCCTGTGTGCGGATCCTGCGCCGCGAGTCCAAGCTGCTCGGCTTCACCTCGTCGTTCTCGATCTACGACTCGGCCGACTCGCAGCGGCTGATGGCCCTGGTCTGCCGCGACCTCGACCTCGATCCGAAGCAGTACCCGCCGAAGTCCTTCACCTCGAAGGTCAGCAACCTCAAGAACGAGCTGATCGACGAGGAGACCTACGCCGACCAGGCCGCCAACCCGATGGAGAAGAAGCTCGCCGAGGCGTACTTCCTCTACCAGCGGCGGCTGCGCGAGGCCAACGCGCTCGACTTCGACGACATCATCATGACGACGGTGAACCTGCTCCAGGCCTTCCCCGACGTCGCGGAGCACTACCGGCGGCGGTTCCGGCACATCCTGGTCGACGAGTACCAGGACACCAACCACGCCCAGTACATGCTGGTCCGGGAGCTGAGCGGCGGCGCGGTCGCCGCCAAGCCGAAGCGCACCGTCGACGGCGACCTCGTCGACCCGGCGGCCGGCCGGCCGGCCGAGGTGCCGCCCGCCGAGCTGTGCGTGGTCGGTGACGCGGACCAGTCGATCTACGCCTTCCGCGGCGCGACGATCCGCAACATCCTCCAGTTCGAGGAGGACTACCCGAACGCCACCACGATCCTGCTGGAGCAGAACTACCGCTCCACCCAGACCATCCTGAGCGCGGCCAACGCCGTCATCGAGCGCAACGCCAACCGGCGCGCGAAGAAGCTCTGGACGGCCGGGGACGACGGCGAGAAGGTCGTCGGCTACGTCGCGGACGACGAGCACGGCGAGGCCCAGTTCATCGCCGACGAGATCGACCGGCTCACCGACGCGGACGCCGCCAAGCCCGGGGACGTCGCGATCTTCTACCGCACCAACGCGCAGTCCCGCGTCTTCGAAGAGGTGTTCATCCGGGTCGGCCTGCCGTACAAGGTCGTCGGCGGAGTGCGCTTCTACGAGCGCAAGGAGGTCAAGGACGTCCTCGCCTACCTGCGGGTGCTGTCCAACCCTGAGGACACCGTGCCGCTGCGCCGGATCCTCAACGTGCCCAAGCGCGGCATCGGCGAGCGCGCCGAGGCGATGATCGACGCGCTGGCCGCGCGCGAGCGGATCTCCTTCGCGCAGGCGCTGCGCCGGGTCGACGAGGCGTACGGCATGGCCGCGCGCTCGGCCAACGCGGTGAAGAAGTTCAACGAGCTGATGGCCGGGCTGCGCCAGGTCGTCGAGTCCGGGGCGGGCCCGGCCGCGGTGCTGGAGGCGGTGCTGGAGGAGACCGGCTACCTGGCCGAGCTCCAGGCCTCCACCGACCCGCAGGACGAGACCAGGGTGGAGAACCTCCAGGAGCTGGCCTCGGTCGCCCTGGAGTACGAGCAGGACCCGGGCGAGCGCCCGGACGCGGGGGAGGACGGCGCGCCGCCGGTCGGCTCGCTGCCCGACTTCCTGGAGCGGGTCGCGCTGGTCGCCGACTCCGACCAGATCCCGGACGGGGACGACGAGGGCCGGGGCGTCATCACGATGATGACCCTGCACACCGCCAAGGGCCTGGAGTTCCCGGTGGTCTTCCTGACCGGCATGGAGGACGGCATCTTCCCGCACATGCGGGCGCTCAACCAGGTCAAGGAGCTGGAGGAGGAGCGGCGGCTCGCCTACGTCGGGCTCACCCGGGCGCGGCAGCGGCTCTACCTGACCAGGTCGGTGCTGCGCAGCGCCTGGGGGCAGCCGGCGTACAACCCGGCCTCGCGGTTCCTGGAGGAGATCCCGGAGACGCTGGTGGAGTGGAAGCGGACGGGGGGCGCACCGGCGCCAGCCGCGCGCGGCTTCTCCTCGGGGTCGTCCTGGGGCGGGCGGTCCTCGGGCGGTTCGGGCGGCTCGGGCGGTTCGTCGCGCGGGGGCTCCGCGCGCGGTGCGGCGGCGGCCTCGCCGAAGGCGGGCTGGGGGCAGTCGGCGCGCCGTGCGGGCGCGGCGGTGGAGCGCGAGGTGGTCGCGCTGGCGGTCGGCGACCGGGTCACCCACGACACCTTCGGCCTGGGCACGGTGGTGGCCACCAGCGGGGTCGGCGACAAGGCGCAGGCGACCGTGGACTTCGGCACGGAGGGCCGCAAGCAGCTGCTGCTTCGCTACGCGCCGGTGGAGAAGCTCTGAGCCGATCGTCCGGCCGGGTGACCCGGCCGGCGACCTGGCCCGCAATCCGGACGGTGACCTGGTCTGCGACCTGGCCCGTGGCCTGATCGGGGTTGCTCGGCCCGCGCTGCCTCAGCGCGGGTCGAGGCCCTGGGCGAGGAACCAGGGCAGGGGGTCGACGGGGGCGCCGCCGTCGGCCGGGCGGATCTCGAAGTGCAGGTGCGGGCCGGTGCTGTTGCCGCTGCTGCCGACGAAGGCGATGACGTCGCCCGCCTTCACCGCGCCCTTGCGGATCTTGTACGACCGCAGGTGGCAGTACCAGGCCTCGGTGCCGTCGGCCATCTTGAGTATCGTCATGTAGCCGTACGAAGGGTTCCACTGGGTCCGGATCGTGCCGTCCGTGACGGCCATGACGGCGGTGCCGCCGTCCACCGGGAAGTCGATACCGGTGTGCCGCTTGGACCAGTGGGTGCCGGCCGCGCCGAAGACCTCGCCCAGGCCGTGCTGGGCCACCGGCATCGCGATCCTGGGACGCTCCGGCGGGGCCTGGTCGGTCGTGGTGACCTGGGCGGCCGTCTGCCCGGCGGGGTCGGCCGCGCCCTGGGTGCCGGTGAGCGGCTGGCGGGCGTCGCCCCGGGAGGCCTGGGCGCCGCCGCCGGAGGCGAGCGCCTGCTGGGCGGCCTGGGCGGTGTCCGCGGCGCCGGCGGCGGTGGCCTGCTCGGGGATCCGGCCGGTCGCCTGGGCCCGCTGCTGGTCGGCCTCGCCCTGGACGGTGACGGCGGCCGCGGCCGCGACACCGAGCGCGGCCACCGAGGGCAGCGCGACCCGCAGCAGCGCCGTCCGGGTGGCGGCCTTGGCGGCGTCGCGGCGCTGGGCCCGGGACTGCTCGCGGGCGGCGACGCGCAGTTCCGCACGGGTCGGGCGAGGTGCGGCTTCGGGAGCCATCGCGGCTGCCTCCTCGGGCGCGTCGTCGGGCGAGGGGGTAAACGACCGAGACTGTAGCCGCAAGCCCGACATCCGGACAAAAGTCCGGTTGTCAAGAGGCTGTGGGCGTGCGGTTGGCGGGTAGAAGCCGGGGAAGGGCGGTGGGCGCCTGTGATTTTCCCCTCCTCTTGAGGGGCGGCGGGCCCAACCGGGACGGGTGGCGCTAACCTCCCCTCAGATTGGTTATTGCTCGTTAACTCCGCTCCATGCCCACAAGGCCCGGCGGGGGATGGACGACGAGGTCCAGGAGGCAGTGATGGGTGTGTCAGGACCGATCCGCGTGGTGGTCGCCAAGCCGGGACTGGACGGGCACGACCGAGGCGCCAAGGTCATCGCGCGCGCCCTGCGCGACGCTGGCATGGAGGTCATCTACACCGGCCTGCACCAGACGCCGGAGCAGGTGGTCGACACCGCGATCCAGGAGGACGCGGACGGCATCGGCCTGTCGATCCTGTCCGGCGCGCACATGAGCCTGTGCACGCGGGTGCTGGAGCTGCTGAAGGAGCGGGACGCGGCGGACATCAAGGTGTTCTGCGGCGGGATCATCCCGCCCGAGGACATCGTCGAGCTGAAGGCGATGGGTGTCGCCGACATCTTCACCCCGGGCACGCCGACCACCGAGGTCGTCGCCTGGGTCACGGCCAACCTGCGCGCCGCCGGCTGACAGCCGGGCCGGGGCCGGGCGCGGCGTCCGGCCCCGATCCGTTCCGCCCTCGCTGCATCGCCCGGGCCGGGTCGGGTCCGGGTCAGGCCGCCAGCTCGGCGAGCATTGCCTCGCGGAAGCGCAGTGTCCCGGCCAGCCGGGCGAAGGTCTCGCCCCAGGCGGTGGCGGGCGCGGCCCCGGCGGCCAGTTCCTCGACCGCTCCGGCGGCCGTCGGCGAGAGCGCCCGCTCGGTCATGCCGAGCACCCCGCTGTGGCTCCACGGGTAGGCCCCGGAACCGGCGGCCCGGGCCAGGGCCCCGACCACGGCGGTGGAGAGCGGTGGCGTCCACGGGGTGGCGCAGGCCCCGAGCAGCTGGAAGGCGTCCCCCAGGCCGTGCGCCTCGACGAAGGCGGCCGTCCAGACGGCCCGTTCGGCGGGCGGCAGCACCGCGAGCAGCTTGGCCGGGGCACCGGTGGCGCGGGCCGTCCGCCCGGGACCGGCGACCGGCGGGGGGCCGAGCAGGGCGCGCGCCCAGTCCGGGTCCTGCTGGCGGACGGCGGCCCGGGCCCAGGCCTCGCGCAGGTCGTCGGCCCAGGTGCTGCTGGTCTCGTCGATGGCGTCGCCGACCCGCAGGCCGAGCAGCCGCTCGGGCGTCAGACCGGTGTGCGCGGACCAGAGGGCCAGCGGCGCGGCGGCGATCACCTCGCCGAACCACCAGGCCCGTTCGCCGCGCCCGGTCGGCGACTTGGGCGGTATGCCGTCGCGCTGCATGGCCGGGTCGCAGGCGGTGGGCGGGGTGACCAGCAGATGGGTGCCGTGCTCGGAGAGCCGGACGGCGGCGCGGGCCCGCTCTCCCATCCGGGCGGCCAGGGCGGAGCCGGGCAGGGTGGAGAGCAACTCGGCGGCGGTGGCCCGGACGTTCTTGCTGCGGTCGCCGAGCGCGGCCTCCAGGAACGGTTCGTCGGCGGGCGAGAGGCCCTCCTGGAGGGCGTCCAGGAACAGCAGCCGGTCCTCGGCCCGCTCGGTGGGCCAGGTGCCGCGCAGCAGCGCGAGGCCGGCCGCCGGGTCGCGGCGGCGGAGCAGGGTGAGGTGGGTGACCCGCTCGGCGAACAGGCCCTCGTGCCAGAGCCGGTCGCCCTCGGCGGGGGCGGTGTCCGCCGCTGGGGACGGCGTCCGGGCGGCGCGCTGCACGAACCGCCAGTCCGGGTTGCGCTCGGCGAGCCAGCGGCCGAGCGGACCGGCCAGCGCGACCGCGTCCGGGCGCAGTTCGCTGCGGGCGCGGGCGGCGTCCAGCAGGGCGGGGACGCTCGCGGCGGGCGCGCGGTAACCGCGGTCGCGGGCGGTGGCGAGCCACTGCGGGAGCAGTTCGCCGTGGTTGGCGAGCACGCCCCCGCCGGTGCCGCGGGTGGAGAGCAGCAGCGAGAGCCGGCGGGCGGCCGCGGCGGGCAGCTCCGCCCGGGGGTCCTCGGCGGCCGGGGCGGCGGGCGGGCCGTCCGCGGGGGCGGGCAGCGCGCCGGCCCGGCGGCGGACCGTCTCCAGGGCGGCGAGTTCGAGCAGGGCGGTGGCCGGGTCGGCGCGGTCGACGGCGCCGTCGTAGGGGGCGGCCGGGCCGGGCGCGGGGAGCGGCCGGCGGTCGGTGCCCAGCAGGGCGGCGGTCTGCAGGGACTCCCAGGGGTCGGGCACGGGGCCTCCTCCTCCGGTGGAACGGGTCGGGTCGGGCGTCGGCCCGGACGCCGGGTCGGACGTCCGGCCGGGTCGGTCGGGCAGTTCGGACCGAGTGGGTCGGACCGGGTCGAGCGGGTCGGGTCGGGTCGGACAGGTCGGGCGGGCCGCGCGCGGGTGGGCCGGTTCAGGGCGCGGTGAGGCCGATCGGGCGGCCGTCCGCGCCCCAGGCGGTGACCGGGGCGAAGCCCTGGTGGCCGTACTCGCCGAAGACGGTGAGCGGCCGGCCGGTGGAGACGGCGGCGAGCCGCCAGAGCGCGGCCTCGGTGACGGCCGCGCGGTGCACCGGGGCGGTGTGCCGGCCGTCGGTGAGCTGCCAGCCCTCGGGGGAGAGCACCGGCACGACCCCGGTGAGCACGGTCGGCCAGGCGTCCAGCCACGGATCGTCGGCCACCGCGGTGCCGTAGCCGGCCACCGCCTCGGCGACGGTCAGACCGGGCGGCGGACCGTCGGGCGCGGCCCCGGGAGCGCCGTAGCGGGTGCCGAGGGCGGCCCGCAGCGGTCGGGCGCCGGGGTGGAAGGCCAGCTCGGCCTCGACCACCTGGCCGGTGGGCAGGGCGAGTTCGGGCGCCTGCCCGGGGCGGCCGAAGGCGATCAGCAGGGCCTGGCGGCCGGTCTTGGCGCCGCGCAGCCAGAGCCGACGGGTGGTCAGCCGCTCGTCGGCGCCGCCCTCCATCGGCGAGGTGCGGCTGCCGAGCACCTGCCAGCGGTCCCGGACCGTCGGGCCGGCCAGCAGCTCGGCGGTCTCGGTGGTGTAGCCGACCCGGGTGCGCACGGTCGCGGCGAGCGGCGCGGGCAGCTCGCCGAGGCGGGTCGCGGCGGTGGCGAGCAGGTGGAGCATCGCGTACTCCTCCAGCAGTCGGTGCTGCGGCAGCGCGTCCAGCTCCCGGACTCTGGTGGCCAGGCCGGGCGCCTGGGCGTCGACCATGCGGGCCGCGACCTCCTCCCAGGGGCCGGCGGTGGAGCGGTCGGCGAGGCCGTGCCGGACCCGGTCGGCGAGCCGCAGCCGCAGCTCGGCGGCGCCGGCCGCGACCCGGGCGGAGCGCTTCCCGGCGCGCCGGAGGGCGGCGGCCGGGTCGGCCGGGGCCGCGGCGCGCCCGGCCCGTTGCCCGGACCGCTCCTGGCGTTCCTTCAGCCACTCGGCGGCCCAGTCGGCGGGCTCGGCGCCGTCCGGCACGGCGTCGGGGGAGCCGCTCCAGAGCAGCAGCAGTCCGAGCGCGTGCTTGCACGGGAACTTCCGGCTCGGGCAGCTGCACCGGTAGGCGGGCGCGGCGAGTTCGACCACCGTGCGGTACGGCGTGCTGCCGCTGCCCCGGCACTCGCCCCAGACCGCGTCGCCGTCGGTGCCCGCGGCCGACCAGGACACGGACGTGGAGAGCTTGCCCGCGGCCTTGCGCGAGGCGGCGTCGGGCGCCAGGGACAGGACGTGTTCGGTGCTCCAGCGTTCCTCCATGCCGACGACGTTAGGCGCCGGCACTGACAGTCGACCCGGCCACCGGGCGGCCCGAACTGAGGTCCGGTCAGGATTGTCAGTGGTCCGGTGCAGGCTGGTTGTCGCAGGCCGGGACGCCGATCCGGCTCCCCCCGACCACCCCGCCGCCCGGGCATCCGTGTGCCCGGAGGGCCGACCCGAAGGGGCCCCGATGACCGACCTCGTGACCGATGTCCTGCGGCAGCACGCGGAGGACGCGTTCGCCGAAGAGCTGGCCGCGCTCGCGGCCCGGGACGACCGTCCGCGTCCGGAGCGCTGGCGGCTCTCCCCGTGGGCCGTCGCCACCTACCTGCTGGGCGGCGAACTGGACGACGGCACCGTGATCACGCCCAAGTACATCGGCCCGCGCCGGGTGGTGGAGGTCGCGGTCACCACGCTCGCCACCGACCGGGCGCTGCTGCTGCTCGGGGTGCCGGGCACCGCCAAGACCTGGGTGTCCGAGCACCTGGCGGCGGCGATCAGCGGCGACTCCACGCTGCTGGTGCAGGGCACGGCGGGCACCCCGGAGGAGGCGGTCCGCTACGGCTGGAACTACGCCCGGCTGCTCACCGACGGGCCCAGCCGGGAGGCGCTCGTCCCCTCGCCGCTGATGCGGGCGATGGCGGACGGCCGGATCGCCCGGGTCGAGGAGCTCACCCGGATCCCGGCGGACGTCCAGGACAGTCTGATCACCGTCCTGTCCGAGAAGACCCTGCCGATCCCGGAGCTGGGCACCGAGACCCAGGCCGTGCGCGGCTTCAACGTCATCGCCACCGCCAACGACCGCGACCGGGGGGTCAACGAGCTGTCCAGCGCGCTGCGCCGCCGCTTCAACACCGTGGTGCTGCCGCTGCCGGGCTCGCTGGAGGAGGAGGTCGAGATCGTCACCCGCCGGGTCGAGCAGCTCGGCCGCTCGCTCCAGCTGCCCGAACTGCCAGGCGGCGCCCAGGAGATCAGGCGGGTGGTGACCGTCTTCCGGGAGCTGCGGGCCGGTCTCACCACCGACGGCCGGACGAAGGTGAAGACCCCGAGCGGCACCCTGTCCACCGCCGAGGCGATCTCGGTGGTCACCAACGGCATGGCGCTCGCCGCGCACTTCGGCGACGGGGTGCTGCGGGCCGGCGACGTCGCGGCCGGGGTGATCGGCGCCGTGGTCCGCGACCCGGCCGCCGACCAGCAGATCTGGCGCGAGTACGTCGAGGGCGTGGTCCGCGAGCGGGACGGCTGGCAGGACTTCTACCGCGCCGCCCGTGAGAACGCCCGCTGAGCCGTACGACCGCAGGAACATACGACTGCGGGAACGCACGAACGCAGGAATCGCCGACGACAGGGGGGAGGGCGCGATGAGCGCAGAGGTGACGCTGCTGGGCGTACGGCACCACGGGCCGGGCTCGGCCCGCGCGGTGGCGGCCGCGCTGGAGCGGCTGCGGCCGGACGCGGTCCTGGTGGAGGGGCCGCCGGAGGCCGAGCCGATCCTCGGGCTGGCCGCCGCGGAGGACATGGTGCCGCCGGTCGCCCTGCTGGCCCACGCGGCCGACGACCCGGCCCGGGCCGCGTTCTGGCCCTACGCCGAGTTCTCGCCGGAGTGGGTGGCGATCCGCTACGCCGTCGACCGAGGTGTGCCGCTCCAGTTCATCGACCTGCCGGCCGGGCACTCCTTCGCCGAGGGCGGGGACGGCGGCGCCGAGGAGGAGGACGCCGCCCTGCCGCGCGACCCGATCGCCCGGCTCGCCGAGGCGGCCGGCCACGACGACCCCGAACGCTGGTGGGAGGACGTCGTCGAGCACCGCCGCCCCGCCGACGGCGAGGACGCGCTCGCGCCGTTCGCGGCCGTCGCCGAGGCGATGGCGGTGCTGCGCGAGGACGGCGGCGCGAGCCTGCGCGACCGGCAGCGCGAGGCGTACATGCGCGGCCGGATCCGCGCCGCCCGCCGGGCCGGCCACCGCCGGATCGCGGTGGTCTGCGGGGCCTTCCACGTCCCCGCGCTGGCGGAGTCGCCGACCGTCGCCCAGGACCGGGCGCTGCTCGCGGGGCTGCCGAAGAAGGTGCGGACCGAGGTCACCTGGGTGCCCTGGACGCACCGCAGGCTCTCCCAACTGGCCGGCTACGGCGCCGGGATCGTCTCCCCGGGCTGGTACCACCACCTGCACCGGACGGACGGTGACCCGCTGCCCGGCTGGCTCACCCGGGCCGCCGGTCTGCTCCGCGCCGAGGACCACCCGGTCTCCTCCGCGCACGTCATCGAAGCGGTCCGGCTGGCCCGCGCCCTCGCGGGGCTGCGCGGCCGCCCGCTGGCCGGGCTGACCGAGACGCTGGACGCCGTCCGAGCGGTGATGTGCGAGGGCTCGGACGTCGCCCTCGCACTGGTCCGGGACCGGTTGGTGATCGGCGACGCGCTCGGCTCGGTGCCCGAGGACGCGCCCGCCGTCCCGCTCCAGCGCGACCTGGCCCGGCTCCAGCGCACCCTGCGGCTCAAGCCCGCGCCCGAGCCGCGCGACCTCGACCTCGACCTGCGCAAGGAGACCGACGCGGCCCGCTCCCGGCTGCTGCACCGGCTGCGGCTGCTGGGCGTCGACTGGGGCGTGCCGGTCCGCTCCCAGGTCGCCTCCACCGGCACCTTCCGGGAGAGTTGGCGGCTGTGCTGGCAGCCCGAGTTCGCCGTCCGGATCGCCGAGGCCGCCCAGTGGGGCACCACGGTCGAGCGGGCGGCGGTCGGCAAGGCCGTCGGCACCGCCCGGGCGGCGGCCGAACTCGCCGAGCTCACCGGACTGGTGGAGACCTGCCTGGTGGCCGACCTGGCCGAGGCGCTGCCCGCCGTGATGCGGGTGCTCGCCGACCTCGCCGCGCTGGACACCGATGTCGCCGACCTGGCCCGCGCCCTGCCCGCGCTGGTTCGCGCGCTGCGCTACGGCGACGTCCGGGGCACCGACCACGGCGCCCTCGGCGAGGTCGCCGCCGGGCTCGCCGACCGGATCCGGGTCGGCCTGCCGCCCGCCTGCACCGGCCTGGACGCGGCCGGCGCCGCCGCGATGCGCACCCACCTCGACGAGGTGCACGGCGCGATCGGCCTGCTGGCCGGGGGCGACGGCCTCGCCGACCGCTGGGCCGGCACGCTGCGGGCGCTCGCCCGGCGCGAGCCCTCCGGCGGACCGGCCACCGGAGTGCCCGGGCTGCTGCGCGGGCGGGCCGTCCGGCTGCTGCTGGACGACGGCCGGCTCGACCCGGCGGAGGCCGGGCGGCGGCTCGGCCTGGTGCTCTCCACCGCCAACAGCCCTGCGGACGCGGCCGGGTGGATCGAGGGCTTCCTGTCCGGCGGCGGCACGCTGCTGCTGCACGACCCCCGGCTGCTGGGCCTGCTGGACGCCTGGCTGACCGGCGTCCCGGCGGAGGTCTTCACCGATCTGCTGCCGCTGCTGCGCCGCACCTTCGCCACTCTGGAGGCCGGGGTCAGACACACCGTCGGCAGCCGGGTAGCGGCCGGTCCGCTCGACTCCGGCGGCGCCGAACCGGCGGCGGAGGCCGCCGAGGTGGACGTGGCCCGGGCCGACGCGGCGCTGCCGGTGGTCGCCCTGCTGCTCGGCCTGCCGGCCGGCGCTGCGGCCGGGGCCGCCGCCCCCGCAGTCGCTGTCGGGGCCGACCGCCCGAGGATCCCCCGGCAGGCCGGGGGTCGCGACACCTGACGGCCACCGGCCGCCCCCTCCCGTCCCGCAGACCGCAACCAGAGGAGCCCCCGATGGCCGCCGGCACCCCCCTGCCCCCCACCACCCCCGCCGACGAGCGGCTGCGCCGCTGGCGGCTGGTCCTCGGCGGTGAGGCCGACGGCACCGGCCGAGCCCTGCACGGCCGGGACGCCGCGATGGACGGCGCGCTCGCCGCGCTCTACCGGGGCGCCCCCGAGGAGGGCCGGGCCGGGCAGCCGCGCTCCGGGCGCCGCTCCGCCAGCCTGGGCGGCTCGGCCCCGCAGGTGGCCCGCTGGCTGGGCGACATCCGCGAGTACTTCCCGGCCACCGTCGTCCAGTTGATGCAGCAGGACGCGATCACCCGGCTCGGGCTGGAGCAGCTGCTGCTGGAACGGGAGATGCTGGAGGCCGTCGAGCCGGACGTCCACCTGGTCGCCACCCTGCTCTCGCTCAAGCACGCGCTGCCCGAGACCACCCGGGAGACCGCCCGCGCGGTCGTCGGCACGGTGGTCGCCGAGCTGGAGCGCAGGCTGGCCGACCGGACCAGGGCCACCGTCGGCGGCGCGCTGGACCGCAGCGCCCGGGTCGGCCGCCCGCGCCACCGCGACATCGACTGGGACCGCACCGTCCGGGCCAATCTGGCGAACTACCTGCCCGAGCACCGCACCGTCGTCCCCGAGCGGCTGGTCGGCTACGCCCGGGCCGGGCGTGCGGTGAAGAAGGACGTCGTCCTCTGCATCGACCAGTCCGGCTCGATGGCCGCGTCCGTCGTGCACGCGGCGGTGTTCGGCGCCGTGCTCGCCTCGATGAAGAGCCTGGACACCCGGCTGGTGGTCTTCGACACCTCGGTGGTCGACCTCACCGAGCAGCTGGCCGACCCGGTCGACGTGCTCTTCGCGACCCAGCTCGGCGGCGGCACCGACATCAACCGGGCGCTGGCCTACTGCCAGTCCCGGATCACCCGGCCGGCCGAGACGGTCGTCGTCCTGATCAGTGACCTCTACGAGGGCGGGATCCGGGACGGGATGCTCAAGCGGGTGGCCGCGATGAAGGCGGCGGGGGTCCAGTTCATCGCCCTGCTGGCGCTCTCCGACGAGGGCGCGCCGGCCTACGACCACGCGCACGCCGCCGCGCTGGCCGCCCTCGGCGTCCCGGCCTTCGCCTGCACCCCCGACGCCTTCCCGGAGATCATGGCGGCGGCGATCGGGAAGCGCCCGATCCCGGTCCCGGACCAGGGGGTGTGAAAAGCCGTCGGACGGCGGCTGTGACCGGAGATGTCCCCCCGGCGCGCGCCGCCCTCACTCGTACGGGGGAACATGGGGCGTGGACGAGCAAACCCGCCGGTCCGAGCGCCGGGCGCACGCCCTCCGGGCTTTCTGTGACGGTTCTCACCAAAGACTGGCAGGCCCCGGGCGAAACAGGCCCGTCCGGCGGGGATAACCTGCCAGACGGACGTGACGCGCGTGTGAATTGACGTGTGCGCCCGTGGCTGTGTGGGCCGCAAGGCCGTACCTCTGCGTACCCGCACCGCCTCGACGACCCGCAGCGAAGATCCTGCCGTGGCACGCTCGTAGAGACACAATCCGCGACCACGAACAAGGACAAACACGTGGACCTGTTCGAGTACCAGGCGAGGGACATCTTCGCCAAGCACGGTGTTCCCGTGCTTGACGGCGATGTCATCGAGACCCCCGAAGCGGCTCGCGCCATCGCCGAGCGCTTCGGCGGCCGCGCCGTCGTCAAGGCTCAGGTGAAGGTGGGAGGCCGAGGCAAGGCCGGCGGCGTGAAGCTGGCCGCCGACCCGGCCGACGCTGTCGCCAAGGCCGAGCAGATCCTCGGCATGGACATCAAGGGCCACACCGTGCACAAGGTGATGCTGGCCCAGACCGCGGACATCAAGGACGAGTACTACGTCTCGTTCCTGCTGGACCGCACCAACCGCACCTTCCTGGCCATGGCCAGCGTCGAGGGCGGCGTGGAGATCGAGGTCGTCGCCGAGGAGAACCCCGACGCGCTCGCCAAGATCCCGGTCGACGCCAACGAGGGCTGCACCCCGGAGAAGGCCGCCGAGATCGTCGCCGCGGCGAAGTTCCCGGCCGAGGTCGCCGACCAGGTCGCCGACGTCCTGCAGAAGCTGTGGACCGTCTTCATCAAGGAGGACGCCCTCCTCGTCGAGGTCAACCCGCTGATCAAGTCCGGCGAGGGCAAGATCATCGCGCTCGACGGCAAGGTCTCCCTGGACGAGAACGCCGAGTTCCGCCAGCCCGAGCACGAGGCGCTCGAGGACAAGGCCGCGGCCAACCCGCTGGAGGCCGCCGCCAAGGCCAAGGGCCTCAACTACGTCAAGCTCGACGGTGCCGTCGGCATCATCGGCAACGGCGCGGGTCTCGTCATGAGCACCCTCGACGTGGTCGCGTACGCCGGTGAGAAGCACGGCAACGTCAAGCCCGCCAACTTCCTCGACATCGGTGGCGGCGCCTCCGCCGAGGTCATGGCGAACGGCCTGGAGATCATCCTGGGCGACCCCGACGTCAAGTCGGTCTTCGTCAACGTCTTCGGCGGCATCACCGCCTGTGACGCGGTCGCCAACGGCATCGTGCAGGCCCTCGCGCTGCTCGAGGAGAAGGGCGAGGCGGTCACCAAGCCGCTGGTCGTCCGTCTCGACGGCAACAACGCCGAGCTCGGCCGGCAGATCCTGACCGACGCCAACCACCCGCTCGTCGAGCAGGTGGACACCATGGACGGTGCGGCCGACCGCGCCGCCGAGCTGGCCAACAAGTAAGGAAGGGGACTTTCACACCATGGCTATCTTCCTTACCAAGGACAGCAAGGTCATCGTCCAGGGCATGACCGGCTCCGAGGGCATGAAGCACACCCGCCGCATGCTCGCCTCCGGCACCCAGATCGTCGGCGGTGTCAACCCGCGCAAGGCCGGTACCACCGTTGACGTCGACGGCACCGAGGTGCCCGTCTTCGGCACCGTCGCCGAGGCCATCGAGAAGACCGGTGCCGATGTCACCGTCATCTTCGTGCCGCCGAAGTTCACCAAGGACGCCGTCGTCGAGGCCATCGACGCCGAGATCGGCCTGGCCGTCGTCATCACCGAGGGCGTCCCGGTGCACGACACCGCCGCCTTCTGGGCCTACGCCGGCTCGAAGGGCAACAAGACCCGGATCATCGGCCCGAACTGCCCGGGCCTGATCAGCCCCGGACAGTCGAACGCCGGCATCATCCCGGCCGACATCACCAAGGCCGGCAAGATCGGCCTGGTCTCGAAGTCCGGCACCCTGACCTACCAGCTCATGTACGAGCTGCGGGACATCGGCTTCTCCTCGGCCGTGGGCATCGGCGGTGACCCGGTCATCGGCACCACCCACATCGACGCCCTCAAGGCGTTCCAGGAGGACCCGGAGACCGAGCTCATCGTCATGATCGGTGAGATCGGCGGCGACGCCGAGGAGCGTGCCGCGGCCTACATCGCCGAGCACGTCACCAAGCCGGTCGTCGGCTACGTCGCGGGCTTCACCGCCCCGGAGGGCAAGACCATGGGCCACGCCGGCGCCATCGTCTCCGGCTCCTCGGGCACCGCCCAGGCCAAGAAGGAGGCCCTCGAGGCCGCCGGTGTCAAGGTCGGCAAGACGCCGTCCGAGACCGCCCGCCTGGCCCGTGAGCTGTACAAGGGCTGACGCCCCCCGCTCGCGCACAGCGCCCCCGTACCGGCCTCGCCGGTGCGGGGGCGCTGTCGTTCCCGGAGCCGCCCGGAGCTGCTCGGAGCCTGCTCCCGTGCCGCTCCGATGCAGGGGTCAACGCGGTTGCAGGTGCTCCGCCGGGCAGGGGCGCAGCACCCAGGACGCGCAGCCGGGCGGCTCCGGGGCCACCGCCGCCGGCGGCGGCAGTGCCACCCCGGCCCGCCCGCCCGCCGGCGGCCGGTACGGCCCGTCCGTGCGGGGCGGCGGCGGATCCACGACGACCGGCTCCAGCCCCGGCGTCGGCGAGCACCAGAGGCTGTGGATCCCGGACGGCGCCCCTGCCTGGAGCAGCGGCAGCAGGGCATCGGGCTCGGTCGCGAGTGTCGGCACCGGCGCGCAGAGCACCGGCGGCGGCGGGTCCGACGGCCGGAACAGCTCGCCCGGCCCGCCACCCGCCAGCGTCGCCGCCACCGCGCCGCCGACGGCCACCGTCAGCAGGGCCGCCGCTCCCGTCCGGCTCACGTGCACCAGCCCCTGCCGGGCCCGCAGCAACGGCACCGGGGGCCGGTGCGGCTCCGGCACCCCGCGCACCGCGGCCCGGTGCAGCAGCCCGGACAGCCGGTCCGCGAACCCGTCCGCCGTCGGATCCGGCCCCACCAGGTCCGGGACCCACTGCGCCAGCGCCGCCCGCGCCGCCCACACCCGCCCCTGGGCGGCCGCGACCGTGGACTCCACCTCCACCGCCACGGCGTCGGCCGGCAGCCCCAGGCCGTCGTGCAGCACCAGCGCCCGGCGCTGCGGGCGGGAGAGCCGGCGCAGCGCCTTGAGCAGGGCCCGGTCCCGGTCGGTGAGGCGGTCGTGGTCCGGCAGTACCGCCTGGGCCTCGTCCGCCGGCCGCACCTTGATCCGCCGGTGCGGCAACCGCCACGCGTGCGCCCGCCGGGGTCCGCCCCGGTGCCAGGGGGACAGCGCCAGTTCGAACGCCCGCATCCGCACCCACTGCTCGGGCCCGGCCCCGGCGGCCGGCTCCGGCCAGTGCCGCCGCGCCTCGCCGAACGCCCGTCCGACGCAGTGCACCGCCCGGTGCTTGCACGCGGTGAGCAGGAACACCTGCTGCACCAGCCGGGTGTGCCCCGCCTCGTACACCTCCTCGAACACCGCCGGCGGGCGTCCGGCGGCGGGGGCCGGTGCTGGCCCGGACCGGGCCTCGGTCTCGGCCGCCTTGCCCGTCGGGCGGGCTTCGGTGCCCCGGTCCGTCCGGCCCGGGCGTCCGGCGGTGGCGGGGGTGGGGCCGGTCGCGGTCCTGTCGGCGGCCGGTGCGGGTGCGGACCGGGTTCCGGACTCGGCCGTCACGCCTGTCGCCCGGGGCTCGGGACCCCTGCCCGTTCTCGTCGGCCGCGTGGGCGCGGACGCGGATGCGGTGCCGGGCGGCTGTGCGGCGGTGGCCTCGGCCGCGCCGACCGCGTCCGGCCGGGTCCGTGCGGGCTTCGGACCCGGGACGGGCGTCACGGGCGTGCCGGCCGCAGCGGGCCGGGCCGCGGCCGGGCCGGTGCGCGCGGGCCCGGCCGTCGGCGCGGCGGCTGCCGGTCGGGACCGGACGGCCTTCAGGCCCGGGGCGTCCCCGGGCGCGGCCGGTCGGCGGCCGTCGCCACCCGCACCGGCTTTCGCCGCGGCCGCAGCTGACGCCGGATCCGCAGCCCCGGCCCCAGCCCCAGCCGAAGCCGAAGCCGGAGCCGAGGCCGGAGCCGAGTCCGACGCCGGAACCGACGCGGCCCCCGCGCCCGCCCCCGGCGGCGCCGGCAGCAGCGCCGCGAGGGCGGCGATCTCGGCCTGCGTGCGGGTGCCCAGCTTGCGCAGGGCGCGGTGCTGGTAGCTGCGGGCCGTGGTGGGCGTGACGCCCAGTGCGGTGGCGGTCTCGGCGAGGTCCCGGCCGGCCGCGAGGTGGGCGAAGGCCTCGGCCTCACGGGCCGTCAGTCGGCGGAGCAGTGCCGCCGCGTCCGCGCCCGGCCTCCCTCCGCCGTTCTGCGCGGCCCCGGCCGTCCCGGTGGTGGTGCCGGTCCGGTCCCGGCCGCCCTTGCGCTTGCCGGGGCGACCCTTCCCGCCGCGGTTCGGCGGGGGGGACGCGGCGGCGGGTGCGGCGGGAGGTGCGGGCTGGGGGCCGGTGCGGGCGGCGGTCGGGGGCTTGGTCATCAGACGCTCCGGGCCGGATCGGTCGCGGCGGTGAGAGGGCATGGTCTGAAAATGCGCATAAGCCAATAATCTGGGACACCCCGGCCGTTTGCCTCTTCACGGAGCATGGCGAGTCGTCTTGGCACGATGAGGCCCATGACGCAGCTGACGGGTCGTCCGATTCTGGAAGCGCCGGGCGAACTGGGGGCCAGGCCCGTCCTCTCCGCCCTGCTCGCCGGGGTCCGGACGGCCCTGCTCGGGCTGTCGGTGGTCACCGTTCCGGTGCTCGGGCTCTGGGTGGTGACCCCGTTCGCGGACGACGGCGCGGCCGGGGCGCTGCGGCTGGCGTCCGCGTTGTGGCTGCTGGGGCACGGTGCGCCGGTGCTGCGCGGGCCGGCCGGGGTGCCGCTCTCGGTCGCGCCGCTGGGGCTCGGGCTGCTGGCGGTGGGCCAGTTGTACCGGGCGGCGGGCCGGGTGGCGGCGCGCGGCGTGGGACGGCCGGTGGGCCGGGGCGGGGTCCCGGCGGTCTGGGCGGGCTACTGCGCGGTGGCGTGCGCGGTGGTGGCGCAGTGCGCGGGGGCGGGGGAGTTCCGGGCCCGGGTGGTGGCCGACCTCTCCATGGTCGCCCTGGTGGCCGGGGCGGCGGTGGCGGCCGGTGCGCGGCGGCCGGGGGCGGCCCCGGTCGGGGCGGAGATCCTGGAACGGGCCCTGGCCGGATTGCCGGAGCGGGTTCGGCCGACCGGCGGCGCGCCGGTGGTCCGGGTGGCCGCGCTGGCGGCCGGGGCGGGGCTGCTGGCGGCCGGCGGGCTGGTGGTCGCGGTGGCGGCGGTGCTGACCGCGGTGGGCGGGGGCGCCGGGTCGGCGGCGTTCGCGGGTGGGCCGGCGGCGGTGGCCGGGGTGCTGCTGCTGACCCTGGTGCTGCTGCCGAACACGGTGCTGTGGGGCGCGGCGTACGCGCTCGGGCCGGGGTTCGCGGTGGGCGCGGGGACGGTGGTGTCGCCGGTGCGGACGGCGCTGGGCCCGGTGCCGGAGTTTCCGCTGTTCGCCCTGCTCCCGGAGTCGGGGGCGGGCGGCTGGCGGCTGGCGGTGTGCGCGCTGCCCGCGCTGGCGGGTGTGGTGCCGGGGCTGCTGCTGGGCCGGGCGGCCTCGGTGGCCGGCGGGCGGGCGTCCGGGCCGGTGCGGCCGGGTGCCCCGTGGCCGGTGGCGGCGACGGTGGTGGCGGCGCTGGCGTCCGGGCTGCTGGTCGGCGGTGCCGCGGCGGGGCTGGGGTGGCTCGCCGGCGGGGCGCTGGGGGCGGGCCGGATGGCGGAGCTGGGGCCGGTGCCGTGGTGGACGGCGCCGGTGGCGGCGGGCTGGGTCGCGGTGGTGTCCGCCCCGGTGGCGGTGCTGGCGCGGTCCCGGGCGCTGCGGGTCGCGGCGGGCGGCCCGGACCGATCGTGGCGGTCCGGCGTCCTGCTCGTCCCGGGGGCGCTCGCCGTGACCGCCCGCCGGGGCGCACTCCTGCTGCGCGCTCGCGCGTACAGCGTGGTCACCCGCCTGGCGGGAGCCCCCGGTGCCCCGAAGGCTCCGGATGCCACGGACGCCACCGACGCCCCCGACGCCCCCGGCGCTCCCGGGGGCCCGGCGCGGTGACCCGGCTCAGTCGCTCTTCGTGGTGATGTCCACGTACCACTGCGGAGCGAGCCGGTCGCAGCCGTCGGCACCGCTGGAGGTCAGCGAGTCCTGCACGCAGGTCACGTAGTCGTTGTAGTACAGCGCGAGGCCGAGGACGGAGGAGACGAAGACCACCGTCATCGCGCCGGTGAGGATGCCCGCCAGCGCGGCCGGGGTGAGCGGGTTCTGCGCGCCGGTGCCGGGGCCGGTGCCGGTGGCGGCGGACGCCGGGGTGCCGCCGTCGGCGGCGGAGGGCCGCGGGGCGCGCATCGCGGAGACGCCCCAGACGATGGCGAGCGCGCCGACGAACAGGGCGACGTAGTGCAGCGCGGCGAACGCGCAGACCAGCGCGGCCATGCCGGCCAGCGCGGCGTTGCGGGCCTTGCGCTGGGCGGGGTCGCTCGGGTCCAGCCGGGGCGGCTGCGGCGCGGGCGGGCGGGGGTGCCAGCCGCCGCCCTGGTGGCCGGGGCTCCACGGGTGGGGCGGCGGGACGACCGGACGGTCGTCCTGGTCGCCGTCCTGGCCCTCGGGCCGGTCGGGGTCGCCGGTGGGGTGGGGAGCGCGCGGGCGCCACGGCTGCTCGGGGGCATCCGCCGGCGGCGGCGCGAAGGGGTTGCGCTCGCCGGTGTCGTCACCGCTGCTCATGGTTCGGCCATTCCTTCTCGGTCGGTGGGGCGGGTGCCCGCGCCACCCTATGTTCCCGCGGGCCCGAGTGGGGGGTCCGGGCACGTCCGGCGGCCCGGGAGTCGGCGGTCCGCCGGGGCCCGGTCCCGGCTCCGGACGGCCGGCGAGATCCCGGTCTCAGCTACGCGCGTAGCCCCGGGCGGTGTTTCGGAGGCCGTCCGACCAGCCGTTATGGTGGTGACGGTCAGCAGCTCCCACGGGTTCCCCGGGGCCCGCGTCGCGGCGGGTTCTCCTGGAGTTCCTCCTCGCTCGACCTGCCGTTCGTAGTGGCCCCACCGCCGGTGGATGTACCAGCGGGCGGCGCCCGACCTACGGAGAATCGCGCAGTGGCCGCCGCCCCCGCTCAGCTCTTCCCGCCCCGCACGCCCGGACCGGCCCGTCTGGTGGTGCTGGTCTCCGGCTCCGGCACCAACCTCCAGGCGCTGGTCGACGCCGTCGCCGACCCCGCGTACGGGGCGGAGATCCTCGCAGTGGGCGCGGACCGGGACGGCATCGCCGGGCTGGAGCGCGCCGAGCGGGCCGGTCTGCCGGTCTTCGTGCACCGGGTGAAGGACCACGGGGACCGGGCGGACTGGGACCGCGCGCTGACCGCCTCCGTCGCCGGGTACGAGCCCGACCTGGTCGTCACGGCCGGGTTCATGAAGATCCTCGGCCCGGGGTTCATCGAGGCCTTCGCCGGACGGATCGTCAACACCCACCCCGCGCTGCTGCCCTCCTTCCCCGGCGCCCACGGCGTCACCGACGCGCTGGCGTACGGGGTGAGGGTCACCGGTTGCACCGTCCACCTGGTCGACGCCGGCGTCGACACCGGGCCGATCATCGCGCAGGGCGTCGTGGAGGTCCACGACGCCGACCACGCAGATGGCGGCGAGGCGCTGCACGAACGCATCAAGACTGTCGAGCGCAAGCTGCTCGTCGACGTCGTGGGCCGGCTGGCCCGCGAGGGTCACCGCATCGAGGACCGAAAGGTATGGATTCCGGCATGAGCGCCGCTCCCACCACGCCCCCTGTCTCCGAGAACGTCCGGCCGATCCGCCGCGCGCTGATCAGCGTGTACGACAAGACCGGTCTGGAGGAGCTGGCCCAGGGCCTGCACGCCGCCGGGGTCGCCATCGTCTCCACCGGCTCGACCGCCGGCCGGATCGCCGCCGCGGGCGTCCCGGTGACCGAGGTCTCCGAGCTGACCGGCTTCCCGGAGTGCCTGGACGGGCGCGTGAAGACCCTGCACCCCCGCGTGCACGCCGGCGTCCTCGCCGACCTGCGGCTGGAGTCGCACCGCGCGCAGCTGGCCGAGCTGGGCGTCGAGCCCTTCGACCTGGTCGTGGTGAACCTCTACCCGTTCAAGGCGACCGTCGCCTCCGGCGCCACCCCCGACGAGTGCGTCGAGCAGATCGACATCGGCGGCCCGAGCATGGTCCGCGCCGCCGCCAAGAACCACCCCTCGGTGGCCGTCGTGGTCGACCCGGCCCGCTACCAGGACGTGCTGACGGCCGTCCGCGGCGGCGGCTTCGACCTGCTGACCCGCAAGCGGCTGGCCGCCCAGGCCTTCTCCCACACCGCCGCCTACGACGTCGCGGTGGCCAACTGGTTCGAGGAGTCCGGCTACACGGAGACCGAGGACGCGTTCCCGGCCTTCCTGGGCTCGGCCTTCGAGCGCCAGAACGTGCTGCGCTACGGCGAGAACCCGCACCAGGGCGCCGCGCTGTACACCGACGGCAGCGGTGGCCTGGCCGGCGCGCGTCAGCTGCACGGCAAGGAGATGTCGTACAACAACTACGTCGACACCGACGCCGCCCGCCGCGCCGCCTACGACCACGCCGAGCCGGCCGTCGCGATCATCAAGCACGCCAACCCGTGCGGCATCGGGACCGGCGCGGACGTCGCCGAGGCGCACCGCAAGGCGCACGAGTGCGACCCGGCGTCCGCGTACGGCGGCGTGATCGCGGTCAACCGCCCGGTCACGGTGGCGCTGGCCGAGCAGATCGCCCCGATCTTCACCGAGGTCGTGGTGGCCCCCGGTTACGAGGACGGCGCCGTCGAGGTGCTGGCCCGCAAGAAGAACCTGCGGGTGCTGCTCGCCCCCGAGGCCCCGGCCAACCGCCAGGAGCTGCGCCCGGTCTCCGGCGGCGTGCTGCTCCAGGATGCCGACCGGATGCACGCCGAGGGCGACGACCCGGCGACCTGGACCCTGGCCTCCGGCGAGGCGCTGTCCCCGGCCGAGCTGGCCGAGCTGGCGTTCGCCTGGCGGGCCTGCCGGGCCGTCAAGTCCAACGCGATCCTGCTGGCCAAGGACGGTGCCTCGGTGGGCGTCGGCATGGGCCAGGTCAACCGCGTCGACTCCTGCAAGCTCGCGGTGGAGCGGGCCGGCGAGCGGGCCAAGGGCTCGTACGCGGCCTCCGACGCCTTCTTCCCGTTCGCGGACGGCGCGGCGATCCTGATCGCGGCCGGCGTGCGGGCGATCGTCCAGCCCGGCGGCTCGATCCGGGACGAAGAGGTGGTCGCGGCCGCCACCGAGGCCGGGGTGACCATGTACTTCACCGGCACCCGCCACTTCTTCCACTGACGCGTCCGCCGGCGGCGCGGCGCCGCACGGTACGTCGCTGAACAGCACGGAACGACGGAACGGCCCGGCTCCCTCCACCGAGGGGGCCGGGCCGTTCCGTCGTACGGGGTAGCGCGTTACTTCTTGATCACCAGGGTGCCGGCGGCACGGTCGTGCCAGCCCTGCAGCTTCCCGGAGTTGTCGAAGAACGGCGACAGGTAGACCAGCAGCGCGCCGATGTAGCAGAGGATCGCGCCGACGATCGGGATGATGAAGCGGATGAAGCCGCCGCCCAGACCCGGGTTCTGACCGGTGCTCTCCTTGACCACGCGCAGGCCCATGGCCATCTTGCCCAGGGTGGCGCCGGCGAAGGAGACCAGCAGCCACTCGTAGAGCAGGTTGAACACGGCCAGCACGCCGATCATGATCATCATGGTGGCGACGATGCCGCTGGCGGCGTCGGTCTGCTGCTGGAGGCAGTTGCTGTAGGCCGAGCTGCCGTAGGTGTAGCTCGTGCAGTCGTCGGTGTCCTTGACGATGCCGAGCGTGCCGGCCAGGCCGAGGGCCATGACCAGGGCGATGATCGCGCCGACGGCCAGGCCGTCGATCAGCCGGGCCAGGAAGCGCTGGCCCATGGTCGCCAGCTTGACGGTGCCGAGCTGGGCGATGTTGATGTAGCCGTTGTTCGCCTGGAGGGTCCCCGGCGCCGGCGCGTACCCGTAGGCCTGCTGCTGCGGAACGCCGTAGCCCGGCTGCTGCGGGGGCTGCTGCGGGTAGCCGTAGCCGGCGGCCGGCGGAGCCTGCTGCGGGTAGCCGTAGCCGGGCTGCTGGGGCTGCTGGGGCTGGTTGTACGGGTTGTTGGGGTCGGGCGGGTAGCTCATCGATGCCTCCGGGCATTGGGACAAGTGGGGACGGGACAGCGGAGGCCCCGGAACGGGCCGGCTGGACGGGTAGCCGGTCGGACGGGACGTTAGCGGAGCACACTGACACCGGGGGCGTGGGCCGACCGGTGCGCGCGCCCGCTCAGGGCCGTGGGAAGCGTGCGAACGGAAGCCGTGACGGCCCGGTGGCGCGCGGCAACCCGCGTCGGCGGTCGGTCGTCGGCGCGGTGCGGTCTGGTCGGCTCACTTCGTTCTTCCCCCGATGTACGCCCCGCCGGGTCTGTCCGTCGGCCCGTCACCGGGCCGGATTCGGCGGGGAATGCCTGCTCATCGTCGACCGGACGGCAGTACCGTGTCCAGCCGCGTCCGCACCTCGGGCCGGACTGTGGCGCAACCGCAATAAGAGCCGAACGTTCCGCATCCGTCCGGACCGCCGCCCGGACCGCCCCTGCGGCCCCCGCCCGGCCTCCGTCCGGAGCCCGGGACCGGTGGCACGGATGCCCGCCCCGATCCGGGAGAATGGGGTCATGACTGCGCAGATTCTCGACGGCAAGGCGACCGCGGCCGCGATCAAGTCCGAACTCGCCACCCGCGTGGCGGCCCTCAAGGCCAAGGGCATCACCCCCGGCCTCGGCACCGTCCTGGTCGGCGACGACCCGGGCAGCCGCTGGTACGTCAACGGCAAGCACAAGGACTGCGCGGAGATCGGCATCGCCTCGATCCAGCGCGAGCTGCCCGCCACCGCCTCCCAGGAGGACGTCGAGAACGTCGTCCGGGAGCTCAACGCCGACCCGACCTGCACCGGCTACATCGTCCAGCTGCCGCTGCCCAAGGGCCTCGACCCGAACCCGGTCCTGGAGCTGATGGACCCGGACAAGGACGCCGACGGCCTGCACCCGACCTCGCTCGGCCGCCTCGCCCTGGGCATCGAGGGCCCGCTGCCCTGCACCCCGCTCGGCATGGTCGAGCTGCTGCGCCGCCACGGCGTGCCGATCGACGGCGCCGAGGTGGTCGTGGTCGGCCGGGGCGTGACCGTCGGCCGCTCTATCGGCCTGCTGCTCACCCGCCGCAGCGAGAACGCCACCGTCACCCTCTGCCACACCGGCACCCGCGACCTCGCCCACCACCTGCGCCAGGCGGACATCATCGTCGCCGCCGCCGGTGTGCCGCACCTGGTCAAGCCGGAGGACGTCAAGCCCGGCGCGGCCGTGCTGGACGTCGGCGTCAGCCGCAGCGAGGGCAGGATCGTCGGCGACGTGCACCCCAACGTGGCCGAGGTGGCCGGCTGGATCTCCCCGAACCCCGGCGGCGTCGGCCCGATGACCCGCGCCATGCTGCTCAACAACATCGTGGTGGCGGCCGAGCGCCGCGCCGGCGTCTGACCGCCGCGCCCGACCCGCCGGGGCCACGCCCGGCCCCGACCCATCCGATCGACGATCCCGAAGGACGGGAAGCCATGAGCGAACCGCGCCGGACCAGGCGCAGGCCGGTGAAGACCACCGGCACTCTGCCCCCCGAGGGCTCGGCGGCCGCGCTCGGGCGCGACCACGCGCTGCCGGTCCGGCAGTGGCCGATAACGGTGGTCCTGCTGGTGGTCGCCGCCGGTCTCGCGGTCACCTGGTTCGCCGACTTCCAGGACGGCTTCAAGTACGGGCTGCTGATCGTCGGCGGCGGTGTGCTGCTCGGCGCGCTGCTCCGGCTGGTGCTGCCGGAGGTCGGCATGCTCGCGGTGCGCAGCCGCTTCACCGATGTGATCGTGCTGACGTTCCTGGGCCTGTCGATCGTGCTGCTGACCCTGATGGCCCAGCCCAACCCGTGGTTGGAGTTCCCGCTGCTGGACAACATCGGCCAGCTGATCGGCCGTCCGCGCCGCTGACCGGGACCGGCCGACGGCCCCCCCGCCCGACGCCCGGGCGGGGGGCCGTCATCGTCTGTGACCGAGCAGTCACGACCGCGACCGAGGCGTACGCTTCCCTTTGCGATACCCTGACGCCGGTTCTCTCGATGTCGAGAGACCGTCCTCGGCTCCAGAGCGCCGACGTGCCTGGGGCACCTGGCGATTTGCTGGAGAAGGTAGAAATGACCCGCACCCCCGTCAATGTCACCATCACCGGAGCGGCCGGGCAGATCGGCTACGCGCTGCTCTTCCGCATCGCCTCGGGCCACCTGCTCGGCGCCGACGTCCCGGTGAACCTGCGCCTCCTGGAGATCCCGCAGGGCCTCAAGGCCGCCGAGGGCACCGCGATGGAGCTCGTGGACTGCGCCTTCCCGCTGCTGCGCGACATCACCATCACCGACAAGCCGGCCGAGGCCTTCGACGGCGCCAACGTGGCGCTGCTGGTCGGCGCCCGTCCGCGCACCGCCGGCATGGAGCGCGGCGACCTGCTGCAGGCCAACGGTGGCATCTTCGGCCCGCAGGGCAAGGCCATCAACGACCACGCCGCGGACGACATCAAGGTCCTGGTGGTCGGCAACCCGGCCAACACCAACGCCCTGATCGCCCAGCGCAACGCCCCGGACGTCCCGGCCGAGCGCTTCACCGCGATGACCCGTCTGGACCACAACCGCGCCGTCGGCCAGCTCTCGCTGAAGACCGGCGCCCTGGTCTCGGACATCAAGCGCGTCACCATCTGGGGCAACCACTCCGCCACCCAGTACCCGGACATCTTCCAGGCCGAGATCGCCGGCAAGCCGGCCTTCGAGGCCATCGGCAGCGACCAGGCCTGGCTGGAGAACGACTTCGTCCCGACCGTCGCCAAGCGCGGCGCCGCCATCATCGAGGCCCGCGGCGCCTCCTCGGCCGCCTCGGCCGCCAACGCCGCCATCGACCATGTGTACACCTGGGTCAACGGCACCGCCGAGGGCGACTGGACCTCGATGGGTGTCGTCTCCGACGGCTCCTACGGCGTCCCGGCCGGCCTGATCTCCTCCTTCCCGGTCACCACCAAGGACGGCGAGTTCTCGATCGTCCAGGGCCTGGAGATCTCCGACTTCTCGCGCGGCCGCATCGCCGCCTCGGTCCAGGAGCTGACCGAGGAGCGCGACGCGGTCCAGGAGCTCGGCCTCATCTGAGCCGGCCCCGACGCCTCCACGACGGCCCGTCGTCCCCGTTCCGCGGGGGCGGCGGGCCGTCGTCCTACACTGACCCGCTGTGAACGAAACCATCGAGGACGCCGCGCTCGTCCTCGTCTTCATCGTCCTGGGCGGTCTGTTCAACGTCGCCGAGATCTCGCTGATCTCGCTGCGCGAGGGACAGATCCGGACGCTGGAGGCACGCGGCACCCGGCGGGCGGCCCGGGCCGCGCACCTCGCCGCCGATCCGAACCGCTTCCTGGCGGCCGTCCAGGTCGGCGTGACCTGCATGGGCTTCCTCTCCGCCGCGTTCGGCGCCGACACCCTGGCCGGCAAGGTGGCCCCGCTGTTCGTCCGGGCCGGGCTGTCCGAGGGCGTCGCCGACGCCACCGCCCTGGTCGGACTGACCCTGGTGATCAGCTACGTCTCGCTGGTGCTCGGCGAGCTCACCCCGAAGCGGATCGGCCTCCAGCGGGCCGACTCCATCGCCGTGCTGGCGGCGCCGGTGGTCGACGTCATGTCGGTGGTGCTGCGCCCGGCGATCTGGCTGCTCGGCCGCTCCACCGACCTGATGGTCCGGCTGTTCGGCGGCGACCCGGCCGCCGGCCGGGGTTCGATGAGCTCGGAGGAGCTCCGCGGCCTGGTCGCCGCCAACACCGAACTCGGGAACGACGAGCGGACGCTGATCGCCGATGTGTTCGCCGCGGGGGAGCGGCAGCTGCGCGAGGTGATGGTCCCGCGCACCGAGGTGACCTTCCTGGACGCCGAGCGCCCGCTCGCCGAGGTGCGCGCCCAGGCGGAGTCCTCGCCGCACTCCCGCTACCCGGTGGTCGAGGGCAGCTACGACGCGGTGACCGGCTTCGTCCACGTCCGCGACCTGTACGGCGCGCGCGGCGAACGGGCCGCCAAGGTCCGCGACCTGGCCCGCCCGATCAAGCTGCTGCCCGGCACCAAGCGGGTGCTGGCGGCGATGGGGGAGATGCGCCGGGAGGGCCACCACCTGGCGATCGTGGTCGACGAGTACGGCGGCACCGCCGGCATCGTCACCCTGGAGGACCTGGTCGAGGAGGTGATCGGGGAGATCAGGGACGAGTACGACACCCCGGAGTCCTCCCCGACCCGGCGGCTGGCCGGCGGCGGAGTGGAGCTCGACGGCCTGCTCAACCTGGCCGACTTCGTCGAGGAGACCGGCGTCACCCTGCCCGAGGGCCCGTACGAGACGGTGGCCGGCTGCCTGGTCGCCGCGCTCGGCCGGCTGCCCGCCGACGGCGACCGGGTGCGGATCCCGGCCGGTCCCGGCGAGGAGGTGCTGCTGACGGTGGCCAAACTGGAGGGCCGGCGGATCGCCCGGGTGAGGGTGAGTGCGGTCACACTGGCGGAACCGCCGGGGCAGGAGGTTTCCTGACCGGTCGGTGGAACTGGAACAATGGCCCGCATGGTCAACGCAGCGGTCACTGGTCCGGTCAAGGACCGTCCCCGGGTGCTCTCGGGCATCCAGCCCACCTCCGGGTCCTTCCACCTCGGTAACTACCTGGGCGCGGTGCGCCAGTGGGTCGACCTGCAGAAGGAGAACGACGCCTTCTACATGGTCGTCGACCTGCACGCGATCACCGTGCCGCAGGATCCGGCGACGCTGCGCCAGAACACCCGGATCTCCGCCGCGCAGCTGCTCGGCGCCGGTCTCGACCCGGAGCACTGCACCCTCTTCGTCCAGTCGCACGTGCCCGAGCACGCGCAGCTCGCCTGGGTGATGAACTGCCTCACCGGCTTCGGCGAGGCCTCCCGGATGACCCAGTTCAAGGACAAGTCCTCCCGGTACGGCGCCGACAGCACCACCGTCGGCCTGTTCACCTACCCGATCCTGCAGATCGCGGACATCCTGCTCTACCAGGCGGACGCCGTCCCGGTCGGCGAGGACCAGCGCCAGCACGTGGAGATCACCCGCGACCTCGCGGAGCGCTTCAACTCCCGCTACAGCCCGACCTTCACGGTCCCGAAGCCGTACATCCTCAAGGAGACGGCGAAGATCCAGGACCTCCAGGACCCGGCCGTGAAGATGAGCAAGTCCGCGTCCTCCCCCAAGGGCCTGGTCAGCCTGCTGGACGAGGCGAAGGCCAGCGCGAAGAAGATCAAGAGCGCCGTCACCGACACCGGCACCGTCGTCAGCTACGACGAGAAGGAGAAGGCCGGCGTCTCCAACCTGCTGCGGATCCACTCGGCGCTCAGCGGGCAGTCGGTCGAGCAGCTGGTCGCGCACTTCGAGGGCAAGATGTACGGCGCCCTGAAGACCGAGCTGGCCGAGCTCTTCACCGAGTGGGTGCTGCCCTTCCAGGAGCGCACCAGGACCTTCCTGGACGACCCGGCCGAGCTGGACCGCGCCCTCGCGGTGGGTGCCGAGAAGGCCCGCGCGGTGGCGTCCGAGACGCTGGCCACGGTGTACGACCGGATCGGCTTCCTCCCGGCCTCCGCGCGGTGACTCCGCTGACGAGCCTGCCCGGTGGTCAGGAGCTCCCCGAGTTCCTGACCATCGGCGTGTCCGTCACTGTCCCGGATCCGTACGGCACGGCGATCCAGGACGCGCGGGCCGGGCACGGCGATCCGCTGGCCCGGTCGATACCCACGCACGTCACCCTGCTGCCGCCCACCGAGGTGCCGGCCGAGGCACTGCCGAAGATCGAGGAGCACCTGGCGGCGGTGGCCGCCGCGCACCGGCCGTTCCGGATGGTGCTGCGCGGCGGCGGCAGCTTCCGCCCGGTCTCCCCGGTGGTCTTCGTCCGGGTGGAGGAGGGCGAGCGGGAGTGCCGGCTGCTGGAGGCGGACGTCCGCTCCGGCCCGCTGGCCAGGGAGCTGGCCTTCCCGTACCACCCGCACGTGACGGTGGCGCACGGTCTGGAGGAGCACGTGCTCGACCGGGCCCAGGAGCAGGCCCGGTCCTTCCACGCGGCGTTCCCGGTCCCCGGGTTCAGCCTCTCCCGCTTCGACCTCGACGAGGTCTGGCGGCCCTGGCGGTCCTACACCTTCTGCTGACCCCCGGGGCGGCCGCCGAGCTCCAGCATCCGGTCGACCACCCGGCGGGCCGCGGCGCCGTCGTCCAGCACGCAGTGGGTGTCCCGGAAGCGCCGGTACCGCTCGGCGTACCCGGCCGGCAGTCCGTCACCGCCGTCACCGCCGTCGTCTCCGTCTCCGTCGCTGCCGTCCGCGAGCGCGCGCAGTGCCGTGACCAGGCCGGCCGAGTCGTCGAGCAGCGGCCCCGGGGCCTGGGCCTCGAAGTCGAAGGCGAAGCCGCGCAGGCCGTCCCGGTAGTGCGCCAGGTCGTAGGTGAAGAACAGCACCGGCCGGCCGGTGACCGCGAAGTCGAACAGGATCGACGAGTAGTCCGTCACCAGCACGTCGGCGATCAGCAGCAGTTCCTGGACGTCCGGGTAGTCGGCGCAGTCGATCGCGAAGCCGTCCCCGGTGCCGGTCAGCGGCTCGCGGACGTGCGCGTGCGGACGCAGCAGCAGCACGTGGTCCCCGCCGAGGGCCTGCCGGGCCCGGTCGAGGTCGAGCCGCAGGTCGAGCCGGAAGCCGTCACCGTCCGGGCGCGGCCGGTCCTCCCGCCAGGTCGGCGCGTAGAGCACCACCCGGCGGCCCGCCGGGATCCCCAGCCGGCGCCGGACGGCGTCCGCCCGGCGCGGGTCGGGGCGGGCCAGCACGTCGTTGCGCGGGTAGCCGGACTCCAGGATCTCGCCCCGGTAGCGGAAGGCCCGGCGCAGGATCGGGGTGGCGAAGGGGCTGGGGGAGAGCAGCAGGCTCCAGTGCGGGGTCTCCCGGTCGAGGGCCGCGAGGTAGCCGCGGTCGGCGAGCCAGGGGTTGTCGACGTCGTGGGCGATCCGCTTGAGCAGGGCGCCGTGCCAGGTCTGCACGACGACCTGGCCGGGGCGCCGGCGCAGGAAGTCCGGGAAGTGGGTATTGCCGACGAGGTAGCGGCTGGTGGCGAGCGCCCGGTACCACTCGGGGCTCCAGACCCGGACGGCGCGGACCCCGGGCGGCAGCTCGGCCTGGGCGTCGTCGACCACCCACAGGTGCTCCAGCGGCGCGCCCCGGCGGGCGAGTTCGGTGTGCACGGCGCGCGGTGAGTCGGCGTAGCCCCGGCCGCCGAACACGTCGTAGAGCACGGCCTCGCGCAGCGGTTCGCGGCAGGCGGCCGGGTAGCCGGCGGTGCGCTGGCGGGCCTGGGTCCAGGCGCTGCGTTCGGCGGCGGTGAGCACGGGGGTGGAGTCCAGCAGCAGGGTGTCGTGCCAGCGGCGCTCCAGCAGGATCCGTTTGCCGCCGGCCAGGGTGGCGGCGGGCAGCGCCGCCAGGACGGCGGGCGAGGCGGTCAGCGGTCGGGCCGGTCCCGGCCGGCCGACGGGTTCCAGGGTGGCTTCCCACAGGCCCTTGCGCAGGGGAAGCGCGGTGCCGTCGGAGCCGGTGCGGGTGGCGGGCAGCCGGACGGTGAACCGTCGGCCGGGGCCGGTCCGGACCGGGTGGCGGACCTCGCCGCCGGTGCCGTTGTGCCGCAGGACGAGCTCCAGCGGGCCGTCGGCGGCGCAGTGGCCGGTGAGTTCGAAGCCGCCGGCCCGGGCGGTGAGCCGTTCGACCCAGCCGGCGGCGGGCCGGACGCAGAGCTGGAGCCGGCCGTCGGCGAGGTGCTTGAGGTGCAGGGCCCGGTCCTCGGCCCCGGGCAGCGGGTGCTGGCCGGAGACCGGCCCGCCGCGCTCGTCCAGGACGAGCGGCTCGGCGGTGCCGTCGGGGTGGACCAGCGCGGCGTCCCAGTGCTCCAGTTCGCCGGTGCCGCGCCTGTCGGCGGTGAACGGCGCGTACGGCAGGCGGACGCCGCGGGTCCGTCCGGTGCCGGTGGCGGGCCGGATCAGGACGGTGCCGCTCTCGCGGTGTCGGAGCCGGAACGCGGTCCGGTCCGGGAGCGGATCGGCGGCGGTGAGGTGCAGGTCGATCCCGTCGGGGCCGGGGACGGCCCGGGTGAGCCGGACGGCGGGGCGTTCGAGCCGCACGGCGAGCCGGCCGTCGGCGAAGTGCGGCTGGAGCCGCACGTCGTGGTCGACCCAGCGGGCGGGCGGGTATTCGCCGGAGCCGCACCAGTGCGGGGCGAGGCCGCCGTACTGGCGGCGCAGCCGGGTAGGGCGGGCGAGGGTGAACAGGGTGGCCTCGACGGTCCAGTCGCCGATCAGCCAGCCGTCGGCGGTGCGCAGCCGGCGCGGCTCGACCAGGGCGGTGAAGCCGGCCCAGTCGTGGTTGTGCTCGGGCCGGGCGCTGTCGTCGGTGATCTCGGGGAGCCGGCGGGGCCTGGTGGGGAGGTGGAGGGGCGGGCCGTCGTCGCCGGGGCGCAGGGTCAGCCAGGTCCAGGCCGAGCCGGGGCGGGCGGTGGACCGGTCGTCGGGGCGGGCGAAGCCGGTGAGCTCCAGGCCGCGGGAGGTCCAGCGGGCGCGCAGCAGTCCGAAGGCGGCGTGCTCCTGCTCGCCCGCCGGCGGGGTGCCGAACCGCGGGTCGCCGAACCGGGGGGCGGCGTGCGGGAGGACGAACCGGGTGAGGACAGCCATTTCCACGGACCTTTCTCGGCGAGAATTTCCATCTCAGCGGGAAAAGTATGCGAGGTCAATTTGAGAATTGACTGTGAATTAGCTGGCGAGTTCGTTCGGGAAACTCCAGTTCGAAATACTGGAAATGCGGGGGCGGAGAATGCGAAAGGCGCCCGACGCGGAATGTGCGTCGGGCGCCCTCCACCGGGCGGGAATTCCCGGTCAGGCCTCGCGGCTCAGCATGGCGTCCACCGCCCGGGCGGCGGCGTGGCCGTCGTCCAGGTCGCAGTACTTGTCACGGAACGCCGCGTACTTCCCGGCGTACTCGGCGGTGACCTCGTCCACCCGGCCGAGCGCGGCCACCAGCTCCTCGGACGTGGCCAGCAGCGGGCCGGGCGCGTCCGCCTCGAAGTCCAGCGAGAAACCGCGCAGGTTGTCGCGGTAGTGCGCCAGGTCGTAGGTGAAGAACAGGATCGGCTTCCCGGTCACGGCGAAGTCGAAGGTCGCCGCCGTGTAGTCGGTCACCAGCACGTCGGCGGCCAGCATCAGCTCGCCCAGGTCCGGGTAGCTGCTGACGTCCCAGACGTAGCCGTTGCCCGCGGCCGGGATCTGCTCGCGGACGTTGGCGTGCCGGCGGACCAGCAGCACCTGGTCGTCGCCCAGCGCGGCCTGCGCCGCCTCCAGGTCCAGCTGGAGGTGCAGCTGGTAGCCGCCGTAGTGGCGGCGCCGGTCCTCGCGCCAGGTCGGCGCGTACAGCACGACCTTCTTGCCCTCGGGCAGGCCGAGCCGCTCGCGCACCCGCTCGGCGGTCTTCTCCTTGTCGGCGGCGAAGAACACGTCGTTGCGGGGCAGGCCGCTCTCCAGGATCTCGCCCTTGAAGTCGAAGGCGCGGCGCAGCACCGGGGCGGACCAGGTGCTGCCGGCCAGCAGCAGGCTCCAGTTCGGAACCTCCTTGGCGAGGCCCTTCAGGTAGTGCGCGTCGGTGAACCAGACCTTCTCGAAGTCGTGGCCGATCTGCTTCAGCGGCGAGCCGTGCCAGGTCTGCAGCACGATCTGGCCGGGCCGGCGGACGAAGAAGTCCGGCAGGTGCGCGCTGGTGACGATGTACTTCGCGGTGGCCAGGGTCTCGAACCACTCCGGGCTCCAGAGCCGGACCGAGCCCGCCGACTGCGGCAGGTCCGCCTGCAGGTCGTCGGTGCCCCACAGGTGCTGCAGCGGCAGGTCGCGGCGCACCAGCTCCTCGTGGATCGCCCGCGGCGAGTCCGAGTAGAGGCCGCCGAGCGCGACGTTGTAGAGCACCGTGTCGCGCAGCGGCAGCCGGCGGGCGGCCGGGTAGTCGGCCGTCCGCAGCTTGCGCTGGCGCCAGCCGCTGCGCTCCTCCGGAAGCAGTATGTTCTCGGACTCCAGCTGCAGGCCGTCGTGGTGGCGGCGCTCCAGCACGATCCGCTTGCCGCGGGCCTCCACCTCCAGCGGCAGCGTGTTCCAGCACTCGGGCGCGATCAGCACGTACGAGGCCATGTCCGGGTGGAAGACGGCGCCGACCGGGCGGAACGAGACGTTCCAGCCGCCCTGGGCCAGCGGCACGTTGCCCGCGAAGGAGGCGGTCGGCACGGCCGGCAGCGCGGTCCGGAACCGGCCGTCCGCGATCTCCACCGGGTAGACGTGCTGCTCCTCGCCCCAGTGGTGGCGCACGACCAGCTCCCAGCGGTGGGTGCCGGGCAGCGGGAAGGTGCCGCTGAGCAGGTAGCCGTCCGCGCCGCGCGCGGTCACCTCGTGCACGATCGGCTGCAGCAGCTGGTCCAGGAACTGCAGGTAGCCGCCGGGGGAGGGCTTGGAGTAGAGGGCGCGCCGCTCCTCGGGCGCGGCGTCGGGGTTCAGCACCAGGTTGAGCTGCTCCGGCGCGTTCCGGTCGTCCCAGACGAGCGGGGCGGTGGTGCCGTCGGCCAGCTCCAGGGTGGTGTCCCAGCGGTCGCGGGCACGCTCCACGGCGATCGGGTCCAGCTCGGCCCAGGACTCCCGGACCTCGGTCAGCTCGGCGATCGGCACGGCGGCGTGGAACTGCTGGAGGCTGCCGACCGGAGTCCCGACGGTCACGGGGAAGGTCAGCTCGCGCTCGGACTCCACGTGGGTCATCCGCAGCCGGGCGCCGGCCAGCCGGACGCCGGAGCGGGCGGCGCCGGACACCTCGACCGTGTCGCCGTTCGCGGCCAGCCCGGTCACCCGGACCTTGGCGTTCTCGACCCGCAGGTAGACGCTGCCGTCGCGGACGAACGGGACGATCCGCACGTCCGGCTCGACCCAGTGCGAGGGCTGGTAGAGCGCGGTGTCCGCCCAGCCGGCCCAGATCCGGCCCTTGTAGACGCCGCCCTTGCCGGCACCGGCGACCAGGACGCGCCAGTTGCCGTCCTTCCACTGGCCGCGGTGCTTGAGCTTCTCCGGGTCGAGCGCGACGGAGAAGCCGGCCCAGTCGCAGTTGTAGAGGTCGTGGTGGTTGGTGGCGGTGGCCTCGGGGCTGTACTGGGTCTTCATCGGCACGGCGATGACCCGGCGGCCCTTGGCCTCGCGCAGCACCAGGGTGCGCACCATGTCGTGCTTGTTGGCCGCGCCCAGCTGCTCCGGGTACGCGTGGCCGGTCAGCCGCAGCCGGCCGGCCTCCCAGCGCGCGTCGTAGAGCCGGCTGCGGATGACGGTGGAGTTGCGCAGGCTGAGCAGGCCGGCCGGCACGCTCTTGCGGCCGCCGCGCAGGAACGGGTAGTCGGCGTACGGGCGCAGCAGGCCCTTGGCGACGACACCGCCGTTGCTCTCGCCCTCGTACTTGATCTGCTCGACGAACTCGTCGATCCGGCCCTGGAGGGTCAGGTGGTACTTCAGCCGCAGCGGCGCGCGCAGCTTCTTGACCTGCTCGGGGCCGATCGCCCGCAGCAGCCGGCTGACGCTGGTGATGTACGCGTCCCGGTACTCCTTGTCGCCGTCCACGACGGACCAGAAGAACATCGGGATCTCTTCGACGAGGGTGTTCTCGTCGTAGGTCTTCAGGTACTCGGCGAAGCGCGGCTCGGTCTGCTTCCGCAGCCAGGCGCGGACCAGCTCGACCGAGGCGACCCGGTCGACCAGGCCCTTGGGGTTGGTGCGCATCTGAGTGATCGACATCTCGCCGACCTCGCGCTCGCGCCAGTGGTAGATCGGCTCGGAGAGCACGTCCACGCTCTTGGCGAGGTAGTGGTGCGGCACGCTGACCGGGGCGTCCTCGTACAGGATGCCCTCGGGGTAGATGATCCCGGCCGCGTCGAAGAAGGAGCGGCGGTACACCTTGTTCCACGCGGTGCGGTCGGTGACCAGCGAGGGGATCTCGGTGATGTGCGTCTTGAGCACGGTCTTGGCGAACGGGCGGCTGTGGCCACCGGACTGGTAGTAGCCGATCGCGCGGAAGCGCAGCACGTTGCCGGTGGCGAAGTCCGAGCCGGTCTCGTCCAGGGTGTTGATCATCAGCTCGTACGCACTGGGCGGCATAGAGTCGTCGCTGTCGACGAAGCACAGGAACTCGGCGTCCGGGTCGATGTGCCGGATGCCGGTGTTGCGGGCCGCGCCGAGGCCCTTGTTGACCTGCCGGACCAGCCGGAACCGGGAGTCCTTGGCGGCGTACGCCTCGGCGAGGGCGGCACTGTCGTCCTTCGAACCGTCGTCGACCATCACGCACTCGAAGTCCGTGAAGGTCTGGGCGGCGATCGAATCGAGGCACTCCACGAGGTAGCGCTCGACGTTGTAGATCGGGACGACGATGGAGAGGCGGGGAGCCATCGGCTACGCAGGCCTTTCTGGGAAGGAGCGTGGCAGCCCCCTCGGGGTCTGACCGCACTTTGATTCGGTGCGTACGTGCGCGTCGAATCCTACCCCCGGCACATGGCCCCGCCGGGGGCCGTCCGGGGGCCCCCGGACAGGCCCACTACCCTGGGGACATGCCCCGCTTCAGTGTGATCGTCCCGGTCTACCGGGTCGAGGATTACCTCGCCGAGTGCCTCGCCTCGGTGCTCGGCCAGGACGGCCCGGACATCGAGCTGATCGCGGTGGACGACCGCTCCCCGGACGGATGCGGCGCGCTGCTCGACACGGCCGCCGCCGAGGACCCCCGGGTGCGGGTGCTCCACCTGCCGGAGAACGTCGGCCTCGGCCCGGCCCGCAACGCCGGCCTCGCCGTCGCCACCGGCGACTACGTGCTCTTCCTCGACAGCGACGACACCCTGACCCCCGGTCTGCTGAAGGCCGTCGACGACCGGCTGCGGGCCGTCGGCGACCCGGACGTCCTGGTCTACGACTACGCCCGCACCTACGCGGACGGCCGGACCGTCCGCGCCGCCTCCGCCAAGGTCTTCGGCGCCCCCTCCCGGGAGGTCTTCGACCTCGCCGAGCGCCCCGAGCTGCTCGAACTGCTCCAGGTGGTGTGGAACAAGGCCTACCGCCGCGACTTCGTCACCGCCCAGGGCCTGACCTTCCCGGCCGGGTACTACGAGGACACCCCCTGGACGTACCCGGCGCTGCTCGCCGCCCGCGGCATCACCCTGCTCGACCGGGTCGGCGTCCACTACCGGCAGCGCCAGGAGGGCGGCAACATCCTGGCCACCGCCAGCCGCAAGCACTTCGACGTCTTCGACCAGTACGACCTGGTCTTCGCGTTCCTCGACGGCCGCCCCGAGCTCGACCGCTGGCGCCCGGTGGTCTACGGCCGGATGCTGCACCACCTCAACACCGTGGTCTCCCGGCCCGGCCGGGTCCCGCCCGGCGACCGCCGGGAGTTCTTCCGCCGGGCCGCCGAGCACTGCGCCCGGCTGCGCCCGGCCGGCCACCGGATGTCCGGCGGGGTGTCCGGACTGCGCACCGAACTGCTCGGCCACGGCCGGTACACCGCCTACCAGGCGGTCCGCACGCTGGCCCGGGCCCGCCGGATGGTCCGCCGCTGACGGCCGGTCCGACGGCCGGTCTCGCGGTGGGTCTGGCCGCCGGTCTGACGGCGGGCCTGACGGCCGTTCGGGGGACGGGCCGGTATAACCGGACGGTGGACTTCCTGACCCGTCTCCCGGTGATCGGCCCGATCGTGACGCGGGTGCTGCGCAGCCGCCCCTACCGCGCCTACGAGCACTTCACCGCGCTGCGCGGCAACCGGCTGGCTGGCGCGGTCACCTTCTTCGGCTTCCTCGCGCTCTTCCCGCTGCTGACGGTGGCGCTGGCGATCGCCGTCGCGACCCTCAGCGACAGCCGGGTCGACGACATCCAGAAGCACGTCTCCGACCAGCTGCCGGGCATCTCCGACGCCCTCAACCTGCCCTCGCTGGTGGCCAACGCGGGTGCGGTCGGACTCGTCAGCGGCGTCCTGCTGGTGCTCTCCGGCCTCGGCTGGGTGGACACCATGCGGACCTCGATCCGGGACCTCTGGCAGCTGCCCGACGAGGAGGGCAACCCGCTGCTGCGCAAGGGCTGGGACTTCGTGGTCCTCGGCGGCCTCGGCCTGGTCTCGCTGGTCTCGCTCGGCGCCTCGGCGGCCGGGACGACGCTGGCCGGCCGGATCGCCGACTGGATCGGCCTGGGCTCGGGCGGGTACCTGCTCACCGCGGCCGGACTGCTGATCGCCGTCGGCTGCGACATGCTGCTCTTCGCCTACCTGCTGGCGCCGTTTCCGCGGATCGCGCACCAGCACCGGCGGGACGTCCTGAAGGCCGCGCTGATCGGCGCGGTCGGTTTCGAGCTGCTGAAGATCCTGCTGGCCTCGTACCTCGGCTCGGTCGCCGGGAAGAGCCTCTACGGCGCCTTCGGCGTGCCGGTGGCGCTGCTGCTGTGGATCAACTTCGTCTGCCGGCTGCTGATGTACTGCGTGGCCTGGACGGCGACCGCCGACCCGGTGGCGGCCCGGGAGCGGGCCCGCGAGCGCGCCGCCGCACTGGTCGCGGCCGCGGACGCGGCGGAGGCGGTCGCCGAGAAGGGGACGGTCGCCGAGGAGGGGACGGCTGCCCGGACGGAGGCGGCCGCTACGGAGCGGGCGGCCGACGGGGAGGACCGGCCCCGGCCCCGGCGCTCCCCGGACGGGGAGGGCTGAGGCCGGGAAGGGGCGTCCCCGCGGAGCGCGTTCAGCGGGCGGCCGCGCGCCGCCGGTTCAGCAGCAGCACGGCACCCGCGCCGCCCGCCGTCAGGACCACCCCGACGACGACCCAGCCGACCGGCCCGAGGCCGTCGTCCCCGGCGGGGTCCGCCGCCCGTGCGGTCGCCGGGGCGGACCGGTCGGTCGCGGTCGGCGAGGGGTGCGGCGGCGGGGCGGGCACCCCGGCGGCCCCGCCCGCCTGTCCGGTCGGCGTCGGCGCGGCGCTCTCGCCCTCCTCCACCAGCTTCCCGACCGGGGCCACCTTGCCGGCCGCGGCGAAGCCCCAGTCCAGCAGCGCGGCCGTCTCGTCGTACACCTTCTGGTAGGTGGTCGGGTGCATCACCGTCACCAGCAGGGTCCGGCCGTCCCGTTCGGCGGCGCCGACGAAGGTGGAGCCGGCGTTGGTGGTGAAACCGTTCTTCACCCCGATCAGGCCCGGGTACTTGCCGAGCAGCCGGTCGGTGTTGGCGATCCCGAAGCTCCCGCGCTGCCCGGTGTTCTTGTCCACCGCGCCCGGGAACTGCGCGTCGCGGGTCGCGCAGTAGCTCCGGAAGTCCGGGTTGCGCAGCCCCGCCCGGGCGAACAGGGTCAGGTCGTAGGCCGAGGACACCTGGCCGTCCGAGTCGTAGCCGTCCGGCGAGACCACCCGGGTGTCCCGGGCCTGCAGCGCCTCCGCCCGCGACTGCATCTCGGCCACGGTCTGCTGCACGCCGCCGTTCATGTGCGCGAGGACGTGCACCGCGTCGTTCCCCGAGCTCAGGAACACCCCGCGCCAGAGGTCCTCGACCCGGTAGTCCAGGTCCTCCTTGATGCCGACCAGGCTGCTGCCGGCGCCGATCCCCTGGATCTCCTCGGGCGCGACCCGGTGCACGGCGTTGCGGTCGAACTTCGGCAGCACGGTGTCGGCGAAGAGGATCTTCAGCGTGGAGGCCGGGGCCAGCCGCAGATGCGGGTTGCTGGCCGCCAGCACCTCTCCTGACGTGGCGTCGGCGACTATCCAGGACTGCCCGGTGAGGTCCCCCGGCAGCGCCGGGGCGCCCGCCAGCGGATCCACCTGGACCCCCGGGAGCCCCAGCCGGTCTCCGCCGACCGAGGCCGACGGCGGCGACCCGGGCGGGGCCGCGACGGCCACCGGGGCGGCGAACAGGAGCGGAAGGGCCGCGGCGGGCGCGGCGATCAGACGTGCGAGCTTCGAGCTAGTGGGCACCAGCAGACGGTACCCACTCGGGGCCCCCGCCGTCCGCCTCTCCGCCCCGGTCCGCCGCAGGAGGGGGCCGCCGTACGCCGAACGGACGCCCGCGCATACTGGGGAAGCACACCGCCTTCACCTCCCCGCCCCACCGAGGACCGCCCCATGAAGCTCAGCCGCCGCACCTCCTGGTTCCTGACCGCCTTCGGAGTCTGGTCCCTGTTCATCTGGACCACCTTCGTCAAGAACCTCTGGAAGGACTCCGGCGGCCAGGCCTTCACCGGCGGCGACCACTCCCAGCCCACCGCCTTCTTCTGGGTCCACCTCCTCCTCGCCGTCACCTCCCTCGCCCTCGGCCTCGCCATCGGCACCCTCGGCGTCCGCGGCCTCCGCGCCGCCCGCCGCGAACCGGCCACCGGCTGAGCTGCGAAAACTCGTTGCCCGGCGGCGGCCGCTCTGGCAGGCTCCCTCTGCTCGATCGTGATCGAACGCGTGTTCGTTCTTCGAAGACAGAGGGGTGGGTCCTCATGAAGCCTGCGCAACTCCGCCGACTCGGCGCCGCCGTCGCCGTCGCACTGACGGCGGGTCTGTTCGCCGCACCGGCCGCCGTCGCCGACACCGACGTGACCGCTCCCCGGGTCGCCGTCTCCTCGGCCGACTTCCCGGCCGCGGGCTCCGGTTCCACCGCGGCCAAGTACGCGGGCGAGACCGGCACCTTCCTGCTCACCGGCACCGACCCCGCCCCCGCGGGCGGCACGTCCTCCGGCGTCGCCTGCTTCCGGTACGCGCTGAACACCACCGTCGGGGTGTCCGGCGGCTGCGGCGACGGCGCGCTCGGGGCCGGCCCCGACGGCACCGCCACCCTCGCCCTGCGGGTCCTGCGGTGGGGCACCAACACGCTCACGGTCCGGGCCGTCGACAACGCGGGCAACACGAGCGCGCCGACGGTGCACACCTTCTACGCCCCCTGGGACCCGCGCCCCAGGCCGAGCGCCCCGGGCGACGTGGACGGCGACGCCGTCCCGGACATCCTGCTCCCGGACACTGCGGGCAACCTGCAGATCATCAACGGCCGGGCGAACGACACCACCCCGACGTCCGTGATCCCGGCCGGCCTGGCCCCGGGTGCCAAGGACTGGAACAAGTACCGGGTACTGCACCGGGGCTGGACCATGGCCCCGGCCGACGACCTGATCGTCCGGGAGAACGGCACCGGCACCGTCCACAGCCTGCAGAACCAGTACGGCACCGGGGACTTCTCCGACTCGGGCTCGACGATGGTCTCCTGGCCGGACTGCGTCGACGTCTTCGACTGCCCGCCGGACTACGGCACCGACTGGCAGGACGCCCAGCAGCAGGTGCTGCTCGGTGCGGTGAACGGCGCCGACCAGTCCCGTCCGGCGATGCTCACGCTGCAGAACGGCGACCTCTGGGCTGCGGACGCCGGGGCGAACGCGTACTGGTTCGACGCCCGGCGGCTGACCACCGGCGGCCTGTGGACCGGCTACGACCTGGTCGCCCCCGGCCCCGACGCCGCCGGGAACCTCGCCCTGTGGGCGCGCGAGCGGGCCACCGGCGCCCTGCACGTGTACGCGCTCCCGAAGCAGGCCGACGGCACCGTCGACTTCTCCGCCCTGGCCGACCCGACGGCGGGCGTGGCCGCCACCGGCTTCACCGTCGACGCCTACCCCACCCTCGACAGCCAGGGCGACCTCGACGGGGACGGCACCGCCGACCTGTGGGCCGTCACCGCCGACCGGCACCTGCTGACCTACCGCGGCCTCGCGGACCCGAAGGACCTCGGCCTCCTGCGCTGAGCAACGCGAAGGCCCCCGTCCGGAGCGGACGGGGGCCTTCGGCGTGGGGCCCTGGATCAGAAGCGGCGGGTGACCAGCGCGCGCTTCACTTCCTGGATCGCCTTGGTGACCTCGATGCCGCGGGGGCAGGCCTCGGAGCAGTTGAAGGTGGTCCGGCAGCGCCAGACGCCCTCACGGTCGTTGAGGATCTCCAGCCGCTGCTCCCCGCCCTCGTCGCGCGAGTCGAAGATGAAGCGGTGGGCGTTGACGATCGCGGCCGGGCCGAAGTACTGGCCGTCGTTCCAGAACACCGGGCAGGACGACGTGCACGCGGCGCACAGGATGCACTTGGTGGTGTCGTCGAAGCGCTCGCGGTCCTCGGCGGACTGCAGGCGCTCGCGGGTCGGCTCGTTCCCCTTGGTGATGAGGAACGGCATGACGTCCTTGTACGCCTGGAAGAACGGGTCCATGTCCACGATCAGGTCCTTGAGGACGGTCAGGCCCTTGATGGCCTCGATCGTGATCGGCTTCTCCGGGTTGACGTCCTTGAGCAGGGTCTTGCACGCCAGCCGGTTGCGGCCGTTGATCCGCATGGCGTCGGAGCCGCAGATGCCGTGGGCACAGGAACGGCGGTAGGTGAGGGTGCCGTCCTGCTCCCACTTGATCTTGTTGAGCGCGTCCAGGACGCGCTCCTTCGGGTCCATCTCCAGCTGGTAGTCGACCCACACCGGGTCCGGGTGCTCCTCCGGGTTGAACCGGCGGATCCGGACGGTGACGGTGATCAGCTTCGTACCGCCGGCCTCGGCCGCGTCCAGAGCGGCCGAGTGCTTCTCCATGGTCGGAGTGCTCATCAGTACTTACGCTCCATCGGCTGGTAGCGGGTCGTGACGACCGGCTTGTAGTCGAGGCGGATGGAGGTGCTGCCGTCGGCGGCGACCTCCTGGTACGCCATGGTGTGCTGCATGAACTTCACGTCGTCACGGGTCGGGAAGTCCTCGCGGTAGTGACCGCCGCGCGACTCCTCGCGGGCGAGCGCGGAGACGGCCAGGACCTCGGCCAGGTCGAGCAGGTTGCCCAGCTCGATGGCCTCCAGCAGGTCCGTGTTGTAACGGAAGCCCTTGTCCTGGATCGAGACGTTCTTGTAGCGCTCCTTCAGCGCGGCGATGTCCTCGACCGCCTGCTTCAGGGTGGCACCGGTGCGGTACACCATCGCGTTGGCGTCCATGGACTCCTGGAGCTCCGCGCGGATCCGCGCCACGGACTCGGTGCCGGTGGACTCGCGGAGCGAGTCGACCAGGTTCTGGACCAGCTGCTCCGGGTTCTCCGGCAGCGGCACGAAGTCGTTGGCGTCGGCGAAGCCCGCGGCGGCGAGGCCGGCGCGACGGCCGAAGACGTTGATGTCCAGCAGCGAGTTGGTGCCCAGACGGTTGGCGCCGTGCACCGACACGCAGGCGACCTCGCCGGCCGCGTACAGGCCCGGGACGACGTCGGTGTTGTTGCGCAGCACCTCACCCTCGACGTTGGTCGGGATGCCGCCCATGGCGTAGTGCGCGGTGGGCTGGATCGGGATCGGGTCCGTGTAGGGCTCGATGCCGAGGTAGGTGCGGGCGAACTCGGTGATGTCCGGGAGCTTGGCGTCCAGCTGCTCCGGCGGCAGGTGGGTCAGGTCCAGGTAGACGTGGTCGCCGTCCGGACCGCAGCCCCGGCCCTCGCGGATCTCGGTGTAGATCGCGCGGGAGCAGACGTCACGGGACGCGAGGTCCTTCATGACGGGGGCGTAGCGCTCCATGAAGCGCTCGCCGTCCTTGTTGCGCAGGATGCCGCCCTCGCCGCGGGCGCCCTCGGTGAGCAGGATGCCCATCCGCCAGATGCCCGTCGGGTGGAACTGGAAGAACTCCATGTCCTCCAGCGGCAGGCCGCGGCGGTAGGCCACCGCCTGGCCGTCACCGGTGAGGGTGTGGGCGTTCGAGGAGACCTTGAACATCTTGCCGGTGCCGCCGGAGGCGAACACGACGGCCTTGGCCTGGAAGACGTGGATCTCGCCGGTGGCCAGCTCGTAGGCGACGACGCCGGCCGTGCGGCCCTCGTTGATCAGCAGGTCCAGGACGTAGAACTCGTTGAAGAACTCGACGCCGTGCTTGACGCAGTTCTGGAACAGCGTCTGGAGGATCATGTGACCGGTGCGGTCGGCCGCGTAGCAGGAACGGCGGACCGGGGCCTCGCCGTGGTTGCGGGAGTGGCCGCCGAAGCGGCGCTGGTCGATCCGGCCCTGCTCGGTGCGGGAGAAGGGCAGACCCATCTTCTCCAGGTCGAGGACCGCGTCGATGGCCTCCTTGCACATGATCTCGGCGGCGTCCTGGTCGACCAGGTAGTCACCACCCTTGACCGTGTCGAAGGTGTGCCACTCCCAGTTGTCCTCCTCGACGTTGGCCAGGGCGGCGCACATGCCGCCCTGGGCCGCGCCGGTGTGGGACCGGGTCGGGTAGAGCTTGGTCAGGACCGCGGTGCGGCTGCGCTGCGTCGACTCGATGGCGGCGCGCATCCCGGCGCCGCCGGCGCCGACGATGACGGTGTCGTACTGGTGAATCTGCATGGGGGGTTAACTCGCCTCTGGCCTCTGCCGATGTCCGATGTGGATGCTGTCGGCTCAGATGTTGGGATCGAAGGTGAAGATCACCAGGGTGCCGAGCAGCACGGTGAAGACCGTGGCGGTACCCATGAGGCCCTTCAGCCAGAGCCGGGTGGAGTCCTTCTCGGCGTAGTCGTTGATGACCTGACGCATGCCGTTGGCGCCGTGCAGCATGGCGAGCCAGAGCATGGTGAGGTCCCAGACCTGCCAGAACGGCGAGGCCCAGCGGCCGGCCACGAAGGCGAAGCCGATCTTGGAGACGCCGCCGTCGAGCACCAGCATGATCAGCAGGTGGCCGAGGATCAGCACCACGAGGACGATGCCGGACAGGCGCATGAAGAGCCAGGCCAGCATCTCGAAGTTGGTACGGGTGCGGCGCGGGGTCTTCTTCGACCGCTGCCTGGCCGGTTCGATCACGAACGCGTCGGCCGGGTTGCCGGTGCCGAGACCCTTGGCGGTGTGCGCCTGGGCGGAGGGGACCACCACAGCGTCGGAGATTTCCGTGGACATGTCTCAGATCACTTCCCGAACCAGGAGGTCAGCGTGTGCTGCAGGATCGGGTAGAAGGCGCCCGCCATGAGGACGACCCAGACTCCGACCACGGTCCAGAGCATCTGCTTCTGGTACTTCGGGCCCTTGGACCAGAAGTCGACGGCGACGACGCGCAGTCCGTTCAGGGCGTGGAACAGGATGGCGGCCACCAGGCCGTACTCCATCAGGTTCACGAGGGGCGTCTTGTACGTCTGAATGACGGTGTCGTACGCCTCGGGCGACACCCGCACCAGTGCGGTGTCCAGGACATGGGCGAACAGGAAGAAGAAGATGAGGACGCCGGTGACTCGATGAGCCACCCAGCTCCACATGCCTTCCCGGCCGCGGTACAGCGTTCCAGCCGGCACGGAAAAACCCTCCGGAAGCGATTGGGGGCTCGGCCGGCTTCGGTGTCGGTCAGCCCGGCCGGGTACGGTCCACCGGCCGCGAGCATCCTATCGACGCCTTGTCGGGAACCGCCTCCGGGGGTCCGAGGTGTGATCAATCAGGCACGACTGGCCTAGTCGGACGGGAACCCGGGCATCGATCGCTACGCAGGGTGACTACATGGGTGCTCCGCGTCGCGCTACGGTGGCCCACCCGTTCGCCGCCGACACCCCGCCGAGGCCCCCGTGCCGCACCGCGCCCCGCGTCCCGCCCGCACCCCGCGTCCGTCCCGCCTTCCCGTCCCGCTGCTGGTCGGGGCGCTGCTGCTCGCCGCCGGCTGCGCCGCCCCGGCGGGCGGCTCGGCCGACCGGGCCGCCGCCGCCCCGGCCCGGGAGCTGTCCGCCGCCGAACTGCGCGCCGCCGCGGTCACCGACGCCGAACTGGGGCCCGGCTTCACCGTCACCGTGATCGCCCCCGGCCACGGCGAGACCGGCCCGGACGGCGGCCGGGAGACCGCCGACAAGCCGGTCTGCCAGCCGCTGCTGGACGCGGTGGCGCCGGCGGCGGGCCCGGCGAAGGCCGCCCGGGCCTCCGCCTCCCCGGCGCCGGTGTCGGCGGTGCCGTACGCGGAGACCGATCTGAGCGTGGCCCTGGCCGCCGACCCCTCGGGGAGCCTGTACGGCGGACTGCTCGGCTACCGGGGCGACCGGGCGGCCCGGCTGCAGGCGGAACTGGAGGGACTGTTCGGTCCGTGCGCGGAGTTCTCCTCGACCGCGCCGCCGCCCCCGGCGGACCGGAGCCGGGGAGCGACCCGGACCGGGCACCGGCTGAGCCGGAACGACACGCCCACGCCCGAGGGAGCCGACGCGGCGACGGGTTTCACCCTGACGAATGAATCCGGTGCGGTGGTGCTCGCGCAGCGTGCGGTCCTGGCGCGGGTCGGACCGGCCCTGGTGGTGTTCAGCACGGTGGGTGTCGGCGCCGAGCCGGCCCCGGTGCCGGACGAGCGGGTCGTCCGGCGTCAGGTGGCCAAGCTGCGCGCGGCCCAGAAGGGCTGAGCCACGGAAGGGCCGAGCCACGGAAGAGCTGAAGCCCCGGGCGCCGAGGGCGCCCGGGGCGGGGATCAGCGGGCCCCGGCCCCCGAATGGGTGGCGACCAGGTGCTCCAGCCGGGTGAGGGCGATCCGGCGCAGCTCGTCGGCGGCGACCAGGCGCTCCTCGTCGGGATCGTTGGCGAGACGGGTGCGGATCGAGCTGAGCACGGCGTCGAGCATCTCCTCGGGGTCGATGCCCTCCAGGCAGACCACGAAGACATGGCCGAACCGTGCCTCGTAGGCGGCGTGGGCCGCCCGCAGCGCGGTGTGCGCCGCCTGGCTGCCGGGTGCGCGCATGCCGAGGAGCGGTTGCGGCATCCAGCTCTCGTCCGCCAGCGCCTCGGCCAGGTCGGCCGGACGCAGGTCGTACGAAGCCTCGCTGGCGGCGGCGCGCAGGGACTCTATGTCGGGGTAGGGCCGGTGGGCGGTGAGCCGGAGGGCCCACCGGTGGCTGCCGCAGCAGGCGAGCAGGGCTTCCTCCGCGGCTCCGGCGTCGGCCTCGTTGAAACGGTGCAACCCGAGGAGGGTCGGCTCGTCCCTGGGGTCGAGCCTCGGTGACGGAATGTCGCTGGCCAGCGGGTCCTCCTCGTGAGGGCGGGAAGGGGCCGGTGAAGTGGCGGTGACGGCAAGTGAAGTATCAGGCTGCGGAACGGCGTCCAACGCCCGCCCGGCAGCGGCTCAACGGTAGTTGAGCCGTCATCAGTTGGGGAGGGCGCACGCGGATTTCATCCGAACGAGCTATCAAGTTGTGACGTTGACACCTTCGTGTCAGCGCCCTCCCCTTCTTCGTCTGCTACGCCGCCCCGCCTCCGGTGCGGCTCCCGCCGCCGCTCCCGTCGCCCGGTGCCGGGTCAGAGCTCGCGGTGGACCTTGTGGTTGGCGGCCTGGGCGCGGGGGCGGACCACCAGGAGGTCGATGTTGACGTGCGGGGGCCGGGTGACGGCCCAGGCGACGGTGTCGGCGATGTCCTCGGAGTCGAGGGGCTCGGCGACACCGGCGTACACGGCGGCGGCCTTCTCCTCGTCGCCGCGGAAGCGGGTCACCGCGAAGCCCTCGGACTTCACCATGCCCGGGGCGATCTCGATCACCCGGATCGGCTCCCCGCACAGCTCCAGCCGGAGCGTCGCGGCGATGGTGTGCGCGGCGTGCTTGGCCGCGACGTAGCCGCCGCCGCCCTCGTACGCGGCGAGCGCGGCGGTGGACGACATGACCAGGACGGTGCCGTCGCCGCTCGCCCGCAGGGCCGGCAGCAGCGCCTGGGTCATGTGCAGCACGCCGAGCACGTTGACCTGGTACATGGCGAGCCAGTCGGCCGGGTCGCCGTGCTCCACGGTCTCCGCGCCGATCGCGCCGCCGGCGTTGTTCACCAGGACGTCCACCCGGCCGAGCCCGGCCGCGAAGGCGTCCACGGCGGCCCGGTCGGTGACGTCCAGGGTGTGGGCGCGGCCCCCGATCTCCTTGGCCAGCGCCTCGATCCGGTCGGTCCGGCGGGCGGTCAGCACCACCTCGAAGCCCTCGGCGGCGAGCCGGCGGGCGGTCGCCGCGCCGATCCCACTGCTCGCACCGGTGACGACGGCCACCTTCTGCTCGGTCATTGCCACTCCTGGGATAGCCCGGTCGGTTCGGCCGATCATCTCAAGACCGCCGAGGAGCGGCGCAGGGGCGGGGCCCCGGAGGGCCGGTCGAACACTTTGAGCCATGATTCGAACGGCCGGGGGCCGGGTGCCGCCGCCCGGAGCGTTCGCGAACCGCCCGGCCGGGAGCGGCGTTACCGCCGCCGCCGATGGTCGTTGCACTGGGCAGGCACCATGGGGAAGGCGGCTGAAACAAGATGTCATACCCACCGGCGCGGCCGGTATGCGCCCATCCGGGCAGTGATTTTCGGGAAGTCAGGCCAAATCCCCCCAACGGGCCTACCCTTGTTGAGATGAACCGTCGTGAGTCCGCCCAGTCGGCCGTCACCCTCACCGCTGCACGCCCCGCCGCCGGTCTCCGTGACCGGGTACGCGAGCTGGAGCCCGAGCTGATCGCCTTCCGGCGGGACCTGCACCGGCACCCGGAGCTGGGCCGCCAGGAGTTCCGTACCACCGGCCGGCTGCGCGACCGTCTGGTCGCCGCCGGCCTCGCCCCCCGGATCCTCCCGGGCGGCACCGGAATGCTCGTCGACATCGTTCCCGAGTCCGCCCCGCGCGGGGCCGAGTTCCTCGCCTTCCGCGCCGACATCGACGCCCTGCCGATCGACGACGCCAAGACCGATGTGCCCTACCGGTCGAGCGTCCCCGGCCGGGCCCACGCCTGCGGCCACGACGTGCACACCTCGGTACTGCTCGGCACCGCGCTGGTGCTCGCCGAGGCGGCCCGGAGCGGGGAGCTCCGCCGCCCGGTCCGGCTGGTGTTCCAGCCCGCCGAGGAGGTCATGCCCGGCGGCGCCCTGGACGTGATCGCGGCCGGCGGCATGGAGGGCGTCGGCCGGATCTTCGCCGTGCACTGCGACCCCAAGGTGGAGGCGGGCCGGATCGCCCTGCGGGTCGGGGCGATCACCTCGGCCTGCGACCGCCTGGTCCTGCACCTGGACGGCCCCGGCGGCCACACCGCGCGGCCGCACCTGACCACCGACCTGGTCACCGCGATCGCCAGGACCGCCGCCGAGCTGCCGGCCGCGCTGGCCCGCCGGATGGACCCGCGCTGGGGCGTCTCGCTGGTCTGGGGCCGGATCGCCGCCGGCTCCGCGCCCAATGTCATCCCGCAGCACGCCGAACTGGAGGGCACCGTCCGCTGCCTGGAGCTGGACGGCTGGCGGCAGGCGCCGGACCTGCTGCACGAGCTGATCGCCCGGCTCGCCGAGACCCACCGCGCCAAGTGGACGCTGGACTACCACCGGGGCGTGCCGCCGGTGGTCAACGAGGCGGGCTCGGTCGGCCTGTTGGAGGCCGCGATGACCGCGCGCTTCGGCGGGCCCGGGGCGACCGTGGTGGAGGACACCGAGCAGTCGCTCGGCGGGGAGGACTTCTCCTGGTACCTGGAGCACGCCCCCGGCGCGCTGGCCAGGCTCGGCGTCCGCACCCCCGGCGACACCGCCGTCCGGGACCTGCACCAGGGCCGCTTCGACGCGGACGAGCGGGCGATCGCGGTCGGGGTGGAGCTGTTCGCCGCACTGGCACTGGAGCCCGGGACGCCCTGACGGCACCGGCGCCCGGGAGGCCCTGACACACTCCCTCGTAACGACCTGAACCGGACACCCACAGAGGGTGTCCGGTTTGTCGCAATACCCCCTTTATTTCGGGTTACGTACACTGGGACGGGCCAGTTCCAATCACCCTCAGTGAAGGGGAAAGGAGTGTCGGGTGGACCGTGAGACCACGGTTTGATAACAACCCGAATGCTCCGGCGGCCCGTAACCCAACCGTGTTCTACGCGCGTTACGGTGGCGTCCGACCACGCTAAACGGGTGCGTGTGAGAAGGAGATATTCCCTTGCGCCGTTCTACCAAGCTCGCTGCGGTTGTGCTCTCGGGTTCCCTGGGCATCGCCTCGCTCGCCGCATGCGGCGCAAAGAGCAATGACACTTCCGCCTCCTCCGGCGCCTCCGACGGTGCGCTGAAGGTCGGTATGGCCTACGACATCGGCGGCCGTGGCGACCAGTCGTTCAACGACTCCGCCGCCCGCGGTCTCGACCAGGCCAAGTCCCAGCTCGGCGTCGCCGTCACCGAGGCCGACGCCAAGACCGGCGAGGCCGAGGCCGACAAGGAGACCCGTCTCAAGAACCTGGTGACCGCCGGTTACAACCCGGTCATCGCGGTCGGCTTCGTCTACCAGGCGGCCGTCGAGAAGGTCGCCAAGGAGAACCCGAACACCAAGTTCGCGATCATCGACTCGGCGTCGGACACCCAGCCGAGCAACGTCACCTCGCTGACGTTCTCCGAGCAGGAGGGCTCCTACCTCGCCGGTGTCGCCGCCGCCCTCAAGACGAAGACCAAGCACGTGGGCTTCATCGGCGGTGTGCAGACCGAGCTGATCAAGAAGTTCGAGGCCGGTTACCGCGCGGGCGTCAAGTCCGTCGACCCGAACATGCCGGTCGAGGTCACCTACCTGACCACCCCGCCGGACTTCTCCGGCTTCGCCGCCCCCGACAAGGGCAAGGAAGCCGCGCAGGGCCAGCTCGACAAGAAGGCCGACGTCGTCTACACCGCCGCCGGCTCCTCCGGCAACGGTGCGATCGAGGCCGCCGCCGGTGCCAACGCCCTGGCCATCGGTGTCGACTCCGACCAGGCCGCGCAGCCCGCCCTGGCGAAGTACAAGAACAGCATCATGACCTCGATGGTCAAGAACGTGGACAAGGCCGTTTTCGCCTACATCGAGTCCGCCAAGAAGGGCCAGGTCTTCACCGGTGTGAAGAACTTCGACCTCAAGTCCGACGGTGTCTCGCTCGCCACCACCGGTGGCAAGATCGACGACATCAAGAGCAAGCTCGACGAGGCCGCCGCCAGCATCAAGAACGGCGCCATCACCGTCCCGACCGACCCGTCCAAGATCTAAGGGTCCACGGTTCGACCGGACGTCGTTGCCGCTGCCGCCTGCCCGGCAGCGCGATGATGGACGCAACATCAGGGAGGGGCCCGGAAGGGTGCGCTCAGTGCGTACCCCCGGGCCCCGTCCCGTCCCCCCAGCCTTTTCGCTTTTGGCCCTCCAGCGCAACGACGCGCCTCCAGACCACCAGGAGATCGCCATCACCGCATCCGACCCCGCCCCGACCACGGGCGGCAACCCCAGCGCGGGGACGGCGACACCGGCCGTCGAACTGCGCGGCATCACCAAGCGCTTCCCCGGCGTCGTGGCCAACCACGACATCAACCTCACCGTCCGCACCGGCACCGTGCACGCCCTCATGGGCGAGAACGGTGCCGGCAAGTCGACGCTGATGAAGATCCTCTACGGCATGCAGAAGCCGGACGAGGGCACCATCGCGATCAACGGCGAGCTGTGCGAGTTCAACACCCCCGGCGAGGCCATCGCGCGCGGCATCGGCATGGTGCACCAGCACTTCATGCTCGCCGACAACCTCACCGTGTGGGAGAACGTCGTCCTCGGCGGCGAGCACCTGTACGGCATCGGCGGCAAGGCCAAGACGAAGATCAAGGAGATCTCCGACCAGTACGGCCTGGGCGTGCGCCCCGACGCCCTGGTCGAGGACCTCGGCGTGGCCGACCGCCAGCGGGTCGAGATCCTCAAGGTGCTCTACCGCGGCGCCAAGATCCTGATCCTCGACGAGCCCACCGCGGTGCTCGTCCCGCAGGAGGTCGACGCCCTGTTCGACAACCTGCGGGAGCTGAAGTCCGAGGGCGTCACCGTCATCTTCATCTCGCACAAGCTGCACGAGGTGCTCTCGGTGGCCGACGCGATCAGCGTCATCCGCCGCGGCACCACCGTCGGCGACGCGGACCCGAAGAGCGTCACGGCCCGCCAGCTCGCCGAGCTGATGGTCGGCGCCGAGCTCCCCTCCCCGGAGAGCCGCGAGTCCACCGTCACCACCGACGAGATGCTGCGCGTCGACGGCCTGCGGATCGCCAAGACCGACGCCGAGGGCATCGAGCGCGTCGTCCTGGACGACATCTCGCTGCGCATCCACAAGGGCGAGATCCTCGGCATCGCCGGTGTCGAGGGCAACGGCCAGGCCGAACTGGTCGAGGCCGTCATGGGGATGCTCCCGCTGGACGGCGGCACCGTCACCCTGGACGGCAAGGACCTCTCCGGTACCCTCACCCGGGCCCGCCGCGAGGCCGGCATCGGCTACATCCCCGAGGACCGCCACCGGCACGGCCTGCTGCTGGAAGCGCCGCTCTGGGAGAACCGGATGCTCGGCCACGTCACCGAGCGGCCCAACTCCAAGGGCGTGCTGCTCGACCCGGCCGGCGCCCGCAAGGACACCCAGCGGATCGTCGAGGAGTACGACGTCCGCACCCCCGGCATCGAGGTCACCGCGGCCTCCCTCTCCGGCGGCAACCAGCAGAAGCTGATCATCGGCCGCGAGATGAGCCACCAGCCCCGGCTGCTCATCGCCGCCCACCCCACCCGCGGTGTGGACGTCGGCGCCCAGGCGCAGATCTGGGAGCACATCCGGGTCGCCCAGCGGGCCGGCCTCGCCGTGCTGCTGATCTCGGCCGACCTGGACGAGCTGATCGGCCTCTCCGACACCATCCGGGTGATCTACCGGGGCCGGCTGGTCGCCGACGCCGACCCGGCCACCGTGACCGCCGAGGACCTCGGCACCGCGATGACCGGTGCCGCCCAGGGCCACATCGAGTCCGAGCCGGAAGCGGTCGCCGAGGCACAGGCCCTGGCGGCCGAGGGCACCGAGGCGCAGTCCGCGGCCCCGACCGACACCGCCCCCACCGACACCGCCGACGACCAGCAGGCGGGGGAGTAGCCACATGACCAGTCCCAACCCCACCGCCGGGCCCGCGCGGGCGAAGCGGTTCGACGGCGAGAAGATCGTCCTCGCCCTCGCAGCGCCGGTGCTCGCCGTGCTGCTGTCCGTCGTGATCTGTTCCGTCCTCCTGGCGACCTCGGGCAAGAACCCGTTCGACGCCTGGAACGTGATGATCACGTACGCGACCAAGTCGGACGGCCAGGTGGCCATCCTCAACCGGTCCACCACGTACTACCTGGCCGCCGCGGCCGCCGCCTTCGGCTTCCGGATGAACCTCTTCAACATCGGTGTCGAGGGCCAGTACAAGCTCGCCGCGCTGTTCACGGCCTACGTCGGCAGCCAGCTCGACCTGCCGTCGTTCATCCAGATCCCGCTGCTGCTGATCACCGCCATGCTGGTCGGCGGTCTGTACGCGAGCATCGCCGGTCTGCTGAAGGTCTTCCGCGGCGTCAGCGAGGTCATCTCGACCATCATGCTGAACGCCATCGCGATCGCCATCGTCGGCCTGCTGCTCGTCCCCGGCATCTTCGCGCCGGAGAAGAGCGGCACCAGCAACTCGATCCAGACCGCCCCGGTCTCGGAGTCCAGCCACTTCTTCGCGATCAACACCGACGGCGGCCCGCTCTACGGCTTCCTCTTCATCGCGATCCTGGTCGGCGTCGCCTTCCAGTTCACCCTGACCCGCACCCGCTTCGGCTTCGACCTGCGCGCCACCGGCCGCTCGGAGAGCGCGGCCACCGCGTCCGGTGTGAACGTCAAGCGCATGGTCGTCATCTCGATGGTGGTCTCCGGCGCGCTGGCCGGTCTGATCGGTCTGCCCGAGCTGCTGCAGAACTCGTACAACTACGGCCAGAGCTTCCAGGCGGGCCTCGGCTTCCTGGGCATCTCGGTCGCCCTGCTCGGCCGCAACAGCCCGATCGGCATGGCCTTCGCGGCGGTGCTGTTCGCGTTCCTCGACGCGACCGGCTCGCAGCTGCCGCTGCCGCAGAACGGCGGCTTCCCGTTCGAGATCGTCCCGGTCATGCAGGGCACCATCGTCATCTGTGTCGTCGTCGCCTACGAGCTGGTGCGGCGCTACGGCCTCAAGCGCCAGCAGCAGAAGGTCGGCGCCGAGCTCGCCGCCCAGGCCGCCGCGGCCGCCGAGAAGAAGGAGGTGTCCGCATGAGCACGGCCACCGCTGCCCGCGCCAAGGCGCCGGGCGCTCCCGCCAAGAAGCGCAAGATGTCCTGGCCGGTGGTGCTGCTGCTGATCGCGGGCGCCCTGGTCCTCTTCTCGGTCGTCGGCGTCATCACCGGCAACCACTCGCTGACCTCCTCCGGCCAGGTCACCGCCGCGCTCAGCGCCGCCGTGCCGATCGGCATGGCCGGTCTGGGCGGTCTCTGGTCCGAGCGGGCCGGCGTGGTCAACATCGGCCTCGAAGGCATGATGGTCGCCGGCACCTTCTGCGGTGCCTGGGGCGGCTACCTGGTCAGCCCGTGGTTCGGCCTGCTGGCCGGCATGCTCGGCGGCGCGCTCGGCGGTCTGCTGCACGCCGTCATCACGGTGACCTTCGGCGTCGACCACATCGTCTCCGGTGTCGGCGTCAACCTGCTGATCCCCGGCATCTGCGCCTACGTCAACCGGATCTACTACAAGGACTACATCTCCGTCGGTGCCGGCGCGAACCAGTCCCCGCCGGCCGATCCGCTGCCGTACATCACGATCCCCGGCCTCTCCTCGGGGCTGAAGGACATCGAGGCGCACCACTGGTTCGTGGTCTCGGACGTCGCCGGTGTGCTCGGCGGCCTGGTCACCAACATCTCGGTGGTCGTGCTGCTGGCCGGCGCGCTGATCGTGGCGAGCTACTTCGCCCTCTGGCGCACCGTGTTCGGCCTGCGGTTGCGCTCCTGCGGCGAGAACCCGACCGCGGCCGAGTCGCTGGGCGTCAACGTCTACAAGTACAAGTACCTCGCGGTCATCATGTCCGGCGCCTTCGCGGGCCTCGCCGGCGCGTACCTCTCGCTGGTCGCGGCGCACTTCTACAAGGACGGCCAGACCAACGGCCGGGGCTTCATCGGCCTCGCGGCGATGATCTTCGGTAACTGGATGCCGGGCGGCCTCGCCATGGGCGCCGGTTTGTTCGGCTTCACCGACAGCCTCCAGCTGCGCGACCCCGAGTCGGTGCACGCGCTGATCCTGGTGGTCGCCATCGCGATGGCGCTGCTGGCGGCCTGGCACCTGTACCGCCGCAAGTACACCGCGGCCGTGATCTCGCTGGTGGTCTCCGGCGGCCTGTTCGCCTGGTACTTCACCACCGACGAGGTGCAGCGCCCGCTGATCGTCGCCACGCCGTACGTGATCACCCTGGTGGTGCTCGCGCTGGCCTCGCAGCGGCTGCGCCCGCCGAAGGCGGACGGTCAGATCTACCGCAAGGGCCAGGGCAAGTGACGTCCGCGGCCGGGGCGGCCGGAGCGGTCGACTGGGACGGGCTGCGGGCGGCGGCCCGCGAGGCGATGAGCCACGCGTACGCGCCGTACAGCAAGTTCCCGGTCGGCGCCGCCGCCCTGGTGGACGACGGCCGGACGGTCACCGGCTGCAATGTGGAGAACGCCTCGTACGGCCTGGCGCTGTGCGCCGAGTGCGGCCTGGTCTCCATGCTGCACGCGACCGGCGGCGGCCGGCTGACCGCGTTCACCTGTGTGGACGGGGCGGGCGAGCTGCTGATGCCGTGCGGCCGCTGCCGCCAGCTGCTGTACGAGCACGGCGGTCCGGACCTGCTGGTCGAGCTGCCCTCCGGGGTGCGGCCGATGAGCGAGGTCCTGCCCGACGCGTTCGGGCCGGAGCGCTTGTAGGCGCGGCTCTGGCAATGCCGTTTGTTACGCGCGTAGAGTGTCGCGAGTGGGGCCCTTTCGGGTCGACTCGCGGCACTCTTCGCCTTTTGTACCTCGCATGTTGAACCTCTCTTGGAGCAATGGAGCATCCATGGACGCCATCTCCGTCATCAGGACCAAGCGCGACCGCGGAGAGCTGAGCCATGCTCAGATCGACTGGGTCATCGACGCCTACACCCGCGGGGAGGTCGCCGACGAGCAGATGTCCGCGCTGGCCATGGCCATCCTGCTGAACGGCATGAACCCGGGCGAGATCAGCCGCTGGACGGACGCGATGATCCGCTCCGGAGTCCGGATGGACTTCTCCTCGCTGGCGCAGCCCACCAGTGACAAGCACTCCACTGGCGGCGTCGGCGACAAGATCACCCTGCCGCTCGCCCCGCTGGTCGCCGCCTGCGGTGCCGCGGTCCCGCAGCTGTCCGGTCGCGGTCTCGGCCACACCGGCGGCACCCTCGACAAGCTGGAGTCCATCCCCGGCTGGCGCGCCCTGCTCTCCAACGAGGAGATGCTCCAGGTGCTGCGGGACGCCGGCGCGGTCATCTGCGCGGCGGGCGACGGCCTCGCCCCGGCGGACAAGAAGCTGTACGCCCTGCGCGACGTCACCGGCACCGTCGAGGCGATCCCGCTGATCGCCTCCTCGATCATGTCCAAGAAGATCGCCGAGGGCACCGGCGCGCTCGTCCTGGACGTCAAGGTCGGCTCCGGCGCGTTCATGAAGAATCTCGACGACGCCCGTGAGCTGGCCCGCACCATGGTCGGCCTCGGCACCACCGCCGGCGTCAACACGGTCGCCCTGCTCACCGACATGTCCACCCCGCTCGGCCTCACCGCGGGCAACGCGCTGGAGGTCCGGGAGTCGGTCGAGGTGCTGGCCGGCGGCGGCCCCGCCGACGTCGTCGAGCTGACCCTCGCGCTGGCCCGCGAGATGCTCGCCGCCGCGGGCGTGCACGGCAAGGACCCGGCCGACGCGCTGCGGGACGGCTCCGCGATGGACCACTGGCGCCGCATGATCGCCGCCCAGGGCGGCGACGTGGACGCCCCGCTGCCGGTCGCCCGCGAGCAGCACGTCATCCCGGCCCCGGCCTCCGGCGTGCTCACCACCCTGGACGCCTACGCCGTGGGCGTCAGCGCCTGGCGCCTCGGCGCCGGCCGCGCCCGCAAGGAGGACCCGGTGCAGGCCGGCGCCGGCGTCGAGATGCACGCCAAGCCGGGCGACACCGTGGTGGCCGGCCAGCCGCTGCTGACCCTGCACACCGACACCCCGGAGCGCTTCGAGTACGCGATCGAGGCCCTGGCCGGCGGCATCGAGGTCTCCCCGGCCGGCACCGCGTTCACCCCGAACCCGATCGTGCTGGACCGCATCGCCTGACCACCGCTCCTGCGCACGTGCGCCGCTCAGGCGTACGTGCGCAGGACACCGGTGTCGAGCGTCCACGGGCCCACGGTGATCGTGTCCCCGAAGGCGAACTCCTTGCGCGAGGTGTAGCCGGGTTCGTCGTGGACGATGCCGGTGCCCTTGCAGGGGTCGACCAGCAGGTAGAGCGGGATGCTCATGGCCGCGTAGTCGCGGACCCTCGCGCGACAGCCGTTCCCCGGGGCGGACTTCGGGACGATCTCCACGACCAGCAGCACCTCGTGCGGCAGGAGCACGGATTCACCGCCTTCCAGTGCCGCTTCGGCGAACACCATGAGGTCGGGATTCCGGAGTCTGCCCCGGGCGGCGTCCTCCAGGTCCGCACCGGTGTGGGCGATATGGCCGGGGTGGGTGCGGGGAAGCTGGGCGTTCAGTTGCCGTGCGATGCCGACGATCGCCGACATGTGCTGCTCGACCGGTGGGAGTGCCAGCGTGATCATGCCGCCAGCGATCTCGATCTTCCCGATGCCGGGAATGCGCGGCAGCCGATCGGCGCTCTCCCGCAGCCGCGCGTACGCGGTGGGATCGATGCTCATGGCCGGAGCGTACCGGGACAGCTGCTTCAACCGATGGCCGTGAGGGCGAGCTTCAGGAGTTCCTCGGGGGCCTCGCGGACGAGGTCGTGGCCGACCGGGAGGGTGTGGACGGTCCAGGCCGGGTCGGTGCGCAGGCGGGCGACGGTGTCGAGGAAGGGGGTGTCCTCGAAGCGCTCCGCGTGCAGGTAGACCCGGGGGACGTCCAGGGTGTCCACGGCGCCGGTGAGCCGGATCCGCTGGAGCAGGGTGGCCAGCGGGTGCACGGTGGCGCGCGGGTCGAGGGCCGGGTGCAGGCCGACCAGGGTGCGGCCGCCGCCCGCGGCGGCGCCGGCCAGGTAGCGCTGCTTCCAGACGTCGTTGACGATGTCGTACGCCGACTCGCCGTCGCGCGGGACGAAGGCGTCCGCGTACACCAGCCCGGCGATCCGCTCCGGGGCCCGGTCGGCGACACCGGAGGCGACCATGCCGCCGTAGCTGTGCGAGACGAGGACGGCGTCGGTGACCTGCTCGGCCTCCAGCAGGCCGAGCACGTCCTGGATGTGCGTCTCCAGGTCGACGGCCGCGGTGTTGAGGTGGCCGCGCTCGCTCACCCCGGTCAGCGTCACCGGGTGCACCTCGTGCCCGGCGGCCCGCAGCCCCTCGGTGAGCGGCCGGTACCACCAACCGCCGTGCAGGGCACCGGGGATGAGGACGAAGGTGGCCATGGTGGTTCCTTTGCTCGCGCTGTGCCGGGTGGGACGTGGACAAAGCTACGGCGGATACCTGACAACGAGTGTCAGGTATCCGCCGGTCCTGTGACGGGAGTGGCAGGTGTCAGGTCCAGTCCCGCAGGGAGTCGGCCAGGGACTCATGCGTCGGCACGGCGCTTGATCTCCCTCAAGTCCAGTCACGCCTCGTCGGCAAGGGACTGCAGAAACGCCTCGCCGCCGTGGAACACCTCGCCGCGTTCGCCCTCCGCGAGGGCCTCATCGACCTCGTTCTCCTTTGCCTGCCAGGCCGGAGTCCAGAACCAGGCCTGGTCGTCCGGGACGACGGAGGCCGGGGGCAGGAGGATGCGGTCGCCCTCCTGGAGGTCCGGCTGCGCGCTTGTCTCCTGAGGGACGGTGTCCACGCCCTTCTTCCGTACGGGCGTGGACACCAGGTGGGGGCGACGGCGGCGCGTCGGATCTGCCATGCGGAAAGGCTATTGGGCGGAGAGCCTGCCTCGCGGACCTCCGGTGCGGCTGCCGGCGTGGGCCCGGTGGGTGGCGTAGAGGGTGACGGCTGCGGCGAGGGCCATCGCGGCGAGGCCGATGGTGGCGGCGCCGGGCCAGCCGGTCGCGTGGTAGGCGTCGGCGCCGATCGTGCCGCCGAGGCTGTTCCCCAGGTAGTAGGCGATCAGGTAGAGCGCGGAGGCCTGGGCGCGGCCCTCGGTCGCGGTGCGGCCGACCGCCGAGGAGGCGGTGGCGTGGCCGGCGAAGAAGCCGGCCGTGATCAGGACCAGGCCGAGAAGCGCGAGGGCCAGCGAGTCGGCGAGGGAGAGCAGCAGCCCGAGGGCGGTGGTGCCGATCGCGACGTACAGCGCGCCGCGGCGGCCGAGCCGGCCGGCCAGGCGTCCCGCCGCGGCCGAGGTGGCGGTGCCGACCAGGTAGACCACGAAGATCGAGGCGGCGACGGACTCCGGCAGGTGGAAGGGCGCGGCGATCAGCCGGTAGCCGATGGTGTTGTAGACGGCGCCGAAGACGGCCATGAACAGCAGCCCCAGCGCGTACAGCCGCAGCAGCAGCGGGTTGCGCAGGTGGCGGCCGACGGTGCGGGCCAGGGCGCGGGCGTCCACCGGGGCCGGGGTGAAGTGCCGGGCGGCGGGGATCAGCAGCCGGAACGCCAGCACGGCCAGCAGGGCGAGGGCGGCGGAGGCGGCGAGGCCCCAGCGCCAGCCGAATCCGGCCGCGACCCAGCCGGAGAGCAGCCGTCCGCCCATGCCGCCGATGCTGTTGCCCGCCACGTACAGGCCCATCGCCGACGCCAGCGCGGAGGGGTGGACCTCCTCGGCGAGGTAGGCCATCGCGGTGGCCGGCAGTCCGGCGAGCGCGGCGCCCTGGAGGGCGCGCAGCACGACCAGGGTGGTGAGGTCCGGCGCGAACGGCAGGGCGAGGGCGAGGGCGGCGGCGGCCAGGGTGGAGGCCGTCATCACGGCGGTGCGGCCGTAGCGGTCGGCGAGCGCGCTCGCGGGGAGCAGGCCGAGGGCGAGGCCGAGGGTGGCGGCGGAGGCCGTCCAGCTGGCCTGCCCGGGGGTGAGGCCGAGGTCGTCGGAGAGGACCGGCAGCAGGCCCTGGGTGGAGTAGAGGAGGACGAAGGTCGCGATGCCGGCCGCGAACAGGGCGAGGTTGGCCCGGCGGAAGGAGCGCTGGCCGGGGCGGTGCCGGTCGTCCGCGAGCAGGGGGGCGTCCGGGAAGCGGCGGCCGTCCGCGTGGGGGCTGTCCGGGTGGAGGGTCGGCTGGGCGAGGGCGTCCGAGGTGGCCACGGACGCCCCGGTACTGGAGGGCTGCATGACGTCGAAGGTAGAACTGTCGTACTGATGCGTCCAATGCATGAGCAGGCAATAATCCATACCTGGACGCATGAGCGGAGCGTACGGACCAGGGACGGGGTGCTGTGACGACCGGTGGTAGTGAGCCGACCCTCCCGGCGGAGCTGGGGCCCGAGCTCCCGGCCGTTCAACTGGCCCCGAGACTCGCCCAGTTCGCGGCCGTCGCGCGACTGGAGCACGTGACGCAGGCGGCGGAGCTGCTGGGCATGCCGCAGCCCACGCTGTCCCGGGCGGTGGCCCGGCTGGAGGCCGAGCTGGGTGTCGACCTGCTGGCCCGTCAGGGTCGGACGGTCCGGCTGACCAGGGCGGGCCGGCTGCTGCTGGCCTCGGTGGAGCGGGCGCTGGCCGAGGTCGAGCGCGGTGCGGAGGCGGCGCGGGCGGAGGCCGACCCGCAGACCGGGCGGGTGGCCTTCGGCTTCCTGCACACCATGGGGACGGACACGGTGCCGGCCCTGCTGCGGGACTTCCGGCGGGCGTATCCGCAGGTCAGGTTCCAGCTGGTGCAGGACTACGTGGGCGCGATGCTGGACCGGCTGCGCGCGGGGGAGCTGGACCTCTGCCTGGTCTCGCCGCTGCCGGACGGCGACCCGGCGCTGGCGGCCCGCCGACTGGACGAGCAGCGGCTGTACCTGGCCGTCCCGGCGGACCACCGGCTGGCCGGGCGGCGCCGGATCCGGCTGGCGGAGGTGGCGGAGGAGCCGTTCGTCGGGCTGGAGCGCGGGTACGGGATGCGGGCGATCACCGACGGGTTCTGCGCGGAGGCCGGGTTCGTGCCGAGGCTCGCCTTCGAGGGGGAGGAGACCGAGACCCTGCGCGGGCTGGTCGCGGCCGGGCTGGGCGTGGCGCTGCTGCCGCCGGCGCTGGTGCCCCGGCCGGGGGTGGTGGAGCTGGAGGTGACGGCGCCGCGCACCCGGCGGGCGATCGGGCTGGCCTGGGCGCCGGGCCGTCCGGTGACCCCGCCGGTGGCGGCGTTCCGGGACTTCGTGCTGTCGCGGCGCGGGCGGCTGCTGGCGCACGACTGAGGGCGGCGGCACGGCGTTCGGTCGAGGGGGCGGGCCGGTCGGGGCGGGCGTCCTGCGGGCAGATGACCCGAATAGTCCGTTCGGGGGAATTCCCGGTGGACATTGGACGATTCGGCCCTGTGAACGGTGGCCTGTCTACGCGCGTAGGAGCTACACTCCCGCAATGGAGAAGCAGATCCCCGTCACCACCGCGGGCACCGGCCCCCGGATTCCCACCCCCGACCAGATCGCCCGCGCCCCGAAGGTGCTCCTGCACGACCACCTCGACGGCGGCCTGCGCCCCGAGACCGTGGTCGAGCTGGCCGCCGCCGTCGGCTACGAGGGCCTCCCCACCACCGACGCCAAGGAGCTCGGCGAGTGGTTCCGCGAGGCCGCGGACTCCGGCTCGCTGGTCCGCTACCTGGAGACCTTCGCCCACACCTGCGCCGTGATGCAGACCCGTGAGGCGCTGATCAAGGTCGCCGCCGACTGCGCCGAGGACCTCGCCGCCGACGGCGTGGTCTACGCCGAGGTGCGCTACGCCCCCGAGCAGCACCTGGAGCGCGGCCTGACCCTCGACGAGGTCGTCGAGGCCGTCCAGGAGGGCTTCCGCCTCGGCGAGGCCAACGCCCGCGCGGCCGGCCACCGGATCCGGATCGGCACCCTGATCACCGCGATGCGGCACGCCGCCCGCTCGCAGGAGATCGCCGAGCTGGCCAACCGCCACCGCGAGGGCGGCGTCGTCGGCTTCGACATCGCCGGTGCCGAGGCGGGCTACCCCCCCACCCGCCACCAGGCCGCCTTCGACTACCTCAAGGGCGAGAACAACCACTTCACCATCCACGCGGGCGAGGCCTTCGGCCTGCCGTCGATCTGGGAGGCCCTGCAGTGCTGCGGCGCCGACCGCCTCGGCCACGGCGTGCGGATCGTCGACGACATCACCGTCGAGGAGGACGGCACCGTCAAGCTGGGCCGCCTCGCCGCGTACGTGCGCGACAAGCGGATCCCGCTGGAGATGTGCCCCACCTCCAACCTCCAGACGGCCGCCGCCGCCTCGTACGCCGAGCACCCGATCGGGCTGCTCAGCCGGCTGAAGTTCCGGGTCACCGTGAACACCGACAACCGGCTGATGAGCGGCACCAGCATGAGCCGCGAGTTCGAGCACCTGGTGGAGGCCTTCGGCTACACGCTGGGCGACATGGAGTGGTTCTCCGTGAACGCGATGAAGTCGGCGTTCCTGCCGTTCGACGAGCGGCTCGCGATGATCAACGACGTGATCAAGCCGGGCTACGCCGAGCTCAAGGCGGAGTGGCTGTTCAGCAACGGCGCCTGAACCGCTTCTCGGTGGTCGGATGAATGCCCTTTTCTGTCAAGGGAATTGGCGTTCATCCGACTACTCCCTCGGGTGGGTGAACCGCCGTTGATCCTCGTGCGATCCAATCACTACGGTGTGCCAGTCATTGCTGACCGGCTGTGGTGGACGGGTCCCCGTTGCGCCAGTCGCGCGGGTCGGCCACCGACGAGGACCCAAGGGGACTAACCAGATGAAGCAGGCCACTCTCAAGGCCGCCGGCACCGCCGCGCTCGGCATCGCCATCGCCGCGGTCGGCGCCGGCGCCGCCTCCGCCGCCCCCGCGGCCGCCACCGGTGGCCTCGGGCTCCCGACCTCCCTGCTGACCAACCCGGCGGCCACCAACGCCGTCACCGACGCCGCGGGCAAGCTGCCGGTCGCCGACAAGGTCAGCGGCACGCTCGGCACCCTCGCGCCCAGCGCGGGCCAGGCCGCCGCCCCGGCCGCGGGCAACCGGGCCGGTGTGCCCAGCGTCCCGGGCCTCGACAAGACCCCGCTGGGCGGTCTCACCCAGACCCTCCCGCTCCCGGGCCTCGGCGGCTGATCCCGCCCCGGCTCCGCACGGCCGAAGGGGCCGCCCACTCCTCGACGGGAGTGGGCGGCCCCTTCCGGCCGTTCCGCGGGTGCTCCGGTGCGGTGTCCCGGGGCTTCCGGTGTGGTGTCCCGGTGCTTCCGGGCTCCGGCGTCACGCCTCCTGGGGGAGCAGCAGCCAGAGCGCCAGGTAGATCAGGAACTGCGGGCCGGGCAGCAGGCAGGACACCAGGAAGATGATCCGGACGGTCCACGGGGTGAGTCCGAAGCGCTCCGCGATCCCGGCGCAGACGCCGGCGATGACGCGGTTGTGGCGGGGGCGGGCGAGGCGGCTCATGGTGAACTCCGTTGCTCTGGTGGCGCCGGTGACCGGTCCCTCCGGCTGGCGTACCTCCATGCTCCGCCCTGGCGCCGCCCGATTCCTCCGCCCGCAAGGCGATCCTGTCCCTGACCTGCGTCGTCGGTGGGCAGTAGTCGCTCTCGGGGTTCCGCTCAGGGTCGCCCCGGAGATTGACGGGGGCGGGGAACGGGAACCGGCGGCGCGGGGCGGCCGCTACCCGCGGGGACGGAACGGGACGGTGACGTCAGAGGTGTGCTCGTGCGGCTCGGCGGTCATGAAGTTCGGGTAGTACACCTCCCGGTTGCCGGCGCTGCGCTCGTACCCCTGCTCGGCGACCCAGGCACCGACGGCGTCGTGGATGGTCGCCATCGCCGCGAAGTCCCTTTTCTCCGCAGTCAGTTCGGTGTATGCCTCACGGTGTGCGGGGTGGATCCGCACCGCGATCCGGCCGGCCGGTTCGACGGTGTTCAGCGTCGGCGCGCACACCTCGACCGGGCCGTCGGACTCCTCGCTCACATGGCCGTGGAAGACGGTGAAGATCGGCCCGGACAGGCAGGCGCCCGTCGACCCGAGGTGGGCGAGGAGTGACTCGCTGGCCCCGCCGATGAACTCGACGAGACCGGCGGCCGTCACATGGCCGCGCAGGCACAGCACCTTCTGCTCCGGCACCTCGCGCTCCGCGATCCGGTACATGGTGGAAGCCCTTCCGGTCAGTACTGCTCGGGCGTAGCCCACCGCCTCCCGGCGGGCCAGGTGCGAGGACTCCTGCTCCCGCCAGTAGGCGTCCAGGAGCTGCGGGGAGGTGTCGGCGTCCGCGTCGAGCACCGCCGCGATCCGCGCCAGCGGCATGCCGACGGCGCGCAGCAGCGCGATCCGGCGCGCCCGTTCGACCTGGGTGAGGCCGTAGCGGCGGACCCCGGTGGCCGGGTCGACCCGGGCGGGCGCCAGCAGCCCCCGGTCGCCGTACAGGCGCAGCGCCTTGGGGCTGAGCCTGGTCCGGGCCGACAGCTCCCCGATGGTGATCAAGTCCTCGTGCACGGCCCCACTCTGGGGCCTGCCCCTGGGGCAGGGGCAAGCGGTGGGGGCAGGGGGCGGGACAGGAGGCGGGCCGCGGGGGCCGAGACCGGGCAGCGGCCCCGGCCCCGCGGCCCGCCGGCTCAGCGGTAGTACGGCTCGACGGCGGCCCGGACCTCGTCGAACAGCGCCGGTCCCTCCTGCGGCACGGGCGGGAGGCCGCTCGCCGGCCGGATCCCCAGCAACTGCTCACCGGAGAGGGCGAAAACGATCCGGCCGAGGCCGGCCTGCCGGAGCGCGGCCGCGCACATCGGGCAGGGCTCGCAGCTGGTGTAGAGGGTGGTCCGGGAGGCCGTGGCGAGGTCCAACTCCCTTCCGGCCCAGCGGGCGAGCTTCAGTTCGGGGTGCGCGGTGAGGTCCCGGTCGGTGCGGGTGGTGTTGCGCTCCTCGGCCAGCACGGTGCTGTCCGGGGCGGCCAGCAGCGAGCCGAACGGCGGGTCGCCGTGGGTGCGGGCCTCGGCGGCGAGGGCGATGGCGCGGCGGAGCATGGCGCGGTCGGCGGGGGTGAGCGTCATGAGGGCTGTTCCGTTCGGGTCGGCGCGAGGTGCGGCAGCTCGGCCACGGCGGCGAGAGCCTCGAAGGCCGGTCCCGGGTCGCGGGTCTGCTCCGGGTCGCCGTGGTAGGGGTCGAGGACGACGGTGTCGGCGCCCAGCAGCCGGAGCCGGGCGAGGTCGGCGCTGATCTGCTCGATGCTGCCCTCGCCCGCGAGGCGCTGCGGTCCGGCGACCGGCTCGGGCGTGAGCCTGAGGGCGATCCGGGGCGCGAACGCCGGGACGGGGAGCGCCTGTTCCTCCGCGTACGCCCGCAACCGGGGCGCCGCCTCGCACAGCCACGGCGTGGTCGGGCGCAGCGGGTGCCAGGCGTCGCCGAGGCGGACGGCGCGGCGCAGGCCCGCGTCGCTGTTGCCGCCGATCCAGAGCGGGATGCGCCGGGTGCCGTAGTCGGCGGTGTCCGCCCAGGTGGCGCGCAGGCGGCGCAGGTGGTCGTCGGTGAGGCGGCCGCGTTGCTCGAACGGGACGTCGAGGGCGGCGAACTCCTGCTGCGCCCAGCCGATTCCGACGCCGAGGACGAGGCGGTGCCCGCTCAGCGCGTCGAGGTTGGCGGCCATCCGGGCGGTGAGGAGCGGGTGCCGGTAGGGGGCGATGAGGACGGTGGTGCCGAGCCTGACCCGCTCGGTGTGGGCGGCGAGCCAGGCGAGGGTGGTGAACGGTTCGTAGAACGGGCCGGGGTAGCGCACGGCGACGTCGGGGGTGATGGCGACGTGGTCCGAGACCATCAGCAGGTCGAAGCCCAGGCCCTCGACGGTCCCGGCCCAGGTGAGCAGGGCCGCCGGGTCGGTGCCGGGGCCGAAGTTGGGGACGTTGACTCCGATCTTCACACCCGAAAGCCTAGGGACGGAAGGTGGATTGACTGAAGGGGCATCCCCCGGTTGAGGGGTTGTTCCGCCGTGGAATCACCGGCAATCTGGGCTCATGACCGAGATTCTTGACGCGACGGACTGGGCGATCCTGGCCGAGCTCCAGGAGGACGGGCGGATCGCGTTCGCCGAGCTGGCGCGGAGGGTGAACCTCAGCGCGTCGGCCACGACGGAGCGGGTGCGACGGCTGGAGACGGCGGGGGTGATAACCGGGTACCGGGCCGAGGTGGACCTGGAGCGGACCGGGTACCCCGTGATGGCGGTCGTCCGGCTGAAGTACCCCGGGCCGGCGGCACGGCACGAGCCACTGCGGCGGCTGCTGGAGGAACGCGCGGAGATCCTGGAGTGCCTGCGCACGACCGGGGACGACTGCTACTCGCTGAAGATCGCGACCACCTCGATGGGGCATCTGGAGGAGATCGTCGACGAGCTCGCGCAGTTCGGGAGCACGACGACGAACCTGGTCCTGAGCCGCCCCCTGGCCTTCCGCGGCCCGGCGGTGCCCCGGGCGGGGGCGGCGGAGCAGTAGCAAGGATGCAATCGTCGGGGTAGTCAGTGGCCGGGCTGGTCCTCCTTGTCCTCGCTGTGCACCTTCAGAGCGGTGATGACACCCGTGACGACGGTGGCGAAGGCGAGGGCGAGGAGGACGGCGAAGGCGGCGCCGACGAGGAAGTTCACGCGGGCCGGCCCGTTTCGCGGAGGAGCGTGAGGAGGTTGAGGAGGGTGGCGACGGAGGTGTCGCCGAAGTCGACGAGGAGGCGGCCGTCGATGGTGCTGCCGTTGACCTCGGCGGAACCCCACTGGATGCCGAAGGGCTTGCCCCGCTCGTGGAGTTCGCAGAGGAGGGCGGAGACCTCGGGCCCGGTGTAGGTGCGCAGGTAGGGGTCGTGCGATTCGAGCGGCGTGTTCACGCGGCGACCTCCAGTTCGAACCAGACGACCTTGCCGTGCTTGTTGCTGGTGGCGCCGAAGCGGTCGGTGAGCGCCTCGACCAGGTGGAGGCCCCGACCGGAAACGGCGTAGGGATCGGTGGGAGTGCGGGGCTCGGGGAGCACCGGACTGTCGTCGCACACGGAGACGCGCAGAGTGCGGGGACAGAGGGACACGATGACGTGCGGCGCCGGAGTGTCAGCGTGTTTCCAGGCATTCACGAACAGCTCATGCAGGGCGAGTTCGGCGGTGTGGACGGTGTCCGGCGGCCAGTCGGCCGAGGTGAGGAGCCTGCGCAGCTCGTGGCGGACGACGGACCAGTCGGGCGGAACGAGAGCGCACATGGGGACCTCCAGAGCGTGGGGAGGGAAGGACGGAGCGCGTCTACATGCCTGAAAACATGTGACATTGACGCTCCGTCATGTGATCGGTGCAACACTGAGGCTAGGTTGCTGGGTCATATCGTTGCAACCAAAAGCGCAATGTTGACCCGTGTGGGTGACGCCTGGCCGGTAGTAGCGACGCCGGCCGATGCGGAACACTGTGGGGAGAGGGAAGGAACGTCGTGGGGCTCAGGGGAGAGATCAGTCAGCGGCAGCGCCGCTTCGGCGAGGAGTTGCAACGTCTCCGAATGGCGGCGGGCCTGTCGGCCCCGGAGGCGGGCGCGCTGGTGGGCATGAGAAGCCCGGCCGTCAGCCATACGGAGGCGGGGCGAACCGGCCTCAATCAGGAGCGGCTGGCGATCTGGCTCGATGCCTACGGCTGCGAGGATCCTGTCTACCGGGCCAAGCTCGCCGACATGGGGCGGCGTACGGGCAAGGGATGGTGGTCGGAGTTCGCCGACCGAGTGCCGTTGCTCGCGCTCGACCTGGCCGAGGCGGAGGACAGCGCGGCGCTGATCGACAACTACGAGACGTTCTACCTGCCCGGCCTCCTGCAGTTGCCCGCATATGCCGAAGCGATCTACGAAGGCGCTCATCGAGACGGGAAGTTCGATGCGGAGGCCGAGATCGACTTCCGCATGAATCGGCAGCGCATCCTGAACGATCTGCCCCGGCGGCAGTTCCGATTCGTCATTCACGAAACGGCGCTCCGCCTGCGCTTTCCCGGGGACGCGGTGATGAGGGCGCAGCTGACGCACCTGCTGGAGGCGGCCGAGCTGCCCAATGTGACCATCCAGGTCCTGCCGTTCGCGGCATTGAAGAAGCCTCCGCACACAGGCCAATTCCTGCTACTGGACCCCGGGTCGGAGGACCTCTCCACCGTTGTTGTGGATCACCCGAGCCGGGCCGAGTATCTTGGCGACCGGTACTCGATCGCGACGTACCGCAGGACGTTCGATCAGCTGAGCGACCTTGCGTTGCCTCCGGTGGACACCGGCCGTTCGCCCCTCGCGCTCTCGTCCTCGCGTGACTCGTGCGGGCTCATTCGACATCTTCTCTACCTGCTCCAGACGTGAAGGGCGCCCGATGGCAGAAATCCGTTGGCAGAAGTCATCGTTCAGCGGCTCCAACGAGGGCGGCAGCTGCGTTGAACTCGCCACCGGCGCGACGGGTCTCCGCCACCTGAGGGAGTCCGACGACCCGGGCGTTGTCCTGGCCGTCGATGCAGAAAACCTCCGTTCCTTCCTGCTCGCCGTCAAGGAAGGTGAGTTCGACCACCTCGCGTGATCGGTCCGGCTTCGGAGTTCTTCCTGGTCGCACCATGAAGCGGGCGGTCGCGGACAATCGTCCGCGACCGCCCGTCTCTCGTGTCAGTGCGCGATGTCGCCGACCGGATGTGCGGGGCTGTCCAGCCACGTCTGCTGTCGGCCGTCCGGTCGTACGGTGAGTCCGAACCTCGTCAGCTCGGGCCGCCCCCGCTCCACCCACCACGTGCGGGCCTCGCAGACCTCGTCCCAGAGCTGCCTTGGCCCCGTCTGCTTCATCGCCCCTTCGTCTCCCCAGTTCCGGTAGCGGACGGAGGCCCACGAGCCGTGGCTGTCGGAGAGTTCGATCCGGTACGTGGTGGCCGGGTCAGTGCGATCCCAGCGGTGGATGGATCGCACCCCCGGTACGCGAAGGCCGATGGCGAAGGCGGCGTGGACGTCCTCCTCCGCCAGCTCCGGGTCGATCGGAGAGGCTCCGGTCCTTGTCGTACCCAAGGCCGGCGCCGCTACTACGTGCGGTCGCTGTGCACGCATCCACATGAAGGACGCGTTCTCGACGAACCGCCCATGCGCCTCCTGACCCGGTCCTTCGACAACGAGGCGCAGCAATCCCGCATTGGCGTACGGCGTTCCCCAGGGCGTCACGACAATCCCATCGGGCACTGTCTGTTCGATCCATTCCGGAGGGATCCACCGGACGGCCGCCGTCGAGTGGATGCGGTCGTAAGGCGCTCCAGGGCTCCAGCCGGCGAGCCCGTCCCCGACCACCCGACAGGGCGCGAGGTGTGCGGCCTCGAGCTTTCTTCCGGCGTCGGCCGCCAGCACGGGATCGATCTCGATCGTGGTGACCTGCTCGCCGCCGAGACGGGCGGCGAGCAGGGCGCTCGTCCACCCGGTCCCGGTGCCCACGTCGAGCACCCTGTGTCCGTCCTGGACGGCCAACTCCCGCAGCATGGTTGCCACCAGGGACGGCATGGAGCCCGATGAGGTCGACGTGCCCGGCCCGCCGCTCATACCGTCGTCGAGTTGTGTGACCACTGCTTCGTCGGCGCTCACCGCGTCCCACCAGGCATCCGGCTCCCGGCTCCGCTCGACCTGCCGGTAGCCGGACAGGCTGTGCTCGTCGGGAAGCCAGACGGTGTCCGGGACGAAGGCGTGGCGCGGGGCGCGTTCGAATGCGCCCCGCCACGCTGCCTCCAATGTGCCGGACATCGTCAGTCCGGCAATCACTTCCGTGTACCTGTGCACGGGTGCCTACTTCTTCTCGTCCGGTCCCGGGGGAGGGACCGGACGAGTCCACCTGCCGTCCGACTCCTTCGGGGACTGCTGCTGATCTCCGGTCTTCCCGTCCTGGCCGTCGCCGTGCTCGCCCATGTTGTTGTCCTCCGTCCGATCGGGTCAGGCTTTGCCGGGCTTGGGTGCGGGGTTGGTGCCGGGCTCGGGCGGCGTCGGGCCGGGGCCGGGGAAGGGGGTGCTCATGCCGGGATCCTCTCGTTGGAAAGTCCTTCGGATCACGCTAGGAGCGCCTCCTCGGAGATTTCAAGAGAATTCCCGTTACCGACTAAACCTTGCTCCTGAAGTCGGCGGCGACAGCGGACAGGAAAGTCTCGGAAGAAGTGTCGAACATTGCCATTCCCTCGTACAGGGCGAAGATGGCGAGATGCTCGGAGATGTCCCGGGAGTCGCGGAAGACTATTCTTCCGGTGAACGTCTCCACGGTTGCCAGATGCTCACCGTAGACGGTGAAGGTGTTCATGGGTCCCCGACCTGCCACCACGCCGTTCGGGACGATTCCGATCCGCACGTTCGGCAGCCGGGAGAGCGCGACCAGACGTTCGACCTGTACCGACATTGCGATGGGCGGCACTACTGCCCACCGGACGGCCTGCTCTGTGAGCAGGAAGGTGAACGACTTGGCCGTGTCGTACAGCACCGCCTGTCGTTCCAGCTTCCGCGCGACGACCGACGCGGTGTCTCCGGGAGAATGTGCAAGTCCGGCCCGCACGTACTCGGGTGTCGCGAGCAGGCCCGTGACCATCGCGGGCAGGAAGTAGCGGAAAACGGTCGCCGAGGCCTCCAGTGCGGCCAGTTCCGTCTGCCGCTTTTCCAGTCCGCGACGCAAGGATGCGCGGACGCCCTGCCATTCGGTGTTCGCGACCCTCGCGAGGGACATGATTTCCTCGGCTGCTCCCGGCGCTACTCCGAGTGCGCGAAGAATTGATTCCACCTCGGTGAGGCGTGGGATTTTCCGCCCGGTTTCGATCTTGCTGATCGTGCTCTGGGACAGACCGCAACGCCGAGCGAGCCGGTCTCCACTGAGACCGGCTCGCTTACGGAGATCGCGGAGCAACCGGGCCAGCTCGGCCTTCGACCGGTCCAGTTGCTCAGGGGCGAAGGTCACTCACCCATGATCCTTCAGGTACTCCAGGAAAGGAACGGACTCGGCGATCGCCAGCTGTTTCCAGGCGGAGTAGGGGGCGGCGTCGCCGTCGTGGATCCGGCGGCCGATCTGGGTGCCGTCCGGGCGGTAGTCCATCAGCACCGTACGGTGGTCGTCGAAGAGCCAGAAGTCCTGGTTGGGCAGGCCGGGGTTCGGGCGGTCGGTGAGGTCGAGGATCCGGACGTCCTCCCCGGCCTCGACGTTGTGACGGTAGTGCGCGAACTCGTAGCGCAGGTAGTCCGTCAGGGGGCGCGTCAGCACATGGACCCGGCCGATACGCCGACCCGTGTCCCGGTATCCCCGGACACGTGCCGTCCAGGCTGCGGTTGCCTCGGCCGTCAGGGGCTCGCCGGCCAGGAAGCGACGGAGTCCTTCCTCCTCCTGCGGCATCGTGTAGACGGCGAAGGTCTCCAGGCGCCAGGCGTCGTACTCCATGGCGTCGAAGTACGTCCGCCAGGCGTCACCATCCAAGAACACGGAACGCCTCCCGCAGGATCTCCTCGGGGATTTCGACAAGTGACTCCCCGTCGGGTGCGCGGAAACCTGTGAACGTGCTGCCCTGGACCACGAACGAACCGTGGCCGGTCGCGTAGACGTTGGGGCAGTCGTCCGATCCGCACTCGCCCGATCCCTCGCCGCTGTCGCCACGTGTGAGGCGGATCAACCCCGGCTTGGCGGTCATGGTGAACCCCCTTGTAGGTGTGCCTGGTTGAACAGATCGAGAGCGACGTTACGCGCCGTGGCCGGGTGGTGACCATCCGATGAGGCGGCTATTCCCGTTCTTGCCTAAAGATCTTGGCCGGAGCAGGAAGTCGACCCCATCGACTTCCTGCTCCACGGCGACTGCACGCTCAACCGGTCAAACGCAGCGCGTAGTAGGCCTTCAGTGCAGCGTCGGCGCCGGAGCCGGTGGCGGTCATGATGCGCTGGCCTCGGGCCGATCGCAGGTCGCCGGCCGTGAGAATCCTGGGGTGCTGGCGGTCGGGTGGGCAGTAGCCGTCCTCGCCCCGGACCAGGGTGCCGGGCAGAGCGGCGGGGCGGACGCCCAGGTTCACGAAGACCATGCTGGGCGCGAAGGTGCCCAACTCACCCGCCGTGACATGGCCTTCGGGGGAGCGGTGGAGATCCAGGGTCTCGGTCTCCAGCAGGGTGACCCGCGGATCGTCGCGGACCTCTTCGGCCTTGTAGGCGTCGCCGGGCGGGTGCGGGACCACCAAGTCGAGCGCGACATCGGGGTGGGCGCGCAGCAGGGTGCCGAGGGGGCGGTCGGCGCCGAGGACGAGGGTGCGGCGGCCGGCCAGGAGCACAGCGTCCGCCTCCCAGAGCGGCGGCGGCGCCTCGACGGCGGAGGTGAGCCAGGCGGCCTCGTCCGGCCTGGCCGCGCGGACGCCGGTGGCGACGATCGCGTACCGGCCGCGCACGGTGGCCCCCGAAGCGGCGAGGTGGACGGTCACGCCCTCGTCGTCGGCGTGCAGTTCGGTCGCCGGGGTGCCGAGCAGGAGGTCGCAGGAGTCGGCGACCCGCCGGACGTCCGCCGCGACCGCGTCCGCGAAGGCGGTGCCGGTCGCGAAGCCGAGCACATTGTTCACGGCCGGGACGCGCCGCAGGGTGGCGCCGGGTTCGCGTCGCTCGACCAGGGCCGACCGCAGTCCGACGCTCGCCGCCATCACCGCCGCCGCACAGCCCGCAGGCCCGCCGCCCACGATCACCAGGTCGTACGTCACCACGGTCCGAACACCCCTCTGTCGTCGGCGACCGACGCGCGGTCGCGCCCGTATCGCGCAGCGTAGTGCGGACCGCGAAGGGGAAAGGGACCGGCCGGCGCCCTGGTGAGGGGCGCCGGCCGGTACGGGGATCAGCCCTGCGGCGGGGCCGGCGGCTGGTACGGGGATCAGCCCTGCGGCGGGGCCGGCGGCTGGTACGGGGCGGCGGGAGCGGCCGGGGCAGTCGGGGCGGCGGCCTGGTACGGCGAGGGCTGCTGGTACGGCGCACCCTGCGGCGGGTACTGGCCACCCTGCGGCGGGTACTGCGCGTTCGGCTGGGGGTACTGGCCGCCCTGCGGCGGGTACTGCGCGTTCGGCTGGAACGGCGGGGCGGCGGGCGCGGCCGGGGCCTGGGAGCGCGTGACCGCGGCCTTCACCGCGTTGATGATCAGCAGCACCGGCAGGATGAACGCCTTGAAGAAGATCGCGTAGGTGCCGCCCTCGAAGACGAAGGCCAGGTAGTACGCATAGCCGGTGAAGCCGAGGCCGACGAGCACGTTGAGGGCGCGCCAGCCGACCTTCAGGCCGCCGACGTTGATGGCGCCGATGACCAGCAGGGCGATGCCGCTGAAGGCCAGCAGGACGACGTACCAGGAGAAGAGCGGGTCGACGTCGAAGTCGAGGTTCACGAGTGGTTCCTGTTGTTGCCGGGCTCGGGCGGACGCGAACGGGCGGCCGCCGGGGGACGAGTGGGGACAGTACTGGAGTGCGATGACATCCGTCCTCACGATTTCATCACGGTGTCATCGCCGAATCCGCCCGGCGAACCTCCCTTCCACCCCTTGAAAAACGCTCAGGAAGCGTCCGTGCGTTCGGATATGATGCGCCCGTCGCTGGTGGTTGGGGGGCGAAGCAGCGACCCGGGTGAGAGTCCCGGTGCGGCCTCCCACCTCGGCGGAACCGCCCTGCTGCCGGGTTCGTCGGGTTCGCCCGCCTTTCTTCCAAGAGGTCCCCCGTGCGTATTCAGCACCGCAGATCCCTGGCCCTCGCCGCCGCTGCCACCCTGGTCTCGGGCGTGGCCCTGACCGCCGCCCCCGGTGCGGCCGCGCTGTCGCGCTCCGGGGGCAGCGGTGCGCTCCTCGGCGCCCCCGCCGGGGCGGGCACCCCGGGGCCGATCGGGACCCCTGCGCGGCGCAGCCCGGTGACGGTCACCGTCGCGGGTTTCCCCGGCACCCTGACCGCTGGTGGTCCGGCCGCGGAGTTCACCGCCACGCTGAGCAACTCCGCCGACCACGCGGTCGACGTCACCACCGGCTTCGTCGTCGCGAACGTCGATGCCGGGATCCGCGAGAACCAGCTCACGCTCGGCCACCAGTCCCCCGGCGGGGCTTCGTGGAAGCCCGCCACCCTCATCCCCGGCGCCAGCACCGGTGCCACCTGGAACCTCGACACCTTCGCCACCCGGCTGAGCCTGCCCGCCGGTGCCTCCGCGACGTACCGGCTGCGGCTGGCCGTCACCGCCGACGCGCCCACCGGCCGGGCCACCGCCGGGTTCAGGGCGGTGGTCGCCGACCCGACCCTGCCGCCGGAGAGCCGGATCACCGAAGCGGCGAGCCCGCAGCGGGAGTTCACGGTCACCGCAGACGGCCCCACCGGGACGCCGACGACCGCCCCCGCGCCCGGCGTGCCCTACCTCGGCCTGGACGCGGTGCCCGGCTCCTTCACCGCGGGCGGCGAGCCGAAGCCGTTCCGGCTGACGCTCACCAACCGCAGCGGCAAGGACGTCGTCTTCCTGCCCGAACTGACCTTCCGGGGAAAGAACCTGCCCGCCGCCGAGGCGGTCAGGCTGGAGTTCCGGGCGCCCGACGGCGAATGGCTGCCGGCCGTGGACGGTGGTCAGGGCGGGTCCGGCGGCCAGGGCGGGTCCGGGCGGCTGACGCTGACGCTGCGCACGGGCGACAAGGAAGCCTCGCTGGTACGGCTGCGCGACGGCGAGTCCCGGACGCTGAACGTGCGGCTGGCCTTCGCCCAGGACGCCCCGGCCGGAGTGCTGTCGCTGCTGCCGACCGGGAACAGCCTCCCGACGGCCGGGACCGGCACGGGGGTGCCCGCCGCCGGCTCGGCGGTCGACATCACCGTGGCCGCCCCCGCCCCGTCCGCCGTGCCGAGCGCCCCGCCCGCCGAGGCCGGCGGCTCGCCGTCGGCCCCGGCCGCGCCCCCGGCTGCCGAACCGCCCGCGCCCGCCCCCACCGCGCCCGGGGTCGGACTGGCGGCGGTCACGCCGTCGGCGGACCCGAGCGGCACACCGGCGGCCGTCCCGGTCTCGGAAGTCACCCAGACGCCGCCGGGCACGGCGGCCGTCCCCGCTCCGGCGGTCACGGTGACCGTGGCGGCGCCCCCGGTGCCCTCCGTGGACCTCGCCTCGACCGGCGGCTCGTCCACCAACACCCCGATGGCGATCACCGGCGCCACCTCGATCGCGATGGGCATCGGCACCCTGGTGGTGGCCCACCGGCGCCAGCGGACCCGTCCGGCCGGTGTCCGGACGCCGCTCCCCGCCGGGGGTCCGGCGGCGGGACCGGGCCCGCGCCCGGCCGCGGGCGGTACGGCGCCGAGGTCGGGGGCGGCTCCGGCCGTCCGGCCCGCGCCGGGTCCGGCGGCCGGTCCGGCCACCGGTCCCACCGGCCCTGCCGCACGCTGAGCCGGACAGCCCGGACAGCCCGGACAGCCCGGACAGCCCGGACAGCCCGGACGGGCGCGTGACCCATGGCCCGCGCGAGTGCCGCGCGGGCCCGACCCGACAGGAGCGACCGAGGCATGGCCGACCACGAGGTGCTGTACGTGTTCTGCGGCCCGGACGGTATGCACGGGAACGCGCTGGGCGTCGTCCGGGACGGCGCGGCCGTGCCCGCCGAGGCGGACCGGCAGGCGATCGCCCGGCGGCTCGGCTTCAGCGAGACGGTGTTCGTCGACGACCCGGAGAGCGGCGCGATCGACATCTGGACCCCGACCCTGCGCCTCCCCTTCGCCGGCCACCCGTGCGTCGGCGCCGCCTGGCTGCTGGGGGTGGACCGGCTGGTCACCGCTGCGGGCGTGGTCGGGGTGCGGCACGACGGCGAGTTCACCCGGGTCGCGGCTCCGGCCGCCTGGGCGCCGCCGCGCACGCTCCGCCGGTACGCGACGGCGGCCGAGGTCGACGGACTGGCGGTGCCGCCGCCCGGTGAGTGGATCTATGCCTGGGCCTGGCAGGACGAGGCGGCGGGCACGGTCCGCGCCCGGGCCTTCCCCGGCCGGGGCGACGGCATCGACGAGGACGAGGCGACCGGCGCGGCCGCGCTCCTGCTGACGGCCGAGCTGGGCCGGGGGCTGACGATCACCCAGGGGCTCGGCTCGCAGCTCGTCACAGGGATCCCCGGGGAGGGACTGGTCGAGGTCGGCGGCCGGGTCCGCCACGCGGACGGATGACGCGGACCGACAGCGCGGACCGGTAGCCCGGACCGACAACACCGTCCGGGCGGGGGTCAGCCCCGTCGGGCGGGGCCCGGCGAGCCGAGGCTGAGCAGCGGTTCGGCCTTCCGCCCGGCGTTCGCGGCCGGGACGGCGGCGGCCCTGGGCCGGTTCGCCGCAGCGGTGGGCACGCTGTCCGGAGCCGGAACAGGAGCCGGAACCGGTTCCGGTTCGGGCTGCGACGCGTGGTCGAGCGGGCCGAGCGGGCCGAGGGAGTCCGCCTCGCGCCGCAGGAGCAGCACCCGGCCGACGGGGACCAGGGCGAGGTGGGTGGCCGCGACGCCGACGACGGCGAGCAGTATGTGGTCGACGTTGAGCACGTGCCCGGGCGCCCACGAGGAGAGGAACTCCAGTGCGGTGGCCAGCAGGGCCGAGGCGCCGGTGGTGCGCAGGAAGGACGGGAGCCAGGGGGTCCCGAGCCGGCCCCCGGCGAGCGGGAGCAGGACACCGAGTGGGGCGGGCAGCAGCAGCTCGCCGAGCAGCTGACCTGCGGAGGAGAAGCGGAGCGAGGCCAGTGGCGTCAGGTTGGCGTCGTAGACCCAGGCCACCGGCAGTGGTCTCAGCACCAGCCAGCCCAGCAGCAGCAGGTGGAGGGCGAGGCCGAACCGTCCCACCGCCCGTAGTCGACTCCGGTAGTGCTGGACGGCCGTCGCCCGTCCGGTCTCGGTCCGCACGTCGGCACGCTCCCCGCGTGTCGTGGTGCCATCTCGCTGCACGGGAGGAAGGACGTGTTCCGGCGGCGCGACGGTTCCACCCCCGGTGCGAAGTTTGCGTCGCACGCCGGGGGCTGGTGCTCGCCCCCGGCGTGACCGCCGGGTGAACCCGCCCGGCGACCGCTCCTACCGGCAGGGCGGCGCCGTGGTCGGGGCGGAGGGCGACGGCAGCGCGCCGAACACGTTGTCGGCCGGACCCGTCGGCGCGGCCGAGGCCGTCGGCGACACCACCGAGGGCGAGGGCGAGGGCGACGCGGCCGGTGAGCCGCTCGTCGGGGCCGGGCGCACCGGGGTGGTGGGCACCTGGGTGGGCACCGGCGCGGCGGCGGCCGCGGGCGCGGTGGGCGTCGGCGTGCCGTGCGCCGCCGCAGCCTGCGGCGGCCCGCCGACCGCCCCGGAAGGTGTGCCCGGGGCCGTCGGTATCCGCGCCACTGTCGGACAGGCGGTCCGGCTGGCCGGCGCGCCCGCGTCGACCGGGACGGCCGTCGGACGGATGCCGCAGCCGGCGGCCAGCACGGCCAGCCCCACCAGCGCGGCGGCGGCGAGCGGGCGCCGCAGCGGGCTCGTTCCTCGGGTCACCGGGCACTCTCCTCGGCGGTGTCGTCGGCCGGCGGCGGCTGGGTCAGCGGCAGGGTCAGCGTGAACACCGCCCCCACCTCGCCGTTCGCGGCCGTGATGGACCCCCCGTGGATCTGCGCGTTGGCCATCGCGATGGACAGGCCCAGACCGCTGCCCTCCGAGCGCGCCCGCCCCTTGTCGGCCTTGTAGAAGCGGTCGAAGACGTGCGGCAGCACGTCCTCCGGGATGCCGGGACCGCTGTCCGACACCGCGACGACCACCGTGTCCCCCTCCTCGCGCACCCGCACCCGCACCGGCGAACCGCCGTGCTTGAGCGCGTTGCCGATCAGGTTGGCGAAGACGACGTCCAGCCGGCGCGGGTCGACCACCGCCAGGATGCCGCGCGGGGCGTCCAGCTCGACGGCGTCGTACCAGGCCCGGCCGTCGATGCAGGACATGATCAGGTCGGCTATGTCCACCTCGTCGGCGACGAGCTTGGCGGTGCCGGCGTCGAAGCGGGTCACCTCCATGAGGTTCTCCACCAGGTCGGAGAGCCGCCGGGTCTCGCTGACCACCAGGCGCACGGCCGGTTCGATCATCGGGTCCAGCGACTCCGCCTCGTCCTCCAGGATGTCCGTCACGGCGGTCATCGCGGTCAGCGGGGTGCGCAGCTCGTGCGACATGTCGGCGACGAACCGCCGGCTCTGCGCCTCGCGCGCGCTCAGCTCCTCGACCTGCCCGTGCAGCGACTCCGCGGTCCGGTTGAAGGTCCGCGCCAGGTCGGCGAGTTCGTCCGAGCCCTCGACCTCCAGCCGAGTGTCCAGATGGCCCTCGCCGAGCCGCCGGGCCGCGTCGCCCAGCCGCTTGACCGGCCGCAGCACCGTCGCCGACGCGGCCTGCGCCAGCAGCGCCGAGCCGATCAGCGCCAGCAGGGTGGCGATCGCCAGCGACCAGCCGAGCGTGTTCAGGTCCGCCCGCTCGTTCTCCAGCGACTTGAACATGTACGCGGTCGGGCCGGTCGTCACCACCTTGGTGCCGCCGATGACGAACGGCCGCCCGTCGAGGTTCTGCCGCTGCCAGTACAGGTGGTAGGTGTACGGGTTGGACTCGGTGAGCTCGCGCGGCTTGCCGACCGCGGTCCGCAGCGCGGTCGGCACACTGGCGATCGTGTACTGCGCCGAGCTGGACGAGGCGACGCAGTTCGGCAGCGCCGGATCGGCCACCACGACGTCGTAACTGAGGCCGGAGCTGGCGACGGTGCTCGCGAGCGCGTTCAGGTCCTCGCAGGTGGCGTTCAGCGGCAGGTTCGACACGTTGCGGCTGAGCGAGACCCGGAAGTCGTTGAGCGCGGTGTCCTGGGCCCGCTTGAGCACCGCGTCGCGGTTGAGCCAGTACGCGATGCCGGACGCCGAGACGGCGGTGGTCAGCGCGACCGCGGCGAACACCGCGATCAGCCGCACGCGCAGCGAGCGCAGCCGGCGCCACGGGCCGGAGGAGAACCGGGCCGTCGTCTGTTGGTCAGTCACAGGAGCCTGTCGTTGCGGAGGCGGTCAGTGCGCGCGGCGGGATATCGCCGGCGCCGGACGGAGGTGGGCGGTCACGTGGGCCGGGCCGGTCACGCCGGGGGGTCCAGCCGGTAGCCGACCCCGCGCACCGTGCGGATCAGCGTCGGCGCCGAGGGCACGTCCTCGACCTTGGCCCGCAACCGCTGCACACAGGCGTCCACCAGCCGGGAGTCGCCCAGGTAGTCGTGCTCCCAGACCAGGCGCAGCAGTTGCTGCCGGGACAGCGCCTGCCCGGGCCGCCGGCTGAGCTCCAGCAGCAGCCGCAGCTCGGTCGGGGTGAGCTGGAGGTCCGCGCCGTCCTTGGTGACCGTCATCGCCGCCCGGTCGATCACCACGGTCCCGTACACGGACGAGTCCGAGCTCTCCCGTTCGCCGCGCCGCAGCACGGCCCGGATCCGGGCGTCCAGGACGCGGGGCTGGACGGGCTTCACGACGTAGTCGTCCGCGCCCGACTCCAGGCCGACCACGACGTCGATGTCGTCGGACCTGGCCGTCAGCAGGACGATCGGCAATTGGTCGGTGCGGCGGATCCGGCGGCACACTTCGAAGCCGTCGATTCCGGGCAGCATGACGTCCAGCACGATGAGGTCCGGCCGCTGCTCCTTGAAGAGCCTCAGGCCGTCCTCGCCGGACGCGGCGGTGGCCACGCGGTGGCCCTGGCGGGTGAGGGCGAGTTCGAGGCCGGTGCGGATGGCGTCGTCGTCCTCGATCAGAAGGAGGAATGGCACGGCCTCATTCTGGCCCACCCAGAGCGGCGAATCACCCCCCACTGTCCGCCCGGGGGCCGCACCCGCCCCGTCCGCCGCGCGGCCGGGAACCGGAACGCCCGCTACCGGCGTCCGTCAACGGCGGGACGGCGCACGGGACGAAAGCCCCGGCCCTGTGACAGCCCTGTGACAGTCGACGGACAGCGCCATCACAACCGGCGGGCAGGATTTTCCATGTCGCCGCAGGACAGCGGGCCAATCGGCCCACTGGACGGCGGCAACGGAACCGCTCGAACCGATCCAGAGGGGGCGCACGATGAACGCCACGCTTCAGACCCGGACCAACCCGGCCGTCCTGACCGCGCGTTCGTCAGCGACCGCCCACCGGAGCCGGTTCGAGAGCGGGGCGGAGGAGACCTCCGGTGCCGTGATCGCACGGGGATGCGCCCACAGCACCGGTGGAAGCACTGTCGCCCGCCGGGTGAGCGGCGGCGGCAGGACGGGGGAGTTGCACGGGATCGGCCACCGGGGGAACACGGCCGATTCCGCCGCGACCTTGACGCTGCGGGGGATCCTCCCCGTCCGCGTCGAGGGCACGGAAACCCCGGCGGGGAACCGGGGTATCGGGGGAACGGGCCTGCGGAAGGCCGACTCGGGGGAGTCGGCCGGCCGCGAGGCCGCCGGTGCGACGCTGCTGCGGCTGAACCCCGCAGCGGCCCGCACCACCGGGCAGACGGCGGGCGGGGCGGCGTTCACCGCGGCGCAGGGGGAGCGCCCGGCGGTCGCGGAGGACCACATCACGGAGTTCACCGTGTACGTGCGTGAGCGCCGCGCCTCCCTCTACGCCACCGCCTACCACCTCACCGGCGACCGCTACGAGGCCGAGGACCTGCTGCAGAGCGCGCTCTTCAGCACCTACCGGGCCTGGGGCCGGATCACCGACAAGGCCGCGGTGGGGGGCTACCTCCGCCGCACCATGACCAACCTGCACATCTCCGCCTGGCGGCGCCGCAAGGTCAACGAGTACCCGACCGAGGAGCTGCCGGAGACGGTCGGCGACACCGACGCGATGGGCGGCACCGAGCTGCGCGCCGTGCTCTGGCAGGCGCTGGCCAAGCTGCCGGAGAACCAGCGGACCATGCTGGTGCTCCGCTACTACGAGGGCAAGACCGACCCGGAGATCGCCGACGTGCTCGGCATCAGCGTCGGCACCGTCAAGAGCAGCATCTGGCGCGCGCTGCGCCGGCTGCGCGACGACGAGCACCTGAACACCTCGGGCGACACGATCCGGGCGTTCGGCGAGCTGGTCGCGTAACGCGACCAGGACAGGGACTCCCGTCGGGGGACGGGTAGCAGGACGGATGCGGACCAGGCGGCGCCGACTCGGGGGAGCGGCGGCGCAGGGGGGGAGCCGTGACCGTCCGGGGAAGGCGGCGGGCCCGGTGCGGGGGAGACGCACCGGGCCCGCCGTTCCGCGTTGCCCGGAGCACCCGCCCGGCGCACCCGCCCGGGGCGACCGTGAGGGCCGGTGCTCCGTACCGCCGTTCCGGGCCGGTGCTCCGTACCGCCGTTCAGACCGCCGAGAGCTCCCCGGCCCGGGCCGCCGCGCGGATCCGCCGCTCGGCCTCGGGCCCGGCGCACGGACGCGCCCCCAGGGCCACCTGGCGGCCGACGATGCCCCGTTCGGCCCGCATCAGCCGCCAGCCGCGCCGCAGCAGCACGGGCAGCGACTTGCGGCCCTCGCGGACGTCCCGGCGCAGCCGCCACCAGGCGGTCGTGAGCGCGCCGTTGCGCAGGCACAGCGCGTCGCCCAGCACCTCCGCGGCGGCGCAGTCGGAGGTGATCTCGGCCGCGAAGATGCCCTCGGCGACGAACGCGGTGGCTCCGTCGAGCTCCAGCACCCTGGTGTCGACCCGGCCGTTGGCCGGGATCGAGTACACCGGCACCTCGGCCCTGCCCGTGCCGCACAGGGCGCGGATGGCCGCCACGGCCTGGTCGCGGTGCCAGGACAGCGGGGAGTCCCAGTCCACCGCCCCGTCGGGCAGCAGGGGCAGGCTGGGGTCGTCGCCGTCCTTGTAGAAGTCGTCGAGCTGGAGCACGGGCAGGCCGCTGCGCTCGGCGAGCGAAGACTTCCCGGAGCCGGAGGGCCCGGAGAGCAGGACCACCCGGGCAGGGGCTATCGACACAGGGTTCAGCGGGGAGTCACTCACGGGACACCAGTCTGACGCATCGGGGCCCGATGCCGAAACCCTGTCGACGGGCCCCGGGAAGGACGGCCCGGGAAAGCCGGTCCGGCAAGCAGGACCCGGGAAGGACGGGGAAGGACGGGCCCGGGGAAAGGGGCGGCCCCGGGAAGTACGACGGACCCGCGCCAGGGGGGGAGAGGCGCGGGTCCGTCCTGTGACCGTCCGGGCCCTGGGGGGGTGAGGGCACGGGGGACGGCCAGTCTGTGGAGTTGTCACCGACTCGCGGTCACGGAGCGTAGCAGCTCCGAGGGGCCGTAGGTCAGATACCCATCGGGTGCCAGACCGTTTTCGTCTCCAGGAACGAGAGTAGCCGGTCCGTTCCGGGAGCACCGGTCCAGTCCTGGGCGAACGGGTCCGGTACCGGCCGGATCACTCGCTTCAGGGTATCCGCGGCCAGGGCCTCCAGGCCGCCCGCCGCGCCGGGACCGTCGGCGGCGATCGCGCCGGTCAGGTCCAGCGCGTTGACGTCCTGGTGCGAGGCCAGGGTCGGCGCGATGTCGGCGGTCCGGCCGGACAGGATGTTGACCACGCCGCCCGGGACGTCCGAGGTGGCGAGCACCTCGCCCAGGGACAGGGCGGGCAGCGGCGCGTCGGCCGCGGCCGCCACCACCACGGTGTTGCCCGTGGCGACGGCCGGGGCGATCACCGAGACCAGACCGAGCAGCGAGTGACCGTAGCCGGCCTGCGGCGCGACGATCCCGACCACGCCGGTCGGCTCCGGGGTGGAGAGGTTGAAGTACGGACCGGCGACCGGGTTGGCGCCGCCCGCGATCTGCGCCACCTTGTCGGTCCAGCCCGCGTACCAGACCCAGCGGTCGATCGCGGCGTCCACCAGGGCGGCGGCCTTCTTCGCGCCGACGCCCTCGGAGAGCGCCACCTCGGCGGCGAACTGCTCCCGCCGGCCCTGCAGCATCTCGGCGACCCGGTACAGCACCTGGCCGCGGTTGTACGCGGTGGTGCCGGACCAGCCCTTGACCGCCGCGCGGGCGGCGACGACCGCGTCGCGGGCGTCCTTGCGGGTGCCGAGCGGCGCGTTGGCCAGCCACTCGCCCTTGGCGTCCGTCACCTCGTACACCCGTCCGCTCTCGGAGCGCGGGAACTTCCCGCCGACGTACAGCTTGTAGGTCTTGAGGACATCAAGACGGCTCACGACATCAGACATCGAGGTAGGCCTCCAGACCGTGCCGGCCACCCTCGCGGCCGTAGCCCGACTCCTTGTAGCCGCCGAACGGCGAGGTCGGGTCGAACTTGTTGAAGGTGTTGGCCCAGACGACGCCGGCCCGGAGCCTGCTGGCCGTCCAGAGGATGCGCGAGCCCTTCTCCGTCCAGATGCCGGCGGAGAGGCCGTACGGGGTGTTGTTGGCCTTCGCGACCGCCTCGTCGGGGGTGCGGAAGGTCAGCACCGACAGCACCGGGCCGAAGATCTCCTCCTGGGCGATCCGGTGGGCCTGGCTGACGCCGGTGAACAGCGTCGGCCGGAACCAGAAGCCGGTGCCCGGCAGCTCGCACGCGGGCGACCAGCGCTCGGCGCCCTCGGCCTCGCCGGCGTCGGTCAGCGCGGTGATCCGGGCCAGCTGCTCGGCGGAGTTGATCGCGCCGATGTCGGTGTTCTTGTCCAGCGGGTCGCCGACCCGCAGGGTGCCCATCCGGCGCTTCAGCGCGTCCAGCAGCTCGTCCTGGACCGACTCCTGGACCAGCAGGCGCGAACCCGCGCAGCAGACGTGGCCCTGGTTGAAGAAGATGCCGTTGACGATGCCCTCGACGGCCTGGTCGATCGGCGCGTCGTCGAAGACGATGTTGGCGGCCTTGCCGCCGAGCTCCAGCGAGAGCTTCTTGCGGGTCCCGGCGACCTGCTTGGCGATCGCCCGGCCGACCGGGGTGGAGCCGGTGAACGCGACCTTGTTGACGTCCGGGTGCGCGGTGAGCGCCGCACCCGTGCTGCCGTCGCCGGTGACGATGTTGACGACGCCCTTCGGCAGGCCCGCCTGGCGGCAGATCTCGGCGAAGCGCAGCGCGGTCAGCGGGGTGGTCTCGGCCGGCTTCAGCACGACCGTGTTGCCGGTGGCCAGCGCCGGGGCGATCTTCCACGCCAGCATCAGCAGCGGGAAGTTCCACGGGATGACCTGGCCGGCCACGCCCAGCGGCTTCGGGTTCGGACCGTAGCCGGCGAAGTCCAGCTTGTCGGCCCAGCCCGCGTAGTAGAAGAAGTGGGCGGCGACCAGCGGCAGGTCGACGTCGCGGGTCTCGCGGATCGGCTTGCCGTTGTCGATCGACTCCAGCACGGCCAGCTCGCGGCTGCGCTCCTGGATGATCCGGGCGATCCGGAACAGGTACTTGGCGCGCTCGCTGCCCGGCAGCGCCGACCAGTCGGTGAAGGCGGCCCGGGCGGCGGCGACCGCGCGGTCCACGTCCTCGGCGGTGCCCCGGGCGAACTCGGCGAGCACCTGCTCGGTGGCCGGGTTGACCGTCTTCAGCGCCTCGCTGCCGGAGGAGTCGACGAACTGGCCGCCGATGAAGTGGCCGTAGGAGCTGGCGATGTCGCCGGCCGCGGCGGGCGACTCGGGGGCCGGGGCGTAGCCGAAGAGGCCGCCCGCCGGCTTGCCGGCCGGCTCGGCCGGGGCCTGCGGCGCGGCCGCGGGCGCTTCGGTCTTCTTGGTGTTCTTGGCCATGATTCTCAGTCCACCGTCACGTAGTCGGGACCGGAGTACCGTCCGGTGGTCAGCTTCTGGCGCTGCATCAGCAGGTCGTTGAGCAGGCTGGAGGCGCCGAAGCGGAACCAGTGCGGGCTCAGCCAGTCGTCGCCGAGGGTCTCGTTGACCATCACCAGGTACTTCATCGCGTCCTTGGTGGTCTTGATCCCGCCGGCGGGCTTCACGCCGACCTGGACGCCGGTGGCCGCGCGGAAGTCGCGGACCGCCTCCAGCATCAGCAGGGTGACCGGCGGGGTCGCGTTGACGGCGACCTTGCCGGTCGAGGTCTTGATGAAGTCGGCGCCGGCCAGCATCGCCAGCCAGGAGACGCGGCGCACGTTGTCGTACGTCTGCAGCTCGCCGGTCTCGAAGATCACCTTGAGGTGGGCGGAGCTGCCGTCGGGGCGGCGGCAGGCCTCCTTGACGGCGACGATCTCGTTGTAGACGTCCAGGTAGCGGCCGGAGAGGAACGCGCCCCGGTCGATCACCATGTCGATCTCGTCGGCGCCGGCGGCGACCGCGTCGGCGGTGTCGGCGAGCTTGACCGGGAGCGCGGCGCGCCCGGCGGGGAAGGCGGTGGCGACGGAGGCGACCTGGATGTCGGTGCCCCGGAGCGCCGCCTTCGCGGTGGCGACCATGTCCGGGTAGACACAGATCGCCGCGACGCGGGGGGTGGTCGGGTCGGTGGGATCGGGGGTCCTGCCCTTGGTGCACAGAGCGCGCACCTTGCCGACCGTGTCCGCGCCTTCCAGCGTGGTCAGGTCGATCATCGAGATGGCCAGGTCGATGGCGTACGCCTTGGCCGTGGTCTTGATCGAGCGAGTACCGAGCGTGGCGGCACGCGCCTCCAGGCCGACCTGGTCGACACCGGGCAGGCCGTGCAGGAAGCGACGGAGCGAGGCCTCGGACGCCGCGACGTCCTCGAGACCGCTGCCCGCGACGCCGGGGGCATTGGCTGCAAGAGTGGACATAGTCACCACACCAGCATATCTACGCGCGTAGTCAACCGCCAGGGGCGCCACGCATCGATGCCGGACCGAGATCTCCGCGCCGTCTCCGCGCCCCGGGAACCCCAACCGTCACCCCTGTGGATCGCGCGGGCCATGGGGCAGAATCGTCGACATGACCGAATCCCACGGCGGGCCCCGACCGGGCCCGGCCGGTTCCGATGGGGAGCCCGTGTACGCCGAACGCGTGTACCGCTCCGTTCCCGGCGTGATCTCCGGGGTGCTGTTGCTGGCCGTCGCGGCCTGGCTGATCGGGGACGCGGCCCTCAACGGCAGCGGCAAGACGCCGTGGGTGTCGCTGGCCGCCGTCCCGGTGTTCGTCCTCCCGGTGATCGCCTACACCCTGCGCCCGGCCGTCCGGGCCGACGAGCGCCGCCTGGTCGTCCGCAACCCGCTGCGCACGATCATCGCGCCCTGGGCCGCCGTGGACGCGCTGCGCGCCGGGTACTCGGTCGAACTGCTCGCCGAGGGCAAGAAGTACCAGGTGTGGGCGGTGCCGGTGTCGCTGCGCCAGCGCAAGCGCGCCGCCCGGGCCCGCGAGCGCGGCGGGCAGACGCACAGCTCCCGTCTCGGCATGGTCTTCGGTGCGGGCGGGACGCCGTCCGGGGTCGGGGTCCAGGGCTCCACGGACCCGAACCGGGCCTGGTCCGACCAGGTGGTCGGCGTTCTCCAGGACATGGCCGAGCGCAACGCCTCCCGCCCCGACGCGGCCGGGCCGATCGAGGTCCGCTGGTGCTGGTGGATCATCGCCCCCACCGTGGCCGGCCTGATCGCCCTGATCACCGTGATCGCGGTCTGACCGACCCCTGGCGCACGAGGAGGGCCCGCCGGCACTGCCGGCGGGCCCTCCGTCGTTCCCGGGGGCGTCAGCCGTCGATGCCGGCGGCGGCCGCGAGGTCCCGCTTGACGGTGGCGAGCAGCTCGGCGGCCCGGGCGCGGGTGTCCGCGAGGTCGGCGGCCGAGGCGACCGGGAGGACGACCTCCAGGTAGCACTTCAGCTTGGGCTCGGTGCCCGAGGGGCGGACCACGATCCGCGCCGAGCGGACGGCGTCGCCCGCCAGGTAGTAGCGCAGGCCGTCGGTCGGCGGCAGCTCGGCGGACCCGGCGGCGAGGTCGTCGGCGCGGGCCACGGTGAGCCCGGCCAGGGTCGTCGGCGGCCGCTCGCGCAGGGTGCGCATGGCGTCGGCGATGACCGAGAGGTCCTCGACCCGGACGGACAGCTGGTCGGTGGCGTGCAGGCCGTGCTCCAGCGCCAGGTCGTCCAGCAGGTCGGTCAGGGTGCGGCCGGAGCGCTTGAGGGTGGCGGCGAGCTCGGCGACCAGCAGGGCGGCCGTGATGCCGTCCTTGTCGCGCACGCCCTCCGGGTCGACGCAGTAGCCGAGCGCCTCCTCGTAGCCGTAGCGCAGGCCCCCGGCGCGGGAGATCCACTTGAAGCCGGTGAGGGTCTCGGCGTAGCCGAGCCCGGCGGCCTCGGCGATCCGGCCGAGCAGGGTGGAGGAGACGATGGTGGTGGCGAAGGTGCCGACGGCCCGCTTGGAGACCAGCGCGGCGCCCAGCAGCGCGCCGACCTCGTCGCCGCGCAGCATCCGCCAGCCGTCCCCGCCGTCGGCCGGGACGGCCACCGCGCAGCGGTCGGCGTCCGGGTCGTTGGCGATGACGATGTCCGGGCGGGCCTCGGCGGCGGTGCGGAAGGCGAGGTCCATCGCCCCCGGCTCCTCCGGGTTGGGGAAGGCGACGGTCGGGAAGTCCGGGTCCGGCTCGGCCTGCTCGGCGACCACGGTGGGGGCGGGGAAGCCGGCCCGGTCCACGGCGGCGAGGAAGGTGTCGCGCCCGACGCCGTGCATCGGGGTGTAGACGATGTCGAGCTCCCGCGCGCTGTGCGGGTCGACGATCGACGCGGCGCGGTCGAGGTAGGCCTCGACGACGGACTCGTCCACCGTCTCCCAGCCGTCCGCGGCGAGCGGGACCTCGGTCAGCGAGCCGATCGCGTCGATCTCGGCGGCGATGCCGGCGTCCGCCGGGGGCACGATCTGCGAGCCGTCGCCCAGGTAGACCTTGTAGCCGTTGTCCTGCGGCGGGTTGTGGCTGGCGGTGACGGTCACACCGGCGGCGGCGCCGAGGTGGCGGACCGCGAAGGCGAGCACCGGGGTGGGCAGCGGGCGCGGGAACAGCAGCGCGCGCAGGCCGGCGCCGACCACCACGGCGGCGGTGTCGCGGGCGAAGTCGTAGGACTTGTGGCGGGCGTCGTAGCCGATCACGACGAGGTCGCCGAGGCCCTGCCGCTTGACGTACGCGACCAGGCCGGCGGCGGCCCGGATCACCACGGCGCGGTTCATCCGCATCGGGCCGGCGCCGAGCTCGCCGCGCAGGCCGGCGGTGCCGAACTGGAGGCGGTCGGCGAAGCGGTCGGCCAGCTCGGACCAGGCGAGCTTGGCGTTGGCGTCGGCGTCCGGGGTCTCGGCGTCGGCGAGCAGCGCGGCGAGCTCCTCGCGGGTCTGCGGGTCCGGGTCCTCGGCGAGCCAGGTACGGGCCCGGGCGAGGAGGTCGGTGGTGGTTGCCTGCGTCATGGCTGCAGCTCCATCGGGAAGTGCGTCGGTGGTCGGCCGGGAGGTGGCTCCGGACCGGGCCGGACCGGGCCCGGCGGGTCGGGCGGTGCCGGTCGTACGGGGCGGTGCCGGTCGTACGGGCGGTGCGGGAGGCACGGGGCGGGGCAGGGAGGTGCGGGACGAAACGTACGGCGTGCCGGCGGCGGGAGGCGGTGTCCGGCGCCCCCGGGCGGCGGCGTGTCGGGCCCGGGCACGCGGACGGGGCCCGCGGGCGGCTGTGATCACCGGATCACGCCCGTCCGCGGGCCCCGTCGCTCATGCCGCTGTCGCCCGGCGTCAGATCCGCTCGAGGACCTTGGCCAGCAGCGCGCCCATCCGCTCGGCGGAGGCCTTGCCGGCCTCCAGCACCTCGGCGTGGTTGAGCGGCTCGCCGGTCATGCCGGCCGCCAGGTTGGTGACCAGGGAGATGCCCAGCACCTCGGCGCCGGCCTCGCGGGCCGCGATGGCCTCCAGCGTGGTCGACATGCCGACCAGCTCGCCGCCGATCACCCGGGCCATGTTGACCTCGGCCGGGGTCTCGTAGTGCGGGCCGCGGAACTGGACGTAGACGGCCTCGTCGAGGGTCGGGTCCACCTCGCGGCAGAGCTCGCGCAGCCGCTTGGAGTAGAGGTCGGTGAGGTCGACGAAGTTCGCGCCGACGATCGGGGAGTCCGCCGTCAGGTTGATGTGGTCGCTGATCAGGACCGGCTGGCCGGGGACCCAGGTCGGGCGCAGACCGCCGCAGCCGTTGGTCAGCACGATGGTCCCGCAGCCGGCCGCGGCGGCGGTGCGCACGCCGTGGACGACGGTGGCGACCCCGTGGCCCTCGTAGTAGTGGTTGCGGCCCAGAAAGATCAGGGCCCGCTTCTCGCCGATCCGCACCGAGCGGATCGTGCCGGCGTGACCGGCCACGGCGGCGGCGGGGAAGCCCGGGAGGTCGGTGACCGGGAACTCAGCCACGGTCTCGCCGAGGGCGTCGGCGGCCGGCACCCAGCCGGAGCCCATCACCAGGGCGACGTCGTGGCGCTCGGCACCGGTCAGCTCGCGCAGGCGCTCGGCGGCGGCCTGGGCGGCGGCGTAGGGGTCGGCGGAGACGACCGACTGAGGAGATGCGTTCACACGTCCGAGGATAGACGGGAAATGGCTACGCGCGTAGAAAATCCTGGTACGACGTGCCGGATCGTTACCCGGATGGCGTGAACGTACAGCTCCGGGGCGGCGGAAACGCGCCGCGACCCGGAGCAATCTCCAAAGAGGTCTCAGCAGGGACGGCGGCGCAGGTCCAGCACGTAGTCGTCGGGGGCGCCGGCGCTCTCCGCCGCGTCCGCGATCAGGCCCAGGTAGCGGGCCGCCGGCAGGCCGCCCTCGTAGTCGTTCAGCACGTACGTCCAGACCGGCACGTCGCCGTCCAGGGTCTGCGCCCGGAGCCGGGTCTTGCGGTAGATCCCGAGCTGGACGCCCTCCCAGCGGTCCAGCCCCTCCTCGTCCATCGGCGACACGTCGTACAGCGAGACGAAGACCTGGTCCTTCTCGTCCTCCACCACGGTGGCCAGCGAACCCTCCCAGCCGAGGTGCTCGCCGCCGAAGGTCAGCCGCCAGCCGGACAGCCAGCCCGTGCCGCGCAGTGGCGAGTGCGGGGCGCGGCGGGTCATCTGCCGGGCATCGAGGTTGGTGGCATACGCGGCGTAAAGGGGCATGGGGCGAAGCCTACGTTCACCGGCCGATCCGACAGAAGCCCCGACCCCGGCGTGGCAGTGCTCCCGGCGTGCGGGACAATGGGTGACGTGACTCGGATCGTGATCATCGGTGGCGGACCAGGCGGCTACGAGGCGGCGCTCGTCGCGGCCCAGCTCGGCGCGGAGGTGACCGTCGTCGACCGCGACGGCCTGGGCGGATCGGCGGTGCTCACGGACTGCGTGCCGTCGAAGACGCTGATCGCGACGGCGGAGGTGATGACGACCTTCGACAGCTCGTACGAGGAGCTCGGCATCATCGTCGCCGACGACACCCCGCACATCGACAGCCCGGCCCGGGTGGTCGGTGTCGACCTCGGCAAGGTCAACCGCCGGGTGAAGCGGCTGGCGATCGCGCAGTCCCACGACATCACCCAGTCCGTCACCCGGGCGGGCGTCACCGTGCTGCGCGGCCGGGGCCGGCTGGGCACCGGCGGGCAGGCCGCGGACGGCTCCCGCGAGGTGCTGGTCGACGCCCCCGACGGCAGCGTGCAGTCCGTGCGCGCCGACGCGGTGCTGATCGCCACCGGCGCCCACCCGCGCGAGCTCCCGGACGCCCAGCCGGACGGCGAGCGGATCCTGACCTGGACCCAGGTGTACGACCTGGAGGAGCTGCCGCGCGAGCTGATCGTGGTCGGCTCCGGCGTCACCGGCGCCGAGTTCGCCGGTGCCTACCAGGCGCTGGGCTCCCGGGTCACCCTGGTCTCCTCGCGCGACCGGGTGCTGCCGGGCGAGGACCCGGACGCCGCCGAGGTGCTGGAAGAGGTCTTCCGCCGCCGCGGCATGAACGTCATGAGCCGCTCCCGCGCCGAAACGGTCAAGCGGATCGGCGACACGGTCGAGGTCACCCTCTCCGACGGCACGGTGATCGAGGGCACCCACTGCCTGATGGCGGTCGGCTCGATCCCGAACACCGCGGAGATGGGCCTGGAGGAGGCCGGGGTCAAGCTCAACGACTGGGGCCAGATCCAGGTCGACCGGGTGTCGCGCACCTCCGCCCCCGGCGTGTACGCGGCCGGCGACTGCACCGGCGTCTTCATGCTCGCCTCGGTCGCCGCCATGCAGGGCCGGATCGCGATGTACCACGCGCTCGGCGACGCGGTGCAGCCGCTGAACCTCAAGACCGTGGCCTCCAACGTCTTCACCGACCCCGAGATCGCCACCGTCGGCTACACCGCGGCCGACGTGAAGTGCGGCAAGATGGACGCGGTCGAGGTCAAGCTCCCGCTGCGCGGCAACCCGCGCGCCAAGATGCAGGGCATCCGGGACGGCTTCGTGAAGCTCTTCTGCCGCCCCGGCACCGGCATCGTGGTCGGCGGCGTGGTCGTCGCCCCGCGGGCCAGCGAACTGATCCACCCGATCGCGCTCGCGGTGGACGCCAATCTGACGGTCGAACAGGTGGCCAGCGCCTTCACCGTCTACCCGTCGGTCTCCGGCTCCACCGCCGAGGCCGCCCGCCAGCTCCACATCCGCAAGCGCGACGCCGGCGAATCCTGAGCCTCCGGCGCCCAGTTGAGGGCGGTCGCCGTTCGGCGGCCGCCCTTCGCGCGTCCGGGGGCGTCACCCGGACGGCGGGCGCAGCCCCGGCGTACCGGCGGCGCGAATTGTACGGTCACGCGCCGCTCGGGCGTGAGCAATTCCCGCTACTAGCAGCAAACGCCTGAAAGCAGACGGTCACGCAGGTTACCGTCGGTTCTGTGTTTGCAGCAGAACGTCGCCAGTTGATCCTCGAAATGGTGCGCGCCAACGGAGCCGTCTCGCTCCGGGAGTTGGCCCGCGTCGTCCAGACCTCCGAAGTGACCGTGCGCCGCGACGTACGGGCACTGGAGGCAGAAGGGCTCCTCGACCGCCGGCACGGCGGCGCGGTGCTCCCCGGCGGCTTCAGCCGCGAACCCGGCTATCCGCAGAAGACCCACCTCTCCGCCGCCGAGAAGAGCGCCATCGCCGATCTCGCCGCCGGACTGGTGGAGGAAGGCGACGCCGTGGTGGTCGGCGCAGGCACCACCACCCAGGAACTCGCCCGCCGACTCGCCCGGGTGCCCGGGCTGACGGTGGTCACCAACTCCCTCCTCGTCGCCCAGGCGTTGGCGCACGCCAACCGGGTCGAGGTGGTGATGACCGGCGGCACCCTGCGCGGTTCCAACTACGCCCTGGTCGGCAGCGGTGCCGAGCAGTCGCTGCACGGGCTGCGGGTCACCAAGGCCTTCGTCTCGGGCAGCGGGCTCACCGCCGAACGCGGGCTCTCGACGACGAACATGCTCTCCGCGAGCGTGGACCGGGCACTGGTGCAGTCGGCCGCCGAGGTGATCATCCTCGCCGACCACACCAAGCTCGGCGCGGACACCATGTTCCAGACCGTCCCCACCGAGACCATCACCCGGCTGGTCACCGACGAGCACGCCACCGCGGACGACGCCACCGCCCGTGAACTGGACGCGCTCGCCGACTGCGGGGTGCAGATCGACCTCGCCCCGCTCGGTGCCCCGCCGTCCGGGGACGCCCCGGTCCACGGCACCGGCAGCGGCCCCGTCCACCAGACCCAGCCCGGCCCGCTGGTCCGCCGCAGCGCGGCGCCGCCCGGCGGGGCCCCGCTGCCCGGCCAGCGGCGGCCCGGCACCCACGGCGGTCCCGGCGGTCCGGGCGGTCCCGGTGGACCGCTGCCGGTCAGACTCGCCGAACTGGGCCTGCCGCGCGGGCGTTGAGGCCCGCGGGGCGGGGCCGCCGGCCCGGCTCACCGCACCGCGCACCACCGCACGGCCGCCGAAAACGTGACCGGTCCGCACACCCGAGGGTGTACGGACCGGCGGCGGACCTGTCAGTGCCCGATCGGGCCCGGAATCAGTCCTTGATCTCGCAGAGCGCCGCGCCGCTGGAGACGCTCGCACCCACCTCGGCCTTGAGGCCGACGACCGTGCCCGCCTTGTGCGCGTTCAGCGGCTGCTCCATCTTCATCGCCTCCAGGACGACGATCAGCTCGCCCTCGGCGACGACCTGACCCTCCTCCACCGCGACCTTCACGATGGTGCCCTGCATCGGCGAGGCCAGCGTGTCACCGCTGACCGCCGAACCGGCCTTCTTGGCACCGACCCGGCGCTTGGCCTTCGCGGCCCCCGCACCGGCCGCCGGAGCGGCGGCGACGCCCAGCGAGGACGGCAGCGAGACCTCGATCCGCTTGCCGCCGACCTCGACGACCACGGTCTCCCGGCCCTCCGCCTCCTCGCCCTCGCCGGCCGCACCGGCGAACGCGGGGATCGTGTTGTCGAAGTCCGTCTCGATCCACCGGGTGTAGACCGTGAACGGCCCCTCGCTGCCGTGCACCTCCGGCGCGAACGCCGGGTCGGTCACGACCGCCTGGTGGAACGGGATGGCCGTCGCCATGCCCTCGACCTTGAACTCGGCCAGCGCACGCCGCGCCCGCTCCAGCGCCTGCTTGCGGTCCCGGCCGGACACGATCAGCTTGGCCAGCAGCGAGTCCCAGGCGGGGCCGATGACCGAACCGGTCTCCACGCCCGAGTCCAGCCGGACGCCCGGGCCCGACGGCGGCGCGAACAGCGTCACCGTGCCCGGCGCGGGCAGGAAGTTGCGGCCCGGGTCCTCGCCGTTGATACGGAACTCGAAGGAGTGACCCCGCACCTCCGGGTCGCCGTAACCGAGCTCCTCGCCGTCCGCGATCCGGAACATCTCCCGGACCAGGTCGATCCCGGTGACCTCCTCGGTGACCGGGTGCTCCACCTGCAGACGGGTGTTGACCTCCAGGAAGGAGATCGTGCCGTCCACCGCCACGAGGAACTCGCAGGTCCCGGCGCCCTCGTAGCCGGCCTCCTTGAGGATGGCCTTCGACGCCCGGTACAGCTCGGCGTTCTGCTCGGGGGTCAGGAACGGCGCGGGCGCCTCCTCGACCAGCTTCTGGTGCCGGCGCTGCAGCGAGCAGTCACGGGTGGACACGACCACCACGTTGCCGTGCTTGTCCGCGAGGCACTGGGTCTCGACGTGCCGCGGGTTGTCCAGGTAGCGCTCGACGAAGCACTCGCCGCGACCGAAGGCGGCGACCGCCTCCCGGACCGCCGAGTCGTACAGCTCCGGGATCTCCTCCAGGTTGCGGGCGACCTTGAGGCCGCGACCGCCGCCGCCGAAGGCCGCCTTGATGGCGACCGGCAGGCCGTGCTCCTGGGCGAAGGCGACGATCTCCTCGGCCCCCGAGACCGGGTCCGGCGTACCGGCGACCAGCGGGGCACCGGCGCGCTGCGCCACGTGCCGGGCGGTCACCTTGTCACCCAGGTCGCGGATGGCCTGCGGCGGCGGGCCGATCCAGGTGAGGCCCGCGTCGAGGACGGCCTGGGCGAACTCGGCATTCTCCGACAGGAAGCCGTAGCCGGGGTGGACGGCGTCCGCACCCGAGTCGGCGGCGGCCTGGAGGACCTTGGCGATGTCCAGGTAGCTGGTGCCGGGGGTGTCGCCGCCCAGCGCATAAGCCTCGTCGGCCGCGCGGACGTGCAGCGCATCCCGGTCCGGCTCGGCGTAGACGGCGACGCTGGCGATACCGGCGTCCGAGCAGGCCCGGGCGACGCGGACAGCGATTTCCCCGCGGTTGGCGATGAGCACCTTGCGCACTGTGGCTCCCTTCTTGAACCTCGTTGAGTTTATGGATTCCTGGGCAGTACCGGCGAGTAGCCCCAGGTTGTGAACTATCCCACACAGAGGGTGATGCGCCCGGACGGGTGGTGGGCGGCCCGACGGGAGTATGTGCAGGTGATGGCGCATACGGCCTGGGTGGTGCGGCGACTGCGCTCGGTGACGGGGCGGCGTGGCGGCGCGGAGGGTCCGGCGGGCCGGGTGGCACCTGCCGGCGGCGCGCGTGCCGTTCAAGGAGTGGGGGCGGATGCGGGGGCCGGGCCGGGAGCCGGCGCGGGTGCTGTTGCGGGTGCCGTTGCGGGTGCGACCGCCGGCGTGCTTCCGGGAGCGGTTCCGGCGATGCTGTCCGGACCGCCCGGGGGCGTCGGTGCGCGCTCCAGGGCCAGGGTGGTGACGTCGGCGACCTGCTCGACCACGTCCGGGCCGTAGGCGCCCGGGTTGACCACCTTGAGCAGCAGGGCGAAGGTGCCGTCCGTGCCGTACCGGCGGACCAGCCGGCGGTGGTGGGCGACCAGGTGGCGGACGCCGGCGTGGTTGGCGATGCCGGTCTGGCCGGAGATCAGGAAGACCGGGCGGCCGTGCCCGGGCGTGGCCAGCCGGGCGAGCAGGACGTACTCCCCGGCTTGGAGGTCGGCGGCGTACGACCGGCCGCCGATGGTGATGGTGTTGTCCCGCACCACCTGGTCGTTCGAGATCACGACCCCCGGCAGGCCCCAGGCGAGGTGGGCGGCCATCCGCTCGTTGGAGACGGGGCCGCCGAAGCAGAACTCGGTCTTGGCGCCGAGGCCGCGCGGGGCGGCGTCGTGCGCGACCAGGTCCGTGTGCGCGCCGCACTCCTTCACCAGGGCGGCCAGTTCCATCAGCGCGTAGGCGTCGCGCCGGGTGACCGTCCGGGGGTGCGCGCCGGTGCCGATGCTGCGGTTGACCACGATCAGGCACTCGCTGCCGGCGGGCAGGCCGAGGAACTCCCTGGTCCGTTCCAGCCGGCGTCTTCGGCGCAGGCTCTGGCCGAGCCAGCCGAGGACGGCACTGATCGCGCTGGCCACCAGGCCCAGCAGGACGTTGAGCAGACTGTCGGTCATCCGCTCGCCATCTCCCCCGTCGGTTTGGAGCGTCGGCGCCGTCCGGGCGCTCCTCTAGCGTGCATCACATCGGATTGTCGGCGGGGCAGATGGCGACAATTGTGCCGCTCTTTGGCGCGTGGGCGACGCCCCGGCGGCGCTCCGGTGGCCGACTCCCGGCGCGCGGGAGACACCCCGGCGCGACCCGGTCCGCGGCGTGCGCGGGCCCGTCGTACCCGCAGGGTCCGGTGCGGACAGGGGTGCGGGGCCCGGCACGGGTGCCGGGCCGGTCACCCGTCAGACCCAGAGGTCGGTGATCCGCACGCCGAGTTCGGTGAGCAGTCCGCGCAGCAGCGGCAGCGAGAGCCCGATGACATTGCCCGGGTCGCCGTCGATGCCCTCGACGAACGGGGCCGAACGGCCGTCCAGGGTGAACGCCCCGGCCACGTGCAGCGGCTCGCCGGTCGCGATGTACGCGGCGACCTCGGCGTCGTCCGGGGTGCCGAACCGGACGGTGGTGGAGGCGGTGGCGGAGGCCTGCCGGCCGGTGGTGGTGTCGATCACGCAGTGGCCGGTGCGCAGCACGCCGGCCCGGCCGCGCATGGCCTGCCAGCGGGCCAGTGCCTCGGCCTCGTCGGCGGGCTTGCCGAGGGCCTGGCCGTCCAGCTCCAGCACCGAGTCGCAGCCGATCACCAGCTCGCCCCCGGTGAGGGTGACGGCGACAGCCTCGGCCTTGGCCTCGGCGAGCACGAGGGCGAGTTCGGCGGGGGTGGCGGCGGTGAGGGCGTCCTCGTCGACGCCGCTGACCACCACGCGCGGGTCGAGGCCCGCCTGACGCAGCAGCCCGAGCCGGGCGGGGGAGGCGGAGGCGAGCACGAGGGAGCGGCGGTCGGTCATGCCACCAGGGTAGAGGGCTGCTCCGGGCGGTCGTTCCGCGGTCGTCAGACCATCAGCAGGACGGCGATCACCAGCGCGAGGACGGCGAGCACATGACCGGCCCGGTGCAGCCGTCGCTGCATGCGCCGGGCTTCCGGGGAGGGCTCGTCGCGGGGGTCTGACCAGAGCATCGTTCCAGGGTGCGCCCCCGGTCGGCGGGGCGCCTGAGTACGCGTACTCAGCTTTCGGGGCAATCCGGGCCCGCAGCGGGAGCGGGAAGCAGGTGCGCGAACGGCCGCCCGGCACTGCGGCGGGCAGTGCCGGGCGGCCGTGGCGAGCGTCGCTAACCGGCCCAGCCGGAGGTGCGCCAGGCGTTGACGCCGGGGCGCGGGGTCGCGCGCAGTCGGCGCGCGCGGTCGTTCCAGGCGGAGTCCGGGCCGTCGCCCGCGCGGCGGGCCGCCTCGGCGGCGGCCTGCGCGGCGGCGGCCCGGGACTGGACCACCGCCAGGACGGTGGCCAGCTCCTCGGGGGTCGGCTGCCCGTGCAGCACGTGGATCGGGGCCATGCTCAATCCTCTCGCGTTCCTCCTGGGAGGAGCCACTACAGCGGAATGTTGCCGTGCTTCTTCGGGGGCAGCACCTCGCGCTTGCCGCGCAGCGCGCGCAGGCCGCGGACGATGTGCCGGCGGGTCTCGCTGGGTGCGATCACCGCGTCCACGTAGCCGCGCTCGGCCGCCAGGTACGGGTTGAGCAGGGTGTCCTCGTAGGAGGCGATCAGCTCGGCCCGCTTCTCGTCGGCGAGGCCGGCCGCGTCGGCCTCGGCGATCTCCCGCCGGTGCAGGATGTTGACCGCGCCCTGGGCGCCCATCACGGCGATCTGCGCGGTCGGCCAGGCCAGGTTGAGGTCGGCGCCGAGGTGCTTGGAGCCCATGACGTCGTACGCGCCGCCGAATGCCTTGCGGGTGATCACGGTGATCAGCGGGACGGTCGCCTCGGCGTAGGCGTAGATCAGCTTGGCGCCGCGGCGGATGATGCCGTCCCACTCCTGCTCGGTGCCGGGCAGGAAGCCGGGCACGTCGACGAAGGTGATGACGGGGATGTTGAAGGAGTCGCAGGTGCGGATGAACCGCGCGGCCTTCTCACTGGCGGCGATGTCCAGGCAGCCCGCCAGGTCCATCGGCTGGTTGCCCACGATGCCGACCGGGTGGCCCTCGACCCGGCCGAAGCCGGTGATGATGTTGCCGGCGTAGAGCGGCTGGGTCTCCAGGAACTCGCCGTCGTCGAGCACGTGCTCGATCACGTGGTGCATGTCGTACGGCTGGTTCGCCGAGTCCGGCACCAGGGTGTCGAGTTCGAGGTCCTCGTCGGTGACGGACAGGTCCGCCTCCTCCGGGAAGGCCGGCGGGTCGGAGAGGTTGTTGGAGGGCAGGTACGAGAGCAGGCTCTTGACGTACTCGATCGCCTCCTTCTCGTCCGCCGCCAGGTAGTGCGCGTTGCCGGACTTGGTGTTGTGGGTGCGCGCGCCGCCCAGCTCCTCCATGCCGACGTCCTCGCCGGTGACGGTCTTGATCACGTCGGGGCCGGTGATGAACATGTGCGAGGTCCGGTCGGCCATCACCACGAAGTCGGTGATCGCGGGGGAGTAGACCGCGCCGCCCGCGCAGGGGCCCATGATCAGCGAGATCTGCGGGACCACCCCGGAGGCGTGCACATTGCGGCGGAAGATCTCGCCGTACAGGCCGAGCGAGACGACGCCCTCCTGGATCCGGGCGCCACCGGAGTCGTTGATGCCGATGACCGGGCAGCCGGTCTTCAGCGCGAAGTCCATGACCTTGACGATCTTCTCGCCGAAGACCTCGCCGAGCGAGCCGCCGAAGACGGTGAAGTCCTGAGCGAACACGGCGACCTGACGGCCGTCCACGGTGCCGTAGCCGGTCACCACGCCGTCGCCGTACGGCCGGTTCTTCTCCTGGCCGAAGTTGATCGAGCGGTGCCGGGCGAACTCGTCGAACTCGACGAAGGAGTCCTCGTCCAGCAGCTCCACGACACGCTCGCGGGCCGTCAGTTTGCCCTTGGCGTGCTGCTTCTCGACCGCCTTGGCGGAGCCGGAGTGCACCGCCTCGTCGATCCTGCGCCGGAGGTCGGCGAGCTTGCCGGCGGTGGTGTGCGGGTCGTGCGACGCCTCGGTCATTCCGGTGGCTCTCCCTGATCCTGGGCCGCTACCTGTTTTCGGTGGCGCGGGCCGGGTGGGGGCGGCGCGGACGAGGGGTGCAGGGCGGCACAACGAACTACCGTTGGGTAGCGTAGCCAGCGCGGAGGGCCCGGCGTAATGTCCGGCGGTTATGGCCAGCGCCACAGTGTCGTCGGTGCCCGTTCCGGGAGACGATGGGACGGCGTACGGCCTCCCGGCCACAGCCCTAAGGTGAGCCGCATGACCTCCGACACCCCCCGCCGCAGTGGACTGCGCGGCCTCGGCCACGCCGGACCGTCGCCGTGGACCGACCTGGACCGCCCGCCGCTGGACGCCGCCACGCTCCGCCGGGACCTGGTGCGCCCCGGTGGGCTCTGGACCTCGCTGGACGTCGTCGAGGAGACCGGTTCCACCAACACCGACCTCGCCGCCCGGGCCCGCGCGGGCGCCCCGCAGGGCGCGGTGCTGATCGCCGAGTCGCAGAACTCCGGCCGCGGCCGGCTGGAACGGCAGTGGACCGCGCCCGCCCGTTCCGGCCTCTTCCTCTCCCTCCTGCTTCGCCCGGACGAGGTACCCGTCGAACGGTACGGCTGGTTGCCGATCCTGGTCGGCGTCGCCGCCGCGAGCACCCTGAGCCGGGTCGCCGAGGTCGAGGTCGGCCTGAAGTGGCCCAACGACCTGCAGGTGGAGGTCGACGGCGCGGAGCGCAAGGTCGGCGGCATCCTGACCGAGCTGGGCGGCGGGGCGGTGGTCGCCGGTCTGGGTCTCAACGTGTCGCTGCGGGCCGCCGAACTGCCCGTCCCCACCGCCGCCTCGCTGGCCCTGGCCGGCGCCGCCGTCACCGACCGGCCCACCCTGCTGCGCGCGCTGCTGCGCGAGTTCGCCGAGCTGTACGGGGAGTGGACGGCCGCCGGCGGGGACCCGCACACCAGCGGCCTGCTGCGCGCGTACGCGCAGCGCTGCACCACGCTGGGCCGGCCGGTGAAGGTGCTGCTGCCCGGCGACCGTGAACTGATCGGCGAGGCGGTCGCGGTGGACGGGGCCGGGCAGCTGGTGGTCCGTACCCCGGACGGCGGGCGGCGGGCGGTCGGCGCGGGGGACGTCGTCCATGTGCGCCCGGAGCCGCGCGACGGGCGGTAGCGGGGCTGTCCGGGCGGCGCGGTGCGGGGCGGCGACGGCGGTGCGGGGCGGAGCCCTGTTCCGGACCCCGCGCCGGGCGGGTCGCGCGTCGTGCGCCGGGCGGGTCACCGTGCCTCTCCTTACCTCCCCTTGACTCGGGCGGATGCCCCGGATCGCGCGATTCCGTGCGAACATTCCACCTGGCAGCAGTGTGAGGCGCGCCACTGCCCGAACGGGGGCGGCCGGCCCGCACTGGCACGACACGAGGCGAGTGCGGCGACCGCACGGGGACGGACCGGTGGCAGAGGACGGCAGCAACGGCGGCGGCGACGGCGCCGACGGCAACGGCGGCCCGGCGGGCTCCGACGACCAGACCGTCGCCCTCGACCTCGAACGCCTGATCCTGGACGCGCCACGCCGCTACACCCCCTACCAGGCCGCGCGGGCCGCCGACGTCCCGATGGAACTGGCCACCCGCTTCTGGCGGGCGATGGGCTTCCCGGACATCGGCCAGTCCCGGGCGCTGACCGACGGCGATGTGATCGCGCTGCGCCGGCTGGCGGGCCTGGTCGAGTCGGGCCTGCTGAGCGAGTCGATGGCGATCCAGGTGGCCCGGTCCACCGGGCAGACCACGGCCCGGCTCGCGGGCTGGCAGATGGACACCTTCCTGGAGAACCTCACCCAGTCCGTCGAGCCCGGTCTCACCCGGGCCGATGTCGCCTACCCGCTGGTCGAGCTGCTGCTGCCGGAGCTGGAGCAGTTCCTGGTGTACGTCTGGCGGCGGCAGCTGGCCGCCGTCACCGGCCGGGTGGTGCAGGCCGCCGAGGACAACGAGATCACCAGCGGCCGGCTCGCGGTGTGCTTCGCCGACCTGGTCGGTTTCACCCGGCTGTCCCGGCGGCTGGAGGAGGAGGAGCTCGGCGAGCTGGTCGAGACCTTCGAGAACACCTGTTCCGACCTGATCGTCGGCCGGGGCGGCCGGGTGATCAAGACGCTCGGCGACGAGATCCTCTTCGTCTCCGAGGACCCGGTGGTCGCGGCCGGGATCGCGCTCAGCCTGATCGAGGCGCTGGCCGAGGACGACACCATCCCCGCCCTGCGGGTCGGCATGGCCTTCGGCACGGTCACCTCGCGGATGGGCGACGTGTTCGGCACCACGGTGAACCTGGCCAGCCGGCTCACCTCGATCGCGCCCAAGGACGCGGTGCTGATCGACGGCGAGTTCGCGGCCGCGCTGGAGCAGTACGGCAGTGTCGCGCCGGCCGGGGAGGACGGGTCCGGGCTGGCCGACGCCCTGTCGGTGGCCGCGGGGATGCCGCCCACCGGGCAGCACGGGCCGCTGCCGGAGGCGGGGCACCGGTTCAATCTGCAGCCGATGTGGCGCCGCCCGGTGCGGGGCCTCGGACTGGTCGAGCCGTGGCTGCTCTCCCGGCGGCCGCACGGCGAGTAGTACGCGGCGAGCAGCGCGGCCGGGGCGGGCCCGACGGCCGTCCGGAAGTCGGCCGGAAGCCGTCCGGAAGCCGTCCGGAAGCCGTTCGGCGGTGGTTCGGCGCCGCCCTGTCGCGGGCCCGTCGCCCTCCGGGCCCGGCTCCCGTCACAGCCCGCCACCGGTCCTGTCGCTGATCCCGTCACCGCCCCCGTTGCCTCGTCACCGTCCTACGGGCGGCCCGTCGCGCCACGCCGAACGGTTGAAGGCCGCCCGGTCCGGTGAATCCCGACTCCCAAACGGGGCATAACCGAACGAAACCGCCATAGTCTTGGTGCAGGCGCTCCGGTCGGGCGGTCGGAGTGGCGAACCGTCGGGCGGGTATCCGATGTCGGACGGGTAGGACCTTCGGGAGCCTTCGGTGGCCGCGCCGGTACGGACGGTGCGGGCACGGCGGTCGTCCGCCGGCCACCAGGAGGACCGGGCACAGGGAGCGAGGCGAGCCGGTGAGCAGTGAGGCGATCATGACGGACCGCGACTGCGACCGGACGCGGCAGTCGGCGGAGGCCGCGCCGGCGCCCCCCGCCCCCGGGGTGCCCCGCACCCCCGTCGGCGGTGCGGCCACCGACGCGCGACTGGCGGCCGTGGTCGAGCTCGCCCAGGACATGGCGGGGGCGCTCACCCCGCTGGAGGCCGTCCGGGCCGCCGCCGCCCGTGCCACCGGGGCGCTCGATGCCGCGATGGCCGCCGTCTCGGTCTGGGACCGCGAGTCCGGCCGGCTGCGGGTCCTGGTGAACCACGGCGAGCTCTCCCCCGGGGAGGAGGAGCTGCCCGAGGACGAGTCCTACCCGGTCGCCGACTTCCCCGAGATCGTCACGTACCTGGAGGAGCGCTGGACCACCGGCCGGCTGCCGCGCGCCTGGGTGCAGACCGCCGACAACTCCCAGCCGCACGCCGGGCACGCCCACCCGACCGCCGGCGCGTACTGCCAGGAACGCGCCGCCGCGCTGCGCCGACGCGGCCGGGCCTGCTGCGTGGTCGCGCCGATCGTGCTGCACGGGCAGGCCTGGGGCGAGCTCTACCTGGCCCGGACCGCCGGGTCGGCGGAGTTCACCGAGGCCGACGCCGACTACGCGACCCTGCTCGCCGCCCAGATCTCGGCCGGTCTCGCCCAGACCGAGCGCCTCGCCGACCTGCGCAGGCTCGCCTTCTCCGACCCGCTCACCGGCCTCGCCAACCGGCGTGCGGTGGACGCCCGGCTGGAGAGCGCGCTGGCCGCACACAACCGGGACAACACCGTGGTGTCCCTGGTGGTCTGCGACGTCAACGGCCTCAAGAGGGTCAACGACCAGCTCGGGCACGAGGTGGGCGACCGGCTGCTGGAACGCTTCGCCCACCAGCTGTCCCTGGCCGCCGCGAAACTCCCCGGGAGCCTCGCGGCCCGGCTCGGCGGCGACGAGTTCTGCCTGCTCGTCGAGGGCCGCAAGGCGGACGAGGTGGTCGCCGTCGCCGAGGAGCTGTGCGCGCGGGCGCTGGCCCTGGCCGACGGCGAGGGCGTCGCCTGCGGGGTCGCCTCCACCGGGGACTCCATCGGCCCCGTCACCACCCCCGACCGGCTCTTCCGGCTCGCCGACGCCGCCCAGTACCGGGCCAAGGCCGCCCGCGCCGCGCACCCGGTGGTCGCCGGCCGCAGCCACGGGCCCGGCTTCGCCCCCGACCCGACGGTGCTGCTCGCGGACGCCGCCGACCCGCAGTACCGCACCGACGGGCGCCCCCGGGCCGGCGGCCGGGCCGGTACCGGCGACCGCCGGCGGTTCCGCGGCGCCGCGCACAGCGCCGACCCCGGGCAGCTGCTCACCGCGGTGCTCGCCGCGCTCGACCGGCAGGGCACCGCCCGCGCCGTCCACCCGGCCGACACCATGGGCAAGCTCGCCGTCGTCGCCGAGACCACGGCCCGGCTGCTGGACGCGGTCGGCTGGTGGATCTCCTACGTGCCGCCCGGTTCGCAGCTCATGCACACCGCGCGGCACGCCGTCTACCGGATGACCAGCGGGCCGAGCAGCACCCGGGCGGAGACCCAGCGCGCCCAGATCGAGGCCCCGGACGCCGTCTTCGACCTCCGCCACTACCCGCTGACCCGGACCGCCGTGCGCGGCGGCGCCTTCGCGCTGCGCGCCGGGGCGGCGGGCAACGACCCGGCGGAGGAGGCCATGCTGGTGGTCTCCGGCTACCGGGGCATGGTCGCGGCCGGCGGCCAGAACCCGGCGGGCGGCTGGCTCCTCGAACTCTTCGCCGACGACGCGACCCTCCCGCTCGGCCAGGTCGCCGCCGCCCTCCGCGCCCTGGTCGCCGTCGCCCTCGCCGGCCCCGCCTCCCCGCCCGGCGGCTGACCCGGGGACCGGCGCGGGGCCCGGGGGACCGGGGGAGTGTGGTGCTTCGGTGACCGGTTGGTTCCGAGCGGGTCGCGGTCCGGTCGTGGGGGTGGGCGGGGCCGGGTGCGCGTGGGATGGTGTCGGCGGTCGGCGGGCCGTCGGGGTCGTGCCGGATCGATGACGGGGGTTGGTTCCTGTGCGTGCTCGGGTGACGGGCCTGGTGCTCTCCGCGGTGCTCGCGTTCGGCGGGACGGCGTTGGCGGCCGCGCCGGCGGCCTCGGCGGCTCCGGCGGTTTCGACGGTTTCGGCAGCCTCGGTGTCCTCGGTGTCCTCGGCGGCCGGTGCCGGGGCGCGGACGGCGTCGGCGGGGCAGGGTGCCGCCGTGCAGGTCGGGGCGACGGCGGAGCGCCACGGCGCCGCGCAGCTGGCCGCGTCCAAGGACAAGTCCAAGAAAAAGAAGAAGAAGGGCCTGGGCAAGATCATCGGGCTGGTGATCGGCATCGCGGTGGTGCTGGTGGTGATCGTGGTGATCGTCGTCGTGGTGCTGATGCTGCGCCGCCGCAACCGGTCCTGAGCCCCGGACCGGTCCCGGGCGCGCTCAGTCCCGGGCGGGGCCGAGCGCGCCCAGGACGGCCGCGACGACCTGGTCGGCGTAGCCGGGGTCGAGCGGGCCGAGGCCGTGCAGCCAGCGGTAGTACAGCGGGCCGTAGAGGAGTTCGACCGCGAGGTCGAGGTCCGCGTCGGGGCGCAGCTGTCCGGCCTCGCGGGCGGTCCGCAGACGTTCGCGGGTGACGGCCAGCAGCGGGTCGAGGAGGCGTTCGCGGTAGTCGCGCAGCAGGGCGGGGTCGGTGAGCACCTCGGCGGTGAGGGCGCGGCCGGTCCGGTCGAAGGCGGGGTCGGCGAGTTCGAGGGCGGTGAGCCGCAGGACGGTCCGCAGGTCCTCGCCGAGGTCGCCGGTGTCGGGGAGGGCGAGGCTGCCGGAGGGGTTCTCGCTGGCGGCGAGGAAGGCGTCGAAGACGACGGCGCCCTTGGAGGGCCACCAGCGGTAGATGGTCTGCTTGCCGACGCCGGCGCGGGCGGCGATCTTCTCGATGGTGAGCTTGCCGATGCCGAGTTCGGCGACGAGCTCGGCGGCGGCGGTGAGGATGGCCGCGCGGCTCTGCTCGTTGCGGCGGCTCGGGTCGGGGGCGGTCTGCGGTCCGGTCATGGGCGCCATTCTACCGAGACAACGAGACGGTCCGTATCGTCTTGACAGTTCGGGTCCGCCGGTGCATTCTGGTGGCACGTCAGCGAGACGAACCGTCTCGTCTCGACGGATCGAACGGCAGTCTTCGAGAGGACCACCGAGATGACCTGCTCCGCCCATGTCGCCATGGTTTCCATCCCGGCCCACGGCCACGTCAACCCCAGCCTCGCCCTGATCGCCGAGCTCGTCGCCCGGGGCCACCGGGTGAGCTACGTCAACGCGCCGTCCTTCGCCGACACGGTCGCGTCCACCGGCGCCACGCACGTCCCGTACGACACCGCGCTGCCGCTCGACGGCGACCCCGCGGGGTGGCCGGAGGACCCGGTCGCGGTCCAGGACGTCTTCCTCGACGACGCCCTCGCGATGACCCCGGTGCTGCGGAAGCTCTTCGCCGAGGACCGGCCCGACCTCGTGCTGTACGACATCGGCGCCTTCGCCGCCCGGGCGGTGGCCGAGGGGCACGGCGTGCCGGCGGTGCAGCTGTCGCCCACGATGGTCGGCTGGGAGGGCTTCGAGGAGGACATGGCGCCGATGTTCGAGGCGCTCCGCACCGGGCCCGGCGGCCCCGAGCACTACCGGCGGTTCGGCGACTGGCTGGCCGACAACGGCGTCGCCGTCCAGGACGCCGAGCGGGACGTCGAGCGGTTCAAGAACCGGCCGGACCGCGCGCTGGCGCTGATCCCGCGGGCCCTGCAGCCCTGCGCGGACCGGGTCGACACCGACCGGATCACCTTCGTCGGCCAGTGCTTCGGCGACCGCTCGCAGCAGGGCGGCTGGCAGCGGCCCGCCGGGGCGGACAAGGTGCTGCTGGTCTCGCTCGGCTCGGCCTTCACCGACCGGCCGGCCTTCTACCGGGCCTGTGTGGAGGCCTTCGGCGACCTGCCCGGCTGGCACGTCGTGCTGCAGATCGGCCGCCACACCGACACGGCCGCGCTGGGCGAGGTGCCGGCCAATGTCGAGGTGCACCGCTGGGTGCCGCAGTTCGACGTGCTGGCGCAGGCGGACGCCTTCGTCACCCACGCCGGCACCGGCGGCGCCAGCGAGGGACTCTTCCACGGGGTGCCGATGATCGCGGTGCCGCAGGCCGTCGACCAGTTCGCCAACGCGGACTCGCTGGTGGCGCTCGGGGTGGCCCGGCGGCTGGACACCGAGGACGCGACCGCCGGGGCGCTGCGCTCCGCGCTGCTGGAGCTGACCGGGGACCCGGCGGTGGCCGGGCGGCTCGCGGCGGAGCGCGCCGCGGCCCGGGCCGAGGGCGGTACGGCGCGGGCGGCGGACCTGGTCGAGGCCGAGTTGAGGTGAGGCGAGGGGCGGGGCGGGGGTGGGGCCCCGGGCCGTGGGCTCAGGCGATCCGGTCGGGGCGGGTGTAGACGTTGGCGCCCTCGCCGCGCAGGAAGCCGACCAGGGTCAGGCCCAGCTCCTCGGCGAGGTCCGCGGCCAGCGAGGACGGCGCCGAGACCGCGGCCAGCAGCGGCACCCCGGCCAGCGCCGCCTTCTGGGTCAGTTCGAACGAGGCCCGGCCGCTGACCAGGAGCACATGGCCGGTCAGCGGCAGCAGGCCCTCCCGCAGTGCCCAGCCGACCACCTTGTCCACCGCGTTGTGCCGCCCGACGTCCTCGCGGGCGCACAGCAGCTCGCCGGTCCGGCCGTCGAACAGGCCCGCCGCGTGCAGGCCGCCGGTGGACTCGAAGGTGCGCTGGACGGCGCGCAGCCGGTCCGGCAGCGCGTAGAGCAGCGCGGGCGGGACGCGCAGCGGGTCCTCGCCGACCGGGTGCCGGACGTGGGTGCGCACGGCGTCCACGGTGTCGCGGCCGCACAGTCCGCAGGCACTGGTGGTGAGCAGGTTGCGGTGGGCGGAGAGCGGCAGCGGGCGGCCGCTGTCGCGCAGCGTCGCGTCCACCACGTTGTAGGTGTTGGCGCCGTCCGCGTCGGTGCCGGCGCAGTAGCGCAGCGCCGCCAGCTCCTCGCCGGCGGCGACCAGGCCCTCGCCGACCAGGAAACCCGCCACCAGGTCGAAGTCCTGGCCGGGGGTGCGCATGGTGACGGTGAGCGGTTCGCCGCCGAGCCGGATCTCCAGCGGCTCCTCGGCGGCCAGCGCGTCCGGCCGGAAGTCGCGCCCGTCCCCGCGCAGCCGGAGCACCCGCCGCCGTGCCGTCGCCCGCGTCATCGTCCCGCCCGCCTTCGTGTCCGCCGCGCCCGGCGTTGCGCCGTCCGCCTCCCCACAGCGTGCGGCACCGGCCCGGGTATTCGAAAATCCTGGTGACCGGCCGGTCCGGTCCCGGGTGTTCCGACTGGGCCGAGATGGTTGTCATATCTCCATTCACCTGCTGAGATGATGCATATGGATATGCACAGTGCTGCGGCCGCCCACGCGCCGCTCGTCCGGGTCGGCAAGGCCGACGTCGGCGCCGAGGACGTGCTGGCCGTCGCCCGGGGCAACGCCCGGGTCGAGATCGGCCCCGACGCGATCGCCGAGATGGCGACCGCGCGCGCCCGGATCGACGCCCTCGCCGCCGAACCGCGCCCCGTCTACGGCGTCTCGACCGGCTTCGGCGCCCTCGCCGTCCGGCACATCAGCCCCGAGCTGCGCGCCCAGCTGCAGCGCTCGCTGGTGCGCTCGCACGCCGCCGGGATGGGTCCCGCGGTCGAGCGCGAGGTCGTCCGCGCGCTGATCTTCCTGCGCATGAAGACCCTCGCCAGCGGCCGCACCGGCGTCCGCCCGCTGGTCGCGCAGACCATGGCCGCGCTCCTCAACGCGGGCATCACCCCGGTGGTCCGCGAGTTCGGCTCGCTCGGCTGCTCCGGCGACCTCGCGCCGCTGTCGCACTGCGCGCTCGTCCTCATGGGCGAGGGCGTGGCCACCGGCCCCGACGGCGTCGAGAAGCCCGCCGGCGAGCTGCTGGCCGCCGCCGGCATCGAGCCGGTCGAGCTGCTGGAGAAGGAGGGCCTCGCCCTCATCAACGGCACCGACGGCATGCTCGGCATGCTGGTCATGGCCATCGCGGACCTGCAGCGGCTGTTCACCACCGCCGACATCACCGCCGCCATGACGCTGGAAGCCCTGCTCGGCAGCGACAAGGTGCTCGCCCCCGAGCTGCACGCCCCGATCCGCCCGCACCCCGGCCAGGCCGCCGCCGCCGCCAACATGCTGGCCGTGCTCCAGGGCTCCGGCCTCACCGGCCACCACCAGGACGACGCGCCGCGGGTCCAGGACGCCTACTCGATCCGCTGCGCCCCGCAGGTCGCCGGCGCCGGGCGCGACACCCTCGCCCACGCCCAGCTGGTCGCCTCCCGCGAGCTGGCCGCCTCGGTCGACAACCCGGTGGTGCTGCCCGACGGCCGGGTCGAGTCCAACGGCAACTTCCACGGCGCCCCGGTCGCCTACGTGCTGGACTTCCTCGCCATCGCCGCCGCCGACCTCGGCTCGATCTCCGAGCGCCGCACCGACCGGCTGCTCGACAAGGCCCGTTCGCACGGCCTGCCGGCCTTCCTGGCCGACGACCCGGGCGTCGACTCCGGCCTGATGATCGCCCAGTACACCCAGGCCGCGCTGGTCAGCGAGAACAAGCGGCTCGCGGTGCCGGCCTCGGTCGACTCGATCCCCTCCTCGGCCATGCAGGAGGACCACGTCTCGATGGGCTGGTCCGCCGCGCGCAAGCTGCGCCAGTCCGTGGAGAACCTCGGCCGCGTCCTGGCCGTCGAGCTCACCGCCGCCGCCCGGGCGCTGGAGATCCGCCAGCAGGCCGGAACGGGCGCCGCCCCGGCGCCGGCCACGGCCGCGGCGATGGCCGCCGCCCGGGCCGCCGGGGTCGGCGGCGCCGGCCGCGACCGCTTCCTCTCGCCGGACCTGGAGGCCGCCGCCGCGCTGGTCGCCTCGGGCGAGCTGGTGCGGGCCGTCGAGCAGGTCACCGGCCCGCTGGCCTGACCTCCGCGCCGCGTCGAACGGGTCGAACGGGTGGTACGGGTGACCGGTGGCCGGAAAGGCCGCCGGTCACCGGTCCCAGTCGCTCTTCGGGGCCGCCGCGCCGCGCTGCTCCTGGATCCGCTCGGCGAGCGCGGACGAGACGTTGACGCCGACGATGCCGCCCCAGCAGACCAGCAGGCCCCAGAAACCGCCGCTCTCGGCGGCGATCGCCGACAGCGGGATGCCGAGCACCAGCGAGACGATCGGGAGCCTGGTCGCCGAACGGCGGCCGAAGCGGCGCGGCCCGTACCCCGGACGGCCGTACCCCTCGGTCGGGCCGTACCCCTCGGCCGGGCCGAGCCGCTCGGCCACCCGGCGCTCCACCCGGGCGTCGAGGCGGGCGTCGATCCGGGCGAGGAAGGAGTCGACGAGTTCCGACTCGTACTCCGGGCCGAGCTCCTTGCGGGCCTGCAGCGTGGCGTCCAGATCGCGCCGCAGATCGTCCTGACGTGTGTCCATGGGCATCAGCTTCCTCCCCCCGGGGGCCGCCGGTCCATCGGTCCGACGGGGATTCAGGGCGGTCTCAGGGGGATATCAGGGTCACCCCGAGACGGCCCGCACCCCCCTCGGCGCCCGCCCGGGGACCGCCCGGCGCCCGCCCGGGGACCGCTCCGGGAGGTCTCGCCCGATGTCCCGTCGGGCGAGACGTCTTTGCCAGCGGCGGCCCGCTGCTGCACAGTCGTCCGAACAGCTCGCATCCGGAGGTACCGCCATGACCGCCACCGACGACGCCGGCCCGGTCGGTCCCTCCGCCCGGCTGCTCCAGCTCTTCGAGGGGCACCGGCTCACCCCCACCCAGCGGCGGATCGCGCACTCGCTGGTCCGGCACGCCACCGAGGCGCCGTTCCTCTCCAGCGTCGAGGTCGCCGAACTCGCCGGCGTCAGCCAGCCCTCGGTGACCCGCTTCGCCGTGGCCCTCGGCTACGACGGCTACCCGGCGCTGCGCAAGCAGCTGCGCGAACTCGGCGCCGGGGAGGCCGCCGCCCCCGAGACCCCGGCCGACGCCGTCCGCAACGAGCACCAGCAGGCCGTGCTCGCCGAGATCGAGCACCTGCGCCACCTGGCCGAGCTGCTCGCCGACCCCGAGCCGATCGCCCGCGCCGCCCGGCTGCTCGCCGCCTCCCGCCCGCTGCCGGTGCTCGGCCTGCGGGCCGCCTCCGCGCAGGCGCGCGGCTTCGCGTACTTCGCCGCCAAGGTGCACCCCGACATCCGGCTGCTGGACGAGGGCGGCAGCATGCTCGCCGACCGGCTGGAGCAGGCCGCCGCCGCGGGCGCGAGCGTGCTGCTCTGCTTCGCCCTGCCGCGCTACCCGCGCGAGCTGATGGACGCACTGGCGGTGGCCCGGGAGTGCGGGCTGACCGTGGTCACCGTGGCCGACAGCGTCTTCGCTCCGGTCGCCAAGCTCTCCGACCTGATGCTGCCGGCCGCCGTCGGCACCGGGCTGGTCTTCGACACCGCGTGCGCACCGATGATGCTCGGCCGGGTGCTGCTGCAGACCATGTGCGACGAACTCCCGGGCGCCGAGGCGCGGCTGGAGGCCATCGAGCAGTCGGCGGCGGCCCGGGGGCTGTTCCTGGAGTAGCCCGCCCGGACGGTCCGCCGCGCGTCATGCCTCCAGGGTCTGCCGGATCCGCCGCAGCGTCGCCCGCATGCCGGCCCGGTTGTGCGCGGCCCGCCGCTCCGGGGCGACGCCGCTGAAGACCTTGCCGAGCAGTTCGGCGGCCGGCGCGCTCCGGCCGGTCCGCAGGTCCCGCCAGTACTCGGTGAGGTTCGTGCCGCCCTCGCCGTCCGGCGCGAAGCGGTAGCCCCACTCGGCGATCGGCAGCCCGAGGGCGTCCACCCGGAACGCGAACTCGCTGCCGGGGCGGGCCGTCGTCACCCGGCAGGTGGTGAACCAGACGAACAGGCCGCGCCGGTTGAAGCCGACGAACCGGTCACCGGTCCGCAGCGGTCCCCGCCGGGCCCACACCGCCCGGCACTCGGGGCTCCACTCGCCGGTCCGCCGGACGGTGCTGACGGCGCGGTAGACCTCCGTCGGCGTGGCGGCCACGCCGATGCTCTCCTCGATGCCCCACTCGCGGTCCATGCCCGCCCTCCCCGTTCGTCCCCGCGGCCCGGAACGCCGCCCCGGCGACCGTACCCGCAGGTTGGCGATCCGCCCAGGGCGGGCATCATTCCGGTCAGGGGGTGCCGCCATGCGTGTGATCCACGAGATGAAGTTCGTCGGCCGGCTCGCCTCCGGAGCCGACGAGTGGTCCTGCCCGACCTGCGGACGCCGCGTCACCCTGCGCCGTCTGCCCGATCCCGAACTCACCGTCCTCGACCCGGGCGACGAATCCGTCGTCCACGTCGGCGTCATCGAACCCGACGCCCGAGCCGCCGCGGCCGCCGAGCAGTACGGCCTCGGCCCCGTCCAGGAGATCCCCCGCCCACCCCGGACCCCCGCGCCGCCCACGCCGTCCGGCGCCCGGGCCGCCGACGTCCCCGACGACGCCGACCGCCGCTGGCTCGCCGAGATCGGCATCGACTGGGACGGCGACGCGGCGGCCTGACGGGCCGGTCAACGCCGGGGCGCGTACAACGGCAGGTCCACGGTCGGCAGTTCACCCGTGAACGGCGCGGTGAGCGGAACCGGCTCGCCGTACCTGCCGTGCAGCACGCCCCGGTATGCCCCGTCACGAGGGTGGGTGAAGTACGTCCAGACGCCCTTCCGGGGGTCGACGGTCAGCAGTGCGGCGACGCCCGCGGCGCCGTACCAGTCGGCCCCGGGAGTGGTGCCGCCCGCCCGTTCGGTCCTGGAGGCCACCTCCACCGCGAGTGCCGCGTCGAGGGGGTCGGCGAGCCACTCGTCGCTCCTCCCCCAGTCGGTGGGGAGGACGACGAGGTCCGGGGTCGCGTAGTCCTCGTCGTCCTCCGGTGTGCCCACGGACGAGACCTGGTAGCCGGCGAGCCCGGCCGGCAGCCGCCGGTCGAGTCGGCGCCGCAGTCGGCGGACGGTCTCCGCGTGCTTTCCGCAGGGGGGCAGGGCCGCGATCAGGGTCCCGCCGATGATCTGCACGCGCAGACCGGTGCTTCGCGCGATCTCCTCGGCGGTGTCCCGGAGCCGGCCGGGGGCTGCCTTCATCGGGCCTCCGTGGGGCGGGGCTGGGCCGAGTGGCTGGTGTTCGCCGGGTTCAGCGTAGTGCGGGGGGTGTCCCTGCCGCGGGCGCTGATCGGATGTGCGCAGGTCTGGCCGAAGGCTGAATGTTTGGATATATTCAGTGAAGTCGAGCCTGAATGAATTCATCCGCAAGGAGACCGTGACATGGTGCAGCAGGCGAGTGGGCCGCGTGAGGTGCGGGCGGCGCGGGGGACCGGGCTGACCACGCAGGGGTGGCAGCAGGAGGCCGCCCTGCGGATGCTCATGAACAACCTCGACCCCGAGGTGGCCGAGCACCCCTCGAAGCTGGTCGTCTACGGCGGCACCGGCAAGGCCGCGCGCGACTGGCGCTCCTTCGACGCCATGGTGCGCACGCTGGAGGGCCTCAAGCAGGACGAGACCATGCTGGTCCAGTCCGGCCGGCCGGTCGGCGTCATGCAGACCCACGAGTGGGCGCCGCGGGTGCTGATCGCCAACTCCAACCTGGTCGGCGACTGGGCCAACTGGGAGGAGTTCCGCCGCCTGGAGAGCCTCGGGCTCACCATGTACGGGCAGATGACCGCCGGGTCCTGGATCTACATCGGCACCCAGGGCATCCTCCAGGGCACCTACGAGACCTTCGCCGCCGTCGCCAACAAGCGCTTCAACGGCACTCTCGAAGGCACCATCACCCTCACCGCCGGCCTCGGCGGCATGGGCGGCGCCCAGCCGCTGGCCGTCACCATGAACGGCGGCGTGGCGATCTGTATCGACTGCGACCCGTCCCGGATCTCCCGCCGGATCGAGCACCGCTACCTGGACGTCGAGGCCAAGAACCTCTCCCACGCGCTGGAGCTCGCCACCGCCGCCCGCGACAAGCGGCAGCCGCTCTCCATCGGTCTGCTGGGCAACGCCGCCGAGCTGTTCCCGCAGCTGCTGGCGATGGACGCGCCGATCGACATCGTCACCGACCAGACCAGCGCCCACGACCCGCTGAGCTACCTGCCGGTCGGCGTCGCCTTCGACGACATGGCGACCTACGCGGCCGAGAAGCCCGCCGAGTTCACCGTCCGCTCCCGCGAGTCGATGGCCAAGCACGTCGAGGCGATGGTCGGCTTCCAGGACGCCGGCGCCGAGGTCTTCGACTACGGCAACTCGATCCGGGGCGAGGCCCAGCTGGCCGGCTACGACCGCGCCTTCGCCTTCCCCGGCTTCGTCCCCGCGTACATCCGGCCGCTGTTCTGCGAGGGCAAGGGCCCGTTCCGCTGGGCCGCCCTGTCCGGCGACCCGCAGGACATCGCCAAGACCGACAAGGCCGTGCTCGACCTCTTCCCGGAGAACGAGTCGCTGCACCGCTGGATCAAGATGGCCCAGGAGAAGGTGCACTTCCAGGGCCTGCCCGCGCGGATCTGCTGGCTCGGCTACGGCGAGCGCGACAAGGCCGGCGAGCGCTTCAACGACATGGTCGCCTCCGGCGAGCTGTCCGCCCCGATCGTCATCGGCCGCGACCACCTGGACTGCGGCTCCGTCGCCTCCCCCTACCGGGAGACCGAGGCGATGCTGGACGGCTCCGACGCGATCGCCGACTGGCCGCTGCTCAACGCCATGGTCAACGTCGCCTCCGGCGCGTCCTGGGTCTCCATCCACCACGGCGGCGGCGTCGGCATCGGCCGCTCGATCCACGCCGGCCAGGTCACCGTCGCCGACGGCACCGCGCTGGCCGGCGAGAAGATCCGCCGGGTGCTCACCAACGACCCGGGCATGGGCGTCATCCGCCACGTCGACGCCGGCTACGACCGGGCCGACGAGGTCGCCGCCGAGCGCGGTGTGCGCGTCCCGATGAACGAGCACGGCTCGACGGGCGAGCTGTGAGCGACCAGGGCTCCGCGAGCTTCGAACGGATGTGGGCGGAGCTGCTCCCCGTGGGCCGCTCCGCCGCGTCCGGCGGCTACCGCCGCTTCGCCTGGAACAGCGCCGACGCCGAGTGCCGGTCCTGGTTCGAGCAGCAGGCCCGCGACCGGGGCCTGCACTACGAGCTGGACCGCAACGGCAACCAGTGGGCCTGGCTCGGCGACCCGGCCGGCGAGGGCGCGGTGGTCACCGGCTCGCACCTGGACTCCGTCCCGGACGGCGGCGCCTTCGACGGCCCGCTCGGCGTGGTCTCCTCCTTCGCGGCGCTCGACGAACTGCGCGCCCGGGGGAGCGGGCTCACCCGGCCGCTGGCGATCGTCAACTTCGGCGACGAGGAGGGCGCCCGGTTCGGGGTGGCCTGCATCGGCTCCCGGCTCACCGCCGGGGTGCTCGGCAAGGAGCAGGCGTACGAGCTGCGCGACGCCGACGGCGTCCGGCTGCCCGACGCGATGGAGCGGGCCGGGCAGGACCCGACCGCGATCGGCGCGGACGGCGACCGGCTGGCCCGGATCGGCGCCTTCGTCGAACTGCACGTCGAGCAGGGCCGCTACCTGACCGAGGAGCACCCGGTCGGCGTGGCGAGCGCGATCTGGCCGCACGGCCGCTGGCGGTTCGACTTCCGCGGCGAGGCCAACCACGCCGGCACCACCCGGATCGAGGACCGCCGCGACCCGATGCTGACCTACGCCAACACCGTGCTCGCCGCGCGGAAGAAGGCGAAGCTCGCGGGCGCGCTGGCCACCTTCGGCAAGGTCGCCGTGGAGCCCAACGGCACCAACGCGATCGCCTCGCTGGTGCGCGGCTGGCTGGACTCCCGGGCGGCCGACGAGGGCACTCTCACCGCGCTGGTCGAGGAGATCGGCCGGGCCGCCGCCGAGCGCGGCGAGCGCGACGGTGTCGAGGTCGGGCTGACCCGCGAGTCCTACACCCCGGTGGTGGACTTCGACGGCCCGCTGCGCGACCGCCTCGCCGCCCGGCTGGGCGGCGTCCCCGTGCTGCCCACCGGTGCGGGACACGATGCCGGGATCCTCGCCTCGGCGGTCCCGACCGCCATGCTGTTCGTGCGGAACCCGAGCGGCGTCTCGCACTCCCCGGCGGAGCACGCCGAGCCGGCCGACTGCCTGGCCGGCGTCGCCGCCCTCGCCGACGTACTGGAGGACCTGGCGTGTCAGTGAGCCCATCCGGAGACGCGCAGGCGGCAGGTCGTGCCGGAGACGCGCGGACGACGACGTACTGGGCGCAGTACGCCTGGCTGCCGCACGCCAACGGGCCGGTGGTCGAGCGGGACGTGCTGATCACCACCGGGGCCGGCGGCAAGATCGCCCGGGTGCAGCCGGACAGCGGGCCCTGCCCGCCCGGCGCCGTCCGGCTGGAGGGCCTGCTGCTGCCGGGGCAGGCGAACGCGCACTCGCACGCCTTCCACCGGGCGCTGCGCGGCCACGTCCAGGTCGGCTCCGGCACCTTCTGGACCTGGCGCGACACCATGTACCGGTTCGCCGGCGCGCTCGACCCGGACCGCTACCTGGCGCTCGCCACCGCGGCCTACGCGGAGATGGCGCTCGCCGGGATCACCGCCGTCGGCGAGTTCCACTACCTGCACCACGCGCCCGGCGGCGCCCGGTACGACGATCCCAACGCGATGGGCGAGGCGCTGATCGAGGCCGCCGCCCGGGCCGGCATCCGGATCACCCTGCTCGACACCTGCTACCTGTCGTCCGGCTTCGGCACCGAGCCGACCAGGCCGCAGCTGCGGTTCAGCGACGGCGACGCGGAGGCCTGGGCCGAGCGGGCCGACCTGCTGAAGGCCCGCGAGCACGCCCGGATCGGCGCCGCCATCCACTCGGTGCGCGCCGTGCCCGCCGAGCAGCTCGGCACCGTCGCCGACTGGGCGTCGTCGCGACGAGCCCCGCTGCACGTCCACCTGTCCGAGCAGACCGCCGAGAACGACGCCTGCCTCGCCGCGCACGGCGTCACCCCGACCCGGCTGCTCGCCGACCGGGGCGCGCTCGGTCCGCGCACCTCGGTCGTGCACGCCACCCATCTCACCGAGGAGGACGTCGAGCTGCTGACCGGCTCCTCCACCACCGTCTGCATGTGCCCCACCACCGAGCGGGACCTCGCGGACGGCATCGGCCCGGCCCGGCAGCTGGCCTCCGGGGGGTGCCCGATCACCCTCGGCAGCGACAGCCACGCCGTGATCGACCCGTTCGAGGAGGCCCGGGCGCTGGAGCTGGACGAGCGGCTGCGCACCCGCACCCGCGGCCACTGGACGGCGAACGCGCTGCTCCGGGCGGGTACGGAGGACGGCCACGCCTCGCTCGGCTGGCCCGAGGCGGGGCGGATCGAGGCCGGTGCGCTGGCCGACTTCACCGTGATCGCCCTGGACTCGGTGCGCACGGCCGGTCCGGCGCCCCGGCTGGGCGCGGAGATCGCGGTGTTCGCGGCCGCCGCGGCGGACGTCCGGCACGTGGTGGTCGGCGGCCGGCACGTGGTCGAGGACGGCGTGCACACCCTGGTGCCGGACGTGCCGGGAGCACTGCGGTCCTCGATCGCCGCGCTCGGCTGCTGAGTTCTCCGTTCTCCCGTGGGTGACCGGGGGCGGGCGGCATCGGACCGCCCGCCCCCGCTCCCGTTCCCCGTTCCCGCCTCCCGGACTTCCCGTTCCCGCTCCCCGAAAGGTTCCGACGTGAGCAGCTCGAACAGCACCCCGAGCAGCGGCCCGACCGTGCCGAGCACCCTGATCACCGGGATCGGCACCCTGGTCACCAACGACCCCGCGCACGGGACCGGGCCGCTCGGCGCGCTCACCGACGCGGCCGTGGTGATCGACGGCGGCACCGTCGCCTGGGTCGGCCCGGCGGCCGGGGCCCCCGCCGCCGACGAGGTGTTCGACGCGGCGGGCCGCGCCCTGCTGCCCGGCTGGGTGGACTCGCACGCCCACCTGGTCTTCGCCGGCGACCGCACCGCCGAGTTCAACGCCCGGATGTCCGGGCAGTCCTACTCGGCCGGCGGGATCCGCACCACGGTGGCCGCCACCCGGGCCGCCGCCGACGCCGAACTGGACGCCAACCTGGCCCGGCTGGTGCGGGAGGCGCTGCGCCAGGGCACCACGCTGGTGGAGTGCAAGTCCGGGTACGGGCTCACGGTGGAGGACGAGTCGCGGGCGCTGCGGATCGCCTCCTCGTACACGCCGGAGACCACCTACCTGGGCGCGCACGTGGTGGCCCCGGAGTTCGCGGACGACCCGGCGGGCTACGTCGACCTGGTCACCGGCCCGATGCTGGACGCCTGCGCGCCGTACGCCCGCTGGGTGGACGTGTTCTGCGAGAAGGGCGCCTTCGACGGCGACCAGGCCCGGGCGATCCTCACCGCGGGGATCGAGCGGGGGCTGATCCCCCGGGTGCACGCCAACCAGCTCACCTACGGCCCGGGTGTGCAGCTGGCGGTGGAGCTGGGCGCGGCCTCGGCCGACCACTGCACCCACCTCACGGACGAGGACGTGGCCGCGCTGGCGGGCTCGTCGACGGTGGCGACGCTGCTGCCGGGCGCCGAGTTCTCCACCCGGGCGGTCTACCCGGACGCGCGCCGGCTGCTGGACGCGGGGGCGGTGGTGGCGCTGTCCACCGACTGCAACCCGGGCTCCAGCTTCACGAGTTCGATGGCGTTCTGCATCGCGGTGGCGGTGCGGGAGATGGGCATGACGCCGGACGAGGCGGTCTGGGCCGCGACGGCGGGCGGCGCGCGGGCGCTGCGGCGGACGGACGTCGGCACGGTGCGGGTGGGGGCCCGGGCGGACCTTCAGCTGCTGGACGCTCCCTCGCCGGTGCACCTGGCCTACCGGCCGGGTGTGCCGCTGACGGCGGCGGTCTGGCGGGCGGGTGTGCGCGAGGTCTGACGGGCCTTCGGGCGGCGGGCGGGGCCGGGAGGGTGTGTCCCTCCCGGCCCCGCCCGGCCCCGTCGTCGTGCTCAGCCGATTCCCAGCGACCGCCGCAGGAAGTCGAGCTGGTGGTGCAGCAGGTGCTCGGCCACCGCGGGGTCGGCCGGTGAGTGGCCCGCGCCGGGCAGCGGCAGGAACTCGTGCGGGCGGCCGGCGGCGAGCAGGGCGGCGGAGAGCCGCAGGCTGTGCGCGGGCAGCACGTTGTCGTCGGCGAGGCCGTGGACCAGCAGCAGCGGGCGGCTCAGCCCGGGGGCGTCGGGGAGCAGCGAGGCGGCGTCGTAGCGCTCGGGGTGCTCGTCCGGGTGGCCGAGGAAGCGTTCCTTCCAGTGGGTGTCGTAGAGCCGGTGGTCGGTGGGGGCGGCCCCGGCGACGGCGGCGTGGAACACGTCGGGGCGGCGCAGCACGGCGAGCGCGGCGAGGAAGCCGCCGAAGGACCAGCCGCGGATGCCGACCCGGTCGAGGTCGAGCAGTCCGGGGCGGAGCGCGGCGGTGGCGTGCAGGGCGTCGACCTGGTCGGCGAGGGCGGGGTCGGCGATGTCCGCGAAGACGGTCTTCTCCCAGCGCGGGCCGCGCCCGGGGGTGCCCCGGCCGTCGACGACCAGGACGGCGAAGCCCTGGTCGGCGAACCACTGGGAGGTGAGGTCCCACCAGTGCGGGGCGGCGGAGACCTTGGCCATGGCGGGGCCGCCGTAGGGGTCGAGCAGGACGGGCAGCGGGCCGTCGCCGGGGCGGTGGCCGGCGGGGAGGAAGAGCGTGGCGCGGAGCTCGCGCGGGCCGAGCCGGAGCAGTTCGGGGCGGGCGGTGAGGACGGGTGTCTGCGCGTGGGAGACGAGGGTCGCGGCGGGCCGGTCCGGGCGGTGGACGGTGGTGCGGCCGGTGGGCGCGCCGGGGGTGCGGGCGGTGTGGACGAGCGTGCCGGCGCGGCGCACGCCGGTGTGCGTGCCGGGCTCGTGGCTGAGCCGGACGGCGCCCGAGGCCGGGTTCCACGACCAGAGGTGGGTCTCGGTCGGTTCGTCGGAGGCGGTGAACAGCACCTGCTCGCCGTCGGTCCCGAGGACGGCGCGCAGCTGGAGGCCGGGCGGGGTGACGGGGGCGCCGTCGACGGTGAGGTGGCGGGTGTCGCCGCGGTCGGCGGCGTCGACGAGGGAGCCGGCGGCGGTGCGGGCGGGCAGGCCGGGGAGGAGCTCGACCCAGTGCTCGTCGCGGCGTTCGGCCAGGACGCGGGTGGCGCCGTCGGCGGGGTCGACCGCCAGGGTGAGCACGGTGCGCTGGTCGCGGCTCTGCACGGCGGCGTACGGGCCGTGGGCGTCCCAGCCGGCGGCGGTCAGGTACTCGAAGCCGGTCCGGTCCCAGCGGACCTCGGTGCGTCCGCCGTCGAGGTCGAGCAGCCAGAGGGTGACCTCGGCGTTGTCGGTGCCGGCCAGCGGGTAGCGGTGGGTGCGCGGCGGCCGGGCCGGGTCGGCCGGGTCGGCGTGGTGGAGGCGGCGCAGCGGGCGCTCGTCGACCCGGGCGACCAGCAGCCGGGTGCCGTCGGGGGACCACCAGTGGGCGCGGTGGCGGTGCATGGACTCGGCGGCGACGTGCTCGGGCAGGCCGTAGCGGACCTCTTCGTGCTCGGGTTCGACGAGCGCGCGGTCGTCCCGGCCGTCGGCCCCGACGACCCGAAGGGCGCCGCCGCCGGCGTAGGCGATCCGGTGGCCGGTGGGGTCGGGGCGGGGGTCGTGGACCTCGGTGGCGGTGGGGACCCTGCGGACCTCGCCGGTGGCGGTGTCGGCGAGCAGCAGGGTGCCGGACAGGGCGAAGGCGGCGGTGCGGCCGGTGGCGTCGGTCGCGTACGCGGTGATGCCCCGGCCGAGGACGCGGGCGCGTTCGCGGCGGATCCGTTCGGCCTCGGGGAGGTCGCCGCCGGTGTCGCCGAGGGCGGCCGGGTCGGCGATCAGGCGTTCCTCGCCGGTGTCGGTGTCGAGGGCCCAGAGCCGCCCGGTCGGGTCGTCGCCGGCGGGGCTGCGCAGGAAGAGCACGGTCCGGCCGTCGGCGGTGACGGCGGGCGCGGCGGGCGCGCCGAGGGTGAGACGCCCGGTGCGGGCGAGCTGGCGGGGGAGCGAATCGGTCGGCATGCCGGGACCATAGGCAGATCCGACCGGGGAGCGGGGGCCGAAGGGGTGAAACGGCCGGGGCCGGTCGGGCAGACGTCAGTGGACGTCGCCCATCAGCCGCACGACGTTGCGGCGGTACATGTACAGCGCCGCGCCGGCGAGGATCGCCATGCCGCCCTGGACCGCGAAGTACCAGGTGGAGCCGACCACGCTGTCACCGAGGACGAGCTGGAAGATGGCGGCGACGCAGTCACCCGCGGTGACCGCGAGGAACCACACGCCCATCATCTGGCTGGCGTACTTGGTCGGCGCCAGCTTGGTGGTGACGGACAGGCCGACGGGGGAGAGGGTCAGCTCGCCGACGGTCTGGATCAGGTAGACCGAGGCCAGCCAGAGCGGCGTGACCTTGGTGTCGCCGGAGGCGGCGGCCATCGCCAGCATCATGACGATGAACGAGGCGCCGATCATCAGCAGGCCGAAGGAGAACTTCGCGGTGGTGCTGGGGTTCTTGGAGCGGCGCGAGAGCGCCACCCAGATCCAGGCGAAGACCGGAGCCAGGGCCATGATGTACAGCGGGTTGAGCGACTGGAACCAGCTGGACGGGAAGTCGAAGCCGAACAGCGTGGACGAGGTGTTGTCCTGCGCGAAGATGTTCAGCGTCGAGCCGGACTGGTCGTAGATCATCCAGAACACGGCGGCGGCGACGAAGAACCAGATGTAGCCGCTCATCCGGGACTGCTCGGTCTCGTCGAGGTCCTTGTCGCGCTTCACCTTGGCGAAGACGAAGACCGGGATCGCGAGGCCCGCGATCGACAGCGGCCAGATCGCCCAGTTGATGGTGAAGTGGCCGGTCAGCGCGACGACCGCGTAGAAGACGGCGGCGGCGGCGAGCCACAGGCCGGCCTTCTTGAAGATCGCGCTCTTCTCGGCGGGCGAGATCGGCGAGGTCACCACGTCGCTCTTGGCGCTGAGGTGGCGGGTGCCGAGCAGGAACTGGGCGAGGCCCAGGGCCATGCCGACGCCGGCGAGGGCGAAGCCCAGGTGCCAGTCGACCTCCTGGCCGATGGTGCCGATGACCAGCGGGGCGGCGAAGGCACCGAGGTTGATGCCCATGTAGAAGATGGTGAAGCCGCCGTCCCGGCGCGGGTCGTTGGGCCCGTCGTAGAGGTGGCCGACCATCGTCGAGATGTTGGCCTTGAGCAGGCCCGAGCCGAGCGCGATCAGCGCGAGACCGGCGAAGAACGACACACCGACCGGCAGGGCCAGCAGGAAGTGGCCGACCATGATGATCGTGCCGCCGAGGGCGACGGTCTTCCGCGCGCCGAGGAAGCGGTCGGCGATCCAGCCGCCCGGGAGGGCCAGCAGGTAGACCATCGCCGTGTAGACGCTGTAGACGGCGCTCGCGACGGCCATCTTCATGCCGAGGCCGCCGTCGGTGACGGAGGCGGTCATGTAGAGCACCAGCAGGGCACGCATGCCGTAGTAGCTGAAGCGCTCCCACATCTCGCTCATGAAGAGCGTGGCGAGGCCCCGGGGGTGCCCGAGGAAGGTCTTGCCGCTGGGAGAGGCCGACTGAACGCCGGACTCCAGGGTCGTAGACGCCATGTGTAGTGGTTCCTTGCCTGACAGCGTCCGCCAAGGGGGGTGGAGGCGGACGTGGACGAAACCACTCTACGTGGCGATATTTGGCGGCATCAGCTGACAAAAGCCGTGCATCAGGTATGGAAATGGCAAAGTCCGCGAGAGATCAGTCCACGTTATCCATGGTAGAGCAGCGAATATTCCTTCGCTTTCAAGCTTGAGGCGCAGGATCTTCGCCGAACGCGCGGCCCGGGCGTGTCCGTTGAGGCTCGACCACCCCCCGTATAACGATCACGCACTGTGAACTACCTCACGGAGGCAACGGCCGCACCCCGGCGGACTACCATCAGCCCATGACCTGTGTGCTGCTCGCCGAGGACGACCCCGCGATCTCCGAACCGCTCGCCCGGGCGCTGCGCCGTGAGGGGTACGAGGTGCTCGTCCGTGAGGACGGCCCGTCCGCACTGGCCGCCGGGCTCGGCGAGGAGGTCGACCTCGTCGTCCTCGACCTCGGCCTGCCCGAGATGGACGGTCTTGAGGTGTGCCGCCGGCTGCGCGCGGACGGCCGCAGCTGCCCAGTCCTGGTGCTCACCGCCCGCGCCGACGAGGTCGACACGGTGGTCGGCCTGGACGCCGGTGCCGACGACTACGTCACCAAGCCGTTCCGGCTCGCCGAACTGCTCGCCCGGGTCCGGGCCCTGCTCCGGCGCGGCAACGTCGACCAGCTCACCACCGGCGCGCACGGCGTCAAGATCGACATCGAGTCGCACCGCGCCTGGCTGGGCGAGGAGGAGCTCACCCTCTCCGCCAAGGAGTTCGAGCTGCTCCGGGTGCTGGTCCGGGACGCCGGCCGGGTGGTCACCCGCGAGGAGATCATGCGGCAGGTCTGGGACACCACCTGGTGGACCTCCACCAAGACCCTGGACATGCACATCTCCTGGCTGCGCAAGAAGCTCGGCGACGATGCCGCCAACCCCCGCTACATCGCCACCGTGCGCGGGGTGGGCTTCCGCTTCGAGAAGAATTAGCCCGAGCGGACGCCCCGACCGGGGGCGCCCACCACCGTCGGGAGCGGCAGCGTGAAACGCCGAATGATCAACTCGCTGCTGGGCGTGGTCCTGGTGGTGGTCGTGGTGTTCTGCGTCCCCCTGGCGGTGGTGGAGAAGCGCACCATCGTCAGCTCCGCCCAGGACCGCGTCGACGCCGCCGCCGTCCGGGTGCTCGCCCTGGTGGAGAACCGGCTCGCCGCCAACGAGCCGGTCACCGGCGACAAGTTCGCCAACCAGGTCTCCGAGGGCCAGTACGTCGAGGTGGACATCCCCGGCCGGGCGGTCGTCGCCAGCGGGCAGCGGCCCGACGGCGACCATGTGCTCAAGGCGGTCGAACGCGGCGCCAGCGGCGAGACCGTCACCGTCGAGCAGTCCCGCGAGGCGGTCGACCACGAGATCGCCAACATGCTGCTGCTGCTCGGCGTGGTCGCGCTGCTCGCCGTGCAGGCCGCCGTCGCCCTCGCCGTCCGGCAGGCCAAACGGCTCGCCCAGCCGCTCACCGACCTCGCCGAGACCGCCGAGCGGCTCGGCTCCGGCGACCCGCGCCCGCGCGACCGCCGCTACGGCGTGCCCGAACTCGACCGGGTCGCCGAGGTGCTCGACGTCAGCGCCGAACGGATCGCCCGGATGCTCACCGCCGAGCGCCGGCTCGCCGCCGACGCCTCGCACCAGCTGCGCACCCCGCTCACCGCGCTCTCCATGCGGCTGGAGGAGATCACCGCGCTGGCCGAGGACCCGGAGACGGTCAAGGAGGAGGCCACCATCGCCCTCCAGCAGGTCGAGCGGCTCACCGACGTCGTCCAGCGGCTGCTGACCACCCAGCGCGACCCGCGCAGTCCCACCGCCGTCGCCTTCGACGTCGACGACGTGGTCAAGCAGCAGGTCGAGGAGTGGGGGCCGTCGCTGCGCGGCACCGGGCGGGTGCTCCAGGTCGAGGGCCTGCGCGGGGCCGCCGCCGTCGGCACCCCCGGCACGGTCGCCCAGGTGCTGGCCACCCTGATCGAGAACTCGCTGATGCACGGCGCCGGGACGGTCACCCTGCGGGTCCGGCCGTCCGGGACGTCCGTGGTGGTGGAGGTGCAGGACGAGGGCCTCGGGGTGCCGCCCGAGCTGGGCAACCGGGTGTTCGAGCGCGCGGTCAGCGGCCGCAACTCGACCGGCATCGGGCTGGCCGTCGCCCGCGACCTCGCGGAGGCCGACGGCGGGCGGCTGGAGCTGCTCTCGCTGCGGCCGGCGGTGTTCGCGCTCTTCCTCGGCCGCAGCCGGCGCGACGCGTAGCGCCGTGTCCTGGCGGTGCGGTCAGAACCGCTCGTCGCGGACCACGTCCAGGTCGGTGAAGGTGGGCGGCGCGTCGCAGAGCGCCACCATCTCGCGGTAGATCCGGTCGGTCTCCGGCAGGTTCGAGTTGCGCATGGCGTCGTCGTAGGACGCGAACTCGACGATCTCCACCACGTGCCGGGGGTCCGAGCGGTCGGTGCCGACCAGCGCGTGGTCGACCGTCCGCCGGCCCTCGGTCTTCTCGGCCCAGCGGTCCATCAGGCCGTTGAGCTCCTCGATCCGGTCGGTCCGGCATTCGATGATCTGGACGAAGGTCATGGCGAGCCTCCTGGGTCCCCCCGGGGCCTCGATCGTTCGCCGGCCGTGCTCGCCCTCGGCCACCACTCTCCTCCTGCCGCGGCGTGGGCGGCAACCGAGGGGAGGCCCGTTCTACTCGGCCTTGGCGAGCCGGACCCGCTCGGCGGCCAGCACCAGCTCGGCCTGGGCGACCACGGCGGCGGCCCCGGCGGGGGCGGCGGTGGCGTCCTGGACGGCCGGGGTCCCGGTCACCGGCTCCGGGACGGCCTTGAACACCCAGGTCCGGTACGAGACGAAGCGGAACACCGTGCCCAGCCCGAGGCCGACCACCTTCGCGGCCAGCAGCTCGAGATTGGCGAGTCCGAACATGTACTTCGCGATTCCGAGCAGCCCGGTGTCGATCAGCATGCCGATGCCGCTGAACACCAGGAACAGCATGATCTCCCGCTTGCGCGAGGCGGCGTCCCGGTCCCGGTACAGCCAGTAGCGGTAGCCCAGGTAGTTGGTGGCGATCGCGATCGACGTGGCGGCGATGTTGGACCGCACCGGGGCGAGATGCAGGCCGTTGATGCAGATCCAGAAGATGGCGAAGTTGACCACGACGCCACTGAGGCCGACCGCGCCGAACTTGACCGCCTCGCCCTTCATGCCGCGCAGCTTCTGCGCCAGCGAGGGTTCCGACGCCGTGGTCGTCGCCATACCGGGCTGCCTCCATGTGCCTGCGGACGAAAGGGTCACCGGGGCAGGTGCGCCGCGGTCCCCTTGAGCCCTGCGTGCACGCACATGATCGGATCGCGCGTATCAGGACCTGGCCGACCAGGCTACCCGGTTCCGCCGATCGGCTCAGCCCCCCGGGTCCGGCCGAACGGAGCCCCGAGGTAGGGACGCGGTCGCGGCGGGAGCGGTTCCACACCCTCCCACCGGCCCGGATATCCTGGCGGGGTGACTTCCCCGGGCAACGCGAATTTTCCAGTGGTGGGCATGATCGGCGGTGGGCAGCTTGCCCGCATGGCACACCAGGCGGGCATCCCGCTCGGAGTCCGGTTCAAGCTCCTCGCCGACACTCCCCAGGACTCGGCCGCGCAGGCCGTCTCCGACGTCGTCCTCGGCGACTACCGCGACCTCGACACCCTGCGCCGCTTCGCGGCCGGCTGCGACGTGATCACCTTCGACCACGAGCACGTGCCGACCGAGCACCTGCGGGCCCTGCAGGCCGACGGCATCGCCGTCCGGCCCGGTCCTGACGCGCTGGTCAACGCCCAGGACAAGGGCGTGATGCGGGCCAAGCTCGACTCCATCGGCGTCCCCTGCCCCCGGCACCGGATCGTCGCCGACCCGGCCGACGTGACCGCCTTCGCCGCCGAGGGCGCCGGTTACCCGGTGGTCCTGAAGACCGTCCGCGGCGGCTACGACGGCAAGGGCGTCTGGGTGGTCGGCGACGAGGAGGCGGCCGCGGCCCCGTTCCTGGCCGGCGTCCCGGTGCTCGCCGAGGAGAAGGTCGACTTCGTCCGCGAGCTGGCCGCCAACGTGGTCCGCTCGCCCAGCGGCCAGGCGGTCGCCTACCCGGTGGTGGAGAGCGTCCAGGAGAACGGCGTCTGCGCCGAGGTGACCGCCCCCGCGCCCGACCTCGACCCCGCGCTGTCCGACGAGGCCCAGCAGCTGGCCCTGCGGATCGCCGGCGAGCTGGACATCACCGGCCACCTCGCGGTCGAGCTGTTCCAGACCGGGGACGGCCGGATCCTGGTCAACGAGCTGGCCATGCGCCCGCACAACTCCGGGCACTGGAGCCAGGACGGCGCCGTCACCTCGCAGTTCGAGAACCACCTGCGGGCCGTGCTCGACCTGCCGCTCGGCGACCCGAGGCCGCGCGCCAAGTGGACCGTGATGGTCAACGTCCTCGGCGGCGACTACCCGGACATGTACCACGCCTTCCTGCACTGCATGGCCCGCGACCCGGGCCTGCGCATCCACATGTACGGCAAGGACGTGAAGCCCGGCCGCAAGGTCGGCCACGTCAACGTCTTCGGGGACGACCTCGACGACGTCCGTGAGCGCGCCCGCCACGCGGCCGCCTACCTGCGAGGAACGATCACCGAATGACCGCCCCCACCGCCCCCGCCTCCCCGCTCGTCGGCATCGTCATGGGCTCGGACTCCGACTGGCCCGTGATGGAGGCGGCCGCCCAGGCGCTCGACGAGTTCGAGATCCCCTACGAGGTCGACGTCGTCTCCGCGCACCGGATGCCGCGCGAGATGGTCGCGTACGGCGAGAGCGCCCACAAGCGCGGCCTGAAGGCGATCATCGCGGGCGCCGGCGGCGCCGCCCACCTGCCGGGCATGCTCGCCTCGGTCACCCCGCTGCCGGTGATCGGCGTGCCGGTGCCGCTGCGCTACCTGGACGGCATGGACAGCCTGCTGTCGATCGTGCAGATGCCGGCCGGCGTCCCGGTGGCCACCGTCTCGGTGGCGGGCGCGCGCAACGCGGGCCTGCTCGCGGTGCGGATGCTGGCCGCCTTCGACCCGGACCTCACCGAGCGGATGACCGAGTTCCAGGCCGAGCTGAACAGCCAGGCCACCGAGAAGGGCAAGAAGCTCCGGGCCAAGGTGGCGGGTTCCGCCTCGTTCGGCTTCGGAAAGTAGTCATAAAAGCAGCCTGGTCGGATACAACAGCTCGTATGACCTCTGAGCTGCTGGATTCCACGCCCGCCGCCCTGCTGGAGCGCGCCCGGGCCGTCCTTCGCACCGCCCCCGTGGTGGACGGCCACAACGACCTCCCGTGGGCGATGCGCGAGCAGGTCGGCTACGACCTCGACGCGCTCGACCTGGCCGCCGACCAGAGCACCCGGCTGCACACCGACCTCGTCCGCCTCACCGCGGGCGGGGTCGGCGCGCAGTTCTGGTCCGTCTACGTGCCCAGCCGGCTCGCCGGGGACCACGCCGTCAGCGCCACCCTCGAACAGATCGACTTCGTGCACGCCCTGGTCGACCGCTTCCCCGAGCGGCTTCGGCTCGCGCTCACCGCCGACGACCTGGAGGCCGCCCGCGTCGAGGGCCGGATCGCCTCCCTGATCGGCGCCGAGGGCGGCCACTCGATCGACTGCTCGCTCGCCACCCTGCGCGCCCTGTACGCGCTCGGCGTCCGGTACATGACGCTCACCCACAACGACAACACGCCGTGGGCCGACTCCGCCACGGACAAGCCCGCCGCCGGCGGCCTCACCGCCTTCGGCGAGGAGGTCGTCCGGGAGATGAACCGGCTCGGCATGCTGGTCGACCTCTCGCACGTCTCCGCCGACACCATGCGCGACGCCCTGCGGGTCAGCGAGGCCCCGGTGCTGTTCTCGCACTCCTCGTCCCGCGCGGTCTGCGCCCACCCGCGCAACGTCCCGGACGACGTGCTCGCCCGCCTCGCCGACAACGGCGGCGTCGCGATGGCCACCTTCGTGCCCAAGTTCATCCTGCCCGCCGCGATCGAGTGGACCGCCGCCGCCGACGAGAACATGCGCGCCCGCGGCTTCGACCACCTCGACACCACCCCCGCCGGGATGGCCTGCCAGCGTGCCTACGAGGAGGCGAACCCGCGCCCGGTCGCCACCGTCGCCACCGTCGCCGACCACCTCGACCACATGCGCGAGGTCGCCGGCATCGACCACATCGGCATCGGCGGCGACTTCGACGGCACCGCCTTCCTCCCGGACGGCCTCGACGACGTCGCCGGCTACCCCAACCTGATCGCCGAACTGCTGCGCCGCGGCTGGTCGGAGACCGACCTCTCCAAGCTCACCTGGCACAACGCCGTCCGCGTCCTGCGCGACGCCGAGAGCGCCGCCGTCCGCCTCCGCGACGCGGGCCGGGCCCCGTCCATCGCCACCCTCACCGGCCTGGACGGCTGACCCCGCGGGCCCGGGTGGGGCGGCCCGACCGTCCCACCCGGGCCGGCAGGTTCGGAGAGGGCTCAGCCCAGCCGCGGGAACTCGATCGCGGGGCACTTGTCCATGACCATCTCCAGCCCGGCGGCGGTGGTCCGGGCGTAGGCGTCCTCGTCCACCACACCGAGCTGGAACCAGACCGCCTTCGCCCCCACGGCCACCGCCTGGTCCGCGACCTCCCCGGCCAGCGCGCTGTTCACGAACACGTCCACCACGTCGACCTCGAACGGGACGTCCGCGAGGGAGGCGTACCCCTGCTCGCCGAGGACCGTCTCGGCCTTCGGGTGGACCGGCACGATCCGCTTGCCGCGCTCCTGGAGGAACCGGGCCACGCCGTACGCGGCCCGGGCGGTGTTGGTGGACAGGCCGACCACCGCCCAGGTGTCACCCCGGCCGGTGAGGATGGAACGGACCGTCGCTTCGTCGCCGTAGTTCGTCATGCCCGGGGCAACGAAGGCCGCCCGCCGGGGATTCCCGTCAGCTCGGGCGGCCGAGCGCGCGGTAGGTCCACCCGGCGGCGCGCCAGGCGTCGGCGTCCAGGACGTTGCGGCCGTCGAGCAGGCGGCGCTCGGCGACGACCGCGCCCAGCTCGGCCGGGTCGAGCGCGCGGAACTCCTGCCACTCGGTGAGGTGCAGGACGACGTGCGCGCCCTCGGCGGCCTCCAACGCGGAGTCGGCGTAGGCCAGTCCGGGGAACATCTTGCGCGCGTTGTCCATCGCCTTGGGGTCGTAGACGGTGACCTGCGCGCCCTGGAGCTGGATCTGGGCGGCCACGTTGAGCGCGGGCGAGTCCCGGATGTCGTCCGAGTTGGGCTTGAACGCGGCGCCGAGGACGGCGATCCGCCGGCCCAGGAAGCCGCCGGCGCACTGCTCGCGCGCCAGCTCGACCATCCGGGAGCGGCGGCGCATATTGATCGAGTCGACCTCGCGGAGGAAGGTCAGCGCCTGGTCGGCGCCCAGTTCGCCGGCCCGCGCCATGAACGCCCGGATGTCCTTGGGCAGGCAGCCGCCGCCGAAGCCCAGGCCGGAGTTGAGGAACTTGCCGCCGATCCGGTCGTCCAGCGCGAGCGCCGCGCTCAGCTGGGTGACGTCCGCCCCGGCCGCCTCGCAGACCTCGGCCATCGCGTTGATGAAGGAGATCTTGGTGGCCAGGAAGGAGTTGGCGGCGGTCTTCACCAGCTCGGCGGTCGCGTAGTCGGTGACCAGGAACGGCACCCCGGCGGCGATCGGCTCGGCGTACACCTCGCGCAGCAGTTCCTCGGCCCGCCCGCTGCGGGCGCCGATCACGATCCGGTCCGGGCGCAGGGTGTCCTGGACGGCGAAGCCCTCGCGCAGGAACTCGGGGTTCCAGGCGAGTTCGGCGCCCTCGCCGACGGGGGCCAGCGCGGCCAGCCGCTCGGCCAGCCGGCCCGCCGAGCCGACCGGCACCGTGGACTTGCCGACCACCAGCACCGGGCGGGTCAGATGCGGGGCGATCGCGTCGATCGCGGCGTCCACGTACGACATGTCGGCCGCGAACTCGCCCTTGCGCTGCGGGGTGTTGACGCAGACGAAGTGCACGTCGCCGAACTCGGCGGCCTCCTGGGCGGAGGTGGTGAAGCGCAGCCGGCCGGTCGAACCCTCGTGCCCCGCCACATGCTTGAGCAGCAGCTCGGACAGGCCCGGCTCGTACATCGGGACCTGGCCGGCGGTGAGGGTGGCGATCTTCTCCGGGTCGATGTCCAGACCCAGCACCTCGAAGCCGAACTCCGCCATGGCGGCGGCGTGGGTGGCGCCGAGATAGCCGGTACCGATCACGGAGATGCGGAGGGTCACGGGTTCCCCTTCGGGCGGGCGACGGGTGAGGGTGGACGCGTCCCACCGGGCCGCGCCCACCGATGCTATCCGGCCGGGGGGAATGCGCCCAGACCGTCCCGGTTCCGGCCGTTGTCCCGAAAGCTCCCCGCACGGGGCGGGGCGGCGGCACAATACGCACATGGAGCCGGAGGACGAGCAGTCTGGCGAGCCCGCGCAGCGGCCGGTGCCGTCCGGCCTGAGCCTCTTCGAACCGGCGGAGGGGGCACAGGAGTCGATACCCGGTGCGTCCGGTTCCGCGGCGGGCCCGGGCGACGGCGGTGAGGACCCGCCGCCGGACCACGAGCCGTCGGACGGTGGGCCGCTGGACCACGAGCCGCCGAGCCGCCGCCGCCGGACCCGCCGGGTACTGCTCTGGACCCTCTCCGCCCTGCTCGCCCTCGCCGTCGGCGGCTGCGGCGCCCTCTGGTGGACCGCCGAGCACTACGCCTCCTCCGTGCACCGGATCCCGGACGCCTTCCCGACCGTGCCGGAGACGGCCCAGCCGAAGCCCGTCCCTGGCAGCGGCCTCAACCTGCTGCTGGTCGGCCTGGACGCCCGCTCCGACACCCCCACCACCGGCAGCGCGGCCAAGGCCCCGGCCTGGCAGGCCGGGGCGGCCCGCAGCGACACCATGATGCTGCTGCACCTCTCCGACGACCGGAGCTCGGCGACCCTGGTCTCGCTGCCCCGGGACACCTGGGTGCCGGTCCCGGGGCACGGCGAGGCCAAGCTGAACGCCGCCTACTCCTGGGGCGGTCCGGCCCTGATGACCGAGACCGTGCAGAACCTCACCGGCATCCGGATCGACCATCTCGCGGTGATCGACTGGAACGGCTTCCGTGCCCTCACCGACGCCGTCGGAGGGGTGGACATCACCGTTCCGCGCACCATCGAGGGCGTCGGCGAGGCCCGTGCCTGGGAGGCCGGCACCCACCACATGGACGGCTCCACGGCGCTGCTCTACGTCCGCGAGCGCTACGGGCTGCCCGGCGGCGACCTCGACCGGACCAAGCGCCAGCAGAACTTCCTGCGCGCGCTGATGCTCAAGGTGATGGACTCCGGCACGCTCACCAGCCCGTCCCGGCTGGGCGGACTGCTGGGCACCGTCGGCGAGGTGGTCAGTGTGGACGACCGGCTGTCCAACACCGACCTGTTCCAACTCGCGTGGGGCCTGCGCTCGCTGCGTGCCGACGACGTCCGCTTCATGAACGCGCCGTTCGGCGGGTTCGCCACCCGGGGCGAGCAGAGCGTGGTGCTGCTGGCGGACCGTCCGGCGGCGCAGCTGTGGGAGGCGATCCGCAACGACCGGACGGACCAGTACTTCCAGGAGCACAAGGCCGGCGACACCCTCGGCACGGACGTCGACTGACCCGAAGGCATGTCCTAGGCAGCCGCAGGTCGGCACCCTAGGATCTCTACCCGACGGTAACCAGCCGGTTCCACGGCGGGCACGACTCTTCGAAGAGGCAGGCATCATGGCGGGCGGCGCAGGCGCGGCGGACTTCGATCTCTTCCGGATCTCCGAGGAGCACGGGATGCTCCGTGAGGCGGTGCGGTCGTTGGCGGAGGCGAAGATCGCTCCGTTCGCGGCGGAGGTGGACGAGGCGGGCCGGTTCCCGCAGGAGGCGCTGGACGCGCTGCAGGCGAACGATCTGCATGCGGTGCATGTGCCGGAGGAGTTCGGTGGTGCGGGGGCGGACGCGCTGGCGACGGTGATCGTGATCGAGGAGGTGGCGCGGGTGTGCGCCTCCTCGTCGCTGATCCCGGCGGTGAACAAGCTGGGTTCGTTGCCGGTGCAGCTGTCGGGGTCGGAGGAGCTGAAGGCGAAGTACCTGGGGGCGCTGGCGCGTGGGGAGGGGATGTTCTCGTACTGCCTGTCGGAGCCGGAGGCGGGTTCGGACGCGGCGGGGATGAGGACCCGGGCGGTGCGGGACGGTGACTTCTGGGTGCTGAACGGTGTGAAGCGCTGGATCACCAACGCGGGTGTGTCGGAGTTCTACACGGTGATGGCGGTGACGGACCCGGAGCTGCGGTCGAAGGGGATCTCGGCGTTCGTGGTGGAGAAGGGCGACGCGGGGGTGTCGTTCGGTGCGCCGGAGCGCAAGCTCGGCATCAAGGGGTCGCCGACGCGTGAGGTGTACTTCGACAATGTGCGGATCCCGGCGGACCGGATGATCGGTGCGGAGGGGACGGGGTTCGCGACGGCGATGAGGACGCTGGACCACACGCGGGTGACGATCGCGGCGCAGGCGCTGGGCATCGCGCAGGGCGCGTTGGACTACGCGAAGGGGTATGTGCGGGAGCGTCGGCAGTTCGGGAAGCCGATCGGTGATTTCCAGGGTGTGCAGTTCATGCTGGCGGACATGGCGATGAAGCTGGAGGCGGCGCGTCAGCTCACCTACGCGGCGGCGGCGAGGTCGCAGCGGGGGGACGGGGACCTGACGTTCTTCGGTGCGGCGGCGAAGTGTTTCGCGTCGGACGCGGCGATGGAGATCACGACGGACGCGGTGCAGTTGCTGGGTGGGTACGGGTACACCCGGGACTACCCGTTGGAGCGGATGATGCGGGACGCGAAGATCACGCAGATCTACGAGGGCACCAACCAGATCCAGCGCATCGTCATGGCCCGCAACCTGCCGTGACGCGGAACGCCCGGAGCCCCCGGCCGAATCGATCGGCCGGGGGCTCCGGGCGTTCCCGTGGACGGGGATCAGCCGGTGCTCACCGCGAGTTCGTCGAGGTGGGGTGCGCCGGTGGCGGCGCTCACGTTGCCCCAGCCGGTCCAGGTGAGCCGGGTGTAGTCACCGATGGCTTCGCGCAGGGTGCCGCCGGCGAGGGTGAAGACGTGCAACCGGTTGCCGAGGCCGACGGCGGAGATCCGGTCGATCGGGCCGATGTCGCCGGTGGCGCCGGTGATGTTGCCCCAGCCGGTCCACCGGCCGCGGTAGAGGTCACCGCTGGCCTGGTGGAGCCGGTTGCCGGTCACCGCCAGGATGTGCAGGGTGCTGCCGACCACCGTGGCCGAGAGCTGACTGATCGGCGCGCCGGGCGGCAGGCCGATCAGGGAGGTGGGGTCGTTGACGGTCCAGGTGCCGACGGCGTAGTCGCCGGTCGCGTCGTAGACCCGGCCGTCGGTCCCGAGGGCCACGACGTGCAGCGAATTGCCGTAAGCGGTGGCCGCGACACGGGAAGCGGGAAGCAGCCCGGAGGCGGCGGAGACGTCGCCCCAGCCGCTCCAGGTGCCCTCCTCCCAGTCGCCGGTGGCCTGGTAGACCCGGCCGTCGACCAGGGCGAGGACGTGCAGCCGGGAGCCCTGGGCGGCGGCGGCGATCTGTGTCGGAACGCCGGGCAGCGGTCCGGCGACACCGTTCGCGGTGATCTCGCCCCAGGAGGTCCATCCGCCGTCCGACATGCGGCGGTCGGCGATGTGGATCCTGCCGTCGGCGGAGACCACGTTGTGGACCACGCCGTCCCAGGTGGTGCCCGCGGCGGTCCCGGTGACGGCGCTCTCGGCGAACGGACGGTCGGCCGCGGGGACGGAGGTGAACGGCGCCCAGACCCCGTAGCCGTAGTGGGCACCGCCGTTCAGCAGCGAGGAGGCGCCGGTGGCGAGCACCTGCACCCGCTCGCCGTACTTGAGGACGGCGGCCGACGCGTCGAGGAGGACCTCGACGTCCACGCGGGCGGTGCTCTCCTGGGCCTCGTCCCGGGACGTGTAGGTCACGGTGTAGGAGCCGGGCGCCGCGTAGGTGTGATCGACGTGGTCCGCGTTCGGCGGGACGTCCGCCACGGTGCCGTCGCCGAAGTTGATGGTGCCGGTCGTCAGGGCGTAGGGGGACATCGAATGGACGTCGAACCGGAACGCGTACGGCCAGCTCACGGTGCTGGCCGTGACGAAGCCGGACAGCGGGAAGGAGGGGTTGGCCATGACGTCGGAAGCGGTCGCGGCCTCGCTGCGGCCGCCCGTGGCGTCGACGGCGACGGCGGTCACGGTGAAGAACTTGCCCGAAGTGCCGGGCAGCGTGTAGGTGTGGCGCACGGTCGGCTCAGTGGTGCGGACCGGTTCGCTGCCGTCACCGAAGTCGACGAGGTAGCTGCCGGCGCCGGTGTTCCAGGCGTTCTGGAAGCCGAGTCGGGCGACGACCGTGAGCGGCGACGGCCCCTTCGGGGTCGGAGTGTCCGCGCCGGTGACCTTGAGCGAGGCCTTCCCGGTCATGCCGCTGATCTCGTAGGCGCCGCGGTCGCGGGTTCCCGGGCCGGTGCCGGCGATCTGCGGGTGGTCGATGGCGGGCTGGCCGAAGATGTCGCTGTCGACGCCGGGAGCGGTCGGGTCGGCGGAGTCGATCGCGCCGGCCGCCGCGTCGGTCAGCCGGTCGAACGGCCGCTCGTAGGTCGAGGCGGAGTACTCGACATCGAGGTCGAGGTCGTGCGTGCCCTGCCCGGTGGCGCTGGTGAACGCGGTCCCGGACGTGTAGCCGGTCCCGGCCCACTTGTAGAGCTGGTAGCCGGACTTCGCGTGCACGACGTTGTAGTCGACGGTCGCGGTCGGGGCGGCGGCGGCCGAGACGGTGATCCGGGCCGCGGCGCCGTTGCCGAACGGCGAGCAGTACGTGCGGTCGGCCTGGAGGCTCTTCTCGTTCCCGTCGACCGCGATGTTGTTCTTCACCACGGCCCGCGGCGAGTCGCCGTCCACCAGGACGCTGCCGGAGCAGTTGAGCGCGAAGGTGTTCTGGGTGACGGCGAGGTCGGCGACGCCGGTGGCGGTGAGGCCGGTGGTCTCGGTGCGGTTGAAGTCGTTGCCGCTCACCAGGACGTCGTGCGCGCCGCCGTCGACGACCATGCCGTACGAGTGGTTGAAGAGGTTCCGGCTGACCGTGACGTGATCGCTGCCCTCGCCGACGTGGAGGGACTCGCGGTTGCCCGAGCGGTCGTACCAGTTGCGGTCCAGGGCCACCCGGGACGAGCCGAGGACCTGCACACCGCGCGGGGCGAAGGTGCGGAAGCCCCGGACCGCGACGTCGTGCACTCCGGAGAGGACGAAGGACGCGCTGTCCGCCGATCCGCGGACGGTCGGCATGACACCGAACGGCGCGACGTCGGGGAGTCCGCCGACGAAGGTGATCGGCTTGTCCGGTGTGCCCGAACGGGTGATCCGGACCTGCTCGGGGTAGTCGCCGGGCGCGACCTGGACGGTCTGCCCGGGCTCCACGACGGCGGCCGCGGCGGAGACGGTGCAGAACGGCTGGGTCACGGTGCCGGGACCCTGGTCGGTGCAGCCGTAGGTGTACTTGCTGACGTGCAGTGTGGTCGCGGTGGAGGCCGGAGCCGCTGTGGCGGGAACGGGTAGTCCGAGTGCGGCGGTGGCCGCTGCGACGGTCAGCCCGAAGGCGAGACGCGGACGCACGAGGTGCTTCCCCCTGTTTCGATGTGATGGCGCGTTCGCCGGCTCCTCGCCGTCGGCGACCCGATGGGCGCATCGGTGTGGGGCCGGTGAAGCTCGGCCCGAGTATGGCAGGGCGGATCTTGCGCGTGCGACCGAAAAACCGATTGTCGTACGACCATGATCCTTTAGGTCCGGATTGCGGGTTTTGGGCCCCGGAATCGCCGGAGCCCCGGGCCGACGGGAGTCGGCCGGGGTCCCGGGCTGCGCCTGTGAGGCGTTCCGTCAGGAGGCGGCGACGGCCGGCTCGCTGAGCGCGGGAGCGCCCACGGCGGCGGTGACGTCGCCCCAGTGGGACCGGCCCCCGAGGTCGTAGTCGCCGGTGGCCTGCTGGATGCGGCCGTCGAATATGTGGAGTTCCTCCAACTCCCTGGTGTTCGAATCGGTTGGCTGACGCACCTGAATGGGCATCAGGGCCGTGGCAGTGTGGCTGATGTGGCGAAAGCTTCCCGTGCTCACTAGTGCGCTGAGTTGTCGTCACTCCACAGTTCCGCACAAGCCAGGGAGTCCCTCCGATGGGTACCGACAACCATGTGTCCCGAGCCTTGGCCCCCGAGCCGGTGCTGGTCACCGGCCTCGGGGCGACGACCCCGCTCGGCGGCGACGTCCCCTCGACCTGGGCGGCGATGCTGGCCGGTGGCACCGGCGTCCGGCCGATCGGGGCCGACTGGGCCGCCGGGCTCCCGGTCCGGATCGCCGGGCAGCTCGCGGTCGAGCCGACCGAGGTCCTGGACCGGGTCCTGGCCCGGCGGCTCGACCGCTGCGAACAGGTCGCGCTGATCGCCGCCCGCGAGGCCTGGGCCGACGCCGGCCGTCCCGAGGTGGACGGCGAGCGGCTGGCCGTGGTGATCGGCACCGGCACCGGCGGCGCGCTCACCATGCTCGGCCAGGACGACGTCCTGGAGACCTCCGGCGTCCGGAAGGTCTCCCCGCACACCGTGCCGATGCTGATGGCCAACGGTCCGGCGGCCTGGGTCTCGATCGAACTCGGCGCCCGGGCCGGCGCGCACACCCCGGTGAGCGCCTGCGCGTCCGGGGCCGAGGCGATCGCCCTCGGCCTGGACCTCATCCGGCTCGGCCGGGCCGACGTGGTGGTGGCGGGCGGCGCCGAGGCGTGCGTCTGCCCGCTGACCCTGGCCGGCTTCGCCCAGGCCCGGGCCCACTCGCTGCGCAACGACGAACCCGGCCGGGCCTCCCGGCCGTTCGACGTCGACCGGGACGGCTTCGTGATCGGCGAGGGCGCGGCCGTCGTGGTGCTGGAGCGGGCCGGCTTCGCCGCCGCGCGCCGGGCCCGCGCCCACGCCGAGCTGGCCGGCGCGGCCGTCACCTCGGACGCCCACCACATCACCGCGGCCGCTTCCGAGGGGCAGGTCCGGGCGATCCGCCGGGCGGTGTCGGAGTCGGGGCTGTCGCCGCTGGACATCGGGCTGGTCCACGCCCACGCCACCTCCACCCAGCTGGGCGACCTGACCGAGGCGGCGTCGGTCACCGCGGCGATCGGCGCCCACCCGGTGGTGACCGCCACCAAGTCGATGACCGGCCACCTCTTCGGCGCGGCTGGCGCGCTGGGGGCGCTCGCCTCGGTCCTCGCGCTGCGCGACGGGATCGTGCCGCCCACCCGCAACCTGGAGCGGCAGGATCCGGCGGTCGGGCTGGACGTGGTCGCGGGGGCCGCGCGCCGGACGCGGGTCGGGGCGGTGCTCACCAATGCCTTCGGCTTCGGCGGGCACAACGCTTCGCTGGTGTTCACGCCCGCGCCGTGAGCGGCGGGGGTGCCCCGAAATCCGGGCGACCGGCGGGCGGGCACTCACTTAGGGTGACGGGCATGTCCACGGAATACCCACTGACCGCCGCTCCGGTCGCCCTGCGGCTCGAACCGGTCACCCCGAAGAACATCGACGCCGCGCTGGAGCTGAAGGTCCGCCCGGACCAGGAGCACCTGGTCTCCCCGGTGGTCAAGTCGCTGGCCGAGGCGTACGCGCACGGCGAGACCGCCTGGCCGCGACTGGTCTACGACGGCGACCACCTGGTCGGCTTCGTGATGGCCTTCTTCGACGTCACCTTCTACCCGGACCGGCCGGGCGACCTGCCGCGCTCGGGCCTCTGGCGCCTCAACATCGCCGCCGGGACCCAGGGCAAGGGCTACGGCCGCTTCGCCGTGGAGCAGGTCGCCGCGGAGATCCGCCGCCGCGGCGGTGACCGGGTCACGGTCACCTATGTGCCGGGGGAGGGCGGTCCGGAGGGGTTCTACGCGCGCCTCGGCTTCCGCCCGACCGGCGAGTTCAGCGGGGACCAGGCCGTCGCGGAGCTGGACCTGTCCTGAACGGACGCGGGCGGGCGACCCGGCCGCCGCCGGGTCGCCCGCCCGTTCACCGGGGACCGGGTCAGCCGACCAGCAGGAACTTGGTGGTCGGCACACCGCGGATGCTGGCGCAGTCCAGGTTCGAGGTGGTGGTGCTGTAGGTCCAGCCGCGGGGGACGTCACAGGCCCAGAGGCCGTTGCGCGGGGTGCGGAGGTGGAAGGTCGTGGCCTGGACGCCCTGGTTCAGGCTGCACCCGGAGGTGTAGGTGACGTAGTCGTAGGTGAAGGCTGGCGTGCCCATACAGGCGGTGAGGCCGTCGTAGGGGGTGCGCAGGTGGTACATGTTGGAGGTCACGCCGGACTGCTGGCTGCAGGAGAGGCCCCACGTGATGTTGTCGTAGACGAAGCCGGGGGCGCTCATGCAGGCGGTCAGGCCGTCGACCGGGGTGCGCAGGTGGAACTGCGGCGAGTTCCAGGTGCCGCCGCCGCTGCAGCTGCGGTTCATGGACACCTGGTCGTAGACGTAGCCGGCCGGGACGGAGCAGGCCCAGCTGCCGTCCAGCCCCGTGGTGGTGGCGGAGGCGTTGGTGGCGGTGACCGCGCCGGAGAGCATCAGCGCCAGTGCGGCGAGGACCGCCAACAGGGCGTTGCGGACGGTGCGGACGGTTCGTGCGACGGACATGGTTCTCCTTCGGTGGGAGGAGTTGCCGGTGGGTGCACGGTGCGGGGCGACGGCGATCGCGGGTGAGCGTTCACTGTCGCCGACGGTTCTAGCACGCACGGCGGGCCGTCGCCTCGGTGATCCGTTCGAGTTGACCATTCCGCCGCCCGCCGTCTAATCGCCCCCGCGCGATTCCTCCGGTCCGGCTCGGTCGATCACCGCCACCGCCCCTGCCGCAGCCGGCGCAGCGCCCCCGGTAGGGTCGGTCGCCGTGCCCACCGCCGAGCCCGAATTCCTCACCGCCGCGCGGACGTTCTACGACGTCCGGACGTCGGAGCAGCCGACTGGGCGGAGCGCCGCAGCTTTCCCAGACGTTTCCTGACGGCGTCGGCCTCGCTGTCGAGCCCGAGGGCCTTGTACAGCTTGAGCGCCCCGGTGAGGGCGTCGGCGGCTTCCCCGGTCCGGCCCAGCAGCTCAAGGACGATCGACAGTCCCCGCAGGACGTGGGCCTCCTCGAAGCGGTTGCCCTGTTCCCGGCAGGCGGTGAGTGCTCGGGTCAGGACCTCGACGCCCTCTTCGAAGCGGCCGGTGTGCATGAGGCTCAGGCCGTGCTGTCGGAGCACCCGGATGTCGGGTTCCAGGTCGTCGCGGCCACGGAGGAGTCCGGAGGCCCGGTAGAGGGTCTCTGTCGCCGCCGCGGTCCTGCCCATCATGTGAAGGGCGCTGCTGAGCGGGAAGGAGGCAGCGGAGACGAGACGCGGCTCGTCGGCGGCCTGCGCCACCTGGAGAGTCCGTTGGGCGACGCCGAGCGTCTCGTCGGGCCGGTTCCGGTAGCTCAGGAAGCCGGTGACGAGGACGCCCAGCTCGACGATGGCCCGATGCTCGGTGGTGGGGAGTCCGAGCACCGCCGTGAGGTTGGCGCGTTCGGAGTCGAATCAGGCGAAGGCGGCGGCCTGGTCCGGAAAGCGGTTGTCGGCGGAATCGGGTCCTCCTGTCTGTCCGGGCAGGTGGGCACCGGCGGCCCGCACGGCGTCCAGGTAGTAGCGCTACAGCCGTCCCCACGCCGCCGTGCGCTCCTCCTCGCCGTCCTGCTCCAGCAGCCTCCGCGTGTAGAGCCGCACCAGGTCGTGGGCCCGCCAGCGGCCCGATCCCACCGGCTGCTCCGCCAGCAGGTTCGCCCGGGCCAGCGCCGCCAGGTGCTGCCGGGCAGTGGTCCTGCCCAGTTCCGCCACCGCGGCCACGGCCTCTGTGGACACGTCAGGTCCCGGATTCAGGGCCGACAGCCGCAGCACCCGCGCCGCGTCCGCCCCCAGCCGCCGGTACGACAGCTCGAACGCGCCCGCCACCGCGAGCGGCATCCCGCCGTCGCCGTGCCGGAGCGCGTCCAATCGGCACCCGGTGTCCGCCAGTTCCTTCGCCAGCTCGACGAGCGGCGTGCCCGGGTCGTCGGCGAGCAGCGCCGCCGCGATCTGCAGCGCCAACGGCAGGTACCCGCAGTGCTCCGCGATCGCCGCCAGCGCCTTCGGCTCGTCCTCGCTCCGTCGGTCCTCCTCCCGGGCCCGCCGCAGCGCCCGCGCGACCAGTTCCCCGGCCTCCGCCGCCCCCAGTACCCCCAGCGGCAGCAGCCGGGCCGGGAAGGCGGGGGAGTGCAGGTTGTCCCGTGAGGTGACCAGCAGCCGGTGGCAGGGGTCCGCGGGGACGAGCGGCGCGACCTGCTCGGCCGCTGACGCGTCGTCGGCGAGCACCAGCACCGCCCCGGCCCCCGCCGCCAGGCGGGCCAGCTCGGAGCGGTAGAGCCCAGCCTGTTCCTCCGCCGTCGGCGGCACATCGTCCTCGCGGACGCCGAGGGCCCGGAGCAGCGCGCCGACCGCCTGCGCGCCGCTGAGGGCGGTACCCGGCCGGTAGCCGTGCAGCTGCACGTGGAGCACCCCGCCCGGGAACCAGCCGCGCCGGACGGCTTCGTGCGCCGCGGCCAGCGCGAACGTGCTCTTGCCGACACCGGCGAGCCCGGCCACGGCGGCGACGACGACCGGTCCGGCGCCCGCCGCTGCGGGCGCGAGCAGCCCCAGCAGTACTTCCGAGGCGTCGGCACGCCCCACCGGATCCACCAGGAGCGGAGGCAGTGAGGCGAGCGCGGTCGGCGCCGGGCCCCTGCCGGGTTGTCCGAGTGACACGTGCACGTGCTCGCCCTGGAACACGTTGCCGTGGATGTCGCTGCCGCTGATCTCGTTCCGGACCCGGTCCGCCCCGTTCGCCACCCCGTCATGGTGGCCCGGGCACTGCCGCGCGCGGGGCCGAATCCGTGTTTCGGCGGTCGGCGGAGCGTGACCGGGTGTCGGGGGGTGCCGCGCGTCGGGGCGCCCGGCATGCCATGATCCCTGCATGGGTTCCAACGTTTTCTTCGACATCACCATCAACGACGAGCCGGCCGGCCGGATCGTCTTCACGCTCTTCGACGACGTCGTCCCGAAGACCGCGCAGAACTTCCGCGAGCTCGCCACCGGCCAGCACGGCTTCGGCTACGAGGGCTCGTCGTTCCACCGCGTCATCCCGGGCTTCATGCTCCAGGGCGGTGACTTCACCCGCGGTGACGGCACCGGCGGCAAGAGCATCTACGGCGAGAAGTTCGCCGACGAGAACTTCCAGCTCAAGCACACCAAGCCGGGCCAGCTCTCGATGGCCAACGCGGGCCGCAACACCAACGGCTCGCAGTTCTTCATCACCACCATCGTCACCGACTGGCTGGACGGCAAGCACGTCGTCTTCGGCGAGGTCGTCGACGGCCTGGACCTGGTGCAGAAGATCGAGGGCCTCGGTTCGCAGAGCGGCCGCACCAAGGCCAAGGTCACCATCGCCAAGTCGGGCATCGTGGAGTAAGGGTTCGCACCCTTTCACCGCACTCGGACGCGGCCCGCACCTCGAGCGGGCCGCGTCCGCGCGTTTTCACTGCCTGAGGCCCACCCCGGCGCGGCGCTCAGAGCGCCGCCGCGACCGCCGCCGCGACGAACAGCACCTGCAGCGCGGTGCGCGCGGGCAGTGGGGTGACGGGCTTCCCGGCGAGGGTGCCGTTGGTGCGGGCGGCGTGCACGTTGGCGGGGAACATCGCCAGCATCAGCAGGGCGAGTCCGGCGGCCGCGTACGGGGCGAGCGGCGGGACGAGGAGCCCGGCGGCACCGGCCAGTTCGAGGACGCCGGTGAGCGTGATGAGCAGTTCGGGGCGGGGGAGCGTCGGCGGGACCATCGCCACGAAGTCGCGCCGGAAGGCGGGCAGGAAGTGCGGCACGCCGGTGGTGACGAACATCAGGGCGAGGGCGCCGCGGACGGCGGGCTGCCAGCCGTCGAGGGTGTCGACGGCGAGGAAGCCGAGCAGGCGGAGGACGGCGAAGCCGCCGAGGAGGGCGATGAGCGGGGCCATGGTGGACTCTCCAAGCTTGTCACCGGGCAATCTTGTCACTGGAAAGATTGCCCCGGGGCGAGCAAACTTGTCAATGCCTGGATATGCTCGGGGGGACGCCGACGAGAGGAAGTGCCATGGGCAGGGCCGAGAGCTACCACCACGGGAATCTGCGGCGGGCCGTGCTGGACGCCGCGATCGCGGCGATCGACGAGTCCGGTCCGTCCGGCTGGAGCCTGCGGGAGCTGGCCCGCCGGGCGGAGGTGTCGCACGCCGCGCCGGCGCACCACTTCGGCGACAAGGCCGGGGTGCTGACGGCGGTGGCGACGGAGGGCTTCGAGCTGTTCGCGGACGCCCTGGGGCGGGCCGCCGGGGAGCCGTACGGGGCCGGGGTGGCGTACGTGCGGTTCGCGGTGGACCACCGGGCGTACTTCGAGGTGATGTTCCGGCCGGAGCTGTACCGGGCGGACGACCCGGAGATGGCGGCGGCCCGCGACCGCGCGGGGGCGGTGCTCGCGGCCAGCGGTCGCGAGCTGTCCCGGGGGGAGCGGCCCGAGCGGGCGACGACCGTCGCCGCCTGGTCGCTGGCGCACGGCTTCGCGAGCCTCTGGCTGAACGGCGCCCTGCCGGAGAGCGGGACCGGGGCGGACGTCGAGGAGCTGGCCCGGGAGGTACTGCGGGTGGCGTTCGGCGGACCGGAGTAGGAAGTCGGTCCGGCCGACTTCCTACCCCTCGCCGGACCTACCGGCGCTCGACGGTCACCGACTCGATGACGACGGCGTCGAGCGGACGGTCGCCCGCCCCGGTCGGGACGGCCGCGATGGCGTCCACGACCTTCTGGCCGGCCGTGTCGGCGACCTCGCCGAAGATGGTGTGCTTGCGGTTCAGGTGCGGCGTGGCCCGGGTGGTGATGAAGAACTGCGAACCGTTGGTGTTCGGCCCGGCATTGGCCATGGCCAGCAGGTACGGCTTGGTGAAGTAGAGCTCCGGGTGGAACTCGTCGGCGAACTCGTACCCGGGCCCGCCCGTACCGTCCCCGAGCGGATCGCCGCCCTGGATCATGAAGTTGGGGATGACCCGGTGGAAGGTCGTCCCGTCGTACAGCGGAGCCGTCGAAGCCTCACCCGTCACCGGGTCGGTCCACTCCCGCTGCCCCTCCGCCAACTCCACGAAGTTGCGCACGGTCTTCGGGGTGTGGAACTGGAACAGCTTGACGGTGATGTCGCCGTGGTTGGTCTTGAGGACGGCGTAGTGCTGCGAGCCCATGGACTGAGGACACCTTTCAACGAATCGACCGAACCCGCCCGATCCTCCCACGCCACCCCGTCCCGCACCGGGCCCACCGGCCGCGACCCGGGTACGTAGCATGACGATTCCGCTCATCTGCGCCAGTAGTGCACTGGCAAAAGAAACTTGACGAGTCATCAGGAATCGTCGGGTGTCGAACGACCGTCCGTTGGACTGGACGTCCAGGCGCCCACGCGTCTGGGCGACGTGTGCAGCGGAACCCTGGGCCGTGGGAGTGGCGGGGACCCGGGGGTGAAGTAGTGGCGAAGGAACTGGGGCAGACCGCCGAGCCGCGAGAACTCCAGAATCCCGACTACCGCATTGAAGGCGATATATGGGATTGCTGCTCGCCGTCGTCCGCCAAGCCGCGATCGATCCGCTCCGGGATTGCTGAGAAAGCGAACAAGGACCAGGCCGACCGAATCGTCCTGAACATGTCCGACACGGAGGTCGACCTTGTGACGATGAAAAAGCAGCTGCAGGACTGGCCTATTGATGGTCTCAAGGAGGTCAAGGTGATCGATAAGGCCGGGAACGTCGTTCACTTCTATCCGTGAACCTGTCTCCAGGGGAAATATATGGCACTTTCTTACAACTTTCAGATCGCTACCCTCCTGGCCGTCCCCGAGGCGGCGCAGCGGATTCTTGAGGTCGCCCGTGGTCTCGGGGTCCTGGCGCCCTCGGAAAGCGTCGGGCGGTTGCTGGGGGACGGGGCGGTGACGGTGCGGGGCACCTGGATCCGGGTGGTGCCGGCGGGGCGGTTCCCGTGGGGGGATCCGCTGATCGGTGGTGCTGCCTTCGCACCGACGGTCTCGGTGGCCTTCCGGCTGGACAAGGAGGCCGACATCTCCGGTCAGCAGGACGACATGGTGCGGGTGGTGGGCGGAGTGCTGGCGGCGGTGCCGGGGGACGCGGCGCTCCACCTCGACTTCGAGGACGTCTGGCTGGTGCGGCTGGGCGGCGAGTTGACGCTGAGCGAGCGTTCCGATGTGTGGCCGGCGGAGCGGCTGGCCTCGGTGGCGCTGCCGTTCGGGCGCCGCACCCAGGAATTCGACTTCGGGGACTGACCGGTCGGTTGTGGCCTCCTTTTCTGGTGGCTCCGCCGCCTTCGGGGGTCACCCGGTCGGGTGGGGGTGGGGGTGGTTGCGGCGTGGTCGGCGGGGTGGGGGGCGTGTGCGCGGTACGCCTTTGCTGCACACGCTCCCGCACACGGAATCGGGTACCCCCCATGACTCTCCGCCGTCTGGCGCAGGCTGCCCTGGTCCTCGCCCTGGCCTGTCCGCTCGCTCCCGCCGCCCCCGCGCTGGCCGCCGCTCCGGCCGTCCGGGCGGTCATCCAGCCGCCGCTCCCCGTCCAGGACTTCCCGGAGCAGGTCGAACGGGCCTGCCGGATCTGGGAGGATCTTGAGTGGCCGACCAGCCCCCGCCCGGTCGACTTCCGGATTCCCGGCCCGGAGTACATTCGGGGCAGCAACCCGTACGGCAACCGCAGCGGGGACCTCCCGGCGGGCGGCGAGTACCACGAGTACGACGTCAACCCCCGCCCGAAGCCCACCACCCACCGCGATGCCGAGCGCCTGGTCCGCGACGAGAACACCTCGCAGACCTGGTACAGCGCCGACCACTACGCCAACTTCCGCGAGATCTCCGAAGGCTGCTGACGTGCCCGTAGCGCCCGAGCCCCCGCTCGGCCCGGCCCGGTGGGACCTCCTGCCGGGCCGGGCCTGGGCGGGCTTCGCCGCCGGCACGGACCGGCTCCACCTCGTCCGGGGCGCGAACTGCCGTACCAGGGCGGACCTGTTCACCGAGTGGGCGCGGGCGCTCTCGTTCCCCGGCTACTTCGGCCACAACTGGGACGCCTTCGAGGAGTGCCTCAACGACGCGCTCCTCCCGCCCGGCTCCGAGGCGGCCGGGGCGGCCGCCACCCGCCTCCTCGTCCTCGTCACGGACGCCGACGCCCTCCTCGCGGACGAGCCTCCCGCCCAACTCGCCCTGCTCCTCGGCATCCTGGACGCGACCGCCGACCACGCCCTCCGCGTTCTCTTCGTCGCCGACCCGCCCGTGGCCGAGGCGGCCGAGGCCCGCCTCCGCGCGACCGGCGGAACCGACTGAGCCCGTGCCCCGATACGGAGGCCGAACGGGTCCTCCCTCGGGCTTGCGCCTGTCGAACTCCACCCCGCCCTCCGCACGGGAAGTCGGCCCGTCCGACTTCCTGCGCCCCGGTCTCCGTCAGCGGTCGGCGAACAGCGTGCGGGCCACGTGGTCGGTGTCGGTGTACTCGCGGACGGCGGCGATCCGCCCCTCCCGCACGGTGAAGACCCCGGCACACCGGTTGTCGTACCGCAGGCCGTGGACGGTGGTGCCGCGCGAGGTCCACTCGGCCAGCACCCGTTCCCCGTCGGCCAGGACACCGGTCAGCGTCACCTCGACCGCGCTGCCGGGGGCGAAGAGCTGGCCCGCGCCGCCGAGGAAGTCGCCGACGACGGCGTCCCGGCCGCGCCACACGCCGCTGAGCGGGAGGTCGCCGGGGTAGGTCCAGGTGACGTCCTCGGTGAAGGCGGCGGTGACGGCGTCCAGGTCGCCGCGGGCGACGGCGTTGACGTAGTCGACGACGACGGTGCGCGGGTCGAGGGCCGCCGGGCCGCTGACCGCCGGATCGGTGCTCATGGGGTGCTCCTGAAGGTCGCTGCGTGGGCGGGTGGTTCGGGCCGGATGCCATTCGACCGCCGGGCGCGGTGCGTGGTCCAACAACCGGAACCGGGCTTTGACAACCGGTGGTTGTCGGTGAGGATGGCCGGGTGGATCTGGATCTCGCCCAGGTGCGCGCCTTCCTCGCGACGGCCGAGCACCTGCACTTCCGCCGGGCGGCGGAGTCGCTCGCCCTGACCCAGCAGGGGCTGTCCAAGCGGATCGCCCGGCTGGAACGGGAGCTCGGGGTCCGGCTGTTCGACCGGGGCCGGGCGGCGGTCGAACTCACCGCCGCCGGCCGGTGCTTCCTCGGCCCGGCCCGGGAGGCCCTGGCAGCGGGCGCGGCCGCCGTCGCCGCCGTCCGCGAGGCCGTGCCACCGCTGCGGCTGGACGTGTGGGGGCACCTGTTCGCCCCGCTGCGCACGGTCCGGGAGGCCCTGGACGCAGCGCCGGGCCCGGCCGTCGAGGTCGGGCAGGCGCGTGATCTCGCCACCACGGCGGCCGCGTTGGCGCGCGGCGAGACCGCCGCCGGATTCGGCCGGTACCACGATCACGGCGGGAGCGGCGCCGACGGGGGCAGTGGCGCGGCCGGTCCCGACGGAACGGACGGGCGGGCGCTCGCCCACCGCCTGGTCCGCCTGGAGCCGGTCGACGCGGTGCTGCGGGCCGACCACCCACTGGCGGCCCGGCCGTTCCTCCGCCCGGCGGGCCTCGCCGCGCTCCGTCTGGTACCCCCGGCCGCCCCCGGCCGCTTGGACTTCCTGTCGCGCTTCGCCGAACGCTTCGGCAGCCGGCTGCTGCCCGGCGAGGCCAATCTGGGGCTGGACCACCTGCTGGAGCGGGTCCGCACCGTGCCGGACGGGTTCACCCTGCTGCCCGCCGAACTGCCCGTGGACCCGGGCGCCGGGCTGCGGACCGTCCCGCTGCTGGAGCCGACACCGCTCTACGCCTGGTCGTTGGTGTGGCACCGGGACCGGCCCCATCCCGGGCTGCCGTCCCTGCTGGAGGCGTTCGCCGACGCGGGCGCGGCGCGCCGCTGGCTGGAGTACCGCCCGGAGCGGGACTGGCTCCCGGAGGCCGACGCGGCCCGGGTCGTCACCCAGGTCGTCACCCGGGTCGCCGCGGTCACCCGTTCGACCTAGGTCCGAGGCCCGATGGCCGGAGGCATCAGTTCCGCTTGGATGGTGACCATGGACGAACCCACGCAGAACGCAGAGATCCCGACCGACGAGCGGGTGGCGGCGTACCTCGCCCGGATCGGGGCCGAGCGGCCCGCCCGCGCCGGTGCCGCCGAGCTGGCGCGGCTCCAGGAGGCGCACCTGGACGCCGTCCCGTTCGAGAACCTCAGCATCCACCTCGGCGAGCCCGTCGTACTCGAACCGGAGGCGCTGCTGGAGAAGGTCGTGGGGCGTCGGCGCGGCGGGTTCTGCTACGAACTCAACGGCGCCTTCGCAGCGTTGCTGCGGGCCCTCGGCTACCGTGTCGAACTGCTCGCCGCCCGGGTCTTCGACGGGGCCGAGCCCGGGCCGCCGTTCGACCACCTGGCGCTGCGGGTGGAGGCGGACGGCGCCGCCTGGCTGGTGGACGTCGGCTTCGGCAGGTTCGCCCGCCGGCCGCTGCGCCTCGACGAGCGCGGACGGCAGCAGGACCCGGCGGGAGTCTTCACCGTCACCCCGAGTGCCGTCACCCCGAGCAGCGGCACCCCGAACACCGGCACCACCGGTGACCTGGACGTCGCCCTCGACGGCGCGCCGCAGTACCGCCTCGACCCCCGCCCGTACCGGCTGGCCGACTTCGCCCCGACCTGCTGGTGGCAGACCACGTCCCCCGACTCGCACTTCACCCGCGCGACCACGTGTTCCCGCCCGACCCCCGACGGCGGCCGGATCACCCTCACCAGTACCCGCGCCACCGGCGGCACCCGTCTCCTGCGCACCGCCCCCGACGGCACCCGCACCGAGGAACTCCTCGACGCCGACGCGGCCCTGGGTGCCTACCGCGCCCACTTCGGCCTCGCCCTGGATCGCCTCCCGACCGCGCCCTGACCGGGCCCCGCGCCTGACCGGGTCCCGCGCCCTGACCGGGTCCCGCGCCTGACCGGGTCCCGCGCCCTGACCGACGCCCCGGCTGCCCCCGCCCCGGCCCCGCTACAGCAGGCCGAGGTGGTCGAGGCCCAGGTAGGCCGGGCCGACGTCGGAGAGCAGGCCGCGGCGCAGCACGGTGTCGCGGAACTCCGCCAACTCCATCAGCACCACCTCGATGAACTCGTTGCGGTCGTGCGCGATCCGGGCGGTCGGGACGCAGTCGGTGGCGACGCAGGCGTGGCGCACACCGTTGGAGTAGGCGTCGTGCCAGACGGCGGCGACGTGCTCCACCTTGCCCCGGTAGCCGGTCTCCTCGGCGAGTTCGCGCGCGGCGGCGTCCTCGGGGGACTCGCCCGGGTCGATCACGCCGCCCGGCAGCTCGTACAGCAGGGCCTGCGGTCCGGGCCGGAACTGCCGGGTGAGCACGATCCGCCGGTCCGGGGTCAGCGCGACGACGGCCGCGCAGGAGTACTCGTTGCCGAGGTGGTAGACCTCCTCGCGGCCGTCCGGCATGGCGAAGGTCACCCGGTCGGTGCCGCGCCCGAAGGCGCTGTGGATCGGCTCGCGGCGCAGTTCCCGCCAGTGTGGGTCGCCCATTGGGGCGGGCTCCTTCCGTGCGGGCGCCCGGGGCGGCGCGGACGGGCGCCCGTGGGCGTGGACGGCACCGTGTGCACGCGCAGAATAGCCGCGCATCGCCCGCTCCGGGAGGATTCGCCGGAATCGTTCGCCGTGGCCGACGGGCCGCCGTAAGCTGCGCGGGCGTGGTCGGCCCGGCGTCCGGGACGCGGCCGCGATTCGACGAACTCCGCACCCCGGCAAGGTGGTTCACCCATGAGGCAGACGAGTCGGCGCAAGGACGACGGCGAGGTCACCTGCGAGCAGGTGACCGTCCTCTCCTTCGAGCCCGAGCCCGAGGCCCGGGTCGACGAGGACGGCCGCGTCCTGCTGATGAGCGAGCCCGCGAGCCTGACCCGCATCCCGGTCCGGATCCTCCGGGAGGCCATGACGATCAAACGGGTCGCGGGCTACTGGATCAGCTGGGCGGAGTGGTTCGGGCCGGACGACATCCGCAACCACGCCCGCTGGGTGCCGGACGAGGAGTACGTCCGGCCCGGTGAGGGCGGTCTCGACGGCCGACTGGACGTGAAGGTGTCGGCGTACTGGGCGGTGGAGCTGGAGCCGCGCCGGGCACGGCTGCGGACCAGCGAGGCAGTGGTGACCTTCCCGGCGGGGGAGGCCCGCTGCGAACTCGTCCTGGAGCGCCCCGAGCCGCGGCACCCGGCCACCCTGGTCGTCCACCTGTCGGACGCCTGGTGGTCGGGCGGTCGCGGCGGCCGGACGATCCACCACGGTCTGGCGGGTGAGCTGGAGGGCCCGGGCGGCCGGCCGGGCGAAGGGCGGCGGGGCGCGGCCGTCCACCGGTACGCGGAGTGTGCGACGGGGCACCTGCCGGGGGTGGCCGTCCGCTGACCGGGGGCGGCCCCGATCGCCCGCCTCAGGCGCGCACCCCGGCGGCGGCCATGCCCGCGTCCGCCTCCGTACCCGCCGAGGCCGCGCCGCCCGGCCAGTCCGCCCGCGTCCCGACCTTCCGGGCGGGGGCGCCCGCCCAGATCTCGCCCGGCCCGGTGGAGCGGGTGAGCACGGCGTTCGCGCCGACCACGGTGCCGGCGCCGACCGTCAGCACCCCGGTCTTGCAGACCACCTTGGCGCCCGCGCACAGCACCGCGCCGTCCTCCACCACCACCCGCCGCATCGCGCTCGCCTCCTGCGGCACCCAGGGGTCGGCCCGGCCGACGGTCACGCCGTTGTACAGCGTCACCCCGGCGCCGAGGGTGGTGTACGGGTGCAGCACGGTCCCGAAGCCCCGGTGGAACACGACGAGCCCCGGCCCGATCTCGGCGGCGGCCGGAACCTCCATCCCGTAGACGGCGAGCGCCTCCTGGACCAGGCGGCCCAGGAGGCGGTGGCGACGGCGGTAGATCAGCGCGGTGACGAGTGACATCCACCCATTGTGTCGGTGGTGTTACGAGGAGTCACGGAGGTCTGCGGGGCGTTCGCGGTGGCGGGGCGGCTGCCCCTCGTCCGGCCGCTTCGCAACCGGTGGCCCCGCAGCCGGCCGCTTCGCGCCCGGCTACTTCACGTCCGGCACGGCGGTGTCGTTCTTGAAGGCGTCGAACACCTGCTTGGCCTTCGCCGCGTCCCACTTGACCGCCGACTCGCCGGTGTTGGTCTTGAAGTCCGGGTTGGCGATCGGCACGGTGATGCTCTTCCCGCTGCCGCCGTTGACGTCCTTCATGGCCAGGAAGAGCGAGCCGAGGTCGGTCAGCCCGGCGTCGTCGTCGACGATCAGCGTGCCGAGGCCCGAGGACACCAGCGGGTAGAAGGTGAACGGGTTGAGCACGGTGGCCGGCGAGGCCGCCTGCTTGGCCAGCGCGCCGAGGAACTGCTGCTGGTTGCGCATCCGGCCGAGGTCCTGGTCGGCCATCTGGTGGCGCTGGCGGACGAAGGCCAGCGCCTGGGTGCCGTTGAGGCTCTGGCAGCCGGCCTTGAGGTCGAGGCCGGAGTCCTTGTCCTTGACGTCCTGCTCGATGCACATGTCCACGCCGCCGACCGAGTCGACGATGCCGACGAAGCCGGCGAAGCCGATCTCGGCGTAGTGGTCGATGCGGATGCCGGTGTTCGTCTCCACGGTCTGCGTGAGCAGCTTGCCGCCGCCGGAGGCGAAGGCGGAGTTGATCTTCGAGGTGGTCGCCTTGACGGGCTTGCCGTTCTCACCGGTGTGCTCGGGGATCGGCACCCAGGAGTCGCGGGGGATGCTCATCAGGGTGTTCCCGTTGTCCCCGACGTGCAGGATCATCATCGAGTCGCTGCGCTTGCCGCCGGCGTGGCCGGTGTGCAGGTCCTCCTCCTGGCTGTCGGAGAGGCCGTTGCGGCTGTCCGAGCCGACGATCAGCCAGTTGGTGCCCTTGCCCGCGGCCGGGCGGCCCGGGTAGTCGGCGAGCACGTTCTCGTGGTTGAGCTTGGAGTCCGCCCAGAACCAGGTGGAGACGCTGGTGACCATCAGGGCGATCAGCACGCCGAACACCGACCACTTGATGATCCGGCGCCGCGGCCAGCGTCCGGACCGGGCGGTGGCGGGCGACTGCGGACCGCCGGGGGCTATCGGCCCACCGGGCGCGGCGCCGGGGCCACCGGGGCCACCGGGCCCGCCGGGACGGCCGGTCCCGCCCGGGCCGCCCTGCGCGGGCACCGACGGGCGGGCGCCGGGCTGTCCGGGCTGCCCGTAGCCCTGCTGCCCCGGCTGCCCGTACCCCTGGGCGGGGCCGTACCCGGGCGCCTGCGGCGGCGGGCCCGGCCGACCCTGCTGCGGCTGCCCCTGGGGCTGTCCCTGCGGCTGGGGCTGCCGGGGCGCCGGAGCGCCCGGCCCGCGCGGGTTGAGCCCGGCGGGCAGCGGCGGCTCGGCGGCCGAGCCGCCGCCACCGTGCCCGTACGCGGCGCCACCGCCACCGTTGCCGCCGTACGGGTTCCCGCCGCCGCCCGGGCGGCCCTCCTGCCACGTGTTCATGTGGGAGAGGATGCCCGACGCGGGCGCCGGTGACTCCCCCCGGGGGCCCTGCCAGGGGCCTTGTAGCAGTTTTGATGCACGCGCCGGATCGTTCCGCCGCATGGTGGCGGGCGGGCGCACGCCCCGTGTCGGGCCGGCCACCCGACCGTCCCCCGAGGGTCCCCCGACCGACGCCGGGCCGCCGTCCGTCCGGTCACCCTCACGGTTCTCCGTCTCACCGTCCGTCTCACCTGGTGTTCGGTTGTCGGGACGATCCTTGACCGTCCCGAACGCTGCGTGTTTGCATGACTGCCATGGATCAGCGATGGACTCTCACGCGTCGGCGGCACGTCGACCTTCAGCGTGTGTCCTGTTCGCTCTGTTGTGGCTGACGCTCGCCCGTCGAACCCCCACCACTCCTCCTCTTCCACTGTTCCGCCGCTGCCCGTGCGGCGCGCCCACCGCTGACCGTCTCCGCCCGGCCCCCGCCGGGCCGGCCGACGCTCCTGCGGGTCGGTGCCTCGCGCCGCCGAAGCGGCGTCCCGCTTCCTCCCCGAGGTGAATCCATGGCCACCGTCCTGTCCGTCTCCGGCTCGCCGTCCCCGACCTCCCGCACCACCCGCCTGCTGCGCCTGATCGACGCGCAGCTGGAGGAGCGCGGCCACCGCGTCGTCCCCTTCGAGGTGCGCAGCCTGCCGGCGCACGCGCTGCTGACCGCCGACCTGTCGCACCCGCAACTGGCGGCCGCCCTGGAGCTGTTCGCCGAGGCGGACGGCGTGGTGATCGGCACCCCGGTCTACAAGGCCGCCTACTCGGGGCTGCTGAAGGCGCTGCTGGACGTGCTGCCGCAGTACGCGCTGCGCGACAAGGCCGTTCTGCCGCTCGCCACCGGCGGCTCCACCGCGCACGTGCTGGCGGTGGACTACGCGCTCCGGCCGGTGCTCAGCTCGATGGGCGCCGACCACATCACCCGGGGCTGGTTCGTCCTGGACCGCCACATCACCGCCCGGGAGGACGGTACGACCGTGCTGGAGCGCGAGACGGACGTGCTGCTGCGCCCGGTGGTGGACGCCTTCGCGGGCACCCTGGAGCGCCTCGCCGCCCCGGCCCTCACGGCCTGACGGCCGAGGTCCTCACGGCTCGACGTCCGCATGGTCTGACGGCGAGTCAACTCTCCTCGGATGTACCCGCGGAAGCCTTTTCACCGGCCCCCTCGGACGTCCTCCCGCCGCCCCTCCCGGGCGGTCCGGCGAGGGCGGCGAGGGGGCCGGCGGGCGTTCCGGCCGCCCTCGGCGGAGCACCTGCGGGCCGCTTCCCGCGGCCCCGCGCCGGGAGTCCGTAAGGGGGGTCCCTGAGGGGGGCCCGGCGTACCCCTAGGGGGAGGGGCGGCCCACCCCGTACAACTCCGGTTGGACCGCTTCCTCCCGTCGGATGACGAGGAGGAGAGCCCCGACTCCTAACGTTGTTCACATCCCCGCCCGTCCGAGGCGGACCCGCTCCGGTCGGGTCCGGGTCCCCGGTTCACCGGGAGGGTGGGGCTGACTCCCGGTCGAAAACTATCCCCTGCGCGATGTCGCCGGGCGGGTGGCACGGAGCAGGCTGGGGGCAACGGGTGGACCACTTCTTAGGAGACGACAGTGACGACGGCAGCAGCAGCCGTGTACGACCCCCAGCTTCCCGGCGGTGCCCCCGCCGTCGCCGCTTCGGCCCGCCAGGTGACCAAGTCCTACGGTGCCGGTGAGACCAGGGTGACGGCCCTGGACGCGGTGGACGTCGACATCCAGCGGGGCCGGTTCACCGCGATCATGGGCCCCTCGGGCTCCGGCAAGTCGACCCTGATGCACTGCCTGGCCGGACTGGACACGGTGACCGAGGGGCGGATCTGGATCGGCGAGACCGAGATCACCGGTCTGAAGGACAAGCAGCTCACCAGGCTGCGCCGGGACAAGATCGGCTTCATCTTCCAGGCGTTCAACCTCCTCCCGACGCTGAACGCGCTGGAGAACATCACCCTCCCGATGGACATCGCCGGCCGCAAGCCGGACCGGGCCTGGCTGGACAGGGTGGTGGAGACGGTCGGGCTGTCCGACCGGCTCAAGCACCGGCCGACCCAGCTCTCCGGCGGCCAGCAGCAGCGCGTCGCGGTGGCCCGGGCACTGGCGGCCCGGCCCGAGATCATCTTCGGTGACGAGCCCACCGGGAACCTCGACTCGCGTTCCGGCGCCGAGGTGCTCTCCTTCCTGCGCCGCAGCGTCGACGAGCTGGGCCAGACCATCGTCATGGTCACCCACGACCCGGTCGCGGCCGGCTACGCGGACCGCGTGCTGTTCCTCGCGGACGGCGTGATGGTCGACGAGATGCACGCCCCGACGGCGGACTCCGTCCTTGAGCGCATGCGCCGTTTCGACGGCAAGCGCACCAGCTGAGCGGGCGGGAGCTGACAGGACCATGTTGCTCAAGACATCACTCCGGAGCTTCTTCGCCCACAAGGGGCGGATGGCGCTCTCCCTGGTCGCGGTCGTCCTCTCGGTCGCGTTCGTGTCCGGGACACTGGTGTTCTCCAACACCGCGACCAGTACCTTCGACTCGCTCTTCGCCTCGACCGCCTCCGACGTCTCGGTCGGGCCCGCCGAGCCGGAGCTCGGCGGCAAGGACACCCGTGCGCAGACCCTGACGGTCACCGTCGACAGCGTGCGGAAGGTCGCCGCGGTCCCCGGGGTGAAGACGGCGATCGGTCAGGTCACGGTGGAGAACGCCACCCTGGCGGACCCGGCGACCTTCAAGAAGGTCGGCCCGACCACCGGTGCCCCGACCATCGTCGGAAACTGGGTGGACACCCCGCGCAGTCCGGTCGAGATCACCTCCGGTCACGCACCGCAGGGCCCCGACCAGGTCGTGCTCGACGCGGACACTGCGAAGAAGGCCAGGCTCGGCCTGGGCGGCAAGCTGCGGGTGATCATCAACGACAACCACGACTTCACGATCGTCGGCATCGCCGCGTTCAAGACCACCAACCCGGGCGCGGCGCTGGCCTTCCTGGACACCGCCACCGCGCAGAGCGTCCTGCTCGGCGGGCCCGCGTACACCTCGGTCGAGGTGTACGGGGACGGCAGCCGGTCCGACGAGCAGCTCAAGTCCGACGCGCTGGCCGGGCTGGGCGCCGGCTTCGAGGCCAAGACGGCGGCCGAGCAGAAGGCGGACGGCCAGAAGAGCGTCGGCTCCTTCCTCGACTTCATGAAGTACGCGATGCTCGGCTTCGCCGGCATCTCGCTGCTGGTCGGCGGCTTCCTGATCATCAACACCTTCTCGATGCTGGTCGCCCAGCGCACCCGGGAGATCGGTCTGCTGCGGGCCGTCGGCGGCAGCCGCAAGCAGGTCAACCGCTCGGTGCTGGTGGAGGCGCTGCTGCTGGGCCTGGCCGGGTCCACGATCGGCATCGCGGCCGGCCTCGGCCTGGCGGTCGGGCTCATCCAGCTGATGAACGCGGCCGGGATGCACCTCGACGCCTCGGACCTGAAGATCGGCGCGGACGTGTTCGTCGCCGGGTACGCGGTGGGTGTCGTGATCACCGTGCTCGCGGCCTGGATCCCGGCCCGCCGGGCGAGCCGGATCTCACCGATCGCCGCCCTGCGCGACCACGGGACCCCGGCCGAGGCCCGCTCCAACACCGTCCGGGCGATCATCGGCCTGGTGCTCACGGCGGGCGGCGGCGGTCTGCTCGTGCTGGCCGCCAAGGCGGAGAAGGCGGCCACCGGGGGCCAGTTCATCGGGCTCGGTGTGCTGCTGACCCTGGTCGGCTTCGTCGTCCTCGGCCCGCTGCTGGCCACCACCGTGGTCCGGGTGCTCGGTGCGCTGCTGCCCACCCTGTTCGGGCCGTCCGGCAGGCTCGCCCAGCGCAACGCGATGCGCAACCCGCGCCGCACGGGTGCCACGGCCGCCGCGCTGATGATCGGACTGGCGCTGGTGATCGGGGCCTCGGTCTTCACCTCCTCGGTCATCGAGTCCACCAACAACCAGATCGACCGCTCGGTGGGCGCCGACTACATCATCACGGCCGGCCAGAACGGGGTCTCCCCGGCGGTCGTCGCCGCCGTGCGGCAGGTCCAGGGCATCGACCACGTCACCGAGCAGAAGTCCATCGCGGCGTACCTCACCGCGCCGGACGGGAAGACCGAGAAGACCCGGATATCCGCCGTCACCGAGCGGTTCACCGAGGACTTCCGGCTGCCGGTCAAGGAGGGCGCTCCGGACTCCCTCAAGCAGGGTGCGGTGGCGATCGGTGAGGACTACGCCAAGGACCACGGCCTCAAGGCCGGCGACACGCTCAAGGTCGACTACGGCAACGGGCGGGTCCAGTCAGTGTCGGTGGGCGTCGTCATGACCAAGGGCAACCAGCTCTTCGACGGCAACACCTTCGCCTCGCTCGACACCGTCACCAAGGTGGTGCCGGCCGCGGAGCAGCCGGTGGACGACGTCCTGTTCGGCAAGGCGGCCGCCGGGGCGGACGTCGCCAGGACGCTCACCGGCCTGGAGGACGCGCTCAAGCAGTACCCGCAGGCCTCGGTCCGCGACCAGGCCGGCTACAAGGACCTCGTCCAGGAGCAGGTCAACACCCTGCTCTACATGATCTACGGTCTGCTCGGGCTGGCGATCGTGGTCGCGGTGCTCGGTGTCGTCAACACCCTGGCGCTCTCGGTGGTGGAGCGGACCCGCGAGATCGGCCTGCTGCGGGCGATCGGGCTCTCCCGTCGCCAGCTGCGCCGGATGATCCGGCTGGAGTCCGTGGTGATCGCCCTGTTCGGCGCCGTCCTCGGCACCGCGCTCGGCCTGGCCTGGGGCATCACCGGGCAGCAGGTGCTGCGGACCCAGGGCCTGGAGACGCTGGCCGTCCCGACCACGACCATCCTTCTCACCCTGGCCGCCTCGGTGGTCATCGGCCTGCTGGCCGCCCTGGTGCCGGCCTTCCGGGCCGGGCGGATGAACGTCCTCGCGGCGATCGCGACGGACTGACCCGGACGCGGCCCCCGGATCGGGGGACCGGGGGGCGCGTCGGGGGACAAGGGGGAAGGGGCAGGGTGCCGCGCGCACCCTGCCCCTGTTGCGTGGCGGGTGGATCCACGGGCGGATCGACGGACCGGTTCAGGGGTCGGTTCAGGGACAGATGATGTCGCTGGCCCGCTCGGCCCCGGCTGCGGCCGCGCCCGCCCCGGCCGGTCCCGCCGTGCCCTCGGCGCGCGCCTCCGCCGCCGGGCCGGACGCCGCCGCACCGGCACCCGCACCGGCACCTCCGCCGGGGACCGGCGAGAACGGCGCCGAAGGCGGCGGCGGGGCGGGCACCGCGACCGCCGTCGCGGACGGACCGGCCGCGGCGGCGGTCGTCGGTCCTGCCGCCGGGTGGTCCGTCCCCGCGTACACCTGGAGGATCGCCCCCAGGCCCGGGACGGGCGTCAGCTCGGCGGTCGGCACCGCGCCGGCCAGCGTCCGCGCCGACTCGGCCCAGTGCGGGTCGTACCGGATCACCGTGCGGCCGGCCGGTGTGCCGGCCGGGGCGTTGGACGGCGCCCCGGTGGTGGCGAACCCGGCCCGCCGCAGCTCGGCGTCGACCCGGGCACCGAGACCGGCCACACCCGCCGCGTTGAACACCTGGACGTGCACCTGCTCCGGCGCGACGGAGGCCGCCCCCGCCGCCGGAGTCACCGAAGACTCCGCCCCGCCCCCCGGCTGCGCCCCGCCCGCCCCGCCGTCCTCCGCCGCCAGCGGCCGCCCCTCCCGCACCGCCTCGAACAGCGCCCGGGCCCGCTCCTTGTCCCAGAGCACCGTCGAGCCCCAGCCGGAGACCGGGTGGTCCACCGAGGCCAGCGGCACGGTCACGAAGTCGGCCCGCCCGGCCGTCAGCTCCTTCATCCGGGTCGCCAGCGTGATCAGGTCGTCCGCCGAGAGCCCCTTGTCGGCCTTGACCGAGGCGAGCAGGCTGTCGGTTGCCCGGGCCAGCCGGACCGGGTTGAGCAGGACGCCGCCACTGGTCACCTGGTGCAGCAGCTGTGCGACCAGCTTCTGCTGCCGGTGCATCCGCCCCAGGTCGGAGCTGCCGTCCACATGCCGGGCCCGTACGTACTTGAGCGCCCCGGCGCCGTCCAGGGTGCTGGTGCCGGCCGGCAGGTCGAGGCCCGAGTACTCGTCCTTGAGCGGTCTGGCGGTGCAGACCCGGACTCCGCCGACGGCGTCCACGGCGGAGACGAACCCGGCGAAGTCGACCTGGAGGTAGTGGTCGATGCGCAGCCCGGTGTTCTGTTCGACGGTGGCGACGGTCAGCTGCGGTCCGCCCATCCCGAACGCGGCGTTGATCTTGCCCTTGCCCGCCGGGACCGTCCGCCGGGTGGCCGGGTCCCGGTGGGCGGGGATGTCGACGTAGGAGTCCCGGGGAATGCTGATCACCCCGGCCCGGGAGCCGTCCCCGGAAAGCTGGACGATCATCATCGTGTCGGTGCAGTGGCAGGATTCCCCCCCGGCGTGCAGCACGGTTTTGAGCGTTTTCTCCGGGATTCCGTCCCGCTCGTCGGTGCCGACCACCAGGAAAGTGGTGGAGCCGTCGTCGGCCGGCCGCGCCCGGTCGTTGCTGAACGCGTCCACCCGGTCGATCGACCCGATTCCGTGCAGGACCGCCCAGCCTCCGCAGGAGGTGACGAGGACGCTGAACGCGATACCGGCGGCCAGTCGACGGGGCCAGCGGCGCCGCTCCGCGGGGCCGCCGGACCGGTCGAGGGCTTCACCGCACCGGTCGAGCGGGTCGGCGGACTGTTCGAGCGGGTCGCCGGACCGTTCGAAGGAGGCGCCGGCCGGGTCTTCGGGCTGGGCGGAGCGGGGGGAGACGGGCATCTCTCGGATGGTAGGGGCGCCCTCGGTCGGGCCGGGTGAGGGCGCGCCGTGGCCGGGGAGTACGGTGGGCCCCGACAGGAGAAACGTTCTTCCGTGCGCCCCGTCGGCGACCCCGGACGGCTCCTACGACGGTCCTTCGCACACCCCCTGCCCGCCCGGGCGGAGATGCCCAGACCGGGACAAGACGACACCCCATCCGCACCGGTACGGTTGGCCCCGATGAACACCAAGGCTGCTGAGGAGCTGCCGGCGGTCTCCGTGATCATGCCGGTGCTCAACGAGGAACGACACCTGCGCACGGCCGTCCGGCACATCCTGGAACAGGACTACGCCGGGTCGATGGAGGTGGTGATCGCCCTCGGTCCGTCCACCGACCGCACCGCGCAGATCGCCGCCGAACTCGTCGCCGAGGACCCCAGAGTCCGGACGGTGGAGAACCCCACGGGACGCACTCCGGCGGGGCTGAACGCCGCCATCCGGGGTTCCCGCCATCCGATAGTGGTCCGCGTCGACGGCCACGGCCTGCTGACCCCCGGGTACATCAGCACAGCGGTCCGGCTGCTCCGCGAGATGGAGGCCGCCAACGTCGGCGGCATCATGCACGCCGAGGGCGAGACCGAGTGGGAGCACGCGGTCGCCGCGGCGATGACCTCCAAGATCGGTGTCGGCAACGCCGCCTTCCACACCGGCGGCCTGGCCGGCCCGGCGGACACCGTCTACCTCGGGGTGTTCCGGCGCGAGGTGCTGGAGCGCCTCGGCGGCTACAACGAGGAATTCGTCCGCGCCCAGGACTGGGAGCTGAACTACCGGATCCGCCAGGACGGCGGCCTGGTGTGGTTCACCCCGCAGCTGCGCGTCACCTACCGGCCCCGGCCCACCATCAAGGCCCTGGCCAAGCAGTACAAGGACTACGGCCGCTGGCGCCGGGTGGTCACCCGCTACCACCGCGGCTCGGTCAACCTGCGCTACCTCGCGCCCCCCACCGCCTTCGCCGGGGTGACGCTCGGCGTGCTGCTCGGCCTGGCCGTGCACCCGGCCTTCCTGGCCCTGCCCGGCGTCTACCTGCTCGGCATCGCCGGCGGTGCGGTGAAGGAGGGGCGCGACCTGTCGCCGAAGGCGAAGGCGCTTCTCGCGGTGGCCTTCGCGACCATGCACCTCAGCTGGGGCTTCGGCTTCCTCACCTCGCCCCGCTCGCTGGCCCGCAAGGTCATCGGCAGCCGGGCCCCGTCCAGTGCGGACGTGGTGGCCGAGCGCGGCTGAACGCGGCCCGACGCGCGGCCCGACGCGGCCGGACGCGGCCGGGTCACCATCCGGCCAATCCCGCGGACCCGCCCTCCCGTTCCCGTGCCCGACGCTATCGTCGGGCGCCATGGGGACAGTCGAGGGCGGGTCCGCCGCCGTTTCCGAGGGCTCCGTTTCCGAGGGCCCCGGGGCCCGGGTCGAAGCCACCGCCGATGTCGACGGACGCGCCGTGCTCGGCGCCCGGACGACGGTCTGGCACCTCGCCCAGGTCCGCGAGGACGCGGTGATCGGCGCGGACTGCATCATCGGCCGCGGCGCCTACGTGGGCCCGGGGGTGCGGATCGGTGACCGGGTCAAGCTGCAGAACCACGCCCTGGTCTACGAGCCGGCGGTCCTGGAGGACGGCGTCTTCGTCGGACCGGCGGCGGTGCTCACCAACGACCTCTACCCGCGCTCGGTCGACGTCGACGGCCGGCTCAAACGCGGCGAGGACTGGCACGCCCGAGGGGTGACGCTCCGCCGGGGCTGCTCGATCGGCGGCCGTGCCGTCCTGGTCGCCGGGGTGACGGTGGGCCGCTGGGCGCTGGTCGCGGCCGGCGCGGTGGTGCACAGGGACGTCCCGGACTTCGCCCTGGTGGCAGGGGTCCCGGCCCGTCGGATCAAGTGGGTCGGCCGGGCGGGCGAACCGCTGCGACCGGCCGGAGCGGACCGCTGGGTCTGCCCGCGCACCGGCGAGGAGTACCGGGAGCACGACGGCCTGCTCGCCCCGGTCGAGCCGGAGCCCCCGGTCGAGCCCGAGCCCCCGGTCGGACCCGGACCCGGACCCGGACCCGGACCCGAGCCCCGGCCCCCGGCCGGATCCCCGGAAACCGGCCGCTGAGCGGGACTACTTCGCGCAGGCGTCGGTGTCGTCGCCCTGGACCCGCTGGAGGTCCTTCGGAGCCTCGCTCGGCACCGTCGCGGGCGTCGCGGCGGCCTCGGCGGCGGCCGCCGCCGGAGCGTCCTTGCCGAGCACCAGCACCAGCCCGTCCCGGGCACCCAGCTTCGGGTCGGCCTTGACGGCTTCGGCGGGCAGACCCAGCGCGGCGGCCAGCGCCGCCGCCTCGGCGGACTTCCCCGCCGGGTGGGCGATCGAGGTGGTCGCCGCGGCCGGCACGTTGGCGGCGGTGGCGGCCTTGGCGTAGCCCTTCGCGACCAGCCGGTCGACGGTCTGCTGCGCCTGCCCGGGCGTCCCGGTGCCGTTGCGCACCGTCACCCGCAGATCCTTCGCATCGACCGCGGCGGCTGCCGACGCCGCACCCCCGGGAGCAGCCGGAGCGGCCGGAGCCGCCGGAGCAGACGCGGCGGGCGTGGCCGCCGGGGCCTCCGGTGCCGCCGCCCCCGCCGCCGGCCCGGTCAGCGAGCGGTCGCCGCCGACCATCGAGAACAGCTGGGCGGCGTCCGGCTGCTTGAGCACCAGCCGGTTCTCGTCCGCCGGGTCGTCCAGCACCGGCACGGTGGCGAAGGTGATCTTCCCGCTGTCGACCTTGCTCAGGTCCAGCGCGAGGTCCTTCAGCTTGTCCACGCTGCCGATCCCGGAGTCCACGGTGAGCGCCTTGGTGGCGGAGTCCGCGAGCTTCCACAGCTTGGCCGGGTTGGTCAGGGTGTCGCTGCTCTTGATCGAGCGGATCATCGAGCCGATGAACTGCTGCTGCAGCGGTATTCGGGTGAGGTCGCCGCCCAGCCCGACGGCGTGCCGGGTGCGGACGAAGGCGAGCGCCTCGTCGCCCTGGACGACGTGCCGGCCCTTGCTCATCCGCAGGTGCGAGTCCGGGTCGTTGATGTCCTTGGCCGCGCACACCTCGACGCCGCCGACGGCGGTGGAGAGCGTCTTGACGGCGTCGAAGTTGACCATGACGAAGTGGTCGACCCGGATCCCGGTGACCTTCTCGACGGTCTTCCAGGTGCAGCCCGGATCGCGGCCATCCTGGCCGAGGCTGTTGTTGAACATCGTGCGCGCCGTCCCGGGGATGGTCTTCCCGTCCGGTGCCTGGCACTCCGGGACGGGCACCATCAGGTCGCGCGGGATGCTGAGCGCCGTGGCGTTGCTGCGGTCCTTGGCGATGTGGAAGAGCAGTGTGGTGTCCGCGTGCCCGGTGCTGCCCTCGTCGCCGTACTCGCGGCCCAGGCCCTCCCGGCTGTCGGTGCCGATCACCAGGATGTTCAGGGCGTCGGCGACCGGCTTGGGCCGCTCCGCCTCGTCGCCCAGCTGCACCTTGACGGCGGTGATGTTGTTGTTGAAGTGCTGGTACGCGTAGTACGCGCCGCCGCAGCCGGCCACCAGGGCGAACGCGGCGAGGCCGCCGGTCCACTTGAGTATTCGTCGTCGGCGGGTGCGCCGGGCGGCCAGGGCCCGGCGCCGGGCGGCCCGGCCGCCGGGGTGCGGGGGCTCGGACGCGGCCTCGGCCGGGGTGCGCCGGCGCTGGACGGGGATGCCCCGGGCGGGTTCGGCGGGGTGCCGGTCGGCGCCCGCTCCTCCGTCGTGGATGTCCTGCTGCACGGGTGCTCCCCTCCCTCCGGCCGGTCCTCGGCCCGGTGCGCGAATTGCGCGACCGACTCGGACACCCTAGACGAGCCGGATGAGGGAATTGTTCCGGGTGTGATCTCCGCCATGCTTTCCGGAGGGAATTCCGCAGCCGAATGCGAGGCCGGGGAATTCGAGGGGAGAACCCTTCCAGGATCATGATCCGTGTACGGAGCGGTGATCGTGGCCAGGCTCAATGCACCGCGCAGGCGTCCACGTCGGCGGTCCGCCCCTCGAAGGCCGCCGGGCCGCTCGCACCCGGTGACGGCGACGGTCCCGCAGGCACCGGGGCTGTCGCCGAAGCCGCAGCCGAGGTCGCCGAAGCCGACGACGACGCGGGCGCCGAAGCCGAAGCCGAAGCGGAGGACGGGGCCGCCGCGGCCGAGGGCGTCACCGTCGGCCGCGTCCCCACCCGCGCGGCGGACGGACTCGACCCCGGCGGCCGCACCTCCACCGGCCGGTCGTCCCGCAGCGCCGCGAACAGCTGGGTGGTCTGCGGCTGCACGAACTCGTCCCGGTCCGAGTCGAACCGGTACGGCCGCCGCGGCGCCGTCAGGAAGGTCACGTCCGAGGACGGGATCCCGCGCAGGTCCTGGGTCAGGTCGTACAGCTCGCCCAGCGAGGACAGCCCGCCGTCCGCCCGCACCGAGGAGGTCGCGGCGTCCAGCACCGGCCACAGCTTGGTCGGGTTGAGCAGGACGTCCTGCGACTGCACCTTGCGGATCAGTGCCGCCAGGAACTGCTGCTGACGCCCCATCCGCTGGGTGTCGCTGCCGTCCCCGAGGGTCTCCCGGGCCCGCACGTAGCCGAGCGCCTGCTCGCCGTGCAGGGTCTGCCGCCCGGCCGGAAGGTCCAGCTTGGCGTCCTTGTCGTGGATCGGCTGCGGGACGCACACCTCGACCCCGTCGACGGCGTCCACCATCCGCTTGAAGCCCGCGAAGTCGACGATCACGTAGTGGTCGATCCGGATGCCGCTGAGCTGCTCCACGGTCCGGATCGAGCAGGCCGGGCCGCCGGTCTCGAAGGCGGCGTTGAACTGCATCAGCGTCGGCCGGCTGCGGGTGCCGTCCGGCTTCTCGCAGGCCGGGACGCTCACCATGACGTCGCGCGGGATGGAGACGGCGGTCGCGTGCCGCCGGTCGGCCGCCAGGTGGAGCAGGATCGTGGTGTCCGAGCGCTGGCCGCCGGCCGCGCCGTAGGTGGCGTTGGCGCCGGTCCGGTCGTCGCTGCCGATCAGCAGCAGGTTCTCGGCGCCCCGGGCCCCGGCGGTCCGGCTGGGGCGCTCGGCCTCCAACCGGGCCAGCAGCTGGTCGGTGGTGGAGTCGGTTTGGATGTTGCCGTCGAGCTTGCGGTAGGCGACCCAGAGCAGCGTGCCGCAGCCGACGAGCAGGAAGGCGAGGACGCCGGCGGTGACGATCAGCCACCGCCGGCGCCGGCGTCTGCCTCCGCCGGGCGCACCGGGCGCACCGGGGGAACCCGGGTCCTCCGGGCCCCCCGCCCCGGCGGCGCCGTCGGGTCCGTCCGGCGGCTGTCCCGTCGGCGGCTGTCCGTCCGGCGTCCGCCCGGTCGGCGGGAGCGCGGTCCTCGGGTGTTCGGTCGGGGGGTGTGCGGTCGGGGGGTGCTCGATGTCGTCCTCGGCCATGGCAGGGATACCTACCCGTCCGGCCGGGGCCGGGGGTTACCCGAGGCGCAGTGTCACCCGTTCGGATTCGACCCGCTTCTCCCACTGCTCGGCGTCCAGGCCGTCCGCGTTGCGGCAGAGCACCACCGACGCACCGGCTGCCAGCGGCGCCAGCAGCCCGGCCTCCAGCCCGGACCAGTCGTCGAAGGAGAAGGTGGAGAGCACCCGGTCGCCCGGTCCGAGACCGAGCCGGGCGGCGCCCTCGCGGGCCAGCTGGACGGTCTGGTCCCCGGTCAGCTTCAGCGGCAGGCCGTCGACCACGGTCTCCAGCGCCGGGGCGTCCGGGGTGACGGGGGAGTAGGGGGCGAACCGGTCGCCCTGCCCGGGCACCTCGGCCGCGTAGTCCAGGAAGCCGTCCGGGCGCTGGGGGAACCGCCCGCCGAGCGGCCGCAGGGCGAGCGCCACCCGCTCGCCCTCGCAGGCCTGGGCGGCCTCCAGGCCGTCCGGGCCGCTGACCACCAGGTCGGCGTCGGCCGGGTCGCCGGCCGGGACCGCGGCCACCCCGACCGACCAGCAGGCGAGCAGCCAGACGGCGCTCTGCCAGTGGGCCGGGAGGAGCAGCGCGGCACGGTCGCCCGGACCGGCGTTGAGTTCGTCCTGGAGCAGGTTGGCGGTCTTGGCCACCCAGTTGTCGAAGGTCCTCGCGGACAGCTCCACGCGTTCGCCGGTGGCGTCGTCGTAGAAGGTGACCAGTGGGGCCGCGGGGTCGACCGAGGGAGTGCCACCTCGCAGGTAAGCGTGCAGCAGCTCGACGGGGGTGCGGGCATCGGCAGCGAAAGGCGAAGTCATGGTGCGCCCCAGCCTACGGCCTTCGGGTGGACCTCCGGGAGGGGTGGCGGAAGGGTCGCGGGGTGGCGTGGCGCCCCGGTCGGAATCCCGTGAACATCCGGGTTATGCGCATCTCTTCCCGTGCCCTCCGCGGCCGCCCGCCCGTCGTCCTGCTCGCCGTCCTCGCGGCCGTCCTGACGCTCCCGTCGATCCCCGCCGAGGCCCGGGCAGGGGGAGGGGCGCCGGTGGCCCGGTCGGGGGAGCCGGGTCCGGCGGGCGGCGGCTCCGTCACCTCGCTCCCGCTGACCGGGGGGCGGCTCCCGGCCGGGCGCACCGCCCAGCGGTTCGACCTGCTGGGAGTCGGCTGGGACGGCCCGGCCCGGGCGCTCGCCGGGGGCACCGTCAGGGTCCGCACCCGGGACGCGGCCACCGGCGTCTGGACCGGCTGGCACGAGCTGGAGACCGACGGCGAGGACGGTCCGGACGGTCCGGACGCCGGGGCCGATGCCACCCGCGCCGCCGTCGGCCGTGGGCCGCGCGGCGCCACCGCCCCGCTGTGGACCGGCCCGAGCGACGGTGTCGCCGTCGAGGTGACACCCGGCCCGGCCGGACCTCCGCCCGGACTGCGGGTGGAGCTGGTCGACCCGGGGGAGGGCGTCCGTTCCGCCGCCCCGCGGAGCACGGCCGCCGGACCTGTGGACGGCGAACGGGCGGACGGCGAACCGGCGGACGGCAGCCGCCGGACCGCCCACCACCAGGCACCGCGCCCCGAGATCGTCACCCGGGCCGGCTGGGGCGCGGACGAGTCGATCCGCGAGCCCGACTTCCAGTACACCGGCCCGGTCCGGGCGGTCTTCGTCCACCACACGGCGACCACCACCGAGTACGCGTGCTCCGACGCACCCCGGCTGGTCCGGGCGATCTACCAGTACCACGTGCAGAGCAACGGCTGGCGGGACATCGGCTACAACTTCCTGGTCGACCGCTGCGGCACCGTCTACGAGGGCCGGGCCGGCGGCACCGACCTGCCGGTGCACGGCGCGCACACACTGGGCTTCAACACCGACACGGCGGGCGTCGCCGCGATCGGCACCTTCGTCACGGACCTCCCCCCGGCGGACCTGCTGACCGGGGTCGCCCGGATCGCGGCCTGGAAGCTCGGCCTCACCGAGCAGGACGCGGCCGGGAGCACCCGGCTGGTCTCCGGCTCCGACGGCAGCCTCTACCCGGCGGGCACCGGCGCGGTCTTCCGGGCCGTCTCCGGACACCGCGACGCCTTCAACACCGAGTGCCCGGGCGACGCCCTCTACCCGAAGCTCCCCGAGCTGCGCGCCGAGGCGGCGCGGCTCCAGGGCCGCTGACGCCCTGACCCGCTGACGTCCTGACCGCTGACGTCCTGTCCCGCCGCCGCCCGGGCCCGGGCCCGCCCTACTCCGGGCCCGGCCCGCGCCCGATCAGCGCCCGCAGCTCGGCCGTCAGCGCCCGCGCGAGATCCGGCCGCCGGTCGTACCGGGCCGGGGTGGTCTGCATCAGCGCGATCCGCCAGCCGGCGCCCGCGTCGACCGCGATCACCGTGTGCAGCGCGTTCAGCGCGGGATCGAGGTCCTCCGCGTCGTCCGGTACCAGGCCGGCGACCGCGTCCAGCTGCGCCACCCGGGGCCCCAGCGCGCGCACCCGCCGGACCTTGGCGACGAACTCGGGCGTCGGGCTGCCGGTGAAGATCCCTCCGAGTTCGGCGGCCATCGCCGACCGGCCGCCGTGCCGGGTCCCGTCGAAGCCGATCAGCTCGCCGTCCACCGCGAACGGCCCGGCGAAGGCCGCGCCGTCCCGCAGGTTCCACCCCTCCAGCACCCGGTGGTAGAGGGACCGCACGGCACTCTCGTCACCGGCGGACAGCTCCGGCACCCGCGTATCGTTCATATCCCCATGGTCGGCGGACGGCACAGGAGGTGCACGGCGGTGAGCGGGACGTCGACGGGCGGGCGCGCGCCCGGGACCGCACCCTCGGACGTGCCCGCCCCCGGGAGCCCCGACACCGGAGCCGACCGCCGCTGGCGGCCCGGCTTCCCGCTGGACGCGGCCCGTACCCTGCTGCCGCTGCGCCGGGGCCCGGCCGACCCGTCCTACCGGAGGACCGCCGACGGCGCACTCTGGCGGGCCTCCCGCACCCCGGGCGGCATCGGCACCCTGCGGGTGCTGGCCCGGCCGTCCGAGGGCGTGGTCGAGGCGACCGCCTGGGGGCCCGGCGCGCAGTGGCTGCTGGACGGGCTGCCCGCCCTGCTCGGCGACCGGGACGACCCTGCGGGCCTGGTCCTGCCGGCCGGCCCGCTGCGCGAGGCGCAACGCGGCGCGGCGGGGGTACGGCTGACCAGGACCGGCCTGGTCCTGGAGTCCCTGGTGCCGGCGATCCTGGAGCAGAAGGTCACCACCGGCGAGGCGTACCGGGCCTGGCACACCCTGCTTCACGCCTTCGGCACCCCGGCACCCGGCCCGGCCGAGGGAATGTGGGTGGCACCCTCGGCCCGGGAGTGGTCCCTGGTGCCGAGCTGGGAGTGGCACCGCGCGGGCGTCGACCCGAAGCGCTCCGCGACGGTGCAGCGGGCCGTCCGGCTGGCGCCCCGGCTGGAGGAGGCCTCGGCGATGGGGCACGAGGAGTCCTTCGCCCGCCTGACCGCCGTCCCCGGCATCGGCGTCTGGACGGCCGCCGAGACCCTGCAGCGCAGCAACGGGGACGCGGACGCCGTCTCGGTCGGCGACTTCCACCTGCCCAACACGGTCGGCTGGGCCCTGGCCGGCCGGGTCCGCAGCGACGACGCCCAGATGCTGGCCCTCCTGGAGCCCTACCGCCCGCACCGCCACCGCCTGTGCCGCATCCTGCTGTCCACCGGCACCCACGCCCCCCGCTTCGGCCCCCGCCTCACCCCCAACGACCACCGCCGCCGCTGAAACCACCCGCTCGGGTGAACTGCGCGTTCATCGGCGTACTACGGCGTAGTACTTGGCGTAGGCTGGTCGCATGGAAGCAACCATGCGGGAGCTGAACCAGCAGACAGCCAAGGTGATAGGAGCCGTCGAGCGCGGCGAGACCGTCACCGTGACCAAGGACGGCCGCCATGTGGCCACGATCCTGCCGCCGGACCTCGCCGAGCCCCGCTACCAGTTCCGGACGGACCCGATGGGTGACGAGATCGACGACATGCCGGTCATCAGCGGTGGTCGCCGGATTCTCGATGATCTGGACAGCGCGATGGAAGGGTTCGGAGAGTGAGCGCCGTCGCTGTTGTGGGCGACACCGGGGCCCTGCTCTCCTGCTACTCGCCAGCGGAAAAGGAGCACGATGCCTGTCGGGCGGCACTGCGCACGGTTGGACACCTCGTGGTCTCTCCGCTGGTCCTTGCTGAGCTGGACTACCTGGCCACCAAGTCACTCGGGGTCGACGGGGCCGTGCGCATCCTCGACGACGTGATCGACAAGTGCGCCATCGGTCGCTACGAGGTGCCCGAAGTGGGCGCGCACCTTGGCGCGGCCAGGGCTGTGATGCGCAGGTATCCGACGCTCAACATGGGCCTGACTGACGCGATCAACGTCGCACTCGCTGCCGAGTTCCGCACCGATGCCCTGCTGACCGTCGACCGGCGGCACTTCCGCGCGATCCGGCCGCTGACCAACCACGAGGCCTTCCGGCTCCTGCCGGACGACCTCGGCTGACCGTCCCCGACCGGCTACCGCACCTCGATGAAGGCGTCCGCCGTGCGGTCCGGGCGGCTGCGCGGGGGTTCGGCGGGGCGGCCGACGGCGACGGCGCCCATCGGGTCCCAGTGGTCCGGGAGGTCGAGGACCTCGCGCACCGTGTCGCGGCAGAACATCGTCGAGGAGACCCAGGCCGAGCCGTAGCCCTCGCCGGCCAGGGTGACCAGCAGGTTCTGCACGGCGGCGCCGACGGCCACGGTGAACATCTCGCGCTCGGCGGCGGCCCGGCGCGCGTCCGGGTAGTCGTGCGAGCCGTCCATCACCAGGCACGGGACGACCAGGTAGGGGGCCGCGCGCAGGACGTCGCCGCGGGCGGTGCGGCGGGCGATCCTCTCCTCGTCCCAGCCGTCGAGCCCGGCGAGGTCGCGGCGCCAGGCGGCGAGCATCGCGTCCAGCAGCCGGGTCCGCACCTCGGGGGTCTCCAGCAGGACGAACCGCCACGGCGTGGTGTGGTGCGGCGCGGGCGCGGTGGCCGCGGCGGCGACCGCGCGCCGGACGGCGTCCGGGTCGACCGGTTCGGCGGTGAACGCGCGGACGGTGCGCCGCTGGGTGACGGCCTGCCGGATCGCCTCGGAGGTGCCGAGCCGGAACATGTCGTCGGCGGCGGGCCTGAGCAGCGGCCGGACGCCCTCGCCGTCCTCGGTGGTGACCAGGTGACCGAGGCCGCGGACCACCGCGACCGGGGTGCCGGTGGTCTTGCCCTTCACCAGGTCGGCGGCGCCGGCGAGCTCGTCGGCGGTGGCGGTGACGGTCTGGAACAGCTCGTTGCCGTGCGAGTCGGAGCGCCCGCGGTGGTCGTCCAGGACGGCCAGGCCGGCGGCGCCGATGGCGACATCGGTGAGGCCGTTGCGCCAGGGCCGGCCGAAGGTGTCGGTGACGACGACGGCGAGCCGGCGTCCGGTGAGCTGCCGGAGCCGGGCCCGCAGCGCGCGGGCCGAGCCGTCCGGGTCCTCGGGCAGCAGCAGGACGGTGCCGGGCGCGGTGTTCGAGGCGTCCACCCCGGCGGCGGCCATGACCAGGCCGTTGCGGTTCTCGACGATCCGGATCGGGCCGCGCCGGGCGACCAGCCGGACGGTCTCGGCGTCGATCGCGGCCTCCCGGTCGGCGGCGTGCAGCAGCCGGCCCTCGGCCTTGCTGACCACCTTGGAGGTGACCAGCAGGATGTCGCCGTCCTCGTAGTCGGCGGCCTTGGCGATCAGCCCGGCGAGGTCGCTGTCGGCGTCGATCTCGGGCAGTCCGGGGACCGGGAGGATCCGCAGGCTCACCGGCGCACCTGCTCGGCGAGCGCCAGCGCGGCCCGGGCCATCTCGGCGGTGGCGGCGACGTCGGTCATCAGCAGCGGCACCGCCCGGCAGGCGATCCCGCCCGCCTCGACGGCGGCCACGGCGGCCTCGTCGACGGTGTCCACCAGCCACCCGTCCACCAGGGCGGAGCCGTAGTTCAATACGACCGCCTCGGCGGTGGCCTCGACCCCGACGGCCGCGAGCACCTTGTCGGCCATGCCCCGCACGGGCGCGCCGCCGATGATCGGCGAGAGCCCGACGACCGGCGCGGGGGCGGCGGCGACGGCCTCCCGGATGCCCGGCACGGCGAGGATGGTGCCGATCGAGACGACCGGGTTGGACGGCGGGAAGAGGATGACGTCGGCCTCGGCGAGGGCCTCCAGCACGCCGGGCGCCGGCTTGGCGGTGTCGGCGCCGACCGGCACGATCGCCTCGGCGTCGACGGCGGCGTGCAGCTTGACCCAGTACTCCTGGAAGTGGATGGCCCGGGTGCCCTGCTCGTCGGTGATCCGGACGTGGGTCTCGACCCGGTCGTCGCTCATCGGCAGCAGCCGCACCCCGGGCCGCCAGCGCACGCAGAGCGCCTCGGTGACCTGGCTGAGGGTGTAGCCGGCGGTGAGCATCTGGCTGCGCACGAGGTGGGTGGCGAAGTCCCGGTCGCCGAGCCCGAACCACTCGGGGCCGACGCCGTACTCCTTCATCTCGGCCTTGATGGACCAGGTCTCCTCGGTCCGGCCCCAGCCCTGCTCCTCGTGGATGCCCCCGCCGAGGGTGTACATGACGGTGTCGAGGTCGGGGCAGACCTTCAGCCCGAAGAGGTGGATGTCGTCACCGGTGTTGCCGATGACGGTGATCTCGTCCTCGGGTCCGATGGCCTCCCGGAGTCCGCGCAGGAAACGCGCTCCGCCGATCCCGCCTGCCAGTGCCACGATGCGCATGCGCCCATCCTGCCACGCGCCGACGGGTCGTCAGCCCGACCCTCGACAACCGCGCCCGGAGCCTCAGTGGGCCTCGGCGGACGTCTGCGGGTGCTGCTCGGGGACGACGGCGGCGCCGTACTGGTTCATCTCGGTCAGGCCCGGGGTGTAGAGGTGGATCGAGACGGCGGGCTCCAGCGAGGCGTTGACCACCTCGTGCAGGTACCCGGGGGAGAAGACCCTCCGCCCGCCGGGGCGCAGGTCGCGCGAGTCTTCCCCCGTGTGCGTGAGGGAGCGCTCGACGAGCTCGCCGCGGACCACGGTCATCACGCCGGAGGAGGTGCCGTGGTCGTGGAAGCCGCTGCTCTGGCCGGGCAGCCAGCTGAGCAGCCAGACCTCGTAGCCGGGGCCGGTCTCCAGCCGGGCGTACCAGCGGGTGAGGGCGTCGTACTGGACCAGCGGCTCCCAGCGGTCCCGGTCGGCGGCGATCTCGCGGACCAGCCGGGCGTACTCGGCGACGGTGGTGGGGTGGGCGGGCAGGTCGGTGCGGGCGAGGTGCGGGAAGGCCAGCGGGTCGCCGGCGATGGAGACGTCGCTGAGGCCGTCGGCCCACGGGTGGCCGCCGGGTCGGGCGGCGGGGGCGGGTGCCACGGGTCGGGTGGTGGCGGCGCGGAGGCCGTGGAGAGCGAGCTTGCTGCGGTCGCGGTTCCGCTTGCGGATGCGGATCATTCGCACGGGAGTCGTCCTCGGAGGGCTGGTTCGTCAGGGGAGTCAGCCGGGTCCGGGATGTCCTGGGGCGGGAATCGCGGGCGGCCTCTGTGCTTCCTGGGCGGCGCGCGGCGGGACGGCGGGCGCCTAGATACAGCGGCAGGAACAGAGGCGACAACAGGAGTTCACGGCAGGGCGGAGCGCGGAACCGCTCCGGGGGCCGAGGAACTCTGACATAGGGAAAAGGACAACGCATCCGCAGGGCCGGTGTCAACTCGGGGAGAGCGGACATTCGGGTGAGATCGGTCATGAACTACCCGATGGAGTGATAAATCACCCTCTATGTTTCGATGGGAAGATCGCCGGGAAGGCAGGGCGATGACCGGCCTGTGGCGGTGACTGCTTGTCATCCGGCCCCCGGTCGCGAATGGTTCGTCGACCTTCGCGCGCAATCGGGCTAGAAGTCTGATGTGTCCGGTTATGTACACTATTTGTAACGGCTTGGTGCCAGGGAGTGAATCCCGGCCCCAATACCAGAGCTCGGCTTGACTGGGCCAGAGTGACGCAACTGTAATTTCACTCGTGTCGTCGGCCGCACGAGGCAACGGCAACCACGGGGACGCCAATAGGGGCAGAGGAGGCGCGCCACATGAGCGAGCTCTTTGAGCTGTTGATCAGTGACGGCATCGAGGAGGAGGAAGAACTCGGCTGGCAGGAGCGCGCGCTCTGCGCGCAGACCGACCCCGAGTCCTTCTTCCCGGAGAAGGGCGGCTCCACCCGCGAGGCCAAGAAGGTCTGCCTCGCCTGCGAGGTCCGCTCCGAGTGCCTGGAGTACGCCCTGGCCAACGACGAGCGCTTCGGCATCTGGGGCGGCCTCTCCGAGCGCGAGCGCCGTCGGCTCAAGAAGAGCGCCGTCTGACCGGGGTGGCCGCATCCCCCGGAACCTCCGGATCCCCAGGCTTCCCCGGATCCGCCGGCCGCGGCACCCCGACCGGCCGGCCCGCGCGAACAGCCCGCGACGGAGCGCCTCACCCCCTGTGGTGAGGCGCTTTCGCGTTCCCGGGCGGACTCCGTGGACGGAGCCGACACCCGGAGCCGTTAGTGTGGTGCGCCATCCGGTTGCCGTTCACCGGCTGTGTCCACCGAGAACTGGGGCCCGCGCACTCGATGACCGTCTACAGCCACCAGAGCGGCTCCTCCGCCAGCAGGCCGCCCGCCTATCCGCGCCATCTGGTCACCGCCGTGATCGTCTCCCACGACGGCGCCCGCTGGCTGCCGCAGGCCCTCGCCGGCTTGCTCGGCCAGGACCGTCAGGTCCAGCGCGTCCTCGCGGTCGACACCGGCTCCACCGACGAATCCCAGCGCCTGCTCGCCGAGACCCTCGCCGACTGGCTCCCCGACAGCGGCCCGACCGTGCTCGGCCGCCGGGCCGGCTTCGGCACCGCCGTCGCCGAGGCGGTGTTCAACAGCCCGCCCTTGCGCGCCGAGGACCTGCCCTACCGGCTCGACCCCTCCGGCTACGACCCGGTCACCGGCGGCTGGGACGACTTCGGCGACCCGCTCGGCGAGGAGGACGACCTCGGCCGGGGCGGCCCCCGGGAGACCGCGCCGGTCGAATGGCTCTGGCTGCTGCACGACGACTGCGAGCCGCAGACCGACGCGCTGCGCCGGCTGCTCCAGGTCGCCGACTCCACCCCCAGCGCCGCCGTCGTCGGCCCCAAGCTGCGCAGCTGGTACGACCGTCGGCAGCTGCTGGAGGTCGGCGTCAGCATCGCCCGCTCCGGCCGCCGCTGGACCGGGCTCGACCGGCGCGAGCAGGACCAGGGCCAGCACGACCAGGTCCGCCCGGTGCTCGCCGTCTCCACCGCCGGCATGCTGGTGCGCCGCGACGTCTTCGAGGAGCTCGGCGGCTTCGACCGGGCACTGCCGCTGATGCGCGACGACACCGACTTCTGCTGGCGGGTCAACGCCGCCGGCCACCGCGTCGTGGTCGCCCCGGACGCCGTGCTCCGGCACGCCGAGGCCGCCAGCCGCGAGCGCCGCGCCATCGACTGCGGCCCCGCCCACCCGCACCGGGTGGACAAGGCCGGCGCCGTCTTCACCCTGCTCGCCAACTCCAAGGGCGTGCTCTTCCCCTACGTCCTGCTCCGGCTGGTGCTCGGCACCCTGCTGCGGGTGTTCGCCAACCTGCTCGGCAAGGACCCCAAGCAGGCCTTCGACGAGCTGGCCGGCCTCGGCCACGAACTCGTCCGGCTGCCGCGACTGCTGGCGGCCCGCAAGCGCCGCGGCCGCACCCGCTCCGCCGACGCGCTGGACGACCGCTCGCTCTTCCCCGCACCCGGCGCCACCGCCCGGCTCGCCGTCGAGGGCGTCGTCGGCTCGCTCGGCATCGGGGGCGGTGACGACACCGGCGGCCGGCACGGTTCGGTCGAGGCCGGGCCGGGCGACGAGGACTCCGAGGACCTGGTCGTCGAGCAGTTCGCGCTGATCAAGAAGCTCGCCCGGCGCCCGGCGCCGGTGCTGTTCGCCGCCCTGCTGGTGTTCGCCCTGGTCGCCTGCCGCGACCTGCTCGGCGGCGGGGCCCTGTTCGGCGGCGCCCTGCTGCCCGCCACCGACGGCGCGGCCGGGCTCTGGTCGATGTACGCCGACGCCTGGCACCCCGTCGGCACCGGCTCCACCGCCGCCGCGCCGCCCTACCTCGCGGTGCTGTCGATCCTCTCCTGGATGCTGTTCGACCACGCCGACCTCGCGGTCACCCTGCTGGTCGTGCTCGCCGTCCCGCTCTCCGCCGTGAGCGCCTACCTGGTCTCCCGGCCGCTGATCGACTCCAAGCTGGTCCGCGCCTGGGCCAGCGCCACCTACGCGCTGCTGCCCGCCGCCACCGGCGCGCTCGCCCAGGGCCGGATCGGCACCGCCGTGCTGGCCGTGCTGCTCCCGCCGCTGGCCCGCGCCGCGGCGATCGCCGCCGGTCTCGGCATCCGCGCCGAGAGCGCCGCCAAGGGCGCCCGCCCCGGTTGGCGGCCGGTCTGGATGGCAGTCCTGCTGCTCACCCTGGCCACCGCCTTCGTCCCGCTGGTCTGGGCACTGGCGGTGCCGCTCTGCCTGGCCATGCTGGTCACCGCCGTCGTCCGCGGCGGGGCCTTCGGCTCCGGTGCCACCGCGCTGCGGCTGCTCGGCCTGCGGGTGCTGGTGATCCTCGCGGTGCCGGTCGGGGTGCTCGCGCCCTGGTCGCTGCAGGTGCTCTCGCACCCGCAGCGGCTGCTGCTGGAGGCCGGCCTGCCCGGTCTGCACGGCTCCGGCCCGACCTCGGCCGGGCTGCTGATGGTCAACCCCGGCGGTGCCGGGGTGCCGCCGGTCTGGCTCTCCGCCGGTGTGGTGCTGGCCGCGCTGGCCGCCCTGCTGCGCGCCGACCGCCGCCGCGCGGTACTGGCCGCCTGGGGCGCCGCCGGGGCCGGACTGGTCTTCGCGGTCGCGGTGGCCGGTACCTCGGTGACCCCCGCCTCCGGCGGTCCGGCCGTGCCCGCGTGGTCCGGCCCGGCCACCCTGCTGGCCGGTGTCGCCCTGCTGGCCGCCGCCGCCATCGGCGCCGACGGCGCCAACGCCCGGGTCGCCGGCATCGCCTTCGGCTGGCGCCAGCCGGTGGCCGCGCTGGTGGTGGCCGCCGCGCTGCTCGCCCCGCTGGGCACCGGCCTCTGGTGGGCCGTCACCGGCGCCGACGGCCCGCTGCACCGGGGCCGCGGCGCCCAGGTGCCCGCGTTCATCGCCGAACAGGCCGGTACCACCGACCGCTCCCGCACCCTGGTCCTGACCGGCGACCCGAAGGGCGGATCGGTCGCGTACACCGTGGCCCGGGGCTCCGGTCTGACGCTCGGCCAGGCCGAGTCCACCGTCGATCCGGAGACCGGCACCACGGCCGGCCTGGACCGGACCGTCGGCAGCCTGCTGGCCGGCTCCGGTGCCGACCAGGCGGGCGCGCTCTCCCGCTACGGCATCGCCTACGTGCTGGTCGACCAGCCGCTGATCGGTGCCTTCAAGGACGTCCTGGACACCACGCCCGGCCTGGTCAAGGCCAACCAGGACAGCGGCGCCGCGCTCTGGCAGGTCGACGGCACCCCCGCGACCCGGGCCCTGATCACCGCGCCGGGCACCGTCCCGGTGGTGGTCCCGTCCGGCCCGCGCGACATCGACACCACCCTTCCGGCCGGCCCCGAGGGCCGGGTGCTGCGGCTCGCCGAGTCCGCCGCCCCCGAGTGGACGGCCACCCTGGACGGCACCGCCCTGGAGCGGGTCACCGTCGACGGCTGGGCACAGGGTTTCAAGCTCCCCGCCGCGGGCGGCAAGCTGGTCCTCACCCGTGAGGGCAGCCTGCTGCACACCGGCTGGACCTGGGCCCAGCTGCTGCTCGGCCTGACCGTGCTGGTGCTGGCCCTGCCCGGCCGGCGCAACCACAAGGACGACGACCTGCCCGAGGACGTGGTCGCCGCCGCCGAGCTGGCCGCCGCCGCCCAGGCGCAGGCCCCGGTCCCCGGCAGCCGCCGGGCCCGCCGGATGGCCGAGCGGGGCGAGGGCGCCGAGAACGAGGGCCCGGAGCCGGCCGACCCGGACGCCGGGGTGTACGAGGGCCGGCCGGGCCAGGGCACGGACCGCCCGGCGGCCGAGCCGTCGGCCGGAGCGGTCCTGGCGGCCGCCGCCGCGCAGGAGGCCGAGCCGTACGCCGACCCGTACCAGACGTACCAGCAGGCCGACCCGTACAGCTACGACCCGTACGCGCAGCAGCCGGTCGGCACGCCGTACGGCGGCCAGGGCTACGGCGGCCAGGAGGGCTACCAGCAGCAGGGCTACCAGCCCTACCAGGGCGAGCAGCAGCAGTACGGCTACGACCAGTACCAGCAGCCGGAGCAGCAGCCCTGGGTGCCGGGGCAGCAGGGCGAGCCCTACTACGAACAGCAGGACCCGAACCACCAGAACCACCAGAACCACCAGAACGACCCGAACTACCCGAACAGCCCGAACGGCCCGGGCCGGTACCCGCACCACCACGGATCGGGGAGCTGACCCGCGATGAAGAAGCCCGCCTTCAGGAAGAAGTCCGGCACGCCGGACACCGCCCGCGCGGCCGGGGGGACCGGCACCTTCGACGGCGCCCCGGCCGGCCCGGCCCCGGCGGCCCCGGCGGCGCCCCGGGGCTCCGGCGCCGCCCGCACCACCCGGTCGCTGCTGGCCGCCGCCGTGGTGCTGGCGGCGGTGTTCGGCATCGCCGAGCTCCGCAAGCCCGCCGCCCCGGCGGCCACCGACCTGGCCACCGCCACCTCGGCGCAGGTCGAGCGGACCGCCGTGGTCTGCCCGCAGCCGCTCCAGGGCCTCACCGGCTCCACCACGCTCACCGCGTACACCCCGCCGGGCACTGGCACCGGCAGCGGCGACGGCACCGCCGGCTCCGGCTGGATCTCCGACGCGGCCGCGCCGGCCGCCGCCCCGGGCACGGCGCCGTCGGCCCCCGCGGCGCCGGCCCCCGCGACCCCGGCCGCCGGTGGTGCGCCCACCCAGGCCGCCGCGGCCGCCGCCGACAAGAACGCCGCGCCCGCCGACGCCCGGCTCACCCTGGCCAAGCCCGGCACCCCGGTGTCCGCCCCCGCCGCCAACAGCGACCTGGCGCCCGGCGCCGGGGCCGTCGCCACCGGCGCGCTCGCCCCCGGCTTCACCGTCACCCAGACCACCACCGTCACCGAGCAGCGCGGCCTCGGCCTGTCCGGGATCACCTGCACGCCGTCCGGCACCGGCTTCTGGTTCGCGGGCGCCTCCACCGCCGAGGGCCGCACCGACTACGTCAGCCTGGTCAACGCCGAGTCCACCGCCGCCGTGGTCGACATCAAGCTCTACGGCGACAAGGGCCTGATCGAGAACGACGCCGCCAACGGCATCACCGTCGCCCCCGGCAGCTCCCAGTCGGTCCTGCTGCCCACTATCAGCAAGGGCCAGGTCGCCGACCTCGCCGTGCACGTGGTCGCCCGCTCCGGCCGGGTCGGCGCCGCCCTGCACGCCGCCGACGGCAGCAAGGGCGCCGACTGGGTGCCCGCCTCCGCCGACCCCGCGCCCGTCCAGGTGATGCCCGGCCTGCCCGCCGACACCTCGGCCGCCCACCTGGTGGTCTGGGCCCCGCCGGAGGACGACGCGGACCTCAAGATCGAGCTCTCCGGCAAGAACGGCTGGTTCGTCCCGGCCGGGAACGAGTCCATCCACGTCAAGGCGGGCACGGTCGCCTCGGTGGACCTCGGCAAGGTGACCCGCGACGAGGTCGCCGGGCTGCGGGTGTCGCCCACCGACGACAAGCACCCCACCCGCGTGGTGGCCGGCGTGCGGGTCGACCGCGCCGGGGCGAACGGCAAGTCCGACGCCGCCTGGCTGGCCGGTACCGCGCCGGTCGGCGCCCGCGCCACCGTGGCCGACAACCGGGGCGGCGGGCCGTCCACGCTCTTCCTGACCTCCACCGGCGAGGCCGCCACCGTGCGGGTCACCGCCTCGGCCGGCACCGGCGGCGGCACGCCCACCACCAAGGAGGTCCAGCTCCCGGCCGGTGGCACCGTCGCCCTCCCGGCGCCCGAGCCCACCGGGCTGAACGGCGCCTTCGCGCTCACCGCGGAGACCGTCTCCGGCGGCCCGGTCGTCGCCGCGCGGATGCTCGCGCTCCCCACCAAGGACGTGCCGATGTTCACCGTCCAGGCCCTGCGCGACGACCGCTCCACCGTCAAGGTCCCGCAGGCCTCCCAGGACCCGGGCGTGGTCCTGCGCTGAGCGGTGCGCCGACAGCACGGCGCGGGGGCCGCCACCCGGTTCGGGCGGCGGCCCCCGCGCCGCGGCGGCTCAGTCCTCGTCGTACCGCGGGTCGATCGCGTCGGGGGAGAGCCCCAGCAGCTCCGCCACCTGCTCGATCAGGATCTCGTGCACCAGCGCCGCGCGGTCCTCGCGCGACTTCGCCCGGATCTCCACCGGTCTGCGGTACACCACGATCTGGCTCTTGCGGCCCTGCTGACCCGGCGACACCCGCCCCAGCGGCACCCCGCCGTCGGAATCGGCGCCGTCCGGCTCGTGCAGCGGCACCTCCTGGACGGCGAACTCCACCTCGATCAATTGCGGCCAGCGCCGCTCAAGACGCTCCACCGACTCGCGCACATAGTCGTCGAACAACTCGGAGCGGGTGAGCGAGATCGGTACCTGCGGCGGCGCCAGCGGGCCGCGGAGACCCCTGCCGTGCCGGTCACGGTGCCGGGGGCGGCGTGAGGGACCCGTCGATGACTGCGGTGCGGAGCTGTCCATATCACTGCCGAGAGTAGTCCTTGGATGCCAGGAAGTGGACCACCCCCGCACCTGTTCGCCCGGGGCGAGCGGAGCGCCCGGGCGGCGCGCGGACCGCGACACGGCACACCTTCCGGACAGGCGGTCTTCGCTCCCCGGCAAGGAGTGCGGTACCGTCCACCCTCGTGAGCTCTGTACGTCGTTGTTCGCGGACCGCGTGCGGCCGTCCGGCCGTCGCGACGCTGACGTACGTCTACGCGGACTCCACCGCCGTCCTCGGCCCGCTCGCGACCTACGCTGAGCCGCACTGCTACGACCTGTGCGCGGGGCACGCCGAGCGCCTCACCGCCCCGCGCGGCTGGGACGTGGTCAGGCTCGCCGCCGAGGCCGGTCCGCTGCGCCGCAGCAGTGACGACCTGGAGGCGCTCGCCAACGCCGTCCGCGAGGCCGCGCGCCCGCAGACCCCGCGTCAGGGCCGCGCCCCCGAGGGCGAGTCCACCGAGGCCGGCCGCCGCGGCCACCTCCGGGTGCTCCGCTCGCCCGACAACTGAGCCCCGGACCTCCCCCGCCCCGGCACGAACCGTTCCGCCCGCCCGGGTACGCTGCCCCCCTACCGGGTACCGGCCGCCGCCGTGCCCGGACCTACCGTGACCAGGGGCGACCGGTCCGCCGGCCAGGGCGCCGGCGCGTTCGCCGATCAGACACAGAACCAGGGTGGAGCCGCAGTGCGCGACCTCAAGCAGCTCGTGAAGGCGTACGACGTACGGGGCGTCGTCCCGGACCAGTGGGACGAGAACCTCTCCCGGGCCTTCGGCGCCGCGTTCGTGCAGGTCACCGGCGCGTCCGCGATCGTCGTCGGCCACGACATGCGCCCCTCCTCCCCGTCGCTCAGCCAGGCCTTCGCCGAGGGCGCGGCCGGCCACGGCGCCGACGTGGTGCTGATCGGCCTCTGCTCCACCGACCAGCTGTACTACGCCAGCGGTTCGCTCGACCTGCCCGGCGCGATGTTCACCGCCAGCCACAACCCGGCCGAGTACAACGGCATCAAGCTCTGCCGGGCCGGCGCCGCCCCGGTCGGCCAGGACACCGGGCTCTCCGAGATCCGCGAGCTGGTCGAGTCCTGGACCGCCGACGACGACACTGTCACCGTCCCCGCCCGCGACGTGGCGCCCGGCGCCCTCAGCGAGCAGGACACCCTGCGCGGCTACGCCGACCACCTGCTCGGCCTGGTCGACCTCACCGCGATCCGCCCGCTCAAGGTCGCCGTCGACGCCGGCAACGGCATGGGCGGCCACACCGTGCCGACCGTGTTCGACGGTCTGCCGATCGAGCTCGTCCCGATGTACTTCGAGCTGGACGGCACCTTCCCCAACCACGAGGCCAACCCGCTCGACCCGAAGAACCTGGTCGACCTCCAGGCCAAGGTCCGCGAGGTCGGCGCCGACCTCGGCCTCGCCTTCGACGGCGACGCCGACCGCTGCTTCGTCGTCGACGAGCGCGGCGAGCCGGTCTCCCCCTCGGCCATCACCGCGCTGGTCGCCGCCCGCGAGATCGCCCGCGCCCGGGCCGCCGGCGAGGACGAGCCGACGATCATCCACAACCTGATCACCTCCTGGACCGTCCCCGAGGTGGTCCGCGAGCTCGGCGGCAAGCCCGTCCGCACCCGGGTCGGCCACTCCTTCATCAAGCAGGAGATGGCCGTCACCGACGCCGTCTTCGGCGGCGAGCACTCCGCCCACTACTACTTCCGCGACTTCTGGCGCGCGGACACCGGCATGCTCGCCGCGCTGCACGTGCTGGCCGCCCTCGGCGGGCAGCCGGGCACCCTCTCCGCGCTCACCGCCGAGTACGACCGCTACGCCGCCTCCGGCGAGATCAACAGCACCGTCGCCGACCAGGCCGCCCGGACCGACGCCGTCCGCGCCGCCTACGCCGTCGAGGGCACCGAGGTCGACGAGCTGGACGGCCTCACCGTGGCCGGCCCGGACTGGTGGTTCAACCTGCGCGCCTCCAACACCGAGCCGCTGCTGCGCCTCAACGTCGAGGCCAAGGACCCGGCCAGGATGGCCGAACTGCGCGACGGCGTGCTCGCGATCGTCCGCGCCTGACGTACGGCCCCGGTGCCCCGGCCGGTAGGGTTTCCTCTCGGCCGGGGCACCGCTGTGCCGACGGCCGAGAACCCGTACCGAGACCGGAGACCCAACCCATGAAGCTCGAATCCTTCCTGCTGGAGATCCTGGTCTGCCCGCAGTGCCGGTCCGCGCTCACCGAGGGCGGCACCGAGGAGCAGCCCGAGCTGCTCTGCGCCGGCGAGACCTGCGGCCTGGCGTACCCGGTGCGCGACGGCATTCCGGTCCTGCTGGTGGACGAGGCCCGCCGCCCGGCCTGATCCTGGGGCGGGGCGCCGCCCGGTCCCCGACCGGGGACGGCCGCCCCGCTCGTCCGCCGTCCTCAGCGCCCAGCCAGCAGCCGGAGGCCCGCCGCATGCTCGACGACACCCTGCTCGACGACCCGGCCGCCCTCCGGCGCGCCGACCGCGACCGCGCCCTGCTCGCCCTGGCCGGCTCCGGCGCCCGGGTCCGCACCGCGCTGCGGCTCGCCGAGGCGGCCGGCCTGGACCGGCTGCGGCCCGACGGCCGCCCGCGCGCCGTCCTGGTCGCCGGGCACGGCAGCGCGCTGACCGCCGGCGAGATGCTCGCCGCGCTGGCCGGCCCCGCCAGCCTGGTCGCCCCGCTGCCGCCCACCGACGCCGCGCCCGTCCCGCGCACCGACCGCGCCAGCGCCCCGCCCGTCTTCACGGCCGGCCTGGCCTGGCAGCTCCCCGGCTGGGCGGGCCCGCTCGACCTGCTGGTGATCAGCTCCGCCGCCGGTGGCGAACGCGGCCTGGTCGCCCTCGCCGAGCAGGCCTACGCGCGCGGCTGCGCGATCGTGGTCACCGCCCCCGGGGGCAGCCCGCTCGCCGAGGCAGCGTTGCAGGTCCGGGCGCTGCCACTGCCGTTCGTGCCCTCCGCCGACACCTCCGACGCGCCCGACGACGACGGCGAACGCGGCCGGGGCGGTGAGCCCGACCTGCCCGCCGAGGACCCGGCCGCGCTCTGGGCCCACCTCGCCCCGCTGCTCGCGCTCACCCAGAAGCTGGGTGTCACCCCGCTGCCCTACGACGCGCTCGCGGCGACCGCCGACCTGCTGGACGCCACCGCCGTCCGCTGCCGGCCGGACGCCGCCGCGTACACCAACCCGGCGAAGAGCCTGGCCGCCAGGCTGGCCGGGACCGTCCCGCTGCTCTGGGCGGAGGGACCGGTGGCCGGCGCCGCGGCCGGGCGGTTCGCCGCCCAGCTCGCCGAACGGGCCGGCCGCCCGGCCCTGGCGGGCCTGCTGCCGCAGGCGCTGACCGCGCACCGGGGCATGTTCACCGGCCAGCTCGGCGCGGGCGCCGACCCGGACGACTTCTTCCGCGACCGGGTCGACGAGCCGGACCCGCTGCACCTCCAGGTCCTGCTGCTGCGGCAGACCGTCGAGGAGGCGCCCGCCGGTGCCGGTTCCGCCGGTCCCGGGCTCGGGGGAGCACCCGGGGAGGACGACGGCGGCCCGGTCGAGGTCCCGGCCGACGACGCGCGTCCGCGCAGCTACGGCGTCACCCGCGCGCACCGGCTCGCGGCCGCCCACGACGTCCGGCTGACCGAGTACGCCGGCCGCCGCGCCGAGCCGCTGCACGCACTGGTCGAGCTGGTCGCGCTCACCGACTTCGCCGCCGTCTACCTCGGGCTCGCCGCCCAGTCCTGAGCCTGCGGCGGGTCGGCCCGGTACCGTATGCGCTCGACGACGACCGGGCCACCGGACGACCGGTCACGGGCCGCGCGGACGGCCCCCGACGGAGGGACCTTCCGAGCAATGAGCACCGAAGGCGGTACCAAGGCGCTGATCGCGGCGCTGGCCGCGAACCTGGGCATCGCGGTGAGCAAGTTCGTCGCGTTCGCCTTCTCCGGCTCCTCCTCGATGCTCGCCGAGGGCGTCCACTCGGTGGCCGACTCCGGCAACCAGGTGCTGCTGCTGATCGGCGGCAAGCGGGCGCAGCGCGAGGCCACCCCCCAGCACCCGTTCGGCTACGGGCGCGAGCGGTACATCTACGCGTTCCTGGTGTCGATCGTGCTGTTCAGCGTCGGCGGCATGTTCGCCGTCTACGAGGGCTACGAGAAGATCGCCCACCCGCACGAGCTGGACAACTGGTACTGGCCGGTGGGCGTGCTGGTCCTCGCCATCGCGCTGGAGGGCTGGTCCTTCCTCACCGCGTTCCGCGAGGCCGTGAAGGACAAGGGGACGCACGGCTGGCCGGCGTACATCCGCCGGGCGAAGGCGCCCGAACTGCCGGTCGTGCTGCTGGAGGACACCGGCGCGCTGATCGGCCTGGTGCTGGCGCTGTTCGGGGTGGGGCTGACCGCGATCACCGGCGACGGGGTCTGGGACGGCGTCGGCACGCTGTGCATCGGCGTGCTGCTGATCGTCATCGCCTTCGTGCTGGCGGTCGAGACCAGGTCGCTGCTGCTCGGCGAGTCGGCCCACCCCGAGGTGGTGGCCCGGATCCGGGACGCGCTGGTCGACCACGACTCCGTGGACCGGGTGATCCACATGCGCACCCTGCACCTCGGCCCGGAGGAACTGCTGGTCGCCGCCAAGATCGCCGTCCCGGCCGACTCGACGGCCCCCGAGGTCGCCGCGGCGATCGACGCCGCCGAGGTCCGGATCCGGCGGGCGGTGCCGATCGCCCGGGTCATCTACCTGGAGCCGGACATCTACAGCGCGGAGAAGGAGGCGGCGTGTGACGACCCGTACGCCACGCCCGGCGGACCCGTTCCCGGCGGGGCGCACTGAGCCTGCGCGGGCTCCGGCCCGGAGGCCGAAAAACGGCCGTACCGGGCCGTTCCGCAGGGCCGTCGGTGTAGATTCGTCCCCAGAGCCAGAACGTCGCTGCTGATGGCGGTCGATCGGTGACCCGCCCCCCACGGGGGCGCGCCGGTCGAGGGAGAGAGGTCCTCCGACGGTTTGTGCCGAGCAACAGGACAGCCGTACCGCGCCGACCCGGCCGCGGGCCGGTGGCCCTGGCGTCGCCGCACACCGTCGCGGCCCGCCGTGTTGTGACGCACCCCAGGACCTTGGCCCCGCCCCACCCCCTCAGCGAGGAGCAGACACGCATGTCGACCGACATCACCGGTGACTTCAAGGTCGCCGACCTTTCCCTGGCCCCGTTCGGCCGCAAGGAGATCCAGCTCGCCGAGCACGAGATGCCCGGCCTGATGACGATCCGCGCCGAGTACGCCGAGTCGCAGCCGCTGGCCGGCGCCCGGATCACCGGCTCGCTGCACATGACCGTGCAGACCGCCGTCCTCATCGAGACCCTCACCGCCCTCGGTGCCGAGGTCCGCTGGTGCTCCTGCAACATCTTCTCCACCCAGGACCACGCCGCCGCGGCCATCGCCGTCGGCCCGAACGGCACCCCGGAGAACCCGCAGGGCGTTCCGGTCTTCGCCTGGAAGGGCGAGACCCTGGACGAATACTGGTGGTGCACGGAGAAGGCGCTGACCTGGCCGAACGGCCAGACCCCGAACATGATCCTGGACGACGGCGGCGACGCCACCCTGCTGATCCACAAGGGCGTCGAGTTCGAGAAGGCCGGTGTCGCGCCGGACCCGTCCACCGCGGACAACGACGAGTTCCGGATCATCCTGGAGCTGCTCAACCGCACCCTCAAGGACACCCCGAACAAGTGGACCGAGGTCGCCGCCACCATCAAGGGCGTCACCGAGGAGACCACCACCGGTGTCCACCGCCTGTACGAGATGCACCGTGACGGCAAGCTGCTGTTCCCGGCGATCAACGTCAACGACTCGGTCACCAAGTCGAAGTTCGACAACAAGTACGGCTGCCGCCACTCGCTGATCGACGGCATCAACCGCGCCACCGACGTCCTGATCGGCGGCAAGGTCGCCGTCGTCGCCGGCTACGGCGACGTGGGCAAGGGCTGCGCCGAGTCGCTGCGCGGCCAGGGCGCCCGCGTCATCGTCACCGAGATCGACCCGATCTGCGCGCTGCAGGCGGCGATGGACGGCTACCAGGTCGCGACCCTGGAGGACGTCGTCGAGACGGCCGACATCTTCATCACGACGACCGGCAACAAGGACATCATCATGGCCTCGCACATGGCCCGGATGAAGCACCAGGCCATCGTCGGCAACATCGGCCACTTCGACAACGAGATCGACATGGCCGGCCTCGCGAAGCTCCCGGGCGTCGTGAAGACCGAGGTCAAGCCGCAGGTCCACGAGTGGCGCAAGGAGGACGGCCGGACCATCATCGTGCTGTCCGAGGGCCGTCTGCTGAACCTTGGCAACGCGACCGGCCACCCGTCGTTCGTGATGTCCAACTCCTTCGCCAACCAGACGATCGCCCAGATCGAGCTGTTCACGAAGACCGAGCAGTACCCGATCGGCGTCTACGTGCTGCCGAAGCACCTGGACGAGAAGGTCGCCCGGCTGCACCTCGACGCGCTGGGCGTGAAGCTCACCGTGCTCTCCAAGGACCAGGCCGACTACATCGGCGTTCCGGTCGAGGGCCCGTACAAGGCGGAGCAGTACCGCTACTGATGCGGTGACAGGCAAGCGCCGGTGGCCGGCGTCCCCTCGTGGGGGCGCCGGCCACCGGCGTTCTCGGAGGCTGCCCGAGCGTCCGGGGCCCGGGCCCCGGACGCTCGGGGTCAGCGGCGCAGGACGTCGGTGGTCCAGGTGCTCTCGTCGAGACCAGCGACCCCGACCAGGCCGAGCAGGCCCGTCAGACCGCCGAGCTGATCGAGCGCCGCCGGGGCGCCGCCGTCCGAGACCGCCGCGCAGACCTTCACCCCATGTTCGGTCCGGCAGGTCGGCGAGGAAGGGCCGTTCTGGACGTCGCCGGGGGCCAGTTCCATGTCAGGGGCCGCCGTGACCTCGACCTTGCGGCCCTCGACCTGGAACTCGATCTCGGTGAACCAGGGGAGCACGCTGTTCGTGCGCCGGGTCAGCGAGGAGTCCTGCGGCCGGAAGGAGTCCGGCAGGCCGCTGAACCAGAGCGGCAGCGGCACGTCCCAGCTCCCGAACGAGACCCCGGCCGCGATCCGCAGCACCGTTTCGTCGGCGTGGTCGGCGGAGCCGCCCGCGTACGGGTAGAGCTGCGCCCAGCCGCCGGAGGGCGTCTGCCAGCGCAGCATGCGGTTGTAGATGCCGTTGGCCTGCCGGGTCAGCCAGTAGGCAGTCCGTCCGTCGACCGGTGGGGCCGGGCTCTTCACCTGAGGAACCGTCGAGGTCAGGTCGATCTCCGGTTCCGGCCCGGGGGGGAAGAACGAGAGCCTGATCACCGGGGAGTCCGACGCCTTTCCGCCGGCCGAGGCGGCCAGACCGGAGGCGCCCGCCTGATAGCCGACGTCGCTCGCCCACGCGGGCAGCCAGCCGAACCTGACCTCGCTGGTCAGCGGGTCGCTGCCGGCCGGCGGGACGGCGGTGGGCGGGGTGATCGCGGCACCGGCCGACGGTGCGGCGGTGGCCGACGGTGCGGCGGCGGGTGCCACCGGGGCCCGGGAGCCGGCGGGCCCGTCGTCGGAGCCCGGCTCCAGCAGCAGCGTGCCGGTGAGGACCGCCGCGGTCAGGGCCGCGACCCCGCCGACCGCGGCCCGGCGCCGGCGGCGCAGGCGGGCCCGCCCCTGTCGGACGGCCGAGGCGGAGTCGAAGCCGGTCGGTGGCGCGGGCGAATCGGCGACGGTCGCCAGGCGTTCGGTCAGGTCATGGTGCTCGTCGACGGTCATGACGTGGTCCTCTCGGTGGAGGCGGGACGGGGGACGAGACGGCTCCGGAGGGTGTACAGCGCGCGGGAGCTCTGACTCTTGACGTTGCCGGGCGAGCAGCCGAGCACCTCGGCGGCCTGGTCGACCGTCAGGTCGCAGTAGTACCGGAGCACCACTGTGGCCCGCTGGCGCGGCGGCAGCGCGGCCAGCGCCCGGCGCAGGTCCAGCGCGGTGTCGAGGTCCGGCAGCACCGAGACGACGTCCGGCTCGGCGCCGGTGCGGCTGATCCGCCGCCACCACGGTGAGCGCTGCTCGGCCAGGAACGTGTTCACCAGCACCCGGCGGGCGTAGCCGTCGAGGTTCTCCACCTCGCCGATCCGTGGCCAGTGCGTGTAGAGCTTGGTGATGCTCTCCTGGACCAGGTCGTCCGCCCGGTGCCAGTCCCCGCACAGCAGATAGGCGACCTTGCGCAGCCAGCCGCCCCTGGAGGCCACGTACGCGGTGAATTCGGCGTCGCGGGTCTGCTTCGCCATCGATGGATGCTCCCTTCCGCGGCGCCGCGGTCGCGGCGCACACCTCCCTAATGCGGGGGGCCGGGCTGAGGTTGCACGTCCGTTCGAGCCGGTTCGGTGCCCCGGGCCGGGCCGGACGTAGGCTTTCGGGCATGCCCAACGGCCGGTACTCGCTCCACGACGTCCACGACCACGTGCTGCTCGGTGAGGAGCGCTTCAGCTGCGCGCCCGGCCCGGCCGGCTGGCGGTACGTGTCCAAGACCTACGCGCCGGACGGTCAGGTGCTCGGCACCGTGGACCTCACCCTGGACTCGCGCTCCCGCCCGCTGCGGATGGAACTCCGGGCCGGCGGCTGGCAGGTCAGGGGCGGTGCCGTCGACGGGGTCGCCTGGGTCCGGGCCGATGCCGCGGACCCGGCCGGGGAGCAGGCGGTGGAGGGGCACGACCGGGCGCACGGCTTCGCCGGTCGCTCGCCCGCGTTCCTGGTCGCCGCCGCTCGGCTGCTCCGGCTGGGGGAGGGGGCGAGCGCGCGGGTCCGGCTGGTGGCGTTCGCCGATCCGGTGCTGGCGCCGCGCACCTTCGACCAGGGGTGGCTGCTGGAGGGGGTGGACACGCACGACACGGATTCGGGGCCGCTGCTCGTCGAGCGCTACCAGGTGGCGGACCTGGAGACCGGGGAGCAGCAGGTGGTGCACCTCGCCGGGGACGTGGTGCTGGCCGCCGGGGGCGTCGAGCTGGAGGAACTGGAGTCGCCGCCGAACGCCTGGCCGGCCGGGTTCGGGTACGGGGAGGGCCTCGGGGAGTGAGCCGGGCGGGTGCGGCTCAGGCCGGCGGGGCGAAGCCGGTGCCGGCGGCCGGGGGGCTCGGCGGCGCGGGCGGCGTCACGGGGGCGACCGGAGGCGCGGGGTGCGGCTGAGGCTGAGGCTGAGGGGCGTACTGCTGGGGGGCGTGCGGCTGCGGGGCGTAGTGCTGTGGGGTGTACTGCCGACCCTGGGCCTGCTGCTGGAACGCGTACCCCTGCGCCCTGGTCCACTCGCGGCGCTGCCGCTCGGTCAGGACCGCGCCCAGGTACGCCGCCGGGTGCACCCCGTACGGCACCGGGTGGCCGGTGCGGGCGGCCAGGTCGTCCGCGAGCCGGGCGGACATCCGATGGGCGACCGCCTGGTCCAGCTCGCCGATCCGCCCGAGGAACTGCCGGACGGCCAGCCACAGCGGCTCCGGCACGGCGGAGAGGTCCAGCGCGACCAGCTCGCCGCCGATCGCCTGCAGCAGCTGCGGGTTCACCGGCGGCAGCGAGGCGGCGGCGCCACCACCACCGGGCACCCGCTCGCGCACCACCAGCGTCCCCGCGAAGACGTCGCCCAGCCGCTTCCCCTCGGACGACACCACCGAGCAGATCACGGCCGGCACGCCGAACAGCACGATGATCTCCAGGAAGCCGACCAGACCGCGCACCAGCGAGTGCCGGAACCGCACCGGGCCGCCGTCGCTGCGCACCACCCGGAGCCCCAGCGCGGCCTTGCCCAGGGATCGCCCCCGGCTGAAGGTCTCGATCATGATCGGCAGCGCGACCAGGAAGAGGACGGTCAGCCCGATCGTCACGGCGGCGACCGCGGCGCCGTCCAGGTCCGGTGCGAGCAGGCTCAGCACCAGGGTCGTCACCACGAGGCCGACGACCTGCACGGCGAGGTCCAGCGTGACGGCCAGGCCCCGGCTCGGAAGCTTCGCCGCGCGCAGGCCGAGGACGACCGCCTCGCCCGTCACCAGGTCGCTCAAGACACCCGTCCGTTCCCGTCGGTGGTACGGGGCCCGTGGGAGGGGGATCCGGCGGACCGCCCCCACGATCCCGTGATCTGCTGCCCGTCAACATACGGGGCCGCAGAGCCGGTCGGGAAGGGAGGTCCCGGCCGCCGTGGTGCAGTTCCCCCCTGGCATGCTGGGCCCACCTGTCCGCACCCGCCCGATCGCGCCTCCCGCGCCGACCATGGAGCCGCCGCATGGACCTGGACGTCTTCGTCGCCACCCATCAGGGGGAGTGGGCCCGGCTGGACGCCCTCATCAGGAGGCGGCGTCCGAGCGGCGAGGAGGCGGACGAGCTCGTCGCTCTCTACCAGCGGGTCACCGGTCATCTGGCCAAGGTCCAGGCCGCCGCGCCCGACCCGACCCTCGAAGGCCGGCTCACCAGCCTGGTCTCGCGGGCCCGCGACTCGGTCACTGGCAGTCGGACGAGCGGGTGGCGGGACGTCGCCCGCTACTACACGGTCAGCTTCCCCGCCGCGCTCTACCGGGCGCGTCGCTGGTGGATCCCGGTCGCGGTGCTCTCGCTGGTCGCCACCGCGCTGGTCGCCTGGTGGGTGGCCGGCCATCCCGAGGTCCGCAACAGCCTCGGCGCGCCCGACGCGCTGCGGGAGATGACCAGGCCCGGCGGCGCCTACGAGGCCTACTACTCCGACCGCCCGGCGAGCTCCTTCGCGGCCCAGGTCTGGACGAACAACGCGTGGATCGCCGTGCAGTGCCTGCTCTACGGAGTGGTGCTCGGCCTCCCGGTGCTGTGGGTGCTGTGGAGCAACGTCCTCAACCTCGGAGTCGGCGTCGGGCTGATGGCCTCGGCCGGCCGCCTGGACATCTTCCTCGGCCTGCTCATCCCGCACGGTCTGCTGGAGCTGACCGCCGTCTTCGTCGCCGGCGGTCTGGGACTGCGGCTGGGCTGGACGATCGTCGACCCGGGGCCGCGCAGCCGGGCGACCGCGCTGGCCGAGGAGGGCCGCTCGATCGTCGGCATGGGAATCGGCCTGGCGACGGTGCTGGCGGTGTCCGGCGTACTGGAGGCCTTTGTGACGCCGTCCGGCCTGCCGACCTGGGCCCGGATCACCATCGGCGCGCTCGCCGAGGTCGCATTCCTGTTCTATGCCCTGGTGTTGGGTCGAAAGGCAGCCGCGTCCGGCGAGACCGGAGACCTCGACGCGGCCGACCGGGCGGACCTCCAGCCTGTCGCGGCCTGAGCCGATGTCATCACCAGGCCCTCTGACCTGGTACTCTTCTCGCATCCCAGAAAAACCATTGACGTGGTAGGACTGGGCTAGTAGGTTTGAACGGTTGGGACGGACTGGACAACAGTCGGGCTCGGGCGTTAGTGTCTACGACATCGCCGAGTCGAGGTGAGTGTGCTTCTCGAATGCACGCCCTCTCCGACACGGTAAATCCCGGAACTGAGCACACCGAAAGCTTTGATAGGCTTCGGAGCGAAGTGAAGGAAATCCCCCCAGCGGGAATTCGGAGAAACGAAAGCCGGTCAAACCGGCCGCGAGGATCTGATAAGCTGGGAACACGAAAGAACGAAGCGCCCGGAGGGCCGGTGTGAAAGCCGCCTGAAGGAAGTGTCCGTTCCTTGAGAACTCAACAGCGTGCCAAAAGTCAACGCCAGATATGTTGACATCCCCGGCCTCAGGGTTTCCTGGGGTTGGAGATTCCTTTTGAAGTAAAACACTAGCGAGGACGCAGTGCGCGGGACCGCCCAATTCCGGTGGTTGCCGTGCCGCTCGACGCGAGTGTAGACCGGCCCCTTCTAATCATTGGGCCGAGTAAACATTCACGGAGAGTTTGATCCTGGCTCAGGACGAACGCTGGCGGCGTGCTTAACACATGCAAGTCGAACGGTGAAGCCCTTCGGGGTGGATCAGTGGCGAACGGGTGAGTAACACGTGGGCAATCTGCCCTGCACTCTGGGACAAGCCCTGGAAACGGGGTCTAATACCGGATATGACCTGGGACCGCATGGTCCCGGGTGTAAAGCTCCGGCGGTGCAGGATGAGCCCGCGGCCTATCAGCTTGTTGGTGGGGTAATGGCCTACCAAGGCGACGACGGGTAGCCGGCCTGAGAGGGCGACCGGCCACACTGGGACTGAGACACGGCCCAGACTCCTACGGGAGGCAGCAGTGGGGAATATTGCACAATGGGCGAAAGCCTGATGCAGCGACGCCGCGTGAGGGATGACGGCCTTCGGGTTGTAAACCTCTTTCAGCAGGGAAGAAGCGCAAGTGACGGTACCTGCAGAAGAAGCACCGGCTAACTACGTGCCAGCAGCCGCGGTAATACGTAGGGTGCGAGCGTTGTCCGGAATTATTGGGCGTAAAGAGCTCGTAGGCGGCCTGTCGCGTCGGATGTGAAAGCCCGGGGCTCAACCCCGGGTCTGCATTCGATACGGGCAGGCTAGAGTGTGGTAGGGGAGATCGGAATTCCTGGTGTAGCGGTGAAATGCGCAGATATCAGGAGGAACACCGGTGGCGAAGGCGGATCTCTGGGCCATTACTGACGCTGAGGAGCGAAAGCGTGGGGAGCGAACAGGATTAGATACCCTGGTAGTCCACGCCGTAAACGTTGGGAACTAGGTGTTGGCGACATTCCACGTCGTCGGTGCCGCAGCTAACGCATTAAGTTCCCCGCCTGGGGAGTACGGCCGCAAGGCTAAAACTCAAAGGAATTGACGGGGGCCCGCACAAGCAGCGGAGCATGTGGCTTAATTCGACGCAACGCGAAGAACCTTACCAAGGCTTGACATATACCGGAAACGGCCAGAGATGGTCGCCCCCTTGTGGTCGGTATACAGGTGGTGCATGGTTGTCGTCAGCTCGTGTCGTGAGATGTTGGGTTAAGTCCCGCAACGAGCGCAACCCTTGTTCTGTGTTGCCAGCATGCCTTTCGGGGTGATGGGGACTCACAGGAGACTGCCGGGGTCAACTCGGAGGAAGGTGGGGACGACGTCAAATCATCATGCCCCTTATGTCTTGGGCTGCACACGTGCTACAATGGTCGGTACAAAGGGCTGCGATGCCGCGAGGCGGAGCGAATCCCAAAAAGCCGGCCTCAGTTCGGATTGGGGTCTGCAACTCGACCCCATGAAGTTGGAGTTGCTAGTAATCGCAGATCAGCATGCTGCGGTGAATACGTTCCCGGGCCTTGTACACACCGCCCGTCACGTCACGAAAGTCGGTAACACCCGAAGCCGGTGGCCTAACCCGTAAGGGGAGGAGCCGTCGAAGGTGGGACCAGCGATTGGGACGAAGTCGTAACAAGGTAGCCGTACCGGAAGGTGCGGCTGGATCACCTCCTTTCTAAGGAGCAATGTGCCGCTTGCAGGCGAATGTCCTGCACGGTTGCTCATGGGTGGAACGTTGACTATTCGGCACACTTGGTTGGCATCCGTCAGTACTGCTTCGGCGTGGAAAACGGATTGTTGATCGGGTGTGTCGGGCACGTTGTTGGGTCCTGAGGGAACGGCCGTGAGGCTGTTGCTTCAGTGATGCCGGTCTCATGCGAGGCAAGTTTTCGGACTTGTCGAGTGTGGGTGTCTGGTCGTTGTTTGAGAACTGCACAGTGGACGCGAGCATCTGTGGCCAAGTTTTTAAGGGCGCACGGTGGATGCCTTGGCACCAGGAACCGATGAAGGACGTGGGAGGCCACGATAGTCCCCGGGGAGCCGTCAACCAGGCTTTGATCCGGGGGTTTCCGAATGGGGAAACCCGGCAGTCGTCATGGGCTGTCACCCATACCTGAACACATAGGGTATGTGGAGGGAACGCGGGGAAGTGAAACATCTCAGTACCCGCAGGAAGAGAAAACAACCGTGATTCCGGGAGTAGTGGCGAGCGAAACCGGATGAGGCTAAACCATGAGCGTGTGAGACCCGGCAGGGGTTGCGCTGATGGGGTCGTGGGATTTTTCTTGACCGGTCTGCCGGCCGGTCGGCGAGTCAGAAACCGTACAGGTAGTCGAAGGACATGCGAAAGGTCCGGCGTAGAGGGTAAGACCCCCGTAGACGAAATCTGTACGGCTCGTTTGAAGAACTCCCAAGTAGCACGGGGCCCGAGAAATCCCGTGTGAATCTGGCGGGACCACCCGCTAAGCCTAAATATTCCCTGGTGACCGATAGCGGATAGTACCGTGAGGGAATGGTGAAAAGTACCGCGGGAGCGGAGTGAAATAGTACCTGAAACCGTGTGCCTACAAGCCGTGGGAGCGTCGGACACGCAGCTTGCTGTGTGTCTCGTGACTGCGTGCCTTTTGAAGAATGAGCCTGCGAGTTTGCGGTGTGTAGCGAGGTTAACCCGTGTGGGGTAGCCGTAGCGAAAGCGAGTCCGAACAGGGCGATACAGTTGCATGCCCAAGACCCGAAGCGGAGTGATCTAGCCATGGGCAGGTTGAAGCGGAGGTAAGACTTCGTGGAGGACCGAACCCACCAGGGTTGAAAACCTGGGGGATGACCTGTGGTTAGGGGTGAAAGGCCAATCAAACTCCGTGATAGCTGGTTCTCCCCGAAATGCATTTAGGTGCAGCGTCACGTGTTTCTTGCCGGAGGTAGAGCACTGGATAGGCGATGGGCCTCACCGGGTTACTGACCTTAGCCAAACTCCGAATGCCGGTAAGTGAGAGCGTGGCAGTGAGACTGTGGGGGATAAGCTCCATGGTCGAGAGGGAAACAGCCCAGAACACCGACTAAGGTCCCTAAGCGTGTGCTAAGTGGGAAAGGATGTGGAGTCGCAGAGACAACCAGGAGGTTGGCTTAGAAGCAGCCACCCTTGAAAGAGTGCGTAATAGCTCACTGGTCAAGTGATTCCGCGCCGACAATGTAGCGGGGCTCAAGCACATCACCGAAGTCGTGTCATTGCAGCACATAGGGCCAACGCCTGCTGTGATGGGTAGGGGAGCGTCGTGTGCCGGGTGAAGCGGCGGTGGAAACCAGTCGTGGACGGTACACGAGTGAGAATGCAGGCATGAGTAGCGATACAAGAGTGGGAAACTCTTGCGCCGATTGACCAAGGGTTCCTGGGTCAAGCTGATCTGCCCAGGGTAAGTCGGGACCTAAGGCGAGGCCGACAGGCGTAGTCGATGGACAACGGGTTGATATTCCCGTACCCGCTTTGAAGCGCCAACGCTGAACCAGGTGATGCTAAAGCCGTGAAGCCGGCCCGGAGTCTTCGGACGAAGGGACGTGGTGGAGCCGCTGGACCAAGTCTGTACTAGGTGAGCGATGGGGTGACGCAGGAAGGTAGTCCAGCCCGGGCGGTGGTTGTCCCGGGGTAAGGGTGTAGGCCGAGTGATAGGCAAATCCGTCACTCATCAAGGCTGAGACCTGATGCCGAGCCGATTGTGGTGAAGTGGATGATCCTATGCTGTCGAGAAAAGCCTCTAGCGAGTTTCATGGCGGCCCGTACCCCAAACCGACTCAGGTGGTCAGGTAGAGAATACCGAGGCGTTCGGGTGAACTATGGTTAAGGAACTCGGCAAAATGCCCCCGTAACTTCGGGAGAAGGGGGGCCATTCCTGGTGACGGCACTTGCTGCCAGAGCTGGGGGTGGCCGCAGAGACCAGCGAGAAGCGACTGTTTACTAAAAACACAGGTCCGTGCGAAGCCGTAAGGCGATGTATACGGACTGACGCCTGCCCGGTGCTGGAACGTTAAGGGGACCGGTTAGCTCTGATTCGTCGGGGCGAAGCTGAGAACTTAAGCGCCAGTAAACGGCGGTGGTAACTATAACCATCCTAAGGTAGCGAAATTCCTTGTCGGGTAAGTTCCGACCTGCACGAATGGCGTAACGACTTCTCGACTGTCTCAACCATAGGCCCGGTGAAATTGCATTACGAGTAAAGATGCTCGTTTCGCGCAGCAGGACGGAAAGACCCCGGGACCTTTACTATAGCTTGATATTGGTGTTCGGTTCGGCTTGTGTAGGATAGGTGGGAGACTTTGAAGCCGTGACGCCAGTCATGGTGGAGTCGTCGTTGAAATACCACTCTGGTCGTGCTGGATGTCTAACCTGGGTCCGTGATCCGGATCAGGGACAGTGTCTGGTGGGTAGTTTAACTGGGGCGGTTGCCTCCTAAAGAGTAACGGAGGCGCCCAAAGGTTCCCTCAGCCTGGTTGGCAATCAGGTGTTGAGTGTAAGTGCACAAGGGAGCTTGACTGTGAGACTGACGGGTCGAGCAGGGACGAAAGTCGGGACTAGTGATCCGGCGGTGGCTTGTGGAAGCGCCGTCGCTCAACGGATAAAAGGTACCCCGGGGATAACAGGCTGATCTTCCCCAAGAGTCCATATCGACGGGATGGTTTGGCACCTCGATGTCGGCTCGTCGCATCCTGGGGCTGGAGTAGGTCCCAAGGGTTGGGCTGTTCGCCCATTAAAGCGGTACGCGAGCTGGGTTTAGAACGTCGTGAGACAGTTCGGTCCCTATCCGCTGTGCGCGTAGGAGTGTTGAGAAGGGCTGTCCCTAGTACGAGAGGACCGGGACGGACGAACCTCTGGTGTGCCAGTTGTCCTGCCAAGGGCATGGCTGGTTGGCTACGTTCGGGAGGGATAACCGCTGAAAGCATCTAAGCGGGAAGCCTGCTTCGAGATGAGCACTCCCACCTCCTTGAGAGGGTAAGGCTCCCAGTAGACGACTGGGTTGATAGGCCGGATATGGAAGCCCTGTGAGGGGTGGAGTTGACCGGTACTAATAGGCCGAGGGCTTGTCCTCAGTTGCTCGCGTCCACTGTGTTGTTCTGAAACAACGACCCCCACACGTCTGGTCACGGTGTGGGTGCGGTTGACAGTTTCATAGTGTTTCGGTGGTCATAGCGTGAGGGAAACGCCCGGTTACATTCCGAACCCGGAAGCTAAGCCTCACAGCGCCGATGGTACTGCAGGGGGGACCCTGTGGGAGAGTAGGACGCCGCCGAACAATCATTGTGAAGAACCCCCGTCGGGAAACCGACGGGGGTTCTTTGCGTTCTGCGTGAAATGCCCCGTGAACGGTCGAGTGAATGGCTGCGGACGTATTTCCCCGGACGGGAAAGGGATTGCTGTCCGGGTGGAAATGTCGCTGGATCTGGCGGCGGAGTGCGTTGCCAAGGGCCCCGAGAAGCGTCGGGAAAGCCTCTTGGAGGCAATCGACGGACGCCCGGGTGGGGGAGGTCCACCACCCGTCGAAAGGCACTGAAAAGCCCCGCCACCGGATGGCGGTTTCTAGGGGTCGTTGCAACACGTGGTCGGTTTGATCAGGCCGCGAGCAGTTTATGCAGGCGCTCGGCTGGGGTTTCCCAGTCGAGCGTTTTGCGTGGGCGGCCGTTGAGTTCGGCGGCGACGGCTACCAGGTGGTCTGCTCCGTGGACTCGCAGATCGGTGCCCTTGGGGAAGTACTGCCTCAGCAGGCCGTTGGTGTTCTCGTTCGAGCCGCGCTGCCAGGGGCTGGCAGGGTCGCAGAAGTAGACCGGGATGTCGGTGGCGGTGGTGAACGAGCCGTGCGCGGCCATCTCGCTGCCCTGGTCCCAGGTCAGGGAGCGAACCAGGTGTGCGGGCAGAGTCTGGACGGTCTCCACGAGGGCGTCGCGGACCTGTTGGGCGGTGCGGCCGTGGGGCAGGTGCAGGAGCATCACGTAGCGGGTTGCGCGTTCGACGAGGGTGCCGATGGCTGAGGCGCCGTCCTTGCCGATGATCAGGTCGCCCTCCCAGTGGCCGGGCACCGCCCGGTCCTCGACCTCGGCGGGGTGTTCGCTGATCATGACCATCGGGGTGGCGAACCGTGGCTGGCGTTGCTGGGCCTGGCGGCGCGGAGTGCGGCGGGCCCGCCCGGTCCGCAGGGCGGCGGCCAGCTCCCGGCGCGGTTCTCCGCGTCCTTGAACGCAGAGAGCCCGGTAGACCGTCTCGTGGACCACGTGCATCTCCGGCCGCTCGGGGAACTGTGCACGCAGAGCCTGGCAGATCTGCTCAGGACTCCACTTCAGGTCCAGGTGGTCCTGGATGAAGTCTCGCAGCTGAGGGTTCTGCCCGATCTTTCCGGGCTTGGGCCGGGGCCGGCGGGCACAGCGGCGGGCGCCCGCTCGGGGTGAGCGGGCGCCCGGAACCTACTCGGGTCCGTCCGGCCGTTGCGCCACTCGCGTCCAGTTCGCTCGTGGACGCCCACGAGCCGGGACGCCTCTTTGTTGCTGTAACCCTGTCGCACGAGCCGGAAGTATTCCTCCCGCTCGGCACAGAGCTTCCTGGGCCCCTGCGGCTGCCGGTCCCCGCGGATCTCGAAGGTCATTGCACTCCCCAGCTGGGGTGTTGCAACGATCCCTAGAACTCAAGGATCGGTGGCGGGGCTTTTCCATGTTCCCCCGGTGAGGGCGGGAGCCTTTGTCAGAGGCGGCCGGCGGCCTTGAGGGCGAGGTAGGTGTCGGCCAGGGCCGGGGCGATGGAGGTGGGCGGGGCGTCGAGGACGGTGATGCCGGCGCGGGTGAGGCGGTCGGCGGTGTGGCGGCGATCGGCGCGGGTCTGTTCGGCGGCCGCGGCGCCGTAGACGGCCTCGACCGTGCCGCGGGCGGCGGCGAGCTCGTCCAGGTGCGGGTCGGAGACCGACGCGAGGACGACCTCGTGGCGCTTGGTGAGGAGCGGCAGGAGCGGGAGCAGGCCGTCCTCGACGGATGCCGCGTCCAGGCCGGTGAGCAGCACGATCAGCGAGCGGTGCGGTGCCATCTTCAGGGCGGTGGCGACCAGCGAGCGCATGTCGGTCTCGTAGAGGGCGGGTTCCAGGACGGCCATCGCGTTGGTGAAGGCCGGGAGGATCTCGCCCGGGGAGCGGCCGGCCACCGCGGTCCGCTTGCGCAGGTCGTGGGCTAGCAGGTCGACCCGGTCGCCGGCCTTGGTGGCGAGGGCGGTGAGCAGCAGTGCGGCGTCGAGCGAGGCGTCGAGCCGGGGTGCGTCGCCGACCCGGCCGGCGGAGGTGCGGCCGGTGTCGAGGACGACCAGGATGTGCCGGTCGCGCTCGGGTCGCCAGGTGCGGACGGCGACGGTGTGGCGGCGGGCGCTGGCCCGCCAGTCGATGGAGCGGATGTCGTCGCCGGGCAGGTACTCGCGCAGGGAGTCGAACTCGGTGCCCTGGCCGCGGGTCAGGACCGAGGTCCGGCCGTCGAGTTCGCGCAGTCGGGCGAGCCGGGAGGGCAGGTGCTTGCGGCTGGCGAACGGGGGCAGGGCGCGGACCGTCCAGGGGACGAGGTGCGAGCCCTGACGCCCGGCCAGGCCGAGCGGGCCGAGCGAACGGACGGTCACCTTGTGGGAGCGGTGGTCCCCGCGCCGGGTCGGGGTGAGGACGGTGGTGACGCGGCGGCGTTCGTGGCCGGGGACGCGCAGGGTGTGCCGGGAGGCGGCGAACCCGGTGCCTGGCCGCCAGGCGGACGGGGCCCAGGCGTCGCGGATCCGGGCCCGCAGGGGCCGTCCGGACGGGTTGGTGACGGTCAGTTCGACCGAGCCGGGTTCGCCGAGCCGGACCGTGGTGTCGCCGCCCCGGTCGATCCGCAGGCTGCGGACGGGGGCGGCGAGCGCCAGGTCGAGGACGGCGGCGAGCAGGACCGCGCCGGTGACGGCGCCGATGCCCGCCCAGGAGGGCAGCAGCAGGCCCGTTACGAGGGCGCCGAGCGCGGCGAGCAGGGCGGTTCGCCCGGTGATGGCCATGCGGTGCGTTCCTTCGTCGGGGCCGACGGTGAGGCGGCGAAACGTGGGCCGGCGAGACCCGGTGTGGTGGGACCCGGTGCGGCTGGACCGGGTGCGGGGATCAGCGCGGGGCCGGGGTCTGGGCGAGGACGGCCTGGATCACGGAGTCCGCGGTGACGCCCTCCATCTCGGCCTCGGCCCGCAGGGCGACGCGGTGCCGCAGGGTGGGCAGGGCGAGCGCCTTGACGTCGTCGGGGGTGACGTAGTCGCGGCCGGCCAGCCAGGCCCAGGCGCGGGAGGCGCCGAGCAGCGCGGTGGCGCCGCGCGGGGAGACCCCGATGGAGAGCGAGGGCGACTGCCGGGTGGCCCGGCAGAGGTCGACGATGTAGGCGAGCACCTCGGGGGCGACGGTCAGCTTGGCGATCTGCTCGCGGGCGGCGGCGATGTGCTCGGCGCCGGCGACGGGGCGCACGCCCGCCGCGGCGAGGTCGCGCGGGTCGAAGCCGGCGGCGTGCCGGGCGAGGACCTGGAACTCCTGGTCCCGGTCGGGCAGCGGGAGGATCAGCTTGAGCAGGAAGCGGTCGAGCTGGGCCTCGGGCAGCGGGTAGGTGCCCTCGTACTCGACCGGGTTCTGGGTCGCGGCGACCAGGAACGGCACCGGCAGGGCGCGCGGCTCGCCGTCGACGGTGACCTGCCGCTCCTCCATGGCCTCCAGCAGGGCGGCCTGGGTCTTCGGCGGGGTGCGGTTGATCTCGTCGGCGAGCAGCATGTTGGTGAAGACCGGGCCGGGCTGGAAGGAGAACTCGGCGGTGCGGGCGTCGTAGACCAGGGAGCCGGTGACGTCACCGGGCATCAGGTCGGGGGTGAACTGGATGCGCTTGGTCCCCAGGCTGAGCGCGGTGGAGAGGGTGCGGATCAGCAGGGTCTTGGCGACCCCGGGGACGCCTTCGAGCAGCACATGGCCGCCGCAGAGCAGGGCGACGACGAGGCCGGTGACGGCGGCGTCCTGGCCGACGACGGCCTTGGCGATCTCGGCGCGCAGGGCGGTGAGCGCCTCGCGCGGGTCGCCGATCCGGGGGTCGCCGACGGAGCCGTGGACGGTGCCGCCGGGGACGGTGGTGCCGGTGGTGGCGGGCGCCGGGCCGGGGGTGATGCGGAGCTGGGTGGTGGCCTTCTCGGTCACGGCTTGCGTACCTGCCTTTCGAGGGTGTCGAGGTCGTCGGCGAGCCGCAGCAGTGCGGCGTCGTCGGTCGGGGGAGGGCCGTACAGCAGGGCCGCGGCTTCCCCGGCGGGCCGCTCGGGGAGACGGTCCGCGACGGCCGCGCAGAGCGCGGTGGGGTCGGGTGCGCCGGCCACGGGCGGGACGCCGAGGGCCGGGGCGATGCGCAGCGCGGTGGCGCGGCGCAGGGCGTCGGCGGCGCGGCCCCGGGCCTTGGCCCGGCGGTAGAGGCGGGCGCGGCCCTCGGTGGTCTCGGAGGCGCGGACCACGACCGGCAGCTTCTCCTCGACCACCGGGCCGAGCCGCCGGGCGCGCCAGAGCGCGGCCAGCAGGACGGCGATGCCGAGCTGGTAGCCGGCCCAGGTCCAGCCCTCGGGGATGTAGTCCTGGAAGCTCTTGCGCCCGCCCTCGGCGACCGGGGCGGTGTAGTCGGGCAGGTGCCAGGTGAGGTGCGGCCGGGAGCCGAGCAGGCCGACTCCGAGGGCGGCGTTGCCGTCCTTCCCGAGCAGCTCGTTGGTGAGGAACTCGCCGCTGCCGAGGACCACGGCATCGGTGTTCCGGCCGGTGGTGACGGCGACCAGGGGGTAGCCGTGGCCGCGCGGGTAGCAGCCCTCGCCGCGGCTGCCGGCGGTGTAGAGCAGGCCGCCGAGGTGGGCGCTGCCGGCCCGGACGGCTTCCTGGAGGGAGCAGCCGGGTTCGGTGGTGCGCACGCCGGCGTAGGGGATGCCGCCGTTCTCGTCGGAGGTGCGGACGCCGGGGACGAGGGCGCTGAGGGCGGCGGGGCCGGGGGAGACCAGGACCACCCGGCCGTACCCGGCGGCGGCGACGGCGGCCAGTTGCTCGGGGGTGAGCAGGTCGGGCTCGGGCAGGACGAGGGTGTCGGCGCCGGTGGGCCGGACGGCCGGGTCGGCGGTGAGGGCGACCTGGAGGCCCTCGCGCTCCAGCAGGGCGATCACGGCGTGGCTGCCGGTGGGCTCGTAGGAGCGGGGGTCGAGCGGCGGGTACCGGCGCTCCTGGTTGACGGCGGCTAGCAGGACGGCGGCGAGCAGCAGGAGGGCGGCGGTGAGCAGGTACCAGCGGGCGCGCCGCCACAGGCCCCGGCCGGTGGGGGCGGTGCTGGTGGCGGTCGGGGCGGGCCGCGGGGCGGTGGCCGGGCCGGTCGGGGGAGCGGTGGTGGCGCTGGTCATGCGGCTCTTCCGGCGGCCGGGGCGAGGACCGGGCGGGCGCGTTCGAGCGCCCGGTCGAGGTCGCGCAGCGACTGGTAGGCGCCCTGGTCGGCGGTGCGCTCGCCGTACGCGATGTCGTCGAAGGCGCGGGCGGCCGAGGTGAGCTCGGCCGCGTGGGCGGGCAGGGCGCGGCCGGCCTCGGCCGCGGCCTCGTCGGCGGTGCGGCCGGGGCGGGCGTCGAGCAGGGTGCGCTCCTCCAGGCCCCGGACCAGGGCGCGCATCTGCTCGCGGACGGCCTCGGTCCAGCGGCCGGCGGCGGCGTGCCGTTCGGCGTCGGCCCGGTGTTCGGCGGCGCTGCGCGGGCCGATGTCGCCGAAGACCCCGGGGTGGGTGCGGGCGGCCCGCCGGGGTGCGCCGAGGCGCCACCAGAGGGCGGCTCCGACCACTGAGGCGACCAGCAGGAACAGGACCAGGCCGGTGGCGCCGCTGGTGCCGTCGCCGGTGAGCGCGCCCAGCGCCTCGTCGATCCGGGCCGTGATCCATTTGAGGACCCGTTCCTGGAGGCTCGGGTCGTGGCGGTGGTAGTCGGCGTTGAGCAGTTCGTCGCGGGCCGCGTCCTTGGCCGCGTCGCGCGGTGTCGTGACCGGGGCGCCTCCCGCGAGCACGACGGTCTCCCCCCGGATCGGCATCGGGCTCAGAGCCTTGCGGGGGCGGGGCCGGCCTGGTCGCCCCAGCCGCCGCCGCCCTGCTCGGGCAGGCCGGCGGCGCGGGCGAGCTCGATGTCGAGGGCCTCGCGGCGGATCCGCTGGTCGACGTAGAGCAGCACGCCGATGGTGGCGGTGAAGGGGAGGGTGACGGTGGAGGAGAGGACGCCGCCGATCGCCATGGCGACCAGCATCGCGGCGGGCATGCTGCCGGTCTGCCCGGAGTCGACCTGCGCGACGAAGTCGTCGAGGCCGATCGCCATGCCGATGACCGTGAACGGGGTGCTGATCACACCGCCGACGACGGCGGCGATGATCTGGCTCAGCACGGTGATGCCGCAGATCCGCCACCAGGAGCGGCGGACCAGCCGGCGGGAGCGGGAGAGGGCGGTGATGACGCCCTGCTTCTCCAGCATGAGGGCGGGGGCGGCCAGGCTGAGCTGGATGCCGATCCAGACGGCGACCGGGAGGCTGAGCAGGCCGACGACGACGAGCAGGCCGACGATCGCCGGTTCCTCGGCCCCGGAGGCCAGGTAGCCGATCAGCGGGGCGAAGCCCAGCAGGAGGATGCCGCCGGCGATGAGACCGGTGAGCAGGGTGAGGCCGACGAGCTGGAGCAGCCGCGGCCTGGCGTCGCGCCAGGCGTCCCCGATCGACACGGCCTGCCCGAGGACGGCGCGGCTGACCACCATGGTCAGCAGGGCCGAGGCGACCACGCCGAGCAGCATCGAGAGCGGCAGGCTGATCAGGGCGGTCAGCACCGGGGTGAGGTCGCCGGTGTCCCCCCGGATGGCGAGCTGGGCGCCGAGCGAGGCGCCCTGCTGGACGACCGCGACGCCGAGGGCGAGGCCGAGGGTGACCCGCCAGTGCTTGCGGACGGTGGAGACCGCGCCGTCGAGGATCTCGCCGAGGCCGAGCGGGCGCAGCGGGATCACTCCGGGCTTGGGGCTCTGCGGCACGCCCCAGCCGTACCCGCCGCCGGGCGGCTGCGGGCCCCAGCCGGGCGGCGGTCCGCCGGGGCCGGGCTGGGTGCCCCAGGCGGGCTGCTGCCCGGCGTAGGGGGGCTGCGGGGCGCCGGGGGCGGTCCCCCAGGCGGGCGGGGTGTCCTGGGGCGGTGCCGACTGGCCGGGCACGGCGGCGGGTGCGTCGGCGGTGGGCCGGGCGCCGTCGCGGGGCGGCTCGGACGAGCCGGGCGAGGCCCAGCCCGGAGTGTCGGTCATCACTGCTCCTCGGAGGACTTCGGGGGGCGCGGCACCGGGTGGATCTTCACCCGCGCGCAGCGCCCATCGTGCCATGGTGCCCGGACGCACCCCAGGGGGAGCCGGTTGCTGAACGGCAACGGCCGGGGGGCGGACGTTCCGTCGGCTTCGCCGGGGGTCCGGGGGGCGGAGGGGGGCAGGAAATTGGCCCGGTTTGGCTTGAATTGGACCGGATCGCCAGTTGGCCGTTCTGGAGCAATGGGACTGCTGTGCGGCAGGTCACAATCCGGTAATGAGAAGATGGACGCATGAAGGGACGCGTCCTCGTCGTTGATGACGACTCCGCACTGGCCGAGATGCTCGGCATTGTGCTGCGTGGTGAGGGTTTTGAGCCGTTTTTCGTCGCGGATGGGGACAGGGCGCTAGCCGCGTTCCGGGAGACCAAGCCGGATCTGGTGCTGCTGGACCTGATGCTGCCCGGACGGGACGGCATCGATGTCTGCCGTCAGATCCGGGCCGAGTCCGGTATTCCGATCGTCATGCTGACCGCCAAGACCGACACGGTCGATGTCGTGGTCGGCCTGGAGTCGGGTGCCGACGACTATGTGACCAAGCCGTTCAAGCCCAAGGAGCTGGTGGCCCGGGTGCGGGCCCGGCTCCGCAGGGCCGAGGAGCCGACTCCGGAGCAGCTGACCATCGGCGATCTGGTGATTGACGTGGCCGGCCACTCGGTGAAGCGGGACGGCCGGGGCATCCCGCTGACCCCGCTGGAGTTCGACCTGCTGGTCGCGCTGGCCCGCAAGCCCTGGCAGGTGTTCACCCGCGAGGTGCTGCTGGAGCAGGTCTGGGGCTACCGGCACGCGGCGGACACCCGGCTGGTCAACGTCCATGTGCAGCGCCTGCGGTCCAAGATCGAGAAGGACCCGGAGCGTCCCGAGATCGTGGTGACCGTCCGCGGCGTCGGCTACAAGGCCGGGCCCAGCTGACGTGATGTACCGGGCCGACGAGACCCCGGCGGGTACCGCGACCGACGGGGGTGGCGGCGCCGTGCGCGGGGACGTACTGAGTTCGACCGTGCGCAGCCGCCGCCGGCGGGGGCCGGTCGCCCTGCTCGCGCTGGTGAACCGACAGCTGCGCCGCCCCCTGAACCGGGTGGCGGCGCTGTACCGGCGGTCGATCCAGCTGCGGGTGGTGGCGGCGACGCTGCTGCTGTCGGTCGTGGTGGTGATGGTGCTGGGCGTCGTCGTGGTGGCGCAGGTGCGCACCGGGCTGCTGGAGACCAAGCGGTCGGCGGCCCGGGACCAGGCGCTCGCGGGGTTCCAGACCGAGCTGAAGAAGATCGACGACGCTGACGACCTGCGGCTGCGGACACCGACCACCGATCCGGCCCCCGAGGGGCTGGGCACCTGGCTGCTCCAGCAGGTCGGCGACCTGGCGGCGAGCGGGCAGAACGTCTACTCGGTGATCGCGATGCTGCCCGGCACCGGCCAGACCGTCCAGCCGGAGAAGGCCGGCCTCGGCCCGCGCTACTCCGCGGACATCCTGCCGAGCAGCATCCCCGACAGCCTGAAGGCCAGGGTCGCGCAGGAGCCCGGCCAGAGCTTCAGCCAGCCCACCCGGATCCAGCGCTCGCCGGAGAGCCGCGCGGACACCGAGCCCGGGCTGGTCTTCGGGCAGCAGTTCACCGGGCCCGGCAACGGCAGCTACCAGCTGTACTACGTCTTCTCCTTCGGCCAGGAGACCAAGACCCTGGGACTGGTCACCGGCACGCTGGCGACCGCCGGGGTGTTCGTGGTGATCATGATGGGCGGCATCGCCTGGCTGGTGGTGCGCCAGGTGGTGACACCGGTCCGGATGGCCGCCGGGATCTCCGAGCGGCTGGCCGCCGGGCACCTGGAAGAGCGGATGAAGGTCACCGGCACCGACGACATCGCCAGGCTGGGCGAGTCGTTCAACCGGATGGCCAACGCGCTGCAGGCGCAGATCCGGCAGTTGGAGGAGCTCTCCAGGGTGCAGCGGCGCTTCGTCTCGGACGTGTCGCACGAGCTGCGCACGCCGCTGACCACCGTCCGGATGGCCGCCGACCTCATCTACGACAGCCGCGAGGACCTCGACCCGATGGCGGCCCGCTCCGCCGAACTGCTCCAGGGGCAGCTGGACCGCTTCGAGTCGCTGCTCGCCGACCTGCTGGAGATCAGCCGCTTCGACGCGGGCGCGGCCGTCCTGGACGCCGAGCCGGTCGACCTGCGCGAGATCGTCGGCCGGGTGGTCGAGGCCGCCGATCCGCTGGCGCAGGCCAAGGGCAGCGCCGTGGTGATCCGCGGCGACGGCGAGCCGGTGCTGGCCGAGGTCGACTCCCGGCGGATCGAGCGCATCCTGCGCAACCTGGTGGTCAACGCGCTGGAGCACGGCGAGGGCCGGGACGTCGTGGTCCGGCTGGGTTCGCGGGACGGCGCGGTCGCCATCGGCGTCCGGGACTACGGCATCGGCCTCAAGCCGGGCGAGGCGTCCCGGGTGTTCCACCGGTTCTGGCGGGCCGACCCGTCCCGGGTGCGGACCACCGGCGGCACCGGCCTCGGCCTGTCGATCGCGGTCGAGGACGCGCATCTGCACGGCGGCTGGCTGCAGGCCTGGGGGGAGCCGGGCGGCGGCTCGCACTTCCGGCTCACCATGCCGCGCACCCGCGGCGGCGAGATCAGCCGGGCGCCGTTCCGGCTGGAGCCGGAGGACTCCCGCAACAACCGGGGCCTGGGTACCTACGGGGCGCCGTACCGGCGGGCCGCGCGCCCGGCCGGGGCGACCGCCCTCACCGCGACCGACGAGCAGGCCGTCCCGGAGACGCCGGACACCTCCGGCAGCGGGTTCGGCAGCGGGCTCGGCGGTGTGCTGAGCATCGGCCCCGGCCTCGGCCGGCGGCCGGTCGAGGGCCCGCGCGCGGATCCGTCCGACGTACTGCCGGTCGGTGCGGGGTACGGTGCGACCGGGGCCCAGGTCGTGGTGGACCCGACGCCGGGTCGGCCGTCGGTGACGCAGCGGACCGCGGGACCGGACGAGGCCGCAGGGGCGGACGGCACGGGTGGAACGGACACGGAGGGGTCGCAGCGTGCGAAGGACCAGCGCCAGGATTGAGCTGCGGCTGGCCGGGACGGCGGGTGCGCTGGTGGGTGCCCTGCTGGCCGGCGGCTGCGCGGCGATGCCGGATTCCGGGGGCGTCACCAAGATCGAGCTGTCCAAGAGCTCGGCGGAGAAGAACCTCCAGGTCAGGGTCTTCCCGGTGGAGCCCGCCAAGGGAGCCAAGCCGCAGGACCTGCTGGCCGGCTTCCTCGACGCGCTGACCGCCGACGACAGCTATGTGACGGCGCGCAAGTACCTGACGCCCGACGCCCGGACCACTTGGAACCCCGAGGCGGGCATCAAGGTGCTCGCCGCCAACCCGGGGCACCTCAAGGTGAGCGTGACCGACAACGACACCGAGATGTCGATCCCGGTCGACGGCCAGCTGGTCTCCCAGGTGGACGACCGGCACTCGTACATCGGCGATTCACCGCGCATGATCCAGTTCAACTTCTCCTTCGTGCGGGAGAAGGCCGGCGAGTGGCGGATCGACAAGCTGCCGGACGGGCTGATCCTCAACGAGGTCAACTTCCGCAACAGCTACCGCCAGGTCGACCGGTTCTTCTACGCCGCGCCCGACCCGTCCGCGCCGACGGCGGCCTCGGTGACCAACCAGGACGTGCTGATCGCCGACCCGATCTACCTGCGGCGCCGAATAGACCCGCTGGGTTCGGCGGTCCGCGCACTGGTTTCGGGGCCGTCGACCTGGCTGGCGCCGGTCGCCAGCTCCGCCTTCCCGGCGGGCCTCGGGCCCAACGCCGTCGATTCGGTGACCCTGGACGACAACCGCACCGGGCACGTGACGCTCGTCGGGGCCGACCTCGGCAGCGCCACCGCCTGCCGGCGGATGGCCACCCAGCTCCTCTACACCCTCGCCGACCAGGGCACCGGGCAGGTCGAACGGCTGGAGCTCAAGGCCAAGCACGGCGGCCCGGTCTGTCAGGCGAGCCGCGCCGACGAGCCCGCGACCGGGCCCGGCTCGCTGGCCGGGCAGATGTCCACCCGGCAGTTCTACCAGCGGGCCGACGACGGCGTGCTGCACGAGACGCGCGGGGACGCCGTGGGCGAGCCCGTGCACGGACCGCTGGGGCGGGCGCAGCAGAGCGGGCGGCCGCTGGGCGCGGTCGCGGTGGCCCGCGACGGCGAGCGCGCCGCGGCGATCAGCGCCGACGGCCACCAGCTCTTCACGGTGCCGTTCCTGGACTCGCTGCCGGCCATGCCGCAGCCGGTGCTCACCACGCCGAGCCGCCCGGGCTCGAAGGGTGACGACGGGCTGATCTCGCCGACCTGGGACGGGCGCGGCGACCTGTACGTGGTGGACCGCGACCCGACGGCGCCGCGGGTGCTGATGGTGCGGGACAAGCAGGCCGTCCCGGTGGCGGTGGACGACCTGGTCGGGCGCTCGGTGCAGGGCATCAAGGTGTCCTCGGACGGTGTCCGGGTCGCCCTGCTGCTGAAGGAGGGCAAGGAGAGCAAGGACCAGCGGCTCTGGCTGGGGCTGCTCGTGCACGGCGGTACCAAGGACGCCCCGACCGCGAGGATCACCGGTCTGCGGCTGGCCAACCCGGCGTTCCAGGAAGTCCTGGCGGTGTCCTGGGCGGAGGCCGACCAACTGCTGGTGCTGGGCAAGGAGAAGGACAAGGCCCAGCAGCTGCAGTACATCAGCACCGACGGGTCGCAGAACCGGGACGCGCGGTTGCTGGGTGGTGGGGAGGTGGTCGCCGTCGCCGCGTCGGAGTCCCGGGGGACGAACGCGCTGCCGGCGCCGCCGGTGCTGGCGCTGGCGCTGGAGAAGGAAGTGAGCAAGCCGTACCGGCTGGTCAACAACCAGTGGCGGGAGCTGGTGCTGCCCTACAAGGCCTCCGCGTTCATCTACCCGGGCTGAGGCCCGGCGCTCGGCGTGGGCCGGGGGCGGGGGCGGGGACCGGGGTCGTGGGCGGGCCGGGGCGGGGGTCCTTCACCGGTCGGAGGTGTCCGGGCGGTGCCGGCGGTGGTGCGGGACGGCCGCCGCGACCGTGGCGGCCGCGGCGGGCGGCAGGCCGGCGGCGGACAGGGCCCGGGCCGCCTCGACCAGGCTGGCGCCGGTGGTCACCAGGTCGTCGACCAGGACCGGCCGGTACCCGGCGGGACCGGGTCGGTCAGGTTGATCAGGTCGGTCGGATCGGTCGGGTCCGGCGGATCGGCGGAAGCGGCCGGGCGGCCGCACGGTGAGCGCGCCGCGCAGATTCAGGTGGCGCTCGGCGGCGGAGAGCCCGGCCTGGTCGGCGACCGGCCGGGCGTGGCGCAGCAGCGGCAGCGCGCGGGCGTCCAGGCCCTCCCGGCGCAGGGCCCCGGCGGCGGCGCGGGCCAGCCGCAGCGTGGGGTCGTGCCCCCGGGCGCGGACCGCCGCCCGGGCCGAGGGGACCGGGACCAGCAGCAGGGGCGCTGGTCCGGGGCACGGGCCGAGTGCGGAGCGCACCGCCCGGGCGAGCGCGTCACCGAGCGGACCTGCCAGCCCCAGCGCGCCGCGCTCCTTGTGGGCGAGCAGCAGCCGCCGGACCGGACCCTCGTACGGCGCGGCGGCGTGCGCCCGGGGAAGGGCCGCAGCGGGCGTCGGCGGGGTGGTGGCGAGGAGACGGCGGCACTCCGGGCACAGGTGGCCGAGGTCGGCGCCGCAGCCCGCGCAGGGGGCCGGGAGCAGCGCGTCGAGGAGGCCGGTCAGGACGTGGGCGAAGGGCCCCCGGTCGGACTGCCGGTGGGGTGGTGCGGAGGTCCGCTGCACGGCTGCTCCTCGCGGGCGGGACACGGAGAGTGAGCAAAGAATGCGCCGTACGGGGGGTGTTGTCCAGGTATTTACCTGTGTTTCACTCGCGAGAGGGTAGACAGGGGTGCAGCAGCTTGACCGCCGGCCCGTCACTCCGTCATACCCGAAGTCTCCGCCGGAGAGGCGAAAACCCCGTGTGAGGTGTTCGATAAGGCTCCAGGGGGTTTCAACCGTCCCTGGTGGGGAGGAAGTGCAGTGAGGGCCAGTCGTTCCCACCGTTGCCGGTGGAGCGGAGGGCCGGCGGATGTATCGGCTGGTCCGGCTGGTCTCAGTCCGGTCCGGTAGCACCCGGGCCGGCGACAGAACGAGGGATCGGAGTTCTGCGTGGACATCGTCGTCAAGGGCCGCAAGACCGAGGTGCCGAAGAGGTTCCGGGATCACGTGGCCGAGAAGCTGGAGAAGGTCCAGAAGTTCGACACCAAGGCGATCAGCCTCGATGTCGAGGTGTCCAAGGAACACAACCCGCGGCAGGCCGACCGGTCCGACCGCGTGGAGATCACCCTCCGTACCCGTGGCCCGGTGATCCGGGCCGAGGCCGCCGCCGCTGACCCCTACGCGGCGCTGGATCTGGCCTCGGCGAAGCTCGACGCCCAACTGCGCAAGTCCGCGGACCGGCGTCGGGTCCACAAGGGCGGCAGCGGCAGCCGCACCCCGATCAGCGTCGCCGAGGCGACCGCGGCCCTGGCCGCGCTGCCCGAGCCGAAGCCGTCGGAGAGCAGCACCAACGGTGCCGTCCGCAAGACCATGATGGGATCCCTGGAAGTGGAGGGCGAAGGCCCGCTGGTGGTCCGGGAGAAGACCCACCCGGCCGCCCCGATGGCGCTCGACCAGGCGCTCTACGAGATGGAGCTGGTCGGCCACGACTTCTACCTGTTCGTGGAGAAGGACAGTGGCCTGCCGAGCGTCGTCTACCGCCGGCACGGTTACCACTACGGCGTGATCCACCTGAAGGCCGACGGTTCGTCCGTCGAGGGTGGCGGCGCCGGTGGTGCGATCGGCGCGGGCGACGACGAGGACTGACCGTCCGGACAGCAGGAGAGGGGTGACCCCGGTGGCGCTGCCGCCGGGGTCACCGGCGTTCAGGGGCGGGGTAGGTCGTGTTCAGGGGGCCGGTGGGCCGGATTCCGGGGTCGGTATGCGGACAACGGTCACCGGACAGGTCACCCGTTGCGGGGCATTCGGCACCGGAGGGTGACCGCAAGGGCCCCCGTCCGTGGAATGATTGGCCGACGACGACCGGCGACGGGGGAGGAGCGGATGGGGGATCACTTCGGGCTGGGGCCCGCGACAGTGCCGGTCGTGGGGGTGTCGCCCGGCCTCGGGGCCGAGCCCGACTACGGACCGCACCGGGGGGAGCCGATCCGCGTCCTGGTGGTGGACGACCACGCGCTGTTCCGCCGCGGCCTGGAGATCGTGCTGGCCGAGGAGGAGGACATCACCGTCGTCGGCGAGGCCGGGGACGGCGCGGAGGCGGTGCTCAAGGCGGCCGACCTGCTGCCCGACATCATCCTCATGGACGTCAGGATGCCGCGCCGCAGCGGGATCGAGGCCTGCACCGCGATCAAGGACGTCGCACCCAGCACCAAGATCATCATGCTGACGATAAGCGACGAGGAGGCCGACCTCTACGAGGCGATCAAGGCGGGGGCCACCGGCTACCTGCTCAAGGAGATCTCCACCGACGAGGTCGCCACCGCGATCCGCGCGGTCGCCGACGGGCAGTCCCAGATCAGCCCGTCCATGGCGTCCAAGCTGCTCACCGAGTTCAAGTCGATGATCCAGCGCCGTTCCGACGAGCGGGACTTGGTGCCCGCGCCGCGACTGACGGACCGGGAGCTGGAGGTGCTGAAGCTGGTGGCGACCGGGATGAACAACCGGGAGATCGCCAAGGAGTTGTTCATCAGCGAGAACACCGTGAAGAACCATGTGCGCAACATCCTGGAGAAGCTGCAGCTGCACTCCCGGATGGAGGCCGTGGTGTACGCGATGCGGGAGAAGATCCTCGAAATAGGGTGACCGGTGGGCCCGGTGGGCCCGGCGGGCCCCGACCGCCGGGGCGGTCGGGGCGTCCCGTGCGGGCTTCCGGTCAGTCCAGCAGTCGTTCCAGCGCCGGGCGCAGCGACTCGTCGTGCAGCGCCTCGACCCGGACGGCGTCGCAGCCCACCCAGCCGGCCGCCTCGCGCAGCGCGTCGGCCAGCGCCTCCAGGTGCCGGGGGGAGTCCAGCGAGACCTGACGCGCCACCAGGGTCCGCCCCTCGCGGGCCGGGTCGACCCGGCCGACGAGCCGGCCGCCGGTCAGGACCGGCATCGCGAAGTAGCCGTGCACCCGCTTGTGCTTGGGGGTGTACGCCTCCAGCCGGTGGAGCATGCCGAAGATCCGCTCGGTGCGCGGGCGGTCCCAGACCAGCGAGTCGAACGGCGACAGCAGCGTGGTGCGGTGGCGGCCGCGCGGCGTCGTGGCGAGCGCCTCGGGGTCGGCCCAGGCCGCGCCGGGGCTGCCGTTCGGGCCCCAGCCGGCCACCTCGACCGGGACCAGGCCGGAGTCGGGCAGCACCGCGTCCACCTGCTCGGCGCGCAGCCGGTAGTAGTCGACGATGTCGGCCCGGGTGGCCACGCCGAGGGCCGCGCCGGACTGGGCGACCAGGGTGCGCAGGCACTCGGCGTCGTCCGGCTCGGCGGCGAACAGCTCGGCGGGGACGGCCTGTTCGGCCAGGGCGTAGACGCGCTTCCAGCTCCGGCGCTCGGTGCAGACCACGTCACCGAAGGCCAGCGCCCGCTCCACCGCGATCTTGGTGTCCGACCAGTCCCACCAGTCGGCGGTCTTCTTGGCGCCGCCCAGCTCGGTGGAGGTGAGCGGGCCCTCGGCGCGCAGCTTGTCCAGCACCGAGCGGTAGGTCTCCGCTTCGCCCTGCTTGCCCCAGACGTGCGTCTTCGCGCGGTAGCGGCGGCGCCGGAAGGCGAACAGCGGCCACTCCTCCATCGGCAGGATGCACGCCGCGTGCGACCAGTACTCGAAGCTCGTGCCGGAGCCCCAGTACGCCGTCTCGACCGCGGGGCGGCCGACCGCGCCGAGCCGGGCGTACGGCACGAGTTCGTGGGAGCGGGCCAGCACCGAGATGGTGTCGAGCTGGACGGAGCCGAGCCGGCGCAGCATCCCGCGCACCCCGCCGCGGCGGTCGGGCGCGCCGAGCAGGCCCTGGGCGCGCAGGGCGATCCGGCGGGCGTCGTCGGCACCGAGCGCGGTCACCGGGGCGGGGAGGGAGGACGGGCCCGAGGCCGGGCCAGGGGTCGAGGCGGTCATGCCGGCGAGCCTAGAGGCGGCCACCGACAACGCGCCCGTCCGTCCGGAGTCCTGGGGGCTCGGGCGGACGGACGCAATGCCGGTGCGGTGCGGGCCGGGTCAGTCGGCGAGGTCGCCGGGCAGCAGGGAGGCGATCCACGAGTCGTGGAACTGCCCGCGCTGCTCGGCGTACGCGCGCAGGGTGCCCTCGAAGCGGAAGCCGACCTTCGCGGCGACCGCGCGGGAGCCGTCGTTGCCCACGTAGGCGAGCCACTCCAGCCGGCGCAGGCCGAGTTCGGCCAGTCCGTAGCGGGCCACCGCGGTGGCGGCCTCCGCGGTGTAGCCGCGGCCGCGGAACTCCTTGGTCGCCCACCAGCCGATCTCGGCGACGGTCCCCCCGGCGCGGAGCGCCAGCCCCTGGGTGCCGACCAGGGCGCCGGACTCCCGCTCGAACACGCACCAGACCGGGTTCTCGCCGGTCCGCCAACCGTTGAGGGCAAGATCGGACACGAAGTACTCGGCGTCGCTGCGCTCGTACGGACTCGGGACGACCGTCCAGCGCTGGATCTCCGGGTCCTGGCAGGCGGCGTTGATCGCGTCGATGTCCGACTCGCGCGGAGCGCGCAGCACGAGGCGCTCGGTGGTGAGGACGACGGGCTCGCGGGCGGTGTCGGCGGCGGGCGGGCCGGACTGCTCCCCGGCGCGGGGTTCGGGGCTTTCTTCCATGGGCGGATTATTTCGTCCAGAGATGAATCCGAGCATCCGATTAACGGTCCTGGGTGCCCAACTCTCCGGACGGCTGCCCGGTTTGCCCCGGTGGGGAATGCTATCGGGGCATGTGCTCGCAGGGGTGACACGGGAATACCGTGCTGACGCACCTCCCGAGGCATTGGGCTCCTCGCATACGATGGCCCGTGCGGTGGGGTGGATCCGCCGTGCAGTCGTCCAGTGCCAATACAGGCAAGGAGCCCGCTCACGTGTCCGTCTTCGACAAGATCCTGCGCGCCGGCGAAGGCAAGATCCTTCGCAAGCTGCAGCGGATTGCCGCCCAGGTCAACTCCATCGAAGAGGACTTCGTCAACCTCACCGACGCCGAGCTTCGCGCCCTGACGGACGAGTACAGGCAGCGACTCGTCGACGGCGAGTCCCTGGACGACATCCTCCCCGAGGCCTTCGCCACCGTTCGCGAGGCCGCCAAGCGCGTCCTCGGCCAGCGGCACTACGACGTCCAGATCATGGGCGGCGCCGCGCTGCACCACGGCTATGTCGCCGAGATGCGCACCGGTGAGGGCAAGACCCTCGTCGGTACGCTGCCCACGTACCTGAACGCGCTCACCGGCAAGGGCGTGCACCTCATCACGGTCAACGACTACCTCGCCGAGCGCGACTCGGAGTGGATGGGCCGGGTGCACCGCTTCCTCGGCCTCGAGGTCGGCGTGATCCTCGGCAACATGACGCCCGCCGAGCGCAAGCGCCAGTACGGGATGGACATCACGTACGGCACCAACAACGAGTTCGGCTTCGACTACCTGCGCGACAACATGGCGTGGTCGAAGGACGAGCTCGTCCAGCGCGGCCACAACTACGCGGTGGTCGACGAGGTCGACTCGATCCTCATCGACGAGGCCCGGACCCCGCTGATCATCTCCGGCCCGGCCGACCAGGCGACCAAGTGGTACGCCGACTTCGCCAAGCTGGTGCTGCGCCTGAAGATCGACCGCGACTACGAGGTCGACGAGAAGAAGCGCACCGTGGGCATCCTCGAGGAGGGCGTCACCCGGGTCGAGGACTACCTCGGTATCGACAACCTCTACGAGTCGGTGAACACCCCGCTCGTCGGCTTCCTGAACAACGCCATCAAGGCCAAGGAGCTGTACAAGAACGACAAGGACTACGTCGTCATGAACGGCGAAGTCATGATCGTTGACGAGCACACCGGCCGTATCCTGGCCGGCCGCCGCTACAACGAGGGCATGCACCAGGCGATCGAGGCCAAGGAAGGGGTGGAGGTCCAGAACGAGAACCAGACCCTGGCCACCATCACCCTCCAGAACTTCTTCCGCCTCTACGACAAGCTGGCCGGTATGACCGGTACCGGTACCACCGAGGCGGCCGAGTTCCACCAGATCTACAAGCTCGGTGTGGTGCCGATCCCCACCAACAAGAACCCGCTGCGCATCGACCAGCCCGACCTCATCTACAAGTCGGAGCCAGCCAAGTTCGCGGCCGTGGTCGAGGACATCGCCGAGAAGCACGAGAAGGGCCAGCCGGTGCTGGTCGGCACCGTGTCGGTCGAGAAGTCCGAGTACCTGTCGCAGGAGCTGCGCAAGCGCGGCATCCCGCACGAGGTGCTGAACGCCAAGCACCACGAGCGCGAGGCGCAGATCGTCGCCCAGGCGGGTCGCAAGGGCGCCGTCACCGTCGCCACCAACATGGCCGGCCGAGGCACCGACATCATGCTCGGCGGCAACGCCGACCACCTCGCGGCGGCCGAGCTGGCGCAGCGCGGGATCACCCCGGAGGACAACCCGGAGGAGTACGAGGCCGCGTTCCCGGCCGCGCTGGAGAAGGCCAAGGCGGCCGTGAAGGCGGAGCAGGACGAGGTCAAGGAGGCCGGCGGCCTCTACGTGCTCGGCACCGAGCGGCACGAGTCCCGCCGTATCGACAACCAGCTGCGCGGCCGCTCCGGCCGTCAGGGCGACCCGGGCGAGTCCCGCTTCTACCTGTCGCTCGGCGACGACCTGATGCGCCTGTTCAAGGCCGGCATGGTCGAGCGCGTGCTCTCGATGGCCAACGTGCCCGAGGACGTGCCGATCGAGTCGAAGATGGTCACCCGGGCCATCGCCTCCGCGCAGACCCAGGTCGAGCAGCAGAACTTCGAGATCCGCAAGAACGTCCTCAAGTACGACGAGGTGCTGAACCGCCAGCGCGAGGTCATCTACGGCGAGCGCCGCCGGGTCCTGGAGGGCGAGGACCTGCAGGAGCAGGTCGGCCACTTCATGGACGACACCGTCGAGGCGTACGTCAACGCCGCCACCGGCGAGGGCTTCGAGGACGACTGGGACCTCGAGAAGCTCTGGACCGCGCTCAAGCAGCTCTACCCCGTCACCCTGGACCTGGCCGAGCTGGAGGAGGAGGCCGGCGGCGCCGCGGGCCTCACCTCGGAGTTCCTCACCAAGGCCATCCAGGAGGACATCCAGGGCCAGTACGGCGCCCGTGAGGACCAGCTCGGCGAGGAGATCATGCGCGAGCTGGAGCGCCGGGTCGTCCTCTCGGTGCTCGACCGCCGCTGGCGCGAGCACCTCTACGAGATGGACTACCTCCAGGAGGGCATCGGCCTGCGGGCCATGGCGCAGCGCGACCCGCTGGTCGAGTACCAGCGCGAGGGCTTCGACATGTTCACCGCGATGATGGAGGGCATCAAGGAGGAGTCCGTCGGCTACCTGTTCAACCTGGAGGTCCAGGTCGAGCAGCAGGTCGAGGAGGTCCCGGTCGAGGACGCCCAGGTGCTGCTCGACAAGCTGGAGAAGGACGCCCCCCGTCCGGAGATCAAGGCCAAGGGCCTGGAGGCCCCGAAGCCGCAGCGGCTGCACTACACGGCCCCCTCGGAGGAGGTCGGCGGCGGTGTGGTCGAGGGCGAGTTCGACGACCTCGGTGCCGAGGACGAGGGCGACGGTCTGACCCGCGCCGAGCGCCGCAAGGCCGCCAAGTCGGCCAAGGGCCGCCGCCGCAAGAGCTGAGGCCGGGCCGACCGGTCCGGTCGGCCGCCGCACCGGGCGCCGCTCCCCCAGGGGGGCGGCGCCCGGCGTCGTTCCCGGGGGTGTCGGGGGAGCCGGAGGTGTCGGGGGTGCCGCAGCGGTGTCCGCCCACCGGGCGGGCGGGGACGGGCGCGAGTAGGGTCCGGGGCGGCTCACCGGGCCTCCACGGCGGTGCACTGCCACTGGCCGGACGGCCCTCGCGGCTCCAGCCGGAACGCCACCATGTGGTGCCGGCCGCCGAGGTCGACCCGGACACAGGCCTCGACGGCGCCCGGCGCGGGCGAACGGTCGTGCACCGGACCGAGCCTCGGCCGCTCGCCGCCCCGGGTCCCGCGCAGGGTGCCGGCCCGGACCAGGGCCGACAGCTGGCCGTAGCAGTCCAGGGTGGTGTGGCGCAGCAGCTGTCCGGAGGGCCGGGAGCCGGTCAGGACCTCCACCAGCCGGTGCGCGAACCGTGTACTCAGGCCGCCCTGCGGGTCGGGGGCCGGTCCGTCGGCGCAGGCCGTTCTGGGGTGGCGGGGGCGTCGCGGTTCGGCGGCCGCCCGGTGGTCCCGGGCGGTGCCGCGCGGGCGGTACGGGCGTGCCGACAGGACGGCGGGCGGGGCGAGCGGGGGAGCGGCGCGGTTCGGGCATGCGGTCATGGGCCTTCCTCGGAGCGGTGGGCGGGTCGGGGCCCGGTCGGGGCCTGGTCGGCTGCTGCGGTCGGGCTGCTGCGGTCGGGGTGGTGCGGGTCGGGACATTGCGGGTCGGGGTGCTGCGGTCCGGGTCCGGGCCAGGGTGGTGCGGGTGCGGACGGGTTCCTTGTTAGCGGCCGTCCGCAGCGGGCGGCAACGGCTTTGCGCGGGGCGCCCCGGCCTCCGGAAAGTTCACCTATCCGGGTGAGTCGGCCCGTGCGGGAACGGGTTCGGGCCGGAGCCGGTCGCTACCGGGTTGACGCACCGGGAAGAGCGGGAAAGCCCGAAAGAGGACGGTCGGGTTCGCCAGGACGGGCGTTGCGGCCCCGGCCGGTCGACGCGCAGGATCGGAGACCGGAGCCGGATCGGGCCGCCCGCCGCGCGCCCGCTCCGGACCAGCACCGCCCCGACGAGGACAGGCGGCCGGCATGACGACATGGGTATCCGGGACACGGCCGACGGCGCCGAGGGCCGCCGGGGCTCCCCGGCGCGGTCTGGTGCTGGGCGGCGGGGGCATGCTCGGCGCGGCCTGGACGGTGGGCGCGCTCTGCGCGGTGGAGGAGGCGACCGGCCGCCGGGCCGGTGACGCGGACGTGGTGCTCGGCACCTCGGCCGGTGCGATCCTGGGCGCCCTGCTGGCCGCCGGGGTCGGCGCCGACCAGCTCCGGGACCACCAGCGGGGACTGCCGATCACGTCCGGGCCGCTGGCCGGCGTCGACTTCGACTACGACACGGCGGTCGGCGGCGCGCTGCCACCGCGGCCCCGGGCAGGCATCGGCTCGCCGGGGCTGCTGCGGGACGCCGTGCGGCACCCGCGCGAGTACCCGCTGCTCACCCTGGTCTCGGCGATGGCCCCGCACGGCCGGGGTTCGCTGGAGCCGGTGGGCGCGCTGGTCGGCGGCCTGTTCGGCGGTGCCGGGGCGACGGCCACCGGGGCGGCCGGAGTGACCGGGGCGGCCGGGCGCGCGTCGGCGCTGCGGGTCGTCGCGGTGGACTACCGCAGCGGCCACCGGGCGGTCTTCGGCGACCCGGACGCCCCGCCCGCCGGCCTCGGCGAGGCGGTGATGGCCTCCTGCGCGATCCCGGGCTGGTTCGCCCCGGTCCGGGTGGGCGGGGCGGACTACGTGGACGGCGGCTGCTGGTCGGCCACCAACGCCGACCTGCTGCTCGGCCGGGGCCTCGACGAGGTGTACGTCCTGGCGCCCATGGCGCTGTGCAGCGACCCTCCGGGGCGGCCGCAACCGGGGCACTCGGAGTCCGTCCCGGGCGCGTCCGGATTCGCGCGCGCCCGGCGCGGGCGCGACCTGCCGCGCGGGGTGCTCGCCCAGTTGGTCGGCCGCTACCGCAGGGCGGTGACCCGGCAGCTGCTGCGCGAGGCAGGACTGCTGCGGGAGGGCGGCGCCCGGGTCCACCTCCTCGCGCCCGCACCCGCGGACCTGGCCGTGATGGGGCCGAACATGATGGATCCGTCCCGCCGGGGCCCGGTCCTGGAGAGCGCGCTGGACACCTGCCGCCGGGTCCTGGCAGCCGCCGGCTGATCCGGGTCGGGCCGACGGGACAGCCGGCGGGACGGGCCCCGGAGAGGCGCCCGGTGGGCCCGCCGGGACGCGCGCACGGCCCGCCCGGAGGGCCGACCGGTGCACGGGTGATCGCGGCGCCGCCTCCGGAGCTTATTCTTGGGGACGCTGGAAGCTGTGCCGCTGGACGAACCGGAGAGTGCCACCGATGCGCGTGTACGTGCCCACCACCCTGACCGGCCTGGCGGCGGCGCACTCGGGCGGCGCGCTGGAGCAGTCCGCGGCGTACGCCGTGACGCCCGCGCTGCGCGAGTGGTACGTCAGCGACGACCTGGAGGAGCTGGAGTACGCGGCCCTCAACCGCGCCGCCCAGTCCTCGCTCCGCCTGCTGGCCGCCGAGCCGGACGCCCCGCGCCGCCGGGTCGTGATCGCGCTCGACGTCGCGGACTCGGCCGTGACGCCGTTCCCCGGCGACGAGTACCAGGACCAGGCCTCGCTGGGCCGGGTGGTGCTGGCCGGGCCGCTGAAGCTGGCCAAGGCCGCCGCCGTGCACGCCGATGTCGCGGACAGCGACGTGGTGGCCGATGTGGCGGCGGCGGTCGGGGCGGTGGTGGCCGCGGACGCGGGCGACCAGGACGCCCAGTTCACCGTGGACGGCGCCGAGGACCACGACCTGCTGTGGTTCGCCACCCAGGAGATCGCCGGCCTGCTGGCCTGAGCCCGCGCGTGGTCCCGCACCACGAGGACCACGAGGACCAGGGGTCCCGGCCGCCGTGAGCCCCGTCCTACCGGTCCGCCCGGCCGCGGCGCTACCGTTCGGATGTGCGCACTCATATCGTCTGGGACTGGAACGGAACGCTCTTCCACGACATGGAAGCTGTGCTCGGAGCGAGCAACGCGGCGTTCGAGACCATCGGCGTCGGGCCGATGACGCTGCAGGAGTACCGCGAGCAGTACGAGATCCCGATCCCCCGGTTCTACCAGCGGCTGCTCGGCCGGCTGCCCTCCGAGGCGGAGTGGCTGCGGCTGGACGACGCCTTCCACGACCGCTACCACCAGCTGAGCGCCGCCTGCGGCCTCACCGACGGCGCCCTTGAGCTGCTGGACGGCTGGCGGGCGGCCGGGCGGAGCCAGTCGCTGCTGTCCATGTACGAGCACGACCGGCTGCTGCCCGTGGTCGAGGGCTTCGGCCTGACCGGGCAGTTCCTGCGGGTGGACGGGCGCAGCGGCCCGGCCGGCGGGCAGAAGGCCGAGCACCTGGTCCGGCACCTGGCGGCGCTCGGCACCCAGGTGGACCCGGCCCGCACCGTGCTGATCGGGGACGCGGCGGACGACGCGCTGGCCGCGCTGGAGGCGGGCGCGCACGCCGTGCTCTACACCGGCGGCTCGCACACCAGGGAGAAGCTGGAGCCGGTCGGTGTGCCGGTGGTGGACAGCCTGGCGGAGGCGGTGGAGCTGGCCGGCCGGATCACCGGCTGAGGCGTTCCCCGGCGGCGGACCGGCCTCGGCCGGGCGGCGGAGAGGCGGTGGACGTGGCGCGCGCCACTCCTCCGTTGGCGTGTCCGGGCGGGCGCGGCGCCCCCGCGCTGGTCAGGCTGGACGGGTGCCGGGCCCGTCGTCGGAACGGGCCGGCCGCCCCACCAGGAGCGGAGCCCGCCCATGCCCATCGACGCAGTCACCGACGTCCCGGTCCCGGGCAACGAGCCGGTGCTCGGCTACGCGCCCGGCAGCCCGGAGCGGGAGCGGCTGGTGCGCCGGCTGGACGAGCTGGCGGCGGAGCCGGTCCCGCTGCCGATGACCATCGGCGGCGAGCAGCGGTTCGGCGGCGGCGAGCGGATCGACGTCGTCCAGCCGCACCACCACGCGGCGAAGCTGGGGGTGCTGGGCAACGCCACCCGGGAGGACGCCAGGGCCGCCGTGGACGCCGCGCTGGCCGCCGGGCGGGAGTGGCGCGGACTGTCCTTCGACGACCGGGCCGCGGTCTTCCTGCGCGCCGCCGACCTGCTGGCCGGACCTTGGCGGGAGACGCTCAACGCGGCGACCATGCTCGGCCAGTCCAAGACCGCTCAGCAGGCGGAGATCGACTCGGCCTGCGAGCTGATCGACTTCTGGCGCTACAACGTCCACTTCGCCCGGCGGATCCTGGCCGAGCAGCCGGTCTCCTCGCCCGGGGTGTGGAACCGCGTCGACCACCGCCCGCTGGAAGGCTTCGTCTACGCGGTCACCCCGTTCAACTTCACCGCGATCGCCGGGAACCTGCCCACCGCGCCGGCGCTGATGGGCAACACCGTGGTGTGGAAGCCGGCGCCGACCCAGACGCTGGCCGCGTACCACCTGATGCGGCTGCTGGAGGCGGCCGGGCTGCCGCCCGGGGTGATCAACCTGGTCACCGGCGACGGGCAGCAGGTGTCCGCGGTGGCGCTGGCGGACCCGGCCCTGGCCGGGCTGCACTTCACGGGTTCCACCGCGACCTTCCAGTCGCTCTGGCAGACGATCGGCGCCAATATCGGCGGCTACCGCGGCTACCCCCGGATCGTCGGCGAGACCGGCGGCAAGGACTTCCTGCTGGCGCACCGCTCGGCCGACCCGGACATCCTCAAGGCGGCGCTGATCCGCGGCGCCTTCGAGTACCAGGGCCAGAAGTGCTCGGCGCTCTCCCGCGCGTACCTGCCGCGCAGCCTCTGGCAGCGGATCAAGGACGACCTGCTCGCCGAGGTGGACGCGCTGCCGGTCGGCGACGTCACCGACCTGTCGAACTTCATGGGCGCGCTGATCGACCGGCGCGCGTTCGAGCGGAACCGGGACGCGATCGAGCGGGCCAAGGCCGATTCGACGGTGGAGCTGGTGGCCGGCGGCCAGTACGACGACGCGATCGGCTGGTTCGTCCGTCCGACCGTGCTGGTCTCCTCGGACCACCGCAACGAGATGTTCCGCACCGAGTACTTCGGCCCGATCCTGGCGGTGCACGTCTACGAGGACTCCCGCTGGGAGGACGTGCTCGGCCGGGTCGACGCGGGCGCCCCGTACGGGCTGACCGGCGCGGTGGTCGCCCAGGACCGCTACGCGATCGCGCAGGCCCTGGAGGCGCTGCGGTTCGCCGCCGGGAACTTCTACATCAACGACAAGCCGACCGGCGCCGTGGTGGGCCAGCAGCCGTTCGGCGGCGGCCGGGCGTCCGGCACCAACGACAAGGCGGGCGCGCCGCAGAACCTGCTGCGCTGGACCTCGGCGAGGTCGATCAAGGAGACGTTCGTGCCGCCGACCACCCACGTTCATCCGCACATGGGCTGAATGCCGACCGTGTGCACACCTGCTCCGCACGAAGTTCCGGCTTTCGGCGCAAACCGGCAGGCTGATTGGACAAGCTGTCCAGGACGGCCCGATCTTCCTGCAGGTTTGCGCCTGCTTGTCCCCTGACACCTTCGATTGATCCCGTTAGGCTGGCTGGCGTCGTCGGGTGGCTCCGCAGGCCGAACGTTGCGTCCTACCCGCTGCAGAGGTGTTCCATGCGCGCCATGGGGCCTTTTCAGCTGGATGGTGCGGCAGGATTGCGGAAGACCCCGGCGGTGGATCCCGATACCACCACCGAGTCACGCAACGGCGCGCGACAGGAGCCAAGAAGTCATGCAGACCAAGCTGGACGCAGCCAAGGCCGAACTGCTCAGGAAGGCAGCAGCAGCCGCTGAGAACAGCCAGGTGGGGGGAGCGGCGCCGGGGGAGGGACTGAGCAACGGCGCTCTGTCCGCGTACCTGCACCACTACTACCTCCACACGGCGGCCGAGGACCTGGTCGACCGCGACCCGGTCGACGTCTACGGCGCGGCCGCCTCGCACTACCGCCTGGGCCTCAAGCGTCCCCAGGGCACCGCCGAGGTGCGGGTCCACACCCCCTCGGTCGAGGAGAACGGCTGGTCCTGCGGCCACACCGTGGTCGAGGTCGTCACCGACGACATGCCGTTCCTGGTCGACTCGGTGACCAACGAGCTGTCCCGCCAGGACCGCGCGATCCACATCGTCATCCACCCCCAGCTGGTCGTCCGCCGCGACATCACCGGCAAGCTGCTGGAGATCCTCGACGTCGACGCCTGCGCCCGCAGCCAGGCCTCCGGCACCGAGTGGCCGGCCGACGCGACCGTCGAGTCGTGGATGCACATCGAGGTCGACCGCGAGACCGACCGCGACGACCTGCGCGAGATCGAGACCGACCTGCGCCGGGTGCTCGGCGACGTCCGCGAGGTCGTCGAGGACTGGACCAAGATGCGCGACTCCGCGCTGCGTCTGGCCGACGAGCTCGCCGAGCAGCCCCCGGCCGGCCTGCCCGAGGAGGAGGTCGGCGAGGCCTGGGAGCTGATGCGCTGGCTCGCCGACGACCACTTCACCTTCCTCGGCTACCGCGAGTACGACCTGGTCGAGCACGAGGGCGAGGAGGTCCTCAAGGCCGTCGCCGGGACCGGCCTCGGCATCCTGCGCTCCGACCCGATCGGCCACGACGACCAGCACCACGCCGTCAGCGAGGCCTTCGGCCGGCTGTCCGCGCCGGTGCGCGCCAAGGCCCACGAGAAGAAGCTGCTCGTCCTCACCAAGGCCAACAGTCGGGCGACCGTGCACCGCCCGTCCTACCTCGACTACGTCGGCGTGAAGAAGTTCGACGCCAACGGCGTGGTCATCGGCGAGCGCCGCTTCCTCGGCCTGTTCTCGGCCGCCGCCTACACCGAGTCGGTCAGCCGCATCCCGGTCGTCCGCCGCAAGGTCCAGGACGTCATCGTCGACTCCGGCTTCTCCACCGAGAGCCACGACGGCCGCGACCTGCTGCAGATCCTGGAGACCTTCCCCCGGGACGAGATCTTCCAGACCCCGGCCGACGAGCTGCTGCAGATCGCCACCAGCGTGCTCTACCTCCAGGAGCGCCGCCGGCTGCGGCTGTTCCTGCGCCAGGACGAGTACGGGCGCTACTTCTCCGCGCTGGTCTACCTGCCGCGCGACCGCTACACCACCCGCATCCGGCTGCGCCTCATGGACATCCTGATGCAGGAGCTCAACGGTGCCTCGATCGACTACACGGTCTGGTCGACGGAGTCGGTGCTGACCCGACTGCACTTCGTCGTCCGGGTCACCCCCGGCAGCGAGTTGCCGCACCTGACGGACGCCGAGATCGAGCGGATCGAGGCCAAGCTGGCCGAGGCCGCCCGGTTCTGGATGGACGGGTTCAACGACCAGCTGCACATCGAGCTGGGCGAGGAGAAGGCGGCCGAGCTCTCCCGCAAGTACGCCAACGCCTTCCCCGACGGCTACCGCGCGGACTTCACCGCGCGCACCGCGGTCGCGGACCTCAAGCAGATCGAGTCGCTGCACGGCGAGGGCGACTTCCGGCTGAACCTCTACCAGCCGGTCGGCGCTGGCGACGACGAGCGCCGCTTCAAGATCTACCGGGTGGGCGGCCCGATCTCGCTCACCGAGGTGCTGCCGGTCCTCCAGCGGCTGGGCGTCGAGGTGCTCGACGAGCACCCGTACGCGCTGACGCGCTCCGACCACACCACCGCCTGGGTGTACGACTTCGGCCTGCGGCTGCGCGAGGCCGTCGAGCTGACCGACGAGGCCCGCGACCGCTTCCAGGAGACCTTCGCGGCCACCTGGACCGGCAAGGCCGAGAACGACGGCTTCAACAACCTCGTCCTGACCGCCGGGCTGACCTGGCGCCAGGCGATGATGCTGCGCGCCTACGCCAAGTACCTGCGCCAGGCGGGCTCCACGTTCTCCCAGGACTACATGGAGGACGCGCTCCGCAACAACACCCACACCACCCGCCTGCTGGTGAACCTCTTCGAGGCCCGGCTCAGCCCCAGCCACCAGCAGGGCGCGCTGGAGCTGACCGAGGGCATCCTGGAGGAGTTGGACGGCGCGCTGGACGAGGTCGTCTCGCTGGACGAGGACCGCATCCTGCGCTCCTTCCTGCACCTCATCAAGGCCACGCTGCGGACCAACTTCTTCCAGCACGACGGCACCGGCGAGTGGCACTCCTACGTGTCGATGAAGTTCGACCCGAAGGCCATCCCGGACCTGCCGGCCCCGCGCCCGGCGTTCGAGATCTGGGTCTACTCGCCGCAGGTCGAGGGCGTGCACCTGCGCTTCGGCAAGGTCGCCCGCGGCGGTCTGCGCTGGTCCGACCGGCGCGAGGACTTCCGCACCGAGATCCTCGGCCTGGTCAAGGCGCAGATGGTGAAGAACACCGTCATCGTGCCGGTCGGCGCCAAGGGCGGCTTCGTCGCCAAGCAGCTGCCGGACCCGTCGGTGGACCGTGACGCCTGGCTGGCCGAGGGCATCTCGTCCTACAAGACCTTCATCTCGGCGCTGCTGGACATCACCGACAACCTGGTCGGCGGCGAGGTCGTCCACCCGGCCGACGTGGTCCGCCACGACGAGGACGACACCTACCTGGTCGTCGCCGCCGACAAGGGCACCGCGACCTTCTCCGACATCGCCAACGGTGTCGCCGAGTCCTACGGCTTCTGGCTGGGCGACGCGTTCGCCTCCGGCGGCTCGGCCGGCTACGACCACAAGGGCATGGGCATCACCGCCCGCGGCGCCTGGGAGTCGGTCAAGCGCAACTTCCGCGAGCTCGGCCACGACACCCAGTCCGAGGACTTCACCGTCGTCGGCATCGGCGACATGTCCGGTGACGTCTTCGGCAACGGCATGCTGCTCAGCGAGCACATCCGCCTGGTCGCCGCCTTCGACCACCGCCACATCTTCCTGGACCCGAACCCGGAGGCGGCCTCCTCGTACGCCGAGCGCCGCCGCCTGTTCGAGCTGCCCCGCAGCTCCTGGGACGACTACGACAGGTCGCTGATCTCGGCCGGCGGCGGGATCTTCCCGCGCAGCGCCAAGTCGATCCAGCTCACCGCGCAGGTCCGGGCCGCACTGGGCGTCTCCGACACCCGGCTCACTCCCGCCGAGCTGATGAAGGCGATCCTCCAGGCGCCGGTCGACCTGTTCTGGAACGGCGGCATCGGCACCTACGTCAAGGCCTCCACCGAGACCAACGCCGAGGTCGGCGACAAGGCCAACGACGCCATCCGCGTCAACGGCGAGCAGGTCCGCGCCCGCGTCGTCGGCGAGGGCGGCAACCTCGGCTGCACCCAGCTCGGCCGCATCGAGTACGCGGCCTCCGGCGGCCCGGAGGGCACCGGCGGCTGGATCAACACCGACGCCATCGACAACTCGGCCGGTGTGGACACCTCGGACCACGAGGTCAACATCAAGATCCTGCTCAACCAGGTGGTCGCCGACGGCGACATGACGGTCAAGCAGCGCAACACCCTGCTCGCCGAGATGACCGACGAGGTCGGCCACCTCGTCCTGCGCAACAACTACGCGCAGAACGTGGTGCTGGCCAACGCGGTCGCCCAGGCGCACAGCATGGTCAACGTCCACTCCCGGATGATCAACCGGCTGGAGTCGGCCGGCCAGCTCGACCGGGGCCTGGAGTACCTGCCCACCGAGCGGCAGATCCGCGAGCGCCAGCAGAACGGCCGGGGCCTGTCCCAGCCCGAGATGTCGGTGCTGCTCGCCTACACCAAGATCACCCTGGCCGAGGAGCTGCTCGCCACCGACCTGCCCGACGACCCGTTCTTCCGCACCGCGCTGCACGAGTACTTCCCCAGCGCGCTGCGGGCCCGGTTCGCCGAGCAGATCGACCGGCACCCGCTGCGCCGCGAGATCATCACCACGCTGATCGTCAACGACACGATCAACCGCGGTGGCTGCACCTTCGCCTTCCGCCTGAAGGAGGAGACCGGCGCGACCTACGAAGAGGTCGCCCGCACCCACACCGCTGCCCGGGCCGTCTTCGGCCTGGAGGAGATCTGGTCCGAGATCGAGGGCCTGGACAACCGGGTCCCGGCCCGGGCGCAGACCAAGATGCGGCTGCATTCGCGCCGTCTGGTCGAGCGCGCGACCCGGTGGATGCTCAACAACCGGCGCCAGCCGCTGGACATCGCCGGCACCATCGAGTTCTTCCACGACCGGGTCAACCAGGTGTGGGGCTCGCTGCCCAAGCCGCTGCGCGGCGAGGACCTGGTCTGGTTCGAGCACGTCTACGGGGAGCTCGCCGGCGCCGGTGTGCCGGAGGAGCTCGCCACCCGGATCGCGGGCCTGTCCTCGACCTTCCCGACCCTGGACATCACCGAGGTCGCGGACCGGTCCGGCAAGGACGTCGCCCAGGTCGCCGAGCTCTACTACGACCTCGCCGACCGGCTGCAGATCACCCACCTGCTCGACCGCATCATCGAGCTGCCCCGCACCGACCGCTGGTCGTCCATGGCCCGCGCCGCCATCCGCGAGGACCTCTTCGCGGCCCACGCGGCGCTGACCGCCGACATCCTGGCCTGCGGCCCCGAGGGCGCGACCCCCGAGGAGCGGTACACGGCCTGGGCGGAGCTCAACGCGACCCTGCTGAACCGGGCCAAGAGCACCCTCGACGACATAAGGGGTTCGGACAACTACGAGCTGTCCAGCCTCTCGGTCGCGATGCGTGTCATCCGGACCCTGCTCCGCACCGGTTCGATGCGCTGACGAGGCTGTAGCGGTTCAACGGCGGGCCCGCGTCCTCGGTGGACGCGGGCCCGCCGCTTCGTGTGCACACACGTTCGGTACGGTGACCCCGAACGAGGGGATTGATCACTGTGTCGAAGTCATGGGCCGGGCGGACCGGAGAGACCGGGCAGGTCGGGCGGGCCGTACGGATCGGGCGACCGGGGCGTCTGACGGGAGCCGCACTGGCGGCCGCGCTGCTCGCCGGAGCGGCGGCCTGCGGGTCGAACGGGGCGGGCGCCGACGGCGCCGGGGCGGTCGCGGGCCGGGCCGGTGCGCCGTCGACCGCGAGCCCCACGCCGTCCGCGACCCCGGAGCCGTTCTCCGCCCTCGGCTACCGCGGGCTCAAGCCCGGGATGACCAAGGAGGTCGCGCTGGCCGCCGGGGCCCTGGAGGCCGCCCCGGTGTCACTGGTCAACGGCTGCACCGACTTCGCGTACCGTGGCGGACCGGCCCCGGACCCGGTCCGGATGGCCGCCGAGGAGGCGCTCCAGGCCAAGTACGTCCAGGCCGACGCCCGGAACGAGGCGGCGAGGAAGGAGACGGAGGTCTTCCCGGCCCCTCCGGCCAGCTACTCGGCGAAGGACGTCAAGAGCTTCACCGACCGGATGGCGGCCTTCCAGGAGAAGTCGAAGGCCCGCCAGGAGGCGCACGAGCAGCTGATGAAGGTGTTCGACGAGCTGAAGGCGGCCCGCGAGGCCCGGGACCTGGCCTTCCTCACCACCGGCCGGGCCGGCTTCGGCCTGGAGGGCCTGCGCGAACTGGTCGCCCCCGCCGGTGCGCGCACGGCGGAGGGCATCGGGGCCGGCTCCACGGTCGCGGAGCTCAAGGCGGCCTACGACGCCCAGGGGCTCCAGCTCGGCAAGGACGGCAAGTACACCCTGTGGGCCGGGATCGGCCAGGTCGAGCAGGGGTGGCGGTACGAGTTCACCGTCGACGCCGACCGGGTGACCGGCCTCGCCCTGGCCAACCGCGACACCTACTGCTCCTGAGCCGCTCCCGGAACCGCTTCGGAACCGCGACACTGCCGCGGACAGGTGGAGGTGTGGAGCTGTCACAGCGGGGACGGATACGGAACGGGGACCAATGGGCGTTCGGGGAGCTTTTCGATCAGTCGGCAGACGACCTGTACCGGTACGCGGTGCGGGTGTCGGGGGACTGGGCGGTCGCGGAGGACATCGTCCAACTGACCTTCCTGGAGGCGTGGCGGCTGCGCCACAAGCTGCGCGAGAGCGACGAGCCGGTCCGCCCCTGGCTGTTCGGGGTCGCCGCCAACGTGCTGCGGAACACGACCCGGGCGGCCCGGCGGCACCGCGCCGCGATGGAGCGGCTGCCGCCCAGGGACGTGGTGCCGGACTTCGCCGACGAACTCGTCGGGCGGCTTGACGACAGCGCCCAACTGGCCGCCGCGCGGCGGGCCCTGGAGCGGTTGCGGAAGGCGGAGCGGGAGGTGTTCGGCCTCTGCGTCTGGGCCGGGCTCGACTACGCGAGTGCCGCCGAGGCGCTCGGGGTGCCGGTCGGAACGGTGCGTTCGCGGCTCTCGCGCGCCCGCACCAAGCTCCGGGCGCTCGCCGAGGAAGAACTGCAGAAAGGGCGGGAACTCCGCCCCGAGCCCGGACAGGTACGGGTTGGCCGCACCGATGCGGCCCGGTCGACACGGGAGACGAACCGATGAACGAGCACGAGCGTGCCGAGCTGGCCCGGCTGTTGCCGCCGCCGGCGCGGCCCGAACTCTCCTCAGACCGCCACCGGCTGTTGAGGGGACATCTGATGAGTGAGATCCGGGACACGAAGCCCGCGCTGGTCCGGCGGGGCAAGTTCGGCTGGGTGGCGATTCCGGCCCTGGCGGGCGGTCTGGCCCTGGCGATGGTCCTGCCGGGCGGCAGTGACGGCGCGGCCTCCAAGGCCCCGCTGGCCCAGCAGCAGAGCGGGCAGGTCCAGGGCGAGCAGCCGGCCGAGAGCGGCAGCACCACGCTGAACGTCGCCCCGGTCGCCGCCGTCCAGCTGCTGACCCAGGCCGCCGACACCGCGGCCGGCAAGCCCGACCCGAAGCCCGGCAAGAACCAGTTCGCCTACATCGACAGCCTGGTGTCCTTCGCGGGTTCCAACGCGAACGGCGAGACGAAGATCGACGCGCCGCACCGCCGCCAGATCTGGCTGTCGGTGGACGGCAGCCAGTGGGGCGTCCTGAAGGAGGAGGGCAAGTTCGGCAAGGGCGAGGCCGCTGCGAAGGAAGGGGACAAGCGCCCCGCACCGCGCCCCGACGGCGGGCTGTGGCTCGACCCGACCAAGAAGCCGAGCATCGGCGCGCCGACCTACAACTACCTGGCCGGTCTGCCGACCGACCCGGACGCGCTGCTGAAGAAGATCTACGCCGAGACCAAGGGCCAGGGCCGCACCCCTGACCAGCAGGCGTTCGGGACCATCGGGGACCTGCTGCGCGAGCAGATCGCCCCGCCGGCCGTCAGCGCCGCCCTCTACCGCGCCGCCGCCAAGATCCCCGGCGTCACCGCGGTCGCGGACTCGGCGGACGCCTCGGGCCGCCACGGTGTCGCCGTGGCGCACGTGGACAGCGGCGTGCGGACCGAGTGGATCTTCGACCCGAAGAGCCACGAGTTCCTCGGCGAGCGCGAGGTCGTCGTCACCGACGGCGACTTCGGCAAGGCCGGCACGGTGATCGGCCACACGGCGGTGCTGAGCCGCTCGATCACCGACAAGCCGGGCGACGAGCCGAAGCAGAACAACGCCTGATCACGTCCTGAACGAAGCTGTGGGGCCCGGTGGAAGCGGGCCCCACAGCCGTTTCGGGGCCGCAGCAAGGATATAACTTGCAACGAATATAACTTGAGGCGCATAGTTGGCCCGTGGCATGGGAAGTCTCGTTACATGAAGAGGTCGTTGCCTGGTTCGTTCGGCTCGTGGAGGATGAGCCGGAGGTCGCGGACCAAGTCTCGGCGGCCATCGACAAGCTCGAAGCCGACGGACCCACGTTGGGCCGACCACTTGTCGACCGGATCAAGAAGTCGAGGCATCACAACATGAAGGAGCTCCGGCCTCGCGCCGGTGGTGCGGTCGAGATCCGCATCCTCTTCGCGTTCGATCCCGACCGTGAAGCAATCCTCTTGGTGGCGGGCGACAAGACGGGCGCCTGGAACCAGTGGTACGACGAGAACATCCCTGTCGCGGATGCCAGGTTCGACGAGCATCTCCGAGCGCTCAAGGAAGGCGAGAAGTAGATGGCCAGGTCCTGGAAAGAGGTCCGGCCCGAGGTTGTCACCGACGAAGCCCGGGTCGCGGCGCACCGCGCCAAACTCGATGCCGAAGTGCGGGCCTACCGTCTCGCGGAGATCCGCAAGGAGCAGGCGCTGACGCAGGTCGAGGTGGCCGAGATCATCGGCGTGACCCAGCCGAATGTGTCCCGGCTGGAGAAGGGCGACCTCGACGGCGCAGCTCTGGCGACGATTCGCGCCTACGTGGAGGCGCTCGGAGGCAGGCTCCGCCTGGTCGCCGATTTCGGCGACCGCCAGCTCGTCATTCAGTAATGCGGAGGTATGTGACGGTCCCGCCCGGCTTGCCGGTGCGAGCCCTGTCCGGACCTCGTGGCTCTTCGACCCGAAGAGCCACGAGCTCCTCGGCAAGGCCGGCACGGTGGTCGGCCACACGGCGGTGCTGAGCCGCTCGATCACCGACAAGCCGGGTGACGAGCCGAAGCAGACCAATGCCTGATCACGTCACGATGAAAGCCGTGGGGCCCGGTGGAAGCGGGCCCCACGGCCGTTTCGGGGCAGTGCTGTCGCGAAGTCCGGCTCCATCGCACCTGCCTGCCGTTCGCACTCTTGCCGAGGGCACATGGCCCGTCAAGGGGGTGCCGTGGCCCGGATCTCCTCCTCGGTGGAGGGCGGCGCGGGCGAGGGTGGCGCCAACGGCGGCGGTGACCGGGGCGCTCGGGACGACCGCGGTGCATGAGCGGCAGGGCCCGGGGCGGCGGACCGGGTCGTGGCAGTGGGGGCACTCGGAGTACGTGGCAGGCGCGGCCCCGGCGCGCGGCGGCGGGAGTTTGCGCCGGAGCCGGTCGCGGAGGAGTGCGACCGGCGAGTGCAGCTGGGTGGGCAGGCCGGGCAGCAGGGCGTGGGCCAGGTCGGTAGCCGTACTGCCGTGTTCGAGCCATTGGCGGACGAGAGGTGCGAGCGCCTGCGCCTCGGCGAGCCCGAGGCGCAGGCGCGGTTCGGGTCTGATGGCGCGGAAGAGTGCTGCTACGGCTGCCCGGGTCTGCTCGTCGGGCAACTCGGCCGGGAGGGTGGGTACTTCTTCCGGGTTCTTTACAGGAGGGGCGTCAGGGCGGCCGGTGCCCCGTACACCGGCGACCGGACGGGCGACACCCGGTGGCACGAGCTGGGGGAGGTCGAAGACGTGGGCCTCGGAGCGGATGGTCCCGTCGGGGCGCCGGACGCGGACGACCCAGTAGTACCCGGCGTCGGTGAGTTCCTTGAGCGCCCGGCGGACGGTGCCGCGCCCCTGGGGGCTGGTGTCCGCCATGTGTCTGCCGTCCTCGCGCCACCCGTCGGGGCGCGAGAGGAGATCGGCGAGGAGTCCGCGGGCGGTGAAGCTGAGCCGCCGGTCCTGCAACAGGCCGTTGGGAAGCACGGTGAATGAGCGCGTGTGGGCGCTACGATGAATCTGCATCTGGAGTTGTCGCTCCTGGTGCCGGACCCCGGGGTGTTGCTGCACCGCCGGGGTCTTCTATGTTCTGTTGATAATGCGGAACGTAGCACATTCGCCACGGAGCGTGTGAAGCGATCGAACTGCGAAGGGTGGGGTCGGGGGTGCTGCCCCCGGCCCCACCCCTGGGTATCGGGGTCATGTGGCGGCCCCGATCGGGTAGGGCCCGCACTCGCACCGGACGACCTTGCCCGGCCCCTCGGTGCGGGCGGAGTGCCCCCACTTGAGGGCGAGGGCTTCGACGAGGAGCAGGCCGCGGCCGCACCCGTCGGTCGCGGCCGGCTGCCGGGGGACGGGCGGGTACTCGCTCGCGTCGTGGACCTCGATGCGGAGGCGGGTGTCGTCGACGTCGAAGAAGACCCGGATCAGCCGCCCGGGCATCCCCGAGTGCAGCACGGCATTGCCGACCAGCTCCGAGGTGAGCAATTCGCCGACCTCCAGGAAGTCCTGGCCGCCCGGCACGGTGTCGAGCAGCTCGCGCAGCATCCGCCGCGCGAGCTGCGGCGATCTGCGGGAGCGGGGGAGCCAGGCGTTGCGCGCGGAATTCGGGTCGGTGGGCCTGTCGGTTCCGGGCATGGGGGAGCCGCCTCCGGTGGGTTGGGGGGTGTCCGGGCGAACTGGCAGCCCGGTGGAGGGTGATGGGCACAGGAATGCCCGAGTGGTCATCACTCAGCGTGGACAGGTGAGCCACTTTGGGTAGCATGCGCCCGGAGTCGGAATCTTCGCAACTGTTCTTCGAAGAACAATTTCCGATCTTGGTAAATAGGTACCCTGAGGCCATTCCACCTGTGGAGTCGGGGAGTTGATCACTTGTCCCAGTTACGCCCATCAGTTCGACGCCGTCGCGTGGCGAGCCTGCTCATTCGTCATCGGGAAGCGGCAGACCGAACGCCCGACGAGGCGGCGAAGCGGATCGACTGCCATCGTTCGAAGATCAGCCGTATGGAGAATGCCTGGCTGCCGATCTCCAGCAGCGAGTTGCGTGATCTGCTGACGTTCTACGGCGTGGACGACCCCGTGTATGTGGAGGAGGTCGTCGCGCTCAACCGGAAGGGCTCGGAGCGAGGTTGGGCGCAGCAGTTCGACATCTCCCCACCCTCGTATGTCGACTACATCGACTACGAGGAGAGCGCCAGCCACATCCGCTCGTTCCAACCGATGATGGTGGCGGGCCTGTTGCAGACGGCGGACTATGCGCGCGCGATCTACGAGGCTTCACCATTTGACATCCCGCCGCAGCGGATCGATGAGCTGGTGGCGGTGCGCCTGCAACGGCAGAGGTTTCTGGATCACGCTGAGTCGTCCAGGCTCAGCGTGATCCTGGGAGAGGCCGCACTTCGTGGACAAGTAGGCGGAGTGGGGGTCATGCGGTCACAGTTGGAGCACCTGCGGCAGGTGAGTGACCGCCCGAACATCGAGTTGCAGGTGCTTCCGTTCAGCGCGGGTGCTCATGCGGGAATCATGGGCTCGTTCGTGCTCTTCAGCTTCCCGACTTCGGCCTTCTCCGATGTCGTGTGTCTGGAGCATCGGGCAGGCATGCTCTATCTGGAGACGCAGGAGGAGACGTCTGCCTATACGCTCACGTTCGACTCGCTGCGGTCGAGTGCGTTGAGCGTCTCCGAGAGCCTCGACCTACTGGCCCGGGTCGGAGGAGAGTTGTAGCTCGGTATCAAGCGGAGGTGCTGAAGGTGTCTGTTCCCGATCTCAGTCGCGTGAACTGGAGGAAGAGCACGTTCAGTGGAGAGACCGGGGACTGCGTCGAGGTTGCCGATGGGGCTCCCGGGGTGCTGCCCGTGCGTGACTCCAAGGATCCGCTGGGGCCTTCTCTCGTCTTCACCTATGAGGCATGGGGAGCGTTTGTCACCGCTGTGCGTGCGGGGGAGTTCGGCGTCGGAGGCTGAACGTTCTTTCTCGGTCGGCCCGCGTCCTAGGACGCGGGCCGACTTTCCTTCGACTTCGTCCAGAGTCAGCGCGCCGCGGCGCGCTGGAGGGCGCTGGCGAGGAGGGCGAGGTCGGTGGGGCCGTTGCCCAACTCACGAACCGGGCGCCGCGCCGGTGGGGCGCCGAGCTGGAGCGGGTCTACGGCGACGACGGTGGGTCGCAGGGTGGCGGTGCGCGGGATGCGGCCGCTGATACGGGCGGTCTGGAACGCGGTGACGCCGCCGTCTGGCAGTCGCAGGTAGCCGCGGCCCGGAGTCGAATCCGGCAGGGCCGCGGCGTCGCCGAGGTGGATCAGCAGATCGGAGTCGGCCGGATCGTCCGTCCGCAGCGCGATCCGCAGCAGCGCGGCGTCGTCGACCTCGGTGCCGGTGGTCTCCTCCGGGCGCCCGGTGGTCACCGCGAGGTGGATGCCGAGCGGCCCGCCGCGGCGGGCGACGGCGGCCAGGGCCCGGGCGAGCGGCCGGCCGGCCGGGGAGGTCGGGGCGAGGAGGGCGTCGTAGTCGTCGACGACGACGACCAGCCGGGGCGGGCAGGGCCCGGCACCCCCCGCCGCCGGGGCGACCGGGGCCTCGGGGCTGCGCGGCTGGATGATGCGCGGGGTGCTCGCCGCCGACGGGGCGCCGACGGTTGCGGGGACCGGTACGGGCTCCCCGTCGAGGATGCGGGCCGCGTGCCAGGAGGCGAAGTCCAGGCCGTCGAACAGCCGCTCCCGCATCGAGAGCTCGTCCTCCAGCGCCTCGGCGGCGAGCAGTGCGCCGCGCGGGTCGTCGTCGGCGTTCACCAGGCCCGTGACGTGCGGGAGTTCGGTGCAGCCGGCGAGCCCGTCCTCGGTGGCCCGGCCCTCGACGACGGTGACGGCGAGGCGTTCGGGCCGCTCGGAGACGGCGAGCGAGGCGATCAGGGTGCGCAGCAGCTCGGTCTTGCCGGAGCCGCGCGCGCCGCCGATCAGCAGGTGCGGGCCGCCCGGGTCGGGGGAGGGGAGGGTGAGCTCGGGGTCGGCGAGGTCGAGCACGCACAGCTCGTCGCGGGTGGTGCCGAGCAGCGCGGTGGCGGCGCCGATGCCGCCGGCGTGGGCGTCCCAGCGGGCGGAGAGCTTGGCCGGGGTGACGGTGTCCAGCTGGAGCAGGTCGAGCAGGCGCAGCGCGTCCGGCAGCGGCCCCCGGTTGGCCGGGGTGGCCTCTCGCAGTGGCGCGAGGACCCGGGCGAGGCGCTCGGCCCAGGCGTCGGAGACGGCGTCCAGGGAGATCTCGTGCAGGGTCTCCCGGCCGCGGGCGACCGGGCCCGGGCGGTCGAGCGACAGCTGGGTGCCGACCTCGCCGGTGATCAGCGCGGTGGCGCCGAGGCCGCGCGGCAGCAGCTCGGGCTGCTCGGCGAGGCAGACGGGGAAGATGCCGACCGCCGGCCCCTGCCGCAGCAGCAGGTCGAGGGCCTGCCGGGCGGCCGGGGCGGCCGGGCGGCCGTCGACCACGACCACGGTGGCGGGGTGGCCGCCGAGGCCGACCGGGCCGCTGAGCCGGGTGGTGAGCTCGGTGAGCCGGGCGGCGGCCTGCTCGTCGTCGAGGCCGAGCAGCAGTCGGCAGTCCTGGCCCTCGACGGGCCGCAGGTGGGGCAGCCACAGGGCCCAGGCCCAGGTGTCGACGCGGTCCTGCGGGGTGCGCGCCGGGTCGGCGTCGACCACCACCAGGCTGAGCCCGGTCGGCGGGTGCAGGGCCGCGAGCTGGGCGACGACGGCGCGGGTCAGCGCGTCCAGCCGCTCGCGCGGGCCGCTGAGGCCGAGGCTGCCGGCGGTCTGCAGGTCGAGGGTGACCGGGACGGCGGGGAGCACGGTGCCGGGCGAGGTGCCGGGGCCGCCGGGCCGGTCGGCGGTGCCGAGCCGCAGGGTGAGCGCGTCGGGGTGGCCGGGGCCGCGCTCCCAGAGCCGGGGCCCGCGGCCGAGCGCGTTGAGCAGCAGGGTGGCGAGGTCGGGCCAGCGCTCGCGCTGGGCGGCGGCCTGCCGGGTGCGGACGGCGGCGTGGTGGCGCTCGGCGCTCTCCTCGGGCGGTTCGGCGGCGGAGCGGCCGAGCCGGAGCGAGAGCAGGCCCCGGCCGCGCCCGGTGGGCTGCTCGGGCGCGCTGGGCGGCTCGGTGACCGGCGGGGCGGGCCGGGCCGGGGCGGGGGCGGCGAGCTGGAGGTGGCCGTGGCCGTCGGGGAGCGCTGCGCGGGCGGGCGAACCGGAGCCGTCCCGGGTGTCGGGAACGGTCACCCGCAGGGTGGTCTCGCCGAGCCGCAGCAGGCCGGTGCCGTCGAGCGGGACGGCCTCCTCCGGTGCTCCCGGCGGGACGATCCGCCCGTCCACGGTGGTGCCGTTGGTGGAGCCGAGGTCGCGGACGGTGACCGTGCCGTCCTCGGCGAGGTGCAGGGCGAGGTGCAGCCGCGAGACGTCGGGGTCGTCGACCGGGACGTCGGCCTCGCCGGAGCGGCCGACCCGGATCTCCCGGCCGTGCAGCCGGTGCACGCCGCCGGCGTCGGGGCCGCCGACGACGCGGAGTTCGGCGGCGGCGGGGGTGTCGTCGGGGTCGTCGGCGGTCGGGTCCGGCTCGTTGAGGGAGAGGACGGCGCCGTCGAGCAGCGGGGGGTGGCCGAGCAGGGTGTGCTCGTCCACCCGGCGCGCCCCGGCGTAGAGGTGCACATGGGTGGCGGCCCGCGGCCCGCGCACGCCGACGGCGCCCGCGAGCGCCCCCGCGAGGGAGCCGAGCGCGGTGCCCACGGGTGCGGTGACCAGCACGTCCACGTAGGGGATGGCGGTGCCGGCGACTGCCGGGCCGCTGCGCGGTCGGAGGACGGTCAGCCGGATCTGCATCTCGCCCGCGGTCCCTTCTACTGGTGTGGCGCCGTTGTGCCGCTGCCCGGGGCCGCCGCGGGGGAGCGGGGGGTGGCCGCGACACCGGTTGGGCCACAAGAGTGGCGAGTGTCATCCTGCCATCCGTCACGGACAGTCCGCGCACGGTACCGGATTTGACGATCTTGCGATCATCGCCATGTTTGCGGGCGACGGAGAGTCAGGTCAACCGGTGCCCGGAAAGGCAGGCCCGGCGGCCCCGGTGGAACCGCCGGCGGGCCCTGCGGGTCTTCCCGTAGGGGATGTCCCCCAACCCGGGCGAACGCCCTGCCGGTCGCCCCAAAAACGTGAACGAGCCCCGTTAGAGTGGCCGGAAACACGGGCCCGGCAGGCTCACCGCACCGGCGGAGGAGCCGCCCGCGCGGGCGGCACGGCGAGGAGTGCGACAGGTGCGGCCAGTCGGGAGCAAGTATCTGCTGGAGGAGACCCTCGGACGAGGGGCCACCGGCACCGTCTGGCGCGGCCGGGTCCGCGCCGACGTCGAAGTCCCCGGTACCGCGCCCGGGCAGTTGGTGGCGATCAAGATCCTGCGCGAGGAGCTCGCCGCCGACCCCGATGTCGTGATGCGGTTCCTGCGCGAGCGCTCGCTGCTGCTGCGGCTCACCCACCCGAACATCGTCAAGGTCCGCGACCTGGTCGTCGAGGGCGAGCTGCTGGCCCTGGTGATGGACCTCGTCGACGGCCCCGACCTGTCCCGCTACCTGCGCCAGAACGGGCCGTTCAGCCCGATCGCGGGCGCCCTGCTGATGGCCCAGGTCGCCGACGCGCTGGCCGCCAGCCACGCCGACGGCATCGTCCACCGCGACCTCAAGCCGGCCAATGTGCTGCTCGCCACCGCCGTCGTCGAGGGCACCGAGCAGATGCACCCGATGCTGACCGACTTCGGCATCGCCCGGCTCGCCGACTCCCCGGGCATCACCCGCAGCCACGAGTTCGTCGGCACCCCCGCCTATGTCGCGCCGGAGTCCGCCGAGGGCCGTCCGCAGACCTCCGCGGTGGACGTCTACGGCGCCGGGATCATGCTGTACGAGCTGGTCACCGGACGCCAGCCGTTCCAGGGCGACAACCCGCTGGCGATCCTCCAGGCGCACCTCGCCCAGGAGCCGCAGCGGCCGTCCACCATGCCCGAGCCGCTCTGGACGGTGATCGAGCGCTGCCTGCGCAAGGACCCGGCGCAGCGGCCCGGCGCGGTCTCGCTCTCCAGGGCGCTGCGGGTGGTCGCGGCGGGGGTGGGCGTGCACGCCTCCCCGGCGGCGGTGGACGCGGCGCTGGCCGTGGGCGCGCTGCTCGTGCCCGACCCGCAGCCGACCGTCGTGCCGAGCAACGCGGACGCCGCGGGCCAGGGCCCGCTGGGCGGTCCGGGCGCGGCCGGTCCGCCGTTCGGCGCCGAGGACCGCACTCAGGTGCTCCCGGCCGGCCAGGCCGCCCCCGGTCAGCCCCAGGGGTACGACCCGGCGGCGGCCACCCGGGTGATGGGCACCCAGCCGCCCCCGTACGACCCCGCGGCCGCGACCCGGGTGATGCCGCCCGCCGCGGTGCCGCCGCCCCCGCCCGGTCCGCCGCAGGCCGACGCGCCGCACCCGTGGCAGTCCCAGCTGAGGGCCGCCCGGGACCGCAACCAGCAGACCGAGATCGGCTACTTCGAGCCCGAGGACTTCGAGGCCCCGCCGGTCGCCCCGCCGCCCTTCCAGGCCGGGCAGGGCCACCAGCAGCAGGGCCACCAGGGCTACCAGCAGCAGCCGGGACACCCCCAGCAGCCGGGGTACCGACCGCCGCAGGGCTACCAGCAGGGCTACCCGCAGCAGGGCCAGCAGCCCGGCCAGCAGCCCCAGGGCTACCCGCAGCAGGGCCAGCAGCCGGGCCGGCCGCCCCAGGGCGGCGGCCAGCACCAGGCCCCGCCCGGCTACGCACAGCGCCCGCCGGTCGCCCCGCCGCCGTACCGGAGCGGGCCGGGCGGGCAGCCGCCCGGCGGTGGACGCCCGCAGCCGCCCGCCGGCTACAACCAGCCTTCGCAGCAGGGCCAGGGCCAGCCGTACGGGCAGCAGCCGCCGGCCCCCGCGCCCCCGCAGCCGGCCCCGCGCCGGGCGGCCGCGGCCCCCGCCGCTCCGCAGCGCCGGGCCGAGCCGCCCGCGCCGCAGCACCGCGAGCCCCCGCAGCGCCGCGACGAGCCGCCGCGCGAGGCGCCCCGCGAGACGCCGCGCCACGAGCCGCGCCCGCGCAGCCGCAACCGGATGTACATCCCGGGTCTGGGCTGCCTCAAGGGCTGCCTGATGGTGCTGCTGGTGCTGGCGGTGGCCGCGGTGGCGCTCTGGAACTTCACCCCGCTCCCCGAGTACTGGGCCAACGTCCAGGACTGGTTCACCAGCGCGAAGGACTGGGTGACCGACGTCTTCGACTCGAAGAAATGACGGTGCCGCGGTGACGGCGGGGCGGCGCCGGGGTCCGGCACCGGCTCCGGTCGGCGGAATTGACGTTTTGTCGACAATCCCCGGGAATTCTTGCCGTTTCCCGCCCGCCGAGCGGCCCCGGGCGGCCCGCGGAGGGTGTCCGGGCGCGTAGGTTGGTCGCTGTTGTCCCGCCCCATCGAGTGCACCGGACCAGCCCGGGGCGCTCCCGCCGCCCACGGAGCAGCATTGGCACGCAAGATCGGCAGCCGCTACACCGTCCACCAGGTGATCGGCCGGGGCTCGGCCGGGACGGTCTGGCTCGGCGAGGGCCCGGACGGCCCGGTCGCGGTCAAGCTGCTCCGCGAGGACCTGGCCGCCGACCAGGTGCTGGTCGGGCGCTTCGTCCAGGAACGCGCCGCGCTGACCAGCCTCGACCACCCCCGGGTGGTCGGCGTGCGCGACATGGTGGTGGACGGCAGCGACCTCGCCCTGGTGATGGAGCTCGTCCAGGGCACCGACCTCCGCTCCCGGCTGGAGCGCGACGGTGCGGTGCCCCCGCAGGCCGCCGCCTCGATCATCGCGGACGTCGCCGACGGCCTGGCCGCCGCCCACGCGGCCGGAATCGTGCACCGCGACGTCAAGCCGGAGAACGTCCTGCTCGACCTGTCCGCCGCCCCGGGGCCCGGCGGCGCCCCGCGGGCCAAGCTGACCGACTTCGGGGTGGCCCGGCTGGTCGACGCCCCCCGCCGCACCCGGGCCACCAGGATCATCGGCACCCCCGACTACCTCGCCCCCGAGATCATCGAGGGCCTGGAGCCGCGCGCCGCCGTCGACATCTACGCCCTCGCCACCGTGCTCTACGAACTGCTGGCCGGCTTCACCCCCTTCGGCGGCGGCCACACCGGGGCGGTGCTGCGCCGGCACGTCACCGAGCAGGTGCCGCCGATCCCCGGTCTGCCCGACGGCCTGTGGCGGATCATCGCCGAGTGCCTGGCCAAGGCCCCGGCCTCGCGGCTGCGCGCCGCCGAGCTGGCGGCCCGGCTGCGCGAGCAGCTGCCCGCCCTGGCCGGACTGCCGGTGCTGGCCGTCCCGCAGCAGGGCCGGGTGCCGGCCGAGGAGCAGCTGACCCCGGGCGAGGCGGTCTACGCGGAGGTGGACGCCGCTCCCGGCACCCACAAGCGCCGCCGCGGCCCGGCCGTCCCGCTGGTGCCGGGCGCCGCCCCCGACTCCACCCGGGACACCCACACCAGCCTGCGCCGCCCCTCCGCGCACGAGCTGGCCTCCTACGCGGCCGAGTCGCGGGCCCAGCGGACCACCCCGGGCACGGCCCACCGCCGCGACCGCCAGGCGCTGCTGCGCCGCCGCCGGATGCTGGCCGTACTGCTGGCCACGATCCTGCTGCTGGCCGGGGCCGCGGCGGCCTGGACCGCCTTCGCCGCGACCGCCCCGGACACCGGTCCCGGCCCGCGCCCGGCCACCTCCGCCACGGCTCCGCGGGCTCCCTGACCGGGGCCGTCCGCGTGCCGGGCGGTCGGCCCCGGGGCGCGCTCCGGGCCTCGGAGGCCCCCGGGGTCGTCATGTGCACCCCGGGAACCATTACCCTGGGGGCGTGGCAGCCGTCGATCCTTCCGAAGAGCTCAAGAACCTCGACACGACCCTGGGGTCGATCGAGGCCGTCCTCGACCTGGACAAGATCCGGGCCGACATCGCGGTCCTGGAGGAGGAGGCAGCGGCCCCCAGCCTGTGGGACGACGTCGCGAACGCGCAGAAGGTGACCAGCAGGCTCTCCTTCCTCCAGGGCGAACTGCGCCGGGTCGAGGGCCTCCGCGGCCGCTTGGACGACCTGGGCGTCCTGTTCGAGCTGGCCGAGGCCGAGAACGACGCGGACACCCGCGCCGAGGCCGAGGTCGAGCTGACGGCCGTCGCCAAGGCGGTCGAGGAGCTGGAGGTCCGCACCCTCCTGTCGGGCGAGTACGACGCCCGCGAGGCGCTGATCAACATCCGCGCCGAGGCCGGTGGCGTGGACGCCGCCGACTTCGCCGAGCAGCTGATGCGCATGTACCTGCGCTGGGCCGAGCGGCACGGGTACCCGACCGAGGTCTACGACACCTCGTACGCGGAGGAGGCCGGCATCAAGTCCGCGACCTTCACCGTGAAGGCGCCCTACGCCTACGGCACCCTCTCGGTCGAGCAGGGCACCCACCGACTGGTCCGCATCTCGCCGTTCGACAACCAGGGCCGCCGGCAGACCTCGTTCGCCGGTGTCGAGGTGCTCCCGGTCGTCGAGCAGTCCGACCACGTCGACATCGACGAGTCGGAGCTGCGCATCGACGTCTACCGCGCCTCCGGCCCCGGCGGCCAGGGCGTCAACACCACCGACTCGGCGGTGCGCATCACGCACATCCCGACCGGTGTGGTCGTCTCCTGCCAGAACGAGCGCTCGCAGATCCAGAACAAGGCGTCCGCGATGAACGTCCTCCAGGCCAAGCTGCTGGAGCGGCGCCGTCAGGAGGAGCGCGCCGCGATGGACGCGCTCAAGGACAGCGGCAGCTCCTGGGGCAACCAGATGCGCTCCTACGTGCTGCACCCGTACCAGATGGTCAAGGACGTCCGGACCGCGTTCGAGGCCGGCAACCCGCAGGCGGTGCTGGACGGCGACATCGACGGCTTCATCGAGGCCGGCATCCGCTGGCGCAAGCAGCGCGAGACCGCCGCGCAGTAGTCGACAGCAGTGGACGTACGGGGAAGGCCCCGACCGGAGTTCCGGTCGGGGCCTTCCCCGTACGTCTGTGTACCGCCGGTACCTTCCTCAGGCCAGTGCCTGCCGCGCGAGCAGCACCACCGCGAGCAGCCCGGCCAGGACGGCCAGCAGCATCGCGGGGGAGAGCGCGGCGAACGGACCCTGCTGCTCCTGCAGCCTGGCCCGGGTGGCCCGGCAGGCAGGGCAGCGGCCGTCGCTGACGCGGCCGTTGCAGTTGGCGCACACCAGATGGTCGCAGGTCATGCGATCTCCTCCTCGCTGCTACTGCCAACGCACCGGAGCGGGCCTTGGTTCCTTGTTGTGCCCTGTGCGGCGGAGCGGTCGGGCCCGACCGCAACCTCCACTCTGCCAGGTTCCGGCCGTTCCGGCCCCCGGGCTGTGAGATGGCTCCCAATTTTCAGGGCATAACCGGGCATTCTCCCCCAGTTTTCTGCCGCTGTCACTCCCCGAACCTGCGGGCCGGGCGGGGCTTCGCGTATGGTCCCAAGCCGGGAGCGGCCGTTCCGTTCCCCTCGCCCGCCCCGGGCCGGGCATGCCGAGGGGCGGACCGACCGAGGATTGGCGCCGCCTAGGATGGCCTCCGTGATGCAGCCGTGATCAGATTCGACAACGTCTCCAAGACCTATCCCAAGCAGAACCGTCCCGCCCTGGACAACGTCTCGCTGGAGATCGAGAAGGGTGAGTTCGTCTTCCTGGTCGGCTCGTCCGGCTCGGGCAAGTCCACCTTCCTGCGGCTGTGCCTGCGCGAGGAGCGGCCCAGCACCGGCGAGGTGCACGTCCTGGGCAAGGACCTGGGCAAGCTGTCCAACTGGAAGGTGCCGCACATGCGCCGCCAGCTGGGCACCGTCTTCCAGGACTTCCGGCTGCTGCCGAACAAGACGGTCGCGCAGAACGTCGCGTTCGCCCTGGAGGTCATCGGGAAGCCGAAGAGCGCCATCGGCAAGGTGGTGCCCGAGGTGCTCGACCTGGTCGGCCTCGGCGGCAAGGAGGACCGGATGCCCGGCGAGCTGTCCGGTGGTGAGCAGCAGCGCGTCGCGATCGCCCGGGCGTTCGTCAACCGCCCGATGCTGCTGATCGCGGACGAGCCCACCGGAAACCTCGACCCGCAGAACTCGGTCGGCATCATGAAGCTGCTCGACCGCATCAACCGCACCGGCACCACGGTGCTGATGGCCACCCACGACCAGGCCATCGTCGACCAGATGCGCAAGCGCGTCATCGAGCTCGACAAGGGGCTGCTGGTCCGCGACCAGGCCCGCGGCGTCTACGGGTACCAGCACTGACCGTTCGGCGCTGAACCCGTGGGCCGTCCGCCCGCCTCCTCCGACCAGCAGTACCGACCCTGGAGTTGTTGAACGCATGCGCGCCCAGTTCGTCCTGTCGGAGATCGGTGTGGGTCTCCGCCGCAACCTGACGATGACCATCGCGGTCGTCGTCAGTGTCGCGCTCTCCCTCGCCCTCGCCGGTGCCTCCCTCCTGGTCCGCGACCAGGTCAACTCCATGAAGGGGTACTGGTACGACAAGGTCGAGGTGAGCATCTACTTCTGCACCAAGGCCGACGCCCGGAACTCGCCCCAGTGCGACAAGGGCGCGGCCACGGACCAGCAGATCGCCGACATCAAGACCCAGCTGGACAAGATGGACTCGGTGGTCCAGACCTCGACCTTCGAGAACTCCACCGAGGCGTACAAGCACTGGAAGGAGATGAACCCGGACAACCCGCTCATCTCCGTCCTCGGCCCGGACGCCATCCCGCAGTCCTGGCGGGTCAAGCTGAAGGACCCGACCAAGTACGACGTCATCCAGAGCGCCTTCGCCGGCAAGCCCGGCGTGAAGTCGGTCGAGGACCAGCGGAAGATCCTGGAGAACCTCTTCGGCCTGCTGAACGGCCTCCAGACGGCGGCCTTCGTGATCATGGTGCTGATGCTCTTCGTCGCCCTGCTGCTGATCGTCAACACCGTCCGGGTGTCGGCGTTCAGCAGGCGGCGCGAGACCGGCATCATGCGCCTGGTCGGCGCCTCCAACTTCTATGTGCAGATGCCGTTCATCGCGGAGGCCGCGTTCTCCGCGCTGCTCGGTGCGGTGATGGCCTCCGGCCTGCTGCTCGGCGGGCACTTCTTCGTCCAGAACTGGCTGGCCGAGCGGGTGCAGTTCATCCACTTCATCGGCCTCTCCTCGGTGCTCGCGGTGATACCGCTGCTGGTCGTGGTGGGTATGGGCATGGCCGGCATCGCGGCCTTCTTCACCCTCCGCAAGTACCTGAAGGTCTGACCGGACAGCGCTCCGGACGACCGGGCGGCCCCGGACGGCACTGCGCCGTCCGGGGCCGCCCGCGTTCCGTCGCCGTCGGATGAGGCCCGCCCGCTCGGATGCTGCGCCTAGACTCCGGTGCCATGCCCGTCTCTCCCCGTGCGACCCGTCAGGCGGCCACCCTCGGCCTGGTGTTCGGCGCGGTCCTGCTGGCCGGGGCCGCCACCGGCGCCTGGGGCGAGCCCGGCGCGGCGGCGCGCCCGCCGTCGGTGGACACCGCCCAGGCCGTCGCCGCGCCCGTCGGGGCCGGGCAGGACCCGGCCGGCGCGGACCTCTCCGAGCAGCAGGCCGAGCATCTGATCGGCGCCACCGGGGACCGCTGGGGCGCGTACTACAGCGCCCAGGAGTACGCCGAGTTCAGCCAGGGCCTGGACGGCCGCTACCTGGGCGTGGGCCTGTCGGTCGGCCGGGGCGAGGACGGCGTCACCACCGTCTCCCAGGTGCTGCCCGCCGGACCGGCGGCCGCCGCCGGGATCGCGGTCGGCGACCGGTTGCTGCGGATCGGCGAGGACGAGGCCGACCGGCTGCCGGTCACCGAGGTGGTCGCCCGGCTGCGCGGACGCGAGGGCGCCGAACGGCAGGCGGGCTCCGAAGTGGTGCTGGAGCTGCGGCGCGGCGAGGGCGAGGTCCGCGAGGTCCGGCTGCGCCGGGCGCTGCTGGACAGCCAGCAGGTGACCGTCGAGCACCTGGCCGGCGGTGTGGTGCGGATCGCCGTCCGGGCCTTCACCTCCGGCGTGGCCGAGCAGGTGCGCGCCGCCGTGCGCGGCGCGCGCGCCGGGGTGGTGCTCGATCTGCGCGGCAACTCCGGCGGACTGGTCGAGGAGGCCGTCGGCACCGCCGGGGTCTTCCTGGACGGCGGCCCGGTCGGCTCCTACCAGGACCGCGGCGGCACCCGCGAGCTCACCGCCCCGCCCGGCGGCGACCAGCGCACCCCGCTGGTCGTGCTGGTGGACGGCGGCACCATGAGCGCGGCCGAACTGCTCACCGGCGCCCTCCAGGACCGGGGCCGGGCCGTGGTGGCCGGCACCAGGACCTTCGGCAAGGGCACCGTGCAGCAGCCCAGCCGGCTCGCCGACGGCGCTGTGCTGGAACTCACCGTCGGCCGCTACTACACCCCGGCCGGCCGCTCCCCGGAGGGCGCCGGGCTGGCCCCGGACGTCCCGGCGGGCGCCGCGGAGGACGCGGACGCGCTCGCCCTGCGGGTGCTCGCCGGTCTCGGCAGCCGCACGTAAAGGGGCTGCTGGAAGACGGCCGGAGGTGCGAGAATGACGGCGCTATGGCAAAGGAAACCGGACACAAGCTGGTCGCGCAGAACAAGAAGGCGCGACACGAGTACACCATCCTCGACACCTACGAGTGCGGCCTCGTGCTCACCGGGACCGAGGTGAAGTCACTGCGCGAGGGGCGGGCGAACCTGGTAGACGGCTACGCCTACATCCAGAACCACGAGGCCTGGATCGACAACGTCTTCATCCCCGAGTACACCCAGGGGACGTGGACCAACCACGCGGCCCGGCGCAAGCGCAAGCTGCTGCTGCACCGGATGGAGATCCAGAAGATCGAGGCGAAGGTCCGCGACGCCGGCCACACCCTCGTCCCGCTCTCGCTGTACTTCAAGGACGGCCGGGTGAAGCTCGAACTGGCCCTCGCGGTCGGCAAGAAGCTGTACGACAAGCGGCAGACCCTGCGCGAGAAGCAGGACACCCGCGAGACGGCACGCGCCGTGGCGGCCGCCCGGCGACGCCAGAGTTAATCGGCTGGACCCCCGCTGGTCGCCTCGCGTAGGATGGCGTCAGCAACAAGGACGGTCACCGTCCGAGCTGTTTCTCAAAAAAACATGGGGATGATCGGTTTCGACAGGGGATGTTGAAACAGGGGAAGCGAGCCGAGGAACGCGGCAATGATCTCGTTAACCACGTGTCGCAAAAAAATAATCGCCAACTCTAAGCGCGATTCCCAGCAGTTCGCTCTCGCTGCCTAATTAAGCAACGATAGCGCTTGGGTGTCAGACCGGGGAGTTCCCGACCCGGACCCTGGCATAATCTAGGGAACTCAACCGTCCGCCCGGGCTGCGAGGGTGGATGGGAAATCAAACAGCAGCTGGGCCTGTTGGCGGCTTGTCCGTGTGACTGCCAGGGCCGAGAAAAACACAGCGGACTGCGCTCGGAGAAGCCCTGAATTAGCACCACTGGACCCGGGTTCGATTCCCGGCATCTCCACCACCCCATGTTCACAGTGAAGGCCGTCCTCCGCGTTGCGGAGGGCGGCCTTCACGTTTCCCCCGGCCTGGGCGTAGGATCGTTCGTCCGCTCGTATCCCGGAGCGGGATTCCGCCGCAACCACCGAGGCCATGCAGAGCAACACGGACACCACTGTCACCGACCACGAGACCCTGCGCGCGCGCGAGATCGCCGGTGAGCAAGGCCACCTCGACAACGTCTACCACCGTCTGGAGGAGAAGCTCGCCGAGGCCGAGTACATCCTCGAGGACGCCGCCAAGCGGGTGCACGTCGGTACTCCGGGCGCGCTCGCCGAGCGCGATGCCCAGGTGTACCGGGCCGGCGCGCACCTCCAGCGGCTCAACAACGAGTTCGAGGACTTCCTGTTCGGCCGGGTCGACCTCCAGCAGGCCGACGCCCCGGAGGAGCACGGGATCCCCTCGAACACCCCGCTCGACCCCGCCGATCCGGTCGTCGCCGAGACCCTGCACATCGGCCGGCTCGGCGTCCTGGACGCCGAGTTCGGCCCGCTGGTGATCGACTGGCGGGCACCGGCCGCCGCGCCGTTCTACCGGTCCACCCCGCTGGAGCCCGGCCGGGTCCTCCGGCGCCGGGTGATCCGCTCCAAGGGCCGCAAGGTGATCGGGGTGGAGGACGACCTGCTCCGCCCCGACCTCACCCCCACCCTGGACGGCGAGGAACTGCCGGTGGTCGGCGACGGCGCGCTGATGGCCTCGCTCGGACGCGCCCGCAGCCACACGATGCGCGACATCGTCTCCTCCATCCAGAAGGAGCAGGACGAGGTCATCCGCGCCCCCGCGGCCGGGGCCACCCTGGTCACCGGCGGCCCCGGCACCGGAAAGACCGCCGTCGCGCTGCACCGCGCCGCCTTCCTGCTCTACCAGGACCGCCGCCGGTACGCCGGGGGCATCCTGGTGGTCTCGCCGACCCCGCTGCTGGTCTCCTACACCGAGGGCGTGCTGCCCTCGCTCGGCGAGGAGGGCCAGGTCGCCATCCGCGCGGTCGGCTCGCTGGTCGACGGCATCGAGGCCGGGACCTACGACACCCCGCGGGCGGCCCGGATCAAGGGCTCGGCCCGGATGGTCCAGCTGCTGCGCCGGGCGGCCCGGGCCGCCCTGGAGCTGCGCGCCCCGCAGGAGCTCAAGGTGGTCGCCCGCGGCGAGGTGCTGCGGCTGGACGCGGGCCGGCTCAGGACCGTGCGCGGCAACGTCGTCGGCTCCGGCGGCACCCCGCTCAACCTGCTCCGCCCGCGCGCCCGCCGGCTGCTGCTGGACGCGCTCTGGCAGGAGGCCGTCCGCGACCTGCCCAGGCCGGCCGACCACTACGCCCGCGAGCGGCGGCAGGAGGAGAAGGAGTCCTTCGACGAGTACGTCTCGGACGAGGCGCCGTTCCTGGCCTTCCTGGACGCCTGGTGGCCCGCGGTCACCCCGCGCCGGGTGCTGGGCACCCTGAAGCAGTCCCGGCACACCAACCGGATCGCCCGGGGCGCGGTCACGCCGGAGGAGTCGAAGGTGCTGGCCGCCTCCTGGCGGCACCTGTCCGAGCACGGCGAGGGCGAGCTGTCGGCGCACGACGTGGCGCTGGTGGACGAGCTGCAGCTGCTGCTCGGCGAGCCGGCCAGGCCGAAGTACCGCGAGGTCGACGCGGCCGACCTGCTGACCGGCCTGGACGAGGTCACCACCTTCGCCGACCGCAACGCCCGGCAGCGGGAGCGGGTGCCGGTCGAGCGCACCGAGTACGCCCATGTGATCGTGGACGAGTCCCAGGACCTCACCCCGATGCAGTGGCGGATGATCGGCCGTCGGGCCCGGATGGCCACCTGGACCATCGTCGGCGACCCGGCGCAGTCCTCCTGGCCGTTCCCGCAGGAGGCCCAGGCCGCGCTGGACGAGGTGCTGTCCGGCAAGCCGCGCCGCCGCTACACGCTGACCGTGAACTACCGGAACCCGGCCGAGATCGCCGAGGTGGCGGCCAAGGTGCTGGCGCTGGCCGCGCCGGGCACCCCGTCGCCGAGCGCGGTGCGGCACGTGGGCGTCGAGCCGAGGTTCGCGGCCGTCACCGACCCCTCGCCGGAGGTCTTCGGCGCGGCCGCCCGGGCCGAGCTGGAACTGCTGCTGGGCAAGGTGGACGGCACGGTGGCCCTGGTGGTGCCGATGGACCGGCGGGCCGAGGCCGGCCGCTGGGCCGAGGGGCTGGGCGAGCGGGTGGTGACACTGGGCAGCCTGGAGGCCAAGGGCCTGGAGTACGACGCGACCGTGGTGGCCGACCCGACCGGGATCGCCGGCGAGTCGGAGGCGGGTCTGCGGGTGCTGTACGTGGCGCTCACCCGGGCGACCCAGCGGCTGACCGTGCTGTCCGGGCCGGACGACCTGCCCGACGCGGCCGGGACGCCCGCGCTGCTGCGCGGCTGAGGGCGCCGCCGTCCGCCCGCCCGGGCGTCTGACGGAGTGTGACGGCCGGCCCGCCCGGACCGGCCGTCACCGGGCCGCCGGACCCCTGCGCGGGGACGGCGGCGGAGCACCGTGACGGAGCACGAAGAAGGCCCCTCACCCGGTGGGTGAGGGGCCTTCAGAAGCTACGACACCGACCCGCCATGCTCGCCTCGCGGCAAGTGGTCCCTCGAAGGGACGAAGGTTGGGCCCGGGGGCTTGGATCGAGCCGGTGTCCCGTCCAATGTAACGCATCGGGCGCCGGAGGCAAGAAGTTGTCGGGTCCGCACACTCAATGAACGTTATTTCTGACTGTGCCCTGGTAGGTGCGACGATCGAGGTCTAGCATGCGCAGGCGAGGGAATTCAACAGTTTGTTGAACTCGCGGACGGACAGACGGAAGAAGGAACGTCGATGGCGACGGTGCCCAGTGTCTCCAACTCGATCACGGTACGGCTGGAGGTCCCGGCCACGGGCAACGCCGTCAGCGCGATCACCACGGCCGTGGAGTCCTCCGGCGGCTCGGTGACCGGCCTCGACGTCACGGCCTCCGGCCTGGAGGCGCTCCGGATCGACGTGACCGTGGCGGCCAGCTCGGTGGCGCACGGCGAGGAGATCGTCGAGAAGCTCCGGACGATCGACGGTGTCACGATCGGCAAGGTCTCGGACCGCACCTTCCTGATGCACCTCGGCGGCAAGATCGAGATGTCCTCGAAGCTGCCGATCCGCAACCGTGACGACCTCTCGATGATCTACACCCCGGGTGTCGCCCGGGTCTGCATGGCGATCGCCGAGAACCCCGAGGACGCCCGCCGCCTCACCATCAAGCGCAACAGCGTCGCCGTGGTCACCGACGGCTCCGCGGTGCTGGGCCTGGGGAACATCGGCCCGGCCGCCGCGCTGCCGGTCATGGAGGGCAAGGCGGCCCTGTTCAAGCGTTTCGCCGGCATTGACGCCTGGCCGATCTGCCTGGACACCCAGGACACCGACGAGATCGTTGCCATCGTCAAGGCGATCGCCCCGGGCTTCGCCGGCATCAACCTGGAGGACATCTCCGCGCCGCGCTGCTTCGAGATCGAGGCCCGGCTGCGCGAGGCCCTCGACATCCCGGTCTTCCACGACGACCAGCACGGCACCGCGATCGTGGTGCTGGCGGCGCTGATGAACGCGCTCAAGGTGGTCGGCAAGGAGATCTCCCGGATCCGCGTGGTGATGTCGGGCGCCGGCGCCGCCGGCACCGCGATCCTCAAGCTGCTGATGGCTGCGGGCGTCGAGCACGCCACCGTCGCGGACGTGCGGGGCGTGGTCCACCAGGGCCGCGACGACCTCAACGACAACCTGCGCTGGATCGCCGACCACACCAACCGCTCGGGCCGCACCGGGAGCCTCAAGGAGGCCGTGGCGGACGCCGACGTCTTCATCGGCGTCTCGGCCCCGAACCTGCTGGACGGCGAGGACCTGGCCACCATGGCCGGGGACGCGATCGTCTTCGCGCTGGCCAACCCGGACCCGGAGGTCGATCCGGCGGTGGCCCGGCAGACCGCCGCGGTGGTCGCCACCGGCCGCAGCGACTTCCCGAACCAGATCAACAACGTGCTGGTCTTCCCGGGCGTCTTTCGCGGCCTGCTGGACGCGCAGAGCCGTACCGTCAACACGGAGATGATGATCGCCGCCGCCCGGGCGCTGGCCGCCACCGTCGCGGACGACGAGCTCAACCCGAACTACATCATCCCCAGCGTGTTCCACAAGGACGTGGCCAAGACCGTGGCCGCCGCCGTCCGGGACGCCGCCCTGGCCGCCACCACGGAGGCGCCCGCGCCCTCGCGCCCGACCCCGGGCATCGTCGGCACGCTCGACACCGCGTCCTTCCCCGCTGTGCGGCTCTGACCTCGGAATCCGTCGACGGGCCCCTGCGCCGGGCCCGGCATCCGGCTTCCGCGGCGGTGCCCGCACGGTGACGTGGATCGATCAAATGACCGATTAGCGGTCGTACCCGCCCATTCCCGCCCCGAACCCTTGCGACACAAGGGCGAGGGGCGTGTTTGGGCTTGTCGGACCTAGGGCGTACGGTAGCCCTGCACGGGGCAGGCGTGTCCGACAAGTACGGAACGTCCCCCTGGTCTTCCGGCGCGTCGTCCCGACCGCCGCCCGCGCCCGGTCCGCCGGAGCCGACGGAGCGTCACACCTCCGGCGGGCGGGCGCTGTTCGGGTCGTGCCGCCGGGGCCCGATTGGCTTTCTCGGGGCCGGTCGGGGCAGGATTCGTATCCGGGCAGGCAGGCGGGCCTTCGAAGGCACGGCGCGCGGCACTGGGTGCGGACCCGGCTCGCGACCACGCATTGCCTGCATGAGCACAGTGTGCGGACCCGCGGCCCGTCCGGGTGCCTCCCGGTGGGAGTTCCGACGGGCCCCGGCACACCGCAAGCGAACAGACCACAGGAGTACACATGAACCGCAGTGAGCTGGTGGCCGCGCTGTCCGAGCGCGCCGAGGTGACCCGCAAGGACGCCGACGCCGTTCTGGCCGCCTTCGCCGAGATCGTCGGCGAGGTCGTCGCCAAGGGCGACGAGAAGGTCACCATCCCCGGTTTCCTGACCTTCGAGCGCACCCACCGCGCGGCCCGCACCGCCCGCAACCCGCAGACCGGCGAGCCGATCCAGATCCCCGAGGGCTACAGCGCCAAGGTGAGCGCCGGCTCCAAGCTGAAGGAAGCCGCCAAGGGCGTCTGAACAACCCCTTGAACGGCCGGAGGCCGGGTCCCCCTCGTGGGGACCCGGCCTCCCGCCGTTGTCCGGCGGCCCCGGAGGGCCGCCGGACGCACCGGTCAGGCGTCGATGAGCTCGGCGCTCGGCTCCCCGGCGGCCACCGGGGGCAGCTCGCTCGGCAGCTCGACGTGGGCGCCGAGGTCGCGGAGCTTGTCCATGAAGTTCTCGTAGCCCCGGTTGATCAGGTCGATGCCGTGCACGGTCGAGGTGCCCTCGGCTGCCAGCGCCGCGATCAGGTACGAGAAGCCTCCGCGCAGGTCCGGGATGACCAGCTCGGAGCCCATCAGCTTGGACGGGCCGGAGACCACCGCGGAGTGCTGGAAGTTCCGGGCGCCGAAGCGGCACGGGGTCGCGCCCAGGCACTCGCTGTAGAGCTGGATGTGCGCGCCCATCTGGTTCAGCGCGCCGGTGAAGCCCAGCCGCGACTCGTACACCGTCTCGTGGACGATGGACAGACCGGTCGCCTGGGTCAGCGCGACGACCAGCGGCTGCTGCCAGTCGGTCTGGAAGCCGGGGTGCACGTCGGTCTCCAGGGCGATCGCCTTGAGCTCGCCGCCCGAGTGCCAGAAGCGGATGCCCTCGTCGTCCACCTCGAAGGCGCCGCCGACCTTCCGGAAGGTGTTGAGGAAGGTCATCATCTCCAGCTGGCGGGCGCCGCGGACGTAGATGTCGCCCTTGGTGGCCAGCGCGGCGCAGGCCCAGGAGGCGGCCTCCAGCCGGTCCGGCAGCGCCCGGTGGTTATAGCCGCCCAGCTCGTCGACACCGGTGATGAGAATGGTGCGGTCGGTGCCCAGGGTGATGATCGCGCCCATCTTCTGCAGCACGCAGATCAGGTCGACGATCTCCGGCTCGATGGCCGCGTTGCGCAGCTCGGTGACGCCCTCGGCGAGGACGGCGGTGAGCAGCACCTGCTCGGTCGCGCCGACCGAGGGGTAGGGCAGCTCGATCCTGGTGCCGCGCAGCCGCTGCTGGGCGACCAGGTAGGTGCCCTGCGGGTGCTTCTCGATGGTGGCACCGAACTGGCGCAGCACCTCGAAGTGGAAGTCGACCGGACGGCCGCCGATGTCGCAGCCGCCCAGGCCCGGGATGAAGGCGTGGCCGAGGCGGTGCAGCAGCGGGCCGCAGAAGAGGATCGGGATGCGCGAGGAGCCGGCGTGCGCGTCGATGTCGGCGACGTTGGCGCTCTCCACGTGCGAGGGGTCGAGGATCAGCTCGCCGTCCTCGTCGCCGGTGCGCACGGTCACGCCGTGGAGCTGCAGCAGGCCGCGGACCACCTTGACGTCGCGGATGTCCGGGACGTTGCGCAGTCTGCTGGGGCCCTGGCCGAGCAGGGCCGCGACCATGGCCTTGGGGACCAGGTTCTTCGCACCGCGGACGCGGATCTCGCCTTCGAGCGGGTTTCCGCCGTGGACCAGCAGGACGTCGTCGGTCATCGTTCTCGCAATCCGGGGTGCCAGAGGAGTGGGGCGGGCTCGGCGACGAGCCAGTCGGTGGAGCGTTTCACGGGCGCGTCGGGCCCCCGGTGTGACCGAGTCGGCACCGTGGAGGGGCGTCCACCATCAGTAGATGGTAGTGGTCGTGCCGATGGTTCCTGTGAGCCTCTCCCGTGATGGTGCTCTCCCCGGGCCCGGGGAGCGCGCCGGTGCGTCCGTACGGGTGTTCGTGGCGGGCGGGCCCGGGTAGGGCCGGGTGGCCGCAAGGGTCGCCGTTTCGGGTGCCGCCGCCGGGGGTTCTGCGGGATCATGTGAGGCATGACGGCGGCCCATTCGCACGGAGGCCGGTCCCACACCGGCCGTCTGCTCGTCGCGACGCCCGTGCTCACCGACCCGAACTTCGCTCGGGCGGTGGTGCTCCTCCTCGACCACGACGCCGAGGGGGCGCTCGGTGTCGTGCTGAACCGGCCGACGCCGGTCGAGGTCAGCAGCGTGCTGAACGGCTGGGGGGTGCTGGTCGGCCTGCCCGCGGTGGTGTTCCAGGGCGGTCCGGTGGCGCTGGACTCGGCGCTCGGCCTGGCGGTGGCGCCGGGGGAGCCGGGCACCGGGGAGCCGCTCGGCTGGCGCCGGGTGCACGGCGCGATCGGCCTGGTGGACCTGGAGGCGCCGCCCGAGGTGCTGGCCGGGGAGCTCGGGGCGCTGCGGATCTTCGCCGGATACGCCGGGTGGGCGCCCGGGCAGCTGGAGTCGGAGATCTCCACCGGTGCCTGGTACCTGGTGGACTGCGAGCCCGGGGACATCTCCAGCCCGGAGCCGGAGCGGCTGTGGCGGGCGGTGCTGCGGCGCCAGCGCGGGCCGCTGGCGCTGCTGGCGACCTATCCGGACGATCCGACCCTGAACTGAATCCGGCCCGGAATCGAAGGGGCGCCGTCACGGCGGCGCCGCGACACTGGCCCGCTTCTCCGGGGCGCCCATAGACTTGGCACTCATGAGCACTCTTGAGCCCGAGCGCGGCCTCGGCACCGGCACCCTGGTCGAGCCCGTCCCGCAGGTGTCCCACGGGGACGGCGACCACGAGCGCTTCGCGCACTACGTCCAGAAGGACAAGATCATGGAGAGCGCGCTCTCCGGGTCCCCCGTGGTGGCGCTCTGCGGCAAGGTGTGGGTGCCCGGCCGCGACCCGAAGAAGTACCCGGTCTGTCCGATGTGCAAGGAGATCTACGACGGCATCGGCAAGCCGCAGGACGGGGACGGCGACAAGGGCAAGTAGCCCGCGTCCCCCGTTCCGCACACCACCGTTTTGCATGGTGCCGCGTTTCCCGAGTGGTCTATGCCACTGGTCGGGGTCGGGGCAGGATGGCGCAATGGACCTCATCCCTGCCCCCGTGAGTTCCGTCCGTCTCCCGGACCAGGACTTCCCGCTCGACCGGACGACCACCCTGACCGCGCCGCCCGAGCTGGCCGGGGCCGAACGGTGGCTGCGTTCCTCGCTGACCGCCGCCACCGGCCTGCCGCTCGCCCCGGGGCGGCCCGGCGAGGGCGTCGAACTGCTCCTCGACGCGGCGCTCGCCGGTGAGGCGTACCGGCTCTCGGTGCGCCCCGGCCACGCGGTGATCGCCGCCGGCGGTCCGGCCGGCGCGCTCTGGGGCGCCCAGACGCTGCGCCGGCTGCTCGGCCCGGACGCCTACCGGCGCGCGCCGCTGCGCCCGTCCGACTGGGTGCTGCCCGGCGTCGACCTCGCGGACGAGCCGAGGTTCGGCTGGCGCGGGGCGCTGCTGGACGTCGCCCGGCACTTCCTGCCCAAGTCCGACGTGCTGCGCTTCGTCGACCAGCTGTCCGCGCACAAGCTCAATGTGCTGCACCTGCACCTGACCGACGACCAGGGCTGGCGGGTGGAGATCAAGCGCTACCCCGGGCTCACCGAGCGGGCGTCCTGGCGCGAGCGCTCGATGGTCGGCTACCGGTCCGCCGACCGCCGCGACGACCGCCCGCACGGCGGCTTCTACACCCAGGACGACCTGCGCGAGATCGTCGCCTACGCGGCCGAGCGGGCCGTCACGGTGGTGCCCGAGATCGACCTGCCGGGCCACACCCAGGCCGCCGTGGCCGCCTACCCCGAGCTGGGCAACACCGATGTGGTGGACACCGGGGCGGTCGGGGTGTGGACCGACTGGGGGGTCACCGAGAACGTGCTCAACCCCTCCGAGGCCACCCTGCGGTTCTTCGAGGGCGTGCTGGAGGAGGTCCTGGAGATCTTCCCGTCCGAGTTCGTCCACCTCGGCGGCGACGAGTGCCCGAAGGAGCAGTGGAAGGCCAGCGCGGCCGCGCAGGCGCGGATCCGCGAGCTGGGCCTGAGCAACGAGGACGAGCTGCAGAGCCACATCATCCGGCACTTCGACCGCTGGCTGGCCGAGCGCGGCCGCCGGCTGATCGGCTGGGACGAGATCCTGGAGGGCGGCCTCGCCCCGGGTGCCGCGGTGTCCTCCTGGCGCGGCTACAGCGGCGGGATCGCCGCCGCGCAGGCCGGGCACGACGTGGTGATGTGCCCCGAGCAGCACGTCTACCTGGACCACCGGCAGGCGGCGGGGGAGCGGGAGCCGATCCCGGTCGGCTTCGTGCGCACCCTGGAGGACGTCTACCGGTTCGAGCCGGTGCCGGCCCAGCTCGACGAGGAGGCGGCGCGGCGGGTGATCGGCACCCAGGCGAACCTGTGGAGCGAGTTCATGGACAGCGCCCGGGACATCGACTACCGGGCCTTCCCCCGGCTCGCGGCCTTCGCCGAGGTCGCCTGGTCCGCGCTGCCCGCGGACCCGGCCGCCCGCGACTACGCCGGCTTCGAACAGCGGCTGGCCGGCCATCTGGAGGTGCTGGACGCGCTCGGCGTCGAGTACCGCCCGGCCGGCGGGCCGCACCCGTGGCAGACCAGGCCGGGAGTGGTGGGCCGGCCGATCGACGGACCCCCGCCGGCGGTCTGAACCCGACGGCCGCGGGAACTTCCGGGCGGTCGTCGGACGTCAAGAACAGATGAACATCCGTCCCGGTCCGAACCGGACCGGGGCGGATACCGCCCGGTATCGGTCCCAATCGGGCAGTACCGTTCGCCTGTCCCGAAATGATCATCGAGCATTGTGTGCCAGAGTTGCCCAACCCGGCCCGATCGCCCGTACCCTACGGGCCAGGCCGGGCTGCCGGAGCGGACACCCCGGTCCAGGGGCCGCGGGCGGCAGGCGATCGATGAGCAAGTGGAGCACGGTGGGACCCAGGTGAACCGGACGATCATGCTGCCGGCCTCCCTCGACGAGGCCGTCGAAGCGCTGGCCGCTCACCCGGCCGCGGTGCCGGTGGCCGGCGCCACCGACCTGATGGAGGCCGTCAGCGCCGGACGCCTCCGCCCCGCCGCGCTGGTCGGCCTCGGCCGGATCACCGAGCTCCGCGGCTGGCGCTACGAGGACGGCGGCACCGCCGTCCTCGGCGCCGGGCTGACCCACGCCCGGATGGACCGCCCGGACTTCGCCGCCCTGATCCCCGCGCTCGCCGACGCCGCCCGCACCGCCGGCCCCCCGCAGGTCCGCAACGTCGGCACCCTCGGCGGCAACATCGCCACCGCCGCCCCGGCCGGGGACACCCTGCCGGTGCTCGCGGCGCTGGAGGCCAGCGTCACCCTGGCCAGGGCCGGCGCCACCCGCGAGGTCCCGGTCAGCCACCTGCTGACCGGTCTCGACCCGCTGCGGCCCGGCGAACTGCTCACCTGGGTGCGGGTCCCGCTGCTGCACGCCCCGCAGGTGTTCCTCAAGGCCACCGGCCGCAGCGGCCCGGCCCGCGCCACCGCCTCCGTCGCCCTCGTCCTGGACCCGGCCCGTCGCGCCGTCCGCTGCGCCGTCGGCGCCGTCGCCCCGGTGCCGCTGCGGCCCCTGGAGGCCGAGGCCTGGGTGGCGGGCTGCATCGACTGGGACGGTTCGCGGGAGATCGACCCCGCCGCGACCGCGGCCTTCGGCGAGTACGTGGCCGCGGCCTGCGTCCCCGACGGATACGGCGCGGAGGGCGCCTGGGAGGCCGTCACCGAGGGGCCGAGCGCGGCCGCCGTCCGTCTGCGGCGTACCGTAGCCGTGCTGGCCCGCCGGGCACTGGGAAGGGCGCTCAAGTGACCACAGACCACCCCATCGAGGCCCTGGACGCGGGGCTGCTCGACCACGCGCCGCAGGTCAGCCGGGAGCTGCGGCCCACCACCTCGTACACCCTGCGGGTCAACGGCTTCGAACGGCCCGTCACGGACGCCTGGATCGGCGAGAGCCTGCTCTACGTGCTGCGCGAGCGGCTGGGTCTGGCCGGCGCCAAGGACGGCTGCGAGCAGGGCGAGTGCGGGGCCTGCTCGGTGCAGGTCGACGGCCAGCTGGTGGCCGGCTGCCTGGTGCCCGCCGCGCTCGCGCAGGACAGCGAGATCAACACCGTCGAGGGCCTCTCGGCCGGCGGCGGCGCCAGCGACGTCCAGCAGGCGCTGGCCGAGTCCGGCGCGGTGCAGTGCGGCTACTGCGTGCCCGGCCTGGCGATGGCCGTGCACGACCTGCTCCAGCGCAACCACCGGCCCACCGAGGTCGAGGCGCGCCAGGCGCTGTGCGGAAACCTCTGCCGGTGCACCGGCTACCGGGGCGCGCTCGCCGCCGTGCAGACCGTCGCCGAAGCGCGCGCGGCGGTGGCCGTGGCCGCGGAGGCGGCCGCCGAGGAGGCCGCGGCCACGCCCGCAGACCGGACCGACGCACCCGCCGCGACCGCCGCCCGGCCGGTGCCCGCCGCCGCCCCCGCGCACCCCGGACCGCCGACCGCCGACCTGCCGGTCTACACCGAGGACGCCTGGATCGAGCACGTCCCGCAGCCGCGCGCCGAGGAGGCCGGCGCCACGGCCGGCACCGGCGCCGGAGCCGGCCCGGGGTACGGCGCCCAGGACGGGCACGGCGCCCCCGACCGGCACAGCGCTCCCGACGGCCGAGGGGCCTACGACCAGGGCGGCTACGACAGCGGGGTGTACGACACCACCGTGCTGGCCCCGGTCCGGGACGTCCCGGCGCAGCAGGCCGACGGGTCCACCGGGTTCTACCCCGCCCAGGGCTACCCCGAGCAGCAGCCGTACCCGGGTGCGACCCCGGCGCACGGCACCTACCTGCCCGGCACCGGCTACCCCGACCAGGGCGGCTACCAGCAGCAGCCCGGCTACGACACCGCCTCGGCGTACGACGGCCCGGTCTACGAGACCCCCGCCACCCCCGTGCACGGCACGCCGTACGTCCCCGCACCCGCGCACGGCGCCCCGGCCGAGGGCACCGCCCCGGCCGGCGTCCCGTACGGCGCCACCCCCGCCCACGGCATCCGGCTCCCCGAGGACGACCACGCATCATGACGTCGCCTACCGACATCGGCGCAGCACTCCAGCAGGACGGCGACGCGGGCGGCGCGACGGAGCCGTTCGGTCTGGGCAGTTCCCCGCTGCGCAGCGACGCCCTGCCCAAGGCGCTCGGCATCTACCCGTACGCCGCCGACCTGTGGGCCGAGGGCCTGCTGTGGGGCGCGGTGCTGCGCTCGCCGCACCCGCACGCCCGGATCCTGGGCATCGACACCTCGGCCGCACTGGCCCTGCCCGGTGTGCACGCGGTGGTCACGGCCACCGACCTGCCGGCCGGTCCGGACGGCAGCCCGGACGGCGCGCCCTCCGGGCCGATCGTCGCCGACCGCCCGGTGCTGGCCGCCGGGGTGGTCCGCCACCACGGCGAGCCGGTGGCCGCGGTCGCCGCCGACCACCCCGACACCGCCCGGCTGGCGGTCGGTCTGATCGTGGTCGAGTACGAGCCGCTGGAGGCCGTCACCGACCCCGAGCAGGCCTTCACCGCCCCGCCGCTGCACCCGGACGGCAACCTCTTCCGCCACCTGCCACTGCGCACCGGCGACCCGGACGCGGCCGGCGAGATCATCGTCGAGGGCCTGTACCAGGTGGGCCGGCAGGACCCGGCCCCGCTCGGCGCCGAGGCCGGCCTGGCCGTGCCGCGCCCGGACGGCGGGGTCGAACTGCACCTCTCCTCCACCGACCCGCACGGCGACCGGGACCGCACCGCCGCCTGCCTGGGCCTGGAGCCGGACCGGGTCCGGCTGGTGGTCACCGGTGTTCCCGGCGCCACCTCCGACCGCGAGGACCTCTCCTTCCAGGTCACCCTGGCGCTGCTGGCGCTGCGCACCGGCCGCCCGGTGAAGATGACGCTCACCCGCGAGGAGTCCTTCCACACCCACACCTCGCGGCACCCGGCGCTGCTGCGCTACCGCCACCACGCGGACGCCGACGGCACGCTGGTGAAGGTCGAGGCGCAGATCCTGCTGGACGGCGGCGCCTACGCGGACGTCTCGGCCGAGGCGCTGGCCGCCGCCACCGCCTTCTCGGTCGGCCCGTACAACTGCCCCAACGTGTTCGTGGACGCCTGGGCGGTGCGCACCAACAACCCGCCGGCCGGCCGGATGCGCGGCGAGGGCGCGCTGCAGGCGTGCTTCGCCTACGAGTCGCAGCTGGACCAGCTGGCCGCCCGGCTCGGCGTGGACCCGGTGGAGGTCCGCCGGCGCAATGTGATGGCGACCGGGGACCCGCTGCCCACCGGGCAGGCCGTCACCTGCCCGGCACCGGTCGCCGCGCTGCTGGACGCGGTGGCCGCGGAGCCGCTGCCGGCGCTGCCGGTGGACGATCCGGACGCCGAATGGCTGCTGCCGGGCGGGCCCGGCGGCGCGGGTGACCCGGCCGCGGTGCGGCGCGGGATCGGCTACGCGCTGGGCATGGTGCACATGCTGGGCGCCGAGGGCGAGGACGAGGTCGCCACCGCGACGGTGCGGGTCAGCGGCGACCACGCCACGGTGATCTGCGCCGCGGTCGACGCCGGCCAGGGCTTCGCCACACTGGCCCGGCAGATCGTGCAGAGCGTGCTGGGCGTCAGCGAGGTGTACATCGCGCCCGCGGACAGCGACCAGGCGGTGGCCGGGCCGGCGGCCCGGGGCCGGCACACCTGGGTGTCCGGCGGTGCGGTCGAGCGGGCCGCGCTGATGGTCCGCCACCAGCTGCTCCAGCCGATCGCCGCCGACTTCGGGATGTCCGTGGAGCTGCTGCAGATCGCCGAGGGCAAGATCACCTCGTACGACGGGGTGCTCGGCATGCCGGTGGCCGAGGCGCTGGAGGGCAAGGAGCTCTGGGCGACCGCGCAGTGCCGCCCGCACCCGACCGAGCCGCTGGACGAGGCCGGGCAGGGCGACGCCTTCGTCTCCATCGCGTTCTGCGCGATGCGCGCGGTGGTGGACGTGGACATCGAGCTGGGCGCGGTCCGGGTGGTCGAGGTGACGGTGGCCCAGGACGTCGGCCGGGCGCTGAACCCGCGGCAGATCGAGGACCGGATCGAGGCGGGGGTCGCCCAGGGCGTCGGCCTGGCGCTGCTGGAGGAGCTCCGCGTCGAGGGCGGCGTGCTGGCCAACCCCTCGCTGACCGGCTACCGGCTGCCGACCGCGCTGGACACCCCGGAGATCCGGGTCGCCGCCCTGCTGGAGGAGCGTGACGTGGTGGCGCCGTTCGGGGCCAAGGCGGTCAGCGCGGTGCCGGCCGTGACCGCGCCGGCGGCGGTGGCCGCGGCGGTCCGCGCCGCCACCGGCCTGCCGGTGGGCCGGCTGCCGATCCGCCCGGAGGACGCCGTCACCGGCTGAGCGCCGGTGCCCCCGGGCAATTCCGCAGGGCCTGCGGAATTGCCCGGGACCCGCGCTTTTCTTTCGGAAAGCACGACGAATTGCCGGGCGGCGCCATTTCGGAGCCGACCGGCAATTCGTCTTCTGGAGGCCATGACGGGAATCGAACCCGTGTGCACCGCTTTGCAGGCGGTTCCCTAAACCACTCGGGCACACGGCCATGGGTGGAGCTGGTGGTGCGGCTGGAACTGCGGGTGCGCTCAGGCGCAGCGGCAGCAGCGACAGGCGCGACAACACCGGGGAGCGGTGGTGCAGGTGCGGGGCGCGAGGGCCGCCGTCCTCCTGTCCATGTCCGACTCCTTGTCGTCGTTCGCCGTGTTGATGAATTCATTCTGGCGGAATACCCGGCGGAGCGTCAATATCCCATTGTAAATTCTGTGTGGCGGGATTCCCGACCCGGTGTGCTACGGTCGGGAACAGGCGGTCCTCGCGGCCGCCCCGGACGAGCGCGTCGTACCCGGTCACGACAAGACGGCGCAGTGACAGCGGCAACCCGGCCGCTGCCGACTGCGGAGGTACGGCCGTCATGGCTTGGCTCGTTCTGATCATTTCCGGTGTCCTGGAGACGGTGTGGGCGGTTGCCCTGGAGTCTTCCAAGGGTTTCTCCCGCCTGGTCCCGACCGTGGTGTTCGGGGTGGCGCTGGCGCTCTCGATGGGCGGCCTGGCGTACGCGATGCGCTCGATCCCGATCGGCACCGGCTACGCGATCTGGGTCGGCATCGGCGCGGTGGGCACGGCGCTGTACGGCATGACCGTGCTCGGTGACGCGGTGACCCTGGCTCGGATCGGCTGCCTGCTCCTGATCGTCTCCGGCGTGGTGGGCCTGAAGGTGCTGCACTGACCCTGCCGTCCCCGCACCCGACCCTCCTGTCCTAGGACCGGGGGAGGAGTGGAACTACGACCACGGTCAGGGGCCATCGGGCCTGACGGGCCTTACGATCATACGTATGACCACAGCCTCCCCCGTGTCGGCCGACACCGCCTCCGTCCCGATATCGACCGACCCCGGCGGAGGGGTCATGGGCGACCGCTTCCGGGCGCTGACCCTGGGCATCGTCTCGGTGGTCCTGGTGATCGCCTTCGAGGCGACGGCCGTCAACACCGCGATGCCGGTCGCCGCCGGCGAGCTCGACGGCTTCGGGCTGTACGCCTTCGCCTTCTCCGGCTACTTCACCACCACCCTGTTCGCGCTGGTCGTCTCCGGCCAGTGGTGCGACCGGAGCGGGCCGCTGCGGCCCCTGTTCACCGGTATCGCGGTGTTCGGCGCCGGTCTGCTGGTGGCCGGGGCGGCGCCCGGGATGTGGATCTTCGTGGGCGGCCGGGCGCTCCAGGGCCTCGGCGGCGGCCTGGTGATCGTCGCCCTGTACGTGGTGGTCGGCCGGGCCTACCCCGAGCGGCTGCGGCCCTCGGTCTTCGCGGCCTTCTCCGCGGCCTGGGTGCTGCCCTCGATCGTCGGCCCGCTGGTCGCCGGGGCGGTCACCCAGCACATCGGCTGGCGCTGGGTCTTCCTCGCCGTGCCGGCGCTGATCCTGCTGCCGCTCGCGGTGATGGGCCCGGCGCTGCGCCGCTCGGAGAAGGAGCAGCCGCTGCTCGGGGGCGCCGCGTTCGACCGCCGTCGCACCGGCCTGGCCGCGATGGCCGCGGTCGGCGCGGGACTGCTGCAGTACGCGGGTCAGCGGCTCGACCTGCCCGGTCTGCTGCCGGCCGCCGCGGGGGCGGCGCTGCTGCTCCCGGCGGTGCTGGGACTGCTGCCGGCCGGGACGCTGCGGGCCGGGCGCGGGCTGCCGACGGTGATCCTGCTGCGCGGGGTCGCGGCCGGGGCGTTCTTCGCGGCCGAGGCGTTCATCCCGCTGATGATGAGGACCGAGCGCGGGCTCTCCCCGACGCTGGCCGGCCTCACCCTCACCAGCGGCGGCCTGTCCTGGGCGCTGGGCTCCTGGATCCAGGGCCGACCGGGGGCGGAGCGCTACCGGACGGTGATGATCCGCGGCGGCTTCGTGCTGACCGCGGTGGCCATCGCGGGCGCGGCGCTGGTGCTGGTCCCGGCGGTGCCGGCCTGGGTGGCGGCGGTGGCCTGGGGCGTCGGCGGGATCGGCATGGGCCTGGCGGTGGCGAGCATCAGCGTGCTGATGATGAAGCTGTCCACGCCGGAGGACGCCGGGGCCAACTCGGCCTCGCTCCAGGTGAGCGACGCGCTGGGCAATGTGCTGCTGATGGGTCTGGCGGGGGTGCTGTTCGGGGCGCTGGGCGGCGGCTCGGTGGCCGCCGTCCACGACGGCGCCGCGGGCGCCGGCTCGACCGGCGCCTTCGCGGTGATCTTCGGGGTCATGGCCGGGGTGGCGCTGCTCGGCGCCCTGGCCTCCGGCCGGGTCCGCAAGGCCGCCTGAGCGCCCCACTGCCTGCTGGTCCGGGGCCCGACCGAGGGTCTCCCGCCCCGAGCCGAAGGGGCGCGCCGGTGCCGAAAGGGAGGCGCGAGGGAGCGACGGAGGAGCGAGGGAGCAACGACCGTCGGCGCCGGACAGAAGCGCCCCGGAGGCGAGCGGGCGAAGATTCAGAAGGTCTCCCAGCCCCCGGCCGGTGCCTGGCCGGGGGCGAGGCCCTGCAGCTTGCGCAGCAGGGCCGGCTCCTGGGCGTCGAGCCAGTCGACCAGCTGGCGGAAGGAGACCATCCGCACCTCGGGGCGGTCGGCGATCGCCTTGATCACCTCTTCGACGGCGTTCATGTAGATGCCGCCGTTCCACTCCTCGAAGTGGTTGCCGATGACGAACGGGGCGCGGTTGGTGGTGTAGGCGCGCTCGAAGCCCATCAGGTAGGAGTCCCGGGCCTGGGTCTGGAAGCCGGGGTGGAGCGCCGGGTCGGCCTTGGTGTTGCTGCCGCACTGGTTGAACATGATGTTGTAGTCCATCGACAGCACCTGGAAGGTGTGCCCGGGGAAGGGGATGGACTGCAGCGGGAGGTCCCAGAGCGCGCCGCCCTGGATCTTCTGCGGCCACACCTGGGTCCCGTTGCCGCTGCTGTCGTAGCGCCAGCCGCGCCGGACGGCGGTGGGCAGCAGGTTGCGCTGGCCCTCCAGGCAGGGGGTGCGGCTGCCGATCAGCTCCTTGCGGTAGTCGAAGGGCAGCGCCGGAAGGTCGGTGAAGCCGGTGTTGGTCCGCCAGTTCGTGACGAAGCCCATCGCCTGCTCGATCTCGCTGTCCCAGTCCTCGGCGGACCACTGGCCGACGCCGTTGGCGCCGCAGAAGTGCCCGTTGAAGTGGGTGCCGATCTCGTGCCCCTCCAGCCAGGCGGCGTGCAGGTTCTCCAGGGTGTCGTGGATGTGCTGGTCGCTGAGGTAGCCGATGTCGGAGGCGCCGACCTTGTGCTGCGGCGGGCGGTAGAGGTCCTTCTTCCCCTCGGGCAGCAGGTAGGAGCCGCTGAGGAAGAAGGTCATGGACGCGTTGTGCTCCCGGGCGAGCCGGCGGAAGCGGGCGAACAGGCCGTTGTCGAGCTCGGCGGCGCCGTCCCAGGAGAAGACGACGAACTGGGGCGGGCGCTGGCCGGGCCGCAGCGGTTCGAGGGCGGGCTGGTTCGGCTGCGGGCCGGTGTCCGAGGTGGAGCCGTCGCCGATCAGGGTGACCGGGGGCTTGGCGGCCTCGGTCGGGGTGGTGGCGTGGTCCTCGGCCGGGGTGGCCGGGACCGGGGCCGGAGTGGTCGCCTGTCCGCCGTCGGTATCGGTCCGGCTCGCGCAGCCCGCGGCGAGGCTGGCGGCGCCGGCGGCACCCGCGGCCAGCAGGGTGCGGCGGGAGAGGGCGTCCATGGTCACTCCGTTCGTGGGGCGTGCGCGGGGCGGGGCACGGCAGGCGCGCGCGACCGTCCGCCGGACCGGGGCCCGGTGGGACAAGTGCGGTGATAAGCCTGTGAACGGGGTCAGCATGGCACGCGATCGGAAGCGGTCAACGCTTCACCACGAACGGTCGGAACTCATCGCTCGAAGGATGCAACCGAGATGACGTTCCTGAGTGTCAGATGAAGAGATCGTCGCTTCGTCGGACGACCGCCAGGTGACCGGAGCGTGGCGTCACGGTGACGTCTCACCCGCACGGACCATGTCGAGCCCCTCGGACCCTGCCGAACGGGGGGAGCGAGTACGACCATCGTATGGATGTGGCATAAGGTCCGATCCGGTTGCATAGTTCTCAGACATCTCCCAGAAACCGGCAACCGTTCGACGTCAGCAGAGGGGAGCGCCGGTGGGCGCCCAGCAGAGCAGGAGCCCGTGGCCGGGCACCCTGGCGGTCGGCGCCGCGCTCGTGCTGGGTGCGTGGCTGCTCACCGACGGCGGTCACGCCGTGCTCCCCCCGGCCCCGGGCAGCGGGCAGGCCCTCAGCGGCTTCGCCCCGGTCTCCGTGGTGCCGGCGCTCGGCCCCTCCCGGCCGACCAGGATCCGGATCCCGGCCGTACGGCTCGACGCCCCGGTCACCGCCCTCGGCCTCGACCGGGACGGCCACCTCCAGACCCCTCCCGAGGAGAACCGAAACCTCGCCGGCTGGTACCGGGACGGTGCCACCCCCGGCCAGCGCGGCACGGCGATCATCGCCGGCCACGTCGACAACCACAGCGGGCCCGCCGTCTTCTACGACCTGGGCGCGCTGCACCGCGGGGACCGGATCGAGATCCTCCGCGAGGACGGCCGAACCGCCGTCTACCAGCTCTACGCCATCGAAGTGCACGACCGAAAGGACTTCCCGGACGACCGGGTGTACCGCCAGGCCGCCGACGCCCAGCTGCGGGTGATCACCTGCGGCGGAGGCTACAGCGAGGAGCGGGGCTACGACGGCAACGTCGTCGCCTACGGCTTCCTGGCCGACACCAGGCGTTCGGGGACGAACGTATGACCACCGTTTCCCTCGCCCTGAGCTGGAACCCGATCGACTGGCCGCTGACCCGCGGCGCGATCCCGCGCGCTGTCCTGGTGGCCGGCTGGGGTTCACTGCTGTTCCTCGCCTGCTACGCCCGCACCCGCGGGTGGTGGCGCCTCCGGCTCCCCGCAGCCCTGGTCACGGCGGCGGGCCTCAGCCTGCTGCTCGACACCGCGGTCGACGACTGGTGGCACCCCTTCCCCGAAGGGACCCCCCGTTATGTCACCTGGTGGATCGCCGTCGCCCTGCTCGGCCTCGCCCTGGTCGGCTTCCGGATGCGCGGCACGACGCTGCGCCGCAAGCTGCTGGCGGTCGGCGCCGGGGCCCTGGTGCTGCTGATGGCCTCCTCCCAGGTGAACCGGGGCTTCGACCAGTTCCCGACCGGTCGGGTGATGCTCGCGGGCTGGCTCACGAAGACGCAGGACCTGACCACGGGCAAGGCCGCCGCCACCGTCGGCCGGCCTCCCGGCAAGGCCCTGGAGGACGTCTGGCAGCCACCGGCGGACCTTCCGAACAAGGGGACGGTCTCCTCCGTCACCTTCCCGGGGACCCGCTCCGGCTTCCAGTCCCGCGACGGGTACGTCTACCTGCCGCCGGCCTACCAGGCCAACCCCCGGCCGCTGCTCCCGGTGGTCGTGCTGCTGGGCGGACAGCCCGGCACCCCGGACGACTGGGTGCTCTACGGGCAGGTCGCCGAGGGGCTCGACGACTTCGCCGCCGAGCACCACGGACTGGCCCCGATCGTGGTGATGCCCGATCAGCTGGGATCGACCTGGAACAATACGCTCTGCCTGGACTCGAACATCGCCAACGTCCAGACCTTCCTGGCGGCGGACGTGCCCGACTGGGTGCACAACAACCTCCAGACGGCCGAGGGGCGGAAGTCCTGGGCGATCGCGGGCGCCTCGATGGGCGGCACCTGCGCGCTCCAGCTCGCCGTCAACGCCCCCGAGGTCTACGGCTCGTTCCTCGACATGTCGGGCCAGGACGAGCCGACCCTCGGCAGCCGCGAGGAGACCGTCAAGGCGGCCTTCGACGGCGACAACGCGAAGTTCGACGCCGTCGACCCGCTCCAGGTGCTGGCACGCAAGAAGTTTCCGGACACGGCGGCGGCCATCGTGGTCGGCCGGGACGACAGCGAGTTCCGGCCGCAGCAGGAGAAGGTGTTCCGCGCGGTCAAGGAGGCGGGGATGCAGGCCAAGTACGATCTGATGCCCGGCGGGCACGGCTGGGTCATCTTCCGGCCCGGCATCGTGGGCCAGCTGCCCTGGCTGGCCCGGCAGACCGGGATGATCCGGTGACCCTGCTGGGCGCCACCCCGGGAGTCGCCGCCGAGCAGGAGCACACCGGTGGTGGCGGGCAGTCGCGCCTGCTCATGCCCAGGTCCTTCCGGGCCGGGACCGCTCCCGCCGGCGACGCCGGCACCGACCCCGCGGGCGCCGACGCCGGCGGGCCGGGCCCCGGCGCGCCCGCGCCGAGGCCCCCGCAGCGGGTCGTCCGCGCGGCCGCGGGGCTCGCCGCCCGGCTGGCCGCCCGGCTCGGCGAGGCCCCGCTGACCCTGGTGCTGCTGGTCGGCCTGTGGGCCGTCGGCGCCGCCACCGGCAGCCTCACCCGGGGGCCGTCCGACGCCCTGCTGGAGCAGGTCGGCGTCGGCCGGCCGACCCTCCACGCGGGCCGCTGGTGGACGCCCCTCACCTCGCTGTTCTGGTGCTCCGGCATCGGCGCCTACGTCTTCACCAGCCTGCTGCTGCTCCTGGTCGGCCCGGCCGCCGAGCGCCGCCTCGGCCGGCTGCGCACCGTCGGGGTGCTGGTCGCCGGACAGCTGGCCGGCGTCATGGCCGGGACCGTCGCGGTCGCGGCCGGGGCGCGGCTCGGCGAGCAGTGGACCCTCTCGATCGTCGGCCAGACCGCGGTCGGCCCCGGCGTCGGCCTGTTCGCGCTGGCCGGCGTGCTCGGCTACCGGCTCACCGTGCTCTGGCGCCGGCGGCTGCACCTGCTGGTGCTGCTGATGCCGCTGGTGATGGCGCTGTACGTGGGGCACCTGCAGAGCGTCCAGCGGTTCAGCGGGGCGCTGGTCGGCCTCGCCGCCGGTGCGCTGCTGTTCCGCCGCCGCCCGCACCTGCGCTCGCACCGCTCCTCCCACACCGAGACCCGGGTGCTGGTCGCGCTCTGCCTGGTCGCCGCCGCGCTCGGCCCGATGATCGCCTCGCTGTACGACAACGCGGCCGGCCCGTTCAACACCTTCTCGGAGATCTACCTCTCGCACCGGCTCACCCCGGACGAGGTCGCCGACTTCTGCTCGGTCTCGGCCCACGACTGCGCCCGCGCGCACGCCGTGCAGCGGATCTTCGACACCCCGGCCCGGCTGATGGCCACGCTCTTCCCGGCCCTGCTGCTGGTGCTCGCCGAGGGCCTGCGCCGAGGACTGCGGTTCGCCTGGCGGATCACCATCGCCACCGAACTGCTCTGGACCGCGATGCTGGTCGTCCTGTTCGCGGAGACCAGCACCGGTTCGAGCGACGTCTTCCAGTACTTCGTCGAGGCGCTGCTGCTGCCGATGGTCACCGTCGGGCTGCTGCTGGCCACCCGCAAGCGCTTCACGCTGCGGCTGCCGCGTGCGGTGCTCGGCCGGCTGTTCGCGGTGGTCGGCGGGGCGCTGGCCGTCGCCTCCGCCGCCTACACCGGGCTGGGCGTCCTGGCCGCCGGGCAGTTCGAGCCGGGCGCGACCTTCCGCGGGCTGGTCCACGGGCTGCCGGCCCAGTTCCTGCCGCCCGCCTACAACGACCTGCTGCCGGACTACCCGATCGCGGTCGGGAGGTTCGCCCGCGCCCTGGAGACGTACTGCGGGCTCGGCTTCTGGGCGGTCGCGCTGGCCGCGCTGCTGCTGACCTTCCGCCGGCCGGTGGTCCAGGTCGCCGCCGAGGACGCCGCCCGGGCCCGGGCGCTGCTCACCGAGCACGGCGGCGGCACGCTGTCCTTCCTCACCACCTGGGACGGCAACCACTACTGGTTCGACGAGGAGGGCCGGGCCGCCGTCGCCTACCGGGTGCTGAACACCGTGGCGCTGACCACCGGTGACCCCTTCGGCGACCCGGCGGCCCGGGACCGCGCGGTGGCCGGCTTCGCCCGGTACTGCGACGCCCGGGGCTGGACGCCGTGCTTCTACAGCGTCACCCCGCAGACCCGGGCCGCGGCCGGGGAGCTCGGCTGGCGCTCGCTCCAGGTCGCCGAGGACACCGTCGTCGCCCTGCCCGACCTCGCCTTCACCGGTCGCAAGTGGCAGGACATCAGGACCGCGCTCAACAAGGCCGGCAAGCAGGGCATCACCGCCGAGTGGTGGTCGTACCACGAGGCGCCGCTGGCGCTGAAGGAGCAGATCCGGGCCATCTCCGAGGAGTGGGTCTCCGAGAAGGGCCTGCCCGAGATGGGCTTCACCCTCGGCGGCCTGGAGGAGCTGGACGACCCGGCGGTGCGGCTGCTGATCGCGATCGACGAGGATCGCAGCGTGCACGGCCTGACCAGCTGGATGCCGGTCTACGAGAACGGCGAGCCGGTCGGCTGGACGCTGGACTTCATGCGGCGCAGCTCGGACGGCTTCCGCGGCGTCACCGAGTTCCTGATCGCCTCGGCCGCGCTCGGCTTCAAGCAGGAGGGCGCGCGGTTCCTCTCGCTCTCCGGCGCGCCGCTGGCCCGCTCGGAGAAGGAGCCGCCCACCGGGCTGCAGAAGACCCTGGACTGGCTGGGCCGGGTGCTGGAGCCGGTGTACGGCTTCCGCTCCCTGCTCGCCTTCAAGGCGAAGTTCCAGCCGGAGTACCGGCCGATGTACATGGCGTACCCGGACCCGGCGGCGCTGCCCAGCATCACCCGGGCGATCGGCAAGGCGTACCTGCCGCACCTCACCCCGGCGCAGGGCGTGCGGCTGATGCGCAAGCTGTCCTCCTAGCCGGACGCTCGTGCCGCTCGGAACGCCGGCCGCCCGGGACCTCGGTCCCGGACGGCCGGCGTTCGCGTGCGCGCGGCCGGGCCGCTCAGCCGAGCAGCTGGGCGAGGGCGCGGTCGGCGTCCAGGTGCAGGTGCTCCTCGCCCTCGGGCACCAGCAGGCGGCTGCGCCAGAGGAAGTGCCGCAGGTCGGCGGCGTCGAACCGGACCAGCGCGGTGCCCTCGGGCGCGCGCAGCTCGACCAGGGCGCTCCGGCCGGGTCCGGGCCGCACATGCACGTCGCCGACGCCGGAGGGCAGCTCCAGGCCGCCCGCGAGCAGCCGGCGGGCGAAGACCCAGACGATGTCGCTCGCCTCCGGTCCGGCCGGCCCTGCGGGCTCGTCCAGCGAGAACTCGCCGGGGAAGGCCATCCGGACCGCGAGCGGGTCGTCCGTCCGGTAGGTCAGGGTGACCCGCAGCCGGGCGGACCGGTGCGCGGACAGGATCAGTCGGGCCTGGACGGTCTCTTCGGCGGTGGCGTGCACGGCGCTTCCCTTCGCTGGTGAGGCCGCGGGGGGCGGTGGAGGGTGGAGCGGCCTCACCCCGAAGAGAGGCGGTGGGAGGGGTTCCGCTTACGCGGGTTTCCCGGAATTCCGCTGTGATCCACCTCACGTCGATTTCCGGCCGCACCCGCCCCCGGCAGGGCGGACGCCCGCCCGGCCCGGCCCCGCCGTGGCCGCCCGAACGACGCCGGGACCGGTACGCTGGGTGGGTTGTCCGAACGCCGTCCGACCGTGGATCGAGGCCGCGAAACCGCCTCTGACCTGCGATGATCCCCCCTCGGAGACCGTGAGTACTGCCGCCGCCCCGATGCCGCTCTTCTCCGACGCGAACGTGTCGCACGCGCCCGTCCGGGCCGTCGGCCATGCCGCGCCGACCTCCTCGCACCAGCTGTCCCCGGCCTTTCCCGGCCGTGCCCCCTGGGGCACCGCGGGCAAGCTCCGGGCGTGGCAGCAGGGGGCGCTGGACAAGTACGTCGAGAAGCAGCCGCGCGACTTCCTCGCCGTCGCGACCCCGGGCGCCGGTAAGACCACCTTCGCGCTGACCCTGGCCTCGTACCTGCTCCACAACCACCTCGTGCAGCAGATCACCGTGGTCGCGCCGACCGAGCACCTGAAGAAGCAGTGGGCCGAGGCCGCCGCCCGGATAGGCATCAAGCTGGACCCGGGCTACTCCTCCGGGCCGCTCTCCCGGGAGTACCACGGCATCGTGGTCACCTACGCGGGCGTCGGCGTGAACCCGATGCTGCACCGCAACCGCACCGAGGCCCGCAAGACGCTGGTCGTCATGGACGAGATCCACCACGCCGGTGACTCGAAGTCCTGGGGCGAGGCCTGCTTCGAGGCCTTCGAGCCGGCCGCCCGGCGCCTCGCGCTGACCGGTACGCCGTTCCGCTCGGACACCAACCCGATCCCGTTCGTCCAGTACGAGGCCGGCGGCGACGGCATCCGCAAGTCGGTCGCCGACTACACCTACGGCTACGGGCACGCGCTCGCCGACCACGTCGTCCGTCCGGTGATCTTCCTGTCCTACAGCGGCAACATGCGCTGGCGCACCAAGTCCGGCGACGAGCTGGAGGCCCGGCTCGGCGAGCCGATGACCAAGGACCTCATCGCCCAGGCCTGGCGCACCGCGCTCTCCCCGCAGGGCGAGTGGATCCCCTCCGTGCTGCAGGCGGCCGACCGCCGGCTCACCGAGGTCCGCAAGGCCATCCCGGACGCCGGCGGCCTGGTGATCGCCACCGACCAGAACGTGGCCCGCGCCTACGCCAAGATGCTGCGCGAGATCAGTGGCGAGAAGGTCACCCTGGTGCTCTCCGACGAGACCGAGGCCTCGCAGCGGATCTCCGACTACGCGGCCGGGACCTCGCGGTGGATGGTCGCGGTCCGCATGGTGTCCGAGGGCGTCGACGTGCCCCGGCTGTGCGTCGGCGTCTACGCCACCTCGATCTCCACCCCGCTGTTCTTCGCCCAGGCCGTCGGCCGCTTCGTGCGCGCCCGCAAGCGCGGCGAGACCGCCTCCGTCTTCCTGCCGACCGTCCCGATGCTGCTGGGCTTCGCCAACGAGATGGAGCTCCAGCGCGACCACGTGCTGGACCGGCCGAAGAAGGAGGGCGAGGGCCTCTTCGACGAGGAGGACCGGCTGCTCGCCGAGGCCGAGCGGGCCAACGACGGCCCGGACGGCGCGGGCGGCGACGAGTTCTCCTACGAGGCGCTGGGCTCCGAGGCGGTCTTCGACCGGGTGCTCTACAACGCCATGGAGTTCGGGATGCAGGCGCACCCGGGCAGCGAGGAGGAGGAGGAGTACCTCGGCATCCCGGGCCTGCTGGAGCCGGACCAGGTGCAGATGCTGCTGCAGAAGCGCCAGCACCGGCAGATCCAGCGGAGCAAGGGCAAGCCGGCCGAGGAGGCCGACCTGCTGGAGCTGCCGGCCGAGCAGCGGCCGGTGGTGACCCACCAGGAGCTGCGGGAGCTGCGCAAGGAGTTGAACGCGCTGGTGGCCGCCTGGCACCACCGCACCAGCCAGCCGCACGGCACGGTCCACAACGAGCTGCGCCGGCAGTGCGGCGGTCCGCTGACCGCGCAGGCCACCGCCAATCAGCTGAAGGCGCGGATCGCCAAGATCCGGGAGTGGGCGAAGTAACGATCCGTCGGACCGGTCGGACCGGTCGGATTCGCCGGGATTCGTCGAAGGGGCGGCAGGGGCGGCGTTCCGAGCGGGGCTTCGGGGGCGCTCCGGGTCGTTCCCGGGCGCTCCGGGGCCGTTCTGCGGCCGTTCGTCCGGCTCCTCCGGTCCCGGGTGCCTGTCCGGACTTCGGACTGTGCTCGAACTTGCGCCCGGTCGGGCCGGGTGGAATGCGGTAGTTCGTCCGCTTCTGTCCGGCCGGCCAGAATTGATCTTGACCGAATTTTGGACAAACACTTCCGCCGCCGCAATTCCTTCACTACCTTTCCCCCACGCTCTCCCGCCGGGCAACCCCCGCGGGGCGAACATCGCAGGGCCCCAGGACGTCAAGGACGACACACCGCGGCCCTGGCGCGGCCACCCCCCTGCGCGCGACCACCGAGTCCCGGACCGGCCAGCCGATCCGCGACCGCCGCGGAAAGGAATTGCGCGTCGTGACTGCAGAGACCTCCCAGACCCTGGACCGGGGAGTCCGGGTCCTCAAACTCCTCGCCGACTCGGAGCGCGGGCTCACCGTGACCGAACTGGCGGCCCGCCTCGCCGTCAACCGGACCGTCGTCTACCGGCTGCTGGCCACCCTGGAGCAGCACGGGCTGGTCCGCCGGGACATCGGCGGCCGGGCCCGGGTGGGCCTGGGCGTGCTCCGGCTCGCCCACCGGGTCCACCCGCTGCTGCGCGAGGCGGCACTGCCCGCGCTGCGCAGCCTCGCCGAGGACCTCGGGGCCACCGCCCATCTGACCCTGGTGGACGGCAACGAGGCGCTCGCGGTGGCCGTCGTCGAACCCAGCTGGACCGACTTCCACGTCGCCTACCGGACCGGGCTGCGCCACCCGCTCGGGGAGAGCGCGGCGGGCCGGGCGATCCTGGAGGCCCGGACCTTCCCCAGCCAGCGCCGGCCGGAGCAGGGCTTCGTCATCACCCGGGCGGAGGAGCAGTCCGGCGCGTCCGGCGCCGCCGCGGCGCTGCTCGGACTGAGCGGTATCGAGGGCAGCGTCGGCGTGGTGATGCTGAACGGACTGGTCCCGGAGCGGGTCGGGCCCCGGGTGGTGGAGGCGGCCACCGAGGTCGCCGACGCGCTGCGCTGACCGCGCCGGTCCGCCGGGTGGGCCGTTCGGGTGGCCGTGTGCGTGCCCGCCGGACGGCCCCGGTGTGTTTGGATGCCTCTGTGTCCGACACCAAGCTGCCCAAGGCCCTGACCTCCCCCCGGACCCGGGCCCTCACGCTCTGCGGCGCGACGGTCGCCGCGCTGTTCGGGGTGGCCGCCTTCGTCCCGCTGCCCTACACGCTGACCTTCCCCGGCGTGACCGCGGACACCCTCGGCAGCTACCAGGGCCGCCCGGTGCTGACCGTCACCGGCGCGCCGGTCCGGGCCACCCAGGGGCAGCTGCGGATGGTGACCATCTCGGCGACCAACCCGGGGGAGCGGACCACGCTGTGGCGCTCGCTCCAGGCGTGGTTCGACGAGGACGAGGCCGTCCGGCCCAGCGAGACCGTCTACCCGCAGGGCGACCCGGCCAAGGCGAACGAGGTCACCGCCCAGCAGATGGCCGAGTCCCAGGACGCCGCCACCACGGCCGCGCTCGGCTACCTCCAGCTGTCGCCCGCGCAGGTGAAGGTCAAGATCGACCTCGGCGACATCGGCGGCCCCAGCGCCGGGCAGATGCTCGCGCTCGGCATCGTCGACAAGCTCCGCGGGGACGGCAGCGGCGGCGACCTCACCGGCGGGCTGACCGTCGCCGGCACCGGGACCATCGACGACCAGGGCGTGATCGGCCCGGTCGGCGGCGTGCCGCTCAAGACCCAGGCGGCGGCGCGGGACGGCGCGACCGTCTTCCTGGTGCCCAAGGACGAGTGCACGGACGCCAAGGTCAACCTCCCGGAGGGGCTGCGGCTGGTGCCGGTCGGCACGCTCGGGGAGTCCGTCTCGGCGCTGGAGGCGCTGCGGACGGGCGGGGCCGTTCCGGGGTGCTGAGCCGCTGCGGTGCCGAGCCGTCGGGGTGCTGAGCCGTCGAGCGGCTGATCCGTCGGGCGGTCGAGCGGCCGGGGCGGCGGGCTACTCGGCGGCGGCCTGGTCGACCAGCGGCAGGATCCGGTAGGGCACCGGGTTCTCCAGCGCGATCGCGGTGGAGGAGCGGACGATCCCGTCGAAGCCCACCACCCGGTCGATCACCCGCTGCAGATCGGCGTTCGACCGGGCCACGATCCGCACCATCATGTCGCCGTGCCCGGTGATGGTGTGCAGCTCCAGCACCTCCGGCACCGCCGCCAGGTGCGCCCGCACGTCCGCGCCCTGGCCCTGGGAGATCTCCAGGGTCGCGAAGGCCGTCACCGGGTAGCCGAGCGCCGCCGGGTCCACCTCGGGGCCGAAACCGCCGATCACCCCGCGCGCCTGGAGCCGGTCCAGCCGGGCCTGGACCGTGCCCCGGGCCACCTGGAGCCGCCGCGAGCACTCCAGGACGCCGATCCGGGGCTCCTCGGCGAGCAGCCGGATCAGCCGGCCGTCCAGGGTGTCGATGGCGTCGTTGGTGCTCCCCGGGGCCGCCCCGGCCGCGACTGCGGCGCCGGGTCCGGCCGCGGCCCCGGCAGTGGTCGGGTCGGTGCCGGAATGCCCTTGCCCGGTGGGCGAGTTGGGCGATCCGGGCGCGCCCGTCGGGCTGGCGGCGTGGGCGGGGGGCATCGCGGGCTCCGTCCTCGGGTGGGCATTGTGTACAGCGGTGCGGCAGATTCTCCCGCCCCGGAGCACAGCTTGACCAGGAGGAAACGGAACAGTTGCGCGGATGTCGCCCCGGCGCCACCCTCCAGCCACAACCCCGCGTGCCGGCCCCCACCGGTCCGCGAGCGGAACCGTGGTCCCGTACCCCCACCGGGAGGGCTGACATGACCGACACCGCCGCCGAACCCGCGTTGCTCACCGCCGAACCCGCGTTGCTCACCGCCGAACCCGCGCTGCTCACCGCCGAACCCGCGCTGCTCACCGCCGGCCTCGGCGACGCCGGGCCGGACGAGCCCGGCCTCCTCCCGATGGGCCGCGCCGACGCGGTGGTCTTCGTGGTCGGCGACGCCGAGCGGGCGGCCCACCGGTACGCGGTCGCGCTCGGCCTGCGCTGTACCGCGTACGCCGGGCCCGAGACCGGCGAACCCGAGATCGTCTCCTATGTGATGCAGGCGCCCGGCACCCGCTTCGTACTGACCTCGCTGGTCCAGGTGATCGGCCCGCGCGGCCGGGAGCTGGCCGACCGGCTGGCCCGGCACGGCGACGGTGTGATCGACCTCGCGGTGGCCGTGCCGGACGTCTGCTACGCCTACGACTACGCCGTCGACCGGGGCGCGGCCTCGCTCGCCGAGCCGTACGAGGTGCGGGACGCGTACGGCACGGTGGTGCTCGCCGCGATCGGGGTGCCCGGAGGGACCAGGCACACCCTGGTCGACCGGTCCCGCTACCGGGGGCCCTACCTGCCGGGCTACGTGCCCTTCGAGCGGTGGTGACGGAGCGCCGGGGGCGCGGGCCGGACCCGCTCAGCGGGTGACGGTGTCGACCACCGGCGGGTGCCCGTTCCAGTAGACGAACACCGAGTTGGCCTGGTTGTCCTTGGTGAAGTCCACCCGGATCCACTGCGGGCCGTCCCAGACCTGCATCTGCCAGCCGGGGTCCGGGGCGGCCGTGACCAGCGAGGCCCGGTCGGACCGGAGGTCCAGGGCGACCTTGCCGCCCGGGACGGGATAACTGCGGACGGAGGACGTCGTGCTCGTGGCCGGCGCCGGGCGGTGCGACACGGCGGCGGCGGTCGACGGGGCCGCGGGCGGCGCGGCGGCGGCCGGGGGACCGGCCTTGGACGGGGCGGCCGACGCCGGGGCGGTGGACGGCGGCGCGGCCGGATCGGGCCGGCCGGCCGACTGCGCGGGTTCCGCCGACGGTGTCGGCGTGGGTCTCGCACCACCGGCCGACGCCGGTGAGGGCAGCGGCAGCGCGGTCGGCTGTTCGAACGCGGCCCCGGTCAGCACCGTGTGCACGCCGAACCAGGACAGCGCCACCGCCGCCCCGGTGGCCGCCGCCCAGGCGCCGAGCTGTACCAGTCCGTTCCGCATAGTGCGCACATCCTGCCCCATCACCGCTCCCGGCAGGTGGGCACCCCCGCACTTCCACAGGGGACTTGCACAAACCCGCGACGTTCCGGGCGAACCCTTCCCGAAGGTTCACGAAGCGCTGCCCGGGGCGACCCCGAGGTACAGACCATTCGGGGCCGATGCCGTACCGTGCAGCCCCATGGCAACAGTGCTCGTGGTCGAGGACGACCCCTTCGTGCGATCCGCCCTCATCCGCCACCTGTCCGACACCGGCCACGCGGTCCGCAGCGTGGGCACGGCACTCGAGGCGCTGCGCGAGGTCGCCCAGGTCGGCTGCGACCTGGTGATCCTGGACCTCGGACTGCCGGATCTGGACGGCAGCGAGGCGCTCAAGATGATCCGCGGCCTGACCAACGTCCCGGTCATCATCTCCACCGCCCGCGACGACGAGGCCGAGATCGTCCGGCTGCTCAACGACGGCGCCGACGACTACCTGGTGAAACCGTTCTCCGGGGAGCACCTCAGCGCCCGGATGGCCGCCGTGCTGCGCCGGCTCGGCGGCGGGGCGGCCCCGGTCAGCCAGGTGCTCAGGGTCGGCGGGCTGGCGATCGACCTCCAGCGCCGGGAGGCCGCGCTGGACGGGCGGTCACTGGACCTGACCCGGCGTGAGTTCGACCTGCTGGCCTTCCTCGCCGCCCGTCCGGGCGTGGTGGTGCCCCGCAAGGAGATCCTGGCCGAGGTGTGGCGGCAGACCTACGGCGGCGACCAGACGATCGACGTGCACCTGTCCTGGCTGCGCCGCAAGCTCGGGGAGACGGCGTCCAGCCCGCGCTATCTGCACACCGTGCGCGGGGTCGGGGTCCGGCTGGAGGCGTCCGGGCATCCCGCCGGGCCCGGGCCCGTCCCGGTGGAGCGCCTGACATGATGCGGTTGCGGCACTCGCTGCGCTGGGCCCTGATCAAGGCCGCCGTGGCCGGTACCACGATGGTCGCGCTGGCCTTCCTCATCCCGCTCGGCCTGATGGTCCAGCAGACCGCCCGGGACCGGGCGTTCACGGCCGCGGAGCGGCAGGCGGCGGCGCTCGGCCCGGCCCTGGCCATCACCACCGACCAGGACGCCATCGCCCGGGCGGTGGCGTCGACGGACGCCGGTGCGCAGGGGCGGATGGCGGTGCACCTGCCGGCGGCCGGGGCGGCCGGGGCGGGGACGCAGTCGGGAGCGGGCGGCGGCGCGGGCGGGGTGGCCTCGGCGCCCGGTGGGGCCGCTCCGGCGGGGAAGGTCTCGGACGGGTCGGGGGCGGCCGCCGTCGCGGGGCCGGCCGCCGGTGCGACCATCGGCGAAGTCCGGGCGCTGGCTGCCGATGTGGCCAGCGCCGGGGGCCAGGGACGCTCGTTCACCGTCGAGGTCCCGGGCGGCTACGCGCTGCTCCAGCCGGTCGCGGTGGACACCGCCCGGACCGCCGTGGTCGAGGTGTTCGTGGCCGACGGCGACCTCACCCGGGGCGTCGCCACCGCCTGGCAGGTGCTCTCCGGCGTCGCGCTCGGCCTGGTCGCCGTCTCGGTGCTGGTCGCCGACCGGATGGGCGCCCGGATCGTCGGCTCGGCCCGCCGGCTCGCCGCCGCGGCCCGCTCGCTCGGCGCGGGCGACCTCGCCGTCCGGGTGCCCGTCGACGGCAAGCAGGCCGCCGGCAGCCCCGAGGAGCTGCGGGAAGCCGGTCACGCGTTCAACGCCATGGCCGACCGGGTGGTCCAGCTGCTGGCCGCCGAGCGGGAGTTGGCCGCCGACCTGTCGCACCGGCTGCGCACCCCGCTGACCGTGCTGCGGCTCAACGCCGCCTCGCTGGGCGAGGGCGACGCGGCCGACGCCACCCGGCACGCGGTGGCGCAGCTGGAGCGCGAGGTCGACCAGATCATCCGCTCGGCCCGCCGGGCACCCGAGGACGCGCCCGCCGTCACGGTCGGCTGCGACGCGGCCGAGGTGATCCGTGAGCGGGTCGGCTTCTGGTCGGCGCTCGCCGAGGACGAGGGCCGCCGCTGGCAGCTGGCCGGGGCGGACCGGGAGACACCGGTGCCGGTCCAGCGCGGGGACCTGGCCGCCGCCGTGGACGCGCTGCTCGGCAATGTCTTCCGGCACACGGGGGTCGGCACCGCCTTCTCGGTGGACGTGCTGGCCACCGGGAGTTCGGTGATCGTGCTGGTCGGCGACGCGGGCCCGGGCTTCACCGATCCGGAGGCCGCCCTGAAGCGGGGCGAGGGCCACGGCGGCGAGGGCTCGACCGGGCTCGGGCTGGACATCGTCCGCAAGCTCGCCGAGGCCACCGGCGGGGACCTCGCGCTCGGCCGGTCGGCGGTGCTGGGCGGGGCCGAGATCCGGCTGCGGCTGCGGTCCAGGCCGGACGGCACCGTCCCGGCCCGGGCCGGTCGGCGTCGCGGCCGGGGATCGCTGTTCGCGCGCTGAGTCGGGGCCGGCGGAGCGCTTGAAGAAAGGTTTCGGCGCCGGTCCGGGGCGGGTTCGGGGCGGGGCGTGGGTCGGGAGCAGGCCGGAGTGTGGGCCAGGAGCGGTGCGGAGTGCGGGGCGGAGGACCTCTTTCTTAAGCGCGCCGTAAGGGAGTTCTACCCCTGGCTCAGCAGACGGATTCCGGCCATTCGGCCCCGCTAGCGTCGTTCGTGTCGGCCGCGCCGGTCACCCCCCGACCGCGCATCTGCCAGCCCCGGAGGTACGCCCCATGACGACCCAGCAGCCCCACCGCCGCCCCGGCGGCCGCCGTCGGCGCAGCCGCAGGGGCACGGTGCTCGGCGCCTCGGCGGTCGCCGCCGCCCTGGTCGCCGGCGGTGTCGTCGTCCTCGCCTCCTCGGCCAGCGCCGCCCCGCTCGGCGCCGTCTACACCCGCACCAGCGGCTGGGACTCCGGCTACACCGGCCAGTACCTGGTCACCAACCCGGCGGACCGGGCGATCGAGGACTGGACGCTCACCTTCGACCTGCCCGCCGGCGCGAAGATCGACTCGCTCTGGAACGCCACCTTCACCGCCGAGGGCGGGCACATCACCGTCCGGCCCCAGGAGTGGAGCAAGCGGCTGGAGCCCGGGCGGAGCGTCGTGGTCGGCTATGTCGCCCAGGGCACCGGCGCGGCCCAGGCCGAGCCGGGCAACTGCCTGATCAACAAGACCTCCTGCAAGGCCGGGGACGGTACCGTGCCCACCCCGTCCGGCCGCCCGACCGGTACCGCGACGGCCTCGGCGTCCGCCTCGCCGTCCGCGTCCGTCCCGGCGACCGCGACGGCCTCCGCCTCGGCTTCGGCCACCGCCACCGGGACGGCCACCGTCCGGCCCACCACCGGGGCACCGAGCCCGACCGGCAGCGCGACCGTCCGGCCGACCACCCCGGTCACGCCGACCCCGACGGCCGGCACGAGCACCACCGCCGCGCCCACCACCCCGCTACCCACCACTCCGGCGCCCACCGCCACCGCGACCGGCACCCCCGCCCCGGCGGGCGGCGGCCGCTTCGCGCCGTACGTCGACACCTCGCTCTACCCGCCGTACGACCTGGTCGCCACCGCCAAGGCCACCGGGGTCAAGGACTTCACGCTGGCCTTCGTCGTCTCCGGCGGCGGCTGCACCCCGAAGTGGGGCGGCGTCACCGAACTCGCCGACGACGCGGTGGCGGCCCGGATCGGCGCCCTGCGGGCGATCGGCGGCGACGTCCGGGTCTCCTTCGGCGGCGCCAACGGCAGCGAGCTCGCCCTCGCCTGCTCCTCGGTCGCCGACCTGACCGCCGTCTACCAGCGGACCGTCGACGCCTTCGGCCTCACCCGCCTCGACTTCGACGTCGAGGGCGGCGCGATCGCCAACACCTCGGCCAACACCCGGCGCGCCCAGGCAATCGCCCAGCTGCAGAAGAACGCCGCCGCCAAGGGCAGGGCCCTGGACGTCTCCTTCACCCTGCCCGCGCTCCCCTCCGGACTGACCCAGGAGGGCGTCAACCTGGTCGCCGACGCCAAGAACAACGGTGTGACGATCGGGGCGGTCAACATCATGGCGATGGACTACGGCGACGGGGTCGCTCCCGACCCGCAGGGCCGGATGGGCGCCTACGCCATCGCCGCGGCCACCGCCACCCAGGCGCAGGTGAAGAGCGTGCTCGGCCTGGACGACGCGGCCGCCTGGCGCCGGGTCGCGGTCACCCCGATGATCGGCGTCAACGACGTGGCCAGCGAGGTCTTCACCGTCGCCGACGCCAAGCAGCTCGCCGAGTTCGCCAGGAGCAAGCACCTGGCCTGGCTGGCGATGTGGTCCGGCACCCGGGACAAGGCCTGCGAGGGCGGCGCCAAGGCGTACGCGGACGCGAGCTGCAGCTCGATCGTCCAGCAGCCGCTGGACTTCACCCGGGCCCTGGGCGCCTACACCGGCTGACCGGCCCGCCGGGCCCGCCGACCTCGCGCGGCACCCTGCGGATCCGTCCGCCGCACCGACTCCGGCCGTCCGTGCCCCGACCGCAACGGGGCACGGCCGGCCGGCTCCAATTCCCCTGTTGTCACTCTCTGTTACGGCGATGGATCGGCCCGTCCGCCGGGCATCCGGTATCGTCGCTGGTTGGCCGATCGGCGGACGGAGCGAGAAGTGACAGCGGTGCAAGACGAGCGCGGCGCGGTGGACACCCCACCCGACCTGACGCCCGCCCCCCTGTCGGACCGGCTGCGCACGGCCCTCGGAGCGCCCGTCCGGGCCCTGCGCGAGGCCCCGCGCCGCCCGCTGACGACCGTCTCCCTGCTCGCGCTGGTCTCCCTGCTCGGTTACGCGGTGGTGCGGCACTTCGCCCACACCTCGATGGTCGACATGATCGTCTACCGGGCCGAGGGCGCCGCCGTCGTCAACGGCGGGGACCTCTACGGCCTGCGCGTCACCCAGTGGAACCTGCCCGCCACCTACCCGCCGTTCGCCGCGATGCTGTTCGTGCCGACGACCTGGTTCCCGGTGCCGTTCCTGCGGGTCGCGATCACGCTCTGCAACCTCGGACTGCTCGCGCTGTTCGCCCACCTGTCGTTCAAGCTGGTCGGCTGGCCGCGCCGGGACCTCCGCGCGATCGGCGTGATCCTGGTCACCGGCGCCGGTGTCTGGCTGGAGCCCGTCTACACCACGCTGCGCTACGGCCAGATCAACCTCGCCCTGGCCTGCCTCATCCTCTGGGACCTCACCCGGCCCGACGGCAAGCGCAGCAAGGGCGTCGCGATCGGCATCGCCGCCGGCATCAAGCTCACCCCCGGCCTGTTCGCGGTCTACCTGCTGCTCACCGGCCGGGTCCGGGCCGCGTTCGTGGCCGGCGCCACCTTCCTCGGCACCTTCCTGCTCGGCGCGCTCGTCCTGCCCGACGCCACCTGGGGCTTCTGGACCAAGTACCTCTACGACTCCTCGCGGGTCGGCAAGACCGAGATCGTCGACAACCAGGCGCTCAGCGGCGCCGTCGCCCGGCTGCTGCACACCCCGGCACCGGGCCTCACCGGCACCCTGGCGGCCGTCGCCGTCGCGGCGGCCGGCCTCGGCGTCGCCGCCTGGGCCGCCCGCAGCTCGCGGTGGCTGGCGCGCTCCGAGGCGTGGGGCGTCTGCTGCGCCGCCGTGACGGCCGTCCTGATCTCGCCGATCAGCTGGACCCACCACTGGGTCTGGTGCGTGCCCCTGCTGGTGCTGCTTGCCTCCGAGGCGGCGGTCGAACGGGCCCGCCCGGCCGCCGTCCGCAAGCTGCGCTGGCGGCTCGCCTTCGGGGCCACGCTGATCGCCTTCCTGTCGTTCGCGATGTGGCTCGCCAAGCCGAAGGGCGCGCTGGTGCTGGAGCTCTCGCCGCTCCACCAGATCCCGACCTCGGTCTACCCGCTCGTCGGGATCTGCTTCCTGCTGGCCGCCGCGCTACGCGTCCGGGCCCGGCGCCCGGCGGCCGGGGCGGCGCAGACCGCGCTGCCCGGTCAGCGCGACGCCGGTTCGTCGGAGTCCGCGCGCGAGCGTCAGCAGGCCCCCGCGGCCCGCTGACTCGGCCCGGTCGCCGGGGAGGGGCGGACGGCTGCCGGTGAGGGCCGGGCGGGCGTCGGTGGGGTCCCGCCGGTCCCGTCGGTCAGGCCGGTCCCGTCGGTCCGGCCGGTCCGCTCGGCGGACCGGGACGCGACGCCTCACGCGAGAAGCTCGGCCAGCGAGCCGTCCATGTCCAGCGCGGCCAGCTCGCTGCCCGGCGGCACCAGCCGGTGCGCCCGCTCCAGCCAGGCGGCCACCACCGGCAGCGGCGCCTCCAGCAGCGCGTCCCCGGCCGGGGAGCTCAGCGCCATGCAGAGCACGCTGCGCCGCCCCGAGCGTGTGGGCCAGATCCGCACATCGCCCTGGCCGCAGGGCCGGAAGGTGCCCTCCACCAGCAGCTCGCGGGCGAACACCCAGGTGACCGGCGAGCCGGTGTCCAGGTGGAACGTGATGTGCACGGCGTACGGGTCGTGGCTGCCGTAGGACAGCCGGGCGGGGACGGGGACGCTGTGCTCGGGGGAGAGCACCAGGTTGAGCTCCAGCTCGTGCTCGACCACGCTCGTCGGGCGCTCCATGATCGGGTTCCTCTCTGCCTGCGGTTCGTGCCCGCTGTCGGGCCCTTGCACCTGGGAGAGCGCGGCCCGGGAGCGCTCTTACACGGGTTTCCGGAATTTCTTCGGTCCGGGACGCGCCGACGGGTGCGTGGGTGGATGCCGGGGTGGGCGCCGGGGTGGACCGGTGTGGGACTCCTGGGGGACTCCGTGGCAGGTCCGTGGCCGGGGGTACCCGGAGTGGTGAAGGGTGAAGGGCGGGCGCACGGTAGGGCATGTGCGCCGTATTCCTTACCGTGGGCGGCCCCGGGCTGTCCCCCGAATGGGCAACTTCGCACCGCGCCCCCGCCGAGGCACTACGCTTTGTGACTGCCCGGCGACTGTCCGCCTTTTCGGCGGTACCCCCCTCGCGCGCGCCGACGGCGGAGCCATCCGGGTCGCCCGTGCCACCGTCGCGCACACCCCGCTCGCCGGGCGAGCCGCATCGGCCCTGCCAGGAAAGAGACCCCCATGACGGACCGGCCCCACGCCGGCGGCAGCACGGAGACGGCGGCCGGCCCCGCGCCGGGCTACTACCCCGACCCGTCCGTTCCCGGTTTCGTCCGCTACTGGGGCGGCTCGGCCTGGGTGCCCGGCACCAGCAGGGCCGCTCCGGCCGAGGGAGAGGTGTTGCAGCCGCCCCGGTACGCGACCCGCCGCCCCGCGGCGCCGGGCGCCGGCGCGGGGGCCCGGTACGTGCCGCCGCCGGTGGTCGCCGAGCCGGTGCCCGTGTCGACGCCGGTGCCCGTGTCCGTGCCGGTGCCGGAACCGGCGTCCGGCGGGGACACCGGGCCGGTGTACCTGGACCGGACGGCGGGCGGGGCGTCGTTCACCTTCACGGCCCCGGACAACGGCCCGGTGTTCCGCCGCGGCGGGGAGCCGGTGGTGGTCGACGGGACCGCCGGACCGGCGCCCGACCCCGTGCTGGAGGCACCGGCCCGAGTGGCACCGGAGCCGGCCGGCTGGCAGGCGGACCCCCGGGCGCAGCGCGGTCTGATGGAGACGGGGAGCGCGCCGCGGTGGGTCTCCTGGGGGGTGCTCCCCGGGGCGGAGGAGCCGTCCGGCGCGGTGTCCGCCGAGGCGCCCGCCGCGGTCGAGCTGTCCGTGCCGCCCGCTGTGCCGCTCGTCGCGTCGCCCTCCGTACCGCTCGCCGTACCGCTCGCCGCGTCGGCGTCGCCCGGCGCCCCCGACCCGGACGAGCCGCGTTCCGTCCCGGGGCCGAGGGTCTCCGCCCCGGCGGCGTCCGCCGTCGTGGAGCTCCCGGCGCGGCCGGAGCCGGAGGTGGCGCCGGTGGAGGTGGCGGTGGCTGACGCGGTGGAGGCGGTCGAGCCGCCCCCGGCCGCCGCCGTTCCCGCCCGCCGCCAGGCTGGCGCTGCCGGCGGCGTTGCTGCCACGGTGCCTGCCCGGGCGTCGTCCCCCGCCCCCCGCCGCCGCACCTCGGCGGCGCCGGTGCTCCGCCCCGCCGGCCTCGGCCGCCGGCTCCTCGCCAGGCTGGTCGACACCGCCGTCCTGGCCGTGGTCGCCGTCGCCGCCGGAGTCCCGCTCGGCCGCTCCGTCGAGTCCCACCTCCAGCGCAAGCTCGACCAGGCCCGGATGGCCAGCAGCCTCACCCACCGTCAGACGGACGTCTGGCTGGTGGACGGCACGGTGCTCGGCAAGGTCGCCGTCCTGCTCGGCATCCTGCTCTTCGTCGGCCTGCTCTACGAGGCCCTGCCGACCGCCCGCACCGGCCAGACCTTCGGCAAGCGGCTCGCCCGGATCCGGGTGGTCGCCACGGCCCGGGCGGGCTCGGCCGCCGCCCCGGACCGTCCCGGGCTCGGCCGTTCCCTGGTCCGCTGGCTGGTCGGGCAGGTGTCGGCGCTGCTGGTGGTCGGCCTGCTCTGGCCACTGTTCGACCGCCCGGCCCGGCGCGGCTGGAACGACCGGGCGGCCCGCACCCGGGTCGTCCGGCTCTGAGCCCCGCCCCGTACCGGGCCTGTTCCGCCCCCGTCCCTGCCGCCGTCCCGCCCGTGTCCCGCCCCGCCGTCCCGTCCCGCAGGCCGCCCGTCCCCCGCTCCGGTGGCCTCGGTCGACAAAACGGACTGAATATCCCAAATCCATAGAATGCGTGATGTTCTACTCGGGGAATGAGTACCTACGACCCCTCAGGCCCCGAGCCGGAGGGGGGCGGCAAGCCCTCCTTCGGCAAGCAGCCCCCGCAGCAGGGCGGCGGCACGCCGGAAGGTGCGCCGTCGGACCCGGACGGCACCCCGCCACCCCCCGGTGGCCCCGGAGCCGGCGGCCCCGGCGCGTACGGCGGCACCTACGGTGGAGCCCCCGGCGGCCAGGGCCCCTACGGCCAGTCGCCCTACGACCAGCCGCCGCCCGGCCAGGGCCCCGCCGGATACGGCACGCCCGGCGGCGGCCCCGTCCCCGGGATGCCCCCGCTCGGCACCTGGCCCAACCGCATCCTCGCCCGGCTGATCGACTACCTGCTGGTCCAGGCCGTCGCCGTGATCCTGGTCCTGCCCTTCGCCAGCCTCACCGACCGCTCCGGTTCGGCCGGCTCGTTCTGGCTCGCCTGCGGGCTCTGGCTCGTCTACGAGGGAGTGATGCTCGGCCGGGACGGCCAGACCCTCGGCAAGAAGGCCATGAAGGTCCGGGTCGCCATGCTGGTCGACGGCAACACCCCGACCCAGTCGGCCGCCTGGACCAGGTCGGCGGTCTTCATCCTGCCCGCCGTGATCTGCTGCGCCGTCCTCTGGTGGCTGATCGACGGCCTGTTCGGCGTGTTCGACAAGCCGTACCGGCAGTGCATCCACGACAAGGCCGCGAAGACCGTGGTGGTCTCCACGACCTGAACCGGTCTCCTATTCGTGCCCGCCGACCGGCGTGCGGTGGTCCGCGCGCCGGTCGGCCGCGTGCGGGGCGGGCGCTGCGAGCACCGTCACCAGAGTGCCCAGCGCGAGCGCGAACAGCACCACCGCGGCGACCCCCAGCACACCCGAGACACCGGTGGCTGCCAGCAGGGCGACCGTGGCGGCGACCACGGTGAAGACACCGAGAGCGAACTGCGCGGTGGTCGGGCGGTGCGACATGGCGGAGTCCTTCGCGCGTCGGGGGGAACGGCGGGCCGTCGCCGGGGCGGACGCCGGCCGCCCGGGTGCCGCCCGGGCCGCGGTGGGGAAACCGTGCGGGGGAAGGGCGTTCGGCGCGTTCCGGCGGTCGTCCGCGGCATTCCCGTCCAGGCTAGCCCGGCGCGCCCGGGGCACGGGGGGCGCACGGGCTCACGGAACCGCCCCCGAGCCCGTCCGCCCCGCTCGGTACCGTGGGCCCGACCGCACCACCGCACCACGCACCAGGGGGAACCGCCGTGCCCATCCCCGCCGACTGGCCCACCACCGAGGCCGAGGCGCTCGCCGAACAGGAACGCCTGCGCCCGCTCGTCGACCCGACCGGGACGATCGGCGCCGGTGCGGCCCTTTCCTCCCCGGCCGGCGACGACCGACTGATCGCCGGCGTCGACGTCGCCTACGACGACGAACGGGACCTCGTCGTCGCGGCTGCCGTGGTGCTCGACCGCGCCACCCTCGCCGTCGTCGAAGAGGCCACCGCCACCGGGCACATCGCCTTCCCCTACATCCCCGGCCTGCTCGCCTTCCGCGAGATCCCCGCCGTGCTCGACGCCCTCGACGCCCTCGACCACCGCCCCGGCACCGTCGTCTGCGACGGCTACGGCCTCGCCCACCCCCGCCGCCTCGGCCTCGCCAGCCACCTCGGTGTCCTCACCGGCCTGCGCACCCTCGGCGTCGCCAAGACCCCGTTCACCTTCGACCACCTGCCGCCCGGCCCCGAGCGCGGTGATCGGACCCCGCTCACCGACCCGGCCAGCGGAGAAGAGGTCGGCAGCGCCGTTCGCACCCGGGCCGGGGTCAAACCCGTCTTCGTCTCGGTCGGGCACCGCATCGGCCTCGCCGAAGCCGTCGAGACCACCCTCGCCCTCGCCCCCCACTACCGCCTCCCCGAAACCACCCGGCACGCCGACTCGCTCTGCCGCCGAGCCCTCACTGCCCTCACTGCCCTCACCGCCGCCACCGGCGCTGTACCGGACGTGAACTGACGGCACGCCAGGGGCCCGGATCGTGTGTTAGACATGACCGGATCACCAGAACCGTGAACGACACACCGGCCGGACGCACGGGGGAGGCGCCGCAGTGGCAACGGGAAGCGGGACGGGGAACGGAACAGGATCGACCGGCGGGTCCGGCCGCGGCTACCGCGTCGAGGTCGAACAACTGCGCGCCTTCGCCGCCCAGGTACGGCTGCTCCTGGCCGAGTTCCAGCACCACGCGGACGGCACCGCAACCCACGGTCGCAGCGGCATCGGCCCCAAGGCCCTAGGCACCTTCGCCGAGGCCACCGACCTGCACAGCCGCTACCAGACCATGCGCGACGGCCTGCGCGACGTCCTCGACCAGCTCCAGGAAGCCGTCGACGAGGCCCAGAAGAAGGCCGAACTCACCGCGACCAACTACGAGGAACAGGAACACCGCACCAAAACCAAACTGAAACTCGGCGACGACGGCTGGTCCGTCGCCAACCCCTCCGCCACCAGCGCAGCCGCCTACACCCGGACCACCGCCCCGGCCCGGCACGACGACGGGAAGGGCGTCCGATGAAGTACACCGACTTCCGGCAGTTCAGCCACGCCGAACTCCGCGCCATGGTCCAGGCCCTCAACCCCGGCGAGGTGATGGCCGCCGCCGACCCCTGGCGCCGCGCCGCCGACACCCTCAAGGCCATCCGCACGACCCTCACCCGCGCCAGCACCGAGGCCGCCACCACCTGGGAAGGCAGCACCAGCGACGCCTTCCACACCCGCATGCTCCACCTCGCCACCACCATCAACACCGCCGCCTCCTACGCCAACGACGCGGCCATCACCCTCAAGGCGGTCTCCGAGGCCATCGCCGAGGCCAAACGCAACATGCCCGAGGAGCCCAGCGGCTGGGCCCAGTTCAAGGACGGCGTCGGCGACACCTTCTCCTCCCTCTTCGGCGCCGACGACGAGGACGCCCGCACGGACATCGCCAACCAGAAGAAGGCCGAAGCCGCCACCGTCCTCCAGACCCTCGCCATGCACTACCGCACCGCCGCCCCGATGCTGAAGCCACCTCCACCGCCGGGGCAGCCGCCGAAGCCGGGATCCACGAATCCGATCGACGACTTCACAGAGATCTCACCGGACGATTCGGGTGCGAGCGGCTACGCCGCGGTGGGTGGACTCCTCGGAAGTGCCGGCGCCGGCACGGGGACGGGGCCTGTGACCCGTGCGGGAGGATCGGGGGTGGCTGATCCGCGATTCTCAGGGGGAGGGCGATCGACCCCGAGTGAGAGTGGCCCCTCGCTGACCAAGACGCCGCCCGCCCCCACGGACCCTGGTGTCAAGGGTGGAGTCGCTGTGCCACCGGGCAAGGCCGCATCCGGGCGGTACGGCGCAGGGGCCGTCGTGGACGGCACGGTGCCTGCTCCGACGCCTTCACCGGCGTCTGGTGGGCAGTCATCGCCCGGGCCGAGCGGCACATCGATCCTTGGTACTCCAGGCAACAGCGGGAATCAACTGCCGAGCAGCCCCGCCCCGCAGTCGACCCTGTCGCCTCATGGCGGTGGGCTGGGTGGTCCACATCCCACGGGTGTGCCGCAGCCTTTCACTCCGACGGGGAAGCAGGGCGCCGGTGCCGGGGCGGAGCGGTCGGGCGGTCCGGCCGCACGGGCGAGTCGGGGAGGCGAGCCAGGGCGGACCGCCTTCGGCCGCAGTGGCGCCCTTTTTGGGGCCGAGGGCATGCCGTTGGTCACCGGGGGCGGCTCCGTCCCCGGTGGTTCCACCAGAGGACGGGGACCGGCCGGTGTCGGTGCCGGCCACGGGGGCGGCCCGGTAGCCGGTGTCGGTGACCGGTCGGGTCGGAGCGTCGGTGGCAAGCAGGCTTTCACTGAGGGTGGTTCGGGGGTGGGCGCACGCGCACGGACGCGGCCGGAGACCGGCGCGGCGGGCCCGATGACGCAGTCACCCATGGTCCCGTTGGGGGCTGCCGGGCGGCGGAGGCAGGACGACGAGGGGCGGAAGCGTCCCGACTATCTGGTCGAGGACGAGGAAACCTGGGCGTCGGACGAACCCGTCAATCCGAACGTGGTGGAATGACGGCCGGCCCTAGGGTTCGGGTGAATCGGTCGGTTGTCCCGTGGCTGCTCGGGCCGCTGGGCAGCCTCTGCGCTGAGTGGAGTGGCAGGGCTTGAAAGGCTGGCAGCTGAGTCGCGGAGCGGTCGTGTTGCTGGCGGGCGGACTGTTGGCGACCACCGCTGTACCGGCGTCGCGCGCCGATAGTGTGCGCGACGCGCAGTGGCCGCTGGCCGCCTACCGGGCCGAGTCCGCGATCTGGCCTGTCTCCCAGGGGGACGGTGTCACAGTGGCCGTCGTCGACACCGGCGTGCTGAAGGACCACCAGGATCTGACGGGGCAGGTACTGGCCGGAGCGGACTTCACCGGCGAGAGCACCGATGGCTCGGTGGACACCGACGGCCACGGCACCGGCATGGCGAGCCTCATCGCAGGCCACGGCCATGGGGCGGGGGCAGGCATCATGGGCCTGGCTCCCAAGGCCAAGATCCTTCCGATCCGGATCACCCTCGGAGAGAATCCGCCTTCGGGACGGTCGGAGATTGCCAAGGCCATCCGCTATGCCGTCGACCATGGTGCGAATGTCGTCAACATGTCGATCGGTGGACCCGTCGGCACCGATTCCGAGGAACGCGCAGCGGTCAAGTATGCGGTCGCCAAGGACGTGGTCATGGTGGCAGGAACGGGGAATGAGACGAGCTCCGTCGGTTACCCGGCGGCATTCCCCGGAGTTGTCGCGGTCGGGGCCGTCGACCGGAACGGCCAGCTCTGGAGCAAGTCCAATGTCGGCCCCGAGACCACTCTGGTGGCGCCCGGTGCCGACATCCCCCGGGCGAGTGCCAAGTCGACGAGCGGGCAGGGCATCGCCAACGGGACCTCCGATGCCACCGCCTACGTCTCCGCCACCGCCGCACTGATCCGCGCGAAGTACCCCCAGCTCTCCGCCGGGCAGGTCATCAACCGGATGATCAAGTCCGCCTCGGCACCCGGGGACGGTTCGGCCGTCCCCAGCAACCGCTACGGCTACGGGGTGTTGGCGCCGGCGAAGGCGTTGGAGGCGAATCCGGCGGTGGACAGCGGCCCGCGGGAGAATCCGCTGCTGGGCCGGGCGGAGTCGCAGGGCACGGTGCCGCCGCCGACCGAGGAGGCGTGGGAGTCGCCGGAGGCCGCGGCGCCGGTGGCGGACGGGGGGAACCGCGGGGTGCGGTGGGTGGCGGTCGGGGCCGCGGGGGTCGCCGGTGTCGTGGCGGTGGGGGGTGTGGTGGCGGTGCTGGTGGTGCGCGGGCGGCGTCGGCGGGAGCGGGCGGCCGCGGCGGCGTACCAGGGGTATCCGCCGCCGCGGCAGGGGTGAGCGCTACTCGGCGACGGCGATCTGCTCGCGGTGGCGGGCGGCCGGGCCGGTGAGTTGGTCGGTGACGGCGGTGGCGAGGTCGGCCTGGGCGATCCGTTCGCCGAGGACCTGGGGGCCGCCCACGCGGTAGTGGCCGGTGCCGGGGGCGGTGCGGTCGAGGTCGAGGGGCGGGGTGACGACGACCCAGTCGAGGGTGGCGGGGGAGTCGCGGAGCAGGTCGAGGGCGGCGGCGTGGCCGAGGGAGAAGGCGCGGTGGGCCTCCGGGAAGGCGGGGTCGTCGTGGACGGCGACGCCGGGGGCGGTCTCCAGGGTGGTGGCGATGCCGACGTGGACGAGGCGCCGGACGCCCGCGGTGGCGAGGCCGGCGATCAGGGCGCGGGTGGCGGCGGGGTAGAAGTCGCCGGCGGGGACGTCGGGCGTGTAGACGGTGCTGACGGCGGCGGCGTGGCCCCGGGCGGCGGTGGCGACGGCGGCGGGGTCGGTGATGTCGCAGGGGACCAGGGTGATTCCGGGGCCGGCCAGGTCGGGGTGCCGTTCGGGGGCGCGGACGGCGGCGGTGACGGTCAGTCCGCGGCGTCGCGCCTCTGCGACGACGGCGCGGCCGACCTGGCCGCCGGCGCCGAAGACGACGAGGTCGGTGGTGGTGGCGGGGGTGCGGTTCATGGCGGTCTCCGTCGGTGGGTCGGGGCGGGGCCGAGGGGGCCGTCCGCCGTCGCGGTGACGGTAGACCGGGGGGTGCCGGTTACTTCAACGGTACCGGCGGGGACCTCTGTTCGGTTACGGTCGGGGGATGACTCGGACCGTGCCCGCGCCGCTGCCACCGGACCTCTTCGACCCGGACTGCCCCGTTCCGACGGTCCCGGTGCTGGGCGGGAAGAAGTGGGCCTGGCGGATCCTGCGCTGTCTGGAGGGCGGCCCGCGCCGGTTCTCGGAGCTGCGGGTGCCGCTGCTCGGGATCACGGCGAAGGTGCTGACCGAGTCGCTGCGGTCGATGGAGCAGGACGGCGTGCTGGAGCGGACGGAGTTCGCGGAGAACCCGCCGCGGGTCGAGTACGCGCTGACGCCGCTCGGGCGGACGCTGCTGGGACCGATGGACGCGCTGTGCGACTGGAGCCGGGCGAATCTGGCGGAGCTGCTCGCCGCCCGGGAGGCCTCCGAGCTCGCGGAGCGGTAGGGCAGGCTGGCAGGATTTCGGTGGCCGCTGGCGCTGACGCCGCTGGTGGGAGCGGTCGGGGCGCGGTCATGCTGGGCGCATGACCAATTCCGAGCGCACCTCGCCCGAGCCCGTCCTCACCTCGGACCCGATCGTCCCCGACGCCAAGGACTGGACCTGGGTGCTGGAGCAGCCCTGCGCCGACTGCGGGCTGGACGCCGGCGCCGTGGTGCGGGAGGACGTGGCCGGGATGGTCCGGGCGAACGCGGCCGGCTGGACGGCGGTGCTGGGCGGCGACCTGGAGACGCTGCGCCGTCGTCCGCGTCCGGAGATCTGGTCGGACCTCGAATACGCGTGCCACGTCCGCGATGTCTTCCGGCTGTTCCGCGTCCGGCTGGACCTGACGCTGGACCAGGACGACCCGCTGTTCGCGAACTGGGACCAGGACGCGACGGCGGTCGCCGAGCGCTACGGCGAGCAGCGGCCGGCCGTGGTGGCGGTGGAACTGGCGGAGGCCGCGGAGGCGCTGGCGGCGGCGTTCGAGGGGGTGGCGGGCGCGCGGTGGGCGCGGACCGGCAACCGCTCCGACGGGGCGCGGTTCACGGTCGAGTCGTTCGCCCGCTACCTGATCCACGACCCGGTCCACCACCTGTACGACGTGACGGGCGAGCGGGTCTGAGCGCGGGAGCCGGTGTGCGGGCCGGCGTGCGGGCCCGGACGGGCCGCTGCGGGCCGGGTCGGGCCCGGGCGGCGGCTCACCAGCCGGAGGCCTCACGCAGCATGGTGCGGCGGAGCCGCCCGGCCACGCTGGCGGTGTCGGTGCCGATGACGTCGGCGATCTCGGGCGCGGCGAGACCGACGACGTAGTGCAGGATCGCGAGGTCGTCGTCGGCGGCGTGGCCGGGACGGTCCTGGGCGGTGGGGCGGCCGGAGGGCAGGCCGCTCTGCCGGGTGTGCTCGTCGACGGTGGCGCGCAGGATCTGCCAGGCGTGCGCGGTGGGATTCGAGCTCCCCAGTAATTCGCGCCACTGGACCGCGATTTCGGCGAAGGCCTGTTGGACGGCGCCGGTCGCCCGGTCCGGGTCGGGCAGCCAGACCCGGGCGTAGCTGAGGTACCGCGGCCGGTGCAGTTCGCAGAATGCCGCGAACTCCAGCGGTACGGCGGGTGGTTCGCCGGGCCCCGGGGGTGGCTCGGCGGTGCTGTCGTGGCGTTGGGTCATCTCGGCTTCTCGGCAAGTGAGATGGGCATCTGACGGTCGATCATCTGTGCTCACTCTACGGTAGGCGCTCGGTGCGCTGGGTTACCAATCGGATGGAATGCCCGGAAGGAGTCGCCGTGCGGCCGGTTCCGGCGGTGGCCGGACGGGGTCCGGCGTGCGGTGCGGCGGTGGCGGAGGGGCGTGGAGTGCTGCGCAGTGGTGTCAGAGGCTGGGGTGCGGTGCTTCGCGGCCGGTCAGCGGGGTGGCACGGCCGTGGTGGCGGATCGGTCGGTGCGCCACCGCGGGGGGTGTGATGTGCCACCGTAAGCGGTTCGGCGGTTCCCGTCCACGCCTGCGGCGCGAAGCCGCGCCCGCACCACCGGTCGCACTACCGCTCGCGCGCTGGGTGGGCCGGGCCGGGCTGCGGCGATGACGCGGGCAGCGGCCTGGCGGCGCGGTTCGGGAGGGGGTGGGGCGGTGGGCCGGCCCCGTCGCACGCGTCCCGCGTGCCCGGCCCTTCGTCGGCGTATCGCCGTGTACGAGCAGAGAGTTGACGAACTGTCAGGTTGTGTTGCGGGTCTTGGTCGGAGCGGTCAGGTCGTCCGGGGCGGTGCCCCGGGCGAGTTGGGCGGGGAAGGCTTCCGTGGCCCGGCGGCGGGCGCGTCGCGCGGCCGCCGCAGCCGCGGCCCCAGCGGTGCGGGCCACTTCCTCGGCCACGGCCAGCCGTTCCCGTTCGTGCTCCCGGCCCCGGAGGTCCTCGGGGCGGATGCCGGCCGTGCCGTGGTCCGAGGTCCCGCGTCCCGCCGCGCTGCCGTCCGGCAGGTCCGCGGCCGGTGCGTCGCGGTCCGGACGGTCCGGCGCACCTCGGTCGGTGGCCGTACGGTCCGGAGCCGTGCAGTCCGGAGCGGTACGGTCCGGAGCCGCGCCGTCCCGGGCGGCGGGCCCCGGGGCGGGATGCTCCGCGGCTTCGCGGCCAGGGTCCTCCCGGAGCTCGCGCAGCTCGTGCGCGGTGTCCTCGGCGGCCTCGTGCGCGGCCCTGGCGGCCGTGCGCAGGCGGGCCGCGTCGGAGGCCCCTCGGACCCGCCCGGGGGCGGTGCGCGCCGCTTGCTCCTCGGCTGCCTGTCTAGCCGCCAGGTAGGCCTGGACGGCCGCCATTCCGTAGACGGGCTGGATCAGTTGATGGCCCTTGAAGAAGGGGCGGGCGGGCGCGAATCCGGCGGCGACCACGAGGTCGCGGATCTCGGCTATCTCCGCTTCGCTGCGCGCGGTGAAGCGGACCTCCCAGCCCTTCTTGTAAGTATGGCCCTGTGCGCCGCCGCGGCGGGCCGGGTCCGGCCGGCGGACGTATCCGGGCAGGCGTCCGAGGCGGAGCTGGGCCGCGCGGAGGCCGGCGGTCTCGTCACGTGACATGTACTAAGGGTAGGCAATCCGGCGGGCTGGAGTGACGCCCGGAGGTGACTTTGCCGTATGTGCTTGGTCACGGACGGTCAGACGGCCTGGTGGTCGATCGAGAGTGATCGAGTATGACAAGACGATGATCACCCATTCCTCCGAATGGGTGAGGGTATGAGGACTTTAGTGCGGGCTGGTCCCGGTTTCGCGACGGTTGGGTAACAGTGCGTCAGGCGGCCGGGAAAGGCCCCTGAGCGTTGGGGATGGTGTCGGCATGAACTACCGGATTCCCGCGCCGCCGCCCTCCCTGGAGGAGCTGGCGCGCCGTCAGCAGAACGTCCTCACCGCCGGTCAGCTGCGCGCCAGGGGCGTGCCGTCCCGGGTCGTCAGCGAGCACTGCCGCCGCGGCGGGCCCTGGCGGCGGATGCTCCCCCGGGTCTATCTGATGCAGTCCGGCGAGCCCTCGCCGGAGCAGCGGATGTGGGCCGCGCTGCTGTACGCGGCGCAGAACGGCCGGGAGGAGGGCAGCCGGGAGGGGGCGGTGATCACCGGCCCGGCGGCGCTCGCGCTGTACGGCTTCGCCGCGGTGCCCCGGCTGCCGGCGGTCACCGGGGTGGACGTGCTGGTGCCGCGCCAGCGCCGGCTGAAGGACGCCGGGGAGGTGCGGATCCGGCGCACCGAGCGGGAGTTGGTGGCGCGCTCGGTGCACGGCCTGGCCTGCGCGCCGGTCGCCAGGGCGGTGGCCGACGCGCTGCGCGAGTGGACCTCCGCCGAGTGGACGGCCGGCGCCGGCGCCGGGGTGTTCGCTCCCGCGCCGGTAAGGGAGGTGCTCTGCGAGGCCGTCCGCCGGCCCGAGCTGCACTGCCCGGTGGGGGAGTTGGCCGCCGAGCTGGCCGAGTCCGGGCTGACCGCCGACCCCCGGGTGCGGGCCGTGCTGGACGGCCTGCTGGCCGCCGAACGGGACCGGGTGCTGGAGCGGGTCGGCGAGCTGGTGGACGAGTGGCTGCTGCCGGTGCCGCTGACCTCCCCGGAGCTGCGGATGCGCGGCGGCACCTACGTCGCCGTGCCGGACCTCTACTGGCCGCAGGCGGGCGTCGCGGTCGAGGTCGACTCGGAGCTGCGCTGCGTCAGCGAGGGCGAGGCGGCCTGGGTGCGCGGCGGGCAGCACCGGATGGAGTACCTCGGGGTCCGGGTGGTGTACGTCTCCGGCGCGCGGCTGGCCGAGGACGCGGACGCGGTGGGCACCGAACTGCGGGAGGCCTTCCGGCTGGGCGGCACCGATGTGGTGGAACTGCTGGTCACCGAGCGGTGAGCGCCCCGGAACCCGGAGCGGATGCCGCCGATGTCGCCGCCGGAAGGTCCGGACCGCCGGGACGGGGACCGGCTCAGCCCCCGACCATGGGGGTGCCGACCAGCTCCACCCCGGCCGCCCGCAGTTCGTCCAGCGCGGCGGCGGTGGTCGGCGCGGCCACCCCGGCGGTGAGGTCGAGCAGCACCCGGGTGCTGAACCCGGCCCGCACCGCGTCCAGCGCGGTGGCCTTGACGCAGTGGTCGGTGGCGATGCCGACCACGTCCACCTCGGTGACCTGCCGCTCGCGCAGCCACTCGGCGGGCCCCCGGTTGTTCTCGTCCACGCCCTCGAAGCCGCTGTAGGCCGCGGCGTAGGCGCCCTTGTCGAAGACCGCCTCGATCGCGCCGGAGGTGACGGAGGGCGCGAAGTTCGGGTGGAAGCCGACCCCTTCGGTCCCCGCGACGCAGTGCACCGGCCAGCTGTGCACGAAGTCGGGGTCCTCGGAGAAGTGGTCGCCCGGGTCGATGTGGTTGTCCCGGGTGGCGAGGATGTGCCGGTAGCCGGGGGCGGACTCGGCGATGAGGTCGGTGATCGCGGCGGCCACCTCGGCCCCGCCCGCGACGGCCAGGCTGCCGCCCTCGCAGAAGTCGTTCTGCACGTCGACGACGATCAGTGCCCGGTGCATGGCTGGTATTCCTCGGTCCGGTGGGGTCCTGCGGAGGACGTGGGGAGGGGCCGTGAGGGGACCTCGGGCCCCGTGTGAGGGGAACTCTACGGTCGACTGTAGGCAGTGGCATCCGGGGGCGGAAGGCCCGGGGAGGGCCCGGCCCCTCGGCCCGTCCACGAACCGTCACGCCGGTCCGCGCCGCCGACCTGCCGTACGGACCCGCCCCGCCGGCCCCGGTGTCACAGCCGGAACTCGGTCGTCAGCACCGGATCGCCCTTGGAGAGCTGGGTCGCCGACAGCGGCAGCGCCGCCCGGGCCCGGACGTGCCGCTCGCGCGCGGCCTCCAGCGGCTCCCGGCCGACCACCTCGCCGGCCTTGACCAGCGGCACCTGCACCAGGTGCGGGGCCAGTTCGACCGGGACCGTTCCGGTGCCGACCACCTCGGCGTCGGCGACGCCGTCCGCGTCCGGCCGCCGGGCGGCCCACTTGCGCCCGCCGACGCTGGTCTTGCCGCCGGCCGAGCGCTTGGCGACCGGCACCAGCGGCCCGTCCGGCCCGGCCGCCCGGGCGACCAGCTTGTAGACCATCGCGCAGGTCGGGTGCCCGCTGCCGGTGACCAGGCTGGTGCCGACGCCGTAGCCGTCCACCGGGGCGGCGGCCAGCGCGGCGATCGCGTACTCGTCGAGGTCGGAGGTGACGATGATCCGGGTGCCGGTGGCGCCGAGCTCGTCCAGCTGGCGGCGGACCCGGTGGGCGAGCAGGGTGAGGTCGCCGGAGTCGATCCGCACGGCGCCCAGCTCGGGACCGGCCACCTCGACGGCGGTGCGCACGGCCTCCCGCAGGTCGTAGGTGTCGACCAGCAGGGTGGTGCCCCGGCCCATCGAGTCGATCTGCGCCCGGAAGGCGTCCCGCTCGCTGTCGTGGACGAGGGTGAAGGCGTGCGCCGCGGTCCCGGTGGTCGGGATGCCGTAGGTGAAGCCGGCCTCCAGGTCGGAGGTGGCGGTGAAGCCGGCCACGTAGGCGGCGCGGGCGGCGGTGACGGCGGCCCGCTCGTGGGCGCGCCGGGCACCCATCTCGATCACCGGGCGCCCACCGGCCGCGGAGGTCATCCGGGAGGCGGCGGCGGCGATCGCCGAATCGTGGTTGAGGATCGAGAGGACCACCGTCTCCAGGATCACCCCCTCGGCGAAGCTGCCCTCGACGGTGAGCAGCGGGGAGCCGGGGAAGTAGACCTCGCCCTCGGGATAGCCGTGGATGTCGCCGGTGAACCGGTAGTCGGCGAGGAAGCGCAGGGTCTCCTCGTCGACGATCCGCTCGTCGGAGAGCCAGTCGAGCTGGGCGGAGGTGAACCGGAAGCTCTCCACGGCGTCCAGGACCCGGCCGGTGCCGGCGACCACGCCGTAGCGACGGCCCGCGGGCAGCCTGCGGGTGAACACCTCGAAGACGGAGCGGCGGTGCGCCGCCCCGCTGCGCAGGGCGGCCTGGAGCATGGTGAGCTCGTAGCGGTCGGTGAGCAGCGCGGTCGAGCCGGCCGCAGTCACGGAAGTGGCGTCCATGAGGATGATGCTACTACCCCTTAGCGTCAAAGTGACGATTTCTCGGGGCGGATCCTCGGCGGGCGCGTCGCGGGCCCCTCGCGGCGTCCCTCGCGAGCCCTGTACGGGCTGTCCGCAGGCGGGTTGCGGGCGGGTCCGGAGCGGGGCGCGGGGCCGGGGGCGGAATCGCCCCGAGGTCCCCCGGATGGCAGCATGGGGCTGAAGGGGCACGTGCAAACCACGTGACGGCCAGGTGGGAGCCACCTGGAGAGCCAGGCGACAGGAGGGACCCCGCGGTGAGTGTCGCGCCCGTGGAGATCGAGCGCCCGGAGGTCGAGGGCGTACCGGTGGCGGAACCGGACACCCCCTGGGTCACCATCGTGCACAACGACCCGGTCAACCTGATGAGCTACGTCCAGTACGTCTTCCAGGCCTACTTCGGCTATCCGAAGGACAAGGCCAGAAAGCTCATGATGGAGGTGCACACCAAGGGCCGGTCCGTGGTCTCCAGCGGCTCGCGCGAGGAGATGGAGCGCGACGTGCAGGCGATGCACGGCTACGGTCTCTGGGCCACCCTGCAGCACGACTGAGGTCGCGGCGGCGGCCGGGCCGACAGCGGCGACGGCGGTGGCGGCGCCAGCGAGGATGACAGCGACGATGACGGCGACGAAGACGAAGACGGGCTGACCGATACCGATGGCTGGGTTGTTCGAGAGTGCCGGTGGCGGGGGCGCGGTGCTCGCGCTGGAAGAGCTGGAGGCCTCCATCCTGCGCTCGCTGGAAGTGCAGATGCTGGAGCTGATCGGGCCGGGTCCGGGCGGGGACGGCGGTGACCCGCTGGCGGCGCTGTTCGCGGAGGGGCCGACCGAGGCACCCGCGGACCCGGCACTGGCGCGGCTCTTCCCCGACGCCTACGGGGATCCCGCCGGCGCGGCCGACCCGGAGGCCCGGGAGGCGGCCGGGGAGTTCCGCCGCTTCACCGAGCCGGACCTGCGGACCCGCAAGCGGGAGGACGCGCTGTACGCGGTGCGCACCCTGGACGGCCTGGGCGGCGAGGACGGCACGGTCGAGCTCGACCCCGTCGGGTGCCGGCACTGGCTGGGCGCGCTCAACGACCTGCGGCTGACCCTCGGGGTGCGCCTGGACGTCACCGACGAGGACGAGCGGGGCCTCTACGAGCTGCCGGACAGCGACGACCGCAAGCCGCTGGTGATGGCCTACCTGTGGCTCGGCGCGCTGCAGGAGTCGCTGCTGGAGGCGATGGCGGACTGAGTTCCCGGGGCGCCCCAGGAGCGGCCGCCCCGGTGCGAAGCAGGCCCCGACCGCCCGTCCGCATGCTGGACGGGCGGTCGGGGCTTTTCCGGTCAAAACGGGCGAAACCCTATCGGGACATGCTCAAATATCGCTCAGATGGACACCGCTATGCGGATCGGGCGTGGTACGACTGCTCCCCACCCCACGAGTCCCACCACGAGATCCCATCCAGGACGGTGCGCCATGGCCGAACAGCTCTACGACGAGGTCGTCGACGCGAAACCGGACGAGGAGGGCTACGAGCGGGGGCTCGGCAGCCGCCAGATCCAGATGATCGCGATCGGCGGCGCGATCGGCACCGGACTCTTCCTCGGCGCCGGCACCGCGATCTCCAAGTCCGGCCCCAGCCTGATCCTGTCCTACGCGGTCGCCGGCGTGGTGATCTTCGCGATCATGCGGGCGCTCGGCGAACTCCTCACCTACCGCCCGGTCTCCGGCAGCTTCGCCGAGTACGCGCGGGAGTTCCTCGGCCCCTTCGCCGGCTACGTGACCGGCTGGACGTACTGGCTGTTCTGGGTGGTCACCGGCATGGCGGAGACCACCGCCGCAGCCGTCTACATCCGCTTCTGGGCACCCGACATCCCGCAGTGGCTCAGCGCGCTGGTCTTCCTGGTGATCCTCTACGGCGCCAACCTGATCTCGGTGAAGCTCTTCGGCGAGATCGAGTTCTGGTTCTCCATGGTCAAGGTCACCGCCATCATCGGCATGATCCTGATCGGCATCGGCGTCCTCACCCTGGGCTTCAGCGACGCCGGCGACACCGCCTCGATCACCCACCTCTGGGAGAACGGCGGCTTCTTCCCCAAGGGCATCGGCGCCACCGTGATGACCCTGCAGATCGTCATGTTCGCCTACCTGGGCGTCGAACTCGTCGGCGTCACCGCCGGGGAGAGCGAGAACCCGCAGAAGACCCTCCCGCGCGCCATCAACACCCTGCCCTGGCGCATCGCGCTGTTCTACATCGGCGCCCTGGTGATCATCCTCTCGCTGGTGCCGTGGACCGAGTTCCAGCCCGGCGTCAGCCCGTTCGTCGCCGCCTTCGGCAAGATCGGCATCCCCGCCGCGGCCGGCATCATCAACTTCGTGGTGCTCACCGCCGCGCTCTCCTCCTGCAACTCCGGCATGTACTCCACCGGCCGGATGCTGCGCGACCTCGCGATGCGCGGCCAGGCCCCCGGACGGCTGACCAGGCTCAACTCCCACCGCTCGCCGTCCGTCGCGATCTCCCTCTCCTGCCTGCTGATGGGCGCCGGAGTGGTGCTCAACGCGTTCGTCCCGGCCCGCGCGTTCGAATACATCACCTCGGTCGCCACCGTCTGCGGCCTGTGGACCTGGGCGATGATCCTCATCTGCCAGATCCGCTACCGGAAGGCCTGGCAGGGCGGCCACCTGCCGCCGCCCACCTTCAAGGCCCCCGGCGGCGTCTGGAGCAGCTGGGCCTCGCTCGCCTTCCTCGTGTTCGTGGTCGTACTGATCGCCCTGGACAAGGACAACCGGATCTCGCTGTACGTCTTCCCGGTCTGGGCGGTCCTGCTCGTCGTCGGCTACCAGGTGCTCAAGCGCCGCCGCCCCGAGGCGGTGCACGCGGTCGCCCACGACCACCTGCACGCGGTCGGCGACGGCGCCGACACCCACTGAGACGGCACCCCCGGCCGTCGTGGACGCCCCGGCGGTGACCCGCCGGGGCGTGGCTATCCTGACGCCATGCTGACCATCACCCGAGAACTGCGCGACGCGATCGTCGCCCACGCCCGCGCCGACCACCCGGACGAGGCCTGCGGTGTGGTCGCCGGTCCGGAAGGCAGCGGCCGCCCCGAGCGGTTCGTCCCGATGCTCAACGCCGCGCGCTCGCCCACGTTCTACGAGTTCGACTCGGGCGACCTGCTGAAGCTCTACCGTGAGATGGACGACCGGGACGAGGAGCCCGTGATCGTCTACCACTCCCACACCGCCACCGAGGCCTACCCCTCGCGCACCGACGTGAGCTACGCCTCCGAGCCGAACGCCCACTACGTCCTGGTCTCCACCGCCGAGGGCAACGGCGCCGAAGACCCGTACGAGTTCCGCTCGTTCCGCATCGTGGACGGTGTGATCACGGAGGAAGACGTCCAGGTCGTCGAGGCCCACCAGGCCTGACCCGCACCCACCTGGGCGGGGCCCGCCGACCTCCGCGAGTGGTCGGCGGGCCACTGCTGTTCCCGGGGTATCTCGACATGGGGGACGAAACCATCCGAATGCCGGGACGGGCATGGAGGAGCGGGCCCGGGAATCTATACGATGAGCCCATGCGTTCCGTCGATGTGAGCAACCAGGCCCCGGGCACCCGCCTCGTGGCGCGCCTGCACATCGACCTGTGCCGGCACGCCGGCGCGATCTGTCCCGGTACGCCGGCGCGCTCGCGCTGAGCCGCCCGTCCCGGCCCGCAGCGGATCCCACCGCCCCGGGCCGTCACGCCCTGCCGCGCCCGCTGCGGCCCACCCACCTCACGACTCGCACAGGAGCGCAGCCATGGCCATCGAGGTCCGCATCCCGACCATCCTCCGCACCTACACCGACGGCGCCAAGGCCGTCGAGGGCACCGGCAGCAACCTCGGGGAACTCTTCCAGGACCTCGACGCCCGCCACCCGGGCATCGCCGCCCGACTGCTGGACGGCGGCGAGCTGCGCCGCTTCGTCAACGTCTACCTGAACGACGAGGACGTGCGCTTCCTGGAGGGCATCTCCACCGCCCTCGCCGACGGTGACAGCGTCACCATCCTGCCCGCCGTGGCCGGCGGCGCCCGCTGACACCCCGCCCTCCCCGGCCCGGCGCACCGCCCGGGCCGGGGAGGGCACCGCCCGACCGGACCCGCCCGGACCCGACCGAACCGCCGCTGCCGCCGGAGGACCCCTTGCGTTACGACAGCCCGCTCGAAGCCGTCGGCAACACCCCGCTGGTCCGCCTGCCCCGGCTGTCCGCCGCGGTGCCCGGCAACACCGACGGCCTGGTCACCCTGTGGGCGAAGCTGGAGGACCGCAACCCCACCGGCTCCATCAAGGACCGCCCGGCGCTGCACATGATCGAGCGCGCCGAGGCCGACGGCCGGCTCACCCCCGGCTGCACGATCCTCGAACCCACCAGCGGCAACACCGGCATCTCGCTCGCCATGGCGGCCAAGCTCAAGGGCTACCGGATGGTCTGCGTCATGCCCGAGAACACCAGCGAGGAACGGCGCGAACTGCTCCGCATGTGGGGCGCCCAGATCATCCCCTCGCCCGCCGCCGGCGGCTCCAACACCGCCGTCCGGATCGCCAAGGAGATCGCCGCCGAGCACCCCGACTGGGTCATGCTCTACCAGTACGGCAACCCCGACAACGCCGGCGCCCACTACGCCACCACCGGCCCCGAGATCCTCGCCGACCTGCCCACCGTCACCCACTTCGTGGCCGGACTCGGCACCACCGGCACCCTCATGGGCGTCGGCCGCTTCCTGCGCGAGAAGGTCCCCGGTGTGCGGATCGTCGCCGCCGAACCGCGCTACGACGACCTGGTCTACGGGCTGCGCAACCTCGACGAGGGCTTCGTCCCCGAGCTGTACGACGCCGAGGTGCTGACCACCCGCTTCTCGGTCGGCTCCGCCGACGCCGTCCGCCGCACCCGCGAACTCCTCCAGGAGGAGGGCATCTTCGCCGGCGTGTCCACCGGCGCGATCCTGCACGCGGCGATCGGCGTCGGCCGCAAGGCCGCCCAGGCCGGCGAACGCGCCGACATCGTCTTCGTGGTCGCGGACGGTGGCTGGAAGTACCTCTCCACCGGCATCTACACCGCCGAGTCCACCGAGGCCGCCGTCGAGGCGCTGCAGGGCCAGCTCTGGGCCTGAAACCTCCACCGCCCCGATCGTGACGATCGGGGATTTGTCCGTACCGTGCTCCCGGTTCGTCACGGTACGACCACGGTGGCCGTTCCGGTGCGGGGCCGCCGCCCGGCGTGGAAAGGCTGACCACGAACGTCTCCCACGCACCAGTGGAGGTGGCCCGTGAGTCGCAGCACCGACCTGTGGTCGTACGCCGAGATCGCCCGTCACATCAACGTCCAGCCGGAGACCGTCCGCAACTACCGGCGGCACGGCCTGCTCCCCGAACCCGATGTGGTCGACGGCGGCGGCCACCCGCGCTGGTACCCCGAGACCGTCCGCGCCTGGGCCCGGAGCCGCCCCGGCCACCGCTGAGCCGCCCCCGGTCACCGCCGGGCCGCCGCCCGGCCGGCGCGGAAGCACCACCGGCGCACCGTCCGTCCCCCGTCCCCCCGGCGTTCTGGTGATTCCAGCCACAGCACGGCACGGAGACGGGGGCAAAGTGCCGCTCCGCCCTTACTCTCGACAACACGCGCAGGGCAGCGCCTCCGGCCGGTACTCCCGGCCCGCTGTCATGACCAGCGGCAGCCAGGACGTGTCGGGGCGGAGGGGCTCGGATGAAACTGACCGTGGTGGGGTGCTCGGGGAGCTTCCCGTCGGCGGACTCGCCGTGCTCCAGCTACCTCGTGGAGGCCGACGGCTACCGGGTCGTGCTCGACCTCGGCAACGGCGCGCTCGGCGCCCTCCAGAAGTACGCCTCGATCTACGAGGTCGACGCGATCCTGCTCAGCCACCTGCACGCGGACCACTGCATCGACCTGTGCGCCTACTGGGTCGCCCGCAACTACCGGGCCGAGGGCTGCCCCGCGCCGATGCCCGTCTACGGTCCGGCCGGCACCGCCGAACGGATGGCCCGCGCCTACGACATGCCCGAGAACCCGGGGATGAAGGAGGTGTTCGAGTTCCGTACCCTCACCCCGGGCCGTTTCGACCTCGGTCCCTTCCGGATCGACGTCGCCCAGGTCAACCACCCCGTCGACGCCTTCGCCTTCCGGCTCGAACACGGCGGCCGCAGCCTGGTCTACTCCGGCGACACCGGGGAGAGCGCCGAACTCGTCGAACTCGCCCGGGACACCGACCTCTTCCTCTGCGAGGCCGCCTACCTGGACGGCCGGGACACCTACCGGGCCGTCCACCTCAACGGCCGCGAGGCGGGTGAGCACGCCACGGCGGCCGGCGCCCGCCGGCTCGTGCTCACCCACATCCCGCCGTGGACGGACGCCGAGCTCAACCGGCGGGACGCGGCCGCCGCCTATCCCGGGCCGGTCGAGATCGCCAGGGCCGGGGCGGTCTACGAGATCTGAGTCCGGCCCGGTCGGGCCCGCCGCCGCCGGGGTCGGCCCCGGCAGCGGCCGGGCAGCGACCCGACGGCGGCTCAGCGGCTCAGCGGCGGCCGGGAACCGGCAGGCCGAGGTGGTCGCGCAGCGTCGTCCCGGTGTACTCGGTGCGGAACACCCCGCGCTCCTGGAGCAGCGGCACCACCCGGTCGACGAACTCGTCCAGCCCGCCCGGGGTGAGGTGGGGGACGAGGATGAAGCCGTCCGCCGCGTCGCTCTGCACATGGCGGTCGATCTGCTCGGCCACGCTCCGCGGGGTGCCGATGAAGGACTGCCGGCCGGTCACCTCGATCACCAGCTCGCGGCTGCTGAGCCCCTTCGCGGCGGCCACCGCCCGCCACTCGGCGGCGATCTCCAGCGGATCGCCGAGCGAGGTCCGCCCCTGGACCAGCCCGGAGCCGCGCACCGGGTCGGCCTCCGGCAGCGGGCCGTCCACGTCGTGGCCGGAGAGGTCGACGCCCCAGACCTGTTCCAGGTAGGCGACGGTGGTGGCCGGGCTCACCTGGGCGCGGCGGATCGCGGCGGCCCGTTCGACGGCCTCCTCCTCGGTGTCGCCCAGCACCCAGGTCACCCCGGGCATGATCTTCAGTTCGTCGGGCTTGCGGCCGTACGCGGCCAGCCGCCGCTTGACGTCGGCGTGGAAGGCCTGCCCGGCGGCGAGGGTGGAGTGCCGGCTGAAGACCACGTCTGCGGTGGCGGCGGCGAACTCGCGGCCCTCGTCGGAGTCCCCGGCCTGGATCACCACCGGGTGGCCCTGCGGCGGGCGGGGCAGCGACAGGGTGCCCTCGACGTCGAACTGCGGGCCCTGGTGGCGGACCGTGCCGGCGCCCGCGGCGTCCCAGAACTCCCGGGCCAGCTGCACGAATTCGGCGGCCCGGGTGTAGCGGTCGGCGCGGTCGAGGTAGCCGCCGCGGCGGAAGTTCTCGCCGGTGAAGGCGTCCGAGGAGGTGACCACGTTCCAGGCGGCGCGGCCGCCGGAGAGATGGTCCAGCGAGGCGAAGCGGCGGGCCAGTTCGTACGGCTCGTTGAAGGTGGCGTTGACGGTCGCGGCCAGCCCCAGGTGGGTGGTGACGGCGGCGAGCGCGCCCAGCACGGTGATCGACTCGGGTCGGCCCAGCACGTCCAGGTCGTGGATCCGGCCCTTGACCTCGCGCAGCCGCAGGCCCTCGGCGAGGAAGAGGAAGTCGAACCGGCCGCGCTCGGCGGTGGCGGCGAGGTGGCGGAAGGACTCGAAGGCGATCTGGCTGCCGGCGGCCGGATCGGTCCACACCGTGGTGTTGTTGACGCCGGGGAAGTGCGCGGCGAGGTGGATCTGCTTGAGCGGACGGTCCGTCATCGGGTCACCTCGGCGGTCGCGGCGGGGCGGGTGGGCGTACCGGCGGGCGTTCCGGCGGCTGATGTGTCGGTGGCGGATGTCCCGGTGCGGGGTGGCTCGGTGGCGGCGGTGCCGGTGCCGGACGCGTAGCGGCTGGCGGGCCGGGCCAGGCCGAGCCGGTCGCGCAGGGTGCGGCCGGTGTAGGCGGTGCGGAACAGGCCGCGCTCGCGCAGGGCCGGCACCACGTGGTCGGCGAGCACCGCGAGGTCGCGGGCCGGGTCGGCGGGCACCAGGTGGAAGCCGTCGACCCCGCCGCCGCCCTCGGTGGCCTCGGTGAGCAGGGCGGCGGTCGCGGCGGCGGTGGTGAGCGCGACCGGGACCCGGGCCAGGATCCGCAGCGCCTCGCCGCCGCGCAGCCGCAGTTCGGTGGCGGCGGTCAGCCGGGTGGCCCGGTCGGGGGCGTCGAGCAGGACGACGTCCGCGTGGCGGGCCGCGGTGGCGACCCGGGCGCGGCCGCCGGGGTCGGCGTCCGGCGCGAGGTCGGCGGCGGCGACGGTGACCGCGATCACCGGGCGGCCCTGCGGCGGGCGCGGGGTGATGGACGGCCCCCGGACCGAGAAGTGCGGGCCCTCGAAGTCGACGTAGTGCAGCTTGGCGCGGTCGACGAAGCGGCCGGTCGCGGTGTCGCGGATCTCCGCGTCGTCCTCCCAGCTGTCCCAGAGCCGGGAGGCTGCCTCGGCGGCGTCGGCGGCCTCGGCCCAGAGTTCCTCGGCGGGGGCGGTGCCGCGGCGGCCGAAGGCCCTGGCCTCGGCCTCGGTGTCGGAGACCCCGACCAGCCAGCCGGCCCGGCCCTCGCTGACCCAGTCCAGGGTGTTGACCGCGATCGAGGTGTGGAAGGGCTCGGTGTGGGTGGTGGTGACGGTCGGGACCAGGCCGAGGCCCCGGGTGACCGGGGCGAGCCGGGCGAAGGTCGCCAGCGCGTCGAGCCGGCCGGGCTCGGGGGTGTAGGAGTCGTCGAGGGTGACGAAGTCGAGGGTGGCGCGTTCGGCGAGCCGGGCGAGGTCGGTGAAGTGGGCGGCGTCGAACCGGCCGGGGCTGTCGAGGGCGGTGGAAAGGTGCAGTTGGCGGGGCATGGGTGGCCTTGACTTTCCTCGTACGGAAGCGGTGCGTGCGGCGGTCGCGGACCGGCCCGTGACCCTCGGCGCACGGCCTGGACGCGGTGGGGCGGCCGGGGCGGTACGGGTACGGGGACGGGCGGTGCGGACGGGCACGGGGCCGCGCGCCCGGGGCACGGGCGGGCGCGGGGAAGGGGAGGAACGGCCGGGCGCGGCGGGAGGTCAGCCGGGCGGCGGCGCGGGGAGCGCTCGGGTCAGCCGCGACACGCCGCGGACCACACGCGACCGAAGTCGATGTGGCTGCGGGTCACCAGCGGGTGGGAGGCGTTCACCGCCCCAGTTGACCAGCGCCCTCGCCGGTTCGTCAACCGTCGTCCCAGCGGGTGGCCACCTCCGTGGACGCCCGCGCGGCCGGTGCGGGGACGCCGTGAACCGGCCCCGGGCCCGCAGAACGGCCCCGGGCCCGCAGAACGGCCCCGGGCCCGCAGAACGGCCCCGGGTACGCGGAACGGCCCCGCCCCGCCACCCGGGGGAGCGGGTGGCGGGGCGGGGCCGTGAGCGGCGTGCGGGTGGTTCCGGGCGTCGGGCCTCAGGCCTTGGTGACGTCCTCGATCTCGTCCTCGTCCTCGCGGCCGGGGGTCTTGAGGTCGAACTTCAGGATCGCGAAGCGGAAGAGGAAGTAGTACAGCGCGGCGAACGCCAGGCCGATCGGGATGATCATCCACGGGTCGGTGGCCTTGCTCCAGGCGAGCGCGTAGTCGATCAGACCGCCGGAGAAGGTGAAGCCGTCGTGCACGCCGAGCGCCCAGGTGACGGCCATCGAGATGCCGGTCAGCAGCGCGTGGATGACGTACAGCACCGGGGCGATGAAGACGAAGGAGAACTCGATCGGCTCGGTGACACCGGTCACGAAGGAGGTCAGGGCCAGCGACAGCATCATGCCGGTGACGGCCTTGCGGCGGTGCGGCTTGGCGGTGTGGGCGATCGCGAAGGCGGCGGCCGGGAGGGCGAACATCATGATCGGGAAGAAGCCCGACATGAACTGTCCGGCGGTCGGGTCGCCGGCGAAGAAGCGGGTCAGGTCGCCGTGCACGACGGTGCCGTCGGGCTTGGTGAAGTCACCGGTCTGGAACCAGGCGTAGGAGTTCACGAACTGGTGCATGCCGACCGGCAGCAGACCGCGGTTGACCAGGCCGAACGCGCCGGCGCCGACGGCGCCCGCACCGATGAGGGTGTCGTTCAGGCTCTTGATCGCGTCGCCGATGGGGCCCCAGGTCAGGGCGAAGAGGACACCGACGGCGGTGCCGACGAAGGCCATCAGGATCGGGACCAGGCGGCGGCCGTTGAAGAAGCCGAGCCAGTCGACCAGCTTGGTGCGGTGGTACTTCTGCCACAGCACGGCGCTGAGCAGGCCGATCACGATGCCGCCGAGCACACCGGGGTTCTGGTAGGTGGCGGGGACCCACTTGCCGTCGGCGATGTGGCCCTCGGCGATCGGGAACGCGGTGAGCACGTTCTTGTAGACCAGGAAGCCGACCAGGGCGGCCAGCGCGGTCGAGCCGTCGGCCTTCTTGGCGAAGCCGATGGCGATGCCGACCGCGAAGAGCAGCGGCAGGTTGTCGAAGACGCCGTTGCCCGCGGCGGCGAACACCGCGGCGACCTTGTCCCAGCCGAGGCCGTCCTTGCCGAACACGTCGTCCTGGCCCAGTCGCATCAGCAGACCGGCGGCGGGGAGGACGGCGATGGGCAGCTGGAGGCTGCGGCCGATCTTCTGCAGGCCCTGGAGCAGGTTCTGGCCGAACTTCTTGGCGGGACTGGGTGTGGCCGGAGCCGTGGCGGGCGCCGGTGCCTGCGCAGACTGACTCATGGGGGTGGATTCCTTACGGCAAGGGCGGGTCGGTCGGGGGGAGGGCACAGGGGCCGAACCGCGAACTGGTCTACACCACACGTGGTGTAGACCAGTTTTGTAGCACGGGTGGAGGGAGCGGGGAACCCTCGAAAGCGGTGCTGATGGGAAGCGCTATGAAATCGAAACCTACTTGCGGATCAACGATCTTGATTACCCGCCGTGATTGGGATTTTGGCTAATTGCGCAACAAAAAGCCGACGGCCCCCGGGACTCCCCGGCAGGTCACCGATGGCTCGTCACCGGTGACGGTCCGGCGTTCCGCACCGGGACCATCGGCCCGGGCCGGATATGCCGAAGGCCCCCGGACCATCGGTCCGGGGGCCTTTTCGGATTGGCGGCGGTGACGCTCGGTTTATGCCTTGGTCACGTCCTCGACCTCGCTCTCGTCCTCCCGCCCCGGGGTTTTCAGGTCGAATTTCACGATGATGAAGCGGAAGAGCGCGTAGTACACGGCGGCGAAGCAGGCGCCGATGACGATGATCAGCCAGGGCTTGGTGGCCAGGCTCCAGTTGATCGCGTAGTCGATCAGACCGGCCGAGAAGCTGAAGCCGTCGTGCACCCCCAGCGCCCAGGTGACCGCCATCGAGACGCCGGTCAGCAGGGCGTGCACCGCGTACAGCGCCGGGGCGATGTACGCGAAGGAGTACTCGATCGGCTCGGTGACGCCGGTCACGAAGGAGGTCAGGCCCAGCGAGACCATCAGGCCGTAGATCTCCTTGCGCCGGTGCGGCTTGGCGGCGTGCGCGATGGCCAGCGCGCACGCCGGCAGCGCGAACATCATGATCGGGAAGAAGCCGGACTGGAACTGCCCGGCCGTCGGGTCCCCGCCCAGGAAGCGCGGGATGTCGCCGTGCACGATCGTGCCGTCCGGCTTGGTGAACTCGCCGAACTGGAACCAGACGAAGGTGTTCAGCAGCTGGTGCATGCCGATCAGCAGCAGGGCCCGGTTGGCCACGCCGAAGATGCCCGCGCCGACCGATCCCAGGTCGGCCAGGGTCTGGCTGAAGTCGTTCAGGCCCCGGCCGATCGGCGGCCAGACCCACAGCGCCAGACAGGCCATGACCATCCCGACCAGGGCGGTGATCATCGGGACCAGGCGGCGGCCGTTGAAGAAGCCCAGCCAGTCGACCAGCCGGGTGCGGTGGAAGCGCACCCAGAGCCAGGCCGACATCAGGCCGATCAGGATGCCGCCCAGCACTCCGGGGTTCTGGTACGTCGCGGCGGCGGCCTTCGCCGAGGTGTAGTCCACGCACTGGTCGCTGATCAGCACCGTCGGCGGCTTGCACTGCTCGGGGAAGGCGTGCAGCACCCGGTAGAAGACGAGGAAGCCGACCACCGCGGCGAGCGCGGTCGAGCCGTCGGCCTTCTTCGCCATGCCGATCGCGACGCCGATGCAGAACAGCATCGGCAGGCCGAGCGAGGAGTCCAGCAGCGCGCCGCCCGCCGCGGCGAAGACCTTGGCGACGTTGTCCCAGCCCAGGCCGTCCTTGCCGAAGACGTCGGGCTGCCCGAGCCGGTTGAGGATGCCGGCGGCCGGGAGGACCGCCACCGGCAGCTGGAGCGAGCGGCCCATCTTCTGGAGCCCGCCGTAGAAGGTGTGCCACCACGTGGTCTGTGACGCCGCGGCGCCTGCCGTACTCATCCTTCGCCCTCCGAGTGCGGTTGCCGTCCGGTGGTCCCCGGCGGGACCTCGGGCGGGGACCGGGAACGCCCGGGGCCCTTCCTGCGTTCATCGGAGTACACATATATTGGTGTAGACCACTTTGGGACGCAGTCCGCGCACCGGGAGACCGGGCCCGCTGCTCGTCATCCTCGGGTGCCGAACAGGGGTATGCGCGTCGAAGTGGGCCAAAAGTGGACTAACGTGACATATCGGTCCGGATCGCGTCATGCTGGTCGCGCTGCTCCGACAGCACGCCACGGCACGACCGACCACTGACCACGTGTCACCCGCGACCGAGGTCACCGCGCAGCACGGCACCCGGCAGAGCAGCCGACGAGCCGAGACAGAGGGAGAAAGCAATGGCCAGCAAGGCTGAGAAGATCGTCGCCGGTCTCGGCGGCATCGACAACATCGAAGAGGTCGAGGGCTGCATCACCCGCCTTCGGACCGAGGTCAAGGACGCCTCCCTCGTCGACGAGGCCGCGCTGAAGGCCGCCGGCGCCCACGGCGTCGTCAAGATGGGCACCGCGATCCAGGTTGTCATCGGCACCGACGCCGACCCGATCGCCGCCGACATCGAGGACATGATGTGAGCTGAGCCCACCGGCTCGCTCCACCCGGCGCCCGCGCCGGCCCGGCCCCGGCCTCCGCGCCGGCCCGGCCCCGGCCCCCGCGCCACCCCGGCCCGCCGACCCCTCCGGTCGGCGGGCCGCGGCACGCCCGGCACGCCCGGGACGCCCCCCGCAACCGACTACGCTCGGTGTCTATGTCACGCATCGACGGCCGCACCCCCGACCAGCTCCGCCCCGTCACCATCGAACGGGGCTGGAGCAAGCACGCCGAAGGCTCCGTCCTCATCTCCTACGGCGACACCAAGGTGCTGTGCACCGCCAGCGTCACCGAGGGCGTCCCCCGCTGGCGCAAGGGCAGCGGCGAAGGCTGGGTCACCGCCGAGTACTCCATGCTCCCGCGCGCCACCAACACCCGCGGCGACCGCGAATCCGTCAAGGGCCGCCTCGGCGGACGCACCCACGAGATCAGCCGCCTCATCGGCCGCTCGCTGCGCGCCGTCGTCGACCACCGCGCCCTCGCCGAGAACACCATCGTCCTCGACTGCGACGTCCTCCAGGCCGACGGCGGCACCCGCACCGCCGCCATCACCGGCGCCTACGTCGCCCTCGTCGACGCCGTCGGCTGGGCCCGCGAGCGCAAGCTCCTCCGCGCCAAGGGCAAGCCGATCACCGGCGGGGTCAGCGCCGTCAGCGTCGGCATCATCGACGGCACCCCCATGCTCGACCTCCGCTACGAGGAGGACGTCCGCGCCGAGACCGACATGAACATCGTCTGCACCTCCGACGGCCGCTTCGTCGAGGTCCAGGGCACCGCCGAAGGCGCCCCCTTCGACCGCGCCCTGCTCGACCAGCTGCTCGACCTCGGCACCCTCGGCTGCGCCGAGCTCGACGAGGTCCAGCGCAAGGTCCTCGGCGAGCTGGAGGGCTGACACCGCTACGCCCCGCATACCGGTTCCATTTCGGTTCCGCGAAATCCCCCGGGCTCCGGACCAGGCCGCTGTACACGCCGGGTCCGGAGCCCGTACGGTTCCCGCAGCACCCCGTTCCGGGAACCGCGCACCCCTCAGCGCGCGTCCTTCCCTTCCGGAGACCCGCGCACCCAGGAGGACCGGATGCCCCAGAGCATTGCCCGCCCCACCATGCTCGCCGTGGCCGGCCTGATCGCCATCCTCCCCCTCAGCGCGGTCAGTTGCTCCGCGGCCCAGAAGGCACTCGACTGCGGCAACACCGCCGTCAAGATCACCGGGGACATCAACGAGGTCAGCAACGCCTACAGCAACGCGAGCAACGACTCGGCCGCCGCCGGGCAGGCGCTGCAGAAGCTCAAGAACGACCTCGACCAGCTGGGCAAGAACTCCAAGGACACCGACGTCGTCCAGGCCATCAACGACCTCAACACCCAGGTCGACAAGGTCCAGCAGGCCGTCAACAACAAGCAGGTCCCGGACTTCAAGCCGCTCGGCAGCGCCGCCTCCAACCTCACCAAGGTCTGCACCGGCTGACTCGGCACCGGCTGACGAGGGCTCACGGGCCCTGTCCGTTTAGGGTGGATCCATGACCACCCGACTCATCCTCGCCACCCGCAACCAGCACAAGGTCGCCGAACTCCGCGACATCCTCGGCGACGCCGGCCTGGACGTCGAACTGGTCGGCGCCGACGCCTATCCGGAGATCCCCGACGTCCCCGAGACCGGCATCACCTTCGCCGAGAACGCCCTGCTCAAGGCGCACGCCCTGGCCCGCGCCACCGGCCTGCCCGCCGTCGCCGACGACTCCGGTCTCTGCGTCGACGTCCTGGGCGGTGCCCCCGGCATCCTCTCCGCCCGCTGGTCCGGCAAGCACGGCGACGACCGCGCCAACCTCGACCTGCTGCTCGCCCAGCTCTCCGACATCGCCCCCGAGCACCGCGGCGCCCACTTCTTCTGCGCCGCCGCCCTCGCCCTGCCGGACGGCACCGAGCGCGTCGTCGAGGGCCGCCTGCTGGGCACCCTGCGAACCGCCCCGGCGGGCGACGGCGGCTTCGGCTACGACCCGATCCTCCAGCCCCTCGGCGAGACCCGCACCTGCGCCGAGCTCACCCCGGCGGAGAAGAACGCCATCAGCCACCGCGGCCAGGCCTTCCGCGCCCTCGCCCCGGTCGTGAAGGACCTGATCGGCTGATCCGGAACACCGCGAACGACGAAGGCCCGCCCCGAAGATCGATTCGGGGCGGGCCTTCGATTTGAAGCCGATACCTGGTGCGGCCGAAGGGATTCGAACCCTCAAGCCCTCACGGGCCAACGGACCTAAACCGTCTGCGTCGCCTCTGCGCCACGGCCGCCTGTCCTGCTGGCCATCATGGTACTGGGCTCGCGGAACCGTCGGCACCTTCCGATCGGCCTGTTACGGCCGGGCGCTCTTCCGTCGGCAGTACGTGGCAGTGATGGCGTGGCAGTTCGGACAGAGCAGTCGGAGGTTGTCCGGCCGATTGTCGGACCAGTCGCCGTTGATGTGGTCCACTTCCAAGGTCAACGGTCGCCCCCGCCACTCGGGGCCGGTGCCGCATCCCTCGCAGAGATCCGGTCGGCCGAGCTCGGCCAGTGCGGCGCGGATGCGGTGGCCGGGCAGGCGCTTCGCCTCCGAGGGGCGCTGGACCAGTATCTCGTTGGGCGAGAGCCGCCTGGTCGAGTGCTTGCCTCGATTGTGGGCCTGCCCGGTGAAGTGCGAGGTGTCGATGCCGAGCGCCTTGATCCGGCGTCCGATGTGGGCCTGGGTGCCACCGGCCTGCCGGAGCTGGAGGTGGCGGACGGCCCCGGCGACGCTGCAGGAGGCGTCGACCGCCTCCTGCAGCAGCTCCCGGGTGTAGATGCTGCCCCCGGGGCGGAAGTGCGAGGTGTCGACGGCGAACTCGGTCAGCTTGCGCCGCAGGTACTTGCGGCGGTCCTTGTTCGGCTCCCTGCCCAGCGCGACGAGCATCTCGTCGAGCGATGCGGCGGCCGCGGCCCTCTCCGCGAGCAGGTCACGGGTGTACTCGGCAGGCATGGTGCTCCCCCTTCGGGCTGGTGTGTGCCCGTCCCCCGTGTGTGCGAACGAGTGCGGGGGTGATCCGTTACGGGGTGCCTCCGGCGGGGTGCTGCGGGGGATGTGCCGGGGGTCGCTCCAGGGGGTGGAGGGGCGGTGGGGCGGGTGGGGGTGGTGGGGTTCGGGTGACGGGTGGAGGGGGGTCGTTCGACCGGCGGGGTTGGGGATTTGATTACCAATTGGTACAGACCTATTGACCTATGTGGTTCAGACCACATAGCTTCGGCGCCAATCTGCTTTCCCCCACGTGCGTGCTCCCCCACAGGCACGCGCCGACACTCTGCCCGGAGGACCGAGTGTTGATCCGATCCACGGCGGAGCGGCGTCCCACCGCTGCCCGTCGGTCCAAGAGCCCGGCGGCCCGCGCCGGCCTGGCCTCGCTGGCTGCGGCCACGATGGCCGGCCTGCTGATGGCCACGCTGGGCGCGGCGCCCTCCCAGGCGTCCGCCACCGTCGACAACGCCGCCTGTCGTCCCGACGGCCTCTACGCCACACCCGGTGTCGACGTCCCGTACTGCAGCGTCTACGACACCAACGGCCGCGAGAAGATGGGCGCCGATCACCAGCGCCGCATCATCGGCTACTTCACCGGCTGGCGCAGCGGCAAGGACGGCACGCCGCCGTACCTGGTCAGCGACATCCCGTGGGACAAGGTCACCCACCTCAACTACGCCTTCGGTCACGTCGGTTCGGACAACAAGCTGTCCGTCGGTACCGACAACGACAAGAACGAGGCCACCGGCATCTCGTTCCCCGGTGTGCCCGGCGCGGAGCTCGACCCTTCGCTGCCGTACAAGGGGAACTTCAACCTGCTGGCCAAGTACAAGAAGCAGTACCCGAACGTCAAGACCCTCATCTCGGTGGGTGGTTGGACGGAGACGGGTGGCTTCTTCGGTGACGACGGCAAGCGCGTCAACAGCGGCGGCTTCTACTCGATGACCGTCAACCCGGACGGCAGCGTCAACCAGGCGGGCATCGACACCTTCGCCGCCTCGGCCGTCGACTTCATCAAGAAGTACGGGTTCAACGGCGTCGACGTCGACTACGAGTACCCGACCTCGATGAAGGACGCGGGCAACCCGCTGGACTGGCAGCTCGCCAACAGCAAGCGCGGCTCGCTGGCCAAGGGCTACGCCGCCCTGATGAAGACCCTGCGGGAGAAGCTGGACCGGGCGGGTGCCGCCGACGGCAAGCACTACCTGCTCTCGGTCGCGGCCCCGTCGTCCGGCTACCTGCTGCGCGGCATGGAGACCTTCCAGGTGGCGCAGTACCTGGACTACGTCAACATCATGTCGTACGACCTGCACGGCGCCTGGAACAAGTACGTCGGCCCGAACGCCTCGCTGTTCGACGACGGCAAGGACGGCGAGCTGGCGGCGGCCAATGTCTACGGCACCGGCCAGTACGGCGGGATCGGGTATCTCAACGCGGACTGGTCGTACCACTACTTCCGCGGTTCGATGCCGGGCGGCCGGGTCAATGTCGGCCTGCCGTACTACACCCGCGGTTTCAAGAACGTCCAGGGCGGCACCAACGGCCTCTGGGGTACCGCCGCAGCGACGACCTGCCCGGTCGGCGCCGGCCTGACCTCCTGCGGTGACGGCGCGGTCGGTATCGACAACATCTGGAACGACAAGGACGACGCGGGCAAGGAGTCCCCGGCCGGGTCGAACCCGATGTGGCACGCGAAGAACCTGGAGAAGGGCATCCTGCCCGACTACCTGTCCAAGTACGGGGTCAAGGACACCGCGCTGCAGGGCAGCTACGTGCGCAACTACAGCTCCTCGCTGGTCGCGTCGTGGCTGTGGAACGACAGCAAGAAGGTCTTCCTGTCGACCGAGGACGAGCAGTCGGTCGCGGCCAAGGCCGACTACATCGTCAACCAGGGCGCCGGTGGCGCGATGATCTGGGAGCTCGCGGGCGACTACAAGTGGGACGCGGCCGCGAACGGCGGCAAGGGCCAGTACGTGCCCGGCAACACGCTGACCTCGCTGATGTACGACAAGTTCAAGGCGGCCTCGCCGTACGGGGCGATCCGTTCGACGACGGCGCTGCCGCAGCAGACGCTGCCGGTCGACGTGTCGTTCACCAACTTCGCCCTGGGCGACTCGAACTACCCGATCAACCCGAAGATCCACATCGTCAACAACTCGACGCTGACCCTGCCGGGCGGCACCGAGTTCCAGTTCGACTACGGCAACTCGGCCCCGGGCAACGCCAAGGACCAGTCGGGCTTCGGTCTGACGGTGATCAAGCAGGACCACACCGGTCCGAACGTGGGCGGTCTGAAGGGCAACTACAACCGGGTGTCGGTCAAGCTGCCGGGCTGGCAGTCGCTCGCCCCGGGGGCCTCGGTCGACCTGGACTTCGTCTACTACCTGCCTGTGTCGATGCCGTCCAACTGGACGGTCAACGTGGCGGGCACGCTGTACGGGCTCAAGGGCGACCTGACCCGCGGCGCGGTGGACGGCGGTACGACCCCGCCGACCACTCCGCCCACGACCCCGCCGACGACGCCTCCCACGACGCCGCCGACCACCCCGCCCACCACTCCGCCGACGACGCCTCCCACGACGCCGCCGACCACCCCGCCCACCACGCCTCCCACCACGCCGCCGACGACTCCGCCGGCCGGTTGCGCCGGTGCGCCGAGCTGGGACGCGGGCACCACCTATGCCAGCACGACCAAGGTCTCCTGGAAGGGCCACTACTACCAGAACAAGTGGTGGACCAAGGGCGACGACCCGAGCGCCAGCGGCGCCTGGGGTGTCTGGAGCGACCTCGGCGCCTGCTGATGACAGCGGACGCCTGAGGTGAGAGACGGCGGTGGCGGTGCACCCGGTCGGGGGGTGCGCCGCCACCGCTGCGTCGTCCGGGCGGCGGCCGTCCGGGCTCGTCGTCCTCCGGGGGAAGCCCCCGTCGGGTCAGGCCGCCTCGACCTCGAGGTCGCGCAGCAGCTTGGCCACGTGGCCGGTCGCCTTCACGTTGTAGAGCGCGTGCTCGACCTTGCCCTGCTCGTCCACGATCACGGTCGACCGGATCACGCCGGTGACGGTCTTGCCGTAGAGCTTCTTCTCGCCGAACGCGCCATAGGCCTCCAGCACCTTCTTCTCCGGGTCGGAGAGCAGGGTGACCTTGAGGTCCTCGGCCTCGCGGAACTTGCCGAGCTTCTCCGGCTTGTCCGGCGAGATGCCGATGACGTCGTAGCCGGCGCCGGCGAAGACCTCGAGGTTGTCGGTGAAGTCGCAGGCCTGCTTGGTGCAGCCGGGGGTGAGCGCGGCCGGGTAGAAGTAGACGATCACCTTGCGGCCGAGGTGTCCGGCCAGGGACACGTCGTTGCCGTCGGCGTCGGGCAGGGTGAAGGCGGGCGCGGTGTCACCGGGCTGGAGACGCTCACTCACGGGGTTTCTCCTGGTGCTGGGCGGGCAGTCGTACCACGGCCAACTTACCCCTGATGGTGGGTGGGGCCGCGCGGGCCCGGGTGGCAGCTGACACACTGGGTCAGTCGCACAGGACAACATCAGTGAATGGGGTGGCCCGAGTGGGCGAGGCGAGTACTACGGACAAGTCGGCGCGGACGACCGCCCAGATCGAGGCGGACATCACCCGTACCCGCACCCAGCTGGCGGCGACCCTGGACGAGCTCGCCGTGCGGGTGCATCCGACCACCGTCACCGCCCAGGTCAAGGCGAAGGCCGTGGCCGCGGTCGAGGAGAAGGCGGGCCGGGCGTACGTGGCCGCGAGCGGGCTGGTCGAGCAGGCCCGGGCGCAGTTCGTGGACGAGAAGGGGCAGCCGCGCAAGGAGCGGATCGTTCCGGCCGCGCTGGTCGGGGTCGGCCTGGTGCTGCTGGTCGCCTCCGCGCGCAAGCGCCGCAAGGGCTGATCCGCGGCGGCACGTCCTGGGCCGGGCACCTGGTGCCCGGCCCGACGTCGTCCGGGGCGGGGCCGCGCGGCGGGGGGCCTTTCGTGGTGGGGCCGGGCTGGCGTCACGCGCGGCGCCCGGGGGCGGTACCTTCGGGATCGTGAGCACGAACGACGAACCCACCCAGCAGTCCCTCTCCGTCGAGGCCGACGAGCGGCGCCACGACCGGTTGGGCGAGAAGCTGCCGATCAAGATGCTGCACGACCGCGTGCTGGTGCGGACCGAGGGCGGGGAGGGCGAGCGCCGTTCCACCGGCGGCATCCTCATCCCGGCCACGGCCGAGATCTCCAAGCGCTGCGCCTGGGCCGCGGCGGTCGCCGTCGGCCAGAGCGTGCGCTCGGTGGAGCCCGGCGACCGGGTGCTCTACGACCCCGAGGACAAGCTGGAGGTCGAGGTCCGCGGCGCCACCTACGTGCTGCTGCGGGAGCGCGATCTGCACGCCGTGGCCGCGACGCGCTTCGGTGACACCGAGGGGTCGACCGGGCTGTACCTGTGAGCCGCTGAACGCGGGCTCCCGGCGGGCCGCCGTGCCGTGGGCGCGGCGGCCCGCCGCCGTTCCCCGGAGGGCCCGGGGGCCGGTGCGGCGCGGTGGTAGCGTCGCCGAGGGGGACGGGTCGCACCTCACGGCGTACACGGAGCAAGGGGACGGGTATGGGCGGGAACGGCTCTTCGGTCGACTTCGGCGGGACCGCCGCGGAGGTGCGGGGGCTGGACGGGGTGCGGTGGATCCACGGCTCGGAGTCGGCGAAGCACAACACCGATCCGGACATCCAGGTCCACCGGTACGACGAGCACACCGTGATCCTGCGGCAGAACATGGCGGTGAACTACGAGGCGCCGTTCCTGTTCCTGCTGTTCGGCAATGAGCGGGCGGTGCTGATCGACACCGGGGCCACCGCGTCGGCGGAGTTCTTCCCGCTGCGGGAGACCGTCGACGGGCTCCTCGGCGAGTGGCTGGAGCGCAATCCGCGGGACGGGTACGAGCTGCTGGTGCTGCACACCCACGCGCACGGGGACCACGTCGCTGGGGACGGGCAGTTCGAGGGGCGGCCGGACACCCGGCTGGTCCCGGCGGACAGGGCGACCGTGTGGGCGTTCCTCGGTTTCGACGCGGACCCGGACGCGGTGGCGCGGGTCGACCTCGGGGGCCGGGTGCTGGAGTGCCTGGCGACGCCGGGGCACCACGAGGCGGCGGTGACGTTCTTCGATCCGTGGAGCGGGTTCCTGCTCACCGGTGACACGGTCTATCCCGGGCGGCTCTACATCCAGGACTGGGCGGCGTTCGGGCGTTCGATCGGGCGGCTGGTGGAGTTCTGCGAGGGGCGGGCGGTCAGCCATGTGCTGGGCTGCCACATCGAGATGAGCGCGGAGCCGGGGGTGGACTACCCGATCCGGTCCACCTACCAGCCGTACGAGGTGCCGCTGCAGTTGACGGTCGGCCACCTGCGGGAGATCCGGGCGGCGATGGAGGAGATCGGCGGGGTGCCGGAGCGCCGGGTGTTCCCGCTGTTCATCCTCTCGCCCGACGACTGACCAGGGCGGTCCCGCCGGGCGCACCGGTGTGCCCCGGCGGGACGGCGGCCGGTCAGCGGCTGCAGTACAGACGGGCCTGGCCCAGGTACCAGCCGATCCCGTCCGGGGTCGCATTGGTGAGGCCGATGTTGCACTGGCTGCGCAGCCAGAACGCCGAGACGGCCTTGGTGTAGGCCACCTCGCCGGCGGCGACGATCGCCGAGTTCGGTGTGTGCCCGTAGGCGGTGCCGACGAAGACCGCGGTCTCGGTCCAGGCGGTGGTCCGGGCGGGGGCGGCCGGGGCGGCGAGGGCCGTGCCGGCTCCGCCGAGCAGGAGGGCGGGGACGGCGAGGGCTGCGGCGGCGCGCAGCCGTAGCGCGGAGGAACGGTTCATGAGGACTCCTCGGTGATGGCCTCACGGCCGGGGCGACGGCGGACGCTCGGGGCGGGTCCCAGTGTGGCCCGGGTGCGCGTGGTCCGGTCAAGACCGGTCCAGGCCAGTCGGAAGTCCTTTCCGGCAGTTGTCGGTGACGGACCGTAGGATCCGCGCATGGTGAGCACTGGGGCGGTTCGGGTCGGTGACGGGCAGCGGCGGGCGCGGCTGGGGCTGCGGCAGGTGCTGGCGCCGGCGGCGCGGGTGGTGCGGGTGGAGGAGACCGCGGACGCGGTGGTCGGGCTGCACGCCTCCGATCCGGCGACGGTGTACCTGTCGGCGTGCGCGCGGCTGCGGGAGCCGTCGGCGGGGGAGGTGGAGCGGGCGCTGTACGAGGACGTCTCGCTGGTGAAGCTGCTGTCGATGCGGCGGACGCTGTTCGCGGTGACGGAGGAGTTCGCGCCGTTCGTGAGTGCGGCGGCGGCCCGGCCGATCGCGGTGAAGGAGCGGGCGACGCTGCTGAAGCACCTGGGCGAGTTCGCCGAGGGGTGGAGCGGGGCGCGGTTGGCGGAGACCGAGCGGGCGGTGATGGCGGTGCTCGCGGCGCGCGGGGAGGCGACCACGGCCGAGCTGGGCGAGGAGGTGCCGGCGCTGCGGGAGACCATGCTGATGGCGGCGGGCAAGCCGTACGAGGCGAAGCAGAGTGTGGGGAGCCGGCTGTTGCGGCTGCTGGCCTCGGACGGGCATGTGCGGCGGTCGCGGTGGCGGCCGTCGGGGCGGAGGCGGAGCGGTTGGTGGGCTGGTTGGGGGAGGTGCGGGTGACGCCGAGGTTCCGGACGCCGTTGGAGCGCGAGTTGGTGGCCTGAGCCGCCCGTGGCCGGGCCGGGCCGCGGCGGGGTGGCTCAGCCGGGCGGCGGGGTGGCCGGGTCGGCCGTGGCCGGGGGCCTGCTGGTGCCCGGGGGCTTGGTGGCCCCGGTGGGTGGCGGTGCGGGGGAGCGGGTCGGTTCCGGGGTCCCGGTGGGGGAGGTGGTGCCCGGTTCGGTGGTGGGCCGGGTGCTGGTGGGCCGGGCGGTGGGGGAGGGCTGCGACTGGGTGGGTTCGGGCCGGGTGGGCGGCACCAGGGTGGGCGGTTCGGGCGTGACGATGGTGATGACCGGGTCCGGCAGGGTGGTGCCGGGTCCGGTGCTCGCGGTGGGCCGGCGGGGGGCGGTCGGGGCCGGGGCGGCGGGGACCGGTGCGCCGCCGGTGCCGCCCGTGCCGGTGCTTCCGGTGGTGCCACCCGCGGGGGGTGACGGGGCGGGGGTGGCGGACGGGGAGGCCGAGGTCGGCGCGGTGGTGCTCGGGCCGCCGACGACGGGCCACTTGGTGGCCTCGGTGGGCTGGAGCTCGAAGGACCGGACGACGGTGCCGTCCAGGACGTCGCCCATGTAGCTGGTCCAGATCCGGGTGGGGAAGGCGCCGCCGTTGATCCGGGCGTAGCCGGCGGTGCCGGCCAGCGGTTCCTTGGCGTGGGTCTTCGGGTTCTCCCGGAAGAGTCCGACGGTGGTGGCGAGTTCTGGGGTGTAGCCGGCGAACCAGGCGGAGAGGTTGGCGTCGGTGGTGCCGGTCTTGCCGGCGGCGGGGCGTCCGAGGTCGAGGGCGGCGGCGCCGGTGCCGCGCGGGCCGATGACGTCGCGCAGGACGTCGGTGACGGCGTCGGCGGTGCCCCGGTCGAGGGCGGTGGTGCTGGACTGCTCGGGCAGGTCCGGTACGTCGAGCTGTCCCGGGCCGGGGTTGACCCGCTCCAGTTTGGCGACCGACCAGGGCCGGTGCGCCTCGCCGTGGTTGGCCAGGGCGGCGTAGACGCCGGCCAGGTCGAGGGCGCTGGGGGTGGCTGTGCCGAGGGTCATCGAGGTGTTGGCCGGGTCCAGGCCGGGCACGTCGGCGGGGATGCCGAGCCGGACGGCGGTCTCCCGGACGTGGGCGAGGCCGGCGTCGACGCCCTCCTGCGCGTAGACCGAGTTGACGGACTTGACCATGGCCTGGCGCAGGGTGATGGAGCCGTAGTCGATGTCGTCCTCGTTGGGCGGCGCGTACGGGGTGGGGGCGTCGGTGACGGGGCGTTCGCTGGTGCCGTCGTAGTGGGTCTCGGTGCTGATCGGGAGGCCGTCGGAGCTGCTGCCCCGGTGGGAGCTGAGCCCGGCGGCGAGGTCGATCGGTTTGAAGGTGGAGCCGATCTGGTTGTCCTGGCGCAGCGCGTCGTTGTAGGGCTGTTTGGCGTAGTCGGGGCCGCCGTAGACGGCGACGACGCGGCCGGTGGCGGGTTCGACGGAGGCGCCGGCGACCCGGACGTCGGTGTCGGTGGCGGGCCGGGCGGCGGGGTCGAGCTCCTCGGTGAGGTCGTCGTGGACGGCGCGCGCGAAGGCGTCCTGCTTGTCCTGGTCGAAGGTGGTGGTGATGCGCCAGCCGCCGGCCCTGAGGGTGGCGGAGTCGAGGATGCGGTTGGTGACGAGGTAGTCGTCGGCGACGCCGACCAGGTAGCCGGCCTGGCCGGCCAGGCCGGTGGCGGGCTGCGGGTCGATCGGGTCGGGGAAGGCGGTGTCGGCGCGTTCGGTGGCGCTGATGAAGCCGAGCTGGACCATGCCGTCGAGGGTGTACTGCCAGCGGGCGAGGGCGCGTTCGCGGTTGGCGGGGGTGGCGGTCTTCACGTCGTAGGCGCTGGGGGCCTGGAGCAGGGCGGCGAGGTAGGCGCTCTGCGGGAGGGTGAGTTCGGAGACGTCGACGCCGTAGTAGGCGCGGGCGGCGCTCTGGATGCCGTAGGCGCCCCGGCCGAAGTAGCTGGTGTTGAGGTAGCCGGCGAGAATCTCGTTCTTGTCGCGCTGCTGGTCGACCTTGAGGGCGATCAGGAGTTCGCGGCCCTTGCGTTCGATGGTCCGGCTCTGGGTGAGGTAGTAGTTCTTGACGTACTGCTGGGTGATGGTGGAGCCGCCCTGCATGCCCTGGCCGGTCAGGGTGTTCCAGCCGGCCCGGACCATGCCCTTCAGGTCGATGCCGCGGTTCTGGTAGAAGGTGCGGTCCTCGGCGGAGACGACGGCCTGCCGGGTGCTGACGGGGATCCGTTCGATGTCGACGTCGGTGCGGTTGACGGCCCCGGTGCGGGCGATCTCGGTGACGCCGTCGGCGTAGAGGTAGACGTTGCTCTGGGCGACGGCCTGGGCGTTGGGGTCGGGCAGCGGGACGATGACGTAGAGCACGGCGAAGGCGCCGACGGCGGTCAGCAGGATGCCGAGGACGGCGCCGAGGCACATCCGCCAGGTGGGCAGCAGCCGCCGCCGGAGCGGCAGGGCGCGGCGCGCCTCGCGGCGGGCGGCCCGTCTGGCACGGCGGCCGGTGCTCAAGGTCATGCCGAGATTATGTGCTATTTGACCGTCGATCAGGTGGTGGAGCGGCGCCGGGCGGTCGGGGGAAAACCGGGTGCGCGGCGGGTTGCCCGGCGCTACGGTGAAAGGTGCGAACCACATAGCGCGGCCACTTCGGGCTCCGGCCCGTCGCAGCTCCCTCCGCCGGGCCCGGTACCCCCCGGGTGCTGCGGGCGGGGCGGGTCCGGCATGCGCTTCCGCGGCCAGGGGTCTCCCTGTGCCGCTCTTTGTCGACAAGGAGACAATATGCAGAACGCTGGGCTCCATCCTCCTGATCCCGTCGGCGACCCGCCCGCACCCCCGCGTCCGCCGCGTCCGGCCGACGCCCCGGGCAGCACCCCGGGGGGCGTAGCAGCGGACCTCTACCCGGCCCTGCGCCTCTACGCGGCCGTCGTCCGGGGCGCGTTCCGGCGCTTCTCCACCTACCGGGCCGCCAGCCTCGCCGGGGCCTTCACCAACACCGTCTTCGGCTTCATCCTCGCCTCCACCTTCCTCGCCCTCTGGCAGGCCCGCCCCGGACTCGGCGGCTACGACGAGGTCACCGCGGTCACCTACATCTGGGTCAGCCAGGGACTGCTGGTCACCGTCGCCGTCATGGGCGGCGGCTTCCAGGACGACGTCCAGGAACGCTTCCGCAGCGGTGACATCGCCGTCGACCTCTACCGCCCGGTGGACTTCCAGGGCTGGTGGCTGGCCACCGACCTCGGCCGGGCCGCCTTCCACCTGTTCGCCCGGGGCGTGCCGCCGATGCTGGTCGGCTCCCTGGTCTTCCGTGTCCGGTTTCCCGAACACCCGCTGACCTGGGTGTACTTCCTGCTCGCCACCCTGCTCGCGGTGGTGGTCAGCTTCGGGGTGCGCTTCCTGGTCTCGCTCACCGGCTTCTGGCTGCAGGACTCCGAGGGCGTGCGCTCGGTGACCCTGGTGGTGTCGATGTTCTTCTCCGGGATGCTGCTGCCGCTCGCGCTCTTCCCCGGCCTGCTCGGCGACCTCGCCCCGCTGCTGCCCTGGGCGGCCCTGGTCAAGGTGCCCACCGATGTCTTCCTGGAGCGCGTCACCGGCCCCGGCCTGCTCGGCGCGCTCGGCTTCCAGCTCGGCTGGGCCGTCGTCCTGCTCGCGGCCGGCCGGCTGGTCCAGCTGCTGGCGACCCGCAAGGTGGTGGTCCAGGGTGGCTGACCAGGCCGTCGTGACCCGGGCGCCGCTGCCCGCCGTCACCCGCGAGTCCCCGGCCGCCCGGGCGGCGTGGGCGGTGCGCTCCTGGTGGCTCGCCGCCGCCATGTGGACCAGGGCGATCATGTCCTACCGGGCGTCTTTCGTGATGATGCTCTGCGCCAACGTCGTGGTGACCTTCCTCGACTTCGTCGTGGTGATCCTGATGTTCCGCCACACCGACACGCTCGGCGGCTGGACCCTGCCCGAATTCGGCTTCCTCTACGGCACCTCGGCGCTGGCCCTCGGCCTGGCGAACCTCTTCGTCGGCTCCATCGACGCCCTGGGCGAGCGGATCCGCACCGGCACGCTGGACATCATGCTGGTCCGGCCCGCGCCCGCGCTCGCCCAGCTGTGCGCCGAGCGGTTCTCGCTGCGCCGGCTCGGCCGGCCCGCCCAGGCGGCGGCCGTGCTGGTCTGGTCGCTGACGGCGCTGGACGTCCACTGGACCTGGGACCGGGTGCTGCTCCTGCCGGTCCTGGTGGTCTGCGGCACGCTGATCTTCGCCGCGGTCTTCATCGGCTTCGCCAGCCTCCAGTTCTGGTGGGGCGAGGCCAAGGAGCTCCAGAACTCCTTCACCTACGGCGGCGCCACCGTGCTGCAGTACCCGCCGACCGTCTTCGCCAAGGAACTCGTCGCCGGCACCGTCTTCGGCGTGCCGCTGGCCTTCGTCAACTGGCTGCCGGCGCTGCGGATCCTCGACCGGCCCGACCCGCTGGGCCTGCCCACCGCCTTCCAGTACGCCTCGCCGCTCGCGGCCGCGTGCGCCCTGGCCGTCGCCGGCCTGGCCTGGCGCGCCGGGCTGCGCGCCTACCGCGGCGCCGGCGGCTGACCCCCTCCCCCGACACCTGAGGAAGCACCATGGCACTGATCGAACTCGACGACGTCCGCCGCACCTTCACCGTCCGCGCCAAGGCCGGCCGACTGCGGCGGGAGAAGCGCGAGGTGCGCGCCGTCGACGGGCTGACCTTCACCGTCGAGGCCGGCGAGTGCGTCGGCTACATCGGCCCCAACGGCGCCGGAAAGTCCACCACCATCAAGATGCTGACCGGCATCCTCGTCCCCACCGCCGGACGGCTCCGGGTCGCCGGGGTCGACCCGGCCCGCGAACGGGTCGCCCTGGCCCGCCGGATCGGCGTCGTCTTCGGGCAGCGCACCACGCTCTGGTGGGACCTCCCGCTGCGCGACTCCTACGAACTCGCCCGCAGGCTCTACCGGATCCCCGACCACCGATATCGCGCCAACCTGGACCGCTGCGTCGAACTGCTCGACCTCGGCGCGCTGCTCGACACACCCGTCCGCCAGCTCTCGCTCGGCCAGCGGATGCGCGGCGACCTCGCCGCCGCGCTGCTGCACGACCCGCGGGTGCTGTACCTGGACGAGCCGACCATCGGCCTGGACGTGGTCAGCAAGGCCAAGGTGCGGGACTTCCTGCGCGAGGTGAACCGGGACCTCGGCACCACGGTGCTGCTCACCACCCACGACCTCACCGACATCGAGCAGCTGTGCGACCGGGTCATGGTGATCGACCACGGCCGGGTGGTCCACGACGGCGGACTGGAGGCCCTGCACGCGGCGGGGGACAGCGAGCGGACCCTGGTCGTCGACCTGGCCGGGAGCCACCCGCCGATCGAGGTGCCCGGCGCCCGGGTGGTCCGGGTGGAGGGCCCGCGCCAGTGGCTGGCCTTCCCGGCGCAGGAGAGCGCGGCCCCGGTGGTGGCGGCCGTCGCCGCCCGCTATCCGCTGGTCGACCTGTCGGTGCGGGAGCCGGCGATCGAGGACGTGATCGCCCGGATGTACGCCGAGGTCGCGATCGGCTGAGCGACCGGCTGGGCGTCCGTCTGGGCGTCCGGCTTGGCGTCCGGCCGGGGGTCCGGCCGGGGGTCCGGCCGGGGGTGTGTCGGGCGACCGGCCGAGCGTCCGCCGGGCGGGCGGGGCCGTCGCTCCGGGGGAGCAGGTGTTCAGCGCCCGGCCGGGCGTTCGGCCAGCCTCGCTCGTGCGGGTGGTGGACGTGACCCCACGGCGTGCCGCCGAGTTGACCTTGTATCGCCCGGCGACGCGCCGCCCGCCCCGTTCCGCGGACGGCGCGTCGCCGGGCGGCGACCGCTCGGCGACCCGCGCACCGGAGGGCAGCGCCCGATGACCGTACCCGACGTGACCGTGGTGATCGCGGTCTACAACACCATGCCGTACCTGACCGCCTGTCTGGACTCCCTGGTCCGGCAGACCGTCGGGCACGCGCGCATGGAGGTGGTCGCGGTCGACGACGGCTCCACGGACGGCTGCGGCGAACTGCTCGACACCTACGCGGCCCGGCACCCCGGGCTGTTCCAGGTCGTCCACCAGGCCAACTCCGGCGGCCCGGCCGCGCCGACCAACCGGGGACTGGCCCTCGCCCGCGGCCGCTACGTGCTCTTCCTCGGCGCCGACGACTGGCTCGGCGACGAGGCCCTGGCACGGATGGTCGCCTCCGCCGACGAGTGGCGGTCCGACGTCCTGATCCCCAAGCAGGTCGGGGTGAACGGGCGGCTGGTGCCGCAGGGCATCTTCGACGCCACCGCCGCCTCGGTCGGCTTCGAGGACTCCGCGCTGGCCTGGGCGCTCGCCGACACCAAGCTGTTCCGGCTCGACCTGATCAGGCGGCACAACCTGGCGCGCAAGGAGGAGCTGAAGGTCTACTCCGACCAGCCCTTCACCCTCGCCGCCTGCCTGCGGGCCCGCCGGATCTCCGTCCTCGCCGACTACGACCACTACTTCCTGGTCCTGCGCGAGGACCGGGGCAACGTCACCCAGCGGGCCGGCGCGCTGGACCGGGTCCGCGGGGTCGCGGCCGTGCAGTGGGTGGCCGCCGAACTGGCCGCGCCCGGCGGGCAGCTGGACGCCATCAGGGCCCGGCACTTCGGCTGGGAGGTGCCGCAGCTGCTCCAGGAGGGCCTGCTCGCCCTCGACGCCGGGCTGCGGGACCAGGTCTGCGACGGGGTCGGCGAGCTCGTCCGGCAGTTCGGCGCCCGCGAGGTGTACCACCGGCTCGCGGTGCCCGACCGGGTCCGGCTGGAGCTGGCCGCCACCGGGCGGTACCGGGAGCTGCGCGAGCTGATCGCGTACGAGGCGGAGCACGGCGCACCGCCGGAGGTGTCGGAGACCGGGGCGGACGGGGTCCGGCGGCGGTACGCGGCCTACCCGGTGTTCCGGGACGGCGCGGTGGGGTTGGCGGACGAGCTGTTCCTGCTCGGGGAGGAGCCGGTGGAGGAGCGGGCGGAGGCGCCGGTGGACCTTGAGGCGGGCAGGGAGACCGGGCCGCCGCCGCCCACGCTGGTGCAGCAGCTCTGGCGCGGCGCGGTGCCCGCCCAGGTGCGCCGCCGGCTGCGGAGCTACCCGGCCTGGCGCCGGCTCGCCGCCGCGGTGGCCGCCGACGGCCGGAACGGGGGACGGCGATGAGCCGGCCGGAACGGGGGACGGCGCCGGGCCCGCTCGACATCTGCGTGGTGGGCCTGGGCAAGCTCGGTCTGCCGCTCGCCGTCCAGTTCGCCGCCAAGGGCCACCGGGTGACCGGCGCCGACGTCGCCCCGACGGTGGTCGAGGCGGTCAACCAGGGCCGGCCGCCGTTCCCCCGCGAGGCCGGGCTGGACGAGGCGCTCAAACGGGTGGTCGCCGAGGGCCGGCTGCGCGCCACCACCGACACCTCGGCCGCCGTCGCCGGGGCCGAGGCGGTCGTCCTGGTCGTCCCGCTGGTCACCGCCGTCGACGGCACGCCCGACTTCACCCTGCTCGACGCCGCCACCGACGCGGTCGCGGCCGGGCTGCGCCGGGGCACGCTGGTCAGCTACGAGACCACCCTGCCGGTGGGCGTCACCCGGGGCCGCTGGGCGCCGCGCCTGGCGGCCGGCTCCGGGCTGACCGAGGGCCGGGACTTCGCGCTGGTCTTCAGCCCGGAGCGGGTCCGCACCGGCCGGGTCTTCGCCGACCTGCGCCGCTACCCCAAGCTGGTGGGCGGAACCGACCCGGCCGCCACCCGGCGCGGCGCCGAGTTCTACCGGGCGGTGCTGGACTTCGACCCGCGCCCCGAGCTGGCGGCGCAGGGCCGGCCGAACGGCGTCTGGGAGCTGGAGTCCGCCGAGGCGGCGGAGTTCGCCAAGCTCGCCGAGACCACCTACCGGGACGTCAACATCGCCCTGGCCAACCAGTTCGCCCGGTACGCGGACCGGATCGGGGTGGACTTCGCCGCCGTCGCCGACGCCTGCAACTCGCAGCCGTTCAGTCATCTGCACCGGCCGGGCATCGCGGTCGGCGGGCACTGCATCCCGGTCTACCCGCGGCTCTACCTGTGGAACGACCCCTCGGCGACGGTGGTCCGGGCGGCCCGGGCGGCCAACCTGGAGATGCCGGGCTACGCGGTCGGGGTGCTGGACGGCGCGCTGGAGGGCGGGATCGCCGGGCAGGGCGTGCTGGTGCTCGGCGCCGCGTACCGGGGCGGGGTCAAGGAGACCGCCTACTCGGGGGTGTTCCCTCTGGTGGAGGCGTTGCGGGCGGCGGGTGCCCGGCCGTACGTGGCCGACCCGCTGTACCCGGCGGGGGAACTGACGGCGCTGGGCCTGCCCGCGCACGGGGGCGAGCCGGTGGCCGCGGCGGTGCTGCAGGCGGACCACCCGGAGTACCGGGAGCTGGCCCCGTCCGACCTGCCGGGCGTCAGGGTCCTGCTGGACGGCCGGCGGTGCACCGATCCCGACCGCTGGGCGGGCGTGGCGGGGGTGCGCCGGATCGTGCTCGGGGGCGCCTGAGGCCGGGTGCCCGCCCTGAGGGCCTGCCCGGAGCGGGCGCGGTGGCGGCCGCAGGGGCGGGTGCAGGGGCGGCCGTGGTGTTCGACCGGCGCGCAGCCTCCGGACGCGCCGTCCGTTCGCGCCGGGCAACGGGCAGACTGGCGGGGTGAGTGACGAAGCCTTGAGCGGAACCGGCCCCGGGATGCGGTTCACCGCGGCCGACGAGGAGAAGAGACGCGGCGTCCGCCGGATGAAGACCATCGCGACCGGCCTGCTGGCCTTCGCGACCCTGGTCTTCGCCCTGGCCACCTGGGCGAAGGCGGTCGGCGCCGGTGCCTGGGCCGGCTACCTGGCGGCGGCCGCCGAGGCCGGCATGGTCGGTGCGCTGGCCGACTGGTTCGCGGTGACCGCGCTGTTCCGGCGCCCCTTCGGCCTGCCCATCCCGCACACCGCGATCATCCCGACCAAGAAGGACTCCTTCGGCCGGTCGCTGGGCGACTTCGTCGGGGAGAACTTCCTCTCCGGCCAGGTCGTGCGCGACCGGCTCGCCGCGCTCGGCATCGCCCGCCGGCTCGGCGAGTGGCTGGCCGCGCCCGGCAGCGCCGAACGGGTCACCAAGGAGGCCTCGGCGGCGCTGCGCGGCGTGCTGGCGGTGCTCCGCGACGACGACGTGCAGGCGGTCGTCGCCGAGGCGGTGACCCGGCGGGCCGCCGCCACCTCGGTCGCCGAGCCGGCCGGCCGGATGCTCGGCAAGGTGGTCGCCGACGGCGGCCACCACGGGGTGGTCGACCTGATCGCCGTCCGGGCGCACGACTGGCTGGCCGAGAACCACACCGAGGTGGTCCAGCGGGTCACCCAGAAGACCCCCGGCTGGACCCCGAAGTTCCTCGACCACCAGGTCGGCGAACGGGTCTACAAGGAGCTGATGCGGTTCGTCACCGACATCAGGGACGACCAGGAGCACCCGGCGCGAGGCGCGATCGACAACTTCCTCGCCGACTTCGCCACCGAGCTGCAGACCGACCCGGAGACCATCGCCCGGGTCGAGCGGGCCAAGGGCGAGCTGCTCGCCAGGCCCGAGGTGCAGGAGCTGATCGCCTCCACCTGGGCGGCCGTCCGCTCGCTGGTGCTGAACGCCGCAGAGGACGAGGACAGCGAACTGCGCCGGCGCATCCGCGAGGGCGTGCGAACCTTTGGTGCACGCCTGGCCACCGACCCCAAGCTCCAGGCCAAGGCGGACGGCTGGCTGCAGGACGCCGCCCAGTACCTGGTCGGCACCTACCGCACCGAGATCACCTCGCTGATCTCCGAGACGGTGGCGGGCTGGGACGCCGACGACGCCTCGCGCAAGATCGAGGCCAACGTCGGCCGGGACCTCCAGTTCATCCGGATCAACGGCACGGTGGTCGGCGCGCTGGCCGGGCTGCTGATCCACTCGGTGGCGGTCGCGTTCGGCGGCTGAGACAGCGGCGGTGTCTCCAACCGAAGCTTGAGACACCGCCCCCGGATGGGCTCTGACCTGCGGAAATATCCCCAGCGGTACTCGGAGACGCGGTGGGACGGCGAAAAACGGTTCGGCGGCCCCGGCGGCGTGCGCCACAGTGGTCCCAGCAGGTTCCGCGGCACGGTGATCGACCGGGGCGCGGATCCGCCCGCAGATGGACGACGCGGTGGCGGGCGGTGCGGTGGGGACAGCGGGCGGCACGGGGGTGTGCCCGCCGTCCCCACCGCACCACCCGCCTCTATCCTTGCCAGCACCACCTCGTACGCGCGTAGAAGTACGCGCGGCGCGGCGGCTCGTCGAGGCAGAGGAAGAAAGGGCACCACCGTGGTCCAGCCGGACGGAAGTCGGATCGGAACCCCCAGCAGCAACCCCGCGGACGCCGCGGACCGCTCGATCGAGGCGTTCATCGCCGCGATGCCGAAGGCGGAACTGCACGTCCACCACGTCGGATCGGCCTCGCCCCGGGTGGTCGCCGAGCTCGCCGCCCGGCACGAGGGCCGGACCAGGGTGCCCCTCGATCCGGCGGCCCTCGCCGAGTACTTCACCTTCACCGACTTCGCGCACTTCATCGAGGTCTACCTGAGCGTCGTGGACCTGGTCCGGGACGCCGAGGACGTCCGCGCCCTCACCTACGGCGTGGCCGAGGACATGGCCCGGCAGAACATCCGCTACGCCGAGCTGACCGTCACCCCGTACTCCTCGGTCAGCCGGGGCATCCCCGACGTCGCCTTCATGGAGGCCATCGAGGACGCCCGCCACCGCGCCGAGAAGGAGCTCGGGGTGGTGCTGCGCTGGTGCTTCGACATCCCCGGCGAGGCCGGCCTCGCGGCCGCGGAGGAGACCGCCCGGCTCGCCGTCGACCTGGCGCCCGAGGGCCTGGTCAGCTTCGGCCTCGGCGGCCCGGAGATCGGCGTACCGCGCCCGCAGTTCAAGCCCTACTTCGACCGGGCGCGGGCGGCCGGCCTGCGCAGCGTCCCGCACGCGGGGGAGACCACCGGGCCGGAGACGGTCTGGGACGCGCTGCGGGTGCTCGGCGCCGAGCGGATCGGCCACGGCACCCAGGCGGTGAAGGACCGGGCGCTGGTCGACCACCTGGGCGAGCACCGGATCCCGCTGGAGGTCTGCCCGACCTCCAACATCGCCACCCGGGCGGTGGAGCGGATCGAGGACCACCCGATCAAGCGGATGGTCGACGCCGGGCTGCTGGTGACCGTCAACAGCGACGACCCGCCGATGTTCGGCACCGACCTCAACATCGAGTACGCGGTGGCGGCGCGGCTGCTCGGCCTGGACGAGGCCGGGGTGGCCGGGCTGGCGAAGAACGCGGTCGAGGCGTCCTTCCTCGATGCCACCGGCAAGGCCCGGCTGGCCGGGGAGATCGACGCCCACCTGGCCCGGTGGTGCCAGGTCTGAGCCAGGTCCGAGTCCGGTCCGAGTCAGGTCCGGGTCCGAGCCGCGGCTTCCTGCGGCTCCGGGGCCCCGTCGGCGGTTGCCGGCGGGGTCCTCGGCGTTTCCGGGCGGGGCTTTCGGCGTTCCGGACGGGGCCGCCCGTCGCAGGTGGCGCCATTCACTCGTTCGAGTGGTGCCAAGAAGTGGCGCCAAATCGCTCGACATGGCGCCATGCGTGTGCCATTCTTCTGGACATGGACCTCACGCCGTACGTCGACAATCTCCGGCACGAGCTCGCGGTGGCCGCGGGTGCGGGCGGGGACGAAGCACGCGCTCTGGCCGAGCGCCTGACCCTGCCGCTGGAGTCGGCCGCCCGGCTCACGCTGCTGAACGCGCTCTCCGCCGCGATGGGGGAGGTGACCAGGGAGCTGGCCCCCGGATCGGTGGACGTCCGGCTGCGCGGGCTCGATCCGGAGTTCGTGGTCACCGTGCCGCCGAGCGGCGACACGTTCCACGGGCCGGGGCCGTTCCACGAGGCGGGGCCGGTCGGGCCCGGGCCGGTGGCGCCGTCGATGGTGCCACCGGTGGCGCCGCCCGGTGCGGCCGGGGAGGGCGAGGACGGCACCACCGCCCGGATCAACTTCCGGCTCCCCGGCCACCTCAAGGCCCGGGTCGAGGAGGCCGCCGGACAGGAGGGCCTCTCCGTCAACGCCTGGCTGGTCCGGGCCGTCGCCGCCGCGCTGGAGCCGGCCGCGCCCGCCAGGCCCGGGCCGAGGACCGGCCGCGGGGTCGGTCAGGGCTTCACGGGCTGGGTCCGCTAACCACCGGCCCCGCCCCCTCGAACATCCGTCAGTCACCCCTTTCACCTGCGGAAACGCAGCACAGAGCCACTAGGACGGAACAGCCATGCCTTCTTTCGACACCCCGGGCCCGATCCGCGCCACCCTGCGGTTCGACATCGGCTCGGTCCGGATCGCGGCCGCCAAGCGCACCGACACCGTGGTCGAGGTCCGCCCGACCGACCCCGCCGCCGCGCTGGACGTCCGGCTCGCCGAGCAGGCCGCGGTCTCGTGCGCCGACGGCGCCCTGGTCGTCAAGGTCCCGAAGAAGCGCGGGATCTTCGGCAAGACGGGATCGGTCGACATCACCGTCGAGGTTCCGGTCGGGACTTCGGTGGACGCCGACGCGCCGATGGGCGACTTCCTGCTGGAGGGCGTGTTCGGCGACTGCCGGATCAGGACTTCGGTCGGCCGGATCCGGATCGACGAGGCGGCGGCCGTCGACCTGAGGAACGAGCTCGGGGAGGTCCGGCTGGGGCGGGCCGACGGGGACGCCGAGGTGGCGTCCTCCGGCCGGATAGACATCGGCACCGTCGGGGGCGCGCTGAAGATCAAGAACCTCAACGGCGAGACCGCCGTCGGGGAGGTCGGCGGCGAGCTGCGGGCCGAGGCGGCCAACGGCGCCGTCACCGTCGGCACCGCGCTGGCCGGGGTCGACCTCCGGTCCGCCAACGGCGGCCTGCGGATCGGCGAGCTCGTCCGGGGCCGCGCCGCGCTGGAGACCGCCATCGGCACCGTCGAGGTCGGCATCGCCGAGGGCACCGCCGCCTGGCTCGACGTGCACACCGAGGTCGGCTCGGTGCGGAACGCGCTGGACGCCTCGGACGCGCCCGCCGGGGCGACCGGGGAGACCGTCCGGGTCACGGCCCGCACCCAGGTCGGTGACATCGTGATCCGGCGCGCCTGAGCGGCACCGCGGTGCCGTCCTTGAGACCGCCCGCGGCCGCCCGGACGGGGGGCGGCCGCGGGCTCCGGTGAGCAGGAGGCGGGAGGCCCGGCGCCGATCGGCGCGGAGGACGGGCCGGTACGGCGGTGGGCCGCCGACCGGGGTCAGCGCGGCAGGCGCAGTGCCAGGCCGTCGAGGATGACCTCCAGGCCGTAGTTGAACTTCTGGTCGCGCAGGGCCGCAGGGTTCGCCACGGCGTCGGCCGCGGTCGCGGCGAAGGCGTCGGCGAGGAAGTCGTGCCCGGCCACCGCCTCCGCGGTGGAGGGCATCAACCGGGCGATGAACTCGCCCTCGGTGTCGCCGCTCCTGGCCACCGTGGTGAGGAAGGCGGCCTCGGTGGTGCTCATCCCCAGGACGTAGGAGAGCAGGGTGTCGATGGCCCGCGAGGGTTCGAGGAAGCCGGCGGCCGAGAAGAGCGCGGCCATCCGCTCCGACACCGTCAACAGGTTGGGGCCCAGGTAGACCAGGCCGGCCTGCCCGATGACCGAGCCCAGCCAGCGGTGGCGCAGCGTGGTGGCCCGGAAGGATTCGCAGGTCAGGGTGACATCGGCGCGCCAGTCGGCGGCGCTCGGGTCCGGGACGGGGATCTCGCCGAACACCTCGTCCACCGCGAGCTCGATCAGCTCGTCCTTGGTGGCGACGTGCCGGTAGAGCGAGGTCGCGCCGGCGTTGAGCCGGGCGCCGAGCTTGCGCATGGACAGCGCCTCGACGCCGTCGGCGTCGAGCATCGCGATCGCCTCGCGGACGATCGTGTCCCGGTTGAGCGCGGGCTGTTCGGGCTCCCGCTGCTGCCGGGCCCACACGGACGGGATCGGGTTCGTCGCCTTGGCGGCCACCGGCTGGTCCTCCTTGGAATCGGTAACGGAAATCCCTGCGTACACCGTTCGCATCAAGCGTACAGGAGGCAGGGTTGCGCACACTGTTCCGGCGTGCGTACAGTGTTCGCATCGACGGTACATCGTACGCATCGGGCGTACTTCGGAGGGGAAAAGACATGGAAGGCCGTAACCCACGGCGCTGGTGGATCCTGCTCGTGCTGTGCCTCAGCACGCTCGTCCTGGTGGTCGACAGCATGGCGCTCACCGTGGCGGTGCCGTCGATGACCGAGGACCTCAAGGCCACCGCGCAGGACACGCAGTGGATCCTCGACTCCTACATCCTGGTCTTCGCCGGCCTGCTGCTGACCTCGGGAAGCCTCGGTGACCGGTTCGGCCGCCGCAAGGTGATGATCGCCGGCCTGGTGCTCTTCGGCGCGGCCTCGCTGGCGGCGACGCTCTGCACCAACCCCGGTGAGGTCATCGCGAGCCGGGTGGCGATGGGCGTGGGCGGCGCGCTGATCATGCCCTCGACGCTGTCCATCCTCATCACCGTCTTCGACGAGGACGAGCGGGGCAAGGCCATGGCGGCCTGGGGCTCGGTCTCGATGCTCGGCCTGGTCGGCAGCCCGGTGCTGGGCGGCGTGCTGATCGACCACTTCTCCTGGCACTCGATCTTCTTCATCAATGTGCCGGTGGTGGTCGTGGCGATCACGGCCGCGCTGCTCCTGATGCCCGAGTCCAAGGGCCCCTGGCAGAAGCCGGACCCGCTGGGCGCGGTCCTCTCGGCGGTCGGCATGACGGCGCTGATCTGGTGGATCATCGAGATCCCGAAGCACGGTGCGTTCGGCGGCGCCTCGCTGGTCTCCCTGCTGATCGCGGTCGGGGCCCTCGGCGGCTTCGTGGTCTGGGAGAACAAGGTCGCGGAGCCGATGGTGCCGCTGGCGCTCTTCAAGAAGCGCAACTTCAGCGGCGGTTCGCTCTCGCTGACCCTGGTGCAGATCGGCAACGGCGGCCTGCTGCTGGTCCTCACCCAGTACCTGCAGTTCGTGCTGGACTACTCGCCGGTCAAGGCGGGCACGGCCTTCGTGCCGATGGCGGTCGCCGCGCTGATCGGCAACGGCGCCGGCGCCGGGCTGAGTGCGAAGACCGGCCACCGGCCGCTGGTCCTGGTCGGCATGGCCCTGATGGCCGGCTCGTTCGTCCTGCTCAGCACGGTCGACGCGGACACCGGCTTCACCGTCCCGGCGGTGGCCCTGGGCCTGCTCGGCCTGGGCGCCGGCCTCGCGATGCCGGCCGCGGTCGGCGCGCTGATGAGCGAGATCCCGGCCGAGAAGGCGGGCGTCGGCTCCGCGCTCAACGACACCATCCAGCAGGCCGGCACCGCGCTCGGCATCGCGATCCTCGGGTCCCTGCTGGCCAGCGGCTACGCGGACAAGATGCCGGCCGGCTCCTCCGAGCAGGCCAAGCAGTCGATCGTCGGCGCGCTGGCCGAGGCCAAGGGCGACCCCGCCGCGGTGCACGCCGCCCGGGAGGCGTTCACCTCGGCGATGTCGACCACGCTCATGGTGAGCGCGGCGGGTGTCCTGGCGGCGGCCCTGGTGGCGGCGCTGGTGCTGCGGAACCGGAAGCCGGGCGCTGCCGCCGAGGCCCCCGGGGCTCCCGGGGCGACCAAGGAGGACGTGGCGGCCGAGCTGGCGGTCTGACCGACACGAGGCACGCGAAAGGCCGGCACCCCGTCACGGGGGGCCGGCCTTCGGCGTACCTCGTGGTGCTCGTCGTACGACTCAGAGCACGATGTAGTCGGCCTTGTCGTTCCAGCTGCCGCCGTAGGGGTAGCTGAGGCTGGTGAGGTTGTAGCAGTTGCCGTTCCACAGGTAGACCGACGGGTCCGGCTGCAGGGTGCGGTCGTCGTAGAGCGTGAGGTCCCCGCCGTTGCGGAACACGCAGGCGGAGCTGGCCCGGTCGCGGAAGGACCAGTCGGAGAGGTACTTGGTGCCGGGCTCCGACCAGCGCAGCAGCAGACCGGAGAAGTTGATGTCCTCCCAGAGGCAGGCCCAGCCGGACGGGCAGTCCGCGGTGGACTGCGCCACCTGGCCGCCGGTGGCGGGGGCCGCAGCTCCGGCGGCCTTCGCGGCCTTGACGGCGAGGGCCGCCGCCGGGTCGAGGGTGGTGAGCGCCCGGTCGGCCTCGGCGACACTGTCGTGGCAGTACACCGCGCCGCCCTTCACCTCGGTGCAGACGCTGGCGCCGGCCCAGCCCTTGGCCAGGTCGATCTTCTTGCCGCGGTAGGTGGCGATCACCGGCGTGGACGGCGTTGCCTTCGCCGGGCCGGCGGACTGCGGGACGTCGGCGGACGGGGCCGTCGGAACGGACGGCGCGGGCGTCGCCATGGCCGCCGGGGCCGCGAGCGCGAGCGCGCCGGCGACAGCGGTGACGACGGCGAGCGTGCGGAAGGAACGCACGGTCAGCTTCTCCCTTGGTGAGTCGTGGCAGGACAGTGCTGCCACGACCCAACGCCGGATCCGCCGTTCGCACAATAGTTCCGACGAGGACCGGACAATGGCTGACCGAATTCGGTCATTGGCTTGATTCTGCGGTCTCGATCGCGACCCCCTCGCCCGGAGCGCCCACGATGCCCTGCGCGACCAGCGCGAGGGAGTTCACCTCGTCCCCGGCCCGGCCCCACGGACCGTCCTTCACGAGCACGGCGCGCTTGCCCAGCAGTCGCATCGTCCGCTGGTCGAAGATCCACTCGAACCGGGTGCCGTCGTGCACCCGGGCGACGGCCACCCCGTGGCGTCCGACCGCGTCGACCGCGTCGTCGACGGTCGTCACACCGGGGATCCGGCCCGCCGCCCGGTACAGGGCGGCGGAGACGGCGGGCGGCGCGACCGCGTTGCACAGCAGGTCGCCGATGGTGACGAAGGCCTCCTGGTCGGAACCGGTGGTCGAGGCGGACCCGGCGCCGTGGTTGTACCCGGCGTCGGCGTAGATGAGCTTGGTCAGGGCCTCGGGCTCGCTCGGCAGACCGGCCAGCATCCGGTAGCTGGGCGCGTTCAGGGAGACCGGGTCCGGCGCGGGAAGCTGCTGGTCACCGCCGTCCCGGCGCTGGAGGCCCGGGCGGGCGCCGTTCACCGCCGTCCACCGCTCGGTGTTCGTCGTCGTGGTGCTGCGCTGCATCGAACCGTCGGCGGACTCCGCCAGCGCGGTGGTGTGGCCGACGGTCCTGATGTAGGTGTACTGGCTGTCCTGGGCCGAGGGCTGCGGCTGGGTGTAGGCGACCCTGGCGATCCGGTCGAGGAGTTCCACGGAGGCGGCGGTGGCGGGCGGCGCCTCCTCCGTGGAGGAGGAGTCCGGCGCGAGCGTCATCGCCGTGATGGCTGCGGCGGTGGCGACGGCGGTCACCAGGACCAGGCCCCGCCACCGGGTGGTGAGACCGGAGAAGGGGCGGGGCCGGGCGAACTCGGCGAGGAGGAAGCTGCGACGGTCGGCCAGTTGGGAGAGCGAGGGTTCCAAGTGGGGCGGCGGGGGGAGCAGCCGGGCGAGTTCACGGCGTTCGTAGTGCTCGTCCCACTCGGTGTGGTCGGTGCGTGGGTTGGTCATGGCCGCCTTTCCTGGTGGTGGCCCACGGACTGATGACTGATGGCGAGACCGGCGGGCGTCGACGAGGCGGAGGGGACCCGTGGAGCGGGGGGATCCTCGGCGTCGACGATCCGGCGGAGCTTGTCCCGGACCCGGGAGAGCCGGGAGCGGACGGTGCCGACGGGTATGCCCAGCGCCTCGGCGGCCTCCGCGTAGCCGAGCCCCGACCAGACGACGAGCGTGAAGACCTCGCGCTCGGGAACGGCGAGCTGGTCGAGCGCGCGGACGGCGGCCGCGGCCGTATTCGCGTCGGTGATCCGGCCGACCACCTCGTCGGCGAAGTCGGGGATCGGATCGCGACGGGGGAGGCGGGACATCGCGTCGCGGTGCCGGCGCGCCGTCCGGGCGGTGTTGCGGAGCACATTGGTGGCGATGGCCAGCAGCCACGCCCGGGGGTGGAGCACCTCGTCGCGGAGCTTCTTCCGGAGCCGCCAGGCTTCGAGGAAGGTCAGCGAGACGATGTCGTCCGCGAGGTCGCGGTCCCCGGTCGATCTGTACGCGTGCGCGAAGACCGTGCGAGCGTGCTGATCGTAGAGCTCGGCGAAGATCTGGCGCTCGCCGGCCTGCGTCTGCTTACTGGACAAGGAGGACTCCACGCAGATCTGGTGTCCGCAGGGCGGAGACGGTTCCAGAGAATCTTGGGGAAATTGAGAAGGCCGGTACCCCGGGGGACGGGGTACCGGCCCTGGGGCGCCGGGGTCAGACGTCGAACTCGCCGTTGCGGATCCCGGTGAGGAGGTCGCGCCACTCCGTAGGGGTCAGTTGGGTCACCTCGGTGGTCCGGAGGCTGCTCCGGATGTAGACGGTGTCGCCGGTGACGGCCACCTCGGGGCAGTTGCTGGAGTCGGCGCAGAGGCTCGGCCGCTGCCAGGCGAGTTCTTCCACTGGTTCCTCACAGGTCCTTCAGGATGCCGGAGATGAAATCACACGACAGATTCTGGGGGAAGTCGAGAAGGCCGGCGCCCCGAGGGTCGGGGCGCCGGCCTGGAGGCAGCGGTTCAGACGTCGAACTCGCCGTTGCGGATCCCCGCGAGCAGGTCGCGCCACTCGGTGAGGGTCAGTTGGGCTGTGGAGGACGGGAGGAGGCTGCTCCGGATGTGGACCGTGTCGCCGGTGATGGCCACTTCCGGACAGTTGTTACCGTCACCGCAGAGGCTCGGCCTCCGCCAGAGGAGTTCTTCCACTGCTTCCTCACAGGTGATCAGGATGCCGGCGCCCCGGGGCGGGGCACCGGCGACTCAGATGTCGAACTCCCCGTTGCGGATCCCGGCGAGGAGGTCGCGCCACTCCGTAGGGGTCAACTGGGTCACCTCGGTGGGCCGGAGGCTGCTTCGAAGATAGACGGCGGCGTCGGTGACGGCTACCTCCGGGCAGTTGGTGGCGTCGGCGCAGGCCGAGGGCCGGGTCCAGTTCATCGGTTCCATGGCTCAGATTCCCTTCTTGATGCGATTGATCAGATCGCACGACTGTTTCGGGGAGAGTGATCGCTCAATCATCCGATCTATGATCTGCCGATAGTTCTCCACCTGGTTTCGTTCATGGAGGAACACCGGGCCGCCAACCGCGTCGAGTTGGACGGTGTCCAGTCGTGGGACCGGCCCCCTGGCGTGGACGATTGTCTGCCCCGCGCCCTTGAATCCATCTGCTTCGAAGGTGACGACGTGGAGGGTCACGTGTGGCAGCTGGGCGAGCTCCAGAACTCTGTCCAACTGCCGTCGAGCCACCTCGGCCCCGCCGAAGCGCATTCGGAGAGCTGCCTCGTGGACCACGGCCGTGTAGGGATGAGAGCCCTGTTCCATGAGGATCTCCGAGCGGCGCAGACGGTTCTCCACCCGAGATTCCAAGAGCCTCGGCCTCAGCGGCGGATAGGCGTCCTGGAAGATCGCTCTGCTGTACTCCTCGGTCTGCATCGCCCCGGGCGGATGGCAGATCTGGTAGGTCATCATGCCCTGGGTGAAGTATTCGAGCTCCGACGTGTCGAGGAAGCCGGTCGGGACGGATCCTCGATACTCCTCCCACCATCCCTTGTGTCGCTCGTCCGCCATCCGGGCGAGCGCGTCGATGTACTCAAGATCTCCCTCTTCGTACTCGGCGGCGAGGGCTCGAACGCGATCGGGTGTGACCGGGTAGTAGCCCTTCTCGATCTGCGTGATCTTTGTTCTGTCGAGGCCGAAGAGGGCGGCGGCTTGAGTCGTCGTGCGGCCGGCGCAATCTCGCATCTTGCGCAGCTCGATACCCAGCCGCTCCTGCCTGACCGTTGGGGTGGCGCGTGGTGGCATGCGACAAGCATCTCCATGGGTGGCCGATCAGTCTAGCCGCATTCTGGTGGCACATGTTTCTCTGATCGCGTGGCACATGTGAGTTCATATGCCCTACAGTCTGTGATGCACCGCTCACCGGACGGAGTGTCATCAACTTCCCGGAACACGGCAGTTGGCACCTTCATGCCTCCGTCCGGTGCGCCCCCGCCTGCACCGCTGGGAGTCCCCATGTGTAACCGCAACACCCCCTCCCTCACCGTCGCCCGCGAGGCCCTCCGCTCTGCCATGGCGCTCGCGGGCTTCCGCCCCGATGCCATCGCCGATGCCGAACTCGCGCTCGCCGAACTGATCGCCAACGCCTGGCGCCACGGCCGTACGCCCTCGCCCGTGGTCCTGGTCCTCATCCTCGGACGGACGCTCCGCGTCTCCGTCGGCGACGACTCCTCCGACCTTCCCGAGCACCGCACCCTCGTCGACCTCGCCGAATCCGGTCGGGGTCTCCAACTCGTCCAGGGCCTCACCCACCGCTGGGGCGCCGAACCCCAGAAGCTGGGCAAGCTGGTGTGGTTCGAGCTCGACCAGGCCGCGTGACCGTGCTGGGGCTGCTGATCCTCATCATCGCCGCGGCCGTCGTCGGCGCTGTCTGCCGTCTCCGGTCGGAGTTCCTCCACGACCGTCACCACGAGGACGACCCCCGCATACCCAAGTAGCCGGTCGCCCTGTCCGTGCGCGCCCGGCCTGACCGGCTGCCCGGTCGGCCAGGTCGGGGGCGCACCTCATCGTCCCCGCAGCCATGAGTCCCGTCCATCTGCCGATCGGCGGGAGCAGGCTCCTCCCCGAAGCGCAGGCGGAGCCCAGGCGGGCCGTGCTGTTAGCGTCCCGGCATGTCGAGAGCCATGAAGTACGCAGTCCCTGCGGTCGTGCTTTCCTTCTTTCTGGTGCCGCTCGGCCTATTCGCCCTGCGGGCCGTCCTCGTCGGACCCGCGCCGCCGAGCCCGGTCGGCCGGTGGGTCGGGCAGGGGGCGGACGGAACCCGGTTGGAGTTGGCGGAGGGTGGGCGGCTCGGCCCGTCCGTGATACCGGCCGCCGCCTGCCTCGAACCTGCGGCGGCCATAGGAGCGGACGACCGGTTGGAGGTGGCGAACGGCACCTGGACGGCCGGTTACGACCCGGACGCCGGGTACCTGGTGACGGTCTCCTTCGACACGCCCCGGCCGTGCAGGCTCACACTGGCAAGCGAAAGGCACCGGCTCGCCGTGAGCATGCGCACGGACCACCGCATCTGGTGGACCCTGGTCCGGCCCTGACGATAGCTCAGGACTCCGCGAGAATCTCCCGAATGACATGCCGGGCGTTCTCCGCCATCGCCGGGTTGGTCTCCCGGTAGTACGGCAGCGCGTTCAACGCCAGGGACAGCGCCCGCCCCCGCCCGCGCCGCCAGGTCGGGTCGTCCACGTCGAGGGCCGCGCGGTAGACCGCGCGCGCTTCGGCCGGCAGCAGGTTCCACGCGGGCATCAAGTCGCAGGACGGGTCGCCCGCGCCCGCGCACCCGAAGTCGATCACCGCGGTCAGCCGTCCGCCGTCGTCCACCAGCAGATTGCCCGGCATCAGGTCGGAGTGCAGCCACACCGTCCGCCCGTCCCAGGCCGGGGCGCCCAACGCGTCCTCCCAGACGGCGGTCACGGCGGCGCAGTCGACGCCCTCCTCGGGCAGCGCCCGCAATTCCCCGATCGCCGTCCTGGTCGCCTCGTCGAGCAGTTCGATCGGCCCGCCCCGGTAGGCGGGCGGGGCGTCCGGCAGGGTGAGCGACCGGATCGCGGTCACGAAGCCGGCGAGGTCCTCGGCCAGCCGCACCGGCTCGCGCAGCGCTCCCGGCCTCGGGTGGGCGCCGTCCTGCCAGCGGTACACCGACCACGGCCACGGGTACCCCTCGGCGGGGCCGCCCGCGCCGAGCACCTCCGGGACGGCGACGGGCAGGAGCGGCGCCAGCCTCGGCAGCCACTCCTGCTCCATCGCGACATCGGGTGCCCCCCAGTCCACCAGCGGCAGCCGGACCACCATCGCCTCACCCAGCCGGTACATGGCGTTGACGGTGCCGCCGGAGGGGAAGCGCGTCACCGGCAGCCCGGCCCACTGCGGGAACCGGGCGGCGACCAGGCGCCGGACGAGGTCCTCGTCGATCGGGTGCTGGCCGGGGTGCAGGTCCGCGGTGTCGCTGTTCATGGGGCACTATCCGACCGTCGTGCCGCCCGGCGGGGCAAGTGCTTTTCGACCCGCCGCCGCGCCTCAGCGGCCGGCGCCCCGCAGGGCCGACAGCGCGTCCGCCGCCGCCGGGGCCGCCCCGGCCGGTGCCGTCGGACCGCAGAGCGTCTTCACCGCGAGCGCGACGACCGCCGTCTCCAGCCCGGACTGGTCGGCGCCCTCGTACGGGTTGTACGACAGAGCCACCTGCCGCTTCCCGTCCGCCGTGCCGAACATCAGCGTCCCCCAGCCCGGCAGGCCCCCGTCGTGGCCCCACAGCGGGCCGCAGCCGAAGTCCGCCTTGGCCACGCCGAGCCCGTAGGAGCTGTGGCCCGACCCGGTCGGCACCGTGGTGGTGAGCGCGGCCTGCTCGGCCGGGCGCAGCAGCTTGCCGCCGAACAGAGCGGCGTGGAAGCGGTCGAGGTCGGTGGTGGTGGAGATGCCGTTGCCTGCCGCGTCGCCGACGGTCGGGTTCAGCCTGGTGATGTCCGCCGGCCCCTCCGGCAGCTTGGCGTAGGCGCGGACGTGCGGGCCGCGCAGCCCGGTCTCCGAGCCGGGGAACACGGTGTCGTCCAGGTGCAGCGGCCGGACGATCCGCCGCTCCACCTCGCTCTGCCAGCTGTGGCCGGTGAGCTTGTCGATCAGCATGCCGGCCAGGATGTAGTTGGTGTTCGAGTACTTCCAGCCCTGGCCCGGGGCGAAGTAGGGCGCGTGCGCGACACCGATCGCGACCAGCTGCTCCGGCCGGTAGTCCTGCCAACGGCGGTTCCCGAGCGCGTAGTCGCGCAGGCTCGCCTCGTCCTGGAAGAAGAACTGCGGGTCCTCCAGGTAGTCGTACAGGCCGCTGCTGTGGTTGAGCAGCTGGCGGACGCTGATCGCGCCGCCGTTGGGGACAACGCCCGGCAGGTGGCGCTCGATCGGGTCGTCCAGCCGCAGCCGTCCCTCCCCGGCCAGCTGCAGCAGGACCGTCGACACGAACGCCTTGGTGACACTGCCGATCCGGAACCGGCCGTCCGGCCTGACCGGCTGCCCGGTGGCCAGGTCGGACGTGCCCACCGCGTCGCGCCAGACCCGTCGGCCGTCCTCCCGGACCTCGGCGAACGCGGCCGTCGAGGAGCCGTCCGCGACGAACGCCTTCAGCTCCGCCCGCGCGTCGACCCCGCCCCGGCGGGCATCGGCCCCGGCGGGGGCGGGTGCCGCCACCGCGGCCGGGGCGAGCGTGCCGATGGCGGCGCCCGCCAGGGCGACGGCGGCCAGGCTCCTGCCCAGTCGCCGGTGCTTGCTCAACTTGCCCACAGAATACGAATTTTGACTTGACGTCATGGTGAACCCCTCCGGCCCGGACCTCGGGCCCTCCGGGTCCCAGGCTCGCAGTTGCCCCCGTCGACCCGCGTCATCCTGCGGACCGGCCTCGGCGGCCCCCGGCCGTCCGACGGGGGTAGCGGGTGCCCCGGTCGAACGGCGGGGGTCGGGGGGCGGCCGCTCGGCATCACCGGGCTTGACAGCGGGCGGCCCTGATGCGTGTCAACGCGGCTTCCACATGGGTGAGTTCGCCACTCCGGCACCCGACCGCGCGGTGGGCTACCGCAGCCGCGAGGAGGACAGGATCGAGGCCAGGTGCGCCACCACCATGCCCCAGGTGATCACCGCGATACCGGCCACCACCGCCCGGGTCGGGCCGATGCCGCCGACCGCCGCGTCCGCCACCGCCGCCGCCAGCAGCACCAGCGAGGCCTCGATGCCGTTGGTCACCCGGTGGATCTTGAACACGGACGCCAGCCGTCGCGCCGTCGCGATGCCCTGCGAACGCGGCTGCGTCGACTCCTCGTCCGCCGGAGCCAGCCCGCTGCGAGCCCGTGCCACGTCCACCAGATCGGTCGACGCCTTCAGCAGCACCACACCGAGCGCCGCCGCCAGGCCCACCGACACCCACAGCTCCGACCCGCCCCGGGCCGCCCGGACACCCGCGCCGACCATCAGCGCCGCGTCCGCCAGATACGCGCCGAGCCGGTCCACGTACACCCCGGCCGTGCTGAACTGCCGCTTCCAGCGGGCCACCTCGCCGTCGACGCAGTCGAACAGCAGGAACCCCTGGAACAGCACCGCCGCCAGCACCGCGCCCGGCAGCCCGGGGACCAGCAGCGCCGCCCCCGCCCCGACCCCGCAGACCACCATCAGCCAGGTCAGGGTGTTCGGCGACACCGAGGTCCGCACCAGCTGCCGGGTGACCCGCAGCGACACGGCGCGCATGTAGAGCCGGCCCGCCCAGTGCTCCCCGTTGCGGCTCGCCAGCTTCGCCCGCGGCTGACAGACCTCCCGCAACTCGGCCAACGCCGGCGCAGCGACCGCCATGACCCCACCCTTCCCTTCACCCGAGTCCACTGGGTCCACCTGTGTGATCGTTCCGGCCGACCGGCCCAAACGATCACACAGGCTAGAGCAGGCCGGGCGGCCCGCCCGACCCGACCCGGCCTCAGGCCAGCGCCGGAACCGCCGGCTCCGGCGCCCCGTCCCGGTACAGCCAGGCCCGCTCGGCCGCCGTCCAGGTGCTGGTGGTCAGCAGGTAGACCGCGGCCGCCAGCGGGACGAGCGCGGCGAACAGCACGGTGCCGAAGGAGAGGTACGGCAGGAGGGCGAGCGCGGGCTGCGCCTGCGCGCCCTGGGCCTGCGCCGGGGTCTGGGCCGACTGCGCGGCCTGCTTGGCCTGGGCCCGTCGGGCCCGCCGGAAGTTGACGTACCCCAGCGCCGCCAGCCCCGCGTACAGCACCGCGAACACCGCCCACTCGCCCGCACCGTGCGCCGAGCCCACGTGCAGCCCCAGCGGGGCACCGAACAGGGTGTGGCCGAGCAGATCGTTCGGCGTGGTGAACAGCCGGTACATCACCGAGAAGAACGGGATCTGCACCAGCATCGGCAGGCAGCCCGCGAACGGCGAGGCCTTCTCCTCCCGGTACAGCTCGGCGAGCGCGGCCTGGAGCTTCTCCGGACGGCCCTTGTGCTCGCGGTTCAACTCGGCGATCCGCGGCGCCAGCCGGGCCCGCGCCTTCTCGCCGCGCGAGGCCGCCCGCGCCAGCGGGTGCAGCGCCAGCCGGACGCAGACGGTGAACAGGACGATCGCGAGCGCGGTCGGGACGACCTGCGCGAACGCGGCGACGACATCGTGGGCCAGGCCGACGGCCGGGTCGAGGATTGCGAAAACGGACATGGTGGAGCGAGCCCTCCGGGGGTCTCGGGGTACGAGTGATCGACGGAGGACGGCCGCGACGGGCCGGTGGTGAAGGAATCCCCGGTGCTACGCGGCCGCCGGGACCGCTCCCGGGGCCCTCGGGCGCTGACGGCCCCGGGCATCCGGATCACGCTGCGGAAGGAAGGCCGTCCGGAACGCGCGCCTGCGCAGCACCCCGGCCCGCACACTCGCCGGCGCCCGCGCCCCCAGCGTCCGCGCGACGACCAGCGCCCCCGCGACCGCCCCGGTCACCAGCACCACGGCGGCCGCGGCCGCCACCGACGTCAGCGACCCGCCACCCTCGGCGAGCCACTCCCCACTCAGCACCCGGAGCAGCCCGAGCAGCATCGCGACCACGGCCACGTCCCTGCCTCCTCTGCGCTCCGGACCAGTACTGCTACTGATGATGCCAGACGTGGAGACCGGCCGGGCCGGGGTTTCAGGGGGTGTGGACAGCGCTGACCCACACCTGGTTCGTCCCGTCGTGCCGGGAGGCGACGCAGACCCTGGTGCCGATGTTCTTGGCCTTGCCGGGAGTGTAGAAGTCCCCGCAGGTCAGCGGAGAAGTGGTCGAGGGAGCGGGGGCGCCGATGTGTTGGAAGCCGTCGAGGTCGATCTGCGGGACGTACTTGGTGTCGGCCCACCCGGAAGCGGCGAGGGAGCCTTTGTATTCCTCCAGCTCGCCCTGTGGGATCCGGAACGCGAGAACGGCGAAGTCGTCCTGGAAGCCGTTCTGGTAGCCCCACCGGACATCCTCCGCGGACACCGGGACCGTCACGTGGGCGAACCCGGACACCTCGTCCCGGTCGACGGTCATCCAGGCACCCGGTCGCCCACTGTCGGCCTTCGGATGGCGCAGATCGTGGTCAACCCAGTAGAGCCCGGCCATCCCGGCGGCCAGGAGCAGGAGGAACACCGTGAGCAAACCGAGCAGCAGCCTTCTCCGGGAGCGTGGGGCCGCCGGGGCCAGGCGCGTCGTGGAACTCATCGGGTCTGCCTCCCGGGGTCGGTGGGACCGCCCTCGCGATCGCTGTAGCGCTCACCCGTGCCCGCCGGTACGACCGGTGCGCCGCCGCTGACTGCTCGGTCGTACGGAGTGCTCCGGCCGCTCAGGTTGTACTCCTGCGCCAGGCCGGTCTGATGGAGGCCCTGCATGTCCGAGTCCGAGACGCGCACACCGACGATGTTGGTGGTCTTGCCCGCGTCCCAGTTGTACCGGTCCCACACATTGACCTGGTACTTCATGGACACCGAGGGATTGCCGTCGGGGCCGGGCCGCACCGTGACCACGCCCGACAGCACGCATGCCTGACTGCCCACGGCGGTGAACCAGTTCGCTTGACTGCCCTCCGGGAACGTGTAGTCGTTGGTCTTGGTACGCGGAGTCTCCACGGGGACGGCGACCGGAGCGCCGCCCGAATTCTGGTAGGCGGCCAGTGCGGTCTCCCGCCACTGGGCGTCGTTCGCGGTGAGCAGGGTCGCCACATGGTCGCGGAACTGCGGGTCGTCGCGAAGCATCCGGTCCACGTCCACAGTCAGCGGCTCTCCGGTCCCGTCGAGGAAGTGCTGCAGATTGCGGGCCGCGTCCGTGCGGCCCGCGAAGGTGCCGCCGGCCATGAGCAGCCCGGCGAACGCGCGGAACGAGTGTTCGCCGATGCCGGGTTCGCGGGAGTAGAACGGGCCCGCCCCGCCGTCCGGAGCCGTCCACACATAGGTCGGGTCGAGGACCCCGGCTTCGAGCAGGCGGCCCGGTGCCAGCTCCAGCAGCTGCGCGCGGACGGCGGGGTCCACCGTCGCCCACCAGGCCGGAATGTCCTTGCGGTCCTTCGGCATGCCGACCGCGCCGATCAGATCGGCCTTGGCCGCCGCCACCGCCCCCGGCCGGGTCGCCGGGTCGACCTCGGCCGGGTCGAGGGTGCGCAGTGCCGTCGCGGCCGCCGCATCGGCCTCGGTGGCGGCCGCGACCGCCTTCCGCATCGCCTCGACGTGCTGCTGGAGCTCCTCCCACTGCCGCCGCCGGTAGGCGATCGCGTCGGGGTCGTTGCGGTCCTCGGGCGGGAGCGGGGGCAGGGTGACGGTGCCGTCGGCGGTGACGGTGGCGCCGAGGGCCTCGGCGTCGCCGATGGCGCGCAGCAGGTCCTGCTGGGCGTGGGTGAACGCGGACGCGGCGCGGCGCAGGGCGGCGGTGACGGCGAGGGCCTCGTAGTGGAAGGCGGTCAGCTCGTCGGCGAGCAGGCCGATCTCCCGGGTGGCCTCGTCGGCCGCGACACCGCTCCAGGCGCGGGCACCGGCGGTGGCGAGGGGGCTCGGCGCGGCCCCGGTGAGCGGTTGGAGGACGCCGGAGCGCACTTGGCCGGCGAGCTGTTCGGCGTGCCCGGCGAGGCCGTTCCAGGTGTCCCCGGCCCGGTCGAGCGGGGCGAGGGCGGCGTGCCGGAGCCGGTCGAAGGTCACCACGGCTCAGGGCGCCCGGAACGCGGAGGCGGCGCCGGTGTCGGCCGACCGGTAGGCGGTGGCGGTGGCCTCCAGCCGGTCGGCGGCGAGGCCGAGGCGCTGGTCGAGGCTGGTCCAGCGGGTCTTCCACCAGCCGAGGACCTGGGTGAGCGCGGCGCCGGTGGCGAAGCCGTCGGCGGTCAGGGCTCGGGCGGCGGCGCCGGTGTCCGGTTCGGCGTGGCCGACGGCCTGCCGCAGTTCGCCCTGGAGGCGGCGGGAGGCGGTGGCGGCGAGCCGGAGCGCGGGCGGTTCGACGTGGACGGGTGCGCCGGCCGAGGGGCCGTTCGCCCAGGGGCCCGGTCCGGCGGCGGGGCGCGGGATGCCGGGCGGTGGGCCGTCCTGGCCGTGGAGCCACGGATTCTGCTGTGCTTCGGCGGTCGTGTCGGCCACGGTCGGAGCCCCCCCAGCGTGATCGGTCGATGTCGTACGGTAACGCGGCGGCGGGTCCGGGGGCGGTGGATTTTCGACGGATCGGTGCGCGGGGCGTAGCCGCAGGTGCTACACGGGGCTACCTTGGAAAGCATGAAGACGATTACCCAGCGGGAGTTCCGGAACAACTCCGCCGCGGTGATGGACGCGGTGGAGGCGGGGGAGATCTTCCACATCACCAGGAACGGGGTCGAGGTCGCGGAGCTGCGGCCGGTGGCGGGGCGCCGGCGGCTCACGGCCGAGGAACTGGTGGCGCGGCACGTGAAACTGCCGCGGGTGGACTACCAGCAGATGCGCAAGGAGTCCGAGGAGTACTTCGGGCCGGAGGAGCTGGTCGGGGACGAGGACGGCGACCCGTTCGAGCGGCCGCGTGGCTGAGCGGCGGCGGGCGGCCCGGCGGCGGCCCGCCGGGGTGCTGGACACGTGTGTCTACATCGACCTGGCGCTGCTGAGCCCGGCCGATCTGCCGGCGGTGCCGGAGCTGACCGCGATCACCTTCGCGGAGCTGCAGCAGGGTGTGTCGATGGCCCGTGACCCGGTCAGCCGGGCGGCGCGGCTGGAGGTGCTGGGCGCGGCGATGGCGGACTTCGAGCCGCTGCCCTTCGACGGGGCCGCCGCCGCCCGCTACGGGACCCTGGTGACGCTGACGATCGCGTCCGGGCGGCAGCCGCGTCCGCGGCGGATCGATCTGATGATCGCCGCGATCGCCTCCGCGCACGGGCTGCCGCTGTACACGCGCAACATCTCGGACTTCAAGGGGCTGGGCTCGGCGGTCGAGGTCATCGGGATCTGAACGGCCCCGTGCCCGTGCCTGCGCCAGGGCGCGGGCACGGGCGGCCGACGGGGCCGGACGGGCTCAGGCGGGAACGGCGTCGAGCCGGACGGCGGTGCCGGTGGCGGCCGAGGCGCGGGCGGCCTCCAGCACGGTCAGGGTGGCGACGGCGTCCTGCGGGTCGACCGGCGGCGGGGTGCCGGGGGTGGCCAGGGCGGCGGCGACGCCCGCGTAGAAGGCGGGGTAGTCGCCGGGGTCGGTGGGCAGCGGGGTCGTGGACGCGTCGGTGCCGAGGGTGCCGTACTGGGCGGGGTCGTCGGCGCCCCAGGCCATGGTGCCGTCGGGGCGCAGGCCGGTCCGGAGGGCCGCCTCCTGCGGGTCCATGCCGGGCTTGACGTACCCGGCGGCGTCGCCGAGGACCCGCAGCCGGGGGCCGACGAGCGGGGCGATCGCGCTGGTCCACAGGTGGGAGCGGGTGCCGTTGGCGTGGGTGAGGGCGAGGAAGGCGTCGTCGTCGACCACCGCGCCGTCGCGCCGCACGTCGATCTCCGCGTAGACCGTGTCGACCGGTCCGAAGAGGGTGAGCGCCTGGTCGACGAGGTGGCTGCCGAGGTCGTAGAGGGTGCCGCCGACCTCGGCCGGGTCGGCGAGCTCGCGCCAGCCGGGCTTGGGCTTGGGCCGGAACCGCTCGAAGCGGGACTCGAAGCGGTGCACCCGGCCGAGCGCGCCCTCGCGGACCAGGCGGGCGGCGGTGAGGAAGTCGCCGTCCCAGCGGCGGTTCTGGAAGACGGTGAGCAGGGTGCCGCTCGATCCGGCGAGCGCGCAGAGTTCGCGCGCCTCGGCGGCGGTGGCGGCGAGCGGCTTGTCGACCACGGTGGCCAGTCCGGCCCGCAGGGCGGCGCGGGCGAGCGGGGCGTGGGTGCGGTTGGGGGAGGCGATGACGACCAGGTCGAGCGCGTCGGGGTCGGCGAGCAGCTGCTCGGGGGTGTCGACGGCGCGGGCGTCGGGGTGCTCCTGCCGCAGCTGGGCCCGGCGGTCGGGGTTGGCGGTGACCACCGCGGCGAGCCGGAGTCCGGGGGTGGTGGCGATCAGGGGGGCGTGGAAGGCGGAGCCGGCCAGGCCGTAGCCGATCAGACCGACGCGGAAGGGCGGGCGGGAGCCGGGAGCTCCGGGGGCGGCGGGGCGCGCGGAGGTGGTCATGCGCCCTACTCAACCACGATGCGCCCGGTTGGCCCCGGTTTCGGCGTCGGAGCCGGGGATTCGGAACGGGAGGGTGCGGGACCGGGAGGGTGCGGGACCGGGGCGTCCGGACCGGTGCCGGCAGTTCGGTCGTTCAGGTGTTGCCGCCGCCGCGGTGGGGGGCGCGGCGGCGGCAGACCCGGGTGGAGACCGACGGTGGTGGCCGCCGGGGCCGGTGTGGGGGACCCGGCGTGGCGCTCACGTTAACCGCGCCGGGCCGCGCCGCTGAGGGTCATCGGTGCGGTTAGGGGCGGCTTAAGGAGTCCTTGAGGAGCGGCCGGACCGGAGCGGCCGGACCGGAGCGGCCGGACCGGAGCGGCCGGACCGGAGCGGCCGGACCGCTCCGGGCGGCCGCCGCCACGGCGACGGCCCTCCCGCGCCGGAAGCGGGAGGGCCGTCGAGGTGCCGCGGGACCGAGTGTCGTTGACCGGGCCTCAGATCAGGTCGACGAGGTCCGCGATCGAGTCGACCACCTGGGTCGGCCGGTACGGGAAGCGCTCCACCTCGCTGGCCAGGGTGAGGCCGGTGAGGACCAGGAAGGTCGACATGCCGGCCTCCATGCCGGAGACGATGTCGGTGTCCATCCGGTCGCCGATCATCGCGCTCCGCTCGGAGTGGGCGCCGATGGCGTTCAGGCCGGCGCGCATCATCAGCGGGTTGGGCTTGCCGACGAAGTAGGGCTCCACACCGGTGGCCTTGGTGATGAGGGCGGCGACCGAGCCGGTGGCGGGGAGCGCGCCCTCGGCCGACGGGCCGGTCTCGTCCGGGTTGGTGGCGATGAACCGGGCGCCGGCGTTGATCAGGCGGACGGCCTTGGTCAGGGCCTCGAACGAGTACGTCCGGGTCTCGCCGAGGACGACGAAGTCGGGGTCGGTGTCGGTGAGCACGTAGTCGACGTCGTGCAGCGCGGTGGTCAGACCGGCCTCGCCGATCACGTACGCGGTGCCGTTCGGGCGCTGGTCGGAGAGGAACTTCGCGGTGGCCAGCGCGGAGGTCCAGATGTGCTCGGCGGGGACGTCCAGGCCCATCCGGGAGAGCCTGGCGTGCAGGTCGCGCTGGGTGTAGATGGAGTTGTTGGTGAGCACCAGGAACGGCTTGCCGGACTCACGCAGCCGCTTGATGAAGGCATCGGCGCCGGGGATCGGCACGCCCTCGTGGATGAGGACCCCGTCCATGTCGGTCAGCCAGGTGTCGATGGGCTTGCGGTCTGCCACGGTGGTGTCTCCTAGGTCTTGCGATGGTTCGAAAATCGCACCGGACCGGACACCAGCGGCCGGCCGGGCGCCAATGGCTGCCCCAACAGCGATCAGCCTAGTCGTCCCGGGCCGCCGCCCGTAGGGGCCGCCGACCGGTGGACCGGGGCGGTGCGTCGGGGCGGGCTGGTCTAGCCTCTGCACTGCTGTCGAGGGCCCCGCACCGGCGTTCCGGGCGGGCCCGTTCGCTGTGTGCATCGAGGAGGGGCGGATGAGCACCACGGGGGAGCTTCCGGCGGGGGCCGAGGAATCGGCGGTCGGGACGGGGGAGCGGTCGGCGGGGAGACAGCCGGACGCGAAAAGGCCGGAAGGGAATCGGCCGGACGAACGGCAGGTGGGGGAGCTGCCGGAGAAGCGGGTCACCTGGGCGGAGTTGTACTTCGACCTGATCTTCGTCTTCGCGATCACGCAGGTGTCGGGCCTGCTGCACCACCGGCACGACCCGGTCGGGATCGTGCAGGCGCTGGTGGTGTTCGTGCCGGTCTACTGGTGCTGGGTCGGCACCACCGTGCAGGCCAACATCCGCGACGTGGACACCGCGCGCGACCGGCTGGGCATCCTGGCGGTCGGGTTCACCGGGCTGGTCATGGCGCTGGCCGTGCCCGGCGCGTACGGGAACCGGGGTGTGCTGCTCGGCGCCGGGTACTGGGCGGCCCGGGTGGTGCTGCTGTTCCTGCTGGTGCGCGTCCCGGGGGTCTGGCGCGGGCCGTACGGGGTCGGTGTGCTGGTCAGTGGGCCGCTGCTGGTGGCGGGCGGGTTGCTGCCGGAGGGGCCGAGGGTCTGCCTCTGGGCGCTGGCGGCGCTCTGCGACCTGTCCGGGCCGGTGGTGTTCCGCCGCAAGCTGGCCGCCGTCGCCTACCACCCGTCGCACATGCCGGAGCGGTTCGCCCTGTTCCTGCTGGTGGCGCTCGGCGAGTCGATCGTCGGGATCGGTGCCACCGCGGCCTCGGTCCGCCTCGACGCGGCCGAACTCCTCGCGGTCACGGCCGCGTTCACCATCTCGGCCGGTCTCTGGTGGCAGTACTTCGTCTTCGCGGCCGATGCCATGCGGCACGCCGTCACCGTCGCCGACTCGCGCCGGGACATGGTCCGCCGGGTCTTCCAGTACGGGCACCTGGCGCTGGCGGCCTCGGTGATCGCGGTGGCGGTGGGCTTCGGCGAGACGGTGGCCGATCCCCGCCGGGCGCTGGGCGCGGCCACGGTGGGGCTGCTGTACGGGGGGTGCGGGCTGTATCTGCTGACCTTCGGCTACACGCGCTGGATGATGTTCCGATCGGTCGCCACCACCCGGATCGTGGCGGCGGCGGTGGTCCTGGCGCTCGCGCCCGCGATGGTGCGGTGGCCGGCGCTCGCCGCGCTGGTGACGCTCGCGGTGGTGCTGGTGGTGCTGAACGTGGTCGAGCACCGGCGGGTGAACGCGGCGGCGGCGGTCGCGGAGCGGGCCGGGGAAGCCGCCCCGGAAGCGGTCGGGGACCCGGTTGTCGGTGGGCCTGTGTAGCGTTCGGGGTGAAAGAGGGCGTACGGCGCGAGGGGCGCGATATGCCCGCAGGTCGGGGCGGTTCCGCGGTGAGCGGCCGTTCGGTGGGAGGTAGATGTCGTCGTGACGGACACGGTCGAGGCGAGCGTGGGCGGGGCCGAATCGGGAGCCGGTCTGGAGCTGCCGGAGTCCTGGCGGGAGGTGCTGGGCGCGGAGACGGAGAAGCCGTACTTCGCCGAGCTGGCGGCCTTCGTGGCGGCCCAGCGGGCGGAGCACCAGGTCTTCCCGCCGAGCGGGCAGGAGTTCTCCGCGCTGGAGGCCACGTCGTACGAGAAGGTCCGGGTGCTCGTGCTCGGGCAGGACCCGTACCACGACGACGGCCAGGCCCACGGCATGAGCTTCTCGGTGCTGCCCGGCACCAGGACGCCGCCCTCGCTGCGCAACATCTTCAAGGAGCTGGACGCCGACCTCGGCATTCCGGCGCCGGACAACGGTTACCTGATGCACTGGGCCGAGCAGGGCGTGCTGCTGCTCAACGCGGTGCTCACGGTCCGCGCGCACGAGGCCAATTCGCACAAGGCCAAGGGCTGGGAGAAGTTCACCGACGCGGTGATCCAGGCGGTGAGCGCGCGCGAGGAGCCGGTCGTCTTCGTGCTCTGGGGCAACTACGCCAAGAAGAAGCTGCCGCTGATCGACACCGAGAAGCACGTGGTGGTCCAGGGCGCGCACCCGTCGCCGCTGTCGGCCAAGCTGTTCTTCGGCAGCCGCCCGTTCTCGCAGATCGACACCGCGCTGGAGGGCTTCGGGGTCGACCCGATCGACTGGCGGATCCCGGACCTCAAGCAGGCCTGAGCCGAGCCCGGTCGCCCCGGGCCGAGCCGTCCGGACCTGGTCCGTCCTGACGGTCCGTCTCCGCGCCTCGGGCCGCCCGCCGTTCACCTTCCGGTGGACGGCGGGCGGTACCCGGTGTGCGAAGCTGGGGCCGGACCGGGTCGCCGGGCCGGATCTGGGAGGGGCGGTACGTGCGCCGAGTTGGGCGAGGGGCTGGGTTCCGGCCGGCCGTGGGGGCGGCAGTGCTGGGGCTTGTGGCGGGGGTTGCGGGCTGCGCCGGGGGGAGCCCGACGGGAGCGGTCGTTCCTGCCACCGCACCCGCGGCGGCCACCACACCCGGGGCGGCGCCGGGAGGAGCGACCGCGTCCGGACAGCCGGTGCCCGGCGCCCGGCCGCAGCTCCCCGGCCAGACCTTCTACGTCTCCGACCGGACCGCCGCCGCCCAGCAGGTGACCGCGCTGCGCGGTCAGGGCCGGACGGCGGAGGCGGACACCCTGCTGCGGATCGCCTCCCGGCCCTCCTCGCAGTGGCTGACCGACCAGTCCGCCCGGGCCACCGCCGAGCAGGTGAGCCGGCGCGCCGCCGAGGCCGACCGGACGCCGGTCTTCGTCGCGTACAACATCCCGCACCGGGACTGCGGTCTCTACTCGGCCGGCGGCGCCACCGACGCGGCCGCCTACCGGGCCTGGGTCACCGGCCTCGCGGAGGCGCTCGGTGACCGCCGGGCCTGGGTGGTGCTGGAGCCCGACGCGGTCGCGCACACCCTGGACGCCTGCGGGGTCCAGGGCGACGCCGCCGCTGAGCGCTACGGCCTGCTGGCCTTCGCCGTCCAGGAGTTGAAGAAGCGTCCGCAGGTGCGGGTCTACCTGGACGCGGGCAACCCCGGCTGGGTGCAGGACCGGGCCGCACTCGCGGAGGCCCTGCGCAAGTCCGGGATCGCCGCGGCCGACGGCTTCGCGCTGAACGTCTCCAACTTCTACGCCACCGACCGCAGTACCGCGTACGGGGCCCAGCTGTCCGCCCTGTTGGACGGCAAGCACTTCGTCGTCGACACCAGCCGCAACGGCAACGGCCCGCTGGGCGCGGAGGCGTGGTGCAACCCGCCCGGCCGCGCGCTCGGCACGCCGCCCACCGCGGAGACCGGGCAGCCCGGGGTCGACGCCTTCCTCTGGATCAAGAACCCGGGCGAGTCGGACGGCGAGTGCGGCCGGGGCGAGCCCCGGGCGGGCGAGTTCTGGCTCCCGTACGCGCTGGGCCTGGCGACGGCCGCCCCCGCCGCCGGGTAGGCCGCCGCCGGACGCCCGCAGGTACGGGAGGAACGGCCCTACCCGGTCGTGCCGAGGAAGCTCTCCCAGCCGTTGGCCGGCGCCTGCCCCACGTTGAGGGTGCGCAGCTTGCGGAGGGTGGACTGGTCCTGCACGTCCAGCCACTCGACGAACTGCTTGAACGAGACCAGCCGGACCTCGGGCTTGCCCGCGATCGTCTTGAGGGTCTCCTCGACGGCGTCCATGTAGATGCCGCCGTTCCACTGCTCGAAGTGGTTGCCGATGAAGAACGGCGCGCGGTTGCCGTTGTAGGCGCGGTCGAAGCCGGCCAGGTAGGAGTCCCTGGCCTGGGTGCGCCAGTCGTTGAACTTGGCCGGGTCCCCGTTGGTGACCTTCGACTGGTTGGCCAGGATGTTGTAGTCCATGGAGAGCACCTGGAAGGTGTGCCCGGGGAACGGGATGCTCTGCAGCGGGAGGTCCCAGACCTTCCCGTCCTGAACCTTCTGGGGCCAGATCTGCTGGCCGCCCTGGGAGCTGGCGTCGTACTTCCAGCCGAGCGCGGCGGCCGTCGGCAGCAGGGCCTTCTGCCCTTCCAGGCACGGGGTGCGGCCGCCGATCAGCTCCTTCTTGTAGTCGAAGGGCAGCGGGTCGACGTCGGTGAAGCCGGTGTTGGTCCGCCACTGGGTCACGAAGCCGACGGCCTGGTCGATCTCGCTCTGCCAGTCCTGCGGGCTCCACTTGTTGACGCCGTTGCCGTCCGAGCGGGTCGAGCAGAAGTGGCCGTTGAAGTGGGTGCCTATCTCGTGGCCGGCCAGCCAGGCCTGGCTGACGAGCTTGATGGTGTTCTTGACCGCGCCGTCCGACAGGTAGGGGATGTCGGAGGCGCCGACCGAGTGCAGCGGCGGGTGGTACAGCTCGGACCTGCCCTTCGGCAGGGTGTATATGCCGGAGAGGAAGAAGGTCATCGAGGCCTTGTGCTCCTCGGCGAGCTTGAGGAAGCGGGGGAACTGGCCGTCCTCGGTCGCTCCGGCGCCGTCCCAGGAGAACACCACGAACTGCGGCGGGCGCTCGCCGGGCTTGAGCTTCTCCGGCTTGGGCTGGTTGGGCTGCGGGCCGGTGTCGGAGGTCGAGCCGTCGCCGATCGGCTTGCCCTTGGTCGGGGTGCCGCTCGGGGTGACGCCGGTTCCGGTGCTCGCCCCGCCGGTGGTGGGAGCGGGGGCGGGGCCCGAGCCGGAGCCGGAGGCGGAGGCCGATCCCGAGCCGCCCCCGGAGCAGGCCGTCACCGCTCCGAGGGCCGCGGTCGCGGCGGTGGCTGTGAGCACGGTCCTGCGCGAGATGCTGCCCATCGTCTCCCCTGGGGTCGTTCCGGACCGGGTGCGGCCGCAGCCGTGCCCGCATCACTCAATTCGGACAATTGAGTGATTATCCGTCGTTAGGATTGCATGCGAACACACGGGTCACCAAGGAACCGGGGGTCGCCGACCATGGACACGCTCGGCACGCCTGTACGGGATGCGAAGAAATGTCTTCTGTTGCCGTCCTGTGACGCTTCGCCCGATTCGAGGGGCGTGCCGTCGCGGCGTCAGCCGAGCGGGATCCGGCGGTTGCGGCGCACGATCCGCGCGATGGCGGTGCTCACCGCGGTGGCCGCGGTGCAGGAGACCGCGAGGCTCAGCCAGGCGGTGTCGAACCAGTGGCTGTTGAGCCAGCCCAGGGTCACGATGTAGGCCGCCCAGATCATCGCGGCCAGCGCCGACCAGCGCAGGAAGCGGTGGGGGTGCGCGGGGGAGTGGCCGATGGCCAGGTCGAGAACGGTCCGCCCGGCCGGGACGAAGCGGGCGACCACGACCATCACGGCCGCCGCCCGTGTGGTGCGTGAGTCCAGCGCGTGCTGGACCCGCGCCACGCTCGCCGCGAGCTTCGGCCGGTGTTCCAGCCGCCGGTTGACCATGGGCGCGCCGCGCCGGGCCAGCTGGAGCAGCAGCAGATCGCCGAGGAAGGAGGCGGTGGCCACGCCCAGCCCGAGCAGGAGGGGCGCGCCGTCTATCTGTGCCGTCTTGAGTACGGCGAGTATGACGAGCGTCCCGCTCGGGATGAAGGGGAGGAAGGCGTCGCCGAGCACGGCGCAGAGTGCCAGGGCGCAGATCCACGAGGATCCGGCCAGTGTCGCGATGTCCATGTGCTTCCTCCCTCCAGGCTGCCCGGAGGAGCAGTGGTTGCAAGGGACAACGCTAGCGCCTCGACTTTTCATGCCATGAAGCACCCCGGCTGTGCGCCGGCTCACAGGGCCCGCGCCGCACCGGCCCGGAATGGCGCGGGCACGGGCGCCGGCCCGGAATTGGCACGAGCCCCCGGGGCGGGGTGCCGCTCCGGGGGCTCGCGGGGATCGGTCGGCGCTGGTCCAGCCCGACGACCTTGCTGTTGAGTGCGGATCCGGTTGGGTGATCCGCCGGGAACCAAGCCTGCCGGACGCCGGACACCGCCCGCGAGCCCTCCGGCTGGCGACTTCCCGCGCTGGCGTGAAGTCGCCACGGGTGTTCGTCCGCTGCCTCTGCGTCAACCGGGACCCGGGCCCCGAGGGGCCTGCGGCGACGGACGGGACGGGCGTTCGCGAACGGGTCGGCCGGGGCGCGGCCGGGCCCGGGCCGGGGAACAAGGGGGACCTCGGCCGGGGTTGACCACAGTCGGCACCGGCGGCGGCACCGGCCGACCCGGTGGCCGGCACCGGTGCACCGCACCGGCGGACGGAACGACCACGGCCAGGAGGACGGACGGTATGACGACCGAGGACAGGCGGGCGGAGCAGCGGGAGGACGGGAACGCGGCACCCGCCCCGGACGCGATCCGGGGCACGGCCCGGGGGACGGCGCCCGCCCCGCTGTCGATTCTCGACCTGGCCACCGTCGGGGTCGGCCACACCCCCTCGCAGGCACTCGCCGCGACCACCACCCTCGCCCGCAGCGCCGAGGAATGGGGCTACCACCGCTTCTGGGTGGCCGAGCACCACGGCATGCCCGGTGTCGCCAGCTCCACCCCGGCCGTCCTGCTGGCCCACCTCGGCGCCCACACCACCACCCTGCGGCTCGGCTCGGGCGGCGTGATGCTGCCCAACCACGCCCCGCTGGCGATCGCCGAGCAGTTCGGCCTGCTCGAAGCCCTCCACCCCGGCCGGATCGACCTCGGCCTCGGTCGGGCCCCCGGCACCGACGCCGCCACCGCCCGGGCGCTGCGCCGGGGCCTCGGCGAGGGCGCCGACGACTTCCCCCGCCAGCTCGCGGAGCTGACCCACTTCCTCGACGGCAGCTTCCCGGCCGAGCACGCCTACGCCCGGTTGACCGCCGTGCCGAAGGGCGAGGGGCGGCCGCCGGTCTGGCTGCTCGGCTCCTCCGGCTTCAGCGCCCAGCTGGCCGGCCGCCTGGGGCTGCCGTTCGCCTTCGCGCACCACTTCAGCAGTGTGAACACCCTCCCGGCCCTCGACCTCTACCGCTCGGAGTTCCGCCCCTCGGCGGTCCTGGACGAGCCGTACGCGCTGATCGGGGTGGGCGCGGTCGCGGCCGACGACCGGGACGCCGCCCGCCGCCTCGCCCGCTCGGCGGCCCTCGGCATGCTCCGGCTGCGCCGCGGCAACCCGGGCCCCATCCCCACGCCCGAGGAGGCCGAGTCCTACCCGTACAGCCCGATGGAGGCGGACTTCATCGACGAGTGGCTGGGCAATGTCGTGCTGGGCTCGCCGGGCGAGGTGGCCGACGGGCTGGAGGCGCTGCGCAAGCGGACCGGGGTGGAGGAGCTGATGGTGACCTCGCACATCCACGGCCACGAGGCGCGGCTGCGTTCCTACGGGCTGATCGCCGAGGCGTACGGCCTGACCGGGCCGGCCCGGACCTCGGCCGGCTGACGATCCCTAGCGGCTGTCCCGGCTGTCCCGGCCGTCCGGGCTGTCGTGCCCGTCCCGGCTGTCGCGCCCGTCCCGGTTGTCGCGGAGTATGGCCGCCACGAGTTCCGCCTCGCCCGGGCGGGCGAAGTACCAGCCCTGGGCGGTGTCGCAGCCGGTGAGCCGCAGCCGTTCGGCCTGGGCGGCGCTCTCGATGCCCTCGGCGGTCACGGTCAGGCCGAGGGTGTGGGCCAGTTGCACCATCGCGCCGACGATCTGCTCGTCCGCGTCGCTCCGCCGCGCGCCGGACCCGGGGAGCTCCGCCCGGGAGCCGGTCGGCGAGGGGTCGCGGAAGCCCTCGATGAAGGTGCCGTCCAGCTTCAGTACGTGCACCGGGAGCCGGGAGAGGTAGGCGAGGTTCGAGTAGCCCGTCCCGAAGTCGTCGATCGCGATCCGGACGCCCATGTCGGCGAGCGCCTGGAGGGCCTGGAGCGGGCGCCCGCCGGGGCCGAGCAGGGCGCTCTCGGTGATCTCCAGCTGCAGCAGCCGGGCCGGCAGCCCGGTGCGTTCGAGGGCCTGGGCGACATCGGCGACCACGTCGGAGTCCCAGATCTGGCGGGCGGCCAGATTGACGCTCACGAAGGTCTCGGTCTCGGGGAACTCGGTGAGCCAGCGCCGCGCCTGGCGGCAGGACTCCTCCAGTACCCACTTGCCGAGCGGCACGATCGCCCCGGACTCCTCGGCGAGCGGGATGAAGCGGTCCGGCGAGAGCGTCCCGTAGCGGGGGTGGCGCCATCTGACCAGGGCCTCGGCGCCGTGCACGGTGCCGTCGGCGAGGCCGACCAGCGGCTGGTACTCGATGGTGAACTCGCCGCGCTCCAGCGCCGGCCGCAGCGCGGTCGCGAGCAGCTGGCGGGTCAGCTGGTGGGCGCCCCGGTCGGGGTCGTAGAGGGTCCACCGGGCCCGGCCGTCGGCCTTGGACCAGTACAGGGTGGCGTCGGCGTCCTTGACCAGGTCGGTGGGGGTGGTCTCGCGCACCGAGCGTTCGACGACGCCGACACTGGCGGTGACCACCAGGCGGTGGCCGGCCACGTCGAAGGGCCGTTCCAGGGCTTCGAGGATCCGGGCGGCCAGGTCGGTCAGCTGGTCGCTGCCCCGGCTGTCGGTCACCAGGACGGCGAACTCGTCACCGCCCATCCGCGCCACCAGCCGGTCGCCGTGCGCGGAGAAGCCGCGCCGCAACCGGGTGGCCACGGCGATCAGCAGCTGGTCGCCGATGTGGTGGCCGAGCGTCTCGTTGATCGCGGCGAACCCGTCGAGGTCCAGGTAGCAGACGCCGACCCGGGGGCCGTCGGCCTCGTCCCCGACGGCCGGGGCGGCGGGCGCGGGCGCCGGCAGGGGCGCCGTCGACCGGTCGGCGGTGAGGCAGGCGGCGTCGAGGCGTTCGAAGAAGTACGTCCGGTTGGGCAGGCGGGTCAGCGGGTCGTGCAGGGCCTGGTACTCCAGCCGGTCGCCGAGCCGGCGCTGCTCGGTGATGTCCTCGACCAGGGCGAGCGTGTAGAGCGGCCCGCCCGAGGCGTCCCGGATCAGCGAGACGGTCAGCTTGCTCCAGACCGTCCGGCCCTCGCGGTGCTTGAGCTGCTTCTCGACCCGGAGCCGGTCGCGCTCGCCGTCGACGAGGGCCGGGAAGAGCCGGTGCGGCATGCCCTCGGGGTCGACGATCTCGTGGATGTGGGTCTGCGCGAGTTCGCCGACGCTGCGGCCGACGAGCGTGGCGAAGGCGGGGTTGACCTCGATGATCCGGTCCTCGGGGTCGATCAGGGCCATGCCGATGCCGGCGTCCCAGAAGGCGGCCCGCAGTCGGGCCTCGCTCACCCGCAGGGCGTCCAGCAGCCGGTCCTCGCCCTCGGTGGCGGCCGGTCCCGCCCCGGGGGTCCCGCCGCCGGGGCTGTCGTCCGCCGTCCGGTGGGCGTCGTCGGAGAGCGGCCGCGCGCAGGTCGGGCAGAGCAGGGCGCCGTCGGCCACGGCGGCCACGGCGTCCAGGACGGCCTGGGTGGTGCCGTTCGTGGTGCCGTTCGTGGTGCCGTTGGTGCTGCCGGGGCCGCTGCCGGCAGGGCGGACGGCGGGCGGTGGGAGGCGGTGGTGCGCCCGTGGCTCCTCGCGCCGTACGCCGGGGCGGTGAGCGTCGGCCCCCTCGTTCTGGCCCGGCACGGCATGCTCCCGTCCGCTGCTGACGCTTGACGCTGGTCCGGCCGGTCACCCGACTGCGGCGGCCGGCTCCGCACCCTGCCGGGCTCCGGGGAGGCGGGCGGCGCGGCGGAACGCTCGGGACGGAGCGGGCCGGGACGAAGCCCGTCTGAGGAACCGTGAGGAACAGGGTGCTGCGGCCGATCATAGGACGCGACGGCAACGCGCGGTGACCGCCGCCAGGGTGATTCGTCGGCTTTGGGGGCAAGTACGGCGATACATGCGGACGCCCCCGGTACACATCACATGATGTGCACCGAGGGCGCGTGCTCCGGCAGTGCGCCCTCGGGCCCCGGCGGAGCGCCGAACACGCGCCCCACCAGGGCCGAGGAACACAAGGAAAGGAGCGGAAGGACCGGACGGTCAGCCGGCCAGCGAGGCCGTGAGGGTGATGGTGGTGCCGGTCAGGGCCTGGCTCACCGGGCAGTTCGCCTTGGCGTCCTCGGCGGCGGCCACGAAACCGGCCTCGTCCAGTCCGGGCACCTCACCGGTGACGGTGAGGTGGATGCCGGTGATGCCGGTGCCCGGCTGGAAGGTGACATCGGCCTGGGTGTCGAGCTTGGTGGGCGGGGTGCCCGCGCCCGTCAGGCCGTGCGAGAGCGCCATCGAGAAGCAGGCGGAGTGCGCGGCGGCGATGAGCTCCTCCGGGCTGGTCAGCCCGTTCGGAGCCTCGGCGCGGGCCGGCCAGGACACCGGGAACTCGCCGATGCCGGACGACGCGAACGCCACCTGGCCCTTGCCGTCGACCAGGTTGCCTTCCCAAGCGGTGCGGGCGGTGCGGGTGGTTGCCACGATCTGTACCTCCAACGAATGAGGAACTGCTGGGTCGTCACGTCCGGTCATGCCGCCGCCCAGCCTACGTGCAGGTCGGGGGCCTGCCACAAGTAGCGCCTCGGTCTGCCGAGTCCGAAAATCCCTCGGAGGCCCGGGCGGGCGCGCCTTCCGGAGGCCGGGCCCGGGCAGCTCGGAGCGGCGTCCGGCGGTCGGTCCGTGTGCCGTCCATATCGTGGACCGATCGGCCAAATGGTGCGGGCCCGTGCCGGGTGCCCTGTTAGATTTGCCCGGGCCCGGGCCCGGCCGCCGGACGGCCGGGCGCAAGACCGAGAGAGCCGCGGAGCCTGCCCGATGACCGACCACCCCACGACCCCCGATGCCGGACTGCCCGAGGGGGTCGACGCCGCCGTGCGGGCCGAGCTGACCAGCCTGCGCGAGAGCATCGACAACATCGACGCCGCGGTGGTCCACATGCTGGCCGAGCGCTTCAAGGCGACCCAGCGGGTCGGCCGGCTCAAGGCCGAGCACAAGCTCCCCCCGGCCGATCCGGCCCGCGAGCGCGCCCAGATCAAGCGCCTGCGCGAGCTGGCCGCCGGTGCGCACCTGGACCCGGTGTTCGCCGAGAAGTTCCTCAACTTCATCATCGCTGAAGTGATCAGGCACCACGAGGCGATCGCCTCTAAGCCGCTGACCAGCGAGGTGAGCAGTCAACCTGAGGGCTGAAACCTCGAAACCATGATCATCTGGGGGAAATTCGGGAGATCATTTACTGAGCCTCCCAGATCCGGTCCCAGCCCAGCGCCTTCATCGTCCGCTCGTACCGCCGCTCGAAGGCGGCGAGCCGATGCCTCCGCATGGACGGCGTGGGGTGCTGGTACACGCCCTTGATCCCAGGGTACTTGTGCCCGGCTTGCTCATGCTGGAGCAGCGGGTGCACGTCCTCCTCGGCCTGCCAGGTGTCGTGGGTGTGCCGGAGTCGCCGCATCGTCAGTCCTGGGTGGAGGGGCTCCCACTCCTCGCATGCCGGCCGCCCCCTTCCGGGCGGCCGGGCAGGACGGCCGTCGGCGGCCGGGCGGATGATCTCGTACCACGCGTTGCGCCACCACCACTTGCCCTTGGCCGTGCTGAAGACGTAGTCGTACGGCCTGGCGTCCAGGTGCTGTTGGAGGAGTTCTGCGAGGAAAGGCGGCAGGTCGATGTCTCGGGCGGACTGAGGGTTCTTCAGCGGTTCGATCCCTCGGAACGCCTTCCGCTTGCCCGTCTCCGGGTCGCGCTTGGCGTACTCGGCCAGGGCGCCGATCTCGGCGTCGATCCGGATGATCGGGCAGGTGAACATGCCCCCGTGCTCGTCAGCCTCGGTGCGGGTCAGCAAGGCGTTGTCGCGGTGGAGCCCGACGAGCTCCTCCCAGCGGGGGCCGGCGAACGCAGTGGTGAGCACGTGCAGCCCGTAGAGCGGGCCGAGTCGTCGGGCGAGCCGCAGGACGGTCTCCGTGGTCGCGAACGGCACTACTGGTGGCTTGACCTCTGCAGTGGCCGCCTGGAGTCCGCGCCGCGCGCCTGAGGCAGCGTCTACACCCGTCAGGCGCCGGTTGTAGAGGTGATTGACCGGGATCCGCCGCGCGTCCACGGCGCCGGTGAGGATTCGGGAGAGCAGCCCGACCGCGTCCCGGATCGTGCTCTCCGCCACGGTGCCAGCGAGCCTGCGGGCCCAGGCCTCGACCTCGAACCAGTTGAACGCGATCAGTGCCGTGTCCCGCCATTGGGGGAGGATGTGGGACTCCAGCAAATTCCACCGGTTGTCGGTGGTCCGGCCGCGGGGGGATTGTGCCTGGAGCCACTCCAGCGCCCATTCTCCGAACCGGACTCGTCCAAGCTTCGGATCGATCCAGGTGCCGGCGCGGATGGCGGCCTCCTGCTCCTGGCCGTATTCGAGCGCGGTGTTTTTGGTGGGAAATCCCGGTTCGCTGTCCCAGCTACCGTCGGGTTTTTTGAAGCGTGCTCGCCAAGTGGCTTTTCCCTTTTTCCCCTTGGCTTGGCTCAAGCGTTTTTCTGCATACGCCACAGCGTTCCCCTCTCGTCGTCTGGCAGGCGGGGCCAGTCATGAGGATAGGGCCCCGCCGTGCCGGACGGGTGGCGCTGTGCGAACGGCCGGGCCCCAGTGATCAGCGGGTCTCCGGAGGGCCGTCCAGCCTCTGGGCCAGCAAGATTGCCTGCTCCTCCGAGTAGACGTTCTCGTCCAGCCAGACGGTGGGCTCGCTGTCCGCGCTCCTTTCGACGTAGACGTCTCCGTAGGGCATCTCCGGTACGAGCATGATCCGCATGAGGCAGCCCCTGTGCACCTGTGATGGGCGACCCCCCACTCAGGTAAACGGAATCCAATCACATGACTGGGTGTAGGCAAAGGGGATTTAAGAACCTGATTCGTCGTCAGAAAAGATCTGTCGGGCTGCCCGTTGGAGCTGGCTCCATTTCCGCAGATCTTCCCGCATCCGCTCAGGGCTGGCGGGCGGTCGGGTGGCGCCGCGCTTGAGGATCAGCACGGCCACCGAGTCGGGGTCGTCTGGAGCCAGGTCGATCACGTCACCGTCTACGACCTGCCCGCCGAGCAACGCCAGACGCACCCGCTCGGACAACTCGTCGAGGACGCTGTCGAGCTCTGGCGTCGTAGGCGGAGGGGAATGCGCGCCGACGGCGCGGTCTGGCTCGCTGCCGGCGAGCACAGCCTCCACGCTGTCCGCAGTCCATCCGACTCGCTGGGCGAGCGCGCGATGGGTCGGGGTGACCTTGCCGTATTCGTGCCCCCTCTCGATCTTCTGGACCGTCGCCCGAGCGAGGTCCAACTCGCTGGCCATCTCGCCCTGTGTCAGGCCGGCGGCCTTCCGGGCTGCGGCGAGCATGCGCCCCAGCCGAACCCAATCTCTGTCCATGGTGCTCATGATGCACCACCCTCATGCAACCAACGAGGTCCGATCCGGCCTTTTGGCCTGCGTTAAGGCTCGCATTGGGTTGCATAGAGGGCGCACGCGGTCGGATGAGCGCCGAAGCAGCCCGCAACGTGAGCATGCATGAGGATCGCAACGTAGTCATAATGACGCCAAAAAGCTTGCAACGCATGCCTGCCTGTGGTTCTGTTTACTCGTGACACCGAATGGCACGGCGATCAGGGTCATCCGTAGGGCTTGCAATGTGAGCCTGCGCCAGCTTGCGACGCGGGCTGGCCTCGACCGCTCCTTCATCTCGCGTATTGAGCGCGGTGAGTCGGGGGCGAGCGAGAGAAGCCTCCGCGAGATTGCGGCAGCTCTGGAGGTCCCCGTAGCGGCCATCAACCGAGAGGAGATGTCGTGAGCACACTCGTCAAGGCAATCAAGGCCCCGGCCAGGGCGAAGTCCAAGACCGGCACGAAGGGCGACGCGGGAGAGACGGCGCCGCTCACCGAGGCGGCCGTCCGCCACTACACCGCCGAGGAGATCGAGACGCTCCGTCTTCTGCCCTGCACGGCGCGCTGGCTGAAAAAGGAGGCGTACGCCCGTCGGGTCCCCTTCACCGGTGTCGCCGGGAAGCTCACCTGGCGCCTCGACCAGATCCTCGCCATCAGCCAGATGTTCGACTCCGCGCCGATCGGCGCCCGACGCACGGCCTGACGCGTCGCCGCAGATCACCATCAGCCCGGAAGAGAGCTCCGTTGACCAGCACCACCCTGCGCGACGCCGCTCGCGACCTCCACGCCGCCGGCCTGTGTGTCCTGCCCATCAAGGCGGACGGCAGCAAGGCACCTGCGGTCAGCAGTTGGACGCCGTACAAGACGACCCGATCCACTCCGGAGGAGCACGACCGCTGGTTCGCCCCCGGCCGGACCGCTGGCATCGCCGTCGTCTACGGCAGCGTGTCCGGCGACGTCGAAATGATCGAATTCGAGGGGCTCGCGGTCCGTGAGGGAGTCCTCGACGAGGTCACCGCGGTCATGGACGCCTCCGGCCTCGGTGAGGTCTGGGCCTCCATCCGGACGGGCTGGGCCACCGAGTCGCCGTCCGGCGGCGTCCACTACCGGGTCCGCGTCAAGGGCGCCCCGGTCCCCCCGAACACGAAGCTTGCTCAACGCTTGGCGCGCGAAGACGAGTACACCCCAGAGGAGCGCCAGCGTCTCGCCGAGAGGCCGACCAGCCGCATCGCCCGCGTGCTCATCGAGACACGCGGCGAGGGTGGATACGGACTCACCGAGCCGTCCGATGGGACTGTCCACGCCTCCGGCCAGCCGTACGTTCGGATCGGCGGAGGGCCGGCCACCATCCCTATCGTCGACGCCGACCACATGGAGGCCGTCCGTGACGTCTGCCGGATGGTCGACGCCCTGCCGAAGCCCGAGACGGCGGCAACTGCGCCGGGGGCCCGACGCCCTCCGCTTCCCCGTGGCGGCCTGCGACCCGGCGAGGACTTCGAGCAGCGCGCGTCCTGGGAGGAGATCCTGCACGGCACCTTCCGCCCGATCAGGACCAGCGGCCGCACCACCTACTGGGGATGGGCCGACGGCACCCGCGGCGCCAAGGCCACCACCGGCCGCGACCCAGCTGCTGACCGCCTGTACGTCTTCACCACCTCCAGCGAGTTCACTCCGGAGGTGCCGTACACCAAATTCGGCGCCTACGCCCTGCTCAACCACAACGGCGACCACAAGGCGGCCGCAGCCGGCCTCCGCAGCCAGGGCTACGGGTCTGAGCCGGAGCGTCGCCGTCTCGCGCCAGCCCGGCCGGTCGAGATGTGGTCCGACGGATCGGCCGCCCTCGACCCCGCGTACGAGCCGGAGGCAGGCGAGGCCCCGGAGCGGCACCTCCAAGCCGTCCCCGACCGACCGCAGCTCGACATCACCAACGAAGCCGACGGCATCGACGGCATCCTCGCGCTCATGGCTGCTGGCCGCCTGCCCGACCTCTACAAGCGCTCGTCGGGCCCGTGCTGGGTACACCTTGACGACCTGGGCGACCCCGTCGTCCACCAGCTGGCGACGGACAACCTCCGCGCCTACCTCGCGGACCACGTCACCACCTACATGGTGAAGAAGGACGCGGACGGCGTCCTGACCGAGGAACGCGAGCTCCTGATGCCGAAGAGTTGCGGCACGATCCTCGGCCGGAAGGACTGGGCGCTGCCGCCTCTGCGCGGCATCGTGACGTCCCCCGTGGTTCGGCCGGATGGCACGCTGCTCACGGACCCCGGGTACGACCCCCGGACTGGTCTCTACCTCCAGCCTCGGGTGCCGGTCCGGCGACTTCAGTCGACTGTCACCTCCGAGAGCCTGGACCGGGCCCGTCAGATCGTCCTGAGCCAGGTACTCGCCGACTTCCCATGGGTCGCCGACTCCGACCGGGCCCACTACCTGGCCGCGCTGCTGACACCCATCCTGCGCCCCTACTTCCATGGCCCCACACCCATGTTCGTCATCACCGCGACCGCATCGGGCTCCGGAAAGTCCCTGCTGAAAGACCTGCTGGGGCACTGCTACGGGGTCGCGGGCACTCCCTGGCCCGAGAACGACACCGAGCTTCGGAAGTCCATCACGACGCAGCTCTACACCACCGGCCAGCCCGTGGTGGCGTTCGACAACCTGCCCACCGGCCACGTCATGAAGAGCCCCGTCCTGTCCGCCCTGCTCACGGACGAGCAGTGGGGCGACCGTGTCCTCGGCGCCACCGGCAGGGTGGTCATGCGCAACGACCGGGTGTGGGTTGCCACCGGCAACGCCCTGCGCACCAGCGGCGACAACCGACGCAGAGTCTTCTGGGTGCGCCTGAACCCCAACTGCCCGGATCCGGACCAGCGCGACGGCTTCACGATCGGCGACCTCCGGCCCTGGCTCCGCGCCAACGCCTCCACGCTCGTCGCCGCGCTCGTAACGCTCGTACGAGCCTGGCTCGCCGCAGGGGCCCCACTGATCCGGACCCGGAAAGGTGACTACTCGGAGTGGGCCACGATGATGGCCGGCTTGCTCGGCTTCCTCGACGTCCGCGGCTTCAACGACGACCAGGACAACGCCCTCGACCAGGACGACGAGCTCGCTGAGTGGACCGCGTTCCTGGAGATGTGGCGCGAGCACCTTGGCGCCGATCCCGTCCAGGTCGGGAGGGTGATCAGCAGTCTCCCGGACCACGTCCCGCGCCTAAGGGACGGTGACGTCCCGTCAACGAAGCAGCTCGGTCTCTGGCTCAAGGCGCGCGAAGGCCGCTACTTCGGTACCCACAAGTTGATCCGGGTCTTCGACTCTCACCGCAAGGTGAACCTCTGGCGGGTCGACGTCCACGCCGGCTGACCCGTCCTGCGGGGAGTGCGGGTGTCTCATCCGCACGTGCGGGGAGTTCACAGGGCCCCCGCGGAGACCCTGACCAGCGCAAACGCGGGGGTGCGGGGAGATGCGGGGAGTTGGTGACCCCTCCTTCTACCGCACGCGCATCACACATCCATCGCGAATCACATGCGACGTACCGATTACGACGACTCGAAAACGGCTCCGTCACAAGGGGGTGAAGAAAACTCCCCGCAACTCCCCGCACACCCGCAAAACCCCAGGCCAGGACCCATGCGGACCCGGCGCGGAACACCCGCATGCGCTCCCGCACTTCCCGCACTCCCCGCAAACGCCCAGCACAGAATCGAGGTGTCCCATGTCCTTCGACCTCCGCCCGTACCAGCACGAGGCCATCACCAGGCTCATCGACGGCTGGCAGGCCGCCGACTCGAACCGGCTCGCCGTCGTCTTGCCGACCGGCGCTGGCAAGACCGTTGTCCTGTCCCACCTGATCAGCCGCATGTACCAGCAGACCGGCCGCCGGGCCCTGGTCATCGCCCACCGCGAGGAGCTCATCCAGCAGGCTGCGGCGAAAATCCGCGCGATCGCTCCGCATCTGAAGGTCGGCGTCGTCAAGGCGAGCCGGAACGAGCACCGCGGCGTAGACGTGATCGTCGCAAGCATCCAGACGTTGGCCGTCCGCAAGCGCCGGGCCGCGATCACCGGCGTGGGCTTGGTCGTCGTCGACGAGTGCCACCACGCCGCCGCCAGCTCCTACGTCGAGGTCCTCGACCACTTCGGTGCGTGGGCGGGCGTGCCGGTCGCCGGCTTCACCGCCACCATGACCCGCACCGACGGAGGACTCGCCGACGTCTGGCAGGACATCGTGTTCAAGCTCGACATCCTCGACCTGATGGCCGACGGGCACCTCGTCGACGTCCGAGGCAAGCGCGTCCGAGTCGGCGGCCTCGACCTCGACAAGGTCAAGACCCGCGCCGGCGACCTCCAGGACAGCCAGCTCGGACAGGCCCTGGAGGACTCCGGCGCCGCGCGGGTCGTCGCCGACGCCTACGCCGAGCATGCCGCAGACCGGCCCGGGGTGGTCTTCACCCCGACCGTCGCCACCGCCCACGGCATGGCCGACGCCCTCACCGGCGTTGGCATCCCCGCAGCCGCCGTCTGGGGCGACATGCCCCGCGAGGACCGCGCCGCCGCCCTCGACCGGTACAAGGCGGGTGACCTCCAGGTCCTCACCAACTGCATGGTCCTGACCGAGGGATTCGACGCACCGTGGGCGTCCTGCGCGGTGATCGCCCGGCCCACCAAGTCCCCCGGCCTGTACGTCCAGATGGTCGGCCGCGTGCTCCGCCCGTCACCCGGCAAGAGCGACGCCCTGGTCCTCGACGTGATGGGCAGCTCGACCCGGCACAAGCTCGCGTCCATCGTCGACCTCACCGGCCGGGACGTCGCCGTGCTGCGTGAGAACCAGTCCCTCGCCGAAGCCGCAGCCGAGCCCGCCGGGGCCGAGCCGACGAGGCCCGGGGTCGCGTTCGCGGTCGGCTGGGAGGACGTCGACCTGTTCCACCACTCCCGAGTGCGGTGGCTCCGGACCGGCGGCGGCCTGTGGTTCATCCCGGCCGGCCGCGCGTTCTACTTCCTCGTGCCGAGTGCGGCCAGCGTCTACCGGATCCGCCGATGGTCCGACGACGGCGGCATTCAGCCTCCGACGCTCGACCACGACTTCACCCAGGCCGACGCGATGCGGTGGGCCGAGATCGGCGCCCGCAGCCGCGAGGGGCGCGCTCTGACGTTGCGCGACTCCGCGTGGCGGGCCCGCCCGGCATCCCCGAAGCAGCTGGCCATGTGCCGCTACCGGCGGGTGCGGGTCGGCCCCGGCTGGACCGCCGGGGACGTCTCCGACGCGCTCGACATCGCCCAGGCCACCGCGCTGCTTGACCCGTGGGTCCGGTTGTCCGCCGTCGCCGCCTGACCTGGGCGGGCCCACCCCTAGTAGGCCCGCCCGGCTCCCATCCAACCACCCAGAGAGGAGAACCCGATGGCCGCGATCACCCCTGGAGCGGCGCGTGCTGCGTCCCCGCTGCCGCTGAACGTCGACGACCTGACCTTGCCCTGCCGCACCACCGACCCGGACCTGTGGAACTCGCCCATCCACGCAGAGCAGTTGGTGGCCGCAGACCTCTGCCACGACTGCCCGTACATGCTCGCCTGCCGGGCCTGGGCCCGGGCCACCGGCCAGGCCGGTGTATGCGGAGGGGAGACCCAGGCCGAACGCCGACGCGCTCTCCGGGCCAGCGCTGCTGGGGCCGCCGCATGAACACCGTCCCGCCGAACGCGGACCAGCTTGACCACCTGCTCGGCACCGCTGACCGGCGCCGCCTCACCGTGGAAGAGGCCGCGCTTCTCCGCATGGGCGTTCGCCATCTGGCGGCCCAGCTCACCGGGGCTACCCCGCCACGCCCCCGCCACGCCAACCATCACGGAGACCCGATGACCAAGCGCACTGCCCGCCAGGAGATCGAGCGGGCGTTCCACGTCAGCTTCAAGCTCCCCGAGGAGGCCGCCAAGCTGCTCGACGCATACCGGGACGAGGTCCGCGAGGAGGTCGCCCAGGAGATCGACGCCGCGGGTCTGCGGAACCGCGCCGAGTACCCGGACCTCGACGCCATCCTCGACGCCGCCGACCAGGACGGCTGGTGGACCATGCCCCGCCCGCAGGTCGAGCAGCTGATCGCCGAGGTCCGCCGGCTCCAGGCCGACCGCGACGAGATGGCCCACCTCCGAGACGCGGCCCTCCGCGCCCTCCACCGCGACGACATCGACACCAACCTCGACGTCGAGCGTGCCATCGCCGACAACCTGTGCGGCCCCGGCTGGTGGGACGACGACACGCCCAGCAAGGTCGCCCGCGAGCTCACGCCCGTGATCCGGCCCGCACTCGCCAAGGCCACCCAGCAGCGCGACCAGGCGCTCGCCCGCGTCCGCGAACTGGAGACCCAGCTGACCAAGTACGTCGCGCTCGACCTCGAAGAACCCGACGGCCGGATCTCCGCCACCTGCCCGGACGCCGCCCTCGACGCCTACCGGGCCGAGGTGCTCGCCGAGGGCGCCGCCCTGATCCGCGACCAGGTGACCAGCCACACCTACTGCGCCGACCGCCTCACCTCCGCCCGCACCCCGGCCAGCTGAGGGGCCCGCCATGGATCCGCTCCTCGTCACCTTCGACTGCGTCTCCCACCCCACCGTGGACGGCGAGCCCACCCTCGTGTGCCTCACCGCCGACGTCGACGGCCACCCCGTCGCCCTGCTCCTCGACGAACACGAGCGCGCCGACCTCATCCAGCAGCTGACCCGCCCGGCCGACGGCCTCGCCCCGGGACGGCCCGGGCGCCGACGCCGAACCCTGCTCGTCCGCCGCACCGGGGCCACCGCGTGAGCGTCGCGACCTACGCCGAGATCCGGTGCGACGGCCCCGACGAATGCGGCAACGCCACCCACCTGCCGTACTCGTCGACCGCCGCCGAAGTCCGCGCGGTCCGTCGCGAGTCCGGCTGGCACGCGCGGCCCGGCGGCCGGGACATCTGCCCCGCCTGCTGGACCGCCGGCCACCGCTGACCCGACCGTCCGACCCGCCGCCCGCACCCCGCAGGCGGCCAACCCGAAGGACACCACCGTGAGCAAGATCGACGTCGACCAGATCCAGTGGGCCCTCATCCGCACCGAGGACTGGGGCGGCGGACCCGAGCACACCTACCGCGCCGAGAACGTCGAGCACGCCGACTGCGGCGGCGACGTTCACCAGGTCCACCTGCACGACGCCATGGGCGGTCTTCTCAAGGCCCACTCCCGGTGCGCGAAGTGCGGCGAGGACCTCACCTCCTGATCCGCCCGCCTGCCGCCCCGCCCCGGGCGGCAGGCCAGCGCCCCGCTCCACCAGCCACGCCCAGGAGGTACCCATGGACACCTGCCTCTCCTGCAACACCCTGACCCAGTACGGCGCCTATCTGTGCCGGACCTGCACCGTCCGCACCGACGGCTACCTGCGGGAGCTGCCAGGCCTGTACGAGGTCCTGGAGGACTGGTTGCGCCCGTCGTCCCAGGTGTCCACCGCAGTGGGCACTCGAAGCGCGAGCCCGGACGCGCCGATGCCGGTGGCGGAGGAGGTGCTGGACATCCGAGGCCCGGGCGGGATGGTCACCGTGCTGGAGCAGTGGCGGCAGGCCTGGTGCGAGGACGCCGGGATCCGGTGGCCGGCCCCGTTCGGGACCTATCGGGGCCGCCTGCTGCGCGTGGTGCGGGCCCTGCGCGAGCAGCTGCCTGCCATGGCCCAGGCCTGGCCCGAGGCCGGCCAGTTCGTGGACGAGGTCCGGGAGCACCACGCCGCCGCACTCAGCATCGTGGACCCCCGCGGGCGCACGGTGCGCGCCGGCAACTGCACGGCCAAGATGGAAGGCGAGGTGTGCGGTGCGGTCCTTCGGGCAGTGCCCGGGGTGCCGGAGATCCGGTGCGCCTGGTGCTCGACGACCTACCCGCCGTCGACATGGCTCGGCCTGGCTGAGGTCGCCTGATCAGCCGGAGGGGCGCTCGACTTCTTGAGCTGGACGTTCGGGGCGCTGAGCGCCCGGGCGGTGGACGTACCACTCGATGAACTGCCTGACCTCGGCAGAGCGATCGCTCTCCGCGTTGGCGGTGGCGGTGGCGAAGTCCGCCCACAGGTCGTCATCGATGCCGCGCAGGCCCCGTACTGGGTGCTTGTGCTGGTTCGCCATAGCTCGATCCTCCCAGGTGGTTGACCACCTGTCCAGAAGTGTGCAGACTAGAGGTGGTCAACCACCCGTGAGGTGGTCACCACGCAGAACAGCCCGGCAGGGGGCTCTGACCTCCCCTGCCGGGCCTGACCGAACCCTTGCGTCCACAAGGAGCACGGCTGTGATCAATCCTTCCATGCCTGCGGCCACCACCGCGACCACCTCCCGCCAGGAGTTCGAGGTGATCTACCGGACCCACGCCCGGCAGATCACCACGTACATCGCCCGGCGGCTCTTCCGCACCGACCACGCCCTCGCCGAGGACCTCGCCAGCGAGTCGTTCCTCAGCCTCTGGCGCGGCCTGGAGAGCGGGCTGCGGGTCAAGTACCCCCGTGCCCTGCTCCAGACCATCGCCCAGCGCACCATCAGCGCGCACTTCGAGCGGCGCTCCGCCTGGGAGTCGGCCACAGACTTCACCGCGTCGACCGTGAGCGACATCGCGGCCGGCCCCGCCTTCACGCCGCACCTCGGCGCGCTGCTGGACGAGGTCGAGCAGGCCGAGCAGACCCTCACCGAGGCCTGCACCGACTACAAGACGCTCACCCAGCGCTACGCCGCCGCGTGCGGCGCGCTCGCGAGCGCGACGGACCCCGAGGCGATCACCCGGGCGAAGATCCGCCGTGACCGGACCTCCCTTCTGCGCCAGGCCGCGCTCGACAACTTCGCCGCGGCCGCGCTCGCCGCCGCCCGGGCCCGCGCCGAGTGGAACGCCGAGGCCACGCTCGCCGCCGTCGAGCCGCTTCCGCAGCGCGAGCCCGGCAAGACGCTGCGCCGCACCCCGGCGACCGTCAGCCGGCCGAAGCCGGCCCCGGCCCGGACGGCGGCGGCCGCGTGAACTTCGACGACCACCGCGCCGCCTACTCGGCCGGCCACGACGCCGTCGGCCAGTTGCTGACCGTCCTCACGCCGCTGCCGACCGGGATCACGGTCAACTGCCCTACGTGGTCGCACTTCGAGCCGACGATCGACGTGCGCCTCCACCGGGACCTGCCGGGCCTGGAGGCCTGGGCCGCGATCCTCGGAGCCACGCTCACCTCCACGTTGCACAGCAACGGATGGATCCACTGGAGCCTGACCACCGAAGTCAACGGCGTCCCGGTGGAGGCCTGGACGCTCATCGACGCGCCGGACGCCGCCGCGTGAGCGCCCCGTGCCCGTGCGGCTGCGGCGGCAACTGGCGCAAGCACACGCCGATCCGCTGACCTGACCCACCCCTGGCGGAAGCGCCAGCGCCCCCGCGCGCCGTGGTCACCGCCCCATCACCGCCCGGGGCCGAGGTGCAGACACCCCTCGGCTCCGGGCCACCACACCCTTCGGAGCCACCGTGCCCATCCTCACCCGCACCGTCACGTGCGAGCGCCCCATCACCTGGACCGCCCCTGACGGCACCACCCGCACCGACACCGAGACCTACCCCGTCCAGGTCCCCCGGGACTGGCGCCGCGGCGGCCTCGCCGTCGCCACCACCGGCACCGGCATCCTCCTGGCCGTCGCCGTCGCCTGGTCTACCGCCTCGATCGGGGACCTCCTGGCCGGCGCCGTCGACCCCGTCATCGCTTACAGCGCGGCCGTGGCCTTCGACGGCGCGTGGATCATCTGCATGCTCCTGGAGTGGCTCGCCCGCGACGAGCCCGACAAGGCCCGCGCACCGCGCACGTTCGGCTGGCTGGCCCTGGTCGCCGCGATGGCTGCCGTCTGCGTCCACGGCTGGCTGTCCGCCGTCGAGCACGGCTTCGCCACCGGCATCATCGGCGCCGGCGTCTCCGCGATCGCCAAGACCGTGTGGAGCCTGGTCATCAGCCACACGGCGAAGGAGCTGTCGCCCGTGGCCCAGGCCTGGGTGCGCGAGCGCCGCGAGAGCGTCGACGCCGAGCTGCTCGACGCGCGCCTGGACGTCGAACTGCTCCGCGCTCGCGCCCGGATCGGGGCGTACCGCGCGGCCTACGCCGCCGCGCCGGCTATCGAGACCGTCCCGGACCCGGACAAGCCGTCCGGACAGCCCGCGCCCGTCTCGCCGACCGTCCGCTCCGCTGTCCGCGCCGCACTGGAGGTCAGCCCGGGCGCCTGGCCCGAGGACATCGTCGAGCAGCTCGCCCGCATCGGCATCGAGACCGACGCGGACACGGTCCGCCACCTGTCCGGACAGCACCCGGACACGCAGGACAGCAGCTCAGGGGACGTGCTGAAGCTCGTGCCCCACAGCCCGGACGACACCATCACGGACAGCGTCCGCGCCGCTGTCCGGACGCACGGGAGCGACGTGGACGCCGTCCTGTCCGCTGTCCGCCGCGTCCACGGACCCGACGTGAAGCGCGACACCGTCCGCCGCCTCGTCGACCGGGTCGCCGGTTGAAGGACCGCGCCGGGCGGTCGGGACCCTCCCGCCCGCCCCTGGCCCCGCCTCCTCCTTCCGCACCACTTCGACTCCGTCACCTGGAGAACGCCATGGCCTTCTGGTCGAAAAGCGCCAACCCCCCGGCCGCCGCCGGCGCGAGCCCGGCCAGCCGGACGCCCGCCGAGCGCCGCCGCCGCAACGACGAGATCCGCGGCGCAGACCGGCGCACCGCCGCCTGGCTCCGCTCCGGCGGACTCGCCCCCCGGAGGGACCGCTGATGGGCCTCCTCCTCATCCTGCTCTGCGCGGGCGCCGACGCCGGACTGGCCTTCTGGGGGATCCGCGAGCTCGCCCGGCGGTGGACCCGATGAGCACACCGCCGCCCCGGCCCGCCTACGCGCCGACCCCGGGCCTGGTCACCGACCCCTGGCACATCCCCGGCCAGCGGCCCCCGACCCTGCCGCCGGCCTTCACCACCCCGGCCGCGATCCGCGAGCTGCCCGCCGACCACCACCACACCATCGACTGGCCCCGGGTACGGTGCGCGGCCCGCGCCTGCTGCCGCCCGGCCGTCCTCGTCGGCCTCGCCCTGGCCCCGGCCTGGACCCGGTTCGCGCTGCCGCTCGCCGAGCAGCACGGGGCGGGCGCCGTGATCGGCCTCGGCTTCATGGCCTGCTTCTGGACCGGCGTCGCCCAGGCGACTGGCCGCGTCCACCGCGCCCTCACCACCGCCGTCCTGGTCGCCGTCGGCGCCGGGACCCTCGCCCTCACCCCCGCCGCCCTCGCCCACTACCTGCTGGAGAGCTGACCCATGGACCTCTTCACCGTCACCGACACCGTCAACCGCGCGGGCAGCGCGTTCGGCTTCTGCACCGCCCTGTGCACCGGCATGACGATCTACTTCAAGGACGGCCACACCCTGCGCGCCCTCAAGCCGCGGGCCGTGTGGCTGCCCTGGAGCGGCGCGGCCGTGACCACGATCCTGGCCTCCGCCGTCACCGGCGGCGCCGTCAACAAGGCCGCGGCCGCCGTCACCGGCTCCGGCAACCGGACCGGCCAGGACATCGGCTCCGTCGCCCTCGGCAAGGCCGACGCCGCGAAGGCGCCCGTCGCCGTGACCGAGGTCCTCTCCTACTCCGGCTCCTGGCTCGCCCTGGCCGCCGTCATCGGCCTCGGCCTGTCGATCTGGTACGCCAAGGGCTGGCGACCCCGCATCCTCGCCCTGTCCGGCTGCATCACCGGCGCCACCTGGGGCATCGCCTCCTCCGTCGGCGGCTGGACCGCCAAGGTCAGCATCCCGGTCGTCTCCTGGCTCGGGACCACGGTGATCGGCTGATGACCACCGCACCCGAGACCACCGAGCAGCACTCCGTCCCGAAGACCGGCACCCCGCCGACCATCGCCCGCACCGGCGCCGGCGCCGGACACATCGCCGTCGCCCTCGCCCACTGGGCCGGAGGCCACACCATCGGCCCCGAGGAGATCACCCGGCGCATCGTCAAGCAGCGTTCCGAGGCGCACCAGGCCGCCGTCGCCGAGCATGCCCGCGCAGCACGCGCCGCGCACAAGCGGGCCCGGCGCCTCAAGCAACGCGCGCAGATGAACGGCGGCCTGGTCGGCGCGGACCTCACCGCGCTGGCCGCCGCCGAGCAGCAGGCCGCCCACCACGACTCCGCCATGTCGGCCCTGGGCGAGTTCACCATCCCCGTGCTCGACCCCGGACAGATCCGCCACCACCGCCACCGCGTCGCCGCCGTGCGGTGCGTGGTCCTCACCCTGCCCGTCGGCGGCATCGTCGCCGGAAGCTGGCTGTGGACCGGGTCGGTGTTCCTGTTCTCCGTTGTCGGCGCCGTCGGCGCGTGCCTGGCCCGCGGCAACAGGCCGTTCGAGCTGACCGTGCGGTCCGTCCCGGCCGAGCTCATCGCCGCCACCCCGCACGTCCTGCCCGAGGCGCCGGCCGAACTCGTCGAGCCGGTTCCGGTCGGCACCGGCGCCTGGCGCGAGGAACTCCGCCTGTACGTCGAACACGCCGTCGCCCATGCCGACCTCGAAGGCCGGGCGAGCGTCCACGTCGCCGAACTCCTCCACGGCCTCCAGTCCTCCGGCCGGTTCCTCGGACTCACCACCAAGACCTTCCCTGCCAAACTCGCCGACGCAGGCATCCCCTACAGGGTCGCCAAGATCGGCGGCCAGAGCGGCAACGCCGTCCGGTACGACGCCCTCGCCCAGGCCCTCGGCCACCAGCCCCGGCTCCCCGCCCACCTGGTCCCCGACCACACCACCGACGAGCCGGGGGAGTCCCCCTCTCCGAACCGCTCCCCCGCCACCCAGGCCACTGCCGGGTAGCGGTAAACCAGCAGGTCAAAGGCTTACCGCTTACCGTTTACCGCCCCGTTTACCGCTCCCCGAGAGGGGATGTGGATCAAGGGTGAGCCGACGAACACGACCCACGAGGAGACGCCATGTACATCAAGCCCACGACGCGCACCGACCGAGGCGGAGCCAAGATCGGCAGCTTCCCCGTCGCCGCCGGCGACGCCGGAACCGGGACCGTGCTCAACGTCATCGCCTACAGCTACACCGACCCCCGAACCGGGCGACGGATGTTCACCTGGGAATGCGAGCTCTGCGGCGGGGAGGGCACCGACACCGACGACACCAGCGGCCAGCTCACCACCAGCGTGCAGCGGCAGACCCTGAGCGGCGCCAAGCGGCATGCGGAGGGATGCACGCTCTGACCGCACCCCAGGGTGACCAACCCGCCCCCCAGGCACACTGGTCGAGTGGAGTACCTCTCACTACCCCCCGGCTACCTCACCACCAGCCTCGCTGCCCAAGCCGCCGGCGTCAGGCCTGCCACCATCCGTGACTGGGTCCGACGCGGCATCCTCACAAGGTGCGGCGGCACCCCGATGCGCCCGATCTACCGCGTGACCGATGTCCAGGCCGCCCGCCACGCGGCCAAGCCCACCCGGCCCGGCCAGCGCGGCGCTTGACAAGATCGAACACCCGCGCCACGCTTTGAGCGACGCCGCATGCCCAGACGCACGCGGACCACAGACACCGAGGGCCCCACGGCAGCAGCCGCGGGGCCCTTCGTCATGCCCGGGAGGCACCGCGTGCAGCAGCCCACCATCGGACGCATCGTCCACTACACGCTCACCCAGGACGACGCCAACACGGTCAACCGCCGCCGAGCCGGACGCGCGATCCGCGAGCGTCTCGACGTCGCCTCGCTCGGCAACCGCGCCGCCGCCGGCGACGTCTTCCCCGCGACCGTCGTCCGCGTCGGGCCCAGGGACCTGTGCAACCTCCAGGTCGCCCTCGACGGCGCCGACGGACTGTGGGTGACCAGCCGCGCCGAGGGCACCGAGCCCGGCACCTGGGCTTGGCCGGTACGGACGTCCGTCCGCCTGCTGCTCAACGGCTGCGTGCCGAGCGACGTCCAGATGGTCGGCCCCGTCAGGCCTGCCGCCGCCTCCGGCGCCCCGGCCGCCGGATCGGACGAACAGTGAGCGCCCCGGTGGGCATCAGGTGGGCGGGCGCCGAGCTCGCCCTCGCCCGAATTCAGCGAGACCTGGAGACCGCGCTCGGCCGCACCTGGCGCGGGCGCCTCGTCCTCCGGCTCGCACGCTGGTACACGGCTTGGAGGAGCTGACGTGCCACTCCCCGCCGGCCTCCAGTCCGTCACAGTCCACCTTCCCTCCGGCATCCGGGGCGACGGCACCCCCCGGCGCGGAAGCATCCTGTTCGAGCCCGAGCCGGCCGTCATCACCGCAGCGACGGCTGGCGCCCTGATCGCCGGGCCCGTCGTCGTCCACTACGACGGCACGACCCCCGCCCCCATCACCCTGCTCGCCGTCGACTCCACCGGTATCCAGCCCACCGGCTGGACCTACCGCGTCACCGAGCACTGGCACGACGCCCCCGGCCGCAGCTACCCGCTCGCCCTTCCCGCAGCCACGCCCGTGGTCTACCTCGCGGCCATCACCCCGACCGCGCCAGCCGCCGGGGAGTACACGGTCGTCACCGGGCCCCGCGGCCCGCAGGGCGAGCAAGGGCTCCAGGGCCAGCAGGGGACACAGGGGCCGCAGGGCGAGCGCGGGCCCGCGGGCGCCGACGGGTGGGGGACGCAGGCCTCCTACGACGCGCTCGCCGCGCGGGTGTCCGCCGTCGAGTCGGGGTTCACCAGCGTCAACGCCTACATCACCGACGCCCTGAACCGGATCGCCAGCCTGGAGAGCAGGGTCACCGCGCTGGAGAACCCGTAGGCCGGCCGGGCCGCAAACACCCCCCACCCCCCTCGCACCCCCACCCCCCTCCCCGGGAGGAGGCACCCCCGTGGCCGGAGTCGGCCGTCACCGGAAGGGCCGCCCGTACCGGCGGGCCCGCCAGCAGATGTTCGCGATCTACGGCGACCACTGCCACCTGTGCGGCCACCCGGGGGCGGGCGACGCCGACCACCTGCGGCCCGTCTCGGTGGACAGCGACCAGCCGGTCGACCCGCACCTGATGCGCCCGGCGCACGGCGCCCTCTCTCCGTGCCCGACCTGCGGCAGGCACTGCAACCAGGAGCGCGGAGCAGGCCCGGTCACCCGTCCGCTCACGACCTCGGAGCCGTGGTGACGCACGGTCGCGCGCGAGAGGGCCGAGCGGGCGCCGACTTTTTAGGTGGGCACGGCCGGGAGGCCCCGCGCCCATTCCCCCGTCTCTCTCCCCGCGATTTCGAGTCGAGGTGATCATGAGCGGCGACGTGCTCGGAGCCGTCACGTCGGGTGACCGGCGGGCCGCCCTGGAGGCGGTGCGCGACAGGCTGGCCGCCGAGCTGGAGGAGTCCTCGGGCCCGGTGGTCGCCCAGCTGTCGAAGGAGTTGCGGGCGACGCTCGCCGAGCTGGAGTCCCTGCCAGGCGGACGGGAGGTGAGCGCGGTTGACGACCTCTCCGCCCGCCGTGCGGCAAGGCGCGCAGACGCCCAGGGTGGCGACCTACCCGCCGGCGGTGTCGAGCGCGGCACCTGAGTTCATCGACCTCGCCGCGTCGGCCGGCCTGCTCCTCGACCCCTGGCAGCAGTTCGTCCTCACCCACGGCCTGGGCGAGCGCGAGGACGGCACCTGGGCGTCGTTCAAGAACTCGATCTGGGTGCCGCGCCAGAACGGCAAGGGCGGCGTGATCGAGGCGCTGGAGCTCGGCTGGCTGTTCCTCACCAAGGAGCGGCTGATCCTCCACTCGGCGCACGAGTACAAGACCGCGCAGGAAGGCTTCCTGCGGATCAAGGAGCTGGTGCAGAACACGCCGGACCTGGACCGCCGGGTGAACCGGTACTGGCAGGCCAACGGCGAGCAGGGCATCGAGCTCACGAGGTCGGCGGGCGGCGGGCGGCTGCGCTTCCTCGCCCGCTCCCAGGGGTCGGGCCGCGGCTTCTCCGGCGACAAGAACGTGATGGACGAGGCCCAGGCGATCACACCCGAGCAGATGGCCGCCCAGCTGCCGACCATGGCCGCGCGGCCCGACCCGCAGCTTTGGTTCTTCGGCACGCCGCCGCTGACCCCGGACGCCTGGTGCTACGGGCTGCGCGCGGACGGCGAGTCCGGCGCGGACCCCAGGATGATGCACATGGACTGGGGCACCGACCTCGACCCGACCGACCCGGAGCAGCGCAGGGCGGCGGCCCGGGACGTGGACCTCTGGTACCGGTGCAACCCGTCCATGGGCCGGCGCATGGCCGAGGAGTTCGTCCGGGGCGAGTCGCTGCCGTCGGGCCTCGGCGAGAAGTTCATGATCGAGCGCCTGGGTGGGTGGCTGCCCCGCATCACCGACGGCGCCGCCGGCCCGCTGGACCCGCAGGCCTGGGAGGAACTGGCCGATGCCGACTCGCGCCGGGCCGGTGACGTCGCGTTCGCCGTCGACATCACGCCCTCCAGGGACTGGGCGTCCATCGCGATGTACGGGCTGCGCGAGGACGGCCTCGGTCACGTCGAGGTCGTCGACCGCCGCCCCGGGACGGACTGGTTGGTCGAGCGCCTGGTGCAGCTGCGCGAGCGGCACAAGCCGGTGGCGATCGGCCTGGACGCCAAGGGCCCGGCCGGGTCGCTGCTCGTCGAGCTGAGCAAGCGCGGCCTGGAGGCGCCCGACGACCCGGAGCACCCCGTGCGCGGGCAGCTCGCCCTGCCCGCCGCCCAGGACGTCTCGGCCAGCTGCGGCCAGCTGGTCGACGCCGTGAAGCAGGGCCGGCTGCGCCACATCGGCCAGGAGGAGATCACGGCCGCGATCCGCGGCGCCAAGACCCGCCCGCTGGGCGACGCCTGGGCATGGGCCCGGCGCGTGAGCACCGTCGACATCTCCCCGCTGGTGGCCGCCACCCTCGCCCGGTGGGCGTTCGAGTCGCGCGCCCACCTGGTGCACGACGACTACGAGGTACTCGACTCCGTGTTCTGAGAGGGGGCGTGATGCGCACCACCGTGACGACCCTGCTCGACGTCCTCGGCCTGCTGCTGCTCGCCGCAGGCGCGGCCGCGGCCGCCTGGCTGCTGATCGGCTGGACGTGCCTGGCGGTGGCCGGGGCGGTCGTCCTGGCCGGGTCCTGGCTCGTCGACCGGCGGGGAGGCGGCGCGTGAGCCTGTTCCGCCGCCGCTCACTGCCGGGCCCCACCGCCGAGCAGCTGATCCCGCGCCGGCCCGACGCCGTGCGCGGCACCGCCCGGGTGACGAACGAGACCGCGCTGCGGCACTCCGCGGTGTGGGCGTGCCTGCGGCTGCGCGCCAACATGATCTCCACCATGCCGGTCGACCTCTACCGCAAGGTCGACGGCATCCAGGTCGAGGTCACCAAGCCCCCCGTGCTGGTCACCCCCGGCGGCGACAAGGTCGACATGCAGGAGTGGCTGTACTCCAGCCAGTTCGACCTCGACCGCGCCGGCAACTGCTTCGGCCTCATCACCGCGAAGGACGGCCTGGGATTCCCGGCCCGCATCGACCTCGTCCCGCTCGGCGAGGTCACCGTCAAGGGCAGCGGCGGCGAGATCACCACGTACCGGATCGGCAGCACCGAGTACGAGCCGGCCGAGATCTGGCACGAGCGGCAGTACACCGTCGCCGGGTTCCCGCTCGGCCTCTCCCCGGTCGCCTACGCCGCGTGGTCCATCGCCGAGTACCTCAGCATCCAGGACTTCGCGCTGGACTGGTTCGGCACCGGCGGCATGCCGGCCGCGATGCTGAAGAACACCGCCAAGGCGATCAGCCCGCAGCAGGCCGCCGAGGTCAAGTCCCGGTTCAAGGCCGCGACGGCGAACAGGGACCTGTTCGTCGCCGGCGCGGACTGGGAGTACAGGATGATCCAGGCCGAGCAGGCCGGCTCCGCCTGGGTCGACGCCAAGCAGTTCGGCATCGCGGACGTCGCCCGGTTCTTCGACTGCCCCGGCGACCTCATCGACGCCGCGGTCGGCGGCACCTCGCTGACCTACGCCAACATCTCCCAGCGCAACCTCCAGTTCCTGATCATGAACCTGGGGCCGGCCGTGGTCCGGCGCGAGGCCGCGCTGAGCCGCCTCTCCTCCCGGCCGAGGTTCGTGAAGCTCAACACGGACGCCTTGCTGCGGATGGACCCGGCCACCCGCTCGCAGACGATCCGCACGCAGATCGAGGCCCGGATCCTCGCCCCGTCCGAGGCCCGCGCGCTGGAGGACCGGCCGCCGTTCACCGAGTCCCAGTACGCCGAGTTCGACCGGCTGTTCGGCAGCCGCAACCCGCCGCCCACCCAGGCGCCCGCGCCCACCGTCCCGCCCGGAGGTACCCCATGACCCAGCTGGCCGGCCTGCGGGCCGCCGCCGCCCAGTCCCGCGCCGAGGCCCGCCTGGCCCAGCGCACCCCGCCGCGCGACCGCCCCGAGGCCGCCGACGTGCGCTTCACCTCCCAGCTGCGCGCCAAGAAGGTCGTGCGGGCCGACGGCCTGGAGTACTTCCAGGTCGAGGGCTACGCGTCGGTGTACGAGCGCGGCTACGAGATGTGGGACTGGTACGGGCCCTACACCGAGGTCGTCTCCCTCGGCGCCGCCGAGAAGACCCTGGCCGCGCTCCCCGAGGTGGTGTTCCGCTTCAACCACGCGGGCACCCCGATGGCCGGCACCCGCAACGGCCGGCTGGAGCTGTGGGAGGACAGCCAGGGCCTGGGGCAGCGCGCCTTCCTCAACCCGAAGAGGTCGGACGTGCAGCTGCTCGTCCAGGCGATCGAGGACGACGACGTGCGCGAGCAGTCGTTCCAGTTCCGCATCACCCGCGGCGTCTGGTCGCCGGACTACACCGAGTACCGGATCGAGGAGTTCGACCTGGACCGCGGCGACGTCGGCCCCGTCACCTACGGCGCCAACCCGCACACCTCGGTGGCCGCCCGCTCGGGTGAGTTCCTCGCGTCCATCCCGAACCTGCCGCCGCTGGTGGCCCGCGAGGCCTACACCCTGCTCGGCCAGCGTCCCGACCTCGCCGCGCGCGTCCAGCCCGCGCCCGCCGCTCCGGCCCCGGCCGCCGCGCCCGCCCCGGCCCCGGCCCCGGCTGCGGCCGCCGTGCCGCAGGGCCGGTCGCTGTCCCTGCTGACCACTCAGCTCCTGGTCGCCAAGGCCGCGGACTGACCACCCCCCTCGACCACCCCGCCGTCCGGCAGATCGCCCGGAGGCACCGGCCCGCACACCGGCAGATCGCCCGGCCCGCGGCCGCCACACCCCACACCCGATCTGACCGAAGGACACCACCATGCCCGTCATCGACGATCTCATCGCCGGCATCGAGGTCGAGCTGGAGGCCGCGCAGAAGCGCGGCACCAAGGCCATCAAGGAGGTGGAGCTGATCATCTCCAAGGCCGGGCAGGAGGGCCGCTCCAACCTCACCCCCGAGGAGGACGAGCGCGTCAGCCAGTGCTTCGCCTCCCGCGACCAGGCCAAGGCCGACGAGGCCGGCATCAACGTGAAGCTGGCCAACGCCCGCAAGGTCAAGGCCGACGAGCAGGAGCGCGCCGAGGCCCAGCGCACCGTCGCCCCCACCGAGACCCGCCGCGCGGCCTACGACCAGGCCGCCCGCATCGGCTCCGAGGAGCGCACCTACCGCCCGGACACCGACCGCCGCGGCAAGCAGTTCCTCATGGACATCTCCCGCCAGTTCCTCTTCCAGGACGTCGAGGCGAGCGCCCGCCTGGCCCAGCACATGCGCGAGGAGCGCGTCGAGCGCGCCCAGTACATGCAGCGCGCGGTGGGCACCGGCAACTTCGCCGGCCTGACCGTCCCGCAGTACCTCACCGAGCTGTACGCGCCGGCCACCGCCGCCCTGCGGCCGTTCGCCGACATCTGCAACGTGCACCCGCTGCCCGAGCAGGGCATGTCCGTCAACATCTCCCGCATCACCACCGCGACGAGCGCCGGCCTCCAGGCCGCCGAGAACGACGCGGTGTCGGAGACCGGCATGGACGACACCCTGCTGACCATCCCGGTGCAGACCGCGGCCGGCCAGCAGACCGTCTCCCGGCAGGCGATCGACCGCGGCAGCGGCATCGAGGACGTCACCATGCAGGACCTGTTCAACCGGGTCGCCACCGTCCTCGACTCCACCCTCCTCAACCAGGCCACCACCGGCCTGAGCGCGGCGGCCGCGGCCACCACCTACACCGACGCCTCGCCCACCGGCGCCGAGCTGTACCCGAAGATCCTCGGCACGGCCGCCGGAGTGGAGGCCGCCCTGCTCGCGATGGGCAGCCCCACCCACGCCGTCATGCACTCGCGCCGCTGGTACTGGCTGTCCAGCCAGATGTCCAGCACCTGGCCGCTCATCAACTGGGCCGGCCTGCCGACCCAGGCCGGCGGCACCGCAGACCCGGCCAGCTCCTACGCCAGCGGCGTGCGCGGCGTCCTGCCCTCCGGCCTCAAGGTCGTCGTCGACAACAACGTCGCCACCAACCTCGGCGCGGGCACCAACGAGGACGAGCTGTACGTCGTCCCGTCCTCGGAGTGCCACCTGTGGGAGGACCCCGACGCGCCGATGTTCATCCGCGCCGAGCAGCCCAAGGCCGGCAACCTCGGCGTCCTGCTCGTCGCCTACTCCTACTTCGCCTACACCTTCGGCCGGTACGCCAACGGCACCGGCAAGGTGAGCGGCACCGGCCTGGTCACCCCCACCTTCTGACCGTCCGGCGGCCGGGCCCCACCCGGCCCGGCCGCCCCGCCCAGACAGGAGCCGGCCATGGCCCCTCGCCCCGTCCTCGCCGACCTCGCCCTCGCCCCGGCCGCCCGGACCGCCTCCGCCAGCAGCGGCCCGATCGCCGCCGCCGGCCAGGCGACCACCGTCCTGCTCGGCGTCCACTGCACCGCGGCCTCCGGCACCACGCCCACCCTGGACGTCGCCCTGGAGGAGTCCGCCGACGGCGCCTCCTGGACGGCCGTCACGGGCAGCGCCGCCGCGCAGCTCACCGCCGCCGGCAACCGCGTCGCGTTCGCGGCGGTCACCAAGAACTACGTCAGGGTCGCCGCGACGATCGGCGGCACCACCCCCAGCTTCACCTTCTCCGCCGCCGTTCACGTCCTGCCGAACTGAGGAGCCCCACCATGACCGACGACCGGATGATCGCCGCCCTGCGCCGCGAGCGCGACGGCTACGAGCGCCGCGGCCTGGACGAGCGCGTCGCCCAGGTCGACGAGCAGCTCATCCAGCTCGGCTGGGAACCCGACGCCGAGCCCCTCGCCCCGCCCGCCGGCGACGCCCAGGTCCCCGCCGGCCGCACCGCCGACAGCGGCCAGCAGAACGCCGCCCGGAGCGGCACCGCCGAGGCCCCGGCCGCCAAGCCCGCCCGCGGCGGCGCCCGCTCCGGCGCGGGCGGCGGCAGTGCGAAGAGCTGACCGTGGCCAACGAGTACGCCGACCTCGCCACGGTCAAGGCCGCCCTGAACCTCGCCGACGGCGACCCGACCTCGGACGCCATGCTCACCCAGGCGCTCGGCGCCGCCAGCCGCGGCATCGACCGCCTCACCGGCCGCCGGTTCTGGCTCGATGCGGCACCGGTCCAGCGCGTCTACCGCCTCACCGGGCGCGTGGCCGCCGACGACGACGGCGACCGCCTGGTCGTCGACGACATCGGCTCCCTCGACGGCCTGGTCGTCGAGACCGGCGGCGCCACCACCTGGAGCCCGGTCACCGGCTACCTCACCGCGCCCGACAACGCGCACCTCGACGGCGAACCCATCACCTCCCTCGTCCTGCCCCACGGACGCTGGGGCACCCGGGACAGCCGCACCCGCGTACGCGTCACCGCCCGCTTCGGCTGGCCCGCCGTCCCCGACGAAGTCGCCCAGGCCACCCAGATCCAGGCCCTGCGCCTCTACCGGCGCAAGGACTCCCCGGACGGGGTCACCGGCTCCGCCGAGTGGGGCGTCGTGCGGCTGTCCCGGGTCGACCCGGACGTCGCCGCGCTGGTCGAGCGCCTCCAACTGCCCGGCATGGGCTGACCCGCAAGGAGAGAGCCCGATGCAGATCGCCGCCGTCCGCGCCGCCATCGCCGACGCCGCCCGCACCGTCACCCTCCCGGCCGGCACCCGCAAGCTCACCGCCACCGGCTACACCCCCGACAGCGTCACCGAGCCGCACTTCTTCACCGGCGAGGTCGCTGTCGACTTCGACAGGACGATGGGCCGCGGGGTCGACGAGCTGGAAATCACCTGCCGGGTCCTGGTCGGCCGCGGCGACGACCGCGCCGCCCAGGCCGTCCTCGACGCGCTGCTCTCCGGCGCCGGGCCGGCCAGCCTCAAGGCCGCGATCGAGGCCGCGCGCGGCGCCCCCGGCGAACCGGCCCTCGGCGGCCTCGCCCACGACCTGCGGGTCGAGCGCGTCCAGGGCTACCGCTGGTACGAGCACGCCGGCGTCCAGTACGTCGGCGCCGAGCTGACCATCCGCGTCATCGGCGACGGGAGGACCTGATGACCTCCCAAGTCCTTACCGACGTGCGGCTGTTCGTCGTCGGCGCCGACCTCACCTCCACCTCCAACAAGGTCGAACTGACCTCGGAGGCCGAGGAGAAGGACCGCACCACCTACGGCTCCGGCGGCTGGAAGCAGGTCCAAGGCGGCCTGCGCACCAGCAAGGTGACCGCCGAAGGGCTGTGGGAGGCCGGCGACCCCGGCCTCGTCGACGACGCCACCTGGGCACAGCTCGGCGGCACCGGCCCCTGGACCGTCTGCCCCCACCTCGCCACCGTCGGATCCCTCGCCTACCTCACCCAGGCGCTGCGCACCGACTACACCCTCGGCGGCGCCGTCGGCGACCTCGCCCCCTGGAGCGGCAACGCCTCCGGGACCGGCGTGACGGCGCGCGGGCAGATCGCCCACCCGCCGGGCACCGCCCGCACCAGCAACGGCGCCGGCACCGCGCTCCAGCTCGGCGCCGTCCCGGACGGCCGCAGCCTCTACGCCGCGCTGCACGTCCTCTCCGCCGCCGGCACCACCCCGTCCCTCACGGTCCGCATCGAGTCCGACGACAACGCCGACTTCACCACGGCCACCACCCGGGCGACGTTCAACGCCGCGACCGGCCTCGGCGGCCAGGCCCTGGCCTCCGCCGGCCCGGTCACCGACGACTGGTGGCGCGTCGCCTGGACCGTCTCCGGCACCACCCCCTCGTTCACGTTCGTCGCCGCCCTCGGCCTCGCCTGAAAGGAGCCCCCCGCATGCCCACCATGGTTCTCACCGGCGTGTACCTCAGCCTCAACTCCAACGTCCTCGCCGAGTACACCCGGAAGGCCGAGGTCGCCGTCGAGGTCGAGGAGAAGGACGTCACCAACTACGCCTCCCAGGGGTGGAAGGTCGTCATCGGCGGCCTGAAGTCCGGCAACCTCGGCCTGGAGTTCCTGAACGACTTCGCCGCCACCAAGCTCGACAGCATCATGTGGCCGCTGCTCGGCGCCGTCGTCCCCTTCGAGATCCGGCCCGACCAGGCCGCCGTCAGCGCCTCCAACCCGAAGTACACCGGCAACGTGCTGGTGAAGGAGTGGGGCGCGATCTCCGGCAGCGTCGGCGACGAGGCCACCGTCGGCGTCACCTACCCCACCTCGGGCGCCGTCGTGCGCGCCACCAGCTGATGGCCGGCCGCAACCCCGTCGACGTCTCGGTCAGCCTCGAAGGGTTCGACACCCTGTCGGCCGCGCTGCGCGCCGAGGAGGACGGCAAGCAGCTGCGCAAGGAGCTGGCCAAGAACCTGCGCGACGCCCTCAAGCCCGCCTCCGAGCAGGCCAGGAGCGGCATCATGTCGATGTCCGCAGCCGTGTCCGAGTCGCCCGCGCTGCGCAGCACCATCGCCAAGAAGATCCGCCCCGAGGTCAAGCTCGGCGGGCGCTGGTCCGGCGCCCGCGTCAAGGCCCGCAAGACCCCCGGCCTGCGCGGCTTCGCCAACGCCGCCAAGCGCACCCAGGCCGCCGGCGGCTGGCGCACGCAGATCTTCGGCCGCGGCACCTGGCGCACCCAGCAGGGCAAGACCGACTGGTTCGACCGCGCCATGGACCCCGGCAGCGACCGCTACCGCCAGGCCGTCCACGAAGCGATGGAAGCCATGGCCCGGCGGATCGCCGACCGGGCCCGATAGGAGCCACCACCCATGTACCTCGTCTACCAGCCCGAGGGCAGCGACGAACCCCAGCGCTTCAAGTACCAGCCCACCAAGCTGATGTCCGCCGAGCGCGAGCGCCTGGAGAAGCTCACCGGCCGCGACTTCTCCGACTTCACCAAGGCCGTCCTCTCCGGCAACAGCTTGTGCCGCCGGGCCCTGCTGTTCGTCTTCCTCAAGCGCGAGCACCCCACGACCCGGTTCGACGACGTCGACTTCGCGTGGGACGAGCTGACGCTGGAGCACAGCAGGGCAGAGCTGGAGGAGATCCGCGCCCGCGCCGCCGAGGACGCCCCGGCCGACCAGCGTGCCGCCGTCCTCGCCGCGCTCGATGCCGAGATCGCCGACGCCTACGAGGAGCCCGAGGGAAAAGTCCTGCCGCCGATCGCCGGATGAGGCGACTCGGCGACGCCGCACACCTGCTCGGCGTCCGCCCCTGGGAGTGGCAGCTGCTCGACGTCGAGGAGACCGAGCAGCTGCACGCCTGGCTCGACGGCTACGAGAAGCAGGTCACCGAGGCCCAGCAGGCCGCGACCCGCAGAAGGTGAGGTCACACCGTGGCGTCGGACACCTCGCTCGTCTTCAACCTCGTCGCGAAGGACCAGGCCTCCGAGACTCTCGGGCGGATGAAGGAGAAGCTCAGCACCGCGGCGGCCGGCATCTCCGCAGGCGTCGCCGGGGCGCTCGGCGTCGGCGTCGCCGAGGCCCTCGACATGTCCGCCGCGAGCAGCAAGCTCCAGGCCCAGCTCGGTGTGGGCGCCGAGCGGGCCGCCGAGCTGTCCAAGACCAGCGCCGCCGTCTACAAGGCGGCCTGGGGCGAGTCGGCCGCGGACGTGAACGAGGCGATCAAGGGCGTCGTGCAGAACATCGGCGGCGACGCCGCGGGCGCCGGCCTGGAACGCATCACGACCAAGGCGATGGCCCTCGCCAAGACCTTCGACGTCGACGTCGCCGGATCCACAGCGGCGGCCGGTCAGCTCATGCGCACCGGCCTGGTCAAGAACGCCGACGAGGCGTTCGACATCATCACCAAGGCCATGCAGTCCGGCGTCGACAAGTCCGGCGACCTGATCGACACCGTCGGCGAGTACAGCACTCAGTTCCGCCAGCTCGGCCTCGACGGACACGCGGCCGCAGGCCTCCTCGCCCAGGGCCTCAAGGCCGGCGCCCGCGACGCCGACGTCGTCGCGGACAGTCTCAAGGAATTCACGCTCATCGCCCAAGGGGGAAACAAGGCCAGCGCCGAGGCGTTCGCGAAGATCGGCCTGTCGGGCAAGGAGATGCAGAAGGTCTTCGTCACCGGCGGGCCGGCCGCGGCCACCGCTCTCGACCAGGTCTTCGATCGCCTGCGCGCGATGAAGGACCCCGTCGAGCGCAACAACACCGCGCTCGCCCTGTTCGGAACGAAGAGCGAGGACGTCCAGAAGGCGTTGCTCGCCCTCGACCCGTCCTCGGCGAAGGCCGCCCTCGGCGAAGTCGCCGGGGCCGCCGACCAGATGGCCAAGACCGTCTCCGACAACCCGACGGCGGCCATCGAGCGCTTCAAGCGGGAGGCGACCGTCAAGCTGGCCGAGGTCGGCGCCACCCTGATCAGCTTCGGGCAGGAGCACTCCGCGTGGCTCCAGCCGATCGCGATCACGCTCGGCGTCATCGCCGGAGCCATCCTGCTGGTCCAGGGCGCCACCATGGCGTGGACCGCCGCCCAGACCGTGTGGGCCGGCGTCCAGGCCGTGAGCACCGCCGCCCAGTGGGCGTGGAACACGGCCATGGCCGCCAACCCCATCGGGCTGATCATCATCGCGGTCGTCGCCCTGGTCGCCGCCGTCGTCCTGCTCTGGCAACGGTCCGAAACTTTCCGCGACATCGTGACGTCCTGCTGGCAGGCCGTCTGGTCCGGCATCAAGTGGGTCTGGGACTGGGTCTCCCAGAACTGGCCGCTGCTGCTCGCGATCCTGACCGGACCCATCGGCCTGGCCGTCCTGGCCATCACCCGCAACTGGGACACCGTCAAGGCCGGCGCCAGCTCTGTCCTGGACTTCTTCGTCAGCCTGCCGGGCAAGATCGCCAGCGGGTTCGCGACGATCGGCGAGATCCTGACCGCGCCGTTCCGGTGGGGTTTCAACCAGATCGCGTCCCTGTGGAACCGAACGGCCGGGCGCCTGTCGTTCACGCTGCCGGACTGGATCCCCGGCGTCGGCGGCCAAGGGTTCTCCCTGCCCAAGATCCCGATGCTCGCCAAGGGCGGGCACATCACCGGCGCCGGCACCGTCCTCGTCGGCGAGGCCGGCCCCGAGCTGCTCAACCTGCCCGGCGGCGCGAGCGTCACTCCGCTCTCCCGCGCCGCCGGCGGCGCCACCGTGGTGCGGGTGGTGCTCGACGTCACCGGCGCCGACACACAGATGCGCCGCATGATGCGCAACATGGTCCGCGTCGACGGAGCCGGGTCCGCCCAGAAGGCCTTCACGTAGAAAGGGGGACCGCGTGGGCTTCCCCGACACACCCCTCGACGTCACCGTCCAGCTGCGCCTCGGCGACACCTGGACGGACGTCACCGCCGACACCTACCTGCGCGACCCGATCACCATCGAGCGCGGCCGCCACGACGAGGGATCCCGCATCGACCCGGGCAAGGTCGCCCTGACCTTCGACAACCGGAGCGGCACCTACAGCCCCCGCAACGCGTCGGGCCCGCACTACGGCCTCCTCGGCCGCAACACCCCCGTACGGATCGCCGTCACCGACCCCTCGATCCCCACCCACCTCGACCTGCCCGGCGCCGGCAGCTACGCCACCACCCCCGACACCGCCGCCCTCGACATCACCGGCGACCTGGACGTGCGCGTCGACCTCACCCAGGCCGCCGCACAGCCGGGCGCCGTCGTCGAGATCGCCGCCAAGTACGAGCTGACCGGCAACCAGCGGTCATGGCAGCTCACCCTGTTCAACGGCAACGCCACGCTGCGGTGGTCGACGAACGGGACCACCGTCATCGACGCGTTCTCGACCGATCCGTTCCCGTTCCCGGTCAGCGGGCGGATCGCCGTCCGGGCCGCCCTCGACGTCGACAACGGCGCCGGCGGGTGGACCGTGCGGTTCTGGAGCGCCCCGACCCTGGCCGGCCCGTGGACCCCGGTCGGCCAGCCGATCACCGGCGCCGGCACCACGTCCGTCTACGCCACGACCGCGCCGCTGACCGTCGGCGACAACCCCGGGCAGATCGTCACCCCGCTGACCGGCCGCATCCACGCCTTCGAACTGCGCAACGGCGCGGGCACGGTGGTGGCCGGGCAGGACTTCACCGCGCTCGCCCCCGGCACCACCACCTGGACCGATCCGGCCGGCCGCACCTGGACCCTCCACGGCGACGCCACTATCCCCGAGCGGATCAGCGGACGGATCACCGCCGAGATCTCGTCCTGGCCGCCGCGCCGGGACGTGTCCGGCACCGACGCCTGGGTCCAGGTCGAGGCCGCCGGCATCAAGCGCCGCCTGGGCCAGGGCACGGACCCCCTCGCCTCCAGCCTCCGCCGGTCGCTGACCGCCGCCGCACCGATCGCCTACTGGCCGTGCGAGGACGCCCGCGGCTCCACCCAGGCCTACTCCCCGGTACCGGGCGCCCCTCCGCTGCGCACCGGCGGAGGGGCGGAGTTCGCCTACGGGGACGGACCGACCGGGTCCCTGCCCCTGCCCCGCCTCGGCGAGGGCGTCACCCTCGCCGCGGCCGTCCCGGCCACACCGGACCTGCCCGACGGGTGGCAGGTCGAGATGGTCTACCGCCTCGACGAGCTTCCGCCGGCCGGCAGCTACCCGCAGCTGCTGCAGATCGCCAGCACCGGCACGGTCGTCCTGTGGACGATCAGCATCGCCGCCGACGTCGTCGCCGTCCGCGGCTACGACGTCAACGGCACGTTCGTCACCAACACCGGCTCGCCGCCGGGCACCACGGCCACCGGCGGGTGGGCCCGGCTGCGGCTCCAGGTACGGGAGAGCGCCGGCACCGTCAGCTGGGACCTGCGCTGGTTCCTCATCGGCCAGCCCGATTTCGAGCACACCTTCAACTTTCACACCGGGTCGGCCGGGCGCCCCACCGCGATCGACACCCGGATCGGCGCAGGCCTCACCGACCTCCAGATCGGCCACCTCAGCGTCATGCCGCTGGACACCGACGCCTACGCCCACGCCGACAACGGCCACGAAGGCGACCGCGGCAGCCAGCGTGTCGAGCGACTGTGCGCGGAGGAGGGGGTCCCGCTCGTCTCCCGCGCCGACGTCGAGTCCCAGGTCGCCCTCGGCCCGCAGCAGGCCGCGCCCCTGCTGGACCTCCTGGAGGAGGCCGCCGAGGTCGACGGCGCCCTGCTCGGCGAGGATCGGACCTCGCTGGCGCTGCGCTACCGGCCCGGCTACCAGCTCTACAGCCAAGCCCCGGCGCTGGTCCTCGACTACGCGGCCGGCGACATCGCCCCGCCCCTGGAGCCGGCCGACGACGACCAGACCGTCCGCAACGACATCGAGGTGACCCGACGCGGCGGGAGCTCGGCGCGCGCCACCCTCGACAGCGGGCCGCTGTCCGTCCAGCCACCCCCGAACGGCATCGGCCGCTACCCCGACTCGCCCGAGCTGAACCTCTACCGCGACGACCAGGCCGCCCAGCTCGCCAGCTGGCGCCTGCACCTCGGCACCTGGGACGCCGCCCGCTACCCCCGCGTGTGCATCGACCTCGCCGCCGCGCCGCACCTCATCGCGGCCGTCACCGCACTGGAGATCGGCGACACCATCCGGCTCGTCAACCTCCCGCTCGGCGACGGCCCGAGCAGCGTGGACCTCATCGTCCAGGGCTACAGCGAGACCGTCGGCTCCTACGACTGGCTCATCGAGCTCAACACCACCCCTGCCGGGCCCTGGCAGGTCGCCGCCGTCGAGGACCAGGTCCTCGGCCGGGCCGACACCGACGGCAGCACCCTCGCCACCGGCGCGACCTCCACCGCCACCACCCTGTCCATCTCCACCACCACCGGCCCGCTGTGGACCACCGACCCGGCCGAGTACCCGCTCGACCTCGCCGTCGCGGGCGAGCGCGTCACCGTCACCGCCATGTCCGGCACCACCAGCCCGCAGACCGCCACCGCCGTCCGCAGCGTCAACGGCTTCATCAAGACGCTGCCGGCCGGCGCGGACGTGCGGCTGTGGCAGCCCGCCGTCCTCGCCCTGTAGGAGCCCCATGCCGTACCCCGTCTGGCTGGCCGGCCAGCGCATCACCGCCGCGCGACTGGCCGCCATGCTCCCCGCGGTCGCCGTCAAGACGGCCTTCCAGCAGGTCGCCTCCTCCACCACGCTGGTGAACGACACCCACCTCGTCCTGCCCCTGGAGGCCGGCGCCACCTACCTCCTGGACGGCGGCATCTACTACGACGGCGAGTTCAACGCCGGTGACCTGCGCGCGGACTGGTCCGTCCCGTCGGGCACCGCGATGCGCTGGGCCATCAACGGCCCGGCACCCGGCGGCGGGGCCGCCTTCGCCTCGAACAGTTCGGTCCCCGGGACGCACCTGGAGGCCGGGACGTACGGCCTCGGCGGCGTCAACGCGCTGACGTCCCTTCACCCCACGGGCCACATCACGACCACCACCGACGCCGGGAACCTCCAGTTCCGGTGGGCACAGCGCACCTCGCACGCCACCCCCACCACCCTCTACCAACCGTCCTGGATCCGCCTCCGCCGAATCGCCTGACGCCCACCACCACCACCACCACCGCCCCCGCGCCGCCCCGGCCCGGGGCGTTCCCATACCCAGAGGAGGCACCCATGGCCTGGTACCCCGACGCGGAGAAGATGGAGCTCCAACCCGAGTCCGACGACCAGCCCGCCATCACCCCGACACAGATGATCTTCCACAGCGTGGCGGCACCGTGGACACCGCGGCGGATGTACGACTACTGGCACGACTCCACCAACCTGGAGTCGCACTTCGGAGTCGGCTACGACGGCCGCGTCGGGCAGTTCGTCGGCACCGAGACGCGCGCCGACGCCAACATGCACGCCAACCGCAGGGCCGACGGCACCGGCGCGGTCAGCGTCGAGACCGCGAGCGACGACCACCACACCGACCCGTGGACGTCCCTCCAGCTCGCCGCTCTCATCGCCCTCGGCGCCTGGCTCGCCCGCCGGCACGGCATCCCCGTGCGGGTCTGCCCGACCTGGGACGCCCCCGGATTCGGCTACCACCGCATGTTCCCGCAGTGGTCCCAGGGCGGCACCGCCTGCCCGGGCGACGCCCGCGCCCGCCAGTTCCACGACATCGTCCTGCCCGGCATCGCCCAGGCCGTCAAGGCCGGCCAGCCCCCTGCCCCCAGCACCCCCACCGCGCCGGCCCCGGCGCCCACCATCCCGGAGGACGACATGCCGTACAGCGAGGCGGACTTGCGCCGCTTCATCCGCGAGGAGGCGAGCGGTCAGACCGTACGCGACGCCAACGCCTTCTCCACCTTCTGGTTCCTGTCCTACGTCCTGTCCGGGCAGCCGATCCCCGGTAGCCCGTGGGGCGACCTGCCGGATCAGGTCCGGTCCGCGCTGGTCGACCTGGTCGGCGGGGCCGTCTGGGCCAGGCAGCTCCCCAACCCGGGCCAGCTCGGCACGGATGGCACACCGCGGCGCCAGCCCGCCATGGACTTCCAGGTCGACCAGGACCGGAAGTTCGACCAGACCATGGCCGTCCTCACCGCACAGTCCGCGGCCATCAGTGCCCTCGCCGCCGAGCTGGGCCAGCAGCATCCGGGCGAGGTCGATGTCGACGCGCTGGTCGCCCGGATCAAGCAGGCCATTGCTGACATCGAGATCCGCCTCACCGCCACCCAGAAGGGCTGAGCAGCCATGAAGGACTCCACCCGCCGCACGATCCGCACCACCCTCCAGACCGCCCTCGGCATCGCCGCCGCGCTGCCGCTCATCGTCTCCGCCTCCGGCATCCCCGAGGCGACCCCGGGGATCGGCGTCGGCCTGGCCGTCGCGGCCGGCCTCACCAAGGTGATGGCGTTGCCCGCCGTCGATCGCCTCCTGCCCCGCTGGCTCCGCGCCGCCCCGGACCCGGACGGTGAGGTCATGCGCCGAGCGGTGCGCGAGTGACCAGCCCGGCCCCGGACGCCGGGGTGTACATCAGCCCGGCCCAGACACACGCGGAGGTACGCAGGATCGCCGATGGCCAGATCCGCATGGAGGCGAAGCTCGACGCGATCCTCGGGGATCAGCGCGAGCACCGGGAGACGATCGCCGACCACGAGACGCGCCTGCGCGCCCAGGAGCGCTCGGCGCTGACCGAGGCGGACGTCGCCCCGCTGCGGGCCGACGTCGAGGCGCTGAAACGGGCCCGGTGGCCGCTGCCGACCGTGGCCGCCTTGGTCGGTGTGGCCGCGCTCGGCGTGTCCCTGATCCCGCTCGTCCGTTGAACCGCCTCGCCCCCGCCCGGCTTCGGCCGGGCGGGGGCGCTTCGTCGTGTCTGGGCTGGCCGTCACACGCCGGTGGAGTCCTAGTAGATGAGCACTCCGCCGGCGGTCGGCTCGCATCGAGTGTCTTCGGGGAGTCGGTCGATCACCCCGATGCCCTCGGCCTGGCCGGTCCGTAGGATTCGCTCCAGGTGGTCCATCCCGTAGAGGATGGCAACGGGCTCGGTCAAGGTGCCGGTCATGCAGATGACGGGGTCCGGAAAGAAGCGCGCCCCGTCCTCGCGTCCGACCTCAAGCGCAGCATCGTTGGCTTCGGCCTCGGCCTGGTCAAGCGGCGTCTGGCAGGACGGGCAGGTGAGCTCGACCACGCGACCGCCCTCCCATCGTGCGATCCAGGCCCCGGCCTCGTCGCTCTCCAGGTCGTCCGGAGCCTTCCCGCCGCAGCGGAGGCACATCAAGTTCCTACCCATGTACGCACCGTAGCGGGAGGGGTGGCCCCGGGTCCCCGGATTGCGAGACTCCATCCGCGCCCGGCACTGACCAAGCCATCATGGCGGCGCGGCCAGCCTCGGGTAGGACAGCGAGGATAGAGATGCTGTCCGCCCTCTCGGTAGGCTCAGGGGTCATGATCCGATCCGTGGTGTTCGATATCGGCGAGACTCTGACCTCCGACACCCGCTACTGGGCGGACTGGGCCCAGTGGCTCGGTGTCCCGCAGCACACGCTGTCGGCCCTGGTCGGCATGGTTGTGGCTGAGGGCCGGGACAACGCGGACGCCATCCGGATTCTGCGCCCGGAAGTCGACGTCGCCGCAGAGTGGCAGGCCCGACAGGCCGCAGGCCACGGTGACTTCCTCGACGAGTCCGACCTCTATCCGGACGTGCGCCCTGCACTGACCGCGCTGCGGGACGCCGGGTTGTGGGTCGGGATCGCCGGCAACCAGAACGCCGCGGTGTCCGACCTGCTGCGTGCGCTCGACCTGCCAGCTGACGCGGTCGCCACCTCGGGCGAGTGGGGCTCGTCGAAGCCCTCGCATGCCTTCTTCGAGCGGGTGCTCGGGTGGGCGCCCGGCGAGCCACACGAGATTGTCTACGTCGGTGACCACCCGGCCAACGACATCGCGCCGGCTCAGGCCGCCGGCCTGCGGGCCGCACACCTCCGCCGTGGCCCGATCGGGCTGACCGCTGCGGCGCCGGGCGCCGAGTGGACGGTCAACTCTCTGTCCGAGCTGGCTGATCTGCTCATCGGCCAGTAACAGGACTGGCCCTGTCGGGGGCGATCGCGGTGTTCCTCTGCGGGCGCCCAGCCGCGCCGGTAGCGTCCGAGGCATGCCTGCGCCCTCAACTTCTGCACTCGGCCTGCGTATCGAAACTGCTCGGGCCGCCGCACGGCTGTCCCGCCGCGAGCTGGCCGAGCGGTCGGGTGTCTCGCCCAGCATGATCCAGAAGGTGGGTGACGGCCGCCGGGCGCCGAGCGACCAGGTGCTCCAGGCACTCGCCACCGCGCTCGGCACCACGCCGGAAGAGCTGCTGGACGGGCCGGGTCGGACGGACAGCCGGGTGCACCAGGCGATCCCCGAGCTGCAGCGGGTTATCGCGGCGTACGACCTGCCGGAGGACGGGCCGGTTCGGCCGCTCGCGCGGATCGCCGACGATGTCGCCGACGGGACCCAAGACCGGGTGCAGTCCCAGTATGTACGCCTCGCCGAGCAGTCGCCGATGCTACTAGAGGAGCTGTTCCGCGCGGTCGACCAGACGCGCGGCTGCGGCCAGCAGGAGGCCGCCCGACTGCTGGCCTTGGCGGTCCGGTCGGCTGATGCGGTGGCCTACAAGCACGGGTATCGCGATCTCAGCGCGCGCCTGGTGGAGCTGATGCGGTGGGCGGCCGGGATCGCCGACGACCCGGCGCTCACCGCGGCCAGCGCCTACGTGCGCATGGAGACGTTCTTCGCGGCCCGGCAACTCGCCCCGGGACTCCGGTCGCTCAGGGCCGCCGTGGACCGGATGCCGGCGCCGACGACCGAGCGACTGGCCGCAGCCGCAGCAGCCCTGCACATGCGGGCCGCCGTCGCGGCTGGCCGCATGCGCAGGGCGGACGACGCCCGTGACCACCTTCGCGAGGCGGAAGCACTCGCGGGCCGGGTACGGGAGCGGCTGTACGACGGGACTGCAGTCGGCCCGGACAGCCTGGAGATCCACCGCCTGTCGGTCGCGGTCGAGCTGGGCGAGGAGGCAGACCTCCAGGAAGCGGTGGCAGCAGCGACCCGCTGGGCGCCGCCGCGGAACCTGCCGGCCGAACGCCGCTCTCACTACTACATCGACCTGGGGCGCGCTCAGATGCAGCTCGGCCGCCCCCAGCACGCGGCCGAATCGCTTCTGGTGGCCCGGCAGATCGCACCTCAGCATGTCCGCGAGCACGGCCAGGTACGGGCCGAGCTGGCGACTATGGTCCGCCTGACGAGCGGGCGCGACGAACGCGTGCTCGCGCTGGCGCGGTGGGCGAAGGCCGTCTGATCTTTAGCACACGCTGTGCTAAATCCGGGGGTTCCCGCCGGGGATCGTAGTGGTCGTGAAGGAGATACCTGGTCTGCCGGCACGAGGGGCTGATCCGGGGGCGATCAGTCCTGCACGGCTCCATGGTGAGGCGTGCATCGACTGCGGCCTCCCGGAGCCGCCCCTCGTGCCGGCCGGCTACGTGCACACGGCGACAGGTAAGGGCTTTGCCCCGCTGGGCTGGGCTGTCCGTGCGCACCCAACCTGCCCGAGCGCCCCCGAGGAGGAGTCATGAGCGATCGCACCATCTCAACGCCGGAGCCGCTGGAGGCGGACGCCGACAGCACGCCCGGCTTCTGCCGCCACTGCGGGGCGTACGGGGCCGGTCGCCCGGACGGCGCCCGGAACGCGTCGAGCGTCTGGATCGTGGATCACCTCGGGTGCCCGGTCGTCGAGCCGTCGGCCAGCGCCAGCTGCGACGGCCGGCGGTGAGCGTCCCCTGGTGGGAGGCCCCCCACCCCGACCCCGACGTCGAACCCGCCGGACAGTGGAACGGGCCGCACCTACCGGGCTGGGTCTCCGCGCTGGCGGGTATCGAGAAGATGCTGGCCCGGCGCGGACGGAAGAACCGCCGGCGGGCCGCGACCGAGGAGCCCCGCCGGTGAGCGCCGTCGGCGATCTCCAGCCCGACCGTCCGCGGGCCGAGGGTGGAACATGCGCATCGTGCGGTGCCCACCCTGTCGGGGGTCCCCTCGTGGCCACGGTCGACGAGCGTGTCGAGCTGGTGGACCACTGCCGCAAGCCAGCCCAGCAGCAGCAGGGCGAGCGACCGCGCCGACACCAGAGGACCCGGTGACTCCCGGACGCCGCCGGCTGCCCGCGCCGGACACGACCCGCACCGCGCTGGGGACCTGCACCGGCTGCGGTGCCCGCGCCTACGGGCACTTCGTCGGGACCCGGAAGGCTCGCATTGTGCTGGTGGAACACTGCACCGGCGACGAGCCGGCCCGCCGCGATCCGCCCCAGTTGACGGCCGCCGCCGCAGTCTCGGTCGCGGCCGTGGTGCTGGTGTGCGTCCTGCTGCTGACCATCTGGAGGTGACTCCCTGGTCGGCGCTCGGCGGGGCGTCGGCCAGGGCCTACCGCAGGCGGACCCGCCACCGGTCGGCGGGCAGCACCATGTCCGCCGCCTCGACCGGGCGGCCAGTGCTGCTGTACCGGGTGCGCTGGATGAGCCAGGCGGCCATGCCGGTGGGCAGGCCGAGGTGCTCGCCTTCCTCGGGGCTCAGGTGGTGGAGCACGACCTCGGCCTCCATCCGAGCCCACTCTGTGGGGCGGGTACCAGTCCACCAGGTGGTGATGAGGTGGCTCGGCCGGAGGTCAGGATCGAGGAGCTCGGCCCGATGCCAGCGCAGGACTGCCCGAACGGGCACACGAAGCCGGCCAGCGAGGTCGGCGCTCGCGCGGCAACTGCCGGTGGCTCCCTCCCCGCGAGGGTGGGGCCACTCGCCGCCGGGGTCGAGGAGGGTGCGCACAGCAGGAGGATGTGCCACGAAGAGGCGCGTGCGAGGGCGTCCTTCAAGAAGACCCGCCTGCCGGAGTACGGCCATCCCGCGGCGGGCCTCGGCAATCGTTACGCCCAGGTCGCTGGCTAAGGCGGCCTGAGAGGGGAGCTGGCGTCCAGGCGGCCATTCGCCGCTGATGATCCGTCGGCGGATCTCGGCGGCTACGCGCTGGTAGGGCGCGGGCTGCATGTTCGTCCCTGGGAGCGGCGTGCGGGCGTAGAGCACCACGCTAGAGACCGCCTCTGATCTGCGTTAACGCAGATCTGGACAGTTCGAGCCCACGCGGTCATGATCGATCACGAAGTGATTCATCGCTCAAACCGAACAAGCATGCGAAGCTTGGCCTCGGCCAAGGTTCGCGCACAGGTCGCGCCCTATCGGAGGCGCGACCTTCCCCGCGGGCTGCACCGGGACAGGTGAACCGACCCCCCACTGCCCCGGTGCCGAAGGGCCCCCACTCGCCTCGTCGAGTGGGGGCCTCTTTGACTTTTCTGAATTCTGACCTGCAGGAATCTCAAGATCATTTGGGAGAGAATTTGGGGATGATCTTGAGAACTGCGGCGCCATCCAAGCTGTAGGCAAAGTGCTGGGAAACGACGTCACCCCGACAGTTCGTGTCGACAGGAACCTCCTGACCAGCCGAGATGCTGATGGCGTCGCTGGTCGGCGACGTGCTCGCCGAATGGTCAGAAGTTCCTCAACTTCATCATCGCCGAGGTCATCCGCCACCACGAGGCCATCGCGAGCGACGCCGTGACCAGCGGGAACGACGCCGTCTGACGGCCCGCGCGCCCGGCGACGCCGGCCGGGGCCGGAGCCGCCGCCGCGGTGGGCCGGAGCCGCCGCCGCCACGGGCCCGGCGGAGGTCGGGCCCGTGGGATGTCGGGCATGGGTAAAAGCCCGATTTCGCCTGGATCCCCGATTGGCGTAGCGTGCGGGTTCCCCCGCAGCCGGAGAGTGGAGCAGCGACGATGGCGGTGAACCTGCCGGATACGCACGGCGGCGATGCCGGGGCCGGGACCGCCGCCCCCGGAGCCCCGGTCGGGGGCCGGGCCGAGGCTCGGCGGGCACGGCGGGCCGCCGAGGGGCGTCGGAGCAGGTCGTCGAAGAACGGGTCGCCGAAGAAGGGCCGGCCGGGGCGCCGGCCGAGGCCGTGGTGGATCGAGATCCCGGCCATGGCGGCGGTGGGCCTGGTGGTCGCGCTGCTGATCAAGACCTGTCTGTTCCAGGTGTTCACCATCCCCTCCGGGTCGATGGAGAACACCCTGCGGATCGGCGACCGGGTCGGCGTCAACAAGTTCGCCCCGCTGACCGGCTGGAAGCCGGAGCCGGGCCAGCCCGTGGTGTTCAAGGACCCGGGCGGCTGGCTGCCGCCGCAGGCGACCGACGGCAATCCGCTGACCGACGCGCTGGGCTCGGCGCTCTCCTTCGTCGGCCTGGTGCCTCCGAAGGACGACAACTACCTGGTCAAGCGGGTGATCGCGACCGGCGGGCAGACCGTGCAGTGCTCGGGCAGCACGCTGACCGTCGACGGCGCCAAGGTCGACGAGCCCTACCTCCACCCCGGGGACGACTCCTGCGCCGGTCTGGACTTCGGCCCGGTGACGGTGCCGCAGGGCCATGTCTGGGTCGAGGGCGACCACCGCAGCGACTCCGCCGACTCCCGGTACCACCAGCGGGGCCCGGGCGGGGGCGCGGTGCCGGTGGACAACGTGGTCGGTCCGGTGTCGGCCGTGGTGTGGCCGCTCGGCCACCTCGACTGGTTCGGCTGGGTCGGCCGCTGATCCGACCGGGACCAGGACCGGTCCCGGCTCTGCGTCGGGCGTTCCCGGCTACCGCTCCCGGCCGAGTTCCTTCTGCAGGGCGTCGTCGGCCTCGGCGGCCCGCGCGAGCCGTTCGCCGAGCGCGGTCGCGTCGGCCGGAACCGCCGCGCGGTCCGCGTCCCGTCCGGCCTTCCCGCTTCCGCCGTTCGTCCCGGAGGCGTCCGCGGCGGCGGGCTTGCTCGCCTGGGCCGCGAAGGCGCCCGCCAGCACCAGCAGACCGCCGGTCACCTGCGGCAGGCCGAGGTGCTCGCCGAGCAGGACCCAGGCCAGCACGGTCGCCACGACCGCCTCCAGATTGGCCACCACACCGGCGACCGGCGGCGACAGGTGGCGGACGGCGACGACGCCGGTCAGATAGGCGAGCACGGTCGCGATCAGGACCATCCAGGCGGCCGGCAGCAGCGCGGGCAGGGTGTGCCCGTTCATCACCACGTCCCCGCCGAGCTTGCCCCAGTCCGCCTGCCAGGGGCGGGTGAAGGCGGTGAGCACGACCGAGCCGATCAGCAGGCCGAACGCGCTGACGGCGATCGGGTCGACGGGGCGGTCGCCCCGGCTGCCGGCGTCGGCGAGCACGAAGTAGCCGACCTGGCAGCAGGCGGCGCCCAGGGCGAACAGCACGCCGAGCAGGTCGAAGCTCAGCCCGTTCCACACCTCGACCACGCAGGCGAGTCCGGCGACCGCGACACCGGCGCCGATCGCCGCGCCCCGGCTGATCGGCCGGCGCTGGACGAACCGGACGTAGCCGATGAGCAGCGGCGGGCCGAGGTACTCGATCAGGAGCGCGACGCCGACCGGGATCCGCGAGATGGCCGCGAAGTAGCAGGCCTGCACGCCCGCGACGGCCAGCAGGCCGAAGCCGATCAGCAGGCCGGGCCGCCGCAGCACGGCGTCACGGTGGCGGTAGGCCAGCGGCAGCAGGACGACGGCGGCGCCGGTCACCCTCAGCCAGACCACGTGCAGGGGCGACAGCCCGGCCTCGATCAGTGGTTTGGCCGCGGTGCCGGAGCCGCCGAAGGCGACTGCGGAGACGAGGGCGAGGGTGAGACCGAGGGTGCGGCCGGAGGGACGGCCGAGCGGGGGCTTCGAGCTGTGCACCGACGAATTGTGACAGTAGGACCGCAATTTCGGTAAGGGGTCATTTCGTTATTCGGTCCTGCACATCACCCGAGGTGAGCCCCCGCTACGGAACGGAGCTACTGGCCGGAGCCGCCCCCGGTGCCCGCGTCCGTCCCGGTGCCGCCGGTGCCCCCGCTCGGCTGCGGCGCCGTGGTGGGCCCGGTAGTCGGTGCGGTGGTCGGCGCCGGGGTCCTGGTCGGCCGACCGGTCGGCTGCGGCGTCGTCGGCTGGGTCGGGACGGTGGTCGCCCCGCCGGTGCCCCCGGTGCCCCCGGTGCCCCCGGTGCCGCCGGTCGGCTGCGGCGCCGTGGTCGGCCCGCCGGACGGCGTGGCGGTGGGCTCCGAACCGGCGCCCGTCCCGCCCGTTCCGCCCGTTCCGCCCGTTCCGCCGGAGCCGCCCGTTCCGCCCCGGCCGCCCTGCGGCGACGGCTCGCCGGAGGGCGTCGCCGACCCGTCCGGGGCGGTCGGCGCGGAGCTCGCGCCGCCCGAGGGGCTGGGCGAGGCGCCGGCGCCCGAGGAGCCCCAGCCGCCGCGCCCCGAGTCGTCCGCGCCCGCGGGTGCGGGGAAGTCGGCGACCGGCTGGCCCTTGAGCGCCGCCTTCATGTAGGCGGTCCAGATCTGCGCGGGGTACTGGCCGCCTGCCGCGCCGTCGAGTCCGCCGGTGCCGTTCAGGCTCACCTGGGCACCGGTGCCGGGGTCCTGGCCGAACAGCGCGACCGAGGTGACCAGCTCCGGGGTGTAGCCGACGAACCACACCGACCGGTGCTCGTCGGTGGTGCCGGTCTTGCCGGCGGCCGGGCGGCCCAGTGCCTTGGCCCGCCAGCCGGTGCCGCCCTGGTCGGCCACCACGCCCTGGAGCATCGAGGTGACCTGGCGCGCGGTCTGCTCGCTCACCGCCTGGGTGGTCTTGTGGGCGGGCAGCGCGACCGGCTCGCCCTCGCGGTCCACCGACTGCACCAGCCACGGGGTGATCTGCTTGCCGCCGTTGTCCAGCGTGGCGTACACGCCCGCCATGTCGAGCACGCTGGGGGTGGAGGTGCCCAGCGGGATCGACGGCACCGTGTTCAGGTCGGGGGTGTTGCTGGGCAGGCCGAGCGCGATCGCGGTGTCCCGCACCTTCGCCAGCCCGGTGTCCTGGGCGAGCTGGGCGAAGGCGGAGTTCACCGACCAGTCGGTGGCCTGCTGGAGGGTGATCTGGCCGTAGCTCTTGTCGCCCTCGTTCGGCGGCGCGTACGGGGTGCCCTTCCCGCCGCGGACCTTGCGCTCGCTGGTGCCGTCGTAGACGGTGCGCGGGGTGACGGTCTGGCCGGACTGCGTCTTCGCGTTGTTCTCCAGCGCCGCCGCCAGGGCGATCGCCTTGAAGGTCGAGCCCGACTGGTAGTCCCGCCGGGTCGCGTTGTCGATGTAGTGCTTGGTGTAGTCGACCCCGCCGTAGAGGGCGACCACGGCCCCGGTCCTCGGGTCCACGGAGGCGGCGCCGGCCTGGACGGCGGCGTCCTTCTTCCGCTTGTCCGGGTTGAGGGTGTCGTGCAGCTGGGCCTGGACGGAGTCCTGGAGGGCCTGCTGACGCGTCGGGTCGACGGTCAGCCTGATCGTGTAGCCGCCCTTGGCCAGCTCGGACTCGCCGATGATCTGGTTGGTGGTGAGGTACTCGGTCGCGGCGTTGACCAGGTAGCCGGCCTGGCCGGACAGTCCGAGCTGCGCCTGCGGGTCCCTGACCTCGGGGAAGGCGGTGGCGGCCCGCTCCTCGGCGGACAGCCAGCCCTCCTTCACCATGCCGTCGAGCACGTAGTTCCAGCGGTTGACGGCGTTCTGCTTGCCCGCCGGGGTGGCGGTGGCGACGTCGTACGCGCTGGGGGCGTTGAGCAGGGTGGCCAGGTAGGCGCCCTGGGCGGCGTCGAGCTGGGCGGCGTCGACACCGAAGTACTGCTGGGCGGCGGCCTGGACGCCGTACGCGCCGCGCCCGTAGTACGAGGTGTTGAGGTAGCTGGAGAGGATCTCGTCCTTGGTCTCGGTGGCGTCCACCTTGATCGCTATGAAGAGTTCCTTCACCTTGCGGGTGACCGACTGCTGCTGGTTCAGGTAGGTGTTCTTCACGTACTGCTGGGTGATGGTGGAGCCGCCCTGGGTGCCCTCGCCCTTGGCCGTGTTGACGGCGGCGCGGACCATGCCGGGCACGTTGACGGCGCCCTCGTGGTAGAAGTTGCGGTCCTCGGCGGCCAGGGTCGCGTGCTGGGCGGCGGGGGAGACCTTGTCCAGCGGGACGTTCTGGCGGTTGGTCTGGCCGGTCCGGGCGAGCACCGAGCCGTCCTGGTAGAGCCAGGTGTTGCTCTGGGTGGTCGCGGCCGCGTGCGCGTCCGGCACCTTCACCAGGGCGATGCCGAGGGCGAACAGGCCGACCCCGAGCAGTACCGAGGCCACCAGGCCCACCAGGGTCGTTCGCCAGGTCGGTATCAGCCGGCGCCAGCCGGTGCGCCGGGGCCGTCGGACCTTGGTCTTCCGGGTGCGCTGCGCGCCGCTCGGGGCATTACGGGACAAAGCGGCGGCCTTTCCTGCGGGCGAACGACGGTGAGGGTGCACGGGCGGGGCGGCGGCACGTACGGCCGGGCCGGCCCGCGCGGACGGGACCGTCGGCGGTCGGGGGCCTTTGCCCCTTTTCCGGTGTACAGCCCAGAACGCGCCGAAGGTACCGGTTGGCTCCACGACGACGGGAAGCGAGACCGACATCACACACAAATCGGACGTCAATGGGCAGCGAAAAGCCGGAGAGCCCCTCGTGCGAACGAGAGGCTCCCCGGTGTCGGTGCGCCGCCAGGGACTCGAACCCCGGACCCGCTGATTAAGAGTCAGCTGCTCTAACCAACTGAGCTAGCGGCGCCTGTCTGACGGGGAAAACAATACACGCTTCCGAAGGGTGCCTCGAACCACCCGGACGTCACCGGGAGCAGTCTGTCCGTTTCCGCCCGGTTGGGGTGGAGTTTGTGGACGGCTAGGGTGGTTTTGTGCCCAGCTCCCACCCCGGTCGCCGGAACGCTCGGCGCACCCCTGCCCCGACCTCCGCCCCGACGTCCGCCCCGGCCCGGCCGGAGGCCGCCACCAGGGCCGTCGCCGCGCTGCTGCTGCTCAGTGCGGTGGCGTACACCGCGTGGGTCCTGGAGGTGGTGCTCAGCACCGGGCTCGACCCGGTCCAGGCCTACATCAGCGAGCTCGCCGCCGAGGACCAGCCGCTGGGCGGCCTCTTCCGGGCCACCGACCTGGTCGCCGGACTCGCCGTGCTGGCGGCCGCCCTCCTGGCGCTGTCCGCCTTCCACCTCCGCCGCCCGGTGCCCCCGGAGGCCGGAGGGAGCCGGGGCCGGCGGCCCTGGGCGGCGGGCGGCTGGGCCGCGCTCGCCCTGTTCGGCGCGGCCACCGCCGCCGATTCCCGGCTGCCGCTGAGCTGCGCGCCCACCAGCGACGAGATGTGCGCCGCCCGCGAGACCGCCGGCCTCGTCCCCGCCACCCACACCGCGCACGCCGTGACCAGCAGCCTGGCCATGCTCGGCGCGCTCGGCGGCCTGACCGCGCTCACCGTCGCCGCCCGGCGCTACCACCGGTGGCCGCCGGTGGCCCGGTACGGGCCGTGGCTGCTGGGCGCCGAGGTGCTCGTCACCGGCTGGAGCCTGAGCGCGATCGCCGCCTTCGAGGCGGGCCACGGCACCTGGGCGCTGGGCGCCGGCCAGCGGCTCCAGGTACTGCTCGTCGCCCTCTGGCTCGCGCTGCTCGCGGCGGCCGTCGGCCTGCCGGGCCGGATCGGCCCCTCCGCCGGGGACACCGCCGGACGGGCCGGGGCGGTCGTCGGGGGCGCGGTCCGCGAGGCCCCGGCGGCCGCCGCGCCGTCCCGGACCGAGCGGCGGGATCCGGTATGACCGGCGCCCGGGGCCCGACCGCGAACGGCGCCGGAGGCCCGGAGGACCCGAACGGCCCGGGCGGCCCGGAGGATCGCGACGGCCCCGAGGGCACCGGCGGCACCGACGGCCCCGAGGGTGCGCCCCCGTCCCGATCCGGCCCGGCGCCGGCCGCCTTCGTCCGGATCGACGGCACCCCGCTGCACGTCCGGGTCGAGGGCCGGGGGCCGGTCTGCCTGCTCACCGGCGGGCTCGGCAGCAGCTGGTTCGACTGGGACCTCGTGGTCCCCTTCCTCACCCCGTACCGCACCGTCGTCCGCTTCGACCGGCCCGGCTACGGCCTGAGCGCCCCCGAAGCGGCCGACCGGCCCCTCCCGAGCGCCGCCGGGGAGGCCCACCGGATCCGGGCCGTCCTCGACGCGCTCGGCCTGCCCGGGCGCTGCACGGTGGCCGGGCACTCGCTGGCCGGCTTCCACGTCGAGGCGTTCGCGCGACTCCACCCCGAGCGGACGGCCGGGCTGGTCCTGCTGGACGGCAGCGTCGAACCGGACCCCCGGCCGCGACCCGCGCCCGGCCTTCGGGACTTCGCGGCGCGCGCCACCGCGGCCGCCGCCACCGCCGTCGCCGTGCCCTACCTGCTCGGGCCCGCCGTGCGCCGGACCGTCGCCCGCGCCACCACGGTGCGGCACGAGGACCTCGCCCCGGCGCCGCTGGTCCGGCACTGCTACCGCACCGGACGGTCGCTGCGGGCACTGCTCCGGGAGAACACCCACTACCTGGACATGGCCGCCGAGCTGGCTGCGCTGCGCCGCACCGCGCCGCTGCCGGCGGGCCTGCCGGTGACCGTGCTCGCCGCCGACGACGGCCTGAGCGGTCCCCGGACCGAGGAGTGGCTGACCGCCCAGCGGGGGCTCGCCGACCTCCTCGGCGCGGAGTACCGGCGCACCGCCCCGGCCGGTCACCTGCTGATGTTCGACCGGCCGGACGCGGTGGCCTCGGCGGTCCTGGACACGTCCCGCGGGCCGGACTGAACCCCGCCGGGCTGAACCCCGGCGGGCCGGGCCGCCGGGGCGGCTCAGCCGCCGCTGGCGTTGTCCGCCCCGACCACCCGGCGCAGGGCCTGGGAGATCGGCTGCTCCCGGGCGACCGCCCGGAAGGACTTCCGCAGCTCGGAGTGGACCCGGCCGGGGAAGAGCCGGCGGTCCAGTTGCGCGGCCCAGAGCAGCCCGGCCAGGTGCAGGTCCCGCTCGGCCGAGGAGGAGGCGCCCCGAGGACCGGAAGCGCCCCGCACGGTGGCGGCGATCCGCTCGGCGATCTCGGCGCCGACGGTGGCGCGTACCGGCGGCCAGGCGCGGTACGGCACCAGCAGGAGGAACAGGCGGCGTTCGAGGGTCAGGTGCCCGCTCGCCACCAGCCGTTCCCGGAAGATCCGCACCGCCGGCCCCCGCGGCACCCGGCGCAGGGCCGCGTCCAGCCCGGGCCGGCGCCCCTTGGGGGTCCGCTCCAGCCGGTCGAGCACCTCGGCGGTGACCTCGTCGCGCGCCCCGACCGGACGGAACCCGGTGATCCGCCGGTCCTCGACCTCGATGCCGCCGGTCAGCAGCAGCTCGGCGAACACGGCGGCCGCGATCGCTCGCTGGAAGCCGTTCCGGGAGACCCGCAGGGTGCCGCTGTCCGGGTCGGTGAAGAGCAGGACCAGCTCCTCCGCGAGCGAGAGCGGGAGGCGGTCGGAGGCGGCGTACGGATCGGGCGGACCGAGGGGAGCCACGGCGACAGCACCTCCGGTGCGAGGACGGACACCCACGCTATCCGCGGAACCGCCGCCGTTCCGGGCCTTCCGGGAAACGGGGAGGAACGATCGGGCGCGCGGGAACGCCGAAGGCCCCCTCGCTGCTGCGAGGGGGCCTTCGACCGTCGGTGCGCCGCCAGGGACTCGAACCCCGGACCCGCTGATTAAGAGTCAGCTGCTCTAACCAACTGAGCTAGCGGCGCCTGCTGACCTGGAAGACATTACACGCAATCGGGCCGATCCGCCGAATCGCGACAGGGCGGTCACCCACCGTGGTGACCGCCCTGTCGATGAGGAGCCGCGCACGGCGGACGCCCTGTCATCCCTCCGGGAAGTGGCAGGCGGCCCGGTGGTCGGGTTCCGGCGCACCCGCGGCCGCCGGCAGCGGGCCCGCGCCGGTGAGCGGCGGCGCCTCCGTCTCGCACCGGCCGCGGGCCCCCGCGTCGAGCCCCGCGTACACCGGGCAGCGGGCGCGGAACGGGCAGCCGGTGTGCCGGACGGTGGGGGAGGGCGGGTCGCCGGCCAGCAGGATCCGGGTCCGGGCCCGTTCGGCGGCCGGGTCCGGCAGGGGGACGGCCGAGAGCAGTGCCCGGGTGTAGGGGTGCCGGGGTCGGTCGAAGACGGCCGACACCTCGCCCTGTTCGACCGTGCGCCCCAGGTACATCACGCTCACCCGGTCGGCGAGGTGCCGGATCACCGAGAGGTCGTGCGAGACGAAGAGATAGGAGAGGCCCAGCTCCGCCTTGAGGGACTGGAGCAGGTTGAGCACCCCGGCCTGGATCGAGACGTCCAGCGCGGAGACCGGCTCGTCCAGGACCAGCAGCCGGGGCCGGACGGCCAGCGCCCGGGCGATCGAGATCCGCTGCCGCTGCCCGCCGGAGAACTGGTGCGGGTAGCGGACGGCGTGGGCCGGGTCGAGGCCGACCTGGCGGAGCAGCTCGGGCACCCGGCGGGCGATCTCCTCCTTCGCGGTCCGCTGGGCGCGCAGGGGTTCGGCGACGATGTCGCCGACCGGCATCCGGGGGTCCAGGCTGGCCATCGGGTCCTGGAAGACGATCTGCAGATCGGACCGCATCCGGTGGGCCTCGGCGCGGGAGAGCGCGGCGGTGTCCCGGCCGAGCAGCTCGATCCGTCCGGACTCGGGGGCGGCGAGGCGCAGCAGCTCGAACAGGGTGGTGGACTTGCCGGAGCCGGACTCGCCGACCAGCCCGAGCGTCTCCCCCTCCCGGATCGAGAGTTCGACGCCGTCCACCGCGTGGACCGAGCCGATCCGGCGCTTGAACACGGTGCCCTTGAGCAGCGGGAAGGTCTTGGTGAGCCCTTCGACCTCCAGGACCGGCGGGCGCTGCTCCCGGGGGACGGGTGCGGCGGCGGACGCGGCCGGGACCTCGGGCACGGGGTAGACCTCGGTGGGCGCGGGCCGTCGTTCGGCCAGCTCGCCGGCCCGGACGCAGGCCGCCAGGTGGACGGTCGGGCCGGTCGGACCGTCGGCGCTCGTACCGGCGCTCGTACCGGCGCTCGTACCGGCGCTCGTACCGGCGCTCGTACCGGCGCCCGCGCCTGCCGCGCCGTCGCCGGTCAGCGGCGGTTCGGCCGTGCGGCAGCGGTCCTCGACCAGCGGGCAGCGGGCGGCGAACGGGCAGCCCGGCGGCAGTTCGGCCATCGGCGCGGGCGTGCCGGGTATCGGCACCAGCGGTCCGCGGTTCCCGTCCAACCGGGGGACGGCCCCGACCAGGCCCAGCGTGTACGGGTGGCGCGGCGCGGCGAACAGCTCGTCGACGCCCGCCGTCTCGACCACCCGGCCCGCGTACATCACCGCGACCCGGTCGGCCATCCCGGCGATCACCCCGAGGTCGTGGCTGACCAGGACGAGCGCGGCGCCGGTCTCGCGGCGGGCGGTGCGCAGCACGTCGAGCACCTGGGCCTGGATGGTGACGTCCAGGGCGGTGGTGGGTTCGTCGGCGAGCAGCACGTCGGGGTCGTTGGCGACGGCCATGGCGATCATGGCGCGCTGCCGCATGCCGCCGGAGAACTCGTGCGGGAAGCTGTCGAGGGCGCGGTCGGGGGCCGGGATGCCGACCAGGTCGAGCAGTTCGGCGGCCCGCTTGCGGGCGGCGGCGCGGTCGAGGCCGGACCGGTGGATCCGCAGCGCCTCGACGAGCTGGTCGCCGATCCGGTAGACGGGGGTGAAGGCGGAGAGCGGGTCCTGGAACACCATGGCGATCCGTCGGCCGCGGACGGCGGCCAGCTCGCGTCCGGGCAGGCCGATCAGCTCGCGGTCGTCCAGCCGGACCGAGCCCCGGACCCGGGCGGTGCCGGGCAGCAGGCCGAGTACGGCCAGCGCGGTGACGGACTTCCCGGAGCCGGACTCGCCGACGATGCCGAGGGTCTCGCCCCGGTGCAGGGTGAGGTCGACGCCGCGCACGGCGGGGACGGGGTCGGCGCCGCGCGGGCCGGTGAAGTCGACCCGCAGGTCGCGGACGCTCAGCAGCGGGGTCCCGGTGGTGGTGGTCGTGGCGGTGGTGGTCACGCGCTGGTCCCCTTCCTCGTGGCGCGGGCGCGGGTACGGGACCGGCGGGGTCGCCGGGCGCCCTCGGAGGTGGGGTCGAGCGCGTCCCGCAGCCCGTCGCCGATCAGGTTGACCGCCAGGACGAAGAGCACCAGCAGCCCGGCGGCGAAGTAGAACAGCCAGGGGAAGACCGGGGCCTCGCTGGTCCCGGCGGCGAGCAGGGTCCCGAGCGAGACGTCCGGTGCCTTGACGCCGAAGCCGAAGTAGGAGAGCGCGGTCTCGCTCATCACGGCGCCGCCGACCGCGATCGTGGCGTCGATGATGAGGAAGGAGGCGACGTTCGGCAGGACGTGCCGGAAGATGATCCGCAGCGGACGGACGCCCATGAACTGCGCGGCGCGCACGAACTCCCGCTCCCGCAGCGAGATGGTCATCGAGCGGACCACCCGGGCGGTGATCATCCAGTTGAACAGGGCGAGCAGCAGCACGAAGGCGAGCCAGCCGGCGCCCTTCAGCCGGGGCGAGACGATCGTGATGACCAGGAAGCTGGGGAAGACCAGCATGAGGTCGACCAGGAACATCAGCAGCCGGTCGGTCCAGCCGCCGAAGTAGCCGGCGCAGGCGCCGACCAGGGAGGCCAGCACGGTCGAGAAGAGCGCCACCAGCAGGCCGATGACCAGCGACTTCTGGAGTCCGCGGATCGTCTGCGCGAAGACGTCCTGGCCTACCCCGTTGGTGCCGAACCAGTGGGTGCCCGAAGGCGGTTGGCGCAGCGCGCCGTAGTCGGGGGTGGCGTAGTCCCAGGGCGTGACCAACCCGCCGCCGAAGGCGAGCAGGAACAGCAGCAGGACGACGACCACGCCGACCACCGCCCAGCGGGCGGCGAGCAGCCGGGCGAGGACGATCCGCCCCCGGCCGGTCGGTCCGGGAGCGGCGGGAGCGGTGGGGGTGCCGGGGCCGGTGGGTTCGGCGGGGCCGGCGGACTCCGCGATGACGGCGGTCAAGGTGGGCTCTCCTCGGTTCAGGACCGCACGCGCGGGTCGAGGGCGGCGTGCAGGGTGTCGGCGAGGAAGCCGGAGGCGAGCACCACGACCGCGGCGAACAGGTTGACCGCGACGACCGCGTTGACGTCCTGCTCGTTGACGGACTGGATGAACCATTCGCCCATGCCGTGCCAGCCGAAGATGGTCTCGGTGAACGCGGCGCCGGTGAAGATGCCGAGGAAGCTGTACGCGAACATCGTCGACATCGGGATCACCGCCGTCCGCAGCCCGTGCTTGACCAGGGCTCGGCCCCGGGTGAGGCCCTTGGCCTCGGCGGTGCGCAGGTAGTCGGAGCCGAGCACGTCGAGCATGGTGCCGCGCTGGTAGCGGCTGTAGGTGGCGAGGCCGCCGAGCGCCAGCGAGAGGGTGGGCAGCAGCAGGTGCAGCGCCCAGTCGGCGAGGTGGGCGCCGAGGCCGCCGCTGAGGCCGGGGGTCTCGTAGCCGGTGAACGGGACGACCTCGTGGCCGACGGCGTCCTTGGCGGCGATGGCGCCGTTCTTGAGGAACAGGGCGACCAGGAACACCGGGGTGGAGAGCAGGACGAAGGAGACCACGGTCAGCAGCCGGTCGGAGATCCGGTACTGGCGCACGGCGCTCCACGCCCCGGCGGCGACACCGAGCACCATGCCGAGCAGGCTGCCGATCAGCAGCAGCCGCAGCGACACCCAGACCCGGCGGCGGAAGTCGTCCATCACCGGGGTGTCGTGGATGGTGCGGCCGAGGTCGCCGTGCAGCAGCAGGCCGCCCGCCCAGTGCCCGAACCGTTCGACGACCGGGGTGCGGTCGTTCAGATTGAGGTCGGTCAGCTGGCGTTCGACCGAGGCGGCGGCCGGGCGCGGCACCTTCGCCTCGAAGTAGACGCGCGGCTGCAGCGCGGCGCCCGCCAGCGCGTACGCCAGGAAGACGGCGGCGACCAGCAGGGCGGCGTAGTAGGCGAACCGCTTGGTCAGGTAACGGAGCATCAACGGCCGCCCGGGGTGGGGGCGGGGCCGACGCGTCTGGTGGGCATCGGAGGGTGGCCTTCGGGTCGGGGGGTGGGAGAGCGGGGCGCCGGGGGTGCGGGCGCCGAGGGGCGGAGGGTGCGGGCGCGTCGTGGGTGGTCCCGGCCGCCTTCTTGACCGTGGTCAGGAAAGCGTGCAGGTCAGAGTCTGGCACCGGCGCGCGGCCGCGGTATTGCGGTCGTGTTGCGCCCTGTTTCGTTCGGATCAGGTGTCCACCACGCCCCCTGGTACTCCTCCTGATCGGCTGTTACGTTCGGTCCCCGGCACCGACTTGGCTGCCCACGCTCAAGCCTCGCCACACCTCGCGACGCTCATCTCTCACCGCTCGCCGGACCTCACGGGGGGAACCCTCATGCACGCTTCCGCCACGCCTGCGCGCCGACTCGGCCGCGCCGCCGTCCTCGCTCTCGCCGTCGCCCTCGCGGCCACCGCGTGCAGCTCCGGCGGTGGTGGCTCGGCGGACACGGCGGTGAAGAGCGCGGCGCCGGGGCAGGGTTCGATCGACATCAACGCCAGGACGGTGGACCAGATCCGCGACGGCGGCGAGGTCCGCTTCCCGCTCTACCAGTGGATCACCCAGTGGAACCCGTTCCAGGTGGACGGCCGCTACGGCGACGCGGTCGAGATCATGCGCACCGTCGAGCCGGACCTCTTCACCACCGACGAGACCGGCACCTTCAAGGCGAACGCCGACTACCTGGTGGACGCCAAGGTCACCTCGACCTCGCCGCAGGTGGTCACCTACAAGCTGAACCCCAAGGCCAAGTGGTCGGACGGAAAGCCGCTGAGCTACCTCGACTTCAAGGCCGACTGGGAAGCCAGCAACGGCAAGAAGGACGGCTACAACATCGCCGACTCGGCCGGCTACGAGCTGATCTCCGGCGTCGAGCAGGGCGCCGACCCGGCCGAGGTCAAGGTGACCTTCTCCGAGACGTACGCGGACTGGCAGAACCTCTTCCGCCCGCTGATCCCGGCGGCCGGGATCGCCACCGCCGACGACTTCAACAAGGGCTGGGTGGAGAAGGTCCCGATCACCGCGGGCGCGCTGAAGATCGGCACGGCCGACAAGACCGCGCAGACCCTGACCCTCGTCCCGGACCCGAACTGGTGGGGAGCCAAGCCCAAGGCGGAGCGGATCGTCTTCCGGGTGATGTCGCAGTCCGCGACCACCCAGGCCTTCCTCAACAACGAGATCGACTACGCCACGGCCGGCACCGCCACCGCGTACGGGCAGCTCAAGGACGCCAAGGACGCGGTGATCCGCTCGGCCAGCCCCTGGGACGAGGTGCACATCTCCTTCGGCGGCGGTGGCGCGCTGGCGGACCGGAAGGTGCGCCAGGCGCTCGGGAAGGCGCTGGACCGCAGCGCGCTCATCAAGATCGCCAACAACGGTGTGCCGGTGGAGTTCAAGCCGCTCGGCAACCACATCTTCATGCCCAACCAGGCCGGCTACCAGGACAACTCCGGCGAGTGGGCGAAGTTCGACGTGCCCGCGGCGAAGAAGCTGCTGGACGACGCGGGCTGGAAGGAGGCCGGCAGCGGCCAGCCGCGGACCAAGGACGGCCAGTCGCTGACCCTGCACTGGGTGCTCAACGAGTCCACCCCGCAGGCCCAGGTCGACCTCGCCACCGCCGCCCAGGCGATGTGGCTGCAGGCCGGGGTCAAGGTGGAGGTCGACAAGGTCGCGGCCAACGACTTCTTCACCAAGTACGTCAACCCCGGCAAGTGGGACATCGCCAGCTGGCGCAACACCGACTCGTTCCCGCTCTCCAGCAGCCTGACCAACTTCCGGCTGCCGCAGGGCGACAACGTGTTCGGCAACTTCTCCAAGCTGGGCACCGAGGAGATCGACGGGCTGCTGAAGAAGGCCGCCGGCACGATCGACCCGGTGGAGGCCGCGAAGCTCTACAACCAGGCGGACGCCAAGATCTGGGAGCTCGGCCACACCTTCGAGCTGTACCAGCGGCCGACCGTGGTGGCGGCCCGCAAGGGGCTCGCCAACTACGGTGCCTTCGGCCTGGCGAGCACGGACTACACCAAGGTCGGCTGGGAGAAGTAGCCGCCGGGGGCGGGGACGAGCCCGGGACCGGGGCGGCCGCAGGAGGGGCGAGCGCGCGGCGGAGGCCGGCGAGCGCACGGCAGGCGCTGGCGAGCAGCGCGGTGATCACGAGGCCGGTGGTACGGACACGGGAGTACCGGCGCTGCCGCCCCCGCTGTCCTGCCACCCGCCTTGACCTTCCGCGATGCCCGCAGGCCGCCCGTGTCGTGGGGCCCGTCCCCGGACCCCGCTCGCTTCGAACCGGAACGAATCTAGCGGTGCGGTCCGGGCCCCCGCGCCCCAGCGCGCGGGGCGCGCCCGGAAACCCGCCGAGGAGTCACCCGGTTCGCGCACCGAGGCGTCAACTCTCGCTGACGCCAGGGCAAATCGGGCTGTTGCGGGGCAATCGGAGCGCTCCGCCGACCGCGCCGGAGCGGGCGACGGTGCGTGCGCGGGGCTCCGCGCGCTGCCAGGATGCGGCGGGTCAGCCCGCCCGTCCGCAGCCCGGAGAACCGTCGATGAGCAGCGAATCCGCCGCAGTCCCCCCACCGCACCACGCCGGCCCGCACCACGCCGACCCGCGCCCGGTGCGCCGGATGGTCCCGCGCAGCCGGGAGGAGCCGCACCGGGTCGCCACCCCGCTGGAACTCTTCTTCGACCTCTGCTTCGTGGTCGCCGTCGGCCAGGCCGGCCGGGAGCTGGCCCACGACCTCGCCGAGGGCCACTGGGGCGACGGGCTGACCGGCTACCTCTTCGCGTTCTTCGCGATTTGGTGGGCCTGGATGAACTTCACCTGGTTCGCCTCCGCCTACGACTGCGACGACGTGCCGTACCGGGTCACCACCCTGGTCCAGATCGCCGGCGTGCTCATCCTCGCGGCCGGGGTGCCGCGGCTCTTCGCCGACCAGGACATCGTGCTGTCGGTGGTCGGCTACGTGGTGATGCGGCTGGCCATGGTCACCCAGTGGCTGCGCGCGGCGGTCGCCGAGGAGGGGCCGGCGCGCGGTGTGGCGCTGCGCTACGCCGCCGGGATCACCCTCTGCCAGATCGGCTGGGTCGTGGTGCTGGTGCTCCCGTACGACGTCCGGTCGGTGGTGATCCCGATCGGGATCCTGGCCGAGCTGTCCGTGCCGGTGGTCGCCGAACTGCGGATGCAGACCACCTGGCACCCGCACCACATCGCCGAGCGGTACGGCCTGTTCACGCTGATCGTGCTCGGCGAGACGGTGGCCGCGGCGACCGTCGCGGTGCAGTCCGCGGTGGACGAGCACGAGGGGCTGACCCGGCTCCTCCCGGTCGCGGCCGGCGGTCTGCTGATCTGCTTCTCGGCCTGGTGGATCTACTTCGCCCGGCCGGTCCACGACCATCTGCGCTCCAACCGGCAGGCGTTCCTCTGGGGGTACGGCCACTACCTGGTCTTCGGCGCGGCGGCGGCGATCGGCTCCGGGCTGGAGGTGGCGGTCGAGTCGGCCGTGCACCAGGCGCACGTGTCCGAGACGGCCGCCACCGCGACGGTGACCGTGCCGACCGCGCTCTACCTCGTCACCGTGTGGGCGCTGCACTCCCGGCACGTCAAGACCGGCGCGGCTCAGCTGCTGCTGCCGGTCGCCTCGGTGGCGGTGCTCGCCTGTACGGCGGCGGGCGGTTCCGGGGTCCTGGCGGCGGGCCTGGTGACGGCGTTGACGGTGGCGGTCGGGGTGGCGCTGCACGCCAGGGAGCGCTGAGCGAGCGCGACCGGGCCGGCCGGGGCGGTGGAGCCGTTCGACCGGTTCGGGGCGTCGGGCCGGTGCCCGAGGCCCGCCGCAGTCGTTCCGGTGAGAGTGGTGAGGCCCGCCGCGACCGGTCCGTCCGCGCGCGGCGGGTCGGCCGTCGACGGCCCCAGCAGGCCGTGCAGGACCTCGCCGTGCCCGGACAGCCAGGCCCGGTACGCGGGGCTGGCCTGGGCGAGGTCCAGGTAGGCCGCCCGCAGCTCCTCGAACAGCGCCTCGCGGGCCGGGCGGCCGAGGCCGCGCGGCCGCCAGACCAGGAGCAGCCGCACGGTCAGCGGGTCGCCCTGCAAACGCCGGACGACGGTGCCGGGTCCGGGCAGTGAGGTCGGCTGGCAGGGGCGGACCGCCTCGCCGGAGGCGACGAGCTCGGCCGCGGTGGCGTTGTCCCGGACCTGGACCACGCGCGGGTTGAGCCCGGCGGCGCGGAACACCCGGCGCATGGCGGCGTACTCGTGGTCGGCGGTCGGGTCCACCATCCAGGTGTCCTCGGCGAGTTCGGCCAGCCGGACCACCTGCCGCGCGGCCGCCGGATGGCCCGAGGTGAGCGCGACGAACTGCGGCTCGCGGGCGAGCAGCACCCGGTGCTCGGCGTCCGGCGGCAGCCGCACCGGGAAGCCCTCGCTCTCGTGCACGAAGGCGACGTCCAACTGGTCGGCGGCGATCATCCGGAGCAGGGCGTTGGCGGAGATGTCGATCTGGATCGTGGTGTCGGTCTCCGGCAGCCGCTCGTGCACCCGGCGCAGCCACGCGGCCACCGCCCGGCTGCCGACGCTGCCGATGCGCAGCCGGCGGGCCCGCTCGCCGCCGGCGGCCTCCCTGGCCTCCTGGCGCGCGGCGGTGACCAGGGCGGCCATCTCGGCGATCACCGGTCTGGCCCTGGACAGCACGGAGTGGCCGAGCGCGGTCGGCCGGCTGCCGGTCTGCTCCCGGGTGAACAGCGTTCCGCCGACAGCCCGTTCGATGCGGTGCAGCTGGGTGGTGAGCGACGGCTGGGTCATCCCGAGCTGCAGCGCGGCCTTGCGGAGGCTTCCGGTATCGGCGATCGCGCACAGCACCCGCAGGTGTCTCACGTCGAGCTCCACAGGGGGGAGCGTAACGGCCAAAACGGGATGACGCCAGGGACATGACAGGCTGTCGGGTCGGCAGGGGCGCGGGCGCCGGACCGCGCGGGCGGATCCCGGACGACCCACGGACGACCCACGGGCGACACCCCGCCGACTCCCGGACGGATCTCCCGGAGCGGTCCCCGGCGGGTGCGGGTGATTGGTTCGGGCTATCGCCGGTTGACATCATCCGCCGGGCCGCCGGCCTGGCCGAAGCTCTGTGGGCAGCAAGCATTCATCCGATGCCCGCGGTCCGGCCCCCACCGACTGCGGCGCACTCGCGAATCGGAGCCCCCACATGAACCGCGTGCCGCGAACGCTTTCCCTCGCGCTCGGAATCGCCCTCGCCCTCGGAACGGCCGCCCTGCCCGCCGCCGCCACCGCCGCCCCGGTGACCGCCCCCGGTCCGGCCGCCGCCCACGGGTACACCCCGGGCGTCGCCGCGAAGAGCGTCGGCAAGGCGGACGACCGGGCGTTCTACGAGGCCGTCATGAAGTCCGCGCGGGCCAAGCAGGCCGCCACCCCGTACCTGCGGGCCGTCGTGGTCACCTACGACGCGAGCAACGCGCCCTCCTTCGCGGCGGAGATAGCCCGCAGCGCGCAGATCTGGAACGGCTCGGTCGCCAACGTCCGGCTGCAGGAAGGGTCCGGCGCCGACTTCGACTACTACGAGGGCGACGACCCGGACAACGGCTCGTACGCGAGCACCGACGGCCACGGCCGGGGCTACATCTTCCTCGACTACTCCCAGAACCAGCAGTACTCCTCGGTGCGGGTGACCGCCCACGAGACCGGGCACGTGCTGGGCCTGCCGGACCACTACTCGGGCCCGTGCAGCGAGCTGATGTCCGGCGGCGGCCCCGGCCCGTCCTGCACCAACGCGTACCCGAACAGTGCCGAGCGCAGCCGGGTCAACTCCCTCTGGCGCAACGGCCTGGCGGGCTGAAGCCGGACCTGCCGAGCTGCTTGCCCGCCGGCCTCCTGACCTCCTGAACCGCTGACCTCCTGAACCGCTGACCGGCCGGCCCCTGCGACCTCCTGCCTGCCCGGTCCACCCTCCGCGGCCCGCCCCTCCGGCGGGCGGCCCCCCGACGCGCGTCGCCCGGACGCCCCTCCGGCCGGTCCGGCGTGCCCGCACCACCGCGGTACCCCCACTCGAAGTACTCCCAATCCCTCGGTCCTTGAACGGAGCCCCCACATGAACCGTGTCTCGCGCACGTTTTCCGCCGCCGTCGGTCTGGCGCTCGCCGCCGGCCTGGCCGTCCTGCCGACCACCACCGCCGCCGCCGCGCCGGCCCAGGGCTACACCGCCTCCGGTACCGCCTACGCCGGCTCGCCCACCGAGGACGCCAACAACAAGGCGTTCTACGAGGCCGTCATGAAGTCCGCGCGGGCCAAGCAGGCCGCCAACCCGTTCCTGCTCGCCGTCACCGTGACCTACGACGCCAGCAGCGCGCCCACCTTCCGCAACCAGATAGCCCAGAGCGCGCAGATCTGGAACGGCTCCGTCGCCAACGTGCAGCTGCGTTCCGGCACGGCCGCCGACTTCCGCTACTACGAGGGCAACGACTCGCGCGGCTCGTACGCGAGCACCGACGGCCACGGCCGCGGCTACGTCTTCCTCGACTACGCGCAGAACCGCCAGTACAGCTCGCTGCGCGTCGTCGCGCACGAGACCGGCCACGTGCTCGGCCTGCCGGACCACTACTCGGGCCCGTGCAGCGAGCTGATGTCCGGTGGCGGCCCCGGCACCTCCTGCACCAACCCGAACCCGAACAGCGCCGAGCGCAGCCGGGTCAACACCCTGTGGCGGAACGGCCTGGCCGGCTGATCCTCCCCCCCCCGCACCGCAGTGGACGGCCCGGTCGCCGGAACCCCGGCGACCGGGCCGCCCCGCGTGCGTGCCCGCCCCTGAGGCGCACCTGAGCAGGGCCGGCGGTGGGCGCCCCACCGTGCCACCGCCGCGCCCGCTCGCGCCGCCCCTCCGCCCCGGCCTTGCGACCCGTAGCTGTCGGTACCCCGTGCGAGCATGCGGACGAGAACCCGTCCGCCGCCGACCACGAGGTGCCGCCGCCATGCCGCCGTCCAAGCCGCAGTTCGTCCCCGACCGCCTGGAGGACCTGCCGTACGCGGACCACCTGGTCCCGCACCGCGGGCCGCTGCGCGGCGACGACCGCTACGACACCGTCCACTTCGACGGCGGCGAGTACACCGACCAGTCGGCCGCCGGCGCCACCTTCCTGGAGTGCGCCCTGACCGGCGTCGCCCTGAGCGGCGTCAAGCTGCGCCAGGCCCGGTTCAACGAGGTCTGGTCGCAGGCGAGCCGCTGGGTGGCGTGCGACCTCGTCGACAGCGAGTGGCAGGACAGCGCCGTCACCGGCGGCGTCCTGGCCGGCATCGCCGCCCACGGCGCCGCACTGCGCCGGGTGGTGCTGCGCGGCTGCAAGCTGGAGGCGGTCAACCTGCGCGCCGCCGTGCTGCGCGACGTCGTCTTCGAGGACTGCCTGCTGCGCGACGTCGACTTCGGCGACGCGAAGCTCACCGGGGTGTCCTTCCCCGGCTCCACCCTGGAGGAGGTCTACCTGCGCGGCGCCACCCTGAGCGGCGTCGACCTGCGGGGGGCGGTCTCCCTCGGCCTCCCCGACGGCCACCAGGGCCTGCGCGGCGCCCTGATCAGTTCCACCCAGCTCCTCGAACTGGCACCGCAGTTCGCCCAGGCCCTGGGCATCACGGTGAAGGACGGCTGAGTCGGGGCCGGAGCCGGGCCGGGGGTCGTTCAGAGCATCGGAACCGTGGGGGCCGGGACGGTGATCTCCGGGGCGCTGCCCGGCTCGCTGTACTCGGCCTCGATGTCCTGCCGGTCAGGCCCGGAGACGAGGGAGAGCGTGAGTCGGACGAGCTCGTGCCGCTCGTTGATCCAGAAGTCGGCCGTGCAGGTCGCGCCGAGCGGCGGCATGAAGTCGGCGAGCCCGTCCCACAGGCCGTGCCCGGCCGATCCGCTCCGCCGCACCAGCGGTACCGAGCTGTGGAAGCGCTTGACCGGGGTGCCGGCCACGTCCTCCGTTCCGCGGTCGGTGAGGTTCCCGCGGGCGGCGGCCCGTCGCAGTTCCGCCGCCGGGTCGGCGACGCGTTCGGTCGCGAGGGTCGAGAGGTGCACCGGGGCCGGACCGTTGTCGTCCAGTCGCATGACGCTCCACTCCTCGGCCTTGCCCGTCAGGTCCGGCGTGAAGGCGAAGTAGAGGGCGCCGCCGACGATGCGGACGATTCCCTGCTTGCCGTTGTCGTACTGGAGGGCGGGGCGCCCGCTCCACTGCGCGAACCCGGTCCCGGTGGTCGACATGCCCTTGGCCGCCACGCGGAACCGGATCCGGCTGTTGCCGGCCCGTCCCATCACTTCGGCCGCCGCCGCTAGTTCCCCGGCCGCAGCGGTGGCGGGCGCCTTCGGGCCGGAGGTCGCGGCCGCGCCGTCGTCGGGCCGGCCGGCACAGCCGGCCAGTGCGGCGACGGCCAGCACGACGGATGCGGTCCAGGCCGCCGGACGTGTCATCTGCATGGAATCCCCCACGGTCGATCGTCGGGATCACTGTGACACGTCATTTGAACATGTTCAAATGACGGTGGGGTGTGGGCCGGCCCGCACCGGCGTTCAGCTCCCGGTCGTTCGGTGACGGCCGGGAGAACAGTCCGACAAACCTGCGTCCGGCCTCTGGTCGGGCCGTTCCGGGCGGGTGGAAGATGCTGCGCGATCGAGTGGGCCCGAGTTGTGTGCACAACCTCGCCAGTGAAGGGACGGGCTGGGCTGATGGCCGAGTTGAGTCGTAGGAAGTTCGTGACCATGTCCGGTGCCGCCGCCGCGGGGCTCGCCGCAGCCGGTGCCGGCAGCACCGGAGCGGGGGCCGCCCCGGCCACCGGGGCGCCGGGGGAGGCGCCGGCCGGGGAGACCGCCGTCGCGCCGGGTGTCGCGCCGTCGGCGGCGCTGTCGCAGACCGGCACCATCGCCGACGCGAAGCACATCGTGATCCTGATGCAGGAGAACCGCAGCTTCGACCACTACTTCGGCACCCTGCGCGGCGTCCGCGGCTTCGCGGACCGCTCCGCCATCCAGATCGCCGGCGGCTACTCCGTCTTCAACCAGCCCAACGGCCTGGGCCGCCAGTACCCGTGGCAGTTCAGCCTCACCAAGCCGGCCGGCGGCGCCGACCCGGAGCGCCTCGCCCAGTGCAACGGCGACCTCGCCCACGGCTGGGGGGACCAGCACCGGGCCTGGAACAGCGGCAAGATGGACTCCTGGGTGGCGGCCAAGGGCAACAACCGCCCGCTCGGCTTCCTCGCCCGCCAGGACATCCCGTTCCACTACGCGCTCGCCGAGAACTGGACCATCGCCGACGCCTACTTCTGTTCGGTGCTGAGCGCCACCGGCCCCAACCGCACCTACCACTGGTCCGGTCAGATCGACCCCACCGGCGCGGCGGGCGGCCCGGCCTACGACGGCGGCGACGAGAAGGGCCTGCGCTGGCAGACCTACGCCGAGGCGCTGGAGAACGCGGGCGTCAGCTGGAAGGTCTACCAGAACGCCGCCGACAACTACGGCGACAACGCTTTGGCCTACTTCACCCAGTTCGCCAACGCGCCGGCCGGCAGCCCGCTCGCCGTCAAGGGCATGGGCTCCGTCCCCAAGGTCACCGGGAAGACCCCGGACGACATCGTCGCCGCGATCAAGGCCGACGTGCTGGCCGGCACGCTCCCGCAGGTCTCCTGGATCGTCCCCAACCAGGAGGTCTCCGAGCACCCCTACGCCACCCCGGCCGACGGCGCCCACTTCGTCCACCGGGTGATCGACGCGCTCAACGCGGACGCGGACGTCTTCAACTCCAGCGTCCTGTTCCTCAACTACGACGAGAACGACGGCTTCTTCGACCACGTCCCGCCGCCCGCCGCCCCGGCCGGCACCCCGGGCGAGTTCTACGGCGGCACCAACCTCGGCCTCGGCTTCCGCGTCCCGCTGATCGCCGTCTCCCCGTGGACCCGCGGCGGCTGGGTCTCCTCCGAGGTCTTCGACCACACCTCGGTGCTGCGCTTCATGGAGAAGTGGACCGCCGCCATCGGCAAGCCCGCCAACTGCGTCAACATCAGCGACTGGCGCCGCCGGGTCTGCGGCGACCTGACCGGCCTGTTCGACTTCGCCAACCCGGTCTACGGCCTGCCCGGGCTGCCCGACACGGCCGGCGCGGTGATCGGCATCTCGACCTGCGGCCCGCTGCCCAACCCGGCCCCGGTGGACAACAAGCTGCCCGCCCAGGAGCCCGGCACCCGCCCGGCCCGCGCGGTGCCGGTCCAGCCGAACGCCAACCTGGACCACCTGGAGTACGGCTCGGGCGGAATGATCAAGGTCTGGCTGAAGATGGTCAACGAGGGCGCGGTGGCGACCAAGTCCGCCCACTTCGCCGCCTACGCCAACGCCTACCGCGGCGGCGGCCCCTGGCAGTACACCGTCGACCCCGGCGGCAACCAGAGCGACTTCTTCAACTGCGGCAGCGGCTACGGCGGCGGCCCCTACGACCTGAGCGTGGTCGGCCCCAACCGCTTCCTCCGCCGCTTCAAGGGCGACGCCAACAAGGCGGGCAAGAACGCGGCCGTCACCTGCTCCTACGCGGTCGAGCCGGGCACCGGGAAGCCGGCGGTGTACTTCAAGCTCGCCAACACCGGCACCACGGCGATGACTTTCACTATTACGTCCACCAACTACCGCACCGACGGCCCCTGGACGTACCAGGTCCCGGCCGGCGGCAGCGTGACGGACTACTTCAACGCCGTCGCCTACACCAACGGCTGGTACGACTTCACCGTGACGGTGGATGCGGACACCACCTGGTCCCAGCGCTTCACCGGCCACCTGGAGACCGGCACGGCCAGCATCACCGGCTGAGGCAGGACGAGGGGCCCGCTGCCCGCACGCCGGGCAGCGGGCCCCGGCAGGTAGGTCAGGCCGCGCCGAACTCCCTGTCAGCCCAGCAGTGCCCGGAACCGGGCGTTCTCCTCCTCGGCGTACGGGCCGAAGCGGGCTGTGGCGTCATCGCTGACCACGCGTACGAAAGTGGCCCTGTCGGCCTGGGTGGCCTGGTTCCACTCGGGGAAGCCACCGAGCCACGTACGGGCGGCCCGGGGCTCCCATCCGTACCCCATGAGTCGGACTGCCGTCTGTGCGGCGTCCACCCACGCGGGGCCGACCGCGGGCATGGCCCAATCGACCAGGTAGCCGCGCTGGGACGCGATCAGGAGATTGTGCGGGTTGGTGTCGGTGTGCAGCAGCGACGAGCCTTCGAGCGCTCCGGAGTCCCCGGGGCGAAGAACCCGTCGGTACCGTTCGGCCAGCAACGGGACACGTCCACCGGCGGGCGCACGGCAGGAACGAGCACGCTTGAGGGTGTCGGCGACGATCGCCACGTCTCGCGACCGCGGCGTGAGGTCGGCATGTCGGCCGTCCACGTAGTCGAAGGCGATCAGGTGCCACGCATCGACGACGGCCTCCCAACGCATCGCCGGGCCCACCCGGCCGACCGCCGCATTGATGTCGGCTTCCATTCGCTGCGCTTCCCAGCTGCCGGGGTCGGCGATGAGCGCGCCTTTCAGGAACAGCCTCGCGGTCGCCGTCGAGAGGGTCAGCGCCGTTCGGCAGGTGATTCCCTCCGGCACCGTTTCGGCGGAGAGCACCTTCCCGTCGTGCTCCTCGACCACCGCCCTCACCGTTCCGGGAAGTTCGTCCCAGCTGACGCGAGGTTCCATCCTTCGATCCCTTCGGCGAAGGGGAGGGAGCCCCAAACGAGCCCCCTACCCGGACGCGGATGATCAGCCCTGCGTGGCACCGCACTTGACGCAACGCATCTTGGCACTCCACATCTGGTACTGGCGGTCTCCGCCGGCCGGGCAGCTGCCGTTCCCCAGGATGTGCGCCGTGATCCTCTGCCGCATGGCCCTACTTCCCTCCGCCTGGTAGATGAGCCCTGCAAGGGCCCGCGCCGACCGTTCGAGCTGTCCAAGGCCAACCGGTCAGGGCAGGAGTTGGGGCCCGCCACCCGCACGACGGGTGGCGGGCCCCGGCAGGAGCGTCAGATGATGCCGAACTCCCCGGCGCGGACTGCGGAGAGGAAGGAGCGCCATGCCTCGGCCGGGAAGATCAGGGCCGGGCCGTCGGGGTTCTTGCTGTCGCGCACCGGAATCCGGCCGGAGATGCCGTCCGCGACCTCCAGGCACTGCCCTTCCTGGGCGCTGTAGCTGCTCTTGTGCCACGTGACGTGCGTCAGGTCAGCCATGCTCAGAACTCCTTCGAGCTCGCCGGATTACCGAACTCCCCGGCCCGGACGGCCGAGAGGAAGGAGCGCCACGCTTCGGCCGGGAAGGTCAGGGCCGGCCCTTCGATGTCCTTGCTGTCACGCACTGGTACGACACCGGCGCGAGAGGCCAGGTTTCGCGCGACCTCGATGCAGTCGCCGCCATTGCTGCTGTAGGACGATGTGAACCACTGAGGCTCGGCGGTCACGGCAATTCCTCTCTCGTCCGATTGATCAGGGCCACGGATTCGGCCTGCGAGAGCGCGAGGGCCTGCAGTTGATAGTAGGCCGTCAATGTGGGTTGCACCGCGCCGCTTTCCCGCTCCAAGTGTCCTTGCTGTGCTGACTCCGCATAGGACATCAGCGACCTGTTGTGGAGCGTGAGGATGGTCACCGGGAGATCGAACGGCCGCGCTTCCCCTATGGCGTACGAGGCCACCTGAAGCACGGTGTGCGACATCCGTGCGAAGGCCACCAGGTGCTCCAACTGTGCACCCATTACTGTCGATCCGCCGACCGGGCGGCGGATGCAGCTCTCATCCAGGACCGCGTGGACCACGGGTCGGGGATCCCGGCGCAGGTTGGCCTGTCGGCGCGACAGGTAGGTCACCCGCTCATCGGCCTGTTCGGGAGTAACGGAGCCCCGCTCCACAGCCGCCGAGGCGATGGCCCGCGCGTAGTCCGTGGTCTGGAGGAGGCCCGGAACGATCCCGAGTGTGAACAGCCGCACCTCGGTGGCCTTCGACTCCTGCGCGACGTACTCCGGGAACCCCTCAAGAAGTGCCGAGGTCTTGAGGTCGAGAGCTCTGCGGGTGAACACGCGGTCCGTCCCGAAGGCTCTGTCGAGTTCGCGTGACAGGCGCGGAGTTGGGGGGCGTCGACCAGTTTCCACGGCCGAGATATGTGTCGGCGAGTAGCCGGTGGTGCTTGCCAGATCTTCTTGCCGCCATCCTCGATCCTCACGTGAGCTGCGTAGATAGGCGCCGAACTCGGCGACGGGAGACGACTCGGGATCCAGCTCGACCTTGTTCACGGGGCACTCTCCGAGCAGGTCTGACAGGTTGAGGAGCTGTCAATGCTAGAGGACAGTGGGCGCCCTGGGTAGTCATTGCACTACGGAGCGGAGTTGCCGCTGTGACGCGTAAGAAGAACCCCACCCAACCTCCCTACCGCCCCCGGGTCGGCGAATTGGTGAACGACCTCACGACCGGCCACGACGTCGTCTTCATGGATTCGCAGGGCGGGCTCGCCTACGTGAGACCGGTGGGCGGCGGGGTCGAGCGGGCGCTCGACCCCGCCGCGGTCAAGCCGCTCCCGGGTGGGCCGACCCTCGCGGTCCGGGTCGTGCCGGGCGGGCCCCGTGGCCGTCGCAGAGCTGACGAGGGGGCCGCGTGAACCGCGAACGCGGCACCAGCGCTGGGGGGTTGGCATCGATCGGTGCCGTCGGGCTGTTCGGTGGCTGGCTGGTTGCCGTCGTCACTCGACCGTTGCCCGCTCCGTTCAGGCTCGCCGCCCTTGCGGTATGCCTGGTGCTCCTCGTCCGTTGCTCCCGGTGACCGACCCACCGGTCTGTCCCGCATCGGACTGCCGGACGCCGGTCGATCTGTTCGACGACGCCAGTGCGGCCGGGCGGACGTGGAACTGCCCGCGGTGCGCGCGGTGGGGTGTCGCTTGGTCGGCGGCCTACCTTGCCCGGCAGCCGTTCGAGGAGCCGTTGGTCGTCCTCGGCCGCCGAGGCCGGCGGCCGAGGATCACAACTCCCGAGGGAACCACGGGTCGTGGACCTTCCGGGGTCCGTCCGGCGTCAGCAGGGTAAGCGCGAGCGGCGAGGCCGCGTACTCGGCGAGCAGCACCGCGCCGTGGCGCGTCTCCAGTTCGGCCTGGAGGGGCACCCGCAGCCGGCTCAGCGCCCGGCGCAACTGCAGCGCGTCGCGGCGGCTGACCGGTTGCGGGGCGCGCAGCACCACCCGCAGCGGGCTGAGCGGGCCCGCCACCGGTTCGCCGGTGGCCAGTTCGTAGCCGATCGCGCCGATCGGGCCCCAGGCCAGGCGGTGGTCCGCGATCAGCTGTCCGGCGGTGGGCAGCACGGCCAGGGCCGGGATCGCGGCGATGCGCCCGGGAGGCAGCAGACCGAGCCGGTCCGGCAGCTGCTCGGGGCGCAGCGTGCGGGCGACCGCCGCCCGGGGTGCCAGGGCGTCCAACCTCTGCCCGCGCTCGGGGCCGCGCACCGTGACCGGGATCCAGGTCTCGGCGGCGGCCGACACGTCCCGGGTGCAGCGCACGGGGTGCGGGGTGTCGACGGGCGACCCCGCCACCGAGGGGGCCCGCGCGACCGTCACCCAGGGGTGCGCGCGCAGCACCTGCCGGGCCCAGGCCGGTAGCTCGCCGCCGTCGAGAGGGCGCAGCGAGCCGGTGCACTGCATCAGCAGCAGGTCGTGGGCGCCGGGCAGCCGTCCGCCGAGCGCGGCCAGTGAGCCGACCAGTCGGCGCGGCCCGCCGTGCGGGTCCTCACTCGGACGGGGGACACGGGGGCGGGCGGCGACGGTCACGGCGGGCTCCTGGGGTGGACGGGACCGGCTGACGGTTCCCACCCTTCCCCCGCCCCACCGGCCCGGCTACGGCCTTTCGGTGCCCACCACCAGGGACCAACGGCTCAACGCTCCCGCCGGAGCATCGCGGCCCGTCGGCCGTCGCCCCCGCAGCGGGTGCGGGCCCGGCATCGCGGTGTGAGAGTGGGGGCAAACCGGAATTCGCCCGGAGGAGGAGTCATGGGCATCTTCGACAGGTTCCGCCACAAGGCGCAGCACTCCGCCGAGGAGGCCAGGTCCTCGCTCGGCGGTGGCCCCGAGCAGGACAGCACCGCGATGAACGACGCCGCCCAGCGTGCCGCGCTCGCCCACGACGAGGCCGCCGACGCCTTCGGCAGTGAGGTGGAGAAGGCCCGGGAGGCCCGGGAGTCGGCCGTGATCGGCGAGCGGGAGGCCGAGGAGCGGGCCCGCCAGGACATGACCGCCGAGGGCGACCCCTGGGGCTGACGTCCGAATCCGCGGCCGGACCTGCGAAGGCCGCCGCTCACCGCTCCCTGGGCGGTAGCGGCGGCCGCCGCAGGTCCGGCCGCGGCGTGTCCGCGGGCGGCGGCACCGAGGCCGGCGCGTCCTCCAGCAGTTCCAGGGCCAGCCGCACCGCCGTGACGAGTTCGGGGTAGCGCCCGGCGGCCCAGTCCCTGGGCGCGCGGATCACGTGCACGTCCGGTTCGACACCCTGGTTCTCGATCGACCAGCCGAGCCCGCCGGTGAACCATGAGGCGTTCTTCGGTACCGAGATCTGCGTCCCGTCTCCGAGCAGGTGCCGCCCGGTCATGCCGACCACGCCGCCCCAGGTGCGGTTGCCGACCACCGGGCCGAGCCCGAGCAGCCGGATCGCGGCGATGACGACGTCCCCGTCCGAGCTGGTGGCCTCGTCGGCGAGGGCCACCACCGGCCCGCGCGGTGCGTCGCGCGGCCACCGGACGGGTTCCCGGCCCCGGCTGAAGTCCCAGGCGAGCACGCGGCGGGTGAGTTTCTCCAGGACGAGTTCGGAGACGTTGCCGCCGGCGTTGCCGCGCACGTCCAGGACGAGCGCGGGCTTGTCCATCTCCCGCCGCACGTCCCGGTTGAACTGCGCCCAGCCGGAGCCGCCGAGGTCCGGGATGTGCAGGTAGCCGCACCGGCCGTCGCTGAACTCCCGGACCAGGGCGCGCCGTTTGACCACCCAGTCCTGGTAGCGGATGGGCCGTTCGTCGGTGAGCGGGGTGACGGTGATCCGGCGCGCGGTGCCGTCGGGGCCGCCCCGGCGCAGGGTGAGTTCGACGCTGGTGCCACCGGTGCCGGCCAGCAGCGGCAGCGGTCCGCGCACCGGGTCGACGGGCCGCCCGGCGACGGCGAGCAGTTCGTCGCCGTCGTGCACGCCGTGGGTGGCGAGCGGGGCGCGGGCGCGCGGGTCGGAGGACTCGCCGGGCAGGATGCGGTCGACCAGCCAGTGCCCGTCGGGGGAGCGGTGGGCGTTGGCGCCGAGCAGGCCGACCGGCTGCTGGGCGAGGGAGGGGCCCTCGCCGCGCCGGGACGGGGTGACGTAGGCGTGCGAGGTGCCGAGTTCGCCGAGGAGTTCGCGCAGCAGGTCGGCGAAGTCGTCGGGGCCGGCGATCCGTTCCAGCAGCGGTTCGTACTGGGCGACCAGGGCGGGCCAGTCCAGTCCGCACATCCCCTCGTCCCAGAACTGGTCCCGGACGATCCGCGCGGCCTCCGCCCAGGACTGCCGCCACTCGGCGGCCGGGTGCACGGTGTGGGTGATCCGCCGCAGGTCGACGGTGGTGGCACCGGAGGGGGCGGCGACCGGGACGATCCGCAGGGTGCCGGCCGAGTAGACGGCGACCGAGCCGCCGTCGCCGGAGACCGCGAAGCCGTCGAGCCGGTCGGCGAGGGTGGAGCGGCTGCCGCGGGCCAGGTCGTAGTACTCCAGGGAGGGGCGGCCGGAGGTGTCGTCGGGGTTGGTGAAGGTCTGGCCGAGGGTGCCGGAGATCGGCCAGCGCAGCCAGACCAGGCCGCCCCGGACGGCGTCGGTGGCCGAGTACTTGCCGGCCAGGACCGGGAACTGGATCAGCCGCCCGCCGATGCCCTCGGGGTCGACGTGGACGGTGCCGTCGTCGCCGCCGCCGTCGCCGTGCGGGGCGGGGTCCTCGTCGGGGGCGGCGAACGGGGACGGGGTGCCGGCGGCGAGCGGGACGAGGTAGGGGCGGCAGCCGAGCGGGAAGGAGAGGTCGCCGGTGTGCACGTCGTGCACGGGGTCGAAGCCGCGCCAGGAGAGGAAGGCCAGGTAGCGGCCGTCCCGGGTGAAGGCCGGCTGCTCGTCCTCGAACCGGCCGTCGGTGACGTCGACGACCGGTGCGGGGTCGTCGGTGCGGGTGAGCCGGATCCGGCGCAGGGAACGGCCGGCGGCGGGCTGGGACCAGGCGATCCACCGCGAGTCGGGGGAGAAGCGGGCGCTGGTGACCGGCCCGTGGCCGGAGGCGGCGAGTTCCCGGACGGTGCCGTCGGCGGCGGTGAGCAGCAGCAGCCGCCCGTCGGAGGAGGTGGCGGCGAGGAGGGTGCCGTCGGGGGAGCCGGTGAGTTCGAGGACGCGGCCGAGCCGTCCGGCGGCGAGCACCCGGTGGCCGTGCTGCGAGGGGGCCTGCTCGTGGCCGGGCAGCGGCACGATCTCGACGGCGTCCTCGCCCTCGGCGTCGGTGATCCAGGCGGCCTCGCCGGTGCCGGCGAGCACGACCGGCAGCCGGGTGCGGACGCCGGGGGTGTCGGCGAGTGCCCGGGCCGGGCCGTCGCGGTGGGTGAGCCAGTACTGGCTGCCGCGGACGGTGATCACCCCGGCCCGGCCGGTGCGGTCGCAGGCGAGGTCCTTGACGTGGGAGGCGGCGCTCACCCGGTAGGGGCGGCGGCCGGCCCGGGCGCCGCCGAGCGGGACGCGCAGCCGGTGCGGGGCGGGGGCGTCGAGGCCGTCCAGCAGCCAGAGGTCGCCGGCGTGCTGGTAGACGATCCGGGTGCCGTCGGTGGCGGCCTCGCGGGCGTAGTAGGAGGCGTGGTCGGTGTGCCGGCGCAGTCCGGTGCCGTCGGGGCGGCAGGAGTAGAGGTTGCCGATGCCCTCGTGGTCGGAGAGGAAGGCGATCCGGTCGCCGTCGGCGGCGGTGACCGGCATCGGGCAGGCGAGGTGTCCGGGGAGGTCGGCGAGGATCCGTTCGCCGTCGACCCAGAGCCGGCCGGTGGCGCCGCCCCGGTAGCGCTTCCAGGCGGCGGGTTCGTGCGGGGCGGCTCCGGTGAGCAGCACGGTGTGGGCGGGGCCGACCTGGGCGTCGCCGACCGGTCCCCAGGGCATCCGGCGGGCGGGGCTGCCGTCGGCGGGCAGGGCGTGCGCCCAGGTGTAGTGGCCGAAGGGCTCGTGGTAGGAGGTGACGGCGAGCAGTTCGCCGTCGGGCAGCCAGCCGCGCAGCCGGGTGTCCTGGCTGCCCCAGTGGCTGAGCCGGTGGGCCTCGCCGCCGTCGACGGGGGCGGTCCACACCTCGGGGGCGAGGCTCAGCCAGCCGGTCCAGGCGAGGGTGCGGCCGTCGGGGGAGAGCCTGGGGTGGCTGACCCGGGTGCGGTCGCAGCTGATCCGCCAGGCCCGGCCGGTACCGGTGGCGTCGGGGTCGAGCGGGGCGATCCAGACGTCGTCCTCGGCGGTGAACGCCAGCAGGCCCCCGCGCAGGTGGGGGTGGCGGAGGTAGCCGGGCGACGTCACCCTTCCATGCTTCGGCCGGGGGTCGGGCCCGGCAACCGGAACCCGGTGTTCCGGAGCGCCGCGACCCCTTCGCGACCTGCCGTTCCCGGCTGCCCGACCCCGCCCCGACCTGCCGTTCCCGGCCGCCGGAACCCGCCCCGACCTGCCGCTCCCGGGGCCGGAACCGGTCTGGACCATTGACACCGTACGGCCGGATCCACTTCAGTGGTCTAGTCCAACTCTCCTGCCCGGACGCACCGTTCCCCCACCACCGGTGCGCGCCCGGGCATGCCCCGGACACCCCCACACCCGCGCCTCCGCGAGGAGTCCCCCACATGCGCAGATCAACCGTCCCCCTGCCCGCGCCCGCCCGCCGCCGGCCGCGCACCCTGCTGGCCGCCGGTACCGCCTCGGCCGTCGCCGCCGCCACCATGGTCGGCCTCACCCTGGGCCTCGCGCCCAGCGCCTCGGCCGGGGAGTTCCTGGTCAACGGCGGTTTCGAGAGCGGCGCCCTCGGCCCCTGGAGCTGCTCCGGCGGCACCGGCAGCGTCGTCACCGGCCAGTCCCACGGCGGGAGTTACGCCCTCGCCGGGGCTGCCTCGGCGGGCGACACCGCCCGCTGTGCGCAGACCGTCACCGTCGCGCCGAACACCGCCTACACGCTCAGCGCCTACGTCAAGGGCTCGTACGTCTACCTCGGCGTGGACGGCGGCACCTCGACCTGGACGCCCGGCACCGGCGGCGCCTACCAGAAGCTGAGCGTCGCCTTCACCACCGGCGCCACCCAGAGCAGCGCCACCGTCTACACCCACGGCTGGTACGGCCAGGGCACCTACTACGCGGACGACGTCTCGCTGGACGGCCCCGGCGCCCCCAGCCCGACCGCGACGCCCACCGCCACCCCGACGGTCACCCCGACCGTCACGCCCACGGTGACGCCCACCGTGACGCCGACGGTCACCCCCACGGTGACCCCGACCGTCACGCCCACCGGAACCCCGACCAGCCCGCCGCCCGGCTCCAAGGCCCTGGTCGGCTACCTGCACGCGAGCTTCGCCAACGGCGCCGGCTACACCAAGGTGGCGGACGTCCCCGACTCGTGGGACTTCATCAACCTCTCCTTCGGCGAGCCGACCTCCGTCACCTCGGGCGACATCCGGTTCAACCGCTGCCCGGCCACCGAGTGCCCGACCGTCGAGTCCGACGCCGACTTCAAGGCCGCCATCGCCGCCAAGCGCGCCAAGGGCAAGAAGGTGCTGATCTCGATCGGCGGCCAGAACGGCCAGGTGCAGCTCACCACCGCCGCCGCCCGGGACACCTTCGTCAGCTCGGTCTCGGCGATCATCGACAAGTGGGGCCTGGACGGCCTGGACATCGACTTCGAGGGCCACTCGCTGTCGCTCCAGACCGGCGACACCGACTTCAAGAACCCGACCAGCCCGGTCATCGTCAACCTGATCTCGGCGATCCGCACGCTCAAGGCCAAGTACGGCCCGAACTTCGTGCTGACCATGGCGCCGGAGACCTTCTTCGTCCAACTCGGCTACCAGTACTACGGTTCCGGCCCCTGGGGCGGCCAGGACCCGAGGGCCGGCGCCTACCTGCCGGTCATCCACGCCCTGCGCGACGACCTGACCCTGCTGCACGTCCAGGACTACAACTCCGGCTCCATCATGGGCCTGGACAACCAGTACCACTCGATGGGCGGCGCCGACTTCCACGTCGCGATGACCGACATGCTGCTCAAGGGCTTCCCGGTGGCGGGCAACACCAACAACGTGTTCCCGGCGCTGCCCGCCTCCAAGCTCGCCATCGGCATGCCGGCCACCACCAACGCGGGCAACGGCTACGTCGCCCCGGCCGAGGTCAACAAGGCGCTGGACTGCCTCACCAAGCTCGCCAACTGCGGGAGCTACGTCCCCAAGGCGGGCGCCCAGCCCGGCCTGCGCGGTCTGATGACCTGGTCCATCAACTGGGACCAGTTCGGCGGCCGGGAGTTCTCGAAGAACTTCGACTCCTACTTCCGCCGCTGACCGCCGGCAGCTGACCGACCGCGGCCCGCAGGGCCGCACCGGAACGACCGCTGGGCGGCGGTGGGTCGGACGAACCCGCCGCTCAGCGGTCCACCCGGACCGCCGCCAGGTACTCCGCGATCGCGTCCCGGTTGCGGGTCAGACAGGAGATCCGCGCGCTCATCCCGGACAGCTCCTGCTCCAGGGTGGCGATCATCTCCGGGGTGGCGTGCTCGAAGTGGATGGTGCGGGGCTTGTCGAGACAGGGCAGGATCTGTTTGATGATCCGGGTCGGCAGCCCCGCGTCCAGCAGCCCCCGGACCTGCAGCACCCGGTCCACCGTCGGCCCGTCGTAGGAGCGGTAGCCGTTGGCGCAGCGCTCGGCCACGATCAGCCCCTGCTCCTCGTAGTACCGCAGCAGCCGCCGGGACGTCCCGGTCCGCTCGGACAGCTCGCCGATCCGCATGTGCCCCACCTCACAGCCGGTCGCGTTGACCCTCACATCAATGTGAGGGTTCGAGCATAACCGGCATGCCGACCACGCCACGGACGACCGTCCGGACCACCTCAGCCAGCACCGCACCCGCCACCCCGCCCACCGCCCAGGCCCCGGCGGCCCTGCCCCTGCCCGCCCTGCTGGCCCTCGCCACCGCCGTCTTCGTCACCGCCCTCACCGAGACCCTGCCGGCCGGCGTGCTGCCCGCGATGAGCGCCGACCTCGGCGTCGGCCAGTCCGCCGCAGGCCAGGCCGTCACCGTCTACGCCGTCGGCACCGCCCTCACCGCCGTCCCGCTCACCTCGGCCACCGCCGGCTGGGGCCGCCGACGCCTGCTGCTCACCGCGATGGTCGGCTTCGCCGCCGCCAACACCGTCACCGCGCTGTCCACCAGCTACCCGCTCACCATGGCCGCCCGCTTCCTCGCCGGGGTCGCCGCCGGACTCGCCTGGGCCCTGCTCGCCGGGTACGCCCGGCTGCTCGCGCCGCCCGAGCTCCAGGGCCGGGCGATCGCCGTCGCGATGACCGGGGTGCCGCTCGCCCTGTCGCTGGGCGTGCCCGCCGGGACCTTCCTCGGCTCGGCGCTCGACTGGACGGTGCCGTTCCTGCTGATGACCGCGATCGCGGTCGGCGTGACCGGCTGGATCGCCGCGGCCGTCCCCGAGGTGCCCGGCCGGGCCCGCGGCGAACGGACCCCGGTGCTGCGCTCCCTCACCGTCCCCGGGGTGACCCCGGTGCTCGCCGTGACCGTCGTGGTCGTCCTCGCCCACACCGTGCTCTACACCTACATCGCGCCCTTCCTCGACCGGCGCGGCCTGGGCGGCGCCACCGACGCGGTACTGCTCGCCTTCGGCGCGGCCTCGCTGGTGAGCATCTGGTTCACCGGCGCGCACATCCACCGCCGGCTGCGCGCGCTCACCGTCGGCGCCACCCTGCTGATCGCCGCCGCGGCCGCCGTGCTCGGCCTGGCCACCGGCAGCACCTTCGCGGTGTACGCGGCCGCCGCGCTCTGGGGACTCGGCTGGGGCGGCCTGCCCACCCTGCTGCAGACCGCCGTCGGCGACGCGGGCGGCGAGCAGGCGGACGCCGCGCAGACGCTGCTGGTCACCCTGTGGAACGCGGCGATGGCCGGCGGGGGCGTGGCCGGCGGCCTGCTGCTGGACCGGCTCGGCGCGGACTCCCTCCCGTGGGCGGTGCTGCTCCTGCTGCTGGCCGTGCTCGCGGTGGTCCTGGCCGCCCGCACCCACGGCTTCCCGGCCCGCCGCTCCGGCCCCGCCGCCTGATCCGCGCCGCCTGATCCGCGCCGCCTGATCCGCGCCGCCTGATCCGCGCCGTCCGATCCGCGCGGCGCGGTCCGCAAGGCGGAGCCTCAGCACTCGCCTGCCGGGCCTCAGTACCCGCCCGCCGGGCCCCGGTGCGGCATCAGGCCGCCGCGGTAGGAGATCGCCACCGCCTGGGCGCGGTCCCGGGCGTCGATCTTCGCCAGGATCCGCTTCATATGGGTCTTCACCGTCGACTCGGCGAGCACCAGCAGCGCCGCGATCTCCTGGTTGGAACGCCCCTCGGCGGCCAGCCGCAGGACCTCCCGCTCCCGCGCCGTCAGCAGCGCGAGCCGGGTGTCCTCCGGCTCCGCCGGGGGGCGTTCGCCGCCCCGGCCGACCACCTGGGCGACCAGGTCCCGGGTGACCGCCGGGTCCAGCACGGACTCGCCCCCGGCCAGCGTGTGCACCGCGTCGACGAGCCGTTCGGCCGAGGCCCGCTTCAGCAGGAAGCCGGCCGCCCCGGCGCGCAGCGCTCCCCACACGTAGTCGTCGTGGTGGAAGGTGGTCAGCACCAGCACCCGGGTGGGCAGGCCGGCGGCGACGATCCGCCGGGTCGCCTCCACCCCGTCGACCCCGGGCATCCGGACGTCCATCAGCACCACGTCCGGCAGCAGCGCGCGGCAGAGCGCGACGGCGGCCAGCCCGTCGGCGGCCTGGCCGACCACCTCGATCCGGTCGTCCGTCTCCAGCACCAGCGAGACCCCGGCCCGCAGCAGCGCGTCGTCGTCCGCGACCACGACCCGCACCTTCGGGAGGCCGGGTCCGCCCGGCCCGTCGGCGGCCGTCACGGGACCGGCAGTTCGGCGCGCAGCCGGAACCCGCCCGGTCCGCCGGGCCCGCCGGTCGCGCCGGTCGCGCCCGAGCCGATCGGCCCGTGCTCCACCCGGCCGCCGAGCATCGACACCCGCTCGGCCACGCCCAGCAGCCCCCGGCCGGGCGTGTACCCGGCCGGTGCGCCCCGCCCGTCGTCGCGCACCTCGACGGCGAGCCGCCCGCCCGCGCAGCGGACGGTGACCTCGACGGTCCGGGCACCGGAGTGCTTGACGGTGTTGGTGAGCGCCTCCTGGACGATCCGGTAGGCCGACACGTCCAGACTGCGCGGCACCCGCCGGGCCGCCGGGTCGATCCGCACCCGCACCCTGGGCCCGGCCCGGCCGAGCCGCTCGGCCAGCCGCTCCAGGTCGGCGAGGCCCGGCTGCGGGGCCGCCCCCTCGCCGTCGTCGCCGTACTCGCCGTCACCGCCGCGCCGCAGCAGGCCGAGCACCCGGTCGAGGTCGTCGAGCGCGTCCCGTCCGGTGTGCTCCATCCCGGAGAGCAGCTCCCGGGTGCGTTCGGGATCGCGGTCGAGCAGCCGGCGGGCCGCCCCGGCCTGGACCAGCACCACGTTGAGGGTGTGGCCGACGGAGTCGTGCAGCTCGCGGGCCAGCCGGGCGCGCTCCTCGGCGACCACCTCCCGGCGCAGCCGCCACCGGGCGGCCTCGCGCTCCTCCGCCCGCCGGGCGGTGCCGTAGCCGACCGCCCAGCCGAGCAGCCAGAGGAAGAGCACCCCGGCCGGGATCACCGGGTAGTCGTGCCCGAGGTCGGCGAAGTAGGCGGCCATCCCGAGCAGGGCGGCGAACGGCCCGAACCAGGCCCGCCGCCTGGGCGCGTACAGACCGAGCGAGTAGAGGCCGACCAGGTCGGCGTACGGCGAGACCGTGCTCGGCAGCACGAACAGCGCCTCCACCGACAGCGCGCCCGCGCCGACCAGGTAGCCCGCCAGCGGCCTGGTCCGGCGGACCGCCAGCGGAGCGGCCACCGCCGTGCTCACGGCCAGTGCCAGCGGCAGGCCGCCGTGCAGCCGGTCGGCCGCGCCGGTCCGTTCGACGGCCATCAGCAGCAGGAACCCGCCGGCCAGCACGAGGTCCCAGTGCCCGCCCGGCACCGCCCGGAGGGCCCGGAGGGTCCGCACCGCCCGGGCCCCGGCCGACCAGGATCCGGGCCCGCCGGGAACAGGGGCGGCCGGGGGGACCGGTGCGGTCCGGATCGCACCGGTGCGGGGCGGCGGGCTCATGGCGGCTCCGGTTCGGGGGACTCGGGGGAATCGGGCAGTGGCCGCCGCGCGGTGGTGCGGACGCCGGGCCGTACGGTAGCGGCGGCCGTCCGCCCGGCGCATCGCCCTGGTGGGGTATCCCGGACCCGTCCGACCGGGGGTGCCGCTCCCGCCGCCGCCCCCGCCGGGGGTGTCCGGCCGCCCGCAGGGGGGAGGCCGCCGGACCCCGGCGGGCGGACGCGGCCGGGCGGGCCCGGTCCGTAGCGTCCGGGCCATGAACGCTCCGGACCCCCGCGTCCCGTCCGCCGTCCCGTCCGCCGCCGCTGCCCCGCACACCGCTTCCGCCCGCCGGGTGGCCCGCCCCGGCCGGGCCCGCCGGGCCGGCTGGTGGACGGTCACCGCGCTCGCCTTCCTCACGGCCCTGTTCACCGCCCGCTACCTGACCCTCGACCCCGAGGTCTTCCTCGACCAGCAGCGCGCCGTCTACCTGGCCCACCGGGGCTCGCTCGTCCTGCACGTGGGCGGCGGCGTGCTGGCGATCCTGCTCGGCCCGTGGCAGTTCCTGCCCCGGCTGCGCGGCCGCCGCCCGGGGCTGCACCGGCTCGTCGGCCGGCTCTACCTGCTCGCCGTGCTGGCCGCCGGCACCGGCGGTCTGCTGATGGCGCCCAGGGGCCTGGTCGGCCCGGTCGCGCCGATCGGCTTCACCGGGCTGGCCGTCCTGCTGCTGCTCTCCTCGGCCCTGGCCTGGCGGGCGGGCCGGCGCCGCGACATCCTCCGGCACCGCGCCTGGGCGGTCCGTTCCTTCGCGCTGGTCATGGCCGCCGCGACCCTGCGGATCTGGCTGCCGGTGATGGACCTCGCGGGCGTCCCGTTCGACCAGGCCTACGCGACCGCCGCCTGGACCTGCTGGCTGATCAACCTGGTGGTGGCCGAGCACCTGATAGCCCGGCTCCCGGGACTGCCCCCGACCGCCCGCACCGGCCGCGTCCCGGCGGCACCGCCGGCCGGGTGACCCGATTCCGGGCCGGGCCCGCTGACGACCTATCATCCAGCAATGACCACCGCAGAGTTGATCCGGATCGTCTCCCGCTCCTCGCCGATGGCGCTCGCCCAGGTCGAGCGGGTCAGGGCCGAACTCACCGCCCTGCACCCGGGGGTGCGCACCGAGGTGGTCCCGGTGACCACCTCCGGCGACCGCTGGATGGGCGACCTGGCCCGGCTCGGCGGCAAGGGAGCGTTCACCAAGGAGGTGGACGCCGCGCTGCTCGCCGGTGAGGCGGACCTCGCGGTCCACTGCCTCAAGGACGTGCCGGCCGACCGCCCGCTGCCGGCCGGCACCGTGTTCGCGGCCCACCTGCGGCGCGACGACATCCGGGACGCGCTGGTCCACCCCGGCGGACTGACCCTGGACGAGCTGCCGCCCGGCACCCGGATCGGCACCTCCTCGGTCCGCCGGCGGGCCCAGCTCTCGGCCTCCCACCCGCACCTCGAGTACGTACCGATCCGCGGCAACGCCAACAGCCGGCTGGCCAAGCTGGCGGCGGGGGAGGCGGACGCCCTGCTGCTCGCCCTGTCCGGGCTGGAGCGGATCGGCGAGACCGCGCGGATCAGCGAGGTGCTGCCGGTCGAGGTGATGTGCCCGCCGATCGGCGCCGGGATCCTGGCCCTGCAGTGCCGGGCCGACGACACCGCCACCATCGACGCCGTGTCCGGCCTGGGCGACCCTGCGACCTGGCGCGAGGCGAGCGCCGAGCGGATGTTCCTGCACGTGCTCCAGGGGCACTGCAACTCGCCGATCGCCGGCTGGGCCAAGGCCGAGGAGGACGGCCGCCTCTCGCTGCGCGGCCGGGTGTTCAGCCCGGACGGCAAGCAGGTCCTGGACGCCCACGAGTGGGCGGGCTCGCTGAGCCCGGAGGACCTCGGCACCGCGACCGCCCTGGCCCTCAAGCGGCAGGGCGCCTCCGAGCTGATCGCCGCCATCCCGCACTGACGCGGCGGCCCTGCCCGGCCCCCGGCCCCCGGCCCCGGTCGGGTGCCGGGACGGAACGCCGAAGGCCCCCTCGCTGCTGCGAGGGGGCCTTCGACTGTCGGTGCGCCGCCAGGGACTCGAACCCCGGACCCGCTGATTAAGAGTCAGCTGCTCTAACCAACTGAGCTAGCGGCGCCTGCTGACGCGGGAAACATTACCTGGTCAGCGGCGGAAACACACAATCGGTCCGGACCGCCCCCCCCGGACGGTCCGGACCGCCGTGCAGGTCAGGGGACGAGGACGACCTTCCCCCGGACGTGACCGGTGCCCACCAGCCGGTGGGCGTCGGCCACCCGCTCCAGCGGGAAGGTCTCGGCGATCTCCAGCCGCAGCCCGCCCGCCTCCCAGAGCGCGACCAGCTCGGCCAGCCGGGCCGCCGTCCGCTCGCCCCTGATGCCGACGGCGCCCAGCCGCCCGGCCGCCGGGTAGTCGACCACGGTGCCGATCCTGGACCGGTCGGCGACCAGCTCGACGGAGGCCTCCAGCGCCCCGCGCCCGGCCAGGTCGAGGGCCGCGTCCACCCCCTGCGGCGCCACCGCCCTGACCCGCTCGACCAGCCCCTCGCCGTAGCCGACCGGGATCGCGCCGAGCGCCCGCAGATGGTCGTGGTTGCGCTCGCTCGCGGTGCCGACCACCGTGGCGCCCCAGGCCCGGGCCAGCTGGACGGCGACCGTGCCGACCCCGCCGGCCGCCGCGTGGACGAGCACGGTGTCGCCCTCGCCGACCTTCAGCGAGGTGAGCCCGACGTGCGCGGTCTGCCCGGAGGCCGACAGCGAGCCGGCCTGCTCCCACGGCATCCCGGCCGGCTTGCGCACCAGCCGGTCCGCGTCGGCGACGACCATCTCGGCGGCGCAGCCGAGCACCCGGAAGCCCAGCACCTCGTCACCGACCGCCCAGCCGTCCACACCGGGGCCGAGGGTGTCGACCACCCCGGCGAACTCGTTGCCCGGGGTCAGCCCGGGGACGAGCTCGACCCCGTACGGCGCCCGGCCCTCCCGGATCGCGAGGTCCACCGGCTGCACCCCGGCGGCGTGGATCCGGATCCGGACCTGGCCCGGGCCGGGCGTGGGGTCGGGCACGGCGGTCACCCGCAGCTCCTCGGGGCCGCCGAACCGGGGGACGGTCACTGCCTTCATGCCGGGCGCTCCTGTCACGTGCTGTCGGGTTCTGCCGGGGCCCGCGGTCCGCTGTCGGTCCGAACCGCGAGGCTCGATCATCGAATCTGAAGCGCGCTTGAGGTCAACCCCCTCCGGCGTGTCGCCCGAGTTGAGATCATTGTCAGATTTATCCTCGACGGCGGCCCGGGCCATGTCCGGGTCCGCAGTCCGGTCCGCATCCGCATCCGCATCCGCGTCCGCAGTTCGGCCCGTACCCGCGTTCGATCACCCGCCCGCCGTCGAGAGGACCTCCCCGTGGGCCAGCTGCCCCTGCTCTTCCTGGTGCTGCTCGCCTCCGTGGTGACCATGCCGCTGGCCCGCCGGACCGGGGTGCCGCAGCCCGTCCTGATGACCCTGCTCGGCATCGCCATGGCACTGATCCCGCAGATCCCGGACATCGCGATCGAACCCGAGCTGATCCTGCCGCTGGTCCTGCCACCGCTGATCTTCGCCGTCGCCCGGCGCTCCTCGGTCCGCTACTTCAAGGCCAACATCCGCTCCATCCTGCTGCTCGCCGTCGCCCTGGTCGTGGTCACCACCATCGCCGTCGCCGGCACCGTGCACTGGCTGCTGCCCGGCCTGCCGATCGCCGCCGCCATCGCGGTCGGCGCCCTGGTCTCCCCGCCCGACCCGGTCGCCGCCGTCGCCGTGGCCGGCAGCGTCGGACTGCCCCGCCGGCTGGTCGCCATCCTGGAGAGCGAGGGCCTGTTCAACGACGTCACCGCGATCGTCGTCTACTCGCTCGCCATCGACGCCGTGGTCGGCGGCGACTTCTCCGGCGGCGGCGCCGTGCTGCGCTTCGTGCTCTCGGCCGTGCTCGCGGTCGTCATCGGCATCGCCCTCGGCTGGGTCAACACCAGGATCGCCGCCTACCTGGAGGACCCCACCCAGCAGGTCGCGCTCAACCTGCTGGTGCCGTTCGCCGCCTACAGCCTGGCCGAGGAGATCCACGGCTCCGGCGTGCTCGCCGTGGTCGTCTGCGGCCTCTACCTCGCCGAACGGGCCGCCGACGCCGACGCCGTCGCCTACCGGCTGGTCGGCAACGCCTTCTGGGAGATCGTCGAGATCCTCATCACCGGCGTCGCCTTCGGCCTGATCGGCCTCGAACTCGCCACCGTCCTCAAGGAGGCCGGCTCCGGCTGGACCGGCATGCTCGGCGACGCCGCCGTGGTGATCGCCGTCGTGGTGGCCGTCCGGCTGCTCTGGCTGCTCCCGGCCGGCTGGCTCTCCCGGCGGCTGCGGGCCGACTCCGAGGAGGACACCCCGATCAGCTGGCAGGAGAGCGTGGTGCTCTGGTGGTCCGGGATGCGCGGGGTCGCCACCGTCGCCCTGGCCCTCGCGATCCCGCTCACCGTCCACACCGGCGAGCCCTTCCCGGAGCGCGGCCGACTCGTCTTCATCGCCTTCAGCGTGGTGCTCTTCACCCTGCTGGTCCAGGGCCTCACCCTGCCCTGGATGGCCAAACGGCTGCACCTCGACATCGACCACGACCGGCACGAGCAGGAGGTCCGACTGCTGTGGTGGCGGGCCGCCAAGGCCGGACTGCTCCGGCTCGGGGAACTGGAGGAGGCCGACAAGCTGCCCGCGGAGGTCGCCGACCGCCTGCGGGACCGTCAGCACGACCGGCTGGCCCGGCTCTGCCCCGAGAACTACGCCGAGGAGGAGGCCAGCGAGGCCAAACTGAGGCTCGCCCAGTGGCGCGCGGCGCACAGCGTCGAACAGGAGATGATCGCCGCCTCCCGGCGCGAGATGCTGGTCGCCCGCGCCGAGCCCGGCGCCGACCCGGAACTCGTCGACCGGGTGCTGCGCGGCCTCGACCTGCGGTCCGAACGGAAGTGACGGCCCGTCCGTCCGGGCGACCCCGCGGCGGGTCGCGCGGACGGACCGTGACGGCCGGACGGACACTCCGCGAAGCCCGCCCGAACAGCGGGAACCCCGACCGGACGCCGACGAACGGAATGTGCGCCGGGACCCCCGGCGTTGCATAGGCTGAGCCCGGGCAAGGCCGTCAACGGAGTCGGCGCACCCCCAGGACCCGCACGGCCGCGCGCAACCCTCCCGCCCGGACCTGCCGGTATCTGCACCCGAGGAAACGAGGAGCCACCGATGTCGGAGACCCGCGCCGACGCCCGTACCCCGCTTGACCGCACCCCGGAGTGGGCCGCCCTCGCCAAGCACCGGGAGGAGTTCGGCGACACGCACCTGCGCGAACTGTTCGCCGCCGACCCGGAGCGCGGCCGCCGCTACACCCTCCAGGTCGGCGACCTGCACGTCGACTACGCCAAGCAGCTCGTCACCGACGAGACCCTGGCCCTGCTGCGCGAACTGGCCGGGGCCACCGGTGTCGCCGCCCTGCGGGACGCGATGTTCCGCGGCGAGCGGATCAACACCACCGAGGACCGGGCCGTCCTGCACACCGCGCTGCGCGCCCCGCGCGACGCCGTGATCGAGGTCGACGGCGAGAACGTCGTCCCCGCCGTGCACGCGGTGCTGGACAGGATGGCCGCCTTCGCCGAGCAGGTGCGCGGCGGCGAGTGGCGCGGCCACACCGGCAAGCGGATCCGCGCCGTCGTCAACATCGGCATCGGCGGTTCCGACCTCGGCCCCGCGATGGCCCACGAGGTGCTGCGCTCCTTCGGTCAGCGTGATCTCGACGTCCGCTTCGTCTCCAACGTGGACGGCGCCGACCTGCACGAGGCCGTCCGCGATCTGGACGCCGCCGAGACGCTCTTCGTCGTCGCGTCCAAGACCTTCACCACCATCGAGACCATCACCAACGCGGTCTCGGCCCGGAACTGGCTGCTCGCCGAGCTGGGCGCCGGCACCGACGCGGTCGCCAAGCACTTCGTCGCGCTCTCCACCAACGCCGAGGGCGTCGCGGACTTCGGCATCGACACCGCGAACATGTTCGAGTTCTGGGACTGGGTCGGCGGCCGCTACTCCTACGACTCGGCGATCGGCCTCTCGCTGATGATCGCCATCGGCCCGGACGCGTTCCGGGAGATGCTCGACGGCTTCCACCTGGTCGACGAGCACTTCCGCACCGCCCCGCCGGAGGAGAACGTCCCGCTGCTGCTCGGCCTGCTCGGGATCTGGTACGGCGCCTTCTTCGACGCCCAGGCGCACGCGGTGCTGCCGTACTCGCACTACCTGTCGAAGTTCACCGCCTACCTCCAGCAGCTCGACATGGAGTCCAACGGCAAGTCGGTGGACCGCGACGGGAAGCCGGTGAGCTGGCAGACCGGTCCGGTGGTCTGGGGCACCCCCGGCACCAACGGCCAGCACGCCTACTACCAGCTGCTGCACCAGGGCACCAAGGTGATCCCGGCGGACTTCATCGGCTTCGCCGAGCCGGTCGCGGACCTGCTGCCGGGCCTGGTCGCCCAGCACGACCTGCTGCTCGCCAACTTCTTCGCCCAGACCCAGGCGCTGGCCTTCGGCCGGACGCCGGAGGAGGTCGCGGCCGAGGGTGTGCCGGCCGAGCTGGTCCCGCACAAGACCTTCCGGGGCAACCACCCGACCACCACCGTGCTGGCCGGCGCGCTGACCCCCTCGGTGCTCGGCCAGCTGGTCGCCCTCTACGAGCACAAGGTGTTCGTGCAGGGCGCGGTCTGGAACATCGACTCCTTCGACCAGTGGGGCGTCGAGCTGGGCAAGGTGCTCGCCAAGCGGATCGAGCCGGTGCTGCTGACCGGTGAGGGCATGGAGGAGCTGGACAGCTCCACCGCCGCGCTGGTGGCCCGCTACCGGGAGCTGCGCGGCCGCTGAGGCCCGGCCCGGGCCGTCGTCCGCCCCGGCGGAACGGCGGCCCGGGCGCTGTTCGTCGGAGCCCACCCGGGCGGTGCCGGAAACGCCGGAAGGCCCCTCGCTCGCGCGAGGGGCCTTCCGGTTGTCTGTGCGCCGCCAGGGACTCGAACCCCGGACCCGCTGATTAAGAGTCAGCTGCTCTAACCAACTGAGCTAGCGGCGCCTGCTGACAGAGAGGACTCTAGCAGCGGGGCGCGGTCCGGCCAAAATCGAATACCGCGCTTCCCGGGCCGCCGTTCCGGGGTCCGGGCCGGTCCCGGGGTCAGACGGCGCCGACCGGCTCCCGGGCCGCCCGGACGCAGGCCCAGAGGACGACGGAGGCGCCCGGCAGCCAGGGCTCCCGGCTCTCCGGGGCGACGATCCACCGCCCGGCGCCCAGTCCGGGCGAGTCCGGGCTGTTCACCATGCGCTGCACCGGCGGCACGGTCACCGCGTCGCCCTTGCCGTGGCAGAGCAGCGGCGGTACGTCCCGGGCCCACTCCTCCCAGGCCAGCAGCCGGCGCAGCCGGGGGGCCGCCCCGGGCTGCACGAACAGCAGGGTCCGGCCCCGGAAGACCGCCACCGGCCCGCAGCCGGGGCCGGAGGCCCACAGCTCGTCCAGCACCCGGCGGCCGAACAGCGACGGCATGCTGATCACGTCGAAGGCCCGGCCGCAGGGCAGTACCGAGGGCGCCCACGGCCGGGACTCCCAGAGGGCGCGCATGCTGCGGGGGTACTCGCTGGCGGAGGCGAGCCAGGCCTCCCCGGCCACGGTCACGTACTCCACCGACTGATAGGTCCAGATGTCCACGGACAGCAGCCTGGGGTGTCCGGGCCATGACCGGGAGGGAAACTCCGGTTCGCCGGACAGCGGGGCGGGCACGGGCGTACCCTTCCGCTTCCTCCGGCATATGCCAGAGGCGTCGGACGCAGACCGGGGCCGACCGGGGCCGACCGGGGCCGTTCGGGACACTCGGGACCGCTCGGGCCGGCCCGGGCCGGGGTCAGCCCTCGTGCCGCCGGGGCTGGAGCAGGCTGCGGCCGTACTCGATCATCTTGGCCGCGTAGTCCGGGGTCCAGTCCGCCCGGGCCGCGATCTCGGTCTCGGGCAGCGCGTCGAAACGGCGCGGATCCGCCAGCTGCGCGGCCGCGACCGCCTGGAAGTCGGTCGCCCGCTCGGCGGCCGCCCGGAACGCCAGGGCCAGCTCGGTGGAGCGGCGCAGCAGCTCGGCCGGGTCGTCGATCGACTCCAGGTCGAAGAAGCGTTCCGGCTCCGGTTCGTCGGCCTGCGGCTCGAACAGCAGCTGCACCGGACGCTGCCGCCGACCGGGCGCCGCACCGGCGCCCGCACCGGGACCGGCCGCCGCGGCGGGGCCGCTCGGGTCGGACGCCTGCGCCTGGGAGTCGGGCATGGACGGACACCTCCGGGTGCTCGATGGGGGCGGGCGACAGTTGCTCGGGACGGGCGCCGCCCGGTCGTGGCCGCCGTCCATTCTCTCGCGCCGGCGGCCGGTAGCGGAACGGTGCGCGTCCGGGCGCTATTCCCGGCGGACGCGCCGGGGGCGTGCGTCCACCGGTCGCCCGCCGTCCCCCCGCCGTGGGTCCCACCGGCCCGGCGGCGCCGGGCCGGCCGGGCCGCCCGGCCTCTCAGGACCGGCCCAGCCGCACCCGGTGCTCGGACAGGTGGTGCAGCACCCGGTGATTGGCCTCCCAGCCGTCGGGGAAGGCGACCGGGACACCCAACTGCACCGGTTCGGTGGCCGGATGCTCGTCCAGCAGCTCCGCGATCCCGGCCCGGGCCACCACGATGCAGGCGTGCCGGTGCCGGGAGGCGAGCACGCACAGCCGGCCGGTCTCCAGATGGAACGCGGTCGCGTCCGGCCGCCCGGAGAGCGGGTGCAGCACCACCGTGACGTCGTACTCCCGGCCCTGCAGCCGGTTCGCGGTGTCCACCGTCACCGCCGGGCCGGCCGCCCCGTCCACCGGCACCCCGAGCTTGGCCAGTGCCGCCCGGACCGCCGCCGCCTGGTCCCGGTGGGCCGTGCCGACCGCGACCCGGTCCGCCGTGAGCGGGGCCGACCCCTGCTCGGAGTGGGCGGTCAGCCCCCGGTCCAGCAGCCGCCGCACGGTCGCCGCCACCGCCGCGACCGCCTGCGGATCCGTCCGCACGGTGTGCCGGGCGGGCAGCTCCAGCAGGGCCCAGCCGTGCTCGGCCGCCCGGTCGATCGCCGCGTCCAGCGCCGAACCGTCCGGCCGCACCGCCGAGGTCAGCCGCCGGTCCCCGGGGCCGGTGCCCGAACGGAACGGGGTGAACGGGTAGAACGCCCCGGAGATCAGCGGCGCGGCGCTGGCCGGCAGCCGCCAGGACACCGGCAGCCGGTGCGGGCGGATCTGCGGGTTGTGCGCGAGCAGGGTGACCACCGCGCTGCCCGAGGGGTCGTAGGACAGGCCCGCCCACTGCTCGGTGCCGACCACGGTGAACGGGTCCAGCTGGCCCGGGTCGCCGACGAACAGCGCCCGCTCGAACAGCCGGGCCACCGCGAGCAGTGCGTCCGAGCGCATCTGGTACGCCTCGTCGACGATCGCGTGCCGCCACGGCTGCTCGGCCCGCACCCACTGCCACTTGGCCGAGGTGGAGATCACCACGTCCAGCTCGGCGAGCTCGGCGACCTTGTCCGAGGGCGTCACATTGGCGTGGCGCAGCACCTCCGGGCCCGGGCGGGCGTCCGCCGCGTGCAGTCGGCCGATCGTCAGATCGGGGGCCTTCGCGGCCAGCCGGTCGACCAGGTCGTCCACCTGGCCGTTGGTCTGGGCGACGATCATCAGCCGCTCCCCGGCGGCCACCAGCTCCCGGGCGGCGCGCACCACCAGGGTCGACTTGCCGGCGCCGGGCGGCGAGTCCACCACGACCCCGCGCGGCGCGCCGACGGCCGGGCGGACGGTCGCCTCCAGGATCCGGGCCACCGCCGCGTCGGCCGCGGCTCCGGGCGTCGGGTCGCCGGCCGGGTCGCCCGCCGGGTCTCCCGGGCCGTCGGCCGGGAAGGTCTGCTCGGTGCTGCTCATCGGCCGGATCACTCCCAGTCCTCGGCGGTGCCGGTGCCGCCGCCGGTCACGGCCGGCAGCACGGTGACGACGGCCCCGGGCGGGCCGCCGTGCGTCCACGGGGTGTCGTCCGGATCGGGCAGCGGCGCGGCCTGCCGGACCGTCAGCTCGAACAGGGTGAAGGTCACCCGCTCGCCCGGCTCGGGCAGGCTCCCCGGCTCGGGTTCCTTCTTCCGCCCCATGCCGGACAGCACCCGCACGGTGACGGTGCCCGCCTCCGGGTCGACGGCGGCGATCACCGCCTTCTGCGCCGCCGGTGCCGGCCCCGCCTCGGGCCCCGGCGCGGCCCGGACCCGGTGCACCTCCCGGCCCGGGTCGGCGTGCGGGCGGTCGCCGGTGCGCACCGTCACCAGCGGGCGCGGCTTGGGGGAGCGGCCGGTGGTGTCGTAGTCCGGCACCACCTCGGTCACCACTCCGCTGAACGCCTCCCCGGAGAGCCGGTGCTCGGCCATCGCCAGCGGGTCGTCCAGCGCCTCCTGGACGTCCAGCCGGGTCTGCTCGCGCTCGCGCTGGGCGAGCTTGCGGGCCGCCGTCACGGCGTCGTCGACCCGGGGCTGCGGGGGCTCCCCGGCCGCCAGCCGGTCCCGGTGGCCGGTGTACGACCAGCGGTCGCCGGTCCAGCGCTCGGCCAGATGGCCGGCCGGGGGCAGCGCCCGCAGCAGGTCCAGGCCGTGCCAGACGTCGTGCCAGGCCGGCAGCAGCTCCGCGCGCAGCACCGCGCGCAGCCGGTCCACGGAGACCCGGACGGCCTCCCGGGCCGCCGTGACGTCCCCGCAGCCGGGGCCCTCGGCCTCGCGCAGGGCCGTCGCGGCCGCGTCGTAGCGGGCGATCGCCGGGGCGAGCACCTTGGTGTCGAACACCGGGTCGGTGGTCGGGCCGGCCGGCGGGCGGACCAGCCGGCCCTCGGCGTTGCGCTCCGTCTCGGCCCGCTCGGCCGCCTCCGCGCCGGTCTGCCCGTCCGGCGGGGCGTGCCAGGCCAGCAGGGCGGCCAGGTGCTGGTCCTCCAGGTGGCTCTGGCCGGTGGCCCAGTGCCGCGCGAGCAGCCCGGTCATCGGCAGCAGCAGACTGGACCCGGGCACGGCCGAGCGCTCGGCCAGGTGGGTCAGCCAGCGGCCGAGCAGCGGCACCCGGGCCGGGGCCGGGAACGGGCCCGGGTCCTCGTCCTCGGCGGTGCGGCGGAAGCGGGTCGAGCGGCCGAGCAGTGCCAGGTGGCGCACGCCGCCGGTGTTCGGCACGACCAGCTGCGGCGCGTCCGCGCACAGCTCGCGGACCACGGGGGACTTCTCACCCGTCTCCGGGTCCTTCTCGGAGCCCTCGATCAGCTCGACCTCGTCGCCGAAGGACTCCAGGTAGGGCAGCAGGTCGGCGGCCAGGTCGGCCAGGAACTCGGAGCGCAGCGTGCGGTTGAGCGGCTGCGGCACGATGTGCAGCACCGGCGCGTCCCGGTCGGTGCCGAGCAGCACGGCCAGCGGGGCGCCGTCCTCACCGGCGGAGGTGAGCGGGACGAGCACCATCGGGCGCTCCGACAGGTGCCGGTGGCGGACGGTGGCCAGCGGCTCGGCCCGGCCGCCGCGGACGGCCTCCAGCCGGGCCAGGGTGGTCAGCAGGCTCATCGGCCGCCCTCCGGGCCGGTGGCCGGGTGGGGGCGGCCGAGCGCCTCGGCGCGCAGGGCGGCGGCGTAGGCCAGCCTGGCGGCGGCCTCGTCGGCCCCGTCGCCGCTGCCGTCGTCGTCCTCGTGGTCCTCGCTGCTGCCGTCGACGGGGCCGGTCCGGGCCACCGCCAGGGCCTCGCCCACGGTGCGGATGCTGCCCAGCTCGCCCCGGACACCCCGGCCGAGCTGCTCGACCCGGCCCCCGCAGCGGGCCTGGGCCCGGCAGTGGAAGCCGAGTTCGCAGGTCGACAGGCAGTCCGGGCTGTACGCGGCCGGCACCGTCCCGACCGTCTTCTCCAGCTCCTCGGTGGAGCGGACGGGGGCGCCGTCCGCGTCGGGGGAGAGGTCGAAGTCCGCCCCCGGCGGCAGCACCGCGAGCAGCCGCTCGATGCCGGTCATCCGGCTCAGCTGGCGGCGGGTGGTCGCCAGCTCGCGGCGGACGTCCACCGGCACGGCGGTCGGCCGGCTGCCGAAGTCCTCCGGGCAGACCAGCAGCACCGTCGTCCGGGGACTGCCCGGCAGCCGCTGCTCGGCGTACGGGTCCGGATCCACCGCTCGCCCGGCCAGCGCCGCCGCGGCCTCCTGGAGCGCCAGCACGTAGACCGCCGCCTGGCGGGCGGCGGCGCCCACCTTGCCCGGGTCGGCGGTGCCGTCCAGCACCGGGAAGGACTTGATCTCGACCACGGTGCAGCGGCCGCCGTGCACCACGACGGCGTCCGGCTCCAGGTAGGCGGTCGAACCGGCCACGTCCAGCCGCAGCAGCGGATGGTCCAGCAGCGTCCAGGCGTGCTCCTCGGCGGCGGCCTCAGCCAGCGCCGCCGTCGTCCGGTCGGCCCGCACGGCCGGACCGGATGAACGCAGCAGGTCCGGCACGAGCAGCGGGCCGTCCTCGCCGGCCGGCCCGAGCCGGTGGCGCAGCGGCTCCAGCAGCGCCGCGTAGCCGTTCTCCTTCAGCCGGGCCTCGAACACGACGCCGCGCGCCAGTGCGAGCGGCGACCGGCCGAAGGGGGCGGGGCGGCCGAGACGGGCGGCCAGCGCCGTCTTGTCCACCCCGGCGGCGTCCAGCACGGCGCGGCGGTGGCACCCCGGATTGGCGGCCAGGGCGGCGAGGGCGCGGGCGTTCAGACTGCGCTGCGGCGCCGGTCCGCGCAGCTCGGCGAGCCGCTGGGCGAGCGGCTCCGCCGGCCCGCGGAGCGGGGCGTTCGTCGAGACGTTCATGGTGCGGCCCAGTGTCGCATCCGGCTCCGACAATCCGGCCGGAACCGGCCGTTGGCGACCGACGGGCGACCGACGGGCGACCGCCGGGCGGCCACCGGGCCCGGTGGCGGGACCGACGGAGCGGGTCGGCGGGACCGTCGGAGCGGGAGCCGGAGGCCGGGATCGTGGGCGCTCCGCGGGTGGGGGATCATGGAGGCCGGTGCTCGATGGCGAGGCCGACGTCGACACCCGCCCCGATCGCGAGGAGCCTGCCATGCCCGCCCGAATCCTGCTGGTCCGCCACGGTGAGACCGAGTGGTCGGCGACCGGCCGCCACACCGGCCGCACCGACATCCCGCTCACCGAGGACGGCCGCGCGATGGCCCGGGCGCTCGGCGTCCGCCTCGCCGCGGCGCCGTGGAACGGCCTGCCCGACGCCCTCGTCCTCACCAGCCCGCTCGACCGCGCCAAGGAGACCTGCGCGTTGGCCGGCCTCGGTGACCGGGCCGTCGAACGCCCTGAGCTCATGGAGTGGGACTACGGCAGCTACGAGGGCCGCACCGGCGCCGACATCCGCGCCGCCGACCACCCCGGCTGGCTGATCTGGCGCGACGGCGTCCCCGGCGGCGAGAAGCTCTCCGACGTCGCCGCCCGGGTCGACGCCCTCCTCGCCGACCTCAACACCGAGCACGGCGTGCCGGAGCCGGACACCACCGTCATGCACTGCGCCGACCGCGACGTGGTGCTCTTCGCCCACGGCCACCTGCTGCGCATCCTGACCGCCCGCTGGCTGGGCCTGCCGCCCGAGTTCGCCCAGCGGTTCAAGCTCGGCACCGCCGCGCTCTGCATCCTCTCCTGGGAGTACGGCGCCCCGGCGGTCGAGCTCTGGAACGACCAGGGCCACCTGGAGACCCTCACGCACAAGTCCTGACCCCGGCACCGGCCCGAGCCGTCCGTCGTCCCTGTCCCGTCGGGGCGGCGGGCGGGCGGTGGGTGGTGGGTGGTCAGGGCGGGCACCGGTCTCAGGCGGCCGCCGTCGCCGCGCCGTACGCGGCCAGGAAGCGCCCGACCTCCGGCACCCGCCGGTGCTGCCGCAGCCGCTGCGCGGTGTCCGCGAGCATCGAGCGGATCCGCGCCGAGCGCACGTTGTCGAACAGCGCCACGGCGGCCGAGCCGTGCTCGGCGGCGCCCGCCAGGTCGCCGCGCCCGAGCCGGTCGTGGGCGAGCTCGGCGGTGTACAGCACCCGGTTGCGGACGAAGTGCGGCTTCTGGAGCGCTATGGCCAGTCCGGCGCGCTCGCTCGCCCGCTCCCAGTCCCCGAGGGCGGACCAGCACTGGGCCTGCAGCCCGGCGAGTTCGGCCTCGCCGAAGAACGACATCCACTCCGGGTCGGTCCCGGACGGGCCCCGGTCGAAGTGCCGGCAGGCCCGGGCGACCGCCCGCTCGCAGGCGGCGCGGTCCTGCAGCAGCGCCCAGCCGCCGGCCTCGCGCATGGCGAGCAGGGCGAGCAACCGGTCCGAGTCGAGCTCCCGGGCGGCGGACTGCCCGGCCTGGGCCGCCCGCAGCGCCTCCCGGGGCCGGCCGGCGTCGCGGGCGAGGAAGGCGCTGTTGCAGAAGACGTGCGCCTCCAGCGCGGCGTCCCCGGCCATCCGCGCGGTGGCCAGCGCCTCGGCGTAGTACGAGCGGGCGTCCGCGAGCCGGTTCGAGTCGTGGGCCAACCAGCCGACCGAGACGGCGAGTTCGCCCGCGCCGGCCTGGAGTCGGCGCTCGGTCCCGGTGGAGTACTCGCACGCGTCGAGCAGGACGTAGGCCTCCCGCAGCGAGCGGCCCGCCTGCTCGAACAGCGCGTCGGCGCCGTGCGCGTCGTCGGCCAACCGGAGGTCCCGGACGGCCTGTTCGACGCTCAGCACCTCGGCCGCGCCGACCTTGCGGGGCGGCGGGACGGCTCGGGGCCGGCCGGGCACGAAGCCGTCGGCGGGCGCGAAGCCGTCGCCGTTGCCGGGGCCGGGCCGGGTGCCCGCCGTGCGGGGGGCGTCGGCCGCGGCGGCCGGGGCGGGCCGGTCGATGCCGATCACGGTGGCCAGCGCGGCAGGGCCGCCGGCCAGGAACGTACGGCGACGCACGTCGTCGTTCTCCTCGTCGGGATGGTGCGGTTCGGCGGACCCCCGGGGCGCCGTCGCGGACCTCGGTGCCGGGGGCCCTTCCGGTGGGGGCGGTTCCGCGTACGGCCAGGCAGCGTACGGGAGTTGGGTGGAGAGCGGAGAGCGGGGGGCGGGCAGGGGCGGGAACGGGGGGTGGAGGAGCGGTGGCGGCCCGCCGGCCGGTGCGCCGTCCGGTGCGCCGTCCGGGCCGGGGCGGAGTCCGGCGGGCTGTCCCGGGTGCTGCCGGAGGTGATGTCCGAGGGCGTTCGCCCCGCCGGGCCGGACGCCGTCGCTCCCGCCCTCACCCTCGCCCCCCGTACCGCCGTCCGTCGAGCGGCGCCGGACGGCGGTACGGGGGGCGAAGCCCAGTTCGGTGAGCGGCCGCTCCGGCCACATGTGCCGGAACACCCGCTCGTACGCGTAGTTGGGGCAGCGGATCTCGCCGGACTCGACCCGCCCGATGTACCGGGCGTCGCACGAGACGTGCTCGCCGATCTCCCGGGCCGCCCGGCGCACGGCCATGGCGAACTCGCCCGGCGAGCGGTCGCCGCGCAGGGCGCGCATCACGGTGTTGGGCGACGGGCGGTTCGGCTCGGCCGGTGGGGTGGCTGCCATGGTGCGCTCCGTGGTGGTGCGGGGTGTCCGTGGTGGTGCGGGGTGGTGGTGCGGGGGTCGGGCGGTGGTGGGGCGGTGGGGGCGCCCGGCCACGAGCGGGTCCGCCGGGGCGTGTCCTGTGGATCGGCCCGGGGCCGCCGGGCGCGGCACCGACAGTACCGGGAGTCACCGGGCGGCCACAGTGCGTCGATGGATGATGTGCCACCAATACCGGGCAAACCGGGCGTAGTTGCCGGGATCCGCCATGAAATGCCATGCCTTGCTGTAAGGCGCCCCGTGGCCTCGGGGGCCCGCCCGGCGTTGTGCTGTTACGTGGAAGCCCCGTCCGCCGCACCTGCCGCACCCCCCCGGCGGCAGCCCCAGCGGCACCCCCCACGCCGGGCGGCGCGGCTTCCACCCCCGACGAGGTGACAGGAGGGCCGATGCCGGCCACTGGAGTACCGCAGTACCGCCGCCTGGTCGCCGGAGGGATGCCGGCCGCCGCCGCCCCCGCCCTGCTGCCCGAGTCCGCCGACGACCGGGGCCCCGCCCGCCCGCCGTCCGGCGGCGGCCCCTCCCGCCGCCCGGCCGTCGATCGGGACCGCGCCCCGGTCGACACCCACGACACCGTGACCGTCTCCTTGCGGCACGGGCTGGAGGCGGTCGACATCCTGCGGCTGCGGCGGGCCTGCGGTGCCGTCCTGCAGAGCCGCAACGGCGCCACCGTCTCCTTCCTCGTCCCGGCCGGCACCTCGGCGACCTGGCACCTGCCCGGCAGCTCCTGTACCGCCGGCGCCCAGCTGCCGCCGGCCACCGACCCGCGCTGGGTGATGCCCCCGGCCGGAGCCGACTGCACCGCCCGCCCCACCGACGCCTGGGTCCTCCGCTCGGCGCTCTGCGAGGCCGCCTGCACCCTCACCGCGGGCGGCCTCGGCCCGTTCTGAGAACGCCGCCGTCCGGGCCGGGACCGCCGCCGTCCGGGCCGGGCCGCCGGTCCTCCCCTAGGGGCGGCGATAATGGCCGGTATGGGACGAAGCAACCGAGCCGGCCGCACCACGGACCGGGGCCGCGCCGCCGCCGCGGACGAGCAGGCCGCCACCGGCCCCGGGGGCCGCACCCACGCGCAGGGACCGCTCACCCGCGCCGTCGACTCCGGCCTCGCCGAACTCCGCCCCGACCGCGACCGCCCCGCCGCCTGGTCGCTGCTGGTCGACGGCGCGCCGCAGTCGCTGGTCGACCTCGCCGACCCGACCCACCTGGGCTTCGAGTACCAGCGCCGGCTCGGCCACCTGGTCGACCTGGTCGCCCCGCCCGGCCGTCCGCTCACCGTCCTCCACCTCGGCGGCGGTGCGCTCACCCTGGCCCGCTACGTGGCCGCCACCCGCCCGCGCTCGCGCCAGCAGGTCGCCGAGATCGACACCGCGCTCACCGACCTGGTCCGCACCGAACTCCCGCTGGAGCGCGGCTGGCAGGTCAAGGTGCGCGGCGCCGACGCCCGGGCCGTGCTGGAGCGCACCCCCGAGGGCAGCGTGGACCTCGTGATCGCCGACGTCTTCTCCGGCGCCCGGGTGCCCGCCCACTGCACCACCGTCGAGTTCACCGCGCTGGCCGCGCGCGCCCTGGCCCCCGGCGGCTGGTACGCCGTCAACATCGCCGACGGTTCGGCGCTGGCGTTCGCCCGCTCCCAGGTGGCCACCCTGGGCGCCGTCCTCCCCGAACTCTGCCTGGTCGCCGACCCGGCGGTGCTGCGCGGCAAGCGGTTCGGCAACCTGGTCCTGGCCGCCGCGCACACCCCGCTCCCGCTGGCCGACCTGGCCCGCCGGGTTGCCTCCGACGCGGCCCTCGGCCGGGTCGAACACGGCCGCGCCCTGGTCGACTTCGCCGCCGGGGCCGCTCCGGTGACCGACGCGGCCGCCGCGCCGTCCCCGGCCCCGCCCCCGGGCGTCTTCCGGTAGCCGCGACGGTGCCCGGTGCGGCCGAACGGGCCCTGTCCGCAGGTCCGTTCGGCGGTCCGGCCGCGCGTTCGGCCGGTCCGGCGCCCGATTGGCCGCCGCGCCGTCGGGCCGCCGAGAATGGGACCGGCGCGGCGGGGACCCGGTCGCGCCGACCCGACCAGGAGGGGCGCACGTCATGCCGATCCGACCGGCCCGGCCCAGCGAGGCGGCGGCACTCAGTGCCCTCGCCCTGCGATCGAAGGCCCATCTCGGCTACGACGCCGCCTTCATGGCGGCCTGTCGCGCCGAACTCACCCTGGAGCCCGGGCGGATCGAGGCCGACCGCACGACCGTCGCCGAGGACGACGGCCGGGTGCTGGGCTTCGTCACCCTCACCGGGGCACCGCCGGAGGGCGAGATGGACATGCTCTTCGTCGAGCCGGACGCCCTCGGCCGGGGGATCGGCCGCCGCCTGGTCGAGCACCTGTGCGCGGAGGCCGCCGACCTGGGCTTCACCCGGATCGTCGTCGAGTCCGACCCGCACGCCGAGCCGTTCTACCTGGCCGTGGGCGCCGTCCGCACCGGCACCGTCGCGTCGGGCTCCATCCCCGGCCGGGAACTGCCGGTCCTCACCCTGCACTTGACCGGGCCGACCCCCGGCCGCTGACCGGCGCCGGAGCGCGGGGCGTCCCGAGGCCCTCGTCCTACCGACCGTGCTCAGTGCCCCTTCGGCAGGCCCCGGTGCTTGTACATCGCGGCAGCGGTCAGGGCCAGGCCGGCCGCGATCGGGGCGAGGACGGAGGTCGCGGTGCCCGCGGCGTCGTGCGCGACGGTGACCACGGCGGTCGTGGCCGCGGCCCGGGCGGGCGCGGGTGCGGTCCCGGCCGTCGCCGAGGTGTCGGCCGCAGTCCGGCCGGGTGCGGTGCCGGCCGCCGGGGTGCTCCCGGCGTCGGCGGTGCCGGGGTGCCCGGGGGCGGGGAGCCGGGGCCGGTCCGAGGGGGCCGGGGCCGGGGGCGGGGCCGCGGGGTGGCGCTGGTCACCGGCCGCCCGTCCGGTTCCGGTGCTCCCGCCGGTCCCGGCGGAACCGCCCGCCGGTCCGTCGGCCGACTCGCCCCGGGTCGTGTGCGCCTCGGCCGGGCGGGCCTGGGCGGGCACGGTGCCGAGCAGCCCGGAGGCGATCGCGAACGCGTCGGGCACGGCGGCCCGTTGCCCCGGCAGGGGGAGCCCGCCGGCCCGGATCCGGTCCTGGAGCGCACTGCCGACGACGGCCGTCGCGCCGTCCAGCTCCGGTACGGCGCCGCCGGTCGCGGGGCCGATGCCCGTGGTGCCCGCTCCGGGGGCGTCCGCGGGAGCCGGGCCGGTGATCCGGTCGAGCAGTCCGGCCGTCGGGTCCTGTCCCGGCAGGTCGGGCCCGGACGACGGGCCGGGTGCGGGGGAGGGGCCGGGCGCGGTGGCCGGGGCGCGGGGCGCGGGCGCTGCCGTCAGGCCGGGGGCGGTCCCGTCCGCGGTGCCGCCCCGGACTCCGCCCGGGTGCCCGGCCGACGGTCCGCCGACCGCTGCCCCGCCGCCGGTCAGCGTCCGGCCGACGGTCCGGCCGGCCGGTTCCGGAAGCGCCTCGGCGGCGGCCGCACAGGCGCCGGGGGCACCGAAGCCCCAGAGCTGCGCGAGCAGCGCCCCGCCGGCCGCGACGGCCCGGGGGCCGGGCAGCCACCGCCGGGCCCGACGCCACCCGGTCGGACGCCACCGGCCGCCGACGGTCCGTCGGGCGGGTTCCGGGCCACTGGTCCCGTGATTGGCTCGCACGTGGATCGAGAACGAGCGGACGGGCCGTGAGGTCACGGCCGCACCGCCGCGGACGGTCGTCGCGATCCGCGCGCCGCCCTCGCCCGCGCCGTGCTTCCGCCCTGCCGCTCCCGCCCCGTCCGCCGGCCGGTCGGCGCGGGTGATCAGGAGTTCGGGCGCAGGGTCCAGATCACCGTCATGACACCGGTCACGCCGCCGTCGGCGCGGGTGATCTCGACGGTCACCGGGAACTCGGGGCGCTCGCCCTTGTCCAGCTCGGCGACGATCTCGGCGGCGGGCCGGCCGAGTACCGCGGTGGCCGTGACGACGCCCATGGCGAGCTTCTTGTAGGCGATCTCGGCACTCACCGCGAGCGGCACCGCGCGCGAGAGCTGGTCGCCGAACGCGGCCAGGACGATGCAGCCGCTGGCCGACTCGGCGAGGGTGAACATCGCGCCGGCGTGCGGGCCGCCCACGTGGTTGTGGTACTCGGGCTGGTCCGGCAGCCGGAGCACGGCGCGCTCGGGGGAGGTCTCCAGGTACTCCAGCTTGAGGGTCCGCGCCATCGGCACGGTGGAGTCGAGCAGCTGGCCGATCGTAGGTGTCGTCATGGCGGCTACGTTACTAGCCGGTAGCTTTTGGCGGCAGGTCTGTGACCGGGGAAAAAGATGAGACGCGGGCCACGGTGCGGCCCGGCTCGCACGGCCCTCCCGTCCCGGCCGCCCCGCCGCGGATGTGAGGGAACGCGAAAAAGCCCCGAGGGCCGGCCTCTTGACGAGACCGACCCTCGGGGTCATGGGGTGAGTGACGGGACTTGAACCCGCGGCCACCTGGACCACAACCAGGTGCTCTACCAACTGAGCTACACCCACCATCAGTCCGGACCGTTCGCGCTTTTCGGCGTTCCCGCTCCGACAAGAAGAACTCTACAGGATCCGAGAGGGTGCTCGCGCCAGGGTTCCCGCTCCCCGCTCCGGTCGGGCGTCCGGGTGTCCGGACGCCCGACCGGGACGGTTCGCGGCCGGTGGGTCAGCCCGCCGGGGGCTGGAACTTCTCGGCGATCGCGCGCGCGGTGTCGGTGTCCGGGCCGGGCTGGGCGACGAACACCGCCTCGCGGTAGTAGCGCAGTTCGTCGATGCTCTCGCGGATGTCGGCGAGCGCGCGGTGGTTCCCGCCCTTCTGCGGGCTGTTGTAGTACGCCTTCGGGTACCAGCGGCGGGCCAGCTCCTTGATCGAGGAGACGTCCACGATCCGGTAGTGCAGGTGACCCTCCAGGGCCGGCATGTCCCGGCTCAGGAAGCCCCGGTCGGTGGCCACCGAGTTCCCGCACAGCGGCGTGCGCCCGGCCTCCGGCGCGTGCTCGCGCACGTAGGCGAGCACCAGCGCCTCCGCCTCGGCCAGGGTGACGCCGTGCTCCAGCTCGTCCAGCAGCCCGGACGAGGTGTGCATCGCCCGCACCACGTCGGGCATGTTCGCCAACGCCTCCGCCGGCGGGCGGACGATGACGTCCACACCCTCGCCGAGGATGTTCAGCTCGGAGTCCGTCACCAGCGCCGCGACCTCGACCAGGGCGTCCCGGTCGAGGTCGAGGCCTGTCATTTCACAGTCGATCCATACCAAACGGTCATTCACGCCACTCACCCTACGGCGCGATCACGCGCCGCGGGCACCGATGGAGCCGAGCGGGGCGCCGGGGCGTAGCCCTCGGAACCGTGCTCGTCCGGCGTGCGGCCGTCCGTCTCCCGCACCTCGCGGGCCTCGCGGGAGTCCCGGACCTCCCTGGCGTCCCGGACCTCCCTGGCGTCCCGGCCGGGGTGACCGGCGGGGTGCGCCGGCCGGCCGTCCCGGGCGGACCGCGCCTCGCGGGGCTCCCTGGCCTCGGCCGCGGCGCTCCGACCGCCCTGCGGACGCAGCTGACCCGCCCGGGCCTGCCGGGCCCTGGCCTCCGCCGACCCGCCCGGGGCAGCGGCCGGCAGACGCCCGCCGGGCGCGCCGTGCGCACCGGTGGCCGGTCCGCCGGAAGGCTCGCTCCGGTGCCCCTGGCCCTGGCCGCGCGCCCCCGGCTGCGGGTGCCCGTCCTCGGCGGCGGCATGCTCCGCCGTCCGGGGCGGACGGCCCGCGCCGGGCCCGGGCTGGGCCGGGACGATCGGCGGCCGCGCCGGACCGCGCCCGGTCCCCGGCTGCCCGGGGTGGGCCTGGTGCCCGGCCGCCTGGTGCGGGTACGGCTGCCCGGCCCGCGCGTGGACGCCCTGGCCGGACGGCTGCCCGTGCTGGCCCGGGTGCGCGGCGGCACCCGGCCCGCCCGGGAAGCCCGGGGCCGGGGACTGCCCGTGCCCGCCCGGCAGGCCGTGGCCGCCGAGCGCCGGGTGGCCGCCGAGCGCGCCGTGCTGGCCCGGCACCGTCCCGCCGAGGGCGGCCGCCGAGGCGATCGCACCGGCGGACCGGAGGTCACCGCCCGCCGACACGGCGGGCACCTGGGTCGACGCACCCGGCCTGCGGGCCCGGTAGCTGGTCCGGTACGCGGCCGGCGAGACCCCGAGCTGACGGCGGAAGTGCCCGCGCAGCGCCACCGGCGAACGGAAGCCGCAACGGCGTGCGACATCGTCCACCGACAGTTCCGAGGTCTCCAGCAGCCGCTGCGCCTGAAGCACCCGCTGGGTGATCAGCCACTGCAGCGGGGCGCTGCCGGTCAGCGTCCGGAACCGCCGGTCGAAGGTCCGCCGGCTCATGTAGGCGCGGGCCGCCAGCACCTCGACGTCGAACTGCTGGTTGAGGTTCTCCAGCGCCCAGGTGACCACCTCGGCCAGCGGGTCGTTGCCGATCTCCTCAGGTAAAGACTGATCGATGTACTGGGCCTGTCCTCCGCCGCTGCGCCGGCTCGGCACCACCAGGCGGCGGGCGAGCGCGTTGGCCGCCTCGGCGCCGTGGTCGCTGCGCACCACGTGCAGGCAGAGGTCGATCCCGGCGGCGGTGCCGGCCGAGGTCAGCACGTCGCCGTCGTCGACGAACAGTTCGCGCGGGTCCACGTGCACCCGCGGGTAGCGCTTGGCCAGGGTCGGCGCGTACATCCAGTGCGTGGTCGCCGGACGGCCGTCCAGCAGGCCGGCGGCCGCCAGGACGAACGCGCCGGTGCACAGGCCGATGATCCGTGCGCCCTCGTGGTGCGCCTTGCGCAGCGCGGTGATCGCCTCGACCGGCGGCGGCTGCGAGATCGAGCGCCAGGCCGGGACGACGATCGTGCCCGCCCGGGCGAGCGCCTCCAGCCCGTAGGGGGCCGAGAGGGTGAGGCCGCCGGTGGTGGCGAGCGGGCCCTCCTCGCCGGCGCAGACCAGCAGCCGGTACCGGGGCACCCCGGCGTCCTGGCGGTCGACGCCGAAGACCGAGAGCGGGATCGAGCTCTCGAAGATCGGCGCGCCGCCGAAGATCAGGACGGCGACGGTCTCCCGGCGCCGACGGCCGGAGAGCTTGCGCGGGGAGGTGGCCGTCACGGCCGTCGAGGAGCCGTTGGGACCGGCCGCGGGACCGCCGTGGCCGCCGGGGCCGTGGCCGAGCGGTCCGGCGGGGAGCCCGGCGGAGGCCGCCGCGCCGACCATGCCGTGGGCGACCGCGCCGAGGCCCTGGCCGGGCGCCCCCGTCGCGGCGAAGGTCGCGAAGCCGCCCTCCGGGCCGGCGTGGCCGTATCCGCTCTGGTGCGCGTTCTGGTGACTGCTCTGGTGGCCGCTCTGGTGACTGCCGGAATGGCCGGTAACCGACGCCCCGGCCCGGCCGTCCGGACCCGCTCCGTACCCGCCCCCGTGGCTGACACCGGATCGGCTGACGGGGCGTCCGCCGTGCTCCGGGGTGACCGGGAAGGACGGGGAACCCGTGCCCGACGGTGCGCCCGCACCGGCTGGGGCGCCTGGTGCGGAAGGTGCGCCCGGGGCTGTCGGGACCGCAGTGGAATAGGAGGGGTACGAGGCGGTGCCGGAGTGACGGGTGTTGGCGGTGGAGGCCTGGGAGCCGGTGCCTCTCGCGGAACGACCCACGATGCCGGCCACGGGCTGGCCGCTGTCAGGACCCGCGTCGCTCCTGCTCACCCTGCTCAAGGCGCTCAAGCCCCCTCGGTGGTGTGGTGTGGTGGTGCGGCACTGCTGGCCAAGATCGAATCTATCGGGTGGACCGTTGCCGTTGTGACAAGTTCACCATCCGACGCTATGTCGACATGGCAATTTGGCGTGATGCATTCGATCACGAAGCGTGGCACCCGTCGACCCTTCTGGGAAGAGGGTCGGTGCAACGGTGGCTGGTTGTCGCGGGACGGGTCCTGGGGCGTCCGGCTCCGACGTACCCGGCCGGTGCGCCTGGGCTGCGGATTTGCCCAAGGGCAGGGGACCCGGGCGAGATTGACCGAAAATAGGCGGTGCACACGAGGGGCGCACAGTCCCGGAGTATGCGCCTCCCAGGCTTCATCCGGCCAGTGCCGGAGCCGGGAAACGGGAACTGGTGACGTCGTGTCACCGAGCTCCCGCAGAGATCGCCGCCGGCTCGAACCGGCCAATGACGGCGGCCTCGTGCGGGCGTCGGACCGGCCGCGATGTCCGCGCGGAGGCCGGGCCGAGCTGCGGTGCGGCCCCGGTTCCTGCCGCCCGTGCACGAACAGGCCGTACAGGAACCGGAACTGACGGTGTCGATCCCGGTACCGGCGGTGCGCCCGGTGGTCCGGTCCCGGCCGGGCGCCGGCCCGAGCGGCGGGCTGCGGCAGCTCCGGCCGGCGCCGGTGCCGCCCCCGGTCCCCGCCGGACCCTCGGCCGGTTCCGGATCGAACTGCTGACGGAGGGTGAGGTTGCCCGCCCCTGGGGCGGCTGGGGACGGTGGGCCGGCCGGCGACCCGGTCGGCCGGTCGATTCGGAGGGGCCGGCGGGGCCCGCGGTGCGCTACCCGGCGCGGGCCGCACTCGCCGCCGAGGCGTCCGGAGCCGGCATCGACGGCGGCGAGGAGGGCGACGGCGACGGCCGGACGGGGAGCGGGACCGGCGGCGGCGTCGCTCCGGGGCGGCCGTCGGACCACCGGGCAAACCCGTCGGACCGGTTTCGGACAGCGGATCCGGCCGTCGCGGCGGACGAGGCATCGCTGTCGGCGTGCGCGACAGAAGGCGCATGCCCGCCGTCCGGGGCGGACAGCAGGAACTGCACGCTGTGGTGCGCGCCGCTCTGCGCCGTCGGACCCTGCTCCAGCACCGCTCCGCCCCGCGCCCCGCTCGCGACGGCCCCGCCTGCGACCGGCAGGCTCACGACCGCCCCGCCTGCGGCTGCCCCGTTCGAGGCCGCCCCGTTCGAGGCTGCCCCGTTTGCGACCGCCCCGCGCCGTCGCCCTGGTGCCCCGGCCCGCACCGCCGGGCGGGGCGACGGTGCGCTGCGGGCTGCCAGCACCTGCCCGACGGCCTCCGGCAGACCGGCCGCCTTGAGCGTGGGCCGGTAGCCGGGCTCCGCCCAGGGCCGGCCGTGGTGCAGCCAGACGCTCCGCAGCCCGGCCAGCTCGGCACCCGCGATGTCGGCGGGAGCGTGGTCCCCGACCATCCAGGTGTGCGCGGCCCAGTCCCCGGTCGGTGCGACGCCGCACCGCCGCGCCGCGATCTCGAAGATCAGCGGGTCCGGCTTGAGGCAGTCGGCCTCCTCGGAGATCACCCAGCCGTCGACCATCGGACCGAGGCCGGTCCGCCGGATCTTCTCCAGCTGGGCCCCGGTGCCGCCGTTGCTGACGATGCCCAGCGTCCACCCGGCGGCGCGCGCGGCCCGCAACGCGTCGAGGTTGCGCGCCGGGCAGTGGATGTGGGCGTTGATACCGCGCCGGTAGTGCGCGAGCAGCCGGTCGAGCGACTCGTCCAGGCCGTAGCGGCGGCGGGCGGCGGACAGTACGGTGCTGCGCGGCACGTAGCCGCCGCCGTCGATGGTGGCGAGCCACTCGACGTCGGCGGGCGGCAGGGCCCGTTCGAGCAGGAAATCCTGAGCCCAGGCCCGGAATGCGGCGTCCCTGGGGAGCAGCGTGTTGTCGAGGTCGAGCAGGAGCAGGGGCATGCCGAGCATGCTGCCAGCGGCCGTGCCTATGCATCTGGCAAATGCCGGGCGCCGTCGCGAACCCGTACGTATTGGCTGAAACGGGGTGCCGGGACCGTTCGGCTCCGCACGGTCCCGGGGCGGGCGGCGGCCCGGACCGCCTCACTGGCCGGTGACCGGCCCGCAACGGATCGTCATCGATCCATGACAGTCCGGTCACGGTGTCCCGGAGTCCTGTTGCGCCGCCCGGTCCGCTCAGTCAAGCTCCAGGGAACCTCCTTCGCCGGAGGGGCGTTCTCGCGCTCGGGCAAGGGGCGCACGGCCGTCGGCACGCGCATCCCTCGTTCGCGGGAAGAGTGTCGCCCCGAGGCCGCACGGCTGGGCGGTATGCCCCGCCCGACGTACTCTGAAAGGAACAGGTCACAAACGGTGGTGCTCGGTGCAGACCGACGACTTCCCGTGGGCGGGCCTGCCGCTCGGGCAGCGTTGTCCTCTCCTTTCGGCCCATCTCCTTCGAAGAGCCTTGTGCCATGGCTGGTTCTGAGCACTCCCGACCGGGGGAACCGGGCGCGGACGCCCGGAGCGGTGGTTTCGCCCGCCCCCTTCGCAACCTCGCGCGCCGCGGCCGCTCCGGTTCCGGCTCCCGCCAGCGGCGCGACGCCCGGCGGTCCGGCCCCCAGGAGCCCCCGGTGACCGGCCGGCCGGGACCGGGCGCCGACCGCCCGGACACCGCCGGCCTGCCCGGTGCGGCCGGAGAGGCGGCCGTCCGGGAGGCACCCGCCAAGTCCTGCGACCCCGCGTTCCAGCACGGCGTGGTGGTGGGCTTCGACGGCTCGCTGTCCAGCGAGCGCGCCCTCGCCTACGCGGTGGGCATGGCCCGCCGCTCCCAGTGCGGGCTGGTGATCGTGCACGTCGCCAACCGGCTGCCCGCCACCGTGTGGGCAGGCTGCGAACCGCCGGTGTTCGTGGACCTCCCCGACCACCGGACGGAGGTGCTCGGCCTGGAACTCGCCTGCGCGGACTTCCTCTCCGGAGTGCCCTGGATCCTGGTCGAGCGGGGTGGCGACATCTGCCACGAGATCGAGGAGGTCGGCCGCGAGTTCGCCGCCGACGCGATCGTGGTCGGCACCACGCACGGCCTGCTCGGCAAGATCTTCGGCTCGGTCTCCGGCCGTCTCGCCCGCCGCGCCAACCGCCCGGTGATCGTCATCCCCTGACGTTCACGGGTGCTGCTGTTCCGGTACGGCTGTTCCGGTGCTGCTCTTCCGGGGGGCTCCTTCGTCTTCCCGGGCGCCCCGCCGAGCGCCCTCTCGGACGTGTTGCGGCCCTCCGCGCCGGCCCCGACGGGCGGCGCGGAGGGCCGGAAAAGGACCTGGCGCAGCCTCAGGAGACGCCGAGCTCACGGGCGATGAGCATGCGCTGCACCTCCGAGGTGCCCTCGCCGATCTCCAGGATCTTGCAGTCCCGCCAGAAGCGGGCGACGGGGAACTCGTTCATGAAGCCGTACCCGCCGTGGATCTGGGTCGCCTCGCGGGCGTTGTCGACGGCGGCCTCCGACGAGTACAGCTTGGCGATCGCGGCCTCCTTCTTGAACGGTTCCGAGTGCAGCAGTCGGGAAGCGGCGTCCCGCCAGGCGAGGCGGGAGGTGTGGGCGCGCATCTCCATGTCGGCGAGCTTGAACTGGATGGCCTGGTTGGCGCCGATCGGCCGGCCGAAGGCGCGGCGGGTACCGGCGTAGAGGACGGACTGGTCGACGCAGCCCTGGGCCAGGCCGGTGGCCAGGGCGGCGATCGCGATGCGGCCCTCGTCGAGGATCCGCAGGAACTGGGCGTAGCCGCGACCTCGCTCGCCCAGCAGGTTGGCCGCGGGAACGCGGCAGTCGGTAAAGGACAGTTCGCGGGTGTCGGATGCGTTCCATCCGACCTTCGAGTACTTCTTCGACACCTGGAACCCGGGGGTCCCGGTGGGCACGATGATGGAGGAGATTTCGCGCCGAGGCGAGGAGAATTCGCCCTCTTCACTCGAACGAGCGAGCGGTTCGGTGAGCGCGGTGACGGTGACCAGACCCGTGATGTCGGTACCGGAGTTGGTGATGAAGCACTTGGTGCCGTTGATCACCCACTCGTCGGTGGCCTCGTCGTAGCGGGCGGTGGTGCGGGTCGCCCCGGCGTCGGAACCGCCCTCCGGCTCGGTCAGGCCGAACGCGCCGAGCAGCTCGCCGGAGGTCAGCCGGGGCAGCCACTCCCGCTTCTGCTCCTCCGTGCCGAAGCGGTGGATGGGCATCGCGCCGAGCGAGACCGCCGCCTCCAGGGTGATCGCGACCGAGGAGTCGACCCGGGCCAGCTCCTCCAGCACCAGGCAGAGCGCGAAGTAGTCGCCGCCCATGCCGCCGTACTCCTCCGGGAACGGCAGGCCGAACAGGCCCATCCGCCCCATCTCCCGCACGATCTCGTAGGGGAACTCGCCCTGCTCGTAGTACTCGCCGATCTTCGGCGCGACCACGTCCTGGGCGAATTCGGCCACGGTGCGCCGCAGTTCCTCGTACTCGGTGTTCAACCGGTGGTCGAGCATGGTGATCCTCCTGGGGCCCCGCCGGGGTGGGCGCGGGCGTGGTCGGGGCGACCGGCGTCCGTGCGGGTGTGACGGACGGCGGACGGTGCGAAGAGCGGACGAACGGGGGTGGACCGGCCGGTGGTCGAACGGCCGGGTCCGCGGGGTGCCGGCCGGGCGGGCAGTCGCCCGGCCGACGGGCGGGACGGTCGGTGCGGGGTCAGTCCCGGGCTCCGGCCCCGACGGCGCCGAGCAGGGCCTGGACCGTGCGGGACGGGCTCGGGCGGCCGAGCCGGCGCGCCATCCAGCCGCTGGTGGCGACCAGGGCGCGCAGGTCGACGCCGGTCCGGATGCCGAGGCCGTGCAGCATCCACACCAGGTCCTCGGTGGCCAGGTTGCCGGTGGCGCTCTTGGCGTAGGGGCAGCCGCCCAGGCCGCCGGCGGACGCGTCCACGGTGGTGACCCCGGCGCGCAGCGCGGTCAGCGTGTTGCTGAGCGCCTGGCCGTAGGTGTCGTGGAAGTGCACCGCCAGCCGGTCGACGGGCACGCCCGCCGCCGCGAACCCGTCGAGCAGGTCGGTGACCTGGCCCGGGGTGGCCACGCCGATGGTGTCGCCGAGGCTCAGCTCGGCGCAGCCCATCTCCAGCAGCCGCAGACCGGACCGGACCACCTGGGCGACCGGGACCGGACCCTCCCAGGGGTCGCCGAAGCACATCGACAGGTAGCCGCGGACCGGGACCCCGGCCGCCGAGGCCCGTTCCACCACGGGGCGGAACATCGCCATCGCCTCGTCCGCCGAGCGGTTGAGGTTGCGGCGGGCGAAGGTCTCGGTGGCGCTGGCGAACACCGCGACATCGGTGGCGTGGTGGGCCAGCGCGCGGTCGAGCCCGCGCTCGTTGGGCACCAGCACCGGCAGCCGCAGCCCGGGGCGGCGCTCCGGGAGGTCGGCCAGCCGGGGCATCAGTTCCTCGGCGTCGGCGAGCTGGGGCACCCATTTCGGGTGGACGAAGCTGGTGGCCTCGACGGTGCGCAGCCCGGCGGCGGCCAGCCGGTCGATGAACTCGGCCTTGACCCCGACCGGGACGAGGGCGCTCTCGTTCTGCAGCCCGTCGCGCGGACCGACCTCGTGGATCCGCACCTCCTCGGGCAGGCCGGGGGCGCGGACCGGGGTGGGCAGCCCCAGGTCGAGGGCGTCGGGTTCCCGCGCGGGGTCGGCGCCTCTCGGCGCGGTGGCGGTCACGACCGGACCGCCGGAACGGGCCCGTCGGCCACCGGGCGGGGCTCGGACCCGGCCTCGGCCGGGGTCACGACGACCAGCAGTTCCTCCATCGCCACGGTGGCGCCGGCGGTGGCCCGGAGCTCGCTCACCGTGCCGTCGTGCGGGGCCGAGATCACGTGCTCCATCTTCATGGCCTCCAGGACGAGCAGGGGCTGGCCCTTGCGGACCGACTCCCCGGCGGTGGTCTTGACGACCGTGACGGTGCCCGGCATCGGCGCGGTCAGGGCACCGTGGTGGGCGGCGCCGTCGGCGGCGCCCTCGCCGACCGGGTCGTGGCCGTGCACCGGCCAGGCGTCGCCGTCGACACCGAGCCAGGTCACCGGGCCGGCGGCCGGGGCGGTCCGGTCCTCGGCGAGGGCGAAGCCCGTCCGCAGGCCGTCGACGGTCAGCCGCAGGCGGTCGCCGGAGCAGTCGGCCGCGGCCCGGTGGACCGGTCCGGCGCCGAGCCTGATCTCGACCTCGGCGGCGGTCCCGGACGGATTGTCGGTGGCCTCCGCTACGTTGCTCGCAGTGATCGGACGGATGCTCACCGACACCGGGTCCTGGCCGGGGACGCGGAGCCGGTGGGTGGTCCAGGCGGGGTCGCCGCCGAGGCGCCAGCCGGAGGGGAGGGAGAAGGGGTCGGTCCAGCCGTCGGCGTCGGCGGCGGGGGTGAGGTCCAGGTGCCGCGCCAGCGCGGCCGCGTAGTAGAGGAGGTGGGCCGGTGCCGGTTCCTCCGGCGGCAGGGTGTCCGGGGTGCCAGCGGCCGTCGCCGGGTTCTCGGAGGCCGTCGTCGGCTTCTCGGCCGAGGTGGCCGCAGTGGCCGGGGAGTACGGCGAGGCGAGCAGTCCGGGCTCGCGCTGCGCCGTCTGCTCGACCAGGCCGGTGTCGAGCCGTCCTGCGGCGACCTCGGGGTGTGCGAGGAGCCGTCGAAGGAAGCCGGTGTTGGTGGTGACGCCGAGGATCCGGGTGTCCGCGAGGGCGGCGCGCAGGCGCCGCAGCGCGGTCGGGCGGTCGGGTCCGTAGGCGATGACCTTGGCGAGCATGGGGTCGTAGGAGCTGGTGATCACGGTCCCGGGGGCGACCCCGGAGTCCACCCGGATGCCTTCGCCCCGGGGTTCGTCGAGGAGCAGGATGCGTCCGCCGGTGGGCAGGAAGTCCCGTTCCGGGTCCTCGGCGCAGATCCGGGCCTCGATGGCGTGGCCCTGGAAGGAGATGTCGGACTGGGTGAAGGCGAGGGGTTCACCGGCGGCGACCCGCAGCTGCCACTCGACCAGGTCGAGCCGCCCCGAGCCGGCCACGGCGACGGCGAGTTCGGTGACGGGGTGTTCCACCTGGAGACGGGTGTTCATCTCCATGAAGAAGAAGTCCCGCACGCCCTCCGTGGGGGTGGGGGAGTCCGGGTCGATGCCGGGGACGATGAACTCCACGGTGCCGGCGCCGGTGTAGCCGCAGGACTCGGCGGCCCGGACGGCCGCGGCGCCCATGGCGGCGCGGGTCTCGGCATTGAGCAGGACGGAGGGAGCCTCTTCGATCAGCTTCTGGTGGCGGCGCTGCAGGCTGCACTCGCGCTCGCCGAGGTGGACGGTGGTGCCGTGGGCGTCGGCCAGCACCTGCACCTCGATGTGGCGCGGCCGGTCGACCCAGCGCTCCAGCAGCAGGGTGTCGTCGCCGAAGGCGGTGCGGGCGACGCGCCGGGCGGCGGCGATCTCGGTCGGCAGCTCGGCCGGGTCGCGGACCAGGCGCATGCCCTTGCCGCCGCCTCCGGCGGAGGGCTTGAGCAGGACGGGGTAGCCGATCCCGACGGCCGCCGCGACGAGGTCCTCGTCGGTGGGCGCGGTGGCCCGGCTGCCCGGGACCACCGGCACACCGGCGGCCCGCACGGCCTCCTTGGCGTTGATCTTGTCACCCATCAGCTCGACCGCGGCGGGAGGAGGACCGATGAAGACGAGGCCGGCGTCGGCGCAGGCGCGGGCGAAGGAGGCGTTCTCGGCGAGGAAGCCGTAGCCGGGGTGGACGGCCCGGGCGCCGGTCCGGCGGGCCGCGGCGAGGATCTGGTCGGTCCGCAGGTAGGTCTCGGCGGCGGAGCTGTCGCTGCGGTCGGCCGGGCCGAGCCGGACCGCGACGTCGGCCTCGCGGACGTGCGGCGCGTCGGCGTCGGCGTCGCTGAACACGGCGACCGAGCGCACGCCGAGCCGCCGCAGGGTGCGGATCACCCGGACGGCGATCTCGCCGCGGTTGGCGACCAGAACTGTGTCGAACATGGGAGGCGTTCCTCCGGGTCGAGGGGGCCGTACGAAGGAGGTGGCGGGCACCGGGTGGGTGCCGGGCACCGGGGAGGGCGGCGGAGCGGGTGGGCCGCCGCCCCGGGCGGAGCGCTACATGCGGAAGACGCCGAACGGGCCGGGCGCCGGGAGCGGGGCGTTGGCGCAGGCGGTGAGGGCGAGGCCGAGGACGGTCCGGGTGTCCATCGGGTCGATCACGCCGTCGTCCCAGAGCCGGGCGGTGGCGTAGTAGGCGTTGCCCTGGCGCTCGTACTGCTCGCGGACGGGGCGCTTGAACTCCTCCTCCGCCTCGGTGGCCCACTCCTCGCCGTGGGCCTCCAACTGGTCGCGGCGGACGGTGGCCAGCACCGACGCGGCCTGCTCGCCGCCCATCACCGAGATCTTGGCGTTCGGCCACATCCACAGGAAGCGGGGTGAGTAGGCCCGGCCGCACATCGAGTAGTTGCCGGCCCCGTAGGAGCCGCCGATCACCACCGTCAGCTTCGGGACGCGGGTGCAGGCGACGGCGTTGACCATCTTGGCGCCGTGCTTGGCGATGCCGCCCGCCTCGTACTGCCGGCCGACCATGAAGCCGGTGATGTTCTGCAGGAAGAGGAGGGGGATGCCGCGCTGGTCGCACAGCTCGATGAAGTGGGCGCCCTTGAGGGCGGACTCGGCGAACAACACGCCGTTGTTGGCGACGATGCCGACCGGGTGGCCGTGGATCCGGGCGAAGCCGGTCACCAGGGTCGCGCCGTACTCGGCCTTGAACTCGGCGAACCGGCTGCCGTCGACCAGCCGGGCGATCACCTCGCGCACGTCGTACGGCGTGCGCGGGTCGACCGGGACGGCCCCGTACAGGCCGGCCGGGTCGACGGCCGGCGGCTCGGCCGGGGCGAGCGGCCACGGGCGGGCGCTGCGCGGGCCGAGCCCGGCGACGATGGTGCGGACGATGGAGAGGGCGTGGGCGTCGTCCTCGGCCAGGTGGTCCGTGACACCGGAGGTCCGGGAGTGCAGATCGCCGCCGCCCAGCTCCTCGGCGGTCACCACCTCACCGGTCGCCGCCTTCACCAGCGGCGGCCCGCCGAGGAAGATGGTGCCCTGGTTGCGGACGATGACGGCCTGGTCGCTCATCGCCGGGACGTACGCGCCGCCGGCCGTGCAGGAGCCCAGCACGGCGGCGATCTGCGGGATGCCCGCGGCGGAGAGGCGCGCCTGGTTGTAGAAGATCCGGCCGAAGTGGTCGCGGTCCGGGAAGACCTCGTCCTGCATCGGGAGGAAGGCGCCGCCGGAGTCGACCAGGTAGACGCAGGGGAGCCGGTTCTCCAGCGCGACCTCCTGGGCGCGCAGGTGCTTCTTGACCGTCATCGGGTAGTAGGTGCCGCCCTTGACGGTGGCGTCGTTGGCGACCACGACCACCTCGCGCCCGGCGACCCGGCCGATGCCGGCGATCACCCCGGCGGCCGGGGCGGCGCCGTCGTACATCCCGTCGGCTGCCAGCGGGGCCAGTTCGAGGAAGGGGGAGGCCGGGTCGAGCAGGGTGTCCACCCGGTCACGGGGGAGCAGTTTGCCGCGCGCGGTGTGGCGGGCGCGGGCCTTGGCGCCGCCGCCGAGCGCGGCGGTGCCGAGCTTCTCGCGGAGTTCGGCGACCAGGGCCCGGTGGGCGTCGGTGTTCGTCCGGAACGCCTCGGACCCGGGGTCGGCGGCCGTGTCGAGGCGGGGCGCCGGTGCGGCCGCGCCGGGTGCGCCGCGGCCGTGGGCCGCGCCGCCCGCCGGGGTGCCGGTAGCCGCGTTGCCATTGATGCCGGTGGGTGCGCCGACAGTGGAGATGACCATCCCAAGAGCTCCCTTGCCCTCGGCGGCAGGTGGGCCGACAGGGCCGGTGAGCCCGCGACCCCCACACGTTAATGAACGTTAACTTCCGTCGCCCAGGTTAACCACCGATAACCCGACTGTCTACGATGGTCGGCATGCCGAACGTCCCGTCCGCCTCCGGGCTCGCACGCCGCGACCAGATCCGCAGGGAGGCCGCGCGACTGTTCGCGGCCCGTGGCTTCCTCGGGGTGGGTGTCGACGAGATCGGCAAAGCCGTCGGCATCAGCGGCCCCGGTCTCTACCGGCACTTCGCCGGCAAGGACGCGATGCTCGCGGACCTGCTGGTCGGCATCAGCGAGCGGCTGCTGGAGGAGGGCCGCCGCCGGGCCGGCGGCAGTGAGGGCCCGGCCGCCGCGCTGGACGCGCTGATCGGCGGCCATGTCGACTTCGCGCTCGACGACCGCGACCTGATCACGCTGCACGACCGGGAACTGCTCAACCTCCGCGACGAGGACCGCCGTACCGTCCGCCGCCTCCAGCGCGCCTACGTGGAGCTCTGGGTGGAGGAGGTCCGCCGGGCCTTCCCGCCGCTCGCCGCCCCGACCGCCGAGCCGGTCGCCCGGGCGGCCGTGCACGCCGTCTTCGGGCTGATCAACTCGACCCCGCACAGCCACGGCCCGAACCCCGCCCAGGGGGACGAGCGCGCCGGGCTCACCCGCGACGCGATGGCCGCCCTGCTGCGCGACCTCGCCCACGGCGCGTTCTCGGCGGCCGCCGACTCCGTCGCCGCCGCCGTCACCGTGACCGCCGCCGATGCTGTCACCGTGACCGCCACCACCGCCACCACCGTCACCGACGCCGCACGGGCCTGACCACCGGGCCCGCCGACCCCCGCGGCGCCGTTGCTCCATTCGGGCGAGCCGGGTCGGCCGCCCGACCTAGGACCAAGGGAGGTCCGCCCCCTGCGTCGGTGGGCGGTGGGCGGTTCCCGCTCCGTCGGCGACCCTGGTAACGAGCGCCGGTCCGGCCCGGCGGGAATCACCGCAGGCCGAGGGCTGTTGGCCCGACCGTCGGGCCGGGACCTCCGGCGCGTCCTGGCCTGAAAAATCCATGGCGGTCACCCGACGGAATGGTTAGCATCCCTAAATATGCCTGAGACTCACGGATCTACGGTGGAGCTTTCCCCGAGCGGCACCCGAACCGGCACCCCGGGCGCGGACGCCGCCAAGAGCGGCGCGGGCACCTCGGCGGACAAGCCCGCGGACGGGCCTGCCCGACCGGGCCAGGAGCCCGGACAGTCCACGACCGCCTCCGACACGCCCGACGGCTCCGGCACGCCGGCCGGCGCCGACGGCCCCGAGGGCGCGGGCTGGCTCCGACGGCTGCTCGGCTACTGCTGGCGCTCCCGGCGCAGCGTGCTGCTCGCCTTCGGCGCCTCGCTGCTGGGCATGGCCGTCACCGCCCTGGTGCCCCTGGTCACCAAGCTGATCATCGACGACGTCATCACCGCGCACTCCCGGCCGCTCGCCCCGTGGGCCGTCGTCCTGCTGCTGGCCGCCGCCGTCGTGTTCGGCTGCACCCAGGTCCGCCGCTACTACGGCGGGCAGCTGGCCGTCGACGTCCAGCACGACCTGCGCGCGGACCTCTTCCGCTCGCTCGGCAGACTCGACGGCCACCGCCAGGACCGGCTCGACACCGGACAGGTGGTCGGCCGCGCGACCTCCGACCTCCAACTGGTCAACGGGCTGCTCTCGATGCTGCCCATGATGACCGGCTACCTGCTGATGTTCGTCATGTCGCTCGGCGTGATGCTCTGGCTCTCGCCGCCGCTCACCCTGGTCGCGCTGGTGATGGCCCCGGTGCTGTGGTGGGTCTCGACGCTCAGCCGCAAGCGGCTGTTCCCCTCCACCTGGGCCGCCCAGCAGGAGGCCGCAGCCGTCGCCGGGGTGGTGGACGAGGCCATCGGCGGCGTGCGGGTGGTCAAGGGCTTCGGCCAGGAGGGGCAGGAGCTGGACAAGCTGGAGGCGGCCTCGCGCAGCCTCTTCGCGTCCCGGCTGCGCTCGATCCGGCTCAACAGCCGCTACAACCCCGCCATGCAGGCCGTTCCGGCGCTCGCCCAGGTGGCGGTGCTGGCCTTCGGCGGCTGGCTGGCGGTCGAAGGGCAGGTCTCGCTCGGCACCTTCGTCGCCTTCTCCACCTATGTCGCGCAGATGACCGGCCCGGTCCGGATGCTGACCATGGTCATCACGGTCGGCCAGCAGGCCCGGGCCGGTGTCGAGCGCGTGCTCCAGCTGATCGACGAGCGGCCGCTGGTCCGGGAGCGCCCGGACGCGGTCGTCCTCGACCCGGCCGCGGAACCGGCCGCCGGCACCGCCGTACCCGGCGCGGGCCCGGACACCACCCCGCCCGTCACCCCGCCCGCAGGCCCGCGCGTGGTCGGACCGCTCACCACCGAGGTGGCGCTGGAGTTCGACCGGGTCGGGTTCCGCTACGACCCCGAGCACCCGGCCCCGGTCCTGCACGGCCTCAGCCTCCGCCTCGCCCCCGGCGAGACCCTCGCCCTGGTCGGCTCCTCCGGTTCGGGCAAGTCCACCGTCGCGCAGCTGGTCCCCAGGTTCTACGACCCGGCCGAGGGCGCCGTCCGCCTCTACGGCCACGACCTGCGCGACCTGACCCTCGACTCGGTCCGGTCGGCCGTCGGCATCGTGCCCGAGGAGAGCTTCCTCTTCTCCGAGACCGTCCGCACCAACATCGCCTACGGCCGCCCGGACGCCACCGACGAGCAGATCGTCGCGGCCGCCCGCGCCGCCCAGGCCGACGAGTTCGTCCGGGCGCTGCCCGACGGCTACGGAACGAAGGTCGGCGAGCAGGGCCTCACCCTGTCCGGAGGCCAGCGCCAGCGCATCGCCCTGGCCCGGGCGATCCTCACCGACCCCCGGATCCTGCTGCTCGACGACGCCACCTCGGCCGTGGACCCGCAGATCGAGGCCGAGATCCACGACGCGCTGCGCTCGGTGATGGCCGGCCGCACCACCCTGCTGATCGCCCACCGCCGCTCCACCCTCCAGCTGGCCGACCGGATCGCCGTCCTGGACCACGGCCGTCTGCTCGACATCGGTACGCACGAGGAACTCGACGCCCGATGTCCCCGCTACCGGGCCCTGATCACCGACCCCGAGGCGGGCCGGACCACCCCCGCCGCACCCCCGGCGGCACCCGGAGCGGCCGAGCCGCCCACCACCGTAGGCGCGGAGACGACCGCCACCGGCGCGGAGACCACCGCCACCGGCGCGGAGACCACTGCCGCGGAGGCCGCCGCCGCAGAACCCACCCAGGACCCGGGCGCCCCCACCCCCGCCATGCCCACCCCGGCCCTGGCCAAGGCCGCCCGCACCGCCGCACCCGAACTGCTCGCCCGGGTCGCCGCCCTCCCGCCGGCCACCGACCACCCGGAGATCCCCCGCGCCGAGGCCGAGCGCGGAGACCCCGACTTCAGCCTCCGCCGCCTGCTGCGCCCCTTCCGGGCCCCGCTCGCCCTGGCGCTGCTCCTGGTCACCCTGGACGCGGGCGCCGGCCTGGTCCTGCCGATCCTGATCCGGCACGGCATCGACGACGGCGTCAGCAAGGGCGTCATGACCGGCGTCGCCGTCGCCTCGCTCGCCGCCCTGGTGATCGTCCTGCTGGACTGGCTGGTGCAGGGCGCCGAGAACCGGGTCAGCGGCCGCACCGGCGAGCGGGTGCTCTACACACTCCGGCTCAAGATCTTCGCCCACCTCAACCGGCTCGGCCTCGACTACTACGAGCGTGAACTCTCCGGCCGCATCATGACCCGGATGACCACCGACCTGGACTCGCTCACCTCGTTCCTCCAGACCGGCGTGGTCACGGCGGTGGTCAGCCTGCTGACCTTCGTCGGCATCTTCGCCGCCCTGCTGGTGATCGACGCCGGACTCGCCCTGGCGGTCCTCGCGGTGCTGCCGCTGCTGGCGGTCGCGACCCTGGTGTTCCGCCGGAAGTCCAAGGCCCAGTACGAGATCTCCCGGGACCTCATCAGCACGGTCAACGCGGACCTCCAGGAGAACGTGGCCGGCATGCGGATCGTCCAGGCGTTCCGCCGCCTGGACGCCAACACGGACCGCTTCGTCGCCCGGGGCATCGCCTACCGGGACGCCCGGGTCCGGGCGCAGTTCTACATCTCGCTGTACTTCCCGTTCGTGCAGTTCCTCTCCAGCGTGGCCGCCGCGCTGGTGCTGATCATGGGCGCGTCGCGGGTGGACGCCGGGACGCTCACCGTCGGCGCGCTGGTCGCCTACCTGCTCTACATCGACCTGTTCTTCGCGCCGGTCAACCAGCTCTCCCAGGTGTTCGACGGCTACCAGCAGGCGGCGGTCGGCCTCGGCCGGATCCGCGAACTGCTGCGCACCCCGACCAGCACCGCACAGGCGGCCGACCCGGTGCCGGTCCCGGCCGGGCTGCGCGGCGAGATCGAGTTCGACCGCGTCGGCTTCGCCTACAACGGCGGCGCGGACGGCGCCCCGGACGTCCTCACCGACATCAGCCTGCGGATCCCGGCCGGGCAGACGGTGGCGCTGGTCGGCGAGACGGGGGCCGGCAAGTCGACCCTGGTCAAGCTGGTCGCCCGGTTCTACGACGCGACCTCGGGCACCGTCCGGGTCGACGGCATCGACCTGACCCGCTACGACCTCGCCGAGTACCGGCACCGGCTCGGGGTGGTGCCGCAGGAGGCGTACCTGTTCGCCGGGACGGTGCGCGAGGCCATCGCGTACGGCCGGCCGGGGGCCTCGCCGGCCGAGGTGGAGGCGGCGGCCCGGGCCGTCGGCGCGCACGACATGATCCTCCGGCTGTCCGGCGGCTACGAGCACGAGGTCGCCGGGCGGGGACGGAACCTCTCGGCGGGTCAGCGCCAGCTGATCGCGCTGGCCCGGGCCGAACTGGTCGATCCGGACATCCTGCTGCTGGACGAGGCCACCGCGGCGCTCGACCTGGCCACCGAGGCGGCGGTCAACCACGCCGCGGACCGGCTCAGCGGCGGCCGCACCACCCTGGTCATCGCGCACCGGCTGACCACCGCCGAGCGCGCGGACCGGGTGGTGGTGCTGGACCGGGGCCGGGTGATCGAGGACGGCACGCACAAGGAGCTGCTGGCGCGGGGCGGGGCGTACACCCGGCTCTGGCAGGCGTTCGTGGCGGAGGGGCACCACCGGTCCGGCACGGGGTCCGCCCCGGTCCCGGACGCGATCGCCGGAGCGTGACGGCCGCGGCGTGAGTGGTCGGCGCGGCGCGGGCGGTCCTCACGACCGCCCGCCCCGCCCGACCACGTGTCCCGACCGCGCGCCCCGACGCTCCTGGGCCGGCCGGCCCCGGTCCGTCACGCCGCGAGCAGCGCGATCAGCAGCCTCGAAGGATCGATCCCCCGGGGCAGTTCGCTCACCTGCCCGTCACCGACCTCGACCACCCGCCAGCCGGAGCCGTCCGCCCGCTCGGCCAGGTCGGTGGTGACGAACCGGCAGCCGAGCGTCCGTACCGGCGCCCGCACCCCGGACAGGTCGGGCGTGGACGGTGAGCCGGGCAGGTCCGGATGCGGTCCGACCAGTACCGGCTCGCCGTCCAGCCACCACACCCGGGACTCCACCGCCCGCCGTCGCCCGCCCCGTCCGTCGTCCGGCAGCCCGGGGTCCTGGGACCGGGCCTGCCCGGAACCGCCGGACGGCGCGTCGTCGGCGTCCCACAGCACCCGGGTGAACTCCTCGAACCGCCGCAGCACCACGCCACCGGCCAGGTAGGGGCCCTGCCGTTCCACGAACCGGGCGACCACCCGGGCCACGGCCGGAAGGTCCGACAGCTCCGGGACGAAGCAGGCCTCGCCCCACTCCTCCTTGCGGGACTTCACGTAGTCCTTGACGATCGCCGGTCCCCGCCCGCCGAGCCCGGCGACGGCCGCCGCCAAGCGCTCCGGACCGGGCGGCGCGATCCCGGCTCCGTCCGCACCGCCGCTCCCGTCGCCGTCACCGCTCCGGGCCCCGCTCCCGCTGCCGGCCCCCGCCAGCGGCAGCCAGACGCTCTGCGGCGTCGCCCCCTCGAACACCCCGTACCAGCCCGGCAGTTCATGCGCCGACGCGTACCCGGGCGGGCTGGTCAGCAGATGCCCGCCGCGCTCGGCCAGGGCGGCCGCGAACGCCGCATAGCGGTCCGAGGGGAGCATCCACCCCCGGTACCAGAACGGTCCGCGACCCGCCGGGACCCGGTCGACGGCCGCGCGGGCGTCGCCGGCGAGCAGCGCGTCGTGGTCGACGAGGTGGTGCTCACCGCCCAGGTCCCGCAGCAGCCGGGCCTCCCGGACGAACTGGGGATCGATCCGGCGCGGGTCCAGCGGATGGGAGGGAAGGAGGAACGCGGGTGCGGGCATGGGCGTCAGAGTACGGGCCCGGACAGTCCGTCGAGCCGTCAAAACCCCGACGCCACAGGCCCTGACCGGCCCGGCGGGGCCTTCGGGCCGCCGCCCTCCGGCCGTCGCGGCCATTGCCCTCCGCCCGCCGGGCCACCGCCCGGCGGGCGGTGGAATCCGTTCGACCGCCGGAGTGCACCGCTGGCAGAGTGACCCGATGCGAAACCTGTGGCGAAACGCGCGAAGGACCCCACGCCGGGCCGCCAGGACGGTCGTCCTGGACGAGCACGGCTCCGTCTTCCTCCTGCGTTCGGACAACAGCGAGGTCGGCGTGCACTGGACCATGCCGGGCGGCGGCATCGAGGCCGACGAGACGCCGTGGGCGGGGGCGCGCCGCGAGCTCTGGGAGGAGACCGGCTGGTCGGACCTCGAACCCGGCCCGCTGCTCTGCACCTGGGAGCACGACTTCACCTGGCACGGCACGCCGGTCCGCCAGCACGAGCACATCTACCTCACCGACGGCCCGCACCGGGGCCCGGTCGGCGACGTCAGCGCGGTGCACGCCGCCGACCGGATCCTCGACTGGCGGTGGTGGACCCCGGCGGACCTCGCGGACGAGAACGCGGACGCACTCTGGCCGCCCCGGCTGCCGGAGCTGCTGGCCGAGGTCCGGGAGGGCTGGCTCACCGAGCGGCGCGAACCCCGGCCCGTCGATCTCGGCTACATCCCGAACGGCGGATCCGTCCGCTCCTGAGCGGCGGTCCCGTCGGCGCCGAACGCCGGGAGCGGGCGGCGCCGGCCGCGTCGGCCCGGCCGCCCGGGCGGGCCGACCTGCCAGTCCCGGAGCTCCAGTTCCCGGTCGTGCAGGGCGGCGGGGTTGATCACCACGGAGAGCCGCGCCTCCGCGAGCTGTTCCCAGGCGAGTCCGGTGGCGCTCAGCAGCTGCTCGGTCGGTACCGAGACGGCGATCGCGGGCCGCCAGACGGGCAGCACGACCAGGCACGTCCCCCGGCCGAGCCGGAGGAGCTCGGCGGTCGCCCGGACGGCGGGCCGTTCCTCGGGGCGGCCCGGGCGCCCGCCGGCCTCCGGCAGCCGGGGCGTGCCACCGATCAGGACGCCCAGCGGGGGTTCGGCCGCCGCCGGCTCCGGCCGGGGGGCCTCCCGGCCGGGGGCGGTGCGCGGTCCGGGGAGGACCGGCGCGCCGGCGGTCGGCGCGGGGCCGGTGCGGGCGCTGTCCGGCCGGACGGGGGCGGCGGTCGTCTGCGGATGCAGCAGGCGGAGGCGGCGCGACGGCGAGGGCCGCCGGCTGATGCCGGTGCGCAGCTCCTCGTGGGCCGCCCGCAGTACCGGGGCCGTCCGCTCCTGGACGGCCGGCGGCTGCCGGAGCCCGGGGGAGGACTCGCCCGACCGGCCGGACCTGCCCGACCCGCCCGCCGCCTCCTCGGCAGCCACGGGGGAGTCGGGGGAGTCGGACGCCGCGGCCCCGCCGTCGGCGTTCCCGTCGCGCGGCCGAGGCACGGAGCCGCCCAGCAGGCCGCCGGCCGCGCCGCCCGTCCGGTTGTCGGTGCCCGCCGCCGTGATCGAGCAGCGGGTCCCCCCGTCCACGGGGGCGGCGGCGTCGAGCGCCGGGGGAGCGGGTGGGGCGGACGGCTGCCGGTCGGCGGCGGTCCGGTCGAGCGTGGTCATCGGCACGGGCCCTTCGGGGTACGGTCCCGTCGATCCTCCCGCACCGGGCGACGTGCTCCAAGCGCGTTTCCGCCCCCTGCGACCCACAACACCGTCACGCCCCACGAGTCCCCCTCGTACCACTGGTCCCACCTGCACAACACCCTGACGTCCTATCGGGCTCGCAGGTTCCCTCCTCGGGCCCACCGGATCCCCGCCGCCCCCCGATCCCCCCCGGGGAGGGTGCCGGTCAGGCGCCGGGTGCCACGAAGCCCTTCAGGTCCGACAGGACAACGTTGGCGGCGGCCACGCCGAGCCCGAGGAACCAGGTCTCGTCCGGGACCGGCCGCGCCTGTCCGGACTTGACCGCGCCCAGGGTCTTCCAGAGCGCCCCGCCGAGCACCGCGTCCTGGTTGGTGGAGCTGGGCGTGCCGTAGACCCCGTAGAAGATCCAGTCGGCGTCCGCCTTGTCGATCTGCTCGGGGCCGATCTCCACCGCGAGCTCCTTGACCTGCTCGATCGGGGGCTGCGGCAGCCGGACGTCGGTGAGGACGGTGCCGATGAAGGACAGCTCCGCGTACAGCCGGGTCTTGCCGGGCATGAAGCGCAGCGGCGTGATGGTGGGCCGCTTGTCGCCGAGCGCGGAGCCGATCGCCGCGGCGGCGGCCTGGTAGGCGTCCAGCTGGGCCCTGGCCTCCGCCTCCAGGCCGAACGGGCTCGCGTTGAGCACGAAGTTCTGCTTCCACGGGTAGCCGGGGCGCAGCGAGAAGACGGTCGGCGCGATCTTGGAGAGCTGCTGGTACTGGTCCTGGGCGCGCAACTGGCTGCCGAGGATCAGGTCCGGCTTGAGCGCGGCGACGGCCTCCAGGTTGAGGCTGTTGATGGTGCCGACGGCGGCGGGGCTGCCGGCCCTGTCCTTGAGGTAGGACGGCATGGTCTTGGAGCCGTCGGTGTGGACCACGCCGACCGGCTGGATGCCCAGCGAGACGACGTTGTCGAGCTCGCCGGTGTCGAGGACGACGACCCGGGTCGGCTTCGCCGGGACGACGGTCTCGCCCAGTGCGTGCCTGATGGTCCGCGGGTAGACGCCGGGTGCGGCGTCGGTGCCGAAGCCCTTCATCTTCTCGATCACGGTGGCGTAGTCGTCGCCGCCCTGCTTGACGGACTTCTGGTCCGGGGAGGAGCCGCCGGAGGGCTTCGCCGCGCCGCCGGAGCCGCCCGGTCCGGTCGACCCGCCGGAGCCGCCCGAGCTGCCGCAGGCGGTGAGGAGTCCGCCGAGGCCGAGGACGGCGCCGCCGGTGAGCGCCGCGGTGAGCAGGGCCCGTCGGCCGGGGCGGGGGGTGGTCTGGTGGCCGGGAGTGGGGGGCACGCGGCGCTCCTTCGGGGGCGGAGTGTTGGTTAGGCAAGGCAAACCTATCCGACGTCCCCCGAACGATCCCGTGCCGCGCCGACCGGGCCCGCGCGGCCGATGGCAAAACATCTCAAAAGGTGACACGGCGGGCAAATCAATTCGGCAACAACCCTTTGAAATAAAGGTACACGCCTTAACAGTCCATGCATCATCGGCCACCGCCCAGCCTCGCGCGGGTGAATCGAAGGGAGTGGTTCAAATCACCAAGGGTTGGCCTACTCAACCTTCGGTACCCGCACCTAGGGTGCGCAGGTGGTTGATCAGCAGCTCTCAGAGCACGGAAGCAGCGGCCGGGCAACGGCGCCCGCCGCTCCGCAGGGTGCCCCGGTCAGTGGTGCCAGTGGTGGAGCCCCCGGCACGGGGGCGACGGGGGCAGCGGGGGACAAGGGCCTACGGGGCAACTCGGTCGGCCTGCTGAGCAGCGTGGTCCTGGGCGTCTCCACGGTCGCCCCGGTCTACTGCCTGACCGCCACCCTGGGACCGACGGTCACCGCCGTCGGCGTCCAGATGCCCGCGGTCTTCCTGGCCGGCTTCCTGCCGATGCTGCTCGTCGCGTTCGCGTACAAGGAACTCAACAAGGACTTCCCGGACTGCGGCACGTCCTTCACCTGGACGGTCAAGGCCTTCGGCCCCCGCGTCGGCTGGATGGCCGGCTGGGGCCTGACGGTCGCCACCATCATCGTGCTGTCCAACCTCGCCGGGGTGGCCACCGACTTCCTGTACCTCATGCTCGGCGAGATGACGGGCAGCGGAGCCGTCGCCGACCTCAACGACAACAAGGCCGTCCATCTGGCCACCGTCGTCGTCCTGATCGCCGCTGCCACCGCGATGAGCTACCGCGGCATGACGGCCACCAAGTGGTTCCAGTACAGCCTGGTCGGGCTCCAGCTCGCCGTCCTGCTGCTGTTCGCCGGCGTCGCCATCGGCAAGGCCGCCACCGGCGACCTGCCCGACTCCGTCGGCTTCTCCGCCTCCTGGCTCAACCCCCTTGAGGTGGGCTCGTTCAGCGCCTTCACCGCCGGCCTGTCGCTCTCGATCTTCATGTACTGGGGCTGGGACACCTGCCTCACCATGAACGAGGAGACCAGCGGCAGCGCCAAGACCCCGGGCCGGGCCGCGATGATCTCGATGGTCACCCTGGTCGGCTCCTACCTGCTGGTCGCCGTCGCCGCCCAGATGTTCGCCGGCGTCGGCAGCACCGGCAACGGCCTCGGCAACCCGGACACCGCCGACAACGTCTTCTCCGCCCTGGCCCGGCCGGTCCTCGGCTCGCCGTGGAGCATCCTGCTCTTCCTGGCCGTCGTCGCCAGCGCCGCCGCCAGCCTGCAGACCACCTTCATCCCGGTCGCCCGGACCCTGCTCGCGATGAGCGCCTACCGGGCCGTGCCGCCCCGCTTCGGCACCGTCCACCCGCGCCACCGCACCCCCGGCTTCGCCACCCTCGCCGCCGGTGCCGCCACCGCCGTGTTCTACGTCGGCATGAGCGTGATCAGCGAGAACGTCGTCCAGGACACCATCCTGGCCCTCGGCCTGATGATCTGCTTCTACTACGCGCTGACCGCCTTCGCCTGCGTCTGGTACTTCCGCCACTCGCTCCGCGACAGCCTGCGCGACCTCGTCCTCAAGGGCCTCGCCCCGCTGCTCGGCGGCCTCCTGCTCGGCGGGGTCTTCCTGCAGACCCTCACCGACGCCTGGGACCCGGAGTACGGCAGCGGCGCCGTCCTCGGCATCGGCTCGGTGTTCGTCATCGGCGTCGGCATCCTGCTGCTCGGCGCGGTCCTCATGCTCGTGTACAGCGCCTACCGGCCCGCGTTCTTCCGCGGCGAGACCCTGCGCCAGGACACCCCCGCCCTCGTCGTCGAGGACTGAGGGCGGCGGAGGACCGCGGCACATCGCGGCGCGGAAGCGGAAAACCGGCGGCGGTCCGGCACCCGCGACCGCTACCCTCGAACCCATGAAGCGCTTCGCAGGTCTCGACTGGTGGCCGTCCTAGGACGGCCACCAGCCACGCCTGACCAGGGCCGTCCGGGATGGACGGCCCTGCTGCGTTTCTCCGACGGGACGGGCCCCGAGCCCCGGACGGCCGCGACCACCGCCGTACCGAGGAGAACCCCCCGTGACCACCGTGACCACCGCGACCACCGCGACCGCCCCGGACGTCCCCGCCGACGCGACCGGCCCGAGCCACCTCACCGACCTGGCCGCCCTGGACGAGGGCATCCGTGCCAACCCGGCCGCCCACCGCGTCCTCACCGGCGACCGCCCCACCGGCCCGCTCCACCTCGGCCACTACTTCGGCAGCCTCCGCAACCGCGTCCACCTCCAGCGCCTCGGCGTCGAGATGTTCCTCGTCATCCCCGATTACCAGGTCATCACCGACCGGGACGTCGCCGACCGCCTCGCCGAACACACCGAGAACCTCGTCGTCGACTACCTCGCCACCGGGATCGACGCCGACCGCGCCACGATCTTCACCCACAGCTCCGTCCCCGCCCTCAACCAGCTGCTGCTGCCCTTCCTCAGCCTGGTCAGCGTCGCCGAACTCCACCGCAACCCCACCGTCAAGGACGAGATCGCCCACTCCAGCCAGGCCGCCGTGAACGGACTGATGCTCACCTACCCCGTCCACCAGGCCGCCGACATCCTCTTCTGCAAGGCCGACCTCGTCCCCGTCGGCAAGGACCAGCTGCCGCACCTCGAAGTCGCCCGCACCGTCGCCCGCCGCTTCCACGAGCGCTACCCGCACCCCGACGGCACCCCCGTCTTCCCCCGCCCCCGCGCCCTGCTCTCCTCCGCACCGCTGCTCCTCGGCACCGACGGCGGCAAGATGAGCAAGAGCCGCGGCAACTCCGTCCCGCTCGCCGCCGACGAGGACACCACCGCCCGCCTCCTCAAGGGCGCGAAGACCGACGCGGACCGCCGCATCACCTACGACCCCGTCGGCCGCCCCGAGGTCGCCAACCTCCTCCTGCTCGCCGGCCTCTGCCAGGACCGCGCCCCCGAGGAGCTCGCCGAGGAGATCGGCGACGGCGGCGCGGCCGCCCTCAAGCGCACCGTCACCGAGGCCGTGAACGAACACCTCCGCCCGATCCGCGCCCGCCGCGCCGAACTCGCCGCCGACCGGGGCCACATCCGCCAGGTCCTGCGCACCGGCTCCGAACACGCCAACGCGATCGCCGACGCCACCCTCACCGAAGTGCGGGCCGTCATGGGATCGCTGTGAGCGCGGCAGGGGCATAACCTCTCGGGGCCGGTCCCGCGCCGGCCCCGAGAGCACCCCGACCCGGAAGGAACCCGGCCATGGCCCAGCACCCGACCACCCCCGGCCGAGGGCTGACCCGCCCGCCGCACCTCCGCCCCGGGGACCACATCACCGTGGTCGCCACCAGCGGCCCCATCGATCCGCAGCGGCTCAGCGCCGGCACCGCCGTCCTCCGCTCCTGGGGACTGCGCGTCACCGTCGCCCCGCACGTCCTCGACACCCACCCCGTCCTCGGCCACCTCGCCGGAACCGACGCCGACCGCGCCGCAGACCTCCAGGCCGCCTGGCTCGACCCGACCGTCGACGCCGTCATCTGCGCCCGCGGCGGCTACGGCGTCCACCGCATGGTCGACCTCCTCGACTGGGAAGCCCTGCGCGCCGCCCCACCCAAGATCCTCATCGGCTTCAGCGACGTCTCCTCCCTGCACGAGGCCTTCGCCCAGCGCCTCGGCCTCGCCACCCTCTACGGACCGATGGCCGCCACCGCCGGCTTCATCGGCGACGCCCCCACCGCCGAACACCTGCGCCGCACCCTCTTCGACCCCGCCGCCACCACCGTCATCACCTCGCCCACCGCCGCCACCCTCGTCCCCGGCAGGGCCCGCGGTGTCACCGCCGGCGGCTGCACCCACGTGCTCGCCGCCGAGCGCGGCACCCCCGCCGCCCGCCCCTCCTACGCCGGCAGCATCCTGATCCTGGAGGACGTCAACGAGCACCCGTACCAGCTCGACCGCCTCCTCACCCAGTTCCTGCGCTCCGGCGCCTTCGACGGCGTCACCGGGGTAGCCCTCGGCTCCTGGGAGGGCTGCGGCCCGCTCGACCGGGTCCGGGACGTCATGCTCGACCGGCTCGGGCCGCTCGGCATCCCCGTCGTCTGGGAGCTCGGCTTCGGCCACTGCCCGTCCACCCTCACCGTCCCGCTCGGCGTCCCCGCCCTGCTCGACGCGGACGCCGGCACCCTCACCCTGGACCTGCCCGCCCTCGCCGACCGCCCCGTGTAGTCGTGGCCGGCGGGGCTGCCTGCCGGGGTCGGCCCGACGAGGTCGCCCGCTGAGTAGGGTTCGCCCATGAACGCGGACCGCACCACCGGGGACCGCACGGGGGACACCCCCGGCGCCGACAGCCTGACGGCCCTCGCCCTCGGCCTGCTGCGAGGCCCCGGAAGCGAGGCCCGCACCGTCCTCGGACTTGCCGGCCCGCCCGCCGCCGGCAAGTCCACCCTGGCCCGGCACCTCGTCGCCGAGGTCGAGCGCCGGGAGGGTCCGGGCAGCGCGGCCTACCTCCCCCTCGACGGTTTCCACCTCTCCGCCGCCCAGCTCGACCGCCTCGGCCTCGGCCACCGCAAGGGCGCGCCCGCCACCTTCGACGCGCACGGCTACGTCGCCCTGCTGCGCCGGGTCGCCACCGAGCGGTTCCAGGACATCTACGTCCCCGACTTCGACCGCGGCCTCGACGAACCGGTGGCCGCCCGCCACGTCGTCCACCCGCGGACCCGCCTGGTCGTGACCGAGGGCAACTACCTCGCCTCCGCCGACCACCCCTGGCCGGAGGCCCGCCGGCTGCTGCGCGAGCTCTGGTACGTCGAGGCCGACGACGCCGTCCGCGAGGCCCGTCTCCTCGACCGCCACCGCACCGGAGGCCGGGACGAGGCCACCGCCCGCCGCTGGGTCACCCGCAACGACCGCCCCAACGGTGAGTACGTGAAGGCCGGCCGTGCCGTCTGCACCCGCGTCGTCCGGGCGGACTGTTTGCCTTTGCCTCCGAACGGGCGTAGTGTTCTGTAGTCGCTCGGCAGGGAGCACCGGACACGCATTGGCGCGGACGGTCCCGGGGCGGCCAATCCTCTGAAACACCACTCCTCCCATTTCGGGCCGAGGCGTGTCGTTATTTCTTTCGATACGTTCCGGCGCAGGGTCTATTAGGTGTGCCTGTTTTCAAGGATTGCGGCCGGATTCGCTTTTCGGAGCGGGGATCGGCTAGAGTTTGAAACGTCGGACGGGGCGTCAAGCCGCAGAAGACACCAGCGAGTTGGACGAAGGAAGCGCCGGGAACGGCACGGAGAACATCTGATAAGCTGGGAACACGAAAGAACGAAGCGCCCGGAGGCCCGGTGTGAAAGCCGCCTGAAGGAAGTGTCCGTTCCTTGAGAACTCAACAGCGTGCCAAAAGTCAACGCCAGATATGTTGACATCCCCGGTCTCAGGGTTTCCTGGGGTTGGAGATTCCTTTTGAAGTAAAACACTAGCGAGGACGCAGTGCGCGGGATCACCTAATTCCGGTGGTTGCCGTGCCGCTCGACGCGAGTGTGAACCGGATTACCGGTAATCATTCACGGAGAGTTTGATCCTGGCTCAGGACGAACGCTGGCGGCGTGCTTAACACATGCAAGTCGAACGGTGAAGCCCTTCGGGGTGGATCAGTGGCGAACGGGTGAGTAACACGTGGGCAATCTGCCCTGCACTCTGGGACAAGCCCTGGAAACGGGGTCTAATACCGGATATGACCTGGGACCGCATGGTCCTGGGTGTAAAGCTCCGGCGGTGCAGGATGAGCCCGCGGCCTATCAGCTTGTTGGTGGGGTAATGGCCTACCAAGGCGACGACGGGTAGCCGGCCTGAGAGGGCGACCGGCCACACTGGGACTGAGACACGGCCCAGACTCCTACGGGAGGCAGCAGTGGGGAATATTGCACAATGGGCGAAAGCCTGATGCAGCGACGCCGCGTGAGGGATGACGGCCTTCGGGTTGTAAACCTCTTTCAGCAGGGAAGAAGCGCAAGTGACGGTACCTGCAGAAGAAGCACCGGCTAACTACGTGCCAGCAGCCGCGGTAATACGTAGGGTGCGAGCGTTGTCCGGAATTATTGGGCGTAAAGAGCTCGTAGGCGGCCTGTCGCGTCGGATGTGAAAGCCCGGGGCTCAACCCCGGGTCTGCATTCGATACGGGCAGGCTAGAGTGTGGTAGGGGAGATCGGAATTCCTGGTGTAGCGGTGAAATGCGCAGATATCAGGAGGAACACCGGTGGCGAAGGCGGATCTCTGGGCCATTACTGACGCTGAGGAGCGAAAGCGTGGGGAGCGAACAGGATTAGATACCCTGGTAGTCCACGCCGTAAACGTTGGGAACTAGGTGTTGGCGACATTCCACGTCGTCGGTGCCGCAGCTAACGCATTAAGTTCCCCGCCTGGGGAGTACGGCCGCAAGGCTAAAACTCAAAGGAATTGACGGGGGCCCGCACAAGCAGCGGAGCATGTGGCTTAATTCGACGCAACGCGAAGAACCTTACCAAGGCTTGACATATACCGGAAACGGCCAGAGATGGTCGCCCCCTTGTGGTCGGTATACAGGTGGTGCATGGTTGTCGTCAGCTCGTGTCGTGAGATGTTGGGTTAAGTCCCGCAACGAGCGCAACCCTTGTTCTGTGTTGCCAGCATGCCTTTCGGGGTGATGGGGACTCACAGGAGACTGCCGGGGTCAACTCGGAGGAAGGTGGGGACGACGTCAAATCATCATGCCCCTTATGTCTTGGGCTGCACACGTGCTACAATGGTCGGTACAAAGGGCTGCGATGCCGCGAGGCGGAGCGAATCCCAAAAGCCGGCCTCAGTTCGGATTGGGGTCTGCAACTCGACCCCATGAAGTTGGAGTTGCTAGTAATCGCAGATCAGCATGCTGCGGTGAATACGTTCCCGGGCCTTGTACACACCGCCCGTCACGTCACGAAAGTCGGTAACACCCGAAGCCGGTGGCCTAACCCGTAAGGGGAGGAGCCGTCGAAGGTGGGACCAGCGATTGGGACGAAGTCGTAACAAGGTAGCCGTACCGGAAGGTGCGGCTGGATCACCTCCTTTCTAAGGAGCAATGTGCCGCTTGCAGGCGAATGTCCTGCACGGTTGCTCATGGGTGGAACGTTGACTATTCGGCACACGGGATCAACTGCCGCAAGTACTGCTTCGGCGTGGAACGCGGTTGATGGATTCTGGGTGTCGGGCACGTTGTTGGGTCCTGAGGGAACGGCCGTGAGGCTGTTGCTTCAGTGATGCCGGTCCCATGCGAGGCAAGTTTTCGGACTTGTCGAGTGTGGGTGTCTGGTCGTTGTTTGAGAACTGCACAGTGGACGCGAGCATCTGTGGCCAAGTTTTTAAGGGCGCACGGTGGATGCCTTGGCACCAGGAACCGATGAAGGACGTGGGAGGCCACGATAGTCCCCGGGGAGCCGTCAACCAGGCTTTGATCCGGGGGTTTCCGAATGGGGAAACCCGGCAGTCGTCATGGGCTGTCACCCATACCTGAACACATAGGGTATGTGGAGGGAACGCGGGGAAGTGAAACATCTCAGTACCCGCAGGAAGAGAAAACAACCGTGATTCCGGGAGTAGTGGCGAGCGAAACCGGATGAGGCTAAACCATGAGCGTGTGAGACCCGGCAGGGGTTGCGCTGATGGGGTCGTGGGATTTTTCTTGACCGGTCTGCCGGCCGGTCGGCGAGTCAGAAACCGTACAGGTAGTCGAAGGACATGCGAAAGGTCCGGCGTAGAGGGTAAGACCCCCGTAGACGAAATCTGTACGGCTCGTTTGAAGAACTCCCAAGTAGCACGGGGCCCGAGAAATCCCGTGTGAATCTGGCGGGACCACCCGCTAAGCCTAAATATTCCCTGGTGACCGATAGCGGATAGTACCGTGAGGGAATGGTGAAAAGTACCGCGGGAGCGGAGTGAAATAGTACCTGAAACCGTGTGCCTACAAGCCGTGGGAGCGTCGGACACGCAGCTTGCTGTGTGTCTCGTGACTGCGTGCCTTTTGAAGAATGAGCCTGCGAGTTTGCGGTGTGTAGCGAGGTTAACCCGTGTGGGGTAGCCGTAGCGAAAGCGAGTCCGAACAGGGCGATACAGTTGCATGCCCAAGACCCGAAGCGGAGTGATCTAGCCATGGGCAGGTTGAAGCGGAGGTAAGACTTCGTGGAGGACCGAACCCACCAGGGTTGAAAACCTGGGGGATGACCTGTGGTTAGGGGTGAAAGGCCAATCAAACTCCGTGATAGCTGGTTCTCCCCGAAATGCATTTAGGTGCAGCGTCACGTGTTTCTTGCCGGAGGTAGAGCACTGGATAGGCGATGGGCCTCACCGGGTTACTGACCTTAGCCAAACTCCGAATGCCGGTAAGTGAGAGCGTGGCAGTGAGACTGTGGGGGATAAGCTCCATGGTCGAGAGGGAAACAGCCCAGAACACCGACTAAGGTCCCTAAGCGTGTGCTAAGTGGGAAAGGATGTGGAGTCGCAGAGACAACCAGGAGGTTGGCTTAGAAGCAGCCACCCTTGAAAGAGTGCGTAATAGCTCACTGGTCAAGTGATTCCGCGCCGACAATGTAGCGGGGCTCAAGCACATCACCGAAGTCGTGTCATTGCAGCACATAGGGCCAACGCCTGCTGTGATGGGTAGGGGAGCGTCGTGTGCCGGGTGAAGCGGCGGTGGAAACCAGTCGTGGACGGTACACGAGTGAGAATGCAGGCATGAGTAGCGATACAAGAGTGGGAAACTCTTGCGCCGATTGACCAAGGGTTCCTGGGTCAAGCTGATCTGCCCAGGGTAAGTCGGGACCTAAGGCGAGGCCGACAGGCGTAGTCGATGGACAACGGGTTGATATTCCCGTACCCGCTTTGAAGCGCCAACGCTGAACCAGGTGATGCTAAAGCCGTGAAGCCGGCCCGGAGTCTTCGGACGAAGGGACGTGGTGGAGCCGCTGGACCAAGTCTGTACTAGGTGAGCGATGGGGTGACGCAGGAAGGTAGTCCAGCCCGGGCGGTGGTTGTCCCGGGGTAAGGGTGTAGGCCGAGTGATAGGCAAATCCGTCACTCATCAAGGCTGAGACCTGATGCCGAGCCGATTGTGGTGAAGTGGATGATCCTATGCTGTCGAGAAAAGCCTCTAGCGAGTTTCATGGCGGCCCGTACCCCAAACCGACTCAGGTGGTCAGGTAGAGAATACCGAGGCGTTCGGGTGAACTATGGTTAAGGAACTCGGCAAAATGCCCCCGTAACTTCGGGAGAAGGGGGGCCATTCCTGGTGACGGCACTTGCTGCCAGAGCTGGGGGTGGCCGCAGAGACCAGCGAGAAGCGACTGTTTACTAAAAACACAGGTCCGTGCGAAGCCGTAAGGCGATGTATACGGACTGACGCCTGCCCGGTGCTGGAACGTTAAGGGGACCGGTTAGCTCTGATTCGTCGGGGCGAAGCTGAGAACTTAAGCGCCAGTAAACGGCGGTGGTAACTATAACCATCCTAAGGTAGCGAAATTCCTTGTCGGGTAAGTTCCGACCTGCACGAATGGCGTAACGACTTCTCGACTGTCTCAACCATAGGCCCGGTGAAATTGCATTACGAGTAAAGATGCTCGTTTCGCGCAGCAGGACGGAAAGACCCCGGGACCTTTACTATAGCTTGATATTGGTGTTCGGTTCGGCTTGTGTAGGATAGGTGGGAGACTTTGAAGCCGTGACGCCAGTCATGGTGGAGTCGTCGTTGAAATACCACTCTGGTCGTGCTGGATGTCTAACCTGGGTCCGTGATCCGGATCAGGGACAGTGTCTGGTGGGTAGTTTAACTGGGGCGGTTGCCTCCTAAAGAGTAACGGAGGCGCCCAAAGGTTCCCTCAGCCTGGTTGGCAATCAGGTGTTGAGTGTAAGTGCACAAGGGAGCTTGACTGTGAGACTGACGGGTCGAGCAGGGACGAAAGTCGGGACTAGTGATCCGGCGGTGGCTTGTGGAAGCGCCGTCGCTCAACGGATAAAAGGTACCCCGGGGATAACAGGCTGATCTTCCCCAAGAGTCCATATCGACGGGATGGTTTGGCACCTCGATGTCGGCTCGTCGCATCCTGGGGCTGGAGTAGGTCCCAAGGGTTGGGCTGTTCGCCCATTAAAGCGGTACGCGAGCTGGGTTTAGAACGTCGTGAGACAGTTCGGTCCCTATCCGCTGTGCGCGTAGGAGTGTTGAGAAGGGCTGTCCCTAGTACGAGAGGACCGGGACGGACGAACCTCTGGTGTGCCAGTTGTCCTGCCAAGGGCATGGCTGGTTGGCTACGTTCGGGAGGGATAACCGCTGAAAGCATCTAAGCGGGAAGCCTGCTTCGAGATGAGCACTCCCACCTCCTTGAGAGGGTAAGGCTCCCAGTAGACGACTGGGTTGATAGGCCGGATATGGAAGCCCTGTGAGGGGTGGAGTTGACCGGTACTAATAGGCCGAGGGCTTGTCCTCAGTTGCTCGCGTCCACTGTGTTGTTCTGAAACAACGACCCCCATGACATGGCCTGTCGTGGGTGCGGTTGACAGTTTCATAGTGTTTCGGTGGTCATAGCGTGAGGGAAACGCCCGGTTACATTCCGAACCCGGAAGCTAAGCCTCACAGCGCCGATGGTACTGCAGGGGGGACCCTGTGGGAGAGTAGGACGCCGCCGAACAATCATTGTGAAGAACCCCCGTCGGGTAACCGACGGGGGTTCTTTGCGTTGTGCCCGATTTCTGCGGAGGAATCGGGCGAGAAACCGGAGAATTCGGCGCCGCCCGGCCGGCCGCCCCGCCGACGACCCAGTCGCGGTCGGCGGATCCCCATCAAAATGGCGCTAAAACTCCCAGCTCAAGGCCCCGATCGCTGGCAAAGCGACGTCTTCGCCGTAGTCTCGAAGGCGAAGGGAACTGGTGTCCGGGATGGCCGCCAGCTTCGGTCGGACCAAGAATGGTGCACATGGGACGCGGCAGGCTACGGATCTACCTCGGGGCGGCCCCCGGGGTCGGCAAGACGTACGCCATGCTCGCGGAGGCGCACCGGCGGCTGGAGCGCGGCACGGACGTCGTGGTGGCGTTCGTCGAGGATCACGGGCGCCGGCACACGGCGGCACAGGCGGCGGGTCTCGAACTGGTGCCGAGGCGGGAGCTGACGCACCGCGGGGCCCGGTTCACGGAGCTGGACCTGGACGCGCTGCTGGCACGCCGGCCGCAGGTGGCGCTGGTGGACGAGCTGGCGCACACCAATGTGCCGGGGTGCCGGAACGAGAAGCGCTGGCAGGACGTCGAGGAGTTGCTCGCAGCCGGGATCGATGTCATCTCGACGGTGAACATCCAGCACCTGGAGTCGCTCGGGGACGTCGTCGAGGGCATCACCGGGGTGCGGCAGCGGGAGACCGTGCCGGACGAGGTGGTGCGCCGGGCGGACCAGATCGAACTGGTCGACATGTCGCCGCAGGCGCTTCGGCGTCGGCTCGCGCACGGCAACGTGTACGCGCCGGAGAAGGTCGACGCGGCGCTCGCCAACTACTTCCGGCCGGGGAACCTGACGGCGCTGCGGGAGCTGGCGCTGCTGTGGACGGCCGACCGGGTCGACGAGTACCTGCAGAAGTACCGGGCCGAGCAGGGGATCAAGGGCACCTGGCAGGCGCGCGAGCGGATCGTGGTCGGTCTGACGGGCGGTCCGGAGGGCGCGACGCTGATCCGCCGGGCGGCCCGGATCGCGGCCCGCGGGTCCGGTGGTGAGCTGCTGGCCGTGCACATCTCCCGCTCGGACGGGCTGGCCGGTTCCGGCTCGGGGTCGTCGCAGACGCTGATCGAGCAGCGGGCGCTGGTGGAGGGCCTGGGTGGTTCGTACCACGCGGTGCTGGGGGACGATCCGGCCGCCGGACTGCTGGAGTTCGCCCGAGGGGTGAACGCGACCCAGATCGTGCTGGGCACCAGCCGCCGCCCGGCCTGGCAGTACGTCTACGGGCCCGGTGTGAGCGGCACGGTGACCCGGGAGTCGGGCGACATCGATGTGCACATCGTCACGCACGAGCACGAGGCGAAGGGCCGGGGGCGGATCCCGGTCCGCCGGGTGACCGATCTCGGCCGGACGAGGACGATCGGCGGTTGGCTGATCGGGGTGGCGGGTCCGCCGCTGCTGGCGCTGCTGCTGATCAATGTGGACGGTCTCGGCCTGACCACGGACATGCTGCTGTTCCTGTCGCTGACGGTGTGCGCGGCGCTGGTGGGCGGGCTGTACCCGGCGATGGCCTCGGCACTGGTCAGCTCCTCGGCGCTGAACTACTACTTCGCTCCACCGATCCACACCTTCACCATCGACGAGCCGCAGAACATCCTGGCGGTGGCGATATTCACCGCCGTCGGCATCGCCGTGGCCTCGGTGGTCGACCTGGCGGCCCGGCGGACCCATCAGGCGGCCCGCAGCCAGACCGAGGCGCAGACGCTCAGTGCTCTGGCGGGCACGGTCCTGCGCGGGGCGCCCAGCGGGGACGGGGTGCTGACCGCGCTGCTGGAGCAGGTCCGGGAGACCTTCCAGCAGGAGTCGGCGGCGCTGCTGGAGCGGCCCGACCCGCTCGGGGCGTGGCACCCGGTGGCGACGGCGGGCCCGCGTCCGCCGGAGCGGCCGGAGACGGCGGACGTCGACGTGCCGGTCGGGGACAACCTGGCCCTGGCGCTGCGGGGCCGGGTGCTGCCGGGCGAGGACCGGCGGCTGCTCGGGGCGTTCGCGGCCCAGGCGGCCGTGGTGCTGGAGCGCCGGCGGCTGGCGGGGGAGGCGGCGGCCGCGCGCCGGGAGGCGGAGGGCAACCGGATCCGGACCGCGTTGCTGGCGGCGGTCTCGCACGATCTGCGGACCCCGCTGGCCGGGATCAAGGCCTCGGTGAGCTCGCTCCGTTCGGCGGACGTGGAGTGGGACGAGGAGGACGAGGCGGAGCTGCTGGCCGGGATCGAGGCGGGGGCGGACCGGCTCGACCATCTGATCAACAATCTGCTCGACATGAGCAGGCTGCAGACCGGTACGGTCACCCCGCTGATCCAGGAGACCGATCTGGACGAGGTGGTGCCGTTCGCGCTGGGCGGTGTCCCGGCGGATGCCGTCCGGCTGGACGTGCCGGAGACGCTGCCGATGATCCGGGCGGACGGCGGGCTGCTGGAGCGCTCGCTCGCCAATCTGATCGAGAATGCCGTGAAGTACAGCCCGGACGGGGTGAAGGTGCTGGTCAAAGCCGGTGCCCTGCGGCCGCCGGGCGAGCCGGGCCGGGTCGAGCTGCGGATCGTGGACCGGGGGCCGGGGGTGCCGGAGGACGCCAAGGAGCGGATCTTCGCGCCCTTCCAGCGCTACGGCGACGCGCCGCGCGGCGCCGGGGTGGGGCTGGGGCTCGCGGTGGCGCGGGGCTTCGTCGAGGCGATGGACGGCACCGTGACCGCGGAGGACACCCCGGGCGGCGGGCTGACCATGGTGGTCACCCTGCCGGCCGTCGACCGCCTGCCCGACGGCCGGGCCCCGAACGACCACCCGCTCGACGACCGTCCGTCCGACGAGCACCTGCCCGACGACCACCCCCCGATCCGACAGCCCCGAAAGGCGGAGCCCGCATGACCCGGGTCCTCGTCGTGGACGACGAACCGCAGATCGTCCGCGCGCTGGTGATCAACCTCAAGGCCCGCAAGTACGAGGTCGACGCGGCGCACGACGGCGCGAGCGCCCTGGAGCTCGCCGCCGCCCGCCATCCCGACGTCGTCGTCCTCGACCTCGGCCTGCCCGACATGGACGGGGTCGAGGTGATCCGCGGCCTGCGCGGGTGGACCAGGGTGCCGATCATCGTGCTCTCGGCCCGGCACGCCTCCGACGAGAAGGTCGAGGCCCTGGACGCGGGCGCCGACGACTACGTCACCAAGCCCTTCGGCATGGACGAGCTGCTCGCCCGGATGCGCGCCGCCGTCCGCCGGGCCGAGCCGGTCGCGGGGGAGGACGACTCGGTGGTGGTCACGGAGAGCTTCACCGTCGACCTGGCGGCGAAGAAGGTGAACCGGGACGGCGGCGACATCCGCCTTACCCCGACCGAGTGGCATCTGCTGGAGGTCCTGGTCCGCAACGCGGGCCGACTGGTCAGCCAGACCCAGCTGCTGCAGGAGGTGTGGGGGCCGGCCTACCGCACCGAGACGAACTATCTGCGGGTGTACCTCGCCCAGCTGCGGCGCAAGCTCGAACGGGACCCCTCCCACCCGCGCCACTTCATCACCGAGCCGGGGATGGGCTACCGCTTCGAGGCGTGAGCGGGCGGCCGTCCGGGGGCGTCCGGCGGCCGCCGCGGGAGGCCCGGAGGAGCCCCGCGGGGGCCCCGGGCGGCTTGCGCGGCCTGCCGCCGGGGGCCCCGGAACCGGTACCCTTCCGGCATGAGTGGTGACAACAGCAGCGGCCAGCCGCAGGGGCGCTTCCGCCGCATGCTCAGCCGGCTGACCTCCTCCGCGGAGGAGCTCCAGGCCGAGGAGCTGCGTCAGGAGATCGCGGCGGAGTCGGGCTGTACCCCGATCGCCAGCTGCGGGGACCGGGAACTGGTCACCGTCGCGGGCACCCTGCGCACCGTGACGCTGCGCCCGAGGGCCGGCGTGCCGGCCCTGGAGGCGGAGCTCTTCGACGGCACCGAGGCGCTGGACGTGGTCTGGCTCGGGCGCCGCTCCATCATGGGCATCGAGCCGGGGCGCCGTCTGGTCGCCAGCGGCCGGATCAGTCATGCGCGCGGTCGGCGGGTGCTGTTCAACCCCCGCTACGAGCTGCGTCCGGTCGGACACGGGAGCGAATGAGCGTGAGCAAGCAGTCCGGCGGCGATTCCGCCGCCCAGCTCGGCCTGGTGGATATCGACGCCGAGGAGGCCGCCCGGCAGGCGCAGGCCTCGCGCGAGGCCGCCGACACCGTCATGAAGGCCTTCGGCGGGGTCCGGGGCATGATCGACATGACCCTGCCCGGTCTGGTCTTCATCGTCACCTACAACATCACCCACAAGGTGCCGGCGGCCGCCTGGGCGGCGCTGGCCCTGAGCGCGCTGTTCGTGGTGGCGCGGCTGCTGAAGCGGGAGACCGTCCAGCACGCCTTCAGCGGGGTGTTCGGCGTCGCGATCGGTGCCTGGATCTCGATGAAGACCGGCAAGGCGGAGAACTTCTACCTGCCCGGCCTGCTCTGGAACGTCGGCTACTGCATCGGCCTGGCCGTGTCGGCACTGGTCCGCTGGCCGCTGATCGGCATCATGCTCGGCCCGGTGACCGGCGAGATGTTCACCTGGCGCAAGGAGAACCCGGGCCGGCTGGCCGCCTACACCAAGGCCACCTGGGCCTGGGTCGTGATCATGGGCATCAAGCCGCTGATCCTCTTCCCGCTGTACTTCACCCACAACGTCAATCTGCTGGGCTGGCTCAAGGTCGCCCTGGGCATCCCGCCGCTGCTGCTGGCGATGTACGTGACCTGGCAGATCCTGCTGAAGGCGCCGCCGCCGATCAAGGCGCAGCTGGACGAGGAGCCGGAGCCGGGGCAGGAGCAGCCCGACCACGAGCACTCCGCGGGCGGTCCGGCCCGGGGGAACTGACCCGGTCGGGGCGCACCGCAGGAACGGCCGGGGGCCCGCACTCACGAGGAGTGCGGGCCCCCGGCCGTTCCCGTACGGCGGAGTACGGCGGCTGCTACTGGGCGTTCGGGGAGCTGGAGAGCAGGTCCTCCAGCTCCTCCTCGCGCTCCTGGGCGGCCACGAAGAGCAGCTCGTCGCCGCCCTCCAGGGTGTCGTCCTTGCCCGGCACCAGGACCCGGCCCTCGCGGATGATCGTCACCAGGGCGGTGTCCTGCGGCCAGGCGACGTCGCCGACCCGGGTGCCGACCAGTTCGGTGTCGGAGGCGAGGGTCAGCTCGACCAGGTTGGCGTTGCCCTGGCTGAAGCGCATCAGCCGGACCAGGTCGCCGACGCTGACGGCCTCCTCGACCAGGGCGGACATCAGGCGCGGGGTGGAGACGGCGACGTCCACGCCCCAGGACTCGTTGAAGAGCCACTCGTTCTTCGGGTTGTTGACCCGGGCGACCACCCGGGGCACCCCGTACTCGGTCTTCGCGAGCAGCGACACGACCAGGTTGACCTTGTCGTCGCCGGTCGCGGCGATCACCACGTGGCAGCGCTGCAGCGCGGCCTCGTCGAGCGAGGTGATCTCGCAGGCGTCGGCCAGCAGCCACTCCGCCATGGGCACCCGCTCCACCGAGATGGAGTTCGGGTTCTTGTCGATCAGCAGGACCTCGTGGCCGTTCTCCAGCAGCTCGCCCGCGATCGAGCGGCCGACGGCTCCGGCTCCGGCAATGGCTACGCGCATCAGTGGCCCTCCTGCTCCGGGCCCCGCGCGAACGCGGCCTCGACCGTCGTCAGGTCGGCGCGGCGCAGCATCACGTGCACCAGGTCGCCCTCCTGAACCACCATCTGGGACGAGGGCAGCACGCCCTCGCCGAGCCGGGTGAGGAACGCGACCCGGGTGCCGGAGGCCTCCTCCAGCTCGCTCAGCCGGTGGCCGACCCACTCGGGGTTGTAGGCGACCTCGGCGAGCTGGACGGCGCCGCTCGGGTCCTGCCAGAGCGGCTCGGAGCCGCTCGGCAGCAGCCGGCGCAGCATCTGGTCCGCCGTCCAGCGGACGGTGGCGACGGTCGGGATGCCCAGGCGCTGGTAGACCTCGGCGCGACGGGGGTCGTAGATCCGGGCCGCGACGTTCTCCACACCGAAGTTCTCGCGGGCCACCCGGGCGGCGATGATGTTGGAGTTGTCACCGCTGGAGACGGCGGCGAAGGCGCCGGCCTCCTCGATCCCCGCCTCCTTCAGGGTGTCCTGGTCGAAGCCGACCCCGGTCACCCGGCGCCCGTTGAAACCGGCACCCAGCCGGCGGAACGACGTCGGGTCCTGGTCGACCACGGCCACCGAGTGGCCCTGTTTCTCCAGTGCGCGGGCGAGCGCGGAGCCCACCCGGCCGCAGCCCATGATGACGATGTGCACCGGCGCTACCTCACCCGTCCCGTTGGGGCCATGACCTGCGCAAACACCGCTCAATCTCCGTTTCCCCGCTCCGGTGTCCGGGGCGGGCGTCCTCGTGGGGCTAGGTACGACAACCTGAGTGTTGCCGCCCTGCTCGTATCCGACACGCTAGCCGGTCCACCGAACACAGTCGCGACGAAGGGGCACCCCGACGGGCGGCAAGGGGGTGGCCCTTCGGACCCCGGGGTCGACTACCCCTACGATTCCTTAACGTGCCTATGCCGACTGACCTACCGAAACGCATCCTGATCGGGCGTGCGTTGCGCAGCGACAAGCTGGGGGAGACTCTGCTCCCCAAGCGCATCGCGCTGCCCGTCTTCGCCTCGGACGCGCTCTCCTCGGTCGCGTACGCGCCCGAGGAGATCCTGCTGACACTCTCCCTGGCGGGTGCCTCGGCCATCCACTTCTCGTGGCAGATCGGCGTCGTCGTCGCCATCGTCATGCTCGCCGTGGTGGCCTCCTACCGGCAGAACGTGCATGCCTACCCGAGCGGCGGCGGCGACTACGAGGTCGCCACCGTGAACCACGGCCCCAACTCCGGCCTGGTGGTCGCGAGCGCGCTGATGGTCGACTACATCCTCACCGTCGCGGTCTCCACCACCTCGGGCGTGGCCAACGTGGTGTCGGCGGTGCCGGCGCTGCGCGGCCACGAGCTGACCCTGTCGGTCGTCGTGGTCATCGTGCTGATGGGTATGAACCTGCGCGGCGTCCGGGAGTCCGGTTCGGCCTTCGCCGTCCCGACCTACGCCTTCATGGTCGGCGTGCTCGGCATGGTGGTGTACGGCGTGGTCCGGCACTTCGGCCTGGGGCAGGACATGCCCGCCGAGAGCGCCGGCTTCCACCTGCAGGCGACCCCGGGGAACGAGTCCCTGGCGGGCTTCGCGATGGTGTTCCTGCTGCTCAAGGCGTTCTCCTCGGGCTGTGCGGCGCTGACCGGAGTGGAGGCGATCTCCAACGGCGTGCCCGCGTTCCGCAAGCCGAAGAGCAAGAACGCGGCGACCACCCTGCTGATGATGGCGAGCATCGCGGTCGTGATGTTCATGGGCATCATCTGGCTGGCCCGGCTGACCGGCGTCCAGATGGCCGAGCAGCCCGCGGAGCAGCTGGTCGGCGTGCCCGGCGACTACCACCAGAAGACCGCGCTGGCGCAGATCAGCGAGGCCGTGTTCTCCAACTTCACGCCGGGCTTCTACTTCGTCGCCGCCGTGACCGGCCTGATCCTGGTGCTGGCCGCGAACACCGCGTTCAACGGCTTCCCGGTGCTGGGCTCGATCCTGGCCCAGGACCGCTACCTGCCGCGCCAGCTGCACACCCGCGGCGACCGGCTGGCCTTCTCCAACGGCATCATCCTGCTGGCGCTGGCCGCGATCCTGTTCATCATCGCCTTCGACGCGGACCCGACCAGGCTGATCCAGCTCTACATCGTCGGCGTCTTCGTGTCGTTCAACATGAGCCAGTCCGGCATGATCCGGCACTGGACCAGGCACCTGCGCACCGAGACCGACCCGGCCAAGCGCCGCCACATGCAGCGCAGCCGGGCGATCAACACCTTCGGCCTGGTGATGACCATGGCCGTGCTGATCGTCGTGCTCGCCACCAAGATCAGCCACGCCTGGATCGCGATCGCGGCGATGGTCGTGCTGTTCGTGATGATGAAGGCGATCCGCCGGCACTACGACCGGGTGTCGGCCGAGCTGGTCGCCGCCGAGGAGCCGGACGACGTGGTGCTGCCCACCCGGGTGCACGCCATCGTCCTGGTCTCCAAGCTGCACAAGCCGGCGCTGCGCGCGCTGGCGTACGCACGGCTCGCCCGGGCGCACACCCTGGAGGCGGTGACCGTGAACGTCGATCCGGCGGACACCGCGGCGCTGCGCGCGGAGTGGGACGAGCGCGGCATCGAGGTGCCGCTGAAGGTCCTGGACTCGCCGTACCGGGAGATCACCGCGCCGGTGCTGGACTACGTGAAGAACCTGCGCCGCAGCAGTCCGCGCGACGTGGTCTCGGTGTACATCCCGGAGTACGTGGTCGGCCACTGGTACGAGCACCTGCTGCACAACCAGAGCGCGCTGCGGCTGAAGGGCCGGCTGCTGTTCAAGCCGGGAGTGATGGTGACCTCGGTGCCGTGGCAGCTGGAGTCGTCCGAACGGCGCAAGCCGCAGAAGGCCTGGTCGGCGCCGGGTGCGGTGCGACGTGGTGAGCCCCGGGCGCCGAAGGCCGTAAAGTCGGAAGTCTCGGCGAAGCCCGCCGGGTCGGCTGACAGCGGCAAGAAGGACTCCTCCCAGTGACCCGCAACACCCCGTCTCGTTCCAACGGCTCCTCCGGCAAGGGTGCCCGCAAGGGCGGTTCGTCCGGCAAGCCGGGGCAGGTCGCCCGGCCCCGCTGGGGCAAGCCGCAGCGGCCGGAGGCGACCGACCGCGACGGATTCACCGCGCGGACGGCGCCGCTCGCGCCGGAGGAGCGCGCTCCGGAGCGCACTGAGCGTCCTGAGCGTGCCGAGCGTGCCGAGCGCACCGACCGGCCGAAGAAGGCCGAGCGGTCCGGGGGCGCCGGGGGCGCCGGGCGTACCGAGCGGACCGAGCGTGCGCCCCGCGGCGAGCGTGACGGCCGTTCCGACCGTCCGGCCCGTTCGGGGCAGCAGGGGCAGGGACAGCAGGGCGACGGCTCGAAGGACGGCGCGCGCCCGCGCAAGCAGGCCGTGCGCCCGCCCCGCGCGCTGCGCTCCACCGTCCGCGCGCCCCGCGCCGAGTCGGCGCCCAGGGTGCCCGCCGGTGACTCGCTGATCGGCGAGCGCTACGAGGTCGAGGTCGGTCCGGTCGCCCACGGCGGCGGGCACTGCGTGGCCCGGCACGAGGGCCGGGTGCTGTTCGTCCGGCACACGCTGCCGGGCGAGAAGGTGATCGCCCAGGTCACCGAGGGCACCTCCTCCTCGCGCTTCCTGCGTGCCGACGCGGTCGAGGTGCTGGAGCCCGCCAAGGAGCGGATCGCCCCGCCGTGCCCGTTCTCCGGGCCCGGCAAGTGCGGCGGCTGCGACTGGCAGCACGTGACGCCGGGCGGCCAGCGCAAGCTCAAGGTGCAGGTGCTGACCGAGCAGCTGGCCAAGCTGGCGGGCCTGACCCCGGCCGAGGCCGGCTGGGACGGCAGCGTCGAGCCGGTCGGCGACAAGCTGCCGGCCGGGCAGGTGCCGACCTGGCGCAGCCGGGTCCAGTACGCCGTCGACCCGGGCACCGGCAAGGTCGGGCTGCGCAAGCACCGCTCGCACGACATCCAGCCGATCGACCGCTGCCTGATCGCCGCCGAGGGCGTCACCGAGCTGGGCGTGGAGGCGCACGACTGGCCGGGCGTCGCCACGGTCGAGGTCATCGCCGCCGCCGGCTCCTCCGACCGCCAGGTGGTGCTCACCCCGGCCCCGGGCGCCCAGCTGCCGCTGGTCGAGCTGGACCGGCCGGTCTCCATCAGCCGCATCGACGACCAGGGCAACATCCACCGGGTGCACGGCCGGAACTTCGTCCGCGAGCGCGCCGCCGGGCGCACCTGGCGGGTCAGCGACGGCGGCTTCTGGCAGATCCACCCCGAGGCCCCGGACACGCTGGTCGACGCCGTCCTGGACGGTCTGGACCCGCAGTGGGGCGAGAACGCGCTCGACCTGTACTGCGGCGTGGGCCTGTTCGCGGGCGCGCTGGCCGACCGGGTCGGCGAGGACGGCGCGGTGCTCGGCATCGAGTCCGGCAAGCAGGCGGTGGCCGACGCCCGGCACAACCTGGCCGCGCTGGAGAACGTCCAGATCGAGTGCGACCGGGTGGAGGCGCTGCTGCCGCGGACCGGCATCACCGCCACCGACCTCATCGTGCTCGACCCGCCGCGCGCGGGGGCCGGGCGGGAGACGGTCGCGCACCTGGCCGGTCTCGGTGCCCGCCGGATCGCGTACGTGGCGTGCGACCCGGCGGCGCTGGCCCGGGACCTCGGCTTCTTCCGCGAGGGCGGCTACCGTCCGGTGTCGCTGCGGGCGTTCGACCTGTTCCCGATGACGCACCACTTCGAGTGCGTGGCGATCCTGGAGCCGATCGCGGGCGCGTAAGCAGGAGCGCGCGGGCCCGGCCGGCGGCCGGGCACGGGCAGGACAGGACGGAGGCGGTACCCGGCGTTCGCGCGGGTACCGCCTCCGTCGTCTCGTGGGCCGGTGCGGCGCCTCAGGGCAGGTTGTGCTCCTCTTCCCGGGCGTCGTGCGGCAGGTCGACGCCGTGCTGGGCGGCGAGCCGCAGCAGCCCGGCGATCCGGCCCTCGTACGCCTGGACGCCGTCGGCGTCCCCCTCGGCCCGGGCGGCCGCGAGTTCCTTGCGGGCCTGGTCGAGCTGCTCGCGCAGCTCCTGGTCGAACATGGCTGTCATTGCCGGCCTCCACAACCGGTCGGTGCCGCTCCAGGGAATGCTCAGGGCACTTCAGAGTCTCCGAACGTGAAGAACTCTTCAAGTCTCACTCCCGGTGGGCCCGGGCGCGTCGGACGGCGGGGGAGCGGGTAGTCGGTAGGGGCGTACGGCGGGCGTGCCGGTGGGGCGTGCGAGTGTGCGTCGGCGGGGGCGTGCGACGGGATGCGTGAGCCCTTGTTGTGCTAGCACTTCGGCGCTAGCTTGAAAGCATGGGTAAGAAGCAGCTGAACGTCCGGGTGGACGCCACCACCGCGGAGATGGCCCGGGAGCGGGCGGAGCAGCAGGGGATCAGCATGAACCAGTACATCGAACGCCTGGTCCAGCAGGACATGGGCGAGGCGGGGCGGGTGTTCGTCGACGCGGCCGCGCAGTTCATGAAGGAGTACGAGACGGCCTTCCTGGCCGAGTTCGGCGAGCAGCGGGGCGAGGCCGACCTCCAGGACGTGCGCCGTTGAAACTGGAGGTCGACCTCTCGTGGCTGCTCATGACCGCCGAGCAGTACACGCCCGGTGACCCGCAGGTCACCGACTACGGATCGCTGCTCGCCGCCGTCGCCCGGCACCAGGCCGAGATCTTCGACATCGCCGTCTACCCCGAGCCGCAGGACCGCGCCGCCGCCCTCATGCACCAGCTGATCCGGGTGCCGGCGCTGGAGAAGACCAACGAACTGTTCGCCACCGCCGTCGCCTACGCCTACCTGGTGGCCAGCGGCTGCACGGTGGCCACCACCGCCCGTGAGGTGCGCAGCCTCGCCCGGGCCATCCGCGAGGGGCGGCTGACCGTCTCCGGGGTGGCGGACCGGCTGGCCGTCTGGGTGGTGGACGAGGCCGAGGACGAGGAGGTCAGCGGCGAGGACGACGACGACGCGGAGTGAGCGGCGGTCCCGGCGGACGGCGGGGTCAGTGGGCCCCGGTGGTCGCCGCGGCGTCCGGCCCGGACTCCGCTTCGGTTCCCGGTTCGGTTCCGGGCTCGGCTCCCGCCTCGGCTCCCGGCTCGGCGATCAGGGCCGTCGCGAAGGAGCGGAAGCCGGCCCGGCGGTAGATCCGGGCCACGTCCTCGTCCGCGGCGGACAGGAACACCGTCCGCGCCCCGCCGGCCCGGGCGTGAGCGACCAGGGCCGCGGTGACCGCCTGCGCGAGGCCCCGCCGCCGGGCCGAGGGGAGGGTGCCCACCCCGGCCACCTCGGTGACCTCGCCGACCGGGTTGTGCTGGCCCGCGCAGAGCGCCGTGCCCTCCCCGAACGCCGCCGCGAGCGCCGTCCTCCCGGCGGTGATCCTGGCGGCGAGCCGCTCCGCGCTCCCGTCGGCCCTCAACGCCTCGGCCCGCACGGCCAGTTCGGTCGGACCCGCGCTGCCCACACCGGTACCCGGTTCGCCGAACGCCAGGTGCGGAACGGCCAGCGCCTCGGCGAGGGCCGGATCGTCGGCGGCCAGCACCCGGACCGACACACCGTCCGGTCCGGCGGCGTCCCCGGCACGGTCCCCGGGCTCGTCCGTGGGCCCGTCCTGCGGGCCGAGCACCAGCAGCGGGTGCTCGTGCACGGTCAGCCCCGCCTCCTCCACGGCGGCTCGCAGCAACGGGTCGTGCTCCGCCACCCACTCGAAGGCCTCCGGCAGTCCCAGCTCGCGCTGGCGGGCCCGCACCCGGCGGACGTCCGCCGCGGTGGCGGCCGGACCCCCGTGGCCCAGCGCCGGCCGGGCGTAGTACGGCCAGCCGGTGCCCTCCGCGACGAACAGGCTGAGCGGACCGAAGTCCTCGACCCGGGCGGAACCGCGCGGTACGGCGTCGTAGTAGCCCTCGATCGCTTCGAGGAGGGCCGGGTCGGGCTGCGCCGGGGCGGCGGCGTCGGCGGCGGTCGGGGCGGTGGATGCGGGATCGTGGGAGGTCACGCCGTGCATCAAAGCAGGCCCGCCGCGTTCCCGCCGGGAATTTCCGGCCACCCCGTCCGGACCTGCCCCGGTCCGCGCCGACGTGACCCGCTGGGCCCTCCGGCGGCCGTTCGGCCCGGGCATTTCACCGCGATTGTTGCCCAACGCTTACAGGCCGGGCGATCTTGCGTGAGGGGCGCGTGGCATCCTGGGGCCTTTACAGCTCTGCCGGACGTGAACGGCGGACGTCCGCGCTGGGCGAAGCGAGGGGGATGACTGGCTCATGAGGCTCTGCTTTCTGGTGGAGGAGCACTACCGGCACGACGGCATGCCGCTCGACGTCGTACGCCAACTCACCGCGTGGGGGCACCGGGTGGACGTGCTGCGCCCCGGCGACTCGCTGATGGCGATCTCCGAGGCGGTCCGGGCCGGCAGCCACGACGCCTGGGTGCTCAAGACCGTCTCCGGCGGACCGGGCCTCACCCTGCTGGAGGCGGCCGCCGCCGTCGGCCTCACCACCGTCAACGACGTCCGGTCCATCCGCGGCGTCCGCGACAAGGCCCTCGCCTCCGTGATCGCCCGCACCCGGGGGCTGCCCGTCCCCGTCACCTACGCGGCCGCCCGGTGGGAACGGCTCGCCGAGATCCCCGCGGCCGAGTACCCGCTGGTCGTCAAGCCCGCCGACGGCAGCTCCGGGCGGGCCGTGCGGCTCGTCCGCGACCCCGGGCACCTCGCCGAGCTCGGCCCCCTGCTGGCCGGCGAGGGCCTGCTGATCGCCCAGCCCTACGTGCCCAACTCCGGCACCGACCTCAAGGTGTACTGCGTCGACGGCGAGCTGTACGCGACCGAGCGGTGCTCGCCGCTCAACCCCGACCAGGGGGTGCGGGAGCGGCAGGTGCCGCTGCCCGCCGAGGTCGCGCGGATCGCCGCGCAGGTCGGCGAGGTGTTCGGGCTCGACCTCTACGGCGTCGACGTGCTGCTCGGGCCGGACGGTCCCGTGGTCGTCGACATCAACGACTTCCCGAGCTTCCGGCAGGTGCCGGACGCGGTCGCGCGAGTGGCGCGGGCGGTGCTGCGGCTGGCCCGCACCGGGACGGCGGTCACGGCCCCTGCGGTGGCGCTCGACGCCTCGGAGCTGGAGACGGTCGTACTGGGGGCCGGGTCGGTCCGGATGCCCGCGCAGGGCGGCGGCGCGTCGGTCGGGGCCGGTGTCGCGAGCGGACTCGGCGGCGGACTCGGCGGCGGTGGCGTCGCGGTCGGTGGCGTCGGCGGTGTCGGCGTCGGTGGCATCGGGGCCGCGCCGGTCGGCGGCGCGATATGAGGATCGGTCTGATCACCTCCGCCCCGGACCACCCGGTGCTCGCCGCGACCGCCGCGCTGCTGACCGCTCGCGGCCACCACGTCGAGGCCCTCGACCCGACGTCCGGTCCGGCCGGTCCGGACGATTCGGACGGTCCTCACGGGCACGCCGGGCCGTTCGACCCGCCCGCGGACGTCTACCTGCTCAAGGCGCACACCCCGGCGGCGCTCGCCCTCGCCCGGCGGCTGGAGGAGCGCGGCGCGGCCGTCGTCAACCCGGTCGCCGCCACCGAACTCTGCCAGGACCGGCTGGCCATGGCCGAACTCGCCCGGCGGGCCGGACTGCCGTTCGCGCCCACCCGCGCCGCCGCCGACCCCGCCGAACTGCTCCGGGCGGTCGAGGCGGGAGAACTCCTCCTGCCGATCGTCGTCAAGAGCCGGCACAGCCGCCGCCACGACCTCGTCGCCCGCGTCGACGACCCGGCCCGGCTGCGCGCCCTCGCCGAGGAATGGCCGGACGAGCCCGTCGTCGCCCAGCCCTACCTGCCGAGCACCGGCTGGGACCAGAAGCTGTGGGTCGTCGCCGGGCAGCTGTTCTGCGCCCGCCGCCGCTCCGAGCTCGCCGGCCCCGAGCACGCCGAACTCCCGGACGGCGACGGTGGGTTCGGGCCTGCCGAGCTGTCCGCCGAGCGGGCCGGCGTGGCGCTGCGGGCCGGTGAGGTGTTCGGCCTCGACGTCTACGGCGTCGACCTGCTGGACGGGCCGGGCGAACCGGTCGTCGTCGACGTCAACGCCTTCCCGGGCATCCGCGGGCAGGCCGGGGCGCCCGAGGCGCTCGCCGCGCTCGCCCTGCGCGTCGGCGGGGCGGCGTCCGGGGTCCCGCGCCCACGGGCGGACGGCGCCGGTACCGGCCCCGGCCCCGGCGCCGCGACGCCCGCGTCGGCGGATGCGGGACCGGGCACCGCCGCTGGTTAGGCTGGCACTCCCGGCCCGAGCACACGACCGGGCCGCGAGAGAAGACGGACCCTTGCTGCAGGACATCGAGCCCTACCTGGCCTGCCCGCACTGCGCGCGGCCGCTCACCCTCGACGGGCGCACCCTGCGCTGCCCCGGCGGGCACAGCCACGACCTTGCCAAGCAGGGCTACGTCAGCCTGCTCGCGGGCGACGCCCACACCGGCACCGGGGACACCGCCGACATGGTCGCCGCCCGGGGCGACTTCCTCGCCGCCGGCCACTACCGGCCGATCGCCGACGCGCTCGCGGCGGCCGCCGTCGCGGCCGAGGACTCTGGCGGCGGTGACGGTGACGGTGACGGCCCCGGGGGGCTGGTCGCCGACCTCGGCGCCGGCACCGGCCACTACCTCGCCCACGTCCTGGACGCCCTGCCCGGTCGGCCCGGCGCCGCCCTCGACATCTCCAAGTACGCACTGCGCCGCGCCGCCAGGGCCCACCCCCGGATCGGCGCCGTGGTCTGCGACGCCTGGCGGCCGCTGCCCCTGCTGGACGCCTCCGCCGGACTCGTCCTCAATGTGTTCGCCCCGCGCAACGGACCCGAGATCCGCCGCGTGCTGCGGCCCGGCGGCACCCTGCTCCTGGTCTCGCCCACCTCCCGGCACCTGCGTGAACTCGTCGACACCCTCGGCCTGTTGTCGGTCGACGAGGAGAAGCAGCGACGCATCGACGAGAAGCTCGGGCCCTACCTGACGCCCGCCGGTCGGCGCGAGGTCGAGTTCACCATGCGGCTGTCCGCCGAGGACGTGCGGACCGTGGTCGGCATGGGGCCGAGCGCCTGGCACACCGACCCGGACCGGCTCGCGGAGCAGCTCGCCGCACTGCCCGACCCGGTCGAGGTCACGGCCTCCGTCACCGTCGCCGCCTACCGGCGCTGAACCGACGGGCGGCCCCCGCCGCAGGGGCCGCCCGCCCGGCGTCCCGCCCGGCGTCCCGCCCGGCGTCCCGGCCCCGTGCCGGAGTCACCCCGATGGGATGAATCTGCCGGGCAGGCACGTTTCTGCCGCGCGACCGGCGGCTAACGTCCGACGGGTGAACCGCGACGCCACCCGCCCCGCCGTGCCGGCCCACCCGCAGCAGCGCACCCCGGAACCAGGACCGGCGGCCGCGACCGCCCGGCGCCCGATCGTCGAGGAGCTCCGGCTCACCTCCTTCAAGTCCTACCGGCGCGCGAACCTCCCGCTCGCCCCCCTCACCGTGCTGCACGGCCCCGCCGGCGTCGGCAAGTCCAACGCGCTCGACGCCCTCGCCGTCCTCTCCCGACTCGCCCTCGGCGAGGAGATCGGTGAGTCCCTCGACGGCCGGCCCGGCACCACCGGGCCGCTCGCCGCCCCCGTGCGCGGCGGCCTCGCCGGGTGCGTGCCGCACGGCCGCGACGCCTTCATCCTCGGCTGCACCGTCCGCTCCCCGGACGGGCCGATCGCCCTGGAGGTCGTCGTCCGCACCGACGGCCCCGTCCGCATCGCCAGGGAACAGCTCACCCTCGACGGCCGGACCCTCGTCGAGACCGGCGAACAGGACCTGCGCCACCGGCGCGTCAACGTCAGCTGGCACAACGACACCAGGCAGGGCGACATCCGCGCCCCCTTCCCCAGCGGCACCCTGGTCACCGCCCAGATCCCGCTGCGCGTCGCCGGATCCTCGCCCGGCGAACGCAAGGTCCTCGCGGCCGCCGAACAACTGCTCACCGCGCTGCGCGAGGTCTTCCCGGTCTGCCCCGTGCCCGCCCTGATGCGGGGCTGGGCCCGCCCCCACCCGCAGGCCAGGCTGCTCAGCTCGGCCGCCAACATCTCCGCCGTCGTCGCCCGGCTCGGCAACGAGTGCGGCCGCCGGTTCGGGCAGCTGCTGCGCGTCGTCCAGTCCGCCGCCCCGCACCCGCTGCTCGGCCTCGACCTCGCCCACCGCGGCACCGGCGCCGACCGGCGGGTGCTCGCCGTGTTCGACGAGGGCGTCCTCGGCCGCACCGGGGCCGACCAGGCCTCCGACGGCATGCTCCGCCACCTCGCCTTCGCCGCCGTGCTGCTCACCGGCGCCGGTGTGCTGGACCTCGACGTGGCCGCCGAGGTGCCGTGGGCGCAGCGGCAGCTCACCGTGCTGGCGGAGGACCTCGGCGCGGGGCTCTCCACGGACCAGGCCGCCTCGCTGCTGCGGCTCGCCCGCGACATGTCGGGGCGCAACCAGCTGCGGGTGCTGGCCACGCTCCAGGAGCCGGCGGCGGCCCGGGACGCCCTGGGCGGGCCGGGTGAACTGCCGGCCGGGGCGGCGGTGGTGGAGTGCCGGCGCGATCCGGGCTCGGGGCTCACGGTGCTGCGGACGGAGACCGCGCGGGTGCCGGTCCAGGCGGTGCGCGACGGCGGGGCGGTGGCCCCGGGGCCGGGGTCGGGGGTGGGGGTGCCGTTGCCGGAGCCTTGGACGCCGGGCCCCGGGGCCGACCGGGCGGCGGTCGATGCGGTAGACCTGGACGGGTGAACGAACGACACACGGAACCCGCCGGGCCGACCCTGGAGGAGCTGCGGCAACGGCTCGTGGACTTCGCCGCGGCTCGCCGCTGGGAGCCCTTCCACACCCCCAAGAACCTCGCCTCGGCCCTGACCGTGGAGGCCGGCGAGCTGCTGGAGATCTTCCAGTGGCTCACCCCCGAGCAGGCGGCCGCCGTGATGGCCGACCCGGACCGCGCCCACCGGGTGCGGGACGAGGTGGCCGACGTGCTCGCCTACCTGCTCCAGTTCTGCACGGCCGTCGGGGTCGATCCGCTGACGGCCCTGGCCGCCAAGATCGAGCGGAACGAACTGCGCTTCCCGGTCCCCGACGCCCCCGTCGAGGGCGAGGAAGTCAACCCGTAGGGCTGCCCATAACCCCTGCGGGGGACGGAAGTTGTCCACAGCCCCAGGGTTGTCCACAGGTTTCCGAAGTCCGGATGCGCCACCCCCGGGCTCCGTCGCACCCTCTCACCGTGACCGCACGGCAAGGCGCCGCGCGGGCGACGGAAGGGGTGTCCGGCCGTGGAAGCGCTGCGACTGATCAAGACCGCCCGGCACGCCCTGGCGGAGACCAGGAACGTCCCCGACGTGCTGGCCGAGGCCCGGCAGGCCGCGCTGCTCACCGAGGCGGTGGCCACCCGGCTCGCCAGATCGGGGGAGGAGGGGCTCTCCGGCCTCGGGCAGCTGTTGGCCGAGGCGGCCACCCACGCGGCCTGCTGCCTGGAGCATCCGGAGGAGGGTGCCGCCTCGGCGTCCGCCTTCGGGCCGGGCGGCCGGGCCCGAAGGCTCACCGAGCTCGGGGAGTTCGGGCCGATGCTGGACGAACTCGGCCGCCTGCTGCGGGACATGGGGGAGACGCTGGTCGTGCTGGCCTGCGGGGCCGACACCGAGAGCCTCTACTGGGCCTGCATCGACGGGGTCGACGCGGGAGCGGAGTGCACCCAGCTGGTCGGCCAACTGCTGGACGCCGTACGGCAGGCGGCGGGCGAGCGGCCCGAGGAGTACGACGCGGAGCCGTGCGGGGCGGCGGAGGGCGGGCCCGGGGAGCCGTTCGGGCCGGACGGTGCCCGAGGGCTCCCCGAACCGGCGGCGGAGCACGAGGAGCGGTTACTGGTGCTCCGGCTCGACCCGCCGGGTCAGCGGGCGGCGGAGAGCCCGCCGTCCTCGCCGGCGGCGGAAGCGGTCGCGGCGGGGGAGGTGGTACGGGCACCGATGGCCTGAAGGTCGGCGAGGTCCGCGGTCACCGAGGCGAGCAGCTCCTGCATCTGCTCCAACAGGCCCTTCGGGGCGGCCGGCGCCGCCGTCCCGTCGGTGGGGTACTGCGAGGGGGTGGACACCTCGGACCAGGGCTCGGACATGCGGGGACCTCTTCGGATCGGTGGTGCGGCGTGGAGCGGTCGGCGGGCGGCCGGACGCGGCCCCGCCGCTGCAACCAACGAACACCCCGCCGCGCGGTCACCGGCCACCACTCGATGCGGTCCAACCACCGGCACGGGTAAGCCGCCCGGGTGACCCCGGGCTTGCCGCCACCGACCCGCCTGGGCTACGGCCGCCCGGGGGAAGGTGCCGGCCCGGGGCCGGTGGCGGTGGAGCCTGCCGAAACGGCCGGTGCCGGGGCTCCGAGCCGTTGGCTCGGAGCCCCGGCACCGGGAGCCGGACCCTCAGGGGCGGGTGGGGTCAGTTGTGGGCGTGGAGGTCGGCGTTGAGGCCGCCCCAGGAGCCGGAGCGGGCGATGACCTCGACGGCGCCGGTCTGCGAGTTGCGGCGGAACAGGAGGTTGTCCTGGCCGGACAGTTCGACGGCCTTGGCCACGGTGCCGTCCGGGGTGGTCACCCGGGTGCCGGCGGTGACGTAGAGGCCGGCCTCGACGACGCAGTCGTTGCCGAGCGAGATGCCGATACCCGCGTTGGCGCCGAGCAGGCAGCGCTCGCCGACGGAGACGACCTGCTTGCCGCCGCCCGACAGCGTGCCCATGATCGAGGCGCCGCCGCCGATGTCGCTGTGGTCGCCGACCACGACGCCGGCACTGATCCGGCCCTCGACCATCGAGGTGCCCAGCGTGCCCGCGTTGAAGTTGACGAAGCCTTCGTGCATCACGGTGGTGCCGACGGCCAGGTGCGCGCCGAGGCGGACGCGGTCCGCGTGCGCGATGCGCACACCGGAGGGGGCGACGTAGTCGGTCATCCGCGGGAACTTGTCGATCCCGTAGACGGCGAGCTGTCCGCCCTGGGCGCGCACGGCCAGCCGGGCCTGCTCGACCTTGTCCACCGGGACCGGGCCGATGCTGGTCCACGCCACGTTGGCGAGCAGCCCGAAGACACCGTCCAGGCTCAGACCGTGCGGCTGGACCAGGCGGTGGCTGAGCAGGTGCAGACGCAGGTAGGCGTCGTGCGCGTCGAGCGGCTTCTCGTCCAGCGAGGCGATGGTGGTGCGCACGGCGACCACCTCGACACCGCGGCGGGCGTCGGCGCGCAGTGCCTCGGCGGCACCCGCGCCCAGCTCGGCCTCGGCCTGCTCGGCGGTCAGGAGGACGGTCCCGGCCGGGCCGGGCGCGGCGTTCAGCGCGGGGGCCGGGTACCAGGTGTCGAGGACGGTGCCGTCCGCGGCGATGGTGGCCAGACCTGCGGCAACGGCGCCGCTCACGGGGGAGGTGGATTCAGCAGTCACATCGTGCACGTTAACGAATCAGGGCGGCCGTTGCCGAACGCGCCCACCGTCCGGACCGATCGGCGGCACGCGGCGCACCGGGGAAAATCCGGCGGTCGGGCGGGCGCGGCTGGGCGATACTCGGACGGGTGTTCATGTCGATCTCCACCACCGGAGCCACCGGAGCCACCGGCCTCGCCGGGGAAACCGGCCCGACCGGCCCCGCCGGTCCCCCCGGACGCCCGGCCACCGATCTGGCGCGCCTGCTGCACCGGCGGCCGGACACGGTGCACCGGGTCGCGACCGCGTTCGGTGAGGCACACGTCTTCTTCCCCGACGCCGACGCGGAACGCTGCACCGCCGTCCTGCTGGCCGAACCCGACCCGGAGGCACCGGTCCGAGGCCGCCGGGGCAAGGGCCGGCCGCCCGCCGTGCCCGACGCGCACGTCGGCGACCGTCCCTACGCGGCCTCCTCGGTGTTCGCGGCGGTGCTGCGGACGGTGTTCCGGCAGCCGCTCGGGCAGTCGCTCGCGACGCCCGACCCGGCCGACCCGGACGGGGACGAGGCGCTGCCGCTGGAGATCGAACTGCCGGTCGTCCGCGCGGACCGGGAGCCGGAGCCCGCCCCGGGCGGTGTCGACGGTGCCGTGCTGGCGCGGCGGCTGTTCGAGCCGCTGGGCTGGCGGGTCGAGGCGGCGGTACTGCCGCTGGACGCGGAAGCCGTCCCCGGTGGCTCGCCGTACCTGCGGCTCAGGCTGTCCGCGCCGGCGGTCCGGCCGGCCGAGGCGCTGCGGCACCTGTCGGCGCTTCTGCCGGTGCTGGACGGCGCCGCGCACCACTGGGTGCCGCCGGAGCGGGCGGATGCCGACGGGCTGCTCGCCGTCCACCCCGAGCGGGCCGTGATCGCCCGCCGTCTGGCCCGGCACGGCCACGCCGTGGCGTGGGGAGAGGACGACGAGAGCGACCGGGACGGCGCGGCGTCGGTGCGGGCCGCGCTGGGAACGGTCGGGGCCGGCCGGGTGGTGCACCTCGGGTGCGGGCACGGTGGGCTGCTCGCCGGGCTGCTCGGGGACGGCGGCTTCACCGAACTGCTGGGCGTGGACGTCTCACCGGCGGCCCTGGCCGCGGCCGCCCGTCGGCTGGGGCTGGAGCGGACGGCGGACCCGGCGCCGGAGTGGGAGCTGCGGAGCGGCGCGGGCCGCCCCCGGGTCCGCCTGGTGCAGGGCGCGCCGGTCTACGCGGACGCCCGGCTGACGGGGTTCGACGCGATGGTGTTCGAAGCCCCGGCCGTGGCACCGGCCGCGGCTCCCGCCGTGACCGGGACGACGGACCGGGTGACGCCCGCCGCGCACCCGGCGTACCTGGAGCACGCGGTCTTCGGCGCCGCCCGCCCGCCGGCCGCGGTGGCGACCGCGCCGCCCGGCGCCGACGGGGCGGCCTTCGCCGCCTGGGCGCGCCGGACGGCCGCCGCGCACGGCTACGCCGTCACCCTTCCGTCGGTCTCCCGACCGCCCCTGCTCGCCCTGTTCGAACGCGCTGCCCCGGCCCCCGGAGGAGGTGGGCCCCGATGACCCGGCCCGACGACGCACCCAGCACCCCGACCACCCCGACCACCCCGACCCCGACCCCGACCACCCCGACCCCCACTCCCACCCCCGCTCCGACCCCCACCCCTGAGCGGGCCCCCGAGCCCCACCCCGTCCTCCCCGTGACCGAGGGCTCCCTCGTCCTCCTGGTCGGCACCAGCGCCGCGGGCAAGTCGACCTTCGCCCGCCGCCACTTCCGCCCCACCGAGGTGGTCTCCTCCGACACCTGCCGCGCCCTGGTCGGCGACGACGAGAACGACCAGTCCGTCACTGCGGACGCTTTCGAGCTGCTGCACTTCCTGGTCGGCAAGCGCCTGGCGGCCGGCCGGCTGACCGTCGTCGACGCCACCAATGTGCAGGCGGACGCCCGCAAGCAGCTGCTCGCCGTCGCCCGGGAGCACGACGCGCGGGCGGAGGCGATCGTGCTCGACGTCCCGCCGGGCGTGTGCGCCGAGCGCAACCGCACCCGCCCGGACCGCGAGCTTCCGGCGTTCGTGATCCCGCGCCAGCACCGGGAGCTGCGCGCCTCCCTCCCGGGCCTGGCCAAGGAGGGCTTCCGCCGGGTGCATGTGCTGCGCGGGGCGGCCGAGGTGGCGGCCGCCGAGGTGGTGCTGGAGCGCCGGAGCGCCGATCTGCGCCATCTGACCGGCCCGTTCGACCTGGTCGGCGATGTGCACGGGTGCCGGTCCGAACTGGAGACCCTGCTGGGCAGGCTCGGCTACCGGCTGGTGCGGGACGCGGCGGGCCGCCCGGTGGACGCGGTGCCGCCGGTCGGCCGGACGGCGGTGTTCGTCGGTGACCTGGTCGACCGGGGCCCGGACACCCCGGGCGTGCTGCGCCTGGTGATGGGCATGGTGGCGGCGGGTCACGCGCTCTGCGTGTCGGGCAACCACGAGCTGAAGGTGGCCCGCGCCCTGGACGGCGACCGGGTGACCCTCTCCTACGGGCTGCGGGAGTCGATGGAGCAGCTGGGCGCGGAGCCGGCGGAGTTCCGGGCCGAGGTGCGGGAGTTCGTACGGGGCCTGGCCGACCACTACCTGCTGGACGGCGGCGCCCTGGTGGTGTGCCACGCGGGGCTGCCGGAGCGGTACCACGGCCGTTCCTCGGGCCGGGTGCGGTCGCACGCACTGTACGGCGGCACCACGGGGGAGACCGACGACTACGGTCTGCCGGTGCGTCTGGCCTGGGCCGAGGACTACCGGGGGCGGCCGCTGGTGGTCTACGGGCACACGCCGCTGCCGGTCGCGAGCTTCCTGCACAACACGGTGTGCCTGGACACCGGTTGTGTCTTCGGCGGCGCGCTGACGGCGTTGCGGTACCCGGAGCGCGAGCTGGTCCGGGTGGAGTCGGAGCGCCGGTGGTACGAGCCGGTCCGGCCGCTGCTGAGCGGTGCGCCGGGCGGCCGGGAGGGGCGTCCGCTGGACGTGGCGGACGTGGCGGGGCCGCACACGGTGGAGACGGCGCTGCACGGGACGGTGGCGGTGCGGCCGGAGAACGCCGCCGCGGCACTGGAGACGGTGGGGCGGTCCTCTGTCGATCCCCGGCTGCTGGTGTACCTGCCGCCGTCGGTGCCACCGGTGGCGGCCGGGCGCCGGCCGGGTTTCGCGGAGCACCCGGACGAGGCGTTCGCCGGGTACTGGGCGGACGGGGTCGGGCGGGTGCTGTGCGCGGAGCTGCTGCCGGGTCCTCGCGCGGTGGTGCTGGTGGCGCGGGACGACGCGGCGCTGGCGCGGCGGTTCGGGCCGGCCGGGCCGGGGGCGGTCTGGTCGCGGTCCGGGCGGGCGCTGTTCGGCCCGGCGGAGGAGGCGGAACTGCTGGCCCGGCTGCGGGCGGCGGCGGAACGGTCGGGGCTCTTCGAGGAGCTGGGGAGCGGCTGGCTGCTGCTGGACGCCGCCCTGACGGGGCTGCCCGCACCGGGCGTCGACGCGGGCCCGGACCTCGTGGCGTCCTCGGCGTCCTCGGCGCAGGCCCGGCGGGCCCGGAACGAGGTGGTGGTGGCGTCGGCGGGCGCGCTGCTGCCGCCGGTGCTGTCCGCGCTGGAACGGGCCGCGGCCCGGGGGCTGGACGTCGCCGGGCTGCTCGACCGGCAGCGCGGCCGGGCGGCGGACCTGCGGGACTTCGCCGAGGCGCACCGGCGGGCCGGGGTGCCGGGGCGTCCGCTGCTCGCTCCGTTCCGGCTGCTGGCCGCCGAGGGGGCCAATCTCGCGACCGGTCCCGAGCGCGAGCACCTGGCCCGGATCGACCGCCTGGTCGAGGCCGACCGGACGGCCTCCGCCGACGGTGCAGCGCGCGCCGACGGCACGGCCCCCGCCGACGGCACCGCCCCGGCTCCCGTCCTGTACCGGACGGCCCACCGCTGGGTGGACACCGCGGACGAGGAGTCCACGGCCACCGCCGTCGCCTGGTGGGAGGAGCTGACGGCGGCGGGCGGCGCGGGCATCGTGGTCCGTCCGCCGGTGTCGCCGACGCGGACGGTGCCGGGGGAGGGCCGCCCGGGCGGGCTGGTGCAGCCGGCGGTGCGGGTCAGGGGCCGCGAGTGGCTGAGGCTGATCCACGGCCCGGTCCCGGCGGACCACCTCGACCGGCCGTCCGACGGTGCGCCGGGCCTGCGGCGCTCGCTGGCGCTGCGCGAGTACGCCCTGGGCCTGGAGGCGTTGGACCGGCTGGCCGCCGGCGAGCCGCTGTGGCGCGTGCACCAGGCGGTGTTCGCGGTCCTCGCCCTGGAGTCGGCACCGGTGGGCCCGCGACCGTGAGCAGGCGTCGGGTGGACGGCCGGCAGGGGTATCAGTGCATACAAATTCTGAGCATCGTATAGACTTGCCGCTTTCCACTCGCCCGCCCGTCACCGTCACCGTCATCACAGGAGCCCGGCATGGCGTACAACCTCCGGAACAGACACTTCCTCAAGGAGCTCGACTTCACCCCCCAGGAGTTCCGCTTCCTGGTGGACCTCGCCGCCACCCTCAAGGCGGCGAAGTACGCGGGTACCGAGCAGCCCCGGCTGCGCGGCAGGAACATCGCGCTGATCTTCGAGAAGACCTCCACCCGGACTCGCTGCGCCTTCGAGGTGGCCGCGCACGACCAGGGCGCCACCACCACCTACCTGGACCCGGCCGGTTCGCAGATCGGGCACAAGGAGTCGATCAAGGACACCGCCCGGGTGCTGGGCCGGATGTTCGACGGCATCGAGTACCGGGGCCACGGGCAGGCGATCGTCGAGGAGCTGGCCGCGTACGCGGGGGTGCCGGTCTGGAACGGCCTCACCGACGAGTGGCACCCCACCCAGATGCTGGCCGACGTGCTCACGGTCACCGAGCACACCACCAAGCCGCTCACCGAGGTGACGCTCGCCTACCTCGGCGACGCCCGCTCCAACATGGGCAACTCGCTGCTGGTGACCGGCGCGCTGCTCGGCATGGACATCCGGATCGTCGCGCCGCGCGCGCTCTGGCCGGACGAGGAGGTCCGCAAGGCCGCGGAGTCGCTGGCCGGGGACACCGGGGCCCGGATCACCCTCACCGAGGACGTCGCCGAGGGCGTCGCGGGCGCCGACTTCCTCTACACCGACGTGTGGGTCTCGATGGGTGAGCCCAAGGAGGTCTGGGCCGAGCGGATCGCGCTGCTCAGGCCGTACCAGGTGTCCATGGAGACGGTGCGGGCGACCGGCAACCCGCGGGTGAAGTTCCTGCACTGCCTGCCGGCCTTCCACGACCTCGGCACGGTGCTCGGCCGGCAGCTGTTCGAGGAGACCGGCATGGCCGAACTGGAGTGCACCGACGAACTGTTCGAGTCGGCGCACTCCGTGGTCTTCGACCAGGCCGAGAACCGGCTGCACACCATCAAGGCCGTCCTCGTCGCGACCCTCGGCGGCTGACGCGGACCCCTCGGGCCACCGCGCCGAGAGGCTCGCACCGAGAGGACCGTGCCGAGAGGCCCGCGCCGAAAGGCACGTCCTAGCCGTCCAGGCCCTCCAGGTTCACGCAGGCGGCCCGCTCGGCGGCGGTGTGCGCGCCGGTCGGGGTGCCCGCGTGCAGGACCAGGGAGCGGGCCTCGCCCGGCCGGGGCCGCCAGGCCACCGAGGTGGCGGCGGTGCCGTCGCCCCGCTCGTCGGTGTGCAGGGCGAGCCGCAGTTCGTTGCGGTCGTTGGCGTAGGCGGGGTCGGTCGACGGGCTGACCGGGTCCACCGCGTCCTGGTAGTGCGGGCCGGACGCGGCCGGGTCGGCCCCGCAGAGGCCGGTGTGCAGGTGCACCGGGAACTCGTGGTCGGCGGCGACCCCGGAGACGCTCATGGTGAGGATCGTGCGGCCGGGCACCGAGCGGTCGACGATCACCCGCACGTGCGAGCCGAACGGCACCAGGTCCGGCGCGTGGCTGATCGCGGTCGGCGGGAGGAAGGCGGTGGCCGGGTCGAAGTCGGCCTCGGTGACCGACACGGGCGAGGCGGCGGGCGCCAGCAGGGCGAGCGGGAGCAGGGCGGCGGCGAGCGGAGCGGGCATCGGCGGACCTCTTCGGGTGGGGGCGCGCGCACCCGGGCCGGGGCGCGGCGGACCTGACACCCCGTTCAACGGCCCCGCGGGCACCCCGGACACGCCCGGCCGCCCCACCGGCCCCGCGCGAGCGGCCCGCCCCGCGCCCGTTCGTCCTACGTGCCGGACCGGCCGATCCCCCGGATCGCGCACCGGGGCCCGCTGGCCCGCATCAGCCGCAGGTCGGCCGTGACCAGCGGTGCGCCGACCAGCTCCGCCACCGCCACGTACGCGGCGTCGTCCGGGGTGAGGTTGTCCTTGAGTTCCCAGATCCGCCCGAGCAGCGGCTCGACCGGGATCTTGCGGATCGCCAGCCGGGGGAGTTCGGCGGTGAGCTCGCCGACCCGTTCGGCGTCGAGTTCGCGGGCCAGGTAGAGGCCGCGCAGGGACTGCATCACCTCGACGACGATGTGCTCGGGCGCCACCCACTCCCCGTCCGCGGCCAGTTCGGCGCGGGCGGCGGTGCCCCGCTCGCCCTCGTCGGCCAGCGCGAGCACCAGCGCGGACGCGTCCACCACGATCATCGGTCGGCCCCCGGCCCGCTCGGCATGTCGGTCACCGGCCACGCTACCGGGGCGTTCGGCACGGGCCCGCGGCGGCGGGTGCGGCGGCGGGCGCTCGACGGTTGCTGAACGGGTCCGCACGGTGCCGGATCCGTGGTACCGCGGGGGCGCGTGGCGCACCCCCGGGCGGAGGGGGCAGGCTGGACGTGGTGCCGACGTGGCGGACGCTGCGCCATGCACTATGGTTTATCTCGACATCGAGATAACTCCGCCTTAAGATATATCTCGACATCAAGATACTTGCCGAGAGGCGCTCACCGGCGGTGCGGGCAAGGTAAGCCTAAGTAAGGCTGACCTTACCACCGTGGCGGCCGGATACCGCACGAAGCACCTAGAAGGAGTCAGTCGTGTCCGCGAACAGCTTCGACGCCCGCAGCTCGCTGCAGGTGGGCGACGAGTCGTACGAGATCTTCAAGCTCTCCGCCGTCGAGGGGTCCGAGCGGCTGCCCTACAGCCTCAAGGTGCTGCTGGAGAACCTGCTCCGCACCGAGGACGGCGCCAACATCACCGCCGGCCACATCCGGGCCCTCGGCGACTGGGACGCCGACGCCCAGCCGAGCCAGGAGATCCAGTTCACGCCGGCCCGCGTGATCATGCAGGACTTCACCGGCGTGCCGTGCGTGGTCGACCTCGCCACCATGCGTGAGGCCGTCAAGGAGCTGGGCGGCGACCCGGCCAAGATCAACCCGCTGGCCCCGGCCGAGCTGGTCATCGACCACTCCGTCATCGCGGACAAGTTCGGCACCCCGGACGCCTTCGTCCAGAACGTCGAGATCGAGTACGGCCGCAACAAGGAGCGCTACCAGTTCCTGCGCTGGGGCCAGACCGCGTTCGACGAGTTCAAGGTCGTCCCGCCCGGCACCGGCATCGTCCACCAGGTGAACATCGAGCACCTGGCCCGCACCGTCATGGTCCGCGGCGGCCAGGCCTACCCGGACACCTGCGTCGGCACCGACTCGCACACCACCATGGTCAACGGCCTGGGCGTGCTGGGCTGGGGCGTCGGCGGCATCGAGGCCGAGGCCGCGATGCTCGGCCAGCCGGTCTCCATGCTGATCCCGCGCGTCGTCGGCTTCAAGCTGACCGGCGAGCTGCCGGCCGGCACCACCGCCACCGACCTGGTGCTCACCATCACCGAGATGCTGCGCAAGCACGGTGTGGTCGGCAAGTTCGTCGAGTTCTACGGCGACGGCATCGGCTCGATCCCGCTGGCCAACCGCGCCACCATCGGCAACATGTCGCCGGAGTTCGGCTCGACCTGCGCGATCTTCCCGATCGACACCGAGACGATCAACTACCTGAAGCTCACCGGCCGCGACGCGCAGCAGCTCGCCCTGGTCGAGGCGTACGCCAAGGAGCAGGGCCTCTGGCACGACCCGTCGGTCGAGCCGGTCTACTCCGAGTACCTCGAGCTGGACGTCTCCACCGTCGTCCCGTCGATCTCCGGCCCGAAGCGCCCCCAGGACCGCGTGATCCTGGCCGAGGCCGCCGCGAAGTTCGCCGAGGCGCTGCCGACCTACTCCGCCGAGGCCTCGAAGCCGACCGCCGTCACCGCCCCCGACGGCTCGACCTACGAGATCGACAACGGCGCGGTCGTGATCGCCTCGATCACCTCCTGCACCAACACCTCCAACCCCTCCGTCATGCTGGGCGCCGCCCTGCTGGCGAAGAAGGCCGTGGAGAAGGGCCTGACGGTCAAGCCCTGGGTCAAGACCACCCTGGCGCCGGGCTCCAAGGTCGTCATGGACTACTACGAGAAGGCCGGCCTGCTCCCGTACATGGAGAAGCTGGGCTTCAACCTGGTCGGCTACGGCTGCGTCACCTGCATCGGCAACTCGGGCCCGCTGCCCGAGGAGGTCTCGGCCGCCGTCAACGAGGCCGACCTCGCGGTCGTCTCGGTGCTCTCCGGCAACCGCAACTTCGAGGGCCGGATCAACCCGGACGTCAAGATGAACTACCTGGCCTCCCCGCCGCTGGTGGTCGCCTACGCCCTCGCCGGCAACATGAACATCGACATCACCCGTGACGCCCTGGGCCAGGACGCCGACGGCAACGACGTGTTCCTCGCCGACATCTGGCCGTCCGAGCAGGAGGTCGCCGACACCGTCGCCGGCTCCATCGACGAGGCCATGTTCGACAAGGGCTACCAGGACGTCTTCGCCGGCGACCACCGCTGGCAGTCGCTCCCGGTCCCGACCGGCAACACCTTCGAGTGGGACGCCGAGTCCACCTACGTCCGCAAGCCCCCGTACTTCGAGGGCATGGCCAAGACCCCGAGCCCGGTGAACGACATCGCCGGCGCCCGCGTCCTGGCCAAGCTGGGCGACTCGGTCACCACCGACCACATCTCCCCGGCCGGCAACATCAAGCCGGGCACCCCGGCGGCGCAGTACCTGACCGCCAACGGTGTCGAGAAGCGCGACTTCAACTCCTACGGCTCGCGCCGCGGCAACCACGAGGTCATGATCCGCGGCACCTTCGCCAACATCCGCCTGCGCAACCAGATCGCGCCGGGCACCGAGGGCGGCTACACCCGCGACTTCACCCAGGCCGACGCGCCGGTGTCGTTCATCTACGACGCCTCGCAGAACTACCAGGCCGCCGGCACCCCGCTGGTCGTCCTGGCCGGCAAGGAGTACGGCTCCGGCTCGTCCCGCGACTGGGCTGCCAAGGGCACCGCGCTGCTCGGCGTCAAGGCCGTCATCGCCGAGTCCTACGAGCGCATCCACCGCTCGAACCTGATCGGCATGGGCGTCCTCCCGCTGCAGTTCCCGGAGGGCGAGAACGCCGACTCGCTGGGCCTGACCGGCGAGGAGACCTTCTCCTTCACCGGTGTGACCGAGCTCAACGAGGGCCGCACCCCGAAGACCGTCAAGGTCGTCGCCGGTGACAAGGAGTTCGACGCGGTCGTCCGCATCGACACCCCCGGTGAGGCGGACTACTACCGCAACGGCGGCATCCTGCAGTACGTGCTGCGCAGCCTGATCAACGGCTGACCACCCGGCAGCACCCGCACGGCCTGAAGGGGGCCGGGCCGCGTTCGCGCGGTCCGGCCCCTTGTGCGTGCCCGCCTTTTTGCATGCTGCACCGTCCGGATCCGTCCCCTTGTGCGGCCCGGGCGCAATGGACTAAACCTCTTTGTCGTCTGGTCCAGACCATTTGACGACGCCTCAGAGGACAGGTCAGGTATGCCCACACGTGCCTCCGCCATGCTCGCCGCCGCCACCGTCGCCGCACTGCTGACCACCACCACCGCCACCGCGACCGCCGCCGAGGCCCACGGCCCGAGGCTCAAGGGCCAGCGGGTCGGCTACTTCACCCAGTGGGGCGCGGACAGCTCCGCGAAGCGCGTCCAGGAGACGGGGCAGGCCGGCAGACTCACCGTGATCAACTACGCCTTCGGCAACGTCTCCGCCGACGGCACCTGCTTCGAGACCGACGAGGCCGGCCAGGGCGACGCCCACAACGACTACCGGCGGGCGTTCTCCGCCGCCGACTCGGTGGACGGCGTGGCCGACGCCCCCGGCCAGCGGCTCAAGGGCCACTTCAACCAGCTGCGCAAGCTGAAGGCGAAGAATCCCCGGCTCAGGACCGTGATCTCGCTGGGCGGCTGGAGCTGGTCCAAGTACTTCTCGGACGCCGCAGCCACCGACGAGGCCCGCAGGAAGTTCGTCTCCTCCTGCCTCGACCTCTACCTCAAGGGCGACCTGCCGCGGCTCGCCGGCTCCCCGGAGGGCGGCCCCGGTGCGGCCGCCGGGGTCTTCGACGGCATCGACCTCGACTGGGAGTACCCGGGCGGCGGCGGTGACGCGGGCAACGTGGTCCGCCCCGAGGACGGGCACAACTTCACCCTGCTGGTGGCCGAGTTCCGACGGCAGCTGGACGCCCTGGGCGGCCGCAAGGGCAAGCACTACCTGCTGACCGCCGCGGTCGCCGCCAACGAGACCGTCGCCGACCGGCTGGAGCTGCCCGAGGTCGCGGAGTCCGTCGACTGGCTCAACCTGATGACCTACGACCTGCACGGTCCCTGGGAGGGCAAGGGCCCGGCCAACCACCAGGCCAACCTCTACTCCGACCCGGCCGACCCCGACGCCCGGCAGCGCAGCGCCGACAAGGCCGTGACGCACTACCAGGAGCGCGGCCTGCCCGCCGAGCAGCTCGTCCTCGGCGCGCCGTTCTACGGCCACGGCTGGACCGGCGTGCCGGCCGGGAACCGGGGCGGCCTGTACCAGAAGGCCACCGGCACGGCGCCGGACCTCTCCTACAAGGAGATCGGCGCGCTGCCCGGCCGGACGTACGTGGACCGCGACCACGGCGCGTCCTGGAAGTACGACGGCACCACCTTCTACAGCTTCGACTCGGCCGAGGTGCTCACCGGGAAGGCCCGCTACGTCCGCCGGAACGATCTGGGCGGCGTGATGGTCTGGTCGCTGGACGGCGACGACGCGCGGGGCAGCGGGATCGCCGCCCTGGACCAGGGCCTGCGCGGCAAGTGATCCGCCGCTGATCCGGCGCTGATCCGGCGCTGATCCGGCGCCGGGCAGCCGGTACGACAGGGGCCCGCCGCGACACGTCGCGGCGGGCCCCCGGGCCGTTTCTCAGCCCCGGTCGCAGGCCTGCGCCCGCAGCGCCCTGGCCAGGTCGTCCCGGCGCTCCAGCACCAGTCGGCGCAGCGCGGGCGCCGCGTCCGGGTGGCCGGTCAGCCAGGTGTCGGCCTCGGCCAGGGTGGCCTCGTCGACCTGGGTCTGCGGGAAGAAGCCGCCGACGATCCGCATCGCGATCTCGATGGTCCGCTCGGCCCAGACCCGCTCCAGCAGCTTGAAGTAGGGCGCCGCGTAGAGGGCGGTCAGGTCGCGGTGGCCGGGCACCGCGAAGCCGGCGATGTTGGCCTCGACCAGCGCGTTGGGCAGCTCGTCGGAGTCGATCACGGCGGACCAGGCGGCGGCCTTGGCCTCCGGGGTCGGCCGGGCGGCCAGGCACTGGGTGTGCTGGCGGCGGCCGCTCGCGGTGTTGTCGGCGGCGAGCTCCCCGGCCAGCTCCTCCTCGCCGGCCTGGCCGGACGCGGCCAGCGTCAGCCACAGCGCCCAGCGCAGCTCCTGGTCGACCTCCAGGCCGTCGATCCGGGCGCTGCCGGCCAGCAGGCCGCGGACCAGGCCGAGGTGCTCGGAGCCGTTGGCGGTCTGGGCGAGGAACCGCGCCCAGGCGAGCTGGTGGTCGCTGCCGGGCGCGGCGGCGCGCAGTTCGCGCAGCGCGCTGTCGGCGAGCAGCCGGCCGCCCTCGCCGCGCCAGGCGGGGTCGGCGTAGAGGTCGACGGCGGTCTTGGCCTGGGCGTGCAGCGACTGCAGGACGCCGATGTTGGCCTCCTGGCCGCCGAACCGCAGGACCAGCGCGACGTAGTCGCGGGCCGGCATCAGGGCGTCCCGGGTGAGGTTCCAGACGGCGGACCAGGCGAGCGCGCGGGCCAGGTCGTCCTTGATGTCGCCGAGCCCGGTGCGCAGGGTCTCCAGCGACTCCTCGTCGAAGCGGATCTTGCAGTACGTCAGGTCGTCGTCGTTGAGCAGGACGAGCGCGGGCCGGGCGCGGCCGGCGGCGCCGTCGACGACGGTGCGGGCGCCGGTGACGTCCAGTTCGAAGCGCTCGGTGCGCACCAGCGCGCCGTCGGCGTCGCGGTCGTAGAGGCCGACGGCGATCCGGTGCGGGCGCTGGACGTCGCCGTCCTGGAGCACGGCGAGTTCGGTGATCCGGCCCTCGGCGTCGACGGTGAGCTGCGGGGTGAGGGTGTTGACGCCGGCGGTCTGCAGCCAGGCGGCGGCCCAGGACTTGAGGTCGCGGCCGCTGGTCTCCTCCAGGATGTCCAGCAGGTCGCCGAGTTCGGTGTTGCCGAAGGCGTGCCGCCGGAAGTAGCGGCGGGCACCCTCGAAGAAGGCGTCGGCACCGGCGTACGCCACGAGCTGCTTGAGCACCGAGGCGCCCTTGGCGTAGGTGATGCCGTCGAAGTTGAGCTTGGCGTCCTCGAGGTCCCGGATGTCCGCGGTGATCGGGTGGGTGGTGGGGAACTGGTCCTGCCGGTAGGCCCAGGCCTTGCGCTGGTTGGCGAAGGTGACCCAGGCGGCCTGGTAGCGGGTGCCGGCGCCGACGAGCCCGTAGGAGCCCATGAAGTCGGCGAAGGACTCCTTCAGCCACAGGTCGTCCCACCAGCGCATGGTGACCAGGTCGCCGAACCACATGTGCGCCATCTCGTGCAGGACGACGTTGGCGCGGGCCTCGTAGGCGGCGTCGGTGACCTTCGAGCGGAAGACGAACTCCTCGCGGAAGGTGACGCAGCCGGGGTTCTCCATCGCGCCGATGTTGTACTCGGGGACGAACGCCTGGTCGTACTTGCCGAAGGGGTACGGGTAGTCGAACTTCTCGTGGAAGAAGTCGAGTCCGAGCTTGGTGACGCCGAGGATCTCGTCGGCGTCGAAGTACGGGGCGAGCGAGCGGCGGCAGAGCGCGGCGAGCGGGATGTCGAGCACGGTGCCGTCGGCGACGGTGCGGCTGTAGTGGTCGCGCACGACGTGGTACGGGCCGGCGACGACGGCGGTGAGGTAGGTGGAGATCGGCTGCGTCGGCGCGAACTCCCAGGTGCGGGCGGTGCCGTCCTCGGTGACGCTCTCGTGCGCGGCGTTGGAGCGGACGTCCCAGGCGGCCGGCGCGGTGACGGTGAAGGTGAACGGCGCCTTCAGGTCGGGCTGTTCGAAGGTGGCGAAGACCCGGCGGGCGTCGGCCGGCTCGTAGTGGGTGTAGAGGTAGGTCTCGCCGTCGGCCGGGTCGGTGAAGCGGTGCAGGCCCTCGCCGGTGCGGCTGTAGGCGCAGTCGGCCTCGACGGTGAGCACGTTCTCGCCGGCCAGGCCGTCGACGTGCACCCGGGCGCCGTCGTAGGCGGTGGCCGGGTCGAGGGCGCGGCCGTTGAGGGTGACGGCGCGGACCGAGGGGGCGAGCAGGTCGACGAAGGTCGAGGCGCCCGGCTCGGCGCAGCGGAAGGCGACGGTGGTGGTGGACCGGAACGTCGCGGCCGCCGGATCGGGGGCCGAGGTCAGGTCAAGCCGGACCCGGTAGCTGTCCACGGTGAGGATGCTGGCCCGCTGCTGGGCTTCGTCGCGGCTCAGGTTCTTGCCCGGCACGGCGGTACTCCTTTGTCCGGCTCGCACGGTGGTGCGGTCTTCGCTGGTGCACTGGTGCGGCGCTCTGTGACGCTGCGGGGGCATCCTTTCACGCCCCCCGCGCCGGTACCATTGCACAACTCGTCGGGGCGGGCCGGAATCACCGGCCGGGTCCGGGTGTTGGGGGGTGACGGGGCGGTCGCGCGGGTCCGCGCGGCCCCGGCCCCGACCGTTTTCCCGCCGCTTTTCCTCCCGGACGACTCCGGACGATTCTCGAAGGACGACAGCCGTGACGACTGCCGCTGATTCCGCCGCCGGTTCCACCGCCACCGAGCGCAGGACCGCCGACTTCTGGTTCGACCCGGCCTGTCCGTGGGCGTGGATGAGCTCCCGCTGGCTGATCGAGGTCCAGCAGCTCCGTCCGGTGGACGTGAAGTGGCACGTCATGAGCCTGTCGGTGCTGAACGAGCACCGCGACCTGCCGGCGAACTACCGGGAGCTGCTGGACAACGCCTGGGGCGCGGTGCGGGTGTGCATCGCCGCCGCGGAGAAGCACGGCGAGGAGGTGCTGGGCCGGCTGTACACCGAGCTGGGCACCCGTTTCCACAACCAGGGCCTGCCGCAGGACCGGGAGACGATCGAGGCGGCGCTGGCCGCGGCCGGCCTGCCGGTGGAGCTGGCCGAGGCGGCCGGTACCGACGCCCACGACGACGCCCTGCGGCTCTCGCACCAGGAGGGCATCACCCTGGTCGGCGAGGACGTCGGCACCCCGGTGATCGCGGTCGAGGGCGCGGACGGCGGTCGGGTCGCGTTCTTCGGCCCGGTGGTGACCCCGACCCCGCGTGGCGAGGCCGCGGCCCGGCTGTGGGACGGCACGCTGCTGGTGGCCTCCACCCCGGGCTTCTACGAGCTCAAGCGGACCCGCACCGCGAGCCCGTCCTTCGAGTAGCGGTCGTCGAGCGGCAGCGCCGCACATGCGGGAGGGCCCGGTACCAGGTGGTACCGGGCCCTCCCGCATGTCGGGTCCGGCCCGTCAGTCGGTGGCGGTCGCGGCGGCGGCGTCGCGGCGCTGCTTCATCAGCCCGGCACCGATCAGCAGGGCGACCAGCACCCCGGCGGCGTACAGCTGCTCGCGGTTGCCCTCGGTGGTGGTCATCAGCGCCAGGATGCCGACGACGGCGGCCATCGCGATCCAGGTCAGGTACGGGTAGCCCCACATCCGGACGGTGAGCAGCTCGGGCGTCTCGCGCTCCAGCCGGCGGCGCATCCGCAGCTGGACGACGCAGATGAACAGCCAGACCACCAGGATGGCGACGCCGGTGGTGTTCATCAGCCAGGTGAAGACGGTGTCGGGCCAGAACTTCGCGGCCAGGACGGCGCCGAAGCCGAACAGGCAGGAGGCCAGCACGGCTCGCCGGGGGACCCCGCCGCTCACCTTGGCGAGCGAGCGCGGGCCCTGGCCGCGGCCGACCAGCGAGTACGCCATCCGGGAGGCGCCGTAGATGTTGGCGTTCATCGCGGACAGCAGCGCGATCAGCACCACCACCTGCATGATCGTCCCGGAGCCGGGCACCCCGAGGTGGCTCAGCACGGTGACGTAGGGGCCGTCGGAGACGACCGCCGGGTCCTTCCAGGAGACCAGGGTGACGACCAGGGCCATCGAGCCGATGTAGAAGATCGCGATGCGCCAGACCGCGGTGCGCACGGCGTTGGCGACGTTGCGCTTGGGGTCGTCGGACTCGGCGGCGGCGATGGTGACGGTCTCCAGGCCGCCGTAGGCGAACACGGAGGCGAGCAGGCCGACGATCAGTCCGCTGGTGCCGTTGGGCAGGAAGCCGCCCTGGCCGGTGAGGTTGGCGGTGCCGGGGGCGCCGGGGCCGATCACCCCGGCCAGGCCGAGTCCGCCGAGCACCAGGAAGGCGACGATCGCGGCGACCTTGACGGTGGCGAACCAGAACTCGAACTCGCCGAAGTTCTTCACCGCGGTGAGGTTGCTGGCGCAGAAGAACACCATGAACAGGGCGACCCAGACCCAGGCGGAGACGCCGGGGACCCAGCCGTTGACGATCTTCCCGGCGGCGGTGGCCTCGGCGGCGACGCCGCAGCAGAGCATCACCCAGTACATCCAGCCGGCCGTGATCCCGGCCCAGGGGCCGATCTCCTTCTCCGCGTGCACGGAGAAGGAGCCGGAGGCGGGGCGGGCCGCCGACATCTCGCCGAGCATCCGCATGATCAGCATGACCAGCAGGCCGGAGAGCACGAAGGCCAGGATGATGGCGGGCCCGGCCGCGGCGATGCCCGCGCCGGAGCCGACGAAGAGGCCGGCGCCGATGACGCCGCCGAGCGCGATCATCGAGAGGTGGCGCTGCTTGAGCCCGTGGGAGAGCTGCTGGCCGCCGCCCGGGGGAGCGGGCGTGGTGGTCCCGGGCGCCGTGGGCGCGGAGGTGGGGGCCATGGGGGTGGGATCCAGACTGTTCGACATGCGGTGCGAGTTGCCCAATATCCGGGGACGAGGCCTTCGGCGCCAAGAATGTCCGGTTCGGGCCCAGAATGCGGACCCTGTCATGACTCTACTCGTCCATCCGCTCGCACTCGGTAGTGGAAAGCGGGCGGGAGCGGGCCGGGAGCGGGCGGCGAACGGGGGCGGGACCCGACAAGGACGGGGCCCGGGGGTTTGTCCGGATCCATGGCGGTCCCCCGGGTGATCGACGCGTAGGTTCGGAGTGATCACTCACTCCGTCCGCCGCCCCCCGGGGCCGTCCGGATCCGCACCGTGCCGAGGAGAAGCCCGATGGCCACCGCCAGCACCCCCGTCCCCAGCCGCGCCGTCCTGGCCGACCTGCTGCCCGCCGCCGGCACCCGCCTCGGCACCCAGGCCCGGGACCTCGCCCTGGTCGCCGGGGGCGCCGCCCTCACCGGCCTGGCCGCCCAGCTGTCGGTGAACGTCCCCGGCTCCCCGGTGCCGGTGACCGGCCAGACCTTCGCCGCCCTGCTGGTCGGCACCGCGCTCGGCGCCCGCCGCGGCGTCGCCTCGCTCGGCCTCTACCTGCTGGCCGGGGCGGCGGGCCTGCCGTGGTTCGCCGAGGCCACCTCCGGCTGGGCCGCGGCCTCGTTCGGCTACGTGATCGGCTTCGTGCTCGCGGCCGGCCTGGTCGGCGCCCTGGCCCGGCGCGGCGCCGACCGCTCGCCGGTGCGCACCGCCGCCGCGATGGTCCTCGGCAGCCTCGCCATCTATGCCGTCGGGGTGCCCTACCTGGCGTTCGCGCTCGACGTGCCGCTCGCCCGCGCCGCCGAGCTCGGCCTCTACCCGTACCTGGTCGGCGACGCCCTGAAGGCCGTGCTCGCGGCCGGCGCCCTCCCGCTCGCCTGGAAGCTGCTCGGCGGCCGCCGGGACTCGTGACCGGGGCTCACCGGCCCCCTGCGGAGCCCGGGTACGGGCGCATGCCACACTCATGGGCATGCGCGTGTACCTGGGCTCCGACCATGCCGGATACGAACTGAAGAACCACCTCGTGGAGTGGCTGAAGGAGGCCGGCCACGAGCCGGTCGACTGCGGGCCGCACATCTACGACGCCCTCGACGACTATCCGCCGTTCTGCCTGCGGGCCGCCGAGCGCACCGCCTCGGACCCGCAGTCGCTGGGCATCGTGATCGGCGGCTCGGGCAACGGCGAGGCGATCGCCGCCAACAAGGTCAGGGGCGTCCGCGCCGCGCTGGCCTGGAGCGAGCAGACCGCCGCGCTCGGCCGCGAGCACAACAACGCCAACGTGATCTCCATCGGCGGCCGGATGCACACCGAGGAGGAGGCGACCAAGTTCGTCGAGATCTTCCTCAACACCCCGTACAGCGGCGACGAGCGGCACACCCGCCGGATCGACATGCTGGCCGTGTACGAGACCACCGGCGAGCTCCCGCCGATCCCGGCCCACCACCCGCAGCAGGAGGGCTGACCCTCCCGCCCCTACCGGCCCCCTCGACCGGCCGCGCCCCGACGGCGCGGCCGGTCGCCGTGTTCCCGGGGGCCCGGTACCGGCGGGCCGCCGGTGCTCCGCGGAGCACCCGGAACCGGCCGGACAGCAGCTGTGCGGCAGCTGTACGGCAGCTGTGTGTTCACCGTGTGTTCGCTGTGTGATCGGCCACAGCGCGCACGGCGGCGCGCGCCCGGTCCGACCGCCCGCGCGCAGGCCGCCTGCGCCGCCCGGGCGGTTCGTACGCCCCGTGCCCGTACGCCTCCTGACGCTCCGGACGGCGCCCGCCGCAATCGGCCGAAACCCGCTGACACGCCCGCGCCAGCGGGACATCGCCACCGCCCCGGCCGTCGACGCCGACCGGGAGCGCTGGATATGGTCGGTCCCCATGGCTGGCAGACCGCCGGGCACACCGCCCCAGACGACTGCGACGAGGCCCGGCGCCGTACCGGCGTCCGACCCCGTGACGGCCCGGTTGCGCAAGAGGCTCCGCCGGGTCCGCCGAAGGCTGCGCACTGCCGCCGTCGACTGGTTCCGCGGCGGCGCCGCCGACTGGCCCGTGCTCTGCGCCCTGGCCCTGCTGGTACCGCTGCTGATCGTGCTCAACGTGCGCTGGCCCGCCTGGGCCCCGCCCACCGCCCTGGTCCTGCCGATCCTGGCGGCCGCCCTGCTGCTGCGCCCCGGCTCGCTGGTGGTGCTGTACGCGCTCGCCGCGCTCGGGCTGTCCGCCGAGTCGGTCATCCACACCGGCCAGCGGGTCGCCAGCGACCATCCCGAGGCCTACACCTACGGGGTCACCCCCGGCGCCGCCCTGGTGGTCGGCGCGGCCGGGGTCGGCGGCCTGCTGCTGGCCCAGTTCCGCAGCCGGGTCGGCGTGCCCTGGTGGGGCGGCTCCACGATGCTGTTCGACCTGCGCGAGCGCCTCCGGGTGCAGAGCCGGGTGCCCCGGCTGCCGGAGGGATGGCACGCCGACATGGCGCTGCGCCCCGCCGGCGGGCAGTCCTTCTCCGGCGACTTCGTGGTCGCCGACCGCACCGGCCCCGGCCGGCGGGTGCTGGAGGTGGTCCTCGCGGACGTCTCCGGCAAGGGCATGGACGCGGGCTCCCGGGCCCTGCTGCTCTCCGGCGCGTTCGGCGGACTGCTCGGCTCGCTGCCCGCGCACGACTTCCTCCCGGCCGCCAACGGCTATCTGCTGCGGCAGTCCTGGGAGGAGGGCTTCGCGACAGCCGTGCACCTGGTGCTCGACCTGGACACCGGCGAGTACGAACTGCTCTCGGCCGGCCACCTGCCGGGGATGCAGCGGCTGGCGGGCGCCGGCCGCTGGGAGACCAAGGAGGCCCTGGAGGGCCCGGCGCTGGGCATCTACGACGGCGCCAAGTTCGAGGGCGTGCGGGGACGGCTGAACCGCGGCGACGTGCTGATGCTCTGCACCGACGGCATGGTCGAGGCGCCCGGCCGGGACCTCTCCGAGGGCATGGACCGGCTGATGGGCGAGGCGGACCGGCTGGTGCCGGGCGGCGGTCCGGGCGCCGGCGGCGGCTCGGCGTCCCGGCTGATCGAGACGGTCGCCCGGGACATCAACGACGACCGCGCGGTCCTGCTGATCTGGCGCGACTGAGCGGCGCCCGCGTCCCGGCCGGGGCCCGCAGACCGTGGCATGTGCCAAGGGCAGCTGCTGTCAACCCCCGGAGCTGATCTTCGGCCAATTCCGGTGCTCCGGAGGCGGAGCGGACCTGCCGGTTCCGGTCCGGCCCGCCGAACGTTTCCCGGCCGCTCAGCGGCACCCCGCCGACGATTCGTCAGGATGTCTCGACTATCGTCCCGGTCGGCGGAAACTCGTCTCGCATCGCAGGATGCCGGTGTTCGACAGTCAGTCAGGCCTTTACGCAGTCGGCACGGTCGACCACACTGAGTCCGGGCGGGACTGTTCAGGATTCGGGGGATGGGGGGCGTCACATGCGGCACGAAGGACACCGTGCGGCCGTGCCGGGCGGCCTTCCCTCCGGCTTCGACGGGCCGGACGAACTGCTGTTCCGCCTCGGGACCGTCGGACAGGCCGGGGTCCGGCTTCACAGGGGTCGTCAGCCGGTGGCGCCCCGCTATGAAACGAGGAAGTGAGTCCGGGTGGCACTCTCCGTCTCCGCGCTGGTCCTGTTCGGCATCGTCTGCTTCATCTTCATCCGCCAGAAGCAGCTGAAGACCGGGCACTTCATCCTGGCCGCCCTGTTCGGCTTCATGCTCAACCAGAGCACGGCAGCCAAGCCGATCCAGGACTTCCTGAGCCAGGTCGCCAAGTCCATCTCCGGCATCGCCAGCTGATCTGCGGCCCGCCGGCCCTCCGCGGCCGGCGAACCGTTCACCGGTCCGCGCGTCTTGCCTGCCGCCACCGGGCGAAGAGGCCCTGCGGGCGTGCCGCCGCCACGGCCGCCGGCCGGGCCGGCTCCGCTCCGTCGGTGCCCGCCGGGGCCAGCGGCTCCCCGTGGGCCGTCAGCAGGACGAACAGCCGCGCCCAGCAGAGCCGTTCGCCGCGCGGCCAGTCCAGCGCGCGCAGCGCCGCCGAGGCCGCCTCGCTGACCTCGCCGTCGACCCGGACCTCGGCCACGTCGTCCCCCGTGCGGCCGCCCAGGAACAGCTTCACCCCGTGCGGCCGCCGCCCGCCCGGTCCGGCCAGCCCCGCCAGCAGCGCGGGCGCCAGCGCCGGCACCACCCGGTTCCCGGCCAGCCAGGCGGCCAGCCGCTCGTTGCCGAACCCGAACACCGCCGCCGGCCCCTGGACGGTGTGCCAGCCCGGCAGTTCGGGGTGGTCGGCGTGGTCGCCGTGCGCCCCCCGGCCCTCCCCCAGCTCGACCAGCGCGCTCGCCGTGGTCGTCGCCCACATGCGCACCGCGTTGTCGAGCTTCTCCTCCTCGGTCTTGCCGAGGCCCGCCGTGCAGTCCCACACCACCGGCGCGTCCGCCCGGCCGAGCTCCAGCACCCAGCCGAGGTCGACGTGCCCCGGGCCCTCGCCGTCCTGGTGCTCGCGCACGGCCACCGCCGTGGTGCCGGGACCGCGCACCACCTCGCCGTCGGCGGTGAACTCCTGCCCGAGCCGTGCCATCTCCCGGACCACGCAGCGCTGTATGACGGCCAGTCGGTCCTGCGGGCGCACGGGGACTCCTAGGCTCTGGGCTTCGAATCGTCTCGAACTGTCGTCTGCCCGTCGAACTGCTCTCGAACGCCGCCGAGGCTATCGGCCCGGAGGCCCCCCGGGAAACCGTGCGGGCACGGCAGGACCGGGCCGGCGCGACCCGGGCGCGCCCGGGTCGGCGGACCCCTCGCTCCGGTCGCGGAAATGTCACTGATGCCCCACTTTGGGTAGCGGACACCCCCGGCACCGCCTGGAGAACGCCGCATGCCCCGCACCGCACCGAAACCCCCGCCGGCACCGCTGCTCACCCCGGACGCCTCCGGACTGGTCGCCGAGATCGAGGCGTACCTGGCCTCGCTGCCCGCCCCGGCGTGCACCCCGGCGCCCTACCTCCCGCCCGGCGGCGGGCCGTACGTCTGCCCGTTCGGCTCGGTGCTCCGGCCCTGGTACGCCGAGCACGCCCCGCCCCGCGCCACCCTGCTCGACCGCGCGCTGCGCCGCCCGGCCCGGCCCGTGCCGGTGACCGCCGCCGAGCACCTCGGCCTCGCCTCCCGCTACATCACGGCGCACGGATGGCTGCAGGGCGCGATGTGGGACGGGGCCGGCCGGGTCTGCCTGCTCGGTGCCCAGGCCGCGGTGCTCGCTCACGGCTACGGCACCCCGGCCACCGCCCGTACCGCCCGGGTCCAGCTGATGGAGGTGCTGCACGCGACCGGCCGCCGGGTCGGCTCCCCGGACGAGTTCAACGACCGGCCCTCCACCCGCCAGTCCGACGTGCACCGGCTGCTGGAGCGGGCCGCCGCCCGCGCCGCCCGGCTCGGACTCTGAACCGCCCGCGCCGGACGACCGGCCGCGGAGGCGCGAAGGGCCCCGGGCATGCGAACGGCCCCGACGGATGCTCAGCATCCCTCGGGGCCGTCCCGCAGAGCGGGTGACGAGAATCGAACTCGCGTGACTAGTTTGGAAGACTAGGGCTCTACCATTGAGCTACACCCGCGCGAACCCCCGGCCGTCACCGGACGGAAGGTCGGGAACAGCGTACCTGGTCCGGTCGGTCGCGCGCACACCCCATTCCCGTGAGGGCCTCGGAATATCTCGCCGATCCGGCAGGGCCCGGCGTGTACGCTTCCTCTCGGCACCACGGGGTGTGGCGCAGTTTGGTAGCGCGTCCGCTTTGGGAGCGGAAGGCCGTCGGTTCGAATCCGGCCACCCCGACAGAGTGCGCAGGGTCTCGCCCACGGCGGGGCCCTGTTGTCGTTGGTGCCCGACGCGACCCCTTGCCGCTCCTCCCCGCGGTGTCCCGTCGTGCCGTGCGGAGCGCTCACCGGAAAGAGTGCCGCACGCCACACTCCGGGCGCGCGCCCCCGGGCGCGGACGCCTCCCCGATCGCCCGCGAACAGGCCGGAAACGCCCCGGAACGGCCCCGAAGGGCCGCCGAAGGCGGCGCGCTGGCGTCCGCCTTTCGTGGTACCGGTAGGATGGGGCGCTGGCGGTAGTCCCTGTGGCGTCAACCCAGGCCGACCGCACGAGGGCGAGGAGTCACGCTCACCGTCCACCCCCCACGGGAGATGCAGCTCCAACCGCCCATCGCCCGTCTCGCCCGACCCGACCGACCCGGCTCCGGCCGACCGTCCGGGGAGGGTGCAGGCAACCCGACCGCAAGCCCCATAGGAGACCCCACCGTGAAGAGCGCCGTCGAGACTCTGAACCCGACCCGGGTTCGACTCACCGTCGAGGTGCCCTTCGAGGAGCTCAAGCCCAGCCTCGACGCGGCGTACAAGAAGATCAACCAGCAGGTCTCGGTCCCGGGCTTCCGCAAGGGCAAGATCCCGAACCGGGTCATCGACCAGCGCTTCGGCCGTGGCGCCGTGCTGGAGGAGGCCGTCAACGACGCCCTCCCGCGCTTCTACACGCAGGCCGTCGACGAGGGCAAGATCGAGGTCCTCGGACAGCCCGACATCACCAACATCGAGGGTGTCGAGAAGATCGCCGATGGCGGCGACCTGAAGTTCACCGCCGAGGTGGACATCCGTCCGGAGATCACTCTCCCGGACTTCTCGGCCATCGAGGTCACCGTCGACCCGATCGTCGTCTCGGACGAGGACATCGACAAGTCCCTGGAGCAGCTGCGCGAGCGCTTCTCCTCGGTCAAGGACGTCGAGCGCGCCGCGGCCGCCGGTGACACCGTGGTCCTCGACCTCGAGGCCAAGGTCGACGGCGAGGTGCCGGAGGACGGCACCGCGTCCGGCGTCAGCTACGAGATCGGCTCGGGCCGTCTGATCGACGGCATCGACGAGGCCGTCGTCGGCCTGGAGGCCGGTGGCACCGCGACCTTCACCACCGAGCTCAAGGGCGGCACCCAGGCCGGCCAGACCTCCGAGGTCACCGTCACGGTCACCGCGGTCCAGGAGAAGGAGCTGCCGGAGCTGGACGACGAGTTCGCCCAGCTGGCGAGCGAGTTCGACACCCTGGAGGACCTGAAGGCCGACTCCCGCAAGCGCCTGGAGCGCATGAAGGAGTACGACCAGGCCACCCAGGCCCAGGAGAAGGTGCTGGACGCGCTGCTCGGCCTGGTCGAGATCGAGTTCCCGGAGAAGCTCCTCAAGGACGAGATCGAGACCCGCAAGCACAACCTCGAGCACCACCAGCTGGAGCCGATGGGCCTCGACCTGGCGACCTACCTGGAGACCCAGGGCAAGTCGGAGGAGGAGTTCCTGGCGGAGACCGAGGAGCAGGCGAAGAAGGGCATCAAGACCCAGTTCGTCCTGGACCAGATCGTCGCCGACGAGGAGCTCAACGTCTCCCAGGAGGAGCTGACCGAGCACCTCATCCGTCGCGCCGCCGGCTCGGGTCTCACCCCGGACCAGTTCGCCCAGCAGGTCGTCCAGGGCGGCCAGGTTCCGCTGCTGGTCGGCGAGGTCGCCCGCGGCAAGGCGCTGGCCACCGTGGTCGAGGCCGCCAAGGTCGTCGACACCGAGGGCAACGAGGTCAACTTCGACGACGACGAGGCCGACGAGTCGGCCGAGGCCGTCGAGGCCCCGGCCGCCGAGGCCGAGGCCGAGGAGAAGGCCGAGGCCTGATCGCCCCGGTAGCCTCGCTCGCCCCGAGCCGACAGCGGGCCCGGACGCCTCACGGTGTCCGGGCCCGCTGCGTTGCCGCCGCGAACCCTGCGCTCACAGCGAACAGTTCTGCGTGAGGGATTCTGCGGCCCGGCCTGCGCGTTAGGGTCCATGGACAGCAACAATCACGACGTGATACCCGGAAGCTGTGCGACATCGTGACGGCCGTGGAGCGACCGTCCAAATCGACTGAGCAGGTGGCTAAGTGACGTACCCGCAGATGCAGATGCCCGGCCCGATGGCGCCGCACGCCGCCGCTGGTGACGTGCTCGGCGGCCTCGGCGACCAGGTCTACAACCGGCTGCTCAACGAGCGGATCATCTTCCTCGGCCAGCAGGTCGACGACGACATCGCCAACAAGATCACCGCTCAGCTGCTGCTGCTGGCCGCGGACCCGGACAAGGACATCTTCCTCTACATCAACTCTCCGGGCGGCTCGATCTCGGCCGGCATGGCGATCTACGACACCATGCAGTACATCAAGAACGACGTCGTCACGATCGCGATGGGCATGGCGGCCTCGATGGGTCAGTTCCTGCTGACCGCGGGCGCCAAGGGCAAGCGCTTCTCGCTGCCGAACGCCAACATCCTGATGCACCAGCCGTCCGCCGGCCTCGGCGGTTCGGCCACGGACATCCGGATCCAGGCCGAGCAGCTGCTGCGCACCAAGAAGCGGATGTCGGAGCTGATCGCCTTCCACAGCGGCCAGTCCTTCGAGCAGATCACCCGGGACTCCGACCGTGACCGCTGGTTCACCCCGGAGGAGGCCCTGGAGTACGGCCTGATCGACGCGATCATGCACAGTGCCGCGGACGTCCCCGGCGGCGGCGGCACCGGCGCCTGAGCCCCGCCCCGGGCCCACGAGACCACAGCCACAACGCTCCGGAGGACCAGAACACCCATGAACATCCCCAGCCTGTCGGCCGCCAAGGCCCGCGTCGAGGACATGCGAGCGGAGGGCCGCTACATCGTCCCGCGCTTCGTCGAGCGCACTTCCCAGGGCATCCGCGAGTACGACCCGTACGCCAAGCTGTTCGAGGAGCGCATCATCTTCCTCGGCTCCCAGGTGGACGATGTCTCGGCCAACGACATCATGGCGCAGCTGCTGTGCCTGGAGTCGATGGACCCGGACCGCGAGATCCAGATGTACATCAACTCGCCCGGCGGCTCGTTCACGGCCCTGACGGCCATCTACGACACCATGCAGTACGTCAAGCCCGACATCACCACCGTCTGCATGGGCCAGGCGGCCTCGGCGGCGGCCGTGCTGCTGGCGGCGGGCACCCCCGGCAAGCGGATGGCGCTGCCGAACGCCCGCATCCTGATCCACCAGCCGTACACCGAGACCGGCCGCGGCCAGGTCTCGGACCTGGAGATCCAGGCCCGGGAGATCTTCCGGATGCGCGAGCAGCTGGAGGAGATGCTGTCGAAGCACTCCAACAAGTCGGTCGAGGTGGTCCGCGAGGACATCGAGCGCGACAAGATCCTCACCGCCGAGGAGGCCGTCGAGTACGGTCTGGTGGACCTGGTCATCTCGACCCGCAAGGCCTCGCTGACCTCCTGAGGCCAGCACCCCCTCGGCGCCGTACCCGGGCCGGGGGAGCCGGGGGCGGGGCGCGCGATCGGTTCGCGCGCCCCGCCCCTGGCGCACCGGTGGCTCCTCCGACGGCATCTGTTCGGTATCAATTCGCCCAGGGCGTAGGGCAGACCCGGCGAAGAGGGCGGAATCGACGGCTCGGCAGAGTACCGTCGGACAGCGAGACCGATCGCCGTCGGCGTCTTCGGTCCACAGCACCAGGCCCCGGAAACCCCGCGGGGCCCCTGGCGAAGGGGAAGCACCTCGTGGCACGCATCGGAGACGGTGGCGACCTGCTCAAGTGCTCGTTCTGCGGCAAGTCGCAGAAGCAGGTGAAGAAGCTGATCGCCGGCCCAGGCGTGTACATCTGCGATGAGTGCATCGACCTGTGCAACGAGATCATCGAGGAGGAGCTCGCCGAGACCTCCGAGGTGCGCTTCGAGGAGCTGCCGAAGCCCCGCGAGATCTACGAGTTCCTCGACCAGTACGTGGTCGGCCAGGACCTCGCCAAGAAGGCCCTGTCGGTGGCGGTCTACAACCACTACAAGCGGGTCCAGGCCGGTGAGGCCGGGCGCAGCGGCGGGAACGGCCGCGAGGACGCCATCGAGCTGGCGAAGTCCAACATCCTGCTGCTCGGTCCGACCGGTTCCGGCAAGACGCTGCTGGCGCAGACCCTGGCCCGGATGCTGAACGTGCCGTTCGCCATCGCGGACGCCACCGCGCTGACCGAGGCCGGCTACGTCGGCGAGGACGTCGAGAACATCCTGCTGAAGCTGATCCAGGCGGCGGACTACGACGTCAAGAAGGCCGAGACCGGGATCATCTACATCGACGAGATCGACAAGGTCGCCCGTAAGAGCGAGAACCCGTCGATCACCCGGGACGTCTCCGGCGAGGGCGTGCAGCAGGCGCTGCTGAAGATCCTTGAGGGCACCACAGCCTCGGTGCCGCCGCAGGGCGGGCGCAAGCACCCGCACCAGGAGTTCATCCAGATCGACACCACCAACGTGCTGTTCATCGTGGGTGGCGCGTTCGCGGGCCTGGAGCGGATCATCGAGGGCCGGGCGGGTGCCAAGGGCATCGGCTTCGGGGCGAACATCCGCTCGAAGCGGGAGCAGGACGCCAGCGACCACTTCCGTCAGGTGATGCCGGAGGACCTCGTCAAGTTCGGCATGATCCCCGAGTTCATCGGCCGTCTGCCGGTGATCACCAGCGTGCACAACCTCGACCGCGAGGCGCTGCTGCAGATCCTCACCGAGCCGAAGAACGCGCTGGTCAAGCAGTACCGCAAGCTCTTCGAACTCGACGGTGTGGAGCTGGAGTTCTCCCGGGACGCGCTGGAGGCCATCGCGGACCAGGCGATCCTGCGCGGCACCGGCGCGCGCGGTCTGCGGGCCATCATGGAGGAGGTGCTGATGTCCGTGATGTACGAGGTCCCCTCGCGTCAGGACGTCGCCCGGGTGGTCGTGACCGGGGACGTCGTCTCCAAGCACGCCATCCCCACCCTGGTGCCGCGCGACATGATCAAGCGGGAGCGGCGCGACAAGAGCGCCTGAGACCCCTCCGGCCCAGTGCTCCCGGGCCGGGCCAGGGCCCCGGTGCCGCCCCCGCGGCGGCGCCGGGGCCCTCGCGTACGCGCCCTTCCGGGCCGGTCCGGGAGTCCGGGGGGTGAAAGGCGTTCGTAACCGGGTTCCCGGGTTACGTAAACTGTGCGTCGTGACCGACACCACGAACCAGCGCCCCGCGAGCACGCCCGCAGGGGACGACGCAGCCACCCTCCCGACGACCTACACTCCGGCGGACGTAGAGGGCGAGCTGTACGAGCGCTGGGTAGAGCGCGGTTACTTCACCGCCGACGCCACGAGCGACAAGCCCCCGTACACCATCGTCATCCCCCCGCCGAACGTCACCGGCTCGCTGCACCTGGGCCACGCCTTCGAGCACACGCTGATCGACGCCCTGGTCCGCCGCAAGCGGATGCAGGGGTTCGAGGCGCTCTGGCAGCCCGGTATGGACCACGCCGGCATCGCCACCCAGAACGTGGTCGAGCGCGAGCTCGCCAAGGAGGGCAAGTCCCGCCACGACCTGGGCCGCGAGGAGTTCGTCGAGCGGGTCTGGAAGTGGAAGGCGGAGTCCGGCGGCCAGATCTCCGGCCAGATGCGCCGGCTCGGCGACGGCGTCGACTGGTCGCGCGAGCGCTTCACCATGGACGAGGGCCTGTCGCAGGCGGTCCAGACCATCTTCAAGAAGCTCTTCGACGACGAGCTGATCTACCGCGCCGAGCGCATCATCAACTGGTGCCCGCGCTGCCTGACCGCCATCTCGGACATCGAGGTGGAGTACCAGGACGACGACGGCGAGCTGGTCTCGATCCGCTACGGCGAGGGCGAGGACTCCATCGTCGTCGCCACCACCCGCGCCGAGACGATGCTGGGTGACACCGCGGTCGCCGTCCACCCGGACGACGAGCGCTACCGGCACCTGGTCGGCACCGAGATCGAGCTGCCGCTCACCGGCCGCCGGATCCCGATCGTCGCCGACGAGCACGTCGACCCGGAGTTCGGCACCGGCGCCGTCAAGGTGACCCCGGCCCACGACCCGAACGACTTCGAGATCGGCCAGCGCCACGGCCTGCCGAACATCGCGGTGATGGACGAGCACGCGGTGATCACCGTGCACGGCCCGTTCCTGGGCCTGGACCGGCTGGAGGCCCGCTCGGCGATCGTCGCCGCGCTGCGCGCCGAGGGCCGGATCGTCGCCGAGAAGCGCCCGTACGTCCACTCGGTGGGCCACTGCTCGCGCTGCAAGACCACCATCGAGCCGCGGCTGTCGATGCAGTGGTGGGTCAAGGTCGGCCCGCTGGCCCAGGCGGCCGGCGACGCCGTCCGGGACGGCCGGGTCAAGATCCACCCGCAGGAGATGGAGAAGCGCTACTTCGACTGGGTGGACAACCTGCACGACTGGTGCATCTCGCGCCAGCTGTGGTGGGGCCACCGGATCCCGGTCTGGTACGGCCCGAACGGCGAGATCGTCTGCGTCGGCCCGGACGAGCAGCCGCCCGCGGGCGAGGGCTGGCACCAGGACACCGACGTCCTGGACACCTGGTTCTCCTCGGGCCTGTGGCCGTTCTCCACGCTCGGCTGGCCGGAGCAGACCGGGAGCCTGGCGAAGTTCTACCCGAACTCCGTCCTGGTCACCGGTTACGACATCCTGTTCTTCTGGGTCGCCCGGATGATGATGTTCGGGCTCTACGCGATGGACGGCACCCCGCCGTTCCACACCATCGCGCTGCACGGCATGGTCCGTGACCAGAACGGCAAGAAGATGTCGAAGTCCTTCGGCAACGTGGTCAACCCGCTGGACTGGATGGACAAGTACGGCTCGGACGCGCTGCGGTTCACGCTGGCCCGGGGCGCCAACCCGGGTGTCGACGTCCCGATCGGCGAGGACTGGGTCCAGGCGGCCCGCAACTTCGCCAACAAGATCTGGAACGCGACCCGCTTCGCGCTGATGAACGGCGCCACCGTCGAGGGCCCGCTGCCCGCGCCGGAGGAGCTGACGGCCGCGGACCGCTGGATCCTGTCGCGTCTGAACAGCACCGTCGCCGAGGTGGACGCGCTGTACGACGACTACCAGTTCTCGAAGCTCTCCGAGGCGCTGTACCACTTCGCCTGGGACGAGGTCTTCGACTGGTACGTGGAGCTCTCCAAGACCACCCTGGCCAAGGGCGGCCCGCAGGCCGACGCCGCGCGCCGGGTCCTCGGCGAGGTCCTCGACATCACGCTGCGGCTGCTGCACCCGATCGTGCCCTTCGTCACCGAGACGCTGTGGACCACGCTCACCGGGGCCGAGTCGCTCGTCGTCGCCGACTGGCCGCAGGACAGCGGGTTCCGCGACGCCGGGGCCGAGGCGGAGATCGCCACCCTGCAGCGGGTGGTCACCGAGGTGCGCCGGTTCCGCACCGACCAGGGCCTGAAGCCGGGCCAGCGGGTCCCGGCCCGGCTGGACCTGGACGGCACCGTGCTGGCCGTGCACGAGGACGCGATCCGCTCGCTGCTGCGTCTGACCGTGCCGGAGGAGGGCTTCGCGGCCACCGCCTCGCTGCCGGTCGCCGGTGCCACCGTGGCACTGGACCTGTCCGGCACGATCGATGTCGCGGCGGAGCGCAAGCGCCTCGCCAAGGACCTCGCGGCGGCCGAGAAGGAGAAGGCCCAGACCGCCGGCAAGCTCGGCAACGAGGCGTTCCTCGCCAAGGCGCCGGACGACGTGGTCGCCAAGATCCGGACCCGCCAGGAGGCCGCCGAGGCCGACATCGCCCGGATCACCGCCCAGCTCGCGGCGCTGCCGCAGGGCTGACGCGCCGACGGCTCCCCGGAGCCGTCGCCCGGTGCACCAGGAGCCGCACCCCGCCGACGCGGGGTGCGGCTCCTCCGCTTTTCCGGATGTCGGCTGATCGGGAGTCCCAATAGCCCAATTCGTTGCTCCCTTCCGGCGAATATTCATCCTGGACCGGGTGAGGTCCTATTCCGCCCGAATCGATTCCTGTCTTGCCCGCGCGGTTTCGCGGAATTTCGCAGGTCGGATGTGTACGGTGTGCTTCGAGTTCCGGACAGTGAGGGACGACGGGAGGGCATGGGCGTGGTGGTGGTGACCGAGGTGTCGGCCGACGAGCTGCCTGTCGAGGCGGTCGAGGAGGCCAAGGCGCGCGCGGCGACCCTGCTGCTCGCGTTCCGGCACGGCAACCAGCTCGCGTTCGACCACGCGCTGGACCGGCTGCTGGACGAGCACGTCGAGCGCGAGGTGGCCACACTGCTGACCTGGATCGCCGCCGAGGCGGTCCGCAAGGCCTACGCGCCCGAGGTGGGCGACCGGGTGCTGCGGTCGATGGCCCGGCGGGCCCCGCGCGACACCGGGGCGGTGCTCGTCGACGAGGACGGCGTGGACGCGGCCCGGCTGATCGAGGCGGTCGCGGCCGGCGAGGTGACGGAGGTCCGGGACCTGGTCGCCGCCACCCCCGACACCACCTTCCTGCTCGGCGGGCTGCTCCAGGGCGTGGCGATGATGCTGCCGCTGCTGCCGGAGGGCGAGCTGGCCGGGATCACCGCCGAGCTGCGCCGCCGTCACGGCGGCGCGCCCGCAAGCGTGCCGGAGGCCCGGGCCGGCGTGTGACCGGCTCCGGGCCCCCGGCTCCCGCCTCGTCGGCGGAGTCCGCGTGCCGGTTACGGCATCGCGTGCAGGTGCGAGCCGACGGTGGAGGCGATCCCGCCGCCCGCCTTGGCGTCCCAGTTGGTCGACCAGGTCATGGCCCCGCCGATCCCGGGCCACTTGGTGTCGGGCTTGAAGGTGCCGCAGTTGGTCCCGGCGGCCAGGCAGTCCAGCGCGTTGTTGACCACGCTCGGGCTGACGTAGCCGCCGCCGGCCGCGCTGGTGGAGGCCGGGACGCCGAGTCCGACCTGGTCGGGCCGCAGCCCGCCCTTGAGCTGGATGCAGGCGAGGCCGGTCAGGAAGTTGACGGTGCCCTGGGAGTAGACCTGCCCGTCGCAGCCCAGCATCGCGCCGGAGTTGTAGTACTGCATATTGACGATGGTGAGGATGTCCTTCACGTTCAGCGCCAGCTTGAAGTACTCCGCGCCGGTCGACTGCATGTCGATGGTCTGCGGCGCCATGGTGAGCGTGAAGCCGGAGCCGGCCCTGCCCGCCAGGGTGTGCAGCGCCTGGCCCATCCAGGTGGAGCTGACGCCGTTCTCCAGGTCGATGTCGACGCCGTCGAAGCCGTAGGTCTGCATCAGCGACCAGGCGCTGTTGGCGAAGTTGGTGGCGGAGGCGGAGCTGTTGACGGACACCGTGCCCTTCTCGCCGCCGACCGACAGGATCACCTTCTTGCCGGCCGCCTTCTTGGCCGCGATGTCGGCCTTGAACTGCGCCTCGGTGTAGCCGCCGAGCCGGGAGGAGAGCGTCGGGTCCAGGGCGAAGCCCAGGCCCCCGGCCGTGCCGGTGGCCTCGGCGAAGGAGACCGCGATGATGTCGTACGCGGCCGGGACGTCGCTGATCCGCTGCACGGTGGCGCCGTTGTCGAAGTTCTGCCAGTAGCCGGTGAGCAGGTGCCTGGCCGGCGGCCGCGGCGTGGTGGCGGTGGGGGAGGGCGTGGTGGTGTCGGTGGGCGACGCGGTGACGGTCGGGGTGGGACTGGTCGCGGTGGGGGAGGGCTTGGGGTCGCCCGGGCCGAGCAGGGAGACGTCGTCGGCCAGGAAGGCCGGCTGTCCGTACCAGCCGTGCAGGTAGACGGTGACGCTGGTGGTGGAGGCCCCGGTGGTGAAGGTGGTGCTGAGCTTGGACCAGGCGGCGCCGCCGGGGGTCCAGGTGCTCGGATCGGTGCCGCCGGTGCCGCGGGCGCCGAGGTAGATGTACGAGCCCTGGACCCAGCTGCTCAGGGTGTACGTCGAGGAGGGCCTGACCGTGACGGTCTGGGTGCACTCGCCGGTGGCGCTGCCGCCCGGGGTGGAGCGCAGCGCGCCGGTGCCGGAGTGGACGGTGGTGGTCTCCGGCGCGCCGGCCGCGCAGGTCCAGCCGTTGAGGCGGTTGGCGTCCTCGAAGCCGCCGTTGGTGACGAGTTCGACGTCGTTGGGGGCGGCCTGGGCGCCGGCGCCGCCGGCGAGCACGAGGCCGCCGAGTCCGAGGGCGACGGCGGTGGCGCCGGCGAGCAGCGAGTGGACGGCGCGCGGGCGCCGGTGTGTGGCAGGTGGCATGGCTCCATCTCCGGTGGGGGAGGCCGGCGGTCCTCGTGGGGGAGGGCCGTCCGGGTGTCGACGGATCTGTGTGCGGGAGCTACCGACAACACAAGTCCCTGTCGGGGGAGGAGACTTGCCTTCACAAGGTGGAGTAGACCAATTCCGCTGTCAAGAGGGCCCCGGCCGGGCGGCCCCCGTCGGGTCAGGCGGCCTGCGGCGCCGCGGCGGGCCCGTGGGCGAGCCGGGCGGTCAGTCCGGCGATCCGGGCGGAGGCCAGGCCGTCCCCGTAGGGGCTGGGGGTGCCGGCGAGCCGGGCGAGCCGTTCCGGGGTGTCGGCGAGCCAGGCGCGGGCGAGTCCGCCGAGTTCGGCACCGGGCGCCACCAGCGCGGCGAAGCCGGTCTCGACGGCCTCGGGCCGTTCGGTGGAGCGGCGCACGACCAGCAGCGGGCGGCCGAGCACGGTGCACTCCTCCTGCACCCCGCCGGAGTCGGAGACCAGCAGCGCGGCGTGCCGGGCGAGGCCCAGGAAGTCGGCGTAGCCGACCGGTCCGGTCACCGTGAGCCGGGCCAGCAGGCCGTCCAGGCCGAAGCGCTCGACGGCGGCGCGGGTGCGCGGGTGCATCGGGAACAGCACCGGCGTGCCGGCCCGCGCGATCCGGTCGAGCTCGGCGAGGACGGCGCCGAGCGCCTCGGCGGTGTCGGTGTTCTCCGGCCGGTGCACGGTGGCGAGGACGTAGCCGTCCGCGGCGAGGCCGTGCCGGGCGAGCAGGACGGCCCGCTCCCCGGCGTCGGGCAGCGAGCGGCGGACCACCTCGACGACGGTGTTGCCGGTGAGCACGATCCGCTCCTCGTCGAGGGACTCGGCCCGCAGGTTGGCGGCGTTGTCGGGGGTGGCGGCGCACAGCAGGTCGGAGACGTGGTCGACCATCACCCGGTTGTGCTCCTCGGGCATCGCCCGGTCGAAGCTGCGCAGTCCGGCCTCGACGTGGACGAGCGGGATCTCCCGGGCGTTGGCGGCGAGGGCGCCGGCCAGGGTGGCGTTGGTGTCGCCCTGGACGACGACGGCGGCCGGGCGGTCCTCGGCGAACGCGGCGTCGAGCTGGCCGAGGGACTGGGCGATCTGGCCGGCCCGGGGGCGGCCGCCGACGCCGGTGAGCAGTTCGGGGCGGGGCAGGCCGAGGTCGCGCAGGAAGCGGCCGGACATCGCCTCGTCCCAGTGCTGGCCGGTGTGGACCAGCCGGGTGGCGGGGCCGAGTTCGTGGATCAGCGGGGCGAGCTTGACCAGCTCGGGGCGGGTGCCGAGGACGACGGCGACGCTGCCGGGGGCGAGCGGGCGGGCGGCGGACCGGGGGGCGGGGCACAGGTTCATGCGGGACGGCTCCGGGGTCTGGGGCGGGGCGGTGGGGGAGGGGGCGGCGGGGTGTCCGGCCGGGGTCAGGACTCCAGGGCGGTGGGGGCGCCGACGGCGACCTTCTCCGCGTTGCGCCGGGTCTTGGCCCAGCCGTTGCGGCCGAGCAGCATCCGGACGGCGGCCCGGGCGGCGACCACGAACAGGTGGTAGGCGTAGAGCCAGACCAGGACGCCCCAGAGCAGGCCGGTGAGCCTGCCGCGGTCGGGGCGGACGAGCCGGCGGTAGGTGGGGCCCCAGAAGACCATCGGCAGGGTGGCGAGCACGAAGGCGACCGCCATCCAGGGGCCGTAGGTCAGCTGGAAGTCGGCGGTCTCCTCGGGGAAGAGCACCAGCCCGGCGCCGGTGATGGCGAGCGACAGCGGGGTGAGGACGACCAGCAGGACGCAGACCACGGGCTGGAGGAAGGTGTACAGCACCTCGGCCTTGCCGGCGGGCCGGTAGTGCGGCGAGCGCAGCACCCGGCCGGTGTAGCGCAGGCACTGCATGTTGCCCTGGGCCCAGCGGGTGCGCTGGGTGAGGAAGCGGCGCCAGGAGACCAGGGCCTCCTGGGAGACGTTGGTCTCGGTGACGTGGGTGAGCCGCCAGCCGGCCAGCCGCAGGTCGAGGCCGGACTCGTAGTCCTCCAGCAGGGCGCGCTCGGGCCAGGGGCGGCCGTCGCGGCCCTCCTCGGCGGTGAGCGAGTCGAGGGCGGTGAGCCGGACGAACTGGCCGTTGCCGCCGAGGCCGACGCTGCCGGTGCGGCGGCGCAGCAGCTGCATGCCGGCGTTGTTGGCCTGGAACTCGACGTCCTGCATCCGGACCAGGGCGCGGGCGAGGGCGTTGGCGGTCCGGCCCCGGCCGGCCAGCGGGCGCGGGTCCTCGGCGTTGCGCATCCGGACGCCGATCTGCACGGCGCCGGTGTCGAGGCGGCCCATCGCGTGCTCGTTGCCGACCTGTTCGAGGGTGCCGGGGTCGAGCCGCCCGTCGGCGTCGACCACGCCGAGGACGACGCGGGAGCGGTCGGTGCCGGGCGGCAGCGAGGCGGAGACCTCCCGGTAGGCGGCGTTGAGGGCGGCGCCCTTGCCGATCCGGGCGTGCGGGCGGCGGCGCTGGACGAGGTGGACCAGGGGGTCGTGCCCGGCGGCGGCCAGGACCAGGTCGCGGGTGGCGTCCTCGCTGTCGTCGTCGATCACCCAGAGGTGGGCGGTGGGGGCGACGGCGCGCAGCCCGGCCAGGGTCTGGGCGATCACCGCCTCCTCGTCGCGGCAGGGGACCACCAGGTGCCACTGGAAGGCGGCGGGGTCGCCGGGGCGGGCCGGGCGGTTGCGCCGGAAGGCGTGCCGGGAGCCGGCCCAGTAGACCAGGAAGCGGCCGAAGACCAGGGCCATGTAGACCACGAGGGCCAGCGAGATCAGCCCGGCGAGCTGGACGAAGCCGTCCCGGCGCATCTCGACGAACTGGCGCAGGGCGTCGGGCATGGCGCGGTGCTCCTCATGATCAAAGGCGATTTGTCTCCCTGGGCTGCGAATCAATGCTTCTTTGCGGTCTGATGTCGCGAAAACGATAGTAAACGCGGAAAACGCCCAACTCGGGCAAAGTGGTGGTTCTCACCCCGTCGGGAGAGCCGCCCCGCGCTCCGTAGACTGTGGACGTGAGCGACAAGGCCGACCCGAACCCGTACACCCTCCGCCCCGCCGACGGCAGCCCCGCCGACGCCCTGCGCGACGTCGAGGTGGAACTCTCCGAGCGCTGGCCGGAGAACAAGCTGGAGCCCTCGCTCGACCGGATCGAGGCCCTGATGGACATCCTGGGCCAGCCCCAGCGGTCCTTCCCCTCCATCCACATCACCGGCACCAACGGCAAGACCTCCACCGCCCGGATGATCGAGCAGCTGTTCGCCGTCTTCGAGCTGCGCACCGGCCGCTACACCAGCCCGCACGTGGAGAGCGTCACCGAGCGGATCAGCCTGGACGGCGCCCCGATCACCCCCGAGCGGTTCGTCGAGGTCTACCGCGACATCGAGCCCTACGTGCGGATGGTCGACGAGCGCGAGCCGGTCGCGATGTCCTTCTTCGAGGTGCTCACCGGCATGGCCTACGCGGCCTTCGCCGACGCGCCGGTGGACGTCGCCGTGGTCGAGGTCGGCATGGGCGGCTCCTGGGACGCCACCAACGTCATCGACGCCGGGGTCGCCGTGATCACCCCGATCGGCCTCGACCACACCGACAAGCTGGGGGAGACCACCGGCGAGATCGCCGTCGAGAAGTCAGGGATCATCAAGTCCGACGCCGTCGCGGTCGTCGCCCAGCAGCAGCTCGACGCCGCCCAGACCATCCTGCGGCGCGCGGTCGAGGTGGACGCCACGGTCGCCCGCGAGGGCATGGAGTTCGGCGTCGTCCGCCGCGAACTCGCGATCGGCGGCCAGCTGGTGACGCTGCGCGGGATCGGCGGCGAGGAGTACGAGGACATCTTCCTGCCGCTGCACGGCGAGCACCAGGCCCAGAACGCGGCCCTCGCGCTGGCCGCCGTCGAGGCGTTCTTCGGCGTCGGCGGCGCCCGCGGCGGGAAGCTCGACCCCGACAAGGTCCGCCAGGGCTTCTCCGGCGTCAGCTCCCCGGGCCGGCTGGAGGTCGTCCGGCGCAGCCCCACCATCCTGCTGGACGCCGCCCACAACCCGCACGGCGCCCGCGCGGCCGCCGCCGCCATCGGCGAGTCCTTCGGCTTCACCCGGCTGGTCGGCGTGATCGGCACCAGCGGCGACAAGGACGTGGCCGGCCTGCTGGAGGCCTTCGAGCCGCTCCTCGCCGAGGTCGTCATCACCCAGAACTCCACCCACCGCGCGATGGACGTGGACGCCCTGGCCGCACTCGCGGTCGAGGTCTTCGGCGAGGACCGGGTCCAGGTCGAGCCCCGGCTCGACGACGCCATCGCCGCCGCCGTCACCCTGGCCGAGGAGGAGGGCGACCTCGGCGGCGCCGGGGTGCTGGTCACCGGATCGGTCATCACGGTGGGCGAGGCCCGCCTGCTGCTCGGGAGGAAGTGACGATGAGGACGCTCTGCTCCTCGACGCTGATCGGCGAGGCCCTCGTGGTGCTCTTCGCGGCCCTGGTCGCGATGCAGCTCACCGACGTCTCCCACGGCGCCCTCTGGACGGTCAGCGGCATCGCCATGGTGCTGTGCGTCCTGCTCTGCGGCATGATCACCCGCCCCGGCGCGGTGGCCGTCGGCTGGGCGCTGCAGCTCGGGCTGATCGCCAGCGGCTTCGTGGTGCCGACCATGTTCGTGCTCGGCGTGATCTTCGCCGGCCTCTGGTGGTGCTCGGTGCACTACGGCCGCAGGATCGACGAACTCAAGGCCGCCCGGACCGCCGCCGCGACCGCCTGAGACGCCTCCGGACCGCCTCCGGGCCGGGCCAGGACCGGGTCCGGGGCGTTCGCTCACGCAAGGTAACCTCTGCGGTAGTCGCACGGCGCACGCGGAATCGCGCGTGCGTGCCGATCCGCGTGCGCGCCGATCCGTGTGCGCCGCACCCGATTTCCCCAGGAGAAGCCCCGTGTCCCAGCGCACTCTCGTCCTGCTCAAGCCCGACGCCGTCAAGCGCGGCCTGGCCGGCGAGATCATCAGCCGGATCGAGCGCAAGGCCGGCTGGCGGCTCGCCGCCGCCGAGCTGCGCACCTTCGAGCGGGCGACGCTGGAGCAGCACTACGCGGAGCACGTCGGCCGCCCGTTCTACGAGCCGCTGCTGGAGTTCATGACCTCCGGCCCGTCGATCGCCCTGATCGTCGAGGGCGAGGAGGTCGTCGCCGGCATCCGCATGCTGGCAGGCGCCACCAACCCGCTGGAGGCCGGGGCCGGCACCATCCGCGGCGACTTCGCGACCATCACCCGCGAGAACCTGATCCACGCCTCCGACTCGGTCGAGTCCGCCGAGCGCGAGATCAAGATCTTCTTCCCCGCCCACGCCTGACCGAGCGGGCACCGGGACCTTCGGGACGCCCCGGCCGGGACCATTGGCCCGGCCGGGGCATTCTTATCGGGAAATAGGGAACCAGGCCCTCCGACACGGCGTCCCAATGCCCTGAGAAGCGATCACGCCCCGGACAATGGACGGCGTGCCCCAGGTCGACGTCCGTGCCGAACGGCGTGACTACGATGGACGCGACTCAAGGGCCCGGTAAGGCAGCTCAGCTGGTCGTCGCCCGCCCGCGGGCGCCCACACCCTCCACCCCCACATGACTCCGAGCCCGGGAAGGCACCCACACCCCATGGCGAGCAACCTGTCGTTCATCGGCCGCGACCTGGCGATCGACCTCGGAACTGCCAACACGCTGGTGTACGTCAGGGGCAAGGGGATCGTTCTCAACGAGCCGTCCGTCGTCGCGGTCAACACCAACACCGGGGGCATCCTCGCCGTCGGCACCGAGGCCAAGAAGATGATCGGGCGCACGCCCGGCAACATCGTGGCCATCCGCCCCCTCAAGGACGGCGTGATCGCCGACTTCGAGATCACCGAGCGGATGCTGCGCTACTTCATCCTCAAGGTGCACCGCCGCCGCTTCCTCGCCCGCCCCCGGGTCGTCGTCTGCGTCCCCTCCGGCATCACCGGCGTCGAGCGCCGCGCGGTCATCGAAGCCTCCCTCCAGGCCGGCTGCCGCCAGGTGCACATCATCGAGGAACCGATGGCCGCCGCGATCGGCGCCGGACTCCCCGTCCACGAGCCCACCGGCAACATGGTCGTCGACATCGGCGGCGGCACCACCGAGGTCGCCGTCATCTCCCTCGGCGGCATCGTCACCGCGCAGTCCATCCGGGTCGCCGGCGACGAACTGGACAACGCCATCGTCCAGCACATCAAGAAGGAGTACTCGCTGCTCCTCGGCGAGCGCAGCGCCGAACAGATCAAGATGAGCATCGGCTCCGCCTTCGGCCTGGAGGGCGAGAAGGACGAGCACGCCGAGATCCGCGGCCGCGACCTCGTCAGCGGCCTGCCCAAGACCGTCGTCATCTCCGCCGCCGAGGTCCGCGAGGCCATCGACGAGCCGGTCAACTCGATCATCGACGCGGTCAAGACCACCCTCGACCAGTGCCCGCCCGAGCTGGCCGGCGACGTCATGGACCGGGGCATCGTGCTCACCGGCGGCGGCGCCCTGCTCCGCGGCCTGGACGAGCGGCTGCGCCGGGAGACCGGCATGCCGATCCACATCGCCGAGAACCCGCTGGACTCCGTCGCGCTCGGCTCCGGCAAGTGCGTCGAGGAGTTCGAGGCACTCCAGCAGGTACTCGACGCCGCACCGCGCCGTTAGCAGAACCGGAACACCAGCCGAACCGACAGGTCCCCGCCCGGGTCCACAGCCCGGGCCGGCGGACCAGGGGCACGAAGGGGCAGTACCAGCACCGTGAGGGACACACGAGAGAGCCGGCTGCTGCTCATCCTGCTGGTGGCCGTCGCGTTCGCACTGATCACCGTCGACATCAAGGGCGGCGAGAGCTCCCCGCTCGGCGGCGCCCGGCGCGCCGCCGCCACCGTCCTCGGCCCGGTCGAACGCGGTGCCGCCAGCGCCGTCGACCCGGTCGCCGACACCGTCCGCGCCTTCCGCGACGCCGCCTCCAACAGCGGCCGCACCGACCAGCTCGCCCGCGAGAACACCGAACTGCGGCAGAAACTGGCCTCCTCCGACATGGCGGGCGGGCGCACCAAACAGCTCGACGACCTGCTGCGCACCGCCGGCGCCGGCGGCTACACCGTCAAGGCCGCCCAGACCATCGCGATCGGCCCGGCCCAGGGCTTCTCCTGGACCATCACCATCGACGCCGGCAGCGACGACGGCCTCACCCGCGACATGACCGTCGTCAACGGCCAGGGCCTGGTCGGCCGGATCACCACCGTCGCCCCCACCACCTCCACCGTGCTGCTCGCCTCCGACCCCGGCTTCACCGCCGGCACCCGGCTGGAGGGCACCGGCGAGATCGGCTTCGCCGCCGGCGGCGGCACCAGCGCCATGAAGGTCTCCCTCCTCAACGGCAAGGCCCAGGTCAAGGAGGGCGACCGGCTGGTCACCTTCGGCTCGCAGAGCGGCCGCCCGTTCGTCCCCGGCGTCCCGGTCGGCCGGGTCGTCCAGGTCGAGGCCACCCCGGGACAGCTCACCAAGACCGTCCTGGTCGAACCCTTCGTCCAGTTCACCCGGCTGGACCTGGTCGGCGTCGTCGTCGTCCCGCCCCGCACCGACCCGCGCGACGCCGTCCTGCCGCCCGCCCCCGCGCCGGGCGCCCAGGGCCAGGCCGCCCCCGCGGCCCCCGCCGCGCCGGCCGCGGCCGTCCCGCCCGCCAAGCCCACTGGGGGGAACTGAGCCATGCGCCTCGCCCGCATCCCCGTCTCCGCGATCCTGATCCTGCTCGGACTTCTGCTCCAGGTCAGCGTCTTCGGCCGACTGCAACTGCCCGGCGCCACCCCGGACATACTGCTGCTCGTGGTCGTCGGCCTCGCCCTCGTCTACGGACCCACCGGCGGCTGCCTGGTCGGCTTCGCGGCCGGCCTGCTCGCCGACGTCGCCCCGCCCTCGGACCACGCCATCGGCCGCTACGCGCTGGTGCTCTGCCTGATGGGCTACGCCGCCGGACTGCTGCGCCCCGAGCACGGCCGCCAGCGCTCGGTCTCCAGCGCGCTGCTCGTGGTCGCCGGCGCCGCGATCGCCTCCACCCTGCTGTACGCGATGGTCGGCGCCCTCGTCGGCGACACCGCCGCCCGGCACGTCGGACTCGGCCAGCTCGTCGTCACCGCCCTGCTCTACGACCTGCTGCTGGCGCCCTTCGTGGTGCCCGCCGTGATGCTGGTCGCCCGCCGCTTCGGCAAGGACCCGCTGTCGGTCGCCGAGGACGACGAGGGCGGACCCGGCCTCGGCAGCCTGACCCGCTACCGCACCACCCGCGAGCCCACCGCCGGCCCGGCCTACCGCAAGAAGCGCCTGCTCGGCGCGGGAAAACGCCCGTAGCCCGGCCCCGACCAGCCTGCCCGCCCTGTTCAGTTTTGGAGCGCACGAGACGTGAGCAACATCCCCGAGACCGGCCGAACCCGGCGGGTGACGATCCGTCTGGTGGTGCTGCAGATCCTGGTGCTCTCGCTGCTCGCCACCCTCGGCGGACGGCTCTGGTACCTGCAGATCCGCAACGCCAGCGTCTACACCGCCAAGGCGACCGGGAACCACATCCGCGAGGTCGTCGAACCGGCCGTCCGCGGCGAGATCCTGGACGCCTCCGGCCGCATCCTCGCCGGGAACGAGACCAAGCTGGTCGTCTCGGTCAGCCGCACCTCGCTGCTCCAGCAGAAGGACGCCGGCAAGGCGGTGCTGACCCGGCTCGCCGAGGTGCTCGGGATGCCCGCCAAGGACGTCCAGGAGAAGGTCCGGCTCTGCGACGCCAAGACGCAGCAGCCCTGCTGGAACGGTTCTCCTTACCAGCCGATCCCGGTCACCAAGGAGGCGACCACCCAGCAGGCGATGCAGATAATGGAACGCCGCGAGGACTTCCCCGGGATCACCGCCCAGCCGACCGCCGTGCGCCACTACACCGGCGCCGAGGGCGCCAACCTCGCCCAGGTGCTCGGCTACCTCTCGCCGGTCACCGACGAGGAGGTCTCCAAGACCGCCGAGCAGGTCGGCCTCGACCGCTACCTGCCGGCCGACCAGATCGGCCGGGCCGGACTGGAGTCCGTCTACGACCGCGACCTGCGCGGCACCGCCGGCATCACCAAGCTGGAGGTGGACAACCTCGGCCGGGTCATCGGCACCGCCGACCAGGCCGCCCCGCAGACCGGCAACAACCTGGTGACCAGCATCGACGCCAAGGTGCAGAAGGTCGTCGAGGACAACCTGGCGCAGGCGATGAGCGACGCCCGCAAGACCTTCGACAAGGTCACCAACCGCAACTACGAGGCCGACTCCGGCGCCGCCGTCGTGATGGACGTGCACACCGGGCGGATCGTCGCGATGGCCAGCGCGCCCACCTACGACCCCAACCTGTGGCAGGGCGGCATCAGCGGCAAGGACTACCAGGCGCTGACCAGCAAGGACTCCAACTTCCCGCTGCTCAACCGCGCCATACAGGGTCAGTCCGCCCCCGGCTCGACCTTCAAGGTCATCTCCACCACCGCCGCCGTCCAGGCCGGCTACTCGCTCGACGGCCGCTACGACTGCCCGAAGAGCATGACCATCGGCGGCCGCGAGTTCAAGAACTTCGAGAGCGAGAGCTTCGGGGCGATCTCCCTGGAGCGCGCCCTGGAGGTCTCCTGCGACACCGTCTTCTACGGCCTGGCGTACGACCAGTGGATGAAGGACGGCGGCATCAAGCCGAAGAAGGACCCGGGCGACTGGTTCTTCAAGACCGCCCACCAGTTCGGCCTCGGCGCCAAGACCGGCATCGACCTCCCCAGCGAGGTCACCGGCCGGGTCCCCGACCGGCAGTGGAAGCAGTCCTTCTACGACAACAACAAGGACGCCTGGTGCAAGCAGGCGGAGAAGGGCGGCAACACCTTCTCCGACCAGATCGCCCGGGAGAACTGCGTCGACGGCTACCAGATGCGCGCCGGTGACGCCGTCAACTTCGCGATCGGCCAGGGCGACACCCTGGTCACCCCGGTCCAGATGGCCCGGATCTACTCGGCGCTCGCCAACGGCGGCACCTTCTACCGGCCCACCGTCGCCAAGGCCGTGATAAGCCCGGGCGGGGATCTCGTCCGCGAGATCGCCCCGCACGAGGACGGCCGGCTGCCCGGCGACCAGAAGCTGCTCGGCTACATCGACCAGGCCACCGCGGGCGTCGTCACCAGCGGCACCGCAGCCTGGAAGTTCACCGGCGCGGGCTGGCCCCAGGGCAAGATCGAACTGCACGCCAAGACCGGCACCGCCGAGGTCGAGGGCAAGCAGACCACCTCGTGGCTGACCACCTACAGCCGCGACTACGCGGTCGTGATGACGATAAGCCAGGGCGGCACCGGCTCCGGCGGCTCCGGCGACGCGATCCGGCGGATCTACCAGTCCCTGTACGGCGTCGACGACAAGGGCAACATCGACCAGGGCAAGGCGCTGCTGCCGAAGCCGCAGGCCGAACTGCCGAAGTTCAACCCGGACGGCACCGCGATCATCAAGCCGGTGTCCTTCGACGCCGCGGCCGGCTCCGCCGCTCCGGCCGGCCCGGTCGCCCCGGCCGCCCTGCTCGGCGCGCCGCCGGCCTTCCTGGACCCGGACCGGTCCGGCGGCGGCATCCCGGTGCCGGGCATCGCCGCCGCGGCCGCCGTCGAACCCACCCGCTCCACCACCGGAAGGGGCCGGGCATGACCTCCTACGGTTCCTACCGCCAGCTCCGGCTCGCCCCGCAGCGCGGCGGGGTGCCCAAGGCGCTGGCCAAGGACTCCCCGCTGTGGCGGATCGACTGGATACTGCTGCTGGCCGCGGCCGTCCTGTCGCTGGGCAGCTCCCTGCTGGTCTGGTCGGCCACCCGGGGACGCGACTCCCTCACCCACGGCGACCCGCAGTACTTCCTGTTCCGGCACCTGACCAACGTCATGGTCGGGGCGGCGCTGTGCGCCGTGGTGATAGCGATAGGGAGCCGGCGGTTCCGCACCGTGGTGCCCTTCCTGTACGCCGGTGTGATCCTGCTGCTGATGGCCACCCTGAGCCCGCTCGGCTCGACCATCAACGGCCAGCACTCCTGGATCCAGCTGGGCGGCGGCTTCTCCGTGCAGCCGGCCGAGTTCGCCAAGCTGGCGATCGTGCTGTCCATGGCGCTGGTGATGTCCGACCAGGTGGACGCCGGGGAACGGGAGTTCCCGGCGAACAAGGCGGTGTTCCGGGCGCTGGTCTGGGCGACCCTGCCGATGGCGATCGTGATGCTGATGCCGGACGCCGGCTCGGTGATGGTGATGGCCGTCATCGTGCTGGGCATCCTGCTCGCCTCCGGCGCGGCCAACCGCTGGGTGTTCGGACTGATCCTGGCGGGCGTCGGCGGCTGCGTCGCGATCTGGAAGCTCGGCGTGCTGAGCAAGTACCAGATCGACCGCTTCGCGGCCTTCGCCAACCCGGCGCTCGACCCGTCCGGCGTCGGCTACAACACCGCGCAGGCCCGGATCGCGATCGGCTCCGGCGGACTGACCGGCAAGGGGCTGTTCCACGGCACCCAGACCACCGGGCAGTTCGTGCCGGAGCAGCAGACCGACTTCGTCTTCACGGTCGCCGGCGAGGAGCTCGGCTTCCTCGGGGCGATGGCGATCATCGTGCTGCTGGGCGTCGTGCTCTGGCGCGGCTGCCGGATCGCCCGCCAGGCCACCGACCTGTACGGCACGATCGTGGCGGCCGGGGTGGTCGCCTGGTTCGCCTTCCAGGGCTTCGAGAACATAGGGATGTGCCTGGGCATCATGCCGGTGGCCGGCATCCCGCTGCCGTTCGTCTCCTACGGAGGATCGTCGATGTTCTCCACCTGGGTGGCGATCGGGCTGCTCCAGGCGGTGCAGAGCCAACGGCCGATAGCGGCCTGAGCGGGCCGAGGGCGTACGGCGAGGGCCGGACCGGGAATCACCGGTCCGGCCCTCGCCGTACGCCCGGGTGCTACGGCAGCAGCAGGTCGGCGGCGGCGAGCACCGCCCTGGTCTGGTGGGCGACCTGGGTCTCGACCGGGACCCAGCGGGCGCCCAGCCGCTGCAGGCCCTCCAGGCTCGCCGCCGCCACCCCCCGGGCCCGCGCCCGGGCCGTGTCCGCCGCCGGGCCGCCGCTGTCCGCGAGCAGCCGCAGCAGCATCGCGGCGATCCGCAGCGGCAACCGCTCGGCGACGATGCGGGCCGTCGTCACCCGGGACACCGACAGCGCCGCCGCCGACCAGTTCGCCAGCCAGTCGTCCACCACCGGCGGGCAGACCGCCAGATTGAACTCGACCGAGCGCAGCAGCGGCCCGTACGCCACCCCCGCGTGCGTCGGCACCTGCGGCAGCAGGGCGGTCAGCTCCGCCACCCGGGACCGCAGCCGGTCCGCGCAGGCCGCCATGGCGGCGGCCACGTCCGGGGCCGGGCGGTGGTCGCCGACCGCGTCGACCGCCCACATCGGGACCTCCAGCACCGCCGTCGTCCCGCCGTGGCGCCCCGCGTACGCCCAGGTGGACAGCTCGGGGCGGTCCGGCAGCGGCTGCCGGCTCCGGCCCGGCAGCGGCATCAGATAGGTGCCGGGCGCCGGGCTGGCCCAGCCGAGCGCGTCGTAGGAGTCGACGTCCAGCGGGATGCCGCCGCGGGCCGCCGAACGGGCGAAGCGCCCGGCGAGGGCCGGCAGCGGCCGGGTGAGCTGGACGAAGGCGCCGCCGAAGTCCACGCCGTGCAGCGAGCACTGGAGCACCGGGCGCAGCTCGTCGATCAGCCCGGTCAGCACCCGGCTCTCCGGCATCGGGGTGAGCGGCCCGTCCGGGTGCGGCAGCAGCTCGGGCTGCTCGTGGAAGGCGGGCCGGAAGAAGTGCTCGTAGTGCCGGGCCGCGGTGAGCGGCCCGTTCAGCCAGCCCTCGTTCAGCGCGGCGCCGTCCGGGTCCAGGCAGAGCAGGACGTGCCAGCCGACCCCGGGGCGGGGCGGCTGCGCCAGCGCCTGCTCGGCGAGCCGGACGGCGGAGGCGAGGCCGACCGGCTCGTTCGGGTGCGGGCCGCCGACCACGAGGACGGTGTGCTCGCCGTCGTCCACCGAGAGCAGTACCAGCGGGCGTCCGGCGCGGGAACGGCCCACCTCGCGCACCCGGCAGCGGCCGGGGTGGCGGCGGGCCAGCCCGCGGGCTGCGGCGATCGCCCGGGCCACGGTCGGGTAGCTCTCGGTGTCGTTGCACGGGCTGTCGATCCGGCGCGTCCGCCGGCCCGTGTCGGTCATGACTCTCCAGTCCTCGGGGGCGGGCGGGCGGGTCGGCGCGGGCGGGGCCTGGGCCGGGAGTCCGGCGCGGGGTCGTGCCGGGCCGCCCGGCACGGCCGGTTCGCGCGCGGCCGACTCCCTTGTCCCGGGGACGCACAGGACCTTCCGGTGGAGCCTTGCCAGTACCGCACGCGGCCTCGGAGCGTGTCAACAGTCGCCGGGGTCCCGCGGTGGGGCCGCGTTCACGTGCCGGGACCTGTCCGTACACCCCCCGGCACGGGCGGTCGCGCGGCCCGCGGCGGGTCCCGGGGGCGAAGGCACCCGGGCCGGGGAACACGGCGGTTCGGCTACTCTTGAGGGTCACCCCACCCAGCCGTCGCCGTGCTGAGCGCGCGGCGGTTCCGAACGTCGTAAGGGTTCCTGGTACTCATGACTGTCGAATCGGTCTTCCCACGCCTGGAGGCTCTCCTCCCGCACGTCCAGAAGCCGATCCAGTACGTCGGCGGCGAGCTCAACTCGACCGTCAAGGACTGGGACGCCTGCGACGTCCGCTGGGCGCTCATGTACCCCGACGCCTACGAGGTGGGGCTGCCCAACCAGGGCGTCATGATCCTCTACGAGGTGCTCAACGAGCAGGAGGGCGTCCTCGCCGAGCGCACCTACAGCGTGTGGCCGGACCTGGAGGCGCTGATGCGCGAGCACGGCGTGCCCCAGTTCACGGTGGACGCCCACCGGCCGGTGAAGGCGTTCGACGTGTTCGGGCTCTCCTTCTCCACCGAGCTCGGCTACACCAACATGCTGACGGCGCTCGAACTGGCCGGCATCCCGCTGGAGTCCCGCGACCGCACCGAGGACCACCCGGTCGTGCTGGCCGGCGGCCATGCCGCGTTCAACCCCGAGCCGATCGCGGACTTCATCGACTGCGCGGTGATCGGTGACGGCGAGCAGGCTGTGCTCGACATCACCAGGATCGTCCGGGAGTGGAAGGCCGAGGGCCGCCCGGGCGGCCGCGACGAGCTGCTGCTGCGGCTGGCCCGCACCGGCGGCGTGTACGTGCCGAGGTTCTACGACGTCGAGTACCTGCCGGACGGCCGGATCGCCCGGGTCGTGCCGAACGCCCCCGGCGTGCCGTGGCGGGTCTCCAAGCACACCGTGATGGACCTCGACGAGTGGCCCTACCCCAAGCAGCCGCTCGTCCCGCTCGCGGAGACCGTGCACGAGCGGATGTCCGTGGAGATCTTCCGCGGCTGCACCCGCGGCTGCCGCTTCTGCCAGGCCGGCATGATCACGCGCCCCGTGCGGGAGCGAAGCATCACCGGCATCGGCGAGATGGTCGACCGCGGACTCAAGGCCACCGGCTTCGAGGAGGTCGGCCTGCTGTCGCTGTCCTCCGCCGACCACACCGAGATCGGTGAGATCGCCAAGGGCCTGGCCGACCGCTACACGGAGGACAAGGTCGGCCTCTCGCTGCCGTCCACCCGCGTCGACGCCTTCAACATCGACCTCGCCAACGAGCTCAGCCGCAACGGCCGCCGCTCCGGCCTCACCTTCGCCCCCGAGGGCGGCAGTGAGCGCATGCGCAAGGTGATCAACAAGATGGTGTCGGAGGAGGACCTCATCCGCACCGTCTCCACCGCGTACGGCAACGGCTGGCGCCAGGTGAAGCTGTACTTCATGTGCGGCCTGCCCACCGAGACCGACGAGGACGTGCTCCAGATCGGCGAGATGGCGAAGAACGTCATCCAGAAGGGCCGCGAGGTCACCGGCCAGAACGACATCCGCTGCACCGTCTCCATCGGCGGGTTCGTGCCCAAGCCGCACACCCCGTTCCAGTGGGCCCCGCAGCTGTCCGCCGAGGCCACCGACGCCCGCCTGGCCAAGCTGCGCGACTCGATCCGCGGCGACCGCAAGTACGGCAAGAACATCGGCTACCGCTACCACGACGGCAAGCCCGGCATCGTCGAGGGCCTGCTCTCCCGCGGCGACCGCCGGGTCGGCGCGATCATCCGCGCGGTCTACGAGGACGGCGGCCGCTTCGACGGCTGGCGCGAGCACTTCTCCTACGACCGCTGGATGGCCTCCGCCGAGAAGGGCCTGGCCGGCACCGGCGTCGACGTCGACTGGTACACCACCCGCGAGCGCGGCTACGAGGAGGTCCTGCCCTGGGACCACCTGGACAGCGGCCTCGACAAGGACTGGCTGTGGGAGGACTGGCAGGACTCCCTGGAGGAGGTCGAGGTCGACGACTGCCGCTGGACGCCGTGCTTCGACTGCGGCGTGTGCCCCCAGATGGACACGGCCATCCAAATCGGTCCGACCGGGAAGACGATGCTCCCGCTCACCGTGGTGAACAAGTAGTTCTTTGATGTCGAAGCCCCCTCGGATATATCCGAGGGGGCTTCGACTTGTCCGAATGGACTTGCGGCCCAGGTGGTGCCTATGGGAGTGTGTGTATATACATAGAGGGTGGTGTAGCATATGTCGAAGACGGTCATCGATATCGATGATGAGGCTCTGGCTCTGGCTGCCGAGGTGCTCGGAACGACCACCAAGAAGGACACGGTCAACGCGGCCCTGATCGAGATAGGGGCGCGGCGTCGCAGGGAGCTCGCACTGAAGGAACTCGTGCGGCTGGCTGAGGACGGCGCGTTCGACCGGACGCTGGAGCCGGACTTCAAGGATGAGGCCTGGCGGGGAAAGCAGGGTGGGGCCGAATGGGAGACCGGGAAGATTTCCTGATCGATTCGTCTGCTGCGGCGCGGTTGGTGACGCGGCCTGCGGCGTTGGCCCTGTGGAGCGAGGCGCTGACCGGCGGGCGGGTCGGCATGTGCTCGGCGGTTGAGGCGGAGCTGCTCTACTCCGCCCGTTCGGCTGCCGAGATGCGGGCGATGTCGGTACAGCTCGACCGCCTGTACACCTGGTGGGTCACGCCGGACGATGTATGGCGCCGGGTCAGGGAGCTCCGGTTCGCACTGGCCGAATCGGGGGCCCATCGCTCTGCAGGAGTGGTGGATCTGCTCCTGGCTGCGACCGCGTTGCACCACGGGCTGACCGTGCTGCACTACGACCGGGACTTCGAGACCGTCGCCAAGTACTCCGAGCTGAAGACCCGGTGGCTCGCGGAGCCCGGATCGCTCGACTGAGGACGGGGCCCTGGCGGGCGGGGGCGGAGCGAGGGGTGGGTGGGGGCGCGTACCCTTTGAGGTGTAAGAGTCCGGACAGTGGCGGGAAATCGCCGCCGCCGCGGACGGGGACCACTGACGAAGGACTGAGCGACCCTGGCACGCCGTACGCCCGACGGTCCGCCGCCCGCGCCGACGGTGCAGCGGATTCGTCTCCGCTACACCAAGCGCGGCCGGCTCCGCTTCACCAGCCACCGCGACTTCCAACGCGCCTTCGAGCGCGCCCTGCGCCGGTCGGTGGTGCCGATGGCCTACTCGGCCGGCTTCACCCCGCACCCCAAGGTGTCCTACGCCAATGCCGCGCCGACCGGTGTGGCCAGTGAGGCGGAGTACCTGGAGATCGGCCTCGCGGCCCACCGGGACCCGGAGGAGCTGCGCGTCCAACTGGACGAGTCGCTGCCCGAGGGACTGGACGTGATCGACGCGGTCGAGGTGCGGACGCCCAACTTCGTGGAGCGCCTGGAGGCCTCCGAGTGGCGGGTGCGGCTCGACGGCGTCGAGCCGCAGGAGGCGGCCCGCGCGGCCGCCCTGTTCCTCGCCGAGGAGCGGGTCGAGGTCGAACGCCTCACCAAGAACGGTCTGCGGGTCTTCGACGCGCGCGGGGCGGTGGCGGCTCTTGAGCTCCTCCCGTCGCAGGTCGACGGCGGTGCGGACACGGAGGGCGAAGAGACCCTCGATGTTCGGACCGGGCGTCCCTGTGCGATACTGCGCCTGGTAGTACGACACGCCACACCCGCCGTACGACCCGACGACGTGTTGTCCGGTCTCCGTGCGACGGCCGACCTGGCGCCGCCGGTCCCCGCAGAGGTGACCAGGCTGGCGCAGGGGCCGCTCGACGAGGGGACCGGCACGGTGACCGACCCGTTGGCGCTCGACCGCGCCGCGGCCCAGGCCGACCCTCTGGCGGTCGGCGAGCCGCGCGCAACCGCGTCCGCCTAGCGGGCGGAGGCCGGGTCCAGTTCCCCACTGGGCCCGCTGGTTCTCCAGGCCCCCGCTGCTCCCCAGGGGAGCGAGCGTCGTCGAAGCACAGGCCGGCCTCTTGCGGCCCGCCGACCCCGATGGTCGGTGGGCCCGAGGACCCCGTCCGGGAGCCACCCGGGGTTGGGGGACGGCGCAGCTTGGGAAAACCTCAGAAGACTGGTCAGACCAGAAGACTTTCGACACCCCGCCGAGGGCGGGGCGCCGAGCGAGACTACGAGCCCCTGTGCGGCCTCGCGTCCGCGCGGCGGCACCGTGAGAGGGTCCGGGCCGAGCATCGTCGTGATGCCGGCCGGCCACCGGTGCCGTGCCGTGCCCGGATGCGGAGCCCGGGGGCCTGACGGGAGATCCACCCGCATGCTCGATAACACCGATCCGCAGCAGCCTGCGGCCACGGAACCGAACGACACCGCCGGGACCGGCGGCGACAGCGCGTCCGCCGCGCCGCCGCGCCGGCGTCGCCGCGCCGTGTCCCGCCCGGCCGGAGCGCCTCAGGGCGCTGCCGCCGAGGCCGCCGAGACGGTCGTCCAGGCCGAGGCCGAGGCCACCCGTCCGGCAGAAGCGCCGGTCGCCGAGGCCGCCGCCGAGCCGGCGGCGGAGAAGCCGGTCCGGGCCCGCCGCACCCGTAAGCGGGCCGAGGCGCCCGCCGGAGCGCCCGAGGACTCCTCGATCGTGGTCACCGCGCCGGAGGCCGAGCCGGCCCCGGTCGCCGCCGCGAAGGCGGAGAAGGCCCCCAGGGCGGAGAAGGCCGCGAAGGCCGACAAGACGGAGACGGAGCCGGCGGAGAAGCCCGTGCGGGCCCGTCGGACCCGCAAGAAGGCCGAGCCCGAGGCCGCTCCCGCGGTCGAGGCGCCCGCCGCCGCGGCGGAGCCGGTGGTCGTCGAGGCCCCCGCCGCCGTGGAGGAGCCGGCCGCCCCGGCGCGCCGTCCCCGCCGCCGCCGGGTGGTCGAGGCCGCCCCCGTGGTGGTCGAGGAGCCGGTGGCCGATGAGGCCGAGGTCGAGGAGCCCGTGGCCGAGGAGGTCCCGGTCGAGGAGCCGGTCGCCCCGGCGCCGGTCGTCGAGTCGGCCGAGCCGCCGCAGCGGGTGCGCCGCCGCGCGGTCCGCCCGTCCACCGCGATCTTCCAGGCCCCGGTCTTCCAGGAGCCCGCCCCCTTCGTCGCCCCGACCGCTCCGGCGGCCCAGGCGGCCCCGGTCGCCCAGCCCGCCCCCGCCCCCGCCGCGCAGCCGGCCGCCGTCGAGGCGAAGTCCGCCCCGGCCGCGCCGCAGCGCGAGGAGGAGGAGTTCGAGTACAGCGGTGTCGGCCGCCGTCGCCGCACCTCGGTGCGGGTGCAGACCCCCGCCCGGGGCAGGCGCTCCGCCGCCGCCGCGGAGCGGGTCGAGGCCCCCGCCGCGAAGACCGCTGCCGCGAAGGCCCCTGCCGTCAAGGCGCCGGCCGCCGTCAAGGCCCCCGTCGTGGTCGAGGCGCCCGCCGCCGTGGAGACCCCGGCCGTCGCCGCCCCCGCCACCGGCCCCGAGGCCGAGGACGAGTGGGAGGACGGTCGCCCGTCGCGCCGTCGCCGCCGGGGCGGCCGTCGCCGCCGTCGCGGTGAGGCCGACGAGGAGGCCGAGGCCCCCGAGACCGAGCAGCCCGCCGTCGAGGAGCCGGCCGTCGCGGCCGCCGACGAGGACGACGAGGACGACGACGACCTGGCCGCCGGCCTGTCCTCCTCGCGCCGTCGCCGTCGCCGTCGCCGCCGCAGCGGTGAGGCCGGTGCCGTGGAGGTCGCCGAGACCACCGAGGACGGCGTCCGCACCGTGGTGAAGGTGCGCGAGCCGCGCCGCCGCTCCACCGAGCCGTCGTTCGACCCGGACGAGGTGCAGTCCATCAAGGGCTCCACTCGTCTGGAGGCCAAGAAGCAGCGCCGCCGCGAGGGCCGCGAGCTGGGCCGCCGCCGGGTGCCGATCATCACCGAGGCCGAGTTCCTGGCCCGCCGCGAGTCGGTCGAGCGCGTCATGGTGGTGCGCCAGAACGGCCAGCGCACCCAGATCGGCGTCCTCGAGGACGGCGTGCTCGTCGAGCACTACGTCAACAAGGAGCAGGCCACCTCGTACGTCGGCAACGTCTACCTGGGCAAGGTCCAGAACGTGCTGCCGTCGATGGAGGCCGCGTTCGTCGACATCGGCAAGGGCCGCAACGCGGTCCTGTACGCCGGTGAGGTCAACTTCGGCGCGCTGGGCGGCCACGGCGGCCCGCGTCGGATCGAGTCGGTGCTGAAGTCCGGCCAGTCCGTGCTGGTCCAGGTCTCCAAGGACCCGATCGGCCACAAGGGCGCCCGCCTGACCAGCCAGATCTCGCTGCCCGGCCGCTACCTGGTCTACGTGCCCGAGGGCTCGATGACCGGCATCTCCCGCAAGCTGCCGGAGAACGAGCGCGCCCGTCTGAAGCAGATCCTCAAGAAGATCGTCCCGGACGACGCGGGCGTCATCGTGCGCACCGCCGCCGAGGGCGCCTCCGAGGAGGAGCTGACCCGCGACGTCCAGCGCCTCCAGCAGCAGTGGGAGGACATCCGGAAGAAGGCGACCTCCGGCAACGCCCCGGCGCTGCTGTACGGGGAGCCGGACATGACCGTCCGGGTCGTCCGCGACATCTTCAACGAGGACTTCACCAAGGTCATCGTCTCCGGCACCGAGGCGTGGAGCACCATCCACGACTACGTCGCCAACGTGGCCCCGGACCTCGCCGGGCGGCTCCAGCGGTGGACCTCCGAGGTGGACGTCTTCGCCACCTACCGGATCGACGAGCAGCTGATGAAGGCGCTGGACCGCAAGGTCTGGCTGCCCAGCGGCGGCTCGCTGGTGATCGACCGCACCGAGGCGATGATCGTCGTCGACGTCAACACCGGGAAGTTCGTCGGCCAGGGCGGCAACCTGGAGGAGACGGTCACCCGGAACAACATCGAGGCGGCCGAGGAGATCGTGCGCCAGCTGCGGCTGCGCGACCTCGGCGGCATCATCGTGATCGACTTCATCGACATGGTCCTGGAGTCCAACCGCGACCTGGTGCTGCGCCGTCTGCTGGAGTGCCTGGGCCGGGACCGGACCAAGCACCAGGTGGCGGAGGTCACCTCGCTGGGCCTGGTGCAGATGACCCGCAAGCGGGTCGGCCAGGGCCTGCTGGAGTCCTTCTCCGAGCCCTGCGTGCACTGCAACGGCCGCGGCGTGATCGTCCACATGGAGCAGCCGAGCGCCCACTCCCACACCCACACTGGTGGCGGCGCGGCCGCTGTCGAGGCGGGCACGGGCAGTGGCAAGCGTCGCCGCCGGGGCAAGGGCGGCGCCGGCGAGGAGTCGCAGGCCGTCGAGGCGGCCGAGGTCGCTCCGGTCGACGAGGCCGACGAGGACTTCGAGATCGTCGAGTCCGCGCCGGTCCGCGAGGAGATCGAGGGCCAGCTGGCGATCGAGGTTCCCGGCGAGGCCGAGGCCGAGGTAGTGGCCGAGCCGGTCGCCGCCGCGCCGGTCGTGGTCGAGGCCCCGGCCGAGGAGCCGGTCGCCCCGGCTCCGGCCGCCGCCCCCGCCGGACGGCCCCGCCGTCGGGCGGTCCGCAAGGCGACGGCTCCGGCCGGTGCGCCGGGCGGGGCGGAGATCGTGGTGCTGCAGGCCAAGGCCGAGGCGGCCCTGGAGTCGGCCCTGGCGGCCTCCTCGGCAGCCCAGGCCACGGCGGCGCAGACCCCGGTCGAGGAGCCGCAGGCCGAGCCGGCCGCGGTCGAGGAGGCCCCGGCCGAGGTCGTGGCCGAGCCGGCCGCCGCCGAGGCCCCGGAGGCCGCCGAGGCCGCCGCTGCCGAGGTCGCTCCGGACGCGGTCGAGGAGCCCGCCGAGGAGGCGCCGGCCCCGAAGAAGCGGGCGGTCCGCAAGACCGCCGCCAAGAAGACCACCGCCGCCGTCGCCAAGAAGACGACGACTGCGGCGAAGAAGACCACCGCCCGCAAGACCGCCACCAAGCGGACGAGCGCGGCGGCCAAGAAGGCGGCGGCCGCCGAGGGTGATACGGCGGCCGAGTAGGGCCCGGTCCCGGGCGGACACCCCTCCGCCCGGGCCCCGTACGGGCCGGTTTGCCCCAGCGGCGACCGGCCCGTATTCTTGACCACTGGCGTGTCTACGCCTTGCTCCCGAGCACATCACCTCCCGGTCCTCGCAAGAGGACGGCCCCTCGCAAGGGGGGACGGGGGAGGCCCCTGTGTCCGTACCCAGGTGGCTGGCATCGAGAGTTCCGACCGAGTTGGGAAAGTAGGTACCGCATGTACGCGATCGTTCGCGCAGGCGGCCGCCAGCACAAGGTCGCCGTCGGCGACGTGCTGGAGATCGACCGTATTGAGGCCAAGCAGGGTGACTCGGTGGAGCTCTCCACCATCCTGGTCGTCGACGGTGACGCCGTCACCTCCGACCCGTGGGTGCTGGCCGGCGTGAAGGCTCACGCCGAGGTGGTCGACCACACCAAGGGCGACAAGATCGTCATTCTGCGCTACAAGAACAAGACGGGCTACCGTCGCCGTCAGGGTCACCGCCAGAAGCACACCGCGGTGCGCATCACCAGCATCGACTCGGTCAGCAAGTAAAGGGGATAGCGAAAAATGGCACACAAGAAGGGCGCAAGCTCTACTCGTAACGGCCGTGACTCGAACGCCCAGCGCCTCGGCGTGAAGCGCTTCGGCGGCCAGGTCGTCTCCGCCGGCGAGATCATCGTCCGCCAGCGCGGCACCCACTTCCACCCGGGTGCCGGTGTCGGCCGCGGTGGCGACGACACCCTGTTCGCGCTGACCGCCGGTGCTGTGCAGTTCGGCACCCGCCGCGGCCGCAAGGTCGTCAACATCGTGGCCGTCGAGGCCTGAGTCACACCAGACTCACAATGAAGGGTGGGCCGGAATGTTCCGGCCCACCCTTCATGCTTTACAGGTAGAACACTGACTTCTTCGCACTGGAGGCACACCCATGACCACCTTCGTGGACCGCGTCGAACTTCATGTCGCCGCGGGCAACGGGGGCCACGGCTGCGCCTCCGTGCACCGCGAGAAGTTCAAGCCGCTCGGCGGCCCGGACGGCGGTAACGGCGGGGACGGCGGCAGTGTCGTCCTCACCGTGGACGCGCAGGTCACCACCCTGCTCGAGTACCACCACTCGCCCAAGCGCAAGGCCACCAACGGCAAGCCCGGTGCCGGCGGCAACCGCACCGGTGCCCTCGGCCAGGACCTCGTGCTCCTCGTGCCGGACGGCACCGTCGTCCTGGACCGCGAGGGCAACGTGCTCGCCGACCTGGTCGGCCACGGCACCAGCTTCGTCGCCGCCCAGGGCGGCCGCGGCGGCCTCGGCAACGCCGCGCTCTCCTCCGCCCGCCGCAAGGCGCCCGGCTTCGCGCTGCTCGGCGAGCCCGGCGACGCCCGTGACATCGTCATGGAGCTCAAGTCCGTCGCCGACGTCGCCCTGGTGGGCTACCCGAGCGCCGGCAAGTCCTCGCTGATCTCCGTGCTCTCCGCCGCGAAGCCGAAGATCGCCGACTACCCCTTCACCACCCTGATCCCCAACCTCGGCGTGGTCACCGCCGGCGACACCGTCTACACCATCGCCGACGTCCCCGGGCTGATCCCCGGCGCCAGCCAGGGCCGGGGCCTCGGCCTGGAGTTCCTGCGCCACGTCGAGCGCTGCTCCGTCCTGGTCCACGTGCTGGACTGCGCCACCCTGGAGCCCGGCCGCGACCCGCTGACCGACCTGGAGACCATCGAGGCCGAACTCTCCGAGTACGGCGGCCTCGACGACCGTCCGCGACTGGTCGCCCTCAACAAGATCGACGTGCCGGACGGCCAGGACATCGCCGACCTGACCCGCGCCTCCCTGGAGGAGCGCGGCTACCGGGTCTTCGAGGTGTCGGCCGCCTCCCGCAAGGGCCTGCGCGAGCTCAGCTTCGCCCTGGCGCAGATCGTCGGCGAGGCCCGCGCGGCCAAGCCGCTGGAGGAGTCCACCCGGATCGTGCTGCGGCCCACCGCCGTCGACGACGAGGGCTTCACGATCATCGAGGAGGACGGCGTCTTCCGCATCCGCGGCGTCAAGCCGGAGCGCTGGGTCCGCCAGACCGACTTCTCCAACGACGAGGCCGTCGGCTACCTCGCCGACCGGCTGGCCCGCCTCGGCGTCGAGGACAAGCTGTGGAAGGTCGGCGCCCACGAGGGCGACACCGTCGTCATCGGCTCGGACGAGAACTCCGTCGTCTTCGACTGGGAGCCGACCATGGCCGCCGGCGCCGAGATGCTCGGCCGCCGCGGTGAGGACCACCGCATGGAGACCCAGCGTCCGGCCGTCGACCGCCGCCGCGAGAAGCAGAAGGGCCGGGACGCCGCCGAGGCCGAGTACCTCGCCTTCGAGGCGCTCTCCAGCGGCCGCCAGGCCTCCATCGAGGGTGACGACGAGGACAGCTGAGTCCCCGCCGCGAGCCTCGCGAGCCCCCGCCGCCCCGTCAACGGGCGGCGGGGGCTCGCGCGTTGACGGGGCGCCGGGTGGAGCGGACCCGCCCCGCGGGCCGTCCGGCGGCTGGAACGCGGTGCGGGCCGGGCGGCCCGATCGCGTAGATTGCGGGGGATACGGCCGGGCCGGGCCCGCCGCCAGCGCACCACACCGGAAGGGCGAGACCCGAGATGAGCGAGGACGAACTGCGGGCGGAGGTGCTGACCGCCCGGCGCATCGTCGTCAAGGTCGGCTCCTCCTCACTCACCACCGCCGCCGGCGGCATCGACGCCGACCGGGTGGACGCCCTCGTCGACGCGCTCGCCAAGGTCCGCACCCGCCCGGACGCCCCCGAGGTGGTGCTCGTCTCCTCCGGCGCCATCGCCGCCGGCCTCGCCCCGCTCGGCCTGGAGCGGCGGCCCAAGGACCTCGCCCGCCAGCAGGCCGCCGCCAGCGTCGGCCAGGGCCTGCTGATCGCCCGCTACACCGCCTCCTTCGCCCGCTACGGGCTGCGCGTCGGACAGGTCCTGCTCACCGCCGAGGACGCCAGCCGCCGCGCCCACTACCGCAACGCCTACCGCACCCTGGACCAGCTGCTGGCGATGGGCGCGATGCCGGTCGTCAACGAGAACGACACCGTCGCCACCGCCGAAATCAAGTTCGGCGACAACGACCGGCTGGCCGCGCTCGTCGCCCACCTCGTCCGCGCCGACCTGCTCGTGCTGCTCTCCGACGTCGACGGCCTCTACGACGGCGATCCCAGCCGCCCCGGCAGCAGCCGGATCGCCCGGGTCGCCGGCCCGCACGACCTCGACGGCGTCGAGATCGGCAGCGCCGGCAAGGCGGGCGTCGGCACCGGCGGCATGGTCACCAAGGTCGAGGCCGCCCGGATCGCCACCGGCGCCGGCATCCCGGTCGTCCTCACCGCCGCCAGCCACGCCGCCGACGCGCTCGCCGGCCGCCCCACCGGCACCCTGTTCCTGCGCACCGGCAGCCGCTCCTCCGACCGGATGCTCTGGCTCGCCCACGCCAGCAGCCCGCGCGGCACCCTGCACCTGGACGCCGGGGCCGTCGAGGCCGTGGTCTCCGGCGGCGCCTCGCTGCTGCCCGCCGGGGTCACCAAGGTCGACGGCGAGTTCGCCGCGGGCGATCCGGTGGACCTTCTTGCCGAAAACGGCCACATCGTGGCGCGCGGACTGGTCAACTTTGATGCGAGGGAGTTGCCCCGCCTGCTCGGCCGGTCCACCCGGGACCTCGCCCAGGAGTTCGGCGCCGCCTACGAGCGGGAGGTCGTCCACCGCGACGACCTGGTCGTCCTGCGCGGCTGACCCGCCGTCGGACCGCCGGGAACAGGGGCGGCTCCGTGCGGGGAGCACGCCCGGCCACGGGCGAGGAGGGGCGCGGTCGGATCCGCGTCGGCCGGGGCCGGCGGGCACGACGACACGACATCGCCGAACAGGAGGCCGCCGGTGGAACGCAGGCGCGAGGCAGCGCTGACCGGAGGAACCGCGGGCCGACGGCTGACCAGCATCGACGGCGGCGGGGACGAGTGCCCCGGCGGACCGGCCGGTCCGCCGGAGGGTCCCGGCACGGTGCGCCGGCTCCCGACGGAGCGGCGCACCTCGGCCGAACCGCCCGCCGCGCCCGACCAGGCCCGGCTCTGGCACGTGGTGCTCAGCGTGGCCGGACCGGTCACCCCGCTGACCGAGCTGCGGGCCGGGCTGGAACGGCTGGCGCACGACCACTCGTTCTTCCTGACCGCCCGCTACGCCGCCGACCACGCCGAGATCCGCTACTGGGAGCAGGCCCGGGACCTGCACGACGCGGCGGCGATCGCGCTGCGGCTGTGGGGCGAGCACAAGGCGACGGCCAAGCTGCCGCCGTGGGAGATCGTCGGCCTGGAGGTGGTCGACCGGGCGACCTACCACAAACGGGTCGCCGAGGGCTTCGCCGGCCCGCCCCCGCAGCTGGGCGGCGTCCACCCCTACTGACCCCCGCCGAGGGCCGGACGGCGCTGCGACAGGGGCCGGGAACGGCGTCTCACCGGGCGAAACGGGGCGGGGGAGCGGCGACGGCCTCCACTACCCTGGGCGCATGAGCAGCGTCCCCGCCTCCGCCGACAGCCCCGTCCTCGCCGTAGCGCGCCGAGCCAGGGAGGCCGCCGCCGCGCTCGCCCCGGTGCCGCGCGCCGCGAAGGACGCCGCGCTGCGGGCGATCGCCGACGCCCTGGTCGCCCGCACCGCCGAGATCACCGCCGCCAACGCCGAGGACGTCGACCGGGCCCGCGCGGCCGGCACCCCCGAGTCGGTGGTCGACCGGCTCACCCTCACCGAGGAGCGGATCGCCGCCATCGCCTCCGACGTCCGCGACGTGGCCGGCCTGCCCGACCCGGTCGGCGAGGTCGTCCGCGGCTACACCCTGCCCAACGGCCTGGACGTCCGTCAGGTCCGGGTGCCGCTCGGCGTGGTCGGCATCATCTACGAGGCCCGCCCCAACGTCACCGCCGACGCCGCGGCGCTCTGCCTGAAGTCCGGCAACGCCGTGCTGCTGCGCGGCTCGGCCTCCGCCTACCGCTCCAACACCGCCCTCGTCGCCGTGCTGCGCGACGCCGTCGCCGGGGCCGGGCTGCCGGCCGACGCGATCCAGCTCGTCCCCGGCGAGAGCCGGGACTCCGTCCAGGAGCTGATGCGCGCCCGCGGCCTCGTCGACGTGCTCATCCCGCGCGGCGGCGCCTCGCTGATCCGTACCGTCGTCGAGGGCTCCACCGTCCCCGTCATCGAGACCGGCACCGGCAACTGCCACGTCTACGTGGACGCCGAGGCCGACCTCGCGATGGCCGTCGGCATCCTGCTCAACTCCAAGGCCCAGCGGGTCAGCGTCTGCAACTCGGCCGAGACCCTGCTCGTCCACCAGGACATCGCCGACGCCTTCCTGCCGCTCGCGCTCGCCGCGCTCGCCGGGGCCGGGGTCACCGTGCACGGCGACGAGGCGGTGCTCAAGGCCGCGGATGGCACCGGCGCCACCGTGCTGCCCGCCACCGACGAGGACTGGGAGGCCGAGTACCTGTCGTACGACATCGCGGCCGCCGTCGTCCCGTCGCTGGACGCCGCCGTCGCGCACATCCGCCGCTGGACCTCCGGCCACACCGAGGCCATCGTCACCGGCTCGCAGACCGCTGCCCGCCGCTTCACCAAGCTCGTCGACTCCACCACGGTCGCCGTCAACGCCTCGACCCGGTTCACCGACGGCGGTGAGTTCGGTTTCGGCGCCGAGATCGGCATCTCCACCCAGAAGCTGCACGCCCGGGGCCCGATGGGCCTGCCCGAGCTGACCAGCACCAAGTACATCGTCACTGGTGACGGCCATGTCCGGGGCGAGGCGACGCAGACCGTGGGCGGCGCCGCCGACGCCGGCTGAACCCGCCCCGTTCGGGGCCCGGCAGCCCCGCCGTCACACGGGCGACGGACCAACTGGCCCGAGCCCCAGACAAATCGCCCGCCCGGTAATACGCTGAATCCGTGGCTGACGATGTGGGGGGCTTGCCGTACCCCGACGGTGCCGACCACGGTGGTGCGGACGACGAGTTCGCCACCGTGGTCTTCGACGAGGCGTTCGTCCGGTCCGCCGCCGTGCACGAGCCGACGGCCAAGGAGCGGCAGCTCGCCGCTGCCGAGGCCCGTCTCGAGCCGGACGCGGCCGGACCCGGCTGGGGCTTCGAACCCCCGGCCCCGGACGGACTGCCACTGGAGCTGCGCCCGTACCCGAGCCGGCTCGACGACGACCGCCTCTACCCCGATCCGTGGTCCGGCCCCGGCCGGGCCGGCGGACGGCGCTCGCGGCGCTGGCGCCCGGGCGGATTCGACCCGATCGGCGCCGGTCGCGGCCGGTACGTCGCCCAGCAGCGCTGGCACCGGCCGGTGGCCTGGGTGCTCGCCGTGATCATGGGCGTGAGCCTGGTCGCGGTGGCCGTCGCGGCGATCTACCAGGGCGTGGGCGGGGCCGGCGGTACCCCTCAGCGGCCCGGGTCCGGCAGCAGCAGTGCCGGGGTCGACCCGGCGCCGCCGCCGGCCGAGCCGTCGCTGGTGGTCACCGGCCCGGCGGGCTGAGCCACTGCCCGGCGGGCGGGCCGGTCCGGCGCGCCCCGGGGCGGCTGCCACCGGTCACGGAGAGCTTCCGGTGATCTGCCGCAGGACCCTCGTGGCCGAGCGGGGATGCGCCTTACCCTGGTGTCATGGGTGACCCGCGCGAGCCTCCGGAGGGTGCGCCCGACGGTGGTTCGGGGAACGAGGACGAGTACCGGTCCGTCGTGTTCGACGAATCGTTCGTCCGGGCTGCCCGGATCCAGGAGCTGTCCGCGCGCGAGCGGCTCTCCGGCTCCTTCGCCCGCGCCACCCGGCCCAAGGTCCGGCTGGGGCCGCTGGGCAGTGTGCCCCGGCAGGCGCTGGCCCTGCTGCTGGTGATCCTGCTGGCCTTCGGCGCCGCCGTGTACTTCGGTGTCACCTCGCCGACCCGGCCCACGGCCCGGCCCCAGGGCAGCCAGCTGACCGTGAGCCTGGTGGCGCTGACCCCGGCCTCGTCGGTCCACCCGGTGGCCGACCCGGCGAACCCGTTCGTGTCCCTGCCACCGGGCTACAGCGACGGCGCGGTCGGACTGGGGACGCCCGCCGGGGCGGCCAGCGGCCACTTCTCCCGGGTCGAGGTGACCAAGGCCCTCGACACCGTGCAGCGCTACCTGGTGGCGTCCTCGCTGTCGCCCGCCGTGCTGGTGCAGGGGGCGACCGCGGAGGTGCGGGCCTTCGTCACGCCCGGTGAGCAGGCCCAGTTCGACGCGAGCGTGCTCCAGCCGACCGACGACCGCCACCACGCGCTGACCGGCTGGCTGGTCCGCTTCGACCCGGGACAGGTCGCGCTGGCCGCCGACACCGTGAAGGTGGCCGGGGCGATGCGGATCGACGAGGCGGACAGCGGCACCCTGCGGATCACCACCGACCACACCTTCGTCTACGCGCTGAAGGCCGCCGGGGCACCCGCCGGGGCGCCGGTCACCCTGGAGACCGTGCGGCGGCAGCTGACCTTCGAGTTCGACCGGATCGACCTGGCGGCGGCGCAGCTGCGGCTGGTCGACTCGGTGCTGCAGGCCGGTCCGGCGCCGTGCGACGGCTCGCTGGCCGGGGTGGTGCAGCCGGTGCTGGCCGGGACGGATCCCGCCGCTCCGCCCGGCGGGCCGTCGGCGGTGGACCCGGGCAACCATGCCCGGCCGGCCTGGCAGGTGTGCGGGGTGCTGGCGGGCGGCTGAGCGCCCCGGCTCCTCGCGGGGCGGGCGGTCGGACGGTGGGATGGCGGACGGACGGACGGACTGGCGGCGGGTGGTCGGTGGGCGCGGCCGGTGGGCGTGGCCGGAACCCCCGGCGGCCCCCGGTCGGTGTGACCGGGGGCCGCCGGGGCCCGCCGCAGGGCGGGGCCGGGCTCAGTTCGTCCCGGACGCACCGCCGTTGCCGCCGTCGCCGCTGCCGCTTCCGTTGGAGCCGTTGCCGTTGCTGGAACCGTTGCTGGAGCCGTTGCCGCCGGCGCGGGCCCCGGTGAAGGTGTCGCGGAGCTTGCCGCCGACCGTCGCCGCGCCGCCCGCGACATCGCGGATCAGGCCCATCAGCGGGTCCTTGCTCTCCTTCACCGAGGTCGTGTAGTGGTCGGCCGCCGCCCGCCACTGGTCGCCGACCGAGGTGTTGGGGTCGTCGGTGCGGCGCGGGTAGGCGCCGGCCAGGATGGAGCGGTAGTCCTCGCTCTCGGCCCACTTCTTCAGCTGGGCGACCCGGACCACCGCGAACGGGTGGCTCTGCGGCAGCACCTGCAGCAGCTTGAGCACGCCGTCGCGCAGGTCGCCGGCCTTCTCGTACTCCTCGGCCTGCTCCAGGAAGGCGTCCACGTTCATCTCGGCCAGGTTGTGGCCGCCGGCCAGCTTCATCAGCGCCCGCATCGAGGCCTGGAGGTCCTGCCCGGCGAGCAGGCCGGCCCGGTCGCTGGAGAGCTCGGCCTTGCGGAACCACTCCTTGAGCGCGGTGACGATCGCCATGATCGCCAGATTGCCGAGCGGCACCCAGGCGATCCGGGCGGCGATGTTGGTGAGGATCATCAGCATCGTCCGGTAGACCGCGTGGCCGGACATCGCGTGACCGACCTCGTGGCCGATCACCGAGCGGAGCTCCTCCTCGTCCAGCAGCTCGACCAGGCCGCTGGTGACCACGATCACCGGCGTGTCGATGCCGATGCAGAACGCGTTGACCGCCGGGTCCTGGCTGACGTAGAGGTCCGGCACCTTGTCGAGGTCGAGCACGTAGGCCGCGTCGCGCACCATGCCGTGCAGTTCGGGGAACTGCCGCTCGGAGGTCTTCACGGCGGTGGCCAGGAACATCAGCCGGATCGAGCGCTCGGAGACCAGGCCGGCGAGCTTCTTCAGCACGTCGTCGAAGCCGGTGAGCTTGCGCAGCGCGACGAGCGCGGAACGGTCGGCCGGGTGCTCCCAGGCCCGGGTGGAGATCTCCGGGAAGCGCTGGCGGCGCCGGCTCGGGGTCTTCGCGATCGGGTCGGTCATGGTGTGAGTACCTCCTGTCGACGGCGGCCCCGGCAACCGGCCGGCCCCCGCTGGTCCTTCGCCTGTAACGACTGTCTGTGCAACGTCCGTGGTTGCGTACTCGTCCCCGCGGCCACCCTACGTGTCGCCGGGAGCCCGTCCGGGGCCGCCTCGGGGGCCGGTTCGGGCCCGGCGCCGGAGGCCCTCCGCGGGCCCGTCCGGGGTGCGTCCGGGAACCCGCAGGAGCCTTCCGGGGCCCGTCGGTGCGGCCGTCGGTGCGGCGCGGACGTGTCTGCGGGGGCGGTGGGCGGCCCCGGTGTGAGGGCGGTTTACCCTGAATGCCCGGGGAAAGCCGGGCCACCTCCGGCCTCGGCACCGAGCAGTCCGAGGAGCCCGCCGATGTCCACCGCCGCCCTTGTCAGCCTGGCCACCCCGATCTCCGGGGAGAACGGTCCCGGGCTCTTCCTGCGGATCATCCTGATCTCCTCCTTCGTCGGCGTCGGCCTGCTCGCCTGGATCCTGCTGCGGGCCGGTCGCAACAGCTGACCGTCCCCGCGGCGGAGCGTCCCCGGCCGAGGGCTCACGGCGGTTCAGACGTGGTGGGCCGCCGAGCGGTTGCCCTGTAACCCCCCGTACGATGACGGGTGGGCCCTCACCGGCCCGTACGACACCCCTGTCCGTCATCCGAGCCGAGAAGGTCCCGCCGACCATGAGCACTGCCGCCGCACTCCCTGTCCTGAACCTTCTCGCCAACGAGAGCGAGGGGGGCAACCACGACAGCCTCAACCCGTACCTGACGGGTGGCGCCGCGTTCTTCGTCCTTCTGCTGCTGCTCTTCGTGACCACCCGCTTCAACCGGGACCGCTGACCCGGACGCGACGGCCCGGCCGACGGCGGCCCGGGGTGCGCAACCGCCCCCGGGACGCCCGGCACCCGGCCGTTCCCGCACCGTAACGGGCGTCGCGTAAGGTGTGGCGCCATGGGAGAGCAGACCGGGAGTCCCGGTGTACCGGCGCCGGCGAAGCGTCGTGTCGGCGTCATGGGCGGCACCTTCGACCCGATCCACCACGGGCACCTGGTCGCGGCCAGTGAGGTCGCCAGCGCGTTCCACCTGGACGAGGTGATCTTCGTCCCGACCGGGCAGCCCTGGCAGAAGAGCGACCGCGAGGTCACGCCGGCCGAGGACCGCTACCTGATGACGGTCATCGCCACCGCGGAGAACCCGCAGTTCTCGGTCAGCCGGATCGACATCGACCGCGAGGGACCGACCTACACCGTCGACACCCTGCGCGACCTGCGGGCGCTGCACCCGGACGCCGACCTCTTCTTCATCACCGGTGCGGACGCGCTCGCCCAGATCCTCTCCTGGCGCGACTCCGAGGAGCTCTTCTCGCTCGCCCACTTCATCGGCTGCACCCGGCCGGGGCACGTGCTGACCGACGCCGGGCTCCCGGTGGGCGGGGTCTCCCTGGTAGAGGTCCCGGCGCTGGCCATCTCCTCCACGGACTGCCGCGACCGGGTCGCCAAGGGCGAGCCGGTCTGGTACCTCGTGCCGGACGGCGTGGTCCGCTACATCGACAAGCGGGCGCTCTACGCGCCGCACCGGACCTGATCCCGGAGGGGCCGACGGATGAGCGAGCGCAGGGGACCGCAGGGGCAGCAGCCCGGGCAGCCGGACGACTGGTCGACCGGGCAGTACCAGCCCTACCAGCAGCAGGGCGGCTACGAGCAGCAGCAGTACGACCAGTACGAGCAGCAGCCGGGGATCTACGAGCAGTCGGGGCAGTACGAGCAGTCCGGACAGTACGAGCAGCCCGGGCAGCACCAGCAGTACGACCAGTACGGGCAGCCGGTGCCGTCCGCGCCCTACGGGCAGGGCCAGTACGGCTACCAGGACCAGTACCAGCAGCAGGGCTACCAGCAGGGCTACGAGCAGCCCCGGGAGCAGTCCGGCCAGTCCGGCCAGTACGGGCAGCAGCCGGCCCAGGGGTACCAGCAGCAGGGCGGCTACGGCTACCAGGACCAGTACCAGCAGCAGGGCTACCAGCCGTACGAGCAGCCGCAGGAGCCCGCGCAGCCGCAGTCCCCGGCGCAGGCGTACGCGACCGCTCCGATGCCGGCCGTCGTCGAGCCGGAGCCGGCCGCGCCCGCGGCCCCGGTCGCCCCGCGGGCCCGGGTGCCGCGTCCCGCCGCCGCCGGGCCGGCCGCCCCCGCCCGCCCCGAACCGCCGTCCGAGCAGGTCGGCGGCTCCCGCACGGCCCGGTCCAGGACCGCCGGCGGCGCCGAGGACAACTACGCCACCGGCGAGTTCGCCTTCGTCGAAGAGGAGGAGGCGGAGCCCGAGGACGTCATCGACTGGCTCAAGTTCGCCGAGTCCCGCAGCGAGGTGCGCGCCGAGCGCCGCCGAAAGCTCCGCAACCGGCTGATCGGCCTCGTCGCCGTGGCCGCGGTCGCCGGTGCCGGCGCCGGCGGCTACCTCTGGTTCACCCGCGACAAGGGCGACTCCGCCACCGCCGCCGCCGGTCCGCGCCAGGTCAACGTCGTCCACCTGCGCGACCTCCAGGGCAAGGTCTCCAGCGCGCTGCTGGTCAACGACAGCGCGGGCAAGAAGGGCACCGTGCTGCTCCTGCCGGACACCCTGCGGCTGCCCGGCCCCGGCGACCCGCCGGTCACCACCGTCGGCCAGGCCATGGACTCCCTCGGCGCCTCCGGCACCCGGGACGGCCTGACCACCGTGCTCGGCGCCCCCGTCGCCGGCACCTGGCGGCTCGACACCCCCTACCTGGAACTGCTGGTCACCCAGCTCGGCGGTGTCCGGGTGGACACCGACGCCGAGATCCACGAGGGCGGCAAGCCCGACGGCAAGGTGCTCGCCGCCGCCGGGAAGAACACCCTGCTCGGCGGAAAGGCCGCGGTCGGCTACGCCACCCTCCAGAACGCCGGTGAGAGCCGGGACGCCCAACTCGCCCGCTTCGGCCAGGTGATGGACGCGGTGGTGCGCACGATGCCGGTCGTGTTCAAGGACGCCAAGGACGACGTGCACCGGATGAACGCGGTGCTCGACCCCTCCCTGCCCGAGGACGCGCTCGCCGGAGTGCTCGCCCAGCTCGCCCAGCAGTCGAAGGACGGGCAGTTCGGCACCGCCACGCTGACCGTCAAGCCGGACGGCTCGCTGGACGAGGCCACCGCCGGCAAGCAGGTCAAGGACGTGCTCGGCGGCACCGTGAAGTCCGCGACCAGCGCCGACGCGCCGGCCAGGGTCTCCGTCCAGGACGCCTCCGGCAACGACCTGGCGGCGCCCGCCGCCCAGGTCCAGGTGGTCAACGCGGGCCTCACCTTCGTCCCCGGCGGGGCCAAGGCCGCGCCGCAGGCCGCCAGTGAGATCCGCTACACCGACGATGCCCGGCAGGCGGCCGCGAAGTCCCTGGCGACCAGCCTCAACCTGCCGGAGACGGCGGTGAAGAAGGTCACCGACGCCCAGAACGCCGACCTCGTCGTGGTGCTCGGCAAGGACTACGCGCCGCCGAAGGCGCCGTAGGGGTTCGCCCGGCCCCGGCCGCCGCAGGGGCGCCCCGCGCGCCCCTGCGGCCCGCCCCGGGTCGGCCCACGGCCCGGCCGTCCCGGAAAACGGTTCCGGGACCGCCGGGGCGGCGTGAGATCCTGGAAGGCGATCCCCGCGCCCCGTGCGCCGGGCGACCCCAAGCAGCCGAGCCGGAAGTACATCGTGACCGCCACTGAGCACAGCCAGGAACTCATCAACGTCGCCGCCCAGGCGGCGGCCGACAAGCTGGCCCACAACATCGTCGCGTTCGACGTCAGCGAGGTGCTGTCGATCACCGACGCCTTCCTGATCGCCTCCGCGAGCAACGACCGCCAGGTCCGTTCCATCGCCGAGGAGATCGAGGACCAGCTGCGCGAGAAGCTGGACATCAAGCCGGTGCGCCGCGAGGGCGAGCGCGAGGGCCGCTGGGTCCTGCTCGACTACCTCGACATCGTCGTGCACGTCCAGCACTCCGAGGAGCGCTCCTTCTACTCGCTGGACCGCCTCTGGAAGGACTGCCCCGAGCTGCCGCTGCCGGAGGACGCCATCGCCTCCCGCAACCGCCCCGACGCCCACGCCGACGCGGCCGGCAACGCCCTGGCCCCGGCCGAGCAGGCCCCGGCGGACGACTTCGGCGCCGAGGACTACAGCTGAGCCGGGAGGCGCGAGGTCCGCGCATCGTCTTCTGGCGGCACGGCCAGACCTCCTGGAACCTCGAATCGCGCTTCCAGGGCACCACGGACATCGAGCTGACCGAGGAGGGCGTGCTGCAGGCGCGGCGCGCCGCCCGGCTGCTCTCCGGACTGCGCCCTGACCTGCTGGTCTCCTCCGACCTCTCGCGGGCCCGCCGTACCGCCGACGAGCTGGCCGGGGTGACCGGCCTGGACATCCAGCACCACGAGTGCCTGCGCGAGACCTATGCCGGTTCCTGGCAGGGGCTGACCAACGCGGAGATCCGCGAGCGCTACCCGGAGGAGTTCGCGGCCTGGGCGCAGGGCGAACCCGTCCGGCGCGGCGGCGGCGAGCTCGCGACCGAGGTCGCGGACCGCGCGGTGCCGGTGGTGCTCGACGCGGTCGGCAAGCTGCCCGAGAACGGCACCCTGGTGGTGGTCAGCCACGGCGGCACCATCCGCACCGTGCTGGGGCGGATGCTCGGCCTGGAGCCGGAGCTGTGGGAGTGCTTCGGCGGGCTGTCGAACTGCTGCTGGTCCGTGCTGGGCCTCGGCACGCGGGGCTGGCGGCTGCTGGAGCACAACGCCGGCACCCTGCCGCAGCCGGTCATCGGCGACGACACCTGAGCGGTCCGGACACCGTCCGGACGGTGTCCGGGTGGTGCCCGGGCACGGTCGGGACGGTGTCCGGGCGATGTCCGTCGCGGTGTGCCCGGTCGAGGGCGCGGAGCGGGTGCGGAGCGGGGCCGGAAAGGGCGGATTTCGCAGTTCCGGGTCCGACCGGTTAGAGTTTTCCTCGTTCGCACGGAGGGAACGCGGCCCGGTAAGGGAAGCGGGAGATCCGGACGACGAGGGGCTGTAGCTCAGTTGGTAGAGCGCTTGCATGGCATGCAAGAGGTCCGGGGTTCAATTCCCCGTAGCTCCACTCCGCACCCGGAGTGTTCCCTCAGGAGATTTTCTTCTTCCCGGAAGACTGTGTGTGTCGCGGGGCTGTAGCTCAGTTGGTAGAGCGCTTGCATGGCATGCAAGAGGTCCGGGGTTCAATTCCCCGTAGCTCCACAGACGAACGGAAGGCCGTCACCCCCCGGGTGGCGGCCTTCGGTCGTTCCCGGGCGGCGGTTCGGCCGGTGGGGCCGGTGCGGTGGGTAGGCCGGTGGGTCCGGATCAGCCGACGGGCCCGGTGAACCGGTGGCCGCACGGGGCGGTCCAGCCGCCCGGGGGCAGCATCGACAGCCGCTCGACCCGGTCACGGTCCTCGGCCCCCTCCGGCGTGTAGACCGCCACGTACGCCTCCGGCACCCCCGGAATCGTCAGGTACGTCGCGTTCAGCCGCATCACCCCCGCCTGCGGGTGCCGGAACACCTTCAGCGCCGTCCGCCGCGTCGACACCTCCTGCCTGGCCCACAGCTCCCGGAACTCGGCGCTCGCCCGCAGCAGCGACCGCACGTACTCCTCCCAGCGCGGCTCCCCGACGTGCTTGCCGTACGCGCCGCGCAGCACCGCGACCATCTGCGGCAGCTGCTCGGCCCGGTTCAGGAAGGGATTGCAGCACTCCGGGCTGGTGACCGTGCACCAGAGGCTGTTGAACCAGCCGTCGCCCGTGCGGGGCCGGCTCGTGGCGAACAGCGCCTCGTAGGCGGAGTTCCAGGCCAGGACGTCGAACCGGCTGTTGGAGACGGCGGCCGGCAGCGGCGCCAGCGCGTCCAGGATCACCTGGGTCGACGGGTCCAGCACCGGCGGGTCCGGGTGCGCCGACGGGCGGACCGCCACCCCGGCCAGCCGGAACAGGTGCTCGCGCCCGGTCGCGTCCAGCAGCAGCACCCGGGCCACCGCCGTCAGCACCTGCGCGCTGGCGTTGATGGGACGCCCCTGCTCCAACCACGTGTACCAGGTCACCCCGACGCCGGCGAGCTGGGCGACCTCCTCGCGGCGCAGCCCCGGGGTGCGGCGGCGCAGGCCGGGCGGCAGGCCGACGTCGTCGGGGGAGACCCGGGCGCGGCAGGCGCGCAGGTACTCGGCCAGCTCGGTGCGCCGCCGGTCGCGCGGGGTGGGCGGGCCGGGGGCGGGCGGGACGGTGCCGGGGGTGTCCACGACGGTCATACCCGCCATGGTGCCGCAGCCCGGTGGGGCGCAACAGGTGCTGCCAGTACCAGGATCCGCAGGCTCTAACCACTGGTACCAGGATCCGGCGAGGCTCGATCCATGACCGATCTCCAGACCCGACGCGGCCCGGTCCGGACCGCCCCGCCGACCGGGGCGGCCGGTGCCGGGACCGCCGCGGCCCCTGTCGCCAGGCCCGGACTGCTGCTCGCGCTCGTCCTCGGCGGCCAGTTCATGGCCGTGCTCGACACCGCCATCGTCAACGTCGCCGTGCCGACCGTCCGCACCGACCTGCACGCCTCCGGCGCGGCCCTCCAGTTCGTGGTGGCCGGCTACACCATCGCCTACGCCGTGCTGCTGATCACCGGCGCCCGGCTCGGCGCCCGGTACGGCTACAGCCGGCTCTTCCAGTCCGGCCTGGCCGTCTTCACCGCCGCCTCGCTGGCCTGCGGGCTCGCCCCCGCCACCGGCTGGCTGATCGGCTTCCGGCTGCTCCAGGGCGCCGGGGCGGCCCTGATGGTGCCCCAGGTGATGAGCATCATCCAGCGGACCTTCACCGGCCGGGCCCGGATCCGGGCCCTCGGCCTCTACTCGGCCGTGCTGGCCGGCGGCATCGCGGCCGGCCAGGTGCTCGGCGGCCTGCTGGTCAGCGCGGACCTGTTCGGCTCCGGCTGGCGCCCGGTCTTCCTGGTGAACCTGCCGATCGGCCTGGTGCTGCTCGCCGCCGGGGCCCGGCTGCTGCCCGACCTGCCCGGCGACCGGGAGCGCGGCTTCGACCTGCCCGGTCTGCTGGTGCTCGGCGCCGCCCTCGGCCTGCTGGTGGTCCCGCTGGTGCTCGGCCACGAACTCGGCTGGCCGCTCTGGGGCTGGGTGATGCTCGGCGCGAGCGCGCTGATGTTCGCCCTGTTCGCGGTCGTCGAGCGGAGGATCGCGCGGCGCGGCGGGCAGCCGCTGATCAACGGGCGCGTCCTCGGCGCGGCCGGTCTGCTGCCGGCCGTCGGCGCGCTGCTCATGATCATGCTGGCCTTCGCGGGCTTCATGTTCTCCTTCGCCCTGCACCAGCAGGCCGGTCTCGGCCACAGCGCCCTGCGGGCCGGGCTCTGCTCCGCGCCGATCGCGGTCGGCTTCGGCGCCGCCAGCCTGTACTGGCAGCGGCTGCCCCGGCGGCTGCACGGCGTCCTGCCGCCCCTCGGCACCGGACTGCTCGCCGTCGGCTACCTGCTGCTCGGCCGGCTGCTGGGCGACGGGTCCGGGGTCGGCGCGGCGCCGCTGCTGCTGACCGCCGTCCTGGGGCTGCTCGCGGGCTGCGCCTACGCGCCGCTGTTCGGCCGGGCGCTCGCCCGGGTGGCCCCCGCCGACGCGGCGGACGCCAGCGGGCTGGTGGTCACCGCCGTCCAGCTCGGCCAGGTGCTCGGGATCGCGCTGCTCGGCTCGGTGTTCCTCGGCGCGGTGGACGTGCCGACGTCCGCCCGGGGGGCCGGGCACGCGCTGCTGGTGACCTCGGTCGCCATCGGCGGGGTCGTCGCGCTCGCCGCGGGCCTCGCCGTCCGGGCGGGGCGGGAGGAGCGGCGGGCGGAGCGCCGGGGGCAGGGGTAGGGCGGGCGTCCGTACGGGGCTCGGGTCGCGCCGGCGCGGGCGTCCGCGCGGGCCCCGCGGGAACGGATTCGTGGAGCACCCCCCGGACCGTGTAAAGTAAGTGATGTCGCCGAGGGAAACGGAACGAAACCCCCGGTGACATCGCAGGTCGAGGGGCTGTAGCTCAGTTGGTAGAGCGCTTGCATGGCATGCAAGAGGTCCGGGGTTCAATTCCCCGTAGCTCCACAGGAATCGAAGGCCGTCTCCCGGAAACGGGGGGCGGCCTTCGGCGTTGTCGGCGTTCCCGGAGCGCCGGCGGGTCCTTGTCGGTGCTGTCGGCGTCCGGAACCCGTTCGGGACCTGCGGCCCGGTGCGGCGACCGGTTTTCGGCGACCCCCCGACGACGGCCCCCGGCGGACCGCTACCGTCGGAGCCATGGCCGATCTGGAGCGCAGACGCAACGAGGAACTCGCCCGGATACTCCACCAGCTGGGCTGGAGCCCGGAACGGCTCGCCCGCGAGGTCAACCTCACCCTCCCGGCCCGGCTCGCGATCAGCTCCACCGCCCCCTACAAGTGGCGCGACCGGGGCATGGTCCCGCGCAGCCCCCACGACCAGGCCGTCTGCGAGGTGTTCAGCCGCACCCTCGGCATCGCCGTCACCTACGAGCAGCTCTGGGGCCGGATGGGCGGCCACCGCGGCGCCAAGATCCTCTCCCCGCGCCTGCTGACCGACCCGTGGACGGCCGACACCGCCCAGACCGCGCTGCGCGAGACCGCCGCCGACGCCGGACCCGTCCGCCTCACCGACCTCTTCCGCGGCGCCGACCTCGCCGAGGCCGCCCGTCGGCTCACCACCCCGCCCCCGGCCCTCGGCGGCGACGGCGCGCTGCGTGTCGACCCCGCGCTGGTCGGCGAGCTCTCCGCCGCCCACCGCAGCAAGCAGCGGCTGGAACGGTCCTGCGGCGGCGGACTCGTCCTCGGCCCCGCCCGGGCCGAACTGGCCATGGTCACCAAGCTGTTGGAGCTCGGCGCCTACGACGAACCGCTCGGCCGGACACTCTACGGCGCGGCCGGCCGCCTCGCCGGCCTCGCCGCCTGGGCCGCGTACGACCTCGGCCACGACGCCACCGCCCAGCGGGCGTTCGCGGCAGCGCTGCGCGCCGCCCACCTCAGCGGCGAGCGGCGGGCCGGGGTGGCCGTGCTCGGCGGCCTCGTCGTGCTGGCCACCGGGAGCGCGGGCGGGCGGGGGCAGGACGCGGTCACGGTGCTGGCCGAGGCCGTGGCGGCGGCCGGTGACGCGCTCGGGCCGGCCGACCGGGCGCTGCAGCTCGGCCGGATCGCCCGCGCGCACGGGCGGCGCGGGGACGCCGCCGGGCTGGCGGAGGCGGCGGGGCGGGCGTTCGCGGAGCTGGACGGGGAGGCCGAGGGGGCGGTCGGCGGGGAGGCGTGGGGGGATCTTGCCGGGATGGTGGGGGAGGGGCACCTGTTCCTCGGCGAGCACCGGCGGGCCCAGGAGCTGCTGACGGGGGCGGTGGCGGCGCTCGGACCGGGGCGGGCCAGGGCGCGGGCACTGCTGATGGTGCGGCTGGCCGAGTCGCAGCGGCTGGCCGGTGCGGCCGCCGAGGCGGTGCGGACGGCGGACCGGGCGCGGGCGCTCGCCGCCGGGATGCAGTCGGAGCGGGTGGCGCGGGCGTTGCGCGGGATCGACGCGGAGTTCCGCTCGGCGGAGTCGGAGTCGGAGTCGGCGGTGGGGGAGGCCGCGGTGGCTGCGTTCGCCGGGCCGGAGGGTGCCGTGCTGGAGGTGCCGGCGGGGACCGGCGTCTGACGGGCGCGCCCGCGGTCTCCCCCGGAGGCGCCCGACCCCTTGCGGTACCCTGAGCCCATGCGAACCGCGTGCCTGCTCCTTAGTCGGCCGCGCTGACCAGGACCGGCCACGCCCCAGGGCGGAGCCGGAGTCGGCGTGGCACCCCCTCCTGCGAGGGGCTTTTTTGTTTTCCGCCCGGCTCACCGCCCGGCAGCGTCCGGGCCCCGGTCCGGACACCCCGCCCCGTCGCCGGCCCTGGACGCCGGTTCGCCAACTGACATCGATGGAGCTTTAAGGACCATGAGCGAGACGACCCCTGCGTCCGGCGCGGCCGACACCGCGACCGCGCCGTTCCGGTACAGCGCTGCCCTGGCAGCCGAGATCGAGTCCCGCTGGCAGGACATCTGGGAGAAGGAGGGCACGTTCCACGCCCCCAACCCGGCCGGCGACCTCGCCGATCCCGCCGCCGCCGACGTCGCCGCGAAGCCGCACAGCTTCATCATGGACATGTTCCCGTACCCGTCGGGTGCGGGCCTGCACGTCGGCCACCCGCTGGGTTACATCGCCACCGACGTGTTCGCCCGCTACCAGCGGATGAACGGCTTCAACGTGCTGCACACCCTGGGCTACGACTCGTTCGGCCTGCCGGCCGAGCAGTACGCCGTGCAGACCGGCACCCACCCGCGGGTGTCCACCGAGGCGAACATCGCCAACATGCGCCACCAGCTGCGCCGGCTGGGCCTGGGCCACGACCCGCGCCGCTCGATCGCCACGATCGACCCGGAGTACTACCGCTGGACGCAGTGGATCTTCCTGCAGATCTTCAACTCCTGGTACGACGAGCAGGCCCACCGGGCCCGCCCGATCGCCGAGCTGGTCGCCGCGTTCGCCGACGGCACCCGTGAGGTCCCCGGCGGCCGCGACTGGGCCGCGCTGAGCGGCGCCGAGCGCGAGGAGGTGCTGGGCGAGTACCGGCTGGCCTACGCCAAGGAGGTGCCGGTCAACTGGTGCCCCGGCCTGGGCACCGTGCTGTCCAACGAGGAGGTCACCGCCGACGGTCGCTCCGAGCGCGGCAACTTCCCCGTCTTCAAGTCCAACCTGCGCCAGTGGATGATGCGGATCACCGCCTACTCCGACCGGCTGATCTCCGACCTGGACCTGCTGGACTGGCCCGAGGCGATCAAGCTGCAGCAGCGCAACTGGATCGGCCGCTCCGAGGGCGCCCGGGTCGACTTCGCCGTCGGCGAGCGGAAGATCACCGTCTTCACCACCCGCCCCGACACCCTGTTCGGCGCCACCTACATGGTGCTGGCCCCCGAGCACGACCTGGTCGACACCATCGTGCCCGCCGCCTGGCCCGAGGGCACCCCCGAGGCGTGGACCGGCGGCGCCGCCACCCCCGCCGAGGCCGTCACCGCCTACCGCGCCGCCGCAGCCGCCAAGTCCGACGTCGAGCGCCAGGTCGAGGCCAAGGTCAAGACCGGCGTCTTCACCGGCGCCCACGCCGTCAACCCCGTCAGCGGCGAGCCCGTCCCGGTCTTCATCGCCGACTACGTGCTGATGGGCTACGGCACCGGCGCCATCATGGCCGTCCCCGCCCACGACCACCGCGACTTCGCCTTCGCGCGCGCCTTCGACCTGCCGATGCGCTGCGTCGTCGAGCCCACCGACGGGCGCGACGAGGACCCGGCCGGCTGGGACGACGCCTTCGACACCTACGACTCCGTCATCGTCAACTCGGCCCACACCGAGGGCACCGAGGACGGCATCTCGCTGAACGGCCTGGGCGTCGTCGACGCCAAGGCCGCCGTCACCGCCTGGCTGACCGCCCGCGGCATCGGCGAGGGCACCGTCAACTACCGCCTGCGCGACTGGCTGTTCAGCCGCCAGCGGTACTGGGGCGAGCCCTTCCCGATCGTCTACGACGAGGACGGCGTCATGCACGCGCTGCCCGAGTCGATGCTGCCCGTCGAGGTCCCGCAGGTCGACGACTACTCGCCGCACACCTACGACCCGTTCGACTCCACCTCCACGCCGAAGACCCCGCTGTCCCGCAACGAGGACTGGGTCAACGTCGAACTGGACCTGGGCGACGGCGTGAAGACGTACCGCCGCGAGACCAACACCATGCCCAACTGGGCCGGCTCCTGCTGGTACGAGCTGCGCTACATCGACCCGTCCAACCGCGAGCAGGTCGTCGACCCCGCCAACGAGCAGTACTGGCTGGGCCCCACCGAGCAGAAGCCCGGCGGCGGGGCCGACCTGTACGTCGGCGGTGCCGAGCACGCCGTGCTGCACCTGCTGTACGCCCGCTTCTGGCACAAGGTGCTGCACGACCTGGGGCACGTCTCCTCCGTCGAGCCGTTCCACAAGCTGTTCAACCAGGGCATGATCACCGCCGACGTCTACCGCGACGAGCGCGGCTTCCCGGTGCCCGCCGCCGAGATCGAGGAGCGCGACGGCCAGTACTTCTGGCAGGGCGAGCCGGTCAAGCGCGAGGCCGGCAAGATGGGCAAGTCCCTGAAGAACGCCGTCGCCCCCGACGAGATCGCCGACGAGTACGGTGCCGACACGCTGCGCCTGTACGAGATGTCGATGGGCCCGCTGGACGTCTCCCGTCCGTGGGACACCCGCGCCGTCGTCGGCTCCTACCGCTTCCTGCAGCGGCTGTGGCGCAACATCGTCTCCGAGACCAGCGGCGAACTGGTCGTGACGGACGAGGAGCCGGACGAGGCGACCCTGCGCGCCCTGCACAAGGCCGTCGACGGCGTCCGCGCCGACATGGCCGGGCTGCGCTTCAACACCGCGGTGGCCAAGGCGATCGAGCTGAACAACTACCTGGTCAAGCGCGGCTCCACGCCGCGTTCGGTGGCCGAGCAGGTGGTGCTGATGGTCGCGCCGCTGGCCCCGCACATCGCCGAGGAGCTGTGGCGCCGGCTGGGCCACGGCGACTCGCTGGCGCACACCGACTACCCGGTGGCCGACCCGGCGTACGTCGTCGACGAGTCGGTGACCTGCGTCGTCCAGATCAAGGGCAAGGTCAAGGCCCGGCTGGAGGTCGCTCCGTCGATCTCGGACGCCGAGCTGGAGGCGCTGGCGCTGGCCGACCCGGCGGTCGTCGCGGCGATCGGCGGGGCCGAGGTGCGCAAGGTGATCGCGCGGGCGCCGAAGCTGGTCAACATCGTCACCGGCTGAGGCCGGTCTGTTCCGCCGGGGCGGGCGTTCCTTCGGGGCGCCCGCCCTGCGGCGTTCCGGGGGCCTCCGGGGGGTCTCCGCAGGTATACGGGGGGTCGGTGGGGGTTCGGGACTCGGGGTTCCCCCCGATGCGTCCCTGAACCTTTCCCTGAACTCGGGCCCGGCACCCCCGAACGGTGGCCCGCCCGGCCGGTCCCGGGGCTACGGTGGAACCCTCGGTGGGCCGGCCCGCGTTGGGCCCGGTGGGGGCCGGTTCGGCTGGCGGAAGGCGGCGTGTGATGGAGATTCTCGGGGTGTTGCTCGGAGTCGCCCTGCTCCTCGGGCTCGGGGTGGTGGTGCTCGTCGTCATCGGCCTGGTCAAGGCGGCCCGGGCGGTCGGCGAGAAGGTGGAACGCCAGGAGGCCAAGGCCCGACGGGCCGTGGAGAACGTCACGCTCAAGGCGAAGTCCTACACCCAGACCGGTCCGCAGGGGCAGATCTCCGCCGTCCGCCTCGGACTGCGGACCTCGCTGGACGGCACCCGGCGGGTCCTGGAGGGCGCTGTCGGCCAGGACGGCCAGCTCGGCGAGGCGCTCGCGCTGCTGGGCCGGCTGGACGCCCACGCGGCGGAGCTGGACGGCGAACTGCGGATGCTGGAGCGCGAACCGGACGCCGGGCGGGTCGCGGCGAAGCTGCCCGAGCTGCGGGAGCGGGCGGACCGGATCACGCACTCGGCGGAGACCATGCGGTGGGCGGCGCAGGACCGGATGCACCGGTTCGCGGCCGACGAGCTGGGGCGGCTGAGCCGGGAGTGCGAGGACGAGGCGGGGGCGCTGCGGCACTGGGACACCGTGTCGGGGGCCTCGGGTGCGGGCACGGCTACGGCGCCGGGGGCTTCCGCTTCGGCTACGGCTCCCGGGGCTTCGGCTTCGGCTTCGGGTGACTCGGCTGGTGCTGGTGCTGGTGCTGGTGCGGCTCGGGAGGCCGGTGGCGCCCGGCGCGGACTCACGGACGGACGGGGCGGGCGGCCCAGCGCCGAGGAGCTCCTCGGCCTCGCCGACCCGGTCGCCAAGCTGGCGCAGCGGCTGCGGAAGCCGACCACCGGCCCCTCGGCCGGTTGAGCGGCCTCCGGATACTGCCGACCGGCCCGAGCTGGGAGTAACCTCCGCCTCATGCCCGCCGACCTCGCACTTGTCACCGACTCCACCGCCTACCTGCCCCAGCAGGCCGTCGACCGGCACCGGATCACCATCGTCCCGCTGAGCGTCGCGGTCGGCGACGAGGTGCGCGCGGAGGGCGTCGAGATCGCCCCGAAGGACGTGGCCGAGGCGCTGCGGGGCAAGCACCGGGTGACCACCTCGCGACCCAACCCGGAGGCCTTCGCCGCCGCCTACCGGGCGGCGGCCGAGAGCGGCGCGCGCGGCATCCTCTCGGTCCACATCTCCGGCGAGCTGTCCGGGACGGTGGCGGCGGCCCGGCTGGCGGCCGCCGAGTCGCCCGTCCCGGTGCGGGTGGTGGACAGCCAGCTGGTCGGCATGGCGCTCGGGTACGGGGTGCTGGCGGCGGCCGAGGCGATCGAGGCCGGGCAGCAGCTCGACGAGGCGGCGGCGGCCGTGGTGCGCCGGACCGCCGGGACCAGCGGCTTCTTCTACGTCGACACCCTGGAGTACCTGCGCCGGGGCGGGCGGATCGGCGCCGCGCGGGCGCTGCTCGGCTCGGCGCTGGCGGTGAAGCCGCTGCTGCACCTGGCCGGCGGGCGGATCGAGCCGCTGGAGAAGGTGCGCACGGCGTCCCGGGCGATCGCCCGGCTGGAGGAGATCGCGGTCGAGCGGGCGGGGGAGCGGGAGGTCGACATCGCCGTCCACCACCTGGCGGCGGAGGAGCGGGCCGAGCCGCTGGCGGAGCGGCTGCGGGGGCGGATCCCGGGGCTGCGCGAACTGTACGTGGCCGAGGTGGGCGCGGTGATCGGCGCGCATGTCGGACCGGGGCTGCTGGCGGTGGTGGTCTCACCCCGGTGAGGTCTGCCGGGGGAATGTCAACGCCGGTCGGCCCACTTCACTCCTCGGGGTGTGCTCGGCTGTCCACAACCCCGGGGTTGTCCACAGGATTTCGGTAAAGTCCGCGCGCTGCTCGGCCGGTTCCTACCGTGCTCCGCATGACGAACCTGCGCATCGGCGCACGCAAGCGCCACGAGATCCGTCGGGCCCACGAGACCGCCCGCCTGCGGATGGCGGCCCTGCTGCCGGGGGCGGCCGAGCTGCCGGACACCGAGCCCTCGGTGTACACGGCGTCCCCGCCGGGGCGGGGCGACGGCGGTCCGCGCGGTGGCCCGCAGGGCAGTCCGCACGGCAGTCCGCAGGGTGGTGCCTCCGAGGGGGCGTCCGAGAGTGTGCCGGGCAGGCCGTCCGACGACGGCGGTGCCAGGGGTGCGGTGCCGGGCCCGGCGTCCGAGGGCGGTGAACCGGGCTCCTCGGGTTCCTCGGGTTCCTCCGGCTCTTTGGGCCCGGCGGTGGGCGCGGTGGGCGCGGTGGGCGAGGTGCCGCCGGGGCCGCCGTTGCCGCCGGGGCATCCGCTGGCGCTCGAACGCCGGGCGGCGGTCGGCCTGCTCGTCCTCCTGCTGCTCGCCGTCGGCTACGGCGTCCAGCACTTCTGGCTAGCGCGGCCGCAACCGGTCGAGGTGCCGACGGTCGCCGTCGGCCCGGTGGCGCCGACCGGGAGCCCGGGCGCGGGTCCGCCCGGCGACGGGCCCGGGCCCCCGGGAGGCGGCACCGGCGGCGGGGCTCCCGCCGTCGTGGTGGTCGACATCGGCGGCCGGGTCGCCACCCCGGGCGTCCACACCCTGCCGAACGGTTCCAGAGTGGCGGACGCGCTGCGGGTGGCGGGCGGACCGCTGCCGGGGGCGGACACCAGGAACCTCAACCTGGCCCGCGTCCTGGCGGACGGCGAACAGATCCTCGTCGGCGAGCCCAGCCCCCAGCCGGCCGCAGGAGCGGGCCCGGGACCGCCCCCGGCCGGGCCGTCGAAGCAGCCGGTCAGCCTGAATCGCGCGACCCTCGAACAACTCGACACGCTCCCCGGCGTCGGCCCGACCCTCGCCCAGCGCATCATCGCCTTCCGTGCCTCCCACGGCGGTGCCTTCCGTTCGCTCGACCAACTCCGCCAGGTGAGCGGGGTGGGCGAGCGCATCTACGCGGAACTCCGGCCGCTGCTCACCCTCTGACGGGGCGTTCGCCGAGATCGTTCGCCGAGGTCGTTCACCGAGGTCGTTCGCTGCGGTCGTGCGGCAGGCTCCCCTTTCCGTCCTGTTCCCCCGCTCTCAGCTCCGCTCCGTTCTCTTCGCTCCGACGAAAGGAGGTGTCGTCATCGCCACCGCCCTCGCCCCCACCCCCGGCACGGAGCCGGGCACCGGCTCCTCCACCGGACCACGGCCGGGTGACCTTCGACTGCTGCTGCCCGCAGGTGCCGCCTGGGCGGTGACGGCCGGCGTTCTCGGGCCGGGGTCCGGCCACGGCGCGGCCCTCGCCATGGCGGCGGGCGCGGCGGCAGTTCTGGGCCTGACCCTTTTCGTCCTCGGGATCCGGACGTCCACCGGTTCGACCCGGGGCCGCTCCGTCGCCGTGACCGCGGGGGTCGTCCTGCTCACCGCGGCCGCCGCCGCAGCCGCCACCCTCCTTCACACCGCCGATCTGCGCCGCGGACCGCTGCCCGAACTGGCCCGGACCGGCGACCCGGCCCCGGAGGTGGGCGTCGACCTCACCGTCACCGGGGACCCGCGGGTCAGGGTCTCCCGCAGTGGCGGATCCGGTGCCGGGCAGAGTCTGCTCACCGTGGAGGCGGTCGTGGACCGCGTCACCGTCCCCGACGGCCGGCTGCGGGGCGAGCCGGGCCCGCGCACCGTCCGGACCCGCACACCCGTCACCGTCCTGGTGCGCGGCGAGGACGTAGCCGCCTGGGAGCCCCTCCTGCCGTCGGCCCGGCTGGTGGCCGAGGTGACCGTCCGGCCACCGGGGGAGGGCGACCACGGGTCGGCGGCCCTGCTGATCGCACACGGCGAGCCCCGCGCGTCGGCTCCGCCGAGCCTCCCGCAGCGGATCGCCGGACGGCTCCGGGCAGGACTGCGCTCCGCCACCGACGGTCTGCCGCCGGACGAGCGCGGGCTGCTCCCGGGCCTGGTCGTGGGCGACACCTCCCGGCTGCCGGACGAGCTCCGGGAGGCGTTCCGGGACACCGATCTGGCCCACCTGGTGGCGGTCAGCGGGGCCAACCTCGCGATCGTGCTCGGCGTGCTGATCGGCGCCCCGGGGCGTGCCGGCACTGCCGAGCGGCGCGGACTTGCCGCCCTGCTCGGGATTCCGCTGCGCACCACGGCGCTGGTGGGGGCGGCCGTGACACTGGCCTTCGTCACGATCTGCCGCCCCGAGCCGAGCGTGCTCAGAGCGGCGGGCACCGGGCTGATCGGGCTGCTGGCGCTGGCCACCGGCCGTCCGCGCCGGGCGGTGCCCGCGCTGGCCGGCACGGCCCTGCTGCTGATCCTCCTCGACCCCTACCTGGCACGCTCCTTCGGCTTCCTGCTGTCGGTGCTCGCCACGGCCGGGCTGCTGGTGCTCGGCCCGCGTTGGGCGGACGCCCTCCGGGCGCGGGGCTGGCCCCGGCATCTCGCGGGCGCGGTCGGAGCCGCGGCCGCGGCCCAAGCGCTCTGCGCACCGGTGACGGTGCTCCTCTCCGGACACGTCAGCCTCGTCGGGATCCCGTGCAATCTGCTGGCCGAACTGGCGGTGGCCCCGGCGACCCTGCTCGGGTTCGCGGTCCTGATCGCCGACCCGGTCTCGCCGGCGCTGGCCCGGATCCTCGCCGAGCCCGCCGCGGTGCCGACCGGCTGGCTGGCCGCGGTGGCCAGGCACGGCGCCGAACTGCCGGGCGGCCGACTGTCCTGGCCGGGCGGGTGGTTCGGCACGGTGAGCCTCGCCGTCGGCACGGCCGCACTGTGCTGGACGGTTCCGTTGCTGCTGCCCGGGCGCTCCACCGGGCCCCGCCGATGGCGCTCCCCACGCGGCTGGATCCGCCCGGTGGTGACGGGAGCCCTGCTGCTGGTCCTGCTGACCGTGCTGCTGAGGCCGCCGCCACTGGCCCGGATCGCGACCGGCTGGCCGCCGCCCGACTGGCGGCTGGTCATGTGCGACGTGGGGCAGGGCGACATGGTGGTGCTGCCGGTGCCGCCCGAGGGCGGGGGGCCGCCGGACAGCGCCGTGGTGGTGGACGCGGGGCCGGATCCGCGGGAGGCCGACCGCTGTCTGCGTGATCTCGGGATCGACCGGGTGCCGCTATTCCTGGCGACACATTTCCACGCGGATCACGTCGAGGGCCTGCCGGGGGTGCTGCGCGGCCGGAGGGTCGGGGCGGTGGAGGGTACGGCGGTGGACGATCCACCGGGCGAGGCCGCCCGAGTGGCGGCGTGGGTGGCGCGGGCCGGGGTCCCGTTGGTGCGGGCCGCTCCTGGTGAGCGGCGGTCGGCGGGGCCGAGGGTCTCGTGGGAGGTGCTGTGGCCGGAGGGAGAGGAGTCCTCGGTGGTGTCGGGTCCGAACAACGCGAGTGTCGTGCTGCGGGTGGCGGTGGCGGGAGGTCTGCGTTTCGCCCTGCTGGGCGATCTGGAGCCGCCGGCCCAGGAGGCGTTGCTGAGCCGGCTGAGGGCGGCCGGGAAGGAGAACGAGGTGGACGTGCTGAAGGTGGCGCATCATGGCTCGGCCTATCAGGACTGGTCGCTGACCGAGGTGTTGAGCCCTCGGCTGGCTCTGATCTCCTGTGGGGAGGGAAACCCGTACGGCCATCCGTCGCCGCGGACGGTGGACCGGCTGCGGGCTCTGGGAGCCACCGTGCTGCGCACGGACCGGGTGGGCGACATCGCGGTGACCGGTGCGGGGCCGGGTGATCTCGGTGCCTCCGTCCACCCGCGCGGGGAGCGCCCCGGTCACGGTCGGTCCGGGGCCCGGGCCAGTCGGGCGGCCGAGCCCGGCGTCGCGTCGGCGGCGCGCGGGGGCCACGGGCCCCGCGCGCCGCCCGGGTGACCCCCGCTGCTGCCTTCCTCCCCGACCCCGTGAGTGGGGGTGGGAAATTGGGGGGTTGGGGTTGGGGAGGAGGGGCGGGGGCGGGCCCGGCAGAAACGATTCTTCTCGCCGGGCCCGAGCGGTGCGCTCGGGCCCGGCGAGGGCAGGCTGCCGGGGCGGGAGCGGCAGGTGTTGTCCGGGCGGGGGCGTGGACGGAGGAGAGAATGCCGTTGCGCTCCGGGCGGGGCCCGGAGCGCAACGGGAGGGCCGGACCGGGGAGGTCGGACGAACCGGGACCATCGGGCGCCTCGCGTGGGAAGTCGGCCCGTCCGACTTCCCACGCGACCTCGCACGAGGGGCGGGTCAGTGCTGTGCGCGCCAGCCGTGGCAAGCACCAACCCCCGAAGAAGGCGCTGATGAACCGGGCAGGCCGGGATCAGGAGACAGAAGATCGGTCTCAAGGTGCCGCAGATCCTGGCCCCGACTGCATGGAACAGGTCGCCGAAGCCCTCGCCGCCGTGTTGGCCGGCACGGTGTCACGGCATCGCCGCGAACGCCGCCTGCACGTCCTCACGTCGCCCGGTCCACCAGATCAGGAATCGCTCGGCGGGCAGGAAGAGATGGTCGCAGGAGTGGTCGTCGCGGTCGTAGTGGAAGACCAGCTGCCAGTAGTCCGACATGCGCTTCCACCACAGTCGCTCCACCGCGTCCGCGAGGGCCGCCACCGGGATCGGCACCACCGACCGGTAGCCGGCCACGAACGCGGCCGTCCGCTCCAGGTCGAGGAAGCCGTTCTCGCCGCCGAACTGCACGGTGGCGGTGCGGGCGACCTCCTCACCCAACGGGCGCACGCGGATGCGGTCCCAGTCGATCACCCCGGCGATCCGGCCGTCGAGCCACAGCACGTTGCGGTGCTGCACGTCACCGTGCGTCCAGCCCACCGGACCGACCGCCACTTCGGCGGCGGGGCGTTCGCTGCCGTGCCTGTCGAGCAGCACCTTGCGCCTGCGTAGCGCCCGGGCCGCCTCGGCGTCGAACGCGGTCGGGCTCTCCAGCGTGGCGATCAGCGCGAGGAAGCGGTTCGCCTCGGCGCGCGCCGCACTCGGGGCAGTCACCGGGGCGGCCACGGGTTTCGATCCCTGCGGCAGCAGGTGGGGAGGCTGTCGCACGGCTTCCCCCGTCCGCGAGTCAAGAGCGATTCGATGTTCGGTTCAAGTCGTCGTGGGGACGTTGGAGTCTGGATCGGTGGGGCGGAACTTCCTGCTGTGCGACCGCGAACGTGATCTTGAGATGCCGAAGAGTGCCCGGGAGTGGCTGCCGCCAGGGCACTTGTGTTGGAGAGTGCTTGAGGTGGTCGAAGGGCTCGACCTCTCGGCCTTCGAGGGCGGCTATCGTGCCGACGGGCAGGGCGGCGTCGCCTACCCGCCAGCCGCCTTGGTGGCGCTGATCTTCTACTGCTACAGCAAGGGCATACGCTCCTCGCGCGGCATCGAACGGGCCTGCTGGGACGATCTGGGCTGCCGGATCATCACCGCGAACCGCGCCGTGGACCATTCCACCGTCGCACGGTTCGTCCAGCGTCACCGCGACGCGCTGACCCGGCTGTTCGTGCAGGTGCTGGCCCTGTGTGGCAGTCGTGGGCTGGTCGATCTGTCGGCGGTCGCGGTGGATGGCTCGCCGATGGACGCGAACGCGTCCCGTGACTCCAACAAGCAGTTGCCGCGTCTCGAGACCGTCATCGCCCGGTGCGAGGACGAGATCAGCGCGCTCATGGACGACGCGCGCGACCATGCCCGGCGCGTCGAGACCCGCGACGCTACGGACGCCGACGACGAGCCCCAGCGTGACGACTGGCCGAGGATGTCACGCCTGTGTGACCTGCTCGCCAGGGCTCGCACGGCCCGGGACCGGCTCCACCAACGCGCCCTGCCGTCCGCCAACGAGATAAGGATCAAGGTTCAGGCAGCCGAACGCATCGTGGCCCGCGCGGAGGAGCGGTTGACCGCGGAGACTGCGGCCCATCAGGAGAAACTGAGGAAGTACCAAGCACGGACCGAGGCCGACCGGGAGGCAGGGCGCCGGGCCGCCAACGGTCGACCGCCCGTGCCCATGGAGAACAAGACGGTCCTGGTCCGGCAGCGGGCCCGACTGGCGAAGGCCCTCGCTCACCTGGAGCGGGCAAGCAGCCCCGAGCCGATGCCCTCCCCGACCGCCGTCGCCAGCCTGAGCGATCCGGACTCACGGCTACAACTGGGCAAGCACGGCGGCTACCTGCAGGGATACAACCTGCAGATCGTCTGCGCGCGCCGCCAGATCCTGCTGGCCATCGACCTCCACGACAACCCCTCGGACCGCACCGCACTGATCCCGATGGTCAGGAAGACCCAGGAGAACCAGCGCGCGGCAGGTCTGGCGGGCGACATCCTGCTCTGGCTCGCGGACAGCGGATACGCCAGCGCCGCCTCCTTCGAGGAGCTCGCCGACCTGCCGCTGCTGGTCTCGGTCACCAGCGAGGCTGACCAGGCAGGCTTCCCCGCGAAGCGCCAGACCGCCCCCGCCGGCCAACAACCCATGGCCGACCGCCTGGCGACCCCGGCCGGCCGGGCCCGGTACCGCCAGCGCAGCGCTCTCGTCGAGCCTGGCTTCGCCCAGCTCTTCCAGCGGTTCGGCCGACACCTCAACTACCGCGGACGCCGAGCTGTCGACACCGAGATCAAGCTCCTCGGCACCGTCCACAACCTCAGCAAACTCCTTGTCGGCACCACGAAATCGCGCTCTTGACTCGCGGACGGGGGAAGCCGTGCGACAGCCTCTGGGTGGTTCGCTCGTCGTTCAGGTTCCGGTGGATCCGGCCGAGCAGGACACCGAGGCCCCTCGCCTGGTCCAGCGTGAGTTCTGTCCCGGGCCGGTGGCCGCCCTCCAGCCAGGGGATCAGGCAGTAGCCGCGGCCTGCCACCTCCGCCACGGTGTCCCCGGAAGAGGTCGCCATTGGCCGCCCGACCGGGACTCCGACGTCTGCCAGCTCCGCCAGGACCGCCAGATTCCGGCGGGCGAGCGGCAGCGGCACGTCCATGATCCGCTTCAGCGCGAACGCACCTGCGGCTGTCTCCAGCCGCCAGTTGCCGTTCATGAGGCCGTTGGGCAGGAAGTCGCACGCCCGGATCTCACCGAGCCCGAAGGACTCGCCGAGGACCACAAGGTCCTCTTCGATCTTGCTGTAGCGCGAACCGCACGAGGCGCCGTCCATCGCTTCTGTCACCTCAAGCAGGCTGTCGGGGGCGGGAGGGACGAACCGGACCGGTCGACGAACCGAAGGCACCCAGCGCCTTACGTGGGAAGTCGGCCCGTCCGACTTCCCACGCGACCTCGCACGAGGGGCGGGTCAGTGCTGCTCGCGCCAGCCGTCGTGGGAGGCGGCGACGGTGTCGAGGGCGTGGAGGAGGGCCGGGGTCCAGCCGTGCTCGGGGGGTTCCACGACCACCAGCCACTGGGCGTCCTCGGCGTCGTCCTCCCCCGCGAGGGCGTCCCGGACGATCTCCGGCTCGCCGAGGTCGGGGTGGTCCGCGCCGAGGTCCTCGGCGGCCTCCTCGGCGGCGTCGCGGTCGGGCAGGACGAGCAGCTGCCGGGCGTGCGGGTCGACGTCGTCCGGCAGGCCGGCGGCCGGCTCGACGGAGGGCTCGGCCACGGGCTCGGCCACGGGCTCGGCCACGGGCTCGGCAAGGGGCTCGGTGGTGGGGTCTTCGGTCACCCGTCCATTCTCCAGGGCGGCCGGAGCTGTCCGTGCCCCGTGGGATGCTGGTAGGCGATGGCCAGGAAGAGTGCACCCGACGACCTGCTCGCCCCGCTGACCCTCGCGGTCGGTCAGGAGGAGCTGCTGCTGGACCGCGCGGTGGCCCAGGTGGTGGCTGCGGCGAGGGCCGCCGACCCGGACACCGATGTGCGGGACCTCCCGCCCGGGGGCCTGCAGCCCGGCAGCCTGGCCGAGCTCACGACCCCCTCGCTCTTCGCCGAGCGCAAGGTCATCGTGGTCAGGGCCGCGCAGGACCTCTCCGCCGACTCCGTGAAGGAGGTCAAGGCGTACATCGAGGCCCCCGTCGAAGAAGTGATCATGATCCTGGTGCACGCGGGCGGAGCCAAGGGCAAGGGCCTGCTGGACGCGGGCCGCAAGGCGGGCGGCCGCGAGGTGGCCTGCGCCAAGCTCGCCAAGGCGGGCGAGCGGCTGACCTTCGTCAAGGGCGAGTTCCGCACCCTCGGCCGCTCGGCGACGCAGGAGGCCTGCCAGGCCCTGCTGGACGCGCTCGGCAGCGATCTGCGCGAGCTGGCGGCCGCCTGCAGCCAGCTGACCTCCGACGTCGAGGGCACCATCGACGAGACCGTGGTGGCCCGCTACTACAGCGGCCGGGCCGAGGCCACCGGCTTCGAGGTCGCGGACCTGGCGGTCACCGGCCGGGCCGCCGAGGCGCTGGAGCGCCTGCGCTGGGCCCTGGCGGTCGGCCAGCCGCCGACCGGCATCACCTACGCCCTGGCGTCCGGCGTGCGGAGCATCGGGCGGCTGGCGACGGCCGGGCGGAACATGCGCCCGGGGGACCTCGCCCGTGAGCTGGGCATGCCGCCGTGGAAGGTGGAGCGGGTCCGCCAGCAGATGCGCGGCTGGACGGGCGACGGCGTGGCCGTGGCGCTGACGGCGATCGCGCAGGCGGACGCCGCCGTCAAGGGCGGCTCCGACGACCCGGCCTTCGCCCTGGAGCGCGCCGTGGTCGCCGTGGCGAGGGCCGCCAGGGCCGGTTCCCGGCAGCCCTCGTACTGAGCCCGCCCCGGGCTACGGGCCGCCGATCGCCTTGAGCATGTCCCGGGTGTCGTCGAGCATGGCCTTGCGCACGGTCTCCCGGTCCAGGGTGTGGTTCTTGCCGACCTGGTAGTTGTCGGTCCAGTACAGCGAGTACGTCATGCCGCCGTCCCGGATCTGCAGGTAGTAGTTGATGTCGAGGAAGGTCTTGTCCGAGCTGGTCGGTTCGTCACCGTAGGCGAGGTAGGCCTCCTCGCCGAGGCCCGGCACGGGGGTGATCTCGTACTTCTGCTGCTCGAAGTACTGCCGCAGGGCGGCGAACTCCGGTGCGGAGTCGACGGCCCGGTGCAGTTCGGCCCGGATGTCGAGGGTGGCGTAGTCGGTGGTCTCGCTGTCGGACGGGGTGCGCTTCATCAGCGCGTAGCAGCGCATCACGTCCATGGTGTCGGTGCGGCCGACGTGTTCCAGCGGGTAGTTGTCCACCATCTTGTACTTGCCGCGGAACGCGGTGAGCTTGCCGGCGTCGCAGATCCGGTCGACCGCGTGGTAGCCGCGGAGGCTCTGCGCCCCGGAACCGTCGTCGACGAGGCCGGGCACCGCGAGCACGGTGCCGGTCCAGACGGCGGAGGCGAGGATCGCACCGACGAACGCCCAGGTCGCGTTGCGCCGCAGTCCGCCGCTCCGGCGGCCGTCCGGTGCGGGGGCGCCGGCCACCGCGGCCGAGCCGGGCACCGTGGGAACGCCAGGGGCACCCGGTGCGCCGGGCGCGCTGGGGAGGCCGGGCGGCGGCCCGAAGCCGGGCGGGCTGCTGGGCGCCGGCGGCTGCTGCGGGAAGCCGGCGAAGCCGGGTCCGTTCTGCGGCGGCGGTGACGGTGCCGGTGAAGGTGATGACGGCGGCGGCGGTGTCCCCAATGTGTGCCTCCCTCGGGCCTGCGACGTGGGTGCCGGAGACCCGACCCTATCGGCCGGGCCCGGCGACCGTTCGAGGAAAGCGACGGCCGCCGGGCCGCCCCGGTTCCCGCCCCCGCCCGGCTGCCCGAGCCCCCGCCCGGCCCCACCCCGGAACGGCCTCGCCCCGGAACGGCCCGGAAACGCCGACTGCCCGCCCGGTGTGTACCGGGCGGGCAGTGGTGGGAGGTCCTGCGGGCAGGTACTTCCGGTCAATCCCTGTGCACCGCACCCGCGTGGCGAACGCAGGCCGCGTGCGGTGCGAAGTCTGTTGTGCGCCTCGGGGGTTCCGGGTAGAGGGCCGGGCGTCCCGAGGGGTGGGGCCGTCGTGCGGCCCCGGGGGCGTCAGGCCTGGACGGCGGTGTTGACGCGCTTGGTGATGGCCGACTTCTTGTTGGCGGCCTGGTTGGCGTGGATGACGCCCTTGCTCACGGCCTTGTCCAGCGCCTTGGAGGCGGCGCGGGCCAGCACGGCGGCCTTCTCGGTCTCGCCGGCGGCAGCGGCCTCACGGGCCTTGCGCAGGGCGGTCTTCAGCGAGGACTTGACGGCCTTGTTGCGCAGGCGCGCCTTCTCGTTGGTCTTGTTGCGCTTGATCTGGGACTTGATGTTCGCCACGAAAGTGCCTCAGTCTGTGAAATCGGATCTGGGGTCCCCCGGCCGGAGGCCGGGAGGGCTGCACCAGCGGCGCTCGGGTCAGCTGAGAGGGCATGCCGGGGCCAGGTGCAGCGGCCAACGCTACCAGGGGTGGCGGGTCCGGCCCAAACCGGGCGGGGCCCGTGGGCGTCCGGCGGCCACCAGGGCGAGCGCGCCGGTCAGGCCCGCAGGAGCGGCTCGCCGTAGTGCTCGACCTCGGGGAACGGCCGGTAGAAGTGGTGCAGCAGCGCGCGCCACCGCTGGTACTCGGGGGAGCGGCGGAAGCCCTCGGTGTGGTCGGTGAGGTTCTCCCACTCCACCTGGAGCAGGAACCGGGAGCCGCGCCCCTCGTCCAGGCAGCGGCGCAGGGCCAGCGAGCGGAAGCCGGGCTGCCCGGCGATCAGCGGGCGTGCCCCGGTGAAGGCGGCGAGGAACTCCTCCTCCCGGCCGGGCAGGACGTCGAGCAGGGCGCTTTCGAGGATCATGGCCCGCCATCCTGCCCTGCCGCCCCGCCCTGCCACCTTGCCACCCTGCCCCGCCGTCCCGACCCTGCGGCACGGCCCCCGCGGGCCCCCGGGCGGCCCGAAGCGGACGGGTGGCGCGCGGTCCGCCCGCGGGAGGTGGGAAGATGGGAGGAACTATCTCGATCGGACGACCGTCCGGTCGCCCGGGAAGCCGGTCAGCGATGATCCGGACACCCCCGGCCCCCGGACCAACGGAGAATCGGACCAAGGTGCCCGCGACCCCCAGCAATGTGCCAGAGCCCAGCCGTACCGACCCGGCGCTGATCCGCAACTTCTGCATCATCGCCCACATCGACCACGGCAAGTCGACCCTCGCCGACCGGATGCTGCAGATCACCGGTGTGGTCGACCCGCGGCAGATGCGCGCCCAGTACCTCGACCGCATGGACATCGAGCGCGAGCGCGGCATCACGATCAAGTCGCAGGCCGTCCGTCTCCCGTGGGCGCCGAGGACCGGTCCCCACGCCGGGAACACGCACATCCTCAACATGATCGACACCCCGGGCCACGTGGACTTCACGTACGAGGTGTCGCGTTCCCTCGCGGCCTGCGAGGGCACCGTCCTGGTGGTCGACGCGGCCCAGGGCATCGAGGCGCAGACCCTCGCCAACCTGTACCTGGCGCTGGAGAACGACCTCACCATCGTCCCGGTGCTGAACAAGATCGACCTGCCGGCCGCGCAGCCGGAGAAGTACGCCGCGGAGATCGCCCACATCATCGGCTGCGACCCGTCCGACGTGCTCCAGGTCAGCGCCAAGACCGGTCTCGGTGTCGAGGACCTGCTGGACCACATCGTCAACACCGTCCCGGCCCCGGTCGGCGTCAAGGACGCCCCGGCCCGCGCGATGATCTTCGACTCGGTGTACGACTCCTACCGCGGCGTGGTCACCTACGTCCGTGTGGTGGACGGCCAGCTGACCAAGCGCGAGCGCATCGCGATGATGTCCACCGGCGCCACCCACGAGCTGCTGGAGATCGGCGTCATCTCGCCGGAGCCGAAGGTCTCCGACGGCCTGGGCGTCGGTGAGGTGGGCTACATCATCACCGGTGTGAAGGACGTCCGGCAGTCCAAGGTCGGTGACACCATCACGTCGATGCACAAGGGCGCCACCGTGCCGCTCGGCGGCTACAAGGACCCGCGTCCGATGGTGTTCTCCGGCCTGTACCCGCTGGACGGCTCGGACTACCCGCTGCTGCGCGACGCCCTGGACAAGCTGCGGCTGAACGACGCGGCGCTGGTGTACGAGCCGGAGACCTCGGTCGCGCTCGGCTTCGGCTACCGCTGCGGCTTCCTCGGCCTGCTGCACCTGGAGATCATCCGGGAGCGCCTGGAGCGCGAGTTCAACCTCGACCTCATCTCCACCGCCCCGAACGTGGTCTACCGGGTGAACATGGAGGACGGCACCGAGCACACCGTCACCAACCCGAGCGAGTTCCCGGTCGGCAAGATCGCCGAGGTGTACGAGCCGGTCGTGCGCGGCACCATCCTGGCGCCGAACGAGTTCGTCGGCGCGATCATGGAGCTGTGCCAGTCCCGCCGCGGCAACCTCCAGGGCATGGACTACCTGTCCGAGGACCGGGTCGAGCTGCGCTACACCCTCCCGCTCGCGGAGATCGTCTTCGACTTCTTCGACCAGCTGAAGTCCAAGACCCGCGGTTACGCCTCGCTCGACTACGAGCCCATCGGCGAGCAGACCGCCGACCTGGTCAAGGTCGACATCCTGCTGCACGGCGACGCGGTGGACGCGTTCTCCGCGATCGTGCACAAGGACAAGGCCTACGGCTACGGCGTGATGATGGCCGGCAAGCTGCAGAAGCTGATCCCGCGCCAGCAGTTCGAGGTGCCGATCCAGGCCGCGATCGGCTCCCGGGTGATCGCCCGCGAGACCGTCCGCGCCATCCGCAAGGACGTCCTCGCCAAGTGCTACGGCGGTGACATCTCCCGTAAGCGGAAGCTGCTGGAGAAGCAGAAGGAGGGCAAGAAGCGGATGAAGATGGTCGGCCGGGTCGAGGTCCCGCAGGAGGCCTTCATCGCCGCGCTGTCCACGGACGCCGAGACCCCCAAGGGCGAGAAGAAGTAACCGGGGGAGGGGCGGCCGGGGAGGATCCGGCCGCTTGCTCTCCACCGTGAGGGGCCCGGGACGCAATGCGCGTCCCGGGCCCCTCGTGCGTGCTTCAGCGCAGCGACATGACGACGCTCTTGAGGATCGCGGCCTTGACCAGCCGCCCGGTCCGGCCGGTGAGCACGGCGGGCCGCATCGAGTCGTCGCCGTGGATCAGCTGGACCAGCCCGTCCCGCCGGCCGAGGCTCAGGCACTGCACGACGTAGCGGAAGGCGAACGGCTTGTCGGTGCGCCCGGCGAGCACCTTGCCGAGGTACTGGCCCTGCGGCAGGGCGGTGGCGCAGCCCATCCGCAGGGTGCCGGTGCCGGGGACGGTGACCTCGGCGGCGTCGCCGATCACGTACACCTCGGGGTGCGAGACCGACCGCAGGTGGTCGTCGACGATCGCCCGGCCCGCCGGGGTGACGGCGAGGCCGGCCTCGGCGGCGAGCGGGTGCGGTTCCATCGAGGCGGCCCAGACGACCAGGTCGGCGGGGATCCGGCCGTCGGCGGTGGTGAGGCCCTCGGTGTCGACGGCGGTGACGGTGGTGTGCTCGTGGATCGCGACGCCGAGCCCGCGCAGCACCCGGTGGACGTGGCCCCGGCCCTTGGCCGAGAACCAGCCGCCGACCTGGCCGGCGGCGACGATCCGCACGGTCCAGCGGGGGTGGGCCTCGGCGAGTTCGGCGGCCAGTTCGATGCCGGTGGCGCCGCCGCCGACCACGGCGACGGTGCCGGGGCGGTCGGCGGTGCGCAGCCGTTCGGCGATCCCGGCGGCGCGTTCGGCGGCGTAGGCGTGTTCGGCGGCGCCGGGGACGCCGTGCCAGGCGGTGCGGCTGCCGAGGGCGTGGACGAGGGTGTCGTAGGCGACGACCTCGCCGTTGTCGAGGACGATCTTGCGGCCGTCGAGGTCGATGCCGGTGGCGCGGGCCGCGATGTGGCGGACGGCGCGTCCGCGCAGCACCTCGGCGACGGCGGGCCGGTGCTCGGGGTGCCCGGCGGCGGTCTCGTGCTGCCGGACGCGGTGCAGGATCCGCTGCTCGGGGGCGATCAGGGTGACCTGGCCGCGCTTGCCGGCGCGGGTGGTGGCGGCGAGGCCCGCGTAGCCGGCACCCAGTACGACGATCTGCTTCTCGGTCATGTCGTCCCGCTCCTTCGTGGCGCCGTCGGCGGCGTCCGGTCGCGGCGCCCCCGGGGTGGCCGGGGAGCGCTCTCCGCGTGTTCGGAAGGGGGACGACGCGGCCGGTCGGAGTATGACGGTGACCTGCGTCACATCGCCGGAGGGGTGTCGGCGGGGTTGAGGTGGGTGAGCTTCTCCGGGTTGACCACGGTGTAGGCCGAGGTGATCCGGCCGTCGGCGACGGTGAAGCCGACCACGCCGCCGACCAGGCCCGGCTGCTGGTACCAGACCAGGCCGGGTTCGCCGTTGACCAGGGCGAACTCGATGACGGTGTCGGGGGTGCCCCACTTGGCGACCATGCCGGCGACGAGCCGGGCGACCTTGTCCGCGCCGAACACCGGGCGGGCGCCGGCGGTGACGAGGCCGCCGCCGTCGGAGTGCCAGACCACCTCGGGGTCGAGGACGGCGAGCAGGCCCTCGATGTCGCCGCGGGCGGTGGCGGCGGCGAACGCCTCGACGGCCTGCCGGTGTTCGGCGGGGTCGGCGGTGGCCCGGCGGCCGCCGTCCTTGACCCGGCGGCGGGCGCGGGAGGCGAGCTGGCGGGCGGCGTCGGGGCTGCGGTCGAGGGAGGTGGCGATCTCGTCGAAGCCGACGGCGAAGACGTCGTGCAGGACGAAGGCGGCGCGTTCGGCGGGGGTGAGCTGTTCGAGGACGGCGAGCAGGGCCAGTGAGACGGATTCGCCGAGTTCGGCGAGTTCGGCGGGGGAGGCGGGGCCGCTCTGGTAGGAGACGGACGGTTCGGGCAGCCATTCGCCGAAGTAGGACTCGCGGCGGGCCCGGGCGGAGCCGAGCTGGTCGTAGCAGAGGCGGGTGACGACGGTGGTGAGGTAGGCGCGGGGGTCGTCGACGCCGGTGCGGTCGGCGGCGCGCCAGCGCAGCCAGGCCTCCTGGAGGACGTCCTCGGCGTCGGTGAAGGAGCCGAGCATCCGGTAGGCGACGGAGCCGAGGTAGCGCCGGTTGGCCTCGAAGGCGTCCGGGGCGGTGCCGCCGGTCGTGGCGTCAGTGCTGCCGGTGCCAACGCCTCCGGTGCCATCGCTTCCGGTGCCGTCGCTTCCGGTGCTGGGCGCGGCGGTCGTCGCCGACGGGTCGTCACTCACGGCCCCACGGTAGCGTCCCGCCCCCGGGCGCGGCGGGGCGGGACGGCCCCGGACGTGCGGGAACCCGGGGCGGTCGGCCTTCGGGCCGGCCGCCCCGGGTTCGCGGAGAGGTTCGCCGGGAGGATCCCCGGGCTACTCGACCTCGGCGACCGCCTCGGCGAACTGCGCCTGGTAGAGCCGGGCGTAGGCCCCGTCGGCGGCGATCAGCTCGTCGTGGCCGCCCTGCTCGACGATGGAGCCGTTCTCCATCACCAGGATCACGTCGGCGTCCCGGATGGTGGAGAGCCGGTGGGCGATGACGAAGCTGGTGCGGCCGGTGCGCAGCCGGGCCATGGCCCGCTGGATGAGCACCTCGGTGCGGGTGTCGACGGAGCTGGTGGCCTCGTCGAGGACCAGGATCGACGGCTGGGCGAGGAAGGCGCGGGCGATGGTGATGAGCTGCTTCTCGCCGGCGCTGACGCCGGTGCCCTCGTCGTCGATGACCGTGTCGTAGCCGTCCGGCAGGGTGCGGACGAAGCGGTCGACGTGGGCGGCCCGGGCGGCCTCGACGACCTGGTCGCGGGTGGCGCCCTCGGCGCCGTAGGCGATGTTGTCGGCGATGCTGCCGCCGAACAGCCAGGTGTCCTGGAGGACCATGCCGATGCCGGAGCGGAGTTCCTCGCGGGACATGGCGGCGATGTCGACGCCGTCGAGGGTGATCCGCCCGGAGCTGACCTCGTAGAACCGCATCAGCAGGTTGACCATGGTGGTCTTGCCGGCGCCGGTGGGGCCGACGATGGCGACGGTCTGGCCGGGTTCGACCTTGAGCGAGAGGTCGTCGATGAGCGGCTTGTCGAGGTCGTAGCGGAACGCGACGTCCTGGAAGACCACCCGGCCGCGCAGCGTGTCGGGGCGTTCCGGCATGGCCGGTTCGGGGGTCTGCTCGGCCGAGTCGAGGAGTTCGAAGACGCGCTCGGCGGAGGCGACGCCGGACTGCACCAGGTTGGCCATGCTGGCGACCTGGGTGAGCGGCTGGCTGAACTGCCGGGAGTACTGGATGAACGCCTGGACGTCGCCGATGCTCAGGGCGCCGCTGGCGACCCGCAGGCCGCCGACGACGGCGATCAGCACGTACTGGAGGTTGCCGATCAGCATCATCGCGGGCTGGATGATGCCGGAGATGAACTGGGCCTTGAAGCTGGAGGCGTAGAGGGCCTCGTTGTGCTCGCGGAAGGTGGCGGCGGACTCCTTCTGGCGGCCGAAGACCTTGACCAGGGAGTGGCCGGTGTACATCTCCTCGATGTGCGCGTTGAGCTGCCCGGTGGAGCGCCACTGCTGGACGAACTGGGGCTGGGCGCGCTTGCCGACGCGGGTGGCGACGACGACGGACAGCGGGACGGCGATCAGCGCGATCAGGGCGAGCAGCCAGGAGATCCAGAACATCATGGCGAGTACGCCGATGACGGTGAGCAGGGAGTTGATCACCTGGCCGGTGGTCTGCTGCATGGTCTGGCTGATGTTGTCGATGTCGTTGGTGACCCGGCTGAGGACCTCGCCGCGGGGCTGCTTGTCGAAGTAGCTGAGCGGCAGCCGGGCGAGCTTGGCCTCGGTGTCCTGGCGCAGCCGGTAGCCGACGCGCTGGATGGCGCGGGCGGCGAGGCGGCCCTGGACGACGCCGAAGACGGCGGAGGCGACGTAGATGGCGAGGACCCAGAGCAGGATGCTGCCGATGGCGTCGAAGTCCATGCCCTGGCCGGGGGTGAAGTCGACCGAGGAGATCAGGTTGGCGATGTCGCCGTCGCCGCGGGCGCGCATGGCGTCGACGATCTGCTGCTTGGAGGATCCGGCCGGGAAGCGGCTGCTGACGACGCCGGCGAAGATGAGGTCGGTGGCGTGGCCGAGGATCTTGGGGCCGACGATGGCGGCGCCGATGCTGAGGACGCCGAGGCCGAGGACGCCGGCGATCAGGGCGCGTTCGGGGCGGAGCAGTTTGAGCAGTCGTTTGCCGGAGGCCTTGAAGTCCATGGACTTCTCGGCGCCCTGACCGCCCATAAAGCGGCCGGGTCCGGCGGGGCCGCGGCGGGCGGCGGCGGACTGGGAGTCACCGGCCGGCGCGTCGGGTCCGCCTGGGCCTCCGGGGCCTCCGGGGCGTCCGCCGGGGCCGCCCGGTCGGCCGCCCGGCCCCTTGGCGAAGTCCGGTCGTCCACCGGGGCCGCCGGGGCCGCCCGGCCGTCCGCCGGGTGCTGCGTCGGACCCGGGTGCGGGCCTGTCGGGGCTGGTCACGCCGCCTCCTGCTCGGTGAGCTGGGAGAGCACGATCTCCCGGTATGTCGGGTTGCCGGCCATGAGCTCGCCGTGGGTGCCGGTGCCGACCACGGCGCCCTCGTCGAGGACGATGATCCGGTCGGCGTCCCGGATGGTGGAGACGCGCTGGGCGACGATCACGACGGTCGCCTCGGTGGTCTCGCGGGCGAGCGCCTTGCGCAGCTTGGCGTCGGTGGCGTAGTCGAGCGCGGAGAAGGAGTCGTCGAAGAGGTAGATGTCGGGCCGGCGCACCAGGGTGCGGGCGATGGCCAGGCGCTGGCGCTGGCCGCCGGAGACGTTCCCGCCGCCCTGGGCGATGGGCGCGTCCAGGCCCTCGGGGAACTTCTCGACGAACTCCTTGGCCTGGGCGATCTCCAGCGCGTGCCAGAGCTCCTCGTCGGTGGCGTCGGGCCGGCCGTAGCGGAGGTTGCTGGCGACGGTGCCGGAGAACAGGTAGGGCTTCTGCGGGACGAGTCCGACGCTGTCCGAGACGGCGCCGGGGTCGAGTTCGCGGACGTCGACGCCGCCGAGCAGGACCTGGCCGGAGCTGACGTCGAAGAGCCGGGGGACGAGGCCGAGCAGGGTGGACTTGCCGCTGCCGGTGGAGCCGATGACGGCGGTGGTCTCGCCGGGGCGGGCGGTGATGTCGATGCCGCGCAGCACGGAGGCCTCGGCCCCGGGGTAGCGGAAGTCGACCTCGCGCAGTTCGAGGTGGCCGCGGCGCAGCACCTCGGTGACCGGGTCGGTGGGCGGTACGACGCTGGAGTCGGTGCCGAGCACCTCCTGGATGCGTTCGGCGCAGACCTCGGCGCGCGGCACCATCATGAACATGAAGGTGGCCATCATGACGCTCATCAGGATCTGCAGCAGGTAGGAGAGGAACGCGGTGAGCGCGCCGATCTCCATGTCGCCGCTGTTGATCCGGTGGGCGCCGAACCACAGGACGGCGACGCTGGAGACGTTGACGACCAGCATCACGCTCGGGAACAGGTAGGCCATCAGCTTGCCGACCTGCAGCGAGACGCCGGTGAGGTCCTCGTTGGCGTCGGCGAACCGGTTCTGCTCGTGGTCGTCCTTGACGAAGGCGCGGATGACCCGGATGCCGGTGATCTGCTCGCGCAGCACCCGGTTCACGGTGTCGATCTTGTCCTGCATGCTGCGGAAGCGCGGGCGGAGCTGGCGGACGAGCACGGCGACCACGACGGCGAGGGCGGGGACGACCGCCAGCAGCAGGCCGGAGAGCGGCACGTCCTGGTTGAGGGCCATGATGATGCCGCCGACGCACATGATCGGCGCCGCGACCATCATGGTGAACGACATCAGGACCAGCATCTGGACCTGCTGGACGTCGTTGGTGGTGCGGGTGATGAGGGACGGGGCGCCGAACTGGCCGACCTCGCGGGCGGAGAAGCCCTGGACGCGGTCGAAGACGGCGGCGCGGATGTCGCGGCCGACGGCCATGGCGGTGCGCGCCCCGTAGTAGACGGCGCAGATCGAGCAGAGGGTCTGGAGGACGGTGACGCCGATCATCACGGCGCCCACCTGCAGGATGTAGCCGGTGTCCCCCTTGATGACGCCGCTGTCGATGATGTCGGCGTTGAGCGTGGGCAGGTAGAGCAGCCCGAGGGTGGACACCAGCTGGAGCAGCACCAGCAGGGTGATCGGTCGGGAATAGGGGCGGAGGTACGCCCTTAGCAGTCTGATCAGCACTGGCTCACTCTTGTCGTCGGCGGCGTCGTTGGCATCCCAATTCTCGTTGTTCGGAGGGCTCGTACAGCCGATTCCGGGCAAGCGAGCCGGATCTTTGTCCGGCTCTTTGCCGAACGTTCCGGGCGGCGGGGTGGTGCCGTGCACCGGTGGTTCGGCATGGTGCCAGCTCGGCCTGCCCTCTTACGGAATGACCGGTTTCCCCCTAGGCTGCTGAAAGCCCTCTTGTTACTCACTGGTACCGGCCCGGTTTGCGTCAGGCGGGCCGGCGACCGCCCCCACGGCCGCCACGCGTTCCGTCCGCGGTGCCGGCCCCAGCCGCAGACCCGTCCCTCCACGTCCATCGGACGGCCACCCGCCCCCGGAGGTCCTCGTTGAGTTCCGCGCAGTCCCTGATCGACTCCGGCCGTCCCGACCTCGTCGCCGGGCGCCCGACCTCCGTCGCCCACCTGTTCCAGGAGCGGGTCGCGCTGACCCCCGGCGGTGAGGCCTACCGCTACCCGGTGCCGGTGGACGAGCACGCGGCGGACAGCACCCCCGGCGCCGAGCAGTGGCGGTCGCTGACCTGGGCGCAGGCCGCGACCCGGGTGTACGCGGTGGCGGCGGGGCTGCTGTCGCTGGGCATCGAGGCCGAGGACCGGGTCGCGCTGGCCTCCTCCACCCGGCTGGAGTGGGTCCTGGCCGACCTCGGCAACATGTGCGCGGGCGCGGCCACCACGGCCGTCTACCCGAGCACCAACGCCGACGAGACCGCGTTCATCCTCTCCGACTCCGGCTCCCGGGCCATGTTCGCCGAGAACACCGCCCAGCTGGACAAGGTGGTCGCGGAGCTGGACCGGCTGCCCGCGCTGGAGACGGTGGTCCTCTTCGACGCGCCCGACGGGCCGCCCGAGGCCGGCCGGCTGAAGGTGCTCTCCTTCACCGAGCTGGAGCGGCTCGGCGCCGAGCACCTGGCCGCGCACCCGGACGCGGTCGAGAAGGCGATCGCCGCGCTCGACAAGGAGCAGCTGGCGACCCTGATCTACACCTCCGGCACCACCGGCCGCCCCAAGGGCGTGCGGCTGGTGCACGACTGCTGGGCGTACGAGGGGCGGGCCCAGGAGGCCAGCGGGCTGCTGGCCGCCGACGACGTGCAGTTCATGTGGCTGCCGCTGTCGCACGTGTTCGGCAAGACGCTGATCTCGGGGCAGATCGCCACCGGGCACGTGATGGCGCTGGACGGCCGGGTGGACCGGATCATCCACAACCTCCCGGTGATCCGGCCGACGATCATGGCCTCGGCGCCGCGGATCTTCGAGAAGGTCTACAACGGCATCGCCGGCAAGGCCAGGGCCGAGGGCGGCGCCAAGTACAAGATCTTCCTGTGGGCGGCGCGCACCGCCCGCGGCCACGCCCGCGCGGTGCAGGAGAGCCGGGTGGCGACCGGGGTGGGCACCGCGCCGGTGGGGCTGAGGCTGAAGCACGCGATCGCCGACCGGCTGGTGTACGCGAAGATCCGGGCCGCGTTCGGCGGACGGCTGCGCGGGGCGGTGTCCGGCAGTGCCGCGCTGGCGCCCGAGATCGGCTACTTCTTCGTCGGCGCGGGCGTGCCGATCCTGGAGGGCTACGGCCTGTCCGAGACCAGCGCCGGATCCTGCGTCAACCGGGCCGAGGACATCCGGGTCGGCACGGTGGGCCGTCCGCTGCCGGGCACCGAGGTGCGGATCGCCGAGGACGGCGAGATCCTGCTGCGCGGCCCCGGGGTGATGCGCGGCTACCACAACCTGCCGGAGAAGACCGCCGAGGTGCTGGAGTCGGACGGCTGGTTCCACACCGAGGACATCGGCGAGCTGTCCCCGGACGGCTTCCTGCGGATCACCGACCGCAAGAAGGACCTCTTCAAGACCTCCGGCGGCAAGTACGTCGCGCCGAGCGAGGTGGAGGGCAAGTTCAAGGCGGTCTGCCCGTTCGTCAGCAACATCCTGGTGATCGGCAACGGCCGCAACTTCTGCACCGCGCTGATCGGCCTGGACGAGGCCGTGATCATGCCGTGGGCCGCCGAGCACGGGATGGCCGGAAGCTCCTACGCCGAGGTGACGGCCGACCCGAGGACCCACGAGCTGATCGAGGGCTTCGTCCGGCGGCTGAACGGCTCGCTGCAGCGCTGGCAGACGATCAAGAGGTTCCACCTGCTGCCGCGCGACCTGGACATCGAGCACGGCGAGCTCACCCCGAGCCTGAAGATCAAGCGCCCGGTGGTGGAGCGGACCTACGCGGACGAGGTCACGGCGATGTACTCGGGCGCCAACGAGGCCTGAGCCGGCCCCGCTCCGCCGCGTCCAGCGCCGTCCCGTACGGCCCGGGGGGATCACTCCGGCCGTACGGGACAATGGGGTCATGCCCTCCGCACTCCCCGACGGCGAACCGGTGCCGTCCGACGGTTCCCTGCCCGCGCACGCCCTCGACGGGCTGGGCTCCCGGCCGTTCGGCTTCTACCTGCACGTGCCGTACTGCGCCAGCCGCTGCGGCTACTGCGACTTCAACACCTACACCGCCACCGAGCTGCGCTCCTCCGGCACGGTCGCCTCCCAAGAGACCTACGCGGACAACGTGGTCGCCGAGGTCAGGATGGCCCGCCGGGTGCTCGGCGACGCCGCCCCGCCGGTGCGCACCGTCTTCCTGGGCGGCGGCACCCCGACCCTGCTGCCCGCCCGCGACCTGGTGGCGATGCTCGCCGCGATCCGCGAGGAGTTCGGGCTCGCCGAGGGGGCCGAGGTCACCACCGAGGCCAACCCGGAGTCCGTGGACCCGGCGTACCTGGCGGAGCTGCGCGAGGGCGGCTACAACCGGATCTCCTTCGGCATGCAGTCGGCCCGCCCGCACGTGCTGAAGCTGCTCGACCGCCACCACACCCCCGGCCGCCCCGAGGCCTGCGTCGCCGAGGCGCGCGCGGCGGGCTTCGAGCACGTCAACCTCGACCTCATCTACGGCACCCCCGGCGAGTCGGACGACGACTGGCGGGCCTCCCTGGACGCCGCGATCGGCGCCGGCCCCGACCATGTCTCCGCCTACTCGCTGATCGTCGAGGAGGGCACCAAGCTGGCCGCCCGGGTCGGCCGCGGCGAACTGCCGATGATCGACGACGACGTGCACGCCGACCGCTACCTGATCGCCGAGGAGGCGCTGGCCGCGGCCGGCTACTCCTGGTACGAGGTCTCCAACTGGTCCACCACCCCCGAGGGCCGCTGCCGCCACAACGAGCTGTACTGGACCGGCGGCGACTGGTGGGGCGCCGGCCCCGGCGCGCACAGCCACGTCGGCGGCGTCCGCTGGTGGAACGCCAAGCACCCCGCCGCCTACGCCCGCGCCCTCGCCGAGGGCCGCACCCCCGCCCAGGGCCGCGAACGCCTCGCCGCCGAGGACCGCCGGGTCGAGCGCATCCTGCTGGAGCTGCGCCTGGCCGAGGGCATCCCGCTGGACCTCCTGACGGAGACCGGCCTGAAGGCCGCGCGCCGGCACCTGGCCGACGGCCTCCTCGCCCCGGAGCCCTGGGCCGCCGACCGCGCCGCCCTCACCCTCCGCGGCCGCCTCCTGGCCGACGGGGTGGTACGTGACCTGGTGGACTGACCCGGGCCACCTTCTCCCGGTGACCGCCGATGGGCGCGGGGCGATCGATCGGTTCGACGGGCCGGCTGTTCCGGTCGTCGACGTGGTCCGGCCCTACTCCTGACCCGGCAGGGTGACGAAGTCGATCAGCTCCTCGACCTTGCCCAGCAGCTCGGGCTCCAGGTCCCGGTAGGAGTCCACCTTGGACAGGATGCGCTTCCACGCGGCCGGGGTGTCCTCGGGCCAGCCCAGGCGGCGGCAGGTGCCGGTCTTCCAGTCCTCGCCCCGGGGGACGGCGGGCCAGGCCGGGATGCCGACGGAGGAGGGCTTCACGGCCTGCCAGACGTCGATGTAGGGGTGGCCGACGACCAGGACGTGCGGGCCGCTCGCCCGGGCGGCGATGCGGTGCTCCTTGGTGCCCGGGAGCAGGTGGTCGACCAGGACGCCGAGGCGGCGCTCCGGGCCGGGGGCGAATTCGGCGACGATCGCGGGCAGGTCGTCGACGCCCTCCAGGTACTCGACGACCACGCCCTCGATCCGCAGGTCGTCGCCCCAGACCCGCTCCACCAGCTCGGCGTCGTGCCGGCCCTCGACGTAGATCCGCGACTCGCGGGCGACCCGGGCCCGGGCACCGGGGACGGCGACCGAGCCGGAGGCGGTGCGGGCGGGGGTGCGGGCCGGGGCGGGGCCCGAGGGGCGGACCAGGGTCACCGTCCGGCCCTCCAGCAGGAAGCCGCGGGGGACCAGCGGGAACACCCGGTGCTTGCCGAACCGGTCCTCCAGGGTGACGGTGTGGCCCTCGGCGGTCCTCTCGCAGTGCACCACCGCCCCGCAGAAGCCGGTCGACGCCTCCTCGACCACGAGGTCCCGCTCGGCCGCTACCTCGGGGACGGGGGTCGTCCGCTTCCACGGCGGGGTCAGGTCCGGTCCGTACTGGCGGCTGCGCATTCCCCGGAGTCTACGGGGCGTCAGCCGGTGAACGGCGAGTTCAGCACCAGCACCTCGGCGATCCGCGCGCGCAGGGCCGCGGAGTGCGGCAGCGGCACGGGTGCGCCACCGCGTTCCATCCGGACGCCGCGGTCGGCGAGCACGTAGACGGCCCGCAGGGTGCGCAGGGTGTTGGAGACGACGGCGGGGACGGCGCCCGCGGTCGCGGAGGGGCGGCGCGGCGGCTGCGCGGCGATCGGGTCGAGCCAGCCGAGGGCCTGGCGCTCGGTCAGCTCCGGGCGGGTGAGGATCTGGGCGACGGCGCGGCCGAGCCGGTCGTCCTCCATGGCGTCCAGCACGTGGTCGGTGGGGGCGAGCAGCCGGGCGGCGACCAGGTCCAGCAGCGGGGTCGGGTCGGCGAGCAGCGGGCCCCGGCCGAGGGCGGCCAGCAGGTCGGCGCCGTGGGCGACCGCGTGCAGCCAGCCGAGCCGGGGGTCGAAGCCGCGCAGGTCGGTCTCCTCGACGTACCAGCGGGCGAAGGACTCCAGCCAGGCCGGGCGGTGGGCGCCGTGGTCGGCGAGGTCGGCGAGGACCAGCGGGGCGAAGGTGCGGGCCTGGATCTCGGGGTCGGTGAGGCGTTCGGCCATCTCGTCGCCGAGCGCGAGGCGCTGTTCGGGGGTGAGCAGCGGCACCCAGCGGCACAGCTGCTCGTAGGCGAGGCTGTCGCGGACGTGCGGGTCGGGCGAGCGCAGTGCGGCGCTGACGGCGGCGAGGGTGTCGGGAGTGGGGGCGGCGGATTCGAGTGCGGTCCAGTTGATCACGGGGCGGACCCTAGGGGCGGGGGCGGCCGAGGGCCACCGATTTACCGGGCCCGGTGGTGGCGGCCCCGGGTCACAGCCCCGGTGCGCCCCAGACCGGGAACCAGCGGGTGAGGTCCTTCTCCAGCCGCAGGTCGTTGCCGAGCATCGCGTTGACCTCCAGCTCCAGCGGGTTGTCGCGCTTCTCCCCGCCGCCGGGCAGCGGCGCGAAGGGGTAGAACGTGCCGCGCTTGTACAGGTAGACGAGGGCGAGCGGGCGCCGTCCGTCGGTGTCGCGGAAGCCGACCAGGGAGCAGAGCAGCTGGGGGCCGAAGCCGTGCGCCTCTAGTTCGCTGTTGACCGCGTGCAGGTCGTTGACCAGTTCGGGCAGTTCGTCGGGCGTGTGCCGGGCGAGCAGCCAGGAGTAGCCGTAGGAGTCCTTGGACGCCTCGACGGGGACGCCGCCGCGTTCGGTGTCGGCGTCGAGCAGGGCCCTGACCTGCCGTTCGACCTCGTCGAAGGCGCCGCCCTCGACGGAGGCGAAGCAGACCGAGCCGAGCCCGGTGGGCCGGAAGCCGGCCGCGGCCTCCAGGGTGAGGGCGGCGGACGGGACGCCGAACAGCTGGTCGAGGTCGGGTTTGACGGGCTTGGTGCGGCCGAACAGCGTGTCCAGGATGCCCACGGCGGTCCTTCCGGTCGGAGGGCGGGTGCGGGTGCGGAGGCCGGGAGCGGTGCGGGCGGCTCAGCGGCCGAGCTCGGAGGAGATCTTCGCCAGCTGGGCCAGCCGCTGCTCCAGCGACGGGTGGGTGGAGAACAGCTGGGTGGCGGCCTCCCGGGCGCTCAGCGCCGGCGCGAACCAGAACGCGTTGTACGCCTGCGCCTGGCGCAGGTCCCGGGTCGGGATGGCGGCGATCTGGCCGGTCACCTTGGTGAGCGCCGAGGCCAGCGCGCTGGGCCGCCCGGTCAGCTGGGCGGCGGCCCGGTCGGCGGCCAGCTCCCGGTAGCGGGAGAGCAGCCGGGTCAGCAGGAAGCTGATCGCGTAGACGGCGATCGACACCAGCGGGACCACCAGGGCGGCGATCGCGGCGTTGGAGTCGTTGCTGTTGCGCCCGCCGCCCATGAAGCCGCCGTACATCGCGATCCGGGTCATCGCGCCGGCCAGCACGCCGAGGAAGCCGGCCACCGTCATCACGGCGACGTCCCGGTGGGCGACGTGCGACAGCTCGTGGGCGAGCACGCCCTCCAGTTCCTCGGGCTCCAGCCGGCGCAGCAGGCCGGTGGTCACGCAGACCACCGCGTTCTGCGGGTTGCGGCCGGTGGCGAAGGCGTTCGGCATGTCGTTGTCGGCGACCGCCACCCGGGGTTTGGGCATGTCGGCGAGCGCGCAGAGCCGGTCGACGGCGCCGTGCAGCTGCGGGTACTGCTCCGGGGTGACCCGGTGGGCGCCCATCGCCCGTTCGGTGATCCGGTCGCTGAACCAGAACTGGGCGACGAACAGGCCGCCCGAGATCAGTACGACGATCGGCCACGCGCCGCGCAGCAGCACGATCAGCAGACCGGTGAATCCCACGTACAACAGCCCGATCAGGAACATCGTCCCCACCATGCGGCCGGTCAGGCCGCGGTCGGGGGCGAAGCGGGTGTGCTGGCCCGAGCTCGACATCGCTGCTCCTCCGTTCGCCGTCCGCTTCCGATGCTGCCACCGGGCGGGCCCCGCGGCATCACCCGCGCGCCGCGGACTGCGGGCAGGATCACCCCGGCCGGGCCGTTCCTGCCGTCGGACCCGGGCCTTACACTGGCAGGTACGGTTCTGGCACTCGTGTGTTCAGAGTGCCAAGGCCGGGCCCCGCGGGGTCGGACCGGACAGCTCGAACACGGACACATGCCACGACGGTGTGTCACAACGGACAACGCGTGAAGACGGAGGTGCGTGCCCATGGCCGGTGAGGTCCGCCAGCTCGACGACCGCAAACTCGCGGTGCTTCGCGCGATCGTCCAGGACTACGTGGGGACGGAGGAGCCGGTCGGCTCCAAGGCCCTGGTCGAACGGCACAACCTCGGGGTCTCCCCGGCCACCGTCCGCAACGACATGGCGGCGCTGGAGGAGGAGGGGTACATCCACCAGCCGCACACCAGCGCCGGGCGGATCCCCACCGACAAGGGCTACCGGCTGTTCGTCGACAAGCTGGCCGAGGTCAAGCCGATGAGCGCGCCCGAGCGGCGGGCGATCCGGCACTTCCTCGACGGCGCGGTGGACCTCGACGACGTGGTCGCCCGCACGGTGCGGCTGCTCGCCCAGCTGACCCGCCAGGTCGCGGTGGTGCAGTACCCCTCGCTGAGCCGCTCCACGGTGCGGCACATCGAGCTGGTCGCGCTGGCCCCGGCCAAGGTGATGCTGGTGCTGATCATGAACACCGGCCGTGTCGAGCAGCGGTTGGTGGACTGCCCGGGTACGGTCGGCGAGACCGTGCTGGCGGACCTCCGGGGCCGGATCAACGCCCGGGCCGCCGGACAGCGGCTCCCGGACGTCCCGGGGCTGCTGGAGGAACTGCCCGGGCTGTTCGAGGCGGTCGACCGGCCGACCGTGTCGACGGTGCTGGCGACGCTCTTCGAGACCCTCGCCGAGCAGCGCGAGGAGCGGATCATGCTGGCCGGCACGGCCAACCTGACCCGCTTCGGCCACGACTTCCCGCTGACCATCCAGCCGGTGCTGGAGGCCCTGGAGGAGCAGGTCGTCCTGCTCCGCCTCCTGGGTGAGACCGCGGACGCCGGGATGACGGTCCGGATCGGGCGGGAGAACGCCTACGAAGGGCTGAATTCCACCTCGGTCGTCTCGGTCGGTTACGGTTCGGGCGACGAGAGCGTGGCCAAACTGGGGGTGATCGGTCCGACCCGGATGGACTACCCGGGCACAATGGGGGCGGTGCGAGCGGTGGCACGGTACGTGGGCCAGATTCTGGCCGAGTCGTAGGAACGGTCGTCGTCGGACAGCTGACGGCGCCCTAAGTCGCAAGCACTCACACAGGCGGAACAAGCGGAGCATTTGGTGGCCACGGACTACTACGCGGTACTCGGCGTCCGACGGGATGCGGGGCAGGACGAGATCAAGAAGGCGTTCCGGCGCCTGGCACGCGAACTGCACCCGGACGTCAACCCGGACCCGAAGACGCAGGAGCGGTTCAAGGAGATCAACGCCGCCTACGAGGTGCTCTCCGACCCGCAGAAGCGCCAGGTCTACGACCTCGGCGGCGACCCGCTCTCGCCGAACGGCGGAGCCGGTGCGGGCTTCGGCGCGGGCGCGGCGGGCTTCGGCTTCTCCGACATCATGGACGCCTTCTTCGGCGCCGCCTCCGGCCAGCGCGGACCGCGCTCCCGGACCAGGCGCGGCCAGGACGCCATGATCCGGCTGGAGATCACCCTGGAGGAGGCCGCGTTCGGCACCACCAAGGAACTCCAGGTCGACACCGCCGTCACCTGCACCACCTGCAGCGGCGAGGGCGCCGCGCCCGGCACCTCCGCGCAGACCTGCGACATGTGCCGCGGCAAGGGCGAGGTCTCCCAGGTCACCCGGTCCTTCCTGGGCCAGGTCATGACCTCGCGGCCCTGCCCGCAGTGCCAGGGCTTCGGCACCGTCGTGCCGACCCCGTGCCCGGAGTGCGCCGGCGACGGCCGGGTCCGCGCCCGCCGCACCCTGACCGTCAAGATCCCGGCCGGGGTCGACAACGGCACCCGGATCCAGCTGGCCGGCGAGGGCGAGGTCGGCCCCGGCGGCGGCCCGGCCGGCGACCTCTACGTCGAGATCGCCGAGACCGCCCACCCGACCTTCCAGCGGCGCGGCGACGACCTGCACTGCACGGTCACCATCCCGATGACGGCGGCCTCGCTCGGCACCCAGGTGCCGCTGCAGACCCTGGACGGGATCGAGGAGGTCGACATCCGGCCCGGCACCCAGTCCGGCCAGTCGATCCCGCTGCACGGCCGGGGCATCACCCACCTGCGCGGCGGCGGCCGGGGCGACCTGATAGTGCATGTCGAGGTGCAGACGCCCACCAAGCTCGACCCCGAGCAGGAGGAGCTGCTGCGCCGCCTGGCGGTGCTGCGCGGCGAGGAGCGGCCGTCCGGCCAGTTCGCGCCCGGGCAGCAGGGGCTGTTCTCCCGGCTGAAGGACGCCTTCAACGGCCGGTAGCCGTCCCGCGCGGGGGTGCCGAGGCTTCCTCGGCACCCCTTTCGCGTTCCCGTTCCCGTCCCCACCCCGGAGGTTCCCCGCATGACCGCGCCCGTGTTCGTCGTCGACACCGAGCGGATCGCCGCCGCCGCGCCGGGCGCGACGGTGCGCCTGGACGGGCCGGAGGGCCGGCACGCCGCCGCGGTGAAGCGGCTGGAGCCGGGCGAGGCGGTCACCCTGGCCGACGGGCTCGGCCTCGGCGCGGACGGCACCGTCGCGGCGGTGCACGGCAAGGACGCGATCGAGGTGACGGTGACGGCGGTGCGCCGCGAGCCGGAGCCTGCGCCGCGGATCGTCGTCGTCCAGGCCCTGCCCAAGGGTGACCGGGGCGAGCTGGCGGTGGAGACCATGACCGAGGTCGGCGTGGACGTGGTGATCCCCTGGGCCGCGTCGCGCTGCATCACCCAGTGGAAGGGCGAGCGCGGCGCCAAGGCGCTCGCCAAGTGGCGGGCCACCGCGCGGGAGGCCGGCAAGCAGTCCCGGCGGCTGCGCTTCCCCGAGGTCCGCGAGGCGATGACCACCCGGCAGCTGGCCCCGGTACTGGCCGCCGCCGCGTTCGCCGCCGTGCTGCACGAGGAGGGCGCCGAACCGCTGGCCGCCGCGGACCTGCCGACCGGCGGGGACCTGGTGCTCGTGGTCGGCCCCGAGGGCGGCGTCTCCCCGGAGGAGCTGGCCGCCTTCGCCGGGGCCGGCGCGAAGCCGTACCGGCTCGGCCCCTCGGTGCTGCGCACCTCCACGGCCGGGGTCGCGGCCGGCGCGCTGCTGCTGGGCCGCACCGGCCGCTGGGCCTGACACCGGAATCCCCCGTGGGGGTTCGCGGACCGCGAACGGCGGGCGCGCCGTGCCCCTGGCTGCCTAGGGTGGCGACCGTGAGCGAACCCGAGAGCACCCCCGAGGGCGCCTACCTGCGCCACCCGCACCTGCACGGCGACCTGATCACCTTCGTGGCCGAGAACGACGTGTGGCTCGCCCCGCTGGACGGCGGCCGGGCCTGGCGGCTGACCGCCGACCACCGTCCGGTCCGCAGACCGATGTTCTCCCCGGACGGCCGCCACGTCGCCTTCACCTCCACCCGGGACGGCGCCCCCGAGGTGCACGTGGCCCCGGTGGACGGCGGGCCGTCCCGGCGGCTGACCCACTGGGGCGACGCGCAGACCCAGCTGCGCGGCTGGACCGCCGACGGCCGGCCGATCGCCACCACCGCCACCGGGCAGGCCTCGCTGCGCCGCACCTGGGCGCGGGCGGTGCCGCTGGACGGCGGCGAGGCGGCCCGGCTGCCGTACGGCCCGGTCGGCGGGCTGGCCTTCGAGCCCGGCGGCGACCGGGTGCTGCTGGTCTCCGCCTACGCCACCGAGCCGGCCTGGTGGAAGCGCTACCGGGGCGGGCGGACCGGCCGGCTGTGGATCGGCGCCGACCGCTTCGAGCGCGTCCACGAGGACCTGGCCGGGCACATCGAGTCGCCGCTGTGGGTGGGCGGGCGGATCGCCTTCCTCTCCGACCACGAGGGCGTCGGCGCGCTGTACTCCAGCCTCCCGGACGGCTCCGACCTGCGCCGGCACGGCATCTCGCCGGAGGGCTTCTACGCCCGCACCGCCACCACCGACGGGAGCCGGGTGGTCTGGCACAGCGCCGGCGACCTGTGGCTGCTGGAGGACCTCGACGGCGCCGAACCGCGCCGCCTGGACGTCCGCCCGGCCGGCCCGCGCACCGGCCGCCGCCCCTGCCCGGTGTCCGCCGCGCACTGGCTGGAGAGCGCCGCCCCGGACCGCACCGGGCGGGCCGGGGCCGTGGTGGTGCGCGGCTCCGTGCACTGGCTGGCCCACCGGGAGGGCCCGGCCCGGGTACTGGACGAGACGCCGGGCGTGCGCGGCCGGCTGGCCCGGGTGGTGCCGGGACCGGCCGGCGAGGACGCCGCGCAGGGCGTGGTCTGGGTGACCGACGCCGAGGGCGAGGACGCGATCGAGTACGCGCCCGCGGTGCTCGGCACCGAGCGCCGCCGGCTCGCCGCCGGGCGGCTGGGCCGGGTCCGCTCGCTGCTGGTCTCCCCGGACGGCAAGCAGCTGGCGGTCGGCGCGCACGACGGCCGGGTGCTGCTGGTCGGCCTGGCCGACGGCGCCGTGCACGAGCTGGCGCACAGCACCGACGGCGAGGTCAGCGGGCTGGCGTTCAGCCCGGACTCGGCCTGGCTGGCCTGGTCGCAGCCGACCCTCGGGGCGTGGTCGCTGCGTCAGATCGTGCTGGCCAACCTGGCCACCCGGACGGTCTCCGAGGCGACCCCGCAGCGGTTCGTCGACACCTCCCCGGCGTTCACCGCCGACGGCCGGCACCTGGCCTTCCTCTCGGTGCGCAGCTTCGACCCGGTGTACGACTCGCACGTCTTCGACCTGTCGTTCCCCAACGGCTGCCGCCCGTACCTGATCACGCTGGCCGCCGACACGCCGTCGCCGTTCGGCCCGCGCCGCGCGGGCCGAACGGCCGGCGGGGAGGAGGACGAGCCGAAGGGCCGCCGGACGGACGGCGAGGAGGGCGCGGCCGACGCGCCGCCGGCGACCCGGGTCGACCTGGACGGCATCGCCGACCGGATCGTGCCGTTCCCGGTGGAGGGCGGCCGGTTCGGCGTCCTGCGGGCCGCCAAGGACGGCGTGCTGTGGACCAGGCTCCCGCTGGTCGGCGAGCTGGGCGACGAGGCCGCCTCGCTGGAGGACGAGCGCCCGCGGGCGACCCTGGAGCGCTTCGACTTCCGCAAGCGCCGGGCGGAGCAGCTGGTGGACGGCCTGGACGCGTTCGCGGTGAGCGGGGACGGCACCCGGCTCGCGGTGCTGGACGAGGGCGAGCTGCGGATCGTGCCCGCCGACCACAAGGCGTCCGGCGAGGACGACGAGATCGACGTCGACCTGGACCGGCTGCGGGTGACGGTCGACCCGGCGGCCGAGTGGCGGCAGATGTACGACGAGAACGGCCGGCTGATGCGGGACAACTTCTGGCGTCCCGACCTCGGCGGGGTGGACTGGGCCGGGGTGCTGGCCCGCTACCGGCCGCTGGTGGAGCGGCTCGGTTCGCACGACGACCTGGTGGACCTGCTCTGGGAGGTGCACGGCGAGCTGGGCACCTCGCACGCGTACGTGGTGGCGCACGGCGTGCACAGCGAGCCGGCCCGCCGGCAGGGCCTGCTGGGCGCGGACCTGGTCCGGGACGGCGAGGTGTGGCGGGTCGCGCGGATCCTGCCGGGGGAGTCCTCCGACCCCCGGGCGCACTCGCCGCTGGCCGCCCCCGGCGCGGCGGTCCGTCCCGGGGACGCGGTGCTGGCCGTCAACGGCCGCCCGGTGGACCCGGTGACCGGCCCGGCGCCGCTGCTGGCCGGCACCGCCGGGCAGCCGGTCGAGCTGACGGTGGCCGGCAAGGACGGCACCGACCAGCGGCACCCGGTGGTCGTGCCGCTCGCCGACGACGAGGCGCTGCGCTACCACGACTGGGTGGCCGGGCGGCGGGCCGCCGTCCGGGAGCTGTCCGACGGCCGGCTCGGCTATCTGCACATCCCCGACATGCAGACCACCGGCTGGGCGCAGATCCACCGCGACCTGCGGTCGGAGATGGCCAGGGAGGGCGTGGTCGTCGACATCCGGGGCAACCGGGGCGGGCACACCTCGCAGCTGGTGGTCGAGAAGCTGGCGCGGCGGATCGTCGGCTGGGGCGTGGGCCGGGACGTCGCCAATCCCGCGCCGTACCCGGAGGACGCGCCGCGCGGTCCGGTCGTCGCCCTGGCGGACGAGTACTCGGGCTCGGACGGCGACATCGTCAACGCGGCGATCCAGGCGCTGGGGATCGGCCCGGTGGTCGGCACCCGCACCTGGGGCGGGGTGATCGGCATCGACAGTCGCTACTCGCTGGTGGACGGGACCCTGGTGACCCAGCCCAAGTACGCGTTCTGGTCGGAGCGGCTCGGCTGGGGCCTGGAGAACCACGGGGTGGACCCGGACGTGGAGGTGCCGTTCCCGCCGCACGCCTGGGCGGCGGGGGAGGACCCGCAGCTCGCCGAGGGGGTGCGGATCGCCCTGGCGGCGCTCGCCGAGCGGCCGGCGAAGACCCCGCCGGCGCTGCCCTGGGAGCGGTAGCCCGGTGCCCGTGGGAGGCCGGACCCCGGTCCGGCCTCCCGTCCCCCGCGCGGTCGTCGCCGTGCGTGTTCCGGCGGCGACCGCCTGGCGTGATCCGAAAGAGAGGGCCTAGCATGCCGCCGTACGGTCCCTCCGGACCGGCACCAGCATCCCGCGAGGAGATCCCGATGGCCGGCGAGCCGCAGCCCGACTGCCTGTTCTGCAAGATCGTGGCGGGCGAGATCCCGGCCACCGTGGTCCGCAAGACCGACCGGACCCTCGCCTTCCGCGACATCGCCCCGAAGGCCCCGGTGCACGTCCTGGTGGTCCCGCACGCCCACTACCCGAACGCGGCCGCGCTGGCCGACGCGGAGCCCGACATCGCCGGCGAGCTGCTCGCCGAGGCGGGCCGGGTCGCCGCGGACGAGGGAGTCGAGGACTACCGGCTGATCTTCAACACCGGTGCCGGCGCGGGCCAGACCGTCTTCCACGCCCACGTCCACGTGCTGGGCGGCACCTCCATGACCGAGCGCATGGTCTAGCGGGTGTCGCAGCGCGAACTCGTCGTCCTCGGGACCGCCAGCCAGGTCCCGACCCGGCACCGCAACCACAACGGCTACCTGCTGCGCTGGGACGGCGAGGGCCTGCTGTTCGACCCCGGCGAGGGGACCCAGCGGCAGATGCTGCGCGCCGGGGTCTCGGCCACCCAGCTCACCCGGATCGCCGTCACGCACTTCCACGGCGACCACAGCCTGGGCCTGGCCGGGGTGATCCAGCGGATCAACCTCGACCGGGTCCCGCACCCGGTGGACGTCTACTTCCCGGCCTCCGGCGAGGTGTACTTCGAGCGGCTGCGGCACGCCACCGCCTTCCACGAGACGGCCGTGCTGCGGCCCCGCCCGATCGAGGAACCGGGCCCGCTGCCCGCGCCCGGCGCCCGCTTCGCGCTGGAGGCGGTCCGGCTCTCGCACCCGGTCGAGTCCTTCGGCTACCGGCTGAGCGAGCCGGACGGCCGCCGGCTGGTGCCCGAACGGCTGGCCGCCCTGGGCATCGCCGGCCCCGACACCGGCCGGCTCCAGCACCAGGGCGCGATCGAGGTGGACGGCCGGCGGGTCGCCCTGGAGGAGGTCAGCGAGCCCCGGCCCGGGCAGCGCTTCGCCTTCGTCATGGACACCCGGCTCTGCGAGGGCGTGTACGAGCTCGCCGAGCGCGCCGACCTGCTGGTCGTCGAGGCCACCTTCTCCGACGCGGACGCCGGTCTCGCCGAGGACCACGGCCACCTCACCGCCGGCCAGGCCGCCAAGGTCGCCGCCGAGGCGGGCGTCCGCACCCTGGTGCTGACCCACTTCTCGCAGCGCTACCCCGACCTCGGCCAGCACCTCGCCGACGCCCGCAAGCACTTCGACGGCCCGATCGTGCTTGCCGAGGACCTCGCCCGGGTACCAGTACCGCCCCGGCACAAGTGAGGCGCCCTCCGTCAGGGCCGCGGTGAACAGCGGGGAAAACCGCTCGCGCCGCCCGGCGTTCTGCCGCAGCATCGTCGGGTGCGGCCCCGCCGCCCGCCGCGTCGATCATCCGCGCGGCGTACCCTGGTGCCCCGGAGAGACCGAGCGGCACACGAGACACGGATGGGATGAGGCAGGCCCCAGCGCCGACCTATGAGTGACACATCGCAGACCCGTTCCAACGGACAGCCGCGCCCCGAACCGGCCGAGGACGGCCGTGTCAGCGCCCGGATCGTCATCCCCGAGAAGCATCCGATGGTCACCCTGCTCGGTGCCGCCGACTCGCTGCTGCGAGTGATCGAGCAGGGCTTCCCCGCCGCCGACATCCACGTCCGGGGCAACGAGGTGACCGCGACCGGCGAGCGCGCCGAGGTCACCCTCGTCAAGCAGCTGTTCAGCGAGCTGATGCTGGTGCTGCGCACCGGCCAACCCCTCACGGAGGACTCCGTGGAGCGATCCATCGCCATGCTCCGCAGCGGCGTCGACGACCCGGACAGCCCGGTGCCGTCGAAGGTCTTCACCGCGAACATCCTGTCCAACCGGGGCCGGACCATCCGTCCGAAGACCCTCAACCAGCAGCGCTACGTCGACGCCATCGACAAGCACACGATCGTCTTCGGCCTCGGCCCGGCCGGTACCGGCAAGACCTACCTCGCGATGGCCAAGGCCGTCCAGGCCCTCCAGGCCAAGGAGGTCAACCGGATCATCCTGACCCGTCCGGCCGTCGAGGCGGGCGAGCGGCTCGGATTCCTGCCCGGGACCCTCTACGAGAAGATCGACCCGTACCTGCGGCCGCTGTACGACGCGCTGCACGACATGATGGACCCCGACTCCATCCCGCGGCTGATGGCCGCCGGGACGATCGAGGTCGCGCCGCTGGCCTACATGCGCGGCCGTACCCTCAACGACGCCTTCATCATCCTGGACGAGGCCCAGAACACCTCGCCCGAGCAGATGAAGATGTTCCTCACCCGCCTCGGGTTCAACTCCCGGGTGGTCGTCACCGGCGACACCAGCCAGATCGACCTCCCGGGCGGCACCCGCAGCGGCCTCAAGGTCGTCCAGGAGATCCTGGTCGACGTGCCCGACATCCACTTCTCCGTCCTCACCAGCACCGACGTGGTCCGCCACAAGCTGGTCGGCCGGATCGTGGACGCGTACGAGCGCTGGGACGCCCTCCAGGAGGCCCAGGAGACCGAGGAGCGACGCCCCCCGGTCAAGGCCGCCCAGCGGCGCGGCTCACGCGCACCCCGACAGTCCCATCGCACCGAAAGCTGAGTAACCAGCCCGTCATGTCGATCGACATCGCCAATGAGTCCGGCTGGGACGTCGACGAGGAGTCCGTCCTCGCCGTCGCCCGCTACGCCCTGGACAAGATGCGGATCCACCCGCAGTCCGAACTGTCCGTGATCCTCGTGGACGGGGCGGCGATGGAGGAGCTGCACATCCAGTGGATGGACCTCCCGGGCCCCACGGACGTGATGTCCTTCCCCATGGACGAGCTGCGCCCCGGCAAGGAGGGCGAAGAGCTGCCGCAGGGGCTGCTCGGCGACATCGTGCTCTGCCCCGAGGTCGCCGAGCAGCAGGGCAAGGCGGCCCCGTCCAAGCACTCGATGGACGAGGAGCTGCAGCTGCTCACCGTGCACGGCGTGCTGCACGTGCTCGGCTACGACCACGAGGAGCCGGACGAGGAGGAGGAGATGTTCGGCCTCCAGAAGGCGATCCTCGACGGCTGGCGGGCCGAGCGGGGCCTCGGCGGCATCTCCCCGGCCCCCACCACCCACTGAGCGCGGAGCCCGAACCCCTGTGAGTGGTGAAAGTACGAGCTTCATCCTCGGCGCGGTCGCGCTGGTCGTGCTCGGCTGGCTGGCCGCGTGCGCCGAGGCGGGCATCTCCCGGGTGTCCCGGTTCCGGGCCGAGGAAGCGGTCCGGTCCGGGCGCAGGGGCTCGGCCCGGCTGCTGGCACTGGCCTCCGACCCGATCCGCTACCTCAACCTGGCCACCCTGATCCGGGTGGCCAGCGAGATGGCGGCGGCGGTGCTGGTCACCGTGGTGTGCGTGCGCAACATCGACACGACCTGGCAGGCCGTGCTGCTGGCGTTCGGCGTGATGGTGCTGGTGTCCTTCGTGGCGGTGGGGGTCTCCCCGCGCACGATCGGCCGCCAGCACCCCCTCACCACCGCCACCGCGGCCTCCTTCGTGCTGCTGCCGCTGGCCCGGATCCTCGGCCCGATCCCCAGGCTGCTGATCCTGCTCGGCAACGCCCTCACGCCCGGCAAGGGCTACCGGGAGGGCCCGTTCGCCTCCGAGGCGGAACTGCGGGCCCTGGTCGACCTGGCCGAGAAGAACGACGTCATCGAGGACGAGGAGCGCCGGATGGTGCACTCCGTCTTCGAGCTGGGCGACACCATCGTCCGCGAGGTGATGGTGCCGCGCACCGACCTGGTGATGATCGAGCGGCACAAGACCGTCCGCCAGGCGCTGACCCTGGCGCTGCGCTCGGGCTTCTCGCGGATCCCGGTGGTCGGCGACAACGAGGACGACGTGGTCGGCATCGTCTACCTCAAGGACCTGGTGCGCCGCACCCACATCAACCGCGACTCCGAGTCGGACGAGGTCGGCGCCGTGATGCGCCCGGCGGTGTTCGTCCCGGACTCCAAGCCCGCCACCGACCTGCTGCGCGAGATGCAGCAGATGCGCTCGCACGTGGCGATCGTGATCGACGAGTACGGCGGCACGGCCGGCCTGGTCACCATCGAGGACATCCTGGAGGAGATCGTCGGCGAGATCACCGACGAGTACGACCGGGAGATCGCCCCGGTGGAGGACCTCGGGGACGGCTCCTACCGGATCACCGCCCGGCTGCTGGTCGAGGACCTGGGCGAGCTGTTCGGGATCGAGCTGGAGGACGAGGACGTCGAGACGGTGGGCGGCCTGCTGGCCAAGCACCTGGGCCGGGTGCCGATCCCCGGCTCCTCCTGCGCGATCCCGCTGCCGGAGGAGGTCCCGGGCGGCCTGACCGCCATCCGCCTGACCGCCGAGAGCTCCGCCGGCCGCCGCAACCGGATCGGCTCCGTCGTCGCCGCCCCGGTGCGGGAGGCGGAGGATCCGGCCCGCGGGGCCGACGAGTAGCGTCCGGGTACGTCCGGGGCGACGATGGGGGCATGAGTCACCAACTTCGCGCGGAGTACGGCCCGCAGGGGGCGGCGGGCGGGGTGAAGGTCTGGCACGTCGTGCGGGAGGGGGATCCGGCCGCGGCGTTGTGCGGCCGGAGCATGCCCGCCGACGCGGAGACCCGGTCGGACCAGGAGTGGGGGACCGGGCTCCGGTGCTGTCAGCAGTGCGGTTCGCTGTACATGCACGAGGTGCCGCACATGCAGGGGAGCCACCCCTACAGCTAGGCGGGACAGTTGCGCGGGCCCGGGCCCGACAAGAAACAGCCAGGCGCTACGACCGTGTCGGAGGTCGCCATGAAGCTGCAGGACGAATTGCCCGTCGACCACAAGCTGGTGCTGGTGTGGCGGATCGGGGCGGGGCTCGGTGGGGTGTTCCTGATCGTGTTCGGCTGCCTCGGGCTGGCCGACCACCCGGGATTCCTGTCCACCGAGGGCAACGACATCGCCGGTATGTCCACCAACGGCGCGCTGAGCGTCCTGTCCATCGTGATGGGCGGGGTCCTGGTGGTCGCCGCGGTCATCGGCGGCAATGTCGCCGCCAATGTGAACATGGCGGTCGGCGTGCTGTTCGTGCTGTCCGGGTTCTACGGGCTGACCGTGCTCGGCCGTCCGGACGCCAACATCCTGAACTTCGGGATCCACAACGTGATCTTCGCCTTCGCGTTCGGCGTGGTGCTCACCACCTTCGGGATGTACGGACGGGTCAGCAGCCACCTGCCGCACGACAACCCGTACTGGCGCCAGCGCGCGGCGGACGAGGTGGCGATGCCCAACGGTCCCAAGACCTTCGTGAAGGTGATCCGGCCCGGTCCGCCCAATCCGATCGGCCACTGAGGCCGCCGGCCGGCGGGGCCTATGCTCCTGGGCATGAGTGACATCGTCGAGCTGGACCCCGAAGACAAGAAGATCATCACCCTGGCCCGCTCCGCCCGCGCCCGCAACGGCGTCGCGGAGGGGGCCGCGGTGCGTGACGAGACCGGCCGGACGTACGTGGCCGGGACGGTCGCGCTGGAGTCCCTGCGGCTGAGCGCGGTGCAGACGGCGGTGGCGATGGCGGTGGCCAGCGGTGCGAAGTCGCTGGAGGCGGCGGCCGTGGTGTCCGAGGCGGAGCAGCCGGCCGAGGCCGATCTGGCGGCCGTGCGGGACCTCGGCGGCGCGGGCACCCCGCTGCTGCTGGCCGGGCCTGACGGGGTGCTGCGGGTCTCCGTCGCGGCGCGCTGAGTGCTCGTGGCGCGGCCGGTGCCCGGGGTCGGTGCCCCGGGCATCCGCGCGTTCGAACACCTCTGAATCCAGCGGATAATCTCACCGGGGACGGGCGGGGAAACCGCACGGTGAGGGGGCTGGGCGATGGGGCCGTACGCGTTCTTCGCGGGACTGCTGCTGGGCGTGATGGGCATGGGCAAGTGGCAGGAGACCGGCTCGCCGTTCTGGCTCTGGGGCTCGGTCTCCTTCCTGCTGATCGTCCTCGGCTGGGGGCTGGGCGCGCTGTTCGGCGGGAAGAAATGACCGGCCCGGACGCCGGTGGCGGTCCCCTCGCGGGTGATCAGGGAGAATGGGGTCCATGAGTGCCCCTTCCTCCTCGTACCGCTCCGGCTTCGCGTGTTTCGTCGGCCGGCCCAACGCGGGCAAGTCGACCCTGACCAACGCTCTGGTGGGGACGAAGGTCGCGATCACCTCCGACCGCCCGCAGACCACCCGGCACACCGTGCGCGGCATCGTGCACCGCCCGGACGCCCAGCTCGTGCTGGTCGACACCCCCGGCCTGCACAAGCCGCGCACCCTGCTCGGCGAGCGCCTCAACGACCTGGTCCGCAGCACCTGGGCCGAGGTCGACGTGATCGGCTTCTGCCTGCCCGCCGACCAGAAGCTCGGCCCCGGCGACAAGTTCATCGTCAAGGAACTCGCCGAGATCAAGAAGACCCCCAAGATCGCCATCGTCACCAAGACCGACCTGGTCGACTCCAAGCGGCTCGCCGAGCAGCTGATCGCCGTCCACCAGCTCGGCGCCGAGCTGGGCTTCGAGTGGGCCGAGATCATCCCGGTCTCGGCGGTCGGCGAGAAGCAGGTGGACCTGGTCGCCGATCTGATCACCAAGCTGCTCCCGGAGGGCATGCCGCTCTACCCGGACGGCGACCTCACCGACGAGCCCGAGCAGATCATGGTGGCCGAGCTGATCCGCGAGGCCGCCCTGGAGGGCGTCCGCGACGAGCTGCCGCACTCGCTGGCCGTCGTGGTCGAGGAGATGCTGCCGCGCGAGGGCCGCCCGGCCGACCGGCCGCTGCTCGACATCCACGCCAATGTGTACATCGAGCGGCAGAGCCAGAAGGCGATCGTCATCGGCGCCAAGGGCGCCCGGCTCAAGCACGTCGGCACCACCGCCCGCAAGCACATCGAGGCGCTGCTCGGCACCCCGGTCTACCTGGACCTGCACGTCAAGGTGGCCAAGGACTGGCAGCGGGACCCGAAGCAGCTGCGCAAGCTCGGGTTCTGACCGACGGCGGGTCCGGGTCGACGGCGGTGGCGGCGAGGGGGCGGGGATGAAGCTGAACACGCGGGAGTGGGGCACCGGCGACCGGGTGGCGCTGCTGGTCCACGGGATCATGTCCGACCACCGCAGCTGGCGGTCGGTCGGCCCGGCGCTGGCCGGGCGCGGCTACCGGGTGATCGCGGTCGACCTGCGCGGCCACGGCGCCAGCCCGCGCGGGGAGGGCGCCGCCCCGGAGGACCGCTACGGGCCCGAGCACTACGCCCAGGACCTGGTGGACACCCTGCCGGCGGGCGCGGACCTCGCGATCGGCCACTCCCTGGGCGCCCTGACCCTGCTGCACGCGGTGGACCGGCTCCGGCCGGCCCGGGCCGTCTACTCCGACCCGGCCTGGCGGTTCGTCCGGCCCGGCCTGTTCGACCCGGCCGTGTTCACCCAGTTCAAGGCGGCCACCCGGGAGCAGATCGGCGCGCTCAGCCCGCGCTGGGACGCGGCGGACGTCGAGGTCGAGCTGGCCACCCTCGCCGCCTGGGACCCGGACACCGCGCTCGCCCTCTCCACCCTCGCGGACCGGGCCGCGCTGCCCGGCGCCCCGGTGGTGCCGTCCCTGGTGCAGCTGGCCGACAACAGCTGGCTGATCGGGCCCGAGGACGCCGTGACGCTGCGCGGCCTGGGCTACGAGGTCCGGACGGTGCCCGGTGCCGGGCACACCATCCACCGGGACGACCTGCCGGGCTTCCTGGCCTCGCTCGACGGCTGGCTGTGACGGCCGCGTTGTGACAGCTGTGGTGTGACGGGACGGCTCGGTCGGCTCGGTCGGCTCAGGTGGGACGGTCCGGGTGCGGGACGGGGAGGGGCCGGTCAGGTGCCCTCGCGCAGGACCAGCGAGACCAGCTCCCGCTGGGACTCGGTGAGCTTGGGGTCCGCGCAGTGCACCGTGCGCCCGTCGACGGTGATCGCGTAGTGGTAGCCGTCCGGCACCCCGTAGGAGGGCGCGCGCAACCCGCCCGCGACGGCCTCGCGGGCGAGCGCGTGCACATGCGGGGCGTCCACCCGCTCGGTGGTGTCGAGCTCAGCGCGGCGGACGTGTCCCGCGAGGCCGCCGGTCCGGGTCACCTGGATACGCATGGTGTCCATGGTGCTACCCAGGGATGGCGTTTGCCGGTGTTTTTCCGGACCTTGACCCAATCGCCACTCAGGTCGGGCTGATGCCGACCTTCGCCCAGGACGCGGTCACCGTGTCCGCGACCTCCGGCTCCGGGTAGCGGGCCTTCGCGGCCGCCACGGTGGCCCGGGCGAAGGCCGTGAAGTCCGCGTCCGCGGGCAGCCGCCGGCCGGTCAGCGCGTCGTACCAGATCTGGCCCGCGCGCTCCCAGGAGCGGCCGCCGAGCGCGGTGGCGAGCAGGTAGAACGCGTGGTTGGGGATGCCCGAGTTGATGTGCACGCCGCCGTTGTCCTGGCCGGTGCGCACATAGTCGCGCATGTGCGCGGGCTGGGGGTCCTTGCCGAGCCGGGGGTCGTCGTACGCGGTGCCGGGCTCCTTCATCGAGCGCAGTGCCGCGCCCTGCACCCCGGGGGCGAGCAGGCCGGCGCCGATCAGCCAGTCCGCCTCGGCGGCGTCCTGGGCCAGCGCGTGCTGCTTGACCAGGGAGCCGAAGACGTCTGAGACCGACTCGTTGAGCGCGCCCGGCTGGTCCCGGTACTCCAGGCCCGCGGTGAACTGGGTGACGCCGTGGGCGAGCTCGTGGCCGATGACGTCGATGCAGGCGGTGAAGTCGCCGAACACCTCGCCGTCGCCGTCTCCGAAGACCATCCGCCGGCCGTCCCAGAAGGCGTTGTCGTAGTCCTGGCCGTAGTGGACGGTGGCGTCCAGCCGCAGCCCGCGGTCGTCGATGGAGTGCCGGCCGTAGACGGCGGAGAACAGGGTCCAGGTCGCGCCGAGGCCGTCGTAGGCGTGGTTGACGGACTGGTCCGGGACGGCGCCCTCGCCCTCCCGGCGGACGGTGCGGCCGGGCAGGCGCTCGCGGTGCGCGGCGTCGGAGATCACCCGCTCCAGCCGGTCGGCGGCGGCCCGGTCCGGCAGGGCGGCGGTGAGCCGCGCGGCCCGGTGCGCGGCGTCGAGGGCGAGGGAGCGGGCGGCGGGCTCGTGACCGTCCTCGGCGAGGCGGTCCAGGACGTACGGCGGAACGATCGCGCAGAGCGTCGGTTCGGCTGTCATGTGGCCCAGGGTGAGGCATTGATGACGTGTTGTCACCGGCGCGGACAGGATTTGCGCGCCGTCCGGGCCGCGCCGTGCGCGGCCGGGGGCCGTCTCAAGGGGTGGGAAGACCGTCCGGGCCGCTTCGGGGTCGTGCGGCACTGGGTTAGGCTGGATCGCATCATGCGCATCGGGCTGCTTCTTCTTAGCTGCCGCGTCGAGGGCCTGTAGTCCGTCAAGGGCCGGCTTCCCTCGCCGCGGGGACTGTGCTGCGCGCTGATTTCGGACGATCCGGGACGGGTCGTGAGCGGCAGCAGGCCGGCCGAGTCGGGTGAGAACTCACCCCGACCCGCCCGCACCACGCATCACAGGAAGCCGAGACTCACCTCCATGACCGAGCAGAGTTCCGCCGCGCCCATCCACGCCGCCCGCGCCTTCGTCGACCGTCCGACCCCGATCACCGCCGCCTCGGTACGCCAGCGGCCGTCCGGGATGCGGCACGGCCGCTACCTGCCGTTCGGCGCCGTCGACCTGCCGGACCGCACCTGGCCGGACCAGGTGATCACCAAGGCGCCGCGCTGGCTGTCCACCGACCTGCGGGACGGCAACCAGGCGCTGATCGACCCGATGTCCCCGGCCCGCAAGCGCAAGATGTTCGACCTGCTGGTGGCGATGGGCTACAAGGAGATCGAGGTCGGCTTCCCGTCGTCCGGGGCCACCGACCACGCCTTCGTGCGCTCGCTGATCGAGGAGGGGGCGATCCCGGAGGACGTCACCGTCTCGGTGCTGACCCAGGCGCGCGAGGAGCTGATCGAGAAGACCGTCGAGTCGCTGGTCGGGGCGCCGCGGGCGACCGTGCACCTGTACAACGCGACCGCGCCGCTGTTCCGCCGGGTGGTGTTCCGCAACGACCGGGAGGCCACCAAGGCGATCGCCGTCGACGGCACCCGGCTGGTGATGGAGTACGCCGAGAAGCTGCTGGGCGACGAGACCGCCTTCGGCTACCAGTACTCGCCGGAGATCTTCGTCGACACCGAGCTGGACTTCGCGCTGGAGGTCTGCGAGGCGGTGATGGACGTCTGGCAGCCCGGCGAGGGCCGCGAGATCATCCTGAACCTGCCGGCCACCATCGAGCGGGCCACCCCGAACGTCCAGGCCGACCAGTTCGAGTGGATGTCGCGCCACCTGTCGCGCCGGGAGTTCGTCTGTCTGTCGGTGCACCCGCACAACGACCGGGGCACCGCCGTGGCCTCCGCCGAGCTGGCCTACATGGCCGGCGCCGACCGGATCGAGGGCTGCCTGTTCGGGCAGGGCGAGCGGACCGGCAACGTCGACCTGGTGACCCTGGGCATGAACCTGTTCTCGCAGGGCATCGACCCGCAGATCGACTTCTCCGACATCGACGAGGTCCGCCGCACCGCCGAGTACTGCAACCAGATGGAGGTGCACCCGCGCCACCCGTACGCCGGTGACCTGGTGTACACCTCCTTCTCCGGCTCCCACCAGGACGCCATCAAGAAGGGCTTCGACGCCCTGGAGGTGGACGCCGCCGCCGCGGGCGTGCCGGTCGAGCAGCACACCTGGGGCGTGCCGTACCTGCCGATCGACCCGAAGGACGTCGGCCGCACCTACGAGGCGGTCATCCGGGTCAACAGCCAGTCCGGCAAGGGCGGTGTGGCGTACGTCCTGAAGAACGACCACAAGCTGGACCTGCCGCGCCGGATGCAGATCGAGTTCTCCCGGATCATCCAGGCCAAGACCGACGCCGAGGGCGGCGAGGTCACCCCGGCCGAGATCTGGCGGGTCTTCGAGGACGAGTACCTGCCGACCACGGGCAACCCGTGGGGCCGGATCTCGCTGACCGGTTCGCGCAGCCTGACCACCGAGGACGGCCGGGACGCGCTGACCGCCCACGCGGTGGTGGACGGGGCGACGGTCAGCCTGGCCGGTACCGGCAACGGCCCGGTCTCGGCCTTCGCGGACGCGCTGGCGCAGATCGGCGTGGACGTCCGGGTGCTGGACTACGCGGAGCACGCGCTGAGCGAGGGCGGCGACGCCCAGGCCGCCGCGTACGTGGAGTGCGCGGTGGACGGCCGGGTGCTGTGGGGCGTCGGGATCGACAGCAACACCGTGCTGGCCTCGCTGAAGGCGATGATCAGCGCTGTCAACCGGGCGCAGCGCGGTTAGTTCGTACGGGTAAAAGTTTCCGGGCCGTCCCCTGCGGGGCGGCCCGGCGGCGTTCCCGGACGTCGCGGGGCGGTCGTCCGGCCGGGGGCGCCCCGGCTGTGTCCTGCGCCACATTTTTTGCCGGATCGGGCCGTTCGAGGTACTGACACGTGTCGGCAACCGTGGCAACATCGTCCCACCGGTAAGCCGGGTCGGTGGGACGGCCCGGTGGCCGGTCGCGTGACCTGCCCATTGTTGTGCAGGCCGCCTGCCATGTCTGGGGAGTGGCGCCGTGACAGGGATGTGGGGTGTTCGCCCGAGGTGGCGGACTGATGTTCTCGGTGACTTCTTCTGCCCGGGCTGCGGCGGGGACCGCAACTACCGCCGGCAACACGGCCGGCGGTGGCTGCGGCTGCTGGGGACTCCGGTGCTTCCGCTCGGACCGGTGATCGGCAGCGTCCAGTGCACCAGCTGCCACGGCCGGTTCGGGGTGGAGAGCCTGGAGCAGCCGACCTGCGTGCGTCTGGGCGGGATGCTGCGCGACGCGCAGTACACCGTCGCGCTGGCCGTGCTGGCGGCCGGTGGCACGGCTCACCGCGCGGCCCGCGAGGCGGCCTGCGGGGCGGTCCGGGACGCCGGTTTCGAGGACTGCGGCGAGGCGCAGGTGCTGGCGGCCCTGGCCGCGATGTCCGGTCTCGGCGGCGAGCTGTACGACGCGCACGGCATGTCGGGCGGGCTGGCCGTGGAGCTGCACGCCGTCCTGGAGCCGCTGGCCCCGCACCTGGCCCGGCCGGGCCGGGAGCGGCTGCTGCTGCAGGGGGCGGCGATCGCCCTGGCCGACGGCCGGTACCGGCCGCAGGAGCGGGAGGCGCTGGCCGCGATCGGGCGCTGTCTGGACCTGCCGCACGCGCGGGTCGGGGCGCTGCTGGAGGCGGCGACCCGGGCGCCGTACTAGCGCTCCGGTCCTTCCTGTTCTCCTTCTCCCGGTCCTTCGGTTCCCCCGTCCTTCGGTTCCTCCGTCCTTCGGTTCCTCCGTCTTTCGGATTCCCGGTCGTTCCGTTCGCGGTCCTTCCGGCGGACCCCTTCGCCGGATCCGCGACCCCCTCTCCCTCTCCTCCTTCGACACCTCCTCCCCCTCCGGACCCCCACAACCGGGCCCCTTCCGCCCCCGGCTCCCGGCCGGTGGCGTCCCCACGGCCGGGGCCCGCCGTGACCCGCACCGCTCGGCGAGCCCCCACGGCCCCGGTGCGGGTCACGGCTGTCCGCCGCTGGGGGACAATGGTGGGATGTCCACACTGTTCCACGGCCGCTGCGGCGGTGAGGCGGGCGCATGAGTCTCTTCCGCGACGACGGCGTGGTGCTCCGGGCGCAGAAGCTCGGCGAGGCGGACCGGATCATCACCCTCCTCACCCGCCACCACGGCAAGGTCCGCGCGGTGGCGCGCGGCGTGCGCAAGACCAAGTCGAAGTTCGGCGCCCGCCTGGAGCCGTTCTCGCACGTGGACGTGCAGTTCTTCAGCCGGAACAACAGCGAGCTGGTCGGCCGCGGCCTGCCGCTCTGCACCCAGGTGGAGACGATCGCCCCGTACGGCGGATCGATCGTGACCGACTACGGGCGGTACACCGCGGGGACGGCCATGCTGGAGACGGCGGAACGGTTCGCCGAGAACGAGGGCCAGCCGGCCGTCCAGCAGTACCTGCTGCTGGTCGGCGGCCTGCGCACACTGGCCGCCGGGGTGCACGAGTCGCACCTGGTGCTGGACGCGTTCCTGCTGCGCTCGCTCGCGGTCAACGGGTACGGCGCGACCTTCGACGACTGCGCGAAATGCGGCATGGAGGGACCCAACCGGTTCTTCTCGCTCCAGGCCGGAGGAGTGCTCTGCCCGGACTGCCGCGTGCCCGGATGTGCCGTACCCTCCCCTGAGACACTGGTACTGCTCGGCGCGTTGTTGTCAGGGGACTGGCAGACGGCGGACGCCTGCGAGCCGAGGTACTGGCGGGAAGGCAGCGGACTGGTCGCGGCCTATCTGCAGTGGCACCTGGAGCGGGGTATCCGCTCGATGAGATACGTGGAGAAGTGAGCACATGGCAGCGCGACGGCTCTTCGGCGGCGGCAAGCAGAGGGAGTACCTCCCCCCGACCCCGCACCCCAGCGGCGCCCGGCCCCCGAAGATCCCCGGCGAGCTCGTCCCGGGCCATGTCGCGATCGTCATGGACGGCAACGGCCGCTGGGCCAAGGAGCGCGGGCTGCCGCGCACCGAGGGGCACAAGGTCGGCGAGTCCGTCGTGCTGGACGTGCTCAAGGGCGCGATCGAGCTCGGCGTGAAGAACATCTCGCTCTACGCGTTCTCCACCGAGAACTGGAAGCGCTCACCCGACGAGGTGAAGTTCCTGATGAACTTCAACCGCGACGTGATCCACCGCCGCCGCGACGAGATGGACGCGATGGGCGTGCGGGTGCGCTGGGCCGGCCGGATGCCGAAGCTGTGGAAGAGCGTCGTCCAGGAGCTCCAGGTCGCCGAGGAGCAGACCAAGGACAACGACGCCGTCACGCTGTACATGTGCGTCAACTACGGCGGCCGGGCCGAGATCGCGGACGCCGCGGCGGCGATCGCGGCCGATGTCGCGGCGGGCCGGCTGGACCCCAAGAAGGTCAACGAGAAGACCCTCGCCAAGTACCTGTACCACCCGGACATGCCGGACGTGGACCTGTTCCTGCGCCCCAGCGGCGAGCAGCGGACGTCGAACTTCCTGCTCTGGCAGTCGGCCTACGCCGAGCTCGTGTTCCAGGACGTGCTCTGGCCGGACTTCGACCGCCGTGACCTGTGGCGGGCCTGCGAGCAGTACGCGAGGCGCGACCGCCGGTTCGGCGGGGCGCTCCCGAACGAGGCGCCGGCCGAGCTGGTCGGCGAGGTGCCGGCGCAGCGCTGAGCCGGTGCGGTGCCGAGCCGGTGCGGTGCCGAGTCGGTGCCTGCGGCGAGCCGGTGATGTGCTCGGTGCGGCGCTGAGCCGGCTCAGCGCTCGCTGCGGTGCGGCGCCGGGTGCGCGCGCGGAGAAGGGCCCGCGGGAGGTGACTCCCAGCGGGCCCTTCGGCGTACCGGTGCCGGTGCTCAGACCTTCGCGGCGCACTCCGCGCAGGTGCCGAAGATCTCCAGGGTGTGCGCGATGTCGCTGAACCCGTGCTCGGCGGCGACCGAGTTGGCCCAGCGCTCGACGGCCGGGCCCTCGACCTCGACGGTGGCACCGCACTGGCGGCAGACCAGGTGGTGGTGGTGCCCGCTGCTGCACCGGCGGTAGACGGCCTCACCGTCGGCGGTGCGCAGGACGTCCACCTCGCCGGCGTCGGCGAGGGACTGGAGCGTCCGGTAGACGGTGGTCAGACCGACCGAGTCCCCCCGGTGCTTCAGCATGTCGTGGAGCTCCTGGGCACTGCGGAAGTCCTCGATCTCGTCCAGGACCGCCGAGACGGCGGCGCGCTGCCGGGTCGATCGGGCTCGCGGCGACGGGCCTGCGGTGGTCACCGTGGGTCCTCCTGCTGGTGTGGGCGACTGGCACCTCATTGTGCCAGCCCCGCACTGGGCGCCGGAGTGGTCGCGTCGACCCGCTCCGGGCCGGGCAGTCGGACGTCGCAGACCTGCGGTCCGCTCTCCGGGGTGTCGCGGTGTCGGCGGCGGGCGAGCGGGGCGGCGATCGCGCCGAACACCGCGAACACCACGATGGCCAGCAGCACGATGGCCGGGCCGGAGGGCACGTCCAGCTGGTAGGAGCCGGTGACGCCGGCCAGGGCGACGAGCACGCCGACCGCGATCGAGCCGGCCTGGGTGGCGGCGAAGGAGCGGGTGAGCTGCTGGGCGGCCGCGACCGGAACGACCATCAGGGCGCTGACCAGCAGCAGGCCGACCACCCGCATGGCGACGGTGACGGTGACCGCGGCCATCACCGCGAGCAGCAGGTTGAGCAGCCGCACCGGGACGCCGGTGACCCGGGCGAAGTCCTCGTCCTGGCAGATCGCGAACAGCTGGCGGCGCAGGCCCAGGGTGACGGCGACGACGACGCCGCCGAGCGCGCCGATGGTGGCGAGGTCGGCGGGGGAGACGGTCAGGATGGAGCCCCAGAGGTAGCTCTCCAGCGAACCGGCGCCGGCCTGGGCGGACTTGGAGACCAGCAGCTTGCCGCAGGCCATGCCGCCGTAGAAGAGCATCGCGAGGGCGATGTCGCCGCGCTGGTTGCCGCGCGCGCGGACCAGTTCCATGGTGACGGCGCCGAGCACGCAGACCGCCACGGCCATCCAGACCGGGCTGGTCTGGAAGATGAAGCCGAGGCCGACGCCGGTCATCGCGACGTGGCCCATGCCGTCGCCCATCAGCGCCTGGCGCCGCTGCACCAGGTAGATGCCGACGGCGGGGGCGGTGATGCCGACCAGCACGGCGGCGATCAGCGCCCGCTGCATGAAGTCGTAGCTGAGCATCTCGGTCATGACAGCAGTCCCCGGGGTCGGTCGTGTTCGTGGCCGTGGTCGGCGTGCGGATGGACGTGGTCGTGGCCCGGCAGGGCGTGCAGACCGGTGTTGGGAACGGGCGGGCCGTCGTGCGCGACGCAGCCGTCGCGCAGCACCACGGCCCGGTCGATCAACGGCTCCAGCGGCCCGAGTTCGTGCAGCACCAGCAGGACGGCGGCGCCGCGCGCGACCTCGGCGCGCAGGGTGTCGGCGAGTACCTGCTGGCTGGCGGCGTCCACCCCGGCCATCGGCTCGTCCATGATCAGCAGATCGGGGGCGCCGGCCAGGGCGCGGGCGATCAGCACCCGCTGCTGCTGGCCGCCGGAGAGGTCGGCGACCCCGTCCCGGGCCCGGTCGAGCATGCCGACGGCGGCCAGCGCGCGGTCCACGGCGTCGCGGTCCGCGCGGCGGAACGGCAGCAGCCGGTGCAGGGGCAGCCGGCCGGTGGAGACGACCTCCCGGACGGTGGCCGGGACGCCGGAGGCGGCGGTGGTGCGCTGCGGCACGTAGCCGATCCGGTGCCAGGCGCGGAACCGGGCGAGCGGGGTGCCGAACAGTTCGAGCGTGCCGCGCTCCAGCGGGACGGCCCCGGTGACGGCCTTGATGGTGGTGGACTTGCCGGAGCCGTTGGCGCCGAGCAGGGCGACCACCTCGCCGGGGCGGACGGTGAGGTCGATGCCGCGCAGCACCGGCCGTCCGCCGCGCGAGGCGACGGCGTCGTGGAGGCGGACGGCCGGGTGGGCCGGGGATGCCGGGGATGTCGGGGAGGTCATGCCGGTGGTCCCGTCAGCTGGTGGGTGCGGCGGGCGCGGCCGGCGCGGTGGTCGCGGTGGTCGCGGTGGTCGCGCCGGAGGGGGCGGCCGCGGCCGGTGTGTCGGCGCCGAGGGCGGTCCGCAGGTTGGCCAGGTTCTGCCGCATGACCGAGAGGTAGTCGTCCTTGGCCGGGTCCTTGACGCCTTCCAGCGGGTCGAGGACGGCGGCCCTGAGGCCGAGGTCCTTGGCCACGGTGTCGGCGAGCTTGGGGCTGACCAGGGTCTCGAAGAAGATCGTGGTGACGCCGTTCTCCTTGGCGGCCTTCTGGACGTCGGCGAGGCGGGCCGGGGTGGGCTCGGACTCGGGGTCGACGCCGTTGATGGCGACCTGGGTGAGGCCGTAGGCCCCGGCGAGGTAGCCGAAGGCGGCGTGGCTGGTGACGAAGGTGCGGTTCCGGACGTCCTTCAGCCCGTCCTTGAACTCCTGGTCCAGGGCGGTGAGGCGGCCGACCAGCTCGTCGGTGTTCTTCCGGTAGTCCTCGGCGTGGGCCGGGTCGGCCTTGGCGAACTCGGCGCCGACGCTCCTGGCCACCGCCGCGTAGCGGGCCGGGTCGAGCCAGATGTGCGGATCGCCGGCGGCCCCGTCGTGGTCGTGGCCGTCGTGCCCGCCGCCGCTCTGCCCGTCGGCGCCGTGGTCGTGCCCGTCGCCCTCGGTGTGGCCCTCGGCGAGGTGGTGGTCCTCCAGCGGGGCGGCCGCGGTGGCGTCGATCTTGTGCTTGGAGCCGGAGCCGGCGACCGCCTTGTCGACGGTGGGCTGCAGGCCCTTGAGGTAGACGATCGCGTCGGCCTTCTTGACCGTCCCGACCTGCTTGGCGGTGAGTTCGAGGTCGTGCGGCTCGACGCCGGCGGCGGTGAGGTCGGTGACCTTCACGTGCTCGCCGCCGATCCGGTCGGCGAGGAACTCCATCGGGTAGAAGGACGCGACGACGTTCAGCTTGCCCTCCGCGCCCTGGGCGCCGCCACTGCTGCCACAGGCCGTCAGGGTGAGGCCGGCGGTGAGGGCGGTGGCGGTCAGGGCTATGGCGCCGCGAGTACGTCGTCGGATCATCATGACAACCATTCTCAGATTAGATGGAAATGATTGTCAAATCACTCGGACGGGTGAACGGGTGGTGACGGTGAGTGGGCCGGTGCCGGAGATACCGATTTGAACCCCGTACCCATATGGCCGGTAACCTGAGGTATTCGGGTACGCGCAACCAGCCGTGCCCTGACCGTGCCGTACGTACTGAAGAGAGCACTGTGGCAGCCGACAAGATCGAGACGATCGTCAGCCTTAGCAAGCGCCGTGGCTTCGTCTACCCCTGCAGCGAGATCTACGGCGGCACGCGTGCCGCCTGGGACTACGGTCCGCTGGGCGTCGAACTCAAGGAGAACATCAAGCGCCAGTGGTGGCGCGCGATGGTGCAGGCCCGTGAGGACGTCGTCGGACTCGACTCGTCGGTGATCCTGGCCCGCGAGGTCTGGGAGGCGTCCGGCCACGTCAAGACCTTCAACGACCCGCTGACCGAGTGCCTCTCCTGCCACAAGCGCCACCGGGCCGACCACCTGGAGGAGAAGTACGAGGCCAAGCACGGCTTCCCGCCGCCGAACGGCCTCCAGGACGTCAACTGCCCCGACTGCGGCGTCAAGGGTCAGTTCACCGAGCCCAAGGACTTCTCGGGCATGCTGAAGACCCACCTCGGCGTCACCGAGGAGGCGAGCGGTCTGGCCTACCTGCGCCCGGAGACCGCCCAGGGCATCTTCACCAATTTCAAGGCCGTCCAGACCACCTCGCGCAAGAAGCCGCCGTTCGGCATCGCCCAGGTCGGCAAGAGCTTCCGCAACGAGATCACTCCCGGCAACTTCATCTTCCGGACCCGTGAGTTCGAGCAGATGGAGATGGAGTTCTTCGTCAAGCCGGGCGAGGACGAGCAGTGGCACGAGTACTGGCTCCAGCAGCGCTGGGACTGGTACGTCGGCCTCGGCCTGCGCACCGACAACATGCGTCTGTTCGAGCACCCGAAGGAGAAGCTCTCCCACTACGCCAAGCGCACGGTGGACATCGAGTACCGCTTCAACTTCGGCGGCACCGAGTTCTCCGAGCTGGAGGGCATCGCCAACCGCACCGACTACGACCTGACGGTGCACAGCGAGGCCTCCGGCCAGGACCTCAAGTACTTCGACCAGGAGTCCGGCGAGCGGTACTTCCCGTTCGTCATCGAGCCGGCGGCCGGTCTCAACCGCGCCATGCTGGCCTTCCTGATCGACGCCTACTTCGAGGACGAGGCGCCGAACGCCAAGGGCGTCATGGAGAAGCGCGTCGGCATGCGGCTCGACCCGCGACTGGCCCCGGTCAAGGTCGCGGTGCTGCCGCTGTCGCGCAACGCCGACCTCTCGCCGAAGGCCCGCGGCCTGGCCGCCGACCTGCGCACCGCCTGGAACGTCGAGTTCGACGACGCCGGTGCCATCGGCAAGCGCTACCGCCGCCAGGACGAGATCGGCACGCCGTTCTGCGTGACGGTCGACTTCGACACCCTGGAGGACAACGCGGTGACCGTGCGCGAGCGCGACACCATGACGCAGGAGCGCGTCTCGCTCGACCAGGTGAAGTCCTACCTGGCGGCGCGACTCATCGGCTGCTGACGTCGGCGGGCCCTGCGCCCGCGGCCTTCCGTGCGAACCCCCGTTCGCCCCGGTGTCCCCGGGGCGGGCGGGGGTTCCGCGTCGGGGGGTGCTGTGTCCGGCGGTGCCGCTTCTGGGGGCGCTGCTCCGGGAGCGCTGCGCCCCGGGGGTGCTGTTTCCGGAGTTTCCCCTTCGGGTCCGATCGTCGGGACGATCGGCTAACCTCCGCTCCGGGCCGCCGGACCGGCCCCAGCTACGGGGAGGTTGGGATGGCGGATCCATGGTCGATCGCGTCGGGCGTCGGCGCCCTGGCATCGGTCGCGGGGGCCTGGGCGGTCTACCGGGGACAGACCCGGCAGGTGGACTTCGAACTCGCCCGGACGCTCCACCTCGACCTGACGAGCGGTGAAGTGGCGCTGGCCCGCTACGCCCTGGTTGCCTTCCGTCGGGGGCAGCAGCCGTACGGACCCGATGTGCTCGCGGCCTACTTCACGATGCTGTGGTGCTTCGAGCGCGTCCTCCGGGGCCGGCGGTCCATGATCCGGTCGCCGCTCGACCGGGTCCGCCGCAGCTCTCCCGTGCGCTTCCTCGACGAGGCCATCGCCATGCACGTGGCGAGCTGGGAGAGGAACCTGCCGGAGATCCGGCGCCGGTTGATCGAGGCCCTGGCCGAGGTGCACGGCGACGAGCTGCGCGACCGGGGCCTCTCCGCCAAGTTCGAGGCGCTCGCCGGGGCGCTGCGCTCGGCCGGGGTCATGCCGACGCCGGCCCCCGTCGTCCTTCCCCCGCAGGGGGAGTCCGCCCCGGCCTCGTGAGGGACGGGTGGGGCCGGCGCCGACCGGGTGGGTCCGGGCTCAGCGGCGGCCCCAGCGGGAGCGGGGGCGGTTGGCCGGGGTGGTGGGGAGACCGGCGGTACGGAGTGCGGCGAGGGTGGTGCGGTGCTGTCCGGGGTCCGCGAGCAGGGGCGTGAGCAGTGCTTCGTAGAGGTCGGTCCGACCGGCCAGCGCGCCGGCCAGCCGGACCAGTTCGGCCGGTGGGCGCAGCGTCGCCAGCTCGCCCAGCAGCAGGGCGGGCAGCGGGGTCGGGAGGGTGGTGGCCAGGGCGGTGAGGTCGCCGGTGGGACGGCCGGCCGCCTGGCGCAGCAGGGTCCGGGCGTCGGCGGCGCGGTCCGCCCGGTGGAGGACGGTGGCGAGGGCGGCCAGCTCGGCGGTCGGGGCGGAGCCCCATTCCCAGAGCAGGGTGGCGCCGTCGGCGTGCTGCCCGGCCCGCTCCAACCCGTCCAGCAGGGCCGGCAGGTCGGCGGCGGGGCAGGAGCGCAGCGCGTTGAACAGGTCCCCGGCCTCGTCGGCCAGTCCGGCCCGGCGCAGCTCGGCGAGGGTGGCGGCGGCGTGGTGGGGGCTGCCGTGGACGGCGCTGCGGGCGAGGTGGAGGGAGGCGTCGGTCGGTCCCCGGTGGGAGAGTCGGGCGGCCAGCGCGGCGGTGTCCTCCGGGGTGAGGTGCTCGGCGGCCTGGCCGAGGATGTCGGCGGCCTCGGTCGGGGAGGCTTTCCGGTACAGGCCGGTGATGCGCTCGGCGAGGGCGGCGAGCTCGCCGGGGGAGCGGTGGCGCGGCGGGGCCGGCGCCGGTGCGGGTGCGGGGCCGGGCGCGGACGTGGGTCCGGGTGAGGGCGCGGGTCCGGTGGGTGTGGGGTGGGGGTCGCCGTCGGCCGGGGCCCGGTGGAGGTCGTGGTGGACGTTGTGGCGGAGGTCGTGGTGAACCTCGTCGTGGGCGTTGTCCGGTATGCCGTCCGGGGTGCCCGCACCGGCCCCCGGTCGTTCCCCGCCTCCGACCCGTGGCGAAGGCTGTCGCAGTTGCTCCTCCACGGTCTTCAGTCGGTCGCTCAGCTCCAGGCAGCGTGCGCCGAGCCCTTCGCGCAGTGTCCGCGCCTGGGTCAGCTGCCGCAGCAGCTCGCCGTCCACCGACTGCCGGTCGGTCAGCGACCGGACGGCTTCGGCGAGCCGCCGCTCGCGTTGCACCGCGTACTGTCTGGCACGCAGTAATTCGTCCAGCTGGGATCTGAGTTCGAGAGCGTCCTGCTCGCTCGCACCGATGCCCGCGTCCGGGGCGAGGGGCTGTTCCGTGTGCCGTGTACGCATGATCACCGCAACCTGTCCAACTTGACCCTGACGGCCAGTCATCCTGGCGTTGAAATACGGCGCTGGAGTTACGGCAGTGCGTCCACAGTCTTGCGAGTGGTGTCCGCGGGCGCATGGGGCGCACGGATCGTGAGCGACCCGGCGCGCGCGTGCTATCCGTGCGCCTCCCGGTCGGCGGCACCGGTCCGGCTCATCGCTCGGCCGGGGCGAGCCGGGCGCGGGCCTCCATGAGGGCGAAGCCGAGCAGGTTCTCGCCGCGCCACTCGGCGGGCCGCTCGGCGCGCTCGTTCTCCGCGCCGAGGCCGATGCCCCAGATCCGGTCCAGCGGGCTGGCCTCCACCAGGACCCGCCGCGCGGTCGACAGCAGGTAGGCGCGGAGTCCGGCATGGGCGCCGAACTTGGCGACGTTGCCCGTGACGACCAGTTCGAAGCGGCCCGCACGCCAGACGGCGTCGTCGAAGCCGCGGACCTGACGGCCCAGCTTCTTGGCCTCGCCGGCACTCGGCGCGGCGAGGATCTGGGCGAGCGTCCTGCTGTCGTCGAACATCCGGGCCTTGCCCGCCATCATCCAGTGCTCGGCGGTCCGGTACTCGACACCGTCGACGGTGAAGGGGTGGTCGGGCCACCACTGGCTCAGCACGCCGGGGCCGAACGACCCGTCCCGCTGCGGCTTGTGACCCCAGAACATCAGCCACTTGGCTTGGGCGCCGGCCGCCACGGCCGCGGTCAGGGCGGCTCGGTCGCGGGTGTCGGCCGGGTCGATCGTGCGTTCGTCGCTCATATCGTCATGCTGACACGAAGGGGTTCGGTGCGGCGAGCGGATTTCCCGTCGGGTGCGGGTGCGGGTGCGGGTTCGCCGTCGTCGGCGTCGGAGGTGATCGCCGAAGCCCTCCGTACCGCTCGGGACTCCCTCGACTCCCGCCTCGGACCTGCCGGGGACGTCCGCCTCTCCCTCTGCATCGAACTCGGCGACCCGGTCGCGGAGTGGCCTTCGGTCGCGGTGGGGGTGAATCCTTTCCCGGGGTCGCCGCCTCTTATGGACGACCTCGGTGAGGACCGGGGCGGACGAGGAGGTTGCGACGATGGTCTGGGCGGCTGTGGTGGTCGGTGTGCTGCTGGTCGGGGCGTGCAGTGCGACGGTGCTGCGGAAGTGGGGGCGGCGGCGTGGCTGAGGTGCGGGAGTGGCCGGGGAGTTCGGTGGTGGCCGCGGCGCAGGACGGTGATGTGGAGGCGATCGCCGCGCTGGTCTCGGGAGCGCATCCGCATGTGCGGCGGTTCGCGCGCTCGCTCTGCGCCACGCCGGAGGACGCCGAGGACGCGGCGCAGGAGGCGCTGATCATTCTCTACCGCAAGATCGGGATGCTGCGGGCGACCGGGGCACTGGCCTCGTGGATGTTCCGGATCGTGCGGAACGAGTGCCTGCGGCGGGCGCGTTCGGCGCTGTGGGAGCGTCCGGTGGCCGGGGCGGTGCCGTACCGGTCGGCCGAGGACGAGGTGCTGGGGCGGTTGGAGGCCGGGCGGGTGGCGGAGGCGATCGCGGCGTTGCCGGAGGATCAGCGGCGGGTGCTGGTCATGCGGGACGTCCAGGGGCTCAGCGGGCGGATGGTCGCCGATCTGCTGGGGCTGAGCACCGCGGCCATGAAGTCGCGGTTGCACCGGGCGCGGGCGGCGGTCCGGGCGGTCACCGTCGGAGCGGAGTGGTGAAGGGCGGCGCTTCCGGGTATGCCAGCCGGACGGTGGCCGGGCACCTGGTGCGGGGCGGGGTCGGATTCGGCGCGTTGGCGGGGGCGTTCCTGCTGCTGCCGTTCGTCGGGCCGGTGTCGCTGCTCCTCCTGCCGCTGGGGGCGGTCGCCCTGCGCGGGTGTCCGACCTGCTGGGTGATCGGGCTGCTGGAGACGGTGTCGCGGGGGCGGCTGCGGCAGGAGTGTGTCGACGGGCGGTGCGAGCTGCGTCCCGCCGGGGCGGACTAGGCCCGGTCGTGGCCACCCGGAGCGGGTGGCCACGACGGAAGGGGGACCCAGGGCCGGCCGTCAGCCGATGGAGCGGGGGAGGCGGGTCGTCAGGTAGAGGACGGTGAAGGACCCCAGGAGCTGGATGCCGAGGCAGAGGGCGAGCGCGCGGTCCATGCCCAGCGTGGGGGAGAGGCTCAGGTAGAGGGAGCCGAGGGTGGCGACGCCCAGGGCGAGGCTGGACTGCTGACCGGTGGCGAGGACACCGCTGCCCACGCCCGCCCGTGCGGCGGGGACCTTGGAGAGGACGACGCGGAACAGCGGGGTGCCGATCAGGCCCTGGCCGATGCCGGCCAGTGCGACGCCGGGGGCCATCCGCAGCGGGGAGAACCCGTTCTGGTCGGCGAGCACGGTGACGGCCAGGGTGACGAGGCCGAGGGCCTGGACGGCGGCGCCGGCGGTCAGGACCCGGCTGCCGAAGCGGCCGATGAGGCGCGGGCCGGAGAGCGAGGCGGTGAAGTAGCCGACGGCCATCGGGACCAGTGCCCAGCCCGCCGCGACCGGGCCGAGGTGCAGGCCCTGCTGGAGGGCGACCGCGATGACGAACATGAAGCCGCCGAAGCCGCCGAAGTAGGGGAGGGCGATGCCGAGGCCGCGCCGCATCTCGGGGATGCGCAGCAGGGTGGGCGGCACCAGAGGGGCGCCGCCGAGGCGCTCGGCCCGGCGCTCGACCAGGGCGAAGGCGGTGGCGAACACGGGGAACAGGGCGAGCAGCAGCCAGGACCACAGCGGCCAGCCGGCGGCGCGGCCCTCCATCAGCGGCACCAGCAGGGCGAGCAGGGTGGCGGTGAGCAGCACCGTCCCGGCGACGTCGACCTTGGCGCCCTGCGGGGCGCGGCTCTCCGGGACGAAGCGCAGGGCGAGGACGAGGGCGAGCAGGGCGAAGGGGACGTTCAGCAGGAAGACCGAGCGCCAGCCTGTGCCGAAGAGGTCCGCGGCGACCAGCATCCCGCCGAGGACCTGCCCGATGACCACCGAGATGCCGCCGACCGCGCCGTAGACCGAAAGGGCGCGCCCGCGCCGGGCGCCGTGGGTGGCGGCGGTGATGGTGCCGAGGACCTGGGGGATCAGCAGGGCGGCCGACGCGCCCTGGGCGGCTCGGGCAGCGACCAGGCTCCATGCTCCGGGGGCGAGTCCGCAGGCGAGCGAGGTCACGGCGAAGGCGGCCGCTCCGACCACGAAGAGGCGGCGCCGGCCGAAGATGTCCCCGAGTCGTCCGCCGAGGACGAGGAGGACGGCGAAGGCGATGCCGTACCCGGCGGCGACCAGCTCCAGGACGGCGGGTCCGGCGCCGAGGTCGTGGTCGATGGTCGGCAGGGCGACATTCACTATGAAGAAGTCAAGCATCGGGAGGAACGCCCCGAGCAGGACGGTGACCAGTCCGGCTGTGCCGAGGGAAGGGGAGGAGGGAGAAGAAGGAGCGGAGGAGTGGGGGGAGGCCGGGACGGTGGTGGTGCCGGTGGAGGCGGCTGAGGTGGCGGCGGGGACGAGGGGCCTGGTGGTGGTCAGTTGCTGGGTCACGGTCATACGATCCGCCGTGCCGGACCCTGGTACCAGAGTGTGCTTATCCAGGTATAAGAAGTACTTGGCAACAGGATGAGCTGTGCCGCATGCTGGTGGAATGAGTCTGACCGCCGTCACGGCAACCACCGGGAAAGTGCCCGCCGATCCTCGGCGGCAACAGCTGGCGGCGTTCCTGCGCAGTCGCCGGGAGCGGATCACCCCCGAGCAGGTGGGGCTGCCGCCGACCGGTCGGCGGCGGACGCCGGGGCTGCGCCGTGAGGAGGTGGCGCAGATCGCCGCCGTCGGCATCACCTGGTACACGTGGCTGGAGCAGGGGCGCGAGATCCAGGTGTCCGTGCAGGTACTGGACGCGGTGGCGCGCGCCCTGCTGCTCGACCCCAGTGAGCGGGCCCATCTGTTCACCCTGGCCGGCGCGGAGGATCCGACGCCGGTCCGGGAGTGCCCGACCGTCACGCCCGCGGTCCGGATGACGCTGGACCGGATGGCCCCCTACCCCGCCGCGGTGATCAACTCCCGCTACGACGTCCTGGCCCACAACGCGCAGTACACCGGGATCGTCGGCGATCTGGCCGCGCTGCCGCCCGAGGACCGCAATCTGATGTGGCTGGCCTTCACCCCCTCGCGCTTCCACCAGGTGCTGGTGGACCACGAGGAGGAGCGGGACGTCATGGTCGCCCGGTTCCGGTCCGGGATGGGCGACCACGGGGCCGAGCCCGCCTGGCGGGCGCTGCTCTGCCGGCTGCGCAAGGCCTCTCCGGTGTTCGACGCGGCCTGGCAGCGGCACGACGTGCTGCGGCCGGGGAACGGCCTGAAGCGCTTCCTGGTGCCGGAGGTGGGCCTGCTGCGGCTCGACTACACCAGTCTCTGGCTCGGTCCGGTCCAGGGACCGCGAATGATCGTCTACACCCCGAAGGACGAGGAGAGCGCCGCGCTGCTGTCGCGGCTTCCCACCCGGCTTCCGTCGGCTGCGGCTGCGGCTGCGGCTGCGGCGGGGGCGGGGGCTGTGGCGGGGGTGCCGCTCGGCTGACGGCCGCCCGGTGCGGGCCAGGCCGAGAGTGAGGCAGAGCGCGGCCAGCGGGAGCTCGGCACAGCCCGCCATGATCAGTGCGGCGAGCGTCTCCTGGCCCGGCAGCGCGGTGGCGATGTCGACCAGGGCGTCGCCCGCGAGCAGCAGGGCCACCACAGCGGCCGGTCCGGCGGCGGCCGCGCCGCGGCGGCGCAGCCCGGCGTCGAGCCGGAGCAGGGCGGCCAGTTCGCACAGGTCGAAGGCGGCCCAGGCGGTGTCGCCCGCGGCCACGAGCAGGGCCGTCCAGGGCAGCAGCAGGAACGCGGCGAGCGCGGGCACCTGCTCGGCGAGCGGGCCGAGCACGGGACGGCCGGCTCGTGCGGCGCGCGGCGCGAAGGCTGGGGCGAGACCGAGGACGGCGGTGCTCATCGGGCACCCCCGGCGCCGCCGACGCGGGCCCGGACCAGCGGCGACCGCTCGGGGGCGGCACCGCCCGCCTCGACCAGCACACCGTCGAACACACCCTCGCCCCAGGCGAGCCAGAACTCCCCGCCGACGGTGACCACCTCGGCCGCGCGGACGACCGGGGCGGGCCGGCCGGGCAGCCGGAGCAGCCGCCCGCCGGTGAACCCGACGACCGGGACCGCGCCGCCGTCCGGCAGCCGCCCCCAGGCGAGACCGTGCCGGGACCGGCGGCGCCCGACCGCCCCCGCCACGGCCCAGGCGCGGGCCCCGCGCAGCAGGCCGCCGGTGAGCCGGGTCGCGACCAGAACGTCCACCAACTCGTCGTGTTCGTAGATCTCGAGGGCTGCCCGGCCGCGGGACCGGCCGGCCCGGACGCTGCGCACCGACCACGGCCCGGAGGCCGGGTGGGCGGGGCCCCGCAGGCCGGCCGGCCCGACCGGAAGCCGCCCCTCGGCCCGGTCCGCCGGGGCGGCCGCGGCGGTGGCGCCGGGGGTCGGACGCCCGTGCGGCAGATCGGCGGAGTGCGATGCGTAGCTCGTCATGCCCTCAAGACTGGCCGTCCCCGGCAGCGTTGTCGGTAGTGCACCGATCCGAATCGAGGGTGTACCCAGCTTCACCATTTCTCGGTACCGACCTTCATGGTGACGGCCGATCACGGCACTCTAGGCTGTCCGCCATGCTCTCCACGAAGCCGCGCCGTGCGCTCATCGGGAGCGCCGCCCGGCCCCCGTGGCCTGCGGCGTCCTGGCGGGACGCCCGGTTCCTCGCCGCCGGAATCCCGCTCTCCCTTCCCGTCTGGCTGACCCTCACCGTCCCCAAGGTGTCGCTGTTCCTCGTGGGCGTGATCCTGCTCGGGATCCGCCTGCTCTCCGCCGCGCAGCGCGCCCGGCTGCGGGCGTTGCGCGGGGTGGACGTCCCGCCGCTGCTGCGGCCCGCCGGCTCCTCGTCCGGCGCGGTGACCGCACTGCGCACCGCGGTGAGCTGGCGCCAGGTCGGCTACCACCTGGTGGTCGGTCCGCTGGTCGCGCTCGGCGCGCTGGCCGTGCTGTGGGGGTGGGGCGCGGCCGTCGTGGCCTCGACGGTCCTCGGCTGGGCCTGGATGATGCCGTCCACCTCACCGGTCGCGGACCACTGGGCCAAGCTGGACGTCCCGCTCACCGTCGGCGGTGTGCTGCTGCTGGCGGTCCTGCCCCGGGCCGTGCGACTGCTGGCCGCCCTGGACGAGGCGCTCGCGGTGCGCATGCTCGGTCCGGGCCGGACGGCGGTGCTGGAGCACCGGATCGAGGAGGTGGTGGAGAGCCGGGCCGGCCTGGTGGACGCGGTCGACGCCGAGCGGCGCCGGATCGAGCGCGACCTCCACGACGGGGCCCAGCAGCGGCTCACCTCCCTGGCGATGAACCTCGGCCTGGCCCGCCGCACCCTCAAGGACGTCCCGCCCGAGGCCATGCAGGTGATAGTCGAGGCGCACGAGGAGGCCCAGGCGGCCATCGACGAGCTGCGGGACCTCGTCCGCGGCCTGCACCCGGCCGTTCTGGAGGACCGCGGGCTGGACGCGGCGCTCTCCGGCATCGCGGCCAGGGTCCCGCTGCCGGTCCGGCTGGACGTCGACCTGGCCGAACGGATAGCGCCCACGGTCGAGGCCGTCGCCTACTTCACCGTCTCCGAGGCGCTGACCAATGTCGCCAAGCACGCCCGGGCCTCCCGGGTGGACGTCTCGGTGCGGACGGCCGGCGGTCGGCTGCGCCTGGTCGTCAGCGACGACGGCGTGGGCGGGGCGGACGCCGCTCGGGGCACCGGCCTGACCGGCCTGCGGCAGCGCACCGCCTCGGTCGACGGATCCCTGTCCCTGCTCAGCCCCGTCGGGGGCCCGACCACCATTACCGTGGAGTTGCCGTGCGTGCTGTGATCGCCGAGGACTCGGTCCTGCTGAGGGTCGGTCTGGTCAAGGTCCTGGAGGCCGTGGGCTACGAGGTGGCCGCCGCCGTCGGGGACGCCGAGGCACTGCTCGTCGCGGTGGAGGAGCACCGCCCGCAGGTGGTGGTGGCGGACGTCCGGATGCCGCCCGGCTTCTCCGACGAGGGGGTGCGGGCCGCGCTGGTGATCCGCCGGCAGTGGCCGGAGGTGGCAGTGCTGCTGCTCTCCCAGTTCGTCGAGGAGCGTTACGCCGCGGACCTGCTGACCAGCAACACCAGCGGGGTCGGCTACCTGCTCAAGCAGCGGGTGGCCAATGTCGACGAGTTCGTGGACGCGCTGCAGCGGGTCGCCGAGGGCGGGACGGCGCTGGACCCGGAGGTGGTGGCGCAGCTGCTGGTGCGGCGCCACCGCGATCCGTTGGAGCGGCTGACACCGCGCGAGCGGGACGTGCTCGCCCTGATGGCGGAGGGCCGGTCGAACGCGGCCATCGCCGGTTCCCTGGTGGTCAGCGACAGCGCGGTGGCCAAGCACATCAACTCGATCTTCGCCAAGCTCGACCTGCCGCAGGCCGACGACAGCCACCGCCGGGTGATGGCGGTGCTGCGTTTCCTGGAGGTGGCATGAGGACGCCGGACGCCGGTCCGACGGCGGGCACCGGCCCGTCCCGGAGCGGGGGGACGACGACGGCCCGCCCGGAGGTGCCGGTACCCGGGCCGCCCGCGCGCGGCGGCCACCGGGGCTGGCGGGTGGTCGGGACCCTGGCACTCGTCGTGGTGATGCTGGTCGGTGCTGTGCAGACCTGGGCGATGGCGGTGCAGCAGCAGGCCCGTGCGGAGCGGACCTACGGGATCGCGGTGACCAAGGTGCGGCTGGACACCGGGCGGGCCACCGTCCGGATCAGGCCCGGTAAGGAGGGCCAGGTGGTGGTCCGGCAGTTCCTGAACTGGGTGGTGCGGAAGCCGGTGGTCTCGGCGCTGTTCGACCAGGACGAGCTCGACGTCCGGATGTTCTGCAACCAGGTGTTCGCGGTCAGGGACGTCGGCTGCGGGGCGGTGGTCGAGCTGGAGGTTCCGCCCGGGGTCTCGGTGACCGGCCGGCAGTCCAGCGGCAACATCGACATCGCCGGGGTGACGGGGGAGATCGATCTGGTCGCCACTTCGGGGGAGGTCCGGTTGGCCGATGTGTCCGGTCCGCTGACCGTGCGCACCACCTCCGGCTCCGTGCACGGCCGGCGTCTCGCCTCCCCGAGGGCCGACGTGGCCGCGACCTCGGGCTCGGTGGAGCTGGGCTTCGTTTCGGAGCCCTCGGCCGTGGACATCGGTGTCACCTCGGGATCGGTGAGCCTGGGCCTGCCGCGCGGGTCCCACTACGACTTCGAGGGCGGCATGGCTCCCCGGGGCGGGATCGATACGGCGCTGGCCGACCGCTCCAGCCCGCACAAGGTCAGGATCTCGGTCAGCTCCGGTTCGGTGGAGGTCTTCGCGGGGGACGGTGACGCCGACGGCGGCTGAGAGGCGACCGACCGCCCGGCAGGGGCCGGGGCGGCGTCGGGGCGAGGGTGGTGGGGAGCCCGGGCCGGGCCGCCCCAGGGGCGGTGGGGAGCCCGGGTCGGCGGCCCCCCGGGGCGGGCGCGGCGGGTGGGGGACAATGGAGAGTCCCCGAATCGCCGTCCCCGAGGTCAGCCGCGCATGACAGTCCCGCCCGCACCCACCGAGCCGAGCACCGCGACCGGCACGACCGGCGCCACCGGTACGACCGGCACCAGCACCGCGACCGGCGCCACCGGCACCGCAGCCACCGGCCTCACCAGCACCGCGACCGCCACCACGACCGGCAGCGCCACCGCGACCGGTACCGCGACCGCCACCGCCGCTGCAGCCACCCCAGCCACCGCCGAGTTCGCGCCGCTGACCGTCGGCCCGATGCGGGTCTGGCCGCCCGTGGTCCTGGCGCCGATGGCCGGTATCACCAACGCGCCGTTCCGTACCCTCTGCCGCGAGCAGAGCGGAGGCAAGGGCCTCTACGTGTCGGAGATGATCACCACCCGGGCCCTGGTCGAGCGCAACGCCAAGACCATGCAGCTGATCAAGTTCGACCCGAGCGAGAAGCCGCGCTCGATCCAGCTGTACGGTGTGGACCCGGTGACCGTCGGCAAGGCGGCCCGGATGATCGCGGACGAGAACCTCGCCGACCACATCGACCTCAACTTCGGCTGCCCCGTCCCCAAGGTGACCCGCAAGGGCGGCGGCTCGGCGCTCCCGTACAAGCGCAACCTGCTGCGCGAGATCCTCCGCGAGGCCGTGTCCAACGCCGGCGACCTGCCGGTCACCATGAAGATGCGCAAGGGCATCAATGACGAGCACCTCACCTACCTCGATGCCGGCCGGATCGGCGCCGAGGAGGGAGTCTCGGCGATCGCCCTGCACGGACGCACCGCCGCCCAGCACTACGGCGGTACCGCCGACTGGTCGGCGATCGCCCGGCTGCGCGAGGCCGTCCCGGCGGAGATCCCGGTGCTCGGCAACGGTGACATCTGGTCGGCGGACGACGCGGTGCGGATGATGCGCGAGACCGGCTGCGACGGCGTGGTGGTGGGCCGCGGCTGCCTGGGCAGGCCGTGGCTGTTCAGGGACCTGGTGGCGATCTTCGAGGGCGAGGTCGACTACGCCCGTCCGACCTTCGCCGGTGTGGCGCGGGCGATGGTCCGCCACGCGCAGCTGCTCGGTGAGTGGCTGGGCGACGAGACCCGCGGCGTGATCGACTTCCGCAAGCACGTCGCCTGGTACACCAAGGGCTTCTCGGTGGGCTCGGAACTGCGGGTGAAGCTGGCGAACTCGTCCTCGTTGGCCGAATTGGCCGAAACCCTGGCCCTGGTGGAGCAGTCGCAGAGCTGGCCGGCCGGTGCCGACGGCCCGCGGGGCCGGACCAGCGGCAACAACCGCGTGGTTCTGCCGGAAGGCTGGTTGGACGATCCGTACGACTGCGCCCGACCGGGCGAAGACGCCGAATCGGACACCTCTGGGGGATGATCTGTACGGGGTGGCAAAGATGGCCCTCCCGGGCCGATGGCCACCCCGTCCCAGCCATCTTTGCCACTCTGGACAAGAGGGCTCCCTTTTGGCATTGGAATGTCACGGAGCGAGCACGTTTCTGGACATAGTGCGACGATGGGCGGGGTCGGCCTACGCTCGATCGGTGAGATGTGTCCGTGACGCTTGCCACATGCCCCGGGTGCCCGAGGGGTCCGACAGGACGAAATGAACAAGTCGGTGGCGGATCGCTTCCCGAAGGGGGGCGGCGGCGGATCGGCACTGAGGGTGCAGGAAATCAAGCCGGGCCGTCAGGCCGGGCGCCCGGTGGCTACCGTGTGTTCCGGATATGTGATCTTCCGGTTTCCCCGTGTTCAAGACTTGAACGCTTGCTAGCGTCATCCGGACGATTTCACCTCCAGAGGTGAACGCCGTTCCATGCATTCGATCTAGCGGGTTACCTGCTGGTCCTGGCCACGTACGGCCTATTGGAGGCGCAGAAGAGCCTTCGAAATGGGTATGTTCTCCGGCGTCAGGGCAACCGTGCGCGAGGAGACAGACCCGTGGCGTCCCAGCAGAAGTTTGTTTACTCCTTCACTGAAGGAAACAAGGACCTCAAGGATCTTCTTGGCGGCAAGGGCGCGAACCTGGCCGAGATGACCAACCTCGGTCTTCCGGTTCCCCCGGGGTTCACGATCACCACCGAGGCCTGCAAGGTCTTCCTGGAGACCGGCACCGAGCCCACCTCGCTGCACGAGGAGATCAGCGCCCACCTGGACGCGCTCGAGCAGGAGATGGGCAAGCAGCTCGGCCAGGCCGACGACCCGCTGCTCGTCTCGGTGCGTTCGGGCGCCAAGTTCTCCATGCCCGGCATGATGGACACCGTCCTGAACATCGGCCTCTCGGACGCCTCGGTGGCCGGCCTGGTCGCGCAGTCCGGCAACGAGCGCTTCGCCTGGGACTCCTACCGCCGCCTGGTCCAGATGTTCGGCAAGACCGTGCTGGGCGTCGACGGCGAGCTGTTCGAGGAGGCACTGGACGAGGCCAAGCACGCCAAGGGCACCGCCGACGACCTCGACCTCGACGCCGCGGACCTGAAGCAGCTGGTCGAGGTGTTCAAGGGCATCGTCGAGCGCGAGACCGGCCGGGACTTCCCGCAGGACCCGCGCGAGCAGATGGACCTCGCCATCCACGCCGTCTTCCACTCCTGGAACGGCGACCGCGCCCGGCTCTACCGCCGCCAGGAGCGCATCCCGAACGACCTGGGCACCGCGGTCAACGTCTGCAGCATGGTGTTCGGCAACCTCGGCGAGGACTCCGGCACCGGCGTCGCCTTCACCCGCGACCCCTCCACCGGCGCCCAGGGCGTCTACGGCGACTACCTGTCCAACGCCCAGGGCGAGGACGTCGTCGCCGGCATCCGCAACACCCTGCCGCTGTCCGAGCTGGAGAAGCTCGACAAGAAGTCGTACGACGAGCTGATGTCGATCATGCAGACGCTCGAGACCCACTACCGGGACCTCTGCGACATCGAGTTCACCATCGAGCGCGGCAAGCTCTGGATGCTCCAGACCCGGGTCGGCAAGCGCACCGCCGCCGCGGCCTTCCGGATCGCCGTCCAGCTGGTCGACCAGGGCCTGATCGACCTGGACGAGGCCCTGATGCGGGTCACCGGCGGCCAGCTCTCCCAGCTGATGTTCCCGCGCTTCGCGCCCAACGCCGAGTCCAAGCAGATCGCCCGGGGCCTCGCCGCCTCGCCCGGCGCCGCGATCGGCAAGATCGTCTTCGACTCCTACACCGCGGTGAAGTGGTCGCGCTCCGGCGAGAAGGTCATCCTGGTCCGCCGCGAGACCAACCCGGACGACCTGGACGGCATGATCGCCGCCGAGGGCATCCTCACCTCGCGCGGCGGCAAGACCTCGCACGCCGCCGTCGTCGCCCGCGGCATGGGCAAGACCTGTGTCTGCGGTGCCGAGGAGCTCGAGGTCGACACCAAGCGCCGCCGGATGACCACCGCCGACGGCCTGGAGCTGGAGGAGGGCGACGTCGTCTCCATCGACGGCGCTACCGGCAAGGTCTACCTCGGCGAGGTACCCGTGCTCCCCTCCGCGGTGGTGGAGTACTTCGAGGGCACCCTGCACGCCGGCGCCGACGTCCAGGGCGGTCTGGTCCAGGCCGTGCACCGGCTGATGTCCCACGCCGACGTCCGCCGCCGCCTCGCGGTGCGCGCCAACGCCGACAACGCCGAGGACGGTTCGCGCGCCCGCCGCTACGGCGCCCAGGGCATCGGCCTGTGCCGCACCGAGCACATGTTCCTCGGTGAGGAGCGCCGCAAGGAGGTCGAGCACCTGATCCTCGCGGACAACGACAAGGACCGCGAGGCCGCGCTCTCCACCCTGCTGCCGCTGCAGAAGGGCGACTTCCTGGAGCTGTTCCAGGCGATGGACGGACTGCCCGTCACCGTCCGCCTGCTCGACCCGCCGCTGCACGAGTTCCTGCCCGACATCACCGAGCTGTCGGTGCGCGTCGCCCTCGCCGAGGCCCGCAAGGACCCGAACGAGAACGACCTGCGCCTGCTCCAGGCGGTGCACAAGCTGCACGAGCAGAACCCGATGCTCGGCCTGCGCGGTGTGCGTCTCGGCCTGGTCATCCCCGGCCTGTTCGGCATGCAGGTCCGCGCCATCGCCGAGGCCGCCGCCGAGCGCAAGCTGGCCGGGGCGGACCCGCGCCCCGAGGTCATGATTCCGCTGGTCGGCACCGTCCAGGAGCTGGAGCTGGTCCGTGACGAGTGCGAGCGCGTGCTCGCCGAGGTCGCCCAGTCCACCGGTGTCCGGCTGGACATCAAGCTCGGCACCATGATCGAGCTGCCGCGCGCCGCCGTGACGGCCGGCCAGATCGCCGAGGCCGCCGAGTTCTTCTCCTTCGGCACCAACGACCTCACCCAGACGGTCTGGGGCTTCTCCCGCGACGACGTCGAGGCCTCCTTCTTCACCGCCTACCTGGAGAAGGGCATCTTCGGGGTCTCGCCGTTCGAGACCATCGACCGCGACGGTGTCGGCGCGCTCGTGAAGCACGCCGTCCAGGCCGGCCGGGCCACCCGCCCGGACCTCAAGCTCGGCGTCTGCGGCGAGCACGGCGGCGACCCGGAGTCGGTGCACTTCTTCCACGAGGTGGGGCTGGACTACGTCTCCTGCTCCCCCTTCCGGATCCCGGTGGCGCGTCTGGAGGCCGGCCGCGCCGCCATCGAGACTGCGGGCAGCGACCCGCGCTGAGTGCCGGGGGCTCGTCATGAGCCCTTCGGCACGGCCGAATCGCTGACCGTGTCCCCTCCATCGGGGAGGGGCGTACACCGGAGCTCGGCGCAGGAGAACCGGCGTACGTGAAGCGGCCGGGGCAGGAACGGACAATGGCGTCCGTACCCGCCCCGGCCGCATGCTTTTCCCGGCTGGTCGGTCCGGTCGGGCCTGCCCGGCGGGATCCGGTCCCAGGCCCCCCGGCGGCCGTTGCCCCCGCCTCCGACGGCCCCGCCTCCAACGGCCGTCACCGCGGTGGCCGCCCCGATGGCCGCCGCCCCCGTTGTGGTGCCGACCACGCGTGTGGCTGGCCGGGCCCCGGCCCGCCGACTGCCAAGCTGGGCCCATGACCAGCAGAAACCGCCTGTGGACCGCCCTCGCCGTGCTGATCTGCGTGCTCGCCGCCGCGGTCGGCTACTTGCTCTCGGACGACACCGGCGGCAGCGCGTCCAAGACCGCCGCGTCCAGAACCACCGCCCCGGGCGCCACCGCCACCGGCCCGGCCGCGGCCTCGACCGCCCCGGTGGCGCCGAAGCCCAGCGCACCCCGGTCCTCGGCCCCCGCCACCCCGCCCGCGACCGCCGCCGGTACCGGCTGGGTGCCGACCGACCCGGCGCTGGCCGACGTCTGCCGCACCAGGCTCCCGGACCAGGCCCGCGACACCCTCGGGCTGATCTCCAAGGGTGGCCCCTACCCCTACCGCTCCGACGGCATCGTCTTCGAGAACCGGGAGAGCCGCCTGCCGCGCAAGACCTCGGGCTACTACCACGAGTTCACCGTCGTCACCCCCGGCTCCGGTGACCGGGGCGCCCGCCGGGTGGTCACCGGCGACTCCGGCGAGCAGTACTGGACCGCGGACCACTACGCCACCTTCCAGGAGATCGACTCCCGCTGCTGAGGAGCGGGTGCGACGGCCCCGGTGCTCCACTGAAAGTACTTTCCATCGCGGAAAGTACGTGCCATAGTGGAATCAAGATCAACGATCACCACCGGGGGACTTCATGAGCGATTCCGTGCCCGTCGAGCTGTCCGCGGCCGAGGCGCTGGGCCTCGCCGCCCGGGCCCGCGCCGCCGCCCAGGCACCGCAGCTGGTGCCCACCTGGTACGGCGCCACCTTCGCGGCCGGCTTCTCGCTCTACGGCCTCGGCCTCGGCTACGCCCTGTGGGCGGACGCGAGCTGGCTGGCCGGCGTGCTGGGCGCGGTCTTCGCGGCGGCCAGCGGCGCCCTGGGGGCCGTCGTGACCCGTCGGGGCGGTGTCGCGAGGGGCTGGACGCCCGGCTACGGCGGACCGATGACGCGCTGGGTGGTGCTGGTCTTCGTCGGAGCCCTCGCCGTGGCCGGCGTCGTCCGGCTGCTGGGTGCCGACGCCCGGGGGACGTTCGGCAGTGCCGGTGTCACGGCCGGTGCGCTGTTCTGGCTGGCGATGGTGCGCGTGAACGCCCGGATCCGCCGTGAGGCGGAGGGCGTCTGATGGCCGGGCTCGACCCGCTGCTCCAGCACCCCACCCGGCTCACCGTGCTGGCGTTCCTCGGCGGCTGCATCGAGGCCGAGTTCTCCGCCGTCAGGGACTACTGCCAGGTCTCCGACTCGGTGCTCAGCAAGGCGGCGAGCGCGCTGGAGGAGGCGGGCTACCTGTCGGTGAAGAAGGGCTATGTCGGCAAGCGCCCACGCACCTGGCTGGCCGCGACCCGGGCCGGTCGCCGGGCGCTCGCCGACCACCTGGGCGTCCTGCAGCACCTGGCGGCGGCGGCCGAGGCGGCGGGCCGGGAGGCGGAGACCCAGCAGCCGTGACCCCCTCCCGGGGCGCACGCCGCCGAGCCACCGGGCCGCCCCGCCGCCGAGGCACCCCGACCGCCGACACCGAGCCGCCCCGGCGGCGCCCTCACCGGGCCTGCCGCCAGGTGACCCGGCCGTGCGGCCCGTGCGGACCGGCGGAGAGCAGCGCGGCCAGCTCGTGCAGCACCGGACCCGGGTCGCGGCGCAGCTGGACCGGGGTGGTGCGGACGACCAGGAGGCCGGCGGCGGTCAGCCGGTTGGCCCGGGTCAGACTCCGCTCGTGGTCGGCCGGGCGCAGGTGCCAGGCCCGGGAGTCGATCTCCAGGGCGACGCAGGCCTGCGGCCAGTACGCGTCCGGCACGGCCAGGAACCGCCCGTCGAGGAAGAGCGCCGGGTTCCAGAGCGGCTCGGGGAGCCCGGCGCCGCGCACCGCGTCCCGGGCCTCGGCCTCGACCACCGACCGCACTCCGGCCGTCAGATCCTCCACCACCCGGGCCACCCCGGCCAGTTCGCGGGCCTCCGGCCGGGCGAGCAACTGGTCCAGCAGCTCGCCCAGTTCGCAGTGCCGCCGCTGGACGGCCTCGGCGCAGAGCGCGCGGAACCGGCGCCCTCCGCCCTCCCGGGGCGCGAGGTCGGCCAGCGCCCGGGCGACCGAGGTGCTCCAGAGCCCGTCGTCGCGTTCGAAGCCGCCCGGCATCGCCCCGCCCGCGCGGTGGATCCGGACGAACCCCCGGTCGGCGACCCGTCGCCGGGCCGGGACCAGCACGTCCACCTCGGTGAGGTCCGCCGGGTGCCCGGCGGAGGGGAGGCCGGCGTCGGCGAGCACGGCCGTCCCGGTGAGCAGCACCTCCCCGGCCTGCGGCGGCGGTTGACCCTTGGGGCCCGCGTAGGCGAGTGCGGCCCGCAGCCGCTGGTGCGCGGTCAGCCGGCCGGTCTGCAGGCAGATCACCCGGGGCAGCACCCGCTGCCACGGCCCGCCGGGCCGCAGCCGGTGCGCGATGCTCCCGGACGGCACACCGAGCGCGCGCAGTTGGGCGCGGGTGACGATGTGCTGCTGGTCGTCGCCGACCAGCAGCAGCGGGTCGACGACCGGTCGGGGGGCGGCCCGCGCGCGAGCGGCGACGGGCGGGCGCGGAACAGCGGCGACCGGGGTGACGGGCGGAACGGCGGCGACCCGGGTGACAGGCGGAACAGCGACGGGCGGAACAGCGCCAGGCGGATCATCGGCGGACGGAACGGCGGCGACCGGGACGGCGAGGGTCATGCCGAGGTGTTTCCCGCCCGGTTCGGAGGTATGCGAAACATCGCCCGCCCGGGGAGTGCCCGGTCGAACCGGGTTGACGCCGGACCGGTCCGGACGGTGGGCTTGGTGCCCAAGATGACGATTCCTCACCCCGGCCCCGCGCTCGACGCGCTCCAGGGCCTCTCCGTCGGCGACGCCCTCGGCGCGCAGTTCTTCGTCCCCGCCACCGCGCGGGCCCACCTCTCCGCCCGCACCGCCCCGCCCGGCCCGTGGCCGTGGACGGACGACACCGAGATGGCGTGCTCGGTGTACGCCGCGCACACCGAGCGCGGCGCGATCGACGTGTTCGACCTCACCCACGCCTTCGCCCGCCGGCACGACTTCGACCGGGGCTACGGCCCGGCCGCCAACCGGCTGCTGCGGCTGGTCCGGGAGGGCGGTGACGCCCGCGAGCTGGCCTCGGCGCTGTTCGACGGCCAGGGGTCGTACGGCAACGGCGCCGCGATGAGGGTCGCCCCGCTCGGGGCGGCGTACGCGGCCGACCCGGCGGAGGCGGTGCGTCCGGCCGTCGAGACGGCACTGATCACCCACACCCACCCGCAGGCGGTGGACGGCGCGGTCGCCGTCGCGGTGGCCGCCGCCTGCGCGGCGCGGGCCCGCGGCGGCCGGACGGCGCCGGGGGAATTCCTGGAGCAGGTCCTCGGGCTGACCCCGCGCGGTGCTGTCCACGACGGCCTGGCCGAGGCGGTCGCCCTGCTCGCCGAACCGGACCTCACCGCGGTGGCGCGGGTGCTCGGCAACGGGAGCCGGACCAGTGCCGCCGACACCGTCCCGTACGCGCTGTGGTGCGCGGCCCGGCACCTCACCGACTACCCGGAGGCGATCCGGACGGCGGTGGCCGCCGGCGGGGACGCGGACACCGTGGCCGCGATCACCGGCGGCGTGGTCGCCGCGCACACCGGGACGGCAGGCATCCCCGCCGCCTGGCTGGCCGCCCGGGAGCCGTTGCCGGCCTGGGCCTTCGCCGAGCCGGGCAGCGTGTCCGCCGGCCGGGGCCGCGCGGAGATGCTGGTGCCGCGGCCGTGCCCGGTGCCGGACGTGCTGTGGACGGACGAGCAGTGGCAGCGGCTGCGCACCGGGCCCGGGCCGCTGCTCGTCGGGGGCCGCCGACCGGCGGTGCACACCCGGGAGGGCACGCTCCGGCTCTGCGGTCCGGACGGCCACCCCTGGTGGGAGCTGACGGTGGCGCCGGACCGGGCCGGTCGGCGCCCGGTCTCCGCCGTGGTCGAGGCCTGCCCCGGCAGGGCGCCCGAACCGGACGGGGGTCGGGGCGCCGACCTGCTGGCCCGCCTGCTGCGGGTCGCCGCCGCGGGCGAGCCGGTGGCGGACTGACGTCCCGGCCCGAGTGTCCGGACCCGCGCGGGTCCGGACACTCGGGCAACGAACCCTCCGGCCCCGAACCACCGGACCGCCGGAACCCCTGAAGCCCCCGAGCAGCACCCCCGAGAAGCACCCTCGCGAAGTCCCGGGCGGAGCGCTCAGGCCGTGATCAGATGCCCCGCGCCGCCGCCGTGTCTAAGGCACTCCTGGTTGATCGCCGGGTCCGGGGCGCTCGGCGAGGTCGCGGCGGCGATCCGCAGCTCGATGATGTCCCGCACGGCGGGCCACTCGTTGTCCAGGATCGAGTAGAACGCGGTGGACCTGACCACCCCGTCCAGCCCCCGCGAGTGCGCCCGGCGGACGCCCTCGCCGGTCGCGCCCAGCCGCTCGATGGCGGCCCGCGACCGCATGTTGCGGGCGTCGGCACGCAGCGAGATCCGCTGCACGCCCCACACCTCGAAGGCGTGCCGCAGCATCAGCAGCTTGGCCTCCGTGTTGATGCCGGTGCCCTGGGCGCGCGGGGACAGCCAGGTGTTGCCGATCTCGGCGGCGTCCGGGACGGCCGTGGCCGGGTCGCCGAACGGCACGCCGGGAACCGGCGGCCAGACGAGCGGCCCCTGCCAGTAGTCGAGTTCCAGGAACCGGGTGGAGCCCACCACTCGGCCGTCGGCCTGGTTCACCGTCGCGAACGGCAGCGACCGGCCGGAGGCCTGGTCCGCCAGGGCGCGCGCGATGTACTCCCGGGCAGCTTCCAGGCCGTGCGGGACGGGAGTGAAGGCGTAAGTCGTACGGTCCTCGGCGCCGGCCTGGGCGATGGCCTCGGCATGATGCGCGGCGAGGGGCTCCAGCCGCACGGTGCGGCCGGTGAGGATGACAGGTACGGGCACGGAACCTTCGGTCCTTCGGCGGTCGGAGGGTGCTGGCCCGTGCCGGGGTGCGGCGAGGGTCAGCAGTGGACGGTTCGCCCCGCTCCGGAGTGCGCCCACCGGTGCCCGCGCACGCCGGAGGTCCGGTCGAGCGGGGCGGGGAGCGACGGCCCGGAGTCGGGCAGCGCGGTGCCGGAACGGACACGGGTCGACGGACCGGTCCGGCGGGATGAGCGAGGGGACAGTGTGTGTCCGCGAGATGGCCGAGGAGGAAACGAGAGCGCGAAGGGAAGCAGGCGGCCAGATGAAGGCAAGATGCGTCGTGGGTGACTGGCCGAGCACCGGTCCGGGTCGTGATCGACGGCGTTACGGACGACGTGACGACGACGCGACGATGCGAGGCAGCGAGAGGACGATACCCGCCAGAAGGCAATGCGTCACTTCGCGGCACACGAATGGCCGTCGGGGCTGGTCCGGGGCCTGCGGCGGCGACCGTTCGCACCCCCCTGACCAGGGCCTTTCGGGCCGGGTGCGATCATGGTCCGGTCGGCCTCGCGGGGGCGCGCGACGGGCGGGGCGACGGGCGGGGCCGGGAAACGGGCCCGGCCCGGCGGGAATTCCGGCGGCACTCCGCACGCTGGACGAGGAGAGCCGGGCAGCAGTCCCAGCGCGGGCAGCCGCGCGGGGGCGTGCGCGGTGAACCGCGACGAGGAAAGAAACGGGGTGTGGGTGAGCGGTGCGTGATCCCCAGGCGCTGTACGAGCTGGACCAGCAGGGTGTGGCCGCGGTGGCCGCGGCGAGGGCCGCGCTGGCGGACACCGGTGCCGGCCTGGTGCTGCTCCACCACTTCGAGGGCTTCATGGACGCCGGCGAGGCGGGCGCCCAGGTGGTCGACCACCTGCTGGAGACGGGCGAGCCCCAGGTCGTCGCCCGCTTCGACCACGACCGTCTGGTGGACTACCGGGCCCGCCGCCCCGCGATGCTCTTCGACCGCGAGCACTGGTCGTCCTACGAGCCGCCGGAGATCCTCCTCCAGCTGCTGCACGACGCGGCCGGTGCCCCGTTCCTGCTGCTCACCGGGCCGGAGCCGGATGTCGAGTGGGAGCGTTTCGCCGCCGCCGTCCGGCAGCTGGTCGAGCGCTTCGACGTCCGGCTGGCCCTCGACTTCCACGGCATCCCGATGGGTGTGCCGCACACCCGCCCGGTCGGTCTGACCCCGCACGGCAACCGGCTGGACCTCGCGGCCGGCTACCCGCAGTGGTTCGAGCAGGCGCAGGTCCCCGGCAGTGCCCAGGCGCTGCTGGAGTACCGGCTCGCCGAGGCCGGGCACGACGTGCTGGGCTTCGCCGCGCACGTGCCGCACTACGTGGCGCGCTCGGCGTACCCGGCGGCCGCGGTGCTGATCCTGGAGGCCGTCCAGTCGGCGACCGGGCTGGTGCTGCCCGGCACGCTGCTGCGCGAGCGGGTGGACGAGGTGTACGCCGACATCGAGGAGCAGCTGGCGCAAGGTGACGGCGACCTCCGCTCGGCGATCCGAGGCATGGAGGGCCAGTACGACGCGGTGGCCGGTTCGCAGGGCCGGGAGAGCCTGCTGGCCGAGCCGGTGGACCTGCCCTCGGCGGACGAGCTGGGCCGCCGCTTCGAGCAGTTCCTGGCCGAGCACGAGCGCGGGCCGGAGTAGCGGGCCTGGCTGAAGTCGGCCGGGCCGGCCGGAGCAGCCGACCGAACGGCCCCGGGTGACGGTTGCCGCCGCCCGGGGCCGTTCGCTGTCGGGGCGTCCCGCGACGCCGCCGAAATTTCCCGTTCCGGACGGGAGCGATCGCGCCCGCCCGTCCGTTGGGGACTGCGGTGCCCGGGGGACGGGCCGTCGTAGGGAGAATGCCAGCGGCTCCTACCGGGGGGTTCCCGTGTCACTGTCCGTACGCCCGATCGGCACGCTCGGCGGCGTGTTGAGCGCGGGCCTCGCCGCCCTGCTGGTCGCCGGGTGCTCCGGCTCGTCCGGCTCGGAGACCGTCGCCGCGGCCGCCGCGGGCGGTTCGGCACCGCCGCGCGCCGCCGCCACCGGGTCCGCGCCGACGCCGACGCGCACGCCCACCCCGACGCCCACCGGGCCGTACGTGGCGCTCGGCGACTCCTACACGGCGGGCCTGAAGATCAGCCCCCAGGTGGGAGAGCCGAAGGGCTGCTCCCGCTCGTCGGTCAACTACCCCTCGCTGGTGGCCCGGGCGCTCGGCCTGGTCGGCGAGCGGTTCCGCGACGTCAGCTGCAGCGGTGCCCGGACCGGCGACCTCACCGGCGCTCAGAGCACCGAGGGCGGCGTCAATCCGCCGCAGCTGGACGCGCTCACCCCGGCCACCCGGCTGGTGACCCTCGGGATCGGCGGCAACGACGCCGGGTTCATGGAGGTCGTCGGCCAGTGCGCCAAGGAGAACCTGGTGGACGCGATCAAGGGGCTGGTCGGCTCTGACCGCGCGGCCGCGCCCTGCCGGGACTCCTACGCGGCCGCGGACGGCGGCGACCAGGTGCAGCGCAAGGTGGACACTGCCGGCGAGCGGCTCGGCGAGACCCTCAAGGAGGTCAAGCGGCGGTCCCCGCAGGCCAGGGTCTACGTGGTCGGCTACCCGGCGCTGCTGCCCGCCGATCCGGCGGGCTGCGTCCCGGTGCTGGGGTCGACCGTCGCGGGCGGGGACCTCGGCTTCCTGGTGGAGAAGGAGCAGCAGCTCAACGCCATGCTCAAGCGCCGGGCGGAGGCGGCCGGAGCGGTCTTCGTGGACCTCACCGGGCCCTCGGCCGGCCACGACATGTGCGCGGGCGAGACCGCCCGGTGGGTGGAGCCGCCGTTCCCCACCCACGGCCTGGCGGCGATCCACCCCAACGCCAGGGGCCAGGAGGGTGCGGCCGCGGCCGTCCTCAAGGCGCTGCGGGGCTGACCGCCGCCCTCGACAACAGGGCCCGGTGGTAGGCGTCCAAGGGTTCACGCCCCGGCCCGCGCGCGGTCGCGCGCGGCACACTTCCGGTGTCACAGCCGCGGCGTACGGTGAAGGGCATATGGACGACACCGCGCACCGCCTCACCGCCGCCACGACCCCGACCCCGTACGACCGCGCCGCCGAGGCCCGCTGGGTGCCCGAACCGGACAAACGCCCGGGGCGGACGGCGTTCCAGCGCGACCGCGCCCGGGTGCTCCACTCCGCCGCCCTGCGCCGGCTGGCCGGCACCACCCAGGTGGTCGCCCCGATGCGCAGCGACTTCCCCCGCACCCGGCTGACCCACTCGCTGGAATGCGCCCAGGTCGGCCGGGAGTTGGGCGCGGCCCTCGGCTGCGACCCGGACCTCGTCGAGACGGCGTGCCTGGCCCACGACATCGGCCACCCGCCGTTCGGCCACACCGGCGAGGAGGCGCTCGACCAGGCCGCCGAGACGTGCGGCGGCTTCGAGGGCAACGCCCAGTCGCTGCGGATCCTGACCCGCCTGGAGCCCAAGCGCTTCGCCCCGCAGGACGGCATGCCGGCCCGGCTGGCCCCCTGGCCGGGCCGCAGCGTCGGCCTCAACCTGAGCCGCGCCGCCCTGGACGCCGCCACCAAGTACCCGTGGCCGCACGGCGCCCACCCCACCGACCCGGCCTCGCCCAAGTACGGCGTCTACGCCGACGACCTGCCGGTCTTCCGCTGGCTGCGGGCCGGTGCCCCGGCCGGGGCGAAGTGCTTCGAGGCCACCGTCATGGACTGGTCCGACGACGTCGCCTACTCGACCCACGACGTCGAGGACGGCCTCCAGGCCGGCCACATCGACCCGGTCGCGCTGCGTGCCCCGAGCGAGCGGTCCGAGCTGTTCAAGGTCGCCGAGCGCTACGCCGGGGACGCCGAGCCGGAGGAGCTGGCGGAGGCCCTGGACCGGCTGCTCGACAAGGACTGGTGGCCCGAGTCGTACGACGGCACCGCCCGTGCCCGGGCCGGGCTGAAGGACCTCACCAGCCAGCTGATCGGCCGGTTCTGCCTGGCCGCCGAGCAGGCCACCCGGGCCCGCTACGGCCCCGGCCCGCTGACCCGGTACGGGGCCGAGCTGGTGGTGCCGCGCGAGGTCCGGCTGGAGTGCGCGGTGCTCAAGGCGGTCGCCGTGCGGTACGTGATGCAGCGCGACGAGCAGGCCCAGCTGCGGGCCAGGCAGCGGATCGTCATCGCCGAGCTGGCCGAGGTCCTCACCCGGCGCGCCCCCGAGGTGCTGGACCCGGTGTTCGCCGCGATGTACGAGGAGGCGGAGGACGACCGCGGCGCCCTGCGCACCGTGATCGACCAGATCGCTACCCTCACCGACGCCTCCGCGCTGGCCCTGCACGCCCGGCTGACCGGCCCGGCCGGGGCCTGACGGGCGGCGGGCCGGTCGGGCCCGCCGGACGACCCGGCCGCCCCAGTAGACTTCCGGGGTGGCCGGGCGGATCAGGGACGAAGATGTACAGGCGGTGCGGAGCGCGCTGCCGATCGACGCCGTGGTCGGCGACTACGTACAGCTGACCAACGGTGGCGGCGGTGAGTACAAGGGCGTCTGCCCGTTCCACGACGAGAAGTCCGCCTCCTTCTACGTCAATCCGGCCAAGGGCGTCTTCCACTGCTTCGGCTGCCAGGAGAACGGCGACACCATCGCCTTCCTGATGAAGATCGAGCACTTCACCTTCGCCGAGGCCGTCGAGCGGATGGCGGCCCAGGCCGGCATCACCCTGCGTTACGAGGAGGGCGGCTACAGCCCCCGGCACCAGCAGGGCGAGCGCACCCGGCTGGTCGAGGCGCACAAGGTCGCCTCCGCCTGGTACCAGGAGCAGCTGGCCTCGCCCGAGGCCGAGATCGGCCGCCGCTTCCTGGCCGAGCGCGGCTTCGACGAGGAGTCCGCGCGGACCTTCGGCGTCGGCTACGCCCCGGTCGGCTGGGAGCACCTGGTGCGCTACCTGCGCGGCAAGGGCTTCACGGACAAGGAGATCCTGCTCGGCGGCCTGGCCTCGCAGGGCCAGCGCGGCGGTCTGATCGACCGGTTCCGGGGGCGGCTGGTCTGGCCGATCCGGGACATCGCGGGCGAGGTGATCGGCTTCGGCGCCCGTCGGCTGCGCGAGGACGACAACGGTCCGAAGTACCTCAACACGCCCGAGACGCCGATCTACAAGAAGTCGCACGTGCTCTACGGCCTCGACCTGGCGAAGAAGGAGATCGCCAAGTCCGGCCGCGCGGTGGTGGTCGAGGGCTACACCGATGTGATGGCCTGCCACCTGGCCGGGGTCACCTCCGCCGTGGCCACCTGCGGCACCGCCTTCGCCGAGGACCACATCAAGATCATCCGCCGGCTGCTGATGGACACCTCGCAGTACCGGGGCGAGACCGTCTTCACCTTCGACGGCGACGCGGCCGGCCAGAAGGCCGCGCTGCGGGCCTTCGAGGACGACCAGAAGTTCGCCGCCAAGACCTCCATCGCGGTCAGCCCCGGCGGCATGGACCCGTGCGAGCTGCGCCTCGCCAAGGGCGACGACGCGGTCCGCGAACTGATCGACAACCCCGTCCCGCTCTTCGAGTTCGCACTGGGCTCGGCCGTCGCCAAGCACCGGGTGGACACGCCCGAGGGCCGGTCGGCAGCGCTGGAGGAGGCGGCGCCGATCGTCGCCAGGATCAAGGACCGCTCCATCCAGCACGAGTACGCCGTCCGGCTGGCCGGCATGCTGGGCATCCTGGACGAGCCGTTCGTGGTCCGCCGGGTGGGCCAGCTGGCCCGCTGGGACCGCGAGCGCCAGCAGAACCCCCGGGCCAGCGGCCAGCGCCGCCCCGAGCCGCCGCAGCCGGTCCGCCCGGCCCGGCCCGCCTTCGTGCTCAACTCGCGCGACCCGGCCCAGTTCGTCGAGCGCGAACTGCTCAAACTGGCCCTCCAGCACCCGGACCTGGTCGCGCCGGCCTTCGACAACTACGCCGAGGACGAGTTCCCCACCCCGCCCTACACCGCCGTGCGGCGGGCCATCGGCCAGGCCGGCGGCGCCGCGTACGGGGCGACCCTGGCCGACTTCACCAGCGTGGTGCGCGAGATCTGCCCGGACGACCGGGTGCGTTCCCTGGTCACCGAGCTGACCGTGGAACCGGTGCGCTCGCGCCGCAAGGTGGACGCCGTCTACGCGGGGGAGTTCCTGGTCAAGCTGCGGCTGCTGGCCGTGGACCGACGGGTCGACGAGGTCCGCGCGCACCTCCAGCGCCTCGGCAACCGCGCCGCCGCGGAGGACCTGCACGCCGTGCAGACCGAGCTGTGGCAGCTCCAGCAGTACGGGCAGTCCCTGCGCAGCGGCGGTTCCGCGGCGCTGTAGCCCCCGGGGCGGGCCTTCCGGTCGCAGACAGGGCCCCGGACCGGTTCGCGCACCCGTTCAGAAAGTCCGCGCACGAGTCTCGGCCACGGAGCGTGGCGTGCCGCACACTGGAGGGCGTCTTCCTGCCTCCGCACAGCGCGGGTCCGCCAGAGTCGCGCCCGCCCAGAGGGGATGCCCGTGGACCGAGGCCTCGCCGCGACCGCCCAGCCGACCACCGATCCGCTCGCCCCGCCTCCGCCGTACGACGACACCGCCGACCCGCCGGAGGACCACGGCCGGGCGGGGGCGGCGCCCGTGGACGGCGCGCGCGTGCCCGTCCAGGGCCACCCGTCGGGGCACCCCGACGCCGAGGGGGCGGGCGGCCCCGAGGACACCGAGGACACCGAGGAGGCGGAGGACACCGAGGAGCCGGAGGACCACGAGCAGCGGGCCGGTCCGGGCCGCCCGGCGGCCGATCCGAGCGGGCCCGCCGCCGACCTGCTCCGCCAGTACCTCCGCGAGATCGGCCGGATCCGGCTGCTCACCGCCGCCGAGGAGGTCGACCTCGCCCGCCGGATCGAGGCCGGGCTGTTCGCCGAGGAACGGCTGCACCGCGAACCGCCGCCGCCCGACCGGCTGGCCGCCGAACTCGGCACCCTGGTGCTGATCGGCGGGCTCGCCAAGCGCCGCCTGATCGAGGCCAACCTGCGGCTGGTGGTCTCCGTCGCCAAGCGCTACATCGGCCGCGGCCTGACCCTGCTCGACCTGGTCCAGGAGGGCAACCTCGGTCTGATCCGTGCGGTCGAGAAGTTCGACTACGCCCGGGGCTACAAGTTCTCCACCTACGCGACCTGGTGGATCCGCCAGGCGATGAGCCGTGCCTTGGCCGACCAGGCCCGGACGATCCGGGTGCCGGTGCACGTCGTCGAACTGATCAACCGGGTGGTGCGGGTGCAGCGTTCGCTGCTGCAGGAGCGCGGCGCCGAGCCCGGCCCGGCCGACATCGCGGCCGCCCTGGAGCTCACCGAGGAACGGGTGCGGGAACTGCTCCGCCTCGCCCAGGAGCCCATCTCCCTGCACACCCCGGTCGGCGAGGAGGACGACGTCGCGCTCGGCGACCTCATCGAGGACGCCGACGCGGCCTCACCCGCCGAGTCCGCCACCTTCCTGCTGCTGCGCCAGCATCTGGAGGCGGTCCTGGCCACCCTCGGCGAGCGCGAGCGCCAGGTGGTCCAGCTCCGGTACGGCCTGGACGACGGGCGGGCCCGCACGCTGGAGGAGATCGGCGTGCTGTTCGGGGTGACCCGGGAGCGGATCCGCCAGATCGAGTCGAAGACCCTGGTCAAGCTCCGCGACCACGCCTTCGCCGCTCAGCTCCGCGGGTACCTCGAATAGCGAACGGCCGCCCGACGCGTCCGGTCGCCCGGTGGTGCGTCGTGCGGCCGCTCGGCCGGTGCCGGCCCGTCAGCCGGACGGGGTCGGCGCCGGAGCCGGGTCGCCCGCGATCGCCGGCGGGGAGGCCGGGCCGACCGGGATCGGGGTGTTGGCGACCACCCGGGCCAGGTCGGAGATGCTGGCGGTGCAGGAGGCGCCCTCCGGCTGGGCCTGCTTGCCGCAGACCTGGAGGACGGCCGAGGGGTCGCCCGCGTTCACCATCTGCGAGTAGTTGTCGTACCCCCAGTGGATCAGCGCCGTCTCCGACTCGCCGGCGCTGGTGGTGATGGTCGCCTGGTCGCCGGGCTGGCCCTCGGTGATGGCGGCCCAGGCCGCCTGGCACTTCTGGCTGTACCGGAGGTAGATGACGACCTTGCCGATGTTGGTGGTCAGCAGGGTGCGGGCGTCGCCGCCGCAGCCGGCCCCCTTGGGGTCCTTGTGCGCGCAGCCGAGGGCCTGGCAGGCCGGGACCGCCGGGGCGGGGTTGGCCGGTACGGCGGGTGCGGAGGTGCTCGGCGAGGCGGAGTCGACGGGCGCCGCCGGGGTGGAGGTGGAGGTGGAGGTCAGCACCGTGGCGGCGGTCGGTCCGACGTTGTCCTCGGTGTCGCCGGAGAAGTACCGCACCCCGGCGAGGGCCAGCAGCAGGACCGCGACCACCGAGGCGGCGATCAGGGTCACGGACCGGCCGCGCACCGGGCGGGCCGGCCGGGCGGTGGCCCTGGCGCGGCCGGGAGCGGGAACGGAGGTGGGGGCGGCGGCGCTCCCGGCCGGAGGGCCGTCGGCGGCCGGGCTGTCCGCCCCGGTGCCGTCGGTCGGCGAGCCCTCGGTCGTGCCGGTGGCGGCCTCCCCGTCGGCGCCGGGGCCCTGGCCGGGCCCGTCCGAGCCCTCGGGGGCCGCCGAGCCCTCCGGGACGGCCGCGGCCTCGGCATCCGCCGTCGTGCCACTCGCCGCAGTGCTTCCTGCTGCCGTGTCACCCGTCGCTGTGTCACCCGCCGCGGTGTCGCCGGACGTCGCGCTCTCGGCCGCCGTCAGCTCCCACAGCGCCCGCAGCTTCGGCCCGTCGCAGTCGACGGCTCCGACCAGTGCTTCGAGCGCCTGCTCGGTGATGACCCGCTTGCCGTTCAGCCAGCGTTCCCAGGAGGCCCGGCTGTAGTGGGTCAGGGCGGCCAGCTCGGAGAGCGAGAGTCCGGTCGCGTCCTTGACGGCCCGGAGTTCCTCCGTGAGGCGCCTGGCAGGGTCGGACAGGTCGTCGGGCAGCTGCTTCCAGGCGGAACCCATGCGGTCTCTTCCAAACGTGCGAGGCGGGCGGGGCGGGCGGTGCTGGAACCGGTCCGGGCCCCGTGACGTGTCCGCGTCTCAAACCTCGACGGCCCGGTGTCCCAATACCCAGGTCCTGGCGCTGAGACGGACGGAAGTGTCTCACAACACCGGGAGACGCTCGAACATTCATATGGCGGTCGGGCATTGTTCTTTCCGCCGGAGCGGTCCGCCGTCCCGGTCCCACCGCCCGGGTGCCGCCCCTACGGCCCCGGTGCCGCCGTTCCCTGACCCCCCACCGGTCCGAGACAGTCTCACGGGGGGATACTGCCCCGGACCGCAGGGACGCACGGTGGGAAGGGTGTCCCAAGCTGTCTCAAGCAGCCCTTCCCACCGTGACCACGGCCCCGCGCGCCCGCCCGGGACCCACCTGTCGGCGACCCGCCCGCCCGTGACCCGCCCGCCCGTGACCCGCCCGCCCGTGACCCGCCCGCCCGGGACCCACCTGCCCGTGACCCACCTGCCGGCGACTCAGTGGTGGAAGGCCGTCCGGACCGGCACGCCGAGGTCCTTGAGCGGGACCGGCTGGCTGCGCAGCTCCGGCAGCAGCCGCTCCAGGTCCGTGAGCAGCAGCTCGGCGAGGTCGCGGGAGAACCCGTTGCGGCAGACCACCCGCAGGACCGCGAGGTCCTCCCGGTTCGCCGGGAAGGTGTACGCGGGCACCTGCCAGCCCCGCTCGCGCAGCCGCCGCGACACGTCGAACACGTCGAACGGCACCTCGTCCGTGGTGGTGAACGCGAACACCGGCAGCTCGTCGCCCCGGGTGATCAGCCGGAAGCCGCCGAGTCCCTCGATCTCCCCGGCCAGGTAGCCGGCCACCTCCCGGCAGACGCCCTGGACGGCCCGGAAGCCGGCCCGGCCCAGCCGCAGGAAGGTGTAGTACTGCGCGACCACCTCGGCGCCGGGCCGGGAGAAGTTCAGCGCGAAGGTCGGCATCTCCCCGCCCAGGTAGTTGACCCGGAACACCAGCTCCTCGGGCAGCGCCTCCTGGTCCCGCCAGAGCGCCCAGCCGACGCCCGGGTAGACCAGTCCGTACTTGTGGCCGGAGGTGTTGATGGAGGCGACCCGGGGCAGCCGGAAGTCCCAGGCCAGGTCCTCGTCCAGGAACGGCGCGACCATGGCGCCGGAGGCGCCGTCCACGTGCACCGGCACGTCCAGTCCGGTGCGCCGCTGGAGGTCGTCGAGCGCGGCGCAGATCTCCGCCACCGGCTCGTAGGAGCCGTCGAAGGTCGAGCCGAGCACGCCGACCACACCGATGGTGTTCTCGTCGCAGAGCTCCACCGCCTGCTCGGGGCCGAGGTGGAAACGCTCCCCGTCCATCGGCGCGGTGCGGGCCTCGACCTCCCAGAAGGTGCAGAACTTCTCCCAGCAGACCTGCACATTGACGCCCATCACCAGGTTGGGCCGGGCGCCGGCGGCGTAGCGCTCGGCGTTGCGGGTCATCCAGCGGCGCTTGAGCGCGAGTCCGGCCAGCATGCAGGCCTCGCTGGAGCCGGTGGTGGAACAGCCGACGGCGGCGTCCGGGTCCGGGGCGTTCCACAGGTGGGCGAGGATCGACACGCAGCGACGCTCCAGTTCGGCTGTCTGCGGGTACTCGTCCTTGTCGATCATGTTCTTGTCGAGGCACTCGGTCATCAGCCGGGTGGCCTGGGCGTCCATCGAGGTGGTGACGAAGGTCGCCAGGTTGAGTCGCGCGTTGCCGTCCAGCAGCAGCTCGTCGTGGATCAGCTGGTACGCCGTGTCGGCGGGGACCGGGCCGTCGGAGAGCCGGTGCAGCGGGGGTGACAGCGCCATCCCGCCGAGAGGGTCGGCGGCGGTGCCGACGTACGGCCCGACGGTCAGCCGGCGGTCGTCACCGGCGCCTTTGTGCAGTGCCATGGCGAATCCGCCGCCCTTCCGTCCGGTGGCCCGGGGTCGCCTTCCACGCTGCCACCGGTCGCCGGGTGCCGCATCCGCTGCGGCCGCGGCGGGGCCCCACGGCCCGGGGACCCCGCCCCGGTGCTCTCAGCCGGCCGTCTCCGGGTGGATCTGCTCGCGGGCGGCCCGGTACTGCTGGCGGACCGCCGCACCGACCGCCAGGTCGTGCTCGGCGTCCGGGGCGACGGTGACGGCCCCCGGCAGCTCCCAGCGCGGCGGTTCGGGCGTCCCGGCCAGCGCCCAGGCCGCCTGCCGGGCGGCGCCGCGCGCCGCGTGGGCGCCCGGGGGCGGGACGACCACCGGGACGCCGAACAGCTGCGGCGCGATGTGCCGCACCGCCTCCAGCCGTCCGGCGGCGCCCAGCAGGAAGACCCGCTTCACCTCGACGCCGCGGGCGCGCAGTACGTCCAGGGCGTCCGCGCTGTTGCAGAGCATGCCCTCGACGGCCGCCCGGGCCAGGTGCTGGGGGGACATCGACTCGGCCCGCAGGCCGGTCAGGGTGCCGGCCGCGTGCGGCAGCGCGGGCGTCCGCTCGCCGTCCAGGTAGGGGAGCAGCACCAGCCCGTACGAGCCGGGGGAGGACTGCATGGCGAGGTCGCTGAGGCCCTCCAGGTCGCGGCCGAGCAGGGCGGCGGTGGAGCGCAGCACCTGGGCGGCGTTCAGGGTGGCGACCATCGGCAGGTGGCGGCCGGTGGCGTCGGCGAAGGAGGAGACCAGCCCGGTGGCGTCCACCACGGCCTGCTCGTGGACCGCGAAGATCGTCCCGGAGCTGCCGAGCGAGACCACCGCGTCCCCGGGGCCGAGGCCGAGGCCGAGCGCGGCGGCCATGTTGTCCCCGGTGCCGGCCGAGATCAGCAGGCCCTCGGGGGTGTGGCCGGCGGGTTCGGCGGGGCCGAGCACGTCCGGCAGCTTCAGCTGGTGGCCCAGGGCCAGTTCGACCAGGTCCTGGCGGTACTCGGAGGTGATCGGGGACCAGTAGCCGGTGCCGGAGGCGTCGCCCCGGTCGGTGGTGCGGCGCCTGGGGTGGCCGAGCAGTTGCCAGACCAGCCAGTCGTGCGGGAGCAGCACCTCGGCGACCCGCCGGGCGTTGGCCGGCTCGAACTCGGCGAGCCAGCGCAGTTTGGCGACGGTGTAGGTGGGGCCGGGGACGGCGCCGATCGCTGCCGTCCAGGCCGCGGGGCCGCCCAGTTCGTCGACCAGGGCCGCGGCGGCGCCGCCGGCGCGCGGATCGTGCCACAGGATCGCCGGCCGGACCAGCACGCCGCCGGCGTCGAGGCCGATCAGGCCGTGCTGCTGCGCGCTGACGCCGATCGCCCGGACGCCCTCCAGCAGTCCGCCGGCCGCGGCGTTGCCGAGGGAGTGCAGCCAGAGCTGCGGATCGGCCTCGCCGGGGCGGGTGTCCGGGTCCTCCGGCGCGGGGTGCTCGGCCTTGCCGGAACGCAGGACGGCGCCGGTGGCTGAGTCGCACGCGACGATCCTGGTGCGACCGGTGGAGCTGTCTATCCCCGCGACGATGGCCATAGTCGAGATCATGCCTCAGTGGGCGTCCGGACGCGGCCCGGCCGGGCAAGTTCTGCCCGTTCGGTACCGCGTCCGGGAGCCCTGCTCCGGCCGGGCGCCACCGGGGTGCCGCCCGGCCTCCGGACCCGCCCCGGACCCGCCCCGGGCACGGTGGCCGGGGCGACGGTCGTGGCGACTCCCAGGGCGACTCCTAGGGGCGGAAGGTGCCCCAGGCGTCGTCCTCGGCCTTCGGCCGGTTGAAGTACGGCACCCGGTCGGTGACGGCGTTGGGCAGCCGGTCGCCGACCTTGTCGGCCACGGCCCCGGCGGCCTTCCCGGCGACCGCGCCGGCCTGCTGGCGGGCCTTGTCCGTCGCGCCCTGGACCTTGGGGTTCTGGGCGACCTGCCGGGTGACCCTGGCGATCTGCTCGTACCGCTGGCGCCCGGCCCGTGTGCCGAGTACGTAGCCCGCTGCGAGTCCGACGCCGAACGACAGCTTCCACATGGTCGGATTCCACCCTCTCCTGGCGGCCATTGCCGCGTTGCCCTACCCGTCTGTCGGGACGGTGAACCGTCGGTGACCCCAGCATCCACGGACGGGGCCCGGAGCGCGCGGGGAGCGCGCCCGGCGGGACCGGCCGGCGGCGGCCGGGGAAAGCGATTGGCGGACCACCCCCCCGAGTGCGCTAATGTATGTCCCGCAGCGAGCGCCGAGGAGCCCGGGAGACCGGGGGCCGAAGCGGAAGCTCGATCCCCCATAGCTCAATTGGCAGAGCAGCCGACTGTTAATCGGCAGGTTATTGGTTCGAGTCCAATTGGGGGAGCCGAGGTGGTGGCCTTCGGGCCCATCACCCGTACGTGGTACGGCTGTTGTGTACCGCGATCCCGCATAGCTCAATTGGCAGAGCAGCCGACTGTTAATCGGCAGGTTATTGGTTCGAGTCCAATTGCGGGAGCTGCGCCGGGTCCGCCCGGTGACTGCTCAGAGCGAAGGCCCCTCGGTAGACCGGGGGGCCTTCGTGTTGCCCGGGGCCGCCCGCCGCGAGCCCGCCCGGGCGGCGCCGGAGCCCGCCTGCCGGAAGCCGGCCCCCGGCCGAGGGCCCGGGCTCAGGTCAGGGCCTGCTGGTACAGCTCGGCGACCCGTTCGTCGAAGGTGATGCTGTACGAGGTCTGCGGTGTCGCGCCGCCCTCCTGGTAGCCGCCGATCACCCCGATCACCCGCCCGTTGGTGGTCAGCCAGGGGCTGCCGCTGGTGCCGTCGGTGTAGCCGCCGCAGTCGAACCGCTCCTGGGTCGGGCTCTGCGAAGCGGTCAGGCCCGAGCAGGTGATCGGCTCGTCCCGCTCGTTGGGGTAGCCGGTGACCGAGACCGCCAGACCGAAGCCCTGGTCGGTGCCGAGCGGGTTGCCGCCGACGGCGTCCTCGACCTGCCGGCCGCCCACCGCCCGCACCGTGACGAACGCCACGTCGTACTCGGGGTCGTCGTCGCTCTCCCAGTGCGGGTCGACGGTGACCGACTCCACCGGCCAACTGCCGTACGGCGAGTACCCGTTGCGGTAGCCGGGGGTGAACACCAGGCCGTCCAGCAGGCCGATCCGGCGGCTCTGCACGCAGTGCGCGGCGGTGACCAGCAGATTGCGCCCCGGGCTCCTCACCACGCTCGCCGTGCACGCCCTGGGGCCCTCCGGGGTGTGCACGGACAGGGTGCCGATCCGGTCCCAGGCGGGGTTCTGCGGCGCGACCGAGGCCGTCCGGCCCTCCTCGCCACCGCCGCAGGCGATGGCGGCGGCCAGCAGCAGGGCCGCCAGGGCGAGCGTCCGGGTCGCGCGCGCGGGTCGAACCGGGCGGGAGGGCATCGGTTCTCCGTCCGGTCCTCGGGGGCGGTCGCCGCCGGTCACGCGTCCGCCGTTCGAGAGCAAGATCTACCAGGCCGGGCCCGGCCGCGCCACTGCCGCCGTCCGGCTCCCGACCCCCCGTCACCCGGCCCCGCCGGAGCCCCCACCGGGGTCGGCGCCCCCGGTGCGCACCCGTGTGCGCCCCCGGCGCGCACCACGGGTGATCGACCGGCTATGCTGCCCGGGACGGCCTTTCGGGGCCGTCTGCTGCTGCCGCGACCGGCCTGCCGTCGCGCGCTGCGAACCGGGGCGGTAGCTCAGCCGGTTAGAGCAGGGGACTCATAATCCCTTGGTCGTGGGTTCGAGTCCCACCCGCCCCACCTCTCACGCCCGCGCGGGCGGCCCCTGGCTGGGAAAACCCTAGGGGATCAAGCCCGCCGCCACGCCACGACGCGCCGGAATTCACCCGCTCGTGGGCATCGCCCGGCCACCCCGCGACTCCCCTCCGTCCGAGGCACTGTTCCCGGACACCCCTCCCCGGTCCACCGATCGGTTGATCCCCCCTCCACCGCGCCCGCCGACCGCCGGGACCGTTCGGTCGATCCGCCGCCGGGGCCCCGCGCGGGAGGCTCGTAGCAGGCCGGGAAACACGGCCGGGAGCGAGCGGGACGAGGGGGGAGCGGCGACATGGCCGTGATCGAGGTGGCGGGGCTGAGCAAGTCCTACGGGCGCCGACGGGTACTGGAGGACGTCTCGTTCCAGGTCGAGCGGGGGGAGGTGTTCGGCCTGCTCGGGCCCAACGGCGCGGGCAAGACCACCGCCGTGGAGTGCTGCGAGGGCCTGCGCCGGGCCGACGCCGGAACGGTCCGGGTGCTCGGCCTGGACCCGGTCCGGGACGCCCGCCGGCTGCGGCCCCGGATCGGCGTCCAGCTCCAGCAGGCCCAGCTGCAGGTGGCGCTGCGGGTCGGTGAGGCGCTGGATCTGTACGCCGGGCTCTACCCCGACCCCCGGGACCCGCGGGAGCTGCTGGACGAGTGGGGGCTCGCCGACCAGAGCCGCACCCCCTTCGACAAGCTCTCCGGCGGGCAGCGCCAGCGGCTGTTCGTCGCGCTCGCGCTGGTCGGCAACCCCGAGGTGGCGTTCCTGGACGAGCTGACCACCGCGCTCGACCCGCAGGGCCGCCGCGACACCTGGGAGCTGGTCCGCCGGATCCGCGACAACGGCGTGACGGTGGTGCTGGTCTCGCACTTCATGGACGAGGTCGAGGCGCTGTGCGACCGCGCCGCGGTGCTCGACGGCGGGCGGATCGTCGCCACCGGCACCCCCGCCGAGCTGGTCGCCCGCTCCGGGGCCGGCGGCACCCTCGGCTTCCGTCCCACCGCGCCGCTGGACCCGGCCCGGCTGGCGGCCCTGCCCGGGGTCACCTCGGTGGAGGAGCGGGGCGGCCGGATCGAGGTCACCGGCACCGGGGACTTCGCCGACCGGGTCACCGGCCTGCTGGCCCGCGAGGGGATCGTCGTCACCGGCCTGCGGATCCGCGAGCACGGCCTGGACGAGGCCTACCTCGCGCTCACCCGGCACGACTCCTGAGCCGTACCGCTCCTGAGCCGTACCGCTCCCGAACCGGCGCGGCTCCCGAGCCGCCACCACCGCACCCGAGGGGACCACCACCGTGAACCGCACCGCCCACGCCGTCCGCCGCCTGGCCGTCGCCGAGACCCGGCTGTTCCTGCGCGACCCGATGACCGCCTTCTTCACCCTGCTCTTCCCGGTCGCCCTGTTCGGCGTGCTGGGTTCCGTCCCGGCCCTGCGCAAGGCCTCGCCGGACGCGCACGGCCTGAGCACGGTCCAGCTGTACGCGCCGATCCTCGCCGTCCTCGCGCTGATGATGCTCGGCCTCAACGGCCTGCCCTCGCTGCTGGCCACGTACCGCGAGCGCGGCGTGCTGCGCCGGATGTCCGCGAGCCCGGTCCGCCCGGCGCTGCTGTTCGGGGCGCTGCTGCCGCTGTACCTGGGCATCGCGACCGTCTCGATGCTGCTGGTGACGGCGCTCGCGCCGGTGCTGGGGGTGGGGCTGCCGCGGCGGCCGGCGGCCTTCGCGCTGGCCTTCCTGCTCTCCGCCGCCGCGATGCTCTCGGTCGGCCTGCTGCTCGCCGCGGTCGTCCCGTCCGCGAAGGCCGGCAACGCGGTCGGCGCGCTGGCGCTCTTCCCGATGATGTTCTTCTCCGGGCTCTGGCTGCCCCGCGAGTTCGCACCCGCGGTGCTGAACCGGATCGGCGACCTCACCCCCGGCGGGGCCGCCGCGCAGGCCCTCCAGGACTCCTGGGACGGCCGGTTCCCGCAGGCCGTGGCCCTGCTCACACTCGCGGCGTACGCCCTGCTCGCCGGTGCCGCGGCTGCCAGGCTGTTCCGGTGGGAATGATCAAGGCCGACCCGGCGGACGGGGGTTCGCTCGGAGCCTGGCAGCGGCGGCTGGACCGCGCTGCCGGGCTGCTCGGCTACGTCGGACTGCTGATCGCCACCGGGCTCGTCCTGCTGGTCCCGGTGCCGACCGCGCGGTCCGTCCGGGCCACCCTGCCGGCTGCGGCGCTCGCCCTGCTCTGGCTGCTGCTGCGCTCGGCGCTGGACCGCCGGACCCGGCCCGACGGCGGGGCGCGGTTCGCCGGCGCCCACTTCCTCGGACTGCTCGCGGTGACCACCGTCCTGGTGCTGGACAACCCGCTCTACGGCTTCTTCGCCTTCAGCTGCTACCTGCACGCCGCCCAGTACCTGAGGGGTCCGGCCAGGGTGCTGGGCACGGTGGTGGCGGCCGTCCCCACCGCACTGGCCCAGAGCGGCGGGGCACTGCCGACGAGCCCGGGGCAGGTCGGCGGCTTCCTGGCCGTCCTCGCCTTCAACCTGGTCGTGGTCGGGGTGCTGCTGGCGCTGAGCGAGGTCGCCGACCGGCTGAGCCGTCAGCGCGAGCGCGCCAACGCCGAACTCGCCGAGGCCAACCGGCGGCTGTCCGGGATGCTCGCGGAGAACGCCGGACTGCACGCCCAACTGCTGGTCCAGGCCCGCGAGGCCGGGGCCGCCGACGAACGCCGCCGGTTCGCCCAGGAGATGCACGACACCGTCGCCCAGGGCCTGGCCGGCATCGTCACCCAGCTCCAGGCCGCCGAGCAGGTCCGGGAGCGCGGCGCGGCGGACGCCGACCGGCACCTGGCCAACGCCGTCGGCCTCGCCCGGGAGAGCCTCACCCAGGCCCGCCGGGCCGTGCACGCGCTGCGCCCGCTGGAGCTCGAACGGGCCGCGCTGCCGGAGGCGATCGCCGAGCTGGTCGAGCAGTGGCGCGAGCGCAACAGCGCCGCCGCCGCGCTGACCGTCACCGGCGAGGCCCGCCCGCTGCACCCCGAGGTCGAGGTGACGCTGCTGCGGATCGCCCAGGAGTCGCTGGCCAACGCCGGCCGGTACGCCCGGGCCTCGCGGGTCGGGCTGACCCTCTCGTACATGCCGGGGCTGGTCACCCTGGACGTCCGGGACGACGGCGTCGGCTTTGACCCGAGGGCCGAGCCGGCCTCCCGGGCCACCGGCGGCGGCTACGGGCTGGACGTGATGCGCCGCCGGGTCGGACGCCTGGCCGGGCGGTTGGACCTGGAGACCGAACCGGGCGCCGGGACGACGGTGTCGGCGACCCTGCCGGCGATCAGCGCGGAGGAGTAGGACCGTGGACGACGCGACGACGATCAGAGTGCTGCTGGTGGACGACCACCCGGTGGTCCGGGACGGGCTGCGCGGCATGTTCGCCGCCGCCCCCGGCTTCGAGGTGGTCGGCGAGGCCGGGGACGGCGCCGAGGCGCTGGTGCTGGTCGCCGCGCTGCGTCCGGACGTGGTGCTGATGGACCTGCGGATGCCGCGGATGGACGGCGTCACCGCGATCCGCGAGCTGGCCGAGCGCGGCCTGCCCGGGCGGGTCCTGGTGCTCACCACCTACGACACCGACGCCGACGTGCTCCCCGCCGTCCGGGCCGGAGCCACCGGCTACCTGCTGAAGGACGCGGCCAGGGAGGACCTCTTCCACGCCGTCAGCGAGGCCGCCCGCGGCGCCTCGGTGATCGCGCCGACCGTCGCCGCCAAGCTGCTGGGCCAGGTCCGGGAGCCGGCCCGGGAGCCGGCCCAGGAGGCGCTGAGCCCGCGCGAGCTGGAGGTGCTGGAGCTGGTCGCCGCCGGATCCACCAACCGGGAGGCGGCAGCCCGGCTGTTCATCAGCGAGGCCACCGTGAAGACCCATCTGATCCACGTCTACGCCAAGCTCGGCGTCAAGGACCGCGCCTCGGCCGTCGCCGCCGGCTTCAACCTGGGCCTGCTCACCCCCACCGGTCGCCCGTAAGCTGGCCGGATGCTCGAATCCGCGCTGCTGCCGACCCCGCTGGTGGACTGCACCGACGAGGCGCTCGCCCGGGCCGGGGTGGAGCTGCGGCTCAAGCGGGACGACCTCGCGCACCCGCTGGTGCCGGGGAACAAGTGGCGCAAGCTCGCGCCGAACCTGGCCGCCGCCGTCGAGGGCGGCCACACCCGGCTGCTGACCTTCGGCGGGGCGTACTCCACCCATCTGCGGGCGGTCGCGGTCGCGGCCGGGGCGCTCGGGCTGGAGAGCGTCGGGCTGGTCCGCGGCGAGGAGCTGGCCGACCGGCCGCGCAACTGGTCGCTGCGGGCCGCCGAGGCGGCCGGGATGGAGCTGGTGTTCCTGACCCGGGCCGAGTACCGGGAGGCCGCCGGCCGGGCCGGGGAGGGGCCGGGGTGGCGCTGGGGCCCCGGGCTGGTGCTGCCGGAGGGCGGCTCCAACGGTCTCGCGGTCACCGGCGCGGCGGAGATCGTGGCGGAGCTGGACGACCTGGGCGGGCGCGACGTGGTCTGCTGCCCGGTCGGCACCGGCGGCACGCTGGCCGGGATCGCGGCCGGGCTGCCGCCGGGAGCGCGGGCGCTGGGCGTGGCGGTGCTGCGCGGCGGCGAGGGGTACCTGGAGGCCGAGGTGACCCGGCTGCACCGGGCTGCGTACGGGCGGGAGTTCGAGGGCTGGCGGATCGACCACGGGCACCACGGCGGCGGGTACGGCCGGGTGCCGGCCGCGCTGGAGGAGTTCGCGGCCGGCTTCGAACGGCGGCACGGGATCGCCCTGGAGCGTCGTTACGTGGCGAAGCTGCTGGCCGCCGTGCACGATCTGGCCGGGGCCGGCGCCTTCCCGCCCGGCACCCGGCTGACGGCCGTGGTCACCGGCCTGCCGGACCCGGCCGGGCCCTGACGACGGAGGGCCGGGCCGGGCGGGAAGGGTGCGCGGCTCCCGGCCTCAGCCGAAGGTGAGGTTGGCGCAGGGGTCGGAGTCGGCGGTGCGGCTGTTCTCGGCGATGCCGCCGGGGACGCCGGTGGGCAGCGGTGCGGTGGGGGCACCGCCGGGGGTACCGACCGCGGTGGGGGCGCCGGCTCCCAGGGCGATGCCGACCGCGGCGGGCGTGCCGCCGGGCACGGGCCGGGAGGCCGACGCGGTGGCGGTCGGGGGAACCGGGCGGTAGTCGCGCCCGAGGGTGACGGTGACGCCCTCGGAGCCCGGCTCCACGGTCGTCCTGGCACCGGGGAAGAGCGTGGCGAGCTGGTCGGCGACGGCCTTGAACGGCGGGTCGTAGGCGATCTCGGTGCGCAGTCGGCCGCCGGTGGTGGCGCCCAGCGAGACGTTGGTGAAGCCCTGGGCGCGGATCGCCGCGGAGCCCGCGCCGGCGAGTCCGTCGGTGCCGACGCCGTTGACCACGGTGATCGTGGTGGCGAGCTGCTCGGGGCTCAGCGGGGTCGCGGCCGGCGCGGGGGTCGCGGCGCCGTCGGTGGCGGCGGGGGAGGGGCCGGCGGTGCCGCCCTCCGGGAGCAGGCCGGTGCTCTGGCCGTCCAGGGTGCGGTCCTCGCGGAGCAGCCGCCACAGGGTGTCCACGTCGGGGTGGACCAGGTCGACCCGGCCCTTCTGCACGGTCGAGAACTGCCAGGGGGCGGTGACGAAGGTGATGTCGGACAGCTTGATCTGCTGCAGCGACTGCGCGAAGTCGACCAGCTTCATCGCGGTGCCGAGGCCCTCGTCGACGGTCAGCGAGCGGGTGGCGGCGTCGGCGAGCGGCAGCAGGGTCGGCAGCGAGAAGCCCTGGGACTGGATCTTGCGGATCATCGCGGAGAGGAAGGCCTGCTGACGCTTCATCCGGCCTATGTCGGAGTTGTCGCCGAAGCCGTAGCGGGCGCGGAGGTAGTCGACGGCCGGCTGGCCGGCGATCTTCTGCAGGCCCTTGCGGAGCTTGATGTTGTGCGAGTTGACGTCGTTGGGGACGCAGACCTCCACGCCGTCGATGGCGTCGGTCATCGCGGCGACGCCCTTGAAGTCGACCACGATGGTGTGGTCGATCCGCAGCCCGCTGAGCCCCTCGACGGTGTTCTGGGTGCAGGCCGGGTTCCCCTTGGGGGAGTCGCCGACGGTGAAGGCCTCGTTGAACATCTGGTTGGTGCGGGGCTTCGTCCAGTCGCCGCTGGGCAGCCGGCAGGACGGGACGGTGACCAGGGTGTCGCGGGGTATGGAGACGCCGACGGCGTGCTTCCGGTCGGCGTAGATGTGCAGCAGGATCGCGGTGTCCGAGTGGCCCACCCCCACGTCGCCGCCGCCGAGGTCGTCGTTCCCGTCGTTGCGGGTGTCCGAGCCGAGCAGCAGGACGTTGACCGGCACCGAGGCCCCGGGAGCGGTGGGAACCGGGGCGGGCGGGCGCTCGGTGGCGACGCCGCCGGCGTCGAAGGTGCTGATGTTGGTGTCGAGCCGGTGGTAGAACCAGGCTCCGGCTCCGGCCACGGTCAGCACCAGGACGGCCGCGAGTCCTATGACGGTTCGTATGACACGTCGACGGCGCGAGCTGCCGCTCATCCTTCCCGCCCCCCGTTTTCCGTTCTGGGATCCCACCCGGTCGCCGGTCGGCGGGCGGGTGCCTCGTCTTCGAACGTTAGACGTTTCGGGGGAGTGTTCGGTTACCTTCGATCGGCGGACAACTCGGGGGCCCGTGCTGTGATGCTGCTCACGCGCCGGGGCCGGTGGCGCCGGTGAGCATCCGGCGGAGCAGGTCGCGCAGCTGGGTCCGCTCCTCGGAGTCGAGCGCGGCGAGCGGCTCGCGGGCGAAGTTCAGCGACTCGCGGAGCTCCTCGGAGGCGCCCGCCCCGGTCTCGGTGGCGGCGACCAGCTTGACCCGGCGGTCCTGCAGGTCGGGCTGGCGGGTGACGAAGCCGCGGGTCTCCAGCCGGTCCACGATGCCGGTGATGTTGGAGGGCTCGCAGCTGAGCGTCTGGGCGATCTGGCGCATGGGCATCGGGCCGCGCCGCAGCAGCGCGAGGACCTTGGCCTGCGCTCCGGTGAGCGAGCGGGCGGCTGCCGCCTCCTCGTACTCGCGGTGGAAGAGCGCGACCAGGTTGGCCATGAGATCGACGACCTCGCGGGTGATCTCGTCGGTCTGCGGTGCGGTGGCCCGGGTCGGCTGGGTGTCCATGGTTCCCATCATACCTGAACAGTTGACAACGTGAACCTTTCATGCCCATTGTTACTTCACCGACTCAACCTTTTATGTGGGGAGATCATCATGGCCGCCGAGCAGACCGCCGCTCCGGAAGCCCCCGCCACCGCCCGCGAGTGGCACCTCGCCGCCCGCCCCGAGGGCTGGCCCGTCCCGACCGACTTCGCCCTGGTCGAGGCGCCGGTCCGGACCCCGGGTCCGGGCGAGATCCTGGTCCGCAACACGGACCTGTCGGTCGACCCCTACATGCGGGGCCGGATGAACGACGCGAAGTCCTACATCCCGCCGTTCAAGCTCGGCGCGGCCATGGACGGCGGCGCCGTCGGTTATGTCGTGGCCTCGGAGGCCGAGGGCTTCGCCCCGGGCGACGCGGTGCTGCACGGGCTCGGCTGGCGCGAGTACGCCACCCTGCCCGCGACGCACGCGGTCAAGGTGCCGGAGATCGAGGGCGTTCCGCTCTCCGCCTACCTCGGCGTGCTCGGCATGCCCGGCCTGACCGCCTACGCGGGCCTGCTCGCCGTCGGCGCCCTCAAGGAGGGCGACCGGGTCTTCGTCTCCGGAGCGGCCGGCGCGGTCGGTTCGCTCGTCGGCCAGATCGCGAAGCTCAAGGGCGCCTCGCTGGTGGTCGGTTCGGCCGGCTCGGCGGAGAAGGTCGACCGGCTGACCAAGGAGTTCGGCTTCGACGCCGCCTTCAACTACAAGGACGGCCCGGTCGGCGAGCAGCTCGCCGAGGTCGCCCCGGAGGGCATCGACCTCTACTTCGACAACGTCGGCGGGGAGCACCTGGAGGCCGCGATCAACGCCCTGGGCGTACACGGCCGGGCCGTGCTGTGCGGCGCCATCGCCCACTACAACGACACCGCCGCCGCCCCCGGCCCGCGCAACCTGATGCAGGTCATCGGCAAGCGGCTGCGCCTGGAGGGCATCCTGGTCGGCGACCACGACGGGCTCCGCCCGCAGTTCGTCGCCGAGGTGGGCGGCTGGCTCCAGGAGGGGAAGCTGCGCTCCGAGGAGACCGTGGTGGACGGCTTCGGGAACGCCGCCCAGGCCTTCCTGGACATGCTGCGCGGTGCCAACACCGGCAAGATGGTGGTCCGGCTGAAGGGCTGACGCCCCGTCGGCTCCCGCTCCCGCCTCGCACCGGCCACCGCCGGTGCGAGGCGGTTTGCGTACCCGGCGGAGGGGATCCGGCCGCACTACCGCATTCCGGCCGGATCCGAAAGTGCGTCAGCACCGCTGCGGGGAGGCGCGGTACGGTGGTCCCGCCTGGCGATGGGGCCGTTCGGGGGAGAGATCCCACCGGGGGGTGGACCTCGTTGCGGATTCGACTAGCATTGAGCGAAAGCCTGTCCGTTTTGCTCAATTTAGTGGCTTAATGTCGGCTAACGTGGGTAACTGTGGATCAACTACGGGCACGAACGCGAGGCAGCTGGGGAAGGCGACCCTCGTCCACAGCCTGGAGGTCCCGGTGACGACACGTGGAGTCCTGTACGTCCACTCCGCGCCCCGCGCGCTGTGCCCGCACGTCGAGTGGGCCGTCGCGGGGGTGCTCGGGGTGCGGGTGAGCCTGGACTGGATCCGCCAGCCGGCCGCGCCCGGACACTGGCGCGCCGAGCTCTCCTGGCAGGGCGAGCCCGGCACGGCCTCGAAGCTCGCCTCCGCGCTGCGCGGCTGGCAGCTGCTGCGGTACGAGGTCACCAGCGAACCCTGTGCCACGGCCGAGGGCGAGCGCTACAGCAGCACGCCCTCGCTCGGCATCTTCCACGCCGTCACCGGCATCCACGGTGACATCCTCATCCCCGAGGACCGGCTGCGCGCCGTCCTGCTGCGCTCCCGCAGCGAGGGGTCGGACCTCGAGGCCGAGATCGCCATGCTGCTCGGCAAGCCCTGGGACGACGAGCTGGAACCCTTCCGCTACGCGGGCGAGGGCGCCCCGGTGCGCTGGCTGCACCAGGTGGTCTGACCGGCCGCGGGACGACGACGAGGAGGGGCCGGCGCTCAGTACGAGCGCCGGCCCCTCCTCGTCGAACGAAGGTCCGGGTGCGGGCCCGGGCCCGGCCGGGTCAGCGGGAGCGGAAGGCCAGCACCACGTTGTGGCCGCCGAAGCCGAACGAGTTGTTCAGCGCCGCGATCCGGCCCTCGGGCAGCTTGCGGGCCTCGCCGCGGACGATGTCCGCGTCCACGTCGTCGTCCAGCTCCTCGACGTTGATGGTCGGCGGGGCCAGGCGGTGGTAGAGGGCCTGCACGGTGGCGACGGTCTCGATGCCGCCGGCGCCGCCCAGCAGGTGGCCGGTCATCGACTTGGTCGCCGAGATGGCGATGTGGTCGAGCTCCTCGCCCAGCTCCTTGCGGAGCGCCTTCAGCTCGGCGGTGTCACCCTGCGGGGTCGAGGTGGCGTGCGCGTTGACGTGCACGATCTCGGCCTTGTCGAGCTGGTTGCGCTCGAACAGGTCGGCCAGCGCGCGGGCCACACCGGCACCGGTCGGCTCGGGCTGGGCGATGTGGTGGGCGTCCGAGGACAGGCCCTGGCCCACCGCCTCGCAGTAGATGCGGGCACCGCGGGCCTCGGCGTGCTCCACGGACTCCAGCACGACCACGCCGGCGCCCTCGCCGAGCACGAAGCCGTCCCGGCCCTTGTCGTACGGGCGGGAGGCGCGCTGGGGGTCGTCGTTGTTCTTGGACATCGCCATCATGTTGGCGAACGCGGCGATCGGCAGCGGGTGGATCGCCGCCTCGGTGCCGCCGGCCACCACGACGTCGGCGCGGCCGTTGCGGATCATCTCGATCGCGTAGCCGATCGCCTCGGCGCCGGAGGCGCAGGCGGAGACGGGGGTGTGCACACCCGCGCGGGCGCCGACCTCCAGGCCGACGTTGGCCGCCGGGGAGTTGGGCATCAGCATCGGGACGGTGTGCGGGGAGACCTTGCGGGCGCCCTTCTCCTTCAGCACGTCGTACTGGTCGAGCAGGGTGGTGACGCCGCCGATGCCGGAGGCGATCACGGCGCCCAGGCGCTCGGGCGCCAGCTTGGAGGACTCGTCGGTGGCCGGGGTCTCGAAACCGGCGTCGGCCCAGGCCTCGCGGGCGGCGATCAGCGCGAACTGCGCCGAGCGGTCCAGCTTGCGGGCCAGCGGACGGGGGAGGATCTCGCCCGGCTCGACGGCGGTGCGCGCGGCGATCCGGACGGGCAGCTCGGCGGCCCACTCCTCGGTCAGGACAGCCACCCCGGAGCGCCCGGTGAGCAGGTTCTCCCAGGTGGTGGCGGCGTCGCCGCCCAGCGGCGTGAAGGCGCCGATACCCGTGACGACCACGGTACGGTTTTCAACGGTCACTGGATCTTCTTCTCTCACGTTCGTGCGGGGGGTCGGCGGCGGGCCGAATGTGGGCCCGGCCGGGCGCCCGGTGGGCGTCCCGGCCGGCGGGTCGGCCGACCCGGTGGAGTCGGCCGATCTCAGGCATCGACGGAGTCGACGGCTCAGGCGTTGGTGAGGATGTAGTTCACCGCGTCGCCGACGGTCTTCAGGTTCTTGACCTCGTCGTCCGGAATCTTGACGTCGAAGCGCTCCTCGGCGGCCACGACGACCTCGACCATGGACAGCGAGTCGACGTCCAGGTCGTCGGTGAAGGACTTGTCGAGCTCGACGTCCTCGGTCGGGATGCCGGCGATCTCGTTGACGATCTCGGCGAGACCTTCCAGAACCTCGTCCTTGGTAGCCATACTGGCTGCTCCTCTTCGGTGTTGAATGCGGCCGCCCGGCGGACGGACGCAGGTTTGTGGTGGATCGGGCGGAAAACGCCTAGGGGAGCGTAACGACCGCGGCGGCGTACACGAGACCCGCCCCGAACCCGATGATCAGTGCGAGGTCCCCGCTGCGGGCCTCACCGCTCTCCAGCATGCGTTCCATCGCGAGCGGGATGGAGGCCGCCGAGGTGTTGCCGGTCTCCGCGATGTCGCGGGCGACCGGCACCGACTCGGGCAGCTTGAGGGCCTTGATCATGGCATCGGTGATCCGCATGTTGGCCTGGTGCGGGATGAACGCGCCGAGCTGGTCGGCGGTGATCCCGGCGGCGTCCAGCGCCTGCTGGGCCACCTTCGCCATCTCCCAGACCGCCCAGCGGAAGACCGTCTGGCCCTCCATCCGCAGCGCCGGCCACTTGGTCTCCTCGCCGGCGCCGTTGATGGCGTCCTGCTTGGCGAAGGCGGTGTCCCAGGCCTCGGTCTGCGAGATGACGTCCTTCTGCGAGCCGTCCGAGCCCCAGACGACCTTGCCGATGCCCGGCGTGTCGGACGGGCCGACGATCGCGGCGCCGGCGCCGTCGCCGAAGATGAACGCGGTCGAGCGGTCCGAGGTGTCGGTGAGGTCGCTGAGCCGCTCCACACCGATCACCAGCACGTACTCGGCGCTGCCGCCGCGCACCATGCCGTCGGCCAGGCCCAGGCCGTAGCCGAAGCCGGCGCAGGCGGCCGAGATGTCGAAGGCCGGGGCGGTGCCGCAGCCGAGCCGCTCGGCGATCTCGGTGGCGACGGCCGGGGTCTGCTTGAGGTGCGAGACGGTCGCGACGATCACGCCGCCGATCCGCGCCGGGTCGATCCCGGCCTGGGCGATCGCCTTGCCGGCGGCCTGCACCGACATCTCGGCGACGGACTCCTCCGGACCGGCCCAGCGGCGCTCGGCGATCCCGCTGCGGGTGCGGATCCACTCGTCCGAGGACTCGATCCAGGTCAGCACCTCGGCGTTCGGGATCACCCGGACCGGCCGGTAGCCGCCCACACCGTGGATGCGCGAGTACTGCGCACCGGTGACGGGGCGGATCTGGGGGGTGTTGCTCATGCCTGCTCCTGCTCCTGACCGCCGTGCTCCGCGACCAGGGCGCGTGCCTTGTCCAGGTCGGCGGGGGTCTTGAGGGCAAGCGTCGCCACACCCTTGAGGTTGCGCTTGACCAGTCCGGTGAGGGTGCCCGCCGGGGCGAGCTCGATGACGGCGGTCGCACCCAACTGCTGGATGGTCTCCATGCAGAGGTCCCAGCGGACCGGGTTGGACACCTGCGACACCAGTCGGCTCAGCACCTCGGCACCGGAGGCGACCACCTGGCCGTCCTGGTTGGAGACGTAGGCGACCTCGGGGTCGGCGACCGTCAGGGTCGGGGCCAGCTTGGCCAGCCGCTCGACGCCGGGGGCCATGTGGGAGGTGTGGAAGGCACCGGCCACCTTCAGCGCGACCAGTCGGGAGCCGGCCGGCGGGTCCGCGCGCAGCGCGTCCAGCTGCGGCAGGGTGCCGGCCGCGACGATCTGGCCGCCGCCGTTGTTGTTGGCCGCGGTCAGGCCGTGCTCGGCCAGCTTGGCCGCGACCTCCTCGGCGTCGCCGCCGAGCAGGGCGAGCATGCCGGTCTCGGTGGCCGCGGCGGCCTCGGCCATGGCCAGGCTGCGCTCGCGGACGAAGGTGAGGGCGTCGTGGGCGCTCAGCACCCCGGCGCCGGCGGCGGCGGTGATCTCGCCGACGCTGTGGCCGGCGACGGCGCCGACCAGCCCGCGGGCGGCGTTCTCGTCCGGGAACAGCGCGCGGGCGGTCACCAGGCCGGCGGCGACCAGCAGCGGCTGCGCGACGGCGGTGTCCTTGATCTCCTCGGCGTCCGCCTCGGTACCCGCGCGCACAAGGTCGAGCCCGGCGACCTCGGACCAACCGCGGAGGCGGTCGGCGACGCCGTCGAGCTCCAGCCAGGGGCTGAGGAAACCGGGGGTCTGGGCACCCTGTCCAGGGGCGACGATTACGAGCACGGTTCAACCCTCTCTCGCCAGGCGCCCGGGGGCGGGTAGGCGACGGTAACGAAGAAAAGCATCCGGGATTGTAAGGTCCCTACAGCGTGGTCAGTTCGACTCTCCGGTGGCGGTGAGCCGCCCCAGCGCCAGTGCGATACGCAGGGTGAAGGCCGAACGCACGTCGGAGGGAGCGTAGCCCGTGACGTCGGTCACACGTCGGAGCCGGTAGCGCACCGTGTTGGGGTGGACGAAGAGCATTCGGGCGGCGCCCTCCAGCGAGGAGGCCTGCTCCAGGTAGACACTCAAGGTCTCCAGGAGTGCCGAACCGGCCTCGTCCAGCGGTGTGTAGATCTCCTCCACCAGCTGGCGCCGGGCCGCCTGGTCGCCCGCGAGGGCCCGCTCCGGCAGCAGATCGTCCGCCAGCACCGGCCGCGGCGCGTCCGGCCAGGCCGCGCAGGCCCGCAGGCCGGCCGCGGCGGCGTGCGCCGAGCGGGTCGCCGACAGCAGGTCGGGCACGGTCGGGCCGACCACCACCGGACCGGCCGCGAACTGGCCGATCAGCGCCCGGGCCGCGTGCACCGGCTCCTTGTCACCGCCCACCACGACCACCAGGCGCTTGCCCAGCACCCCGGTCAGGACGTGCAGCTTGGCGTACCTGGCGGCCCGTCGGATCGCCTCCACCACCAGCTCGCTGTCGCCGTCCGGGGCGGAGCCCATCACCACCCGGACCTGGCTGGGCTGGCCCCAGCCGAGCGCGGCGGCCCGGGACAGCACACCCTCGTCGGCGTCGCCGGAGAGCAGCGAGTTGACCACCAGGGCCTCCAGCCGGGCGTCCCAGGCCCCCCGGGCCTCGGCGGCCTGGGCGTACACCTGGGCGGTGGCGAAGGCGATCTCCCGGGCGTAGACCAGCACCGACTCGCGCATGTCGGCCTCGTCGCCGGGGGCGGCCACCTCCTCGATCGCCTCCTCCATCACCTCGATGGTGGTGCGGATCAGCTCGACGGTCTGGCGCAGGGTGATCGCCCGGGTCAGCTCGCGCGGGGCGGTGCCGAAGACGTCGGTGGAGATCGCCTGCGGGGCGTCCGGCTTGCGGTACCACTCGGTGAACGCGGCGATACCGGCCTGGGCGACCAGGCCGATCCAGGACCGGTGCTCCGGCGGCATCCGCCGGTACCAGCCGAGCTGGTCGTCCATCCTGGCGATCGCGGCGGAGGCGAGCTTGCCGGAGGACTTCTCCAGCCGCTTGAGGGTCGCGGCCCGGCGCTCGGCGCGGTCGGCGGCGAGCCGGCGCTCCTGCGCGGTCAGGCGCGGTGCCGCCCGCCCGGGCCGGTCTCTCCCGGCACCGGAGGTCGGGCTCTTCCCGTTCCGGTCGGGGGCGGTCGGATCGCTCTTGGAGTTCGCGGAGGCGGCTGGCACAGGGACAAGACTGCCTCACCGGAGTGACTGCTCGTGCACAGGCCCCTGCGGACCGGCGGAGTGGTGGCGGTCGCACCCGCCGGAGCCGGCACTACGGTGGGGCCGTGACCGATGCCCCAGCCCGCCCCAGGGCCGATCTCCGCCGTACCGCCGAGCGTTACCTCTCGACCCCCGCCGAGGGCGTCGAGACCCGGCACGCGTTCTCCTTCTCCGGGCACTACGACCCGAGGAACACGCACTTCGGGGCCCTGCTCGCGTGCAATGAGGAACAGCTCGCCCCCGGCGCCGGGTTCGACGAGCACAAGCACCGGGACACCGAGATCCTCACCTGGGTGCTGGAGGGCGCGCTGGCCCACCGGGACTCGCACGGGCACAGCGGGGTGGTGCGGCCCGGCATGGTCCAGCACCTGGGCGCGGGCTCCGGCGTCAGCCACACCGAGCGCAACGTCGGCGGCGCCGAAGGGCCGGTCCGCTTCGTCCAGATGTGGCTCCAGCCGGACGTCCTCGACGCTCCGCCGGTGTACGGGCTGCGCGGGGTGGAGCGGGCGGCCGACGGGTTGACGCTGCTCGCCTCCGGGCTGGCGCGGGACGCCGGCTCGGAGGCGCTGCGGCTGCGGCGCGGGGACGCCGCGCTGTGGCTGGTGACCGCCGGGCCGTGGCAGCCGCTGCCGGTGCTGCCGGCCGCCGCCTACCGCTACGCGCACCTGACGGCGGGCTCGCTCGGCTACCGGACGGTGCCCGGGCCGCAGGGCGGCGGCCGTTCGATGGTGCCCGGCGACAGTGTGCGGATCACCGGGGACGCCTTCGCGGCGCCGACGGCCGGCGAGGCCGGTGCGGAGCTGCTCCTGTGGGAGATGCACTCGCCGGTCTCGTACGGCTGACGGCGCCGCCGAAGCTGTACTGCTTCCGTACTGCTTCCGTACTGTCGCCGGACTGCCGCCGTCAGCCCCGGAGTTCGGCGAGGACGGCGTCGGAGAGCACCGGCCAGACCTCGGCGGCCCACGGGCCGAAGTCGAGGTCGGTGAGCGCGACGCAGGCCACCCCGGCCTCCGGGTCCACCCACAGGAAGGTGCCGGACTGGCCGAAGTGGCCGAAGGTCGCCGGGGAGTTGGCGGTGCCGGTCCAGTGCGGGGCCTTGCCGTCGCGGATCTCGAAGCCGAGGCCCCAGTCGTTCGGCCGGCGGTGGCCGAAGCCGGGCAGCACGCCGCCGGTGCCCGGGAAGGCCACCTCGCGGGTCGCCGCGCGCAGGGTGCCCGGGTCGAGCAGCTTGGGCGACTGCAGTTCGGCGGCGAACCGGGCCAGGTCGGCGACGGTCGACAGGCCGCCGGCCCCGGCGGGGGTGCGGTGCGCGGTGTTGATCAGGGTGGCGTGCATGCCGAGCGGCTGGAACACCGCCTCGGCGGCGTACCGGCCGAACTCGATGCCCGCCGCCTCCTCCAGGGTCCGCGCCAGCACGTCGAAGCCGGCGTTGGAGTAGAGCCGGCGGTTGCCGGGCTCGGCCATCACCCGGTGCTCGTCGAAGGCCAGGCCCGAGGTGTGGGCCAGCAGGTGCCGGACGGTCGAACCCTCGGGCCCGGCCGGGTCGTCCAGCTCGAAGACGCCCTCCTCGACCGCGACCAGCACCGCGTACGAGGTGAGCAGCTTGGTCACCGACGCCAGCGGGAACAGGTGCTCCTGCGGCCCGTGCGCACCCAGCAGCGCGCCGTCCGCGCCCCGTACGACGGCCGCCGCCGCGTGCGGTACCGGCCAGGTCTCGATCTTCCGCAAGCTCTCCATGGGCCGACTCTAACCAAACCGCCCGGCGCGCCGGGATGGCAGGCTTGGTCCGACCGCACTCCACGGCGCCGGTGGCGTCGGCACGTTCAGCACGGGGGGACCGACATGACCGTACTCGCGGCGATCGAGGCCGGACTGCGCACCTGCGGCGAGGTGTTCCGGGAGCCGCTCGGCGCGCCGGACCGGACGCCCCGGCACACCATCGGCGAGGTGTCGGCGGCCAGCGGGCTGACCGCGCACACCCTGCGCTGGTACGAGCGGATCGGCCTGCTGGACCCGGTCGACCGCTCGGCCTCGGGCCAGCGCCGGTACAGCGACGGGGACCTGCACCGGCTGGCCTTCCTCGGGCGGCTGCGGCTGACCGGGATGCCGGTGGCGGACATGCTGCGGTACGTGGAGCTGGCCCGCCAGGGCGACCGGACCTCCGCCGACCGGCGCGATCTGCTGCTCGCCCACCGGGAGGAGGTGCGGCAGCGGATCGCGGACCTGCACGCGACGCTGGCCGTGCTCGACCACAAGATCGACCTGTACGACGGCCGGATCGCGCGGCGGGAGCCGTGAGGCGGTGGGCGGGAGCAGGGGCGGGGGCGGGGCGGGGGCCTCAGACCTCCCGGCCGAGGTACGCGGCGAGCCGGGTGTACGGGCCGGCCCCGTCGGGGGCGGTCCTGACCGGGCCGAACGGCACCGCGCCGCCGCGCGGTTCGGCCGGCAGCACGGCCAGGGCGATCCCCAGCGCGGCCTCGGCCAGCCGCTCGTCCAGTCGCCCGTCCAGCGGGGGGTCGGTGTCGAGCGCGCGGGCGATGTCCCAGGCGTGGGTCGCGGTCTCCAGGACGTAGCCGCCGACCGCGGCCCGGCCGGGCACCTCGCCCCAGGGCGCGGAGGTCGGGCGGTCGAGCTTGGCATCCTCGGCCCAGGCGGCGGTCACCCGGGCCCGGGCCCGGCCGAGGGCGGCCGGCCAGCCGTCGTCGGGGAGTTCGCCGGTCGCGGCCGCGACGTCCTCGCAGTGGCCGCCCTCGCCCATGTAGGCGAGCCGGTGGACGCCGCCGACCACGTGGCCGAGCAGGGTCCGAAGGTCGTACTCGGTGCACGGGGTGGGCCGGTCCAGGGTCTCCGGGGCGGCCTCGGCGATCAGCTTCTCCAACTGGTCGAGGGCGAGCAGGTACAGCGGGCGCGGGTCCTGGGTGGTGTCCATGGGAACGTTCGACTCCAGTGGTGCGGAAGGTTTTGCGGTACGGAGGCAATCTCCCGGTAAAACCTGACAAGCACCGTCATGATTTCTGGGATCCTCGGGGCATGAAGGCCGACCGCCTGCTCTCGATCCTGCTGCTGCTCCAGACCCGCGGCCGGGTGCCCGCCACCGAACTGGCCGAACGGCTGGAGGTGTCGGTGCGCACCATCTACCGCGACGTCGAGGCGCTCTCGACCGCCGGTGTGCCCGTCTACACCGAACGCGGCCGGCACGGCGGCATCAGTCTGCTGCCCGGCTACCGCACCGACGTCAGTGGCCTGACCGCCGACGAGGCGCGCGCCCTGTTCGTGCTGTCCGCCCAGGGCGCGCACAGCGACCTCGGGCTGGACGGCGCGCTGGGTTCGGCGCTGCGCAAGGTGATGGCCGCGCTGCCCGCCCCGCACCGGCCCGGCGCCGAGCGGATCAGCGAGCGGATCCTGGTCGACCCGGCGCGCTGGCTCCAGGCCGGTGCCGCGCCCGGACCCGACCTCGGCGAACTGCAGTACGCCGTGTTCGCGGACCGGCGCCTGCGGCTGCGCTACCGGCACAGCGGCTCGCCCGCCCCGGCGGAGTACACCGTGGACCCGTACGGCCTGGTCAGCAAGGCCGCCGTCTGGTACCTGGTGGCCGACCTGCGCGGGGAGCCGCGGCTGTTCCGGGCCGACCGGGTGCTGTACGCGGAGACCGCGGAGGAGTCGGTGCGCCGACGGCCGGGAGTGGGGCTCGGCGACGTCTGGACGGTGCTGCGCGAGCAGGTGGAGCGGCTGCCCAAGGAGCTGACGGTGAAGGTGCGGGTGCGGCGCGGGCGGCTGGACATGTTCGTCCGGATCCACGGGGCCCGGCTCGCCGCTCCGCCACCGGAGGGCGGGGGCGGTGCGCCCGAGGAGTGGGTCGAACTCGCGCTCGGCTTCCAGTCGTTGCCGGCCGTGCGGGCCCTGCTGGCGTTCGGCGCGGACGCCGAGGTGCTCCACCCGCCGGCCGCCCGCCGGGAGATGGCGCGCACCGCCGCCGACGCCGTCCGGCTGTACCGGCCGGACTCGGTCTGACACGGGGCGGTCCGGGCCTGACGCGGGGCGGTCCGGGGGCCGGGGGCCTCGGACCTCAGGCCTCGGGGGCCGGGCGGAGCACGTCCTGGTCCCGGCCGAGGGCGACGGCGCCGAAGTTGTACAGGCTGTCGGTGCCGGTCGCGAAGTAGCCGTTGTGGCCGGAGGACCGGGCCGAGGAGAGCCGCTCGGAGCCGAAGTCCACCGAGGTCGGGTCGGCGCCGTGGCCGAGTCCGCCGACCTCCAGGTACGGCACGTTGCCGATCCAGTCGGTCTCGTTGCGGGTCGCCCAGACCCGCACCCCGCCGCCCAGCTCGGAGCGGCTCTCCACGCCCATGCCGGGGGAGCCGAAGACCACCATGTCGGTGACCCCGCCGGTGTCGGACGGGGAGCCTCCCGCCCGGGGGATGTCCGGCGCGGCCGTGCCGCAGACCACCGAGCCGTAGGAGTGGCAGAACAGCGCGGGCGGCGCCTGCGGGCGGGTGGTCTCCTTCAGCCCGGCGAGCAGGCGGCGCAGCCGGGGCGCGCCGACGTCGGCGAGCCGGGAGGTGACCGCGTCCGGGCCGAGGCCGGAGGGGGTGACGTAGCCGGTCCAGGCGACGACGGCGGTGCGGGAGCCCGGAGCCTGCCGGTGCTCCTCCTCGTACAGCGCGCGGGCCATCCCGGCGGGGGAGCGGAGCGGTTCCACGGCCTGGTCGAAGTGGCCGAGGTCGGCGTCCGAGCCGGGGACGAGCACGGCGATCCGGTCGGCGGTCCCGAGGTCTCCCCAGACCTCGGTCAGCAGGCCCCGGCCGCGCGGGTCAAAGGCGAGGATCTGCCGGCCGGCGGCGAGCAGGCTCTGCACGTCGTTGGCGCGGGAGACGGCCAGCGCGCGCTGGTCCCGGTCGAGCTTCGGGTCGTCGGCGCGGGCCCGGGCGTGGTCGCGCTCGGCGGCCAGCGCCACCCGGTTGGCCCGGTAGCGCAGGGCGAGCGGCGCGCCGTCGTAGTTGCCGACGACCAGCGGGTAGGCCGCGACCAGCCGGTCGGTCGCGGCCGGGGAGAGCCGGTCGAAGAACTCGGCGGCGGCGGCCGGCGCGGTGGTGGCCGGGTCGGGCAGGTCCTGGCCGTAGGAGTGGTCCTCGACCCAGGCGGCGCTGCCGGCCGGCGGCGTGGAGATGGCCAACTGCTCGGTGGCGGCGGCGGCCTGGGCGGCTGCCGCACCGGCGTCGGCGAGGACGGCGGCGCCCGCGAAGGCGCCGATCAGGACGTGCTTCCACCGTCGACGGCGCATCGTCTCAGCTCCCAGAGAGTCCCGTCACCGATCCCGGACGGGGCCCGAGGGTGGTACGACTGCCAACTTTCAGCGCAAGCCTAGGGGTCCGGAGCGGCGCCCGGACCGCCTTAAACTGTGGGATGGATCACATGAACGCGGGGTGTCCCGTAGGGGTTTCGGTCGTTGGCGCGGAAATCGGCGGCTGCGGACCGGTTCGTCCCCCCGGCCGGCTCCCCGACCGGCCCGCGCCGCCGCCCGCCCGCAGGCCCCGGGGCCGTGCGTTCAGACCACGCCGAGCGCGTACGCGGCGAAGAACGCCGCCGCCGCGCCGGCCGCCGCCTTGGCCGGCCGGGAGAGCGCCGTCCACGGGCCGTCGAACCGGCGGGTGAACCACCCGATCCCGATCAGCACCGCGCCGAACAGCGGCAGCAGGGCCAGTCGCAGCGCCACCCAGCCGAGCGAGTCCGGTGCCACCGTCAGCCCGGGCACCTCGCCGAAGGCGGCCGCGCCCGGCACCGCGACGGCGAGCATCGCGCTCTGGTGCCAGCAGAAGATCGTCATCGCGGAGAGGTTGACCGCCACCACCGGCAGCCACAGCAGCGGACGGCCGGCCAGCAGCCGGCCGAGCCGGTCGCGCAGCAGCACCGCCGCGCCGCACTGGACCGAGGCCAGTGCCAGCACCAGCAGGGACGGCGGGTGCGAGTTGGTCCGGGCGGCGCCCGGGACCCCGACCATCGACGCCGGGTAGTGGAACACCAGCAGCAGCGCCGCGAACAGCACCGCGCCCCCGGCCAGCAGCAGCCGCGCCGCCGGACGGCCCAGCCGGCCCCCGGCCCAGAGCGCGCCCAGCTGGTAGCCGAACAGCCAGCCCGGCAGGATGTTCAGCAGTCCGACCCAGGACGGCACCGACTCGGCCCACGGCCCGTAGCGCAGCAGGTCGACCGCGGCGACCGCGACCAGCGGCAGGCCGGCGGACCAGCCGCCCAGCCGGCGGGCGGCGGCCGCGCAGAGCGGGGTGAGCGCGGTCAGTCCGAGGTAGACCGCGATGTACCAGAGCGGCTGCACCACCAGCGTGGACCCGGTCCGGACGGTGTCGGCGGGCACGCCGAGGCGCGGCAGCAGCGGGATCAGCAGGGCCCAGACGGCGGCCACCCCGAGCACCGGGCGGAGCAGTCGCACCGCCCGGCCGCGCAGCCAGCCGGCCGTGCCGGTGCCGCGGGCCCGGGCGCGCTCCAGCGAGCGGACCGCGGAGTACCCGCCGACCAGGAAGAACACCCCGAGCAGTTGCAGCCCCCAGCTGGCCGGGGCGAAGAAGCCGAGCGCGGGCGAGGACAGCGGGCTGGCGTTGTGCAGGGCGCCGTCGGCGGAGCGGGTGAAGCCGCCGAGCAGCCAGTGGCCGACCGGGACGGCGAGCAGGGCCAGGGCGCGCAGGCCGTCCAGCGCGCGGTCGCGGCTCTCGGGAGTGCGGGCGTCCACCTGGCGGGCGGCGCGGCGCAGGGGCGCCAGCAGGGGGGTGGGCAGGGGTCCGGACATGACGGGGTCTCCGTTCGCGGGGTGCGGCGCGGCGGTCGGGGGCGGAAGAAGGGGGACGGCTCGGTGGCCGGTGGCCGGTGGCCGGTGGCCGAGGGGCCGAGGGCTCAGCGGCCGAGGGCGAGCTCGGCGAAGGCGGCCAGCGAGGCCGTGCCCGGGGCGAAGTAGCCGGTGTGGCCGTGCGAGCCGGTGGACGGCAGCGGCCGGGCGCCGAAGGTCGGGTCGGTCGGGTCGGCGCCGTGGCCGAGGCCGAACAGCCGGACGAACGGCACCCTGCCGATCCAGTCGGAGTCGTTGCGGGCGGTGGCCCAGAGCGGGACGCGCGGGTCGAGTTCGGCGGCCGAGCCGACGCCGAGGCCGGGCGAGCCGAGCACCACCACACCGGAAGCCAGGTCCGGGCCCGGCGCGGCCAGCCCGCACACCACCGAGCCGTAGCTGTGGCAGAACACCGTGGGCGGGGCGTCCGGGCGGGTGCTGACGGCGAGTCCGTCCAGCAGCCCGGTCAGCCGCCCGGCGCCGGCCCGGGCCAGCTGCTCGGTGGCGGCGTCCGGGCCCAGGCCGAGCGGGGTGGTGTAGCCGGCCCAGGCGATCACTGCGGTCCGTCCGCCGGTCGCCCCGGACAGGGCGCGGGCCATGCCGACCGGGGTGCCGTACGGGTCGCCGGCGCGGTCGAAGGTGCGCAGGTCGATGTCGGAGCCGGGGACGACCACCGCGACCCGGGCGGCGGTGGCGAGGTCGCCGAACACCTCGGCGACCAGGCCCCGGCCGCGCGGGTCGAAGGCCAGGAACCGGCGCGGACCGCCGGGCGCCGACCCGTCGAGCAGGGCGCGGCAGCGCTCCGCGCGCTCCCGGGCGGCGGCGTGGTCCTGCGGGGTGAGCGCCGGGTCGGCGGCCCGGGCCGCGGCGCGGTCGCGTTCGGCGGCGATCGCCCGGGCGTTGGCGCGCAGCCGCAGCTCGACGGGCGCGCCGTCCAGGTTGCCGACCACCAGCGGGTGGCGGACGGCCAGCGCCTCCTGGGCGGCGGGCGGCAGCCGGGCGAAGAAGGCGGCCACCTCGGTGGGGCGGGCGGTGGCCGGGTCGGGCAGCGGCAGGCCGAGGGTGGTATCGGCGACCCACTCGGTGCTGCCGGGCGGCGGCCCGGTCACCGCCCGCTCGCCGCCGGCGGCCCAGCCGCCCACGCCCAGCGCCGCGACCAGTGCCAGCGCGGTGGCCGCCAAGGCGCGCCGGATTCGCTGCTTCCCCATGTCCGTTCCCTCCCGGGCCGTTCGGCTTCGACAGGAGGGGACGGTAGGAACGAGGTGGCCCCGCGGACGTCACACCGCAGGGCCAACTCCCGGGTGCTACCCGGGTATCAGGAGGTTCTCCCCCGGGGGAGAACCCCACCCCGGGCCTGGGGAGAGCCCTGCGGTGCTTCGGCGGCGGGCGTCACTGCCCGGGCGTCACCAGGCCGGACTCGTAGGCGAGCACCACCGCCTGGGCGCGGTCGCGCAGGTCCAGCTTGGCCAGGATCCGGCCGATGTGGGTCTTCACGGTCTGCTCGGCGAGGACCAGTCCGGCGGCGATCTCCTGGTTGGACAGGCCGCGGGCGATCAGCTCCAGCACCTCGGTCTCACGCGGCGTCAGGCCGTTGAGCCGCAGCTTCGGGTCCCGGCGCCGGGCCGGCCGGGTGCGGGCGAAGTCCTCGATCAGCCGGCGGGTCACCGAGGGCGCGAGCAGCGCCTCGCCGGCCGCCACCACCCGGACGGCGGCGATGAGGTCGGCCGGCGGCGCGTCCTTGAGCAGGAAGCCGCTGGCGCCGGCCCGCAGCGCCTCGTAGACGTAGTCGTCGACGTCGAAGGTGGTGAGCATCAGCACCTTGGGGCGGTGGGCGCCGGGCACGGCCGGGTCGAGCAGTCGCCGGGCGGCCTCCAGACCGTCCATGACCGGCATCCGGACGTCCATCAGCACGACGTCCGGATGGGTGCGGCCGCTGACCTCCAGGGCCTGCGCGCCGTCCGCCGCGTCCCCCACCACGTCGATGTCGCTCTGCGCGCCCAGCAGGGCGGCGAATCCGGCCCGTACCATCGCCTGGTCGTCGACGATGATCACGCGGATGGTCATACGGTGCACTCCCCGGGGGCGTTCTACGGTCCGGCCGGGGTCCCGTCCGGACCGGGGGACGCGGTGCCGTTCGGCCGGCCGTCCTGCGACCGAGTATCCGTCAGACCGGTGACGGGCAGCACGGCGGCCACCCGGAAGCCGCCGTCCGCCAGCGGGCCGGTGTCCAACTGCCCGCCCAGCAGCCGGACCCGTTCGCGCATGCCGACCAGCCCGTGGCCGGTGCCCTCGGCCGAGCCCTCCAGCGACTCGGTGCGCTCCGGCGGGGCCGCGTTGACCACGGTGACCAGCAGGGACTCCCCGGTGGCGGTCAGCGAGACCCAGGCCCTGGCGCCCGGGGCGTGCCGGACCACATTGGCCAGCGCCTCCTGGACGATCCGGTGGACGGAGAGGCCGACGGCCGGGGGCAGCGCGTCGTCCGTCAGCTCCGGGTCGAGGGCGAGCTCGGCCGCCACCCCGGCCCGGCGCACCGTGTCGACGAGCTGGGCCAGCTGGCCGATCCCCGGCTGGGGCGCCGTCTCGGCGCCGGAGTCCTCGCTGCGCAGCACGCCGAGCAGCCGCCGCATCTCGGTCAGCGACTCGCGGGCCGTCCCGGCGATCGCGGTGAACTCCTCCGCCGCCTCGTCCGGGACCCCGGCGATCCGGTACGGCGCGCTGGCCGCCTGCACGGCGATCACCGACATGTGGTGGGCGACCACGTCGTGCAGTTCGCGGGCGATCCGGGCGCGCTCCTCCAGCAGGGTGCGGCGCTCGCGCTCGGCCTCGCTGATGTGCTCCTGCTCCGCGAGCCGGCGGGCGGCCTCGGCGCGCTCGCGCAGCGCCCCGCCGAGCACCAGGACGGCGCCGGTCAGGGCGGTGGCGAGCAGGCTGTTGTCGCCGCCGAACCGGTCGGTGAAGCCCAGCAGGGACATCGTCAGGCTGGCCGCCGCGGTCGTCAGCCAGACCGCGACCAGGGTCCGCCGGGGCTCGCGCAGGGCCAGCGGCAGCATCAGGAGGAGGTGGCCGACCAGGACCGGTGGCGGCCACGGCCAGGGGCCGGTGGGGCCGGTGCCGACGGTGAGGACCGCCAGCGCGGTCAGCAGGTCGGCGCCGCCGATCATCCACCAGGCGGGCAGCGGCCGGGTGAGGGCGAGCAGCAGCGGCACCGTCTGGGCGACCGAGAGGGCGGCGGCCAGGCCGACGGAGATCCCGTAGTCCTGGCTGAGCACGTTGATCCCGCTGGGCAGCAGCGAGGCGATCGCGGCCACGGCGGCGAGGTAGGGCAGGCGGCGGACCCAGCGGCGCGGGGACTGGCCCAGCAGCGGGGTGTGGTCCGCGGCGGGGCGGGTCAGCGGGGCGAGCAGCGCGCGCACCGGACCGGCCGGGGCGGGCCCGGCGAACGGCTTGATCATCCGGTCAGCCTAGGGCGGGCGGGGGCGGCCGGGCGTCCCCCCGGAGTGCCGCGTCCCGGGTAGTACTCAGGTAGGGGGCGGGCCGGTGGCTCAGGAGCGCCAGTCGCCGACCAGGGCCGGGCCGAGCTGGTCCAGGTGGCGGTCGATCAGCGCGATCATGCCCTCCGGGCCGATGTCCTCCCGGTCGGAGGTCCAGGACAGGTGGGCGGCGCGCAGCACGGCGCCGAACGCGGCGGCGAGGACGGCGGGCCGCAGGTCCTCGGCCGGGTCGAGGCCCTCGCGCTCGGCGAGCACCCGGATCACCACGCGCTCCTGCTCGGCGACCCGCCGCAGGTGGGCGGCGAGCAGGGTGGGGGTGTCCTCGATCATCCGGATGAGCTCCAGCGCGGCGTTGACCGAGCACGGTCCGGTGGGGTGGGCGGAGCCGCGCTCGCGCCAGGAGCCGACGATCGCGGCCCGCAGCGCCCGCAGCGGGCCCTCCTCGGCGGGGCGGGCCCGCAGCAGCTCGATGAAGTGGTCCTCGGCCTCGGCGAGGACGGCGAGGGCGACCTCGTCCTTGTTGGCGAAGTAGCGGAAGAAGGTGCGCTGGGAGACGTCGACCGCGGAGGCGATCTCGTCGACGGTGGTGCTGGCGAAACCCTGCCCGAGGAACAGCCGGTGCGCGGCCTCGATGAGGGCCTCCCGGGTGCGCTGCTTCTTCCGCGCGCGCAGCCCGGGCTCCGGGGCGGCGGCGGGAGGAGCGGACTGAGCGGCCATGGCGGGCGCCTTCCGGAGGGTGATCGGGCTGGTGTTCCGGAGGCTACTGTAGCCCTCTGACAAATGGCAGAAGGCAGCAGAAGGCAGTGTTTGCCGAATGTCAGCTGCTGACATAATCTGCCGGAGTGGCGCCCCTCGGGCCGGGTACTCGTGGGGACGGGTGGGCCGGGGCGCCACGACCATGTCCGTCCGCAGTCAGCCCCGGAGGGCCCAGATGAGTCAGTCCCTCACCAAGAGCGCCGAGGCGGGCACACCGCCGTCCGGCACTTCGCCGGGTGGGAGGAGCCTCCAGGGACACCCCTGGCTGACCCTGCTCACCGTCGCCGTCGGCGTGATGATGGTCGCCCTGGACGGCACGATCGTCGCCATCGCCAACCCGGTGATCCAGGCCGACCTCAACGCCGCGCCCTCCGAGATCCAGTGGGTGACCAGCGGCTACCTGCTGGCCCTCGCGGTCTTCCTGATCACGGCCGGCAAGATCGGCGACCGGTTCGGCCACAAGAGCACCTTCCTGGTCGGCGCGGTCGGCTTCGCCGCCACCTCGGCCGCGATCGGCTTCGCCGGCAACATCCAGACCGTGATCGCCTGCCGCGTGCTCCAGGGCCTGTTCGGCGCACTGCTCCAGCCGGCCGCGCTCGGCCTGCTGCGCGGGGCCTTCCCGGCCGCGAAGCTCAACATGGCGATCGGCATCTGGGGCGGCGTGATCGGCGCCTCCACCGCGGCCGGCCCGATCGTCGGCGGCCTGCTGGTCGAGCACGTCAGCTGGGAGTCGGTGTTCTTCATCAACATCCCGGTCGGCCTGCTGGCGCTGGGCCTCGGCCTGTGGATCCTCAAGGACGTGCGGGCCGAGAACGCCGCCAGGTCCTTCGACATCCCCGGCATCGTGCTGCTCTCGGTGGCGATGTTCGCGCTGGTCTTCGGCATCATCAAGGCCCCCGAGTGGGGCTGGGGCGACGCCTCCACCCTGCTCCTGCTGGGCGGCGCGGTGGTGCTGATGGTGCTCTTCGCGCTCTGGCAGGGCAAGGCCCGCGAGCCGCTGGTCCCGCTCGCGCTGTTCCGCTCGGTGCCGCTGTCGGCAGGCGTCCTGCTGATGGCCCTGATGGCCTTCGCCTTCTTCGGCGCGATCTTCTTCGTGACCTTCTACCTGCAGAACGTGCACGGCATGTCGCCGGTCCAGGCGGGCGTCCACCTGCTGCCGATGACCGCCATGATGATCGTCGGCTCGCCGGTGGCCGGCATCGCGATCGGCAAGCTCGGCCCGCGCGTCCCGATCGTGGGCGGCATGCTGATCACCACCGTCGCGATGTTCGGCATGTCCACCCTGGACGCCGGCTCGGGCAACGGCGTGATGGCGCTCTGGTTCGTGCTGATGGGCCTGGGCATCAGCCCGGTCATGGTCGGCGCCACCGAGGTCATCGTCGGCAACGCGCCGATGGAGCTGTCCGGTGTCGCCGGCGGCCTCCAGCAGTCGGCGATGCAGGTCGGCGGCAGCCTCGGCACCGCCGTGCTCGGCGCGCTGATGGCCGCCAGGGTCACCGACGTGCTGCCCGGCAACTGGGCCGGCGCGGGCCTGCCCCCGGTCGAGCCGGGCCAGGCCGAGGGCCTCAACCAGGCCGCCCAGCTGGGCATCGCCCCGCCCGCCCCGGCCGGCACTCCGCAGCAGGTGGTCGACGCGATGGCCGGCGCCGTCCACGACTCCTTCGTCAGCGGTATGTCGCTGGCCTTCGCGGTCGCCTCGGTGGTCGCCTTCGCGGCCGCCGTGCTCGGACTGCTGACCCGGCGCGGCACCACCGAGGCCGGGCCCGCCGTCCACATCTGACCAGCCCGCCCCGTGCCCCCGCCGGGCACCGGCCCCGGACCGTTCCCGCGGTCCGGGGCCGGTGGCTTTCCGGGGCCGGGGCCCGGTGGCCTCGCGGCGTCAGGAGGTGGGGCGTCAGGAGGTCGGGCAGTCCAGCGACGGGTCGGTCTCGGCGGCGGCCCAGCAGGCCTCGGCCCGCCGCCAGTACTCCTCCTCGGAGAGCGTGGCGGAGGGGCTCGGCGTGGGCAGCACCTGGCTGGGGCCGAAGTGGCCGCCGCTGCCGGCACCGCCGGTGCCACCGGCGGGCGGGGGAGTCGGGGTCCGGGTCGGGCCGGGCGCCGCGGTGGCGGCCCCGACGTCGCCGGTCCCGCCCGCTCCGGCGGCCCCGCCGGCCCCGCCGGTCCCACTGGTCCCACTGGTCCCACCGGCGCCGCCGGTCGGCGGGACGGCCGGTGCGGTCGGCCCGGTGGCCGGTGCGGTGGGCGGAGGTGTCGCCCCGGCCCGGTCCGGGGCGGTTGCCGACGCCGGTGCCGACGCGGTCGGGCCGGGCCTGCCCGCCGGGACCTCGGCGGCGACCAGCCCGAGGGCCGGTCCGGCCGGGGTGCCGGGCGCCGCAGGGGCGCCGGGAGCGGTGGCGGAGGAGTCGCCCGGTTCGGCCGGCCCGTCCGGTGCGGTCGGCGGCGCGGACGTCCCGGGCGCGGGACCCTCGGCAGCCGCCGGTCCTCCGGGCCCGGCGGACTCGGCCGGTCCGGGCACGGTTCCCGGCGCCGCGGGCACCGGCACAAGTTCGACCACGACCCGGTCCGAGGCGGCCGGCAGCGCCACCGACGGCCCGCCGATCTCCTCCGGAGCGGGCAGCAGCTGGGACAGCAGGGCGCCGGTCGTCACCCCGACCAGCACCGCCAGGGGAAAGGCCCCCGACCTAGGTGTGCGCACCGTGCCCGGCCCCCTCCCCCTCGCCCCCTCGGGACACCTTAAGGGTGACTCTCGGGAAGGTTAAGAGGCGGCCGGAACCGGTCCTGAGCACAGCCCCGGGGGAAACGGCGAGGGGCCGGTCCTCCCGCACACGGCGGGGGGACCGGCCCCTCAGGGGATCAGCGCTGCGCTCAGGCCTCGCCGCCCGCGGCGCCCGGGTCGGCCGCCGCCACGTCGAGCAGCTGGTAGCGGTCGATCGCGTCCTTCAGCGCGCTGCGGTCGATCTTGCCCTGCTTGGCGAGCTCGGTGAGCACGCTCAGCACGACCGACTGCGCGTCGATGTGGAAGAAGCGACGGGCCGCACCGCGGGTGTCGGCGAAGCCGAAGCCGTCGGCACCCAGCGACTGGTACTGGCCCGGCACCCAGCGGGAGATCTGGTCCGGCACCGCGCGCATCCAGTCGGACACGGCGACGAACGGGCCCTCGGCGCCCTGGAGCTTGCTGGTCACGTACGGGACGCGCTGCTGCTCCTCGGGGTGCAGCAGGTTGAACTCCTCGGCCTCCACCGCGTCGCGGCGCAGCTCGTTCCAGGAGGTCGCGGACCAGACGTCGGCCTTGACGTTCCACTCCTCGGCCAGGATCCGCTGGGCCTCCAGGGCCCACGGCACGGCCACGCCGGAGGCGAGGATCTGGGCCGGGATCTGGCCGGCGGTGCCGGGGGCGTACCGGTGCAGACCCTTGAGGATGCCCTCGACGTCCACGTTCTCCGGCTCGGCCGGCATCTTGATCGGCTCGTTGTAGACGGTCATGTAGTAGAACACGTCCTCGCCGTGCGGGTGCTCGGCGCTGGAGCCGTACATCCGGCGCAGACCGTCCTGCACGATGTGCGCGATCTCGAAGCCGTACGCCGGGTCGTACGCGACGACGCCGGGGTTGGTCGAGGCCAGCAGGTGCGAGTGGCCGTCGGCGTGCTGCAGGCCCTCGCCGGTCAGCGTGGTGCGGCCGGCGGTGGCGCCGATCACGAAGCCGCGGGCCAGCTGGTCGGCCATCTGCCAGAACTGGTCACCGGTGCGCTGGAACCCGAACATCGAGTAGAAGACGTAGACCGGGATCAGCGGCTCGCCGTGGGTGGCGTAGGACGAGCCGGCGGCGATCAGCGAGGCGGTACAACCCGCCTCGGAGATGCCGTCGTGCAGCATCTGGCCGGTCGGCGACTCCTTGTAGGCCAGCAGCAGGTCGCGGTCGACCGACTCGTAGGTCTGGCCCAGCGGGTTGTAGATCTTCGCCGACGGGAACAGCGAGTCCATGCCGAAGGTGCGGTACTCGTCGGGCGCGATCGGCACGAAGCGGTTGCCGATGCCCTTGTCCCGCATGAGGTCCTTGAGCACCCGGACGAACGCCATGGTGGTGGCGATGGTCTGGTTGCCGGAGCCCTTCTTGACCGCCTTGTACGCGTCGTCGCCCGGGAGCTCCAGCTGCCTCGGCCGCACCTTGCGGGTCGGCACGTAGCCGCCCAGCTCCTTGCGGCGGTCGTGCATGTACTGGATCTCCTCCGAGTCCTTGCCCGGGTGGTAGTAGGGCGGGTAGCCCTCGTCCAGCTGCTTGTCCGTGATCGGCAGGTGCAGCCGGTCGCGGAAGCGCTTGAGGTCCTCGACCGTCAGCTTCTTCATCTGGTGGGTCGCGTTGCGGCCCTCGAAGTTGGGGCCGAGGGTCCAGCCCTTGACGGTCTGGGCGAGGATGACCGTCGGCTGGCCCTTGTGCTCGCGGGCCGCCTTGTACGCCGCGTAGACCTTGGCGTGGTCGTGGCCGCCGCGACCCAGGTGCTGGATCTGCTGGTCGGTCATGTTCTCGACCATCTTGCGCAGCCGCAGGTCGCCGCCGAAGAAGTTGTCCCGGATGTACGCGCCGGACTCGGTGGCGTAGGTCTGGAACTGGCCGTCCACCGTGGTGTTCAGCTTGTTCACCAGGACGCCGTCGCGGTCCTGGGCGAGCAGCGGGTCCCAGCTGCGGTCCCAGACCAGCTTGATGACGTTCCAGCCGGCGCCGCGGAACTGCGACTCCAGCTCCTGGATGATCTTGCCGTTGCCGCGGACCGGGCCGTCGAGGCGCTGCAGGTTGCAGTTGACCACGAAGGTGAGGTTGTCCAGGCCCTCGCGGGCGGCCAGGGACAGCTGGCCGAGCGACTCGGGCTCGTCCATCTCGCCGTCGCCGAGGAAGGCGTAGACGTGCGAGTCGGAGGTGTCCTTGATGCCCCGGTGCTCCAGGTAGCGGTTCATCCGCGCCTGGTAGATCGCGCCGAGCGGGCCGAGGCCCATCGAGACGGTCGGGAACTCCCAGAAGTCCGGCATCAGCCGCGGGTGCGGGTAGCTGGAGAGGCCGTAGGGGGCCTTCGACTTCTCCTGGCGGAAGGCGTCGAGCTGCTGCTCGGTGAGCCGGTCCAGCAGGAACGCGCGGGCGTAGATGCCGGGGGAGGCGTGACCCTGGAAGAAGATCTGGTCGCCGGACTCGCCCTCGGCGTCCTTGCCCCGGAAGAAGTAGTTGAAGCCGACGTCGTAGAGCGACGCGGAGGAGGCGAAGGTGGCGATGTGCCCACCCACGCCGATGCCGGGGCGCTGCGCCCGGGAGACCATCACCGCGGCGTTCCAGCGGGTCGCGTTGAGGATCTTGCGCTCGATCTCCTCGTTACCGGGGAAGAACGGCTCGTCCTTGGTGGCGATGGTGTTGACGTAGTCCGTGCTGCGCATCTCGGGCACGGCGACACGCTTCTCGCGGGCGCGCTCGATCAGCCGCAGCATCAGGTAACGGGCACGCTCGCGCCCCCGCTCGTCGATGGCCGCATCGAGCGACTCCAGCCATTCCGCGGTCTCCTCGGGATCGAAGTCCGGGACCTGACTCGGAAGGCCGCCAATGATGATCGGGTTGCGATCGGATCCGGAAGCCACGCTGTTCCTTCACTGTCGGTCGAAACTGAGGTGTGTCGCGCCGCCTCCATCGTGCTACCGCGCTCGGAGATCCGTCATCTCTACCGATCGGTAACCGTTCCGCCCAACAGAAGGAACGGTCTGGCGATGTGCGGTTCGGACAGCGTCGTCCGTGCCGCACACCTCCGGGTGTTACGAACAGAGGTGGTCCGACCTGGTTTCCCGCCCGTCCGATGGCGGACGGCCGGGGTGAGGGCCAACAGGAGACTCTACGCCCGCGCACGCGCGGACCCGAATGCTGTTCGCATCTCGGGCGTGCGTACGGCCTGTGGACCGGGACCTCCCGAAGCATCCTTGTCTTGTGCAGAGAAGGGCAAATCGGTGTGATTCCCGACACGTCGCCCGGCGTGTTCCCGTGCGACACGTCAACCTTTGGAGGGGATCGGGGGTCGGGTACTTGCGCGAACCGCCGCGCCCGTGTGGACTACGGCCACAGCCTCGGCATGGACGCCGGGCCGAATACTGGAGGTTATTCCCGTGAGCGCGACCGCGGACCCCGCGGACAAGTCCAACCCGGCAGCCCGTCTCGGCTTCGACGAGGGCCAGATCATCCAGGAGCTGGGGTACGACGAAGACAGTGACCAGGACCTCCGCGAGGGCATCGAGGAGATCACCGGGACCGATCTTGTCGACGAGGACTACGACGACGTCGCAGACGCCGTCCTGCTGTGGCACCGCGACGACGACGGAGACCTCACCGACTCCCTCGTCGACGCCCTGGAATACCTGGCGGAGGGCGGCCTGATCTGGCTGCTGACGCCCAAGACCGGCCGTGACGGCCACATCGAGGCCTCGGACATCGCCGATGCCGCGAAGACCGCGGGTCTCTCCCAGACCAGCTCGATCGCGATCGCCAAGGACTGGGCCGCGACCCGCCTGGCGACCAAGTCGACGGCCAAGCCGGCCAAGCGCTGAGTCCTGCCAGAAGGCCCCACCGGGCCCCGCCGGAGTCTCCCTCCGGCGGGGCCCGGTCGGTTTTCCCCGGACGGCCGACCGGAAGGCGGTCCGGAGGGCGTCGCGACCGGGAGGGCCGTCCGGAGGGCGCGCCGTGACCCGGACGGCCGTCCGACGGGTGCCGCAACCCGGACGGCCGAACCGTTCGCCCAGGGCGAAAGCGGTGGCCCCGGACGGCGCAGCCCTCACCCGTCCGGCTCAACCGGCCTCGGCGAATGCGAGGATGGCGCTCGCCGCGTCACCCGCGCGGCCCAGTCGCGTCGAGTGGGAAAGGTCACCGCATGGCCATCGAGATCGGCACCGAGGCTCCGGACTTCGAGCTCAAGAACCAGCACGGCGAGCTGGTCAGGCTCTCCGACTTCCGGGGTGACAAGAACGTCGTCGTGGTCTTCTACCCGTTCGCGTTCACCGGTGTCTGCACCGGTGAGGTCTGCGCGATCCAGAAGGAGCTGCCGCGCCTGCAGAACGACGAGGTCCAGGTGCTTGGTGTCTCCAACGACTCGCCGTTCAGCCAGCGGATCTTCGCCGAGCAGGAGGGCCTGGACTTCCCGCTGCTCTCCGACTTCTGGCCGCACGGCGAGGTCTCCCGCGCCTACGGCGTCTTCGACGGGACGAAGGGCTGCGCCGTCCGCGGCACCTTCGTGATCGACAAGGCCGGCGTGGTCCGCTGGAGCGTCGTGAACGGCCTGCCGGACGCCCGTGACGAGCAGGAGTACCTGACCGCCCTCGGCGCGCTCTGAGCCGTCCGGGGCACCCGTCCGGCGCGCTTCCCGGCCTGGTCCGGGGCGTCGCGGGCACCGGGTCCACGCGGTTCCCCGGCGCGGACGGGAACCCCGCACTACGATCGGTCCGTTGGCTGGTCAGAGGCTCGGGGCGGTTCGCCGCCGGAGCTTCGGACCGCACCACGGGGGCACCGAGGAGTGCCTCCCGAATCTTGGAGGACAAGTGGGTGTCAGCCTGAGCAAGGGCGGCAATGTCTCGCTCACCAAGGAGGCCCCGGGCCTGACCGCCGTACTGGTCGGCCTCGGCTGGGACGTCCGTACCACCACGGGCACGGATTTCGACCTGGACGCCAGCGCTCTGCTCTGCAACGACCAGGGCAAGGTCGGCGCGGACGGCAACTTCGTCTTCTTCAACAACCTGAAGAGCCCCGACGGCTCGGTCGAGCACACCGGTGACAACCTCACCGGTGAGGGCGAGGGCGACGACGAGGCGATCAAGGTCAACCTGGCGACCGTGCCGGCCGACGTGCAGAAGATCGTCTTCCCGGTGTCGATCTACGATGCCGAGAACCGCTCGCAGAACTTCGGCCAGGTCCGCAACGCGTTCATCCGCGTGGTGAACCAGGCGGACAACAAGGAGCTGGCCCGGTACGACCTCACCGAGGACGCCTCCACCGAGACGGCCATGGTCTTCGGCGAGCTGTACCGCAACGGCGCCGAGTGGAAGTTCCGCGCGATCGGCCAGGGCTACGCCTCCGGCCTGCGCGGCATCGCCCAGGACTTCGGCGTCAACGTCTGAGTCGGGGCAGGGCCGGTGACGGCCCGGTGGTGAAGCACGGCCGGGGCGGCCGCGGACGCGAGAGCGTCGGCGGCCGCCCCGGCCGTTCGCCTTGTGTCGGCGCGGGGTTTGCCGTGCCCGGGCTACGACCTGCTCGGCCGCACTGGAAGGATGGGAGTTCAGGAAAGTTCAGCCGGCCCGGAGGGGCCGGCCGGGGTCGCGGGGGAATAGACCTGGAATGCGCCCCGGGAGGCAAGGGAGGAAGGACCGCCAATGAGTGTCACGCTCGCCAAGGGTGGCAATGTCTCGCTCACCAAGGCCGCGCCGAATCTGACGCAGGTGCAGATCGGTCTCGGCTGGGACGCCCGGTCGACGACCGGCGCGCCCTTCGATCTGGACGCGAGCGCGCTGCTGTGCTCCAGCGGCCGGGTGCTGGGCGACGAGTACTTCGTCTTCTACAACAACCTCAAGAGCCCCGAGGGCTCGGTCGAGCACACCGGCGACAACCTCACCGGTGACGGCGACGGGGACGACGAGGTCGTCCTGGTCAACCTGGACCTGGTGCCGCCGCAGGTCGACAAGGTGGTCTTCCCGGTGTCGATCTACGACGCCGAGAACCGGGGGCAGAACTTCGGCCAGGTCCGCAACGCCTACATCCGGGTGGTCAACTCGGTGGACGGTCAGGAGATCGCCCGCTACGACCTCACCGAGGACGCGTCCAGCGAGACCGCGATGATCTTCGGCGAGCTGTACCGGTACGCCGGTGAGTGGAAGTTCCGCGCGGTGGGCCAGGGTTATGCCTCGGGCCTGCGGGGCATTGCCCTCGATTTCGGCGTAAACGTACAGTAAAGGCCCTCATCGCTGTGATCGTTCCGTTCGGCGCCCCGGCGCGTCCGGACGCATCCCGGCGAACGTCGACCTCGTCGACGCCATGAACCCGAAAGGTAACCAAGTCCCGTGTTCCTCCGCACATTCGGCTGGTCATTCGCGATCACCATTCTCGGGCTGATCGCCGCCGGCCTGCTCTGGGGAGCCGAGGGATTCGGCATCGTGCTGATCCTCTCCATCCTGGAGATCTCCCTCTCGTTCGACAACGCGGTGGTCAACGCCACGGTGTTGAAGCGGATGAACCCGTACTGGCAGAAGATCTTCCTCACCGTCGGCGTGCTGATCGCCGTCTTCGGTATGCGGCTGATCTTCCCGCTGCTGGTCGTCGGCCTCACCGCGCACCTCAACCCGGCCACGGTCGTCGACCTCGCGCTGCACAGCGACAAGACCTACGAGGGCCTCACCTACGGCCAGTACCTGGAAGCGGCCAACCCGGCCATCGCGGCCTTCGGCGGCGTCTTCCTGCTGATGATCTTCCTCGACTTCATCTTCGAGGAGAAGGACTACAACTGGCTGGCCTGGATCGAGCGCCCGCTGGAGAAGGTCGGCAAGCTGGAGGCCTTCTCCACCGTCGTCGCCCTGGTCACCCTGCTGCTGGCGGCCAACTTCTTCGCCGCCGACCACGCCGAGACGGTCCTGCTCGCCGGTGTGCTCGGCCTCGTCACCTACCTCTCGGTGAACGGCCTCTCCTCGGTCTTCGAGGCGGGCCTGGAGGAGGAGGCCGAGAAGGAGGAGGCGCAGGAGAAGACCGGCAAGTCCATCGTGCAGGTGGGCGGCAAGGCCGCGTTCTTCCTCTTCATGTACCTGGAGGTGCTGGACGCCTCGTTCTCCTTCGACGGCGTCGTCGGCGCGTTCGCGATCTCCAGTGACATCTTCCAGATCACCCTGGGCCTCGGCATCGGCGCGATGTACATCCGCTCGCTGACCGTCTTCCTGGTCCGCAAGGGCACCCTGGACGACTACGTCTACCTGGAGCACGGCGCGCACTACGCGATCGGCGCGCTCGCGGTGATCCTGCTGGTCGGCATCGAGTACCACATCCCGGAGATCGTCACCGGCCTGATCGGTGTCGCCTTCATCGGCCTCGCGCTCGGCTCCTCGGTCCTGCGCAACCGCCGGGAGGGCGCCGACGGCGGGGGCGACGGGGACCGGGAACTGGTGGGCAGCGACAGCTAGCGCCCGTCCCCCGGATCCCCGCCGGTCCTCCGGATCCTCTCCGGTCTCCCGGTGAACGCCGAACGGCCGTTCCTCCCGAGTGGGGAACGGCCGTTCGGCGTTCTGCGTGCGGGTGCCGCTGCTCAGCCGAGCTGCTGCTCGATGGCGCGCAGCTTGCGCTCCAGGGAGTCGAGCTTGGGCATCGACAGGGTGTCGTCGTCCGGCGTCAGGTCGACCGTCGAGCGGTAGGCGGACGACGAGGAGGCCGAGGCCGAGCTCGACGACGAGGTCGAGGAGGAGGACTCGGAGCCGCGCGAGCGGCGGGTCTCCAGGGTGCCCAGCGGGGCGGAGTCCAGCAGCGAGCCGGAGGTGCGGGAGGAGAAGGCGTCCACCTCAACGGCTAGGGCAGGCTCCGAAGCGCTCGGGCCGTCTCCGGCAGCGGCGAGGGCGGGCACCTGGCGGCCGGCGCGGTTGCGGGACAGCACACCACCGGACTGACGGGAGATCGCCTTCAGCTCGGCCCGCTCGCGGCGGTCGGCGCTGCGGGCACGCACCTTGGCGTCCAGCTTCGCCTGACGCTCCTCGCGCACCTCGTCGACGGCCTCGTCCAGGCTGCGGACGTTCTCCAGCAGCATCAGCGACCAGGCGGCGTAGGTCTCGCGGGGCGCGCGCAGCCAGCGGACGATGCGGATCTGCGGCAGCGGGCGCGGGACGAGGCCCTGCTCGCGCAGCGCGGCCTTGCGGGTCTGCTTCAGCGCGCGGTCGAACAGGATCGCGGCCGAGATCGACATGCCGGAGAAGAACTCGGGGGCGCCGTCGTGGGACATGCCGCGCGGGGCGTGCACCCAGTTGAACCAGGCCGAGGCGACCGCGAACACCCAGACCAGCAGGCGGGAGCCGAGCGCCGCGTCACCGTGGCTGGCCTCGCGGACGGCGAGCACCGAGCAGAACATCGCGGCGCCGTCCAGGCCGAACGGGACCAGGTACTCCCAGCCGTTCGACAGGCCCAGGTTCTCCTTGCCGAAGCCGACCAGGCCGTGGAAGGAGAGCGCGGCCGCGACGCCGGCGCAGCAGAACAGCAGGACGTAGGAGGAGATCCCGTAGACCATCTCCTTGCGTCGGCGGCGCTCCTCGCTGCGCTCCCAGGAGTCGCTGGAATCGTCCTTCCGGTTGTTGTTCTTGAAGCGCAGCGTCGCCACCAGGATGGCGGTGAACAGCAGGGCTACACCGCCGATGACGGTCCAGACCAGCTGTATGGAGGTCAGGTTCATTGCGGGTCGGGCCTCGGGTTTCCGCAGGGGACAAAGGTCTCAAGTGCGACACGATGATCAGGATCCGTCCCCGGGACCGGGCCTGACGAAGCGTCGTCGTCGGACGGGTGATCCGACGCGCCCGGGCGGGCGGGCGGGACACCTGTGCGGCTAGACGATATCGCGTCCGAAGTGGCCGCATGGTACGGGAGGTGAGCTTCACCCCGCCAATCGACCCGCCGGTGTCCGTCCGGTGTCCGGCGGGCGGCGGCCGGAAGGGGACTTCGGGTACCCGCGGGCGGTGGCGGGAAGAGGACTCCGGGTACCCGCGGGCGGTGGCGGGTAGGGGAGTTCGGGTACCCGCGGGCGGGCTGATGCCCGATCATGGAGCGGCGGACCGTCAGAACGGCTGGCGCGGCTGGGGGAGGACGGCATGGCCTCGATTTGGGAGTACCTGCGCGGAGAGCGGAACGCCCTCGACACGGGCGGCCAGTTCAAGGTCACCCTGACCAAGTCCTCGCCGCACCACGCGATCACCGGTGCGGCGGCGACCACCGGCTACCTCTACGTCAATCTGCACTGGACCACCCGGATAGGAGCCCCGAGGGCGAGTGCCAGGGACTCCCTGCGGCGGGTGTTCACCCCGCGCATCCTCAGCCCGATGGAGCCGGACTCCAGCCAGAACGCCCAGGTCAACGTGGACCTCGACCTGGCCTGCATGTACGAGCTGAGCGACGGCAAGCGGGGTGTGGTGCAGCCGCTGGGCGGCTTCTTCGGCGACCTCCGGAACCCGCCGTACATCAAGCTCAGCGGCGACGACCAGTACGGGGCGCCCTCCGGCGAGACGATGTACGTCAACCTGGAGAAGAAGGACCAGTTCAAGCGGCTGTTGATCTTCGTGTACATCTACGACGGCACGCCGGCCTTCGAGCAGACCAACGCGGTGGTGACGATCGTGCCGCAGTCCGGGCCGCGGATCGAGGTCCATCTGGAGGAGCGGGCGTCGGCGGCCCGTTCCTGTGCGGTGGTGCTGATCGAGAACACCGGTGACAACACGCTCACGGTGCGGCGCGAGGTGCGGTACGTGAACGGGTTCCAGGCGGACATCGACCGGCTGTACGGCTTCGGGATGCAGTGGCAGCGCGGGTACAAGACGGAGTGAGGCCGGGGGGTCCGGCCCCTCGGGGCGGGTGGGCGAGCGGGCGGGCTCAGCGCGGCTGGAACTGCGGGCCCTGCGGGGGCAGCGCGAACTCCTCGGCGGGCGGGGCCGGCTGCTGCGGGACGGGCTGCTGGGCCTGCGGTGCGGTGTTCGGCGGCGGGTAGCCGTAGCCCGGCTGCTGCTGGGGCTGGTGCTGCTGGGGCTGCTGCTGCCGGGGAGGGTAGCCGTAGCCGGGTGCGGGCGCCGGGGGCTGCTGCTGGGGGTAGCCGTACCCCGGGCGCGGGGCGGGCGGCGGGTAGCCGTACCCGGGGCGTCCGGCCGGCGGCGCGGTCGGGGCGGGCGGGAGGTTCGGCGGCACCGTCGGCGGCTTGGGCGGCGGCGGGGGCATGTTGGCCGGGACACCGGTCGGTGCCTGCGGGGCGGAGGCCTGTGGCACGGACGACTGCGGGACGGCCGGGGCCAGGGTGAAGGTGCCCGGCTCGGGGCGGCCGGCCGGCCGGGGGTCGGGCAGGGCGGCCCGGGGGTCGCCCGCGGGCGGGCGGGCGGCGGTCCCGGCCTGGGTGTTGCCCTCGTCCTCGACGGTGATGCCGAAATCGGTGGCCAGTCCGATCAGCCCGGACGCGTAGCCCTGGCCGACCGCGCGGAACTTCCAGGCGCCGGCCCGGCGGTAGAGCTCGCCCGCGACCAGCGCGGTCACCTCGTCCCCGTCGGCCATCGCGAACTCGGCCAGCGCGGGCACGCCCTCCCCGGCCGCGGCGTCGAACAGCAGCAGGCGCAGCCCGCTCACCGTCCGGAACGTCCCGCCCTCGGAGGAGCCGGCCAGCACCACCCGGTCCACGTCGGCCGGCAGCTTGGCGAGCTCGGCCTCGACGGTGTCGGTGATCTCGCTGCCGTCGGCCGTCTGCTGCTTGGGCAGGTGGCGCACCAGGCCGGACGGGTGCCGGGGCTGGTTGTAGAAGACGAAGTCGGCGTCCGAGCGGACCTTGCCGGCCGGTCCGAGCAGCAGCGCGGAGGCGTCCACGTCCGGCGCACCGGGCGTGGCGCTCCAGCGCAGCACGGCGCGGACAGCCGCCACCGGCAGTGCGATGTTGGCGCCCTTGGCCATCACGTGCGTCATAGCCGACCATCCTGCCTGTTCGCCACCCCTTCGGACAACGTGACCGGAGGAGGCGTTGTGGTGGGACTTTGCCAACGCTTGCGCTTTGTGAAGTGGAAGGTAACCTTCCGAGAATTCGATGTTTCGGAAGCCTCCACGACCCGGCACCGTCCGTACGATGGGCGGGCGGGGGGCTCCTGGCCGGACAACGGTGACCGGACGGGGCCGGACCGGGAACCACCACGGCCGTCGAGCCGGTTGGACCGGGTGCTGGACCGGGTGTCGACACCGTCCCTCCCTGTCCTCCCCCGTCTCCGCCGGACCGGCGGCCGAACCTCCTGAGGAGAGCACCTTGCGCCACTTCGGCCACCTCGCGGACGACGTCCGCGACCGGCTCTTTCTCAGTGCTCCCGGGGAGTTCACCGCCGACAGCGCGGCGGCCGTGCTCGCCACCGCGCTGGGCGCCACGCTCTACAGCCCGGCCACCCGCCCCACCCTGCGCACGGACATCCGCAAGCAGGCCGCGCAGGGCGTGGTCTCGATGGTCCTCTGCCTGGAGGACGCCATCGCCGACCACGAGGTCCCGGACGCCGAGGCCAACCTGGTGGCCCGGCTCGGCGAGCTCTGGGCGGAGGTCACGGAGAGTGCCGGGTCCGGCGTCACGGAGGGTGTCGGGGCCGCTGTGACGGAGGGTGTCGGACCGGATGGAATCTCCACCGTTTGCGCACAGGATCTTCCCCTCCTCTTCGTCAGGGTGCGGACCCCCGCGCAGCTGACCGACCTCGCCGGCCGGCTCGGCCCCGCGATCGGACTGCTCACCGGCTTCGTCCTGCCGAAGTTCACCGAGGACACCGGCGGCGACTTCCTGGAGGCGCTCGCCGCCGCCGAGGCCGCCACCGGGCGCCGGCTGTTCGCGATGCCCGTGCTGGAGTCGCCCGAGCTCGCCCACCTGGAGACCCGCCGCGACCAGCTCTTCGGCATAGCCAGGCTGCTCGACAAGTACCGCGAGCGCGTCCTCGCCGTCCGCCTCGGCGTCACCGACCTCTGCTCCGCGTACGGACTGCGCCGCTCGCCCGACCTGACCGCGTACGACGTGGCGCTGGTCGCCTCGGTGATCGGCGACGTGGTGAACGTGCTCGGCCGCGCCGACGGCACCGGGTTCACCGTCACCGGCCCGGTCTGGGAGTACTTCCCGGTCCAGGAGCGGATGTTCAAGCCGCAGCTGCGCCGCACCCCGTTCGCGGAGGCCGAGCCCTCGCGCGAGGCCGTCCGCCGGCAGATCATCGAGCACGACCTGGACGGGCTCATCCGCGAGATAGAACTCGACCGCGCCAACGGCCTGTTGGGCAAGACCTGCATCCACCCCAGCCATGTGCCCGCCGTCCACGCGCTCTCCGTCGTCACGCACGAGGAGTACAGCGACGCCCATGACATCCTCCAGCAGGAGCGCGGCGGGGGCGGGGTGCTGCGCTCGGCGTACACCAACAAGATGAACGAGGCGAAGCCCCACCGGGCCTGGGCGGAGCGGGTGTTGCTGCGCGCCGAGGTGTTCGGGGTGGCCCGCGAGGACGTCAGCTTCGCGGAGCTGCTCTCGGCCTGCCTCTGCCGCTGAGCCGCCCGGCCGGCCCGGGGCCGGCCCGTCAGACCTTGCCCACCGCGGCACCATCGCACCGCACCGCACCGCACAGACAGAAGACAGGACCCGTAGTGACAGCAGCGCAGCAGGACCGGACCACTGGAGCCGACGGGACGGACAGGACCGACGGGACCGGCGGTTCCTTCGGGGTCGGCGGTTCCTTCGGGTCGAGCGCCGAGGGGCCTGCGGGAGCGGGGGAGTGGACCGGGCGCTGGGTGGCCGAGCGGGCGGGCGTCGTGCTGACCGGTTCCGAGCGCCTCCCCGAGCTGGTCGGCCTCGCCCTGCGGGAGAACCGCAAGCGGGCCCACCTGCTGGTCTCCACCGTGCTCGGCAAGCACGTCCCGCAGCGCCCCGCCGTGGTGCACGGCGCCGGCCTGGAGCTCGGCCGCCGGGTCCGCGACCTGCTGGCGCCGCTCCCCGGGGAGAGCGTCGACCGCGCCGTCGTGCTCGGCTACGCGGAGACCGCCACCGGCCTCGGTCACAGCGTCGCCGACGGCCTGGACGCCCCCTACCTGCACTCCACCCGCCGCCCGGTGCCCGGTCTCACCCCGGTCGGCGGCTTCGAGGAGGAGCACTCGCACGCCACCTCCCACCTGCTGCTGCCCGCGGACCCCGGGCTGCTCGCCGGTGACGGCCCGCTGGTCCTGGTGGACGACGAGTTCTCCACCGGCACCACCGTGCTCAACACCATCCGCGAACTGCACGCCAACCACCCGCGCGAGCACTACGTGGTGGTCGCGCTGGTCGACCTGCGAGGCCCGGCCGACCGGCGTCGGCTCGCCGACACCGCGGCCGAACTCGGCGTCCGGTTGGACCTGGTGGCGCTGGCCGACGGCGGCGTGGAACTGCCCGCCGACGTCCTGGACCGGGCCGAGCGGCTGATCGCCGAGGCCGGTCCCGCGCCCGAGCCGCCGGCCGCCCCGGCCGCCCCGCTGGTGCGGGTCGACCTGGACTGGCCGGCCGGACTGCCCGACGGCGGGCGGCACGGGTTCACCCGGGAGCACCGCGCGCTGCTGGAGGAGGCGCTGCCCGGTCTGGCCGAGCGGCTGGCGGCGGCGGTCGACCCCGAGGACAGTGACGGACAGGTACTGGTGCTCGGCTTCGAGGAGCTGATGTACGCGCCGCTGCGGCTCGCCGGCGCCCTCGCCGAGCGGCTGCCCGGCGGCACCGACCGCGTCCACTACTCCACCACCACCCGCTCGCCCGTCCTCGCCGTCGACGACCCCGGCTACGCCATCCGCACCCGGCTGGCCTTCCCCGCTCACGACGACCCGGCCGACGACTCCTCCCGCGAGCGCTACGCCTACAACGTCGCCCCCGGCACCGACCCGGCCCGCCGCTTCGGCACCGTGGTGCTGGTGGTCGACGACACCGCCGACACCCCCGCCCTGCACGAGGGCGGGCGCGCCCTGCTCGGCCAGCTGCGCCGGGTCACCGACCGGGTGGTGCTCGCCGTCCTGCCGTCCCACCGGCCGACCGCCCCCGCCGTCCCGGCGGCCCCGGCGCGTCCGCTGTACGGCCCCGAGTTCTCCTCCTACCGCGCCGACGAAGTGGCCTGGCTGCTCAAGGACCTCACCGGCGTCGACCTGGAGGCACCCACCGAGGAGCGCGAGGAGGCCGTGCAGAGCGGCGGCGCCCACTACGCCGAGTCGCTGCCGGTCGAGTACCAGCCGAGCCCCGAGTACCAGGAGCTGTTCCACCAGGCGCTGCGGGTCTCCGCCCGGCGGATCGCGCTCGCCGTCGGCACTGTCGCCGAGACCCTGCTGCGCGAGCGCGGCCCCGGCCTGGTGCTCGCCTCGCTGGCCCGCGCCGGGACGCCGGTCGGCATCCTGATCCGCCGCTGGCTCGCCGCCGGACACGGCGTCGACGCCCCGCACTACGCCGTCTCGATCGTCCGCGGCCGAGGCCTCGACCCGGCCGCCCTGCGCTACCTCGACGCCCACCACCGGGCCGCCGACGTGGTGTTCGTCGACGGCTGGACCGGCAAGGGCGCGATCACCCGCGAACTCGCCGAGGCCCTCGCCGGGACCGGCTTCGACCCCGACCTCGCCGTCCTCGCCGACCCCGGCCGCTGCGTGCGCACCTTCGGCACCCGGGACGACTTCCTGATCCCCTCCGCCTGCCTCAACTCGACCGTCTCCGGCCTGGTCTCGCGCACCGTGCTGCGCTCCGACCTGATCGGCCCCGACGACTTCCACGGCGCCAAGCACTACACCGAGCTGGCCGGCGCCGACGTCTCCGGCGCCTTCCTGGACACCGTCGCCGACCACTTCGACGACGTCCGGGCCGAGGCCCTCGCGGCGGCCGAGCGCTTCCTCGCCCCCGAGCACGCCGACGAGCGCGCCCCCGACTGGGCCGGCTGGGCCGCGGTCGAGCGGATCAGCGCCGAGTACGGCATCGACAGCGTCAACCTGGTCAAGCCCGGCGTCGGCGAGACCACCCGGGTCATGCTGCGCCGCGTGCCCTGGCGGGTGCTCGCCCGCCGCGGCGCCGGCGCCGACCTCGACCACGTCCGGCTGCTCGCCGCCCAGCGGGGAGTGCCGGTCGAGGAGGTGGACGACCTGCCGTACTCCTGCGTCGGACTCATCCACCCCCGCTACACCCGTGGGGCGACCGGCGCCTCCGGCACGGCCGTCCTCACCAAGGCCGTCATCACCAAGGAGTCCTGAGCCCGATGAGTGGTCACGCCCGCCCGGACGGCGGCTCCGCCGCCGCACCGCGCTTCGTCGTCGCGAGCGACCTCGACCGCACCCTGATCTACTCCAACCGGGCCCTCGCCCTGGACGTGCCGGACCGGCTCGCGCCGCGCCTGCTCTCCGTCGAGGTGCACGACGGCAAGGCGCTGTCCTTCATGACCGAGGAGGCCGCCGCGCTGCTCGTCGAACTCGCCCGCGAGGCTGTGCTCGTCCCCGCCACCACCCGCACCCGGGCCCAGTATGAGCGGGTCAACCTGCCCGGCCCGACGCCCGGTTGGGTGCCGCCCTACGCGATCTGCGCCAACGGCGGCCGGCTGCTCGTCGACGGCGTGCCGGACGAGGACTGGCAGACCGAGATGGCCGGCCGGCTGGCCGAGGGGGCGGCGCCGCTCGCGGAGGTGGTCGACCACCTGGCCCTCTGCGCCGACCCCGAGTGGACCCACAAGCGGCGGGTCGCCGACGAGCTGTTCGCCTACCTGGTCGTCGAGCGCGCCGAACTGCCGACGGGCTGGATCGCCGAACTCACCGGCTGGTGCGCCGAACGCGGCTGGAGCGTCTCGCTCCAGGGCCGCAAGGTGTACGCGGTGCCGGGGCCGCTCAGCAAGAGCGCGGCGCTGGCGGAGGTCGTCCGGCGGGTCGGCCCGTCCACGGTGCTGTCCGCCGGCGACTCGCTGCTCGACGCCGACCTGCTGCTCGCCGCCGACGCCGCCTGGCGCCCCGGCCACGGCGAACTGGCCGACACCGGCTGGACGGCGCCCGGGGTCACCGCCCTCGACGAGATCGGCGTCGCGGCGGGCGAGGAGATCGCCCGCCGCTTCCTGGCCCGGGTCCGGGGCGAGGCGGGGGCTCCCGTCCCGGCTCCGGCCCCGGCTCTCGGCGCCTAGATTTCCGTCAGCCGCAGCAGCCGCCGCCGCAGCACCCCCCGCCGCCACCGGCCGACGGGGCCTGCTGCGGCGCGGCGCCGCCGGAGGCCGCACCGGTCACGGCGACGGCCGACAGCAGCTTCACGGTGTCCGGGTGCCCCTGCGGGCAGACGGCGGGGTCGTTGGCCTGCGCCATCGCGCGGCGGAGCTCGAACGTGGCGCCGCAGGAGCGGCAGCGGAAGTCATAACGAGGCATACCCGCCAGCGTATCCGGGCCACCGGCACCCGCTCCCGCTTCCGCTCCACCTTCCGCAGCTACTTCTGTCCCTACTTCTGTCCGCCGAGCTCGCCGCGGATCAGCTCCACCACGTGGGCCGCCGACTCCCGCACCGCCGTCAACTCGGTCAGGAACCGCCAGTAGTCCGGGTGGCGCCCGGCCGCCTCCAGCTCGGCCACCGCGCGGTCCAGCCGGGCCACCGCCGCGTCCAACGGCGCGGCGTGCCGCGGATCCGGCGCGTGCCGCCCGGCCATCGCCAGCCGCTGGGCGTCCCGCAGCGCGAACCGGGCCCGCTCGACCTCCTTGTTCGGGTCGATCTGCACCTCGTTCAGCTGCCGCAGCCGCTCGTTCACCGCGACCACCGACCCGTCCGCCGTCTCCAGCAGCGCGCGCACCGTCCCCAGCGCGCCCGTGGCATCCGCCCACCGCTGCTCGTCCCGGGCCCGCGCCGCCTCGGCCAACTTGGCCTCGGCGGCCCGCCCGGCCTCCGCCACCTGGTCCGGCACCCGCTGGAGGTCCTGCCAGCACGCGGCCGTGAACCGCCGGCGCAACTCGCTCAGCGCCGGCGGCACCGTGCCGGCCTTGGTCTCCAGCGCCTGGATCCTGGTCCGCAGACTGGCCACCCGACGGTCGATCTCCCGGGCCCGCTCCGGCAGGTGCCCGACCTCCGCCGCGATCGCCTCCGCACGCTCCTTCACCCGCTCGGCGCGCTCCAGCGTCTCCGGCACCCCGTGCCGGGCCACCCCCTCGTTCAGCCGCCCCAGCTCCGGCGCCAGCTCGGCCAGCCGCGCCGCCGGCCCGTCCGCCCGCAACCCGGCGCCGCGCGCCGCGTCCAGCGCGTTGCTGGCGTCCAGCAGCGCCCGCTTGGCCTGCTCCACCGCCGGTGCCACCCGCATCAGCTGCGACTCGGCCCGCTCCAGCGTCGGCTGCAACTTGCGCAGGAAGTCGTTCAGCTCCGACAGCGCCGAACCGAGCTGGCCCTTCACGTCGTCCAGCTGGTGCTTGGCCCGCGCGGCCGCACCGGACTCCAGCTCCTCCGCGTCCAGGTCGTGCGCGTCCAGGGCGGACAGATAGTTCACGGTCACCTGGTCGACCCGGCCCGAGATCGCCTCGAAGTCCGCGACCGCCCGCCGGGCTGTCGCACTGTCCCCGACGGACCGCACCGTCTCCACCGCCAGCCGCACCTCGCGCTGGGTCGAGTCCACGTCGTAGAACGCCTGCTGCGCCGCGTCCCTGGCCGCCCGGGCGTCCGCCCGCATGCCGTCACCGCCGCGCCGCCCCCACCAGCCCCCGCCGGCCCCGAACGACGCCGCCCCCGCGGCCCCCAACGCCCCCGCGACCACCACCGGCAGCACCAGCGCCTCGGCCACCGCGCTCCCCGGCCCCCGCCGTCGCCCCCGCCCGCCTCCGCCGGCCACCCTCACTGCGCGCTCCCTGGTTCCCGACCGCTGGTCCACCACCCATTCTTCCCGATCACCCCCCGGACCCGGCACCCCACCCGCCCCACCGCCCCACCACCTGCACCACACCACCCCCCGGACCAGGTACCCTAGGCACTCGTCGTGCGCCCCGGCCCCCCGGGACCCGCCCGACCGGGGGCGCGTAGCTCAGTGGTAGAGCGCTGCTCTTACAAAGCAGATGTCGGCGGTTCGAAACCGTCCGCGCCCACAGCGGAGAAGGGCCAGTTCGGAGGCGGCGTCCTCCCGAACTGGCCCTTGATCGGTTTTGGGGGTCCTGTTCGCTTCTGGCCGGGTGGCTCAGCCGGGGCGGCGGCCGAATTGGGTCCAGGTGCTTCGGCGGCGTGCGATGTTGAAGACGGCTGCGGCGCGGTGGGCTTCGAGAAGCGGGGGGCGGGAGGCCAGGACGGCCGCGATCCGGGTGCCGTCGATCACATCGACGGCGGGGGTTCCCTTGTGGGTCAGGGTGCGGGCGCCCACGACGGCGATCACCGGGTGCACCGGGATCGCGAGGCCGCACCAGTGGTGCAGGAGTTCTGCGGTTCTGCTGCCTTCGAGGCTGGACTTCTCGATGTACGGGTAGCTGTTGCGGTTGACGGTGATCCGCTTGTCGCCGACCCAGACCGTGGCGTCGGGGTGGTGCTTGGTGTTCACCGTGAAGACCCCGGGCGGGCCGATCACCACGTGGTCGATGTCCGCACCGGTCGGGAGCGGGACGGCGTGCAGTACGTACCAGCCGTGGGCGCGCAGGTTGTCGAGCAGCCCGCCGACGAACCTTTCCCCGTCGAGGCCCTTGCTCAGCTCGGAGCGGGTGAGGTCGTCGCCGGAGAGCTTGGCCGCCACGCGGACCAGCCACGTCCGCTTGCTCTGATCGGCCTGGATCATGCCTCGGACACCTTCTCCGGGGCGGTTCGAGGCGAGGTCGTCGTCGACCGTGAGCGGCGGCAGAGCGGGCAGCACTGTCGGCGGGGAGGTGGGGCGAGGCGGTACGGGTGGCGGGACGTGGGGTGACGTCCGGTGGAGCACGGTCAGGGGTGGGATCGCTCGACCGCAGGTCCGGCACCACTCCCTGACCTTGTCGAGCGCCGACGATTCATGGGCGGCGTCGGTGATCGTGACGACCCCGGTCAGACAGTCCAGCCACGCGACCGCCTCGCCGCGGGGGCCGGCCAGATTGACGTACAGCCGATCCTTGCCCGCCCGCCGCCACGGTTTGACCGTCAGTTCCGCCACGTTGCCCCCTCCGCTCCGGCCCTGACACGAGATCAGCACGCGGAGCGCACTCTGACAAGAAGGCCATCGGTCAGGCAGGGTCGGTGGGGCGTACGGTTCCGTGGTCGGCCTGTGGCGTGGGAGGGAAGGGGAAGCGGATGGTGGCGGAGGAGTTGTTCGAGGTGGCTTCGGGGTTGCCGGGGGTGACGGACGACGAGGCGTTCGGGCCGGGGGTGACGGTGTTGAAGGTGGAGGGGAAGGTGTTCGCGGTGCTGGGGGAGGAGCGGGTGACGCTGAAGTGCGAGCCGGGGCTGGCGGTGCACCTGCGGGGGCAGTTCGCGGCGGTGGGGCCCGGGTATCACATGAACAAGCGGCACTGGATCACGGTCGTACTGGATTCGACCGTCCCGGACGAGGAGCTGCGGGAGATGGTGGAGCACTCCTGGGAGCGGGTGGTGGCGGGGATGCCGAAGGCGGCGCGGGAGCGGTTGCTGCTGCAGCGGGGCTGACCCGGCGGCGGGGTCAGTCGGGTGCTGTGGTCGGGAGGCAGGGTGGGGTGGGGTGTGTTTGGGTGGGCGCACGCCCCGCTTGGGAGAGGTGACCTTCCGTGACCATGCCGCCGTTCGGGTCGAACGACCCGTTTTCGGATCTGCTCAGCCGGTTCTTCGGGATGAGCCCGTTGGCCTCGCCGCCCGCGGTGCAGCGGGTGCCGATCGGGCGGTTGTTGAGTGAGTCGGCGCAGGAGTTGTTGGCGGCGGCGGCCCGGCGGGCGGCCGAGGGTGGGGGGAGCGATCTCGACACCGGGCATCTGATGTGGGCGGCCACCCGGGTGGATCCGTCGCGGCGGATGCTGGAACGGGCGGGGGTGGATCCGGACCGGTTGGCGGGGGACCTGGACAAGGCGCTGCCGTCCGGGGCGCAGGTGTCGGGGGAGGAGGGGCGGCCGGCGCTGACGCCGGCGGCCAAGCGGGCGCTGCTGGCGGCGCACGCGCGGTCGCAGGCGGCGGGGGCCTCGTACATCGGGCCGGAGCACATCCTCGGCGCGCTGCTGGAGGAGGAGCGGTCGGGGGCGGGGACAGCGGTGCGCAACGCGGCGCCGTCGCAGGACGCGCTGCGCTCGGTGCTGGACGGGCGGGGTACGGGCCGGGGCGCGGGCGGGGGTACCGGTGGCGGCGGGCAGCCGAGTGCGACGCCGACGCTGGACGAGTACGGGCGCGACCTCACCGAGGAGGCCAGGGCGGGCCGGCTGGACGCGGTCGTCGGCCGGGCCGAGGAGATCGAGCAGACCGTCGAGATCCTGTCCCGCCGGACCAAGAACAACCCGGTGCTGATCGGTGAGCCGGGCGTCGGCAAGACGGCGATCGTGGAGGGGCTGGCACAGCGGATCGTCTCGGGGGACGTGCCGCAGATCCTCAAGGAGAAGCGGGTCGTCACGCTCGACCTCACCGCGCTGGTGGCCGGTTCCAAGTACCGGGGCGAGTTCGAGGAGCGGTTGAAGAACGTGATCGACGAGGTCACGGCGGCCGAGCAGAGCGTGATCCTGTTCCTCGACGAGCTGCACACCGTGGTCGGCGCGGGCGGTGGGGGAGAGGGCTCGATGGACGCGGGCAACATCCTGAAACCGGCCCTGGCCCGGGGTGAGTTGAGCGTGGTCGGCGCGACCACCCTGGACGAGTACCGCCGGTACGTGGAGAAGGACGCCGCGCTGGAGCGCCGCTTCCAGCCGGTGCTGGTGCCCGAGCCGACGGTGGAGGAGACGGTCGAGATCCTCCGGGGCCTGCGCGACGCCTACGAGGCGCACCACCAGGTGCGGTTCACGGACGAGGCGCTGGACGCGGCCGCGACCCTGTCGGACCGCTACGTCAGCGACCGCTTCCTGCCGGACAAGGCGATCGACCTGGTGGACCAGGCGGGCGCGCGGGTGCGGCTGCGCAGCCTGGGCGGTTCCACGGTCGCGATGCCGGTGCGGGACCGGATCACCAAGCTGCGCCGGGAGTTGGAGGAGGCGGTGGCGGACGAGGAGTTCGTCCGGGCCGCCAATCTGAAGACCGAGCTGCGGCAGACCGAGGACGAGCTGGCGGCGGTCGCCGAGGCCCGCGAGGAGGTCGTGGCAGTCACCGCGGACGACATCGCGCAGGTGCTCTCGGGCCGGACCGGCATCCCGGTGGCGGAGCTGAACGCGACCGAGCGGGAGCGGCTGCTCCGGCTGGAGGAGCATCTGCACGAGAAGGTGATCGGGCAGGACCGGGCGGTCACCGCGGTGGCCCAGGCGGTCCGCCGCGGCCGGGCCGGGATGGGCGATCCGGACCGCCCGACCGGCTCCTTCCTGTTCCTCGGCCCGACCGGTGTCGGCAAGACCGAGCTGGCCAAGGCGCTGGCCGCGCTGCTGTTCGGCGACCCGGAGCGGATGATCCGCTTCGACATGAGCGAGTTCCAGGAGAAGCACACTGTCTCCCGGCTGGTCGGCTCCCCGCCCGGGTATGTCGGCTACGACGAGGCCGGCCAGCTCACCGAGGCGGTGCGCCGCAAGCCGTACAGCGTGCTGCTCTTCGACGAGGTGGAGAAGGCCCACCCGGACGTCTTCAACCTGCTGCTCCAGGTGCTGGACGACGGCCGGCTGACGGATTCCCAGGGGCGTACGGTCGACTTCCGCAACACCGTGCTGATCATGACGAGCAACATCGGTTCGCAGCGGATCCTCGATCACGCGGGTGACGTCGACCAGATCCGTGACGACCTGATGCAGGATCTGCGTTCGCAGTTCCGGCCGGAGTTCCTCAACCGGATCGACGAGGTGATCGTCTTCCACGCGCTCACCCGCAAGGACCTGCTGCAGGTGGTGGACCTGCTGCTGGACCGCACCCGGCGCCGGCTGAAGGCCCAGGACGTCGGCCTGGAGGTGACCGACGGGGCCAAGGAACTGCTGGTGAACCTCGGCTACCAGCCGGCGTTCGGGGCCCGGCCGCTGCGCCGCACCATCCAGCAGGAGCTGGACAACCGGATCTCGGACCTGCTGCTGGACGGCACGGTCCGGGAGGGTGACACGCTGGTCGCGGACGTGTCGGACGGGCAGCTGACGGTGACGTTGGCGCGCCCGGAGCCGGAGCAGGGGCAGGGGCAGGGGCAGGGGCAGTAGCCGGAGCAGGGGCAGGAGCCGGTGGTGGGAGGCGAAGGCGAGTAGCGGCCACCACCGGCACGCGGCGCCTCACGCGCCCGGGAACACCTCGCGCAGCAGCGGGTCCGGCAGGCCGCGCCGCCCCCACTCGCGCGGGTAGCCGAGCGACACCTCCTCGAACGGCACCCCGTCGTAGCTGGTCCGCCGGGGGATGTGCAGGTGCCCGTAGATCATCGTGGCGGTGTTGAACCGGCGGTGCCAGTCAGCGGTCAGCTCGGTGCCGCACCACTGGGCGAACTCGGGGTACCAGAGGATCTCGGTGGGATTGCGCACCAGCGGGTAGTGGTTGACCAGGACCAGCGGCAGTTCGGGGTCGTGCTCGACGAGGCGCTTCTCGGTCAGCCGGACGCGCTCGCGGCACCAGGAGTCGCGGTCCGGGTACGGGTCCGGGTGCAGGAAGCGCTCGTCCGCGCAGACCACGCCGGTCTCGTAGGCCGCGGCCAGGGACTCCTCCTTGGTGGAGGTGCCGGGGGCCCGGAAGGTGTAGTCGTAGAGCAGGAACAGCGGGGCGACCGCGACCGGGCCGCCGGCGCCGGTCCACACGGGGTACGGGTCCTCGGGGGTCACCACGCCGAGCTCGCGGCACATCTCCACCAGGTGCTGGTAGCGCTCGACGCCGCGCACCTGGACCGGGTCGTTGGGGTGGGTCCACAGCTCGTGGTTGCCGGGGGCCCAGACGACCTTGGCGAAGCGTTCGGCCAGCAGGCCCAGGGCCCAGCGGATGGTGGTGGTGGACTCGGAAACGTCGCCGGCCACGATCAGCCAGTCGTCGGGCGAACCCGGGCGCAACTGCTCCACCAGGTCACGGTTCTGCTGGTAGGAGACGTGCAGGTCGCTGACCGCGAGCAGTCGGCCCCCGGTCGGTCCGCGTCGCGCGTCGTCCGTGCGGTGGTCGCGGTGCTCGCCGGTCATGTCAGCCCCCCAGATGGTCTTCCTGCCGTCCCGGCCACAGTACCGGGGTCCGGCGGCCGGAACACGGCCCTCTGGTCCGGGGGTCGGTGACAGGACTCTTGACAGTACGTCATGTCCGCGCCAGCTTTGGGGCACCCCCACGCCGAGACACACCGAGAGGTCTCTCATGAAGAAGCCGCTCATAGGCACGGCCGCCGCGCTCCTGTTCGCCGGGGCGACCGCCCTGGCGGGCGCCCCCGCCGCGACCGCGTCCACCGCCACCACCAGCACGAACGTCACGTCGCCGCAGGCCGGGAAGGTCGCCGCCGTCACGTTCGCCGGGACGGTGGCGCTGAGCAACTGCTCCGGCTCGCTGGTCCGGTTCCCCGCCTCGACCGCCAACGACCCGGCCCTGGTGCTCTCCAACGGCCACTGCCTGGAGTCCGGTATGCCCGGCCCCGGCCAGGTGGTCACCAACCAGGCCTCCAGCCGCAGCTTCACCCTGCTCAACGCGAGCGGCGGTTCGCTCGGCACGGTGAAGGCCAGCAAGATGGTCTACGGCACCATGACCGACACCGATGTGTCGATCTACCAGCTGAACACCACGTACGCCGCGATCCAGTCGCGCTACGGCATCGCCCCGCTGACCGTCGCGGCCACCCACCCCGTCCAGGGCAGCTCGATCAAGGTCGTCTCCGGGTACTGGAAGAAGATCTACTCCTGCTCGGCCGACGGCTTCGCCTACCGGCTCAAGGAAGCGGACTGGACCTTCAAGGACTCCCTCCGCTACACCTCCACCTGCAACGTCATCGGCGGCACCTCCGGCTCCCCGGTGGTCGACGCCAACAGCGGGCAGGTCGTCGCGGTGAACAACACCATCAACGAGGACGGCCAGCGCTGCACCCTGAACAACCCGTGCGAGGTGGACCAGAACGGCGCGGTGACCGTCCGCCGGGGCATCGGCTACGCCCAGGAGACGTACATCATCCCCGCCTGTTTCGGCACCGGCAACAAGCTCGACCTCACCAGGGCCGGCTGCACCCTGCCGCGCCCCTGACCGGCACTTTTTCCCCGATGGGCCATCCGCGACCGGCGGGTGGCCCATTCGGCCGTCTACCGGACGGCCGGTCCGTCCGGCGGCGGCGGTGCGCCGACTGCCGGAGAGTTCGGACCAGAACACCGCACAGTTCCGTTGACCCGATGGAGAGTTGATGACCACCACGATCAGAAGGCTGCTGGTAGCCGTTCTGCTGATACCGCTGCTCGGCCTCGGCCTGGCCCCGACGGCGCTCGCCCGGTCCGCCGGGACGACCGGCCCCGAGGGCGTCGCGTCCTCGGTCGCCGACGACCCGTCGGCCGACATCAAGGCGCGGCTGGCCGGGATCCCCGGGATGACCGTCACCGAGGAGCAGCCCACCACCACCGGCCACCGCTACTTCCTGCTCACCTACACCCAGCCGATCGACCACGCCCGCCCCTGGCTGGGCACCTTCCAGCAGCGGCTGAGCGTGCTGCACCGGGGCTACGACCGGCCGACCGTGTTCTACACCAACGGCTACACGCTGCGCACCGCGCCCTCCCGCACCGAGCCGGCCCGGCTGGTCGACGGCAACCAGGTCTCCATCGAGTACCGCTACTTCACGCCGTCCCGCCCCGAGCCCGCCGACTGGAGCAAGGCCGGCATCAAGCAGGCGGCCACCGACGCGCACCGGCTGATCACCGCGCTGAAGCGGATCTACCACCAGGAGTGGCTGTCCACCGGCGCCTCCAAGGGCGGCATGTCCTCCACCTACCACCGGCGCTTCTTCCCGGACGACGTGGCCGGCACCATCGCCTACGTCGCCCCGAACGACGTCGACGAGCGCGAGGACTCCGCGTACAGCCGGTTCTTCCGCAACGTCGGGACCCCGGAGTGCCGGGCCGCGCTGACCGCCACCCAGCGTGAACTGCTGGCCCGCCGCGACCGGCTGGAGCCCCGCTACGCCGCCGACAACGCCGCCGCCGGCTCCACCTTCAGCACGATCGGCAGCGCCGACAAGGCGTACGAGCTGGCCGTGCTGGACTCGGTCTGGGCGTTCTGGCAGTACAGCCTGGCTGCCGACTGCGTGAACGTCCCGGGCGCCGCCGGCACCGACGACGCGCTGTACGCCTGGCTCGACACCCAGTCCGGCATCACCGGCAACAGCGACCAGGCGCTCGCCGGGTACACCGCGTACTACTACCAGGCCGGCACCGAGCTGGGCTCGCCCTCCTTCGACGTCTCGGCCCTCAAGGGCCTGCTGCACTACGACTACAAGGAGCTGTACGCGCCGCGCACCTATGTGCCGCGTTCCATCCCGATGCGCTTCGACCCGTCCGCGATGCGCGACATCGACCGCTGGGTGCGGAACTCGGCCGAGCGGATCATCTACGTCTACGGCCAGAACGACCCGTGGGGCGCCGAGCCGTTCCGTCTCGGGTGGGGCAGCGAGGACAGCTACGTCTACACGGTGCCGGGGGGCAACCACGGCTCCAACATCGCCAAGCTGCCGGCCGACGAGTCGGCGGCGGCCACCGCGAAGGTGCTGGAGTGGGCCGGCCTCGGTACGGACGCCTCGGCCCGCGCGCTGAAGGGGCAGTACCAGGTGCCGCCGATCGGCCCGCTGGACATCGAGGGGCTGAAGCAGGACCGCGTCCGGCTGTAGTCCGGACGTCCGGACGGTTCGGACATCCGGACCGCCCGGACCGCCCGCGTTCGCGGGACCGTACGAAGCGAGGGCCGCCCGCCGGACGGGCGGCCCTCCGCCGTTCCCGGGCCCGCGTCGCCGTTCCCCGGAGCCTTCTGGGCAGGGGGTGCGAGGCACCTCCCCGAAGCAGTGAATCAGTGCTTCAATGCTTCCATGGCCTACCGTCGCACCCCCGCCGTGCAAGCCCGACTGGACGCCCAGCGCGAGGCGGTGCTCCAGGCCGCGGTCGGCCTGCTCGCCGAGCGCGGCTACGGCGGCTGCAGCATGGCCGCGGTGGCCGAACGGGCCGGTATCGCCACCGGCTCGATGTACGGGCACTTCACCAGCAAGGCCGAACTCTCGGTCGAGCTCTTCCGCCGGGTGGTCACCCGGGAGGTGGCCGCCGTGCACGAGGCCGTCGCCCGGCACGACACCCCCCGGGACCGGATCGCGGCCGTCGTGGAGACCTTCGCCGCCCGCGCCCTGCGCGCCCCCCGGCTCGCCCACGCGCTGCTGGTCGAACCGGCCGACACCGTGGTGGACGCCGAGCGCCTGGTCTTCCGCCGCACCTTCCGCGATGTGCTCGCCGCCGAGATCGCCACCGCGCTCGCCGCCGGACGGCTGCCGCCCCAGGACCCGCAGCTGACCGCCGCCGCGATCGTCGGCGCGACCGCCGAGGCCCTCACCGGCCCGCTCGCCGCGGTACCCCCGCACGGCCCCGGGGCCGCCCCCGACGCCGTGGTCCCCGCCCTCGTCTCCTTCACCCTCCGAGCGCTTGGAGAACGCGATGACAGCGACGCATGAGGTCACCAACCAGGCCCCGCCCCCGTACGGGCACGACACCGCCGCCGACCCCGCGCTGCTCGCCGCCCTGCACCGGGCCGGCGCCGGCTGGGCCGAGCCCGAACTGCGCGCCCTCGGCCGGCTGGCCGGCTCCGAGCAGGCCGCCGAGTGGGGGCGGCTGGCCAACGAGCACCCGCCGGTGCTGCGCACCCACGACCGCTTCGGCCACCGGATCGACGAGGTCGAGTTCCACCCGTACTGGCACGAGCTGATGCGCACCGCCGTCGGCCACGGCCTGCACGCCGCCCCCTGGCGGGACGACCGGCCCGGCGCGCACACCGCCCGCGCCGCCAAGTTCCACGTCTGGAGCCAGGTCGAAGCCGGCCACACCTGCCCCGTCTCGATGACCTACGCCGCCGTTCCCGCGCTGCGCACCACGCCCGCGCTGGCCGCCGAGTTCGAACCGCTGCTCGCCGCCACCGAGTACGACTTCGGACTGCGCGAGCCGCACGGCAAGCGCGGACTGATCGCCGGCATGTCGATGACCGAGAAGCAGGGCGGCTCGGACGTCCGCACCAACACCACGACCGCCGTCCCGCGGCCCGACGGGAGCTACCGGCTCACCGGCCACAAGTGGTTCACCTCGGCGCCGATGTCCGACCTCTTCCTCACCCTCGCCCAGGCGCCGGGCGGGCTCAGCTGCTTCCTGCTGCCGCGTGTCCTGCCGGACGGCAGCCGCAACCGGCTCCGCCTCCAGCGGCTCAAGGACAAGCTCGGCAACAAGTCCAACGCCTCCGCGGAGATCGAGTACGAGGAGGCGTACGGCCTGCTGGTCGGCGAGGAGGGCCGCGGGGTGCGGACCATCATCGAGATGGTCAACACGACCCGGCTCGACTGCACCATCGGCGCCGCCGCCGGGATGCGGCTCGGGGCCACCCGGGCGGTCCAGCACGCCCTGCACCGCCGGGCGTTCGGCCGGGCGCTGGTCGACCAGCCGCTGATGCGCAATGTGCTCGCCGACCTCGTGGTGGAGTCCGAGGCGGCCACCACCGTGGCGATGCGGCTCGCCCAGGCCACCGACGCCGCCCTCGCCGGGGACGAGCGGGAGGCGCTGGTCCGCCGGCTCGGCCTGGCCGTCGCCAAGTACTGGGTCTGCAAGCGCGGTCCGGCGCACGCCGCCGAGGCCCTGGAGTGCCTGGGCGGCAACGGCTACGTCGAGGAGTCCGGCATGCCCCGGCTCTACCGCGAGGCGCCGCTGGTCTCGATCTGGGAGGGCTCCGGCAACGTCGCCGCCCTGGACGCGCTGCGCGCCATGGCGAAGCACCCGGAGACCGTCGACGCCCTCCTCGGCGAGCTGGACGCGGCGGCGGGCGCCGACCGCCGGCTGGACGCGGCCGTCGCAGGGCTGCGCAAGCAGCTCACCGACCTCGACCAGCTGGAGTACCGCACCCGCCGGCTGGTGGAGGCGATGGCGCTGGCCTTCCAGGGCTCGCTGCTGGTCCGGTACGGGGACCCGGCGGTAGCCGACGCGTTCTGCGCCTCCCGGCTCGGCGGCGACCACGGCGGCGCGTTCGGGACCCTGCCGCCCGGCCCGGACGTCGCGGCGATCATCGACCGCGCCCGGCCGGTGCCCGCCGCATGACCGGGTCCGACCCGGTGGCCGCTCCCGCCCCCGCCGTCGAGGCGGCCGGGGTGCGCGCCTTCTGGCAGCACCTCGGCCTGCCCGGACTGATCGACGTCCACACACACTTCATGCCGAAGAACGTGCTCGACAAGGTGTGGGCGTACTTCGACGCGGCCGGTCCGCTGACCGGCCGCCCCTGGCCGATCGCCTACCGCGAGGCGGAGGAGCAACGGGTCGCCAGGCTGCGGGAGTTCGGCGTCCGGGCGTTCACCGCGATGCTCTACCCGCACAGGCCGGGGATGGCCGAGTGGCTGAACGCCTGGGCCTCGGACTTCGCCGCCCGCACCCCCGACTGCCTGCACACCGCGACCTTCCACCCCGAGCCCGGCGCGCCCGGCTACGTGGCCCGGGCGCTCGCCGACGGCGCCCGGGTGTTCAAGGCGCACCTCCAGGTCGGCGGCTACGACCCGGCGGACCACCTGCTCGACGAGGTCTGGGGACTGCTCGCGGAGAGCGGCACACCGGTGGTCACCCACTGCGGCTCCGGGCCCGTCCCGGGCAAGCACACCGGCCCCGGCCCGATCGGTGCGGTGCTCGCCCGGCACCCCCGGCTGGTCCTGGTGGTGGCCCACCTCGGCCTGCCCGAGTACACCGACTTCCTCGACCTGGCCGAGCGGTACCCCGGCGTCCGGCTGGACACCACGATGGCGTTCACCGACTTCTCCGAGCGGGAGACCCCCTTCCCGCCCGCCGAGCTGCCCCGGCTGCGCGCCCTCGGGGAGAAGGTGCTGCTCGGCAGCGACTTCCCCAACATCCCCTACCGGTACGGGCACCAGCTGGACGCGCTGGACCGGCTCGGGCTGGGGGAGGACTGGATGCGGGCCGTGTGCCACGACAACGCGGCCGCTCTGTTCCGCATCTGACGTTCAGCCAAGACCGTTCAGCAGTGGGAGCACCTGGCCGTGGAGGCCCGGCGCGGCGGCCAGGAGGGCGTCCGCGGCGGGCGTCCACGCGGCCCCCGCGGCGTCCGTGACCGCCGCGCCCGCCTCCGCCGCGACCAGCGCGCCCGGCAGCAGATTGGCCGCGTCCGCGCCGAACTCCCAGAACAGGCCCAGGTGTCCGGAGCCGACCTGGGCCACCTGGAGCGAGGTCGGCCCCAGATTGCGGACGGCCAGCACCGATCCCGCCACCGCCGACAGCGAGGCGCCCGCCCGGCGCAGCGCCACCGGGTCGGCGGCCACCCCCGGCGGCTGGCTGGTCCCGGCCACCGCCGCCGCCAACTCCCGCTCCACGGCGGCGATCGGCAGCCCGTCCAGCTCCGCCCCGCCGCCGCGCACCGCCCGGTAGGTGCGGGCGCCGAGCTGCGGCGCGTGCACCACGGCCAGCACCGCCGCGCCGTCGCGCACCAGGGTCGCGGTCACCGCCCACTGCGGCAGTCCGAGCAGGAACTGCACCGCGCCGTCCATGGCGTCGCACAGCCACCACTCGCCCCCGGCCGGTACCGCGCCGTCGAACTCGTCCTCCAGCAGGCCCGCCTCCGGGCGCAACGCGCCCAGCCGCGAACGGAGTTCGGCGGCCGCAGGGTCGTCGAAGGCGGCGAACCGCGCCATCGCCCCGGCCAGGCCGAACTCCTGGCAGGGTTCGGCCGGCCGCCGTTCGGCCAGCCGCGCGCCGACCTCCCGGACCGCCGCCTCCACGGCCGGCAGCAGCGTCCGCAGTTCCCGCACCTCGATGTCGCCCATGGTCCCTCTCCCGTTCCTCGTGGTCGTGCGGTCAAGGAGTACCGTCGGAGCGCCCGGACAGGACGTCCGGTGCGGGACGGACGACGGAGATCGGACACCATGGACGTCGCTGCTGCTGATCCGGACACCGTGCTGGACACCCTGGACCGCCGGCTGGTCTGCGCGCTCCAGGTGAACGGCCGGGCCGGGGCCGGGAGGATCGCCGAGGTGCTCGGTGTCTCCCCGCGCACCGTCACCCGCCGGCTCGTCCGGCTCCAGCAGACCGGCCTGGTCCGGGTGGTCCGGATGCCCGACGTCGAGGACGCGGCGGTCGGCGCGCTGCTGCTGCGGATCCGGGTGCTGCGGGGCAAGGGCGAGGCCGTCGCCCGGGCGCTGGCCGAGCGGCCCGACGTGCCCTTCGTCGACGTCATGCTCGGCGGCCAGGAGGTCGGCGCGGTGATGCTCACCGGGGCCGGCGCCCGCGACCGGCTGCTGAACGGGCAACTGCCCGCCACCGCCGCGGTCACCGAGACCACCGTCCACGCCGTGCTGCACGCCTTCGCGGACGCCGGCCAGTGGCGCTCCGGCCACCTGGAGGAGGCGGAGGCGGCCGCGCTCGCCGAACCCCCGGCCGCCCGCCCGGCCCCCGGGAGTGTGTCGCTGGACGCACTGGACCGCGACCTGCTGGCCCGGCTCGGCGAGGACGCCCGGCAGTCGCACGCGATGCTGGCGGCGGCGGCCGGCACCCCCGAGTCCACCGTCCGGCGCCGGCTGCACCGGCTGGACGGGGCGGGGCTGCTGCGCACCCATGTCACCGTCGACCCGCGGCTGTTGGGGCTCGCGGTGGACGCCAACCTGTGGCTGGACGTGCCGCCGGGCCGGCTCGCGGCCGTCGGCGCCGCGCTGGGCCGCCACCCGCAGGTGCACGGTGTGTTCGCGACCAGCGGGCCGGCCAATCTGATGGCCGCGGTGTTCTGCCCGGACCACGGCGGCCTCTACCGGTTCGTCACGGACACCCTGGGCCCGCTCGGCGTGGGCCGCGCCGAGACGGTGATCGTGGCGCGGGCGGTCAAGCGCGCGGGCGTGCCGCTGCGGCCGCCGGGCGCCGAGGCGCTCCGGCCGCGCGTCGGCCGGCCCTGACCTGACCTGACCTGGCCGGGTGCGGGGCACGGCCGACAGGGGCGGGCGGATGACCCCGGAGGTAATCGACGGCCGTCCGCCCGCCCGGCACAGTGGTGCCCACCCGGCGGCGGAGCGCCGACCGGGATCCCACCCCACCGCCGGAGGCCGATCCGCCATGTCCGCCCACACCGTCGCCACCGCCCGTCGGACCGCCCCCGCCTCCTGGACGGCGCTGCGCCGCTTCCTCGCCCTCGACGCCGTGGTCAGCGGCGGCAACGGCCTCGCCTACCTGGCCTTCTCCGGACCGCTCGGCGACCTGTTGGGGGTCGGCCGCTCCACCCTGCTCGAACTCGGCGCCGTGCTGGCGGTGTTCGGACTGGCGGTCGGCCTGCTGGCCACCCGTCCGCAGCCGCCGCGGACCGCGGTGCGGGCGGTGATCGACATCAACCTGGTCTGGACGGCGCTCAGCGTGGTGGCGATGGAGCTGTGGTTCGAGCCGACCACCGCCGGTTACGTCTGGATCCCGTTGCAGGCCGCCACGGTGGCCGGCTTCGCCGTGCTCCAGTTCACCACCCTCCGCCGGATCCCGGGCTGACCGTCGGCCCGCCCGACCGCCATACCGCCGGAACGGTCCTACCGCTCCGCCCCCACGGCGGCCAGGAGGAACGCGGCCGTCTCCGTGTCGGCCGGGAGGAAGGCCTCCAGGGCGAGTTCGGAGACGGTCACGTCCATCGGCGTGTTGAAGGTCGCGATGGTCGACAGGAACGACAGCACCCGCCCCTCGTGCGCGATCCGCAGCGGGAGCGCGAACGGGAACAGCTCGGTGTGGTCCTCCTCGGCCGCCTCCACCACGCCCGGCGGCTCCGGGTAGGCCCGCACCTCCTCCAGCAGCAGCCGCAGCGGCGCCGAGCGGACCAGTCCGAGCTGCTGCTCCATCCGCTCCAGCAGGTGCCGCCGCCACTGCCGCAGGTTCACGATCCGCGGCGCGAGACCCTCCGGGTGCAGGGTGATCCGGACGGCGTTCAGCGGCGGCTCCAGCAGGTGCGGCGCGACCCCCGCCAGCAGCAGTCCGAGCGCGCGGTTGGCCGCGAGCACCCGGAAGGACCCGTCGACGACCAGCGCCGGGTACGGGTCGTGGGCGGCGAGCAGTCGTTCCATGCCGGAGCGCAGCGCCGCCATCGAGGGGTCGTCCAGCCGCTTCTCCGGGTAGAGCGGCGCGTAGCCGGCGGCCAGCAGCAGCGCGTTGCGCTCCCGCACCGGGACGTCGAGGTGTTCGGCGAGCCGGAGCACGAGGTCCTGGCTGGGCCGGGAGCGGCCGTTCTCGACGAAGCTGATGTGCCGGGCCGAGGAGTCGGCCAGCAGGGCGAGCTGCAGTTGGCTGAGCCGCCGCCGTTCGCGCCAGCCGCGCAGCAGTGGCCCTATGCCCGCCCCGGTGCCGGGCCCCATCCCCGCCATGATCGTCATGGCCGGACAGTACTACCCCGGCGCGGGCGAGGTCAGACGCCGGTGGTCGATCCCGGCCGGACGATCATCAGCACCACCACGACCGCCCAGAGCAGGTTGAACACGCCCGCCGTCATCGGCAGCAGCTTCAGCCCGCGGACGGCCCTGCCGTGCTCCTCCGCGTCGGGCTCCAGGGCGAGGGCGTCGACCGCGGCCTGCTGCGCGGGCAGCACGAACAGCAGCAGGGCGAGGGCGGCGACGGCGGTCAGCACCATCGAGGCGATCAGCCAGGACTGCCCGAGCACGTCCATCACCTGGGCGACCCCGACGCCGAGGACCGGCACCGCGATCCCGAGCAGCGCGTAGACCTGGGTGATCCGGTGCAGCTGCCGCAGCATGCCGGCGTCGGCCGCCCGCTCGGGCCCGCCGGCCAGCGCGGCGGCCGCCCGGCGCGGGAACATGCTGACGGCCACGGCCACCGGGCCGATGAACAGCACCGAGGCGAGGACGTGCAGGCTCAGCAGGAATTTGGCCATGGCGGGCACCCTTGTGATTCAGCGGGGCGGCCCGGCGGCGGTCGTGGCGCGGGCAGCCGGGGCGGACGGTTCTCATCGCCCCGTCCAGGACGCTAACACCGCTTATCCGACCGCCTTCCACCCAGGTGGGAGCAGCCGCCCAGGTGGGAGCAGCTGCGACCGCGGGCCGGCCCGGGTCAGAGCGCGGACAGCTCCACCACCCGCGGCGGCAGCCCGCAGACCGCCGCGACGGCGGCGCCGTGCGGCTCGTCGGCCCAGTCGAGCAGTTCCAGGTCCTCGAAGCGCCCGAGCAGCGGACCGCCGCCGGGCAGGTCCAGCGGGAGCCCGGAGAGGTCGACGGCGGCGAGGCCGTCCAGGGTGGTCCGGCCGACCTTGATCAGCGCCTCCTTGCGGACCCAGAGCCGCAGGAAGGCGCGCGCCGGGTCGGCGTGCGCCCGGACCTGCCGCAGCTCCCCCTCGGTGAGCACCCGGGGGGCGACGTCGAGCAGGGTGCCGCCCCGGTCGACGAGTTCGACGTCGACGCCGATCGGCCGGTGCCCGGCGGCGGCGGCGACCACGCCCTTGGTGTGCGAGAGGCTGACCGAGATCCCGGGGTGGTCGGGCAGGTAGGGCTTGCCGTGGTCGCTCTTGCCGCAGTCGGGGCAGTGCTGGGCGAGCGTCAGCGAGGCCGCCGGGACGCCGAGCAGCCGGGCCGCGCAGAGCCGCACCAGGATGTGCCCGGCGGTGAAGTCGACCCGCCCCGACTCGTACCGGAAGCGGGCGGCGCGCTCCTTCTCGACCGCCGTGAGCAGGTGCTCCCCGGCCTCGGGGTGGCGCAGCACGTCGGCGCTCGCGGCGACGGTGGCGATCGCGTCGGCGGCACCGGTCGCGTCGGTCGCGCGGGCTGCGGCGGTCGCGTCGGCCGCGTCGGAGGTCTTGCCGGCGGAAGTCATGCCTCCAACCTAGCGGGGGCCGCGCGCGGCCCGGAAGGACACGGTCGGCTCGTCCGACCGGAGCATTTTCGGATCGCTGCTGATGGTCTGTAAGGTACGGATAGTCCGATTTGGTAGGTATTTTCCGATATCCCGGGATTCTCCACCGACGGGACGGGGCGTTCGGGAATCGACTGGAACCCGGCAGGTGCTGTTCCACCTGCCTTTTCTCTGTGCGGAGGAATGTGCCGATGGGTCAGGGTCAGGGAACCGGTGTGCCGGGCCGCAGCAGGACCACCGTGGAGCGTCCGCCGTCCCCCAGGAGGCGGACGGCCGTCCGGGCCGCGGTGGCGACCGCCGTCGCGATGCTGCCGCTGGCGGCGGTGCTGACGGTGGGTTCGGCCGCACCGCTGACCCCGCCGCTGGGGCCGTGCAGCGGGCCGGACTGCCCCGCGGTCTGGCCGTCGCCGCCGAACAACGGTGACTTCGCCGGCCGGGACGCCTCCATCACCGTCTTCACCGGCGGCAACTACCTGGTCGCCGGACGGGCGGCCGAGGCCGAGGGCAGGATCGTCACCCTCGGCAACTTCGAAATCAACAAGAGCGAGGGCGGCGGTGCCTTCAACGCGGGTGTGGTCGGTGTCGGTTCGCGGGTGGTCCCGCCGAACGGCAGCGACTTCCTGACCGTCGGCGGCAATGTCACCGTCCAGCCCGGCAACAGCCTGCTGATCGGCGGCAGCGACTCCAAGGGCGAGGCCTTCGGCAACCTGCGCTACGCGGGCACGCTCACCGGCACGGTCTCCATCGACCCGACCGGCCAGGCGATCAAGGATCCCGACGCGGCCGCGCCGTACCAGTCGGTGCTCACGCAGATCGAGGAGGTCTCGGCCTGTGTGGCCAAGGCCGCCGCCACCGGCACCGTCGTCGTCACCAGCAGCGAGGCGACCTTCACCGGCGACGGGACCAGCGCGAAGCAGGTCTTCAACGTCCCCGGGAACCTCGCCGCGCCGAACGGCGGGCAGATCGGCCTGGTGTTCGACAACATCCCGGCTGGCGCCACCGTCGTGGTCAACATGCTGTCGGACAGCCCGATCATCAACACCTACACCGGCACCGGCCTGGCGGGCGACCCGACCACCGAGCTGCGCTCCCGGCTGATGTGGAACTTCCCCACCTCCACCGCCGCGCAGATCCTCGGCAGCGCCCAGTTCCAGGGCTCGGTGATGGCCGGCAACCCGGCCGGCACCACGACCATCAGCATGCCGGGCATGAACGGCCGGGTGTACCTGGCCGGCAACCTGGTCCAGACCGGCAACGGCGGCTACGAGATCCACAGCTACCCGTTCGACGGTGACCTGCCCGACTGCGAGGTGACGCCGAGCCCCTCGCCCACCTCGCCGTCGCCCTCGCCGACCTCCCCGACGCCGACCCCGACCCCGACCGAGACCACCACCTCGCCGGCGCCGACCTCGCCCAGCCCGACCAGTACCTCGCCGGCGCCGACGTCCCCGACGCCGACGCCGACGCCGACCACCAGTTCCGCCACCCCGACCACCTCGCCCAGCTCCACCAGCGCGGCGCCGACCAGCCACGGCCCGTCCAGCCACGGTCCGACCGGTCACCACCCGGCGCCCAGCCACGGCGGCGGCGGCGGGCAGCTGCCCTCCACCGGCGCGGGCAACGCCCCGGTGGTCCTCGGCCTGGCGGGCGTCGGCCTGCTCGGCCTCGGCGCCCTCGCCGTCCTGGCCGCCCGTCGCCGCGGCCGCCACAGCTGACGCAGTCGCTGCCGTCCGTCACCTGGGCCGCCCGGTCGCTCCGACCGGGCGGCCCAGGCCGTTCCGGCCGCGGGGTTCAGCCCCCGGTCCGGTCCGGCCAGCCGTCGAGGCCCGCCGCCAGCAGGCCGAAGGCCGCCGTCACCGCGGTCACGACCCGCGCCCGGACGGCGTCCACCGGCTCGCCCGCCACCATGCCCCGGCGGACCTCGGCCAGGGCCGCCCGGTGCGCCCCGGCCAGCGCGCCCGCCACCAGCCGCGGCACTGGATCGCCGGGCGCGGTGCCGGCCTCCTCGGCCAGGGCGCCGGCCAAAGCCTCCTCGGCGCGCTCGCCGAGCTCCAGCAGCCGGGCCCGGAGCGCCGGGCTGTCCTCGACCGTCCGCCAGAACGCCGCGGCCCGCGGGTCCAGCCCGTACGTCGGCTCGGCCTCGTCCAGCCCGGCCAGGAGTTCGGCCCGGACGGCGTCCACGGGGGAGGCGCCGGGCGGCCGCTCGCGCACGACCAGGGCCAGCCGGGCGACCACCTCCTCCTGCCGGTCGAAGAAGAGGTCCTCCTTGGTCGGGAAGTAGTTGAAGACCGTGTTGACGGCCACGCCGGCGGCCCGGGCCACCTCGGCCACCGTGACCCGTTCGAACCCGTACTCGGCGAACAGCGCGGTCGCGGTGTCGGTGAGCAGGGTCCGGGTCTGCCGCTTCTTCTCCTCGCGAAGTCCCATACGGGAATCATAGTGCCGCACCAAACTTGCAGTGACACCAATAATTTCGGCTACGGTGGGGCCATGACCTTCACCTTCGGCATCTACCCCGGTGGTCTGCTCGGCGACGAGAGCGGCGTGATCGCCCCCGTCCGCCCGGACGACCCGGCGCGGATCACCGCCGCGCTGCGCGAACTCCAGGGCGCCGCACCGGTCCTGCTGGTCCGCGCCTACCGCTCGTACCCGCCGGGCCCGGCCCTGCCGCCCACTCCGGCCGAGCCGGAGCAGTACCTCGGCGAGGGGCGCCGGCTCGACCTGGTGCTCCAGTACCGGGGCCCCGGCGAGCGGCCGGACGGCTGGACCGACTTCGTCCGGCACGCGGTCCGCGCCGGGGGCGGGCGGATCGGCACCCTGCAGATCTGCGAGGAGCCGAACGTCGACTCGCCGGTGCTCGACGGCTCCGCCCCGGGCGTCCTGCGGGCACTGGTCGACGGGGTGGTCGCGGCCAAGGAGGAGGCGCTCGCCCTCGGCCTGGACCTCGCCGTGGGCTTCAACGCGGCCTTCAGCCCGGATCCGGCCGAGCCGTTCTGGTCCGCGCTCGGCGGGCTCGCCGACGAGCGGTTCCACCGCGCGCTCGACCACGTCGGCCTGGACTTCTTCCCGGACGTCTTCCGCCCGGTACCGGCCGGGCAGCTCGGGGTGGCGGTCACGGCGGTGCTCACCGGCTTCCGGAGGGAGGTCGTGGTCCGGGCCGGGATCGGGGCGGCGGTGCCGATCAGGGTGTGCGAAAACGGCTGGCCGACCGGCCCGGACCGCTCCGAGCGGCGGCAGGCCGAGGTGGTCGAGGAGGTGGTCCGGACGACGGCCGGACTCGCCGGGGAGCTGAACCTCGCCGGGTACGGCCACTTCGGCCTGCGCGACGCGGACAGTGCGGGGCCGGGCCTGTTCCACCGCTTCGGCCTGCTCCGTGACGACTACGCCCCCAAGCCGGCCTTCGCCGTCTACGGGCGGCTGGTCCAGGAGCTGACGGCGCCGTGACGCGGACCGCGCCGTGACGCGGACGGCCCCGTGACGCGAACGGCCCCGCACCCGGAACCCGGGTGCGGGGCCGTTCGCTCCGTCCGCTCAGCGCTCCGCGGCGGGGAGTTCGTCGAAGAAGCGTTCCGCCGTGCGGCGCTCGGCGGCGACGGCGGCCACCGACTCGCCGACCAGCCGGCCGGCCAGCTCGGTGGCCAGCTGTCCGACGTCCTCCCGGAGCGCCGCCTCGGCGAACGCCCGGTCCACGGCGAGCCGCGCGTCGGCCTCGGCGAGCAGCAGGTCGCGCTCGCGCAGGCCCTCCTCGCGGGCCGCCGCGATGGCAGCCGCGCCCTCCTCGGCGGCCTGCTGCCGGATGTGCGCCGCCTCGTGCCGCGCCGCGGCCAGCTCCTGCCGGTACTCGTCCAGCGTTCGCTCGGCCTCGGCCACGATGGCGGCGGCCCGTTCCAGCCTGCCCTCGGTGGCGTCCCGCCGTTCGGCGAACACCCGCTCCGCCCGGGGCAGTACCACGCGGCCGAGCAGCCAGAGGACGAGGAAGAAGCAGGCCAGCCCGACGAGGAGTTCGACGGGCTCCGGCTTGAGCGGTCCGAGTTCCAGATCCATACGACCCTCCCAACGTCTGACGAATCGTCATCGGTGAGGCTTCCCGGGTGGATCGGCGACGAAGCGTCGGCCCGGTGTGGGGGTCGTCACTCCGGGCGCCCCGATCACTCGGCTCACTCCGGCCGCTCGGGTCGCCCCGGCCGCTCGGACCGCCCCGGTCGCTCAGGTCACCTCGCCGCGGCGGGCGAAGCGCTCGTCCTTCCACTCGCCGCTGCCCAGCACCTCGGCGAGGTGCCGCGCGGCGTCCCACACCTCGGTGTGCGAGAGGTAGAGCGGGGTGAAGCCGAAGCGCATGAGGTCCGGCGCCCGGAAGTCCCCGATCACGCCGCGGGCGATCAGCGCCTGCACCACCGGGTAGCCGTCGGCGTGCCGCAGCGCCACCTGGCTGCCGCGCCGCTCGTGCTCGCGCGGGGTGACCACCTCGATCCCTTCGAGGTCCTCCACCAGGGAGATGAACAGATCGGTCAGCGCCAGGCTCTTCGCCCGGACGGCGGCCCGGTCGGCCCGCTCCCAGATGTCCAGCGAGGACTCCAGCGCGGCCTGGCCCAGCAGCGAGGGCGAGCTGGTGAGGAAGCGGCCGATGCCGTCCTTGGGCTCGTAGCCGGGCTCGAAGGCGAACGGGCGGGCGTGCCCGAACCAGCCGCTCAGCGGCTGCAGCGGCCCGGCCGCCAGGTGCCGCTCGGCGACGTACAGGAAGGCCGGCGAACCGGGGCCGCCGTTCAGGTACTTGTAGGTGCAGCCGACCGCGAAGTCCGCGCCGCTCGCGCCGAGTTCGACCGGCAGCGCGCCCACCGAGTGGCAGACGTCCCAGATCATCAGCGCCCCGGCGGCCCGCACCCGGGCGGTGATCCCGGGCATGTCGAGGAGTTCACCGGTCCGGTAGTCGACGTGCGAGAGCACGACCGCGGCGACGTCCCCGTCCAGATGCGAGTCCAGCTCCGCCGGGTCGACCAGCAGGCTGCGGGCGCCGGGGACCAGCCCGGTCACGCCCTCGGCGATGTAGAGGTCCGTCGGGAACGCCGCCCCGTCGCCGAGCACGGTGGAGCGGCCCGGCCGCAGCCGCAGCGCCGCCGTCAGCACCTTGAAGAGGTTCACCGAAGTGGTGTCGCAGACCACCAGCTCCTCCGGCGAGGCGCCGACCAGCGGGGCGATCCGCCGGCCCAGCCGGTACGGCTGCTCGAACCAGCCCGCGTCGTTCCAGCTGCGGATCAGCTCGCGGCCCCACTCCTCCTCGACCACCGCCCGCACCCGCTCGGGCGTGCGGACCGGCAGCGCGCCGAGCGAGTTGCCGTCCAGGTAGATCACCCCCGGCGGCAGGGAGAACTCCCCGCGGAACGCCGCCAGCGGGTCGGCGGCGTCCAGCGCCGCGCACTCCTCGCGCGTGATCATGACCTGCCCTTTCCCGTTCCTCGTTCGTGTCCGCGGCTCCGTGCCCGCGGCGCGGTGGTCGGCGCCGGTCCGGGCCCGGGGCCCGTCCGGTGCCGGCCACGGGTTCCTGCCCGGCCGGGGCCGGTCACATCCCGTCCCGGATCTCCCACAGCTCGGGGAAGACGTCCTGCTCGGCGGAGCGGCGCAGCCAGCTCAGGCCGCTGGAGCCGCCGGAGCCGGGCTTGGCGCCCATGGCCCGCTTGACCGCCATCAGGTGGCGGTGGCGCCAGCGGGTCACCCGCTCGGCGACGTCCAGCAGCGCCTCGGCCAGCGGCCGCAGCCCGGCGTGCCCGTCCTCGGTGTAGACCCGCCGCCAGGCCGAGGCGACGGCCTCGTCGCTCTGGTGGCGCCGCTCGGAGACGGTGTCCGGCACCTTCAGGCCGTGCCGGCCCAGCAGGGCTATCGCGTCGTCGTACAGGCCGGGGGAGCGCAGAACCTCGGTCAGCTCGGCGAGCGCCGCCGGGCTGTCGTCGTACATCCGCAGCAGCGCGGCGTTCTTGTTGCCGAGCAGGAACTCCAGGTGCACGAAGGCCGAGGACTGGAAGCCCGAGGCCTCGCCGAACACCGACCGGAAGGAGTTGAACTCCTGCGGCGTCATGGTGGCCAGCAGGTCCCAGGACTCCGTCAGCACGTCCTGGACGTGGGTGCCCCGGCGCAGCGCGGCCAGCGCGCCCGGCAGGTCGTCCGCGCGCAGTGCCCGCTGGGCGAGCGTCCACTCGTGCCGCAGCAGGCCGAACAGCAGCTCCATCACCTGGGTGGTGACGATGAACGACAGCTCGGCCGGGGCCTCGCTGAGCGGGTGCTGCAGGCTGTGCAGTTCGTCCAGCCGGGCGTAGCGCGCGTACGGGGTGCCCCGAACCGGCTCCCCGGCCCGGTCGAACGACAGGTTGGGCTTCTCCACCGTGTCGTGCCCCATACCGATCCCTCCAGAAGTCACCGGCGGCGGGACCACCGGACGGGCCCGGGATCCGGTCCCGTCGCCCCGGTCCTCGCCGGGGCCCCATTGTGCGGTGGTCCGGTCCCGCATTTGAATGGGCGGCGGGCACGGCAACCTCTGTCGCGCCTGTCGTACAAGAGGTGTTTTCCTGATCCTCTTCACGATCGCAAAGCGGTGGGATCCGGCCAACCGGAGGACACCCGCACCAGACCCTCGGGAGCCCGCCGTGGACACCGTCGACCGCCGTCTTCTGGCCGAGCTGCAGGCCGATGCCCGCCTCTCCTACAACGAACTCTCGCGCCGGGTGAGCCTCTCCGCACCCGCCGTGGCCGAACGGGTCCGGCGGCTGGAGGCCGATGGGGTGATCGCCGGCTACCACGCCCACGTCGACCTCACCCGGGCCGGGCTGCCGATCACCGCGCTGGTGCAGATCCAGTGCTACGGCCCGCGCTGCGTGCTGCGCGACCCGGAGGTGGCCCGGTGGCCGGAGGTGCTCCAGCTGCACCGGGTGACCGGCGGCGCCTGCTGCGCCCTGCTGGTCGCCGTCCCCGCGATGGCCGATTTCGAGGCCCTGATCGACCGCCTCGGCGCCTACGGCCAGCCGGCCAGCTCGATGATCCTCTCCAGCCCGGTGCCCTGGCGGCCGGTGGTCGTGCCGTGACCGGCGGTCGTGCCGTGACCGGTGGACAACCGGCGCGGACGGGGTGCCGCGACCTATAGGTTCCTGCCCATGCCGAACGACCGTCACATCCTGCTGCTCCCGGGCAGCCTGCGCACCGGGTCCGTCAACGAGACGGTGCTGCGCACCGCCGCCGTCGTGGCGCTGGCCACCGAGGGCGTCGCGACCACCTACTTCACCGGGCTGGCCGGACTGCCGCACTTCAATCCGGACCTCGACACCGATCCGCTGCCGGAGCCGGTCGTCGCGCTGCGCGAGGCGGTGGAGGCCGCCGACGCGCTGCTGATCTGCGCGCCCGAGTACGCCGGGGCCCTGCCGGGCAGCTTCAAGAACCTGCTGGACTGGACGGTCGGCGGGATGGAGATCGTGGACAAGCCGGCCGCCTGGATCAACGCCGCCGGGGCGGGGCGGGGCCTGGGCGCGGAGGAGTCGCTGCGCACGGTGCTCGGGTACACCGGGGCGGCCGTGGTGGAGGCGGCCTGTGTGCGGCTGCCGCTGGCGCGCGGGGACGTCGGCGCGGACGGGCTGGTCGCCGACCCGCTGGTGCGCGACCGGATCGCGGAGGCGCTGGTGCGGCTGGCCGCGGCGGTGTGAGCGGCCGGGCCCGCAGGCCCGGACCTGTGCCGGCGGGCGGCTCAGTGCCCGTCGGGCAGGTGCAGGCCGAGTCCGGCCAGCCCGTTCAGGAACAGCTCGACGCCGACCGCCGCCAGCAGCAGTCCGAGCAGCCGGGAGAGCACCTCCAGCGAGGTGCGGTGGCTGTGCCGCATCAGCGGGGCGAGCAGGGCCACGCAGACGTAGTTGATCAGCACCACGGCGATGTACGCGCCGGCCACGGTGGTGCGCCAGCCCCAGTCGTCCTTGATGAGCGAGGCGACCAGGACCGCGGTGACCGCGAGCGGGCTGGCCAGGTAGGGCAGCAGCAGTTCGCGGATGCCGTCCACCAGTGGGCTCATCAGATGCTCGTCCGCCTCGTCGGTGCCCCAGCCCAGGTGGACCCCGAAGACCAGGGCGACCGCGTAGACGAAGAAGATCAGCCCGCCGGCGAGCTGCAGCGACTGGTCGCTGATGTGGAACAGCGTGGTCACGAAGTCCGCGCTGAAGGCCATGAGCGCGCCGACCAGTGCGGAGATGACGGTGCTCCACGCCGCGAGGCGCCGCAGCTCCCGGGTGGTGCGGGTGGTGGCCAGCCGGGCGAAGGACAGCAGGACCTTGGGCGGGCCGACCACGGCGAAGAAGGCGATGAAGGCGCTGCTCAGGTTGAAGACGAACATGGGCCAAGCATGGCCGCGACGATCACCGCAGCCCGGCCGCCACGCCCCCGGCCGGTTATTCCCGCCCGCGCTGTCATTCGCCCGAACGGCCGCTCCGAGTCGAGTGGTGCCGCCGTTTCCGGTGCCATGGAAGCCGGACCTCCCCACCATTCGGCGGAGGGCTCCCGAAGGGGACTTCGACATGGCTCTGAACCGTAAGGACCTTGGTCTGCTGGCCCTGCGCGGCGCCGTCGGCGGCGTGCTGATCGCCCACGGCACCCAGAAGCTGTTCGGCTGGTTCGGCGGTGGCGGCCTGGACGGCACCGCCAAGGCGATGGAGGCGATGGGCTTCCATCCGGCGCGCCAGAGCGCCCTGGCCGCCGGTCTCGGCGAGGCGGGCGGCGGCGCGATGCTGCTGGTCGGGCTGGCCACCCCGGCGGCCGGCGCGGTGGTGGCCGGCACCATGGCCGGCGCGGTCGCGGTGCACGCCCCGGCCGGCTTCTTCGTGATGTCCGGCGGCTACGAGTACCCGGCCTTCCTGGGCGCGACCGGGCTGGCGCTGGGGCTGGCCGGTCCCGGCCGGTACTCGATCGACCATCTGACCGGGCACGCCTTCGACCAGCCGTGGGTCGGCGCCCTCGCCTTCGTGGCGAGCGCGGCCTCCGCGTACGGCGTGGTGGCCCGCCGCCGGCACGCCGTCCGGCTGGCGGAGGAGCGCGCGGCGGTGGAGGCGGACACCCAGGACGGTGCCGGGCTCTCCTGAGTCCGCCCGCACCCGAAAGACATCCGCACCGCCCCGAACCGCACTCGAACGGCCCCCGAACGGCCCCCGAACGGCGCCGGCCGGCCGGGCTCACCCGAACGCAGCACCCCTGTTGGCGAGCGTCTCCCGGCCCCCGGAACGTGGGCGGGGAGGCGCGCCGGGTCCCCGGCGCCGGCCAGAATCGAGGACCCCGATGGACCGCCAGCCGCTCCGCCGCACCGCGGCTCCGCCCCGCCGGACCGCCGCCACCTCCGCCACTACTGCGACTACCGCCACGACCGCCACCACCTCCCCGAGGCCGACCGCCGGGGACCCGCACGCCCCCGCCGTCCGCCGGCCGGGCCGCGCCGTGGCTGCGGTCGTGGGCGCCGCCCTGCTCGGCGGCGCCGCGCTGGCGGGCTGCTCGTCGAGCACCAGCGCGGGCAGCGCGGTCTCCTCGGCCGCCGGGCAGGTGGGGTCGGGCATCGCGGGAGCGGCCTCCGCCGCCGCCTCGGCCGCGAGTTCGGCGCTCGCCTCGGCGGCCGGCGGGCTCTCCTCCTCGCTGGCCTCCGCGGCCTCCTCCGCCCAGGCCGCGGCCTCCTCGGCGCTCGCCGGGGTCAAGGGCGGCCTGGACGCCAAGGCGGACGTCTCGGCGGGGGCGGTGTCCTTCACGGACGGCAAGGCCCAGACGACGCTGACCGTCACCAACCACGAGTCGCAGGGCAGTGCCCGGTACGTGGTCCAGGTCAACTTCACCGACGACAGCGGCAATGTGCTGGACGCGACGGCGGTGACCGTGCCGGACGTCGAGGCCGGGAAGAGCACCGACGTGAAGGCGGTCAGCAACCGGGACCTCTCGGGCTCGGTGAAGGCCGTGGTCGCCAATGCCGTCCGCTACTGAGCGGACCGGGCCGGCTCCGGGCCGGCCGTCCGACCTCGTCCGCCCCCGTTGACCCGCAGGTCAGCGGGGGCGGACGGGTTCCGGGGGAACCTTAACGGCGGCTCAAGGCTCAACATCACCCCTTGACGGGCTAGTTGGTCTAGTCCATTTTAGTGCCCAGGTGCAGGGAGCCCCTGAGCCGGCGTCAGCGGTTCGCCGCTGGCGCCGGTTCGGCATATCCCGGCGTCCGTCAAGGCATGTTCCGTTCGATTCCCCCATCCTGTTCTGTCATGTCCTGGTCGTACGGCCCCACCCCGTGCGCGCGTTCCCGGACCCGGCGGAATCCCCCACACCAGGAGTCACGCACCCATGCTCCGTTCACGCATCGAAAGGGCCGGGGCCCCGGTTCAGGAGGGCGGCCGTCGCAAGCGGTCCAAGAGCCTGACCGCGATCGCCGCCGGCACCACTGCGTCCCTGCTGCTCGGCGCGGGTCTCGCGCTCACCGGTGGCGCCACGGCCAACGCCGCCGTCACCAACTCCACCGGCGCGCCCGCCACCAGCGGCGGCATCAAGGTGGCCTACTTCGACCAGTGGTCGATCTACGCGAACGGGTACTACCCGAAGACCATCCAGGACACCGGCGTGGCCGGGAAGCTGGACTACCTGATCTACTCGTTCGCCAACATCAACCCCACCACGCTCGGCTGTTTCGAGGCCAACAAGGCCGCGAGCCCGGACGAGAACAACCCCAACGCCGGTGACGGCGCGGGCGACTCCTTCGCCGACTACCAGAAGAGCTTCGGCCCGGACATCTCGGTCGACGGCGTCGGCGACGTCTGGGGCCAGCCGATCGTCGGCAACTTCAACCAGCTGAAGAAGCTGAAGGCGAAGAACCCCAAGCTCAAGATCCTGATCTCGCTGGGCGGCTGGACGTACTCCAAGTACTTCTCGCCGGCGGCCGCCACGGACGCCTCGCGCAAGAAGCTGGTCTCGTCCTGCATCGACATGTTCATCAAGGGCAACCTGCCGGTCGAGGCCGGCTACGGCGGCCCGGGCACGGCGGCCGGCATCTTCGACGGCATCGACATCGACTGGGAGTACCCGGGCGGCGGCGGCCACACCGGCAACCTGTCGAGCCCGAACGACAAGCAGAACTTCACCCTGCTGCTGAAGGAGCTGCGCGAGCAGCTCGACGCGCAGGGCAAGACCGACGGCAAGACCTACTACACCGCGGCCGCGGTGGGTGCCGGTCAGGACAAGATCAAGAACGTCGAGACCGACAAGATCGGTCAGTACCTGTCGTTCCTCGACATCATGACGTACGACATGCACGGTGGCTGGGAGTCCAAGGGCCCGACCAACCACCAGGCCCCGATCTACGCCGGTCCGAACGACCCGATGACCCCGGTCCCGGGCGGCACCGGCAAGTACTCGGTCGACTCGGCCGTCAAGGCCTACACCGCCGGTGACCAGCAGTACGGCATCCCGGGCGGCTTCCCCGCGAACAAGATCAACGTGGGTGTGCCGTTCTACTACCGCGGCTGGACCGGCGTCCAGAACAACGGCAAGAACGGCCTCTTCCAGCCCGCCACCGGCCCCGCCGCGGGTGCCGCCATGTCGGGCAACGTCCCGGGCATCCAGATGTACAAGGAGCTGGCCGGCTTCGTCGACAACCCGGCGAAGACGTACTGGGACGAGGACGCCAAGACGACCTACTTCTACGACGGCAGCACCTTCTGGTCCGGTGAGGACTCCCGCTCGATCCAGGCCAAGCTGGACTACGCGCACTGCAACGGCCTCGGCGGCTCCTTCGCCTTCTCGCTGTACGACCTGGGCACCAGGACCGGCCTGTTCGACAAGATGGTCGAGGCCACCAACGGCTCCGCCGCGGGCTGCCCGGCGCCGCCGGTGACCACCCCGCCGACCACGCCGCCGACCACTCCGCCGACGACCCCGCCGACCACGCCGCCCACGACTCCGCCGACCACGCCGCCGACCACCCCGCCGGGCTGCGCGGGCGCCCCGAGCTGGGACGCGGCCGCCACCTACGCGACCTCGACCAAGGTCTCCTGGAAGGGCCACTACTACACCAACAAGTGGTGGACCAAGGGCGACGACCCGAGCGCCAGCGGCGCCTGGGGCGTCTGGACCGACAACGGTCCCTGCTGACCCCGTAGTACCGACCGGGTGAGGACCTGACGGACCCTCGCACCCGTCGCACCGAATGTCCGGCCCGCCGGGGGACACCCCCCCCGGCGGGCCGGACGTCTTTCGTGCTCCCGGGCCGGTCAGCCCTGCTCGGCGGCGGGCCCCGGGGTGTCCGGCCGGCTCTCCTCGATCCGCCGCAGCATCCGCGCCAGCATCCCGGCGAGCGCCGCGCGGTCCTCGCCGACGACGTCCTGGAGCAGCTCCTCCTCGAAGACGGCGGCCATCCGCATCGACTCCAGCCACTTGTCCCGGCCGAGGTCGGTCAGCTCGATGATCACCCGGACCCGGTTGGTCTCGTCCCGCTCCCGGGTGGCCAGGCCCTCGGCCACCATCCGGTCGACCCGGTGGGTCATCGCGGCGGGCGTCAGTCCGAGCCGCTTGGCCAGCTCGCCCGGTCCGAGCCGGTACGGGCTGCCGGACACCACCAGCGCCTTGAGTACCTCCCACTCGGCGGCGGTGATTCCCAGCACAGTGAGCTGCCGGTCGTAGGCGACGGTCATCCGCCGGGCGACCCGGGAGAGGGTCTGCACGATGGTCTCGACCTGGGGGTCCACGGTGGGGAATTCCCGCTGGTAGAGCGCCACCTGCTCGGCGATGCCCAGCTCGCGGGCGGTGGCCGGCGCGGGCTTCTCTGCAGTCATGCGGACCAGTGTCGCATGCGGATGCACTCCTTAAGGCTTTGACTCCGCACTCTTACGGTGCTAATACTTTAGAGTCAAACTTTAGCTCTTAAGTCTTCCGGGCTTAAGAGTGTCCAGTGAAAACTGACGAAGCCCTGACGGGCGGAGTCCACAGGAAGGGGTGTGCACGGTGACCGGCACGGTGAAGCAGCAGAGGCAGCAGCGACGTGGGGCGGGCAGCCCGCTGCGCCGCGTCCAGATCGGGAACGCGCTCAGCGCGTTCGGCAGCGGGTTCACGATGCCGTACATGTTCGTGTACGTGGACCAGGTGCGCGGACTGGGCGCGCTGGCCGCCGGGATGGTGTTCACCGTCTTCGCGCTGGCCGCGCTCGCCGTGCTGCCGTTCACCGGCCGGGGCATCGACCGCTACGGCCCGCGCCCGGTGCTGCTGGCCGGCGCCGCGCTGGCCGCCACCGGCGCGTTCGCCTTCGGGCATGCCACCGGCACCCCGGCCCTGCTGGTCTCCTCGTTCCTGTTCGGCGCGGGTGTCACCACCTGCCAGCCGGCGCTCGCCACCATGATCGTCCGCTGCTCGACCGCCGCGACCCGCTCGCACGCCTTCGCGCTCCAGTTCACCCTGATCAACCTGGGCATGGGCATCGGCGCGCTGGTCGGCGGGCAGATCGTGGACGTCGCCGACCCGGCCAGCCTGACCCGGCTGTTCACCATCGAGGCCGTGACCTTCCTCGGCCTCGCCCTGGTGACCGGCAGCGCGCGGATCCCGAAGGCCGCGCCGGTGCTCGTCCAGGACGGCGCCGACGCCCCGCGGGGCCTGCGCGCCCTGGTCGCCGACAAGGCGATGCTGCGGCTCTGCGTGCTCGCCGGGCTGATCTTCTTCACCTGCTACGGCCAGTTCGAGTCCGGCGTCGCGGCCTTCGCCACCGACACCGTCGGCACCGCCCCGTCCACCCTGGGCATCGCCATCGGCGCCAACGCGCTGATCATCGTGGTGCTGCAGATGTTCATGGTGCGGATCACCGCCCGCCGCCGCCGTACCACCGCGATGGCCGCCGCCGGCGTGGTCTGGCTCGGCGCCTGGGCGATGGCCCTGGTGGCCGGTCTGATCCGGACCGAGGCGATGGCCGCCACGGTCGCGATCGTCTCGATCTACGCCCTGTTCGGCGTCGGCGAGTCGCTGCTGGCCCCGACCATGGGCCCGATGGTCGCGGACCTCGCCCCGGCCCGGCTGCTCGGCACCTACAACGCCGGGTACGCCCTGGTGAAGCAGATCGCGATCGCCGTCGGCCCCGCCGTGGGCGTGCTGCTGGTCGGCTCCGGCACCTGGCCGGTCTACCTGGCGGCGATGGCCGGCTGCACCGTGCTGATCGTGGTCCAGGCCCTGCGCCTGCGGCCGCACCTCACCGCGGCCCAGGACAACGCGGCCCCCTCGGCGGGGGACGAGCAGGCCCCCGCCACCCCGGTCCGCACCCCGGCCCGGCCGGTCCGGGAGCTCCAGGCCGCCGCCTGACCCGCTGCTCGACCGCCCCGCGACGGGCGCCCGACAGGTCACCTGTCCGGCGCCCGTCGCGCTTGGTTTCGCGCCCACCGGCACATAGTGTCGGTGGCTGTTGACCGTCCGGCCCGACCCCGCTCGGGGCCGGCACCCGGCGAGAACGGCGAAGCGGCGAGGCTACCGAGACCATGACCCAAGCGGCGCTCACCCACCCACCGGCCGCGACGGAGCCCGCCGGCCCGGCACCGGAGCGGCGAGGGCTGCCGCGCCTGGCGGCGGCCCGCTGGGACTGGCTCGGGCCGATCGCGGTGGCGGTCTTCGCCGGTCTGCTGAGGTTCTGGAACCTCGGCCACCCCAACGCCTTCGTCTTCGACGAGACCTACTACCCCAAGGACGCCTGGTCCCTGCTGCGGCAGGGCTACGAGGGCACCTGGCCGGAGCACGCGAACGAGCAGATCCTCGCCGTCCCGCAGCAGATCCCGCTCACCTCGGCGCCCGAGTTCATCGCCCACCCGCCGCTCGGCAAGTGGGTGATCTCGCTCGGCGAGTGGGGCTTCGGCCTGCACCCCTTCGGCTGGCGGTTCATGACCGCGCTGCTCGGCACCGTCACCGTGCTGATGCTGGCCCGGATCGGCCGCCGGCTCTTCGGCTCCACCCTGATCGGCTGCACCGCCGCCCTGCTGATGGCCGTGGACGGCCTGCAACTGGTGATGAGCCGGGTCGGCCTGCTCGACGGCGTCCAGATGTTCTTCGTCCTGGCCGCCTTCGGTGCGCTGCTGATCGACCGCGACCGCACCCGGGCCCGGCTCGCAGCCGTCCTCCCCGACCGCGGCGGGGACACCGTCCGGCTGGGGTGCAGGCCCTGGCGGATCGCCGCCGGGGCCTGCCTGGGCGCCGCCGCCGGCGTCAAGTGGAACGGCGTCATGGTGCTCGCCGCCTTCGGCGTGCTCACCGTCCTGTGGGACCGGTCCGGCCGCCGCTGGGCCGGCGCCCGCCGCCCCTGGCGCTCGATGCTCCGCCGGGACGCCGGGCCCGCCTTCCTCGCCACGGTCGGCACCGCCTTCGTGGTCTACGTCGCCGGCTGGGCAGGCTGGCTGTTCACCGGTGGCGGCAAGGGCGCGACCGGCGGCGGCTTCGACCGGCACTGGACCGACGACCGGGCCGGGCTGTCCCCGGACAGCTTCCTCGGCGTCCCGCTGCCGCAGCTCCCGATGGACTGGGTGCCCGCGCCGCTGCGCAGCCTCTGGCACTACCACGCGCAGATGTACGACTTCAACACCGGCCTCAGCAGCCCGCACACCTACCAGTCCAACCCGTTCAGCTGGCTGGTCCAGGGCCGGCCGGTCTCGATGTACTGGGAGCAGGTGCCGGCCGGCCAGCACGGCTGCACCGCCTCCGGCGGCTGCGCGGCGCAGATCCTCGGCCTCGGCACCCCGCTGCTCTGGTGGACGGCCTGCTTCGCCCTGGTCTACCTGCTCTGGCGGTGGGCCTTCCGCCGGGACTGGCGGTCCGGCGCGGTGCTGTGCGCGGTGGCCGGCGTCTACCTGCCGTGGTTCCAGTACCAGGAGCGGACGGTCTTCTCCTTCTACATGGTGGTGCTCGTCCCGTTCCTCTGCCTGGCCGTCGCGCAGATGCTGGGCGCGATGCTCGGCCCGGAGGGCTGCTCGCCCGAGCGGCGGCGGATCGGCGCCGCCGGTGCCGGACTGGTGGTGCTGGCGATCATGGCCTGCTTCGCCTTCTTCTACCCGCTGTACACGGCGGAGGTGATCCCGATGACGTCCTGGCAGGACCGGATGTGGTTCACCACCTGGATCTGACCGGTGCCCGGTGTCCCGTCGGCCGCCGGCGGGGGACAGCTGCTGCCGGTGACCCCGGCGCTGGGCGCGGTCACCGCGGTGCTGCTGCTGGCCGCCGTCGCGGTCGCGGGGTGGGGCCGGCTCGGGCACGGGCACGCCGTGCTGCGGGCCGGGCTGCGCGCGGTGGTCCAGCTCGCCGCCGTCGCGCTGGTGATCGCCTGGGTGGTCGACTCGCTGCGGTGGTCGGCGCTGTTCGTGCTGCTGATGTTCACGGTCGCGGTGCGGACCGCCGGGCGGCGGATGGTCCCGGACCGGGGGCGGGCCTGGCTGTGGGCGGCGGCGCCGATCGGCGCCGGGGTGCTGCCGGTGCTGGTGCTGCTGCTCGGCAGCGGACTGCTGCCGGCGAAGGGCCTGTCGGTCATCCCGGTCGCCGGCATCCTGATCGGCGGCGCGCTCACCGCGACCTCGCTGTCCGGGCGGCGGGCCCTGGACGAGCTGCGCCAGCGGCACGGCGAGGTCGAGGCGGCGCTGGCGCTCGGCTTCGAGGAGCGGGACGCCCGGATGGAGATCTGCCGAACGGCCGCCGCCACCTCGCTCGTCCCGGCGCTCGACCAGACCCGGACGGTGGGCCTGGTCACGCTGCCGGGGGCGTTCGTGGGCATGCTGCTCGGCGGGGCCTCGCCGGTCCAGGCGGGCACGGTGCGGCTGTTCGTGCTGGTGGCGCTGCTGGCAGTGGAGTCGACGGCGGTCGTGGTGGTGCTGGAGCTGGTCGGCCGGGGGCCGGTCCGGGTCGCCGGCCCCGCCGCGTCCGCGCCGGGCGGCCGGGAGCGGTGATCGGGTAGGCTTGGCCGAGTTGAAGGGGAGTAGCCCTCCACCGGACCGTCGACATACTGGCCCCTCGGGGCCCGGCGCCCGGGGCACCGCGGATCCTGGTCCGCGGGTGCCGGCGAGACCTTCGGCCGCAGTGCTGTGAACGTGGGCGCGTCCGTGCGTCCCGCGTGTCTTCCCACCAGCGCTGTCGGGCCGGAGCGACCCCTGACGGAGCTGCCCGCGGTCCGGCAGCCCGAATCCGAGGGACACCACCCCCGATGAGCCTGACCGTCGCCGTCATTACTTTCGGCATCGTCTTCCTGGCCGAACTGCCCGACAAGACCGCCCTGGCCAGCCTGATGCTCGGCGCCAAGTACCGGGCGAGCTACGTCTTCGCCGGGATCGCCGCCGCCTTCGCCCTCCAGGTGGGTATCGCCCTGGTCGCCGGGCAGCTGCTCTCGCTGCTGCCGCAGCGCTGGGTCGAGGGTGTCACCGGTCTGCTGTTCCTGGCCGGCGCGGCGATGCTGCTGTTCCACGGCGGGGGCGACGACGAGGACGGGCACGCCGCCAAGGAGCCGTCCGCGAACAGCTTCTGGAAGGTCGCCGGGGCCAGCTTCGTGGTCGTGGCGATCGCCGAGTTCGGCGACCTGACGCAGATCATGACCGCCAACCTCGCCGCCAAGTACGCCGACCCGCTGGCCGTGGGCCTGGGCGCCTGGCTGGCGCTGTGCGCCGTCGCGGGGATCGCGATCCTGGGCGGGCAGAAGCTGCTGAAGCACGTGCCGATGAAGATCATCATCCGGGTGGCGGCGGGCATCATGGTGCTGATGGCCGCGTTCAGCCTCTTCAAGGCGATCACGGGCTGACGGCCCGTCCGGGGTCAGCAGCCGGTGCGCTTCTCCAGGGCGGCCCGGGTGTTGGCCCCGTAGACGCCCTGCTTGTCGCCGCGGACGCCCTGCATGCTCTGGAAGTACGCCACGTAGTACTGGGTGTCCCCGTCGAAGTAGCCGTTCACGGGAATGTCCGGCGCCATCCAGCACATCACCACGGCGAGCTTCTGCTGCATGGCCTGCACGTCGGTGCCCTGCATGCCGTACTGCAGCACCCGGTTCGTGGGGGTCGGGGTCGGGGTGGGCGTGGTGCTGGGGCTCGCCGTGGCGGTCGGGGTCGGGGTCGTCGAGGGGCTCGGGGCGGGGCTCGACGGCGCCGGCGGCTGGGTGGCCGGGGCGGAGGTCGGTGCCGGGGCGGGGGCCGGCGGTGCGGCGGCCGCGGTGGTGCTCGGGGCGGCCGGGGGCGGGGTGCTCGCGGTCGACCGGGTCGGCGAGGGCTTGGCGCTGGTCCGGCTCGGCGTGGGCGTCGGGGTGTCGCTGGTGGGCGGCGGCGAGCTCGGGCTCGGCGCGGCCGGGGTGGTCGGGGCCACTGGGGCGGGGGCGATGCTCGTACTGGGCGGGGGCGCGGTCCGGTCGTCCGGGTCGGCGGACGGGGTGACCGCGTAGGCCAGGCCGACGGTGAGGGCCAGCAGGCCGGCGCCGGCCGCGATCAGCAGTCCCTTGCGGCGGCCGGGCCCGGTGCCGTTCTCCTGCTCGGCGGCGCGACGAGCGGCCCGGCCGCCGGTGGGTGCCGCGGCGTCGGGGGCGACCGGGAAGACGCCCAGCTCGTCCTCGGCGGGGGCGCCGTACGCCCGGGGCGGGGCGCCGGTCGGCGACGGGGGGAACTGCGGGGCGGTGGCGACCGGGGGCAGCACGGTGGTCGCGTAGGCGTCGGCGTCCGGTCCCAGCGGGGGCGTGACGGGCGGGGCGGTGGCCGACGGGGGAGCGACCGTGGGCAGCACGGTGGTGCCGAACGGGTCGGCCGTCGGCGGCCCGGGTGCCGGGGGAGCTTCGAGGGTCGCCGGGAAGGCCGGTTCCGCCACTTGGCCGACGGCCTGCGGCACGTACGGGCGGACCAGCGGCGGGCCCTCCAGGTGCGGCAGGACGGCGGTGTCGTCGAGGCCGCGGTCCGGCGGGAGGCAGCCGCACCCGGTCGATCGTGCGGAGCCGCACGTCGGGCAGCGCTGGTCCGGCATCGGCCGGCCCTCCTCGGTTCTCGGTCGTTCGCGGTCCCGGACGCGCGGTCGGTCGGACTCGTGTTCAGGCGATGGACGGGCCTGATTATGCAGGACGTCCCTGAGAGGGGACAGGGGCGTCCGGCCCGGTGTGGGGGCCTTGTGCCGGTTGGTGGGGGTTGGGCATCGGTGAACGGTGGGTGTGCGGATGTGAAGGTCCGGCTGACGCCCGTGCTTACGTTCGGCTCAACTGAACGGAGCAAAACGGTGCATTTCTGACAGCATGGTGGCCTGGAGTGATCATCTGCCGAGCTGTGAGGGATACGGAGACGCCATGACGGATCCGATCGCCCCGTCCGACCGGAGCCCGGACGGGGGGCCGGGGCCGGGGTCCGCGGGAGCTCCCGCCCAGCCCCCGGTCACCGCGGGCAGTCTGTGGGTCCCGATCGGGGCCCTGCTGCTGGCGATGCTGCTCGCCGCGCTCGACCAGACCATCGTCTCCACCGCGCTGCCCACCATCGTCAGCGACCTCGGCGGCCTGGAGCACCTGTCCTGGGTGGTCACCGCCTACATGCTCGCCTCGACCGCGGCCACCCCGCTGTGGGGCAAGCTCGGCGACATGTACGGCCGGAAGGTCTTCTTCCAGGCCTCCATCGTGATCTTCCTGCTGGGCTCGGTGCTGTGCGGCATCGCCCAGAACATGGGGGAGCTGATCGCCTTCCGCGCCGTCCAGGGCCTGGGCGGCGGCGGTCTGATCGTGCTCTCGCAGGCCATCGTCGGCGACCTCGTGCCACCCCGGGACCGGGGGAAGTACCAGGGCGTCTTCGGCGCCGTCTTCGGTGTCACCAGCGTGCTCGGCCCGCTGCTCGGCGGCCTGTTCGTCGACAACCTCAGCTGGCGCTGGGTGTTCTACATCAACCTGCCGATCGGCGTGGTCGCCCTGGTGGTGATCGCCGCCGTGCTGCACGGGACGGAGGTCCGGCGCCGGCACCGGATCGACTACCCCGGCACCGTGCTGATCGCCTCGGTGGCCACCTGCCTGGTGCTGATGACCTCGCTCGGCGGGACGACCTGGGGGTGGAGCTCCTGGCAGATCATCGGCCTGGGAGTGCTCGGCCTGGTCCTGCTGGTCGCCTTCGTCCAGGTGGAGCGCACCGCAGAGGAGCCCGTCCTGCCGCTGCGGCTGTTCCGCTCCCGGACCTTCAGCCTGGTGGCCGTCATCTCCTTCGTGGTCGGCTTCGCGATGTTCGGCGCGCTCACCTACCTGCCCACCTTCCTCCAGGTGGTCATGAAGGTCTCGCCGACGATGTCCGGCATCCACATGCTGCCGATGGTGATCGGCATGCTGGTCACCTCGATCGGCTCCGGCCAGATCGTGGCCAGGACCGGCCACTACCGGGCCTTCCCGATCGCCGGCACCGCGATCACGACCGTCGGCCTGTTCCTGCTCTCCCTGCTCGACGAGAACAGCAGCACCTTCGAGATGAGCTGTTACTTCCTGGTCTTCGGCCTCGGCCTCGGCCTGGTGATGCAGGTGCTGGTGCTGATCGTGCAGAACTCCGTCGGCTACCAGGACCTCGGTGTCGCCACCGCTGGAGCCACCTTCTTCCGCTCCATCGGCGCCTCCTTCGGGGTGTCCGTCTTCGGCACGATCTTCGCCTCGGGGCTCAACGACCGGCTCGGCGACGCCCTGGCCGGCGTCCCGCTGCCGCCCGGCTTCGGCCCCGGCGCGATCACCTCCGACCCGCGCGTCGTCGAGCAACTGCCCGCCGCGACCCAGGCGGCGGTCTACCACGCCTACGCCGAGTCGATCACCCGGGTCTTCCTCTACGCGGTGCCGGTGGCGGTGGTCGCCTTCGTGCTCTCGCTGTTCCTGCGCGAGCAGAAGCTGCGCACCACCGTGACCGCCCCCGACCTCTCCGAGTCCATCGGCCTCAACCCGGTCGAGCGCTCCTCGCTGGACGAGATCAGCCGGGCGCTGTCCGTCCTCGGCACCCGGGAGGCGCGGCGCGACCTGTTCAAACGGATCACCGCCACGGCCGGGCTCGACCTCAGGCCGGCCTCCAGCTGGCTGCTGCTCCAGATGTACCACCACGGCTCGGTGGAGCCCGCCGAACTGGCGGAGCGCCGGATCGTGCCCTTCTCGGTGGTGGAGGAGGCGGTGCGCGAGGTCGAGGGCCGGGGGCTGGCGGCCCGCTCCGGCGGCCTCCCGCTGCGGCTCACCGAGCCGGGCGAGGCGGCGGCCGTCCAGCTGGTCGCGGCCCGGCGGACGCAGCTCGCCGAACTGCTCGGCGACTGGGACGAGAAGCAGTTCGACGACCTGGCCGCACTGCTCACCCGGCTGGCCTCCGCACTGTGCGCGGACGAGCGGGACCGGCCCGACCGGGTCGTGGAGGAGCACCCGTACCGCGGTGAGGGCCGCTCGTTCTGACGGTCGTTCCTTCCGGGGGCCGCTCGTTCGGGGGCCCGCGTCACGGGCCGCCGAACCACCTCGGGGTGTCCAGCCGGAACGGGTCCCCGGGTGCGAGCGTCCGCAGCGCGTCCTCCAGCCCCCGCAGCCGCTCCTCGCCGCCCAGCTGCGCGACCCACTCCTCGCGCAGCTCCTCGAAGATCCGGGCCGACCGGGCCAGGCAGTCCACCCCGCGCGCCGTCAGCCGGACCACCTTGCGGCGGGCGTCCGCCGGGTCGCTGCCGCGCTCGACGTAGCCGAGCCGTTCCAGCTGCTCGACGGTCTTCCCGGCCGCCTGCTTGGACACCCCGAGCCGCTTCCCGAGTTCGACGGCGGTGGTGCCGTGCGGCCCGATCGCCTGGAACACGAACCCGTGCATCGGCCGCAGGTCGGGGTGCCCCTCGCGGGCGATCCGCTCGTGCAGCTCGTCGATGACCGTCCGGAAGGCAAGCAGCAGCCGCAGCGGCAGCTCGTAGCCCGGCCTCACGTCTTCCTCGGAATCCCTTGACACGATCGACAACCTCATTGACCATATAGACAACTTGGTTGTCCATCATAAGGGAGACACCCGCTCTTGTCCGTCATCCGCAGCACCGATGCCCGCCGTACCGAGACCCCCAACGCCGTGATGACCACCTACGCCTCGCCCACCCAGGGCGGCACCGGCCTCGCACTGTGGCGGGTCGAGATGTCGGCGGCCCGCTCCGGCCCGCGCCACACCATGGACACCGAGCAGGTGTGGACCTTCCTCACCGGCACCGCCGTCGTCGACCTGGACGGCGAGGAGCTCGCCCTCGCGGCCGGCGACACCCTCGTCCTGCCCGCCGGCCTCCCCCGCGTGATGCGCTCCGAGGACGGCTTCACCGCCGTCGTCGCCGCCCCGGCGCCGTCCATGGCCGTCAACCTGGACACCGGTGACCGGGTCGCCCCGCCGTGGATCGTGTGAGGTGTAGCAGACTGCCTCCCGGAACAACCCTGAGGAGGTACGGCGTGTCCGTCGTCAAGATCAATGTGCTGACCGTTCCGGCTGAGCAGCGGGAGGTGCTGGAGCAGCGCTTCGGTGCCCGGGCCGGTGCGGTGGAGAACTCGGACGGCTTCGAGTACTTCGAGCTGCTCCGCCCGGTCGAGGGGACCGACCAGTACCTGGTGTACACCCGCTGGCGGGACGAGGAGTCCTTCCAGGCCTGGCTCGCGGGCCCGATGCAGGCCGCGCACCGGCCGGCGGCCAAGGACGGCGAGGCGCCGCAGCGGCCCGCCGCCGCCGGCTCCACCCTGTGGTCCTTCGACGTGGTGCAGTCGGCCGGCCCGAAGGGCTGAGACCCGCATTCGCGGAACGGCGCGCCCCGGACGCAACGGCGTCCGGGGCGCGCCGTCGTGGGGGTGCCGAAGGGATGAGCCCGACCTTCGCGCCCGGTGACGGGCGGCGGTACTGTCCGGCATTGGACGGTTCATCACATGGGGGCGCTGTTCGGCATTCGAGTGCGCCGGGGTGTGTGCGCGTGCGCCGCCCGATCGGGTGATGAGGATGAGGTTTCCGGGGCTGTTCGCTGGACTAACGTGATCATTGCTTTCAGCAAAGGAAAGCCCCGGCGGTGCGCCAACACCCCGGGGAACGGCACCAGGAGTAAAGGGCTCCACGATGCAGATCAATCGTATCCCCAAGCACGCGCCCGGGTACACGATCCTCGACAACGGGCATGTCGTGCGGAAGCACTCGCTCAGTTGGGCGGCGCGCGGGTTGCTCGGCTACCTCCTCAGTCTGCCGAACGGCGCTCGGGAGGATGTTCGGACGCTGGCCGCGAAGAGCGTCGAGGGGCGAGCGACGGTCGCCCGGGCGCTGCGGGAGCTGGAGACGGCCGGGCACTACGTGCGGCGGACCGTGCGCGACCCCGTGACGGGGCGGGTCAGGACGGTGGTCTCCGTGCATGAAGCGCCCTTGGGGGACAAGGCGGTTCACGCATTGCCACCGGTTCCCGTGGCACCGGCCGCCGGGCCGTCCGGCGCCGGGAAGGCGGGAAGCCCCTCCTTGAGGGTAAGGACGGTGAGGCGGAAGGAACCTTCCGTCCATCCGGTGGCGACAGCGCCCCGGATGACGGAAGGGATGGGGCTGCTGATCGAACTCGGTTCCCGGGAGCCGGCGTTGGCACTGGCCGGCAAACCGCTGGCGGACCAGGCCGCGCGGGTGGAGGGCCTGTTGGCGGGCGGATGGTCGGCGGACGCGCTGATGGGCATCCTGGCCGCGCCGCTTCCGGGGAAGGTGACCCACAGCGTTGCGGCGATCCTCGGCGGGCGGTTGACGAAGGTGCCGCCCGTTCCGTCGGGCCGTGGCACCGCGGTGAAGTCGGTGGCGGTGCCGCCTTCGTCTCGGGGGTTTTGGAGTTGAGCATCAGGTATTCGGACACCACCTCGAAGTAGAGGTAGCCGAGGAACGGGAAGACCGGCACGGTGGCGGCGAGCCGGTCGATGAATTCCGCGTCTGGTGTCGGGTGCCCCGTGGCGTTGGCAAGGAGGGTGTCGAGGAAGGGCGCCGCTGCACGGACCCGGCCCAGCGCCGCTCGGCGGAGCTGGGCGTCCTCGGCCTCGGTGAGGAAGTTGCGGTGGGTGAGGTAGGTGCGCAGGTGGACAGCGCCCAGCCGGAGATAGTCGATGCCCTTGGGCGGCACGGGAGCGTCAGGGGTGATCTCGAAGACCAGGGTGCGGGTGTGCTTCTTGGTCTCAAGCAGGTAGCTGCCCAGGTTGTGGGGACGTAGGCTGGCGGGCTCGGCGGCGAGGGGTGCGCAGTAGAGCGCGGCTACCAGGCAGCCGGTGGAGGCATACAGCTGCCCGCTGGCGCGGATCGCGTCCAGGGCGACGGTGGTGTGCATCAGGTGGACAGGGCGCCCGGAGGTCAGCGCCTGGGTCATGGCGTTGCCGCTCAGCAGCCAGCCGTTGGGCGTCTCGTGTACGAGGTGTCGGCGCCAGTCGGCTTCGGTCTCGGCGAGGCCGGACGGCCCCGGTCGGGTGGCGCTGCCTGTGTGGTCGGTGTGGGCGTTGTCCCACTCGTGCTGCATGAACGGCCTCCTACTGCCGGGGGTTGAGGAGCTGGCTGGCGTGGATGAGTGCCCCGTGGTTGGTGGCGCCGTTGAGCCGGGCCTGTTCGCTTCGGACGACGCGGCCGTGTCCGGGATCGTCGCGGTCGTCGCGCCGCCGGCAGTCGTGGACTGCTGCGGCGGTGCACAGGGCCGCGGTGTGATCGGGGTCGAGTCCGTACTCCTGGGCGAGCAGACCGGCGAGCAGGGAGACACGCGCGTTGTGCCGGATGCCGTGGATGGAGTCCACAAGCTGGGGCTGCGCGAACCAGGTGTCGGCCGGTACCAGCATGAGTGGCGGATGTGGCAGGGTGGGCGGCGCGACTGGGGCTTCGGGGCGGTTCCTGTCGATCCAGGCGAGTATGTCCCGATCCATGACCTGATGGGCGGGAAGGATCCGGTTCTCGGCGAGATCGCGGAGTGATGTGGCACCCGGCTTCGATGTTCGTGAGGTCATCTCTGGTTCCTCGAAGGGAAGAGGTTCGGTGGGCGTCAAGCTGGGCGTGGCGGTCCTGACCATGGGCACGCGGCCGAAGGAACTGGCCGAGCTGCTGGCGTCGGTGGGGATGCAGACGGTCAAGGCCGCGAAGGTCGTGGTGGTCGGCAACGGGTGCGTGCTGCCGGAACTGCCCGCCGGGGCGGAGGGCGTGGAGCTCGCGGACAACCTCGGTGTGACCGGCGGGCGGAACGTCGCCCTGGAGCACCTGCGGGACGTGGACGTGGTGATCGACCTGGACGACGACGGCTTGCTGGTCGCGGACGACGTCCTCGCCCGGATCGCCGACCTGTACGAGGCCGACCCCGGGCTTGGGATCGTCGGGTTCCGGATCGCGGACGAGACCGGTGTCACCCAGCGGCGCCATGTACCCCGGCTGCGGGCTGGTGATCCGATGCGTGGCGGTGAGGTGACCGGCTTCCTCGGCGGCGGCCACGCGCTGTCCTCGAAGATGCTGGAGCAGGTCGGTGGCTGGCCGGACGCCTTCTTCTTCGCGCACGAGGAGACCGACATGGCCTGGCGTGCCTTGGATGCCGAGTGGCGGGTGCTCTACGTCCCCGAGCTGCTGCTCCAGCACCCGCGCACCAGCCCGACTCGGCACTCCTTCTTCTACCGGGTGAACGCGCGCAACCGGGTGTACCTGGCGCGCCGACACCTCCCGGCCCTGCTCGTGCCGGTCTACCTCAGTGTGTGGATGGCGCTCACCGTTGCTCGGACGCGGGATTCGGCCGGGCTGAAGGCGTGGTTCGCGGGCTTCGCCGAGGGCTGGCGCACACCGTGCGGTCGGCGCAAGCCGATGCGCTGGCGCACGGTGTGGAGCATGACCAAGCTGGGGCGTCCGCCGATCATTTAGGCCGCTGCGGCCTGGCGCATCCAGCCGGGGACAGCCTCCGGGGTCGCCTTCAGCCAGGCCACGTAGCGGGCGACGCCTTCCGCCATCGTGACGCCCGGCCGCCACCCCAACAGCGTCTCCATCCGCTCGACGGAGGCGTATCCGCCCTCGGGGTCGCCGGGCGGCATGGGTGTCTCGATCAACGGGACGTCCGGGTAGTGGCTGCGAACGAGCTCCGCGACCTGCCGGATCGAAGTGCCAGTACCGGTGCCGATGTTGACGGTCTCGTTGTGCACATCGGGCGCGACCAGCGCCCACAGCGTACCGGTGGCGATGTCGTCCACGTGGACCATGTCGCGGATCTGGTGGCCGCCGCCGTTGAGGTGCAGCGGCATGCCGAGCGTGGCCCGCATGGCGAACCAGGCGACCACCCAGGAGTGGCTGTGCTCCTTGACGACCTGGGGCTCGCCGTAGACCGAGAAGTACCGCACGACGGCGTACGAGACTCCGGCGCCGCCGAGCACGGCGGCGGTCTGGTACTCGCCCCACGCCTTGCTGTTCCCGTACACCGACACCGGCTGGACCGCCGCGTCCTCCGCGAACTTCGGGCTGCCGTTGCCGTAGACGCTGGCGGAGGAGACGAACACCATCCTGCGCACCCGGTTCGAGGCGGCGACGGCGTCCAGGACACGTTGGGTGCCGGTGATGTTGGTGTCGATGGCGTCCAGCGGCCGACGCGTGCAGGCCGCCACGTCGGCCAGGGCGGCGGCGTGGATGACGTAGTCGCAGCCGGAGATCACCTTACGCATCAGGTCCGGCTCGGCGATGTCGCCGACGATGAAGTCCGGGTCGGCGGTGTCGATGCCGAACCGCTCGCGGTACACCTCGTGCGGGTAGGCGTCGAGCTTGCACACCGACACGGGGCGGGCACCGAGCCGGCGGAGCTGGGACGTAATGCGGCTGCCGATGAGGCCGCCGGCGCCGGTGACCAGCACGGTCTTTCCTGAGAGCTGTTCGAGGGACATGGGAGGTTCTTCCTCTCACTCGTGATGGGTGGTGCCGTAGGGACAGCGGGTCAGCCGACTCGGTGCTGCGGGCAGCGACAGGCAGGCCAGGTGGCCGAGGGGTGGTAGGCGTAGGCGTCGGGCTCCGACTCCACGGTGATGACGCCGGAGTCGTCGTACCGGGTGCCGTCCTGCGCGATCTTGAACGTGCGGATGGACAGGCCCCGGTGGCGGTCCTCGGGCAGCTTGAAGTCCGGGGAGTTCCCGGCGCTCATGCCGCGGACTCCGGCCGTCGCTCGCGGCGGCGGCCGACGGCGGGGTGACGCAGGGCGCGTCGGCGGGCGCGTTCCCGGTCGGGGGCGAGGGCATCTGTTGTGGAGGAGTCGGCGAGGCTCCACGGGTGGGGTGTGCGGGCGGCAGTCGTCATTGGCGTCTCCGGGGGCGCGAGTCGGCAGGGCGCCCCCGATACCGGATGCATGGCTGGAGCCGCCGCAGGCCGCCGCTCCGCAGGGGTTCAGGATCCGAGGGCGGTCCCACCCGGCGAGCGGCATGCAATGAGTGAACCGTCCAGTCGCTACTCGGAGTACGGTGTTGGGCACGCTGAGCGGTTTAAGCGGTTTAACGGCCCGTCAGGGAGGTGCGCTTTGGCGCCGACGAGGGAACCGAACGAGCGACTGCGGAAGGTCATCGACGATACGAAGCTTTCCGGCGATGCGATCGCGCGCCTGGTCAGGCGAGTGGCGGCCGAGCATGACGAGCTCTTGGAGACCAACAAGTCGAGCATCACGCACTGGAAGAACGGCGGTCAGCCGGCCGGGAACGTTGGTGTATTCCTGGCCGAGGCGTTGGGTCGCGCGCTCGGCGGGCGGGTCGTGACGCTGGAGGAGGTCGGTCTGATCGCACCCGTGCCCCAAAAATCCGACTGGGACGCGGATACGCTGAGCGCGCTGGCCGAACTCGGGAGAACCGACGTGGACGTGGAACGCAGGCGGGCGCTGGGGGTGGCGGTCTACTCAGTGGCCGGGCTCTCCCTGCCTGGCGAAGACTGGTGGCAACGCATGGCCGAGCGGGGCAGTGCGCGCAGCTCCGCCGCAACCCGGCGGGTGGGCCCTGGCGACCTGGCAGCCGTCCGCGATATGACCACCCTGTTCTCGCAGGTCGATCAACGGCGAGGCGGTGGTCACGCCTGGATGTCCGTGGTGCAGTACCTGGCGACCGACGTCACCGCCTACCTGCGGGGGAAGTTCACCGACGAGCGGGTACGCCGTGACCTCTTCTCCGCAGCCAGCGAACTCGCTTACCTGGCAGGCTGGATGGCGTTCGACGGTGGCCAGCACGCGATGGCGCAGCGGTACTTCGCCGAGGCGGTCAAACTCGCGGCCGAGGCCGACGATCCGCCGATGGCCGCCCACGTGCTGCGAGCGATGGCACACCAGGCCATCGACCTCGGACACCATCAGCAGGCTCTCGACCTCGCCGCCGCATCCGTCGACGGCGATCGGTACGCGCTCGCCTCCCCAAGAGAGCGGGCTCTCCTCGGCGTCGTCCACGCCCGGAGCCTGGCTGCAGCCGGGCGCAAGAACGCCGCTGCCAAGGCGCTGCTGCGGGCCGAGGGCGACCTGTCCGCCGCGAGCGACGACATTGCCGAGCCGGACCGGGTGTTCTTCTTCGGTGAGGCCAGCCTGGCCCACGAGACCGCGTGCACCCTGCGCGACATCGGAGACCTCGACGGCTCCGTGCGCGAGTTCCAGCACAGCGTCCGCACCCGCAGGGCGACGAATTTCACCCGCACCCACGCGGTGACGCTGGGATACCTCGGCTCCGTCCACGCGCAGATGAACAACATCGACCGGGCCTGCGCCACCTGGTCCCAGGCACTCGACGCCATGGACGGCGTGCGGTCCGGCCGCACCCGCCAGGCCGCCGCCGACATGCGCACCCTGCTTTCCCCCTATCGGCGGCGCGGTAGCGCGGCGATCTGCGAGATCGACGCGCGCGCTGCCGCGTACCTTTCCGAAACAGCCTGACGAGGAGTCACTGATGGCAGACGGTGCAACGTTCGAGGTCGAGGCGCTGGGCCAGGTGGTCGGCGGTCGGATCGAACCCACTGACGACTTCTGGGGCGGCACCCGCGCGATCGTCCGGCTGGACGGATCCCGCTTCACCGCCGACGCGACCAAGGGCCTTGAGGAGTTCTCGCACCTGGAGATCGTCTTCCGTTTCCACCTCACCGACCCGACCGACCTGAACCTCGGTGCTCGTCGGCCCCGGGACAACCCGGAGTGGCCGGAGGTCGGGATCTTCGGTCACCGCAACATGCGGCGCCTGAACTGGCTGGGTGTGTCACGCTGCCGCCTGCTCAAGGTCGACGGGCTGGACCTGCACGTCGAGGACCTCGATGCTGTCGACGGCACGCCGGTCCTGGACGTGAAGCCGTGGTTCGGTGAGATGGGACCCCGTGGAGAGCAGCACCAGGCTGAATGGACGACTGTCATGCTCCGTGACTACTTTGCGCCCGGGGCCGGTGATTGACGACGGACCGTGACTGTCCGATCGTGACCGGGCCCTCCTCGCCGTACCCGATCGGGGCGGTGGCCCGCAGGCCGAAGGTGGTTGCTCCGGCGCCGGAGCGCGCCGCTGTCAGTCGGCCGGGGGCCGGAAGGCGACCGGGGCGGCGAAGGCGGCGCGGCGGGTGGCGCGGCGCAGGGCGCGCAGCACCGGGGTGCCGAGGGTGAGGCAGAGGACCACCGTGAGGGCGGCGCGGGGGAGGTCCCAGCCGAGCGAGGTGGTGAGGCAGTAGGCGGCGAAGCGGACCAGGTTCTCGGACACCGGGTCGCCGGGGACGAAGGAGATCGAACTCGCGAGGCCGGCGATGTAGGGCCAGCCCTGGAGGTTCATGATCACGCCGTAGAGCAGCGAGGCGGCGGCTCCGTAGCCGGCGAGCAGGGCGAGTTCGCCGCGGCCGCGCAGCCGGGCCGGGCCGGGGAGGAGGCCGGCGCCGAGGCACACCCAGCCCATGGCGAGCATCTGGAACGGCAGCCAGGGCCCGACGCCGCCGGTGAGCAGCGCGGAGGCGAACATCGACAGCGCGCCGAGCACGAAGCCGAAGCCCGGTCCGAGCACCCGGCCGGACAGCACCATCAGGAAGAACATCGGCTCCAGCCCGGCCGTGCCCGCGCCGAGGGGGCGCAGGGCGGCGCCGGCGGCCGCGAGGACGCCGAGGAGCGCGACGGACTTGGCGTCCAGCCCGGGGGCCCCGCCGCCCGCCGTGCGGCCCTCGGAGATCTGGGCGACGACGACGGCGAGGAGGAGCGGGAGCAGGAGGGCGAACAGCCAGGGGGCGTCGACGGAGTGGCCGACCAGGGCGGACCGGGCGGAGGCGAGCAGCGGCCAGCCGAAGCCGGCCACGCCGACCAGGGAGGTCAGGGCCAGGGCGAGGACCGAGCGGCGGCCGAGCGGGACCGGGCGGGCGAGCGTGGTCGGCGGGGTCATGCGTCGGGCCCGATCCGGTCGAGGGCCTCGGCGACCTGGCGGACGGTGAGCCAGGGGCCCGGGGCGAGGATCTTGGCGACCTGCGGGGCGAAGGCCGGCGAGCCGAGCACCACCTCGGGGGTCGGGCCGTCCGCGACGATCTCGCCGTCGGCCAGGACGGCCGTGCGGTCGGAGAGTTCGGCGGCCAGCTCGACGTCGTGGGTGGCGAGCAGGACGCCGTGGCCCTCGGCGGCGAGGCCGCGCAGGATCTCGACCAGCCGGGCCTTGGCCGCGTAGTCGAGGCCCCGGGTGGGCTCGTCGAGCAGGATCAGCGGCGGGCGGGCGGTCAGGACCACCGCCAGGGCGAGGCTGAGCCGCTGGCCCTCGGAGAGGTCGCGCGGGTGGACGGCGTCGGGCAGGCCGGGCAGCAGCCGCTCCACCAGGGTCCGGCAGGTGCCGGGTTCGGCGCCCGCGTCGTGGTCGGCGGAGGCGCACTCGGCGGTGACGCTCTCGCCGTACAGCAGGTCGCGCGGGTCCTGCGGGACGAGGCCGACGTGGCGGACGAGCTCGGCGGGCCGGGTGCGGTGCGGGGTGCGGCCGCCGACGGCGACCGATCCGGAGGCCGGCGCGTGCAGGCCGACCAGGGCGCCGAGCAGGGTGGACTTGCCGGCGCCGTTGCGGCCCATCAGGGCGGTGATCGTCCCGGCGTGCAGGGTGAGGTCGACGCCGCGCAGGGCCGGGACGGGGCCGCGTCGGACCACCAGCCGGGAGGCGGTGGCGAGCGGGGGGCCGGGGTCGGTGGCGGCGGGCGCGGCGGGCGGCCGGTGGCCGTCCAGCCGGGCGCGCAGGCCGGCCGCCCGGCGGCGGGCGTCGCGGACGGTGAGCGGCAGCGGGTGCCAGCCGGCCAGCCGGCCGAGGCCGACCACCGGTGGGTGGACCGGTGAGTGGGCCATGACCTCGGCGGGCTCGCCCAGGACGGGCGGCGCGCCGGGGGTCAGCAGCAGGACCCGGTCGGCGTACTGGACCACGCGCTCCAGCCGGTGCTCGGCCATCAGCACGGTGGTGCCGAGGTCGTGCACCAGCCGCTGGAGCACCGCCAGCACCTCCTCGGCGGCGCCCGGGTCGAGCGCGGAGGTCGGCTCGTCCAGGACCAGCACCTTCGGGTGGACGGTGAGCACCGAGCCGATGGCGACCCGCTGCTGCTGGCCGCCGGAGAGCGAGCCGAGCGCCCGCTGCCGCAGCTCGGCCAGGCCGAGGAGGTCGAGGGTCTCCTCGACCCGCCGCCGCATCACGTCCGTCGGCAGGCCCAGGGACTCCATGCCGTAGGCGAGTTCGTCCTCGACCGTGTCGGTGACGAAGTGCGCCCTCGGGTCCTGGCCCACCGTGCCGACCAGGTCGGCGAGTTCGCGCGGGCGGTGGTCCCGGGTGTCGCGTCCGCCGACGGTGACCCGGCCGTGCAGCACGCCGCCGGTGAAGTGCGGGACGAGGCCGCTCACCGTGCCCAGCAGGGTCGACTTTCCGGAGCCCGACGGGCCGACGAGCAGGCAGAGTTCGCCCTCGGGGACGGTCAGATCGACGCCGTCGATCGCGGGCGCCTCGGCGTCGGCGTACTGGACGCCGACCTGTTCGAAGGTGATCACGGAGTCCTCCCGGGCCCGGACGGGGTCCTGGCGGTGGTGGCGGCCTTGATGGTGGTGCCTGTGGTGGTGGTGCCTGTGGTGGTGCCCACGGTGCTTCCGGCGGTGGTGCCGGTGGTGTCCGGCGGTACCGGCGTGACGAAGGCGGGCAGCAGTCCGAACAGGACGGCCGCCGCCGCGGCGACCGGCAGCACCGGCGCGGTCGGCGGGACGACGGTGGGGGCGAAGGCGAGCGGGTCCAGCGCGGCCAGCCAGGCCGTCGCCGCCGCCACCGCGACCCCGGACCCGGCGGTGAGCCACTCCGGCAGCGCCCAGGGGTCGGGCCGGTGGCGGGTCCGGACCGAACGCCGCCCGCCGAGCAGCAGTCCGGCGAAGGCGGCGGCCAGGCCGATCACCAGCACCGGCACCGCCCAGCCGGCGCCGTCGGCCGTCAGCAGCCCGTACGCGGCCAGGCAGATGCCGAGCAGTCCGGCCAGGGTCAGCCCGGCGGTGAGCACCGCGATCCGGCGCGGCACCGCGGCGGTGCGCCCGAAGCCTCGGGTGTCCATCGCCGCCGCCAGCGCCACCGAGCGCTCCAACGCGCCCTCCAGGACGGGCAGTCCGACGCTGAGCACGGCGGCCACGCCCCGGTCGCTGCGGCCGCGCAGGCGGCGGGCGGCGCGCAGCCGTTGCACGTCGGCCACCAGGTTGGGCGCGAAGGTCATCGCGACCACCACGGCCACGCCCGCCTCGTAGAGCGCGCCGGGGAGCGTGCGCAGCAGCCGGGCCGGGCTGGCGAGGGCGTTGGCGGCGCCCACGCACACCAGCAGGGTGGCCAGCCGCAGTCCGTCGTACAGCGCGGCGAGCAGCCCCTCGGCGGTCACCCGGCCGCCGATCCGGACGCCCTGCGCCCAGGCGGGCAGGGGGACTTCGGGGAGGGTGAGGAGCACGTGGGTGCCGGGGACCGGCGAGCCGAGGAGGACGGCGAACAGCAGCCGGATGCCGAGCACCAGGAGGCCGAGCCGCAGGAACGCGCCGTAGGAGCGCGACCAGGGCGCGTCGCCGCGCCGGGCGGCGACGACGTAGCCGGCGACGGCGGCCAGGAGCAGCAGGACCAGCGGATTGGTGGTGCGGGTGGCGGCCGCGCCCAGGCCGAGCGCCCACAACCACCAGGCTCCTGGGTGAAGTTGGCGAGGTCCGGCGGCCGGTCGGCGGCGGGCGGCGCGGGGAGTGGGCACGGTGGGGTCCAGGGGGTCGGTCCGGAGCGGGGCGGCGGGCGGGCGGGGCCGGGAGGTGGCCGGCCTCATCGTCGGCGGCGCGACTGCCAACGGGCGCCCGCGGCCACGGCGAGGACGAGGGCCAGACCGGCGCCGACCCCGAGGGCGGGTCCGGCGGCACCGGGGGAGGCCCCGGCCGCGGTCGCGCCGGTGGCGTCGGCGGGTCCGGCACCGGTCGAGGGGGCGGCCGTGCCGGCCGGCCGGTCCGCGCCGCCCAGCTGCTCGCCGCAGCCCGTGCGCGGATAGCCCGCGATGGCGCAGAGCAGCCCGTTGGTGTCGTACCGCAGCGGCGGGGCGACGGTGGCCAGGACCTCCGCCGAGCTGGCCCGGTTCGGCACGACGGCGCAGGCGGTCCGGGGCTCCGGCGGGGTCTCGCGGGCGGGCGCGTCGGCGGGGCCGCCGAAGTCCAGCACCACGGCGACCCGTTTGCGCCCGGCCTCGGCGGGCGTACCGGCGCAGAGGGCGGCGAAGTCCCCGGCCGGACCGGGCCGGGCGGCCTGTTGCCCGCCGTCGGGGCTGACGGCGAACCGCCAGCCCTCGACCTCGCCGTCCGCCGGGACGTGCACGGCGGGGCCCTGCTGCTGGTACGCCCAGCCGCCGTCGGACCAGCGCCAGAACGACCAGTACCGGTAACCGGCGGCCTGCGCCTGCGCGGCGCCGAGCAGGAGCACGATCAGCAGTCCGGCGACCGCCCCGGCCAGGAAGCGCAGGGCGGCCCGCGCCACCCGCCGCCGGGCCGCCGCCCTGTCCCCGGCGGCGGTGGTGGTGACGGGGGTGGCAGCGGCCGGGACCGGGGCCGTGGTCGGACGCGGTTCCCGGTCCCGGCCGGGAGGGGTCACAGCTTCGCGCCGCGCTTGCGCTGCAGGCTGAGCACCAGCCCGCCGCCGATGCCGATCAGCAGGCCGACGCCGAGCAGCCAGAACTTGCCGATGCCGCTGTCCTTGTCCTTCCCGGCCGAGGTCGAGGCCGAGGCGGAGGCACTGGCGGACGGGGCGCCGACGGCCTTGGGCGCCGGGCCCAGCGCGGTCAGCTGCTTGACCAGGTCGGCCCCGCCGAAGGCGGCCGGGTCGCGCTGAGCGGCCTGCGCCACCAGCACCAGGGTGGCGGTGGCGGCGGCGTCGGTGCCGCCCTTGGTCCAGTTGCCGCCCTCCTTGGCCAGCCAGTCGACAGCGCCCGCGGCCTGCTGCGGGTGCTCGCCCTGGACCAGGCCGAGCGCCGCCCAGGCGGTGGCGGTGTAGTCGGGGGTGGGCGCGGCGCCGGCCAGGGTCAGGGTCAGGTGCTGGCCGCCCGCGGCGAGCTGCTCGGTGAGGTAGGCGCCGGCCGCCTCGCCGGAGTCGGCCCGGGGGACGGCGGTGGCGGTGGCGCCGCCGTCGGCGCAGGCCAGGGCCTTGGGGGCGGCGTCGGTCCGGTTGCCGTTGGCGACCGGCAGCTTCCCGCCGGCCGCGGCCAGCGAGGCCTGGCCGCTGGCGAGGGCGTTGGGCTCGGCGGCGGGGGCGCCGGCCGGGGCGGTCTGGTAGACGAAGGCACCGCGCTGGTCGGCGGGGGCGGCGCAGCCGAGCTGGAAGACGGCGAGCCCGTCGAAGGCGTTGCGGCCGGCCTTGGCGACGCCCGCCGGGTCGTTCCTGGTGGCGATCAGGGCGTTGACGGCCAGGCCGGTGGAGTTGGCGTCGCCCGGGTTGCCGGGGTTGTAGGCCCAGCTGCCGTCCGCGTTCTGGTTGGCCTTGAGCCACTGGACGCCCTTGTCCACGGCGTCCTGGTGCCCGCCGAGGGTGGTCAGCGCCTGGATCGCGAGCGCGGTCGCGTTGCTGTCCTCGAACGCCGGGTCGCAGGCGGTCGCGGTGTCGGCGCGGTACGAGGGCCAGCCGCCGTCGGCGCACTGCTGCCCGGTCAGCCAGGCGACGGCCGAGTCGGCCGGGGTCACCTTGGCGGTGGTCAGCGCGGTCAGGGCGAGGGACTGCCGCCACACCGCGTCGTAGGTGGGGTCGCCCTTGCCGTACAGGCCCTCGGGGAGCGGAGCGGCGCCGAGGCTCGCGGTGGGGCTCGGGATGTCGGCGAACGCCGGGGTGGCGGCGGCGGTGCCGGCGAGCAGCGCGGCGGCCAGGGCGGCGGCGCCCGCGCGGGCGGCGGTCAGCATGATCGGAGTTGTGCCTTTCGATGAGCGGTGCCGGCCGGGGCCGGCGTTCCGTGGACCTCGACGGTGCCCGGCGGTGGTCCGCCCGGCATGGGCCGCTCGCCTCTCCCCGGGTGCTCCGGCTCGCCGGCGGACGGGCGCCGGGCTCACGGTTGCGGGGTCAGCGCCGGATTCGCACCGGCTTTCCCCGGAATAGGAGAAGCGGGATGGAGTTGTCCTGCCCGTCGACTCTAGCCGCCGGTCCGGGCGTTCCACTCCGACCGGGGTGAGAACAGGTTCCAGTTCGGCGCCCGCCCGCCGGGCCGGCGGCGGACCGGTCCCGGGGCCGGCCTCAGGGCAGGTCCAGCAGCCGGGCGGCGGTGTGCAGGTCGGCCCTGACCTCGGCGATCGAGGCGCGGCCGGAGAGCCAGGCGACCAGTGCCGCGTGCCAGGTGTGCTCGATCACCCGGACGGCGGCGCGCTGGCTCCCGGTCGGCGGCCCGGACTGCCCGATGGCGTCCAGGATGAGCTGCCCGGTGGCGGCGGACACCTGGTCCACCTCGGCGCCCACCGAGCGGTCGGCGAAGGAGAGCGCGCGGACCATCGCCTCGGCCAGCAGCGGTTCGCGCTGCAGCGCGTGGAACGCCCGGGTCAGCGTCTCGGCGACCCGCGGCGCCGGTTCGCGCTCGGTCGGCGGGTGCCGGCGGACCTGCTCCTGGAGGCCGCGCAGCTGCTCCAGCATGACCGCGACCAGCAGGTGGACCTTCGACGGGAAGTACCGGTAGAGGGTGCCGAGGGCCACCTGCGCGCCCTCCGCCACCTCCCGCATCTGGACCGCGTCGTAGCCGCCGCGGGCGGCCAGCGCGGTCGCGGTCCGCAGGATCCGCCGCCGCCGTTCGGCCTGCCGGGCGGTCAGCGGCGGTGCCATCGGGGCGGCCGGCAGGGGCGCCGGGGCGGCGCCGGGCGGGAGGGCGGCGGAGGGGGTGTCGGAGGGGGTGGACGCCGGCGGCGCGGGCGGTGCGGGCGGAGGTGAGGACGGTGACGGCAAGGACGCTCCCGGGCGCGAGAGTGGTGGGGCTGCTCCGGACGGGCACGGTCGGCCGGGCGGGGCGCCCGGGCGTGGCGCGAATCACCAGCCCTGGATCCTGAGCGGAAGCTACGGGCCGGTATCTTCGAGGTCTCTCATTGTTCACAGGGTCAGCGGTGAACTCCACACCGCACTGAAACCTGATCTACTTTACCGACCGGCAGCACAGACAGCAGCAGAGATGAGGGCCGACGATGACCGCGCAGCCGCTGCGGATTGCCCTGCTCTCCTACCGCGGCGACCCGTTCTGCGGCGGTCAGGGCGTCTACGTACGGCACCTCTCCCGTGAGCTGGCCCGGCTCGGCCACCACGTGGACGTGATCGGCGCCCAGCCGTACCCCGTCCTGGACGAGGTCGAGGGGCCGGGTTCGGTCCGGCTGGTCGAGCTGCCCAGTCTGGACCTCTACCGCGCCGACGACCCCTTCCGCACCCCGGCGCGCGAGGAGTACCGGGGGGCGGTGGACGTCCTGGAGTACGCCACCATGCGCACCGGCGGCTTCCCCGAACCGCTGACCTTCTCGCTGCGCGCCCGCCAGTACCTGGCCCGGCACCGGGGCCGCTACGACGTGGTGCACGACAACCAGACGCTCGGCTACGGCCTGCTCGGCCTGGCCCGGCACGGCTTCCCGCTGGTCACCACGATCCACCACCCGATCACGGTGGACCGGCAGGTCGAACTGGACGCCGCCCCCGGCCGGTTGAAGCGGCTGTCGCTGCGCCGCTGGTACGCCTTCACCCGGATGCAGCGCCGGGTCGCCGCCCGGCTGGAGCACATCATCACCGTCTCCGGCAGCTCCGAGCGCGAGATCGCCGAGCACCTGGGCGCCGCCCCGGGCGCCGTCTCGGTGGTGCCGATCGGCGCCGACACCCGGTTGTGGTCCCCGTCGGACGAGGTCGCCCGGGTGCCCGGACGGATCGTCACCACCTCCAGCGCCGACGTCCCGCTCAAGGGCCTGGTGCACCTGGTCGAGGCGCTGGCGAAGGTCCGCACCGAACGGGACGCGCACCTGGTCGTGGTCGGCAAGCCGCAGAAGGAGGACGGCCCGATCGCCCGCGCGGTGCGCGCCTTCGGGCTGGAGCCGCACATCGAGTTCCGGCACGGCCTGACCGACCGGGAGCTGGTCGACCTCTACCGCTCGGCCGAGGTCGCCTGCGTGCCGTCGCTCTACGAGGGCTTCTCGCTGCCGGCCGCCGAGGCGATGGCCACCGCGACCCCGCTGGTCGCCACCACCGGCGGTGCGATCCCCGAGGTGGCGGGGCCGGACGGCGAGAGCTGCCTGGCGGTGCCCCCGGGCGACGCGGACGCGCTCGCGACGGCGCTCGGCCGGCTGCTGGACGACCCGGAGCTGCGCGCGGCGCTCGGCGCGGCGGGCCGGGAGCGGGTGCTCGCCCGGTTCACCTGGGAGCGCGCCGCCGAACTGACCGTCGAGAGCTACCGGGCCGCGATCGCCACCGGCGCCGGCCGCCGGGCCCGCTCCGGCCCGGGCTGGCGCTACGTGGCCTGACGGCGTCCGCCGAACGGCCGAGCGGGCACGGCGGGAGACCGGCGCCCGCACCCCCGGCCGCGCCGGCCGGTGCGACCGCCCGCCCACCCGCCCCCGTGATTTCTCTGACTCGGCGTCAGGAACCCTTTGGTACCGAAGGAATGGGAGTCCGCAGTGCTGACCGTTGATTTCTCGCGCTTCCCGCTCGCCCCCGGCGACCGGGTGCTCGACCTGGGCTGCGGCGGGGGACGGCACGCGTTCGAGTGCTACCGGCGCGGGGCCGACGTGGTCGCCCTCGACCAGAACGCCGAGGAGATCGCCGAGGTCAGGAAGTGGTTCGCCGCCATGGAGCAGGCCGGCGAGGTGCCGGAGGGCGCGTCCGCGGTCGCCATGGAGGGCAACGCGCTCGCGCTGCCGTTCGAGGACGAGCACTTCGACCGGATCATCATCTCCGAGGTGATGGAGCACATCCCGGACGACAAGGGCGTGCTCAACGAGATGTTCCGGGTGCTCAAGCCCGGCGGCCTGCTCGCCGTCACCGTGCCGCGCTGGCTGCCCGAGAAGATCTGCTGGGCGCTCTCCGACGAGTACCACGAGGTCGAGGGCGGCCACATCCGGATCTACCGGGGCGACGAACTGCTCGACAAGCTCAAGGACGCCGGCCTGGAGCCCTACGGCACCCACCACGCCCACGCGCTGCACTCCCCGTACTGGTGGATCAAGTGCGCGGTCGGCGTCGACAACGACAAGTCGCTGCCGGTCAAGGCCTACCACCAGCTGCTGGTCTGGGACATCGTCGGCACCCCGGTGATCAGCACCCTCACCAAGGCCGCCGAGCGGGCGCTCAACCCGGTCATCGGCAAGAGCTTCGTCGCCTACGCCACCAAGCCCCATCGGGCCGGTCGCGGGGCCGAGGGCGCGGGCGGGGCGGAGTGACCGCCGCCGTCCCCGAGGTCCTGCTGCTGGACGGGGTGCTCGACGCCGAGCAGGCCGCCGGCACCGTCCGCAGCATCCTCGCCGAGCAGCAGCCCGACGGGGCCGTACCGTGGTTCCGCGGCCACCACCTCGACCCGTGGGACCACACCGAGGCGGCGATGGCGCTGGACACGGCCGGCGAGCACGCCGCCGCCGAGGCCGCCTACCGCTGGCTGGCGAAGCGCCAGAACCCGGACGGCTCCTGGTACGCCGGCTACGCCTACGGGAAGCCGGAGCACACCGACGGCGAGGTCTGCGACGCCGCCAAGGAGACCAACTTCTGCGCCTACGTGGCGGTCGGCGTCTGGCACCACCACCTCTCCACCGGTGACGACGCCTTCCTGGACTGGATCTGGCCGACCGTCCGGCGCGCGCTGGACTTCATCGTCGCCCAGCGGCTGCCCGGCGGCCCGATCGCCTGGCGGGTCGACGAGGACGGCCGGGCCACCGACGAGGCGCTGCTCACCGGCTCCTCCAGCATCCTGCACGCGCTGCGCTGCGGGCTGGCCGTCGCGGACTACCTGGAGGAGCCGCAGCCCGACTGGGAGCTCGCGGCCGGGCGGCTGCGGCACGCCGTCGCCCACCACCCCGAGCGGTTCCTCGACAAGGGCCGCTACTCGATGGACTGGTACTACCCGGTGCTCGGCACCGCGCTGCGCGGCCCGGCGGCGCAGGCCCGGATCGCCCGGGACTGGGACCGGTTCGTCGTCCCCGGCGAGGGTGTGCGCTGCGTCAGCGACCGTCCCTGGGTCACCGGCGGCGAGAGCGCCGAGCTGGCCATGGCGCTGTGGGCGATCGGCGAGTCCGACCGCGCGGTGGACATCCTGCGCTGGATCCAGAAGCACCTGCGGCACCCCGACGGCTCGTACTGGACCGGGTACGTGTTCGAGGACGACGCGATCTGGCCGGAGGAGCGCACGACCTGGACGGCGGGCGCGCTGCTGCTGGCGGTCGCGGCGCTCGGCGGCGACCCGGCGACGGTGGCGGTGTTCGGCGGCGAGGAGCTCCCGGCCGGGCTGGTGGTCCAGGACTGCTGCTGAGCGGGCGGCGCTCACGACACCCGTACGGCGAAGGGGCGGGACCGGAGAGATCCGGTCCCGCCCCTTCGCCGTACAGGGTGCCGCGCGGGGTCAGCCGCGCTGGATGCCCGAGGTGTCGGCCAGCACGCCCTGGGTGCCGTCCTGGAGCTGGGCGACCAGCGCGGCGCCGCGCTGCTCGACCGCCAGGTACCAGGTGCCGGGGACCAGTTCGCCGACCGGGCCGCCGGCCGGGTTGTCCTTCGGGGCCAGCTGACGCGGCGCCGGGACGGCGAACCAGAACGGCGCGAAGTCCGCCGCCGGGGCGGGCTGCGGCTGGGCGGCCTGCTGGACGGAGGCCTGACGGGCGGCCTCGGCCTCGGCGGCGTGCGCGGCCGAGGCCTGCTGGGCGGCGAAGTCGTGCGGCTGGCCCGCGACCGGCTGACCGGGCTGGCCGGCCTGCGGGGACGGGTAGCCGTAGCCGCCGGGCTGGCCGCCGAAGGCCGGGGACTGCGCCTGGCTCGGGTCCTGGCCCGGGCCCGGGTAGCCGTACTGGCCGGGCTGGCCCGGGGCGGGGTAGCCGCCGGCCGGGAAGGCCGCCGGGGCGGCCGGCCGGTCGGTGACCAGCGGGGTCTTGAGCACCGGGATCAGCTGGCCGCCGGCGGAGGCGCCGGTCAGCACGATCAGCGCGATGACCGCGAGCCAGGCGCCGATGCCGTGGCCGATGCCCTCCAGGCCGCCGCCGAGCGCCCACACCGAGGTCCAGAGCGCGGCCACCGAGAAGGCGATGCCCCACTGGTCCAGGCGCAGGCCGAGGATCTGGCGGTTCGTGGCCGCCTGGCCCTGGAAGCGCTGCACCAGGATCAGGGCGGCGGCGAGGATGCCGAGCAGGAAGACCGAGGGCAGCACGGGGAACAGGACACTGTCCCAGGCGTTCGTCGAGGTGTCGCCGCAGTACTTGCCCTTGCACTCGACGGTCCAGTACGGCAGGAAGGATGCGATGAAGAGCAGGACGGCCGCACCTGCGACGGCGGCGTCTCCCTTGGTGAGAGCGCGCAGATTCACTAACGTTCCCCTCGTTGGTGTGTCGTGGTCGGCGGTTTTCGGTTCGGCGCTCGGCCGATGTGGTTCCGGCGCCCGTCCGGTCGGCTGACCGGCCGGAAAACCCCGAACGGACCAGAAGCCTAGGGCCAACGGCCTCGCGGGTGCACAGCGGGCTCGGGAATGGGGTGAAGTCGTTGCAAATCGCGCGCTTCCGGCCCCGGCCCTTCCGCCGGCCCGTCCATCGTTCCAGTGCCCGGTCCGCCGCCCCGTCAACCGGGCCGGTGGCGGGGTCGACAGAGCGGGTTCCTACCGGGTGGTCAGGAACGAGGTCAGCGCGTCGGCGATCCCCTGGGCGGCCTGCTGGCGCCACTGAGGGTCCGTCATCCGGTGGGCGTCCGCCGGGTTGCGCATGTTACCGCACTCGATGAACACCTTGGGGACGGTCGAGAGGTTCAGTCCGCCCAGGTCCGAACGGGTGTCCAGACCCTTGCTCGCGACGTAGTCGGCGTAGGGCTCGCCGGTCGCCGCGTGGAAGCTGTCGCGCAGCAGCAGGCCCAGCCGGTGCGAGGGGTCGACGATCGCCGCGGTGTCGGCCTTCCCGGCGGCCACCTTGGCGGGCATGATCACGTGGAATCCGCTGCCGTTCGCCGGTCCGCCGTCGCCGTGCACCGAGACCGCGGCGTCGGCGCGGGCGGCGTTGCCGATCCGGGCGCGCTCGTCGATGCACGGCCCCCACGGTCGGTCGCCGTCGTGGACCAGCACCACGGTGGCGCCGCGGGCGGCGAGGATCGCGCGGGCCCGGTGGACCACGTCGAGGGAGTACTCGGCCTCGCTGTAGCCGCTGTTGGTGCTGGTGCCGGTGGTGTCGCACTCCTTGCGGGCGTTGCCGATGTCGACCTTGCGGTTGATCTCGGCGGTGTGGGCGGAGTTCCCGGTGTTGTGGCCGGGGTCGAGGAGGACGGTGCGGCCGGCCAGGGCGGTGGAGGCGGGGGCCGGGAGCGGGAAGGCGGGGTCGGCGGTGCCGCCGGGGGCGGTGCCGGGCGTCGCGGTCCCGGTGGGGGCGGCGGGGGCGGTGGTGAAGGCGGCGGTGGGGTCCGCCCCGCCGGGCGGCGCCGCGGCGGGGGTGCCGGTGCCGGCGGCCGCGACGGCGGGGACGCTCCGGTCCGGGCTGCCGACGGTCCGCCAGCCGAGCCAGCCGGCCAGGCCGAGCGGCGCCAGCACGCCGATCACGGTCACGGTGCGCAGCAGCGTCGAGCGGCGGGGGCGCCGGTTCTTGCCGGGTGCCGCACCGGCGCTGCCGGGGCTGTCGGAGCTGTCGGGGCCGGGGCCGTCGGGAGCGGCGCTGTCGGGGGCGGTGGGGCCGGCCGGTCGCCGGGTGGTGCGAGTCACGGGTGGTTCAGATCCGGTCCTGGGTGCGGGGGGTGAGTCCGAACTGGTCGGCGATCGCCTTCCACTTCGTGACGAAGTCCTTCTTCGCCTGGGTGGCCTGCGGGTTGAGCTCGTCGGCGCGCTTCTTGTCGGCGGTGTTCGGGGCGCTGCCCGAGCAGCCCTGGGAGGCGACCGTCCGGGCCCAGGTCGCGTAGGCCCGGTCGATGTCGGCCGACAGCTGCCAGGCGGACTTCAGCGACTGCACCGCGTCCGGGCCGCCGGGCAGGTCGGTGACGCTCAGCTGGGCGAGCTTGGCCAGCAGCTGGTCGCGCTGCTTGGCGCCGCTGTCGAACACCTGGGCGGCGGACTCGATGTCGGGCTTGGTCGGGCAGCTGTTCACCTTGGCGACCGCGTTGCCGATCGGGGCCTTGGCGCTCTCGCCCTGGGTGAGCAGCTCGTCCAGGGCCTTGGCCTGGGTCGGCGCGTTGGCGCCGGCGCCGGTCGGGGAGGGGGACGGAGCGGTGCTCGCCGCGGGGTCGGGGGCGGTCGGGGTCGGCGCGGCGCCGGTGGGGGCCGGGGCGGGCTGGGGGTTCCCGGACCCGGAGGTGCCGCCGGTGGCGGTGGCGGAGGGGCTCGCGGGGCCGGCCTGGTCGGTGCCGGAGCCCTTGTCCTTGACCGCCCAGAGGATGCCGCCGCCGAGGGCCAGCACGAACAGCAGCGCGAAGGCGATCAGCAGCGGCGCGCGCTTGTTGCCGGGGCGCTCGTCGTCGTCCTCGGCCTCGTAGCCGGTCGGGTAGTCGGGCCCGGCGTACTCGTGCTGGGGGTACTCGTTCCCGGCGTAGCCGTCCCCGGGGTACTCGGGCCGGGCGTAACCCTGCTGGGCGGGGTCGTACGGCGGCCGGCCGGGCGCCCCGTACGGGGCCTGGCCGTACGGTGCTTCCTGGCCGTACCCCGGCTGCGGCTGGGCCTGCGGCGGGTACGGCGGCTGCTGGGCGGGCCGGGGCGGGCCGTAGGGCGCCTGCTGCTGCGGCGCGCTCCGGGGCGGGAAGGCGCCGGGCGCGTCGGGGCGCGGCGGCACCGGCTGCGGGATGAAGGCGGTCGGGGCGTCCTCGTCGTACGGTCCGGCGGGGGAGCCCGGGGGCGGTCCGGGAGCGGCCGACGGGGCGGTCGGCGGCGCGCCCGGGGTGGCGGGCTGCTGGGGACCGCGCACCCAGCCGCCCGCACCGCCGCGGGCGGTCGGGTCCCAGACCGCCGGAGCGGTGTTCTGCTGGTCCGTCATCTGTCCCTGGCCCCCACGGTCTGCCCGGGCCTGCTCCGCCCGGTGCTCTGCTGGTGTCGTGCGGCCGCGCCGCGGTCGCGGGCGCCCGCGACCGCGCGGACACCGTACCGTTCGCGCCCCCCGACCGGCAGCCCCGGCACGACGTTAGAGCATCCGTGATCGCCCGTGGGGCGGGTCGGCCGATTCCGGACACCCGCGCGGCGGCCGGACGGCGGCGTCCGCGGGGCGTCGGGTCCGGCGGGTTCCGCGGTGGGCCCTGTGGTGGGCCCTGTGGTGGGCCCGACCTGCGGGTCAGCCGGTGGCGGCGCGGCGCAGGACGCGCAGCGAACCGGTCACCGAGACCTCCTCGAAGCCCTCCGCCAGCGCCCGCAGGTACACGCGGTACGGCGCCTGGCCGCCGTCGGCCGGGTCGGGGAAGACGTCGTGGACGACCAGCAGGCCCTCGGGCGCCAGGTGCGGCGCCCAGCCCTCGTAGTCGGCGGTGGCGTGCTCGTCGGTGTGGCCGCCGTCGATGAAGACCAGGGCGAGCGGGCCGCCCCAGACCGCCGCGATCTGCGGGGAGCGGCCGACCAGGGCCACCACGTGCTCCTCCAGGCCGGCCGCGTGCAGGGTGCGGCGGAACCGGGGGAGGGTGTCCATCCGGCCGACCTCCGGGTCGACCAGGGTCGGGTCGTGGTACTCCCAGCCGGGCTGCTGCTCCTCGGAGCCGCGGTGGTGGTCGACGGTCAGCGCCACGGTGCCGGTCTCCCGGGCGGCCTCGGCCAGCAGGATCGCCGAGCGGCCGCAGTAGGTGCCGATCTCCAGCACGGGGCGGCCGGTGCGGCGGGCGGCGGTCACGGCGGCGGCGTACAGGGCGAGGCCCTCGTCCGCGGGCATGAACCCGGTCGCGTCCTCGAACGCGGCCAGCACCTCGGGCCGGGGCCGCGCGGTCTCCAGGAGGTCGGACATGGTGCTGCTCCTCGGCGGGGGTGGTGGGTGGCGGCGCGGTCCGGTTTCCGGCCCGCCGTCGGACCCTACTGGACGGTACGGCGCGACTCCGAGCCCGCGGCGGCGTCCTCGCGCCGCGGGCGTCGAACGCGCCGCCCGGTCCGTCCGCATCGTACGGTCTGCGATCCAGTCGGGTTTCTTGTCAGAACTGGTTTGTGATGCAAAGCTGACGGCATGACAGACGCATCGGTGCCGTCGTCGGGCGCCCCCCAAGAAGTGCTCGCCAGTCTCGGTGATCTGACCCGCAGGGTCCGCGCCGCCCAGCGCGCCACCTGGTTCCCCCTCCTCCTGTTCGGTGTGCTCACCCTCGGCGGGATCCTGGTCGACCGCCTCACGTTCAGCGTCGAGACCGTCACCCCCTGCCCGCCGGGCCCCTCGCGGGCCGACGCGGTCCTCGCGAGCTGCACCGTCGCCGAACACGGGTCGCCGCTCTACTGGACGGTCGGGATCGCCCTCGTCTACGCCGCGACCTCGGTCTTCTACGTCCGCCGCTCCCGCGCGCGGGGCGTCGGGAGCCCGATCCGGCCCTACGTCCTCACCGGCGTCGCCCTCGTCGCCGTGGTGGCGGCGACCATGTTCTGGGTCGGCCGGAACGGCGTGCCGCAGCCCGGTGCCCCGCTCGACTTCTGGGGTCTGCACCTCGATCCCGGGGCCGGGACGACGCGGTTCCTCGAACGGCTCACCGGAGAGGCGGCGGCCGTCGGGCTGCCGCTGCTGGTGCTGTCCCGGGTCGAGCGCAGCCGCGCCCTGCTGCTCTTCGCGCTGGTCTACCTGCTCCTCGAACTGGTGCCGCTCTCCACCGGCTGGGCGGGGATCGGTGCCGCCTCGCCCTGGTCGGCCCTGCCCCGCCTGATCGTCCCCGGGGTGCTCCTCCTGCTCGGCGCCCTCGGCTTCGCCCTGGTCCAGCTGCCCCGGCGGCGCGACGCGTCATGACCGAAGAGCACGATCAGCACCCCGTCAACGGTCTCGACGACGTCGTCCACCAGCGCGTCCGCCTCGGGATCCTCACCGTGGCCCACGAGGCGCGCCGCGTCGAGTTCGGCTTCCTCCGCACGGCACTCGGCCTCACCGCCGGAAACCTCAGCCAGCACCTGACCGTCCTGGAGAAGGCCGGACTGGTCGCCGTCGAGAAGGGCTACGAGGGCAGACGCGCCCGTACCTGGCTCTCCCTCACCCCCGCCGGGGACCGCGCCCTCCGGGACGAGGTCACCCAGCTCAAGCGGCTCATCCAGCTGATCGAACAGGGGGGTGCGGCCCCGGAGGGGCGGGACTCGCCATAGAGCCCCCGCCGTCCCGGCGGGCCGTGCGCAAGGGGCGGCGGCCCGCCACGGGGGTGCGGGCCGCCGTCCGTGTGGACCGCCCGGGCCGAGTGGAACGTGTTCTACTCGGCCCGGGCGCGGCGTGCCAGAATCGGCCCGACCGACGATCCGCGAATCCGCGAAGGACCCGGGAGCAGCCCATGCGCGCCGCCATCCTGCACAGGACCGGTCAGGACACGCTCGACGTCCGCGACGACGTCGAGGCGGTCGGCTTCGGGCCGGGCAGGGTGAGGATCCGGCTGCGGGCCGCCAGCCTCTGCCACTCCGACCTGTCGGCGATGAGCGGCGTCCTGCCCCAGCCCGCGCCCTTCGTCCCCGGCCACGAGGGCGCCGGCGACGTCGTCGAGGTCGGCGAGGGGGTGACCGGGATCGCCGTCGGCGACCGGGTGGTGCTCAGCTGGATCGCGCCGTGCGGCCGCTGCGCGCACTGCGGGCACGGACGCTCCCACCTCTGCGTCGCCTCCCTGCGGCGGCTCGGCGCCCCGGGCTTCCGCTACGGCGGGGACGGGGACGGCGCGGGGGAGGCGTCCGGCTTCTACGGCACCGGCACCTTCGCCGAGGAGCTGGTGGTGGACCGCGACGCGGTGGTCCCGGTGCCCGCCGACCTCCCGTACGAACTGGCGGCGCTGATCGGCTGCGGCGTGACCACCGGCATCGGCGCGGCCGTCCACACCGCCCGGGTCGAGCCCGGCGCGTCGGTCGCGGTGATCGGCGCCGGCGGGGTGGGCGTCGCGGCGGTCCAGGGCGCCCGGGTCTGCGGCGCGGGCCGGATCGCGGTGGTCGACCCGGTGGTGTCCCGCCGCGAGCGGGCGCTCGCCTTCGGCGCGACCGAGGCACTCGCGCCCGAGGAGCTCAGGGCGGTGGCGAAGGGCCTGCCGGGCGGCGGCTTCGACTACGTCTTCGAGGCGGTGGGCCGCTCGGCCACCGTCCGGGCGGCGTACGACGCGGCCCGGCGCGGCGGTGCCGTGGTGGTGATCGGCGCGGGGGCGCAGGACGACCCGGTGCGGTTCAGCATGGGGGAGCTGTTCTTCAACGAGAAGCGGCTGCTGCCCTCGCTGTACGGCGGCGCCCCGCTGTCGGACACCGTCGCGCTGGCGGTGGAGCTGTGGCGGGCCGGGCGGATCGACCTCGCGGGGATGGTCACGCACCGGGTCGCGCTGGCGGAGGTCAACGAGGCGCTGGCGTGGATGCGCGGCGGCGAGGGGCTGCGGACGGTCGTGCTGCCGGGCTGAGGGCCGAGGGCTGACGGCTCGGCGGCTGGCGGTGGGTCCGGCCGGTCGCGCACACGCCGGGCCGGACCCACCGCGACCGGGTGAGGCCAGGTCGGCCGAGCCCGCGCGGTGGCGGCCGTGCGGGTCCGCCTCGGGGGTGTCGTCGGCGGCGGAGCGGCCGCGGTGGCGACCGGCCGCAGCGGTGTCCTCGGCCGTGGTCTCGTCGGTGTCGGTGAGGGTGTCGGAGATCAAGATCGTCTGTCCGTGCTTCCGTGCGAGGGTGCGGGTCGTCCGGCCTCCGGCCGGTACTGCTGGACCCGGCCGGGGCGCGGCCGCCACCCTGACCGCCGGGGCGGGCGGGGGCGTACCGGGACCACCCCGCCCCGTACAGCCCGACGGTTCGTACGCCCCGCCGGGCGGCCCGACCTGCGTCGGTCGCACCGGACGCTCAACGGGCCTTCCCCCGTGGCGCGTTCGCTCCCGCCGGGCGGGCGGATCCGGGACACTCCGCCCAGGGGCCGCGGCACGGGGACGGGGCGGCCGGGACACCAGCGAGGGCGGGGGCCGGATGGAACCGCTGTTGTTAGTGGTGGTCGCGTTCGTGGTGGTGCTGTTCGTCGTGCTCACCTCGGTGGGGCGTCGGCGGGCCCGCCGGCGCACGGTCGGACGGAACCCCGTCGGCCCGCCCGCGGCGCCGGGCGGGACCCTGCCGGGCGCCGCGTCGTTCGGAGCCGCGTCGCCCGGCGGCGCGCCACCCGTCCACCGGTCCACCCCGCCGCCGGTCGACGCGCACCCCCCGACCGTTCCCGCGCCCGCCGACCTCGGCAGCCTCGGCCGCTTCCGTCTGACCGGAGAGCTGGGGCGGGGCGGCATGGGCACGGTCTACCTGGGCCTGACCCCGGGCGGCCGCCCGGTCGCCGTGAAGGTCGTGAACCCGGAGCTCGCCGCCGACCCGTCCTTCCGGCGCCGCTTCGCCCGCGAGATCGAGGCCGCGCGCAAGGTCGGCGGCTTCCACACCGCCCCCGTGGTCGACGCGGATCCGTACGGCAGTCCGCCCTGGCTGGCCACCGAGTACATCCCCGGCCCGTCGCTGCAGGAGGTCCTCCGGCGGCACGGCCCGGTACCGGCGCGCACGCTGCACGCGCTCGCGGCCGGGATCGCCGAGGCGCTGGACGAGATCCACCGCTGCGGTGTGATCCACCGCGACCTCAAGCCGGGCAATGTCATCGTCTCCGGCACCGGCCCGCGGCTGATCGACTTCGGCATCGCCCAGGTCGCCGACGACACCCGGCTCACCTCCACCGGCTTCGTTGCCCCGGAACAGCTCTCCGGCGCACCGGTGACCCCGGCCGTCGACCTGTACGCGTTCGGCATGGTGCTGTGCCACGCCGGTGGCGCGGCCCCGTTCGCCCCGGGTGTGCCGCTGGAATCCGCCCTGGGCCTGCTTCCCGCCCACCTGGCGTCGGTCGTCGCCCGGTGCCTGGACGCCGACCCCGGGCGCCGGCCCACCGCCCACGACGTCCTGCGGCAGCTCTCCGGCGACCGGATCGGGAACGACGACTGGCTGCCGCCGCCGGTCCGGACGATGGTCGAGCAGCACCACCGCCCCGGCGGCCCCTGAGGCAACTCCTAACCCGGGCGGCCGGTGCGCAGGAAGCCGGCGAGCAGCTCGTGCAGGACCGCGCCGCCCTCCTCGGCCAGGACTTCGTGCCCGGCCCCCGCCGCCTCGACGTAGCGGAAGTCCGCCCCCTCGGTGCGCCCGATCCGCAGCAACTCGTGCCGCAGCGAACGGGACTGGCTCACCGGTACCACCTCGTCCCGGTCGCCGTGCACGACCAGCAGCGGCGCGCCGATCCGGTGCGCGAGCTGGAGCACGTCGCGCGGTCCGCGGGCGTCCGCGATCGGCTCCCCGCCGCCCAGCCGGGTGGTCAACGCCCGGACCGGGTCGGCGGCTTCGGCGAGCAGTCGGGCACCGGACAGGAACGGCGCGACCACCGCGCAGCGCGACACCTGCCCGGCCGGCGCGTGGGCCGCCGCCAGCAGTGCGAGGAAGGCGCCGTAGCTGACCCCGAACAGGGCCGGCGGCTCCAGTCCGAGCGCGGCCCGCTGGCCGGCGATGCCCTCCAGCAGGTGCAGGACGTCGTCGAGATCGGGCCCGCCCCAGGCGCCCCGGATCGCCAGCGCGTGCGCCACCCCGTAGCCCGTGGAGCCGCGCTGGTTCGGGGCGAGCACGGCCAGGCCCTCGCCGGCCATCCGCTGCAGCGCCGGGTCGAACTCCAGCCGCCAGGCGTCCGCCGGGCCGCCGTGCAGGGCGAGCACCAGCTGGGGACTGCTCAGCCAGGCGTCCCCGCCGTAGACCACGGCCTCCAGCGGGCCCGCCGGGCCGGAGAGTTCGAGGCTCTGCGCCGGGTGCCAGCGGCCGCCGTCGCCCGGTTCGGCGGAACCGTCCAGCCGCCAGCCGCGCGGTGTCGTGCCGGGGCGGCTCCTGGTGGTTCCGGGCTGCCAGGGCAGGACGGTGTCCCGCCACGGGCCGGGCAACCCCGAGCCCAGTGGCGCCAGTTGGAGCGGCAGCGGCACCGGCCCCGAGGTGGTGGCGACCGGGCCCTGGGTCAGCAGCGCGTCCACGTCCAGGGTGGCGAGCGCGGCCGGGTGGTCCGGCGCCGAGTACGGCAGCCGCAGCCCGTCCGCCGACCAGTGGCCGACCGCGCCGAGTCGTCCGGGCGGCACCGGCAGCGGGTCCAGCCGGCCCAGGGCGGGCCGCCACAGGGCGAGCGAGCAGCCCGCGCCGTGGTCGATCTGCACGGCGACCCGGGGTCCGTCGGCGGCCGGACGCAGGGCTACCGGCCGCAGGAACATGCCCGCGACGTGCAGGACTTCGGGGAACCGCAGCGGCGCGCCGCCGTCCGGCACGCCCCAGCCGATCCGGTCGGTGCCGGGTGCGTCGCTGCGCACCATCGCGAACCGGCTGTCCGGGTCGAACAGCAGCAGCCGGTCGTTGCTGCGCTCGCCGATCTCCAGCAGCGGGGTCACGGCGCCGGTGCGCAGGTCGAGCACCACGGTGCGGACCAGGCCGTCGCTCACCCGGTCGAGGGCCAGCAGCGCCCCGGTGTGGTCCAGCCAGACGCCACCGCCGTGCAGGCCCGGGATCTCGGCGACCTGGTGCGGCGGCGAGCCGTCGGTCCGGACCAGCCAGACCGTGGTGCCCGGCCGGGTGTCGCTGCCCAGGGCGAGGGCGACCGGGGCGCGCGGGCCGGAAGCGGCGCCCGCCGGGAGCGGCAGGAGCCGCAGTCCGGGCATCCGCAGGGTGGTCAGCGGCCGTTCGGCGGTGACGGCCCGGCCGTACTGGTCGGTGGCGGCGGAGAGCGTCACCAGGTCGTGCCGGTCGCCGTCGGCGCGGCGTACCAGCACCGAGCCGTCCGGCAGGGCGACCAGTTGCGAGCGGAGGTCCTCGCAGCGGTGGCCGGGCAGCGGGAGGCCGGTCGGCTGCGCGGGGCCCCGGGCGGGGAGGTGCCAGCTCTCGGCGTACCAGCCGCCGTCGGCGGCGGAGGCCAGGCAGGCGGCGTGGCTGCCGTCGGCGGCGAAGGTGAAGCCGAGCCGGCGCAGGGCCTGGGTCCCGGCCCGGGTGGTCACGTCCACGGATCCACCCGCCCGGCCGGATCGGGACCGGTCGGCCCGGACGGCGTGCCGAGAGGTGCGCGCGGCGATGCGCCGGACGGTGTGCCGAGCGGTGTGCCGGACGGCGTACCGAGCGGTGTGTCGAACGGCGTACCGAGCGGTGTGTCGAACGGGACCGGGTCCACCCAGAGCCGCGGACCGCCGTGCCGCAGCCGCAGCAGGAAGGCCAGCGCCCCCGCCGTCCCGGTGCCGTACGCGGGCGCGCACCCGGTTCCGGTCTCGTCCGGCAGTGCCAGCAGCCCGTCGCGCAGGGCCGCGCGGGCGGCGATCAGCAGACCGGACTCGACGGCGGCGGCGCGGAAGCCCGGATCGCCGGTGGCCTCGGCCAGATCGAGCAGGAACTCCCCGTCCCCGGCCAGGCCGTGGCAGGCGCAGACGCCGCTGTGCCAGCGCCCCGCAGTCACCGCCCGCCCGGCGGCCAGGGCCAGCCGGTGCGCGTCGGCGTCGCCGGTGACGCGCCAGAGCCGCAGCAGGAAGGTGCCGGCGCCGGAGGAGCCGTTGCACCAGTGGGTCAGGCGGACGTGCGCGGGGTCGTCGGCGCTCTGCGGCCACCGGGCGGCGGGGGCGGCGCCGTCGCCGCCCGGGTCCGGCGCGGCCGACGGGTCGAGGCGGGCGGTGGCGGCGAGGGTGCGGCCGGCCCCGACGGCGCCGGCGAGCAGCGCGCCGTCCCCGGTGGCCCCGGCCGCCGCCAGCAGGAAGGTGCCGACGCCCGCGACCCCGTGCGCGAACCCGAGGTGGGTGATCCCGGCCAGCGCGGAGTCGAAGTCCTGCGGCACCGGCCACACCGGGCCGTAGGGCGACTGCCTGGCGGCGGCGAGCAGGCCGTGGCCGCACCGCGACGCCCGGGCGAGGAACTCCGCCGCCCCGGCCGTCCCGTCGGCGGCGGGGGATCCGGAGAACTCGTCGGCAGCGCAGCGGAGTTGCAGGAAGCCGGCGCCGGCCGCGCCGTGGCAGACGTCCGGGTTCGGCCACTCGACGGCTATCCGCGCGGCCAGCTCGGCCGCGCGTCGGCCGAGGGCCCGGTCCTCCAGGGCGCGGGCGGCGTCCAGCAGCGCCCAGGCGGCGCCGGAGCGTCCGAAGTGCAGTCCGGGCAGGACCACCGGTTCGGCGGCGCAGCGGCGTTCGACCCAGTCGGCGGCGGTCCGGGCGGTGGCGCGGGCGGTGGCCCGGACGTCCTCCGGCAGCCCGTCGGTCGCGGCCGCCCGGGCGAGGACGGCCAGCACGCCGGCCGCGCCGTGCTGGACGTTGCAGGGGTCCGCCCGTTCGCCGGCCGGGACCACGGGCCACAGCCGGTCCCGGCGGGAGGGGGTGGCGGTGGCGGCGATGTGCCGCAGGCCGTCGTGCAGGACCCCGTCGAGGACCGAGGTGTCGCTGTGGGCGTGGGCGTGGGCGCGAGTGCGGCTGTGGCCGTCGGTGCGGGTTGCGGCGGCCGGGGCGGGGCCGGTCCGGTCCGGCGCGGCGGCCGGTTCGGTGTGCCAGAACTCGCCGTCGGGATCGGCGCCGTCGGTGCGGTCGGCGGTCCCGGACGGCCCGGGTCCGTCGGCGGGCCCGGGCTTCCGCACCGGCGCGGGGCGGTCCGGGCCGGACGGGCACTCGGCGCGGAAGGGGATGTGTCCGTCGGCCGCGAGGGACTCCCGGACCAGGGCCGGGTGCCAGCGGTGGCGCGGGTCCTCGGCGCGCAGGCCGAGGACGGCCGGGGCCAGCCGACGCGCAGTGGTGCCGCAGCGGGCGGCGAGGGCGAGCCAGCGGCCGAGCCGGTCGGCGACCGGGCGGGCGTGCGGCAGGTCCTCGGGCAGCAGCGGGTCGTGGCCGGTGGCGAGCAGGAAGAACAGCCCGCCCAGTGCGTAGAGGTCCGCCTCCGGCTCGGCGGTGCGGGTGCCGTCGCCCCCGCGTCCCGCCGTCAGGCCGGCGAACCCGCCGCCGCGCCGCGGCGCCACCGGGGCCCCGGCGGCGGTGACCAGGGCGAGCCGCCCCGGTCCCTGCTCGGGGGCGCGGTAGCCGGGCACGCCGGCCGGGCCGGCGGGGCTGCCGGCCTCGGCGGCCAGCTCCAGGTCCACCAGTCGCAGCGAGCCGTCCGGCTGGACGAGCACATGGCCGGGGGAGAGGTCGCGCAGCACCAGCCCCTGCTCGTGCACCCGCTCGACGAGGTCCAGCAGGATGTGCGCCATCGGTCCGGCCTCGGCCCAGTCGACGTCGGGGCTGCCGTCCCGGCGCAGTCTGGCCGCGACCCAGCTGCCGAGCGGCTGTCCGGCGATTCGTTCCTGCACCAGGAAGAGCGAGTCGTCCTGTTCGACGAGTTCGACCGGTCCCGGGGCCAGGCCCAGGCCCTCCAGCCGGGCGAGCAGCGCGGCCTCGTGCCGCAGGGCGGCCCGCGCGTCCGTGCCGGCCGGGTCCATCTCGATGTGCGCGCGGGCCTGCTTGACCACGACCTCGGCGCCGCCGTCGGTGTCGCGGCCGAGGAAGACGCCGCCCTTGGCACCGTGCCGGATCGCCCCGGTGACCACGTAGCGTCCGGCGAGCAGCACGCCGCCGCTGCCGCGCCGCCGGGGCGCGGGCCGGCCGATGCCCGGCCGGTACCCGGGACCGGCTGCACCGGTTGCAGCGGTGGTACCTGGCGGGAGCGGCCCGAGCGGGACCGGGCCGGGGGAGGCCCGCAGCCCGTCGAACGCCCGCGGTCCGTCGGCGGCCAGCGGGTCCCGGGTCCACGGCGGGATCCGGTAGGCGGCCCCGCAGACATCCTCGACCCGCTCGCCGTCCGGCCCGCGCAGCATCGACCGGTACCCGCCGTCGTTGCCCAGTTCGGCCCGGGCCGCGATGGCGCCGTACCGGTAGTGGACGAGACTTCCGGGCCGGTAGGGGCGGTCGGAGAGCACCGCGGGCCCGGGCAGGCCGTCGGTGGCGCGGTGCAGCGCGGCGGCCAGCCGACGGAACTGCGGTTCGCCGACCGGGTAGACGGTGATGAACTTGCCGGCCGAACCCTGTTCGCTGTGGCGCGAGTTGAGTTCGTGCAGCTGGGCCGGGCCGGTCGCGAAGCGGAACGCGCACGGGTCCTCGGCGAGCACTTCGGTGACGGCCGCGAGCACCGCGCCGCCGACCGTCGAGGCGGCGCTGACGTGCAGCTTCCAGCCCTCGTCGGGGAGTTCGCCCGGGGTCGGTCTGGCCGTGGACCAGAAGCCCTCGACGTCCACCCGCCAGTCGGTCCGCCGGTGCCGCCCGTCGCCCTGCTTGTCGTCCTGCCCGTCCTGCCCGTCGGCCGGCGGGCCCCCGGCGGCCAGGGCGGTCCGCGTCATCCCGGGCCACCGGCCGCCCTGGTCCGTCCCGCCCTGGTCCGGCCCGTCCGGGTCCGTCCCGTCGCCCGTCGGTCCGTCGCCCGCCGGGTCCGTGCCACCGGCCGTCCGCAGCGATGTGTCCGCCCGCATCCGCCACCACATCCCTTCGTCGGGTGCCGGCGCGCCCGTCCCGGTGCCCACTGCTCGGGCACCGGGACGGGCGGCCACGGCCTGAAATCGGTTCCTCGGAAGGCCCGGGCCCGCCGCCCCGGCCGCGGTCCGCACCGCCCGGCCGGGTCCGGCCCGTTCTGCGCACCCGGGACCGCGCCTCCGGTCGACCGCCGTCCCGGCGCCCCGGCCGGGGCGACTCCCGCTGCTGCGGCAACTCCCGTTCGCAGAAGTGAAGTTACTTTCGGTAGCGAGCGATGCTCAATCCGAAGCCGGTCACTTCACTCGTAAGGGTGATCCGGGTGCCATTTCGAATTCGTGCGAGCCGAGGGGTGTGCGCGACGATCCCCCGGTCACCCGGTGCGAACCGGGCCCGGGCGCCGGTCGAACGGGGCGCCGCCCGCCCGGGGGCGCCCGCGCCACGGGTTGACGCGCGCCCGCGCGCCCCCCGGCGGGGCCGCCCGCCGGGCCCGGGGCCGGTCCGGGCCGGTCCGGCGGATGCTCGGCCGGGCCCTCGTTCGGGCGCGCGGGCGGCCGGGCGGGCAGTGGGGCGGGCGGCCGGGCGGGCGGACGGCTCCCCCCGTGCGCACGGTAGTCTCGACAGGTGCCGAAACTGTCCGACGTCATCACCGCCCTCGAAGAGCTGTACCCGCCGCAGTGGGCGGAGTCCTGGGACGCCGTCGGCCTGGTCTGCGGAGACCCTCAGGCCGAGGTCCGCCGCGTGCTGTTCGCCGTCGACCCCGTGCAGGCGGTCGTCGACGAGGCCGTCGAGTGGGGGGCGGACCTGGTGGTCACCCACCACCCGCTGTACCTGCGCGGCACCACCACCGTGGCCGCCACCACCTTCAAGGGCCGGGTCGTGCACACCCTGATCCGCGCCGGGGTCGCCCTGCACGTGGCCCACACCAACGCCGACCACGCCGACCCGGGTGTCTCGGACGCGCTCGCCGAGGCGGTCGGCGTGACCGTGACCGGCCCGCTGGTCCCGGACCCGACCGACCCGCTGGGCCGGCGCGGCACCGGGCGGGTCGGCCTGCTGGAGCCCCCGCTGCCGCTGGCCGCGTTCGCCGCGCGGGTCGCCGCCGGCCTGCCGGCCACCGCCGCCGGTGTCCGGGTCTCCGGTGACCCGAACCGGCTGATCAGCCGGGTCGCGGTGTGCGGCGGCTCGGGCGACAGCCTGTTCGCCGAGGTGCGCGCGGCGGGCGTCGACGCCTACCTGACCGCCGACCTGCGCCACCACCCGGCCTCCGAGGCCGCCGAGGCGGCGCCGGTCGCCCTGGTCGACGCCGCGCACTGGGCCACCGAGTGGCCCTGGCTGCCGCTGGCCGAGCGGGCGCTGCTCGGTACCGCCGAGAAGCGCGGGTGGACCGTGGAGACCAGGGTCTCCCGTACGGTCACCGACCCGTGGACCGCGCACGCCCCCATGTCCTTCCCCGCCTGACCCGATTCACAGGAGCTCTCCGCTTGAACGCCGCGCCCGCCGACCAGATCCGCCTGCTCGACCTCCAGGCCTTCGACTCCAAGCTCGACCAGCTGGCCCACCGGCGGCGCAGCCTGCCGGAGCACGCCGAGATCGACAAGGTCAACGCCGACCACACCGCCCTGAAGGACCTGGTGATCGCCGCCCAGGCCCAGCACGGCGACACCACCCGTGAGCTGACCAAGGCCGAGCAGGACGTGGAGCAGGTCCGCTCCCGGGCCGCCCGCAACCAGCAGCGCCTGGACTCCGGCGCGATCACCTCGCCGAAGGACCTGGAGAACCTCCAGCACGAGATCGGCTCGCTGGCCAAGCGCCAGGGCGACCTCGAGGACGTCGTGCTGGAGATCATGGAGCGGCTGGAGTCCGCCCAGACCCGGGTCACCGAGCTGACCGCGCGCCTGGAGCACTCCACCGTCGTGCTGACCGAGGCCGAGAGCCGCCGGGACGCCGCGTTCGCCGAGATCGACGCCGAGGCGGAGAAGGTCCGCCGCGAGCGCGAGGCCGTCGCCGCCGTCGTCCCCGCCGACCTCATGAAGGTCTACGCCAAGCTGCGCGAGACGCAGGGCGGCGTCGGCGCGGCCCGCCTGTTCCAGCGCCGCTGCGAGGGCTGCCGCACCGAGTTCTCGATCACCGAGCTGAACTCCATCAAGGCCGAGCCGGCCGACAAGGTCGTCCGCTGCGAGAACTGCGGCCGGATCCTGGTCCGTACCGCCGATTCGGGCGTCTGACCCGGTGGCCGGGCGCAGGTTCGTCGTCGAGGCGGACGGCGGTTCCCGGGGCAACCCGGGGCCGGCCGGCTACGGCGCGGTGGTCCGGGACGGCGACACCGGGCAGATCATCGCCGAGGCTGCGGAGTTCATCGGCCACGCGACCAACAACGTCGCCGAGTACAAGGGGCTGATCGCCGGTCTGAGGGCGGCCCGGGCGATCGACCCGGCCGCCTCGGTGGACGTCCGGATGGACTCCAAGCTGGTCGTCGAGCAGATGTCCGGCCGGTGGAAGATCAAGCACCCGGACATGCAGCCGCTCGCGGCCGAGGCGCGCGAGGTCTTCCCGCGCGGGCAGGTGGCGTACAGCTGGATCCCGCGCGAGAAGAACAAGGACGCCGACCGGCTGGCCAACGAGGCGATGGACGCGGGCAAGGCGGGCCGCCAGTGGGAGCCCAGGGCCCCCGAGGCCGTCACCGCCGTCACTGGCGCCGACGAACCCGGACCGCCGCTGGAGACCGCCGCCCCCAAGGCCGGCTGGGCGGCGCCCGCCGACCTCGGCACCCCGACCACCTTCGTCCTGCTCCGGCACGGCGAGACCCACCTCACCCCGGAGAAGCGGTTCTCCGGCAGTGGCGGCACCGACCCGGAGCTGTCGGAGAAGGGCCGCTGGCAGGCCGAGCGGGCCGCCGAGGCGCTCGCCGCGCGCGGTTCGGTCCAGGCCGTGGTGGCCTCGCCGATGCTGCGCACCCGGCAGACCGCCGAGACCGTGGCCGCCCGGCTGGGCCTGGAGGTCCGGTACGAGGAGGGGCTGCGCGAGGTCGACTTCGGGGCCTGGGAGGGGCTGACCTTCGGCGAGGTCCACGAGCGGCACCCGGAGGACCTCGCCGCCTGGCTCGGCTCCGCCAGGGCGAGGCCGACCGGCGGCGGCGAGAGCTTCACCACCCTGACCCACCGGGTCGGGGTGGCCCGGGACAAGGTCCTCGCCCGCTACCCCGGGAAGACCGTGCTGGTGGTCTCGCACGTCAGCCCGATCAAGACGCTGGTCCGGCTGGCGCTCGGCGCCCCGCCGGACTCGCTGTACCGGATGGAGCTGTCCGCCGCCTCGATCTGCGCCGTCCAGTACTACGCGGACGGCAACGCCTCGCTGCGGCTGCTCAACGACACCGGGCACCTGCGCTGACGGACGCCGGGGCCGGTCGGATCCCGTCCGACCGGGCCCGGCGCGTCTCCGTCCGGGAACGCGTCCGGGAACGCGTCCCGGAACGCGTCCGGGGACGCTCGGTGCACCTCAGTGCACCTCGGTGACCACCACGTCCAGCTGCCACGGCTTGCGCGCGGTGCCCTCGGCGGCGACCTCCACCCGGTGGCCGAGCCCCAGCAGCGCGTCCAGCAGCTCGCCGGGCGTCTTGGGCTCGGCGCCCGCGACCAGCAGGTCACGGACCAGGCGGCCCTTGGTGGCCTTGTTGAAGTGGCTCACCACCGTGCGCCGGCCGTCGCGCTCCTGGAGCACCCGCACGGTCGCCGTCCGGGCGACGAGCTCGCCGGCGGGCTTCCAGGCGGCCGCGTAGGCGGAGGAGCGCAGGTCCAGCACCAGCCCGTCGGCGACCTCCGGCAGCACGGGCGCCGTCGCGCTCCGCCAGTACGTTCCGAGCGCCCCCAGCCCGGGGAGTTTCACGCCCATCGAGCAGCGGTAGGGCGGGATCCGGTCGTCGATCCGCACGGCGCCCCAGAGCCCGGAGAACACCAGCAGCGTCCGCACGGCCCGGTCGTAGGCCGCTTCGTCGAGCGTCGCCAGCCCGAGGTTGTCGAAGAGCACACCGGTGTAGACCTCCCCGGCCGGGAACGCCCCCGCGGTCGGCAGGCCCGCGTTGCGCGCCACCTCGCCACGCAGCCCGGGGCTCAGTCCCAGCACCTCGGCGGCGGTGTCCTCGTCGCCCCGGCAGAGCCCGACCAGCGTCTCCAGGACCCGGGCCCGGGCCGCCGTCAGCCCCGGCAGCGACAGTCCGTCGAGCGCCACCGGCACGCCGTCCCCGGACGCGGCCTTCCCCTCCGAGGGCGGCAACAGGACCAGCACGGCGGACTCCTCAACACTTTGTGGCGACGGACCCGGCCACCCTACGCAACCGGCCCCGGCTCCCGGTAACCCGTGACAGGCCCCTGAGCCGCCGCGACCACCGCCGCGCCGGTGCCGAGCGCCAGGCAGAGCGGCGAGTAGTACCGGGCGTCGAGGCGCCGGAACCGCTCCGAGCGCCGGGCCAGGTCGCCGCCGAAGAACATCAACCCGCCCGCACCGCGCGTCAGCAGCACCGCCGACACCGTCCACACCCCCGCCCGGCGCAGCCGCGCGGGCCCGACCGCCGGCGCCGCCCCGGCCTCTGCGGCCACCAGGTAGGCGGCCGTGCCGAGCAGCCCCGCCACCGCCGCGCACGCCGCCGCCGGGGGCACCCCGTCGCCGGTGCCGATCACGGCGTCCGCGAACTCCTCCGGGGTCCGCAACGGCCACGGCGTCACCGTCCACAGCGCGTGCAGCGCCCCCGTCCCCGCCAGTGCCCCGGCCACCGCCGTCCCCACGACCCGTACCGCTCGCATCGTCCGTTCCCCCTTCGCCGTCGATCATCAGCGCCTCCCACGCTACGACTCCTTACGCCGCGCGCCCGCGTGCCCGCCCCGCGTGCCAGCCCCGCTCGCGCCCCGCCCGGACACCGGCGCGCCGCCCGCCGCCGACGTCCGGCCGGAACCACCCGCCCGGCCCTACGCTGCCCCCATGCCCCGCCGAAAACTGCGCGTCAAGGCCGCCGACTCCGCCCGGATCAATGCCGAACTGGCCGAGCTGCGGGCCGCTCTGGAGATCCGCACCGAATGGCCCGAGGCGGCGCTGGCGGAGGCCGAGCGGGCCGCCGGGGCACCCCGGCTGCCCGACCACGACGCCACCGAACTGCCGCTGTTCACCGTCGACCCGCCCGGCTCCCGCGACCTCGACCAGGCGATGCACCTCGCCCACCGCCCCGGCGGCGGCTACCGGGTGCACTACGCCATCGCCGACGTCGCCGCGTTCGTCCGCCCCGGCGGGGCCATCGACGAGGAGGCCCGCCGCCGGGTGCAGACCCTCTACTTCCCCGACCGGCCGGTGGCGCTGCACCCCACCCGGCTCTCCGAGGACGCGGCCAGCCTGCTGCCCGGCGAACCCCGCCCCGCGCTGCTCTGGCAGCTCGACCTGGACGAGGACGGCGCCGTCGTCCTCGCCGACCTGCGGCGCGCCGTGGTCCGCTCGCACCGCCGGCTCGACTACGCGGCCGTCCAGCGCGCCGTGGACGCCGGCGGCGCCGACGAGCAGCTCGTCCTGCTCGCCACCGTCGGCCGGCTGCGCGAGGAGCAGGAGCGCGAGCGCGGCGGGATCAGCCTCCCCGTGCCCGAGCAGGAGGTCGAGGAGACCCCGCGCGGCTACGTCCTCGGCTACCGCGCGCCCACCCCCGCCGACGGCTGGAACGCCCAGATCTCGCTGCTCACCGGCATGGCCGCGGCCGAGCTGATGCTGGACGCCGGGGTCGGCCTGCTCCGCACCCTGCCCGCCGCGCCGCCCGCCGCGTTCGAGCGGCTGGGTCGTACCGCCCGCGCGCTGGACATCGACTGGCCCGACGGCCTGCCGTACCCGGACCTGGTCCGTTCGCTGGACCCGGACCGCCCGCTGCACGCCGCCTTCCTGAACGAGTGCACCGGCCTGCTGCGGGGGGCCGCCTACCGGGCCTTCGACACCGCCCGGGGCCGGCCGGCGCCCGCCGACCCCGGACACGTCGCGCTGGCCGCGCCGTACGCGCACTGCACCGCGCCGCTGCGCCGACTGGGGGACCGGTTCGCCCAGGAGGTCTGCGCGGCGGTCGCGGCGGGGGAGGAGCCGCCGGACTGGGCGCGCGAGGCGCTGGTGGACGTGGCCGCGCTGTTGACGGCGGGGGACCGCCGCGCCGGTGAGGTCGAACGGGCCTGCGTGGACCTGGTGGAGGCGGAGGTGCTGTCCGGCCGGGTGGGCGAGGACTTCCCGGCGGTGGTCGTCGACGTGGACGCGAAGCGGCCGGGCCGGGGCACCGTCCAGCTCCGCGAGCCGGCCGTCCGGGCCCGCTGCGACCGGGCGGCACCGGGACCCGGCGCGGGGACCGGCGCGGTGGCCGACGGTGAGTCACCCGGCACCGCCCTGCCGCTCGGCGGCCGGATCGCCGCCCGGCTCACCGTCGCGGACCCCGCCACCCGGACGGTCCGCTTCACCGCCGTCTGAGCCGGGTCCTGGTGGGAGGATCGAGCCGTGCCCGATGCGACCTTCATGAGTCCGCCGCCCGTCGCCGACCCCGGCCGGCGCCGCCGACAGCTCGTCCTGGCGATCTGCTGCATGAGCCTGTTCATCGTCGGGCTCGACAACACCGTGGTGAACATCGCCCTCCCGGAGATCCAGAAGGACCTGGACGCCCCCGCCTCCGGCCTGCAGTGGATCATCGACGCCTACACCCTGGTGCTGGCCTCGCTGCTGATGCTGTTCGGCTCGCTCGCCGACCGCTTCGGCCGCCGCCGGGTGTTCCAGACCGGCCTGGTGGTCTTCGTGCTCGGCTCGCTGCTCTGCAGCCTGGCGCCGAGCCTGGGGTGGCTGGTGCTGTTCCGGGCGGTGCAGGCGGTGGGCGGTTCGATGCTCAACCCGGTGGCGATGTCGATCATCACCAACACCTTCACCGAACCCCGGGAGCGGGCGCGGGCGATCGGCGTCTGGGGCGGGGTGGTCGGCATCTCGATGGCGCTCGGGCCGCTGCTCGGCGGCTTCCTGGTGCATGCCGCCGGCTGGCCCGCGATCTTCCTGATCAATGTCCCGGTCGGCCTGCTGGCCTGTCTGCTGACCGCCCGTTACGTGCCCGAGTCGCGCGCGCCGCGGGCCCGCCGGCTCGACCCGGTGGGGCAGCTGCTGATGGTGGTGCTGCTCGGCTGCGGCACCGCCGCGATCATCGAGGGACCGGACCACGGCTGGACCTCCCCGCTGATCCTCGGCCTGGCCGTGGCGGCGCTCGCCGCGCTGGTGGCCTTCCCGCTCTGGGAGCGGCGGGTCGCCGAGCCGCTGGTGGACCCGAGGTTCTTCCGCAGCGCGCCGTTCACCGGGGCCACCCTGACCGCCGTCTGCGCCTTCGCGTCGCTCGGCGGGTTCCTCTTCCTCAACACCATCTACCTGCAGGACGTCCGTCGGTACAGCCCGATGGAGGCCGGTCTGTGGACGCTGCCGATGGCCGTGATGATGCTGGTCTGCGCGCCGCTGTCGGGCCGGATCGTCGGTGCCAGGGGCCCCCGGCTGCCGCTGGTGCTGGCCGGTCTCGGCCTGGTCGCCAGCGGTCTGCTGCTGACCCGGCTGGCGGCGGACTCCCCGCCGGCGCTGCTGCTGGCCGCGTACGGGCTGTTCGGCTTCGGCTTCGGCTTCGTCAACGCGCCGATCACCAACTCCGCCGTCTCCGGCATGCCGCGGGCCCAGGCCGGGGTGGCGGCGGCCGTCGCCTCGACCAGCCGGCAGGTCGGCCAGTCGCTCGGCGTCGCGGTGATCGGCACCGTGGTCGCCTCGGCCGTGGTCGGCCCGGTGCTCACAGGCTTCGCGCCGGCGAGCCACGCCGGTTGGTGGATCATGGTCGGGCTCGGTGCGACGGTCCTGCTGCTCGGCCTGGTCACCACCTCCGCCTGGGGCACCGCCACCGCGGCCCGGGTGGCCGCCCACCTCGGCGCGGAGCCGCCGCCGGCCCGCCCCGGAGTACGGGAGGCTCCGCCCGAGCGGCTACCATGACCCCTACGGCGGAAGAGCCGGCCGGGCGGTCGCGACGGGTCCCAGGACCCGCCGAGGAACGTCCGGGCTCCACAGAGCAGGGTGGTGGGTAACGCCCACCCGGGGTGACCCGCGGGACAGTGCCACAGAAAACAGACCGCCCGCCGCTCCGGCGACGGGTAAGGGTGAAACGGTGGTGTAAGAGACCACCAGCGACCGGGGTGACCCGGCCGGCTAGGTAAACCCCACCTGGAGCAAGGTCAGGATCGGCGCCCCTGGGCGCTGTGCGCGGATGCTTGAGGGCTGCTCGCCCGAGTCCGCGGGTAGACCGCACGAGGCTGTCGGCAACGGCAGTCCTAGATGGATGACCGCCTCCCCGGCCCGCGCGAGCGGCCCGGGAGACAGAACCCGGCGTACAGGCCGGCTCCATCCGCCGTACCAGGGGCTTTGCCCCCGGAAGGGCCTCTGACCTGCGTCGGAGGCCCTTTCCGATCTTTCGGGGGCTTACCGTGTTAGGCGGCAAAACGTCCCTCGAAAGTCCCTCGGACAGAGCTGAAAGTCCCTGAAAAGTCCCTGGCGTGAGCCGTCGCCAGAGGTGTCTGGCCTGGCGCTTAGGAGGGCATCGGCCGTGGGGGCGGGGTGCCATCGGGTTGCCCGTGAGGAGGTGGGCACGAGCCTGTTCCAGGGTGAGGCAGCCGTAGGTCTCGAGTTCAAAGACGGCTCCACATGACCCGGCCATGCTCAGCGCCGGATCGCGAAGACCTCGACCTCTGCGTTCATCGCCCGCAGCCGCCGGGCCGACTGAAGGAGTGAGACCTGAGCGAAGGCGAAGAGGGAGTCGACGGTGATCTCCTTCCCGTCCTTGAGGAGGATGGCGAGGACCACCTTCAAGGTGCCGAAGTCGCTCAGGAGACGGTGGTCGGGAGTGCGGTCCGCAACCTGCCGGAGGAAGTCCCTGCGGATGGCTTCGTCACTGCGCAGGGTTTCGACGGCGGTCACGGCCTGAGCGAAGAGGTGGTTCAGCGGCGCGGTGCCAGCACTGCTGCTGGCCTTCTTGACACAGATCAGCTGGTTGTCCGGGCCCAGGACATCGCAGATCTCCAGCCCGCCGCCGTTGAACTTGTCGGTGACGACGTTCTTCTTGTCGAAGAGAAGGTAGCCGTCTTGATCGGCTGCTCGCTTGTTGTACCAGTCCTCGTCGTGAGAGTCCTGCCGCTTGCTGTTCGGTGCGCCCTTCGGCCACGTCGGCAGTTGCACACTCGATGGCTTGTCGAGCAACTGCCGCAGCTCGTCCTCGAGCGTCTCGAGGAATCTGGCACCCACCTCGTACCACTTCCCATGGCCATAGAAGTACCGCGTCGTTCCGACGGGGACGTCCGCGATGAGCCACTCCTTGCCGCTGGTAGCAGCGCCTGCTGGCGTCTTCAGGTCGTCGTCGCTGAACATGACGATGCGCACCTGGCTGAGCGCCTTCATGCGATCACCTTCGGCCTTGTCCGAGACGAACTGGAGGAGGACGCGGAGGTCGAGGTCGAAGACATCGTCGCTTCGGCTACCCAGGGTGATGCGGAATGCTTGCGCAGAGCCGAAGCCCTCTTGGCAGGCTTCGGGAACTCCCAAGGTCAGCCGGGGGTGGCTGGCATCAGCCAGCATGGCCTCCAAGGCGGTCTGGGCGTCCACCGCCTTGCGGCTTCGGTTGTCCAAGGTGTGCAGTCGGTCCACGAAGCGCAGTTCGGGCAGCGGGTCCGCTCTGGCGCACACCTCTTCAATCGCGCGCAGGTCGCTGAGGAACTCCTCCGGAGTGGTGGCCAGCGGCAGTTTGATGGTCGATTCCGAGCATTCGACCCGGACGTGCTTGGAGGTCCCGGAAGGCAGCGACGTCAACGCAATGCCGCTGACCGTTCCGCAGATGCGGCGGACGACCGCGCCGAATCGGTCGAGCCCGAAGCCGTCGATGCGCTCGCCACGGGCGACGGAATACTCATCAACACGCCCGCGGCCGTCCATGATCTGATTGCGGACCTTGATGATGCCGTCCTCGTCCAGGCATCGAGTGGCGAACTCCAGCCCGAACTCGTCGTCCCGGTAGTAGGGGTCGAGCATGTGCTGGCCGACGCCGTAGCTCAGGGCGTACAGGCCGCGCTCGGTCCGCATCAGGACGAGGCCGGCGGCGGAGTGGTTTCGTTCGTTGACCTCCAGGCCGGTGATCCGTTCCACGGCCGGGCACCAGTCAGCACGGTCCCGGGGGATCCCTCCGTTCACCAGCAGTCCGGTGACGCCCTCTCGGGAGAAATCGCGGACCTGGTAGCCCGGACGGCTGAGGTAGCGGGGGCGCACGAGGGCCCGGAGGTCTACCGGCCGCCCATCGGGAACGGTGAGCCGGTGCAGGGTGGACTTCCGGGTTCCGGTGTTTCGCTGCTTGGCATCCACGTCGTGCTCCTTGTCTCTTCGCTTCAGCGGACATGAGCTGCACTGCCTGTTGCACGCCGACCGGGCCCGAATGGCAGGAGCAGGTGACAATAGAAGCTAATCGGACTCTGTTGGCGCTGTCAACAGGATGTAACTTCAAGCCTGGCTCGCCATGGTGTACGGTGATGCCATGCTTGAAGACGACGCCCCCGACCCCACGGCCACGGCTGCGGAGATCGCACGGTTGGCCGGTGTGACGCGCGCTGCGGTCTCCAACTGGCGCAGGCGTCGCCCGGACTTCCCGGCGCCTGTCGGCGGCACGGCGGCCAGCCCGTTGTTCTCGCTCGTCGAGGTGCAGCGGTGGCTTGACGGGCAGCGCGAAGGCCGGGAGGTCAACAGCGAGGTCCGGTTGTGGCAGGCACTGCGCACCGCCTTCGGGTCGGAGATGGTCGAAGCGTTGGCGGCGGTTGGCGAGCATCTACTGGGGGAGGGCGCCGGGCTGAAGGACCGCGCTGCGTGCGAGGCGATGGAGGGACTGCTCGCGGAGAGAACTCCTGTCGAGGTGATGGACGGACTTGTCGCCCGTCTGTTGGATTCCACTGCCCGCGCCGCGTTGGACGGAGCTTCGACACTGCAACTCGCCCGAGCTGTGGGGGAGCTTGCCGGCGAGACCACCGGCACCGTCTTCGATCCGGCGTGCGGGATCGGATCCCTCCTGGTCGCGGTGGGTGGCGGCAACGTGCGCGGCAGGCTGGGCCAGGACATGCAGGCAGATGCGGTTCGTCTGGCCCAGGCGCGTGTGGGCCTGTCCGCCGCCTCGTGGGCGGTACCACCTCGGTTGGCGGCGGGCGACTCGCTTCGGGCTGACGCCTCTCCGGACCTTCGCGCGGACCTGGTCGTGTGCGAGCCGCCGACTGCCGTGGCCGACTGGGGCCGCGAGCAGCTGCTCGTCGATCCGCGTTGGGAGGCTGGGGTGCCCTCGCGTGGAGAGAGTGAGCTCGCTTGGCTCCAGCACTGCTACCACCACACAGCCCCTGGGGGGAGGGCCGTGGTCGTTTTGCCGGCGTCGGTCGCCCACCGCCGATCCGGTCGGCGGATTCGCGCAGAACTGGTGCGTCGCGGCTGTGTCACCGCAGTGGTGGCTCTGCCGCCGGGACTCGCCGCCAGCCATGCCCTCCCGCTGCACGTGTGGATACTGAGCCGGCCTTCCGCTCCCGGAAACAGCGCGACGACGGTACGCATGGTGGACCTCAGCGCCAGCAGTCCAGACGGACCGTGGCAACCGAAGCCGCACCAGGAGGTCGAGGTGCCGCTGATCGATCTGCTGGACGATGACGTGGACCTCACACCTGGCCGCTATGTCCGCGAGCCAGAACCCGACTACGCGGCAGAGTACGTCGCGCTACGGGGCGAACTCGACCTGCACCTGCGTAAGCTGCGGAACCTTCTACCGGATTTGGCGGCACGGGCCGACGCGAGCAACTTGGACGAGGGCGTACCAGTAGCGGTGAGCGACCTGCTGGCCGCTGGCCTGGTCACCCTCGACGGCGAGGAACTCGCCTCCAACAACGACCAGTTGGACCCGGACTATGTGCGGGGCTTCGCGGCCAGTCCGGCGAACACCCGTCGCGGCACGTCGTCCTCGGGTACGTTCCGAGCAGACCTTCGCTCAGCGCGCTTGCCGCGTATGGACATTAAGGCCCAACAGCGTTACGGAAACGCCTTTCGCTTGTTGGGCATGTTCCAGCGCGAACTCGCCGAACTCGCCAGGATAGGGGACCGAGCCACGCAGCTCGCCCGCGACGGCCTCACCAGCGGCGCGCTCGACCCAGAGCCCGCGCGGGACTCTGGCGACAACAAGCAGCAGATCACGACGACCGACGGAGACGACGCAGTGCAGCAGGAAGAGGGCAGGACGCTTTGAGCAAAAACCAGGAACTGGCTGACTTCATCTGGTCGGTGGCTGACCTGCTGCGCGGAGATTACAAGCGCTCCGAGTACGGCAAGGTGATCCTCCCGCTGACTGTGCTGCGCCGGCTGGACTGTGTCATGGAGCCGACCCGTCAGGCGGTGTGGGACCGGGCCGCCTCCTACACCGGGGAGAACAAGGACGGGCTGCTGCTGGCTGCGTCCAAGCTGAAGTTCTACAACCTCTCCGAGCAGACCTTCGACACCATCAGCGACGATGCGGCCAACGTGTCGAAGAACCTCAGAGACTACATCCGCGGCTTCTCAGCTGAGGCCACCGAGATCATCAACCGCTATGAGTTCCACCTCCAGATCGACCGGCTGGACAACGCTGACCTGCTCTACCAGGTGGTACGGAAGTTCGCCGGCCTCGATCTGAGCTTCAAGGCTGTGGACAACCATGACATGGGCTACGTCTTCGAGGAGCTGATCCGCAAGTTCGCCGACGCCTCCAACGAGACCGCGGGTGAGCACTTCACCCCACGCGAGGTCATTGAGCTGATGGTCGAGTTGCTGCTTGCCCCGGATGACGAACGGCTGAACGGGGAAGGCCAGGTCGTCAAGATCCTAGACCCGGCCTGTGGCACAGGCGGCATGCTCTCAGCAGCCGAGGAGCACATCCGCAAGCTGAACCGGCGCGTGCGCGTCAACTTGTTCGGGCAGGAGCTGAATGCCGAGTCGTACGCGATTTGCCGCTCGGACCTGCTGCTCAAGGGGCACACCGCCAAGAACATCCGCTTCGGCAACTCCTTCAGCCAGGACGGCCATCATGGCGAGACATTCGACTACATGCTCGCCAACCCACCGTTCGGCGTGGAGTGGAAGAAGGTTGAGAAGGTTGTCCGCGATGAGCACACTCGAGGGCATGATGGCCGCTTCGGTGCTGGCCTGCCCCGGATCAACGACGGCTCGCTGCTGTTCCTGCAGCACATGATGAGCAAGATGCAGCCGTTGAAGAAGGACGAGGCTGGTGACGAGGTCGGCGGCACCCGGCTGGCCATCGTCTTCAACGGCTCTCCGCTGTTCACCGGTGGGGCCGGGTCGGGCGAATCGGAGATCCGCAGGTGGATCATCGAGCACGACTACCTGGAGGCGATCGTCGCCCTCCCAGATCAGCTCTTCTACAACACCGGCATCTCCACATACTTCTGGATCGTCACCAATCGCAAGCCCGCCGACCGCAAGGGCCGCGTGATCCTGATCGATGCCCGTGACCAGTGGTCCAAGATGCGCAAGTCGCTGGGTGAGAAGCGTAAGCAGATCACCCGTGCGCAGATCGGGCGCATCTGTGCCGTCTACCGCGATGCGCTCAGTATCGCCGACGACGAGACACACCCGGACCACGGGCGGGTGAAGGTCTTCGCCAATCGGAACTTCGGCTACCAGCGCATCACTGTGGATCGGCCGCTCAAGCTCCGCTTCGAGCTCACGGAGGATAGTCTCACCCAGCTCGAAACGTCTGCTGCTGTGAAGAAGGCGGTCGGGGGCGAGAGGGCGGTCGAGATGCTGCTCGCTGCGCTAAAGCCTTTGCTGGGGTCACGGTGGTCCACCAAGGCCGAGGCGTGGGATGCCCTGCGTGCGGCGATGGTGACCGGGGGCGTGATCTGGCCCCCCGTCGCACCGTTTCAGAAGGCCATGCGTGAGGCGGTGGGCATGACTGACCCGGAGGGTGAAGTTCAGCTCACCAAGGGCAAGCCCGAACCGGACCCCGACCTGCGCGACAATGAGAACGTCGCCCTCGGCGAGGACATCGACGAGTACCTTGCACGCGAGGTGCTGCCCCACGTCCCGGACGCGTGGATCTCGGAGATCCGTAATCCGAAGACGAAGCAGCTGGAACGGTACAAGCTGGGATATGAGATCCCGTTCACCCGATATTTCTATGAATACACGCCGCCGAGGCCGCTTGCGGAGATCGACGCAGAGCTGAAGACGCTTGAGGCTGAGATCCAAGAACTGCTTGGAGAGGTGACCAATGGCTGATCTGCCACCCTCGCTAGGGCATCGGCTAGTGCGCCTTGGGTACTTGTGCCGTCTGCAGGGCGGGCTGACGGTGGACGGCGCGCGAGAGCTCGATGGCGATGTGGTAACGCGCCCGTACTTGAGGGTAGCAAACGTCCAGGCTGGACGCTTGACTCTTGACTCCGTTTCGGAAATTACGGTTCCCCGTGCCATGGCGCAACGCAGCACGCTTCGGGCGGGTGATGTTCTCATGACCGAGGGGGGCGACCTCGATAAACTCGGGCGAGGAACCATCTGGCGCGAGGAATTGGATGGATGCCTCCACCAGAACCACGTCTTTGCCCTGCGCACCGATCCGCGTCGGCTCGATGCCGAGTATCTCGCGTGGGTCACTCAGTCTGCTTACGCTAGGCGCTATTTTGAGAGCACAGGCACCAAGACGACGAATCTGGCGTCCACCAGCAGTAGTAAGATTCTCGACTTTAGGGTTCCGCTGCCAGAGCTGAGTGAACAGCGCCGAATCTCTGAGTTCCTCGACTTCGAGGTTGCTCGAGTCGACCGACTGGTATCGGCCCGTCAGAAGCAAGTTGGAGTGCTCGACGAACTCGAGTACGCCGAGGTTACGGATGGCCTGATTCCTGGTTCTCTGACCTCCGCGTCTGGGGAGTGGCCCTGGGCCTGGCTGCCTGCTCAGCTCGACGGTTCGTCATTGGTGCGCCTTGGCTACGTTGCCAGAGTGCAAAGTGGACTAACTGTTGACGGGAAGCGAGATGTTTCGGGTGACGTCGTCACTCGTCCGTACCTGCGAGTGGCAAACGTGCAGGCTGACCGAATCCTAGTAGATAATGTCAGTGAAATCACTGTCCCGCCGGATATTGCTAAACGGAGCACGCTGCTTCCGGGTGATGTCCTGATGACTGAAGGTGGTGATCTCGACAAGTTGGGAAGGGGAACGGTGTGGCATGGTGAACTGAAGGATTGCCTCCATCAGAATCACGTATTTGCCGTCCGTCCTGATGTCCTGCGGCTGGATGCTGATTATCTGTCGCTTATGACTCGAACGCTGCATGGTCGCTGCTATTTTGAGAGTACGGGCGTCAAGACAACAAACTTGGCCTCCACAAACAGCAGCAAGATCCTGGGATTTCCGATCCCGTTGCCAAATGTCGAAACCCAGCGAGTGAGAGTCTTGGCCGTCCAGCGGCAGCTCGACGGGATCGCGCGGGCCAGGCGACGGCTGCAAGAACAGCTTGAGCTCCTCACCGAACGCCGTCAGGCTCTCATCACCGCTGCCGTCACCGGTCAGCTCGACGTCACCACCGCCCGCCCCACACACGACCGTGATTTCTGAGGGGGATTCAGATGAACGACGCCCGCGTGTACACCGAGAAGGCTTTCGAGAACGCCGTCGAGGCAGCGCTGCTGCGTAGTGGGTGGGAGCGCGGGCTCTCGAAGACCTACGACCGGGCTCTTGGGATCGATGACTCCCAGTTGGCCGCGTTCCTCAGGGCGTCGCAGAACGACGCCTGGCTTGCGCTGCAGGCCGCCTACGGCGAGGAGGGGCAGCAGGCCATCGCGCGGTTCGCGAAGCGGGTGGCGAGGGAGATCGACTCGCGCGGGCTGCTGGACGTCCTGCGGCGGGGCGTGAACGACCGGAACGTGAAGATCCAGCTCGCGTACTTCCGTCCCGCACACACGCTCGCTGCCGATGCCTTGGACGAGTACGACGCCAACCAGCTCACGTTCGTGCGCCAGTTCCACTACTCGGCCTCACGGCCGGCCGACACCCTCGACATGGCGTTCTTTCTTAACGGACTGCCAGTCGCCTCAGTGGAGTTGAAGAACGGGCTGACCGGCCAGACCGTCGAGGAGGCCAAGCGGCAGTACCGGCAGGACCGAGACCCGAAGGAGTTGTTCTTCGCGAAGCGGAGCCTGGTCCACTTCGCGGTAGATCCGACGCTGGCGTTTCTGACGACCCGGCTGGCCGGAGACGCGACCCGCTTCCTCCCCTTCAACACCGGCTCCGGTGGCCCCGGTAAGATCGGCGGCGCGGGCAACGTCCCGGCGGCTACCGATGGGTCGTACCCCACCTCCTACCTCTTCGACGGGGTGTGGGCGCGGGACAATTGGCTGGAACTGCTGCAGCGGTTCCTGCACGTGGAGGACGCCGCAGCGAAGGCTGGCCGGGCACCTTCGCACAAGCCGGGCAGCGCGCACACCCAGCCGTTGATCTTCCCGAGGTTTCACCAGTGGGACGCGGTCCGCAAACTCATCGCGCACGCTGCCCGCCACGGTGCGGGGGAGAACTACCTGATCCAGCACTCCGCCGGCTCTGGCAAGTCCAACACCATCGCCTGGCTGGCCCACCACTTGTCCAGCCTGCACACCTCTCATGACTCCGGGCTGATCGAGCCCGCCGCACTTGCCTCCGGCCTGAGGGCGAACAAGCTGGTCTTCGACAAGGTCATCGTTATCACTGACCGGCGGGTGCTGGACAAGCAACTCCAGGACACCATCTACCAGTTCGACCACAAGGCCGGCGTGGTCGTACGGATCGACGAGAACTCTCAGCAGCTCGCGGACGCGCTGACCGGTCCGACGGCCCGGATCGTGATCACCACGGTGCAGAAGTTCCCCTTCGTCCTGGACAAGGTCGCGGGGCTTGGTGGACAGCGCTACGCGGTGATCATCGACGAGGCGCACTCCTCGCAGGGCGGGGAGAGCGCGGCGGCGCTGAAGAAGGCGCTGGGCCGTCTTGGCTCGGACGCGGTAGACGAAGACGGCGACCCGCTGACGGCCGCAGCGCTGGCCCGCGGCAAGCAGCCCAACCTGTCCTTCTTCGCTTTCACAGCCACCCCGAAGGCGAAGACGATCGACCTCTTCGGCTCCCCTTGCCCCAACGTCGGCTCGGGGGAGCAAGAGAAGGGACCGTTCCACGTCTACTCGATGCGGCAGGCCATCGAGGAGGGCTTCATCCTCGACGTGCTCGGCAACTACATCACCTACGCCACCTACTTCAAGCTGCAGGAGGCCGCCGCCGACGCGGCCGAGCAGCAGGTGGATCCGCGTAAGGCCCGCTCCAAGCTGGTGAGGGCTGCGCTGATGTCGGAAGCGTCGATGGCTTCCCGCGCGAAGATCATCGTTGACCACTTCCGCTCACATTCGAGCCCGCGCCTCGGCGGCCGGGCCAAGGCGATGGTGGTCACCTCCGGCCGTGACCACGCCGTACGGCTGTACCAGGCCATGCGCGCCTACATCGATCAGCGCGGCTTCACCGACTGTGGCACCCTCGTCGCGTTCTCCGGGGCACTGACCCTCGACGGGATCGAGTACACCGAACCCAAGCTCAACGGCTTCCCCGAACGCGAACTGCCGACCCGCTTCGGCTACAACCGCGCTGACGACCCGAACCCGCCGTCCGTCCCCAAGCCCGAACACCGCATCCTCGTTGTCGCCGAGAAGTACCAGACCGGCTTCGACCAGCCGCTGCTGACCACCATGTACGTGGACAAGATCCTGGTGAAGCTGGCCGCGGTGCAGACGCTGTCCCGGCTCAACCGCACCCACCCCCTCAAGACCACCGAGGATCTGTTCATCCTCGACTTCGCCAACCGGCCCGAGGACATCCAGCAGGCGTTCCAGCAGTACTACGAGGCGTCGATCAGCGAGCCCACCGACCCGAACCTGCTGTTCGACCGCGAACGCGAGGTCATGGCTTACCAGCTCCTGGTGCAAGCCGAGATGGACGCGTTCGTCACGGCTTACTTCGCCGCCTTCCAGGGCGGGACGGCGACCGACACGGCCATCATGAAGGCCCATGCCCGGCTCTATGGCTACCTCCAGCCGGCCCTGGACCGCTTCAACGCCCTCAACGCCAGCGAACCCGACACCGCGGTCGAGTTCCGCCGCGCCCTGGAGTCCTACACCAAGGCCTACGGCTGGCTCTCCCACGTCATCGGCTTCGAGAACCTGGAGCTGGAACGGCTCTACCAGTACGGACGCTTCCTGCTGCGCCGCCTGCCCGCACCCGTGCGCAGCGCTGGCGCGGACATCGGCGCCGCAGTCCCGAGCCACATGCGCATCACGCAGACCGGTACCCCCGAACTGCGCCTGGAGGCAGCCGGCGCACAGCTCCTGCCAGGCTTGGTGCCCGAAGCCGGCGGAGCAGTGGCCGAGGCGGAGGAGATGTCGCTGGCCGAGGTGATCCAGTCCGTCAACGAGGAATACGGAACCGGGCTGTCCACCACCGACCAAATCCTGCTCGGCCAGCTGGTGGTCGCCGTCAGCGAAGACCCCGAACTGCGGGCCATCGCGCTGCACCAGGACCAAGACGTCTTCGGCGGGGAACTTGAGAAGGACCTCGACCGGATCGTCATCGACCAGGCGGCCTCCAACGACGCGCTCATGGTCCGCTACTTCGACGACGCCAACGTCAACCGCCTGTTCAAGCAGGTCGCGACCCAGCAGGCTTACCAGCTCATCCGTCGCCCGGTCCGGCGCGAAGCCGAGCGCCGGGCCACCGAACAGCGGGCCGCCGAACTGAAGTCCACCGGAAGCCGTCGCGCCGAGCCACCGACCGCATAACCTTTGCCGGACAGTAAGTCACATAAGAGGCCCGGCGGGGCGGTTGTGCTCCGCCCATGCAGAGAGGCGCCGAGCATGGTGCACGGCACGCCGTCCTCCGACCCCGGAGTGCCGGCCCGCGTCATCGCGGGCCGGTACCGGCTGCACACGCCCATTGGCGCGGGCGGTATGGGCGAGGTCTGGCAGGCGTACGACGAACGCCTGGACCGCCGGGTCGCCGTGAAGATGATGCTGGCCGAAAGCCCGGTTCCGTCCGGATTCCAGGGCGCGGCCTTCGAGGAGACTCTGCAGACCCGCCGAGCCCGCTTTCTGCGCGAGGTCCAGATCACTGCCGGCATCGAACACCTCGGTGTTCCCGCTGTCTACGACACAGGCACTGATGAGGCCAGCGGACGCCTGTTCGTGGTCATGCAGCTCCTGCAGGGCCGAGAGCTGCAGACCTTCATCGACGAAACCGACTACGAGAACGAGACGGTCCCCGTCTCCTGGGCCGCGGCCGTCGGCGCCCAGATCGCCTCCGTCCTCGACACCGTGCACCACCACGACGTCGTCCACCGCGACATCAAGCCCTCCAACCTGATGATCACCCCTGGAGGGGTGGTCAAGGTCCTCGACTTCGGCGTCGCCGCCCTGCGCGGAGTCGGCACCCTGCCTCGGCTCACCCAGGTCGGCATGACCGTGGGCACCCCGCCCTACATGTCACCCGAGCAGAGCTTGGCCAACGCCGTAGGCCCCGCCGCCGACGTCTACGCCCTCGCCTGTGTACTCCACGAACTCCTGACCGGGAAGCCACCCTTCACCCCCGACGACAGCCGCTCCCACATGTGGCACCACGTCCACACCCCACCCCCTCCCGTCCGCTCCCTGCGCCCGGATGTACCGGCGGACATCGAGAAGCTGCTCTTGGCGATGCTCACCAAGGAATCCGAGCAGCGCATAGGTGCGATGGAGGTCTACGACGCTCTGCTGCCCCTCGTTCGTGCCAACGCCGAAACCCTCGCTATGACCGGCGATGGTGTCCTCGACCCCCGACTGCCGTTCCTGCGGCCCTTCGGCGGTCGGGCGCGCAATGTCGGCGTCACCGCTTCCTACACGCCCACCGTGGTGGTGCCCTCGCCACTCGCAGTCCCGTCGGCGGCGGCGCAGGCAGGCTCCGTCGCACTGACCGAGCAGGAAGCTGACGCGATTTCGGACCGGGCAGCTCGGCTGGCTCAGAAGGGCCAGTTCACCCAGGCCGCCGACGCTCTGGACGAGGCCATCGCAAGGGCCACTGATCCAGAGCTCAGGGAAGGTATGCAGTTCAGCCTCGCCCAGGTGAAGTTCCTGGCCGGAAGCCACCGCGAGGCGCTCGCCCTGTTCGAACCGCTCGCCCACGAATACACCAATCGCTATGGCGACGGTGACGAGCAAGCACAGCTGTGCTGGTATTACACCGCGCAGTGTCGGATGGAACTAGGTGAGGCGAGCGCCGCCATCCGGGCTTTCGACCACGTCGCGGAGACCACACCTGCTCCCGACGACGAGGACGCCGTCAATCGCCACTTGGATACCCTCGCACGACTGATGAGCCTGTATGCAGCAGCGGAAGATCTCCCCCAGGCACTGGACATCGGCGACCGACTTCGGACGGAGACCTCCCATCTGCGGGGAAGCGATTGGCCTGGGCTGACACAGATCGACGCCTATCTCCGCCGCCTTCGGCAGGATCTGGGCTAAGTTCTGACGGGCAGTGGGTTAAATGACCACGTCAGGGCCTTGTCTCATGCCAAGAGCATCCTGGCCCAGCCCGGACGAGGCATTTATGAGAGGTGGACTCAACGTTCTTTCGGAGCCCGCATGCCCAGACGCCTGGAGCGAATATCGACTCGATCCCTCCAGCGACATCTCTTCGCTGAGAACTCCGGTGGCCGGACTGAACAGGCCCCGCTTCCGTTGGAGCCAGCCGCGTGCCTCCAGCGCATGGGTCAGCTCCTGCACGGTGACGGCACCTCCAGCCCGGACTCCAGGTCCTCCTGGACCCGCGCTTCCCAGACCTCCAGCAACGCGATCACCGACGGCACCCCGCACCTCCACGACCGGGCCAACCCTCCCGCAGGGACCATCACGGCTGAGCGGGTCCGCCGGTGCGACACCGTCACCTACTCCGTTGCAGTATCAGCGTGATCTCGGCCTTCCGAGGGGAGAGCCGCGCTACGGGACGAGCGAGTGCAAGACTCGTTCGCTGCTTACGGTGGCTGCCGTTCGCACTCGCGTTTCTGAAGATCAGCAGGAGCGGCAACTCCAGTCCTCATCTGCCAGTCTGAAGCACCGTCGGCTGCCGCCTGGACAGCCGTGTATCTGTTAGCGCCGGAGCAGCCTTAACTGTGAACGGCAGCTTCCTCCACTCCTCGGCTGCGCCCGGGTCGCCGTAACCTGTCCGGGTGCCCCGACGCGGTTGCGAGAGGAGACGGCACTCGACGAAGGCGCGAGAGTGACGCCGGCCGTCCTGCTCAGACGGGGCCTGATCGACCTGACCAAGGGTCAGGCGAGATGTTCTCACTCGTCGGAGCACCCGGCTCCTGGCATCCTTGACCTAAGGCCTGTCTGACAAATGATCATCTGGCGGGTTCGCGGAGCCAGAGGATCAGGGAGGCCAGGACGACTCCGGCGCGGTAGCGGTTGGCAAGCTTGTCGAACCTGGTCGCGATCGCGCGGAACTGCTTGAGGCGGGCGAAGCATCGTTCGACCACGTTGCGGTCTCGGTAGATCTCCTTGTCGAAGGTGGGCGGCCGGCCTCCGAGGCGCCCTCGGCGGCGGCGGTTGGCCGCCTGGTCGCGGCGTTCGGGGATCGTGGCGGCGATGCCCCGGCGCCGTAGCAGGTGCCTGAACGCCCTGCTGGAGTAGGCCTTGTCGCCGAGCACGCGGTCCGGTGTCGTGCGCGGGCGGCCCGTGACGGCGCGCGGGATGCGGATCCCGTCGAGGACGTCGGCGAACGCGGTGGCGTCGTTGACGTTTCCGGGTGTGAGCACGATCGACAGCGGCAGGCCCCGGCCGTCGACGGCGAGGTGGACCTTGGTGGTCAGCCCTCCTCGGGACCGGCCGAGGGCCTGGCGCGTCTGCGAGCGGCCCGGATCTTCCAGTTCGTCCCCGTCTGCGTCCCCTTTTTGCGGGCGCCGGCGGCGTGCTGGTGGGCCCGGTTGACCGTGGAGTCGACGGCGACGGTCCACTCCACCCGGCCCACCGCGTCGTCGCGGACCTGGACGTGTTCCAGCAGCTTCGCCCAGGTGCCGTCGGCCTCCCAGCGGGCGAACCGCTCGTAGACGGTCTGCCACGGCCCGTACCGCTCCGGGAGATCGCGCCACGGAGCCCCTGTCCGCAGCCGCCACAGCACCGTTGACCACCTGCCGATGATCACGCCACGGACGGCCACGCCCGTCCACCTGCGGCAACAGCGGCTCTATCCGCTCCCACGCCGCGTCCGTCAACTCGCCTCGACCTGCCACAAGATCAATTATCAGACACGCCTTAGGCCGGACGGGCCTGCGTGCGGGCCAGCCTGGCAGCCTGGCGGCCAGGGAGTGCTGGGCCGAGTTGGGCAGGCAGCGTTACGGCACCGCGAGGCCTGACGGCGTGGAAACCTCGGCAGTGATCGTCTAAGGAGGCCAGAGGTGGCATTCTCGATGCCATTTCGAACGCATATCTGAATTAAGGCGAGGGCTGTAGTCGAACTCTAATTCGATACGCCGGTTTGGAATGTCGACGTCCGCTTGGGGAGAGCCTTTCACTCCATGGTTGATTGTCAGAGGCGTCGGTTAGGTTCCGGGCATGCAGCCAATTGGAGTACCTGCGCAGCAAGACGCGGAAGGCCAAGGGCTCGATGGGAGCACTCTGCCGAGGCTGTCCGGCATCCCGCGGCAGGCCTTGGAGTTCCGCTCCGTCCGGTCAAGGAACGCTGCCGGAGTCTTCGGGCCGGTGATCGCCAGTGCAGCCGGCCTCAACCTCAGTGACATGGAGATCGACTGTGCCAAGGCGGTCTGCGATCTGCTGGCCGCTGGAGAGGACGACAGCGGCTTCCCCATCCGCGAGCTGTACGTCAGGCTGACCGGTCGCTTCGGTCGCGACACCGTTAAGGCCCGTCTGACCCAGCTGATTGCCACGGGCTCGGTCCGGCTGGTCAGAGGCAAGCTGCATGACACGCACGTGGAACTCGCAGATGCCGGCCACGTCGGGTTGCTTTTGTTCCCCATGGTGACGGACACGCTCAACCATCAGGTCCTGATGGAGGTCCTCACCTATTTCATGAACGGCCTGGAAGCCCCGGGAGCTGAGGCTGACGAACTCCGTCAGAAGCTACGTGCCTTCCGGGGGTTGGTCCACGGACGGGCGCGTGCGCTGCGCGAGGTGATCGTCCAAAACGATGTCCCGGCTGCCATCGAGCTCGGAAAGGTGGACACCAAGGACCTGGCCGATCGCATTGGGCTGGCATGCGCTCGAGCCGTCGACAACCTCACTAAGGTTCACGAGCTCGCCGACGACCTAGACCGCATGATCACGGCGGTCACGAAGTACATCGGGGTCCGCGGCGACCTGACGGAACTACTGCGCCGTGAAGCACGCCTGGACCGAAAGGCTGAACTCCACACCGCCGCCCTGGCCCGGGCTGCGAAGAGCGCCACCATCGAAGAGCTCGCTGCCCTTTGGGACGGCATCCACTTCGACAGCGTCCGCCCCTGGCTCGACCCGGCTGCCATTGAATGTGCGGTCGAAGAACTTCTCCTCGAACCGGCCGCCGACGTCATCCCGCAGCGCCCTGATAGAGACGCCGTCCCGCTCCCTGAACCACAAGACCACCTCTTACGGGCTATCGCGGACGAGCTGCTCGGCGAACACGACGAGATCGACTTGACGCCCATCCTTCTGTCCCGCCCGTGGCACAGCGGCTCCGAACTGTTCTGCAAGCTCATCGAGCTCTCGTCCCTCGACCCCCGATACAGGCTCCACAGTCGCAAGGAGCCCCCACAGCACGGTGATCCGGATCCTTTCAGAAGGCGCCCGTCCTGGGTCACGCCGATGAGCCTGCGCCGAGCCCCCGACCGAAGGGATCCTCTTCAGTGACACCGGACGGTACGGCCGTGGCCATGGCCCGCCTGCGTCATAGCGGCGGGATCCTCCCCACATCGCAGCTGTCGCTCACCGCCCTCGAACAGACTGCCACTGAGGCCGGACTGCGCATCCATCTGGTGGAGGAGGAAGGCGGCGAAATGCTCGCCGTCCTTGGCTGGTCCGGCGAAGAGCCGGCGGCATCCACGGACAATCCCCGCCTTCCTCGAAATCGCCTTAACCCCAAGGAAGTCGTGGCCTTCATTGCGGCTTACACCCTCCTGACCCAAAGAGACCAGCCACCCCAGCGCCCGCTCGCCGATGTTGTGGCTCTGCTTCGCGAGTGCACCGACAAACAAGCACACACCTGGGCCGTACCAGCACTCGAGCGCACCCTCCCGCATGCCGGGCTGCTGCAACTCCTCCCGCAGCGTGCACTGCGCCTCGGTCCTGGCGCGGCAACCTTCAGTCCTTCGACTCACGCCGTGCTTACCCACGCCGCCACACAGCTGCGACACCATCGTTCCTATCCCCACCGCGGAGACGAACGGCACAGCGCGCCGACCCCTCACACCCCGGAAATCGTGACTGCCAAGTCGTCATGGGTCGAGAACGACGTCATCGACTGCGTCCGGGCGCTGGAAGCCGCCGACGCCCCACTCCCGGCCCGCGACTGGGAGCAGTTCCAGGAGCCGGGGACCAGGAGAGAGGTCGAGCGACTTCTCGCCACCCTCGGCCGCACCCTCAACGAGGTCACCACCATTCGAGATAGCGGCCGATCAGAGGTGACCGGCTACATCAGCAGCTGGCACCCGTCTGTCCTCCCGACCTTCCGGGTGCCGCTCGCAAGCCTGACCACCACAGACCTCGCGGTGCTCGCACTCGTTTACCTCCATGACCGACTGATCCCCGAGTCCGGGGGCGCCGCCATACGCGGTCGAACGATGGAGAGCCGACTACGGGACCACAAGGGACCTGATGGCCGCCAATGCCTCAGCGTCAAGGACATAGCTGACGCCCTGCCTCGGCTGCGAACCCTCGGTCTCATCGACCACCGCAACCACCTTGAGGACTCACTCCTCCAACGGCTCACCCCGGAGCAAGCCAAGAGGCTGCGGGAGAACGCCATCATGCTCGCCGACCCGGACAGCCTCGTCGCAGACGAGCTGCGCCGACGTCACCGCGCTGAATCAGCCGACACAGGAGCCGCCGCGTGACAGACGAACCGCAACTCGCCATGCCACTCGAGGCATTGGGTGCCGTGGGTGCCAAGTCCCTGAGGCTGTTCCAGCTCGTGAGAATCGGCCGTCACCCCAGCACCGTCATCCCCGTGGGCAGGGCCGACGTCACCCTGCTGACCGGCACGGGACCAGAGGGCGGATCAAACGGGGTCGGCAAATCGATGATGGCGAGCGCCATCGCCCTGGCCAACGCTGACGCGGACTGGCTTCGCGGGGGGATCGGACACCACGCCCGCAACCTTCTGTTCAACCACAATGCCGCGGAGACCAACCAGGTCTCCGATGCGCCGCACGGCTTCATCGTCAGCGTCTACTGGAGGGACGGCGAACCCCGAACCACCGCGGTGACCGTCTGGATGCGCATTCAACGTACCGACCCGTTCGTTCAGGTCAAGTTCGCACCCGGGATCCACCTCGCAGCTGGCCCTACCGAGCAGGACTGCGCCACCCACGCGACGGAGGTGTGGAACAGTCTTGCCGGACCCGCTCTCACGTCCGGCAAGTATGCCGAGGCACTATTCGGCAACGGCACCCGGTGCCTCGCCTACCTCCGCAAGCGCGGCGAGAAGAGCATCGACGACGGCATCCTCGCCTCGGCCGGCCAGCCTCACAAACCAGAAGCCCTCGCGGACATGCTCATCAGCCTTGCGGGCAAGAAGAAGCTCCTGATCGACGAGCAGAGAACACGCCAGGAGATCTTCGAGCACAAGCGCGGTCTCGAAACCGACAAAGAGGCCTTGCGTCGACAGGAGCAACAGGACGAGATCACCCTGAAGGCGATCTCCCGCATGCTCGAAGCAAGCGCCAAGCTCGACGAGGCCGAGGCCGACTGGAACCTGTACCTCGCTGCCCGCATCGTCGCCGACGAACACAACAGCGAGGTCGCCTCGGACAGGGCACGAGAAGCAGGAGAGAAGCTGGAAGCCACCAGGCAGGAAATCGATGTCCTGAAAGGGCAGCTCGAGATCTGCCAGGACACCGATGAACTCGCCCGCCGAGTCAGGGAAACCAGCGTCCTTCTGCGTACAGCCGAAGCGAAGAGCACTGACCTGACCCGAAGCCTCGGAGGGATCGAGGCTGAGTGTGGATTGCTGCGACGTCGGATCGCGGAGATCACCGATCGGGCTGACCGAGGCGACGCCGGTGCGCTGGAGCAGGCCCTGGCCGCTCGGGCAGAGGCACATGAAGCCGCTGTCAACGCCCGTGACGCGGTACGGGACGCCGAGGCCAATGAGAAGGCATTACGTGCCGCCTACGAACAGGAAGCGAAAGGGCAATCGGGGCGGGCGGGCGAGATCGTCACCGCTCTCAAACGCGCCGACCTGTCGGCAACGCCGCTGCTGGACGCCATCAGCTTGGCTGACCTCCCGGAGCACGAACGCCACCAGTGGGAGGCGCGCTTCTCCGCCCACGCGGACACAGTCATCGTTCGGAGAACCGACCTGCGGGCCGTCGAGAAGACCCTTGCAGCGGCACAGCTCCTCCCAGGCTCCTCGCTGCTCCCGATGGACCAGCTTTCGCCACCAGGCGTGACCCTTCCTCTGGATCACGCCTTCCTGGCGGCTCTGGAAGCGCGGGTCCGTGCTGCGGATGGCCCTCATGCGGTGGAAGACGGACCTCTAGGTCTTCGCCTGTACGGCGGCTTCGAGGTGCCCATGACGGACCGGCCAGCCAGGACGGCCGCAGCACGGAAACGGCTAGAGGGAGCCGTTGGAGAGCGCGAGGCCGCGCAGCGGATGGAAGAACAGGCCAAGCGCGATCGCGAGGACGCCGACGCTTGGGAAGAATGCTGCCGAAACGCCGCGCTGATGATCGAACTCAGGGTGAAAGTCGCAGAGTTGAACGGCCAGACGGAAACAGTGCAGGCGGATATCGAGGACGCCAAAGTCGCTGAAACGAAGGCTCGCATCCACAGCACGAAGGCGGCGGACGCCTACAAGTCGGCCGCGCAGGACATCAAGTCCATCAAGGAGCGGATCGCGACTGCGGAGACCAAGGCCCTCGCTGAGAAGAAGGAGCAACATGACCAGCGCGCCGTCGTCGCGGGCTTGACGGAATCGCTGAGGCTGCTGGGAGAGGTCCTTCTCGGAGGCGCCACGACTGCCCACGCGCTCGTGAACTCCCAGGGCAAGCGGCCCTCAACAGAGGCTGCCTTCTGGGCCGCCCGGGACAAGATCGGTACGGCTCTGGACCTTGCGGGATGCTCACGTACGCGCCGAGAGGAGGCCCCGATGTCCGACCGCGTGGACGACGTGTCCTCAGACGTTTCCGCGCAGGTCCGAAAGGAAGCCGAGACCCTATTGGACTGGCTGAAGAGCGTTCCCGACCCCGGTGAGAGGGCACGGTCGTTCCACGACGTCTGCGCACCGGCCCGTCGGTGGATCGACTTCCACAGCGGAGGCGGCGAAGAGGAACTGCAGGCGATCACCGCCCGCAGCGAGCGCAGCCGCAAGGCCCTCGAAGCATCCGAGACCTCCATCGCCGAGACGATCAAATGGAGCGAGGGCAACAGGGAAACACTGATCAAGAACCTCCAGGCGCTCTTCGTGGAGGCCGAGAACCGCCTGAACTCGTTGCTCGACTCGGCTGGCCAGAGCCGGGTGAAGCTCAACGTACGTCACCGCGCACCCACCGCCCCAGAGGACCCCCTGCGATGGGAAGTCCGCCCTGAGTGGATCAAGCCAGGGTCTGACCCCATCCCCTATCACGGAGGGGACCGCAACACCGCCGAGTACGTCATCCTCCACGCTTTCCTCGCCGCCTCGACCCTCGTCGCCGGTGGCACACCGGCAGGACGCATGCTGATCATCGACGAAGCGGGGAACAACCTCGACACACGCAACGTCGGCGAAGTCGCCAAAGCCCTGCGCCGCATCGCGCGCGACTACGGGATCACCGTGATCCTCGCCGTACAGAGCCAGGACATCAACTCTCTGCGCCCCCACTGCTCGACGCTGATCAACCTGTCGCGCTACCCCGGCGACATTCTCAATGCTGAGCCCATGGTCATGAGCGACCTGGACGTCGACCTTCCCGCCATCTCCGGCAGCATCCCGAGGGAGTACATGCAGTGAGCACTCCCGAAAGCGAGAACGGCACCCGCACCGTGATCAGCACCTCGGCTGCCCCGGTCGAAGGCTTGCCGACGGGACTCGGCGCCTATCCCGTCTACCGCGAACGGTACGAAGACGGAGCTGTGAAAGGCCGCTCTCGCCTGGTAGCACTAAAAATCAAGCCCATTCGGCCACCGGCACCGGAAGCCGCGCAGCAGGCACTCGACTCCATGGACGACAAGGAACGCCGCTTCGTCCTCGCCTCTCCCACCAGACGAGGTGTCACAGTCACCCGCCGCTACCCCGCACTCCAGCAGCTCAGCTCTCTGATCCTCGCTGATGTAGTGACAGTCACCACCAAGCCGCCGGGCCTCGACAAACGGGCGGGCGACTTCGTGGAGTGGGAACAGACCCAAGCCACCCGTACCTACGCCGCCAGAGCCAAGGGCGACGCCGTAGATCGTCGAGCCGAACTCCAAACGGAAGCACTCTCGTTCGCACAGCAGATCCGCAGACAGGAACCAGAGGCTGCGCCACTTGCTGCCGCTCTCGAACTACCACGCGACGCGGGGCGGCTGGACCTCTATGTCGCAGCCGCTCGCGCCCTGCTGAGCGGCGAGGTCTTCCTCGGAGTACGGGACTTCTCCAGCCGACTGCGAAACGACACAAAGGCCGTCGATGCTGACAAAGCCCTGACCGACATTGGGGTGAACAAGGCCGTCCGCGAGCGACTCGGCGTCCTCAAGTACCCCGAACTGGCGATCTCGGGACCGTTGACCATCCGCCAAGGGCGCGGCCACCTTCAGATGCAGGGGCTCGGCGTGCTGGTCACGGTGCCGTTCACCCCAGATCCGATGGTGCTGAACACATGCGCAACTGAGCTGGTCGTCGTGGAGAACAAGGAGGCAGCAGCATTCCTGGCCCGGCACCTCCCAGATCACGTGGTCGTCTGGTGCAGTGGGTTCAGCGGTGAAGAGCTCCACCACGTGCTGTTGAATCTCGGTTCAACTTGCCCAAGGGCTTGGGTGGTCCCTGACGCCGACACCGACGGCGTCCATATCGCTAGTCTCGTGATCGCGAGTGTTCCACACGCAGTGGTTGTTGACGTCGGCTTGATGCCGGGTGCCAAAGCCCGGCGCGACCGGACGTATGCGGGATCCAGAACTCTTCGGCGGCTCATCGAGGACACTGCCGTCGCACCCCAAGTTCGACGCTTCGCAGAGCAGGTGGAAACACGTGGCTTCGAGGTGGAACAAGAAGAGTTCATGCCCGAGGTGCTCAGCTTCATCGTCGGGAGGTAAATCGCATCGCGCATGTTCGGCTCGAACCCGGCCAACCCGTGCGGGCAGGATGGTGTGTCGTGACGTCAGTGTCGCCGGGGCGGGCGCGCGGGTGGCTGGTAGTGCGGGCTGAGGGGCGTCTACGTAGAGGAGGAGCACCAGCCGCGCGACAGCCCCCGGACGGGTGGAAACCGACGAGCCGGGCACAAGCGCGTGGTCTGCAGCGACGGGGCCTTGCGCGGTGATGAGGACCTGGACAGGTCCATGTCCGGATTCCGGGTGAGGAGTTCGGCGATGGACGTGCCCAGGGTATCGGCGAACCAGCAACCCCGAGGCTGGTCGTCGGTGTAACGGTGAGAACACCTGCCAGAACGATCACCGCGTCGTCGGTGGTGAAACACACGGCCCTCGCTGGGGCGACCATTGCCGGCGAGTTCGCCGCGGCCTATCGGCCGGGCTACGACGAGCGGATGTTCACCCACGTCGCTGAACGCATCGGCCTTGACGGAACCGGGTGCGCATTGGATCTGGGCACCGACACTGGAGCGGCGGCCCTGCCCCTGGCCTGCCTGGTGAGCTCGGTGATTGCCGTCGATCCGCAGCCGGGCATGCTTGCCGAGGCCCGAGCGCTCGCCGCAGCCGCCAGCGTGACCAACATCGAGTGGCGTCTGGGCGAGGCGGCGCAACTGGCCAGCATGGACCTGCCGCCGCTACGGCTGGTGACCGTCGGAGCCGCCTTCCACTGGATGGATCGTGTCGCCGTCGCCCGGGATCTGGACGCTCTCATCGATGAGGGGGGTGCGATCGTACTGGCCTCCGGCGGGCCTCGGGGCGACATCGCGCCGCAGCCCTGGTCGGAGGTGATCAGGGAGGTCCGGGTTCGATACCTCGGCCCGGAGCGCCGGGCCGGGCGCGGCACCTACGCGCACCCGGCCGAGCGCCACCAGGACGTGCTGGCCCGCTCCCCGTACTCCCGGATTGAGACCGCACACTGGGACCGGACGATCACCCGGACCGCGGACGAGGTGGCCGGCCTGCAGCTCTCCTACAGCTACAGCAGCCCGCGCCAACTCGGCCCGGATACGAAGGCGTTCGTGAACGACGTCCGCGAGGCCCTGCTGGCCTTCGACCCGTCTGGCACCTTCGAGCAGACGATCCGCACGGAGGCGATCATCGCGCGCCGCCCGTGACGAAGCCCCGACTAATCCGGCAGCGCGAACTCCGACAGCGGGTCCGTCACTGCTGCGCGCCAGCGCTCGCGATGGCCGACTGCGCGCAGCCGGAAGTACACGGTCTCACGGCGTTCGTCGTCGGCGGTGCCGAAGTGGCCGCCGATGTTGTGGGCGAGGAGGTAGTGGACGAGGACCAGGCTTCCAGCCGCGCCAGTCACCTGGAGCGGGGCGGGCAGGTCCACGGGCGGGTAGGGAGCGGCGTCGCGCAGTGCGTCCGCGCCATGGCGGCGCAGCCACGCTGCCGTGCTCAGGTGCGTACCCGGCCACACCCACAGATTGCCGCGGTCGTGCTGGCGCTGGTCGGTGAGTAGGAGGCCGGCCAGGACGGTGAATGTGCCGGGGCGGCCGTCGTCCTCGGTGGGGGTGAGACCGTCGATGTGTGGGGCGCCGGGGTGGCGTGGGTGCGGAGGCAGGGTGATTGCCAGCTGAGCGACCTCCGGGTCCGGCAGGGCGAGGTCGGGCCGCAGGAACGGGCGGACGGCGCTGTTGATGCCGCTTTCCTCGTAGAGGGCCCGCAGGGCGGCGTGGTGGGTAAGAGCCGGCCACAGGAAGTAGGGGCCGGTGAGCCCCGGCGCGGGCGGCTGGTCCACCAGATGGCCCGCGATCAGCGAACGCCAGCGGCGAACGTGCCCGGCGCTGAGGACGTCGGGCACGACGCAGTAGCCGTCACGCTGAAATGCCGCGCTCAGAGAGCGAGTTGTCGTCTCCATTCTGCAATGGAAGCGGCAGCGGGCTGGGGTGGGCAACAGGATTTCCACCGCTTGTACGGCGGCGGGCCGCCCGTCCGACCGGTACTGAGTTGGGTATTGCTCGCTCGGCAGAGGCCCCGTCTCGGCGACATCGGGCTCGTCGTTGCCGCCTGTTGCCCCCATCCGGCAGTTGACCGTTCCCGCCTGTCGTCTCGTGTTGCCTTCTATGTCGCGGCCGTTGCCCAGAGATGCGCCAACGCCAAGGCTGGGGTGGACGACGGTATCGGTGCCGACTACGTGACGGCCAGGCAGACCAAGCCAGTCCGTCCGCTCGCAGCGCTGGGCACCGCGAAGGGTCTGGCGCCCTGGACAGATCGGCCAAGAGCGCGCGATGTGTCCGACTCGAGACCGCCGCAGGAATCCCGCAGCACATGCAAGAGGAGGCTCGCACGTGACGGATCTTGAACTGATCTCCGAAGTGAATGAACGCGGGTACGCCGTCATATCGGCGCCCGCGCTGGAGGACGACCCGTTCAACGCGCACAGGGACATCGCCCGATCGCTGGGCCTGTCCGACGCCTACACGCCGGTTCTCTACAGGGATCCGGAGGTGTGTGAGGTGGTGGGCCAGGTGGGGCCGTACAACGAGATTCCCCGGGACAGTACCTCGGTGCTGCCGTGGTCCGAGATGACGGGCCAGCAGTTCCACGTGGACGGCCTGCTGGAACCCCTCGGTGGGATCAAGACGACCGTTCTGCACTGCCTGGAACAGGCGCACACCGGTGGCGAGACGGAACTGTTCTTCTCCTGCGAGGCGTTCCTGAAGCTGTCGGTGGTCGATGAGGAGGCGGCGCTGAGCCTGCAGCACTCCGAGGCGTTGACGCGATTCGCGACCATCGCCGTGGCGGACTCCGCGCGCCTTCGCGCCGCAGGGCCGGCCTTCGGCTGGGCCGATGGGGAGCTGGCCACCCGCTTCTCGGACGGGACGACTGAGCTGTGGAACACTCCGGGGAACCCCGCCCTGCAACGGGCGTTGGACTACCTGCGCGGGCCGGCGCTCGAAGGGCATTCCGCTCGCGTCCGTCTCGCACCTGGCGAGATGCTGATCTTCCGGAACGACCGGGTCTCGCACCGTGGCTGCGCCTACCGGAACGGCGACCGGCCGCGCAGGTTCACCCGCTCCATGTACAGCAGTGCTCCGTACCACCGGACGCTGGACAGGTAGAGCCGAGCCTGGTGCCCAACGCGGGTTTCGGACTGGCGGCGCGACTCCGGGAACAGGCGTTCAGCCGGAGTCGCGCCGGACGTCCAGGCGCGCACCCCATCTGATCGGCCGGGCTCGCGATCGTGCCGACAGACGGGTAAGCCTTCTGGACGTCCGGCGCCGTCGGCCCGAAGGGGCCAACAGCTTGAGGTCAGGCTGAGATGCTGAGGAACTCGGCGACGGTCGGGACGTGCCGGTGCCGGCGCAACTGTGTGCGCAGGTCGCCGAGTGTGCTGGTGGAGCGGGCTGAGTCGACACCGCCCATCGCGTCGATGACGTGGTGTCCGATGGCGACGGCGGCGTCGAGTTCGCCGAGCGCCAGATGGGCCTCGGCGCGTCGGGCCTCGTAGATGACGGTGCCGCGGATCTCGCGTTCGGTGTCGTACGGGTCTTCCTGGGTGGCGGCGGCGGTGAAGTGGTCCAGAGCTTTTCGAGGCTCGCCCAGGCTGAGCGCCGAGCTCGCGGCGACTTGGTGGATCTCGCCCCGTGACAGCCAGTACAGGGCGGGCAGGTCGGCCTCGATCGCCTCGGCGCTTTCGTATGCGGCGAGCGCCTCGTCGATGTGACCGTAGGCGGCGGTGCTCTCGCCGGCCTTGGAATGGGCTCGGGCCGCGCGGGCGTGGAGCATTGCCCGTACGCGGGGTGAGGAGATCTTCTTCCGGTCGGACATCGCCGCGTCGATCAGGTGGAGCGCGCCCCGGGGATCGCTCTTCTCGGCGTTGTAGCGGAGGTTGGCCCAGAACCCGAGCACGAGGGCGCCAAGAGTCGGGTCCTGGGCGGTGGCGGCGGCGCGCAGGGCGGTGACGAAGTGCCGCTCGGCGGCGGCGTGCCGGCCCTCGTCGTAGGCGCACCATCCGGCCAGCCGGGACGCCTCGGCTGCGGCGGCGAACAGCTGCCGGCCGGTCTCCTCGGTGTAGGTGGCGTTCTTGATCCGGTCCCGGATCATCTGCAGTTCGAAGACGGCGCCTTGGTAGACCTGTTCGGATCCCACGGTGTCGTCGAGGTGCCGAAGTGCGTTTAGGCGAAGTTCGAAGAGCTGGGCGTCGCTCGCGCCAAGCCGGCGGCCCGTGGTCGGGAGGGCGAGTGCGGGATCGGCGGTGGTCCACTGGGCGAGGATCGCCCCGAGCGCGCCGGTAGACGTGATGAGGAAGGCGCGCCGGTCCACGTGACCTCCTAGGTCAGTCAGTGAGAGGACCGTACCCGCTGCCGTCCAGGGCGACTCCAGGACGACGCCATCGTCGTGGAGCGCCAGGTACAGGAAGTCCGGCCAGCCATAACGGTCGACGTCCGCGAGGTCGATGCCGTGGTAACGGGCCATGGCCAGCAGTGCAGGCCGCTCGGGGGTCACGCCCTTTCGTGTCCACCGCGTGAGCTTCTCCCTGCGAACAGCCATCGCTCCGAAACCCAGTTCCTGGTGCGCCTGGTCAATCCGCGTGAGGTAGCGCGTGGCACTGAGCCCGTCGCGGACCAGCAACGCGGTGAGCGGGTGGATGGACTGCCCGACCTCGACCGCCTTGGCCACGATGCCCTCCCTGCAGTGGTGTCAGCTCCAGCTTTGACGATGCGTCATCACTGATCAAGTCCCGTGTACCCGAAGGCAACAGGGAGCAACACGAGGCAGCACGAGGCAACGCGCGGCGGCTTCCGTCACCACCCGGTGCGGGCGGACAGTAGCGATCCCGCCGACCTGCCGACCTGGTGGACCCGCCGCGCACGGAACTCGCGCGGCCGGCGGCCCCGCGCCAGTTTGCGGCCACAACGGTTCGCCGCAGCAGCGACCTTGCCCAACACCCGGTCGGTCGTACCGGCGCACCTCGGACGATCCCGGTTCCCGACGACGGAGGCACCGACATGAACTCCACAGCCAGCAGCAAGGACCCGACCCAGCCCATCGAGGGCGGCAGCGCCGAGGACCTGAGCGCGGACGGAGCCAAGGACAACCCGCTGGTGTTCTCCGGATCTGTCATCCGGCACGACGGAGCAGCTGGAACCCGCGGATTCGCGGTGGCCCCGGCGCGCCAACTGCACAGCCCTCAGCCCGAAGTCGACGGCCCCCACATCCTGATCGCCCACGACCTGACGCCCGCAGACACCTCCGCCCTGGACCTCACCCGGATCTCCGCGTTCTGCACGGCCGCCGGAGGTCCCACCTCCCACGCCGTGCAGGTCGCCTACAGCCTCGGAATCCCGACGATCGTCGCGGCCGGCGACTCGGTTCTGGCCGTCTCGGACGGGGCGATGTGCGCCCTCGACGGCGACACCGGCGCCCTCTACAGCGGGCTGTCGGGGAGCGACCTGGCCGCCGCGACCGCCCACCGCGACCGCCGCCTGACCAAGCCGCGAGCACGAGCCAACGCCGGGAACGCGCCGGTCACCCTCACGGGGACGATCACGCGGGCGTCCCAGGCTGCCGAGCTCGGTGAGGCCGGCGCCGACGGTCTCGGCTTGCTCGCCACCGAGCTGCTGTTCCTCGGCCGGGAACAGGACCTCACCGACGAGGAACAGCATTACCGCGCCTACCGTGAGATCGCCCGTGCCGTCGACGGTGCCCCCGTGACCCTGCGAACGCTGGACATCGGCGGCGACAAGGACATGCCGGCACTCGGCCTGCCCCGCGAGGACAACCCGTTCCTCGGCGTGCGCGGCCTGCGCCTGAGCCTGCGCCGACCGGACCTGTTCCTGCCGCAGCTGCGGGCCGCCTACCGGGCCGCCCGCGACGACGGAGCCCAGCTGCGCCTGATGTTCCCGATGGTCACCCGCATCGAGGAATTCCTCCAGGCCGCCGAGACGGCCCGCACGGTGCAGGCCGAGATGGATGCCCCCGCCCTTCCGCTCGGCGTGATGGTCGAGGTCCCGGCCTGCGCCCTGGCCGTCGACCAGTTCGTCGGACACGTCGACTTCCTGAGCATCGGCACGAACGACCTCGCCCAGTACCTGACGGCCATGTCGCGGACCAGCGCGGACCTCGCCCGCGACATCGACCCGCTGCACGTAGCCGTCACGCGCACCGTGCGGGCGGTGGCCGAGACGGGCGCCGACCACGGCATCCCCGTGTCCGCGTGCGGAGGGCTGGCGGGCGACCCGGCGGGCGCCGTTGTCCTGGCCTCGCTGGGCGTCACCGCACTCACCGTTGCCCTGCCCTACCTGCCCGAGGTGCGCGGCGCCCTCGGCCGCACGGACGCCGCCACCCTGGCGACGATCCGAGACCACGCCCTCAGCACTGGCGGCAGCCGGCACCTGCGGGCCCTGGTCACCGAACTGCTCGACCTCTGAGCAGACCACCCGCCTGCCCAGTCTCACTCCTGATGGGCCGCCACATCGTGGCGGCCCGGGAAGGCACCACCATGCCCTCACCTGCACCGCGGCCAATCAGCGTCCTGCTGGTCGGCGGCTGCGGCCACTGGGCCGCGGCCGAGAACCACATCCCGGCCATCCTCGCCCTCCAGAAGAACGCCACCCCCGTGCGCGTGGCCGCCATCTGCGACCCCCGCGACCCCTACAACCCGGCGCTCCTGGCCCACATGCCCGACCTCGACACCCTCGTTCAGCGGGACAAGCCCGCGTGGATCAAGCCCCGCACGGGCGAGACACCCGACCGGCTCGAGCACCGCCTGCAGCAGGCCCACCAGGAACACCGCTTCGACGCGGTCATCGTCGCCTGCGACCCCGTCGCCCACTACCCCTACCTCAAGTGGGCCACCGACCAGGGCATCCACGTCCTGTGCGACAAGCCGATCGTCTGCGTCGAGGACGCCGCCTGGAACCCCGAGCGCGCCGCCGAGATCCACCACCGCTTCGACACCCTGCTCCGAACCCACCGCGCCCGGCCCGGCCACCTGTTCGCGGTACCTCTGCGGCGACGCGCCAACGACGCCTTCCTGTACGTCGGCGAGCTGATCCGCGAAATCCACGACAACCACAAGCAGCCCCTGACCATGGGCCGCATCGACGTCGCTGGCGGCCACTTCCGCCTCCCCGAGGAGTACGCGCTCGGCAACGCCCACGGCTACACCCACGGCGTCGGAGCGCTCAGCTTCAGCAGCTACCACTACCTCGACGAGCTGACCCGCTACCTCCTGCTCGCCCCCGGCCAGATCAGCGCGCTGCGCCTGACCCTGCAGTACGTCCGCCGCGTCGGCGACCACCTGGCGAACGGCCAGAACGATGCCCTCGCCACCCTCCTGCGGACCCGCTCCGAGGCCGACATGCCCGCCGCGGACCTCCCCGAGCGCGTCCTCCTGGCCGAGATGGACTTCGGCTTCACCGTGGAACTCCTCGACTCCCAGCAGCGCTTCCACGGCGTTCTCACCTACACCTTCACCTCCAACTCCCTGTCCAACCGCACCGTCGGCACGCTCGCCCGCGACGTTCAGGACGACGTCGCGTTCCGCGAGAAGGGCCGCATGTCGCAGTACGTCATCGACCTGCACCAGGGCAACCTCCAGCACGTGCGGCTGACCAAGAACGACGCGGTCGGCGAGACGTACACCATCCGCGTCGAGAACCGGCGCAACCCGCTGATCAGCGCCACGGGTCGGCGGGAGACCGTCTACCAGGACGCCCACACCAGCAGCGCCGTCACCCCCCGCGACATCACCGCCGCCTTCCTGGCCATGGCCGCTGGCCGCACCGCCCGCGCGGAAGTCACCGACAAGATCGCCTTCCTCGACGGCCAGACCCTCACCCACCGGGTCTACGCCGCCATGTACCAGCTGATCGCCACCAACCACCACGACGCGATCCGCTGCCCGTCGATCCTCGTCGACCTGCCCTGACCAAACAGCGCACCACAGACAAGGAGCCGCATGAACCGCCTCGTCCCCGTCGATCACGGCCTCATCTTCTACCCCCGCGGCGGGTCTGCCCTCGTCGCCAAGAACCTCGCCGAACAGCTGCGCGCCCAGGGCCGCCCCGCCCGGGTCTTCGCCGGATCCCTCGGCGAGCCCGGGGACTACTCCCACGCGCCCACCTTCTACGACCCGGCCCACCTGGTCGCCTCCGACTACAACCTCGCCGCGACCGTCCCCGGGGCCGGCCTGGACCCCCTGGAGATGCCCGTCCCCCTGCACCCCTCCTACGAGGACCGCCCCGGCGTGCCGGACCGCGTGTTCGCCGCGGTCTCCCCCCGCACCAACGCGCACCTCGAGGACTACTGGACCCGGCAGTTCGCCGACCACGGCGCCGGCGAGGGCGGCCTGCTCCACCTGCACCACCTCACCCCGCAGCACACCGCGGCCCGCCGCCTGGAGCGCACCGTGGTGACGACCCTCCACGGCACCGACCTGAAGTTCCTCCGGGGCGCTCTGGACCGTGTGCGTCGAGCCGCCGCCACCAGCCTGAGCGTCGCTGAACTCGCCCGGCGCGAGGAGATGGCCGACGACCGCACCGCGAACCCGCCAGGCGAGCGCTGGCGCAGCTGGGCCCACGCCGAGGTCTGGATCCAGACCCTGCGGGAACACGCCCAGAGCAGCGAGCACATCGTCACCGTCTCCGAGCAGGACCGCGCCCTCGCCCACGAGCTCCTCCACATCCCCGAAGACCGACTCGAGGTCATCCCCAACGGCGTCGACACCAACCTGTTCCAGCCCCACCCCACCCTCGACGACACCGGCAAGCGCACCCTCCTGCACCGCTGGCTGGTCGAGGACCCGCAGGGCTGGCTGCCCGGCCACGGCCCCGGCACGATCACCTACACCCACTCCGACGTGGACCGCATGCTGCGCGACGACGCCGGCAACCGGCGCCCCCTGCTGCTGTGGATGGGCCGCTTCCTGGACTTCAAGCGCCTGGATCTGCTGCTCCACGTCTTCGCCGCCCTTAAGGAGAGCGCGCCGGTGCGCCCGGCCCTGCTGGTGCTGGGCGGCTTCCCGGGCGAGTGGGAGGGCGAACACCCGCACACCCTGGCCGAACGCCTCGGCATCGGCAACGACGTGTACTTCGCGGGATGGCGACCGCACGGCGGCCTGATCGACGGCCTCAACGCCAGCGACCTGTTCGTGACGCCCTCCGTAGACGAGCCGTTCGGGCTGGTCTGCCTGGAGGCGATGGCCTCCGCCACCCCGGTCGTCGCGACTGCCAGCGGCGGCCCCCTCGCCACCATCCAGACCCACGGGCCCCGGCCCACCGGGTGGCTCACCGTGCCGGGTGACGCCGAAGACCTGCACGCCACCCTGTTGGAGGCCCTCACCCGTCCCGGGGAGATCGAACGGCGCGGACGCCACGCCCGTGACTTCGTCGTCCAGCAATACAGCTGGCGCACCATCACCGACCGGTACGGCCACATGTACGACAGGGTGTTGGCGAGCATCCGCGCATAGCGACCAGCAAGCTTGGCCGACTGGGCGCAGTGGGTGGGTTCGACCGGGCGTAGGTGACTTGCAGGGCTGCGCATTCAGCTCCACCGGTTCCGTTCGGAGGACTGCCGCCCGGTAGCCACTTCACGGGAGGGCGAAACGCGATGGCCGGGGCAGCGACACTCGCTGCCCCGGCCATCGCGTTTCGGATCAGGCCGAACCTCGGACGGTCGTGCGACCCACACTCATGTAGGTGAGGCCGAGCGAGGCCATCCGCTGCGGGTCGAGGAGGTTGCGGCCGTCGAAGACCAGGGGACGCGCCATGAGGGCCGCAGCCTGGTCCCAGGCGACGTCCTGAAGCTCCGGCCATTCCGTCACGATGATCGCCGCGTCGGCGCCGGTCATCGCCTCCAGCGGGGTGGTGCAGCGCGTGGTCGACGACCAGGGCGCGGTGTCGAGCCGGCGGACCAGCGGATCCCAGCAGCGGACCGCCGCGCCCTCGGAGAGGAGCCGGGAGGCGATGATCGTGCTCGGGGCCTCGCGAACGTCGTCCGTTCCGGGCTTGAACGCGACGCCGAGCAGGGCGACGGTCCGGTTGTGAAAGGCGCCGCCCAGCTCGTCCTTCAGCCGCTGGATCGCGCGCCTCGGCTGCAGGTCGTTCACCTCGATGACGGAGGTGAGCAGCTGGAAGGAGTACCCGGCGTTGCCAGCCAGGGCCCGAAGCGCTCGGGAGTCCTTGGGGAAGCAGGAGCCGCCCCAGCCGACGCCAGGCCGCATGAAGTGCGGCCCGAGCCGGTGGTCAAGGCCGACCGCGCGGACCACGTGTTCGACGTCGGCGCCGGTGGCCTCGCAGATCGTCGCGATCTCGTTGGTGAAGCTGATCTTCGTGGCCAGCAGCGCGTTGGCTGCCAGCTTCACCATCTCCGCCGAGCGGACGTCCATCTCGGCGATCGGGCCGTCGACACCTTCGTGCAGCTGGGCGACCAGCTTGGCCGTCTCGGGATCGTCAGCGCCGATCACCACCCGGTCAGGGTGCATGAAGTCCCGCACGGCGTGGCCCTCGGCGGTGAACTCCGGGTTCGACGCGTACCCCACATGCCGGAGACCGGCGCGGTCCATCGCGGCCCTGACCCTGGCGCCGGTGCCCACGGGCACCGTGCTCTTGACCACCACCGCCGCCAGATGACGAGCATCCCGCAGGGTCTCGATCACCTGCCAGATCCTGGACAGATCGGCATCCCCGGAGGGCGTCGACGGGGTGTCCACGCACACGTACACGACGTCGGCGTTGCGAACGGCTTCTTCCGCGTCCAACGTGAACGTCAGGCGGCCGGCGTTCTCCGCGATCAGCGGCGCCAACCCGTCCTCATGGATCGGAACCCCGCCGCTCCGGAGGAGCTCGACGCGCTCCTTCTGGATGTCGCGAACGACGACGTCATGCCCCAGCTTCGCGAAGCAGGCGCCCGTCACGAGGCCGATGTAGCCCGCACCGAAAACCGCGATTCGACGTTGTCCCAGCATCGGTTCGTTCACCCTTCCGGCCCCGAGGCGCCTTGCCTGTCAGCCGCATCTGACCCTAGAGCATGTCGCAGGCTGCGTCCGTAGGATGACGAGCTGGCCACCCGCTACATCGGGCGGAGGCCCTGCCGCCGGCGCTCCGGCCAACCCGGAGCGCCGCCTACTACTTGCCCTTCCGCTGGCGCTTCGGTTGGCGCTTGGGCTGGACCCGCTTACCGACCGTGCGCACCGAGGGCTTCGGCGCCTGGGTGAGCGTGGCCGTGGCAGCCTGCAGCACAGTGAGAAGCTTGGCCTTGAGTTCCTCGGCCTGCTCGGAGGTGGTGGCGTCGGCGGGCGTTTCCAGCAGGTGCATCTTCAGGACGGCCAGCATGTCCCACTCCCAGGGGCCCCGCTGCCGCGGGCCGGGGATCGCCTAGGTCTTCGAGCGAGGGGATGTGCTGCTCCGGCACGACCACGATGTGCACCGGGTAGCTGGGCCGGGTGTGGTGGTAGGCCAGGACCAGGTCCGTCTCCTGGACGGTGTCCACCGACGTGAGGCCGTTGAGCACCTGCTCGCAGTAGAAGTCGGACATGGTCAGGCTCCGATCAGGCCGAGGTAGTGGGCGACGTACGGCGGGGTCTTGAGCGCGGCGACTTCGGCGAAGGGCACCCAGGCGATGCCCTGGCCTTCGTCGCCGAGCCGGATCGCGTCCTTCGGGCCGGTGTACACCGCGTGCAGGACGCGAGTCATCGCCGAGACGCGCTCGTGGCGGGGGCCGGGCAGCTCCCGGACGTCGGTGATGGTGATCCTGGCTTCCTCGAACACCTCCCGGGTCGCGGTCTCGGGCGGCGTCTCGTCGTGCTCACGCCACCCGCCGATCGGGGTTCGGAATCCCGGCCAGGCGATGCCCTCCTTCTCGTCCCGGTGGTGCACCAGCAGCTCGCCGTCCGGGGTGGTGACGAACACCACGATGCCCTCGAAGTCCTGGTGCTCCGGGGTCGGACGCTCGATGTAGAGCACCCGCCCGGAGCGGGCGGCGCGCAGCACCTGGAGGTCTTGCCGGTACTCCTCCGGAGTCATGAAGTGGCGCCAGTTGTAGTCCGTCTCGAAGCGGAACTCGCAGTGCTCGGCCGGGTCGAGGACGATGCGGGCCTGCTGCTCCTCGGTGAGTGTGCCGCCGTCGAAGATCCAGCCGATCGACGGCACGGGGCGGACGTGGTCGGCCTGCTGGTGGATGACGGCGATCAGCCGCTGTCGGCCGACTGGGTCCGGGTTCTCCGCGAGCAGGTCGAGGCCGATCTCCTCGCGGGCCTCGCGCAGCGCTGTGTCGAACGGGGACTCGCCGGGCTCGGAGTTCCCTCCCGGCCAGTCCCAGCGTTCGGTGTCCACTGAGTTGCGCATCCCGAGGATGCGGCCCTCGTGGTCGCGCACCAGGAAGCAGGCCCATGTCATCGGCCGGTCGATCGTGGCCAGGTAGCGGCTGGCGGGCTTCCAGCCGGCGGCGAGGCGGTGGGTGAGCCAGGCGATCACCTCGCGGTAGCCGTCGCTGGTCGGCGGCAGCTCGTCCGGGCGGAACCAGCCGAAGGCGTCGTGCTCGGAGAGGGCCACCGCGGTCTCGTCCGGGACGGTGCAGGTGAAGATGAACTGGCGGGTCAGGCGGCCTCGGGTGTTGACGAAGTCCAGGGCCCGCACGTACTCGATGTCGGCGCAGTGGATGCCGGTCTCCTCGGCCAGCTCCCGGATCGCCCCATCCCTGGGGTCCTCGCCGTCGTCCAGTCCGCCGGCTGGGTAGTCCCACAGGCCGGGCAGCACGTCGTCCTGCTTGCGGCGCAGCATCAGGACGCGGCCCTGCTGGTCGCGCACCACGGTTCCGGCCGCGAGCTTCTGGACGCCTTCGGCGAGGGCCTGTTCGGCGAGCAGTTTGTACGAGATCACTTCGGGGGGTTCTCCTTGCTGTCGTTCCAGCCGCCCCAGGGGGTGACTTGCGCAGGACCTCCTGCGCGTACGCGGGAGTCTTCAGGTTTCCCCAGATCAGGTCCGGGCTGTGCCCGACGTAGTCGCTGGTGGCGGCGGTGAGTTCGTGGAAGGCACGCTGGATGTGCTCGGTGCCGCGGGCCAGCAGGTCGTCCCACGAGGTGGCGGCGGACGGCTGCGGCCTCGGACGGGGTCGGTGCAGTCACTGGCTTCTCCTGCGGGCCGGATCGGCTCGGATCGGAGACGACCGAAAGAGCGGGTCAGGCACTGGCGGTCGTCGGGGCGGCCTGGTGGGGCAGGCGGTCGCCGAGGTCGTACTGGGCGGCCTGGAGGAGATACGACTCGCGGTAACGCGTGGCCGGTTCCTGGGCCATCAGCTCGGAGTGGCTCCCCTGTTCTACGAGGCGGCCGTGGTCGAGGACGAAGATGCGGTCGGCCTTGGCGGTGGCGCCGAGCCGGTGGGTGATGAGGATGACGGTGACGCCGAGGGCGGTGAGTTGGCGGATCTGCTCGAACGCCTCGACTTCGGTTTCCGGGTCCATCGCGGACGTCGGTTCGTCGACCACCACGAGGGCGGGAAGCCGGCCATGGGCGTCGGGCGTGGTGAGGCGCAGGTTGGTGCGGGCGAGGGCGACCTTCTGCCACTGGCCGCCGGAGAGGCCGACGCCGCCTTCGAAGCCCTTGGCGATGAGGGTGTCCCAGCTGTGGGGCAGCTCTTCGAGCACCGGGTGGAGGTCGGCGTAGTCGGCGGCGGTCTCCAGCTGCTGCTGGTCGCAGGGGACTTCGGGGCGGCCGAGGAGCAGGTTGGCGCGCAGGGTGAAGGACCAGCGTTGGAAGTTCTGGGCGAGGAGGGCGACGCTGCTGAAGAGTTGGTCGCGGTCGGCGGTCGCGGTGTCGATGCCGTCCCAGCGGACGCGGCCGTGGTGTGGCTGGTAGACCCCGCAGAGGATGTTGGCCAGGGTGGACTTGCCCGAACCGTTTGCGCCCACCAGGGCGATGACCTTGCCCTGGGGGATGGTGAGGGTGACGTTGTCCAGTGCGGGGGTGTCGCGGCCGTCGTAGGTGAAGGAGACGTCCTCGACGGTGATGGTCTCGGGGCGCTCGGGCAGGGGGGTGCCGCCGGTGGGGATGGCCCGGCGGTGGCCCTCGCGTCGTAGCTGGTCGAGGTCGCGGACGAACAGCGATTCCTCGTAGAGCCGGTTGATCTGGGAGACGAGGCCGCCGATGCTGGCCGAGCCGGTGCGGATGGCCACCACGGCAGTGCCGGCGGCGGCGAGCGGGATCGCCCCGCTCATGACGAGTGAGCCCAGGAGGGCGATGGCGCCGACGGTGGCGGCGCCAGCCAGCGTCGCGGAGAGCAGGTCGGTACGGGCCCGTGCTCCGGCGAGGCGGGCCTGTTCCTGCTCGGCGGCGCGGGCCATCTGCTCGTAGTGGTGGAGGATGAACGGTCCGCAGGCGTGCACCCGCAGCTCGGCTGCGGAGTAGGGACGGATCAGCATGTCCGCCAGCGCGGTGCTGGCCCGGGAGTGCTGGAGCCAGGCCCGCGTGGAGGCGTAGTGGCGCCGGGCGGTGCGGACGGCGCCCCAGCCGCGCGGGGCGGTGATCAGCAGCAGCATCGGCAGCAGGGCGGGGTGGAGGACGGACAGGACGCCGGCGGCGGAGACGAGGCCGAAGGTGGCGGTGAGGACGGAGGTGGCCTGGCCGATGATGTTTTGCAGGGACATTGCTCCCCAGCGGGCGCTGTCCACCTCGGCGAGGAACGCCGGGTCCTCGATCGCCTCCAGTTCGGAGCGGCCGACGATGCCCAGGAACTCGATGGTGGCTCTGCGGAACACGGCCGGTTCCAGCCGCCCTCCGGCCCAGCCCGAGGCTGCGGACAGCACCGAGGACAGGCCCGCGATCACCCCGACCGCCACGATCGCCGGCGTCGCGGCCTGCAGCACGTCGCCGACCTGGCCGGGGGCGAGCAGTGCGGCCAGCGCGTGGTTAGTGGCGATCAGCGCGACGGCGGCAGCCAGGCCGCGCAGGACCTCGGCGCCGACTAGGGTCACCAGCGCCGCGCGGTCGGCCTGCCACGCCATCCGCCCGGCCAGGCGCAGGAAGCGCGGCATCTGGCGCGCCACCGCCCAGAACGTCACCTCGCCGCTGGCCATCTCGTGCTTGGCCCAGCCGTAGCTATAGCGCATTGGCCCACCGAATAACAGCTGCTCGCTGTCCGGCACCGGTTCCGTCGAGGTCTTGGGTGTGCTGGTCACATACTCCCTTTCGCAGAGGGGGAACGCGGTTTTTTGGGGTCGGGCGCCAGTGCCGTCAGGGACCGGCGTAGCCGCAGGGCAGCCGGTGCGGACGGGCAGGGCCGAGCCAGCCGGCACCGTGCCGGGCGAGCACACTCGCCCGGCACGGTGCCAGCTGGCGTCGGTCACGTCTCGACGAGCTGCCGCTGTCCGGAGGCGGGATCGAATCCGTGGGTGGAGAACGCAGGCCCGCCGGCCAGGTACGCCTCCACCGCGGCCTTGGAGGTCGGGAACATCGGGCTGGGCAGGACGCCGGCGGCGGGGTGCCAGCGCACCTCCAGGTGCTTGTCCGGCTCGACGTTGACCAGCTCGCCCGTGAACTCGCTGGTGGCGAAGACGAACAGCAGGAACCCGCCGCGCCCGTCCCAGCCCTCCTTGGCCTGGATGGTGTGGACCAGGCGCAGGTCGGACGGCTTGGCGATGAGCCCGGCTTCCTCACGTAGCTCCCGGGCGGCAGCATCGGGGATCTCTTCCCCGGGGTCGACCTTTCCACCCGGGATCGTCCACGCGGGCCCGGGGGTCCAACTGCGCTGCCCGTACAGGAGGGTGGCGATCCGGTCGGTCTTCAGGTCGTGGGCGATGACGCAGACCGACAGCCTGCTCGTCTCGTGCATCAGGGGCTCCTGGTTGAAGGTTGAGGGGGCAATGAAGGGGAGGCGACGGTCGAGTAACTGCGCTTCTACGTGTCGCGCGGGGGCAATTCCGAAAGCGCGGTTTCGCGCATGATGCGGTCGACCGTGTCGTGGAGGGTGCTGTCGCTGCCGATGACGGTCTCGATGCCGCCGGGAAGGACGTCGTGCTCGCGGTACCAGTCGCGCAGTTCACGCTCGGTGACGGCCGTCAGGTACTCGCGATCGGCCTTCGAGGCGTGCCGGACCAGCGTCTCGTCGATCGGGACGTCGAGGTAGTAGCAGCGGGTGACGCCGCGGTGGTCGCCCACCAGGCGCGTGAGCATCTCGCCGTAGTGATCGGCGTACAGGATGCCTTCGATGACGACGTGGTAGCCGGCGCCCAGCGCGTACCGTGCCACCGTGTCGATCAGGCCGATGTTCGCGCCGCCGGGCCGGTCCCGTTCGCGCAGCACGATGCGTCGGAGGTTGTCCTGCGCGACGATGGCCAGGCCCCGGCCGAATCGGTCCCGGATGCCCGCCGCCACCGACGACTTGCCCGACGCCGAGTTTCCCCGGACGACTACGAGCCGAGTCTCCGCGCTCCCCGCGGGCGCCCCGGCCGACGGGAGTCCTGGGTGGCTCGTGGTGCTCATGCCGGCCATCCGACGACGGACAGCGGGCGGCCGGCGGTGATCTGCGCGAGCGCGTCGGCGGTGTAGCCGACGATCGGCTCCGGAAGGTCGTCCAGCGGCCACCAGCGGAGGGCGGTGCACTTGGCCGGTTCGCGGTTGGTGATCTTGCCGGTGTACGCGCGAGGGGCGAAGAACAGCTGGAGGCGTCCGGCACCGTCGTCGGCGTCGAGGTGGTGGAGGGTGTGCACCAGGTCGAGGTCCTCCTCCCGGATGGTGATGCCGAGTTCCTCGTCGGCCTCGCGGGCCATGCCGGCCAGGACAGACTCTCCCGCTTCGAGGTGGCCGGCCGGGGCGTGCCAGTGCTGGTCGGCGAAGGTGGTGTTGGCGCGCTGTCCGAGCAGCACCCGGTCGTTCTCGATCAGGACCAGGTGGACTCCCACAACCAGCGTGTGCGGCACGGGACGTCTCCTTCCCAGGGTGTGAGGGAACCGGCGCGGGGAGCGCGTCCGGTTCAGGGCATGGCGAAGCTGCGATCAAACTGGTGATCGTTCGTCGTACGTGAGTGCGTGGGCGGCTGTCCCACCGTAGGCGGCCCGGCGGGGCCGTGTCGGCGTGTCGCGGCAGAAGCCACACGATCCGGTGAACAGCCCCAACTCGTCATACTGGTAGGGCGGTTACGGGTCGAACAGGGCAGTTTGCCACGGGGGACTGACAAGCGCGCCATGCTCGGCGGGAGGCGGGCATTGCGCGCATCGCTTTTGCCCACTACGCCACCACAGCGGCGGGAAGCGCCTCGCCGACGGCGGCGCGCGGCCCGGGCAGCGCCGGGCACTGGGTTTGCAGCCTGGCGGCCAGGCGGACGGCCGCGTCCGCCAGGCTCCAGTGGGAGAACCCCTGCGGGTAGTTCCCGAGCTGCCGCCGGGCGAGGGGGTCGTACTCCTCGGCGAGGAGCCCGAGATCGCTGCGCAGGCCAAGCAGCCGGTCGAACAGCTCGCGGGCTTCGGCGAGCCGGCCGATGGCGGCAAGGCTCTCGGCCAGCCAGAACGTGCAGGCCAGGAAGGCGCCCTCGTGGCCGGCGAGCCCGTCCACGTTGCCGCTGGTCTCCCCGTGGGTGGCGTAGCGCAGCACCAACCCGTGCTCGGTGAGTTCGCGCTGGACAGCTTCGACGGTGCGGATGACGCGCTTGTCGTCCGGCGGCAGGAAGCCGACCAGGGGCAGGAGCAGCAGTGAGGCATCGAGGGCACGGCTGCCGTAGGACTGGGTGAACGTGCCGGTCTCGGGGTTGAAGCCGCGCGTGCAGACGTCGGTGTGGATTTCCTCGCGCAGGCGGGCGAGCCGGGCGAGGACGGCAGGGGCCGTGGTGGTTCGGCGTTCCAGCAGCCGCAAGGTCCGGTCCACAGCTACCCAGCACATGACCTTGGAGTGGGTGAAGTGCCGGGCCGGCCCGCGGATTTCCCAGATTCCCTCGTCGGGCTCGTGCCAGCGCTGCTCCAGCTGTTCGGCGAGCGCCAGGAGCAGAGCGTCGCACTGCGGGGATGGGGGGAGGCCGGCGTCCTCGGCGAGCAGCAGGGTGTCGGCGAGTTCGCCGTAGACGTCGAGCTGGAGCTGGTCGGCGGCGCCGTTGCCGATGCGCACGGGCTGGGAGCCGTCGTAGCCGGGCAGGTGGTCCAGGGTCTGTTCGTCGAGGTCGGCGTCGCCGTTGACGCGGTAGATCGGCTGAAGGCGCTCGGGGTTGACGGTGTCGACCAGCCAGGTGCGCCACTGGCGGGCATCGTCGAGGAAGCCGAGCCGCAGCAGCGCGGCGATGGTCAGCGCGCTGTCGCGCAGCCAGACGTAGCGGTAGTCCCAGTTCCGTTCGCCGCCGAGCTGCTCGGGCAGGGAGGTGGTGGGCGCGGCGACGACACCGCCGCCCGGGTGGCAGAGCGCCTTGAGAGTAAGGGCGGAGCGCACCACCGCCTCGCGGTTCGGGCCGCGGTAGGTGCAGCCGGCTGCCCACTGCTCCCAGAACTCCGCGGTCGCGTCGAGCTCGGAGAAGGCGTCGGGCGGGACGGGCGCCGGATGGTGAGAGGGAGCCCAGGCGAGGGTGAGCGCGACGATCTGGCCGGGGCGGACGGTGAAGTCGGCCCGGCACACGCCCCGCCCGTTGGCGGTGTGCTGGGGGCCGTCGAGCCAGTACGAGTCCGGGTGGGCGACCACCCGCAGCCGATGGACTCCACGGGCGACCCGCTCGACGCGCGGCCGGGTGGCGCCGTAGCCGGGACGAGGGCGGAAGACGCTGGCGACGCGGACCTCGCCGCTGATGCCTTCGACAATCCGGATGATCCTCGGCTCCGCGTGGTCGCTGACCGTTGGCGCCGGCATGAAGTCTGTGACCGCGACCGTACCGGCGAGGGTGTCCCACTCCTGGCGGAGGACCAGGGAGTTGCCCACGTAGTGGCGGCGGTCGGCCGCCGGGGGCGGCGCGCCGTCGTAGACTGCCGGGCCGACCCGCCACAGGCCATGGTCGGCGGTGCCGAGCAGCGAGGCGAACACCGCCGGCGAGTCGAAGCCGGGCAGGCAGGCCCAGTTGATGGAGCCGTCCGGGCGGACCAGGGCGGCGGCGACGGTGTTGCCGAGGAGCGCGTGGTCCTCGATCCGGGCAGGGGCGGTGACGGTGTGCATGGGGGCCTGACGTGGGTGGGTGGGTGGGTGGTCAGCGGTGAGCGGAGGCGCGGGCTGCGAGCGTGGCGAGGGCGGCGGCGACGGGGCCGGCGAGCGTGTCGGCCACCGGCAACCACGGCATGAGGTTCGCGAGCAGCACACGGTTGGCGCGCTGGACGGGGTCGGCCGGGTCGCAGCCGACGACCACCGTCCCGCCGTACGGGGAGAACAGGCCAGCCTCGTAGCAGTCGTGCACGCGCACGTGGCCGATCGGGTTCCAGAACAGGACGACGTCGGTGCGCCGGATGTTGCGGTCCTGCCAGCCGAACGGCAGCCACGCAAGGTAGGGGTTGGTGGCCGGGTTGCGCGATGGCCGGGGGTTGAGCACCGTGCCGTCGAAGCCCGCGATCGCGAACAGGTTGACCGCTTCGCTCTGCCAGTCCGGGCAGTCAACGGTTGCCCCGGCGAGGAACACCGCTGGGCGGCCGTCCGGGGCGTACGGCTGCGGCACCTCGAGGTACCGCAGCTGCGTGTTCACGACGTACCCGGGTCGCTGGCGGCGGCCTGCGCGGGGCGGCCCAGCAGGAGCATGGCGACGGCGTGGGTGCGGTTGGCTGCGCCCAGGTGCGACACGGCCTGTCTGATCAGCTGGCCGACCTGGGCTTCGTCGAGCCCCAGGGTGCGGCCGGCGGAGCGCGCGTCGTGGGTGGCGAGGAGGGTGAGCACGCGGTGTTCGGCCGGATCGAGGGCCGGGAGCTCGGCGGATATGGCCGCGCGCAGCGGCCCGGCGTCGATCAGCTTGGCGGCGATGAGATGGGCGATGGTTCGAGTGCGGTCGCTGAAACCCATGCGCCGGTTGAGGTTCCAGGCCGCGCTCGCGGTGGTCGCGGGGCGGCAGCCGAGGGCGGTGGCGGCCGAATCAGTGCTGTGGCCGAGCGCGAGCAGGTGCGCCAGCCGGCGCTCGGCGTCGGTGAGGTGCTCCGCCGGTGCGGCGGGTGCCAAGGAGCCGCCGGTGCTGACCAGCGTCGTGCGGGCACCGCTGGTGACGGCGTCGTTGGGCGACGGGGCGGTAGTGACGACCAGGCAGCGGCCGATCGGCTGATCGAGCAGGTCGGCGGCGGCCCGGTAGGGGTTGGTGCCGTTCGCGGTGTGCTCGGTGGAGCAGACAGCGGCGGACCACAGGTGCGCGACGCGCAGGTTGGCTAACTGCCGGGTCAGGTCGTCACCGAGGGAGGGGGCGATCAGGGCGCACGGCATCGCGATCGAGCGGGCGCGCAGCAGCAGCCGCAGCAGTGGCGCCGGGGTGGTGAGCTGCCCCGGGGCGCCGCTGACCAGCAGGGCGGGGTCACTGCCGGACAGTGCGGTTCGGGGCAGGTCGGTGAGCGAGGTGAGGTCGACGAGGACGGCGGCGCGGTTGCGCAGGTGCCCGTCGAGGTCTCGGCTAGCGACGGTGCCAGCTGCGCGGTGGTCGGGTGGGGTGTTCATCGGCTCTCTGTGGTCGAAAGGGGTGCGGCCCTGGCCCGGACGGCCGCCATGGGTGTGAGCAGCGTGGTGCGCGTTGTCACCCGGCCGGAGGGCACCGGGGCTCGGCGGCGGCGTTCTTCGGTGGGGTGCGGCGGTTGACCAGCCGGTCGACGGCGGCCAGCGTGGAGAACGAGACGGCGGTGAAGATCCCGAGGTACACGGGTTGGCCGGACTGGGTGCGGTGCTCCAGGAGGTAGAGCGTGGCGCCGCCGACGAGGACGCCGAGCAGGAAACACACCGTGGCCAGCGCTGCGGCGCGGGCGGCGGAACGGCGGATGCTCACCGCGCCGCTCCGCTGCCGACGGCCGAGGCGAGCGGTTCGGCGGGCCACGATGGGTCGATGTCGCTGAGCCGGACGAGGCCGGCGAGGACCCCGACGACGCCGGCCTGCGGCTGGCTGTCGACGCCGAGGTAGGTGAACAGGGTTTTGATGTAGCTGCGCATCGTCGTCGGGGAGATACCGAAGTCGGCGGTCAGCTCCGGGGTGGTTCGCCCACCGGACCAGCCGCGCAGGATCTGGGCCAGCCGCGGTGGGAGCTGAGGCTTGACGCTCAGAGCGCCGGTGGGGCGGACCGGCTCGGTGACGATCCGGTGCGCGGCGGCCCAGGCGGCGAGGTGCGGCACGGTGCGGGTGCCGGTCGTGGCGAACAGCGCCTGGATCGCCTCGCGGGCGGCTTCCGTGTCCTTGCTCGACCCGGGGGCAGCGGCGATCTGCGAGGCGCTGTTGCCCTGGGCGACGAGGGTGATCAGCTGGCGTTCCGCTTCGGAGAGTTCGGGCAGTGGGCCGACGGTCACGGCGTCCTCCTACGTGGTGGTTCGGGCGGGTCACAGCTGTTGGGGGATCGGTGCGTTGGGCGCGGCGAGATGGAACAGCAGCCGGGGACCGAGCCAGGTGGCCTCGTTGGTGCCGATGACCAGGACGAGGTCGCCGGGGGCGGCCATGTCGGCGATCTGCTGCTCGACGCCAGGCTCGCTCGGGCCGGAGCGGATGCGGTGGACCGTGCCCGCCCCGAGGCGCTGGAGGGCGGCCTGCTCGACGGCGTCCAGCGGGTCCTCGACGGCGTGCATGGTGGTCAGCTGGGTGCTGACCGGCAGCAGCACGGCCAGGTCGGCTTCGCCGAGCGCGGTGCCGAGGTCGTCGGCGTGCGCGCGGGTGCGGGCGATTCCGTCCGGTTCCAGGACGGCGATGACCGAGCCCTCGGTCAGCATGCGGGCGGCCATGAGGTCCTCGGTGACCTCGCGGGGGTGGCGGGCGCGGGAGTCGACCACGGTGATCTTGGCTTGGGTGCCGAGCGTGGCCAGCGAGCGTTCGGCTCCGGGAAAGGCATGGATGCGCTCGGCGACGGCTTGGGGGTCCTCGCCGAGGACCAGGGCGGTGGCGATGGCGGCGCAGGCGGCCAGAGCGTGGTGACGGCCGGCGATCGGCAGAGCGAAGGCGTGCTGGCTGCCTTGGTAGCGGATGGTGACGTGGTGCTCCTCGCCGGTCCAGCGGGGCACCATGATCCATACGTCGTCGGTGCGTTCGAGGCCGACGGTGACCACCCGCAGGCTGGGCCGACCGGGCCGACCGGGCCGAGCGGGCCGGTCGGTCAGGCGCTCGCGCAGGATCTTCGCGCTGCTGTCCCAGGTCGGCAGGACGACGACGTCGGCGAGGCGGGCCAGGTGCTCGGCGGCGTTCAGGCCCTCGATGTTGTCCTCGTAGTGGGGACTGTTCGCGCCGGTGGTGAGGATCAGCGCGGCGGCCAGCCGCGGCTGGCTGTTCAGGTAGTGCGGTGCGGGGCGGTGCTGCCACGCGCCGGGCGGGGCCGCCTCGTGGGTGGCAGTGTCGGGCGCGAGGTCGACCACAAGTCGGCCTTCCCCGGCATGCCCGGCGTGGCCCTTGCGGGCCGGGGCGGTCAGAATCCAGCCCGTCTTGCCGTCGTCCAGCACCGCAGCCAGGGCGGCTGCCGCGGTCGTGGTGCTGTGGCTGCCGCCGACCGCCACCGCCGAAGTCCCGGTCTGCGCGGCGACGGCCGCGAGCGCGACGGCCTGCCCGAGCACCGGCAGCCGCAGCACCTGCGCGCGGTCCAGCTCGGGATGCGGCCCGACGACGGCGCCCGACCACACCACCGCGGTGCGATCGGCTTGGACGTGGTCCTTCGCGAAGCCGGCCTCGACCTTTACCCCGGCCGCTCTCAGAGCGGCAACTGCGGGGCTGTCCTGGTGTTCGGGCGGGACGCTGCCGGTGACCTCGGCGCCGTTCCCGGCCAGCCACAGGGCCAGGCCCTGCATGCCGGGCGCCGCGACGTCAACCAGGTGCGGGGCCGACAGCAGCTCGGGCACGGCCGCGGCCGGACCGGTGGCGGAGCAGATGATGGTGTCCATGTTGGCCTCCAACGGGGAAGCGGGAAGTGGGGGTTGGTCCGGGCCGGCGGCGGGGAGGGGGATCGACCCGCCGCCGGCCCGGGGTTCATGCCTGGGCGAATCCGCGTTCCAGCTCGGCGTCGGTGACGCGGGCGGCGTGGTGCTCCAGGTCCAGGTGCGCGACGCTGGCCAGATGCGTGACGACCCGCTCGCCCAGCAGCTCCGCGGCGAGCGTGCTGCTCTCGAAGGCGGCGAGCGCCTCCGCCAGAGAGCGCGGTACGGGCCGTGGGTGGTGGTCCTGGTAGGCGTCGCCGGTGCTCACTGGCGGAGGCTTGAGTCCGGCCGCGATGCCGTGCCGAATGCCGGCGAGGACGGCCGCCACCGCGAGCACCGGGTTGGCGTCGGCGCCGGGTAGGCGCACCTCCAGCCGCAGGCTGTTGTCGTGGCCGACGACCCGCACCGCGCAGGAGCGGTTGTCGCGACCCCAGGTGAAGCGGTCCGGTGCGAACGAGTGCTCCCGCAGGCGCTTGTAGCTGTTCACGTACGGCGCCCACAGCGGCGCGGTGACGGGAAGCACGGTCAGCAGCCCCGCGACCGCCTGCTCGCCCAGCTCTGACAGTTCCTTCCCCGCGCCCGCGCCGGTGCCCAACACAGGGCCTCGGTCGGAGTGCAAGGAGACGTGCAAGTGCATGCCGCTGCCGACCCCGCCCGGCAGCGCCGCCATGAACGACGCCGCCATGCCCCGCTCGTCCGCCACGGCCTTGGCGGCGTGCTTGAACAGCACGTGCTGCTCGCACATGGCTAGGGGTGCCCCGTACGGGAAGGTGACTTCGGTCTGACCCGGGGCACCTTCCAACTTGACCGCCTCGACGGGGAGTCCGGCTTCGGCGAGGACCTGCCGAAGGCGCCTTCCGAACTCGGCGACCGCCCCCGGCTGGTCGAGTGCGTAGTCGCGGTTGTCCCACGTGGCGGGGCGAAGCCCCCGCCAGCCGGCCGCCGCCGCGTCTCGGGTGGTGCCCTCGTGAACGACGAACTCCGTCTCGACCCCGAGAGCTCCGAACAACGTCATGCAGCCGCTGAGCACTGAGATGACCGAGAAGCTGACGGCGAAGTTGCCGAAGGGGCCCATCCGGCGGACCAGTTCGGGCTCGTAGCCCAACGACCGCAGATGGTCGTCGTCCCCGCGGGTGGGAGCGGAGCGGTGGGACCGTTGCACTGTGAGACCTCCGTAGGAAGATGCGGCATGCGGGTGCCCGAGCGGGCGGCCAGGCGGAGAGGCGTCAGCGGGAGGCGGCGAACGACTGGGCCATGGCCTGGCGGAGCAGTTCGTTCGGCCGGTCCGTCAGGCTCACCCAGGGCTGAGAGGACACGAACGGGGTTAGGGCCGCGAACACCTCGGCGGCCTGCTGGCGTTGGCGGGTCGCCCAGAGCGCGTGAGCGAGGTGGTTCTCATCCACGACCGGCCACCGGCCCTTCTTGCCGGGCGCGGCCTGCCAGTGCTCATAGGCACGAAGCACCGTGGCGCGGACCGTTTCCTCATCCGTCCACTGGAGTTGGACCGCCTCCTTGCGCTCCGCCCGGTGGTAGCGCTCGACGTACAAGTGCAGCGGGAGGGCGTGAAGCGGTGAGCCGGTGGGCGCGCCGGGCAGATAGGTCGCCAGGAAGCTGGTCGCCGCGCCGCCTTCGCCGCGGGCGAGCCAGAAGCGGAGCATGCGGTGGAACGCCTCCCTGTTCCACGGGTCCGTTCGCCGGGCCTGGTCGAGCAGACCCCACGGGCCGGGCGGGAGCATCTGGTCGGGGGCCCCAACCCGATGCTCAGGACGGGTCTGGGCGAGGTCCAGCTGCGCGAGGGCGAGAAGGCTGATCCACGGCACGGGGTCGGCGGCGAGAGTGGAAGCCGCTCGCCAGCACCATTGCCGGGCCGAGTCTTCGAGGGCGGCCAGCTCCCGCGGGTCGGCCCGCTGCTGCCGGACCATGAGGACCAACTCGACAGCGGTACGGGCCTGAAGCGTGACCAGGCCGAAGCCGTTCGGCTCCTCGGCCGTCCAATGCTCAAGGATGTCTGTGCGGGCCGAGATCGCGCCGAGCGCCTGAGTGCGAGAAGTCCACAACGCTGGGTCGCCCCAGGTCCGGGCAAGCAGCGTCCGGGCCGACATCCACCGCCCGAGTTGAAGCTCCTCCACCGCTCCCCGGAGATCACCATCGTGTCCCGCCGGGTGCTGGACAAGCTGTCCCGACTGAGGGACGGATGCGGTGTCCATTGGCGGTCCTTCCTAGAGGGGGATGCGGGCAGCGCGCAGAGCGAGGGCGAAAGGCCAAATGGGGTGAAAGCGCGGCGTCGAAGCGAGAACTGGCCAGTCAGGAATGCCAACTTTCTTCGGCGGGTCATACAGAAGCAGCACGAACTGGCGGTGAACACGGCAAACTTGATGCGTAGTTGAGGCGTAGGTGATGCAAAGGGCGCTCTGGCCTGCATCTCTTCGGGCGTCAGGAAACTTGGGATGTTTGCCTATGGCTGTACGGAAGCGGTCAGCGCTCGCAGCGCGGCGGGCGGCGGCGGGCTACACGCAGGAGAGCTTCGCTGCTGCGATGTGCCTGGACCGCACCACCGTGGGCCGGTGGGAGCTAGGTAAGAGCGAGCCGCAGACCTGGCAGCGGCCGAAGTTGACGGAGGTGCTCGGTGTAACCCCTGGTCAACTGGACGAGATCCTGAGGCAGACCCAGGAGCAGGCGGAGAGGTCTGCTGGTTCTGCAACGGAGGATCCGGTCGGGAAGCTGGCGCCGCGTCCCTCGGCGCCCACTGAGGCGACCGGTGTGCGGCTCGACATCGGGGCTCCCCAGATCAGCGACTGGGCCGCCGTCTACGCGACGCCACCTGCCGATCTGCAGGAACGGCGGCAGTGGGTCACCGACGAGGAAGTGGGTGTCGCCGCAGGCATGCTCGCGATGTTCCGCCAACTCGATCACACTCACGGTGCCCGGTCGTTCGCGCCCCAGGTCAGGTCCTACATCGCCGGTGAACTCGACTCACTGCTCGCCCGTCCCGCAGCCGACGAGCGGGTCGCGCGCCATCGCGCCCGGGTTACCGTCGGCTTCCTCGAACTCGCCGGCTACCAGGCCGTCGACACAGGGAGCCCGGCGCAGGCACAGGCGTACTACCAGCGGGCACTGGCATTGACCACAGCCACGAACGACCAGGCGTACGGCGCCTACCTGGTGGCCGTGAACCTGGGCCACCTCGCCTTGCACTGTGACGAGCCACAGACAGCTCTGCGGTGGGCGTCCTCGGCTCACGCTGCGGCAGGCACTGCGACGAGCCCCGCGACCAGGTCGGCCATCACCGCAGTGGTCGCGCGCGCGAACGCCCGACTGGGCCGGGAGAGCGAGGCTACCAAGCTGATCCTGCAAGCCGAGGAGCTGCTCGGCACGGCGAATCCGCAGGAAGAACCCGACTGGATCCGCTACTTCACGCCCGCCTACCTGGCGGACGAGGTGGCGCACTGCTGGCACGACCTCGGCCGCGCCCCGGCCGCAAGGACCCAGCTGGCGGAGGCGCTCGACGGCGTCGGCCGGGACAAGGTCCGCCGCCTCGCCATCGACGCCGCGCTTCTCGCCTCCACCTGGCTCCGCACCGGTGACCTCGATCAGGCGTGCGCGACCGGCCTGGACGCCGTGGCGTACGCGGCCAGGACAGGCTCGGGACGGTGCGTGGAGCGCGTGGCCGGCGTCCTCGCCGAACTCGACGCCCACGCCGGTTACGCCCCTGTCCAGGATCTCCGCGAGTACACCCGGGCAGTCCTGCCGGAGGCGGACCGGCTCGCGCTCACGATGGCCCGCGGTGCATGATCCGCCTGTAGAACGCGATCTCCGCCTGGAGGGACTGCTCGCGTGACACAGGGTCCGAGAGGTAGTGGTCGCCGCCTTCGAGGAGGAGGCGCTGGTGTGCGCTGCTGGACCCGGCGAGCTGGTCGGCGAGCCGCATGGCGTCCTCGGCGGAGGTGATGGTGTCGGCCGATCCGTGGATCAGCAGGACAGGGATCTTCACGCGCTCGGGCCGTACCGCACCGGCGGGCCCCGCCAGGACGGCGGCGTGCGGGCGCTGGAACGGGGGCACCGACCGCTCCCACCGAGCGGGGTCGATGATGGCGGACGTCGCTGTCGCCCCGGAGAAAGGTCCAGGCCGGCAGGCCGCCTGGAGCGCGGTGTAGCCGCCGGCGCTGGCGCCGCTGATGAACACCGCATCGGCCGTCGCCACCCCGGCCCTGACGAGGTGCTCGGCGACGGTCGCGCAGTCCTCGACGTCGTAGTCACCCCAGTGGCCGTGCAGGGACTGCCGGAACGCGCGGCCCTGGCCTGTGCTGCCCCGGTACAGGACCTCGGCGACCGAGAACCCGTGGCTGACGAAGAACTGGGTGGTCCAGTCGAGACGCAGCGGGACGTCGTCGGTCGGCCCGGGATGGGCTCGGACGAGCAGTGGTCCCGGCTGCCGGTCGTGGGAGCGGTGTAGCAGATACCGCAGCGCGCCGTGCTCCGAAGTCACCCTCTCCACGGATGGCGGCAGCACGGCCCAGGGTGCGGGCTGGTGGCCTTCCCCGCCGACCGGGCGGGCGCCGCCGGGCGCGGAGGTGAGGTCGGCGGCCCAGACGGACGGCGGCCGGCTCGGGGTCGACCCGATCACGGCCGCGGTTTCACCGGAGACGGCCACGTAGGGCTTGATGGACGTGAGGTTCGAGGCGAGCCGACGCCTTACCGTGCCGTCGACCAGCAGCAGCTCGCTGCGGATGCCGTCGCTCGTGGTCAGGACGATTCCGCCGGACGAGGTGAAGCCGTACGACTGGTAGCCGCCCTCCCACGGCGCTGGCGCGCAGTCCGCGTCGACCTGCGCGATGGCCTCGACGACACCGTCGCGGAAGCGGTGAAGATTCAACCAGCCCGTGCGGTCGGACATGAAGTAGAGCGAGCCGCCCGGACCCCACAACGGCTGCACCACCGACTCGGTGGGGCTGCCCGCCACCACGGTGGCCAGACTCGACCGGCCTGGCCGGGCATCGGCCAGCAGGAGCCGGGAGCCGTCCCATGGCATTTCGTCGCGATTCCACTCCAGGTAGGCGAGGACACCTCCTTCGAGTCGCGGCGCGGCCAGGAATCCGGACGACCGGACCAGCACGCGGACATCCCCGGACCGGGAGACGGAGACGATCTCGTCGGCGGCCTCTCCGCCGCGGACCGCCAGAAGGAGGCTATCGGCGGCGAGGGCGAGCTCCCCGAACTGGACATCCCTTCCGCCGACAGCGACTCGTACCGGGGGCCCGTCCGCGCCGAGACCGAAGACGGATCGACCGTCGTCGCCGACGAACCACACCGTGTCCGGGCCGACCACGAAGGTGCCGCCGCCGTAGGCGTGGAGCTGACCGCCGACCGGGACCTGCGGTGAGGTCACGGCGCGGCCCGGTCCGGTGGAGCTCGACCGCATGATCCGGCGCACGCCGCCGTGGTTCGGATCGGACTGCAACCACCAGAGAGAGCCTTGCGCGAACCGGAGCTCATCGAACGCCACGAGTTTCTGAGCCACCCACGCGGGCGAAAGCCCGGTGCTGCCCTTGATGGTCATGCGGTCCTCCCGGCCGTCGCTGCCCGCCCCGCCGTAGGCTATCCGCCCGCCGGATGGCACGACCCACATGCGCAAGCCACTGCAGCCCCGGGCGAATCCCGGGGCTGATCTCCGGCGGTTGAGCGCACTCTGCGGGCAGGATTTCGGCCAGGTCAGGCGGTCTGAGCCTTCGGTGCGTAGCGCAGGACGACGACATCCCCGAGGGTCTGGACGCCGAGCAACATCATCCGGTGGGTGCTGCCGCCGGGGTAGTCGGCGGGGTGGAGGAAGCGCGGTGCGGCAGCGTCACCGACGAGCAGCGGGGCGATGGCGAGGTGGATCTCGTCCACCAGCCCCTGGGAGAGGAACTGGGTGTGGATCTGCCCGCCGCCCTCGACCATGAGGCGTTCGACGCCGCGGGCGGCGAGATCGTCGAGGAGCGCACTGAAGTCGACGGTGGGGCCGGTGCTGACGACGTCGGCCAGGCCGTCGAGCGTTTCGCGCAGCTTCGGCGCGGAGGCGTCGGTGGTGTAGACGACTTTCTTGTCGCCGAAGTGCCAGAACTTCAGGTCGCGGCTCAGGTCCCCACTGGCGGAGATGGTGACCTTGAGCGGGTACTCGGGCTTGCCGGCGGTTACCCGATCGGCGCGGCGCTTCTCACTGTTCACGAGCAGGCGGGGGTTGTCGCGGCGGAGGGTGTTGCCGCCGATGAGGATGGCGTCGGAGGCAGCGCGGACCTGGTCGACTCGATCGAAGTCCTCGGTGTTCGACAGCAGGAGACGCTCGGGCGAGGTGTCGTCGATGTGGCCGTCGACGGAGGTGGCAACACTCAGAAGGACGAAGGGGCGGGAGGGCATCAGCGGTCCGTTCTCTCAGCGAGCGGGAGCGGTCAGTGTTGATCACACTTCATGGAGCAGGTGGTTGTCGAGTGCCTGCCGGAACCGGGCCACCTCGGGTACGTGCCGCCACTTTCGCATCCGCCCGTCGAGGCTGGCCAGTTCGCTGAAGATCCGGGAGGACCCGGTGCTCGCGGCGATCGACAACGCCGCGTGCGCGGTTGTGGCTGCTTGCTCCGGGCCTTGTGCGGCCAGCTGAGAGATGGTCAAGCGGGCGAGATAGACGCCGCGGTCTCGACGGTAGTTGGCCGGCAGGGAACGGATCGCCCGTTCGAAGCCGAGCACTGCCTCGTGATGGCGGCCGAGCAGCGACAACGAGCGTGCGCGCTGAGCCTCGATGTACGCCGCGTCCAGCCATCGACCTCGGCCGTCGGGAGCCTCGGGCGGCCGTGCGAGCAGGGCCAGCGCCTGGTCGAAGGTGCGTTGGGAGGTCAACTCGTCGCCGAGAAGCGCGTGGCCGTGGGCGCCGTAGACCGCTCCCATGGCACTCAAGCGGCTCCCGGGCCGTGCCAGACGTTGCGCGTAGGCCGCGAGGTCGATGGCTTCGATCGAATCCAGCATGTCACCGGCGAGTTGGGCCTTCCTGGCCGTGATGTAGGCGGCAAGGTCCCGGTCTCCGCAGGCGTTTGCCCAGTCGACGGCACGGTCCGCCCAGTACTGGGCGGCGCGGTGGTCGCCGCTGTCCTGATACAGCCAGCTGCAGAACTCGGCGTATTCGGCCTGTACTTGAAGCAGACTCTGCCGGTCCTGGCCCGAAGCCTCACGGCGAAGATGCTGGATGAGGCGCACGTGCTCCTGAGCCGTCGTGACGACTTCGCGGGGTCCGAGCATGTTGTCGCACTCGACCAGAGACCTGCGGAGCGACCTCATGCTCTCGACCGGGTGGACGTCCGTGGACAGGACGGGCGGGAGTGCCTGGACCTCGGGCACCGCGAGACCGGACAAGAGCGTGACGCCAGCGGCGGCGGTGACGCCGCGAAGAAGGGCCCGACGCGGCATGCTCACGAAGATGATCCTCCCATCCGAGGTACGGCAGCCGACCCGGACGCTGCCGTCCATGAGCGCCATGGTCGCGGCACCAACTGCCGTAGTGGTCACACCACCTTCAAGGTCGGGCTTGTCCGGAGCCTGCCGCTGGACCCACTGTCTGCCGTCGTCAGGCAGCGATGCTTCTCGCGCGGTCGCCGGCCCATCGGCCCGGGCGGCTGGCTCGGGAGGACCCAGGAGCACGGCGAGGTCATTGTGACTGGTGCTCAGCAACGTAGAGAGCTTCGGTAGCTGCCACGGGCGAGGGAGGCCAGTGCCGCGCTCCCACCTGCCTACCGTCGTCCGGTCGACTCCCATTGCAGCTGCCAGGGTCTCCTGGGTGTAACCCGCGCTCGCTCGCAACGCGATGAACCGCTCTCGTCGTGCACCCATCACCCACCCCCCAAGATCTACTGGAAGATCCGCCGACGCTCGAAGCTGCCAGGCCAGCCGCCGGTTTGCCTCACGAATGCATCATCGATGCATCAATTCTGCTCTGTTCAGAAGCCGTTCGCAGCGATTCCCTTGGTCTCGCCGGACAGACCGGCGAGCACCAGAGAGAAGGAAGGTCAACGGCATGGAGATCACCACGCCCGCTGTTCCTGAGGACGACGGGGGCGGCCTCGTGGTCGCCGCCCGCAGCATCCGCGCGGCGCGTTCGCGGGCCGACGTGCCGTCCGACAACACCGGTGGCCGTTCCGACCAGAACGACACCTGAGAGACCGCCCACGATGCATGAGACCGCCTCGTGGGCGGTGCGCCTGGGTGGGGACCAGTTCCTCACCCAGGCGCTCCACCGCTCCTACGCCGTGATCCCCGCCGGGGGTGCCGACACCGCTCCCCTGTTGTCCTGGGACGATCTGAACACCATCCTCGCCACCCACCGCATCGACGCGCCGCGGCTGCGGCTGTCGATGGACGGGCAGACCGTTCCAGTCGGCCGGTACTCGACTCCGGCGACCAACCGGCGTGGGGTGACCTGGAATCGGCTCCACCCCGCGCAGTTCCACGCTCAGCTCGCCGAGGGCGCCTCTCTCGTGGTGGACGCGATCGACGAGATCCACCCGCCGATCCGCACCGCCGCCGAAGCGTTGGAGCGCTTCATCCGCACACCCGTGCAGACCAACCTCTACGCTTCCTGGACCGAGAAGGAGGGCTTCGGCCGGCACTGGGACGATCACGACGTGGTCGTGGTCCAGCAGTACGGAGCGAAGCGCTGGCGGCTGTGGGAGCCGACCCGGCAAGCCCCGACCTTCCGCGACGTGGATTCCCCAGAGGAACCCGAGGGCGAGCCGGTCGCGGACGTCGTCCTCGAACCGGGCGACGTCCTGTACCTGCCGCGGGGCTGGTGGCACAGCGTCACTGCTGACCAGGGCAGCGAGTCGCTGCACCTCACCTTCGGACTCGTCGCCCAGACCGGCGCCACGCTCCTGGGCTGGCTGGTGGACGAGCTGCACGAGAGCCCCGCCGTGCGGAAGGACGTGCCGCTCCACGCCGGAGCGGACGAGAAGGCCGCCTACCTGACCGATCTGAGGGCTGCGGTGCTCACCGCGCTGTCGGACCCTGACCTGATCGACAGCTGGGCCACGGCTTCTGGCACCACCCACTTCGGCCGACCGGCCCCGTCCCTGCCCTTCGTGGGCACCCTCCCCGCGGAGCCGGAGATCAAGGTGCGGATTACCACCCCGCGCGCCGAACTCACCAGCGACCCCACCGCCCAGATTGTCACCCTGTCCGCCGCCGGAACCGCATGGGACTTCTCCGAGCGGGTCGAACCCGCCCTGCAAGCCTTGCTGACCGGAGACCCGATCAGCCTCGGGGAACTCGCCGAAGCTGCCGGCCTGGAGGCCAAGGACGTGGCCAGCGTCCTCACCGTCCTCGTCCAGGGCCAGGCCCTCGCCGTGGTCGGGGTCGGCCGGTGAGCCCGGACCTCGGCCTGGGGACCTACCGGGTGCGCGCCGCCGGCGAAGCGGCGCGCACCGCCCTCACGGCCGGCGCGAAGTGGGTCGACACCGCCCCCAACTACGGCCACGGCCGGGCACACCGCGACCTGGCCCCGGTGCTCGCCGAGCACCCGACCGCCAAGGTGACGACGAAGACCGGCTTCTACCCGGACGGCCGCCACAGCATCGCTCCCATCGACGTCCGCACCCAGACCGAGGAATCGCTCGCAGTCCTCGGCCGTGCCGACATCGTCTTCGTCCACAACCCCGAACGGTCCAGCCACGACCGGCAGCAACTGCATCACAACCTCCGCGCCGCGTTCGCCGTGCTGGAGGAGTTCGCGAAGGCCGGCCGTATCGGGGGGTACGGCGTCGCCACCTGGGCCGGCTTCACCAACCAAGCGTTCACCGTCGCCGAACTGATCGCTCTGGCCGGCGAAGCATCCGGGTCGGCGAACCACCACCTCGCTGGCGTCCAGCTGCCGGTCAGCCTCGTCATGGCCGAGCCGATCACCCAGGCCCTCGACGGAGCCGGGCCGCTCGTTCAAGCGCGCGACGCCGGGATCATCACGTTCGCCTCCGCACCCCTGCACGGAGGCGAACTGCCGGACCTGATGACACCCGAACTGGTGAACCTCATCCAGCCCGGATCGACCCCGCACACCGCCGCGTTCCAGCTGATCGGTGGCTGCCCCGCTCTGGACGTCGTCCTCACCTCGACCAGCTCCCTCCAGCACTGGGAGGATGCCCGGGACGCTCTCGCCCAGCCGACCCCCGACGAACGACTCAGGACGGTGCTCGATGTCCTTTCAGCCGGATGACGACACCCGGCACAACCTGACGGCAGCGCATCAGAAGGCCGCCGGATTCCTCGGCCTGGTGTGCACCGGACCGCTGGTCTTCGGCACCTCCGGAACTACTGTCGGCCGCCGGGCCGGGGACGTCTGGCTCCGGGTCTCCAGGGGCAGCCGTCGCAGGGCGCCCCGGCCGACCGGCCAGGGCGCACTCGGCGCTGAACAGTTCCTCCCTGCCTCCGTCCCGCGCCCCCGGCTCCACGAGACCGTGGACTGGACCGCGGCCGGTTGGTTCTACCAGGCCGACGTGTTCGACCTGGTCGGGCCCGCGATCTCCTCGACCCCGGACCTCCGCGGTGACCCAGGCCTGGACGACAGCTGGTGGACCGGGCTGCGGAACGCGCTGGCGGCCATTGCGGAAGCGCCGGGCACGAAGATCACTCTGCGCCAGGCGTGGGTCGAAGAGGTCTTTCCGAAGTACCTCGGCATCCCAGCCCCGGCCGACGTCGAGCGGACCACCGGGCACGGTGATCTCCAGTGGGCCAACCTGACGGCCCGGCCGCTCAAGATCCTCGACTGGGAGCGCTGGGGTCTCGTGCCGGTCGGCTACGACCCCGCTGTCCTGTGGGTCAGCAGCCTCCTCGTTCCCCCCGTCGCGGACCGCACCCGCACGGAATTCGCCGACATCCTCGATACCCCGGCCGGACGCGTGGGGCAGCTCATCGCAATTGCGGAGATGCTCCAGGCCGTTGACCGCGGGTACTACCCGGAACTCGCCCCTCTCCTCGCTGACCAGGCACGTGAGCTGACCGGTGTCACCCCACCGCAGGGCACCGACGCCGGCCCCGTCCGGTAGACCATGGACCTTCGGCAGGAGCCCGTCGATCACGTCCTGGACCAGGTGGAGCAGCGCCTCGGCACGAGGCTGGACCGGACCAGCGTGGTACGCAAGCGCCGGACGGTCGGAGCCAGCACCGACCGCGGCAGCTGGACCCGGGTCGAACGCCGCCCCTGGGCGCGGGCGCGGGAACAGGGCTGGGGCGGATTCGAAGCCGCCGCGGTGTTGGCCGGCGTGGCGATGCCACGCTGGTCCGGGTCGGCGACGTGGCAGGACCCGGATGACCGGGCGATCTGGCACGTGGACGAGACCTCGTTGCTGCCCGAACTCCCGGTCGGGGCCGCAGTGGTGACCGTCGACCCGGAGCTGCCGGACGATTGGTGGCGCTCGCTGAACGCCTCGCTGGCAGTGCTGGCCGTTCAGCGAACGGCCCGGGTGGCGGCCCCGGACACCGAACGGATCACGCAGCAGCTGGTCGACAACACAATCAAGGCCGCCTTCCGCGGAGCGCACGACACTCGGGTGGAGCAGTGGTGTCCTGCTCACGCCGACCTGAACTGGGCGAATGTCACCGGTCCTGGTGAGTTCTGCATGTTCGACTGGGAGGACTGGGGAATGGCGCCACGCGGACTCGACTCGGCGTCGCTGTACGCCGCCTCCCTCGCCGTACCGGCGCTCGCCGACCGAGTCCGCAGGGAGCGCCGGGCAGACCTTGAGAGCCGCGACGGGGTGGTGATGCAGCTGTTCGTGCTGGCGAAGATCGCCGGACCACATGCCGGTCCGAACGACCCGCGAACGGGGCCGGCGCACCGGGAGGCCGCGCGGCTGATCCACGCTCTTCAAGGGGACTGAACGTCACCCTGGCTGCAAGGCGCCAACGTCAGCGAATAGGGAAGGAGAACGCATGGACCCCAACACGCGCCGTCCGGTCGGCCACGACGCCGAGGACATCGCGAGCGCAAAGGAGCGAGGCTGGAGCGACCTGGCACCCATCGACGACGCCTACCAGGCGGGCGAGATCACGGCCGCCGAGTGGCACGCCGCCGTCCTGGGCGTCATCGAACCGGCCTACCTCAACGGCGACAACCCGCGGGCCCAGTCCGGCCACAGCGGTGACGAGGCCCGCTGGCGAGAAGCCCGCGGCCTGCTCGTCGACCTGCTCCCGCCCCATGGTGGGACGTTCCTCGACATCGGATGCGCCAACGGCCACCTGATGGAGAGCCTGACCGACTGGGCGGCCGAGGCCGGAATCATCATTGAGCCCTACGGGGTGGAGATCTCCACCGCCCTCGCCGACCTCGCCCGTACCCGCTGCCCGAAGTGGGCGCGTCGAATCTGGACCGCCAACGCGATGGGCTGGAAGCCTCCATGCCGCTTCGACGCCGTTCGCACCGGTGTGGACTACGTGCCGACGGATCTGCGTGGAACGTACGTAGCCCACCTGCTGGACCATGTCGTCGCCCCGGGCGGCCGATTGATCATCGGCGTCTACAACGAGGAACGAGACCAGTCCACGACGGTGGACCTGCTGCGGTCCTGCGGCTACACCCCGGCCGGTGCCACCACAAGAGACCACCGGCACCCCAAGATCCAGTACAAGGGTCTGTGGCTGGCCAACGCTTGAGTGAGCGCACCGCTGCCGGTGCCGGGGCACGCGCCCTCCAGCGCCCTGATTGGCAGCGTGCTCTTCTCGGCAGGCCGGTGCCGTCGGCGAACAGCCAGACACCGCGCGTAACGCTGGCACGGAGGCCAGAGCCTGGCCTATGTCGGTGTCAAACTCGCTGTCTTCGTGAATGCCAGTTGGGCCTATGGGCGTAACGTCATCGCGCCCTGGTGGCTCGTAGCAATAGGCGGGACGACCAGCATTCACCTCCCTCGGTAGACCCCGATCGGGGTCCCGCCGTCGCTGGCCGTGCGGTGAGACTCGGCTCCGCGCTGCGATCCGCGCGGGAGCCAGGTAACCCCCACCGGATACGTCTCAGGACGTTCCCAGAACGTCCCGAAACGTGGTTGGAAGGCACCCAGTAGACCCGCCAGAATCGGGCGAATTCTCCATTCTGGCGGCGCAAGGTGCTCGCAGCCTGAAGAACAGCGCCCACTTCTGAAACCGGCTCAATTCGCGCAGCTCTCTTCCTCGAACCTATTCCCCTGAAAGGCAGGTGCCCGTGAAGCACGAAGCCAGGCAGACATCCCTGAAGGTGATGGACAACCGGTACTCGCCCGGCATGCGCAAATGGAACCTCCGGTTCGGCATCACGTCCCGCTGCAATATCCGCTGCCAGTACTGCCTGCCGGAAGGGAAGCAGGGAGTCATCGTTCAGCCTTCGTTGGAGGAGGCGATCGAGGTCCTGCAGGCCGGCTACGACATCGGCTTCCGGCGGGTCCACTACACCGGTGGAGAGCCGACCGTGAGGCGCGACTTCGTGGATCTGCTGCGCGCCGGCAAGGAGATCGGCTACGACCAGCAGATCGTCACGACCAACGGCTACCGCCTGCACCACTTCATCGAGGAGGCGGTCGACGCCGGCCTGACCCGGGCGATCGTCAGCATCGACACCCTGGACGAGCAGCGCAATCTGCTGATCACCCGCCGCGGCTTTCACAGTGACACCCTGCGCAGCATCGAGCGTTCGGTCGAGCTGCTGCCGACCCTGACGAAGATCTCGTGCGTGACGATGCGCGACACCCTCCACGAGCTGCCCGCCTTCATCGACTACGCTCGTCAGCTGAATAACAGCGGAGGAGCGGGCCAGCTGGCGATCAAGCTGAACCAGTTCTTCCCCTCGAACCCCGCCCAACTCGGCGCTGAGGGCGAGGCATTCTGGAAGAACCAGTTCGTGGAGGAGCAGGCAATCCTCGAAGCGCTCGCAAGAGCGGGTGAGCTGCGGTCGGTGCGGCGGGAGTCGATCGAGGGCGACAACCCGAGCTACAACTACTACGAGATCGGCGACACCGGGGTGAAGGTCGCGGTGCTCGCGATGTTCTCCTGGGACTACCCGTGCGGCGGCTGCTGGAAGCTGCGGATCAGCCCGAACGGGATGACGACGGTCTGCATCAGCCAGAAGAACCCCCCGGTCCTCTGGGGGATGTCCCTGGACGAGAAGCGTGAGACGTTCAAGCGGCTGACCGGCTACCGCGACAGCGAGCAGTTCGACATCGACAACCCGAACCGCAAGCACTACCGCGACCAGCTCGGCGAGCTGCGGTTCGACAAGGTCGTCGGCGAACAGAAGTCGATCGCGCACTTCCGCACCATCTTGACCCGCGAGGCGCTGGAAGCACGGGGCGAGATGTGACGGGCCTAGAGCGCCTGTGCTTCGGCACCTCGACGTTCGTCGCCGGCCGTCTGCTGCCCAGCAAGGACTCCCGGCCCGGACTGGAAGCGCTGCGTACCGCGCTGAAGGCTGGGGTCCGCACGATCCACTCCAACCCGCACCTCGGCACGCAGTGGGCGGTGCGGGAGGTGCTGGACGAGGTCGGCGCCGTTGCCGGGCTCCGCCACCTGGTCAAGGCGGAGTGCCCGCTGCGGGGGGATCTCGAAGCGCGCATCAACACGGCCATCGAGATGTCCACCGGCCAGCTGGGCATCGCCCGGATCGACGCGGTAGTACTCCAGGTTGACCTCAAGCGCACCGAGCGGGCCGAACTTCTCAACGACCACAAGGCGTTGAGGGATTTCTACCGGCACGGCTCCCGGGTCGCGTTCGCTTCCGGGCGGATCAGCGCGGTCTACGCCTACTGCCACGGCCCGGCCGCGGTCCGTGCCGCCCTTCGCGAGGAGTCGATCACGGCCGTCGCCGCCCAGTACCACCTCGCCTCACCCTGGCCGATTTCCCACCTGGCCCAGATCTCGCAGGCCGGCCGCAGCTTCGTCGGGATGTCGCCGCTCAACCGCGGCGCCCTGATCGACCCGCTCGCCCGCAGCGCCAGCACCAGACTCCGTCCTCTCACATGGGCGCTACGTGATCCGCGTGTGAAGACCATCGCCATCACCATGTCCTCACCGAAGCACGTCAACGAAGTGCTCGACACCGTCCGGAACTCGCAACGCTCAAGGCCCTCCGGTCCCCGCACCGGACTCAAGGAGGCCCTCCTGTGATGGACCTCGCCCTGCCACGAACGGCCCCCGAGAGCCACGTCCAGGCCGACAGCGTGACCCTCGCCTTCAGAGCCCTGCGCCCGTGCATGGGAGGCCGCGAACGGATCGGCAGGCGCTGTTGACTCTGACCCTGGGGCTGAACTTCGGTACCCACGACGCGGCGGCGGCCATCGTTCACAACGGGACGGTGGTCGCCGCCGTCGAAGAGGAGCGCCTGAATCGGATCAAGAACACGAAGGTGTTCCCCGAGCAGGCGATCCGGGCCTGCCTGAACCTGGCCGGCGCCCACCCGCAGGACCTCGACCAGGCAGCGCTGTTCGTCGACCCGAAACTCCACCTTCTCCTGGCGCCGTCGAACCTGCACTACGGCACACCGGCGTCGATCGGCTCGCTGCTGTCCGACCTGGACAAGTACCGTACCCGGCGCAGACTGCCCCACATGGTTCGCCGCAACGGCCTCTTACCGGGCAACCTGCCGCTCATACCCGTGCCGCACCACCGGGCGCACGCCGCCAGCGCCTACCTGACCTCCCCCTTCGACGACGCCGTGGTCGTCACCCTCGACGGCCGCGGCGAGTACGAGACCGCCGCGATCTACGACGGCACCGGCGGCCGGATGACGAGGCGCCATCACATCGTCTACCCGCACTCGTTCGGATACCTGTACAGCGCCCTGACCCGGTACCTCGGCTTCCGGCCGCAGAGCGACGAGTACAAGGTGATGGGCCTGGCAGCCTACGGAGGCCCCCAGTACTTCGACCGGATCAGGCGCCTCGCCTGGTTCGACCAGCGCACCGGCCGACTGCATCTGAACCTGCGCTACTTCGACCACCACCGCCGGCCCAGCGCCCAGCGCAACCTGTTCAGCCCTGCTCTGGTCGAACTCCTCGGGCCGCCCCGGCGCCCCGAGGACGCGATCACCGATCGGCACCGCGACATCGCCCGCGCCCTCCAGCACCTCCTGGAGCAGCTGGTCGGCTCCTACCTCGCCTTCGCCCAGCGCCTTGTACCGCGACGATCGCTCTGCCTGGCCGGCGGCGTCGCACTCAACTGCGTCGCCAACGCCACGGTGATCGCCTCGGGTCGGTTCGACCGGATCTTCATCCAGCCCGCAGCAGGCGACGCCGGCACCTCCATCGGCGCGGCGCTGGCCACTGCGGCCAGCCCAGTCCGGCGCCCGCTTCGACACGCCTTCCTCGGCCCCTCCTACGACGAGGAGACCATCCGCTCCGCCCTGAGCGGCATCCCTGCCTACCGGTACCGGGTGCGGCACACGGCCGAGCCGCACCGGGAAGCCGCCCGGCTACTGAGGGAAGAGAAGGTGATCGGCTGGTTCCAGGACCGCATGGAGTTCGGACCGCGGGCGCTGGGAGCCCGCAGCATCCTCGCCTCCCCCCAGCACGCCACGACCGCTTCCCGGATCAACGCCATGATCAAACAACGAGAGGCGTTTCGCCCGTTCGCGCCGGCCGTACTGGCAGAGCACGCCGACGACTTCTTCGCCCTGCCGTCCGCCGGCGCACTCGTCTACCCGTACATGCTGGCCACCGGCACGGTGCACCAGCAACAGCGGGATCGCATTCCAGCCGTGGTCCACGTGGACGGCTCAGCCCGCGTCCAGACCGTACACCGGGACACAAACCCGCTGCTGTGGAACGTCATTGACGCCTACCACGAGCTTTCGGGTCTACCCGTCGTGCTGAACACCTCGTTCAACGGCGCGGACGAGCCGATCGTCTGCACCCCGAGCGATGCGGTCAGCACCTTCCTGCGCTGCGGCCTGGACGCGCTCGTGGCCGGCCCGTACGTCATCGAGGAGACCACCCGTTGAACCACCCCGGCGGCATCATCCCCACCCCCTTACGCATAGCGGTGGAACGAGAGTTCGGCCCCGTCCTACACTTCGAGGAGCGCCCAGGAGGCCACACCCCCGGCATCAGCGCCGCCCTCACCCTGGCCCACCGACGCGTCTTCCTCAAGGCGATAGCCGTCGGCCACCCGCGGTCGAAGGACCACCAGCTGGAAGCCGGGATCAACTCCGTCCTGCCAACCGGCCTTGGGCCCAGGTTGCTGTGGACCGACACCGTGGACGGCTGGCTCGCCCTCATCTTCGAGCACGTCGACGGGCGCCACCCCGATCTGAGCCCGCGTTCACCGGACATCCCCATGGTCCTGGAGAAGATCACCACGCTGATCGACCTCCTGACCCCGAGCCCGTTCGCCGGTGCCGCTGCGATCAGCGACCACCGTGCCTACCGGACAGCGCCGGCGGAACTTCTTGCCGGTGGCACGTTGCTCCACTGCTCCCCGCGGCCGGACAACCTGATCATCAACAGCGAGGTCCACGTGATCGACTGGGGCTCCAGCCGCCTGGGGGCGGGCTGGTTGGTGACCGCGTTCATGGTGCCGCACTTCATCGTGGCCGGGCACAGCCCCCGCGGCGCCGAGGCACTCGTCGAGACCGTCCCGGCCTTCAACGCGGCGCCGCGCGAGGCCGTCACGACCGTCGCCCGGATCCTGGCGACCTACTGGAGCAGCCGCATCGACCACTACCCGCCCGGTGCGCTGTACGACTACCGCGTCCGGGCCGCCCATGCTGCCAGCCGATGGGCGGATCACCGCGACACGCCGTAGACGGACGGCTGGCCTGCGGCGGTCCCCGCCCTGGGCCAGCCAAGGCACGAGAATGACCCTCAATCCGTAACGGCCCCAGCTCACCCTGAGCGGTCCGGACCTGAGGAGCAGTGCATGTGCCGCAGCATCCCGCCGTCCGTCCTCGCCCCCGTGGAGGACGCTGCTCGTGACGGCATCGAGCGCTTCGGTGCAGGGTGCCTGATCCGCGACCGTGGCCGGGTCCTGCTCCTTCGACGGAAGCAGGGTGACTGCATGGCGGGCCAGTACGAGTTTCCGTCCGGAGGCGTGGAACCCGGTGAGAGCGTGGAGGAGGCCGCTCTGCGGGAGACCCTGGAGGAGTGCGGCCTGGCGGTGACGATCACGGGCTACCTCGGCTCCGTCGACTACACCAACCGCAAGGGGCAGCGAGGCCGGCAGTACGCCTTCACCGCCACCGCGCCGAGCACCGAGCCCATCATCCTGAGCGAGCACGACGACTTCATCTGGGCCAGGCCGAACGCCCTGCCGCCGAACGTCTCGGACGCAGTGCGCGGACTGATCGCGCTGGCCGAGCGGCGCTGATCAGGTTCGACGGCCGGCCCTCACGAGAACCGTGGCACGGAGGCCGCTGAGCCGGCAGTGCACTGATCCGTGCCCACAACCGAGACGTCACTCAGGGTGATCGGCCGAATCTGGACGGCGATTCTGCGTTGCTCGTGGCGCCCTGGGCGTTCTATCCTCTGGGCAACGCGCTGACGGAGACAAGTAGCCGCAGGGCACGCGAGCCGAGAGAGCTGCCGGCAGCTGGGAAGGCAGTCTCGCGTCCTGGGGTGAATCCCCTCCCGAGTGCGGGGAGGAACGGCCGATTGCGGCCCAATGCCCCGCCGGTTCGCTCCCGTTATCGAGCTGTCGAGGCCGTCATCTCCGGATGACGGCGAAGGCGTGGTGGCACCGCGAGTTCCCTTCTCGCCCACGCCCCCAAGGGATCACGTCGGACTCCGACTGATCGATGGGACCCGAAATGCTAGACATCACCGTGATCCGTGAGCACCCCCAGCGCGTCGAGCGCGCGCTGGCGAAGCGAGCCGTTCACATCGACCTCACCGCCTTCCTCGCCCTGGACGAGAAGTACAGGCATGGCACGACCGAGGTCGAGACGCTACGCGCCGAGCGCAAGCAGATCTCTCGCGAGATCGCGCGGCTCGACCCGGCGGACCCGGCCGCCGTCGCCAAGCGCACCGAGGCAACCGAACTCGGTACCCGCCTTGCCGCACTCGAAGAGCAGCTCACCGCCCTGGCCGGCGAGCGCCAGGCATTCCTCGACCAACTGCCCAACCTGCCCGACGAGGACGTGCCGGCCGGCGGCAAGGAGCAGAACCAGGTCGTCCGCGAGCACGGCACCCGGCCGGCCTTCGACTTCGAGCCGCACAATCACGTCGATCTGGCCCGCCGGCTGGGGCTGATCGACTACGAGCGCGGGGTCAAGCTCGGCGGCACCGGCAACTGGGTCTACCGCGGCAACGGCGCCCTCCTCGAATGGGCGCTGCTCAACTTCTTCATCGAGACCCACGTCCAGGACGGCTACGAGCTGATCCTGCCGCCGCACCTGCTGACCTATCAGGCTGGCTACGCCGCAGGACAGTTCCCCAAGTTCACCGAGGACGTATTCGCGCTCGAACAGGGTCCGGCCGGGCCGCAGCGGTTCCTGCTGCCGACCTCGGAGACCGCGCTGGTCAACCTCCACCGGGACGAGGTCCTGACGGAGGACGAACTTCCGCGCAAGTACGTCGCCTACTCGCCCTGCTACCGGCGCGAGGCCGGCAGCTACCGCGCCGCCGACCGTGGAACCCTTCGCGGTCACCAGTTCAACAAGGTCGAGATGTTCCAGTTCGCTCACCCCAACGCCTCCGACGCCGCCCACGAGGAACTCCTTACCAAGGCAGCCAACTTGGTTGAGGCACTCGGCCTGCACCACCGAATCACCCGGCTGGCCGCCGAGGACACCAGCGCCTCGATGGCCAAGACCTTCGACGTCGAGGTCTGGCTGCCCAGCATCGACGGCTACGTCGAGGTGAGCTCGGTATCGAACGCCCGGGACTACCAGGCCCGGCGCGGCAACATCCGCTACCGCCCCGCAACAGGAAAGCCCGGCTACGTGCACACCCTCAACGGCTCCGGGCTGGCGACCAGCCGCCTGGTGCCGGCTCTGCTGGAACAGCACCAGCAGCCGGACGGCACCGTCGCGGTTCCTCCGGTGCTGCAGCGCTGGCTCGGCTGCAAATCCTTGACCCCGGCAGCAACGAGGTAGTCGTACCGCCGGCAGGCCCGGAACAGCGCATCCGGGCCTGCCGTGCAGGAGAGGCCGCTGCCTGGGCCATCGCTACGGCGGTGGCCCAGACAGTGCGTGCCCTCCTGCAGCAACGCATGCACCAGGCGACAGGCGGGGAGGCTGACACCGTGACGGAGACCTTGCCACAGTGGGCGCGGCGGATCGCCGAGCAGGAGCTGGCGGACACCCTGCCGAGGCGGTGGTCGCACTCCCAGGGGGTTGCACGCCAAGCCGAACAGCTGGCCGCGGTCGCCGGGCCGGATCATGGCCTGCTGGTCGCAGCCGCGGTGCTCCACGATGTCGGCTACGCACCCCGCCTGGCGTTGACGGGCTTTCATCCCCTCGACGGCGCCCGATTCCTGCGGGACGAGCACGGCGCGGACGCGCGTCTCGTGCGACTGGTGGCCAACCACTCGATCGCCCTGCTGGAAGCTGGGGAGCGCGGGCTGCGCGAGACGCTGGAGGACGAGTTCCCGATGCTCGATGACCAGGTGCTGGTGGACGCCCTGATCTTCTGCGACATGACCACCACTCCCGACGGAGGGCCGACCAGCGCCCGTGACCGGGTCGCGGAGATCGTAAACCGGTACGGAGTCGGGACGCTGGTGGGACGGTTCATCCAGCGCGCGCAGCCGGAGCTCGAGGCGGCGGTGGCCCGCACCGAACACCGGCTCGCCGTCGCGAGTCAGCCGAGGTAGGGGTACCGGCCACTGAGGAAGTGGCCGATCTGCTGACGCATGCTCGGGTGGATGTCGTACTTGTCCAGGTCGACCGGCCGCACCCAGCGCACACCGTCGGCCTCTTCGTTGATCGTCGGGGTACCGCCGATCGGGCGGCCGATGTACGCCACCTCGAACTGCTGGCGGGCTTCGCCGTTGCTGCTGTAGACGACGATGTGCTCCGGGTTGGAGTAGACCCCAAGCAGACCGGTGATCTCCGCCTTGATCCCGGTCTCCTCCTCGCACTCGCGCACCGCGCAATCGGCGGCGGACTCGCCGATATCCTGCTTCCCGCCGGGCAGCGCCCACTGCCCGGTGTCGCGGCGGCGCTGCAGCAGGATCTCGCCGGCCTCGTTCTGCACGAGCAGGTTGCTCGCAGGGACCAGCGAGTTCGCCGCCGGTGCGTCCGGATCGCCGTAGTACTCAGTCCTGCCGGCCATGAGACTGGCTCCCCTCCGTGTCGTTGGTCCACGGCCGGGCGGAGCCCCAGACCGCGTCGAAGCTCTGAGCGTAGCCGTCGAACCAGCCCAACTCGCCGTCCTTCTGAAGGTGCAGCAGCGGGTTGGCGGACGCTGGTCGGCCCCAGACATGCGGGTTTACCAGCAGGTCGTCGTCGTAGCGGAACAATGAGCTGTACAACGTGGTGTCGTGAAGGCGGATCTCGCAGCCGGACGTGCCCAGCAACGGCCGGTAGTAGGTCAGCGAGGCGCCGATCTTCGCTGCGAGGGCATCGCCGATGCCCTCCTCACGTCCGCGGATCGCCACCGCGCGACCGTGCGGGTCACCGAAGCACAGCCGGACCTTCACTCCGGCCGCCGCGCGCTGCGCCAGCATCGTGGCGATGCGCGGGTTCGACTGGGCGAAGAACGTCCCCGAGAACACCAGCACGTCGATGCCCTGCTCAGCTTCCAGCAGCAGGGAGAGCCACAACTCCCGCGGAACGCTGGCACGGTCAGGGTAGGTGGCCACGAGGCCGGCGCCGGGACCGGTGACCTGCGCGGCTCGGGGACGGGGCTCCGGCCAGAGGAAGGTCTCGTCCACCTGGAGGTGATGGGCAACAGCCCACCGGTGGCGAGCATGGGGTACGCGACCGCCTAACCAGCGGATCACGGTCTTGGGGTCCACCTCGCAGACCGTAGCGAGTGCCGCGGGGGGCACGCCGCGTTGGGCGAGTGCGGAGCGCAATCGCTCGTTCACAGCCGATATCCAACCGGACCCCGCCGGGACTCGCAAGGACGTCTTGGGACGCGACGCGGCCGACGATTGCCCGACGTGCTGCCTACGCTGACCCAATGGCGCTCATCGTCTTGTGGGACATCGATCACACCCTCATCGACAACGGGGGCGTGAGCAAAGAGATCTATGCCAGCGCGTTCTCGTCCATCGCGGGGCACCCACCCGTGGCGCCGGCAGCGACAGACGGCCGGACCGACCGCCTGATCATGCGCGAGATGTTCCTCCTGCACGGCCTGGCAGTGCCGGAATGGCCAGTGGTGAATGGTGCCCTTGAAACGGCCGGGCGTCAGCTGACGGCCGCGCTGCGCCGCCGAGGGTGCGTCCTGCCAGGCGTGAGAGAGACGCTGGAGTCGGTCCAGCGTGAGGGGTGGCTGATCAGTTCCGTGCTGACGGGGAACATCGCCGAGAACGCCAGAACGAAGTTGTCGGCATTCGACCTTGATGGCCTTGTGGACCTGGGAGTGGGTGCCTACGGAGCCGACGATGTGGAGCGGCAGGCTCTCGTCCCGGTGGCTCGGCTCCGGGTGAGCCAGGCATGTGGGCTTCCCGTGTCAACCCCCGTCGTGCTGGTCGGCGACACTCCCCGCGACGTGGAGGCCGCACTGGCGAACGATACGGAGATCATCGCTGTCGCCACGGGCGTGCACAGCGCCGACCAGCTACGAGACGCTGGCGCCCACGTGGTCCTGGCTGACCTGACGGACACGGACTCGGTGATCGATCATCTTCACCTGATGGCAGCTGGACGCCGCTGATTCCTGTTACCCGCCTCGCCGAGGGGCGGGTAACAGACCGGAAGGACTTCAACATGCTGATCCGAGAAGCGGTCGCCGGCGACGGTCCAGCGCTGGCCCGAGTGCACCTTGATGCTTGGCTGGTCGGGTACGCCGGCCTCATGCCGCAGGGCCTGCTCGACGCGACGACGCTGGAGCGTCGCACGGCAACGTGGCAACTGACCTTGAGTAGGGACCGTGACCCGAGAGAGAAGATCTTGGTCGCTGAGGTGAGCGGAGCTCCACTGGGCTTCGCTCACGTCGGTCCTGGCCGCGACGCGGACGCGGACGGCGCGGGAGAACTCTGGGCGCTGAACGTGGCACCGCAACAATGGGGGAACGGCCTGGCATCCAATCTCGTCCGAGCAGCTCACGACGTCCTGCACCGCGACGGGTTCGACAAGGCGACGCTGTGGGTGCTCACCGCCAACGCCCGCGCGCGCAGACTCTACGAACGGCACGGCTGGTGTACCGACGGCATCACCCGCGAAGAAACGATCAGGGGCTTCACCATTCCCGAGCTGCGGTACACACTCGACCTACGATCGAGGTGAGTTGTCACATCGCAGGTAGTGGACGCCGAGCGCTGCCGGCACCGGTGTGCTCGCCTAACCTGGCCGATGCCGGCGGCGAGGCGCCCGCAGGCCAGGTCCGCTAGCCTCCGCTTGCTAGCGGACCTGTCCGGCTTGATCGAGCACCGTCGTCGGCAGGAGCCAACCCGGGGTCAACCGCCGCAATGTCAGCAGCATCGCTGCCAACGTCGAGACGAACTCATCGCCGCCTACGGCGCCAATCCCGAAGACCTGATTGCAGTCGGCACCGAGGCCCGCGTCTACGCCTCGGCGACGACCGGTTGCCGGTACGACAGCGAGGGGACCGTAGCGGTGCCCCGGCAGGGGAACAACGCCGCGGTCCCTTCGCTGTTCTTGACCTCGGACCTCCGAGGCGCCGGCCTACTACGCGGTGAGGTCCACGCCGAGCAGGTCGGAGAGAGTGGCGACCGTCCGCGTGGGGTCCTGGTTGTGCACCCCTGCAAGGCCGAGCTGCTCCGCTGCCTGCACGTACGCCTCAGTGTCGTCGACGAAGATGCACTGCTCGGCCGGCAGGTCCATCAGCTTGAGCGTAACCTCGAACAGCTCCGGGTCGGGCTTGCGCATCAGGTGCTGCTCAGAGATCACCACGACGTCGTACAGCCGCTCAAGCTCGTAGCCGTCGTACAGGTCCCAGGGGGCCAGTCCCACGCTGTTGGACAGGATGCCCACCTTGATCCCCGCGCGCCTCGCTGCAGCAGCCGCGTTGATCAGCCGCGGCTCGGGGCGCAGGTCGCCGAAGATGCGGCCCATGAGGTTGTCGGGGGACACGCCCAGCATCTTGCCAGCGAACTCGTTCCACTCAGTCTGGGAGACCGCGCCACGCTCAAGGTCACTGGTGATCCGGACGCCTGTCTCGTCCTTGTACAGGGCCGTAAGACAGGCGCCCTGCGGCAGGCCCTCGCGCTGCTCGAAGGCGAGCACTGCCGGAAGCAGCGGCGTGGTGAGCACTCCGCCGAAATCGAGGATGAGGCCAGTGCGGTTGGACATGCGGGAACTCCATTGATTGCTGAGAATTCGGACGCCCATCCAGAAAGGACGGCATCACAGCCCCGGCTACATATGGTGACGATAGCAACTGTGCGTCGCAGGCCAGGGCGCACCTACGGGCGGATGAAGACCTACTAGCCCGCCCACCCACGGTACCAAACCAGTCCACGAAGCGGATGGTGCTAAATCTCACTCTCCGACCCGTTCAAGATCGCTACGTTGCGGGCCGGATCATCTTGGGGCATTCTTCTTCGAACTCCTCTCCTGCCGCGTACACGAGAAGCTCCTGCGCCTGGTCCTCAGTAATATTCGAATAGGCCGCGCTGACGCGTGCGAGCCACGCCGCTTCGCTGTCGGTATCAACGAAGGGCTTCTCTCGCAGAGGGACGGAGGCGTCCACACTTGCAGGTGCGGTGTCAACGGCCTTGAGTGCGGCCTTAATCCAGTACGCCTCTGCGGTCGGCTCAGGATCGGAATGCGAGGCGGTAAAATCCTCTGCGGCGAATATCAGGCCCCGTGGAGCGTAATAGCGCAGTTTCTCACAGGCGTCAGCAATATCCTGAGTCCACCGATCGAGGCGGACGTCAATCGGAACGCGCACTTGCATAAATTCCGTGAGGCGCTTCCCAGGTGGATACAGGCTCGTCCCAGGAAATGCCTCCGCCAGGTCGAACCAGAGCGGATAGATCCGGTTCAGGGTACGCCACGTCTTCCATCGGCCCACTACCGCGCGACTAGTGGGAATGCTCGCTCCAATAGCGACGATAAGGAAAAGTAGGTCCATCCATAGCGATTCGGCGTCTACGACGAGCTGCACTGTGGAGGGACTCAGGGGGAAGATCACCGCGACCCACAAGAGTCCGGGACGGGCCAGTGAATGGACAAGCCCCATCCACATCGCGACCGCCATCAAAGTCAGCCCGATGCGCATGCTCGCACACTCGGCCTGCCGCGCCGCTCTCGTCCACTGGTAGCCGCAAACTGCAGCCGTGACAAGCGGGAAGAAGTAGAAGACGCTCATATAGACCGCGACGCCCCACTGCCCAGCGTGGTCGATGAGGAAATCTTGGCTCTGCACCCTGCGGTCCACCACCGTGAAAAACAGGACCGTGAGCAAAACGACGCCAACAGCCCCAGCCCTATAGGACGCACGGGCGATCCACCGCGAGACCACTACGTGACGGGGCACAACTGCCTCCGTGCTCTTCCCGTAGCTAGTGGAGACGTAGGTCAGGGCTGCGATGGTCGCTGCAGTGCTGGCAAAATGTCTCAGCAGGGCGTCTAGATCCACCACGGGAATGCGATCTACGGCACTCATTACTGCTGGCGTGTACAGCCACAGGGCTACGGCGAATCCTGCATAGCCGCCCCACAGTGCCCGGCGGTGAAAATCGCCGTAACGAACCGCAGGGAATCGCCATACGGCGATTGCGGCCATCACTATCGCAGTCAGGTATTTAAAGTACTCGAACATGTAACCAGTGGTTGTCTGTGCAGACTGCCTACTTGCCGACCGGAAGGTCGACTGATGACAGCCTTAATTGCCAGCAGATGGACTGTTTGATATGGAGTGAATCGCAAGGCTGGCGTTCTCGCCTCCGTGGTCGCCGCGCGATCGCGGCTAGCGCCTGCGTCGTGGCGGAGCAACTGGGTGGGCGAGCGAGGACTCAAGGAGACTAACCATGTCATCTCCCGCGATCGACTGGCGGCGAGCCAATCGCTTTATCAGCGAGGCTGAAAGCTCGGCCTGCTGCTCCTCGGGGCTGCCAAAATCTACGCGCCCTTGCACCAGAGTTGACGGGAAACGACGAATTACCTCCTGGCGAATCCGCTCAGGGACGTATCGCTCAACCTCCGCCGCCGTCAGGGTAGTCCCGTGGTCCAGCCACTCATGTGCGAGCTCATGGAGGATGATGTGCTCGGTTTGATTTCGACTTGTACGGCGACGATAGAGAATGATTGTGAACTCCGGCGCCTTGACGCGGAGGCCACATGCCGTGCCCAGCCCCCCATCGGGGTCATCCAGCGGCACTAGCCGAATCTGGCGACCCAGCGCTCCCTCCATCTTTCGCACCAGCGCCTCGATGCTGAATGGAGCTGGGGTGGGGAGGTCGGCGAGCAGTTTCTCGCATTCCTTCACAAGTGCGCGCCGTGAAGGGTCTCTACGCCAACGCATAGTCGCTCCATTGAAATGCCACAGGTTTTCACCGCCAGCCCCATCCTGATGCTCGTACGCGAGGCGCTAGTAGCTAGGAGAACTGTGCTTGAGGTGTACTAAAGCCGATCGGCGGCCTGACCCAGAGCTAATCGTACAAGGATCAACGTGTGATACGACCGGACCGGCATGTTGCGAAGATCGCACTACTTAGCGTGATAATTCCAAGATCGAAATTGCACGGCGGAGTCTTAATTGATCTTTGAATACTTCTGACGCGAGACCGGTCCCACCGCGCCATCCGGCTGCTGACCGGGTGGCCTGTTCGCTTCCAGGACAAGCCCGTTGTCCGCGTACTGCGGCAGGGCTCAGCTGAGTCGCGCCCGTTGGTCGGCATGTCGAGGAGGGCGCCGGCAGCGCGCGTGGGGTGCTCCGGGTTCGCCCGGCGGGCGCAGCTCGGCGTCAGTCCCCGTCCTGCACCTCGGGCAGCTTGTGCCGCAGCTCCCCGACGAGATTGTTGATCGTGGCCATCATCTCGGTGGACAGGCCCCCGCCGTTGCCGCGTGCAGCAAGACCGAGGATCTGTCCCCGTTGGATCGAACCGAGGAAGCGGATCGCCTCCAGGAACTCGCGAGCCGCTGGGTTGACCTCGGCATCGTCCTGGAAGAGGGCGGCGTCGACCTGGAGCGCGTCGGCCAGGCCGGCGCGCACCGCATCGGAAGCGTCGGTCGTGGCGCCCGTGCGCAGGGAGGCGATGTCCTCGACCGTAACGACTGCCTCGCCCGCGTGAGCGTTCACGGCGCGCGCGATCTCGTCGTCAGACGGTGCCTCCTGGCCCGCGTATCCGTGCTCCAGGAGATAGTTGATCTTCTCGCCGATGGTACGGGGGGCCGGTGCCTGCTCGTGACGGGAGGCGGCGGGCCGAAGGCCGAACGAGCAGTCCTGGGCGGCTAGCAGCACCGCCTCGGTCACCCCGTACGCCTCGGCGAGCGGTAGCACGTAGGCATCGCTGAGCCTGCGCCGACCGGACTCCGCGTTGCTCACTGGTGCGCGGCTCGTGCCGATGATCGCGGCGGCTTGCGCCACACTGAGGCCGGCATCGCACCGCAGAAGCTGCAGGTCCGCCGGGCCGTCATGGGGGAAGAGAACATCGAGCGGCTGACCGAGCGCGGCTGCAATCGCGGGGAGCTTCTCGCCCTTGGGGTGGTCTTCGCCGTTCTCCCAGCGCGAGACGGTGGGCCCACTGACGCCGACCTCGGCGCCCAGCTCATCCAGGTTAAGGTCCATGCCCCGCCGGGCAGCGCGTACGCGCTTGCCGTCGAATTGACGTGGGGGCACATGAACTCCAGCGGGGTGATGAGCGGGCAGGTCGGGGCGGTGTTGAGACCACTGTAGCCCAGGCTTGATACATCTGCGCAACTAACGTACGTTTCTGTATCGCGCCGCTGGAGGGGCTCCGCCTCTCCAAGGCGCCAGCCTCTGGCGACCCGTGTGCATGCTCCCTTGTTGCGGTCACTTGCGCAACGGGCCGCCGGATTCGGCAATCACGTGGCGCCGACCGGTCGTGGAACGACTCCCGACACCGGCCGTCGCGAGCCCGGCCCGACCCGTACTGCCCTGCGGAGTAAGGGATGGACTTGCCGCACGCGTCTACGTATGTTCGTCGTCCCCGCAGGGCGGCGCCCAACGAGCAGAGGGGAGAGGCGGTGCCGCAGAGGGCGAGCCCTGCACGAATCAGGGCGAAATGAGACCGGCGCCCCGGAGCTACCAACTCCTGGACGCCGGGCCAGCACCCGAGGGTGCCGATCACAACTCGCGAGCGGCGGGACTTCTTTTGCACGAGAGACCGCCGCGCGCGCTCCTACGAATCCAGGAGTATCGCATGCCCAGTCTTTCAGGGGAAGCCCGCTACGCGGCGCCCAGCCAGAGCCAGCAGCGGCTTGGCGTCCAGCTCGCGGACATGATCCCCGGCGCGGCCAGCGTCCACGTCAGCCTGGCCGACCCGAAGCGCCGGTGGCCCCACCCCTACACGGTGGCGATCGACGAGCGCGGCGAGCAGCTCGAGCTGAGTCGCACCACCACCAAGGTCGCGGCCCGCTGGGTGCAGCGGACCTGGCCGGAGGCGGACTGGACCCGCCCGCACAGCGTCGACCTCGCCACCGGGCAGCTCGCTGTCACCGCGGTCCGGGGCCGCTGACATGGCCCGCATCCGATCGGTCAAGCCGGAGACCTGGGTCTCCGAGACGCTGGCCGAGGTGTCGATCCCGGCCATGGTCACCTTTCTCGGGATGACCAACCATGCCGACGACCACGGCCGCCACCGCGACAACGCGGCGATCGTCTACGGCCTCGTCTGGCCGATGCGCGAGGAGATCAGCCGCGCAGACGTCGAGGACCACCTGCAGCAACTCGCCACCGCTGGAGCGGTCTGCCGGTACACCGGTTGCGACGGGCGGCGGTACTTCCACTACCCGACCTGGCGCAACCACCAGAAGATCGACAAGCCGTCGCTCAGCCGTCTGCCGGCCTGCCCGCACTGCGAGCCGGAGCGGTGCGGCGTCTGCAAGGGCTCCTGCATCCAGCGGGCCGCCCTCGCCGACACCCCGGGCACGGTGGCCGAGGCCGCCGCGAGCGCTCCCCGAGTGTTCGCCGAGGCTTCGACGAACACTCCCGCAGCCCTCCAGCAGCCGAACGAGCCCCTCCCGGCTGCCACCGCGCAGACGGCTCCCGCCGCCACCAGAGCAGCCGCTCCGGCGATCGACGCCGAGCCGCAGCCCGTCCCGACCTCCCAGAAAACCGCAGGTCAGACGGCATTCGCCGAAGCCTCCCCGAAGGCTCACCGAAGCCTCCCGGAGCCCTCGGCGCCTGGATCTAGGATCTTGGATCCTGGATCTTCTTTCCCTACGGGGCGCCAGGCGCCCGACGCGGACACCGTCTCGGCAGGCCAGCTGGTCGGCGAGTACGTCGCCGCCTGCGCCGAGCGCCCGCCGGGCAGCGTGATCGGCCACCTCGGCAAGGTCGTCAAGACCCTGCTGGACGAGGGCATCGCCGCCGACCACGTCCGCACCGGGCTGCGGCGCTATGCCGAGATCCAGGGCCACCCCTCCCGGCTCCCGAGCCTGGTCAACGACGCCATGAACGCACGAGGCGCCGGTTTGGCGCGGCCGGGATTCCGGCCTAACGTGCCCGCTCACCAGGCGTGGACCAACCCGGTCGACGCAGCCACCGCCTACGCCGAGGAGCTGTGATGCGCACCCACCGCGACCCGCAGACCCTCGCCGACGCCCCCTCGGTGCTCGACCGGATGGCCCGCATCCTCGCCGCCCGGGGCATCGACCAGCACGCGGTCGACGCCCTGCCGGACGAGCCGGAGCCCTACTCGGCGGAGGAGGCGCTGTCGGCCGGACTGCCGCCGCGCTACCGCGACGCGCTCGCCACACACCCGCAGGTCCTGGCCTGGGTACGGCAGATCGCCGCCCAGGCCACCGCCCCGAGCACCGGCGCCCGCCGCCAGGTAACCACCGGCCCCAGCCTGCTGATGGCCGGAGTCGTCGGCGCGGGCAAGACCCACGAGGCGTACGGCGCCGTACGCGCCCTCGTGCAGGCCGGCATCGGCGTGCGCTGGCGCGCCACCACCGCTGCCGACCTGTACGCCGAGCTTCGGCCCAGCTCGGACACCGACTCCGAGCGGGTCCTCGCCGCCTACAGCCGGGTGCCGCTGCTGATCCTCGACGACCTCGGCGCCGCCAAGTCGAGCGAGTTCGTCGAAGAGCAGACGTACCGGCTGATCAACCGCCGGTATAACCACATGCTCCCCACCCTGATCACCACGAACCTGCAGATCAGGGATCTCAAGGCCCACCTCGGTGACCGCGTCACCTCCCGGCTCGCCCAGATGACCACCCGGGTCGAGTTCGAGCTGGTCGACCGCAGACGCCTCCAGCGCGCCGCCTGACGGCCGCAGTGCCCGGCCGCCCTACGGCGCGCCGCCAGACCTTCACCGACCCAGCGCCCTCTCCGCCGACGCCGACCTCGCGCGCGGAGAGCGATCGGAGCAACCCCGCATGACTACCACGACCAGCCCTGCCCGCCACCGCTCGCTCGGCGACCACACCTGGCAGGACCAGGCCGTCTGCACCCCGACCGAGTACAACCCCGTCGACCCGGAGACCTTCTTCCCCGGGCCGGAGGAAGCCGACAAGATCGCCACCGCCAAGGCGTTGTGCGCCCAGTGCCCGGTCGCCCGCATCTGCCTGGATGCCGCCCTGGAGACAAGCGACACCCACGGAATCCGGGGCGGCTACACAGAGGAGGAGCGCGAACCCCTGCACGCCAAGATCAACGACCGCCTCGACTACAGCCGCGTCAACGCCACCCTGGCCGGGCGCGACATCTCCCTCACGAAGGCCGAGCGCCGCGCGGTCGTCCTCGCCGGGTACCGCCAGGGCGTCCCCGTCGACCGCCTCGCCCGGCTCCTCAAGATCAGCCCGGAGCACGCCCTCAAGCTCTACCGCGAAACCCGCCGCGCGATCCGCCACCGCCAGATCGCCGAGGAAGCCACCCGCGCCGCCTCGGCCGCCCACGGCACTACCAGCACCGCGCAGCTGACCTGCGCCGACTTCGGGACGGCCGCATGAGCACCGCCACCGCCACCGCCCCGACCGCCGCCCGCGTCACCGCCTGGGACCGGGCCGTCGTCATCGCCCTCGGCGCCTCCGGCTGCGCGCTGAGCTTCTCCGCCCTCCAGCAGATGGCCGTCGCTATCCACGTCCGAGGCTTCCTCACCTACCTCTTCCCGATCATCGTCGACGGCTTCATCGCCTACGGGGTCCGCGCGCTGCTGGTCCTGCGCACCGCACCGCTGAGGGCCCGGATCTACGTGTGGACGCTCTTCGGCGCGGCCACCGGTACGAGCCTGTGGGCCAACGCTCTGCACGCCGTCCGGCTGAACGAGCAGAACACGACCGCCGGCCTCCGGCTGGGCGACACGGTGGTCGCGGTGCTGTCCACCATCGCTCCGCTCGCCCTGGCCGGGGCCGTCCACCTCTACATCCTCATCGCCCGAGGACCGGTCAGCCCCACCGGCCGGGACGGTCACGCTGACCGACCGGCCGAAACTGACCGGGGTCAGGACACCCCGGACCGAGGTCAGGTCACCGCCGAGGAGACCGGACTGACCGGGCATCCGGTGGCTCTGGCCGCTGGTCAGGACAGCGCCGGTCACCCCGCCCCCGGTCAGCCGGTCAGCGGCCCGGTCACCGCCACGGTCAGCCGCCCGGTCACCGACCTGACCCCGCAGCCGCAGCTGACCCCGGTCAGCGCGGTCAGCCTGACCAAGCCCTCTGACCTGGGCGGTCACCCGGACACCGGCCAGCCGGTCACTGACCGACCGCCAGTCGAGCCGTCGGTGACCGCCCCGCCGGTCAGCCCCGCCGAGGCCCCCGGTCAGCCGGTCGAGCCGCCGGTCACCGCCCCGCCGGTCACTGGCCGGGACGCTGACCGCCGCCCTGACCTGGACACCGAGGATCTGCTGAAGATCGCACGGCAGGCGGTCAGCCAGCAGGACAAGCTGACCCGCAAGGTGGTCGCCCAGGCGATCCGCGGTCAGCAGATCCCCCTGTCCTCCGACACCCTGACCCAGCTGATGGCCCAGCTGCGCGAACAGCACGGTCAGCCGGCCGCGGCCGACCGGAACTGACCAACCGCCTGACCGCCGGAGTGACGACCAGGTCATCCCGGCGGTCACCCACCCGCCCCACCGCCGAACGGGAGCACCCCACCATGCGCACCACCCCCGCCACCTGGGCCGAGGCGGACTCCTGGCTCGCCGTCCTCACCCAGCGCGGCCACGTCCACCGCGTCGAAACCGGTCCGGACGGTGCCCGCAGCGTCCAGCGAGGCCGGCACTCGCGCCCCTGGACCCTCCACCACCCCGTCCTCGCCCTCGACTTCGTCGAGGACCTCCTCCTCGAAATCCGCCAGCGCGACAGCGAGGCCAGCCGGTGACCGCCTCCGACCAGGACGGCACCACGCAGGCACCGGAGAGTGACCGTGATCAGGCTCCAGGCGGAGCAAGTTATGGGGTAAGGAGTCCTTACCCCGCCTCCGCCCCGAACGGGGCGGAGGCTCCCTGCTCGGTGGCAGACCCAGGGGGGCCTGCCACCGAGCGGGGAGTCGGCCCAGGGGTGCCGACCACAGAGGAGGAGGAACCGCTGCACGTAGCGAGCTCCGAGACCGCCCGCCGACGCTCTCGCCAGAGCGTGCCGCGCACCAACCGTGTCTGCCCCCGATTCAGCGACGCCGAGTGGGCGCTCCTTCAGCAAGCAGCCCAGCAAGCCGAACTCGCCCCCGGCGGCTACACGGCCGCCGCCGTCATCGCCGCCGCCACCAGCAACGACCCGACCGCCGCCGTCGCCGACTACCGGCGCGGCATCCAGGAACTCATGGAGTCCAACCGCCAGCTCGGCGCGGTCGGCAACAACCTGAACCAACTCGCCCACTACGTCAACGCCGGCGGCCAGCCGGGTGCCGGCCTTCGGCAGCTGCTGGCCCGCGTCGGAGCCTCCATCGACGCAGTCGACGAGGCGGTGGCCTGGATGGTCCGCCGGTGATCCCCAAGATCCGCATCGGCACCGACCGCAGTTTCCCCCTCGTCAACTACCTCTTCGGCCCCGGCAAGGCCAACGAGCACACCGATCAGCACCTCGTCGCCTCCTGGAACGACTTCGCACCTGACCCGGGCCCCAACCCCGAACGACACCAGGTCGCCAAACTCGCCGATCAGCTCGACCAGCCGGTGAAGGCCCTCGGCGACCGCGCACCAGCCAAGAAGATCTGGCACTGCTCCCTCCGCACCGCCCCCGAGGACCGCCACCTCGACGACGCCGAGTGGGCTGCCATCGCCCGCCGCATCGTCCACGCCACCGGCATCGCCCCAGAAGGCGACACCGCCGCGTGCCGCTGGGTCGCTGTCCGCCATGCACCCGACCACATCCACATCGCCGCCACCCTGGTGCGCCAGGACGGCCGCCTCGCAAACCTCAGCTTCGACCGGCCCAAAGCTCAGGCCGAGGCCCGCCTTATAGAGAAGGACTACGGCCTGCGTCAGCTCACCCCTGGCGACGGCACCGCCGCCCAGACCCCCACCAGCCAGGAACGATGGAAGGCCGAGCGCACCGGCCGCACCGAGACCCCTCGCGAAACCCTCCGCGAAGCCGTACGCCAGGCCGTCGCCGGAGCCGCCACCGAGGATGAGTTCTTCACCCGACTGCGCGAGGCGGGCCTTCGCGTGAAGCTCCGACATGCTCCCTCCGGCGACGTCCTCGGCTACAACGTCGCCCTCCCCGGAGACCGGAACGCCAGCAAGGAGCCCATCTGGTTCTCCGGGTCCAAGCTCGGCCCCGACCTCTCGCTCCCGCGGATCCGCCGCCGCCTGACCGACGGCCCCACCCACGGCGAGCCGCCGCGCTCCGGCACCAGCCGCAACGGCCCGTCAGCACCCGCCCGGAGCAGGCGGGACGCCGCCGGCATCGCCGAGCGCGCCACGGCCGTCCTCAACGAAGACGACGACGAGGCCGCCGCCCAGCTCGTCGGCGCCGGAGAACTCCTCGACGCACTCGCCCAGACCTCCCCGGCCGCCAGCCGCGCCGCACTGCGGGACGCCGCCCGGACGTTCGAGCGAGCCACCCGCTCCCACGTCCGAGCGGAGAACGCCGACATCCGTGCCCTGCGCTCGGCCGCCCGCGGAATAGTCCACGCCGGCGGGGCGCTTGGTCGTGGAGAGGACGGCGGTGCCACCGCCATGGTGCTCTCCACCCTCGTCCTGCTCACGCTGGCCGCTGCCCGCTGGCACTCCGCCCGAGGACACGCCCAGCAGGCAGCAGCCTCCAGCCAGGCAGCCGACCACCTCCGCGCCGCCTACCAGCAGACCGCCACCACCCCCATGCGGGCGATGCGCGAGAAGGGCCAGGCATTGCCCGAGCCCGAACGGCGTCGTCACGAAGCCACCATCCGAGCCGCCCTTGGCGAACCGGAGAGTCGCACTGGCACAGACCGCCGGTACGACGCTCTTGCCGCCACCCTCGCCGAAGCAGAGAAGGCCGGCCACGATCCGAAGGCCCTGCTGGAGGAAGCCACCTCATGGCGGGAACTCGACACCGCTCGCAACACCGACGACGTGCTGGTCTGGCGAATCCGACGCATCGCCGACCTGCCCTCGATCCCCAGCTCCTCCGACAAGCCGAAGACCGGTGCCAGCCAGGAAAGGCCGGTAGCCGGCCGCTCGAACACCCGCGCGGCTAAGCCTGCACCCGCCCGCCCGGCCGCTGACCCCCGACGTCCGGCCCCCCGGCGCTGACCAGCTCGCCCGGCGGACACCCTCCGTCCGCCGGGCCGGCACCCAGAAACCCCTCGACACCCACTTCCACCGGGTGTTAGGGAAGAACCTGTACTGCGAACGGAGAGCCAGCCCGTGCCCAGAACCGCCGAACAGCCCGCCAGCACCGTCCCGGCCGCGACCGTCGTTCAGCCGGCGGCCAGCGACCCCCTGCTTCAACTGGAGTACGAGACAGAGCCGCCCAGCGGGCCAGACGCGATCCGCGGAGCGCAGTGCCCCCACGAGCTGGCCCTGCGCGGCATGCCGGTGGTCTGCTCCGGCTGCCGGGCTCGGCGCGACTGGCTGCTCATCAACCACCGCCGCAACGTCTGGGTCCGCTGCCGCTGCGGCCACCAGTGGCTGGAACCCGAGATCACCCGCAAGGACTTCGACGCGATGCTCACGGACCCGAGCTGGACGTACTACCCCACCCTCGCCCAGGGTCAGATCGCCCTCGGGTTCGACGGCACGTTTGCAGGGCTCTACGTCGAGTAGGGCAGAGCGAAGGGGACCGCCACCAGGCCGGTGGCGGTCCCCTTTCGCAGCGGAGGCGATCAGCGCTCGATGTCGGGCGTGCTGCCGGACATGGGCAGGCTGCCGTTTCGGCTCAGCCGGTGGAAGCTGAGCCGGACGGCGGCCGGGCGCAGGGCAAGCTCGACGGCCAGAGCGTCGGCATCGAGGGCGGGCTCCCGTCGGAGCCGCTCGAGGACGAGCTGGTCGGTCCTGGCGTCACCTGCTTGCGCAGTCCAGTACGCGGCGAGGGCGGCTCCGCCCAGGACGGCCAGGCCGAGGGCGCACATCGCGTAGGAGGCGGAGAGCGCCGCGACGATCGCGGTGGCTGAACCCAGAACGGCGAGGAGGCCGTACGCCACAAGGGCGTACGGCCGAGGTCGGGACGGGCGGTCGGTCATGAGGCTGAGTGGTCCTTCCAGACCGGGCCGCAGCCGTTGTCAGCTGCGGTGGGTCGACTTGGGCAGTTCTCCCCGGAAGTCACAGCCGGGGCACTCGTCCTCTCCCTGGATGTGGCCTTCGTACCAGCCGTGCACGGCGGCGTGCAGGATCGCCTCCTCGATGGTGGCCTCGCCCGTCTGCACCGAGGCGACCGCGTTGGCGACGACCAGCTGCAGCACGGCGGAGTCCGGAGACGGGAACGGCGGGGAGGGCATCGAAGAGGCGCTCATGGGTGGAGAGCGTAGAGCTTGACGGGTTAGCTGGCAGCCGGGTCGGCGGTCTCGGCGGTCAGGTCGCTGCGGTAGCCCTGGCCCCGCGGTTTCCAGGCGGCGAAGGTCGCGGGCTTCCAGCGCGGGCGGTCCGGGATGCTCTCGTCGTCGGGTGAGGGCAGGGCCCCTCGGCTCTTGCGGCTGCGGGCGGCTCCGACACTGATCCCGAGGTGCGCGGCGACCTCGGCGTAGCCCCAGAGCTGCTGGTCGTCGGCCATGGTGTTCCTCCTCGGTGTTCCGGTGACGAGGGTACGCGGGATGGGCGGGCGTACGGCAAGGCCGCCCTGCCGGTGGCGGGGCGGCCTGCTACGGGGGCCGGTCAGAGTTCGGCGAGCCGGTTGGAGAGGTTGAGAGCGGCGGTGGCGACGGCGAGGGCCGAGCACAGGCCGGTGACCTCGCGGACGGTGGGGCGAACGAGGTGCGGCCAGTCGTCGGGGGCGGCGTGCCAGGAGCCGAGGTGGACCTCGGTGGTAGCCAGGCCGAGGCGGGCGGTGACGTCCCAGCCCGCGCAGCTGGCCTCCTCCCACCGCAGGCTGATCCGGCCGAGGGGAAGACGGGGAGCATCGGCGGGCAGCCACAGGACGCCGACCGGGTGGCTGGGGTTGGTGGGTGCGCTGCGGACGAGGGCACCGCGGACTCCGGCCGGCATCGGCCGAAGGGCGAGACTGTCGAGCGGGTGGGCGGTTCTGGGGACGTTGCGAGAGGTGATGCGGTCCTCCTGGCTCGGTGCTGGTCGGGGGTGGTCAGGCCCAGGCGAGGTGGTTGCTGACGGCGTGCGGGAGGTAGCCGTCCTGGCCGTCCTCGCCGATGTAGGCGATGCCGTCGTGGACGACGACGTCGGTGCCGACGTAGTGGGCGAACGGGAAGTCGGGGTTCACGGCGAGGCGGATCCGCAGGTTCGGGTCGAGGTTCTGGAGCTGGGCGAGCAGGTCGCGGACGGTGAAGTACTGGGGCACGGCGGGTCTCCAGGCAGATCGAGGGGCGACGGTGGGCGTGGGTGAGCCGGTGGCGGTCACGGGAGGTCGAGCCGGAGCAGGCCGCGCAGGACGGCCGGTCCGGTCGGGGCGGGCGGGGTGTGGGTGGCGAGGTGCCGCTTGCGGGATTCGTTGACGTAGCCCTTGGCGGAGCCCTTGAACTCCCAGGCGCCGCACGTGCAGATGGCCTGGGAGTAGCTGCGGCCGGGGCAGTCGGGATGCAGCGGCTTGCCCGAGCTGGTGTGCCTGTGCTCCGGCGGGCAGACGGAGTTGTCGGGGTGGTGGTTGGTCAGCGGTGCGCGGTGGGCGGCCATCAGGTCATCTCGGTCGGTGGTGCGGTTCGGTGGGCAGCAGCCAGACGGCGGCGGGGCTGGATCAGGACGAGGTCGTCGGCGGGCCACGGGTCGCAGGTGTCCCACGGGTGGCCGGTGGTGAGGACGACGGTGCCGTCCGGGCCGTGGACCTCGGGGAGACCGCAGACGCCGCAGCCGCACGTCGGGTCGTACGGGCTTGGCCGGGCACGGTAGGGGCCGGAGGCGAAGTAGCTGCTCCGTGGAAGCCGTGCGGGCTCGGCGGGGTCGAAGGCGGAGACGATCAGGTTTCCGGCGCGGACCTGGTCGGCCCGGACGATCCGCAGGCTGTCGCTGGGGATGATGAGGCGGCTCGCGGGGTGCTCGGTGGTCGCGGTGACCACCACCGGGTGGAAGTCGGCGTGGTGGGTGTGCGTTGCTCGCTCCTTGGCAGTTGGTGGTCTCTCCGTGGGCCGTGGGACCGGGGCGGTCCTGGTCAGTGATTCAGTCGGCGAGCCGGTAGGAGCGCATCGGCAGGGACTCGCCCTCGGCCTCCTGGACCACGAGGCCGTCGGCGGTCAGGCGGTTGAGCGATCTGGCGACCGTGCGGTCGGGCAGGTTCAGCGCGTTTCCGATCTGGCGGACGCGGGCACCGTCGGAGGCCTTGGCGAGGTGCGCGACGACCTTCCGGTCGCGCCGCAGGCCCAGCTCGTGGACGTCGTCGAAGGTCAGCAGCAGACCGCTCGTGGTCAGGGCAAGGCTGAGGATGAACGCGGTGGAGTCCGGCTGGACAGAGAAGGCATTGAGCGTGCCGAGCGCGGCGATGGCCGGTGCGGGGATTCGGGTGACGTCGATGCTGAGCTTCACGCGGAGGCCCTTTCGGTGGTTGCGGTATGCCCGAAGACGGGAGCTGCTGGTGACGGCCGAGGGAGGATCCGGCGGCTGGGCGGATGCCCGGCGTGGGCCGGGCATCCGGGCAGTGCGGTGTCTTGCTGGTGGTGTGGCTCAGCTGGCCAGGACGAGGGAGGCGCTGGTGACGTCGGCCGTGGTGTCGAGACCGACGGCGAGCGGCCCGGACGTGGCGCTGGCCTGGTGGTCGGCGAGCCAGCGGGCGACCGAGTCGGCGCATGCCCTGCGGTCGTCCTCGAAGGAGAGGCTGCCGTCGCCGAAGTAGACGTCTACGACGTCGTCCTCGTCGGGGTCGAAGGGCGATGTCGCCGCCGGGTAGAAGCAGGCGAGCCAGGCGTGGTGGTCCTCGGCGGGGCGCGCGATCTGGCCGTCGTCGTCGGTGATCAGGAGTTCGCCGCCGGGTACGAGCAGGGACAGGGCGAAGTAGCCGCCACCGGTGTGGACAGGCTCGAAGGCGAGGCCGCGCTGCCGGAGAGTCTGGTAGATCGCGCGTCCGGCGACCGGGCTCTCGCTGGCGGGCAGTTCGTCGGTGAGAGCGGACTCGATGCTTCGAACGAAGGTCAACGCGGCTTCTCCTGGGGCTGGTTGGACGATACGAGTGGGGGAGGTCAGCGGGCGTGGGTGGCGATGAGTGCGGCGAGGAACCCGGCGACGGCCTCGGCCGGGGTATGGATGCCGAACTCCTGGGTCCACGGCTCGGCGTCGGCCGGGCGGACCTGGACGCGCCAGACGATGCCCCGCTGCCAGGCACCCGGGTCTTCGGGCAGCCAGCCGACGTAGACGCGCCCGTCCGGGCTGGTGCAGTGCACGTTCGCCTCCGGGGTGTCGACGGTCGGCCAGCCGAGCCCGACGAGAAGCGCGAGCACGGGCTCCGCGCAGTGGTCGGAGGCGAGCCAGGAACGGTCCTCGACGGCGGGGCGGACGGTGGCGGGCAGGAGGCTGCTGGGCGCGTTCACGGGGGCTGGTCCCTTCGTTGACCTGCGGTTTCGGCGACATGAGAACTTTGACATGCGCCATGCCGAAGTCCGTAGTCATTTCCGGGATCAGTTCGGTCTGCCGTGGGCGAACCGGCGGGAATGGATCGCCGGTGCCGGGTGCTGAAGGAGAGTTACGGCGCGCGGCCGTACACGGGCCCAGAGGGGGAGGACGGCAGTGGAGCCGAGCAGAGGCCGCGACATGGCGGCACTGGAGAGCAAGATCCGCAGCGCGGGACGGCCGTGGACGATGGGCGACCTCGTGATGATCGCTGACGGCCAGTGGGCCGTGCCCACGGCGGACCGGGCCGGGCGGTCGAACGACCAGGTGGTCCGAGCCCGGCTGCGGGACGGCCAGCGGGTCGAGCTGACGGTGGAGGAGCTGGCTCGCGCGGTGGGTGTCGCCGACCCTGGCACCCACCGCGACCGAGCCGAGGACTGACCTCGGGTCCTAACGGTGAGCCGCGGGAGCCGGCGCACGAGCGGCGGGTGCCTGCGGAGCGGGCCGGTCGGCGGGCAGTCCCAGCGGCCGTGAGGGCGCGGTGCGGGCGGTCGCGGCTCGGACCCGCTCGGCGTCCGGGCCGCCGTCGGCCTTGAGCGCGTACTCGCGGGCTTCGACGAGGTGGATGATCGCACTCAGGGCGGTGTTGCTCTCGGCGTACGCGGTCCGCAGCGAGCTGGCCGCAGAGGTGATCCGGTCGAGGTCGTAGAAGGCCGGCACGTGGCCGGGCCGCGTCAGCGCGTGGAGGCGGTCCTGGTGCACGACGGCGGAGTTGGAGACCACGGCAAGGTGGCTCCTGGTGTGCATGACGGCTCGGAGCAGGGGGTCCTCGACGGGCTGGCGGACCGATGCCTTCTCCAGTTCGGCGATCGGCCGGGCCCAGGCTTTCTCGATCAGGGCATCGGCGTGGTCGAGGGCGGTCGGGTCGGACACGGTGTTCTCCGGTGGGGCTTGCTCGGTGGGAGCGAGTGAGGTGGCGGCCTGGGCGGCCTGCTGCGCGGAGTAGAGCTGGACGGCGTGGTCGTTGGTACGGGCGCCCAGCTTCCGGCGGGCTCTGGCGGCGCTGCTGTGAAGGGGCGCGGCCTGGGTTCCCTGGCGCCGAGCGACTTCGGCGATGGTGTAGCCCTCCGTGAGGTAGCGCAGGAGGGTGGCCTCGGCGGGGCTGAGGGGTTGGCCGTGCAAGGGCTTGCTCAAGGTCGGCTCCTTCGGGGAGTTGCGGCGGTGCCCGCACCGACTGGAGCGGGCGCCGGGGTCGGTGGGGTCCGGCTGGTGGAGGAGGCGGAGGTCGAGCGGGCGGTGGCGGCGCTGATGCGCGCGAACTCCAGCGGGGTCGGTGCGGCCGGCGTTGCGGTGGCCCCGGCGGCGAGGTGCTCCAGGTCGATGCGCCGCATGGACCGGTGGACCGGCGCCGGGTCGCTGACGGCGGTGGTCAGCGCCTGGAGGAGGTGCTCGGGCAGGCGGGAGGAGGCCGTGGCGTACCAGACCCGGCCGGGCGCCCCGGCCTCGAACAGCCACCGTTCGGTGGTGCCGGTCATCTCGGCGCCGTGCTCCAGGGGCTTGTCCCGGACGTGGAGCCGGACGAAGCGGTCCGGCGACCGGTAGGTGAGGAACGGGGTGGTCGGATCCAAGCTCCACTCGCCGGCGAGGAGCCCCAGGCACGTCTCGACGCCGACGGTTCGTCCGCCGTGGTCGAGGTAGGCGCTGGGGCCGCTGGCGTAGGCGTCGGCGAATGCGGTGGTGAAGTCCGCGACGACCTCGGGCGGGGCCTGGTAGTCGAAGGTGACCAGCCACTCCGGCGGCGCGAAGGCGTCCGGGCCCGCGCTGATCTTCCACAACACCGGGCCGTCGCCCTCGGGAAGGTGCGCCAGGCGGGCGCGCAGGTCCGCTGAGATGACGAAGGTGTTCCCCTCCTCGTCCCGGCTCTGAGCCCACCCGGCGGCGAGCAGCGGCTGGACGGCCTCGGACCCGTCGGAGTCTGAGTTCGCCAGGTAGCGGGGGGCGATCTGGTACTGGCGAGGCTTCTCAGGAGTGTTGGGCATGCCCGGTCCTCGCGCCGGGTCAGCGGGCACGGCCGGCGAGCGCGGGCGCCGGGAGCGCCGCGGGCCGGGTTGTGGTGGTGTAGGCGAGCACCGAGGCGTTCGCGCTCGGTACGGGGGCGGAGCGGGCGGTTGCTGCTCGGATGCGCGCGACCTCCAGCGGGCTCGGGGCGATCGGCGTAGCGGTTGCCTGCGAGGGCAGGCTCGCCAGTTCCTGCTTGCGCAGGTACCGCTGGACCGGTGCCGGGTTGGTGACAGCGGTGGTGAGGGTGTCCAGGAGGTGGTCGGGGAGGTTGGTGGTGGCGGTGGCGTACCAGCGGTGGCCGGGCGGCCCGACTTCGAACAGCCAGCGCTCGGTGTCGCCGGCCATCTCGGCCTCGGGGTCCAGGTAGCCGAGCCGCCGGTGGAGTGCCACGAGCCCGTCGGGCGAGCGGAAGACGGCCGTCGCCCGCTCGGCCTCCAGACGCCAGCCGTTCTCGCCGAGGAGACGGTCCGTCACGTCGAAGCCGCCGCCGGCACCTTCCCGCACGGAGTTCGGCGCCGCAGAGTAGGCAGAGGCCAGGGCAGTGGTGAATTCGCCGACGATCTCGGGTGGGGCGGACAGGTCGAGAGTGACCTGCCAGTCGGGCGGTGCAAAGGCGTCGGGGTGGGCGTTGATCATCCACAGGTCGCCGCGCTCGCTTTCGGGGAGGAACCCGGTGCGGATGGTGTGGTCGGGCGAGGCGACGAAGACGTTGCCCAGGTCGTCGCGGCTCAGGGCCCAGCCCGCGTCGAGCAGGGGGACCAGGCCGGGGTCGCCGGTGTGGGTGGAGTCGGCGAGGAAGCGGGGCGCGATCTGGTACTCGCGCGCCGGGGCGGTGATGTTCGGCATGGACGGGGCCCCTGGGGTCAGCGGCGCCGCGCTGCGGGCGCGGGCCGGGAAGCGGGCGGTGTGGAAGGACCGGGCCAGGCCGGCGGCATCGGGCGGGTGGGGGTGCTCCGGGAAGGGTGCCGTACGGTCACGAGGGCCAGGTGGCGGGTCGGTATGTCGCCGACGAGCCGCTGCACGGGCGCCGTGTCGCTGAAGGCGCGGGCCGCGTGCACGAGCGGGTAGAACGGCACGCCGATCGTGAAGTCCGCGCGCCACGACGGGTGTTTCGGATCGCCGGCGAGCATGCTCCACGACGGCGGGGCAAGGCCGGCGACCTCGGCGTCGTGGGACTGGTATCCGACGCGGTGCCGGTAGACGGCGGTGTGGTCCGGCGCGACCTGGTCGTGGAAGCCCTTGGGAGCCTGGTCAGGTCGCCAGCCGCGGTCGGCCAGGACGGAGGCAGGGGTGTCGGGATGGTAGTGCCGGCCTCCGCGCAGGTAGTCGCGGTGCTGGGTTCGCAGGCCGTCGGCGAGGACGGTGACGAACGCGGCGGTGATCTCGGCGGGGGTGCCGGGGCCGAAGCTGGCCCGCCACAGGGGTTCGGAGCCGGGACTGGCGTACCCGCGTACGGTCCAGGCCCCGGGCTGGCCGGTGGGCCCTTCGCCGGTGAGGACGGCGGTTCGGTACGGGCTGGTGAGACGGGTGGCCCCGTCAGGCGCGTGGTCACGGGACCAACCGTGGATGTCTGCCAGCGCGGTGACGGCGAGCAGGGGGTCGCCGGGACCGGCAAGTCGAAGCGGCTGGACAAGCAGAGGGACTGTGGAGCGCACCGGTGGTTCCTTGCACTGGTGGGGAACGGGCCCGGCCGTCGAACGAGTCGGCGCTCCGGCGTCCGGGCCCATGGCAGGGGAGGTGGGCGAGTCTGCGTCTGGTGATCACGGCGTTCACCGCCTGCGGGCAGGGCTGGCGGCGGACGGGGCAGCAGGGGTGCGGGGCTGGGGCTGGGAGGAGTGGCTGAACAGGGCGGCCGGCACCGCGCTTCGGCGGAGCGCCGCTGCGGTGCGGATGCCGTCGCTGCCGCGGGCCGGGGCGGGGAGGGTGCGAACAGCGGTCGGCACGGGAGCAGTGGGTACAGCCGTGTGGCGCTCTTCCCAGCGCTGGACGGAGGCGTAGACCGGCCCGAGTGCCTGTCCGGCCTCGGTCAGGGTGTACGGGTCGCCGTGCCGGGTGCCGGTCCGCGTGACCAGGCCATCCTCCTGGAGCCGGGCGAGCCGGGGAACGAGCAGCGCCTCGTAGACGTCGGCGGCCTCGGCGAGATGGGTGAAGCGCAGGCTGCCGTGCTCGGCCAGCAGTTGGACGACTGTGGTGGTGTGGCGCGGCTGTAGGCGACTCAGCGCGCCCTCGATCCGCTCGGACCGCCCCTGGGGGCTCCGGTCGATGTGCTCCGACGACCACTGAACCAGGGACCGGTACACGGGGCCGAGGGTGAGTGCCCGCTGGCTGAGGCGGTAGGGCGCGGTCCGGTCGAACTCGGCGTCCCGCCGGAGAAGGCCGGCCTCGTGCATGGTGGCCAGCCGCTTGCTCATGAAGGGCGCACCGACCGATGGGAAGTACGGCGCGAGGTCGCGAACCCGCATCTCCGGGCCGTACTTGGCGATGGTGTGGACGATTCCTGTGGTCCACTTCGGGGCGAGCTGGCGCAGGGCGCCTTCGACGCGCTGCGGATCGGCACCCGAGATGGTGGCAGTGGCGGGCTGAATGGGCATGATCGTTTCTCCAGGTCAACGGGTGCGGGCAGGAGGGGCCGCCAGCACGCCCGGGGCCGTGCCCGGCGTGGGCTCGCTACTCGGGTCGGAGGCAGCGCTGCGCAGAAGCGCGGCGTGCATCCGTCGGCGGTCGGAGGTATGCGCGGCATCGAGTGCTGTCTCGCCTCGCTGCGTCAGAGAGAGCCGTTGGCCCGGCCGATACGAGGCAGTACTGGTGTCGGTGGCGATCAGGCCGGCAACGATCAGGTTCTCCACCGTTTCGAGGTGGACGGGTGCACCGCCGCCGTCGGTGTAGTTGATGTACTTGTCGCCGTGGACGGGGCTGGTGCTGAGACAGAGGTCGCCGCGATTGACGTCCCGCAGCGCCTCCCGCTCGAAGCCCTCCGGGTCGGGGCGGGCTGCTGCACAGAGATCGGTCGATCCGTTGGCCGGCGACTGGCCGGGCGTGACGGGTGCGTTGTCCCGCACTCGCTTCCGTTCTGGCGCCGTCGACGGTGGTCCGGCTTCGGCGCATCGCTCGTAGGCGTAAATCGCGCGGGTGAGCTGCTGATAGGCCGCGCCTCGTCGAGCGGCGAGCAACTCGACCTGGAAACCGGTGGATTGGATGACGCCGTTGGTGCCGCGCATGGCGGCGTGGTCACCGCGGGCGATCGGCTCCAAGCGCTCGATCACGAGCTGGGCACGGGTGGTGAGGTCGCGGTGGAGGTCGTCGACGTCGCGGGAGGTGGTGGCGATCATCTGGGCGAGGTGGGCGATCGGGCTCTCGTGCAGGTGCCCTGCGGCCAGGGCCTGGGGGTCTTCGGCACCGAGCCGGTCGAAGACGAGGTGGGCGCCGGGCTTCTTGAGCGGGTCGTGGGGGTTCACTCGGCCGCCTCCATGCGGGCGAGCAGGGAGCGGACCAGGGTGGGGAGGCTGCCGGGGCCGTCGCTGATCCGTACGTCGCTGGTGGCCTCGTCGACGATGTACTGAGCGTCCTCGATCAGGCCACTGCTGATCTCCATGCAGGCGTCGGTGATCGTGGCGGCGGCCCGCAGGGCGTCGGCGAGAACCTCGACGTAGGCGCTGGGCGTCATCCCGGCGGCGTCGGCAGCGGTGCGGATCGCGGCCAGCTCCAGCGCGCTGAAGGAGTAGTCGAAACCCTCGTTGTCCTCGCTCGGATCGAGGACGGCCTCCGTCCCGGGCTCCAGCGCAGGGATGCCGGCGCGGGTGCAGATCGCGTCCACGGCCGTCGTGAGCTCTGCGAGAGATTCGGTCAGCCAGCCTAGGGCGGAGGCGTAGGAGGCGAGGGCGAACAGGCCGACGGGGGTGGCCGGCAGCGGTTCGTCGAGCAGGTCCTCCAACCGGAAGTTCAGTTCTTCGACTACGCGGGGCCCGGCGGCGAGCGGCCCGAGGACCGGGTGGAGGTAGGAGCGGGTGGCCGGGGTGGAGTACTCGGCGGTGAGGATTCCGGCGACGTCCTGGGCGGCGTCGGTGAGCCAACCGGCGAGGTCGGAGCGGGTGGGCGTGCTGTTGGTGGTCATCATCGGGCCTTCCGGGCAGAGGTGGTGGGGGCGAAGCCGGGCGAGGCGGTCGTGTATGCGGTGCCAGCGGGGCTGCGGTTCTGCGGGGGCCGCGCGGAGCGCGCACGGGCCGCCTGGACCCGCGCCTCCTGCGCCGCCCGGACGCTGGCCTCCTGGGCCGGGTTCATGCCGGGCGCGACGGTGAGACCGGTGCGACCCAGCCGGTTCTGGGCTGAGCGGTAGACCGCGTAGTCGAGGCGCGGGCCGGCGGCGACGAGGTAGACCTCGCGGGCGTGCTTGGAGGTGGGCGGTGCCTCGCGGAACTGCACGACCAAGCGGTGGGTGGCCCAGTCGCCACCAGCCCCGAGGACGACCTTGTGGCAGCCCTCCAGGCGTCCGTCGAGGCGGCTGGCGACGCGCTCGCCGTGGACCATGTCCTGGAGGTGCAGCAGGGCCTGGTCCCTTATGGGTTCGGGCAGTTGGCGCAGGTCGGCGATGGCGTCGGGGTGCGCGGCGAAGGCGAACTTGGCGCGGCTCACAGTGACCTTCCGAGGGACTGCGGGGGGTTGACGGGGGTAGCAGGCGCGGCCGGGGCGGGGCCGGTCGGGCAGAGTGGAGCGGAGCGGGAGAGCGCTGCGCTGGTCCGCAGGGCCTCCGCGTCGAGGCGGTACTCGGGCGCCTCGGGCAGCGGGCTGGAGCGCTTCTCCAGCCAGTTGTCGGCGGCGGCGTGGTCGGCGAACGCCCCTTCGCGCACCGTGTAGGTGAACTGGTCAGGCTGGAGCGTCTCCAGGAACAGCCGGACGGGTAGGTCCTTGTCCTGGCGGTCGACGGCGATGCTCCAGCCCTCGACATCGGATCCGTCGATGACCTGGTAGCCGACGACCTCAAGGCGCTCGCCCGAGCGCCGGATGCGGTCCTCGACCCGGACCGAGAGATCGTCGGCAGGGGTGGGAGCAACGATGGTCGGTGCGAGTGCGTCCGGCGGGCAGCCGCGGTTGACGAGCCAGTTCTGCGCGAACGCGAAGGTGGCGTGCTCGGCGCGGCGCATGCCGAAGGCGGCCTGGCTGCTGTCACGGATGATGTCGAAGGAGACGATGTTGGGCATGTTGGGATAGCCCCACGTCGCCGAGGCGTCGAAGGCGATGATGAAGCTGCGCTCGCCCGCGTCGTGCTGGGAGAGCGTCTTGAAGTCGCCCACCCAGGTGCAGTCGTAGAGGTCGGCGCTGAAGTCGTCGGCGGGTTCCAGGCCGTCGAGCCGGAAGTCAGTGGCCTTCATGCGGCGAGCCCCAGCTGGTCGGGCGACGCCAGGACACGGTGGTTGGGCCGGGCCGGGCTGGTGGTGCATGCGGCGAACGGTCCGTCCGGGGCACGGAGCTGGAGGAGCGTGTGGTCGAGATGGTCACGGTGCCAGGTCGACGGGCCCGTGAGGCCGGCCTCGGTGTCGGTCAGCTGTTGCCACGCGAGCCAGAGCCCGTGGAGGCGGGCGACGGCCTCCTGGTGCTCGTACCAGCGCGCGCACCAGGGCCGGGTCGAGCCGATCTCCCGCCCGTAGGTCGGCAGGAGCACGTGGGTAACCCAGTTGCCGAGGGCGGCCAGCTCGGCGGCGTACTCCGTGCCGCCCATGGCCAGGATGAACACCGACGCCGGTCCGTCGGCTTCGGCCTCGGCGGAGCCCGCCTCCGGCTCATCGTCGCCGAGGGCGGTGCTCGGGTCGGGCTCGGCGCCGAGGCGGTCGAGGAGGACGCCGTGCTGGCGGACCTCGGCGATGGTCCGTGCGAGGGTGCTGGCGAGGTCGTCGAGGTCCTCGTCGGGGATGCGGATCGGCTCGGGCTCGGGGGAGCCCGTGGTCGTGGCGTCGGACATGGTTCATCCAGGTGGTTCGGGCGGGCAGGGGACGCGGGGGAAGCCGAAGAGGGTCTTCTGCAGCGGGTCAAGGGCGTGCTCCAGGGGTGCGGGTGGGAAGAGGATCCGCGGATTCGGCGGTTTGGTACGGCTGCCAATTCGTGCTAGGAGCAGACCGGTTGGGCGGTCCGGGCGATGAGCTGCGACCCGAGGGCGACGGCGTCAGCGAGGGTGTCCGCCAGGGGGTGGCCGGCGGCGGCGAGCTTGGCGGGGTGGTGGAGGCCGCCGGTGTGGAGGACCGCGTGCGCGCCGTTGGCGTGGGCGGCGTCCGCGTCGTCCAGGGCGTCGCCGACCAGCAGCACCCGGTGGCCCTGGTCGGCGAGGCCGAGAGCGTCGAGGTGGGCGGCCAGCGGGGCCGCCTTCGTGCCCCCGGACGCACCGGTACGTCCGTCGATGCGGTCGAAGAGGTGCCCGATCCCGGCCTCGTCCACCTCGGCCAGCAGGGTGTCGTGCGGGCAGAGGGACAGCAGCGACTGCGTGTGGCCGGCCTCGTGCAGCGCCGTCATCAGCTCGACGGCACCGTCGCGGACCCGGACGGGCTGCGCGCGAAGGTGCTCCAGGAACGCGCCGTCGCTGTCCAGCCACTCCTGCTCGGTGATCTCGCGCCCGAGCAGCCGAGCGTAGAAGTTCGGGATCGGCACGGTGTGCTTGGCCCGGTAGGTATCCCGGTCGACGAGATCACCGCCGAGGGCGGGAAGCGTCGCGTTCAGCGCGTCGACGTGGTCGTCGAGGTCATCCTTGACCGTGCCGTTCCAGTCCCACACAACGTGCATGGTGGGGAGGGGAGTTGTGGGGGTAGTGGTGTTCATGGTGGTTCTTTCGGCTGGAGCGGGATGGTCAGGCGGAGAGCAGGTGGTTGAAGCGGCGGAGCAGCCAGAGCGCGGCGCTGGCCCCGGCGAGCGGGACGAGGGCGACGAGCAGCGGGCCGCCAGTGCTGGCGAGGGAAGCGAGGCCGGTGCCGGCGGCCTGGCCGACGCCGATGCAGGCGATGAGCCAGGCGAACGCCTCGGTCGATTCGGCGTCGGGAGCGAGGCGGTCGACGGTCAGGAAGCTCGCGGTCAGCAGCGGGGCGAGGAAGGTGCCGGGCAGGACGGCGCCGAGCGCGGCGATGGCGGGCACCGGGTCGGGCAGCAGCACCATCCACCCGGCGGCGAAGCCGATCGAGGCGGCCACCAGGTGCCGGGCCGGGGCGCCGGGCCAGACGCGGCGGCCGTAGGCCAGGCCGCCGAGCATGCTGCCGACGGACAGCGCGGCGGGCATCACCCCGGACAGCCATCCGGCGTGGTGGCGCTCGGCAGAGGCGAGGGCGAGCACGTTCACCGCGCCCAGGGCGACGCCGGTCCCGGTGAGAGCGGCGAACAGGACCCGCAGACCCGGCACCCGAAGCGGCCCCAAACGGTCTGCCCGCTCGGCCGTGGTGTCCGGCCTCCACCTTGCGGAGGGCTTACTCGTGATCACCAGGCCGGTGCCGAGCAGGCCGAGCGCCGCGGTCGCCGTCAGTGCAGCAGGGGCTCCGGCGCCGGCAGCGAAGCCGGTTGCCAGCAGTGGGCCGACCACGAACACCAGGCCCTGCGTGCTGCTGTCGAGCGCAAGCGCGGCACGCTGGCGGTCAGGGTCGGGAAGGACGTGCGGCCACAGCGCCCGAAGACCGGCCTCCAGCGGCGGAGTCGCGAGGCCGGCCACCAGGACGGTCAGCGCGCCGAGCACCGGGTGCCGGGTCGGGCCGGTGCACGGAAACAGCAGGAAGGCCGCGCTCGCGGCCGGGGCTGCGGTGTAGAGGACCACGGTCTGGCCGCAGCGGTCGACCAGGCGGCCGAGCATCGGCTGGCCGATCGCGGCGGCCAAGCCGTACAGCGCACCGAGTAGTCCGGCCAGGGCGAGCGAGCCGTGCTCGGCTCGCACCAGCAGAAGGATCGCGACCGGGGCCATGCCGGTGGGCAGCCGTCCGATCAGGGTGCCTGAGAGGAGGCGGGCGACGTGCGGGGCGCCCAGGACAGCCCGGTAGCTGCTGTCCTGGGCTTGGCCGGAGACGACGGGGGTGGTGCTCAAGGGGGAGTCCTTCGGTCGTGCGGTCGGCGGCGCGCGGGCGGGTGCCCGGCGGGCCGGGGAATGCGCAGGCATGGCAGCCCTCTCGGTTCGTGCGGCTGCCGGGAGAAGAGTCCGGAGAATCCGCGATTTGGTACGGCCGCGAAAAGCAGGTAGAAGCCCCTACCGGACCCGACACATCAGGCAGTGGGACATCGGTGGCCCCAGCAACTTCAGAGCCCTGGCGGCCTGTTGCGGGACAACGCCATTGCCGAGAGCGGTGAGCTGTGCCGGTCGACCGAGCCCGGGGGTGGCGGTTACCCAGCCAGCCGGAAGCCCTTGCATCCACTCCACGAACTCGGCCCGCAACCGTCCGCCTTCGTCGGTGGCCGGCGGCGCGGGGCGGGTGAGGGTCTCCCATCGGGCGATGGCGGAGGCGTACTGTCCCCACCGTCCATGGTCTGCTCCGACGGCGGGTTCGCCCAGAGCGGCAGGACCACCGCCGACAGCGGCGGTCGCCAGCCCTTCCCAGGCCGCCGCCCCGGGGTGCCCGTGTCGGAGGCCCTCGGCGTCGGCAGCAAAGAGGCGGCTGCCGAAGGAAGGGTCAGGTCCCCGTTCCCGTGCCGCTGGTTCGGCGACCCCTTGATCCCGTCGCTGGCCTTCGGCGTCGGCAAAAGCCACTCCACCTCGTCGGCCAAGTTCGGGCCGTGGCCGCCGCTCTTGCGCTTGGCCGGGTGCTGGCTGCCGCCGTTCTTGGCGATGTTGCTGGTCGGCGTCTTCAGCACCGTGGTCGGCGGGCCAGGCAGTGAGGAAGACCCGGGCCCGGTGGTGGGGGGCTCCGACGTCGGAGGCGCGAAGAACGAGCCACCGCGCGTCGTACCGGAGCTGGGCCAGGGTGCCGAGTACGGCGCCAAGTGCCCGCAGAGGAGGGAGGGTTGCATCGTCTCCCAAACACCACGGGCAGGGTTCCAGGTCGCCAGCGGAACCTGGGGAGGTGAGGAGTCCTCGTACATTCTCGACCACCAGGAGGCAGGGGCGGAGGACTTCGACAGCGCGGGCAACGTGCAGCCAAAGCCCTGATCGGGTCTGCGAGTTGAGGCCGACTCGACGGCCCGCGACCGAGACGTCTTTGACAGGGGAAACCGGCTGTGAGGACCCCGACCCGCGGAACGTTCGCCCAGTCCACCGCCGTGACATCACCGAGGTTCGGCACGCCGGGCCAGTGCCTGGCCAGGATCGCGGACGGGCCGGGCTCGATCTCGGCGTGCCAGGCGAGCTGGCCGCCGAGCACGCTCTGGACGCCGAGGTCGAGCCCGCCGTACCCGCTGCACAGACTCCCGATCAGCGGTCCGGGCGGGAACTGCGGTATCGAGACCGTCATCGCCGGCCTCGTATGGTGGCCGAGGCCGCGACGGGGGCTGCCTGGTGGACGGCCGGGGCGGAGACCGGGGCAGCGGTGGTCGCGGTCGGCGGCGCCCCGGAGGTCGAGGGAGCCGGAGAGCGGGCGAGGGCGGCCTGCCTGAGCTGGACCGACGGCGGGGAGATGGCAGAGGCCGCCGTTCGAAGAGTCTTGGCCGCCTCGGCGAGGTCGTCGCGTGCCGTCTCGACGGCGAACTCGACGGTCTCGCCGGCGATCGTGTGGGCGTCCTTGTAGGCAGGCTCACCACGCTTGCTGGCTGTGCGGGCGACGAAGGCGAGCTGCTGGGCGACCGTGCCGAGGGCGGAGGCCGCCTGGGCGACGCTGCCGATCGCGTTGGCGAACGCCTCGGCCGCGAGCACGGTGTGCTCCTGTGGTGCGGACACCTCTGCGCGGAACAGGTACTCGTCGCCCATCTCGACGATGGAGCCGCCGAGTTCGGTGATCTGGCGACCCACAGCGATGGGGTCGGGCAGGCGGAACGGGGCGTGCACCTTGGGCAACTTGTCACGCTGGGCGTCGAGTGCCGTTGCTGTGGCGTGCAGCAGCAGGGTCTCCGACATAGGGCTGTTCACGGGGTGCTCCGCGGGTGGAAGGAGGGAGAAGTGCGGCGGTGTGGTGCGGTGCCCGACCGGGCAAGGGGAGCTGTCGACGGGGCGGCCTTCGCGGTCGCTGGCCGTGGGGAGCTGCGGGCCAGCGCCGCGTGCACCCGGGCCGCAGGATCGGAGGGTTCCGCCGGGCCGGCCTTATCGGTGCCTGGAGAAGGGCGCCCGTTGGCCGTGCGCCAGCGGGCGCGCACCTCGTCGAGCGGGCCGAGGGCATGCAGGGCCTGGCCGATGAGACGGCCGGGTGCCATGGCCTCGTTCTCGGCCAAGGACCTGATCGTGCTGGCGGCCCCGGCGGCGGTGCGGACGACCGAGGAGCGGATGACCCGATCGCCCAGCCACTCGGCCGAGCCTGCTCCCGGCCCGCCGAAGACGCTGTCGAGCTGCTCGTGCGAGAGGGTGCCGTCGGTCAGCAGGCCGCGCCGCTGGACCTCCCACAGGGCGGTGACCTCGTCGATCGGCTCGCCCCGGTGCTGGAGGGCCCCCAGACACCGGTAGACCTGGCCGTTGCCGGGCTCGGCGAAGTCGCCAGGCCGCAGCCAGTCGTAGACCTCGGCCATCGCCGCGGGCTGGCTGACGAGGACGGCCAGCAGGAACTGCTCGTCCTCGGCCTGCGCGGGTGCGACGGGCGACGGCGTCGCCTGCGCGAGTCCCGCAGCGGTGGGTGCCGGAGCGAGTGGCCGGGGCTCGGTGCCCCATCGGCGGGCGAGATCGCCGAGCACACCCGCCAGGACGTCGGCGTGGTGCAACACGCCGTCGACCTGCTGCTGCTCGGCATCGACCCGGGCGACGTGTTCGAGGCGAACAGCGTGCTCCGTCACGGTCCGGTGGATGGAGCCTTCGAGCACCATCCGGCCGTAGACCGGAGCGTTCTTCGGACGCGGGCACGCGGCGATCAGGGTGTGCGCGTACGAGGCGCTCAGCCCGCGCACGTGGCGGCCGGCCTCGGTGACGGTGCCCGTCAGCCAGGACATCGGCACCGTGCCGTCCGCCTCCCGTCCCGGCCGCTCCTTGGCGTTGATCGTCCGCATCGCGGCGAAGAGGGCCTGGTGGGCCGGTCGGTAGAAGTCGGCCGGCGTCAGCCAGGACAGCCTGTCGAGCTGGGCCGGGTCGAGCAGGACCGCGCCGAGGACGGCCTGCTCGCCCTTGAGCAGGGCGTGCATCACGGTCCCTCCTTCCGGGCGGCTGCCCGCTCGTCCCGGATCCGGGCGACCTCGCGGTCGGCGGCGGCCATGGCGGCGGCGAAGCGGTCCAGCTCACCGGTGAAACTCGGGTCGTTCGCCAGGATCGACCCGGTACTGCTGACGAGCCACCACTGGCCGCCCCGACGGACGACCGGAGAGCCGGCCAGCCGCTCGGAGCGGGGGACACGAGACGAAGAAGTGCTTTCGAACATGGCAACTCCAGGACTCGACAGGGGGGTTTAAGCAGCGAGCGCAAGGTCGCCTACCGCGGGAGCACCAGACCGGCAGGACCACGGGGAGCAGCCGTCGGCCTCGCCGTTCTCCAGCTCGACGTGTGGTGACGGGCATCGGAGTAGGACCTTCGGTGAGGGAGGGGGCGGTCAGCGGCGGGCGGCGGATGGTGGCGCCGGGCGCGCGGGCGGCGGTGGAACGGCCAAGGCAGGAGATCGTCCGGGGAGGGCGTCGCTGGGCGAGGCGGCGGTGGCCGCGTGGACCCTGGCCTCGTCCGGTGCGGACCGGCTGCCGTTGCGCAGTGCTTCGGCGGTTCCGGCGAAGCGACGCTGCGAGGCTTCACGGCCCGACGGCGGTGCCCAGCGGGCGGCGTTGGCGGCGAGTACTGGTGCGAGTGCGCTGACCTCGCTGGCGGTGGCCGAGCCGTGGGCGAGCAGCCGGTTCTGTGCTGACCACAGGTCCAGGGACCAGCTCCCGTTGTCCAGCAGGCCAGCTTGCACACGGGCAGCCCCGGGGGCGTTCTGGTAGACCCATGTGCCGCGTCGCACGTGGCGCCAACTCGGCCCGGCGAACGCAGGATCGGGCTCCGTGTCCTTGGACAGGCGGTCGGGCCACCGGCTGGTGGTGCGCCTGGTGCTCACGACGCCAGCCCGAAGTTGTCGCGGTCAGCGCTGGCCTTGGCGAGGGCACGCTCGGTGATGGCCTTGGTGGCGCGCGAGGAAGCCGGGCCGATCTCCTTGGCGGAGCGCTCCTTGTACCAGGGCTTGAGGTCGAGCATCGCCACCCGCATGCCGGTGGCGAACAGCAGGATCTTGCCCTTGGGCAGCGCGCGGATGGCGTCCGGCGGCAGGATGCGCTCGGTGCGCATCGACACGGAGGTGGACTTGCCGCCGTCGCTCGTCGACACCGAGGTGGTCTGGACGTCGTGCTCGCCGATCTGTCGGGACAGCTTGTCCGCGAAGTCGGCGTCGTCGATGCCGCTGCCGATCACCTTGACGGTGGCTGCGGACCAGAGGGCGTCCATGCCGGCCTCTCCCCAGCAGCGCTGGCCCTGCCGGTAGCTCTGCAGGATGGTCATCGGGATGACGCCACGGCTGCCCAGGTGGGAGTAGAGATCCGGGAGGTCGCTGATGCGGCAGACGTTGGCGGCCTCGTCGAGGACGCACAGCGCGGGCGGGTCGAGGCGTCCGCCGGAGCGCTCTGCCACGATGACGGCCGCCCGCATCACCGCGTCGGCCGCCGCTGCGATGATCGCGCTGGCGCTGCCCCCGCCGTCCTTGCTCAGCAAGTACAAGGTGTCGCGGGAGGTGGCGAACTCGAACGGCTTGAACTCCGGCAGGCCAGGCGTCGGGGTGACCCACGCGGCGATCTCCGGGTCCAGCAGGCAGCTGGCGTACTGCCTCGCGGTCTCGTAGATCCCGTCCCGGGTCTCCGTCGCGCCGGAGACAGTGCCCTGGAGCTGGGCGGCGACGGCGTGGTGGCCGGAATCGGAGAGCAGGTCGACCGGGGTGCGGTCGGCCGGAGAGGCCAGCCAGGCAAGGACGTCGGTGATCGGTCGGCGGTGGCTTGAGGCGGCGAGGAAGAGGGCGCCGAGCGTGTTGCTCGCCGCGGTCGACCAGAAGTCCGAGCCGCTGGATTCGTCCACGGACGCGGTGACGAAGTGCCCAGCGAGTCGCTTCGCGCCGGCGAGGTCGCGGGCGTCGGCGAGGATGTCCCACCACATCTCGCGTGGGTGGTGGGCGATCTGCTGCGGGTCGAGCGTCCAGACGGTGCCCACCTTCGACCGGGCGTCCACCGTGGTGGTGTAGGCGTCGTTGGCCGCCTTGTTCGAGGTGAGCAGAACAGGACCGGGTGCGGCGAGAATCGCGGGGATCGCCAGTCCGGAGGTCTTACCGGAGCGCGGCGCCATGATGGCGACGAGGACGTCCTCCCAGGAGGCACGGACCTCGGCCTTGCCGGGGGAGAGCGTGCCGACCAGGATGCCCCGGTCGTTGGGCTCGACCTCTTTTACACTCCCGGTCGTTCAGGCTCGGGCGCAGGCTGCGGGCCTTCGCGGTGACTTCCTTGTCCAGCAGCGGGGCGAGGTCGGCCTTGCGGGCGAGGCCGGTCTTCGCGCCGCCGCGCCAGCGCATCCACAGCACCAGGCCCGTGATCGTCAGGACGATGGTGAGCAGGCCGGGGATGACGCGGGCGCCGACCAGCAGTGCGGTGGCGCTCAGGTGCGGCCACAGTACGTCGGGGTGGAGCAGAGCGTCGGTGGCCCGGAACGGGGCCCACGGTCCGCTGCCGACGAAGTAGTTGGCGAGGTTGCCGGTCACCCAGGCGAGTGAGCCGAAAGCCAGGGCGGCGCCGAGGACGCCGTAGAGGAGGTAGAGGAGCGCGTCGGACCCGGAGGTGGTCGACGGCGCGCTGGTACGCGGGGCAGGCAAGGGGGTTCCTGGTGTGTGCGAGCGGGCAGGGGCGGGGCGCGCTCGGCTCTCGTACGGTTCACGGGCCTGCTCCTTGCGGATCTAGAGGGAACGTTTCAGCTGGTGGCGGCCGGAGGCGGGACAGCGGACGGCTGGTCGGCGGACACGTTGTCGTGGAGGTCGAGGAGGTTCTCGCCGATGAAGCCGTAGACCGAGGTGATGGTGTCCAGACGCCGGGAGATGCTGAGGAACTGGTCGGCGATGGCTCCGGCCTCCTCGGTGTCGAAGGCGGCCAGCTTGTGCGCGGCGGTCCGCGCGAAGTTCTCGACGGCGACCAGGACGCCCTCGCCCTCGTTGAAGATCGTGTCGGCGATGCGCGCAATGTCGGCAACGTCCTCGCAGCGGTACAGGGAGTCGGAGAGCTCCTCGATATCGGCTTCGAGGGACTCGGTAGGACTGAGCCGGTAGGTGAACCGCTCGGCGTGGCCGTGGATCGTCTTCAGCTCGGGCGGCATCGTCGTCACGTACCGGGCGGCGCTGAGCATGTGGTTGGCGTAGGCGAGCGCCTGGCGTGTCGGTTCGAGCCCCAGATCGGCGGGAAGGGAAGGGAATTCGTAGGGGATGTCGGCGTCGCCGGTGAAGCCGGCATGCGCGAGGAGTTCGGCGACCAGGCCGGGGTTGAAGTCGGCGTCGGCAGTGATGTTGCCCTGGGAGTCCCGCGTGAACGTGACCACGGGTGCGGGGGTGAGTGCGGAGTACATGGAGCGTTCCTGTTCGAAAGGGGTCGGGGAGGCAGGTAGGGCTCAGCGAGTGCGGCCGGGAGTTGGCCCGCCGACGTGGGGGGAAGGCGTCGCGGCGGGTGTAGCGGGTCGGGCGCCGGACGGGGCGTGGGCACTGGGCGATCCGGCGATGGCGGCCTGCCGCCGCTTCGCCTCGGGGTCGGGTTCGGGATGGCCGGCCCCCATCACGTCGTGCAGCAGTTCCCGGGTCCGCAGGACCTTGACGAAGTCGTGGTTCCGGGAGGCGCTCACTTCCGCAGGCAGCGAGGCGATGCCGTCGAGGGCGGCCTCCAGGTCCTCCTGGACCTGGGCCAGCATCCGGTGGGCGGAGGCCAGTCGTGTCCACACCTCGAAGGCGGGGTTGCTGTGCGGGGCGTCGAAGTCGAGCCGGGCCCTGGCCCAGTCGGCGGACGCGGCGACCAGTTCGGTGAGCTGCGGCAGCGGACCGACGAGGGCGCTGGTCGCTTCCTCGACGATCCCGGCGACGTCCTGTGGGTTGGCCGTCACTTCGAGCCGCGCGATCATGCCCGGCATCGAGTAGGGGTCGGCGGCTGGCGGAGGGAAGTACCGGAGCTGGAGGGGCTGGGCGGGATCCGGTCCGTGGGCGAGGCGGATGTTGTGCTGCATCGCGGCCCCGATCGCCTCGCCGATCGACGGGTAGTGCTCAGGCATCGGGCCAACTCCACTGAGGTGTAGGGGTGGTGGTCACCGCGTGCGGCCCGGCGTCCGGGGCCCCGCAACGGCCGGCGGTGCGGTTGCGGTCGCCACGGTGGCGTTCACACCGCGGGCGGCGACGGCCGGCGAGGTGGCGCGGGCCGCGCGGACTGCGGCTGAGTAGGAGGCGGAAGCCCGACGGTCGGCGGCACCTTCCGTGTGGGACTTGGCGCGCTGCACCTCGTCGACAGCCCCGGCCAGTTCGGCCTGGGCAGCGACGAGCTGGTCGGAGGCGACGCCGAACCGGTCCGAGAGTTCGTACTGCTCGGGGTCGAGGTCAGTGATCTGCTCGGAGGCGATCTCCAGGGCTTCCTGAAGGCGGACGAGCGCTCCGTCGTCCGGGTCGAGCAGGTTGTCGAGCACGCCGGCGAGTTCGTCGAACTCGGTGGCGGCGCGGAGCTGGTCGGTGAGGTGGAGGAGCTGCTGCCCCGCGGTGTTGAGTGGCTCGATGTCGAGTTGGGGGTCGATGTCGACGTCGTACCGGGCGGCGCGCAGCATCTCTGCCGCGTGGGTGGCGATGGCGGCGCTGTCGGGGCGGGCGGTGGAGCTGGGAAGTCGGTGGCGGCGGCCGTGCCAGTCCTCGATCTGCTTGAACCCTGCGTGCTTGAGCAGGGCGGCGGACAGGTCGTCGCTGGAGCCCTTGGCGACGACGCTGCCGCTCGGTTCGAGGCTGATGGCGATCACGGGTGCGGGTATGCGGTAGTCCTTGGCGGTGGTGACGGAGGGCGCTGACCGGTTGAGGTGGCCGAGGTCGGCGGCGATGCGGTGGCATTCGGCCTGTGCGTGGAAGGCGTCCCGGTAGGTGCCGTGGACGCTGCCGTCCTCGCGGACGACGGTGGCGACGATGTGCACCGAGCGGTCGAGGGTTCGGATCGCGGCCCATCGGCAGCCGTCCGGGTCGTCTGCGGGGGCGAGTCCGGTCGCGGTGACCAGACGTCGGGCGACGGCGGCCCACTGGGCGTCGGTCAGGTCCGGGTGGCGCGGGTCGGAGCGTACGGAGCACATCCACACCGGGCGCTCGGGTGCCCGGGAGCCGATCCGGGTGGCGGGGGCGTCCAGGACGCCGCCGCCGAGGACTTCCTGCGGGTCGCCGAAGAGGGGGAGCTGTTTGCCTGCTCCGCGGTAGTCGGCATCGATCAGCCGGGGCTGCAAGCGGTAGCGCGGGTCATTGTGCCCGTAGAGGGCGGGAATCAGCGCGGCCGTGGTGGTGGCGCGCTGCAGGTGGGCGATCACGGCGTCCCCTCTCGGACGGGCGGCGGGGCCCGGCGGGCGGGCTGGCAAGGAGAGGATCCGCAGATCCGGCGGTTTGGCCCGGCCGGAGATCGGTGGTAGGAGCTGGCGGCCGGAGCAGCCTGGTGTCGGCGTGGCGATGCCGTGCTGTGGCCGGTGCCCTGCGCCGGGGCAGGGCACCGGCAGGTCACACGAAGGGGTTCTCGGTCGGCCGGTCTGCGTCCACGGCTGCGGTCAGCAGTTCCTCCAGGTCGCGGGGCTCGGAAGCTCGCTGGTCGATCCACCAGCCGGCGCGTGTGACCGTTCGGGCCCGCTCCTCGATCTGCTCCCAGTCGGTCTCGGACAGGCCGTCCTCCTGGACGAGGACCGTGTAGGCGGCGGCCAGGAGCTGGTGGCGGCAGCGCACGCCCCAGGCCCGGCCCTTGTCGGTGCCCTCCAGCGGCGGCATCCGGTACTGCTCGGACCAGGCGTCCGACTCCGCCTGCTCGGCGGCGCGCTTCGCCTCCAGCCAGGTGGCCTTGTCGGTTTCGTCTCCGTCCTTCGCCGCCCGCCAGCAGTCGGTGCAGTCCTGCTTGGCGAGCCAGTCGGCGAACCCGGCGCGGCGGTCGGCCGGGCGGTCACCGAGGTCACGCTCGCTCTCGTGCCCGCACGAGTGCGAGATCTTCCATACCTTCTTCACTGCCATCTCGGGTCCTTCGTCTGATTAGGGGGGCTGGGGTCAGCGGGCACGGGCGAAGGCAACTCGCGGATCTGCTGCAGTAGGTGGCGGGCCCGACGGAGCAGCGGCCTTCGCGGTGGTCACCGAGCGGGCCGCAGGGCTCTTGGCGAGCGCGGCCTCGTCGACACGGAACCTGCGTGTGGTGAACGCCTCGGTGGCCGGGGCCCTGCGGGCGGCGACGGAGTCAGCGAGCTGCGGATGCATCGCCACCTGGTAGTTGCCCCGCTGCAACGCCACCGTGGTCCTGGCGACCGCGTCGAGGGACTGCGCCCGGGTGGCGGCCGGCGGGGCGAGGTAGATGTCCAGCTCGCGGTGGTGGCGCCAGCCGTCGGTCTCCAGGAAGACGGCCGGGCTGAGCGGCTGGTTGCCGCCGACGGCGGCGACGACGCCCAGCCGCGGGTGTTCTGCGAAGGCGACGTCAGGGCCCGTGTCCACTTCGTGGGCCGGTGGTTGGAGGGGCGCGTCGATCCGCGTCCGCGCTGTTTCGGTGGCGTTCGTGGGCGCGAGGGCCAGGTCGGTGTCGACGCGGTAGCCGGCTCCGTTGAGGAGCTTGGCGGCCCAGGCTGCGCGCTCGGTCGGTTCGCGGTGCTGGTCGGTCAGCGCGTACAGGCTCGGGTGGCCGGGGACGGGCTGGAACTCGAGCCGCTCCAGGAACCACTGGGCGGCGGCCGACTGGGTGGGCAGGGCCGCGACGATGCCGTGATCGGGGTGGCGGCCGAGGGCGACGTGGGGCAGGAGGTCGGGTGAATCGGCAGACATGAGGGGGCTCCGCTTCGGGGCACGGGCGGTGGTCGGTTGACGGGGCGCGGTCTGCTGGTACGAGGCATGTGGTGCTCCTTCCGGGCGGTGGTGGTCAGCGGCGGGGCCCGGCCGGGCGCACAGCGGCGGCAGCCGCAGCCAGGGCGGGCTCGGCGGGGTGGCCCGTGAGGGTGCGGGTTGCCGTCGGGGAGGCGGCGAGGGCGGCGGCAACCCTGGCCTCGTCGGAGGCCGTCGCGCAGACGGGCGGGGGTGCCGACCGGGAGCGGCCGGGATGCGGGGCGTGCCGGTCGGCGAGGTCGCCGCGCATCGCTCGGACCTCCCGCACGTAGCCCCCGACGTGCTCGGAGATGTAGCGCAGGCGCGCGGCGTAGTGCGGATCAGCGGCGCCGCCGAGGCCCTCCCACCACTCGGCGGTCTGGTCGAGGACACCGATCACCTGGTCGAGGACGCCGTCGCCGGGGGCGGTCAGCTCGCTGAGCGCCTCGACGACCTCCCGCGTGTGGCCGGCCTCGGCGATCGCCCGGCCGACCGAGGGCAGCGAGACCCCAGGCTGGTTGCGCGGGGCTGCGGTGGGTCGCGGATCCACAGGGCGCAAATCAGCGGGGAAGGCGTAGCCGTACCCCTCGTCGCGCAGGAGGTCGAGAGCCCGGCCGAGCGCTGCCTGCCGTTCGCCGGGATCAGCCATGCCAGCGGGCAGCCGGTGGTAGCTGTCGTGGAAGCGGACGACGGGGACGAAGCCAGCCCGGTGCAGTAGCGACTCGGCGCGCTGCTGCAGCGCCGCCGCCTGCTCCCGTGTCGCGACGCCCAACTCGTCGAGGCGGGCGTCGACCCCGGCCAGCAGGTGCGGAACGCTCCCCGCGTTGAACTGCGCCGGGCCGCCGGCCTGGCTGTCGTAGACGATCTCGAACAGGTCGGGGTCGTCGGGGTTCGAGCGCGTCACCAGCCAGCCCGGAGGAGTGTCGTCTGGGTAGTCGGACTGCTCCGGGGAGATCGTCAGATGGCTGCTGTCGGGAAGTTCCGCGTTGACGATGTAGTCGTCGAGGCCGAAGTCCACGGTGCAGTTGAGTCCCCGCTGTTCGAGCGGGACGGTGATCTCGGCGTAGCGCTGGCGGTTGGCAGTGTCTCCGGGCTTGTCCGAGGTGAAGGGCCCGAAGACGCGGGCGTTGATGCCTCCGCCCTTGTCGCTGAACAGCACGGTTACGCAGTCGGGATCCACGGGCTCTCCTTCGAGAGGGCGGCCTGGCGGAGCGCCGGGGCCGGCGGGCGGTGAGGGGGCGAGGACGAGGATGCGGAGATCCGCCGGTTTGGCGGGGCCGTGATCCGGTGCTAGCGCCGGTCAGGGCGAACGGCGGCGTCCGGGCGAGGCCGCAGCGATCGGCGGCTGGCTCCGGGGTGTCCTCTGACAGGTGATCTTGACCGATTGCCAAGAGATCTTGACGGCCCGCAGGTCTCTGTCACTTGATCTTGACTGGAGCCTGATCGCTGCCGCGCCACCCGAGGCGGCCCATACCAAGAGGGCCGGAAACCTGTCGCAACCGCACCGCGTCCTCGGGAATGCTCGGCCCCATGCGCATCAATTTCGATGGAGTCACTCCAGTGCCGCGGCTGCTGCTCCTTAGCGAGTTCCAGCTTCACTGCGACTTCCATGTCGACCTGGACAAGCCGGTGTTCGTCGCGGCGGGCGACCGGGTCTCGTACGAAGACGGCGCCGTCGTGGTGACTCGCCCGACCGGCGAGCGACACAGGCACTCGACCCGCAACAGCTACTGGATCTGCCGCTGACAGGCCGACGGTCAAGATCGGTTGGCAACCGGTCAAGATCACTCGTCAGAGGACGGCAGGGGCCGGTCCGGTCCTACCAGGCTGGCTGATCATGAACGCCGAACACCCCGCCGCCCGTTGTACCGCCCGTTCTCCGAGCCCGCCACCGACACTCCCGTCCAGGTGGACTACCGGGCCCGGCTGCTCCCGGTTGAGCGGGCCGGCCTCTTCCGCGAGCCGGCCGACGGAGGCCCCCGTTCCCGCGCCGGGCGGGTGCCGCTGACTGGAGCAGGGCGCGCTCGCCGATGTCAGCGACCGCTGGGGGTACTGACACTCAATCAGCTCCTTGAATCCGAGTCTCTGGGGTGCACATCTCCCCATTAGGATTCCGTCATCACCGAATCCCAGGGGGGACCTTGTCCAGTGCCAGCGATCGACCCGAAGACCCGGCTGTGCACGGCACGGATCGGACCTTGGCATTCGAGTCGGTCATAGGACAGGTCATCCACGGTTGGAGCCCGAATAGGAGCGCACTGGGGACCTGCAAGGCCAGTGACCCCGGGGCTGTTCGCCTCATCTGGCTTCGGCACATCGGACGCGACGGATCAATCGCTGAACGGGATGAGGATTCCGACTGGCGAAGCGATGTTCCGGATCGATCGCGTCTTCAGGCCGGCGACATTGTGCTGTCCCGCATCGTCTCCGGTCGTCCTAAGGCGGCAGGTGTTCAGGAGGCCGACCTTCCTGCGGCTGCCATGGGCGGCACCGTAGTCCTGCGCCCTGTGAGCCCCCTGGCACCGGAACATGAGCGCCTGATCCTGGCGTTTCTCCGTTCTGACGCCGTCGGTTCGTTGGTCTCTGGAGAGGTTATTCCGCGCATCCAGTTGACGGCCTTGAAGGCGTTGGGACTACCTCGGAACGATGAAGCACTGTCCGCAGCCTTGGGCGACCTCGCCGCCGCCGGGCGGCGGCTGGGAGCCTGGAGCACCGACGCGGTGGCGCTGGCCGATACGGTCTTTGACAGGGGAACAGACCTTACGGAGGCCAGGCGGGCGATCCTTGCTGCGGGGCAGGTCACCCGCCTGAGGGCTGAGGCGGCTGCAGAGCTGGACGCCCCGGACTACATCGCGCGGACCCGGCTCCCGTATCCCGTTGCTTTGCGTTGGCGGGAGGCCGAGGTGCGAATGAGTGCTGGCGATCGGAGGATCGCCTACACGGCCACCCTTGGTGCGGCAGAGTCACTGCTGGCTTACACCGCCCTTGTCGCGGCTGCACTTGCCAGGGAAGCCAAAATCGACCTGACCTCCGTCGCGGACGTCCAGCGCAAGCTGGCGAATGCCCCCGGAGGGCCGGGATTCGGTGATTGGGCCAGCATCCTGACAGAGGTGGGGGGAAAGAAGTGCCGCAGCTTGCGGCTCGACCATCCGCTTCACGAACTGGGGGCGCTCCTCAAGGACGAAGCGGCCGACAAGGCGCGAATCCGCCTCGCCGGCCGACGGAACGACTATGCCCATGACCGGCAGCCGACCGATGTCGAGCTCCCGGCCGCACTGGACGAGGTGTACGAGGACCTGTCCACCCTGCGCACCCGTGCTCTCTTCCTCGCTGACCTTCCCTTGATCCACGTGACGGGCGTGGCCTGGGATGACTTCCGAGGGGAGGAGACGATCAGCTTCCGGCGCCTCATGGGTGATCACAGCGTGGTCCCGACCTCTACCATGCCGTACAAGGGCGACAGGGTGGAGACGGGAAGCCTTTACCTGGCGGACCGGGACCATCGGCTGTACCGGCTCAGGCCCTTCCTGACCTGTGAGTTGTGCGAAAAGTGCCACACCTGGTCGGTCTTCCACGCCGACAAGATCAAGGCCGTGGGGCTGGTGCAGAAGAGCCTCGAACATGGTCATCACTACCCCTACCGCGGTGACACCCAGGTTCTCCAAGCAGCTGGCCTGTTGTAGTCGCGGGTGCGGCACGGCCGCGACGAGTACAGGCGCACCGTCTAGACCTGACTCTCGGCCTCCCCATCGGTCAAACTCACCTGGCAAAGGGTCAAGATCGCTTGTCAGAGGACACGGGGCACCGGGTCCGGCCCCCGCACGCCCTCCCGGGCGGCGGCCGGAGCCACTGAGGTGGGAGCGGGCCGAGGCGGACGCGAGGGGGACCGGCTGACAGCGGCGGCCAGCCGGTTGCTCCGGGAGGCAAGTTCACGGCCGAGGCTGTCGTTGACGAGGTGCAGCTCCTCGCCGAGGTCGGCGACTCGGTCCGCCAGGGTCTCCAACTCGGCCCCGTACTGACGCGCGGCGTGGTCCCGGCACCAGTCCGCGGCGGCGCTGAGCAGCTCGTGGAGCTGGTTGACCGCGCCGAAGCTGCTGCTGACGAGTTCGCCGAACAGGCTCGGGAACTCCGCCTCGTCGGCGGCAGCCAGACGGCGGGTGGCGCGGTCGAGGCTCTCCGGCGAAGACGCCTGCACCCGGGAAGAGGACGGGCGGTAGAGCGGCGAAGCGTTGTCGGGGAGATGGGCCGGATCGCTCGCCAGCTCGCCGGGCCTGCGACGGCTCCCCTCGTACACCCAGTAGCTCAGGTTGCTCATGGTGGTGAAGTCCCTGCCCAAGTCGGTTGGCGGTTGGAATCGTTGCCTGCGGGGCCGTGGCCGCGAAGGACGCGAACGGTCAGCGGGTGCGGCGCACTGTTGGTGCGGTGGCCGGGGCGGCGGTGGCCGCCTCGGCCACCGCACCGTGGCGTCCGCCGGTGCTGCGGGCGAGGGCGACGGTGGTCCGCTGCCGGTCGGCCCCGGCCGGGATGTCCGGCAGGGCTTTTCCCTCCCGGCTGAACTCCATCTCGACGTAGCCCAGAGGCACGGGGCGAGTGAGCCGTTCCTCCGGAGCAGGGCGGAAGACACCGGTGGTGTGCAACCACCCGTTCCTGTCCGAGCCCTCCTCGGTGAGGATCAGATCCCAGTTGGCGTCGTGGCCGCTGCCCCTGGCGATGCGTTGGGCGGCCATCAGGGACTCGAAGGCGGTGAAGTCCTCCTCCGTCAGCTCGGAGTGGTCGGTATAGACGATGCGCGGGCGTCCGGCGTGTGATACTGATCCTCAACTCGGTTTATTTGATTGGTAGTTCGCCTAGGCGGCCATGCGGAAGTCGGTGTCGTAGAGACGGCGCTCGCGCTGGTGGAGGAGGTGCTGCACGATGAAGCTGAGGCCCGCCACCTTCCACAGGCCACGCCCGCGGGGCAGAGCGGCGATGGCCTGGGCTTCGACGCCGGTGAGGCCGAGCAGGACCATGGACGCCGCGATCTGGTCCGGCTCCTGCCGGTAGATGATCCGGGTGCTGCAGTCCGCGAGGAGGCCCTCAGCCAGGACCCGGCCGCGCGATCCCGCGTCACCCGCGGACAGCAGATCGGAAAGCCGGTGCAGGATCAGCAGGTTGGCGATGCCCAAGCCGCGGCTGAGCTTCCACTGCTGCTGCATGCGCTCCAAGAGACCGACATGCCGCATGATCCGCCACGCCTCGTCGTAGATCACCCAGCGCCTCCCGCCGTCGGGGTCGGCGAGTGCGGACTCCATCCACGCGCTCGCGCACGTCATGGCCAACACCAAGGCCGTGTCGTCGCCGCTGGAGCCCAGGCGTGACAGGTCGATCGACAGCATCGGCGCGTCCGGGTCGAAGCTGACGGTCGACGGCGCGTCGAACATGCCGCTGAGGTCACCGTGGACGAGGCGGCGCAGGGCGTGCGCCAGGTCGTCGACAGACCGGCCGAGACCGCCGGCCTCGTCGCCGAGGGCGGCGTCCAGGTGCTCGGGGCGGCCGAGGGCGTGGGCGATATCACCCAGCAGCGGCACGGTGCCCGCCGCCTCGGCCTCGGCGACGACCAGGTCGAGCGCGACATCGAGACCGGTGTGCTCCATCGGCAGCAGATCGCGCTTGAGCACAGTGGCCGCGAGGCTCGCCAGCAGCAGGAGGCGCCGCTTACGGACCTCACTGGTCCAGTCCTCCTCGCTCACCCCGGCAGGCCGCGCCGGTGCGTCCAGCGGGTTCAACTTCCCGGGCAGGCCGGGGCCGAGCGCGATGGTCTGGCCGCCGAGGGCCTCGGCGAGAGCAGACCACTCACCCTTCGGGTCGGACGGAATGTAGATCTTGTACCCGTGGGCGATGGCCCGGGTGGCGATCGACTTGGCCAGCGCCGACTTGCCCATTCCGATCACCCCGCACAAAACCGCATTCGGGTTCGTGAAGCCCTCTATTCGGCCGGAGTTGTACAGCGCGAACGGGTCGTAGCAGAAGCTGCCTTCGGCGTGGAGGTCCCGGCCGATGAAGATCCCCTCGGAGCCGAGTCCGGCCTCGGCGAGGAACGGATACGCGCCGCCCGCGACGGCGGTGGTCATCCGGTGCTTGGGCAGGCGGAGCTTTCCGCCGCGTGCCGAGGCGCGTCCGGGCCGGCCGGAGGCGGGGTAGGTGGCTCGCAGTTCGGGGTCGACGCCCTCGAACTCCTTTCGCTCCGAGGGGGCTTCGGCGCGGCGGGCCTTGGTGCGGGCCTCGGCGAACTCGGCCCGTGCGGCGCGCTGTTGGGCGCGGGAGGTCTTGCGGGGGACGAACAGGGGGCTGGCGGTGGCGCGGTTCCTGGGCATGATCACGGATTCCGGGGTCAGTGGCGGACGAGGCCGGTGAACGGCGAGTGCAGATCGGCGGGGGTGGTGCGGCGCCGGACCAGCTGGGCGGCCTCCTGGTGGCGGCGGCAGATGCTCAGCTCCGGGGCGCCTTCGGGTCGGCGGGCCCGGCAGGCTTCGGCGTCGGGGACCTCGCCGCTGCCCGGCCGGGGAGCGGAGTGGTAGGCGGCGTGGAGGTGCTCGGCGGCCTGCCACAGGCGGGTGCGGGTGGCCTTGAGGTGGTCGCCCTCGACCGGCAGCAGCGGGGAAACGCGCTGGGCATGCGCGTCGAGGAGGCCGTGCAGCGCGACCAGGTGCTCGTGGAGGGAGTCCAGCTCGGCCCGTGAAGCGACGAGCGGGCCTGCGGGGATGTTCAGGGCGCGGTGGAAGTCGATCGCGGCGGTCGCGTACGGGATGAAGTCCTGCGCGGTGGCGGTGGTGGCCGGCATCGGGGTGCTCTTTCGGCGAAGGGGGTGGCCGGCATCAGGCGGCCCTACGTTGTTGATGGGTCGGTCGGGCCAGTCGTAAGGTCCAGATCACCCGGGGGTGCTGGGTGTGGCTTTCAGGCGGCTGCCGTTCGTGGCTCACCTCGCTTCGCCGCCCGGCACCCCACGACGACTCGGCCGCTGATTAGGAAGTGCGACGAAGATCGCTGAGTAGGGCAATGCCGGCGAGGTCGTCCGTGGTACGTACGGCAACGACGAGCTCCAGGAGCGCGATGAACCGGATATGGGCGGGGATCGACAGCGGCAAGAGCCACCACCACTGCGTCGTCCTCGACGTCGAGGGCAGGAAGCTGCTGTCCCGGCGGGTGGCCAACGACGAGCCGGAACTGCTCCAACTGCTGGGCGATGTGCTCGCGCTGGGCGAGGAGGTCACCTGGGCGGTGGACATGGCCGACGGCGGCGCCGCACTGCTGATCACGCTGCTGGTCGACCACGACCAGCCCCTGCTCTACATCCCCGGCCGGGCGGTCAACCGGGCCACCGACGGCTACCGCGGTGAGGGCAAGACCGACGCCCGCGACGCGCTGGTCATCGCGGACCAGGCCCGAGTGCGCCGCGACCTGCGACCGATGCGCCCGAGCGACGAGGCGACCATCGAACTCAAGCTGTTCACCGCCCGCCGCACCGACCTCGCGTGCGACCGAACCCGGGCGATCAACCGCCTGCGCGGCACTCTGACCAGCATGTTCCCGGCGCTGGAGCGCGCGTTGGACCTGACGACAAAGGGCCCGCTGATCTTGCTGACCGGCTACCAGAGCCCGGCGGCCATCCGCCGGGCCGGCGCCGGCCGCCTGGAGAGGTGGCTGCATAACCGCAAGGTCCGCAGCGCCTCCGCGCTCGCCGCCACCGCCTACGAGGCGGCGGAGCGTCAGCACACCTCCGTTCCAGGGGAGAAGACCATCGCCCAGATGGTGCGGACCCTGGCCGAGGAGGTGATGATCCTCAACGAGAAGGTCGCGGAGATCGACAAGCTCATCGAGGGTCGGTTTCGCGAGCACGAACTCGCCGAGGTGATCGCCAGCATGCCCGGCATCGGGCCCGTGCTCGGCGCCGAGTTCCTCGCTGCGATCGGCAGCGACATCACGTCCTTCGCCACCCCGGACCGCTTGGCGTCCTTCGCCGGCCTGGCCCCGGCCCCGCGCGACTCCGGACGGATCAGCGGAAACCTGCACCGTCCTCAGCAGTACCACCGCGGGCTCCAACGTGTTTTCTACACCTCGGCGTTGATCAGCATCCGCTTCAATCCGGACTCCCGGCGTTTCTACGACCGCAAGCGCGCCGAGGGCAAGCGACACACCCAAGCGGTCCTCGCCCTGGCCCGTCGGCGCGTCAACGTCATGTGGGCGCTCATCCGTGACGGTCGGTGTTTCCAACCTGCACCTCCAGTGACGTCAGCGGCTTGACAACTTGATTAGGAAGCGAGGGCGAACGGCAGGGCGGATGCGGTGAACGCCTCGGCCTGCTGCCAGGTAAGGGGGCGCAGGTCGAGCTGGGCACCGACGGCGGCCGTCTCGACCACCGCGCACGCGGAGCGCAACTGCTCCTCGGTGTCGGCCGAGACGGTCAGCAGGCCGGTCAGGGCGACGTCGGCGTGGCCGGCGATCAGCTGCCGCTCGCGGGCCTGGATGTCCTGGTACTCGACCGAGTCGGCCTCGGAGGCGACCTGGCCCTTGCGGGCGCGCTCGGCCGAGTCGGCGATCACGCTGGCCTTCTTGCGCTGGACGTCGCGCATCGCGGCATCCAGGTCCTTCGGCTCGTAGGCGAGGGAGACGGTGCGGCGCACGCCGGGGGCGAACATCACCTGGTGCAGGAACCCGGGGCTGGTCTCGGTACGGGGCCAGTTCTCCACCCAGTAGGTGGTGTGGTGGGCGGAGTCGGTCGAGATGTGGTCGGCCTTCTCCACCACGACCACCGGACCGGCCGCTGCCGGATCGGCGGCCGGGCGGCCGTCCTCGGACCAGCGGTCCAGTGCCGCAAGGGCCTTGGGGTCGTAGGTGGTGCGGGCGACGGCGGCGATCTCGGTGGCGGACAGCCAGCCGTTCGGGTTGAGCCCGGCGGTCCGGGCGGACTGCTCGAACGCCGAGGTCAGCTGCGCGAGGACGCTGAAGCCTCCCGTCAGGCCGCCGCCGGCCTGGTTGATCAGCCGCCGGGCGGCCTTGAAGTCCAGCGCGATGGCGACGTAGGACTCGTGGGGGGCGGCGGCTGGGCCCGCGCCGCGGATCAGTTCGTCGTAGAGGGCGCCGGCCAGCGGGGCGTCGGGCTTGCCGTGCTCCTCCCAGTACCGGCGCAGGGCGTCGCCGGAGTCGGGGACAGTCCGCTCGATCACCTGGATGCGGGCGACGTGGCCGGTGCGGGCCAACGCGGCCAGAGAGCGGCCCCAGCCGTTGACGTTGGCGTTCTGGGTGCCGGGGTCGAGCAGGGCGTACGCGCGGCTGCTGACCTTCACGACGGCGGTGAGGCTACCGGCGTGCGGGTCGTGGACGGCGCCGTAGCGGCGGTCCGGGGCGGTGAGTACGCGCAGGCTGGCCGCGCTGCCGGGCAGGTGCAGCAGTCCTTCGCGTACCGGCCGTCGGGAGGGGCGGGCGAGCCAGATCAGCTGGCCCCGGAAGCGGCGGAGCGCGTACCGGACGGCGATCGGTGCCCAGTCGGCCAGGGTGCGGCCCCGGTAGCGGATGAGGACGAAGGCGGCGACACCGGCCCACAGGGGTATGAGCTGGAGCGCGCCGACGACTCCGCGCGTGACGAGGACGGCGAGCAGGAGCAGGCCGGTGGCCGAGACGGTGATCAGCTGCGAGGCGCTGAGGCCGAGAAGGATTCCACGGCGGCTGCGGTGCGGGAACTTGACCGACGCGGGAGCGTCGGGCTTCGGGATTGAGGACATCGAGGTTCCAGAGGGGGTGAGCGTGCGGGCGGCGGGCGGGGGCGCGGCGCTCTTCTGGACTTCATGGCCGGACTCCTTCAGCAGAGGGAAAGGGCGGTGGGGCCGGGGTGGGCCGCAGGACGCGGCCCACCCCGGGTGGTGGTCCGGTCAGGAGCCGGACGCGGGCGGCTGGTTCGGGTAGATGAACCTGACCGGGTCCGGCGCGGAGGTCCCGGTGGAAGGCGGTACGGCCGCCGACGGGCCTTCCGGAGCCGGAGCCGGAGCCGGAGCCGGAGCCGGAGCCGGGGCTGACGGCGAAGGCGTGGCTGGGGCCGAGGGTGCGGGCGAACCCGTGCCAGGCGGGGCGACGGTGCCGGCGGTGAAGAAGCCCCCGGTGCCCGGAGTGGCCGAGGCTGCCTGCTCTCCGCCGCCTTCGGCCTGCGGCTGTCCGCCGCCGCCCTCGGAGGACGGGCGGGTGACCAGGGCAGGGATGCCGGGCCGGGTGACCAGGGCCCGTCCGCGGTCGCCGGGCGCGCTCGGGTCCTCGCCGAAGCGGAAGGTTGTCGGCTGCTGGGCGGGGCCGGCGTCGATGCCTTCCTTGCTGATGCGCCCGGTCGGGTCGATGCCGCCGGCACCGCCCCCGTCCATGCCGGGGACCTGGCTCGGCCCCTGCGGCATGGGGGTGCCGGTGCCCATCTGCATCGCGAGGCTGCCTGCGGTCTTCGCCGCTCCTGCCGCGACGGCCATCCCGGCGACGCCGGTGCGGTGGAGGTCGTCGTGACCGCCGCCGTCGGTCGCCCAGTGGACGAACTTGTAGACGGCGTAGGGGCAGAGCAGCACCAGCACCATGATCACAATTCCGGCCATGGCGTCGGACAACGCGCCGAGGCCGTCCTTGGCGTCCGTCTTGCCGATTGCCGAGACGCCCACCAGGAAGACCACGGTCATCAGCAGTTTGCTGACCACCAGGGTGGCGGTCGCCTCGATCCAGCCGCGCCGCCAGCGCTTGGCCACCTCCCAGCCGCCGCCGGCCCCTGCGAACGCGGCGAGCGCAACGAGGACCAGGACGCCGACCTTGCGGGCGACCATGACGCCCCAGTACAGGAACGCCCCGATCGCGCAGCCGACCGCGACCAATGCTGGGATCGCCCAGCCGAGGGGGAACATCGCTCCCAGCTCTGACACCTTGACCAAGCGCCTGACCGCGTCGTCCACCGATGTGTTCGCGGCTTTGAACAGGCCGGCGGACAGGGCGTCCACCGTGGTGACGGCCACGGCGGTGAAGCTGATCGCGCAGAAGGAGAAGAGGACGCCGGTCATGGTGCCCCAGGCGGCCTGGGCGAGGGCGCGTTCGTCCCGGCGCCAGGCGGCGAGGATGAGCTGGGCGCAGAACGTGCCCACCGTGAGGATCAGCCCGATCGGCAGGATGAGCTGGTAGTTGTCCCTGAACCACGGGGCGCTCAGGTCGATGGCGGTGGTCTGGTCGACCGCGCGAGCGGCGAGGTCGGTGGCGCTGGCCGCCAGCTCGCCCATGCTCTTGGCGATCCACGCGCCGATGCCGTCGGTGATGGACTTGCCGGGGTTGGAGACGAAGCTGACCGCGTCGACCACGGTGCAGACTTGGCTCATCAGGGGTATGTCGCAGACGCCCACGAAGGGCACCTCCTTCGTGGTGTCAGGGCGCGACGGACGGCATTACGCCGACCAGAGCGCAGGGACGGTCGGGGCGGCACTGCACCGCGAGGGTGGCCGAGCGGTCCTCGGCGCCGCCCTGGGGCGAGCCGTTCCAGGCGATCGACTGCTTGCCGGAGACGGTGACGGCGTAGACGTACGCCTGGGTGATCGCCCCCGGATCGGCCTGCAGCGCACGGGTGAAGGACTCCGGGAAGTGCGCCTCGGCCGCGGTCGCGGTGGCGAACTGGCCGGAGTCGGCCATCCGCCCCCACAGCATCGGCGAGGGCACCTGGCGCTCGACCGAGTCGGCGTCGACGTACTGCCCCTCGGCCGTCAGCCACCGGTGGAGCGCGGCCACCAGCTCGGGCTGGGAGTAGACCCGGGTGTCGTACGACCACAGGGCCACCGCCGCCGCCTTCCCGAATGCGATCGGGTCACGGGTATCCGGCGGCGAGGGCAGAGCTGCCGACCGTCCGCTCGGCAGAGCCGACGGCGAAGCCGGGGCGGAGGCCGTAGCGGGCGAAGTCGGCTGTACGGAAGAGTGGTTGGACGGTGCCCGGTTGTCGCGGGTGAGGTAGGAGAACAGGCCGGTCAGCGCGACGAGCGCCACCAGGACCACGGTGCCCAGCAGCGCCCGGCGGCGCACGAGGGCGCCGCCGGATATCCCGCTGCGGGAAGCAGAGGAGGGGAATCGTTTCTGCATGATCACTTGACCTGGCTGCCGAGCGCGCTGAAGAAGGCCACGACGCCGTTGGCCGCGCCCAGCAGCAGCGCGGCACCCGCACTGACGAGTACGCCCTTCTTGCCGTTGGCCTCGGCCTGGTGGCCGCCCGAGTGGTGGCCCCAGGCCCACACACCCGCGCTGACCGCGAGCGCGCCGACCACCGCGATGATGCCGAACAGGTTCAGCGAGCCCATCACCTGCTTGAGTACCGAGAGGCCGGGCAGGCCGCCCTCGTTGGGCTGGATGCCCGGGTCGTAGGCGAGCTGGGTGACCGCATCGGCGAGGTAGGACATGAGAACTCCAGGGGAATGCGGGCACGCGAAGGTGCACCGAAGAGAAAGGGGAAGAAGGGGAGAAAGCGCCGGTCAGAGGACTCGGCGGGCAGCGAGGATGTCCGGCTGCCAGGAGGCGAGGGTCGAGACCTTGACCACGTCACCGGTCTTGGGGGCGTGCACGACGAGCCCGCCGCCGATGAACATCCCGACGTGCTCGGGCCGCAGGGCGGTACCCCGGGTGAACAGCAGGTCGCCGGGCTTCAGGGCGCCGGCGGAGACGGCGGTGCCCTCGGTGACCTGCGTGTAGGTCGTCCGGGTCAAGGTGATCCCAGCGGCCTTGTAGGCCATCTGCATGAGCGAGGAGCAGTCGCACCGGCCCATCGGGTCGGTGCCGTGGGAGTCGGTGCACGAGCCGCCCCACTGGTAGGGCGTGCCGAGCTGGCCGAGCGCCCAACGGATCGCGGTCTGCACCTGGGGCGGTGCGTCGGCCGGGATCGCGTAGCCCTCGGGGAGGGTGCCGGGCGGGATCGTCCCGAAGCCGCTGCCGTCGCCACCCGCAGTCGAGCAACCGCCGCCCGCCGAAGGGGCGGTGGGAGACGGGGTGGCCGGAGACGGGCTCGCGGTCGGCGACGGTGACGGGTTCGAGCCGGTCCCGGGGTTGGCCAGCAGCGGTGCGATGGCCTGCTGCAACGCCGTCGCCAACGGCTCCCACTTGGCGTAAGCGTCCGGGTAGCCGCTTCGCTGTACCGCCTGGGCGGCCTGGGTGATCGTCATCGACTGCCAGCCGGAGACCTGCTGGAGACCCTCGTAGAACTTCGTCGAGGCGTACACCGGCTGCATGATCTGCTCCGGTGTGCCCCAGCCCTGCGACGATCGCTGCTGGAAGAGGCCCAGGCTGTCGCGGTCGCCGTAGTTGATGTTCCGCAGCCCGCTCTCCTGGAGCGCGGTCGCCAGCGCGACGACCTGCCCGCGGACGGGGATGTGCATCGCGATACCGGTGGCCTGGATGGCCTGGGCGTTGGGGATCTGCTCGGCCGGCTTGTCCAGCCCCGCGACGCCCGGAGCGCTGAGCGGGCTCGATCCGTTCAGGATCGCCTTCACCTGCTGAGCGACGGCGGCGGTATCCACAGGCTGTGAATCACTGCCAGGGACGCAGGTGGCGGAGGCGCTCCCGGCGGCGGCGACCACGATCGGCAGGGCCAGAACCAGCGGGCCGACCGCGACGAGGCTGAGGAAGCTGCCCGCAGTCTTCCTCATCGTCGCCGCCGCTCTGCGAAGCGGACGACGGCAGGAAGTGGTGGATCGAGGCAGGGCTGTGCCAGGGCATGCTGCATCGCAGCGGCTCCTCGGAGGTTCGTAGGAGACGCGGTGCCAGCCTCTCGTGCAAAGAAGTCGCCGGCACCGCGCCGGTGGTGAATCCGCCGCTCAGGGCGGGCCCGGGTCAGGGGAGTTGGTAGCTCCGGGACGCCGGTCTCGGGTCATGCGCGGCAGCCAGCCGCGCTCGTAATCTCAGCCGGAACACGAGGTCTCCTCGAAGAGTGCGAAGGGGAGCGCAGACCCGCAGGGTGCCCCGCTGGACGGGACAACACGGATCAACACGAGCCTTCCCGGGCCGAGTTGGCCTCCTGCCCGGTTGGCATGGCGAGACAGTAGACCCGAAGTCCGGCCGGACCAAACAGGGCCTTCACCAGCCACGACTCCCATCGCGCCGCCGTTAGGTCCGGCCGGGAATCGCGGCTACCGTCCCGCTCATCCCCGCTCCCGGCGGCAGCCGCCGGGCACCGCCGGGAGCGGGTCCACCCCTGCCCTGAGAGAGGCCCCCATGAGCAACTACACCCTCCACCGAGGCGACGCCCTGACCGTCCTCAAGTCCCTTCCCGACGAGTCGGTGAACGCCGTCATCACCGACCCGCCGTACAACTCGGGCGGGCGGACCTCCTCCGAGCGCACCAGCCGCGACGCCCGCGCCAAGTACGTGACCTCCAACTCCGCCCACGACCTCAAGACCTTCCCCGGCGAGAACCGCGACCAGCGCTCCTACCGCTCCTGGCTGACCGAGCTGCTGACCGAGGCGTACCGAGCGAGCACCGAGCACTCGGTCGCGATGGTCTTCGGCGACTGGCGCCAGGAACCCACCACGAGCGACGCGCTCCAGATGGCCGGGTGGACCTGGCAGGGCACCATCCCGTGGATCAAGCCCGCCAGCCGCCCGCGCAAGGGCGGCTTCAAGCAGTCCGCGGAGTTCATCACCTGGGGTGTCAAGGGCACGCTCGACAACAGCCGGGCGATCTACCTGCCCGGCCACTTCGTCGCCAGCCAGCCTCGCAAGGACCGGGTCCACATCACCCAGAAGCCGGTGGAGATTATGCAGCAGCTCGTCCAGATCTGCCCCGAGGGCGGCACCGTCCTCGACCCGTTCACCGGCAGCGGCTCAACCGGCGTCGCCGCCCTGCGTGAAGGCAGGAAGTTCCTGGGCGTCGAACTGTCGCCGCACTACGCCGAGGTAGCCGAGAAGCGCCTGCGAGCAGAGCTGACCCAGGACGACTTCGTCCTCGCCGGGCCGGAGGCGTGACGGTGAGAACCACGGGCAGCCGGCACCGCACGGGTCGCAGACGCAGAAGGGCGGCTGGAGCATCATGCTCCAGCCGCCCCCGCGCTTTCGTCAGGCCGCCTCGACCGCCCGCCGGGTCAGCGGCACCGCCTTCTCCAGGTCGGCCGCCGAGGCGATCCGCACCTCCAGGTCACCGGTCCCCAGGTGACCGATCCCGCGCATGTCGCGCGTGAACCCCTCCTCCAGCTCCACCGTGTCCGGGTCCAACCGCAGGTACAGCAGGATTGCGCGGTGCGAAGGCGACGGCCGGAAGATCACGCTCGCCACGTTCTGCAGACGGCGGTACGCGATGTAGTGCCGCAGCGGGACGACCTCCACCTCCCCGGACGCGGTGAGTGCCTCGTCCAGCTCGCCGTACAGATCCCGGAGGCACTCCGGGGCCTCACCGAGAACCGGCAGCTCGGACGCCTCGGCAGCCGGCGGCACCACAGTCGCGTTCGATCTGCGTACGGCCGCCGTGCTGACGGCAGCGGAGACCGGCTCGACCAGCTGAAGGCTCAGCAGCCCGCCGTCGAAGACCCGGTAGCGGACCAGCCCGATCGGCCAGACCCGGCCCAGGTCGCCGACCGCCACCCGGTCGTGGTGCGAGAACCCGGCCGCGATGCACAGCGCCCGCGGAGCACGCCAGTCGACGGACTCCGCCACCTCGGCGCCCAGCTTCTCCCTGACGAGCGCCTCGAACTCGTGACGGCTGCTCTTCAACCAGGTGAGGTAGGAGACCGCCTGTGAGACGACCCCGCTGTCGTTGCCCTTCTTGAACTCGATCACGACCGGCACGCCGTTCTCGTCCAGGCCCAGCGAGTCCACCCGGCCCCGGTGCCACGGACCGGTCGGGTACTCCGACGCCAGGAACCGGATGCCGAGCATCGCCTCCATGCTCGCCTCCACTCGGCGCTGCAACTGCACCTCCAGCGCCACCGTCGAGCTGCGCAGCTCCACGTCCTGGCCGTCCGCCCCGAGCCGGAACACCTTGAGATCGCTCACTCAGCCCCCTTCGCACGATCGTACGGAGAGACGAATCAACGAACGGAACGGGATATTCCCCCTTCGCTGGCGACCTCGTGCGGCCCGCAGATGAGCAGCTCGGACGGCTTCCAGAATGAGGTGGTGATCAAGTGGCCATAGCTGGGAAGATCACCCCTACGGGGCCAACTCGGACGATGAGGTACAAGTTGCGGATTATCAGGATCGCGTGGGAGAACTACCGTCGGCTGCCTGACGGTGAGATCGATGTACGTAACCACATGGTGCTGGTCGGCCCCAACGACTCGGGTAAGTCGAGCATCCTCCGCGCCGTACACATGTGCCTCGGCATGACCCGCGCGCAGCTGATGTCCGCGGTCACCGTTCGGGACCTCACTGATGCGACCAAGCAGCTGAGGTTGGAGGTCGAGCTCTCGGACCTCGAACCGGACGACCTCGCGGCGTTTCCGGACGAGGTGATCGTCGGTGACGCGAACACGATCAAGATCGCGGTCGAGGCGGACCTCAATCTCGTGGACGCCGAAGGCGATGACGCCGAGGAAACCAAGGAGGTCCGTCGATTCTTCATCGATGCCGGACACGGGCGCGGTCCATCGAGGGCTCAGTTCGATGCCATCGGGTGGGCCTACGTTCCTGCCGCTCGCTCGCTGGTGCGAGAGCTGGCCGGCGCCGGCGGGACGATGCAGGAGCTGCTCGGCAGCCTCGATCTAGGCCGCGACGCCGCAGCTATCGAGGAGGCCGCCAAGCAGCTGAGGGAGGCAGTCCAACAGGCCGCAGCAGTAGGCGCGTTCGGTGCTGAGCTCGCAACTACGCTCTCCGATGCACTGCCGAAGCCCGTGAGGGCGGACCAGGTCCACATCTCGACCGCCGGTGATCTGATCGGCTCCCCCCTCGCGGGGATGACGGTCGCGATCCAGGACGGAGATCACCTGGCTCCCCTCGCCGAGCAGTCCGATGGCGTGCGAGCTCTCTCCGTGCTCGCGCTTCTGGGCATGTCTCAGCGGGCGGCCCGAATCGTCGGGGTCGATGAGCCCGAGACGCACCTGCACGCCAGCGCCCAGAGAGCCGTAGCGCGATCCTTCCGAAAGAGCGCCGGGCAACGCCTCGTGGTCTCCCACTCCGCCGCCCTCGTCGGCCAGATGGACCCCCAGGACATCGTGGCATTCGGCGCCGACCGGAGGCCCCGACAGCTTCCAGCCGATGCGTTCCCAGCGGGCGGTGCTCAAGCCGCCAAGTACTGGATTCCCAGCATCATAGATGCCCTGACGGCACGTCGGCTGCTCTTCGTCGAAGGTCCGAGCGACAAGATGATCTGCGAGACCGTCGCGGACCTCATCGGCCTCTCACTCGACCGAGTCGGCGTAGCCGTCATCGCGCTCGGTGGCGGTGCCTCCTTCGGGCCCGCGTACAAGGTACTCGGACCGACGGGCTTCGACGTGCCCATCTATGGGGTCACCGACGAGGACAAGCGGGACGAATGGGCGAAGGTTCTCGGAACGGCTCCGGAGACGTTGGAGGCCCAAGGCATCCTGGTCTGCAGCCCTGACCTTGAAGCCATGTACGGAAAGGCGCTCGGGCGGGACAAGCTGCTCAAGCAGCTCCTCAAGAGCCCGGACTTCTACGAGGCCGCGATCGTCGCGGCGAGCGGCGCCCAAAGCCTGGACGACGTCACGGAGGCAGACCTGGTCGCATTCTGCGGAAAGCGGAGGAAGGTCCAGGCTGCTGCCGCAGTTACGGCGGGACTCACCCTTACCGATGCAGAGCGCATGACCGAGCTGTGCGACCACCTTCGGGCGGTAGCGGAGTGACGGAGACCGATCCGCCCGCTGACCCGCGCCAGAAGCTCCGTGAGCTCGGCCCCGCCGACCTTCTCGTGGTAGCTCCCGCGGGCTGTGGGAAGACCTATGCCCTCGCAGACCGTGCCGCCGGCCTGATCAGGGCGGGCCACATCGCCTCCCCGCGCAAGATCCTCGCGCTCACCTTCTCCAACAAGGCCCGGGACAACCTCAACGCGCGCCTACGGCAGGTAATGTCCGCGCGGGAGAGCGCCTCGGTTGCCGTGAGCAACTTCCACGGACTGGCCGGCCGGATCCTCCGGGCGCACGGCAAGGTCCTCGACCTCGACCCCCAGCAGGCGTTCCCCGAGCGGGTACAAATCAACCGCCACCGCGAGGCGGCAGGGATCAACTACAAGAACAGCCAAGCCGCCGACCTCGCTCTCTCCCAGGCCAAGGTCGGGCTCTGGGACGACGACGAGGTCCTCCGCCGCCTTGCAGCAGCAGGCAACGCCGAGGCACTCCGGTACGAACTGGCGCTGCGCGGAGCAGGGCACATCGACTACAACGACCTCATCCGCCAAGGAGCGCGCCTCCTCGCCGACCCCCGAGTGGCCCAGCTCTACCACGAGCACTTCGCCGTGGTCCTCGTCGACGAGGTCCAAGACCTGAGCCTCCTCCAGTTCGGCATGGTCCAAGCGATCGGGACCGGGCGAACGACCTACGCAGGCGACCCAGCACAGGGCATCTATGCCTTCGCCGGCGCCGAGCCGGACCTCGTATTCGAGGCAATCCACGCCGTCGTCCAGGACACCGTGGAGCTCAACGTGTCCTACCGTTCCAGCCCGGCCGTCCTGGCCGCCGTCAACGTGCTCGCCGACGAACTCGGCACCACCCGCCTTCGCTGCGCGAATCCCGAGAAGTGGGGGGACGACGCCAGCGTCGAGATGGTGATCAGTGACGATCCCGACGACGAGGCCCGTGCACTGGTCCCAGAGATCCGCCAGCAACTGGAGGCCCAGCCGGACCTGACCATCGGGGTAGTCGCTCGCCGAACCACGAGGCTGAACGAGCTGATCACCGCCCTCGACGCCGACGGGATCGCCTTCCAGAACTGGCAGCTGGACACGCACCAGCCGGAGATCGTCGGCCTGCTCCAGCGCCACGTGCGAGAAGCCACCGCGCGGCAGATCGCGCCCGAGGCCCAGCTTCAACGGTTGGCCGAGCTGTGCCAAGCAGACCTGCCGGTCGACGCGGCCGAGGCAAGCGACCACTTGAGCGGTGCAATCGCATCGTTGCGAGAACAGCTCGATGCGGACATGACAGTCGCACAAGCCGTAGCAACCTGCAGTGCCGCGCAGGCCTCCGAAGCGCCGGTCACCCCTGGGCTTCATCTCCTGTCGGGGCACGCCGGCAAGGGCCAGGAGTTCGACGTCGTGTACATCGTCGGCCTGGAGGAGGGACAGATTCCAGACTTCCGCTCGACCACCGACGCTCTGCTGGCCGAGGAGCTCCGGGTGCTGCACGTCATGGCCTCACGGGCCAAGAAGCGCCTTGTCTGCACTCGGGTCGAGAACCGGTGGTGCACAGAGACGTGGTACAAGGCAGAGGGGCCGTCTCGGTGGTGGCACCTCCTGGCGAATGTGGCCACCAACTGACTCGTGCGTGGGCGTCGGCAGCACCATGGCCGACCGTCCGCGTGGGCCTCGGGCGTGACGGCCCTGCCCACAGGCGGGCGACGTGCTGGTTCGTCCAGGCCCTACACCCGGTCGCGCCTGAGAGTCGTCTCGCCGAGCCCGAGGGCCATGCTGCCCATGAGCTGACGAGCGAAGTCCTCCAGGATCGAGGGGTTGGTAGCGAGGAACTCCATGACCCGCTCGGTTCGCTGCTCAGGCGAAAGCTCTTTCAGTTCCTGCTGCCATGCCAGGGTGGCAGCACCGCCATCCTCGACCTCGGCACTCACGATGAGGCTCCAGAGCGCCTGCTGGGCGTCCTCACGAGCGAGCCAAGTCATGAACATCTGCTGGAACTGCTCGCTCGTCACAGTGGCCTTCGGGCCGCTGGGCGCGATGGCAGCATCCTGGGAAAGCGCGTCAGCCTCAACCCCCGGAACAGCAACAGGAGGTGTCGCCGCGACCCCGGCTCGCAAGGTCTTCTTCCGGGCTCTGCGGGCCTGCTGCTTCAGCACCAAGGCTTCGCGCCTGGCAACGAGGACCGGCACGGCCTGGGTGTGCAACCAATGGGCAACGAGAGGTTTCGCGATTTCTACGAGACCATCGATGACCTGGACCGCGATGTTAACCATGGCCTGTTGGCCGGGGGTGAGCTGAGGACGCTGATCCTCCACGTACTCGGTGACGTAGACGATCTCGGGCTTGTCTGTGAAACCTGACTCCTTTTCGGCCTTCAGGCGGATCTCAACGTGCTCCGGCCCCTTGTCACTCGTCTTGGGAGTGAACCCACGACTCCAGCCTTCGCTCTTCCGCGAGTCGGCGAGACGCTCGCCCCTGGGGATGCGAACAACTGCGTCGACCTCTTCGTACTTCTGGTCCTCGGCCATGCGTCCTCGGCAGTGCTCGGGTTGTCCTCGGCGCTCGTTCGACGAGGAAGTCGCGGTAGTAGAAACTTACCCATAACCGTAGCTGCAGCGTCCGACGATTCGGCAGGTTCGGCGAGCATCGCATCAGCCGCCACAGAGCCGCAGGTCCAAGGTTGTCACCAGTCCCCTTGCCGGATCCGCTCGTCGGACACGATCCCGTAGACGTACCGCCCAGAACGTTCGGGGCATCGTGGAATCTCCGACGGCCCCGCGATCGGCCATGCCTCCAGCGCTGACCTGATCTCGTGCCACTGCACGTTGCGCCGGCTCTCGACGATGACCAGGGTGTAGCGGTTGGTTTGGTAGGTGAAGGGCTTGCCGGTCTTCGTGTAGAAGACATCGCCCTGGTGCTCCTCGATCCGAGGCCTTGCCGTCTCCATGTTGGGACCGGCCGGCACCGGCTCGGGCGGAGGTGGCGGCACTGGATGCCCTGCCCACCGGAGCCGTTCCTCCAGCGTTGGCTCCCGGCTGCTCCGATGCCAGGATGCACTCCCTCGCACGGTGGTCGAGGTGACCGCCAGCTTTGTTCCGTCCGGCAGCACCCCACGGCCAGGCTCTCGGTAAGGCTCCGCAATCGTGATGTCACGCCGCTCATAGCCAAGCCTGCTGGCAACTGACTCCAGGGTCCCCATCTGAGTGTTCCCGACGTACGACCACTGGTCCTCGCTCGCATCGTCCGAGAACTCCACGACGCCGACAAGGTAGACCCCGTCCTCGTTCGGGTCGCCGAAGAGCTGCCGCAAGCGGTCGGTTCCAAAGTCGCCCGTCATCTATCCGTCCACCCCTGCATCGCCGCTATCAGATTCTCCGTCGATCAACGCGATCACAGTCTCCTTGGCTTGCGGCTGAGTGTCACGCGTCAGACTTTGTGCCAGGGATCGTTTCTTGCGGGTCCTGCTGTTTGAAGGAGTTTGATCGATCATGGCGAGGCCACCGGCGCTGCCGCCGGGGGAGAAGGTCCGGCGACGCCAGGCCCGCTCGGGCACGCCGATGAGCCAGCAGAACCTCGCGGTCGGCATGCCCGCCTCGGTGCGGATCACCTTGAGGTCCTCGAAGGGCCCAGCCGGCCCGCCGCGGACTTCTTCCACACCCGCAGCTCGACCGCGGCCTCACCCAGCGCCTGGGTCAAGTCGGCTACCTGGGCCTCGAATTGCTGTTCCCGGGTGCTGGGGCCAGACTTGCCCGCAAGGCCGGCCCGGCCGGACTCCAGGAACTGGCGCCTCCTGTTCCCGATCGACTGCTCGGACACCTTCGCCCGCCGCACGGCCTCGACAACGGTCATCTCACCGGCCAGGATCGACACGCCAGGCCCGCGCCCGCCAGGGCGCGCAGGCCGCAGGACCGTGGCTGTGTCCGGCGCGCGAGGGTGTCCGGGAGAACGCCCCCCCGTACGCGCTCGTGCACCCGGCCTGGGGCCGCCGCAAGGTGTGGGCGATGTGCCCCCATGACGGCCAATGCGTCTCCCAGGCGACCGTGCTGCGGCTGCTGCGGGACGAGGGCCTGCTGTTGGAGGCGAACTACCAGCGGGAACGGCGCCGGCTCGCCGCCCGCCGCAAGGCTGCCTTCGCGACCGAGCCGACCGGCCCGAACCAGGTCTGGCAGCTCGACTTCTCCGAGTTCGAGACCACCTCGGGCGGGACCTGGCGGCTCGCGGGCTGCCGTGACTACTGGTCGAAGTACGAGCTGGGCCGGCACGTGTCGCCCACCGGGAACCAGTACGACGCCGTCGCCGCGATCGAACTCGCCATCAAGGAAGCGGAGCTGCTGGCCGGAAAGCCACTGGCCGAGCTGGCCCCGCGCGACGCGGACGGGACTGTGAAGCCGCTGGTCACGATCGTAACGGACAACGGCGGACCGTTCCGCTTGTTCCGGTTCGAGGCGTTCATCGCTACCCGGCCGGAGCTGCGGCACGTGCGCACCCGGGTCCGCACGCCCGGGCAGAACGGCTCACGCGAGCGCGGCTTCGGCTCGCTGAAGTACGAGAAGCTGTTCCTGGAGGAGATGCCCGACATCCTCGACCTGGTCCGCCACGCCGAGGATTACCGGATCGAGTACAACACCGTCCGCCCCCACGAGGCCCTTGCCTGGAACCGGCCCCACGACGTCCAGACCGGCGCCGCCGACCCGCTCGCCCCTAACTTTCCCCAACCCGAAAACCTGCCAGTTACTTGACGCAGGACACCCGACCGCGGCAGGAGACGGGACAGCACCTCCCACTCCACATCCGAAAGCTCATGCCGACGCACCACAACCCACATGATCCCACGCCAGCTTGAACCCTTTGAAGACAGAACCTAAAGGTTGTTCCGGAAGGTCGGTGGCTGGGCATTTCTCCGGTATGGGTGGGGTGCTTCGGGCTGAGCCGGTGTGGGTGGAGACGTTCACGGGGCTGCGGATGCGGCAGTTCGAGGGTCTGGTGCGGGTGGTGCGCGAGCGCGGCGGCAACGGGCCGGGCGGCGGCAGGCCGTGGTGCCTGCCGCTGACGGACCGGGTCCTGCTGGTCGCCGTGTACTACCGGACGAACCTCACGATGCGCCAGCTCGCGCCGCTGTTCGGGATCTCGACGGCCACGGTCTGGCGCATCGTCCGGCGCCTGGGCCCGCTCCTGGCCCTGGAGGCCGCTGCCCGCCCGACCCCGGGCGTGGAGCGGCTGTGGATCGTCGACGGCACCCTGATCCCGGTGCGCGACCGGAGCGTCGCCGCGTCGAGCCGCAACTACCGGTTCTCGGCGAACGTGCAGGTCGTCGTCGACGCCGACACCCGCCTGGTGGTCGCCACCGCCCGCCCCGTGCCGGGCAACAAGGCCGACGCCCACGCCTGGCGGGCCTCCGACCTGCCCGCCACGTGTGCCGACGCCACCGTCCTGGCCGACGGCGCCTACATCAACACCGGCCTGGTCGTCCCCCACCGCAAACGCGCCGGCCGTCCCCTCCTGCGGGCCCAGGAGGAGGACAACGCCGAACACCGACGCGTGCGCGCCCGCGTCGAACACACCTTCGCCCGCATGAAGAACTACAAGATCCTCCGCGACTGCCGACAGAAGGGCGACGGCCTGCACCACGCGGTGCAGGCCGTCGCCCACATGCACAACCTCGCCCGAACCGCATGAAACCAGCAGGCCAGACCACACACCGACCCGCCCACACCCAGACTTCTGCAACAACCTTTAGGACCGCTCCTCGATGGGGCTCGGGCCCATGGCCTCGGCCGCCGGCCGGTCCGCCTCCGGGCACCTGTGGGCTCGGGTCAGCGGCACGAAGCCCGAGGGCAGGTCAAAGCCGGGGACGAACAGCACGGTCGTTGCCAGGATCCCGGCGCGCCCGAGGTGGAACTCCATGAAGACCGCCGACAGGACGTCCTGCTGCTCCTTGACCTCCCGGCACTCGTCGGTGAGTAGTTCGGCGGCCCAGGCCCAGCGGCGCGCCTCACTGGGCAGGCAAGCCTGCAAGGCGTCGAGCGCGCGCAGCCGGTCGTCCAGCAGAGCGACGTGCTGAGCGACCACTGCGGCGACTCCGTCGTCTCCGGCCAGCAGGTGCTCAAGCTTGAGAGCTTCGACGTCCGGCAGAGTGGAGCTGAGGCGCTCGCGGGTGTCGGCGTACACGGCGACCGGGTGGCGGTACTCGGCGGGCACGTCGCCGAACTCGCTCCACCGAGCCCAGCTGCCGGGGAAGAGGTCGGCGTGCCAGCCCCCGGCCGAGGGCTGCAGGCGCAGCTCGAAGTCGCCGTGGCCGAGGGTGTGGATGTCCGCGCCGACCCGGCACCAGCGGCCCTCGGAGACGAACGCCTCGGCCAGGTGTTCGGCCATTGTCAGGTCCGGATCGGTGTAGGACTCCGCGAGTTCCCGGCTGGCGGTCACGATCGGGCGATCGTCGAAGACCAACCCGTAGGACAGGATCGGGATGAGGGTCATACGGAAGGTGTCGGCAGCGCGGGCCGCCGCCTTGAGGATGCCCCCGCGCACGGTCCGCCGCCAGCGCCCTGTGACACCCTCGCGCTGCGGCGCACCTGCCGGACTGCGTCAACGCCGCACCGTAGGCTCGGGATCCTCCCAGAGTAGGCAACGGTCTTCGGCGGTTGTGGAGTACCGAAAGCCCCGATCTTGGCCCAGACTGGTGCGTCTGGTGTGGCCATGTGCGGCCGGACGCCTCTGGACGAGGTAACACCAGGTGGACGAAGCTGAACAGCCGCACGTGCCCTGATCAGGCAAAATGGCACTACGGAGCACTAGGCAAGACCAGCCGTCACGATCGCTGATGGTCTCGTAATGCGTCGGTCTCGGGTTTCGAATCCTGAAGGCTGTCGGCGACGGCTGAATTTGAGCCACCGCCGACACTCGCTGCTGGCGCCGGTGCGAGAGGGCGATCGGCTGACACCTCTCGAGCTACTCACGCTCGCAGGTAGCCCGGCTCCCGCCGAGTCATATGTACCCCCCAGATCGGCTACTTGCTGATCTGGGCCGTTGCTATTCCTCGGCCTTGAACCGGCGATCCGCGGAAGGGCCGCATTGCAGCTCCCGCGGTCGAAGTCCGTGGCATGCCTTGAGCTCGAACTGCCCCTGCGCCCTGGGGCGGCGACTCCTATCACTGGATGACGGCCCAGCCAAACCGGCGATCGTCCGGATCCTGGTCGTCCGCCGGCAGGGCTTTGCAGATACGGCCCACAGGTCGGCGGGTGACCAGCCCCCGCCGTTGTGGCGGCGCCCTCGCCAGGAGATTCGTGATGCGCAATCAGGCCCAGCCCGCCGTCGAGACAGCGTTCCTGAACGTGCAGAATGCGGCGGCGTACCTCGGCATCTCGGTGAACACCCTCTACATCTGGCGTCATCGGAGGCAGGGTCCGCCCAGCTTCCGTATGGGCCCGGGGGGTCGGGTCATGTATCGCCGAGATCTGCTCGACGCATGGCTGCTGGAGCAGCAAGAGGCCGATTCGCGCTCGAATCCGGTTCTCAACCCGCTGAACAAGCAGTCGGAGGCGCGCTCTCGGCGCCGAGCAGTTCGATGATGACGGGCTCCGAGGGGCCAGCCGGGAAACGCGCGGGCCCGTAGGGACAAGTGCTTGAAGAGGTCGTCTGCATGCGGAATTTCTTGCACGCGGAAGTCGTCTGTGTGGTGCGCGCGCGACACGGAGGTGCGCCGGGCACGTGAGTGAAGCGGAACAGAGGAGGTCTCGAGTGGCGGGGTACATAGAAGACAGGTGGCTGAAGAAGCGGCCTAACAAGGAGACGGGCAAGCGTGAGCGAACGGACCTGTGGGGGAAGTGCACCCGCTACCGGGTGAAGGGCATACCGGGTGTCCGCGACCGCTCGTTCGACACCGCTGCAGACGCCAAAAGCTGGCTGGCCGACACTCAAACGGACGTCAAGCGAGGCGATTTCGTCGACACGCGACACGGTCAGATCACTATGCGCGACTACGTCGAAAAGCACTGGTGGCCGTCCCAGGTGCACCCAGCGCAGACGCTGGAGAGCATGCGCTACCGGATCTGGGGTCAGATCATCCCCCAACTCGGCGAAACCGCCCTGCGGGACATCGGAGTTCCGGAGCTCCGGAAGTGGTCCGCTGACGTCCAGCGCGAGGTTGGCCAAGGCACGGCGTATCTCGCATGGGTGTACCTGAAGGCGATCATGCAGGCCGCAGTGGAGGACAAGCGCCTGTTCCGCAACCCCTGCAAGGGGAACAGCACGATCAAGCCGCCGAAGAGGCCCGAGCGGAAGGCGCGCTCATGGTCACGAGACCGCGTAGGCGCTGTACGCGAGGGGCTGCCCGAGCGATACCGAGTCGCGCTCGATCTGGGCCTCGGTTGCGGGCTCCGGCAAGGGGAGGCGTTCGCATTCAGTCCGGGTGACGTGCAGGGGGACTCCGTCCATGTCGAGCGCCAGATCTTGCGCTACAAGTCGCAGCTGTACTTCGGCCCGCCGAAGGGCCGCAAGGAGCGTGACGTCCCCCTGACTGCCGGTCTGGCGAAGAAGCTGCTGTCGCACCAGGAGAGGTTCGCGCCGGTAGAGGTCACGCTGCCCTGGCTCGACCCGGAGGAGCCGGACCTGCCGCGAGAGGAACGCCGCACGATCACGGTGCCGCTGCTCGTCAGCACGACACGCCGTGGCGCCATCAACCGGACCACCTGGAACACGAAGACCTGGAAGCCGGCACTCGCCGCAGCCGGAGTGATCCCGCCGCTGCCCGAGCCGAAGAAGGGCGAGAAGGCGACCCGGGTCTGGGAGCCGAGCCGGGAGCACGGGTTTCATGTCCTGCGCCACAGCTATGCCTCGGTGATGCTCGAAGCGGGTGAGTCGATCGTCTCCCTTGCCGCCTGGCTGGGGCACTCGGACCCGGCGTTCACCCTTCGGACCTACACTCACTTCATGCCGGAGGCTGGCGCCCGCGGCCTCGCTGCCATCGAGACGTGGTTCGCGGATCTCGGCTAAAAGTCCCTGAGAAGTCCCTAGCGGGGTCTCAGCCGCCTCCTGATCATGCAAAGCCGCAGGTCAGGGCATGATCAGCGCCAAAGATGATGTTTACCCGGCGTACAGGCCGACTCTTCCGCCCCTGACGTCCGCGAAGGCCCCCCGACCTGCGAAACAGCAGGTCGGGGGGCCTTCGGTGGTTCCGGGGCCGGGGGTCAGCCCGGGTGGGTGCCGACGGCGTCGCGGATCTGGTCGCCGAGGCCGCCGTTGACGCGGGCGCAGTGGGCGCAGCAGAAGAACATCCCGGCGACCTCGACGCCGTGGCCGACGATCCTGACGCTGCACTGCTCGCAGCGCGGGGCGAGCTTCTCCATGGCGCACTCGAAGCTGTCGAAGGTGTAGACGTCGCCGGTGACGGTCTTGATCTCGAAGGCGAGCCAGTAGTCGTTGCCGCAGGTGACGCAGGTGGCCATGGCGGCGCACTTCCTTCCGGGCGGGTGGGGCGGACGGCGGGGCCGGGCGGCTGCCCGGCCCTTCCCAGTGTCCGAGCGCCCTCGGCGGGCGGCCACCCGGTGGAGCCACCCGGTCAGGTCGAGCGGGTGGAGAGCTTCTCCAGGGCGCCGAGGACGCGTTCGGCGTCGTCGGCGGCGACGAAGAGGTGGTCGTGGTGGTGGCCGGCGACCACGTTGCAGCTGAGCCCCTCCTCGGCGAGCCGGGTCGCGACGGCGGCGGTCAGGCCGACGGCCTCCAGGGCGGAGTGGATCCGCAGGGTGATCCAGGCGGCCACGTACTCGTAGCCCAGGCCCAGCGCGTCCGCCTCCTCCTGGGCCACCACCACGGTCACCCCCTCGGGTTCGGCGACGGTGACGACCGGCCGCAGTCCGGCGGGCACCTTGGTGGGGAGCGTGCAGTAGACGTACCGCCCCGGGTTGAGCACGGGGCGCAGGTCGCGCAGCAGCGTTGCGAGGTCTCGTTCTCCGGCCATGGACGCACCGTAGCGGCCGAGGGGGCGGCAGTGTCGGAAGGTGTATCGCTGGCCGTTGACGGCCGACAGTCAGCGATATATCGTCGAGTTATCGAGACAGTAACTCGACTGTCCCGAACGATCGTCTGACGATCGTCGCGACGGGGCCGCGTCCGAGCGGCCCGAACTGGAGGTGGGTGCCATGCGCCCAGGACGATTCCGCGGAGAAGGCGGTCCCGGCGGTTGCCGCCCGGGGCCGGAGTTCGCCGGCACGCCCGGTGAGAGGTACGAGGGCCGGGGGGCGTTCGGTCCCTTCGGGCCGCCCTTCGGCGGCGGTGGGCCGGGCGGACGCCCGGGTCCGCCGTGGGCCCGGGGCGGGTTCGGCGGGCCGCCGCCGTGGGTGCGCGGTCGGCGCGGCGGGCGGGCCAGGCGCGGGGACGTGCGTGCCTCGCTGCTGGCGCTGCTCAAGGAGCGGCCGATGCACGGCTACGAGATGATCGCCGAGATCGCCGAGCGCTCGGGCGGGGCCTGGCGGCCCAGTCCCGGTTCGGTCTACCCCACCCTCCAGCTGCTGGAGGAGGAGGGCCTGGTCACGGCGGAGGAGGTCGGCGGCAAGCGGCTGGTCCAGCTCACCGAGGCGGGCCGGACCGAGGCCGAGGCCGGACCGGACGAGCCGTGGGCCGAGGCCGGTCAGGAGGTCGACTGGGCCGCGGTCCAGGAGGTCGGCCAGGCGCTGGGCGCGGTGGAGCAGGCCGTCCGCCAGGTCATGGCGACGGGCACCGAGGCGCAGCGCGCCAAGGGCCTGGAGGTGCTCAACGAGGCCCGGAAGAAGCTGTACCTGATCCTGGCCGAGGACGCCTGACCGGTCCCGGTAGAGGTGCGGGCGGTGCGGCTGCTCAGCTGCGGACGGCGAACAGCGCCACGCACGCGAGCAGCAGCACCGTCCAGCCGAACCAGAGCCAGCCGTTGGAGCCGAGCACCGCGCTGTAGACGCTGACCGCCACCAGCAGGCCGGCCGTGACCCCGGCCACCTGCCGGTTGTGCAGTGACACCGACCGGGAGCGGTTCCTCGGGTGCCGTTCGGTTCTCGCCATCGCCGTCCTCCCGCGAGGGGAGGCGGTCGTCACCCGGAAGCGCGGGCGGTGGCCGCCTCGTCGTACTCGTAGCGCCAGAACCAGCGGGTGCCCCGCTGCTGCTTGGCCCGGACGTACACCAGTGTGCGCGCCGGAGTGTCCCCGTGCGAAGGGACCGGCACGGTGTACTTCTTGGGCACCCCGTACATCGGGCCCAGCGGGATGGGGAGGATCCGGCCGTCCAGGGGGCCGCCGACGAATTCGGTGTCCGCGCTCTTCACCCCACCAGGGTCTCACCCCGGCGGGGGTCCGCGGAGGGCCGGGCGCGGGGCCGGGCGGACGGGGCGGACCCGGTCGCCGAGGGCGCCCCGGCGGAGGCGGTGTGAGGGCCGGGTGCCGGGAGTGTGACCGGAGAGGCACCGCCCCCGGTCATCCGAGGGGCCCGCGCACCCTTATCCTTCCTGTTACGCCCTCGGGGTCCACCCGGGTCAGCGGGCCCGTACGGGCCGGGCGAGGCGCATCTCATCGTGCCCGCCGGGCCGCCGAGCCGCAGCCGTCGTGCCGCCATGACTCCGTACCGTGACCCCCGGGCGTCGACCGTCCGGCAACCCCGGCTCCGGCCGGCGGGGCGCGGGACCGCAGTGCCGAGCACCACCCGGGGAAGCAGCGGGGGGCGCCGTGCGTTGCGTCGGAGTGGTACGTCGAACGCTGTGTCACACCAGGCACGGCAATGCGCGGAAGGGGCCCGATGGAATCCGGCGGCAGGTGGACGGCCTGGTGGCAGAAGCGGGATCGTGAGCGGGCCCGGTCGGCGGCACCCGACACCCCCGCCGCCAGACTGGACCAACTGCTCGGCGCGGTGCGCGCCGGGTTCCCGCTCGCTCCCGCCGCGCATCCGGCCGGGTACCGCTGTTCCTGCGACCGGGTGGCCTGTCCGGCCCCGGCCCAGCACCCGGTCTCCTTCGCCTGGCAGACGCAGGCCACCACCGACCCCGAGCAGCTCGCCCGCTGGCTCTCCCGCGACCCGTTGGCCAACTTCGTCACCGCCACCGGCCGCGCCCACGATGTCCTGGACGTCCCTGCCGAGGCCGGCCGGCTCGCCCTGGAGCGGCTGACCGCACTCGGCGTCGAGGGCCCGGTGGCCTCGGTCGGCGAGGACCGCTACCTGTTCTTCACCGCCACCAGGGGCACCCCGGTGGACGAGGACGAGTGGTGGCCGAGCGCCCTGGACTCCACGCCGGACACCATGTCCGAGCACCCCGGCCTGCGCTGGCACTGCCGCGGCTCGTACACCCTGCTGCCGCCGGCCGCGCTGCCGGACGGCTCGGAGGTGCGCTGGCTGCGCGGGCCGGAGCAGCCGCTGCCGGACCCGCTGCGCGTCCTGGACGTGCTGACCGACGCCTGCACCGAGGTCGGCGCGGTGGCCGAGGAGCAGTGGCTGATCGGCTGACGAGCCGTCCGCCGACGTGGGCCGGCCCACCGGGCCGGCCCGCGTCGTCCGGCGCTACGGGAGGGTGAGGACCTCCGCGCCGTCCGCAGTGACCACCAGGGTGTGCTCGAACTGGGCGGTGCGCTTGCGGTCCTTGGTGACGACGGTCCAGCCGTCCGCCCAGATCTCGTAGTCGTAGGTGCCCAGCGTGAGCATCGGCTCGATGGTGAAGGTCATGCCCGGCTTGATGACCTCGGTGGCCCGCTCGCTGTCGTAGTGCGGGACGATCAGGCCGGAGTGGAACGACGTGTTGATGCCGTGTCCGGTGAAGTCCCGGACCACGCCGTAGTCGAAGCGCTTGGCGTAGGACTCGATGACCCGTCCGATCACGTTGATCAGGCGGCCCGGCTTGACCGCCCTGATCGCCCGGTCCAGCGACTCCCTGGTCCGCTCGACCAGCAGCCGGGACTCCTCGTCCACGTCGCCGACCAGGTAGGTGGCGTTGAGGTCGCCGTGCACCCCGTGGATGTACGCGGTGGCGTCGATGTTGACGATGTCGCCGTCCTGGAGGACGGTCGAGTCGGGGATGCCGTGGCAGATGACCTCGTTGATCGAGGTGCAGACCGACTTGGGGAAGCCCCGGTAGCCGAGGTCGGACGGGTAGGCCCCGTGGTCGCACATGTACGCGTGCGCGACCGCGTCCAGCGCGTCCGTGGTGACGCCGGGCGCGATCAGCTTCGCCGCCTCGGCCATCGCCCGGGCGGCGATGCCGCCGGCGATCCGCATCTTCTCGATCGTCTCGGCGGTCTGCACCTCGGGCCCGGTGTACGGCGTCGGCGCGGGCTTCCCGACGTACTCGGGGCGCGGGATGTGCGCCGGGACCTTGCGGATGGGGGACTGGATGCCGGGTACGAGTGCCATGGCGCCGATTCTAATTGTCGGGCCCTCCGCTCCGGGGGCGGGCACCTGGTGTGCGGACGACGCCGGGGCGGGGAATGATCGGGACGACGCGACGCCAAGGCGGGGACACGACCGCCGCTACGGAGGTGACCACCATGGCCCTGGGATTCCGCCGGAACAAGCCGACCGGCCGACCCGGCGAATGGTTCTACTGCATCAAGCACGCCAAGGTCGAGGAGGGGCCGGAGTGCCCGGCCAAGGACCGCCTGGGCCCGTACTCCACCCAGCAGGAGGCGGCGCACGCGCTGGAGACGGCGGAGCTGCGCAACCGCGAGTGGAAGAACGACCCCCAGTGGAACGACCGGCCGCAGGACGGCGCGGGGGAGTAGTCGCGGGCGGGCAGCACTAGCCGGCGGTGGCGGGGCTCTCCTCGGTCGGGGAGAGCCCCACCGCCCGTTCCGCCGCCTCCCGTTCCGCCGCCGCGCGTTCGTGCTCGGCCCGGACGGCGGCCGCGTGCGGATCGGTGCGGTCGTCGTAGGACAGCAGCCGGGGCAGCGCGGTGGCCAGCGCGAGCACGCCCACCACACAGGCCACGCCGCCGACCCACACCGAGGCCCGGACGCCGACCAGCCCGGCCATGCCGCCCGCCCGGACCTGGCCGAGCTGCGGCCCGACCGAGTAGCTGAGCAGTTCGACCCCGGCCATCCGGCCGCGCAGCGCGTCCGGGATCGACTGGTTCCAGAGCGTGGAGCGGGCGATCCCGCTGATCTGGTCGGCGCCGCCGGCCAGCGCCAGGCAGAGCAGTACCGGCCAGACCGAGCCGGACAGGCCGGCCAGGGCGATCGCCACGCCCCAGCCGAGCGCCGCGACCAGCAGCAGCCGTCCGTGCCGGTGGATCCGGGACGTCCAGCCGCCGGTCACCGAGACCAGCAGGGCGCCGACCGCCGAGGCGGCGTACATCGGGCCGAGCGCCCAGCCGGCGTCGAGCTCGGCGGCCAGGAACGGGAAGATCGCCACCGGGAAGGCGAACAGCATCGCGCACAGGTCGATCGCGTAGGTGCCGAGCAGGTCCTTGCGGCTCCACGCGTAGCGGACGCCGGTGAGCACCGCCCGCACCGAGGGCTTCTCGGCGCCGGTGGGCGTCGGCACCGCCCGGATCCGGGAGAGCAGCAGCAGCGAGGCGGCGAAGGTGACCACGTCCAGGGCGAACGCGGTCTGCACCCCGGCGAAGGTGACCACGATGCCGGCCAGGGTCGGACCGGCCACCGAGGCGGCGTTGCGGTAGAGGGAGTTGAGCGCGAAGGCGGCGGTCAGCTGGTCGTGCGGGACGATCCGCGGGGTGAGCGAGTCCAGGGCCGGGCGCTGCAGGCCGTCGGCGGCGGCGACCAGCGCGGCCACCAGGTAGATCGGCCACAGCACGGGGGTCGGCAGCAGCGCGTTGACCAGCAGCAGGACGGAGAGCAGACCGAGCCCCGCCTCGGCGAACAGCACCAGGCGGCGGCGGTCCAGCGCGTCGGCGAGGGCGCCGCCCCAGAGGCCGAAGACGATCAGCGGGACCAGCTCGAAGGCGCCGACCAGGCCGACCGCGACCGAGGAGTCGGTCAGCTCCTTGATCTGCATCGGCACGGCGACGTAGGTGAGGAAGCTGCCGAAGCCGGTGACGCAGCCGGAGAGCCACAGCAGGCGGAACTCCCGGGAGGAGCGCCAGGGGGTCAGGTCGGGTGCGACCGTGCGCAGCAGGGACTTCACCCGACCGCTCGGTGACGGGGCGGCTTCGTTCACGAGCGACCATCCTCGGCGGGGGCCGGGCCCGGCCGCAACGGATTTTCCGGCCGCCGCACGGCGTGGTGCCCCGTCCGCCGCCCCGCCCGCTGCCTCCGGCCGCCGCCCGGCCCGCCGTCACCAGCGGCTGATCGTCGGCCCCGCCGTGAGCCGCTCGGCGAGCGCGGCCAGCCGCCCCAGCGCCGAGCGCTGCCCGGGCGGCTGCCCGGCGGCGGCGCTGACCAGGTGCTGGGCGAGGTCGAAGGGCTCGTCCTCGGCCGTGCCGACGGCGAGCCGCCGGTGCGCCAGCCCGGCCAGCTCGCCCTGGCCGGCGGACCCGTCCGGGGTTCCGGGCGCCGCGCCCTCCAGCGCCAGCACCGTCGCCCCGTGCCGGCGGGCGTCGTGCACCCGCTCCAGCAGCCGTTCCTCCGCCGAGGTCGGGGCGACCACCAGGACGGTCGCCCCGCGCCCGGCCCCGGTCAGCCGCCCCAGACCGTGCGCCAGATGGGCCGGGGCGGCGGCCGGGACCCGGTGCCGCAGCAGGGTGGGCGCCAGCCGGGGGACGTCCGACCAGGCGGCCTCGTCCTCCAGGTGGGCGGCCAGGTGCCATGGCTCGTACCCGGTGGTGCCGACGAGCAGCAGCTCGCCCGCGCCGCGCCGGGTGACCGCGTGCCGGAGCTCCCCGGCGAAGCCGCCGACGGCTTCCAGCCAACCGGTTCCGGCCAGACGGTCCCTCAGTGCCGAAACTCTCACCGCGTCCATGGCGCTCAGGATGTCGCGACGGGCCGCTCGTTTGGCAGGATCGGCCCATGACTTCCCTCGATTCAGCGACAAACCCGGCCCATGAGCTGCCGGACGTCTCGCAGCTGGTGGTCGGTGTCCTCGGCGGCACCGGCGACCAGGGGCGGGGGCTGGCCCTGCGGCTGGCCAAGGCCGGCCAGCAGGTGATCATCGGTTCGCGCGACGCGGCCCGCGCGCAGGCCTCGGCGGACGCGATCGGCCTCGGGGTGCGCGGCGCGGACAACGCCGCCACCGCCCGTGAGAGCGACATCGTCATCGTGGCGGTGCCCTGGGACGGGCACGCCGCCACCCTCACCGCCCTCCGCGAGGAGCTGGCCGGCAAGATCGTGGTGGACTGCGTCAACCCGCTCGGCTTCGACAAGCAGGGCGCCTTCGCGCTCGTCCCGGAGGAGGGCAGCGCCGCCCAGCAGGCCGCCGCCCTGCTGCCGGACTCCCGGGTGACCGCGGCCTTCCACCACCTGTCGGCGGTGCTGCTCCAGGACGAGTCGATCGAGCGGATCGACACCGATGTGATGGTGCTCGGCGAGGAGCGGGCCGCCACCGACATCGTGCAGGCGCTGGCCGGCCGGATCCCCGGCATGCGGGGCATCTTCGCGGGCCGGCTGCGCAACGCGCACCAGGTGGAGTCGCTGGTGGCGAACCTCATCTCGGTCAACCGCCGCTACAAGGCGCACGCGGGGCTGCGCATCACGGACGTCTGAGCACCGGCGTCCACCGGCTGCCCGGTCCGGTCGTCCGACGGTCGGACCGGATCGCCGACCTCACCCCTGGACCCGGTCCGGGGGTGAGGTCGGCGACAATGGGGGCCGACCTCACCCCCGGCCGCAGGAGTACCCCGCCATGCCCCGCACGTCCGTCCTCGCCTCGCTCGTCGTCGTTCTCGCGCTGGCCGCCGCCGTGGTCTCGCTGGTGCAGGGCTGGTGGCTCGGCCTGGTCTGGCTGCCGATGGCCGGCATCGCCAGCAATGTGCTCTGGATGAACCTGCGCCGGGAGAAGCTGGCCCGCGCGGCGGCCGAGCGCGCCTGAAGCCCGCCCCGGAGGGCACGCCCCGGCCCGGCCCGGTCAGTCCTTCCAGAACATGAAGAGCTCGTGGCCCACCTGCGGGTAGGCCCGCTCGACGCCCAGCAGGTCCATCGCCCCGTACACGGTCTCGAAGAACCAGTGGTTGATCTCCGGCTGCCAGAGCAGCGCGAAGACGGCCAGCATGCCGTACGGCGCGAACGGCTCGATCGCCCGCCGGGTCTTGGCCGAGAGCCAGGGCTCGACGATCCCGTAGCCGTCCAGGCCGGGCACCGGCAGCAGGTTGAGCAGGGTCGCGCTCAGCTGGAGCATGCCGAGGAAGCCCAGGGCGAGCGCCAGCGGCGAGACGTTCAGCTCGTAGCCGTTCCAGACCGCGTGCACCGCGGTGTCGTCCAGCCAGCCCGCGCCGATCGGGAGCAGCAGCAGTACCGCGGCGAGCAGGTTCACCAGCGGCCCGGCGGCCGAGATCAGGCTGTGCTTGAGCCGCCCCCGCACCCGGTGCCGCTCGATCCAGACCGCGCCGCCGGGCAGGCCGATGCCGCCCAGCAGCACGAAGACGATCGGCAGCACGAAGCTGAGCAGGGCGTTGGCGTACTTGAACGGGTTGAGGGTCAGGTAGCCCTTGGCGCCGACGCTGATGTCGCCGCCGTGCAGCGCGGTGCGCGCGTGCGCGTACTCGTGCAGGCAGAGCGAGACCATCCAGCCGGCCACCACGAACAGGAAGATCCCGAACCGGGCGTTGCCGTAGCCCTGGAACACCGCCACGGCGGAGGTGGCGAAGATCGCGAGCAGGGCCCAGAACACCGGGCTGATCCGGCGGTCCTCGCTGCGTGAGCGCTGCGTGGCGGCGAAGGTCATGGTGTGGGTGCTCCGGTGGTCGGGGGATGAGGGCGGGGCAGAGGCCGATCATGCCGGGCGGGCCCGCGCCGGACAAGCCGTCCAGGGTGAACGTACGGCGCCCGGCACCGGGTTCCTGGCGCGGTCCCCCGGACTCAGGGTGCAGTCAGGGTCGAGGGCTGGACAAATGTGCGTGGGGGACGGGGTCGATCCACCAGAATGGTGCGGTGCACTACGGCATCCTCGGCACCACCACGGCCCACCACGACGACGGCACCCCGGTCCCGCTCGGCGGAGCCCGGCTGCGCGCCCTGCTCGCCGCGCTGGCACTGCGCCAGGGGCGGCCGGTGCCGGCCGACCTGCTGGTCGACGAGGTGTGGGACGCCGAGCCACCGCAGGACGCGTCGGCCGCGCTCCAGACCCTGGTCGGCCGGCTGCGCCGGACCATCGGCCGCGACCGGGTCGGCTCCGGCCCGGCCGGGTACTGGCTGACCGAGCCCGCCACCGACCTCGCCGAGTTCCAGCGGCTGGCCGGGGAGGGCCGCCGGGCGCTGGAGCAGGGCGACGAGGTGTCGGCCGCCGAGCGGCTGCGCGCCGCGCTCTCGCTGTGGCGCGGCCCGGCGCTCGCCGACCTGCCGGACCGGGGCGGCCCGGCGACCAGGCTGGAGGCGCAGCGCGAGGAGGTCCGCCGGCACCGGATCACCGCCGAGCTCGGCCTCGGCCGGGCGGCCGAGCTGGTGGCGGAGCTCGCCGAGCTGTGCGAGGGCCGGCCGCTGGACGAGCCGTTGCAGTACCTGATGGTCCGGGCGCTGCACGAGTCCGGCCGCACGGCCGAGGCGCTGCGCCACTACGAGCGGACCAGGCGGGCCCTGGCGGACGAGCTGGGCGTGGATCCCGGGCGCCGGCTCCAGTCGCTGTACGCCGAGCTGCTGAGCCCGGCCGGTCCGGCCGCCCCGGCCGAGGCGGGCGCCCCGACCCCCGGCGCGGCGACCGCGGAGCCCGCGACACCGGCACCGACATCGGCACCGGCACCCGCACCGGCGCCGCCCGCCCGCGCGCCCGGCAATCTGCGCGGCCGGCTGACCAGCTTCGTCGGCCGGGAGAACGACCTCGCCGCGCTGCGCTCCGTCCTGGCCACCAGCCGGCTGGTCACCCTGACCGGCCCCGGCGGCTCCGGCAAGACCAGGCTCTCGGTCGAGGCCGGCCGTCTGGAGCAGGGCGCCGGGCACTGGCCGGACGGCGTCTGGGTGGCCGAGCTCGCCCCGGTGGAGCGCCCGGACGCGGTGCCGGGCGCGGTGGTGTCGGCGCTCGGCCTGCGCGCGACCGTCCTGCACACCGGCGCCAGCATGGTCGCCGAGGTGATCGAGGGCCGCACCGACGACCCGGTGCGCCGGCTGATCGAGCACTGCGGACGCCGCCGGATGCTGCTCGTCCTGGACAACTGCGAGCACCTGATCCAGTCCGCCGCCGACCTCGCGGACACCCTGCTCACCGAGTGCCCGGGCCTGACCGTGCTGGCCACCAGCCGGGAGCCGCTGGGGGTGCCGGGCGAGACCGTGCTGCCGGTCGAGCCGCTGCCGGACGCGGTGGCGCTGCGGCTGCTGACCGAGCGGGCCGCCGCCGCCCGCCCCGGCTTCGACCCGCGGAGCGACCCGGAGGCCTGCGCCGAGATCTGCCGCCGGCTGGACGGTCTGCCGCTCGCCATCGAACTGGCCGCCGCCCGGCTCCGGGTGATGACGGCCCGGCAGATCGCCGACCGGCTGGACAGCCGCTTCGCGCTGCTCACCGCGGGCAGCCGGACCCTGCTGCCGCGCCAGCAGACGCTGCGCGCGGTGGTCGACTGGAGCTGGGACCTGCTCGGCAAGCAGGAGCGCGCGGTGCTGCGCCGGCTGGCGGTGTTCGCGGGCGGCTGGACCCTGGAGGCGGCCGAGTCGGTCTGCTCGGACGGGGCCGAGGTGCCCCGCGAGGAGGTCGCCGACCTGCTGCTCTCGCTGGTCGACAAGTCCCTGCTGGTGGCCGACCTGGACGGCGAGGGGCCGCCGCGCTACCGGATGCTGGAGACCATCCACGAGTACACCGACGAGCGGCTGGCCGAGGCCGAGGAGACCGCCGACACCGGGGGCCGGCACGTCTCGTACTTCCGCGAGCTGGTCCGCGGCGCCGACCTCCAGGTCCACGGGCCGGAGCAGCTGCACTGGCTGGCGGTGCTGGAGCGCGAGCACGACAACATCAGGGCGGCGCTGCGCCGCGCCGTCTGCCGCCACGACGAGGGCGAGGCGCTGGTCCTGGCGCTGGGCATGAGCTGGTACTGGTCGCTGCGCGGCTACAGCCAGGAGGCCCGCCGCTGGTACGACGCGGTGCTGTCGATCGGTCCCGACCCGTTCGACGACGCCGCCCGCCCGGTGCCGCTGGACCGGCATGTGCTGGAGTACCCGGCGCCGATGCCGCCGGAGGCGCTGGGGGAGGCCCGCCGGGCGATCGTCATCTACCGGCTGATCACCATGTTCGAGGGCAATCTCGACGTCCTGGCCGACGAGGAGGCGGTCGCGACCGCCCGCAAGGTCACCGAGGCCTACGGCCGCGACCTGCCGCAGTCCTACCGTTTCCCCGGGCTGATGCGGGTCTTCGGCGCCTTCCTGATCGGCCAGCTGGACACCATGCGCGACCTGCTGGACGACGCGGTGGCGGGCTGCCGGGAGCACGGCAACGCGAGCGACCTGGCGTTCATCCTGCAGATCCGGGCCAAGATGATGAACGACTGGCCGGGCGGGGCGGAGCAGAGCACGCTGGACGGCGAGGAGTCGCTGGAGCTGTACCGCCGGGCCGGCGACCGCTGGGGGATGTCCCAGGCGCTGTCCGCGCGCGGTGAGTCGCTGGCCAACCAGGGCCGCTCGGAGGAGGCGGTCGAGGCGTACCGCCGGGCGATCGAGCTGGCCGAGGAGCTGGGCGCGCCGCAGGAGGTGCCGATGCTCCAGGTGCACCTGGGGTCGGCGATGCTGGACGACGACCTCGTGACGGGGGAGCGGCAGATCCGGGCGGCGCTGGACGGGATCGAGCCGGGGGACAACCAGGCGACCAACGGCGCGCTGCTGTTCGGTCATCTGATGCTCTGCGGCATCAATGTGCAGCGCGGGGACTACGAGCGGGCCCTGGCCGAGCTGGACGTGCTCCGGTGGACCCGGATCGGCGCGTTCGCCCCGGACGTGGTGGGCGGGATGCTGACCGTCACCCGGGGCTGGATCACCGCCCGGGCCGGCGATCCCGACCTCGGGCGGGAGCTGGTCCGCGAGGGCCGGCAGCTGATGCGCTCGGTGCCGGCTGCGGCGAGCGGCTTCGTGGAGCAGATGTCGGTGATGCTGCTGCCGCCGGTGATCGGGCTGCTGGAGGCCTTCGCCCGGCGGGACGGCGACCTGGCGCAGGCCCGGCTCGCCGCGGTGCTGTTCGGCGCGCACGCTGGGATGAACGGGCCGAAGGGCGGCTACCTCGACCGGGTCGAGCGCGAGCGGGCCGAGCACATCCTGCGCGGGATGCTCGGTGACGCGGAGTTCGAGGCGGCGGTCGCCGAGGGGCGGACGATGTCCATGGCGGAGAGCAACGCGATGCTCGACGAGCTGGTGCGCTGACCCCGTGCCGCCCGGAGCAGGGCGGCACGGGGTCGGGCAGCCGGCACCGGGCGCTCCCCTCGCGCGTCCGGGGCCGGCCGGTCGGCCGGGGCTCAGGTCCGCTTGCGGAACCGGGCGACGGCGAGCGGGGCGAAGACCGCGGTGATGCCGACCGACCAGGCCAGCACGATCAGCACCGGGTGCGCCACCGCGCCCTGGCCGTTCATCAGGGCCCGGCAGGCGTCGGCCAGCGCGGACAGCGGGTTGACCTTGGTGAAGGCCTGGAGCCAGCCCGGCATGGTGTCGGTCGGGGCGAAGATCGAGCTGCCGAACTGCATCGGCATCAGGACCAGCATGGCGACTCCCTGGACGGCCTGGGCGCTGCGCAGCGCCATGCCCAGCAGCATCGAGATCCACACGATGGACATGCCGAAGAGCAGCGAGAGTCCGACTGCGGCCAGCAGCTCCAGGAAGCCGCCCTTCAGCTCGAAGCCGAGGATCAGCGCGAAGACGATCAGGATGGTGAAGGAGAGCAGGGCGCGGCAGGTCTCGGCGGCGATCTTGGAGAGCAGGACCGAGGACCGGCCGATCGGCAGGGTCCGGAACCGGTCCATCACCCCGGTCTGGAAGTCGCTGTTGAGGCCGGTGCCGACGGCCATCGCCAGGGTGATGCCGGTCTGCCCGAGCAGGCCGGGGATCATGTACTGCTTGTAGGCGTCCTGGCCGCCGGAGATGGCGCCGCCGAAGACGTAGACGAAGAGCACGGTGAAGATGACCGGCATCAGGACGGCGTCGAACATCGACTCCGGGTCGGCCTTGATCCGCATCAGGTTGCGGCGGGTCAGCGCGCCGACGTGCCGCAGATGGCCGGGCAGGCCGATCCGGCCCTCCTCGGCCCGGGCGGGGGCGAGCGTGGCGGTGGTCATGCGACGGGCTCCTTGGCGAGGCTGGGGGCGGCGTCCTCGGCCGCCGGGCGGTCCGAGGGCTTGCCGGTGATGGCGAGGAAGACCTCGTCCAGGCTGGGCAGCTTGGTGTCGATGTCGGCGATGCCGAAGCCCCGGGTGCCGAGGACGCCGATCACGGCGGTCAGCTGCTCCTCGGAGGTGAGCGGCACCGACAGCAGGCCGGTGTCGGCGGAGAAGGTGGCGGTGGCGATGCCGGTGTCGTGCAGGCAGCGGGCCATCTCCGGCAGCTCGGCCGGGTGGTTGGGCCGGACCTGGAGGGTGCGGCCGCCGACCTGGGCCTTGAGGTCGGCGATGCCGCCGGCCGCGATCACCCGGCCCCGGTCGATGACGGTCAGCTCGTTGGCGAGCTGCTCCGCCTCCTCCATGTACTGGGTGGTGAGCAGCACGGTGGCGCCCTCGGCGACCATCCGCTGCACCTCGTCCCAGACCTCGTTGCGGGTGCGCGGGTCCAGGCCGGTGGTGGGCTCGTCCAAGTAGAGGACCCGGGGCCGGCCGATCATGGAGGCGGCCAGGTCGAGGCGGCGGCGCATGCCGCCGGAGTAGGTCTTGGCGACGCGCTTGGCGGCCTCGGTGAGCGAGAACCGCTCCAGCAGCTCGGTGGCGCGCGCCTTGGCGTCCTTGCTGGAGAGGTCCAGCAGGCGGCCGATCAGGTAGAGGTTCTCGTAGCCGGAGAGCAGTTCGTCGACGGAGGCGTACTGGCCGGTGAGGCCGATGGTGCGGCGCAGCTGCTTGGGCTGGCGCAGCACGTCGTAGCCGCCGACGAAGGCGGTGCCGGCGTCGGGCTTGATGAGGGTGGAGAGGACGCGGACCAGGGTGGTCTTGCCGGCTCCGTTGGGGCCGAGCACGCCGAGGACGGTGCCCTCGCGCACGGTGAGGTCGACGCCGTCGAGCGCCTTGGTGCTGCCGAAGTGCTTGACGATGCCGCGGACCTCGACGGCATTCCCCGCAGCGGGCCCCCGGTCGTTCGGGGCGGTGGAGATTCGTGTCATGCGGTAAGACTGTCCGGCCCGGCTGTCAGCCCGCTGTCAGCGGGGTGACGGGCGGGCGGCCCGCCGGCGAGCCGCTGTCGGCGCGCTGTCAGGCGGCTGTCACCGGGTCCCGGCCGTGGCCGGGACCCGGTGACGGGGAGCGCGTCAGTGGAAGGTGTGCTCCGGGGCGGGGAAGGCGTCGCCGCGGACGTCCTCGGCGAACGCGCGGGCGGCGTCGCCGAGGACGGCCCGCAGGTTGGCGTACTGCTTGACGAACTTGGGCACCCGGCCCGCCGTCATGCCGGCGAAGTCGGTCCAGACCAGCACCTGGGCGTCGCAGTCGACCCCGGCGCCGATGCCGACGGTGGGGACGGTGAGCTGCTCGGTGACCTGCTTGGCCAGCTCGGCGGGCACCGCTTCCAGGACGACCGCGAAGGCGCCGGACTGCTGCACCGCCTTGGCGTCCCGCAGCAGCTGGTGCGCGGCCTCGTCGCCGCGGCCCTGGACGGGGTAGCCGCCCAGCGCGTGCACGGACTGCGGGGTGAGGCCGATGTGCGCCATCACCGGGATGCCGGCCTCGACCAGCAGCTCGATCGAGCGGGCGCTGCGCTCGCCGCCCTCCAGCTTGACCGCGCCGACCCCGGCGTCCTTCATCAGGCGGACCGCGTTGTGCATCGCCTGGGCCGGGGACTCCTGGTAGGAGCCGAACGGCAGGTCGGCGACGATCATGGCCCGCTTGGTGCCCCGGACGACGGCGCCGGCCAGCATGACCATCTGGTCCATGGTCACCGGCACGGTGGTCTCGTAGCCGAGGTGGCAGTTGCCGGCGGAGTCGCCGACCAGCAGGACGGGCGTGCCGGCCTCGTCGAAGACGCCGGCGGTGAGGGCGTCGTAGGCGGTCAGCATCGACCACTTCTCGCCGCGCTGCTTGGCTGCGGCGAGGTCGCGGACGGTGACGCGGCGGGTGGTGACCCCACCGTAGAGGGTGGTGGTCGACGCCTGGTTCTGGGCAGGCGAAGGCGAAGAAGCGTTCATCGAACAGGCTCCTGAAGGGTTGTCGTCTCGTGGCGCCGTGCGGCGTCCCCGGATCACCTCCATGCTTGCACGGCCCGGCGCGGGTGCAAAAGGGGCGAGGCCGCGCCGGGTGCGGGAACGGTACGGCGGATCTTTGCCAGGGTTTTACGAAACGGAGCCGTCTCGTATCGAAATGAGCGCTACGCTCACTGCGGGGGGATTACGAGACGACCGCGGCTCGAATTTGCCCGCCAGTGCCACGCCGTACCACGGACGGGAAGAAGCCATGACCACCGCCGCCGCGCCACCCCGGGTGCCGGAAGCCATCCACCGCCGCCGCTGGGCGATCCTGGGCACCCTGGTGCTCGCCCTGCTCGTCGTCGTCCTCGACAACTCGATCCTCAACGTCGCGATGAAGACCATCGCCTCCCCGGCGCCCACCGGCATCGGCGCCAGCCAGAGCGACCTGGAATGGTCGATCAACTCCTACACCCTGGTCTTCGCCGGACTGCTGTTCACCTCCGGACTGCTGGGCGACCGCTTCGGCCGCAAGCGGGCCCTGCTGGCCGGCATGGTGGTCTTCGGTATCGCCTCGCTGCTCTCCGCGCTCGCCTCCACACCGGGCGAACTGATCGGCTACCGCGCCCTGATGGGCGTCGGCGGGGCGCTGGCCATGCCGGCCACGCTCGCCATCATCATGAACGTCTTCGAGCGCGCCGAGCAGCCCAAGGCGATCGGCATCTGGGCCGGCGCGGTCGGACTCGCGATCGCGATCGGCCCGATCACCGGCGGCCTGCTGATAGAGCACTTCTGGTGGGGCTCGGTCTTCCTGGTCAACGTGCCGATCGTGATCGTCGCGGTGATCGCGATGGCCCTGCTCGTCCCGGAGTCCAAGGACCCGAACCCGGGCCGGATGGACCCGGTCGGCGTGCTGCTCTCCATCGTCGGCCTGGTCGCGCTGATCTACGGCATCATCAAGGGCGGCGAGCTGGCGGACTTCACCGCCGTCGCGGCCTGGGGGCCGGTGCTGCTCGGCCTGGTGGCGCTGACCGCCTTCGTGCTCTACGAGCGCCGCACCGCGCACCCCGCGCTGGACGTCAACTGGTTCCGCGAGAAGGTGTTCAGCGCCTCGGTGGTGGTGATCGGCGTGGTGTTCTTCGCGCTGATGGGCGTCTCGTTCTTCGGCGTCTTCTACACCCAGAGCGTGCGCGGCTACAGCGCCCTGGAGGCCGGTGTGCTGATGCTGCCGCTGGCCGCCGCCCAGCTGGTCTTCGCCCCGCGCGCCCGGCTGGTGGTCGACCGCTTCGGCGTCCGGGCCACCTGCGCCGCCGGCATGGCGTTCATCGCGGCCGGGTTCCTCGGCTACCTGCTGCTGAGCGCCACCACCCCGATCTGGGTGCTGGTCGTGCTCGGCCTGCTGATGGGTACCGGCATGGCGCACGTCATGCCGCCGATCACGGTCGCGATCATGGGTTCGCTGCCGCGCGAGAAGGCCGGTGCGGGTTCGGCCGTCAACAACACCTTCCGCCAGGTCGGCGGCTCGCTCGGGGTCGCGGTGCTCGGTGCCGTGCTCTCCACCGTCTACCGCGACGGGATGTCCGACAAGCTCGCCCAGCTGCCCACCCCGGAGCTCCGGGAGAAGGCGGGCGAGTCGTTGGAGGCCACCATGGCCGTCGCCGCGCGGCTCGGCGAGCGGGGCAAGGACCTGATCGGTCCGGCCAACGACTCCTTCATCCACGCGATGCACGTGGTGGCCGGGCTCTCCGCCGGGATCACCGCGGCCGGCGCCCTGCTGGCCTGGCTCCTGCTGCCCGGCAAGGCGCCGGCCGGCGGCCCGGGTGCCGGCCCCGCCGGACCCGGCGCGGCGGCGGACGCGGCCCAGCACGGCGAGCGGGCCGGTTCGGCCCCCCGCAAGGCGGCCGCGGACGCCTGACCGGCGGCCGGACTGAGCGAGAATGGGGCCCTGTCGCCGGGAGGACCGCCGGTGACAGGGCCCACGAGCGCGTGCGACCCCCGCCACTCTCCGGGCGGGGGCTCCACAACCGGGAGATGCGAGATGAAGACCGACCCGACGGCCGCGCCGCCGCCCTGCACCGGCCCGCGCCGAGGCAGGCCCCGCAGCGAGGCCGCCGAACAGGCGATCTTCGCCGGCGTCGAGGAACTGATGGCGGCCGGCACCAGCCTGGCGGAACTGACCATCGAGGGCATCGCCACCGCCGCCGGCGTCGGCAAGGCCACCATCTACCGCCGCTGGCCCAACAAGGAGGCCCTGCTGATCGACATGGTCAGCAGACTGGAGGAGCCGCTCCCCGAGACCACCGGGTCGATCCGCGGCGACCTCGTCGCGATGGTCGAGTACATGCGGCTGCGCGGCCTGGCCAAGCGCTCCCGCTGGGTGCTCAAGGCGGCGCTCGGCCAGATGCACAGCTGGCCCGAGCTGCACGCCGCCTACCGCGAACGGGTGATCGCACCCCGCCGGGAGGCCGCCCGCCAGGTGATCCGGCGCGGTGTCGCCGGCGGCGAGCTGCGCGCCGACCTCGACGAGGAACTGCTCGGCGACCTGCTGATCGGCCCGATCCTCGCCCGCAGCGTGCTCTGGGACGACTCCGACCTCGACGACCCGCGGCTCGCCGAGCGGATGGTCGACGCCCTCCTCGGCGGCGTCGCCGGCCCCGCCCTCCGGCCCGCCCGGACCTGACCGGGCCTGACCGGGCGGGCACTCCCGCGGCCGTTCCGCGCCCCCGGCCCGCCCTCCCGTCGGCATCGCCGCAGGCCGGGAGACGGTTCCGGCCCGACCGACCGCGCAGTGGCCTGGCTCACCAACCCGGCCACGCCGGAACCCGGGTCGGCCGACCGAGCGTCTGTCCCGACATAGGCTGGGCCGGAATCCGACCGAACCGGCACAGGTCCGGCACGCCCTCCGCCACCCGGCGGCGGCGCACCGCGGACGGACAGACGGCGCGAACGACGGGAGTCACGGATGGCGCAGGCGGACAGGGCGGACCGGGTGTCCCCGGCAGCGGCCGGCGACCCGGGATCCGGCCGACGCCCGGCCGGGTTCCTCGGCGTGCGCGGCTGGGGCCGGGACGCCCGGGGCAGCAGCACCTGGTGGCGCGGCCTCGTCGTCGCCGTCCTGGCCCTGCTGCTCGGCGCCCTGATGGCCTTCCACGCCGAGGTGCCGAACAGCGTCGGCAACCTCGGCAGCCTGCTGGAGACCTTCCTGCCCTGGCTGGGGCTGGCCGTGCCGGTCCTGCTCGTCCCCGCCCTGCTGCGCCGCTCCGCCACCGCGCTGCTCGCGCTGCTGGTGCCGGTGGTGATCTGGGCCAACATGTTCGGCGGCCTGCTCACCGACAAGAGCGGCGGCACCGGCGACTTCACCGTGGTCAGCCACAACGTGGCCGCCGCCAACACCGACCCGCAGGGCACCGTCCGGATGCTGGAGAAGTCCGGGGCGCAGATCGTCGCGCTCCAGGAGCTGGCCGGGAAGCCGCTGCGCGCCTACGAGACCGGGCTGGCCGCGAGCTACCCGTACCACGCGGTGGAGGGCACGGTCGGGCTCTGGTCCAAGTACCCGATCGGCGACGTCTCGGTGGTGGACATCAAGATGGGCTGGACCAGGGCGTTCCGGGCCGAGGTGACCACCCCGAAGGGCCCGCTCGCGGTGTACGTCGCCCATCTGCCGTCGGTCCGGCTCAAGGCCGAGGGCGGCTTCACCGTCAACCAGCGGGACGTCAGCGCCCAGGCGCTGGGCGACGCGGTCGAGGCCGAGCCGCTGAAGAAGGTGCTGCTGCTCGGCGACCTCAACGGCACCATGAACGACCGCAGCCTGGCGCCGGTCACCTCGCAGATGCGCTCGGCCCAGGGCGCGGCCGGGGACGGCTTCGGCTTCAGCTGGCCGGTGTCCTTCCCGATGGCCCGGATCGACCAGATCATGAGCAAGGGCGGACTGGAGCCCACCGACTCGCGGACCCTGGAGCGGGACGGCAGCGACCACCTCGCGGTGGCCGCCACCTATCGCTACAAGTGAGCCCGGCGAACAATCGAGGCAGTACTCAGCCCCGGCGCCACCGGTTGGTGATCGGGAGCCGGCGGTCCCGGCCGAAGCCCTTGACCGAGATTTTCGGGCCCGGCGGGTACTGCCGGCGCTTGTACTCGGCGGTGTCGACCAGCCGCACCACCCGGTCCACCACGGCCGGGTCGAAGCCGGCCGCCACGATCGCGTCCCGGCCCTGGTCGCCCTCGATGTAGAGGTCGAGGACGGTGTCCAGCAGGTCGTAGTCCGGCAGCGAGTCGGTGTCCTTCTGGTCCGGCCGCAGCTCGGCGGACGGCGGCTTGACGATGGTGTTCTCCGGGATCGGCGGCACCGCGCCGAGCCGCCCGGCCTCCTCGTTGCGCCAGCGGGCCAGCCGGAAGACCAGCGACTTGTAGACGTCCTTGATCGGGCCGTAGGCGCCGACCGAGTCGCCGTACAGGGTCGAGTAGCCGACCGCCAGCTCGCTCTTGTTGCCGGGCGCGAGCACGATGTGCCCCTCCTGGTTGGAGATCGCCATCAGCAGGGTGCCGCGCAGCCGGGACTGGAGGTTCTCCTCGGCCAGTCCGGTCAGCTCGGTGGCGGCCATGTAGGCGTCGAACATCGGGGCGATCGACACCGTGCGGAAGTTCAGCCCGGTGCGGTGGGCCAGCTCGGCCGCGTCGTCCCGGGAGTGCTGCGAGGAGTAGCGGCTCGGCATCGAGACGCAGTGCACGTTCTCGGCGCCGACCGCGTCCACCGCGATGGCGGCCACCACGGCCGAGTCGATGCCGCCGGACAGGCCGATCAGCACCGAGCGGAAGCCGTTCTTGCGCACGTAGGCCCGGGTGCCGGCGACCAGCGCGGACCAGATCTCGGCCTCGTCGGTGATCCGCGGCGCGACCTCGGCGCGGACCGCCTCGGCGGGCGCGTCGGCGCTCCCGCTGCCCAGCTCGGCGCGGACCAGGTGCAGGCCGTCGGAGAGCAGCAGCCCGTCGGTGTGGTCGCTGCCGGCGGCCGGCAGGTCGAGGTCCAGCACCAGCAGGTGCTCCTCGAACTGCGGCGAGCGGGCCAGCACCTCGCCGTCCGGGGCGACCACGATCGAGTCGCCGTCGAAGACCAGCTCGTCCTGGCCGCCGACCATGTTCACGTAGGCGAGCGCGCAGCCGGCCTCGGCGGCCCGGCGCCGCACCAGCTCCAGCCGGGCGTCGTCCTTGTTGCGCTCGTACGGCGAGCCGTTGATCACCAGCAGCAGGCCCGCCCCGGCCTCGCGGGCGGCGGTCACCCGGCCGCCGTCCTGCCAGATGTCCTCGCAGATCGCCAGCGCGACGTCCACCCCGTGCACCCGCACCACCGGCAGCTGGTCGCCGGGGACGAACCAGCGGTACTCGTCGAACACGCCGTAGTTCGGCAGGTGGTGCTTGGCGAACCGGGTGGCGACCTCGCCGCGGAACAGCACCGCGGCGCAGTTCTGCGGGGAGCCGGCCGGCCGGCCGAAGCGCGGCGAGGGCTGCTCGGAGCGGCCGAGGTAGCCCACCACCACCGGCACCTCGCCGAGCCCGGCTGCGGCGAGCCGCCCGGCCAGCTCGGCCAGTCCGGACCGCGACGCCTCGACGAAGGAGCGGCGCAGCGCGAGGTCCTCGACCGGGTAGCCGGTCAGGGCCATCTCGGGGAACGCGACCAGCTGGGCACCGGCCTCGACGGCCTGCCTGGTCCAGCGCACCACCTCGTCGCCGTTGCGCGCGATGTCACCGACCCAGGGGTCGGTCTGGCAGAGGGCGAGACGCAGATTGGGCATGCCACCGAGTCTAATCGTCGATCTGACGAAATGTCTTGGCCGGGGTCGCCACTGCCTCCGGCGGCCGCGATCCGCCATGATGGGAGCAGTCGCTGCCGGGGTGGTTTCCGGGCGTAACACGAACGTAAAGAGCAGAGGTGAGACTGTCCCCATGGGCAAGCAGCAGGAGTTCGTGCTTCGGACGCTCGAAGAGCGTGACATCCGGTTCGTCCGGCTGTGGTTCACCGATGTCCTGGGGTTCCTCAAGTCGGTCGCGGTGGCGCCGGCCGAGCTGGAGCAGGCGTTCGAGGAGGGCATCGGCTTCGACGGCTCGGCGATCGAGGGATTCGCCCGGGTGTACGAGTCCGACATGATCGCGAAGCCGGACCCGACCACCTTCCAGATCCTGCCGTGGCGCTCGGAGACCCCGGGCACCGCGCGGATGTTCTGCGACATCCTGATGCCGGACGGCTCGCCCTCCTACGCCGACCCGAGGTTCGTGCTGAAGCGCACCCTGGAGAAGGCCTCCGCCCAGGGCTTCACCTTCTACACCCACCCCGAGATCGAGTTCTTCCTGCTGAAGAACCTGCCCGGCGACGGCACCGCGCCGATCCCCGCCGACCACTCCGGCTACTTCGACCACACCCCGCGCGGGGTGGGCCACGACTTCCGCCGCCAGGCGATCACCATGCTGGAGTCGATGGGCATCTCGGTGGAGTTCTCCCACCACGAGGGCGCCCCGGGGCAGCAGGAGATCGACCTGCGCTACGCCGACGCGCTCTCCACGGCCGACAACATCATGACCTTCCGGCTGGTGATGAAGGAGGTCGCGCTGGAGCAGGGCGTGCACGCCAGTTTCATGCCGAAGCCCTTCTCCGACCACCCCGGCTCGGGCATGCACACCCACCTCTCGCTGTTCGAGGGCGACCGCAACGCCTTCCACGAGACGGGCGCCGAGTACCAGCTCTCCAAGGTCGGCCGCTCCTTCATCGCCGGCCTGCTCCGCCACGCCGCCGAGACCGCCGCCGTCACCAACCAGTGGGTGAACTCCTACAAGCGGATCTGGGGCGGCTCCCAGCGCACCGCCGGCGCCGGCGGCGAGGCCCCGTCGTACATCTGCTGGGGCCACAACAACCGCTCCGCGCTGATCCGGGTCCCGATGTACAAGCCGGGCAAGCAGGGCTCCACCCGGGTCGAGGTCCGCTCCCTGGACACCGGCTGCAACCCCTATCTGGCCTACGCCGTCACCCTGGCGGCCGGTCTGAAGGGCATCGAGGAGGGCTACGAGCTCCCGCCGGGCGCCGACGACGACGTGTGGGCCCTCACCGACCCCGAGCGCCGCGCCCTCGGCATCCAGCCGATGCCGCAGAACCTGGGCGAGGCGATCGACCTGATGCAGCGCAGCGAGCTGGTCGCGGAGACGCTGGGCGAGCATGTCTTCGACTTCTTCCTGCGCAACAAGAAGCAGGAGTGGGAGGAGTACCGCTCCGAGGTCACCCCCTTCGAGCTGCGCAAGAACCTCCAGGTCCTGTAGGGGGAATCCCCGCCACAGGGGGCTGACGCCACGTCAAGCATCACCGGGCCCGCCGTCGTTCCAATGGATGACGGCGGGCCCGCCGTTTGGGTTGGCCCGTTCCCTGATGGCGGTACGTGAGGGGATTGTGACGTTGCGTTGTGATCCGATAAGCGTGATCAATCCCCTCCCCCCTGAGAGGACCTCATGCCCTCCTCCACCGTCAGCCGCGCCGCCGCCGTCCGTACCCTCGCCCGTCGGATCGGGATCAGCGGTGTGGCCGTCGTCGCCGTCGCCGGACAGCTGCTCACCGCCCCGATCGCGGACGCCCGCGGCTCGGGCCCCAAGGGCCCGCAGCAGCGTGCCGACACCATCGTCTCCAACCCGCTGCCGTTCAAGACCCGCTTCCAGGGCGACTTCCACGGCTCCGTCACGCGGATCAGCAACTCCCTGATGACCTGTGACGAGACCCAGCCGCCGGTCGACCCGGCGCAGCCGCCGTGCGTGGACGCCCGGACCGGTGCGGGCAGCCGGCCGATCAACAACAACTACCAGATGAAGTACATCAACATCGATCCGGGCAGCATCGGCCCGCTCGGCGACGAGATCTACTCGGCCAGCTCGGCCGACCTCGGGCTGCTGGAGGGCTCCAAGGTCAAGTACGCCCGGCTGTACTGGGGCGGCACCCGGGGCATCGGTACCACCGTCCTGCCGGAGAGCCGGATCGACGAGATCTACCTGAAGGTCCCGGGCGAGAACCAGTACCGCAACATCGCCAACGACCAGCCGTCCATCGGCTACATCACCACCACCGACGAGAGCAGCTACCAGGCCTCCGCCGACATCACCGACCTGGTGAAGAACGCCGGCAACGGCACCTACACCGCCGCCAACATGGACTCGGTGGTCAAGCCGCACAGCTGGGGCGGCTGGTCGATCGTGGTGGCGTACGAGAACGACTGCAAGCCGCTGCGCCACGTCCACATCTGGGACGGCTTCCAGGTGGAGCTGCCGGACAGCCCGCCCCGCGAGTTCACCCTCGACGGGCTGCAGACCCCGGCCACCGGGCCGGTCGCCGGCAAGCTCGGCTTCATCGTCTACGACGGCGACCTGAAGTGGACCGGGGACACCCTGGCGATGAAGTCCACCAACGGGCCGCTGTCGATCTTCTCGGACGTCAACCACGCCTCCAACGACGCGTTCAACTCCACCATCGAGGAGTTGGTCCCCGCGGACCAGTTCGTCCGCAACCCGTACAACCGCAACAACTTCGGCTACGACTCCAACCGCTGGGACATCTCGCCGTTCCTGCGCAACGGGGACACCGACATCAGCATCAAGTTCGACACCGACAAGGACGGCTACGACCTCGGTGTCTTCTACGCCTACGTGAACCTGGACGGCTCGCTGGAGGGCTGACCGCCCGGCACCGACCGGCGCCGCTGCCGCACCACCCGCACCGGGGGGTGCGGCAGCGGCGTTCCGGCGGGCCGGGGCGCCCCGCGCAGCAGTCGCTCGCAGGGGCGCTCCACCCACCGGTGGAGGGCGCCCGCCGCGGCCAGTGTCCCGGTGGCGAGCAGCAGGTCGACGGCGAGCAGCGCGAGCGTCCCGGCCGGTCGGCCGGCCGTCCACAGCCAGCAGCGGATGCCGATCTCGTGCACCAGGTACCAGGCGTAGGACCACTCGCCGAGCAGCACCGCCGTCCGCCCGGAGAGCAGCCGGGGCGCCGTGCCCGCCGCGTCCCGCCCGGCGGCGGCCACCAGCAGGGCCGCGAACAGCGGGGCCGGGAACAGCTGCGAGGCGCTGTACGGGCCCCACCACAGGGTGTCGGGGACGGCCGCGTGCCAGGGCACCAGCAGGAGGTGCCAGCCGGCCACCGCCGCCGCGGCCGCGCCGAGCCGCACCCGGGGGAGCAGCCCGTGCCGGGCGGCCAGCCCGGTGACCACCCCGAGCACGAACTGCGGGGTGCGGGTCAGCGGCAGGTAGTCCAGCAGCCAGCCGCGCAGGGCGGGATCGGCGGGCAGCAGCGCGCCCGCCGCCCAGAGCACCGGGCCGAGCGCGGCGCAGGCCGCCGCCAGCGGCAGCCAGCTCCGCCGGCGCGGGGCCAGCAGTCGCAGCAGGGCCGGGAACAGCAGGTAGAACCAGGCCTCGGCGCCCAGCGACCAAGAGGCCGGGTTGCCGCCGAAGACCGTCCCCGGCGCCCAGGCGTGCAGCAGCGGCAGCGACCAGAGCACGGCCGCCAGCGGCACGGCCAGGCCCAGGGCGGCGTTCGCGCCCAGCGACAGCGCGGTGGTCAGCGCGTGCAGCGGCCAGATCCGGGCGAACCGGCGCCGGGCGAAGGACCGGGCGCCGGCGGGCGAGCCGTCGTACGTCCAGGCGAGGACGAAGCCGGAGAGGACGAAGAAGAAGGTGACCCCGGAACGCCCGTACCAGGAGAGCGGGCCGAGCAGCGGCAGCTCGCCGAGCTTGCGCGCCAGGTGGTAGAGCACCACCAGCAGCGCGGCCCAGAAGCGCAGCCCGGTGAGCGAGGGCAGACGGCCGGGCATCGGACCCTCCGGGAGGGTGGGGGAGGCGGCGGGCGGGGACGCCGGGTGAACGAGCGCGGCGGCCCCGGGGTCACGGACGGGCGACACCGGTGTCCGTCCGGCGGTCACGCCCGGGCGTGCCGCGCCGGGGGCGCGTAGCCTGCTGGGGCGGACGGGGGGCGGACGGACGGAGGGGCGGTAGCGGTGGAGGAACAGCGGGCCGGCAGCCGGGTGAGCCGACCGGAGACCAGACTGGCGCGACGGGGGTTCACCGACCCCGCCAAGGCGCTGCGGCTGCTCGCCGAACCGGCCCTGGACGGGCTGGCCGCGGACCCGGTCGTGCTCGACGCGCTCGCCGCCACCGCCGACCCCGACCTCGCCCTGCTCGGCCTGTCCCGGCTGCTGGAGGCCGCCGAGGAGACCGACCGGCACACCCTGCGCGACACCCTGACCACCTCCAAGCCGCTGCGCGACCGGCTGCTCGGGGTGCTCGGCGCGTCCACCGCGCTCGCCGACCACCTCGCCAGGCACCCGCACGACTGGCACGTCCTGGTCACCTTCGAACTGCGCGACATGCACCCCGGTCCGGCGGACTTCCGCCGGGCGCTCGCCGAGGCCGTCGCCGCCGACCCCACCGGCCGCCCGGCCGACGCGCTGCGGGTCGGCTACCGCCGCTGCCTGCTGGCGGTCGCCGCCCGTGACCTCACCGGCACCACCGACCTCGCCCAGACCGCCGCCGAACTCGCCGACCTGGCCGGCGCCACCCTCCAGACCGCCCTGGACCTGGCCGCCGCGCAGGACCCGGAGGCCGCCGCCGACTGCCGGCTCGCCGTCATCGGCATGGGCAAGTGCGGCGGCCGCGAGCTCAACTACGTCTCCGACGTGGACGTCATCTTCGTCGCGGAGCCGCGCGAGGGCGTCGAGGAGCACCGGGCGGTCAAGGCCGCCACCCGGCTGGCCGCCGCGCTCACCCGGCTGTGCGCCGACACCACCGGCGAGGGCACCATCTGGCCGGTGGACGCCAATCTGCGCCCCGAGGGCCGCAACGGCCCGCTGGTTCGCACCCTGGCCAGCCATGTCGCCTACTACCGGCGCTGGGCCAAGACCTGGGAGTTCCAGGCGCTGCTCAAGGCCCGCCCGGTGGCCGGCGACGCCGAACTCGGCGAGGCGTACGTCGCCGAGCTGGCGCCGATGGTCTGGCAGGCCGCCGCCCGGGAGAACTTCGTCACCGATGTGCAGCAGATGCGCCGCCGGGTGATCGACTCGATCCCCGCCACCGAGCTGGACCGCCAGCTCAAGCTGGGCCCCGGCGGGCTGCGCGACGTCGAGTTCTCCGTCCAGCTGCTCCAACTGGTGCACGGCCGCACCGACGGGGCACTGCGCAGCGGCAACACCCTGGAGGCGCTGGCCGCGCTCTCCCGGGGCGGCTACGTGGGTCGCGCCGACGCCGCCTCGCTGGACGCCGCCTACCGGTTCCTGCGCTCGCTGGAGCACCGGATCCAGTTGCACCGGCTGCGCCGCACCCATCTGATGCCCACCGACGAGGAGGACCAGCGCCGACTGGCCCGCTCGCTGGCGCCGCTGATCAACGACGACACCAGGGCCGACCCGGTCGCCGCGCTGCGGCGGGAGTGGAAGCGGCACGCCGTCGAGGTGCGCCGGCTGCACGAGAAGCTGTTCTACCGGCCGCTGCTGGACGCCGTCGCCGAGCTGCCGCCGGGCGCGGCGGGTCTGCGCCAGGACGCGGCCCGGGCCCGGCTGGAGGCGCTGGGCTACGCCGACCCGGCCGCCGCACTGCGGCACCTGAGCGCGCTCGCCGCCGGGGTCAGCCGCAAGGCGGCGATCCAGCGCACCCTGCTGCCGGTGCTGCTCGGCTGGTTCGCCGACTCCGCCGACCCGGACGCCGGACTGCTCAACTTCCGCCAGGTCTCGGACGCGCTCGGCCGCACCCCCTGGTACCTGCGGCTGCTGCGCGACGAGAGCGCCGCCGCCGAGCAGCTGGCGCGGGTCCTGTCGGCCGGACGGCTCGCCCCCGACCTGCTGCTGCGGGCACCGGAGGCGGTCGCCATGCTCGGCGACCCGCAGGGACTGGTGCCGCGCGGGCGGCCCGCGCTGGAGCAGGAGGTGCTGGCCGCCGTCCGCCGGGCCGACTCGGTGGCCGGCGCGGTCGCGGCGGTGCGCTCGGTGCGCCGCCGGGAGCTGTTCCGCACCGCCGCCGCCGATGTGCTCGGGCGGCTCGGCGAGGACCCGGCGCAGGCGCTGGACACCGCCGGCGAGGCGCTCACCGCCCTCAACGCGGCCACCCTGCAGGGCGCGCTGCGGGCCTGCGTGGCCGGCTGGGAGGCCCGCAACGGCGAGCTGCCGACCCGGATCGCGGTGATCGCGATGGGCCGGTTCGGCGGGCACGAGCTGGGCTACGGCTCGGACGCGGACGTGCTCTTCGTCCACGAGCCGCTGCTCGGCTCGCTGGAGGAGGACGCCGCCCGGGCCGCCCAGTCGGTCTGCCACGAGCTGCGCACCCTGCTCGCCGCGCCGTCCACCGAGCCGCCGCTGGAGGTGGACGCCGACCTGCGGCCGGAGGGGCGCAACGGCCCGCTGGTGCGCTCGCTCGCCTCGTACACCGCGTACTACCGGCGCTGGTCGCACGCCTGGGAGAGCCAGGCGCTGCTGCGGGCCGAACCGGTGGCCGGGGACCCGGAGCTGGGGGAGCGGTTCCGGCAGCTGATCGACCCGCTGCGCTTCCCCGGCGAGGGGGTGCCCGAGCGGGACGTGCTGGAGATCCGCCGGATCAAGGCCAGGATCGAGGCGGAGCGGCTGCCGCGCGGCGCCGATCCGACCACCCACACCAAGATCGGCCGGGGCGGGCTGGCGGACGTCGAGTGGACCGTCCAGCTGCTCCAGCTGCGGCACGGGCACGAGCTGCCGGGGCTGCGCACCACCCGGACCAGGGCGGCGCTGGCGGCGGCGGTCGGGGCCGGGCTGGTCGGCGCGGAGGACGCGGAGGTGCTGGACGCGGCCTGGGTGCTGGCCTCCCGGGTGCGTTCGGCGGTGATGCTGGTGCGCGGCCGGCCGGGCGACTCCTTCCCGGTGGACACCCGGGAGCTGGCCGGGGTGGCCCGCTACCTGGGGTACGGGGCCGGGCACAGCGGCGAGGTGGTGGACGACTACCGGCGCACCACCCGGCGGGCCCGGTCGGTGGTGGAGCGGCTGTTCTACGGCTGACGGACTTCTGCGGGGAATGCCGAGAGGGGCCCCGGTCGCCCGGAGCCCCTCTCCACGTCCTCGTCCTCGGCCTCAGCGGCGGGAGCTGCTCACCGCGGGCTCGCTCCACTGCTCGGGCACGGTGACCGGCTCGGCCGGCAGCTCCCGGGCGGGCACCTGCGGAAGTCTGTACACCCAGGAGTGGTAGAGCCAGCCCGCGGTGAGGAAGCCCACCAGCAGGCACAGCAGGCCGCCGACGGCGTCCATCCAGAAGTGGTTGGCGGTGGCGACGATCACCATCAGGGTGGCCGCCGGGTAGAGCAGGCCGAGCACCCGGATCCAGGTCCGGCGGGCCAGGAAGAAGATGGTCAGCCCGCACCACGTCGACCAGCCGATGTGCATCGAGGGCATCGCGGCGAACTGGTTGGAGACGTGGGTGGCCGGGCCGGAGGCCATCGAGCCCCAGGTGCCGTGCGTCTTCACGGTGTCGATGAAGCCGCCGTCGGTCATCAGCCGGGGCGGGGCCAGCGGGAAGAAGTAGAAGCCGACCAGCGCGATCGCGGTGGTGACGAACAGCACCGTGCGGGTCGCGGCGTAGCGGCCGGGGTGCCACCGGTAGAGCCAGACCAGGACGCCGATGGTCACCACGAAGTGCAGCGTCGCGTAGTAGTAGTTCATCCCGGTGATCAGCCAGCCGACGCTGTCGACCGCGTGGTTGATCGAGCGCTCGACGGCGATGCCGAGGGAGCGCTCGAGGTCCCAGATCCAGCCGGCGTGCTTCTGCGCGATCGTCTCCTGCTCGGGGACGGCGTTGCGCACCAGGGAGTAGATCCAGTAGCTGACGCCGATCAGTGCCAGCTCGAACCAGAGTCTCGGCCGCGCGGGCGACCGGCGCTGCTCGCGGACGCGGTCACGCAGGGCCGCGGTACGGGTGCGGGCCGCACGGGTGGCTCCGTCGGGCATGCGGCCGCCGTTCTGCTGGATCTCGGTCGGTTCCCCCATGGACGAGAAGTCTGCCAGACGTCCCGTAGCCGTCTGCTCATCCTCCGGAAGTGGATTCTTCACCGGCTGTCCCCCTTCAGAGGTAGGGGGTGGCTCCCACCGGGGGAGGGGGTGCGGACGGATCTGGGGTCAACCGGTGGGACGGGCATACGTCCCATTGTCACGCCGGACGGGCGGGGCGGCGCAATCGGGGGTGGGAGCGCGGGAGCGGGGCGGATTTTCCCCGACCGAAACGCTTTCTGCATCTTGCTGAAACATATTGCAGGCCGCTAGCGTCTCGGCCACCCGACCACCCCATGACCCCGTATACCCGCGCAAGGGAGCCTTCAGTGGCCGAAGTCCCGCCCCGCCGCCGGCGGAGCACCCCTCGCAGACCCGGACGGACGGCGGTGCTCCTCGCCGCCGCGCTCACCGCCGCCACCCTCGGCACCGCCGGACCGGCCGCGCTCGCCGCCGCCCCGCCCGGACCGCCCTCGGACGCCGCGCTGGCCGCCACCGCCGGACGGCACGACCTCACCCGCGAGCAGTTCTACTTCGTCCTGCCGGACCGCTTCGCCAACGGCGACCGGGGCAACGACACCGGCGGCATCACGGGCACCCGCCTGGACCACGGCCTCGACCCGGCCGACAAGGGCTTCTACCACGGAGGCGACCTCGCCGGGCTGATCCAGCGGCTCGACTACATCCAGGACCTCGGCACCACCGCGATCTGGATGGCGCCGATCTTCACCAACAAGCCGGTCCAGGGCACCGGGGACGCCGCCAGTGCCGGCTACCACGGCTACTGGATCACCGACTTCACCCGGGTCGACCCGCACTTCGGCACCAACGAGCAGTTGAAGGAGCTGATAGCCAAGGCCCACGCCCGGGGCATCAAGGTCTTCTTCGACGTCATCACCAACCACACCGCCGACATCATCGACAACCGGCAGGGGCAGTCCGGCTACCGCAGCACCGGCGCGTACCCCGTGCTGGACGCCGACGGCAACCCCGTCGACGAGACCGCGCTCGCCGACGCGCCCCCAGCCTCCGGCCGGGAGGTGCCCCCAGAGCGGGCCTGGCCGAAGCTGACCAAGGACTCGTTCCCCTACAGCCCGGTGTTCCGCAAGCCCTCCGACGCCACCGCCAAGACCCCGGCCTGGCTCAACGACCCCGCGCTCTACCACAACCGGGGCGACTCCACCTTCGCCGGCGAGTCCGCCACCGAGGGCGACTTCTCCGGCCTCGACGACCTCGACACCCAGAACCCCAAGGTGGTCAAGGGCTTCGAGAAGGTCTACCAGCAGTGGGTCGAGGAGGCCGGCGTCGACGGCTTCCGGATCGACACCGTCAAGCACGTCAACATGGCCTTCTGGCAGCAGTGGGCGCCCGCGCTCAAGGAGTTCGCCGCCAAGCGCGGCAACAAGAAGTTCTTCATGTTCGGCGAGGTCTACTCCGGCGACCCGGCCGTCACCGCGCCCTACGTCACCAGGGGCAGGCTCCAGGCCACCCTGGACTTCCCGTTCCAGGGCGCCGCCCGCGCCTACGTCTCCCAGGGCGGCACGGCCCGCGGCCTGGCCGAGCTCTACGGCCAGGACCACCGCTACACCACCGCCGACACCGACGCCTACGAGCTGCCGACCTTCCTCGGCAACCACGACATGGGCCGCTTCGGCTCCTTCCTGCTCGCCGACAACCCCGGCGCCGACGAGGCCACCCTGCTGAAGAAGGACCGGCTCGGCAACGAGCTGATGTTCCTCACCCGGGGCCAGCCCGTCGTCTACTACGGCGACGAGCAGGGCTTCACCGGCGCCGGCGGCGACAAGGACGCCCGCCAGGACGTCTTCGCCTCGCAGACCCCCTCCTACAACGCCGACCGCGTCCTCGGCGGCGCCCCCGGTTCCGCCGACCGCTACGACCGGGACGCCGCGCCCTACCGGGACGTCGCCGCCCTCGCGAAGCTCCGCCGCGACCACCCGGCGCTCGCCGACGGCGCCCAGATCGAGCGGTACGCGGCCGACGGCCCCGGCGTCTACGCCTTCTCCCGGATCGACGCCGCCCAGCAGGTCGAGTACCTGGTCGCGGTCAACAACGCCACCGAGGCGAAGACCGTCACCCTGGACACCTTCTCGGCCGGACAGGGCTTCGACCCGGTCTACCCGGCCCCCGGCGCGCGGACCACCAGCGGCGCCGACCGCAGGGTCACCGTCACCGTCCCCGCGCTGTCCTCGGTCGTGCTCAAGGCCGCCGGGAAGCTCGCGCCGGCCGCCGCCGCGCCCTCGATCACCCTGGAGGCGCCCGCCGAGGGCTCCACCGGCACCGTCACCGTCCGCGCCGAGGTGCCCGGCGGCGGCTTCGGCCGGGTCACCTTCGCGGCGCAGATCGGCGACCGGCCCTGGCAGGTGCTCGGCAGCTCCGACACCGGTGCGTCCGGCTCCGCCGGCCAGAGGCCCTATGCCGTCACCCAGGACCTCACCGGCGTCGCCCCCGGCACGCCCGTCCGCTACAAGGCCGTGGTCCAGGACGCCGCCGGCCGGCTGCGCTCCGCGACCGGCGGCTTCAGCACCGGCACCCCGGCCCCGAAGCCCGTCCCCAGCGCCGCCGCCCGCCCGTACGCCGTCGTCCACTACCAGCGCAGGAACGGCGACTACGACGGCTGGAACCTCTACGCCTGGGGCGACCTCGCCGACGGCGAGGCCACCCAGTGGCCCGCCGGCCACGGCTTCACCGGCCGGGACGCCTACGGCGCCTTCGCCCATGTGAAGCTCAAGCCGGGCGCCTCGGACCTCGGCTTCGTCGTCGAGAAGGACGGCGTCAAGGACGTCGACGCCGACCGGCACCTCGACCTCGGCACCACCGGCGAGGTCTGGCTGAATGAGGGCGACCCGGCCGTCCGCACCGAGAACCCCGGCCCGGTGAACACCCCGCCCGCGGGCACCGCCGTGCTCCACTACAACCGGGCCGACGGGAACTACGACGGCTGGGGCCTGCACGACTGGACCGGCGCGGCCAGCCCCACCGACTGGGGCAACCCGCTGCAGCCCGTCCGCCGGGACGCCTTCGGCGCCGTCTTCGAGGTGCCGCTCGCCCCCGGCGCGACCAGCCTCAGCTACATCCTGCACAAGGGGAACGACAAGGACCTGCCCGCCGACCAGTCGCTCGACCTGGCCGGCACCGGCCGCGAGGTCTGGATCCTCGGCGGCCGCGAGGGCTACCTGCTGCCGCAGTCCGGCGGCGCCTCCTCCCAGCTGGACCCCGCCACCGCCAAGGCCCAGTGGATCGACGCCCGCACCGTCCTCGTCCCGCCCGGGTACGGCGCCGGGGACGCCGTCCTCGCCGCCGGCACCAGCGCCCAGCTGGTGTACGACCCGGCGGGCGGCCTCCGGGCCGACCGGGGCACGCTGACCGGGCCCGGCCGGTGGATCCGGCTGGAGCCCGTGCCCGGCGGGCCGACCGTCGCCCAGAAGGCGGCCTTCCCGCACCTGGCCGGCTACCGCGCCTTCACCGTGGACCCGCGCGACACCGCCCGGGTGCCCGAAGCCCTGCGCGGCCAGCTGCTGTTCACCGAGCACCTGCCGAGCGGCGCCGCCCTCGCCGCCACCGGCGTGCAGATCCCCGGTGTGCTCGACGACCTGTACGCCCGCCGCACCGGCCGGGTCGACTTCGGACCCGCGTACTACAACGGCAAGGTCGCGCTCTCGCTCTGGGCACCGACCGCGCAGGAGGTCTCCGTCCAGGTCTTCGACACCGCCACCGGCGGCACCCCGAGGACCCTGCCGCTGAAGCGCGACGAGGAGACCGGCGTCTGGGAGCTCGTCCGGGACCGGGCCGAACTCGACGGCAAGTACTACCTGTACCAGGTGAAGGTCTGGGCGCCGACGGTCCAGCAGCTGGTCGTCAACACCGTCACCGACCCGTACTCCGTCGCCCTCTCCACCGACTCCCGGCGCAGCCTGGTCGCCGACCTCGCCGCGAAGGCGCTCAAGCCGCCGGGCTGGGAGGACCACGCCGTGCCGCCGGCCGTCCCGCTCGGGCGGGAGCAGATCCAGGAGCTGCACGTCCGGGACTTCTCCGTCGCCGACGACACCGTTCCGGCCGCCGAGCGCGGCACCTACCTGGCCTTCACCGAGTCCGAGGCGGCCGGAACGAAGCACCTGCGCGAGCTCGCCTCGGCCGGGGTCACCACGATCCACCTGCTGCCGACCTTCGACATCGCCACCATCAGGGAGAACCGGGCCGAGCAGCAGCTGCCCGCCTGCGACCTCGCCGCGCCGGCCGCCGACAGCGAGAAGCAGCAGGAGTGCGTGGCGGCCGTCGCCGCCCAGGACGCCTACAACTGGGGCTACGACCCGCTCCACTACAACGTGCCGGAGGGCTCGTACGCCACCGACCCCGAAGGGACCGCGCGCACCGTCCAGTTCCGGCGGATGGTGCAGGCGATCCACGCGGCCGGCCTGCGGGTGGTGCTCGACGTCGTCTACAACCACACCGCCGCGAGCGGCCAGGCCGAGCACTCGGTGCTGGACCGGGTCGTCCCCGGCTACTACCAGCGGCTGGACGCCAACGGCAAGGTGACCGCGGACAGTTGCTGCGCCGACACCGCGCCCGAGCACGCCATGATGAACCGCCTGGTGGTCGACTCCGTCACCACCTGGGCGCGCGAGTACAAGGTGGACGGCTTCCGCTTCGACCTCATGGGCCTGGACCCGAAGTCCACGATGCTGGACGTGCAGGCCGCGCTGCGCCGGATGACGCCGGACTCGGACGGCGTGGACGGCAAGAACGTCCTGCTCTACGGCGAGGGCTGGAACTTCGGCGCGGTGGCGGACAACGCCCGGTTCGAGCAGGCCACCCAGCGGAACATGGCCGGCACCGGCATCGCCACCTTCGACGACCGGTTCCGGGACTCCGCGCGCGGCGGCAACTTCCAGCTCTCCTCGGCGCCCCAGCAGGGCTTCGCCTCGGGCCTGTTCACCGACCCGAACGGCTCGGCCGCCAACGGCACCCCGGAGCAGCAGAAGGCCCGGCTGCTCCAGCAGACGGACCGGCTCAAGGTGGGGCTGACCGGCAACCTGGCCGACTACTCCTTCACCGACAGCTCCGGTCGGACCGTCACCGGCAAGGACGTCGACTACAACGGCGCCCCGACCGGCTACGCGGCCCGGCCCGGGGAGGCGCTCGCCTACGTGGACGCGCACGACAACGCCGACCTGTTCGACGCGCTGGCGTACAAGCTGCCGGCCGGTACCGCGCCCGCCGACCGGGCCCGGACACAGGCGCTGGCGCTCGCGCTGACCACGCTGTCGCAGGGCCCCGGCTTCGTCCAGGCGGGCAGCGACCTGCTGCGTTCCAAGTCGCTGGACGCCAACTCCTACGACTCCGGCGACTGGTTCAACGCGATCCACTGGGACCCGCGGGACGGCAACGGCTGGGGCCGGGGGCTGCCGCCGGCCGCGGACAACAAGGAGCTGTGGCCCACCGCCAAGGCCCTGTTGGCGGATCCGCGGCTGACCGTGGGCCCCGCCGACATCGCGGCGGCGGGCGCGCAGTACCAGGACTTCCTGCGGATCAAGCGCTCCTCGCCGCTGTTCGCGCTGCCGACCCTGGCGGCCGTGCAGCAGCGGCTCGGCTATCCGCTGTCGGGCACGCCCGGCGAGGTCCCGGGGGTGCTCACCCTGCACCTGGACGGCACCGGGCTGCCGGGCGCGGAGAAGGGGATCACGGTGGTGTTCAACGCGACGCCCACCGAGCGGAGCCAGACCGTCGGCGCGCTCGCCGGGACGGCCCAGGTGCTCCACCCGGTCCAGGCCGCCGGCGCCGACCCGGTGGTGAAGCGGTCGGGCTTCGCCGCGGCGACCGGAACCTTCACCGTGCCGGGCCGCACGGTGGCGGTGTTCGTGCAGCGCTGACGGTCCGTCGTCGACCGGGCCCCGTTCCGTCACCGCGGAGCGGGGCCCGGGACTGATCCACAGGGTTTCCGGTTCCATTCAATGTATGGAGTTGGCCGGAAACCGCCCCTGGCACGGCCGGAAAGGGGAGGTGCCGCCCCCGCCGGGCGCCGGAGAGGGTCCTGCGGCCCGGGCCCGCGCCCTGAGCGCTGGTCAGTGCCAGCAGGGGGTGACCAAACCTTTCGGCGGACATGAAAACGATCGTCGGATGTTCTTGCCGCCGTAACACTCCTGACCTTCCGGCAGATGTACGGCCCGGTAGCTAATCGGCCAATCACTGGCATGCATCTGTCATTAACGGCTCGTTTGCTGCCACGATTCCTCCGGCTGCAGATGAGGGGGCCCCACCCCCCGGTGCAGCTGTCCGAGGTCAGGAACGGCGCGATCCCCCTGCCGAAACGCTTTACCACCTTGCTCCGCAACCGCACCCGCGCCGCGCACCGGCGGCGGGGGCCCCCACTGAGTCGCAACCCTGCGACCAGGTTCTGTCCACCGCCCGCGAACCCCGCGGCGGTCGGAAAAGGAGTCCGCATGTCCCGTTACGCCCACGCCCGGAAGGCAGCGGTTGTCATGGCCGCCACCACCGCGCTGCTGGTGACCGGTTTCCCGGCCCTCGCACAGGCGGTCACCCCCGACGCGCCGACCGCCGTCGCCGCGCAGCAGGCGAGCCGCGCCGAGCTGATCGCCTCCGCGACCCAGCAGACCGCCGGCCTCGCCCAGACCCTGGGCCTGACCGCGAACGAGAAGCTGGTCACCAAGGATGTCGTCCAGGACACCAACGGCGCCCGCCACCTGCGCTACGAGCGCACCTACGCCGGCCTTCCGGTGCTCGGCGGCGACCTGATCGTCCACCAGGACGCCACCGGTGCCACCACGGGCGTGACCAAGGCCAGCGAGGCCGTGCTGAGCGGCGTGAACACCACGCCGAAGCTCGCCGCGCCGAAGGCCCAGGAGGCGGCGCTGGCCGCCCAGGCCGGCTCCGCGGTCGACACCGCTCCGCGCCTGGTCGTCTGGGCCGCCGACGGGACCCCGAAGCTCGCCTGGGAGACCGTCGTCTCCGGCAAGGAGTCGGACGGTACCCCGAGCCGCCTGCACGTCGTCACCGACGCCTCCACCGGTGCCGTGCTGAGCCAGAACGAGGGCATCAAGACCGGCACCGGCACCGGCGTCTTCGTCGGCAACGTGCCGCTGACCACCACCCAGAGCGGGTCCTCGTACCAGCTCAAGGACGGCACCCGCGGTGGGCAGTACACCACCGACATGGGCAACCGGACCACCGGCAACGGCACCCTGTTCAGCAAGTCCAGCGACACCTGGGGCAACGGCCAGGCCAGCAACCGCGAGTCCGCCGCCGTCGACGCCCAGTACGGTGCCGCCGCCACCTGGGACTTCTACAAGAACACCTTCGGCCGCAGCGGCATCCGCAACGACGGCGCCGGCGCGTTCAGCCGGGTCCACTACGACACGGGCTACGTCAACGCCTTCTGGGACGACGGCTGCTTCTGCATGACCTACGGCGACGGGTCCGGCGACACCCACCCGCTGACCGAGCTGGACGTGGCCGGCCACGAGATGAGCCACGGCGTCACCTCCGCCACCGCCAACCTCAACTACTCCGGCGAGTCCGGCGGCCTCAACGAGGCCACCTCGGACATCTTCGGCAACGCGGTCGAGTTCTACGCCAACCTGCCGAAGGACAACCCGGACTACCTGGTCGGCGAGCTCATCGACATCAACGGCAACGGCACGCCGCTGCGCTACATGGACAAGCCCTCCAAGGACGGCGGCTCGGCCGACTCCTGGTACTCGGGCGTCGGCAACCTGGACGTGCACTACTCGTCCGGTGTCGCCAACCACTTCTTCTACCTGCTGGCCGAGGGCAGCGGCGCCAAGGTGATCAACGGCGTCAGCTACAACAGCCCGACCACCAACAACATCACCGTCACCGGCATCGGCCGGGACAAGGCGCTGCAGATCTGGTACAAGGCGCTGACCTCGTACATGACCTCCACCACCAACTTCGCCCAGGCCCGCACCGCCACGGAGAACGCCGCCAAGGCCCTCTACGGCGACGGCAGCCCCGAGCTGATCGCGGTCGGCACCGCCTGGGCGGGCGTCAACGTCGGCACCGTGCCCCCGAACCCGGGCGGCGTCACCGTCACCAGCCCGGGCAACCAGAGCACCAAGGTCGGCACCGCCGTCAACCTGGCCATCAAGGCCACCGGCGGCACCGCCCCGCTCACCTACTCGGCCACCGGCCTGCCGGCCGGCCTGTCGATCAACGCCTCCACCGGTGCGGTCACCGGCACCCCGACCACCATCGGCACCTCCAACGTCACCGTGACGGCGAAGGACTCGGCGAACAAGACCGGTACGGCCAGCTTCACCTGGGCGGTCACCGACGGCAGCAGCACCTGCACCCCGGCGCAGCTGCTCGGCAACGCGGGCTTCGAGACGGGCACGGCCGCGCCGTGGACCGCCTCCAGCGGCGTCATCGACAACTCGTCCTCGCAGGCCCCGCACGGTGGCACCTGGAAGTCGTGGCTGAACGGCTACGGCTCCACCCACACCGACAGCCTCTCGCAGACGGTCACCATCCCGGCCGGCTGCAAGGCGACCCTGAGCTTCTACCTGCACATCGACACCGGCGAGTCCGGCACCACCCAGTACGACAAGCTGACGGTCCAGGTCAACGGCACCACGCTGAAGACCTACTCCAACGTGGACGCGGCCGCGGGCTACCAGCTGCGGACCTTCGACCTGTCGACCTACGCGGGCCAGACGGTGACCCTGAAGTTCAACGGCACCGAGGACTCCTCGCTGCAGACCAGCTTCGTGATCGACGACACCTCGATCGCCACGAGCTGACCCGGCGCCGGTGAACCCGGCGGAAACCAGGTAAAGACAGGGCAGGGCCCGGCGGGTGCGACCGCCGGGCCCTGTGTCGTGCCCGGGTGCGTGCCGTCGGTAGGGGTACGGTGCCGTGGCCGGGGGTGTGCGGTCCGGGTCCGTGAGCTTCCGGAAACCGTGCGGTCACCCCGGGGCAACCGGCGGGCAACACGAAACACGGGCGAAACGTGTCCGTCCGCGACCGGTAATCCGTTCTCGCCACACTTCCGGCACCTGCCCTCTTCGCAGCTCCCGGAGGACCTCCCATGCTCCTGGCCGCCTCCCTGGCCGTGTCCGCGGCCGCACCCGGCGCCGCCTCCCTGGCCGCCGACGCGCCGTCGGGGATCGACACCGGCGACACCGCCTGGCTGCTCGCCGCCACCGCACTGGTGCTGCTGATGACCCCGGGGCTGGCGCTGTTCTACGGCGGTATGGTCCGCGCCAAGAGCGTGCTCAACATGATCATGATGAGCTTCGTCTCGATCGCGGTGGTCACGGTGGTCTGGCTCCTGGCCGGCTACTCGCTCGCCTTCGGCCCGGACGCCGGCGGCTGGGGGCTGATCGGCGGCCTCGACCACCTGGGGATGGCCGGGATCACGCCCGCCTCGGTCACCGGCACCGTCCCCACCGTGCTGTTCGCGACCTTCCAGCTGACCTTCGCGATCATCACCGCCGCGCTGATCAGCGGCGCCATCGCGGACCGGGCCAGGTTCGGCGCCTGGGTGGCCTTCACCGCCGTCTGGACGCTGCTGGTCTATGTGCCGGTCGCGCACTGGGTGTTCGCGCCCGGCGGCTGGATCCTGTCCCGGCTCGGTGCGCTGGACTTCGCCGGCGGCACCGTGGTCGAGGTCAACTGCGGCGCGAGCGGACTGGCCCTGGCGCTGCTGCTCGGGCCCCGGATCGGCTTCCGCAAGGAGGCGATGCGCCCGCACAGCCTGCCGCTGGTGCTGCTCGGCGCGGGCCTGCTCTGGTTCGGCTGGTTCGGCTTCAACGCCGGTTCGGCGCTGGGCGCCAACGGCCTGGCCGCCTCCGCCCTGCTCAACACCCAGGCGGCCGGCTGCACCGGGCTGCTCGGCTGGCTGCTGGTCGAGAAGCGCCGGGACGGCCATGCCACCACCCTCGGCGCGGCCTCCGGCGCGGTGGCGGGCCTGGTCGCGATCACGCCGTCCTGCGGCAGCGTCGACCTGCTCGGCGCACTGGCGATCGGGCTGGCGGCGGGCGTGGTCTGCTCGTACGCGGTGAGCTGGAAGTTCCGCTTCGGCTTCGACGACTCGCTGGACGTGGTGGGCGTGCACTTCGTGGCCGGGGCGATCGGCACCGTACTGATCGGCCTCTTCGCCACCGCCACGATGACCGGCGGAGCGACGGGGCTGCTGCACGGCGGCGGTTTCGGGCAGTTGGGGCGTCAGCTGGTGGCCGTCGCCGCCGTCGCGGTCTACGCCTTCGCGGTCACCTACGGCATCGGGTGGGCGATCGAGCGGCTGATGGGCTTCCGGGCCGGCGAGGAGGACGAACTCACCGGCCTGGACCTCGCCGTGCACGCCGAGACCGCGTACGATCACGGCGTCCTGGGCCACGGCGTGCTGGGGCAGGGGAGTCTCCCGCCCCGCCCCACCGCCAGCGTGCTCGCGCACCCGTCCGACAAGGCGCCCTCCGCATGAAGCTGATCACCGCGATCGTGAAGCCGTTCAAGCTGGACGAGGTCAAGCGCGCGCTGCAGGCCGCCGGGGTGCACGGACTGACCGTCAGCGAGGCCAGCGGGTACGGCCGCCAGCACGGGCACACCGAGGTGTACCGGGGGGCCGAGTACCGGATCGACCTGGTGCCCAAGGTGCGGATCGAGGTCGTCGTCGAGGACGATGACGCGGACCTGGTGATCGAGGCGGTGGTCCGGGCGGCCCGGACCGGGAAGATCGGCGACGGCAAGGTGTGGGCGGTCCCGGTGGAGACCGTCGTCCGGGTGCGCACCGGCGAGCGCGGGCCGGACGCGGTCTGACGGACCGGGTCCGACGGCGCGGCTGCTGCCCGGCCGGGTCCGACGGCGCGGCTGCTGCCCGGCCGGACAGGCGCCATCCCTCCTCGGGGTGGCGCCTTCGCTTTGGGTTCGTTCACGACCTCTGCGGGCCCGCGGAAACCTTTCTCCCATCCCCTTGACGGGTCCTGGTGGCGACCCTAAATTCGGCGCAGCACATTTCCTGAAAGTTTCAGCAAGCTTTCATCAGCGGTACCCCGGCTGCCCCACCCCAGCCACCCCCACAGGAGACAACGTGGTCACCACCGTTCCCGCCCGTCGGCCTGCCCGCGGAACCGGGCCCGTCCGCAGAACCGGGCCTGCCCGCGGAACCGGGCCCGTCCGCAGCGCCAGGCCGGTCCGCAGTGCCGGGCCCCTCCGCGCGGCCGGCGCGCTCGGCGCCTCGGCGGCCCTCGCCCTCTCGCTCACCGCCGCCCTCGGCGCCCCCGCCGCACAGGCCGCCCCGCCCGGCGGCGGCAAGGACGTCACGGCCACCCTCTTCGAATGGCGCTTCGACTCGGTCGCCAGGGCCTGCACCGACACCCTCGGCCCGAAGGGCTACGGCTTCGTCGAGGTCTCGCCGCCCCAGGAGCACATCCAGGGCAGCCAGTGGTGGACCTCCTACCAGCCGGTGAGCTACCGGATAGCCGGGCGCCTCGGCGACCGGACGGCCTTCAAGAACATGATCGACACCTGCCACTCCGCCGGCGTCAAGGTGATCGCCGACTCGGTGATCAACCACATGTCGGCGGGTTCCGGCACCGGCACCGGCGGCACCGCGTACAGCAAGTACACCTACCCCGGGTACTACCAGGACCAGGACTTCCACTCCTGCCGACGGGCGATCGGCAACTACAACGACCGCTCCGACGTGCAGAACTGCGAGCTGGTCAACCTCTCCGACCTGGACACCGGCAGCGCCTACGTCCAGCGGACGATCGCGGCCTACCTGAACGACCTGGGCTCGCTGGGCGTCGACGGCTACCGGATCGACGCCGCCAAGCACATCGCCGCCGCCGACCTCGCCGCCATCAAGGCGCGGACGGCCAACCCGCAGGCCTACTGGGTGCAGGAGGTCATCCACGGCGCAGGCGAGCCGATCCAGCCCTCCGAGTACACCGGCACCGGCGACGTCGACGAGTTCCGCTCCGGCACCTGGCTGAAGAGCGCCTTCCAGGGCGGCCGGCTCGCCGACCTGTCCGGCTGGGGCGGCGGCCTGCTGCCCACCGACAAGGCCCGCACCTTCGTCGACAACTGGGACACCGAGCGCAACGGCTCCACGCTGACCTACCGGGACGGCTCCGCCTACACCCTGGCCAACATCTTCGTGCTGGCCCACCCGTACGGCTCGCCCAACGTCTACTCCGGCTACGCCTTCAGCGGCCACGACGACGGCCCGCCGAACGGCGGCACCGTCAACGCCTGCTACCAGGACGGCTGGAACTGCACCCACGCCTGGCGGCAGGTGGCCAACATGGTCGGCTTCCGCAACGCGGTGGCCGGCACCGGACTCACCGACTGGTGGTCCGACGGCAGCAACGCGATCGCCTTCGGCCGGGGCGGCAAGGGCTTCGTGGCGATCAACCGGGAGAGCGGCGCGATCGCCCGGACCTTCCAGACCTCGCTGCCGGCCGGCTCGTACTGCGACGTCCAGCACGGCGACCCGGTGGCCGGCGGGTGCACCGGCCCGTCCTACACCGTCGGCACGGACGGCCGGTTCACCGCCACCGTCGGCGCCGGCGACGCGGTCGCGCTGCACGTCGGGGCGCCCGGCGGCGGCACCGCGGTGACCGGCGGGGCGTCCTTCACCGTCGACGCGGCCACCAGCTGGGGGCAGAACGTCTACCTGGTCGGCGACAACGCGGCCCTCGGCGCCTGGAACCCGGCCGCCGCGCTGCCGCTCTCCTCGGCCGCCTACCCGCTGTGGAAGCTCGACGTGACGCTGCCCGCCGGGACGTCCTTCGCGTACAAGTACGTGCGCAAGGACGCCTCGGGCGCGGTCACCTGGGAGTCCGGGGCCAACCGGACCGCGACGGTGCCCGCCTCGGGCAAGGTGGTGCTGAACGACACCTGGCGTCCGTAGGCGGTGTCGGCGCGCGTGGGGGATGCCCGTCAGCCCGGTGCGACGGGCATCCCCCCTGCGAGTGGACCGGCGGCCGCAAACCCGCTTCGGCGGGTGAACTCCGGCAGCATCGCGGAATGAGCACCACCCCCGTCGTCCTCGACCTCGAACTCCGGGGCGGCCGCTGGGACGGCCACCGCAAGCGCGTCCACGCCGCCGCCCCGCCGCCCTCGCTGCGGATGGCGCTGCGGACCGAACTGCCCGCCGCCGAGGCGGGCGAGTACTGGCCCACCACCAGCGTCCACCTGCTGGTCGACGAGGACGGCGGGCGCCGCTACCGGCACTCCCACGACGAGTAGTGGGCGCCGGGGGTCCGATTGCCGGCCCCGGTGCCGGCCCAGGTGGCGGCGCCCGGGCGGCGGATCAGCCGCGGCCGACGTACGGCATGGTGGTCGCCATCACGGTGGCGAACTGCACATTGGCCTCCAGCGGCAGTTCCGCCATGTGCCGTACGGTGCGGGCCACATCGGCGACGTCCATGGTCGGCTCCACCGCGATCCGCCCGTCCGCCTGCCGGACGCCCAGGCTCATCGCGGCCGTCATGTCGGTGGCGGCGTTGCCGATGTCGATCTGCCCGCAGGCGATCCGGTACGGGCGGCCGTCCAGCGACAGCGACTTGGTCAGCCCGGTCACGGCGTGCTTGGTCGCGGTGTAGGCGACCGACTGCGGGCGCGGCACATGCGCGGAGATCGAACCGTTGTTGATGATCCGGCCGCCCTGCGGACGCTGCGCCCGCATCTGCCGGAACGCCGCCCGGGCGCACAGGAACGCGCCGGTCAGGTTGAGGTCCACCACGGCCCGCCACTCGGCGACGTCCAACTCGTCCACCGCGGCCGGGGCGCCGAAGGTCCCGGCGTTGTTGAACAGCAGGTCCACCCGCCCGAAGCGCTCGACCGCCGCCGCGAACAGCGCGTCCACGGCCTCCGGATCGGTGACGTCGGTCGGTGCCACCAGGGCCTCCGTGGCGATCGGCCGGGCGGTCTCGCGCAGCGGCTGCGCGCGCCGTCCGGCGAGCACCAGCTGCCAGCCCCCGGCGGCCAGCTCCCGCGCGACGGCCCGGCCGACGCCGCTCCCGGCTCCGGTGACAACGGCGATCTGTTCCAGCATGGCGGACTCCTCGGCTCGCGGCGGCTGGCCCGATCGTTCCCGATCCCCGCCCCGGCGTCACTGGTACGAGTGTCCAAGGCCCGGACGGCGCGGTGGCCGCTCGCTCGTTCGGGCGGTTCCGGCGGCGGGCGATGGACGCGCCCGCGACGGTGCCCGGTGCGGTCCCGGGGGAGGGCTCCGGTCGCGGTCCGGCGGATCCCCGCCGACCGGCGGGGGTACCACCCCGCCGGTCGGCAGGACCCGGCGGAGGCTTTACTCGATCGGGAACAAACATTGGATCGGTGCAGGCCGACGCGCAACCGGCCCGGGGCGGGCCACGTCATAAGATCGCAGGACGGCACGCCGCCGCGCAGGGCGGCGATCAGCCTCCCGGGGGTCCCGCAGACAGTCGCGCCCCGGGCCTGTCCGGCCCCACCCGGGGGCCATCGCCCGGCTCCGCGGAGCGGGCGCGACACCGGTCGGAGAGTTCTCACCGTGCAGCCGCAGTCCTTCCGTTTCCGCGCCGTGCTGACCGGTGCCACCGCCTTCACCCTGGCCGCCGCGCTCGCGGCCTGCGGCAGTACGGACGGCGGGAACAAGGGGGATTCGGCGAAGGCCGGCGCCGGCAAGGGTGCGGCGACGGCCACCGGCTCCTCCTCCGCGTCGGCCGCCTCGTCCGCGCCGGGTTCCTCCGCGTCGGCCGCCTCGTCCGCGCCGGGCTCCTCCGCCCCGGGCTCCCCGACGGCCGGTTCGACCTCGGCCGCCGCGACGCCCGTCCCGGCCGCCGGGTCCGGCAAGGTGCTGATGCCCACCGGCCCGCAGGCCGCGTTCGGCAAGGCCAGGGACACGGCCGCGGGCCAGATCATGATGACCACCCTGGCCGGTCCCAAGTCCGGGGTGTCCGGCAAGGTCTGGGTCTGGCTCCCCCCGGAGTACAACGACCCGAAGTACGCGAAGACCGGCTTCCCGGTGCTCACCCTGTACGCGGGCGGCCAGAGCGCCGGCTACAACACCTGGACCGACAACCAGTTGCCGATCCAGGAGGTCGACGCCGACCTCGCCAAGCAGGGCAAGGCCCACCCCTTCATCATGATCATGCCGGTGCAGAACCTCGACTCCAACGAGGCCAAGGCCCTGGAGTGCGCCGACATCCCGGGCCAGCCCAAGATCGGCACCTGGATGGCCGAGGACATCCCCGACTTCGTGCGCGCCAACTTCCGCACCGTGAAGGGCCGCGACGGCTGGGGCCTGATGGGCGCCTCCACCGGCGCGTTCTGCAGCGCGAAGCTGGCCCTGCAGCACCCGGACAAGTTCAAGGCCGCCGTCCCGATCGACGGCTACTTCAACCCCGACTCGCCGCTCTGGAAGGGCTACGAGAACGACCGCCAGGCCAACAGCCCCGACCTCCTGGTCGCCCAGGGCAAGGCCGACGTCAGGATCCTGGCCACCGCCGGCGGCGCCAACGCGTACGAGATGAAGCTGGTCAAGGCGTGGGTCGCGAAGGCCGCGGCGCCGCTCACCGTCGAGTACTACGAGCAGCCCGGCGGGAAGCACCTGACCACCGACTTCAAGAAGATGATCCCGGACACCCTGCAGTGGCTCACCAAGAACCTCGCGGGGCCGCAGAGCGACTGAGGGGCCCGGGGCAGGAGCGGAGTGAAGTGGAGCGGACCGGCCGATCGCATCGGACGGTCCGCTCCGCCGTTCCCGGCACCGGCACCGGCACCGGCATCCGTCGTTCGGCACCCGGATTCCGGTGGTTTCCTGCGGTTTCCCGCAGCTTTCCGCGCCGCCGTGCGACGGTCGCGGCGGAATGTTGCGCCGCGTTCGCCGTCGCGCCCCCCGGAACGGGTCGAACCGCCGCTGAGCTGCACGTCAATCGGACATTGATTCGCCTCTGATGTCCTCTCATCACCCTGGTGGGAGTGCCAGCCCACCACTTCCGCCAGGTCGTGCCAGCCCTGCCCGAGACGTGAAGAGAGTGCCATGCCCAGCCACCTGCTGCCCGTAGCGTCCCCGGTGTCCCCGGCCGTGCCCACCCAGGGCGGCCCCGTGCACGACCGCACCGCCGACGAGGAGCCGCAGGCCTTCCGCTTCGCCGGCCTGCGGCTGGTGCACTCCGCACTCCGTCGCGACCTCGCCAGGCTGCCCAACGCCCTCCGGCTGCTCCAGCCCGGCGAGGACGAGAAGGGCGCCGCGCTGCTGCGCCACTGGACCTTCGTCACCGCCGTGCTGTCCTGCCACCACGAGCAGCAGGACACCCGGATCTGGCCGATCGTCCGCCGGTTCGCGCCCGAGCTGCGGCTGCTGCTGAACTGGCTGGAGTCGGACCACCACAACCTCGACCACTCGTTCACCCGGGTCACCACCCTGGTCCGGATCGCCAGCCGGGACACCGGTTCGGTCTGGCCGGTGGCCTACGCGATCGAGGACCTCGCCGCCCGGCTGGAGACCCATCTGCGGGTCGAGGAGCGCCAGCTGCTGCCGCGGATGGAGCTGGTCTTCACGGAGAACTCGCGGGTGGGCAGCCTGCCCGAGCTGCTCGACGTGATGCACTCCGCCGACGGCCCGGGCACGCCGGACGCGCTCGCCTGGCTGCTGGACGGTGTCGAGCCGGCACTGGTCGAACGGCTGCTCGCCGACTGCGACGACCTCGTGGCCCGGCACTGGCCGCACTGGCAGGCCACCTACCAGCGGTGCACGGCGCCGCTGTGGGGCCCGCCCGAGGCCTGGGACGCGGCCGGGGAGTGAGACCCGGGGCTTTTGCGGCGCTTCGGTCTACGCGCGTGGCAGGTGCCGGGGGCGTATGCCACCGCCCGATCGCCGCGCGGCAGTCGTCCGGCCGCCGTGCCCGGTGGGTTCAGCGCAGACCGAGGCGGTCCAGGTAGCCCGGCAGGTCGGCCGGGTCGTGGGTGGCCAGGCCCAGGTAGCCGTCCGGCCGGACGACGAACAGGCCAGGTCCGTACACCCGCTCGGTGACGCCGCCGTCGACCCGGTGCCCGTGCACCCCGGCGGGCAGCTCGGGCAGGTCGCGGCCGACCGCGAGCACGGTGACGTGCGGGCCGCGGAACAGCTCGAAGAGCCGCCGCGCCGACCCGGTGCCGCCGGCCGGTCCGCTGTCCGCTGTGCCGCTGGCCGCACCGCTGGCTGTGCCGCCGGCCGGTCCGCTGTCCGCCGTGGCGTTCGCCGCGCCGTCCAGCGGTGCGTCCGGGGCCCGCTCCCCGGCCCGCAGCGCGTCCTCGGCCAGGCCGGGGCGTGCCTCGACGGTCAACGGACCGTCCTCGTAACCGAGTCCGAGCTGTTCGGTGCGCGGGCCGCGCCGCAGTCCGCCGGCCCGGACCCCGCCCGCGCGGTGCAGCCGGGTGGAGATCTCCAGCACGTCGGCGGCGATCGGCAGCCGTTCCTCCTCGTAGCTGTCCAGCAGGGCCTCGTCGGCGCCGTGCCGCAGCACCTGGCCCAGCTTCCAGCCCAGGTTGTAGGCGTCCTGGATGCTGGTGTTGAGGCCCTGGCCGCCGGCCGGGGAGTGCATGTGCGCGGCGTCGCCGGCCAGGAACACCCGGCCCTCCCGGAACCGCTCGGCGAGCGCCGTGCGCGGCCGGAAGCCGGAGGCCCAGTGCACCCGGCCGAGCGCCGACTCCGGCAGGTGGGTGCGGGCCGCGACGGTCCGTCGCACGCCCTCCGGCGAGGTGTCGGGCTCCGCGTCGTTCCCCGCTCCGCCCTCCGCCCCGGCCTCCGCGCCGCCCTCCGCGCCGAACTGGGCGAACAGTTGGAACGCGGTGGTGCTCGGCAGCGGGCAGAGCAGGAGCGGGCCGCCGGGCGCCTTCGGCCACACGTGCCAGTTCCCGCGGTCCAGGCCGTCGATCTCCAGATCGGCGACCAGGGCCGGGCGCGGGTCGACCTGCTCGCCCGCCATCGGGATGCCCACCGCCCGGCGGACGGTGGAGCGGCCGCCGTCGGCGGCGACCAGGTAGCGGGCGGAGACGGTCAGCTCGGTGCCGTCGGGGCCGGTCAGCCGGGCCTCGACCCGGTCCGGGTACTGGTCGAGGCCGCTCAGCGCGGTGCCGAGGACGACCTCGCCGCCGAGTTCGCGCAGCCGCTCGTGCAGCAGCTCCTGGGTGCGCCACTGCGGGAGCATCCAGACCGAGGGGAACGGCACGGTCGGGTCCGGGGCGACCGGCCCGGGGCCCCCGACGAGGTCCCACTCGCCCTGCGGCTCGCCGTCCTCCCAGCTCAGCATCCGGGGGTAGGGCCGACCGGCGGCATGGACGGCGGTGAGCAGGCCGAGGTCCTCGAAGACCTCCTGGGTCCGGGGCTGGAGTCCCTTGCCGCGCGAGCCGGGGAACAGCGCCCCGGCCTGCTCGACCAGCAGCGCGGGGACTCCGCGCCGGGCGAGGTCGCAGGCGAGGGTCAGGCCGGTCGGGCCGGCGCCGACGACAAGGACCTCGGTCCGGGTCGGGGCGTGCGTCATCACGAACTCTCCTTAACGTTGTTAAGTAGCTGACGTTCGAAAGCATGGGCTTAACGTTGTTAAGTTGTCAATGCCGTACGGTCGTACCGGGCGGCCCCACCATCGCGAAGGCGGTCGGCCATCACGGAAGGAAGGGCGCGACATGCCGCCGAAGCTGGACCGCGCCCAGGTGGTCGACGCCGCCCTGCGCCTGCTCGACGAAACCGGGCTGGACGGGCTCACCCTGCGCCGGATCGCCGCCGAGCTGGACGTCAAGGCGCCCGCGCTGTACTGGCACTTCGCCAACAAGCAGGCCCTGCTGGACGAGATGGCCACCGAGATGCTCCGCCGGATGTACGCCGGGCCGGTCGCCGTCCCGGAGGGCTGGCAGGAGGCGATCACCACCACATGCCGGACCCTGCGTACGGCGCTGCTCGGCTACCGGGACGGCGCCAAGGTCTTCAGCGGCACCCGGCTCACCGACTACGGGCACTCCGAGGGGCAGGAGGCCCTGCTCGGCGCGTTCCGCCGGGCCGGGTTCGAACTCGCCGACGCCGTCCTGGCCTTCACCACCGCGTACGCGTTCACCATCGGGTTCGTGATCGAGGAGCAGGCCGTCCAGCCGGTGCCGGGGGAGCGGGCCCCCGACTACGACCCGGACCGGCGGGCCGCCGCCATCGACCCCGGGCACGCGCTCGCCGCGGCCGCGAGCCGGGAGCTCTTCGGGGACTTCGAGCGGCGCTTCGAGCGCGGTCTGGCGATCGTCGTGGCCGGCGTCGAGGCCTCGCTCCGCCCGGAGCCCTCGCCCTGACCCCTTGCCCCCCGAACCCGTCCTGACCGGCAACTCCCGCTGTCCCCTAGGGGATTCACCCCGCACGGCCTCCGGGTGGCGGCGGTCCGGAGGCTCGGGGGAGGGCCAGGGGCCGGGTACCGCCGACGGCTGATGGCCGACCGGCGGCGCCCGCCTACCGTCGGAGCCATGACGAGTGCACCCGCGAACCCGCCCCCGGAGCACCGCCCCGGACTCCGTTCCACCGACCTGCCCGCTCGCCGGTCCGAGGGCCCTGCCACCGGCCGCCGCCGGAGGCCGGCCGTCCGCTCGGCCGCCCTTGCGGCGGGCGCCGTGCTACTGCTCGGTACCGGCCTCGCCGCCTGCAAGGGCGGTGTCTCGCTCTGCCTCGACGACAACAGCTGCGATGTCGCCGTCCACACCGAGAAGGCCGACAGCACCCACACCGTCGAGGTCTTCGGCGGCGACAGGACCGTCACCCTCACCGTGGGCCGGATCACCGACACCACGGCCGAGGTCAAGCTCGGAGAGGAGACCAAGACCCTCACCGAGGACATCGAGACCGGTGTCGGCTCCGCGAAGATCACGCTGCGTCATGCCAATGCGCGCGAGCACACCGCCGAACTCCACGTCGTCCGCTGACCGCCGGTCGGCCCCGGGCGACCCCGACCGGCCGGCCCCGCCGCAGAGTGCCGCGGAGCGCCGCTACTACTCAGGCAGGCGGTTGAGCCAGGTGATCGGCGCGACCGTGATCGCCGTCTCCGGCGCACCGTCCCACTCCGAGGGCAGTCCGGCCGCCGTCAGCGCAGTCACCACCGCGCGCCCGACCTCGGCCGTCCGCCGCACGGCGGCCTCCGTCGACTCGCCGTCCACCTGGAACCCGCCGTACCGCAGCATCAACGCACCGCCGTCGGCGGCCCGTTCGGTGTCCTGCTGATGGAAGAACACGAAGCCCCGCGAGTCCTCCTCGGCCTCGCCCCCGATCTCGGCGTAACCGCAACTCGCACAGCAGGTGAAGTCCATCGCGGCGACGATGCCCAGCTCCTCCAGGGCGTCGAAGGCGGCCTCCAGTCGGTCGACGTCGGTCGTCCCCGGCCAGGAGGCCTGCTCCTCCAACCGCGCCCGCCACAGCGGAGCGACGATCCGCTCCGCCTCCTCCATCGTCAGTCCCTGGTCGTCGAGGACCTCGACCAGGGACTCGGCTATCTCGTCCGGCTCCTGGAAGCCGCACCGGATCAGCTCGCGGGCCCGCTCCTCGGCGTCCCGCAGTACCTCGTCGGCAAGGGTGCTCTGTACGGTCTCCTGGTCCATACCCGTATCCAAGCACCCGCCTCCGACAACGGCCGGGGCGTGCGGTCCGGTGCTACCGTCCCCCGGTGACCTCGCTCCTCCAGCCCCCGCTGATCACCCGTCTGCTCGCCGCCGACCGCATCCTGATCGCCGGCGCCGGCGGCGGATTCGACGTCTACGCGGGCCTGCCGCTCGCCCTCGCCCTGCGGGCCGCGGGCAAGGAGGTGCACCTCGCCAACCTCTCCTTCAGCGAGCTCCACGCCCTGCCCGCCGAGGTCTGGCAGGAGCCGGACCTGGCCCTGATCACGCCGGACACCCCGGCCCCGGAGGGCTACTTCCCCGAGCGGACGCTCGCCCGCTGGCTCCGGCTGCAGGGCATGCCCGACCAGGTCTGGGCGTTCCCCAGGACCGGAGTGCGACCGCTGCGCGCCGCCTACCGGTCCCTCGTCGACCATCTCGGCATCGACGCCGTCCTGCTGGTCGACGGCGGCACCGACATCCTGATGCGCGGCGACGAGGTGGGCCTCGGCACGCCGGAGGAGGACATGACCAGCCTCGCCGCCGTCGCCGGGCTCACCGGAGTCCCCGAACGGCTGGTCGCCTGCCTCGGTTTCGGCATCGACGCCCACCACGGGGTCAACCACTCCCTGGTCCTGGAGAACCTCGCCGCGATCGACCGGGCCGGCGGCTACCTGGGCGCCTTCTCCGTCCCGCGCGACAGCCGGGAGGGGACGCTCTACCTGGACGCGGTGGAGCACGCCCGGGCGGCGTTCCCCGAGCACCCGAGCATCGTCCAGGGCTCGGTGGCGGCCGCGCTGCGCGGCCTGTTCGGCGACGTCCGGTTCACCGACCGCACCAAGGGCGGCAAGCTCTTCGTGAATCCGCTGATGACGCTCTACTTCGGGGTCACCGTGGAGGCGCTGGTCGCCGAGCACCGCTACCTCGACCGGCTCGAACGGACGGTCCTGATGCGCCAGGTCGCCACCGTCATCAGCGAGTTCCAGGACTCGCTGCCCGTCCAGCGGCCGCCGCGGCAGTTCCCCCACTGACGCTCCGGAACCCGGCTGCCCCCGGGCTCCGCGCGACCGCCCCGCGTGACCGCCCCGCGCGACCGCCCGCATGGCCACCCTCGCGACCGCCCCGGGCCGAGGGTGGCGGGAGGTCAGCCGGTGGCGAGGCGGAACTCCAGATTGCCGAAGCGCACCTGGTCGCCGGGGCGGACCCGGATGCCGCCGACGATCCGGTACCCGTTCACATGGGTGCCGTTGGTCGAGCCCAGGTCGTACAGCACCCAGCCGTCGCCCTCCCGGCGCAGCTCGGCGTGGTGCCGCGAGACCGAGGCGTCGTTCAGCCGCAGCCCCGACCCGGGGAACCGGCCGATCGTCAACTGCCCGCCCCCGGCGTGGGGGAGGCTCAGCCCGGGCAGCCGCTCGGCCCGCCAGGCCCCGCCCAGGCGCACGCCGAAGGCGGAGACCCGGCCCACCGTGCGCAGCAGGAACCGTCCGACCGGGTTCCCGGCCGGCAGGTCGGCCATCACGGCCTTCAGTTCGGCGTGGCTGCTCGCACGGAGGACGAGGTCCAGCCGGCCCAGAAAAGTGTCGTGCGACAGCCGGCCGTTCCCGGCGCCCTCCCGCAACGCGTCGAGGGCCCGCTCCCGCTCGGCCTCGGACGGCCGGACCACCTGTGTCCGGTTCTCACGCGACATCATGGACCGATTCTCGACTCCCCCCGCCGACCTGTCCAGATTCCCCGGGCCGCCGGTCCGCCGGTCCCGGGTCCGCCGATCCCCGCTCCGGCCGTCCGGCGGTGCGGATCAGGTCTTCCGCGCGGCCGCCACGATCTTGACCGTGGTGTGCAGGAACCGCGAGGTCACCGCCCCCCGGTAGGACTTCCCGAAGAGATTGCCGCTGGTGACCCACTTCCCGTCCTTCAGGTGCACCACGACGAACGCGGTGCCGGGATCGGCGCCGAGCACCTCGTAGTCGCCCTTCGGCGAGGTGTAGGGGAGCGGGAAGTCCGCAGGCAGCGGCTCGGAGAGGAAGTTCAGCGTGAGCCGGACCTCCGGCGTCACCTCGACCTCCGCGAACGGCTCGGCGTCCAGCACCGCCTGGACCTCGTCCACCGTGCGCAGCAGCACCGGCACCGGGAAGCCCAGCTGTTCGGCCAGGTGCTGTTCGATCCGCCCGGTCAGCGCGGCCCGGGCCGCCGCGTCGGTGGCCTCGGCGGTGAAGAACACATTGCCGCTCTGGATGTAGGAGCCGACGCGCTCCAGGCCCAGCTCGGCGAAGAGCGCGCGCAGCCGCTCCATCCGCACCGTCCGGCCGCCCACGTTCACGGCGCGCAGGAAGGCGATGTAGGTGGTCGTAGTGGTCACCCGGCCAGTGTGGCACCGGGCACCGACAGCGCGCGCACGTCGCGCCGCCGCGCGGTGTCGGTGCCCGGCGGTCGGCCGTGGCCGGTGCCACACTGACGGCATGGCTACCTGGCAGGATTTCGAGCAGCAGGCGCCGGACCTGGCGCCTGCCGTGCGGGCCCGTTTCGAGGCGAACAAGCACCACGTCCTGGCGACGCTGCGCAGCGACGGTTCACCCCGGGTGAGCGGAATCGAGGTGGGCTTCTTCGGGGCGGACGTCGTACTCGGCTCGATGCGCGACGCGATGAAGGTACGGGACCTCCGCCGCGACGCCCGCTTCGCGCTGCACAGCAACCCGAGCGACGAGACGCTGGCGGACGGCGACTCCAAGCTGTCCGGCCGGGCCGTGGAGCTCATCGACGAGGCGGAGCGCGCCGCCTACGAGGCCGAGCTCCCGGAGCCGCCGCCCGGCCCGTACGACGCCTTCCGGCTGGAGCTGGAGCAGGTCGTGCACACCACCGTCGTGGGGGACGCGGTGCGGATCAGCTCCTGGCGGCCGGGCGAGCCGGTGCGGAGCTTCGAGCGCCGCTGACACCGGCCGGCGGCACCGCCGGTAGCGCCGGGCCGGTACCCCCGGGCCGGTACCGGCGGCCGTCCCTACGGCAGGACGGACCTGACCGCCTCCGGCGTGCGCGCCACCACGGCGTGCCCGTCGTCCGCGGTGATGATCGGGCGCTGGATCAGGATCGGGTGCTCGGCCATCGCCGCGAGCCAGCCGGCCCGGTCGCCGGCCTCCCGGCCCCACTGCCTCATGCCCAGGTCCTTGGCGACGGGCTCCTCGATCCGGACGATGTCCCACGGCTCCAGGCCCAGCCGCACCAGCACCTGCTCCAGCTCGGCGACGCTCGGCGGGTCCTCCAGGTAGCGCCGCACAGTGAACTCGGCGCCCGCACCGGTCAGCTCGTTCAGTGCGCTGCGGCACTTCCCGCAGCGCGGGTTGATCCAGATCTCCATCCCACTACCCTACCGACCGGGGCCGACCCCGCCCCGCCCCCGCGCCGCCCGCCCTTGGCCGCCCGCCGTTCGCCGCCCCCGACGCGTGCTGCCGGACCCCGCGGCCGCCTCCGTCGCCCGTCGCGGGAACTCCCCTCCGTCCACCGACAGTTGTCCGTAGCGTCGTTGGATCTACGGGAGGGGAATCCCGCATGGACGGTGCGTCGATCATCGAACGTCTCATGACTACGGAGGGGCGCTTCGACCCCTACCCGCTCTACGCGCGGGCGCACGAGCTGGGAGCCGCCGCCCCGGCCGGCCCCGCGGCGGTCCTCGTGGCCGGGCACACCGCCGCCAACCAGGTGCTGCGCAACCCCGCCTTCGCCGTGGAGGACACCAGGACCCTCACCGCCGACAACGCGGACCTGCTGGCCCACCCCTCCGTCGTGCTGCTCGGCCACTCGGTCCTCCAGCGCAACGCCCCCGACCACGGCCGGGTCCGCTCGCTCGTCGCCTCGGCCTTCAACGCCCGCCGGGTCGCGGCCCTGCGCCCGGCGATCGAGAAGACGGTCGCCCGGCTGCTCGACGAACTGGACGACGGGGGCGCCGACGGCTCGCCCGTCGACTTCATGGACGCCTTCGCCTTCCGCCTCCCGGTCGAGGTGATCTGCGAACTGCTCGGCGTCCCCGCCGTCGACCGCCACCGCTTCCGGAGGCTCGCCTCGGACCTCACCATCGCGCTGGAGCTGGTCCAGGACCTCGGCGAACTGGCCGCGGCCGACACCGCTGCGGAGGAACTGGATTCCTACTTCGCGGAGTTGGCGGCCGAGCGACTGGCCAGGCCGACCGGCGACCTGGTCAGCGACCTGGCCCGGATCGCGGCCGACTCGCCGGACCGGATCTCCGGCGAGGAACTGCTGGGCAACCTCGTCCTCCTCCTGGTCGCCGGCTTCGAGACCACCACCAACCTCCTCGGCAACGGCCTCACCCTGCTCTTCCGCCACCCCGGTGCCGCCGAGGGCCTGCGCACCGGCGGGCTCGACCCCTCGCTGTTCACGGACGAGGTGCTGCGCTACGACTCCCCGGTCCAGCTCACCTCCCGGATCTCCACCGCCCCCGACCTCACGGTGGCCGGCCTGCCCACGCCCACCGGCACCGTGGTGCTGGTGATGCTGGGCGCGGCCAATCGCGACCCGGCCCGCTACACCCGTCCGGACCGCTTCGACCCGACCCGCACCGACAGCCAGCCGCTCAGCTTCGGCGGCGGCCAGCACTTCTGCCTGGGCAGCCAACTCGCCCGGCTGGAGGCGGACATCGCCGTCCCGGCGCTGCTGGACCGCTTCCCCCGGCTGGCTCCCGCCGGCATCCCGGTCCGCCGTGACCGCCTCGTCCTCCGCGGCTACGAATCGCTTCCGGTGACCACCCGCTGAGCCGATTCCCGGGGCCGCGTCCCCGGCTCCTCAGCCGCCCCCGGCCGCGTCGGCGAGCCGGAGGCTGCGGGCGGACTGGTAGCGGCTCCCGGCCGAGGCGAAGGCGGCGGCCGAGGCCCGCACCCGGGCCGGGTCGCCGTCCAGGAGCGCCTGCGCCCGGTCGAGTTGGGCCGCGGCGACGGGGTTGCCCGCGATCGCGGCGCGGGCCTCGGCGAGCCGCTCGCGCGCCTCCGGGTGGCCGCTGAGCACCGAGGCCTCGACCCGCACCGCCGCGTACCAGTGCAGCCAGACCCAGGACACCCACTTCCACACCTCCTCCGGGGCGGGTGAGATCCGCTCCAGCGCGGCCCCCGCCTCCCCCCGGTCGAGCAGCACCGTGGCGTCGAACACCGCGCCGTAACCGTGGCGGTGCTCCTCCTCGGTGCCCGCCCGGCCGGCGACGGCCAGCCAGGAGGCCCGGGCGCCGTCGTCACCTCGCAGCCCGTGGACCATGGCGACCGCCGCGGCGGCCGGGCCGAGCGAGAACGAACGCGGCCGCCCGCCCTGCTCCCAGGCTTCGAGGAACCGTGCCCCACCCGCGAGCACGTCCTCCTCCTGCCCGGCGAACGCGTCCGCGACCAGCAGCCAGGACGTGGCGTGGTGCCCCACCTCGGCCGTCAGCGGATGCCCGGCGAGCCGGCGCCCCCACTGCCGGGCCCGGTCCAGTTCGCCGACGCCGATCGCGGTCGCGGCGGCCATCGCGAGCGCGTCCACCTGTTCGTGCGCGGTCGCCGGGGTGCGCGGCGCCAGGGCCAGCAGCTCGACCCGGCGGCGGGCGGCCGCAGCGGCCGCGAACGGCTCCCCGGCCCAGCTGTGCGCACCGGAGAGGGCGTCCAGGGCGGCGGACTCGGCCACCGGGTCGCCCGCGCGCCGGGCGAGGTCGACGGCCCGCTCGGCGTACCCGACCGTCTCCCGGGCCGTGTTGTCCGGGCTGCCCTGGACGGAGCCGTAGGCGTCCGCGAGCACGGCCGCCTCGGCGAGGGCGAGGGCGGCCGAGGCGGTGGCGGAGCCGTCGGACAGTTCCCGGGCCCGCGCCAGCAGGGCGGTCACTTCCGCGGCGGCGGGAAGGCGCGCGAACGTGCTGGAGAAGCGGTGGGCGACGGTGGCGGCGGTCGCCAGGTCGCGGGCGGCCCCGGCCGGGTCCCCGGCGTCGAGCGCGGCCGCCGCGGCGGCGCGGTGGAGGCGGTACATGTCGTCGCCGAGGCGTCGGCACCCGGCCACCCGGGCGGCCTCCCGCAGCGCGTCTGCGGCGTCGGTGGCGTCTACGGCGTCGGTGGGGGAGCCGTCGGCGAGGGCGGTGGCGAGGGCGGCGGCCTGTTCGAGCCGCTGCTGGGCCTCGCCGAGCAGATGGCGGTCGAAGGCCAGCCCGGCGAGCCCGAGCGCGAGGCGGCGGGCGTCGGGCCGCCGATCGGGGCGTTCGGCGGCCCAGGCCAGCGCGGTCCGCAGCTCCTCGGCAAGCGCGTCGAACCCGGCCTGCCAGTCGCCCTCCCGCAGCTGCCGTTCCTCGTCCGCCGCCCGCGCGAGTCCCTCCGCGCCGCTCAGGCACCAGTCGAGGTGGCGCCCCCGGGTCCGCGCCGACTCCTCGGCCCCGTCCAGCAGTTCGGCGCCGTACTGCCGGATCGTCTCCTGCGCCCGGTAGCGGGTGCCGTGCGCGGACGGGACGACGGTGAGCAGGCTCTGCTCGGCGAGCCGGCCGAGACCGTCGGCGACGGCGCCCGGGTCGAGCGGGGCGAAGCCCGCCACCGCGACCGCCGCCCCGGCCGTGAACGGCAGCACGAACGCCGACACCCGTCGCAGCAGCGCGCGGTCGGCGGGCTCCAGCAGGTCGTGGCTCCAGTCCAGGACCGCCCGCACCGAGCGGTGCCGCTCGTCCGCGCGCGGGCCGCCCGCCAGGATCCGCAACTGGTCCGACAGTCCGGCCCGGAGTCCGTCCAGCCCGAGCGTCGGCCAGCGGGCGGCCGCCAGCTCGATCGCCAGCGCCATCCCGTCGAGCCGCTCGCAGACGGCCGCGATCCCGTCCCGGAGCGCCGGATCCGGGGCGGCCCCGGCCGCCGCGGTGGCCCGTTCGAGGAACAGCGCGACCGCCTCCGACGTGCCGCCGCCGTCCCGGGACAACGGTGGTACGGGGAAGACCCGTTCGAAGGGCACCAGCAGCCGGGCCCGGCTCGTCGCCAGCACCCGCACCTGCGGGCAGGCCGCCAACAGCCGTTCCAGGAAAGGCGCGACACCGTCCCTGACCTGCTCGCAGTTGTCCAGCACCAGGAGCGCCCGGCGTTCGGCCAGTGCGGCGCACACCGCTTCGTCGAGCCCCTGCCCGGGCTGCTCGCCGACCCCCAGGACGGCCGCGACGGCCGCCGCCACCCGGTCCGGACCGGTGACCGGGGCCAGGTCGACGAACCACACCCCGTCGGCGAACCCGTCGGCCGCCCCGGCCGCCACCGCCAGCGCCAGCCTGGTCTTGCCCACTCCACCGGGCCCGACCGCCGTGACCTGCCGATGGTCCGCCAACAGCGCTGCCAGCGCGGCCCGTTCACGCTCCCGTCCTACGAAGGCCGTCAGTGGAGCGGGCAGCGCGGGGGCCGGCCGGGGCCGCTCGGCACGGGCGAGTTCGACCGCCCGCCGGGACAGTGCCCGCCGGTCCGGCAGCGCCAACTTGCGCAGCAGCGAAGAGGTGTGGGACTCGACGGTGCGCACGGAGATGAACAGCCGAGCGGCGATCTCGGCATTGCTGAGGTGTTCGCCGAGCAGCGCGAGCACATCGGCTTCGCGGGGCGAGATCACAGGAGTCGGCACCGCGTCATTATGCGGGTCGACTCCGTGGTCCGTTCCGTGGTCACCACGGATGCGGCCCCCGTCCCGCCCGGGGGAGGCTGTGACCAACGCCGCCGACGAGCACAGGAGTGAGAGACCATGACCGGACCGCGCACCCTCGCCGAGCGCCGCCAGGACATCGAACAGCGCCTCGCCGAGGACGTCGACGTCTGGGTGGCCACGGCCTCGCCGGACGGCGTGCCCCACCTCGTCCCGCTCTCCTTCGACCTCGACCGGGACGGCGGAGCCCTGCTGCTCGCCACCCCGGTCGGCAGCCCGACCGGCCGCAACCTCGCCGCCGTCGGCACCGTCCGGCTGGCACTCGGCCACACCCGGGACGTCTGCATGATCGAGGGCGAGGTCGAGGCCCTGGGCCTCGACGCCCTCCCGCGCGAGCGGGCGGACCGCTTCGCCGCCCGCACCGGCTTCGACCCGAGGGCCTCGGCCGTCCGGTACGGCTGGTTCCTGATCACGCCCCGCCGCGTCCAGGCCTGGCGGGAGGAGAACGAGCTGGCCGGCCGCGAGCTGATGCGCGACGGCCGCTGGCTCGACGAAACGGTCAGTTCTTGAGAAGCCTTCCCCGGCGCGGTCGCGCCACCATGGAACAGTCCCGCCCCACCAGCCCCACCGAGGAGCCCACCATGACCGCCACCGCTTCGAGGACCACCACCTCCAAGACCCCCACCCAGCCCTTCGACGGCTTCACCGAGGACGAGCGCGCGGCCATGAAGGAGCACGCCAAGGAGCTCAAGGCCGCGGCCCGCCGCAACCCGCGCACCGCCAAGGCCGACGCCGAGCAGGAAGTGCTCGCCAAGATCGCCGAGATGGAGCCGGCCGACCGCGCCCTCGCCGAACGCGTCCACGCCCTCGTCCGGGCCGCCGCCCCCGCCCTCACCCCCAAGCTCTGGTACGGCATGCCCGCCTACGCCAAGGACGGCAAGGTCCTCTGCTTCTTCCAGTGCGCCCAGAAGTTCAAGTCCCGCTACGCGACCCTCGGCTTCAGCGACGTGGCCAACCTCGACGACGGCAGCATGTGGCCGACCACCTTCGCCCTCACCGCCCTCACCCCCGCCACCGAGGCCCGCATCACCGCCCTCCTCACCACGGCCACGGCCTGACCGCCCTCAACTCCCGCTGCCGGTTCCCCCTGTCCGCTTCGCCCGGAAGGCGCGCCGGTAGGCGGCGGGCGTGGTGCGCAGCGCCTCGTGGAAGCGGCGGCGCAGGTTGACGGCGGAGGAGAGGCCGACCCGGTGCGCGATGGTCTCCACCGGCAGGTCGGTCTCCTCCAAAAGGGCCCGGGTGGCGGCGATCCGCCGGTCCAGCAGCCAGCGCCCGGGGCTGATGCCCAGCTGTTCGGTGAAGCGCCGGGTCAGCGTCCGGGCCGACACCTGGGAGCGGACGGCCATCTCGGCGACGCTCACCGGCCGGTCCAGCCGTCCGTTCAGCCACTCCAGCAGCGGGGCCAGCGAGTCGGCGGACGGCGCGGGGGCGGGCAGTTCGGCGTACTGCAGCTGGCAGCCCTCGCGGTGCGGCGGCATCACCATCTGCCGGGCGATCCGCAGGGCGTGCGCGGCGCCGTGGTCCTCGCGCACCAGGTGCAGGCAGAGGTCCGCTCCGGCCGCGGCGCCGGCGCTGGTGGCGACGTCGCCGTGGTCCACGTAGAGCACCCCGGGGTCGACCCGGACCCGCGGGAACCGGGCGGCCAGCTCGGCGGCCCGGGCCCAGTGGGTCGCGGCCCGGCGGCCGTCCAGCAGCCCGGCGGCGGCGAGCACGAAGGCGCCCGAGCAGAGGCCGACGACCCGTGCGCCGCGCCGGTGCGCCCGGACGACCGCGTCGACCACCGCCGACGGCACCTCCGTTCCGGCCGGGTGCTGCCAGCCGGGCACGAGCACCGTGTCGGCGGCCTCCAGCGCGTCCAGCCCGGCGGCGACCAGGAGGTCGTAGCCGGCCCGGGTACGGACCGGACCGGGGTGCTCGGTGCAGACCCCGAACGCGTAGCGGACGGGCACGGCCGGGCCGTGGTCGCCGAACACCTCGGAGGCGCAGGCCAGCGGGAAGGTGTCCTGCGGCGGCAGCAGCAGGGCCACCACCCGGTGCGGCCCCGGTGAGCCCGGGAGCGGACGCGGCGTCATGGCGGGAAAGTACCCCATCATGTCGTTCGGGACACTGGGACAGCACGATTGGTCTGAACCACTATCGCTGCTGTGACCACCGCCGAGACGCACACCCCGCCTGCCCCGCACTCCCGCCCCGGACCCCGGGACGGCCGGATCCCGTTGTGGACCGCACCCTTCACCCTCTACTTCACCGCCCGCGCGGTCTCCCTGCTCGGCGACGCGATGATGCCCGTGGCCGCCGCGCTCGCGGTCGGCGCGCTGTACGGCGTCTCCGGGGCCGGCCTCGTCCTCGGCACCTGGACCGGGACGTTCGTGCTCCTGGTGCTGTTCGGCGGGGTGCTCACGGACCGGATCGGCGCCCGCCGGACGATGGTCGCCGCCGATCTCGTCCGGGTGCTCACCCAGGGCGTGCTGGCGGCCGCCTTCTTCGCCGGACGGCCGCCGTTCTGGCTGCTGGTGACCATGGCGGCGGTGGCCGGTGCGGCCGTCGCGATGTTCCTCCCGGGCGTGAACGGGATGGTCCCGCTGGTCGCGGCCGACCCGCAGCGGGCGAACGCGACCCTCAAGGTGGCCGACGCCCTCGCCCAACTGCTCGGCCCGGCCCTGGCGGGACTGCTGATCGCGCTGACCGGCGCCGGGGCGGTGTACGCGATCGACAGCGGCACCTTCCTGCTCAGCGCCCTCTGCCTGGCCCTCGTCCGGCCCACCGCCCGCACTGCTCCCACCGCCCGCACCGGCGGTCCGCTCCGCCAGGAACTGCTCCGGGGCTGGCGGGAGTTCCGCGCCCGTACCTGGATGTGGGCGGTGATCCTGGTCTGGATGGTCTTCGGCATCCTGCTCTTCGGCCCGCTGGTACCACTGGGTTCGGCGCTGGTCGCCGACCGGCTCGGCCCGAACGCCTACGGCCTGGCGGTCTCCTTCCTCGGCGCCGGAACCGTGCTCGGCGGCCTGGTGGCCCTGCGACTGCGCCCGGCCCGCCCACTGGCCGCGGGCACGGCGGCCATGGTCCTGTACACCGCGCTGCCGCTCTCCGTGGCCCTGGACGCGGGACTGCCACTTCTCCTGGCGGGCCACGTCCTCGGCGGCGCCGCCCTGGCGTTCTGGTCGGTGATGTGGGCGACCAGCGTGCAGACCCACACCCCGCCCGCCGTGCTCAACCGCGTCTCCGCCTACGAGCTGGCGGGTTCGGTGTCCGGCATCTCGCTCGGCCAACTACTGGCCGGCCAGGCCGCCGCCCTGGCCTCCCCGGACCACCTGCTCCTCCTGTCGGCCGCCGCCTGCCTGACCGGCTGCGCAGCCCTCTTCGCCACCCCCGCCGTCCGCCGCCTCCCCCGCACCGGCCCCACCGGCTGACCACGCCCGGATGACCGACTCGTGCTGGTTGTGGATCACAGTTGTCCGACGACCCGGCGAGGGCCGCTTACAGCAGGCTCATCGTCGTCAGCCCGACGAAGGAGGAGACGAGCGCCCGTCCACATGCCCGGAGGACCCTGTTCGCCCCGGAGCCGCTGTCCAGCCCCGTCACCAGCAGCACCACGATGCTGCTGAACGCGAAGCCGCTGAGAACGCCCGCCAGGGTCGACAGCAGGCCGGCGAGCGCTCCCTCGTCGGCGGTCGTGATCAAGGAACCCGGTTCGCACTGCACCGGTCCACCCCGTCGAAGGTCGCAGCTCAGAACGGTCGCAGCCGCACGGGCCGGAGCGCCGTCCGCCCTGACGGCACGACGCGGGCCGCACTCCCGCAAGGCAGCTCAGGCAGGACGCTACCGGCCCCTCGGGTCGCGCCGGACAGGTTTCTGATGAACCGTCAGTCGAAAGGGTGAGGCGGAAACGGGAGCGGGGGCCGTCGCACTCCGTGAGAGTGCGACGGCCCCTGCGAGTGGCCGGTGCGGGCCGCTCTACAGGTCGTAGTAGAGCTCGAACTCGTGCGGGTGGGGGCGGAGGGCGATGGGGGCGATCTCGTTGGTGCGCTTGAAGTCGATCCAGGTCTCGATGAGGTCCGGGGTGAAGACGTTGCCCGCGAGGAGGTACTCGTGGTCGGCTTCGAGGGCCTCCAGGACGGCGGGGAGGGAGGACGGGACCTGGGGGACGTTGGCGTGCTCCTCGGGAGCCAGCTCGTAGAGGTCCTTGTCGACCGGCTCCAGGGGCTCGATCTTGTTCTTGATGCCGTCCAGGCCTGCCATCAGCATGGCGGCGAAGGCGAGGTAGGGGTTGGAGGAGGGGTCGGGGGCGCGGAACTCGATGCGCTTGGCCTTGGCGTTGGAGCCCGTGATCGGGATCCGGATCGCGGCGGAGCGGTTGCGCTGGGAGTAGACCAGGTTGACCGGGGCCTCGAAGCCGGGGACCAGGCGGTGGTAGGAGTTCACCGACGGGTTGGTGAAGGCGAGCAGCGACGGCGCGTGCTTGAGCAGGCCGCCGATGTAGTAGCGGGCGGTGTCGGAGAGTCCGGCGTAGCCCTGCTCGTCGTAGAAGAGCGGCACGCCCTCGGTCCACAGGGACTGGTGGACGTGCATGCCCGAGCCGTTGTCGCCGAAGATCGGCTTCGGCATGAAGGTGGCCGTCTTGCCGGCCCGCCAGGCGACGTTCTTGATGATGTACTTGAACAGCATCAGGTCGTCGGCGGCGTGCAGCAGGGTGTTGAACTTGTAGTTGATCTCCGCCTGGCCGGCCGTGCCGACCTCGTGGTGCTGGCGTTCGACCTCCAGGCCCGCCTTGGCGAGTTCCAGGGACATCTCGGCGCGCAGGTCGGCGAAGTGGTCGACCGGCGGGACGGGGAAGTAGCCGCCCTTGTACTTGACCTTGTAGCCGCGGACGTCGCCCTCGGTGGAGCCGGAGTTCCAGGCGCCGGCCTCGGAGTCGATGTGGTAGTACGAGGCGTTGGCGCTGGTGTCGAACCGGACCGAGTCGAAGACGTAGAACTCGGCCTCGGGACCGAAGAACGCGGTGTCCGCGATGCCCGAGGAGGCGAGGTAGGCCTCGGCCTTCTTGGCGACGTTGCGCGGGTCGCGGCTGTAGGCCTCGCCGGTCACCGGGTCCTGGATGAAGAAGTTGATGTTGAGGTGCTTCTCCTGGCGGAACGGGTCGAGCCGGGCGGTGGCGAGGTCGGGGACCAGGGCCATGTCGGACTCGTGGATTGCCTGGAAGCCGCGGATCGACGAGCCGTCGAACATCAGGATCTCGGACGGGTCGAACGTCGCCGCGGGTACGGAGAAGTGCTGCAGAACGCCTGGCAGGTCGCAGAAGCGGACATCGACGAACTTCACGTCGTTGTCCTGGATGAACTGCTTCACTTCGGCGGCGTTGTTGAACATCCATCCTCCTCGGCGTAGCGAATGGGGCTCACCCTAGGAATGGGCCGTTTCCGGCCGGTGACCCAGTCGTTTCCTGAATGTTAACCGCCGCCGTCGTGCGGGCGGCAAAGTCGTACGGTCCTGGACAAAACGCCTTGCCGGGCCAGGTGGGGGCGGTGAAGTGGTCTGGACCACTGGGGAGGGTCGGGGGAAAGCCCGCAGTGGCCGATTCACTCTCCGGTGGCGGGCGGCCGGGGTGCCGGGCGACGGGCCGTCCGGCGCGGGTCGGGGAGGCGGTGGCCGTCCCCGGTGTTCGCCCGGTTAATGTGGATTCGTGGACACCAGAGAAGCGTTGGGATCGTGGATCGACGGCCCGAAGGCGGCCGCCGAGAAGATGGGTGCCGACTTCGGCTACCGCGGTGAGCGCCTCGGACTGCCCAAGGAGGGTTCCGGCTCGCTCGCCGGCCCGGGCCGCCGGCTGGGTGCCCTGTTCGTCGACGGCTGGCTGGTCGCCATCGTCGCCTACGGGCTGCTCGGCAACGGCTCCGCGGGCTCGGCGAACATGTGGACCACCCCGCTGCTCTTCGCCGTCATCGTGCTGCTGCTCGCGACCACCGGGACGACCTTCGGCAAGCGGCTGTTCGGCCTGCGGGTGGTCCGGCTCGACGGCGGCCGGGCGACCATCCCGCAGGTACTGCTGCGGACGGCGCTGCTCTTCCTCGTCGTGCCGGCCCTGGTCTGGGACCGCGACACCCGGGGGCTGCACGACAAGGCGGTCGGCACCGTCGAGGTGCGGATCTGAGCCCGGGCCCGATCTGAGCCCGTCCGGACCGGTGCGAACACCGCGCCGGAGCGCCGGAACGCCGAACGGCCCCGCTGCGGAGGTTCCGCGGCGGGGCCGTTCCGGTGTCGACGGGGGAGGGGCTCAGCGAGCCTGGCCGCCCTTGGGCATTCGGGCGCCCTTGGGCATCGGGCCCTTGGGGATGGGGGCCTTGGAGAGCAGGTCGCCCAGGGCGCGCAGCCGGTCGTTGGTCTCGGTGACCTGGGCGGGCGTGATGGCGCGCGGCAGACGCATCAGGTGGATCTGCAGCTTCTTGAGCGGGACCTCGTCCTTGCCGTCGCCCACCACGATGTCGTGCACCGGCACACCGTCGCCGACGACCCGGGCCATCTTCTTCTTCTCGGACGCCAGCAGCTGGCGGACCCGGTTCGGGTTGCCCTCACCGATCAGCGCGATGCCGGCCCGGCCGACGGCGCGGTAGACCGCGTCCTGGCTGCGGGTGACGGCCACCGGCGTGGAGTTCGCGCTCCAGCCTCGCTTGATGTTGTTCAGCACAGCGGCAACGGCGCCCGGCTGCCCCTCCATCTGCCCGAACGCCGCACGCTCCGCCCGGCGCCCGAAGACGATCGCCATGGCCAGGAAGGCCACGATGAAGCCCAGGATGCCCAGGTAGACGGGGTGCTCGATCGCGAAACCGATGGCCAGGAACACGCCGAAGGTCAGCAGGCCGACGCCGGCGATGATCAGGCCGATCTTGGTGTCGACCTTCTTGGTCATGGTGTATGCCAGGCGGATCTGCTTCAGTCGCCCGGGGTTCTCGGATGTTTCCCTCGCCATAACGCTCATGGTACGTGGCGCGGGTACGGGATATCCAAGCCCGGGTACCCGTTCGCCCCGAACCGTGACCCGGGTGTCCCTGTTCCGCCCGGTGTGTCGGCCCCCGGAGTGCTCCGGAACAGCCCCCGGAGTGCCGCTGAAGAACCCCTGGAGTACCCCCGAGGTGTCCTCTTCCGCTACGCCGGGCGCTCCGCGGGACGCCCCGCCGGACGCCCCGCCGCCGTCAGCGGCGCGCGGCCTTCGCCGGCCCGCCCGCAGGGGCGCCCGCCGGCCCGCCCACCGGCCCGCCCGCCGGTCCGCCGTCGAGCTCCCGCGCCGCCGCGTGCCTGCGGTTCTCGCAGACGGCGGCCCAGGCGTTCCGCCGCGCCTGGCGCTGGCCGCCCGCCAGCAGCACGCTCTCGGCCAGCCGGAGCGCGGTGCCCACCGACCGGAGTTCCATCCGGAAATCGACCCGCATGCCGAAACAGCTCCCCTCGGACCGGGCGGACGCGCGGGCGGACCCGTGACCGGGTGCGCGCGGAGGTGCGGTCGCGCTCGGAGGTGCGGCTGAGAAAAATCGAACACTCATGGAGACGTCATCATCCCCACTCCGTGTTACCAGTCCGTGACCAGGCAGTCAAAGTCCGGTGAAGCGAAAGGGGCGGAGCCGAAGCCCCGCCCCTCCGATGGCGTGAAACCGTCGCCGCTGCCCGTCAGACCGCCGCGACCGGGGCCGCCGCGGCCGGGGCGGCCGTCCCGCTCTGGCGCTCGCGGTGCTCCAGCGCCTGCCGGTACAGCCGCCCGGCGCGGTACGAGGAGCGGACCAGCGGGCCGGACATGACCCCGGCGAAGCCGAGCTCCTCGGCCTCCTGCTGCAGCTCGACGAACTCGTGCGGCTTGACCCACCGCTCCACCGGGTGGTGGCGCAGCGACGGCCGCAGGTACTGGGTGATGGTGATCAGCTCGCAGCCGGCCCCGACCAGGTCGGCCAGCGCCTGGCTGACCTCCTCGCGGGTCTCGCCCATGCCCAGGATCAGGTTGGACTTGGTGACCAGCCCGGCCTCGCGCGCCTGGGTGATGACGTCCAGCGAGCGCTCGTAGCGGAACGCCGGGCGGATCCGCTTGAAGATCCGCGGCACGGTCTCGACGTTGTGCGCCAGCACCTCGGGGCGCGAGGAGAAGACCTCGGCCAGCTGCTCGGGCACCGCGTTGAAGTCCGGGATCAGCAGCTCGACGCCGGTGCGCCCGGTCTCGCGGCCGGCGGTCAGCGCGTGCACCTGGCGCACGGTCTCCGCGTACAGCCAGGAGCCGCCGTCCGGCAGGTCGTCGCGGGCGACGCCGGTGATGGTGGCGTAGTTGAGGTCCATGGTGACGATGGACTCGGCGACGCGGCGGGGCTCGTCCCGGTCGAATTCGGCGGGCTTGCCGGTGTCGATCTGGCAGAAGTCGCAGCGGCGGGTGCACTGGTCACCGCCGATGAGGAAGGTCGCCTCGCGGTCCTCCCAGCACTCGAAGATGTTGGGGCAGCCGGCCTCCTGGCAGACCGTGTGCAGCCCTTCCTTCTTCACCAGCGACTGGAGGGCGTTGTACTCCGGCCCCATCTTCGCGCGGGTCTTGATCCACTCGGGCTTCCGCTCGATGGGGGTCTCGCTGTTGCGGACCTCCAGGCGGAGCAGCTTCCTGCCGTCGGGCGCGACAGCGGACACGTGCGACTCCTAGAACTAGACGGGGTACCCCCAGGGTACGCCTGTGCTTGTACGGCCTTCGCCGGGGCCGGGACCCCGCAATCGCAGGGCAACAGGGCTACCGGCAAGTAGATTCCCGGGTGCGGGATCGGGCCCGGGTACGAACGCGGACGCGCGCACCCGGCCCCCGGGCTCAGCGCCCGGCCGCCGGCTCCGGCAGCTCGGCGAGCACCTCGGCCAGGTGCTTCTCGACCAGCGGCAGCGCCTCGGTGACGGGGAGGGCCCGCCCGAGCTCGCCGGCCAGCGAGGCGACCCCGGCGTCGCGGATGCCGCACGGCACGATCCGGTCGAACCAGGTCATGTCCGGATCGCAGTTCAGCGCGAAGCCGTGCATGGTCACCCCGCGCGCGACCCGGACGCCGATCGCGGCCAGCTTGCGGTCGTCGCCGCGCTGCCCCGCGTTGGACGGCGCGTACTCCGGACCGGCCAGTCGCGGGTCGATGCCCAGCGGCAGGCCCATCCGCAGGGTGAGCTTGCCGATGTCCACCACCTGCGAGGGGTCCACCACCGCGTCCGGGATGTCCCCGCCCAGCACCCAGACGCCGCTGCGGCCCTCGACCCGGGTGGTCCCGACGCCGAACGCGCCGCAGGCCCGGATCAGGGCCTCCTCCAGCCGCCGCACGTACGCGATCACGTCGATCGGGTCGGGCAGCTTCACGATCGGGTAGCCGACCAGCTGGCCGGGGCCGTGCCAGGTGATCTCGCCGCCCCGGTTCACCTCGACCACCGGGGTGCCGTCCAGCGGCAGGTCCGCCGGATTGGTGCGCTTGCCCATCGTGTACACGGGCTGGTGCTCCAGCAGCAGCACCGTGTCGGGGATCTCGTCGGCGACCCGGAGGGCGTGCAGCCGCTGCTGCTCCTCCCAGGCCTCCTGGTACGGGACGGCACCCTCGCCTGTGCCCATCCGGACGAACCGAACGTTCTCGCTCACCGCTGCTGCTCCTTGCCAGGCGTTCGAGACCAACCTCGCCACTGTACGCCCCGGCCCGTACGGACCGTCCAGGTGCCCGCTCAGGCCCCCGACAGCAGCTGCAGCCGCAGGGCCAGCTGGAGTTCCAGCGCGCGTTCGGGACCGTTCCAGTCCCGGCCCAGCAGTACCTCGACCCGGTCCAGCCGCTGGACGACGGTGTTCACATGGACGTGCAGCTCGTCCTTGGCCCGGGTGAGGCTGCCGCCGCAGTCGAAGTACGCGCGCAGGGTGCGGACCAGCTCGGTGCCGCGACGGGCGTCGTAGTCCAGCAGCGGTCCCAGCGTCGCGCCGACGAAGCCGGAGACGTCGTGGCCGTCGCCGAGCAGTACCCCGAGGAAGCCGAGCGAACCCGCCGAGGCGCCCTCCCCGTCCCGGCCGAGCACCCGCAGCGCCCGGACGCAGCGCAGCCCCTCGGCGTACGCGCCGGCCAGCGCGACCGGCCCGACGGCGGGGCGGCCGGCGCCCACCGTGACCGGGAAACCCGCCAGCCGGGCGAGCCGCTCGGCGGCCTGTTCCGCCGCCCGCTGGGCGACGTCCCCGGCCGCACCTCCGCCCGCACTTCCGCCCGTCGTACTTCCGCCTCCCGCACCTCCGCCCGCCGCGTCGAGCGGTGCCCGGGCCGCGACCGGATCCCCGGCTCCGACCGGATCCCCGTCCCCGGTACGGCCTCCGCCCCCGGCAGGAGTCTCCGCCCCGCCACCGCCCCCGTCCGGGACCAGCAGCACCACCGCCCCGCCGTGCTCGGCACTGATCCCCCGGGCGCCGAACAGGTACCGCCCGGCCGCCCCCGCCAGCCGCGAGCGAACGGCGGCCGGCCCTCCGGCGGCCCCAGCCGCACTGCCGACCCCACCGGCCCCGCTCCCGCTGCTCCCGGCGCCCCCACCACCCCCGCCGCGCCCCGGCTCGGCGACCAGCACCAGGTGCGGCCGGCCGAGGTCGACACCTAGCCGGCGCCCCCGCGCGGTCAGCCCGGCCGGATCCCGGTCGGGAGCGGTGAGCAGGTCGGCCAGCAGCTCGCCGCGGACCCGGTTCTCCGTCTCGGCGACCGACCGCCGCAGCAGCAGGAGCAGCGCGGTGACCACGCCGGCCCGTTCGAACAGCCGGCGGTCGGCGTCGTCGAGGTCCGGCCGGCCGCGCAGCACCAGCGTGCCGAGCTGCTCCTGCCCGGCCAGCACCGCGCACACCCAGGCCCCGCCGTGGCGCACCGCGCGCCCCTCGGCCCGGGACGCCGCCACCGTCTCGGCTGGCCCGGCGCCGGGTGCGGCGGCCCGTCCGGCGAGCGGTTCGCCCTCGGCGTCCAGTACGGCGATCCCGCCGCCGAGCAGGGCGGCCACGGCGGCGGCGACGTCCGGCACCTCGGCCCCGCGCAGGACCAGGTCGGTGAGCCGGTCGTGGCCCCGTTCGGCGCGCTGGACGGCGGCGGAGTGGGCGCGGATCAGTTCGTTGGCGCTGTTCAGCTCGGCGAGCGCGGCCCGGGTGTCGGCGAGCGCCTTGGCGGTGTCCAGCGCGATCGCGGCGTGCGCGGCCAGGGTGCAGAGCAGCGCGACCTCGTCCGGGGAGAACGCGCGGGGCGAGCGGTCGGCGGCGAACAGCACCCCGATCACCCGGCCGCCGAGCAGCAGCGGGACACCGATGATCGCCACCAGGCCCTCCTCGACCACGCCCGCGTCGATGACGTCGGTGTGGTGGAAGCGGTCGTCGGAGCGGTAGTCGGGGGTGGCGTACGGGCGGGCGCGCTGCGCGACCAGGCCGCCGAGGCCGTCGCCGAGGCTGAGCCGCAGGGTCTGGAAGAGGACCGAGACCGAGCCGTCGGTGACCCGCATGTAGGTGTCGCCGGCGGCCTCGTCCGGGAGGGTGAGGTAGGCGGTGTCGGTGCCCAGCAGCATCCGGGCCCGGCGGACGATCGCCTGCAGTACGGCGTCGAGGTCGCGGGAGGCGGCGAGGTCGCCGGCGGTGTCGAAGAGGGCGGTCAACTCGGCCTCGCGGCGGCGGTGCTGGCGCAGGGTCCGGTGGACCCGCAGCGCCTGCCAGGTCGCGTCGTCGATCTCGCCCAGCACGTCGGCCGGCGCGCCCCGCCGGCGCGCGTCGGCCAGCACGTCGGCGAAGTCCTCGGTGGCGGCGCCGGAGGCGAGCAGGTCCAGCAGTCGCCGCAGCGCGGGCGCCGAGCCGGCGTGGAGGTCGTTCATGGTACGGCCGCCAATCGGCAGTGGGTGTTCGTGTCCCGGGGAGGGAAGCGCGATGCTAGCCGCTCGGCCCGGGCGGCCGTAGCCCGCCGGCACCCGTACGGTGACGGGCGCCGGCGGGCCGGACGGCGCGTCAGGCGGTGGCCGCCTTCCCCACCGTCGCCGCTGCCGGCTCCGCGCCGTCCTCGGCCGGCCGGGCGCCCGTCACCTCCGCCAGGTCGTGCCCGCGCGTCTCCCGCCCGCACAGCACCGCCAGGACGGTGATCGCGGCGGCGATCGCCACGTACACCGAGATCGGGGTCGAGCTGCCGTAGTCCTTCAGCAGCGCGGTGGCGATCAGCGGCGCGGGTGCGCCGGCGGCCACCGAGGCGAACTGCGCGCCGATCGACGCACCCGAGTAGCGCATCCGGGTGGCGAACAGCTCGGAGAAGAAGGCCGCCTGGGGCGCGTACATGGCGCTGTGGAAGACCAGTCCGACGGTCACCGCGAGCACCAGCGACCCGAAGGAGCCGGTGTCCACCATCCCGAAGAAGACGAACGCCCACACCCCGACGCCGACCGCGCCCACCAGGTACACCGGTTTGCGCCCGACCCGGTCGGACAGCGCCCCGAACACCGGGATCAGCGCGAACTGGACCGCCGAGGCGATCAGGACGGCGTTCAGGGCGGTCTGCTTGGGGAAGTGCACGTGCGAGACGGCGTACGCGAGCACAAAGGTGGTCATCACGTAGTACGAGATGTTCTCCGCCATCCGCGCGCCCATCGCGACCAGCACCTCGCGCCAGTGGTGCCGCAGGACCCCGACCAGCGGCGGCTGTTCGGCCTTCCCGCGTGCGGCCGCCCGGGCCAGCGCCTCCTTGAACAGCGGCGACTCGTCCACGGCCAGCCGGATCCACAGGCCGACCCCGACCAGTACCGCGGAGAGCAGGAACGGCACCCGCCAGCCCCAGGCCAGGAACGTCGCCTCGGACTGGACGCCCGTCAGCAGCGAGAGCACACCGGCCGCCAGCAGGTTCCCGGCCGGGGCGCCGCCCTGCGGCCAGGACGCCCAGAACCCGCGTCGCCGGGCGTCGCCGTGCTCCGACACCAGCAGCACCGCGCCGCCCCACTCGCCGCCCAGGGCGAAGCCCTGCACCAGCCGCAGCAGCGTCAGCAGCACCGGCGCCGTCACCCCGACCGAGGAGTAGGTCGGCAGGCACCCGATCAGTGTGGTCGAGCCGCCCATCAGCAGCAGGCTGACCACCAGCAGCCGCTTGCGGCCGACCCGGTCCCCGAAGTGCCCGAAGACCAGCGCCCCGATCGGGCGCGCCGCGAACCCGATCGCGTAGGTGAGGAACGACAGCAGCGTGCCGGTCAGCGGGTCGCTGTTCGGGAAGAACACCTTCCCGAACACCAGCGCCGCGGCTGTTCCGTACAAGAAGTAGTCGTACCACTCGATCGTGGTACCGATCAGGCTGGCCGCCACGACTCTTGGCAGTGAGCGGCTCCGTGCTCGATCCGAGACGGCGGTTGTCATGGGGTCACCACTTCCGGGCCGGGGACAGGACAGGACGGGGGGAGGACGAGAGGAGCGGGGCAGGACGGGGGAGCGGGTGCTGCACGAGGAGCGGGGCGGGACGGGGACGTCGCCACAAGGTAGGGAGCCGCGGTGCCCGGGACTATGTGACCGACCCACACACCCCGGACGGCGGCCATGGTGGAAGCCGCCATCACGTCTCCGCTCAGTTCGCCGTCCAGGCGCCGTCGAGCGGCAGCGAGGCGCCGGTGAGGCAGGCGGCGTGCGGCAGGCAGAGGTAGAGGGCGAGCCGGGCCACCTCGACGGGCTCGACGAGGCGCTTGACGGCGGTGCGCTCCAGCAGGACGCGCTCGACGACCTCCTCCTCGGGTACACCGTGGGCCAGGGCCTGGGCGGCGATCTGGTGCTCCACCAGGGGGGTGCGGACATAGCCGGGGTTGATGCAGTTGCTGGTGACGCCGTACGGCGCGCCCTCCAGAGCGACGGTCTTGCTGAGGCCCTCCAGGGCGTGCTTGGCGGTCACGTAGGCCGATTTGAAGGGGCTCGCCCGCAGCCCGTGGACGGAGGAGATGTTGACGACCCGGCCCCACCGCCGTGCGTACATGTGGGGAAGGGTGCGGCGCAGGATGCGGAAGGGTGCCTCGACCATCACCCGCTGCATCAGGGTGAAGTGTTCGAGCGGGAACTCGTGGACGGGGGCGAGATGCTGGAGGCCGGCGTTGTTGACCACGATGTCGGCATCGGCCGGCAGGGCCTCCACGGCCTCCGGGTCGGCGAGGTCGGCGACGTGCGCGACGCCGCCGATCCGCTCGGCCAGCCGAAGGGCGGGGTCGGCGGCGAGGTCGACGACGTGGACCCGGGCGCCGGCCTCGGCGAGGACCTCGGCACAGGCCCGGCCGATGCCGGAGGCGGCCCCGGTGACCAGAGCGGTGCGGCCGTCGAGGGGGCGGGCTGAAGTGGTGTCCATGGCCGAGAACGGTAGGAATCCGACGGCCGGGCTCCTATGTGCTGGTCCTCTACAGCACCCCGGAGAACTGTGGGGTTCTCCGCCATGACGGTCGACGGTCGGCAGAAGCCCCGAAAGCCAAACCCACCCTGAGGGGTCTTCCCCACAATGGGCGCGGATGCTTCACCCGTTCGGAGGATTGCTCGGTCAGAACCACCCATAGCGCCCGAATGCTCGCTACATTCACGCCGATTCCCGACAGGGGGCGTCGCCACAGGCAGCCGAACCGCTGGTGGAGCCGGTGCGGCGTCCGAGAGGTGTTGACTGACTATGCCCCAAAGGCCTGCAACCGACAGCCCGGCGTACGGACCGCTCGACCCGCTCGACCAGCACCGGGGTCCGGTCGGCCGGGCCCTTCCGGACGCCCCCGACGCCCCGACCGCCGACGAACTGCGGCTGCCCGAGCAGGCCACGCCCGACCGGCACGCCCTCGACCGGCCCGGCCCGGACCGGCACGCATCCGCTCCGGACCGGCACGCGACCGGCCCCGACCGGCACGCGACCGACCAGTCCCCGCCCGCCCGGCCCGTCCCCGAGCGGCACGTCCCGGAGCGGCCGCCCGCCGAACGGCACCAGTCGGCCGGCACCCAGAACCTCCAACTGGCCGCCCTGATCGAGGAGGCCGGCTTCTCGCACGCCGGTCTGGCCCGCCGGGTCGACCAGCTCGGCCTGGAGCACGGCCTCGACCTGCGCTACGACAAGACCTCCGTCACCCGCTGGCTCCGCGGCCAGCAGCCCCGCGGTGCCACCCCGGCCCTGATCGCCGAGGTGTTCACCCGCCGGCTCGGCCGCCGCCTCACCGCGCAGGACCTCGGCCTGGACGCCTGCGCCCCGGTCTACGCGGGCCTGGAGTTCGCCGAGACGCCGCAGGAAGCGGTGGACATCGTCGCGAGCATGTGGCGCAAGGACAACGGGCCGCAGTCCGAGCTGCGCCGGATCGCCTTCACCCCGGCCGGCCTGGTGGTGCCGAGCCGGGACTGGCTGATCGGCCGGACCGACGAGCGGGTCGCCCGCGACGGCTCCACCCTGGCACGGCCCGACCCGGCGGCGGGCGGGCCGCCCCCGGGCGCGGCCTCCGGTCCCGCCGGCCCCGCGACGCGCGGCCAGCTGCCGGGCGGCCAGGCCGCCCCGGGTGCCCAGGCGGCCCGCACCGCCGCCACCTCGGCCGGTCCCGCCGGCGGACCGGCCGCCGCGCCCGTGGGCGGCCCGACGACCGGCCCCGCCGCCGGGGCGGCCGCGTTCGGGGCCCGGGTGCCCACCCAGAGCCGCCGCCCGCCGATCGCCGTCGAGCCGCCGTTCCAGGACCCGGCCCGCGAGTCGCGCCCGGCCCTGCGCGTCGGCCGGGGCGACATCGCCGCCATCCGCGCCGTCGGCGACCTCTTCCGCGCGCTGGACCACGCCTACGGCGGCGGCCACGCCCGCCAGGCGCTGGTCCGCTACCTGGAGAGCGAGGCCGAGCCGATGCTGCGCGGCCGCTACGGCGAGCAGATCGGCCGGGCCCTGTTCGGCGCGGTCGCCGACCTCACCCGGCTGGCCGGCTGGACGAGCTTCGACATCGCCGCGCACGGTCTCGCCCAGCGCTACTTCGTCCAGGCCCTGCGGCTCTCCCAGGCCGCCGGGGACCGCGCGCTCGGCGGGTACGTCCTGGTGACGATGAGCCAGCAGGCCGTGCACCTCGGCCACGGCCGGGAGGCCGTCCAGCTGGCCCGGGTGGCCCAGCAGGGCGTGGGCACCGCGGTGCCGCCGACCGTGCAGGCGCTGCTGCACGCGGCCGAGGCGCGCGGGCACGGCCTGCTCGGCGACGTCCGCTCCTGCACGACGGCGCTGGTCCGGGCCGAACGCGCGCTGGCGGCGGCCCGCACCGGCGACGAGCTGCCGGCCTGGGCGCGGTTCTTCGACGAGGCGCAGCTCTCGGACGAGTTCGCGCACTGCTACCGGGACCTCCAGCAGTGGCGGACGGCCGCCCAGCACGCCGAGAAGTCGCTGCGGCTGCGCTCGCCCGCCTACGCCCGGAGCCGGATCTTCTGCCGGCTGGTGCTGGCCACCGCCCGGCTCGGCATGGGGGACCTCGACGAGGCCTGCGGCATGGCGACCGACGCCCTGCGGGCGGCGGGGGAGATGCGGTCGGCCCGGTCGCTGGAGTACGTGCGCGACTTCCACCGCCGCCTCACGCCCTACCGGGGCAGCCCGGTGGCCCGGGCGTTCGAGGAGACGGCCCGTCAGGCGGGGGTGATCTGAACCGGGGGCTCCGACCGGACCGGCGGAGTCACCAGCTCTCGGCGTTCACCCGCGGCCGGTCGCCCTCCACGGCGGCCGGCGGCCGGACGTCCCCGCGCAGCCGCTGCGCGGCCAGCGGGAACAGCAGCACGGAGAGCATGCCCGCGCCGACCAGGGCCGCCGAGGTGGAGGACGGCAGATGGCCGGCGTCCACCTCGATCGTGGTGATCACCACGACCAGCGGCAGCGCCGTCGCGCCGTAGAGGCCGAGCGCTCCCCGGTCGCGCCGTCCCAGGCCGGCGGGGGCCAGCAGCGCCGCGGGCAGTCCGCGCACGGCCAGCAGCAGGACCACGAACAGCGGGACGAGCAGCAGCGTGCCCGGATCGTCGATCAGCGCGTCCAGATCGAACTTCATCCCGCTGACCACGAAGAACACCGGGACGAGGAAGCCGAAGCCGATGCCCTCCAGCTTGGCCTCGATCACCTCCTCGGCCGGCCCGGGGATGTCGGAGAGCAGCAGTCGGGAGACGATGCCGGCGGTGAACGCGCCGAGCAGCATGTCGAGTTCCAGCCAGAGGGCGGCGGCCACCATGGTCGCGAGCACCAGGATCACGGTCCGGACGGCGAACTGGCCGGAGGTGCGCAGGGTGCGGCGGAGCAGCCGGGTCATCCAGGCCGGCCTCGGCCGCCGGGCGCCGCCGATCGCGACGCCGGTGATCACCGCGTAGGCGCCCAGGATGACGGCGGTGCGGCCCGCGCTGTTGCCGCTGAGCAGGACGGCGACGGCGATGATCGGCCCGAACTCGCCGACCGCGCCGGTGGCCATGACCAGTGAGCCGAACGGGGTGGGCAGCTCACCCGCGTCGCGCAGGATCGGCAGGATGGTGCCGAGCGCGGTGGTGGTCAGCACCAGCCCGGTGAAGGCGCCGTCCAGGGGTTTCGGGTTGATCACCGCTCCCACGACGAGCGCGACCGCCACGCTGATCAGCCATGCGGCGCCCGCCCGGCGGAGCGGTCCGCCGCGCAGTCTGGCGAAGTCGATCTCGTAGCCGGCCAGGAACATCAGCATCGCCAGGCCGAACTGCGAGAGCGCGTCGATCAGGTCGTCCACGTGCACCCAGTTCAGGCCGTCGGGGCCGATCAGCACGCCGAGCAGGATCTCGAACACGACGGTGGGGACGGCGATCCACCGCAGCAGCCGGTCGGCGATCAGCGGGGCGGCCACCGCGGCGGCGGGGACCAGGATCAGCGAGAGCGGCTGGACCTCGAAATCGGCGCTCACCGGGCGCTCACCGGGCGGCCGACGGGGGAGCGGAGATCGTCCGAACAGCGGTCATATCGGCATATTGGCACGCGAACCTGCGCCGTTCGGGCAGCCGGGCCGCGCGCCGCACGTCACGGGCCGCGCCGCACGTCAGCGCCGCACGCCGGGTCCGCGCTCCACGCGCCCGCACGCCGAGCGGCGCCGAGCGGCCGAGCGGCGCCGGGGGGGTGTCCCGCACAGGACACCCCCCGGCGCCCTCCGCCGTCAGGCCGCCTCCGCCTCCCGTACGGCGATCGGCAGCCCGAGGTCGCGCGCCACGGCCTCGGCCGCGCGCCGTCCCGACACCAGCGCCCCCTGCACGCTGCTGGTGTCCCGGTGGTCGCCGCAGACGTAGAGCCCGGCGAGCAGCCGGACCGGCCGCCGGGTGTTGTGCGGCGGCGGCATCGCGGGCACCGCGTCCGGCAGGTGCCGCACGCTCAGGAACTGCCAGCCGCCGGTCGGTGAGCCGTACAGCTCCGCCAGCCGGGCCCGGACGGCCGGCTCCAGCGCCGCCGGACCGCCGGCGTCGAAGGTGCGGCGGCCGAGCACGGTGGTGGCGATCAGTGCCTGTCCGGTCGGGGCGTACGAGGGGTGCAGCTCGCTGAGCACCAGCGAGTGCGACACCAGGGACGGCTGCCCGCCCGGCCGGTCGCCGTCCAGCAGCAGGGCGGCCTCCCCCAGAGGGGTGCGGTCGGCCGCGTGGTAGAAGGTCGTGACGGGGTGGAAGTCCGGCAGCCGCAGACCGGGCAGCAGGTCGGCGGCGGAGCGGGAGTCGGTCGCGACGACCACGGCCTGCGCGCCGATCCGCCCATGGGTGGCGGTCTCCACGCCGTCGGCCGTGATCGAGGTGACCCGCACTCCGGTGCGGACGGTGCCGGCGGGCAGTGCGGCGGCCAGCTGGGCCGGCACGGCCGCCATCCCGCCGGCGGGCAGACAGAGTCGGCCGCGCGCGTAACAGCGGAGCACCAGGTCGGCGACCCGGCTGCTGGTACCGAGCGCGGGGTCGCTGAGCAGGGCGCCGAGCAGCGGCCGCAGCAGTCCGTCGACGGTGCGCGGGGCGAGGCCCCGGTCGCCGAGGGCCCGGGCGGTGGTGGTCTCCGGCCGGGCCTTCAGCCGTGCGGGCGGGGTGTTGGCGAGGCGGTTGAGCCAGCTGCCGAGCCGGGCCTTGTCCAGCGGACTGCCCAGTGGCGCCCGGGCGGCGGCGTGCCGGGCGGTGGTCAGCTGTGGGTCCCCGACCCGGTACCGGCGCCCGCCGTTGTGCACGAGTACGCCCGGCGTGAGCGGGCGCGGATCGAGGCGGTCGAGGTCGAGCACGCGGCGGGGCTCGGGGAAGGCGGTGTTCAGCAGATGGCTGCCGTGGTCGAGCCGGAAGCCGTCGAGTTCGTGGGAGGCCGCTCGACCGCCGATCCGGTCCGCGGCCTCCAGGACCTGAACGGTGAGGCCGTGGGCGGTGAGTACGCGAGCGGCGGCAAGGCCCGCGAGGCCGGCTCCCACCACGACGACGTCCGGGTCGGACTGTCGGCGGGTGCGGCGAGTGAAGTCGTACGTGGGCACGGGTGGCTCCCTCCCTGGTCCCGGGATTTCGGGCCGGTGCAGGCAGCAGAGTGCTGGGACACGGTCCGACCGGTGTGATGCCCAGTCAGTACGAGCGTCAGACAAGCACACGGGCCCCGAACCCGGTGGGGAAGGGGAGTGGCCGCATCCGGTGGCCGCGTGGTCACGGACTGTGTTCCTCCTCGCCCGTGTTCCCGCCCGACGGGCGCACACGGTCACCAGGGGCGCGCAGCGCGCCCACCGTGTGCTCCCGTGCGCCCCCTCTCGGAGCCCTGCGCCGCAGTCACCCGGACTCCGCTCCGCATATGCCCCTGGCCAGGGCGGACGTCGTAGCGCGCCTACGCGACGGGGCCGGACGCGACCGCGCGCGCCCGGCCCCGTCGGCCCGGGCCGGAGCCCGGCCCTTCCGGCCCGACCCCGTCGGCCCGGGCCCGAGCCCGAGCCGCCCCGGAGCCACTCGTCAGAGAGCCGCCCGCGCCGCCGAGTCGACGTCCGGGTGCGCGAAGCGGAAGCCCGCGTCCAGCAGTCGGCGCGGCACGACCCGGTGGCTGCCGACCACCTCGACCGCCAGCTCGCCCAGCACCCCGTCCAGTACGGCCTTCGGCACCGGGAACGGCGTCGGCCGGCGCAGCACCCGCCCGAGCGCCGCCGTCAGCTCGGCGTTGGTCACCGGCTCGGGGGCGGTCAGGTTCACCGCCCCGTCGATGTCCTCCCGGTCGATCAGGAAGCGCATCGCCGCCACCTCGTCGGCGAGCGAGATGAAGCTCCAGTACTGCCGGCCGTCGCCGAGCCGGCCGCCGAGGCCCAGCCGGAACAGCGGGAAGAGCCGTCCGCCCGCGCCTCCGGCGGCGGAGAGCACCAGTCCGGTGCGCGGGTGGACCACCCGGATCCCGGCCCGCTCGGCCGGCCGGGCGGCGGCCTCCCACTCCACGCAGACCTCGGCCAGGAAGTCGTCCCCGGCGGGCGAGGACTCGTCGATCACCCGGTCCCCGGTCTGCCCGTAGTAGCCGACGGCGGAGGCGCTCACGAGGACCTTCGGCGGTTCGGCCAGTCCGGCCAGGGCGGTCGCCAGGGTCTCGGTGCCGAGGACCCGGCTCTCCCGGATCTCCCGTTTGTAGGACTCGCTCCACCGGCGGTCGCCCACGCCGGCGCCCGCCAGGTGCACGACCGCCTCGACCCCGGCCAGCCCGGCCCGGTCGATCTGGCCCAGCAGCGGGTTCCAGCCGATGGCGGTGGTGCCGTCCGGCCGGGGCCCGGTCCGCGAGCGGTGCCGGACCAGCCGCACCACCTCGTGCCCGTCCGCCAGCAGCGAGCCGACGAGTGCCGCGCCGATCAGTCCCGTGGATCCTGTGACCGCGATTCTCATGGGCCCATCCTCGCAGTCGGTCGGGGGCCCGCCCGGGAGCGGCGGCCCGGCGGGGTCGCGGGAATTGCCGTGTACGTCCCGGCCGGGGGTGATTAGCATGCGGCGCATGCACGTAGACGATCAGCTGATCATCCGCCCCGCCCGGGCCGAGGACGAGAAGGAACTCTCGGCCCTCAACCGCTCCACCTGGACCCCGCTGGCCGAGGTCGCCCCCCGGCCCGACGAGGACGCGGGGGTGTTCGACGAACGCCACAGCCCGGACCAGTTCCAGCTCGCCCTGCTCGACGGCCGGGCGGTCGGCTACATCCGGGTCGTCCCGCCGACCCCGCTGGCCAGCAACCGGCATGTGCGCCAGATCCAGGGCCTCGCGGTCGACGCCGCCGTGCGCGGCCGGGGCATCGGCGTCGCGCTGGTCGAGGCGGCCTGCCGGATCGCCCGGGAGCAGGGTGCCCGCCGGATCACCCTGCGGGTGCTCGGCCACAACGCCCCGGCCCGCGCCCTCTACGAGCGCTGCGGCTTCGTGGTCGAGGGTTCGCTCAAGGAGGAGTTCCTGATCGACGGGGCCTACGTCGACGACATCTGGATGGCCCGGTCCCTCGACGACCGGCCGACCGACTGAGCGCCCGGCTGACCGACTGAGCGCCCGGCTGACCGACTGAGCGCCGGCCGGCCGCCCTGCCGAGAGACCCGCCCGACCGTTTCCGCACGACCCACCGAAGCGCACTGACGCACCGTCAGATCACGTGTGCGGGTGGTGCAGAGTCGTGACAGACCCACCCTGTCTGGAGCGTCACCCGGACGGGTAGGTTACGGCCGTGAGCAACTCGACGCCTCCCGGGTGGTACCCGGTACCGGGTGCGGACGGCACGGCCGGTCATGAGCGCTGGTGGGACGGCACGGCCTGGACCAGTGACGTGCGCCCCGTCCAGGCGGGCGGCGGCCCGATTGCCGACGCCCCGACGCAGGTCGCCTGGCAGAACCCCTCGGGGGGTTCCGCACCCGCGCCGCCGGCCTACGGCTACGGCGCCCCGCAGCAGGGGCAGCCCGGGTACGGCTACCCGGCGCAGAACCCGCCGGCCTACGGCTACCCGCCGGCCGCCTATCCGCCGCCCGAGCGGCCGAACCGGATCAGGACCGGGACGGCCGTCGGCATCGTGGTCGGCGTGCTGGCCGTGGTCGGCGTGGTGGCCGCCGTGGCGCTCAACAGCGGCGGCGACAGCCCCATCGCCAAGCCGACCCAGCCGGTGGCCACGGTCACCGTCACCGACACCCCGAGCCCGAGCGCCACCACCCCGAGCCCGACCAGGTCCTCCCCGCCGCCGCCGACCACGCCGCCGAAGCCGAGCCCGGTGCTCAAGGACACCGTGGCGGACCCGCAGCACGCCATCACCGTGCCGGTGTTCGAGGGCTGGGAGGCGAACACCAGCGGGTCCCACTCCACGATCTTCCTCGGCAGCGGCCAGTACACCTGCCCCGGCGGCGGCAACTGCATCCGGGGCCAGTTCTCGGTGGAGAAGGACACCATCGCCGGCACCACCGCCCGGGCGGCGGCCGAGGCGGCCATGCCGACCTACGCGGCGGCGATCTTCAGCAACATCACCGGGCACACCGACGCGGGCTCGTCCAGCACCACGGTCGCGGGCATCTCCGGGTACGCGGTGCGCTGGCACATCACCACCTCGGACGGCAGCAAGGGCTACATCCTGATGGTGGCCGTCCCCGCCAAGGGCGGCGGCTTCGTGGCCTTCGAGGGCGGGGTGGACGACGCCGCGGGCGCGCCCGACCCGTCCGTGCTGGACCAGATCCTCAAGGGCATCAAGCAGGACACCAGCGCGGCGGCGGGCTCCACCACCTGAGCGGCCGTCCGGGCGGGCCCGGCGGCCGCGGGCCCCGGTCCGCCCGACGGCCGCCGGACCCGCCCGCTCCGTCCTGGCGGAGTCAGTCCCCGTAGCGCTCCCAGAGCTTGGGGAACCGTTTCGCCATGACCTCGGGGTCGTCGAAGTCGAACCCGGCCCCGAACGGCTGCGAGGGCTGGCGTCCGCCCACCTCGGGCAGCGGCAGCGCGGTCAACTGCTCGTACGCCTCGTCGGCCGCGTAGCCGAGGTCCTCGGCCTCGCCGTCCTCCTCCTCGTCGAAGCCGGGCAGCAGGTCGGCCAGGTCGTCCGGCTCGTGCAGCCCGCCCTCGAAGACGTCCCGGCCCTGGCCGATCAGCCAGCACCGGAAGAAGTCGAAGGAGTCCTCGGAGGCTCCGCCCAGCAGCAGGTAGGCCGCGCCCCAGAGGTCGTGGCGGTAGGCGCGCTGGAACCGGGCCTCGAAGAGCCGGGCGAAGTCGATGACGTCGTCCGGGGTCAGCTCGACGAGCCGCTCCACCAGACGGTCCGCCTGCTCGTCCGGGTCGCCCTCGGCGTCCTCCCGGGTGTCGTCGATGATCTGCCAGAAGTCGGTCTCGTCCATCACCGCTCCAGCATCCCTGTTCGGCCGCACGCGCGCATGCGAAGAGCGGGTGAATCGCCCGGAACGGCACGAAAAACCCGGAACGGCGCGAAGATGCCCGCCGTCCGCCGCCCTTCGACGCCGCCCCGGCCCGGGCGCGCGGAGTCCCGGCCCCGGGCGCGGAACCGCCCCGGACGCGCGGAACCCCGCGCCGTCCGGGGACGACGCGGGGTTCCGGTGCTGCCGGAGGGGGACCCTCGGGCGGAGCCTTACAGGCCGAGCTCGACCTCGAACTCGCCGGCCTCCAGGATCTCCTTGACCGCCACCAGGTAGCGGGCGGCGTCGGCGCCGTCCACCAGGCGGTGGTCGTAGGAGAGCGACAGGTAGGTCATGTCACGGATGCCGATGGCGGTGCCGCCGTCGGCCTCGATGACGACCGGGCGCTTGACCGTCGCGCCGATGCCCAGGATGGCGGCCTGGTTCGGCGGCACGATGACGGTGTCGAACAGCGCGCCGCGCGAGCCGGTGTTGCTGATGGTGAAGGTGGCGCCGGACAGCTCGTCCGGGGTGATCTTGTTGTTGCGCACCTTGCCGGCCAGCTCGGCGGTCTTCTTCGAGATGCCGGCGATGTTGAGGTCGCCCGCACCCTTGATGACCGGGGTCATCAGACCCTTCTCCGAGTCCACCGCGATACCGATGTTCTCGGTGTCGAAGTAGGTGATGGTGCCCTCGGCGTCGTTGATCCGGGCGTTGACGACCGCGTTGGTCTTCAGCGCCTGGGCCGCGGCCTTGACGAAGAACGGCATCGGGGACAGCTTCACGCCCTCGCGCGCGAGGAAGGAGTCCTTGGCCTTGGCGCGCAGCGACATGATCCGGGTGACGTCCACCTCGACCACGCTGGTGAGCTGCGCCTGCTCGTGCAGGGCCTTCAGCATGTTGTCGCCGATGACCTTGCGCATGCGGGTCATCTTGACCGTCTGGCCGCGCAGGGCCGACGGGGCGGCAGCGGCCTTCGGCGCGGCGGCGGCCGCGACCGGGGCAGCGGCGACCGGGGCCGGCGCGGCCTTGGCGGCCTCGGCGGCGGCCAGGACGTCCTGCTTGCGGATGCGGCCGCCGACACCGGTGCCGGTGACAGCGGTCAGCGCGACGCCGTGCTCGGCGGCGAGCTTGCGCACCAGCGGGGTGACGTAGGCGTCACCGGCGTCGGCCACCGGGGCGGCCGGGGCCGGGGCGGCGACCGGGGCAACCGGGGCCGGGGCGGCAACCGGGGCCGGGGCGGCCGGGGCGACCGGAGCCGGAGCTGCGACCGGGGCAACCGGGGCCGGGGCGGCAACGGGAGCCGGAGCGGCAACCGGAGCAGCGACCGGAGCCGGAGCGGCAACCGGAGCCGGAGCGGCGGCGACGGCGCCCGCGGCACCGATCAGCGCGAGCTGGGCGCCGACCTCGGCGGTGTCGTCCTCGGCGACCAGGATCTTCACCAGGGTGCCGGCGACCGGCGACGGGATCTCGGTGTCGACCTTGTCGGTGGAGACCTCGAGCAGCGGCTCGTCGATCTCGACCGTGTCACCCTCGGCCTTCAGCCAGCGGGTGACGGTGCCCTCGGTGACCGACTCGCCCAGGGCCGGCAGCAGCACCGGGGTGGCGTCGGCGGCCGGGGCGGCCGGAGCGGCGGCGACCGGGGCCGGAGCCGGGGCGGCAACGGGGGCCGGGGCGGCGACCGGAGCCGGAGCGGCGACCGGGGCCTCCGCGACCGGGGCCGGGGCAGCGGCGGCCGGAGCCGCGGCGGCGACCGGCGCGCCCGAGCCGTCGTCGATGATCGCCAGCTCGGCGCCGACCTCGACGGTCTCGTCCTCGGCGACCTTGATCGAGGCCAGAATGCCGGAGGCCGGGGCCGGGATCTCGGTGTCGACCTTGTCGGTCGAGACCTCGAGCAGCGGCTCGTCGACCTCCACGCGCTCACCCTCGGCCTTCAGCCAACGGGTGACGGTGCCCTCGGAAACGCTCTCGCCCAGCGCGGGCAGTGTTACTGAGACCGCCATGGTTTCAGCGACTCCTATTCAAGTCTTGCGAACTGGAAGATGGGGGGTGTGGGGGCGCGATCAGTCGTGCGCGTGCAGCGGCTTGCCGGCCAGCGCCAGGTGCGCCTCGCCCAGGGCCTCGGACTGGGTCGGGTGCGCGTGGATGAGCTGCGCGACCTCGGCCGGGAGAGCCTCCCAGTTGTAGATCAGCTGGGCCTCTCCGACCTGCTCGCCCATGCGGGCGCCGACCATGTGGACGCCGACCACGGCGCCGTCCTTGACCTGGACGAGCTTGATCTCGCCGGCGGTCTTCAGGATCTTGCTCTTGCCGTTGCCGGCCAGGTTGTACTTGACGGTGACGACCTTCTCCTTGCCGTACAGCTCGACGGCCTTGGCCTCGGAGATGCCGACGGAGGCAACCTCGGGGTTGGAGTAGGTCACGCGCGGGACGCCGTCGTAGTCGATCGGCACCGGCTTGAGGCCGGCCAGGCGCTCGGCGACGAGGATGCCCTCGGCGAAGCCGACGTGGGCCAGCTGCAGGGTCGGGGCGAGGTCGCCGACGGCCGAGATGGTGGGCACGTTGGTGCGCATGTACTCGTCGACGAGGACGTAGCCGCGGTCCATCGCGACGCCGTTCTCCTCGTAGCCGAGGCCGGCCGAGACCGGGCCGCGGCCGATGGCGACGAGCAGCAGGTCGGCGTCGATCTGCTTGCCGTTCTCGGTGGAGACGCGCACACCGGTCTCGGTGTACTCGACGCCGGAGAAGCGGGCCTTGAGCTCGAACTTGATGCCACGCTTGCGGAAGGCGCGCTCCAGCAGCTTGGAGGAGTTCTCGTCCTCCAGCGGGACCAGGTGCGGCAGGGCCTCGACGATGGTGACGTCGACGCCGAACGACTTCCAGACGGAGGCGAACTCGACACCGATCACGCCGCCGCCGAGGATGACGGCCGACTGCGGGATGCGGTCGAGCTTGAGGGCGTGGTCCGAGGAGATGACGCGGTTGCCGTCGATCTCCAGGCCCGGGATCGAGCGCGGCACGGAGCCGGTGGCCAGGAGGATGTGGCGGCCCTCGATGCGCTGGCCGTTGACGTCCACCGAGGTCTGCGAGGAGAGCTTGCCCTCACCCTGGATGAAGGTCACCTTGCGGGACGCCACCAGGCCCTGGAGGCCCTTGTACAGGCCGGCGACGACGTCGTCCTTGTACTTGTGGACGCCGTTGATGTCGATGCCCTGGAAGGTGGCCAGCACGCCGAACTCGGCGGCCTCCTTCGTCTCGTCGGCGATCTCGGCCGCGTGCAGCAGCGCCTTGGTCGGGATGCAGCCGCGGTGCAGGCAGGTGCCGCCGAGCTCGCCCTTCTCGACCAGGGCGACGCTCAGGCCCAGCTGGGCGCCGCGGAGCGCCGCGGCGTAACCGCCGCTTCCGCCTCCGAGAATGACTACGTCGAAAACGGTGCTGGCGTCGTTCGCCACGTCACGTCCTCCATGCAATGGGATGTGGATCGCCGGGCCGGTCGCGGTCCGGTGGGTCGGAAGCCCTTGTGGGGCGCCCAGTCGTGCCGGAAATACATCTTCGCACTTGTTCGCGGCGGCTGATGTCCGGGTCCGCCCCAGGGGTGTCCCGAGCGGTGGTCGCAGGGGTGGGATTACCCCGGACGGAGGGGCATCGTCGCAGCTCAGGGCGGGGTTGACAGGGGGTGGGAGACGGTTTCCCGGGACCCTCGCGGCCAGCGGTTCCGCACTGTGGAACAAAGTTTCGCCCGCAGCGAACACGGGTGCGGCGCGCGCCCGCGTCCCCTACCCGCAGGTAACCCGGGGTGGAAGCCGGACGGGGCCCGGCGCGTGCGCGCCGGGCCCCGTCCTCGGTCGTACCGTCCGTCAGCCCTTGCCGCCGGCGGCCTTCTGCTCGGCGAAGCGGACCAGGGTGCGGACCGCCGACGCGGTGCCGCCCTTCGGGGTGTAGCCGAACGGCGCGGCCTCGTGGAACGCCGGGCCGGCGATGTCCAGGTGCGCCCAGTCGATGCCCTCGGCCACGAACTCCTTCAGGAACAGGCCGGCCACCAGGCCGCCGCCCATCCGGTCGCCCATGTTGGCCAGGTCGGCGATGGTCGACTCGGTCATGCCCTTGCGGAGCTCGGCCGGCAGCGGCATCGGCCAGGACTGCTCGCCCACCTCGCCGGCGACCGCGTGCAGGTCGGCGCGCAGCTCGTCGTTGTTGGCCATCACACCGAAGGTGCGGTTGCCCAGCGCCAGGATCATCGCGCCGGTCAGGGTCGCCACGTCGACGATGACGTCCGGGTTCTCCTCGCCGGCCCGCACGATGGCGTCGGCCAGCACCAGACGGCCCTCGGCGTCGGTGTTCAGCACCTCGACGGTCTTGCCGCCGTACATCCGCAGCACGTCGCCCGGGCGGGTGGCCGTGCCGGACGGCATGTTCTCGGCCAGCGCCAGCCACGCGGTGACGTTGACCTGGAGGCCGAGGCGCTTGGCGGCGACGACGGCGGCGAACACCGCGGCGGCACCGGCCATGTCGCACTTCATGGTCTCGTTGTGGCCGGCCGGCTTCAGCGAGATGCCGCCCGAGTCGTAGGTGATGCCCTTGCCGACGAACGCCAGGGTGGCCTTCGCCTTCGGGTGGGTGTAGGCCACCTTCACCAGCCGCGGCGGGTTGGCCGAGCCGTTGCCGACGCCCAGCAGGCCGCCGAAGCCGCCCTTGAGCAGGGCCTTCTCGTCCAGCACCTCGACCTTGAGGCCGTGCTCCTTGCCGGCGGCCTGGGCGATCGCGGCGAAGGACTTCGGGTTCAGGTCGTTCGGCGCGGCGTTGATCAGGTCGCGGGCGCGGTTCATCTCCTCGCCGATGGCGACAGCGCGCTCGACCGCGGCCTTGGCGTCCTTGCTGCCCTTGCGGGTCGAGAGCACCAGCAGCTCGCCGACCGGCTCCTTGCCGCCGTTGCCGTTGCTCTTGTAGGTGCCGTACGCGTAGGTGCCGAGCAGCGCGCCCAGCGCGACCGCCTCGACCTCCTCGCCGGACTCGGCCGGCAGGGCCAGCGCGACCTTCTTGCTGCCGGCCAGGGTGCGGGCGGCGACACCGGCGGCGCGGCGCAGCGCCTCCAGGCCGTACCCGCCCTCGACGGCGTCGCCGAGGCCGACCGCGAGCACGAGCGCGGCCTTCAGACCGGCCGGGGCGGGCACCTTCACGGCGTCGCCCTCGGCGCCGGTCGCGCCCAGGGTGGCGAGAACCTCGGCCAGCTTGCCCTCGAACGCCTCGGCCACGGCCTCGGCGCCCGGGGCCAGCACGATGCCCTTGGAGCCCTTCGCCACGCCGATCACCAGGGCGTCCGCGCGCAGCGAGGCGGCGGCGGAGGTGCTCACAGACAATGCAGTCACGTAATGCGTCCTGTTCTTTCGCGGTCCACGACCGGTCGCGGCGCGAGTGCCGCACCGGCGCAGCCCGGAACCGTCGGCCAGGCCGACCGCCCGGCGGTGTCGGACCCGGGGCCCCTGGCTGCGCGCGCCCACCGTCGCGGCGGTCGCGCACACCAGAGGCCCCGGCGCCGCGACGGGCGCCGGACGGGCAGGACCTGCGACGGTGCAGGGCTGCGGTGCTCCCCGCATGGTAGTCCGCATGGTGGGATCACGCGCCGCCCGGTCCATCGCCTTTCACCACCCGGGCTCCGGCGCCCTCAGCGGGGCAGCAGCGCCAGGGCCAGCAGCGCACCCGTCGCGGCGGTCTCCACCGTCGCGCCGAGCACGTCCCCGGTGATCCCGCCGAACCGCCGCACGCACCGCAGCAGCAGGGGGCCGGCGGCGGCGGTGCCGATCACAACGGCCAGTGGCAGTACCAGGGCTGACCATCCGTCGAGCAGACCGGCAAGTCCGAGCAGGGCCGCCGCGGCACCGGTCGAGGCGAGTGCCTGACCCGGTGTCACGGTGCTCGCCACCATGGCGCCCAGCCCGCCCGGCCGGGCCGCCGGGACCGTGCGCAGACAGCCCCAGGCGAGCGCGCAGCGCCCGGCCACCGCCGCCGTGAGCACCGCGAGCGCGCCCCGCAGCGGGGAATGCGCGAACTGCCCGGCCAGCGCCGCCACCTGCGCGAGCAGGACCAGGACGAGGGTCAGCACGCCGAACGGGCCGATGTCCGACTGCTTCATGATCCGCAGCGCGTCCTCGGCGGGCTTCCCGCTGCCCAGGCCGTCCGCGACGTCCGCCAGGCCGTCCAGATGGAGTCCCCGGGTGAGCACCGCCGGCACGGCGACGGCCGCGACCGCCCCGAGCGGTGCGCCCGCGCGCCAGGCGACCAGTGCCCCCGCCGCCCCGGCGAGCACCCCGAGCACCACCCCGACCAGCGGCGCGACCAGCATCGCCCGCCCTCCGGACGCCCGGTCCCACCGGTCGACCCGCACCGGCAGCACCGACAGAGTCCCGAACGCGAACCGCAGCCCGTCCCTCAGTCCGTCCCGCAGCCCGTCCCGCACCGTCGACCACCCACTCCCGTCCGGCACCCGGCCGGGTGCCGGAAGCGCGCGTGCCAAGAGCAGGGGCCCGGGACCCGTCGACGATCGACGGATCCCGGGCCCCGGCCCTACAGCTTGCCCAGCAGCTCCGCGGCCGTCGGCAGCCGCGCCGGCTCCTTCGGCGCCGCCGGCACGTACGCCGTCGGCGGCTCGTCGGCCAGCGTGTCCGCCGCGGCCTGGAGCAGCGGCAGCGCCATCAGCGCGCCGACACCCTCGCCCATGGTGATCCCCTGCTCCTGCAGCGGCGTCAGGGTCAGCCGGTCGTAGGCCTTGGCCTGGGCGGGCTCGCCGCTGGTCTGCCCGGCCCGCCACCACTCCGGCGCCCGGAACGCGATCCGCTGCGCGACCAGCGCGCAGGCCGCCGAGACGACGCCGTCCAGCACCACCGGGAGCTTGCGCACCGCGGCCTGCAGCAGGAATCCGGTGATCGCCGCGAAGTCCGCGCCGCCGGTGGCCCCGAGCAGCGCCAGCTGGTCGCCCAGCACCGGCCGGGCCCGCCGCAGCGAGTCGCGCACGGTCGCGCACTTGACCATCCACACCCGGTCGTCGATGCCCGAGCCGCGCCCGGTGACCGCCGCCGCGTCCGTCCCGCAGAGCGCGCCGACCAGGACCGCCGCCACCGTGGTCGAGCCGACCCCGAGGTCGCCCAGCACCACCAGGTCGGTCCCGGCGTCGGCCTCCTCGTCGGCGACGGCCATCCCGGCCCGGAACGCCTTCGTGGTCTCCTCGGGGGTCAGCGCGTCCTCGACGTCGATCCGCCCGGAGCCGCGCCGCACCCGGTGCGCCGTCACCTCGTCGGGGAAGTCCGAGGCCGCGGCGTCGACCGCGACGTCCACCACCCGCACCTCGGCGCCGAAGCGCCGGGCGAGCAGCGCCACCGGCGCGGTGCCGTCGAGCACGGCCCGCACGCGCGCGGCCGTGCCGCCCCCGGCGGGCAGCCGGGAGACCCCGACCCGGGCCACCCCGTGGTCGGCGGCGAACAGCACCACCTTGGGCGCCGACAGCGGCCGCACGGGGGAGCGCCCCTGCACGGAGGACAGCCAGGCGCCCAGCTCCTCCAGCTTGCCGAGGCCGCCCGGCGGCCGGTTCAGCTCCTGCCACCGCTCCTCGGCGGCGCGCCGGGCGCTCTCGTCGGGGCGCTCGACGAGCGAGGAGAACGTATCGAGATCCACGGTCGTGTCCATCGTCCGGAAGGCTACACGCCGTACGTCTTCAGCCGACGGCGGGCTTGACCGTGAGAACCTGCCCCGCCACCACCAGCAGCACACGCTCGGAGGCGTCGGCCACCATCATGTTGAGCCGGCCCAGGGTGTCGCGGAACCGGCGGCCGGCCGGGGTGGCCGGGACGACGCCCATGCCGACCTCGTTGCTGACCGCCACGACCCGCCGCCCGGTCCCCGCCCAGGCGGCCGCCAGCGCCGTGCAGCGCCGCCGCACCTCGGCCTCGCCGCCGTCCGCCCAGACCGCGTCGTCCCAGGCGCCGCACTCGTCCATCACCGAGGTGAGCCACAGCGCCAGGCAGTCGATCAGCACCGGCGCCGGGTCGGCGGTGTCGGCCAGGACGGCCTCCAGCCCGCAGGTCTCGGCGGTGCGCCAGCTCGCCGGGCGCCGGTCCCGGTGCAGGGCGACCCGCTGCGCCCACTCCTCGTCGCCGTCCCGGGTGCCGCCGGTGGCCACGTACAGCACGTCCTCGTACCGGGCCAGCAGCTGTTCGGCCCGGGTCGACTTGCCGGACCGCGCGCCGCCGAGGAGCAGGGTGCGGGGGAGCGGTGCGTCAGGTGTCATGCGCCCATCCTCGCCCACGGCGCATACCGAAGATCCGGCCGGGCAACCTGAGGGCAGGTCCTCTCCTCCGGGTCGCGCATGGCGTGATCCGAAAGAGAGGACCTAGGGTGCGCAGCACAGCACATCGCTGGTCGTCGGCGGGAGGAGCCGGGCATGGTCTGGACGTGGCGGTACGAGAAGGCGGACGGCACCGCGGTGGCCCCTGGCAGCGGGCAGGCGGAGGAGTTCTCCGGCCAGGGGGACGCGGAGAGCTGGATCGGGGAGAACTGGAAGCAGTTGGCCGAGGACGGCGTGGACCGTGCCGTCCTGCTGGACGACGACCGCGAGATCTACACGATGAGCCTGCACGAGGGCTGATCCGGCCCGGTCGGGGGCCGCTCGCCGGTGCGCGGGCGGCCTTCCCCCGGCGTGCCCCCGCTGCCCGCCGGGGCTACTTCATCCCGACGACGTGCAGCAGCGCGGCGACCTGCCGGTACGGGTCGGTGCGGCCGGCCCGCTCCTCGGCCTCCAGCAGCTGGGCGAGCTGCCGGCCGTCCACGGGCGGCGCGTCGTCGGGGGTGCTCTCGGTGAGGACCCGGACGCCGTACCAGTGCCGCAGCGGCACGGACACCTCGGAGAGGGTGACGGCGAGGTCGCCGATCCGGTCGGCGCGGGCCGCCAGACCGAGCCGGTTGTAGTACCGATCGCTCTCGAAGGCCTCCAGGGCGGCGCGCCAGTCGCCGGCGGCGGCGGGCCGCAGGGCGAGCGCGTCGCGGTTGCGGACCACCAGTGAGAGCAGCCCGCCCGGGGCGAGCAGCCGGGCCAGCGAGGCGATCATCGGATCGGGGTCCGGCAGGTACATCAGCACGCCGTGGCAGAGCACGACGTCGAAGCTGCGCGCCCCGAACCAGCGCCCGCACTGGTGCCCGTCGCCGATCAGCAGCTGGATCCGCTCGCGGACGGCGTCGGACTCCTCGGCCAGCGTCTCCTGGGCGGCGCCGAGCGCGGTCGGGTCGGAGTCGATGCCGGTGACGTAGTGGCCGGCCCGGGCGAGCCGCAGGGCCTGGGTGCCCTGGCCGCAGCCGATGTCCAGCACCCGCTGGGCGGTGCGTCCGGTGAGCTGCTCGGCGAGCTGCCGGGCGACCATCTCCTGCCGGACGAGGTTGCGCAGGGTGCCGGAGCGCCCCGGCGCGGGGCCGGTGCCGCCGGCGAAGGAGCCGCTGCGCGAGGGCAGCCGCCGCTCGTGGCCGTGCCGCTCGTACCCGTCACGCTCCTGGGCCGGCCGGTCGTGGGCGAGCCGGTCGTGGCCGCCGCCCCCCTGGCCGGGGAGCGCGTAGAGGCCGGGCCCGTCCCACAGGGGAGGGGCCCAGCCGGAGTCCACCGGTTCGGCGGTCAGGGCTTCTCCCCGCGCCGCACCTGCGGCTTGGGCAGTCGCAGCCGGCGCATCTGCAGGATGCGCATCAGGCCGTACGCGACCGCGCCGCGGGTGTTCTGCCCGGCGAAGCGCTCGGCGAGCTGCTTGCGCAGGCCGAAGCCGAGCCGGACGAAGTCCAGGATCACCAGGACGAAGAAGAGCAGGAACAGCACCGTGGAGAGCAGCTGGAGGGCCGGCACCTTGACGATGCTGAGCACCAGGATCAGCACGGCGGCGGGCAGGAAGAACTCGGCGAGCGACCAGCGGGCGTCCACGTAGTCACGGGTGAACTTCCGCACCGGGCCCTTGTCACGGGCCGGCAGGTGGCGCTCGTCGCCGTCCATCAGCGCCTGGCGCTGCTTCTCGCGCTCGGAGCGCATCCGCTCGCGGGCCTGGCGGGAGGCCTCCTTGCGGTCCTTGGGCACGGTGACCCTGGTCCGGCGGTTGGTTTCGGCCTCGCTGCGCTTGGGCGTGGGCCGCCCCTTCTTCGCCTGCGGGTCGCGGGTCTGCGTCTTGCCGTCCTGCTTCTCCAGCACGGTGGCGGAGGCGGCGGCTTCATCTGAACGGCGTCGGAACACACCACCAGCCTACGGGGTGCGGCGACGCTTCTCCGGGTCGCCCGGGAACCGAACGCGTATCGATCGCGTCCCGGACCGGCCGCGACGGGTCCCAGGGGGGACTCGGGTCGGGGTCCCGGGCGGGTTCGGGGGGAGTCCCGTAGGGGATCACTCCGCTGACCGGCGGGTGGAATGAGGGCGGGATCCACCCCGCGGATGAGGCTTCCCGGGACCGACCTGTAGCAGGCTTGTTGCAGGCAGGTGCACTGCGGCGACGGGCTCGCTGCACATACACTCGTCGTGTCTGGTAAGAGACTGATACCGCAGGCCGGAGAAGGGGGCACCCGAGGCCCATGAGCGACGGAATCATGAAGCGTATGGGGCTGATCTTCCGCTCCAAGGCGAACAAGGCCTTGGACCGGGCGGAGGATCCGCGTGAGACGCTCGATTATTCGTACCAGAAGCAGCTCGAGCTGCTGCAGAAGGTGCGTCGTGGCGTCGCCGACGTGGCCACCTCGCGCAAGCGACTGGAGCTCCAGCTGACCCAGCTGCAGCAGCAGTCGGCGAAGTACGAGGACCAGGGCCGCAAGGCGCTCTCGCTCGGCCGGGAGGACCTCGCCCGCGAGGCCCTCACCCGCAAGGCGAACATGCAGTCCCAGATCAACGACCTGGAGGTGCAGTACCAGCAGCTCCAGGCCGAGGAGGAGAAGCTCACGCTGGCCTCCCAGCGGCTGCAGGCCAAGGTCGACGCCTTCCGCACCAAGAAGGAGACCATCAAGGCCACCTACACCGCGGCCCAGGCGCAGACCCGGATCGCCGAGTCCTTCTCCGGTATCTCGGAGGAGATGGGCGACGTCGGCCTGGCGATCCAGCGGGCCGAGGACAAGACCGCGCAGATGCAGGCCCGGGCCGGTGCGATCGACGAGCTGCTGGCCTCCGGCGCGCTCGACGACGCCAGCGGTCTCGGCCGCAAGGACGACATCGAGGCCGAGCTGGAGCGGGTGGCCGGCGGTTCCGACGTCGAGCTGGAGCTGGCCCGGATGAAGGCCGAGCTGACCGGGGGATCCCCGGCCGCCCCGCAGGCGATCGAGCAGGGCCGGCCGCAGGACGCCGCGCCGCAGCAGCAGGACGGCCCGCGGATCAACTACAACAAGTAGTCGGAGCGGCAACCGACCTGAGCTCCGTCCCGGAGCACCTCCGGGAACATCCCCAGGAACAGGGAGACGCACGGCATGATCATGCGGGTCATGGGTGAGGGGCAGTTCCAGGTGGGCGAGGCCCATCTGAACCGGCTCAACGAGCTCGACGACGAGCTGCTCACCGCACTGGAGTCGGGGGACGAGGAACAGTTCCGCCGGGCGCTCGTCGAGCTGCTCGGCGCCGTGAGGGAGTTCGGCACTCCACTGGCGGACGACTCGCTGGAGCCGTCCGACCTGATCCTGCCGGACTCCGAGGCCACCATCGAGGACGTCCGCGAGATGCTGCGGGCGGAGGGCGACGGTCTCGTCCCGGGCATTCCCGAGTAGCCGCCGTCTCGCGCCAGACACGAGGGCGGGCCCCCTCCGCACGGAGGGGGCCCGCCCTTTGTCGTTGCCCGGTGGGCGTCGTTGCCCGGTCGGCCGAGGCCCGGACCGGCGAATCGTTACGGCAGGGCCAGCATCCGGTCCAGCGCCGCCTTGGCGTACTTCTCGGTCTCCGGGTCGACCTTGATCACGTTCGGCACCCGGCCATCGACCAGCGACTCCAGCGCCCACACCAGGTGCGGGAGGTCGATCCGGTTCATGGTGGAGCAGAAGCAGACCGCCCGGTCGAGGAAGACGACCTCCTTGTCCGGGTGCGCCTTGGCGAGCCGGCGGACGAGGTTGAGCTCGGTGCCGATGGCCCACTTGGAGCCGGGCTCGGCGGCGTCCAGCGCCTTGATGATGTACTCGGTCGAGCCGACCATGTCGGCGGCCGCGACGACCTCGTGCCGGCACTCCGGGTGCACCAGGACGTTGACGCCGGGGACCCGCTCGCGCACGTCGTTCACCGAGTCGAGGGTGAACCGGCCGTGCACCGAGCAGTGGCCGCGCCAGAGGATCATCTTCGCGTCCCGCAGCTGCTCGACGGTCAGGCCGCCGTTCGGCTTGTGCGGGTTGTAGACGACGCAGTCGTCCAGCGAGAAGCCCATGTCCCGCACCGCGGTGTTGCGGCCCAGGTGCTGGTCGGGCAGGAACAGGACCTTCTGGCCCTGCTCGTACGCCCACTCCAGCGCCCGCCGGGCGTTGGAGGAGGTGCAGATGGTGCCGCCGTGCCGGCCGGTGAAGGCCTTGATGTCGGCGGAGGAGTTCATGTACGAGACCGGGACGGTCACATCGGCTATCCCGGCGTCGGTCAGCGCGTCCCAGCACTCGGCGACCTGCTCGGCGGTGGCCATGTCGGCCATCGAACAGCCCGCGGCGAGGTCAGGCAGGACGACCTGCTGGGCGTCGCCGGTGAGGATGTCGGCCGACTCGGCCATGAAGTGCACGCCGCAGAAGACGATGTACTCGGCCTCCGGGCGGGCGGCCGCGTCCCGGGCGAGCTTGAAGGAGTCGCCGGTGACGTCGGCGAACTCGATCACCTCGTCGCGCTGGTAGTGGTGGCCCAGGATGAAGACGCGGTCCCCGAGCGCGGCCTTGGCCGCGCGGGCGCGCTCGACGAGGTTCGGGTCGGAGGCCGGGGGGAGGTCGCCGGGGCACTCGACGCCGCGCTCGCTGTTCGGGTCGGCCTGGCGGCCGAGCAGCAGCAGAGCGAGCGGCGTCGGAGTGGGGTCGACGCCGTAGGTCTCGGTGATAGTGGTGGTCACGGGCGAGTGCCCTTCTGTGCGGCCGATCGAGCGGTGCGCCTTCTCGTCTATCTGACGCAATCTATGATAACCGGTTAGCGTCAGAGTGACGATGGCCATCCTGTCGATGTGACGAGAACCGCTCGCCGGTTCGGAGCCTTCCCGGGTCCGTCCGGCGTGGCCGGAACCGGATCCCGGACCGGCCGGGTTTCGCTGGTGGCATGAAGGCAATCGCGATCCACCGCTACGGCGGCCCCGAAGAGGTCGAGTACACCGACCTGCCCGACCCGAAGGTCGGACCGGACTCGGTACTGGTGCAGGTCAGGGCGGCCGGGGTGAACCCGGTCGACTGGAAGGTGCGGGACGGGCTGCTCGACGGCCTGCTCGACGCGCACTTCCCGCTGGTGATGGGCTGGGACGCGGCGGGCGTGGTCCGGGCCGTCGGCGGCGGCGTCACCGAGTTCGCGCCCGGCGACGAGGTCTACGGCTATGTGCGCAAGGACACGGTCGAGCACGGCACCTATGCCGAGCTGGTGGCCGCGCCGGTCCGCACCCTGGCCCGCAAGCCGGCCGCGCTGGACTGGGCGCAGGCCGGCGGACTGCCGCTGGCCGGGCTCACCGCCCTCCAGTCGCTGCGGGCGGTGGGCGTGGGCCCCGGCGACACCGTCCTGGTGCACGCCGCCGCCGGCGGGGTCGGGCACCTGGCCGTCCAGATCGCCCGCGCCCTGGGGGCCCGGGTGATCGGCACCGCCGGCGAGCGCAACCACGACTATCTGCGCGAGCTCGGCGCCGAGCCGGTCCGGTACGGCGAGGGGCTGGCCGAGCGGGTGCGGGCGCTGGCGCCGGAGGGGGTGGACGCGGCCCTCGACCTGGTCGGCGGCGACGCCGTCGAGGTCTCGGCCGGACTGGTCGCCGACCCGGCGCGGATCGCCTCCGTCGCCGACTTCGGGGTGAAGGCCCGCGGCGGCCGGTACGTCTGGGTCCGCCCGGACGCGGCCGGGCTGGCCGAGCTGGCCGCGCTCGCCGACGAGGGGCGGCTGACCGTGACCGTCGCCTCCACCTTCCCGCTCGCCCAGGCCGCCTCGGCCCAGGCGCTGAGTGCCGAGGGGCGGACCCGGGGCAAGATCGTCCTGCTCACCGGCTGACCGGTCGACCGGCCGAGCGGTGCCCGGCCGACGGACGGACGTCCTCCCGTTGTCATCCGTCAGCGGTGAACTCGCTCCTGACATCCGCCAGAATGGAGCCGAACCGTTTCGGCGGCCCGCCGCCGTCCCCCGGCGGGCGGGGCCCGCCCCGATCCCGACGCCGCACGACCCGTGGAGCCCCGCACCGATGAGCAGCAGCCGAGCGAACGAGACGGTCGGGGCCTCCCTGGACGAGACCGACCGCCTCCTGCTCGCCCGGCTGGCCGGGGACGGTCGCGCCTCGTACGCCGAGATCGGGCTCCAGGTGAACCTCTCCGCCACCGCCGTCCGCCGCCGGATCGACCGGCTGCGGGCGCGCGGGGTGGTCCGGGGCTTCACCGTGGTGCTCGACCCCTCGGTGCTCGGCTGGCAGACCGAGGCCTTCGTCGAGGTCTACTGCCGCGAACGGACCGCCCCCGAGGAGATCCTCGCCAGCCTGCGGCAGTTCCCCGAGGTGGTCGCGGCCTGGACGGTCACCGGCGATCCGGACGCGCTGGTCCACCTGCGGGCCGCCGACATGCGCCACCTGGAGGCGGTCATCGAGCGGATCCGCCGCGAGCCCGGCGTCCAGCGCAGCCGCTCCTCGGTGGTCCTCTCCCAGCTGATCGGCTAGCTGGAACCTCCCTGTTCGGCCCAATTCGCCCCCCGCGCAGGAATCCTGCGCGGGGCCCGCCGAAGACGCCCGAAAGCTGCCCGACCGGCCGCGTTCCGACGCGCGGGGAGAGCCCCTGGCTGCCTACGCTGATCATGTCCGGCCGTGCGGTGCCAACCCCCCCCGTTCCACCGGACCCTCCCCGACCCCCACAGCCGAGAGGGACACCCGTGTCCGCAGCCCCCGACCGCATGCACCGGCCCGACAGCGACCTGGTCGACCTGGTTTTCGACTACATGCGCGAGCGGCTGCAGTACGACCCCGTCCCGCTCGACCACCCCGGTGACGGCGAGCACCTGCGCGCCCAGCTGTCCGGCCTGCTCAACCAGGACGGCAACGACGCGGCCGACGTGCTCAAGCTCTACGACCACGAGCTCTCCCGCGCGGTGATCTCCGCCGACAGCCCGCGCTACCTGTCCTTCATCCCGTGCGCCCCCACCAAGGCCGCGCTGCTCTTCGACATGGTGGTCTCCTGCGCCTCGCTGCAGGGCATCTCCTGGCTGGAGGCGGCCGGCGCGATCGCCGCCGAGAACCAGGTGCTGCGGCTGATAGCGGACCGCGCGGGGATGCCGGACTCGGCCGGCGGCACCTTCGTGTCCGGCGGCTCGGCCGGCAACCTCTCCGCCCTGGTCGTCGCCCGGGACACGGCCCGCCGCAAGCTCGCCGAGCAGGGTCGACCCAGTGGCCCGGAGGCCCGGCTGCGGATCGCCGTCGCCGACCAGGTGCACTCCTCGGTCAAGAACACCTTCAACATCATCGGCGTCGAGGCGTTCAAGGTCCCGACCGTCGACCGCCGGTTCACCGGCGAGGCGCTGCGCGCCGCCCTGGCCGCCGACCCGAACCCGGAGACGGTGATCGCCGTCGTCGGCACCGGCGGCACCACCAACGAGGGCATCGTCGACGACCTCCAGGGCCTGTCCGAGGTCGCCCGCGAGCGCGGGCTGTGGTTCCACGTGGACGGCGCCTACGGCGGCGCGGGCCTGTTCGCCCCCTCCGTCCGGGAGCGCTACAACGGCATCGAGCACGCCGACTCCTTCGTCGTCGACCCGCACAAGTGGCTGTTCGCGCCCTTCGACTGCGCCGCGCTGATCTACCGCAACCCGCAGCTCGCCCGCGCCGTGCACACCCAGGACGCCTCCTACCTGGACGTGCTGCACACCGAGGGCGACGAGTGGAACCCCACCGACTACGCCTACCACCTGACCCGGCGCGCCCGCGGCCTGCCGCTGTGGTTCTCGCTCGCCGTGCACGGCGTCCAGGCGTACACCGACGCCATCGAGGCCGGCCTGACGCTGGCCCGGGACACCGCCCAGCTGATCCGCGACAGCGAGCACCTGGAGCTGCTGTTCGACCCGCAGCTGTCCGCGGTCTGCTTCAAGCGCAACGGCTGGACCAACGACGACTACTACCGCTGGTCGCAGCAGCTGCTCGCGGACCAGATCGGCTTCGTCACCCCCACCGGCTGGGACGGCGAGACGGTCGCCCGCTTCGCCTTCCTGCACCCGGGCACCACCATGGAGATGGTCAAGGAGATCCTCGACACCATGGAGTGACGCCCGCGGCGCACCCGTCCGGACGCGCACCGTCCCGAAGCGCGCACCGACCCCCGCCCGGCCCCGGCCCGGCGGGGGTCGCGCGCGTCCGGCGCCGTGACCGCCGCGGACGGCTACAGCAGCCCGCCGTTGGGGACGTACGGCGCCGGCGGGCGCATTCCGCGCAGCCCCAGGTACCCCCGGGTCTGCACGGACAGGCCCAGTTCGAGGCCGACGTCCAGCGCCCACTCCTGCTCGGCGGTCAGCGCCTCCACCCGCGCCTCCACCCCCTCCGGCACCCGGGCCAGCGCCTCGCGCAGCAGCCGGGTGGCGATCCGCTTGGAGGTGGCGGCCAGCAGCCGCACCTCGCCGCCCTCCCGGTAGCAGTAGCCGCTGCCGGCCAGGGTGTCCGCGACCAGCACCTCCTCGCAGTGCGCGAGCAGCAGTTCGTGGTCCGGGCCGTGCGCGGCGCCGCGCAGCCGCCGGTCCACCGAGTCCAGCAGGTGCCGGTGGGTCGCGTTCCCGGGGTGCACCGGGAGGTCGCCCGGGTCGACCAGCCGGGACCGGTCCACCCGCCCGGTCAGCTGCATCGCCGGGTGCAGGGTGAACCCGGCCAGCCGGTACCGCCGCACCGCCGCCGGCGAGGGCGAGGAGCACAGCATCCCGCGCAGACAGCCGCGACCGTGGGCGAGGGCCCGCTCCAGCAGCAGCCGCCCCACCCCCTTGCCCTGGGCCTGCGGCAGCACCGCGAGCAGCGCCAGCACCCAGACGCCCTCGCGGCGCAGCGCGAGCACCGCGCCGACCGGCTCGCCGGCCAGCTCGGCCACCCAGCAGCCCTGCGGATCGGTGCGCGCGAGGTGTCTGGTGCGGGCCAGCTGGAACACCGGGGGCGGGGGCGGCCCGGTGACGGTAGGGGCGTCGGGGAGCGAGGCGAACGCGGCGGCGGAGATGTGCCGGACCGCTTCCGCGTCGGCGGCTGAGTCCTGGAGCGGGCGCAGGAGCATACCCACCATCCTGACCGCCGGGCCCGCGCCGCAGGGCCGGTTCGCCCGGATCGGTCCGAGCGGATGCGGCCGATGTCCGCCGGTGTGCGAGCATGGAAGGCGTATGGGGAACGGGTGCACGCCCGGCCCACGGAACACCGCCGCCGTGAATCCACCGAAAACACTCCGTCGTCCGGGAAATGAATCCGGACGGCCGTCGGTTGGTACTGGCGGCAGACCGTCGTCAAGACCGGGAGAACGCAGATGACCGTCCAGGACGAGACCACCGTCGAGAGTGGCATCCTCCTCACCGATGCCGCCGCGGCCAAGGTCAAGGGCCTGCTGGAGCAGGAAGGCCGGGACGACCTGGCGCTGCGCGTCGCCGTCCAGCCCGGTGGCTGCTCGGGCCTGCGCTACCAGCTGTTCTTCGACGAGCGCTCGCTCGACGGCGACGTGCTGAAGGACTTCGACGGTGTGAAGGTCGTCACCGACCGGATGAGCGCCCCGTACCTTGGCGGCGCCACCGTCGACTTCGTCGACACCATCGAGAAGCAGGGCTTCACGATCGACAACCCGAACGCCACCGGCTCCTGCGCCTGCGGCGACTCGTTCAGCTAGTCGGTCCACGGCCAGTAGGCCGGTAGCTCCGACGCGAAGGCGGCCCCCGGGATCCCGGGGGCCGCCTTCGTCGTGTCCGCACGCAGTCCGCTCCGGGCTCACGGGTTGCCGGGGATGTCCGGGACCACCGGATCCGGGCCGATCTTGGCGTCCGCCTCCAGCGGTACCTCCTGCCCCGTCGCCACATCGGTCACCGCCCGGCCCTGGAGCGGCTGCTTCAGGTCGGCCGCCACCGTCTGCCGCTTGGCCAGATCGGCGCAGGCCTGTCCGGCCGGGACCGGCGCCGCCGTGGTCACCCGGATGTCCACCCGGCCCGGCTTGGACTCGTCGGCCTTGAGCGCGTACCGCTGGCAGATCCCGCCGTAGAACCAGACCGTCAGCTTGTTGCCGTCCACCCGGTAGGTGATCGCCGGGTGCACCGGCGAGCCGCTCCCGGAGCCGTTCGGCGGCGGCTCGCCCACCGCGATGCCGTTGCCGTCCGAGCCCGGGGGAGTGGGCGCCGGAGTCGGCTGCGACGGCGGGGCCGGCGGCTTGGTGGGCGTGGCCGGACCGCTCGGCCGAGGGTCCGAGAGGGTGGCCGTCGGGTCGACCGGCGGGGTGGTCACCGGGGCCGGGGCGGACGGGGCCGAGGTCGTGGCCGGGGCGGCCGGGTCCGGGCTGCCGGTGGCCGCGCCCGGCGAGGCGGAAGCGCTCGCCGAGGCCCGCTCCGCGCCCGTCGCCGCCGTGTCCGAAGCCGCCTTGGTCCCGCCGTCGCACCCGGCCAGGACGGCCGCCGCCGCCAGGGCGAGGCAGGCCAGCGCGGTCGCGCGGGCCCGGCCGGAACGCCTGGGCATGCTCTCCAGATCCATCTGAACTTCCTCCCGAGGGTTCAGCGGTACGCCTTGGCGGCCGCACCGCGGGGATGTGACGTGGCCCGGACGATTCCGGTTCCCCGCCCGTCCCGGCCGCACCCGGGGCACCCTCGGGAAGCGCTGATCAGGGCCCGTACTCGGGCATCGACGCGACCACGCGCCGGGCACGGGAGGGGACGCGGAAGCCTGAGCCGGCCGGCGCGCTGTCCTGGGGACCGGTCGCCAGCAGCGGCCAGAACCGGCGCAGCCGGTGCGAGGAGTCCACCAGCGCGTCGAGCGACTCCCCGTCGGCGTCGCCGAGCAGGGCGGGCGGAACCCGCAGCGGGTGGTGACTGGGCAACATCGGCCATCAACTCCGATCCACCTGCCGTGGCAGCGTCGCCACGGTCCCGGTCGGGGCCGGGAGAAGCCCCTGACTGCGACCCTAGGCCGGGTGTCCGGCAGCCACCAGAGCTACCCCGGGGTAGTACACCTTCGGGGGTGGCGGGTGACAGCACACGGCCGGGATCGCACCCGGCGTCTTGCTGGGGCCCCGGCACCGCCGGGTACCGTGGGTGGGTTCCACCCCCGCTGTCCCATGGCCCCGCTGCCATCCTGAGGAGACCCCGTGCGTATCGCCGTCGCCGGTTCGATCGCGACCGACCACCTGATGACCTTCCCCGGCCGGTTCGCCGACCAGCTGGTCGCCGAGCAGCTGCACACCGTGTCGCTGTCCTTCCTGGTCGACACCCTCGACATCCGCCGCGGCGGCGTCGCGCCGAACATCGCCTTCGGCATGGGCGTGCTCGGGCTGCGCCCGGTCCTGGTCGGCGCGGCCGGCGCGGACTTCGCGGAGTACCGCAGCTGGCTGGAGCGCAACAACGTGGACTGCCGGTCCGTCCACATCTCCGAGACCCGGCACACCGCGCGCTTCATGTGCACCACGGACGAGGACCACAACCAGATCGCCTCGTTCTACACCGGTGCCATGGCCGAGGCCCGCAGCATCGAGCTCAAGCCGATCGCCGACCGCGTCGGCGGCCTCGACCTGGTGCTGATCGGCGCCGACGACCCGCAGGCGATGGTGCGTCACACCCAGGAGTGCCGCACCCGCGGCTACGCCTTCGCCGCGGACCCGTCGCAGCAGCTGGCCCGCCTCGACGGCCACGACATCCGCCAGATCGTCGACGGCGCCGCGTACCTCTTCACCAACGAGTACGAGGCCGCGCTGATCGAGTCGAAGACCGGCTGGGACGCGGAGGAGATCCTCACCCGGGTCGGCACCCGGATCACCACCCTCGGCAGCAAGGGCGTCCGGATCGAGCGCAAGGGCGAGTCCCCGATCCTGGTCGGCTGCGCCCCCGAGACCGCCAAGGCCGACCCGACCGGTGTCGGCGACGCCTTCCGGGCCGGCTTCCTGGCCGGGCTCTCCTGGGGGCTGGAGCTGGAGCGCGCCGCCCAGCTCGGCTGCATGCTGGCCACCCTGGTGATCGAGACCGTCGGCACCCAGGAGTACGAGCTGCGCCCGCACGACTTCCTGCAGCGCTTCGTCGCGGCCTACGGCGACGAGGCCGGCGCCGACGTCCGGGCGCACCTGGTCAACTGACCCGCCGCACCAGGTAGGCCGAGCCCCGGTCGCCGCCGTACTCGGCGGCCGGGGCCTCGCCCAGGTACTCCTGGTCGCGCATCCCGCACCAGGCCGGCACGTCCAGCCGGGCGGCCTCGTCGTCGGCCAGCACCACGACCGTCCCGCCCACCGGGACCTCGCCGATCCGCTTCGCCAGCTCGATCACCGGCAGCGGGCACCGCTTGCCCAGCGCGTCCAGGACCAGCGGCCCCCCGTCGGGCTCCCGGGCTGCGGCGGGCGCGGGCAGGTCCAGGCCCAGTGGCGCGCGGACTCCGGCCACCAGCTCCGGCAGCACGGTCAGGAAGCGGTCGACGTCCGCCCCGGTGGTGCCGAACGGCAGCGAGATCCGGACGTTCCCCTCGGTGAGCACACCCATCGCGGCCAGTACATGGCTCGGGGTCAGCGTGGACGAGGTGCAGGAGGAGCCGGAGGAGACCGCGAACCCGGCCCGGTCCAGCTCGCCCAGCAGGACCTCGCCGTCCACGTACAGGCAGGAGAAGGTGACGATGTGCGGCAGCCGCCGCACCGGGTCGCCGACCACCTCCACCTCGGGCACCAGCTGCGGCACCCGGGCCCTGATCCGTTCGACCAGCTCGTGCAGCCGGGCGTTCTCCCGCTCCGCCTCGGCCCGTACCGCGCGCAGCGAGGCCGCGGCCGCGACGATCGCCGGCACGTTGACGAAGCCCGGCACCCGGCCGGCCTCCCGCTCGTCGGCGGGCAGCGGCGAGACGTAGCGGACGCCCTTGCGCACCGCGAGCACCCCGACCCCGGCCGGTCCGCCCCACTTGTGCGCGCTGGCGGTGAGCAGCGACCAGCCGGTCGGCAGGTCCACCCGCCCGGCGCTCTGCGCGGCGTCCACCAGCAGCGGCACCTCGCCGCGGAGCGCTGCCACCTCGGCGACCGGCTGCACCGTGCCGACCTCGTGGTTGGCGGACTGCAGCACGGCGAGCGCGGTGTCCGGCCGCAGCGCGGCGGCGAAGACCTCCGGGTCCACCCGGCCGAACCGGTCGACCGGCACCGAGGTGACCTCGCCGCCCTCGGCGAGGTGCCGTTCGGCGCTGTGCAGCACGCTGGAGTGCTCGACGGCGGAGTGCGCCAGGTGCCCGCCGCGCCGCCGGTTGCCGCGCAGCGCGCCCAGCACCCCGAGGTGGACGGCCTGGGTCCCGCCGGAGGTGAAGGCGATCTCGTCGGCCCGGCAGCCGATCACCTCGGCCACGGTCTCCCGGGCGGCGTCCAGCAGCATTCCGGCCCGGCGTCCGGAGCGGTAGAGCCGGGCGGGATCGGCCCATCCCTCGTCCAGCGCGGCGGTCAGCGCCTGCCGCGCGACGGGGTGGAGCGGTGCGGTGGAGGCCACATCGAAGTACACGGTCACATTTAACGGCACCGGCGGGTGTGCCCGGGGTTCCGGAGGCGGCTCACCCTCCGTCAGTCGATCATCCCGAATGTCCGGAAAGTCCACTCCCGACGGGGCGTCACCATGTTGTCCGAGGTCATCCCTCGATCGGGCGTACGGACCCCTAATGCCTAGGATGACCTGCGGCGCAGCCCCTACCGGGCCTGATCGGGTGTCCGGGCGGCGCGTTACTGGGACCTGCCCGTCAGCAGCGCATAAGGCTGGAGTAGGGTTTGGCCCGCATAAGCATTCAAACCGTGCCCGTGGTCGGGTCGCCGGGGAGCGAAAGCCTCCTCGGGGCGACGCGAAGGCGGGCGAGACTTCGGGAAGGCGCTACGTGAGTCCCAACGGCTCCGACCGCTCGCCGCGGCGCACGATGCGGCGGAAGCTGCCTCAGGCGCTGGCACTGGGCCTCGTCATCGCGACCGCCACCGGCTGCTCGGCCAACGACCTCCCCAGGCTTGGCCTCCCGAGCCCTGTCACCAAGGAAGGGCCGATGGTCCTCCACATGTGGCAGGGCTCCTGGATCGCGGCGCTGGTGGTCGGCGTACTGATGTGGGGTCTGATCATCTGGAGCGTGATCTTCCACCGGCGCAGCCGCACCGGTGTGCAGGTCCCCCCGCAGACCCGGTACAACGTGCCCATCGAGGCGCTCTACACCGCGGTCCCCATCATCATCGTGTCGGTCCTCTTCTACTTCGTCGCCCGCGACGAGTCGAAGCTGATCGCCGTCTCCGAGAAGCCGCAGCACACCGTCAACGTGGTGGGCTTCCAGTGGAGCTGGGCGTTCAACTACGAGAACACCGAGAATCCGGACCCGGCCAACCTGCAGGCCGCGTACGAGGTGGGTACCCCCAACGCGGCGCCCACCCTGTACCTGCCGGTGAACGAGACGGTGCAGTTCCGCCTCACCTCGCGTGACGTGATCCACGACTTCTGGCCCATCAACTTCATGATGAAGATGGACGTCGTGCCGGGCGTGGTCAACAAGTTCGAGGTCACCCCGACCGTCAAGGGCGAGTACAAGGGCAAGTGCGCCGAGCTCTGCGGCGTCGACCACTCGCGCATGCTGTTCAACGTGAAGGTCGTCGACCGGGCCGAGTACGACCAGCACCTGAAGGACCTCAGGGCCAAGGGTCAGACCGGCGCGGTGCCCTCCGGCATCACGACCATGGGAAGTGAAGAGAAGTGACCATCCTCAACGAGCCCGCCGCGGCCGGCGGGGGCGCCGGGGCCGTCACGGTCGGGGCGCAGCGGACCCGGAAGCCGGGTTCCACCATCATCAAGTGGCTGACCACCACTGACCACAAGACGATCGGCACGCTGTACCTGGGCACGTCGTTCGCCTTCTTCCTGATCGGCGGCATCCTCGCGCTGGTCATGCGCGCCGAGCTGGCTCGTCCCGGGACCCAGATCCTGTCGAACGAGCAGTTCAACCAGGCGTTCACGATGCACGGCACGGTCATGCTGCTGATGTTCGCGACGCCGCTCTTCGCCGGCTTCGCGAACTGGATCATGCCGCTGCAGATCGGCGCGCCCGACGTGGCGTTCCCGCGGCTGAACATGTTCGCCTACTGGCTGTACCTGTTCGGCTCGCTGATCGCGGTGGCCGGCTTCCTCACCCCGCAGGGCGCGGCCGACTTCGGCTGGTTCGCCTACGCGCCGCTCTCGGACGCCGTCCGCTCGCCGGGCATCGGCGCGGACATGTGGATCATGGGTCTGGCCTTCTCCGGCTTCGGCACGATCCTCGGTGCGGTCAACTTCATCACCACGATCATCTGCATGCGCGCGCCCGGCATGACGATGTTCCGGATGTCGATCTTCGTCTGGAACGTCCTGCTGACCGCCGTGCTGGTCCTGCTGGCCTTCCCGGTGCTCGCCGCCGCGCTGTTCGCCCTGGAGGCGGACCGCAAGTTCGGGGCGCACGTCTTCGACCCGGCCAACGGTGGCGCGCTGCTCTGGCAGCACCTGTTCTGGTTCTTCGGCCACCCCGAGGTGTACATCATCGCGCTGCCGTTCTTCGGCATCGTGTCGGAGATCATCCCGGTCTTCAGCCGCAAGCCGATGTTCGGCTACTCCGGCCTGATCGCGGCCACCATCGCGATCGCCGGTCTGTCCGTGACGGTGTGGGCCCACCACATGTACGTCACCGGACAGGTACTGCTGCCGTTCTTCTCCTTCATGACCTTCCTGATCGCGGTCCCGACCGGTGTGAAGTTCTTCAACTGGGTCGGCACCATGTGGAAGGGCTCGCTGAGCTTCGAGACCCCGATGCTCTGGACGGTCGGCTTCCTGGTCACCTTCCTCTTCGGTGGTCTGACCGGTGTCCTGCTGGCCTCCCCGCCGATCGACTTCCACGTCTCGGACTCGTACTTCGTCGTCGCCCACTTCCACTACGTGGTCTTCGGCACCGTCGTCTTCGCGATGTTCGCCGGCTTCCACTTCTGGTGGCCGAAGATGACCGGCAAGATGCTCGACGAGCGCCTCGGCAAGGTCACCTTCTGGACGCTGTTCATCGGCTTCCACACCACCTTCCTGGTGCAGCACTGGCTCGGCGCGGAGGGCATGCCCCGCCGCTACGCCGACTACCTGGCCTCGGACGGGTTCACCACCCTGAACACCGTCTCGACCATCGGCTCGTTCCTGCTCGGCCTGTCGATCCTGCCGTTCCTCTACAACGTGTGGAAGACGGCGAAGTACGGCGAGAAGGTCGAGGTCGACGACCCGTGGGGCTACGGCCGTTCGCTGGAGTGGGCGACCTCCTGCCCGCCGCCGCGGCACAACTTCCTCACCCTGCCCCGGATCCGCTCCGAATCCCCGGCCTTCGACCTCCACTACCCGGAGATCGCCGCGCTGGACTACCTGGAGTACCACGGTGAGCCGGCCAAGCACTTCGCCGGTGTGACCCCGGCGAAGTACGACGCCCCGAAGCTCGGCAAGGGCAAGAAGGAAGGCGACGCCTGATGAGGGAACAGGGCAAGATTTTCCTGGGCCTGGCGGTCTTCGTGCTGGCCATGGCGATCACCTACGGCCTGTGGACCAACAGCTCCGACCACGGCATCGAGGCCGCCGGTACCACCGCGCTGTTCCTCGCCTTCGCGCTGTGCGCCTTCATCGGGTACTACCTCGCCTTCACCGCCCGCCGGGTGGACAGCGGCGCGGGTGACAACCCCGAGGCCGAGGTCGCGGACGACTCCGGCGAGCTGGGCTTCTTCGCCCCGCACAGCTGGCAGCCGCTCTCGCTGGCGGTCGGCGGCGCGCTGGCCTTCCTCGGCGTGATCTTCGGCTGGTGGCTGCTGTACTGGTCGATCCCGGTCATCCTGATCGGCCTCTTCGGCTGGGTCTTCGAGTTCTACCGGGGCGAGAACCAGAACCAGTAGGACCGGTTCTCTCCCACAGGGCCGGGCTTCCCGCACGGGAAGCCCGGCCCTGTTGCGTCCCCGGAGTGACGGCCTCACCCCGCCGGCCCAACAGGGCGCCGTTCGGATGTCGCTCAGCCGGAGGGGGTTCCTACGATCTGACCAATCGTGCGAAACCCTGGGAGGCGGTCATGGCCGACAGGCGCGGAATCGCGGGTCTCGGCGGCATCACGCTGGCCCTCGTAGTGCTGGCCCCGCTGGCCGGCTGCAGCTCCGGCGGCGAGGAGGTCGCGGACTCCGTCCGCAAGGTCGACGCGGCCCGGCTGGTCCACCTCTCCGCCACGGAGAAGGTGGACCCCTCGCAGCCGGTGACGGTCACCGCGGAGCCGGGCAGCCGGCTGACCGACGTCACCGTGGTCGGCCCGGACGGCCGGATCGTCGCCGGGCGGCTCTCGGAGGACCAGCGCAGCTGGCAGACCACCGGCCGGCTGAAGGCGGCCACCGCCTACACCGTGCGGATCGCCGCCGACGACGGCAGCGGCGGGCGCGGCGAGACCACCTCGGGCTTCGCCACCCTGGCCGCCCAGCGGCTGCTGACCGCCAAGCTCGGCCCCGACTCCTCCGGCAGCGGCGTCTACGGGGTCGGCCAGCCGCTCACCGTGCAGCTCTCCGAGGCCGTCAAGGACCCGCAGGCCCGCCAGGAGGTGGAGCGGGCGCTGACGGTGACCTCGCAGCCCGCCGTGACCGGCGCCTGGTACTGGGTGGACGACAAGAACCTGCACTTCCGCCCCGAGGACTACTGGCCCACCGGCACCGTCGTCGCGCTGGCCTTCGAGGCCACCGGCGGCCGGATCTCCGACGGCCTGTACGGCGGCGACCGGGCGGCCCTGGCGATGCGGATCGGCGAGCGGGTCGAGACGGTGGTCGACGCGGCCGCCCACGAGCTGACCCTCAAGCGCGACGGCCAGGTGGTCCGGACGATCCCGGTCACCACCGGCAAGCCCGGCTTCGACACCCGCAACGGCGTCAAGGTGGTGCTCGGCCAGGAGCGCAAGGTCCGGATGAGCGGCGAGACGATCGGTATAGCGGCCGGCAGCCAGGAGTCCTACGACCTCGACGTCGAGTGGGCCACCCGGGTCACCTGGAGCGGCGAGTACGTGCACGCGGCGCCCTGGTCGGTGGGCTCCCAGGGGGTGGAGAACGTCAGCCACGGCTGTACCGGCATGAGCACCGAGAACGCCCACTGGTTCTACCAGAACACCAGGGTGGGGGACCTGGTGACGGTGGTGAACAGCCGCGGCAAGACCATGGAGCCGTTCGGCAACGGCTTCGGGGACTGGAACGTCGGCTGGGGCGAGTGGGTCGGGCACAGCGCCCTCGGGCAGCCCGTCAGCACCACCACGCCGGCCACCAGGGCCCCCGCGGGCGGGATGATCGCCCCGCAGCTCTGAGGACGGCCCCCGAGGGCCCTCAGCGGCCCTCCGGTCCCTCTGCGGAGCTCTCCTCCCGGTAGGCCAGGCGCAGTGCGTTGTCGGCGGCGGCCAGGGCGTCCGCCGCCGGCACCCCGAGCCGCCGGACCCGCTCCGCGTACTCGGCGGCGGCCGCGGCGGCCAGCCGGTGCGCGGAGTCGCCGACCGCGGCGATCAGGGTGCCGCGCCGGCCGTGGGTCTCCACCACCCCGTCCGCCTCCAGCTCCCGGTAGGCGCGGGCGACCGTCCCGGCCGCCAGCCCGAGCCGCTCGGCCAGCGCGCGGACGGTGGGCAGCCGCAGTCCGGTCGCGAGTTCGCCGGTCCGGGCCTGTTCGGCGATCTGGGCCCGGATCTGCTCGTACGGGGGAGTGCCGGAGGCGGGGTCGACGGACAGCTGCACAGAGGGCTCCTGACGTTCGGCGGGGCACCGCGGGGCGCCCCCGGGTACGGGAAAGCCCGAGGGCCGCCGACCAGAAGAACTCTGGTCAGCGGCCCTCGGGGTGCGACGCGGGGTGCGTACGGGATCAGTGGTGGCCGTGGCCGCTGGTGATCTCGTGGTGCTCCTCGGAGGTCGGCTTGGGGATCTGGCTGCCCTCGCCGTAGAAGCCGCGGGAGAGCTTCGCCCGGGTGCGGTCGATGACGTTGGCCTTGCGGGCCACGCCGTTCTCGTCCGTCTCGGCCGGCAGCTCGAACGGCTCGATCTGCTCGTGCGCGGTGAGCAGGTGCAGGTCCTTCTGCGGCAGCTGGGCGTGCACCTCGACGAACTCGCCGTGCGGCAGGCGCTTGATGACGCCGGTCTCGCGGCCGTGCAGCACCTTCTCCTTGTCACGGCGCTGGAGGCCGAGGCACCAGCGCTTGGTGATGATGAAGACGATCACCGGGACCACGAACATGCCCACGCGGACGAAGTAGGTGACCGAGTTGATCGACAGGTGCAGGTGGGTGGCGAACAGGTCGTTGCCACCGGCCGCCAGCAGGACCAGGTAGAGGCTGATCCAGGCGGCGCCCAGGGCGGTGCGGACCGGGGCGTTGCGCGGGCGGTCCAGGATGTGGTGCTCGCGCTTGTCGCCGGTGATCCAGCCCTCGATGAAGGGGTAGGCGGCGATCGAGACCAGCACCATCGGGAAGAGGACCATCAGCGGGATCGCCACACCGAGGTTCAGGGTGTGGCCCCACAGGCTGACCTCCCAGCCCGGCATGATGCGGATCAGGCCCTCGGAGAAGCCCATGTACCAGTCCGGCTGGGCGTCCGTGGACACCTGGTCGGGACGGTACGGGCCGTACGCCCAGATCGGGTTGATCGAGGCGATCGCCGAGATGGCCGCGATCAGACCGAACACCAGGAAGAAGAAGCCACCGGCCTTGGCCATGTAGACCGGCATCAGCGGCATGCCGACGACGTTCTTCTCGGTCTTGCCCGGGCCCGCCCACTGGGTGTGCTTGTGGTAGAAGACCAGGATCAGGTGCGCCACCAGCAGGCCGAGCATGATGCCCGGGATCAGCAGCACGTGGATGGTGAAGAACCGCGGCACGATGTCGTGGCCGGGGAACTCGCCCCCGAACAGGAACATCTGGACGTAGGTGCCGATCAGCGGGGTCGCCAGGACGGCGCCCTCCATGAACCGGATACCGGTGCCGGAGAGCAGGTCGTCGGGCAGCGAGTAGCCGAAGAAGCCGTCGAACATGCCCAGGACCAGCAGCAGGAAGCCGAAGACCCAGTTGATCTCGCGCGGCTTGCGGAACGCGCCGGTGAAGAAGACGCGCATCATGTGCACGAACATCGCCGCGACGAAGACCAGGGCCGCCCAGTGGTGGATCTGGCGGACCAGCAGACCGCCGCGCACCTCGAAGCTGATGTCGACCGTCGACGCGTACGCCTCGGACATCGGGATGCCCTTGAGCGGGATGTACGAGCCGTCGTAGATGACCTCGCCCATGGAGGGCTTGAAGAACAGCGTCAGGTAGACACCGGTCAGGATGATGATGACGAAGGTGTAGAGGCAGATCTCGCCCAGCATGAAGGACCAGTGGTCCGGGAAGATCTTCCGCAGGTTGGTCTTGGCGAGGGAGTAGATCCCCAGCCGGCCGTCCGTCCAGTCCGCGGCCTGCTCCCACTTGTTCGCGGGCTTGGCGCGCGTGCTGGCGGGCTTGGCGGCGCCGGAGGTGGTGCTGCTCGTACTGCTCATCGAGCACGCTCCCAGTAGCTCGGGCCGACGGGCTCGTCGAAGTCGCCGTGGGCGACCAGGAAGCCCTTCTCGTCAGTGGTGATCTTCAGCTGCGGCAGCGGGTGGCCGGCCGGGCCGAAGATCACGCGCGCGCCGTCCGCCAGGTCGAAGGTCGACTGGTGGCAGGGGCAGAGCGCGTGGTGGGTCTGCTGCTCGTACAGGCTGATCGGGCAGCCGACGTGGGTGCAGATCTTGGAGTAGGCGAGGATGCCCTCGAAGCCCTTCTCCTTGGACCTGTCGTCCTTGATGTTCTCCGGCGCGATGCGCACCAGCATCAGGGCGTCCTTGGCGATGCGCTGCTGGAAGTCCTCGTCGTGCGTGTGCAGGCCCTCGGGCATCGCGAAGGTCAGCGACCCCGTGATGATGTCCTCGGCCTTCATCGGCTGGTTGGTGTTCATGTTGATGAGCTGCAGGGGCTTGGCGTCGGTCGCCTCCTCCCAGCCGGTGTGCTCCAGCTTGTCCTCGGGCAGCGGGCCCAGGTCGCGCAGGAGGACCACACCGGACAGCGGCACCAGGGCCATCGAACCGATGAGGGTGTTGCGGATCATCTTGCGGCGGCCGAAGCCGGACTCCGCGGCACCGGTCCGGAACTGCTCGATGACGTCGGCGCGGACCTCGTCGTCGGCCTCGATCGGGTGACGCTCGGCCGGGATCTCGTGGTCCGACATCAGGGTGCGGGCCCAGTGGACCGCGCCCGCGCCGATGAGGAACAGCGCCAGGCCGAGGGTCATGCCGAGCGCGAAGTTCAGCGCGCTGACGTGGCCCAGCGGCCAGATGTAGACGATCTTGTCCGGGTCGATGGCCACGTACGAGGCGATGAAGCCGATCGTGGCGAGCATCGAGACGACGAACATCAGCGACACCTGGCGCTCGGCCCGCTTGGCGGCCCGCTCGTCGATGTCGGTGCGACGCGGCTCGTGGGCCGGCAGGCCCGGGTCGGCGAACGCGTCGCCGTGGGCGGCCACCTCGTGGTGCCCGGCGGAGCCGTGGGACTCCGGGAGCTTCTCTTCTGACATGTCGTGGCTCATGACTTCTTGGCCTTGGTGGTGTGGGCGGCGACCCAGATCGCGACCGCGATGAGCGCTCCGAGACCGAAGATCCAGCCGAACAGGCCCTCGGTCACCGGACCGAGGCTGCCGAGCGTGAGACCGCCGGGGTTGGGCTCATCGTTGGTGGTGTGGCGGACGAAGGCCACGATCTGCTTCTTCTGCTCCTCGGGCATGGTGCTGTCCGGGAACGACGGCATGTTCTGCGGGCCGGTCTGCATGGCCTCGTAGATGTGCTTGGCGTCCACGCCCTCCAGCGACGGGGCGTACTTGCCCTGGGTCAGGGCACCGCCCTGGCCGGCGAAGTTGTGGCACTGGGCGCAGTTGGTGCGGAACAGCTCGCCGCCCTTGGACAGGTCGTCCGGGTTGGTCGAGGTGTACTGCTCCTCGGTCGGCGTGACCGGACCGGGGCCGAGCGAGGCGACGAAGGCGGAGAGCTGGTCGATCTGCGCCTGCGAGTAGATGTTCGGCTTGCTCGGCACCTGGGCGCCGGGCTGCTGGGCCGGCATGCGGCCGGTGCCCACCTGGAAGTCGACCGCGGCGGAGCCGACGCCGACCAGGCTCGGGCCGTCGCTGCTGCCCTGCCCGTTCAGGCCGTGGCAGGAGGAGCAGCCCACGGCGAAGAGCTTCTTGCCCTCATCGATCGCGAGCGACTGCGCCGCCACGTCGGCCTGCGCCTTGCCGGCGGGCGCGAACGCGGCGTACAGCCCCCCGGTTGCCGCCAGGGCGAGAAGTAGGACGACCAGCGCCGCCAGTGGGTGGCGCCGTCGTGCGGAGAGCTTTTTCACGGAATAACCCCGGTGTCAGGATCTGGTCGACTGGTGGTTGCACCCGGCGGCCGGTCTGGCCGGCACGAGGCTGCCTTCTCTAGGGCTGCGCGCGCGGTCGGTCGGTGGGAGCGTCGCCACCGGCGAAATCGGGCCGTCGCCGGTGAGGGCGGGACCCGAGGCCGGTGGCCAGCGACCTGATCAGCTGGTTACTTGATCAGGTAGATGGTCGCGAACAGGGCGATCCACACGACATCGACGAAGTGCCAGTAGTACGACACCACGATGGCGGCGGTGGCCTGCTCGTGCGTGAAGCGCTTGGCTGCGTACGTCCGTCCGAGGACCAGCAGGAAGGCGATCAGACCACCCGTCACGTGCAGACCGTGGAAGCCGGTGGTCAGGTAGAACACCGTGCCGTACGGGTCGGAGGACAGCGACAGGCCGTCCTTCTTGACCAGCTCGGTGTACTCGAAGATCTGGCCGCCGATGAAGATCGCGCCCATCACGAAGGTGATGACGAACCACGAGCGGAGCTTCTTCACGTCCCCGCGCTCGGCGGCGAAGACGCCGAGCTGGCAGGTGAGCGAGGAGAGCACCAGGATCGTGGTGTTGACCGAGGAGAAGGGCACGTTGAGGGCGTGCGCCTTCTCGGTCCAGAACTCCGGCCCCTTGACGGAGCGGAGCGTGAAGTACATCGCGAAGAGGGCCGCGAAGAACATCAACTCGGAACTGAGCCAGACGATCGTTCCGACGCTGACCATGTTCGGCCGGTTGACCGATCCGTGCGCGTGCCCGGTTTCTACTGCTGTTGCTGTCGCCACGACGGACATTATGTCGGTCCCTTATTCCGTCTTCACGTCGGGGGGTCACCCTCGGAGTGTCCGGTGCGTGCGGTATGCCCCCCTGGGGCCCGACGGGGCGTCCGTACTGCCCCTGAGCAGCGGCGTGTCCCTTTTCTGACGGTTGCTCGAAGGGCCCGTCCGGGCCCTGTCCGGCGTGTCGTGACGGGCTTCCGGGGGTCGCCGGGGGTAAGGGGAAGTTCCACTCGTCCGCCGTACGGGTGGACCGTGCGGGCGGGGGTGACGCGCCGTGCTCCGCCCGGACCAGTGGCGGGCGCGGCGCCGTCGGGAAGAGATCGCGCGGGAGGGGCTCGGCGGGCGGTGATCGGGAGTAGCATCCGGGGAGAGGCGAACGTGGTCCGGATCACACGTGAGGGAGCAGGGCCCATGGCGTACACGACCGACGAGACGCTGACCGTTCTCGTCTACAGCCACGACCGAACCACCCGTGAGCAGGTGCTGACCGCTCTCGGGCGGCGGCCCGCGGAGGACCTCCCGGAGCTGGCCTACCTGGAGTGCGCGACCACCCCCGCGGTGCTCAAGGCGCTGGAGAAGGGTGGTGTCGACCTCTGCGTCCTGGACGGTGAGGCGGTGCCGGCCGGCGGGCTCGGGCTCGCGCGGCAGCTGAAGGACGAGATCTACGGTTGCCCGCCGGTGCTGGTGCTGATCGGCCGGCCGCAGGACTCCTGGCTGGCCGCCTGGAGCCGGGCCGACGCGGCGATCTCCCAGCCGGTGGACCCGGTGGCGCTGGCGGAGGCCGCCGCCACGCTGCTGCGGGCCAGGCTGGCCAAGCGGGCGCCCGCCACCCGTTAGGGTCCACCGCGCCCGTCGCGTCCACCCCTCGTCCCACCCGGCGTCTCACTACAAGAGAAGAAGGGTGAACGGCGGAGCCCCGGCGGCCCGCCGCTCGATAGGCTGACTCCGTCCCTACGTCCTTCCCCGGTGAGCCGGGGCAGCGAGAGCTGGAGTCAGCCATGGTGAACGTGCAGCCTGCGAACGGTGGTAGCGACCCCGCGCAGGTGGTCCGCTCCTGGCCGGACATCCTGTCGGCGCTGCTGAGGGGAGAGGACCTCGACCGCTCGGCCACCGCGTGGGCGATGGACCGGATCATGAGCGGCGAGGCCTCCCCGGTGCAGGTGGCCGGGTTCATGGTGGCGCTGCGGGCCAAGGGCGAGACGGTCGACGAGATCTCCGGACTGGTCGACTCGATGTACGCGCACGCCGAGCCGCTGGACATCCCCGGCCCGGCGGTGGACATCGTCGGCACCGGCGGCGACCGGGCCAAGACCGTCAACATCTCCACCATGTCGGCGATCGTCGCCGCCGCGGCCGGGGCCAAGGTGGTCAAGCACGGCAACCGGGCCGCCTCCTCGTCCAGCGGCTCCTCGGACGTGCTGGAGAAGCTGGGCATCAGCCTGGACCTCCGGCCGCGCCGGGTCGCCGAGATCGCCGAGGAGGTCGGCCTCACCTTCTGCTTCGCCGCGACCTTCCACCCGTCGATGCGGCACGCCGCGCCGGCCCGGCGCGACCTCGGGGTGCCCACCGCGTTCAACATCCTGGGGCCGCTGACCAACCCGGCCCGGGTGACGGCGCACGCGATCGGCTGCTTCGACACCCGTCTGGCGGCACTGATCGCCGGGGTGCTCGCCCAGCGCGGTGCCACCGCGCTGGTCTTCCGGGGCGACGACGGGCTGGACGAGCTGACGATCACCACTACCTCGCGGGTGTGGGTGGTCCGCGACGGCGCCGTCACCGAGACCGCCTTCGACCCGCGCGAGGTCGGCATCGAGCCGGTCGGCATCGAGGCGCTGCGCGGCGCGGACCCGGCGTACAACGCCGAGGTCGCGCGCCGGGTGCTCGCCGGGGAGCACGGGCCGGTCCGGGACGCGGTGCTGCTGAACTCGGCGGCCGCGCTGGTGGCGCTGGACCTCACCGACGCGCCGCTCGCCGAGCAGCTGGCCGCGGCCATGCGGCGTACCGCGGTGGCCGTCGACTCGGGAGCCGCGCGGGACCTGCTGAAGCACTGGTCGGAGGCCACCACCCGGGTGTGACACGGCGGTCGGGGCCCATCGGGAATCCTCCCGGTGGGCCCCGACGCTTGTCCGGGATGTGGACCCTTGTTTGACCGGGGGGCGGACCGGATCTACAGTCTTGGCCAGGTCATGAGTGACAGCGACAAGCCCCAGCTTGCTGTCCGGCAACCCTCCTTCCGTGGCGGGGTGCCCTGGGTGAGGACCGGGCCGTGCGGCGAGCCGTCCGCGTGGCAAGCGCGGACACCCGGATCACTACGCACTCCCGGGGTCCCTGACCCGTAGACGGAGTGCATCCCCATGTCTGTTGCGACCGACCTCCTCGCCCCCCTCCCCGTTCTCGGCCACGACGTCGAGGTCCCGCTCGCCAACGGTGACAAGGTCGCCTACGCGGCGCTCGACTACGCCGCCAGCGCCCCGGCGCTCCAGCGGGTCTGGGACGAGGTCGCCGCCTACGCGCCCTACTACGGCAGCGTGCACCGCGGCGCCGGGTACCTGTCCCAGCTCTCCACCGACCTGTTCGAGCAGAGCCGCCGCACCGTCGCCGAGTTCCTGGACCTGCGCGAGGGCGACCAGGTGGTCTTCACCCGCGCCACCACCGACTCGCTCAACCTGCTGGCCGGCGCCGTCCCGGCCGGGACCCAGGTGTTCGCCTTCGAGACCGAGCACCACGCCTCGCTGCTGCCCTGGGCGCACGCCGGTCTGACCGTCACCTGTCTGCGCGCCCCCCGCTCGCACGCCGAGGCGGTCGCCGCCTTCGACGCCGCGCTCGCCGAGGCGCCCGAGGGCCCGAAGCTGCTCTGCGTCACCGGCGCCTCCAACGTCACCGGCGAGCTCTGGCCGGTCGCCGAGCTGACCCGGACCGCCCACCGGTACGGCGCCCGGGTGGTGCTGGACGCCGCGCAGCTGGCCCCGCACCACCGGGTCTCGGTGCGCGAGCTGGGGGTCGACTGGATCGCCTTCTCCGGCCACAAGCTGTACGCGCCGTTCGGCGCCGGGGTGCTGGCCGGCCGGGCCGACTGGCTGGACGAGGCCGAGCCGTACCTGGCCGGCGGCGGCGCCACCCGCACGGTGGCCCGGGAGACCGACGGCTCGGTGGCCGTCCAGTGGCACACCGGCCCGGCCCGGCACGAGGCCGGCTCCCCGAACGTCATCGGCGTGTACGCGATCGCGGCGGCCTGCCGGGCGCTGACCGAGGCCGGGTTCGACGCGCTGGAGGCGCGCGAGCGGGCGCTGGTGGCCCGGCTGAAGGCCGGTCTGGCGGAGGTCCCCGAGGTCAGGGTGCTGAACCTGTTCGGTGCCGACGCCGACCGGGTGGGCGTGCTGTCCTTCGTCGTCCGCGGCTGGAACAGCTCGCACTTCTCGGCCGCGCTGTCCGCCGAGTACGGCATCGGCGTGCGGGACGGCCTGTTCTGCGCCCACCCGCTGGTGCGCACCCTGCTCGGCGACGAGGAGGCCGCGCCCTCGGAGTGCGGCGCGCCGGAGGCCTCGCTGCCGGGCGAGCGCAGCCTGAACGCGATCCGGGTGAGCTTCGGCGCCGGCACCCCGGACGAGCACGTGGACCGGTTCCTGACCGCCGTCCGCGAGCTGGTCACGGACGGCGCGGCGTGGAGCTACCGGAACGAGGGCGGCCGCTGCGTCGCCGACACCCGCCGGGAGGGCTGAGGCCCCGTCGGTCCCGGCCGGCCGCGCCTGCGCCCGGCCGGGCCTCCGCCCGGCTACTCCTCCAGGCCGATCGCGAAGGCGGCCTCCAGGTCGTGCTGGGAGTAGGTGCGGAAGGCGATCTGGGTCTCGGTGTGCGCCACGCCCGGGACCTTGTTCAGCCGACCGGGGATCACCTCGGCGAGGTCGTCGTGCCGGCGCACCCGCACCATCGCGACCAGGTCGTAGCCGCCGGTCACCGAGTAGACCTCGCTGACGCCCTCGATGGCGGCGATCGCCTCGGCGATCTCCGGGATGCGGTCGACGCTGGTCTTGATCAGGACGATGGCGGTGATCACGGTGGCGTACTCCTTTGTGAGGTGCCGCCAGGGTAGCGGGCGTCGGTCGCACCGTCGCGTGGGTGGGTGCGGCGGGGTCGGCGGGGTCTGCGCTCGGCCAGGGTGCAGGCGTAGAGGAAGCCCGCCCCGAAGCCGATCACGTGCACCAGGTACGCCACCCCCGGTCCGGCGGAGTGCACCGACCACCACTGGAGCGCGAACCAGAGGCCCAGCACCAGCCAGGCCGGGAACCGCAGCGGCAGGAAGAGCAGCAGCGGCACGAGCGTGGTGACCCGGGCGTGCGGGTGGAAGCGAAGGTAGGAGCCGAGCACGGCGGAGATCGCGCCCGAGGCGCCGATCAGCACCCGGGTCGAGTCCGCCGAGCGCGCCTCGGCCAGGGCGAAGCCGTAGGTGGTCAGCGCGCCGGCCGCCAGATAGAAGAGGAGGAACCGGGGGCGGCCGAGCCGGCGCTCGACGGCGGGGCCGAAGACGTACAGGAAGAGCAGGTTGCCGAGCAGGTGCAGCCAGCCGGCGTGCAGGAAGAGCGCGCTGAGCACGGACAGCGCCGGGTGCTTGCCCGGGGTGGCCGAGGCCGGGCAGCCGGGTACCGGGTCCGGGGCCTCGGCCAGTTGGTCCGAGGTCAGCGGGTGACCGGTCAGGAGCTCGGCGGGGACGGCCCCCCAGCGCTGCTCGTAGCGCTGCTCGGCGCAGACCCGGGCCTGGTCCCGGCCGTAGAGCGGGTTGAGCCCCGCGGCCGGTCCGAGCAGGAAGACCGCGGTGTTCAGCGCGATCAGCGCGTAGCAGACGGCCGGAGCGGCGGCGGCCGGTCGGCCGCGGTGCGCGCCGGGGTGGGGGACCGGGATCGCCATGGGCTCCAGCATCCCCCCGCTGCCGGGCGGGCACCGCGCGGTTACGGCAGGTGGGCTACCGCCCGGGAGTGCTCGGCCGGTGGCCGGGAAGGTTGCCCCAGGCAATAGGCTTGGGGCGGGCATTCCCGCCTCCCGCCGCCGACGCCGGGGCTCCGGGGGGAGCGCCCGAGCCCGTTCCGGGACCACCCGAGAGGACCCCCGATGACCGTCCCCGCCCTGACCGCCGAGACGCGCTGGCGCTGCACGCTCTGCGGAAACCTGACCCGCTTCGACGTGACCCGAACCGCCCGGGTGACCGAGTTCCTCCACTTCGACCTGGCCGGCGAGTCCAAGGTCGAGGAGACCCAGGTGCTCAGCGAGACCGTGGAGTCGGTGCGCTGCCGCTGGTGCAACGCCGTGGACCAGGTCGAGCTGGTCGCCCGTCCCGGCGCGGACGAGGCGGCCGGGACCGCCGAGGCTCCCGAGCAGGGCTGACCGCCCGGTCCGTGCGGTGGGCGGTGAGCGGCGTGGCCGCCCGCCGCGCGGGACAATACAGAGAGAACACGCGGAGTGTGACGGGGGTGGCGGCCGAGGGCCGTACCCCGCTGGACCAGGATCGGAGCCGAGGACGTGGTGGACGCAGCGAAGGAGCCCGCCGGGCCGCAGGGGCGGCAGCCCGCTGTGGACGCGCAGGCGCCGGACGCGGCAGTGGCCGCCCCCTCCGGCACCGGGGCCCCGGCGGAGGCGCCCGCGGGTGAGGAGTCCGGCGCCGGTGAGGAGCCGGCGGCAGCGGACGGTGGAGCGGCCGGCCAGACCGGGCCGGAGGGAGCGGCGGCCGACGGGGCGTCGGCCGAGGCGCTGGACCGGCCGCTGCCGGAGGGCGTGCGCCGACGGGTGGTCGGCCTGGCCTCCGACGCGCTCGGCGGTCTGCCGCTCGGCGAACTGCCCCAGTCGCTGCGCCAGTACGCCAAGTTCACCCCCGCCCGCCGGGCCAAGTACGCGGCGACCGCGCTGGCTGCGGCGCTGGAGGCGGAGCCGGCCTTCCGGGTGCGGATAGCGGAGCGGCTGCGGCTGGGCCAGCCGGACCTGGTCAGAGCCCTGGAGGCGGGCACCGTGCCGGGCGCCGCCGACCCGATGGACGTGGCCGCGGCGGCCTATCTGGTGCGCTCCGCCGGGTGGAGCCGGCTGGTGGCCGAGGCCGGCGAGGAGGCCGAGCGGGCCGGTACCGAGGGCGCGGTCGCCGAGGCGACCCGGCTGGTCGAGAAGCTGCAGGCCGAGCTGGCCGAGCTGCGGACCACGGCCCGGTCCGACCTGGAGCGGCAGCGGGCCGAGTCGGAGGACGTCCGCAAGGAGGCGGAGTCGCTGCGCCGGCGGCTGCGTTCGCTGGAGAGCGACACCCGCCGGGCGCAGGCGGAGACCCGGAAGGTCGCCGCCGAGCTGGAGGCGGTCAGGGCGCAGGCGGCGGTCGAGCGCGGCGCGGCGGAGACCGAGGCGCGGCGGCTGCGGCACCGGGTCACGGAGCTGGAGAACTCCGCCGAGCAGGGGCGGCGCTCCGCCCGCGAGGGGCGCGGTGTCGAGGACATGCGGCTGCGGCTGCTGCTGGACACCGTGCTGCAGTCGGCCCAGGGCCTCCAGCGGGAGCTGGCGCTGCCGATCTCCCAGATCCGTCCGGCGGACCTGGTGGAGGCGGTGGTGCCGGGCGCGGCCTCGCCGCACGACGTGGCGCGGCGCGGGCTGGCCGAGGACGATCCGGCGCTGCTTGACCAGCTGCTGGCGATCCCGCAGGTCCATCTGGTGGTGGACGGCTACAACGTCACCAAGACGGGCTATCCGACGCTGCCGCTGGAGCAGCAGCGGATCCGGCTGCTGGGCGGACTGGCGATGCTGGCGCAGCGTACCCAGGCGGAGGTCACCTGTGTGTTCGACGGCCAGGACCTCGACGTGCCGGTGATCATGGCGCCGCCGCGCGGGGTGCGGGTGCGGTTCAGCCGGACCGGCGAGACGGCGGACGAGCTGATCCGCCGACTGGTCCGGGCGGAGCCGCAGGGCCGCCCGGTGGTGGTGGTCTCGGCGGACAAGGAGGTGGCGGACGGCGTGCGGAAGGCGGGCGCGCGCCCCGTCGCCTCGGTGCTGCTGCTGAACCGGCTGGCCCGTCCGTAACTCCAGGATGCCGCGCACCGACGGTCATGACGGCTGGTCAGCGCCGGGATTGCGGTCTTGTGCGGGTTTCGTGAAGTCCGGGTGCGGGCGGCAGGTTCAGGTAATCGTGGGAGTGGCGCGAAACGTGGATCTTCACTAGGGTCTGGCGTCAAACCTATTTTCCGGATTCTCACCCCAACGGGTGAGGCCATTGGAAGAAGGAGCCGGTCCTTTTGGCCTCCCACCGCCGTCCCAAGCAGCCGAGCCGCGCGCGGGTCTCCGTGCTCACCGCGGCCGCTGCGACCGCGGTCGCTCTCTCCGCCCAGGTCGCCGCCCACGCAGCGCCGAGCCCGTCCCCGAAGAAGGACGACGTCAAGGCGCAGATCGACCAGCTGAACGAGGAGGCCGAGCAGGCCACCGAGAAGTTCAACGGCGCCAAGGAGCGGGCCGACCAGCTGCGCAAGCAGGCGGACCAGCTCCAGGACCAGGTCGCCCGCGGCCAGGAGCAGATGGCCCAGCTTCAGGCGGGGCTGGCCGAGGTGGCGGGCGAGCAGTACCGCACCGGCGGCATCGACCCGTCCGTGCAGCTGATGCTCACCTCCGACCCGTCCGGGTACCTGGACAAGGCCTCCAGCGTGCAGCAGGCCAGCTCCAGCCAGGCCGAGGCGCTCAAGGGCCTGCAGGACCAGCAGCGCCGGCTGGACCAGCAGAAGGTCGAGGCGGCCGCCGTGCTGGCCTCGCTGGACACCACGACCAAGGACCTGAACCAGTCCAAGGCCGAGGTCGCCAAGAAGCTCAAGGACGCCCAGGACCTGCTGAACTCGCTCAGCGCCGCCGACCGCGCGGCCGTGAAGGCGGCGCAGCAGCAGTCCGACCGCGCCTCGCGCGGCAGCGAGCGCACCGATCCGGGCAGCCTGCCGCAGGCCAGTGGCATGGCCGGTGCCGCGGTCGGCAACGCGATGGGCAAGCAGGGCTCGCCGTACGTCTGGGGCGCCACGGGTCCGAGCACCTTCGACTGCTCCGGCCTGATGGTCTGGGCGTACGGGAAGGCCGGCGTCTCGCTGCCGCGGACCTCGCAGGCGCAGGGCAACTACGGCAGCCGGGTCGCGTCCCTGGCCGAGGCCCAGCCGGGCGACCTGATCATCTACCGCCCCGACCGCAGCCACGTCGGGATGTACATCGGCAACGGCATGGTGGTCCACGCGCCGCACACCGGTGACGTGGTGAAGGTGATGAAGGCCGACGCCATGCCGATCAACACGATCCGCCGGGTCTGACGGCCCGCCACGACACCCCCGGGGGCGGTTTTCGGCCCTTGTGATCAGCGCCACCCCCGATCGGGGGTGGCGTTGGGGTTTGGGTGGGGCATTGGGCCGTCCAGGTGGAAATGATCAGCCTGATGTGGGGATGTGATCACACTCGGTCATATTCACAAAGGAACTTGGGTATTCTTCTGACTTTTTTCTGACAAGGATTTGAACGGATCACGGATCTGTTACTAGGGTCGTGCTTCGGACCTCGCACAGTCGATCACCCAGCCTGGGTGGCGGTGGGGTTCGCCGTCGAGTTCGCGAAGCAGCCGGGCGGGGCCTCAGGTGCCCGTCCGAACCGGACCCAGCAGTCGGGGGTCAGCTGTGGAGCGGAGCCGGGGAACCACGTTCCTCCGGGGTGAATCGGCGCCAGGTCGGCCGCTCGCGCGGACGGTGAGGCGTCGTAGGGCACGCTTCCGCCCGAACCCGTCAGCTCACCCGGTAGGCGGATGAGGAAGAAGGAGTCCGCCTTCGTGGCGTCCCATCGTCGTCCCAAGCCCGCCGGCCGCACCCGGGTCTCGATCATGACCGGTCTGGCCGCCGCTGCCGTCGCCCTCTCCGCGCAGTCCGGCGCCCACGCCGACCCCGCGCCGACCAAGGACCAGGTCAAGGAGCAGGTCGACCAGCTCAACGAGCAGGCCGAGGTCGCGACCGAGAACTACAACGGTGCCCAGGCCAAGCAGCAGGAGCTGCAGAAGCAGGTCGCCGAGCTGCAGGACAAGGTGGCCCGCCAGCAGGCCGTGGTGACGGAGGCCCAGGGCGGCCTCTCCGAGATCGCCGGCGAGCAGTACCGCACCGGCGGCATATCGCAGACCGTCCAGCTGATGCTGTCCGCCAGCCCGGACAACTTCCTCAGCCAGGCCGACGCCCTGAACCAGGCCGGTTCCACCCAGTCCGGCGCGCTGAAGGAGCTCCAGGAGCAGCAGCGCAGGCTCGACCAGGACCGCACCGAGACCCAGACCAAGCTCGGCGAGCTGGAGGCCACCACCCAGCAGCTGAAGACCTCCAAGGACGAGGTCCAGGGCAAGCTGGCGAAGGCCCAGCAGCTGCTCAACACGCTCACCGAGCAGGAGCGCCAGGCGCTCCGCGCGGCCGAGGAGAAGGCCGCCGCCGAGGCCAAGGCGAAGGCGGACGCCGCGAAGGCCGAGGCCGCCAAGGCCGCCAAGGCGAAGGCGGACGCCGAGCGCGCCACCCGTGACACCAACCGCAGCGACCTGAGCGCGCCCGCGTCGGCGCCGGCGGCGTCCGCTCCGGCCGCCGCCGCGGCCAAGCCGGCCGCTCCCGCCGCCAACGGCTCGCGCGCCGCCGCCGCGATCGCCGCCGCCGAGAGCAAGCTCGGCGCCCCGTACGTCTACGGCGCCACCGGCCCGAACTCCTTCGACTGCTCCGGCCTCACCGGCTGGGCGTACGCCCAGGCGGGTGTGTCGCTGCCGCGCACCTCGCAGGCCCAGGCCGGCGCCGGCACCCGGATCGGCTCGGACATCTCCCAGGCCCAGCCCGGCGATCTGGTGATCTTCTACGGCGACCGCCACCACGTCGGCATCTACGTCGGCGGCGGCCAGGTCATCCACGCCCCGAAGCCGGGCGCGTCGGTCCGCTACGAGTCGGCGTCCAACATGCCGGTCAACTCCATCGTGCGCCTCTGACCCCAGGGTCGGCAGACTCCCCGCAGGCCCGGTCTCCCCCGAGGGGAGGCCGGGCCTGCGGCTTTCCCCCGGTCACCGGGAACTCCGGCGGGCGAACCGGTCTGATGTCCGATCAGTGACTGAATATTCGGGTTCGGAGGGGTTTGGAAACGGTTGCCCCGACTCGCTAACGTCTGCCACCGGACGCCCGCTTCGACAGCCGCACGGTCCGGTGCGGCGGCGGGTCCCGGCCCAGGATCGGAGCCGACGTCGAATGACCGCGCACCGCCGTTCCCCGCTGTCAGGTGTCCACACGCTCGCCCGGGCGCTGGTGCTCACCGCGGCGGCCACCACCGTGCTGGGCGTGGCGACCGGCGGCACCGCGCAGGCGGCTCCCGGCGCGCCCGACGCCCCGGCCAACCGCAAGGACGTCAAGGCCCAGGTGGAGCAGCTCTACGACGAGGCCGAGCAGGCCTCGGAGCGGTTCAACGCCGCCCTGGAGGCCCAGCAGCGGCTCCAGCACGAGACCGGCACGCTCCAGCAGCAGATCGCCCTCTCCCAGGACGAGCTGAACCAGTTGCGCGGCGACCTCGCCACCGTGGCCGGGGCGGAGTACCGGGGCGGCGGGATGGCGCAGACCGTCCAGCTGATGCTCTCCACCGACCCGGAGGGCTACCTCTCCCGGGCCCGCACCCTCGACCAGGCCGCCGAGCGGCAGAACGAGACCCTGCACGAGGTGCTGGGCCGTCAGCGGGTGCTCGACCAGCGCCGGGCCGAGGCCTCGGCCAAGCTCTCCGAACTGGAGCAGACCCGCAGGGCGCTGGCCGACGGCAAGCAGCAGATCCAGCAGCGGCTCGCCAAGGCGCAGCGGCTGCTCAACAGTCTCGGCGCCACCGAGCGCGCCCGGCTCACCGCCCAGGACGCCCGCGAGGCCGAGCAGCGCGCCACCCGCGGCACCGACCGGCTCGACCTCGGCACCACCCCGCCCGCCTCCGAGCGCGGCGGCGCCGCGCTGGCCGCCGCGGTGCGGATGATCGGCTCGCCCTACGTCTACGGATCCACCGGGCCCAAGGCGTTCGACTGCTCCGGTCTGATGTACTACAGCTGGCGGCAGGCCGGAGTGACCCTGCCGCGCACCTCGCAGGCCCAGGCGTTCGCCGGGCAGCGGGTCAGCATCTCCGAAGCACGGCCGGGAGACCTGGTGATCTTCTACCGGGACATGCACCACGTCGGGATGTACGCCGGCGGCGGGGTGATCGTGCACGCCCCCTACCCGGGGGCCCGGGTGCGCTACGAGAGCGTCAACGCCATGCCGGTCGCGGGGGTGATCCGGCTCTGAGCCGCCCGGACCCCGCCGGCGGCCGAGGCCCCTCCCGGCGCACCGCCCTGCTGCTCGCGGCCGGCGGCCTCGCCCAGCTGTCGCTTCCCGGCGCCGTCCCCGTGCGGCCCGCCGCGGCGGCCTCGGACGAGTACGCCGAGGTCTCGGCGCTGCTCGCCGAGCGGGCCCGGACGCGGGCGGCGGGGCCGCCCCCGCTGCCGCTGCGCGTCGGCTACCGGAACCTGCTGCTGGGCCCGGTGGACCGGGCCGGGCGGTCCACCGCCACCGCCGAGCTGACCGTCGCGGTGACCGGGTACGACGAGCTGCCGGTGGTGCACCCGCGCCGCTTGACGCTGCTCCGTACCGCCACCGGCCGGCGGATCGAACGCGAGGAGGGGGCCGGCGGGCCGCCGCCGCTGTGGGACCTCGGCACCGTCGGGGCCGCCGCGGGAGCGCGCTGCCTGGTGCTCGGCGTGGACGGCGCGGACGCCGCCGGCCCGGCAGGTCGCGCGGCGGCGGCCGTCGTCGGCGACCGGGCGGTGTCCGCCGTCGAGGCGCTCTGGGGTACTGCCTGGGCGGGCCGGCTGCTGCTCGAACTGCCCGCCACGGGGGAGCAGTTCGCCCGGCTGCTGGCGGACGACCGGCCCGGCTGGTCGGACCTCGCCGCGGTCACCGTCTCGGCGCCCGGCGCGCCCCTGCACGCCCCGGCCGACCGGGTGCTGGTCAACCCCGAGGTGTACGCGCGGCTGAGCGACTTCGGCCGGCAGGTGGTGGTCACCCACGAGGCGGTGCATGTGGCGACCCGGGCCGACACCCGGGCCTGGACCCCGCTCTGGCTCTCCGAGGGGGTCGCCGACTGGACCGGCTACTGCGACTCGGGCCGCTCGGCCCGGCAGATCGCGCCGGAGCTGGCCCGGGACGTCGCGGCCGGACGGCTGCCCGCCGCGCTGCCCTCGGACGCCGCCCTCACGGCCGGCGGGGAGGGCCTGGCGCAGGCCTACGAGCAGTCCTGGCTGGCCTGCGACCTGATCGCCCGCCGGTACGGCCCGGAGCGCCTGGTGGCGCTCTACCGGGCGGTCGGCGCGGCCGCCCCCGGGGCGGACCGGGAGGCGTGGCTGGACGGGCTGCTCCGGGGGCAGCTGGGCCTCGGGCTGGCCGCGTTCACCCGCCTCTGGCTCGCCGAGGTACGGGCCCTGGCGGGCTGAGCCGGGCGGTCCGGGGGCGCGGGGTCAGCGCCGTTCGCTGGGTGCGGCCGAGGGCCGGTCCATGCCGTCCAGCAGGTCCTGCTCGTACGCGATGCCCGGCCGCACCGAGAACGCGACGGCCGGCGCCGGCTCCGGGCGGGCCAGCACCACGGTGGCCGGGACCCGGTCGGTGCGCCGGGTCGAGCGCCAGAGCCGCACGCAGGACAGCACGGTCGCGACCAGCAGCAGCACATTGCGCGCGGTCAGGACGGCGATCGCGCCCGGCCTGCTGGCGACCACGTCGCCGAAGACCAGCGGGAACTCCACCAGGGTCAGCGGGGTCGCGGCCAGGATCAGCAGCGCCACCGGCCGCTGGCTGGTGCCGCGCACGGTCAGGCAGACCGCCGCCGCGCCGACCAGCCAGACCAGGTACTGCGGGCTGATCACCCGGCTGGTCACGGTGAAGATCAGCAGCGCGGCGAGCGCCGCGTCGTACATGGTGGCGGCGTTGCGCCGGCGGGCGGTGAACCGCCAGAGCAGCAGCCAGCCGAAGCCGAGCACGGTCCCGGCCAGCATCACCTTGCTGACCAGCGGGACCCACGGCCCGAGCATCTCGACCGAGCCGTAGTTCATCATCACCTTGCCGTCCCAGCTCCCGGCGATCCGGGCGAAGTGGATCGGCAGCGCGCCGACCGACTCCACCTCGATGCCCCGGTCCTTCTGGAACGTCAGGAACTCGAACGCGCCGTTCATCCCCGCCGCCAGCAGGAAGCCGATCGAGGCGGTCGTGGCGGCCGCGGCCGTCCAGGAGCGCCGGGTGCGGCGGCCGGAGGGGGTCCCGATGAGGCCGAGCAGCGGCCAGATCTTGACGATGCCGCCGAGCCCCAGCAGCAGGCCGCCGATCGCCGGGCGGCGGATCAGCGCCAGCAGGCCGGCCACCGCGATCGCGGTCACGATCACGTCGTAGCGGTTGTAGATCATCGGGCCGAGCAGCGGGACGCCGGCCACCCAGACCCAGGCGCCGGTCAGGGCCCGGCCCTTGCGCAGCCCGGTGCGGACCAGCAGGCCCATCGCGAGCGCGTCGGCGATGCCGCAGATCACCCAGAACGAGACCAGGTACGACCAGGGCAGCAGACCGGGCAGCAGGATCACCAGGGCGGCGCCGGGCGGGTACTGCCAGGTGACGTCGTCCAGCGGGAAGGTGCCGGTCTGCAGTACGCCGTACCAGCCGTGGTAGATCAGCCAGACGTCGGCGGTGATGTCCCCGCCGGGCATCCGCAGCACGCCGGTCACCAGGAGCATCAGCAGCGTCCGGGTGGCCACCCAGCTCGCGCCGAGCGCCAGCAGCGCGCCGGAACGGCCGGAGGGGCGCGTGGTGCGCTGCACGGGCTCGCGGCGGACGGCGAGCGCCGTGCCGGAGCCCTCGGCGCCGCTGGGTGTACCGGACTCGGTGGCCGGGGCCAACTCCACAACGCTCCCTCGTTCGTCTCGGACGTTCCGTCGGCGGCGCCGCGCGACGGACGCCCGGGCAGTCCGGGCGGGTCGGGACCGGCCGTCACCGCGGGGCCGGGCCGGACACGCCGACCACCCTTGTCCTAGGACAGACCCGGGGAGGGAACGGTTGCCTTGCGTGGATCCGTTCCCGGCGGGTCGTCGTGTTGACCTATCGTACGGATCACCCAGCGGTACACCGAGCACCCCCCGACCGAGCGAGCCGTGGCCTGATGCACAAGACCTTGATCGTCACCAACGACTTCCCGCCGAGGCCCGGCGGTATCCAGGCCTTCGTGCACAACATGGCCGTCCGTCAGCCCGCAGGAAGCGTCGTGGTGTACGCCTCCACCTGGCGCGACGGCACCGAGGTCGCGCGCTTCGACGCCGAGCAGCCCTTCCCGGTGGTCCGCGACCGTACGAAGGTGATGGTTCCCACACCCCGGGTCACCCGGCGGGCCGCCGAGATCCTGCGGGCGGAGGGCTGCGACTCGGTCTGGTTCGGCGCCGCCGCGCCGCTCGGGCTGATGGCCCCCGCGCTGCGCCGGGCCGGGGCCGGCCGGCTGCTCGGCATGACCCACGGGCACGAGGCCGCCTGGGCCCAGCTGCCGGTGGCCCGGCAGCTGCTGCGCCGGATCGGCGAGGGCACCGACGTGCTCACCTACCTCGGCGAGTACACCCGCTCCCGGATCGCCGCCGCGGTCGGCCCGGAGCCGGCCGCGCGGATGGCGCAGCTGCCGCCGGGCGTGGACGAGCGGACCTTCCACCCGGACTCCGGCGGCGCCGCGGTGCGCGAGCGGCTCGGGCTGGCGGACCGCCCGGTGGTGGTCTGCGTCTCCCGGCTGGTGCCGCGCAAGGGGCAGGACACCCTGATCGAGGCGATGCCGCAGATCCTCGCCGAGGTGCCGGACGCCGTGCTGCTGATCGTCGGCGGCGGCCCGTACCGGGCGGATCTGGAGAAGCTGGTGGACGCCCGGGGCGTGCGCTCCGCCGTCCGGTTCACCGGCTCGGTCCCGTGGGAGGAGCTGCCCGCGCACTACGGCGCCGGCGACGTCTTCGCCATGCCCTGCCGCACCCGGCGCGGGGGACTGGACGTCGAGGGGCTCGGCATCGTCTACCTGGAGGCCTCGGCGACCGGCCTGCCGGTGGTGGCGGGGGACTCCGGCGGCGCGCCGGACGCGGTGCTGGAGGGCGAGACCGGCTACGTGGTGCCGGGCGGCACGCCCTCGGCGGCGGCGGAGCGGATCGTCCGGCTGCTGCGGGACGAGGAGCTGCGGCGGCGGATGGGCGAGGCCGGGCGGCGCTGGGTGGACCGCTCCTGGCGCTGGGACCTGCTGGCCGGGCGGCTGACCTCGCTGCTGGCGGGCTGAACGCCCGGGCCCGACGCGAACGCGGCCGCGGCCCGCCCCCGGACGACGGGGGCGGGCCGCAGCCGCGTTCGCGGGGTCCTACTTGCGGTAGATCGCCTCGACGTCGGCCGCGTAGTCCTTCAGCACGACGTTGCGCTTGAGCTTGAGCGAGGGCGTCAGATGGCCGCTCTCCTCGGAGAAGACGGTGTCGAGCAGCCGGAACTTCTTCACCGCCTCGGCCTGCGAGACCGCCGCGTTGCCGTCGTCCACCGCCTGCTGGAGGGCGGCCAGCAGGTCCGGGTCCTCGCGCAGGTCGGCCACCGAGGCCCCGGCGGGCTTGCCGTTGAGCTGCTTCCAGTTCGGGAAGAAGTCCTCGTCGACGGTGATCAGACAGGCCACGAAGGGCTTGCGGTCGCCGACCACCATGACCTCGCCGACCAGGGCGTGGGCCCGGATCCGGTCCTCGATCACGGCCGGGGCGACGTTCTTGCCTCCCGCGGTGACGATGATCTCCTTCTTGCGGCCGGTGATCGTCAGGTAGCCCTCGTCGTCCAGCGAGCCGATGTCCCCGGTGGCGATCCAGCCGTCCTTCAGGGTGTCGGCGGTGGCCTGCGGGTTGTTCCAGTAGCCGGTGAAGACGTGCGGGCCCTTGAAGAACACCTCGCCGTCCTCGGCGATCCGGACGGCGGCGCCGGGGACGGGCCGGCCGACCGTGCCGATCTTCGGCTTGTCCCACGGGTTGAAGGCGGTGGCCGCGCAGGTCTCGGTCAGGCCGTAGCCCTCCAGCACGGTGAAGCCGATGCCCCGGTAGAAGTGCCCGAGCCGCTCGCCCAGCGGGGCGCCGCCGGAGATCGCGTGGGTGGCCCGGCCGCCGAGCGCGGCCCGCAGCTTGCTGTAGACCAGCTTGTCGAAGACGGCGTGCTTGAGCTTGAGCAGCAGGCCCGCGCCGCCCGCGTCCAGCGCCCGGCTGTAGGCGATCGCGGTGTCGGCGGCCTTGTCGAAGATCTTGCCCTTGCCGTCCGCCTGCGCCTTGGCCCGGGCGGTGTTGTAGACCTTCTCGAAGACCCGGGGCACACCCAGGATCAGCGTCGGCCGGAAGGCGGCCAGTTCGGCGGTGACGTCCCGGATGTCGGAGACGTGGCCGAGCTTGATCGGGGCCATCGCCGGGGCGATCTCGGCGATCCGGGCGAGCACGTGGGCCAGCGGCAGGAAGAGCAGGACGGAGCTCTCGCCGGTGCGGAACAGCGGGGCCAGGCGCTCCACCACGTTGCCGCACTCGGCCATGAAGTTGCCGTGGGTCAGCTGACAGCCCTTCGGGCGGCCGGTGGTGCCCGAGGTGTACACGATGGTGGCGATCGCGTCGGGGCCGGCCGCCGAGCGGCGCTCCTCGACGGTGGCGTCGGTGACCTCGCGGCCCGACTCGGCCAGCGCGGCGAGGGCCGGGCCCTCGATCTGCCAGGTGTGCCGAAGCTCCGGCAGCCGGTCCCGGACGTCCGCGACCACCGCGGTGTGGGTCGCGGTCTCGGTGAACACCGCGACCGCCCCGGAGTCGCCGAGGATCCACTCGACCTGCTCGGCGGAGGAGGTCTCGTACACCGGCACGGTGATCGCGCCGGCCGTCCAGATCGCGAAGTCCAGCAGCGTCCACTCGTACCGGGTGCGGGACATGACGCCCACCCGGTCGCCCGGCGCGACACCGGCGGCGATCAGGCCCTTCGCGGCCGCCCGCACCTCGACCTGGAACTGGGCGGCGGTCAACTCCTGCCACTGGCCGTCCACCTTGCGGCTGAGCACCGCGACATCGGGGTGCCGCTCGGCGTTCTGCTGCACGAGGTCGGAGAGGTTACCGCCGCTCGGTACCTGGTAGAGGGCCGGAAGGCTGAAGTCGAGCAAGACTGCTCCTCGTTCGCGACGCTGCGGGACGGCAGGACGTTACTGCCCGGTAGGCAGCTTCGACCAGGGGGGTCGGCTCCGGTGTTCGAAGTGTCACACCTTGACCCGTCCGACCAGGTCGGGACCGGGTCGTTCGAATGGCACCCTACGACAGCCCGGAGGTGACCGGCCGGTAGCCGTCGGCCACGGACCGTGTGCTCCGGCGGCGGGGCGCACCCGGGCGCCCCGGGGCGCACCGAGGGACCGGCCGGATCGCGGGGCGCGATAGCCTGCTCCGGGCGCACCCGGCCGAGCAGCCTCGGCCGGACCAGCACGGGACGACGCGGAGGGCCATTCCATGGCGGAGCACACCAGGTCGAGCATCACCATCGACGCGACCCCGGCGACGGTCATGGCCGTGATCGCGGACTTCGCCGCCTACCCGGCCTGGACCGGCGAGGTCAAGGAGATCGAGGTCCTGGAGACGGCGGAGGACGGCCGCGCCGCCCAGGTCCGGCTGGTCCTCGACGCCGGCGCCATCCGCGACGAGCACGTGCTCGCCTACACCTGGGACGGCGACCGCGAGTGCGCCTGGACCCTGGTGCGCAGCCAGATGCTCCGCTCGCTCGACGGCTCCTACACCCTGGCCCCGCTCGGCGCCGACCGCACCGAGGTCACCTACCAGCTCGCGGTGGACGTCAAGATCCCGATGCTGGGCATGATCAAGCGCAAGGCCGAGAAGGTCATCATCGACCGGGCGCTGGCCGGCCTGAAGAAGCGGGTCGAGGACACCGCCGCCGGCAAGGCGCTCTGAGGCCCGGCGGCGCGGACGGACAGGGGCGGTACGGCATGACGGCGACACGCACCATCCTGGTCAGCGGCGACCCGGCGGCCCCCGAGGTGGCCGCCGCCACCGCCCTGCACGCCGCCCGGCAGGGCCGGCGCACGCTGCTCCTCGCGGCCGACGACCCGCACCGCACCCTGGACGCCGTCCTCGGCGTCCGGCTGGAGGCCGAGCCCGCCGGGTACGCGCCCGGCCTGGCCGTCGCCAGGACCGACGAGCAGGCCGCCTTCCGGCACGCGCTCGACGAGATCGGCGGCCGGCTCAAGCCCGCGCTCGACCTGCTCGGCGCCGACCCGCTCGACCCCGAGGAGCTCACCGCGCTCCCCGGCACCGCCCGGCTCGCCCTGCTCCGGGCCCTGCCCGCCGTCGAGGCCGACGTCCTGGTGGTGCTCGCCCCGCCGCCCGCCGATCTGATCGCCACCCTCGCCCTGCCCGAGCAGTTGGAGCGCTACCTGGCCCGGCTCGTTCCCGAGCAGCGCCAGGCCGCCCGGGCCCTGCGGCCCCTGCTGGCCGGCCTCGCCGGGGTCCCGATGCCTGCCGACTGGCTGTACGAGACGCGCGGCAAGGCCGCCGGCGCGCTCGCTGCGGCCCGCGCCGCGATCACCGCGCCCGGCACCAGCGTCCGCCTGGTCACCGCCGCCGACGCCCACCCCTTCGCGGAACTGCGGCGGATCCGGGCCGGCCTCGCCCTGCACGGCCACCGCCCGGACGCCGTGGTGGTGCACGGGGTGCTGCCGGACGCCGCCGCCGACTCGCCCGACCCGTGGCTGGCCGCCCTAGCCGGGCGCCGCCGGGACGAGCTGACCGCGCTGGCCGCCACCCTGGACGGCGTCCCGCTGCTCACCACCGGGCCCGCCGAGGCCACCCTGGAGGCCGTCGCCGACCGCCTCTACGGCACCGGGTCCGGCCCGGAGGCGCGGGCCGCCGGGCCGTGGACCGTCGAGGACCGGCGGGCCGCGGACGGTCTGCTGGTCTGGCGCCTGGAACTGCCGGGTGCCGCGCGGGAGGACCTGGACCTGGTCCGGCGCGGGGACGAACTGGTGGTCGGCCTGGGTGCGCACCGCCGGGTGCTGGCCCTGCCGTCGGCGCTGCGGCGCTGCACGGTCGCGGGCGCGGGCCTGCAGGACGGGGTGCTGGCGATCCGCTTCGCCCCGGACCCCGCTCTCTGGCCCAGGTAGTCGCCCGCTCGCCTCCTTCGTGGGGCTCGGGGCGGGGGTCGCCCGCTCGCCTCCTTCGTGGGGCTCGGGGCGGGGGTCGCCCGCTCGCCTTCCGTGCAGGGGGCCCAACGGGGTCCGGTAGCGTCGGGGCGGGTGGCCGCGGGCGCGGGCACCGTTGTTGAGGAGGCGCGCGCGATGACCACCACCGACCGGACCGAGCCCACCGCCGAGCACCCGTTCGGGCCGGAACTGGGCCCGCTGGTGGACGAGGTGCGCCGGTTCGCCTCCGTCTTCGGCGAGAAGGCCCAGGAGGCGAGCGCCGAGACCCTGATCTCGCTGGCCGGGCTGGCCGACCGGCTGCGCGAGAAGCAGCCCGAGGTGTACGACCACCTCGCCGCCGCCGGTAGCGGACTGGCCGCCGCCGGGGCCGAGCTGCTGGCCGCCTACCGGGCCGCCGTGGCGGGACACGAGCACCGCTGGACCGCCGGGGAGCAGGCCCGCACCGAACGGGTGGACCTCGACGACGAGGCTGAGGGACCGTCCGCCAAGCAGTGAACCCCTGATCCCCTCCGGGTCACCTCCTGGCTTCAGCCTGTGATGCCACCGGTGAAAATGTACGACTTTTGAAGGGGCTCGGCCGGGTCGGTCGCAGATTGTCTTCGGTTAATGTATGCGACGGTGTGTACGGGGGCTTGGTTGGGCGGTAGCGTTCCGTCCAGCGGGAACGAGTGAATAGCTGAGGGACACATGGCTCTGACCATCGGCGTCGACGTCGGCGGGACCAAGATCGCGGCAGGCGTGGTCGACGAGGCCGGCGAGATCCTGGCCCGGACCAGGGTGCCCACCCCGGCCGACCCGCAGTGGGCGGTCGACGCCATCGCGCAGGCCGTGCGCGAACTCAAGGAGCAGTACCCCGAGGTGACCGCGGCGGGCATCGGGGCCCCCGGCTTCGTCGACCGCGAGCGCTCGACGGTGATCTTCGCCCCCAATATCGACTGGGAGGACGAGCCCCTGCGCGGCCGGGTCGAGGAGCTGACCGGCCTGCCCGCGGTGGTCGAGAACGACGCCAACTGCGCCGCCTGGGCCGAGTACCGCTTCGGTGCCGCGGCCGGCCACAGCGACATGGTGCTGATCACCGTCGGCACCGGCATCGGCGGCGGCCTCGTCCTGGACGGCCGGCTCCACCGGGGCCGGTTCGGCGTGGCCGGCGAGATCGGCCACCTCAACATGGTCCCGGACGGCCTGCCCTGCGGCTGCGGCGGCCGGGGCTGCTGGGAGCAGTACGGCTCCGGCCGCGCCCTGCGCCGGTACGGCCGGGAGCGCGCCGCCGAGGACACCGTGCGCGGCAAGCGGATGCTGGAGCTCAACGACGGCGTCGCCGAGACCATCCGCGGCATCCACATCACCCAGGCCGCCGAGGAGGGCGACCCGCTCGCCCTGGAGTGCTACGCCGAACTGGCCGACTGGCTGGGCCGGGGGATGGCCGACCTCGCGGCGCTCTTCGACCCGGCCGTCTTCGTGCTCGGCGGCGGCGTCTCCGACTCCGGCCGGCTGCTGCTCGACCCGGTCGCCAAGGCCTTCGAGCACTACCTGACCGGCGGGGTGCACCGCCCGCGCGCCGAGGTGGTGCTCGCCTCCACCGGTTCGGCCGCCGGGATCGCCGGCGCGGCCGACCTGGCCCGCACGGTCTGACCCCACCCGTCGCACCGCCACCGGCGGCCCGGTTCCCCGCGGACCGGGCCGCCGCCGTTTCGGCCTGCCAGGGGTGTCGCGCCGTCGGCGGGCCCGGCGGTCCGGGCGGTAGCGTCGTCCGGGACGCCCAGGGGAGGACCACCGATGACCACCGCACCGGCCGAACTTCCGCCGCCCGCACCGGGTCGGCTCCGGCTGCTCAGCTACAACATCCGCTCCCTGCGGGACGACCGGAGGGCGCTCGCCCGGGTGGTCCGGGCCTGCGGGCCGGACCTCGTCTGCGTACAGGAGTCGCCGCGCTACTGGCGCCCCGAGGGGCAGGCCGCCTGGCTCGCCCGGGCGACCGGCACCGTGGTGCTGAGCGGTGGCGGCCGGATCGCGGCCGGGCCGCTGCTGCTCGGCCGGCCCGGCGTCCGGGTGCGGGCCGTCCACGACCGGCTGCTGCCGAAGACCAGGGGGCTGCACGCGCGCGGCTTCGCGACCGCGCTGGTCGAGGTGGCCGGGGCGGCGCCGTTCACCGTCACCAGCTGCCACCTCAGCCTGGACGCGGACGAGCGGCTGCGGCAGTTCGGACTGCTCGCCGGACAGCTGCGGCACGCCGGACCCGGGGTGATCGCCGGGGACTTCAACGAGCACCCGGACGGGCCCGGCTGGCGGTCGCTGGCCGAGCGGCTCCAGGACGGGTACACGGTGGCGCCCTGGGGCGGCGAGATGACCTCCGTGCCGGAGAACCCCTACCAGCGGCTCGACGCCGTCTTCGCCACCCCCGACATCGAGGTGCTGGCCTGCGGCGTCCCGCACGGGCTGCCCGGCGTCACCGGGGCCGACCTGCTGGCCGCCACCGACCACCTGCCGGTCCTGGCCGTGCTCCGGCTGCCCGCACCGGGGCCCGGTCCCGACGGTCGCTGACACGGCCGCGCGGCGCGGCACCCCTTCCGGGTGCCGCGCCGCGCGAACGGACCGCCGGGGGAGTACTACGGGCAGCTGATGACGGTGTCGCCCGCCGCCGCGGTGCAACTGTCGGTGCCGGAGCCGCCGTTCAGGGTGTCGGTGCCGGGGCTGCCGTTGAGCGTGTCGTTGCCGATGCCACCGGTCAGCCGGTCGTTGCCGAGGCCGCCGAGGAGCGTGTCGTTGCCGGACCCGCCGTCGACCGTGTCGTTGCCCGAGCCGGCGTAGACGGTGTCGTTGCCGCCGTCCGCGTTGACCGTGTCGTTGTCGCCGAGGGCGCAGATGACGTCGCTGCCGCCGGTGCCGAACAGGGTCTCGCCGTTGGCGGTACCGATGATCGTGCAGCCGTGGGCGTTGTTGACGCCGGTGTTCGTGGTGGCGGTGTTGTTGGCCGGGGCCGGGTCGCTCTGGGCGGCGCCGACGGTGGCGGTGTCGGTGAGGGTGCCGGTGGCCCGGGGCTCGACGGTCACCGTGACGGTGGTGCTCGCGCCGGCCGCGAGGGTGCCGAGGGTGCAGTTGGCGGCCGTGGCGGTGGTGGTGCAGCTGCCCTGGCCCGGAGTGGCCGAGAGCACGGTGCCCGGGCCGGTGAGCGAGTCGGTGAGGGTGACGCCGGTGGCGCTCTGGCCGGTGCTGCGGTTGGTCACCGTCACGGTGTACGAAGCCTGGCCGCCGGCGGTGACGGTGGCGGGGCCGGTCTTGGTGACCGAGAGGTCGACCCCGGCCGGCGTGCCGGCCGCGCCGAGCCGAGCGGATCCCGGCCACCCGCGGGACCCGGACCCGGGACCGGGCCTGGACCCGGGCTTGGACTTGGACATGGGCAAACGGTCCACTTCGAGTCTCCTCGTCGTCACGCCGACCCCTGGTCCGGTGGTCCTCGTGCCGAGGTCCTCGCGGCGGCGGCGTCGCCTCACGGGTGCACCGCGCACCCGCCACTCCGGACGGGTCCCTTCGTGCACGAGGGGTGCCCGGCCCCGGAGCGTCGGCACACAGCTTCGGGTCGCCCCCCGCGGTGGCCCGGCAGGGCCGGGCACCACTGCACCCACTGGCCGCCGAACTCCACTCCGAGGAGTGACCGCAGGACCGGGCCGGAACGCCGACGGCCTCCCGGGCGGTGCCCGGGAGGCCGTGCGACGGACGCCCGGGTACGGCCCGGGGCGCGGGAAGCGGAGGGGTCAGACGACGGCGCCGCCGTGCGGGTCCTCGGGCTCGTCCTCGTCGCGGTCCTTCATCCGGACCACCAGGGTGGCGAAACCGCCGAGGAAGGAGGCCACGCCGACCCAGGCCGGCCAGCCGGAGACCTCGCGCCAGACCACCGCGTCGAAGAGCAGCAGCGCCGGTCCGCCGAGCACCGCCAGCCAGGCGAACTTGGCGGTGGTGTCGGCCTCGGGCAGCGGCGGCGGCTCCGGCGGGACGAAGTGGTCCTCGTCGGTCTCCTCGGACAGCTCGAAGTCGCGCGGCCCGGCGGAGCCGGCGGCCGGCATCACCGGGCGGCCGGAGCGGGGGCGCGGCTGGGGCGCCAGGTCGGAGAGGTCGCCGGGCTCGCCGGGGAGCCGGTCGGTGCCGGAGGGGTCCTTGAAGCCCTTGAGCTCGTTGCGCGCCCGGAGGTTCTCGACCTCGGGCCAGTTGGGGTTGTTGAGGTCCACCGGGTCGTCGAACTGGGCGACCAGCGCGGCGAAGATCTCGTCCTGCTCGGCCTGGCTGCGCTCGGGCGCGCGCCGCGTCCTGGACGGCTCGGCCGCCCCGCCGCCCTCGGCCGCCACCGGGGCGTCACCGGAGCCGGAGGCCGTTCCCGAAGCCGTGCCCGAGGCCGAACCCGGTCCCGAAGCCGTGCCCGAGCCGGAAACCGGCCCCGATCCGGACCCGGCCGTCGTCGCCTCGCCGCCCGTCGCCGGGGCCGCCGCGCCCCCGGCCGGCCCCCGGCCCGTCTGCTCGCCGTCGGCCCGCCCGGCGCCCGGCCGCGCGCCGCCCGTGGTCGCACCGTCCTCGCGGGGCGCGTCGTCCTCGCCGCCCGCCGTGCTGCTCTCGTGCACTTCCGGCCCTTCAGCCTTGGTGGTGGTCGGATTTCACCGGGATGACGCCCGCCGCGTGCGCGGGAGCCAACCGTCGGATGAAGTCCTGGGCGGCCGCGAATATTTCCCCCGCGTCGTGGTCCAGCGTCGCGACGTGGTAGCTGCGCTGGCACAGCCGCTCCGTCACATCGGTCGAGGATATCCGGGCCAGCACCAGCTCGGAGTTGGCCGCGGAGACCACGTGGTCCTGCGGGCTGCGGAAGAGCAGCACCGGCTGGGTCACCCGGGGCAGCCGGGCCTGGACGTCCTTCCACAGCCGGGCCAGCGACCAGGCGGCGTGCAGCGGGGTGCGGTCGTAGGCCAGCTCGTTCGCGCCGGGCCGGGCGATGTCGTTGGCGACCCCGGGCACGCTCGGCACCAGGTGCCGCAGCACCGGCAGAATGACACTCGCGGGGTTGTCCGACCGCACCGACGGGTTGACCAGCACCAGCCCGGCGATCGTCGGACCGTGCACGGAGGCCAGCCGCAGCGCCAGCCCGCCGCCCATCGACAGCCCGACGACGAAGACCCGCTCGCACTGCCCGGCCAGGTCGAGCAGCTCCCGCTCGACCTCGGCGTACCAGTCCTCCCAGCGGGTGAGCTGCATGTCCTGCCAGCGGGTGCCGTGGCCCGGCAGCACCGGCAGCCCGACCGTGTACCCGGCCCGGGCGAGGTCCTCGGCCCACGGCCGCAGCGACTGCGGGGAGCCGGTGAACCCGTGGCAGAGCAGGACGCCCACCGGCCCGCCCCGGTGGCGGTACGGTTCGGCACCGGGCAGCAGCGGCATGGCGGGCTCCTTCGCGGGCGAGGACGCTGGAGGGTGGCGCTGGAGGTGGCGCTGTTTCGAGCGGTACGCGCTGGGCGTGCGGGGGCGTGCGGGTACCGGCCGGCACCGGAAGCTGCGGAATTCGCATCGTCCCACGTGCCCGCCCGCCCCGTACACCCCCGCCGGGCACCGGGCCGCCCCGCCCCCGGGACACCCCGTCGGGGCGGGGCGGGGCACGGGCGGACACCGAAGGGCATTAGGATCGACCGGTCCGCAATACAGGAGGCCCGGGTTGTTCTACCGACTGATGAAGATGATCGTCGCGCCACTGCTTCGGATCTTCTTCCGGCCGTGGATCGAGGGTGAGGAGAACATCCCCACCGAGGGTGCCGCGATCATCGCGAGCAACCACCTCTCGTTCTCGGACTCCTTCTTCTTCCCCGCGCTGATCAAGCGCCGGGTGACCTTCATCGCCAAGGCGGAGTACTTCACCACGCCGGGCATCAAGGGCCGGCTGACCGCCGCCTTCTTCAAGGGCGTCGGCCAGCTCCCGGTCGACCGCTCGGGCGTGCGCGGCGCCGGCGAGGCGGCGATCCGCTCGGCGATCGCCGTGCTGGACCGGGGCGAGCTGTTCGGCGTCTACCCGGAGGGCACCCGCTCGCCCGACGGCAAGCTCTACCGGGGCAAGGTCGGCGGCCTGGCCCGCGTCGCCCTGGCCACCGGTGCGCCGGTCATCCCGGTCGCGATGATCGACACCGAGAAGGTGCAGCCGCCCGGCCAGGTGGTCCCGAACTTCGGCACCCGCCCGGGCATCCGGATCGGCCGCCCGCTGGACTTCTCCCGCTACCACGGCATGGAGAACGACCGCTTCATCCTCCGTTCGGTGACGGACGAGGTGATGTACGAGATCATGCGGCTGTCCGGCCAGGAGTACGTGGACATCTACGCGACCGCCGCCAAGCGGCAGCTCGCCGACGACAAGAAGAAGGCCGACGCCGTGCAGAAGGCCGAGCAGGCCGCCGCCAAGGCCGAGAAGGCCGAGGCGGACAAGCTGGAGAAGGCCGAGCAGGAGAAGGCCGAGCAGGAGCAGCAGAAGGACACCGGGCCGGCCTGACACGGGGCCGACCCGGCGCCGGGGGAGGGCGACAGGGATGACGGACGGCGGCAGAGCCGGGGCGGCGCGCCCGGGCACGGTCGGCGCGGCGGTGGCGGCGGGCGGCATGTCCGTCGAACTGCCGCTCTGGCGGGCGATCTCCTCGTTCCGCGTGCTGGCCCTGTGCTACGCGCTGCTCCGCTACTTCGACTCGTACCTGGCGTTCCTGCACCCCGTCGCGGGCTGGATCTACCTCGGTGCGCTGACCCTCTGGACGCTCGCCTCCACCCGGGCCTTCTCCGGCCCGCAGCGCTGCACCTGGTACGTCCTCGCCACCGATCTCACGCTCGCCGTCACCGGCATCGTGATGAGCGGCATGGTCGACGACCCCGCCCGGATCAGCCACGGCGCGCCGACCCTGCCCACCATCTGGGCGGCCGGCACCGTGCTCGGCTTCGCCGGCCGGGGCGGCTGGCGCTGGGCGGCGGCGGCCGGCTCGGTGATCGGGGTGGCCAACATCCTCGGCCACGGCGGCGCGACCGGCGACAACCTCCACAACATCGTGCTGCTCATGGTGGCCGGCTGCGCGATCGGCTACGTGATCGAACTGGCCCGGGCCAGTGAGGCGACGCTGACCCGGGCGCTCCAGGTCGAGGCGGCCACCCGGGAGCGGGAGCGGCTCTCCCGGGACATCCACGACGGGGTGCTGCAGGTGCTCGCGCTCGTCCAGCGCCGGGGCACCGGGGCCCCGGCCGGCGGCGACGACCTCACCGAGCTGGGGCGGCTGGCCGGCGAGCAGGAACGCGCCCTGCGCGCGCTGATGAGCGGCGGACCGCTGCCCGAGCAGCGCGCGCCCGAGCAGCCGCAGGACCTCCGTACCCTGCTCACCCCGCACACCGACGAGCGGGTGACCGTCTCGGCCCCCGGCACCCCGGTGCTGCTGCCCGGGCGGACCGCCGGTGAGCTGGCCGCCGCCGTCGGCGCCGCGGTGGACAATGTGCGCCGGCACGCCGGGCCCGGCGCGCGGGCCTGGATCCTGGTCGAGGACGAACCTGAGGCCGTCACGGTCTCGGTCCGCGACGACGGTCCCGGCTTCGCGCCCGGGCGGCTCGGCGAGGCGGAGCGGGCCGGGCGGCTCGGCGTCTCCCAGTCGATCCGGGGCCGGCTGCTGGACCTCGGCGGGACCGCGGAGCTGTACTCGTCGCCCGGGGAGGGCGTCGAGGTGGAGCTCAGGGTCCCGCGCACCGCGTCCGGCGCCCCGGCCGGCCTCCTGTGACACCTCCCGCGAAAGGGTTCCGCGCATGACCACCGACCTGTCGACCGATCAGCAGGCGGCCGCCGTCCGCCCGGTGCGGGTGATGGTGGTGGACGACCACCCGATGTGGCGCGACGCCGTCTCCCGGGACCTCGCCGAGGCCGGGCTGGACGTGGTGGCCACCGCCGGGGACGGGGAGGAGGCCGTCCGCCGGGCCCGCGCCTGCTCCCCGCAGGTCGTGGTGCTCGACCTCAACCTGCCGGGCCTGTCCGGCGCCGAGGTCTGCCGCCGGCTGGTCGGGCACGACCCGTCGGCGCGCGTGCTGGTGCTGTCCGCGAGCGGCGAGCACGCGGACGTGCTGGAGGCGGTGAAGTCGGGCGCGACCGGCTACCTGGTCAAGTCGGCCGGGCGGGAGGAACTGCTGGACGCGGTGCGCCGCACCGCCGTCGGCGACGCGGTGTTCACCCCCGGCCTGGCCGGGCTGGTGCTCGGCGAGTTCCGCCGGCTGGCGGCCGAGCCGCCCGCCCCGGCCGCGCCGGTCGTCCCGCAGCTGACGGCGCGGGAGACCGAGGTGCTGCGGATGGTCGCCAAGGGGCTGTCGTACAAGCAGATCGCCGATCGGCTGGTGCTCTCCCACCGCACGGTGCAGAACCACGTCCAGAACACCCTGGGCAAGCTCCAGCTGCACAACCGGGTCGAGCTGGTCAGGTACGCGATCGAGCAGGGGCTCGACGACGCGGTGTGACGCCCGGGGCGGGTGCGCGGACACGCCCACCCGCCCCGGGCGTCACAGGAGTCGTCCCGGTGACGGGGGCTCAGCGCGGGACGCCGGCCACCGCTCCGCGCAGCAGCCCGGCGACGATCTCCACCCCGTCCCTGGTGAGCACCGACTCGGGGTGGAACTGCAGTCCGGCGAAGCCCGGCCCGCGCAGCGCGTGCACGTCCCCGGTCAGCGGGTCCCGGGCCACCTCGACGCCCGCGGCGGCCAGCCGGGCGGCGTCGTCGTCGGTGCAGCGCGCCGTGAAGGTGTTGTAGAAGCCGACCGTCCGCTGCTCGCCGAAGAGGTCCACGCTCTCCTGGGCACCCTGGTACGGCACCGCCTTGCGCACCAGCGGCAGCCCGAGCGCGCCGGACAGCAGCTGGTGGCTGAGGCAGACGGCGAGCAGCGGGGCGGTACGCCGCCCGGCCCGGACGGCGGCCAGCGCGTCGGTGACGATCGGGCGCAGGACGGCCATCTTGGGGTCGTCGGCGGCGGCCGGGTCGCCCGGGCCGGGGCCGAGCACCAGCGCGCCGGGGTGGGCGGCGACCCGCTCGCGCAGGCCCGGCTCGTCGAACCTGGCCACGGTGACCCGGTGGCCGAGCGAGGTCAGCAGGTGGCCGAGCATCGCGGTGAAGGTGTCCTCGCCGTCGACGACGAGGGTCTCCAGTTGCTCGGTGATCCGGGACGGCTGCTGCATCCGCAGCCAGAACGGGGCGAGGCCGGCCCGGCGGGCGTCCAGCGCGGCCTGGACCCGGTGGTTGTCGGCGAGGCGCGGGCTGTTCCGTCCGGCCGTCCGGGCGGGGGCCGGGCGGGCGCCGATCGCGGTGAGCACCCCGGCGGCCTTGGCGTGGGTCTCGGCGACCTCGCCGTCCGGGTCGGAGTGGCGGACGAGGGTGGCGCCGACCCGGACGGCGAGCCGGCCGGTGGCCGGGTCGATGTCGGCGGTGCGGATGCAGATCGGGGAGTCCAGCAGCTGGCCGCCGCTGGCCGAGCGGCCGATCAGGGCGAGCGCGCCGGAGTAGTAGCCCCGGCCGCCGCGCTCGTACCGCTTGATCACCCGGGTGGCGTTCTGCACCGGGCTGCCGGTGACGGTGGCGGCGAACATGGTCTCCTTCAGCACCTCGCGGACGTCCAGCGAGGTGCGGCCGCGCAGCTCGTACTCGGTGTGCGCGAGGTGGGACATCTCCTTGAGCCGGGGGCCGAGCACCTGGCCGCCGAGGTCGCCGACGGTGCACATCATCTTGAGTTCCTCGTCGACCACCATCGTCAGCTCCTCCAGCTCCTTGGGGTCGTGGAGGAAGGAGATCAGCGAGTCCAGGTCGGAGCCGGCGGCGGGATAGCGGTAGGTGCCGGAGATCGGGTTCATCACGACCGTCCCGCCGCTCTGCCGGACGTGCACCTCGGGGGAGGCGCCGACGAGCACCCGGTCGCCGGTGTGCACCAGGAAGGTCCAGTAGGCGCCGCGCTCCTGGTCCAGCAGCCGCCGGAACAGGGTGAGGGCGAGCGCGGGCGAGAAGTTGTCGAGCGTCGCGGTGAAGTCGCGGCGGATGACGAAGTTGGCGCCCTCGCCGCGGCCGATCTCCTCCTCGATCACCCGGCGGACGATCTCCGCGTACTCGGCGTCGTCGATGTCGAAGCCGCCGTCGGTCAGGGCGACCGGCAGCTGCGGCAGCGCGGCCGTGACCTCGGCCAGCGGCAGGGCGTACTGCTCGGTGACCGAGAGGGCCTGCAGCGGGGTGCCGTCGTCGTGCGCCTCGAAGCCGCGCTCGCGGATCTGCCGGTAGGGCACGAGGGCCAGCAGGTCGTGGACGGGGCCGTCGGCGGGGACGCCGTGGCGGACCGGCAGGTCGGCCAGCCGGTCGTGGCTGCCGACGGTGCCGAGCAGGATCTCGACGGTGTCCGGGGCGGTGCGGGGCGTGCGGCGGTGCAGCAGGGCGAAGGCCGGTGCGTCGGCGGCGGTGAGGCGGGCGAGCAGGTCGGCGGCACTGGTCACGGTGGCGGCGTTCCTTCCGGGATGGCTTCTGCGGCGGGGTGGGATTTCCGCTCCGGGAGGCTGCCGACCGGCTGGTGGAACGCCGACGGCCGCCCCGGGGGGCGGCCGTCGTGTGCGTCTAGGAACGCGCTGACTGTGGGCCACCCGAAGGCTCGGCCCACCACCAGGATCGGGTGTGCGGCGTGTTCACGGGACCGAGCCTAGCGGATCCCCGGAGGGGCGTGAGGGCCGTCACCCGATTGTCCGCAAGGTGTCTCATCCCTCGGGCGGTGGTCACAATTCGGTTGCCGCACCCCGTAGCCTTGACCGCGTGACCGTGACGAATCCCCACACCTGGCAAGCCCTGCCCGCGGCGCAGCAGCCCGAATGGCCGGACCAAGAGGCTCTGCGCAAGACCCTTGCGGACCTCGCCTCGTATCCGCCGCTCGTCTTCGCCGGCGAGTGCGACCAGCTGCGCGCCCGACTCGGAGCCGTGGCCCGTGGAGAGGCGTTCCTGCTGCAGGGCGGCGACTGCGCCGAGGCCTTCGACGGCGTCTCGGCGGAGCACATCCGCAACAAGCTCAAGACCCTGCTGCAGATGGCGGCCGTGCTCACCTACGCGGCCTCGGTGCCGGTGGTGAAGGTCGGCCGGATCGCCGGGCAGTACTCCAAGCCGCGCTCGAAGTCGACCGAGACCCGCGACGGCGTGACCCTGCCGGTCTACCGGGGCGACTCGGTGAACGGCTTCGAGTTCACCCCCGAGTCCCGGATCCCGGACCCGGAGCGGCTGAAGCGGATGTACAACGCGTCCGCCGCGACGCTCAACCTGGTGCGCGCCTTCACCACCGGTGGCTACGCGGACCTGCGCCAGGTGCACGCCTGGAACCAGGACTTCGTGCGCAACTCGCCGGCCGGTCAGCGCTACGAGCAGCTGGCCCGCGAGATCGACAACGCGCTGGCGTTCATGAACGCCTGCGGTGTCGCGCCGGAGGAGTTCCGGACGGTCGAGTTCTTCTCGTCCCACGAGGCGCTGGTCCTGGACTACGAGACCGCGCTGACCCGCGTGGACTCGCGCACCGGCGAGCTGTACGACGTCTCCGGCCACATGGTGTGGATCGGCGAGCGCACCCGTCAGCTGGACCACGCGCACATCGAGTTCGCCTCGAAGATCCGCAACCCGATCGGTGTGAAGCTCGGCCCGACCACCACGGTCGACGAGGCGCTCACCCTGATCGAGAAGCTGGACCCGGAGCGCGAGCCCGGCCGGCTCACCTTCATCACCCGGATGGGTGCGGGCAAGGTCCGCGACGCCCTGCCGACCCTGGTGGAGAAGGTCACCGCCTCGGGCGCGCAGCCGGTCTGGATCTGCGACCCGATGCACGGCAACACCTTCGAGGCGTCCAGCGGTCACAAGACCCGCAGCTTCGACGACGTGCTCGACGAGGTCAAGGGCTTCTTCGAGGTGCACCGGGCGCTCGGCACCCACCCGGGCGGCATCCACGTGGAGCTGACCGGCGACGATGTCACCGAGTGCGTCGGCGGCGGCGACGAGGTGCTGGTCGACGACCTGCACCAGCGCTACGAGACGGCCTGCGACCCGCGGCTGAACCGCAGCCAGTCGCTGGACCTGGCGTTCCTGGTCGCCGAGATGTACCGCGGCACCGTCTGAGACCGGTCCGAATGTGAGCGAAGCCTCTCCGGCCTGGGGTTTTCCCCGGCCGGAGAGGCTTTTGCGTGCCCGGATCGCCGGGTAAGGTGAGGCTTAGTGAACTAAGGCAAGCCTTAGTCAAGATCCACTCGCTTCACTCCGGGAGAGACCGCGATGTACGTATGCATGTGCCATGCGGTCACCGAGGACCAGGTGAAGCGGGCGATCGACGCGGGGGCCGACACCCCGCGCCGGATCGCCAAGGGCTGCAAGGCCGGCACCGACTGCGGCTCCTGCGTCCGGCGCATCCAGGCCCTGCTCGGCGAGCACGGTGCCCGGCCCTGCCCGACCGCCCGGCTGGCGGCCAAGCTGGGTCTGGCCGACCCGGGGGCCGACCCCGAGGCGGAGCCGGAGCCGGTACCGGCGCCGACAGCGGCGCTGCGCGTCGCCTGAGCCCGGGCCCGCCGGGCCCGGTTCCGCAGGACCGCGGCCCCGGTCAGGACTCCGGCTGCTCGATCAGCTGCGCGAGGTAGAGCGCCTCCCCGAGCTTCTCCAGCAGTTCGAGCTGGGTGTCGAGGTAGTCGATGTGGTGCTCCTCGTCCTCCAGGATCGATTCGAAGATGTTCGCCGAAGTGACGTCGTTCTTGGCGCGCATCACCACGATCCCGCGCTTGAGCCGGTCGATCGCCTCGACCTCGACCTGGCGGTCCGCCTCGAACATCTCCTTGACCGTCTGGCCGATCCGGACGTGGAACAGCCGCTGGTAGTTGGGCAGCCCGTCGAGGAAGAGGATCCGGTCGGTGAGCACCTCGGCGTGCTTCATCTCGTCGAAGGACTCGTGCCGGGTGTACTTGGCGAGCTTGGTCCAGCCGAAGTTCTCCTGCATCTTGGCGTGCAGGAAGTACTGATTGATCGCGGTCAGCTCGGCGGTGAGCTGTTCGTTGAGGAACTCGATGACTTCGGTGTCGCCCTTCATGGCGCTGCCTTCCTGCTGCTCTGCGTGCGGGACACGGCCGTTACCCTCCGGCTGCACGCATCCTGGCACCGGGGCGGGAAGAAATTCCAGTAAGTTCACACTCACTAGGACATGTGTCGGAATATCCGATTTGCCTGGGGCTTGAGCCGTACGAGGGGGGCGTGGGAGGCGGTCAAGGGGCGCGCGCGGCCCGCCGCCCGCCGTCTGTCACCATGGATCCATGGGTCAGTCCGAGCAAGAACCGTCGTCGCCGTCTGACCCCCGGCTCCCGCCGGGCCAGCGGGTCCAACGCGGCTGGCCCGCCCTGCACTACGGGCCGGTACCCCGGTTCAAGCCCCTGACCTGGGACCTCCAGGTGTTCGGCGCGACCGCCTCGGCCGAGAAGCACAGCTGGGACTTCGAAGGCTTCAACGCCCTGCCCCGCACCACCGTCCGGGCCGATCTGCACTGCGTCACCCGCTTCTCGGTGCTCGACAGCGACTGGACCGGGGTGTCCGCCGCGCTGCTGCTCGACCTGGTACCCCCGGACCGGGACGTCACCCATGTCATGGTCTGGGCCGAGTACGGCTACAGCGCCAATCTGCGGCTCGCCGACTTCGCCGCGCCCGACACCCTGCTCGCCACCCACCGCAACGGCGAGACGATCACCGCCGAGCACGGCTTCCCGGTCCGACTGGTCGTCCCCCGGCTGTACGCCTGGAAGGGGCCCAAATGGGTCCGGGCGGTCGAGTACATGCGGGCCGACCGGCGCGGCTTCTGGGAGGAGCGCGGCTACCACAACCGGGCCGACCCGTGGCGCGAGCAGCGGTACTCCCACCAGGAGGAGCCGGGCGACGGCCCGCTCCGGTAGGGGGCGCGGGGTCCGGTCGGGGCCGCTCCTTGAAGGTCGCTCCCGGAAGGTCGCTCCTAGAAGAACGGGAAGGTGACCGTCACCACGGTGCGCTGCGGCTTGCGCTCACCGGCCGCCGGGGACTGACCGTTCACCTTGCCGGTGCCGAAGAGATTGACCCCGCTGCTCTGCATGGCGAACCCGGCCGCCTGGAGCGCCTTCTCCGCGGCCTCCTTGCTCATCCCGGTCACGTCCGGGACGGCCACCATGCCCTTGCTGACCACCAGCGCCACCGGCGTGTTCTCCGCGACCTGCTCCCCGGCGGCGGGCGAGCTGCTGATCACCGAGCCCTCCGGCACGGTGTCGCTGAACGTCGAGGTGACCGTGCCGGCCGCCAGCTGCACCCCGGCCAGCGCCGGGGCGGCCTGCGCGGACGGCTTGCCGACCAGGTCCGGCACGGCGATCCGCTTCGGCCCGCGCGAGACGGTGAGCGTCACGGTGTCGCTCTTCCGGGACCGGGTGCCGACCCCGGGGTCGGCCGCGACCACCTGGCCGGCCGGGACGGACTCGCTGTACACCTCGGTGATCCGCCCGTGCATGCCGGCGGCGTCGAGGATCCGCTCCGCCTCGGCTCGGTCCTTGCCGAGCACGCCCGGCACCGTGCCGTACACCGCGCCCGAGATCGCGTACGTCGCCCCGCCGACCAGCAGCACCAGGGTGGTGAGCACGGCCGCCCAGATCAGCGGCTTGCGCGGCAGCCGTCGTCGGGCGGCCCCGGACCCGCGGGCGGACCGGGACCGGCGGGCCCGGGGCGTCCGGACCGGCGGCGGCTCGTCGTACGGACGGGGCTCGGTGAGCAGCTGCTCCATGACGTCCGGCGGCACGTCCAGCACGCTGGTGCGCTCGACCGGGGCCGCCGGGGCCACCGGGGTGAGCACCGAGGTCGCCTCGCCGGTCGGGTACTGGGGGCTGGGGCGGGTGGAGGCGGGCGGCTCGGCGTCCAGCTGGTCCGGTGTGAGCCCGCGGCGGACGCGCTGGAGCGCGGCGAGCAGTTCCACCGCGTCGAACGGGCGGAGGTCGCGGTCGCGGGCGCAGGCCCCGGCCACTATCGCGTCCAGTTCGGGCACCACGCCGGGCACGGTCGCGGACGGCGGCGGGACGTCCTCGTGCAGATGCCGGTACATCACCTGGACCGGGTTCTCGCCGGTGTGCGGACGGGAGCCGGTGAGCATTTCGTACAGCAGGATGCCGGCCGCGTAGACGTCCACCCGGCGGTCGGTCTCGGCACCGGGGTGGATCTGCTCGGGCGCCAGGTAGGAGACGGTGCCGAGCACGGTGTCGGTGGTCGAGGTGCTGGAGGAGGTCGCGCCGTCGGCGGCGTTCAGCACGCGGACCAGGCCGAAGTCGGCGACCTTGACCAGTCCGTCGTCGGTGATCAGGACGTTCTCGGGCTTGACGTCGCGGTGCACCAGCCCGGCCCGGTGGGCGGCGCCGAGCGCGGCGAGCACCGGCTCCAGGATGTCCAGCGCGGCCCGGATGGAGAGCGCGCCCCGGTCGTTCAGCAGGTCGCGCAGGGTGCGGCCGGGCACGTACTCCATGGCGAGGAAGACATGGCCGCCGTCCGCGCCCTGGTCGAAGACGTTGACCACGTTGGGGTGGGCGAGCCGGGCGACGGCCTTGGCCTCGCGGATGAAGCGGGCGGTGAACGCGGCGTCCCCGGCCAGCGAGGGGTGCATCACCTTGAGCGCGACGACCCGGTCGAGCCGGGTGTCGGTGCCCCGGTACACGGTGGACATCCCACCGGCGGCGATCCGCCGCTCGACCCGGTACCGGCCGTCGAGCAGGGTACCGATCAGGGGGTCGCGCAATGCCATGTCCACCCGGCGAGTCTAGGCCGTGGGGATCGGAGGGCCCCCGGAGACATCGATCCGGGGGCCGCTCTGTGCCTGCTTTGTGACACCGGACGCCCACTTGACCCCGAACGCCCACCGCTTTGTGACCCCGGACGCCCACTACTACAACCCGCCCCGAGCCGAAGGGGCGCGCCGGTGCCGAAAGGGAGAGCGCGAGGAGGCCCCTGAGGAACGAAGGGGCATCGGAGCGCCGACCGTCGGCACCGGAGCAGAGCGCCCCGGAGGCGAGCGGGCGAGGATTCAGAACGCCGGGCGCTCGCGGGTGTCGAGGTCGGCCCGGCCGGCCATCGCGGAGGAAGCCTCCGCGTGGAAGCGGCGCGGGATCCGGCCGGCCCGGTACGCGAGCCGGCCGGCCTCGGCGGCGTGCCGCATCGCGTCGGCCATCAGCACCGGCTCCTGGGCCCGGGTGACCGCGGAGGCCAGCATCACCGCGGCGCAGCCCAGCTCCATCGCCAGCGCGACGTCCGAGGCGGTGCCGGCGCCGGCGTCCAGGATCACCGGGACCCCGGCGCCCTCCACGATCAGCTGGAAGTTGTGCGGGTTGCGGATGCCGAGGCCGGAGCCGATCGGCGAGCCCAGCGGCATGATCGCCGCACAGCCGACGTCCTCCAGCTTGCGGGCCAGCACCGGGTCGTCGTTGGTGTACGGCAGCACCGTGAAGCCGTCGTCGACCAGGGTCTCGGCGGCGTCCAGCAGCTCGATCGGGTCCGGCAGCAGGGTCCGCTCGTCGGCGATCACCTCCAGCTTCACCCAGTCGGTGCCGAGCGCCTCGCGGGCCAGCCGGGCGGTCAGCACGGCCTCGCCGGCGGTGAAGCAGCCCGCCGTGTTGGGCAGGATCCGGATGCCGTTGCGGGTCAGCACGTCGAGCACCGAGCCCTGGGTGGCGGCGTCGACCCGGCGCATCGCCACCGTGGTCAGCTGGGTGCCGGACACCTGGAGGGCCTGCTCCAGGACCTCCAGGCTGGGGGCGCCGCCGGTGCCCATGATCAGCCGGGAGGAGAAGGACGCCCCGGCGATGGTGAGAAGGTCGTCGGCCATCGGTCAGCCTCCCTGGACGGCGGTGAGGATTTCGATCCGGTCACCCGCGGACAGCGCGGTGAGCGGCCACCGGGTGCGCGGCACCACGGTCTCGTTGAGGGCGGCGGCGACCCCGGAGTGGGCCTCGCTGAGGGTGGCGACCACCTCGGCGAGGGTGGTCGAGGCGGGCACCTCGCGCGGCTCGCCGTTGACGCTCAGCCGGACGTTCGGAGGGGTGTCGCTGGTGCGGGGGCTCATGCCGGGACCTTCGTGAATCGGTGGGGGGAGAACGGGCGGGCGAGCTCCGGCAGGTCGCCGGTGGCCAGGTACTCGGCGAGCAGGTCGCCGGTGACGGGCGTCAGCAGCACGCCGTTGCGGTAGTGGCCGGTCGCGGCGACCAGCCCGGGCAGGTCGGTCGGGCCGAGCAGCGGCGCGTTGTCCGGCGAGCCGGGCCGCAGCCCGGCACCGGTCTCCACCAGCGGCAGCTCGGTGAGGCCGGGCACCAGCTCGTGCGCGTCGCGCAGCAGCTCGTAGACGCCGCCGGCGGTGACCGTGGTGTCGTGGCCCTGCTCCTCGGTGGTCGCGCCGATCACCAGCTCGCCGTCGGCGCGAGGCACCAGGTAGATGTGGGCGCCGCGGACGACGGCGCGGACGTTGCGGGACAGGAACGGCCGGTAGGCCGCCGGCACCCGCAGCCGCAGCACCTGGCCCTTGACCGGGCGGATCGCGGGCAGCACGCCGGGGGGCAGGCCGGCCAGCAGGTGGCTGCGCGAGCCGGCCGCGAGCACGACCCGCCCGGCGGTGAGGGCCGTGCCGTCGGCGAGCCGGACGCCGGTCGCCCGGTCGTCCTCGACCAGCAGTCCGGCGGCCTCGGTGCGGCGCAGCACCACGCCGGCCCGTTCGCAGGCCCGGACCAGGGCGGCGGCCAGTCGGCGGCCGTCGACCTGGTGGTCGTCGGTGACGTGCAGTCCGCCGCGCACGCCGGGGGCGAGCATCGGCTCCAGCCGACGGGCCTCGCGGCCGGTGAGCCACTGCGAGTCCAGGCCGAGCCGCCGGTGGAAGGCGTGCAGTTCGCGCAGTTCCTCGCGGTCGTCGGAGTCCAGGGCGACGGCGAGGGTGCCGCACTGCCGGTAGCCGGTGTCCAGGCCGCCGCTCGCCTCGGTGAGTTCGGCGGCGAAGGCCGCCCAGCGCTCGTTGGAGGCCATGCCGAGGCGGAGCAGGGGCTCCTCGCCGTACTGGAGTTCGGTGACCGGGGCGAGCATGCCGGCCGCGACCTGCGCGGCGCCGCCGCCGGGGGCCGGGTCGAGCACGGTGACCCCGAGGCCCCGCCGGGCCGCCTGCCAGGCGACCACGAGCCCGATGATCCCGCCGCCGACCACCAGCACCTCGGCGCGGTCGCCCGATGCCAAGCGTGTCAAAGTCGCTGCTCTCCCTTCGCCGGTATGACCCGGATCAGGTTCGGACGGTCGCGGGCCGTGCCAGCCCGCCTCTCAGCCCGGTCCGCCGGGCTCCCGTGATGGTGCCCCCACCTTAACTCCGGGGGGTCGGAGCGCTGAAGGTGCCCGTGACGGGCCCGACGAGCGGTCGGTCCTAGGTCGGAGGACCTGCGACCGGGCTCAGTACAGTGACGGGCGTGGCTGAGCTGAGCGGTACGGGACAGACGGATCGGGTGGTCGTGGTCGGCGCCGGGCTGGCCGGGGCGCAGTGCGCCGCGGTGCTGCGGCGGGACGGCTGGGAGGGGCGGATCACGCTGGTCGGCGAGGAGCCGCACGCGCCCTACGACCGGCCGCCGCTCTCCAAGGACGTCCTGCTCGGCAAGACCGACAGCACCGCCCTCGACCTCGACTTCGGGCGGCTCGACGTCGAACTGCTCACCGGCCGCCGCGCCACCGGGCTCACCCCCGGCGGCCCCGGCACGGCCGGCACCCTGCACACCGACGCCGGGGACGTCCGGTACGACGCGCTGCTGATCGCCACCGGCTCCGAACCGCGCGTCCTGCCCGGTGCCGAGCGGGCCCACGTGCTGCACACCCTGGACGACGCGCTGGCGCTGCGCGCCCTGCTCCGCCCCGGGCTGCGCCTGGTCCTGGTCGGGGCCGGCTGGATCGGCGCCGAGGTGGCCACCGCCGCCCGGGCGGCCGGCTGCGAGGTGACCGTGGTCGAGGCCGGGCCGGCGCCCGTCCCCGGCGCGCTGCCCACCGAGGTCGGCCGGGCGATGGCCGCCTGGTACGCCGAGGCCGGGATCGTGCTGCGCTGCGGCACCGGTGTGGCCGCCGTCGAACCGGGCGCGGTGCTGCTCGCCGACGGCTCGCGGCTGCCCGCGGACGAGGTCGTGGTCGGCATCGGCGCCCGCCCGGCCACCGGCTGGCTGGCGGGCACCGGCGTCGCGCTGGACGCGGCCGGCGCCGTCCTGGTGGACGAGCGGCTGCGCACCACCGTGCCGGGCGTGCTCGCGGCCGGCGACTGCGTCGGCTACCCCTCGGCGCGCTCCGGCACCCGGCTGACCGTCCAGCACTGGGACCACGCGCTGCAGTCCGGCGAGGCCGCCGCCGCCACCCTGCTCGGGGCGGACGCGCCGCCGTACGACCCGGTGCAGTACTTCTGGTCGGAGCAGTTCGGGCGGATGGTGCAGTACGCCGGACGGCACGGCGCGGAGGACGAACTGCTCTGGCGGGGCTCCCCGGACGACGCCGACTGGTCGGTGCTCTGGCTGCGCGACGGCGTCCTGCGGGCGCTGCTCGCGGTGGACCGGCCGCGCGACCTGACCCAGGGCCGGCGGCTGGTCGAGCGCGGCGCCGTGCTGGACCGGGCCCGGGCGGCCGACCCGGCCGTTCCGCTGAAGTCGGCGCTCGCCGGGTAGCGGCGGGGCGCCCGCCGGGAGGGCGATTGGTGCGCGGGGGGCCGCGGAGGTGGCAGTCTGGGGGGGTGAGTGAGATCGAAGCCAAGATTGAATCCCTGGTCCCCGCGTGGCTCTACCTGCCGGACATCTCCGAGCGGTGGGGTGTGGTGATCACCGAGGTCCGCAACATGGTCAAGAAGGGTGAGCTGATCGCCGTCCGCCGCGGCCCCAACAAGTCGCTGCAGGTCCCGGCGGCGTTCATCGACGAGACCGGCCTGGTGAAGCACCTGCTCGGCACGGTGACGGTGCTGCGCGACAGCGGTTTCAACGACAACGAGATCCTGGTGTGGATGTTCACCGAGGACTCGTCGCTGCCCGGCACGCCGATCCAGGCGCTCTGCGAGAACCGGGCCACCGAGGTCAAGCGGCGGGCCCAGGCGATGGCGTGGTGACGGACCGGCGCGGACGGCTCGCCGACGCCCGGCTGTACCTGTGCACCGACGCCCGGCGCGAGCAGGGCGACCTGGCCGGGTTCCTGGACGCCGCGCTGGCCGGCGGCGTGGACATCGTCCAGCTCCGGGACAAGGGCCTGGAGGCCAAGCAGGAGCTGGCCGCGCTGGAGGTCCTCGCCGACGCCTGCCGCCGGCACGGCAAGCTGCTCGCGGTCAACGACCGGGCCGACGTCGCGCACGCGGCCGGCCCGGACGTGCTGCACCTCGGGCAGGACGACCTGCCGGTGCCGGCCGCCCGCGCGATCCTCGGCGAGGACGTGCTGATCGGGCGCTCCTGCCACGCCGAGTCCGAGGTGGACGCGGCGGCCGTCGAGCCCGGCGTCGACTACTTCTGCACCGGCCCGGTCTGGCCGACCCCGACCAAGCCGGGCCGCTTCGCGCCGGGCCTCGGTCTGGTCGAGTACGCGGCGAAGCTGTCCACCGGGCGGCCGTGGTTCGCCATCGGCGGCATCGACCTCGGCAACCTGGACGAGGTACTGGCCGCGGGGGCCGACCGGGTGGTGGTCGTCCGGGCCATCACGGCGGCCGAGGACCCGGGTGCGGCGGCCGCCGCGTTCGCCCGGCGGCTGCGCGCCGTCTGACCTTCTTCGGGGCCGTCGTCGTCCGGCCGTCGTCGTCCGGCTCAGTACTTGCGGACGGTGGCGGCCTCGGCCAGTGCCAGCAGGGCCGCCCGGGCCGGCCCGTCCGCCAGCGGGGCCGCCTCCAGCGCCCCCAGCGACTGGCGCAGCAGTTCGTCGATCCGCCGCTCCACCCGCTCCGGCGCCCCGCTGCGGGCCACCAGCTCGCGCAGCCCGACGACCTCGTCGGGCGTCAGGTCGGGCGCGCCCAGCCGCTCGTCCAGCCGGCGCGCCTCGTCGGCCGGCAGCCCCCGCATGGCGTGCGCGACCAGCAGCGTCCGCTTGCCCTCGCGCAGGTCGTCGCCGGCCGGCTTGCCGGTGACCGCCGGGTCGCCGAACACCCCGAGCAGGTCGTCCCGCAGCTGGAACGCCTCGCCCAGCGGCAGGCCGAACGCCCCGTAGGCGTCCACCAGCCGGGGTCCGGCTCCCGCGAGCAGCGCGCCGACCTGGAGCGGCCGCTCGATCGTGTACTTGGCCGATTTGTAGTGCAGGACGGTCTGCGCCCGCTCCAGCGCGCCGCCGTCGGCGGAGTCCCCGGCGACCGGCTCCAGCACGTCCAGATACTGGCCGACCATGACCTCGGTACGCATCAGGTCGAACATCGGCTTCGCGGCCAGCACCGCCTCCGGGTCCAGGCCGGAGTTCAGGAACAGCTCGTCGCACCAGATCAGCAGCAGGTCGCCGAGCAGCACGGCGGCCGAGGCGCCGTACTGCTCGCGGTCGCCGCGCCACCCCCGGGCGAGGTGCAGCGCCTCGAACCGGCGGTGCACGGAGGGCAGGCCGCGCCGGGTGTCGCTGCGGTCCATGAGGTCGTCGTGGACCAGCGCGCTGGCCTGGAGCAGCTCCAGCGCCGCCGCCGCCCGGGTGATCCCCTCGCCCCTCGCCGGGCCGCCGGCGCCCCGCCAGCCCCAGTAGCAGAAGGCCGGGCGGAGCCGCTTGCCGCCGTCCAGCAGGAAGTCGCGCAGCGCGTCGGTGACCGGGTCCAGCTGCGGGGAGACCTTGCTGAGCAGGGCCGCCTGGCCGTCCATGAAACCGACGAGGGCGGCGTTGACGCGCTCGCGCACGTCCTCCATGTCAATGGGGTTGGCCGGCCGCGGGCTGGACGAGGTCACGATGGGGCTCCGGAGGTAGCTGTGGTGCAGCAAGGGTATCCGGGGCGGAGGAGAACAGCCGTACGGGCGGGTTTCGGCCGGACGGGTGAAGCGCTGTTCACGCGGGCGTCGCACCCGCCCCCGACGCCGTCCGTTCCGGGTTCGCCCCCCGTCCATCCAATGTCTCAGAACCTGGGACGGAGTTGTCCGCGCCCTTCCACCGGCGGCTAACCTGCCACCATGGCACTCGGTATCGCTTCGACCAGACCGGACCGCGCACAGACCGTCCGCGACCTGCTGGCGGCGGGCAAGCGGTCCTTCTCCTTCGAGTTCATGCCGCCACGCACCGAGGTGGGTGAGCAGAAGCTCTGGGACGCCATCCGGCGGCTCGAACCGCTCGACCCCAACTTCGTCTGCATGACCTACGGCGCCGGCGGCTCCTCGCGGGAGCGCACGGTGAACATGGTCGGCCGGATCGCCACCGAGACCACGCTCACCCCGGTCGCCCACCTGACCGCCGTCGACCACTCGGTCGCCGAGCTGCGCAACATCATCGGCCAGTACGCCGACCAGGGCGTCCGCAACGTCCTCGCGGTGCGCGGCGACCCGCCCGGCGACCCGATGGGCGAGTGGGTCAGCCACCCGGAGGGCGTCACCTACGCCTACGAGCTGGTCGAGCTGATCAAGGGCATCGGCGACTTCTGCGTCGGCGTGGCGGCCTCGCCGAACATGCACCCGAGGTCGACCGACTGGGACGAGGACATCCGGCACTTCGTGGCGAAGATCCGCTCCGGGGCCGACTACGCCATCACCCAGATGTTCTTCGAGGTCGACGACTACCTGCGGCTGCGCGACCGGGTGACGGCCGCCGGCTGCGAGACGCCGATCATCCCGGAGATCATGCCGGTCACCAACGCCCGGCAGCTGGAGCGGTTCCCCCAGCTGAGCGGCGCGCCCTTCCCGGCCGAGCTGGAGGCCGGGCTGCGCGCGGTCATCGACGACCCGGTGGCGCTGCGCGAGGTCGGGATGGAGCACGCCACCGCGATGTCCGAGCGGCTGCTCGCCGAGGGTGCCCCCGGCCTGCACTTCATCACCCTGAACCACTCCACGGCGACCCTGGAGATCTACCAGAACCTCGGTCTGCACCAGCGCTGAGCTGCGCGCTTCCCACCCCTCGGGGCGCCCTTCCCGGTACGCCCGACGGGTGGGAACGCGATGCGGTACCCGGGCCGTTGAACGGGTACAGTCGCCGCACACGCGCGGCGGGCGCGGGCACGCGACTGGAGGTAGCGGGCGGGATGGGGATCGGATACCTGCTGCTGTACGCCTCGTTGGCGGTGGTGGCGCTCTGGCTGGTCGCCGAGCTGCTGTTCCAGAACCGGGCCCCGATGCACTGGCGCGGCCTGGCCCTGGTCGGCTTCCTCGCGGTGGCCGGCGGCATGGCGATGGGCTCGGTCCCGGTGATCGGCGGCGGCGCCGCGATGTTCGCGGTGGGCCAGACCTTTGTGACGCTCTCCGTGAAGCGCGGCTACGCGGCCGGCTGGTCGCTGCGCCGCCCGGACGGGAACCTGCCCGGGCCGCTCGCCAAGGTGCCGCTGCTCGGCGCGCTCACCGGCGGCGGCGCGGTCGCCGCGGCCGTGGTCGCGGCGGACCGGGTCGGCGAGGTCGGCGCCGTCGAGGAGGCCGGACCGGTCGCGGACAGCGCGCCCCGGCTGCCGGAGGAGGCGCCCGTCGAGCGGACCGCCGCCTTCGAGATGCAGGAGCTGGCCGCCGACGGGGTCTACGCCGCCGCCTACTACGAGCAGCAGCAGACCGAGGTGCTCCACGCGGTCGAGAACGTCCAGGCGGTGCCCCAGCAGGACGCCTACGCGGAGGCGTACCAGGGCGGCTACGACCCGGCGCAGCAGCACGACCCGCAGCAGCAGGCCGGCCAGTACGGCTACGACCAGCAGCAGCAACAGCAGCAGTGGCAGGCCCAGCAGCAGCCGGTGTTCGGCTACGACCAGGGCTACGGCGGTTACCAGCAGCAGGACCCGTACGGCGGCTACCAGCAGCAGCCGGACCCCTACGCGGCCTACCAGCAGCAGCCCCAGCCGCACGAGCAGCAGCACGACCCGCAGCAGCAGGCCGGCCAGTACGGCTACGACCAGCAGCAGCAACAGCAGCAGTGGCAGGCCCAGCAGCAGCCCGACCCGCAGCACACCACCGGCATCCCCCAGCAGCCGCAGCCGCAGTACGACCAGTACGGCTACCAGCAGCAGCCCACCTGGCAGCAGCACCAGGGCTGAGCGGCACCGGGTGCCCGGTCCCTACCGGGTCCGGGCCCCACCGGGGCTCAGGCCGGGCCGATCAGGTTGGCCACGATGCAGGCGGACATGCCGACCCGGGCCAGCCCGCCGCCGGGGTGGGCGGCGCCACCGGTGAGGTAGAGGCCGGGGTGGTCCTCGTTGGGGGCCTGGAGCAGGTCGCCGCCGAGGCCCGCCAGGGCCGGCGGCGGGACGGAGCCGAAGAAGGAGCCGGCCTCGCGCTCGGTGTGCTCGGGCGTGCGGACCACCCGCCAGAGCATCCGCTCGCGCAGGCCCAGACCCGCCGCGTCGACCTGGTCGAGCATCCGGTCGGCGAAGGCCTCCGGGACGCCGGGCACGCCCCAGTCCAGGTCGAGCGACGGGGTGGTCGCGGTCAGCACCACGGCCTCGTGCCCCGCCGGGTGCAGCGAGGGGTCGTCCGGCCGCAGCACCTGGACGGTCGGCCGGTCGCCCATCGGCGTTCCGGTGTCGAACAGCCCCGCCAGCTCGGCGGCCGGGTCGGGGGAGTGCACGACCGTGCGGTGCGGGGTGCCCTCCGGGCGTTCGCCGCGCAGCGCCAGCAGCACCACGACCCGCCCCGGCACGCAGTGCAGCCGGGACGCCGAGGCGGGCCAGTCGTCCGAGCTCTCGGCCGGGCCCATCCACTGGGTGTGCAGCACCCGCGCGTCGATCGAGGAGACCACCAGGTCGGCGTCGATCCGGTCGCCCTTGGTCTGCACACCGGTCACCCGGCCGTCCTCGACGACCACCCGGGCGACCGGCGTCCCGAACCGGAACTCCACCTTGCGCTGCTCGCAGCGGCGGAAGAAGGCGTCGGCCAGGGCGCGCAGACCGCCCTCGACGTACCAGACGCCGAAGGACTGCTCCATGTACGGCAGCACGGTGGCCCCGGCGGGGGCGGAGCGCGGATCGAGGCCGAACCGCAGCGCGTGCTCGTGCAGCAGGGCGGTCAGCCCGGGGTGCCCGCCCAGCTCCTGTGCGGCGACGTCGGCGAGTGTCCACGGGCGCGGGCCGCGCCACCGGCCGAACAGGCCGCGCCGGGCCGGGGCCGCGCCCGGCACCGGGTAGGGGTCGGTGTGCAGCGGCGTCGGGTCGGCGGGGAGCGGTTCCTCCAGCAGCGGCCGCCGGGTGGCCTCCCAGACCGTGCGGCCGTGGTTGAGCACGGCGGCCCAGCGCTCCCCGGAGCCGGGCCCGAAGGCCTCGTCCAGCGCCCGGACCACCCCGCCCCGGGAGGCGTTGGGGAGGGACACCGCCGTGCCGTCGGGGAACAGGTGCCGGCTCTCCGGATCGACCGGGCGCAGCCGCACCAGCTCCTCCAGCGGCTCGCGTCCGGTCTTCAGCGCGAGGTCGCGGTAGACGGCGGGGAGGGTGAGCAGACCGGGGCCGGTGTCGAAGGCGAAGCCGTCCCGCTCGTAGCGGCCGACCATGCCGCCGTAGGTGTCGCGCGCCTCGCAGACCGTCACCTTGTGCCCGAGGGTCGCCAGCCGCGAGGCCGCCGCGAGTCCGCTCATTCCTGCGCCGATGATGACGATCCGTGCCATGGCTCGATCCTAGATCCGGTACGGAGCCTCCTCCGCCACCGGGCGTCCGGCGGCGGCGCGGGCGGCGCGGCGTTCGCGGCGGCGGGCGCGGAAGGCGCGGATCCGGTTGATCGCGAACCACACCAGCAGGATGCCGACCAGCAGCAGTACGGCGGAGATCGCGGCGGCCAGCCAGGGGTGGAAGATCGCCAGGGTGACCAGTCCGGCCACCGAGATGTCCTCGGCCAGCGAGACCACGATGTTGCTGGCCGGCTCCGGCGAGGTGTTCACCGCCATCCGCAGCGAGGCCTTCACCAGATGGCTGACCAGCGCCGTCGTCCCGCCCATCGCGCCCGCCGCGACCTCGCCCAGCGAGCCCGGGTCGGTGCTGGCGGCGGCGATCAGGGCGCCGACGGTCGCGCCGGCGATCGGGCGGATCACGGTGTGGACGGCGTCCCAGACGGTGTCCACGTACGGGATCTTGTCGGCCACCGCCTCCAGCAGGAAGAGCACGGCGGCCGCGATCAGCACATCGGTGCGCTCCAGGGCCGGCGGTACCGAGTCGGCCCCGCCGAACCGGCCCAGCAGGCCGAGCAGCAGGACCACCGCGTACGCGTTGATCCCGCTCGCCAGTCCGCTGGTGAAGATCAGCGGGACGATCGTCATCGGTTCCCCGTCCGTTTCCTGCTCGCGATCCGGTCCGGTGTTCGGTCCGGCCCTCGCCGTACCGTACCGGGACGCCGCCGCCGGGGCCTCCGGTTCCCGCCCCCGTCCGTCTGAGTACGGATACTCAGACGGACGATTGAGTACCTGCACGGATGCCCCGCGACCTGCGAGGACGTCACAGTGGTGGCACCGGGACGGCGGCGCGTCGGGCGCCTGCGGCCCGAGGGGCGGACGATCGGCGTCCGGCGGTCACGGGGGACCGGCGGAAGCGCGTCGAGGGGGTGTCCGCCCCGGAGCCGGTCGGAGACCGCGCACCGCCGGCACGGGGCGGCGGAGCGGGTCAGGGGGGACCGGCACCACCGGGGGACCGGGAGTTCCGAAGCGCCGTCCGTGGGGGACGGCGCTTCGGCGACCGGCGGGGGCGGCCGGGCGGCCACCGGACCGGATCGCCGATGGACCGGATCGCCGGCGGGCCGAATTGTCAGTGGTGCCGTTCACGATGGAGGAGCACGGACCACCCGGCCCGCGCGCTGCCTCGGAACGGGGGAGACCATGACCATCAGTCACCCTGAGCACGTCACCGCCCGCCTCCACTCCGCCGCCCACCGACCGTCCACCGCCACCGGGGCCGACCCGGTGCTGAGCCGACTCGCCGCCCCGCCCGCAGCGCTCGACCTGCTGGCCGAGGCCCACCGCACCCTCGACCGCGCCCGCTCCCTGGCCGACCCGCTGGAGCGCTACGCCGCCGCGCACCTCGCGGCGCTGCGCACGGTGGCGGCGGTGCTCGCCGCCCGGGGCCGCCCGGAGAAGAGCGAACGCCGCCGCCGCGCGATCCGCAGCGCCTGGGAGGTCCTGCCCGAGGTGGCGCCCGAGCTCGCCGAGTGGGCGCCGTACTTCGCCGCCGGCGCGCGCCGCAGGGCGGCCGCCGAGGCGGGCATCAGGGGCGCGGCCTCGGCCCGTGACGCCGACGACCTGATCCGCAACTCGGCCCTGTTCCTCCGGCTGGTCGAGCGCCTTCTCGGCCTGCGGGCCGCTCCGCCCGCCCCGCGACTGCCGCTGGACGGCCTGGACGGGGACGGCGCGGGCGGGGAGAGCGGCGCGGACACCGGCACCCGGGAGGCCGGTTGACCGGGGCGGGGCCGATCGGGGCGGGGCGGGGGAGAGGGGAGGGGGAGCGCTCGGTCTAAGGTTGGGGACAACCTGATCGACCCTGCACGTGCCAAGGAGCTTCGCCTTGTACCCGACGCGTCCCCGCAGCGCCCTGCGTACCGCCGTGGTGTGGGAGGTGGTGCGGGCCGCCCTGGAGAAGCGGGTGGCCGAGCTGGACCAGCCGGTGCTCGACGTGGTCGACACCGGCGGCGGCACCGGCAACTTCGCCGTGCCGGTGGCCCGGCTGGGCCACCGCGTCACCGTGGTCGACCCGAGCCCGGACGCGCTGTTCGCCCTGGAGCGCAGGGCCGCCGAGGCCGGCGTGACCGATCTGGTCCGCGCCGTCCAGGGCGACACCCAGACGCTCCCCGAGCTGGTCCCGCCGGGCACCGTCGACGCGGTGCTCTGCCACGGCGTGCTGGAGGTCGTGGACGACCCGGCGGAGGCGCTCGGCAGCCTGGCCGGCACCCTGCGCCGGGGCGGTTTCGTCAGCCTGCTGGCCGCCAACCGCAACGGCGCCGTGCTCGCCCGGGCGCTCGGCGGCCACTTCGCCGAGGCCCGCGCGGTGCTGGGCGCCGCCGACGGCCGCTGGGGCGAGCACGACCCGATGCCGCGCCGCTTCACCGGCGAGGAGCTGGACCGGCTGGCGGTCGGTGCCGGCCTGCGGGTCGAGTCGGTGCATGGTGTCCGGGTCTTCGCCGACCTCGTCCCGGGCGTCCTGGTGGACACCGAGCCCGGCGCGATGGAGGCGCTGCTCAAGCTGGAGGAGGCCGCCGCCGGGCAGCCGGCCTTCCACGCCGTGGCGACCCAGCTGCACCTGCTGGCCACCCTGGGCTGACCGGGCGGACCGCCGCCGTTCGCCGCCGGACCGCCCACTGTTCGCCGCCGGACCGACGGTGCGTCTCCCGCTCGTTTCCCCGCCTTCTCCTCGGGATCTCCCCAGGTCCGGACCGATTCCATCGGATCGGGCACTAGTCCGGCCCCCGCCGCGTTGAGTGTGGTGCGGCGAGGAGCCGCCGAAGTGGCCGGGCCCACGCGTGGTCGACCACTCCGTCGCGAGCCCGTGGACCGTATGATCTGGGTAAAGCCGGAAAGCATGACCGCCGGACGCTCGGGGCATATGGACGACACGGGCCCGGGCCCCCGCACAGGCGTCCGACCGCGTGTTCTGAAGGCTGATTGGACTTGCCACCCCGACCGGGGCGGCGGACCGGTCGCACCCGCGACCGACGAGTAGGAGGACTCCGTGCCGCTCTCGGAGCACGAGCAGCGACTGCTCGACCAGATGGAGCGAGCGCTCTACGCCGAAGATCCCAAATTCGCTACGGCGCTAGAGGGAACCGGTCTGCGCACCTACACCCGTCGACGGGTCTATCTCGCCGTCGGCGGTTTCGTGGTCGGTATCGGCCTGCTGATGGGCGGCATGGTCGTACCCAATCAGATCTGGGTCAGTGTGGTCGGCTTCCTGGTGATGCTCGGGTGCGCCGTCTTCGCCGTGACGGGCTGGCGCCGAGGCCCCGCCGGGCAGGCGCAGCAAGCCGGTCCGGCCGCCGCGCCGCGCCGCAAGGCCGGGATGATGGACCGGGTCGAGCAGCGCTGGCAGCGTCGGCGCGACGAGCAGACCGGTGGCGGATTCTGAGACCTGAGGTCCGTACCGCCGCCGGTACGGACGCGAGGAGGGCGGGCAGTCGACCGACTGCCCGCCCTCCTCGCGTCCGGGCCCGGGTTCAGGACTCCGTGCCGCCGCTCCCGCCGCGGCGACCGCGGCCGGGGCGGCTGGCGGTCAGCCGGCGGACCGGCCCGGTGACCGCGCCGACCGTCCGGGAGATCCGGCCGCCGACCGCCAGCCGGGCCGTCAGCAGGGCTTCCGAGATCCGCCACCGCAGCTGTGCGGAGGAGGGCGGCAGCAGCAGGGCCCTGATCCGGCCGCGCCGTCCGGCGTGTGCCCGCAGGCCGTTCCTGGCGGTCCTGACGTCGGCCGCGAGCGGTTCCCCGACCTCCGCGGAACGGGCGTAGAGCACCCGTTCGGTCGCCAGCGCCACCCGACCGGCGGCCGCCGTCGCGCCTTCGTCCAGCTCGCCGGCCTCGGCGATCCGGCGGGCGGCGGCACGCGGGGTGCGCGAGTCGTCCGGCGGGATGCCGAGGTCCCAGGCGGAGTCGATCAGTTCGTCCCAGGCGGCCAGCACCTGCGCGTCGGTGAGCGGGACCGCTCCCGGCCCGCCGGGTCGCCGCCGCCCGCCCCCGCCCAGCCGGCGCCGGCGCAGCCGGGCCCGCCAGACCATCGGGGTGAGCAGCAGGAACAGCACCAGCGCGGCCGAGGCCAGGCCGGTCAGGACCTTCCCGGAGAGCAGCCAGGACTCCTCGCCGGCGCCCCCGGCGCTCTCCGGCCGGTCGCCGCAGTCGCCGGTCCGGCGCAGCTTCGCGTCGCAGTCCGGGTTGGCGGACGGCAGCTGGACCGGCGCGCTGGCCTGCGGCTCGACGGTCGGCTGGGTGGTCGGCTGGGTGGCCGGGGAGGAGGTCGGGTCCGAGTAGTCGGGCTGGACGCCGCGGGTCGGGGTGGGCTCGAAGCGCAGCCAGCCGTAGCCCTCGAAGTAGAGCTCGGGCCAGGCGTGGTACATCGCGTCGGTCACCGCGTAGACGTTGTTGCCCTTGGTGTTGCCGGGGGTGAAGCCGAGTGCGACCCGGGCCGGGACGCCCAGGATGCGGGCCATCACAGCCATGGTGGAGGCGAAGTGGACGCAGAAGCCGCGGCGGCGCTCCAGGAAGTCCTTCATCGCGTCGCTGCCGCTGTCGGTCCTGGTGGTGGCGTCGTAGGTGAAGTCGGGGCCGGTGAACCAGTCGCGCAGGGCGACCGCCTTGTCGTACCCGGTCTTCGCCTTGCCGGTGACCCGCAGGGCGGTGTCCCGGACCACCGGCGGCAGGTCGCGCGGCACCACGAGGTACTGGTCGCGGATCCGCTCGGGCGGGGTCGGCACGGTGCGCAGCACGGTCGCGGTCGGCCGGACGTCCAGCGCGGTGACCGTGTAGTTGAGGCCCTTGATCGCCTTCTCCCTGGCGGGCAGGAGGCTGGAGGTGACCGGGTCGAGCTGCCAGGCGGCGTTGTCGCGGAGGGTGACGCCGACCGGCGGGTAGGGCATCGGCAGCCAGGCGTCGTCCAGCTGGGGGCCGATCCGGACCTCGGCCTTCAGCTGCTGGGCCAGGTCGATGCTGCCCAGCCCCTCGGGGGCCGGGAAGGTGCCGGTGAACGGGACCGTGGCGGCCGAGCCGCGCTTCCAGCTGACGCCGTCGAAGACGTCCAGCGAGCCGGTGCGCAGATAGGTGGAGTCGGTGGCGGGGCTCTCGGACTTGTAGCTGAACAGTTCGACGTTGCGCGGCTTGGGGATCGCGCCGGTCAGGGTGATCAGCGGGTCCAGGCTGCTGACCGCGCCGGCGGTGCCGGTACCGCTGCCGGTGCCGCTGTGCACCAGGCCGGAGTCCCAGCGCGGCAGGAAGACGGGCAGCAGCAGGGCGAGCGCCAGCGCCAGGACGCCGACCTGCTGGCCGCTCCGGCCGAGCGTGCCGGTGCCGCTCCCTTCGCCGTCCCGCTCGGAGCCGCGGAAGATCCGGCCCCAGCGGGAGACCCGGTCCTGGCCCTCGGCGAAGAGCAGCACCAGGTAGCCGACGGCGGCGGTGGCGAACCAGAGCCAGTTGCCGTCGTCCCCGGCCAGGCCGTTGCCGATCGAGTAGAGCGCGAGCAGCGGCAGCCCGGCCAGGGCCGAGCGCCGGTAGGTGACCGCGACGGTGTCCACCACGACGGCGATCAGACCGACCGAGCCGACCAGGATGAGCCGCAGCCCGGGGCTGGGCGGGGCGGGGATGGCGTAGTCGCGGACGTCGTGGAACCCCTGGGAGAGGATCCGGCCCAGCAGCCGGACCGACTCGGGGCCGGGCACCAGGCCGCCGAAGACCGCGGCCGAGGAGGCGAAGCCGAGCAGCAGCAGGAGGGCCAGCGCGAGCAACTGGCCGGCCGGGACGGTCCACCGGTAGAACGGCGTGCGCCGCAGTCCGGCGCCGACCGCCGCGACGACCGCGACCACCAGGAAGGCGTGGGTGATCCAGCCCTTGGTGGTCAGCAGCGGGGTGAGGCAGAGCGCGGCCAGGGCGGTGGCCAGCGCCGAGTACACGGTCAGTTTGGCCCGGGTGGTCACGCGCCGGCCTCTTCTCGGTAGGGGGCGGACGACTCGGGCCGGTCGGCGGCGCGCCAGAGGTCGGGGAGGGAGTCGCCGGCGCGGACGGTCAGCACCGTCCAGCCGGCCTCGCGCAGCCGGCGGGCCCGCTCGCGGAACTCCTCGCCGCCGGTCTCGGGGGAGAGCAGACGCAGGCCCGCCCAGGTGCCGGTGTCGAGCAGCAGGACGACGGCGCCGCCGGTGCGGCCGCGCAGCCGGGCGAGCCGGGCGGTCTGCTCCTCGTCGAGCTCGCCGAGGACGGCCACCAGCAGGCCCTCGCCGCCGGCCCGCAGCGGTTCCTCGGCCCGGGAGAGCCCGGCGCCGTCGGAGAGGTCGACCACGGCGAGCGCGTCCAGGATCACCCCGGAGGTGTCGGCGGCGGTGTGGCCGCTGTCCCCCTGGACGCCGGGGACGGCGTGGCCGGTGTCGGTGAGCAGGCGGGTCTGGTAGCCGCGCTCCAGCAGGTGGACGCAGACCGAGGCCGCGCAGGCGACGGCCCACTCGAAGGAGGAGGCCGGGCCGCTGCCCCGGTGGCCGGTCTCGCGGGTGTCCAGCAGCACGGTGGCGCGGGCCCGGCGGGGCTGCTCCTCGCGCCGGACCATCAGCTCGCCGTAGCGGGCGGTGGACTTCCAGTGCACCCGGCGCAGGTCGTCGCCGGCCCGGTACTCGCGCAGGATGACGTCGTCGTCGCCGGCCAGCGCGAGCGAGCGGGTGTGGCTCTCGCCCTGCCCGGCCCACTCGCCGGTGAGCCGCACGAACGGCAGCGGCAGCACCTGCGGGACGACGGTGAGCACGTCGGAGGCGGCGAAGGAACGGTTCAGTTCGCACATCCCGAACGGGTCGGAGAGCCGCAGCTGGAGCGGGCCGAGCGGGTAGCGGCCGCGCAGGTCGGAGCGGACCCGGTAGGAGACCTCGCGGTGGCCGCGCGGTTCGACCCGGTCCAGCACGAACCGGGGCCGGGGCCCGAGCACGTACGGGACCTTGTCCTCCAGCAGCAGCAGGCCGGTGGGCACCCGGGAGACGTTGTCCACCCGCAGGTGCACCCGGGCCTCCTGGCCGGCCACCGACCGGTGCGGGTTGAGCCGGCGGCCGCTGGCGACCCGGTAGCGGGTGTTGGCCAGCAGCAGCGCGGCGGCCAGCGGCAGCGCGGCGAGCAGTACCCCGACGCGCAGCAGCGCGTCCTGGCCGAGCAGGTAGGAGCAGACCACGGCGGTCAGTCCGGCGGCGAGGAAGGAGCGCCCCCGGGTGGTGAGGCCGCGCAGGCCGGCGCGCAGGCCCGACGGTTCGCCGGACGGGCCCACCTCAGCCCCTCCGGACGGCCGGGCCGCCCTGCGGGCGCGGCAGCGGCAGGCGGGCGACCAGGTCGGTGACGATCTGCTCGGAGGTGCGGCGGCTGAGCTGCGTCTCGGCGGTCGGCATCAGACGGTGGGCGAGCACCGGCACGGCGAGGCGCTGGATGTCGTCCGGGGTGACGTAGTCGCGGCCGTCGAGGGCGGCGCCGGCGCGGGCGGCCCGGACCAGGTGCAGGGTGGCCCGGGGGGAGGCGCCGAGGCGCAGCTCGTGGCTGGTGCGGGTGGCGGCGACCAGGTCGACGGCGTAGCGGCGGACCGGGTCGGCGACGTGCACGGTGCGGACGAGGTCGATCAGCTTGAGGATGTCGGAGGCGTGGGCGACCGGCTGGAGGTCGTCCAGCGGGCTGGCGCCGGCGTGCACGTCGAGCATGGCGAACTCGGCCTCGGCGCTGGGGTAGCCCATCGAGATCCGGGCCATGAAGCGGTCCCGCTGGGCCTCCGGGAGGGGGTAGGTGCCCTCCATCTCCACCGGGTTCTGGGTGGCGACCACCATGAACGGCGAGGGCAGCCGGTAGCTGGTGCCGTCGATGGTGACCTGGCGCTCCTCCATCGACTCCAGCAGCGCGGACTGGGTCTTCGGCGAGGCGCGGTTGATCTCGTCGCCGACCACGATCTGGGCGAAGATCGCGCCGGGGCGGAACTCGAAGTCGCGCTGCTGCTGGTCGAAGATGTTGGTGCCGGTGACGTCCGAGGGCAGCAGGTCCGGGGTGAACTGGATCCGTCGCACGGTGCAGTCGACCGAGCGGGCGAGTGCCTTGGCCAGCATGGTCTTGCCGACGCCGGGCACGTCCTCCAGCAGCAGGTGGCCCTCGGCGAGCAGGACGGTCAGCGCGATCCGGACGGCCTCCGGCTTGCCCTCGATGACGCTCTCGATGTTGGCCCGGATCCGGTCGACGACGGCGGCGAGTTCCGGCAGACCGATCGGGCGGTGTTCCACCGCCTCCCGGTCGCCTCCCGCACGACCGTCGAGACCGGCCTGATCGCTGTAGCTCGTCACCCGTACGCTCCCTGGCACACCAATGCCCGGCTCCGTCCGAGCCCGGCCCCCACCCCATGCTGGACGCGGCCCCTCCGGTCGCGGTTCCGTGTGGGGGAGCCGGCGCCGGGGTACGGCCTGCGGCAGGCCTCCCCAGGTGGTTCGGGGTCAGACCGGCAGGCGCATTCTCCCCTGCGCGGCGGTGGAAGTCACCCTGTTCCTGTCCGCCCGCCTCCGGGCGGGGCCGCCGCCCCGGCGCCGGGCCGGGGTGCCCGGCGGCCCGGACGCCGTCGGCCGGGCCGGTCGGGCGGACGGGGGATCAGTCGATCTCGCGCAGCAGACCGGTGTGGACGTCGAACACGAAGCCGCGCACGTCGTCGGTGTGCAGCAGGAACGGGGAGGTGCGGACCCGCTGCATGGACTGCCGGACGTCGCCGTCGAGGTCCACGAAAGCCTCGACCGCCCACTGCGGGCGCTGGCCGACCTCCAGTTCCAGCTCGCGCCGGAAGTCCTCGGTGAGGCCGAGCAGGCCGCAGCCGGTGTGGTGGATCAGCGCGACCGAGCGGGTGCCCAGGGCGCGCTGACTGATGGTGAGGGAGCGGATGGTGTCGTCCGTGACCACGCCGCCCGCGTTGCGGATGACGTGGGCGTCGCCGAGTTCGAGGCCGAGGGCGGCGAACAGGTCGAGGCGGGCGTCCATACAGGCCACCACGGCGATCTTCTGCACGGGGCGGGCGTCCATGCCGCCGTCCCGGAAGGTCACCGCGTAGTCGCGGTTGGAGGCGACGAAGCGGTCGATGATGGTCGGGGTGGCGGGGTCGGCAGCGGCGGTCGGCGTGGGCCGGTCGGGAGTCACTGTCATGGTGAAGACGTTAGTGCGATTTACCCGGTCGTGGTGGGGCTGATTGCTACAGAGCGGGCGCCTGTGACCGAGGGCATATCCACAACGCCGTCCGCCGGGGCGCCCGGCGTCCGGCCGGCCGCGCCCGGGCGTCCGGCATGTGCCACGAGCACCCTCGCGACCTGCGGTGATCCGTACCGCCGCCCGGGTGGTGCGCCGGAGCGGACCATTGACTGGAGGGGCGCGCGCGATAGAGTTGCGGCGCAGTGGAGCACACCCGCCGAGGCCCGTCAACCGGGCCTTTCCGGCCGTGCGCGACCGACGCGGCCCGCGGCCTCCACCCGCTCCCCGTACCACCTGGCGCACCTTCCCCGGCGCCGGGCGGACACGGTCCTTCCCCAGGAGCGGGCGGGGACCACGGGCCGCGCGGCCCGGCCCGTGCGAGGGCTCCGTCTCCCGGTGGGACAGAATGGTCGGGGCTCCCCGGACGTCGGGCGGCTTACGCACCGAGGAAGGGCGCCACAGCGCATGAGCACCAACGATCCGGGTCCCAAGCACGTCCCGGTGATGCTGCAGCGGTGCATGGACGCGCTGGCCCCGGCGATCTCCCGGCCCGGCGCGGTGGTGGTGGACGCCACCCTCGGCCTCGGCGGACACAGCGAGGCGCTGCTCACCCAGTTCCCGGACGTCCGGCTGGTCGCGGTGGACCGCGACCCGGCCGCGCTCGAGCTCTCCGGCGAGCGGCTGGCCCGCTTCGGCGACCGGGCCACCCTGGTGCACGCGGTCTACGACGAGATCCCCGAGGTGCTGGACCGCCTGGACATCCCGAGGGTCGACGGCATCCTGTTCGACCTCGGTGTCTCCTCGATGCAGCTGGACGAGGCCGACCGGGGCTTCGCCTACGCGCAGGACGCGCCGCTCGACATGCGGATGGACCAGACCCGGGGGATCAGCGCGGCCGAGGTGCTCAACACCTACAGCCACGGCCAGCTGGCCCGGATCCTCAAGGTCTACGGCGAGGAGCGGTTCGCCGGGAAGATCGCCTCGGTCGTCCTCCGGGAGCGCGAGAAGGAACCGTTCACCAACAGCGCGCGTCTGGTCGATCTGGTGCGCAACGCCATCCCGGCCGCCACCCGGCGCACCGGCGGCAACCCGGCCAAGCGGACCTTCCAGGCGCTGCGGATCGAGGTCAACGGCGAGCTGGAGGTCCTGGACCGGGCGATCCCCGGGGCGCTGGACGTGCTGGCGCTCGGCGGACGGATCGTGGTGATGTCCTACCAGTCGCTGGAGGACCGCCTGGTCAAGCAGTACCTGGCGGCGGGCGCGACCAACACCGCGCCGCCGGGGCTCCCGTTCATTCCCGAGGAGCACCAGCCCTGGCTCAAGCTGATCACCCGAGGTGCCGAGCAGGCCACCGAGGAGGAGATCGAGGAGAACCGGCGTGCCGCACCCGTGCGGCTGCGGGTGGCGGAGAGGATCAGGGACCGAAGGACCCGGGGCTGACCGGAACCGGGCGGTCCGAAGGGCGGAGGAAGACGGTGGGGCCGGTGGCCGGAGGCGGGGCGGGGAGCCGGGTGCTCCCCGGGCAGGGCGGCAGGGCGCGGATCACCGTGCGCCCGGGCCGGTCGGTACGGGGGCGGACGCCGTTCGCGGTGCTGGTGGTGCTGCTGCTCGGGGCGGGGCTGCTCGGGCTGCTCGCCCTGAACACCGCGCTCAACGAGGGCTCCTTCGAGCTGTCGCGGCTGAACCGGCAGACCACCGTGCTGACCGACGAGCAGCAGGGGCTCCAGCACCAGATCGACCAGAACTCCGCGCCGGACGCGCTGGCGCGCCGGGCCGTCGAGCTGGGCATGGTGCCGGCCGGCGGGATGGCCTTCCTCGACCTGCCGAACGGCGGCGCGGTGGTCGGCACGCCCAAGCCGGCCCAGGACAGTCCGCCGGTGAAACGGTCCACCGTGGAACCGTGGCCCGGGAAGCAGCCCGCGCCGGGCCAGTCGGCGGCCCAGCCGACCGCCCAGCCGAGTGCCCAGCCCTCCCCGGCGGCGCCCGCCGCGCCGGCCGCCACTGCGGCCCCGTCGACCGTGCCCGGCACCGGAGGCGACGTCACCGTGCAGGTCAACCCGGGCCCGGCCAGGCCGGCCACGGGCGGAGGTGGCGCCCGATGAGCACACCCCGTCAGCCCCCCGGCGGCGGCGCCGGCGGGCGCCGGACGATCAAGGGCGCCGCACCGCGCCCGGGCGCCCCGCGCGGACAGTCCGGCGGCAAGCCGCCGGCCGCCGGGCGGGCCCGCAGCCCCAAGCCGCAGCCTCCCGGGACGCAGCCCGCGAAGCCCCAGCCGCCCAAGCCCCAGTCGTCCAAGTCGCAGCCGCCCAAGTCGCAGCCGCCCAAGCCGCACGCGCCCAGGCCGGCCGCCGCGAGGTCGCAGCCCCCGTCGGCCGCCAAGGGCCAGGGCGCGCGCGGGCAGTCCCCGAAGGACCAGCCCGCCCGGGCCCGCCAGCCCCGTCCGCAGTCCGCCGAGGGCCGCCCCGCGCGCAGCGGGCAGCCGTCCGCCGCGACGGTCCGCCCCGCCGTGCGCGGGGTCCGTCCGCCGCAGCAGCGCCGCGCCGAGGGTCGCCCGCCGACCGGTGCGCCGCCGCGCCGACGCCCCCCGCAGCGCCGTCCGGCCTCCCGGGGGATCCGGCTGGCCGATCCGCGCCGCCGGCTGCGGGTGATCACCGTCGTGCTGTCGGTGGTGTTCTCGGTCTTCGCCGGGCGACTGGTCCAGCTCCAGCTGCTGGACTCGGACGCGCTGGCCTCCGACGCCAACACCAACCGCTACCTGAACATCCCGATCACCGCCGAGCGCGGCTCGATAACGTCCTCCGACGGTGTCGCGCTGGCCACCACCGTGGACGCCTACGACATCACCGCCGACCCGGCGATGTTCACGCCCGGGGCGACCGGCCTCCCCGACGCCCCCGAGCAGGCGGCCGCCCTGCTGGCGCCGATCCTCGGCGTGCCCAAGGAGAAGCTCACCGCCGACCTGCGCACGCCGAAGACCCGCTACAAGCGGCTCGCCGCCCAGCAGACCCCGGACGTCAAGAACCAGATCACCGACCTCAAGTCCAGCCTGGAGAAGCAGGCCGGCTCGCGCGCCTGCCAGGCCCAGAAGCGGCTGCTGAACAAGTCCGTCGACGAGGGCGGCCGGACCAGGGTCGACAACGAGTGCGTCAACCCGCTGGCCGGTGTCTTCAACCGGGACACCCAGAAGCGGGTCTACCCCTCCGACGGACTGGCCGCGAACCTGGTGGGCTTCGTCAACGCCGAGGGCGAGGGCGCGGGCGGGCTGGAGTCGCAGTACCAGAAGCAGCTGTCCGGCAAGGAGGGCCACAGCAGCTACGCCCAGGCGGGCGGCCGGCTGGTGCCCACCGCGGGGGGCTCGTTGGACCCGGCCGTGCCCGGCACCGACCTGCGGCTGACCGTCAACCGGGACATCCAGTGGGCCGCCCAGCGCGCCATCACCGACCAGGTCGCCAACGCCGGGGCGGAGAAGGGCTATGTCGTCGTCCAGGACGTCAAGACCGGCCAGGTGCTGGCGATGGCCACCTCCCCCGGCTTCAACCCGAACGATCTGAGCACGGCCAAGAACTCGCAGCTCGGCAACGCCGCCCTGCAGGACGCCTACGAGCCGGGCTCCACCGCCAAGCTGATGACCATGGCCGCAGTGCTGGACACCGGGAAGGCCACCTGGGACACCAAGGTCACCGTGCCGTACCCGCTGGTCCGCGGCGATGTCGCGTTCAAGGACGACGAGAAGCACGACACCTGGTACCTCACGCTGGCGGGCGTGCTGGCCAAGTCCTCCAACATCGGCACCATCGAGGCTGCCCAGACTCTCGGTGCCACCCAGCCGGAGGCCAACAAGGTGCTCTACGACTACCTGCGCAGGTTCGGCATCGGCGAGCAGACCGGTCTGGCCTTCCCCGGCGAGACCCCCGGCATCCTGGACAAGCCGGAGGACTGGAAAGCCTCGAAGCAGTACACCATTCCGTTCGGCCAGGGGCTGTCCCTGAACGCGCTCCAGGCCACCTCGGTCTACTCCACCATCGCGAACGGGGGCGTCCGGGTGGCGCCGAGCATCGTCCAGGGCACCACCGCGCCGGACGGCCGGTACACCCCGGCCGCGCCCGGCGCTCAGTCCCGGGTGGTCAGCGAGCAGACCGCGAAGACGCTCACCGAGATGCTGGAGTCGGTCGTCACGGACGAGCAGGGCACCGGCGGCAGGGCCGCCATCCCCGGTTACCGGGTCGCCGGCAAGACCGGCACCGCCAACCGGGTGGACCCGAAGACCGGCGGCTACCGCGGGTACACCGCCTCGTTCATCGGCTTCGCCCCGGCCGAAGCCCCCCGGGTCACGGTCTCCTGCACCATCCAGGACCCGGTCAACGGCCACTTCGGCGGCCAGCTGTGCGGCCCGGTGTTCAAGCAGGTGATGGAGTTCACCCTGAAGACCCTCCAGGTCCCGCCGAGCGGGAGCGAGGCGCCCAACCTGCCCGTCGAGTGGAAGCCGTGATCGACCATGGACAACGACCTGGCGGGTGCGGCCGCCGGTGCGCAAAAGGGCCGGTTTGGCCCTGGACACCCTTCGGCGGATAGCCTCTCCGCCGTGCCGAAACCCGATCAAAACACCGTGAGCCCGCCCCGCCCCGCGCGGACCGGCGCCCGGACGCTCGCCGAGGTCGCCCGTCTGCTGGGCCTGGGCCCCGTGGAGGGGCCCGAGGTCACCGGCGTCACCCACAACGCCCGCGAGGTCCGCCCCGGCGACCTGTACGTGGCGTTCCCGGGGGCCAACCACCACGGCGCGGCCTTCGCCGCACAGGCCGCCGGAGCCGGCGCCGTCGCGGTGCTCACCGACCCGGCGGGAGCCGAGCTGGCGGCCGGCACCGGTCTGCCGCTGCTGGTCGTCGACCGGCCCCGGGCCCGGATGGGCGAGCTCGCCGCGGCCGTCTACGACCGCCCCTCCGAGCGGCTGCTGATGATCGGACTCACCGGCACCAACGGCAAGACCACCACCTCCTACCTGGTCGAGGGCGGCCTGCGCGGCGCCGGACGCCACCCCGGGGTGATCGGGACCGTGGAGATGCGGGTCGGCGACGAGCGGATCAAGAGCGAGCGCACCACCCCCGAGGCCACCGACCTGCACGCGATCCTCGCCGTGATGGGGGAGCGCGGCGCGGACGCGGTGACCATGGAGGTCTCCAGCCACGCCCTGGTCTACGGCCGCACCGACGGCGTGGTCTACGACGTCGCGCTGTTCAACAACCTGACCCCCGAGCACCTCGACTTCCACCCGGACATGGAGGACTACTTCCAGGCGAAGGCCCGGCTCTTCCAGCCCGGCAAGTCCCGCGCCGGCGTGGTCAACCTGGACGACGCCTACGGCCGCCGGCTCGCCGCCGAGGCGAAGATCCCGGTCGTCACCTTCTCCGCCACCGGCGCCCCGGAGGCGGACTGGCGCGCGGTGGACGTCCAGCTCGGCCCGGTCGGCTCGACCTTCCGGGTGCTCGGCCCCGGCGGCGTCGAGGCGGACGCCGCCGTCCCGCTGCCCGGCCCCTTCAACGTCGCCAACGGGCTGGCCGCGATCGTGCTGCTGGCCACCGCCGGGCTGCCGCTGGAGTCGGCCGTCGCCGGCGTCGCCGCCGTCCCCGGGGTGCCCGGGCGGCTGGAGCGGGTGGACGCCGGACAGCCGTACGTCGCGGTGGTCGACTACGCCCACAAGCCGGACGCCCTGGAGGCCGTCCTCGGCTCGCTGCGCGAGGTCACCAAGGGCCGCCTGCACGTGGTGGTCGGCTGCGGCGGCGACCGCGACCCGCACAAGCGCGCCCCGATGGGCGGCATCGCCGCCCGGCTCGCCGACACCGCCGTCCTGACCAGCGACAACCCGCGCAGCGAGGACCCGCTGGCGATCCTCGCCACCATGCTGAACGGCGCCGCCGCGGTGCCCGAGGCCGAGCGCGGCGCCGTCCTGGTGGTGCCGGACCGCGCCGAGGCGATCGAGCTGGCGGTCGCCCGGGCCCAGGCCGGCGACACCGTGCTGGTGGCCGGCAAGGGCCACGAGCTCGGCCAGTACGTACGAGACGAGATCCGCCCCTTCGACGACCGGGAGGTGCTGCGCGAATCCATCGCGCGGACCACGGCCGCCCGGGGCACCCGAGGAGTAGAGCAGCAGTGATCGCACTGACCCTCGCCGAGGTGGCCGCCGCAGTCGGGGGAACCCTGACCGACGCCGACCCGGACGCCCTGGTGACCGCCCCGGTCGAGGTCGACTCCCGCAAGGTCCGCCCCGGCGGGCTCTTCGCGGCCTTCGTCGGCGAGCACGTGGACGGCCACGACTACGCGGACCGGGCGCTCGCGGCCGGGGCCGTCGCGGTGCTGGCCTCCCGCCCGGTAGGCGGCCCGACCGTCCTGGTCGACAGCGTGGTGGACGCGCTCGGCAAGCTGGCCCGCGCCGTGGTCGGCCGCGCCGACGCCGCCGTGGTCGCGCTGACCGGCTCGGCCGGCAAGACCAGCACCAAGGACCTCATCGCCCAGCTGCTCCAGCGCCTGGGCGACACCGTCTACCCGCCGGGCTCGCTCAACAACGAGATCGGCCACCCGATGACCGCCCTGCGGGTCGAGGACACCACCCGGCACCTGGTGCTGGAGATGGGCGCCCGGCACAAGGGCGACATCGAGTACCTCACCTCGATCACCCCGCCCCGGATCGGCCTGGTGCTCAACGTCGGCACCGCCCACGTCGGCGAGTTCGGCTCCCAGGAGGCGATCGCCGAGGCCAAGGGCGAGCTGGTCGAGGCGCTGCCCGCCGACGGCGTCGCGATCCTCAACGCGGACGACCGCCTGGTGCGCGCCATGGCCTCCCGGACCAGGGCCCGGGTGGTGTACTTCGGCGAGTCCGCCGAGGCCGACGTCCGGGCACGGGATGTTCGCCTCGACTCCACCGGACGTCCATCGTTCACACTGAGCACCCCGGCCGGTTCCGCACCCGTGCAGCTGCGCCTGTACGGTGAGCACCACGTCTCGAACGCCCTCGCCGCCGCAGCGGTGGCGACGGAGCTCGGGATGACCGTCGACGACACCGCCGAAGCACTGAGCGAGGCGGGTGCGCTGTCCCGCTGGCGCATGGAGGTCGTCGACCGGGCCGATGGTGTCACCGTCGTCAACGACGCCTACAACGCGAACCCCGACTCGATGCGGGCCGCGCTGCGGGCGCTGATCTCGATGGGGGGACGCGGCCCGGAGCGCCGTCGCACCTGGGCGGTGCTCGGCGAGATGCGGGAGCTCGGCGAGGACAGCCTGGCCGAGCACGACGCCATCGGGCGGCTCGCGGTCCGGCTCGACGTCACCAAACTGGTGGCGGTCGGCGGACGCGAGGCGGCCTGCATGGAACTGGGCGCGAGGAACGAAGGTTCGTGGGGTGAGGAGTCGGTGCTGGTGTCCGACGCGGACGCGGCGGTCGAACTGCTGCGCAGTCAGCTGCGGCCGGGGGATGTGGTGCTGGTGAAGGCTTCCCGTTCGGTGGGGCTGGAGAAGGTGGCCGAGGCCCTCCTCGCGGACGGTGCGGCCGAGTAATGAAGCAGATCCTCTTCTCCGGCATGATCGGCCTGATCCTGTCGCTGGCCGGCACCCCCGCGCTGATCAAGCTGCTCGCCCGGCAGGGCTACGGCCAGTACATCCGCGACGACGGCCCCAAGGCGCACCACAGCAAAAAGGGCACGCCCACCATGGGCGGCATCGCGTTCATCCTGGCGACCCTGATCGCCTACTTCGCCACCAAGGCGATAACGCGCGAGAGCCCGACCGCCTCCGGGCTGCTGGTGCTGTTCCTGACGGTGGGTCTGGGCCTGGTCGGCTTCCTCGACGACTACATCAAGGTCGTCAAGCGCCGCTCCCTCGGCCTGCGGGCCAAGGCGAAGCTGGTCGGCCAGTCTGCCGTCGGCCTGGTGTTCGCGGTGCTGGCCCTGCAGTTCCCCGACAACGCCGGCCGCACCCCGGCCTCGGAGCACCTCTCCTTCGTCCGGGACTTCGAGTGGGCCGTCGGCCCGGTCCTGTTCGTCATCTTCGCGTACTTCCTGATCGCCGCGACCTCCAACGGCGTCAACCTGACGGACGGTCTGGACGGCCTGGCCACCGGCGCCTCGGTGATGGCCTTCGGTGCCTACACCTTCATCGGCGTCTGGGAGTACGGCCAGAGCTGCGCCTACGTCACCTCCGCCACCGCCAACTGCTACGACGTCCGCGACCCGCTGGACCTCGCGGTGGTCGCCGCCGCCCTGATGGGCTCCTGCTTCGGCTTCCTCTGGTGGAACACCTCGCCCGCCAAGATCTTCATGGGCGACACCGGCTCGCTGGCCCTCGGCGGCGCGCTGGCCGGTCTGGCGATCTGCTCGCGCACCGAGATCCTGCTCGTCCTGCTGGGCGGCCTCTTCGTGATCATCACCCTCTCGGTGATCATCCAGGTCGGCTCGTTCCGGATGACCGGCAAGCGCGTCTTCAAGATGGCCCCGCTGCAGCACCACTTCGAACTCAAGGGCTGGAGCGAGGTCCTGGTCGTGGTCCGGTTCTGGATCATCCAGGGCCTGTGCGTGGCCGTCGGCCTCGGCCTCTTCTACGCGGGATGGGTGACCGGATGACCGACTCCGACCGGTCCGCCGGCCCGACCCCCGACTGGACCGGCCTGCCGGTCACCGTCGCCGGGCTCGGTGTCTCCGGCATCAGCGCCGCCCGGGTCCTGCACGGCCTCGGCGCCCTGGTCACGGTCGTCGACGGCGGCTCCGGCGAGGGGCTGGAGGCCCGCGCGGCCGAGCTGGAGGCGCTCGGCGTCACCGTCCGCCTCGGCGACGGCGACACCCTGCCCGAGGGCACCCGGCTGGTCGTCACCTCGCCCGGCTGGCCGCCGAGCAGCCCGCTGTTCGAGGCCGCCGACCGGGCCGGCCTCGACATCTGGGGCGACGTCGAGCTGGCCTGGCGGCTGCGCAGGCCGCACCCCGCCACCGGCGAGCCGGCCCCCTGGCTGGCCGTCACCGGCACCAACGGCAAGACCACCACCGTCCAGATGCTCGCCTCGATCCTGACCGCCGCCGGCCGGCGCACCGCCGCCGTCGGCAACGTCGGGGTCTCGGTGCTGGACGCGGTGCTCGCCGAGGAGCCCTACGACGTGCTCGCCGTCGAGCTCTCCAGCTACCAGCTGCACTGGGCGTCCTCGCTGCGCCCGCACTCGGCGGCCGTGCTCAACCTGGCCCCCGACCACCTGGACTGGCACGGCTCGATGGAGGCGTACGCCGCCGACAAGGGCCGGATCTACCAGGGCAACACCGTCGCCTGCGTGTACAACCTGGCCGACCCGGCCACCGAGGCGCTGGTCCGCGAGGCCGACGTCGAGGAGGGCTGCCGGGCGATCGGCTTCGGCCTGGGCGCACCCGCCCTGTCGAACCTCGGCGTGGTCGACGGCCTGCTGGTGGACCGGGCGTTCGTGTCCGACCGGGCCAAGAACGCCGCCGAGCTCGGCTCGGTCGAGGACGTCAGTCCGCCGGCCCCGCACAACATCACCAACGCGCTGGCCGCCGCCGCGCTGGCCCGCGCCTACGGCGTGGAGCCGAAGGCGGTTCGCGAGGGCCTGCGGGCCTTCCGTCCGGACGCGCACCGGATCGCCGAGGTCGCGGTGGTCGACGGGGTCACCTGGATCGACGACTCCAAGGCGACCAACACCCACGCCGCCGCGGCCTCGCTGGCCGCGTACCGGCCGGTGGTCTGGATCGCCGGCGGCCTGGCCAAGGGCGCGGAGTTCGACGAGCTGGTCCGGGGCGCGGCCGAGCGGCTGCGCGCCGCCGTGCTGATCGGCGAGGACCGCGCGCTGATCCGGGAGGCGCTGGCGCGACACGCGCCGGATGTCCCGGTGATCGAGGCGGTCGAGGGCCAGACTGGCGCGGTGGCGATGACCGAGGTGGTCCGCGCGGCCGCCTCGCTCGCCCGAACGGGTGACACGGTGCTGTTGGCCCCGGCCTGTGCCTCGATGGACATGTTCACCAACTACGGCGAGCGCGGAGACCTCTTCGCCGCGTCCGTCCGGGAGCTGGCGGACGGGGACCGGTAGCGGGACGGACGGCCTCCGGCCGGCGTCGCCGCGCCCGGCCGGAGGCCGACGAGGCACGAAAAAAGGGGAGCGTTGTGGCCGGGAGCGGCAGGGCGGGCGGTTCGAGCGCGCCGGAGAAGGGCCGCCCGGCCGATTCCCTGCGAGTGATCTCGGCCACCACCACCGCCTACAAGTCGGCCGGTCCGCTGGCCCGCCTGCAGGCGTTCCGGGCCCGCGCGCGGTACACCCTGGACCGGCCGCTGACGCCGTACCTGCTGATCGCCGGCACGGTGCTGCTGCTGGTGGTGCTCGGCCTGATGATGGTCTTCTCGGCCTCGCAGATCCTCGCGCTGGGCCAGCACCGCTCGACCCAGTTCTACTTCTACAAGCAGCTGCTCGCGGTGGTCCTGGGCTTCGCGCTGCTGCTCGGCTTCGCGCTCGTCCCGGTGGCCGTGCTGCGGGTGGTCGTCTACCCCGTGATGCTCGCGGTGATCGGGGCCATGGTGCTGGTGGCGATCCCCGGCATCGGCATGGAGGTCAACGGCAACCGGAACTGGCTCGATTTCGGGGTGTTCCAGTTCCAGCCCTCCGAGTTCGCCAAGCTCGCCCTCGTGCTCTGGGGCGCCGACCTGCTCGCCCGCAAGCAGAAGACCGGCACCCTCGGCGAGTGGAAGCACCTGCTGATCCCGCTGGTGCCCGGCACCCTGCTGCTGATCGTGCTGATCATGCTCGGCGGAGACATGGGCACCACGATGATCCTGGTGGCCATGCTGTTCGGGCTGCTGTGGATGGTCGGAGCGCCGCTGCGGTTGTTCGTCGCCACCCTCGGGGTGGCCGTGGTGGTCTGCACCGCGCTGGTCGTCACCGTCCCGCACCGGGCCGAGCGGCTCTCCTGCATCGGGGTGACCAAGCTCGACCCGGCCGGCTCCTGCTTCCAGGCCCTGCACGGCGTCTACTCGTTCGGCCTCGGCGGCCTGTTCGGCTCCGGACTCGGCGCCGGCGTCGAGAAATGGGGCCAGCTCCCGGAGGCGCACACCGACTTCATCTTCGCCACCACCGGTGAGGAACTGGGTCTGGTGGGGACGCTGTCGGTGATCGGTCTCTTCGCGGCACTAGGCTACGCGGGTATCCGTGTGGCCATCGGTACGAGGGATCCCTTCGTCAGGTACGCCGCGGGGGCCGCCACCACCTGGATCATGGCTCAGGCCGTGATCAACCTGGGGTCGGCGCTGGGACTGCTGCCCATCGCGGGCGTCCCGCTCCCGCTGTTCTCCTACGGCGGTTCCGCCATGCTGTCGGCCATGTCCGCGATCGGGGTGCTGCTCTGCCTGGCACGCAGCAGCTCGGGCGCGAAGGCGGCCCTGGCCGCCCGGAGCAAGAACTCCCGGATCAGGAAGCAGCTGGCCCGGGTGCTGCCACGACGACGAACCACAGCGCGCCCGGTCCCAGGACCGGCACGCAGGGAGCGGTGAATTTCGGTGCATGTCGTACTCGCCGGCGGGGGGACCGCCGGTCACATCGAGCCGGCCATGGCCCTCGCGGACGCCCTCCGCAGGCACGACCCGTCCGTCGGGATCACCGCCCTCGGCACCGAGCGCGGCCTGGAGACCCGGCTGGTCCCCGAGCGCGGATACCAGCTGGAGCTGATCCCGGCCGTCCCGCTGCCCCGCAAGCCCACCCCCGAGCTGATCACCGTACCGGGCCGGCTGCGCGGCACCGTCCGGGCCGCCCAGGAGATCATCGAGCGGGTGAACGCGGACGCCGTGGTCGGCTTCGGCGGCTATGTCGCGATGCCCGCCTACCTGGCCGCCAAGCGGGCCGGGGTGCCGATCGTGGTGCACGAGGCCAACGCCCGGCCCGGACTGGCCAACAAGATCGGCGCCCGGTACAGCGACTTCGTCGCCGTCTCCACGCCGGACAGCAAGCTGCGCGACTCCCGGTACATCGGCATCCCGCTGCGCCGGACCATCGCGACCCTGGACCGGAACGCGGCCCGCCCGGAGGCGCGGCACTACTTCGGCCTCGACCAGCGGCTGCCCACCCTGCTGGTCACCGGCGGCTCCCAGGGGGCCCGCCGGCTGAACGAGACGATCACCGCGATCGCCCCCCGGCTCCAGCAGTACGGGGTGCAGATCCTGCACGCGGTCGGCCCGAAGAACGAGCTGCCGCAGGTGGACGACATCCCCGGGATGCCGCCGTACCGCGCGGTGCCGTACCTGGACCGGATGGACCTCGCCTACGCGGCGGCCGACATGATGCTCTGCCGGGCCGGCGCCATGACGGTGGCCGAGCTGGCCGCGGTCGGCCTGCCGGCCGCCTTCGTGCCGCTGCCGATCGGCAACGGCGAGCAGCGGCTGAACGCCCAGCCGATGGTGAAGGCCGGCGGCGGCCTGCTGGTCGACGACGCCGAGCTGACCCCGGACTGGGTGCTGCAGAACGTGCTTCCGGTGCTGACGGACCCGCAGCGGCTGTGGGACATGAGCCGGTCGGCCGCCGAGTTCGGCCGCCGGGACGCCGACGAGCTGCTCGTCGGCATGGTCTACGAGGCCATCGAGGCTGCCCGGGGCGGCCGCCGTCGTGGCTGACGCCCGGCTCGCCGACCCCCTGGACGAGGAGTTCGAGGCCGAGGAGCACGCTCCTCGGCTCCGGCTCTCCCGGCGGGGTGCGGTGGTGCTGGGCGGCCTGGTCGCGCTGCTGTTCGGGGTGCTGTCCTGGCTGGTCTTCTTCTCCTCGGTGCTGGAGGTGCGCTCCGTCGCGGTGCAGGGCCTCCAGGACGAGCGGCTGACGGCCGACGAGGTCAGGACGGCGATCGGGGCGGTCGGTTCGGGGCCGCTGGCCCGGGTGGACCTCGACGACGCCCGCGCGCGGGTGGAGGCGATCCCCCGGGTGGCCGGGGCGGAGGTCTGGCGGGGCTGGCCGAACACCCTTCGGGTGAAGGTCACCCAGCGCACGCCGGTCGCCGCGGTGAAGGGCGAGGACGGCCGCTTCACCCAGGTCGACGCGGCCGGAGTGAGCTTCGCCACCGAGCCGGCCGCCCCGTCCGGGGTGCCGGTGGTGGAGCTGAGGCTCAGCCAGCAGGCCCTGGACGCCGAGCCGGTGATCGGCCGGACGCAGCTGGTGGAGGGCGCGGTCGCGGTGGCGGCCGGGCTTCCGGAGGACGTCCGGCAGCGGGCCGGGGCCGTTCTGGTGCATTCGTACGACGATGTCCAGCTGCAGTTGGCCGGGGGTGCGACGGTGCGCTGGGGGAGTCCCGAGCAGACGGATCGCAAAGCCCGGGTGCTGGTGGCGCTGTTGCGTCAGAAGGGTACGAACTTCGATGTGAGCGCTCCGGACGCGCCTGCGGTGTCCGGATGATCCGGTAGGTTCTGTGCGCAAGGGTGCGCGCGGAGCGCGTCGTCGGAAGGACGGCGGCGGGCCGCGGGCGGGGTTGACGCGGGTTCGTGTCGGCCCGACCCTTGGTGGTCACCCCGGTGTCATCCGCCGGTCGATGATCACATAGGCTCAAAAGAAAAAGGGAAGCTCGGCGTGTTCGTTGAAACACGTGGCCGGAGCCACCTAGTGTCCTGTCTCACCAGACTGTGTTCCCTGGTGATCTGACAGAGGCACAGGACTAACCCTAAAGGTCAAGTTTAGGGTTGGGGTCGGCGGTCGGCATTTCGGACATTACGTCAGGAACCAGGCTCCCTACCCATCGACATCCGTCGGTCCGGCCCTGATCGGGCATTCGGGCCGACCTGGAAATTCGAGGCGAGAGGCCTTCGACGTGGCAGCACCGCAGAACTACCTCGCAGTCATCAAGGTCGTCGGTATCGGCGGCGGTGGTGTCAACGCCATCAACCGGATGATCGAGGTCGGTCTCAAGGGCGTCGAGTTCATCGCGATCAACACCGATGCGCAGGCCCTCCTCATGAGCGACGCCGACGTCAAGCTCGATGTGGGCCGTGAACTCACCCGGGGCCTCGGCGCCGGCGCCAACCCCGAGGTCGGCCGGAAGGCCGCCGAGGACCACCGCGAGGAGATCGAGGAGGTCCTCAAGGGGGCCGACATGGTCTTCGTCACCGCCGGCGAGGGCGGCGGCACCGGCACGGGCGGCGCGCCGGTGGTCGCCAACATCGCCCGCACCCTGGGCGCGCTGACCATCGGCGTGGTCACCCGTCCGTTCACCTTCGAGGGCCGGCGGCGCGCCAACCAGGCCGAGGACGGCATCGCCTCCCTGCGCGAAGAGGTCGACACCCTCATCGTCATCCCCAACGACCGGCTGCTGTCCATCTCGGACCGCCAGGTCAGCGTGCTGGACGCGTTCCGCTCCGCCGACCAGGTGCTGCTCTCCGGCGTCCAGGGGATCACCGACCTGATCACCACCCCGGGTCTGATCAACCTCGACTTCGCCGACGTCAAGTCCGTCATGTCGGACGCCGGTTCGGCGCTCATGGGCATCGGCTCGGCCCGCGGTGAGGACCGCGCCAAGGCGGCCGCCGTGATGGCGATCTCCTCGCCGCTGCTGGAGGCCTCGATCGACGGCGCCCGCGGCGTGCTGCTGTCCATCTCCGGCGGCTCCGACCTCGGCCTGTTCGAGATCAACGAGTCCGCCCAGCTGGTCAGTGAGGCGGCCCACCCCGAGGCCAACATCATCTTCGGTGCCGTCATCGACGACGCCCTGGGCGACGAGGTCCGGGTCACCGTCATCGCGGCGGGCTTCGACGGCGGCCAGCCGCCGGCGATCGTCCGCGAGCCGGTGGTCAAGGCGAGCGCGACCCCGGCCAACCCGCCGGCCTCCTCGGGCACCCCCGAGCGTCCGACCGGCCGGCCCGCGTACGGCGGCATCGGCTCGGTCACCTCCCGCTCGGAGGGCGACAACGCCTCCTCCTACCGTGCGGCCGAGTCGCCGTCCACCACCACGGCCGCCCCGGTGCCGCCGCAGGTGCAGCCGGCCCGGCAGCCGTTCGTGGAGAACCCGGCCGAGGAACTCGACGTGCCGGACTTCCTTAAGTGATCGACCACGCGGTCCGCGACGGTGCTCACTTCGCCTTCACCACTCGGTGGGGCGGGGTGAGCATTTCGCCGTACGGGGAGCTGAACCTCGGCGGCGCGGTGGGGGACGACCCGGCGGCCGTCCTGGAGAACCGGGCGATCGCGGCCCGCGAGCTCGGCCTCGACCCGGCCGACGTGGTGTGGATGAACCAGGTGCACGGGGCGGACGTCGCCGTGGTGACCGGGCGCCAGCCGGCGGGGGAGGCCCCGACGGTCGACGCGGTGGTCACTGACCGGCCGCTGGCGCTGGCCGTGCTGACCGCGGACTGCACCCCGGTGCTGCTGGCGGACCCGGTCGCGGGGGTGGTCGGCGCGGCCCACGCCGGACGGCCCGGCCTCGCGGCCGGTGTGGTGCCGGCGGTGGTCGCGGCGATGGCGGCGCTCGGCGCCGAGCCCGCGCGGATCACCGCCGCCACCGGCCCCGCCGTCTGCGGCCGCTGCTACGAGGTGCCCGCGCAGCTGCGGGCCGAGGTCGCCGGGCGGGTGCCCGAGGCCCACGCGGTGACCTCCTGGGGGACCCCGGCCCTGGACGTGCCGGCGGGGATCGCGGCCCAGCTGGCCGCCGCGGGCGTCACCGCGCCGGTGCTGTCACCGGTCTGCACCCTCGAATCCGCCGACCACTACTCCTACCGGCGCGAGCAGCGCACGGGCCGGCTCGCGAGCTACGTCTGGTTGGGCTCTTCATACTGATGACGAATGACATCTACGGACCGTTCCCGGGCGATTCCGCCCGATTCCCGGACAAGTCCTGGCTGGACGCGCTGACGGAGGGCCAGCGGGCCCGGTACGAGGAACTCGGTACCAACCTGGAGGTCGTCGAGCGGCGGATCGCCGACGCCTGCGCCGCCGTCGGGCGGGCCCGCGACGAGGTCCGGCTGATCGTGGTCACCAAGACCTACCCCGCCGAGGACACCGCGCTGCTGGCCGGGCTGGGCGCCACCGATGTCGCTGAGAACCGCGACCAGGATGCCGCGCCCAAGGCGGAGCAGTGCAGAAACCTTCCTCTTGTCTGGCACTTCGTCGGACAGCTGCAGACCAACAAGGTCCGCTCGGTCGTCCGGTATGCCGACCACGTCCACTCGGTGGACCGGGCGCGGCTGGTGGAGTCGCTCGGCGCGGCGGTCACCAAGGCCGAACGCGCCGACCTGGGCTGCCTGGTGCAGGTGGCGCTGGACAAGGAGGCCGGCGAGGGCGGGCACCGTGCCGGGGTCGCCCCGGCGGACGTGCTCACGCTGGCCGACGCGATCGCCGACACGCCCGGACTGCGCATGGACGGTGTGATGACGGTCGCTCCGCTCGCGGGTCCGCTGGCCGGCGATCCGGCCTCGGCCTTCGATCGGCTGGCGGAAATCGCAACCGCCGTACGGGCGGCCCATCCGGCTGCCACCATGGTCTCGGCAGGGATGAGCGGCGACCTGGAGCAGGCCATTGCCGCCGGAGCGACACACGTGCGCGTCGGAACGGCGGTACTCGGAGTGCGGTCACCCCTCAGGTAACGTCACCGGGTAGTAGATCAGACTGCAGGACAAAATAGGACAGAAGCTAGCAGCTTATCGGAGCGCTAGCCAACCGTGGATCGTTGCTCCGCGGCCCTCATCCACGAACTCTGATTGGCCGTCGGCCTGACGAGGCGTCGTGGGCGGACCGCGGAATCCGCGGACGGGGCCGTTCGGCCCGGCCGTCGGGACGGAGTCGGTCCACCACAAGCGGAGGAGACAGGAGCATGGCCGGCGCAATGCGCAAGATGGCGGTCTACCTCGGCCTCGTGGAGGACGAGACGTACGACGGCCAGGGGTACGACCCCGACGACGACTACGACGCGGATCCCGAGCCGATCCGGACCGGACGGACCGAGGACATTCCGCGGCCGGCCTCCCCGGCGCCCGCGCCGGTCTCCTCCATCACCCCGCAGCCGGTGCCGGCCGCGGTCCCGATTCGCCAGGAGACCCCGAGGATGGCACCAGTGTCGTCCATCACACCCGAACGTCGCCACAACCTGGAGAAGAGCGCCCCGGTGATCATGCCCAAGGTAGTGAACGAACGAGAGCCCTACCGCATCACCACGCTGCACCCGAGGACCTACAACGAGGCCCGTACCATCGGGGAACAGTTCCGCGGCGGGACCCCTGTGATCATGAATCTCACGGAGATGGACGACACCGACGCCAAGCGGCTCGTAGACTTCGCCGCTGGACTCGTCTTCGGTCTGCACGGCAGTATCGAGCGCGTGACGCAGAAGGTGTTCCTCCTGTCGCCTGCTAACGTCGATGTCACGGCGGAGGACAAGGCTCGGATCGCCGAGGGTGGGTTCTTCAACCAGAGCTGACCCGACCACGACTTTACGTGTGGATCTGATCGACAGTGAGTTAGCGACAGGCGAGAGCGGCCCGAGGGCCGACAACCGGGGAGAGGGAAGCGCGATGGAGATCGTGTGGGCGGTGCTCTATTACGCACTGACCGTCTTCCTGGTGTTCCTGCTCGTGCGGCTGGTGATGGACTGGGTCTTCCAGTTCGCGCGTTCGTGGCGGCCCGGCAAGGCCATGGTCCTGGTCCTGGAGGCCACGTACACTGTCACGGATCCGCCGCTCAAGCTTCTGCGGCGGTTCATTCCGCCGTTGCGTCTCGGGGGCGTGGCGCTCGACCTGTCCTTCTTCGTACTGATGATCATTGTGTATGTCCTGATCTCGCTTGTGCGGCCCTAGTCGTAGGTGAGCGATGCGACAGGATGCCGGTGTGCCGACGATCACGTTGAGGTGAAGAGATGCCATTGACCCCCGAGGACGTTCGGAACAAGCAGTTCACGACCGTCCGCCTGCGCGAAGGCTATGACGAGGACGAGGTCGATGCCTTCCTCGACGAGGTCGAGGCGGAGCTGACCCGTCTCCTCCGCGAGAACGAGGACCTGCGCGCCAAGCTGGCCGCCGCGACCCGTGCCGCCGCGCAGAACCAGGCCAACATGCGCAAGGAGCCGCCGCAGGACGCGCGCCCCGGCGCCCCGGTGCCGGCCGCCATATCCGGCCCGCCGGTTCCCGGCCAGCAGGGTGGCCCCGGTCCGCAGCAGCAGCAGATGGGCCCGGGCGGGCCGCAGCAGCAGCAGATGGGTCCCGGTCCGCAGCAGCAGCAGATGGGCAACCAGCCGCTCGGCCTGCCGTCCGGCGCCCCGCAGCTCCCCGTCGGCCAGGGCGGCCCGATGGGCGGCCCCGGCCAGCAGCAGCAGATGGGCCAGACCATGGGCGGCCAGCAGCAGCTGGTCCAGCCGATGGGCGGTCAGATGCTCCAGCCGATGGGCGGCCCCGGCGGCCCGCAGGGCATGGGCAACCCGATGGGCCAGGGCATGGGCCAGCAGCAGATGCAGCAGATGGGCGGCCCCATGGGCGGCCCGCAGCAGATGGGCGGCCCGATGGGCGCCCCGATGCAGCAGCAGCAGAGCCCCGGTGGCGACAGTGCCGCCCGGGTGCTGGCGCTCGCCCAGCAGACCGCGGACCAGGCGATCTCCGAGGCCCGTTCCGAGGCCAACAAGATCGTCGGCGAGGCGCGCAGCCGCGCCGAGGGCCTGGAGCGGGACGCCCGCGCCAAGGCCGACGCGCTGGAGCGGGACGCGCAGGAGAAGCACCGCGTCGCGATGGGCTCGCTGGAGTCCGCCCGCGCCACGCTGGAGCGCAAGGTCGAGGACCTGCGGGCGTTCGAGCGTGAGTACCGGACGCGCCTGAAGTCCTACCTGGAGACCCAGCTGCGTCAGCTGGAGTCGCAGGCGGACGACTCGCTCGCGCCGCCGCGGATCCCGGCCACCGCTTCGCTGCCGCCGGCCGCGTCGTCGATGGCTCCGGCCGGTGCGAGCGCGATGAGCAGCCCGTCGCCGAGCTTCGGCGGCAGCCAGCAGTCGTTCGGCGGCCAGCCGTCCTTCGGCGGGCAGAGCGCCTTCGGCGGGAACGGTGCGCCGAGCTTCGGCGGGCCGTCGGCCGCGGGCAACTCGGGTGCGCCGCAGATGCAGCCGGCCGGGATGACCCAGCCGATGGCGGCCGTCCGTCCGCAGCCGCCGCAGCCGATGCAGCAGGCGCCGGCTCCGATGCGGGGCTTCCTGATCGACGAGGACGGCGACAACTAAGCGGTAGCCGTCGGCACAGGCGCCCTCTTCTCGGCCCTTCGGGGTCGGGGAGGGGGCGCTTTCGTGCGTGCGGGGGCTGCCGCTTGCGCACGGTGCCTGCCGCTTCCGGGTGTGCGGGGGTCCGTGCCTGACGGGAGGGGGAACGGCGGAGCCGCCGCCGCCCGGTGGGCGACGGCGGCTCCGGGGTCGGGTCAGGCCTTGCGCAGCTGGAAGGCGAGGCCGAGGGACTCGTCGGCGAAGGTGTCGGACTGCCAGTCGGCGGCGCCGGCGGCGAAGTCGGTGGCGAGCACCTCCTCGGCGACCAGCGCACCGTGCTCGGCGATGGCCTCGGCGGTCTCGTCGTTGCTCGCCCGCCAGCGCAGCACGATCCGGTCGGCGACGTCCAGGCCGGAGTTCTTGCGGGCCTCCTGGATCTGGCGGATCGCGTCCCGGGCGACGCCGAGGCGCTTGAGCTCGGGGGTGATCGCGAGGTCCAGCGCGACCGTGGCGCCGGACTCGTTGGCGACGGCCCAGCCCTCGCGCGGGGTCTCGGTGATGATCACCTCGTCCGGGGACAGGGCCACCGTCTCGCCGTTCAGCTCGACCGAGGTGGTGCCCCCGGCACGCAGCTCGGCGGCGAGCCGGGCGGCGTCCGCGGCGGCGACCGCCTTGGCGACGTCCTGCACGCCCTTGCCGAAACGCTTGCCCAGCGCACGGAAGTTGGCCTTGGCGGTGGTGTCGACCAGCGAGCCGCCGACGTTCGCGAGCGACTCCAGGGCGGAGACGTTGAGCTCCTCGGCGATCTGCGCGCGCAGGTCCTCGGGCAGCTCGTCCCAGCCCTGGGCGGCGACCAGCGCGCGGGACAGCGGCTGGCGGGTCTTCACGCCCGACTCGGCGCGGGTGGCCCGGCCCAGCTCGACCAGCCGGCGGACCAGCGCCATGTGACGGGAGAGGTCGGTGTCGATCAGCGACTCGTCCGCCACCGGCCAGGAGGCCAGGTGGACCGAGGCCGGGGCGTCCTGGACGACCGGGACGACCAGGTCCTGCCAGACCTGCTCGGTGATGAACGGGGTGAGCGGGGCCATCAGCCGGGTGACGGTCTCCAGCGCCTCGTGCAGGGTGGCGAGCGCGGCGGCGTCGCCCTGCCAGAAGCGGCGGCGGCCGCGGCGGACGTACCAGTTGGAGAGGTCGTCGACGAAGGCGGAGAGCAGCTTGCCGGCGCGCTGGGTGTCGTAGGCCACGAAGGCCGCGTCGACCTCGCGGACCAGGGTGTTCAGCTCGGAGAGCACCCAGCGGTCCAGCTGCGGGCGGTCGGCCGGGGCCGGGTCGGCCGCGGACGGCGCCCAGCCGGAGGTGCGGGCGTACAGGGCCTGGAAGGCGACGGTGTTCCAGAAGGTGAGGAGGGTCTTGCGGACCACCTCCTGGATCGTGCCGTGGCCGACCCGGCGGGCCGACCAGGGGGAGCCGCCGGCGGCCATGAACCAGCGGACGGCGTCGGCGCCGTGCTGGTCCATGAGCGGGATCGGCTGCAGGATGTTGCCCAGGTGCTTGGACATCTTGCGGCCGTCCTCGGCCAGGATGTGGCCCAGGCAGACGACGTTCTCGTACGAGCTCTTGTCGAAGACGAGGGTGCCGACGGCCATCAGGGTGTAGAACCAGCCGCGGGTCTGGTCGATCGCCTCGGAGATGAACTGCGCCGGGTAGCGCTTCTCGAACAGCTCCTTGTTCTGGTACGGGTAGCCGTACTGGGCGAAGGGCATCGAGCCCGAGTCGTACCAGGCGTCGATGACCTCGGGCACGCGGGTCGAGGTGCCGCCGCACTCGCGGCAGTCGAAGGTGACCTCGTCGATGAACGGGCGGTGCGGGTCGAGGCCGGCCTGGTCGGTGCCGGTGAGCTCGGACAGCTCGGCCAGCGAGCCGACGCAGGTGAGGTGGTTCTCCTCGCAGCGCCAGATCGGCAGCGGGGTGCCCCAGTAGCGGTTGCGGCTGAGCGCCCAGTCGATGTTGTTGTTCAGCCAGTCGCCGAAGCGGCCGTGCTTGACGTTGTCCGGGAACCAGTTGGTGGCCTCGTTCTCCCGGATCATCGCGTCCTTGACCGCGGTGGTGCGGATGTACCAGGACGGCTGCGCGTAGTACAGCAGCGCGGTGTGGCAGCGCCAGCAGTGCGGGTAGCTGTGCTCGTACGGGAGGTGGCGGAAGAGCAGGCCGCGCTCCTTGAGGTCCGCGACCAGGGCCTCGTCGGCCTTCTTGAAGAACTGGCCGCCGACCAGCGGGACCTCGGGGCCGAAGGTGCCGTCGGTCAGCACCGGGTTGACCACCGGCAGGCCGTACTTGCGGCAGGTCGCGAGGTCGTCGGCGCCGAAGGCGGGCGACTGGTGGACGATGCCGGTGCCGTCCTCGGTGGTGACGTACTCGGCGTTGAGGACGTAGTGCGCGTTCTCGATCTCGACCAGGTCGAACGGGCGGCGGTAGGCCCAGCGCTCCATCTCGGCGCCGGAGAAGGACTCGCCGGTCGCCTCCCAGCCCTCGCCGAGGGCCTTGGCCAGCAGCGGTTCGGCGACCACCAGCTGCTCGGTGCCGTCGGTGGCCACCACGTAGGTGACCTCGGGGTGCACGGCGGCGGCGGTGTTGGAGACCAGGGTCCACGGGGTGGTGGTCCAGACCAGCAGCGCGGCCCGGTCGGCCAGCGGGCCGCTGGTCAGCGGGAAGCGGACGAAGACCGAGGGGTCGACGACGGTCTCGTAGCCCTGGGCCAGCTCGTGGTCGGAGAGGCCGGTGCCGCAGCGCGGGCACCAGGGGGCGACCCGGTGGTCCTGGACCAGCAGGCCCTTGTCGAAGATCTGCTTGAGCGACCACCAGACGGACTGCACGTAGGACGGGTCCATGGTGCGGTAGGCCTGGTCGAGGTCGACCCAGTAGCCCATCCGGTTGGTGAGCTCGACGAAGGCGTCGGTGTGGCGGGTCACCGACTCGCGGCACTTGGCGTTGAACTCGGCGATGCCGTACGCCTCGATGTCCTGCTTGCCGGAGAAGCCGAGCTCCTTCTCGACGGCGAGCTCGACCGGGAGGCCGTGACAGTCCCAGCCGGCCTTGCGGGCGACGTGGTAGCCCTTCATCGTCCGGTACCGGGGGAAGACGTCCTTGAAGACGCGGGCCTCGATGTGGTGGGCACCGGGCATGCCGTTGGCGGTCGGCGGGCCCTCGTAGAAGACCCACTCGGGGCGGCCCTCGGACTGCTCCAGGCTGCGCTGGAAGACCTTGTTGTCCTGCCAGAACGACAGGATCCGGTGTTCGAGGGCGGGCAGGTCGACCTGCGCGGGGACGGGGTTGTAGGAGCTGGCCATGACGGGCGTCTACCTCCGGCGGATGCATGGACGGGATCCGACGGAGGGACGAGACGGCTTGCCGCCCCGCGGTACCACCCTCCTTGGCCGCGATGCTGTCCGCGGCCCTCTTGTTTGGGCTTGCTGCCGGCTCTAGCGGACCGACGAAGGGGATCGCGGACCGTTCTTCCGGCGGCTCCGGGGTGATCTTCGCGCGGTGCACACCCCCGGGCTCGCACCGTCCCCGGGTCGCTGGTGGCTGCGTACTGCGGTACTCGTCCCCATCTGCGCCTTGCAGGCCCCAGTGTATCGGCCGTCGCAAGTCGGTTTCGGCGCGCCGGGGCGGGGGGCACAACTCTGTTCGGCGCGATGGGCGTGTCGCGTGTGGCGGCTGGCTGGGTGGGATCATGGTGAGGCGTCGGTATGTCATGTTGTGACCATTTTTGATCGGGATTATCGTTCCGGCACTGGAGGCCGCCGGGAACCGGCGGCTGGATTCGTTCGTAGATGGGGTCGAAGCCATGGCTGAGAAGACAACCGTCGCGGGTACCGCCACCAAGCGGGCACGCAAGGCCGTGGCAGGCGATCCAGGGGAGGGGACCGTGACCACTACCGCACGGCGCAAGAACACCACCGACACCGCTCTCGTGGCCCCCGGCCGCACCCGTACCCCCGCCGGGGCCGGGGCCGCCGCCCGTACCGGCGGCGCCGAGTCGGTCGACCCGGCCGAGCTGCCGGTCCGTTCCGGCGAGGACCCGTGGACCTCCGAGGAGGTGCGCGAGCTGCACGCCGAGTTGATCAACGATCTGGAGCGGCTCCAGCAGGAGATCGACGCGGCCGAGGCGGCCATCACCGGTCTGATGCGGGACTCCAACGACGGGGCCGGCGACGACCAGGTGGACGCCGGTACGAAGAACATCTCGCGCGAGAGCGAGGTGGCGCTGGCCAACAACGCCCGCGACAGCCTCGCCCAGACCGAGCACGCGCTGGCCCGGCTTGAGGGCGTCGGATTCGGCATCTGCGAGTCCTGCGGCCAGGCCATCGGCAAGGCCCGGATGCAGGCCTTCCCGCGGGCGACGCTCTGCGTCCAGTGCAAGGCCAAGCAGGAACGCCGCTGACCGCTCCGGGCGGCCGACCGGGACGACGGGAGGGGTCGGGCTTGCCGTAGGCTCGACCCCGTAACGTCGCCTGATCCGTCGGATGATCCGTCGCAGATCGGGTTTCCCACCGGCCCTTCGGCCCCCCACGTCACGGCAGCGGAGCGGATCATCAGTACGCAAGGTTCCCCCCAGACGCGGGACGACTCCGTCCCCACGCCCGCCGACGTCGTGGCCCCGGCCGGGGACGCCGCCGGGCCCGGTGACGGGGCCCCGGCCCGGCCGGAGGCCCCCGAGGCGGCGGCCGCGGCCCCCGCGTCCTCCCCGGTGTCTTCTCCGGCCTCTTCTCCGGTGCCGGCCCCGACGCCGCTGCCGGTCGAGCCGGCCGGGGCGGAGGAGCCGAAGGGGCGCAGGCGGATCGGCGTGCTCCTGGTCGTCGCGCTGCTGGCCTTCCTGATCGACTTCGGCAGCAAGCTCCTGGTCGTGGCCCGGCTGGAGAACCACTCGGCGATCAAGGTGATCGGCGATGTGGTGACCTTCCAGGTGATCCGCAACTCCGGCGCCGCCTTCGGCATGGGGCAGGCGCTGACCGTCGTCTTCACCATGATCGCCTCGGCCGTCATCGTGGTGATCTGGCGGATCGCCCGGCGGCTGTACAGCCTCCCCTGGGCGATCGCGCTCGGCCTGCTGCTGGGCGGCGCGCTCGGCAACCTGACCGACCGGCTGTTCCGCTCGCCCGGCGTCTTCCGCGGGCACGTGGTCGACTTCATCTCCGTCCAGCACTTCGCGGTGTTCAACCTCGCGGACTCGGCGATCGTCTGCGGCGGCATCCTGGTCGTCCTGCTCTCCTTCCGGGGCAGCAACCCGGACGGCACCGTGCACCAGCAGGCGGACAAGGGCGAGCGGGCGGACAAGGGCGAGTAGGGCGGACAGCGGCGGGCAGGGCGGGGCGGCCCCCGCTCCCCGCCGGGCATGGCGCGGGCGGGAGCCCGCGCGTCCGGCATACTCGTACGGGTGAGTACCGCAGCGCAGACCCGAAGCCTCCCCGTTCCCGACGGCCTGGAGGGCGAACGCCTCGACGCCGCCCTCGCCCGGATGTTCGGCTTCTCCCGGACCAAGGCCGCCGAGCTGGCCGCCGAGGGCAAGGTGACGCTCGACGGGGCCGTCGCCGGCAAGTCGGACCGGGTCACCGCCGGCTCCTGGCTGGAGGTCGAGATCCCGGCCCCCGCCGCGCCGGTGCAGATCGTCGCCGAACCGGTCGACGGCATGTGCATCGTCCACGACGACGACGACATCGTGCTCGTCGACAAGCCGGTCGGCGTCGCCGCGCACCCGAGCCCGGGCTGGACCGGTCCCACCGTGATCGGCGGGCTGGCCGCGGCCGGCTACCGGATCTCGACCTCCGGCGCCGCCGAGCGCCAGGGCGTCGTGCACCGGCTCGACGTCGGCACCTCCGGGCTGATGGTGGTGGCCAAGTCGGAGCGCGCCTACACCGACCTCAAGCGGCAGTTCCACGACCGGGTGACCGAGAAGAAGTACCACACGCTCGTCCAGGGCCACCCGGACCCGCTCAGCGGCACCGTGGACGCGCCGATCGGGCGCCACCCCAGCGCGGACTGGAAGTGGGCCGTCACCCGCGAGGGCAAGCCGTCCGTCACCCACTACGACCTCATCGAGGCGTACCGGGCCGCCTCGCTGATGGACATCAAGCTGGAGACCGGCCGCACCCACCAGATCCGGGTGCACATGTCCGCGCTGCGCCACCCCTGCGTCGGCGACATCACCTACGGGGCCGACCCGACCCTCTCCAAGCGGCTCGGGCTGACCCGGCAGTGGCTGCACGCCGTCTCGCTCGGCTTCGAGCACCCGTCGGACGGCGAGTGGGTGCAGTTCTCCAGCGAGTACCCCGCGGACCTGCGGAAGGCGCTGGACATCATCGCGTCGGAGAGCTGAGCCGGAGCCGGTAGGCGGCGCGGGGACCGGCGCAGGACGGCACCGGGATTCCGCGCCGGACGACGGGCCTGGTGCTGCAGGGCTCGGGTACGACAGGCAGGGCACGGCCCCCGGGAGAGCTCCCGGGGGCCGCTGTTCTTATCGGACGCCTACTCCGGGGGCGACTACGATCACGCCCATGGAGCTCGGTGGGGCGTGGCGCCGGTGGCGAGGCCGTGGGACGGTCGCCGGACGGAGACTGGTGGCCGGGGCGGTGGCCCTGACGGCCGTCGTCGCGGTCGGGGCGGCCGCGGCCGTCGCCGCCGGGGGCGAACAGCCCGTCCGCCAGGAGGACCGCTTCCTCGCGATGGCCGAGACCCCCGGCAGCTCGCAGATCGTCCAGCTCGACACCTCCTTCTTCAGCACCGGCAGCAGCCCGCGCCCCGCCGTCCTGCTCGGGCACGGCTTCGGCGGCTCCAAGGAGGGCGAGCGGGAGCGCGCCAGGAAGCTCGCCCGGCAGGGGTACGCGGTGCTGACCTGGTCGGCGCGCGGCTTCGGGCGCTCCGGCGGGAAGATCGGGCTGAACGCGCCGGACCGCGAGGTCGAGGACGTCAAGCACCTGGTCGACTGGCTGGCGCAGCGCCCCGAGGTCCAGCTGGACGGGCCCGGCGACCCCCGGGTGGGCATCACCGGCGCCTCCTACGGCGGCGCGGTGGCGCTGCTCGGCTCCGCGTACGACCGGCGGATCGACGCCGTGGCCAGTGCGATCACCTGGTGGAACCTGGCCGACGCGCTGTTCCCGCAGGGGGTGCGCGGCTCGGGCGCGGTCGACGGCGTGTTCAAGAAGCTGTGGTCCGGGATCTTCTTCACCACCGGTTCGGTGGGCGAGCTCGGCCCGTCCGGCGGCGCGGCGCGTCCGGCCCTCGCCCCCGAGCAGGGCGGCGGGCAGGTCGGCTGCGGGCGGTTCCTGGACGAGCTGTGCCGGATGTACGACCGGGTGGCGACCGCCGGGCACGCCGACCCGGAGGCGGTGGCCCTGCTCGACCGGTCCAGCCCCTCCTCGGTCGCGGACCGGCTCAAGGTGCCCACGCTGGTGGTCCAGGGCCAGCAGGACTCGCTGTTCCCGCTCGACCAGGGCGACGCGATCGCCAAGGCGGTGGCCGCCAACGGCGCTCCGGTGGCGGTCGACTGGTTCGCGGGCGGGCACGACGGCGCGACCGACACCAGCGACCGGGTGGACGACCGGGTCACGGCCTGGTTCGACCGCTATCTGAAGGGTGCCGGGGGCGGCGCGGGCGACGGTGCGGCCGGCTCCGGCGCGGCGTTCCGGGTGACCCGGACCGGCGGGGTCGACTCGACCGGCTTCCAGGCGGTGCTGCGGGGGGCCACCGCCGACAGCTACCCCGGCCTCGGCGGCACCGGCTCGCGGCAGTTCGAGCTGAAGTCCCCGGACGGCGAGCCCGAGCAGGCGTTCGCCAATCCGCCCGGCGGCGCGCCGTCCAACATCTCCGCGGTGCCCGGCCTCGGCGGCCTGCTCGGCCAGGCGTCCGCGCTGGGCGCCGGCCTCGCGCTGGACTTCCCCGGCCAGTTCGCCACCTTCGAGTCGGCGCCGCTGGACTCCTCGGTCCACCTGACCGGGCAGCCGACGGTGCCGGTCCGGGTCCGGGCCGACCGGCCGGACGCGGTGCTCTTCGCCAAGCTGTACGACGTGGCCCCCGACGGCAAGCAGAGCCTGCCGCAGCAGCTGTCCGCCCCGCTGCGGGTGACCGGGGCGGACGCCCCCGACGGCCGGAGCGTCACCGTGGCGCTGCCCACCGTCGACCACACCTTCGACGCCGGGCACCGGCTGCGGCTGGTGCTCGCCTCCACCGACCTCGCGTACGCCTCGCCGGTCGAGCCCGCCACCTACCGGGCCGCCATCACCGGGCCGGTCGTCCTGCCCACCGTCGACGGGTTGGTCACCGAGGCCGCGCCGCTGCCGAACCGGACCTGGGTGCTGCCGCTGGTCGCGCTCGCGCTGGCCGCCGGGCTGGTGCTGGTGCCGCGGCTGCGGGCGGCCAGGGCCGGGCGGCGCGCCCACGGACCCGCGTACGAGCCGGAGCTCGCCGGGGTGCCGCTGGTGATCACCGGTCTGAGCAAGCGCTACAAGGGCGCCGCCGACCGGTACGCCGTCCGTGACCTGGGCTTCCGGGTGGAACGGGGCCAGGTGCTCGGTCTGCTCGGCCCCAACGGCGCCGGCAAGACCACCACCCTGCGGATGCTGATGGGGCTGATCCGGCCGGACGCCGGCGAGATCAGGATCTTCGGCCACCTGATCCGGCCCGGGGCACCCGTGCTCTCCCGGGTCGGCGCCTTCGTCGAGGGCGCGGGCTTTCTGCCGCACCTCACCGGGCGGGCCAATCTGCGGCTCTACTGGCAGGCCACCGGCCGTCCGGAGGCGGACGCCCACCTGGACGAGGCGCTGGCGATCGCCGGGCTCGGCGAGGCGCTGGACCGGGCGGTGCGCACCTACTCGCAGGGCATGCGGCAGCGGCTGGCGATCGCCCAGGCCATGCTGGGGCTGCCGGACCTGCTGATCCTCGACGAGCCGACCAACGGGCTCGACCCGCCGCAGATCCGCGAGATGCGCGAGGTGATGATCCGGTACGCGGCGGCCGGGCGGACCGTCATCGTCTCCAGCCACCTGCTGGCCGAGGTCGAGCAGAGCTGCACCGACCTGGTGGTGATGGACCGGGGCCGGCTGGTCACCACGGGAGGGGTCGCGGAGATCGTCGGCGCGGGCACGCAGCTGCTGATCGGCACCGCGGCGTCGTACGGCGCGGCGGAGCTGGCGGCGGCGGCCGACAAGGTCGCCGCGCTGGACGGGGTCGACACGGCGGAGGCCGTGGAGGGCGGGCTGCTGGTCGGGCTGGACGGTATGCCGGCGAGCCGGCTGCTGGCCGAGCTGGTGCGGCTCGGGGTGCCGGTGGAGTCGGCCGGGCCGCAGCGCCGGCTGGAGGACGCGTTCCTGTCACTGATCGGAGGTACGGCGTGAGTGCCGCGGTTGCTGAGGTGTCGGCCGATCACGCGGCCGGCTACCGGCCCGGGCGGACGCTGCCGTTCCGGGTCGAGGTGGTCCGCCAGCTGCGGCGGCGCCGCACGATGGTGATCGGCGGGGTGCTGGCCGCGATGCCGCTGGTCGTGCTGGCGGCGTTCGCGGTGGCCGGGACGCCCGGGCGGGCCGACCGGACCACGTTCATCGAGCTCGCGACCTCGTCCGGGCCGAACTTCGCGACCACCATGCTCTTCATGGGCACCGGCTTCATGCTGGTGATCCCGGTCGCGCTGTTCTGCGGCGACACGGTGGCCTCGGAGGCCAGCTGGTCCTCGCTGCGGTACCTGCTGGCCGCGCCGGTGCCGAGGGCGCGGCTGCTGATGCGCAAGTTCCTGGTCGGGCTGCTGTTCTCGGCGGCGGCCGTGGTGCTGCTGCCGCTGGTCGGGCTGGCGGTCGGCACGGCCGCGTACGGCTGGGGCGATCTGCGGCTGCCGGCCGGGGCGAGCCTGACGGCGGGCGAGGCGCTGCCCCGGCTGGCGGTCGCGGTGGCGTTCGTGTTCCTCAGCGAGGTGGTGATCGCGGCGCTGGCGTTCTGGCTCTCGACCGCCACGGACGCGCCGCTGGGGGCGGTCGGCGGGGCGGTGTTCGCCTCTATCGTCGCCGGGGTGCTGGACGCCATCACCGCCCTCGGCGACCTGCGGGCCTGGCTGCCGGCGCACTGGCAGTGGGCGTGGGCGGACGCGCTGCAGCCCCGGATGGAGTGGGGCGGGATGGTGCAGGGGGTCTCGCTGTCGCTGTCCTACGCGGTGGTGCTGCTGGCGCTCGCGTTCCGGGGCTTCGCACGCAAGGACGTGGTGTCCTGACGGTGGGAGAGGCGGACCCCGCCCGCCGGGGGACGGCGGGCGGGGTCCGTCGTTCGCGGGACCGCTCCGGGACTACTTGACGGGGGAGTGGACCCGCTCGACCTGCTGGGTGCCGGACCTGGTGCGGTAGGAGCGCGACCACTTGGTGGTGGCGTCCTTGCGGGTCCGGTCCGAGAGCACGTAGTAGTCCATCTGGGTCTGGGCCGGGGTGACCTCCAGGACGCCGTAGCCGTGCGAGTCGAGGTCGACCCACTGGACGTGGCGGTTGGCGCCCTTGATCGCGGCGGCGGCGACCAGCGAGAGGGTCTGCGGCGCGACCTTGAGGAAGTCGTCGATGTTGTCCGAGGTGACCGAGGTGACCACGAACTCGGTGGCGACGCTGCCCGACAGCGGGTAGGTGGCGGCCTCCTCGGGGACGTCCGAGGCCCAGGCGGAGTGGATGTCGCCGGTCAGGAACACCGTGTTGGTGATGCCGTTCGACTTCAGATGGCCGAGCAGCTCGCGCCGGTCGTGGGTGTAGCCGTCCCACTGGTCGGTGTTGATCGCCAGGCCCTCGCCGGGCAGGCCGAGCAGCTTGGCCAGCGGGCGCAGCAGGTAGTCCGGCAGCGAGAAGAGGGCGACCGGGGAGATCATCACCTCGTTGCCGATCAGGCGCCAGGCGGTGTCGGAGGCGGAGAGGCCGGACTTCAGCCAGTCCATCTGGGCGCGGCCGGTGAGGGTGCGGTCGGCCGAGTCGACGTCGCCGTTGCCGACCTTGACCTGCTGGGAGCGGAACGAGCGCTGGTCCATCAGGTGCAGGTCGGCGAGCTTGCCGTAGCGCAGGCGGCGGTAGGTGGTGCCGGCGATGGACGGGCGGACCGGCATCCACTCGAAGTAGGCCTGCTTGGCGGCGGCCATCCGGGCCGTCCAGTCGCCCTCGGTGCCGGGGGTGTGGTTCTCGGCGCCGCCGGACCAGGCGTCGTTGGCGAACTCGTGGTCGTCCCAGATCGCGATGGTCGGGACCTGCGCGTGCAGCGCCTGGAGGTCCTCGTCCGTCTTGTAGCGGCCGTGTCGGGTGCGGTAGTCGGAGAGGCTGAGGATCTCGTGGACGGGGGCGTGCGGGCGGACCACGGAGCCCCGGGCGCAGAACTCGCCGCTCTTGTACTCGTAGATGTAGTCGCCGAGGAAGAGGAAGGCGTCGAGGTCGCCGCGGGCCGCCAGGTGGCGGTAGGCGGAGAAGTAGCCGGCCTCCCAGTTGGCGCAGGAGGCCACACCGAAGCGGAGCCGGTCGAGGGCGGCGTCGGTGGCCGGGGTGGTGCGGGTGCGGCCGACGGGGGAGACCGTCGCGCCGGCGGTGAAGCGGTACCAGTGGGCGGTGTCCGGGGCGAGGCCGCGGACGTCGACCTTGACGGTGTGGTCGGTGGCGGCGTCGCTGGTCACGGTGCCGCTCGCGGCGATCCGGGTGAAGCCCTTGTCGGCGGCTATCTCCCAGCGGACCTCGGTGCCGGCGCCGAGGCCGGAGCCGGGCACCGCCTCGGGGGCGGGGGTGACCCGGGTCCAGAGCAGGATGCCGTCGGGCAGCGGATCGCCCGAGGCGACGCCGTGGAGGAACTGCGGGGCGGTGGCGGCCTGGGCGGAGGCGCCGAGGGCGAGCGGCAGGGCGGCGGCGCCCGCGACGGCGGCGGTGGCCTTGAGCACCTGGCGTCGGAGGGGGCGGGCGGCGGTCATGTCATTGACAAGGTCAGTCACGGCGGACAGGCTACCGGCGGGTAACGCGGTGTTCCATATGCTGAACTGACTGTTCGTTGTCGCTTCACCACGACGTGACGTCCCGCCACCCCCTCGGGTGGGTGCGGTCACCCGGCGGACATGCGCGATGATGGGAGGCTGTTCCGGCCCCCGTCGCAAGGAAGTCCCGCCCGTGGCACACGTCCTGCTCCTCCACTCCGTGTACGGCCTGCGCCCCGCCGTCCAGGTCGCCGCCGACCGGCTGCGCGCCGCCGGGCACACCGTGCACACCCCCGACTTCTTCGACGGGCGGACCTTCGACGACGTCGAGGAGGCCATGGCCCACAAGGAGGAGATCGGCAGCGACGAACTGCTGCGCCGGGCCGTCGGGGCCGCCGCCCCGCTGCTGGGCGCCGGGACGCCGCTCGTCTACGCCGGCTTCTCGCTCGGCGGCTCGCTCGCCCAGAACCTCGCGCTCGCCGACGAGAAGGCCGTCGGTCTGCTGCTCCTGCACGGCACCTCGGACATCCGGGAGGACGCGGCCACCGCGATCCCGGTCCAGCTGCACGTGGCCGAGCCGGACCCCTTCGAGTCGGAGGACTGGCTGAACGCCTGGTACCTGGGGATGCGCAAGGCCGGTGCGGACGTCGAGGTGCACCGCTACCGCGGCGCCGGGCACCTCTTCACCGATCCGGAGCTGCCGGACTACGACGCGGAGGCGGCGGAGCAGACCTGGGCGGTCGCGCTGGACTTCCTGGCGGAGCTGGACGCGGCGTAGTCCTGGGTTCTCCTGTTGCGCAGGAAGTCGGCGTGGCCGACTTCCTGCGCAATGCTCGGCTCCGGTCTGCCCCGGCTCAGGGCTCAGGGCTCCAGGCGGTGCGGGCCGCGGAACAGGAACGTGACCTCGCGGAGGCTGGGGGCGTCGAGAAGCAGCATCAGCAGCCTGCCGAGACCCAGTCCGAATCCGCCGTGGGGCGGGGTGCCGAAGCGGAAGCAGTCGAGATAGCCGGTGAGCGGCCCGGTGTCCATGCCCTTCTCGCGGGCCTGGGCGACCAGGCGCTCGTGGCGGTGCTCGCGCTGGGCGCCGGTGGTGATCTCGACGCCCTTCCACAGCAGGTCGAAGGACTCCGTGACGGTGGGGTCGTCCTCGGGGCGCAGGTGGTAGAAGGGGCGGACGGAGGCGGGGAAGCGGGTGACGAACACGAACTCGTGCCCGGACTCCTCGGCGACGAGGGCGGAGAGCCTGCGCTCGCCCTCGGGGTCGAGGTCCTCCTTGACCCCCTCGGGGTCCCAGCCGGTGGCCCGGAGCCTGGCGAGGGCGTCGGCCATCGTGATTCGGGGGAACGGCGCCTCGGGGACGACGACCCGGGCGCCGAAGTGCTCGGCGACGGCGTCGCCGTGGCGTTCCGAGACCCGTTGGAGGACGCGCCGGAGGAGCCGCTCCTCGAAGGCCATGACGTCCTCCACGCCGTCGATCCAGGCGAGTTCGGCGTCGACGCCGGTGAACTCGGTGGCGTGGCGGGAGGTGAAGGACGGCTCGGCACGGAAGACGGGGCCGATCTCGAAGACCTTGTCGATGCCGCCCGCGATGGCCATCTGCTTGTAGAACTGCGGGGACTGGGCGAGGTAGGCGGTGCGGTCGAAGTAGTCGACCTGGAAGACCTCGGCCCCGGACTCGGAAGCGGTGCCCATGAGCTTCGGGGTGTGGAGCTCGGTGAAGCCCTCCTCGGCGGTGACCTCGCGCATGGCCTGCTCGACCGTGGTCTGGACGGCGAACACCAGCTGCTGCGAGGGCCTGCGGACGTCGAGGAAGCGCCAGTCGAGACGCTGGTCCAGGCCGGTCTTCTCGTCGACGGGCAGCTTCGGCTCGGCGCGCGACACGACCTCGACGCGCTCGGGGACGATCTCCAGCCCGCCGAGCTTGACGTGGGGGTTGCCGACGACCTTGCCGGTGATCTTCACGGCGGACTCGGTGGTGACGCCCTCGAAGGCCGCCTCGATCCCGTCGCCCTCACCGCCCCGGGCATGGGTGACCTGGACGAGGCCGGTGTGGTCGCGGACCAGCACGAACTGCATGCGTCGCTGGAGGCGGAGGGTGTTGATCCAGCCGTAGACGGTGACCGTCCCGTCGATGTGGCTGGAAAGTTCTGCGACGAGGGTACGCGTCATGACGGCAACTCCCTGATTGCGGGCGCGTTGGTCGCGCCACTGGGTCGGGCGGTAGACGGCCGCCCGGGGACTGGCGTCACCCTAACCGGAGGGGTCGCGCGGGTGCCTCCGGATTAACGCCGGCCGCGATCGAGCGAGGCCGGACCCGGCAGGTTGGGGGAACCGGCTTGCCCATGGAGGTGGTCCTTCCGCATGGGCGCGACATGCGGGAAGACTTCGGCCGCCTTCGTCGTGCGCGACGAAGGCGGCCGTGGGAGTGGGTTCAGCGCAGGTGGTCGAAGGCGCCGGACTTCGCGCCGTCGAGGAGGGCGGCGATTTCGGCGCGGGTGTAGACGAGCGGGGTCTGTGTCGGAGTCTTGGAGTCGCGGATGGCGATGAACCGGCCGATCACGCCGAACTCGACGCAGTTGTCGCTGCCGCCGCTGAACGGGGACTTCTCCCAGATGACATCGGAGAAGTCGATCTCGGCGGGGTCGGGCTTGTTGATCACGTGCGCTTCTCCTTGAGCAAGCTGGTCAGATGGGCATGGGTCTCGGGCGGGCCGAGAGCGCGCGCTCGCAGGTGGTCGAAGACCTCGGTGTAGTGATCGACCTCGTCCGCACCCTCGAAGTACACCGAGTTGGGGCCATTCTCCATCCACACGACCTCCGGGTTGGGGTCGGGAAAGCCCATCAGAACGAACGGGCCGTCGAGGCCGGGGTGGAGTCCCGCACTGAAGGGCAGGAACTGCACGGTGATGTTCGTCCGCTCTGCCACGGCGAGCAGGTGCTCGAGTTGGCCGCAGAGCACGGCGGGTTCCGGAATCCGGTGAAGCGCCGCTTCGTCGATCACGGCCCACAGCTTGATGGCGTTCTCGCCCTCCAGCAGGTGGCGGCGACCCATCCGCACCTCGACGAGGGCTTCGATCTGCTGCGGAGTGAGGTCGAAGCGCATGTTGGCGATGACCTGCCGGGCGTATTCCTCGGTCTGCAGGAGACCGGGAACGAGCTCGGTTTCGTAGGTCCGGAGGGAGTTCGCGCTGGACTCCAGGGCCAGGTAGCCGCCGTACTTGGTCGTGTTGATGACGGCGGAGTACTTCCTCCACCACGGTTGCCGCTGCGCCGCGTCGGCGCGGACCAGGTCGAGGATGTCCTCGCGGGCTGCAGGGTCGGTTATGCCGTAGCAGTCCAGAAGAGCCTTCGCGAGGACCGGGGTTGTCCCACGGTCGCCGTTCTCGATGCGGCTCAGCGAGCCCTGGCTGACCTCCACCACGGCGGACACCTCGGTCAGTGTCAGGCCGGCCTGCGCTCTCAACTCCTTGAAGCGAGCGGAGAGCTGACGTCGGTACACCGATGGTGGTGCCGGGTTCCTCTTCCATGCCATGGGCAGCAGTGTGCCACCTGGAGACCCTTGAGCAACTCGAATGGGGGAAAATCTACTGGGCATATTGCCCACCTTGAGAGCGCCGAGGCATGCTGCCGGAGGTAGCGATACGTGGGGGCATCGTCGTGGCCCGTGTCGGTGCGTGATCTCATAGGAGGCATCCGGTGCCGTCCATCAGGACCGAATCCCGACAGGTCTCATGGGTTGTTCCCTCGCGGGACGAAGCCGTCGGCTACGTGCGGCACAGAACGGTGGCGGAGATCAGAGCGTGGGGCATCGAGCTCGCCGATCCGCTCGAAGTGGAGCTGGTGGTCACCGAGCTGGTGACCAACGCGGTCTCGCATGCCGGTGGGCAGGTCGTCGGTGTCGGGATCCAGGTGGCCGAGGCGGGTGCCGTGGTGATCCGGGTCAGTGATTCGCACCCGGGGTTCTTCGGGCGGCGGGTGCGGCGGGTGCGGCGGGAGCCCGGGGAGCACGGGCGGGGGCTCGTCATGCTGCGGCAGTTGGCGCGGTGCTGGTGGTGGGAGCCGCTGTCGGAGGGGAAGGTGGTCTGCGCCTTGGTGGAGGTGTCCGGCTGCTGAACGTCCCGGGGGAGGATGGGGGTGTGACGAGGATGAGTGACGGGCGGTATGCGCCGGCGGGGTCGTTGATCGGGATGGTGCAGCGGGGGCGGGGGCTCGGGGCGCGGATGGCTGGGGAGAACCCGGCTGCTGCGGCCGAGATCGTCCACGGGTGTCTGCGGTGGGACTGGCGGTGGGACTCGACCGACGATCGGGCGCTGTACCTGGCGCGGCTGGTGCGGGACTTGGCGTTGCCGCTCGGGCCGGTGGCGGAGGGGCTCGGGGGCGACGAGGGCACATGCGAGCGGGTCGCCCGGGTGCTGGAGCTGCTGGCGTTGGGTGGGTCGGGGGAGGCGCGGGAGGCGTTGCGGGGGTATGTGCGGGCGGGGGAGTACTGGCGGGACGTACTGGAGTCGGCCGCGGGCTGTTGGCCGGTGGAGTGGTGGGACGACCTGGAGGGGGCCGCGCGGCACCGGTTGCAGGGCGACGAGAAGGACCTGTGGGGAGAGCCATGGGGGCGGTGGGGGTTGGCCGCGGCGCCTGCGGAGAGGGCCGTGCGACCGGATCCGTTGGCGGGCGAGACGAGTGCACGACTGCTGGAGCTGCTGGCGGACCCGGGGGCGAGGCAGGAATGGCGGCACGTGATGGTGGCGCTGGCCCGGCGGGAGGCGGAGCCCGGACTGCTGCCGCTCGTGCCGTCGTTGGGCCCGCCGGACGGTGAGTACCCGCTGCCCCTGTTGCCGCGCGCGCTGCGGAAGCTGGGCGTGCTGGCGGTGCCCGCCGCCCGGGAGTGGGTGAGGGCGGAGGAAGACTGGCTGGCAGGGCTCGGGCATGGCGTGCTGGCCGAGCACGGGGAGGCCGAGGACATTCCCGCACTGGTCGCGGAGCTGGAGCGGGACTGGGTCGAGCGGCGGTGGTGCGGGTCGATGGACACGGCGCGGGGGCTGGCGCGGTTCGGGGCCGAGGCGCGGGGTGCGGTGTCGCTGCTCAGGCGGCTCTGGTTGTGGACGCCGCACTCCTACGAGCGGGTGAGCTGCCTGGAGGCGTTGGCGGAGATCGACCCGACGGGGTTGGAGTCGGTGTACGTGGAGTGTCTCTGGGACTGCGAGGAGGACGCCCGGCTGCTGGGGGTGGAGCGGGCTCCGGACGGGCCCGAGGTGCGGGAGAGGTTGAGGTACTTGGCGGACGACCCGATGGAGGAGGGGACGGTCAGGGCCGCCGCTCTGGAGCGGTTGGCGGCCCTGACCGAACAGCGCTAGAGGCCCGGGATGCGGCCGTTGCGGTAGAGGTCGACGAAGAGCTGGTGGTCGGCGCGGGCCCGGGCGCCGTACGCGTGGGCGAAGTCGACGAGCATCGCCGTGAAGCCCGCCTCGTCGCGGCTGACGGCCTCGTGGATGGCGTGCTCGGTGGAGAACGGGACCAGGGTGTGGCCGCTGGACGACTCGTCCGCCGCCGCGTGCATGGTGGCGGTGGCGCGGCCCAGGTACCGGGTGACGGCGAGCAGGTCGGGCAGCTCGTTGAGGTCCCGCCAGTCGAGGTCGGTCGCGTACGGCGACACCTCGGCGACCAGCTGGCCCCGGCCGCGCAGCGTCGTGTACCCGAGCCACGGGTCGCTGTGGGACTGGAGGGCGCGCTGCGAGATCACCGTGCGGTGGCCCTCGTGCTGGAAGTAGCCCGCGATCGCGGGGTCGGTGACGTGGCGGGCGACGGCCGGGGTCTGGCCCTGCTTCATATAGATGATCACGTCGTTCTCCAGGGCGTCGGTGTGCCCTTCGAGCAGGACGTTGTAGGAGGGCAGGCCCGCCGAGCCGATGCCGATGCCCCGGCGGCCGACCACGTCCTTGACCCGCAGGGCGGTGGGGCTGACCCGGGTGGACGGCGGCAGGGTGGCGAGGTACTGCTCGAAGGCCGCGAGGACCTCGGCCTTGGTGGGCCCGTCCAGTTCGAACGCGCCGCCGCCGAGGCGGAAGCGGCGGTCGTAGTCCTCGACCACGGTGTCGCCGTCGAGCAGGGACACCCGGGTCTGCAGCCGGGCCTTCCGGAGCGTGTCGAGGATCGGGCCGGTGGCGGTGTCCAGGGTGTACGGATCGGCGTCGCCGGAGGTGACGTGGGCGGCGATCCGGGCCCGGTACGCCTCGGCGAAGGCGGTGACCAGTTCGGTGATGGTCGCGTCCGACAGGGCCTTGGCGTAGCCGATCAGGGCGAGTGAGGCGGCGAGCCGCTGGACGTCCCAGGTGAAGGCGCCGACGTAGGCCTCGTCGAAGTCGTTGACGTTGAAGACGAGCCGGCCCTCGGCGTTGAGGTAGGTGCCGAAGTTCTCCGCGTGCAGGTCGCCGTGGATCCAGACCCGGCCGGTGCGCCCGTCGAGGAAGGACGCGCCGTAGGAATCGAACGGGGCGGTGGTGAGGTCCGCGTAGTAGAGGGCGGCGGTGCCCCGGTAGAAGGCGAACGCGGAGGCGGCCATCTTGCGGAACTTCACCCGGAACGCCGCCGGGTCCTGGGCGAGGAGCTCGCCGAAGGCCGTGTCGAAGACACCGAGGATGGTCTCGGCACGGTCGGTGGCGGGGGTCGGCGGTTGCGACATTCGGGATCCTTCGGGCTCGGCGGGTGGCCGCTAACGGGGCTGCCCCAGGAGGCTAGAGTAGGAGCGTGAACGTGTGAGTGCTGGTCCGGGCCCCGTGAGTGGCTCGGGCCGCAATTGTTTCCGGGCGTCCTCTGTGACCTGCGCGTTCGCCGGCTCCCCAGCTGCCAGTACGAGCCTACGGAGGCCCCGCCTTGAGCGATCAGCCGTTCGCGCACCTGCACGTCCACACCGAGTACTCGATGCTGGACGGCGCAGCCAGGCTGAAGCAGATGTTCAAGGAGGTCGAGCGGCTCGGGCAGACCCATGTCGCGATGACCGACCACGGCAACATGTACGGCGCCGCGGAGTTCCACAAGCAGGCCACCGGCGCGGGCATCACCCCGGTGATCGGCATCGAGGCGTACGTCGCTCCGGAGTCCCGTTCGAACACCAAGCGGATCCTGTGGGGCCAGCCGCACCAGAAGCGGGACGACGTCTCGGCGTCCGGCGCCTACACCCACAAGACGATCTGGGCCCGGAACAAGGAGGGCCTGCACAACCTCTTCAAGCTGACCTCGCGCTCGTACTCCGAGGGCTGGCTGGTCAAGTGGCCGCGGATGGACAAGGAGCTGATCTCCGAACTGTCCGGCGGCCTGATGGCGACCACCGGCTGTCCGTCCGGCGAGGTGCAGACCAGGCTGCGCCTCGGGCAGTTCGACGAGGCGCTGCGGTCGGCCGGCGAGTACCAGGAGATCTTCGGCCGGGAGAACTACTTCCTGGAGCTGATGGACCACGGTCTCGACATCGAGAAGCGGGTCCGGGACGGGCTGATCGAGATCGGGCGCAAGCTCGGCATCCCGCCGGTGGTCACCAACGACTCGCACTACACGACCGAGGCCGACGCCGGCGCCCACGACCTGCTGCTCTGCGTGCAGACCGGCAAGAACCTCTCCGACCCGGACCGCTTCCGGTTCGACGGCACCGGCTACTACATCAAGTCGGCCGCCGAGATGTACGCGCTGGACCAGTCGGACGCCTGGCAGGAGGGCTGCCGCAACAGCCAGCTGCTGGTGGCCTCGCGGGTCGACACTGCGGGCATGTTCGAGTTCCGCAACCTGATGCCGCGGTTCCCGATCCCGGAGGGCTTCGAGTCCGAGGCGGAGTTCTTCCGGGCGCAGGTCTGGCAGGGCATGGAGTGGCGCTTCCCGAACGGGTACGACGAGGAGCACCGCAAGCTCGCCGAGTACGAGATGGACACCATCGTGCAGATGGGGTTCCCGGCGTACTTCCTCGTGGTCGCGGACTTCATCATGTGGGCGAAGGGGCAGGGCATCGCGGTGGGCCCCGGCCGCGGTTCGGCGGCCGGTTCGCTGGTCGCGTACGCGATGGGCATCACCGACCTCGACCCGATCCCGCACGGTCTGATCTTCGAGCGCTTCCTCAACCCCGAGCGCATCTCCATGCCCGATGTCGACATCGACTTCGACGAGCGCCGGCGCGGCGACGTGATCCGGTACGTGACCGAGAAGTGGGGATCCGACAAGGTCGCCATGATCGTCACCTACGGCACCATCAAGGCGAAGGCCGCCATCAAGGACTCCTCGCGGGTCCTCGGCTACCCCTACGCGATGGGTGACCGGATCACCAAGGCGATGCCGCCGGACGTCATGGGCAAGGGCATCCCGCTGTCCGGCATCACGGACAGCAGCCACCCGCGCTACGGTGAGGCGGGCGAGATCCGCGGGCTGTACGAGAACGACCCCGACGTGCGGAAGGTGATCGACACCGCGCGCGGCATCGAGGGCCTGATCCGCCAGCCCGGCGTGCACGCGGCCGGCGTCATCATGTCCGCCGAGCCGCTGACCGACCACATCCCGGTCTGGACCCGGCACACCGACGGCGTCACCATCACGCAGTTCGACTACCCCACCTGCGAGGGCCTCGGCCTTCTCAAGATGGACTTCCTCGGCCTGCGCAACCTGACGATCATGGACGACGCCGTCAAGGCGATCGAGAAGAACAAGGGCATCAGGATCAATCTTCTTGAGCTGCCCCTGGACGACCGGCCGACCTACGAACTGCTGGCCCGGGGCGACACGCTCGGCGTCTTCCAGCTCGACGGCGGCCCGATGCGCTCGCTGCTGCGGCTGATGAAGCCCGACAACTTCGAGGACATCTCCGCCGTCCTGGCGCTGTACCGGCCGGGCCCGATGGGCGTCAACTCCCACACCAACTACGCGCTGCGCAAGAACGGCCAGCAGGAGATCACCCCGATCCACCGGGAGCTGGAACAGCCCCTGGAGGAGGTGCTCCGGCCCACCTACGGCCTGATCGTCTACCAGGAGCAGGTGCAGAAGGCGGCGCAGATCCTGGCCGGCTACTCGCTCGGCCAGGCCGACCTGCTGCGCCGGGCGATGGGCAAGAAGAAGAAGGAGATCCTGGAGGCGGAGTTCGTCCCGTTCCAGAAGGGCTGCCGGGAGCGCGGCTACTCGGACGCCGCGATCCAGGCGGTGTGGGACGTCCTCGTCCCCTTCTCCGGCTACGCGTTCAACAAGGCGCACACGGCGGGGTACGGGCTGGTCTCGTACTGGACGGCGTACCTCAAGGCCAACTTCCCGGCCGAGTACATGTCGGGCCTGCTGACCTCGGTCAAGGACGACAAGGACAAGTCGGCGGTCTACCTCAACGAGTGCCGCAAGATGGGCATCAACGTCCTGCCGCCGGACGTCAACGAGTCGGACGCGGACTTCACCCCGCACGGGGACACCACGGTGCGGTTCGGCCTGACCGCCATCCGCAACGTCGGCGGGCCGGTCGTGGAGTCGATGATCCGGACCAGGAGGGCCAAGGGGAAGTTCGCCTCCTTCCCGGACTTCCTGGACAAGGTGGAGTCGGTGGTCTGCAACAAGCGGACCGTGGAGTCGCTGATCAAGGCCGGTTCCTTCGACTCGCTCGGGCACACCCGCAAGGGCCTGACCGCCGAGTTCGAGCCGATGATCGACAACGTGGTGGGCATCAAGCGCAAGGAGGCGGAGGGGCAGTTCGACCTCTTCGGCGGCGACGCGACCAGCGAAGAGCCGACCTTCGGGCTGGACGTCGTCTTCTCCGAGGAGGAGTGGGAGAAGTCCTTCCTGCTCGCCCAGGAGCGGGAGATGCTGGGCCTGTACGTGTCCTCGCACCCGCTGCACGGCATCGAGCACGTGCTCGCGGAGAAGGCGGACTGCGCGGTGGCGGAGATCGCCGAGCGGCCGGACGGGTCGTTCGTCACCATCGGCGGCATCATCTCGGGCCTCCAGCGGAAGATGACCAAGCAGGGCAACGCCTGGGCGATCGCGACGGTCGAGGACCTCGCGGGCTCGATCGACTGCATGTTCTTCCCGGCCACCTACCAGCTGGTGTCCTCGCAACTGGTCGAGGACGCGGTGGTGTTCGTCCGGGGCAAGGTGGACAAGCGGGAGGACGTGCCGCGGCTGATGGGGATGGAGCTGAACGCCCCCGACCTGTCGAACGCGCACGCCGAGCCGCCGATCGTCATCATCATCCCGGACGGCAAGGTGACGCCGCCGCTGGTGGCGCGGCTCGGCGAGGTGCTGAGCAGCCACCGGGGGACGACGGAGGTGCGGGTCCGGCTGGAGGAGGAGCACCGGACGACGCTGCTGCGGCTGGACCGGCACCGGGTGAAGTCGGACCCGGCGCTGTTCGGCGACCTCAAGCAGCTGCTCGGGCCGAGCTGCCTGGCCGCCAACGGGCCCGCCAACGGGGCGGGCTGACCCCGCCGCGAGGGCCCCGCTAGGCGGAGTTGCGCAGCGGGGCCGGGACGGCGGTGTGCAGGGCGGAGACGAAGGCGGAGACCGCCGGGTGGGCCCCGGCGCCGGCGCGGAAGGCGGCGCGGGTGCGGCGGTACATCGGCAGCCGGGTGAGGACGACCCCGGGCGGCGGCCGGTCGATGCCGAGGTGGGGGACCAGCGCCACGCCCTGACCGGCCGCCACCAGGGCGAGCACGGTGGCGAAGTCGTCGATCCGGTGGCGGATCCGGGGGGCGAAGCCGGCGCTCTCGCAGGCCCGAACGGCCATGCTGTGGCACAGGGTGCCGGGCGGGGAGACGATCCAGGGTTCGGCGCGCTGGTCGGCGACGGTGCCGGGGGCGCGGGCGGCGAGGTACATCGGTTCGGTGAAGACGGGCCGGGTCACCGCGAGGCCGGGCTCCGGGTCGGCCGGGACCAGGTCGTACTCGTGCACCAGCGCGACGTCCAGCTCGCCGGCCCGCAGCGCCGCCGCGACCTCGGCCGGGTCGACCTCGGTCACCATCGGCTCCAGCCCCGGGTGCCAGCCGGCCAGTTCGGCGAGCACGGCCGGGACGATCGCGCGGGCCGCCGACGGGTAGGTGCCGATCCGCAGCGGGCCGGCCAGGCCCTCGCGGGCGTGGGCGAGTTCGGCGCCCGCCTGCTCCAGCCGTTCGAGCACGGCCTCGGCGTGCCGCACCAGGTTGCGTCCGGCCGGGGTGAGGACGACCCGGCGGCCGGTGCGTTCGAGCAGCGGGACGCCGGCCTCCTTCTCCAGTACGGACAGCTGCTGGGACACCGCCGAGGCGCTGAAGCTGAGCGCCTCGGCGACGGCGGCGATGGTGCCGAGGTGGGCGAGTTCGCGCAGCAGGCGCAGGCGTCGGACGTCGAGCATCGGCCCAGCTTACGAGAAGCGTCGGAAACATGAACTGGACCTGGGGGATCGCCCGGCCGCAGGATCGTGGCCATGGAACTCAAGGGCATTCTCGTCCCCCTGGTCACCCCGTTCGCGGCCGACGGCTCGGTGGCGCTGGACGCGCTGGAGAAGCTGGCCGGCTCGCTGCTGGACGAGGGCGCTTCGGGTCTGGTCGCACTCGGCACCACCGGCGAGCCGGCCGTGCTGACGGCGGACGAGCGGCAGGCGGTGATCGGGGTCTGCGCCGCGGTCTGCGCCGACCGGGGCGTGCCGCTGCTGGTCGGCGCGGGCGGGCCGGGCACCGCCGCGGCCGCCGAGGAGCTGGCCGGGCTGGCCGGGCGGGTGCCGGGGGCGGCGGGCGCGCTGGTCACCGTGCCGGCCTTCGTCCGGCCGGGCGAGGCCGGGACGGTGGCGCACTTCCGGGCGCTGGCCGAGGCCAGTTCGGTGCCGCTGGTCTTCTACCACATCCCCTACCGGACCGGGCAGCAGCTGTCGGGCGCCGCGCTGCTGGAACTGGCCGCGCTGCCCGGGGTGGTGGGCGTGAAGTACGCGACCGGCGGGGTGGACCAGGCGGCGGTGGAGCTGCTGGCCTCCGCTCCGGCCGGGTTCTCGGTACTGGGCGGGGACGACGCGGTGCTGGCACCGCTGCTCGGGCTGGGCGCGGCCGGCGGCATCCTGGCCTCCGCCCACCTGGCCACCGCCCACTGGGTCGAGCTGGCCGAGGCGTGGCGGGCCGGGGACGCGGCGCGGGCCCGGGCGCTGGGCCACCGGCTGGCCGGGCTGGCGGTGGCGGCCTTCGCGGCGCCGAACCCGGCGGTGGTCAAGGGGGTGCTGCACGCGCAGGGGCGGATCCCGACGCCGGACGTGCGGCTGCCGCTGCTGCCGGCCGGCCCGGCGGAGGTCGAGCGGGTGCTGGAACTCCTCAGTGGTCTGGACCACTGAGGACCACGGGTTGGAATATCCGGCCGTCCGACGCCCGTGACAAGGCATGATGGGCGGAGTGCGGCCGTGAACGGCGACATCAAGAGGAGTAGACGGATGAAGATCGGCATTGTCGGGGCCACCGGTCAGGTCGGCGGCGTGGTCCGCGAGATCCTGGCGCAGCGCGCGGACCTCCCGGGCGGCGTCGGCCCGGTGGAGCAGCTGCGGCTGTTCGCCTCGGCCCGCTCGGCCGGGCGCACCCTGCCCTGGCAGGGCACCGAGATCACCGTCGAGGACGCGGCCACGGCCGACTACACCGGCCTGGACATCGTGATCTTCTCCGCCGGCGGCTCCACCTCCAAGGAGCTCGCCCCCAAGGCCGCCGCTGCGGGCGCCGTCGTCATCGACAACTCCTCCGCCTGGCGCCGCGACCCCGAGGTCCCGCTGGTCGTCTCCGAGGTCAACCCGCAGGCCATCGCCGACCGCCCCAAGGGCATCGTCGCCAACCCGAACTGCACCACGATGGCCGCCATGCCGGTGCTGCGCCCGCTGCACGACGAGGCCGGCCTCGCCGCCCTGGTCGTCTCCACCTACCAGGCCGTCTCCGGCAGCGGCGTGGCCGGTGTGGCCGAGCTCCAGGAGCAGGCCGCCAAGGTCGTCGACGGCGCGGCCGCGCTCGCCCACGACGGCTCCTCGGTCGAGTTCCCCGAGCCCAAGGTCTACCAGCGCCCGATCGCCTTCAACGTCGTCCCGCTGGCCGGCTCGATCGTCGAGGACGGCTCCAACGAGACCGACGAGGAGCAGAAGCTCCGCCACGAGAGCCGCAAGATCCTCGGCATCCCCGAGCTCAAGGTGGCCGGCACCTGCGTGCGCGTCCCGGTCTTCTCCGGCCACTCGCTGCAGATCAACGCCCGCTTCGAGCGCCCGATCAGCCCCGAGCGCGCGGTCGAGCTGCTCGCCGGCGCCCCCGGCGTCGAGCTGAGCGAGATCCCCACCCCGCTCCAGGCCGCCGGTCAGGACCCGAGCTACGTCGGCCGGATCCGCGCCGACGAGACGGTCGAGAACGGCCTGTCGCTGTTCGTCTCCAACGACAACCTGCGCAAGGGCGCCGCGCTCAACGCCGTCCAGCTGGCCGAGCTGGTCGCCGCCGAGCTCCGGGGCTGACCTGCCGCATCGCATCGAAGGGCTCCGTCCACGACCGGACGGGGCCCTTCGGCCTGTCGCGGGACAGCGGCGGAGCCCGAGGTTCGGCGGGCGGGTCAGTGGGAAAAGGTGACCCAACGATCGGGCGGCAGCGGGCACCCCCTCACCCCACCCCGCCCGGCCGCCGGGCGGAGCGCGCCCACCCCGGCACCGTCGGCCCGGCGGAGCCCCCACCCCGAGGGCGAGCGGAAAGAGGTGCGCGATGGACCGCTGTGTCGTCCTCGTGGATGCCGGATACCTGCTGGGCGCCGCCGCCAGTCTGCTCGCCGGTGACCCGTCCCGCTCCAAGGTCACCGTCGACCACATCGCGCTGATCGCCGCCCTGCGCGAACGCGCCGAGGCCGAGACCGGCCTCCCGCTGCTGCGGATCTACTGGTTCGACGCCGCGCCCGAGCGCCGCCCGATGCCCGAGCACCGGCGGCTGCGGGTCCTGCCCCGGGTCACCGTCCGGCTCGGCGCGCTCACCCGGGCCGAGGGGCGCTGGGTGCAGAAGGGCGTCGACGCCGCGATGCACGCCGAGCTCTCCGAGCTCGCCCGCAACCGGGCCTGCGCCGACGTCGTGCTGATCACCGGCGACGGGGACCTGCTGCCCGGCATGATGTCCGCCAAGGAGCACGGCGTCGTCGTCCACCTCTGGGCGCTCCAGGCCGCCGACGGGGACTTCAACCAGTCCGAGGACCTGGTCGGCGAGGCCGACGAACGCCGGGTGCTGGACCGCGAGTGGATCGAAGGACCGTTCAGCCTGCGCGACACCTCCAGCGTCTTCCCCGCCCCCGGCGCCCGGCACGACATCGCCAAGATCCTCGCCGCCCCGCCCGCCGCGCCCCCGGCCGGACTGCCGGGACCGCTGCCCGCCGAGCCGGTGCCCGGCCGTCCCGCCGCCGCCGGGGCGCCCGCCGCGGCCGTCGCGGCCGTCGCGGCCGTCGCCGCCGCCGGCCCGGCCGTCGACGGACGCCCCCAGCCGGCCACCGCCGTCGGGCTCAAGGTCGTCCCCACCCCCAAGGACCTCGCCGGGCGCAGCGCCGACCGGCAGGCCACCGCCGCCGACCGCCACCAGACCGGCCCGGTGCTGCGCTGGTCCTCCGACCGGGGCTGGATCGAACGGCCCGCCCAGGAGCCCCCCGTCACCGCAGGCGACGGCCTGCCCACCCTCGCCCAGCTCACCACCGCCGAGCAGCGCTGGGCCGACCGCGAGGAGGACATCACCTCCATCGGCGGCGACGCCCACGAGGTCGGCCAGGTCTTCGCCCGCCGCTGGACCACCCGGGCCGGCGACGTCGAACGGCTCACCGTCCTGTGGCCCGACTACCCCCGGATCCCGCACCGGGTCGACGGCGAGCTGCTGCGCTACGCCGCCCGGTTCGGACTGCTCGCGCACAAGGACGACCAGATCGACGAGCACGACCGCTACGCGATCCGGGCCGGGTTCTGGAAGGAGCTCGCCGCCCGGGTCCCCGGCGGGAACCTGATCGTCGTCGACGACTGACCCGGCGGGAAGCCGGTCGCGGCAGGGGAGCGACCCCGGCGGGAACCCGGCCGCGGTCGACGACCGAACCCGGTGGACGACCGGGACCGGGGCGGAACGGGCCCCGTTGTCCGGTTCGCCGGTTGCACCGCGTAGAGTCTTCGGTCGTGAGCGAGTCGGCCGGGCGGGCACCCCAGGACACCGCGCCGTGCTGCGCCGTACGGGACCTGGTGAGGACGTACCGCGCCGGGCGCGGCGGCGCCGCCGAGACGGTCCGGGCCAACGACGGCATCAGCCTGACCGTCCGGCAGGGCGAGATCTTCGGCCTGCTCGGACCCAACGGCGCGGGCAAGTCCACCCTGGTCCGACAGCTCACCGGCCTGCTGCGGCCCGACTCCGGCAGCGTCGAGATCCTCGGCCACGACGTGGTCCGGCACCCCGAACGGGCCGCCCGGCTGCTCGGCTACCTCGGCCAGGAGTCCACCGCGCTCGACGAGCTGACCGTTGCCCTCGCGGCCGAGACCACCGGGCGGCTGCGCGGCCTCGGCCGGACCGAGGCCCGGGCGGCGGCGGACGCGGTGATCACCGAACTGGGCCTGGAACCGCTCGCCCACCGGCCGCTCGCCAAGCTCTCCGGCGGTCAGCGCAGGCTCGCCTGCTTCGCCGCCACCCTGGTCGGCGACCGGCCGCTGCTCGTCCTCGACGAGCCGACCACCGGCATGGACCCGGTCGCCCGGCGGGCCGTCTGGTCGGCGGTCGAGCGCCGCCGGGCCGAACGCTCCGCCACCGTGCTGCTGGTCACCCACAACGTGATCGAGGCCGAGACCGTACTGGACCGGGTCGCCGTGATCGACGAGGGCCGGGTGATCGCCTGCGACACCCCCGGCGGCCTCAAGGCGCTGGTCGACGGCGACGTCCGGCTCGACCTGGTCTGGCGGGACGAGGCGCCGCTGGGCGTCCCCGCCGTGGCGGCGCTGGCCGAGCGGGCCGAGCGCACCGGCCGCCGCTGGACCGTCCGCACCACCCCCGAGCAGGCCCGCGAACTGGTCTCGGCCGTCACCACCGGCCCGGCGTTCGCCGCCCTGGACGACTTCACCCTGGCCACCCCGAGCCTCGAGGACGCGTACCTCAAGCTGGGCGGCCGCCACGGAGGACTGGCCAAGTGACGCTGCTCTCGGCACCGCCGCGGACCACCCCGGCCGCGGCCGGCGGACCCGCTCCGCTCGCCCCCGCCGCCCGGCTGCTGCCCGCCCTCGCGGCGGTCTACCGGGCGCAGCTCGCCCGGGCCCGGGTGGCGCGGATCCCGCTGCTGTTCGTGGCCACCTTCCAGTCGCTCGGCATCCTGGTGATGATGCGCGGCGTCGTCGACGCCGGGCAGACCTCGGCCGCCCGGTACGTGGTGGCCGGCTCCAGCGTGCTGGTGGTCGCCTTCGTGGCGCTCAACCTGCTCGCCCAGTACTTCGGGCGGCTGCGGGCCAGCGGCGGCCTGGACCACTACGCGACGCTGCCGGTGCCGGCCGCCTCGGTGGTGCTCGGCGCGGCCGCCGCGTTCGCCTCGTTCACCCTGCCCGGGGCGCTGGTCACGGCGGCCGCGGGCGCGGTCATGTTCGGACTGCCGCTGGGCCAGCTGTGGGTGCTGCTCGCCGTGGTGCCGCTGGCCGGGGCGGCGCTGGCCGGGCTCGGCGCGGCCTGCGGGCTGCTCGCGCCCCGGCAGGAGATCGCCACCATGCTGGGGCAGCTCGGCATGTCGGCGGCGCTGCTGCTCGGCGTCCTGCCGGTCGACCACCTGCCGCAGCCGGTGCTGTGGCTGCGCGACCTGCTGCCGTCCACGTACGCGGTGGAGGCGTTCGCCCGGACGTTCCGGCCGGATCCCGACTGGGCGGCGGTGGTCGGGAACCTCGGGGTGTGCGCGGGCGTGGGCGTGGTCTCGCTGGCCGTGGCCACCTGGGCGTACCGGCGGGCGACCCGCCGATAGGCGCTGCCTCCTCGGCGCTGTCTCCTTGATCGTGCCGGGCCCCGCCGGTTCGGTGGGTGGCCGGGTCGCGGTGGTCGTGAGCGTGAAACGATGGGGGCGTGACCGTACCGAACACACCTCCGGATCCCGCGCGCGCCGACGGTGTCACCGACGCCGTGCCCGCCCCGTACGCCGCCGACCGTGATCCGTACGCCGCGCCCGGGCCCGCGTCCGAGCTGTACGGGCTGCCGCCCGGGGTGGACCCGACGGCCGCGAAGGACCGGTCGGCCGAGCCGCTCGCGCAGCGGCTGCTGCCCGAGCTGAGGGTCGGGGCGGCCACGGTGCTGGCCTGTCTGGTGCTCGGGGTCGTGATGGGCGCGCTGTGGGTCTGGCTGGCGCCCAAGGTGCCGCTGGTGGTGGACGGCAACAAGATCCTCTACGCCGACCCGGAGGGCGAGCAGCGGGCCGGGGCCGACAGCGTCTTCGTGCTGCTCGGCCTGGGGGCGGGCCTCCTGACCGCGCTGGGCGCGTTCCTGTTCACCCGCAAGCGGGGCGGCGGGATCTCGGTGGCGGTCGGGCTGACGGTCGGCGGGCTGCTGGCCTCGGTCGGCGCCTGGGGCCTCGGACGCTGGCTCGGGCCGGGCCGGGACCTGGTCGCCCAGGCGCGGCGCGTCGGCAACGGCGGGCACTTCTCGGCGGACATCGACCTCGGGGCGTACGGCGCGGTGCTGGCCTGGCCGATGGCCGCGATGGTGCTGCTGCTGGCGCTGTCGGCGGCGTTCGGCAAGCGCGAGGAGGACCCGCCGCCGTACTGGGTCCCGGGGCCGCCGGTCCCGGGCGCGGGCGTTCCGGCCGGGCACCAGGCCGCGCACCCGGCCGCCCCGCCGGAGGACCGGCGGGACGACCGGCCGCAGGACTGGCGCGAGGACCGGCGGGAGGACCGGCGGGAGGGCTGACCGGCCGCCGCCGCCCGTCTCAGCGGGCGATGGCGGCGGTGCGGGCCCCCGTCAGGGCGACCAGGTGCGCGGGGGAGAGCTCGACCTCCAGGCCCCGGCGGCCCGCGGAGACGTAGACGGTGGGGTGGCCGAGCGCGCTCTCGTCGACGACGGTGCGCAGCGCCCGGCGCTGGCCGAGCGGGGAGATGCCGCCCAGGACGTAGCCGCTGCTGCGCTCGGCGGCGGCCGGGTCGGCCATCGCGGCGCGCTTGCCGCCGACCGCCGCGGCCAGCGCCTTGAGGTCCAGCTGCCCGGAGACCGGGACCACGCCCACCGTGAGGACGCCGTCGACGTCGGCGACCAGGGTCTTGAAGACCCGGTCGGCGGTCACCCCGAGCGCCTCGGCTGCCTCCTCCCCGTAGGAGGCGGCGGCCGGGTCGTGCGCGTAGGCGTGCACCGTGAACGGCACCTCGGCGGTCTCCAGGGCGACCGTCGCGGGGGTGCCCCGGCCGCCCTTCTTCGGTTTCGTGGCCACGGGGCCTCCGCTGGTCGGTCGGGGCTGGGTCGGGTGCGGTCGGGGGACCGGTTCAGTTGGGGCTGAAGGACTGGCGGGTCAGATTGACGGCGGGCAGCGAGGGGAGCCAGCCGAGCACCGCGCTCTCGCGGCGCAGCAGTTCGAGTTCGGCCCGCAGCCGCTGGGCGTTGTCCGGGCTGGCGAGCAGCCGCTGCTTGAGCGGGACCTCCAGCACGGCGGCGGCCGCGACCAGGTAGGACAGCACCTGCGGGTCGTCGGGCAGGTCCGGACGGCCGACGGTGCTGGCCTCCCGGGCGCCGGCGAGCCGTCGCTGGTAGGTGCGGAAGGCGCGTTCGACCTCGGCGGCCAGGGCGCCGGAGCCCTCGCCGGTGCGCTCCTCGATCGGTTCGGCCTCGCCGACCAGGTAGGGGCCGCCGACGTCGACCGAGCGCAGCCGGAACCGGGTGGTGCCGGTGACCAGCAGTTCGTAGCGGCCGTCGGGCTTCGGCTCGACGGAGGTGACGTCCGCGACACAGCCGATGTGGTGCAGTGCCTCCAGCGGGTCGCCGGTGGCGGTGCCGAGGCCGTCCAGCGGACCGGCCGGTCCGTCGTCGGGGCGGACCGGGGCGACCTCGCGGCCGTCCTTGATGGCGAGCACGCCGAAGCGGCGCGGCCGGTCCTCGGGCCCGTCGAGCAGATCGGCGACGAGACGGCGGTAGCGCTCCTCGAAGACGTTCAGGGGCATGACCAGGCCCGGGTAGAGCACGGTGTTCAGCGGGAAGAGCGGCAGCCGTTCTGTCACGGCGGACAGCGTAGTTCCCCGGGCGGTGCGAGCGCTCCGGGGTTATCCGCGCGAGCGCGTCCGCGGCTGCCTGCGGCTGCCCGCGCGGGAGCGTCCGGCGGCTGCCCGCCAGCTGCCTGCCGTTGTCCCGCCGCTGCCCGCCGCTATCCGCGCTGGAGCATCCGGCTGGCGCCGGCGGCGACGGTGGTGGCGAGCACCCAGCCGACCACGACCAGGCCCGCCGAGACCCACTGCGAGGCCCCGCCGGGGTTCCAGCCGCCCTGGCCGAGGTCGACGACCGGCAGCAGCTGGCCGAGCGCGTACAGCACCGGGTTCCAGTGCGGCCGCTCGTCGGCCTTGAGCGGCTGGAGCGCGTGGGTCGCGAAGTAGAGGCTGCCGAGCGCCCAGGCGAGCAGCAGCCAGAGCGCGGCCCGGCCGGGCCGGTAGCCGTAGCCGACCGTCGCGTCCTGGACCCGGCCCCAGATCCGGGCCGGCAGCGGCAGGGTCTGCCGGCGGCGGCGCTGCTTGGCGTGCAGCACCTCGCGGGCGTCGTCGTCGGCGCCGTCGCGGCGCAGCGCGGCGGCGAGCTGCTCGTAGGACTCGGGCTGGAACTCCACCGCGGCGCCCTCCAGCCAGGCGATCCGCTCCTGGACCGGGAACGGCACGGCCGGGCGCAGGCACTCGTAGGTGAAGCCGGTGAGGCCGATCGTGCCGCCCCGCGGCCAGGCGCCGGGGGCGTCGACCAGGTTGCCGATCCGGGCCCGGGACAGCGAGACCGTGCCGCCCGCCGGGAAGCGGCAGGTGAAGCGCAGCTCCGGGGTCTGGATCCGGCGCAGGGTGACCTCGTCGCCCGCGTCGAGGTGGAACTCGGCGTCGGAGAGCAGGCAGGCGTTCTCGAACCGGCCGTCGGACAGCCGGACCTGGCCGAAGGCGCGGAACGGCGTGCTCGGCGAGCCCGCCGGCGGCACCTCGCCGTACCCGGAGCCGTAGTAGGTCTGCGAGCCGTACCAGCCGCCGTCGGCCGAGCCGCTCAGGTACAGCGTGTGGCCGACGGTGAGCCGGACCGCGTTGAGGGCGTTGCGGTTGCCCGGGACGGCGTGCAGCTGGGCGCCGCGCAGCGAGAGCCGGCCGCCGATCCGGGCGGTGCGCAGGCTGACCTCGCCGTCGCTGGCGAGCCGGTCGGCCTCGCAGTCCTGGTTCACCGCGATGCCGTCGGCGGACAGCGCCCGGCCGAACCGGTCGCCGCCCAGGACGGCCTGGTTGAGCAGCAGGTCGGTGCCGATCCGGGCGTCGGTCAGCCGGACGCCCTGCGGTATTCGGCAGCGGGCCAGGTGCAGGTCGCCGGAGGTCACCAGCCGGGAGGCCTCCAGCCGGGGGACGAGGCAGTTGATGAAGCGCACGGTGCCGGCCTCGGCCTCGGACATCAGGATCTTCTGGTCGAACCGGCAGTCGTGCAGCTCGACGTAGTGCCCGATCGTGCCGCCGGCCAGCCGCAGCGGCCCGGTGACCAGCGCGCCGGTCAGCTTCAGCGAGGCGACCCGGCCGGGCACGGGGGCGGGCCCGTCCAGCAGCAGCCGGGAGAGCACCTCGGCCCGGACCGTGCGCCGGGCGTCCCAGACGGCCCCGCCGAACGGGTCGTCCGCCTCGGCGTCCCCGGCGCGCAGGTCGAGGGTCCGGCCGTGCCGGAACGCCTGCCACAGTGCCTGCTCGGCCGCCGTCCAGCCGTCCGGTGCCCGCTCCGCCATGCCGTCCCCCCGTGTCCCCCGGTTGTCTCGCTCTTCGTATCACGGACTGAAATGCGGGATCGCGGGTTCCGGCCACTCCTTACACTGGGGGACGTGATCTCTCGAATCGATCTGCGCGGCTCGCTCGACGACCCGCGCGGCCTGCTGCCCCGTGCCGACTTCGACGTCGCGGCCGCCCTGGAGAAGGTGCGCCCGATCGCCGAGGACGTGCATCATCGCGGGGTCGCGGCGCTGATCGAGATCACCGAACGCTTCGACGGCGTGCGGCTGGAGTCCACCCGGGTCCCGGCCGAGCAGCTCGCCGAGGCCCTCGCGGAGCTGGAGCCGAAGGTGCGCGCCGCACTGGAGGAGTCGATCCGCCGGGCCCGGCTGGTCCACGCCGACCAGCGCCGCGAGGGGCACACCACCCAGGTGGTGCCCGGCGGCACGGTGACCCAGCGCTGGGTGCCGGTGGACCGGGTCGGGCTGTACGTGCCGGGCGGCCTGGCCGTCTACCCGTCCTCCGTAGTGATGAACGTGGTGCCGGCCCAGGAGGCGGGCGTCGCCGGGATCGCGGTGACCTCGCCGCCGCAGAAGGCCTTCGGCGGCCGGGTGCACCCGACCATCCTGGCCGCGTGCGCGCTGCTCGGCGTCACCGAGGTGTACTCGGTCGGCGGCGCCCAGGCGGTCGCGATGTTCGCCCTCGGCACCGAGGAGTGCGAGCCGGTGAACATGGTCACCGGCCCCGGCAACATCTACGTGGCCGCCGCCAAGCGCTACTTCGCGGGCCGGATCGGCATCGACTCCGAGGCCGGACCGACCGAGATCGCCGTCCTCGCCGACGACACCGCCGACCCGGCGGAGGTCGCCGCCGACCTGATCAGCCAGGCCGAGCACGGCCCGACCTCGGGCTCGGTGCTGGTCACCGCCTCCGTGGAGCTCGCCGACGCGGTCGAGGCCGAGCTGAAGACCCAGGTCGCCCGGACCAAGCACGCGGAACGGGTGGCCGAGGCCCTCGGCGGCCGGCAGTCCGGCCTCATCCTGGTCGACGACCTGGAGCAGGGCCTGGCCGTCGTCAACGCCTACGCGGCCGAGCACCTGGAGATCCAGACCCGCGACCCGCACGCGGTCGCCGCGAAGGTCCGCAACGCCGGCGCGATCTTCCTCGGCCGGTACACCCCGGTCTCGCTCGGCGACTACGCGGCCGGCTCCAACCACGTGCTGCCCACCGGCGGCTGCGCCTGCCACTCCGCGGGCCTGTCCGTGCAGACCTTCCTGCGCGGCGTGCAGGTCGTCGAGTACGACCGCGAGGCGCTGGCCGGCATCGCCGCGCACGTGGTCACCCTGGCGGACGCCGAGGACCTTCCCGGTCACGGCGACGCGATCAAGGCCCGTTTCGTCGGAGACGAGCACAACTGGCAGAGCGAGTGGACGGTTCCCGGCACGTGACCACGATCGACGACCTCCCCGTCCGGGACGAGCTGCGCGGACAGTCGCCCTACGGCGCCCCCCAGCTAGACGTCCCGGTCCAGCTGAACACCAACGAGAACCCGTACCCGCTCCCCGAGGAGCTGGTCGCGCGGATCGCCGAGCGGGTCGCCGAGGCCGCCCGCCACCTCAACCGCTACCCCGACCGGGACGCGGTCGAGCTGCGCGAGGGCCTGGCCGGCTACCTGACCCGGACCACCGGCTTCGCCGTCGCCCGGGAGAACGTCTGGGCCGCCAACGGCTCCAACGAGGTGCTCCAGCAGCTGCTGCAGACTTTCGGCGGTCCCGGTCGCACCGCGCTCGGCTTCGAGCCCTCGTACTCGATGCACGCGCTGATCTCCCGGGGCACCGGCACCGGCTGGATCTCCGGCCCGCGCAACGACGACTTCACCATCGACCTGGACGCCGCCGTCACGGCGATCGCCGAGCACCGGCCGAACGTGCTGTTCGTCTGCTCGCCGAACAACCCGACCGGCACCGCCGTCGCCGCCGACACCGTGCTGCGGCTGTACGAGGCCGCGCAGGCCGCCCGGCCCAGCCTGGTGGTGGTCGACGAGGCGTACGTCGAGTTCTCGCACCGCGACTCGCTGCTGTCGCTGATCGAGGGCCGCCCCAACCTGGTGGTCACCCGCACCATGTCCAAGGCCTTCGGCGCGGCCGGGCTGCGCCTGGGCTACCTGGCCGCCGACCCGGCGGTGGTGGACGCGGTCCAGCTGGTGCGCCTGCCGTACCACCTGTCGGCCGTCACCCAGGCGACCGCGCTGGCCTGCCTGGAGCACACCGACACCCTGCTCGGCTACGTCGGCCGGCTCAAGGACGAGCGCGACCGGCTGGTCGGGGCCCTGCGCGGACTCGGCCTGGAGGTGACCGACTCGGACGCCAACTTCGTCCAGTTCGGCCGCTTCACCGACACCCACGCCGTCTGGCGGGCCATTCTCGACCACGGCGTCCTGGTCCGGGACAACGGCGTCCCCGGGTGGCTGCGCGTCACCGCCGGCACCCCCGCCGAGAACGACGCCTTCCTGGCCGCCGTCGCCACAGTGATCAAGGAGCTGTAACCCGTATGACCCGCATCGGACGCGTCGAACGCACCACCAAGGAGACGTCCGTCCTGGTCGAAATAGACCTCGACGGCACCGGCAAGACCGACATCTCCACGGGCGTCGGCTTCTACGACCACATGCTCGACCAGCTCGGGCGCCACGGCCTCTTCGACCTGACCGTGAAGACCGACGGCGACCTGCACATCGACAGCCACCACACCATCGAGGACACCGCCCTCGCGCTCGGTGGCGCCTTCCGGCAGGCGCTCGGCGACAAGGTCGGCATCTACCGCTTCGGCAACTGCACCGTCCCGCTGGACGAGTCGCTCGCCCAGGTGACCGTCGACCTCTCCGGCCGCCCCTACCTGGTGCACACCGAGCCGGAGAACATGGCACCGATGATCGGCGCCTACGACACCACCATGACCCGGCACATCCTGGAGTCCTTCGTGGCCCAGGCCCGGATCGCCCTGCACGTCCACGTGCCCTACGGGCGCAACGCCCACCACATCGTGGAGTGCCAGTTCAAGGCGCTGGCCCGGGCCCTGCGCTACGCCGCCGAGCGCGACCCGCGCGCGGCCGGCATCCTCCCGTCGACCAAGGGTGCGCTGTGAGCAACACCGCGATGATCCTCATCTTCGTCGGGCTCTTCCTGGCCGGCGGCGTGATCTCGTTCTGGAAGCAGAAGCAGGCGAAGGGCGTCATCCTCGTCCTCGCGCTGGGCTCGGTCATGTGCCTGGGCGCCGGCCTGATGCGCCTGTAACCGCCCGGCGAACGACAGACCGGCGAACGAAAGACTGGACACCTGAACATGGGCAAGAACGTCGTGGTGCTCGACTACGGCTCCGGCAACCTCCGCTCCGCGCAGCGCGCCCTGGAGCGGACCGGCGCCACCGTCACCGTCACCTCCGACTACCAGAAGGCGATGGACGCCGACGGCCTGCTCGTCCCCGGCGTCGGCGCCTTCGAGGCCTGCATGCGCGGACTGAAGTCGGTCCGCGGGGACTGGATCGTCGGACGCCGGCTGGCCGGCGGCCGACCGGTCATGGGTATCTGCGTCGGCATGCAGATCCTCTTCGAGAAGGGCGTCGAGCACGGGGTGGAGACCGCCGGCTGCGACGAGTGGCCGGGCACGGTGGAGCCGCTGGAGGCCCCGGTCGTCCCGCACATGGGCTGGAACACCGTGGACGCCCCCGAGGGCAACCGGATGTTCGCCGGCCTGGACGCGGACGCCCGCTTCTACTTCGTCCACTCCTACGGGGTGCGGCACTGGGAGCTGGAGACGCACAGCGCGCGGATCAACCCGCCGCTGGTCACCTGGGCCACGCACGGGCAGCCGTTCGTGGCGGCGATCGAGAACGGCCCGCTCTGGGCCACCCAGTTCCACCCCGAGAAGTCCGGCGACGCCGGCGCCGCCCTGCTGACCAACTGGGTCAACACCCTCTGACCACGGAAGACGTGTACCTCATGAGCCGCCTCGAACTGCTGCCCGCCGTCGACGTCCGGGACGGGCAGGCCGTCCGCCTGGTCAAGGGCGCCTCCGGCACCGAGACCTCCTTCGGCGAGCCGCTCGCCGCCGCCCTCGCCTGGCAGAACGCCGGCGCCGAGTGGCTGCACCTGGTCGACCTCGACGCCGCCTTCGGCACCGGCTCCAACCGCGACCTGGTCCGCGGGATCACCGAGACCCTCGACATCAAGGTCGAGCTGTCCGGCGGCATCCGCGACGACGCCTCGCTGGCCGCCGCCCTCGCCACCGGCTGCACCCGGGTCAACCTCGGCACCGCCGCCCTGGAGAGCCCGGACTGGGTCGCCAAGGTCATCGCCGAGCACGGCGACCGGATCGCCGTCGGCCTCGACGTGATCGGCACCACCCTGCGCGGCCGCGGCTGGACCAGCGAGGGCGGCCAGCTCTTCGAGGTGCTGGCCCGCCTCGACGCCGAGGGCTGCGCCCGCTACGTCGTCACGGACGTCGACCGGGACGGCACCCTGACCGGCCCCAACCTCCAGCTGCTGCGCGACGTGTGCGCCGCCACCGACCGCCCGGTGGTCGCCTCCGGCGGCGTCTCCTCGCTGGACGACCTGGTCGCCATCGCCGGCCTGGTCGGCGAGGGAGTCGAGGGCGCGATCGTCGGCAAGGCACTCTACGAGCAGAAGTTCACCCTCGGAGAGGCGTTGGAGGCGGTTTCGGGATGACGGAACGTCGGATCGTGCGCGGCCGGCTCGGCGGGTTCTCCTCCTGGGAGGAACTCCTCGGCGTGTCGCAGGCGGTCGCCGCCGGGGACCACGTCCACGTGGCCGGTGCCCGGCCGCTGGTGGACGGCGTGCTCCAGGGCGAGGGCGACCCCTACGAGCAGGCGCGGACCGCCTTCGGCACCGCGCTGGAGGCCCTGGCCGCGTACGGTCTGACGGCGGACGACGTGGTCCGCACCCGGGTGTACCTCGCCCACTCCCGTGACATCGACGCGGCGGGCCGCGCCCACCAGGAACTCTTCGGCGCCGTGCGCCCGGTGGCCACCGTCGTGGTGGTGCAGAGCCTGGTCGACTCGCGGCTGCTCGTCGAGGTCGAGCTCGACGCCCACCGCGCCGGACTCGCCGCCACCCTGGAAGCTCTGGAAGGCAAGCAGCCGTGACCCTCGCAGTACGTGTCATCCCCTGTCTGGACGTCGACGCCGGCCGCGTGGTCAAGGGCGTCAACTTCCAGAACCTGCGCGACGCCGGGGACCCGGTCGAGATGGCCAGGCTCTACGACGCCGAGGGCGCCGACGAGCTGACCTTCCTCGACATCACCGCGTCCTCCGGCGACCGCGAGACCACCTACGACGTGGTCCGCCGCACCGCCGAGCAGGTGTTCATCCCGCTCACCGTCGGCGGCGGCATCCGCGCCGTCGAGGACGTCGACAAGCTGCTGCGGGCCGGCGCCGACAAGGTCGGCGTCAACACCGCCGCCATCGCCCGCCCCGAGCTGGTCCGCGAGATCGCCCGGCGGTTCGGCCGCCAGGTGCTGGTGCTGTCGGTGGACGCCCGCCGCTGCGCGGAGGGCACGGAGACCGCATCCGGCTTCGAGGTCACCACCCACGGCGGCCGCAAGGGCACCGGCCTGGACGCCGTCGAGTGGGCCGGCCGCGCCGCCGAGCTGGGCGCCGGCGAGATCCTGCTCAACTCGATGGACGCCGACGGCACCAAGGACGGCTACGACCTGGAGCTGATCCGGTCCGTCCGCGCGGCGGTGTCCGTCCCGGTGATCGCCTCCGGCGGCGCCGGGAAGCTCGCCGACTTCGCCCCCGCGGTGGAGGCCGGCGCGGACGCGGTGCTGGCCGCCAGCGTCTTCCACTTCGGGGACCTGCGGATCGGCGAGGTCAAGGACGCGCTGCGGGAGGCCGGGCACCCGGTCCGCTGAGTCCTCGGCCCGGCCTGGCCCGGCCCGGCCCGGTTCGGCTGCGCCGGGCCGGGTGCGCGTCGGCGGTCAGGCGTCCTTCGGCGGCTCGCCCTTGATCAGGGCGAACGGGGCGCCGAATGGGTCGGCCAGCCAGGCGATCCGGCCGACGTCCGGCACGCTCTCCGGGCCCATCAGCACGCTCGCCCCGGCGGCGGTGGCCCGGTCGACCACCGCGTCCACGTCGGAGGAGCCGAAGTACGGCGTCCAGGACGGCGGTCCGGAGTCCGCCATCACCGGGGCGATGCCGCCGAAGGTGGTGGCCCGCAGGTCGCCCCCGGCCGGGGAGAGCACCTTGTACGTCAGGCCGGGCGCCGGGAAGTCCTCCTCGCGCCAGCCGAACACCGTCCGGTAGAAGCCGAAGCCGGTGTCCACGGAGCCGGTGTGCAGCTCGATCCAGATCAGCGCGCCGTCCTCGGACACGACGTCCAGGCCGGTCACGGCGCCCGGCTGCCAGACCGCGAACTGCGCGCCCTGGGGATCGGTCAGCTGGGCCATCCGCCCGGCCTCCATGACGTCGAAGGCCGGGACCCGGACGGTGCCGCCGGCCCGCTCGACGGCCGCGGCGGCGGCCTCGGCGTCCGGCGTGCGGAAGTACGTCGTCCAGGCGGAGCGCGCGCCCTCCTCGGTGAGCCGGCCGACGGCGGCGACCGTCCGGCCGTCCAGCTGGAGGAAGCCGTAGCCCTCGGCCTCCGGACCGGCCGACCGGAACGTCCAGCCGAACACGGCCCCGTAGAACGCGGCGGCGGCCTCCGGATCGGGGCTGCCGAGATCGATCCAGCAGGGCGAGCCGGCCGGGAAGTCGGTGGTGAGCATGGTGTCGCGTCCCTTCGAGGGAGACGGTAACGACGGGCAGGGGCCGGACGGCCGCCGCCGGGGGCCCGGCGGCGCCCCTCCCGGCCACCTGCGAGTCTGCACCCCGCCACCGACATCCGCAGCCGGGGCGTGGCCCGTCGGCCGCTACTCGCGCTCGGGGAGCGGGAGGGCGTGCCGCAGGGCCTCGACGGCGTCGTGCGGGCCGTCGACCTCGACCCGGGTGCGGGCGCCCCGGCCGAAGGCCAGCAGCACCAGTTCGCCCGGCTCGCCGGTGATCCGCACCGTCGCCGCCCCGGCCGGGCCGACGGACAGGCTCCGGCCGTCGGGGTGGCACAGCTCCAGCCGCACCGGGGAGCGGCGGCCCGCCTCCATCCGGGCGGGCAGCGACAGCCGCCGCCAGAGCGCCTCGGCCCGGCCGGCCGGGACCGCCGTCGGCGCCGGGCCGTCGCCGGCCCGGGCGACGTCCTCGGCGTGCACGTAGTACTCGACGGTGTTGCCCGCCTCGTCCGCGCCGGGCAGCGAGAACAGGGAGAACGGGGGCGGACCGGCGCGGAACATCCGGACCAGCTCCTCGTAGGGCCGCACGGCGTAGGAGTCCTGCACCCGCTGGGTCCAGCCGGCCAGCGGGCCGATCCGGATCCCGGCGGCGGCGTCCGGCCGCCGCTCGCGGATCACCAGGTGGGCGGCGAGGTCCCGGGTGGACCACCCGTGGCAGAGGGTCGGCGCGTCCGGCCCGGCGGCGGCCAGCAGTTCGGCCAGACGGTGGCGCTCGGCGAGAGCGTGGTTAGACATGCGGCCCACCCTACGAGTGCCGACGGGGGGTCAGCGAAGGTGTCCGGTGAGCTTGCCGGTGTCCGGCCGGTTGCCCGCCGTCAGGATGCAGGTGTAGTCGCGCCAGCCCTGCTGGTAGAAGGCGTAGCTCGGGCCCACCGGGTAGCTGTAGTACGGCCCGCCGCCGCCCTGCCGCGCCTCGGCGGCGGCCTGGGCCTCCTTGCAGCCGTCCCGCATCGCGTTGGCGACCACGTAGTCGCCGGTCAGCCCCTCGGGCAGCAGCTGGTCGGCGATCGCCTCGCCGTCGTGCCTGCCCTCGCAGGGGCGGGCCTCCGGCTTGGTGACCGTCCGGCTCAGCTGCGGGTGGTCCAGGCAGGTGCCGACGGTGAAGAAGCTGTACGGGACCACCTTGGTCGGCGTCGGGGTCGGGGTCGGGGTCGGCGTGGGGGTGGGGGTGGGCGTGGGGGTGGGTGTCGGCGTCGCGGTGGGGGAGGGCGGGGGCGGCGCGGGGGCCGGGTCGTCCGCCGGCCACAGCAGGACCGTGGCGACCACCGCGAGCAGCAGCACCAGCACCGCCGCGACGCCGACCCGCAGGCCCCGGGACGGCCGGGCGTCCTCGCCGCCGGGGCGGTCGCCGGGACGCTGACCGGGGCGGTCGGCGGCGGACCGGTCGGCCGCGGACCGGTCGCGGTCGGGCGGCCCGGCGGGCCCGGCGGAGTGCTGCTCGGAGGTCATGACCACGAGAATGGCGCAGAGCGGGGGCACCCGGCAGGCGGTTGGCACAACTCGTTCGATCGGATGGTCCTCCCGGTCGGGCACCGCGCCGCGCGCCCCGCCCCCCACCTGCGCCTCACCCGCCCCCACCTGCGCCCACGGGCCCGGCCGCGATCCGGACGGCGGCCCTGGCGGCCGGACCGGGCTGTCACAATGGCCCCATGTCCACCACACCCGCCGCCCCCGGCTCCACCGCCCTGGCCCCCGAGATCGCCGCCCGGCTCAAGCGGACCCCGGACGGACTGCTCCCGGCCGTCGCGCAGCAGTACGACACCGGCGAGGTGCTGATGCTGGGCTGGATGGACGACGAGGCGCTGCACCGCACCCTCACCACCGGCCGCTGCACCTACTGGAGCCGCAGCCGCAGCGAGTACTGGGTGAAGGGCGACACCTCCGGCCACGTCCAGCTGGTCAAGTCGGTCGCCCTCGACTGCGACGGCGACACCCTGCTGGTCAAGGTCGACCAGACCGGCGCGGCCTGCCACACCGGCGACCGCACCTGCTTCGACGCCGACGTGCTCCCGCTCGGCTGAACCGCCCGCTCCGCCCCTCCCCGTAAGGTGCCGCCCGCATGGACCTCGAAGCCTTCCGCAAGCTCGCCGTCGACACCCGGGTCATCCCGGTCACCCGCAGGCTCCTCGCGGACGGCCTCACCCCGATCGGCCTCTACCGCGGCCTCGCCGCCGAGCGCCCCGGCACCTTCCTGCTGGAGTCCGCCGAGCAGGGCCGCAGCTGGTCGCGCTACTCCTTCGTCGGGGTCCGCAGCGCCGCCACCCTGACCGTCGGCCCGGACGGCGACGCCCGCTGGCTCGGCGCCCCGCCGGTCGGCATCCCCACCACCGGCGACCCGCTGGAGGTGCTGCGCGCCGCCCTGCGGACCCTGCACACCCCCCGGCACCCCGACGACGGCCTGCCGCCGCTCACCGGCGGCCTGGTCGGCTACCTCGGCTACGACGTGGTGCGGCGCCTGGAGAAGCTGCCCGACCTCAACCCCGACGACCTGCGGCTGCCCGAGCTCACCCTGCTGCTCGCCACCGACCTCGCCGTGCTCGACCACGTCGACGGCACCGTGCTGCTGATCGCCAACGCCGTCAACCACAACGACCTGGAGAGCGGGGTGGACGAGGCCTACGCGGACGCCGTCGCCCGGCTCGACCGGATGGAGGCCGACCTGCTGAAGCCGGTCGACCCCGGCCTGGCCACCTTCACCCCGACCGGCCCCGGCGAGGTCCGCTCGCCGTTCGGCGGGGCGCCCTACCGGGCCGCGGTGGAGGAGATCAAGGAGCGGATCCGGGCCGGCGAGGCGTTCCAGGTGGTGCCCTCGCAGCGCTTCGAGGCACCCTGCCCGGCCTCCGCGCTCGACGTCTACCGGGTGCTGCGCACCACCAACCCCAGCCCGTACATGTACCTGTTCCGCTTCCCCGGCCCGGACGGCGGCGCCGAGGGCGGCTTCGACGTGGTCGGCTCCAGCCCCGAGGCCCTGGTCAAGGTCACCGACGGCGAGGCGATGCTGCACCCGATCGCCGGCACCCGGCACCGCGGCGCCACCCCGCACGAGGACGCCGCGCTGGCCGCCGAACTGCTCGCCGACCCCAAGGAGCGGGCCGAGCACCTGATGCTGGTGGACCTCGGCCGCAACGACCTCGGGCGGGTCTGCGAACCGGGCAGCGTCGAGGTCGTCGACTTCATGCAGATCGAGCGCTACAGCCACGTCATGCACATCGTCTCCACGGTGACCGGGAAGGTCGCCGAGGGGCGGACCGCCTTCGACGTGCTGACCGCGTGCTTCCCGGCCGGCACGCTCTCCGGCGCGCCCAAGCCGCGGGCGATGCGGATCATCGAGGAACTGGAGCCCACCCGCCGCGGCCTGTACGGCGGCTGCGTCGGCTACCTGGACTTCGCGGGGGACTCCGACACCGCGATCGCGATCCGCACCGCGGTGCTGCGCGACGGCACCGCGTACGTCCAGGCCGGGGCCGGCGTGGTCGCCGACTCCGACCCGCACGGCGAGGACACCGAATGCCGCAACAAGGCCGCCGCCGTCCTGCGGGCGGTCGCCACCGCGAATACGCTGCGTAGGCCGTAGGCCGTAGGCCCCGCGCGCGTCGCGGGGCCGCCGCAGCGGAAGGGACGACAGCATGCCTGACGTGCAGCGGCGGATCGTGGCCGCCGCCAGGGAGCAGCTGCTGCGGCAGTCCGGCGGCCACGGCGGTGTGCGCTCCGTGGTGAGCGAGGACGGGCGCGGGACCCGGCTCCTGGTGCTGGCCCCGGGCGCGTCGTCGGACGCCGCCGGACGGTACCGCAGCGGGGACGCGCTGGTGGTGCTGGAGGTCGCACCGGTCCCGGAGCCGACCGGCGGCCACCGCGCCCACGCGGACGCGCGGGTCCCGCTGTACGTCCTGGTGGACCCGGGCGAGGCGGTCTGCACCGTGCACAGCCGGCCGCTGCCGGGCGCGGGGTACCGGGAGGCGGAGCGGGTGCCGTTCGGGAACGATCTCTTCCTGCCGCTGGGGGAGGGGACGCTGGTGCTGGAGACGGGCGACTTCCCGGTCGGGCCGCCCACCCCGGGTGCGGCGACGGGGTGAGGGCGGGGGACACTGGTCCGGTGACCGCTGAAGCCCGTACCGACGCCGTGTCCGCCGACCCCGCCGCCGCCCCCGCGCCCGCCGCGCGGGCCGGGCGGCGCACGCTCGGGGTGATGCTGCTGCTCACCGTGCTGGGCGCGGTGCTGGTGCTGACCGCCGCCGGGCGGGTCTGGGCCGAGGGCCTGGCCGGCACCCTGGAGGTGTCCGTCACCGGCGGGAAGATCTCCGAACTGCCCGCCGGGCTGGCCCTGGTGGCCCTGGCCGCGGCGGTCGCGGTGTTCGCGGCGCGCGGCGCCGGGCGGCTCGCGGTCGGGGTGCTGACGGTACTGGCCGGGCTGGGCGCCGCCGCGGCCGCCGCGGCGGGCGCCGGGGACACCGCCGCGCTGGACGCCGAGGCGGCCCGCAAGCTGGCACTGACCGGTTCCGCCGCGACCGGGGTCGGGCACACCGCCTGGCCGTGGGTGGCACTGCTGGGCGGGCTGCTGCTGGCGCTGGCCGGGTTCCTGACCGTCCGCTACGGGCGCGGCTGGCCGGCCATGGGCAGCCGCTACGAGGCGCCGACCGGCCGGGCGCCGGTCCGGCGGGCGGCGGCCGAGACCCCGGCGGACCTGTGGAAGGCCCTGGACCGGGGCGAGGACCCGACCGCGCGCTGAGCCGGGCGGACCCGGTCGCACTGTGACGCGATAGACCCGCCACCCGCTTTGGGCCGCCGCTGTACGGCCCGGCACAATGGAGACGTCAACCCGCCAGGGGCCCGCAGGCCCGGCCGGGGCCCCGAGAGCGTAGGAGCACCATCTGATGTCTGCAGGAACGAAGGCCGCCAGCGGCCACACCGTCGCCGCCTGGACCGGCGTGACGATCTCCTTCATCGGCTTCGCCATCGCGGGTGTCGCGATGATCCTGCCGTCGGTGCTGCTGGTCTGGGGCGGCCTGGCGGTCGTCGTGCTGGGCGGCGTGGTCGGCAAGGCCATGGCGATGGCGGGCATGGGCGCGCAGCCCAGCGCCCACACCTACACCCCGGAGGAGCAGGCGGCGCTGGTCGGCAGCGCGGCCTGACCCGGCCGGACCTCCTCACGTGAACGGCGGGCGGCAGGCCCGCCGTTTCGTTTCTCCCGCCGCGCCGTCGGGAGGGGCACAATCATGGGCGTGAACGCCGCCTCCGCCCCCACCGCCGCCGCCCGGCCGTCCGGCCCCCGCCGGCTCGTTCCGCCGCTGGCCGCCGCGGTCGCCGTGGCCGTCCCCGCCGGGTACATCGCCGCGGTGGACCCGAACAACCCCGGGCACTACCCGGACTGTCCCTTCCTCGCGGCCACGGGCTGGTGGTGCCCGGGCTGCGGCGGGCTGCGCTGTGTGCACGCGCTGACCCACGGGGACTTCAACGGCGCCCTGCACGACAACGCGGTCGCGGTGCTGCTGTTCGTGGTGCTGGCGGTGCTCTGGGCGCGCTGGCTCTGGGCGGCGCTGCGCGGACTGCCCGGGCCCCGGCTGGCGCTCGGGCCCCGGCGCTGGGTGCTGGTGGCGCTGTTCGTCCTGGTCTTCACGGTGGTCCGCAATCTGCCGGTCGGTGCCGGTCTGGCCCCGCCGTCGGTCTGAGCCCGGTCCGGACCCGGGAGCGGGGTGGCGGAGCGGTGGGCCGCCGGGCGGGGGTGGCGGAGCGGTGAAGGCGCAGGCCGGAGCCCCCGTACGGTGTCCGTTCCACGAGACGCGCGCCGGGCGGATGCGCTGTGCGCCCCCCCGTGCCGATACCATCGAGGGGCCGGGGGCCCATTGGCCGCCGGCTCCTCGCCAGTAGTACCGGCAAATCATGATGGGGGCGCCCGAGTGAGTGTGCTCGACTCGATCGTCGAAGGGGTCCGCGAGGACCTCGCCGAGCGACAGGCCCGGGTCTCGCTGGACGAGCTCAAGGAGCTCGCCGCCAAGGCCCCGGACGCCAAGGACGGCGTGGCCGCGCTGCGCGGCGACGGCATCCGGGTGATCTGCGAGGTCAAGCGCTCCAGCCCGTCCAAGGGCGCGCTGGCCACGATCGCGGACCCGGCCTCCCTGGCGACCGACTACGCGGCCGGCGGTGCCGCCGCGATCAGCGTGCTGACCGAGCAGCGCCGCTTCGGCGGCTCGCTGGCGGACCTGGACGCCGTCCGCGCCGCCGTGGACACCCCGCTGCTCCGCAAGGACTTCATCGTCACCGCCTACCAGCTGTGGGAGGCCCGCGCGCACGGCGCCGACCTCGCGCTGCTGATCGTCGCGGCCCTCGAGCAGCCGGCCCTGGTGTCGCTGATCGAGCGCGCCGAGTCGATCGGCCTCACCCCGCTGGTGGAGGTGCACGACGAGGAGGAGATCAAGCGCGCGGTGGACGCCGGGGCGCGGATCATCGGCGTCAACGCCCGCAACCTCAAGACCCTCGAGGTGGACCGCAACACCTTCGGCAATGTCGTCCACGCCATTCCGGACAGCATCGTCAAGATCGCCGAGTCCGGGGTGCGCGGTCCGCTGGACGTGATCTCCTACGCCAACCTGGGCGCGGACGCGGTCCTGGTCGGCGAGTCCCTGGTGACCGGCAAGGACCCGCGGGCCGCCGTGGCCGACCTGGTCGCGGCCGGTGCCCACCCGGCGATCCGGCACAAGGACTGATCCCGCCGCCATGAAGATCGCCTCCCGTCTCGCCCCCGGCTGCCGCCCGCGCGGCTGCCGCGCGCCCGCGCGCCGGGTGCTGGGGCGGCGGGTGCGGTACGTCATCGGCTGCGAGCCCGGACAGGTACCCGGGAGGCGATGGCGTCCGACGTCCGGCTGACCGCAGCCATCAGACGTCACGTCATCCGTCGGCATCACCCGTCGACATCATCCGAGGGACTCCACCATGTCCGAAAAGTCCGAAAAGTCTTCAGGAAATCCCGAGCGGGACCACCTGCCCGGCGCCGAGGTGCCGGACGCGCGCGGCTACTTCGGCGCGTACGGCGGCCGCTTCATCCCGGAGGCGCTGGTCGCCGCCGTCGAGCAGGTCGCCGAGGAGTACGAGAAGGCCAAGACCGACCCGGCCTTCACCGCCGAGCTCGACGCGCTGCTCAAGGACTACACCGGCCGCCCCAGTCCGCTGACCGATGTGCGGCGGTTCTCCGCCGAGGCCGGCGGCGCGCGGATCCTGCTCAAGCGCGAGGACCTCAACCACACCGGCTCGCACAAGATCAACAACGTGCTGGGGCAGGCCCTGCTCACCAGGCGGATGGGCAAGACCCGGATCATCGCCGAGACCGGCGCCGGCCAGCACGGCGTGGCCACCGCCACCGCCTGCGCCCTGTTCGGCTTCGACTGCACCATCTACATGGGCGAGGTCGACACCCAGCGGCAGGCGCTCAACGTCGCCCGGATGCGGATGCTGGGCGCCGAGGTGGTGTCCGTGACCTCCGGCAGCCGGACGCTCAAGGACGCCATCAACGAGGCGTTCCGCGACTGGGTCGCCAACGTCGACTCCACCCACTACCTGTTCGGCACCGTCGCCGGCCCGCACCCGTTCCCGATGATGGTCCGGGACTTCCACCGGGTCATCGGGATCGAGGCGCGGCAGCAGGTGCTGGACCGCACCGGCCGGCTCCCCGACGCGGTCGTGGCCTGCGTCGGCGGCGGCTCCAACGCGATGGGCATCTTCCACGAGTTCATCCCGGACGCCGGGGTGCGGCTGATCGGCTGCGAGGCGGCCGGCGAGGGCGCCGAGACGCCCAGGCACGCCGCCACCCTCACCAAGGGCGACCCGGGGGTGCTGCACGGCTCCCGGACGTACGTCCTGCAGGACGAGGACGGCCAGACCATCGAGTCGCACTCGATCTCGGCCGGCCTCGACTACCCGGGCGTCGGCCCGGAGCACGCCTGGCTGAAGGACACCGGCCGGGCCGAGTACCGCCCGGTCACCGACGACGCCGCCATGCAGGCGCTGCGACTGCTGTCCCGCACCGAGGGCATCATCCCGGCCATCGAGAGCGCCCACGCGCTGGCCGGTGCCCTGGAGCTGGGCCGCGAGCTCGGCCCCGAGGCCACCGTCCTGGTCTCGCTGTCCGGCCGCGGCGACAAGGACATGCACACCGCCGCCGAGTACTTCGGCCTCTACGACGAGCCGGGCGCCGGCTCCGCCCACGGGGGTAAGTGACCATGGCTTCCAAGCTCAGTGGCATTCTGGCCGCCGCCAAGGCGGAGGGCCGCGCCGCGCTGATCGGCTACCTGCCGGCCGGCTTCCCGTCCGTGGACGGCGGCATCCGCGCCGTCGGCGCCCTGATCGAGGGCGGCTGCGACATCGTCGAGATCGGCCTGCCGCACTCCGACCCGGTGCTGGACGGTCCGACCATCCAGACCGCGGACGACATCGCGCTGCGGGGCGGGGTCCGGATCAAGGACGTGCTGCGCACCGTCCAGGAGGTGGCCTCGGCGCACCCCGCCGCGGCGGTGCTGGTCATGACCTACTGGAACCCGGTGGACCGGTACGGCGTCGCGCGGTTCGCCGCCGACCTGGCCGCGGCCGGCGGGGCGGGCTGCATCCTGCCGGACCTGCCGGTGGAGGAGTCCGTGGAGTGGCGCAAGGCGGCCGAGGAGCACGGTCTGGACACCGTGTTCGTGGTCGCGCCGAGCAGCAAGGACCGCCGGCTCGCGGAGGTCACCTCGGCCGGCAGCGGTTTCGTGTACGCGGCCGCGGTGATGGGCGTGACCGGCAGCCGGGCGCAGGTCGGCGACCTCGCCGAGGACCTGGTCGCCCGGACCAGGGCCACCACCGAACTGCCGGTCTGCGTCGGCCTCGGGGTGTCGACCCGTGAGCAGGCGGCGCAGGTCGCCGGGTTCGCGGACGGCGTCATCGTCGGTTCGGCCTTCGTCCAGCGGATCCTGGACGCGGACGGGGACGAGGGGGCCGCGCTCGTGGCGGTCCGCGAGCTGGCCGGCGAACTGGCGCGGGGCGTCCGCCGGGCCTAGGGGCCGAGTCGTACCACTGGCGGCCCGTCATCTCCTCGGAGGTGGCGGGCCGTCGGCGTTCCCCGTCGCTCCGGGCGGTCGGCCGGACCCGAACGGGTGAACAGTGCGGGGCGTGCGCATCAGCGGGGGTTGACCGGCGTTGAGTGGAGGGACGAGTGCACGAACCACGTGCCCCCGGGGCGCGGGAGCGAGCGGAAGGGGTCGGCCGATGCCCGGTCTTCAGCGAGCCGTGCTGCTGCGGGCGGCCGCGGCCGCGCTGGCCCTCGGCGCCGCGCTCGGGGCGCAGGCGGCGGTCGTCCCGGCCCTGGCCAAACGGGGGGTGGAGCGGGCCGAGCGGGACGCGTACGTGTGTGCCGAAGCGGTCCGGATGGAGGCGGTGGCGCGGTCCGGCCGCTCGGATCCGCAGGGGCGGCCGGCGCTCCTCGGCGACAGCCGGTCCGAGCCGGGGAGATCCGAGCCGGGGAGATCCGAGGCCGGGAGGTACGAGCCCGGGCGGTACGACCTCGACCGGTACGAGCTCGGGTGGCCGCCCGGCTGCGACCCGGTCGCTCGTTAGGGTGAAACCGGGTCAACAACTATCAATGTTCACTCTTTCGGCTTAACTCGCGAAACCGGAGGAACCCGGCGTCACCGTCGGCGGTTCATAGGGCGTGACGGTGTTTCCCGAGGGGGTTGTCCGGATGGCCGGGCCGGTGACGGAGTGGATCGGTACGGCGGCCCGGTTGGGCCTGGCCGTGGTCTGGGGCTGGGCGGGGCTGGCGAAGATCGCCGACCCGGCGGAGGCCGCCCAGGCGGTGCGCGCGTACGAGATCCTGCCCGAGGCCCTGGTCAAACCGGTCGGCCACGGGCTGCCCTTCCTGGAGCTGGCGCTCGCGCTGCTGCTGGTGGTCGGCCTGGGCACGCGCCTGGTCGCGGCACTCTCGGCGGGGCTGCTGCTCGCGTTCATCGCCGGGATCGCCTCCGCCTGGGCGCGCGGCATCTCGATCGACTGCGGATGCTTCGGCGGCGGCGGGGCGGTCGACTCCTCGCAGACCGAGTACCTGCAGGAGATCCTGCGCGACACCGGGTTCCTGCTGCTGGCCGGCTGGCTGCTCCGGTGGCCCCGCACCAAGCTCTCGGTGGACGGCTGGCTGGCGCGCTGAGCGCCCCGTCCTCCCACCGCACCACCCCCGTCGTCCCACCGCACCACCCCCGCCCCCGAATCTGGAATGTCCAAGGCTGATGAGCGAGAAGAACCGAGAAGGCAAGCGCACCGCCCGAGAGCAGATGCTGGCGGACCGGGCCGCGGACGAGGCCCGCGGCCGGAAGAAGAAGAAGCTGATCATCGGCGGCGTGGCGCTCGCGGTGATCGCCGCCGCCGTGGTCGTCGGCGTGGTGGTGCAGGACCAGCGCTCCAAGCCGGAGACCCCCACCGCCGCCCCGGCCGGCGCGATCGGGGACAAGAACCTCGTGATCCCGGTCGGCTCGGACAACTCACCGGCCGTCCTCACCGTCTACGAGGACGCGCGCTGCCCCGCCTGCGGCAGCTTCGAGCGGGAGTTCTCGTCCACCATCAGCCAGCTGGAGGACGCGGGCAAGATCTACACCAACTACCACATCGTCTCGTTCATCGACCGGGCGGTGCCGGGCAAGGGCTCCCGCTACGGCGCCAACGCGCTGGCCTGCGCCCAGGACGCCGGGCACTTCCGCGACTACCACGACGTGCTCTACCGCAACCAGCCGGACGAGACCAGCGACGCCTTCGGCGACAAGGCGACCCTGATCAGCCTCGGCAAGCAGGTCGAGGGACTCGACACCCCCGCGTTCGAGGCCTGCGTCAACAACTCCACGTACAGCGGATGGGTGTCGGCCGTCCAGCAGGACTTCGACAAGTCGAGCTACAAGTCCACGCCCACCGTGCTGCTCAACGGGCAGCCGATCTACCCGAAGTTCAACAACGAGGAGATCACCCCGGCCAACCTGGTGAAGTGGGTCGACGCCGCCAACCAGGGCAAGACGCTGGGCACCCCGGGCACCCACGGACAGTCGCCGGCCCCCACCAGCACCGCCTCGGAGAGCAACAACCCCTCGCCGAAGGCCGGCTGAGCCGGGCCCGCCGCCGCGGCCGCCGCCGTCCCCTCCCCGGCCGGAGGGGGCGGCGGCGGGCCGTGCTCCTGGCCCGCGTTCCGATCGGTGCGCCGATCCGTGCGCCGATCGGTGCGCCGATCTGTGCACCGACTGTGACCCGCCGGGGTGTCCTGGACGGGCCGTCGACCCTGTAGCGTCGGAGCTGCCATGGATATCGCCTACATTCCCAGCCCGTCGCGGGGCGTCCTGGAAATCGGACCCGTCCCGCTGCGCGCCTACGCCTTCTGCATCATCCTCGGTGTCGTCGTCGCCGTCTGGCTCGGCAGCAAGCGCTGGGTCGCCCGAGGTGGTGGCAAGCACACGGTCGGCGACATCGCCGTCTGGGCTGTGCCGTTCGGCCTGGTCGGCGGCCGGCTCTACCACGTGATCACCGACCACCAGCTGTACTTCGACGAGGGCAAGAACCCCTGGAACGCCTTCAAGATCTGGGAGGGCGGCCTCGGCATCTGGGGCGCGATCGCGCTGGGCGCGGTCGGCGCCTGGATCGGAGCCCGCCGCCGGGGCGTGCCGCTGCCCGCCTACGCCGACGCGATCGCCCCCGGCATCGCGCTCGCCCAGGCCCTCGGCCGCTGGGGCAACTGGTTCAACCAGGAGCTCTACGGCCGCGAGACCACGCTGCCGTGGGGCCTGGAGATCAAGAAGACGCTGCCGAGCGGTGAGGTCGTCACCGGGATCTACCACCCGACCTTCCTCTACGAGTCGCTCTGGTGCGTGGGCGTCGCGGCGCTGGTGATCTGGGCGGACAAGCGGTTCACCCTGGGTCACGGCCGGGCCTTCGCGCTGTACGTGGCCGCGTACACGGTGGGCCGGTTCTGGATCGAGTGGCTGCGGATCGACGACGCGCACCACATCCTCGGCCTGCGGCTGAACGACTGGGTGGCGATCCTCGTCTTCCTCGGCGCCGTCGCGTACTTCGTGATCGTCGGGAAGAAGCACCCCGGCCGCGAGGACCCGGCGAGCATCGACCCGATGGCCGACGCGGACGAGCGGGCGGCGGCGCCGGCCGACGGGACCGCCGACGCCTCGGACGGGAAGGCGGGCGACAGGCCCGGTGACACGTCGGACGAGAAGTCGGGCGGGAAGTCGGACGAGAAGCCGGGCGGGAAGGCCCAGGACGCCCTCGCCGAGAAGCTCGACAAGTTGGAGAAGGGCGCCAGGAACCCCGCCTGAGCTGCGCCGATCCAGGCCCCCGGCCGCCTTCCGCACCCCGTGCGGAGGGCGGCCGCCGTCATGTTCGGACAGCCTTACTTTGCTGGAAATGCCCAGGTCAACAGGGCTACGGTCAGTAAGTAAGGCGATCGGACCAATGGACGGAGGGGGAAGAGTCGTGACCGCGACCATCCTGGAGCACGAGGCCGGGCAGCACCCGCGGATACCCGCGGCGGGACACCACCGGGACGTCAACGGCGGCTGGCTGCGGCCGGCGGTGTTCGGCGCGATGGACGGACTGGTCTCCAACTTCGCGCTGATGACCGGCGTCGTCGGCGGCGCCGTCTCCAGCAGCACGGTGGTGCTCACCGGCCTGGCCGGGCTGGCCGCCGGCGCCTGCTCGATGGCGGCGGGGGAGTACACCTCGGTGGCCTCCCAGCGGGAGCTGGTGCAGGCCGAGATCGAGGCGGAGCGGCTGGAGCTGAGCCGCAACCCGCACGGCGAGCTGGCCGAGCTGGCCCAGGTGTACGTCGACCGGGGGGTGGACCCGGAACTCGCCCACGAGGTGGCCCGGCAGCTGTCCGCCGACCCGGACCGGACGCTGGAGGTGCACGCCCGGGAGGAGCTGGGCATCGACCCCAACGACCTGCCCTCGCCGTGGGTGGCGGCCGGGTCCTCCTTCGTCTGCTTCGCGGTGGGCGCGCTGCTCCCGCTGCTGCCGTACCTGCTGGGTGCGACCTCGCTGGTACCGGCGCTGCTGCTCTCGGCGGCCGGGCTGTTCGCCTGCGGCGCGGTGGTGGCCCGGGTGACGGCGCGCAGCTGGTGGTTCAGCGGGCTGCGGCAGCTGCTGCTGGGCGGGGCGGCGGCCGGGGTGACGTATCTGCTGGGGTGGCTGATCGGCGGGCAGATCGGCTAGGGGGCCGGGGGCGGCGGAGGGTCACCGTGGGGGTACGGTGTGCTGTTGCATGGTTATGCACTCCACTGGGTGACATTGCGCACATGGCGCCCCGGCTCCGCCTGGCTTGTCTCAGCATTCGAGCCGATCGGGCCAAGGAATCACATCTGCCGGTCGAGTGTGGGAATGGAATCGCAGGCACCCTTGATCGACTGTCGTGGCGGGCGGATGTCGCCCCTGTTTCAGGCGGTCGACGGCCGGGCACAATCGTCAAGGCGTGCGGCGCGGCACGCCCTCCCGCAGCACCCGTGACCTGCGGATCCGTCCCGCGATGTGGACGAGGTATCCCGCTTCCCGGGATGTTCGGCATCATGTAACTTGCACGAAATCGCATCAGGGCCAACGTCGTCCCTACTGCACCAGCCTCCAAAGACGACGACGGGAGAGCCGATGCTGTCTGCATCCATGCACTCCGCCAACGAGCCCCAGGCCGGCGCCGCCCGCCCGCCGTACGCGCTCGTTCCGGATGCGCGACCTGCTGCTCAGGGCCTGTACGACCCGCGAAACGAGCACGACGCCTGTGGCGTCGGATTCGTCGCCACGCTGACCGGCATCGCCGACCACACCGTCGTCGAGCAGGCGCTGACCGTCCTGCGCAACCTGGAGCACCGCGGCGCCACCGGCGCCGAGCCGGACTCCGGTGACGGCGCCGGCATCCTCACCCAGGTCCCGGACGCCTTCCTGCGCGCCAAGGTCGACTTCGAACTCCCCGCCGCCGGCTCCTACGCGGTCGGCATCGCCTTCCTGCCCGACGCCGACGACCAGGACGCCGCCGCCGTCGCGCGGATCGAGGCCATCGCGGCCGAGGAGGACCTGACCGTCCTCGGCTGGCGCGACGTCCCGGTCACCCCGGACCTGCTGGGCGCGACCGCCCGCGGCGTCATGCCCCGGTTCCGCCAGCTCTTCCTCGGCGGCACGGACAGGACCGGCATCGAGCTCGACCGGGTCGCCTTCGTGGTCCGCAAGCGCTCCGAGCGCGAGGCCGGGGTCTACTTCCCGTCGCTGTCCGCGCGCACCATCGTCTACAAGGGCATGCTGACCACCGGCCAGCTGGAGCCCTTCTTCCCCGACCTGTCGGACCGGCTCTACGCCTCCGCGCTCGGACTGGTGCACTCGCGGTTCTCCACCAACACCTTCCCGAGCTGGCCGCTCGCCCACCCGTACCGCTTCGTCGCGCACAACGGCGAGATCAACACGGTCAAGGGCAACCGGAACTGGATGACCGCCCGGGAGTCCCAGCTCGCGACCGACCTGATCCCCGCGAACAGCAACGGTCAGGGCCTGGAGCGGATCTTCCCGATCTGCACCCCGGACCACTCCGACTCGGCCTCCTTCGACGAGGTCCTGGAGCTGCTCCACCTCGGCGGCCGTTCGCTGCCGCACGCGGTGCTGATGATGATCCCCGAGGCGTGGGAGAACCACGTCACGATGGACCCGGCCCGCCGCGCCTTCTACCAGTACCACTCCAACCTGATGGAGCCCTGGGACGGCCCGGCCTGCGTCACCTTCACCGACGGCACGCAGATCGGCGCCGTGCTGGACCGCAACGGTCTGCGCCCCGCCCGCTACTGGATCACCGAGGACGGCCTGGTCGTCCTCTCCTCCGAGGTCGGCGTGCTCGACATCGAGCAGACCCGGGTGGTCAAGAAGGGCCGGCTGCAGCCCGGCCGGATGTTCCTCATCGACACCGCCGAGCACCGGATCGTCGAGGACGAGGAGATCAAGTCGGCGCTGGCCGCCGAGCACCCCTACGCGGAGTGGGTCGAGGGCGGGCAGATCGAGCTCGCCAGGCTCCCCGAGCGCGAGCACATCGCGCACACCCACGCCTCCGTCACCCGCCGCCAGCAGACCTTCGGCTACACCGAGGAGGAGCTGCGGGTCGTCCTGGCGCCGATGGCGAAGACCGGCGGCGAGGCGCTCGGCTCGATGGGCACCGACTCGCCGATCGCCGCGCTGAGCGAGAAGCCGCGACTGCTGTTCGACTACTTCGTGCAGCTCTTCGCGCAGGTCACCAACCCGCCGCTGGACGCCATCCGCGAGGAGCTCGTCACCTCGCTGCTGTCCAACCTCGGCCCCGAGGGCAACCTGCTGACCGCCGAGGCCGCGTCCTGCCGCTCGGTCGGCATCACCTTCCCGGTGATCGACAACGACGAGCTGGCCAAGCTGGTCCACATCAACGCGGACGGCGACCAGCCCGGCCTCAAGGCCGTCACGCTGTCCGGCCTGTACCGGGTCGCCACCGGTGGCGAGGGCCTGGCCGCCCGGCTCGCCGCCGTCGCCGCCGAGGCGGACGCGGCGATCGCCGACGGCGCCCGGATCATCGTGCTCTCCGACCGGCACTCCGACGCCGAGCACGCCCCGATCCCCTCGCTGCTGCTCACCTCGGCGATCCACCACCACCTGATCCGCACCAAGCAGCGCACCCGGGTGTCGCTGCTGGTCGAGGCCGGCGACGTGCGCGAGGTGCACCACGTCGCGCTGCTGATCGGCTACGGCGCCGGCGCGGTCAACCCGTACCTGGCCATGGAGTCGGTCGAGGACCTCGTCGCCCAGGGCACCTTCCTGACCGGCATCGAGGCCGAGAAGGCGATCAAGAACCTGATCAAGGCGCTCGGCAAGGGCGTGCTGAAGGTGATGTCCAAGATGGGCATCTCCACCGTCGCCTCCTACCGCGGCGCGCAGGTCTTCGAGGCCATCGGCCTCGCCCAGGAGCTGGTCGACGCCTACTTCGCCGGCACCACCAGCAAGCTCGGCGGCATCGGCCTGGACGAGGTCGCCAAGGAGACCGCCGCCCGGCACGCCAAGGCGTACCCGGCCTCCGGCATCCCGGCCGCGCACCGCGCCCTGGAGATCGGCGGCGAGTACCAGTGGCGCCGCGAGGGCGAGCCGCACCTGTTCGACCCGGACACCGTCTTCCGGCTGCAGCACTCCACCCGCAACCGCCGGTACGACATCTTCAAGCAGTACACGGACCGGGTGAACGAGCAGTCCGAGCGGCTGATGACGCTGCGCGGCCTGTTCAAGCTGGACGGGCTCGGCCGCACCCCGGTGCCGGTCGAGGAGGTCGAGCCGGTCTCCGAGATCGTCAAGCGGTTCTCCACCGGCGCCATGTCGTACGGCTCGATCTCCCTGGAGGCGCACGAGACGCTGGCGATCGCGATGAACCGCCTCGGCGCAAAGTCCAACACCGGTGAGGGCGGCGAGGACGCGGACCGCCTGTACGACCCGGAGCGCCGCTCGGCGATCAAGCAGGTCGCCTCCGGCCGCTTCGGCGTCACCTCCGAGTACCTGGTCAACGCCGACGACATCCAGATCAAGATGGCCCAGGGCGCCAAGCCCGGCGAGGGCGGCCAGCTGCCCGGCCACAAGGTCTACCCGTGGGTCGCCAAGACCCGGCACTCCACCCCGGGTGTCGGTCTGATCTCGCCGCCGCCGCACCACGACATCTACTCGATCGAGGATCTGGCGCAGCTGATCCACGACCTCAAGAACGCCAACCCCGAGGCCCGCATCCATGTGAAGCTGGTCTCCGAGGTCGGCGTCGGCACGGTCGCGGCCGGCGTCTCCAAGGCGCACGCGGACGTCGTCCTGGTCTCCGGCCACGACGGCGGCACCGGCGCCTCGCCGCTCACCTCGCTCAAGCACGCGGGCGGCCCCTGGGAGCTCGGCCTCGCCGAGACCCAGCAGACCCTGCTGCTGAACGGTCTGCGCGACCGGATCGTGGTGCAGACCGACGGCCAGCTGAAGACCGGCCGCGACGTCGTCATCGCCGCGCTGCTGGGCGCCGAGGAGTTCGGCTTCGCGACCGCCCCGCTGGTGGTCTCCGGCTGCATCATGATGCGCGTCTGCCACCTGGACACCTGCCCGGTCGGCGTCGCCACCCAGAACCCGGTGCTGCGCGAGCGCTTCTCCGGCAAGCCGGAGTTCGTGGTCAACTTCTTCGAGTTCATCGCCGAGGAGGTCCGCGAGATCCTGGCCGAGCTGGGCTTCCGCACGATCGAGGAGGCCGTCGGCCACGCCGAGCACATCGACGCCGAGGCCGCGGTCGACCACTGGAAGGCCGCCGGGCTCGACCTGGCCCCGCTCTTCCACGTGCCCGAGCTGCCCGAGGGCGCGGCCCTGCACCGCACCACCACGCAGGACCACGCGCTGGACAAGGCCCTGGACAACCAGCTGATCGACCTGGCCCAGGACGCCCTGGAGAACGGCGACGCCGTCCGCATCCAGCTGCCGATCCGCAACGTCAACCGGACCGTCGGCACCATGCTCGGCCACCACGTGACCAAGCGGTACCGCGGCGAGGGCCTGCCCGAGGGCACCATCGACGTCACCTTCACCGGCTCGGCCGGCCAGTCCTTCGGCGCCTTCGTGCCGCGCGGCGTGACGCTGCGGCTGGAGGGCGACGCCAACGACTACGTCGGCAAGGGCCTGTCCGGCGGCGTGCTCGTGGTCCGCCCGGCCCGCGACGCGGCGGCCATCGGCAACGACGCGCAGAACCACGTCATCGCCGGCAACACCATCGGGTACGGCGCCACCAGCGGCCGGATCCACCTGCGCGGCAAGGCCGGCGAGCGGTTCGCCGTCCGCAACTCGGGTGCCACCCTGGTCGTCGAGGGCGTGGGCGACCACGCCCTGGAGTACATGACCGGCGGCCGGGTCGTCATCCTCGGCGAGACCGGGCGCAACCTGGCGGCCGGCATGTCCGGCGGCGTCGCCTACGTGCTGGACCTGCGCCCGGCGAACGTCAACAGCGGCATGGTGGGCATCGAGGCCCCCGGCGCCGTCGACCGCGAATGGCTGCGCGAGACCGTGCAGCAGCACTACGAGGAGACCGGCTCCACCGTGGCGGCCGGACTCCTGGCGGACTGGGGCAGCGGGGTCTCCCGCTTCTCCACGATCATGCCGACCGACTACAAGGCAGTGCTCGCCGCCAAGGACGCCGCTGAGCGCGATGGCCTCTCCGAGGCCGAGACCACTCGCAAGATGATGGAGGCGGCACGTGGCTGACCCCAAGGGCTTCCTGACCACGCCCAAGCAGCTCGCCGAGCGGCGTCCGGTGGACGTGCGCATCCGGGACTGGAACGAGGTCTACGTCGAGCGCAGCCTGCTGCCGATCATCACCAAGCAGGCCGGCCGCTGCATGGACTGCGGCATCCCGTTCTGCCACAACGGCTGCCCGCTCGGGAACCTCATCCCCGAGTGGAACGACCTCGCCTACCGGGACGACTGGTCCGGCGCGATCGAGCGGCTGCACGCGACCAACAACTTCCCGGAGTTCACCGGGCGGCTCTGCCCGGCGCCCTGCGAGTCGGCCTGCGTGCTCGGCATCAACCAGGACGCGGTGACCATCAAGAACGTCGAGGTCACCATCATCGACAAGGCCTGGGACCGCGGCGGGGTCACCCCGCAGGTGCCGGAGCGGCTGTCCGGCAAGACGGTCGCCGTGGTCGGCTCCGGGCCGGCCGGCCTGGCCGTCGCCCAGCAGCTCACCCGGGCCGGGCACACCGTCGTGGTGTACGAGCGGGCCGACCGGATCGGCGGCCTGCTGCGGTACGGCATCCCCGAGTTCAAGATGGAGAAGCGCCACATCAACCGCCGCGTCGAGCAGATGCGCGCGGAGGGCACCCGGTTCCGCACCGGCGTGCACGTGGGCGAGGACATCACCGGGCAGCAGCTGCGCGAGCGCTTCGACGCGGTCGTCGTCGCGGCCGGCGCCACCACCGCCCGCGACCTGCCGGTGCCCGGGCGCGAGCTCAAGGGCGTCCACCAGGCGATGGAGTACCTGCCGCTGGCCAACAAGGTGCAGGAGGGCGACTTCGTCGAGCCGCCGATCAGTGCCAAGGGCAAGCACGTCGTGGTCATCGGCGGCGGCGACACCGGCGCGGACTGCGTCGGCACCGCCCACCGGCAGGGGGCGGCCTCGGTCACCCAGCTGGAGATCATGCCGCGACCGGGCGAGGAGCGGCCGTCCGGCCAGCCCTGGCCGACCATGCCGATGACCTACAAGGTCACCTCCGCGCACGAGGAGGGCGGCGAGCGGATCTACTCCGTCTCCACCACCCACTTCAGCGGCGACGAGGAGGGCAACGTCCAGGAGCTGCACCTCGTCGAGGTGGAGTTCAAGGACGGGAAGTTCGAGCAGGTGCCGGGCAGCGAGCGGGCGATCCCGGCGCAGCTGGTCACCCTGGCCATGGGCTTCACCGGGACGGACGTCAGGAACGGTCTGGTCGAGCAGCTGGGCGTGGACCTCGACGCACGCGGTAATGTGTCCCGGGACGCGAAGTTCGCCACCAATGTCGATGGCGTCTACGTCTGCGGCGATGCCGGCCGTGGCCAGTCGCTGATCGTCTGGGCCATCGCGGAGGGCCGCTCGGCCGCCGCGGCGGTCGACACCTACTTGGGCGGCAAGACCCCGCTGCCCGCACCGATCCGGCCGACGGACCGCCCTCTGGTGGTCTGATCCGGTCCAGGTAACCCGGCGCTGCACTCGCCGGGTCGCACCGAGCCGCACCCCGTCAGCGTCGCCGGGCCACCGCGGTCCCTGGCGCCTGCCCACATCCCCGACCAGTTTGGGGGCAGGCGCCGTTCGCGTGCCCGGGGGCGGTTCAGCTCTCCGGGACGGGTTCGGGGAACACGACGGGGCGGCCGGCGAGGTTGAGCACCACCCGGTCGCCGAGGGGGCGGGTGAAGGGGAACCGGGCGTACTGGTAGCTGTGGCGTTCGGTGCAGGTCCTCGGGCGGCCGGTGGTGCGGCCGATCAGCACCAGGACGTCGGCCGTTGCGTACACCTCGCCGGGCCGTGCGTCGGCGCAGTTCTCCGGCTCGGTCATGGACGTCCCGTCCGGGAACGAGACCGTCCCGGTGCCGGAGAACGGCGGGAAGCCGGCCGCGAGGTCGATCCGGCCGCCCAGGAACGCCGCGAAGGCGTCGCCGGAGGTGTAGAAGTCCTCCGACAGCCAGTCCTGTCGGTACAGCCGCAGGCAGCAGCCGGTGCGCCGGATCCGCGCGGACTCGGAGGCGGACCAGGCCTCCGCCACCCGGCGGGCCCGCTCCAGGACCTCGCCGGTGAGGGCCGGGGGGCACCCGCAGGTCCGCGGGAGGAGTCACCGGGGACGGTGGCGACCACGGACAGCAGGGCGAGCGGGAGTGCGGCGGTGGGCAGTCGTCCCGGCACAACGTGGGGGACGTTCGGCCGCGCGTGCGGGTTCCGTCAACTGGTGCCGGTTCCGGCCGAGTTGTGGTCACCCTACGGGTGGTGGCGGGGGTTGGGGATGTGCATCGCGGCGGCGGGGGACTAGAGTGCGTTCCGGGGAGCTACGGTTCGGCTACCGCGCGTATCCGGACGCTGTTCGTCCGGGCGGCCCCGTGGGGGCGGAAGATCCCGATGAGGGCGTTCCGAGGACTGTTGTTCGTCGGTCCCTGGTGGAAGACTGCGGCCACGGCCGGGGGGCTGCTGACGTGCGGAGGTTGAGGCGATGAGTGCGACTCAGGCGGGTGGCGGTGCCACGGTGCGGCGTCTGCTGCTGGGGTCGCAACTGCGACGGCTCCGGGAGGCCCGCGGGGTCAGCCGGGAGGAGGCCGGGTACTCGATCCGGGCCTCCGAGTCGAAGATCAGCCGGATGGAGCTCGGCCGGGTCGGCTTCAAGGAGCGCGACGTCGCCGATCTGCTGACCCTGTACGGCGTGGACGCGGAGCCGGAGCGGGCCTCGGTGCTCGGACTGGTCCGGGCGGCCAACGCGACCTCCTGGTGGCACGGGTACGGGGACGTCCTGCCGGGCTGGTTCCAGAACTACCTGGGACTGGAGGAGGCCGCCACCGAGATCCGCAGCTACGAGGTCCAGTTCGTCCACGGGCTGCTGCAGACCGCCGACTACGCGCGGGCGGTGATCACCCACGGCGGCCATGTGACCGAACCGGCCGAGATCGAGCGGCGGGTGGAGGTGCGGCTCAAGCGGCAGCAGGTGCTGGGCGCCGAGCGGGCGCCCCGGCTGGTCGCGGTGCTGGACGAGGCCGCGCTGCGCCGTCCGTGGGGCGGTCCGCAGGTGATGCGGGCGCAGATCGACCGCCTGCTGGAGCTGACCGAGCTCCCGCACGTGGCGCTCCAGGTGATGCCGCTGGGCTTCGGTGGGCTGCGCGCGGAGGGCGGGGCGTTCTCGGTGCTGGCCTTCGACGAGCAGGAACTGCCGGACATCGTCTACCTGGAGCAGTTCACCACCGCGCTCTATCTCGACAAGCCGGCCGAGGTCTCGGAGTACGCGGGCGCGATGGACGGTCTGGTGGCGGACAGCCTTTCTCCCGAGCGGACACGAGAAGTTCTCCGCTCCGTACGCCAGGAGCTGTAGCAGGTAAGTACGATGAGGCCCGATCAGTTCTGATCGCGAACGACCGCTGGAATGTCGCGGCCGTTCCCGAACGGTATGAGAGGGATCGGATGTCGTACCTTTCCGAGTTGGCGCTGCAGTTCATCGACGGCGAGTGGCGCGAGGGCAGCGGCTCCTGGGACATCGTCGACGTCGACCCCTTCACCGGGGACAAGCTCGCGAGCATCACCGTGGCCACCGTCGACGAGGTCGACCAGGCGTACCGGGCCGCGGCGCAGGCGCAGAAGGAGTGGGCGGCCACCAACCCCTACACCCGGCGGCTGGTCTTCGAGCGCGCGCTGCGGATCCTGGAGGACCGCGAGCAGGAGATCACCCGGGACATCATGGCCGAGCTCGGCGGCACCGCCGTCAAGGCCTGGTTCGAGCTCTCCCTCACCAAGGACATGCTGCGCGAGGCGATGCAGCTGTCCCTGCGGGCCGAGGGGCGGCTGCTGCCCTCGCCGGTGGACGGCAAGGAGAACCGGCTCTACCGGCTGCCGGTCGGCGTCGTCGGGGTGATCAGCCCGTTCAACTTCCCGCTGTTCCTGTCGATGAAGGCCGTCGCCCCGGCGCTGGCGCTCGGCAACGGTGTGGTGCTCAAGCCGCACCAGGAGACCCCGGTGGTCGGCGGCACCCTGATCGCCAAGATCTTCGAGGAGGCGGGCCTGCCGGCCGGCCTGCTGAACGTCGTGATCACCGACATCGCCGAGATCGGTGACGCGTTCATCGAGCACCCGCTCGCCAAGGTGATCTCCTTCACCGGCTCCGACAAGGTCGGCCGGCACGTCGCCACCGTCGCCGCCTCCCACTTCAAGCGGACCGTGCTGGAACTCGGCGGCAACAGCGCGCTGATCGTGCTGGACGACGCCGACCTTGACTACGCCGTGGACGCGGCCGTGTTCAGCCGCTTCGTGCACCAGGGCCAGGTCTGCATGGCCGCCAACCGGGTGCTCGTCGACCGCAGCGTCGCCGAGGAGTTCACCCGCAAGTTCGTGGCCAAGGTCGCCACCCTGAAGGTCGGCGACCCGAGGGACCCGGCCACCCACATCGGCCCGCTGATCAACCCGGTCCAGGCCGACGCCCTCACCGCGCAGGTGGATCAGGCCGTCGCCGACGGCGCCACCGCGCTGCTGCGCGGCACCACCGTCGGCAGCCTGATGGACCCGGTCGTGCTCGGCGGCCTGCCGGCCGACGCGCCGATCCTGCGGCGCGAGCTGTTCGGGCCGGTGGTGCTGGTGGTCGAGTTCGACGGCGAGGACGAGGCGGTGCGGATCGCCAACGACACGCCGTTCGGGCTCAGCGGCGCCGTGCACACGGCCGACGTCGAGCGCGGGGTGCGGTTCGCGCAGCGGATCGAGACCGGCATGATCCACGTCAACGACGGGACCATCGCGGACGAGCCCGTGGTGCCGTTCGGCGGCGAGAAGAACTCGGGCGTCGGCCGGCTGAACGGCGAGTCCACGGTGGACGCCTTCACCACGGTGAAGTGGATCTCGATCCAGCACGGGCGCAGCCGCTTCCCGTTCTGAGCGAGTCCGAGGACCCGGCCGCCCCGGTGGAGGGGGCGGCCGGGTCCTCGGCTGCTGGTGTTCGACGTACCGAAGGAGTGGCGGAGTGACCGGGTTCCAGGAGATCGGCCGGGAGTGGCTCACAGGTGACGGGGAGGGCGGTGCGCGGCCGCCCGCCGACCTGCGCCCCGAAGTCCCGCACCCCGCCCGGATGTACGACTACTACATCGGCGGTAAGGACAACTTCCCGGCCGACCGGGAGGCCGCCGAGCGGGTGCTCGCGATCAGCCCGATGGTGCGGATCAGCGCGCTCGCCAACCGGGCCTTCCTCGGCCGCGCGGTGCGGCACCTCGCCGAGGACGGCATCCGCCGGTTCGTCGACATCGGCACCGGCATCCCGAGCGCCGGGAACACCCACGAGGTCGCCCAGCGGGTGCGGCCCGACGCCCGGGTGGTGTACCTCGACAACGACCCGATCGTGCTGGTGCACGGCCGTGCGCTGCTGAGCGGCACCACCCCGGAGAGCACCGCGGTGGTCCAGGCCGATCTGCGCGACCCGGCGGGGATCCTGGCCGCCCCGGAGGTCCGGCAGGCCCTGGACGCGGGCGAACCGGTCGGGCTGCTGCTGGTCGCGGTGCTGCACTTCGTCGACGAGCAGGACGACCCCTACGGCATCGTGCGCACCCTGGTGGACGCCCTGCCGCCCGGCAGCCGGCTCGTCCTCTCCCACGGGACCCTGGACTTCACCGCCACCGCCGACGCCGGCCGAGGCCCGGCCGTCTACCGCAACGCCTCCGCCCGGCTCACCATGCGCGGCCGCGAGCAGGTGCAACGCTTCTTCGACGGCCTGAAGCTCACCGACCCCGGCCTGGTCACCGCCCCCCTCTGGCGCCCCGACGCCCCCGTACAGCCCAGCGACTCCCAGGTCGGCATCTGGGCGGGCGTGGCGGAGAAGCCCTAGTTCAGGCCGTTGCGCCGGCGGGGTACCGGAGCAGCTCGGAGGTCGCGAGCTCGAAGTCGAACGGCGCCGGGACGGGCACGGCGTCGCCGAACTTCCCGGTCCACCGGCGGTGGTAGGCGCCGTTGCCGGGCTCGGAGTGCAGGGTGAGGGTGCCCTCGCGCGGGTCGATCACCAGGTAGAGCGGGATCCCCATCTGCGGGTAGTCCCGGACCTTGCCCACCAGGTCGTTCTCCGGGTTGGACGGGGAGACGATCTCGACGGCGATCACGGCCAGTTCGGCGGGGACCTGGTTGCCGCCGAGCTCGACGGTGGCGAGGGGGATGTAGGTCAGGTCGGGATTGCGGAGCTTGCCCGTGTTCGGGGAGCTCAGATCGGTGTTCTCGCTGGGCATCAGATCCCTCGGGCGATGGGCGTCGAACTGCTCGCGGACGAGCAGCAGATTGCGCTGGTGGATCACCGACGGCCCGGCCGTCACGATGATCGCGTCGCCCGAGACCTCGACCTTCCAGCCCGAGGGCGGGTTCAGGCCCTGGGCGTAGGTCAGCAGCCGGGCCTGCCGTCCGGGGATCCATGGCTCGCTCATGGGGCCATCCTCCCATTCTGGGCGTCCTTCTCCACGTGGTAGTTCGTGGTGCGAATTACGGCTGTTAGGCTGGCCGGATGGCGAAGAGCGAGGGTGGCGGCATCGGGGTGGTGGGGGCGTTGGTGCGGGCGGCGTTCCTGGTGGACGCGGTGTATGCCGAGTCGGCGCGGGAGTTCGGGTTGACGCCGCAGCAGGGGCAGTTGCTCTGCGTGCTGCTGGGGCGGTCGTACGTGATGGGGGAGTTGGGTGGCGTGCTGCGGCTGGCCAAGTCGAGCCTGACCGGTCTGGTCGACCGGAGCGAGCGCAACAGGCTGGTGCGGCGGGAGAGTTGTGAGGGGGATGCGCGGGCCGTGCGGGTGGCGCTGACGGCGGAGGGTGCGGTGCTGGCCGATCGCTTCTATGCGGAGACCTGTCGCCGGATCGACGAGCTGCCGGCCGGGCTCTCGGGTGAGGAGCGGGAGCTGCTGGGCGGGTTGCTCGGCCGGGTGGTGCTGGACAACAAGGTGCCTCCGGTGTTCGGGGAGCAGTAGGCGGCCGGAGGTCCGGAGGGGTTGAAGTTCGCGGAGCGAACTAATATGTTCGTGCTGCGAACTTCAGCTCCTTTTTGCTTCTGGGGGAACGATGAGCATCGGGAACGCGGGCGTCGTCTTCGGATTCGGAGCGCCGGGGGACCTCGCCGACACGGCGAGCCTGCTGGACGTCGTCCAGCAGGCCGACCGGGACGGGTTGGACCACTTCTCGCTGTCCGACCACCCGTACGTCGGCGGGCGGGTGGACGCGTACGCCGCGCTCGGCTTCCTGCTCGGGCGGACCGGGCGGATCAGCGGCTTCGCCAACGTCACCAACCTGCCGAGCCGTCCCGCGCCGATGCTGGCGCGGACCGTCACCTCGCTGTCCGCGCTGTCCGGCGGGCGCGTGGTGCTGGGGATGGGCGCGGGCGGGATCTGGGACCGGATCACCGACCTGGGTGTCGAGCGGCTCGCCCCCGGCGCGGCGGTGGAAGCCTTCGAGGAGGCGATCGTGCTGGTCAAGCGGCTGTCGGGGGGCGGCCCGCCGGTCACCCACGAGGGGCGGCACTACCGCGTCCGGGAGATCGAGCCGGCGCCCGTCGCCGCGCCGCCGGTGTGGACGGGCTCCAACGGCCGCAAGTCGCTGGCCGCCACCGGCCGGGTCGCCGACGGCTGGATCCCCGGCCACGCGGCGGACTGGCTCAGCGAGTGCTACCGCACCTCGCGGCCGGTCGTCGACGAGGCGGCCGCCGCCGTCGGACGCGACCCGCGCGAGGTCCGCACCGTCTACAACCTGCCCGGCCGGATCACCGACCGGCCGCTCGCCGCGACCCGTGACGCGGAGGGCAGGTGGCTCGGCGGCTCGGTGGGCCAATGGGTGGAGGAGCTGACCGGCGCGGTGCTGGAGCACGGCGCGTCCGGCTTCACCCTCTTCGCCGCCGACCACGGCTCGCCGGACCCGGTCACCCTCGGCCGGTGGGCGCGGGAGGTCGCCCCGGCGGTCCGGGAGGCGGTCGGGGGCGCGTCCGGCGGCGCGTCCGGCCAGGGCTGAGACCGGCGCCTCAGGCCGTGCGGGCCTCGCGGCGGTAGCCACCCGGGGCCAGGCCGAATTCGCGTTTGAAGGCCTTGGCGAAGGCGTACTCCGAGCCGTAGCCGGTCTTCGCGGCGACGGCGGTGAGCGGGGCCTCGGACTCGCGCAGCAGGCGGGCCGCCGTGGTCATCCGCCAGCGGGTCAGGTACGCCATCGGCGGCTCGCCGACCAGGGCGGTGAAGCGGCGGGCGAACGCCGCCCGGGAGAGGCCGGCCCTGCCCGCCAGCGACTCCACCGTCCACGGCGTGGACGGTGCCTCGTGGATAGCGGTGAGCGCCGGTGCTACCGCCGCGTCCCCGAGCGCCGCCGCCCAGCCGGCCGCCGTGGCGGGCGGCTGCTCCTCGAACCAGGCCCGCAGGATGTACAGCAGCAGCGAGTCGATCAGCGCCGGGACGATGCCGACCGAGCCGATCCTCGGGTTCTCCAGTTCGGCGCCGAGGAGTTGGACGGCCGCGCTCAGCTCGGGGTGGCGGCCGTGCCGGGTCTGCAGGTGGACGATCTCCGGCAGTTGCCGCACCAGCGGGTGCGGGCGCGCCTGGTCGAGGTGGTAGTTGCCGCACAGCAGGCTGGTGCGCGGCCCGTCCCCGCCGACGGTGACGGTGCCGATCGGCAGGCTCGGCCGGAACTGCGAGGGCTGCTCGGGGACGGCCGGGGTGTCCGGCCGGTCGGCGAGGACGTGCCCCCGGCCGTCCCGCAGGAAGACCACGTCCCCCGGGCTGAGCGCGATCGGCTCGGCCGTGTCGTCCTCCAGCGGCACCAGCCAGCACGTCCCGTAGAGGACGACATGGAACCCGGCGCCGGCGACCGGGGGCAGCCGCAGTCCCCACGGGGCCCGGCCCTCGGTGCGGACGGAGGCGGGCTGCCCCGTCCGCATCGAACCCAGCGCCTCGGTCAGGATGTCCATGCCGCCTCCCCCGGTCGGTACGTGCTCCACCGGAACCCTACGGCTCAGGCGACGGTGAGGACGATCTTGCCCTGGGTGCGGCCGGTGGCGATCAGCTCGTGCGCCTTGCCGGCCTCCTCCAGCGGGAAGGTCTCGGCGATGTGCGGCCGGATCCGGCCCTCGTCGACCAGCTTGGCGATCGCCTCCAGCGAGGCGTAGTCCGGCTCCACCGAGATGCCGGCGAACCGGCGGCCGGCGGCCTCGACCTCGGCGGCGAGCGCGGTGTTCCAGTGCTCCATGATCGAGACCAGTACGCCGCCCTCGCGCAGCACCTCCAGCGAGGCGGTGCCCTGAGAGGAGGAGTCGAGCACCACGTCCACCTGGCCGACCGCCGCCAGGAAGCCCTCGGTCCGGTAGTCGATCACCTCGTCCGCGCCCAGGCCGCGCACGAAGTCGTGCTTCGGCTCGCTCGCCAGGGCGATCACGTACGCGCCGCGGGCCTTGGCGATCTGGACCGCGAGGTGGCCGACGCCGCCCGCCGCGCGGTGGATCAGCACCCGCTGCCCCTCGGACAGGCCCGCCGCGTCCACCAGGCCCTGCCAGGCGGTGAGCGCGGCCAGCGGCAGCGCGGCCGCCTCGACGTGGTTCAGCGCGGCGGGCTTGCGGGCCACCTGGCGGGACGGCACCGCGACGTACTCGGCGTACCCGGTGGCGGCCCGGGGGAAGAACGGCAGGCCGAACACCTCGTCGCCGGCCTTGAACCGGGCACCCGGCCCGGCCACCTCGACGACGCCCGAGATGTCCCAGCCGACACCGAAGGGCGGCTCGCCCAGCAGCGGGTAGGCGCCCGAACGGACCGCCACGTCCACCGGGTTGACGCCGCTGGCGTGGACCCGGACGAGCACCTCGCCGCCGCGCGGGGCGGGCCGGTCGGTCTCGACGACCTCCAGGACCTCGGGGCCGCCGACGGACTTCTGGACAACTGCGCGCATGGGACTGCTCCTTGTTGCGAGGTGTGCTGCTCTCGGTGACGTGATCAACGGTAGGCAGGCCGGGCGCGCGGCTGAATATCCTGCGGTCTCGGGAAGATGTCCCAGCGTCTCGCCGGCCGGTGGTCCGGGCGGGAGCGCCACCCGCGGTGGACCCTCCCGCGGCGGGAGGGTCCACCATGGCGGCGTGCGCGAACAGGACGAACTCCTCACCATCGGGCGCTTCGCCCGGCTCTGCCGGCTGAGCGTCAAACAGCTCCGCCACTACGACGACACCGGACTGCTGCCGCCGACCCGGGTCGACCCCGCCACCGGCTACCGCTACTACGCCGCCGACCGGGCCCGCGACGCCCTGACCGTCGCCCTGCTGCGCGAACTCGACGTGCCGCTCGCGGTGATCGCCGCGACCCTGGCCGGCGACGGGGCGGACCGGGCGCGGCTGCTGCGCGCCGAACGCGACCGGGTCGCCGAGCGGATCACCCGCGACCGGGCCCGGCTGGAGCTGCTGGAGCGGCTCGCGGACGGCGGCGGACTGCCCGGCTACGAGGTCGCCGAGGACCGGGAGCCGGAACGGCGGCTGGCCGTCGTCCGGGCCGTGACCGGGCCGGCCGGGCTGGGGGAGCGGGTCGGCGAGTGCGTCGGCCGGCTGCTGGCGCAGTTGGACGGGGTGGCGTGGCGGCCGCCGCTGTGGGGGCTGTTCCCGCTGGACCTCGGGGAGGGGATGCGGATCGCGGTGGGGGCCGAGGCGCCGCCGCTCCCGGCCGGTCCGGAGGCGCCGGAGCGGCCGGTCCTGCCGGGCGGGCCGGAGCGGCCGGTGCTGCCGGGCGGGCCGGTCCTGGCGACCGTGCACCACGGCTCGTACGCCCAACTGCCACTGGCGTACCACGCGTTGCTGGCGGCGGTGCACGAGCGCGGGCTGCGGCCGGTGCCGCCGGTCCGCGAGGCGTACCTGGTCGGACCGGGTGAGGCCGCGGCGGAGGAGTGGATGACCAGGCTGGTCGTCCGGGTCGAGGAGCGAGTGGAGGGCGGATCATGACGGAACCGCACTGGAGCACGGGCGGTGGCGTGCACTGCGAGACGACGGCGCTGGGCGTGCTGCTGCGGCACGAGGGCATCGAGCTGTCGGAGCCGATGCTGTTCGGGCTCGGCGCCGGGCTGTCCTTCGTCCACTGGGACGGCAAGGGGCTGGACTTCCCCTTCCTCGGCGGCCGGTCCAAGCCGTTCGCGCCGACCCGGGCCCTGGCCGCCCGGCTCGGGCTGGAGCTGGACGTCCGGGAGACCGGCTCGGCCCGCCGGGCCTGGCAGAACGTGGCCGACGGGCTCGCCGCCGGTCGACCGGTCGGACTCCAGCTGGACTGCTACCACCTGGAGTACTTCACCGCGAGGACCCACTTCGGCGGGCACATGGTCGCGATGCTCGGCCACGACGCGCACGACGCCCACCTGGTCGACACCGCGCAGCAGGGCGGCGCCGTCCGCACCGGTCTGGCCTCGCTCGCGGCGGCGCGCGCCGAACGCGGCCCGATGACCGCCCGCAACCGCTCCTTCACCCTCGCCCGGCGCGGCGAACTCCCCGAACTGCGCGAGCTGTTGGCGCCCGCCATGGCCGACTGCGCGGAGGCGTTCCTGAACCCGCCGATCGCGAACCTCGGCCACCGGGGGATCGCCAGGGCCGCCGCCCTGGTGCCGGGCTGGCTGACCCGCGCCACCGATCCGGGCCGCCAACTGCCGCAGGCCGCGCGCATGATGGAGCTGGCGGGCACCGGAGGGGCGCTGTTCCGCAACCTGTACCGGGACTTCCTCGGCGAGTGCGCCGAACTGCTCGACGACGCCCGGGCGCGGGCCGCCCGCGACCGCTACGCCGAGGCGGCGGCCGGATGGACCGAGGTGGCCGCCCTGGTCGCCGCGGCGGGGGAGAGCGGGGACGCGGCGCACCTGGCGCGGGCCGGTGCGCTGCTGGCGGAGCTGGCCCGGATCGAGCGGGAGGCGATGACGGAGCTGGTACAGCTCAGGAGTTGGCGCTCAGGTCGCCGATGAGGGCGAGGGGGCGGCCGGACCGCCGGCAGTGCCACCAGGCCCGCTCCCCGTCGTCCGGGTCCGGCGCCGGCACCAGCAGGTGGACGTGGCCGGGGCAGGTCGGCCACTGGAGTAACTCGTAGCCGGTGACGTGGTCCTGCACCTGTTCGGCGACCAGCGCGGTGAGCGGCCCGGGCGGCAGGTAGGGGTCCACTTCGAGGGTGTACCGCAGGCTGAGGGTGCTGCCGAGGCCGAGCAGGAAGCCGGACCAGGGCTCCTCGGAGAGCTCCCAGCGGGCGCCGTCCGGCAGTCGGGCGCCGGCGGGCAGGTGCCGCAGGTCCCGTCCGACCCGGGTGCAGGGGGTGCGGAACTCGGCCGGCACGTCGGGCGGGGGCGGGGCGTCCAGGGGCCAGGTGGCGATGGTCCGCATGCGGGCCAGGCTACCGGCGGGGGAGCGGACCGGGGAGAGGGCGGGAGAGGGAGCGGGGAGAGGGAGCGGGGAAGGGCAGGGGGAACAGCCCCCGGGGTACGGGCCCCGGGGGCTGTTCCGGCCGTGCGGGCCGGGCCTGCGGCTCCGGCCGTGGGACCGGGCTTCCGGCCGTGGGCCGGACCGGTCAGAAGACCGGCTGGCCGGCCCGGACCAGGCGCCAGGACTCGGCGGCGAAGTCGGCCGGGTCGATGACGCCCTTCGCCTTCACCCAGGCGATCATCGCGTTGCGGATCTCGTCCGAGTTGGCCCACACCTTCTGGGCGGCCGCGACGTGCGGGAAGTTGCCGCCGCCGTTGGCGCGGTAGTTGTTCACCGCGAGGACGAACTGGGCGGTCGGGTCGATCGGACGGCCCTCGAAGCTCAGGTTGACGATCCGCGAGCCGACCGGCTGGGCGACGTCGATGTCGTACGAAACGCCGTACACCGAGTCGTAGTTGTAGTCCGGGGTGTTCTGGGCGTTGGTCAGGGTGGCCTTGTCGACCGGCGCGCCCGGGGCGAGCTGGTTGTAGTACTTGGCCGAGAACTCCAGGTAGTCCTTGATCTGGGCGCCCGTCAGGATCCGGGCCTCCAGGGTGTTCTCGTAGATGTACAGGCCGGCCGCGTCGCGCAGCTTGACCTGGCCGGCCGGGATGACGGCGCTGCGGTTGAACGGCGCGGCCTGGGCGAGCACCGGCAGCTTGGCGTACTGGCCGCCGGCCAGCGCGTCGCGCACCACGTCGGCCTGGACCCGGCCGATGAGGTCGATGATCGGGGTGTCCTTGAACGGCGCGTCGGCGATGGACAGCGCGACCTTGGCGGTGCCGATGACCTGGTTGACGTACTCGACGACCTTCTTGTGCTGGTCGGTCATCAGGTCGACGATCTCCGGGTCCTCCGGCACGGTGTTGGAGTTCAGCACCCGGGAGGAGAGCGAGACGACCTTCCACGCGCCGCCGTCGTACTCGACCTCGAAGTCGAAGCAGGTCAGCCGCTGGCCCCAGCACAGCGGCTCGGACAGCACGACGGTCTTCCCGGTCTCCTTGTTGACGACCAGGCGCTGCGGGATCTCCTTGTGGGCGTGGCCCACCAGGACGGCGTCGATGCCGGGCACCTGCTCGGCCAGCGCGACCGAGACGTTCTCCGCCCAGGGCAGCTGGTCGCCGTAGGAGGTGGCCTCGTCCATGCCGGAGTGGCAGGCGACCACGACGACGTCCGCGCCGGCGGCCTTGACCTTCGGCACCCAGATCTTCGCCGTCTCGACGATGCCCGGGAAGGTCATCTTGCCGGCGACGTTCGCCTTGTCCCAGATCGCGATGCCCGGGTTGGTCAGGCCGACGATGCCGACCTTCAGCGCCGGGCCGGCGTTGCCCAGCTTCACCTTGCGGATCACGTAGGGCGGGAAGGCCGGCTTGTCGTTGCGGGCGTTCAGCGCGTTGGCGCCGAGCAGCGGGAAGTCCAGCTGCTCCTCGTAGGCGCGCAGGGTGTCGATGCCGTAGTTGAACTCGTGGTTGCCGAGCGCGGCGGCGGTGTACTCCATGGTGTTCATGGCGAGCGCCATCGGGTGCTCGGGCGCGGTGTCGGCCTCGGTGGCGATCGGCTCGACCCGGGCGTAGTAGTAGGTCAGCTGGGTGCCCTGGATGGTGTCACCGGCGTCGATGAGCAGGCAGCGGTCCCAGCCCTTCTCCTCGCGGACCTGCTTGGCCAGCGTGGAGATCTTGGCGAGGCCGACCTCGTTGTGCGCCTTGTCGGCGTAGACGGCGTCGGTGAAGTAGTCCCAGTTGAGCACCCGGCCGTGGAGGTCGGTGGTGCCCATGACGGTGAAGGCCTGGCGCTTGGTCCGGCCCTTGGCGCGGGCCTCGTCCGGTCCGGCGGCCGCCGCGGGGGTGGCGGAGGCGAGGGCTCCACCGCTCACGAGGGCGGCGCCGGCGGCGGTGGCGGCGGACCGGGTGACGAAGTCACGGCGGTTCAGGGGCATGGACGACTCTCCCGGTGGGGACGGCGGCAACGGACCGTCAACGACGGCCGGGATCGCCGCCGGTGACGGCGGGCAGGCGCGTTGACGCGCGTAGAAGTACGCGCGTAGAAGTCTGCCGTGCGCTCCCCTCCGGCGGATAGTCCCCGGACCTTTCCAACAGGTGAGATCTTGGCGACTCGTTCGTGACCCGGGCGGGCGGGTACCGCACCCGCCCGCCCGGACCACTGCCGGTAGTCCCTAGATGTAGCCCTCGCGCACCGCGTGGGCCACCGCGTGCGCCCGGTTGCGCAACTGCAGCCGGGTCGTCAGGCCGTGCAGCACGTTCTTCACGGTGCGCTCGGAGTACGACAGCCGGGCCGCGATCTCCCCGGTGTCCCACCCCTCGGCGACCAGCCGCAGCACGTCCGACTCACGCTCCGACAGACCCGTCGGCGCCTGGCCCGGCATGCCCTGGACGGACCGCTGCAGCCGACCCACCTGGGCGATCAGCCGCCCCTGGAGGTCGGCCGGCAGGTCGCCGTCGCCCCGGGCCGCGGCCAGCACCGCCCGGCCGAGCCGCTCCGGTGTCGCCTCCCGCCGCCACAGGATCGCCGCCACCCCGCACTCGACGGCCTCCATCAGCTCCGTCTCGCGCAGCCGCTCGACCACCAGCACCACCCGCTGACCGGCGCCGCGGACCAGCCGGCGCAGGGCCGCCGTCGCGGCCGCGTCGGCGGACTCGGCGACCAGCACGGTGACCGTGCCCGGACCGGCCGCGCCGCTCGGGTCGACCACCGCGACCCCGGGGAAGCGGCGCAGCTGCGCCTCCGCCCCGGCGCGGGAGAGCGGATCGGCGGCCTGGACGGCGACCGGCACCGTCGAGCTTCGGGCCGTCGCCGCGGCGACCGCCCGCCCGGCCCCGGCCGCACCGCGGACGGCGACGGCGGCCTGGGGGTGGACGGACGGGTGGACGGCTGCCGCGGCGGTACCGACGGCATGGGTGTTCGTGGTGACCGAGCGGGACGCCGTCGGGCGCTGCGGCGGGACCGTGCGGGTGGCGGACGCCGACCCGGACGACCCCACCGCGGTGCCCCGGCGGTCGTACTCGGTGTGCAGAACAGTCAAATCTGGCCCCCTCCTGGAGAAGCCGGCCCGGCCACCCGGCGGACCCCGAACGTCAGGGCGTGGCGCCCCACCCGGGCAGGCCGACCGTTTCGACGGCGATCCGGGAGCGCTGCCCGTGCCCCGGAATCAACCACCATGCTTCCCGGCCGGGCAGCCTCCCGGCCATCGTGGTCCACCACGAGATCGGGCCCGCCGAGTGGTCCCCGCCGATCGGGGGAGGCAACGTTTTCGACCCCCCAGGTGGTCTGGAACACGGGAGAGGTGGGTCGAGGAGCCGCCGGAACGCCGCGAAACCGTCGAATCGGACAGCCGGAGCGACCCGGAGCGGACCGGAGCGGCCCGGGCGGGAAAGTCCGTCCGCGGCGCGGAAACCTGACTCGCCAGTAACGCGTGGTTAGGACGTCAAGCCGTTTTCCCGGTAGAACGACAGGCAGTGCCCGTTCGGACACCGACGAAGATCCGGGAAGGGCAAAGAGGAGCACCTGAATGAGCACCGCCACGTCCACCCGGCTCGTGGACCGCGAACCGCACCTGCGGCTGATCGCCGACCGGGCCGCCGGAGCCCGCCGCGGCACCGGCCACGTCCTGCTGCTCACCGGCGCCGTCGGCACCGGCCGCACCGCGCTCCTCGCCGAGGCCGCCCGCCGCGCCGCCGCCGACGGCACCACCGTGCTGCGCGCCCGCTGCTCCGCCGAGGAGGCCGCCACCCCCTACGCGGCCGCCCGCCAGCTCTTCGACACCGGCCCGACCCCCGCCGGACCCTACGTCCACACCGCCTGGGCCCCCCGGACGGCCTCCGCCGGCCCCGCCGAGGCCGCCGCCGGCCTGGAGCCCGACACCGCCGAGTCCACCCTCTGGTCCCTGCTGCGGCTGCACGGCACCCACCACCCGCTGCTGCTCGCGATCGACGACATCCACCTCGCCGACGAGCCCTCCCGCCGCTGGCTGCGCCAGGTCGCCCGCCGCATCGACCGCCTTCCCGCCCTGCTGATAGCCACCGAACGCCGCCAGGCCACCCTCACCGGCGGGACCGACCGCTTCGCCCGCGACCTGCCGCCCGAACTCGCCACCACCCTGCGGCTCGCCCCGCTCGGCACCCCGGCGGCCGTCCTGCTCACCGGACAGCGGCTCGGACCCGGCACACCCCCCGGCCTGGCCGCCGACTGCGCCCGCGCCACCGGGGGCAACCCGCTGCTGCTCACCGCGCTGCTCGCCGACCTCGCGGCGGCGGACGGCGGGCACGGCGGGGACTGCGGGGACGGCACGAGCGGCGGGAGCGTCGCCGCCGCGCCCGACGGGACCCCGGCCGGAACGCTCCCGCCGACCCTCCCCGAGCAGTGCGGCGCCCTCCCCGGCGGCGCCTTCGCCGAAGCCGTCGAGACCTGGCTGCACGGCGCCGGCGAACGCGCCGTCACCGCCGCCCGGGTCCTCGCCCGGATGCGCGAGCACCCCGCCGCCGACACCGCCCCCGCCCCCGGCACCCCGCCGCTGGACCCCGTCCCCCTGCTCGCCCACCTCGCCGCCGCCGACCCCGGCCGCCTCACCGGCTGGCTCGCCGACCTCACCGCCCACCACCACCTCCACACCCCCGACGCCGGCCACTGGCCCCGCTTCGCCCACCCCCTGCTCGCCGACGCCGTCCTCACCGGCCACGCCCCCGGCCACCGCGCCGACGTCCACCTCGCCGCCGCCGAGCACCTCCACCACGCCGGCGCCCCCGACGAACTCGTCGCCGGCCACCTCCTGCTCACCCCCGCCCCCGCCCCCCACTGGGCCGCCGACACCCTGCGCCGCGCCGCCCGCGGGGCCGCCGACACCGACCGCCCCGCCGACGCCGTCGCCCTGCTGCGCCGCGTCCTCGCCGAACCCCTCAGCGACCGCCGACGCGGACTCCTGCTCTCCGAACTCGGCAGCCTCGAAGTCACCCTCGGCCCCGCCGAACGCACCATCGGCCTGCGCCACCTCGCCGAGGCCGTCCACCTCCAGCAGACCGACGAAGGCGTCTTCCGCGCCGCCGGAACCCTCGGCGCCGTCCTCGCCACCCGCGGCGACACCGCCGCCGCCATCGAACTCATGGACGAGCTGGCACACCGCTTCGCCGACCAGGAGGACGTCCTGCACGCCGTCCAGGCCGCCACCGCCCAGATCGCCGCCCACGACGGCCGCAGCTGGCTCCAGGTCGTCGAAGGACTCCAGCGCCTCGCCACCCGCACCCCGCACCGGCTCGCACCGCCCGCCTACGCGCTGCTCACCGAGTTCGACGCCACCAGCGGCCTGCTCGCCGCGACCGAGGTCGGCGAACGCGTCCGCGAACTCGAATCCGCCCCCGTCGACCCGCTCTGCCGCTCCTACCTGCTGATCTCCCTCGCCACCCTCTGCCAGTGGGCCGACCGGCTCGACGAGGCCGACGAACTGGCCGTCCGCGGCCTCACCTCCTTCCGCGGCGGCCCCCTCGACCCCGGCTACCAGTGCCTGCTCAGCGTCCGCGCCGAGGCCAGGATCATGCGCGGCGAGTACCAGGCCCTGCTGGAGGACTACGCCCTCACCGCCCCCGGCTCCCCCGCCGGCACCGCGCCGCCCGGCCGGACCCCCGCCCTCCCGCCCACCCCCTGGGGCCCGCCGGGACTTCCCCGACCCTCCAGCTGGAGCACCGCCGCCGCCCCCGGCACCGCCCCGGAAGCCCGCCCCGCCGCCGAGGACACCGGCCCCGGCCGCTACGCCGAACTCCTCGGCCAGCAGAACGCCCACCTCGTCGCCCAGGCCGTCATCGCCCTCGTCGAGACCGGCCGGCTCTGGCAGGCCCACGGCCTCGCCCGCGCCGTCGCCGCCGACCGCGCCCGCGACTCCTGGGAATGGAACGAGTACCTCTTCTCCCGGGGCCTGCTCCGGCTCGCCTCCGGCGAACCCGCCGAAGCCCTCGCCGACCTCCTGGAATGCGGCCGCCGCCAGAGCGAACGCCAGGTCCACAGCCCCATCGTCACCCCCTGGCGCTCCGCCGCCGCCGAATGCCACCTCCAACTCGGCGAACCCGGCCCCGCCGTCGCCCTCGCCGAGGAGGAACTCCGCCTCGCCCGGATCTGGGGCACCCCGCGCACCGTCGGCCGAGCCCTGCGCGCCCTCGCCGCCGCCACCGGCGGCCGGCACGGCCTCGACCTCGCCGCCGAGGCCGTCCAGCTGCTGCGCACCGCCGAGATCGACACCGAACTCGTCCCCGCCCTCATCACCTACGGCCGGCTGCTCGGCGACGGCGGACGGCGCGGCGCCGCCCGACGGGCCCTGCGCGAGGCCGCCGGGCGCGCCGAACGCCTCGGCGCCGTCCGCCAGCGGGCCGCCGCGCTGGAGGCACTGCGGGTCTCCGGCGCACGCATCGGCCGCGGCGACCACGCCGGGGCCGAGGCCCTCACCGACAGCGAGCTGCGGATCTGCCGGCTCGCCGCCGCCGGGCACTCCAACGCCGAGATCGCCGCCATGCTGCACCTCGCGGTCCGGACGGTCGAGACCCACCTCACCAACAGCTTCCGCAAACTGGGGGTGCGCCGCCGCCTCGAACTGCCCGGCGTGCTGGAGGCCTGACGGGACGAACCGGACGGGGCCGGGCTGTGGACGGGGCCGGCGCGCGCCGGGCAGGCGAACGGCCCCGGTCCGCAGGGGACCGGGGCCGTACAACTCCTACCCCGACGGCGTCAGGAAGCCGGCACCAGGGCCGCCATCTCGTCCACCGCCCGGGCCAGTTCGGCCGCCGGATCGGCCCCGTCCACCGCCCACGGCTGCCAGGTCAGCGCCCGCAGATAGCCGTCCACCGCCAGCGGCAGCCGCCGCCGGACGATCGGCTCCGTGGTCGGCCCCGGCCCGGCCGTACGCAGCCGCTCCAGCAACCCCGGCACATTCGCCGACGGCGGCAACGGCGCCGAGCCGACGAACGCCGCCAACTCCTCCAACTGCGGCCAGAGCACCGACGGAACCGGAGCGACCCGGGGCACCGACCGGGGCACGGACCCGGCCGCCGCCGCCGCCCGCTGCGCACGCAACGAGACACCCAGCGGCGACTTCCGCTCGGCCGGCTTCGGACCGGGCCCCGCCTCCGACTCCGACTCCGGTGCCGCGGGGCTCGGCGGCGCGGGCGGACCCTCCCCGCCCGACGGACCGTCCGGCCCCTCCGGAGGCGGAGGCGGGGGCGGGGGCGGCCACAGGGCCACCGTCGCGACGTACGGCCCCGCCACCAGCAACGCCGAGAGCACCACCGGACTCTGCAACCCGACCGCCGCCCCCGCCCCCGCCACCGCCGCCCCGGCCGCCACAAAATGCCGGACAGAGGTCAGATACACCCAGAACCGGCCACCCAGTCCGCCGGGACCGTTCCCGCCACCGTTACTGGTAGCCACGAATCTCCTCGAACGCCCCGTCCAGCGAACCCGTCCCGTCGAACAGCTTCCCGCCCGTCAGCTCGGCGATCCCCTGCAACTGGTCCTTCGCCGCATCACCGAACAGGATCGGGAACACCGGCGTCGCCTTCTGCACCGAGGACAACCCCCCGTAGAACGTCCGGAAGTCCTTGTCCGACGCCCCCTCGTTGCTCTCCCCGTCCGTCATCAGCACGATCGAGGTGAACCGGTCGTCCCCGGCCGCCGACTGCTGCCGCTGGATCACCCGGTACGCCTCCTGCAACGAGGAGTACACCGCCGTCCCACCGTCCGCCGACAACGCCTGCACATCCCCGTTGATCGACGCCAACTCCTGCTGCGCCCCCGCACCGGTCGGCACCGAATGCGTCTTCGTCGACTTCACCTTCGAGGCGAACGAGATCAACGTGACCTCCTCCCGGTCCCGGAACCGCCGCACCCCCCGAGTGTCGTCCGCACCCGTCAGCCGACCCATCGCCGACTTCAGCGAGGACAGCCGCTGCCCGGCCATCGAGCCCGAGGTGTCCAGCACGTACACCGTGCGCGACGGCCGCCGCAGCTCGTTCTGGTACGAGGACAGCAGCCCGTCCGCCACCGCCCGGGTACCGGGGAACGGCAGCTCGTGCCGCCGGTCCGTCGGCAGCCCCGCAGCCGGGGCCACCCCCGCCGTCACCGGACGGCGCAGCGTCAGCTCCGAGATCCGCTTCTGCACATCCTCCTTCAGCAGATAGGAGGTGAGCCGCTGGAACGACTCCCGCTCCCGCTGCGCCGAGGAACTCAGCAGCGTCAGCGGGTAGTTCGCCGATATGACGCCGTCGATCGGACGGACCACGGTGAGCTGCTGGTCGGCGGCCAGCGTCTTGTTCATCGACAGCAGCACCGACTCGTAGTTCACCAGCGCGCCGATCGAACCCTTCTCCGCCCGGCCGTACGCCTGCGCCAGCCACCCGGACGAGCCGGAGGTCAGCTTCTGGCCGGTGAAGAACTGCTTCAGCTGCGGCGTCGCCTTCTGCACATCCGCGTCGGTCAGCGCCGCGTTCGCGCCCGAGAAGGCCGAGGCCACCGACACCAGCGCCGAGAAGCCGGAGTTCGACCGCGACGGGTCCGCCATACCGTAGGACAACTTGCCGCCGGACGCGGCCTCCGCCAGATTGCCCCAGGTCACCTTGGAGCCGTCACCCCAGCCCAGGTCGCCCAGCACCGCCGAGCGGATGCCGAACGCCACCGGCGAGGCCATGATCGGCGTCTCCGAGAGCAGCTTCGACTTGCTCCCGTCGTCCAGGTGCAGGTACTGGTTCGACGGGAACCAGATCGCGTCGTACTTGCCGTCGGTCCGGCCCGCGGACACCGCGTCCGCGCCGTCCAGCGAACCGGTCCAGGCGAACTGCACCGTCACCCCGGTGGCCTTCTGGGCCTCCTCCAGCACCGGCGCCAGGTCCTGGAGTTCACTGCCGGCCAGCACCCGCAGCACCCCCGGCTGCGCGCTGGCCGCCGGCGGATCGCTGGGCCCGGTCTTCGGCGGCGGCGCGGGCGACGACGTGCACGCCGCCACCGACGTCGCCACCAGCAGCGCCAGACCGGCCATCAGGCCCCGAACACCACTCCTGCGCATCGTGCCCACTCCTGTCCTCATGTCCCCCATCACTTGGCCTTCGCGGCGTCGACCAGCTGCTTCATGACCGCCGGCGTCGGCACCGTGGCCTGCGAGACCTTCGCGACACCCAGGTCGGGTGCGAACGCGAACCGCGCTTCCGGGTTGCCGTTCTGCGCTTCCTGGACCTTGGCGGCGAACGCCGTCGCTCCCGCCGCGCCCGACGGCCGGAAGCCGTACTTGATCTCCAGTTCGCGCAGCGCCGGGTCGTCGGCCAGCGCGTCGGCCAGCCGCTGGCCCTTGTCGTTGAAGGCGACGATCGTGTGGTCGGAGACCACGGTGGTGTCCGGGTAGAGCATCACCATGTCCGTCGGGGCCTTCTTCTTCAGGACCAGTTCGAGCGCCTGGGACTCGTACGCCAGCACCAGCGGGCGGCCGTTGCCGGACACGAAGTCCATGAACGGTTCCTCGGTGGAGTTCTTCATGACCCCCTGCGGGGAGATGACCGCCTGCAGTTTGTCGCCGATCTGCGGCGTCACGCCCGCCGGTGCCGGGATCACCTGGTTGGCGTTCAGCAGGTAGGACACCATGGCCAGGTACAGGGCACCCGAGGAGGACGTCTCGGGGTTGGTGGTGGTCAGGAAGATGGATCCGACGAGGTCGCCCGGCTTCTCGTTCGCGGGCGGATTCGGGAGCTTCTGCCAGGTCGTCTTGTTCTCGACGCCGTCGAGGAAGCCCTTCATCGAGAACTTCCAGACGTGGCTCGTCTCGTCCTGGGACGCCAGGTTGTTCTGCCGCAGCACCTCGGCGGTCGACTTGTACGTGACGATCACCAGCGGTGAGTAGAACGGCCGGGTCGGGGTGCTCTTCAGATTGTGGTCCGCCTTGATCGCCTCGGCGGGCTGCTGGCTCGCCGGGAAGACGAAGTCCAGGTTGTCGTTCTTGAGATCGCCCATCTGCCAGGAGCCGGCGCTCTGGGTGTTCACCACCAGCCCTCGGGCCTTCAAGGCGTCCTTGACCTGCTGGTCGTCGAAGAACGCGCCCTTCTCCGAGCCGACCATGCCGGTGAGGGTGACGTCGTCCGAACCGGGCTTGGGGTCCGGCTTTCTGTTCACCACCGCGAACACCAGCCCCCCGAGCACCAGAAGTACCGTCAGTACTCCGATCACGCGCTTCATGCCGGAAGCTTCCCCCCTCGTCACAACGTTCTCTCCCCACCCGGGTGACGAGCGTCCCGCCAGGCCGGGAGCGGGGGCGGAAGTCCTGGTGAACCGGGGGTGAACAGCCCTTCACGGAATCGCATCGGGGATCGAGTGCGGACGGACTTCCGGGAACCTCTCGCACTCCGGTCCGACGTTGTGTCAGATTGTTCAACTCTCCTTACGGCAACGGCCATCCCGTTGTCCGGACCGGCATCGACGTTACGCGCCGGTAATGCCTACTCTCAGCACTATGCGCCGAGCAAAAATCGTCTGTACCCTCGGGCCCGCCACCGACACCTACGACCAGATCAAGTCCCTGGTCGACGCCGGGATGGACATCGCCCGATTCAACCTGAGCCACGGCTCCCACATCGAGCACGAGGAGCGGTACCGCCGGGTCCGCAAGGCCGCCGACGAGAGCGGCCGCAGTATCGGCGTGCTCGCCGACCTTCAAGGCCCGAAGATCCGCCTCGGAACCTTCGCCGAGGGCCCGGTACTTCTCGAACGCGGCGACGAGTTCACGATCTCCACCGACAAGGGCGTCGAAGGGGACCAGAACGGCTGCGGCACCACCTACCCCGGCCTGGCGGAGGACGTCACCGCCGGCGAGCGGATCCTCGTCGACGACGGGCGGGTCACCCTGGAGGTCGTCGAGGTCGACGGGCCCCGGGTCCGCTGCCTCGTCGTCGAGGGCGGCCTCGTCTCCGACCACAAGGGCCTCAACCTCCCCGGGATCGCCGTCTCGGTGCCCGCGCTCAGCGACAAGGACGTCGCCGACCTGCGCTGGGCCCTGCGGACCGGGGCCGACCTGATCGCGCTCTCCTTCGTCCGCAGCGGCCGCGACGTCGAGGACGTCCACCGGGTGATGGACGAGGAGGGCCGCCGGGTCCCGGTCATCGCCAAGATCGAGAAGCCGCAGGCGGTGCAGAACCTCGACTCCATCGTCGACCGCTTCGACGGCATCATGGTCGCCCGCGGCGACCTGGGCGTGGAGATGCCGCTGGAACTGGTGCCGATGGTGCAGAAGCGGGCGGTCAAGCTCGCCCGGCGGAACGCCAAGCCGGTCATCGTCGCGACCCAGATGCTCGACTCGATGATCAACTCCTCGCGGCCGACCCGCGCCGAGGCCTCCGACGTCGCCAACGCCGTCCTCGACGGCACGGACGCGGTGATGCTCTCCGGCGAGACCTCGGTCGGCAAGTACCCGTCCGAGACGGTCCGCACCATGGGCCGGATCATCGAGGCCGCCGAACAGGACGTCCTCGCCGACGGCCTGCCCGTCCTCACCCCGAGCAACAAGCCCCGCACCCAGGGCGGCGCGGTCGCCCGGGCGGCCGCCGAGATCGGCGACTTCCTGCACGCCAAGTACCTGATCGCCTTCACCCAGTCCGGCGACACCGCCCGCCGGCTGACCCGCTACCGCTCGCCGATCCCGGTCCTGGCCTTCACCTACGAACCCGCCGTCCGCAGCCAGTTGGCACTCACCTGGGGCGTGGAGACCTTCCTCGGCCCGTTCGCGCCCACCACCGACGAGATGGTCGAACAGGTCGACGCCGCGCTGCTCTCCCTGGGCCGCTGCGATAAGGGCGACATCGTCGTCATCACCGCCGGCTCCCCGCCCGGCCTCGCCGGCTCCACCAACCTCGTCCGCGTCCACCACGTGGGCGCCCTGGACAACTGACCGGCCCGGGAGCGTTCGTGCGAGGGCGGCATCCCCCTTTCGGGGAATGCCGCCCTCCTCGCGCCCCGGACGGCGCGGCGGACCGCTGGCGCCTTCAGTGCTGGCGCGCTGTGTGGCGGAGCAGCACTCCGTCGAGGAGGAGTGATCGGAATGAGTGACCGGACGTCCTGGCGTGCCGTGCGTGAGGAGATCCTGGGCCGACCGGGTGCGGGTGCGGCCCACGGAGCGGCTTGTATCCGGTTCGAGCTCGGCGAGGCCGTCCGGCTCCGTCGGGAGGCGCTCGGAATGACACAGGCCAAGCTCGCGGCGGCGTGCGGCATGCAGCAGTCGGCCGTTGCCCGATTCGAGACCGGTGGCACGATGCCCACCATTGTTGTTCTTGAGCGGCTCGTCTCGGCTCTCGGTATGCGTCTCACCGTGGAGCCGGAACCTTTGGACCGGGCGGGCTGACCGCTCGCGGTGGTGGTCCGGGATTGGGCGGGTCTTCATTCGGAATGCTGAAGACCGCCCGCCGCGGGCCCGCTTCGACCGGTTTTGGAATCGAAGGAAAAGTACCCCGGGTGGGATTCGAACCCACGCTGGATGGTGTTTGAGACCATTGCCTCTACCGCTGGGCTACCGGGGCGAGTGCGGATTCGAAGGCTGGCCCCCGACCCTGCTGAGTTCAAACATACCGTGTCTAGGTACCCTCGTGCATGCAGTACCCCGCCGGAACGAGGAGCCCCGTGAGCACCGCCGACGAGCAGGCAGAGCCGCTTGAGACCGATTCGCCCCAGATCACCAGGATTGTGATCGCCGAGGACGAGGCGCTGATCCGCCTCGATCTGAAGGAGATGCTGGAGGAGGAGGGGTACACCGTCGTCGGCGAGGCCGGGGACGGGGCCACGGCGGTCCGGTTGGTCCAGGAGCTGAAGCCGGACCTGGCGATCCTGGACGTGAAGATGCCGGTGCTGGACGGGCTGTCCGCGGCCGAGCAGATCCACGAGGCGCACCTGGCGCCGGTGCTGATGCTGACCGCGTTCTCGCAGCGCGAGCTGGTGGACCGGGCGCGGGACGCGGGGGCGATGGCGTACATCGTCAAGCCGTTCTCCAAGAGCGACCTGGTGCCGGCGATCGAGATGGCGGTGTCCCGGTACACGGAGATGCGGACGCTGGAGGAGGAGATCGCGGATCTCACCCAGCGGCTGGAGACCCGGAAGCTGGTGGACCGGGCGAAGAGCGTGCTGCAGACCAAGTTCGGTCTGAACGAGCCGGCCGCGTTCCGGTGGATCCAGAAGACCTCGATGGACCGCCGGATGACGATGGCGGCGGTGGCCGAGGCGGTCATCGAGGAGGGCGCCGCGCAGGACCGGAAGAAGGCCGAGGAGCCCCCGGTCGCCCCGGACGCGGGTGCCGCGGAGTAGCGGCGGCAGGACACGGACACGGAGGAGGGCCCGGCGCGTGACGCGCCGGGCCCTCCTCCGTGTCCGTGCTGCGGTGAGGTCAGTCCTCGCCGAGGTAGGCCTTGCGGACCGACTCGTCGTGCAGGAGGTCGGCGCCGGTGCCCTGGAGGACGATGCTGCCGGTCTCCATGACGTAGCCCCGGTCGGAGAGCGAGAGCGCCGCCTGGGCGTTCTGCTCGACCAGCAGGATGGTCGTGCCGTCGGCCTTGAGTTCGACGATGGTCGCCATGATCTTCTGCATCATCAGCGGCGAGAGGCCCATGGACGGCTCGTCGAGCATCAGCAGCTTGGGCCGGGACATCAGGGCGCGTCCCATGGCGAGCATCTGCTGCTCGCCGCCGGAGAGCGTGCCGGCGGCCTGCTTGCGGCGGTCGCCGAGGATGGGGAAGAGGCCGTAGGCCCGTTCGACGTCCTTGGTGATGCCGTCGGTGTCGTTGCGCAGGAAGGCGCCGAGGAGGAGGTTCTCCTCGATGGTCATGCGCGGGAAGATGTGCCGGCCCTCGGGGGAGTGGGCCAGGCCCAGGGCGACGATCTTGTGGGCGGGGACGGTGGTGAGGGGCTGGCCGTCGAAGGTGATGGTGCCGGCGGTGGGCTTGAGCAGGCCGGACAGGGTGCGCAGGGTGGTGGTCTTGCCGGCGCCGTTGGTGCCGATCAGGGTGGTGACCTCGCCCTGGTTGACGGTGAAGCTGATGCCCTTGACGGCTTCGATCTTCCCGTAGGAGACGCGGAGGTCCTGGACTTCGAGGAGTGCGGTCACTGGTCGGTCTCCGTAACGGGGGCGGTGCCTTCGAGCGGGGCGCCGAGGTAGGCGGTGATGACGCGTTCGTCGTTCTGGACCGTCTCGCGGTCGCCCTCGACGATCTTCTGGCCCTGGACCAGCACGGCGGTGCGGTCGCAGAGGTTGAAGATGAAGCGCATGTCGTGCTCGATGACGAGGACGGAGACGCCCCGGTCGCGGATGGCGAAGACGAGTTCCTCGGCGGCTCGGGTCTCCTGCGGGTTCATGCCGGCGGTGGGCTCGTCGAGGAGCAGCAGGCCGGGGTCGGAGGCGAGGGCGCGGGCGATCTCGAGCTTGCGCTGCTCGCCGTAGGGGAGGTTGCGGGCGAGGTGGTCGGCCTTGCCGGCGAGGCCGGTGAACTCGAGGAGTTCCATGGCCTTCTCGCGGCTCTCCTGTTCGGAGCGGCGGTAGCCGGGGCCGCGCAGGACGGCGGAGAGCAGTCCTTGGTGCATCCGGCTGTGCCGGCCGACCTGGACGTTCTCCAGGACGGTCATGTTGGCGAAGAGCCGGATGTTCTGGAAGGTGCGGGCGATGCCGGCCTGGGTGACGAGGTGGGGCTTGGGGGGCAGGACCGTGCCCTGGTAGGTGACGGTGCCCTCGGTGGGGACGTAGAGGCCGGTGAGGCAGTTGAAGAAGGTGGTCTTGCCGGCGCCGTTGGGGCCGATGAGACCGATGATCTCGCCGCGGCCGACGGTGAGCGAGACGTTGTTGACGGCGGTGAGGCCGCCGAACCGCATGGTCACGCCGGAGACGTCGAGCAGGGTCTCGGCGGGGGCCGGTGCCGGTGCCGGGGTGGGGGCGGGGGCGTCGGTGGTGGTCATCTGGAGGGTCACGCCCCTGCCTTGGAGAGGGCGACGGTGTCGCCGGTGGCCTGCGCCGGGATGTCGGCGTCGGCCTCGTGGAATTCGAGCTGGCGGCGCCGGTTGGGGATGAGGCCCTCGGGGCGCACCCGCATGAGGACGATGAGGGCGATGCCGAAGGCGAGCAGCTGGTAGTCGGCGAGGAATTCGAGCTTCTTCGGGATGAGGAAGAGCAGGGTGGCGCCGGCCAGCGGGCCGCTGATGGTGCCCATGCCGCCGAGGATGACGGCGGCGAGCAGGAAGGCGGAGTTGGGCGGGAGGGCTTCGGCGAAGGTGTACTGGTCGGGGGTGACGGTGTAGCTGACGTGGGCCTGGACGGTGCCGGCGAGGCCGGCGAGGCAGGCGCCGAGGGCGAAGGCGAGGAGCTTGAGGCGGAAGCCGTTGATGCCCATGGCCTCGGCGGCGGTCTCGTCCTCGCGGATGGCGACCCAGGCGCGGCCGATGCGGGAGTTGCCGACGCGGGCGAAGACCAGGACGACGAGGGCGGTGACGAGGAGCATCAGCAGGTAGTAGTTGGAGAACCGGCCGAGTTCGAAGCCGAAGATCGTGGTGGGCTTGCCGAGGTTCCAGCCGAGGATCTCCAGGTCGGGGATCCGGGGGATGCCGTTGGAGCCGTTGGTGATCTTCGGGCCGGTGGTGCCGTTGAGGTTGAGCATGGTGATGCGGAAGATCTCGCCGAAGCCGAGGGTGACGATGGCGAGGTAGTCGCCGCGCAGTCGCAGGGTCGGGGCGCCGATGACGACGCCGAAGACCATGGAGACCGCGGCGCCGGTGAGCATGGCGCCCCAGAACGGGAACTGGACGTGGATCGGCGAGGCGGGGGAGCCGGAGACCAGGGCGGCGCTGTAGGCGCCGACGCCGAGGAAGGCGACGTAGCCGAGGTCGAGCAGTCCGGCGAGGCCGACGACGATGTTCAGGCCGAGGGCGACGGTGGCGAAGATCAGGATGTTGGTGGCGACCGAGGTGTACTGGTCGCTGGTCTGGGTGAAGGGGAAGCTGGCGGCGGCGGCGAAGGCGGCGCCGGTGGTGACGGTCTGGTACTTGACGGTCAGGGAGCGCAGCCGGGGCAGCAGGCCGGAGCGGCCGAGCGAGGCGACCACGGAGGCGGCGAGCAGCAGGTAGCCGGTGAAGAGTTCGCCGTACTCGGTGTCGATGCCGAAGGTGATGGCGAACAGGCCGATGGCGAAGGCGACCGCGATCAGTGCGACCTCGACCCAGGAGGGCAGGGTGCGGGGTGCGGGGAGCGGCCGGTGGACGGTGCCGAGGCGCAGCCAGCTGTTGGCGGCGTGGCCGAGCTGGACGAGCAGGACGGCGCCGGTGGCGATCGCGAGGCCGCCGGCGAGGGCGGTGAGCACGGGGGCGACCGGCTTGTCCTCGGGGACGGCGTGGGTGGCGAACCAGACCGCGGGGGCGATCGGGACGAGCAGGAACAGCCGGCGGTCGAGGATCCGCAGCGGGACGGCGGTGCGCCGGTCGAGCGGGAGGCCGAGCGAGCCGGCGAGGGCGAGCAGGGAGCCGGCGGCGAGGACCCAGCCGCCGGGTTCGAGGTTGGCGAGGCCGCCGAGGTCGGTGGAGATGGAGACGACGGAGAACCAGCCGACGGCGACGGCGCCGGCGGCGGCGATCACGACGGCGTTGTTGCTGCGGCGGGGGGCGGCCCAGCGCAGGCCGGGGACGCCCTGGGTGGCGAGGAGGAGGAGGAGGGTGACCAGTCCGGCGGTGAGGGCGAGCCACTGGAGGCCGGCGGGGGAGCCGTAGAAGGTGAGGTCGCCGGGGTACTCGGAGGTCCAGGTCCAGGGCATCAGGGCGGAGCCGGCGGTGGCGGCGGCGCCGAGGCCGGCGAGGAGGGCGGCGGTGCGGCCGGGGAGGGTGATGACCGGGGTGGTCTCGGTGCTGCTGTTGGTCATGGTGGTCACGCCCTGTCCGCGACGCGCTGGCCCAGCAGCCCCTGGGGCCGCACGAGCAGGACGACGATGAGGAGTACGAAGGCCCAGACGTCCTTCCAGGCGCCGCCTCCGAAGAGGTGCATGCCGGGCAGGTGCTGGATGTAGCCGGTGGCGAGGGCTTCGGCGAGGCCGAGGGTGATGCCGCCGAGCATGGCGCCGTAGATGTTGCCGATGCCGCCGAGGACGGCGGCGGTGAAGGCCTTGAGGCCGAGCAGGAAGCCCATCCGGAAGTCGACCTGGCCGCTGCGCAGGCCGTAGGCGACGGCGGCGACGGCGGCGAAGGCGGCGCCGATGGCGAAGGCCATCACGATGATCCGGTCGGTGTCGATGCCCATCAGCTTGGCGGTGTCGGGGTCCTGGCTGGTGGCCTGCATGGCGCGGCCGGAGCGGGTGCGGGTGACGAACCAGCCGAGGGCGAGCATGCAGAGCGGGGCGGCGGCGATCAGGAAGATGTCGCTGCGCTGGATGGCGACGGAGCCGAGCTCGAAGGGGTCGCCGGGGATCTTCGGGAAGACCCGGGCCTTCTTGGCGTCCGGGTAGAAGGCGAAGACCAGCTGCTGCAGGGCGATGGACAGGCCGATCGCGGTGATGAGCGGGGCGAGCCGGGGGGCGGAGCGCAGCGGCCGGTAGGCGAAGCGCTCGGCGGCGACGGCGGTGAGGGTGGAGACCAGGATGCCGGCGATCAGCATCAGCGGTAGGGCCAGCCACAGGGTGGTGCCGCCGGGGAGGGCGAGGTAGGCGGTCAGGGCGCCGAAGCCGCCGACCATGACGATCTCGCCGTGGGCGAAGTTGATGAGCTGGACGATGCCGTAGACCATCGTGTAGCCGATCGCGACGAGGCCGTAGAGGGCGCCGAGGATCAGGCCGTTGGCCAGCTGCTGCGGTAGGTCGTGCACCGCTGGGCCTCCGTTGTGCGTGTGGGGTGTCCGCGTGGGTGGTGGATGTGGGTGCGCGCGGGGGCACTCGTGGCGCCCCCGCGCGGTAACTCCGACGTGCTGCGGTGCTCCTGACTCGGGGTCAGGTGCGGGTCAGCCGCTGAAGGTGCCGGACTTCTCCACGGCCCACTTGCCGTCCTTGACGGCGTAGACGGTGAGCTGCTTGTTGGTGGTGTCGCCGAACTCGTCGAAGGAGACCTTGCCGGTCACGCCTTCGAAGGAGACCTTCTGGACGGCCTCGACGACCTTGGCGCGGGGGCTGTCGGGCAGCTTGCCGTTGTTGGCGGCGACGACGGCCTTGACGCCCTGGATGATGGCCCAGGCGCTGTCGTAGGAGTAGCCGCCGTAGGTCTCGTAGGCGTCCTTGTAGCCGGCCGCCTTGTAGTCGGCGATGAACTTGGCGGCGGTCGGGAGCTGCTCCACGGGCAGGCCGACGGCGGTGGCGAGGTCGCCCTGGCCCTTGGGGTTGAGCTTGATGAAGTCGCCGCTCTGGATGCCGTCGCCGCCCATCAGCGGGATGTTGACGCCGGCGTCCTTGAGCTGGAGCGAGAGCGGGCCGGCGGCGGGGTACTCGCCGCCGTAGTAGACGGCCTCGGCGCCGGAGGACTTGACCTTGGTGACGACGGCGGCGAAGTCGCGGTCGTCGGGGTTGACGTGCTCCTCGCCCATGATCTGGCCGCCGTTCTTGACGAACTGGCCCTTGAAGGTGGCGGCGAGGCCGGCCCCGTAGGTCTTCTGGTCGTCGATGAGGAAGACCTTGGTCTTCTTGGCGTCCTTGACCAGGTAGTCCGCGGCGAACGGGCCCTGGACGGCGTCGGTGGTGGCGGTGCGGAAGTAGCTCTTGAAGGGGCGGGCCTTGACGCCGCTGGCCCACTTCTCGCCCTGGCTGAGGGCGACGCCGGTGTTGGCGGGGGAGATCTGGACGAGGTTGGCGTCGTTGAAGATCTGCTGCATCGACTGGGCGACGCTGGAGTTCAGCGGGCCGACGACGCCGATGACGTCCTTGTCGCCGACCAGCTGGGTGGCGTTCTGCTGGCCGGGGGCGGGCTTGCCGGTGTCGTCGAGGCCCTTGATCTGGAACTTGACGCCGGGGACCTCGTTCTTCTCGTTGGCCTGCTTGACCGCGAGCTCGACGGAGTTGCGGATGCCGAGGCCGAGGGCGGAGAGGTCGCCGGTGAGGGGCGCGTCGACGCCGATGGTGACGGTGGTGGAGCCGCCGCCCTGGCCGCTGTCCCCGGACTTCTTGTCGTCGCGGGAGCCGCACGCGGTGAGGCTCAGGGCGCCGATGACGGCAATGCTCACGACAACTGCTGAACGATGACGCACGGGGGGTCCCCTTCGGTTCAGGAGGGCGCCGCGCCTGAACGGCGGGAGCCTGGATGCGCGGTGGGCCTGGCCCATTCCGGTGGCGCGGTGACTGGCCGTGACTCTAGATGCCGGTCGGCGGCTCTGGCAGTGCTCCGGCGAGGCTGTGATTCTCTTGTTATGAGCACACGGAGAAGTTGTCTCGGCATGTGGTCGTTCCGGCTCGACCGGTCTGCTCCGGCCCCAGTATTTCCATGCCATTGCGCGCCATGTAAGGCGTAGAACGGCAGGTGACTCCTGAACTCACCGACTATCGGACAAGAGCGTCCGCGCTGTTGGAGTCGGGCGTATGCGTCCGAATATCGGACGTCAGGCGCCGCCGCGTGCTGTTTTCGAGCGGATTCGACCCCCCGGGGCCCGCGATTGCTCGGATTTCCTAGTTGTTACGCACGGTTACATTGCTGCGGACGGCCGGACATGCCACCGCCCCCTTGTCCAGACCAACGACTTCCCAGCATGGTCGAAGGTCAAACAAGGGGGCGGGCAAGGGATTTGACGGAGAATCGGCTCAGAGGTCGCGCAGCATGCAGGTGAGGCGGCAGCTGGTGACCCGCTTGCCGGTGTCGTCGGTGATCGCGATCTCGTAGGTGGCGGCGGTGCGGCCCTTGAACACCGCGGTCGCCACGCCGGTGACCAGGCCGGAGGTCGCCGAGCGGTGGTGGGTCGCGTTCAGGTCCACGCCCACCGCGTACCGGCCCGGACCGGCGTGCAGCATCGCCCCGACCGAGCCGAGGGTCTCCGCCAGCGCCGCCGAGGCGCCGCCGTGCAGCAGCCCGTAAGGCTGCTGGTTGCCGTCCACCGGCATGGTGCCGACCACCCGGTCGCCCGAGGCCTCCACGATCCTGATGCCCAGCTTGTCGCCCAGCCGGCCGCCGGAGAAGGTGGCCGGGTCCACACCGAGCTTGGCGAAGTGGTCCAGCATCTCCTGCGGGACGTCGATCAGGGGGGAGGCGGCGGTGGCGCCGGGGGCCTTGTCGGGGGCGGGGCCGGGGCCGGCGTCGGTGGCGGTGTCGGGGGCCGGATCGGTCATGGGGGAGCTCCTGCCGCTCGGGGGTCGCGTCGTCGTGCTGCCTGTGATCGTACGACCGTCCTACTCGGCGGTAGGGGCGGTGGCGGAAGAAAACCGGAGTGGTGCCCGGGGCGCGAGCGCACCCGAGGGGCGCCCGCCCCCGGCGTGCCCCTTTTGTCAGTGGCGGGCCCTAGGATCGGTGGCCGGTAGTGGAATCGGCAGGAACGGACGTTGACGTGGCTACGCAGAGTACGGACAAGGGCGCGGCGGGTGGTGGCGGAGCCGGATCCCGGCCCCGCCTGATGCTGCTCGACGGGCACTCCATGGCCTACCGGGCGTTCTACGCGCTGCCCGTGGAGAACTTCAACACCTCCACCGGCCAGCCGACCAACGCGGTGTACGGCTTCGCCTCGATGCTCGCCAACACCGTCCGGGACGAGGCGCCCACCCACCTCGCGGTCGCCTTCGACCTCTCCCGCCAGACCTTCCGCTCGGTCGAGTTCCCCGACTACAAGGCCAACCGGGCCAAGACCCCGGACGAGTTCCGCAGCCAGATCGGGCTGATCGGCGAGCTGCTCGACGCGATGCACGTGCCGCGGCTGACCGCCGAGGGCTTCGAGGCGGACGACATCATCGCCACCCTGGCCACCGCCGCCGAGGCGGCCGGCTTCGACGTCGACATCGTCACCGGCGACCGGGACTCGCTCCAGCTCGTCACCGAGCACATCACCGTGCTCTACCCGACCAAGGGCGTCTCCGAGCTGACCCGCTACACCCCGGAGAAGGTCGCCGAGAAGTACGGCGTCACCCCCCGCCAGTACCCCGACCTCGCCGCCCTGCGCGGCGACCCGTCCGACAACCTGCCCGGCATCCCCGGCGTCGGCGAGAAGACCGCCGCCAAGTGGGTCAACCAGTTCGGCTCCTTCGACGAGTTGGTCGCCCGGGCCGACGAGGTCAAGGGCAAGATCGGCGAGAAGCTGCGCGAGCACCTCGACTCGGTCAAGCGCAACCGCGTCCTGACCGAGCTGGTCCGGGACGTCGAACTCCCGCTGGGCGTGGCCGACCTGGCCCGCGCGCCGTTCGACAGCCCGGCCGTCACCGCGCTCATGGAGACGCTGGAGTTCCGCAACGCCAACTTCCGCGACCGCGTCCACGGCATCGACCCGGCCGCCGTCGAGCCCGAGGCCGCCGAACTCGCCCCCGGCGTCGAGGTCGACGGCGAGCTCCTCACCGACCCGGGCACCCTCGCCGGCTGGCTGCGCGAGCACGCCGCCGACAAGACCCCGGTCGCGCTGGCCGCCGTCTACCGCTGGGCGCTCGGCGCCGGCGAGGTCTCCGAGGTCGCGCTGGCCGCCGGAGAAACGGCCGCCTGGTTCGACCCGGCGCTGCTCGCCGAGGAGGACGAGCGCGCCTTCGCCGCCTGGCTGGCCGACCCGGCCGCCCCCAAGGCCCTGCACATCGCCAAGCAGGTCATGCGGGCCTTCGCCGAGCGCGGCTGGAGCATCGAGGGCGTCGTCGCCGACACCGCCCTCGCCGCCTACCTGGAGAAGCCCGGCCGCCGCACCTTCACCCTGGAGGTGCTCGCCGAGGAGTACCTGGCCCGCTCGCTCACCCCGGCCCCGGCCGCCGAGTCGGGCCAGCTCGCCTTCGACGCCCCGGAGGAGGACCCGACCGCCGGCGCCCAGGCGCTGATGCTCCAGGCCCGCGCCGTACTCGATCTCGCCGCGCTGTTCGACACCCGCCTCGCCGAGGTCGGCGCCACCGGGCTGCTGCGCGACATGGAGCTGCCGATCGCCGCCCTGCTCGCCCGGATGGAGCGCACCGGCATCGCCGCCGACCGCGACTGGCTCACCGGTCTGGAGGCGCAGTTCGCCGCCGAGATCCAGCGCGTGGTCGAGGAGGCGCACGCCGCCGCCGGCCACGAGTTCAACCTCGGCTCGCCCAAGCAGCTCCAGGAGATCCTCTTCGGCGAGCTGGCGCTGCCCAAGACCAAGAAGATCAAGACCGGGTACACCACCGACGCCGACGCGCTCACCTGGCTCGCCACCCAGACCGACAACGAGCTGCCGGTGATCCTGCTGCGCCACCGCGACCAGGCCAAGCTGCGCACCACCGTCGAGGGCCTGCTCAAGACGGTCTCCCCGGCCGGGCGGATCCACACCACCTTCAACCAGATGGTCGCCGCCACCGGCCGGCTCTCCTCGCAGGACCCGAACCTGCAGAACATCCCGGTCCGCACCGAGGAGGGCCGGATGATCCGCCGGGCCTTCGTCGTCGGCGAGGGCTACGAGTCGCTGCTCACCGCCGACTACTCGCAGATCGAGCTGCGGATCATGGCCCACCTCTCCGAGGACGAGGCGCTGATCGAGGCCTTCGCCACCGGCGAGGACCTCCACACCACCGTCGCCTCCCAGGTCTTCGAGGTCCCCGGCGGCTCCGTCGACGCCGAGATGCGCCGCAAGATCAAGGCGATGTCCTACGGCCTCGCCTACGGTCTGTCCGCCTACGGGCTCTCCCAGCAGCTCGGCATCAAGCCCGCCGAGGCGCAGGGCCTGATGGACACCTACTTCGAGCGCTTCGGCGGCGTGCGCGACTACCTGCACCGGGTGGTCGAGGAGGCCCGCGCCACCGGCTACACCGAGACCCTGCTCGGCCGCCGCCGCTACCTGCCGGACCTCAACAGCGACAACCGCCAGCGCCGGGAGATGGCCGAGCGGATGGCCCTCAACGCCCCGATCCAGGGCTCGGCCGCCGACATCGTCAAGATCGCCATGCTGCGGGTGGACGAGGCGCTGCGCACGGCGGGGCTGACCTCCCGGATGCTGCTCCAGGTGCACGACGAAATCGTGCTGGAGCTGGCCCCGGGCGAGCGCGAGCCCGTCGAGGCGGTCGTCCGCGAGCAGATGGCCGGCGCCTACCCGCTGCGGGCCCCGCTGGACGTCTCGGTCGGCGTCGGCGTCAACTGGGAGGTCGCGGCGCACTGACGCACCGTCAACAGGCCCCGGGTGCGGCTTCTTCGAGTTCTTGGAGGCGGCGTCCGGGGCCTTTCCGACGCCGGGGAGCGGTCCTACCCTGACGGGTATGCCTGCCGATGAGGTGCTTCGCCCCGGCCGTGACGGCGCCACCGTCGACCTCGTGTTCGAGTCGGGCGGGGGCTCCTGGCCCGCCGCCGCGCTCCTGGTGGTGCGCGCCCTCGCCGTCCTGCTCGCCGTGGGCGTCGCCTTCCTTCCCGCCGGGATCCTGGTGGTGGCGGTCGCGGTGATCGTCGGCGCCACGCTCGTCGGCGCGGTGACGGTCTGCGGCGCGCTGTGGGCGGCCGCCGCGCTGCTGCTGTGGCCGTTCCTCGCGGTCGCCGAACTGCGGTCGGTCCGCCGGGTGCAGTTCGCCCCGGCCCCGGCGCCGACCGAACTGCGTTTCGTCCGGGGCGCCCGCGCCGGCGCCTGGGCCCCGATCTCCGGACTGCGGCGCATCCAGCTGGACGAGAGCGTGGAGGAGCCCTACGAGGGCGACCCCGCGCCGGCCGTCCGCACCCTCACCGTCACGGTGGTGACCTCGACCGGTGGCGAGGGTCCGCGCGGTACGCCGAAGGGCACCGACGTCGACGCGCTCCAGCGTTCGCTGGAGGACCTGCTCGGTCCGGCCGGCGTCGCCGTCGTGCGCCGCACCGAGCGTCGGGCCCGCCGTAAGCCCAGCGCCCCCGCCGGCGGCGGCTGGGTCTACGGCGGGTCGGGCTCGGCCAACTCCGGCGGGGGCTTCTCCGGGGGCGGATGAGCCCGGGGCAGCCGTCCCGAGGGCTTCTGGGCTGTCACGCCGCCGGGCCCGGCTGCTCCGTGGCGATGGCGTTAGGGGTTGATACCGGGTCAGCGAACCTCTTCACTTGTCATGGCGCCGCCGTCCTTGATCGTGCCCCTCGGCCGTGGGCGCGGCACCACCGCTCCACCGCTTCACCGCTTCACCGCTCCACTGCTTCACCGCCCCACCGCCCCACCGCTCCGATGCTCCACCGCTCCGACGCCTCACCCGACGAGTCTGGAGATCCCCTCATGTCCCAGTCCCGCCTGCGGCGCGCCGTGGTCGCGCTGACGGCTCTGCCCCTGCTCGCGCTCGGCGCGGGCCAGGCCGTGGCCGCCCCGGCCCCGACCCCGGCTCCCGCCCCCGCCGCCTCCAAGGTCACCGCCATCGAGGACGAGGCCGCCCGCACCCTGGCCGCCGCCCTCACCGACCCCGCCCTGCGCGCGCGCCTGCGCACGGCGACCGCCGAGACCCCGGCCGGCGCCGAACTCGCCCCGCTGGCCGAGGGCCTGACCGGCACCGCCGCCCGCACGCTCGCCGCCACCGCCGCGCGCGCCGACCGCTCCGTCGCCGCCGCCAAGGGCCTCGGCGCCGACCTCGGCCCGCTGCTGCGGGTCCAGTTGGCCGACCCGTCGATGCGGGCCGCCCTCGACGCCGGCGCCGCACCGCTGGTGGCCACCGCCGGCACCGACGAACACGCCCGCACCGTCCGCGCCTACGACACCGCCGGCCGCGCCCACACCCTGGACGCCCGCACCCTGCCCACCCGGCCCGTCTACCTGGTCGACCTCGACACCGCCAAGGCCCTGACCGCCGGGATCGACCTGCTCCAGCGGGAGTTGGCCGCCCGCGGGGTCGGCTCCGCCGCTCCGTCCGCCCCCTCCGCTCCCACCGCGCAGGCTGCCGCCGGCTGGTGGGGCACCAAGATCACCTCGGTCGAGGTGAACGACGACGAGGAGCCCTGGTTCAAGGGCGCCGCCGAGATGTTCAGCCTGGTCTCCGGCTTCGGCCTGGACGGCAAGGTCCGGGTCGACTCCGTCGCCATGCCGTACCTCCAGTACGACGGCACGGTCTACTACCCGAACCAGATCCTGGTGAACTGGTCGAACTACAAGTACAACCTGGCCGACGTCGTCCTGATGGAGGACGACGGCGACACCAACTACCTGGCCCTCGCCCAGGCCGTCGCCGCCGTCCTGCTCACCATCGCCGACCAGGGCGCCTACATCCCGCTGGTCAACGCCGTGCTCGCGGCGCTGCCCTCCTCCTGGTGGACCGACGACCCGGACTACGTGGAGTCCTGGTACACCCTCGCCCGCACCAGCACCGGCCGCCTCAACGGCGCCCGGGGCAACGGCTGGATGACCGTCGAGCCGTACTGGGTCAGCCAGCTCTGACCGTGCCCTTCGTCGCCGGCCCGGCGTAGCGCCCTACCGCGCTGCGCCGGTCCGGCCCGCAGGTGATCAACCCGTGTCACGGAGTCAGTTTCGTACTACCGTGGGCACGATGACCATGGAATCCACTTCGACCGACCGGCCCGTCCCCTTGCCCGAGGCACCGACGCTCCAGGCCCGCAACTCCGCCGCCTTCTGGGCCGCGACCGGCCTGAGCCGGGGACACGAGGTGATCCGGCGCCGAGGCTTCGTCGCCGTCGACGGCGACGAGCGCGCGGGCCTGCGGATCCTGATCCAGGAGCCCGACCTCGACCCGGGCGAGGTGGCCGAGGTGAGCGAACTGACCCGCCGGGCGGCGGGCGCGGCGACCATTGAGGACCCGTTCAGCGCGACGGACCTGGGCCACCTGGGCATGCGCACCTGGCAGATGCCGATCATGCTGCGCCTGCCCGGACCCGTCGCCGCCCCGGCCCTGGACGTGACCCGGGTGCAGCGGGCCGAGGACCTCCGGGCAGCCGAGCAGGTCGTGATCGAGGGCTTCGACCTCGACGGCTTCCAGCCCTACAGCCCCGGCGAGCTCTTCCCGACGGCGCTGGTCGAACACCCGGGCGTGGACGTGTTCCTCGCCTCCATCGACGGCGCGGTCGCGGGAGCCGGCGTGAGCGTCGTGGCCGAAAGCGTCGCCAGCCACTACTGGATCGCCACCTCCTCCGCCTTCCGCTCACGCGGCGTCGGCCGGGCCGTCATGCTCGCCGCCCTCGCCGACGCCACGGACCTCCCCGCCACCCTCACCGCCTCGAAGCTGGGCCGGCCGCTGTACGAGTCCCTGGGGTACACGGTCGCGGCCCCCTCGACCTGGTGGGCCTCCTCCTGAGCCACGGCACGGTGCACAGGAAGTCGGACCCGCCGACCTCCTGTGTGCAGCCTGGCCGCCCGAGCGCCGGTGTCAGATTGGCAGGTTCCAGCCCGTCCCGTCCTCGGTGCCGAGCCAGATCCGTTGCCCGGCCGCCGAGACGGTGATGCCGAAGGCGACCTGGTGCGGCTCGCCCACGTCCTGCCAGGTCTCGACGGCGGCTTCCACCTCGTCCCACAGGCGGAGTGGTCCGCGCTGGACCACGGTCCAGCCGCCTGCGGGGTCGGGCACGGTTCGGGCCTGCGAGCCGGTGGCCACGTCCGAGAGGATCTGCTGCGCTCCGCCGCCCATCCGTTCGGCGGAGGGCGCGGCGAGCTGTGCGATCCAGCTGCCGGTCCAGGTGTCGAGCTTCGCGGGATCGATCCGGCTCGGGCGTTCCTCCCCGGGGAGCAGCGCCAGGGTCGGGCGGGGAGGCCGGTCGTGAGGGCGGGCGATCATGAAGCTGGTGAAGCCGGGCAGGAATCGGCCGGTGGCCTCGCCGGGGCCGGTCACGTCGAGCAGCGCCAGGGCGTTGGCGTAGCTCCACCCGGACAGGGTGACCAGGATGCGGCCGCCCGGCCTGACCTGGTGGAGCCAGGCCATTGGCAGGTACCGGACCGAGCACGTCGCGATCAGCCGGTCGAAGGCCCCAGCGTGCGGGTCACCGCCGAGGCCGTCGCCGGTGAGCAGACGCGGCGCATAGCCGGCGGCTCGGAGTGCGGCGGCGGCGCGCGCCGCCACGCGGGGGTCGTACTCGATGCTGGTGACGTTCCCGTCGCCGAGGCGGTGCGCGCCGAGGGCGGTCGAGTAGCCGGTTCCGGTACCGACTTCGAGGACCCGGTGACCGGCCTCCGCACCGAGCCGCTGCCACATGCCCAGCACGAGCGAAGGCAGGGTGGAGGACGACGAGGGCGCTCCGGTCACCGGCCGCTCCCCGGCGTCCTCCGGGTGGGTGCGGCCGTCGAGTTGGGTGACTAGGGTCCGGTCGGTGTAGACCCCCTCCAGCCACCCGGGATCACCGTGCCGCAGGGTCCGGTACGCGGTCGGCGAACTGCCGTCGATCGCGTCGAAGTAGGAGCCGGTGAACAGTTCGCGCGGCACGGCCGCGGCGGCCGCGGCCCACGCGGGATCGGCGAGCGTGCCGTTCTCGGTGAGCTGTTCGACCAGGGCGGCGCGCAGGATAGCGGAGGTGGTCACCGGTCGTGGCCTCTTTCCAGTCGGTCGGCGATCGCGTGCGCGATCCGATGGGTGGTTCCGGTCGGCTGCCATGCCCACTGCCCGTTCGGGTTGCACTCCAGGAAGTGCCACCTGCCGTCTGCGGTGACGGCGAAGTCGAAGGCACCGAAGGTCAGTCGAAAGGTGGCGAGGTACCGGGCGATGGCCACGGCGATCGGCGCGGGGACGTCGATCGGTCTGCAGCGCATCCGGTCCTGGTGGTGTCGCCAGTCGAGGTCCGGGCTGTCGATGCGGATGCCGAAGAGCAGGTCTCCGACTGCGGTCACCCGTGTGTCGAACACTTTGGGAAGCCTGGCTTGGAACATGTGCGGGCACACTGTCACGGCCTCGGTGATCTCCCCGGTGAGGACTTCGTGGACCCAGACGGCCTGAGCCTGCCCGCCGACCGAGTACGAGGTGTGCCACACGGGCTTGTAGACCGTGCCGGTCGCGTGCTCGGTGGTGAACTCCCGCGCCTCGTTCTCGTTGTCGGTGATCAGCGTGTGGGGCACCTGGAATCCGCAGCGTTGGGCTGCGGCGAGCTGGGACGGCTTGTACTCCGCCGCCCGGTTGTCCCAGGGGTGGTTCACGTAATGAGCTCCGGGGAGCGAGGCCAGGATGCCACCCGTCCCCCAGAAGGCCTGCGCGGCGGCGAACCGGCGGTCCTGGGCGTCGAGGCCGGGCGGACCCTGGTAGGGCGAGGGCCTGCGCACCCAGACGGACCGAACGGCCGTGAGGTCCAGTTCACGGCTGGACGTACGGAGTGTGCCTCGCTGACCGCCGCTGCTGTAGGTGGCGGTCAGCGAAGCACCTGCGTGCAGGTCGGTGCCGGGGTCGAGACGGACCACCGGTACCCGGCGGTCGGCGAGCACCCGCAGTACCGCATCCGCCGTCACATCGGAGGAGTTGGTCAGTACCAGCACCGACCCCCTTCGGTTGTCCATCAGCCGGAGCTCTGGTCCTGGTCGTAGGACTCGGTGACATCGCTGTCCGTGGCGCCGCCCGGCGTGGACCCGTCGCCGGGGCTCGTTTGGGTGGGCGTGACACCGCTGGTGCTGGTGCCGTGGCTCCCCAGCTCGACCGTCCGGCCGTTCTCGTCCACGATGACGGCGATCTGGGTATCGGGGTCGATCACGGGCGTGAACGCCGGGAGTGTGGCAGTGGCCGGGTAGGGCCTCATCCTGCCGGTGCCCCAGGGGGCGGGGGTCTGCGTCATGCGTCCTCCTTGATCGGGAGTGGGCGATTCCGATGCGGCGGCTACGGGGCGGGTGGGAGCAGCAACCACGGTACGGAGAGGCGTGGGACGACTCCCACGGAGTTGCGGATGGTTGCGGAGATTCACCCGAGGGCGTCGATCGCCGAGGCGATGAGGGCGCCGGCCTCCCGGCCGTAGGCCGCGAACTCCTGAAGTTCGCCGAAGGTTTCGAGGTATTCGCCGACTTCGTGCGGGCTGGTGACCCGGACGCGGGCGGTGACCAGTTCGACCTCGACCAGGCGGTCATCGACGACGTGGAAGGTCTCCACCGGCCAGATGGTCCGCTCGGCGGTGAAGGGGATGATGCCGAGGCTGACCCGGGGAAGCGCCTTGATCGAGAGCAATCGGGCCAACTGGTCAGCCATGACAGCCGGTTCGGCGATCCGGTAGCGGAGGACGGACTCCTCGACCAGGCAGACGATGCGGTGGTTGCCCTCGTGCATGGCCCCGGTGCTCAGCATCCGCTGGGCGACCGCCTGTTCGAGGTCGTCGGGCGAACTCGCCCGATCGGCGAACCGGGAGAGGATCGCCGCGGCGTAGCCGGGGGTCTGGAGCATGCCGGGAACGACGTCCGAGGAGTAGAAGCGCAGAAGGCGCGAGTCCCGGTAGGAATGGGTGTAGGTCTCCTGGAGCTGTTGGAGGCCGGCGCGTTGGAGGCGCTTCCACTCCACGTACATCGATGCGACCGAACGCGAGGCCGCGATCAGTGCGGGGATGCGGTCCTCCGCTCCGCAGGCCGCGCACCAGGCCCGGATGTCGCTGTCGGAGGGAGCCGATTCACCCTTCTGGATGCGGGTGGTCTTCGCCGGGTGCCAGCCGCACCGCGCGGACAGCTCACGGCCGGTGAGCCCTGCGTCCCTACGCAGGTCCTGGAGCCTGTCGGCCAGAGCCTGACGGGCGGTTTGGGCAGCTGAGGACGGAGAGGAGGCCATGAACTGTCCGCGATGGTCCGAGTGGTCAGACGATGTACCGGTCGTGCGGGACGCCGCGCCCCCAGACGGTCTCGAATGCGGCGGAGGCCATCTTCACCACGGCCGGATCCTCGGTGTACTCGTGCCCGGCCCAGTTGCCGTCGCCGGTGAACCAGTGGAAGAGAAGCAGGCGGTCGTCGATCAGCCACAGGTCATTGCCGGGCAGCGGGATGTCCGAGGCGAGGCGTCGGGGGAGCCACCGCACGTGCTCGCCCGCAGCGAGGTTCACCGGGGTCAGTGCGTGCTCCCACCGGATGTAGTCGGTCACTGGCTCCGACACGATCCGGGCCCGGCGCATCACCACGCCACGGCCGACGGTCTCTCGAACGAGTGGCACCCAGCCGGACCAGCCTTCGGAATCCGGGTCCAGATCGACCGAGCCGACCTGCTTGAACTCCTCGAACTCGGCTGCCTCGTCGGCGACGCCGTAGACGTCACGCATCTCCAGATGGACGGCCGTCCGCCGTGCTCCCTTCAACAGGGCGGAAAAGTCCGGCACGTTCTGCGTCATCGCACGCCTTTCGCAGGATCGGGATCATTCGCAGGGGGACGCGGACGACGGTTTCGTGCTCAGGGATGCCCCTCCCGTGGCCGGGCACCCACTCGGTCCTGTGGATACGGGCCTCAAGAGCGGCGCCCGCCTTCCAACCCTGGATCACGAGCTCGTTCGCCTCGTCCTCGATCCACACGGTCGGCGAGCCTCCGGACTTGCTCTCGGGGTCGATCCCTGCAAAATCCAGCGCCATGGTGGTCTCCTGGGTCCGGCTGTGTTGAGGGTAGCCGTCGCGGTACACACGGTGAAGTCGGGGATGGGGCACGTCAACGGCGCACGGTCGCGCGAGAGGCGCGAATCGAGTGATCAAGGACTGCCTTCGATCCTGCGGCGGTGAGGTGTCGTGAGCAGGAAGTCGGGTGGATCGACTTCCTGCGCGGGGCTCGGACGAGGCCCTCTGGAGCGGGAATCCGAGGTCCTGGCCGGGTGGGCCGGACAGTACGATCGCTTTCAGGTCGACGCCCTCGTGCGGCTGGACAGCGCGGCCATGGTCCGGGAGGCACGGAGGGACTGCGAACGGCATGCACTGTGACCAACCGGCCCGCGCCGCGTGGCGAAAGAGCTCCTGCAGCAACGGGCAGGGCGGGTGTGTCGAGGTCGACGACTCGCGCCCCGGTGCGGTGCGCGACTCCAAGGACCCTCATGGCCCCGCACTCGTCTTCCCGGCGGAGGCGTGGCAGTCGTTCGTGCGGGCCGTTCGCTCCGGCGAGTTCGGCGACATCTGACCGATCCGAGTGACGGAGGCGGTGCATCATGCCCAGGCGTGACTACGAGGACGACCCGAACGCCCCCGAGGCCAACTCCCTCGTCCCGGCAGCTTCCGTCGTCGTGGTCGACGACGCGGGCCGGGTTCTGCTCCAGCGGCGTACCGACAATGGGAAGTGGGCCCTGCCCGGCGGCCAAATGGACATCGGTGAGTCGATCGCCGGGTGCGGTGTCCGCGAGACGCGGGAGGAGACCGGCAGCGACATCGAGATCACCGGGATCGTCGGCACCTACACCGACCCCCGCCACGTCTTCGCGTACGACGACGGCGAGGTACGGCAGGAGTTCTCGATCTGCCTCCTCGGGCGCCCGCTGGGCGGGGAGTTGCGGGTGTCCGACGAGTCCCACGAGGTGGCGTGGTTCACCCCGGCCGAGACGGACGGGCTGCCGATGGTGTCGAACATCCGCAGGCGGCTGGCCGACTGGCGTTCCGGGGCGATCCCCGTGGTGCGGTAGCCGATCCGATCCGGGTGATCCCGCCTCACTCCAGCATGCGTTCCGCGTCCTCGGGAACCCACGGGAACGGGACGTCGGGCCACCGTGCGGCGGCCCAGGCATCGAGGTCGACGGCCAGAACGGCGTCGATGAAGACCTGCGGCGGCCGGTAGCCGTGAACGGTGATGTAGTGGGTGATCAGGAACGGAGCCGCGTAGGTGATGCCGGCCTCCCCCGGGATCCGCACTTCGCCGTTCCCTTCGGGCGCCACTTCCTCGGGGCACAGGTCGCAGTCGTGGACGCCGAGGCAGACGTTCATCCACTGGACCTGCTGGACGGCTTGCAGCTTCTCCAGGAAGTGGGTGGGAACCGGCCCGGTCGAGTACGGCTTGTCGGCTTGCAGCCAGCCGACGTTCAAGCGGGTGTATGTCGGCCGGTACCAGAGTGCGTAGAAGCCCGACTCGCTGTCCGTGAACGAGTCGGTGTCCCGGTAGTCGTACTTGCTGAGATCTTCGTAGAACACCCGGAGAGTATCGTCGCTTCCTCCCGCCGATCCCTGCTGTTATTTCCTGGCGTTGGTGCGCTTGGTCGGCTCGGCGGTGGTCGGGTCCTCGGGCCAGGGGTGGCGGGGGTAGCGGCCCCTGAGATCCGCTCGGACGGCGTGGTAGCCGTTCTTCCAGAAGCCCTCCAGGTCACCGGTGATGGCGGCGGGGCGGCCGGCGGGGGAGAGGAGCTGCACGGTGAGCGGGACCCTCCCGCCGGCCAATGAAGGGGCGGCCTTCCAGCCGAACAGCTCCTGCAACTTGACGGCCAACACGGGCCGTTCGGTGCTGTAGTCGACCCGTATCTTCGATCCGCTGGGCACGGTGATGCGTTCGGGGGCCAGCTCGTCCAAACGCCCGGCCTGGCCGCTCGCCCAGGGGAGCAGGCGTTGCAGGGCGTCCGTCGTGCTGATCCTTGCCAGGTCGGCGCGGCGGCGGGCGCGGGACAGTTCGGGTTCCAGCCACTCCTCGGCGCGTTCGAGCAGCGCCTCGTCGCTGACGTCCGGCCACGGGTCGCCGATCGCCGCGTGGAGGAAGGCGAGGCGTTCGCGGAGGTTGGACGGGAAGGTCAGCAGGGCGCTGACGCCCTCGCGGGTGAGGCCCTCGACGACGGCCGCGCGGACCAGGGCGCGATCGGGGCGGGCCAGCGGCTTCTCGGCGAGTTCGATGGCGCCGAGGGACTCCACCCGGCGGGCGGTGACCTCGTCGCGCCGGGTGTCCCAGTGGACCTCCTCGCGCACGGTCAGCAGCGACGCGCCCGCGAGCAGTGCGGTGTCCTCGTCGAGCGCGGCCGCGTGCAGCACCCGGGCCGAGTGCGACCCCGCCGGGCGGTCGGCCGCCGCGACGGCGAGCCAGGGAAGGGTGCCGAGCCGGGTGTCGCGGGAGAGTTCGGCGGCCGTGCCCGAGGCCATCAGGTACGGGCTGCGCTCGCCCGGCTCCGGCCGCTCGACCCTCGCCCGGGCGATGCGTTCCGGGAACGCCAGGGCGACGACGAGGCCGACGGCGGTGGCGTCGGGCAGTCGGGTGGCGGGTTCGTCCGAGGTGGCGCGCTGCAGGCGGCGGACTTCGTCGCGCCAGCGCCCGGCGTAGGGGTCGGTGCCCGAACGAACCCCGCGCCACACCGCCGCGAGGTCGTCCCCCAGCGTGCGCGGTGGTTCCTCGGAGAGCAGGGCGACCACCTCGGCCGCCCGGCGGGCGCCCACGGCGGGCGCGCCGTCGACCAGTGCCCGCCCCAGTCGCGGGTGCAGCCCGGTGCGGGCGAGCCGCACGCCGCGCTCGGTCGCCCGGCCGTCGGACGAAACCGCGCCGAGGGCGAGCAGGGTCTCCCGGGCGGCGGCCATCGCCCCGGCGGGCGGGGCGTCGGGCAGGGCGAGCCCGGTGGCGTCCGGGTCGCCCCAGCAGGCCACCTGGAGGGCGAACGGGGTGAGGTCGGCGAGCGCGATCTCGGGGGTGGGGAAGCGGGCGGCGCGGGCGTCCTCGGCCTCGTGCCAGCAGCGGTAGGCGGTGCCGGGCGCCTCGCGGCCCGCGCGGCCGGCGCGCTGGCGGGCGGCGGCGAGCGAGGCGCGCACGGTGACCAGGGCGGCGAGGCCCCGGGCGTGGTCGGTGCGCGGCTCCCGGGCGAGTCCGGCGTCGACCACGATCCGCACGCCGGGCACGGTGAGGGAGGATTCGGCGACGGCGGTGGCGAGGACGACGCGACGCCCCGACGAAGGGGTGAGCGCCGCGTCCTGGACGGCCTGCGGCGCGCGCCCGTGCAACTGGAGCACCTCGGCCGGGACCCCGGCCAACTGCCCGGCGACCCGGGCGATCTCGCCGACGCCGGGCAGGAAGCAGAGCACGTCCCCGTCCCGCTCGCCCAGGGCCCGCCGGACCACCGCCGCGACGTGGTCGAGCAGTGCGAAGTCCACCCGGGTGCCGTGCGCGGGCCGGACGGCGCGCGGCGGCGGCGCCCACACCACCTCGACCGGGTGCGAGACGCCGTGCGCCTCGACCACCGGCGCGTCGTCCAGGAGTTCGGCCCAGGCCGCGGTGTCGGAGGTGGCGGAGGCGCAGACGATCCGCAGTTCGGGCCGCAGGGCGGCGCGGACGTCGAGCAGGAAGGCGAGCGCGGTGTCGGCGTCCAGGTGCCGTTCGTGGCACTCGTCGAGCACGACGACGTCGACGCCGGGCAGTTCCTGGTCGCGCTGGAGGCGTTGCAGCAGGACGCCGGTGGTGACGACCTCGACCACGGTCTCCGGGCCGACGCGCCGCTCGCCGCGCACGGTGTACCCGACCTCGCGGCCCACGGAGGAGCCGAGCAGCCAGGCCATCCGCCGGGCGGCGGCCCGGACGGCGAGCCGGCGCGGTTCGGCGACCAGCACCCGGCGCGCGGGCCGGCCGTCGGCGAGCAGCCCGGCCAGGGCGAGCGGCACCAGGGTGGTCTTGCCGGTGCCGGGCGGCGCGGCGAGGACGGCGGTGCCCGGTCCGTCCAGCGCCGCGTGCAGCGCGGGCAGGGCGGTGCGGACGGGCAGGTCGCGCCAGGTGGGGTTCAGCAAGCGGGCTCAGCCCCGCTCGGCGACGAAGATCGCGGTGCCGGGGATGAGCCGCCCGCGCAGCGGTGACCAGCCGCCCCAGTCCTGCTCGTGTCCTTCCGGCCACTCCGGTTCGACGAGGTCGACCAGCCGGAACCCGGCGGTGACGAGTTCGCGGACCCGGTCCCCGATCGTGCGGTGGTGCTCGACGTAGGTGGCGCGGCCCTGCTCGTCCTCCTCGACGTAGGGGGTGCGGTCGAAGTAGGAGGAGACGGCGGTGAGCCCCTCGACGCCGGGTTCGTCGGGGAAGGCCCAGCGGATCGGGTGGGTGACCGAGAAGACCCAGCGCCCGCCCGGCCGCAGCACCCGGTGCACCTCGCGCATCAGGGCCGAGGTGTCGGCGCTGAACGGCACGGCGCCGTAGGCGGAGCAGGCGAGGTCGAAGGCGGCGTCGGCGAACGGCAGGACGGCGGCGTCGGCCTGGACGACGGGCACGGGGGCGACGCCGCGGGCGAGGTCGATCCGGCGGGAGTGCTGGAGCTGGCGGTAGGAGATGTCGAGGGCGACCGGGCGGGCGCCGCGGGCGGCCAGCCAGCGCGAGCACTGGGCGGCGCCGGCGCCGATCTCCAGCACGGTGCGGCCGGCGGTGTCGCCGAGCAGGCGGGCGTCGGCCTCGTCGAGGCCCTCGGGGCACCAGGTGAAGCGGTCGTCGCCGAGGAACTCGCCGTGCTCGTCCTGGTACTCGTCGGCGTTGCGGTCCCACCAGTGGCGGCTGGCGCGGCTGCTCTCGCCGACGCCGGCGGACCTCCTTACCGCGTCGTCGCCGTCCTCGTCAAGATCGTTGGGGTCGGGGAGGGGGGTGCCGGTCACGGTGAGAAGGCCCATCGCGTAGGGTGTCGTCTGCGGAAGCGCCGCTGTCGCGATCCGGTCCGAGAGGTCCGGGATCCCGGCGGTGGCATCCGGGGAAGGGGTCCCTCCAGCCGCCACCCTTGCGGTGCGCAATCGGAGGATATGGCCTGTTCCATGCCGGGCTCCACCGTCTTGCCGTTGTTGGCGTTGACCGTGCCTGGCCGTCCCCGTATGCTACAAGTTGCGCTGCGGGCCTGCGCGCCTCGGACGGAGCAGGTCGCGCTCGCATCTGTCGAAGACCCCACGGTCGCAAGACGGACGCCGATTCTCCCGTTCCACGGGATTCCCGGTGCTCCGTTTTCTTGGCTGTCCGGCTTTCGGTGGGAGCGATACGGGCCCTCCGCGTGGCATTACCTACGACTTTCATGTCCGCACCGGAGCCCTTTTCCTAATGACGAGCCCCACCGACTCCTCCCTCAGCACCACCCCGCAGGTCGCGCTCAACGACATCGGCGACGCCGAGGCGTTCCTGGCCGCGATTGACGAGACCATCAAGTACTTCAACGATGGCGACATCGTCGAGGGCGTCATCGTGAAGGTCGACCGTGACGAGGTCCTCCTCGACATCGGTTACAAGACCGAGGGCGTCATCCCGTCCCGCGAGCTGTCGATCAAGCACGACGTCGACCCGCACGAGGTCGTCGCCGTCGGCGACAACATCGAGGCCCTGGTTCTCCAGAAGGAGGACAAGGAGGGTCGTCTCATCCTGTCCAAGAAGCGCGCTCAGTACGAGCGTGCCTGGGGCACGATCGAGAAGATCAAGGAAGAGGACGGGATCGTCACCGGTACCGTCATCGAGGTCGTCAAGGGTGGTCTCATCCTCGACATCGGCCTCCGTGGCTTCCTGCCGGCCTCGCTCGTCGAGATGCGCCGCGTCCGCGACCTCCAGCCCTACGTGGGCAAGGAGCTCGAGGCCAAGATCATCGAGCTGGACAAGAACCGCAACAACGTGGTCCTGTCCCGCCGTGCCTGGCTGGAGCAGACCCAGAGCGAGGTCCGCCAGACCTTCCTCACCACCCTGCAGAAGGGCCAGGTGCGCTCCGGCGTCGTCTCCTCGATCGTCAACTTCGGTGCCTTCGTGGACCTGGGTGGCGTCGACGGCCTGGTGCACGTCTCCGAGCTGTCCTGGAAGCACATCGACCACCCGTCCGAGGTTGTCGAGGTCGGCCAGGAGGTCACCGTCGAGGTTCTCGACGTTGACATGGACCGCGAGCGCGTCTCCCTGTCGCTGAAGGCGACCCAGGAGGACCCGTGGCAGCAGTTCGCCCGTACCCACCAGATCGGCCAGGTCGTTCCGGGTAAGGTCACCAAGCTGGTTCCGTTCGGTGCGTTCGTCCGCGTGGACGAGGGCATCGAGGGTCTGGTCCACATCTCCGAGCTGGCCGAGCGCCACGTCGAGATCCCGGAGCAGGTCGTCCAGGTCGGCGACGAGATCTTCGTCAAGGTCATCGACATCGACCTCGAGCGTCGCCGCATCAGCCTCTCGCTGAAGCAGGCCAACGAGGCGCTGGGTGCCAACCCGGCCGAGGTCGAGTTCGACCCGACCCTCTACGGCATGGCCGCGTCGTACGACGACCAGGGCAACTACATCTACCCGGAGGGCTTCGACCCCGAGGCGAACGACTGGCTGTCCGGCTTCGAGAAGCAGCGCGAGGAGTGGGAGCGGCAGTACGCCGAGGCCCAGAGCCGCTTCGAGCAGCACCAGGCCCAGGTCATCAAGAGCCGCGAGGCCGACGCGGAGGCCGCTGCCGAGGGTGGCGACGCCGTCGCCGCCGCGGCCGGTGGCTCCTACTCGTCCAGCAGCGACGAGGGCTCGGGCGCCCTGGCCTCGGACGAGGCCCTGGCCGCCCTGCGCGAGAAGCTGGCCGGTGGCCAGAGCTGAAGCTCTGACCCCTGCTGAGGCTGATTAGCGCTTGGCGTCATCGATGGACCCCGCTCGGTTTCCGAGCGGGGTCCATTGTTTTTCGGCCTTCATTATTTATTCCTTATGAGCCGTATTTTTGTGATTAGGGGCTCATCGGATGCCTATGGGTGATTCGGGACCTAGGACCTACCTTGGGATGAGTTGCCCGATGGGTCGCTCACCCGGCCCCACACGCTAGGCACCCCACGCATATGCGCCGTCGCTCTGCCGTGACCCCCGCTTCCCCCCTCCTGTCCGACGCCCCTGCGTCCGCCGACCCCCGGGTCGCCGGACGTCTCGCCGCCCTCGGCCGGTTCTGCTACCGGCAGCGGCGCTGGGTACTCGGTTTCTGGGCGGTCGTCCTGGTCATAGGCGTGCTGATCGGCGGACGGGTCTTCGAGGGCACGGTGGCCGGCGCCTCCTCCGCCTCCGCCGAGTCGGACCGGGGCAGCGCCGTCGTCGCCGCCGCCGACCCGGCCCGGGGCACCGTCACCGCCGTGGTGGACGGCCGGCCCGTGGACGACGCGGCGGTCCGCGACGCCGTCACCCGGGCCACCGCCGAGATCGCGGCCCTGCCCGGCGTCTCCTCGGCCGTCGACGCCTACGGCCCCGGCCCGGGCGCCGAGGCGCTCCGCTCGGCCGACGGCACCGCGAGTGCGGTCTCGGTACGGATGGCGGACAGCAGCACCTCCGCGCAGTCCACCGCCGTGACCCAGCGGCTGGCCGCGATCCAGCCCGAGGTCCAGCCCGGTGGCGGAAAGGTGACCGTCGGCGGGGACCTCGTGCTCCAGGACGAGGTCAAGAAGCAGACCGAGAAGGACACCCGCTTCGGCGAGATCGTGACCCTGCCGCTCACCCTGATCGTGATGGTCCTGGTGTTCGGCGGCCTGGCCGCGGCGAGCCTGCCGGTGATCGGCGCCGTCGCCTCGGTGGGCGGGGCACTGCTGGCCATGTTCGGCTTCAGCAAGATCATGGACATCGACACCAGCGTGCTGCCGATCGCCACCGTGCTGGGGCTCGGACTGTCGATCGACTACGCGCTGCTCATGGTGAATCGTTTCCGCGAGGAACGCGGCCACGGAGCGTCGATCTCCGCCGCCGTGGAGCGGACCGCCGCCACCGCCGGGCGCACCGTCGCCTTCTCCGGACTCACCGTCGCCGTCGCCCTGTCCGGGCTGTTCGTCTTCACCAGCCCGGTGCTCGGGGCGGTCGCCGCGGCCGGGGTGAGCGTCGTGGTGATCGCGGTGGCCGCCGCGCTGACGCTGGTGCCCGCGCTGCTCGGCTTCGCCGGGCGCCGGATCAGGACGCCCACCGCGCCCGTCCCCGACGAGGGCTTCTTCAGCCGGACCGTGCGCCGGGTCCGCAAGCGGGCCGTGCTCGTCGCGCTGGTCTGCACCGGGGTGCTGATGGCCGCCGGGGCGCCGTTCCTGCACGCCGAGATGCGCAACTCCGGCGCCGCCGTACTGCCCGCCTCCTCGGCCGGCCGACAGGTCGCCGAGACGATCGACCAGCGCTTCCCGCAGGCCTCGGCCGCCCCGATCACGGTGGTGGTGCAGAGCGGCGCGACGGTCGCCCAGGCCTACGCGGACGACGTGGTGGCCGGGCTGCCCGGCGTCAGCGGGGTGCGGGCCGTCACCCCCGTGAGCGACACCGTCTCCACCATTGACGTCCTGGTGCACGGCGATCCGCAGGGCGGGGAGGCCAAGCAGGTCGTCAAGGAGCTGCGCGCGGACCGGGGCGGGCTGACCACCCAGGTGACCGGCGGGGCGGCCTCGGTGGTCGACTTCCAGGACGAACTGCTCACCCGGGGGCCGATCGCGCTCGGCCTGGTCGCCCTCGGCACGCTGATCCTGCTCTTCCTGATGACCGGCTCGGTGGTGATGCCGGTCAAGGCCCTGCTGATGAACCTGCTCTCGCTGGGCGCCTCGCTCGGCGCGCTGACCCTGGTCTTCCAGGACGGCTGGTTCAGCGGTCTGCTCGGCTTCAGTCCGACCGGCGGGCTGGAGACCTTCATCCCGGTCCTGGTGTTCGCCTTCGCCTTCGGGCTGTCGATGGACTACGAGGTCTTCCTGCTGGCCCGGATCAAGGAGCTGCGGGACAAGGGCCACAGCTGCACCCGGGCGGTGGAGCTGGGCGTCCAGCGCAGCGGTCGGATCATCACCTCGGCGGCGCTGCTGATGGTGATCGTCTTCGCCGGCTTCGCCCTCGGCGACATGCTGATGGTCAAGCAGATGGGCATCGCGCTGGCGGTCGCCGTGGCGGTCGACGCGACCCTGGTCCGCTGTCTGCTGGTGCCGGCCGCGATGAGCTTCTTCGGCGAGTTCAACTGGTGGGCGCCGCGCCCGCTGCGGCGGCTGCACGACCGGTTCGGGCTGAGCGAGCACGTCGAGCTGCCGGAGCTGGCCCCGGCCGTGCTGCCGACGCAGCGTCCGGCGGAGGAACTGGTCGGCACGGCCTCGTAGGGCCTGCCTCCTGGATTCTGTCGGGCCCGGGGCCGGTCAGGGCAGGCGGCGGAGCAGGGCGACGGCGGAACGCAGGGTCTCGCGCTCGTCGGAGCTGAGGCGGGCCTCGATCGCCGCGGCGATCCGGGCCTCGCGGCGGGCGCGCTGCTCGTGCAGGGCGGTGCGGCCGGCCTCGGTGGCGGTGACCAGCAGCTTGCGGCGGTCGGTGGTGTGCGGCTGCTGGGTGACCAGACCGGCCTCGGTGAGCAGCGCGACCGTACGGGCCATCGACTGGTGCCGGACGCGTTGCAGGGCGGCCAGCTCGGCGACGGTGCAGGCGCGGTCGTCGCGGACCAGCAGACCGAGTACGCCGGCCTGGTTCTGCGGCAGCGTGTCGTCGGGGCGCAGTGCGCGGACCAGTTCGCCGATGGCGCTGCGCAGGTCGGCGGCGAGTTCGAGGGTCTCGGGGTGCGGGCTGTTCACGGGAGAAGCCTACCTCGCGAATCTACAGCAGAACTGTGCAGTTCTGCTGTATGTTCTGCCTATGCGGATCACCAAGTTCGGACATGCCTGTGTACGCCTCGAACACGGGGGGACGACCGTGGTCGTCGACCCCGGATCGTTCACCGACCCCGCCGCCCTGTCCGGCGCGGACGCCGTCCTGATCACCCACGAGCACGTCGACCACTTCGAGGAGGCCCGGCTGCGGGCCGCCCTGGAGGCGGATCCGGAGCTGCGGGTGTGGACCAACGCGGACGTGGCCGGGAAGCTGGACGGGGTCGCCCGGCGGGTGACGGCGGTCGGCGAGGGCGATGCCTTCGACGTCGGCGGGATCCCGGTCTCGGTGCACGGCGAGTGGCACGCGGTGATCCATCCGGACATCCCACTGGTGCGGAACATCGGCTTCCTCTTCGGTGGGCGACTGTTCCACCCGGGTGACGCCCTGCTCGTCCCGCCGGGTCCGGTGGACACCCTGCTGCTGCCGATCGCCGCGCCGTGGACCAAGGTCGGCGAGCTGGTCGACTACGTCCGGGAGACCGGGGCGCGGCAGGCGGTGCCGGTGCACGACGCGGTGCTCAGCCCGGTCGGCCTGGCCGTGCACACCCGGCTGCTCGGCCCGGGCGGACCCGGCGGCGCGGAGCTGCGCACCCTGGGCGAGGGCGAGAGCCTCGACCTGGGGTGAGCGGGTGGGGGAGCGGCCCGGGGTGACGGGAGGGCGGTGCGCGCCGGTAGCCTGACGCCATGCTGAAGATCGGACTGACGGGCGGCATCGGCGCGGGCAAGAGCGAGGTGTCGCGGCTGCTCGCCGCCCGCGGCGCGGTGATCGTGGACTCCGATGTGATCGCCCGCGAGGTGGTCGCCCCCGGGACGCCCGGCCTCGCCGCCGTGGCCGCCGAGTTCGGCCCGGACGTGCTCGCGGCGGACGGTTCGCTGGACCGGCCCGCCCTCGGCGCGGTCGTCTTCGCCGACCCGGACCGGCTGAAGGCGCTGAACGCGATCGTCCACCCGCTGGTCCGGGCGCGGTCCGCCGAGCTGGAGTCGGCGGCCGCGCCGGACGCGGTGGTGGTGCACGACGTGCCGCTGCTGGCCGAGAACGGGCTCGGCCCGCTGTACGACCTGGTGGTCGTGGTCGACGCGGCGGACGAGGTGCGGATCGAGCGGCTGGTCCGACTGCGCGGTATGACCGAGGACGAGGCCCGGGCCCGGATGGCCGCCCAGGCGAGCCGGGCGGACCGGCTGGCGATCGCCGATCTGGTGATCGACAACAGCGGCCCGTTGACGGAGCTGGCCCCCCGGGTCGACGAGGCGTGGGAGCGGCTGACCGCGCGTCGCTGACCGGGCATCCCCGGCTGCCCGTCCCCGACCGCCCGTCGACCCGGGGCCGCGCCGCCGGGCGGTTCGGTTCAGGCCGCGGCGGCGTGGGCCACGGCCGCGGCCGCGAAGGCCCGGATCATCGGGTGCGCCCGGGTGCCGTCCCCGGCGAGCTCCGGCTGGAACAGCGAGGCCAGGAAGAACGGGTGGACCTGCTCCGGCAGCTCCAGGATCCGCAGCTCGCCCGCGTCGTCCGTGGCCGTGAACCGCAGACCGCCCGCGCGCAGCCGTTCCAGATAGTCGTCGTTCAGCCCGTACGCGCAGTGGTACCGCTCCAGGGTGCGCGGCGCGCCGAGCACCCGTTCGGCCAGCGAACCGGGAGTCGGGCGGACGGCTCCCTCGTGCCCCACCAGGGAGCAGCTGAGCGGCACGATCACCCGGTCCGCCTCCTCCGGATTGCTCTCGCCGTGCGCGGCGCCGTCGATGCCGCAGACGTTCCGGGCGTACTCCAGCACCGCGTGCTGGAAGCCGGCGCAGGTGCCGAGGAAGGGGATGCGCCGTTCGCGGGCGGTGCGGACGGCGGCGACCGCGCCGTCCTCGCTGCGGTACGGGCTGCCGGGCAGCAGCCAGACCGCGTCGAAGCCGTCGAGCGCGCCGGGGGCCGCGGCGTCCTCGGTGGGGATCCAGTAGGCGTCCAGGACGAGCTGCTCGCGGGTGGCGAGCGCGTCGAGCAGCCCCGGGATGCGGGCGTGCGAGCGGACGGCGGCCGAGCGGTCGCCGACCAGGGCCAGACGGGAGGTGGGGCGGGATGCGGGGCGGGAGGCGGGATGCGTCATGCGGTTATCCTGACCGCCGACGCGGCATCAGCGCCAACGATGATTCCTTACCCCTCGATCAGTGGATGTGATGGCAGATGGAGCCGCAGCAGCTGCGCACCTTCGTCACGGTGGCCCGGCTGGGCTCGTTCTCCGAGGCGGCCCGTGAACTCGGCTACACCCAGTCCGCCGTCTCCCAGCAGATCGCGGCGCTGGAGGCGGACCTCGGCACGGCCGTGCTCCACCGCCGCCCGGTCGGGCCGACGGGTGCCGGCGAACGGTTGCTGGAGCACGCCTCCGCGTTGCTGCTGAGGATCGATGCGGCGCGCGCCGACATCGCGCGCCTGGCGGGTGCCGCGAGCGCCCGTCTCACGGTCGGGGCCACCCCGCTGGCGGTCGGGGCGGAACTGGGGCGCACGCTCGCCGAGGTGCGCCGGGCGTATCCGGGGGTGGACCTGACGGTGCGGGTGGTCGCCCAGGACGTGCTGCCCGCCGAGGTCGCCACCGGCGCGGTCGACCTCGCGCTCGTCGACGGCCCGGCCGCGCCCAGTGACCCGCTCCCGCTGCCCGACGTCGGCCCGCTCGCGACCGTCGCCGTCGCCGAACAGCCGCTCGTCGTGGCGCTGCCGGCCGGCCACCCGCTAGCCGGGCGCTCCGGCCTGGCGCTCGCGGACCTGTCCGCCGCCCACTGGCTGGACGCCCCGGGCCTCGCCCCGACCGCCGCCCGGCTGAGCGCCGCCACCGGCGTCGAGGGCTACCGGCCCGCGGCCCGCTACCTGGGCACCGATGTGCGGGGGCTGCTCGCCCTGGTCGCGGCCGGGCACGGGCTGGCGCTGCTGCCCGCGGGCGCCCTGGCCGGAGTGCCGGAGGTGGCGGCGGTGCCGGTCCGGGCTCCCCGGCTGGTGCACCGGACGGAGCTGGTGCACGGCGCGCTGCCGGAGGGGCCCGCCGCGCTGCTGGCCCGGCTCCTGGCGGGGGAGCAGGTGCGCGGGGCATCCGGTCCGTCGGCGTGACGGCTCGGGTGCCTCAGCCGACGATGCGGGCGCCGGGACAGCAGGGCCCCTCGAAGCTGTAGCACACGTAGCGCAGGCAGCCGAGGCAGACCGAGATGTTCTCCAGTCGCCAACTCTGGCCGTGGCAGGCGCAGTCGGCCCGTTCGCGCAGCAGCAGGTCCCAGCCGTCGGCACCGCCGTTGGCGGCGAAGGCCGCGGCGATGTACGCCGCAGTCGCCCGGTCGTCCTCGGTGGTGCCGCGTCGTGCGGCGTCCAGGTGCCAGCAGTAGAGGGCGAGCAACGGCCGCCCGTCGACCAGGCGGTAGCGGGCCCGGCCGTCGTCCTCCCAGTCCCGGACCAGCCGGGCGACCCGTTCGGGGAACGGTCGCGCGGGGTCGAGGAGGCGGCGGTTTCCCTGCGGCGGTGGCGGCTCGGCGGTCATGTGGTCCCCTTTCCGGGGCCCACGGTAGGGTGTCACGTTGCTAAGTCACCGGCCGGGGTGGGGTGTTGAGGGGCGGCCCTCAGGTGCAGGTGGTGCCCTCGGCCGGCACCCGGTCGGCCAGCAGGTACTGGTCGACGGCCTGCTTGAGGCAGGCGTTGCCGGAGTCGTAGCCGCCGTGGCCCTGGCCCTGGAGGGTGACCTGGACCCCGACGCCCGCGCCGAGTTGCCGCGCCATCGCCCCGGCGCCCTCGTACGGGGTGGCCGGATCGCCGGTGTTGCCGATGACGACGATCGGCGCCGAGCCGGGGGCGGACACCTCGGGGAGGTCGGCGCTGCCCTGGACCGGCCAGCCGTTGCAGGAGGTCAGGCCCCAGGCGGTGAAGTCGCCGAACACCGGCGAGGCCTGGCGGAACGTGGGCAGCAGCGCCTGGACGTCGGTGGCGGTGTAGCGAGACCTGTCGTCGGCGCAGCTGATCGCCCGGTTGGCGGCGGACTGGTTGCTGTAGTGGCCCTGCTGGTCGCGGCCGCTGTAGGCGTCGGCGAGCGCGAGCAGGGTGGTGCCGGTTCGGTTCTGCATCGCCTCCTGCAGGCCGACGGAGAGGGCGTTCCAGGAGTTCTGGTTGTAGAGCGCGGCGGCGATGCCGGTGACCGCGAGGTCCTGGGTCAGTACGCGGGGGCCGTCGGTGGGCAGTGGGGCGGAGTCGAGCGAGGCCAGCAGGTCGGTGATCCGCCGGGTGCCGTCGTCACCGCCCTGGCCGGTCGGGCAGGACGGCCCGGCCTGGGCGGCGCACGCCTTCATGAAGTTCTCCAGGGCGAGTTGGAAGCCCTTCGCCTGGCCGAGCGCGCTCTGCTCCGGGTCCTTGGTCGGGTCGACGACGGCGTCCATCACCAGGTGGCCGACGTTGCCCGGGTACTGGTGGGCGTAGACGCCGCCGAGTTCGGTGCCGTAGGAGATGCCGAAGTAGTGCAGCTTCGCGTCGCCGAGCACCTGGCGCATCAGGTCGAGGTCGCGGGCGGCCGAGACGGTGTCGACGTGCGGCAGGACGGTGCCGGAGTTCTTCTCGCAGGCGGCGGTGTAACCGGTGTTGGCCGCGTCGAGGGCGGTGGTCTCGGCCTGGTCGTCGGGCGTGCCGTCGACGGCGGCGGAGGCGTCCGTGGCCGCGTCGTCCAGGCACCGCACGGTCGCGCTGTTGCCGACCCCGCGCGGGTCGAAGCTCACCAGGTCGTAGCGGGCGTTGAGGTCGGCGTAGTCCTTGGAGAGGGCGGGGAGGGTGACGACGCCGGAGCCGCCGGGGCCGCCGAAGTTGTAGATCAGCGAGCCGATCCGGGGCTGCCCGCCGGTACCGGTGGCCACGGCCCGGATCAGGGCCAGGTCGATGGTCTGCCCGTCCGGCTTGCCGTAGTCCAGCGGGGCCTTGAGCGTGGCGCACTCCCAGGGCGCGCCCGGGGCCGAGCCGTCGCCGCCCTGGGCGGTGGACGGCGCCGGGCAGGGCTGCCAGCCGAGCTGCTGGCCGGTGAGGGAGGCCGGCAGCGGCGGGACGGCCGGGGTGGTGGAGGCCGTAGGAGCAGTGGGTGCGGCGGTGGCGGTGGACGGCCCCGACGTCGCGGCGCCGGTGCCGGAGCCGCTCTCGCAGGCGGCCGTGGCGGTGGCCAGGACCGCGGCGAGGCCGAGGGCCCCGGCGCCGCGTACGACAGGGTGCATGGGGGTGGTCCGTTCCTGGGGTCGCGGCGAGGGCGGGTCGGGGCAGGTCAAAATCTGGGCAGGTCAGGGTCGGGTCGGGGCAGGGCGAGGTCGGGGTGCGGCGGCGGGGTGCGGCGGGGGTGCCGGGGGCTGCTGCGGCGTCAGCCTAGGGACGGGGCGTGCCCCGGTGCGCCGCGACGCGCCGTCGGCTGCGGCCGTGCGGGTGGTCCTCCGCGGAGGGAGCGGCGGCGAGAGGGGCGGGAGGAGCGGCGGCAGGAGGGGTTGCCGAAGCCCGGGTGGCTCGTTGTTCCTGCCGTGAGCCCTGACCTTTCCGCCCGTGGCGGTTGTGAAGAAACGATCCTGCATGCCCGCGTCGCTGTTCCGGCGGTGCGCACCACCCGGAGGCGGTCATGACGTACGACATCCCGCGCGTCCCCGCGCAGTACGCCCCCGGTGACGGCTGCGAGGTCGCCCTCGACCTCCGGGTCGCCGTCTGCCCCGGTCTGACCGTCTCCGTCGCGGCCCGGCTGCGGTACCTCACCGCCGACCCCTACGCCGTCTTCCTGGACAACCACACCGACCTCGCCACGCCCATCACCTGGGTGTTCGCCCGCGACCTGCTGGCCACCGGGGTGCACGGCTGGTCCGGGATCGGCAGCGTCTCGGTCCACCCCGGCGTGGACGAGCGGAGCGACTCCGTCTTCATCACCCTCACCGGCGAGGGGAGCAGCGTCGTCCTGCGGGCTCCCGCCGAGCCGGTCCGGGCCTTCCTCGCCCGCACCGAGAGCCTGGTCCCGATCGGCCAGGAGCGCACCCATCTCGACTTGGACGGCCTGCTGCGGCGGCTGTCCGAGGGCGGCGCCGCCTCGCCGGGGCCGTGAGGCGACGGGCGTGCTGCCGCTTGCCGGGCGCGCTACCGCCGCTCCGCGCCCCCGACGGTGTGCAGGCGCTCGAACACGTCCAGCGGGAGGCCGGGGTAGCGGACGCCGGTCAGGGCGTGGTGCGCGCTGCGGTTGCCGTCGACGAGTTCGCCCAGCAGGGCGGCCGGCTGCCGGTGGCGTCCGGCGGCCAGGGGCGCCACCAGCGCGTTGTGGCGGGCGACGGCGGGGGAGGCGTGCAGCTCGAACACCGAGCTGAGCACCGCCTCCCGGGCGTGCCAGGAGGCATCCCGGTTGCACCCGCAGCGGGTGAGCGCCTCCGCCGGCAGGGCAGCCGCCGGCGCCGGGGCGCCCGGGTCCGCCCGCACGTCCCGGTAGGGCGCGAGCAGGGCCGGGACCGGTGCGGTCCCCCGCGCCCGCCTGCGGTCACCGTCGCTCGGCGGTCTCCGGACGCAGCGCGCGGACCGCGAACAGCGTGGTGAGGTGTGCCGAGCCGAAGTACAGCGGCAGCCGCCCGGTGCGGAAGTAGCCGCCGGCCGGCCAGGAGCCGTCCGCGAGCTGGGTGTCGGCCAACCGGCGGCGCAGCTCGGTCAGTTCGGCCGTATCGCCCGCGTACTCGCCGGCGAGTACCAACAGTGCCACCGAGAGCGGCGTGTCAGCGATCTGGGTGGTCACGTGCCCGACCGCCCGCCGTACCGGCTCGGCGAGTTCCGGCACGACGCTGGAGGCCCGGGCGGCGGCGTGCAGGAAGGCTTCCGGGGCGGCGTAGTTGAGGGTGCCGGTGCGGGGGCCGTTGAGGTGCTCGACCACGTAGCGGAGCGTCGCCTCGGCCGCCGGGTGCGGCAGCCGGCCGACGGCGCCCGGGAGGTGCAGGGCGAACAGGACGTTGGCGGCGGCGACGGCGTCGTAGCGGCGCCCGCGGGCGGGGCTGCTGTCGCAGTCCTCCCAGTAGGCCGGTATCGGACCGTCGTCCGGGCCTATCTGGGTGTCGAGCAACTCGCGTGCCAGGTCGTCGAGTTCGGCCGGTGCGAGCAGCCCGTGCCGGGCCAGTCCGGCGGCCGCGACGGCGGTGCTGTCGGTGTCGGCGGGGATCGGTCGACCGGGCGGGAAGATGCGGTAGCGCCGCACCGCCGGCTCGCGGTACCTGGCGACCTGTGGTGCCAGTGCGGCGACCAGTTCGCGTTCCTCGGCGCGCCCGGAGCCGGGCCGCAGCAGGGCGAGCCCCCACATCGCGGAGAGGCCCTCGTCGTCCGGGTCGAGCCCGAGGTCCTCCCCGTGCGTGACGAGCAGGTGGCGGCGCGCCTCGGCGCCGCTGAGCGGCCTGCGTAGCTCCGGGTCGGCGCCGGGCCGGGCGGACGGCAGTCCGGCGGGCCCCAACGCCCGGTGGAGGAAGCCCAGTCCGCGCCCGACGGCGTCGTCCCACGGCGTTTCGTCGGCGGACATCGCGTCCCGTCCCCTCATCGCTGCCGGCCGGCGGATCGGCCGACCGGCCCCCGCCCCTGTCCACCCTCCTTCCTGCCCGGTCGTGGCGCCCGCATGCCTCGGTCGGCGAGCGGCCTGCGGAACAGGGCGGTGAGCAGCACGGGCAGGCCGAAGAGCGGGGACGCGGGCTCCTGCGGGACCATCGGGCGGATCTCCAGCTCACTGAACCCGGCGAAGATCCACCGGAGTTCGTCAGGGGTGAAGGCCAGTCCGCCGTCCAGCCAGCCGCTGCGGTACAGCGCGGCGTCCGGCAGCTGGCCGCCGTCGAGCCGCGCGGCGAGGTCCTCGTCCGGCTTGTCCGGCAAGGGAGGTTCGGGCGGGCCGCCGGATCACATGTCGATCACGTTCCGGAGGCCGCTTCCGCCCGCGTTCCGCGTCACGCTCAACCGCTGTCGGCCGCACCGGCGGAGAGGAGTTCGCAGTCGGCGAAGTTCATGCAGCCGCAGGCGAGGCAGGCCGCGACGGCGTCCCGGAGCTGCTGGGTCTGCCGGACGACGCGGTCGAGTTCGGGCAGCTTGCGTTCGGCCAGGGCGCGCCACTGGCGGGTGGTGCCGCGCGTGGTGGAGGTGTCCAGCAGCCCCCGGATCTCGGCCAGCGTGAAGCCCGCCCGCTGGGACATCCGGATCAGGGCGACCCGGCGCAGCGTGGCCGCCGGCCAGACCCGGCGGCCGCCCTCGCGGCGGGCGGCGGGCAGCAGACCGAGGCTCTCGTAGTACCGCAGCGCCGAGGGCCGCAGACCGGTCTGCCGGGCCAGCTCCCCGATACCGACATCCCGCACGTCCGCCCCCGTTCCCCGGTCCCGCTTGACTTCAAGCGCGCGTGAACCGCTTGCCTGGCCTGCATGATCTCATCCGCACCACTGGTCCGGCGGCTTCCCCCGGCCTACCGTCCGCTGTTCGTCCCGGGCCCGTTCCGCCGGCTGCTCCCCGCGCTCGCGGTGTCCGACCTCGGGGACGGCATGAGCGCCGTCGCCGTGCCGTGGCTCGCGCTGCAACTGGCCCCGCCCGGGCGGGCCGGACTGTTCGTGGGGGCCGCCGTCGCCGCCTACGTCCTGCCCGGCGCGCTCGGTGCGCTGCTGCTCGGCCGCTGGCTGCGCGGACTGCCCGCGCGGCGGCTGATCCGGGCGGACGCGTGGACGCGCGCGGTGCTGCTCGGCGCTGTACCCGTCGGGTGGGCGCTCGGCGTGCTGGGGCCCTTGCTGCTGCTGGCCCTGCTGGCCGGGTCCTCGCTGCTGCACGGGTGGGGCGCGAGCGCCCGGTACGCCTTGGTGGCCGAGGTGCTCCCGGCCGAGCGGCGGTTGGCGGCGAACGCGCTGCTCAGTACGAGCGGCTGGGTGGCGATGATCGCGGGACCGGCGCTGGCGGGGGCGCTGACGGCGGTGGTCGCACCGGCCTGGGTGCTCGGGCTGGACGCCCTGTCGTTCGCGGTGCTGGCCGTCGGTGCCGGGCGGCTGTCCGCCGTCCCCGGTGCCGTCCCCGCCTCCGACCGGGACCGCGCGGAGGGGGAGGCCGTGGCGCGCGGCGAGGGGCTGCGGGTGCTGCGGACCAGGCCGGAGCTGCTCGCCCTGCTCGTTCTGACCTGGCTGTTCAACCTGGCCTGGGGCCCCGTGGAGGTCGCGCTGCCGCTGTTCGTCGGGCAGGAGCTCGCGGCCGGGCCGGGGCTGCTCGGCGCCTACTGGGCGGCCTTCGGGGTCGGCGCGGTGCTGGGCGCGCTGGCCGTCGGCATGCTGCGCCGCGGCGCGGTCCGGCCGGTGCTGCTGGGGATCGTCGCCGCGCACGGCGTCGCCCTGCTGTCGTTCGCGCCGCCCGGGCCGGCCGTGGTCTCGGTGGCCGGGTTCGCCGTGGTCGGGGTGGTGTACGGCCCGTACGGAGCGTTGTCGCTCGGCCTGTTCCAGGACCTCACGCCGCCGCCCGCCCTCACCTCCGTCCTCGCCCTGAGGTCGTCCGTGCTGATGACGGCCTCCCCGGCGGGTGCGACCCTGGGCGGTCCGCTGACGGCTGTGCTGGGGCCGCGCGCCGTGCTGGTCGGGGCGGGACTCGCGATGATCGCCGTAGCCGGGTGCGCCGTCGGGGTGCCGGTCCTGACCGGACGCCTCGCGCGCATCGCACGCCTCGCGCGCGGGAAGTCGGCGGGTCCGACTTCCGGTGCGCGGACCCGGGCCGGGGCCGGTGGATAGGGTCGGCGGTATGACGGACGACGGTGTGCGGGTGGTGCTGATCGGCGGGACGTCGAACACCGGGAAGTCGACGCTCGGCCGGCTGCTGGCGGACCGGCTCGGCTTCGCGTACCGGTCGACGGACACGCTGGCGCGCCACCCCGGCCGACCGTGGCCGGTGCCGGGGTGGGAGGTCCCGCCGCACGTGGCCGAGCACTACCGGGCCCTCACCGTCGAGGAGCTGGTCGCCTCGGTGCGGGAGCACTACGCGCGGCTGGGGCCCAGGATCGAGCAGTTGGTCGCGGAGGGCGGGGACGCGGGCCTCGTCCTGGAGGGCTCGGCGCTGTGGCCGCCCGAGGTGGCGCGGTTCGGCGGCACCGGGGTCTCCGACCACTGGCTGCGCGCGGACGAGGCCGTCCTGCGCACCCGGATCCGGACGGCCGGCCGCTACCCGGAGGCGAGCCAGGACGGCCGGTACCTGATGGACAAGTTCCTGGCCAGGTCGGTGCGTTACCAGGAACTGCTGCTCGCCGAGCTGGCCGCGCTCGGTCCGGAGCCGCTGGAGGCGGGGGACGGCCGGTCCGTGGAGGAGCTCGCGGACGCGGTTCTCGCGACCGTCACAGGTGCAGGGTGAACGAACCCTCGCCGTGGCGGCGGCCGTTGACCTGGAGCTCCAGCAGGTGCACGCCGGGGTGGTAGCGCCGGGTGCTGATCGGCTTCACGGCGTGCCGCCTGGTCGCCCGCAGGGTCTCGCCGGGCGCCAGTGAGCGGGTGGTCAGCTTGAAGACCTTGGGCGTCCGGCCGCCGTTGGCCTTCACATGGTGCACGACGTAGTCGATCACCACGCTGGTGGGCTCGTCGTGGGTGTTGGTCACCGCGTACTCGAACACGAGGTCCTCGCCGAGCCGGACCTCCGGGGTCAGGACCCGCGGCCCCTCGACGGTCACCTGGACGTCCGGGCGGTGGCCGAACAGGGTGAGTGCCTCCGGGTGGCCCGCCTTGATCAGGGTCCGCAGGCCGTGCCGGACCAGCTGCGGCGTGGTCGGCGCCGGATCGGCGAGCCAGCGGCCGGCAGCCTCGACGGCGATGTCGGGGTGGTCGCGGCTGATGTCGTTGACATGGTTGGCGACCGAGCGGCGCACATAGTCGGACCCGTCCCGGTACAGCGCGTCGAGCAGCGGTAGCGCGGGCCTCGGGTCGGCGATCAGCGCGGGCAGTTGGGGAGCCCACGGCAGGCGCGGCCGGGTGCCCTCGCTGGCGAGGCGCCGGACGTGCGGGTCCGGGTGCCCGGTCCACCGCGCGACGACGGCGAGCGCGCGGGGCTGGTCGGCCCGGAGGAACGGGCGGACGGCGCTCTCGGAGGTGTGCCGGGGCGTGAGCGCGGCGAGCAGCGCGAGCGCGGGCTCGAAGGCGTCCAGGCCGCGCACGGCGACGGCCTCGCCGACCGGGAAGGTCATCCATCCGACGAACTCCTCGTCCCGCAGCGCGTCCTGCAGTACCCGCTCGAACTCCGGGTAGCCGGCCGGGAGGTCGGCGAGCACGGCATCGCGGATCGCGACGACGCGTTCGCGGAAGCCGAGCGGGTCCAGGGTCGCGCCGCAGCGGTCGAGAGCCTCGGTGGTGAGGCCGTGCCCGGTGCGGGCGAGGCAGCGGGCGAGCGCGGCGACGGTGTCCTGGGCGATCATCTCGGCGGCCGTGGGCACGGTTGCCTCCTGGTGACTTGCGGGTTTGCCGTGGTCGTTGAACGGTACGCGGCGGGTCGGACAACGCCCGGTTCTGCCGGATCCGGCCAAGTTCGTGGTCGAAGACTTCGAGTGCTGAATGGTCGGGTATGCGTGATTTCTCCGCTTTGTGTTGGCCTTGCCATGACATCCGTGTATCGGCGCGGTCTGTCCAGCGCGTTTCCGGGGAATGTCAGGCCATATCCACTGATGTACCGGCGGGAATTGTTCCGTTCCCGCCCGAGAAATCCGGATCGCCCAGTTCCAGGTGGCCGAAGCTGGACATGTCCGGAGATCCGGAGGTCCAACCAAGGGATTCTGCGGATAAGTTCGACGTCGACCGGTCAAACGGGCCGGTCGACATCGGGAGGAAATGCGATGAAGCTCGTCAAGCGCACCGCTGCCCTTGCTGCCTCGACGGCCGTTCTGGCCGGCGGCCTGACGTTCCTGTCCACCGGGTCGGCGAGCGCCGCCTCCGGCTACGTCACCCTGACCAACCTCGCCACCAGCCGCGTCCTGGACAGCAACGGCAACGGCAATGTCTACACCCTGGGCGCCAACGGTGGCTCCTACCAGGTCTGGTGGGCCAACGACGAGGGCAACGAGACCTACACCTTCAAGAACCTGGCCACCGGCCGCTGCCTCGACAGCAACGGCGAGGGCAAGGTCTACACGCTCGGCTGCAACGGCGGCAACTACCAGAAGTGGGTCAAGAGCTGGGGCGGCAACGGCGCCTTCTACCGGAACGTCGCCACCGGCCGCTACCTGGACAGCAACGTGAACGGCGACGTCTACGCCATCGGCGGCAACGGTGGCAACTACCAGAAGTGGAACTGATTCCCGATCGGGGCGATTTCCGCCTCCTGATCGGAAGGCCCGTCTAGTACCGGAATGAAAAACGCCCTCCCCGGCGCCTCAATCTCCGGGGAGGGCGTTTTCGCGCGCATTGCAGAAGGTCCCGCTGCGAGAACGCGCCGTAGGACGTGCGCAGGGCTGCGGGAATGGGCGGCCGGGCCGGGCCGGCCGGTGCCGGCTCCGTTCGGGTTGTCGGTGGGACGTGATGGGATCGGAGCCACGGATGCAGAGTCGATCTGTCGTTCGGTCGAATCGGTACGTGATCGGGCGGACCGGTTCCCGGAGATCGAGTTCTGCTCCCGCCGAACCACGCCCCCGCGGCGACTCCACCGCCCGCACACCGCACCCCGGAGACGACGATGGCCCGCACGACCCCGCAACGCCGCGTAGATGTGGAGCGGCTCTTCCCCGAGCTGGCGCCGCTGCGCCGCGACGCGATACGCCTCCACCCCCGCGCCGGAAGCCCGTCCCCGGCCGAGAGCTCGGTCGGTGGGCCGATGCTGTGGCCCGCCGACGAGCCGTGGCCGCTCTGCCCGAGCACGAGCCACCCCGGGCACTGGGGCCAACCGGGGACGGAGGGGACGGTGCCCCTGGTGCCCGTTGTCCAGATCCACCGCCGGGACGTCCCCCAACTCGACTTCCCTGCCGGGACCGACCTGCTCCAGGTGCTCTGGTGCCCGTTCATCGTCGACTCCTGCCCGGAGCCGACACCCCAGGTGCTCTGGCGGAGTTCCGACGCGGTGGGCCCGGTCCTCGACACCGCGCCGTCGACCGTCGCCACGGCGCCCGGGGACAGCATCCCGGCCCCGTGCGTCCTGCACCCCGAGCCGGTGACCGACTACCCGAGCTCGGACATGCCGGAGGAGGTGAGCGACGCACTGAGCATCCGAATGCAGGAGCTGAAGGCTCGCACCGGCCTGTGGTACAGCTACCACCTGGCCGAGGCCCCGGGGATCAAGCTCGGCGGATACCCGAGCTGGACCCAGGACCCCTGCTGGCCGGACTGCCCGACCTGCGGGCGGACGATGGACCATCTCCTGACGGTGAGCAGCTGGGAGTACGACGGCGTGTCGGGCCGCACCTGGCTCCCGCTGGAGGACCGCGACAGCGAGACCGGCGAGGAGCGACGCGACACCACCGGGGGCCGCGGCGCGCACAGTCCCGCCCAGGTGATGTTCGGCGATGCGGGCGGTGTCTACATCTTCGAGTGCGGGTCGTGCCCGGACCGTCCGGTCGACCACCACTGGGACTGTTCGTGAGGCAGCGCGACCGCGCCGGGCACGGAACCGGTGACGTCAACAGGGGCAGGCGGGAAATCGCCAGGTGACGTTGGCGCGCACGTCAGATTCCCTCCCGTGGATCGTGGTTTCGGCGGCTCCTGCGATGGTCGCAGGAGCCGCCGAGCGGTCACGGCTGGGTGGGGAGTTCGCCGCTGTGGACAGCGGTGATGAACGACTGCCAGGCATCGGTACTGAAGGTCAGGGTGGGTCCGTGAGGATCCTTGCTGTCACGGACGGGAACGGTGTCGGCGCAGGTGTCGGCAACCTCGATGCAGTTGCCGCCCTCGCTTCCGCTGTAGCTGCTCTTCCGCCACGCCTGGTCAGTTGTCACGTCCGTGCCTCTCTGCTGCTAGCTCCTGCATCCAGGAAAGCGATTCCTGCGGGCGCATCGCCGATTCCGAGAGTCGAGTGAACGCGAGCTCGTGGTGGGCGATGTCCGACTCCCGTTCCAGATACAGGCTGCTCGTCAGTGCTTCGACGTAGACCACCTCGCCCGGAACGTCGGCGAAGGAGAGGATGTGGAACGCGCAGCTCATTGATGCGTGTGTTCCGATGTCCAGTGGTAGTACCTGGATTTTGACATCGTACTTCTCGGCCAGATCGATGAGGTGGAGGATCTGGCCGTTCATGACGTCCGGGCCACCGACCGGGCGGCGTAGTACCGCCTCGTTGAGGATTGCCCAGACCGCTGGCGGGTCCGGCCTCTGGAAGATCTCCTGCCGTTGAATGCGCAGTTTGACGCGGCGTTCGATCTCGTCCTGGCTCTGCTCGGAGGGTGAGGTTCGGAAGATGGCGCGTGCGTAGTCGGCGGTTTGGAAGAGGCCCGGGATCAGCTCGATCTCGTAGGCGCGGACTCGGGAGGCATCGGACTCCATGCCGACGTAGGTCTGGAACCAATCGGGGAGCGCATCGCCGTAGTCGTGCCACCAACCACGTTGTGTGCTGCGGCGGGTGAGGGAGATGAACTGTCGCAGCTCTGCCTCGTCGGTGACGCCGTACAGTTCGAGCAGTGCTCGGACGTCCGATTCCTTGAGAGTCGTCTGGCCGGACTCGATACGCGAGATCTTGGTCGCACTGAACCGCAGCGTGTCGGCGGCCGCCTTGGCCTGGAGTCCCGTCCGTTCGCGCAATCGTCGCAGCTCGGAGCCGAGCCTACGCCGCAGCACCGTCGGACTGTCCACTCTTGTCGCTCCCTTTCGGTTGACGTCGAGTCACAGTCTGCCACCTCCTTCGATGATCACAAGCCCCTTGCGATGTGACGCAATTGCGCGAGCATGCGCTTGCGAAGTTGGGTCATTGCGGAGCATGCTACATGCAGTGACGCACCGGACCGTCTGAGTGATCAAGCGGTCGGTTGCCGGGCATTCCTATGCCTCAACTCCCTGCACGTGGAAGGTGAATCCACCATGTCCTCCTGCAACTCCTCCCCCTCTCCCTCCGCCTCCCTCTCGACCTGGCTGCCGCGCAGCCGACGCTCGCCGGGTGAGGCCCGCCGGCTGCTCGAAAAGCTGCTCACGGATGCGCCGGGGGGTGAACGGTTCATCGAAGCAGGCCAGTTGCTCGTCAGCGAGCTCGTGACCAACGCCGTCCTGCACGGCACGCCGATGGGGCGCCGGGTTCAGCTCGTGCTCGACGTCGACCGGCGACGCCTCCGGATCGAGGTGCACGACGCGCGCGGTGAGCGCGGCCCGGTGCTCAGAGCGGCGTCCGGGGAGGGCGAGTCCGGGCGCGGCCTGGTGCTGGTCAAGCTGCTGGCGCAGCGCTGGGGTTGCTGCCCGCGTGACGGCATGGGGAAGATCGTCTGGGTGGAGGTCGCGCCGTAGGCCGACAGTCGGGGAGCGGCGGATTCCGGCCGATGGGCCGGTGGTTGGTGCACGGCCTCCGCGAATCGGGTGACCCGTCAGGCTCGCGGTGCGCCAAACGTCGCAGTCCGCGTGGACGAATCGGCAGCGTACGGCGGGCCTGGCGACAATTCCGCTGTCATATGCGGAACTTCACACTCCCTCCCTATATTCGCCGAGGCACGTCCCGGCCGCGGGTTTCAGCGGCGCGTCTTGTCACCACCGACAACGAGGACGGAACCATCGTGCGCAGGAACACCAAGAGGATCAGCCTGGCCGGCTGTCTGCTGGTCGGAGCCGCCGCGGCCGCAGTCGTCACGGCACCGGCCGCCAGTGCGCAGACCGGCTCGCCGACCCGGGTCGACAGCATCAACTGCAGCACCGGGTCGTTCGGCCAGGACGGCAACCAGTGGTACTACAACGTCTCCTGCTCGGCCACGGGCACCACCAAGTGGTGGGTGAACATCAGCTGCTCCGACAACTCCAGCCGCATCTCGGGGCCGTACACCACCTTCCAGAACGTCCGCCTGTACTGCCCGCCGAACACCACCCCCAAGCAGGGCTGGGTCAGCTACACCCCGTGACGACGTGAACAGCGCGCCGCCGCCCCGGCTCAGGGGGCGGCGGCGCGACCGTTCCCACGCGGGCGGCTACGCCCCGCGCAGGCCCAACTCTCCCGCGCGCAGGCCGGCCTGGAAGCGGGAGTCGGCTTCGAGTCGTGCCATCAGCTCGGCCACCCGCCGCCGGTAGGTGCGCAGGGAGACGCCGAGACGCCGGGCCGCCACCTCGTCGGTGAGCCCGGAGGCGAGCGACCGGAGGATCGTGCGGCCGTCCGCGTCGAGGTGCGGGACGTCGCCGGACAGGTAGGCGTCGAGGTCGACGGCGCTGTCCCAGGCAGCCTGGAAGAGCGCGTGCACGCCGTCGACCAGGGACTGCGACGTGGTCACGGTGTACTCGCGGCCGGCGGGGTTCTCCCGGCCCGCCAGGATCATCACCCGCCGGTCGATGAGGATGGTCTCGTGCGGCAGCGGTGAGCCGCTGATCCGGACGAGGGTGCCCGCGCGCTGCACCAGCCGCAGGTGGGCGCGGGCCTCCTCGTCGGCGAGGGCGACCGGGCTGAGGAGCTTGCGGGTGGTGAAGCCGGGCGCGGCGGCGTCCAGCATCCGGGCCCGGACCGCGGCCCTCGCCTCCGGGCGGGACCAGGTGCGGAGGTCCCTGGCCGCGCACAGGAACTCGGTCTGCGCGGACTCGAAGAGATGGCCGGCGCGCGCGGCCAGTTCCGCGTCGCCGTGGACCGAGAACACCTGCTCATTGCTCATCCGTCCAGTCTGGCAGCAACTGGCCACGGTCTCGCCGGGGTTCGCGGTGGCGGACAGCATGGGACGCATGACGACCACAGCGACCACGACATTCCTCCTCGGCGGCGACCTCCCTGTCAACCGGCTCGGCTTCGGCGCGATGCGCCTCGCCGCCGGCACCTTCGACGGCCCGGCGCGGGATCCGGAGGCCGGCATCGCGGTGCTCCGGCGCGCTGTCGAGCTCGGGGTGAACCACATCGACACGGCCGGCTTCTACAACCGCGGAGCGGTGCGCGCGAACGAGCTGATCCGCAGGGCGCTGACCCCCTACCGGGACGACCTGGTGATCGCGACCAAGGTCGGTCCGCTGCCCGGTCCGGACGGTGTGCCGACCGGGAAGGCGGGGCCGGACCAGCTGCGCGGCCTGGTGGAGGCGGACCTGCGGGCCCTCGGGCTGGACCGGCTGGACCTGGTCTACCTGCGGGTGGGCGGGCTGACCGGGCCGGACACCGAGTCGATCGCGGACCGGTTCGCGGCGCTCGCCGAGCTCCGCGAGCAGGGGCTGATCCGGCACCTGGGCGTGAGCAACGTCGACGCCGCCCAGCTCGCCGAGGCGCGGGCGGTCGCGCCCGTCGCGGCGGTGCAGAACTCGTTCGAGAACGGCTCGGGGCTGTTGGCCGACTGCGAGGCGGCGGGTATCGCGTATGTGCCGTACTTCCCGCTCGGCGGGGGCCTGGTCCCGCTCGACCGCGAACGGCTGGGCCGGGTCGCCGCCCGGGTGGGCGCGACCACGTCGCAGGTGGCGCTCGGCGCGCTGCTGGCGGCCTCGCCGTCGGTGCTGGCGATTCCGGGCACCGGGTCGCTCGACCACCTGGAGGAGAACCTCGCGGCGGGCGGTCTCGTGCTCGGCGCGGAGGACCTGGCCGAGCTGCGCGCCTGACCGGCGCGCGTGGCTCAGAGCAGGTGCCGGAGGTAGGCCTCCGGCCGTTCCAGGTAGCGGCGCCAGTGGTCGACGATCGCGAGCTCCTGCCACCGGGTCTGCTGGATCCCGTGCTCGCCGACCTCCAGGACGGCCGCGCCCGGTACGGAGGCCAGGATCGGGGAGTGGGTCGCGCAGATCACCTGGGCGCCGCCGCGGCCCAGTTCGGCGAGCAGGGCGACCAGACGCAGGCTGGAGGTGAAGGACAGCGCGGCCTCCGGCTCGTCCAGCACATACAGCCCGGGGCCCTGGAACATCGACTCGAACACGGTGAGGAAGCCCTCGCCGTGGCTCATCAGGTCGGTCCGCTCGTCCCAGTAGCCGGGCCAGCCCTGCTTCTCCTCCATCATCCCCATCGCCGTCTCCGCCCGGAGGAAGAAGCCGCGCCGCTTGGCGCGCGGGCCCGACGCCATGGCGAGCCCGCGCGGCGTGTAGTCGAGGTGGAGGCGCTCGCCGAGGGTGCTCTTCGCGCGCGGCGAGGCGTAGCGGGCGCCGCCGCGCCCGCCGTAGGAGTCCAGCCCGAACGCCTCCGCCACCGCCTCGACCAGGGTCGACTTGCCGCTGCCGTTCTCGCCGACCAGGAAGGTCACCGGCGCGGGCAGCGACACCCCCGCCCCGAGCAGCGCCCCCACGCAGGGCACCGTCCACGGCCACTCGTCGCGCTCGTCCGCGGGGACGAGCTGCGGATGGACGCGTATGCGGTCGACGATCATGGGTGGGCCTTCCTGCGGGTGGTTCCGTCCCGAGGCTAGGCGGTGGGTCCGACACGAACGGTCACTGGACGACGAGGGTGCCCGTCATGGTCGGGTGGACGTCGCAGTGGAACGGGTACGAGCCGGGGGCGGTGGGGGCGGTGATCGTCGCCGACTTGCCCTGTTCCAGCAGGCCGGTGTCGAAGGCCCCGGGGTTGGGGGCGATGGCGGTGAGGGTGTGGCCGGCGGAGTCCTGGTTGGTGACGGTGATCGTGGTGCCCGGGGCCACGGTGAGGGTGGCGGGGCCGAACTTGAAGTCCTTGATCGTCACGGTCACCGCCCCGGCCGGCGCGGAGGAGGCGGCGGGGGAAGAGGCGGCCGGAGAGGAAGCAGCCGGGGAGGAAGCGGCCGGGGAGTGGGCAGCCGGGGAGTGGACAGCCGGGGAGGAGGAACCACCCCCGCCCCCGCTGCTCGAACAGCCGACGGCTCCGAGCAGCAGCCCGCCCACCGCCAGGCCCACGAGGGCGGTCCGGAACGAACGGAACGAACGGAACGGACGGGAAGAACGGCGGTTCATCAGCGGCTCCAGCCTCGCTACCTGCGGTGACCCGCCCACGCTAGAGCGCGCCGCCCCGGCGGCCCGCCGGACGCGCCGGACGCGCCGCGCGCGCGGGCGGCGCGCGCGGGCGGCGCATCCGCCAGGTCAGACGCCGTCCGGCCCGTCCGTCGGCGCGGGCTCGGGGCCGGTGGCCGGGTCGCGGGTGAGCAGGTAGCGGGCGCCGGGGCCGGTCGCGCCGGCGCGGTCGGCGGCGTTGTAGAGCGCGCAGCGGGTGAGTGAGAGGCAGCCGCAGCCGATGCAGCCGCCGAGCTTGGCCTTGAGCCGCTCCAGTTCGGCGATCTGCTCGTCGATCCGGCTCTGCCAGGACTCCGCGACCCCGTCCCACTCCCTGCCGCTGGGGGCGCGGTGCTCGGGGAGCCGGTCGAGGGCGACCTTGGCCTCGTCCAGGGACAGCCCGACCCGCTGGGCGGCGCGGACGAAGGCGATCCGGCGCAGGGTGCCGCGGGTGTATCGGCGCTGGTTGCCGGTGGTGCGGGTGGCGTGGATCAGGCCCAGGCGCTCGTAGTAGCGCAGCGCGGAGGTGGCGAGGCCGCTCCGCTCGGAGAGCTGGCCGATCGTGAGCAGGTCGTGGCGGCCCGGCCGGTTGGCGATCATGGGTGACACTGTAGCGCTTGACTTGAAGCCGACTTCAGGTTGCAGCATCGGAGGCATGACGAACCGCACCCGAACCCCTGCCTCCGGTTTCGGCGAACTGCCGGGCCTGATGGCGCTGATGACCGGCGACGAGAAGCACGGCCCGGCCGCGACCTCCACCCTGGACGCCCTGTGGGTGCTCTACGACAGGGTCCTGCGGGTCACCCCGGAGACGGCGCAGGCCCAGGACCGGGACCGCTTCCTGCTCTCCAAGGGCCACGGCCCGATGGCGTACTACGCGGTGCTGGCGGCCAAGGGCTTCCTCGACCCGCAGGTGCTGTCCAGCTTCGGCGCCTACGACTCGCCGCTCGGCCACCACCCGGACCGGCTGCTGGTCCCCGGGGTGGAGATCAGCTCGGGCTCGTTGGGGCACGGGCTGCCGATCGGGGTCGGCACCGCGCTCGGCCTGCGCGCCCAGGGCCTGCACGACCCGGCGGTCTGGGTGCTGCTCGGCGACGCGGAGTTCGACGAGGGCTCCAACCACGAGGCGGTGGCCTTCGCCGGCGCCTACGGCCTGGACCGGCTGCACGCCCTGGTGATCGACAACTCCTCCGCCACGCACGGCTGGCGCGGCGGCATCGCGGCCCGCTTCGCCGCCGAGGGCTGGTCGGCGGAGACCGTGGACGGCCGCGACCACGAGGCGCTGCACGCGGCGTACACCGCCGGGCACCCGGGCCGGCCCCGGGTCGTGGTGGCCCGCGTCGAACCGAAGAACTCCTGAGCCGGAAAGGGCCCGAACCCCATGGACACCATGCGCGACCGCTTCATCGAGGTCACTTCCGGCCTGCTGGACGAGGACCCCCGGCTCGCCCTCGTCCTCGCGGACATCAGTGCCGCGGGCTTCCAGAAGGCCGCCGAGCGGCACCCGGACCGGCTGGTCAACGTCGGCATCCGTGAACAGCTGCTGATCGGCGCCACCGCCGGACTGGCGCTCACCGGGATGCGGCCGATCGCCCACACCTTCGCCAGCTTCCTGGTCGAGCGGCCGTTCGAGCAGGTCAAGCTGGACCTCAACCACCAGGGCGTCGGCGCGGTGCTGGTCAGCGCGGCCGGTTCCTACGACTGGCCGGCCGGCGGCCGGACCCACATGTCGCCGGGCGACGTCGCGCTGCTGGACACCCTGGCCGACTGGACGGTGCACGTGCCCGGCCACCCGGACGAGGCGGAGCGGCTGCTGCGGCACGCGGTGGCCGACGGCGACCGCAAGGTGTACGTCCGGCTGTCCGCGCACCAGAACGAGCGGGCGCTGAAGGTCGAGCCGGGGCGGTTCACGGTGGTCCGCGAGGGCGGCCGGGGCGCCGTGGTCGCGGTCGGCCCGATGCTGGACGCCGTCCTCGCCGCCACCGCCAACCTGGACGTCACCGTGCTGTACGCGGCCACCGTCCGGCCCTTCGACGGCGCCGCGCTGCGCGCCGCCACCGAGCGGCGGGCGGACGTGGTGCTGGTCGAGCCGTACCTGGCCGGCACCTCCGCCAACGCCGCGCACGACGCGCTCGCCGACCGGCCGCACCGGGTGCTGGCCCTCGGGGTGCCGCAGGCGGAGCACCGGCAGTACGGGTCGATCACCGAGCACCTGGCGGCGTACGGGCTGGACGCGCACGGGCTGCGGGAGCGGATCGACGGCTTCCTGAAGTAGCGACGGCCGCCTGAAGCAGTGACGGCTGCCTGAAGTTGTGACGGCGACCACTGGCCGGCGCGGGACCGTCAGCGGCGGACCACCACGACCGAGTCCGGGTCGAGGGTGAGCCGGTCCCCGGAGCGGCGGTGCCCCCCGAACGCGGCCACCACCTCGCCGGCCGCCGGCACCGCGGCCGCCGCCGTTCCCAGGTTCACCGCCACCCGGAACGGCCCCCGGTGCACCACCAGCCAGCGGGCGTCCTCGTCGAACTCGACCCGGACGGCGGCCAGATCGGGATCGGTCAGCTCCGGGTGCTCCCGCCGCAGCCGGATCAGCGTCCGGCTCCAGTCCAGCAGCGCCCGGTGCGGTTCGCGCCGGGGCTCGGTCCAGTCGAGCACCGAGCGCAGCACGGTGGCCGGCTCCTGCGGGTCCGGCACCGAGTCCGCCGCCCAGCCGTGCTCGGCGAACTCCCGCCGCCGGCCCCGGCGGACGGCCTCGGCGAGGTTCGGGTCGGTGTGGTCGGTGAAGTACTGCCAGGGGGTGGCCGCGCCCCACTCCTCACCCATGAACAGCATCGGGGTGAACGGCGAGGTGAGTACCAGCGCGGCCCCGCAGGCGAGCCGCCCGGGGGAGAGGCCGGTGGAGATCCGGTCGCCGAGCGCCCGGTTGCCCACCTGGTCGTGGGTCTGGAGGTAGCCGAGCAGCCGGTGGCCGTGGGCGGGCGGGAAGGGGCGGCCGTGGTGGCGGCCGCGGAACGAGGACCAGCCGCCGTCGTGGAAGAACCCCCGGGTGAGGGCCCGGGCCACGGCGGCGAGCGGCGCGGCGGCGAAGTCCCCGTAGTAGCCCTGGGACTCGCCGGTCAGGGCGCAGTGCAGGGCGTGGTGGAAGTCGTCGCTCCACTGGGCGGCGAGCCCCTGCCCGCCGGCCTCGCGGGGCGCGGTGGTGCGGGGGTCGTTCAGGTCGGACTCGGCGACCAGGAACAGCGGGCGGTTGGTCGCCACCGCCAACCGGTCGACCTCGGTGGCGAGTTCCTCCAGGAAGTGCACCGCCCGGTCGTCGGCCAGGGCGTGCACGGCGTCCAGCCGCAGGCCGTCGATCCGGTAGTCGCGCAGCCAGCCGAGCGCGCTGCCGATCAGATAGGCCCGCACCTCGTCGGAGCCCGGCGCGTCCAGGTTGACGGCCGATCCCCACGGGGTGTGGTGCCGGTCGGTGAAGTAGGGGCCGAAGGCGGGCAGGTAGTTGCCGGCCGGTCCGAGGTGGTTGTGCACCACGTCGAGGACGACGCCGAGGCCCTTGCGGTGAGCGGCGTCGACGAAGCGCTTGAGGCCCTCGGGGCCGCCGTAGGGCTCGTGCACGGCCCACAGCGACACGCCGTCGTACCCCCAGCCGTGCTTGCCGGGGAACGGGCAGACCGGCATCAGCTCGACGAAGTCGACGCCCAACCCGACCAGGTGGTCGAGCCGTTCGGCGGCGGCCTCGAAGGTGCCGGCGGCCGTGAAGGTGCCGATGTGCAGCTCGTACAGCACCGCGCCGGGCAGCGGTCGGCCGCGCCAGCCGGTGTGCGACCAGTTGAACGCGGCATGGTCGACGGCCCGGCTGGGGCCGTCCGGGCCGTGCGGCTGCCGGGGCGAGCGCGGGTCCGGCATCGGGCGCCCGCCGTCCAGTACGAACGCGTAGTCCCCGGCGGGCGCCTCGCCCTGCCACCACCCGGCGCGGACGGCGTCCCGGGCCAGCGGGTGGTGCGCGCCGTCGACCGCGACCTCGACCCGCTCGGCGGCGTTCGGCGCCCAGACCTGGTACTTCATGACGTGCCCCTCCTGGTCAGCAGGACCACCGGCCGGTCGTCGGCCAGCAGTTCGCCCACCGGGACCGGTCCGGACGGAAAGTGACGGCTCGTCAGTTCGTCCGTCCAGCCCCGTCCGCCGGGCAGGTGCAGCACGGTGTCGTGCCAGCCGCCGGTGCGGGCGAGCCGGTACGGCAGCCGGGTGACGGCGGTGACGACGTCCGGGCCGCGCCCGAAGGCGAGCAGGTGGGCGGCGGCCGGGCCGACGGCGGTGAGCGGGCGGTGGGCGCCCAACTCCCGGGTGCGGCGCAGGTGCAGGGCGGTGGTGGTGAGGTGCAGCTTCTCCCGGGCCAGGTCGCCGGTGCGGGCGGTCGGCGAGTCGGTGAGCCGCACGGCGAGCGCGCCGAGGTCGACCGGGCGCCGGTTGTCCGGGTCGACCAGGGTGTAGAGCGGCTCCTCGCTGCCCTGGTAGAGGTCCGGCACCCCGGGCACGGTGAGGTGCAGCAGGGCGGCGGCGAGCGTGTTGGAGCGGGCGTACGGGGCGAGCCCGGCCACGTAGCCCTCGATCCGGGGCAGCAGCCCGGGGTTGCCGAAGACGCCCTGGACGCGGTCGGCGAGGGCGCGTTCGAAGCGGACGTCCTGGGTGGTCCAGGAGGTGCGGAGCTTCGCCTCGCGGGCCGCCTTGAGCACGGCGGCGACCAGCCGGTCCGGGGAGAGCGGCCAGCCGGCGACCAGGGTCTGCCAGAGCAGCCAGTCGCTGTCCGGGTCGTGGCCCGGGCCGGAAGCGGAGCCGCGACCCGGGCCACGACCGGAGGAGGGACCGAGAGCGCTGTCGGAAACGTGACCGGGGCCGCGCCCGGCCGCCGTCGACCAGGCCGCCGCCTCGGCGGCCCACTCCCGGGGCTGCTCGGCCAGCACGGCCAGCCGGGCCCGGGCGTCGGCGCTGCGCTTGGTGTCGTGGGTGGAGAGCACCGTCATGGTGTGCGGCCAGTGCCGTTCGACGTAGTGGCACCAGGCGTGGAAGTCCGCCGGCCGCACCCCGGGCCGGGCGGGCTCGCCGCCGACCTCGTTGAGGCTCAGCAGCGCGTTCCAGCGGTAGAAGGCGGTGTCCTCGACGCCCTTGGCGGCCACCGCGGCGGCGGTCTGCCCGAACCGGACGGCGAACTCGTCCTGCTCGGGCCCGCGCCCGAGCGCGCCCGCCGCGAGCTCGGCGACGAACCGGTCGGTGGCGTCGGTGGGTCCCTCGTCGGCCGCGCGGGCGGCGCTCAGCTGCTCGGCGGAGGTTTCCGGCAGCGGCTCCCCGGGGCGGACGTAGGGGCGGTACGCGGGGTAGCCGGTCAGCAGCCGGCCCAGTGCGGCGCGCAGCCGCTCCGGGGGGTGGTCGGCGTGCGCCGGGTGGGCGGCGCCGAGCCGGACGGCCAGTCGGACCAGCCGTTCCACCTCGGCGGACAGCTCGCCGCCGGGCCCGGTCATGTCGGCCCGCCCCCGCCGGGCGGCGGCCAGCGCCGGGTGCGGGTCGGCGCACGGCTGACCGGGGTCGGGGTCGCCGTGGTCCGGGTCGGGGCGGCCGTCGGGGGAGGCGGTCAGGAAGGCCTCGTACGCCCCGGCCAGCCGGCAGGCGCCCGCGTGGTCGGTGAGCACGCCGTCGATCCGGCGCAGCGCGTCGTACCCGGTGGTCCCGGCGCACGGCCAGTCGGCGGGCAGCCGCTCGTCGCCGGTGAGGATCTTCTCCACCACCGTGTAGGCGCCGCCGGTGGCCCCGGCCAGCCGCTCCAGGTAGCCGCGCGGGTCGGCGAGCCCGTCCGGGTGGTCGATCCGGAAGCCGTCCAGCACGCCTTCGCGGTGCAGCCGCAGCAGCACACCGTGGGTGGCCTCGAACACCTCGGGACGCTCGACCCGGACGGCGATCAGCTCGTTGACGGTGAAGAACCGCCGGTAGTTCAGCTCGGTGCGGGCCAGCCGCCACCAGGCCGGGCGGTACCACTGCCGGGCGAGCAGCTCGGGCAGCGGCAGCGCCTCGGTGCCGGGGCGCAGCGGCAGCACGTGGTCGTGGTAGCGGAGGGTCTCGCCGTCGACGGCCAGCTGGTCGAGGACGGCGCCGAGCCGGTCGCCGAGCAGGGGCAGCAGCACCCGGCCGCGTCCGGGGGCGTCCACCGGGCCCGGCTGGGCGGTCCAGTCGATGTCGAACCAGTCCGCGTACGGCGAGTCGGGGCCGTCCCGCAGCACCTCCCAGAGGGGCCGGTTGAGGTGCTCGGGGACGGGGACCGCCATGTGGTTGGGCACCACGTCGGCGATCAGCCGCAGGTGGTGCCGGTGCGCCTCGGCGGCCAGCGCCCGCAGCGCGTCCTCGCCGCCGAGCTGCTCGGATATCCGGCCGTGGTCGACGGTGTCGTAGCCGTGGGTGGAGCCGGGCGCGGCTGCCAGCAGCGGGGAGAGGTGCAGGTGGGAGACGCCGAGGGCGGCCAGGTAGGGGACGGCGGCGGTGGCGTCGTGCAGGGTGAAGCCGGGCTGGAGCTGGAGGCGGTAGCTGGCCGACGGCACGGCGGCGGGGGCGGCGGCCGGGCGGGACTGCGCGGGCTCGGCGGCGTGGGTCATGCCTCCATGCCTACCCGGCCGGGCGCGGGGGCAAGACCCGTTGCTGGACCGAACAGGTGAGCGGGACCGGCAGGGGTGCGGCAGCGGCGGGCTTCCCGCAGGCGCTCAGTGGCCGCGGCGGCGCCACCCCCGGGGCACCGTGCAGTAGCCGGGGCGCTGCGGCCCGCCCGCCCCGGAACGGCCGAGGCGCAGGATCCGGCCGTGCTCGGCCCGGGCGGCCCGCACCGCCTCGGCGGCGGCCGGGTCGTCCGCGTACTGGGCGAAGGAGCTGTTGAACATGGTCGGGCTCGGCTCCGCGACCGGCGTCCGGCCCGGCTCGTCCCAGGTCAGGCGCGCCCCCAGGGGTCCCGGTACGGACAGTGCGGGGTGCTCGCGCGGCGACCCGTCCGGGTGGCGGCCGCCGTCGCGGTAGTAGGCCAGCGCGGCGGCGACCGATTCGGGCGGGTGCGGCAGCCGGGGGTCGGCGTACGCCCCGGTGCGCCAGTCGGCGACGGCGGCCGCGTCGATCCGGCGCAGCAGCTCCGGCGGGTCCAGCGGGGTGGCGAAGTAGGCGGTCGCGGCGAGCTGGCAGACCAGCTCCAGCCGGCGGCCCGGGTCGAGCCCGAGCCCGGGGGCGACCCGGCGGTCGTCCACCTGGGCGACGACGAAGGTGATCCCGTCGACCGCGCCGAGCCGTGCGACCAGCCCGTCGAACAGGGCGCGTTCGGCGGCCCGGGCGGCCTCCGCCCCGGGGGTGCGGGTGCGTGCGAGCAGCCACCGGTACGGGGGCGGGCGCCGGAGCGTCGCGTCCGCGACCCGGCCCGGGACGGAGAGCAGCGTCCCGAGCAGGAACTCCGCCGCAGTCGTCCGATCGCCCGCCATCGCCCCGCCGCCCCTCGGTCCGGTCCCCGGGCAGGCTCCGGCCTCCCCGGGGACCACGGTGGCCCGTGCGGCGGCGGATGCGCAAGGGCCGTCGGCGCACCGACGTACGGGCGCACCGGCGCACCGGCGCACCCGCGGGTACCGGTACTCAGGCCGGACGCTGCAGCACCATCAGCGAGCGGTCGGTGAGCCAGAGCGCGTCCCCGGCCTTGACCACCGGACCCGTCCCCGGTGCGGGCAGCCGGGACTGCGCGGTGTCCACCACGAGCTGCCACTCCTGCCCGTGCCCGGCCGGCACGGTGAACTCCAGCGGCTCGAAGTGCGCGTTGAACATCAGCAGGAAGGAGTCGTCGACGATCCGCCCGCCGCGCCGGTCCGGCTCCGAGATGGCGTAGCCGTTGAGGAAGACGGTGAGCGACTTGGCGTAGCTGGCACCCCAGTTGCGCTTGGTCATCTCCTCCCCGGCGGGCGTGAACCAGGCGATGTCGGTGAGGTCCTCGTACGCGCCGGCCCCGCCGCCCTCCCCGGTGTGCCGCCCCGGGACCGGGCGGCCGTGGAAGAAGCGGCGGCGCCGGAACACCGGGTGGTCGCGGCGCAGCCAGACCATGCCCTGGGTGAACTCCAGCAGCTGGGCGTCCGGCCCGTCCCCGGTCGGCCAGTGCACCCAGGTGAGCGGGTTGTCCTGGCAGTAGGTGTTGTTGTTGCCGTGCTGGGTGCGGCCGAGCTCGTCGCCGTGGGAGAGCATCGGCACGCCCTGGGAGAGCATCAGGGTGGCGAGGAAGTTGCGCTGCTGGCGGGCCCGCAGCTCCTCGGTGCCGGGGTCCTCGCTGGGGCCCTCGACGCCGCAGTTCCAGGAGCGGTTGAAGGACTCGCCGTCCCGGTTGTTCTCGCCGTTGGCCTCGTTGTGCTTCTCGTTGTAGGAGACCAGGTCGCGCAGCGTGAAGCCGTCGTGGCAGGTGACGAAGTTGATGGAGGCGATCGGGCGGCGGCCGTCGTCCTGGTAGAGGTCGGAGGAGCCGGTGAGCCGGGAGCCGAACTCGGCGAGGGTGGCGTTCTCGCCGCGCCACAGGTCGCGGACGGTGTCCCGGTACATGCCGTTCCACTCCGTCCACAGCGGCGGGAAGTTGCCGACCTGGTAGCCGCCCTCGCCGAGGTCCCAGGGTTCGGCGATCAGCTTGGCCTGGGAGACCACCGGGTCCTGCTGGACCAGGTCGAAGAACGAGGAGAGCCGGTCCACCTCGTGGAACTGCCGGGCCAGGGTGGCGGCGAGGTCGAAGCGGAAGCCGTCGACGTGCATCTCGGTGACCCAGTAGCGCAGCGAGTCCATGATCAGCTGGAGGACGTGCGGGCTGCGCATCAGCAGGCTGTTGCCGGTGCCGGTGGTGTCCTCGTAGAACCGCTGGTCCCGGGCGAGGCGGTAGTAGGAGACGTTGTCGAGGCCGCGCATGGAGAGCGTCGGGCCCAGGTGGTTGCCCTCGGCGGTGTGGTTGTAGACCACGTCGAGGATGACCTCGATGCCGGCCGCGTGCAGCGCCTTCACCATCGACTTGAACTCCTGCACCTGCTGGCCCCGGTCGCCGGTGGAGGAGTAGGAGGAGTGCGGGGCGAAGAAGCCGACGGTGTTGTAGCCCCAGTAGTTGGCCAGCCCGAGGTCCCGCAGCCGGTGGTCGCGGACGAACTGGTGCACCGGCATCAGCTCGATCGCGGTGACGCCGAGTTTGGCGAGGTGCTCGATCACGGCCGGGTGGGCGACACCCGCGTAGGTGCCGCGGATCTCCTCGGGGATGCCCGGGTGCAGTTTGGTCAGGCCCTTCACATGGGCCTCGTAGAGCACCGTGCGGTGGTAGTCGGTGCGGGGCGGCCGGTCGGTGCCCCAGTCGAAGTACGGGTTGATCACCACCGAGTGCATGGTGTGCGGGGCCGAGTCGAGGTCGTTGCGGCGCTCGGGGGCGCCGAAGTGGTAGCCGTAGACCGACTCGTCCCAGTCGATGTTCCCGCTCATCGCCTTGGCGTACGGGTCCAGCAGCAGCTTGGCGCTGTTGTGCCGCTGGCCGAGGCCCGGGTTGTAGGGGCCGTGGACGCGGAATCCGTAGCGCTGGCCCGGCTGGACGCCCGGGAGGTAGGCGTGCCGGACGAAGGCGTCGGTCTCGCGCAGTTCGACGGAGGACTCCGAACCGTCCTCGTCGAGCAGGCAGAGCTCGATCCGGTCGGCGCTCTCCGAGAACACGGCGAAGTTGGTGCCGGCCCCGTCGTAGGTGGCACCGAGGGGGTAGGAGGTCCCTGGCCAGACCTGCATGGTTCCTCGACTTCCTTGCGTAGAAGGAGAACTGACGTGGAGTCCGATGGTCGGGCCCGGACCTCGGAGGCACTCTCTTCCCGGCCTCGTGGCCGGGCATGCGCCGCTCGGGCACCGTGACCCACGGCACACGGCGGCACAGTCCGCATACTCCCCGACGCTTCGCCCGACGGCGGGGCCATTTGTGCCGTATTCGCCCGAACGGGTGTCCGCGCGCGTCGTCGCGGGCCGTCCCGGGCGGTCGTGGAGCCGTCGCGGGGTCGGCACGAGGTCGTCACGGGGGCGGTCGCGGGGCTTTCGTGGTGGGCGGGGCGGATGAGACGGTTGGGGTGTCCCGTCGGCCCGGCCGCCGCCGTGACCCAACCGGCTGCGGGCGGTTCTCGGCGGGCAGTACCCTTGATCGTCCGGCTGTTCGGGACTCATGGCGATCCATCAGGCGAACCGTCGGCGAACCGGCGGTGCGTCGGCGGTGCGCCGGCCGGTCCTCGGGTCGTCCGGTGCGCGGCCGTCCGACCGGTCGGACGGCAGGCAGACAGACAGGCAGACAGCTCCGAGCGGCCCCGGCCGGCGCTCACGACAGGAACCAGGTGAGGTGCGCATGGTGTTCCCCGCCGGCGGTCGTGGCGGTGGGCCCGGCGGCCCCGACCGTGGCGGCGCCCGCAGCGAGGCGCCGACGGTGGTCATGCGCCCCGCCCTGACCGGCGGGCGCTCGCTCGTCCCCGCCCAGGGCGGGCCGGTCGAGGTCCCCGCGCTCGCCTGGTCCGGCGCCGAGTGGGAGGACGCCTACCAGCGGGTCAGGCTGTCCGGCCGCGCCTACGTCTGGCTCAACCTGGTCGAGCAGCGGCTCCGCTCCCTCGTCGACGAGGTGCTGCACCCGATCTACGCGCCCGCCCACGGCGAGGACTGGGTCACCGCCGCGGCCGGACCGGCCGGCGAGGAGTGGGCGCACCGGGCCGGCGCCGTCCGCGAGGTCAGCCGCCGCAAGGGCTACCTGCTCGACCCGGCCGACGACGACCCGCTGGTCTTCCTCACCCTGCCGCAGCTGCGCGAACTGATGGTCCAGCACTGGCCCTGCTTCGAGCCGTACCTGGCCGACCGCCGGGAGATCGAGCTGGCCCTCGACGAGCTGGAGGTCGCCCGGCACGTCGTCTCCCGCAACCGCGTCCTCACCCCGACCGTCCTCGCCCAGGCCGAACGGGCCGCCGCCCGGCTGCTCGCCCTGCTCGACGGCGGCACCGGGGCGGTGCCCGCGGACGTGGTCGAGTCCCTGGTCGCCGGCCGCTACGCGGACGTCGTCGCCGTCCACCCCGACCGGGTACGGCTCCAGCGGGACCTGCCGGTCGAGGACCTCCTCGACGGCGCCCGGCGGCTCGACGCGCTCGGCATCGGTCTCGGCATGCTCTGCCAGAACTACACCGGCAAGCGGCTGGTCCGGCTCGCCACCGAGGGCTGCCGGGTCCGGCTGCTCTTCCTCAACCCGGCCAGCAGCGCCGTCCGCCGCCGGGAGCGCGAACTCGGGCTCGGACGCGGCGAGCTGGGCCGCTCCATCCAGATGAACATCCTGCACGTCCGCCGGGTCCGCGCCGCGCTGCGCGACCAGGGCGGCTTCGAGATCCGGGTGTTCGACGAGACCCCGAGGTTCACCGCCTACCTGGTCGAGGGCACCCCGTCGGGCGCGACCGCCCCCGGCGGCCGGCGGCAGGTCCGCGACCTCGGCGTCGTCCAGCCGTACCTGCGCCGCGCCCGGGGCATGGAATCGCCCGCCCTGGTCCTGCGCGGCGGCGCCGGCCAGGAGCCCGGCGGCACCGACCCCGGACTGCTGGAGGTCTACCGCGAGGAGTTCGAGGGCATCTGGGCGGACTCCCGCCCGGTCTCCTGAGCCCTCCTCTCCCGCGTCCCTCTTCCGGGCGGCGAGCGGAGGCGGGGCGACGCGGGCGTTGCTAGCGTCGGGTCCATGATCAGCGGCCCGGCTCCGGGCCCGCCCGCCCCCGTGCTCAGCCGCCCCCGGAAGGCCCGCCGTTGACCAGTCAGTACACGAGCGAGCCGGGCGCCACCGCCTCCTCGCGCCGCAGCTTCGTCCGTACCGCGCTCGGCGCCGGAGCCGCCGGAGCCCTCGCCCTCGGCACCGCGGGCCCCGCCCCGGGCGCACCCGCCGCCACCGCCGGGCGGATCCCCTTCCACGGCATCCACCAGGCCGGCATCCTCAACCCGCCCCCCGGCTACGGCACCTTCCTCGCCCTCGACGTCCACGTCAACGACCGCGCCGCACTGGCCGCCCTGCTGCGCACCCTCACCGACCGGATCCGCTTCCTCACCGACGGCGGCACCCCGCCCGACCTCGGCCCCGGCGCGGCGCCCGCCGACAGCGGAACCCTCGGCCCCGCCGCCCTCCCCACCGACGACCTCACCGTCACCGTCGGCGTCGGCGCCTCCCTCTTCGACGCCCGCTACGGCCTCGCCGACGCCCGCCCCGCCGGGCTCACCGCGATGCGCACCTTCCCCAACGACGGCCTGCGCCCCGCCGAGTGCCACGGCGACCTCTCCCTCCAGGTCTGCGCCACCAGCCGGGACACCGTCCAGCACGCGATCCGCGACCTGCTGCGCGCCACCAGCAAGTCGCTCAGCCCGCGCTGGCAGCTCGACGGCTACCAGAACCGCGCCCGCCCCGCCGGAGCCGCCCGCAACCTGCTCGGCTTCAAGGACGGCATCCAGAACCCCGACACCGGCTCCGCCCCGCAGATGGACGCCCTGGTCTGGGTCGGCGCCGACGCCGGCGGACCGGCCTGGGCCGTCGGCGGCACCTACCAGGTGATCCGCGCCATCCGCACCCTGGTCGTCCCGTGGGACGAACTGCCCCTGCGCGAGCAGGAGCGGATCATCGGCCGCCGCAAGTCCGACGGCGCCCCGCTCGGCCGCACCAAGGAGGGCGACACCCCCGACTACACCCAGGACCCGAACGGCGCCGTGATCGCCCTCGACTCCCACATCCGCCTCGCCAACCCCCGCACCGACGCCACCCGCGCCGACCGCATCCTGCGCCGCGCCTTCAACTACGACCGGGGCCTCGACGCGGGCGGCGTCCCCGAACTCGGCCTCGCCTTCTGCTGCTACCAGCGCGACATCGCCCGCCAGTTCGAGACCGTCCAGACCCGCCTGATCGACGAACCCCTCGCCCGCTTCCTCCGCCCCACCGGCGGCGGCTACTTCTACGTCCTCCCCGGCGCCCAGGACCCCACCGACTGGCTCGGCCGCACCCTCCTCGCCCCGGCCTAGCCGGGGACCGGGGCGCGCACCGGGCGCCCGGGGACGGACCCAGGGGCCGGATTGTCGGAGGGGCGGGTGATGATAGGGGCTGTTCGAGTGGAGGACGGAAGGACGCATTCCTATGAGCTGGTGGCAGCAGCCACTGGTCGGCTTCGACCTGGAGACCACGGGTACCGACCCGGCCGTGGACCGGATTGTCACGGCCGCCCTCGTGGACACCGTCGGGGACCGCCGGCTGGATGCCACCGGGTGGCTGCTCGACCCGGGGGTGCCGATCCCCGCCGAGGCGGCGGCGATCCACGGGATCGGGGACGACCTGGCGCGGGCCAAGGGGCGGCCCGCCAAGGAGGCGGTGGACGAGATAGCCGCCGCGCTGTGCGCGCGGCTCGCCGAGGGGCGGGCGGTGGTGGCGTTCAACGCCCCGTTCGACCTCTCGATGCTCGACGCCGAGCTGCGCCGGCACGGGCTGCCGGCGTTGGCCGAGCGGCTCGGCGGGCCGGTCGTGCCGGTGCTCGACGCCCTGGTGATCGACCGCGCGGTGGACAAGTACCGCAAGGGCTCACGGACCCTGCAGCGGGTCTGCGAGGTGTACGGCGTCGAGCTGACCGACGCCCACGAGGCGGGCAGTGACGCCCTCGCCGCCGTCCGGGTCGCGGTCGCCCTCGCCGAGCGCTACCCCGAGCAGGTCGGCGCCGTCCCGGTGGCCGAGCTCCACGCCCGTCAGATCGACTGGCACCGGGCCTGGGCCGAGGACCTCCAGGCCTGGCTGCGCCGCGCCAAGGACCCGGAGGCGGTCATAGACCCCCGCTGGCCCCTGCGCTGAGCCCGGTCCGCAGCAGCAGGGCCTTGGCGGCGGCGAACTCGGCGGCGTCTAGGGAGCCCTCGCGGTGCAGGGCGGCGAGGCGTTCGAGGGCGCTGACCACGTCGCCGTCCCGAGGGGAGGCCGTGGGGGTGGCGAAGGTGACGCGGAGGTTCTCCGGATCGGCGGGGTGGTAGCGGACTTCGGCCCGGTCGCCGATCCTCGGGGGGAAGTGCAGCGGGAAGGTGTCGACGGTGGTGGCCGTGCGGTCGGCGCCGTCGGCGGTGCGGAATCCGACGGTGACGCGCAGCTCGGGGTCGTCGTTGTCGGTCGCCCCGGTGGTGGCGACATGGGTGATCAGGGCCGGGACGGTGATGCCCTCCCGTTCCAGCCGGTCCTGCTGTTCGGCCGCCAGCCGGTGGGCGCGCCAGCGGCGGGCGCCGTGCCGGTCCAGGGCGGCGGTGAGCAGGGCGAGCGGGAGGACGGGCGCGAGCAGCCAGGAGTGCGGGGCACCGTTGGCGAGGGACGCGCCCAGCAGGCCGACGGCCAGGCAGCCGAGCAGGACGCCCCGGTCGGAGGTGGCCGAGGGCTCGGTGGTGGGGGCGTCGCCGTGGGCGGTGCTGGCGGCGGCCACCAGGGTGGCCGGCCAGAGCAGAATGCCGGCGACGAGCAGGCCGACGGTGGGCAGTGCGGCGCAGTGCCGTTCGGCCCCGCAGGCGTCGGTGGCGAACACCCGGACGAGGCCGGTGGCGGTGAGCCATCCGGCGGCCGCGGTGAAGGGGGCGGTCACCAGGAGTCCGACGACCCGTGCGCGGCCGAGGCGGGGGCCGGGACCGGTGGCGGGGCGGCTGTCGGTGTCGGTGGCCATGGCGCGGAGTCTAGGGCCTACCGGTGAACGGGCGTACGGGAGTTCCGGCGTACGGGCGGCCGTCGGCGCGGCCGCCCGTACGCGGCAGGAGCGGGTAGCGGAGCGGGTCTTGGAGCGGGTGTCAGAACGGGTACCAGCGCACGTCGGTGGCGCCCGTCCGCAGCGAGTCGACCCGGCGCCGGAACTCGGCCAGGGCCGCCGGGTTGCCCGGGGCCTGCTGGGCGACCCAGGAGGCGCTGGCCGTCTCCCTGGCCCCGCGCAGCACCGCGAAGCCGGGCCACTCGCGCACGTCCCAGCCGTACGCCCCGGTGAACTCCCGGTAGTCCTCGTCCGGCACGCCGTACCGGTCGTGGCTGAGTGCGAGCACCACCAGGTCGTGCTCGCGCAGGTCGTGCGCGACGAACTCCAGGTCGAGCAGGACGGGCCCGTCCGGGCCGACGTGGACGTTGCGCGGCAGCGCGTCGCCGTGGATCACTCCGGTCGGCAGGTGCGGGACGAGCTCGGCCGCCGCGGTGGTGAAGGAGTCCCGGCGGTCGCGCAGGAAGTCGACGTCGGCCGGGTCGACGTGGCCCTCGGCGGAGGCGAGCCAGCGTTCGACGGGGGAGAGCAGGTCGCGGCGGCCGAGGGCGAACGGCGGGTCGGGCAGCCGGTGCACGGCGTGCAGGAGCGGGGCGAGGTCCACCGGGCGGGCGGGCCGCTCGGCGGGGGCGAGCCGGTGCCAGAAGGTGACCGGGTGACCGTCGGCGAGCCTCGGTCCGTCCGGCACCGCGTCGTAGGGGCGGACCACCGGGACGTCGTGGCCGGCCAGCCAGTCGGCGACGGCGAGTTCCCGGCGGGCCCGGTCGCGCAGTTCGGGCGCGCGGCCGACCTTGGCGACCACGGCCGGGTCGCCGAGGTCGAAGACGGCGTTCTCGCCGAGGGCGAGCAGCCGGGCGTCGGCCGGGTCGGGCAGGCCGGCGGACTCGCAGGCACGGGCGAGCAGCAGCCGCGCCCGCCCCTCGTCGAAGCGGAGCATGGGGGTCGGTTTCCTTCGTGACAGCCGGGTGAGGACGGGCGATCATTCTGGCAAACGGGTGCCGGGCCCCGCGCGACGCGGGGCCCGGCGGGTGTCCGGGGTCTGCGGGCCCGGGGCCCGGCGGGGAAGGGTCAGACCCCGATCCGGCGGTGCCGGGCCTGCGGGACGTGCGGTTCGGCGGCGGTGGTGGCACCGGCGCCGGTGGCGGCCGGGGCGAGCGGGGCGCCCGTCCCGAGCGGCGGGACGGTCTCGGTGTGGGAGAAGTCGGGCAGCCAGGCGAGCCAGCGCGGCAGGTACCAGTTGCGCTCGTCGAGCAGGGTCATCACCGAGGGCAGCAGCACCGCGCGGATGATCGTCGCGTCGATCAGCACCGCGACCGCGAGGCCGACGCCCATCTGCTTCATGGCCTGCATGGAGAGGGTGCCGAAGACCGCGAAGACCGCCACCATGATCACGGCCGCGCTGGTGACCACCCCGGCCGTGGAGCGGATGCCGTGGGCGATCGCGGCCCGGGTGGGCAGGCCCCGGTCGCGGCCCTCCTTGATCCGGGAGACCACGAAGACGTGGTAGTCCATCGAGAGGCCGAAGAGGATCACGAAGAGGAACAGCGGCACCCAGGACTCGACCGCGCCGACGCCCGCGGTGCCGAGCAGCGAGGCCCCGACGCCGTGCTGGAAGACCAGGGTCAGCACCCCGTACGCGGCGCCGACCGAGAGCAGGTTGAGCACCACGGCGGTGCCGGCGACGGCCAGCGAGCGGAAGGAGGTGAGCATGAGCAGGAAGGCGAAGGCCACCACGAAGCCGAAGACCACCGGCATCGAGCCGGTCATCTTGGCGTTGAAGTCGTAGGAGCCGGCGGTGCGGCCGGTGACCGGGGCCTCGGTGCCGGGCACCGTGAGCACGGTGGCGGGCACGAGGTCCTCGCGCAGGGTGCGCAGGGCGGCGTTGCTGACCGAGTCGTTGCCGCTGCCGTTGAGCGGGATGTCGACGGTGGCGACGTTCTGCTCGGGGTGGACGGTGACGTCGACCGGTCCGTGCATCCGGCCGGAGGCCAGGGCGCGGGCCTTGAGGTCGGCGATCGCGGCGGTCATCGCGGGGGAGTCGATGTCGGTGGCCTTGATCACCACGGAGGCGGGCGCGGGGCTGCCGGGGAAGGCCGCCTCGATCTTCTGCGAGACGGCGACCAGCTCGTTGCCCTTCGGCAACTGCTGCTGGAAGGTCAGGTTGGCGGTGTGCATGGTGAGGAGCGGCGCGGCCAGGCCGATCAGGACGGCGCCGGACAGGGCGGCGGCGGCCAGCGGGCGGCGCAGCACCGGGGTGAGCACGGCGTTCCAGAACCGGCCGCCGGTGGTGGCGGCGTCGGGGCGGCGGAGCCGGTGGAGGATGGGCACCCGGCCCTTGTCGACCCGGTCGCCGAGCATCGAGAGCAGTGCGGGCAGCACGGTGAGCGAGCCGAGCACGGCGGTGACGACGACCACGATGGTGGCGTACGCCATGGCCTTGAACTCGGCGATGCCGGTGAGGAACATGCCGGCCATGGCGATCACCACGGTGACGCCGGAGACCAGCACGGCCCGGCCGCTGGTGGCGGCGGCGATCCGCAGCGCGGTGTCGAGGTCGCGTCCGGCGGCCCGCTCCTCGCGTTCGCGGCGCAGGTAGAAGAGGCAGTAGTCGACGCCGACGGCGAGGCCGACCAGCAGCATCACCGAGCTGGCGCTGTTGCTGGTGTGCAGGATCCCGCTGCTGAGGGCGACGAGTCCGCCGGCCGCGACGAAGGCGGTGATCGCGAGCAGGACGGGCAGGACGGCGGCGACCAGCGCGCCGAAGGCGACCAGCAGGATGCCGAGGGCGAGGGGGACGGCCGTCCACTCGGCGCGGGCGAAGTCGTCGGCGAACTGCTCGTCCATCCACTTGCCTGAGCTGGCGTCGCCGAGTTCCACCACGGTGAGGTCGGGGTGCTGCTTCTGGACGGCGGCGACGGCGTCGACCACGGCGCCGACGTTCGCGGTGGCCTCCTCGTGGTCGCCCCGCACGGTGAGCTGGACGAGCGCGGAGCGGCCGTCGGCGGAGACGGCCTTGGTGTCGTAGGGGGAGCGGACGTCGGTGGCCCTGCCGGTGGCGTTGACCCCGGCGATCACCTGGTCGACGACGGCGCGGAAGGCGGGGGCGTCGGCGGTCCGGTCGGTGCTCTGGATCAGGACGGTCTCGGTGGAGGGGGACTTGAGTCCGGCCCGGTCGAGGATCTGGGCGGCCCGGGAGACCTGGCCGGGCATCGCCTCGGCCTCGTCGACCTGGGTGCTGCCGTGCAGGCCGCCGAGGAAGGTGGCGAGGACGACGAACAGCAGCCAGCCGAAGACGGCGGTCTTTCTGTGCCGGGCGCTCCAGGCGCCCATGGCGGCGGCCATGCCGGGCTTGGTCTTCACGGTTCCCCCTGGAAGAGCGGCCGGCGCCGGTGGCGGGCGCGGGCCGGGTGTACGGCGGTGGTCGGCCGCCGGAGTGGGGCGCCGGGTGCGGTCCGGCGTCGTGATCGACACTAGGGAAGCGGTTGCTGACGGGGTATCCGGCTGGCGGGGGAGTGCTCCCTGTGGTCTTCCTCGGGGGTGGGGTGGGGTTTTCCCTACCCCGCAACCCTGATGTCTCCTCCTGGGGGCAGGGGAGCAAGCTCCACCCTGAGGGGGAGCCGTCTCCACCCCGAGTACGAGGGCAAGCCGGTCCTCCGCACGCGAAAATGGCTCGGGGACACTTTGCGGCGTCCCTGAGGGGGTCGGACTGCGGCAACGGGGTCACGGGGAAAACTGCTTGCCGGTCGGCTAGCAAGTGACCGTAGGATGAGTCCCTCTGAGTACTTACCTGCCGACCGGCTAGACCTGTGCCCCGCACAAGTCGGGCCGATCCGATCCGTCGCCCGACGTCCCGTCCCCCGAGGGCTGCGGTGAACCATGCCCAGGAGGCATCACGAGCATGTTCCACCGACTAGGACATTTTGTCGTCCGCCGTGCCTGGTGGGTGATCGCGGCGTGGGTCGTCGCGATGATCGCCATCGCCGTCTCGGCCCCGAAGATCACGGCCCAGACCGACGAGGCCGCATTCCTCCCCAAGCACTACGAGTCCATCCAGGCCGCGCAGTTGCAGGAGCAGGCGTTCCCGGCGAGCTTCACGCCCTCCGCGCTCGCCCTGTTCGAGCGCAACGACGGCGCCCCGCTGACGGCCGCCGACAAGGCCGCCGTGGCGAAGATCGTCCAGGGCCTCACCGACAAGAAGATCGAGCACGTCGAGCAGGTCGTCCCGGTCAGCGACCAGACGACCTCCAAGGACGGCAAGTACGCGCTGGCGCCGATCGCCATCGACAAGACGACCCAGAACTCGGAGAAGTTCGGCGAGGTCGCCAAGTCGGTCCGTGACGAGGGCAAGAAGCTCGCCGAGGGCACCGACCTGAAGTACCAGCTCGGCGGCCAGGCCGCCCAGCAGCTGGACCAGAAGGAGTCCTCCGGCGCGGCCGACGCCGTCATCGCCATCAGCAGCGTCGTCCTGGTCGCGATCATCGTCGGCCTGATCTTCCGCAGCGTGCTGGCCGGCCTCCTGCCGGTGCTGCTCTCGCTGATGATCGCGATGCCGACCGCGAACGGCCTGATCGCCTACGCCACCAAGGCGTTCGACCTGAAGTCCACCCCGGTGCTGTCGGCGATCCTCATCGTCGTCGTGCTCGGTGTCGGCACCGACTACTTCCTGTTCCTCGCCTTCCGCTACCGAGAGCGGCTGCGGGCGGGCGACACCCGGCAGGAGGCCGTGGTCAACGCCGTCGCCCGGGTCGGCGAGGCCATCGCCTCCGCGGCCGGCGCGGTCACCGTCGCCTTCGCGGTGCTGATCCTCTCCAGCCTCGGCATGTTCAAGGCGCTCGGCCCGGCGCTGGCCATCGCGGTCGTCGTCACCGCCTTCTCCTCGCTCACCCTGGTCCCGGCCGTGCTCGCGGTCATCCCGGCCCGCGGGGTGTTCTGGCCCGGCAAGAAGTGGATGCGCGAGCCGAGCGACGCCCGGTTCGCCGCCCTCGGCCGCGTCGTCGAGAAGCGGCCGGCCCTGGTGGCCGTCGCCTCCGGCGGTGTGCTGCTGGCCCTGACCGCCGGCGCCCTCGGCTACAACGGCACCTTCGACCTCGCGGGCAGCTCCATGCCCAAGACCGCGGAGTCGATGGTCGTCCAGGACAAGCTGGTCAACGGCTTCTCGGCCGGTGCCGCGGACCCGACGCACGTCTACCTGACGGTCGACGGCGGGGGGAAGCTCGACCAGAGCTCGTTCGCCGGCTACGCCGCCAAGCTCGGTGCCGTCCCCGGCGTCTCCGAGGCCGCCGCGACGCCGCAGCTCAGCAAGGACGGTGCGACGGCGGACTTCACCGTGCTCCTCAAGCACGAGCCGTCCAGCAACGACGCGATCGACACGGTCACCGAGCTGCGCAAGGTCGCCCACGCCGAGGCGCCGTCCGGCACCGACGCGAAGGTCGGCGGCATCAGCGCGATCTACAAGGACATCAACCTGGCGATGTCCCACGACTACAAGCTGGTGTTCCCGATAGCGGGTCTGCTGATCCTGCTGATCCTGGCCCTCCAGCTGCGCAGCGTGGTCGCCCCCTGGTACCTGATGGCCTCGGTGGGCCTCGGCTTCACCGCGACCCTCGGCTCCTCGACCCTGCTGTTCCAGAACATCAAGGGCGAGCACGGCATGATGTTCATGCTGCCGATCCTGATCTACCTCTTCGTGGTGGCGATCGGGACCGACTACAACATCCTGATCATCGCCCGACTGCGCGAGGAGGCCCGCGCGGGCCGCTCCCCGCGCGAGGCGGCCCGTGAGGCCGTGCGCCACGGCGGCCCGACCGTCGCGGCGGCCGGCTTCATCCTGGCGGTGTCGTTCGCGACCTTCATGCTCGCGGGCAACATCTTCATGCTGGAGTTCGGCTTCGGCATGGCCTTCGGCATCGCGCTGGCGGCCTTCGTGATGGCGATGTTCTTCACTCCGGCGCTCACCGCGCTGGTCGGCAAGGCGGCCTGGTGGCCCGGTCACGGCGGCGACGCCACCGGTGGCCACGGCGAGGCCGTTCCGGCGGCGGGCGCGCCCAGCGCCCACGGTCTGCCGGAGTCGGCCGGGCGGCGCTGACCGCCTTTCCGACCAGCGCTGACACGGACGGCGCCCGCCTCACGGCGGGCGCCGTTTGCCCGTTCCGCCGATCCGGCAAACGTGATCTGTGCGGCAGAAACTCCCCGGTCAATCGGGGTGCGGACGTGCTAGAGTCGTATCAGTTGCAGTTTTGGTTCCCATGAACGTATGTGTGCGCCTGCTGGTACCAACCAACAGGCGCATTTGTTTTGTCCGGTGTTTCAGCCTCCGGATGGGGATCGCGGCTACTTGGGGTCCACGAGGTGTGGGCTCCGATGCCCCAGTTAGAGGAGACGGTTATGGCTACCGGCACCGTGAAGTGGTTCAACAGCGAAAAGGGCTTCGGCTTCATCGAGCAGGAGACTGGCGGCCCGGACGTGTTCGCCCACTACTCGAACATCACGGCTCAGGGTTTCCGTGAGCTGCTCGAGGGCCAGAAGGTCGAGTTCGACGTCACCCAGGGCCAGAAGGGCCCGCAGGCCGAGAACATCCGCGTCATCGGCTGACGTCAGCCTCCGCTGACGCGCGATTTCGCGTAGCGAGGGCCCGCACCGCACGGTGCGGGCCCTCGCTCATGCCGCCGAACGGCCGGGGCGGCGAACTCCTTTCCGACGGCCGGACCAGCCCCTCACCCGGGGCTGTCACGCTTTGGACGGAGATCCTGTGACCACCCCTGCCCAGCCGCACCGCGACGGCGGCCGTTCCCGCAAGCCCCGCACCGGCGCCCCCCGCACCGGCGGCGCCCCGCGTACCGGTGCCCCGCGCACCGGCGCCTCCTCCCGGCCCCCGCGCCGCAACGCCCCCCGGGTCGCCGAGCCGGCCGACTTCGCCGTGGTCGAGGGCACCCCGGCCCGCCCGCCGGCGGCGAGCTTCGCCGAGCTGGAGCTCCCCAAGGGCATCCTGAGCACGCTGACCCGCCAGGGCGTCACCGAGCCGTTCCCGATCCAGGCCGCCACTCTCCCCGACTCGATCGCCGGGCGCGACGTGCTCGGCCGCGGCCGCACCGGCTCCGGAAAGACCCTCGCCTTCGGCCTGTCGCTGCTCGCGCGCACCGCCGGCCGCCGGGCCGACGCCCGCCACCCGCTGGCGCTGGTGCTGACGCCCACCCGCGAGCTGGCCCAGCAGGTCACCGAGGCCCTCACCCCGTACGCCACCGCCGTCAACCTGCGGATCGCCACCGTCGTCGGCGGCATGTCGATCACCCGGCAGGCCAACGCGGTGCGACGCGGCGCCGAGGTCCTGGTCGCCACCCCCGGCCGACTGGACGACCTGATCGGGCGCGGCGACGTCAACCTCTCCGATGTCGCGATCACGGTGCTCGACGAGGCCGACCAGATGGCCGACATGGGCTTCCTGCCGCAGGTCACCAAGCTGCTGGAGCAGGTCGCCGAGGGCGGGCAGCGGATGCTGTTCTCCGCCACCCTGGACCGCAACGTCGACCGGCTGGTCAAGCGCTTCCTGACCGACCCGGTGACCCACTCCGTGGACCCCTCGGCCGGCGCGGTCACCACCATGGACCACCACCTGCTCCAGCTGGACCCGGCGGACAAGGCGTCCACCACCGCCCACATCGCCTCCCGCGAGGGGCGCGTGATCATGTTCGTGCACACCAAGCACGGCGCGGACCGGCTCGCCAAGCAGCTGCTGGCCAACGGCGTGAAGGCCGCCGCCCTGCACGGCGGCAAGTCCCAGCCGCAGCGCAACCGGGTGCTCGACCAGTTCCGCGACGGGCACGTCACCGCGCTGATCGCCACCAACGTCGCCGCCCGCGGCATCCACATCGACGGCCTCGACCTGGTCGTCAACGTCGACCCGCCGATCGACCACAAGGACTACCTGCACCGCGGCGGCCGCACCGCCCGGGCCGGCGAGTCCGGCACCGTCGTCACGCTCGTCCTGCCGGACCAGCGGCGCGAGGTCAGCCGGCTGCTGACGGTGGCCGGGATCCGTCCCACCACCACGAAGATCCGCCCGGGCGACGTCGAGCTCACCCGGATCACCGGTGCCCGCACCCCGAGCGGCGTGCCGGTCACCGTGGCCGTGCCCGCCCCGGCCGCTCCGGTCCAGGCCGCCGCGGAGGGTGGGAGCGCCGGGAAGAACGGCTCCCCGCGCCGACGCTCCGGCAAGCGCTCCGGGCTGCCGACCGACGTCGACATGAACGGCAACCCGCGTCGGCCCCGGCCCAAGCAGCGCACCGGCGCCGCGGGCGGCGGGCAGGGCGGCGCGTCGCGCCAGGCGGCCGGCTTCATCGGCCGCTCCTCCGGGCGGGCGAAGCCGGGCAGCGGCTCCCAGTCCGGCTCCAACTACGGCACCGGCCGCCAGCGCCGCCAGGGCGACTGACCGATCTGCCTTCCGACGGCCCGGCTCCCCTCCGAAGGGGGAGCCGGGCCGTTCGCATGTACCCCCGCAGAGGGAACCTCATGGACCCATATTGACAGTGGACTGTCGACCCCGGAGGCTGACCACCGGGCCGACAATCTGTCGGACCGTCAATGCGGCTGACCGGGGTGGTGGTTGACCCCAGCGGCGAGTCCTGGAAGGGGAGCCCCCGATGCGCCGAATCGCAGTGCCTTTCGTCACCCTGTTACTGGCGGGGGCCGTCACTCTGGTCGCCCCCGTCGCGGCCGCGGCGGCTCCGCCGCACTCGGGCGTGCCGTCCGGAGCGGCTGCCGGCGACCTGCCCGGGCCGTACATCCAGGGGCCGCTCGTGGGGTATCTCGACAAGTGCGTGACGGCGAGGATCCACTCGCTCGCGTACTGGTACAACGCGCTGTACTACCCGTGCAGCGGCGCCGCGGACCAGGTCGTCAAGCAAGCGGTCGGCGGGACGCTCGAGTACAAGGGGCTCTGCATGATGCCCGAACCCGAGCGCTGGCGACGCGAGACACCGGTGGTGTTCGACGACTGCCTCGGCGGCTCGAACGAGCAGTGGGAGTTCCGGGACGACGGCACGATCCGCAACGCCTGGACCAACCTCTGCCTCGACGTTCCGCGTGCCAGCAGTCAGGACGGCATCCGGCTGATCCTCTGGGACTGCGTCGGCGGCGTCAACCAGCGGTGGCGCATCGCCGTCTGACGACCGGCGACCACAGACCGGTCCGCACGTCCTCCGGCGTCCTCGCCCCGTTCTCCGAACGCCCAGCGCAACTCCGGCTCCGCACGCGCGGCCGCGGGCCGGTGGTTTCCGGACGGATCGTCCGGGGCCCCGGCCTGCTGCCGTTCCCGCGCATCCGTTCGTACCGCTGCCCGTCCGTGGACGGACCGTTGGCGTGATCACTTCCCCGCGATGTTGACCGTGGCCGTACATCGCCCCGAAGCTTCACGCGGCCCCCACAACCGGTACACCGTCATCACGGTTCCCGGTCGGAGGGCTGACCGGTTCATCGTCTTCGGAAGGACCTTCCCGATGCGTCGTACCGCCGCGCTCCTCGGCGCTGCCGCCCTGCTGGGCGGAGCCGCCGCCCTCGCCACGCCCGCCACCGCCGCCCCGGCCGCGGCCAACTGCTACTCCTACTCCGGAGGCTGGAACGCCTACGGCGTCTGCAACGGCAGCGACCCGCTCCAGGGCTGGTACGTCACCGTCACCTGCCAGTCCTGGAACGCCAACCACACCGTGCCGTTCTACCGCACCGCCATCGGCGGCCTGGTGTTCGGGGACGGCACCTCGGTCGCCTCCTGCGGGATCAACGACACCCTGAGCTTCCCGAACATCGTCTACGCCGGCCGCCTCCCCACCCAGCCCGCCGGTCCGGTCGGCCCGATCACCGGCTACGCGGACAAGTGCGTGGACGTGAAGGGTGCCAGCGGCGCCGACCGCACCCCCGTCCAGATCTACGACTGCAACGGCACCAACGCCCAGCAGTGGAAGATCGCGGTGGACGGCACCGTCCGGGCCTTCAACAAGTGCCTGGACGTCACCGGTGCGGGCACGGCCAACGGCACCAAGGTCCAGCTGTACACCTGCAACGGCACCGGCGCCCAGCAGTGGCAGGTCCGCGCGGACGGCTCGATCCTCAACCCGGTGTCCGGCCGCTGCCTGGACGACCTGGGCTTCTCCACGGAGAACGGCAACCAGCTCGGCATCTGGGACTGCAACGGCGCCGCCAACCAGGTCTGGCACGTCCCCGCCTGACGCGCCGTTCCCCCCGCCCCCTCGTCACCACCCAGGAGCTTCCCCGTGCGTCGTACCACCACCGTGCTCGCCACCGCCCTGCTCGCCGGAGCCGCCGCGCTCCTCACCGCGCCCGCCACCGCGAGTGCCGCCGGGAGTGCCCCGGCCGCCGCCGGTACCGCTGCGGCACCGGCCGCCCTGACCGCCGGCAGCTGTACCGTCACCCGGGCCGGCCTCGGCTTCCTCGGCACCTGTACGGACATCGACCCCATGCAGACCTGGCGGGTCGCCGGCACCTGCCAGACCATCGGCACCAACGGGATCCCCGTGTACTCGGCGGCCAACAGCAGCTGGGTCACCGGCAACACCCGCGCCACCGCCACCTGTTTCGGCACCGCGATGCCGCAGTCCGGCTGGATCGTCGCCGGTCCCGCCGTCCCGGCCGGCCCGGTGGGGCAGATCAGCGGCTACGCGAACAAGTGCGTGGACGTGCGCGGCGGCATCAACGGCAACAGCACCCCGGTCCAGATCTGGGACTGCCTGGGCAACGCCGCCCAGACCTGGAAGGTCGGTACCGACGGCACCGTCCGCGCTTTCGGCAAGTGCCTGGACGTGCAGGGCGGCAACACCGGCAACGCGACCCTGGTGCAGATCTACGACTGCAACGGCACCGGCGCCCAGCAGTGGCAGGCCCGGGCGGACGGCTCGCTGCTCAACCCGCAGTCCGGCCGCTGCCTGGACGACCTGGGCTACTCGACCACCAACGGCAACCAGCTCGGCATCTGGGACTGCAACGGCGCCGCCAACCAGGTGTGGCACCTGCCGGTCTGACGTGCCGTCGCCCTGTCTCCACTACCCCCTAGGAGTCTCCCCGTGCGTCGTATCGCCGCCATGTTCGCCACCGCCCTGCTCGCGGGAGCCGCCGCGCTGACCGCGCCCGCCGCCCAGGCGGCCGGGGGTACCACCCCGCAGGCCGCACCGCCCGCCCCGGTCGCGGCCGCCGCGGCCGCCGACAACTGCTCGCTGCGCTTCTTCACCGTTGGCGTCAACGGAACCTGCACCGGCCTCGACCCGGAGCAGAGCTGGGCCATCACGGGCTGGTGCCAGGAGGTGGTGAACGGCGTCCTGTACACGGAGCCGCTCGTCGGCACTGGCAGCACCACCGGTGACGGCACCGCGGGGGCGTCCTGCCTCCAGGGCGGGAATGTGGCCTTCGCCCAGATCATCTTCGGGCCCAAGCCCCAGCCCGGGCCGTTCGGCCGGATCACCGGGTACGGCGGCAAGTGCGTCGACGTCCGCTACGGCAGCAACGCCAACGGCACCCCGGTGCAGATCTACGACTGCCTGGGCAACGCCGCCCAGACCTGGAAGATCGCCGCGAACGGCACCATCCACGCGCTCGGCAAGTGCCTGGACGTCCAGGGCGGCAACACCGCCATCGGTACCCCGGTGCAGATCTACGACTGCAACGGCGGCGGCGCCCAGCAGTGGCAGGCCCGGGCCGACGGCTCGCTGTTCAACCCGATGTCCGGCCGCTGCCTGGACCTGTTCGCGTACTCCACCTCCAACGCGAGCCCGATCGTGATCTGGGACTGCAACGGCGCCGCCAACCAGGTCTGGCACCTGCCGGCCTGACGTGCCGCCGCCCTTTCCCCACTACCCCCTAGGAGTCTCCCCGTGCGTCGTACCGTCGCCATGCTCGCCACCGCCCTGCTCGCCGGGGCCGCCGCGCTGACCGCTCCCGCCGCCAATGCCGCCGGGAGCGGCCCGCAGGTCACGCCGCCCGCGCCGGTCGCGGACGCCGTGGCCGCCGAGAACTGCTCGCTCTCCGGCCGGATCACCGCCGTTGTCGGGACCTGTACGGGCCTCGATCCGCGGCAGACCTGGGGTATCTCGGGCTATTGCCAGGAATTCGTGAACGGCTTCCCTGTCATCGAGCCGCTCTGGACTGCTGGGCCGGGCACCGGTGACGGCACCATCTTCGCCTCCTGCATCTACGGCGGGTGGGTGGCCTCCGCTCGGATCGTCTTCGGACCCAAGCCCCTGGCCGGCTAGACCGGCCCGGTACCACCCCGCCCGGCTCCGGGACTGTGACGGCTGTGCCGACCAGGTCCGGCGCCTGCCGGTCCGACCTCCGCTCAGCCCTGGCCCAGGGCGCCGCGGGCCAGGGCGGCGAGGCCGGCCGTGATCCGTTCCGGAGTGATGCCCCGCTCCCGCTGGTGGCGGAACAGTTCGGGGGCGAGCGGGGCGAGCAGCTGGTCGGCCAGGACCTCCGGGTCCGGCCGGCCGGCCTCGCGCACCAGGTGGGCTACGTGCAGCCGCCAGAAGGCGTGGGCGCCGGTCCGGTAGCGGGCCTCGCCGGTCTCGGCGCCGAGCACCAGGTGGACGTGGGTCTCCAGCAGTTCGACCATCGCCGCGTAGAAGGCGGTCAGCCGCTCCGCCGGGGCGGGGCCCGTCCCGGCGGCCGGGTCGCCGGGGCCGAGCGGCGGGTCGCCGCGCAGCAGCCGTTCCTGCAGGGCGCGTTCGTGCTCGTCGAGCAGGGCGCGGGCGATCGAGGCGCGGTCGGGGTAGCGGCGGTAGAGCGTGCCGCGGCCGATGCCGGCGGCCCGGGCGATGTCGTCCATGGTGACGGCGGTCGGGTCGCCGTCCGCGAAGAGCCGCTCGGCGGCGGCCAGCACCTTGGCGCGGTTGCGGGCGGCGTCGGCCCGTTCGCGGGGCGGCGGGCCGTCGGCCATGGGGAGCTCGGTGGTCATGGGGAGCAACGGTAGAACGAAGGCACCTCCAAGGGAAGTGGACACTGTGTCCGCTTCCCTTTATCGTTGGGCGCGTCGACAAGTGGATGCTGTGTCCGCTTAAGTCGGCGGTACCGTCCCGCCCAGACCGCCCGGGAGTTCACCGTGTCCCACCTCCTGCACCTCGACAGCAGCGCGCGCACCGACTCCTTCACCCGCCGCCTCGGCGCCGCCTTCGCGGACGCCTGGAGCGCCGGTGGCGGCGAAGTCACCCACCGCGACCTCGCCGCCGACCCCGTCCCGCCCGTCCGCGAGGGCTGGACCCGGATCTGCGACACCCTCCAGCGCGAGGAGATCACCGACACCGCCCGCTACCCCGAGGCGGTCCGCACCGATCAGGAGCAGGAGGCCTGGGCGGTGGTCCGGCCGCTGCTCGACGAACTCCTCGCGGCCGACGCCGTCCTGGTCGGCGCGCCGATGTACAACTACGGCATCCCGTCCGCGCTCAAGGCCTGGATCGACCAGGTCACCTTCCCCCGGATGGTGCTCGCACCGCGCAAGTTCGTGGTGGTCGCCGCCCGCGGCGGCGCCTACGGCCCGGGCACCCCGCGCGAGCCCTACGACCACAACGGCCGCTACCTGACCGACTTCTTCCGGGGCCACTACGCGGTCGAGGACACCGAGGTGATCGCCGCCGAACTCGTCAACTCCCTGGTCGACCCGGCCCTGGCCGGGCGGCTCGGGCAGCACCGCGAGTCGCTGGCCGACGCGCTGTACCGGGCCGGCGAACTCGGCACCAAGCTGGTCGGCTACCGCATCCCGAGGGGGGACTGAGCGCCGTGCCGTGGCTCTGGCTGCTGCTCGCGGGAGTGGTGGAGGTCGCCTGGGCGCAGTCGATCGAACCGACCCGCGGATTCACCCGCCTCCCGCAGAGCGCCCTGTGCCTCGCCCTCATGCTGGGCGCGGTCTACCTGCTCTCCCGCGCCCTCCAGGACCTCCCGGTCGGCCCCGGCTACGCCGTCTTCACCGGCATCGGCACCGTCGGCACCGTCCTGACCGCCCTCACCGTCCACCACGAGGTCCCGTCCCCGACCACCTTCGCCGGCCTCGCCCTGATCACCGCGGGGCTGGTCACGGTCCACCTGGGCTCTGCGGGCTGAGGGCTGTCGGTGGAGATGTTGATGGAATACAATGGCTTGTACATCGCCAACATCGTTCGCCGGAGGTGCGGGATGTCCGTGACGCAGATCGACATCGACGAAGAGGCGCTGGAACGTGCCATGTCACTGGCCGGGGTCCGAACCAAGAAGGAAGCAGTGAACCTGGCGCTCCGGTACTACGCCGAGCAGCAGGAGCGCGCGGCGCGCATCGGCCGCCACTTCGAACGGGCCCGCCACTGGGGAGCCGTCGAGGATGCGGAGCGTCTGCACCGGACGGAGAAGGACGCCCGGTGATCTACCTGCTCGACACCTCCGCCCTGGTGCGGTTGCTGCGTGACCCGAAACTGCAGACCGCCTGGTACGAGGCGATCGACGCCCAGTCGATCGCCTCGTGCTACCCGCAACGCGCCGAGTTCCTCTACACCGCGCGCGACGGCAGGGAGTACGACGAGATCGCGGAGATGTTCGCGGACCTCTACCCCGACGTATCGGTCCCGAAAGGCGCGGGTCGATGGATCGACACCGTGCAACGCCGGATGGCCCTCGCCGGACAGCACCGGAGCGCCTCCGCGGTCGACCTCATGATCGCCGCGACAGCCGCGCACCACGGGCTCACCGTGCTCCACGACGATGCCGACTACCGGACGGTGGCTCGCCACGCCCCCGATCTCACCGAGCACAACATTCTGGCGCACGATTGACCGGGAACTACTCGTCGACTCCCCTGAGCTCGGACCGGATGGTCTGCTTGGCCTCGGAGCCGAGGTCAGGATCGGCACTCACTCCTATGCCGGTGAAGCTCAGCCGATGGCGTGGCGGAACCTCGCCCTCGTCCACCAGACGGAGGGCGTGGCGGCGGACTTCCTCGGCCTGCTCCGGGTCCAGCCGGTCGATGAGGTCATGGAGCTCGGGGTAGTGGTCGTGGGCGACGCTCATGGCCTCACGGTACTGCCGTTGGGGCTGGGCCCGGGGCCCGTTCAGGCCGTGAGGGCCCGGGGTGTGCCGGTCGCCGTGCGGGTCGCCGCGTGGGCCTCGTCGTAGCGGGTGAGGAGGAGGCGGGCCAGCTCGGGGGTGGGGGCGAGGACGTCGGCGAGGTGGTCGGCGGCGGCCCCGGCGGCTTCGGCGATGCGGTCGGGGAGCAGGCCGGGGGCGAGCAGGTAGGGGGAGACGGCGACCCGTTCGACGGCCGGGGCGCGGCGCAGGGCGGCGACGGCGTCGGGGACGCGGGGCCCGCCGGCGGAGGCGTAGGCGACCTCGACGGCGGCCCAGCCGCGGGTGCGGCGCCATTCGGCGGCGACCGCCCTGGTGGCGGCGTCGGCGGCCGGGTCGGAGGAGCCGGCGGCGGCGAGGACGACACCGGTGCGGTCGCGCGCGGCGGGGGAGGAGAGTTCCGGCGCGGCCTCGGCGAGTCGGCGGTCGAGTGCGGCGAGCAGCAGCGGGGACGGCCCGAGCACGTCCGCGAGCGGCAGGTCGGCGCCGGCGGCGCGGAGGGCGGCGGGGATGTCGTGCTTGGCGTGGAAGGCCCGGTTGAGCAGCAGCGGGACGGCGATCGCGGCGCGGTCGAGCCGGGCGGTGACCTGCGGGATCCGCGGTGCGCAGTGGTCCAGGTAGGCGGTGGCGACGTCCAGGCCGGGGCGCAGCCGGTGCAGCAGGCTGACGAGGGCGGCGACCGCGGCGGCGTGCCGGGGGTCGCGGCTGCCGTGGGCGATCAGCAGCAGGGCGGGGCTGCCCGCCGCCACCGGGGTGGCGGGGGCGGCGGACAGCCGTCGTTCGGTCATGCGGGAGGGCCTTACTTGACGGCGGCCAGCAGGCCGCGGTTGCGCAGGACCCGGCGCTCGACCGGGGTGAAGACCAGCAGTTCGATGGCGATGCCGACGAACAGGATCAGGATGATGCCGAGCAGGACGCCCGCCATGTCGGAGAACTCGCGCTGGTTCTCCAGGAACCGGCCGAGGCCGAGGCCCAGGTCGGGGGAGGAGGCGACGAGTTCGGCGGCCATCAGCGAGCGCCAGGAGAAGGCCCAGCCCTGCTTGAGTCCGGCGAGGTAGCCGGGCAGTGCGGCCGGCAGCAGGATGTGCCGGGCCCCGGCGAGGCCGGTGGCGCCGATGGTGCGGCCGGCCCGCAGGAACAGCGGCGGCACCTGGTCGATGCCGGAGACCAGGCCGTTGGCGATCGAGGGGACGGCGCCGAGCAGGATGACGGCGTACATCATCGAGTCGTTGATGCCGAGCCAGATGACCGCGGCGGGCACCCAGGCGACCGAGGGCAGCGACTGGAGGCCGGAGAGGACCGGGCCGACCGCGGCGCGCACCGGCCTGACCCGGGAGACCAGCAGGCCGATCGGGGTGCCGATGAGCAGTGCGACCACGAAGCCGGACAGTCCGCGCCAGACGCTGGTCCAGATGATCGAGAACAGCGTGCCCTGGTACCAGAGGTCCTCGGCGGCGTTCCAGACGTCGAGCGGGCTGGGGAGCTTGTACGCGGTGGTGACGTGCAGGCTGTAGGCGGCCTGCCAGAGGGCCAGCACCAGGAGGACGCCGAGCAGCGGCGGCAGGACCTTCTGCCGCAGCGTCTCGGCGGTGGAGTTGCGCTGGGTGACGACCGCGTCCAGCGCGTCCAGCCCGGCCTCGACGCCGGCGAAGTCGGCGACGGTACCGCCGTGGCCCGACCCGGCCTTGGTGGTGATGTCAGTGCTGGCCATGGCGGCGGATCTCCCCACGCAGTTCTTCGGTGATCTCGATGGACAGGTCCGCCACGCCGGCGGACTCGATCCGGCGGGGCTGCGGGAGGTCGATCGTCCACTCCTTGGCGACCCGGCCGGGTCGGGAGGAGAGCAGTACCACGCGCTGGGCGAGCCGGACGGCCTCCCGCACGTTGTGGGTGACGAAGAGGACCGACAGCTTCTGTTCGGCCCAGATCCGGGTGATCTCGTTGTGCAGGACGTCGCGGGTGATGGCGTCGAGGGCGGCGAACGGCTCGTCCATGAGCAGCACCTGGCTGCCCTGGGCGAGGGCGCGGGCCAGTGCGACGCGCTGGCGCATGCCGCCGGACAGCTCGTGCACCCGCTTGCCGTAGGAGTCCTGGAGCCGGACGAGTTCGAGCAGGCGCTCGGCCTCGGGGCGGCGTTCGGCGCGGGCCGTGCCGGCGAGCTTGAGGGCGAGTTCGATGTTCTTGCCGGCGGTGAGCCAGGGGAAGAGCGCGTGCTCCTGGAACATCAGCGCGGGGCGTCCGCCGGGGACCTCGATGCTGCCCGCGGTGGGCTTGTCGAGGCCGGCGACCAGGTTGAGCAGGGTGGACTTGCCGCAGCCCGAGGCGCCGAGCAGCGTGACGAACTCGCCCGGGGCGACGTCGAGGGTGATGTCGTCCAGGACGTGGGTCTGTGCGCCGGGGCGGCCGAAGGTCTTGTGCACGTGCGAGATCCGGACGGCGGGGGCACCGTCGAGGGTGCCGACGCCGCCGGCGTCGTTCGAGGTGGTCAGTGCCGGGCTCATTCCGGGCACCTCCTGCGTGATTGGTCTGGCATCTGGCGTCGAGGGAGCGGGGCCGAGGGCCGGGCCCCGCCCGGCCGTGCTCGGGGCATCGAGCGGGCATCGGACGGACGGGCGGGGGCCGGACCTCGGGGTTTCGGGCGCGGTACTGCGGTACGGCGGGCGCTACTTGGCGCCGAGGCCGGCGTCCGCGACGGGGCTCTGCCCCTTCTCCTTCAGCACCTTGTTGAGCAGGGTGAGGTCGTAGATGCCGTTCAGGTTCGGCTTCTTGAGCAGGCCCGCGGTGACCGCGTTGTCCGCCTCGGTCTGCAGGGTGGCGGCCAGCGGGTCGTCCAGGAAGTCGATGTCGGCCCAGGCCGGGTCGAGGATGGCGGGCTCCAGGGCGTTGCCGGCCTCCTTCTTGATCGCCTCGTTGGCGGTGGCCTTGGCCTTGTCCGGGTTGGCCTTGATGTAGGCGTTGGTGGTCACCGAGCCGCGCAGCACGGCCTCGACCACGTCGGGGTGCTCGGCGAGGAACTTCTGCGAGACGATGATGTTGGTGATCACGAACTTCTTGTCCGGCCAGATGTCCTTCTCGTTGAGGAGGACCTTCGCGCCGAGGGTGACCAGCTTGGAGGCGGTCGGCTCGGGCACCCAGGCGGCGTCGATGGAGCCCTGCTTGTAGGCGTCCGGGGTGACCTTGTTGTCGGAGCGGACCACGCTGACGTCGCCGGCGCCGGACTGGGCGTCGACCTTGAAGCCCTTGCCGGCAAGGTAGTTGAGCAGCGCCACGTCCTGGGTGTTGCCCAGCTGCGGGGTGGCGATCTTCTTGCCCTTGAGGTCGTCCAGCGAGGTGATCTTGTCCGGGTTGGCGACCAGCTTGACGCCGCCGGAGGCCGAACCGCCGATGATCTTCAGCGACTTGCCCTCGGACTTGGTGAAGCCGTTGATCGCCGGGGAGGGGCCGATCCAGCCGATGTCGATGGAGCCGGCGTTGAGCGCCTCGATCTCGGCCGGGCCCGCGTTGAAGACCTGGGTCTTGATCTGGGTGGCGCCCAGCTCCTTCTGGAATATGCCGTCCTGGAGGCCGACCAGCGGGGTGCCGTGGGTGAGGTTGGCGAAGTAGCCGATCCGCACGGTGTCGGCGGAGAGCTTGGCCGCGGCGCCGCTGGAGGCGGAATCACCGGCGGGGGCGGCGGTGTTGGTCTTCTTGTCGTCGTTCTTGGAACCGTAGCTGCAGGCGGAGAGCAGCGCGACGGCGGTGAGGCCGGCCACGGCGGCGACGGCGGAGCGTCTGATCCGGCCGGAGAGGGGGCGAGTGGCCGGATGCGGGTCGTGGCCGTGCGACAGTGCCTGGTTCGGTGCCATGGTGAGTCCTGTTCGCGGACGGACCGTCAGGAGGCGGTCTCGGGGCGGAAGTTCGGTCAAGGTTGTGCTTGCGGCACCCGTGCGGGTGCCGGGCAAGCCGGGCCGGCCTGCGGTCGGGGCAGTCGGCCCGGTGACAGGGCGCTTCTCAGCCCTGTCGGCCCGCACATCGCGTCAGCCCGCCCTGGCCGCTGCCGAGGACGCCGCTGCCGATGCGGCCGCCTTCCTTGTCCATGCCCGAGAACGCCTCGCTGGGCATCAGACCCAGTCCTCCTCGTCGGGTTCGCTGTCGGTGGTGCCGGTGGTTGCGAAGGCTTCGCCCGCCATGCCGGCGGTGAGGGTGGTGCCGTCGGCCGGGTCGATCAGCAGGAACGATCCGGTGCGGCGGTTGTCCGTGTAGTCGTCGAGTGCCAGCGGTTCGGCGGTGCGCAGCACCACGTGGCCGATGTCGTTGACGTTCAGGCCGTCGGCGCCGGAGCGCTGTTCGAGGGTGTCGATGTCGATCCGGTAGCTGATGTCCTTGACCAGTGCCCGGACGGTGCGGGTGGTGTGCTTGAGCAGCACCTTGTCGCCGGCCCGCAGTGGACGCTCGTTGAGGTGGCTGACGGTGGCCTCGATGTCCTTGGTGGGGACGGGGGCCGGGCCGGCCGCGATGAGGTCGCCGCGGGAGATGTCGATGTCGTCGGCCAGGCTCACGGTGACCGACTGGGGGGTCCAGGCGATGTCGGTGGCGCGGCCGAGCACGTCGATACCGGTGACGGTGGTGGTGTGGCCGGAGGGCAGCACGGTGACCGGGTCGCCGACCCGCAGCACGCCGGAGGCCAGCTGGCCCGCGTAGCCGCGGTAGTCCGGGTGCTCCTCGGTCTGCGGGCGGATCACGTACTGGACCGGGAAGCGGGTCGGCTCGGCGCTCGGGTCGCTGCCGACCGGGACCGTCTCCAGGTGCTCCAGCAGGGTCGGGCCGCCGTACCAGTCCATGTGCGCGGAGGGCTCGACGACGTTGTCCCCGGCGAGCGCGGAGATCGGGACGGCGAGCACGTCCCCGATGCCGAGCGAGGCCGCGTAGGCGGTGAACTCGGCGGCGGTGGCGGCGAAGACCGGCTCCGCGTAGTCGACCAGGTCCATCTTGTTGACGGCCAGCACGACGTGCGGGACCCGCAGCAGGGCGGCGACGGCGGCGTGCCGGCGGGTCTGCTCGACGACGCCGTTGCGGGCGTCGACCAGGACGACGGCCAGCTCGGCGGTGGAGGCTCCGGTGACCATGTTGCGGGTGTACTGCACGTGCCCGGGGGTGTCGGCGAGGATGAACCGCCGCCGGGGGGTGGCGAAGTAGCGGTAGGCGACGTCGATGGTGATGCCCTGCTCGCGCTCGGCGCGCAGGCCGTCGGTGAGCAGCGCCAGGTCGGGCGTCTCCTGGCCGCGGCTGAGGGAGACGCGCTCGACGGCCTCCAGCTGGTCGGCGAGCACCGACTTGGAGTCGTGCAGCAGCCGGCCGACCAGGGTGGACTTCCCGTCGTCGACGGAGCCGGCGGTGGCGAAGCGCAGCAGCGAGGTGGTGGTGCCGGTCGGGGTGGTGCCGGTCGGGGTGGTGCTCATTAGAAGTATCCCTCGCGCTTGCGGTCTTCCATCGCGGCCTCGGAGAGCTTGTCGTCGGCCCGGGTGGCGCCGCGCTCGGTGAGGCGGCTGGCGGCGATCTCGGCGATGACGGCCCGGATGGTGGCGGCGTCGGAGTCGACGGCGCCGGTGCAGGACATGTCGCCGACGGTGCGGTAGCGGATCAGCCGCCGCTCGACGGGCTCGTCGTCCCTGGGGCCGCCCCACTCGCCGGCGGTCAGCCACATGCCGCCGCGGGCGAAGACGTCGCGCTCGTGGGCGTAGTAGATCTCCGGGAGGTCGATGGACTCGCGCTCGATGTACTGCCAGACGTCCAGCTCGGTCCAGTTGGAGAGGGGGAAGACGCGCACGTGCTCGCCGACGGCGTGCCGGCCGTTGTAGAGCGACCACAGCTCGGGGCGCTGGCGGCGCGGGTCCCAGGCGCCGAACTCGTCGCGCAGGGAGAAGACGCGCTCCTTGGCGCGGGCCTTCTCCTCGTCGCGGCGGCCGCCGCCGAAGACGGCGTCGAAGCGGCCCTTCTCGATGGCGTCGAGCAGGGGGACGGTCTGCAGCGGGTTGCGGGTGCCGTCCGGGCGCTCGCGCAGCCGGCCGTCGTCGATGAAGTCCTGGACCGAGGCGACGTGCAGGCGCAGGTTGTGCTCGGCGGCCACGCGGTCCCGGTAGGCGATGACCTCGGGGAAGTTGTGGCCGGTGTCGACGTGCAGCAGCGAGAACGGGATCGCGGCCGGCCGGAAGGCCTTGAGCGCCAGGTGCAGCATGACGATGGAGTCCTTGCCGCCGGAGAACAGGATCACCGGGCGCTCGAACTCCCCCGCGACCTCGCGGAAGATGTGCACCGACTCGGCCTCCAGCGCGTCCAGGTGGGACAGCGCGAAAGGCCCCCCTGAATTCTGGTCGGGGTCGTCGGTACGGAGCGGGCTGTCCGTCGCGGTGGTCATGCCAGGCCCCTCTCGGTCAGGAAGACGTGCAGCTCGGCGGCGGAGTCGGCCACCTCGCGTCCCTGGGTCTGCAGCCGCAGCTCCGGGTTCTCCGGGGCCTCGTACGGGTCGTCGACGCCGGTCAGGCCGGAGATCTCGCCGGCCGCCTGCTTCGCGTACAGCCCCTTGACGTCGCGCTCGGCGCAGAGCTCGACCGGGGTGGCGACGTGGATCTCCAGGAACGCGGTGCCGTTGGCGGTGTGCCGCTCGCGGACCGCCGCGCGGGAGTCCGCGAACGGCGCGATCACCGGGGCGAGCACCTTGACGCCGTTGGCGGCGAGCTTCTCGGCGACGAAGCCGATCCGGGTGACGTTGGTGTGGCGGTCCTCGCGGCTGAAGCCGAGGCCCTTGGAGAGGAACTCGCGGATCTCGTCGCCGTCCAGGACCTCGACCTTGTGGCCCTCGGCGCGCAGCCGGTCGGCCAGGGCGAAGGCGAGCGTGGTCTTGCCCGCGCTCGGGAGCCCGGTCAGCCACACGGTGGCGCCGCGCTCGCAGGGGTCGGCCGCGGGGGCCGCCTCTGCGGCTCCGGCGGCGGCCGGGGTGTCGGCTGTGGTCACGGTGGAAGTCCTTAGAACGGGGGTTCGACGGTGGGTCTGTGGGGTTCTGCCGGGTGCAGGGTCTAGAGGTGGATGCCGCACTCGGTCTTGCCGGAGCCGGACCAGCGGCCGGCCCTGGCGTCCTCGCCCTCGCCCGGCTTGCGGGTGCAGGAGAGCGGCGAGCAGCCGATCGAGGTGTAGCCCTCCCACAGCAGCGGGTTGAGCAGCACGCCGTTGGCGTTGACGTAGGCGTCCACGTCCTCCTGCGTCCAGCGGGCGATCGGGGCGAGCTTGACCTTGCGGCGCCGGGGGTCCCAGGAGACCACCGGGGTGTTCGCGCGGGTCGGCGACTCGTCGCGGCGCAGTCCGGTGGCCCAGGCGTCGTAGCCGCCGAGGCCCCGGTTCAGCGGCTCGACCTTCCGCAGCGCGCAGCACTGGTCCGGGTCGCGGTCGTGCAGCTGCGGCCCGTACCGGGCGTCCTGCTCGGCCACGGTCAGCGCCGGGGTGAGCGTGATGACGTTGACCGGCATGGTCGCGGCCACCGCGTCCCGGGTGCCGATGGTCTCCGCGAAGTGGTAGCCGGTGTCCAGGAACACCACGTCCACCCCGGGGAACACCGAGGAGGCCAGGTGGGCGACGACCGCGTCCTCCATCGAGGAGGTGACGCAGAAGCGCTTCCCGAAGGTGTCGGCGGCCCAGCGCAGGATCTCCTGCGGCTCGGCCTCCTCCAGCTCGCGGCCGGCCGCGGTGGCCAGCTCCTCGAAGTCAGTCGTCGTGCCGGTCACTCCGGTTACCCCCATTGCTCGGTGACAGCAGGCCGAGGAACTTCAACTGGAAGGCCCGGCGGCACCCGTGGCATTCCCAGGCGCCGTGCCCGGCCTCGGACGGACGCAGGTCCTCGTCCCCGCAGTACGGGCAGAAGAAGGGGGCGGCACGCTCGCTCATGCGGCCACCTCGCTGCGCTCGGCGGTCGCTTCGCGAGACTCGCACCTGCTCATGGTGAGCTCGCTCCGCTCGCTCACGACAGCTGCTCCTCGCTGGCCCGGGCCGTCCACTGGGCGAAGCGCTCGCCCTCGGTGCGGTCCTCCTGGTACCGGGTCAGGACGCGCTCGACGTAGTCGGGCAGGCCGTCCTTGGTGACCTTGAGGCCGCGGACCTTGCGGCCGAAGCCGGCCTCCAGTCCGAGCGCGCCGCCCAGGTGCACCTGGTAGCCCTCGACCTGGTTGCCCTGCTCGTCCGTCACCAGCTGGCCCTTGAGACCGATGTCCGCGACCTGGATGCGGGCGCAGGCGTTCGGGCAGCCGTTGATGTTGATGGTCAGCGGCTCGGTGAACTCGGGTAGCCGCTGCTCCAGCTCGTCGATGAGCGTGCGGCCGCGCTCCTTGGTCTCGACGATGGCGAGCTTGCAGTACTCGATGCCGGTGCAGGCCATGGTGCCGCGGCGGAACGGCGAGGGGGTGACCCGGAGGTCCAGTGCCTCCAGGCCGGCCACCAGGGACTCGACCCGGTCCTCGGCGATGTCGAGCACGATCATCTTCTGCTCGGCGGTGGTGCGCAGCCGGTCGCTGCCGTGGGCCTCGGCGAGGTCGGCGATCTGCCCGAGCAGCTTGCCGTCGACCCGGCCGACCCGGGGCGCGAAGCCGACGTAGTAGCGGCCGTCCTTCTGCCGGTGCACGCCGACGTGGTCGCGCCAGCGGCCGCTCGGCTCCGCCGGGGCGGGGCCGTCGACCAGCTTGTACTTGAGGTACTCGTCCTCCAGCACCTGACGGAACTTCTCGGTGCCCCAGTCGGCGACCAGGAACTTCAGCCGGGCGCGGTTGCGCAGCCGGCGGTAGCCGTAGTCGCGGAAGATGCCGATGACGCCGCCGTAGACGTCGGCGACCTCGTCGAGCGGGACCCAGGCGCCGAGCCGGACGCCGAGCTTGGGGTTGGTGGACAGGCCGCCGCCGACCCAGAGGTCGAAGCCGGGGCCGTGCTCGGGGTGGACCACGCCGACGAAGGCGATGTCGTTGATCTCGTGGGCGACGTCCAGGAGCGGCGAGCCGGAGACGGCGGACTTGAACTTGCGCGGCAGGTTGGAGAAGTCCGTGTTGCCGATGAAGCGGCGCTGGATCTCGTCGATGGCGGGCGTGCCGTCGATGATCTCGTCCTCGGCGACACCGGCCACCGGGGAGCCGAGGATGACGCGCGGGGTGTCGCCGCAGGCCTCGGTGGTGGACAGGCCGACGGCCTCCAGCTTCTGCCAGATCGCCGGGACGTCCTCGATCCGGATCCAGTGGTACTGGACGTTCTGCCGGTCGGTCAGGTCGGCGGTGTTGCGGCCGTACTCCTCGGAGACCTCGGCGACGGCGCGCAGCTGGGCGACCGTCAGCCGGCCGCCGTCGATCCGGACCCGGAGCATGAAGTACTCGGCGTCGAGCTCGTGCGGGTCCAGGATCGCGGTCTTGCCGCCGTCGATCCCCTCCTTGCGCTGGGTGTAGAGCCCCCACCAGCGCATCCGGCCGCGCAGATCGGCCGGGTCGATCGAGTCGAAGCCCCGCTTGGCGTAGATCGTCTCAATACGTGTCCGCACATTGAGACCGTCGTCGTCCTTCTTGAACTGCTCGTTGGCGTTCAAGGGGGTGTAGTGGCCCATGCCCCACTGGCCCTCGCCGCGGTGACGGGTCACCTTGCGAACCGCGGCGGGGCGGCGCGCGGGGGCGCTCTCGTCCGTGGGCTCGGCGGTCTCGGGGGTGGTGGCCATGGTGAAGTCCTTCGGGGCAGGTGGCTCTGACGCCGGGTTGGTCGCGGGGCGTGCTCGACTCGGCGAAGCTGCTGTGACCTGCGGTTTTCTCAGGACCGGGGGAGCATTCGCGGCGGCCGGGCGGGCGCCTGCGCATCCGCTTCGGCGGGGATGGCGGTGAGGTGGCGCCGGGTGCGGTGGGAGGCGGCGGGGTCGGGCTCAGGTCACCGGACAGATGGCGCTGGACACGCGAAGGAGATCGACGTGCAGTCGACCTACTAGGGTGGTTCCGGCGCTCGGCATGGCAAGAGATTCGCACGGAGCACGGTTCGCGGTCCACTAACGTCCGTATTTTGGACCTCGGAGTTTCGGATCGCGAGATGCCGGAGCGTTCCCGCCGCTCCCGCCGACAGCGCCCCGCATCCTCATCTTTTCCGCGCCCGCGGGCATGCCTGCGGGCGTCCGCGCGCCGCCCGTGCCGCGCCCGTGCCCCGGGAGAGCGGCCGACCGGTCCGGGCCCGATAACGTTGGGCCTGTGCAAGCAGCAGGCGAAACGACCCGGTCGGCCCCCGAGCGCCCCTCCCGTCGTCGGGGCAAGGGGTCCCGGCGGGCGGCCAAGCAGGCCACCTGGCGGACCACCGTCTGGGCGCTGGTCAAGGACACCACCAACACCTGCGTCGAGTACCGGGTCACCGGGCTCGCCGCCGAGGCGGCGTTCTTCACCCTCCTCTCCATCCCACCGCTGCTGCTCTGCCTGGCCGGCACGCTCGGCTACCTCGACGACTTCCTCGGCGCGGGCACCATCGACAAGCTGAAGGCCGACATCGTCAAGGCGGCCGGCACGGTGCTCTCGGACTCCTCCATCACCCAGGTCGTCCAGCCGCTGCTCCGCCAGGTCTTCGACCAGACCAGGCCGGACCTCATCTCGATCGGCTTCCTGCTGTCGCTCTGGTCCGGATCCCGGGCGCTCTACATCTTCATCGACACCATCACGGTGATGTACGGGCTCGACGGCAAGCGCGGCATCGTCAAGACCCGGCTGATGTCGCTCGGCCTCTACCTCGGCGCGCTGGTGATCGGCTCACTGGTGCTGCCGCTGCTGATGGCCGGCCCCGAACTGGTGACCAACGCGGTGCCGGAGAGCGGCGGGCTGATCAACGCGGCCTACTGGCCGTTCGCCATCCTGCTGCTGATCGTCTCGCTGACGACGCTCTACCACCTGGCGGTACCGGTCTCCACACCCTGGCGCGAGGACATTCCCGGCGCGCTGGTCGCCCTGGTGGTGCTTGTCTTCTGCAGCGTCGCGCTGCGCCTCTACCTGGTCAGCTCGATCGAGGGCCACTCGGTGTACGGCTCGCTGGCCGCGCCGGTGGCCGTACTGCTGTGGATCTTCGTGGTCGCGCTCGCGGTGCTCATCGGTGCCGCCATGAACGCGGCCATAGACCGCCGCTGGCCGACCCTGGAGACCGCCGACGCCCGTGCCGAGAACGAGCGCGCGCACGAGGAGGCCGCCGCCGCCGTGGTCCGCGAGGTGGCCGCCCGGCGCGCCGTCGAACGGGCCCGCCGGGCCCGCGAGCTGGGCCTCGCCGAGGGCGGCGAGGAGGAGTACTGGGAGGACGACGGCGAGGACGCCGACGTGCCCTCCGAGTACCCCGAGCGGTGGGCCGACGTGCTCGCGGCCGACAACGTCCGGGGCCGGATCACCGCCCGCGGCGGCGGTCCGCACCACCGGCCGGCCCCGCCGCCGCCGGACAGCGACCGGCCCGCCGCGCCGCCGCCCGAGTACCCGCTGCCGAGCCGCCCGCCGAGTCCGCCGTGGGACCGGCGCTGAGCCGGGGCGTACCGAACCGCAGGTGACGCACGGAACCGCAGGTGGCGCGCGGAACAGCAGGTGAAAAACCGGTTGGCAGGGCCGGTGGGGCCCGCTAGCGTGTTGAGCGTCCGGTTCGGGCGGCGCGGTGCGCCGTCCGAGGAGAGAAAGCAGGAGGTGAGTCTCGTGGCCACGATTGCCATGACGGCTGCCCTGGGCAGCGACCGCGTTCACCTCTCCCTGCCGGCCGCCGGCTGACGTAGCCCTTCGCGCACGCAGCCGCAGCAGCCCGGCGGGACCACTTTCCTCCCGAAGGGCCCACTGCGTTGTTCAACGCTGCCTCCGTTCCGTTCTCCTCCTCCTTCCTCTCCACCACCTCCGCCGACGCCGACGGTGCCCAGCCTGCCGGGGCCGCCGGTTCGCTGGCCGGCTACGGCTGGACCACCGAGCTCGACGAGCTGTTCGCACCGCTGGCCGAGGCCGGGCTGGTCCCGGCCCGGATCGTCCGGATCGACCGGGGGCAGTGCGATGCCGTCCTGGTCGACCCCGGGACGGGCGGGCTCCGCACCGTCCGGGCCGACACCCGGCAGGTCGGCGACGCCGACATGATCAACTGCCCGTGCACCGGGGACTGGGTCGCCGTCGACCTCTCGCCCGGCCTGCCCATGCCCGCGGTCGCGGCCCTGCTGCCGCGCTCCACCGCGATCATCCGCAAGGTCGCGGGCAAGCGCTCCGACGGCCAGGTGCTCGCCGCCAACGTCGACACCGTGGTGATCGCCGCCTCGCTCGCCGCCGAGCCCGACCTCGGCCGGATCGAGCGCTTCCTCGCCCTCGCCTGGGAGTCCGGTGCCGAGCCGCTGGTCGTGCTCACCAAGGCCGACCTGGTCGACGACGCCGACTTCATCCGCTCCGACGTCGAGGCCGCCGCGCCCGGCGTCACCGTCCTGGTGGTCAGCGCCGAGACGGGCGAGGGCATCGACGTGCTGCGCGCCTGCACGCCCGGTACCACCGCCGTGCTCGGCCAGTCCGGCGTCGGCAAGTCCACCCTCACCAATGTGCTCGCCGGGGTCGACGTGATGACCGTCCAGGCCGCCCGCTCGGGCGACCAGAAGGGCCGGCACACCACGACCACCCGTGAGCTCGTCCTGCTGCCCGGCGGCGGGGTGCTGATCGACACCCCCGGCCTGCGCGAGGTCGGCCTCTACGGCGGCGAGGGCGTGGCACTCGCCTTCGCCGACATCGAGGAACTGGCCGAGGGGTGCCGCTTCCACGACTGCCACCACGCCGGCGAGCCCGGCTGCGCGGTGCGGGCCGCGCTGGAGGACGGCTCGCTGCCCGAGCGCCGGATGGACAGCTACCTCAAGCTCCAGCGGGAGAACGAGTGGATCGCCTCCCGCTCGGACGCCCGGCTCGCCTCCGAGCGCTTGAAGAAGTGGAAGACCATCACCAAGTCGATGCGCGCCGCGGGGGGCTCCGTGAAGCGGTGACGTCGGGCCGGGGCCGTCCCGCCTGCCCGTCCGGCCCGCCACCGACAGCGGTGGCGGGCCGGACGTGGGGTCGGGCGTGGGCGGCGGCGGCCGTCAGCGGAAGTCGGCGACCAGCCGGAACCGCTCCAGGATCACCCGGGTGTCGTCCTCCACGGTGAAGTCCGGGTCGCCGAGCACCGCGCACAGCTCGTCGCTGTGCCAGAAGCGCTCGTGCCCGGCCCGCCACTCGGCGACCGTCGTGTACCCCTCGCCCTCGTCGAGGGCGTGCCGCAGGTCGACCTCGTCGAGCCGGACGATCCGGACCTCGGTGGTCTCGGTCACCGCGACGATCCGTCCGGCCGAGTCCACCACGGCGCTCCGGGTCCCGGCCCGCGGCACCGGCTCGTCCTCGGCCTCGTACTCGGTGACCAGACCGGTGGTGCTGGTCTTGGCCCCGGACAGCACGGCGCCGACCAGCCGGTCCCGGAGCGGGCCGGGGAAGGCGAACTGCTCGACGCGCAGGGCGGTGACCCGGGGGTCGTCCGGACCGGAGTAGGGCTGCTCGGACACGGGATCTCCTGTCGGTCGGGACGCACGCCGGGACGCACGTCGGGACGCACGTCGGGACGCATGGCGGCACGTCGGGCGTCGGGCGTCTGGCGTCTGGCGTCGGGCAGGCTATCCGGCCGGAGCGGGCGCGGGCTCCTGGTTTTCCACCGGCCCCGGTGCCCGGCGGTGCGGCCGACGCCCATGTCCGATTCCCGCCGGTCGAGGCCCCTCCGGTGCCGCAGACTGGACAACGTGATCGACGACGACATCAGGTACCGCGCGGTGGACAGCCGGGACGCCCGCTTCGACGGCGTCTTCTTCACGGCCGTCACCTCGACCGGCATCTACTGCCGGCCGAGCTGCCCGGCCGTGACCCCGAAGCGCGTCAACTGCACCTTCTACCCCAGCGCCGCCGCCGCCCAGCACGCCGGCTTCCGCGCCTGCCGCCGCTGCCGCCCCGACTCCGTCCCCGGCTCGCCGGAGTGGAACCAGCGCGCCGACCTGGTCGGCCGGGCGATGCGGCTGATCGGCGACGGCGTGGTGGACCGCGAGGGCGTGGCCGGTCTGGCCGACCGCCTCGGTTACAGCTCCCGCCAGCTCCAGCGCCAGCTCACCGCCGAACTCGGCGCCGGCCCGATCGCGCTGGCCCGGGCCCGCCGCGCCCAGACCGCCCGGCTGCTGCTCCAGACCACCGGGCTGCCGGTCACCGAGATCGCGTTCGCGGCCGGCTTCGCCTCCGTCCGGCAGTTCAACGACACCGTGCGCGAGATCTACGACCGCACCCCGAGCGGGCTGCGCGCCGAGGTCGCGGCCGGCCGGCGGGGCGCCACCCCGGCCGGGGGCCTCGCCCTGCGGCTCGCCTACCGGGGCGCCCTGGACAGTGGCCACCTGATCGACTTCCTCGCCCTGCGGGCCGTGCCCGGCGTGGAGGAGGTCGTGCCGGGACCGGGCCCCGGGGTGCGGACCTACCGCCGCACCCTCGGGCTCCCGTACGGCACCGGCATCGCCGAGGTGGACGGCCTGGGCACCGACCGGCCGGCCACCCGGGGCTGGCTCGACTGCCGGCTGTTCCTCACCGACCTGCGCGACCTGCCGACCGCCGTCCAGCGCCTGCGGGTCCTGTTCGACCTGGACGCCGACCCGGTCGCGGTCGACGAGCAGCTCGGTGCCGACCCGCTGCTCGGTCCGCTGGTCCGGGCCCGCCCCGGGCTGCGTTCGCCGGGCCACGTCGACCCGCACGAACTCGCCGTGCGCGCCGTCCTCGGCCAGCAGGTCACCGTCGGCGCGGCCCGAACCCTGGCCGGCCGGCTGGCCGAGAAGTACGGCACCGCGCTGCCCGAACCCAGCGGCGGACTGCGCCTGCTCTTCCCGACCGCCGCCGCCCTGGCCACCGCCGACCCGGAGGACTTCGCGATGCCGGCCGCCCGCCGCCGCGCGCTCACCGGCCTGTGCGCGGCCCTCGCCGAGGGCGCCGTCCGGCTCGACGGCGGCGTCGACCGGGAGGAGGCCGCGGCGCAACTGCTCGCCCTGCCCGGCATCGGCCCGTGGACCGTCGGCTACCTGCGGATGCGCGCGCTCGCCGACCCCGACGTCTTCCTCCCGAGCGACATCGGCGTCAAGCACGGACTGCTCCGGCTCGGCGCCCCGGGCGACCCGAAGTCCGCCGCCCTCGTGTCCGGCGCCTGGGCCCCCTGGCGCTCCTACGCCGTGCACCGCCTCTGGGCGGCCCCGGCCGACGACCTCAGCACCCGAACGGAGAACACCCCCGCATGAGCACCACCGTCTTCACCTTCCTGGAGAGCCCCTTCGGCCGGCTGATGCTCAGCGGCGTCCTGCCGGAGGACGGCGGGCCGGCCGGGCTCGCCACCGTCACCGTCCCCGGCCAGAAGTACGCGCTCGCCGAACCGGCCGACGACTGGGTGCACGACCCGGACGCGCTCGCGGCGGCGGCCACCCAGCTCACCGAGTACTTCGCGGGCGAGCGCACCGCCTTCGACCTGCCGCTCGCCCCGGCCGGGACCGACTTCCGCAGGCGGATCTGGGAGGCGCTCGACCGGATCCCGTACGGGGAGACCGTCACCTACGGGCAACTGGCCGATCTGGCGGGCGAGTCCCCGCGCGCCGTCCGCGCGGTCGGTGGCGCGGTCGGCGCCAACCCGCTGCTGATCGTCCGCCCCTGCCACCGTGTGGTCGGTGCCAACGGCGCGCTCACCGGCTTCGCCGCCGGGGTCGACCGCAAGCGCTGGCTGCTCGACCTGGAGGGCGGCAGCAACCTCTTCTGAGCGCGGGGCCTGTTCTGCCGACATCGGCAGGGATCAGGCGTCCGTGAGCGCGCCGAGGTCCACCCGCCAGTCGTTGCTGCGCATCCAGCGGCCGGGCGGGAACTCGAAGTCGGTCTCGCCGACGAGGGTGAAGCCGGCCCTGCGGCAGACGGCGTTGGAGGCGGGGTGGTCCACCGAGGGGAAGGCGTGCAGGTGGCGGTCGCGCGCGGTGCGGGCGGCGGCCTCGACGGCGGCCCGCGCCGCCGCGGCGGCGATGCCCCGGCCCCGGTAGGGCGCGAGCACGTTCCAGCCCATCTCGTAGACGGTGCCGCCCTGCCACGCGCGCTCCGCGTAGCCGACACTGCCGACATCCACCGCCCGGGACGCCCCCTCGGGCCCGTCCTCGGTCTCCAGCACCACCCGGTACATGCAGCCGGTCCCGGCGGGGACGAAGTCGAGGTAGAGGCGGTGGCGGGCGAGCATCCGCTCCTCGCTCTCCGGACCGCCGACGTGCCGGCGCATCTCCGGGGTGTTGATGAGCCGCAGCAGGCCCAGGTCGGCGTCGGTCCAGGGTTCGAGTCGCAGCGCGGGGGCGTCCATGACCGGACGATAGTGACCCGACGGCCGGGGCGGTAGCGGGTTTCGAGGCTCAGCTCAGGCGCGGGCCGGGCTCGGGCCGGGGCCGGGCTCAGGCCGGGGGCTCGGCGAGGGCGCGGGCGAGGTTCTCCAGGGCGGGCAGCGCGTGCATCACGGCGTCGCGGTCGGCGGTGGAGAGGGTGTCGAGGGCGCCGGCGATCCGGCGCTCGTGGGCGCGCTGCCAGTCGTCGAGCTGGCGGCGGCCGGCCGGGGTGAGCGCGATCCGGGCGGTGCGGCGGTCCCCGGGGTCGGCCTGGCGGTCGACGAACCCGGCCTCCAGCAGCTTGCCGACGAGTCCGCTCACGGTGTTCGGGGCGAGCCGCTGCCGGGCGGCCAGTTCGCCGACCCGCAGCGGGGCGGCGGCGAGCGTCTGGAGGAGCTCGACCTGCGCCATCGGCAGGGACTCCCACGGGTAGTCGGTCCGAATGCTGCTGCGCAGGGCGCGGCGGAGCCGGGTGACCGCGTCGGTGAGCCGGCGGGCGCGTTCGATCGTCGTCGGCTCCGTGTCCTGCGGCTCGATGTCCTGCGGGCCTGTGGTGGATTCGGGAACGGACGGTGACGACGGCATGGCCGACAGCGTAGCGCCTGGTGCCGGTGCCCTTTGACGGCCGCGGACCGGTCGGGGGCGACCGGTCCCGCCCGGTAACAGACCGGTCGCATTCAGAACAAATCGTAGAACGAACATATCCGCATCCGATATATTTCGCAGTATGAACGCCGCGTCAACGCTCACCGCCCGGCTGCTCGCCGAGCGCCCCCGACCGCGCGGCATAGCCGGCCGCCGGTACGCCCACTGGCTCGCCGTCGGGACCGTCTGCCTGGGAGCGTTCCTCGGCCAGCTGACGGCCAGCGTCACCGCGCTCGTCTACCCGGCGCTCCAGCGCCGGTTCGACGCCGGGTTCGCGGCCGTCGAATGGGTCGCCCTCGCGTATCTGCTGGTCCTGGTCGCGCTGCTCGCGCCGATCGGCCGGCTGTCCGACCTGGTCGGCCGCAAGACCGTGTACCTGGGCGGGTTCGCCGTCTTCGGCCTGGCCTCACTGGCGGCGGGGTTCGCCGGGGGCCTCGGCACCCTGGTCGCCTGCCGGGCTGTCCAGGCCGTCGGCGGCGCGATGATGCAGGCCAACAGCGTCGCCCTGGTCGCGCGCGGCGTCCCCGGGCACGCGATGCGCCGCGCGCTCGGGGTGCAGGCGGCAGCGCAGGGGCTCGGTCTGGCGCTGGGTCCCAGCCTCGGCGGGCTGCTGGTGGCGCACGCCTCCTGGCGCTGGGTGTTCTGGATCAATGTGCCGGTCGCGCTGGTGGGCATCGTGGCCGGGTGGTTCCTGCTGCCCCGGACCAGGGCCGCGGACGCGCCGACGCCGCCGCGTCCGCGGGCCACCGCCGGACCCGTCGTCGAGCCCACCGTCGCGCCCGAGCCGGACGGCGGGCGCTTCGACCTGGCCGGTCTGCTGCTGCTCGGCGGCTCCACCACCGCGCTGCTGCTCGCCCTCTCCGCCGCCTCCGGCCTGCCGCTGCCCGCCTGGGCGGTCGCCGCCCTGCTGGCCGCCGCCGTCCTGTGCGCGCTCGCACTGGTCCGCCAGGAGCGCCGGGCGACCAGGCCGATCCTCGCACCCGGCCTGGTCAACACCCCCGGCGTCCGCCCCGGCCTCGCGGTCGCGCTGATCGGCTACCTGCTGCTGTTCTGCCCGCTGGTCCTCGGCCCGGTGCTGCTCGCCGAGGCGGGACTCCCGACCGCGCGCTCCGGCCTGGTGATCACCGTGCTCCCGGCCGCCTTCGCGGTGGCCGCGACGGTCGGCGGCGGGCTGCTGCCGCGCGGCTGGTCCGACGTCGCCCGCTGCCGCTGCGGCGCCGCCCTCGCCGGGGCCGGACTGCTCGGCTGCGCGCTGCTGCCCGCCCTGGGCGCGCCCGCGGTGCTGCTGGCGGGCCCGCTGCTGGTGGTCGGCGGCGGTCTCGGCCTGCTGCTGCCGGCCAACAACGCGCTGGTGATGCGGGCGATCCCGGCGGAGTGCTCGGCGGTCGGCGGCGGCATGGTCAACATGGCCCGCAGTCTCGGCACGGCGCTCGGCACCGCGCTGCCGGTGCTCGGCGTCCACCTGGCCGGCCCGGCGCTGGGCGGCCGGTCGGTCCTGCTGGCGCTCGGGGTCGTCGCGGGCCTCGCCGTCGTACTCGCCCGGCCGGTGCGGCGGCGCTGAGCGGCGGTCCGGGGCGCGGGTGGGGACGGAACAGGGGCGCGGACACGGCAACGGCCGGGGCGGTGGACGGAAGATCCGTCCACCGCCCCGGCCGTGCTGTGCCGCGGCGCCGCAGCGCTGCAGGGCTCGGCGACTCAGGAGGCGGGCACGCCCGGGGCGGCGCCGCGATCCTTGAGCATGTCGGTGATCAGGCCGATCTCCGAGGTCTGGCCGATCACCATCGACTGCGCGAGCCGCTTCTCCGACTCGTTGTGCGCCATGTCGACGTAGCCCTGGGCCATCTCCACCCCGCCCTTGTGGTGCTCCAGCATCAGCTGCAGGTAGAACACCTCGGCCTCCCGCCCGCTCAGCGAGCGGAGCTTGGCGAGCTGGGTGGTGGTGGCCATGCCGGGCATCAGCGAACCGTCGTGCGCCTGGTAGTCGGCGCCGTGCCCGTGCCCGCCCATCGCCATCCAGGCCATCGGCTTGGCCGGGGAGTGCTGCGTGAGCCCCCACTGGTCGAGCCAGCCCATCATCATGCCGCGCTGGTTGGCCTGGGTGTTGATGATGTCGAAGGCCAGCGTGCGGGTGGGCTCGTCCGCGGTCCGGTCCCGGACGATGAACGACAGGTCCACCGCCTGCTGGTGGTGGGTCGCCATGTCACGGGCGAACCCGGCCTCCGGGGAGTCGTCGGCCGGCACGCTGAGCGAGGAGGTGCCGGAGGCCGCCGTCCCGCCCGCCACCAGGGCGGGCACCCCGAGTGCCAGGGCGAGCGCGGCGGCCAGCGCGGCCGGCCACCAGATCCGCCGGCGCGAGGCCGACGGAGCGGCGTCCGGGCCGTCCGCCCCGTGGTCGTCCGCCCCGTGGTCGTCCGCCCCGTGGTCGTCCGCCCGGTGGTCGTCCGTCCCGGCGGCGGTCACATCTGCCCCATCGAGCAGGAGGCGCCCGGCTCCTGGGTCTGCTTGCCCTGGACGTACTTGGTGAAGAACTGGCTCACCCGGGGGTCGCTGGCGCTGTCCACGACGAGCTGGGTCGACCAGGCGTTCAGGGTGATGGTGCCCTGCTCGTCCGGGTACGGGCTCATCAGCGAGTACGGGGTGGCCTTCACCTTGTCCGAGAGGGTCTTGACGTCCTCCGGGGTGGCCTTGCCGTTGTAGGTCACCCAGACCGCGCCGTGCTCCAGCGAGTGGACGGCGCGCTCGTTCTCGACCGGCTGGTCGTAGACGGTGCCCATGCAGTCCAGCCAGACCGCGTTGTGGTCACCGCCGACCGGCGGGGTCTGCGGGTAGGTGACCTTCTCCTTGACGTGGTTGCGGCTCAGGTCGCCGAAGGTCTGGACGCCGTCGATCGGGGCGGCGGCAGCGGCGGCCTTGTCCTTCTTGTCCTTGTTGGCGTCGACCACGATCCAGGTGCCGGTGGCTATCGCGGCGATCACCAGGACACCGGCGACCGAGCCCGCGATGATCTTGTTGCGGCGGTCGCGGCGCTGCTCGGCGGCGCGCAGCTCGGCGATCCGGGCGCGGCGGTCGTTGCTCGCCTGCTTGGCGCCCGGCTTGTTGCTCTGGGCCTTGTTCGACTGCTTGGAGGCGGAACCCATGAGTTGTCCTTGTCCCCACCGCGCATCGGGCACGGCGGTCTGAAGAGGTGGTGGGAGGGGGCGGATCCGTCGGTCCCGCCCGCCCGGCGCCTAGGGGGCGGCGGGGGAGGGCCGGGGCCGGCGGCGGGTTCCGCTCAGGACCGCTGTACTTGGAGTTCGTGCAGGTCGGGCTCGGGGTGCGACCCGACCAGCAGTCCGGCGCGCATCACCCGGGGCAGCACCTCGGCGGTCTCCGGCCGGGGTGCCGCGGCGGGTTGCTGGTGCGGCGGCGGGTTGGGGAGCTGGGCGTCCTGGGCGCAGTACGGGTGGCCGGAGCAGCCGCTGTTGCGGTGCGGCGGGTCGCCGTCGACCGAGCACCAGGTCCAGTGCCGGTGGCTCTCCGCGCGGAGGCGGTCGCCGAGGGTCTGCGGCGTGGTGGCCGGACCGGTGGCGGAGGTGCCGAGCAGGTGCGGGGGTGCGTCGGCCCGGGGATCGGCGACGAGTCCGGTCGGCGGGCCCACCGGGGGGTCGGCCGGGACGGTCACCGGGAAGTCGGACCGTTCGGCCGTGGCCGCCTTGGCGTGTGCCGCGCACGGGAGCGCCGTCAGCAGCCCGACCAGCAGCAGGATCCACAGCATGCCCACCGGGCGGACCGCGAGAGCGGCCCTCCCCGGCCGGGGTGTGCTGGGGGCCGACGCGGTCATGCGCACATTTAATCAGCCGAACGAGTGAAGCGAGCCCCCTCCCCGGTTCTCATTTTCGGGCGCGGAGCCGCCGGAATGCGCCGGAAACGCCCTGGTCCGGGCGGTTCGGTCGACTGCGGGAGGAACAGAAGCGAAACGGGCGCCGAACGCGGTGATCGGTATCGGCCGATGTGTGCGTGGTTGTCGCCGAAACCCGGACAGCGTCGTTGCACTTGGGGACAATGACGTCGAGCCGGGCCCGCCCGGGGCGGCGTTGAAGCAGCGAGCAACCAGCACCGAGCAGCAGCGACCAGGAGCCGCCAGATGACCGAACAGGGTGCACCCGCGCAGCAGCAGCTCCGGCCGGACGACGGCTGGTGGGACACGGTCTACGCGGGCCCGGCCGGCACCCTCCCCGACACCCCGGACGCCGGACCGGGGGAGGGCAGCGTCGACGACTGGTTCGAGACGGCGGCGGGACTCATCGGGCAGCAGCGGGGCACGGACGCGGCGCCCGGGGAGGTCGAGGAGCCCGGGGAGGTGGAGGCGGTGCGGGCCGAGCAGGAGGTGCTGGAACGGGACAGCATCGACGACTGGTTCGACACCGCCGTCGGCGTGATCGCTCCGCAGCGCCCGGCGGACGAGGCCCCGGGCGCGGACGACACCCGCCGCTTCCCCGCCCCCGTCTGGGCGGACGCGGGGCCCGCCGCCCTGGTCGAGCTGCCGGAGGCCGAGGACGCGGTCGAGGCCGTCGAACCGGCTCCCCGGGTGCCCGAGCCCCGGGCCAAGCCCGAGACCTTGACCGTCGCGGAGCCGCAGCCGGCTCCGGTGGTGCTGTCGGAGCCGCAGCCGGAGCCGCAGCCGGTGGAACCGTCGGCCGAGGTGGCCGCCGAGCCCGCGCCCGAACCTGCTCCCGCGCCCGAACCTGCTTCCGCGCCCGAGCCCGAGGCGTCCGAACCCGCGCCCGAAGCCTCCGAGCCCGTGCCCGCACCGCCCGCCCCCCGGCCGGACCCCCGCCCCGGCCGGGCCGGGTCCGGGCCCGCCGTGCCGCACGTCGGCGAACGCCCGCCCACCTACGGTCCCGAGCCGACCGCCGTCCCCGAGGCCGACCCCGGCGCGCTGGGCGGCATCGTCGCCGACACCGTGCTGGAGGGGGCCCAGTACGGCGCCACCACCCTGCGGGCGGTCTCCGTGCGCGGCGACTCCGCCCGCTACCGGGGCGAGCCCCGGCGGGACTCGCTGCTGGTCACCCGGTTCGGCGAGGGCGCGGACGGGCTGCTGCTCGCGGTGCTCGGCGGGTTCGACCGCTCCGGCCCGGCCGCCGGACCGGTCGCCACCGCGAGCGCCGAAGCCTGTCGCCAGCTCGCGGCCGCGGTCGGCCGCAGCCGCGAGGGCCTCGCCGCGGACCTGCGCGACGGCGCCCGCGACCGCCTCCGCTACGGCCTCCAGCGGCTCGCGCTCAGCGCCGTCGCCCCGCTCCGCGCACTGGCCCCGATCGGCGCGGCGGGCGGTGCGGAGGACGGCGCGCCGGACGCGGGGGACGAGCCGTCCCCCGCCTCGCTGCACTGCCTGCTGGCCTCGCTGGACCCGGAGGCCGGGTACCGGGCGGCGTTCGGGGTCGGCCCGGGCGGGCTGTACCTGCTGCGCTCCGGCCACTGGATCGACGCGTACGCGGCCCGGCTGCTGCACCACCCCGACGGCCAGCCGCCGCTGCCGGAGTCCCCGGTGCCGGGCCCGCGCCCGTTCCGCTTCCGGATGGTCCCGGCGACCCCGGGGGACATCCTGCTGCTCTGCACCCCGGGGCTGGCCCGCCCGGTCGCGGACGAGCCCGCCGTCGCGCACTTCCTGGCCTCGCACTGGGCGCACCCGCACCCGCCGGGCACGGTGGACTTCCTCCGCCAGGTCCAGGTCCGCGCCAAGGGCTACACCGACGACCGGACCGCCGCCGCGATCTGGACGGAGTAGCCCGGCCATGTCGTGAGGCGCCCCGGGTCCGCTCAGGCGGGTGCGGCGGCCAGCAGGATGCCGCAGGCGGACCCGGCGAGGTGGAGCGCGCGGGTCCGGCGGGCGCCGGCGAGGCCCAGGGCGATCGGGACGGCGAGGCCGTCCAGCAGGGCGCGGATCTGGACGGCGCGTTCGGTGGCGTCGCCGGGGCCGAAACGTCCGGCGGCGGTGCCCTCCTCGATCAGGGCGACCAGGTCCGCCTGCCAGGGGCCCTCGATCTCCAGCTGCCCCTGCCGCAGCTCCTCGCTGGCGGGGGAGCGGCCCCACACCTCGACCCAGAGGATCCAGCGCGGGTCCCCAGGGCCCTCCGGCAGGTACAGGGCGGTGTACTCGTCCAGCCGCCCCCGGACGTCGCGGGCGCCGTCGGCGAGCATCTCCCGGCGGCGGGCGCCGAGCTGCTCCTCGCTCCAGCGGAGGGTCTCCAGCAGCAGCTGGTCCTTGCTGCCGAAGTAGTAGAGCAGGTGGCCCGCACTCATCTGGAGCTTCTTGCCGAGGGCGGCCATGGTGAGCCCGGCCAGCCCGTGTTCGGCGATCGCGGCGCGGGCGGTGGCGAAGACCTCCTCGCGCGGGCGGGCCGGTCGGCGCGGGCGGGCGTCGGCCATCGGTGCTGCTCCTCCGGGGTTCGGTAGGGGTTCACGATACTGACCGTGCCCGGCGGGCCACGGAGTGGGAGGTCGGACGGTTCGACCTCCCACTCCTCCAGGTACGTACCGGTCGGGGTGTTCCTGACCCGAGGAGGTGGCCCGATGCTCGCGCTGATCCTTCTGTTCGCCGGCTTCGCCGTCGTGGTGGCCGGTCTGGCGCTGTTCCTGCACCGGCGCCGCAGCGGCCGGACCGAGAACGTCGACGGGCTGCTGGCCGAGCAGGAGCGGCTGGCCCAGCTACGGGCCCTCCGCTCCTCCTACAGCTCGATCGCGATGCACAGCACCCACGGACTCACCACCGACGACCTGGGCCGGTACCACCGGTAGTACCCGGGCGGCCGGGCGGATCAGGCCTTCGGCTGCTGCTGAGTAATACAGTGGATCCCGCCGCCGTTGGCGAAGATCTCGCGGGCGTCGACCAGTTCGACCGTGCGGCCGGGGTAGGCCTCGGCGAGGATCGCGGCGGCCTCCTGGTCGCGCGGGTCGTCGAAGGCGCACAGCACCACGGCGCCGTTGGCGACGTAGTGGTTGATGTAGGAGTAGTCGACCGGCTCGCCGTCCTCGTCGAGCAGGACGGTGGGGGCGGGGAGTTCGACGACCTCCAGCGCGCGGCCCCGGGCGTCGGTGGAGGCCCGCAGGATCGCCACCAGTTCCTGGCACACCGCGTGGTCGGGGTGCGCCGGGTCCGGCTGGACGTGGGCGACGACGACGCCCGGGCGGACGAAGGAGGCGACGATGTCGATGTGGCCGCGGGTGCCGAACTCGTCGTAGTCGCGGGTGAGCCCGCGCGGCAGCCAGATCGCCTTGGTGGTGCCGAGGAAGGCGTGCAGCTCGGCCTCGACCTCCTCGCGGGTCCAGTCGGAGTTCCGGCCCTCGCCGAGCTGGACGGTGTCGGTGACGAGCACGGTGCCCTCGCCGTCGACGTGGATGCCGCCGCCCTCGTTGATCAGCCGGGAGGCGAAGCGGCGGACGCCGGTCAGCTCCGTGATGTGCTCCGCGATGTGCTGGTCCTTGTCCCAGCGGGCCCAGCCCTGGGCGCCCCAGCCGTTGAAGATCCAGTCGGTGGCGGCCAGGCCGCCCTCGCCGTCGATCAGGAAGGACGGGCCGATGTCGCGCATCCAGGCGTCGTCCAGCGGGCGCTCGACGATGTCGACCTGCTCGGAGACGTACTTGCGGGCCTCCTCGGTCTCGCCGGTGTTGACCACCAGGGTGACCGGCTCGTACCGGACGATCGTGTTGGCGACGGCGGCCCAGGCCTCGCGGCCGGTGTGCAGGTTCTCCGGGGTGTCGAAGGTCGGGTTGGTGGTGGGGAAGGCCATCCAGGTCCGGTCGTGCGGGTGCCACTCGGCGGGCATCCGGTAGCCGAGCGAGGCGGGGGCGGGGGTGGTCATCGCGAGGTCCTTCGGGTGGAACGGGTGGGTGATGGCGTGGGCGGTGCGGTCGGAGGGGGTGCGGTCGGAGGGGTGCGGTCGGGGGAGGTGCGGGTCAGAGGAAGTAGAGGCGGCTGAGCGAGACGCTGTCGGCCGGTTCGGAGCGCAGCGGGTCGCCGTCGAGCGAGACCAGGCCGGTCTCCGTGACCTCGACCTGCCCGGTGCGGGCGTTGCGCACCAGGTCGCGCGGGCCGATGCCGCGGGTGCGGCGGACGCCGACGCGGCGCCGCCGGGTGGGCAGGCCGTCGGCGGCGCGGTCGAGGTAGGCGCCGTCGGCGGCCGCCCCGGCCACGAAGGCGACCGAGAGGTCGGCGGCGGTGGCGCCGTGGGCGCCGAACTGCGGCCCGAGGACGAGGGGTTCGCAGCGGTCGGTGGAGGCGTTGGGGTCGCCGGTGACGCCGTAGGCGGGGAAGCCGGCCTTGAGGACCAGCTGCGGCTTGGCGCCGAAGTGGTCGGGGCGCCAGAGCACGATGTCGGCGAGCTTGCCGGTCTCGATGGAGCCGACCTCGTGGGAGAGGCCGTGGGCGATGGCCGGGTTGATGGTCAGCTTGGCGATGTAGCGCAGCACCCGCTGGTTGTCGTCCTCGGGGCCGTCGCCCTCCATCGGGCCGAGTTCGGCCTTCATCTTGCCGGCCAGGGCGAAGGTGCGGCGCACGGTCTCGCCGGCCCGGCCCATGCCCTGGGCGTCGGAGGAGGTGATGCCGATGACGCCCAGGTCGTGCAGCACGTCCTCGGCGCCCATGGTGCCGGCCCGGATCCGGTCGCGGGCCATCGCGGCGTCACCGGGCAGGTCGGTCTTGAGGTCGTGGGCGGAGACGATCATGCCGAAGTGCTCGCCCAGGGCGTCCCGGCCGAACGGCAGGGTGGGGTTGGTGGACGAGCCGATGACGTTCGGCACGCCCGCCATCTTCAGCACATTGGGCACGTGGCCGCCGCCGCAGCCCTCGATGTGGAAGGCGTGGATCGTCCGCCCCTCCAGCACCCGCAGGGTGTCCTCCACCGACAGGCACTCGTTGAGGCCGTCGGTGTGCAGGGCGACCTGGACGTCGTACTCCTCGGCCACCCGCAGCGCGGTGTCCAGCGCGCGGGTGTGCGCGCCCATGTCCTCGTGCACCTTGAAGCCGCAGGCGCCGCCCTCGGCGAGGGCCTCCACCAGCGGGGCCTCGTCGGAGGAGGAGCCCCGGCCGAGGAAGCCGATGTTGACCGGCCAGGCGTCGAAGGCGTTGAAGGCGTGCCGCAGCGCCCAGGGCGAGTTGACGCCGACGCCCCAGACCGGGCCGAACTCCTGGCCGATGATCGTGGTGACGCCGGAGGCGAGCGAGGCCTCCATGATCCGCGGCGAGAGCAGGTGGACGTGGGTGTCGACGGCGCCGGCGGTGGCGATCAGGCCCTCGCCGGAGACGATGGTGGTGCCGGTGCCGACCACGACGTCCACGCCGTCCAGGGTGTCGGGGTTGCCGGCCCGGCCGATCGCGGCGATCCGGCCGCCGACCAGGCCGATCGAGGTCTTGCGCACGCCCTGGATCGCGTCGATCACCAGGACGTTGCTGATCACCACGTCACAGGTGTCGCGGACGGCGGCGGGCTTGAGGTGCAGGCCGTCGCGGGCGGTCTTGCCGAATCCGGCCAGGAACTCGTCGCCCGGCCGCTGGGAGTCGGACTCGACCCGGACGACCAGACCGGAGTCGCCGAGCCGGACCCGGTCCCCGGCGCGCGGGCCGTGCACCGAGATGTAGTCGTGCGGGGTGATGGACGTCATGACTCCACCTCCGCGTCGTCGAAGCCGGTCAGGTAGCCGGTGGCGCGGGCCTTGGCGAGGGCGGACTCCTTGGCGCCGGGGGCGTCGAGCGGGCCGTCGACCAGCCCGGCGAAGCCGATCGCGACCCGGGCGCCGCCGATCGGCACCAGGCCGACCTCGACGGTGCTGCCCGGGTCGAAGCGCACCGAGGAGCCGGCCGGGACCGCGAGGTGGGTGCCGTAGGCGGCGGCGCGGTCGAAGGCCAGCCGCGGGTTGGCCTCGAAGAAGTGGAAGTGCGAGGTGACCGAGATCGGGACGCCGGAGGTGTTGTGGACGGGGAGGACGACGGTCTCCTCGACCGGGTCGTAGCCGGCGCCGTCGCCGGGCAGGGCGCCGCCGGGGGCGTCCTCGCCCAGCGAGCCGGCACCGCGGAACGGGTCGTCGACCACGGCGAGCCGGGTGCCGTCGTCGAAGACCGCCTCGACCTGGACCACGGTGACCACGTCCGGCACGCCGGGCAGCACGTCGGCGGCGGTGAGCACGGAGCGGCCGGCCTCGACGGCCTCGGCGAGCCGCAGGCCGTCGCGGGCGGCCTCGCAGACGGCGTCGGCGATGAGCGCGGTCGCCTCGGGGATGTTGAGCCGCACGCCTCGGGCGCGGCGGGCGCGGGCCAGCTCGGCTGCTGTGAAGATCAGCAGCCGGTCCCGCTCGGTGGGGGTCAGTCGCACGGTTCCTCGCTCGCGGTCGCAGGAGAGGGTGAGGGCTTTTAGAACGGCGTTCAAACGCCTCCGGTCATTGAACCCGGAGCCGTCCGCCCTGTCCAGCCTTGCCGCTCGCGCGCCGTTCGGCACACGGGACGCGTCCGGTCGCCCCGGCGGCGGGGGCCCGCCCCGTGCCAGGTCGGGGCCCCGCGCCGGGCCCCGGGAGCCGCCCGGGGCCCGGAAGCCGCCCGTACGCTTCGCAAACCTGTCCGGCGGGGGCGGCTGGATCACGCGAACCGCCTCGTGCCCCTTTCACCCCAGGTGATCGCCCGCGCACTGTTCCAAATGCCGAAAGGTGGGCATGACGATGATTGGTCAGTACCAAAGGGGTCGACCGACCGGCGGGGGCCCGGATCGGCGGCCCGGAGCGAGGGTGGGGGCAGGGGTGATGGACGGTCAGTCGCGATTCCCGCGGCAGCGGACGAGTTCGGGGGGCGCCTTCCGGATCACCGGAACCGGCCAGGGCGCTCCGGCGGGCACAGCGGGCACCATGGGCGCGGCGGGCGTCGCCCGGCCGGGCGTACCGGCACCGGGGTGCGCGCTGAACCGCCGGCTCCACCTGGCACTGGAGGCCGCCGACCTGGTCGCCGTCGGCGCGGTCCGCCACCGGCTGCGCGCCGCGCTCGGCCACTGGGGTGTGCCCGAGCTGGCCGACACGGCCGAGCTGCTCACCTCCGAGCTGGTGACCAACGCGCTGCAGCACACCGACCGGGGGGCGGTCTTCGACGCGGTGCTCACCGGTGACCAGCGGCTGCGGATCGAGGTCCAGGACGGCGAGGCCGGGCTCCCCGGCCGCCGCCGCGATCCGGACGCGGAGTACGCCACCTCCGGCCGGGGGCTGATGCTGGTCGAGGCGCTCGCCGACTCCTGGGGCGTGCAACTGCGCGGCGACGGCAAGGTCACCTGGTTCGAACTCGCCATCGCCGAACTCTGACTTCCCGGCCCACCTTCCCGGCCCACCGTTTGCCGCACGAGCACTGTTCGCGACCGAACGATGCCCGTAAGTGAAGGTGATCGGCAAGATTTCCGGCCCGTTGCCATTGCCGCTCGGCCGAACATTGGCCAGGATGGTGGGAATGTGTGCCCACGAGCGAGAAGCGGCGGGAAACTCCTACCGTCTCGACCGATGACCGCCCGTCGGCGCGCGACCGTCGAGCACCACCCATCACACCGCCACGCGGCCCGTCCGGACGGTCGGCGCGGTCCGCCACGGCAGCGGCAGGAGCAGCATGCCCACAGAGCCCGAGTCACCGGGGCCGGCCCTCCCGTCCGGTCCGCCCGCGACCGGCTCCGGTCGGGCCAGGCCCCCCGCACAGGCGGCCCGGCGGCACGCGCTGCGCACGGCCCCCGGCCTCGCCGCCGGCCGGCTCGCGCCGATGCTCTCCGGCGGCCTGCCGCTCTCCCCGGGCGACTCCACGCCGGACTGGCTGGAGCCGGCGATGGCGGCCAACGGCATCGGCTCCTTCGACTGGGACATCCGCCGCGACATCCTGGAGGGTGACCAGCGGGCCTGCACCATCGTCGGCCTGGACTCCGCCGAGAAGGGCCGCTTCGACCGCACCTCCGCCTCCTTCCTGGCCCTGCTCCACCCCGAGGACGCCCCCGTGGTGCGCCGCCGGGTCGAGCGCGCCGTCGCCGAGCTCGGCCAGTGCGGCGCCTACTACCGGACGGTCGGACCGCGTGGCACCACGCGCGCCGTCCGCTTCCGCGGCCGGGTCCTCGCGGACGCCTTCGGCCGGGCCTCCCGGATGGTCGGCTTCGTCTGGGACGCCACCGTCGAGCTGCACAAACGCGACCGCGCCGACCGGATGGCCCTGCTGCGCGAGGAGCGCTCCCGCTTCATCAAGGAGGCCGCCCGGGCGCTCTCGGAGGCGGTCACCGTGCGCGACGTGGCCCGGGTCTTCACCGAGCTGCCGCTGCCCGGCCTGCCGCCGGACGGCCTTGTGCTGGCCTCCTTCGAGGCCGGCCGGGTGCAGATCCTCGGCGCCTCCGGCTACCGGCCCGAGGAGCTCGCCGGCTACGACCGCTCGGTGCTGCCGCCGAGCCACCCCGCTGCCGAGGCGCTGCGGGGCCGCGCCCCGGTGTTCTGCGCCAGCCGCGAGGAGTACCGCGAGCGCTACCCGGACGTCTGGGAGCAGGCCCGTCGCACCAGCCGCAGCTCGTGGGCGTTCCTGCCGCTGGTCGCCAGCGGCCGGGCGATCGGCGTCTGCGTGGTCAGCTTCGACGACGACCGCCAGCTGGACGCCGACGAGCGCACCCTGCTCTCGACCCTCGGCGGCCTGGTCGCCCAGTCCCTGGCCAGGGCCCGGCTGCACGACGCCGAGCACGAGCTCGCGGCCGGCCTGCAGCGGGTCATGCTGCCGCGCACCGTGCCCTCCGTGCCCGGGGTCACCACCGCCGTCCGCTACCTCGCGGCCGGCTCCGGACTCCAGATCGGCGGCGACTGGTACGACGTGGTGCCGCTGCCCGGCGGGCACGTCGGACTGGTGATCGGCGACGTCCAGGGCCACGACGTGCACGCCGCCGGGATCATGGGCCAGCTGCGGATCGCCCTGCGCGCCTACGCCGCCGAGGGCCACCCGCCCGCCGCCGTGATGGCCCGGGCCTCCCGCTTCCTCGCCGACCTGGACACCGACCACTTCGCCACCTGCACCTACGCCGAGGTGAACGTCGACTACGGCGTCGTGTACGCGGTGCGGGCCGGCCACCTCGACCCGGTGGTGCGGCGCGCCGACGGCACCGCGAGCAGCGTCCCGGTGGCCGGCGGGCTCCCGCTCGGCATCGCCCCCGACGAGGAGTACCGGGTCACCCGGTTCAGCCTGGATCCGGGCGAGACGGTGCTGCTCTGTACCGACGGCCTGGTCGAGGCGCGCGGCATGGACCTCGACGAGGGCATCGCGCGACTCACCTCGGTGCTCGCCGAACCCCTCGCGGACCCCGGCCGGACCGGCCGCGACCCGCTGGAGGAGCTGGCCGACCGGATCGCGTCGCAGGCCGCCGACGACAGCGAGCGCGAGGACGACATAGCGTTGCTGCTGCTGCGCTGGGACGGTCCCGAGGGCGGCCTGGCCGCCCAGCAGCTGCGCCGCCGGATCGGGCAGGCCGACCTGGCCCGGATCGCCGAGGTCCGGGCGGAGCTGCGGGACGCGCTGCGCCGCTGGGGTGTGGCCGAGCTGATCGACACCGCCGAGCTGCTCTCCTCCGAGCTGGTCACCAACGCGATCCGGCACACCGACCGGGACGCGATGTTCACCGCCCGGCTCTACCGGGAGGCGGCCGCGGACGGCGGCCGGGCCCGGCTGCGGGTCGAGGTGGAGGACGAGTCGGACCTCTGGCCGACCCGCCGGACGCCGGGGGAGCAGGCCTCCTCCGGGCGCGGGCTGATGCTGGTCGAGGCGCTGGCCGACGGCTGGGGCGTGGAGCCCCGGGGGTCGGGCAAGCGGATGTGGTTCGAGCTCACGGTGGCGACGGGGGAGTGACGCCCGGGGTGCGACGCGCCGGGTGCGACGCCCGAGGTGTGACGCCCGGGAGAGCGGCCCCCGGGGAGTGCCCGGGGGCCCGGCCGCAGCCTCGGCGTCAGCCGCAGCCTCGGCCTCAGCCGAACTGCTGCTCCAGGTCCTTCAACTTGCGCTCCAGCGAGTCCAGCCGGGGCAGTGCCACGGTGTCGTCGTCGGGCGTGAGGTCGATGGTGCGCCGTTCGGGACGGGCCGGCAGGCCCGCCTGTGCGACCGCTCCCTCCACGGCCTCGGCCCGTCCCGGCGGCTCGACCGCGGGCCGGTCGGGGCCGCCGGGACCGCCGGGGCCGCCCGCTATGGCGGACTCCGGGCCGGGTTCCAGCTGCCGGGACGCCGCCCCGGACCCGCCGCCGCGCGGGCGCCAGGCGCTGTGGGTGCGGTTGATGGCCCTGATCTCGGCCCGCTCGCGGCGACCCGCGAGCTTGCGGCGCTCCTTCTCCCTGGCGTTCTCGCGCTTGTCCTCGCGGACCTCGTCGACCGCCTCCTCCAGGCTCCGCACGCCCTCCAGCAGCATCAGCGACCAGGCCGCGTAGGTCTCGCGCGGGGCGCGCAGCCAGCGGACGATCCGGATCTGCGGCAGCGGACGGGGGACCAGGCCCTGTTCGCGCAGCGCGGCCCGGCGGGTCTGCTTGAGGGCCCGGTCGAACAGCACGGCGGCCGAGAGGGACATCCCCGCGAAGAACTGCGGCGCGCCGGCGTGGCCGAAACCGCGCGGGGCGTGCACCCAGTTGAACCAGGCCGAGGCGCCGGCGAACAGCCAGACCAGCAGCCGGGAGCCGAGCGCGGCGTCGCCGTGGCTGGCCTCGCGCACGGCGAGCACGGAGCAGAACATCGCCGCCCCGTCCAGGCCGAACGGCACCAGGTACTCCCAGCCGCCGGACAGGTTGAGGTTCTGCACCCCGAACCCGACCAGGCCGTGGAAGGAGAGCGCGGCGGCGACGGCCGCGCAGCAGAACAGCAGGGTGTACGAGGCCCCGCCGTACAGGGACTCCTTGCGGCGGCGCCGTTCCTCGGATCGCTCCCAGGAATCGGCGGCGGTGCCGCTGCCGGATCCCCGGCTCCGGGCCAGGGCCACCAGGAGTGCGCTGACCAGCAGCGCGACAACGCCGGTGACGGCCCAACCGAGCGGTATGTCGGACAATTTCATCGCCTGGACCAGCCTCGCTTTCCTGCGTCGCAATTCCTGCGTCGTGATGGCGGGGACCATCATGACGGATGCTCGGCCGGAGAATGGCTGATTCGCTGTCAATGCGCTGACGAGAGGGATTTCTGGCGAGGTATAAGTCGCATTGTCATATTGATACCGACGAGGAATTCCCGTGTTTTCGGGGGTCTGGGCTCGCACCGCCGACGACCTCCGTCAACCCCGTGCGACGCGGGGACAGCCGGTGCACATCGCCTCGGCCCGGGCGGTGTAGACGAGGCAGCAGCTCGCCCGGCACCGGTCGGAGCGTTCGGTGCCGCCGGACGCGGGGGCGGTGAAGCCGGCGCCCGGCGTGAAGGGCGCGCACTCCGGCGCCGGGCGGGCGGCCCGCGGCTCCGGCTGCCCGGACACCCCGGGCGCGCCGGGCGCGAACAGTGCGGCGAGCTCCGTCCGGGCGCGCTCCTCCTCGCCGAGCAGGCCCCCGGCGTACCAGAGGCCCTCGACCACCGCGTCGGTGGCCATCGCCCACAGGGTGCGCGGACCGCGCCGCACCTCGGGGCGGAAGGCGTCCAGCACCGGGGTGAGGAAGTCCGCCAGGGCCGAGCGGAGCCCGGTGGCCAGGGCCCCCTCGTCGGGCACCGTGCGGGCGCCGGACGGGGGCGGGGCGGGGGCGACGGCCGGGAGGGCGGTCGGGAGGGCGGCCGGGCCCAGGGCCGCCGGATCGTCCGGCAGGCAGAGGAAGGCGCCCGGGCGGACCGTCAGTTCACCGGTGCGGCGGCGGACCGCGATGTCGCCGGGGGCGAGCAGCGGCACCCGGCGTTCCAGGAACCACGGCAGGGTGAACAGCAGTGCGGCCGGCCAGACGAACCGGTGCAGCCCGATGCCCGCCGCCACGTCGGGGCGCAGCGGCCGCCCGTAGCGGGCCAGGCCCTGCCGGGCATCGTGCGAGATCAGCTCGCGCAGCGCCGCCGGCCGGGCCACGAGGTCGGCCCCGGCGAGCCAGCCCCGGCCGCTGCGGGGCGGGGCGCAGCGCACCCGGAGGGCGGGAAGCACCTCGCCGAGCCGCCGGTACGCGGCGGGTCCTGCGGTGGTGAACGGGGTGGTGGCGGTGCCGTGGGTGGCGGCAGCGGTGAGCGGGGTGGTGAGGGACGTGGCGGTGGCCGGGCCGACGGGTCCGGTGCCGGGACCGGTCCGTCCGACGACCGTCGCCCCGGGGGTGGGCCGGTTGCTGTGCGCGCTCATGGTGGGCCCCATCGGGTCGACCGGACCGCGCCGGACCGCCCGGTCCGTGCCGGGCCGGGGCCCGCCCGCCGCCGGCGCACCCGATCCGGCGGGGCGCGCCGTGGCGCCGTCGCGCCGTACGTCCGGACCCGGCCGGCCGGGGCTTGGCGGAGCCCGGGAACGGCAAGGCGAACCTGGCCGGGGCACTGCTCGACCCGGCCAGGTTAGGGTCACCTTAGCTGATCGGGCCCCCGGCCTGCCTCCCGATGCGTCCGTCCGGGGGAGCGCCCGGCGCGCGCCCCGCGCCCAGCTGGCGTGCGAGCCAGACCGGCACGCCCCCGAGCGCCTGCACCAGTCGGGTCGCCTCCGCCCGCAGGCGGGTGGCCTCCTCCGGTTCGGAGACCTCGGCCAGTGCCGCCAGCGCCGGGGCCACCCCGACCGTGAAGCCCAGCTGCTCGCGCAGCCGCAACGAGGCGTCGAAACCCTCCCGCGCCCGCTCGTGGTCCCCGGCGGCCAGCGCCAGCGCGGCCAGGTGCCGCCAGGTCGAGGAGCGCAGCAGTTCGTCGCCGCGCTCGCCCGCGCCGTCGTGGGCCCGGCGGTAGGCGATCCAGGCCGCCGTCGGGTCGCGGAGCAGGTTCTCCGCCACCAGTCCCCGGCGGAAGTCCAGCAGCGGCCGGCCCGGTGCGTCCGGCGGCAGCAGCGCCGAGGTGCGGCCGAGTGCGGCCTGTGCCTCGTCGAGGCGGTCGCGGGCGCCCAGCACACTGGAGACGTACGCCAGGAAGCCCCGGGCGCAGGCCGCCGCGGCGCGCTGCTCGGTACTGGTCACGGTGGCCTCGGCCAGTCGCAGGGCCTGCTCCGCCTGGTTCCAGTGGGTGGCGGTGAACAGGCACTGCTCGATCAGGAGTTCGGCCCTGATCAGAGCTGCCGCCGGGTCGCGTTCCGCGGCCGGCCGCAGCAGGTCGGCGGCCTCCCGCCAGCACGCCCGGGACCGCAGCCGCCATACGGTGTCCCCCGGCTCCGGTGGCGCTGTGCGCCCCGGTGCGTCCTGACCGTTCGGGCCCCATCCGTGCTCCGACAACGCCACCTCCTTGTGTGCGCCATCCAGCAGGACGCGGGCCCTCCCCGTCCGTGGCACGACACACCACAGGCCCGCGTTGTGGCGGCAATTCAACACGGGGGCGAGCTTGTGCACCAGATCACGAGCGGAGGTTGTTGCGCGCGGGCGGCTTTTCGTCTAAATGATCAGCGGCCGGTCGGTCGGGGCCCGAACGAGGCCTCAGGACGTCCAGCCGGTCTCCATCAGGGCCTCGGCGGCGCCGTTCGCGGGCTGCGGCACACCCGCCAGATCCAGGCTGAACAGGGCCACCAGCAGCTGTTCGCCGCGCACCGTGGCCTGGTGCGAATAGCCCGCAAGAGTGAACATCGCGGCGGCCATCTCCTCCGCGTGCAGGGTCTGCAGCCACAGGCACTCGACCGACTTCACGTCCGCCGGCTCGGTCCAGGTGTCCACCTGGGCGACCATCCGGCTGCCCAACAGGGTCACCCCGTCGCGTTCCTGGGCCTCCGTCAGCTCCAGGTCGTCGAAGCCCAGCCACTCCAGGTAGCGGGCGGCGGTGAACACCGCGTCCTGCGAGGTCCGCACCGGGTGGGGGCGGAACGGCGCTCGGCGCCGCCACTGCGCGGCCTGCCCGCCGGACCCGGTGGTCGGCGGCGCGGCGGCGGGCGGAGCGTCCAGGGAGTGCGCGGGGCGGGCCGGGTGCGGGTGCGAGGCCCTCGGCCCGGCGGCAGCACCCAGCGGGCCGGCCGCCGCCCCGCCGCCCAGCCGGGTCGTCCGGTCGACCGGGAGCCGCACCGTGGCCCCGCAGTTGCAGGTGAACTCGGGCTGCGGCCACTGGTCGGAGCGGCCGCAGTGCGGACAGCGCATGCTCAGCCAGGAGTCCTCCCACGAGCGGAACCGCACCTGCACCGGCACCCCGCCGCGCAGCAGCGGCACCTTGAGCGAGGCGCCGCACGGGCACGGCAGCGAGGGCGGCTCGTAGAGGTGCTCCCGCCGGCAGGCGGGGCAGCGGATCGCCCGGGCGCCACCCGCCGCCCCCGGGCCGCGCCCGGCCGGGTCGTGTCCGGTGAAGTCGTCGGGCAGTCCGGCCATCGCGGGGTACCGTCCGTTCGAATCGGGGGCGGAGTGACGTGTCCCATGCTCCCCGAAACCCGGGAGGTGCGGCGCGGAATGCGGTAATCCTCAGGGACGAATCAGGGGTGCGCGCCCGAATCCTCGCCGGTGAGGAGGAGGGGGGTCCCCCTCGGGCGGGAGTCCGGTCCCGACCGGCGGGGACGGCGGCGGCCCTGGCCGGGGACGGCGGCGGTCCGGTGGCCGGGGACGGTGGAGGTCCGGCGGCCGGGGACGGTGGAGGTCCGGCGCCGGGCGGGTGTCACCCCGCGCCCCAGCGGGCGAGGTCGGCGGGCGTGTCCAGGTCGTCCGGGGAGGCGACGTCGCCGCACTCGACCGGGACCAGCTCCTCGGCGTGCGCCGCCAGCAGGGCCCGGGCCCCGGCGTCCCCCCGCGCGCCCGCCGCCGCCTCGGCGAGGTACCCGGCCCCGATCAGCACCGGGTGCCCGCGCCGTCCCCCGTACGTCGCCGCGGCCAGACCGGCCCCGGCCCGGTGCGCGGCCAGCAGCCGGGCCACCGCGGCCGCTCCCACCCCCGGGGTGTCCACCAGCATCACCAGCACCGCCGAGCAGCCCGCGGGCAGCGCGGCCAGACCGGCCCGCAGCGAGGAGCCCATGCCGCCCTCCCAGTCCGGGTTGGCCACCAGCCGGCAGCCCGGCAGATGGGCGGTGGAGCGCACCCGCTCCCGGTCCGCGCCCAGCACCACCGTCACCTCCCGGCAGCCGCCCGCCCTGGCCGCCGCCGCGGCGTGCTCCACCAGCGGCCGCCCCCGGTACGACAGCAGCGCCTTCGGTCGTCCGCCCAACCGCCGCCCGCCCCCGGCCGCCAGCACCAGCGCGGTGACCGCGTCCCTCTGTTCCATGGGCCCAGCCTGCCCGGCCCGGCGGCCGGGGCACAGTCCCGCCGCCGGGTGTTGGACGATCGCACGAGCGGGGGCGGCGGCGAGTGGCCGCGCCCCGGCGGTTCGGCCGCTGGTGCTCCCGCCGCAGGCCCCCTGTACTGGGCGGATGAGCAGCACGTCGAGGAACAGCGCGTCGAGGAACAGGGCGTCGGGCACCACCGCGTCGGGCGCCACCGCGCCGGAGGCGGCCCAGGGAGCGGCCGCCGCCGCAGCGGACGGCGCGGCGCGCCCCCTGGTGGACCGGTACGGGCGGGTGCACACCGATCTGCGGGTGTCGCTGACCGACCGGTGCAATCTGCGCTGCACCTACTGCATGCCCGCCGAGGGGCTGGACTGGCTGCCCCGGGCGGAGGTGCTGAGCGACGACGAGGTGGTCCGCCTGGTGCGGATCGCCGTCCGTCGGCTCGGTATCACCTCGGTGCGTCTCACCGGCGGCGAGCCGCTGCTGCGGCGCGGACTGCCCGCCCTGGTCGGGCGGTTCGCCGCGCTCGGGGCGGAGGTGTCGCTGACCACCAACGGCATCGGCCTGGCCAGGACCGCCGAGGCGTTGCGCGCGGCCGGTCTGCACCGGGTCAACGTCAGCCTGGACACCCTGCGCCCCGAGCGGTACGCCGCGCTCACCCGCCGCGACCGGCTCCCCGACGTGCTGGCCGGGCTGGCCGCCGCCCACGCGGCCGGGCTCGCGCCGGTGAAGGTGAACGCGGTGCCGGTGCGCGGGGTCAACGACGACGAACTGGCCGAGCTGCTCGGGTTCGCCGTCCGGCACGGCTACCGGATGCGCTTCATCGAGTCGATGCCGCTGGACGCGCAGGGCGCCTGGGACCGCGAGCGGATGGTCACGGCGGAGGAGATCCTGGCCCGTCTGGGCGAGCACTTCGACCTGCACCCGGTCGGCCGGTCCGGCAACGCCCCGGCCGAGGAGTGGCGGGTCGCCGGGACGGAGGCGGTGGTGGGCGTGATCGCCTCCGTCACCCGCCCGTTCTGCGGCGGGTGCGACCGGGTGCGGCTCACCGCCGACGGGCAGTTGCGCAACTGCCTGTTCGCCACTGAGGAGTCCGACCTGCGCGCGCTGCTGCGCGACGGCGCCGACGACGACCGGGTGGAGGCCGCCTGGCGGGCCACCATCGCGCGCAAGGGCCCCGGCCACGCCATCGGCGGCGCGGACTTCGTCCGGCCCGCCCGCCCGATGTCGGCCATCGGCGGCTGATCGGGCGTCGGGCACGGTTTTCCGGCTACTGGTCGGCGATCCGCCGGTCCGGTCGGGCGAAGTGCGCGCGGTAGGCGCGCGGGGTCATGCCGACCCGCCGCAGGAGGTGGCGGCGCAGCGAGTCGGCGGTGACGAAGCCGGTCCTGGCGGCGACCCGGTCCACCGCCATCTCGGTGGACTCAAGCAACTCGCGTGCCTGTTCCAGGCGTTGGGTGAGCAGCCAGTGGAGTGGCGTGGTGCCCGTCTCGGCCCGGAAGCGGCGGTTGAGGGTGCGTACGCTCACCCCCGCGTGCGCGGCCAGGCCGGCCAGGGTGAGCGGCTCGGCCAGCCGGGCCAGCGCCCAGGCCCGGGTGGCGGCGAGCGAACTGCCGTCCGCGGCGGCGACCGGTGTCGGCAGGACCTGTGCCTGCCCGCCCTCGCGGACCTCCGAGAGCACCGCCAGCCGGGCCACCGCGTTGGCCACCGCCGCGCCGTGGTCGGTCCGCACCATGTGCAGGCACAGGTCGATGCCGGCGGTCAGCCCGGCGGAGGTGAGCACCGGGCCGTCGTCGACGAACAGCGCCTGCGGGAGCACCCGCACCTCGGGGAAGCGGTGCGCCAGGGCGCCGGCCTGCACCCAGTAGGTGGTGGCGCTGTGCCCGTTCAGCAGCCCGGCCTGGGCCAGGACGAAGGCACCGGTGCAGATCGAGGCCATCCGCGCGCCCCGGTCCGCCGCCGCGCGCAGGGCGGTGAGGATCCGTTCGTCGGCGTCGGCGCGGGAGGCGGACCCGGTGACGAGGACGGTGTCGGCCTCGGCGATCGCCTCCAGGCCGTGCGGGACGACCACCTGGAGGCTGCCGGTGGTGGCCACCGGGCCCGGCTCGGCGGTGCAGATCCGCACCCGGTAGGCCGGGTCGCCGTCCAGTTCGGCGGAGCCGAAGACGAGGTCGGGAATGGTGAGGTCGAAGCCGGTGACCGGGGGCACCGCGACCACCGCGATCCGGTGGACGGCGGTGGGTCGGGAGGCGGCCGGCGGGGAGGCGGCCGGTGGGGAGGCGGCCGCCGGCCCGGTCGGGGCGGGGCGGGTGGTGCGGGGCATGGCCAGAACCTCCGGAACCTTGGCAGCCCGGGCCCTGCCGTGCGGCCGGGGCCCGAAGGAGAGTTGATCACGGCGCCGACATCCCGGCGCCACCCACCCCGACGCCGGCCCAGGAGCCCCCCATGTCCTTCCACGTCGTCACCGGTGCCGGTCCGACCGGCACCGCGACCGCCCTGCTCCTCGCCGGCTCCGGCGAACGCGTCCGGCTGGTCACCCGACGCGGCACCGGCCCCGAGCACCCGGGCATCGAGCGGATCGCCGCCGACGCCACCGACGCCGACGCCCTCACCGCGCTGGCCGAGGGCGCGCTGTCGCTGGTCAACTGCGCCGCCCCGCCCTACCACCGCTGGCTCACCGAGTTCCCGCCGCTCGCCGCCGGGCTGCTGACCGCCGCCGAACGGACCGGCGCGGGCTACGTCATGCTCGGCAACGTCTACGGCTACGGGCCGGTCGACGGCCCGCTCACCGAGGACCTGCCCGCCGCCCCGACCAGCCGCAAGGGCGCGCTGCGGGCGGCCCTGTGGACGGAGGCGCTCGCCGCGCACCGGGCGGGCCGGGCACGCGTCACCGAGGTCAGGGCCAGCGACTTCCTCGGCCGGGGCGCGACCTCGCTGTTCGGCTTCACGGTGGTACCCGCCGTGCTGGCCGGCGAACCGGTCGGCTACCCCGCCGACCTGGACGCGCCGCACAGCTGGAGCCACCTCGGCGATGTGGCCGCCACCCTGGTCGCCGCCGCCCGGAGCGGGGCTTCCTGGGGCCGGGCCTGGCACGTGCCCAGCACCAGCGAGGCCTCCGCCCGCGAGGTGGCCCGGCGGCTGGCGGCGGCGGCCGGGGCGCCGGAGCCCGCGCTCACCGCCGTCGCGCCGGCCGAACTGGCCCAGCTGGGGGACGAGATCCTCGCCGAGGTCGAGGAGATGGCCTACCTGTACGACCGGCCGCTGCGGCTGGACTCGACGCGTACGGAGGAGGTGCTCGGGGTGACGGCGACGCCGTTCGAGGCGGTGCTCGACGAGATCGTCCGCGGCGCGCGGCCGTAGTGCGGTCGTAGCGGGGACGGGGCGGTGCGCGGTGTGAGCTTCGCCATGATCGAAATGCTCCGGGTTGTGGTGGCTTGACCGGGTGCGGGCGGGCTGGTCTGCTGGTGCGCCGTCAGCCGCCCACCCATCCGGGGAGTCCACCGTGCCCGCCCGTCGTCCCGTCCTGTCGGCCGCCGCCGTCTTCCTGATATCCACCCTGGCGCTGAGCGGTTGCTCCGGCGCCACGACGCGCAGCGAGGACGCCGCGCCCGCCGGGGCCGGCGCCGTCGGCCCCGGCACCAGTCCGCTGGACAACCCGGACGGCACCAAGCCCGGTCTGGCGCCGCTGACTTCGCCCGAGGAGCAGAAGGCGGGCCGGGAGCTGATCGCCAAGGTCGCCACCGCAGCGACCGGCCCCAAGGACGGCTACGACCGCAACGAGTTCGGCCCCGCCTGGACCGACAGCGTGGACGGCGTGCCCGGCGGCCGCAACAACTGCGACACCCGCAACGACCTGCTGGCCCGCGACGGTTCGGCGGTCGAGCACAAGGACGGCTCGAAGTGCGTGGTCACCGCGATGACCATCCTCGACCCGTACACCGGGAAGACCGTGCGCTGGAGCAAGCAGCAGGCGTCGAAGATCCAGATCGACCATGTGATGCCGCTGTCCTACGACTGGCAGATGGGCGCGAGCGGGTGGGACAAGGCCAAGCGCGTCCGGATCGCCAACGACCCGCTGAACCTCGTCCCCGCCGACGGCTCGCAGAACGCCTCCAAGGGCGACTCCGGCCCGTCCGCCTGGCTGCCCGCCGACCCGCGGATACGGTGCGCTTACTCGGTCCGCTTCGCCCAGGTGTCGCTGAAGTACCAACTGCCGGTCACGGAGGCCGACAAACGGGCGATGCTGCAGCAGTGCGGCGGCTGACACTCCGTCGAGGGGGTGGGGCGCCGTCGGCGGTGTGATCGTCGGGTGACATTCGTGTGCGGTGCATTCGATGATCACCCGACTCTCGCGACGCGCCCTGCCCGCCGTCGCCGCGGCCGCCCTGCTGGCCGCCTGCACCAGCAGCGGCGGCTCCACCGACGCCGCCTCCACCGCCCCGACGGCCGCCCCGGGCACCGCTTCGGCCGCGGCCTCCTCGGACCCGGCCGCTCCGACCGCCACCCCTGCTCCGACTCCGACTCCGACCGTGAAGCCGACCGGCCAGGCGGACCCGGCGCTCCAGGCCTTCTACGGCCAGAAGCTCGCCTGGGCGGCCTGCAAGGACGACCCGGCGACCACGAAGACCGACGAGTCGGCCGTCCAGTGCGCGACCCTCAAGGTCCCGCTGGACTACGCCGACCCGGCCTCCGGGGAGACCCTGGACGTCGCGGTCGCCCGGATCCAGGCCGCCAGGCCCGAGCAGCGGACCGGCTCGCTGCTGATCAACCCCGGCGGCCCCGGCGGGACGGGCGTCGGCATGGTCCAGCGCGGCCAGAAGGACTACGACGGCCCGCTGCACGACCACTTCGACGTCGTCGGCTTCGACCCGCGCGGGGTCGGCGGCACCAGTCCGGTCAAGTGCCTGGACGACAAGGCCCGTGACGCCTGGACCACCACCGACACCCCCGGCGCGGACCACGGCAAGCTCCTCGCCGACGCCTGCCAGGCCAAGTACGCCAAGCTGCTGCCCTTCGTCGGCACCCGGAACACCGCCCGCGACATGGACGTGCTGCGGGGCGCGCTCGGCGACCTCAAGCTCAATTACCTGGGCCTGTCCTACGGGACCTACCTCGGCAGTGTCTACGCCGAGGAGTTCCCGGACCGCACCGGCCGCCTCGTCCTGGACGGGGCCAGCGACAGGTCGACCAGCCTGGTCCAGCACAACATCGAGCAGTACGCCGGTTTCGAGCGGTCGTTCAAGCTGTTCGCCGGCGAGTGCGTCACCAAGTCGCCCTGCCCGCTCGGCAAGGACCCGGAGGCGGCGCCCAAGAAGCTCGCCGACTTCCTCGACGGCCTCAAGGACAAGCCGCTCACCACCACCGACGGCCGCAAGGTGACCGCCACCGCCGCCTGGAACGGCGTGATCGACAGCCTCAACGACGCCCAGGGCTACGCCGACCTGCGGACCGTCCTCACGATGGCCATGAACCAGGGCAAGGGCGACTATCTGATGGCCCTCGCCGACGGCGCGACCGGCCGTGACGCGAAGGGCGGGTACAAGGTCTCCGCCGACGCCTACACCGCCGTGCACTGCGCGGACACCGTGATGGCCCCGACCGAGGCCGAGCTCCAGGCGCAGCTCACCGAACTCGCCGCCAAGGCGCCGCTGGTGACCGCCCACAACCCGGCGGCGGCGCTGTTCGACCCGGACTGCCGGAGCTGGCCCTTCCGTTCGGCCGAGAAGGCACACCCGATCAAGGCCGAGGGCAGTGCGCCGATCGTGGTCGTCGGCTCCACCGGTGACGCGGCCACCCCGTACGCCTGGTCCGAGAAGCTGGCCGGCTCGCTCGCCCAGGGCGTGCTGCTCACCCGCGAGGGCGAGGGCCACACCGCGTACGGCCGCAGCGCGTGCATCCGGGACGCCGTGCACTCCTACCTCGTCGACGGCACCGTGCCGGCCGCCGGGACGCGCTGCGCGACCGACCCGGCACGGTGAGCTGACGGTTCCTGGGGGCGGGGCACCGTCGGACGGGGGATCCGCGGGTGATATTCGTGTGCGGTGGACTCGATGACGACCCGGCTCTCGCGACGTGCCCTGCCCGCCGTCGCCGCGGCGGTGCTGCTGACGGCCTGTACCGGCGGGGGCGGCTCCACCGGTGCGGATGCTTCCGGTGCGGCGGGCTTCGCGGCGGCCGAGGCCGCGCAGTCGGCCCCGGATCCGGCGCTCCGGTCGTTCTACGGCCAGAAGCTCGCCTGGGCGCCCTGCAAGGACGCCCCGAGGACCGAGGGAGTCGCCCCGGCGTCGGTGCGGTGCGCGACCCTCAAGGTCCCGCTGGACTACACGGATCCGTCCGGGGCCACCCTCGACGTGGGGGTGGCCCGGGTCGGTGCCGCCAGGCCCGCGCAGCGGGCCGGTTCGCTCGTGATCAACCCGGGCGGGCCGGGCAACAGCGGTGTCGACGCCGTCCTCGGCGGCCAGCGCGACTACGACGGTCCGCTGCGCGACCACTACGACATCGTCGGCTTCGACCCCCGGGCCACCGGCCGCACCGCCCCCCTCAACTGCCTGGACGACAAGGCCCGGGACAGCTGGCTCACCACCGACACCCCCGGGCCGGAGCACGGCAAGCTGCTCGCGGACGCCTGCCGGGCCAAGTACGGCCCGCTGCTGGAGCACGTCGGCACCCGCGACACCGCGCGCGACATGGACGTGCTGCGCGCGGCGCTCGGCGACCGCAGACTCACCTACCTCGGCCTGTCCTACGGCACCTACCTCGGCAGCGTCTACGCCGAGGAGTTCCCCGACCGGGTCGGCCGGCTCGTCCTGGACGGCGCGATCGACCCGGCCAAACCGATCGCCGAGACCAACATCGAGCAGTACGCGGGCTTCGACCGCTCGCTGCGGGCCTTCGCCGCCCACTGCGCCCGGCAGCCGCAGTGCCCGTTCGGCAAGGACCAGGACAAGGCGGCCGGCCGGGCCGCCGACTTCCTCGACGGGCTGAAGCGGAAGCCGCTCACCACCACCGACGGCCGGGTCCTCACCTCCGCCGCCGCCTGGGCGGGCGTGATGGACGCCCTCTACGGCGACGAGGGCGGCTGGGACGGTCTGGCCGCCGCCATCGGTCGGGCCATGGACCGGGGCGACGGCGACTACCTGCTCGCCTACGCCGACTCCTACAACAGGCGTGCCGAGGACGGCCGTTACGGCGCCGCCGCCGACGCCTACACGGCGATCTACTGCGCCGACGGGGCGACCGACGTCCCGACCGGGGACGCGCTGCGGGACGCCTACACCCGGATGGCCGCCAGGGCCCCGCTGATCAGCCGGCACGAGCCGGCGGCGACGCTGTTCGACCCGGACTGCCGCAGCTGGCCGTTCCGTTCGCCGGAGAAGGCGCACCCGATCGCCTCGAAGGCCACGACGCCGATCGTGGTGGTCGGCTCCACCGGCGACGCGGCGACCTCGTACGCCAACGCCCAGCAGCTGGTGGCCCAGTTGGGCAACGCGGTGCTGCTCACCCGCGAGGGCGAGGGGCACACCGGCTACGGGCACAGCGCCTGTGTCCGGGACGCGGTGGGCGCCTTCCTGGTCGACGGCACCGTGCCGGCCGCCGGGACGCGCTGCGCGAGCGACCGGGGGTAGGGGCGAACGGCGGCGGGGCGCCTCACGGATGTTCACCGTGGGGCGCCCCGCCGCCGTTCGCTGCCGGGTCAGGCGGTCGGCTGCTGGGTCAGGTCGTAGAAGGTCGACCCGCCGACCGTGCGGGCGGTGTAGTGGCTCGCCACCCATTCCTCGATCTGGGCGGTCTGGGACTGCGAGGACTCACCGCCGGGACCGTTCGCGCCGTTCGCGCCGTTCACCGCGTTCGCCCCGGCCGTCTCCCCGCCGCCGAAGCCGCGCGAGCCGCCGCCGACGAACCAGTGCACCTTGCCCTCCTGCACGTACTGCCGGAAGGCGTCCAGGCTGAGCGACGGGTCGCTGCTGTTGAAGCCGCCGAGGGCCATCACCGGGACGCCGGAGGCGAGTTGGTAGCTGGCGGCGTTCTGCGAACCGGAGGTCGCGGCGGCCCAGCGGTACCGGTCGGCGTCCTGCGCCAGCAGGGCGGCCGCCTCGTCGCTCACCTTGGCGCCGTTCAGCAGCCCGTTCATCCCGCCGGGGCCGCCGGGGCCGCCGAAGACGGTGTAGGGGCCCGGGCCCTGGGCGCCGCCGTTGCCGCTCCCGTTCGGGACCCGGCCGGTGCCCCGGCCGCCGTCCTGCTGCGGGGAGCCGGGGACGCCCTGGCCGCCGTCCTGAGCACCACCCGGGCCGCCGTCCTGCTGGGGCGTCACCATCCGGCCGTTGAGCCACAGCGCGGGCCCGCCGCCGCCCGCACCGCGCCCCCGCATGCCGCCGGGGCCGAAGCCGCCCGCCACCGAGGGTCCGGCCAGCACGATCGAGCCCTTGTGCGGGGTGCCGACCGTCTCCAGCGCGTACGCCGCCGGACCGCCCAGCGCCGCCGCCGCGCCCACCAGGCCCGCCACGGCGGTCACCCGTCCGGCGATCCGCCGAGCCCCGGCACGCCCGCCGGCGGGAGCGCCGGCGGCAGCCTCGGCCTCGACACCGGCCACCGGGGCGCCGGCCGCGAGCCGGGCCGCCAGCGGTCCGGCCACCAGCAGTGCCACCGCCGCCAGCAGCCCGCCGGCCAGCACCGCCGGACGCAGCCACGGCTGGAAGTCGGAGCTCCGCCCGAGCAGCACGTACGCCCACACCGCCGTCACGGCGAGCGTCCCCGCCAGCACCGCCGCGTACGGCAGCCGGTGCCGGGCCCGCCACAGCCCGTCCACGCCCATGCCGACCAGTGCGGCGACCGCCGGGGCCAGCGCCACCGTGTAGTACTGGTGGAAGATCCCGGACATGAAGCTGAAGGTCAGCGCGGTGCAGAGGAGCCAGCCGCCCCAGACCAGGAAGGCCGCGCGCGCGGTGTCCGTCCGGGCGTACCGCCGGGTCGCCCACAGGCCGAGCAGCAGCAGGATCAGCGCGGCGGGCAGCAGCCAGGCGATCTGACCGCCGATGTCGCCGTCGAACAGCCGGGTGAGGCCGGTCTCGCCCCAGCCGCCACCGCCGCGGCCGCCGCCCGGCCCTCCGGCGGGAGCGAAGACGGGACCGTTGCCGGCGACCGCCTCGGCACCGGCCGGGAGCCGGTTCCGGCCGCCGCCGCCGACGCTGCCGGTCTCGTTGCCGTTGAGCCGCCCCAGGCCGTTGTAGCCGAAGGTGAGGGAGAGGAAGCTGTTGTCCTGCGAGCCGCCGATGTACGGGCGCGCCGACGCCGGCACCAGTTCGACGACCGCGACCCACCAGCCGCCCGCGACCACCATCGCCATTCCGCCGGCCAGCAGCTGCCGCACCCGCCGCCACAGCCCGGTCGGCGCCACCACCAGGTAGACCAGCACGAAGGCGGGCAGCACCAGGAACGCCTGGAGGGTCTTGGTGAGGAAGGCCAGACCGAGCATCACCCCGGTGAACACCAGCCACCGGGTGCCCGCCGCCTCGATCGCCCGCACCAGCCCGTAGGCGGCCAGGGTGAGCAGCAGGACCAGCAGCGCGTCCGGGTTGTTGAAGCGGAACATCAGCGCCGCGACCGGGGTCAGCGCGAAGGCGAGGCCGGCCAGCAGTCCGGCGAGCGGCGAGAAGCGTCGTCGCACCGTCGCGTACAGGGCGGCGACCGTGCCGACGGCCATCAGCGCCTGCGGGGCCAGGACCGACCAGGAGGAGAGCCCGAAGACCCGGGCCGAGAGCGCCATCGGCCACAGGGCCAGCGGGGGCTTGTCGACGGTGATGAAGTTCCCGGCGTCCGAGGAGCCGTAGAAGAAGGCCTTCCAGCTCCGGCTGCCGGCCTGGGCGGCGGCGGAGTAGAAGGAGTTGGCCCAGCCGGAGGCGGACAGGCCCCAGAGGTAGAGGACGGCGGTGGCGGCCAGCAGGGCGAGCAGCGAGGGCCGGACCCAGCGCGGGTCCTCCGGGCGTCCCCGCCAGGACCGGGCCGGCAGGGTGCGCAGCCGTCCGGTCCAGGAGGCCGGGCCCTTGGGGCCGGTGGGCGGCAGGGGGAACTCCGGGAACAGCGGCGGGTGGGCGGTCCGCCCGGGTGCCGCCCCCTCCGGCGCGGGGCCGGGCGGCAGCAGCGGGGGCGGGAAGTCCCCGGCCTCCGGCCAGGGCTCGCCGGCCGGCGGGGTGAGGCTGGTCGTGGTCATGGGCGCTACGTTCGGGCGCCCGGCTGAGAGAACGGTGAGACGCGGGTATGAGCCGTCTGTGATCCTCGTGGTCCCTGGTCGGCGGGCCGGTGCCGTTGCGCCGACCGGGGCGCCGCTGCGCCGCCCGTGGTTACCCCTACGCCGACTGGGGCATCGTCAGGTGCTTGCCGAGCCACTCCAGCGCGGGCGGGATCTCCCTGGTCCAGGTGTGGAAGTTGTGGCCGCCGGTGTCGAGGGTGATGGTGGACAGCTTGGTCGGCGCCTTGAACGCGCCCACCATGGCCTGGGTGCCCTCGTAGTTGTTCTCGTCGTAGCTGGTGGCGAGCAGCAGCGCGACCGGCTCGGCGGGCTTGTTCCGCAGCAGCCAGACCAGGTCGTTCTCCTGCTTCAGCCGGTCGTTGCCCGCGAACAGGTCGCCGGTGGTCTCGTCGATCGGCGCGGTGTAGTAGCCGGAGAGCGAGATCGCGGACCGGTACGCGTCCGGCTTGCGCAGCGCGAACTTGAGGGCGCAGTAGCCGCCGGTGGAGTTGCCGATCACGGCGCGGTTGGCCGGGTCGGTGCCGATCCGGTAGCCGGCGGACAGCGCCTTGGGCAGGTCGCTGGTGAAGAAGGTCTCGACCTGCGGCCCGCCGGGGACGTCCATGCACTCGGTGTCGCGGTTGCCGACGAGCGTCGGGCGCATCAGCACCAGGACGGTCGGCGGCAGCTTCTTCTCCTCGATGGCGGTGAGGGCGGAGGCCGGGTACTGCATCAGCGTGATGAGCTTCTCGGCCGAGCCCGGGTAGCCGGCCAGGACCAGGGCCATCGGGAACTTGCTCTGCGCGTACTCGGGCTGGAAGTACTGCGGCGGGAGGTAGACGAAGGCATCGCTGCTCAGACCGCTCTGCGGGCCGCGGACCGAGACCTCCTGGATCACCCCGGAGCGGTCGCGGGCCGAGCCCTGCGCCGAGTACATGTTCTTCTCCCCGGTGACGGAGAGGGTGGCGGCGGCGTTCGGCTGGTGGTCGACCACGGTGCCGGGCTTGCCGTTGGTGCCGAGCAGGTCGCTCCAGGAGCTGTAGAAGCCGAAGTAGCCGTTGGCGATCAGCCCCATCGCGACGAGCACCGCGAGCTGGGTGGCGAGGAAGGCGCTGATCCGCCCCGTCCAGGCCTTCCACCCGTGTCCGCCGAACTTCGGCCAGAGCCACATCGTGGCGGCGAAGACGCCGACCGCGAGCACGGCGGCGACGATCTGGAGCGGGAGTCCTGTGAGGCTGAGCACCCGTCGATCGTAGTTGACCCGTGCGGCCCCACCGCGCGCCCCTTTATGCGCCCCATATACGCTTCGACGCGCTGTAAGTGCGCCCTGTTGACCGCCTCTTGTCGGGTCGGGATCATGTCGGCGGGGACGAGCAGACTGCACGGAGCGTGCATGAGAGAGCACCGAGAGAACATCCGGGGGAACGCCATGAGGTCCTTCATCAAGGTCGGCGCGGCGGTCGGCACCGCCATGCTGCTGGCTGCCTGCTCCGGGGGCAGCGACGGCGGATCGGGCAGCGGCAGCAGTTCGGCGGCGTCCAGCCCGTCGGACGGCTTCAGCGCGCTTCCCGCGCCGACCTACACACCGACACCCACGCCCACGCCGACGCCCACGCCGTACGGGCCGGTCCTGGCCGGCTACGTCGACCCGGTCAGCACCGCGCTCGGCAAGATCAACCCCGCCTCCGACCTGACCGCCTTCATGGCCGGCCTCCAGGAGGCGGCCGGCGCCGCCAACTCCGCGAGCAGCGGTCTCGGGCTGAGTTCCACCCCGGTCGCCGTCGGTACCACCAAGCGCCAACTGGTGACGGCGCTCTCGCAGCTCGCCACCGACCTGACCAAGATCCGGACGGACATCAAGGCGAAGACCTACTGCACCACCGGCTCCGCCTTCGCCCAGGTCGGCCTCTCGGAGGGCCTCAAGGCCATCCCCGGCGCCCTCGCCGAGATGACCGCCGCCGGCTACACCACCAACTTCGCCGTCCCGCAGACCCCGCAGCAGCAGACCCGGAGCCTGGACAACGGCGCCTACGTCACCAAGGGCAAGCTGCGCGGCGAGGGCGAGCTGAACATCGACAACGCGGAGGGCAGCACCGACTCCGTCGTCACGCTCTCCAAGACCGGCAAGGCCGTCCACTCGCTGTACGTCGGCAAGGGGAAGAAGGCCTCGATCAAGGGCATCGAGGACGGCACGTACGACGTGTTCTTCTCCGACGGCATCGACTGGGACCCGTCGCTGAAGATGTTCACCCAGGACTGCAGCTACACCAAGTTCGACGAGACGCTGGCCTTCGAGACCGGCAAGACCTACTCGATCTGGTCGATCACGCTGACCGCCAAGGTCGGCGGCAACGCGAAGACCAGTGACGTGGACGAGCAGAACTTCCCGCAGCCGTAGCGTCCGCGTCCGCCCGGGACCCGCACGCCGGGTCCCGGGCGGGCGGGTACCAGGCGGACGGGTCCCGGCGCCGAGTACCGGGCGGGCGGGTCCCGGGCGGGCGGGTTCCGGGCGGCCCCACGGGTGACGTTCACGCGGGTCGAGAGCCGCAGGGCCGGGCGCGCGGGAGCGCCCTGCCGATACTGCGGGCATGAGACCCTCCCGCAGGAGCGCCCTGCTGCGCCTCGCCACCGTCACCGCCGTCTCCGCGCTCGTCGCCCTGGGCGTCCCGGCCACCAGCGCCGGCGGCGCGACCGGGGCCGGGGCCGGTGCCACCGCGACCACCGGGGGCGGCGCGGGCTCCGAGCACGGTCGGCCCTGCGTCGGCACCCCGACGCCCACCGGCGGCCCGGCGCTCGACGTGCTGGAGGTCGCCGAGCGGGCCAAGGACGAACTGGGCCTCAAGTCGGTGATCGTGAAGGTCACCGCCGACGGCCGCGAACTCCTCACCACCGCGCTCGGCGAGTCGATGACCGGCGTCCCGGCCCGGCCCGACATGCACTTCCGCAACGGCAACATCGCGATCAGCTACCTGGGCACGGCCCTGCTGCGCCTGGTCGACGAGGGCGTCGTCGGCCTCGACGAGCCCGTCGCGCGCTGGCTGCCCGACCTCCCGCGCGGCGACCGGACCACCCTGCGGATGCTCGGCGCCTCGACCAGCGGCCTGGTCGACTACGTCACCACCCCCGGCTTCGGCGAGACCGTCTACGCGGACCCGTTCCGGCAGTGGACGCCCGAGGAACTCGTCGACATCTCGGCCCGTCAGGACCCCTGGTACCGACCGGGCGAGAGCTGGAGCTACTCGCACGCCAACTTCGTGCTGCTCGGGGCCGCGCTGGAGCGGATCACCGGGACCCGGCTGGACCACCTGCTCCAGCAGAAGGTGCTGGGCCCGCTCGGCCTGCACGGGACGGCGAACAGCTTCACGCCCGACATCCCGACACCGGTCCTGCACGCCTTCACCGCCGACCGGGGACGGTACGAGGAGTCCACCTTCTGGAACCCCTCCTGGACCACCGCTCCCGGTGCGGTGCAGACCACCGACATCTGCGACCTGGCGAGCTCGGCCGTCGGCGTCGGCTCGGGCGAACTGCTCTCCCCGGCCGCCTACCGCGAACTGCTGAACCCGGGGACGGTGGGCCTCGGCGGGGCGACCGGGAAGTGCCCGGACACGGTCTGCATCCCGCAGACCGAGGCCACCCACTACGGGATGGGCGTGCTGGTGCTGGACGACTGGATCTCCCAGCACCCGCTGTTCTTCGGCTACTCGGCCTCGCAGGACTACCTTCCGTGCGAGCACCTGGCGATCGCGGTCTCCACCACCGACGGCCCGGACGCGGCCGGCGGGCACAGCGCCCACACCATCGCCCAGCGCATCGCCGCGGTGCTGGCCCCGGAGCACCCGATCCCCGACTTCGGCTGAGCCGCGGCCCGCTCCCTCCCGGCTCCCCGGTGCCCGTCAGGCCCGCCCTCCGCTGCCCGCCCGCCGGGCCCCCGCTGCCCGAACGTATCGGGGCCGCGGGGTCGGTGCGGGCGAGGCACCGGCCGCCGTCCACTCCCGGTCAATTGTCAGTGGCCCATGCCACACTCCCGTCATGGCACCAGAACCGCTCGCCGCCCTCACCTTCGCCGCCTGGCGCAGGCTCGACCTCGCCGCCGCCACCCGGATCGCCGCCCAGGCCGCCGGCGGCGCGGGCGGGCGGCTGGAGCGGGTCGAGACGGTCGAGCACCTGGGGGCGCCACTGCACCGGGTGCTGGTCGAGCGCGGCGGGCGGATGTTCGCGCTGATACCGGGCGGCCGGGTCACCGTCGGCTTCGACGTGGCGTCCTGGCGGCCGTCCGCCGAACTCCTCGCCGGCTACCGGGAGGAGAGCGTCGAGCAGGGCTTCGGCGACGAGGACGCGCACGCCCACCTCGCCCGGGTGCTCAGCCCGCTCCGGACGGTCACCGTGCCGACCCTGCTCATGGCCGTCGAGGACGAGCCGATCGAGGAGGCACCCGCCGACATGCCGGCCCTCCTCGCCCGCGAGGGCCTCCGGCTGCCGACGCCCGACGAGTGGGAGCACGCCTGCGGCGCCGGCGCCCGCACCCTGTTCCGCTGGGGCGACGAGTGCCCGCTCGACCGCATCCCGTACGGCGACGACACCGGCCCGCACGCCGGCCCGAACGCCTTCGGCCTGCTCATCGCGCACGACACCTACCGCTCCGAGATCACCGCCGAGCCCGGCCTGATCCACGGCGGCGACGGCGGCGAGTCCGTCTGCGGCGGCTACGGCACCTTCCTGTCCTGGCTCCCGCTCGCCACGGCCAACCGCCACCCCGACCTCGCGGCCTACGTCTACGGCGAGGAGGGCGAGGACCTCGTCGACTGCCTCTCCACCCGCCCGGTCCTCGACCTGCGCTGACCCCCCGCCCCGGCAGGTGGTGATCCGGTCGTGCGGGGGGCCTCGGTGCCGTCAGAACTCGGTCGTGTCCAGTGCGACGTCCAGCGGCTCCGGAAGCCGTACCTCCGCTCCGAACGGGTGCGGTCCCTCGACGAGCGTGTAGCCGAGCTGTCCCGGCTGGGAGAACAGCGTGCACGTCCGTTCCTGGCGGTCCACCAGGAGGTAGACCGGAGCCCCGTACTGCGAGTAGCGGCGCCGCTTGGCCGTCCTGTCCGTCTCCGCGTTGGACGGGGATGTCACCTCGACCACCAGGAGGGTCTGGTCCGGCACCAGGGCCCCTTCGGTCTTGGCCAGCCCGGCGGGCACCACGGCGAGGTCCGGGACGTAGAAGTTCTCCGTGCCGGGGAGGTCCAGGTTTCCCGACCCGGCCCGGAGCCCCAGCTCCCGCAGGCGGGGGCCGATCTGCTCCCGGATGAGGTCGACGGCGCTCTCGTGGGCCCAGGACGGCGACACCGGTGTGATGACTCCTTCGACGATCTCGACCCGCTCACCCGCGATGTGTCGGATGGCGTACTTCAGGGCGTGCTCGGGGTTGGGCACCTGGCTGTAGTCGCCGGGCCTCGCCTGCGCGGCACTCACGTTGTGCTCCACTCCTCCGCCTTGCCGGCACGGCTGTTCAACGGGCCGTTCGACAGGCTGTCCGGCGGGCTACCCGTCGGCGGCCCGCGATCGTGGCCAGCCTAGGGCGAGAATCCGCCTCCGGTCGGATCATCACGCCGACCGGCGAACATTCACCCGATGGTGGCAGGTGGCCGGTTGATGGTGGCTCGGGTGGATTCGCGGGTGTGACTTCTGCCCGATCGGTTGACCGATTGAGGTGACCATGGCACTTTCGTGCGGCGCGGGCGTCCGCAACCGGTCGTACGCCCCGCATCCCCCACAAGGAGAGCCATGCTCAAGAGACTTGCCGCCGCGTCCGCCGCGAGCGCTGTCATCGCCGGGGTCCTCACCTCCGTGGCAGTCGCCCCCGCGCAGGCGGTACAGGCCGGTGACCTGGCGTCCACCATCGCGCTGAGCAACTGCTCGGCCTCGCTGGTGCGTTACCCCTCGTCGGTCGACACCGACCGGGCCCTGATGCTCACCAACGGCCACTGCCTGCCGACCATGCCCCCCGCCGGCCAGGTCATCCAGAACCAGACCGCCAGCCGCAGCGGCACCCTGCTCAACGCCTCCGGCGGCTCGCTCGGCACCGTGCAGGCCGACAAGGTGCTGTACGCGACGATGACCGGCACGGACGTCGCGCTGTACCAGCTCACCGACACCTTCGGGTCGATCACCTCGAAGTTCGGTGCCACCGCGCTGACCATCAACGACACCCACCCGGTCGACGGTTCGGCGATGTACATACCGTCGTCCTACTGGAAGCAGACCTGGAACTGCTCCGTCAACGGCTTCACCGACCTGCGCGAGGACGCCTGGAGCTGGCGCGACTCGATCCGCTACAGCGCCGGCTGCAACACCACGCACGGCACCTCCGGCTCGCCGATCGTCGACGCCGCTACCCGCAAGGTCGTCGGCATCAACAACACCGGCAACGACGACGGCCAGATGTGCACCCTCAACAACCCGTGCGAGGTCGCCGCCGACGGCACCACCACGGTGCACCAGGGCCAGAGCTACGGCCAGGAGACCTACTGGTTCACCACCTGCCTGGGCAACGGCCGGGTCATCGACCTCAACGTCAGCGGCTGCCTGCTGACGAAGCCCGCGGGCAGCGGTTCCGTCTCGGTCGCCAACCCGGGCAACCAGTCGACGGCGGTGGGCGGTTCGGCCAACCTCAAGATCACGGCGAGCGGCGGCTCGACCCCCTACACCTACTCGGCGACGGGCCTGCCGGCCGGTCTGTCGATCAACGCCTCCACCGGTGTCATCAGCGGCACCGCGAGCACCGCGGGCACCTACAACGTCACCGTGACGGCGAAGGACGCGGCGAACAAGACCGGTAGCACCAGCTTCACCTGGGTGGTCTCCGGCGGCGGTGGCGGCACCTGCACCCCGGCGCAGCTGCTCGGCAACGCGGGCTTCGAGACCGGCACGGCCGCGCCGTGGACCACCTCCAGCGGCGTCGTCGACAACTCCTCCTCGCAGGCCCCGCACGGTGGCACCTGGAAGTCGTGGCTGAACGGCTACGGCTCCACCCACACCGACAGCCTCTCGCAGACGGTCACCGTCCCGGCCGGCTGCAAGGCGACCCTGAGCTTCTACCTGCACATCGACACCGGCGAGTCCGGCACCACGGCGTACGACAAGCTGACGGTCCAGGCCAACGGCACCACGCTGAAGACCTACTCCAATGCCGACGCGGCCGCGGGCTACCAGCTGCGCACCTTCGACCTGTCCGCCTACGCGGGCCAGTCGGTGACGATCAAGTTCAACGGCACCGAGGACTCCTCGCTGCAGACGAGCTTCGTGATCGACGACACCTCGATCGCCACCAGCTGACGCCGGGTTCGCGAACCGACGGCGCGGCCCCTCGGAGCGCACTCCGAGGGGCCGCGTCACGGGCGGTGGCCGGTCGCCGCGCGGTGCCGGTCAGTGCGTGTTGCTGTTGAGCATCGACATGTAGCCGGCGCCGTGGGCGAAGCCGTGCAGATCGACGCCGCCCAGTCGGACCGAGGGCGTGGTGTTGTTGTTGCGGGCCCGGTACATGTAGCCGGAGCCACGGCTCCAGTCGTTCTCCTCGGCGGCTTCCTGGGCGTTCAGCTGGGCTTCGCCGCCGAGGCCCTGGTTGACCCGCGCCTCGATGTTGCGGAAGCGGCTCGCCTCGGCGAGGACGGCGATCGCGGTGACGAGGGAGCCGCGGATGTCGAGGTCGGTGCGGACGTTGGCCGCGTAGTTCCACAGTTCACTCATCGCGTTGTTCAGGCTCGCCCGGCTGACCGACACCTGGCGCCGGGTGTCCGAGTGCTCCAGGCTGTGGTTGCCGCCGTAGCGGCCGTTGAAGTTGAGCCGGGTGGCGTTGCGACCCAGGGCCTGGCCCAGGTCGTAGGGCGCGTCGGGCTCGTTGGCGAACTGGACGACCACCCCGGCGTTTCCGGTGGAGAAGCCGCGCAGGTAGAGGTTGTCGGCGGTGAGGTAGAAGGTGAGCGTCCGGGCGGAGTTGCCGCTCGTGAACTGGACGTTGACGGCGATGACCTCGTTGGTGCGCGGGGTCTCCCAGACGGTGCCCTCGCCGCCGTTCCCGCTGATGATCGGACCGATGTTGTGGATCGACCGGATCATCTGGGTGTACGAGTTGCGGAGGTCGTTCGTGTTGCCGCTCCGCAGGTCCCAGTTGATGGTGTGGACGGGGACCTGGAGGATCGAGACCTGGCCGGCGCCGGGCTGCGGCGCGACGGCTTGGGCGGCCGGTGCCACGCCGGCGAGCAGGGGGAGGCAGAGGAGGGCGGCGGTGAGTGTCCTGCGCATGGGGATTCCTTCGGGTTGTGAGGGCGACGGGGAGGCCGGGGCTCAGTTGACGGTGAAGCTCACTTCGGCGTTCTTGCCGCCGCCGCCGGCGGTGGCGCAGCTGTGGCCGGGCGGGACCTCGCAGCTGTAGCTGTTGGAGCCGGCGAAGGGGTTGTTCCAGCGGAAGGTGACCTTGCCGCCGCCGGAGAGCAGGTACTCGGCGCTGCCCTGGGTGCCGGTGGCGAACCCTTCGGACTCGCTCTGCCAGCGGGCCCGGTCGCCGTTGTTGATGGCCGACGGGGGCAAGCTGTTGCCGGTCCAGATGCCGCCGTCCAGGCCGGCGCCGATCCGGCCGAGCAGGGCGCCGGAGTAGTTGTAGACGTTGACCTTGACGCTGCGGACGGGGGTGACGGCAGCGGTCAGGTCGGTGTCGGCGGCGGTCTTCGCCGCGAAGGCGGAGGGGCCGCCGGTCAGGGTGAAGGCCACGTTGGCGTTGTTGCCGCTGCCGCCCGACCAGTCGCACCGGTAGCCCGAGGGGGCGTCGCAGCTGTAGGAGTTGCGGCCGGAGTAGGGGTTGTTCCAGCGGATGGTGACCGTCTTGTTCGAGTCGCCCGCGAAGCGGTAGACGGTGTAGCCCTCGGTGCCGGTGGCGAAGCCGCAGGACTCGCTCTTCCAGGTGGCGGTGACGGTCTTGGCGATCGCGTCCTGCGGCAGGCCGTCGCGGGACCAGCAGCCGTGGGCGAGGCCGGAGTCGGTGCGCTGCAACTGCTGGAGGGTGCTGTTGTGGAAGGAGACGCCGGTGCTGCGGGCGGCCTCCTGGATGGTGACGGCGCCGGTGGCGGGAGCCGCCGCGACGGTGGTGGACGACGGCGCGGCGGGGGCGGCCTGGGCGGCCGGGGCGAGAGCGGCCGCACCGCCGAGGAGGGCGGTGAGGAGGGCGGCCGAGGCGGTCCAGCGGGCCCGGTTAGCTATCGTGGGCATGACAAGTAATCCCTTCGGGGATGGGGAGGAGGGCCTGGAGGGTGAGGAGGGCCTGGAGGGGGAGGGGGTGGCCGGCGGGCGGCCGCGGAGTCAGCGGCGGTTCGGCGCGGCGGTCACTCGACGTACCAGAGGTCGAAGCTGGTGCCGAGGTTGTTCGGGTTGCACTCGAAGCGGCTGTACAGGCCCAGCGCGATGCTGAGCGAACCGGCCTGGTTGCACTGGGCGTACGTCCCGTAGTGGCCGCCGTAGACGCGGTAGTCGTTCGTCTGGGCGCTCGCGGCGCCGGTGGCGACCGCCACCAGGGCGACGGCGGCCCCCAGGGTGGCGGCCAGTCTGCGGACCGGGATTCCGCGCATGCCGAAGGTCATGGTGTTCCTCTCGTCGAAGGGTGCCCGGGGCGTTGTCTCCGTGCGCCCCGGGGTGTGATGTGTGCGCTGCGCGCGATGTGCGTGATGTGCGTGGTGCGCGTGCTGTGCGCCTGGTCGGCGCCGAGACCGGGGTCGGGCCCGCATCCACCCAACCGGCGACGGATGGCACCCGTCGCCCCCTCACCCGGTCTCCCGGGTGGCTCTAGTCGAGCGGCTTGCGTGGGCACCACGAGTCGCCCCAGGCGGTCGTCACGGTGCACTGCCGGTCGGAGTGACCGCCGCCGTTTCCGCCGCGGCCGTCGAGGTCCAGGAGGTCGCCGAGGTCGCCGAGCTTGCCGGGCTTGCCGGGCTTGCCGGGCTTGTCGGGCTTGCCGGGCTTGTCGGCGTTTCCGGGCTTGCCGTCATCGGCGGGCTTGCCGTCGCGGGTGCCGTGGTGGGCGCTGCCGGGGGCGGCGGTGACCGCCGGTCCGGGGCCGGAGTCGGCCGCGAGGGCGGCGGCCGCGCCGCCCCACCACGCGCCGGTCCCCAGCACGACCGCGACCAGTGTCCGCACCACGATTCCGCGCATGACGTCAACTCCCGTGAAATAGCCCTCGGTCCAATGCCGGCCGGTCCCCACCACCCTCTGGAGCGCCGCCCCGGCCGTGGTCATCACCCTGCCAGTCGGCGGATGGTCCGGGCACCGTTCGCCAGGGATCATGAGCCTGCCAGGCACTTTTAGGAGGCATGCGATGGAAGCCGAGACCGAACAGGCGGCCGACGCCGCGGCCACGATTCCCGGCGTCGACAGCGTGGCCGTCACGCTCTACCGCTGGACGGTCGTCCACGGGCGGCTGACCCCGGCCACCCTGGCGCAGGCCGCCGCCGAGACCGGGATCGGCGAGCCGGACTGCCGGCGGGCGCTAGCGGCCCTCACCGAGGCCTGTCTCCTCCAGGCCGTTCCCGCCGCCGTTCCCGCCGTCGTCCCCGATGACGGCCGATCGGCCGGTCCGGGGCCCGCCGGTTCGGAGCCCGTCGGCTGGCAGCCGGTGAGCCCCCAGGCCGCCACCGCGCAACTGCTGTCCGACCGCGACACCGCCCTCCGCGCCCAGGAGGAGGCCCTGCGCGCCCAGCGCCGACGCATCCAGCAGGAGCGCGACGGCCTGGCGGCGCTGGTGCCCGTCTACCTCCAGGCGCGTCAGCACGCCTTCCCGCAGGGCACCATCGACCACCTGCCGGACAAGTTCGCCGTCCGCGCGCTGCTCTGCGACGTCATCGACTCCTGCCGCAGCGAGGTCCTGGTCTCCAAGCACGGCGGCTCCTTCCCACCGGCCGCGCTGCGCGAGGCACTGCCCCGGGACCTGGCCCTGCTCGGCCGGGGCATCCGGATGCGCAGCCTCTACCAGCACGCCACCCGCTTCGACCAGCCGACCCGGATGCACGCGGAACAGCTCATCGGCGCGGGCGCCGAGGTCCGCACCCTGCCCGAGGTGCTGCCCCAGATGATCATCGTGGACGGGGCGCTGGCGCTGCTCCCGGCCCGCTCCGGCGGCGCGCTCGTCATCCGGGAGCCCGACCTGCTGGCCTACCTGCTGGACGTCTTCGCACGGGACTGGGAGAACGCCACCCCTTTCGCGACCGGACCGCAGGCCGCGCACGACATCGCCGTGACCGTGAAGCAGAGCATCCTCGTCCTGCTCGCCAAGGGGCTCAAGGACGAGTCGATCGCGCGGCGGCTCGGGATCTCGCTGCGCACCTGCCGGCGGCACGTCTCGGAGATCCTGGAGGGACTCGGGGCGCACAGCCGGTTCCAGGCCGGTGTTTTCGCCGAACGCCGGGGGCTGACCGCCCACCCGGCACCGGCACCGAAGCCCTCCCCGGACGCGCCCGCGCCCACATGCGCGTCAGAGCCCGCATGCGCGTCCGAATCCGCGGATCCCGCCGTCGAAGCCCGCTGCCCCGCCTGCGGTGCGTCGCTCGCCCAGCAGCAGCGCCCGAACGGCAGGCCGCCCACCTACTGCTCATCCCGCTGCCGCTCCCGCGCCTACCGCGCCCGGGGCAGGGACCGGGCGCCCGAGTCCGTCACGAAACCCGCCGACGCCGTCACGTAACCCGACCGGCCCGACTCCGGAGGGTCAGGATCGACCGGGGAGGGGCCGCGGTGGCGCAGGAAGTCGATCCCGCCGACTTCCTGCGCCACCCTTCCTTGCCTCCGCGCCGCCTTGCCTCCTTGCGCCCTTGCGTCCGGGGCGGGCAGGGGGCCGTGTCCAGCGCGGCGAGCACGGCGTGTTTCTCATACGGCCCAAGCTACGTGTGTGTACGCCCGTTCGGCGGTCGGGCTGGCTCCCGTGTTGCGGCGGGGGACAACCCCCTTGTGGCAAGAGGTAGTTGGATAGTGGCTCAGATGGGTGGAGGCGATTGCTCTCGGTAATTTGCTGAGGTAACGCGTTTGCACCTTGCTGCTCCCCGCACACGCGGGGACGGTTCCTCCTCTGGCACCGCAAGTCGCTGGTGAGTCGGCTGTTCCCCGTGCGGGTGGGGTCGGGTGGGCCTGCGGTGCCGGTGGTGGGGCATCGGTATGATCCGTCGCATGCTGGCGGTGGGGGGCATGTCAACGTGGAAGGTCTAGGGCCGTACGGTCCCGCGCAGGTGGGGCCGTTCAGGGTGCTGGCGGTGCTCGGGCAGGGTGGGATGGGCCGGGTGCTGCTGGGGGTCGCGCCGGACGGGCGGCCGGCGGCGGTGAAGCAGGTGCACGCCGAGTTCGCCGGGGACGACGGGTTCCGGGTGCGCTTCCGGCGTGAGGTGGAGGCTTCGCGGCGGGTCTCGGGTGCGTACACGGCGGCTGTGATCGCTGCCGATCCGGAGGCCGAGACGCCCTGGCTGGCCTCGCAGTTCGTGCTGGGACCGGCGTTGAACGAGGCGTTGCGGGCGGTCGGGGCGTTGCCGGAGGAGTCGGCGCGCCGGTTGGCGGCCGGACTGGCGCAGGCGCTGATCGATGTGCACGGGGCCGGGTTGATCCATCGTGACCTCAAGCCCTCCAACGTGCTGCTCGCCGAGGACGGCGTACGGGTGATCGACTTCGGGATCGCCAGGGCGGCCGAGGGCCAGGACACCAAGCTGACCCGCACCGGTGCGATGATCGGTTCGCCCGGCTTCATGTCGCCCGAGCAGGTGGAGGGCCGTGAACTGACGCCCGCCAGTGACGTGTTCTCGCTCGGTGCGACGCTCGCGGTGGCCTGTGCCGGTCGCCCCGCCTTCGCCGGGGAGTCGTTGCCGCGGGTCCTGTTCGCCGTCCTGCACGCCGAGCCGGAGCTGAGTGGGGTTCCGGTGGGCCTGCGGCCGTTGGTCGCGGCGTGCCTGGCGAAGGATCCGGCGGCCCGGCCGACCCCGCACGCGGTGCTCGCGGCGCTGGGGAGGATCACGCCCGCGGCCCGGCCGTGGCCCGAGGCGGTGCACGGTCTGCTCGCGGTGCAGCGGGCGGAGGTCGCCCGGCTGATGGGGGGCGGTGCGCCGTCCGTCGTCGCGTCGGTGCCCACGCGGACGGCGCCGCAGCCCGCGCCCGTGCTGCCGCCTCCGACCGTGCCGCAGCCCGCGCCCGTTCGTCGGCGCCGACGCGGCAGGAGGATCGCGCTGGCGGTGGGCGCGACGGTGCTGGCGCTCGCCGGAGTCGCGGGCGGGCTGGTCGCCACCGGGGTGGTGGACCTGGAATCCCTGCGCCCGGAGGCGGTGCCCACACCCGGGAACGTCCCGCTCGCGCAGGTCAAGGACAAGTACGCGCCGGCGGTGCCGACCTGCGTGGACGCCCGCAGGGTGACGGCACCACCGGAGTTCTCGCTGCCGTGGGGCAATCCCGGGACCTGGGAGTACACGGACACGTACGGGAAGGCCCCGGAGAAGTCCTGCGAGTGGAACACCCGCAGCGGTGACCAGATCAGCATCGTCTGGGACGTCTTCCCGAATGTCCCCGGCGGCGTGAGCGGTGCCGTGCGGGCGAAGGAGCACTACGAGGGCCTCTACATCGGTGGTCACACACGCGTGGCGGACCCCGGCTATGCGGAGGAGGCGTTCTGGCTTCCGGCGAAGTCTCTCCACGAGGACAACTGCGTGCTCTACGTCCGGGACGTCAACCTGTACGTGTTCCTCGCGGTGAGGGGCGCCGCCTACCCGAAGGGCCAGTGCGAGGAGACGACCAGGACGCTCGCCGTGTCGGCGGTGGAGCTGGCGAAGTACGTGACGGCGAACGGCGCGTCCCCGGACATGTCCGCCACCACACCGGCGTTCAAGTGACGGGGCCCGCGAGCCCCTCGGGGAGCTCGATGCGGCCGCGCCGGGAGTCCGATCCGGCCGAGGTCGGCCCGTACCGGGTCTTGGCCGAGCTCGGCCGCGGCGGGATGGGCCGGGTGCTGCTGGGTGCGGGCCCGGACGGGCGGCTGGTGGCCGTCAAGCAGGTGCATGAACGGTTCGCCGCCGATGACGCGTTCCGGGCCAGGTTCCGGCGCGAGGTCGCGGCCTCCCGCCGCGTGTCCGGCGCCTACACGGCGGCCGTGATGGACGCCGACGTGGAGGCGGTGACGCCCTGGCTGGCCTCGGTGTTCGTGGTCGGCCCGTCGCTGGCGGACGCGGTGGAGTCCGGCGGGCCGCTGCCCTCGGACGCCGTGCACGGGCTCGCGGTCGGCCTGGCGACGGCCCTGGTGGAGATCCACCGGGCGGGGCTCATCCACCGCGACCTCAAGCCGGGGAACGTCCTGCTCGCCGAGGACGGCGTGCGGGTGATCGACTTCGGGATCGCCCGCGCGGTCGAGGAGGACGCCGAACTCACCCACACCGGCGGGGTGATCGGTTCGCCCGCGTTCATGTCCCCCGAGCAGGCGGAGGGGCGGGCCCTGACCCCGGCGAGCGACGTGTTCTCGCTCGCCTCCCTGCTGGCGCTGGCCCTGAGCGGACGCAGCCCGTTCGAGGGGGCGTCCGCCCTGCGCACCCTCTACAACATCGTGCACAGCGAGCCGGACCTCGGCGGCGTCGCGCCGGAAACGCGCCCGTTCCTGGAAGCCTGCCTGGTCAAGGACCCGGCCGCGCGGCCGACTCCGGCCCGGCTGCTCGAACTCCTCGGCCCGGTCGCCCCGGCCGCCCGGCGCTGGCCCGCCGCGGTGCACACGATGATCGCCGCGCAGCAGGCGGAGGTCGACCGGCTGCTGGCCGATCCCGGCCGCACCCTGGTGCTGCGCGCGGTCGCGCCGGAGGTCGTCGTTGTTCAGCCCGAACCGACTGCGCTGCGCACCGTCCTGGACGCTTCGGCCACCGGTTCCGGTGACGCTCGCGCTGCGGTCGACCCTACGTCGGCACCCGCACCGGACCCGCCCCGTCGGCGCCGTCGGCCCACCGCCCTGGTGACCACCGTCGTGCTCGCGCTGGCCGGTTTCGGCGGCGGCGGATACCTGCTGCTGCACGATCCGAACGGCGGGGGAGCGGGTACCGGCCCGGCCGCCGCGGACAAGTACCTGAAGGCGCCGATCTGTTCGGAGGCGGCCCCCCAACTGCCGCTGCCCGCCGAGCAGCGCCGGACGGAGTACGACCGCTACTTCGAGCAGACCACCAACGCCGAGACCCAGTGCGCCTGGTACGGCTCGTACCTCGCGGTCGACGGCGCCCGTTACTGGGAGCAGACCGCGGCCGCCACCGTGACCTGGAAGATCCGGCGCACCTCCGGCAGCGACAACGGCACCCGGGTGCAGCGGAAGGACTTCGGCGACTTCGCCAAGGGCAAGCGGAACGCCCCCGGCATCGGCGTGGGGGACGACGCGTTCTGGGACGAGCCCGGCCGGGGCGAGAGCTGCTCGCTCGCCGTCCGGGACGGCAACGTCTGGCTTTGGGTGGGCCTGGGCGGGCCGGACCACCCGGCTGAGAGCTGCGAGGCGCAGGCGGCCGAGGTCGCGCGCACGGCGCTGGCGGCGATGCCGCACTGAGCGCGCGCAGTCGTGTCTTGCTGTTCAGGCGTCCTGGGGTTGGCGGGCGGCCGGGACCGTCGAGTCCGTGGCCCAGGTGGTGAGGAGGTGCAGGGCGGCCTCGGTCGGGTCGTTCGGGACCGGGGTGAGGGTCACCAGGCGCTGGCGTTCCGGGCCGGAGAGGTCGAGGGTCTCGTAGGTGAAGGTGAGCGTCCCCACGGCCGGGTGGCGGAAGCTCTTGGTGCCATGGGTGCGGACCTCGACGTCCGCGCGGGACCAGAGCCGTTGGAAGGTGTCGCTCTCCGCCCGCAAGCGGTCGATCAGCCGGGCGAGTCGACGGTCCTCGGGGTGGCGGCCGGCGGTGGCGCGGAGCTGGCCCACCGTGTCGGCGGCGAGCCGGTCCCACTCGACGTAGAACTCCCGGGCCTCCGGGGCGAGGAAGAGGAACACGGCCAGGTTCCAGCTGCCCGGCGCGGCGGACGCCCCGTGGACGAACAGCCGCTTGGCGACCGGGTTCAGCGCGAGGACGTCCAGGCGGTCGCTCAGCACCATCGCCGGGACCCGCACGTGCTCCAGCAGCCGCACCAGTTCCGGGCGGGCCGCCACCACCTGGTCCGACTCGGGCCCACTGCTGGGGTGGACCTTTCGTCCCGGACGGGCGAGGCGGTGCAGGTGCTCGCGCTCCACCCGGTCCAGGCGGAGCACCTCGGCGAGGGCGTCGAGGACTTCGTCGGACGGGTGCTTCGCCCGGCCCTGTTCCAACCGCTGGTAGTACTCGACGCTGATCCCCGCCAACTGCGCCAACTCCTCGCGCCGCAGACCCGGCACCCGCCGCCGTCCGCCGCCGCGCAGCCCGGCGCTCTGCGGGGTGATCAGCGCCCGGCGGGCCTGGAGGAAGTCCCCGAAATCATGGTGATCGTCCATGCGGGCCAGTATGACCGGTGCCGGACAGCCAGTGCCGAGGGTGGCCCTGGCAGTACCCGTATCAGCGGGGCCTGGGCGGTCGGGCGCGGCCCCGACAGGCTGGGACGTGTTCGAGGGGGCCCCGGGCTCCCGCACCGCCCCACCTACTCAGGGACAACCCATGTGCCACCCCACCGACAGCCGCCCGCCCGCCGCCCCCGTCGTCACCGGGGCGGTCGCCGAGGAGGGCCGGCTGGAGATCACCGCGGCCGACGGCAACCGGCTCAACGCCTTCCGCGCCGCCCCGAGCGTCCCCAACGGCCGCAGCATCCTGCTGCTCCCGGACCGGCGCGGCCTGCACCCCTTCTACGAGGACCTCGCCCGCCGCTTCGCCGAGGCCGGGTTCCACGTCATGGCCTTCGACTTCTACGGCCGCTCGGCCGGCCTGACCCCCAGGGACGCCGACTTCGACTGGGCGGTCCACATGCCCCTGCTGGAGCCCGCCCACGTCGAGGCCGACGCGGCGGCGGCGCTGAGCAAGCTGCGCGAGTGGAGCGACGCCCCGGTGTTCGGCGTCGGCTTCTGCCTCGGCGGCTCCTACTCCTGGCGCCTGGCCACCACCGACCTCGGCCTGTCCGGCGCGGCGGGCTTCTACGGAGTGCCGCGCTTCTTCGGCGACCGGACGGAGCAGCTGACGGCACCGCTGCTGATGCTCCTGGCGGGCGAGGACGTGGTGACGACGCGGGAGGAGTTCGCGGAGTTCACGGCCGGTCTTGAGCGCGCGGGCAAGGAGTACGAGATGAAGGTGTACGAGGGCGCCCCGCACTCGTTCTTCGACGACAGCGAGGAGGACTGGGGCGATGTGTGCGCGGACGCGTGGCACCGCCTGCTGGCTTTCACGGGGGTGCGGCTCGGCGAACCGGCTGCGTGAGGTGAGCTGGTTGGTGAGGCCCGGCCCGCCGAGGCCAACTCGACCGGCCGGGCGGGGTAGTTCGGGGGCGTAGGCTTCCGAGGTAGTGATGGCGATGAAGGGGATGCGCCAGATGTCCGAATTTCAAGAAGTTGCGACATCCGGCTCCCTTGTTGTCTGAACGCGCAGGTCACGAAGTCTGCTCCCCGCATGCGGGGTTGGCCCTGAAGAGCACCAGGGAGAGCCCGAACTGGGCTGCTGCTCCCCGCATGCGGGGTTGGCCCCGGCGGCATCGACGCGGGGCGCAGCCGGTACGAGCTGCTCCCCGCACACGCGGGGTTGGCCCCGGCGCGATGTCGATGACCGGCGTGCCGTCGACCTGCTCCCCGCACACGCGGGGTTGGCCCCGCCCCACCGGTGTTGCGGTGGGCGGGGACGGATTGTGGCTTTGGGCGCCTGCGTGGGAAGTCGGATACGCCGACTTCCCACGCAGGATGGTGGGACGAAGGGCCCGCGTTCCCGTGGGCCGGGTTCCGGGTTTTGGTTCGAGTTGCCCGGCGAAGGAGACGCGCGGGCCCCAATCGCTCGCTGTGGACCTGCACCGGCGCTGCAATAGAGGCGTTGGACAAGTTCCAGGGTCGGCTGCGGTGCCGACGGGATTCGAACCCGCGGACAGATAGGGACAGGCCCGTCCGTCTCCGTCAGTCGACGTGAGCGGGACCTCGCCCACGTCGATCGCAATGGGCCGCTCTGCCACGGCACCGCAGCCTGAGGGAATGCGCGCTTTCCCGTTCCGGGACACGGTAGCGGGACGGCCTTGGCGTAGCGATTCCTTATCCAGCAGCGACACCTGCTGCCACAGAACCACAGGAGTTGAGCCAGGACCCGGTCGGGCGGCAGTTGGCCACTGACCTCGGCGTTTCAAGGTGCTGGTGTTCGCTGGGCGTCGGTCTGTCGCGCCGCAGTGAGTTCTGTGGCGTCTTCGAGGGCCTGCGGGTGTCGTGCAGGCCGCAGGGACCGATGTGGTGGAGCACGGTGGGCCGCATGGTCCAGCCGAGCCGTCCGCCGATCTTCTGACGATCGGCTGGGCGCGCGGCCAGCTGCTGTGCTGGCACCGAAGAGCGACCCGCTCCCTGTCCTCAGCCTGGCAATAAGAAGACTTTCTGTGTTCCGCCAATGCGCAGCCTCCCGCTGCGGGATCGTTGTCCACGAGGCGCGGCGAACGGTCGTGCCGACCAGGCCGACGATGGAGGGCCGTCGATGGCTGAACGGGCAACATGGACCACGGACGAGTTCGGGTCCTCGCACGAAGGCTCTATCGGCTTACTCCTGCCCGACGGCACTGTTCCCGAGCCTGCCTTCTTTCCGCTGTCGTCCGGAGCGGGTGGGCAGACCACCTCGGAGTGGAGCGTCTACGACGGCCGCTTCAGCCTCACTCCCAAGGCGCACGCCCTGCGCGCCGTGTGCTCGTGCGGCTGGACCGGAACCGAGTACCCGCTCGACTGGGCGAAGATCGGCGAGCAGAACCTTCGGGTAGCTGCCCGGGACCTCGCGGAAGAGTGCGAGTCGGAATGGTGGGACGGACACACCACCACGGTGGAGAAGTCGGCCGTTGCCGTCCCGGAGGACATCACCGACCTGTTGCGCCTCGTCTCGGAGAAGATCGAGAAGTTGGCCCAGCAATCGCCTCTGGCGGCGGTGAGAGCCGCCCGCCTGCTGGAGGTGACCGCGGTCCGGTCCTCGTACTGGCCGGCCCACGATGTGCGGGCGAAGACGAGCCCCGAAGAGGCCGGCGCCGCACTCGGCCTCAACGAGGACGACACCCTGCACCTGCTCGCCCGATTCGGCAACTGGAGTCCGTACCAGTGAAGCTCCGGCCCTGCCGGGATCGATTCTCCGGCAGGCGTTGACTGGTGCCCGGGTGCATCGGGCCTTTGAATTCCTGCGCAGGAAGTCGGATGCGCCGACTTCCTGCGCAGGGTTGGTGAGGTGGGTGACTCTCGCGCCGGAGGTTCCGGTTCGAGTGCTGCCGGGCCGCTTCGCGCGTGGCGCGTAGAGACCTCCGGTGGGACCGGCTGTTCCCCGCACGCGCGGGGGTCGTCTCTTGAATCCCGGGCCGTGACGGGGGCCTTGACGCCATTCCTTAGGGATACGAAGCCCGACTGCGGAGAACGGCCTCGGTCTGATGGGCGAACTCCGCAGGACCGGCCTCTCCTGGTGGAGCTACCGGACACGCCGCACCGGGGTGTCAGACTCGGTATTCCCGCACTGCGATGTCCTTCGACCGCCACGGCTCGGGTGTCTCCTCGGCGTCTGCGAGCCGTTGGACCCATGCGAGCTGGCTGTCGAAGTACTGCCAGTACGAGGTGCCCTCTGCTGCGCCACCCTTGTCGAACGTCATGATCGGGCCGTCCGTGCCGCGCTTCCCGTGGCCGTACAACATGACCCGGATGCTGTCGTCACACCGCTCCATCGCGAAGCTGCAGGGGAAGTTGTAGAGGTAGATCCTCAGGTCACCGCCTGCCCGCTTGGCTGCCTCGGCGAGTGGCCGGAGCACTTCCCGCTCGTACCGTGCGGGGTCCTCCATCGCGGCTTCGGCCGGCTCCAGCCGGTACCGGTCGCGTCGGCTGTCGCAGTGCGGATCCATGATGAAGATCCGGACCGGCACTTCGCGCGACTTCGATGTAATGATCGGCATTATCTCGTCGGAGCCGTAGAAGTTCCTGGTGAGGCCGAACATCACGATGCGCTCGCGGGCCCCGCGAATCCGCGTGATGAGGTCCGCTTTCGACTCGACGTTCGTGAGCGGGAAAAGATCCGTCAGGCCGGCCTGTTCGAGGTGTCCCAGCATTGCCCCAGAGTAGTCACGGCCGTACCCCAGGCGGTCGGGTCGGGTGCCGTACACACGGCACAGGTAGTCGATACGCTCATCGGACGGGCGCCTCGACCCGTGTTCCCATCGGCACAACTCGGCGTCCGCGATGCCCGGTCCGAGCAGGCCGTCCGCCTCGTACGCCAGGTCGAGCCGGGTACTCAGCTCGCTGCGGCTCCAACCGTGTGCCCACCGGTGTGCCTCCAGCGGATGCACGTCGGGCAGGTCGGCGAGAATTCGGGCGGCGATCTCGTGCGGGGTGAGCCCGTCACGGATGCCGCGGAGCCGGATGGCGCGCGCGTCCCGGTCGGCCTGACGCCGAGTTGCTCGGTCCACTCTGGGAGTTGACGTCGTCACAGATTCATAGTGGCGCATGGCGCCTATGGCTGTGGCGTGCTTGCGCATATTGCGATTGCCCACACCTCCCGATGCTAGGTACATGCCCAGCTCAGAGGAGAAGCCGTGACCGCCATCCCCCCGTCCGATCCCGGGCACCGACCGCTCGTGCGCATGGTCGCCCGGCAGGCCGGGGCCCGGCTCACACAGGACCAGCGAGACGGTCGGGCCTGTGTGAACTGCCGTTCCCTTAACGGTCTGAGAGAGGCCGGGCACGTGGTGGACGGCGGCCTGAGGTACGCCGTGCGGGTCTGCCGGTCCTGTCGCCCGTACGCGGCGATCCTCGCGGCCGCTCCAGCTCGGGATTGAGCGCCCCCGCCGGTGAGCCTGGCATCTTCCGCAGACCCACCCAGTGGGGTGCCGACGGTCGCGCGGGCGCAGCTCTGGCTGTGTTCACGAGAACGGACGGCAGATGTTCACCACTTCGGGAGGCATCACTGTCCGCCCTGTTCGATTGCGGCAGTTCCTCAGCTTGGCGTTTAACCTCGCAGGTCACCCGACCTGCTGATCTGCGGTTCTTCCCGGGACAGCGGAGGCGGCCGTTCTCCACGCTTCGAGATGTCGAGTCACGAAGCACGAGAGAACGGCCGCTGCCTATGAGTCTCCCGGTCGATGCGCCCGAAAGTGCGGCATTGGACGTCTTGTCCCGCTTTCGGGTCGAGTTCTACGACTGTCTTTACGCCCGCCAGGACGCGCTCTTCGAGCTCACCGACGCGGTGCTGTGTACGGACGGGCCGGTGAAGACGCTGGTCGAGCTGTCGCTGGCCATCGAGCATCGGCGCGGGCACGGAGCCCTGTACGCCGCGCTGGACCGGGGTTGGTGCGAGCCCGCCCGCCTGCGCCGCACCCTGGCCGGCCTGCCGCTGCCCCGCGCGGCCGACGGGCGGATCGTGCTGGCCGTTGACGTGAGCAACTGGCTCCGGCCCGACGCCCCCACCAGCGACGACCGGCTGTTCTGCCACGTCTACGGGCGCGGGGGCCGCAGCAAGGACCAGTTCGTGCCCGGCTGGCCGTACTCCTTCGTCGCGGCCCTGGAGACCGGCCGGACTTCCTGGACCGCGCTGCTGGACGCCGTGCGCCTCGGGCGGGCGGATGACGCGACCGCAGTCACCGCCGACCAACTTCGCGACGTGGTAACCAGGTTGAGACAGGCCGGGCAGTGGCACGACGGCGACCCCGAGATCTGGGTCGTCATGGACTCCGGCTACGACGTCGCCTACCTGTCCCACGCCCTTGCGGACCTGCCGGTCGTGCTGGTCGGGAGACTGCGCTCGGACCGCGTGATGCTCCGCGACGCCGGGCCCGCCCGCTCCGGCCCGAAGGGCGGCCGGCCTCGCAAGCATGGCGGCGTCCTGTCCTTCGCTCGGCCCGACAGCTGGCACGAACCCGAGATCACCACGGCCACCGACACCACCCGCTACGGCAAGGCCGAGGCGATGGCCTGGGACCGGATGCACCCCCGGCTCACTCACCGCGGCCCCTGGCTGGACCTGGCCGAGGAGGAACTGCCCATCCTTCACGGTACGTTGATGCGCCTCAAGGTGGAGCGCCTGCCGGGCGACCGCGACCCGAAGCCGGTCTGGCTCTGGGTCTCGTCAACCGCCGCCACGCCGGCGGACGTGGACCGCTGGTGGCAGGCGTTCCTTCGCAGATTCGATCTCGAACACACCTTCAGGCTGATGGAGCAGACCCTCGGCTGGACCGCTCCGAAGATCCGCCACGCCGACAGCGCCGACCTGTGGACCTGGCTGGTCATCGCCGCCCACACCCAGCTCCGTCTCGCCCGCCCGCTCGCCGAAGACCTACGCCGCCCCTGGGAACGGTCGCCTGGGCCCCGCCGTCTGACCCCCGCCCGGGTCCGGCGCGGGTTTCGAAACATCCGCGCGACCGCGGCGAGGCTGTCGCACGGCTTCCCCCGTCCGCGAGTCAAGAGCGATTCGATGTTCGGTTCAAGTCGTCGTGGGGACGTTGGAGTCTGGATCGGTGGGGCGGAACTTCCTGCTGTGCGACCGCGAACGTGATCTTGAGATGCCGAAGAGTGCCCGGGAGTGGCTGCCGCCAGGGCACTTGTGTTGGAGAGTGCTTGAGGTGGTCGAAGGGCTCGACCTCTCGGCCTTCGAGGGCGGCTATCGTGCCGACGGGCAGGGCGGCGTCGCCTACCCGCCAGCCGCCTTGGTGGCGCTGATCTTCTACTGCTACAGCAAGGGCATACGCTCCTCGCGCGGCATCGAACGGGCCTGCTGGGACGATCTGGGCTGCCGGATCATCACCGCGAACCGCGCCGTGGACCATTCCACCGTCGCACGGTTCGTCCAGCGTCACCGCGACGCGCTGACCCGGCTGTTCGTGCAGGTGCTGGCCCTGTGTGGCAGTCGTGGGCTGGTCGATCTGTCGGCGGTCGCGGTGGATGGCTCGCCGATGGACGCGAACGCGTCCCGTGACTCCAACAAGCAGTTGCCGCGTCTCGAGACCGTCATCGCCCGGTGCGAGGACGAGATCAGCGCGCTCATGGACGACGCGCGCGACCATGCCCGGCGCGTCGAGACCCGCGACGCTACGGACGCCGACGACGAGCCCCAGCGTGACGACTGGCCGAGGATGTCACGCCTGTGTGACCTGCTCGCCAGGGCTCGCACGGCCCGGGACCGGCTCCACCAACGCGCCCTGCCGTCCGCCAACGAGATAAGGATCAAGGTTCAGGCAGCCGAACGCATCGTGGCCCGCGCGGAGGAGCGGTTGACCGCGGAGACTGCGGCCCATCAGGAGAAACTGAGGAAGTACCAAGCACGGACCGAGGCCGACCGGGAGGCAGGGCGCCGGGCCGCCAACGGTCGACCGCCCGTGCCCATGGAGAACAAGACGGTCCTGGTCCGGCAGCGGGCCCGACTGGCGAAGGCCCTCGCTCACCTGGAGCGGGCAAGCAGCCCCGAGCCGATGCCCTCCCCGACCGCCGTCGCCAGCCTGAGCGATCCGGACTCACGGCTACAACTGGGCAAGCACGGCGGCTACCTGCAGGGATACAACCTGCAGATCGTCTGCGCGCGCCGCCAGATCCTGCTGGCCATCGACCTCCACGACAACCCCTCGGACCGCACCGCACTGATCCCGATGGTCAGGAAGACCCAGGAGAACCAGCGCGCGGCAGGTCTGGCGGGCGACATCCTGCTCTGGCTCGCGGACAGCGGATACGCCAGCGCCGCCTCCTTCGAGGAGCTCGCCGACCTGCCGCTGCTGGTCTCGGTCACCAGCGAGGCTGACCAGGCAGGCTTCCCCGCGAAGCGCCAGACCGCCCCCGCCGGCCAACAACCCATGGCCGACCGCCTGGCGACCCCGGCCGGCCGGGCCCGGTACCGCCAGCGCAGCGCTCTCGTCGAGCCTGGCTTCGCCCAGCTCTTCCAGCGGTTCGGCCGACACCTCAACTACCGCGGACGCCGAGCTGTCGACACCGAGATCAAGCTCCTCGGCACCGTCCACAACCTCAGCAAACTCCTTGTCGGCACCACGAAATCGCGCTCTTGACTCGCGGACGGGGGAAGCCGTGCGACAGCCTCCGGCCCGTCCGGCGGCCGCACCGAAACCGTCCCGGCCAGGGCCGGGACGGCCCGCAGGCTCGAAGAACAAGAACCGCGCCAAGCACCACGACGTCGGCAAGACCGTGAAACGCGCCGAATCGATCAAGGATCACCAAGCGCAGCGAGGTTAAACGCCAAGCTAAGAGTGAGTACCGGCGTTCCCTGCCAGTCGGCTAGAAGAGGCCGGCGTGCATGTGGTGCATGAGGTTCTCCAGGACCTTGCGCAGCCACGAGCTGCGGACGGCCGGCAACCGGACCAGCGTGTGCTGGAAGGTTCCCGAGTCGACTCGGAACAGGCGGTGGGGACGTGGCGCGGGCGGGTCGTCGCGGAGAACGCCGTCGGGCATGGTTCCTGACGCGGGGAGGTGGAGGTGTGGCTCGGGGAAGGCCATCCACATCCACACCCCGAACGGGAGCGGCACCGGGTATGCCGATGCGGCCGGGTCGGCCGGGCTCCAGAGTTCCCCCGTCTGCGGGTGGGTCGGCACGATGACTATGTCGGCGTCCGTATCGGGGGCGGGCAGTCCGGGGCCGGCCAGGACGGCGCGCCGCACCGGCTGGACTGCGGGCAGCAGGGCGTCGAGGGCACGCTGGAACACTTCCGCGACCAGGCCGTGCGGGACAGTCACCTGCCGGCCGTCCGAGGCGGCCAGCAGATGGGCCAGCGCCCGGCCGGCCGCCGCCTCCCACTGAGGGTTCCACGACCACCAGTGGTCCAGCCCGAGCAGCGAGCCCCATCTGGTGATCGGCACGCTCGGAGGCGTGGCTTTCCCCTCCACCAACAGTTCCGCCCAGGAGAGGATTGCGGTGTCGGCGTCGTCGACGGGCAGGCGGTGCACGGCGTCCGGCGCGAGCCAGACCGCCTGCCAGAGTGAGCAGTCGTCGATGCGGTTCGCCACGGGCAGGCCGCACGCCTCGCAAGCCATGTTGGGGCCGTCGCCCCAGTCGAGGCCGCAGCAGTAGCCGCCGGCCTGCTCCGGAACGAGCACAGTGCCGCGGGTATCCCCAGGTGCGATGACGATGGAGCCGGGTGGGCCCTCGGACAAGGCGTGGACCGGAGCGTGGATGCCGCGGGCTGCCGCCTCGTCCGGATCGACCTCCTCCCACCTTCGCCACGGGTGCCCCCAGGGCTCCGGTTCCACGGCGAACGTGCCCGACTCCATGAGAACCGGGAGCTGAATCCCGTTCCCGTACTTCTGATGGGCATGGGCCGGCAGCTCTACCTGGGACAGCGGGTTGGTCAGCCTGGCGCCACAACCAGCACACACGAAAACGAACAAATGTCCTCCGCTAGAGAAACGGGGGCATCATCGCAGCTCCGCGGCGGACCGGCCAACGTGTTTTGATCCGCCGCGCGGAACCGTGCACCGCCACGATGCGAAGCGTCACTGCTCGAATCCTTGATGCGACGGATGCCTCCCGAAGCGGTGAACATCTGCTGCCCGTCCTCGCGGACAAAGCCACTGCTCACTGTGCACGCGGAGTTGGGGCCCGTGGTGCGGGGCCGGAGTCAGTGGCGGCGGGTGAGGAAGAGGTCGTGGATGCGTTCGACGGGGGCGCCGGTGCCGTGGGTGTTGAGGACGGTGGCGGTGTCGGTGAGGGCCTGGGTGCGGTGGTCGGTGGGGAGGGCGGCGTACATCGAGAGGGAGGAGAGGTAGGCGAGGTAGTCCGCCGTCTCGTAGTGGGCCTCCTCGCGGAAGCGCAGGGAGCGGAGGTCGGTGAAGCGGGCGTCCTCTGCGCAGTCGACGGCCGGCCAGTGGCCGAGCATGTCGGGCCAGTGGCCCGGGGTGTCGCCGAAGGCGGAGGCGAGGACGGCGTGGGGCGTGTGGGTGAGCCCGTGGCGCTGATCGACCTCGGAGAGGGCGGCGTGGAGGTCCGGGTCGCGGATGCCCAGGGGGTTCCAGAAGAGGGCGACCGTTCCGCCAGGGGCGAGGACGTCGTGGGCGAGGTCCCAGCGGCGGCCCGGGTCGATCCAGTGCCAGGAGGTCGCGGCGAAGAGCAGCCCGAAGCGGGTGTCGCCGGGCTGCCAGTCCTCGAAGGAGCTCACCTCGATCCGGACGTTGGGGTGGGCGGCGGTCTTGCGGCGCAGGATCTCGGCCATGCGGGCGTCGGGTTCGATACAGGTGAGCGGGCCGTTGAGGGCGGCGGCGAACGGGACGGTGGCCTTGCCCGTACCCGCTCCGGCTTCGAGGGCGGGGCGGTCGCCGAGGGCGGCGTAGTCCAGGACGGCGGAGACGAGGACGTCGGGGTAGCCGGGGCGGGCGGCGTCGTATATCTCGGCGACGCTGCCGAAGACCTGGCGGCGGGTCATGTCGAGGGGGTTGGGGGAGGAGGACATGAGGTTCCTTCGGAGCAGGGCGGCCCGCGCACCGACTGTGGTGCGCGGGCCGGAGGGGATCGGGACGATCAGAGGAGGCCGAAGTCGAATTCGCCTGCGGTCGCGGCGGTGATGAACGCGGTGTGTGCGGCGGGGGTGAAGAGGAGCGCCGGGCCCGACGGGTCCTTCGAGTCCCGGACGGCAACGCAGTGCGGCAGATCGGTGGCCAGTTCGACGCAGTTGTCATCGCCGCCACTGTGCGATGACTTGTGGAAGGCAGCTCCGAAGGAAGCGGTGTTGGCGATGTGTGACATGTGGCGCTGCCTCTCAGCGGCTCGGAAGCCCGGCGCGCCCTCCGGGAGCGCCGGGCCGTGGGGTTCCGTAGTGCTGTCAGATGAGGTCGAAGTCGAACTCACCGTTCGCGACCGCGGTGATGAACGCGGTGTGGGCGGCGGCGGTGAGTGTCAGGGCCGGGCCGGAAGGGTCCTTCGAGTCACGGACGTAGGAGACCGCAGCGTTCGGCATGGCGAACTCGACGCAGTTGCCCGAGTCATTGCTCCAGGAGGACTTCCTCCATGTCAGGTCCAGCGCGGAGGCGTCGGGGTGGAACGTCATGTGATCTTGTCTCTCTGGTCGGTGATGATGGCGAGCGAATCGTCGAGGCCGAGCGCATCGGCCCGGATGGCGTCGAACTTCGCTGCGAATACGTCGACATCGACTGCTTCCTCGACCCAGAGATTGCTCAAAGTGCCGTCGACCATGACAACGTCGAGATCCTGCCGTTGTGGGAAGCCGAGGATCGTGAACGCGCCGCCCATTCCGTGGTGCGCGGGAGCACCGACCGGCATCACCTGAACGTTGATGTTCGGCTGCGCCGCCCGGTCGATCAGGCGGGAGAGCTGTTCGGCCATGACGGTGGGGCCGCCGACGCCGGACCGGATTGCCGCCTCGTGAATCACGGCCCACAGGGTGAGCGGTTCGCTCCTGGTCAGGGCGCTCTGGCGGGCCATGCGGACATCGACCAATGCCTCGACGTTGACGTCCGGGCGCATGTTGAGCTTCTTGATGATCTCGCGTGCGTAGGCAGGTGTTTGAAGCAGACCCGGGACGAACGCACCCTCGTAGTTCCGCACGGACGAGGCCGTGGCTTCCAGGGTGATCAGGTCGCCGAGGGTGGAGTTGATGTGGGCGCTGTAGCTCTGCCACCACATCCCGCGTTGGGATCCGTTCTTGGCCATGCCGACCAGGGTCGAGATGAGGTCGCTGTCCTCGCACTTGTAGAGCGACAGAAGCTTCTTGACGTCGTCGACCTTGGTGGCGCCGCGCCCGTTCTCGATCCGGGAGAGCTTCGGTTGGCTCATGCCGGTCAGGGCGTCGGCGACCTCGTCGTGCGAGAGGCCGGCCTCTTCACGTCGGCGACGCAGTTCGGCACCGAGCTGCCTCCGTCGCACCGTTGGACCTGCTGCTGCGGCCATCCCCGCCCTCTCTGAGCCTCGCTGGACCAGTGTGCCCCGGTGGCGGTCACCTTCGCCACCGGGTAACTGCCACTGTAGGAGCGCCGATTGGCGTTCGATTTGGATATATCCAAAATTCTTGGATGAGTTGCGCAGATGGCCGCCGAGGCTCCATGCTGATTGTGACGAGCCGCACACTGTCGGCAATCGCCGAGCCTCGTTGTGCGTGCTTGGGTCATGGCCGTGCGGTGATCAGGTCGAGTTGATTGATCATCCGGCGCTCGATGGAATCCACCCCACCCCTACGGAGGTCTCCGTATGTCCACGCTCCCTCTGCCCCCCGACTGGTCCGTCGCCCGCGAGGAGTTGCGCGAGGTGCTCGTGCGCGCCGGGTGGCCCGGTGGCACGGCCGACGACGCCGAGTTGGCGCTCTGTGAACTGTTCGTCAATGCCTGGAAGCACGGGGGGTCGCCGGCTCCGCTGGTCGTCGTCGTGCTCCTGGAGGGGGTGCTTCGGGTGTCGGTCGCGGACGGTTGTCCGAAGCTGCCCGAGCAGAGACCGGCGGAGCCGGCCGGGTCGTACGCGCTCTCCGGGCGCGGCCTGCACCTCGTCCGCTCGCTCACCGACCGCTTCGGCGCCGACCCGCGAACGTCCGGGAAGTCCGTCTGGTTCGAGCTGGACGCCGCCGCGTGAGCGCCGCCGACGGGCCGATCGAGCCCCACGACCCGCGCGTCCGTACGTACTCCGAGGCCGAGGTGGAAGCTCTGCTGCTCGAACTCCAGGAGCGTGGAAAGGCTTTGGGCATCGTCTGGCCCTCGGCCACCACCGAAGGCGTGGTCGACGGCCGGGTTCTGGTCCGGTTCGGCAACGCCCCGACCGCCACCCTCCTCAACCTCCTCGCCCTGCTGAAGGAGCGGCCGTGACCGCGACTCGGCTGCTCGTCGGGATCGCGCTCTCCTTCCTCGCCCTCCTTGCCCTGGCGACCGTCGTGCTCAGCGTCCGACTGGTCCTGCGGATGCCCGGTCGGCCGGAGGACGACGAGTTGTCGGACTGACGCCGCCACGCCGACCAAGGCCGTTCGGGGGTAGGTGCCGGACGGTCTCGGCACCTTATGACCGGCAGGTGGGGGGTGGCGGAAGGCGGTTGCCGCGAGGCCACTGCGCGACCACGTTGGCCGGAGGACCGTTAGGTGGAGGGGTCGAATCGGGCAGGGGTGCTCGGCCTGGTTTCACATCGTCGGCCTGAGGTCGGGGTTGGGCGAGGAGTAGGCTCCGGTTGATCCTCAGGGCTTCTGGGGTAGTGATGGTGGAGATGCATCAGATGTCCGAGTTTCAAGAAGTTGCAAGCACTGGCTTCTCCGCTGCCTGAAGGGGCAGGTCACGCACTCTGCTCCCCGCACGCGCGGGGTTGGTCCCAGCGCCAGCGCGCCGCCGCCGCCGAGAAGTTCCTGCTCCCCGCACGCGCGGGGTCGGTCGCAAAACCACCGGCACGACCTGTCTCAGCTCTCCCGGCGCACGCGGTATCGACATGAGGTTCAGCGCTCCCGCCCCTTCGCCGAAGGGGCGGGAGCGCTGGGTCGAACGTGAGCCCCCGTGGTCGAGGCGTTCGTTCCCCGAGCCCTCGGGCTGACCCGGCGGCCTCGACTCGTCGCGGCCGCCGGAAATCCGGTGCCACAAGACCGCCCCGTGATCGCGTTAATAAGGCATGGAGCAAATACAGGGGGCGCCGCCCGACTTTCCGGCCTTCGTGGCGTCGCGGGGGCGCCATCTGCTGCGGACGGCGTTCCTCCTCACCGGTGGTGACGCCCACCTCGCCGAGGACCTCGTGCAGGAGGCGCTCGGTCGCGTCTTCGTGAAGTGGCGTCGGATCTCGCGCATGGACAATCCCAGCGGCTACGCGCAGGCCGTCCTGGTCAACACCTTCCTCTCGCACCGCCGTCGGCGCAGCAGCACCGAGCGGGTCACCGACGTCCTGCCGGACGTCGCGGTCGCCGACCCCGACCCGGCCCTGCGGCTCACCCTCCTCCGGGCGCTCGGCGAACTGCCGCCCCAGGACCGGGCGGTGCTGGTCCTGCGGTACTGGGAGGACCGCAGTGTGGAGGAGACGGCGGCGGCGATGCGGCTGAGCAGCGTCGCCGTCCGTTCGCGCAGCAGCCGGGCGCTGGCCCGGATGCGGGACAAGCTGGGGACGGCGTTCATGGACAAGGAGGCGCTGCGTCATGCCGGTTGAGAGCGAGTTCGAGAGCAACATCGGAACCGGGTTCGAGGAGCGGTTCGCCCGGGAGCTGCGGGGGGCGGCCGCCCTGGCGCCGGACGAGCGGCTGTTCGCCCTGGCCGCCGGGGCCGAGCGGCTCGGACGGCGTCGGCGCAACCGGCGGCGGGCCGCGGTGGCGGGCGGTGCGGCGCTCGCCGTGCTGACGGTCGGCAGTGTGGGGGTGTTCGCCGGGGGACCGGGTCCCGGTCCGATCGGGCCGGCCGCGGAGCCGCCGATGACCGGTGACGAGGTGGTGCGGCTGGTGGCCGGTCTGCTGCCGCCGGGTGCCGTGACGGACGCCCGCGGGACGACACCGGGCGACACGGTGGGGTCGAACGACCCGCAGCTGGCCATGGGGTTGTTCAACCACGACGACGGCAAGGGGGTGAGCCTGATCCACTACTTCGTCGAACGCGGAGCGCAGCCGCCCGAGCGGGCCGCCGTCTGCAACCCGCCGGTGGCGCCCGAGGATTCCTGTGACCGCTCCGTTCGGCCGGACGGTTCGGTACTGCTGATCGAGAAGGCCGGCGACCCCAAGTTCGCGGGCCAGCGGACGTTGCGGGGTGTCTACGCGACGCCCGACGGCACGGTGATCAGCCTGGTCGAGTTCAACGGGAGCCAGGCGAACCCGACCAGGGAGCTGCCGCCGCTGGACGCGGCACAGCTCGCCGCCGTGGTGACCGCGCCGGAGTGGGGGAAGGTGGTCGCGGCGATACCGGCGAACCCGAACGCGCCCAAGCCGTCCGCACCCACCGCCCCGCCGTCCCCCGGCACCGCCTCCCCGGCACCCGGGGAGTCGCTGCCGGAGCTGGCCTCGGTGCTGGCCGGTCTGCTGCCCACCGGAGCGAAGGAGGTCGGACGGGACGCCGAGAACGGCGCCTTGACGGTCGAGTACGAGGGCCGGACGAGCAGGCTGACCATCCATGTGGAGCCGGCCGGGCCGCGCGGAATCGAGTTCAAGAAGGGGGCCGAGGAGAGCACGCCGACGCCGCTGGAGGTCAGGCAGTCGCTGCCCGACGGCTCGTTGGTCGTCATGAACCAGTTCGGCAACGGCAAGGGCTCCGTCGACCCGCTCCTGCACTGGGTCGCGTGGGTGTACTACCCGGACGGGCGGAACATCCTGATCAGTGAGGGCAACGGCGAGGACGACCACACCTACCGGACGGGTCAACCCGCGCTCTCGGTCGAGCAGTTGAGGGCCATGGTGACGGCCCCCGACTGGCGCAGGTGACCCGTTCTCCTACCCCTCCTCTGTGCTGTCCTGCCGCTCCGCACGGGGGGAGCGGCAGGACAAGGGGGAACGGCGATGGACCTGACCGGAGTGGCGCGCGAGGCCTTCGGTGGCGGGAGGCGGCCGGCCGGGACGGCCGGATCGCGGCCGCCCGGGGGCGCCTGGCGGACGGCCTGCACGCCCGCGCGGCGGCGGTCGCTCCCCGGGGCGGCGGCTACGGACTGGTGCACGGCGAACTCGGCCCGGACCACGTCCTGGTGGACGCCGCCGACGAACCGGTGCTGATCGACATCGAGGGGCTGATGCACTTCGACGTCGAGTGGGAGCACGTCTTCCTGCGGATCCGCTTCGGCGACCAGTACCCGAACCTGGGCGGCACCGAAGGGCTGGACCGGCACCGCCTCGACCTCTACGGGCTGGCGATCCGCCTGTCCCTGGTCGCCGGACCGCTGCGCCTCCTCGACGGCGACTTCCCCCACCGCGCCGTGATGCGGGAGATCGCCGAGTACAACCTGACGGCGGCGCTGGCCCTGGTGGAGTGAGCCAGGTCGGCGGGGTCAGGGCAACGCGCGCGGGATGCGCTGGTGCCACTCCTTCGCGAACACCACGTTGCCGGCCTCCTCCGCCCGGAGCTGGGTGTGGGCCAGCAGATGAGTGGCGTCGCAGCGGAGTTCGGTGCGGGTGTGCACCGTGATGTCCCAGCCGAGGGCGGGGCGTTCGAGGCGGAGGGCGCGGTCGGTGCGGGCCTGGGCGCTGAGGGGGGTGGCGGTGAGGACGCGGTAGGCGGTGACGGTGTGTTCGGCGCGGACCAGGCCGTCGGGGTGGGTGCGGGTGCCGTCGGTGGCGGGGGAGAGTTCGGTGCGCCACTCGCGGCGGCCGATGTCGTGGACGGTGACCCGTTCGGGGCGGGCGGTGAGCGGTTCGGTGAGGTGCAGCGGGGGCGGCAGGGGGAGGGTGGGGGAGCGGAAGGGGGCCGCGTCGGTGCTGGTGGCCGGGTCGTGGACCGGGAGGGTGAGGGCGGAGCGGGAGGGGTCGACGGCGAAGCCGTCGGGGTCGGCGCCGGGCCACAGCCAGGGCCAGTAGGTGGAGGAGAGGGTGAGCCGCAGCCGGTGGCCGGGCGGGACGGTGGCGCCGACCGGGGCGAGCGCGAGCACCGGATCGGGACCGGCGGGACCGGCGGGGGCCGCGGGTTCGGCCGGGAGGGTGAGGACACCCCGGGTGAGCAGGGTCGAGGTCCCGTCCGGGGCGACGTCGCAGAGCCGGGCCGCGACCAGGGCGCCGCCGCTCCCCGGGGCCGCGTGCAGGGTCAGGGTCGGGGAGCCGTGCAGCTCCAGCGGTTCGGGCAGCGGCCGGGAGTCGAAGCAGACCGAGCGGCCGTCCTCCTCGCGCTGGTCCGGCGGTCGGTCGGCGGGGCGGCCGTGCGGGACGTACGCACCGGCGTTGAGGCCGGTGTGCTGGGGGGAGCGGACGCGCACCCAGCGGTCCTCGGAGGCGGTGCCGGCGGCGCGCAGCGGACCGTCGAGGCCGTAGCGGACCTCGCGGACGCCGGGGGACGGCCAGGGGTCGGCGGACCAGCGGGTGCCGAGCCAGCTGCGCAGGGCGGGGGTGGCGGGGGCGCCGGTGTCGACGTCGCGCAGCCAGTGGTCGTACCAGCGCAGGGCCTCGGGGAGGAGTTCGTCGGGGAGTCCGTGCGGCCAGGGGCCGAGCACGGCGCGGACGGGTACGGCGGCGGTGGAGCGCGCGGCGAGCGCGAGCACCGCCGCGGCGGAGGGGTCGGACCAGCCGGCGACGGCGAGGGTGGGGACGGCCGCGGCCGGGGCGGTGGCGGCCGGGGCGGCGAGCCAGTCGGCGAGCGGGGGTTCGAGGGCGTCGAGCCGGGCCAGCCACTGGGCCCGCCAGTCGTCGCCGACGTAGAGCGGGTCCGGTGGGCGGGCGGCGTCGGCGAGGTGGGCGGTGGCGCGGGTGTGGACGTCGGCGGCGAGGACGGCGCCGCCGAGGCGGTGCGGGCCGTCGGGGCAGGCGGTGACGACGGCGCGCACGGTGTCCGGGACGCGGGCGGCGATCCGCAGGGCGAGGGCCCCGGCCGCGCCGGTGCCGAGCAGGCCGATCCGTCCGTTGCACCAGGGCCGGTCGGCGAGCCAGCGGACCAGGTCCGCCCCGTCCTCGACGAGCCGGTCGGCCGTGGCGGCCGTGGCAGCCGTGACGGCGGTGGGCGGCAGTCCGCCGGAGTTGCCGTGGCCGCGGGCGTCGACCCGGACGGCGGCGTGGCCGTGGCCGGCGAACCAGGGGTGGCGGCGGGCGTCCTCGGTGGCGGTCCAGTCGGTGAGCCGGCCGGTGGAGTACTCCAGGACGACGGGGACGGGCGCGTCGGTCGCGGGGCGCCAGAGGCGGGCGTACAGCTCGGTGCCGTCGGGGAGGGGGACGCGCAGGTCCTCGCGGGTGGTGCGGTGCGGGTACGAGGGCATGGCCGCTCCCATCGGGTCCCGTCGGTGCGGATCATTCCGACACTAGGGGAGGAAGCAGCCGTGCGCCCGGCGGAGGGACCGCGCGCCCGGCGGACGGGCCGGGCGCGCGGTGAACGGAATGCTCCAGGGAGTGGCGGGCTCCGGTCCCGCCGGCCTCAGGCCTTGCTCAGCCAGGCGGTGGCGTTGAGGGCGAGGGCGGCGTTGGTCCCGGCCGGGTCGTCCCAGCCGTTGAACAGGTTGTTGCCGGACTGCCCGGTGCCGTCGTCGGCGGGGGAGCTGTCGCCCCAGGCGGCGACCCGGCCGCTGCCGTAGCCGCTGGTGACGAAGAAGGCGCCGGTGTTCCCGGACGAGCCGGTGCGGTAGACGATGCCCTTGACCTTGGGGTTGTCGGCCGGCTTGAGGGTGAAGGTGGTGCCGGAGCGCAGGATCGAGCCGGTGACGGTGCCGAAGGGGCCGTGCAGGACCGGGTCGGCGGCGTCGTTGACGGCGCGCGGGTTGTCGGTGGAGATGTTCTTGACGTCCACCGAGAAGCCGAACGGGTCGTTGTTGTTCACACCGTTGTTGGTGAACAGGTCGTTGATGATCGCCGGGGAGTCCCAGCCGTCGTTGTTGCGGTCGCTCTGGTTGTGGTCGGAGACGAGGAACAGTCCGCCGCCGTTCTGCACGAAGCGGACGATCGCGGACTTCTCCGCCGCCGAGAAGCGGATGTTCGGCTCGGGGATCACGAAGGTGTCGAAGTTGGCCAGGTCGAGCGCGGCGCCGGTGCCGTAGCTGATGGTGGAGCCGGCCGGGAGGGTCTTCAGGCTGTACTGGCCGGTCTTCTGGAGGGCGACGCCCCAGGCGGAGAGGGCGCCGGTCCAGCTCTTCTCGGTGGTGGGGTTGGCGTTCTGGGCGCGCGGGTCGGGCTGGGCGGTGGAGATGATCCAGTCCGCGTTGCCGGCGGTCTCGCCCTTGCTGTTGTCGAACAGGACGCGGTGGGGGAGCGCCGAGGTCGCGGCGGCGGCCGGGGCGGGGGCGGTGAGCGCGAGCGGACCGGTGGCGAGCAGGGCGGACGCGGCCAGCGCGAGCGTGCTTCGACGGAGCATCATGTGCCGTCCCTCCGGAGGGGGTTGGGTTTCGGGGCGACCGAGTATCCGCGCGTAGAACGGCGTCCTCCGGGCAGGCCGGGTTACAGCTGCTTGTACGGTTCATGACCATCTCTGCCCGGGGGTGGATCGGGATCCCCTCTGGCGACATGTCCGGGGACGTCCCGTTCGTCCGCCACCTGGTAACCAGGTCGTAATTGCGCATGACTTGCAACTAATTACGACCAGAAGGAAAGATGGCCCAGCTCCGGCGTCCCGGAGCCGCTACGGCCCCATGAAAGGACCCCCGATGACCGGCCCCCGCTGGCGCGACCGGCTCACCCGTGAGGAGTGGATCCGCCTGGCAGGTATGGGTGGTTTCATCCTCGCGCTGCACGTGATCGGCTGGTTCACCCTGCTCGCGGTCATCGCGCCCGAGCACTACGAGGTCGGCGGCCAGGTCTTCGGCGCCGGCATGGGGCTCACCGCGTACACGCTCGGCATGCGGCACGCCTTCGACGCCGACCACATCGCCGCCATCGACAACACCACCCGCAAGCTGATGGGCCAGGGCAAGCGTCCGCTGTCGGTCGGCTTCTGGTTCTCGCTGGGCCACTCGTCCATCGTCTTCGGCCTCTGCGCCCTGCTCGCCCTCGGCATCCGCTCGCTGGCCGGCCAGGTCGAGGAGGACGGCTCCACCCTGCACGAGACCACCGGCCTGATCGGCGTCACCGTCTCCGGCACCTTCCTGCTGGCGCTCGGCCTGATCAACCTGGGTGCGTTCAACGGCATCCTCAAGGTCTTCCGGCGGATGCGCGAGGGCGAGTTCGACGAGGCCGAGCTGGAGGCCCAGCTGGAGAAGCGCGGCTTCATGAACCGCATCCTCGGCCGGGTGACCAGGGCCGTCACCAAGCCCTGGCACATGTACCCGGTCGGGCTGCTGTTCGGCCTGGGCTTCGACACCGCCACCGAGGTGTCGCTGCTGGTGCTGGCCGGCGGCGCGGCGGCGTTCCAGCTGCCCTGGTACGCGCTGCTGGTGCTGCCGGTCCTGTTCGCCGCCGGGATGAGCCTGCTGGACACCATCGACGGCTCGTTCATGAACTTCGCCTACGAGTGGGCGTTCTCCAAGCCGGTCCGGAAGATCTACTACAACCTCACCGTGACCGGGCTCTCGGTGCTGGTCGCCCTGGTCATCGGCTCGATCGAGCTGATCGGGCTGCTCGGCGAGAAGTTGGACATCGGCAGCGGCCCGGTCGCCTGGATCGGCGAACTGGACCTCAACTTCGTCGGCTACGCCATCGTCGGCCTGTTCGTGCTGACCTGGGTGGCGGCGATCGCCTACTGGAAGCTCGGCAACGTCGAGGAGAAGTGGTCCGCCGGGCTCACCGCCGCGGCCGCCGACAAGGGCGAGTAGCCGACGGGAGTGCCCAGGAGCTTCCAGGAGTTCCGAGGAGCTCCGAGGAGCGCGGGAACGGAAAGCGGCCGGGCCCCGGGGGGAGAACCTCCGGGGCCCGGCCTTACCTGTCTTTCAGTGGGACAACGGTGGAGCGCCGGTCGGACGTTCCGCGCGGAGCGATCGGGATCGATCCGGAACGGGGGCGACCGGACCGGACCGGAGCAGACCGGGCCGGGCTCAGGGAATGACATATGCATGCCATGAAAGCCCCGGTCAAAGCCGTAGGCATGAATCGGCCAAACCTGTGGCAGTGCGCAACCGTCCGAAATCAGGACGGAAGGCGGGAGCGAGCCCGGCGGAGGGCCCCGCGGCCTACGGTGGAGCCGCCACCGTGAAGCGGCGCGCGGGGCCCTCCGCCAGTGCGCGGCGGAGCAGGGCGTACGCCCTCAGCTCGGCCGCCTCCCGGTCGGGGGCGCGGACGTACAGCACGACGCCGACGCCCCCCGGGAGAGCGCGGGCGCGCACGTGCTCCAGGCCGTCGCCCGGAACCGCGCGCGCCCACAGGGCGCCCTGGACGTCGGTGGGTCCGGCCTCGACGGCGGGCGCGGCGGAGACGTCCAGGAGAGTCAGTGGGACGGCGAACACCGAACGGTCAGTCCCAGCCGATGCCCGGGCCGTCGACACGGGAGGAGTCCCAGCCGATGCCTCCGGTCTCCTGGACGACCGGGTTGTCCCAGCCGATGCCCGTCCCGTCGGCGTGGGCGGCCGAGCGGGCGGCGGCGGCCGGGGCGGCGTGCGCGGAGGCGGCGGGGGCGACGGCGGCGGCGAGGGTCAGTGCGAGGGTGGCGGCGGCGAGCAGCCGGACGGGCTTCGGCACGGCGGGTCCTGTTCTGTGCACGGTGGTTCAGGGCGTGGTGTCGGTGCTTCGGTGCCGGTGCTTGCGGCGGCTCGTGGCTCCGGGTCGTGGCGCCGGGTTGTGGTGCCGGTGCGCGCGGTCGGGTGGTTGCCCGCGGACTGCATCCTCCCGCCACACGGTCCGCGCCGGGAGGGGCTTCGCGGGGCAGCATCCGGCCAGGCAGCTTGCTGCAACCCCGGGAGGGCGGTCCGGGGGTGGTGCCGGTCGGCCCGGCCCCTCCGCGGAACAGACCGGACGGTTCGGTTCGGGTGACCGGAACACGTCTTGTGGCGGCGGGAGCGCCGGGGGAAGGATCGGGGCTCGCCGGGGCGGACCGGAATTCCATCGCGAGCCGCGACAAGACGCGATGTCGTGACGATCAGGGGTCGTTGACGTGCTGGAACTGCTGGGCGTGGACACCACCGCGGAAGCCGTGTACCGGGAGATGCTCGCGGACCCGGAGGGCGGGGTGGCCGAACTCTGCGAACGGCTCCACCTCCCCGAGGACGCCGTCCGGGCCGCCCTCGACCGCCTCGCCGACCTGACCCTGCTGCGCGCCTCCCGGGAACGCCCCGGCGCGCTCTGGCCGGTCAGCCCGGAGCGCGGGCTGGAGCTGCTGCTGCGCCGCCAGGAGGAGGACCTCGCCCGCCGGCAGCAGGAGCTGGCCGTCTCCAAGGCCGCCGTGGCGCGCGCCGTCGCGGAGTACGCCACGCTCCGCTCGGCCACCCTGGTGGACGGCGGCGAGCGGCTGGTCGGCCTCGACGCGATCCAGGCCAAGCTGGAGACGCTGACCGCCCGGCTGGGCACCGAGTGCCTGGGGGTGATGCCCGGCGGCGCGCAGTCCGCCGCCAGCCTGGCCGCCTCCCGCCCGCTGGACGAGGACGCCCTGAGACGCGGCGTCAGCCTGCGCACCATCTACCAGGACAGCGTCCGCAACGACCCGGGGACCTTCGCCTACACCCAGTGGATGACCGGCCTGGGCGGCCGGGTGCGCACCGCCCCGGTGCTGCCGCCGCGGATGCTGGTCTTCGACGGAACCACCGCCGTGGTGCCGATCGACCCGGAGAACACCAGGGCCGGCGCCCTGTGCACCGAGGAGCCCGGGATCGTCGCCTCCCTGGTCGCGCTGTTCGAGCAGACCTGGGAGACCGCCGTCCCGCTCGGCGGGGACCCGCGCCCCGAGGACGCGGGCACCGGCCTCAGCCCCGGTGAGCGCGAACTGCTGCGGCTGCTCTCTACCGGGCTGACCGACGACGCGGCGGCCAAGCGGCTGGGCGTCTCGGTGCGGACCGTCCGGAGGCAGATGGCGGCGCTGATGGAGCGTCTGGCGGCGGCCAGCCGCTTCGAGGCGGGTCTGAAGGCGGCTCAGCGCGGCTGGCTGTAGCCGTCGGCGCGGCTGGTTGTAGCCGGGGTCACAGCTTCGGGGTAACGGTCCGTCGCCGTGCCGGAGATCCTGGAGAAGTTCACCTCCAGGCTCTTGTCCGGTCATTTTCTACGCGCGTATCTTTGGGGCGCTGCGGGGGGCGGTTCCCGACTTCCGCGCGGATTTCTACGCGGGTAGCGGGGCAGCGGGCCGGACACCGGCCGATGCGCCCGGCCCACCCGTCCGGCCGACCCGTCGACCCGTTGACCCATCGACCCGGCCGACCCGTTCCGTCGAACCGTCCCGTCGACCCGTCCGGCCGACCCGCCCCGCCGACCGACCCCCATGCACCACCCGAGCTAGGAGCCCCGTTCCGGTGACCATGCCCATCGCTCCCCGTCCGCGCTCGCGCCGCGCCCTGCTGCGCGCGGCCATCGTCCCGACCGGTCTGGCCGCCTCCCTGGTGCTGGCCCCGCTGCCCGCCGCCGTGGCCGCGCCGTCCGCGGACGCGCTGATCGCCGAGGTCTACGGCGGCGGCGGCAACTCGGGCGCCACGCTGAAGAACGACTTCGTCGAGCTGGCCAACAAGGGCGGCGCCGCCTTCGGTCTGGACGGCTGGAGCGTCCAGTACATATCGGCCGCGCCCGGCCCCAACTCCCAGTGGGGCGTCACCCCGCTGACCGGCTCGATCGCCCCCGGCGGGCGCTACCTGGTCGGCGAGGGCGCCGGCGCGGCGGGCACCGTCGAGCTGCCCACCCCGGACGCGGTGGGCGCGCTGGCGCTGTCCGGCACCAGCGGCACCGTCGCGCTGGTCCGCGGCACCGACCCGCTGACCTGCAAGACCGCGGCCGACTGCGCCGCCGACCCGCGGGTGCGCGACATCGTCGGCTTCGGCACCGCCGTGGTCCACGAGGGCTCCGCCTCGGTGGCCGGCGCCTCCAACACCGCCTCGGTCGCCCGCAAGGCCGGTCTGCCGGACACCGACGACAACGCCGCCGACCTCGCGGCCGGCGCCCCGTCGCCGACCAACAGCAAGGGCGAGGTCGCCGAGGGCTCGACCCCGACCGGCCCGACCGAGCCGGGCGCCGTCCGGATCCACGACATCCAGGGCCGCACCCGGCTGTCCGACCGCACCGGCAAGACCGTCGCCGGTGTGCCCGGCATCGTCACCGGTGTGCGCGCGTACGGCTCCAAGGGCTTCTGGATCCAGGACCCGAACCCGGACGCCGACCCGGCCACCAGCGAGGGCGTCTTCGTCTACACCGGCTCCGCCAACCCGACCGTCAAGGTCGGCGACTCGGTGCTGGTCACCGGCAAGGTGACGGAGTACTACCCGAACTTCACCGGCGGCTCGCAGTCGCTCACCCAGCTGACCAACCCGGCCGTCACCGTGGTCTCCTCCGGCAACGCGCTGCCGGCCCCGGTGGTCGTCGACACCCGCAACATCCCCGGCACCTACACCCCGGCGGCGGGCGCGGACGGGACGATCAACGGCGTCACCCTGGACCCGGAGAAGTACACCCTCGACTTCTACGAGTCGCTGGAGGGCATGCTGGTCGAGGTCCGCGACGTCCGGGTGGTCCAGGCCACCGACAAGTACAACGAGCTGTGGGTCGCCGCCGACAAGCAGGACCAGAAGAGCCAGCGCGGCGGCGTGCTCTACGAGTCCTACGCGGAGCCGAACGTCGGCCGGCTGATGGTGCAGCAGCAGGCGCCCGTCTCCCAGCAGGCCTTCCCGGTCGCCAACGTGGGCGACGTGCTGACCGGCGTCACCAACGGCCCGCTGGACTACAACCAGTTCGGCGGCTACACCCTGGTCGCCGGCAACCTCGGCGCGCTCCAGGACAACCACCTCCAGCGCGAGGTGACCGTCCCGACCGCCGACCGCGAGCTCTCCGTCGCCACCTACAACGTGGAGAACCTCGCCGCCACCAACCCCGACAGCAAGTTCGCCGAGCTGGCCGCCGGTGTCGTCACCCACCTGCGCTCGCCCGACATCGTCGCCCTGGAGGAGATCCAGGACAACAACGGCGCCAAGAGCGACGGCACGGTGGACGCGAGCCAGACCGTCGCCAAGTTCGTCGCCGCGATCAAGGCGGCCGGCGGCCCGGCGTACGACTGGCGCTCGGTGGACCCGGAGGACGGCAAGGACGGCGGCGAGCCCGGCGGCAACATCCGCCAGGTCTTCCTGTTCAACCCGCAGCGGGTCTCCTTCACCGACATCCCCGGCGGCACCGCCACCGGCGCGGTCGACGTGGCCGGCACCGGCTCCGCCGCCTCGCTGACCGCCTCGCCCGGCCGGATCGCCCCCGCCGACGCGGCGTGGACCAACAGCCGCAAGCCGCTGATCGGCCAGTTCTCCTTCCGCGGCAAGAAGGTCTTCGTCATCGCCAACCACTTCAACAGCAAGGGCGGCGACCAGGGCATCGACAGCCGCTTCCAGGCCCCGACCCGCTCCTCCGAGGTCCAGCGGGTGGCCCAGGCCACGGTGGAGCAGGCCTTCGTCGCCAAGCTGCTGGCCGCGGACAAGTACGCCAAGGTGGTCTCGGTCGGCGACTTCAACGACTACCAGTTCTCGCCCGCGCTGACCACGCTCACCAAGGACGGCGTGCTGCGCGACCTGGTGAACGAGCTGCCGGAGAAGGAGCAGTACTCGTACGTCTACCAGGGCAACTCGCAGGTGCTGGACCACATCCTGGTCAGCCCGGAGGTCGGGTACGCCAAGTACGACGTGGTGCACATCAACGCCGAGTTCGCCTCGCAGGCGAGCGACCACGACCCGCAGGTGGTCCGCATCAAGCCGTGAGGCCGGCGGAGCACGACCGAGGGGCGGTGACCGGGGACCGGTCACCGCCCCTCGGGGCTTTCGGGGTGGCACCTCCGGGTGTTACCCGAGGGCCTTGAGCACGGCGTCGGCCATCACCCGCTCGCCGGTCGCGTTGGGGTGGAAGGGGACGGCCGGGGAGCCGGGCAGCGCGCCCTCCACCCAGCGGTCGGCCGAGCAGACGTCGTGCCCGCGGGTGGGCGTGGCCGTGTCCACATAGGTGGCGCCGGTGGCCCGGGCGGTGGACTGCAGCATCGTGTTCAGCCGGCCGAGCACGTCGTGCAGGTACGGGATGTCGCGCGGGGCGATCGGCTGGCGCAGGACGCAGGAGGCGCCGTCGGCGGGCAGCACCGAGGGGTAGCCGACCAGCAGGATCCTGGCGTTCGGGGCCTTGGCGCGCAGCCGCTTCACGGTGTCGGTGAGCCGCGGCCCGGTCCGGTCGATCCGGTCGGCGAGGTCGTCGTTGCCGTACTGCCAGGACCAGCTGGACCAGTCCCAGTAGCCGTGGTGGTAGACGTCGGTGCACGGGGTGCCGAGCGGGTTGACCACGGCGCCCGCGATACAGGTCGCGATCACGTCGGCGATCCCGAGATCGCTGTCGCCGAGGTCGTTGCCGCCGATCCCCAGGGTGATCAGGTCGGTGTCGGCGGTCACCGCGTCGATCTGCGGATCGTTGACCCGGATGAAGGCGTCGTACTGCGCCTCGGTGATGGACTTGACCTTGGCGGCGGCGCAGGTGACGTCGCGGTAGGCGGCGGCGTTCAGGGCGGCGGCGACCAGGTGGCCGTAGTTGCGGTCGGAGCGCAGGCAGAGGCCGGCCGACTGGTTCGGAACCCCCGCGCCGGCCGCGTAGGAGTCGCCGAGTGCCACGTAGCGGTGGGGGGCGGGAGTGGCGGCCTGCGCGCTGGTGGCGGTCATCGCGAGGGCGGCGCCCACTGCGGCGGAAGCGAGCAGCAGGGAATTCCGGGCACGGCGGAGCACGGTTCCTCCTGGGGGAGAGAAACGGGTGGGTGGGGGTCCTGCGAGCCGGGCCACAGCTACTACTGACAGGTAAGTTACTGGCAGGTTTCGCGATCGTCCATGCTGTGCGCATACATTTCCGAAAACTCGTCAGAGGTTTCGGCAGGCGCTCCGGCGGGAATTTCGAATTTCGCTCCGGGGGGTTTCGAAATGCATTCCGAAACGGGGTGGAGCGGAATTCGGCCGGCCCGCCGGGGGAGTGGGCGCGGCCGCGGTGGGGGCTTCGGGGTTCCGCGTCGTCAGGCGATGCGGGCGGCCACCCAGAAGAAGAACACCGTCATCACGGCGAAGAGCACGCAGGAGTACCCCAGCAGCCCGACGCCGTCGGCGCTGGGGAAGCCGAGCAGGACGACCTTCTCCGGGAAGCGCGGGAGGTGGGCGACCTCGACCGGGTCGCCGGGGCCGAGCCCGGTCGGCCCGCGCAGGGCGATCGAGGTGTTCGCCTCCACCGCCGGGCCGTCCGCGACCTCGAACCGCACCCGGACGGTGTCCTCGTAGCCGCCCTCGTCGCCCACGGGCGTGCTCGTCACGGAGACCACCCGGGCCCGGTGTCGGGTGCCGTAGCGGTTGATCCGGAACGTCCGCGAGGCCCGGGACCCGGTCCAGTACGCGCTGCCGGCGAACACCGTCCCGATCAGGAGGGCGAGAAGGTTCACAGCCGTGCAGCCTACGCCCGGGCCCCGGTCCGCGCCCAGGGGTTAGCCGCCAACTCCCCTTTTTTGGAGCGTAGTTCATGTGTAGCGTGACGCCCGGGGCGGTCGTCCGGCGGTGGCCGGGTAGGCTGCGGCTGCCGTCCTGGTGCCACCCGGGCCGGCGGGCTCCACCGTGATCGTCGGCCGCCGTGGCCTGCGGCCGCCGCGCGCACCGGCGCGGCGGCGGGCCCTGGGGAACGAGGAGGCCGAGGAACCATGAGCCGTCGCGAGCGCGACCGGGTCGGCAAGCAGGGCGGGGCCGGCAAGCAGGGCGGACGCGGCCCGGCGGCCCCGGTGACCGTCACCGTCTGCCGGGGCTGCTGCTGCGGCACCCAGGAGAAGCACCCCGGCGTCGACCACGCCGGCCAGTACGAGCGGCTGCGCGCGGCGGTCGGCGACGCCGGCCGGGTCCGCGCCGTGAAGTGCCTGGACACCTGCGCGCACTCCAACGTCGTCGTGGTCGGCCCCTCCAGCGAGGGCCGCGCGGCCGGCGGCCGACCGGTCTGGCTGGGCTGGGTGCTGGCGGACGACATGATCGAGGAGATCGCCACCTGGGTGCACTCCGGCGGCCCCGGTGTCGCCGAACCGCCGGGACTGCTCGACCTCCAGCAGATCTCGGTCTCCCGCCGCGTCGGCGAGGGCCTGCCGGGCTGACCCCGCGGACCCGGACCCGCGCGTGGGGCGGCTGGCCTAGCATGACCTAGGGCGTGACCCGGAAGGCACGCCCCGGGCTCCGCGCCGACAGGAGGAGGACGATGACCACGGTCTGCCGCATCTGTGCGGGCACCGGCCGCACCGCCGGCCTCAGCTGCCGGACCTGCCAGGGCACCGGCACCACCGAGGTCGGCGGCGGCGGCGGCAACTGCTTCCTCTGCGACGGCACCGGGGTGTACGTCCGCTACCGCGTCGACGCGGGCGGCGCCAAGCACGCCTACCGCGACGAGATCTGCCGGACCTGCGACGGCACCGGCAACCGGGCGGCCTCCCCCTGGGACGAGGCGTCCTGACGCCGCGGGGATGCCCCTGCGGTGGTGACGGTTGGTCCGGGCGGGTGCGCCCGCTCACCGCATCAGCGTAGGAGGACGCCCCAGCGGTGACCGCGTTCGTACAAACTGCCGGACGCTACGAGCATGGCTTCCCTCAACCGACTGCTCGCCCGCGTCCGCCGAAGGGCCGGTGCCCTGGCGGTGCCCTGCACCCTCGTCACGGCCCTCGTCCCCGTCCTCGCGCTCGGCCCTGGCGCGGTCAGCGCCGCGGCCGCCCCGCTGCCCGGCGGACTCGGGCCCTGTGTGCCCGGCAGCTGCCCCGCCACTTACCCCACCTCTATCAACAACGGCCCGTTCACCGGTCGGGACAACGGCATCAACGTCTTCGTCGGCGGTGACTTCCTGGTCCGGGGCCGCGCCGCCGAGGCCGAGGGCCGCGTCGTCGTCCTGAACGCCTTCGACCAGGCGAAGGAGGCCGGTGTCAGCTCGATCTACAACGTCGGCATCGCCGGCGTCGGCTCCCGGGTCCCGCCCCCGGACGGCGCCGACTTCCTCACCACCGGCGCCGGGGTCACCGTCGCGAGCGGCCAGAACCTGGTGGCCGAGGGCGGGGTCGTCCGGCACGCCGGTCCCGTCAGCGGCACGGTGACCGGAACCTCCGTCACCGACGCCAACGCCGTCCAGCCCTACACCGCCCTGCGCACCCAGCTCTCGACCGCCTCCGACTGCTACGCCCGGGTCGGCGGTGTGCCGCGCACCCCGACCGGCACCGCCGTCAACCAGGGCGGCCAGACCCTGTTCACCGGTGACGGCAGCTCGGCGCTCCAGGTCTTCAACGCCGACTTCGACCTCACCGGGCCGACCGGCGGTCAGCAGGGCATCGTCTTCGCCAACATCCCGGCCGGGGCCACCATCCTGGTCAACGTCACCGGCGCCACCCGCGTCCTGAACACCTACAGCGGCGGCATCAACGACTCCGACGACCCGCTGAACGGCTACCGCGACCACCTGCTGTGGAACTTCCCCGACGCCACCTCGGTCACCCTGGGCGGCACCGGCCAGTTCCAGGGCAGCTTCCTGATCGGCGAACCGGCCTCGCAGACCACGGTCACCCTGGCCGGCGTCAACGGCCGCTTCTTCACCACCGGCTCCCTCACCCACACCAGCCTGGCCGTCGGCGGCGGCGGCCAGGAGTTCCACTCCTACCCCTTCAACGGCGACCTGCCGACCTGCGGCACCACCCCGGTGACGGGTGAGGTGCGGGTGCTGAAGACCGACTCGGTGTCGGGTGCGGCGCTCGCGGGCGGTGTGTTCGAGCTGTGGGAGGAGACCAACGGCGTTCCGGGTCTGCAGACCTCGGGCGTGAATCCGGACACCCAGGTGGGTGCGCCGTGCACCACCGGTGCGGACGGTCTGTGCCGTCGGACGGTGGAGGTCGGCACCTACTACTGGCGGGAGACGGCCGCACCGGCCGGTTACCAGCTCCCGGCGAACCCGGTGTTCGGGCCGCTGGTGCTGACGGAGGCCAATGCGTCGACGGGTGTGCAGACGACCGCCGCCGACGCGCCGGTGCCCCCGGTGACGGGTGAGGTGCGGGTGCTGAAGACGAACGCCGAGACGGGTGCGCCGCTCGCTGGTGGTGTGTTCGAGCTGTGGCAGGAGACCAACGGCATCCCCGGTCTGCAGACCTCCGGCATCAACCCGGACATCCAGGTGGGTGCGCCGTGCAGCACCGGTGCGGACGGTCTGTGCCGTCGGACGGTGGCGGTGGGGACCTACTACTGGCGGGAGACCTCCGCGCCGGACGGCTACGACCTGCCGACCGAGCCGGTGTTCGGGCCGCTGGTGCTGACCGCGCAGAACGCCGCGGCTGGTGTCCAGCTGACCGTCAAGGACTGCCCGTCGCCGAAGCCCCCGGCCACCGGCGCGATCCACCTGACCAAGAAGGACGCCTGGTCGGGCAAGCCGCTCGACGGCGCGGTGTTCGAGCTGTGGCGGGAGGCCAACGGCATCCCCGGCCTGCAGACCCTGGGCATCAACCCGGACATCCGGGCGGGTGACTGCACCACCGCGGCCGGCGGCGGCTGCGACTTCAAGCACCTGCCGACCGGTCAGTACTACCTGCGGGAGACCGCCGCGCCCGCCGGCTACCAGCTCCCGCCGGACCCGGTCAGCGGGCCCTACCGGGTGAACGCCGACGACTGCGTCACCGTCGCCCTCACCAACAAGCAGGACGACGACTGCTGATGACGCCCGTTCCCCCGACCGGGTGAACCGGCGGCCCGGGCCGTCCGGGGCGGCACCCCCGCTCCGGACGGCCCCGGCCCAGCGGCCGGCTGCGACTCCCGACCACGGCCCGCCGACCCCTCGCGGAGCTCTTCGTCCGCGGACGGCTTTGCCGAGCCATGGTCGAACATTGGCGTTCGACTGACCGGTACGCCCGGGTGCGTTCACCGCCCGTCCGTGTCCGGTCAACACGTGACTGGGAGAGTCCCTGTCCATGGAAACTCCGAACATGGGCGTGCCGGCGAAGCTCGCCGAACGCATGAGCATGGCCGAGCAGCACGAGTACCTGCGGGCCCGTTTCTCCCGCCGCCGGATGCTGCGTGCCGGTGCCGTCTCGGTGGGCGCGCTGGCCGTGGGCGGCGCCCTCGGCGGCACCGCCTCGGCCGCCCCCGTCGCGCCGCAGCTGCTGGCCGGCGGCGCCACCGCGGGCATCGACGGCTCGCTGGTCGCCCCGATCGGGCGTCACCTCGCCTTCGGCCCCGAGCCGGACACCCAGTTCCGGGTCTCCTGGCAGGTGCCGGCCCCGGTGAAGCGGCCGTTCCTGCGCTACGGCAAGAACCCGTGGGACCTCAGCCACAAGATCGAGGCGGAGGTGCGCACCCTGCACACCCCGGCCCTCACCCCCACCGGCAAGGCCGTGGACCAGTACTACCTGCACGTGGCGCTGGAGGACCTGCGCCCCGACACCACCTACTACTACGGTGTCGGCCACCAGGGCTTCGACCCGGCCTCGCAGCAGGCGATATCCACCCTCGGCACCTTCCGCACCGCGCCCTCGCGCGACCACCGCTGGGGCAAGGTGTACGAGCCGTTCACCTTCACCGCCTTCGGCGACCAGGGTGTCAGCGACCACGCCAAGGGCAACGACCACATCATCCTGGCCCAGAACCCGGCCTTCCACCTGCACGCCGGCGACATCTGCTACGCCGACCCGGCGGGCTCCGGCCAGGACTCCGACAAGTCGGTGTTCGACGCCACCACCTGGGACGCCTTCCTGGTGCAGACCGAGACGGTCGCCTCGAAGGTGCCGTGGATGGTCTCCTACGGCAACCACGACATGGAGGCCTGGTACTCGCCGAACGGCTACGGCGGCGAGAACGCCCGCTTCTACCTGCCGGACAACGGGCCGGACAAGCGCAGCGTCCCCGGCGTCTACTCCTTCCGCTACAAGAACGTCGGCGTCATCTCCCTGGACGCCAACGACATCTCCTACGAGATCCCGGCCAACCTGGGCGTCTCGGCGGGCAAGCAGACCCGCTGGCTGGAGCGCACCCTCAAGGACCTGCGCAACGACGAGACCGTCGACTTCGTCGTGGTCTTCTTCCACCACTGCGCCTTCTCGACCACCCACCAGCACGCCTCCGAGGGCGGCGTGCGCGAGGCCTGGGTGCCGCTGTTCGAGAAGTACCGGGTGGACCTGGTGATCAACGGTCACAACCACGTCTACGAGCGCACCGACGCGATCCTCGGCAACAAGGTCGCCAAGGCCGTGCCGAGCGGCGCCACCGTCGAGCCGGCCACGGACGGCGTGGTCTACGTGACGGCGGGCGCGGCCGGCCGCAGCCTGTACCGCTTCGACGCCCCGGACACGTACGAGGGCCACGAGAAGCGCGTCGACTCGGTGGACACCTACTACTTCGCCAAGGGCGGCGGCAAGGTCACCGAGACGGTGGAGTGGTCGCGGGTGCGCTACACCGGCTACTCGTTCATCAAGGTGGACGTGAAGCCCGCCCACCTGGGCCAGAAGTCGGAGATGACGGTCACCGCCCTGGCGGAGGACGGCACCCGGGTCGACCACTACACCGTCCTGCGCAAGGTCGGCGAGGGCTGGGACAGCGACCGCGACGACGACGGCGAGGGCGGCGGCTGGGGCCGGTAGGCCCTGACACCTCCTGCTCCTGACGCACCCACGGACCCCGGCGCTCGCTCAGCGCCGGGGTCCGTACATGATCACGGCGACTCCCGCCAGGCAGACCAGGGCGCCCAGCACGTCGTAGCGGGTCGGCCGGAAGCCGTCCACGACCACGCCCCACAGCAGCGACCCGGCCACGAACACCCCGCCGTACGCGGCGAGCACCCGGCCGAAGGCGGCGTCCGGCTGCAGCGCGGCCACGAACCCGTACCCGCCGAGCACGACCACCCCCACCCCGGCGAGCCACCACGGCCGCGCCTCGCGCACGCTCTGCCAGATCAGCCAGCAGCCGCCGATCTCGGCGAGCGCGGCGAGCACGAACAGGGCGACGGAACGCAGAACGGTCATAGCGGCCCAGCCTAGGGGCCTCGCCCGCCCGGCCCCGCCGCAGGTGCGAAGCCCCCGCGCGGGGACGCGGGGGCTTCCGGGTGGGAAGGCGTCAGACCTGGCGGTAGGTGGCGAGGAAGCGGCCGATGCGGTTGATGGCCGTCTCCAGGTCGTCGGCCCGGGGGAGGGTGACGAAGCGGAAGTGGTCGGGGCGGGGCCAGTTGAAGCCGGTGCCCTGGACAACGTGGATCTTCTCGCGGAGCAGCAGGTCCAGGACGAAGCGCTCGTCGTCGACGATCCGGTGCACGGCGGGGTCCAGCCTGGCGAAGGCGTACAGCGCGCCCTTGGGCTTGACGCAGCTGACGCCCGGGATCTCGTTCAGCGCCCGGTACGCGACGTCGCGCTGTTCGGCGAGGCGGCCGCCCGGCAGGACCAGGTCGTTGATGGACTGGTGGCCGCCGAGCGCGGCCTGGACCGCGTACTGGGCGGGCACGTTCGGGCACAGCCGCATGCCGGAGAGCATGGTGAGGCCCTCCAGGTAGTCGCGCGCGTGCTGCTTGGGGCCGGAGACGACCAGCCAGCCGCTGCGGAAGCCGGCCACCCGGTAGGACTTGGACAGTCCGTTGAAGGTGAGGGTGAGGACGTCGTCGGCGAGCGCGGCCAGGCAGTGGTGCTCGACGTCGTCGTAGAGGATCTTGTCGTAGATCTCGTCGGCCAGCACCATCAGCTGGTGCCGGCGGGCGAGGTCGAGGATGCCCGCCAGCAGTTCCTTCGGATAGACGGCGCCGGTGGGGTTGTTGGGGTTGATGACCACGATCGCCTTGGTGCGGGCGGTGATCTTCGAGGCGATGTCGTCGAGGTCCGGGAACCAGTCGGCCTGCTCGTCGCAGGCGTAGTGCACCGCCTTGCCGCCGGCCAGCCGGACCACCGCCGTCCACAGCGGGTAGTCCGGCATCGGGACGAGCACCTCGTCGCCGTCGTCCACCAGCGCGGTGACGGCCATCTGGATCAGTTCCGAGACGCCGTTGCCGAGGTAGACGTCGTTCACGGTCACGCCGTCGACGCCGCGCTGCTGGTAGTACTGCACGACCGCGCGCCTGGCCGGCAGGATGCCGCGCGAGTCGCTGTAGCCGTGGGCGCGCGGGAGGTTGCGGATGATGTCCTGGAGGATCTCCTCCGGCGCCTCGAAGCCGAACGTGGCCGGGTTGCCGGTGTTCAGCCGGAGCACACTGTGCCCCGCCTCCTCCAGCGCGTTGGCCTGGTCGACCACCGGGCCGCGGATCTCGTAGCACACGTCATTCAGCTTGCTCGACTGCCGAAACTCCATCTGCGGCCTCCCGACCGTCACCCCGCACCGACCCTGGTTGCTTTGTTCTACCAAGTAGGCACTTGGAAAGTCCAACCTTTTGGCTATGCTGATCCACATGTCACGCCGAAGCTACGACCAGTACTGCGCCGTCGCCCGCGCCCTGGACGCGGTGGGGGAGCGCTGGAGCCTCCTGATCGTCCGTGAACTCCTGGCCGGCCCGCGCCGCTACACCGACCTGCACGCCGACCTGCCCGGCGTCTCCACCGACATCCTCGCCGCGCGGCTCAAGCAGCTGGAGAGCGAAGGCGTCGTCGAGCGCCGCCGCCTGGAACGGCCGGCCAACGCCACCGTCTACGAGCTGACCGGGCGCGGGGCCGCGCTGCGGCCGGTCGTCGAGGCGCTCGGCGGCTGGGGACTCGACGCGTTGGGGGAGCAGCGGCCGACCGACGCGGTGCGGACGCACTGGATCACCGGCGGGGCGGTGACGGCGGATCCTGTGGGCGCCGCGGATCTCTCGGGTGCGGTGGCGGCCGGCTGAGCTCCGCCGAGCCGCGGGCCGCGGTGGGGTGGCCGGTCGCGGGGGCACCCGTGTGGGAGGCGCCGCGCCCGCGACCGGCGGTGGGGAGAGTGGCCCCGGTGTCCGACACCCCCGAGGCCGGACGCCGCGGAGCGCACGGCCCGCGGTTCCTCCCCCCGGCCGTTCCTCCCGACGTTCCCCACTCTGCCCGCCGCCGATCAACGCGCGATCGGCATCCGCTTGCCGAAGGCGTTGAGTCGTCACCGATCCGCGCGAGTGGGTGGGGAGCCGGGCGGGCGGGGCAGCGGGGTGGGCCCGGGACGGCGCGCGTACGATTCTCGGGCCATGGAGAACACGGAGAACACGCCCACCGCCTTTCGCAGTTACGTCGCCGTCGGGGACTCCTTCACCGAGGGCATGTGCGACGACCTGCTGCCCGACGGCCACTACCGGGGCTGGGCCGACCGCCTCGCCGCCCGGCTGGCGGCCGAACATCCGGCCGAACACCCGGCCGAAAACCCGGGCGACGGCTTCCGGTACGCCAACCTCGCCGTCCGGGGCAAGCTCATCGGCCAGATCCACGACGAGCAGGTCGAGCGGGCCGCCGGCCTGGGCGCCGAACTGGTCACCCTGGCCGGCGGGCTCAACGACGTGCTGCGCCCGCGCTGCGACATCGCCCGGGTCGAGGAGCTCCTCGGCTCCGCCGCCACCCGGCTGCGCGCCACCGGCGCCACCGTGGTCATGTTCAGCAGCACCGACCCCACCCGCCGGATGGCCGGCTCGGCCCGGCTGCTCCCCGCGATCCTGCGGATGAAGGACTTCGTCCACGAGCTCGCCCAGGACCCGGGCATCGTGGTGGCCGACCTGTACTCCGCGCCCTGCTTCGACGACCGCCGGCTCTGGGCCGAGGACCGGCTCCACCTCTCGCCCGAGGGCCACCGCCGGGTCGCCGAGGCCGTGCTGGAGTCGCTCGGCCGGCCCGCCGGCTTCGACTGGCGCGCCCCGCTCCCGGCCACCGCCCCGCCGACCCGCTCCGAGAAGCTGGCCGCCGACGCCCGCTGGGTCCGCACCCACCTCGGCCCCTGGATCGGCCGCCGGCTCACCGGCCGCTCCTCCGGCGACGGCCGCGCGCCCAAGCGCGCGGAGCTGGCGCCGTACGAGGGCTGAGCCGGCTTCGTGGCACCGTCGGGACCGGCGGTGCCGGGCGCGGGCGGGTCAGCCGCGGAACAGGTTGTGGCCGACGTCCGACGGCACCGCGTCCTGGTACGGGACAGCGTCCGGTCCCGGCACCTGCTCGCCCGGGACCGGCTCGGTGCCCTCCCGGTGCAGCAGGTACACGCCGTCCTCCGACCAGACCGTCCGGTACCCGTGCGCGAGCAGCAGCTCGATCCGCTCCGCCTGCTCGCGGTCGGTCCGGAACGGGAAGGACCGCTTGTCCGCGCGGATCAGCACGTACTCGCGTCCGCGCGGCTTCTCGTCCACCAGCACCACGTCCGCCCGCGCGGTCAGCCGGGGCGCCGCCTGGTTGTCGGCCTCCACGGACGCGCCGTCCGGGACGAGCGCCGCGCCGCGCAGCAGCGCCGCCTCGCTCGCCTTCGGCTGCCAGTAGGCCGGGACGAACAGGTTCGCCAGTCCCAGCGGCACCGCGGCCGCGACGGTCAGGGCCGCCGCCGCCACCCCGAGCCGCCGGGTGAGCACCCGGCCGTGGCAGCGGCCCAGCACCTCCAGCGCGGCGACCAGCAGGATCGGCCACAGGAACGCGTCGTAGTGCCGAGCGATCGACCAGTGGTTCGGATTGCTGGACAGCACCCGCTCGGCCAGCAGCGGGACGGCCAGGAGCACGGTCGCCGAGCGGAGCGGCAGGGCGCACAGGGTGCCGAAGATCCAGAGCAGCAGCAGCGGCTTCAGCGGGGCGTCGAAGGAGGCCGCGAGCAGCCGGGTCGGGTCCGCCAGGACGTTGGCGACCGCCGAGCCGCCGTCCTCGCCGAGCGCCTGGTAGTTCCAGTAGTAGCCGGGCACGCCGCCCATCGCGGGTACCAGCTTCGCGATGGCGACCGCCGAGGCGAGCGGACCGCCGATCAGCAGCCCCGCGCCCCAGCGCAGGGCCGGACGGCGCCGGGCCGGATCGGGGTCCCGCCGGGCCCGCAGCAGCAGCACCAGGCCGTAGGCGCCCACGGCCAGGCCCATGTCCTCCTTGGTGCAGCACAGCAGCAGGCCGGCCAGCGCCGAGGCCCAGTACTGCCGGGCCATCCCGCGCTCCAGCATCAGCAGCGTGAGCGGCACCGCGAACGCCACCTCGTGGAACCCGCCGCGCGAGGCCACCAGCAGCGGCCACCCCAGTCCGTACGCGAGCGCGGCCAGGTCGGCGGCGCGGCGGGCGGTGCGCGGGTCGGCGTCGGCGAAGCAGCGCCCGGCGATCCGGCGGATCAGCGGCACCCCGGCGGCGAAGCAGAGCGCCTGGCCGAGGAGCAGCGAGCGCGGATCGTCCCAGATCCAGTACAGCGGCGCCATCAGCGCGATCACGGGGGAGAAGTGGTCGCCGAGGAGCGAGAAGCCGGGCGGGAACTCGTGGTGGAAGCTCTTCAGCGTCGAGACCGGCAGACCGAGGTGCGCGTAGCCGCGCACGCCCTGGTCGAAGATCCCGAGATCGAAGCCGCCGAGCTGGGCGGTGGTCCACTGCTGGAGGCCGATCGCGAGGCAGACCGCGAAGCAGAGCAGGGTGAGGCCCAGGGTGCGGGCGCGCGGCGGGATCCGGAGGGCCGGTTCGGCGGCGGGACCGGCCAGTGGGGCGGTGGCTGGGTCGGCCGCTGGGTCGGCGGCGGTGCTCGTGGCGTCCTCGGCGCCCTCGGTGTCCGGGTACGGCGTCACGTCGTGCCGGGACATGCCTTGGGTCCTCCGTTGGTGCCGTGGTGCTGTGCTGTGGTGCCGGTGCTGTGGTGCCGGAGCCGGTGCTCGGCCGACCACACTAACCGACGGCCGTTCGAAGCGGTCGGTACGCTCTACAGCGCACCGCCCGTCGTCCTGGAGGAACAACAGCATCGTGAGCGTCCCGAGCCTCGACCTCGTCTCCGACTGCGGCAGCTGCTTCGGGCTGTGCTGTGTGGCGTTGCCGTTCGCCGCCGGCACGGACTTCGCCGTTGACAAGGCGGCCGGCACCCCCTGCCGCAACCTCCGGACCGACTTCGCCTGCGGGATCCACGAGCGGCTGCGCGAGACCGGCTTCCCCGGCTGCACGGTCTACGACTGCTTCGGGGCCGGCCAGCAGGTCTCCCAGGTCGTCTTCGGCGGGCGCAGCTGGCGCGAGGCGCCGGAGACCGCCCGGACGATGTACGAGGTGTTCCCGGTGGTGCGACAGCTGCACGAGCTGCTCCAGTACCTCACCGAGGCGCTCACCTTCGCCCCGGCCCGCCCCGTCCACGGGGAGCTGCGCCGGGCCCTGGAGGAGACGGAGCGGCTGGCCGGCGGCACACCGCAGGAGATCCTGGCGGTCGACGTCCCCGCCCACCGGCAGACGGTGGCCGAGCTGCTGCTCCGGGCGAGCGAGCTGGTCCGGGCCGCCGCCCCGGGTCGGCGCGAGCACCGGGGTGCGGACCTCTTCGGAGCCCGGCTGCGGGGAGCGGACCTGCGCGGCGCCAACCTCCGGGGCGCGATGCTGGTCGCCGCCGACCTGTCCGGGGCGGACCTGCGGCTCGCCGACCTCATCGGCGCGGACCTGAGGGACGCGAACCTGGCCGGCGCCGACCTGACCGAGGTGCTCTTCCTCACCCAGGCCCAGCTGAACGCGGCCCGCGGCGATGCCGCCACCCGCCTTCCGGCCGCCCTGAAGCGGCCCGCGCACTGGCCGGAGACGGCCGACGCCCCGGCCTCGCCCGGACGCGCGCCCCGCAGGTCGCAGGGCGGCTCGGGCTCGGGCACCGGCACCCGTTCCGGTTCGGGTTCCGGTTCCGGCGGACGGCCGAAGGGCGGCGGCCGTCAGGGCAGGCCGCGCCGCGGCTGAGCGGGTCGCGGGCGGCAGGGTCGGGGGCGACGGGGTCTGGGACGGCGGGGTCGGCCGCTCCGACGCGCGGGTCAGCCGGTGAGCAGGTGCGCAGCGGTCGCGGGATGCCGGCGGAACAGCGCGCACCCCGTCCCGGCGAGGAGCAGCAGGGCGACGGCGGCGAGGGCGTAGGGGGAGCCGGCCGGGTGGAGCGGCCAGGCCCAGGGGCGGGGGCTGCCGTCCGGGTGCCAGCCCGCCGCCGAGCAGACCAGCGGGACGGCGGCGAGTGCGGCGGCGGCCGGGCGGTGGCCGATGAAGGGGTGGAACAGCAGGGCCAGGCCCAGGTAGCCGGCGATGTTGCGGGCGACGACCAGGGCGAGCGCCCCCTGCCCGGCGGCGTACGCGAGGCTGCCGCAGGTGGCTCCGGCGGCGGCCAGGGCGAGCGCGAGGCCGACGTCCAGTCCGCGCAGGAACCGCCCGGCGACGGTCTCGGTCCGCAGGTCGCCCCGGCCCAGCCCGTACAGCAGGAACACCGCCGGGACCAGCGTGATCACGTGCGCGAGCAGGAAGTGCCCGGCCTGGCCGCGCAGGGCCGGCACCGGCAGTTCGCCGTCGCCGAGGAGCAGACCGGTGGTGACGGTCCCGGCGAGGACGGCCACGAGCAGCGGCACCGCGCGTGCCTTGCACCACCAGATCACCGCTCACCCCCGAGCGCCGCGCCGGTGTGCGGGACCGGAGGGGGCAGGGTGCCGCAGTCGGCGAGGGCGTCCAGGGTGGCCCGGTACCAGGCGAGCTGGACGGCCTCGGGCAGCTGGAGCAGTTGGGCCGCGCGGGCGCTGTCGGCCGGGGTGGAGCGCCCGTCGGCCGTGACCCCGGGGGTTCCGGTGACTCCGGAAGTGGCGGTGGCGGTGAGCCAGGCGGTGGCCGTGCCGGTGGCGGCCGCGGCGGGGTACGGCTCGCCGCGGCGGGCGCAGTCCGGGGCACGGGGGAGCAGTCCGCCGACCACGGCGGCGGTGACGTCCTGCGCCCGCGCGTCGGTCGGGACCCCGAGCCCGGCCTCGCCGGGCCCGGGCCGGGCGGCCATGGTGAACACCGCCGGGACGGGCACGCCGCGACCGGCCAGGGCCCCGGCCGTCCGCCGGACCTCCTCGCGGACCAGCACCGAGCGGGCGGCACCGAGTTCGGGCCAGAGGCAGACGCGTGGTTGTCCGGAGTCGCAGCGCAGTGCGGCGGAGGACCGGGGGCGCACCGGTTCGGGGCCGAGGTCGCGGGCGGTCCAGGCGCCCAGCGCGACCCCGCCCGCCGTGACCGCGAGCGCGGCGGCGAGCGCGAGCGGGCTGCCGCGCCGTCGGACGAGCAGGACGGCGGCCGCGCAGACCGCACCGGAGAAGGCCAGCGAGGCCGCCACCGCCCGCCCGTCCAGCACCTGGTCCACCGCGCAGCAGTCGGACAGCCCGCCGCCGACCAGGTGCCGGGGCCAGTAGGTGTCGAAGGCGACCGGGTAGGCGTTCAGGACGAAGCTGCCGACCAGTGCGAGCGGCACGGCGACCACCGGCGCGAGCACCCGGCCGACGACCGAGCCGACCAGGGTGTTGGCGAGCAGCAGGCCGGCCCAGACGGCGAGGACGCCCGGCTGGGGCACGCCGTCCGCCGTGCCGCCGGCCAGTGCCGCGGTGGTGAGCGCGGCGAGCATGCCGAGCCCGCCCATCAGCGCGACCGGCAGCAGGACCGGGGCGGTGATGGCCAGCGCGGAGCGCACCGGCGAGCGGCTGAACACACCGCCCCGGTGCAGCCGGCCGCCCTCCCAGGCGCCGGCGGCGGCGCAGGCCGCGCAGGCGAACGGCAGCGCGAGGCTGGCGTGCCCGGCGGCGGCGAGCCCGTAGGCCGGGGTGACCCAGGCGGTCAGCTCGTCGCCGAGCGCGACCAGGACGAAGCCGAGCAGGAACGGCAGCACCCTGGTGCCCGCCGAGACCCTGAGGACGGTGCGCAGCAGCATGTCAGGTCTCCCGCTCGATCAGGCGGGCGTACGCGGCCTCGGCGCCCGGCGCACCCGCGACGGTTCCGGTTCCGGGGCCCGGAACGGCCCCGACCCCCGCCGCCCCGCCCTCGGCCGCCAGCGCGTGGAACTCCTCGGTGGCGCCCTGGAATCTGACCTTCCCCCGGTCCAGCACCACCACCTGCCGGTACGTCCCGAGGTCCTCGGTCTGATGGGTGGAGACGATCACGTTCACCTCGCTCGTCAACTCCTCCACCAGGGCGCGGAACACCGCCCGCTGGGTGGGGTCGAGGCCGGCGGTCGGCTCGTCCATCAGGATCAGCTCGCTGTGGTGGGCGAGGCAGCCGGCGATGCCCATCCGGCGCAACTGGCCGCCGGACAGCCGGTGTCCGGCCCGGTCGGCCAGCTCGCCGAGGCCGACCCGGGCGAGCGCGACCGCCGAGGCCCGCCAGGCGGCGGCCCTGGACATGCCCTTCAACCAGCCGCAGTAGGCGACCTGTTCGCGGACGCTGAGGCCCGGGACCGGGGTGATCTGCTGCGGCAGCCAGGCCACGGCGCGCCGGTAGGCGGCCCGGTCGCCCGCGCCGGACGCCGGATTGACGCCGTGCCAGCTGACGGATCCCCGGTGCGGGCTCAGCTGGGAGGCGGCGAGGGCCATCAGGGTGGACTTGCCCGCGCCGTTGGGGCCGAGCAGGACGGTGGCCGGATTGTCGATCCGCAGATCGAGGCCGGTGAAGAGAAAGGCCTTCCGGCCGTACTGGAATTCGATGCGCTGGAATTCAAGGGCCATGGCAGGGTCGACGCATTTCGCTCGGAAAGGGGCGCGCGGTGCCGGCGGGCGGGGGCGGCCGCCGGCACCGCGCGTCGGTGAGGGTGGATCGGTGAGGGTGGGTCGAGGAAGTGGGAGACGGTCGACGCCCGGGGGCGACGGTGCTCAGTACCGGGTGGTCACGGTGTCCACCCAGAGCCGGGAGCCGCTGCGCACGCCCTCCAGCACGAAGTAGTAGTCGCCGGCGCTCTGGTCGCCCCAGCTGGAGGTGTCGCAGTGGTTGGAGCGGTGTCCGTAGACCTTGTCGGGCCCGAAGACGTCCTTGTAGAGCTGGAGGTCGGCGTCCTTGAAGTCGTTGTTCCCGGTCTGGCAGCCCTGGAAGGTGACGGAGGTGGTGACGTCGTCGCGGTCGCTGTCCGCCCATCGGCGGGACTCCGAGCCCGGGCCCCAACTGCTGATGTAGGACGCCCAGGAGCCCTCGGCGAGGGCAGGGGTGGCGCCGGCGAAGCCGAGCAGCGCGGCGGTCACCAGCAGGCCGCGGAGTACGCGGCCGGATCGGTTCTCTGCGTCCATGGTCCGTCCGATCGGTCCGGTGGCGCCGCCGGTCGGGCGGTGCCATGCAGGCAGAAGGAAACGAGCGGAGGTTCGACCGGAACGGTCGCGGTCACCCGGACGGCCGAGCCCCCGCGGAAATGACCTTAGCGTGCACGAACAGGTGGCCAGCACTATTTTTTCCGGCCATTCGGGCGGGAAAGGCCGGAGATCAGAACTCTGGCAAGCGGATGATCGAGGGCAGCCGTAATTTCTCGAATCGAACGTCTTTCCGGCGAAAATTGATCCGCAATGTTCGCTTTTCTTCTACTGCTCGACCGATTCCTTTTTCATGTGATTGTCACCCCGGCATTGGCCTGGCTGGTTCCGGCTTACCGGTGGGCGCTCTCGGACCGGTCCGGAAGCAGCTGCGCGCGCAGCCGGCCGATTAGCGCCTCGTCCAGGCCGACCGTGCCGGTGGCATAGGCGTGGACCGAGCCGTGGGCGGCGGTCAGGTCCGCGAGCACGAGCCGGATCACGTCCTCCGGCGCACGCCCGAAGCCCGGCCAGCGCAGCGTGCGCCCCGGGTTGGCGGCGTGCCAGTCGGCCACCAGTCGCGCGGTGGCGAGTTCGGTGAGCGCGAAGTCGGCGGCCACGTCGTCCTCGCCGACGCCGAGCAGGCTCAGCACCAGGGCGGCGATCAGCCCGGTGCGGTCCTTGCCCGAGGCACAGTGGAACACGACCGGCCGGTCGGCGTCGGCTATCAGTTCTAGGACGGTGCGGATCTCCGAGGCGCCGTCCTCGGCCACCTCGGCGAAACGATCCGCCAGGTACCGCCAGGGGTCGAGGTCCGGATCGATCTCGGCCTGGTCGTAGGGCCGGTGCTCGATCGAGAGGTTGTGGTAGGCGACGCCGTCCAGCTCCGGCAGCCGGCCCTTGCGGGCGATCTCCCACGGGTAGCGCAGGTCGATCACGGTGCCGATGTCCAGCGCCCGGAACCGTTCCCGGTCGGCGGGCGAGGTGAGCACCGCCAGCGAGGCCGAGCGGTAGAGCCGCCCCCACCGGACCGTCCGCCCGTCGGCGGTCGGGTAGCCGCCCAGGTCGCGGAAGTTGTGCGGTCCCTCGAAGGCGATGTGGCGGCTCATGTCCGCACCCTATCGGGCGGGTTCGCGGCAGGGAGGGGAGGGCCGCAGTGGGGAGGGGCGCGGTGGGGAGGGGTGCGGTGGGGAGGGCCGGCGCCGCACCCCTTCGAGGAGATCGCCGATGCCCACCGGTTCCTGGAGGGCGGCAGGCAGCAGGATCGGCAAGAAAGTGGTGAAGACCGACCACTGGTGTACTTCCGGGAACCGGGCCGCTGTCGCACAGTTGGTCGATGAGAAGCGCGGACGCGGGGAACGGGGCGGACATGCGGAAGAGGCGCACTCCGTGGGCGATCGTCCACCTCCTGGTCGGACTCCTCTGCTTGCTGACGTCCGTGTCCGTGGCCGCGTCGAGCACCAAGGTGGACGAGCTGATCCCCATCGTCCTGTTCGGAGTTCCGGGCCTGGTGCTGACCTTCCGAGCCCCGATGTTCGGCGTGTCCTTCGGAGCCTCCGGAGTGAAGTACTCCGGTCTGCTCAAGTCGCGTTCCTACGCGTGGTCCGAGGTCCAGGAGGTGAAGTGCGCCGTTGTGACCGGGACGCTGTTCTCCTCCGACCTTCCGGAGCTGGTGCTGGTCTCCGGCAAGGTCGACCAGTTGTCGATCCTGGCGGGCTACGGGGCGGGGGGAAGCACGCCGAACAAGCGGGTCGAGCGGCTGGTGACCGAACTGGAAGCGACCCGTACCTCCGCCCTTCCGCGTGACACCGACGTTCCCGGGGCAGCGCAGCCGGCCGATTCTTGAGGAGTACGGAATGGCGTCGAGGTACGGACCGCTGCGGTACGGCGCTGACAGTGCCCGGTTGGGGCGCGGGGAAGCCCGAGCCGGGGAGCCGGTGTTCGACCGGGAGGGGCTGCGGCGGGAGGGCGGTGGCGAGGAGATCCGCTGGGGCGCGATCGACCGGATCGTCGATGCGCTGCCGGGTACCGATCGGGTGCGGGACCGGCCGTGACGGAACCGATGTGACACAAAGGCATTGAAAGGGTGGTTATGGAACTGAGGCCCCTCGGGGGTACCAGGGCGTGGCGCAATCCGGTGACTTCGCGGCGGCCGGCCGCGGAGCTGGACTCGCCGCTGGGGCGGATCACCGTCCTCAGAGGGCCGATCGGCGCCTATGTCCCGCTCGGCGGCAGCACCGAACGCTGGGAGTTCGTGCTGGACGGCAGCGAGATCCTCTCCGTCGACGGCATGGGTACGCCGGGCTACGGGGCTCGGCGCCAGGTGAAGCGCGGGGTGGACGTCTCGCTGCTCGGGGTGGAGGGCCGTGTCACCGGCAGGCGTTCCGTGGGGCCGCGCGGGCGCTTCGTCAGGCTGGAGGCAGGTGGGACCGTGTTCGCGGCCGGGGCACGCTTTCCGCGCAACTACGTCGTCGACTCCTCGGACGTCGAGCTCGCGGACTTCAACGGACCCGACTGGCACTTCGAGGCGGCCGAGCCCGGCATCGTCGCGTTCGCGGCCCTTGTCGTCGCGGCCGGCCTGGAGGTGGCGCTGACGTCGCCCCTGCTGGAGATCTTCTGAGGCGGCTCCGCCGTCCGCTCCCGCTCCGCAGTGGGATCGGCGATGATGGATCCGGTGTGACGGGTCGTGGGGACGGTCGTCCGGGGTGGCCCGTGCCGGACGAGCACGCGGAGGCCCGATGGAGCACGGTATCGACCGCAACCTCGCCACGTCCGCGGACCGGGCGGACTATCTGGTCGAGCTCTCCAACATCGTCCGCCGCACGGACTTCGGCGGGTCCGCGCCCCGGTCGCTGCACCGGCTGGGCCTGGTGGTGGACGCGCTGGTGCGGCTCACCGGGGACCGGCGGGTGGCCGTCTACTGCGTCGCCGACCGCAGCCTGCTGGGCGGGCGGCGGGAGTTCACCGAGCCCGGGGACGCGCCGACGCTGGCCCGCTGGGTCGCCGAGGGGCTGGTCGAGGAGGTGCCGGACGCCGACGAGCGGGTGCTGGAGATCGCCGGCATGACCGGGATCCAGGTCGTCACCGGCGACTACTACGACGACCACCGGATCGAGCACCCGTGGATCCAGGGCAACACCTGGCAGTTCCTGCGGCCGGAGCCGGTCGGGCGGGGCGTGGTCCGGCTGGCGCCGCTGGACATGGGGCACCGGACCGGCGCGGAGATCTCCAAGAAGATGGAGCTGTCCGCGCTCAAGAAGCAGGGGCTGCTGAACGCCGCCCGCAAACCGCTGGTCGAGGTGGTCGGGCGGGCCTGGCGCTGCCCGGACGCGCGGTGCAGCCTCTACAGCGTGCACCGCGGCGGGCGGGTGATGCTGCCGCGGATGCGCGGCGGCGTGCCCACCTGTGAACTGCACGGCACCCCGCTGCTGGACGACGGGGCCCGGCCGGGTGCCGCCCAGGTGAAGCTGGTCCTGGACGGGGAGTGCGTGGGCCGGTACACCCTCGACGAGGGCGCGCGCACCGAGGTCGGCCGCGCCCCCGGGACTGCGGACGGCATCGGGCTGGCCGGGCTGCTGCCCGCCGAGCGCGCCGCCCGGGTCAGCCGCCGGCACCTGCTGCTCGCGGTGCGCGGCGGCGCCGTGGTGGTGCGGGACACCAGCACGTACGGCAGCCGGATCCGGGTGGCCGGGCGGCGCGGGCACCTCGGCCCCTGGGAGCCGTTCGCCGCGGCGGGCGCCGACCGGCCGTTCCGACCGGGCGACGAGGTCGAACTCACCCCCGGCCTGGTGCTGACCCGCAGCGGGCGCCGGTTCCCGGCCGAACTGGCCGGCGCCTGGCGGGCGGAGGGGGCCCGCACCCCGCTGCCGCCGGGCGCGGCGGAGCCCACCCGCTCCCTCTGAGACGGCACCCCCGGCCCCCCGTCGTCAGACGCTGCGGTCCGTCAGGACCTCCCGGACGACGTGGCGGGCATTGGCGGCCAGCGGGGGGTTGGTGGTCCGGTAGTAGGGCAACTGGACGAGGGCGATGGACAGCGCCCAGGCGCGGCCGCGTTCCCAGGTGGCGTCGTCGACCGCCAGGGCGGCGCGGAAGGCCGGGCGGGCGGCCGCCGGGAGCACGTTCCAGGCGGCGATCAGGTCGACCGTCGGGTCGCCCGCCCCGAGCAGACCGAAGTCCAGGACGGCGCCGAGGCGTTGCCCGGCGACCAGGAGGTTCCCGGCGGTGAGGTCGCCGTGCACCCAGGCGGCCGGTCCGGTGGGCTCGGGCAGCCGCAGCGCCTTGTCCCAGAGGGCGGTGGCCGCCCCGGTGTCGATCACGCCGCGCAGCCGTCCGACCGCCGCGCGGGTGGCGGCGTCCCGGCCGGCCAGCGGTCCGCCGCGGGAGGCCGACGGGGCGTCCGGCTCCGGTCGGACGGCGCGCAGGGCACCGAGGAACCCGGCCAGGTCACGGGCGAGTTGCCCGGGGTCGGCGAGCACCCCGGGGGCCGGGTTGACGCCGTCCAGCCAGCGTTGCACCGACCACTCCCACGGGTAGGCGGCGGTCGGCCGGCCGTGGGCGACCGGCACCGGTACCGGCACCGGCAGGTGCGGCGCGAGGCGGGGCAGCCAGTACTGCTCGCGCGCGATGTTCCCGGCGGCCCACGCGGCCCGGGGCAGCCGCACGGCGAGGTCCGCGCCGAGCCGGAACATCGCGTTGTCCGTGGCGGTGATGCCGACCGGGGTCAGCGGCAGGCCCGTCCACTGCGGGAACTGGGCCGCGATCAGCCGTCTCACCAAGCCGGTGTCGATGACGGGTTCTTCGTCGTGCAGACGGTCGTGCAGGAAGTCGTCGTCGTGCATGCGGTCGGGCGTCCGGGCGGCTGCGCACATGCCCGGCACTGTACGCCGGGACGGGCCCCGCGATCAGGCGGATTTCGAACACCAGGGTGAGAACATGAGGATTTCACAGGGGCGTTGGGTTTCGCGGGGGGCGCTCGGGGACGCGGCGGCGCTGCCGGGAGCCGCCGGTCCGGGCCGGTCGGAGCGGTCGTGGGGCGTGGGCCGGGGGCGCGCCCGCGCGGGCGCGCGCCGTCCGGCCGGGGCCGTCGGCGCGCCACGCCCGGGGTGGTGGGGGCGGGGCGGGGCGTCGGTGGCGGCTGTCAGAATGCGGGGGTACGGACAGCAACTCTGAAGAAGGTGACCGGCTTCGTGACCACGCCAGTCGAACAGGCGGCCCAGCAGGCCCAGCAGGCGATCGGGCGGAAGATCGCCGAGGAACTGGGCGTCCGCGAGGGGCAGGTGAAGGCGGCGGTCGAGCTGCTGGACGGCGGTGCGACGGTGCCGTTCGTGGCCCGTTACCGCAAGGAGGCCACCGACTCGCTGGACGACGCGCAGCTGCGCACCCTGGAGGAGCGGCTGCGCTACCTGCGGGAGCTGGAGGAGCGCCGCGCCGCCGTCCTGGAGTCGGTCGAGGCGCAGGGCAAGCTGGACGACGAGCTGCGGGCGCGGATCCTCGCCGCCGACTCCAAGGCCCGGCTGGAGGACATCTACCTCCCGTTCAAGCCGAAGCGGCGCACCAAGGCCCAGATCGCCCGCGAGGCCGGTCTGGAGCCGCTGGCGGACACCCTGCTCGCCGACCCGGCGCAGGACCCGGCGGCGCTCGCCGGGCAGTACCTGAACGAGTCGGTCGCGGACGGCGCCGCCGCGCTGGAGGGCGCCCGGGCGATCCTGGTCGAGCGGTTCGGCGAGGACGCCGACCTGGTCGGCTCGCTGCGCGAGCGGATGTGGACCAGGGGCCGGCTGGTCGCCACCGTCCGGGAGGGCAAGGAGCAGGAGGGCGCGAAGTTCGCCGACTACTTCGACTTCGCCGAGCCGTACACCAAGCTCCCCTCGCACCGGATCCTGGCGATGCTGCGCGGCGAGAAGGAGGAGGTGCTGGACCTCGACCTGTCCCCGTACGACGGCGACGAGGGCGGCGACCTGCCCGGCGCGAGCGACTACGAGCAGCGGATCGCCGCCCGCTTCGGCATCGCCGACCACGGCCGCCCGGCCGACAAGTGGCTCGGTGACACCGTCCGCTGGGCCTGGCGCACCCGGGTGCTGGTCCGGCTCGGCATCGACCTGCGCGGCCGGCTGCGAGCCGAGGCCGAGGACGAGGCGGTCCGGGTCTTCGCCGCGAACCTGCGGGACCTGCTGCTGGCCGCCCCGGCCGGCACCCGCGCCACCATGGGCCTGGATCCGGGCTTCCGGACCGGCGTGAAGGTCGCCGTGGTGGACGCCACTGGCAAGGTGCTCGGCCACGACACGATCTACCCGCACCAGCCGGCCAACAAGTGGGATGCCGCGCTGGCGACGCTGGCCGCGCTGGCGAAGAAGCACGGTGTGGACCTGGTCGCGATCGGCAACGGCACCGCCTCCCGGGAGACGGACAAGCTCGCCGAGGACCTCCTCAAGCGGCACCCGGAGCTGGGCGTGACCAAGGCGATGGTCAGCGAGGCCGGTGCCTCCGTGTACTCGGCCTCCGCGTTCGCCTCGCAGGAGCTGCCGGACCTCGACGTGTCGATCCGCGGCGCGGTGTCGATCGCCCGCCGGCTCCAGGACCCGCTGGCCGAGCTGGTCAAGATCGACCCCAAGTCGATCGGCGTCGGCCAGTACCAGCACGACCTGAGCGAGGTGAAGCTCTCGCGCTCGCTGGACGCCGTGGTCGAGGACTGCGTCAACGCGGTCGGCGTGGACGTCAACACCGCCTCCGCGCCGCTGCTGACCAGGGTCTCCGGCATCACCGGCACGCTCGCGGACAACATCGTCGCGCACCGGGACGCCAACGGCCCGTTCCGCACCCGCAAGGAGCTCAAGAACGTCGCCCGGCTCGGCCCGAAGGCCTTCGAGCAGTGCGCGGGCTTCCTGCGGATCCCGGACGGCGACGACCCGCTGGACGCCTCCGGTGTGCACCCGGAGGCGTACCCGGTGGTGCGCCGGATCCTGGCGGCGACCGGCGGGGAGCTGCGCGAGCTGATCGGCAACGGCAGCCGGCTGCGCGCGCTGCGGCCGGGCGACTTCGCCGACGGCACCTTCGGTGTGCCGACCGTGACCGACATCCTGGGCGAGCTGGACAAGCCGGGCCGCGACCCGCGTCCGGCGTTCCGCACCGCCACCTTCAAGGAGGGCGTCGACAAGATCGGCGACCTGGAGGTCGGCATGGTGCTGGAGGGCGTGGTGACCAATGTGGCCGCGTTCGGCGCCTTCGTCGACGTGGGTGTGCACCAGGACGGCCTGGTGCACGTGTCCGCGCTGTCGAAGAACTTCGTCAAGGACCCGCGCGAGGTGGTCAAGCCCGGCGACATCGTGACCGTCCGGGTCACCACGGTGGACGTGCCGCGCAAGCGGATCGGGCTCACCCTGCGGCTGGACGACGAGGTCGGTCGCGGCGGCGAGGGCGGGCGCGGCGAGGGCGGGCGCGGTGGCGACCGGCAGGCGCGCCCGCCGCGCCAGGAGCGGCGAGGCGGGCAGGGCGGCGGTCAGAGCGGCCAGGGTGGTCAGGGCGGTCGCGGCCAGGGCGGCGGCGGTCAGGACCGCCGGGACCGGGGCGGTTCCGGCGGCTCCGGCGGCCCGGGGTCGCTGGGCAACAGCGCCATGGCGGACGCGCTGCGCCGGGCCGGTCTTGCCGGCGGGGGCGGTTCGGACGACCGCCGCTCCGGGCGGCGCTGACACCCGGGGCACCGGCACCCGGCCGTGGTGGCCGGTGGACGCGCGTCCACCGGCCACCACGGCCGTACCGGGGGTCAGACCAGCAGCTTGTCCTTGGCCCGCTGGTACTCCTCCTCGGTGATGGACCCGTCGGCCTTGAGCGCGGCGAGTTTCGCCAGGTCGTCGACGTGGCTGCGGCCCGTGCCCGCCTCCCCGGTGCCGCCCTCGCCGGGGGTGCCGGCCGCGTCCCGGATGTACGCCTTGAACGCGGCGTCGGCCTTCTGGGCCTGGGCGACGTCGCGTTCCCCCATGCTCTTGCCGCGCACGATCACGTACACCAGCACGCCGATCAGTGGCAGCAGGATCACCAGGATCATCCAGCCGGCCTTGGCCCAGCCGCCCATGTCGTGGCTGCGGAAGATGTCCGTGATGATCTTGAACAGCAGGAAGAACCAGAGGATCCAGAGGAACAGCTCCAGCATCGTCCAGAAGATGTTGAGCAGCGGGTAGTTGTCCATGACGGCTCCCGTCGGTGCGGGCCCGAGGGGGACCCGAGTCCCTTCGAGTCATATCACCGCGAATCGGGTGCCATGCTGCCGTACTGGGCCATTCCGGTGACCTTTCGGACCCGGTCCGGCGGCCTTCCGGCCGGGGCTCAGCGCGGTCGCGACCGCAGCTCCACGGCCAGTGCGATCAGCTCGCCCCACCAGTCCTCGTGGCCGTCCAGCAGCAGCCGCCGGGCCTCGTCCGGCTCCACCGCCCGCACCTCGACGACCTGCTCGCCGTCGTCCGGATTGGTCGGCACCGAGTCCACCGCCACGTCGGCCCAGCCCCAGAGCCACGCCTTCTCCGGGTGCGGCTGCCACGGGCGGTAGGGCACCGGGTCGTCGGTCACGCAGCGGTGCGCGCCCAGCCAGACCGGGTCGCCGAGCAGACGGGCGCCGGCTTCCTCGCGCAGCTCGCGGACCAGGCAGGAGTCCACGGACTCGTTGTGCTCGCGGGTGCCGCCGGGGAGGAACCAGTGGTTCCGGTCGTCGCGGCAGAGCACCACCCGGTCGCCGTCGGTGAAACCCACCAGGTGGATGTTGGTGACCAGCTCGTCCGGCGGCAGGACGGTCGAGAACTGCGCGTCGTAGCGGCCCCAGGTCCAGTACTGCGGCGCGTGCAGGGCGGGGAAGAGCGCGGCCAGCTCGTCGGCCCGGGACGCGTCACCGGGCCGGGGCGGTCTGGGGATCAACGGCGCCCCGGCCGCCCCGGCCGTATCGGTGGCAGCGGCCACATCGCCGGCAGCGGTGGCAGCGGCCGTCCCGGCCGCATCGGTGGCATGGCTGGCATCGGTGGTATCGGTCATTCGGTGATCGTAGTCCCGGCCGGACGCAGCAGGGGGGCGGTCTGGTGAGCCAGGGTCAGCTCCGCGGCGTCGATCGCCCGGGGCCGGCGCGGGACCTTCGCCTCCAGTGGCTGCCGCACCCAACTGCCGAGCGAGATCTCGGCGGTGATGCCCGGACCGAAGCCTGCGATCAACCCCTGGGTGCCGTCCTCGACCCCGCCCTCCTCGAACATCCGGGCCAGCGCGTCGAAGACCACGGCGCTGGCGATGTTGCCGCGCTCGGTGAGCGTGGCACGGGAGAACCGGAACGCGGCCGGCTCCAGGTTGAGGAAGGTGCAGAGGTCGTCGAGGATCCGCGGACCGCCCGCGTGCACGATGTAGAAGCCGAGGCCGGAGACGTCCCAGGCGTGGTCGTTGGCCAGGGCGCGCAGGGCGGGGGCGAGCATCTCCATGGTGCCGGGCACCCGCTTGTCGAGCTGGAAGTGGAAGCCGGTGTCCTTGACCCCGTAGGAGATCCAGTGCTCGGTGTCCGGGACGAGGTGGGAGCCGTTCCGCTCCAGGTGGACGCCGGTGCCGCCGTGGCCGCGCAGGACGACGGCGGCGATCGCGTCGCCGAACAGCCCGTTGGAGAGCAGCGAGCCGACGCCGAGGTCGGTGGGCTGGTAGCAGAGCGAGCAGAACTCGCAGGCGACGATGAGCACATTGGCGCCCGGGTAGGCACGGCAGAAGTCGTGCGCCCGGTTGACGGCGGCGCCGCCGGCCGCGCAGCCCAACTGGGCGATCGGCAGCTGGCGGGTGTCGGAGCGGAACCCCATGCTGTTGATCAGCCAGGCGGTCAGCGAGGGCATCATGAAGCCGGTGCAGGACACGTAGAGGATGAGGTCGATGTCCTGGGCGGTGAGGTCGGCGTGGTCGAGGGCGCGCTCGACCACCTCCGGGACGCGGCGTTTGGCCTCCCGCTCGTAGACGGCGTTGCGCGCGGTGAAACCGGGGTGCCGGAGGGTCTCCTCGATCGGCTGGACCAGGTGCCTGGTCCGCACCCCGGTGTTCTCGATCAGCCGCAGGGCGAGCCCGAGTTGCGGGTGGTCGGCGTGCAGGGTGCGCGCCAGGTCGAGGGTCTGGTCGAGCGTGATGACGTGCTCGGGGACGGCGACGGCGGGGCGGCAGAGTGTTGGCATGGCGGGATCTCCGATGGGCAGGTGGCCTGTGGACAGGGCCTGTTGGCAGGCTCCTGCGGACAGGTGGCCTGCGGCTGGGGGCGGTCGTCACCAGGCGACGGGCAGGGTCCGCGGGTAGCGCCAGATCGAGCCGGTCCGCCAGTCCAGTGCCTCCGGCGGAACGGCGAGCCGGAGCCCCGGGAACCGGTTCAGCAGGGTGCCGACGGCCACCTGGAGCTCCATCCGGGCCAGATGGGAGCCGAGGCAGTGGTGGGTGCCGTAGCCGAAGGTCATGTGGGTGGGGGCGCCCCGGTCGAGGTCGAGCTCGTCGGGCCGCTCGTACACCGCCGGGTCGCGGTTGGCGGCCAGGTAGGAGACGTGCACCGGCTCGCCGGCCCGGATCAGCACACCGCTGAGCTCGACGTCCTCGGTGGCGACCCGGGCGATGCCCACGCCCTGGCGGAACGGGATGAAGCGGAGCAGCTCCTCCAGGGCGCGCGGCAGCATCTCGGGCTGGGCGCGCAGCTTGGCGAGCTGCTCGGGGTGGGTGAGCAGGGTGTAGGTGATGTTGGACAGCTCGTAGGTGCTGGTGTCGTGGCCGGTGACCAGCAGGACCATGGCCATCACGGCGAGTTCGTCGTCGTCCAGCAGCTCGGCGCCGTCGCGGGCGGTGGCGAGGGCGCTGATGAGGTCCTCGCCGGGATCGCGGCGGCGGGCGGCCGTGAGCTCGGCGAAGTAGGCGCGCAGCGCGGTCTTGGCGTTGACCTGGCCGGCGCCGCTGTTCGGCCCCATCGCCATCATCGCGACGGCGTGGCCGCGGAGTTCGGTGCGGTCCTCGGCGGGGATGTCGAGCAGCTCGCAGATGGTGGTGAGCGGGAGCCGGGCGGACAGGTGGGAGACGAGGTCCGCGGGCGCGCCGTGCTCGGTCATCTCGTCGAGGTAGCCGTCGACGACGCGCTGGGTGTGGGCGCGCATCCGCTCGACCTGGCGGTTGGTGAACCCCTGGGCGACGAGGCGGCGCAGCCGGTTGTGGGCCGGCGGGTCCATGAGGTTGATCGACTCGACCTGGGCGATCGGGGCGGGCGTCATCCGGGGCAGGTCCCGGCCGATGCCGGCGGCGCGGCTGAACCGGCGGTCGGTGGTGACCACGCGGACGTCCTCGTAACGGGTGGCCAGCCAGGCCTCGCCCTCGCCGTGCGGCAGGCGGATTCTGGCGATCGGCTCCTCGGTGAGCAGTCGCTTGAGGAGGGGGTCGAACTCCAGGCCGTCGGTGTGGTTGAAGGGGCAGTCCCACACGGATGCGGAGGAGGGAGTCACGGGCTGATCCAGGGGCCGGTTTCTGCCGCCCGACCGGGATCGTTCGGGCGCGGACGTGCTGATGTTCCCCCATCCAGCGGCGAAAATGGCGTCATGGGCGATCTTTCCCTCGATCGAGGGAGATAGACGATTGTCATGCGATATGGGCGAGTTGGGGGTGCTGGACCGGTCTGCTGGTCGTCCGGTGTCGTGGTCGAGGGTCCGGCGGGGCGACATCCGAGTATCGCCGGGGTGAACAGAACTGACGCTTTGTACGGGATGCGCGGAATGGCCTCTGTCCGGTGGGGGAGAAGGCTTGAGATCGCCGTCGAACTCATTAGCATCACCGGTATGACCAACAGCCTCATCATTCTCGCCAGGTCCAATTACCCCGTGGGGCAACTCGCGTCCGCGGCGGAGGTCTCCGGCGAGGACTACGAATTCGGCCTCGGCTGGCGCATGTTCGTGACGCAGAGCGATATCCCGGGATCTCTCCCCGAGATCGCGAAGGCGGTGTTCAAGGAGACCGGGTACCCGGCGGTCGTGGGCTTCGCCAACGACGACCCGGGCTACCTGGGCATCGTGTTCTGCGAGAAGGGCAGGACGGACCTGACCTACGTCACGGGGGTGGCGGAGGCCAAGGCCGACGGTTTCGTGGGGCCCAAGTTCAAGCACCACCCGATGTCCGCGATCGGCGCGGCCGTCGGCTGGTCCAAGAAGGCCGGGCTGAACAGCAGTTACGACGCGCTGAAGGCCGCGGCCAACCGGGCCGGCGGCCCCGGCGCACCGGGTATGGACCTGCTGCTCACCTGGCTGGTGGGTCTGGGCATACCGCAGTGCGACGACGTCGACCCGTACTGGAACGAGATCGGCGAAGCGGCGATCGCGCAGCGCCAGGCGTTCTGGCGGCCGGACGTGGAGGTCCGGATCAATCTCTGATCCGGAGTCGGAGTCGGAGTCGGGGGCGCGGGGTCCGGGCCGCGCGCGGCGGTGTTGTCAGCCCGCCGGGCGCGGCCCGACGCCGTGGAGCACGGTGTCCACGATCCGGGCCGCCAGGGCGTCCGGGTCGAGGGCGGCGGCCGTTCCGGCGGTGGGGGTTTCCGCGGTGGCCGTTCCTGCAGCGGTCGTTCCTGCGGCGGCCGGACTGCAGGCGCGCGCCGGCTCCCCGTGCAGGACCTCGCCGATGAGCGCGTAGTAGACCCGCCGCACCCACTCCAGGTCGGCGTCCGCGGCGATCACCCCCTGCTCCTGGATCCGGCCGAGCAGTTCGACGCAGCGGCGGGCGATCTCCTCGTGGATCCGGGCGGCCGGCTCGCTCCCGGCGGCCGCCGGTCCGAGGGCGAAGCCCCAGGCGGCCTTCACCCGCAGCACATTGGCCGTCGCCCGGTGCAGTGCGACCAGTGGCGGCGCGGTCTCCGGGTGCCCGTCCTCGATCGCCTCGGCGAGCTTGGCCGCGGCCTCCACCGCCAGCGCGTCGATCAGGGCCTGCCGGTTGGCGAAGCGGCGGTGGACGGTGGTGCGGGTGACGCCGGCGGCCTCCGCGATCTGCTCCACGGTCGCGCCCGGGTGCTCGGCCAGGACGCGTTCGGCCGCGGCGAGGATCGCGCGGACGCTGCGTTCGGCGTCGGCGCGCAGTGGGCGCCCGGGCGTGCGGTTCATGTGTGTGCCTCCAGCTCTGCCGTACCCGGGAACGGTACAGCGGGGGATCGGCTCGCCCACTAACTGAAACAAGTATGTCGCAGATCGACGATTATCCGATACTCTCGTGTTGCAGATCGTGTCACAGATCGAGAGACAAGGGAGCACCACCGTGCCCACCGCCACCACTGCTCTGATCACCGGCGCGTCCTCGGGCCTCGGTGCCGAGTTCGCCGCCCAGCTCGCCGCGCGCGGCCACGACCTCGTCCTGGTCGCCCGCTCCGCCGACCGCCTGCACGACCTCGCCAAGCGCCTCGGCGAGGCCCACGGCATCACCGCCCACGTCCTGGTCCAGGACCTCTCGGCCCCCGACGCCGCCCGCCGCGTCGGCGCCGAACTCGCCGACCGGGGCCTCGCCGTCGACCTCCTGGTCAACAACGCCGGCTTCGGCACCTGCGGCCCGTTCGAGACCATCGACGGGCAGCGCGACCACGACCAGCTGATGGTCAACGTGGTGGCGCTCGTCGACCTCACCCACGAACTGCTGCCCGGCATGCTCGCGCGCGGCCAGGGGTCGGTGATCAACGTGTCCTCGACGGCAAGCTTCCAGCCCACCCCGTACCTCGCCGTCTACGGCGCCTCGAAGACCTTCGTGCTCAACTTCAGCCTCGCGCTGCGCCAGGAGTACCGTCGGCGCGGCATCCGCGTCCTGGCGTTCTGCCCCGGGCCGGTGGAGACCGAGTTCTTCAACGTCATCGGGACCAGGAAGGCCGCCGTCACCGGCAGCTTCGCGACGGTCGGGCCGGTCGTCCGGGCGGCGCTGCGGGCCCTCGACGCCGACCGCGCCTACGTCGTGCCGGGCTTCGCCAACCAGCTCAGCGCCCACCTCACCCCGCGCCGCCCGCGCACCCTGGTCGCCGCGATAGCCGAACGCCTCTCGCGCGGCGTCCGCGACGCCATGGCTGGCGGCAGCCGCAACCCGAGCGGCGAGCGGGTGGCCTGAACGGGTGATCTTCCACCCTCGATCGGGTGTACGGCCGTTGCGGGGATGGGCGGAGGGGAATCGACGCGGCGTCGGATCCTCCGACACCGTTGAACGCGAGGAACCACCATGCGCCTTCGCAACTCCCTGGTCGCCGCCGCCGGGGCCCTGCTGATCACCCTTGCCGTACCGACCTCCGCCCACGCCGCCACCGGCGACTTCCTCTACAAGGTCGGCCCCGGCATCCCGTCCGGGATCGCCGACCCCCGGAGCGGCGAGTGCATCAACCTGTTCGGAGCCACCGAGGACCACCCGGCCTTCGCACCGGAGAACTTCACCACCTCCACGGCCACGGTCTTCCTCGACTTCAACTGCGACGGCGACACCTACTACGTCATGAACCCGGGCAAGAAGCTCGGCAACCGCCTGAAGCTCCGCTCGGTGATCTTCAGCTGACCGCCCCGCCCCGCCCCGCCCCTCGGCCCGCCGACCCCGTCAGGCCGAGGGCCGGGCACACGCGCCCCTACGCCCACCCCACCCGACCCGTACAGCCCCCGGCGGTACGGGTCGGCGCGTGGCGGCACTCCTCTTTCCCGGGGTGGAGCTGTTCGGTGTCGGCCGGACCGGGGAGGTGGGGATGCCGAGGGGTAATTCGCTTGACCTCGGCAGTGGGGGCGGATGCACTGTGGCTGGGCGCCACGGGAGGTGGTGCGGACGAGCCGGGGAGGCCGCAGTACCGATGGAGATCCGTGCCACGACCGAGCAGGACCGCGAGAAGTTCATCGCCACCATGCACTCGGCCTTCGGGCTGTTCCCCGGAACCACCACCGAGGACGGCGGAGGGGCCTGGTGGTCGGCGTTCGAGATGGACCGGGGACTGTTCGCCGTGGCGGACGACGGGCGGCCCGTCGGCACCGCCGCCGCGTACACCTTCGAGCTGACCCTGCCCGGCGGCGCCGTCGTCCCGGTCTCCGGAGTCACCGCCGTCGGCGTGGCACCCACGCACCGGCGACGGGGTGCGCTCACCGCGATGATGCGGCGTCAGCTCGCGGACGTCCGGGAGCGCGGCGAGTTCCTCTCGGTGCTGCTGGCCTCGGAGGCCGTGATCTACCGCCGGTTCGGCTACGGCCCGGCGACGTGGACCAACCGGCTGACGGTGCCGCGCAAGCGGGCCGAGCTCATCGCTCCGAGGGCGGGCGGCGAGGACACCGGCTCGGTCGAGCTGCTGCGGAGCGACGACTGCCAGGAGATCCTGGAGGCCGTCTACGACCGCTACCGCCTCGCCCAGCCCGGTGCTCTCTCCCGCCCGCACCGCTGGTGGGCCCTGCGGGGCGGGCAGGCCCCCATCTCCCCGGCGCCGCGCTACATCGTGCTGCACCGCGACGCCGACGGCGTCCCGGACGGCTACGCCAGCTACGCGCTCGGCGAGTTCGACCGCGTGAACAAGACGAGCACGCTGACCGTGGACGAGGTCGTCGCCCTCGACGACGTGGTGTTCACAACCCTCGCCCGGACGGTGCTCGGCCACGATCTGATCGGCCAGATCGTCTTCAAGCACGTCCCCTCCTGGCACCCGCTGCGGTGGCAGCTGGAGGACATCCGCAGCGGCGAGACCAGCGCCGAGGAGGACTGGCTCTGGGTGCGGCTGCTGGACGTGCCGCGCGCCCTGGCCGCACGCGGCTGGTACGCGGACGGGGAGCTGGTGATCGACGTCGACGACGTCTTCCTGGGCGAGCGCAACCGCTACCTGCTGACCGTCCGGGACGGCAAGGCGGAGTGCGTGGAGACCGAGCGGGAGCCGGATCTGAGCCTGGACGTCAGCGACCTCGGCTCGATCTACCTCGGCGGCAATATCCCCAGCACCCTGGTCCGCGCCGGCCGCATCGAGGCCCACCACCCGGGCGCGGCGGCCGTGGCGGACGCCCTCTTCCGCACCGAGCAGCCCCCGCACTGCCTGCACTGGTTCTGACCGGGGGAGCGGCGGGCCGCAGGAAGTCGGGTCCGCCGACTTCCTGCGCTCCGTTCACCCCTGGGCCGTCTCCGCCCGCACCCACTCCAGGTACGCGGCGCTGCCCGCCACCACCGGCACGGCGACCACCTCCGGGGTGTCGTACTCGTGCCGCTCGCCGATGAACTCCGCCAAGGTGTCCGCCAGTTCGGTGCGGGTCTTGAAGTCGATCCGCCACTCCGCCGCGTCCTGGACCTCGCCGTCCCACCAGTACACGGACTGGATCCGGTACACCTGCGCACAGGCGGCCAGCCGCGCCCGTACGACGTCCGCCGCCAGGGTGCGGGCCTTGGCCTCGTCGTCGTGGGTCGTGGTCACCACGAGAAGCTCACCGTTGTTCGTTGCCATGGGGGGAGAGCCTAACCACGGCGCGGTGCGCCGAGGGGGCGTTGGAGCCTCGCACTCGCATAGGCTTCTCGCCCGGGACATCCCCCTTCTTCACGACGCGACGACGGGTGAACGCGATGCCGCTTGAGGGCGAGTACGAGCCGAGTCCGGCGCAGTGGATCCGCGACCAGGTCGAGCTGTACGAGAGTTCGGGCGGCACACAGGGGACGACGCTCTGGGACACCGGCCTGCCGGTCGTCATCGTCACGATGCGCGGCGCGAAGAGCGGCAAGATCCGCAAGATCCCGGTGATGCGGGTGGAGCACGAGGGGCGGTACGCGGCCGTGGCCTCGAAGGGCGGCTTCCCGGAGCACCCGGTCTGGTACTTCAACCTCAAGTCCGACCCGCACGTGGAGCTCCAGGACGGGCCCGCGCGCCAGGAGATGACGGCCCGCGAGGTCACCGGGGACGAGCGGGCGGAGTGGTGGGAGCGCGCGGTCGCCGCGTATCCGGCGTACGCCGAGTACCAGGAGAAGACCGACCGGGTGATTCCCGTCTTCGTGCTGGAGCCCGGGCGCGGGTAGGCCCCGGCGCCGGACTCACCCCAAGCGGCGCGCCTGGAGGAGGCAGGTGAAGGGGGTGTGCTGCTTGGGCGGCGTGGTGAATCCTGAGGCTGCTTGGGACAGGCCGATGAGGGCCCCACGAGATCGGGTTGGTGGGCCCCGCCCTGCTCGGAGGCTCGTGGACCGTGCTCTGCCGGGCAGCCTGAGCGGCTTCCTGGACGAGCAGCGCACTGCCCGCGTCGAGCCAGGTGTCGGGCTCCAGGTTTGTGCAGCAGCCCGGCACTGCGCAGCGGGCCGGCGAGCCGCTCCTCGCGGGCGACCGTCGTCCCGAAGTGGCGCTCGGGCAGCAGCAGGGCGAAGCCGTCGAAGTAGAGCAGCAGACTCTTCATCCGGCCGACGGAGGCGTCGTCCCGGATTCAGCCCGGGTAGTAGTGCGCCAGCTCCAGCGGTGCGCCCTCGGTGCTCATGCGGCAATTCTGGCAGTGGGCCGTGATCGCGCGCGGGCTGTCGGGGAATCTGCCCGTGCCGATCCGAACGACAGAGTCCGCGTACGGCGGTAACCTACTCACTTACCCAGCGGGGGATGTGCCCAAGCCGTCCTGAAGTCGCCATTTCTGACACGCACCTGACGAGACGTCAGCCATGTGCGTTCGAGGGAGTACCTATGTCCCGGAGCCGCAAGCTCCACCGTCTCAGCAATCCCGACGCCAACGAGCGCCGCGCCCAGCGGATGCTGTTCCGGCACCTCCGCGACGACACCAACGCGAACCGCGGCCGGATGGCGCGGCGGGTGCGCGAGCTCCAACTCCTGCTGGAGATGGACCCGATCGATTTCGAGCGGCTGATAGCCCGGCTGATGGAGTCGATGGGCATGAAGGTCGAGCTGACCGCCCGGTCGAAGGACGGCGGGGTGGACGTGCGCGGCATCGACAGCGACCCGTTCCGGGGCGGGAACGTGATCGTGCAGGTCAAGCGCTACCGGGACACGGTGACCCCGTCGGTCGTGCGGGACCTCTTCGGCACGCTCCAGCACGACCGGGCGGCCACCAAGGCCGTGCTCGTCACCACCAGCAAGTTCGGACCCAGCTCGCACCAGTTCGTCTCCGGCAAGCCGATCACGCTGATCAACGGCTCCGAGCTGGTCGGCCTGCTCAAGCACCACGGCTTCCACGAGATGTTCGCGCCCGCCTACGCGAGTGCCGTGGACGATCCGGCCGGCGGGTCGTCCGGCGGCGCGCCCGCGATCGACGTGGCCGCCGAGCCCGCCCGGCTCCTGCTGCACTGGACGGGGGAGGAGGAGTACGACATCGCCGCCCTGGTCTGCCAGGGCAACCGCGCGCTCTCCGACGACCATCTCGTCTTCTACAACAACGCCTCCACGCCGGACGGTTCGGTCCGCCTCGTCACCGGCTACGACGACGCCAACGCCTGCCTGATGGTCGACTTCGAGGCGCTGCCCGCCGAGGCGGACCGGCTCGTCGTGATCGCCGCCGCCGACACCGAGAACCACCCCTCGGCCACCATGGCCGGGTTCGCCGGACCGGCGCTGATCCTCGAAGCGGGTGCCGACCAGGACGCGGCCGTCGTCCACCTCGCGGACGGGGCGGAGACCAACATCGCCATGCGGCTCGGCCGCTTCGACCGCGACGCCGCCGGGGACTGGGACTTCACCCCGGCGCTGGCGGGCTACCCGGGCGGCCTGCGGCAGGCGGTCGTGGCGTACGGCCTGGAGGTCACGGACGAGGAAGCGGTGGCTGCGGGGCAGTGACCGCGGCCGTCCGCCGCGCAGGAAGTCGACCTCGCCGACTTCCTGCGCGGCAGGCATCGGAACGATCGTGCGTGACCCGGTCGTTCGAACGGCATGACGGTGGTGGTGGCAGTGGTCATGGCGGCGGCCGTCCTGGTGACCGGTCTGGTCGCCCTGGCGGTGGTGGTGAGCAACCGCCGCAACGGTGGGCCGGAGGTCGGATCGGGATCCTCCGACGGGCTCGGGATGTCGGTGTTCGAGGAACTGCACGCCCTGTTCCATGCGGGCAAGCGCGTCCACATCGAGCAGCGCCAGGCGCGGCTCGTCCTGCGCGACGACGACCACGCGACGGCCCCGCCCGGTCACGGTATCGACCTGGACGCGGGCACCGCGGTGGTGATCCGCAGGCGGGCGGAGAGGGGGTCGGCCGAGGGGCCGCCCGGCGGATGAGTGGGCACCCGGACCACTTGTCGTCAGTTCGACGTTAAGTGGGCATGCTCGGCCATGTGCGCCGCAGGGAAGCGGCGTTCCGTGCGTGAGGGAGTGCCGAGGATGGACGAGGACCAACGGGCCGAGTTGCGGTACGAGCTGGGGGACCGGATCGACCGGTTGTGGGACCTGCTGGGGGCGTGAAAATCACCGAGTGGATCACCGACGACGTGTCCGAGCTGCTGTACCGGCTCGTCTGCGACGCGCTCCGCGGGCCCGAATGGACAGTGGAGCGGCGGGCGGCCGCGCTGTACGCCCTCGATCCGGCGTGGGCCGAGCGCTGGTGCGCGGAACTGGCCGAGGGGCCGCACGAGGTGCCGAAGCTTCCCCCGGAGGAGCCCTTCGTGCTCAGACCGCCCAAGCTTCGGGCGCGCAGGTCGAGGATCGCGGCCCGGGCCAAGGCCGCCGAGCGGGCCGTCCGCGCCGAGCGTCCGCCGGTCCGGCTGCCGGCCGCGTTCGTGAGCCCGACCCGCTCCGTCGACTCGTGCAACGCGTGCCGCGTGCGGCGGCGCACGCCGAGCGAATTTCCGCGTTTCAGGCTGCTCGACCGGTAGTGCCGGGGCGGCGCGGTCACCACGCCGCCTCGCGGTAGTCCTTGAGGAAGACCCCCGAGACCGGGGAGCCCGCCTCGCCGCGTACGACGGGGTCGTAGACTCGGGCGGCGCCGTCGACGATGTCGAGCGGGGTGCGGAAGCCGGTGGCGGCGATCCGGGCCTTCCTGGGGGCCGGGTTCTCGTCGGTGATCCAGCCGGTGTCCACGGCGCACATGTGCACGCCCCGGGTGGCGAGTTCCTCCGCGCTGGTGCGGGTGAGCATGTTCAGTGCGGCCTTGGCCATGTTGGTGTGCGGGTGCCCGGCGGTCTTGTTGCGGACGGCGAAACGGCCCTCCACCGCCGTCACGTTGACGATGTAGCGGCGCGGGTGCGGGGAGGCGAGCAGCAGTGGTAGCAGCCGGTCGCAGAGCAGGGCCGGGGCGAGCGCGTTGACCAGCTGGACCTCCAGCAGCTCGGCCGGGTCGAGCGAACCGAGCCGCGCGGACCAGGAGTTGGTGGCCGCGAGGTCCGGCAGCAGACCGGCCTCGTCGGCTCCGGGCGGTGCCGGGAGCGGGGTCGGGGCAGGGGTGGGGGAGGCGAGCTCGGTGGTCGGCCAGGCCGGGGCGAGGGCGGGCATCGGCCGGAAGCCGGGAGCGTGGGTGACCGTCGCGGCGTCGGCGGAGGGCAGGGCGGACCGCTCGCCGGCGGCCAGCAGGGCGTAGGACTCGGGCGGGCGGCGCAGGGTCTGTGCGGCGTTGTTGACCAGGATGTCCAACGGCCTTCCTTCGGTGCGCAGTTGCTCGGTGAGGCCGAGGACCTGGCGCGGGTCGCGCAGGTCGATGCCGACGACGGTGAGCCGGTCCCACCAGGCGGCGCTGCCCTCGGCGGCCCGGAAACGGCGCACGGTGTCGTGCGGGAAGCGGCTGGTGACGAGCAGCTCGGCGCCGTCGCGCAGCATCATCAGGGCCAGCTGGAAGCCGATCTTCACCCGGCCGCCGGTGAGCAGGGCGCGGCGGCCCCGGAGGTCGGTGGAGAGCCCGCGGCGGGCGGTGTTGTCGGCCGCGCAGGGGCGGCAGAGCATGTGGTAGAACGCGTCCACCTCGCGGTACCGCTGCTTGCAGACGTAGCAGCGTCGGCCGCCGCGGAGCTCGCCGAGCGGTGCGGAGCCGACGGGCGCGGGGCTGGCGGGGGTGACGGGCGCAGGGGCGAGCGGGGCGTCCTCGCGGCGGTCGGGGGCGCCGGTGGCGGTGGCGGCGAGCAGCTCGGCGTCGGCGGCCAGGATCCCGGCACGCTCCTCCTGGCGGCGCTGCTTGCGGCTCTCGCGGTGGAAGGAGCTGAGCTGCCGCTCGGCGTGCAGTCGGGTGCGGTCGCCGATGGGCAGTGCGCGCAGGCGGCCGAGGGTGCGGCTGAACGCGGCCAGTTCCTCGGGGGTGATCTCCCCGGTCGTGGTGCCCGTGTCGTCCCGGACTGTCATGTCCGCCCCCTCGTATGCCTGTTCACCTGCGTCGGAGCCGCTCGTGGGCGGCCTCGGTGATGGGGGGACTTTAGTGGACCGCCCGCGAACGCGCGCTCGAATAACGCCGCACCGGCGGCCCCTGGAGGTGGGGCCGCCGGCGCGGCGGGGCTGTTCGGCAGGGGCTGCTCAGCCGGTGTACTGGGCGAAGATCTTGGCGAACTCGTAGGGCTGCTGCGGGATGTTGGTGCACTTGAAGAGGCCGCCGGTGCAGGCGTTGGCGTCCCGGGTGGCGTCCCAGAAGGCCAGCTCGCCGAGGTGGTGCTGACGGGCGAAGGCGACCAGCTGCTGGGCGTCGGCCTGGTTGTAGATCTGGTGGTCGTCGTTCTCGCCGATCATCGGCGTGACGCCGACCGCCGACCACAGCTGGGCGTCGCTCTTGGCCGGGTACAGGGCCTTGAGCTGGCCGTACAGGGACTGCGCGGCCTGGACGGCGGCGTCGCCGTAGTCCGCGCCGGAGCGGTAGTAGTCCATCGCCATGATGTTGACGATGTCGACGTCCACGCCCGCGTCGCGGGCCGAGCGGACGATGGCGACGCCCTCGGTGGTGAGGCCCTCCGGGAGGACGGGCAGGGTGAAGGAGACCTTCAGGCCCGGGTTGGCCTTCTGCAGCTTGGCGAGTGCTGCCGAGCGGCGGTCGTTGGCGGCGGTGTCCGCGATCGCGGCGCCCTCGATGTCGAAGTCCACGTAGCGCAGGTTGTAGGCCTTCACGACGGCGTCGTACTCGGCGAACAGCGAGTCGACGGTGGTGCAGGCGGCGGCGAGTTCGGTGCCGCTGGCGCCGCCGAAGGAGAGCTTGACGTCGCCGCCGGCCGCGCGCAGCGCGTCGATCTGGTCCTTGGCCCAGCCGGTGCGCGGGTCGTAGGCGTTGAACCAGCTGGCCTTGCAGCCGACGGCGGTGACGAAGCCCATGGTGAAGGCCTTGAGGTTGCCGGACTTGGCCATCGCGGGCAGCGAGGGGGTGGGCCAGGCGCCCATGTCGATGTAAGGGGCCACCGGGAGCGCCACGTTGGGCGCGGGGGTGGTGGGCGGCGTGGTCGTGGGCGGGGTGGTGGTCGGGGGCGTCGTGGTCGGCGGAGCGGTGGTGGGCGGCGGGGTGCTCGGGTTGCCGCCGGGGCCGGACAGGGTGACGTCGTCGGCGAGGTAGGCACCCTGGCCGTACCAGCCGTGCAGGTAGACGTTGACGCTGGTGGTGGCCGCGCCGGTGGTGAAGGTGGCGGTGAGCTGCTGCCAGCTGCTGCCGCCGGGTGTCCAGACGGCCGGGTCGGTGACCCCGCTGCCGGTCGCGCCGAGGTACACGTACTGGCCCTTGACCCAGGCGCTCAGGGTGTAGGTGGTGTTGGGCTTCACGGCGACGCTCTGGCCGCACTGCGCGGTGTCGGAGCTGCCGACGGCGCCGCTCAGCGCGTACGAGCCGCCGTGGGCGCCGGAGTTGACCACGCTGCCGGTGCTGCCGGAACAGCTCCACGGGCCGAGCGAGCCGGTCTCGAACCCGGGGTTGGCGAGCAGGTTGCCGTCGGCGGCGCCGGCGTTCCCGGCGATCGTGGCCAGGCCGCCGCCGGCGAGGACGACGGCGGCGGTGAGGCCGAGCAGCTTGGTGCGGACCGCCGGGCGGCGGTGCCGGGCGGGGGTGTCGTGGGGCGCGCGTGGCATGGGGGTGCCTCTCGGGAACGAGGCCTGCCACCGGCCTCGCGCGGTGGGGAGGGGGCGCGGGAGCGGGTGACGGCGGAGGTGGTCCGGGTGGGGGAGGTGCGCGGTGCTGAGGACCAAGCTGGACTAGACCACCTGGGCACGTCAAGAACCTTCGGGGTATCGGAGCAGGCTCCCAGGGGGCCTTACGCGGACGTTAAGGTTCCGGCGGGAGGATGCGAGCGAGTGCGGAGCCGGGTGTGCTCCGTCGGCCGAAGACGGGGAGGGCACGGTGCTGCTGACACTGACCGGCGGTGCGGGGGCGGGCAAGACGACACTGGCCGGGGCGCTCGTGGCGGAGGGCCCGGTCCGGGTCCTGCACGGGGACGACTACTGGTACGCCGAACCGGGGCGGGGCGTGTGGGTGCCCGACGAGGCCGGGACGCTCCGGTTGGACGTCGGCGATCCGCGGTCGATCGACGGCGAGCGGTTGGACACCGACCTCGGGGCCGCGCTCGCCGCCGCCCCGGTCGTGATCGTCGAGGGCCTGTTCGCCCGTCGGGTGGCCTCGCCGCGTTCCCGCCCCCGGCTGGACGTCTTCGTGGACGTGGCGGCGGACCTCCGGCTGGCCCGCAAGATCGAACGCAAGTGCGTCGTGGGCGACTTCCCGCTCGCGGTGCTGCTGCGGAACTACGTCGAGCACCGGCGGGACGCCCACGAGCGCCACGTCGAGCCGCTGCGGGCCGACTGCGGCCTGACCGTCGACGGCACCCTGGCGCCGGAGGTGCTGGCCCGGCGCATCTGGACGGCCGCCGCCGCCGAGGCGCTCGTGCGGCGGGGCTGAGGTGAGGCGGGACCGAGTTGAGGTTCTCGCTGGCCCGGCCGAAGGTCCTCGGGCCGACGACGCCGTCCGCCCAGTCGTCCCAGGAGGAGCCCCGGTTGCTGTCCACGTAGCCGACCGAGGTGCCCGCGTGGGCGCCCGTCGTGCCGGTCGCGAGCGCGGCCACCGCGAGCCCCGCGGCGGCGAAGGCCCGGGCGCCGGTGCGGACCGTCCGCTTGACCTTGAGTGCACTCCAAGGGGCAGGCTGGTGCCCGTTGATCCGACCGTACGTCGGCGCCGCGGGGGCCGGCACCAGTGAGGAGTACGTCATGCGCAATGCCACGCTCGGCAGCGAGGGTCCCGAGGTCGGGGTCGTCGGCCTCGGCTGCATGGGGATGACCTGGGCCTACGACGTCCACAACCGGGACGACGAGACCTCGGTCCGGGTGATCCGGCAGGCGCTCGACCTCGGGGTCACGCTGATCGACACCTCCGACATCTACGGCCCGTACAGCAACGAGGAGGTGGTCGGCGCCGCCCTGGCCGGTCCGTACCGGGAGCGGGCGGTGCTCGCCACCAAGGTCGGCCTGGTGCCGGGCACCGGCGAGGAGCGGGTGCTGCGCGACGGCCGGCCCGAGCACATCCGGCGGGCGATCGACGACAGCCTGCGCCGGCTCGGCACCGACCACGTCGACCTGTACCAGCTGCACCGGGTCGACCCGGAGGTGCCGATCGAGGAGTCCTGGGGCGCGCTCGCCGAGGCGGTGGCGGCCGGGAAGGCGCGCCGGATCGGGCTGTCGGAGGTGGGCGTCGAGGAGATCGAGCGGGCGCGGGCCGTCCACCCGGTGGCCTCGGTACAGAACGAGCTCTCGCTGTGGACCAGGGACTCGCTGGCCGGGGTGCTGCCGTACACCGAGGAGCACGGGATCGCGTTCCTGCCGTTCTCGCCGCTCGGCCGGGGCTTCCTGACCGGCGGCATCGCCTCCTTCGACGAGCTGCCGGCCGACGACTTCCGCCGCGGGCTGCCGCGCTTCCAGCAGGACGCGCTGAAGGCGAACCTGGCGCTGGTGGAGCGGGTGCGGGAGGTCGCCGCGCGGGTCGGCGCGACGCCCGCGCAGGTGGCGCTCGCCTGGGTGGTCGCGCAGGGGCGGTACGTGCTGCCGATCCCGGGCACCAAGACGCCCAGGTACCTGGTGGAGAACGCGGCGGCGGCCGAGCTGGTGCTGTCGCCGGCGGATCTCGCCGAGCTGGACGCGCTGCCCGCGCCGTCGGGCGGGCGGTACTGAGGGAGCGCTCCCGGGCGGGGGCTACGGTGTCGGTCGGCGCTCCTGGACCCAGATCTGCTTGCGCCCGGTCTCGCCCGGCGCCCGCACCGGCGCGTCCACCGTCCGGTCGAGCCGGAAGCCGAGCCGGCGGGCGACCGCGGCGCTGGCGGTGTTCGCCGGGTCGCAGTGGATCTCGACCCGGTCGATCCCGGGCAGGGCGAACGCCGCCCCGGTGAGGGCCCGGGCGGCAGCGGTGGCGATGCCCCGGCCGACGTGGTCGGTGCCGACCCAGTAGCCGATCTCCAGCGCGCCCGGGCCGATCCGGCGGTGCAGGCCGAACGAGCCGATCACCCGGCCGGGTTCGGCGTCCAGGCCGACCAGGTAGATGAAGTCGGTGCCGGCGTCCCAGGCGGCCATGCCGGCCTCGGTCAGCTCGGCGGTGCGGGCGGCGGTGGGCGCCTCGGCGGCCCACTCCAGCCAGGGGCGCAGGTGGTCCAGGTTGGCCCGGACGGCGGCGTTGAGGGCGAGGCTCCGGTCGGGGGAGCGGCGGCTGAGCGTGATCCCCCCGGCCGGCCGCAGCAGTTCGGGCGGCCGGCCGGGGGTGGGTCCGCCGGGAGCGGGAGCGGGAGTGGGTACGTCGGAGGCGGGCGCGGGTGCGCCCGGAGCGGGCGCGCCGGGCGTGGACGGCGGAAGGGATCCGGACGCGGCCCCGCACGGCGGTGGCATGACGTGGTTCATGACAGCGATTATGTCGACGTCCTGTACCTGTCACCACCGCCCGGCGCCGCTTACCAGGGCTGTCCGGGGGCGCGTCAGAGGCGGATCAGTACCTCGTCGAGCTCCTTGCGCCGCAGGTCCGGCACGCGCGCCCCCTCCGCGGGGTACCCCACCGGGATGACGTACGCGGCCCGTTCCTCCTGCGGCCGTTCGCACACCTCGTTGAGGAACTTCATCGGGCTCGGCGTGTGGGTGAGCGTGGCCAGCCCCGCCTGGTGCAGCGTGGCCAGCAGCAGGCCGACCGCGATGCCCACCGACTCCTTGGTGTAGTACGGGCGCGGCGAGTGCGGGCCCTTGTGCACCTCGAAGACCACGATCACGGCCGGGGCGTCCTCCAGGAACGGCTTCTCCCAGTCGGTGCCGATCGGCGCCAGTGCGGCCAGCCACTCCTCGGAGGCCCGGTGCGCGTAGAACTCGCGCTCCTCGGCCTCGGCGGCCTCCCGCAGCCGGCGCTTGCGGTCCGGATCGGTGATCACCACGAACCGCCAGGGCTGGACGTGCGCGCCGCTCGGCGCGGTGTTGGCGGTACGGATCGCCCACTCCAGCGCACCTTCGGGGAGCGGTCGGGTCGAGTAGTCGCGGACGGTCCGGCGCTGCGCCATCACGTCGTGGAAGGACCTGCTGCGTGCCTCCGCCTCGTGGGCGGGCACGGTCATGGGGGTGAGCGGGACACTCGGGTAGGGCGTCCCCGCCACCGCGCTGTCGAGCGCTGTGCTGTCAACCATGGGCGACAGCACAGCACATGACGGCGGGCCGGGGAAGAGGTCTGGACCTCCTCCCCGGCCCGCAGTGGCTACGGAATCCGGGCTACAGCTCGCGGACCCGCCCGCCGCCGACCTCGATCCGCCGGTTCACCGCCACCGTGTCCAGCATCCGCCGGTCGTGCGTGACCAGCAGCAGCGTGCCGGTGTACGAGGCGAGCGCCGACTCCAACTGCTCGATGGCGACCAGGTCCAGGTGGTTGGTGGGCTCGTCCAGCACCAGCAGGTTCACCCCGCGCGCCTGGAGCAGCGCGAGCGCCGCCCTGGTCCGCTCGCCGGGGGAGAGGGTGTCGGCGGGGCGCAGCACGTGCACGGCCTTCAGCCCGAACTTCGCCAGCAGGGTGCGGACCTCGTCCGGCGCGAGCTCCGGGACGGCGGCGGCGAACGCCTCCAGCAGCGGCTCCCCGCCGAGGAACAGTCCGCGAGCCTGGTCCACCTCGCCGACGACCACGCCGGAGCCCAGCACGGAGCTGCCGGAGTCGAGTTCGAGCCGGCCCAGCAGGGCGGCCAGCAGCGTGGACTTGCCCGCGCCGTTGGCGCCGGTGATGGCGACCCGGTCCGCCCAGTCGATCTGCAGGTCCACCGGGCCGAGCGCGAAGCCGCCGCGCCGGACGGTGGCCCCGCGCAGGGTGGCGACCACCGAGCCGGAGCGGGGGGCGGCGGCGATCTCCATCCGCAGCTCCCACTCCTTGCGGGGCTCGTCGACCACGTCCAGGCGCTCGATCATCCGCTGGGTCTGCCGGGCCTTGGCGGCCTGCTTCTCGGTGGACTCGGTGCGCATCGCGCGCCCGATCTTGTCGTTGTCGCTGGACTTGCGGCGGGCGTTGCGGACGCCGTTCTCCATCCAGCCCCGCTGCATCCGGGCCCGGGCCTCCAGGCCCGCCTTGGTGTCGGCGTACTCCTCGTAGTCCTCGCGGGCGTGCCGGCGGGCGGTGGCGCGCTCCTCCAGGTACGCCTCGTAGCCGCCGCCGAACAGGTTGACCTGGTTCTGGTGCAGGTCGAGCTCCAGCACCTTGGTCACCGTGCGGGCCAGGAACTCGCGGTCGTGGCTGATCACCACGGTGCCGGCGCGCAGGCCCTTGACGAAGGACTCCAGCCGCTCCAGGCCGTCCAGGTCGAGGTCGTTGGTGGGCTCGTCGAGCAGGAAGACGTCGTAGCGGGAGAGCAGCAGCGAGGCGAGGCCGGCCCGGGCCGCCTGTCCGCCGGAGAGCGCGGTCATCGGCAGGTCCAGGGAGATCTTCAGGCCGAGCGAGTCGGCGACCTCCTCGGCGCGGTCCTCCAGGTCGGCGCCGCCCAGTTCCAGCCAGCGGTCGAGGTTCTCCGCGTAGGCGTCGTCGGCGCCGGGGGCGCCGTCCACCAGGCCCTGGGTGGCCTCGTCCAGGGCGGCCTGTGCGGCGGACACACCGGTGCGGCGGGCCAGGAAGTCGCGGACCGACTCGTCGGCGCGGCGCTCCGGCTCCTGCGGGAGGTGGCCGACGTTGGCGGAGGCGGGGCTGAGCCGCCGCGTACCGCCCTCGGGGGTGTCCAGGCCGGCCAGCAGGCGCAGCAGGGTCGACTTGCCGGCCCCGTTCACGCCGACCAGGCCGATCACGTCGCCGGGGGCGACGACCAGGTCCAGGCCGGAGAAGAGGGTGCGCTCGCCGTGGCCGGCGGCGAGGTCCTTGACGACGAGTGTGGCGCTCATGATGTCGTCGATTCTAGGCGGGCCGGGGAGCGCGCGGGGCGCGGGCGGGGGCGCGGGCCGGGCGGGTGCCGTCGGAGGTGCCGTCGCCGGTGCCGCCGGGAACGCCGCCGGGGGCGGCGGCACACGGGGTGCCACCGCCCCCGGCGGGGGAGTTCAGCGGGTGACCGGGGTCACTTGCTCTTCTTGGAGAAGTACTCCAGCGCGTGCTGGGCGACGTCGTCCAGGTACGGGCCGGCCTCCCAGGTGTTGTCGGAGCCGCCGATGGAGGTGTCCGACACCAGCACCTGCTTGCCGTCCTTGGTGGTGAACCAGCCGCCGCCGCTGTCGCCGCCGCTGCCGTTGCAGCCGGTCATCAGCATGGTCGGGCGGGACGCGTCCATCGAGCGGCGGGCCGGCTTCCCGGCCTCGCAGTGCTCCAGCTCCATGCCGTCGAAGGGCTTGGCGGCCGGGTAGCCGTAGGTGCTGACCGAGGCGATCTGCTCGCGCGGGGCGTTGAACCAGACCGGCACCGAACCGCCGACGACCTCCTCCAGGGACTTGGCGCTGCCGTCCGGGTTGGCGACCTTGAGGATGCCGAAGTCGTACTGGCTCCACGGGCCGCCGTTCTCCGGGTCGGCCTCGGCCGTCCACTGCGGGGCGACCATGCCCGCGACGGCGCCCCACTCGCCGTACGGCTCGGCGTCGGCGAGGGTGCCCTGCTTGCCGGCGCTCACCGCGCCGCTGCTGTTGAAGGCCGGGGCGAAGGTGATGTTGGTGTGGTACTTGCCGCCCTTGCCGCCGTGCAGGCAGTGGCTGGCGGTCCAGACGAGGTTGCTCTTCCCCGGGTTGGCGGGGTCGGAGACGACCGTGCCGGAGCAGACGTAGTCCTGCTTGCCGTCCTGGAAGAACAGCTTGCCGTTGACGTGGGCCGGCTTGGCGAACGGGTGCGGGAGGGGCTTCATCTCGACCAGCTTCGGCTGCGGGTCGTTCTGGCTGCCGCCGCCGTTGCCGCCACCGCCGGTGCCGCCCGGCTGGGTGGGGGCGCCACCGGTGGGCTGGGCCGCCGTCGGCTGCGCGGTGGGCTGCGCCGGCGGCTGGGTGGTCGGCTGGCCCGGCGCGGCACCGGTCGGCTGCGCGGTCGGCTGGCTGCCCGGGCCCGGCTTGTAGGGCTTGGCCTTGAGGATCTTCTGCAGGTCCCAGAAGCCCTTCACGGCCGGGGAGACGACGTTCTGCTGGGCCCACTTGTCCCAGTCGTCGAAGCTCCACTTCTTCAGCTCGTCGGCCGTCGGCAGCTTGATCGGCGGCAGACCGCCCGGCTTGTCGGTGGCGCCCGCGGTGGCCGCGGCGGTCGTCCCGACGGGAGCCCCGGCGGTCGGGTCGCTGTTGTCCGGGCCGCACGCGGTCGCGACGACCATCGTCAGTGCGACGACGGAGGCGCCCAGCGCGGCACGCGTCGCCCGGGATATCGATGACATGATGTTCGGTTCCCCCTGTGAATGCACGCCACGGATGTGAGTGCCCGCCACCGACCGTGCGGCGGACGGGCCGCGGGTGTGACGGGAGTGGCAGGGGAGGAGTCTGCCATGCGCGGCGGACGGGTTCCGGCCGTCGGCCGTTCCGGGCCGGGGCTGTCACCGGATCGGCACGTGATCGGCACCGAAAAAACCGGTTGCACACGGTCGGGACGCCTCCGTAGCGTGATCCCTGCCACCCGCCAGAACAGGAGAAGGCCGTTGCTCTACTGAGGTCCCGAGACACCGCCCCCGCCGCGCCGCAGCGCCTTCGCTGCCCTGCCGCAGCCCCAGTGCTGCCCGCGCGGTCCGTGAGTGTGCGAGTGCCCGACCTCAGTGGTGAGCCGGCCCGGCGTCCCCCGTCGCTCTGACGACCCGAGCCCCGTCCCGGCCCCTTCCCGGTCCCGCCCGCACCCGCGGTGTCTCGCCGTGCCGTCCCACGACCACGTCCGGTGACCGGCCGCGTCCGGCAGACCCTCGGGAGGCCTCCATGGCACAACCCACCACCTCGCTCCTCTGCACCGACCTCTCCTTCGACTGGCCGGACGGCAGGCCCGTCCTCGACGGTTTCCACCTCGCCGTCGGCCCCGGCCGCACCGGGCTGATCGGGCTCAACGGCGCGGGCAAGTCCACCCTGCTCCGCCTGCTCGCGGGCGAACTCACACCCACCTCCGGCACCGTGAAGGTGGCCGGCGAGATCGGCTACCTCCCGCAGGGGCTCACCCTGGACACCGGCCTGCGGGTCGACGAGGCGCTCGGCGTCCGGGCCGCGCGCGAGGCCCTGCACGCCGTCGAGGCCGGATCCACCGACCAGCGCCACTTCGACGCGATCGGCGACGACTGGGACGTCGAGGAGCGCGCCCGCGCCCTGCTCGACCGGCTCGGCCTGCGCCGGCTCGGCCTCGACCGCACCACCGGCGAACTCTCCGGCGGCGAGGCCGTCCTGCTGCGGCTGGCCGCCCTGCTGCTGCGCCGCCCCGACGTCCTGCTGCTCGACGAGCCGACCAACAACCTCGACCGGGCCGCCCGCGAGCGGCTCTACGAGACGGTGGCCGGCTGGGGCGGGGTGATGGTGATCGTCAGCCACGACCGCGAACTGCTCCAGCACGTCGACCAGATCGCCGAGCTGAGGGACGGCCAGGTCAGCTGGTACGGCGGCAACTTCGCCGACTACGAGCGCACCGTCGCCGCCCAGCAGGAGACCGCCGAGCGGCTGCTGCGCCACGCCGAGGCCGATGTCCAGCGCCAGAAACGGGACTTGGTCGACGCCAGGACGCGGCTGGAGCGCAGCGCCAGCTACGGGAAGAAGCGCTCGGTCACCCGCAACGATCCGCACATCGTCGCCGGCAAGCTGAAACGCCAGGGCCAGGAGACCGCCGGCCGCGTCCAGGGCATGCACGCCGAACGACTGGAGGAGGCCAGGCGCAAGCTCACCTCGGCCGAGGAGGCCGTCCGGGACGACGCCGAGATCCGGATCGACCTGCCCCGCACCGCCGTCCCGGCCGGGCGCACCGTGCTCACCCTGGAGCGGGTGCGGCTGCCGCACGGCATCACCGCGGAGCTCGACCTGCGCGGGCCCGAGCGGATCGCCCTGGTCGGCCGCAACGGCGCGGGCAAGACCACCCTGCTGCGCACCGTCGCCGGCGAGCTGGTCCCGCTCTCCGGGGTGATCACCGCCCCCGTGTCGCTGCGGCACCTGCCGCAGCGGCTGGACCTGCTCGACGACAAGCTGACCGTCGCGGGCAACGTCAAGCTGTTCGCACCGAACGCGGGGGACAACGCGATCCGGGCCCGGCTGGCCCGGTTCCTGTTCCGCGGCGGGCGGGCGGACCAGCCGGCCGGCACGCTCTCCGGCGGCGAGCGGTTCCGGGCCACCCTGGCCGCGCTGCTGCTGGCCGACCCGCCGCCGCAGCTGCTGCTGCTCGACGAGCCGACCAACAACCTCGACCTGGCCAGCGTGCGCCAGCTCACCCAGGCGCTCGCCGCCTACCGGGGCGCGCTGATCGTCGCCAGCCACGACCTGCCGTTCCTGCGCGGCCTCGGCATCACCCGGTGGCTGGAGCTGGACGGCGAGTTGAGGACGGTGGATCCGATGTGACGGTCAGCGGGGGCCGGCCCCGGCTGCCTCGGTCGCGTCGGCGGCGTCCGCAGCTCCGGCGCCCCCCGCGGAGAGGATCTTTCGCGCCTCGGTCAGGGCCGAGTCACGGCCCTGACCGAGTTCCTCCGGCGTGAACACCGGGGTGCGGACGTTCGGCGGGATGCCCGGTCCGTCGAAGGTGCTGCCGGAGCGGGTGAGGAACTTCTCGTTCGGCAGGACGGCCACGAAGTCGGCCGAGACCGGCTTGAACATGATGTCGGAGAAGACACCCTGGGTGTTCTCGCCGATCCGGACGGGTGCGGGCCGCCGCTCCGCCATCGCCTGGGTGAAGGTCTCGCCCGCGCTGACGGTGGAGCCGGCGGTCAGCAGGGCGACCGGTCCGGTGTACCGGGTCGTGCCGGCGGTGGGGCGGACCACGCTCGGCTGCGGCCGGGTGAACCGGGTCGGGTCGGCCGGGTCGTTGCGGGCCACCTTGCGGTAGGCCAGGAAGGGCCGGTCGGTGAGCCGGGAGGCGATCCGCAGCCCCAGCTCGTCCGAACCGCCGCCGTTCAGCCGCAGGTCGACCACCACGCCGTTCAGTCGCTCGGGGTGCGCCAGCAGCAGGTCCAGCGCCCTGTCCAGCTCGGCGGCGTCGTCCTGGTAGGGGCCGTCCTCGACATAGCCGCTGAAGCCGCTGACCCGCAGGTAGCCGATGCCGCCCGGGAGTGCGCCGACCCCGAGTCGGCCCCGGCCGAAGGTCCGCTCGGGGGCGAGGAGCTGGGCGGCCACCGCCCGGGCCGACAACTCCCGGACTTCGTCGGTGGGCTCCGCGGTGCCCGGGCGCAGCCCGCCGAAGACGCCGTCGTACCCGCCGCCGGGGCGCTTTCGGCCCAGCGCGGTGTGCGCGTCGCCGAGCGGTTCCAGCAGGCCCACGAGGATCTTCTGCAGCTCGTCCGTCGTGGTCCGCGGGGTGATGCCGGCCCGCGCCTGCGCGCCCTTCGCGCGCCAGTCGATGCCCTTGGCGGCGAAGAAGGGGTAGTTCTCCTCGAAGGTCGCCCAGAACCGGTCGAAGGAGGCGAGCGCGTCCTGCGGGGCGGGCTGCCGGCACTCGGCCGGGAGGCCGCCGGGCAGCCGGGTGAGATCCCTGGCGGAGGCGGCGCCGTCCTCCTGGTACACCGCCCGGTCGCGCCCCCGGGGCGTGACCGAGGACGAGGCGTACGCCTTGCCGGTCTGGCCGTACCGGACGGCGCCGTCGCGTCCCGGCGCACCGGCCTGGGCGCCGGAGTAGAAGCCCGGGGTGCAGCTGATCCGGGTCACGTCGTAGGTGGTGAAGGCCGTTCCGTGGATCTCTACGAGGATGCCGTACCCGTCCGTCCGCCAGACGCCCTCCAGCCGGTTGACGCCCGGCCGCCGCGCGTCGCCGTCCCCGTCCGGTGCGGCGCCGACGGCGCCCGCCGTGCCGATGGTCCCCGCCGTGACCGCGAGCGCGACCGCCGCGACCCCCGCCGCCCTGGCCGCCGCGCTCGCCCCGGCCGCCCCCGCCGCCCTCCGGGCCCCCGCCGCCCTCGTCGCTCCGGTCGCTGGCCTCCGCCGTGCGATACCCATGTCGTCCCCTGCCGTCCCGGGTCCGGGCGTCCCCCCGCGGAGCCTCTCCGCTGCCCAGGACCGACGGTACGGGCCCGATCGGTCACGGCACGTCAGCCTGCGGACCCGTCCCCACCGCGACCCCGGAGGTACGCTCCGGGCCGCCCGGCTCCGACCTGCGGAGCAGACGCTCCCCGAGTGCTGTCAGGGTTGTCGGCTCAGTGTCCAACTCCTGTGGGCTCCAGTACCATCGGCGCCATGCCAGCACTCAACATCGAGTACACGGAGCACGAACTCGCCGCCATCCGCGAGGCCGCCGCCGCCGACGGAAAGAGTGTCAAGGCGTATGTGCACGACTTGAGTGTGCGGGAGCAGCAGCGCCGGGTGTTCGTCTCGCACGCGGTGGCGTTCTGGAACGAGCACCGCGAGGAGTTCGACCGGGCGTTCCCGGAGGACGCGCCCGCCGCCTGAGCGGTGCCGTCACGGGAGGGGGCGCGATGATGCTGCCGCGCGTCGATCTGCGCTGGCTGCTCGACATCCAGGAGCTGGCCTCGCCCGAGGACCTCAGCGTGCGCGACTACTCGGCACTCCAGGCGGCCGTCGCACGGCACCGGGTGAACACCGCCCAGCTCGGCCACGACGCCGATCCGGCCTGGTGCGCCGCCACCCTGATGCACACCATCGTGCTGCTGCGCCCGCTGCCGCTGCGCAACAACCTCTTCGCCTGCATGGCCACCGCCGCGTACATGCACGCGGCGGGCGAGGGCGTCGATCCGCCGTACGGGGCGCTGGTCGAGCTGGCCCGGGACATCGTGGAGGGGCGGGCGGACGTGTTCGCGGCGGCAGACCGGATCCGGTCCTGGCGGATCTGAGGCCGGGCCGGTCTGACGCCTGATTCGCCGTCAGACCTCGGCCGGAGCGGAGCCGTCGCGCGTCAGCCGGGTGCGGACCAGGGTCCCCAGCCGGTCCAGCCCGACGACGACGGCGGCCAGCGCGACGAACTCGACCGTCAGCAGGGCGATCTGGCCCCAGACGTAGCCGTACCCCTTCGTGGTCGGGTCGAAGAAGAAGTACGGGTACGGCAGCGGGTAGTTGGAGAACAGCGCGTTGCGGACGAGCACGAGCGCCGCGTAGCCGAGCGGGAAGGCCAGCCAGAGCGGGATGTCCCGCCAGGAGGAGGCGTTGCGGGGCCGGAACACCAGCCAGTCGACGATCACCAGCACCGGGGTGACGTAGTGCACGAAGAACGACGACCAGTGCTGGAGCTTGTCCGGCCCGTCGAACAGGCCGGGCAGCGGGTTGGCGCCGTGCTCCAGCAGGATGTGCGAGACCAGCCCGGTGATCAGGATGTACAGGGTGGCGGCGCCGCGCAGCCGGGGCGCGGGGGCGTCGGTGGTGCCGCGTTTCAGCATCCAGTACACGGCGCCGATGAAGTAGCCGAGCACGATCACATTGCTCTGGATGGTGAAGTACACCAGCGGCGCGGTCTGCAGGCTCAGGCCGAGGCCCGTCGAGAGCACGATGCCGGCGCGCCACCAGAGCGCCGGGCTGGTCCGGACTGACATACGGCCACCAGTTCTTTCCGGGCGATACGGGAGGTATCGGACGTCGAAGGGAAGATCGCACTCTACCCGTGGGTCGGGGGGAGGGAAAAACGTTCCTCCACCTACCGGATTCCCTGTGGATGCCCCTGCGACATTCGGCCGACACCTCGGCGGGCGGCCCCGGGCGCCGGACTCAGCCCGGCAGGACGAAGCCCGACTCGTAGGCCGCGATGACCGCCTGGGTGCGGTCCCGCGCGCCCAGCTTGGCGAGCACGCTGCCCACGTGCGTCTTGACCGTCTCCTGGCTGAGCACGAGCTTCGCGGCGATCTCCCCGTTGCTCAGCCCGGCCGCCATCAGTCGCAGCACCTGACCCTCACGTTCGGTCAGCCGCTCGATCGGGGTACGGCTCCGGCCCTGGTCCGAACCCCGGCCGGGCGCCGGACGGGTGTCCCGCGCGGACGGCGCCCCGTACCGGACGGCCAACTCGCGGACGGCCGCCGGGAAGAGCAGCGAGTCGCCGCGCGCGATCAGCCGTACCGCCTGCACCATCTCCTCCGCCCGGGCCCGCTTCAGCAGGAAGCCGGCCGCCCCGGCCCGCAGCGCGTCGTACACATGGTCGTCGTGCTCGAAGGTGGTGACCACCAGGATCCGGGGCGGCTCGGCCATTCCCCCGATCAGCTGCTCGGTGGCCCGGATCCCGTCGATCCCGGGCATCCGGACGTCCATCAGCACCACGTCCGGACGCAGTTCGCGCACCAGCGGCACCACCTCGGCGCCGTCGGCGGCCTCGCCGACCACGGTGAGGTCCGGTTCGGCGTCGATGACCACCCGCAGGCCGGTCCGCACCAGCCGCTCGTCGTCGGCGATCACCACCCGCACCGGGCCGCTGCCGCCCGCCGACGCTCCCTGGACCCCCGACGTACTCCCCGACGTACTCGTCGAACCGCTCACCGCTGCTCTCCTCCCGTTGCCACCGGCAGCCGGACGGCCAGCCGCCACATCGTTCCGTCGTCCGTCGGCCCGGCCTCGCTGTCGCCGTGCAGTGCCGCCGCGCGTTCGCCGATCCCGCGCAGCCCGCGTCCGCCGCCGGGCCGGCCGGGCCGGAGCCGGTCGAGCGGATTGGTCAACTCGATCCCCACCCGCTCCTCGGCCAGCGAGACCCGCAGCCGGGCCGGTGCGGGCCCGGCGTGCCGCAGCACATTGGTCAGGCCCTCCTGGACGATCCGGTACGCCTCGCGGGAGAACCCGGGCGGCAGCCGGTCCAGGCCCGGCGCCAGCTCGGCCTCCACCGTCAGCCCGGTCCTGGCGAGTTGCCGCAGCAGGTCGTCCAGCCCGGCGAGGGTCGGACCGGCCGTCGCGGCCTCGCCGCGTTCCTCCTCGCGGAGCAGCCCCAGCACCGCGTCCAGTTCGGCGACGGCGCCCCGCGCGGTCTCCTCGATGGCGGCCAGCGCCTCCGCCGCGAACTCCGGGTCGGTGCGCAGCACCCGGGCGGCGGCCGAGGCCTGGATGCCGACGGCGCTCAGCGCGTGGCCGACCGAGTCGTGCAGTTCGCGGGCCAGCCGGTTGCGCTGGGCGAGTACGGTGGCGCGCCGCTCGGCGGCGGCCAGGCGCTCGTCCGGGGTCGGGCCGAGCAGTACGGGCGCCCAGCGGGCCAGCAGGCCGCCGAGGCCGGCGCTGGTGCCGACGATCAGCGCGAGCAGGGCGAGGCCCAGCACCGGCCCCGGCAGCGGTCCCGGTACGCCGCGGCCCTCCCAGAACCGCGTCAACTCCTGGAAGCCGTTGGGCTGGAGGACCAGCATCACCGCGAACGGCGTGCCGGTCAGCGTCATCCCGCTGACGATGCCGCCGAACGCGAGGTGCAGCACGAACCAGCCGGCCGTCCGCCGTCGGGCCGCCCAGGACCGGGCCGGTCCGGTGACCACGTCGCCCGCCCGGGCGGGCGCGCAGAGCGCCAGGGCGGCCGCCCCCTCCAGCGCCCGAACGGTCGGCACCAGCGCGGTGGCGGCGGCCATCGGGAGCGAGGTGGCGAGGGCGGCGAAGTAGAGCAGGACCTGGAGCGGGAGCCCCTTCTGCGGGTCGAGCGAGCCCAGCAGGACCGTCGACAGCAGCCAGTACGGCATCAGCAGTGCGCCGCCGAGGACCAGGTGCACCCACCGCAGCCGGGCCTGCCGCCCGAACAGGGCGCGCAGCGCGCGGCGGACGGGGCCGGTGGCCCGGCCGTTGTCAGCATCCCGGCCGTTCTCCGTGCCCGTGCCCGTGCCCGTGCCCGTACCCGTACCCGTGCCCGCGCCCGTGTGCCGGTCGGCCCCCGCCCCCGTGATCATTGCGCAGACTCTACGTCAGCTGCCCGGCCGGACCACGGGACCGCCGAGGCCCACGCGGTGTCCGGGACGGCGCGGGCCGAGGACTGCTCGGCCAGGGCGATCGCGCCCACCGCCAGGACCAGCAGTCCGGTCACCGTCTGCGCGGCCTCCACCAGGGTCATCAGGCCCGGCACCGCCCGGCGGGGGTCGGGCGCCGCCGTGAACGTCCCGAACGCCACCAACTGCCAGGATCCCCAGCCGAACAGCGACCCCGCCGCCGTCCACACCACGGCCAGCGGTCCGCGCAGCCGCCACCCCGGACGGCCCCGGAACACCAGCAGCAGCAGCGCCGCGCCGGCGGCCACCGCCATCAGCGCCGTCACCCCGTCCATCACCGCCACACCCCGGCCCCGGTACTCCTGCCACTCCAGCGGCAGCCCGGCCGTCCCTCCGCAGGCCCAGTAGACCCGGGCCGCCGCGACCCCGGCGGCGAGCGGGGCGGCGACGCACGCGAAGGCCCGTTGGGTGGTCAGGGTGGGGGAGCGGGGCAGGTCGCCGATCCGGTCGTGGCGCAGCAGTCCGGCCCAGCGCTCCCGCGCGTACAGCAGGAAGCCGGTGATCAGGGCCAGCCCCTGGACGGCGAACCCGCCGTACACCACCGGGAACACCCAGCCGCTCGGCCCGTCGTCGGTACCGGGCGGCGCCTGGTCCGGGCCGAACAGCAGGGTGGAGAGCAGGAACAGCGGCAGGGCGAGCAGGACGGTCCCGAGCAGTCCGGTCGCGACCCACATCGGGAAGGCCACCAGTCCGGCCGGCGCCCGGCGCCCCCAGGGGCGGACGAAGGAGAGGGCGAGCAGGACGGCGACGGCGTCCATGCCGAAGGTCAGCAGGTTGACCAGCCACAGGTCGTCCATGGCCTCGGCGTCGCCGGCGCCGACCGGGTGGCCGGTGAGCCAGAGCAGCTTGAGACCGAGGTAGGGCACGGTCGCCGCGACGGCCGTCCAGGTCGCCGCGGTCCGGGCCCGGCCGACCGGTGCGGCGGGGCGGGGCGCGGTGGCCGTCGCGGCGGTGCCGGGCGCGGTGGCCGGTACGCCGTTCGGGGCCGGAGCGGGCGTCGCGTCGGGCGTCGGGGCCGGGGCCGCTGGGCGGGGCGGGAGCATCGAGGTCATGTGCCCCACGGTCCCGCGGGCCCGGCGGCCCGCGCGTCCTCCGGAGACCGGATCAGCCTCCCCCGCCGGGGGGATCCGGGCGGGCCGCGACCGTCCTGGCGGACGAGGGCCGGAGGTCTTGTTACCGGCCGGTCGCTTGCCTATCATCGCGAGTGTTACAGCTTTACTGTCAGACTTCGTCGATCCTCGGAGGGGCCGTGGCGCCCGTGGGTGACAGCGGTGTGCGCGGCGGCGGTGGCGTCGGCGCGGGCGGTGGTCCGGGCGGGCCGCTGGCCGGGGTCCGGGTGGTCGAACTCGCCGGGATCGGCCCCGGACCGTTCGCCGCGATGCTGCTGGGCGACCTCGGCGCCGACGTGGTCCGGGTGGACCGCCCCGAGCCCTCGCCGCTCGGCATCGAGCCGGTGTACGACATCGCCAACCGCAACAAGCGTTCGGTGGTCGTCGACCTCAAGGCCCCCGGGGGGCCGGGGCAGGTGCTCGACCTGGTCGCCCGAGCCGATCTGCTGATCGAGGGGTACCGGCCGGGGGTCGCCGAGCGGCTCGGGGTCGGGCCGGAAGCCTGTCTGGCCCGCAATCCGGCGCTGGTCTACGGGCGGATGACCGGCTGGGGGCAGCACGGGCCGCTGGCCGCCAGGGCCGGGCACGACATCGGGTACACGGCGGTGGCCGGCGTCCTCGGCCTCGTCGCCCCGACGTCCGCCGCGGCTGCGGCCGACCCCGACGGGCCGCCCGCCGTCCCCGCGAACCTGCTCGGCGACTACGCCGGCGGCTCGCTCTACCTGGTCGTCGGCCTGCTCGCGGCCCTCCACCACGCCCGCGCCACCGGCGCCGGACAGGTGGTGGACGCGGCCGTCGTCGACGGCGCCGCCCACCTCACCGCCGTCCTGCAGGGCCTGCTGGCGGGCGGCCGGTGGCAGGACCGGCGCGGCGTCAACCTCCTCGACGGCGGCGCGCCGTTCTACGCCGTCTACCCGGCCGCCGACGGCGGCCACCTCGCGGTCGGCGCACTGGAGCCGCAGTTCTACGCCGAGTTCGCCCGGCTGCTGGAGCTCGGCCCGGACGCGCCCGGCCAGTGGGACACCGCCCGCTGGCCCGAACTGCGGGCCCGGATCGCCGCGCGTTTCGCCACCCGCTCCCGGGCCGCCTGGGAGGCCGTCTTCGCCGGGTCGGACGCCTGCGTGGAACCGGTGCTGACGATGCGTCAGGCACACGCGCACGAGCACCTGGCGAGTCGGGAGACCTATGTCGAGGTGGACGGCATCACCCAGCCGGCCCCCGCGCCGAGGTTCTCCGCCACGCCGGGCGCACTGCGCCGCCCGCCGGCCCGCCCGGGCGCCGACACCTCCGAGGTCGCCCGCGACTGGGGTGTGCCCTCGCTCGCCGTCGAGCCCGTCGAGCCCGCCGAGTACGCCGGGCCCGCCGGGTCCGCCGAGTCGACCGGTGCGGCGGAGCCCGTCGGTCCAGCCCGCACCCCCGCACCGCCGACCGTCTGAACCCGCCGCCCTCCCAAGGAGTTTGCCGTGCAACGCGACCTCTTCACCGACGAGCACGAGGACTTCCGCGGCACCGTCCGGGCGTTCCTCGCCAAGGAGGTGCTGCCGCACTACGACCGCTGGGAGAAGGCCGGCATCGTGGACCGCGAAGCCTGGCTGGCGGCCGGCCGGCAGGGGCTGCTCGGCCTCGCCGTCGACGAGGAGTACGGCGGCGGAGGGAACGCCGACTTCCGCTACGCCGCGGTGCTGGCCGAGGAGTTCGCCCGGGCCGGGGCGTCCGGGCTGGCGATCGGTCTGCACAACGACATCATCGGCCCGTACCTCACCTCGCTCGCCACCGAGGAGCAGCGCCGCCGCTGGCTGCCCGGGTTCTGCTCCGGCGAACTCGTCACAGCCATCGCGATGACCGAGCCCGGGACCGGCTCCGACCTCCAGGGCATCCGTACCCGGGCCGAGGACCGGGGGGACCACTTCCTGCTCAACGGCGCCAAGACCTTCATCTCCAACGGGATCCTCGCCGACCTGGTGATCGTGGTCGCCCGCACCACCCCCGAGGGCGGCGCGCACGGCCTCGGCCTGCTGGTCGTCGAACGGGGCATGCCCGGCTTCGAGCGCGGCCGCAACCTCGACAAGATCGGCCAGAAGGCCCAGGACACCGCCGAGTTGTTCTTCGAGGACGTCCGCGTCCCGAAGGAGAACCTGCTCGGCGAGATCGACCAGGGCTTCCTGTACCTGATGCGCAACCTCGCGCAGGAGCGGCTCACCATCGCCGCCGCCGCGATCGCCGGCGCGGAGTACCTGGTCGAGATCACCACCGAGTACGTCAAGGGGCGCGAGGCGTTCGGCCGGCCGCTGGCGAAGCTCCAGCACGTCCGCTTCGAGATCGCCGAACTGGCCACCGAGTGCGCCGTCACCCGCGCCTTCGTGGACCGCTGCATCACCGAGCACAACCGCTACGCGCTCACCCCGGCCGACGCCTCGATGGCGAAGTGGTGGGCCACCGAACTGCAGAAGCGCACCGCCGACCGCTGTCTCCAACTCCACGGCGGCTACGGTTACATGACCGAGTACCCAGTGGCCAGGGCGTTCACCGACGGTCGCATCCAGACCATCTACGGCGGCACCACCGAGATCATGAAGGAGATCGTGGGCCGCTCCATCCTCGGCTGAGACCCCGGCCGGCCCCGGCCCCTGGCCCTCGGGCCGCCACCTCAGCTCCCAGCTCCCAGCACCCCGCCCCGAAAGGCTGCCCACCGTGACCACCGAAGCGTACGTCTACGACGCGATCCGCACCCCGCGCGGCCGGGGCAAGGCCACCGGCTCGCTGCACGGCACCAAGCCGATCGACCTCGTCGTCGGCCTGATCCACGAGATCCGCCGCCGCTTCCCCGGACTGGACCCGGCGGCGATCGACGACATCGTGCTCGGCGTGGTCAGCCCCGTCGGCGACCAGGGCTCCGACATCGCCCGGATCGCGGCCGTCGCGGCCGGTCTGCCCGACACGGTGGCCGGCGTCCAGGAGAACCGCTTCTGCGCCTCCGGCCTGGAGGCCGTCAACATGGCCGCCGCCAAGGTCCGTTCCGGCTGGGAGGACCTGATCCTGGCCGGCGGCGTCGAGTCGATGTCCCGGGTGAAGATGGCCTCCGACGGCGGCGCCTGGTTCGCCGACCCGATGACCGCCTACGAGACCAACTTCGCCCCGCAGGGTATCGGTGCCGACCTGATCGCCACCATCGAGGGCTTCTCCCGCACCGACGTCGACGCCTTCGCCGCCGAGTCCCAGGCCCGCGCCGCCAAGGCCCAGGCCGACGGGCTGTTCGACCGGTCGGTGGTCCCGGTCCGCGACCGCAACGGCCTGGTCGTCCTGGAGCGGGACGAGTTCATCCGCCCCGGCACCACCGTCGAGACCCTGGCCGGTCTCAAGCCCTCCTTCGCCGCGATCGGCGAGGCCGGCGGGTTCGACGCCGTCGCCCTGCAGAAGTACCACTGGGTGGAGGCCATCGACCACGTCCACCACGCCGGCAACTCCTCGGGCATCGTGGACGGCGCGGCCCTGGTCGCCATCGGCAGCCGCGAGATCGGTGAGCGCTACGGGCTGCGGCCGCGCGCCCGGATCGTCTCCGCGGCCGTCTCCGGCTCCGAGCCGACCATCATGCTCACCGGCCCCGCCCCCGCCACCCGCAAGGCGCTCGCCAAGGCCGGGCTGACCGCCGCCGACATCGACCTGGTCGAGATCAACGAGGCCTTCGCCGCCGTCGCGCTGCGCTTCGTCCGGGAGATGGGCTTCTCCGCCGAGCAGGTGAACGTCAACGGCGGCGCGATCGCCCTCGGCCACCCGTTGGGCGCCACCGGGGCGATGCTCATCGGCACCCTGATCGACGAACTGGAGCGGCGCGAGCTCCGCTACGGCCTGGCCACCCTCTGCGTGGGCGGCGGTATGGGCATCGCCACCGTCATCGAGCGCGTCTGACCCGCGCCCCCGAGACCTCCTCCCTTTCCGGCCCCTTCAGGAGACCAGAACCCCATGAGCGACACCGGCGACACCACCACCATCCGCTGGGAGCAGGCCGAGGACGGCGTGGTCACCCTCGTCCTCGACGACCCCACCCAGTCCGTCAACACCATGAACGAGGCGTTCACCGCCGACTTCGAGACCGTCGTCGCCCGGCTGGCCGGCCTCGGCGCCTCCGGCGGGCTGCGCGGAGTGGTGATCACCTCCGCCAAGAAGACCTTCTTCGCCGGCGGCGACCTGAGGATGCTCTCCGCCGCCCGTCCGGAGGACGCCGCCGCCGTCTTCGAGAAGTCGATGCGGATCAAGCGCGCCCTGCGCACCCTGGAGACGCTCGGCCTGCCGGTCGTCGCCGCGATCAACGGCAGCGCGCTCGGTGGCGGCCTGGAACTCGCCCTCGCCTGCCACCACCGGATCGCCCTGGACAACCCGGCGAGCCGGATCGGCCTGCCCGAGGTCACCCTCGGCCTGCTCCCCGGCGGCGGCGGGATCGTCCGCACGGTGCGGCTGTTCGGCATCACCGACGCCCTGCTCAAGTTCCTGCTGCAGGGTCGCCAGTACCGCCCGGCGCAGGCCCTCCAGCACGGTCTGGTCCACGAACTCGTCGCCACGCCCGCGGAGTTGGCCGAGCGGGCGCGAGCCTGGATCGAGGCGAACCCGGCCCCGGTCCAGCCCTGGGACGTCAAGGGCTACAAGATCCCCGGCGGCACCCCGAGCACCCCGGCCTTCGCCGCCAACCTGCCCGCCTTCCCCGCCAACCTGCGCAAGCAGCTGGCCGGCGCCCCCTACCCGGCGCCGCGCAACGTGCTCGCCGCGGCGGTGGAGAGCGCCCAGGTGGACGTCGACACGGCGATGGCGATCGAGGCCCGCTACTTCACCGAGCTGGCCTGCGGGCAGACCAGCAAGAACATGATCCAGGCCCTCTTCTTCGACCTCCAGGCGGTCAACTCCGGTGCCGGGCGGCCCGCTTCGGTGGAGAAGCGGACGGTCCGCAGGGTCGCCGTGCTCGGCGCGGGGATGATGGGCGCCGGCATCGCCCACGTCTGCGCCGAGGCCGGGATCGAGGTGCTGCTCAAGGACGTCACCGTCGAGGCCGCCGAGTGCGGGAAGTCCTACTCCGAGGGCCTGTTGGCGAAGGCGGTGGCCCGGGGCCGGCGCACCGGGGCGCAGCGCGACGAGGTGCTCGCCCGGATCACCCCCACCGCCGACGCGGCCGACCTGGCCGGCTGCGACGCGGTGATCGAGGCGGTCTTCGAGAACCCGGAGCTCAAGCACAAGGTGTTCCAGGAGATCGAGGGGATCGTCGCCCCCGACGCGCTGCTCTGCTCCAACACCTCCACCCTGCCGATCGGCCTGCTCGCCGAGGGCGTGCAGCGCACCGCCGACTTCATCGGGCTGCACTTCTTCTCGCCGGTCGACAAGATGCGGCTGGTGGAGATCATCCGCGGGCCGCAGACCGGGGACGAGGCGCTGGCCCGGGCCTTCGACCTGGTCCGGCAGATCGGCCGGACGCCGATCGTGGTCAACGACTCGCGCGGCTTCTTCACCTCGCGGGTGATCGGCCAGTTCATCAACGAGGGCGTCGCCATGATCGGCGAGGGCGTCGAGCCGGCCAGCGTCGAGCAGGCCGCCGCCCAGGCCGGTTACCCGGCCAAGGTGCTCTCGCTGCTCGACGAGCTGACCCTCACCCTGCCGCGCCGGATCCGCGACGAGTACCGGCGCGCCGTCGAGGCGGCCGGCGGCGCGTGGACCGCCCACCCGGCGGACGCGGTGGTGGACCGGATGGTGGACGAGTTCGGCCGCCCCGGCCGCAGCGGCGGCGCCGGCTTCTACGACTACGACGAGAACGGCACCCGGGGCCGGCTCTGGCCCGGTCTGCGCGAGCACTTCACCCGCGCGGAGGTGGACATCCCGTTCGAGGACCTCAAGGAGCGGATGCTCTTCAGCGAGGCCCTGGACTCCGTCCGCTGCCTGGAGGAGGGCGTGCTCACCTCCGTCGCGGACGCCAATGTCGGCTCGATCCTCGGCATCGGCTTCCCGGCCTGGACCGGCGGTGTGCTCCAGTACATCAACGGCTACCCGGGCGGTCCGGCCGGTTTCGCGGAGCGCGCCCGCGAACTCGCCGCCGCGTACGGGGAGCGGTTCGCGCCGCCCGCGCTGCTGGAGCGGATCGCCGCCGAAGGGCGCACCTTCACCGACTGACCCCCGCCCTCCCCGCCCTCCCCGCTCTCCTCACCCGGGCGGGGCGGTCCGACCGTCCTCGGCGGCCGCCTCGCCCAGCTCCTCCCGCAACGACCGCTGGAACGCCGTGACCAGCGCCTGCGCCACCATCGGCTGGATGTGGTCGGTGAGCGCCTTCATCCGCTCCACGTCGTCCGGCTCCGGCTCGCTCTCCCGGTACGGCTTCCACACCGTCTCCCGGAACAGCCGGTGCAGCTCCCGCGCGGTCGCCCGGCTGTGCTCCACCACGACCGCGCGCGCGGCCAGCAGGGTCTCCAGCGGGATCGGCACGTCCAGGATCCGCACCCCCAGCGGGAGCAGCCCCGGGTCCACCCGGAACACCTCCGGGTCCGCGGTGCGCTCCACCGCCCCCATCGCGGCCAGCCGGTCGACCTGCTCCTCCGACAGCCGCCGCCCGGCCCGCCGCTCCACCTCCTCGCGACCCGCCTCCTCCGGCACCTCGGGCGTCCACGAGGCCACCAGCGCCCGGTGGATCGCGAGGTCCAGCGGGGTGGAGTCCTGCGGCAGCCGCGCCAGGTACCGCTCGATCGCGGCCAGCGTCAGCCCCTGCCGCTGCAACTCCTCGATCAGCCCCAGCCGGTCCAAGTGCTCGGCCCCGTACCACCCCACCCGCCGGGCCCCCAGCACCGGCGGCGGCAGCAGCCCCTTGGTCCCGTAGAACCGCACCGTCCGCACCGTCACCCCCGCCCGCGCCGCCAACTCGTCCACCGTCAGCCGCACCTCCACCCCCGCCTCCCACCTCGTAGCACCACCACTGTGACAGCACCAGTGTGACACCACTGTCCCACCCGGTCCACGCCCCCGAACACCCCCGAACGCCTCCGGGCCCGGACTCCGATGTCGGAGTGCGGGCCCGGAGGCGTCCTGAACGGGGCGGCCCCGCGGCCTCAGGCGGCGAGGTCGGGGTGGTGGCGGCGGGTGACCTCGGGGTGGGCGCGGGTGTAGCCCTTCCACTCGTTGAAGCCGAAGTCGGCGTAGAGGGGGTTGGCCGGGTCCTGGGTGGCGCCGGGGGCGTGGTGGGCGAGCGGGAAGTCCAGCGGCTCGATGTGGGCGTCCAGGCGCGGGTTGTAGAAGAACGGCACGGAGTAGCGCTCGCGGGCGCCGGGCGGGCTGACCACGCGGTGGCTGGTGGCCTTCAGGTAGCCGTCGGTGGCGACCTCCAGCAGTTCGCCGAGGTTGACCACGAAGGCGCCCGGCATCGGCGGGACGTCCAGGAAGGAGCCGTCGGCGCGCTGCACCTGGAGGCCGCCGACGGTGTCCTGGAGGAGCAGGGTGATGAAGCCGTAGTCCTTGTGGGCGCCGACGCCCTGGCCGGCGCCGTCCGGGGCGGTGCCCGGGTAGCGGACCAGCTTGAGCCGCAGGTGCGGGTGGCCGGCGAAGGCGTAGTCGTAGAACTCCGGGCGGGCGCCGATCGCGGTGAGGAGTTCGTGCAGCAGCGTGCGGGCGACGGAGCCGAGCCGGTCGATCCAGGTCAGGGCGGCGTCGCGCAGGGCCGGCAGGGCCGCCGGCCACTGGTTGGGGCCCTCCAGCCACCAGTAGGCGGGCTCGCCCGGGCCGGGGACGTGCGGGGGCAGTTCGGCGCCGATGTCGAGCTGGTCGCGCCAGTCCTGGCTGCCGCCGGTGCGCTCGTCGCCGGTCCGGGTGTAGCCGCGGTAGTGCGGCGAGTTGAGGTTGGCGACGGCGAGGCGGTCGGCCTCGGGGAGGGTGAAGAAGGCCCGCATGGCGTCGGTGAGGGCGTCCGTCTCGGCCGGAGTGACCCCGTGGCCGACGAGCTGGAAGAAGCCGACACCGGTGGCGGCGGCCCGGAGCGCGTCGTGCAGCCGGGTGCGGTCCGCCGGGCTGCCGTGGGCGAGCGAGAGGTCGATCACCGGGAGGGCGTCCTCGGTGGCCGGGGAGGTGGTCGGGAGGGTGGCCGAGGTGGTGGTGGGGTGCTGCTGCGACATGGATGACATCCGCTGGGTCTCGTCCCGGCCGGCTCCGGTGGTGACCGGGAATGCCGGGGACGCGCGCCTGGTGCGGCGGATGTGCCCGGGGCCGGGGAGGGGGGACGCGGCCGGGTGGGGGCCGCGCTGAGGGTGGGTGCGAGGTTCAGCTGGAGCGTCGACAGGACATGCTGGTCACGCGGAGCAGGTCCACGTGGCGACGGCGAACGAGTATGAGCACGTCACCAGCCTAGATCAACCGTTCGGGTGGTGGCGCAGGGGGCCGGGTCCATGGCATGGGCATGCCGAGATGGTGCTCCTGGCGTGCTGTCCCGGCAAGGGGGCGTGCGCGGAATTCCCGGGCGCGGACTTCTTGGCAGAGCCTTGGCCGTGTCCTGGCCGTGGACCGGACGGACGCTGACCCGTCCCCCGGAAGAGTACGCCGAGGACCCGGAAAGCGTCCGGGGCGGACGCGGGGCTGTAATCTCCACGCCCCGTCCCGGCGGGACTTGACCTCAAGTGAGCTTCAAGTTCCATGATTGTCCGCATGACCAACGCACTCATGAACGCCGGTTCCGTCGAGGCCGAGATCGCCGCCATCCAGCAGGTTGTCGCCACTGTCCAGCACGCGCAGGTCAACGAACTCCCGGAGGTGTTCATCGACCTCTTCCGGGAGGACGCGATCTGGACCACCGGGCACGGCAAGGTCCTGCTCGGCCGGGACGCGATCGCCGAGTTCACCCGCAAGGTGCTCCCCGGGGCCTTCGCCGGCACCGGCCGGACCGCCGCGTACGAGGTGGCGCACGTGTTCTTCCTCCGTCCCGACGTGGCCGCCGTCAAGGTCCGCCAGCGGTACTTCGACGGCGCCGGTGAGCAGGTCGGCGACGAGGGCAGCCCGCTGTACGTGATGACCAAGGAGGACGGCCGCTGGCTGCTGACGGCCAATCAGAACACCGTGGTGGTGGCGGAGTAGAATGACCTACCGGTGCCGCAGATAGGCGGCCGCAGTCGCGCGGAGCCGGTCGTGCAGGCCGTCGTACGCCCGGGTGCGTCCCAGAAGTGCCTTGGGCAGCTTGGCGGCCATGGTGTAGTTGGTGTCGCACACATTGGCCGCCGGGGCAAGGCCGGCCTGGCTGACCAGCTGGTAGGCGTCCAGGGTGTCCAGGCCGAGCAACTCCCCGGTCCAGCCGACGAGATCGTGCTGGCTGATCCGGAAGGCGTCCTCCAGTGGCCGGGCCGAACCGGTGGAGATCAGGTAGCGGTCGTCCTCCAGTCGCGGCCAGGCGGGCCCGCCGCCCTTGACCAGGTCGACCACGACCGTGGTGCGCATCGCCGTCTCGACCGCGGTGCCGCACACCTCGCCCTCGCCCTGGCGGGCGTGGCCGTCGCCGACGGCGAGCAGGCCGCCGGGCACGTTGACCCGGAAGTAGGCGGTGGCACCGGCCCGCATCTCGGGGGTGTCGAGATTGCCGCCGTGCGCGCCGGGCGTGATCGACATCAGGGTCTCGCCGCCGGCCGGGGCGACGCCGACCGTGCCGTGCATCGGGTCGAGCGGCAGGTCGACGGTGAAGTCGCCGACCCGGGCCCGGAACCGGCAGGTCCCGGCCGCCCGGTCCAGCTCGTACACCCAGACCCGCTCCTCCAGTGGGGCGTGCAGCATCGCGGTGCTGTGGGTCGCGGTGAGCGCGCCGAAGTGCGGGAAGGTGCTGGAGATCCCCCAGTCCCGGGCCGGGGCGATCTCCACGAAGTGCACGGCGAGGGTGTCGCCGGGCTCGGCGCCGGCCACCGCGATCGGCCCGGTCACCGGGTTGAGGTAGGGGAACTCGCAGACCTCGCTCGGCAGGTCGCCGGTGCCGCGGACCCGGCCGCCGAAGCAGTCCTCGGTGGTCAACTCGACGATCGTGCCCGGTCGGACGGTCAGCAGCGGGGCGCTTCCGCCGAAGGTGTAGGCGTACTCGTCGGGGGTCGGGGAGAGCGTGACGAGGTCGGGCAGGCTCACTGGTTCTCCTTGCTGAGGGGCGAGTCGGGGGAGGACGGGTCGGGGGAGGGTGATTCGGGGGAGGAGGGCTGGTCGGTGGCGACCGCCGTCAGGTTCGGCCGACGGCCGGAGAGCATCAGTCCGGCCAGGACCAGCCCGCCGATCGCCAGCCAGACGAAGCCGAGCCGCTGGGCGGCGATGTCCGCGTTCACGACCACGTACGCCAGGATGACGAATCCGGCGGCCGGGGCGAGGAGATGGCGCCACCAGTCCCGGCTGCGCCGCCGCACCAGGTAGTGCACCACCACGGACACGTGCAGGACCAGGAAGGTCGTCAGCGCGCCGAAGTTCACCAGCGTGGACAGCAGGGTGATGCCGTCCTCGCGGGAGGCCGTCCAGAGGCCGAGGACGAGCGAGACGCCCGCCGTCAGCAGGGTGGCGTTCACCGGGACGCGGCGGCTCGGGTGGATCTTGGCGAGGAAGGCGGGCAGCTGCCGGTCCCGGGCCATCGCGTACAGCAGCCGGGAGGTGGCGGCCTGGGCCACCAGGGAGTTGGCGAAGCCCCAGGCGACGGCGGTGGCGGCGGCCGTCACGGTGGCGAGCCAGCCGCCGGCGGCGACCCGGGCGGCGTCGTAGAAGGCGGTGCCGTCCGGATCGCCCTCGGTGATCAGCGCGTTCGGGTCCGGGACGAGCAGGGAGGCGATCCAGGTCTGCGCGATGAACAGCGACCCGGCGAGCAGCAGGGCGGCGATCATCGAGCGGCCGATGGCCCGGGTGGAGTCCCGGTTCTCCTCGGAGAGGGTGGAGATCCCGTCGAAGCCGAGGAAGCTCAGCACCGCCACCGAGACCGCGCCGAACACCAGACTCCAGGAGAACGTCTGGGAGTTGTAGACGGGAGTGAAGTCGAAGCCGCGGCCCTTGCCGGCGGCCAGCGCCGCCAGGCCGAAGCCGACGAAGACGAGCAGTACCAGCAACTCGCCCACCAGCATGACCTTGTTGACCTTCGAGGTCATCTCGACGCCCAGGTAGTTGACGGCGGTGTTGAGCAGCACGAAGCCGACCAGCCACAGCCAGACCGGGACGGCCGGCACCAGCGAGTTCATCGCCACACCGGCGATCAGGTACAGCAGGCCGGGCACCAGCACGTAGTCCAGCAGGATCATCCAGCCGGCCAGGAAGCCGACCGGTGCCGCGATGCCGCGCCCGGCGTAGGTGTACACCGAGCCGGCCATCGGGAAGGCCCGTGACATCTGGGCGTAGGAGAGGGCGGTGAACATCATCGCCACCATCCCGAGCCCGTACGCCAGGGCGACCATGCCGCCCGAACCCTGGAAGACGCTGCCGAAGATGCCGAAGGGGGCGATCGGCACCATGAAGACCAGGCCGTAGACCAGCAGGTCGGTGAAGCGCAGGGAGCGGCGCAGCTCCTGGCGGTAGCCGTAGCCCTCGATGCCGGCCTGCTCGGACGCGGTGGTTCGACCGGTGGGGCCGGAGGAGGTGGTGGGGCCGGAGGGCGGGGCGGGTGCTTCGGACATGGGGGGCTCGCTTCCGTGACGACCCGGGGTGGTGGTGGGAGACACTAGAGCCAGTTATTTCCAAATGGAAGGGTTATGTGCGAGGTCGTCGGGGAACTCCGCCGTTCACGGGAGGACCGTGAACCCCAGCCCCTCCGCCCGCGCCAGGTGCACCCCCTCCCGGGCCGGTCCCAACGGGGCCCGCGCCCACGCCCGCCGCACCGCCGGGCCCTCCCCGCGCAACAGGCGCGCCGCCGCCCGCGCGAGCCCCCCGTCCGCGACCAGCTCCCCGCGCGCCGCCAGCGCCGCCACCAGGTGCAGCCCGTCGTAGAGGCCCACCGCGTACGCGTCCAGCACCGGCGCGTACGGGCCGAACACCGCCCGGTGCCGCTCGGCCAGCCGCACCCGCCGCTCCTCCCCGAGGCTCGCGAACGACGGCATCGCGGCGTACAGCGTGCCGGTGGTGTCCCCGCCGTACGCGAGCAGGCTGTTCTCCTCCAGCGCGCCGGACAGCCGCACCAGCCGCCGGTCCAGGCCGGTGCGGCGCAGCGCCCGGTTGAACCGCACCAGGTCGGCGCCGATCAGGCTCAGCACCAGCGCGTCCGCCCGCCGTGCCCGCAGCGTGTCCAGCAGCGGTTCCAGCCCCCGTTCGGCGGTCCCGAACGGCAGGTGCCGGTCCAGGACCACCCGCGCCCCGGCCCGGGTCACCGCCGCCCCGGCCGCCCGGTGCACGGCGCGGGGCCAGATGTAGTCGTTGCCGACCAGCGCCCACCGGCTCAGCCGGTGCTGCCCGGTGAGCCGTTCGACCACCCCGGCCAGCTGGCGGGCCGGCTCCGCCCCGGTGCAGACGACGCCCGGCAGCCGCGTCCCGCCCTCGTGCGGCGGGGTGAAGACGTACGCCGCCCGCCCGGTGGTCACCGCCTCCACGGCCCGGTGCACGTCGCTGGAGTGGCAGCCCGCCACCGTGTCCACCGCCCCGGCGTCCAGCAGCTGCGCCACCTCCCGGGCCACCGCGTCCGGCGGGCCGCCGCCGTCCACCAGCACCAGTTCCAGCGGCCGGCCGCGCACGCCGCCGCCGGTGTTCACCTCGTGCGCGGCCAGCAGCGCGCCGTCCAGCGCCGAGGGCCCGGTCAGCCCGAGCGGGCCGGACTGCGGCACGACCAGGCCCACCCTCAGCGCCGGTGCCTCGCGGGGGAGGTACAGCGCGTCGAGTGGCTCCAGCAGCTTCACATCGGCGCCCATGGCTTGCGAGTATCGTCATGGCAGCCGGTCCGGCCAAGCGGGCCCGGCCAGGTCGGGCGGGACGACAGGACCGGCCGCGGGACGAACGACGGGGAGAGCGAGACGGCCATGACACCACCAGCCACCCCCGACACCTCGATGCCCGGCACCTCGGCCCCCGGCACCTCGGCCCCCGGCACCTCGGCCCCCGGCACCTCGGCCCCCGGCACCTCGGCCCCCGGCACCTCGGCCCCCGGCACCTCGGCCCCCGGCACCTCGGCCCCCGGCACCTCGGCCCCCGGCACCTCGGCCCCCGGCACCTCGGCCCCCGGCACCTCGGCCCCCGGCACCTCGGCCCCCGCCGCCGTCGACGAGCCGCTGCTGATCGAACTCCTCACCCTCGCCCAGCGCCGGCTGGCCCGCGACCTGGCCGCCCGCCTGGAGGCCGAGGGCTGCACGCTGGACCAGTGGCGGGTCATGCGGTGCCTCATCGACGACGCCGGCCGCTCGATGGGCGACCTCGCCCAGGCGCTGCTCATCCCGCAGGCCAGCCTCAGCCGCATCGTCGACGCCCTCACCGAGGCGGGCCTCGCCTACCGCCGCCAGGACGAGCAGGACCGCCGCCGGATCACCGCCCACCTCTCCCGGCGCGGCCTGATCCGCCTCGAACGCCTCGACGCCCTCGCCGCCGCCCACGACGCCGCCGTCCGCGCCGCCTGCGGCACCCCCGACCCGGGCCGGCTCCTGCGCCACCTCACCGAGGCCTGACCGGTCGGCCCCCGGGCCGTCGCGGGCGCCCGGTGGAGCGGGACGTCGGAGAGCCCGACTTCCCGCCCCCACCGGGACGGCGGAACCCGGGACGCCTTGCCGCGGCGACCGCATCGCCCACAGGCCCCGAGCCGCCCGACCGCTGACCCCGGCCCCCTCCGCCCACGGCCCTGCCGCTCAGTGTCCGTCGGGCCCGAAGACGGCCGGGCCGAGGTCGGCCGGGACATGGGCCTCGGCGAGGGCCGCAGCCTCGGCCGCCGACCCGACCTCGGCGATCAGGCTGCCGGCGCCCTCGCGGTCCAGGGTGCGCTGCACCCGGTACGTGCCGCTGCCACGGCCCGGGACGATGACGACCGCCGGCCCGAGCACGTGGCCGACGCTGGGCCGGAAGCCGAGTCGCCACATGCTCGTGAACGGGAGCAGTTGTCGCAGCCTCGGTCGCACGTACGCCGCCTCCACCGCCGCCCCGAACTCCGGGAACCCGTCCGCCTCCTCCTGGGCCCGTTCCTTGAGCTGCCGCCATGCGACGTCGACCGCGTCGGCCGGGTTCCGGTCGGCCGCCTCCGCGAGCTCGCCGTATTCCAGCCAGGGCAGCAGCTCGCGCATGGCGGGCAGGCTCTCCCCGCGCCCCCAGGCCACGCCCGCCCGGACGATGTCCCCGAGGTCTGCGGTGCCGCCCGCGATCATCGCCAGGCCCCGGCTCCAGCCGTCGACGCCGAAGAAGCGCCAGCCGTCCTCGATGTAGACCACGAGCGGCTCCCGCCCGGGAGCAGGGGCGGCGATGGTCGCCGTCTCGTCCGAATCGTCCGGCACCACCGTGATGTCCAGGCCCAGCCGGGCGGCTGTCCGCTCCAGCGCGATGGCGAGGCTTCCGGCGGCGATGACATCGGGATAGAACTCATGATCCATTTCGCCAGTATGGCGATGCGACTGTCACGGATCGAGAGGATCGGGAGGACGGCCTGATCCCGTCGCTCAGCACGGCGAACAGGACGCCGGCCCGGCGGGGGCGCGTCAGGAGGTCTCAGGGTGTGTCGCCCGGACGGGCTCCCTTTCCGTCCGTTGCCGCGTGCGGGAAGGGGCAGCCGCCCGACGCGGGGGTGTCCTCGAAGGTGCCCAGCTCGCTGATCCGGTAGCCGTACGGGTAGCCGGGGTAGCTGCGGACCTGCCGGCCGTCGCGGCCGAGGTGCGGGCGGCGGCGGGGCGGGAGCAGGCGGACGAAGCGGCCCCGCAGTCGCATCCCCGCCCGTACGGCGCTCCGCAGCGGTGCGGAGGGGGCCGGGTAGCCGAAGGCCTCGCGCAGCGGGTCGTCGAGCAGGCAGAGGGAGGAGAGCCGCATCGAGGAGCGCAGCGGCGCCGGGTACCAGGAGGCCATCAGGCCGAGCGTCGAGTCGGAGACCGCCCGGCCGCCCTCGTCGAAGGCGAAGTGCTCGCGCTCGTAGTCGTCGAGCAGCCGCTCGAACTCCCCGTAGGTCTCCGGGAGGTCGACCAGGCCCATGTGCCGGCCCAGCTCGCGGTAGTAGTTGACGCTCGCCCGGATCTCGTGCGGGGAGAGCCGCCGCCAGCCGTAGTCGTCCAGCCAGCGCTTGGGCGTCACCACGAACGTGGACAGCACATAGCGGTAGTCGGCGTCGGAGATGTCGTACCGGCGGTGCATCCCGTTCATCCGGCGGATCGCCTCGCGGCCCTGCGAGGAGTCGAAGCCGTACTCGATCACCGCCTCCAGGATCAGCACCGTGTCGTCGTAGCGCTTCTGCGTGCGCCGGGTGAACTCGCCGGTCCCGGCCAGCAGTCGGCCGATGCTGGGCACCGCGTAGGTGCGGTAGAGCGCGAAGCTGAGCGACTGGGTGTAGTCCCACGGGAACTCGTACCAGCTGCTGATCCGGTAGATCTCGGTGAACTCGGTCTCCGGGTCCATGTGCTGAATCTTCTTCAGCCAGTCGTATCGCTGCACGGGCCCCGACCCTAGAGTCCTGCTCACGGCCGGGTCAACGGCACCTCCGCCCGGGTCCGGCGGGCCCGGCGGGGGCCGCGAAAAGATTTTCCCGGATTCCCGGCCGGCGATGTCGAGACCGCGCGGCCGGCTCCGACCCCTCGGTGCAGGCCCACCACGAACGAGGAGCGCGACCGTGAAGTACATGCTGCTGATGCAGTTCAGCAAGAAGGACGTCGACTTCCCGAAGGTCGAGGACTGGCCGTTGGAGGACGTCCGGGTCCACGTCCAGTACATGCGGGACCTGAACGCGGAGCTGGCCGGCACCGGCGAACTCGTCGACGCCCAGGGGCTGGACATGCCGGAGACCGCCCGGATCGTCCGGGCGCAGGGCGGCGGCCTGCCGGTGGTGACCGACGGGCCGTTCGCCGAGAGCAAGGAGTGGCTGGCCGGCTGGTGGATCGTGGACTGCGGCACCCAGCAGCGGGCGATCGAGATCGCGGCCAGGGTCTCGGCCGCTCCCGGGCCGGAGGGGAAGCCGCTCGGCATGCCGGTCGAGGTGCGCCGGATCATGTCGGAGTCGCCGGTCGAGGTGTGAGCGCCGACGCGTGACCGCGGTCCGGGCGGGCCCACCACCCCCGTGGGCGGGCCCGCCCGGACCGCGCTGCATCGGCCGGACGGAGCCGCGCCGGGTGTCAGAGGCGCCCGGCCGCGCCTCCTGCCGCGCCCCCCGCCGTGCTCTCCGCCGCCGTCCGGGCGGCCCGCTCGACCCGGGCCCGGTGGGCGGCCCACCAGGCCGCGTCGCCCGGGGCCGTGTTCTCGCCGTCCCGGCGCTGCCCGGTCGCGCCGTCGACGAGCTCCCGCACGATGTCGGCGTGCCCGGCGTGCCGCTGGGTCTCGGCGGTCATGTGGACGAGGCTGTGGTGCAGCGTCACCGCACTGCGGTCGCCCCACGGCACCCGGCCGACGGCGTCCAGCGGCAGCGCGGCGATGGTCCCGTCCGCGTGCGCGCAGGCCGCGCGGTACTGCCCGGCGATCAGCTCCCGGCTCTCCTCGGGGGTGGCCCAGAAGTCCGCGTTCGGTTCGGCGTCCCCGGTGATCCACGGTCGGGGCGCCTCGAAGGGCCGCCCGAAGGTCTCCCCGAAGTAGAGGGCCTCCGCCGCCGTCGCGTGCTTGACCAGCCCCAGCAGATTGGTCCCGGTCGGCGTGAGCGGGCGGCGCACGTCGTACTCGGACAGCCCTTCGAGCTTCCACAGCAGGGCGTCCCTGGCGTCCTGGAGGTAGGTCCGCAGGTCCTTCTTGAACGCCGCCGGTCCGGAGGGTGGCCCGGGAGGGCCGGTGTCGGTCCCGGTCTCGATGCCGGCGTCGGTGTCGGTGCTGGTCTCGGTCATGGCGGCCAGTCTTCCGCCGCCGCCCGGTCCGATCACCGGATTTTCCGGCGGCGGGACCGGGCAGCCCTCACTGAGCCGCGACGGGCAGCAGACCGCGCTCGCCGAAGACCTTCTTGGCGACGAACGTGGCGTTCAGGGCCTTCGGGAATCCGCAGTAGCCGGTGGTGTGCAGCAGCACCTCGGTGATCTCGGCGGGCGTGAGGCCGACATTGAGGGCCGCGTTGAGGTGGACCTCCAGCTGCGGTTCGCAGCCGCCGAGCGCGGTGAGCATGCCCAGGGTCACCAACTGCCGGTCGCGGGGTTCGAGCCCGGGGCGGCTGTAGATCTCGCCGAAGCCCCAGGCGACGATCTGGTGGGCGAGTTCGGGGTGCACGTCGGCGAGCGAGTCGACCACCCGCTGCCCGGCCTCGCCGTCCACGGCGGTCAGCACGGCCAGCCCCCGGTCGAACCGCTCCTGCCTGGTGCTGCCGGTCTCGGTGCTGGTGCTCTCGGCACTGCCGCTGTTGGTGCTGTCGGTGCTCATGGGGTCTCCGTTCCCTGGGCGTTCTCGGTGTGCGGTGCTGCCGACCGTACGACTTGGAGTGCACTCAAGGTCAACCATCTCCGCCGCCGTGCCGGGCCGGTCGCTTCCGCCGATCCGAGCAGGGCGAATGCCGATGGTTATCATGCGGACGGGGGAGTCGTTCGGGTGCGGGGGGAGTCGGTAGGTGGGCCAGGTCGGGGGGTCCGGCGGGCTGGGGTTCGAGGTGCTCGGGCCGGTGCGCGCGCTGCGGGACGGGGAGGAACTGCCGCTGGGTTCGCCGCAGCAGCAGGCGCTGCTGCTGTCCCTGCTGTTCCGGTCGGGTCGGCAGGTGTCGGGCGGCCAGCTGATCGACGACCTGTGGGGGGACGAGCCGCCGGCCAGCGCCCACGGTGTCGTCCGGACCTATGTGCACCGGCTGCGCCGGGTCCTCGGGCCGGACGTGCTGACCTCGCTCGGCGGCGGCTACCTCCTGGTGGCCGACCGCGACGGCCTCGACACAGCCCGGTGCGAGACCCTGGTGGCCCGGGCGCGGGTGCTGCGCGCCGACGGGCGGCCCGCCGAGGCCGCCACCGCGCTGCGGGCGGCGCTGGCGCTCTGGCGCGGCGAACCGATGTCGGGGGTGCCCGGGCCCTATGTGCGGCGCCGGCGCCGGGAGTGGGAGGAACGGCGGCTCGCCGTCCTGGAAGCACGCCTGGAGGCCGAGGCGGAGGCGGGGGCCGCGCGCGGGACGGTGGGCGGCCGGTGGACCGGGTCGGTCGCCGAACTGGCGGCCCTGGTCGAGGAGCACCCGCTGCGCGAGCGCCTCTCCGAACTGCTGATGCTCGCGCTGTACCGCTCCGGGCGGCAGGCGGAGGCGCTGGAGGCGTACCGTGCGGCGGACCGCCGGCTGCGCACCGAGCTGGGTGTCGCACCCGGCCCGGGCCTGCGCGAGCTGCACGGGCGGATCCTCGCGGCGGACCGGACGCTCACGGCGCCCGCCGTCCGGGAGTCGGTCGTCCGGGAGTCCGCAGTCCGGGAGCCCGCCGCCCGGGAGCCGGTACCGACGTCCCCGGGGGAGGCCGCCGGGTCGACCGGGGCGGACCCGGCCGCGCTGCTTGTCCCCGATCAACTCCCTTCCCCTGTGGCTGATTTCATCGGCCGGTCGGCGGAGGCCGAAGCGCTGCGGGCCGCCCTGCGGGAGCCGGGCTGCGTGCCCGTGGCGGCGGTCGCGGGGATGGGCGGGGTCGGCAAGACCGCGCTCGCCGTGCAGGTCGCGCACGACCTCGCCGGGGAGTTCCCGGACGGCCGGCTCCACCTGGACCTGCACGGCACCGACGGCCGTCCGACCCGGCCCGAGGAGGCGTTGGCGGTCTTCCTGCGCTCGTTCGGCGTGGTCGGCGGGGCGATCCCGACGGGCCTGGCCGAACGCACCGCCCGCTACCGCTCGTTGCTGTCCGGGCGGCGGGTCCTGGTACTGCTCGACAACGCGCGCGACGCGGAACAGGTCCGGCCGCTGCTGCCGGGCAGCCCGGGCTGCGCCGTCCTGGTGACCGGCCGGACCCGGATCGGGGCGCTGCCCAATGCCCGCTTCACCGAACTGACGGTCCTGTCCGCCGACGAGGCCGTCGCCCTGCTGACCCGGGTGGTGGGCGGCGAGCGGGTCGCGGCCGAGGGTGAGGCGGCCCGCGAACTCGTCCGACTCTGCGGGCAGTTGCCGCTGGCGGTGCGGATCCTCGCGGCCCGCCTGGCCTGCAGGCCGAGTTGGAGCATCGCCCGACTGGTGGAGCAACTCGGCTGCGACCGCTACCGCTTGGACGCGCTGCGGGCCGGGGACCTCGCCGTGGAGTCCTCGTTCCGGTTCGGCTTCGACCAGCTGGACGCCGAACAGGCACGCGCCTTCCGGCTGCTGGCGGTGCCGGAGGTGCCGGACCTGTCGCCCGGGGAGGTGGCGGCGGTGCTGGACCGGTCGGCGGCCGTCGCCGAGGAGCTCGCCGAGTCCCTGGTGGACTGTTCGATGCTGGAGGTCGCGGCGACCCCGGACCGCTACCGCTACCACGATCTGCTGCGGGCGTTCGCCCAGCGGCTCGGCCGGGGGGACGACGCCGGGGCGCAGGCAGAGGAAGAGGCAGAGGCGGAGGCGGAGGCGGAGCGGCTGGGTGTGCTGGCCCGGCTGGTGGACCACCACCACGCGAGGGTGACGGCCGGCCCCGGCGACCCGGCGGCCCACGGCGGGGACCACCGGGTCGTCGGTGGCGACTACGTGGCCGTCGGCGCGCTGGTGAGCCAGTGCGCGAAGCTCCCGCACCCGGCCGCCGGGGCGGCGCCCGCGCTCGACCGCCTCGCCGAACTCCTCCTGGGCGCCTGCTTGTCGGCGGTCTCGGGCCGCGCCACCCGGCCGCTCGGACACGCCGCCAACGCCCTGCTGCGCTCGGCCCTGGAGCAGGGCGACCGCACCGTCGAGGCCCGGGTCAGGCTGGTGCTCGGCCGGCTGCTGACCGAGGTCGGCTCCGCGTCCTCGGCGCTCTCCGAACTGCTCCGGGCCCGCGACCTGTGCACCGCGCACGGGCTGCCGGAACCGTTGCTCGCCCTCGCACACGGCTCGCTCGCGGCCTGCTTCGTCCACCTGGGCCGGGCGGAGGAGGCGGTGGCCGGCTTCTCCGCGGCGGTCGCGGTCCGGGAGCGGTCCGGGGACCGTCGGGCGCTGGCCGCCGAACTGCTGGACCTGGCCGGGGCGTTCGCGCGGCAGGGACGCTACGACGCGGCGGGCCGGGTGATCGACCAATCGTTGCTGGTGAGTCATGAACTGGCCGACCACGCGTTGGAGGCCCGGGCCCGGGAGGCGCTCGGATCGATCGCCCACGACCTCGGCCGGCACGACGGGGCGGTCTCCCACCGGCGGGCCGCGCTCGCCCTGACCGACCCGGCCGACCACCGGCGCACCGGCCGGATCCTGCTGCGGTTGGTCGAGTCGCTGCGCGCGGCCGGACGCGGCCCGGAGGCGGTCGAGGCGGCGGAACGCGCGGTCGGGGCGCTGACCCTCGACGGCGACCACCGGGGCCGGGGGCTGGCTCTGGCGGCACTCGGTGACGCGCTGGCCGACGGTCCGGCGGCCACCGGCGCACCGGCTGCGGCAGACGATCCGGTGGCGGCCGAGGTCCGGGCGCGGGCCCGGGCCTGCTGGGCCGAGGCGCACGACATCCTGGCCCCGATCGGCTCGCCCGAGGCCGAACGCCTGGTGCCCCTGCTCGGCCGGGACCGCTCGGCCGGGCCGCCCCGACGGCGCTGGCCCTCCTGGCTCCCGGCCTGAGCGGTCGGGCCAGGGGCGGGGAGGGAGGGCCCGGCGCCGCCGGGGGCGGGGTCAGGCGGTGGTGACCGTCCAGATCTGGTCGGCGGAGGCCTCACAGGTACGGAGCATGGCGGGCGTGTTCGGACCGACCGCGGACAGGCAGTGCAGCGCATCCCCCAGGACGCTCAGCAGATAGCCGCCGGACACCGGGACGAACGTCCAGGCCTGCTTCGTCCGGTCGGGCACCGGCTGGGACAGCATGGTCAGGGCATGGTTCTCCTCCAGGTCCAGGACCTTGGAGAACCGGCTGGAGCCGTTGAGGAGGGAGTACCCGCCCCCGGCCCGCGCGGCCAGCTGCCACACGCCGCCGGGGCCGCCGTCGTCCCGAACGACCACCACCGGATTGCCGTCCCGGTCCAGGGACGCCAGGTTGTAGAGCACGGCACCGGCGTTGGACAGCCGGGCGCGCGGGGGCAGCGGGCCGGGCTGCTGGGTCGGCGGCTTGATCGGCGGTGTCGGGTAGGGCGGGCCCGCGGTGTACGCCGGGGGCGTGTACGGCGCCGGTGGCGTGTAGACCGGGGCGGGCGGCAACGTGGAGGTCGTGTACACCGGGGGAACGGTCCGGCGCGGCGCGGTGGTGTAGGCCGGGTCGCCCGGCGGCGGGGCGGCCGTGTAGACGGGGTCGGAGGGTGTCGACGGCCGCTCGGGCGGGTTCGTGGCGGCGGTACCGGGTGCGCCCGGTCCGCCCGCCGCCGAGCCCGGGGTCTGGGGAGCGGCGGGGCCGCCGGGTGCTCCGGGAGCCGTGGTGCCGGAGGCGTTCGGCACGGTGTCCCGGCCCGCCGGAGCGCCCGGCGATCCGGCCCCCGGGCCCCCGGTGCCGCCGACGGCCCCGCCGACCGCTCCGGCACCGATACCGGCCCCGGCCTCGGCGAGCGGGGCGCCCGACGTGCCGGGCGGGAGGGAGGCGGAAGGCGAGGGGGCGGCGGGGGAGGGCGAGGCCGTGCCCGGGTCGGAGGCCGGGCCGGCCGAGGCCGCCGACAGCGGGTCCGCCCGGACGGGGTCGCCCGTCGATCCGGCGGCGGCCGCCCCCGTCACGGCGGCGGCCCGCTTCCCGTCCTGGTGCAGCACGACGGCCGTGCCGGCGGTGACGACGCAGCACAGCACGGCCGCGGCCGTCACGAGCAGGGCCCGGCGGCGGGTGCCGAAGAGCGCCGCCCGCCATCCGGTCGCGGGCTTCGGCGGGGCGACGGTCCCGACCAGGAGCAGCTCGCGCGCCGCCGTCCCGAGCGGATGGGGCCCGGTCCCGGCCAGCAGCGACCCGGTGCCGATCGACCCGGCCGGGTCGAACACCACCCGGCCGAGCGTCGTCGTCCCGGTGCCCGGGCCGGTGCCCGCTCCGGCCCGGGCGCCCGTGCCCGTCCCCGCGCCCGTCCCCGTGGGTCGGAGCACCGCCGCCGCTCCGGTCGGCCGGACCGCGGCCGCTCCGGCCGCCGCGCCGCCCAAGGTCCCGGTGGGCGGCGGACCCGCGACCGGCGCGCCGGCCAGCGCCGCCCGGACGGCCGAGGCCATCGCGGCGGCGTCCGGCCAGCGCAGGGCGGGATCCTTGGCCATGGCCCCCTCGACGACGGCCCGGACCGGTGCCGGGACGTCCGCCGGCAGCGGTGGCACCGGGTCGGTCAGGTGCTTGAGGATCAGTTCGAGGGCGGTCCCGCCCTCGAACGGCAGCCGCCCGGTCAGGCACTCGTAGAGGACGACCCCGAGCGCGTACAGGTCCGCCGAGGCGGTGACCGTGCCGGTGGAGGCCTGTTCCGGGGCCTGGTAGGCGGCGGTGCCGAGCACCATCCCGGGGACCGTGAGCCGGGCGTCGCAGCCGGGGCGGGCGATGCCGAAGTCGGTGATGACCACGTGGCCGTCCCGCACCATCAGGTTGGCCGGCTTGATGTCCCGGTGGACGATGCCGGCCCCGTGCGCGGCCTGCAGCGCGGCCAGCACCTCCAGCGCCAGGCCCAGGGTCTCCAGGACGGTCAGCGGGCCGCGCCGCTCCAGCACCGTGCTCAGCGGCTCGCCGGTGATCAGTTCCATGACCAGGTAGGCGACCGGGCGGGTGGGGGGAGCGGTCGGCGCGCCCCAGGACGGCACGTCCTCGGCCGTCCGGCCGGGGCCGAAGTCGTGCACGCCGACGATGCCGGGGTGTCGCAGCCGGGCCATCACCCGGGCCTCGTCGTGGAACCGCTCCGCGAAGCCGGGTTCGTCCAGCAGCGCGGGTTTCAGGATCTTGACAGCCACCCGGCGGTCGAGCACCTGGTCCTCGGCGAGCCAGACATCGCCCATCGAGCCGCCGCCGAGCCATTCGCCCAGCCGGTAGCGGTCACCGAGTGTGGTGCCACGCATGATTCTCCTCGACCTCGTTCCGTCGTCGCGTCCGCCGCCAGGGGGCCCGGGTCGGGCCTCGGTCGCGCCGACCCGACCCTGTCAGCAGGGAATAAACACCGACTTGGCGTGGTCACTGAAAGTTCCCGTTCGGGCACCCCGGCGGTCCGTCAGCACCTCCGACGGGCCGGAAAATCCGGGGCGGGCGGCTGCGGTTCCGATTAGGGTCGCGGACGACCGGTCAGGTGAACCTCGGGGGCTTCGATGCAGCGCGACGGACAGGTACTCGTCTTCGACGCGGACGACACGCTGTGGGAGAACAACGTGCTGTTCGAGCGCGTCATCCACGACTACCTGGACTGGCTCCGGCACCCCACGCTCGACCGGGCCCGGCTGCGGGCCGTGCTCGACGACGTCCAGCGGGCCAACGCCGTCACCCACGGGTACGGCAGCCGGATGCTGCTGCGCAGTCTCGGCGACTGCGTCGAGAAGCTGCGCGGCAGGCCCGCCACCGGCCAGGAGCTGGCCGAGATCGAGGAGCTGGGCGCCGTCCTGGCCGACCACCGGGTGGAGCTCGTCCCGGACGTCGCCGAGACCCTTGCCGTCCTCGGCGGCCGGCACACCCTGCTGATGCTGACCAAGGGCAACCCGGAGGAGCAGCGGCGCAAGATCGGCGCCTCCCGGCTGGCGCACCACTTCCGGGCGATCGAGATCGTCGAGGAGAAGGACACCGCGACCTACCGGGGCTTCGTGGCGGCGCACGGCCTCACCCCCGCCGACAGCTGGATGATCGGCAACTCGCCGAAGTCGGACATCCTGCCGGCGCGGGCCGCGGGCATGAACGCCGTCTTCATCCCCAACGACCACACCTGGGTGCTCGAACACAGCGAGCTGGACCCGGCCGACGAGGGGGTGCTGCACCTGCGCGCCTTCCGCGAGCTGCTCGACCACTTCTGACCGTGCCCGACACCGGAGGAGCCACCGCATGAACCCCGCCCCGACCGGACGTCCCGCCGAACGGGCGCTCACCGCCCCCACGGTGTCCTGCGTCTTCGTCTGCCACGACGGCAACGGCCGCATCCTGCTGGCCCGGCGCAGCGCCGGCGCCCGGGACGAGCCGGGCACCTGGGACACCGGTGCGGGGGCCCTGGAGCACGGCGAGTCCTTCGAGTCGGCCGTGCGGCGCGAGGTCCTGGAGGAGTACGGCACCGAGGCCCTGACGGTCGAGACCCTGGGCGTGCGCAACATCCTGCGCGGCGACCCGGTCTCGCACTGGGTCGCGGTCCTGTTCGCCGTCGAGGTGGACCCCGCGCGGGTCGTCATCGGAGAGCCGCACAAGTTCGACGCCCTCGGCTGGTTCCCCCCGGACGCCCTGCCCGAGCCCCGGCACTCCCAACTCGCCGAGACTCTCGCCCACTTCGCCGCCACCCGCTGACCGCCACCCGCTGACCGGGCCCTTCGGAGGCCCGGTCGGTCGCCGACGAAGGCGAGGCCGACCGCGTGGAAGCGAAGCCCTGGCCGCCCCGACCCGGGGCGGCCAGGGCCTTTTCCGTCCGGTCGGGCGCTGTCGCCCCAGAAGGTCGAGTGTGCTCGATGCCGATCGGGAGCCGCCTCGAAACCCCGTGCGGCAGCCCCCTGCCGCCCGGGGTGGTCACGGAGGGTGACGGGTGGGGCGGGGGAATCGGACTTGAATCTTTGCGAACAGATGTTCGATCCTGGGGGTGTGCCCGTAATCGAATCTGTTTTCGAATCCACCGTCGAGCGGCAGCCCTCGCTCCGACCGGTGGCGTCGCCCGCTGCCTCCGGGCGGGGGCTGCTGCCGGTGGTCCCCGCCCTGCGCGGGGTGCTGCCGGAGGGCGGGCTGCGGCGGGGGACGGCGGTGTCGGTGGCCGGCGGGGACGCCGGGCTGCTGCTGGCGCTGGCCGCCGGGGTGCGGGAGACCGACGGCGGATGGGCGGCGGCGGTCGGGCTGCCCGACCTCGGACTGGCCGCGGCCGCCGGTTACGGGCTGGACCTGCGGCGGCTGCTGGTGGCCGACGATCCCGGCCCGCACTGGGCCGAGGTGGTGTCGGTGCTGGCCGGCGCCGTCGAACTGATCATGCTGCGCCCGGACGGCCCGGTCCCGCCGAACCTGGCCGCCCGCCTGGCCGCCGTACTGCGGCGCAGCGGCTGCGTGCTGCTGGTGGCCGGGCCGTGGCCGGGGGCCGGACTGCGGCTGGGGGTGCGGTCCGGGCGCTGGTTCGGGCTGGGGGACGGGCACGGGCAGCTCACCGGACGGCAGGTGGAGGTGGTGGCCGAGGGGCGCGGCTCGGCGGTTCGCGGGCGGGCGGCCAGGCTCTGGCTGCCGGACGCGCACGGCGCGGTGCGGACCGTGGAGGAGACGGTCGGCGCCGGGACGGCGGACGTGGTGGGGGAGGACGCGGTGGCGGGGCCCGGAACGGGTCTCGACCGCATGGCGGTGGTGTGAGATGAGTGGTGCGAGTTGACCGGCGGAGAGGTTGCCGGCTCCACCGGGGCGAGTGGCGCGGTCACCCCCCGGGTGCTGGTGGTGTGGTGTCCGGACTGGCCTGTGGTGGCCGTCGAGCGTCCGGGAGAGGACCGGGACGCCCCGGTGGCGGTGGTCGAGGGCGGCCGGGTGCTGGCCTGTTCGGCGGCGGCCCGGGCGGCCGGGGTGCGGCAGGGGCAGCGGCTCAAGCTGGCCCAGCGGCTCTGCCCGGTCCTGGAGCTGCGGGACCGGGACCCGGAGGCGGAGGCCCGGCGGTTCGAACCGGTGGCCGCCGCGGTGGAGGCGTTCACCCCCCGGGTGGAGGTGCTGCGCCCGGGGCTGTGCGCGATCCCGGTGAAGGGACCGGCCCGCTACTTCGGCGGGGAGGAGGCCCTGGCGGCGAAGGTCCGGGCGGCGGTCACGGCTGCCCTGGCGGTGTCGGCGGAGGTGGTCGCGGCGGCGGTTGCGGAGGCCGTGGCGGCGGCGGTCGTCGGGCCCCAGGAGTTGCCGGCGGACGCGGAGGCGGGCACCGGGAGAGGGCGGGGCGACGGGCACGGCGACGGGGACGGCCTGGCCGAGGTCGTTCCGCTGCGTCCGGCCGCTCCCGCGCACCCCGCCGATGCCGAGCGGGCCGGGGCCCGGCGGCGGACGGCGGGGACGGAGGAGCTGTTCTCCGCCGCGCCGCCCGCCCGGGACGGCGCCCGGGGCGGTTTCGCCCGCCCGCCCGCCTACCCGTCGGCGCCCCCGTCGGCGCCCCCGTCGGAACCGGCGCCCGGAGCAGTTGCGGTCCCTGCGGCTCCCGCAGCCGTGCCGCCCCTCGGCCTGGTCGGGGTGGCCGACGGCCTGTTCGCCGCCGTGCTCGCCGCGCGGGCCGGGGTGCTGGTCCCCGCCGGGCGGACGGCGGAGTTCCTCGCGCCCTACCCGGTGGCCGCGCTCGGTGACGCCGGACTGGCCGAACTGCTGGAGCGACTGGGCCTGCCCACGGTCGGCGCGTTCGCCGCGCTGCCCGCAGAGTCGGTGGCCGACCGCTTCGGCCCGACCGGTACGACGGCGCACCGGCTGGCCCGGGGGCTGCAGCCGCGCCCGCTGGTGCCGCGTGCCGAGGGGCCGGACCTCTCCGTCGAGCAGCGCTTCGACCCGCCGGAGCCGCTCGCCGAACCGCTGGTGTTCGTCGCCCGGACCCTGGCCGAGCGGCTGCACCAGCGACTCGCCGGGGCGGGGCTGACCTGCCAGCGGGTCGCCGTCGAGGTGGTGTGCGCGGACGGCCGGACGGTCGCCCGGCTCTGGCGGCACGAGGGCAGGCTCTCGGCGACGGCGCTCGCCGAGCGGGTCCGCTGGCAGCTCCAGGCCTGGCAGAGCACCGGCACGTTCGACCGGGCAGGTGAGAGCCGCCCCGGTGAGAGCCACCCCGGTGACAGCCGCCCCGAGCCGGGCGGCTTCACCGCGCTGCGCCTCGTTCCCGACGACCTCACCCCCGACCAGGGGCGCCAACTCGCGCTCTGGGGACAGGCGGTGGCCGACGACCGGGTGGAGCGCGCGGTGGCCCGGGTGCAGGCGGTGCTCGGGCATGCCGGACTGCGCCGGATCGAGCCGGCCGGCGGACGGGGGCCGGACGACCAGGTGGTCCGGGTGCCGTGGGGCGAGCCGTACGACCCGGCGGCGCCCGCCGACGCGCCGTGGCCGGGCCGGGTCGGCGGGCTGCGGGACGTCTGGCCGTCCGTCGTGCACCGGGTCCCGGTGCCGGCGGCGGTCCTGGACGCGGACGGGCGCGCGGTGACGGTGGACGGCCGGGCGGGGGTGTCGGCCCGGCCGGCCACCGTGGCGGTGCGCGGGCGGGAGCTGCCGGTGGAGGGCTGGACCGGGCCCTGGCCGGCCGTCGAGTACTGGTGGGACCAGGCCCGGGCCCGCCGCCGGGCCCGGTTCCAGGTGACGGTGGCGGACGGGCGGGCGCTGCTGCTCACGGTGGAGGGGGGTGCCTGGTTCGTGGAGGCCGGGTACGACTGACGGCCCGGACGGTGCGAGCCGTTCGAGCGGGGGGCCGGAGAACCGACAAGAGATCGAAGGCGTCACCCCGATGGGATTCACCAGTCATCCCTCCGTCCCCTGGAGCGAGCTGCACCGGCGCATGGCCGCCGGTGCCGGAGGTGCTGTCGTACCGCTGCGCCCGGGCCCGACCGAGAAGGCGGCCGACCCCACGCGTCCCACCGGGCCCGCCCCCACCGCCGGGCCCGCCTGGGCCGAGCTGCACGTCCACTCCGCCTTCAGCTTCCTGGACGGCGCCAGCGACCCCGAGGCGCTGGTCGCCGAGGCCGCCCGACTGGAGGTCGAGGCGCTCGCGCTCACCGACCACGACGGCCTCTACGGAGTGGTCAGGTTCGCCGAGGCGGCCCGGGGCACGGGCGTGGCGACCGTCTTCGGCGCTGAACTGACGATCCGTCAGGAAATGGGCGGCGGTGTCGAGCACCTGCTCGTGCTGGCCCGCGACCCGGAGGGCTACCGCCGCCTCTCCGCCGTCATCGGCGCGGCCCAACTCGCGGGCGGGGCCAAGGGGAACCCTGTCTACGACTTCGCCGCCCTGGCCGATGCGCACGGCGGCCACTGGGCGGTGCTCACCGGATGCCGCCTCGGGCGCGTCCCGGCCGCCCTGGCCGCCGCCGCAGCCGGTCCCACCCCCGTCCCCACCCTCACCCCCGACCCCGAGCACCAACTCAGCACCCTCACCGAGGCGTTCGGGCGCGACAACGTCCACGTCGAGCTGATCGACCAGTGGCTCCCCGGCGACGACCTGCGCAACGACGCCCTCGCCGCGCTCGCCACCCGGCTGGGCCTGACCGCCGTCGCCTCCACCAACGCCCACCACGCGAGCCCCGCCCAGGGCCGCCTGGCCCAGGGCCTGGCCGCCCTGCACGACCGCCGCACCCTCGCCGCGGCGGCGGGCTGGACGCGGGTCGCCGGCACCGCCCACCTGCGCTCCGGCCGCGAGATGGTGGCCCGGTTGGCCCGCTTCCCCGGCGTCCGGGAGGCGACCGTGGACCTCGCCCGCGCCTGCGCCTTCGACTTCGCGACCCTGGACCCGGAGCTGCCCGGCTACCCCGTCCCGCCCGGCCGCACCGAGATCGGCCATCTCCGCGCGCTGGTCGCCGAGGGCGGCCCGGCCCGGTTCGGACCGGCGAACGGTCCGGCCCGCCGCCAGCTCGCCCGCGAGCTGGACGTCATCGAGGACCTCGACCTGGCCGGCTACTTCCTGATCGTCCACGACATCGTCGACTTCTGCCGCCGCGAGGACATCTGGTGCCAGGGGCGCGGCTCGGCGGCGAACTCGGCGGTCTGCTTCGCGCTCGGGATCACCGCCGTCGACCCGGTGCACTACAAGCTGCTCTTCGAACGTTTTCTCTCCACCGCCCGGGACGGGCCGCCGGACATCGATCTGGACATCGAGAACCGCCGCCGTGAGGAGGTCATCCAGTACGTCTACCGTCGCTACGGGCGCGAGCACGCCGCCCAGGTGGCCAATGTGATCACCTACCGGCCCCGGCTGGCGCTGCGCGACGCGGCCAGGGTGCTCGGCTACCCGCAGGGGCAGGTCGACGCGTTCAGCCGGCAGGCGGACTTCCGCTCGCCGCCCGGCGAGGACGCCGTCGTCCCCGCCGACGTGCTCTCGCTCGCCGGCCAACTCCACGGACTGCCGCGCCACCTGGGCATCCACTCGGGCGGCATGGTGCTCACCCGGGAGCCGATCGCCGAGATCTGCCCGACCGAGTGGGCCCGGATGCCGGGGCGGTCGGTGCTGCAGTGGGACAAGGAGTCGGTGGCCGGCGCCGGACTGGTCAAGATCGACCTGCTCGGCCTCGGCATGCTCGCCGCGCTGCACGACACCTGCGACCTGGTCGCCCGCCACCACGGCCGGCACTTCGACCTGGCGACCGTCCCGGACGACGACGCCGGCGTGTACGCGATGCTGCGGCGGGCCGACACCGTCGGGGTCTTCCAGGTCGAGTCGCGCGCCCAGATGGCCACCCTGCCCCGGCTCAAGCCGGACCACTTCTACGACCTGGTGGTGGAGGTCGCGCTGATCCGGCCCGGCCCGATCCAGGGCGGCTCCGTCCACCCCTACCTGCGCCGCCGCGCCGGGGTGGAGCCGGCCGACTGCCCGCACCCGCTGATGGAGAACGCGCTCGGCAAGACCCTCGGGGTGCCGCTGTTCCAGGAGCAGATGATGCAACTCGCCATCGACTGCGCCGGGTTCACCCCCGCCGAGGCGGACCGGCTGCGCCAGGCGATGGGTGCCAAGCGCTCCCACGAACGGGTCGCCCGGCTGCGGCAGCGGCTGCTGGACGGCATGGCCGCGCGCGGCATCCCGCAGGAGGTGGCGGAGGACGTCTATCTGAAGATCGAGGCCTTCTCCAACTACGGCTTCCCGGAGAGCCACGCGATCAGCTTCGCCTACCTGGTGTACGCCAGCGCCTGGCTCAAGTACCACTATCCGGCGGCCTTCACCTGCGCCCTGCTGGCCAACCAGCCGATGGGCTTCTACTCGTCCCTCAGCCTGATCTCGGACGCCCGGCGGCACGGCGTGCGGGTGCGCGGGGTGGACGTCAACGCCAGCGGACCCGCGCCCACCCTGGAGCCCTACCGGGGGCCGACGCCCGCGCCGCCGCTGACCGCCGGCCTGCCGCAGCCCGCGATCCGGCTCGGCCTGGACACCGTGCGCGGCATCGGCACCGCGCAGGCCGAGGCGATCGCGGCCGGGCGCCCGTACGCGGACCTGGAGGACTTCGCCCGCCGGACCGGCCTGCCGGCGCCGGGCCTGGAGGCGCTGGCCTCGGCGGGCGCGTTCGGCTGCTTCGGGCTCGGACGGCGGCAGGCGCTCTGGGCGGCGGGCGCGTTCGCGGGCGTCTCGGCGGACCTCATCCCGGGCACGACGCCCGGCACCGAGGCGCCGGAGCTGCCCGCGATGACCCCGGTCGAGGAGACCATCGCCGACCTCTGGGCCACCGGGACGTCCGCGACCAGCCATCCGCTCCAGCACCTGCGCGCCCACCTCGACCGGGGCGGCGCGCTCCCGGCGGAGCGGCTCCCGGACGTGCCGGACGGGACGGCGGTGGTGGTCGGCGGCCTGGTCACCCACCGGCAGCGGCCTCCGACGGCGGGCGGGGTGCTCTTCCTCAGCCTGGAGGACGAGACCGGGCTGATCAATGTGATCTGCAGCCGGCCGGTCTGGGAGTCCCAGCGCCGCACCGCCCTCGACCGGGCCGGACTGCTGGTCCACGGGCACATCGAACGGGACCGGGGCGCCACCAATCTGGTCGCCACCCGGCTCGCCCCGCTGCGGATCGGGCTGTGACGGCGCCGGATCGGTTCGTGCCATGATCGTCCCCATGGAATCGACGCCGTCGCCGACCCCACCCCCGACCGCGCTCCCGACCACCGTCGTCTCCCGGACCTCCGCCCGGGCGGGGCTGCTGCTCGCGGTGGGCGTGCTCGCGACGGCCGGCTGCGGCAGCACCCCGGCGACCGGGGCGGGCGGGGGAGCGCCGGGACCGGCGCGCAGCATCGGCGACGCGCCCCTCCCGGTGGTCACCTCGGCCCCCGCGATCACACCGTTCCCCGCGTCCCCCGCACCCGCCGCGAGCACCTGGTCCACCCCGGGGCCCGTCCGGTCGGTGCCCCTGCCGGGCACCGCGCCGACCACCACCCCGGCCCCGCCGCCCGTCTGCTCCCCCGAAGGCATCGCCCTGACGGTCGGCGAGGCCGATGCCGCGATGGGCCTGCGGGTGATGCCGGTCCGGCTGACCAACTGCGGCACCCGCCCCTACAGTCTCAACGGCCACCCCGCCGTTCGCGTCCTGGACGCCGAGCGCGCCCCGCTCACCGTCACCGTCAAGCACGGCTCGGCCGGCATCGCGACCCTGGCGAACTTCGACGCGGCCCCGAAGCCGCTGACCCTGCAGCCCCGCGAGTACGCCGAGTTCCAGCTGGTCTGGCGCAACACCGTGGCCTTGGGCAACAAGGCCCCCGACAACGGCCGTTACCTGGAGGTTGCCCCGCTACCCGGCCGCCCCCGGCTGACCGTCCCGGCCGACCTCGACCTCGGCACCACCGGCCGGCTCGGCGTCGCCCCCTGGTCCGCGCCCGTGCGGTAGAGCTCCAACACCCCCGCCCGCCGGGCGAGATGGCAGCACCGGGACAATGGCCCGCATGTCCGAACAGTACCTCTCGGCGTTCGCGGTCGACGGCGACGCCCTGCTGCGCACGGTCGGCTCCGGCGAGGAGTCCTTCGTCCGGGCCGCGCTGGACCGGATCGCTCCGCTGGCGGCGGCCGACCGGCTGCTGCGGGCCACCGATCCCGCCGAGGTGGAGACCGCCCTGCGGGAGATCGTCCACGGCCGGCTCCACCCCGCGCGCCCGGGCGGCTACGGCTGGCTGCTGGAACTCCTGCTGCCCGGGGCCGGTGACACCCTCGGCGCGGCGATCCTGCCGGGTCGCGGCTGGCACGAACTCGCCGACACCTTCCGGGCCTGGGGGCTGCCCGCCCTCGCCGGACTGTGGGCGCGCCCCTGGCCGTGGCCGCGCGCCGAGGTGTCGGACGGCGACCCGTGGCCCTTCCCCTGTCTCGCGGCCGGTCCCGAACTCGACCGCGTCCACGGCGAACTGGCCGGTTTCGACACCGACCGGATCCACCAGGAGCCCGAGCTCCTCCCGGGCGGGGACGAGGACGCGGCCGAGGAGGTCGAGTGGCTGGTCGGCGAACTGCTCCCGGAGTGGACGGCGGGCGCCCGGGAGCGCGGGCGCGGGCTGCTGATCCTGCGCGACGGCGGCAAATGACCGCGCACGGGTGACCGCGCGCGGATGACCGGTGCGGCGCAGTCGTGGGGGTGCCTGCGCCGCACCGGGGCTCATAGGGGTCCGGCGGCCGGACCCGACCGGTCGGAGGAGCGGCAGGTCAGAAGGCGGGCCGGTCGCCGAGCTCGACGATCTTCAGATCGCGCACCCGCACGGTGAACCAGACCTCCTGGCTGCCGCCCCCGCCCCAGAACTCGGTGAGCCGGACGGAGGCGTAGCCGTACTCCTCCTTCACCTGCTGGACGGACCAGTCCACCGGGACGTTCTGCGCGCGGAACACCGGATCGGCGTCGTGCTCCTGCGCCCAGGTGTCCAGCCGACGGTCGAGGGCCGGGGCGAGGAAGCGCTTGCGCACCTCGGACGGCTGCTCGCCACTGGTGCCCAGCACCGCCCGCCGGTACTCCTCGAAGAAGACGACCACCTGGTGCGCGGCCGGCGTCCCCGCCCGGACCTGGGCGGTCGAGACCGCCCCCGGAGGCAGTGCGGACACCGCCTGCGCGGAGGTGGCGAGCAGGCTGCCGACGGCGAGCAGGACGGCGGCTCCGGCCAGGGCTGTGCGCATCGGATTCATTCGCTTCATGGCAGGATTCCATCATTCGCCGACGAACTCTGTATATCGCTGGAACGTGTGGTTTGCCGCGCTGGCGAGGGTATTTGACGATTGATCTGCTAAAGGGAGAATCCGCTCTGCCGTCCCTTCCCGGGCGGGCCGGCGAAGGCCTGGGCGATCGGCAGCCAGGCCGTCGCCACCTCGCCGACGGCGGTCAGTGCGAGGTCGTCCGGGTGCCGCCGCTGGGTGACCAGCAGACAGAAGTCCAGCGCCGGACCGGCCACCCGGTCCGCCGCGTCCTCCGGTCCCCAGGTCCACAACCCGCCGTCCGGGGCCGTCAGTTCGACCCGCACCGGGGCCTGCGGGGCGGGCAGTCCGTGCACCGTGAACGCGAACCCCAGGGTCCGCACGCCCAGGTGCGCGACGTGCCGCAGCCGGGCGCTCGGTTCCCGGACGGCGCCGAGCGCGTCCGCGACGTCCTGCCCGTGGGCCCAGGTCTCCATCAGTCGGGCGGTGGCCATCGAGGCGGCCTTCATCGGCGGGCCCAGCCACGGCAGCCTGGTCCCGGACGGCACCGCCGCGAGGGCCGTCGCCAGCCGCTCCCGGCCCGCCCGCCAGCGGGTCAGCAGCGCGGGCGGCTCCTCGGCGGCCCCGCGCGCGGCGCCGTCCTCGACCGGGTCCGCGCCGGCCGCCAGCAGCTCGCCGAAGATCCGGCGGGAGTCCGCGACGAAGGACTCGGGGTCGCGCGCGGCCAGCTCGGACCAGTCGTCCGTCCAGGCCAGGTGTGCGATCTGGTGGGCCACCGTCCAGCCCGCCGCGGGCGTGTCCAACGCCCAGCCGTCCGGCTCCAGACCGGCGACGAGCCCGTCCAGTACCTCGCTCTCGGCCCGCAGGTCGGCCAGCAGTCCGGTCAGTACGGGCGACTCCCCGGGAACGGGAACGTTCGGGTCCGTCATGGATCTCCCTCTCGCAAGCTCGGAAACCTGGAACACACCGCGGCGCGCCCCCCTTGGTGACCCGCCGGTAACCTCGCGCCCGCACCCTACGCCGCCCGGCGGTCCCGCGCCCGGAACTCCACCGAACCCGCGCTCCGCACCCCTCCCCACGGGCAGGAGGCCGTGTGACAATCGCGCGGTGACGACCGCCCCGACCGTCCAGGGCCCGCCGGTGAGCGGCCCGCCGGCGAGCGCGCCCGCGCCGGACGACCTCGCCGCCCGGGCCGCCGTGCTGGTGCGGGACGCCGTGCTCGGCGACCTCGCCCGCCGGGTGGTCGCCGACTGCGGGGCCGACGTCGGCCTGGTCGGCGTACCCGACCCGGAGGTGACCGGACCGGCCACCGAGGGGATGGTGCTGCGGCACTGGGCCGGCACCCGGGCGGAGCTGCTGCACGGCCTCGCCGTACCGGCCGGGACCGGACTCGGCGGCCGGGCACTGGCCGAGCGGGCGCCCAACTGGGTCCCCGACTACCGCGCGGCCACCACCATCTCGCACCACTACGACGCGGCCGTCACCGCCGAGGACCTCTACGCGATGCTCACCGTGCCGCTGCTCCACCACGGCGCGGTGCACGGCGTGGTGTACGCCTCGCTGCGCGCGGTGGTGCCGTTCGGGGACGTCCGGATCGGCGCGGTGACCAGGCTCGCCGAGGCCGCCACCCGGGCCCTGGCCGGGGCCGCCGCCTGGTGCGGAGCACCGGCCCCGTCCGCCCCGAGGCACGCCCCGCCGCTCACCCGGCGCGAGCACGAGGTGCTCCGCTGGGCGGCGACCGGCCGGACCAACCCGGAGATCGCCGCCCAGCTCGGCCTGACCTGCAACACGGTGACGGGCTACCTGAAGAGCGCGATGCACAAGCTCGGCGTCCGCAACCGCACCGAACTCGCGCTCGCCGCCCGGGAGTCCGGCCTTCTGGGCTGAACGTCGATTCAGAGCCGGTCAGTTGACGCCGCGCTCGCGCCCCGCCCAGTACGGCTCGCGGAGCCGGAACTTCTGCAGCTTCCCGGTGGTCGTCCGCGGCAGCGACTCCCGGAACTCCACCGAGGTGGGGGACTTGTACCCGGCCAGCCGCTGCTTGCAGTGCGCGATGAGGTCCGCCTCGCCGACCTCGGTGCCCGGCTTCAGCACCACCAGGGCCTTGACCGTCTCGCCCCACTTGGCGTCCGGTACGCCGATCACCGCGGCCTCGGCCACCGCCGGGTGGTCGTAGAGGCAGTCCTCCACCTCGATCGAGGAGACGTTCTCCCCGCCGCTGATGATGACGTCCTTCTTCCGGTCCGAGATGGTCAGGTAGCCGTCGGTCAGGGTGCCGCCGTCGCCGGTGTGGAACCAGCCGTCCCGGACCGCCTCGGCGGTGGCCTCCGGCTGCTGCCAGTAGCCCTCCAGGACGACGTTGGAGCGGACCAGTACCTCGCCCTGCTCGTCCACCCGGACCTGGTTGCCGAGGGCCGGGGCGCCGGCCTGCACCAGCTTCTCGGCCCGTCGCTCGGCGGGCAGTTCGTCCCACTCGGCGCGGGTGCGGTTGACCGTCACCACCGGCGAGGTCTCGGTCAGGCCGTAGATCTGCATGAACTCCCAGCCGAGCTCGGACTCCATCCGCTGCACCACCGAGGTGGGCGGCGGCGCGCCGGCCACCACCATCCGCACCCGGTCCCGGCCGGGGACCGGCCCCTCCCATTCGGCCGCCGCGTCCAGCACCATCTGCACCACGGCCGGAGCGCCGCACAGGAAGGTCACCCCGTGCCGCTCGACCCGGCGCAGGATCTCCGCGCCGTCGACCTTCCGCAGCACCACGTGCCGCGCGCCCAGTCCGGTGAGCGAGAACGGGAAGCCCCAGCCGTTGGCGTGGAACATCGGCAGGGTGTGCAGGTAGACGTCCCGGTCGCTCGCACCGAAGTGCAGGGCCATCAGGTTCGCGTTCAGCCAGATGTTGCGGTGGGTGAGCTGAACGCCCTTGGGGCGAGCGGTGGTTCCGCTGGTGTAGTTGACGGTGGCGGTGTCGTTCTCGTCGATCGGGTACCGGCGGGGCGCGTGCTCGAAGTCGTACAGCAGCCGGTCGCTGTCCGCGCCGATCACGAACTTGTGCTTGGCGACCACCCCGGCCAGCGGCTCCGCCAGCTCCGGGTCGACCAGCAGCACCGAGGCGCCGCTCTGCTCGACGATGTACGACACCTCCTCTGCCTTGAGGCGGAAGTTCACCGGCACCAGCACCCGGCCGTGCCCGCTGACACCGAACATCGAGGTCAGCAGCCGCGCCGAGTTGTGCGACACGACCGCCACCCGCTCACCGGGACCGACCCCGAGCCGGTCCAGCCCGGCCGCCTGCGCCCGGGCCAGCTCGGCCACCCGTCGGTACGTCAGATCGCCCCAGGATTCGGCCGGTTGCGCCGATTCGTCGACGATGCCGACCCGGTCGCCGTAGACCAGCTCGGCCCGGTCGAGGAAGTCCATCACGGAGAGTGGAATCTGCATGCGCCCACTGTCCTCCGCCCACCGCCCCCTGCACACCCCCGATCGGGGGTGTCACCCGTTAGTGACCGGCGAGCCGGAGCCGGGGCTTCCTCTTGCTGAGCCGGCGGCGAACACGTGGCGAACAGGGGGCGCGGGGGAGGCGCGGCCTCCGCTCCGCTGCTAGGAAGGGCGGCAGGACCGCAAGGACATCCGCACGGGGAGAAACACCGATGACCGACCACCGTTCCGACGGCTCAGACGGCCTCTACGACGCGATCGGGGGCCTCGACGCCCTCCGGAGACTGAGCAACACCTTCTACCAGGGGGTGCTCGCCGACCCCCTGCTCGCGCCGGTCTTCGCCGACTTCACGCCCACCCACATCGAGCACGTCGCCGTCTGGCTGGCCGAGATCTTCGGCGGTCCGGACCGCTTCACCACCGAGCTCGGGGGCCACCAGTCGCTGCTCCGCGTCCACCTCGGCCTCGCCATCACCGAGGAGCAGCGCACCCGGTGGATGGAGCTGATGGCCGAGGCCGTGCACAAGGAACTCCCCGAGGGTGAACTGCTGCGGCGGCGTGTCCTGGAGTACTTCGACTGGGGGACCCGGATCGCCAAGGACGTCTCGGCCTCGCCGGCCGGCACCGACCTCGGGGACCCGGGCCCCACCCCGCGCTGGGGCTGGGAAGGCCTCAAGTAGGGCCCCGGAGACAGCCCCGGACGCAGCCCCCGGAGCGGCCGACCGGCACCGCCGGCGGCCGCGAAACCCGGTTGGACGAGAGGAGTCCGGCGGGTCACAGTGGGCGCATGGCTTCTCTTGTGCGACATGTGACCTTCGACTGCGCCGACCCCCACTCCCTCGCCGTGTTCTGGGCGGAGGTGGTGGACGGCGCCCTGGGCGAGGGCGACGTCCCCGGTGACCCGGAGATCGAGGTCAACTCGGAGGGTGTCTCGCTGCTCTTCATCCGGGTCGAGGAGGGCAAGGAGGTCAAGAACCGGCTCCACCTCGACCTCGTGCCGAAGGACCGCACCCGGGACGAGGAGGTGGAGCGCCTGATCGCCCTGGGCGCGAAGCAGTTCGAGGACCACCGCCGGCCCGACGGCGCGGGCTGGGTGACCCTCACCGACATCGAGGGCAACGAGTTCTGCGTGGTGCGCAGCGCCGCCGAACGGGCCGCCACCGCCTGAGTGTCCGCACGCAACGGCTACCCGACGGCCGCCCGCCAGGTCCACGAGGTCCGGCGCGGGCGGCCGTCGAGTTCGCCCCGGCCGGTGCACCAGAGCAGTACGTCCACCGGCTCCCCGGCGGGAGCGTCGGGGAAGAGCCGGGCGAGCACCGCCGCCGCGAGCCGCTCCGGGGGCCGCCAGTCCAGGCCCAGCCCGAGGGTGATGTCGTGGGTGTGCAGCAGGGTCTCGGCGACGCCCATCGCGGCGAAACCGGCCGGGTCGCAGGGCCCGTAGTGCCAGGCCCGCAGTTCGGGTGGCGCCGCGTCCAGGGCGGTGGCCAGCAGGTGCGCGGCTGCCGTGACCACCGTGAGCACCTCGGCCGGTCCGGCGTCCGGACGCACGGTGAGGTCCAGCGGCAGATAGCGGTCGGTCGGCCGGGCGGCGAGCTGTCCGGCGTAGGCGAGCAGGTCGTGGGCGATGTGGGCGGCGGTGTCCCGGCAGCTCCACTCCAGTGGCCCGGCGGGCGCGTCCCAGTCCGGGCCGCCCGCTTCGGCGGCGGGTCCCAGTACGGCCGTCGCCTCGCCGAGCGCGTCCCGGACGTCGCCGCCGTTCATCCGATGATCGGTCATAGCGCCACCGTCTCACGCACGCCACCGCCCCGGGGGATCTACCGTCCGCAGCTGCCCCCGCCCGTAGCCCCCGACCGGTGGGCCGTCAGCCGATCTGGATCGAGCGCTTCGCCAGACCCATCCAGAAGCCGTCGATCACGGTGCGCTGGCGGCCCAGCTCGCCCTCGGCGGCACCGAGGGTGACGAACAGCGGGGCGAAGTGCTCGGTCCGGGGGTGGGCGAGCCGCCCGGCCGGCGCCTTCTCCTCGAAGTCGAGCAGCGCGTCGAGGTCCTGGGCCTCCAGCGCCCGCCGGCCCCAGTCGTCGAACTCGGCCATCACCGAGGTGATCCGGCCGTCGCTGCTGAGCGCCCGCAGGTTGTGGGTGAAGAAGCCGCTGCCGACGATCAGCACGCCCTCGTCGCGCAGCGGGGCGAGCCGGCGGCCGATCTCCAGCAGCCGCTGCGGGTCGAGGGTCGGCATGGAGACCTGGAGGACGGGGATGTCCGCCTCCGGGAACATCTCCACCAGCGGGACGTAGGCGCCGTGGTCGAGGCCCCGGTCGGGGATGTCCTGGACCGGCGTGCCGGGGGCGCGCAGCAGTTTCCGCACCCGCTCGGCGAGCTCCGGTGCGCCGGGGGCGGCGTACCGGACGCGGTAGTAGTGCTCGGGGAAGCCCCAGAAGTCGTACACGAGTGGCACGGTGGTGACGGCGCCGAGCGCGAGCGGGGCCTCCTCCCAGTGCGCGGACACCATCAGGATCGCCCTGGGTCGGGGCAGGTCGGCGGACCAGGCGGCCAGCTGACCGGGCCAGACGGGGTCGTCGGCGAGCGGCGGCGCTCCGTGCGACAGGTAGAGGGCGGGCATGCGGCCGGGTGCGGCGGTACTCATGGCGGTTCTTCTCCTCCGGCCCTCGGGGTGCTCGGGGCGGTCCTCGGAAGGCGGTCCGGGCAAGTAGTTCAAATTTGAACTCTCCACGGATTCGACCGTACACCTTCGTTCGAATTTGAACAATAGGAGTACGATCACCTCATGCCCTCCACCTCGTCCGCACCTTCGGCGCCCCCCTCCGCCGCCTCCCCGTACGAGCCCCGGTGGCTCGACGAGGAGGAGATGGCTGCCTGGCGGAGCTTCGTCACCGCGAGCAACCTCCTCAACCGCCGCCTGGAACGCCAGCTCAAGGAGGATTCCGGTCTCTCCCACACCCAGTACGAGATCCTCGTCCACCTCTCCGCCGCCCCGGCCGGCTCGCTGCGCATGACCGAACTGGCGGACAAGCTCGTCACCTCCAAGAGCGGCCTGACCTACCAGGTCACCCAGCTGGAGAAGGCGGGGCTGGTCGGCCGGCGCTCCTGCCCGAGCGATGTGCGCGGCGTCTTCGCCGAACTCACCGACCAGGGTCGGGAGATGCTGCGGGAGGCCGCCCCCGGCCATGTCGCGCTGGTCCGCGAACTGCTGATCGACGTGCTCAGCCGGGAGCAGCTCGCCGTCCTCGCCGACGGCCTCGGCCAGGTCGGCGCCCGCCTCCGTCTCGACGACGCCCTCTGAGCCGGGCGGCGCGCTCCGGACTGTCCGCGAGTCGTCCGCCCTTCGGGCCGCCGGGTCCCGAGGACACCCCCGTCGTCCTCGGTACCCGGTTTCCGCCCGCCCCGCCCGTGCCCTGACCGCGCCCCGCCCGCGCCCTGACCCCGCTCCGACCCCGCCCCGCCTCAGCCCTCGGCCGGGGCGGCTTCCGTCGCGCGCGCGAGCAGCAGCTCCCGCTCCCGCTCGTTGCGGGTCAGCGCCGCCGCCCGCTCGAACTCCGCCCGCGCCTCCGCGCCCCGCCCCAGCCGGGCCAGCAGGTCCCCCCGGACGCTGGGCAGCAGGTGGTACCCGCGCAGCGCCGGCTCCTCGGCCAACGCGTCCACCACCTCCAGCGCGACCGCCGGACCCTCGGCCATCGACAGCGCCACGGCCCGGTTGAGCTCGACCACCGGGGACGGCGTCAGCGCCATCAGCCGCCCGTAGAGGGCGGCGATGGTCCGCCAGTCGGTGTCCTCGTAGCGCACGGCCCGCGCGTGGCAGGCCGCGATCGCCGCCTGGACCGAGTACGGGCCGGTGCCCGCCCGCAGCAGGGCGGCGAGCCCTCGCCGGATCAGCAGCCGGTCCCAGCGGGCCCGGTTCTGGTCGGCGAGCAGCACGGGTCGGCCGTCCGGGCCGGTACGGGCCGCCGTCCGGGAGGCCTGGAGTTCCAGCAGCGCCGCCAGTCCGTGCGCCTCGGGCTCCCCGGGCATCAGCGCGGCCAGCACCCGGGCGAGGCGCAGCGCGTCCTCGCAGAGCGCCGGCCGCAGCAGGTCGTCCCCGGCGGTGGCCGAGTACCCCTCGTTGAAGATCAGATAGATGACCTCCAGGACGGAGGAGAGCCGGGCCGCCCGGTCCGCCCCGTACGGGACCTCGAACGGTATCCCGGCCTGCGCCAGCGTCCGCTTGGCCCGGACGATCCGCTGGGCGACCGTCGGCTCCGAGGAGAGCACGGCCCGGGCGATCTCCGCCGTGGTCAGGCCGCCGAGCAGCCGCAGCGTCAGCGCGATCCGGGCCTCGGCGGACAGCACCGGGTGGCAGACGGTGAAGATCAGCCGCAGCAGGTCGTCGTCGATGTCGTCCGGCCCGGCCGGCTCCGGCGGCGGGACGTCCTCCAGCGCCCGTCCGACCTCGGCGAGCTTGCGGGCGTACGTCTCCCGGCGGCGGACCAGGTCGACCGCGCGGTGCTTGGCGGTGGCCATGAGCCAGGCGCCCGGACGGTCCGGGACGCCCGACCCGGGCCACTGCTCCAGGGCGGCGACCAGCGCGTCCTGCGCCAGCTCCTCGGCGATGCCGACGTCGCGCACGATGCGGGTGACCCCCGCGATGATCCGGGCCGACTCGATCCGGAACACGGCCTCGACCGTCCTGGCCGTGTCCGCCCCACCGGCTTCCGTCGCACCGGCTTCCGCCCCACCGGCTTCCGTCGCACCGGCTTCCGCCCCACCGGCTTCCGTCGCACCCGCGTCGCGCTCCGTCACGATCACCCATCAGAGCAGTCGGCACCCCGGGGGGCAAACCGTTCGCCCGGGACGCCGCCGCCCGCCCGGTCACGCCTCCGGCGGCGTGGCGGCCTCGTCGATCTGCCGCAGCTCGGCGCCGACCGTCCAGCTCCCCGGGTGGACCTCCAGGAAGCGCCGGGTCCACTCGACGGCCTCGGCCATGTCCTTGCACTGGATGATCGCGTAGCCGCCCACGACCTCCTTGGTCTCGGTGAACGGCCCGTCGGTGGCGGTCACCTTGCCGCCCTCCCAGAGCAGCCGGGTGCCCTCCTTGGTGGGCAGCAGTCCGGCGGTGTCAAGCATCACCCCGGCGTTGGTGATCTCCGCGAACAGTGCCCCCATCCGCTCCTCGAACGCGGGGTCCATCTCGAAGTTCTGCGACTGCTGCTCGTCGATGCGGATCAGGCTCATGAAGCGCGGCACGGTACTCACTCCTCGTCGGTGCGGGCGGGGCTTCTCCCCGCCGCTCACCCCTGCGTCGAACGGAGGGCGTCCGTTTCGACAGCCGGTCGGGAAATTCTTCCGACGGATTCCCGCCCCGGCCACCGGAGCGCCCGGCGCGCCCGCGCGGCGGCGCGCGAACGCGGAGCCGCACGGGTGTATCGGACCCGGCCGGGTGTCCGCTACGGTGGCGGCGGATACACCGATGTATCCGATGCGTCGATGTATCGAGGTGGAGCTGTGGCGGCGACGGACGCGACAGGGGCGGCAGAGGTGGCAGAGGTGGCACCCGGGCCCGGCGGCGTCCGGGTGACCGCGCGCAGGGCACGGACGAGGGCCCGGCTGCTGGAGGCCGCGTTCGGCGTGTTCGCGGCCAAGGGGTTCGGCCGGGTGTCGATCGAGGAGGTCTGCGAGGCCGCGGGCTACAGCCGGGGCGCGTTCTACTCGAACTTCGACACCCTGGAGGAGCTGTTCTTCGCCCTGTACGAGGAGCGGGCCGAGCTGATCGCCGCCCAGGTCACCGGGGCGCTCGCGGCGCGGGCCGGGGACACCGACGTGGCCTCGCTGGTCGACCGGGTGACCGGGGTGCTGCTGCTGGAGCGCGACTGGCTGCTGATCAAGACGGACTTCCACGTCGCCGCCGCCAGGGACCCCCGGACCGCGCGGACACTGCTGGAGCACCGGCGGCGGCTGCGGGAACTGATCGCTGAACGGCTGGCCGAGGTGGCCACCGAACGCCCGCTGCCCGAGGTGCTGGGGGGCGCCGAGGGCGCGGCCCACGCGGTGATCGCCGCCTACGACGGTGTCACCACCCAGCTCCTGCTGGACCGCGACGTCGAGCACGCCCGGGCCTGGCTCCGGCAGCTGCTGCTCGCCCTGCTGTCCGCCGACGGACCCCGCTGACCGGTCCTCCCGGTCCGCTGCTTCCCCTGCCTTCCGCTTCCCCTGTCTTCCCTGTACCCCCGGCCGGACCGGCCGGACCGGCCGGTCGCCCGAAGGATGGAGTGCTGTTGTGGACACCGATGTCGCCGATGTGATCGTGGTCGGAGCCGGACTCGCCGGTCTCGTCGCGGCCCGCGAACTCACCGCGCGGGGCCGACGGGTCGCGCTGCTGGACCAGGAGAGCGCCGCCAACCTCGGCGGCCAGGCCCACTGGTCCTTCGGCGGGCTCTTCCTGGTGGACTCCCCCGAGCAGCGGCGGCTCGGCGTGAAGGACTCCGTCGAGCTGGCGTGGAACGACTGGAGCGGCAGTGCCCGCTTCGACCGCCTCGACGACGAGGACTCCTGGGCGGTGCGCTGGGCCCGCGCCTACGTGGACTTCGCCGCCGGCGAGAAGCGCGCCTGGATCACCGAGCGCGGGATCAGGCTGACGCCGCTGGTGGGTTGGGCCGAGCGCGGCGACCTGCGCGCGGACGGCCACGGCAACTCCGTGCCGCGCTTCCACGTCCCCTGGGGCACCGGCACCGGGGTGGTGGGCCCGTTCGTGCAGGACGCCCGGCAGGCCGCCGCCGCCGGTCTGCTCACCTTCCACCACCGCCACCGGGTCGACGAGTTGGTGGTCCGGGACGGGGTGGTGACGGGCGTGCGGGGCACCCTGCTGGCGCCGGACCCGGCGCCGCGCGGCGCCGCCTCCAACCGCGAGCCGGCCGGGGAGTTCGAACTCACCGCCCAGGCCGTGATCGTCACCACCGGCGGCATCGGCGGCGACCACGAACTCGTGCGCCGCCACTGGCCGGAGCGCATGGGCACACCCCCGAAGAACATGATCACGGGCGTCCCGGCCTACGTGGACGGGCGGATGCTCGACATCAGCGCCGCCGCCGGGGTGCGGCTGGTCAACCGCGACCGCATGTGGCACTACACCGAGGGCATCCGGAACTGGGACCCGGTCTGGCCCGGACACGCGATCCGGATCCTCCCGGGCCCGTCGCCGCTGTGGTTCGACGCCCTCGGCCGGCGGCTGCCGGAGCCCTGCCTGCCCGGCTACGACACCCTGGGCACGCTCAGGCACCTGCGCACCACCGAGGACATCGCGCCGTACGACCACTCGTGGTTCGTCCTCACCCAGCGGATGATCGAGAAGGAGTTCGCGCTGTCGGGCTCGGAGCAGAACCCCGACCTCACCAGCGGGGACCGCAAGGCCGTCCTGCGCGAGCGCCTGCTCGGCAGCGGGGCGCCCCGCCCGGTGGAGGCGTTCAAGCGCCACGGCGCGGACTTCGTCGTCGCCGACACCCTGGAGGAGCTGGTGGTGAAGATGAACGGCCTGACCGAGGAAGCACTGCTCGACCCGGCCGTGCTGCGGGCCCAGATCGAGGCCCGGGACCTCCAGATCGCCAACCCCTTCAGCAAGGACGCCCAGATCCAGGGCATCCGCAACTCCCGCCGCTACCTGGGCGACCGGCTCAGCCGCACTTCCGCCCCGCACCGCGTGCTCGACCCGGCGGCGGGCCCGCTGATCGGCGTCAAGCTGCACGTGCTGACCCGCAAGACCCTCGGCGGCATCCAGACCGACCTGGACTCCCGCGCCCTCGGGGCCGACGGGCGTCCGGTCGGCGGCCTGTACGCGGCGGGGGAGGTCGCCGGGTTCGGCGGCGGGGGCGTGCACGGCTACAACGCCCTGGAGGGCACCTTCCTCGGCGGCTGCCTGTTCTCCGGCCGCGCGGCGGGCCGGGCGGCGGCGGCGGTGGGCTGACGGGTCCGAGGGGTGCGACGACGGGGGGCGGACCACCGGCTCGTCCGGCCCGCCCCCGCCGTCACACCCGGGGCGGTCAGAACATCCGGGCCTGGGTGACCCGGTTCAGATGGATCAGCACGTCGTAGGCCCGGCCGATCGCCAACTCCGGCCGGGGGTCGGTGAGGTAGACCGACCCGGCCTCGTAGGTGGGGCGGGAGACGTTCAGCCAGTCGCGGGCCGCCCGGGGCGCGGTGCGCAGATCGACGTAGTAGTCCCGGTAGCGGACCCGGTCGAGGGTGTGCTCGTTCATCTCGGGCGTGGCCGGCGGGACGGTGACGGCCTTCCAGGCGTCGGTCAGGATCCCGTCGTTGGTGAGGAAGGAGCCGCTGTCGAAGGTGAAGCCGACGGCCACGTAGTCGCGGCCGTAGGTGTCCCGCAGATGGGACCCCTGCGGCTCGGGGTACAGGAAGGTGTCGGTGGCCAGGTAGCCGGTGTGCCCGTTGTGCGCCGACAGCAGCACCTTGCCGCCGGTGCGGCGCTCCCACCAGGCGGTGTTGTCCGCCATCGCCCGGTCGCGCAGCTGCTCCGCGGCGGAGACGGAGGCCGGGTCGGTGAGGTCCAGGGCGGCGAAGTCGAAGGTGTCGGCGATGTTCCGGGCGTGCTGCACGGCCCACGCGTGGGCGTCCCCGCCGGCCCCGCTCGCGCTGACCAGGTCGAGGGCCTGCCGCGCCTTGGCGGCGTTCTCCCGGCGCTCGGCGACCGGCTTCTTCAGGTACGCCATGGTGTCGTCGAAGGGCCGCAGTCCGGCGTAGAGCCCGTCGAGCTGCGGCAGCGCGTCCGGCCGGGCCTCGCGCAGGTAGGAGGCGACGCGTTCGAAGATCCGGTCGCCGAGCCTCGGGGCGCCGATGTCGTCGCCCAGGAAGTGGACCGGGTTCGTGGGGTGGCTCCGGTTGTAGGAGCGCATCCAGGCGATCAGCTCGGCGAACTCCTCGCGGTCCCAGGGGCTGCCGCCCAGGGCCTCCTTGACCACCTGCCGGGCGTCGCCCGGCCCGCCCTGGAGGTACTCCTCGATCTGCAGACCGCTGGTCCAGCTGGTCTCCAGGGCGAAGGTGGTGAAGCCCTTCTCCTCGACCAGGTAGCGGAACAGCCGCTGCTTCATCGCGAAGAACTCGTGCGAACCGTGGGTCGCCTCGCCGAGGCCGACCACCCGGGCGTCGCCGATCATCGCGCCCAGCGCCCGCAGGTCCGCGGTGCGGCCGCCCGGTTCGGTCGTCCGCAGCGGCTGGGCGACGCTCTCCAGCGCGCGCACCACGGCGGAGCGCTGCGCCTGCGTCGGGGCCGCGGCCGTGGCGGCGGACGCGGACCCGGCCGCCGCGGGGGCCACCGGCGCGGCGACCGCCGCCACCGGGGCCAGTACCGCCGCGGCGGCCAGTGCCGCCGTCGCCGCCAGCAGTCCGCGCCGCCCGATCCGCTTGTTGCCTGCCATCTTGTGATCACTCCTCAACCCGTCGGACCGCCGATGACCTCGGCGTTCGATGAGTTGATCTTCGCCGTGGCAGGGCCCGCGGCGCGCTGGGGAGGACCGCCGTCCTTGCTGGGGGAAACCCCCCGCTCGGATTCGGTGGCGGGCCCCCGACCGGCGGCGGCCCCTCCGTCCGTTACCGCGCGCGCGGCACCGGGCGACGTGCTGCGGGAGTGCGCTACGGGCGGCCGTGCCGCACGTCCGCGTTCTTCTCCGGGCGCAGCTCGGCCGCCAGCGGTTCGGCCTTGGCCCGCTTCACCGCGAGCGCGCGGGCCAGGTCGAACGCCGCCACCGGGTCGTCCTGCTTGAGCCACGGCTGCGCCCCGCACCAGGGGCCGATCGCCCGGAACTGCTCCAGCGCCACCTCGTAGGACTCCACCTCGCCGGCGAAGTGCGCCAGCAGGTGCCGCAGCTGGGGCATCCGCTCGTCGTCCGGACGGACCTGCCGCAGCTGGGCGGCGAGGTTGTCGATCCGCCACTTGGTCCTGTCCGCCGCCAGCGCGCCGGCGATGCTGCGGCGCTCCTCCAGCTCGGCGAGCGCGTGCAGGTAGATCCCGCCCAGCGGGCTCCCGGGCGGGGCCGCGTCCATGGCCTGCTCGGCGAAGGCCATCATCCTGTCGTTCGACCCGAACCACTTGGCGCACCAGTACTGCATGGCCTGCCAGTGGCCGTCGTAGTGGTACCAGGCGCGCTTCACCAGCTCGTCCCAGGCCTCCTGGAACTGCTCCGGGGTGAACTGCGCCCCGCGCGCCGCCGTCACGACCACCACCCACGGGCCCGGGTTCGCCGGGTCCAGCAGCGCGGCCCGGCGGGCGGCCTCGATCGCGGCCGGCAGCAGCTCGACGAAGCTGTTGATCGCGTCGTCGCCGACCTCGTGCCGGTAGCCGGAGCCGCGCACCTCCCAGGCGCGGTGCACCATCAGCTTGGCCTCCAGGGTGGCGGCGTCGCAGTCGCCCGGTTCGGCGGCGCGCCAGGCGGTCAGCCAGCCGTCCCCCTCGGCCGCGACCGCCGCCAGCAGGCCCAGCCGGGACCAGCGCTCGTCCCAGTGGTCCCCGGCCTCGGCGACGTACGCGGCCGCCGGGCGCCAGTCCCCGGCCCAGGCGGCGTCGGCGATCGCCTGCGAGCGCTCGCGCTGCTCCAGCGGGGTCGGCGGGCCGGAGCGGGTCGGGTCGAGCCGTTCGCGCGGCGGCATGCCGTAGGCCGCCGGGTCGAAGCCCTCCCGGGCCCACTTCAGATGGTTGCGCCGCCGGAGGAAGCGGTAGACGAGGTAGGCCACGAAGGCCAGGAGGATGATCAGCAGACGTATCACGAGGGCGAATCATGGCTGGTGGGACGGTGTGCGTGCAAAGCGATAACCGCTCGCCGAATGCGGCGTTCCATGGAAGCATCCGCTGTTATGGGGACGAATCTGCACGGCGCGCACGTGACACTCCGCCCGGCCTCGGCCGAGGACATCCCGGCCCTGGTCGCCATCCGCCGCACCCCCGAGGTCTTCGCCCGCTGGCGCGGTGGTGACGACCTCGCCGACGCCGTCACCACCGACCTCGCCGAGCCCGGCACCGAGACCTTGGTGATCGAGGTCGGGGGCCGGGTCGTCGGCGCGGTCCAGTGGTACGCCGAGAACGACGACGAGTACCGCCACGCCGGGATGGACATCTACCTCGACCCGGCCCACCACGGGCAGGGTTACGGCACCGACGCCGTCCGCACCCTGGCCCGCCACCTCGTCGACGACCACCACTACCACCGGCTGATCATCGACCCGGCGGCGGACAACACGGCGGCGATCCGCTGCTACGAGAAGGTCGGCTTCCGCCCGGTGGGGGTGATGCGCCAGTACGAGCGCGGCTCCGACGGCACCTGGCACGACAATCTGCTGATGGACCTGCTGGCCGCCGAACTCGTCTGAGCCGCGGCCGCGCTCCCCGGCGGGGGAGCGCCACCGGTGCGGTCAGTGGTCGGCGCGCAGCGGCTCGCCGGTGCGGTGGAGGTGGGCGAAGATCTCGCGGTAGGAGCGGAGCAGCCCGGTCTCGTAGTACGGGATGCCCTTCTCCGCGCAGAACCGGCGGGTGATCCGGGCGGCCCGGGGGAGCGCGGGGGTCGGCATGCTGGGGAAGAGGTGGTGCTCGATCTGGTAGTTGAGGCCACCCATCAGGGTGTCGAGCACCGGGTTGCCGCGGACGTTGCGCGAGGTCAGCACCTGGCGGCGGAGGAAGTCCAGCCGCATCTCCGGGGTCACCATCAGCATGCCCTTGTGGTTGGGCGCGAAGACGCAGCCCAGGAGGATGCCCAGCAGCGCCTGGTGGACGGCGAGGAAGGCGATCGCCTTTCCGGCCGGGAGGGCGGCGAGGACGACCCCGAAGTAGGCCGCGAAGTGGAGGACCAGCAGGGTGCCCTCCAGCCGGGGGCGCTTCATGTCGGGGCTCCGCAGCGCGCGGAAGCTGTTCCAGCTGAGGTTGAGGCCCTCCAGGCACAGCAGCGGGAGGAAGAGGTAGGCCAGTCGGCGGCCGATGAACCGGGCGGCCCCGCTTGCCTCCCGGGCCTGCTGCTGGGACCAGACCACGATGTCGGGGGAGACGTCCGGGTCCCGGCCCTCGTGGTTGGGGTTGGCATGGTGGCGGGTGTGCTTGCTCATCCACCAGCCGTAGCTCATGCCCATCAGCAGGTTGGCGACTATCCGCCCGCCGATCTCGCTCGCCCGTCGCCCGCCGAAGACCTGACGATGCGCCAGATCGTGTGCCAGTAGTCCGAGTTGGGTGAACACGACGGACATGCCGGCGGCCAGGGCGAGTTGCAGCCAGGTGTCGCCCAGGGCGAACAGGGCGTACCAGCCGCCGGCGAACGCCGCGAGGGTGAGGCCGATGCGCACCGTGTAGTAGCCGGGGCGCCGGTCGAGCAGTCCCTCCTCGTTGATCCGGCGGGCCAGCTGGGCGAAGTCGCTGCCCTCCCGCTCCCGCCCGGCCGTGGCGGCGGTGGTGACCGTAGTGACCGGTGCGGGTGGGGCAAGCGTCGTGGGCTCTGGGCTCATGACAGGAAGTCTGCTGTCCGGCCGCGGGTCGGAGAACCGGACAAGCCCCCTTTCCGGTAGGGGGGTTGACCCCCGTACCAGGGGCGGGAAAGCCCCCGCCCGGCGGCGGTCGGGGTTGACGGCTGCGGCGGGGTTCCACCACCCTTTCACTAATTGAGTAGTGAAAGGGTGGGTTACTCATGTGGATGCTCCATGCCCTCCGGCGGCCCCGGCCGCTGTCCTGGGGGCTGGCCGGACTGTTCGCCGCGCTCTACGCCTGCGTCGCCGTCAACCGGCACCGGCGGATGCTCACCCAGTCCTACGACCTGGGCATCTTCGAACAGGCGGTGCGCGCCTACGCCCACGGGGAGGCGCCGGTGGTCCTGCTCAAGGGGCCCGGTTACCAGCTGCTCGGCGACCACTTCCACCCGCTGCTCGCCACCCTCGCCCCGCTGTACCGGCTGTTCCCGAGCGCCGTCACGCTGCTGCTGGCGCAGGCGGTGCTGATGGCGCTGGCCGTCGTGCCGCTCGCCCGGTGGGCCTTCGAGGTGGGTGGTCCGAGGCTGGCCGTGCTGGTCGGCGGCTTGACCGGGGCCTCCTGGGGGATCGTCGAGGCGGTGGCCGACGACTTCCACGAGATCGCGTTCGCGGTGCCGCTGCTGGCCTTCGCCGCCACCGCGCTCGGCCGGGGCCGACCGGTCGCCGCGGTGCTGTGGGCGCTGCCGCTGGTCCTGGTCAAGGAGGACCTCGGGCTCACCGTGGCCGTGGTCGGCGCACTGGTCTTCGTCCGGGCGGGGAAGGGCAGCGGGACCAGGGCGCTGGGCTTCGGGGTGGCGCTCTTCGGACTCGCCGCGACCGCGCTGACCGTGCTGGTGGTGCTGCCCTCGTTCAATCCGGACGGGGCCTTCGACTACTGGGGCCAGATGGGGACGCGGGAGGCGGCGGGTGCGCCGTGGGAGCTCGCGGGCCGGCTGGTCTGGCCGCCGCTGAAGTGGCTGCTGCTCGGGCTCGCCGCCGCGACGGCCGGCTTCCTGGGGCTGCGGTCGCCGCTGGTCCTGCTCTGCGCGCCCACCCTCGGCTGGCGACTGGCTGCCGACAACTCGCACTACTGGGGCGTGAGTTACCACTACAGTGCGGTGCTGATGCCGCTGCTGCTGGCGGCCCTGGTGGACGCCGTGCGGCGGACCGGCGCCTTCGCCGGGCCGGGCCGGGTGCTGGCGCGGGGCCGGGAGGCAGGACCGGACCGGGCGGCCGTCCGCCGGGCCCGACGCGCACTGGCGGTGGCCGGCCTGGTCGCCCTGGTGACGCTGCCGGTCTATCCGCTGCACGAACTCGTCGCCCCCGGGGCCTGGGGGACCTCGCCCCGGCTGGAGCGGGCCCGGTCGATGCTCGCCCGGATACCCGACGGTGCCACCGTCGCCGCCTCCAACCGCCTCGCCGCGCAACTGGCCGGACGGACCGCGGTCGGCCTGGTGTGCCGCGAGCCGTCGCCGCCGCTGGTCGAGTCGCCGCCGGTCGGGACGCCGTCGGTCGGGGCGCCATCGCCCGGGACGCTTTCGCCCGGAGCGGTGCGGGGCGGCCCGGAGTGGGTGGTCGTCGACCTGGCCGACCCGAGCGTGCAGGCACCCTGCGCGATCGCCGACACCCTCCGGATGCTCGACCGCTACGAGCGGCTCGGCTACCGCCGGGTCGTGGACGACGGTGACCTGCGGCTGCTCGGCCGTTCGTAGGACCTTTCCCGAACGTCCCCCCGGGGGTGGGTCGGACTTGACCGAGGCGCAGCGGTCCGCCACCATTCCACCAATAAACTAGTGAAAGGGTGATGCGGGTGTGATCGAGTACCGCATCGAGCGGCGCAGCGGCGTCTCCACCTACCAGCAGATCGTGCAGCAGACCAAGCAGGCGCTGCGACTCGGTGTGCTGCAGCCCGGGGACAAGCTGCCGACCGCGCGGGAGGTGGTCGAACAGACCGCGATCAACCCGAACACCGTGCTGAAGGCCTATCGCGAACTCGAACGCGAGGGGCTGGTCGAGCCCCGGCCCGGTCTCGGCACTTTCGTCCGGCGTTCGCTCGCCCGGCCCGAGGCGGCCGCCGACGGACCGCTGCGCGCGGGGCTGGTGGGGTGGGTCGACGAGGCCCGTGCGGCCGGACTCGAACGCGAGGACATCTCCGCGCTGATGGCCTCCGTGCTGGAGCAGCGCTTCGGGACCGGCGCCACCGGGAGCACCGGTACGGCCGGGAGCACCGGTACGGCCGGGAGCACCGGTACTGCCGGGGGCTCCGGCGCCGCCGGGAGTACCGGGCCGGCGGATCCGGCCGCGTAGACGCGTAGACGCGCAGGCGCACAGAACAGAGAGGGTGGGGGCCGCATGACAGACGCGACAGCGGCGACGCACGCGATATCCGTCCCGGCGGACGGCGCGCCGTCCGCCGGGACGCCGGCCGTCGAGGCCGTGGGGCTCGGCAAGCGCTACCGGGGCGACCGGTGGGCGCTGCGGGGCTGCGAGTTCACCGTCCCGGCCGGCCGGATCTGCGGCGTGGTCGGTGCCAACGGGGCCGGAAAGAGCACCCTGCTCGCCCTGGCCGCGCGCCTGATCGAGCCCACCGAGGGCGAGTTGCGGGTGTTCGGCGAGGCGTCGAGCACCCCGGAGGCGCGGGCCAGGGTCGCCTGCGTCACCCAGGAGAAGCCGCTCTACCCCTCCTTCACGGTGGCGGGCACCCTGCGCATGGGGCGCGAACTCAACCCGGGCTGGGACGAGGAAGCGGCCCAGCGGGTCGTCGACATGGGGGAGTTGAGGCTCGACGCCCGCGTCGGCTCGCTCTCCGGTGGCCAGCGCACCCGGGTCGCGCTCGCGCTCGCCCTCGGCAAGCGCGCCGATCTGCTCCTGCTCGACGAGCCGATGGCCGACCTCGACCCACTCGCCCGCCACGAGCTGATGGGCGTCCTGATGGCCGAGGCCGCCGAGCGCGGCACCACGATCCTGCTCTCCTCGCACATCCTGGCCGAACTCGACGGCATCATGGACCACTTGCTGCTGGTGCAGGCGGGCCGGATCCGGCTGTCCGGCGACCCGGAGGAGATCCTCGACAATCACCAGCTGCTCACCGGCATCGCCGACGGGGCGGAGCTCCCCGCCGGGACCGCCGTGGAGCGGCGGGTCCGGGGCCGCCAGGTCACCGCGCTGCTGCACACCGGCGAACCGGTCGACGGGCCGTGGGAGTCGGTCCGGCCGAGCCTGGAGGAACTGCTGCTGGCCTACCTCCGCAGCCCGCTGCCCCCGCCCGCCACCGCCCCCGATCGCGAGGCCGCCGCATGAGCACCAGCACCCTGTCCGGCTCGGCGACCCCGCCCCACCCGGCCGCCGCCCCGGCCGCGAACGGCGGTTCCGCCCCGGCCCGCCGCAGGCGCGGGCCGAGCGGAGCACTGTGGCTGGTGCTGCACCAGAACCGGCCCGCGATCCGCTCGGTGGCGATCCTGCTCGTCCTGGTCTCGGCCGTCCTGATCGCCATGCACGTCCTCCTCCACGACCGGATCGTGCTCATGCGGGAGACCTCCTGCTACACCCCGGCGTCCTGGGAACGGATCGAGTGCGCGGTGCGGTCCGGCCGGGTCGAGCTGCTGAGCCGGATGTTCACCGACGTCGTCCAGCCCGCCGTCACCGCGGTCCCGGTGCTGATCGGCATGTTCCTCGGCGGGCCGCTGCTCGCCCAGGAGTACGAACGCGGCACCGTCCGGCTGGTCCTGACGCAGTCCGTCAGCCCGCGCCGCTGGCTGCTGACCCGGCTCGCCGTGCCCGGCGGGACCGTGCTGGTGGCGACCGCCGTGCTGTCCGCGCTGACCAGCTGGGTGTGGTGGTCGGACATCTACCGGGGCCCGGTGGCCTTCGACCCCCCGTTCCAGGGCTTCACCTACCCGGCGCTGGGCCTCGCCCCGGTCGCCTGGTCGCTGTTCGGCCTGGCCCTGGGTGTGCTGGTGGGGCAGCTGCTGCGGCGCACCGTCGCCGCCGTGCTGGTCAGCGGGGTGGTGGTGGCACTCTCCCAGGCCGTGATGGTCGCCTGGCGGCCGTTCTTCTGGCCGCTGGTCGAGGAGGAGCAGCCCTACAACAACATGATGGGCGGTTTCGTCAAGCCCGCCGGCGCCTGGCTGGTGGAGGACGGCGTGGTGCGCGCGGACGGTACCCGGCTGATGCGCGACCAGTGCTTCGAAGCGGCCAGCGCCTGCGACGAGGCGCCGACCTCCTGGGGCCAGTACCACCCGGCCTCGCACCTCGTGCCGATCCAGCTGGTCGAGGCCGGTCTGCTGCTGGCGCTCACCGCCGTGGTGGTGACCGTCGTCCTGCGCCGGCTCACCCGCGCCGGCGTCTGAACGGTCCGGGGTGCTCCGAACGGGTCCGGGGTGTGGTCCGAACGGGCCGCCGCCGTCCGATTACGGTCTTCTGCCCGGGCGCCCGGCCCAGCAGACTGGGACGGCTTCACGGCCGATTGCGGTCTCCCCCGTCCCAGAAGGAGAACTGCGCAGCATGACCGGAACGACAGCAAGGACCGGAACGACCGGTGGGGTCGGGGCGACCGCGAGGATCGCCGTCATCGGCGGCGGCCCCGCCGGCCTCACCCTGGCCCGGATCCTCCAGGTCCACGGCATCGCCGCCACCGTGTACGAGCGCGAGCCCGACCGGGACGTGCGTGGCCAGGGCGGGACTCTCGACCTGCACGGCGACACCGGCCGGCGCGCCCTCCAGGAGGCGCGCCTGACCGAGGAGTTCTGGGCGAGGGCCAGGACCGAGGGCACGGAGTTCCGCATCGTCGACAAGCACGGCGCCGCCCCCCGCGGCTTCGGCGCCGGGCCCGCTCCGGACGCCGCCGGTGCGCCGGGCCGTCCGGGCGCCGGGGACGGGTCCGGTCCGCCGGGAGGGGCCGACCCGGGGGAGAGCCCCGAGATCGACCGGGGCGACCTGCGCGGACTGCTGCTGGACTCGCTCGCCCCCGACGCCGTCCGCTGGGGCCACCGCCTCGACCGCGCCGAGCCGCTCGGCGACGGCCGGCACCGGCTGCACTTCGACAACGGCGCCGTCGAGCTCTGTGACCTGCTGGTCGGCGCCGAGGGCGCGCACTCCCGGGTCCGCCCGCTGCTCACCCCGGTGGAGCCGCACTACACCGGGGTCAGCCTGGTCGAGCTGGGCATCCCCGACGCCGACCGGACCGCCCCCGGGGCCGCCGCCGCGGTGGGCAACGGCAGCCTGTTCGCGTTCCACGACAACAAGGGCCTGGTCCTCCAGCGCAACAGTGACGGCCGGATCCGCGTCTACGCCTTCTTCCGCAGCCCCGAGGACTGGCTGCGGGTGGCCGGCCTCTCCGCGGACGACCCGGCGGGCACCCGCGCCGCCGTCGCCCGGCACTTCGCCGACTGGGCACCGGAGTTCCGGGACGCCCTGGCCGCCTGCGACGACACCCTGCGCACCCAGCCGCTGGAGATGCTGCCGGTCGGCCTGCGCTGGTCGCGCCGCCCGGGCGTCACCCTGGTCGGGGACGCGGCGCACCTGATGTCCCCGTTCGCCGGGCAGGGCGTCAACCTCGCGATGTGGGACGCCGCCGAACTCGCGCTCGCGGTGGCCCCCGTGCTGGCTCCGCCGGCCCGCTGGGAGGCGTCGACCGCGGCGGCCCTCGACGCCGCCGTCGAGGGTTACGAGAAGGCGATGTTCGAACGGGGCGCGTTCTGGGCCGGCATCTCCGCGTTCAACCACGACCGGGTACTGGCCCCGGACGGCCACGAGAACCTGCACCTCATGGCCGGGCCGCCCGGCCCGCCGGACGGCGCTCCGGGCGGTGCTCCGGGCCGCGCGTAAAGCCCCCGTCCGGGCCCGGCCTCAGGCGCCGGTGCAGCCGCAGGACCGCCGGACCACCATCCGGGCCGGGAACATCCGGGCCCCGGTGGTGGGCGTCGGCTCCCCGTCGGCGCGCGCACCGAGCACCAGGTCGACGGCGGCGCGCGCCATCTCCTCCTGCGCGGTGGCCACGCTGGTCAGCGGCGGCCCGGCGATCACGGCCTCCGCGATGTCGTCGAACCCGGCCACCGCGACGTCCTCCGGCACCCGCAGGCCGAGGTCGTCGGCGGCCCGCAACAGGCCGATCGCCTGATCGTCGGTGGCGCAGAACACGGCCGTCGGCCGGGCGGCGCGCGCCAGCAGCGCGAGCGCCTCCCGGTGCGCGCGGACACGGTCGAAGGGCGCGCCGACCAGTCGGCCCTCGGTGGTGAGCCCGGCCGCCGCGAGCGCGGCGGCCCAGCCGGCGGTGCGGACGGTGACCGGGTCGCTCGGGCTGAGCGAGAAGGTGCCGCCGAAGCAGTGCACCGTGGCGTGGCCGTGCCCGAGCAGGTGGCCGACGACCTCCCGCGCCCCGCCCTCGTCGTCCGCGACGACCGCGAGCCCGTGCTCGGTCTCGGCGCGGTGGTGCAGCAGCACGACCGGCGTCCCGTCCGGGGCGTCCGCCCGGGCGACGCCGGGGGCGGACGGGTCCTGGGTGACCAGGATCAGACCGTCCACCTGCATGCCCAGGAAGGCGCGGATGTAGTGGGCCTCGCGCTCGTTCGCGTAGTCGGAGTTGCCGATCAGCACCAGCTTGCCGCGCTCGGCGGCGGCCCGCTCCACGGTGTGGGCGAGTTCGGCGAAGAAGGGCTGACGGGCGTCCGGCACGACCATGCCGATCAGGTCGCTCCGCCGCCGCGCCATGGCCTGCGCGACGCGGTTCGGCCGGTACCCCAGCTCCTCGACGGCGGCGAGCACCCGGGCCCGGGTCGCGGCCGCCACCGGCCGGGGCCCGTCGTTGATCACATAACTCACGACCGCCGTCGACGTCCCCGCCGTCCTCGCCACGTCGTCCCGCGTCACCCTTGCCATGCCCGCGAGCCTACACACCGGCACCGACGGGCCCGGCCGTCGTTCCACCGGCCGGACGCCGCGCCGGACGCCGCGCCGGACGCCGCGCCGGACGCCGCGCCGGACGCCGCGTCGGACGCCGCCCGGGGTGCCGCGTCGGCTGCCGCTTTGGGCGCCGCGCGGGGTGCCGTCAGTACATCTGGTCAGCGGTGACGTCCGCGGAGCGGCGCAGGGCCTGCTCGGCCGGTTCGCCGCGCAGGGCGAGCAGGGTGAGCGTCAGCGCGTCCACGACCGTCAGGTGGGCGATCCGGCTGGCGGTGGTCTCCAGCCCGAAGACCAGGTCCTGGCCGCCGGCGACCAGGGTGCGGGTGGCGGCCTCGGCGAGCGGGGAGCGGGCGTAGCTGGTGACCGCCACCACCGCGGCGCCGTTGCCGCGGGCGTGGCGGGCGGCGTCGACCACGGTGCGGGTCGCCCCGGTGTGGCTGACCGCCAGGCAGGCGGAGGCGGACGTCAGCTGCGCGGCGGCCAGCTGCGCGGTGCTCGGGTCGGCGGGGGCGTCGGTGCGCAGGCCCAGGGCGCGCAGCCGGTAGGCCGCGTCCAGGACCACCGCGCCGGACAGCCCCTCGCCGAGGAGGAGGACGTGGTCGGCGGCGTTCAGCACCTCGGCCGCCGCCCGCAGCTCGTCGACGGCGAGCGTCGTGGTGATGCCGTCGAGCGCCTCCCGGGCGGCGCGAACGGTGTCGGCGAGGGCGCGGGCGGCCGGGTCCCGGGTGTCGGACGTGTCCGGCGCCAGGGCCGGGGCCTGGCGGACGGCCGCGATCTTCAGCTCCTGGTAGCCCCGGAAGCCGAGCCGCTGGCAGGCGCGGACCACCGAGGACGGCGCCGTCCCGGCGAGCTCGGCGACATCGCTCACGCTCAGGCCGACCAGGTCGGCGCCCCGGGCGAGGACCACCCGGGCGACCCGCTCCTCGCTGCCGCGCAGCTCGCCCAGCCGGGCGCGGACGTGGGCGGCCAGCTGGGACTCCAGTGGAGAAAAATCGGAATGCTCTTCCATGGAAGCAGTGTAACGTGGAACGGGATTCCGAGGGTCGGTGCTCCGCCGGCCCGCGGATCCACCGTTCTGCCGTTCCGTCGTTCTGCCGGTTCCGTCGGTTCCGTCGTTACGTCGTTCCGTCCTCAGGAGGGGAGCCCCGCCGTGGCAGCCGCCGCCGTTCCCGTGGCCGTTCTGACCGCCGCCGTTCTGCACGCGGTGTGGAACGGGCTGGCGCACCGGATCGAGGACAAGCTGGTCGGGTTCACCCTGATCAACCTCGCGTACACCGCCTGCGCGGTGGTCCTGGTGCTGCTCAACCCGTTCCCGGCGGCCGTCGCCTGGCCCTACCTGCTGGCCTCGGTGGCGATGCAGGTGACGTCCCAGCTGCTGCTCCTGCGGGCCTACCAGTTGGGGGACTTCGGGCAGATGTACCCGATCGCGCGCGGTTCGGCGCCGCTGCTGGTGGCGGTGCTGTCGGTGGCCCTCCTCGGCGAGTCGCCCGGGGTCGGGGAGCTGCTCGGGGTGGCCGTCATCTCCTGCGGGCTGGTCGGTCTGGCCTTCGCCAAGGGGATCCCCGGCCGGGCCCAGCTGCCCGCGCTCGCGGCGGCGCTCGGCACCGGGGTGATGATCGCCGCCTACACCGTGTCCGACGGCGGCGGCGTCCGGCACGCGGGGACGGTCGGCGGCTACGTCGCCTGGCTGTTCCTGCTCCAGGGGCCGGTCCTGGCACTGATCGCCCGGGTCCGGCGCGGGCCGGGCCTGCTGGCCGGGGCCGGTCCGGCGGTGCCGTTCGGGCTGCTCGGCGGAGTGCTGTCACTGACCGCCTACGGGCTGGTGGTGTGGGCGCAGTCCCGGGGGGACCTCGCCACCGTCGCGGCGCTGCGCGAGACGAGCATCGTGATCGCCGCGCTGATCGCCGCCGTGGTCTTCCGGGAGCGGCTCGGGCGGCTGCGGATGGCGGCGAGCGCGGCCGTACTGGCCGGGATAGCCGTCCTGGAACTGGCCCGCCCCTGAGGCCGGTTCCAGGACGGCGGGGGCGACCCCGCGCGATTCAGGGGACGACGACCGTCAGCGAGCTGTGCGTCGTCGTGAAACCCAGCTCCTCGTAGAGCTGCCGGGCCCGGTTGCCCTCGGTCACGGCCAGTCCGATCCGGGCGGCGCCACCGGCGGCGACCTCGGCGACCACCCGGCGCAGCAGGTCGCGGCCGAGACCGGGGTAGCCGTGCGCCGGGTGGCGGAACACGTGGGCGATCCAGGGCAGGCCGTCCCAGTCGGTGACGACGGCACCGGCCACCACCAGGTCGCTACCGTCCACGACCAGGCTGCTGGCCGACAGCGGGGGTCCTATCACCTGCCCGGAGAGCAGTTCGGCGATCCTCCGCACCGAGGACCGGTCGTCCCGGCCCTCGTCCGGTCGGTGGTCGGGGTGGCCGGGGCCGAAGGCCGCCCGGGAGGCCGGCACGAGCGCCTCGGCCCCCCGGTCGCAGGGGACGGCCCGGAACCCGTCCCGGAGCGGGGTTTCCGCCCAGACCTCCCAACCCCCGGGCGGGGGAGCGTCGGTGAGGTCCCGGTGCATCGTGTGGCCGTGGCGCAGCACCGCGGCTCCCTGGCGCACCAGCTCCTCCCCGAGCCGGACCGGTCCGGAGACCACCCAGCCCGCCAGCTCCGTCCGCACGAAGGCGGCCAGGGCGGCGGGATCGGTGCCCGGGTCGACCACCTCCAGCCGGTCCGCCCAGGGGCGGCCCTCCCGTTCCCCCCGCTCGAACCGCACCACGGCGACCCCGTCGGCCCCGTACCCGTACTGCCAGTCGCTCCCCGTCTGCGCCACGCCGTCCGTCCGATCCTCGCCCGTCGGCGCACCCTCGGGTACGCCCTGTCGTCCCGCCATGCTCGGTGAACGATCCGCCCGGGATCAACCGACTGCCGGTCAACCGGCCGACCGGGGCGGCGAATCGGTCAGGACGTGGCCGGATTGTCGGTGGCGACGCTCAGCGTTCCGGGCATGAGCGTCCCCGAGGTCGTCCCGATCCTGCACGAGCCCGGCTACCGCACCGACACCATCGGCCGCTGCCGGGGCGGCCAGTTCTTCGCCTCCGTCTGCTACGCCAGCCCCGAGGGGTCCTCCGACTCCGACGACGGAGCCTGGTACGCGGTGCTGCACCGGTTCGACCCGGGCGGGCGGCACCTCGGCTCACGGATCGAGGCGGTGCCCGAGGAGTTCGGCACCGGTACCGGTAAGACCGCCGAGGAACTGCTGCGGGAGTGGCTGGACGCCCTGCCGGAGCGGGAGTTCGGGGACATCGCGGTCGCGCCCTTCCTGGTGCTGGTCGACGGCTGCCGCTTCGGCCTGGTGACAGAGCGGCACGACGAGGAAGCGACGGAGGACGACTGGGCCGAGCTCTACCCCGACGGCCTCGGCTTCCACGCTCCCTGGGACGGCGAGTACGACACCTGAGCCCGGCCGTCCCCGAACCCCGTGGTCGGCCACCCCCGGGCCCCGGCCTGCTCAGTCCGCGATCACCGCCGCGCGGACGCAGAGCACGTCCGGCAGGTGGGAGAGCACCGGCGACCAGTGCGCGCCCTCGTCGTTGCTGGCGTAGACCTCGCCGGTCCGGGTGCCGAAGTAGATGCCGGCCGCCGCGAGGTCGTCGGTGCGCAGCGCGTCGCGCAGTACGACGCCGTAGTGGTCCTCGCCGGGCAGGCCCTCGGCGAGGGCCTGCCAGCTGTCGCCGGCGTCGTCGGTGCGGAAGACCCGGCAGCGGCGGCCCGGCGGGATCCGGTCGTCGGCGCCGCCGAGCGGGAACACGTACGCGGTGTCGGCGCGGTGCGGGTGGGCCGCGATCGCGAAGCCGAAGTCGGCGGGCAGGCCGTCGGCGATCGAGCGCCAGCTCGCGCCGCCGTCGTCGCTGCGGTAGACGCCGCCGTGGTTCTGGAGGTAGAGCCGGTCAGGGTTCACGGCGTCCCGGGCGATCTTGTGCACGCACTGGCCGAACTCCGGGTACTGGTTCTCCTCCGGCAGGAACTCGGCCCGCAGACCGGTGTTGGAGGGTTCCCAGCTGCCGCCGCCGTCCTTGCTGCGGTAGACGCCGCCGCTGGAGACGGCGACCAGCAGCCGTTCCGGGTCGCGCGGGTCGCACAGGACGGTGTGCAGGCCCTGGCCCCCGTAGCCGGCGCCCCACTCGGTGCGCTGCGGGTGGTCCCACAGCGACTCGACCAGGGTGAAGGTCTCGCCGCCGTCCGCAGAGCGGAACAGCGCGGCGGGTTCGGTGCCCGCGTAGACCACGTCGGGGGCCTCGGGGCCGGCCGGCTGGAGCTGCCAGACCCGGGTCAGCGAGGCGCCCGTGTGCTCCGGGAAGCGGATGGCCGGGGTGGACGGCTCGAACCAGCTCGCGCCGAGGTCGTCCGAGCGCCACACCGACGGGCCCCAGTGGCTGCTGTCGGCGCCCACCAGCAGCCTGGTCCGGCCGCCGCGGCGGTCGACGGCGACGGAGTAGACCGCGTTCATCCGGAAGTGCGGCCCGCTGAACTCCCAGTCCAGCCGGTCACGACTGCGGCCGAGAAAGAGGCCCTTCTCGGTCCCGACGGCCAACAGCACCTCGGTCATTGCCACACACCACCCGGTCGGCGAAACGGCCCCCTCGGACACCCCTCCCGGGCCAGTGTCCCGCTGTCGGGGGCCCGCCACATCTCGCCGCGCCGGTGCGGACCGCCGCCGGACGCCGCGCCCGACCGAGGACGGGGCCGGTGGTGCGGCGCCCGGGACGCCCGGGCGCCGCACCACCGGCCACCGGAAACCGGCCGCCGTCAGCCCCGGCAGCCCTCCAGCAGCCGCAGCCAGACCTCGCTGATCGTCGGATAGGCGGGCACCGCGTGCCACAGCCGGTCGATGGGCACCTCGCCGACCACCGCGATCGTCGCCGAGTGCAGCAGTTCGGAGACGCCGGGGCCGACGAAGGTCGCGCCGACCAGCACCTCCCGGTCCAGGTCGAAGACGACCCGGGCCCGGCCCCGGTAGTCGTCGCCGTAGAGCGAGGCCCCGGCGACGGCGCCGAGGTCGTGGTCGATCGCCTTGACCCGCAGTCCGGCCCGTTCGGCGGCGTCGAGGGTCAGACCGACGGCGGCTACCTCCGGCTGTGTGAAGACCACCTGGGGCGCGCCGGCACTGTCCGCGGACGCGGCGTGCGCGCCCCAGCGCTCGGTGTCCAGCGGGCGCGCCTGGGCGCGGGCGACGATCGCCGCGCCGGTGATCCGCGCCTGGTACTTGCCCTGGTGGGTGAGCAGCGCCCGGTGGTTGACGTCCCCGGCGGCGTACAGCCATGCGCCGTCGACACCGAGCACGGTGCAGCTGTCGTCCACGTCGAGCCAGTCGCCGGGGTGCAGACCGACCTGCTCCAGGCCGACGTCGGCCGTGCGCGGGGCACGCCCGGTGGCGTACAGCACCTCGTCCACGGTCAGCCGCCCGCCGTCGCCCAGGGTGAGCGTGACCTCGGACGGGCCCTCCGCAGGGTCGGCGCCCTCTGCCCCGTCTGCCCCGTCCGCCCCGGCCACCGCCCGCCGCTCCAGCGCGGTCACCTCCGTCCCGAACCGGAGGTCCACCCCGAGGTCCCGCAGACCGTCCGCGACCAGCTCGCCGGCGAACGGCTCCGTCCGGGGCAGCAGCGCGGAGCCGCGGACCAGCAGCACCACCTCGGAGCCGAGCGCCCGCCAGGCGGTGGCGAGTTCCACGCCGACCACCCCGCCGCCCACCACGGCCAGCCGCCGGGGGACGGCGGGTGCGCCGGTCGCCTCGCGGTTGGTCCACGGCCGGGCGTCGGCCAGTCCGGTCACATCGCGCGGCAGCACCGGGCGGCTCCCGGTGCAGATCGCGACGGCGTGCCGGGCCACCAGCAACCTTTCACCGCCGTCCTCCGACTCGACCGTCACCTGCCGGTCGCCCGCCAGCCGGCCGTGGCCCCGGGCCAGTTCGATGCCGGTGTCGCGGAGCCACCGCACCTGGCCGTCGTCCTGCCAGTGCGAGGCGAACGAGTCCCGCCGGGCGAGCACCGCGGCCGCGTCCAGCGCCCCGCCGCCGACCGCCTCCCGGGAACCGGCCACCGCGCGGGCGTCGGCCAGCGCGGCCACCGGGCGCAGCAGCGCCTTGCTCGGCATGCAGGCCCAGTACGAGCACTCGCCGCCGACCAGTTCGCTCTCCACGATCACCGTGCGCAGCCCGGCGGAGGCCGTCCGGTCGGCGACGTTCTCGCCGGTGGGGCCCGCGCCGATCACGATGACGTCGAACTCCTCGGGGGCGGGGGACTGGGGGGAGGTCATACGTGCTCCTCGCTGCTCTGGATCGGTGCTGTTGTTCGGGCGGACAACACGGGCCCGCGGACGGGCCGGTGGCGCTCCGGTGCCGGTGCGCCTCGTGCACCGTGCCGTGGTGCCCCGTGCCGTGGTGCCGTCGTGCCGTGCCCATCCTGCGCCGACCGGACCGCCCGACGCAGCCGAACACGCGGGCGAGGCGCCGGTCCGGACAACCCCTTCACACCCCGGTGACCGCCGCACCGCACGGAGGTACGGTGCGGCGGCCACCCGGAGCGGTCCGAACGGCACGACCTACCCGAGCGCCGCCAACTCCGCGAGCGCCGCCGCCGTTTCGGCCGGCCGGGAGAACATCGGCCAGTGCCCGGTCAGCACCTCGCGCAGCTCCCACTCCGCCCCGCCGAGCGCCGCGAAGTACGGGTGCCCGGCGGCGATCATCTCCCGGAGCTGTCCCAGCGGGATCGAGCAGGAGATCAGGGCCTTCGGCAGCTTGTCCGCCCCGCCGGTCAGCCGCACCGGCTCGGAGAACGTCCCGGCCGGCTGGGCCGTGGCCCGCTCGCGGAACCGCGCCAGCCCGGCTTCGTCGATGCCCTCCACGGAGGTGCCGTCGGAGGTCAGCACCTCCCAGGACGGCAGCGGCAGCCACCGGCCGTCCACCACCATGGCCTCCATCGCGGCACGCTGGTCCGGCTCCCAGAGGTCCGCGAGCGCGACGCCGTCGGCCAGCGGGCCGGAGTCGACGTAGACCACCCGCCGGATCCGGTCCGGCACCCGGTCGGCCGCGCCGGACACGGCGACGGTGCCGCCGCTGTGCGCCACCAGCACCACGTCCCGGAGGTCCTCGCGGACCAACAGTTCGGCGAGATCGGCGATCTGGGCCTCCGCGCCGGTCTCCGCGGTGGCTTCGCCGGCCCGCTCGGCGAGCCCGGGCAGGGTCACCGCGTGCACGGTGTGCCCGGCGGCGCGCAGGGGTTCGGCCACCGCCTCCCAGGCCCAGCCGCCGAGCCAGAAACCGGGGACGAGTACGAAAGTGCTCATGATGGGACGGTCCTCTCCTGGAATGCCTGTGCTGGGCCCGGGCCCGGTCCTGACCGCCACCCGGCCGCCCGTCGTGACCCCGACCCTAGAATGGCAACCGGACAGAACTCGACCGGATTTGCCGCCGGTTCGACCACCCGGCCGTCAGCCCCGCCCACTGCCCTCCGGCCGAACCGTCCGGGCTGCGCGGGCGTCCGGCCGAACCGTCCGGGCCGTCCGAACCGTCCGGGCCGCACGGGAGAACAGGAGCGGAGCACGGTGGAGCACCCGGTCAGCCGCATCCTCGCCCTCCTCGAACTGCTCCAGGCACGCCCCGGCCTCACCGGCGCCGACCTCGCCGAGCGGCTGGACGTCGACGTCCGCACCGTGCGCCGCTACGCGGCCCGGCTCGCCGAACTCGGCATCCCCGTCCAGGCCGACCGGGGCCGCTACGGGGGCTACCGGCTGCTGCCCGGCTACCGGCTGCCGCCGCTGATGCTCACCGGGGACGAGGCTGCCTCGGTGGTCCTCGGGCTGCTGGCCGGACGCCGGTCCGGACTGTCGGTGGGGGAGCAGGCCGGGGAGTCGGCCCTCGCCAAGGTCCAGCGGGTGCTGCCGCCGGCGCTGCGCGACCAGGTCGCCGCCGTCGAGCAGACCCTCGGACTGACCGCCGCGCCCGCCACCGGCCCCAGCCCGGCCGCCTCGGAGCTGTTCACGCTCGCCGAAGCCGCGCGCCGCAGCCGCAGGGTCCGGCTCGACTACCGGGACCGCGCCGGCACGCCCAGCGAGCGCGAGTTCGACCCGTACGGACTGGTTTTCCACTCCGGCCGCTGGTACACCACGGGGCTGGACCACCGCAGCGGCGAGCAGCGGACCTTCCGGCTGGACCGGATCCGCTCCGTCCACCCGGGCGGGACCGGCTTCGAGCCGCCCGCGGACGCCGACCCGGTGCGGAGGGTCCTGGAATCACTCGCCTCGGTGCCGTGGCAGCACGAGATCGAGGTCGTCCTGACCACCGGCCTGGACGAGGCCCGCCACCGCATCCCGCCCACCGTCGGCACGGTCACCGCGACCGAGGACGGCAGGGTGCTGTTCCGCGCCCGGGCCGAGCGCCTCGACGGCATGGCCGTGCTGCTCGCCGGTCTCGGCTGGCCCTTCACCGTCCGCCGCCCCGCCGCCCTGCGCGACGAGGTCCGCGCGCTGGCCGCCCGCCTCGCCGACTGGACGGAGGACGGGACGGGCCCGGCCGACGGCTGACCGGCACCGAGCCCTCCGAACGCGTGACGGTCCGCCGAAGAAAAGCGACAGCGGGCCCCGGGGCGGACGAACCGCCCCGGGGCCCGCCGTACGGGCGACCGGCCGTCAGACCTTCGGCGCGCCGTTCTGCTCCGACGCCACCTGCCGCTTGACCTCGTCCATGTCCAGCTTCCTGGCCTGGCCGATCAGATCCTCGAACACCGGCTCGGGCAGCGCCCCGGCCTGGGAGAAGACGAGCACGCCCTCCCGGATGATCGCCAGCGTCGGGATCGACTGGATCCCGAACGCCGCGGCGAGCTCCTGCTGCGCCTCGGTGTCGACCTTGGCGAACACGAGGTCCTGGTGACGCTCGGCGGCCTTCTCGAAGACCGGCGCGAACTGCCGGCACGGGCCGCACCAGGCCGCCCAGAAGTCGATCAGGACGAAATCCTTGCCGCCCTCACCGGGGACGATGTCGTCGAAGTTCTCCTTGGTCAGCTCGACCGTGCTGCTCATCTCGCGATTCCTGCCCTTCCGGTGGTGGCGATCCAGGCCATGCGCCCCCGACAACGGCTGCTGTCCGCGTGCTATTCCGCGGACCCTGCCGCGCGGTTCGTCGAGCGGAATCGGGCCCGCGTCCGTACCGGAGGGTGTCAGGCACCGACGTGCCCACCCACCGACCGGGGAGCGGTCACCATGCGCAACACCCGCCGTACCCGTACCGAAGGCCCGACCGGTTCCGTTCACGGGCCCGGGCGCCTCGCCGTGCTCGCCGCCGCCGCCCTCGTCGCGGGCTGCGGCTCCTCCGCCTCCTCCGGCGGCTCGCCGCCCGCCGACCCGCCCGCGTCCTCCTCCGCCCCCGCCGTACCGGGCACGTCCGCCGCCACCCTGCGGACCACCACCGCCGCCCGGCTCGGCACCGTCGTCACCGACAGTGCGGGCTTCACCCTCTACCGCTTCGACAAGGACAGCGCCACACCGCCCACCGCCACCTGCGCCGGCGACTGCGCCACCCTCTGGCCCCCGGCCGCGGCCCCGGCCGACGGCACGACGGCCACCGTCAACGGCATCGACGCGAAACTCGTCGGCACCGTCACCCGGGCCGACGGCAGCAAGCAACTCACCCTCGCCGGCTGGCCGCTCTACCGCTACGCCCCCGACCACAACCCCGGCGACACCAAGGGCCAGGGCGTCCAGGGCGTCTGGTTCGCGGTGACCCCCGCCGGCGACCGGGCCGCCGCCACCTCGGGCGGCTCCGGTTACTGAGCCCGACGGACCGCCGCCCACACTCGACCCGGAGGCACGGGTGCGCAAGGATGTGATGGTGACCGAGGAGCCTCCCGGTGGCGGCCGCCCGGCCGCGCGGAGCGCGTCGGCACCGGACGAGGAGCTGATGCGCGCCCTCTACCGCGAGCACGCCGGGCCCCTGCTGGGCTTCGTGCTCCACCTCGTCGCCGGGGACCGCCAACGCGCCGAGGACGTCGTGCAGGAGACCCTGCTGCGGGCCTGGCGCAACCTCCACCGGCTCGACCCGGCGACCGCGTCGCTGCGCCCCTGGCTCGCCACCGTCGCGCGGCGGATCGTCATCGACGGACACCGCGCCGCGCTCGCCCGACCGCGCGAAGTGGACGCGGCTCCGCTGGAGTTGCTGCCCGCGGCTGACGAACTCGACCGCGCACTGCGGATGATGACGGTCGCCGATGCCCTCGGCGACCTGTCGCCCGCGCACCGGGAGGTCGTCGTGGAGACGTACTTCAAGGGCCTGACCGCCACCGAGGCGGCCGTCGAACTCGGCATCCCGGCGGGCACCGTGCGCTCGCGGCTGTACTACGCGCTGCGCGCGCTGAGGCTCGCGCTGGAGGAACGGGGCGTGACACCGTGACACCGCACGAGCCCGGCCCCGAGCCGTCCGTGCACCTCGACGTCGCCGGCTACGTCCTCGGCGTACTGGACCCGGCCGAACGCGCCGCCTTCGACGCCCATCTGGCGGCCGGCTGCCCGCAGTGCGCCCGGCAACTGGCCGAACTCACCCCCGTCGGAACCCTGCTGGCCGAGTACGCGGCCGACGGCGATCCGGCCGACCCCCTGCCGAGGCCGGACCCGGCGCTGCTGGACCGGCTGGTGGCGGAGGTCGGGGCGGTCCGCCGCCGGGGCCGGGTCCGGCGGCTGGCGCTGGTCGTCGCGGCGGCCGCCGTGGCACTGGCCGGACCTGCGGTGACCGCCGCCGTCATCACTGCCGACACCCCGCCCGCGGTGGTCGCCGCGGCCGCCGCCCACCGCTTCACCGCGACGAACCCCGCGACCGGGGCCAACGCCGTCGTCGGCGTCGACCCCGCGCCCTGGGGCAGCCGGATCACCCTCGAACTCTCCGGCGTCCCCGGCCCGCTCACCTGCGACCTGGTCGCCGTCTCCGGCGCGGGCGACCGGCAGACGGTGACCACCTGGAGCGTCCCCGCCACCGGCTACACCGCCGCCGCCCTCCACACCACCGGCGGCACCGCCCTCCCCCCCACCACCATCGACCACTTCGAAATCCGCACCCTCGACACCGACACCCTCCTCCTCACCATCCCCACCCGCACCCCCTGACCCCCACCGCAGGAAGCCGCCCCCGCCGACTTCCTGCGCCACCACCCCAGCCCTTCGTCCGTCGCCACGGGAGGTCGATCCCGCCGACCTCCCGTGTCCCTGCTCGGCGCCGCTGCCGCTCGCTGTGGAAAGTCGATGGGGCCGACTTCTCGCTCCCGCTCGTCCGTCGGCGGCGCGGGGCGCTGCCGCCCCTGCTTGGTGTGAGCAGAGGTGGTGGTCGGTGCGGAGTAGGAAGTCGACTTCGCCGACTTCCTACTCCGTGTCTACCGGGGTGCCCGGGTGGCGAGGTGGGTGAGGGCGCGGGCGCAGCGCTGGGCGAAGAAGCGTTGGGCGAGGGGGAGGAGGGGGCCGGCGAGGCGGGCGTACCAGCGTTGTGGGCGGCTGAAGGCGTTCAGGGTGAACCAGACCGCCCCGTCCGGCGCGAGTTCCACCACGAAGGTCTCCTCGCCCACCGCGAGGTGCCCCCGGCGGGTGCCGTAGGTGAAGCCGTAGCGGTCGTGCTCCCCGTCGGCGGTGCTCCAGACCACCCGGCACGGGGCGCCTGCCCGCAGCGGGCCCAGGCCGATGCCGCAGTGGACCGCGACGCCGCGTGCGGCCCGGTCGGCGTCGGTGGTGATCCGGACACCGGCCGCCCGGTGCATCCGCCAGTCCAGTACGGCGGCCCCGGCGGCGTCGAGGGCGGCGCGGCCGTGGCCGAGCAGGGCGCGGTGGCGCAGGTGGTTGTAGCCGGTCGGCAGTGGGGCGTCGAGGCGGGTGCTGGCGCCGACCTCGGGGTAGTTGAGGTCGTCCAGCGGTGCGACGGCGTTCATCGAAGGGCCTCCTGCGGGATCGGCGGCATCGGCGGGACAGGCGGGACAGGCGGGACAGGGGCGACGGCGAGGCGGGGCCAGGCGAGCAGCGAGCAGAGCGCGAAGCCGAGCGCGTTGCCGACGCCGTGGGTGGCGGCCATCCAGCCGAGGGTGGGGTGGGGGAGTCCGGTGGCTTCGCCGAGGGCCCACCAGAGGGCGAGCAGCATGGTGACGGCGAGGACGGCCGCCGAGACGCCGAGCAGTAGGGGCGTGCCGGTGAACCGGGGGGCGCCGCTGCGGTCCTCGGCCCGGGGGCGCAGGTCGCGCCAGGTGAGCAGGCCGACCAGCCACATGCCGGCGGTGAGGACGGTGGCGCCGACGAGTTCGGCCCAGTCCCCGACGAAGTAGCCGCCGAGGACCAGCAGGGTCCCGGTCGGGACGCTGAGCGCGGCCCACCGGGCGGCGGGGCGGTCGGGGACGGCGCGGCAGACGAGTCCGGCGACGAGGGCGGCGGTGAACCCGGCGTAGTGGAAGTGCGGGACGGTCAGGGCGAGGATGTCGAGGTCGAAGCCGAACAGCTGGTACCCGGCGCGTTCCGCGACCAGGGCGAGTCCGGCGATCGAGGGCATGGCCAGCGCGGTGAGGACGGCGATCTCGGCCGGGGCCAGGGAGCGGGTGCGGGCCAGCCGGAGCGGGGCGTGGGCGGCGACGGCGAGGGTGCCAAGGGCGTAGCAGGCGGCGGCGCCGGTGGCGAGCGGGCCCCGCGGCAGCCACAGCGACAGTGCGCCGGGGACGGCGGCGAGCGGCCAGAGGCGGCGCAGCCGGACGAGTCCGGGTTCGTCGACGAGTGCGAGGCCGAGCGGGACCACCGCGCCCATGCCGAGCAGGACCAGCAGGTCGACCAGTTCGGTGGTGCCTCTGCCCATGGCGGTCGGAGCTCCTTGAACGCGTTCAAACTTCCCTTGCGCGCCGACTCTACGCGCGGCATTGAACGCGTTCAAGTTCTGGTTCCGGGGCAGCGGGGACGGCCTGCCCTGGTGTTCGCGAGGGGCGCGGCGCACCCTGGAGGAGTAGGAGGGGTGACCGGACGAGGAGCGACCGCCGGAGGTGATCCGCCATGCAGACTCTTGTCGGTTGGCACATCGAGATGGAGTTCCGCGAGGAGGGGCCGCGGACAGCCGCCGCCGCCCTGCTGCGACTGGGCGACGGATCGGAGCTGCGCGCACACGGGTACACCAGCCGCCACCCGTCGGACCCGGAACAGCTCAAGGTCGGTGAGGAGATCGCCGCCGCGCGGGCGCTCAACGACCTCGCCTCGCAGTTGCTCACCAAGGCCCACGGTGAGATCCAGCAGGTCAGCCCCGTCCCGACCCACCCGCTGTCGTGACACCGTCGGAGGGTGCCGCGGGCCCGGCCCCCCACCGCTCGCGCATCCCGCTGATCTGCCCGAGGTGCGGGAAGGAGCAGCGGGTGGTGCCGGGCGGGGCGGGCCGCGCGGTCAAGGTGGTGCACGCCGGGACCGGCCAGGAGGCCTGCGAGCCGGGCGACCTCGCCCGCGCCCCGGAGAACGGCACGGCCTGAGCCCGGGCCGGCCCAGGCCGCGTGCCGCGGCAGGTCAGTTCGGGCAGTACGTGGTCGGCACCTGCCACTCGGGCCCGATCAGCCGCTGCTCCAGCTCGTTGAGCGTGATCCGGATCCCGATCGTCCCGGCCAGCCCGAGCCGCATCCGGCTGCGGGCCAGGACCACGAAGGCCGACAGGCCGTACTTGTTGATCAGCGACGCGCGGTAGCGGGCGGTGGCGTCCTCGTCGCAGACGGCGGCGCGGGCCGGGAGCTGGGCGCCGGTCGGGCGGCCGTGCGAGTCGCAGGGGCCGACCAGCACCTTGGGGTGGCGGCGGATCCGTTCGGCCTCGCCCGAGTGGGCGGGGGTCCAGATGCCGAGCGCGGTGCCGTCGGAGACGACCCAGCTCTGGGAGTGGACCTGGCGGCCGTCCTCGCCGTAGGAGGTGAGCAGGAGGTATCTGCTGTCGGCGAGCTGGTCGGTACGGTCGTGCACGGTGTCCTCCCTCTCCGGTCCGGCGGGCGGTCGCGCCGGCGCGGCCCCGGAGGTCGGGGTGACCGGTGCTCCCGTGGCGCTCCACAGGGGCGTGCTGCTCGCAGGCGGTGCGGTGCTCCGCGGTGGGGCCCGACGGTCCGGGTGCCTCCGCCGTACGACCCACGGGACAGCCTGGCACGGGTCCGGTCAAGGACCCCGGCCGGGTGGGCCACTCCATTGTCGTCCGGGGCGGCCGCCGTTTCGAGGGCTCGGGGGCGTTCGAAAGCGGCGAACCGGTGCGGTCCCGCAGGCGTGGGCGGGGGGCGTGCGCCGCCGCAGACCTGAACGGCTGCCGTTCGACGGCGACAGAGGATCCCACCCGGACGGCGTAGACACGGACGCAGGCACCGGCACGGATGCGGGAGAACGGCGAGCGGCCCGCCCGGTGTCCTGAAGACACCGGACGGGCCGCTTCGCACCGTCGCGCTACCCCGCGAGGGTCAGTGCACCAGCACCGGCACCTCGTTGGCGTCCGCCGCACCCGCGCCCGAGCCCTCACCGGCGCCGCCGGCCCCGGGGCTGCCGGCGTTGATCAGGACGAAGGCCAGCACGGCCGCCAGGGCCAGGATCCCGAAGGACCACCAGATCGCGGTCGAGAAGCCGTGCACCATGCCCCCGAACTGCACCGCCTTCGCGGCGGCCGGGCTGGTGGCCTCGCCGGCGTGGGCCGCCAGCCAGGTGGTGGTGGCGCTGGCCGCGATGGTGTTCAGCAGCGCGGTGCCGATGGCGCCGCCGACCTGCTGCGAGGTGTTGACCATGGCGGAGGCCACGCCCGCGTCGCGCGGCTGGACGCCGTGCGTGGCGAGGCTCATCGCCGGCATGAACGCGGTGCCCATGCCGAGGCCCATCAGGACCAGACCGGGCAGGATCAGCGCCGGGTAGGAGGTGTCCACGTCGATCTGGGTCAGGATCAGCATGCCGACCGAGGCCAGCAGGAAGCCGGGCGCCATCAGGTACCGCGCCGGGACGCGGGTCATCAGGCGGGCGCCGATCTGGGTGGAGCCGGTGATCATGCCCGCCACCATCGGCAGGAAGGCCACGCCGGTCAGCACCGGGCTGTAGTCGAGCACGATCTGCAGGTAGTAGGTCAGGAAGAGGAAGAGACCGAACATGCCGATCACGGCCAGGCCCAGCGACAGGTAGACGCCGCCGCGGTTGCGGTCCAGCACGACGCGCAGCGGCAGCAGCGGCGCCTTGACCTTGCTCTCGACCAGGACGAACGCGGCCAGCAGCAGGGCGGCGGCGACGAACAGACCGATCGTCATGCCCGAGCTCCAGCCGTCCGACTCGGCCCGGGTGAAGCCGTAGACCAGCGCGACCAGACCGGTGGTGACCAGCAGCACGCCGGGCACGTCGAGCTTGTTGCGGTTGCGGCCCTCGGCGGGCTCGCGGATCACCATGACGGCGCCGACGGCGGCGACCACGGCGAACGGGATGTTGACGAAGAAGGTCCAGCGCCAGTTCATGTACTCGGTGAGCAGGCCGCCGAGGATCAGACCGATCGCACCGCCACCACCGGCGATGGCGCCGTAGATGCCGAACGCCTTTGCGCGCTCCTTGGCCTCGGTGAACATGACCGCCAGCAGCGAGAGCGCGGCCGGGGCGAGCAGGGCGCCGAAGACACCCTGGAGGGCGCGGGCGCCGAGCAGCATCGCGGTGTTGGCGGCGGCGCCGCCGAGCGCGGAGGCCAGCGCGAAGCCGGTCAGACCGACGATGAAGGTGCGCTTGCGCCCCCACAGGTCGGCCACCCGGCCGCCGAACAGCAGCAGTCCGCCGAAGGCCAGCGCGTACGCGGTGATCACCCACTGGCGGTTGCCGTCGGTGATGCCGAGGTCCTTCTGGGCGGACGGCAGCGCGATGTTCACGATGGTGGCGTCCAGGACGACCATCAGCTGTGCGAGGCCGATGAATATCAGGGCCTTCCAGCGCCTCGGATCAGGCTGCAGGGAGGGCAGGGCGTCGGTTTTCGACATGGAGGTACTCACTTCACGGTGCGAGGTGTGCGGAACACGTGCGGGGCAGTGCAAGGGGCAAAGGGTTAAGGGGAGGAGAACAGCGGCGGACGCGTCGGATCAGTGGTCGCCGTGGAAGTCCTCGAAGGTCGCGGCCCGGCCGGGCAGTGTCGAACGGGCGGGCGCCCGCATGCCGTCCAGGAACAGTTGCAGGTGCCGGTGGACGAATCCCTCCAGGATGTGGCACGAGGTGCCCGGCAGCGGGCGGGTCAGCTGGCTGAGCGCGATGAACAGGTCACCGTGGGCGACGTCCGGACGGATCTCGCCCGCCGCCTTCGCCCGGTCCAGCAGATCGCCGACGACCAGCAGCAGGCGCTCGCGTGCCTCCGCCAGGTCCGGATCGTTCAGGTCGACCTGGTTGGTGAGCATCGGGCAGAGCGCGCCGACCTTCTCGTCGACCGTCTCGTGGGCGAACCGCTCCAGGGCGTCGAACGGGCCGGCGGCCTCGGTGGCGGCCCGCTCGGCGATCGCCACGATGCGGTTCTTGACGAGAAGTGCCACCTCGCGGATCAGTGCCGCCCTGGTGGGGAAGTTCCGGTAGAGCGTAGCGTTTCCGACGCCTGCCCGCTTCGCAATTTCGTCCAGCGGCGCCTCGGCGCCGTGCTCGACGAACGCGTCCCGGGCTGCCAGCACGATCCGCTCACGGTTGCGGCTTGCGTCCGCACGCAGTCGGGGCGTGCGGGCCGGTTCCGTCGTCGGGGTCGGCCGGACGGCGGCGGTGCTCATGGCTCTGCTCCTCCCGAAGCATACAAGTTCCGGGGAGAAACTCCCCGCTTAGTCCTACGAAGGGCTAAACGGGGAATCGCTCCCCGGAAATTTCACGCTTCGGTGTGACCTGAGTCACATCACCGTCCGTGCTTCGGGCATCCCGCCACCGTCACGGCCGCCGTCACCGTCGGCCGCACCGCCGACCGCTGACCGCACCGCCGACCGCTGACCGCGCCGCCGCCGCGGGGGCGGCCCGACGGTCGAGGGTCACCCCACCGCGACCCGCGCCCCGACGCCCGGACCGGTGCGGACGGGCCGGTGCAGCGGGATCTCGAAGTGGACGGTGGCCACGCCGGGGCCGTGCTCGCCGCTCGGGCGGGCGTCGTGGACCTCCTCGGCGAGGCTGCGCCAGAACGGCTCGGCGCCCGGGACCGCCGTGTTGGTGTGCAGGTAGAGCCGCCGGTAGCCGCCCTCCGCGGCGGCGAACGCACGCGCGCGCTCGACGAGTTCGCGGGCCAGACCGTGCCGCCGGTGCTCCGCCCGGACGTACACCCGGACCAGCTGGGCGGTGGTCCCCGAGGGGTAGCGCTCGGCGACCTCGCGCGGGTGCGGCGGGTGGACCGGCCCGGTGGAGTGCAGCGCGGTGGTGGCGACCACCTCCTCGGCGTGGACGGCGACCAGCAGGGCGTGCCGGGGGTGGTCCAGGTAGTGCCCCTGGAGGTCGACCACATCGGCGTGCCACTCGGGCACATAGCCGTAGCCGAACTCGCGGTAGAAGGTGTCGAGGATCAGCCGGCGCGCCCCGGGCACGTCCTCCGGCACGGCATGACGGATCACATAAGGAAGTTGACGCTGCATCAGAAGCTCCGACCGAAGGTGGGGCGGGAGGGTGATGGTCAGCGTACATGAAAACCACTTTCATCTGACACGTTGGCGGACGTGCGGTCCGGCGTGTTGAAAATGAAAACGAATCCCGTTACCGTCCTGCCTGTCCACCGATCGTCGTGTCCGTCGAAGGGGAGAACCGTGGCGCATCTGCTGGTGATCGAGAGCTGGGTCGGCTCCATGAGCAGGCTGCTGCCGAGGGCCCTGGGGGAGAGCGGCCACCGCTTCACCTTCCTCACCCGCGACCTGCACCACTACCTGCGCGCCGCCCCCGTCGACGGCCCGCACCCGCTGCTCGCGGCGGAGAACATCCTCACCGTCGACACCAACGACGCGGCCGTGCTGCTCCCGTACGCCGAGCGGCTGCACGGGCTGCTCGGCTTCGACGGGGTGCTCTCCTCCTGCGACTACTACCTCCCCCAGGTCGCCCGGGTGGCCCACCGGCTCGCCCTGCCCGGGGCCGCCCCCGACGCGGTCGAGGCCGCCTGCCGCAAGGACCTCACCCGCCGGAAGCTCGCCGAGGCCGGCGTCCCCGGCCCCGCGTACGCGCTCTGTGCCGACCGCGAGCAGGCCCGGGCCGCCGCCCGGGCGATCGGCTACCCACTGGTGGTCAAGCCGGTCGACCTGTGCGCCGGGATGTTCGTCCGGGAGGTCGTCGACGAGACCGAGCTCCTGGTCGCGATCCGGGCCCTGGACGCGTTCCCGGTGAACGCGCGCGGCCAGCGCCGGGAGCCGGCCGTGCTGCTGGAGGAGCTGCTCACCGGGCCCGAGGTCAGCGTCGAGACGGTCTCGGCGGGCGGTTCCGCGCACGTCGTCGGGATCACCGACAAGAGCGTCGCCGGGGCGCCCGCGTTCGTCGAGACCGGGCACATGTTCCCGGCCGCCCTGGAGCCGGCCGAGGCCAGGGCCGCCGCCGACACCGCCCTCGCCGCGCTGGCGGCGCTCGGGCTGGACCAGGTCGTCGCGCACACCGAGATCAAGCTGACCCCGACCGGGCCCCGCGTGGTCGAGGTCAACCCGCGACCGGCCGGGAACCGGATCACCGAGCTGGTCCGGCGGGTCACCGGGGTCGACCTGGCGGCCGCCGCCGTCGACGTGGCCCTCGGCCGCCGGCCCGACCTGGCCGTCCACCCGACCGGGGTCACCAGCGCGGCGATCGCCTTCCTCGTCCCCGAGGGCGGGCAGGCCGGACTGCTGGACGGCTTCGACGGCGAGGACGCGGTGCGGCGCGACCCGGCGCTGGTCGAACTGGCGCTCGCCGGTGCGGGCCGCGAGGTCCGGCCGGCGACCAGCAACAACGAGTACCTCGGGCACGTCATGACCGCCGACAGCGTCGGGGCCGGGGCGCGCGGCGCGGCCGAGCGGCTGCTGGCCGGGCTCACGCCGCGGCTCACGGCCGCCGTCGGGGCCGAACCGGCGGAGGTGCCCGCATGAGCGCCCCCGCCCCCGCCGCAACCCCCGCCCCCGCCGCAATCGCAGCCCCCGCCGCCACCGCAGGCGTCGCCACCGCGGGCGTCGCTGTCCCCCCGAGCGTCGGTACCCCCGCGCTCGACCTGATCACCGGGCGGGCCCGTACGGGGGCGTACGGGCCCGACCCGGCCTCCCTGCGGGTCGCGCTCGCCTTCACCACCGCCCAGGCGGTCCGGCACGCCGGCCGCGCCTGCGGCTACCGCAACGAGGTGCTCAGCCTGCGGCTCGGCGCCGCCGTCGGCTCCTGCGCCGTCGAGCCGGGGGAACTCCCCGCCGACACCCTCACCGACTGCGTCGGCGCCACCGTCGACGAACTGCTCGACCACCCCCGCGCCGCCGTCCGGGTCGCCGTGCTGGACGCCTACCTCGGCCACTGCCGCCCGCACGGACCGGCCGCGGGTGCCCGCCCGTTCCCGCTGCCTGCGGGCTCCTCGCTGGCGAAGTCCCGCGCCCGCGCCGCTGCCGTGGTGGGGCTGCTGCCGCTCGCCGACGTCCGCCGGGTACTGGTCGTCGGAGTCGTCAACTCGCTCCTGGAGCAGCTTCGTTCGCGCGGAGCCGAGTACGTCCCGTGCGACCTCAAGGGCGGCACCACCGAGTGGGACGAACCGGTGCGTACCGACGCCCTCGCCCACCTCGACACCTGCGACGCCGTCCTCGCCTCCGGCATGACCCTGGGCAACGGCTCGCTCGATCCGCTGCTCGCGCACGCCCGCGCCACCGGCAAGCCGCTGGTGCTGTTCGCCCAGACCGGCAGCGCGGTGCTGCCCCGGCTGCTGGGGGACGGCGTCACCGCCGTCAGTGCCGAGCCCTACCCCTTCTTCTGGCTCGACGGCGGCCCCACCGTGCTCCACCTCTACGGCGGCCCGGCGGCCCGAGGGGGTGCGGCGCGATGACCGCCCTGCTCGATCCGGCCGCGGCGCTGGGCAATCCGGACCTGCTCCCGCTGCTCGGCGGCACCCCGCTGACCCGCATCACCACCCCGCTGCCGCACCCGCACCCCGGCTTCTGGGCCAAGCTGGAGGGGCTGGGCGCGGGCGGGATGAAGGCCCGCTCGGCCGTCGCCATGCTGCGCGGTGCCCGGGCGCGCGGTGAACTCCGCCCCGGAGCCACGGTGGTGGAGTCCACCTCGGGCACCATGGGGGTCGGCCTGGCCTTCGCCGGGCAGGCCCTCGGACACCCGGTCGTGCTGGTCGGCGACAGCGAACTCGAACCGTCCATGCGGCAGTTGCTGCACGCCTACGGGGCCCGGCTGGAGCTGGTCGAGCGGCCGGCCCGGCACGGCGGCTGGCAGGCGGCCCGGCTCGCCCGGTTGCGCGCCGTGCTCGACCTGCTGCCCGACGCCTACTGGCCCGACCAGTACAACAACCCCGACAACGCGGCCGGTTACCGGGCGATGGCCCAGGAGATCACCGCCGAGCTCGACCACCTCGACGTGCTGGTGTGCAGCGTCGGCACCGGCGGGCACAGCGCGGGGCTCGCCGAGGCGCTGCGCCGCCGCTGGCCCCGGCTGCGGATCATCGGCGTCGACTCGGTCGGCTCCACCATCTTCGGCCAGCCCGCCCGGCCCCGGCTGATGCGCGGCCTGGGCAGCTCGATCCACCCGCGCAACGTCGCCCACCAGGCCTTCGACGAGGTGCACTGGGTCGGCCCGGCGGAGGCGGTGGACGCCTGCCGCCGGCTGGCCCGGGGTGCCTTCGTCAGCGGCGGCTGGTCCACCGGCGCGGTCGCCCTGGTCTCGTCCTGGGCGGCCCGGGTCCATCCGGGCGCCGCCGTGGCCACCGTCTTCCCCGACGGCCCGCACCGCTACCTCGGCACGGTGTACGACGACGCGTTCTGCCGGCGGCACGGTCTGGACGCCGAGCGGGCCGCGCCCCGCCCGATCGAGATCCCGCACCCGGCGGCCGTCGAGGTCAGCGGCTGGGCCCGCTGCAGCACCGGCCGGACGGCGCCCGCCCCCGCCCCCGCGGTCGTCACCGTCCCGGCCGCCGCCGTCCCTGTCGTCACCGTCCCGGCCGCCGCCGGACCCGCCCGCACCGAGGAGGACCGATGAGGCTCGACATCCGCACCGGACGGCTCCGCCTGGCCACACCGCTGCGCATCTCCCGCTCGGTGACCACCGAGCGGGACGCCGTCCGGCTCGCCCTCGGCCACGGCGGACTGACCGGCCACGGCGAGGTGGTCAGCAGTCTCCACCTGGGCCTGCCCACCCACCGGATCCACCAAGAACTCGCCCTGCTGCGCCCCGCGTTGGAGCGCCATCAGGACCCCGAGCAGGCCCTTGCCGACCTGTCCTCCGGCGCGCCCCCGTTCGCGGCGCTGCCGGCCGGTGTGCTGGCCGCCGTCGAGGCCGCCCTGCTGGACCTGGTCGGCAAACGGGCCGGCGAACCCGTCCACCGCCTCCTCGGCCGGGCCGACCCGGTCGCCGCCGTCACCGCCCGCACCATCGGCATCGAGCCGCCCGCGCGCGCCGCCGTCCAGGCCGCGAGGCTCGCCGACGCGGGCTTCACCGTGCTCAAGATCAAGGCCGGCAGCGCCGACCCCGGCCTCGACCTGGCCCGGGTCCGGGCCGTGCACGAGGCCGCGCCCGGGGCCCGGCTGCTGCTCGACCCCAACGGCGCCTGGACCCCGGCCGAGGCCCTCCGGCTGCTGCCCGCCTTCGCCGCCACCGGGGTCGAGGCCGTCGAGCAGCCGATCGCCCCGGGCGACCCCGACGCGCTCGCCGCCGTCGCCGAGCGCTCGCCGATCCCGGTGATCGCCGACGAGGACGCCGTCGACTACGAGGACGCGTGCCGGCTCGCCGGGCGGGTCCAGGGCGTCAACCTCAAGCTCGCCAAGTGCGGCGGCGTCCACCAGGTGCTGCGCATCGCCGAGGCCCTGCGCGGCAGCGGCACCGAGCTGATGCTCGGCTGCCTGGTGGCGAGTTCGCTGGGCATCGCGCCCGCCGTCCACCTCGCCGACCGGGCCCGCTGGCTCGACCTCGACGGCCATCTGCTGCTCGCCCACGACCCCTGGCAGGGCATCGGCGGCGCCGACGGCACCGTCCGCACCCCGGACCGGGCCGGCCTCGGCGTGCTGCCCGCCCCCGACGTTTCCGCTCCCGAGGCCCCGGCCCCCGTGTCCCGGGCCACAGCGGCCGGAGCTCCCGCTCCCGAGGCCCCGGCCCCCGCGCCCGACGGCCGCGCCGAGCCGTTCGCCGAGGCCCGACCGGCGGCCGGCCGGTGAGAATACTGCGCGCCGTACGGACCTTCCCACTGCCCGTACGGCTGCTGCTGGTCAACCAGCTCGGCGTCAACACCGGCTTCTACCTGCTGATCCCGTACCTGGCCGGGCACCTCGGGCACGACCTGGGACTGTCCGCGCTCGCCGTCGGCACCGTGCTCGGGCTGCGCAACCTCAGCCAGCAGGGACTGTTCATCCTCGGCGGCTCGGCCGCCGACCGCCTCGGCGCGCGCCGCGTCATCATCGCCGGGTGCGCGCTGCGCAGCGTCGGCTTCGGCCTGTTCGCGCTCGGCGACACCCTCGGCGTGCTGCTCGCCGCCTCCGCCCTCAGCGGGCTGGCCGGCGCGCTGTTCAACCCGGCCGTGCGCACCTACGTCGCCCGCGAGGCGGCGGACCGCAGGGCCGAGGCGTTCGCGCTGTTCTCGGTGTTCGCCACCACCGGCGCGCTGGCCGGCCCGCTGATCGGCACCGTCCTGCTGCTGGTGGACTTCCGGGCCGCCGCGCTCACCGCGGCCGGCGTCTTCGCCGTCCTCACCGTCGCCCAGGCCTTCGCCCTGCCCGAGCGCGCCGCCGAGCCCGCCCCGCGCGGCGTGCTCGCCGACTGGCGCGAAGTGGCCTCGGACCGGCGGTTCCTGGCCTTCTCCCTGGGCATGGTCGGCCTGTTCGGCATGGAGAGCCAGCTCTACCTGCTGCTGCCCGACGCGGCCCGCCGCGCCACCGGCTGGGAGGGCGCCGTCAGCCTGGTCTTCCTGACCGCCACCCTCGCCAACCTGACCCTGCAACTGCGCATCACCACCCGCCTGCAGCGGCACGGCCCGCCCTCCCGCTGGATCCCGCTCGGCCTCGCCGTCTCCGCCACCGGCTTCCTGCTGCCGCTCGCCGCACCCGGCCTGCCCGGCGTCCTCGGCGGTGTCCTGCTGCTCCAGCTCGGACTGATGACCGCGCAGCCCTTCGTCCTCGCCCTGATCCCGGCCTTCGGGCGCGACGGCCTCACCGGCACCTACTACGGCCTGTACTACGTGGTCTCCGGCTTCGCCGCCGCGCTCGGCAACACCCTGGTCGGCCGGGCCATGGACAGTGCCGCCACCGCGCCCTGGCTGCTCTGCGCCGGTCTCGGCCTCGCCTCCGCCACCGCGCTCGCCCGGCTGCACCGCGCCGGGCGGCTCCCCGTCCCCGCCCGCCCCCTCCCCAGCGAGGCCCGATGAACCGCCGCCCGACCCCGCCGCCCCCCGCCGGGACCCACCGGAACCTGCTCACCGACCGCCCCGAACTCTACGAACTCCGCTTCCCCGACCCGGAGTCCACCGCCGCCCGGTGGGCCGAGGCGATGCTGCGCGCCCACGGCGCTGGGCCCGAGGTGCTCGACCTCGGCTGCGGCACCGGGCGGGACGCGGCGTGGCTGCACCGCGTCGCCGGGCGCACCGTCACCGGCCTGGACAGCTCCCCGGAGATGATCGCCCACGCCCGCTCCCGCCACCCCGGACCGGCCTACCACGTCGGCGACATGCGGGACTTCGCGCTGCCCGGGCGGTTCGACGCGGTGCTCTGCCTGGACAGCGCACTGCTCCACTGCCACACCAACGAGGACCTCGACGCCCTCTTCGGCCGGGTCCGCCGACACCTGCGCCCCGGCGGACTGCTGGTCGCCGAGATGCGCAACGGCGCCTTCTTCCTCGGGCGCACCGAACTCCTCGACGCGCCGAGGCTGGACAGCATCACCCACGAGGGCGTCACCCTCACCTCGCGCACCGTGCTGTGGATCGACCACGCCGCCCAACTCCTGCGCCGCACCCGCAGCTGGGCCGGGGACGACGGCGCGCCGCCGGTCGAGCAGCACTCCGCCTGGCGGCTGCTCTTCCCGCAGGAGCTGCGCCACCTGCTCGCCCACCACGGCTTCACCGTCCTCGCCCTGCACGACCGGCCCGGCCCGCGCACCGACCCCCCGTGGACGGACGGCACCCCGGGCACCTCGGGCACCGCAGGGACCGGTGGCACCCCCGGCACCCCCGAGACCGCCGACGGCGACCGGCTGCACCTGGTCGCCCGGCTCGAACCCCCCGCCCGAAAGGGAAGTTGACCCCGATGACCCGCCCACTCGCCCGCCGTACCCTGCTCACCGCCGCCTCCGCCTCCGGTGCGGCGCTCGCCCTGGCCGCCTGCTCCGCCCCGGGCGGCACGGCCGCCACCGACCGTGAACCGGACGCCGCCGAGCCCCGGCGCGGCGGCCGGCTGCGCGCCCTGTTCGCCGGCGGCGGCGCCGACGAGACCCTCGACCCGCACCGGGTCAACCTCTTCGCCGACGTCGCCCGCGCCAAGGCGCTCCACGACAAGCTCGCCGACTGGGGCCCCGACCTCGCCGCCGTCCCCCGGCTCGCCACCGGCTGGGAACCGGGCCCCGGCCTCGACGTCTGGACCGTCCGGCTGCGCGAGGCGGTCTTCCACGACGGCCGGCCGGTCACCGCCGCCGACGTCCTGTACAGCTACCGCCGAATAGCCGACCCCAAGCGGGCGTTCCGGGCCCGGGCCTCGCTCGAACCGATCGACCTCGCCGCGAGCCGGGCCCCCGACCCGCGCACCGTGGAGTTCCGACTGAACCGCCCGTGCGCCGAATTCCCCAACGTCCTGGCCGCGTTCGGTGCCTACATCGTCCCGGACGGCACCGAGGACTTCCGGGCACCGGTCGGCTCCGGGCCGTTCTCCTTCGTCTCCTTCGAGCCCGGCCGCTCCCTGCTGCTCCGGCGCTTCGACGGGTACTGGGACGGCGCCCCGCACCTCGACGAGCTGGAGATCCTCGCGGCCGCCGAGGAGTCCGCCCGCGCCAACGCCCTGCTGGCCGGACAGGCCGAGTACGCCCACGAGTTGGCGCCGGCCACCGCCCGCGCCCACGCCTCCGGAGGGCGGATCGGCATCGTCCGGCTGCGCAACAGCGCCATGCAGGGCTTCGTCATGAAGACCGACCGGCCGCCGTTCGACGACCCCCGGGTCCGACAGGCGTTCTTCCACCTGGTCGACCGGCAGGAGCTGGTCGACGGCGCGCTCTCCGGTGCCGGTGAGATCGGCAACGACCTGTTCGGCAAGGGCAGTCAGTACTATCCGGCCGGTCTCCCGCAGCGCACCCGGGACGTCGACCGGGCCCGCGCGCTGCTGCGCGAGGCCGGCGCCGAGGGGCTGCGGATCACCCTCGACACCTCGCCGGTCGCGGCCGGACTGGTCGAGGCGGCGGGCATCCTCAAGGACCAGGCGGCGCGGGCCGGCATCACGATCGACGTGCGGGTCGGCAACAAGGACACCTACTGGAAGGACATCCTGGACGGCGGCGTGCTCGCCTCCTTCCGCTCCGGCGCGATGCCGATCGAGTCGCACCTCTCGCAGCGGCTGCTCTCCACCTCCACCACCAACGCCACCCACTGGCGCCGCCCCGACTTCGACGACCTCTACACCCAGGCGCAGTCCACGGCCGACCCGGCGGCCCGCACCGCCCTCTACGAGCGGATGCAGCGCCGCCTGTTCGACGAGGGCGGACTGCTGGTGTGGGGCTTCGCCGACTGGATCGTCGGCCACGCCCCGCGGCTGCGCGGCGTCGCGGCGGACGCCCCGGCCAACACCCTCGACTGGGCCAGGTTCGACAAGGTCCGGCTGGCGTGACGGCGACGCCGCGCGGCTGGGTGCGGCGCCGGCTGCTGCTCGGCGCCGGGCAGGTCGCGGCCGTCCCGGTCCTGGTCTTCGTCCTCACGGAGGCGCTCCCCGGCGACGCCGCCGTGGTCGCCGCGGGGGACGACCCCGACCCGGCGCGGATCGCCGCGCTGCGCGCCGCGCTGGGGCTGGACCGCCCGGCGGTGGAGCGCTTCGCCGACTGGGCGGGGGAGTTGGCGCACGGCGATCTGGGCCGCTCGCTCGTCGGCGGCCGCCCCGTCGCCGACCACCTGACCGGGGCCCTCGCCCCGACCCTGCTGCTGGCGGCGCTCACCCTGGCCCTGCTCGTCCCGGCGGCGGTCGGCCTCGGGCTGCTCGCCGCCCGGCGGGAGGGCGGAGCGTTGGACCGTGCCGTCAGCACGGTGACCCTCGCGGTGTACGCGGTACCGGAGTTCGCCCTCGGCGTGCTGCTGACGGGGGTCTTCGCGCTGTGGCTGGGCTGGCTCCCGCCGACCGCCGTCGGCGGGATCGGCCGGCAGCCCGCCGTGCTGGTCCTGCCGGTCGTGGTGCTGCTGGCCCGCCCGGTCTGCTCGACCGCGCGGCTGGTCCGGGCCGGGCTGCTCGACGCCATGGCGGCCCCGTACGCCGTCCACGCGCTGCGCTGCGGTGTCCCGCCGAACCGGGTCCGGCTCGGCCACGCGCTGCCCAACGCCCTCGCCCCGGTGGTCCAGCACCTCGCCCGCACCGCCGAGTGGCTGCTCTGCGGGGTGATCGTGGCCGAGGCCCTGTTCGTGGTCCCCGGGCTCGGCACCGTGCTGCTGGACGCCGTCGCCGCCCGTGACGTGCCGGTGGTCCAGGGCCTGGCGGTGCTGTTCGGCACCGTGACCGTCCTGCTGAACCTCGCCGCCGACCTCGCCGCCCGCCGCCTCGCCCCCCGAACGGAAGTCGCCGTATGACCGCCCCGCCCCGCGCCACCCCGCTCCGCCGTCCCGCCGGCCACCGGCCCGACCGCGGACCTGCCGACCACCTCACCGCCCGTCGCTGCGACTGCGGCGTCTGCCGGGCCCTCGCCCGGCGCTGCCGGTGGCTGGTCCGCCGGGTCGGCGGGTCCGTCGCCGGGCGCCGGCGGGACAGGGCCTCGGTGGCACCGTGAGGCGCTACGCGCTCGGACTCGCGCTGGTCGCCGTGCCGCTGCTGCTCGCCCTCGGCGGGCCGCTGCTGGCGGGCGGGCCGGGGCCGCGCGGGGTCTCCTTCACGGTCGGCGGCGGCCACTGGCTCGGCACCGACTTCGCGGGCCGCGACGTCCTGCGCCAGGTCCTGCTCGGGGGGCGCCCGGTGGTGCTGGTGGCGGTCACCGCGACCGTCCTCGGGTACGCGCTGGCGCTGCCGCTCGCGCTGGCCGCCGCACTGACCGGGCGGACCTGGGCCGAGGAGTTGCTGCTTCGGCCCCTGGATGTACTGATCGCCGTACCGGCGCTGCTCCTGGTCCTGCTGGTGGCCACCGCGGCGGAGCCGGGACCGGCCGGACTGGCCGTCCTGGTCGGGGTGACGGCGGTGCCGGACATCGCCCGGGTCGCGCACGCGGCGGCGGTGGCGGCGGCGTCCCGCCCGGTGGTCGAGGCGTTGCGGCTGCACGGCGAGTCCTGGTGGCGGATCGCCTTCGGACAGGTCGCCCGGACGGTCCGCCGCACCCTCGCCGCCGACGCGGGCACCCGGCTGGTGGGTGCCCTCTACCTGGTGGCGACGGCGGCCTTCCTCGGTGTCGGGGTGCGGCCGGACACCGCCGACTGGGCGGTGATGGTGGACCGCAACCGGGCGGGGCTGTTCCTGCAGCCCTGGGCGGTGGTCGTCCCGGCGCTGCTGGTGGCCGGGCTGTCGACCGGCACCAATCTGCTGTTCGACACGGCACTGGCCCGGCCGCGCCGGCGCGGTCCGGGAGCGGGTCGGCGCGGTCCGGGAGCCGCCGCGTGAGCGGGTCGGAGCTGGCCGCCGTGGACGGACTGCGGGTGCGGGTCGGCGCCCGGGTCCTGGTGGACGGGGTGTCGCTGCGGGTGCGCGCCGGCCGGGTGACGGCCCTGGTGGGGCCGTCCGGCAGCGGGAAGACGACGACCGCGCTCGCCCTGCTGGGCGCCTACCCCGAGGGCGCCCGGGTGTCCGGCACGGTCTCCCTCGCCGGGGCGGGCGGCGCCCCGGTCGGCCATGTGCCGCAGCACCCCGGCACGGTGCTCAACCCGGCCCGTCGGGCGGGCGTCCTGCTGCGCGACCTCGCCAGGGTGCACGGCGGCGGCCCGGAGGCCGTCCGGCGTGCGCTCCACGACACCGAACTGTCCGAGGTGGACGGCCTGTTGCGCCGCTACCCGCACCAGCTCTCCGGCGGCCAGCAGCAACGCCTGGTGCTCGCCCAGGCGTTGCTCACCGGAGCGCGGGTGATCGTCGCCGACGAGCCCACCACCGGCCAGGACCCGGCCACCGCGCACCGGCTGGCCGCCCTGTTCCGCCGGCTCGCCGCGCGCGGCACCGGGCTGCTGCTGCTCAGCCACGACCTGGCCCTGGTCCGGGAGTCGGCCGACGAGGTGGTGCTGCTGGCCGACGGCCGCGCGGTGCGGACGGGCCCGCCCGACGAGGTCCTGCGCGCGCCCGCCCGCCCGGCGGTGCCCCCGGTCCGGCCCGCCCCGGCCCCGACCTCGGCTCCGGCCGCGCCGGTCCGGCTCGCCGTCACGGGCCTCACCGCCCGCCACCCGGGCGGCACGGTGGTGCTGCGCGAGGTCGGCCTGAGCCTGCGGGCGGGGGAGTGCCTGGCCCTCACCGGCCGCACGGGCAGCGGCAAGACCACCCTCGGCCGCTGCCTGGCGGGGCTGCACCCGCGCCACGAGGGCACGGTCCTGCTGGACGGCGAGCCGCTGCCGCGCAGCGTCCGGCAGCGCGGACGGCGGCGGCTGGCGGCCGTGCAGTACGTCTTCCAGGACGCCCGGTCGGCGTTCGCGGACCACCGTCCGGTGCTCGACCAGGTCGCCCGGGCGGCGGTGCGGCTGCGCGGCCGCACCCCGTCGGCGGCCGGGGCGGAGTCCGAGGCCCTGCTCGCCGTGCTCGGCCTCGACCCGGCGAAGGCCGCCCGCCCGCCCGGCGGCCTCTCCGGTGGTGAGCTCCAACGGGCAGCGCTGGCAAGGGCGTTGATCGTCGAACCGGCGGTGCTGGTGTGCGACGAGATCACCGCGGGCCTGGACGCGGACACCCGGGCCTCGATCCTGGCCCACCTCGCCGACCGCCGGGACCGGGCCGGTCTGGCGCTGCTGTTCGTCTCCCACGATCCGGCGGCCGTCGACGCCCTGGCCGACCGGGTGGCCACCCTGGCCGACGGCCGGCTGCACCCCGCCTCGACGGCTCACCCGTTCGGGCGACAGGACACCGCGCCGCCCGGGTAGCACCGCCGGCCGCCCTCCGCACCCGCGCGGGGCGGCCGGGGCGCACCCCCGGACTCCCGGCCCTTCCGTCACCCTCACCACCACCTCACCGGCCCCACACCCACCCCCGCGCGCGTGGCGCGGCGCGAAATCTCGGACACGTCCTAGGCTGAACCCGCCCGGACGGCCGGACGGCCGTGGGAGTCGGGAGGGGCCCGGCGGCCGGGATCTCGGAGGTGGTGCGCGATGGGCAGCGACGGTTCGACGAGCGACGGTTCGACGGCCGAGGTGCGCTGCGTGGCGGCCGTCCCCTGCTGGGTGAGCCTGATGGCCCGCGACCTCGACACCGCCCGGGCCTTCTACGGACCGCTGCTGGGCTGGGAGTTCGAGCCGGGCCCGGACCGCTTCGGCCCGTACGAGCACGCGGTGGTCGGCGGCGAGGCGGTGGCCGGGGTCGGCGTGGCGGGCGGCGGCTGGGACATGCCGGTCGCCTGGACCAGTTACTTCGGCACCGAGAGCGCCGACGCGGCCGCCGACGCGGTGCGGGAGCGCGGGGCGACCCTCGCGGTCGGTCCGCTGTCCTTCGACGCCGGCCGGCTGGCGTTCGCGGCCGACCCGGCGGGTGCGGTGTTCGGCATCTGGGAGGGCCCGCCGGGACGGGCCCGGCGGCTGGACCTGCTGGGCGCCCCGGTCTGGATCGAGCTGCGCACCCCGGACCCGTTCGCGGCGGCGCTCTTCTACGGCGAGGTGTTCCGCTGGGACGGCCGCGACCCGGAGCGGTTCGAGGTCCGCTGGGAGCACGACCGGGTGGTGCTGCGGGCGGAGGGGCACAGTGTCGCCGCGCTGGCCCGGGAGCAGGCGGGCGGGCCGACGGGGCTGACCCCGCACTGGGAGGTCTCCTTCTCCGTACCGGACACCGACGAGGCGCTGGTCCGGGCGGAGCAGCTCGGCGGCAGCGTGCTCGGTCCGGCCTTCGACTCGCCCTACGGGCGGGTGGCCCGGCTGCGGGACCCCGAGGGCGGCCGCTTCGCGGTGATCAGCGCCAAGCCCTGACCGCGCCCGTCGAACAGTTCCCTAGGCCCCGGCGATCTCCGCCCGATCGGCCCGCAGCCGTTCGCCGAGCGCGGCCCGCTCGGCGGCCGGCAGGGCCTTGCGGGCGGCGGTGAAGAGCTGCTCCTCCTCGGTCGCCAGGTGCCGCCGCAGCCGCTCGGTGAGCCCGTTCAGCAGCGTGCCCAGCGCCGGGTCGCCGGCGGGGAGGGCCTGGAGGTCGGAGAGGTACTGGCCGATCGCGAGGTGGTCGTGGATGCACCGGAACACCACCGCGCCGCCGTCCGGCACATCGTGCTGGACGACCGGGAAGAGGTGCTCCTCCTCGGCCGCGCAGTGGCTGAGCAGCAGGTCGGTGAGCTGGTCCAGCAGGGCCCCGGGCGCCCGGCCCTCGGCCCGGCCGGCCTCGATCCGGACGAGCAGTTCCTCCACCGCGCGGTGCTCCGCGGTGAACTCACCCAGGATGTCCGGCCTGCGGTTCATGGCGCGCCCGCCTCTTCTCCGTCGACGTCCGGTGCGCCCCCCGATACCTCCAGTATCCGGCGCCGCCCGGGCAACCGGGTCGTCCGCCGGATCCGCCCGCGCACGGTGCTCGTGCCACCACCGGCCCTCGGTCCCCGCGCGGCCGTCCGCTCAGGGGCGGTCCCGCCGCCCGGCGAGGGCCAGCAGCCGGGTCTGCGGCCCGGCGTCCCCGGCCACCGGGAGCGGTGGGTCGAACAGTCCGCTGCCGGAGAGGTCCCCGTAGCCGGCGAACTCGGCGAGCGCGAAGTCGACGAGCTCCTCCGGGAGCCGGGTGCCCCGGCCGATGCCCTCGGCGAGGTCCCAGCTGTGGACGACGGCGTCGGTGGTGAGCTGGTCCAGGTAGTACTGGCCGGGGACGTCGCCGAAGGAGAGGTGGACGACGAGCTCGGTGGCGCCGGGGACGGCGAAGGCCTCGCGGGCGGCGTCGGCGGCGGCCGTCCAGGCGGCGACCGGGTCGTCACCGAGGACGTCGCCGTCGAAGCGGCCGCCGACCTCGGAGATCGTCGCGCCCATCAGCAGTTCGGGCACCCAGAGCTGCTCGCCGGTGAGGTGGTTGACCAGGTCGCGCACGCTCCAGTCGGTGCACGGGGTGGGGGCGTCCCACTGGTCGGGGGTGACCAGCCGGATCCGTTCGGTGAAGGCGGCGAGGGCCTCGGCGTGCGGGGTGCCCCGGTCGGCCGGCCGCGGGTGTTCCTTGCGATGTGCCATGTCCTGAGCGTGCCCCGCCGCGCACTTCCGTACGCCGGTCTACACCACTTGTGACCCGGCCACGCCAATATCCTCGGTCCGGTCGGTTGTTCAAATTCAAACTTCCAGGTACGGTCGACACACCCCAGCTGGTTCGAATTTGAACAAACGAATTCGGCCGGTATCGACGAACCCCCCTTTCTGATGGAGACGCGCATGCCGAGCAGCAGCCCGAGCACGACCGCCGCCACCACCCCCCTTTCCGCATCCGGGTCGGTCCCCGGATCGGTGACCACCTCCCCGCACGCCTACGACGCCGGCCTCCTGCTGCTGCGGGTGGCACTCGGCCTGACCATGGCCGCCCATGGCAGCCAGAAGCTGTTCGGCTGGTTCGGCGGCGGCGGCATCGACGGCACCGGAAAGTTCTTCGAGGCGAAGGGCTACCCGGCGCCGAAGTTCATGGCCGTCGTGGCCGGTCTCACCGAGGCCGGCGGCGGACTGGCGCTCGCCGTCGGTCTGCTGGCCCCGCTGGCCGCCGCCGCGATCCTCGGCACCATGATCAACGCCCTGGCCGTCACCTGGAGCAGCACCTTCTTCGCCGCCAAGGGCGGCAGCGAGTACGAACTCCTGCTGATCGCCGCCGCGGCGGCGCTCGCACTGACCGGCCCCGGCCGCTATGCCGCGGACCGCTACCTGCCGGTGGTGCGCGCGCACCGGCTGAGCTACGGGGCGGCCGCAGTGGTGCTCGCCCTCGTCACCGCGGGCGCCGTGCTCCTGGCTCGCAACTGACAAGGAGTGCACGGCCGTTGAGGTTGTTCCCCCCCGTGAAGGCCGCCGGTCACCGACCGGCGGCCTTCGCCGTTCCGTGGTCGATTGGTGAAGTTCCTGTGCAGGCGGGGGAGTTGCCGGAGATTCTCCGTTTCGAGGGTTCCCCGGCCGTGTGATGTATGCCATTGTACATGTCACACTCCCCACCGGTGCTCGGCGCCACCGCCCCAACGGTGCGCCGCAACGGCCCTCAATACCCCCACCGGTCGCGCCCCCATGCGACCGACGAAGGCCCGGAGGCCCCCACGTGAGAATCACACGCCCTTTAGCGCAAATACCGCACGTCGCAAAGGTCCTGGCGCTGATTCTGGCGCTGTTCGTGACGGTCGGCCTGTTCGCCCCGCGCGCCCAGGCGACCACCGACAAGACTCGTCCGGAGTTCGGCGGCGGCTCTCCCGCCGCCACCTCGGCCGGCCCGGCCGGGCTCGCCCCGAGGCCCGCCGTCGGTGACACCCCCGATGCGGGCGGCAAGAACGAGGCGGTTCCGGCCCGGGACCGCGCCCCGTTCTCGACCGCCTCCCCGGACCGCTCCGACACCCCGTCGGCGGCCCACCGGCAGGCCGAGATCGTCAAGACCTTCGGCGCGGCCGCCCCCAAGGCCCTCGCCGAACAGGCTTGCAACATCCCGGACTTCACCGGTCGCACCGGCAGTGCCCTGGTCCAGGCGGTCAAGGCGGCCGACCTCGGCTGCATCAACAGCCTGTTCAACCTGGTCGGCACCGACGCGCGCGGCGCCTTCCGCGAGGCCCAGATGGTCTCGGTGGCCGACGCCCTGCGCGACAACGCCGCCGCCTACCCGGGCGACAACTCCACCTCCACCGGCCAGTTGGTGCTCTTCCTGCGGGCCGGCTACTTCGTGCAGTGGTACCACGCCTCCGACGTCGGCACCTACGGCACCGCCCTGCAGACCTCGATCCGCGGCGCGCTGGACAGCTTCTTCAACAGCGCGCACTCCCGCGACGTCACCTCCGCCAATGCCGGCACCCTCGGCGAGGCGATCACCCTGATCGACAGCGCGCAGGAGAACGTCCGCTACCTCCCCGTGGTGAAGCGGCTGTTGGGCGCCTACGACGCCGCCACCCACAACCCGACCAACATGGGCAACGCGCTGAACAGCGTGTTCACCGTGCTGTGGCGCGGCCACCAGACCACCGGCTTCGTCGACGCGGTCGCGGCCGACCCGAGCGTGCTCGACGCGCTCTACTCCTTCGCCTCCGCCAACAGCGCCCTGCTCGGCGGCGACTACACCTTCCTGGTCTACAACGCCACCCGCGAGCTGGGCCGGTTCGTGCAGTACCCGGTGCTCCAGTCCAAGGTGCGCCCGCTGCTGAAGGGGCTGGTCGACCGCTCCTCGCCCAGCGGCAACACCGCCTACCAGTGGGCCGCCGTCGCCGAGATGACCGACGCCTACGACAACGGCAACTGCTCCTACTACGGCACCTGTGACTCCGCCGCCCGGCTCAAGTCGGCCGTGCTGACGGTCAGCTACACCTGCAGCCAGAGCATCCGGATCCTCGCCCAGGCGCTCGACCCCACCCAGCTGGCCACCGCCTGCACCAGCCTGACCGGCCAGGACGCGTACTTCCACGGCGTGGCCAAGGACAGCGGGCCGGTCGCGGACGACCGGAACACCACCATCGAGGTCGTGGTCTTCCACAGCTCCTTCGACTACGGGGTGTTCGCCGCCTCCATCTACGGCATCAACACCGACAACGGCGGCATGTACCTGGAGGGCAAGCCCAACGAGGTCGGCAACCAGCCGCGTTTCCTCGCCTACGAGGCCGAGTGGGCGCGCCCGGACTTCCAGGTCTGGAACCTCAACCACGAGTACACCCACTACCTCGACGGCCGGTTCGACATGTACGGCGACTTCGACGCCGGTGTGACGACCCCGACCATCTGGTGGATCGAGGGCTTCGCGGAGTACGTCTCCTACTCCTACCGCAAGGTCAACTACGACGCGGCGATCTCCGCGGCGGGCCTGCACACCTACAAGCTCTCCACCCTGTTCGACACCACCTACGAGAACACCAACACGGAGCGCACCTACCGCTGGGGCTACCTCGCGGTGCGCTACATGCTGGAGCAGCACCGCGCCGACGTCGACGCCGTGCTCGGCAAGTACCGCGCCGGTGACTGGAACGGTGCCCGCACCCTGCTCAAGACCACCATCGGCACCCGCTACGACGCCGACTTCGACGCCTGGCTGACCCGCTGCGCGGCCGGTTCCTGCTCCGGCAGCACCAACCCGCCCGGCAACCAGCCGCCCACCGCCGCCTTCACCACCTCGATCGGCGAGCTGGGCGTCACCTTCGTCAACCGCTCCACCGACCCGGACGGCAAGATCGCCGCCTACGCCTGGGACTTCGGCGACGGCACCACCGCGACCACCGCCAACCCGACCAAGTGGTACACCAAGGCCGGCACCTACACCGTCACCCTCACCGTGACCGACGACAAGGGCGCCACCGCGAGCGCCCGGCAGAACGTCACCGTGGCGGGCCTGCCGGAGTGCTCCGGCGCCGACCCGCGCCAGCTGGACAAGAACTGCCGCCGCAGCAACCTCTCGGCGAGCACCGGCAACTACACGCACTTCTACCTGTACCTCCCGGCCGGGGTGAAGCAGCTCAAGCTCACCAGCACGGGCGGCACCGGCAACGCCGACCTCTACTACAACGCCACCAACTGGGCGTACACCAACTCGTACACCGCCAAGTCCACCAACGCGGGCAACAACACCGAGACCCTGACCATCACCAACCCGCCGGCCGGCTACGTCTACGTGAGCCTCTACGGCCAGCAGGCCTACTCCGGCGCGAACATCAAGGCCGAGTACTGATAACGGAGTTCTGATCCCGGAAGCACTCGGAGGCACTCGGAAGCACCCGGAGGCCCCCGGCGGCGCGCGAACGGCGCGCCGCCGGGGGCCTCCCCGCGTTCGGCCCCGGCGTCCGGCCTTCCCGCATCCGGCCCAGGAGCGACCGCATCGGTATTGCACCGACCGTTCCAAAAAGGCTAACGTGCTGCCATGGCGAGACCGCGCACCTTCGACGAGGGCCGGGCGCTCGACGCGGCGATGCACGCGTTCTGGGCGAACGGCTACGAGGCCACCTCCACGCAGGACCTCTGCGAGGCGACCGGCCTGGGGCGGAGCAGCATCTACAACACGTTCAGCAGCAAGCACGACCTGTTCAAGCGGTCGCTGGCCCGCTACATCGAGCTGATGACCGTCCCGCAGATCGAGCTGCTGGAGGATCCGGAGCTGCCCCCGCTGGAGCGGATCCGGGTCCTGCTCGCGCGGATCGTCGAGGCGGAGTTCGAGCACCGCCCGGAGGGCCGCAGCATCGGCTGCCTGACCGTGAACGCCGTGGTGGAGCTGGCCGGGCGCGACCCGGAGGCGGACGCGATGCTGGTCCGCGACCAGGAGGTGCGGCTCGCCGCGCTGCGGGCCGCGATCGCCGCCGGACAGCTGGCGGGCGCGATCGCCGCCCGGCGGGCGCCGGAGGAGCTGGCCCGCTTCGTCAACGCGGTGATCGGCGGCATGCGGGTCGCCGCCAAGGGCGGGGCCGACCGGGTCGCCGTCGAGGCCGTGGCCGCCACCGCCCTGGACGCCCTCGCGCCCTGACCTGACCTGTCCCGGCCTGTCCCGGCCTGTCCTGTGCGGCTCGCTCCGGAGCGTGCCCACGCCTGCCCTCATTCTGTACTGATCGATCCAAAACAAACGGGGGAGCCCTTCCCATGCCACGTGCCGTGTACGTCCTCGCCCTCGGCGTCTTCGCGATGGTGACCAGCGAGTTCGCCGTCGCCGGGCTGATGCCCCAGCTCGCCGAGGGCCTCGACGCCACCGTCCCGCAGATCGGCTACCTGATCACCGCCTTCTCGGTGGCGATGTCCTTCGGTGGCCCGTTGCTCGCCGTCGCCCTCCTCCGGACGCGCCAGAAGGCGGCGCTGATGCTCCTGTTCGCGATCTTCCTGGTCGGCAACGTGCTCGCCGCGACGGCCTCCGGCTATCCGGTGATGCTGGCGGCCCGGGTGGTCTCCGGCGTCGCCGCGCAGGCCTTCTTCGGGATCTCGATCTCGCTCTGCGCCCAGCTGACCCGTCCGGAGGTCCGCGGTCGGGCGATCGCCGTCCTGATGAACGGCCTCATGCTCGGCACGCTGCTCGGTCTGCCGCTCGCTACCGTGATCGGCGAGCACCTCGGCTGGCGCGCGGCGTTCTGGGCGGTGGCCGTCCTCACCGCGGCGGTGGCGCTGTGCACCCTCGCCGGGGTCCCGGACGCCGACCACGCCGAGGGCACCGGCTCGCTCCGGGACGAGCTGGGCGCGCTGCGCGACCGGCGGCTGTGGCTGGCCTTCGTCACCAGCACCCTGATCATCGGCGCGACCTTCACGCTGTTCAGCTACGTCAACCCGATCCTGACCGAGCTCACCGGCTTCCCGGTCGGCTCCGTCCCGCTGCTGCTGGTCGCCTACGGCGCGGCGACGGTGGTCGGCAACACCGTGGTCGGCCGGCTCGCCGACCGGTACGCGCTGCCGGTGCTGGCGACCGGCCTGGCGCTGAACGCCGTGTTCCTGGCCGGCCTCGCGCTGCTCGCCCAGTTCCGGGTGCCCGCCGTCGGCCTGCTGCTGGGTGTCGGCCTGGTCGGGGTCACCATGAACCCCGCGATGGTCTCGCGGGTCCAGCGGATCGGCGGCTCCCGCCCGCTGGTGAACACCGTCCACAACTCGTTCATCACGCTGGGCGTCATCCTCGGCTCGCTGCTCGGCGGCCTCGCCATCGACGCCTGGGGCCTGCGCGCGGTGCTGTGGCTCGGGGTCGCGATGGCCGTCGCGGGGCTGCTCAGCCTGCTCCCGGACGTGCCGCGCGGTCGCCGCGCGCTCCCGGGCCGGGCTTCGGGCGCTCGGGGGAATAACCCCGAGGGGGTGGATGCTAAGGTGGTTGAAACTTTGACGATCGGATCCTGAGCCGGCTTCCCGGCGGGATCAGCCAGGAGTGTGGTGAGCACCATGCAGTTCGGAATCTTCACCGTCGGCGATGTCACCCCCGACCCGACCACCGGCCGCACCCCGACCGAGCACGAGCGGATCAAGGCGACCGTGGCCATCGCGCGCAAGGCGGAGGAGGTCGGCCTCGACGTCTTCGCGACCGGCGAGCACCACAACCCGCCGTTCGTGCCGTCCTCCCCGACCACGCTGCTCGGCTACATCGCCGCGCAGACCGAGCGCATCATCCTCTCCACCTCGACCACGCTGATCACCACCAACGACCCGGTGAAGATCGCCGAGGACTACGCGGTGCTCCAGCACCTCGCCGACGGCCGGGTGGACCTCATGATGGGCCGGGGCAACACCGGCCCGGTCTACCCGTGGTTCGGCAAGGACATCCGCCAGGGCATCCCGCTCGCGATCGAGAACTACGCACTGCTGCACCAGCTGTGGCGCGAGGACGTGGTCGACTGGTCGGGCCGCTTCCGCACCCCGCTGCAGTCCTTCACCGCGACCCCGCGCCCGCTGGACGGCGTCCCGCCGTTCGTCTGGCACGGCTCGATCCGCAGCCCGGAGATCGCCGAGCAGGCCGCCTACTACGGTGACGGCTTCTTCGCGAACAACATCTTCTGGCCCAAGGAGCACTTCCAGAAGCTGGTCAACCTCTACCGGGAGCGCTACGCCCACTACGGGCACGGCACGCCCGAGCAGGCGATCGTCGGCCTCGGCGGCCAGCTCTTCATGCGCAAGAACTCGCAGGACGCGGTACGGGAGTTCCGCCCGTACTTCGACAACGCGCCGGTGTACGGCCACGGCCCGTCGCTGGAGGAGTTCGCCGCGGAGACCCCGCTCACCGTCGGCAGCCCGCAGGAGGTCGTGGAGAAGACCCTCGCCTTCCGTGACACCTTCGGCGACTACCAGCGCCAGCTGTTCCTGATCGACCACGCCGGCCTGCCGCTGAAGACCGTGCTGGAGCAGCTGGACCTGCTCGGCGAGGAGGTCCTGCCGGTGCTGCGCGAGGAGTTCGCCAAGGGCCGCCCGGCCGGCGTCCCGGACGCGCCGACCCACGCCAGCAGGCTCGCGGCCGAGCGTGCCCGTCAGGAGCAGGGCGCCGACAACGCAGGGCAGACCGAGCAGACCGTGGAGGTGGCCAAGTGACCGCGTACCGACTGGTGGTGATCAGCGCCGGACTGAGCAAGCCGTCCTCGACCCGGCTGCTCGCCGACCGGCTCTCCGAGGCGACGGTCCGCCGACTCGGCGCCGAGGGGCGGGAGGTGGACGTCCAGGTGGTCGAACTGCGCGACCTCGCCACCGACATCGCGCACAACTTCGTCACCGGCTTCCCCGGTCCCGCGCTGCGCGAGGCGATCGCGGCGGTCGGCGGGGCGGACGCGCTGATCGCGGTGACGCCGATCTTCGCGGCCTCCTACAGCGGGCTGTTCAAGTCGTTCTTCGACGTGATCGACCCCGACACCCTCACCGGCAAGCCGGTGCTGATCGCCGCCACCGGCGGCACCGCCCGGCACTCGCTCGCCCTGGAGCACGCCGTCCGCCCGCTGTTCTCCTACCTGCGCTCGGTGGTCGTGCCGACCTCGGTCTACGCCGCCACCGACGACTGGGGTACCACGGGGGACCGCCTCACCGACGGCCTCCCGGGCCGGATCGAGCGCGCGGCCGGAGAACTCGCCGGGCTGCTCGCCGGTCGGGCCCCGAACGGTCCGGCCGGGGGCGGCGCGGCCCAGGAGGAGGCCGTGGTGCCGTTCGAGCAGCAGCTGGCGGCGCTGCGGGTCTGAGCGCCGCGGTTCTGAGCGCATGCGGGAGGGGCGGGTCCGAGAGCTTCGGACCCGCCCCTCCCGTGTGTATTCACCCCAGACGCGCGTCGTACGAGGCCCGGGCCGTCGCGATCTCGCGCTGGTGCGTCTCGGTCCAGGCGACCAGGGAGCGGACCGTCTCGTGCAGCGTCCGCCCGAGCGGCGTCAGCGCGTAGTCGACCCGGGGCGGCACCACGGCGTGCACGGTCCGCTCGACCAGCCCGTCCCGCTCCAGCTGCCGCAGGGTGACGGTCAGCATCCGCTGGCTGACCCCGTCGATCTCCCGCCGCAGCTCGGTGAAGCGCAGTGAGCCCCGGTCCAGCAGCGCGATCACCAGCAGCGACCACTTGTCGGCGATCCGGTCGAGGATCTGCCGCACCTCGCAGTCCTCCCGGGTGTCCCACTGGAGCACGTCGTAGTCGTCCTCGGTAACCGCGCAGTGCGTCGGTGACTTCAAAGTGCCTTCTTCCATGCCTCCTGATGCTGCCTCAGGATGGCAATGGTTACAAGAGGGAACCGGCCGGACGAAGGGGAACCGCCCCCGTCCGGCGTCCCCGCCCCCCGCGCACTTCCAGGAGACCACCGTGTCCACGTCCTCAGCCGTGCCCGAAACCGGCCGCCGGGCCGCCGCTCCGGCCGGGTCGCCACCGGCGGAACCGTCCTCCCACTTCACCGGCCGGGAGGCGGCCGTCCTGCTCGTCCTCTGCGGCGCGATCTTCCTGGAGGGCATCGACGTCGCCATGCTCAACGTGGCCCTCCCGTCGATCCGCGCGGACCTCGGGATGGACACCGGCTCGCTGAGCTGGGTGCTGAGCGCCTACGTGCTCGGCTACGGCGGCTTCATGCTGCTCGGCGGCCGCACCGCCGACCTGCTGGGACGGCGCCGGATGTTCCTGTTCTGGCTCACCGTCTTCGTGCTCTGCTCCGGCCTCGGCGGCCTGGCTGGCGCCCCCTGGGTACTGATCCTGGCCCGCTTCCTCACCGGCCTCTCGGCGGCCTTCATGACCCCCGCCGGCCTCGCGATCATCACCACCGCCTTCGCCGAGGGCCCCCGCCGCAACCGCGCACTGCTCGTCTACGCGGGCACCGCCGCGGCCGGCTTCTCCCTCGGCCTGGTGGCCGGCGGACTGCTCACCGCCGTCGGCTGGCGCTGGGTCTTCTTCGCCCCGGTGCTGCTCGCGGGCGGCCTGCTGCTCGCCGCCGTGCCGCTGCTCCCGCGCGACCAGGCGCCCGCCCGCCGCCCCGGCGAGCGCTTCGACCTGGGCGGCGCCGTCACCGTCACCGGCGCGATGCTGCTGCTGGTCCAGGCCGTGGTGCGGCTCGGCGAACCCGACGCCGCGGCCGGCCCGACCCTCGCCCTGTTCGTCGGCGGTGCCGCCCTGCTGGCCGCCTTCGTCGCGATCGAACGGCGCTCGGACGCCCCGCTGCTCCGCCTCGGCCTGCTGCGCTCCGGCCCGCTGCTGCGGGCGAACATCGGCGCGCTGCTGTTCGCGGCCTCGTTCTTCGGCTTCCAGTTCACCGTCACTCTCTACCTCCAGGACCTGCGCGGCTGGTCCCCGCTGCAGACCGGCCTCGCCCTGCTCGCGGTCGGGGTGGACGCGGTGCTCGCGCCGACCCTCACGCCCCGGCTGGTGGAGCGCTTCGGCAACGTCCGGGTGATCCTCGGCGGCTTCTGCCTGGCGGTGGTCTCCTACGCGCTGTTCCTGCCCGTCGGGCCGGACTGGACGTACCCGATGATGTTCCCGACCATGATCCTCACCGGACTGGCCTTCGCCCTCGCGTACGGGCCGCTGACCATCGCCGCCACCGACGGCGTCGCCGAGGAGGAGCAGGGGCTGGCCGGCGGACTGCTCAACACCGCCTTCCAGTTCGGCGCCGCGCTCGGCCTCTCGGCGGTCACCACCGTGAGCCTCACCGTCGGCGGGTCGGACGGTCTGCGGGCCGCGCTGGTGGTGCCGGTCGTGGCGGTCGCGCTCGGCGCCCTGGTCACCGCCCTCGGCCTGCGCCGCGGCCGGGTCTGACCGGCGCCCGCCCTCTTCCCGCTGTCGCCCCTCCCGCTCCCGCGCGGTGAGGGGCGTACGGCCGACCGGCCCGCCGCCCGCGCCGAAATGTCCGCTCCGGGGTGTAATCGTACGGATGATCAGGCCCCGGAGACCGGAGTCCGCCCATGCCGCCACAGTCACCCCAGGCGCAGCCGCAGTCGCAGCCCGCCGACCCACCGGCCCCGCAGCCGGTCCTCACCCCGCTGACCACCGCCGCGATCTTCCTGGTCCTGACCGTCGACCCCGGCGGCGAGGACGCCGTCCGCGAGCTGCTGCCCGACCTCGCCGGCCTCCGCCACGCCATCGCCTTCCGCGCCCCCGACGTCGGCCTCACCTGCGTCACCGGCATCGGCTCCGACGCCTGGGACCGGCTCTTCGACGGCCCCCGCCCGGCCGCCCTGCACCCGTTCCCCGAGGTGGCCGGCCCCCGCCACCGCGCCCCGGCCACCCCCGGCGACCTGCTCCTGCACATCCGGTCCGCCCGGACGGACGTCTGCTGGGAGCTCGCCGGCCGGATCACCCGGCGGCTCGCCGGCGCCGCCACCGTCGTCGACGCGACCAACGGCTTCTCGTACTACGACGCCCGCGATCTGCTGGGCTTCGTGGACGGCACCGAGAACCCGGAGGGCCGGGACGCCGCCGAGGCCGTGCTGATCGGCGAGGAGGACCGGGACTTCAGCGGCGGCAGCTACGTCATCGTGCAGAAGTACCTGCACGACCTGGCCGCCTGGGAGCAGCTGACCGTCGACCAGCAGGAACGCGCGGTCGGCCGCAGCAAGGCCGACGACATCGAGTTCGCCGACGCCGCCAAGCCGGCCGACTCCCACGTCGCGCTCACCTCCGTCACCGGCCCGGGCGGCGAGGAGCGGCAGATCCTGCGGTTCAACATGCCCTTCGGCCGGTTCGACGGGGGCGATTCGGGGCGCGGCGAGGCCGGCACCTACTTCATCGGCTACGCACGCGACCCCGAGGTGCCCGAGGAGATGATCCGCAACATGTTCGCCGGCCGGGGCCCGGCCGCCCACGACCGCCTGCTCGACTTCTCCACCGCGGTCACCGGCACGCTGTTCCACGTCCCCACCGCCGACTTCCTCGCCGACCCGCCACCGGCCCCGGGCGCCTCCGCCACCTCCGCCCCGCTCACGGCCCCGCTCCCCGAGGCCGCCTTCCCCGTCGCCGCTCTCCCCACCGACGGCTCCCTCGCCATCGGCAGCCTGAAAGGCACCCCCGCGCCATGAACAACCTGCACCGCGAGCTCGCCCCCGTCTCCGCCGCGGCCTGGGAGGAGATCGAGGAGGAGGCCAGGCAGACCTTCAAACTCCACGTCGCCGGCCGCCGGGTCGTCGACCTGGCCGGCCCGGACGGCCCCGCGCTCGCCGCCGTCGGCACCGGCCACCTCACCACCATCGAGCCGCCCACCCCCGGCGTCCAGGCCCACGCCCGGGAGGTCCGCCCGCTGATCGAGCTCCGGGTCCCGTTCACCGTCGCCCGCGCAGCCGTGGACGACGTCGAACGCGGCTCCCGCGACTCCGACTGGCAGCCGGTCAAGGACGCCGCCCGCACCCTCGCCCTCACCGAGGACGGTGCCCTGTTCGACGGCTACCCGGCCGCCGGCATCGAAGGCATCCGCGCCGCCGCCACCAACCCCGCCGTCCCGCTCCCCACCGACGTCCGCGAGTACCCGGAAGCCGTGAGCCGCGCCCTCACCACCCTCCGCCTCGCCGGGGTGGGCGGCCCCTACGCCCTCCTCCTCGGCGCCGACGCGTACACGGCGGTCAGCGAGACCTCGGACCACGGATACCCGATCGCCAGCCACATCGCCCGGCTCCTCGACGGCGAACTGATCTGGGCCCCCGCCATCGAGGGCGCCCTGCTGCTCTCCACCCGCGGCGGCGACTTCACCCTCGTCCTGGGCCAGGACGTCTCGGTCGGCTACCTCTCCCACACCGAGGACACCGTCGCCCTCTACCTCCAGGAGTCCCTCACCGCCCGCCTCCTCACCCCCGAGGCCGCCGTCCCCCTGACGACCCCCTGACCCCGCACGGCGTACCCACGTACCAAGGGCCGGTGCGACTCGCACCGGCCCGGGTCTTTCCGTGTCGGGTCAGCACCAGATGGCGATGCCCCAGACGGATGTCCCGTCGAACCCGAGGGCGGAGACGGTCGAAAGGGCACCCACGATGATCATCTTGAACACGGTGAACCGCACATTTCTGCGCCAGGCGCGAAGTCGTTTGAACGTGCGGTCAGTTAATCAGTCCCAGAGTGTCGGGACAAATCGTCTTTGAGCGCTCGGTCCGAGGGTGGTATTCGAGCGGGTTTTCGTCAGGCGTCGTGCTCGTCGCGGGTCCGGGCGAGGGATTCCCGGGCGAGTGCGAGTTCGTCGGCCGCCTTGATGCGGTCCGCCAGGGCGACGGCCTCGGTCAGGAGGAGAGCGGCGGTGGCACGGGCACCGAGGGTCAGTTCGCACTCGCCGAGGCCGCGCAGGGCCGTCACCTCCTCGCGGGCGGCACCGACCGAGCGGGCCAACTCCCGGGCCAGTGCGTACTGGTCGCGCGCATCGGCGGACCGACCGGTGGCGAGGAGGGTGCCACCCAGGCCGTTCAGGGCGTTCGCCTCGTGCCGCACGCTCCCGGTCGACCGGAAGGTGGACAGTGCGGACCGGTACAGGCGGACCGCCCGGTCGTACTGCTCCGGGACCGGCAGGGACGCGGCCAGGTTGGCCTGCGCCACGGCGAGGTCGAAATGAGAGATGTCGTCGCCCGCGATATCAAGGATGCGCTCGAAGGAAATGCGGGCCGACTCGTGGTCGTGCATTCCCAGGAAGAGATCCCCGAGATTGTTCAGGATGCGGAACTCCAGAGTTCTGTCCTGGAATTCCCTCGCCAATGGAAGGGCTGCTTCGTAGGCGGCGAGCGAGCTCTTCCGGTTCCCGAGCGAATTTTCGATGGTGCCGATGTTGGCGAGGCAGCGCGCGGTGTTCCAGAGGTCGCCGCTCTCTCTTCGGATCCGCAGGGACTCCTCCAGGACGTCGACTGCCTCGACCAGGGAGCTCTGGTGCCAGAGCAGTCCGCCCAGCAGGCTCAGCGCCTCCGCCGTGGCGTCGTCGTCCTGGTCGGCGCGCGCCAGGGCCAGGCCGCGCTGGAGGGCTTCCTGGGCGGCCGGGTAGCGGGAGGCGTTGGCGAGGGTGGCGCCGAGGTCGATCAGCGCGCGGGCCTCGCGGCGGTCGTTCGGCACCGAACGCCAGTACGCCGCCGAGGCCTGATGCAACTCGTGGGCCTCGCTCCAGTAGGCCTGGGAGTCCAGATGGCCGGCCAGGACATGGGCGAGCCAGGCGGCGGCCTCCGGATGGCCGGTGCCGCGGGCATGGCCCGCCAGGACGATCAGGCCGGACTGCTCGGTGACCAGCCATTTCCTTGCCGAGTCATTCGAATCGAGGTCAAGGTCGAACAGCAGCCCTTCCGATGCGGGTAATTGACGGAGCATCGGGAGCGGCAGCCGCGATCGCCGCGGATAGATCAGCCGGTCGGCCCGGTCGGCCGCGTGGAGGGTGAATCCGAGGAGTCGCCGGAGTGCGCCGGCGGCCTCCTCCGGGCCCCCCTCGTCGCGGGTCAGGACGTGTGCGTACTCCCTTATGAGATCATGGAGTTGATATCGCTCGGGAGTGTCCTCCTGGATCAGGTGGCAGTGCAGCAGCGCCTCCAGCAGGTGGTCCGCCTCGTCGACCGGGCGGCCGAACAGGGCAGCCGCGGCGTGGAGGCCGATGTCGGGCCCCGGGTGGGCGCCCAGCAGGCGGAACGCCTCCTGCTGCTCGGTCGGCAATGACCGGTACGTCATCTCGAAGGCGCGGGCGACGCTCTCCGTGTCGTGCCGGATCTCGGCGAGCCGCCCCGTCTTGCGGGACAGCCGCTGGGCGAGGTGCCCGAGGGTCCACGACGGCCGCGCCTTGAACCGGCTGGCGGCGATCTCGATGGCCAGCGGGAGCAGCCCGCAGCGGTCGACGATCTCGACGATCCGGCCTCGGTCGTCGGCGCGCTCCCGCCCCACCACCGAGGTGAACAGGGCGACCGCGTCGTCCACCGGCAGGATGTCCAGGAACACGGCTCTGGAGCCCGGCAGTTCGGCCAGGCGGCGCCGGCTGGTGACGAAGACCAGCGAGGCGGGCGCGGTGGGGAGCAGCGGTCTGATCTGGGCGGCGGTCGCCGCGTCGTCCAGGACGACCACCGCGCGCCGGGTGGCGAGCACCTCGGCGCACAGGGCGAACAGTTCCTCGCTGTCGATCGGCACGGTGGTGGCCGGCACGCCGAGGCGGCGCAGCAGCGCGGTGGCCACCGCCGAGGGTGTGAGCGGGTGCCGGTTGACGATGTGGGCGCCCAGGTTGAGGTGGGCGTAGCCGTCGGGGAACCTGCCGCGCATCAGATGGGCGGCGTGCAGCGCCAGGGTGGTCTTGCCGACGCCGGCCATGCCCAGGATCGCCGAGACCGTCACCACGCCGCCCTGCTCGACCGCGTCCCCGGTGCTGCCGAGCAGTCGGCGCAGGTCGTCCCGGCGGCCGATCATGTGCCGACCCGGCGATGGGGACGGTGCGGCGCCACCGCGCGGGACGGGTGCCGGGCGCGGGCCTGCGGGAGTCCGGCCCGCGGGAGTGCGGACGGCGGGAGTGCGGACGGCGGGCCCGGTCAGCGGGGCGCCGGTGAGCATCCGCTCGTGCAGTCGGGTGAGGGCCTCGCCGGGTCCGGTGCCGAGGTCGGCGTGCAGTCGGCGGACGACGGCGGGGTAGACGGCGAGCGCCTCCGCCTGCCGGCCGGCGCCGTGCAGCGCGACCAGCAGGTGCGCGGCGACCCGTTCGTCGGTGGGGCGTTCCTCGCGGAGGGCGGTGAGTTCGGGGACGACTTCCCCGAAGCGGCCCAGCCGGAGGTCGATCTCGATCCGGAGCAGGGTGGTGGCGAGGCGCTGGTCGGCCATGGTGGCGCGGGTGGACTGGGCCCAGCCGCCGGGAAGTCCGGCCAGCGGTTCGCCGCGCCAGATTTCCTCGGCGCGGCCGAGAACGGTCCTGGCCTGGATGTCGTCGCCGTTGTCGGCGAGTTGGCGGGCGTTCTTGGACAAGTCGACAAAACGATGCCAGTCGATCAAATGGGTGTCGGCGCGGAGCGTATATGTGTGCGATCGGCTCTCGATGGTGGGGATGTCGCGCGGCGAACCGGGGCTCTCGCTGGCGGCGGCCATTCGCAACTGGCGCCGAATGCGCGAGACATGGCTGTAGATGCTGGCGACCGCGCTGGGCGGGGGTTCCTCGTCCCACAGCCGTCCTGCCAGCAGCTCATGGCTGAGCGGCCGCCCGACGTCCAGGGCCAGGGCGGCCAGCAGTCGGCGCCCCTTGTCGGTGCGAATTTCCGACAACTCGCCGTTCACCGAAAGTTCAACCGAACCCAGAAGGTGGAACTCCATTCGACGCCCCCCGCCGGTGGCCACCAGCTTGCTGTGTCGGAGCGGAGCATCCCACGTGTGCAGGGACGGGGCCATACCGCCTTCCGCTGTAAGGGTCAGGCGTTATTGACAATTCGGCGTCCGACTGGGAGTCATGTGATATGCGGGAGTTGTCGATTGCCCATCAACACGGGTCACACCGATTCGTTCCCGTCACTTCAGTCCATCGTTCTACGGGTAGGGGGAGCCAGTGGAGCCGGAGATGTGCGGAGTAGCGGGGGTCCGAGGTCGGCCGCGCGTCGGGAGTCGCCGATGAGCGCGTCGGACGGAGCACGCGAGCCGCGCCTCGTGGCGCGGAACTCCCTGTCCGGCGGGCGGGTCGAAGGCTCCGTCGTCCAGGCGGGGGAGATCCACCATCTGACGGTCTACAGCGGTCCCGCCGAAGCACCCGCGGCCCCGGCTCTCCCGGTGCCGCGCCAACTGCCCCCGACACCACGCCGTCTGGTCGGGCGGGAGGACGACCTCGCGGCCCTGGACCGCGAGTTGGGCGACCCGCCGGGCGCCGCCGACGTCACGGTGGTCGTCACGGGCCCCGCCGGGGTGGGCAAGACCGCGCTCGCCGCCCAGTGGCTGCGCCGGCTGTCCGGCCGTTTCCCGGACGGCCAGCTCTACGCCGACCTGCGCGGCCACGCCCCGGGCGGTCCCGCCGACCCCGCCGAGGCGCTCGGCGGGTTCCTGCGCGCCTTCGGCATCGCCCCCGTGCCCGGCAGCCTCGCCGAGGGCGCGGCGCTCTGGCGCTCCCTCGCCGCAGAACGCCGGATTTCCGTCCTGCTCGACAACGCCTCCACCGCCGCCCAGGTCCGGCCGCTGCTTCCCGGCTCGGAGCACGCCGTGGTCGTGGTGACCAGCCGCCGCCGGCTCACCGGGCTGGGCATAGACGGTGCCGTGTTCCGGCCGGTCGGACTGCTCTCGGGCGACGCGTCGGTGCAGCTGCTGGCCCAGCGGGTCGGTGCGGAGCGGGTGGCCCGCGAACGGACCGCCGCCGCCCAGGTGGTGGAGCGCTGCGGCCGGCTTCCGCTGGCCGTCTGCCTGGCGGCGGCCCGGATCGCCGCCCGTCCGGTGCAGCCGCTCGCCGCCACCGCCGAAGCCCTCGGACAGGAGTCCCAGGGGCTCGCCGCGCTCGACGTCGAGGGGGAAGCCGTGCGGCACGCACTGGACGCGTCCTTCGAAGTGCTGGGGGCGGACACCGTCCGGCTGTACGGGCTGCTCGGTCTGCTGCCGTTCCCCGTGTTCACGCTGGACGTGGTCTGCGCGGTCGGCGGCCTGGCCCCGGGCGAGGCCGACCGGCTGCTGGACGGGCTGATCGACGTCCATCTGCTGGAGGAGATGGAGGGCGGTTTCCGCTTCCACGACCTGGTCAAACTGCATGCCCGGGCGCGGGCCGAGAAGGTGCGCGGGCTGGCCGAGGGCCGGGCCGCCGTCGACCGGGTGCTCGACTGGTACCTCGCCCGCACCACCGCCGCCGAGGCGCTGCTGAGCCCGAGCCACCGCACCCTGCGCCGCGACTACACGGTCGAACCGGGGCCCCGCGCAGCGGAGTTCGCCGACGAGTCGGCCGCCCTCGGCTGGCTCGACGCCGAGACCGGGCGGCTCGCCGACACCGTCCGCTGGGCCGCCGCCCTCGGCCGGGCGGCCACCGCCTGGCAGCTGGTCGACGCCATGTGGCCGCTCTTCCTGCGGTTGCGCCCGGCCCGGCTGTGGATCGAGGCGCACCGGATCGGGCGGGAGGCCGCCCGGGCGGCCGGCGACCGGGCGGGGGAGCTGCGGATGCTCACCTCCGGCGGCACCGGTCTGCGCAACGCGGGCGCGGGGGAGGAGGCCGCGGAGTGGTTCACCGAGGCACTGGAGCTGGCCCGCGAGGTCGGCGAACCGCTCGTCGAGGCGGACGCCCTCTACGGCTTGAGCCAGACCCACCGGACGGCGGGCCGACTCACCGAGGCGGCCGACTGCCTTCGCGGGACAGCGGCCCTGCGGGAGTCCCGGGGGTACGACCGGGGCACCGCGCTCGCCCGGTTGGCGCTCGGTGAGGTGCTGATCGTGGCCGGTCGCCCGGCCGAGGCGGTCCCCGTCGTCGTCGAGGCCCACCGGGTCCTGACCGCCGTCCCCGCGCCCTACGAGGCCGCGCGGGCGCTCGCCTTCCTCGGTCAGGCGCAGGTCGCACTCGGCGCCCACGACGAGGCCGACCGCTGCTACGCGGAGGCGCTCGCCGAGTTCCGCGCGGGCCGGGCCCGTCACTGGGAGGCCCGCGTCCTCGAACTTCTCGGTGACCTGGCCCGGGCCCGCGGAGACCTGGTCGGGGCGGCCGCCCGCTACGGCGAGTCCTTCGCCCGCTACCGGGCCCTGGTGGCGCCCGACGCCGCCCGGGTCGAGGCCGCCCTCGCAGCCCTGGCGGCCCCGCCCGGTCCTGCTCCCGCCACCGACTGAGCGCCGGTCCGCGCCGCCGCGCCCGCCGCGTCACCGGGGCCCGGCCCCGGACCCCCGGCCGGACGGTCGACCCGCGTACCGGCACCCACTCCGGTACGCGGGCGGCCGGACGGCCGAGCTCCGTCAGGCGCCGCGCCGGGCTCCCGGGCGCGGAGTCGGAGCCGAGGCCGGAGCCGGGGCCGGAGCGACCGGTGCGGGGAGCTCGGCCAGCGCGACGAGCTCGGTGAGCGCGCCGCCGGTGGCGAGCCACGCGTGGGCGAGCGAGCCGAGGACCGGCCCCGGGGCGGACGGGGAGCCGCGCAGCGCCAGCCGTCCGCCGGTCCGGGCGAGGACGAACCGGGTGCCGTCCGTGCCGTCGGCGGTGGCGACCGCGCAGCCGGGGAAGGCCCGGAGGACGGCGCAGAGCCGGTCCCGGGCCCGGACCGGGCCGGTGCGGCCGAGGTGGAGCACATCGGCGTGGCGACGCCAGCGGGCGGCGCCCGGTGCGGTGAGGTCGAGCGCCAGGTGCTCGTCGAGGAAGGAGCGCGGCGCGGGCGACCCGACGGGGCGGACGGTGCTGAGCAGCCAGGACCGGATCCCCGCCGGGGAGTGGATCCGCGCTTCGAAGCCGGTGCCGGGCACCCCGGCCGGCGGCGGGCCGTCGACCGGGGTGAGCAGCACGGTGCGGAACGCGGCGTGCGGCACGGTGCGCGGCGGAGTCACCGCCGGTCCTGCCCGGCCCGGCGGGTCGCGCCGCTGCTCGGCCACAGCGGTGCCGGCAGCGGCAGGACGGGGGGCTCCGGTACGTGGGCGGGCTCGCCCAGGCCGAGGACGCGGTAGAGCAGCCGCCGCATCCGGCGGTCGAACCGGCCCGGTTCGGAGCTGATCCGGGCGGCGATCGCCGCGTACTCGGACCGCCGGTACTGCCGGGCGGCGTAGTCGAGCTGGGAGGTCAGGGGATGGGCGGGGCTGAGCGCGGGCGCGGTCCGCGCGAGCAGGGCCCCGGGCGAGCGCGGGTTGACGTCGCGGTGCGGGTATTCGGCGAGCAGGATCGGCGCGGCGGTCATGGTGCCGTAGAGGGTGACGGAGCCGTGGTCCCCGATGACGAAGTCGGCGGCGACCAGCAGCGGGCGCCAGTCCTCCTCGGGTCCGAGCACGGTGACCGCCCCGCGGGCGGTGGCCGTGGCCCAGGAGCGGACGGCCCACGGACCGTGGGCGGCGGCCACATTGGGGTGGACCAGCAGCGCGGTGCGGAAACCGCGCCTGGGCAGTTCGCCGGCCAGCCGCGGCAGGACGGCGTCGAGCCGGGTGAACAGCGAACCGCTGCCCCAGGTGGAGCAGACCAGCACCAGGCGTTCGCCCGGCCGCAGCCCGAGCGCGGCCCGGTAGCGTTCGCGGGCGGGCAGGGCGGCGGCGATCCGGTCGTAGCAGCCGTCCCCCACCACCTCGGTGATCGGCAGCGCCTCGGGGCAGCCCCGGCCCACTTCGGCGCGCTCCTCCTCGTGCGCGAGGGCGAAGGCGGAGGGCACCACCCGGCCGTTCCGGACGATGTACTCGGGCCCCAGACCGGACACCGTCCGCGCGGTGCCGGTGCCGGCTTCGGTGCCCGCCCCGGCTTCGGTGCCGGTCCCGGCCGGCGACAGCTTGATGTGCCCGGCCCCGTGCGGCAGCCGGACCAGCGGCCCGCGCAGCTGCTCCAGGCCCTGCGAACCGGCCGCGAGCACCAGGTCGAACTCCCGTCGGACGGCCTCGTCCCAGGGCAGCACCGTGCCGCCGAGGCCCCGGACGTGGGCGGCGGCTCCCGCGTTGAACGCGTGCGGTGCCACCGTGAACTGGACGTGCACCCGCAGGTCGGCGCCGAGCAGCGGATAGATGTCGTGCAGCCGCTGGCCGTAGACCGTCGAGTGCACGACCACCAGCACCTCCTTGCAGCCGGTCAGCGTGGCCCAGCGCCGACCGCTCCCGGCCTTTCCGTACGTGCTCTCCCCGTGGTCGACTTCCCCGTGCACCAAGGTCATGTCGTTCCCCCTCCTTGATCCCGGACCGGGGCCCCGGGTCTCGGCGGCCCCGACGGGGGTGTGCCCGGGTGTTCTGGCGGATTCCATGACGGTCCCTGGCGGGTGCTTGCGCAAAGCTTGCGGCGGCCTTGCCCCCGGTCGTACCGGGCCCCGGGAGGGGGAAGGGTACTGAGTTCCTTTACGAGGGGTACTGAGTGCCGTATCCTCCTCGGAGAGCCTCTGACGCTGTTGAACGAGAGCCGACAGGGCAGGCCGGTCCGGGTGGTGCGACACCGCTCGCGGGGCACGGTCGGGCCTGGCCCGGCACTCAGTACCCTCGGCGGGCTGCGAGGCCGTGGACCAGTGCATCCGACCAGTGCACCCGTACCAGGAGAACCGCTCATGAGCTTGAGGATCGTTGTCTGTGTGAAGTACGTGCCGGACGCGACGGGTGACCGTCGTTTCGCGGACGACCACACCACCGACCGGGAGGGCGTGGACGGCCTTCTGTCGGAGCTGGACGAGTACGGGGTGGAGCAGGCACTGCGGATCGCGGAGGCGAACGAGGGTGCCGAGGTGACCGTGCTGACGGTGGGTCCGGACGACGCGAAGGACGCGCTGCGCAAGGCGTTGTCGATGGGTGCGGACAGGGCCGTGCACGTCAACGACGAGGACATCCACGGTTCGGACGTGATCGGGACGTCGGCGGTGCTGGCGAAGGCACTGGAGCGGACCGGGTTCGACCTGGTGATCGGTGGTATGGCGTCGACGGACGGCACGATGGGTGTGCTGCCGGCGCTGCTGGCGGAGCGGCTGGGTGTGCCGCAGCTGACGCTGCTGTCGGAGGTGTCGGTCGAGGGCGGCGTGGTGAAGGGTCGTCGGGACGGCGACTCGGCGACGGAGCTGGTGGAGGCGGCGCTGCCGGCGGTGGTGTCGGTGACGGACCAGTCGGGCGAGGCGCGCTACCCGTCGTTCAAGGGGATCATGGCGGCGAAGAAGAAGCCGGTGGAGTCCCTGGACCTGGACGACCTGGGCATCGACGCCGGTGAGGTCGGTCTGGCGGGTTCGTGGACGGCGGTGGAGTCGGTGACGGCGCGTCCGGCGCGTACCGCGGGCACGGTCGTCAAGGACGAGGGCGAGGGCGGCAAGGCGCTCGCGGGCTTCCTCGCCGACCAGAAGTTCATCTAGTCCCACCCGTTCGCGCATCCCTGCTGCCCCACCCCACAACACGGAGACATCGAGCAATGGCTGAGATCCTCGTCCTGGTCGACCACGCCGACGGCGCGGTCCGCAAGCCGGCCCTGGAGCTGCTGACCCTGGCCCGCCGTATCGGCGAGCCGTCGGCGGTCGTCCTCGGCGCCGGCGACAAGGCGGCCGAGCTGGCCGCCAAGGCCGCCGAGTACGGCGCCGCCAAGGTGTACGTCGCCGACGGCGCCGAGTTCGCCGACCAGCTGGTCGTCCCGAAGGTGGACGCGCTGGCCCAGATCGCCGAGGCCGCCGACGCCGCCGCGGTGCTGGTCACCTCCTCCGGCGAGGGCAAGGAGGTCGCCGCCCGCGTCGCCCTGCGCCTGGGCTCCGGCATCATCACCGACGCCGTCGACGTGCGCGCCGGCGACAACGGCCCGATCGCCACCCAGTCCGTCTTCGCGGCCTCGTACACCGTCGACTCCCGCGTCAGCAACGGCGTGCCGGTCATCGCGGTGAAGCCGAACGCCGTCGCCCCGGAGGCCGCCCCGGCCGCGGGTGCGGTGGAGGACGTCACCGTCGCGTTCACCGGCAACGCCGCCAAGGTCGTCTCGCGCACCCCGCGCGTGTCCTCCGGCCGTCCCGAGCTGACCGAGGCCGCGATCGTGGTCTCCGGCGGCCGCGGCGTCGGTGCCGCCGAGGGCTTCGGCGTGGTCGAGGAGCTCGCCGACGTGCTCGGCGCGGCCGTCGGTGCCTCGCGCGCCGCCGTCGACGCCGGCTGGTACCCGCACAGCAGCCAGGTCGGCCAGACCGGCAAGCAGGTCTCCCCGCAGCTCTACATCGCCAACGGCATCTCGGGCGCGATCCAGCACCGGGCCGGCATGCAGACCTCGAAGACCATCGTGGCCGTCAACAAGGACCCCGAGGCCCCGATCTTCGAGCTCGCGGACTACGGCGTGGTCGGCGACCTGTTCGAGGTCCTGCCGCAGCTCACCGGCGAGGTGAAGGCCCGCAAGGCCTGACACCGGCCCGATACCGGCCTGATCGCGGAAGGGGCGTGGCACCGAGTACCCCGGGGTACTCGGTGCCACGCCCCTTCTCGTGCGCCGTGCGCCGTGCGTCGTCAGCCCTGAGGCGAGAGCCGCGGCCCCGGGGGAGCCGCGGCTCTCGCCGTCACTCCGCGAACGCCGCCAGGTGCTGGGTGAACCCGCCCTGGTTCGGCGGCAGCGGCCGGGGTTCGAGGACCGGCACCCGCTCCGGCTCCTCCGGCGACAGCACCGTCAGCTCCGGCTGCTCCACGCCCTCGGCCGCCCCGCTGAGCCGGACCCTGGTGCCCACCGGCACGGTGGAGCGCAGGCCGGTGACGATGCACCAGACGTCGAAGCCCTCGGACATCCGGATCAGCGACTTCTGCCGGGCCAGCGGCGTACGGGCCTGCTCGACGGCGCACCGCCGCACCACCCCGGTGCCCTCGCTGCGCTCCAGCCGCAGCTCGGTCGAGCCGCAGGTGGGGCAGAGCAGCCGCTGGAAGGTCGGATTGTGGCACCAGTCGCAGCGCTGGAAGTACAGCGGAACGAGCTCGGTGTCGGCGTCGATGGCTGAGTGGACCACGGTGTCATCTCCCTGCGTTCGTACGGGCCCGGTGCTACGGCTACCGCCAAAAAGAGGATAGGGAACTCAGTGCCGCTCTGTGAAGGCACTGAGTTCCCTTTTCCTTGTGCACGTGCATAATGAAGGGTACTGAGTACCGTCGTGAACGTCGTGAAACAGGAGTGGCCGCTCATGAGCCAGGACTTCGATCTCTTCCGGATCTCCGAGGAGCACGGGATGCTCCGTGAGGCGGTGCGGTCGTTGGCGGAGGCGAAGATCGCTCCGTTCGCGGCGGAGGTGGACGAGGCGGGTCGGTTCCCGCAGGAGGCGCTGGACGCGCTGCAGGCGAACGATCTGCATGCGGTGCATGTGCCGGAGGAGTTCGGTGGTGCGGGGGCGGACGCGCTGGCGACGGTGATCGTGATCGAGGAGGTGGCGCGGGTGTGCGCCTCCTCGTCGCTGATCCCGGCGGTGAACAAGCTGGGTTCGTTGCCGGTGCAGCTGTCGGGGTCGGAGGAGCTGAAGGCGAAGTACCTGGGGGCGCTGGCGCGTGGGGAGGGGATGTTCTCGTACTGCCTGTCGGAGCCGGAGGCGGGTTCGGACGCGGCGGGGATGAGGACCCGGGCGGTGCGGGACGGTGACTTCTGGGTGCTGAACGGTGTGAAGCGCTGGATCACCAACGCGGGTGTGTCGGAGTTCTACACGGTGATGGCGGTGACGGACCCGGAGCTGCGGTCGAAGGGGATCTCGGCGTTCGTGGTGGAGAAGGGCGACGCGGGGGTGTCGTTCGGCGCGCCGGAGCGCAAGCTCGGCATCAAGGGGTCGCCGACGCGTGAGGTGTACTTCGACAATGTGCGGATCCCGGCGGACCGGATGATCGGCGCGGAGGGGACGGGGTTCGCGACGGCGATGAGGACGCTGGACCACACCCGGGTGACGATCGCGGCGCAGGCGCTGGGCATCGCGCAGGGCGCGCTGGACTACGCCAAGGGGTATGTGCGGGAGCGTCGGCAGTTCGGGAAGCCGATCGGTGACTTCCAGGGTGTGCAGTTCATGCTGGCGGACATGGCGATGAAGCTGGAGGCGGCGCGTCAGCTCACCTACGCGGCGGCGGCGAGGTCGCAGCGGGGGGACGGGGACCTGACGTTCTTCGGTGCGGCGGCGAAGTGTTTCGCGTCGGACGCGGCGATGGAGATCACGACGGACGCGGTGCAGTTGCTGGGCGGGTACGGGTACACCCGGGACTATCCGTTGGAGCGGATGATGCGGGACGCGAAGATCACGCAGATCTACGAGGGCACCAACCAGATCCAGCGCATCGTCATGGCCCGCAACCTCCCGTAGCCCGACCCCTCCCGACCCGTCGGGGGGACCGCCCTCGGGCACCCGGACCACGGCCGCGCACGGGCCGGTCCGGGTGTTCGAGGCCGATGCTATGTTCCGGGAATGAGCGAGAAGGAAGAGCAGGACCAACCGATGAACGACGGGCAACCGAAGCCCGCGATGCGTGAGGCGCTGGTCGCCGCCGCCTTCGAACTCTTCCTGGAGCGCGGCTTCGAGCAGACCACGATCGACGACATCGTCTCGCTCGCCGGGGTCGGCCGGCGGTCCTTCTTCCGCTACTTCCCGGCCAAGGAGGACGTGGTCTTCCCCGACCACGAGCGCGGCCTCGCCGAGATGACGGAGTTCCTGGAGTCCGGCAGCGGCGAGGAGGACCCGGTCCGGCACGCCTGCGACGCGGCCCGGCTGGTCCTGCGGATGTACGCCGAGCAGCCCTCCTTCTCCGTCCAGCGCTACCGTCTCACCCGCAAGGTGCCGGGCCTGCGCGCCTACGAACTGTCCGTCGTCTGGCGCTACGAGCACACCCTCGCGCACTATCTGCGCGGCCGGTTCGCCGGGCGCCCGGAGGGGCCTCTGCGGGCCGACGTGGTCGCCGCCGCCGTGGTCTCCGCGCACAACCACGCCCTGCGCACCTGGCTCCGCTCCGGCGGCGAGAGCGACTGGGTGACCGAGGTCGACCGGGCGATGACCTTCGTCACCGACACCTGGGGCGAGCGCGCCGCCGGCGGAGACCCGGCTGCGGACGGCACCGGACCGGGGGAGCAGGACGAGGTCGTGGTGCTGGTCGCCAGCCGCCGGGCCCCGCTCTGGCGGATGGTCCAGGGCATCGAGAGCGCCCTCGGCGACCCCCGCCGCGTCCACCAGGACTGACCCCTCGGTCCCTCTGCCCCGCCCTCACCCTGATGGCGCAGGCCCGGCGGGACGCGCCGGGCCCGGAACCGCGGCCGCCGTGCGCGGCCCCCGACGGCGGGTGAGACTCGGTCGCAGGACGTGGCCGGAGCCGGACCGGCGCGGGGAACGCGACGGAGGCGGACGATGCCCGAGCCGAGCGACGGTCCGAGCGGGAGCGAGGACCCGACGGCGAGGCCCGACCCGACGGCGGGCACCGGCCCGCCGTCCCCGCCCGCCCAGGCGGCCCCGACCCTGCACGGCGTGCTGCGCACCAAGGGCTACCTCGGACTCCTGGTGATCTCGGCCCTGGTCGGCGTCCCGGTCTCGCTGGCCGCCTTCTGGTTCGTCGGCCTGGAGCACCAGCTCCAGCACTGGGTCTGGGAGAGCCTGCCCGACGCCCTCGGCCTCGACCGCGCCCCCTGGTGGTGGCCGCTGCCCGCGCTGCTGCTGGCCGGTCTGCTGCTCGCGCCGATCGTCACCCGGGTGCCCGGGCGCGGTGGCCACATCCCGGTGGACGGCCTGGGCGGGCCGCCCGCCCCGCCGAGGACCGTGCCCGGCGTCGTGCTGGCCGCACTCGCCTGTCTGCCGCTCGGCGCGGTGCTCGGCCCGGAGGCGCCGCTGATGGCGATGGGCGCCGGGCTGGCGCTGCTCGCCGTCCGGCCGTCCCGCCGCGCGGCCCGGCCGCAGCTGGTGCCGGTGCTCGGCGCGGCCGGTTCGGCGGCGGCGATCTCCACCATCTTCGGCAGTCCGCTGGTGGCCGCCGTGATGATGATCGAGGCGGCCGGCCTGGGCGGGCCGCAACTCCTGCTGCTGATCATGCCCTGCCTGCTGGCGAGCGGGGTCGGCGCGCTGGTGTTCACCGGCTTCGGCCACTGGACCGGGCTCTCGGTCGGCGCCCTGTCGCTGCCCTCGGAACCGCCCGCCGGGATCCCCGACCCGGGCGACTTCCTGTGGGGCCTGCCGGTCGCGGTCGCGGTCACCGTGGTCTGCGTGTCCGGTCAGCTGCTCGGCCACCGGGTCAAGGCGTTCACCGTCGGCGACCCGGGGCGGGCCGTGCCGCCGCCGCCGATCCGGCAGACTGCTCTGCGCACGGTGCTGTGCGCGGTCGCGGTCGGCGGCTGCATCGCCGCGTACGCGCTGCTGACCGGCCGCTCGCCGGAGGAGGCGGCGCTCTCCGGCCAGGCCACCCTGGGTACCCTGGCCGCGAACCCGGCGGCCTGGTCGGTGTTCGCGCTGCTGATGCTGACGCTCTGCAAGACCGCCGCCTGGGGCATCGCCCTGGGCAGCCTGCGCGGCGGCCCGATCTTCCCGGCCGTGCTGATCGGCGCCGCCCTCGGAGTGGCCTGCGGCCCGCTGCCCGGCCTCGGCGTCGAGTCGGGCCTGGCCGTCGGCCTGGCCGCCGCGGCCACCTCGGTCACCCGGCTGCCGGTCACCAGTACGGTGCTGGCGGCCGAGCTGCTGGGGCCGGACGCACCCGATTCGCTCCCGCTGCTGCTGGTGACCGCCGTGACCTCCTTCGTGGTCGGCGAACTGCTGCGCGGGCAGATCGAGCGGCGCACACCGACGGCGGACGCGCGGGCCGGCTGAGGGGCCCGCGGTGCCGGCGTCAAGAGCGATCCGCTTTCTCCACTCCTTCGAATTAATCCGGGGTTCGGGGCCGTCACCCCGGGCAATCCCGCTCCCATGACGACCTCCTCGCCGCACCGCCGCAGCCGCCGCTCCACCGACCGCCGTTCCACCGACCGCCGCCCCCGCCGCCCGCTCCCCGCACCCCCGCCGAGCGCGGCCCGGCCGGGTACTCCCGTGCCCGCACCCGCACCGGTGCCGTGCGCCCCACCGGCGGCCGCCTGCTGCGCCGTCTCCACCAGTGAGCGCCGCTCGCTCGGCGGGACGGTCATCCGCACCCACCGCCACCACCCCCGCTGCCCGGTCTGGGCCGCCCGCTGAAAACCCCCGTGCCAACCGTCGCCGCCCGGTGGTAGAACAGGCCGGACGCCGAGGGGGAACACATGTCGGAAGCCGACGAGCCGATACACGAGCACCTGGTGGACGAGGCGGCGCTGCGCCCGGGCGGGCGCGTGCTCGACCTCGGCTGCGGCACCGGCCCCACCCTGGCCGTCTTCTCCCGCCGCCACCCCGACGCCCGGCTGCTCGGCCTCGACCACTCGGCCGACAGCGTCGCGACCGCCCGGCGGCTGCTGGCGGACCACCCCGGCGGCATCGGCATCGGGACGGCGGACCTCGCCCACCCGCTCCCGCTGCCCGACCATCACCTCGACGCCGCGGTCTCCTACAACGTGCTCGAATGCCTGCCGGACCCGGCCGCGCTGCTCGCCGAGACCGCCCGGGTGCTGCGGCCCGGCGGCCGGGCGGTGCTCGCACACGTCGACTTCGACTCACTGGTGATCGCCGGCGCTGACCGGGACCTCGACCGTCGGATCTGCCACGCCTTCACCGACGACCAGCAGCCGTGGATGGACCACGTGGACGGGCGGATCGGCCGCAAGCTCCCGGGCCTGGTCCGGAACTCCCCGCTGCGGCTCGGACGGGTCCACCCGGTCGTCACCAGCTCCACCGAGCTGACCGGCCACGCCGCCCGCCGGATCGAGGGCATCCGCCACGCCCTGACCACCGCCGGCGAGGAGGGCCGGGGCACCCTCTCCCCGGCGGAGATCGAGACCTGGCACACCGCCGTCCGCCTCGCCGCCGCCCAGGGCCGCTTCTTCCTCGCCGAAACCGCCGTCACCGTCACCGCCCACGCCACCTGACCGGCGCCCGCCCCGCACCCCACGACCTGCTCGCGCCGCGGCACGGAAGAGGAAAGGGACCCCGGACGAATCCGGGGTCCCTTTCGTGATGTGCCAGGAGATCCTGCGGTCGGTCACGCCGTTGGGGAAAACGAAAAAGGCCCCAGACGAATCTGGGGTCTTCCGTGGTGTCCGAGGGGGGACTTGAACCCCCACGCCCGATAAAGGGCACTAGCACCTCAAGCTAGCGCGTCTGCCATTCCGCCACCCGGACGGGGTGTTGTCCTCGCGGCTTCCTTCTGTTCGTCGGCCGCGCTGACAGATGTAACTGTAGCAGTGATCCGCTGCCGGTCCCAAAACGGCCCGGGGAGGGGGAGTGGGGGTTGCGGCGGTGTGTCGGCGTGTTTCCTGGGGGTGGATCCGGGTCGGGGGCTGGGAGAGGATGGGCGGACGTGCTCGTGCGACCCGGGTGCAGGTCCTGGGGCGCCGCTGGGGTGCCGGTGCGGGCCAGAGACGAGGAGTGACCGTGAGCGAGCGGAGCGAGTCGAAGGTGACGGGGGAGTCCGAGGTCGCCGACATCTGCCGCGATCTGATCCGGATCGACACCAGTAACTACGGCGACGGTTCCGGTCCGGGCGAGCGGAAGGCGGCCGAGTACGTGGCCGAGCAGCTCGCGGAGTTCGGCCTCGAACCGCAGATCATCGAGTCCGCCAAGGGGCGGGCCTCCACCGTCGTCCGGATCGAGGGCGAGGACCGGTCCCGACCGGGCCTGCTGATCCACGGGCACACCGACGTCGTGCCGGCCAACGCCGCGGACTGGACGTACGACCCGTTCTCCGGCGAGATCGCGGACGGCTGCGTCTGGGGGCGCGGCGCGGTCGACATGAAGGACATGGACGCGATGACCCTGGCGGTGGTGCGCGACCGGCTGCGCACCGGCCGCAAGCCCCCGCGGGACCTGGTGCTGGCCTTCCTCGCCGACGAGGAGGCGGGCGGCACCTACGGCGCGCGGTACCTGGTGGACAAGCACCCGGGGCTGTTCGAGGGCGTGACCGAGGCGATCGGCGAGGTCGGCGGCTTCTCCTTCACCGTCAACGACCGGAACAGGCTCTACCTGATCGAGACGGCCGAGAAGGGCATGCACTGGATGCGGCTCACGGTCGAGGGCCGGGCCGGGCACGGGTCGATGGAGAACAACGACAACGCCATCACCGAACTGTGCGAGGCGGTCGCCCGCCTCGGCCGGCACGAGTTCCCGCTGCGCATCACCAAGACCGTCCGGGCCTTCCTGGACGAGCTGTCGGACGCGCTCGGCGTCGAGCTCGACCCGGAGAACATGGACGAGACGCTCCGGGTGCTCGGCGGCATCGCCAAGATGATCGGCACCACGCTGCGCAACACGGCCCAGCCGACCATGCTCGGCGCCGGGTACAAGGTGAACGTGATCCCCGGCCAGGCCACCGCGCACGTGGACGGCCGCTTCCTGCCCGGCTACGAGGAGGAGTTCCTGGCCGAGCTGGACAGCGTGCTCGGCCCGCGGGTGAAGCGGGAGAGCCTGCACTCGGACAAGGCGATCGAGACCAGCTTCGACGGGGCCCTGGTCGAGGCGATGCAGACCGCGCTGCGCGCCGAGGACCCGATCGCCCGCGCGGTGCCGTACTGCCTGTCCGGCGGGACGGACGCCAAGTCCTTCCAGGACCTCGGGATCCGCTGCTTCGGCTTCGCCCCGCTCCAGCTGCCGCCGGAGCTGGACTTCGCCGGGATGTTCCACGGGGTGGACGAGCGGGTGCCGGTGGACGGCCTGAAGTTCGGTGTGCGGGTGCTGGACCGGTTCCTCGACGCCTGCTGAGCAGCCTGCCGAGAAGCCGGTTGACCGGTCTGCCGACCGGTCAGCCGGCAGGGACGGGAGCCGTACGGGAGCCGCACAGCGGTCGACCGTGCGGCTCCCGTGTTTCCGGCTGCACATCGCCCTCGGCAGTTCGATGACATGTTCGTCGTATCACCGGTCCGGGTGAATGCAACGTCTGTTCCGTACCCCGTTTGCCGCAACCTCGTTCCTTCCTGTGACGGCCCGGAGCCGATATCCGGGTGTTCATACAGGAGGAATGATGAAGGTCAAGAAGATCGCCGCCGTTGCCGCCGCCACCGGTGGTCTGGTGCTCGCTGTCGCCGGTGCGGCCTCCGCCCACGGCGGGGCCGGTGCCGAGGGTGTGGCAGCCGGTTCCCCGGGCGTCGTGGCCGGCAACCAGATCCAGATCCCGGTGCACATCCCGGTCAACGTGTGCGGCAACACCATCAGTGTGATCGGCGTGCTGAACCCGGCGTTCGGCAACCACTGCGCGAACGTCTGATCCTCGGTCGGTCGTCGAGTCGGGCCCCCGGGCGGCGTACGCGCCGCGCCGGGGGCGCCTGCGTTTCCTGGGCCGCCCCCGGAGCGACCCATGGCATCCCTCGAAAGAGTGAATGGGGGCTGCACGGCTCAACCTCCTTGCGGGTTGCTTCGTTTTCTCCCATGCAGCCGAGGACCTCTCCGCCCAATCGGAAATTCCGACTTTCGGAAGGTCGTCACGTCGTCTCGAAATGTCAGGGGAAAATATGAGGAACGCAGCCAAGAAGGGGCTCCTCACGGCCGTGGCCACCGGCAGTGTGCTGGCCTCGACAGCCGGCTACGCCAGCGCGACCGCCGGTGCGGAGGGCGCGGCAGTGGGTTCACCGGGTGTCGCTTCCGGGAACTCGGTGCAGGTGCCGGTGGAGGTGCCGATCAACGCCTGCGGTAACACGGTCGACGTGGTCGGCGTGCTGAACCCGGCGTACGGCAACAACTGTGCCAACGCCTCCGGGCACCACGGCGGTGCGCACACGGGCGGCGGCAAGTCGGCCTCGGGTTCGAGCGCCTCCGGCGCGGCCACCGGGTCGCCCGGTGTCGTGGCCGGGAACAGCGTCCAGGCCCCGGTGCACATCCCCGTCAACGCCTGCGGCAACTCGGTCGACGTGGTCGGCGCCGCCAACCCGGCCTTCGGCAACGACTGCGCCAACACGGCCGCGCCCGCGCACACCGCTCCGCCCGTCACGCCCGACGAGGACTGCCCGGAGGAGCACGGCCCGCACAACCCGCCGCCGCCCGCCACCACCGGCCACCCGTCCACCCCGCCGCCGGTCACCCAGACCCCGAGCAGCGGCGAGACCACGCAGGGAACGCCCAGGAACGGCGGCCCCTCGGAGGCCCCGCCGTCCGGCGGGGCGACGGGCGCTTCCGCGAGCGGGGCGGCCACGACCCCGGGCAGTGCTCCCGGCGTTCCGCAGGCCCGCCCGGCGGCCGCGCGCACCGGAAGCCCGTCCGCGGCCCCGACCGCCGAGGCGGGCAGCCAGCTCGCCTCCACCGGCGCGGGTGACACCGAACTGCTCGGTGCGGCCGGTCTGGCCCTGCTGATCGGCGGCGGCGTCCTCTACCGCCGCTCCCGCGCCGGCGCTCGCTGAGCACTTCCGGCGCCGGGCTCCCCGGCACACCGGCCCCGGGCCCCACGGCCCGGGGCCGGTGCCGTGCCGTCAGGGACTCCTGGGACTCCAGGGCCTTCAGCAGGGGGCCAGGAGGCCCGGCAGAGGTCGTGAGGGCAGGGCCGCGGGCCCGGATGCGGCACCCCGCCACCGGTACCGCCACCGGCAGCTCATCGGCCCCGGACCGTCACCAGCTCCGTACCTGCCGGATGATCCGCCGGCGCAGCAGCACCGTCCGGCTGCCGTCCGGGAGCAGTCGGAGCCGGTCGAGCTCCCAGTGCCCGTACTCGGCGTGATCGGTGAGAAGTTGGCGTGCCGCGTTGCGGGACGTCCCGCGCGGCATGCGCAGCGACTGGTACTCGTACTCCGGCTGCCGGACCAGCTTCGGTGGGGTCAAAATGCTCCTCCTGTGGGACGCCTCCGAGCAAGCCTACGGCCTGCCTCCGACAGCGGGCCCGGGTATTTTCGGCCGCCCCGGCCCGCACCTGACTGACTGGACATCAGTTCCGTTGCTGCTGTGGTCGGCATACCCCCGGCGCGGCGGGTGAAGCGACTCCGGGGCGGGCCCGCGCGTGCGCCCGGCGTGCGCCGTCGAGCGCTTTCCGGCGGGGGACAGATGCATGCGGAACGGACATCAAGGGGGAAGTTGCGGTGAAATCGCGGGTGTAGGTGACAACCGCTGTGCGTACCGGCACCGGGGGGAGATAGCGTCTGCACCATGTCTGATGCCGCGCAGCCCACCATTGCCGAGGTACGCGCCGCCGCCGAGGCGGTCAAGGCCGCCATCGACCGTCATCTGGAAGCGGTGTCAAGCCCCAGCGCAGCGGACGATTCCGCTGTGTCCACCGCCTACGAGCAGCTCGCGACGGCGGCCATCGCGTACGACCAACTCCTCTACGAGGTCTACGACGAGGTGACCCCCTTCGAGGTCCCCGGCGACGAGGGCCCGGGCGGGTACCACGGACCCGAACAGCCCGAGGCGATCAGCGTGCTGATCCGCCGCGACTACCACATCGTCGACCCGAAGCGGCTGCGTGCCCAGGCCGAGCGGCTGGACGACTCGCTGACCCCGGAGGGGGCCGCGGGCGACGGGGTGAACGCCGCGATCGGTGTGCTGTTCGGCGAGTTCGAGCCGGACGAGATCGCCGCCCGCAGCGAGGAGTTCGGGCTGGAGGAGGGCGACTCCACGCTCTGGGTGGCGGCGGCCGAGCCGAGCGAGCCGGGGGAGTGGCTGCCGGAGCCGTTCGAGCACGCGGACCCGCAGCTGCTGATCTGCCGCTTCGACGTCAGCGAGGTCTACGACGACGAGGACCTCGACGACTGACCCCTGTCCCGCCCCGCGCGCCCGGCGCGCGGGGCGGGGGCCCGCTCAGCCGGCGGCGGCGCCGAGCTGGGCGAGGAGGGTCGTGTTGTCCTCGATGTGCCAGTCCTCGGTGATCCGCCGTGCGCCGACGTGCTGGATGTCGATCGCGGCGAACTCCACGGCCTGCCCGCGACCGGCCCGTCCCTGGAACACCCCGGTGAAGTGCCCTCGGAACACCAGCCGGGCGGTGAGCTTGTCCCCCGTGACCAGGAGGTCGGCCAGCTCGCACCGGAGGTCGGGCACGGCGGCCCGGAAGGCGCGCGAGGCGACGGCCGGGCCGGTGGGCCCCTGCGGCCGCCCGGCCGGGAGGGTGTTGTCCCGGAAGTCCCGGTCGACGGCGGCGTCCAGGTAGCGCTGCTCCCCGGTGTTCCAGAACGTGTAGAGCTGCTGGGCCAGCCGGATCTCCAGCGCGGCCCGGCGGGCCCCCAACGAGCCGTCCACGGTGAGCGCGAGGGGCCGGACGAGGTCGGGCGAGCGGTCCACCAGCCGCCAGGCCCGGTCCGCTCCCGGGATGGAGCCCCGGTTCGCGGAGTCGCGGGCGGTGGCGGCGGTCGCACCGCCGAGGACGGCGCCGACGGCGAGCAGGGCGGCCAGGGAGCCGGCGAGGGTGGCGGAGGCGGGGCGGAAGCGGCGCTTCGGAGGCATGATTTCGGACGTTCCTCTCGGGGGACGGCCGGCGCGGAGGTGCGCGCCGGGGGACGTCCTCACCCTCCGTCGGCCCGGTGCCATGCGTCCAAGGCTTGCTTTCTACCGGAACGATGAATCCTGTTCATGGCGGGAGGGTCGGGAGCGCGCCCCGGCCGGCGGCGCGTAGGAAGGCCGAGGGCCCCCTCGTACGTCCGAGGACGTACGTGGGGGCCTCTCCGTGCGGACCGGACGCCGTTCGGGCCCGTCAGTACTCCTGCGCGGCGTTCTCGGCGAGGATCGCGCGCAGCCGCGTGGTGCGCGGCGCGGCCGGGCGCTCGGCGACCGCCTGCGGGAGCGCCGGTCCGGCGGCGTGGACCACCGAGAGGTGCCGCTCGCCCCGGCCGAACGCGGTGTACACCCACTGCCGGCTGAGCGCCGCCGCGGCGTCGTCCGGCACGACCACCACCGCGCCCGGCCAGTGCCGGCCGACCGCCTGGTGGACGGTCAGCGCCCAGCCGTGCCGCAGCTTCTTGGCCTCGGCGGGCGCGACGGTGCGGCGGCTGCCGTCCGGGTACTCCAGGTGCAGGCCGGCGGCGTCGCCGTCGACCACCCGGGCCGGCCGGGTGTGGCCGGGCGCGGGGGAGTCGGCGACCCGGTCGCCGGGGTCGAAGCCGGCGAACCGGCCCGGGCCCGGGTTGAGCCTGGCCTTGGCGGCCGCGTTCAGCGCGCGGGTGCCGGCGCCGCCGCCGTGGCCCGGGGTGAGCAGGACGACCTGCTCGGACGGGATGCCGAGGGCGCGCGGGATGGAGTCGGTGAGCAGCTGGACGGCGCGGTGGACGGCCTCCCCGCTGTCCTTGGCGGTCAGGATGACCACCTCCTTGTCCGGTGCCTCGACCGGCTGGAGCTCGCCGATGCCGACGCCGGAGACCAGCTCGCCGATCGGGCCGAAGTCCGGCGTGCGGGAGGCGACGGCCGGGCAGACCTTGGCGGTGAGCAGGTCGGCGAAGAACCGGCCCGGCCCGGCGGACCACAGCTGGCCCGGGTCGCCGCTGAGCACCAGCCGGGTGCCGTCGGCCAGCGACTCCAGCAGGGTGGCGGCCAGCTCGACGTCCAGCAGCGGGGCGTCCAGCACGACCAGCAGGTCGAGCGCGAGCATGCCGTCGGGGGACCGGCCGGGACCGGCGGCGCCGGCGAGCAGCTCGGCCAGCGTGGCGACGGGCGCGGGGGCCGGGGCGTCGGCGAGCGGCGCGAGCGCGGCGAAGGCGTCGCGGCCGTGGTCGGTCCAGGTGGCGGCCCAGGCGCGCAGTCCGAGGCCGGTGGCCGCGGCCAGCAGGGCGGCCGGCTCGGCGCGGGCGGCCTCGCCGCCGGTGTGCAGGACGAGCGCGCTCCCGGCGGCGGCCCGGACCAGGGCGGCCGCGGAGGAGGACGGGGCGGTCCCGGCGGCGGCCTCCCAGGCGGCCGGACCGGGCGCGGCGGGTGCCTGCGGGGCGGCGTCGGTGTCGGTCTCGGCGCTGGCTTCCGCGCCGTCCGCCTCCACGACGGCTTCGGCACCGGCTTCCTCGGCGGACCCGCTGTCGGAGCCGTCGTCGGTCTCCTCGGCGGACCCGTCGGTGGCCTCCTCGTGGTCCTCGCCGGGCACGAAGGTGGACATCAGCCGGACCAGGCCGTCGGCCAGGCTCTCCTCCGCCAGCGCGAGGCGCTCCAGGGCGAGCAGGGTCCGGGTCGGCGGCTCGTCCTCGTCCTCGCCGCCCGCCGCGTGCGCCTCGGCGCCGGTGAGCTCCTCCTGGAACGGCATCGCACGGCCGTCGAGCACCGCGGCCTGGACGGCGGCGGCGGAGTCCGGCACCCCGAGGCGCTCCAGTCCGGCGGTCACCTCGCCGATCTCCAGGGCGGAGTGGCCGCGCAGCGCCGCCTGCTCCAGCAGCCAGCCGACCAGCGCCTGCGCCCGTCGCGGGTCGCCCGGGCCGGCCGCCGGACCGAGCAGGCCGCGGGCGAAGCCGTCCGCGTGCTCGGGGCGGACACCGGGGAGGGAGAGCACGGCCCACGGGTCCTCGCGGAGCTGCTCGGCCGCGCCGTCGCCGAACACCGACACGGCGGCGGTGGCCAGCTCGGCCGGGGCGCCGCCCGCGCCGAGCACCTCGGCGGTCGCGCGGAGCGCCTGGGCCCGCTGCTCGTCGGTCACCGCCGGACCGGTGCCGGTGCCGTCGGCGGGGGTGCCGGGGGCCGTCCCGTCCTCCGGCGTCGAGCCGGCCGGGTGGGCCGAGGACGCGCCGGTGCCAGGGCCGGACCGGCCCACCGAGCGGACCCGCTCGGCCAGCGCCGCGACGGCGGCCGCCCGGTCGGCGGCGACGCCGCCGGGACCGGCCGCGTCCGGTGCCCCCGCGCCCGCCGTCTCACCGTCCGCCGAGCCCGAGCCCTCGTCCGTCGAGTCCACGTCCGCCGAGCCCTCGTCCGCCGAGCCCGACTCACCGTCCGTCGAGTCCGAGTCCGAGTCCGAGTCCGAGCCCGCCGGGCCCCGCTCCGCCGACGCCTGCGCGGGCACGGCGCCGCCCGTGTCCGGGCTCATCGAGGACTCCTCCGGGGCGCCGTTCTCCGCGTCAGTCATCGTCCGCTCCACAAAAGCTCAACTCCACTGCTGGGCACCGGCCGCCCGTACTGCGGGCGGTCGGCTGTTCGGGCCGGTCCGGGGCCGCGCGGGGCGGCCGGGTCGGCGGTCGGTCGGTTCGGGCAGGCTCGGGCGCGGGGTCGAGCGACCGCTACAGCTCGCTCCACCCCTGGTCGGGGTAGCGGTGGACCGGCGCCGAGATGTCGTCGAGCGCACCGCGGATCTCCTCCGGAAGCGTAAGCGCCTCCACCGACAGCGCCGCCTGCAGCTGCGCCACCGTGCGGGCCCCGACCAGCGCGCTCGCCACCCCGGGGCGGTCCCGGACCCAGGCGAGCGCGACCGCCAGCGGGCTGCTGGCGAGCCCGTCGGCGGCGGTGGCGACGGCGTCCACGATCCTCCGGGGACGCTCCCCGAGGTACGGCTGGACGAACCCCGACAGGTACGGCGAGGCGCCGCGCGAGTCCTGCGGCAGGCCGTGCCGGTACTTGCCGGTCAGCACGCCGCGCCCGAGCGGGGAGGCGGCGAGCAGCCCGACCCCGGCGTCCAGGGCGGCGGGCAGGGCCTCGCGCTCGATGCCGCGCTGGAGCAGCGAGTACTCCAGCTGCGCCCCGGCCAGCGGCACCCGCCCGTGATGGGCGTTCTGCCAGGTGGCGGCCTTGGCCAGCTGCCAGCCGCTGAAGTCGCAGACGCCGACGTAGCGGGCCCGGCCCGAGGAGACGGCGATGTCGAGGGCGCTGAGGGTCTCCTCGACGGGGGTGGCCGGGTCGAAGGCGTGCACCTGCCAGAGGTCGACGTAGTCGGTGCCGAGCCGGCGCAGCGAGGCGTCGAGCGCGGTGAGCAGGTGCCCGCGCGAGCCGTCGAAGCGGCGGGCGGCCGGGACGCTGCCGGCCTTGGTGGCGATGACCAGGTCGGAGCGGGGGACGAGACTGTCGGTGAGCCGGGAGAGCAGGTACTCGGCGTCGCCGTCGGCGTAGACGTCGGCGGTGTCGACGAGGTTCCCGCCGGCGTCGACGAACTCCTTGAGCTGTTCCGCGGCCACCTGCTCGTCGGTGGCGCGGCCCCAGGTCATGGTGCCGAGGCCGAGCCGGGAGACCTGCAGCCCGGTGCGGCCGAGGTGACGCTTTTCCATCGGACGTGCCCTCTTACTGGCCGTAGGTGCGGTGGCGGCGCGGCGCCACCGGCCGGCACCGCGGCCGCACGGCCGGGACGACGGGGGACGAACGCGCAGGTGGGGCGAGGCGCCCCCACGTCGGCTGAGCGTAGCGGCCGGTGCCCGGGCAGGTGTGCAGACCCGCAGGACGACCCCGGCCGCCGCCGCAGGACGACCCCGGGCCCCCGTGGGACCCGCCCCCGGTCCCGCCACGCGGCCGGAATGTGACCCGGCCCACTCCTACCGGCCAGTAGCATGTCCGTCGGACGCGCCGCTACCCTCACGGAACAACCGACTGGAAGGCACTGCCCATGCGACTCGGCATCAACCTCGGCTACTGGGGACTCGGCATGGACGCCGACAACATCGCCGTCGCCCAGGAGGCCGACCGGCTCGGCTACTCGGTCTGCTGGGCCGCCGAGGCCTACGGTTCGGACGCCGCCACCGTGCTGTCCTTCGTCGCCGCCAGGACCGAGCGGATCGACGTGGGCTCGGCGATCTTCCAGATCCCGGCCCGCACCCCCGCGATGACCGCGATGACCGCCGCCACCCTGGACACCCTCTCCGGCGGCCGCTTCCGGCTCGGCCTCGGCGTCTCCGGCCCCCAGGTCTCCGAGGGCTGGTACGGCGTGAAGTTCGACAAGCCGCTGACCCGCACCCGCGAGTACGTGGAGATCATCCGCAAGGCGATGTCCCGCGAGCGGCTGGTCCACGAGGGCGACCACTGGACGCTGCCGCTGCCCGGTGGCCCCGGCAAGCCGATCAAGCTCACCGTGCATCCGGTGCGCGAGCACATCCCGCTGTACATCGCCGCGATCGGCCCGAAGAACCTGGAGCAGACCGGCGAGATCGCCGACGGCTGGCTCGGCATCTTCTTCGACCCGGAGCACGCCGCGCTCTCCCTCGACCCGCTGAAGGCCGGCCGGGTCCGGTCCGGAGCCGAGGCCGGCCGGGAGTTCGAGGGCTTCGACGTCTGCCCCACCGTTGCCATCGCGGTCGGCGAGGACATCAAGGCGGGCGTCGACTCACAGCGCTCGTACACCGCGCTCTACATCGGCGGCATGGGCAGCAAGGAGAAGAACTTCTACAACCAGCTCGCCCGGCGGATGGGCTACGAGCAGGCCGCCGACGAGGTCCAGGAGCGCTACCTGGCCAGGGACTACGCGGGCGCGGCCGCCGCCGTCCCGCACGAACTCATCGACGCCACCTCGCTGATCGGCGACACCGCCCGGATCGCCGACCGGATGCAGGCGTACGCCGACGCGGGCGTCACCACGCTCACCCTGGCCCCGGCCGGCTTCACCCTGGACGAGCGGATCACCGCGCTGCGCACCGGCGTCGCGGCGCTGGAGCGCGCCGGCCTGGCCTGACCGCCGAACCCGGGTGGCACCGTCCGAACGGCGACGGTGCCGCCCGGGAACGACCGGTGGCGGTGCCACTCGGGAACGACCGGCGGCGGGGGAGCGACCGGCCCTACAGCCAGTCGTGCCGCTTGAACACCCGGTGCAGCAGCACGCAGACCACCACCATCAGCGACACCGCCGCCGGATAGCCCCAGGGCTGGTGCAGCTCGGGCATGTGCTCGAAGTTCATCCCGTACACGCCCGCGATCATCGTCGGCACGGCGGCCAGCGCCGCCCAGGCCGAGATCTTCCGCATGTCGTTGTTCTGCTGCACGCTGACCTGCGCCAGATTGGCGGCGAGGATGTCCGAGAGCAGCCGGTCCATCCCCTCCACCTGGTCGTTGGCCCGGGCCAGGTGGTCGGAGACGTCCCGCAGGTAGGGGTGCGCCTCGGCGCGGACGTACGGCACCCCGTCGCGGTCCAGCCGCATCATCGGCTCGACCAGCGGGCCGGTGGCCCGGCGGACGGTGACCAGCTGCCGCTTGTAGCCGTAGATCCGGCTCGCGACGTCCCGGCCCACCCGGCCGGGGGCGAACACATCGGCCTCCAGCTCGTCGAGATCGGCCTGGAGCCCGACCACCACGTCCACGTAGCCGTCCACCACCGCGTCGCAGACGGAGTGCAGCACGGCGCTCGGGCCGTACTTGAGCACCTCCGGGTGCTCCTCCAGCTCGGCCCGGAGGTCCCCGAGCGGGCTGTCGGCGCCGTGCCGGACGGTCATCACGAAGTCCTCGCCGACGAAGAGCATCACCTCGCCGCTGGTCACCGCGTGGCCGCCGGGGTGGTAGCCGAGGGTCTTGAGCGCGACGAACAGCGAGTCCTGGTACGCCTCCACCTTGGGCCGCTGGTGGGCGCCGACCGCGTCCTCGACGGCCAGCGGGTGCAGGCCGAACTCCTCGGAGACCTCGTCGAGTTCCTCGACGGTCGGCTCGAACAGGCCTATCCAGACGAAGCCGCCGCGCCCCGCCTTCCGCGCGGCGGCGAGGGAGCCGGCCGGACCGGCGGGCGTCGCGACCGGTCGGCCGTCCCGGTAGATGGCGCAGTGGACGATCATGCGCGCCATTCTCGCCCCTGGCGCCGTTCCGAAACATCCGCCGCGACGACGGTTCGCCCCGGCACCGGTCGCCACCGTCCCCCGCGTCCCCCGCGCCCCACCCGTGCCCGGGTCCGGACCTTCTCGGCGGCACCCCTCGGCAGCGCCCCGACCAAGATCCGGAAGCCCGCCCGCCCCGCTCCGGGAGGCCGTAGGGTGGGCCCATGCCCACCCTGCTGCTCGTCCGCCACGGCCGCTCCACCGCGAACACCGCCGGAATCCTGGCCGGTTGGACGCCGGGCGTGGAGCTCGACGACACCGGGCGCGCGCAGGCCGCCGCGCTCGCCGCCCGGCTCGCCCCGGTCCCGCTGGTCCAAGCGGTCAGCAGCCCGCTGGAGCGCTGCCGGCAGACCCTGGAGCCGCTGCTCGCGGCCCGCCCCGAGCTGGCCCGCCCCGAGCAGGCCGGCTCCGGGTCGGCCGGTTCAGGGCCGGCCGCTTCCGCAGGCGCCGCCGCCGCGGCGGGCGGGCCCGCGCTGGACGACCGGCTCGGCGAGTGCCACTACGGGGAGTGGACCGGCCGCCCGCTGGCCGAGCTCGCCAAGGAGCCGCTCTGGCGCACCGTCCAGGACCACGCGGCGGCCGCCGCCTTCCCGGGCGGGGAGTCGCTGCGCGAGCTGAGCCACCGCACCGTCGGCGCGGTCCGCGAGTGGAACGAGAGGATCGCCGCCGAGCACGGCGAGGACGCCGTCTGGATCGCCTGCTCGCACGGCGACGTGATCAAGTCCGTGGTGGCCGACGCGCTGGGCCTGCACCTCGACCACTTCCAGCGGATCAACGTCGACCCCTGCTCGGTCACCGCGATCCGCTACACCGCGCGCCGCCCGTTCGTGCTGAGGATGGGCGACACCGGCGACCTCGCCTCCCTCGCCCCCCGGCCCGCCGCCCACCCCGGACAGGACGGCCAGGCCGCTCCGAGCGGGGACGCCGTGGTCGGCGGTTCCACCGGCGCGGCCTGATCCGGCAGAACCCGGGAGACGGACCCGGGGCAGCCCGCCCCCGGGCTCGGCTCCCCGGCCCGGCCCGGGAGGTCGTAGGGTGACCAGTGGGCCCCGGCGCACCCCGCCGCGCACCCCGGGACCACCGGGCCCGACCCCGAACCCCGTGACGTCCCCGACGTCCACGACGATCGATACGATCCGGAGCGAGAGCGTGCCCCGTCAGGTCTACTTCTACGACCAGCCCGAACGGTTCGTGGCCGGCACCGTCGGCCAGCCCGGCGCCCGGGCGTTCTACCTCCAGGCCAGCGCCCGGGGGCGGATCACCAGCGTGCTGCTGGAGAAGACCCAGGTCTCCGCGCTCGCCGAGCGGATCGAGGAGGTCCTCGACGAGGCCCTGCGCCGCAGCGGCGGCGAGGCCGCCATCCCGGCCGGCGCCCCGCAGGAACTGCTGGACACCGCGCCGCTGGACCTGCCGCTGGAGCAGGAGTTCCGGGTCGGCACGATGGCGCTGGCGTGGGACACCGTGGACAGCTGCCTGGTCGTCGAGGCGCAGGCGCTGATCGAGGAGGAGGAGGGCGAGGAGGAGGGCGCCGCCGTCTTCGAGGACGACGAGAACGGCCCCGACATGCTCCGGGTGCGGCTCTCCGGCGCGATGGCCCGGGTGTTCGCCAGGCGCGCGCTGGACCTCGTCGCGGCCGGCCGCAAGCCCTGCCCGTTCTGCAACCTGCCACTCGACCCGGAGGGCCACCTGTGCCCGCGCGCGAACGGGTACCGGCGCTGAACACGCCGCCGGCCCCGGTCGGCGGGACCGAGCCGCCGCGCGCCGACCCCGCCGGGGCCGCCGCCCTCGCCGCCGACACGCCGACCGCGCTGCGGCTGCTGCGGGAGGGCGCGCTGACCGTGCACGGCCGGCTCACCGACGCCTCCAACGCGGCCCTCTACTGCACCGTCGGCATCGACGGTACCGACGGTACCTACGGCCTCAGCGCGCAGGCGGTCTACAAGCCGGTGGCCGGCGAGCGCCCGCTCTGGGACTTCCCGGACGGCACCCTGGCCGGCCGCGAGGTCGCCGCCTACGAGCTGTCCGCCGCCACCGGCTGGGGACTGGTCCCGCCCACCGTGCTGCGCGACGGCCCGCACGGCCCCGGCATGGTGCAGCTGTGGGTGGAGCCCGATCCGGAGGCGGACCCGCTGCTCGCGCTCCAGGACCCGGCCGGCCCCGAGGACGGCTGGCTGCCGATCGTCCGGGCCGAGGTCGGCGACGGGCGCACCGCGCTGCTGGTCCACCCCGACGACACCCGGCTGCGCCGGCTCGCGGTGCTGGACGCCGTCCTCAACAACGCCGACCGCAAGGGCGGCCACCTGATCCCGGCCGCGGACGGCCGGATCTACGGCATCGACCACGGCGTCACCTTCCACCGCGAGGGCAAGCTGCGCACCCTGCTCTGGGGTTGGGCCGGGAGCCCGCTGCCCGAGGAGGCAGCGGCGGTGCTGGCCGGGCTGGCCGGGCAGCTGGACGGCCAGCTGGGGGAGCGGCTGGCCCCGCACCTGACGGCGGCCGAGCTGGACGCGACCCGGGCCCGGGTCGCGGCGCTGCTCGCGGCCGGCACCCATCCGCTGCCCTCCGAGGACTGGCCGTCCATCCCCTGGCCGCCGATCTGACGGTCCGGCGGGCCGTCCGGCCTTCGAACCGCGGGCCGGCCGGGCCGCCGGACCACCCGTCCACGGGTCCCTGTACCGGACAGTGGTCTGGACCGGTGCCCGGTCCCGGCCGCACACTGCGACGATGGACGAGCGACGGACCACCCCCCACCTGGACCTGCCGCTGCACCGCCTCCAGGTCCCGCTGCCGCATCTGCTCCCGTTCGCGATCGGCAGCTTCGACACCATCGGCCCGCTGTCCCGGGCCGGCTTCCCCCACCGGCACTCCTTCTTCGAGATCGTCTACGTCACCGGCGGCCGAGGCGCCCACGTCCTGGACCTGGTCCAGCGGCCGCTGCAGCCGCCGCAGTTGTGCGTGATCGCACCCGGCCAGGTGCACCACTGGGTGGACGCGGACGACCTCACCGGCCAGGTCGTGCTGTTCAACGAGGACTTCCTCCTGACCAATCCGCAGGACCTCGCGGCGCTGCGCTCCCTGGCCGGACGCCCGGCGGTGCGGCTGGGCGACCAGGCCGGGCCGATCGCCGCGCTGCTGGCCGACATGGAGACCGAGTACCGGGCCCGCCCGGCGGGCTATCCGGGCGTGCTGCGGGCCAGTCTGCACATCCTGGTCGTCCGCGCCCTGCGGGCCTGTGCGCCGGTCGGCCCCGGGGCACTGCCGGGCCGCACCGGCGACCTCGCCGCCGCGTTCACCCGGCTGATCGCCGACCCGGGCGGAGTGCAACGCTCGGTCGCCTCCTGCGCCCACGAGTTGGGGGTCTCCGCGGGGCACCTCCAGGCGACGGTCAAGCAGGCGACCGGCCGCACGCCGGGGCGGCTGATCCGCCAGCAGCAGACGCTGGAGGCCAAGCGCCTGCTGGCCTGCACGGAACTGACGGTCCGTCAGGTCTCCCGCGAGGCCGGGTTCGGCGACCCGGCGTACTTCTGCCGGTTCTTCCGCCGGGAGACCGGGATGACCCCCGGGGAGTTCCGGACCAAGGTCGGAGGAAATCACCACGATCCCCGGATCACGTCCATCGCGGCAGGTCCGGACGGCCCGTAGGTTGACTGTCGGCCACCGGCGGACCGCCCGGCGCGAGCGGGCGGCCCGCCGGCCCGGTCCTTGTCATGCCCCCACCATGGCAAGGGCCGTCATTCCCATCGACACCGGCAGATCCCCCACACCCACAGCGAAGGAGTCGGCGCATGCCCGCGTCCGAAGAGCCCGTCACCGGGACGGACGGTCCCACCGACCGCCGGATAAGCCGCAAGACCGTCCTCCGGGCAGCCGCCGTTCTCGGCACCGCCCCCCTCCTGGTCGGCGGCGGCGTCGCCCTGGCCCGCGACCGGGTCGGCACCGGCGAGATGCCGGACTTCACCCCCGAGTGCCACGACGGCGACGCCCCGACCATCGAGCAGACCGAGGGGCCGTACTTCAAGCCCAACTCGCCGCTGCGCAGCTCGCTCATCACCGACAGCACCCCGGGCACCAGGCTCACCGTCAGCGGCTACGTCTTCGGCCGCGCCTGCCTGCCCCTGTCCGGCGTCCTGCTGGACTTCTGGCAGGCCGATGTGAACGGCGCCTACGACAACGTCGGGTTCACCTTCCGCGGCCACCAGTTCACCAACGCCCAGGGCGCGTTCAGCCTCACCACGATCGTGCCCGGCCTCTACCCGGGCCGCACCCGGCACATCCACGTCAAGCTCCAGGCGCCCAACCGGCCGGTGCTCACCACCCAGCTGTACTTCCCGAACGAGCCGCGCAACAGCACCGACACCATCTACGACGCGCGGCTGCTGATGAACGTCCGCCAGGTCGGCTCGGCCAAGGAGGGCACGTACGACTTCGTGCTCAACGTGCCGCAGACCCCGACCCCGACCGCCACCCCCACCGGCCCGACCACCCCGCCCACCAGCACGCCCCCCACCACACCGCCGGGCGGGACCTGGGCCGCGGGCACCCTCTACAGCGCGGGCGACCGCGTCACCTACGGCGGCGTCTCCTACCGGTGCCTCCAGGGGCACACCGCCATCACGGGGTGGGAGCCGCCGAACGTGCCGGCCCTCTGGCAGCGGTTGTAGCGGCTCCGGCCGTCTGCCCGGAGGGTCGCGGGCGCCCGGTCGGCGGCAGGGCCGACCGGGTCGCCCGTCCGCCCGGACCGCCCCGCGTGGCCGTGCGCGGGGCGGTCCGGCGCGGTTCCTACGTGGTTCCGGCGTGGTTCCGGCACGGTTCCGCGCCGACGGCCCGGCGAGGGCTTCCGGACACAATCGGTCAGGAACCGCCAAGGCCGCGAAAGCAGACGAATCCAGTCGATCTCGCCGACTGGTTAGGCTTTCAAATGTTCTCAAGGTTAAAGTCGATCCCATGCATGCCTGGCCCGCCTCCGAGGTTCCCGCCCTGCCTGGTCAGGGGCTCCCCCTTCGAATCCACGACACCGCGACGGGAGGCATTCGGGAGGTCGTGCCGCAGGACGGCGCCGCCCGGATCTACGTCTGCGGCATCACGCCCTACGACGCGACCCACATGGGCCACGCCGCCACCTACAACGCCTTCGACCTGGTGCAGCGGGTGTGGAAGGACGCCGGCCACGACGTCCTCTACGTGCAGAACGTCACCGACGTCGACGACCCCCTGCTCCAGCGCGCGGTCGAGACCGGACAGGACTGGGTGGCCCTCGCCGAGCGCGAGACCGCGCTGTTCCGCGAGGACATGACCGCGCTGCGGCTGCTCCCGCCGGCCCACTACATCGGCGCCGTCGAGTCCATCCCGTGGATCGTCCCGCTGGTCCAGAAGCTGCTCGCGAGCGGTGCCGCCTACGAGCTGGACGGCGACATCTACTTCTCGGTCGAGTCCGACCCGACCTTCGGCGAGGTCTCCGGCCTCACCCGCGAGGCCATGCACCCGGTCTTCGCCGAGCGCGGCGGCGACCCGGACCGCCCGGGCAAGCGCCACCCGCTGGACGCCCTGCTGTGGCTGGCCGCCCGCCCCGGCGAGCCCGCCTGGGACACCGAGCTCGGCCACGGCCGCCCCGGCTGGCACATCGAGTGCGTCGCGATCGCCCTGCAGTTCCTCGGCATGTCCTTCGACATCCAGGGCGGCGGCAGCGACCTGTCCTTCCCGCACCACGAGATGGGCGCCGCGCACGCCCAGGTCGCCACCGGCGCCCACCCGTACGCCCAGGCGTACGTGCACGCCGGCATGGTCGGCCTGGACGGCCACAAGATGTCCAAGTCCCGGGGCAACCTGGTCTTCGTCTCGGCCCTGCGCCGCGAGGGCGTCGACCCGGCGGCGATCCGGCTGGCTCTGCTCTCGCACCACTACCGCGAGGACTGGGAGTGGACCAAGGGCACCCTGGACGAGGCCGTCGAGCGGCTCGCCCGCTGGCGCGCCGCGGTCTCCCGCCCGGACGGCCCGCCCGCCGAGCAGCTGCTCGCAGAGGTCCGCGCCGCGCTCGCGAACGACCTGGACGCCCCGGCCGCGCTGGCCGCGGTGGACCGCTGGGCCGCCGCGCAGGAGCGCGACGGCGGCACCGGGATCGACGCACCGGGCCTGGTCACCCGCACCGTGGACGCACTGCTCGGCGTCGCGCTGTAGACCGTGCGCGCGGAGTCCCGCGAACGAACGCCGGAGGGGCGTCGAGGCCGATGGCCCCGGCGCCCCTCCGGCGTTCCTGCGGTGTTCCCGCGCCGCGGGGAGGGTCAGTCCTCCTCGGCGCCGTCCTGGGTCTCCCGGGCCGCCGGCGGCTCCGGCTCGGCCGGCCGCTCCGCGGTGGCGTGCCCGGCGACGGGCTTCTCACCGGTCGGCCCGACGTTCTCCCGGCGCCGCAGGTACCGCTCGAACTCCCGGGCGATCGCGTCGCCCGAGGCCTCCGGCAGCTCCGCGGTGTCCTGCGCCTCCTCCAACTGCTGCACGTACTCGGCGACCTCGCTGTCCTCGGCGGCCAGCTGGTCCACGCCCAGCTGCCACGCCCGGGCGTCCTCGCCGAGCTCGCCCGGCGGGATCCGCAGGTCCAGCAGGTCCTCCAGCTTGTTGACCAGCGCCAGGGTGGCCTTGGGGTTCGGCGGCTGCGCGACGTAGTGCGGCACCGCCGCCCACAGCGTCACGGCCGGCACCCCGGCGTGCGTGCACGCCTCCTGGAGCACCCCGACGATCCCGGTCGGACCCTCGTAGCGGCTCTCCTCCAGCTCCAGCCGGCGGGCCAGGTCCGGGTCCGAGGTGACGCCGCTGACCGGCACCGGGCGGCTGTGCGGGGTGTCGCCGAGCAGCGCGCCCAGGATCACCACCAGCTCGACGCCCAGCTCGTGCGCGAAGCCGAGCAGCTCGCTGCAGAACGAGCGCCAGCGCATGCTCGGCTCGATGCCGCGGACCAGCACGACGTCCCGGGTGGTCGGCTCGGTGACGCGGATCACCGAGAGCCGGGTGGTGGGCCAGGTGATCCGGCGCACTCCGCCGTCCAGCCAGACGGTGGGCCGGTTGACCTGGAAGTCGTAGTACTCCTCCGCGTCGAGCGCGGCGAACACCTTGCCGCCCCAGGTCTCGTCCAGGTGCGCCAGCGCGGCCGAGGCGGCGTCACCCGCGTCGTTCCACCCCTCGAAGGCGCACACCATCACCGGGTCGATCAACTCGGGAACTTCCTCCAGCTCGATCACCCAGCGTCTCCCTCCGGTCGGCGGCCACCGCGCCACCCGGCCGGGAATGCCCGGGTGCCGGCGGTCGGAAGCCGACGGTCGAACCTCTCGTCACCCATGGAACGCCTCGCTCCATGGTCCCTACCTGCCCAGCCTACGGGCTTTGAAGCGCCGTTCCGCCGGGCCACCGGGCCAGTCTGGGCGAGGGGACGGCCACGATCCAGCGGTTATCCCGGCGGGCCCCGGGGGACCGCCCCGGGTCCGGCCGCGCCCGGGCGGCGGGACGGCGCGATGATGGGTGGTGGGGCCGGGCGCGCAGGGTGTGAGGAGCCGGCGGATGAGCGGATGGCGGTGGACGGCGGCCGGGGCGGCCGGGGCGACTGTCGTGGTGGCGGCGGCGGTCACGGCGGGGCTGGCGGCGGCGGTGCTGGCTGCGGGCCGGCGGCTGCCGGTGGAGCACGTCAGCGAGGGCGGGTTCGAACTGGACCGGCCGCCCGCCGAGGTCTGGGACGTCCTGACCGCCGTCGACCTCTTCCCGGCCTGGCGCCCGGGGCTGGCGCACGTCGAGCGGCTGCCCGCCACCGCCGCGGGCCACCCCCGCTGGCGCGAGTACGGCAGGCACGGCCACACCACCTACGAGGTCGTGGAGAGCGCCGCCCCGCACCGCCTGGTGACCGGCATCGCCGACCCGGACCTGCCCTACGGCGGCACCTGGACGTACGTGCTGACGCCGGTCGGCCGGGGCTGCACCCTCACCGTCACCGAGCACGGCGAGGTGTACCAGCCGCTGTACCGGGCCGTCTCCCACTACCTGACCGGCGAGGGCGCCACCGTCCACCGCTACCTGGGCGCGCTCGCCCACCGGATGGCCACCCGGTAGGCCAGCCTCAGCGGACCCAGTCGCGCCGGTAGTCGGCCCAGTTCTGCTCGGTGGCGGCGAAGTCCACGTACAGGCCGACGCCGAAGTTCGGCCGGTGCGGGTCCTGCCGGCCCAGGCCCAGCCGGATGCCCCGGATCCCGGCGGGCACCGTCTCGGCGCGGCCCCGGTGGCCCCACTTGTCCTCCCAGTAGAACGGCAGGCCCATCAGCAGGTCGGTCTCCGCCGGGGTGGCCTCCAGGGCGAGTTCGGTCTGGTAGGCGTTGTAGGCGCCGTAGAACCCCTCGGTCGGCATGCTGGAGTCGTAGGTCATCACCGCGATCTGGTCGACCCGGCGGGCGGTGGCGGTGAAGTACGCCTGGTCCCACCACTTGCCGTGGTCGGTGAGCGCGATGGCGACCGTGTGCTGGTGGGGCAGCGGGTCGATCTGCGGGGCGGCGACCGACAGTTTCACGCCGCGCCCGGCGGTGACCGGGCGGACCTGGTCGAGCAGGGCGAGCCAGCCGGCGGAGCCGGGCCGGATCGGCTCCATGTCGAAGTGGACGCCGTCGAAGCCGAGGTCCAGGACCTGGCGGGCGGAGGCGGTGACCCGGTCGCGGGTGGCGGCGTCCTCCAGGTCCAGGGCGTCCTTCTCGGGCTTCACCTCGTCGCCGAGCCAGCTCTGCACCCGGACCCCGGGCAGCGCCCGGTGCGCGGCCTCGGTGAACCAGCGCGCCCGGGGGTGCACGGCGGGCGGCAGCGAGCCGTCGTGCTCCAGGGGGCCGGTGTGCACGTAGAGGTCGCGGACGCCGGTGCCGGCCAGCCGTTCGGCGAGGGCCGCGACGTCCGCGTCACTCTTCCGGCCGTCCACCCAGGCGTGGCCGAGCCAGAGCGCGTCACGGCCGCGGCTGCGGGCCTCGGGGGAGGGGTCGCCGACGTACTGCAGGCGCAGCGCGAGCGCCGCCGAGCCGACCGGGACCAGCACCACGGACAGCGCCGTCAGGGCCACCACCAGGCTCTTGCGCCATCGCGACCAGCCGCGCCAGCGGGACCGGAGGGCCCGGGCCGGGGCGGCCGCGGCGCGCCCGGTCCGCCGGGCACCGTCTCGTACGAGTGTCCGCATGGTGGTCATTCGGTCGTTCCCCCCTGTTCGGCCGAGCGTTCAGGATACGGAATAGGTGGCCTTCTCCCGGCGGGGGCCGGATACCCTGGCCACGTGCGTCCCCGATTCAGCGGGTTCGCAAAGCCGACAGCCGTCGCACCCAGGGAGAAGCCCCATGGCCATTGCCGCCAGCCCGTCCGTCACCCCGCAGAGCCGCGCGAACGCGCTGCGTGAGGCACTGGCCACCCGGGTGGTGGTCGCCGACGGAGCGATGGGCACCATGCTCCAGGCACAGGACCCGACGCTGGAGGACTTCCAGAACCTGGAGGGCTGCAACGAGGTCCTCAACCTGACCAGGCCCGACATCGTCCGCTCCGTCCACGACGCCTACTTCGCGGTGGGCGTGGACTGCGTGGAGACCAACACCTTCGGCGCCAACTTCTCCGCGCTCGGCGAGTACGACATCGCCGACCGGATCTTCGAGCTCTCCGAGTCCGGTGCCCGGCTGGCCCGCGAGGCCGCCGACGCGCACGCCGCCGAGGACGGCCGGACCCGCTGGGTGCTCGGCTCGATCGGCCCCGGCACCAAGCTGCCGACCCTGGGCCACGCCCCGTACGAGGTGCTGCGCGAGGGCTTCCGGGTCAACGCGGCCGGTCTGATCGCCGGCGGCGCGGACGCCCTGCTGGTGGAGACCAGCCAGGACCTGCTGCAGACCAAGGCCGCGATCCTGGGCTCCAAGCAGGCCCTGGCCGACGCGGGCCTGGACCTGCCGGTGCTGGTCCAGGTGACGGTGGAGACCACCGGCACCATGCTGCTCGGCTCGGAGATCGGCGCCGCGCTGACCGCGCTGGAGCCGCTCGGCGTCGACTACATCGGCCTGAACTGCGCCACCGGCCCCGCCGAGATGAGCGAGCACCTGCGCTACCTGGCGAAGAACGCCCGGATCGGCCTGTCCTGCATGCCCAACGCGGGCCTGCCGGTGCTGGGCAAGGACGGCGCGCACTACCCGCTGAGCCCGTCCGAGCTGGCCGACGCGCACGACGTGTTCACCCGCGACTACGGCCTCTCGCTGGTCGGCGGCTGCTGCGGCACCACCCCCGAGCACCTGCGCCAGGTGGTCGAGCGGGTGCAGGGCCGCCCGGTCGCCCCGCGCGAGCCGCGCCCCGAGGCGGCCGCGTCCTCGCTGTACCAGTCGGTGCCGTTCCGCCAGGACACCTCGTACCTGGCGATCGGCGAGCGCACCAACGCCAACGGCTCGAAGAAGTTCCGCGAGTCGATGCTGGCCGGCGACTGGCAGGCCTGCGTGGAGATCGCCCGGGACCAGATCCGCGACGGCTCCCACCTGCTGGACCTCTGCGTGGACTACGTCGGCCGCGACGGCGTCGCCGACATGAAGGAGGTCGCCGCCCGGCTGGCCACCGCCTCCACCCTGCCGATCGTGCTGGACTCCACCGAGCCGGAGGTGCTGCGGGCCGGCCTGGAGTCGCTCGGCGGGCGCGCCGTGCTGAACTCGGTGAACTACGAGGACGGCGACGGCCCGGAGACCCGCTTCGGCCGGATCGCCTCGCTGGCCCGCGAGCACGGCGCCGGCCTGATCGCGCTGACCATCGACGAGGAGGGCCAGGCCCGCACGGCCGCCAAGAAGGTCGAGATCGCCGAGCGGCTGATCGCCCAGCTGACCGGCGAGTACGGCGTCGACGAGGGCTCGATCCTGGTCGACTGCCTGGCGTTCACCCTGGGCACCGGGCAGGAGGAGTCCCGCCGGGACGGCATCGAGACCATCGAGGCGATCCGCGAGCTCAAGCGCCGCCACCCGGACGTGCAGACCACCCTCGGCCTGTCCAACATCTCCTTCGGCCTCAGCCCGGCCGCCCGGATGGTCATCAACTCGGTCTTCCTGAACGAGTGCGTCGACGCGGGCCTGGACTCGGCGATCGTGCACGCCTCCAAGATCCTGCCGATGGCGCGGATCCCCGAGGACCAGCGCGAGGTCGCGCTCGACCTGGTGTACGACCGCCGCAGCGAGGGCTACGACCCGCTCCAGAAGCTGCTGCAGCTGTTCGAGGGCGTCTCCTCGTCCTCGGTCCGGGCGTCCAAGGCGGAGGAGCTGGCCGCGCTGCCGCTGGAGGAGCGGCTCCAGCGCCGGATCGTCGACGGCGAGCGCAACGGCCTGGAGGCCGACCTCGACGAGGCGCTGACGGAGCGCCCGGCGCTGGAGATCGTCAACGGCACGCTGCTGGCGGGCATGAAGGTGGTCGGCGAGCTGTTCGGCTCCGGCCAGATGCAGCTGCCGTTCGTGCTCCAGTCGGCCGAGGTCATGAAGACCGCGGTGGCCCACCTGGAGCCGCACATGGAGAAGTCCGACGACGAGGGCAAGGGCACCATCGTGCTGGCCACCGTCAAGGGCGACGTCCACGACATCGGCAAGAACCTGGTCGACATCATCCTGTCCAACAACGGCTACACCGTGGTCAACCTGGGCATCAAGCAGCCGGTCTCGGCGATCCTGGACGCCGCCCAGGAGCACCGGGCGGACGTCATCGGGATGTCCGGCCTGCTGGTCAAGTCCACCGTGATCATGAAGGAGAACCTGCAGGAGCTGAACCAGCGCAAGCTGGCGGCCGACTACCCGGTGATCCTCGGCGGCGCCGCGCTGACCCGGGCCTACGTCGAGCAGGACCTGCACGAGATCTACGAGGGCGAGGTCCGCTACGCCCGGGACGCCTTCGAGGGCCTGCGGCTGATGGACGCGCTGATCGCGGTCAAGCGCGGCGTGCCCGGAGCCACCCTGCCGGAGCTCAAGCAGCGCCGGCACGCCCGGGTCGAGGTCGAGGAGCCGGAGGAGGTCAACCTCGGCCAGATCCGCTCCGACGTCGCGGTCGACAACCGGGTGCCCGAGCCGCCGTTCTGGGGCGACCGGATCGTCAAGGGCGTGCCGTTCGCCGACTACTCCTCCTGGCTGGACGAGGACGCGCTGTTCAAGGGCCAGTGGGGCCTCAAGGCCGCCCGGAGCGGCGACGGCCCCTCGTACGAGGAGCTGGTGGAGACCGAGGGCCGGCCGCGGCTGCGGATGTGGCTGGACCGGCTGCAGACCGAGGGCTGGCTGGAGGCGGCGGTCGTCTACGGCTTCTACCCGGCGAACTCCAAGGGCGACGACCTGATCGTCTTCCACGAGGACGGCAGCGAGCGGACCCGCTTCACCTTCCCGCGCCAGCGGCGCGGGCGCCGGCTCTGCCTGGCCGACTTCTTCCGTCCGGAGGAGTCCGGGGTCCGCGACGTGCTGGGCCTCCAGGTGGTCACCATGGGCAACCGGATCTCCGAGGCGGCCAACGAGCTGTTCGCCGACAACTCCTACCGGGACTACCTGGAGCTGCACGGCCTGTCCGTCCAGCTGGCCGAGGCGCTGGCCGAGTTCTGGCACGCCCGGGTCCGCTACGAGCTGGGCTTCGGCGACGAGGACCCGCAGGACGTCAGGGACATGTTCGCGCTCAAGTACCGCGGCGCCCGGTTCTCGCTGGGCTACGGGGCCTGCCCGGAGCTGGAGGACCGCGCCAAGATCGCCGACCTGCTGAAGCCCGAGCGGATCGGCGTGGTGCTCTCCGAGGAGTTCCAGCTGCACCCCGAGCAGTCCACCGACGCGATCGTGATCCACCACCCGGAGGCCAAGTACTTCAACGCCCGGTAATGCCCACGCTGCGCAGCGTTCGCTTCATTCGGGGTCCCCGGGCGTATCCTTGATGATCCTGAACGGGCCGGTCCGCTCAAATGCGGGCCGGCCTGTGCCATCCCCGGGTCCGATCCGGGCACGGACGGAAGGATCCCGCCAATGACCACCATCTCCACCGCCACCCCGACCCTCGGCCGCGGCGACGACGACCGGGGCCTGCAGGCGGTGCTGCTGGACATGGACGGGACGCTGGTCGACACCGAGGACTACTGGTGGCAGGCGGAGGCCTCGCTCTTCGCCGAGCTGGGCCACGAGCTGACCGCCGAGGACCGCGCCCACGTGGTCGGCGGCCCGATGACCCGGGTCATCGACCACCTGCTGGCCAGCACCGGGGTGGACCTCTCGCCGGCCGAGCTGACCGTGCTCATCAACAAGCGCTTCGTCGACCTGCTGGACGGCGAGGTGCCGCTGATGCCGGGCGCCGAGCGGCTGCTCAACACGCTGGCCGCGCACGGCGTGCCGGCCGCCCTGGTGTCCGCCTCGCACCGGCACATCATCGACATCGTGCTCCGCTCGCTCGGCGCCGAGCACTTCGCCTTCTCGGTCGCGGGCGACGAGGTCGCCCGCACCAAGCCGCACCCGGACCCGTACCTGGAGGCGGCCCGCCGGCTCGGCGCCGACCCGGCCCGCTGCGTGGTGGTGGAGGACGCGCCGACCGGGGTGCGGGCCGCCGAGGCGGCCGGCTGCCCGGTGATCGCCGTCCCCTCGGTGGCGCCGATCGAGCCCGCGCCGGGGCGGCTGGTGCTGTCCTCGCTGGAGCAGGTCGATCTGGAGCTGCTGCGCTCGCTGGTCGCCTCGCGAGTGTGATTGTCGTCTCATTGCGGACCGGCCGTACCGCCCGGTAAGCGGACGGAACCGGCCGGGCCGGGAGACTGCTCGGGGAGAAAACGGGCATTGCCTGACAACTCGTAGGAGAGGCCAGCCCAGCGCACCCGCCCGTGTCCCAACTGTCACCTGTGCGGGTATCGGGGGTGTGTGTTCGATATGGCACGCTACTCCAGTTCGTTCCACCCCCCCGAGCCCAGGCACCGCCGCTGACGGGCACCCCCGTCGTGCCCGCGGTCGCAGCCCCGCACCCAGAAGGACGCGACCCGTGAAGACTTCCGCTGAACGACTGGCCGTGCTCGGCTGCGCCGGAATCGTGGCCGTTTCGGTGGCCGGCTGCGGCTCGGTGACCGACGCCGTCAAGGGCGACGGCGACAAGGCGATCACCCTGGGCACCACCGCGACGACCACCGCCCTGGACCCGGCCGTCGCCTACGACGCCGGCTCCTGGCTGCTGCTGCGCAACACCTTCCAGTCGCTGCTGAGCTACCCGGCCGCGTCCAGCGCCCCCACCCCGGACGCCGCCCAGGCCTGCGAGTTCACCGCCGGCGACGCCACCCAGTACCACTGCACGCTCAAGACCGGGCTGAAGTTCTCCAACGGCCACGCGCTGACCTCCGCCGACGTCGTGCACTCGATCCAGCGGACCCTGAAGATCAACGACGCCAACGGCCCGGCCGGCCTGCTGTCGTCGATCAAGACGGTCGAGGCGGTCAACGACACCGAGGTGCTCTTCCACCTCGCCCAGCCCGACGCCACCCTCCCGGCGAAGCTGGCCGGCCCGGCCGGCGCCATCGTCGACCAGGAGGTCTTCCCGGCCGACAAGGCGCTGCCGAACGACAAGCTGGTCGGCTCCGGCCCGTACCGGATCGACTCGATCGAGGCGACCCCGAAGAGCGGCCCGGCCAAGGTCGTGCTCCTGCCCAACGACAAGTACACCGGCGACGCCAAGCTGCGGAACAAGAAGTTCGTGCTGCGCTACTTCGACAAGCCGGCCGACCTCAAGACCGCGATCGACAACGGCGAGGTCGACCTGGCGGACAACAGCCTGGAGCCGAACACCGCCGCGCAGATCCTCTCCGACCAGCAGGGCGGCAAGACCGACCTGCGCGTCGTCGAGGGCGACAGCAACGACACCCGCTACCTGGTGTTCAACACCAAGGACGCCACCGCCGGCAACGTCGCCGTCCGCCAGGCCGCCGCCCAGCTGGTCGACCGCAAGGCCCTGGCCCGCGACGTCTTCGCGCGCACCGTCCAGCCGCTGTACTCGATGGTCCCGGCCGGCGTCACCGGCCACAACACGGCCTTCTTCGACCGCTACGGCGACCAGGACCCCGCCAAGGCCAAGGCCATCCTCGCCGCCGCCAAGGTGGCCACCCCGGTCAAGCTCAGCCTCACCTGGTCGCGCTCGCGCGCCGAGGCCGTCGAGGCCGAGACCCTGAAGAAGCAGCTGGAGGCAGGCGGCCTGTTCCAGGTCACCGTCCAGCAGGAGCCCGACTGGGACGCCTTCAAGAAGGGCTGGAACGAGAGCAAGTACCAGATGTACCTGATCGGCTGGTTCGCGGACTACCCGGACCCCGACAACTACGTCGCGCCGCTGATCGTCGAGGGCGGTTCCTACCACCACGGCTGGGACGACAACCGGATCAGCCAGAAGCTGGTGCCCGACACCCTCAAGCAGACCGACCGGGCCACCGCCAGCAGCCTCTACGCCCAGATCCAGGGCATCGTGGCCGAGAACGCCCCGCTCATCCCGCTGTTCCAGAACAAGGCGTTCTACACCTCCCGGTCCAACATCACCGGCGTCGAGTCGACCGTCGACACCACCGGCTTCTTCCGCTTCTGGGAGATCGGCCGGGTCGGCAAGGGCAAGTGACCCGAGGGGCCGGCGCCCCGACAGCACGACGGAGCGGCCCGCCCGCCCCCACCCCGGACCGGGGCGGGAGCGGGCGGGCCGCTCCGTCGTTCCGGCTACAGCGCGCCGGGCCGCACCAGGCCGCTCTCGTACGCGTACACCGCCGCCTGCACCCGGTCGCGCAGCTGCAGCTTCGTCAGCACATGGCCGACATGGGTCTTCACCGTCGTCTCGCTGACGAACAGCTCCGCCGCGATCTCCGCGTTCGACAGCCCGCGCGCCACCAGCTTCAGCACCTCCAGCTCCCGCTCGGTCAGCGCGTTCAGCGCCTGCGGGGGCGCCTCCTCGCCCGAGGGCAGCTTGGTGGCGTACATGTCCAGCAGTCGCCGGGTGATCGACGGCGCCAGCATCGCCGCGCCGTCCGCCACCACCCGGATCGCCTGCACCAGCTCCTCCGCCGGCACGTCCTTCAGCAGGAAGCCGCTCGCACCCGCGCGCAGCGCCTCCACCACGTACTCGTCCAGGTCGAACGTGGTCAGCACCAGCACCTTGGCCGGGCCGTCCCGACCCGGACCGGCGATCCGGCGGGTCGCCTCCACCCCGTCCATCCGCGGCATCCGGATGTCCATCAGCACCACGTCGGGCTGCAGCGCCCGCACCTGGTCCAGCGCCTGCTGGCCGTCGCCGGCCTCACCGACCACCACCAGGTCGGACTCGGCCTCCAGGATCATCCGGAAACCGGTGCGCAGCAGCGGCTGGTCGTCGACCAGCAGCACTCGGATCGTCACCTAGGACTCCTTGCTCGTCGGATCCCCGGTGGGATCGTCCTCGTCGGGCGTACGCGCCAGGGGCAGCGGGTACGGCGGGGGCGTGCCGCCGAACTCCGGACAGCTGGCCCGGTGGTCGCACCAGTCGCAGAGCCGGTTGCGGGTCGCCGGGAAGTCGCCGGTCGCCACCGCCAGACCGATCCGCTCCCACAGCGCCAGCAGCTTGCGCTCCACGGCCAGCAGGTCCGCCTCGTCCGGGTCGTAGCTGACCACGTCCCCGCCGCCGCCCAGGTAGACCAGCTGCAGCCGCCGGGGGAGCACGCCCTTCCAGCGCCAGACCACCAGCGCGTAGAACTTCATCTGGAACATCGCTTTGCCCTCGAAATCCCTCGAGGGAGCCCGGCCGGTCTTGTAGTCCACCAACCGGACCTCGCCGGTCGGCGCGACATCGACCCGGTCGATGTAGCCGCGCAGCAGCAGCCCCGACTCCAGGGCCGTCTCCACGTAGAGCTCGCGCTCCACCGGGTGCAGCCGGGTCGGGTCCTCCAGCCGGAACCACTGGGCGACCAGCTTCTCCGCGTCCCCCAGCCAGCGCGTCAGCGCCGCGCCGTCCGGGTCCTCCGGGAACAGGCCGGCCAGCTCCGGGCGCTCGCCCAGCAGCCGCTCCCACTGCGGGCGCAGCAGCCCCAGCGCCCGCTCCGGCGTGCGGTCCGCCGCCGGGGAGTCGAACAGCCGCTCCAGCACCGCGTGCACCAGCGTGCCCCGGGTCGCCGCCGAACTCGGCGGCTCCGGAAGCCGGTCGATCACCCGCAGCCGGTACAGCAGCGGGCAGGTCAGGAAGTCGCCCGCGCGCGACGGGGACAGCCCGGTCGGGGCCGCCGCCGCCCGCGCCGGAGCCACGACGGCGCTGCTGGTCTCGGTCTGCTGCATACCCCAGACCCTATTGCCCTGCGCTGTCATCCCGCTGCCACGGTGCTGCCGAAAGCCCCCTGCGGGTGGGTATGAAGGCAGTGGGAAGGCGAGGGGCGCGCGCCGGACGACCGCCCCGATCACGTAGCGTGGGCGCACCGGCGCGCGGCGCGCGCCGGTGGCAGACGGACGAAGGGAACACGGTGAGCGACTCCAGTGGCCGGCGGACCTCCGACCAGCCACCGCACGACAGCGGCACCCGGCCCGGGCCCCCGCCGCCCGAGGACCCGGAGCCCCGCGGCGGCATCCTGATGGGCCGCCCCTTCGGCGTACCGATCTACGTCACCCCGTCCTGGTTCGTCATCGCCGCCCTCATCACCTGGGTCTTCGGCGGCCAGCTCGACCGGGTGCTGCCCGAGCTCGGCGCCGCCCGCTACCTGCTCGCCTTCTTCTTCGCCGTCGCCTTCTACGGCTCGGTGCTGATCCACGAACTCGCCCACACCCTCGTCGCCCTGCGCTACAAGCTCGGCGTGCGCCGCATCCAGCTGCAGTTCTTCGGCGGCGTCTCCGAGATCGAGAACGAGGCCGAACGCCCCTGGCGCGAGTTCTGGCTCGCCTTCGTCGGCCCGCTGCTCTCGCTCGTCCTCGGCGGCGTGTTCTACCTCGCCCTCCAGGGCGTCGAGCTGTCCACCGTCCCCGGCGTCCTGCTGACCGGCCTGATGGTCTCCAACCTCGTCGTCGCCGCCTTCAACCTGCTGCCCGGCCTGCCGCTCGACGGCGGCCGGATGCTGCGCGCCGTCGTCTGGGCGGTCACCGGCCGGCCGATGACCGGCACCGTCGCCGCCGCCTGGGCCGGCCGGGTGCTCGCCGTCGCCGTCCTGATCGGCCTGCCGCTCGTCAGCTCCGCCCGGGAACTCGACCGCAGCCGCACCGACACCCTGGTCGACGCCGTCCTCGCCGCCGTCCTCGCCGCCATCATCTGGAACGGCGCCACCGGCGCCCTGCGCAACGCCCGGCTCAAGGAGGTCCTGCCCGGCCTGCGGCTGCGCGACCTCGCCCGCCGGGCCGTCGAGGTCACCGCCGACACCCCGCTCGGCGAGGCCACGCGGCGCGCCCACGAGGCCCAGGCCGGCGCCGTCGTCGTCGTCGACGGCCGCGGCGAGCCGATCGCCCTCGTCCGCGAGTCCGCCGTGCGCGCCGTCCCCGAGCACCGCCGCCCCTGGGTCGCCGTCGGCCCGCTCGCCCGCGACCTCGAACCGGGGCTGCGGCTCCCCGCCGACCTCGCCGGCGAGGACCTGCTGCGCGCCGTCCGGGCCACCCCCGCGGGGGAGTACCTGGTGGTCGAGGAGGACGGACGGGTGTTCGGCGTCGCCACGCTCACCGACATCGAACAGCGGCTGACCGCCGCCGTCACCGGCCGCTGAGACGACCGCCCGGCAGCGCTGGGACGACCGCCGGGCAGCGCGCGGACGATCACCTGGTCGGGCGGACGGCGCGCTTCCCTTAGGATTGTCCGCATGTCCGAACCGACCGGTGCCACCCGCCGACGCGGGCCCTTCCAGGTCGGGGACCAGGTCCAGCTGACCGACCCCAAGGGCCGCCACTACACGTTCACGCTCCAGGCCGGGAACCAGTTCCACACCCACAAGGGTGCGTTCCCCCACGACGAGCTGATCGGCGCCCCCGAGGGCACGGTCGTGCGCACCACGGGGAACGTCCCGTACCTCGCGCTGCGCCCCCTGCTCCCCGACTACGTCCTGTCCATGCCGCGCGGCGCCGCCGTGATCTACCCCAAGGACGCGGGGCAGATCCTGGCGATGGCCGACATCTTCCCGGGCGCCCGCGTGGTCGAGGCCGGCGTCGGCTCCGGCGCGCTGTCCACCTACCTGCTGCGCGCCGTCGGCGACACCGGCCTGCTCGCCTCGTACGAGCGCCGCCAGGACTTCGCGGACATCGCGCAGTCCAACGTCGAGCGCTACTTCGGCGGCCCGCACCCGGCGTGGAAGCTCACCGTCGGCGACCTCCAGGACAACCTGGTCGAGACCGACGTCGACCGCGTCATCCTGGACATGCTCGCCCCCTGGGAGTGCCTGGACACCGCCTCCAAGGCGCTCGTCCCCGGCGGCCTGATCTGCTGCTACGTGGCCACCACCACGCAGATGTCCCGGACCGTCGAGGCCCTGCGCGAGCACGGCACCTACACCGAGCCGCAGGCCTGGGAGACCATGGTCCGCACCTGGCACCTGGAGGGCCTGGCCGTCCGCCCGGACCACCGGATGATCGGCCACACCGGCTTCCTGCTCACCGCCCGGCGCCTCGCCGACGGCGTCGAGCCGCCGCTGCGCCGCCGCCGCCCGGCCAAGGGCGCCTACGGCGAGGAGTACGACAACGGGGCCCCCGAGCCCACCCTGCAGGAGCGCGCGGCCGCCCGGGCCGCCGCCCGCACCGAGAGCGCCGACCAGGTCGACCTCGGCTGAGACAGCCACCGGAGGGGTGGTACGGCATCGCCGTACCACCCCTCCCGCGTTCCCGCGCACCCGGACACCTCCCGGCCGCCCCGGTGTGGGACGATGCTCGCTCACACAGACCACTGGAGGGGACGCCTGGTGGAGACCGCGGTCGGGACGACGGCTGGACAGCGGACCGCGACGGGCCGCACCGGCCCCGGTCGGGGGCGCACCACCCCCTGGCACTGGGGCGTCGCGGTGGGCGGCTGCGCCGCCGTGGTGGCGGCCGCACTCGCCGCCGGCCCCGCCGGCGGCACCACCGGGCCCGCCCGGCCCACCCCCAGGGCCCTGCCCGCGGCCGCCGCGCCCGATCCGGCCCGGGCCGAACTCCCGCTCGACTGCGGGCCGTTCCCGGTGACCATAGCCGTCAGCTTCGCCGCCGACCTCGGCGACGGCCGGCCCGGCACCGTCGCCGCCGCGCACTGCGCGGCCGGGAACGGCACCCCGCCCGACGGCGTCTTCCTGCTCGGCCCCGGTCCCGGCGGCCGTCCCGCCGTCCTCGCCACCCTGCTCTCGGAGCGCGAGAACCTGATCGTCAGCCGGCTCGCGCTGCGTTCGGACGGCGCCATCACCGGCCACGCGCAGGGGTATTCGAGCGACGAGGTGCCGCGCTTCGCCCCCGACATCTCGCTCGACCTCACCTGGACGCACAAGGGCGGCGCCTGGGACCGCTCCCAGACCGCCGCCCCACTGGCCCTCACCTAGCGTCCACGCGGCGTCGGGCCCGCGCCCGCCCGGAGCCGGGCCCCGGCCTACTCGGCGTCGGGCCCGAAGACCTCGACCCGGTCGTTGGCCCGGCGCACGTGGATGCAGTCGCCGGGGCAGTCCTTCACCGAGTCCACCACGTCCTGAAGCAGCGTCAGCGGCACCGGCACGCTCTCGCCCGGCTGCTGGCGCAGCTCGTCGTCCTCGCCCTTCACGTAGGCGAGGCCGTCGATGTCCAGCTCGAAGACCTCCGGCGCGTACTGCACGCAGATGCCGTCGCCGGTGCACAGGTCCTGGTCGATCCAGACTTCCAGCGGCTCGGCCGCCTCCGTCGTCCCGTTCACCGACATGTTTCGTCCGCCGTTTCTGTCCCGGGACGCCCCGTCCTGGGGCATTCCCGCCATTCGTACAACGATCGGACCTCGGGCGTCGGTCGCGATCGGATATCGACTCGCCCGACGATACATCTGGTCCGCTTTGGCCGGTGCGCGGTGGGTATCCCCCTAGCAGAGGGGAAGCACGCGAGGGCGAAGATCGGACACGCCCGTTCCATCTTTCTTGATCTAGGGGTTTACGGACCCCTGGTCCCAGGTAGGGTCTGGAAGCGTCCAGCTCCCCGGAGGAGGTGAGGACCGTGGCAGCCCACGATGACGACTACAACCGCAGCACCGGCAGGCCCGCTCGTGGTTCCGACGAGGCCGCTCAGGTCTCGTACCTTGAGCAGGAAATCGCCGGACTGCGCCGCAAGCTCGCCGACTCGCCGCGCAATTCGAGAATCCTCGAAGAGCGGATCGTCGAGCTCCAGACCAACCTGGCCGGCGTGACCGCCCAGAACGAACGGCTCGCCTCCACCCTGCGTGAGGCCCGCGACCAGATCGTGGCCCTCAAGGAGGAAGTGGACCGGCTGGCACAGCCCCCGGCCGGATTCGGTGTGTTCCTCAGCTCCAACGAGGACGGCACCGCCGACATCTTCACCGGTGGCCGCAAGCTCCGTGTGAACGTCAGTCCCAACGTCGTCCTCGACGAACTGCGGCGCGGCCAGGAAGTCATGCTCAACGAGGCCCTCAACATCGTGGACGCGATGGCCTTCGAGAGCATCGGCGACCTCGTCACCCTCAAGGAGGTCCTGGAGGACGGCGAGCGGGCCCTGGTCGTCGGCCACACCGACGAGGAGCGGGTGGTGCGCCTGGCCGAACCCCTGCGCGACATCACCCTGCGCACGGGCGACGCCCTCCTGCTGGAACCGCGCTCCGGCTACGTCTACGAGGTCGTGCCGAAGTCCGAGGTCGAGGAGCTCGTCCTCGAAGAGGTCCCGGACATCGACTACCGCCAGATCGGCGGCCTCGCCAACCAGATCGAGCAGATCCGCGACGCGGTCGAGCTGCCCTACCTGCACGCCGACCTCTTCAAGGAGTACGAGCTGCGCCCGCCCAAGGGCGTCCTGCTCTACGGCCCGCCCGGCTGCGGCAAGACGCTCATCGCCAAGGCGGTCGCGAACTCGCTGGCCAAGAAGGTCGCCGAGGTCACCGGCCGGCCCCAGGGGAAGAGCTACTTCCTCAACATCAAGGGCCCCGAGCTCCTCAACAAGTACGTCGGCGAGACCGAGCGGCAGATCCGCCTGGTCTTCCAGCGCGCCCGCGAGAAGGCGAGCGAGGGCACCCCCGTCATCGTGTTCTTCGACGAGATGGAGTCGCTGTTCCGCACCCGCGGCTCCGGCGTCAGCTCGGACGTGGAGAACACCATCGTCCCCCAGCTGCTCGCCGAGATCGACGGCGTGGAGGGCCTGGAGAACGTCATCGTCATCGGCGCCTCGAACCGCGAGGACATGATCGACCCGGCGATCCTGCGGCCCGGCCGCCTGGACGTCAAGATCAAGATCGAGCGCCCCGACGCCGAGGCCGCCAAGGACATCTTCTCCAAGTACCTCAAGGGCTCGCTGCCCTTCCACCCCGACGACGTCAAGGAGCACGACGGCTCGCTGGAGGCCACCGTCGCCGCCATGATCCAGTCCGTGGTGGAGCGGATGTACTCCGAGACCGAGGAGAACCGCTTCCTGGAGGTCACCTACGCCAACGGTGACAAGGAGGTCCTGTACTTCAAGGACTTCAACTCCGGCGCGATGATCCAGAACATCGTCGACCGGGCCAAGAAGATGGCCATCAAGGACTACCTCGACCACGGCCAGCGCGGCCTGCGCGTCTCCCACCTCCTCAACGCCTGCGTCGACGAGTTCAAGGAGAACGAGGACCTGCCCAACACCACCAACCCGGACGACTGGGCCCGCATCTCCGGCAAGAAGGGCGAGCGGATCGTCTTCATCCGCACCCTCGTCACCGGCAAGCAGGGCGCCGAGTCCGGCCGCTCCATCGACACTGTCGCCAACACCGGACAGTACCTGTAACCGCTCCGCCCCGGACCTCCGGAACGCACGTACCCCGTCCGGCTGTGGCGCCTCGCGGCCCCGCAGCCGGACGGCGCGTCTCGGGGCCCGCCGGTCGGTACGGCGTTCTAGGCTCGACCCACCGTTCGCGGGCAGACGGCCCGGCGTCGGTGTTGATCAGCGGTACGTCAGCGTGTGCCGTCCGTCGGGGGCGGCGCACCGGGGCAAGGAGGGCCGCATGACCGTACGGCGCGTGATGGGCATCGAGACCGAGTACGGGATCTCCGTGCCCGGGCACCCCAACGCCAACGCCATGCTCACCTCGTCCCAGATCGTCAACGCGTACGCGGCGGCGATGCACCGGGCCCGACGGGCCCGCTGGGACTTCGAGGAGGAGAATCCGCTGCGGGACGCCCGGGGCTTCGACCTCGCGCGGGACATCGCCGACGCCAGCCAGCTGACCGACGAGGACATCGGCCTCGCCAACGTCATCCTCACCAACGGCGCGCGGTTCTACGTGGACCACGCGCACCCCGAGTTCAGCTCGCCCGAGGTGACCAACCCGCGCGACGCCGTGCTCTGGGACAAGGCCGGCGAACGGATCATGGCGGCAGCCGCACAGCGCGCCCTGGAACTGCCCAACGGGCAGACCATCCACCTGTACAAGAACAACACCGACAACAAGGGCGCCTCCTACGGCACCCACGAGAACTACCTGATGAAGCGGGCGACCCCGTTCGCCGACATCGTCCGCCACCTCACCCCGTTCTTCGTCTCCCGCCAGGTGGTCACCGGCGCCGGCCGGATCGGGATCGGGCAGGACGGCTCCGCGCACGGCTTCCAGATCAGCCAGCGCGCCGACTTCTTCGAGGTCGAGGTCGGACTGGAGACCACCCTCAAGCGCCCGATCATCAACACCAGGGACGAGCCGCACGCCGACGCCGAGAAGTACCGCCGGCTGCACGTGATCATCGGGGACGCCAACCTCTCCGAGATCTCCACCTACCTCAAGCTCGGCACCACCTCGCTGGTCCTGGCCATGATCGAGGACGCCTTCATCACCTCCGACCTGGCCGTCGACCAGCCGGTGCGCACCCTGCACCGGATCTCCCACGACCCCTCGCTGAAGCATCTGGTCACACTGCGCAGCGGGCGCCGGCTCACCGCCGTCCAGCTCCAGCTGGAGTACTTCGAGCTGGCCCGCAAGTACGTCGAGGACCGCTTCGGCACCGACGCCGACGAGCAGACCGTGGACGTGCTGGCCCGCTGGGAGGACGTGCTGGGCCGGCTGGAGCGGGACCCGATGTCGCTCTCCCGGCAGCTGGACTGGATCGCCAAGCGGGAGCTCCTGGAGGGCTACCGCAACCGGGACGGGCTGGAGTGGGACAATCCGCGGCTCGCCCTGGTCGACCTCCAGTACAGCGACGTGCGGCCCGAGAAGGGCCTCTACAACCGCCTGGTGGCCCGTGGCCGGTTCGACCGGCTGGTGACCGAGGAAGAGGTCGTCAGGGCCGTCACCAAGCCGCCGGAGGACACCCGGGCGTACTTCCGGGGGCGCTGCCTGGAGCAGTACGCGGAGCACGTCGCGGCGGCCTCCTGGGACTCGGTGATCTTCGACCTTCCGGGCCGGGACTCGCTGCAGCGGGTCCCCACCCTGGAGCCGCTGCGCGGCACCCGCAACCACGTCAAGGCGCTGCTGGACCGCTGCCGCACGGCGGAGGACCTGCTGCGGGTACTCGCCGGCGGGTAACTTTTCGATCACCACGGGTGAAGCCCGGGCAAATGGGAATCATCCGGGGGGACGGCGGGTGTTGGACAGGAAGCGCCACCGGCAAACCGGAAGCGGGTTGTCGCAGCTTGTGTATAGGGTCGATGCAGCAAGCAGCGACCAAACCGTGCCAGATGATCGAGCGGGGTGAGGTAAATGGCGAGCAAGGACACCGGCGGCGGCCAGCAGCGGGCGAACCGCTCCTCCGAGGAGGTCGAGGAGCAGGCCGCGGAAGCGCAGAATTCCGACGAGCTCAAGGAACGCCAGGAAAAGCTGAGCGACGACGTCGACGCGGTTCTGGACGAAATCGACGAGGTCCTGGAATCGAACGCCGAGGATTTCGTGCGGCAGTTCGTGCAAAAGGGCGGACAGTAACCGGACCGGAAACCGGCCGGGCGCCCGGTGGACATTCCGGGAATTCACGGCCGCGACCGATGACGGCGGACGGGCGGCACGAGCCGTCCGTCCGCCCGGTCCGGCCCACGGGTCCGCTGGACAGTGATCGCCCGGCCGATAGGGTCGGGCAGTGCGCGCTTCAAGCTACCTGGAAGGAATCGTGTGGAAGCCAACACTCGTGGCACCGGGCGTCTACCGGCTGCCTTCCTCACCCCGGGGTCCTCGTCGTTCCTCGACTTCCTGGAGGCCCACCGGCCCGAGCTGATCCCCGGGCGGCAGCGCCTGCCCGAGGGCGTCATCGAGGCCCCGCACGGGACGACCATCGTCGCCGCGGTCTTCGACGGCGGCGTGGTCCTGGCCGGTGACCGCCGCGCGACGATGGGCAATGTGATCGCCCAGCGCGACATGGAGAAGGTCTTCCCCGCCGACGAGTACAGCGCCGTCGGCGTCGCCGGCACCGCCGGCCTCGCGATCGAGATGGTCCGGATGTTCCAGCTGGAGCTGGAGCACTACGAGAAGATCGAGGGCGCCGTCCTCTCCCTGGAGGGCAAGGCCAACCGGCTGACCACCATGATCCGGGGCAACCTGGGCATGGCGATGCAGGGCCTCGCGGTCGTCCCGATGTTCGCGGGCTACGACGTCGACCTGGGCCGCGGCCGGATCTTCACCTACGACGTCACCGGCGGCCGTTCCGAGGAGCGCGGCTTCGCCGCCACCGGCTCCGGCTCGGTCTTCGCCAAGGGTTCGATGAAGAAGCTCTACCGCGAGGGCATGACGGCCCAGCAGGTGTCCACCATGGTCGTCCAGGCCCTCTACGACGCGGCCGACGACGACTCCGCGACCGGTGGCCCCGACCTGGCCCGCAGGATCTTCCCGATCGTCTCGCTGATCACCGAGGACGGCTTCCGCCGGCTCACCGAGGCGGAGGTCACCGCGATCGCCGTGTCCATCACCGACCAGCGCCTGACCCACCCCAACGGGCCCCAGGCCCCGCTGCTCTAGCCGTCAACCGAGAAGGAAGGGACGACCGCCGGTGTCGACACCGTTCTACGTCTCCCCCCAGCAGGCCATGGCGGACCGCGCGGAGTACGCCCGCAAGGGCATCGCGCGTGGTCGCAGCGTGGTCGTGCTCACCTACGCCGACGGCATCGTCTTCGTCGCCGAGAACACCTCCCGGGCGCTCCACAAGGTGTCCGAGATCTACGACCAGATCGCCTTCGCGGCGGTCGGCCGCTACAACGAGTTCGAGAACCTGCGCATCGGCGGCGTCCGCTACGCCGACCTGCGCGGCTACACCTACGACCGGGCCGACGTCACCGCCCGGGGCCTGGCCAACGTCTACGCCCAGACGCTCGGCACGATCTTCTCCTCGGTCGGCGAGAAGCCCTACGAGGTCGAGCTGATCGTGGCCGAGGTCGGCCGCAGCACCGAGGACGACCAGATCTACCGGCTCACCCCGGACGGCTCGGTCGTCGACGAGAAGAACTACGTGGTGGTCGGCGGCAACGCCGACTCGATCGGCAACTACCTCGGTACGCGCCACCGGGCCGGGTTCTCGCTCACCGAGGCCATCAAGGTCGCCGTGGACTCGCTCGCCCGCGACCCCAATGGCGGCAGCCCGCGCACCCTCACCCCCGACCAGCTGGAGGTGGCGGTCCTCGACCGCGAGCGCTTCCAGCAGCGCAAGTTCAAGCGGATCCTGGGCGGCCAGCTCGCCCGGCTGCTCGACGGCGACCAGTCCGCCGAGACGGACGACGAGGAGAAGCCGGCGGCCACCCCGCCGGGCGACTCCGACCAGTAGTGCCTGCGGGGTCCCCGCGGCGGCCGGCGACGTCCGCCGCGGGGACCCCGGTGCCCCTGCGGCGGCCCGGTCGGCGCCGCGGAGGCGGTTTCGGACAGCTCCCATCAGAGAATGGATGGCCCATGGACCGCCGAATTTTCGGGCTGGAGAACGAGTACGGCGTCACCTGTACGTTCCGCGGGCAGCGCAGGCTGTCCCCGGACGAGGTGGCCCGCTACCTCTTCCGCCGCGTAGTCTCCTGGGGCCGCAGCAGCAACGTGTTCCTGCGCAACGGTGCCCGCCTCTACCTCGACGTGGGCTCCCACCCCGAGTACGCCACCCCCGAGTGCGACGACGTCACCGAGCTGGTGACGCACGACAAGGCGGGCGAGCGCATCCTCGAGGGCCTCCTGGTGGACGCCGAGCGGCGGCTGCACGAGGAGGGCATCGCCGGGGACGTCTACCTGTTCAAGAACAACACCGACTCGGCCGGGAACTCCTACGGCTGCCACGAGAACTACCTGGTGGCCCGGCACGGCGAGTTCTCCCGGCTGGCGGACGTGCTGATCCCGTTCCTGGTGACCAGGCAGCTCATCTGCGGCGCCGGCAAGGTGCTGCAGACCCCCCGCGGCGCGGTCTACTGCGTCAGCCAGCGGGCCGAGCACATCTGGGAGGGCGTCAGCTCCGCGACCACCCGCTCCCGCCCGATCATCAACACCCGCGACGAGCCGCACGCCGACGCCGAGCGCTACCGCCGGCTGCACGTCATCGTCGGCGACTCCAACATGTCGGAGACCACCACCCTGCTCAAGGTGGGCTCCACCGACCTGGTGCTCCGGCTCATCGAGGCCGGCGTGGTCATGCGCGACCTCACCCTGGAGAACCCGATCCGGGCGATCCGCGAGGTCAGCCACGACCTCACCGGCACCCACCAGGTCCGGCTCGCCAACGGCCGGGAGGCCAGCGCCCTGGACATCCAGGAGGAGTACTACACCAAGGCGCTGGAGTTCGCCGACCGCAAGGGCATCAACACCGGCACCATCGCCCGCGTCCTGGAGCTGTGGGGCCGCACCCTGGAGGCGGTGAAGACCGAGCGGCTGGACGACGTGGCCACCGAGATCGACTGGATCATGAAGTACAAGCTCATCGAGCGCTACCGCGAGAAGCACCAGATGAGCATGAGCAATCCGCGGGTCGCCCAGATCGACCTCGCGTACCACGACATCCACCGTCGGCGCGGCCTGTTCTACCTGCTCCAGGCCAAGAACCAGGCGCTGCGGGTCACCACCGACCTCAAGACCTTCGAGGCCAAGTCGATCCCGCCGCAGACCACCCGGGCCCGGCTGCGCGGCGACTTCATCCGCCGGGCGCAGGAGCAGCGCCGCGACTTCACCGTCGACTGGGTGCACCTCAAGCTGAACGACCAGGCGCAGCGCACCGTGCTGTGCAAGGACCCGTTCCGGTCCGTCGACGAGCGGGTGGAGAAGCTCATCGCCGGCATGTGACGGTGGGAGCGCCGGCAGCCGACCGGCGCGGCGCCGGGGTCCGACCGGTGCCGCTGACGTGCGGCGGCGGGGGAGCGGCAACCCCGCCGATGTGATCTTCGCGGTGTCCGGTCCCGGTGGTGCCTCCCGGGACCGGACACCGTCTGCGCATACGCTGTCCGTCGAGTCCGGAGCCGGGTCCGGAGAGCCGACTTTGACCGACAGTGAGGAAAGCCGTGCGCCGCACCGCCGGGTTGCTAGTCACCCTGCCCCTGTTGCTGGCGGTGGCCTGCAGCAGTTCCACCAAGCCTGTCAGCCAGGCCACGCCCACCGCGTCGCCCAGTGCCGCGCCCACCGTGCCTGCCCCGGTGAACGAGGCCTCGCCGATGCCGACCCTGTCCGGCGGGGGCTTCGGGAGCAAGGCCACCATCACCATCCCCGAGGGCCAGCAGCCCAGCGGTCAGTTCGTGGTGAACACCGTCAGCGAGGGCGACCGCTCCACGGTCAACAAGGGCGACTGGGTGACGGTCAACTACACCGCCAAGGACTGGACCACCGGCAAGGACCTGCCCAGCTCCTACGACTCCGGCGGCAAGCCGCAGCTCTACCAGGCGGGCAGCGGGCAGCTGGTCCCGGCCTTCGACCAGAGCGTGATCGGCAAGAAGGTCGGCAGCCGGCTGCTGGTCGTCGCCCCGCCCGCCGCCGCGTTCGGCACCCAGGGCAGCACCCAGCTCGGCGTCGCCGGCGGTGACACCGTGGTCTTCGTGCTGGACATCATGGAGAGCCTGCCGCCGGACGCCACGCTCTCCGGCGCCATGACGCAGCCGCCCGCCAACCTGCCGCAGGTCAAGGACAACGGCAAGGCCGCGGTCACCATCACCGTGCCGGCCGGGCAGGCCCCGCCGACCGAGCTCCAGCAGGCCGTGCTGATCAAGGGTGAGGGCAAGCAGGTCAAGTCCGGGCAGACCCTGGTCGTGCAGTACACCGGGGTGCTGTGGGCCAACGGCCAGCAGTTCGACTCCTCCTGGAGCCACGGCGGGGCGCAGGCCCTGCAGATCGGCACCGGCAGCGTCATCGAGGGCTGGGACAAGGGCCTGGTCGGGCAGACCGTCGGCAGCCGGGTCGAGCTCGTGGTGCCGCCGGCCCTCGGGTACAAGGACCAGGCGCAGGGTGCCGTGCCGGCCAACTCCACGCTGGTCTTCGTGATCGACATCCTGGAAGCCGTCTAGCGTCCGCCCCGTCGGATCCGTCCGGCGGAGTCGGGGTCCGCCCCGTCGGGCCGCCCCTCGGGGCTTTCCGGCGGAGCCTTCCGTCGGACCGCTCCGGGCACGGGGAATGCGAAGATCCTTCACGCGGGCTGGTTTCGGCCCCGGGGGATTCCGTACGCTTGGGCGGGCGCTCGCACACGGAAGCGCCCGCCCTCATCCTGACCTGTCATACTGCCCTCGCACTGTGGTAGGCGCCGCCGGCGTCCGGGGTCCGGGCGGGCAGTGCGACAGCACCCCGGCGCCACCACGCCGGCCGTAGACCTCGAATACCTCGTGGTGAGATGGATGGGGAGTCATGTCTGAGAAAGAGTCGAGCCCGGGCGGGTCCGGCACCGCGCACGGTAACTCCGTCGGAGACCCGGCCGACTCGCGGCCCGGCGGCCCGCTCCCGGGCGACGGCGAGTCGATCATCGTCCCCCCGGCGATCCTGCGGCAGCAGGCCGGCTGGGGCGGCACCGACGAGGCGCCGCGGACGGGAGGGACCAAGACCGACGAGGTCCCGCAGATCTTCGCGTCCACCGTCCGCCGCCAGGACGGCTCCGAAGCCGGGTACGACGAGAACCCCGGCAGCGTCGGCCGGCTCGGTGTGATCCTCGGCACCGTCCTGGGCGTCCTGCTCGCCGGCAGCGCCGTCACCCTGTACCTGGTGAACAAGGACGGCTCCTCCGACGACAGCGCCGCCGCCAAGCCGGACACCGCCAAGTCCGCCCCGGCCACGCCGACCGCCGACCCCGTCCCGCCGATCAAGGACAGCGCCAAGGTGCTGCCGACCGTCACCGGCGACTTCGGCAAGAAGGCCACCATCGAGGTGCCGCCCGCCGACCAGGCCGACGGCAGCTTCGTGGTCAAGGTCCTCTCCGAGGGCAGCGGCCCCAAGGTCGAGAAGAACTCCTGGACCTCGGTCGACTACACCGGCAAGGACTGGAACACCGGCAAGGACATCCCGTCCTCGTACGACGACAAGGGCAAGCCGCAGATCTTCCAGGCCGGCACCGACGCCCTCATCCCGGCGCTCGACCAGGCCGTCGTCGGCAAGAAGGCCGGCTCCCGCCTGCTCGTGGTCGCCCCGCCGGCCGCCGCCTTCGGCGCCCAGGGCAACCCCAGCATGTCGATCGGGGCCAAGGACAACCTGGTCTTCGTCATCGACATCCGCAACAGCAACGCCCCCGACGCCGTCGTCAGCGGCACCGTGACCCCGCCGCCCGCGGACTTCCCGCAGGTCAAGGACAACGGCAAGAAGCCCGCCGACATCACCCCGGTGCCCGGCGCGGCCGACCCGACCGAGCTCAAGAGCCACCTCCTGATCAAGGGCGAGGGCCGCAAGGTCGAGAAGGGCGAGAAGATCCTCGTCCAGTACACCGGCGCGCTGTTCAAGGACGGCAAGGTCTTCGACTCCTCGCTCAGCAAGGGCCAGGCGTTCTCCTTCCCGCTCGGCGGCGGCCAGGTCATCGCCGGCTGGGACCAGGGCCTGGAGGGCCAGACCATCGGCAGCCGCGTCGAGCTGGTCATCCCCGCCTCCCTCGGCTACAAGGACCAGGCCCAGGGCGACATCCCGGCCAACTCCACGCTGGTCTTCGTCGTCGACATCCTCGACGCGGGTCAGGGCTGATTCACTTTCGGGTGACAATGGTGTGCGTGTGACCTCCGGGTCCGGCCGCGTGGCCGGACCCGGACGGGCGGCGGGCGCCCGTACCGTGGTCCGGGAAACGGACCGAGGTGCGGGCGCCCGCCGCTTGGTCATGGACCGAACCAACCGTGAAACGAGGCATCAAGTGAGCAAGCCCGAGATCGACTTCCCGGTCGGCGACGCGCCGACCGAGCTGAAGATCCGCGACATCGTGGTCGGCACCGGCGAGGAGGCCAAGCCCGGCCAGGTCGTCGAGGTCCACTACGTCGGCGTGACCTTCGCGACGGGCGAGGAGTTCGACGCCAGCTGGAACCGCGGCTCGACCTTCAAGTTCCCGCTCGGCGGCGGCCGCGTCATCAAGGGCTGGGACCAGGGCGTCGCCGGCATGAAGGTCGGCGGCCGCCGCGAGCTGGTCATCCCGCCGCACCTGGGCTACGGCAACCAGTCGCCGACCCCGGCCATCCCGGCCGGCTCGACCCTGATCTTCGTGGTCGACCTGATCGGCGTCTGAGCACGCTGACCGATCGGCGTCCGAGCACGCCGACCACCAGGGCCGCACCCCCTCCGCGGGGTGCGGCCCCGGTCGTTCCCCGGCTCGGCTTTTGCACCGCGTACCGCTACCGGTACGGTCGGTCCCGCCGGGTCCACGACGCCCCGGCGGGCACACCCCGCGCGCGGCGCGGCACACCGGAAGGGTCAGCGATGGCGATCGCCAAGGCAGAGCGGCTGATGAATCTCGCCCTGTGCCTGATGAACACCAGACGTCCGCTCTCCAAGAAGGAGCTGCGGGAATCCATCGAGGCCTACCGCGAAGCCTGGCAGCACAGCAGCGAGGAAGCCTTCAACCGGATGTTCGAGCGGGACAAGGACGACCTGCGCGAACTCGGACTGGTCATCGACGTCGACGAGAACGCCCTCGACGGCGAACTCGGCTACCTCGCCCGCGCCGACCGCAACCGCCTGCCGGAGATCGCCCTCGACGCCGAGGAAGCCGCCGCGCTCACCCTCGCCGCCCGCGTCTGGCAGCAGGCCAAGATGTCCGGCGCCGCCAGCGGCGCCCTCCAGAAGCTGCGCGCCGCCGGCGTCCCCTTCACCGAGACCGAGGGCCGACCCGTCCTCGAACCGCGCATCCCCGCCCGCGAGGCCGCGTTCGAACCGCTGCTCACCGCCGCCCGCGACCGCCGCCCGGTCACCTTCGAGTACCGCAAGGCCGGCGCCGCCGCCGCCCAGCAGCGCAGCGTCGAGCCCTGGGCCCTGGAATGCTGGCGCGGCCACTGGTACCTGGCCGGCTGGGACCGCGACCGCGAGGCCGCCCGGGTCTTCCGGCTCGGCCGGATCACCGGCAAGGTCCGCGCCCGCTCCGGCGCCTTCCTCGGCACCGTGCCCGAGCACGTCGACGTCCGCGCCACCGTCGCCGAGTTCGCCGGCGAGGGCGCCACCGCCACCGCCGTCGTCCGGGTCCGCCGCGGCGCCGGCTTCCCGCTGCGCACCAAGGCGCTCGGCACCCGCCGGATCGACGACGGCTGGGACGAACTCGACATCCCCTTCGGCAACGGGCTCGGCGCCGACCTCGCCGAGTTCGGGCCCGACGTGCTCGTCGTCGGACCCGAGGACCTGCGGGCGGACGTCGTCGACCGGCTGCGCGCGGTGGCCGGTGCCGGCGTGGTGGTTGCCGGGGTCGCCGGCGCCGGGCCGGCGGGGACCGCCGGGGTGGACAGGACCGAGACCGAGGACGTGCGGGCATGAGCAACGCGATCGACCAGACCCGGCGGATGCTCTCGCTGGTCACCTACCTGCGCGAGCGCCCCGGCGCCGAGGTGGCCGAGGTCGCCCGCGCCTTCGGCATCAGCGAGCGCGAACTCATCGGCGACCTCAACGTGCTCCCGATGTGCGGCACCAGCTTCCGCGGCGGCGACCTGCTCGACATCGACACCGACGGCGAGCGGATCTGGTGGCACAACGTCGACGACGTCGCGCAGCCGCTGCGCCTCGCCGCCGACGAGGCGACCGCCCTGCTGGTCGCCGCCCGCGCCGTGGCCGGCCTGCCCGGCCTGCGGGCCGGCGACCGCGAGGCCCTCACCCGGGCCGTCGCCAAGATCGAGAACGCGGCGGGGGAGAACGCCGAGGGCAGCGCCCGGGTCGGCGTCACCTTCGAGGCCGAGAGCCACGTCTTCGCCGACATCGACCGCGCCCTCAGCGAGGGCCGCCGGCTCTGGCTGCGCTACTACTCGCACGGGCGCGGCGGCATGACCGAGCGCGAGGTCGACCCGATCCGGCTGCTCACCGAGGGCCACACCTACCTCGAGGCCTGGTGCCGGACCTCCGAGGACCACCGGATGTTCCGGCTCGACCGGGTCGCCGAGATCAAGGTCCTGGACGTCCCCGCCGACCCGCCCAAGCGCGAGCCGCGCGACCTCTCCGGCGGGCTGGTCAACCCCTCCGCCGACGACCCCGAGGTCGTCGTCGAGGTCTCCTCCGGCGGGCGCTGGGTCGCCGAGTACTACACCCACGACCGGGCCGAGGAACTGCCCGACGGCGGACTGCGGATCACCCTGCGCAGCGCCGACCCCTCGCAGCTGCGCCCGCTGGCCCTGCGGCTGGGCCGGGACGGGCGGATCGTCTCCCCGCCGGCGCTCGTCGAGCAGGCGCGGGCCGCGGCGCTGGAGGCGCTCGCGCACTACGGTGACGGGCTGGTCTGAGCCGTGGAGCCCGGTACCAGATTCAAGGTGTACTGCTCCGAGTGCCGGGAGAAGGTCGAGGTGCCCGCCGAGGGGTTCCGGCTGACCTTCGGCCGGACGGCGGACCGGACGCACTACAGCTTCTCCTGCCCGCTGTGCGGGGCGGCGGTGCGCAAGCCGGCCGGGGAGAAGATCGTCGCGGCGCTGACCGAGGCCGGGGTGCGGACCATGCGGCTGGTGCCGGCGGAGCAGTGAACCGGGGCCGGCGCACCGCGGTCCGCCCGGCGCACCGCGGCGTCCGCGCGGCGCACTGCCGGGTCCGGGCAGCGCTCCGCGGGGCGCGGGCGGGCCGATAGGGTGGGGCCATGTCCTGGATGCCCGTCGCCGCAGTCCTCCTCACCACCGCCGGTCTGCTGGTGCTCGGCGTCCTCGCGGTCCGGCTCTGGCTGGACGTGCGGGCGCTGGCCGAGGGAGTGGACACGGCCTCCCGGGCACTCGCCGAGGCTGCCGAGGAGCTCGCGGCCTCGGCGGCGGCCCGGCCCTGAGCCCGGGACCTCGGACGCGGGGGGCTGCTGCTCGGCCGTAGGGGCGCGTTACGCTCTCAGATGGCTCCTGAATGCGAACGGGGGGCCGCTGTCCTGTCGGGCGGCCGTCGTCACGGTGTCATCCGCAGCGGTTACCATCCCCGCAGCGAGCGGCCCGGTCGGTGCCGCCGAAACTGAAGGTGGTCGAGCATGCGGGTCTCGTTCACCGCGATCCTGGTGGTCGCGGTCATTGCCATTGTGCTCTTCGGCGCCAAGCGGCTGCCGGACCTGGCGCGCTCGCTCGGCCAGTCGGCCCGGATCCTCAAGAGCGAGGCCAAGGCGATGCGCACCGACGGTTCCGCCGACACCCCGGCCGCGCCCGCCCCGGTGGCGGCCGAAGGCGTCGCGGCGAAGACCATCCAGTCCGCCCCGGGGGCCTCGGCGAGCGCCCGTCCGGTGAGCGAGCCGTCCGCCGGACAGTCCGCGGGTCCGTCTGCGGCTCAGTCCGCGGGCCAGTCCGCGAGTCACTCCGCCCCGGAGGGCGGGGCGCGCTGAGCGCGCGGCACACGCCACCACTGGGGGCCCGTCGACCGGCGGGCCCCGACGCACAAGTTGAGGACCGGGGTTGAGCAAGCTCACGAAGGCGCCGAAGGCGGCCAAGGATCCCGAGGGGCGGATGGCCCTCGCCGACCACCTGCGGGAACTGCGGAACCGCGTGGTCAAGTCGGTCCTGGCGATCGTGCTGTTCACGATCGTCGCGCTGATCTTCCACAAGCAGATCGAGACACTGCTGCTCAAGCCGCTGCCGCAGTGCACCCCGGACACGATCGCGTCCACCAAGGGCCGCTGCGCGCAGGTCTCGACCATCGGTCTGACCGCGGGCTTCAACTGGATGCTCAAGGTCGCCCTGACCGCGGGTGTGGTCGCGACCGTCCCGGTCTGGCTGTACCAGCTGTGGGCCTTCGTGGCGCCCGGACTGCACAAGCACGAGCGCAAGTACACCGTCATCTTCATGCTGTGCGGTGCGCCGCTGTTCCTGGCCGGTGTGACGCTGGCGATCCTGCTGCTGCCGCTGACCGTCGAGGTCCTGATCTCGTTCACCCCGAACGAGACCGTGCCGATCCTGCCGCCGGCGGACTACTTCGACATCGCCACCCGGCTGGTGATGGTGTTCGGCCTGGCCTTCGAGTTCCCGCTGCTGCTGGTCATGCTGAACCTGGTCGGCGTCGTCACCGGCAAGCGGCTGCTCGGCTGGTGGCGCGGCATGGTGATGGGCATCACCGTGTTCGCGGCCTTCGCGACGCCGAGTGCCGATCCGCTGAGCATGCTGGCGCTGGCCGCGCCGATCTGGGGCCTGTACTTCGTCGCGGTCGGTGTGGCGATGCTGAACGACCGGCGCCGGGCCCGGCGCAACCCGGACCTCGCGCTGGACGACGAGGAGGCTTCGCACGTGGACCTGTCGGTGGCACCGGTCGCCGGGGCCGAGGCGATCGAGGCCTCCGCCACGCCGAGCGCCTCCGGCCATGTGCCGGCCGCGCGGCACGAGCAGATGGACGACATCACCTGATCCGTCGGGGGTGATCCGGCCGCCGGCGATCCGCCGCCGGTGGCCGGGGCGCACCGACCGCGACGGTCGCGGTGATCCGAATGCCGGGAGCCCCGGCCCGCCGTTTTGCGGTGGGCCGGGGCTTTTTGGTGCGACTCGCCCGTTCGTACCCGGGGCAGTCTTGGCAGGTTCGATGGCATGTGACATATTACTGCCGTGTCCCACTCACAGAGACTCCCGGACGTCGTGGTGGTCGGAGCCGGCGTCGTCGGCGCCGCCTGCGCGTACTACGCCGCGCGGGCCGGGCTCGCCGTCGACGTCGTCGACCGCGGCCCGGTCGCCGGCGGCACCACCGGCGCCGGCGAGGGAAACCTGCTCGTCTCCGACAAGGAGCCCGGTCCCGAACTCGATCTCGCCCTGTACTCGGGCGGACTCTGGCGCGAACTCGCCGCCGAGTTCGGCGCCGACGTCGAGTACGAGGACAAGGGCGGCCTGGTGGTCGCCGGAACGCCCGAACGGCAGGAGGCGCTGCGCGCCTTCGCGGCCGGGCAGGCCGGCTCCGGCGTCCTCGCCGAGGAGATCCCCGGCGAGCGGCTCCGCGAACTGGAGCCGCACCTCGCTCCGGGGCTGGCCGGAGGATTCCACTACCCCCAGGACTCCCAGGTCCAGCCCGCCCTGGCCGCCGCCCACCTGCTGCGTGCCGCCCGCCGCGCGGGTGCCCGGCTGTACACCGGCGAGGCCGTCCGGGCGCTGCGGATCGGTGCCGACGGTGCCGTTCGCGGGGTCGAGACGGAGCGGCGGCGGCTGGACTCGGCCGCCGTGGTCAACGCCGCCGGCACCTGGGGCGGCGAGCTGGCCGCACTGGCCGGTGTCGGGCTGCCGGTACTGCCGCGGCGCGGGTTCGTCCTGGTGACCGAGCCGCTGCCGCGGATCGTCCGGCACAAGGTTTACGCCGCCGACTACGTCGCCGACGTGGCCAGCGGCTCGGCCGCCCTGCAGACCTCGGCCGTGGTCGAGGGCACGCCGGGCGGGCCGGTGCTGATCGGTGCCAGCCGCGAGCGGGTCGGCTTCGACCGCACCCTCTCGGTCGAGGTGCTGCACCGGCTGGCGGCCCAGGCGGCCGCGCTCTTCCCGGTGCTGGCCGGGGTGAACGTGATGCGCGCCTACCGGGGCTTCCGTCCGTACCTCCCGGACCACCTGCCCGCGATCGGCGCCGACCCCCGGGTGCCCGGTCTGTACCACGCCTGCGGCCACGAGGGCGCCGGCATCGGGCTGGCCCCGGGCACCGGGGCGCTGATCGCCCAGCAGCTCACCGGCAAGGACCCCGAACGCGACCTCGCGCCCTTCCGGCCCGACCGCTTCCCGGCGGCGGACGCCGCGGCCTGAGGGGGGTGCCGCACACTTTGCAAAGTGCACTTTGCAAAGTGCGTGGACACCACCCGCAGGACGGGCACCCCGGAAGGCCGCGTACCCGGAGGGGCGTGTGCCGGCGGGACCGCGTGTGTCCGCCGGGCCGCGCGCCCGACGGAGCACGCGCCCGACGGACCGTGCGCCCGACGGACCGTGCGCCCGACGGGGCCGAGCGCCCGCCGGGGCAGGTGCCTGCCGGAGCCCCCGACAATCCCACGATCGGCTCGTGAGCTGAACGGAGAACCCCCACCCATGCGCCGTACCCGCACCCCCGCGGAGCTGGTCCGGGCCGAGCCCGGGCCCGCCCACACCATCGAGTTCGACGGTCGGCCCGTGCCCGCGCTGCCCGGGCAGACGATCGCCGCCGCCCTCTGGGCCGACGGCGTGCTCGCCTGGCGCACCACCCGGGTCGGCGGGAAGCCGCGCGGGGCGTTCTGCGGCATCGGCGCCTGCTTCGACTGCCTGGCCACCGTCGACGGGCGGCCCAACCAGCGCACCTGCCTGCTGCCGGCCGAGCCCGGCACCACCGTCACCACCCAGGAGGGCCACGGCCGTGCCGACCTCGAAGTCTGAGCCCGTGCAGTCCCCCGGAGCCCACGGCCGCGGCGGTCCGTTCCACGACCTCGCGGTGATCGGCGCCGGCCCCGGCGGCCTCGCCGCCGCCGTGACCGCCGCCGACCTCGGTCTGCGCTGCGTCCTGGTCGACGCCGGACGCAGCACCGGCGGGCAGTTCTACCGCCACCCCGCGCCCGGCCTCGGCGCCGCCCGCCCCGACCGGCTGCACCACGGCTGGTCCGTCTACACCGGCCTCTCCGACCGGCTCGCCGCCCACCGCGCGGCCGGCCGCGTCGAGCTGCTCACCGGCCACCAGGTCTGGGCGCTGGAGCGGGCCGGGGACGGCGACTGGCGGCTGCACGCCACCACCGGCCCGGACGCCGACGACCGGACCACCGTCCGCGCCGCCGCCGTCCTGCTCGCCACCGGCGCGTACGAGCGGCAGCTGCCCTTCCCCGGCTGGACCCTGCCCGGGGTGGTCACCGCGGGCGGCGCGCAGGCCATGCTCAAGGCCGGCCTGGTGCTGCCCGGCCGGCGGATCGTGGTCGCGGGCAGCGGCCCGCTGCTGCTCGCGGCGGCCTCCTCCCTGGTCACGGCCGGCGCCGAGGTGCCGGCCGTGGTGGAGGCCACTGCGTACCTCGGGTACGCCCGACGCCCCGGCGTGCTGGCCGCTGTCCCGGCCAAGCTGGTCGAGGGCGCCGGGCACGGTTCGGCGCTGCTGCGCCACGGCGTCCGGCTGCGGCCGCGCAGCGCGGTGGTCGAGGCGCACGGCACCGACCGGGTCACCGCCGTCACGGTGGCCCGGTTGGACGCCGAGTGGCGTCCGGTGCCCGGCAGTGAGCGGCGGATCGCCTGCGACGCGCTCGCCGTCGGCCACGGTCTGATCCCCCAGATCGAGCTGGCCACCGAGCTGGGCGCGGCCACCAGGACCACCCCCGACGGAACGGCCGCGCTGAAGGTCGACGCCCGCCTGCGGACCACCGTGCCCGGGCTCTGGGCGGCCGGCGAGGCCTGCGGTGTCGGCGGCGCGGACCTCGCGATCGCCGAGGGCGAGCTGGCGGCGCACGCGGTCGCGGAGCGGCCGGTCCGGACCGCGCTGCTGCGCCGGCGCTCCCGGCTGCGGGCCTTCGCCGAGCTGATGGCCGCCGCCCACCGGCCGGGGCCGGGCTGGACCGACTGGCTGCGGGAGGACACCGATGTCTGCCGCTGCGAGGAGGTCCCGGCCGGGCGGATCAAGGAGGCGGTGGACGAGCTGGGCGCGGCCGACGCGCGCACCGTCAAGCTGCTGACCAGGGCCGGGATGGGCTGGTGCCAGGGCCGGATGTGCGGTCCGGCGGTGGCCTGCCTGGCGGGCGGCGACGATCGGGCCGAGGTCCGGCCGGACAGCCGGCCGTTCTCCTGCCCCGTTCCGCTCGGGCAACTCGCGGCCGAGCGGGACGACATGGCCGACCCGGGTCACCGGGTCGGCCAGGACCATCAGGGCCATCAGGATCACCAGGACCACCAGGACGACCGGCAGGACCGGTAGCACCGGCCGGATCGGACGGACCGGCCGCTCCCGTCGGCCGGTCGGTCCGAATCCGACCGAAAACGCCCGGTGGTGGCTCTTGTCTCCACCGCGCGCCTTCTAATAAAATGTCACACCTCACCAAGGAGTCATCCGTGTCCCAGATCTCGCACGACACCACCCGGCCCTGGCGCGGCATCATGGTCGCCACCACGCTCCCGCTGCGCCCGGACCTCTCCGTCGACTACGACGCGTACGCCGACCACGTCCGCTGGCTGATCGAGTCGGGCTGCGACGGTGTCGTCCCCAACGGCTCGCTCGGCGAGTACCAGACCCTGACCGCCGAGGAGCGCGCCAAGGTCGTCGAGGTCGCGGTCGAGGCCGCCGGCGACGGCTCCCGCGTGATGCCCGGTGTCGCCGCCTACGGCAGCGCCGAGTCCCGCCGCTGGGCCGAGCAGGCCGCCGAGGCCGGCGCCGGCTCCGTGCTGCTGCTGCCGCCGAACGCCTACCGGGCCGACCACGACGCCGTCCGCGGCCACTACGCCGAGGTCGCCAAGGCCGGCGTGCCGATCGTCGCCTACAACAACCCGATCGACACCAAGGTCGACCTGGTCCCGACGCTGCTCGCCCAGCTGCACGCCGAGGGCTCGATCGTCGCGGTCAAGGAGTTCAGCGGCGACGTCCGCCGGGCCTACGAGATCGCGGAGCTGGCCCCGGGCCTGGACCTGCTGATCGGCGCCGACGACGTGCTGCTGGAGCTGGCCCTGGCCGGCGCCGTCGGCTGGATCGCCGGTTACCCGAACGCCCTGCCGGAGGCGAGCGCCGCGCTGTACAAGGCCGCGATCGCGCACGACCTGAACACCGCGCTGCCGCTGTACAAGTCGCTGCACTCGCTGCTGCGCTGGGACTCCAAGACCGAGTTCGTCCAGGCGATCAAGCTCTCCATGGACATCGCCGGCCGCCCCGGCGGTCCGACCCGCGCGCCGCGCCTGCCGCTGACGCCGGAGATCGAGGCGGCCGTCCGCGCGGCCACCGAGAAGGCGCTGGCCGAGGGCCTCGCCTGATCCGAAGCACGACCCGAACCGGATTCCCGGTTCCGAGTGTCCGGGACGGCCGGCTGCGGGGGCAGCCGGCCTCCGGGCCACTTTCCGGCCCCGCCGGTCCACCCCCGTCCGGACCGTCCCGGCCTCGACGAAGCCAGCCATCTCCCCACCCACGGAGCGTCAGCAGATGCGCAGCCGTCACGTCTTCCACGCCGTCGACTCGCACACCGAGGGCATGCCCACCCGGGTCATCACCGGCGGGTTCGGTGTCATTCCCGGTGCCACCATGGCCGAGCGCCGGACGCACTTCCAGGAGCACCTGGACCACTTCCGGACCCTGCTGATGTACGAGCCCCGGGGCCACGCCGCGATGAGCGGCGCGATCCTGCAGCCGCCGACCCGGCCGGACGCCGACTTCGGCGTGCTCTACATCGAGGTCACCGGCCTGCTGCCGATGTGCGGCCACGGCACCATCGGCGTGGCCACCGTGCTGGTCGAGACCGGTATGGTGCCGGTCGTCGAACCGGTCACCACCGTCCGGCTGGACACCCCGGCGGGCCTGGTGGTCGCGGACGTCGCGGTCGAGAACGGCGCGGCCACGGCGGTCACCATCCGCAACGTGCCCTCGTACTCGGAGGCGCTGGACCGCAAGATCGAGGTCCCCGGCTACGGCACGGTGACCTACGACCTGGCGTACGGCGGCAACTTCTACGCGATCCTGCCGCTCGCGGAGTTCGGCCTGCCGTTCGAGCGGGAGCGCAAGCAGGAGATCCTGGACGCGGGCCTCGCCCTCATGGACGCCATCAACGCGAGCCCGGACCGGCCGGTGCACCCGGAGAACCCGTCCATCCACAGCTGCCACCACGTGCAGCTGCTGGCCCCCGGCTCGACCGCCGAGCACTCCCGGCACGCGATGGCCATCCACCCCGGCTGGTTCGACCGCTCGCCCTGCGGCACCGGCACCTCGGCCCGGATGGCCCAGCTGCACGCCCGCGGCGAGCTGCCGCTGGACCGCGACTTCCGCAACGACTCCTTCATCGGGACCACCTTCATCGGGCGACTGGTGGAGGAGACCGAGGTGGGTGGGCGGACGGCCGTCGTGCCGACCGTCACCGGGCGGGCCTGGATCACCGGCACCGCCCAGTACTTCCTCGACCCCAGCGACCCGTTCCCGGCCGGCTTCCTGCTCTGATCCGGCCCGCTCCGGCCCGCTGATCCGCACCGGCCTCCCGCCCCACCCCGGTCCCGCCCCGCCCCACCCCGGTCCCGCGGCCGGCCGGCCCCCCGTCCCGGGGCCGGCCGACCGCCGCGGGACCTGCCGTCCGACCCGCTCCGAACACCCGTCGAAACCCCCGAAGGGCTGCCTGCAGTGACGATCCGTTCGTACAACCCCGCCGACCCCGCGGACCTCGTCGCCGAGGCGCCCGCCCCCGGTGCCGAGGCCGTCCTGGCCACCGTCGCCCGCGCCCGCGCCGCCCAGCCCGGCTGGCTCGCCGCCGGCGCCGGCGGCCGCTCGGCCGCGCTCACCCGGATCGCCTCGGTCGTCGAGGCGCACGCCGAGGAGCTGGCCGAGCTGGTCGTCCGCGAGGTCGGCAAGCCCATCGCCGAGGCGCGCGGCGAGGTCGCCCGCACCGTCGCGATCTGGCGCTACTACGCGCAGGCGCCGTTCGCGGCCTCCGGCGAGGTGCACGAGACCGCCGGCGGTCCCGGCCTGCTGCTCACCCGCCGCCGCCCGTACGGGGTCGCCGGTCTGGTCACCCCCTGGAACTTCCCGCTGGCGATCCCCACCTGGAAGGCCGCCCCGGCGCTGGCCGTCGGCAACACCGTGGTGCTCAAGCCCTCCTCGGAGGCGATCGGCTGCGCCCGCCGACTGGCCGAGCTGGTCGCCGAGGCCGGGCTGCCGGCCGACGTCTTCACCGTGCTGCCCGGCGGCGGCGCCGAGGGCGGCACCCTGGTCGGCGCGGCCGACGTGGTCTCCTTCACCGGCTCCACCGGGGTCGGCCGCCAGGTCGTCCGCACCGCCACGGACCGCGGCATCCCCATCCAGGCCGAGCTCGGCGGGCTGAACACCGCGATCGTCCTGCCGGACGCCGACATCGACCAGGCCGCCGCCCACCTCGCCAACGCGATCGCCGGCTACGCGGGGCAGAAGTGCACCGCCACCAGCCGGGTCGTCGCGGTCGGCGAAGCCTACGAGCCGCTGCGCGCCGCCCTGGTCAAGGCGCTCGGCCAGGTCGACGGCACCTCCTGCGGGCCGGTCATCAACGAGGCCACCCGGGACGAGATCACCGCGGCCGTCGACTCCGCCCGGGAGGCCGGCGCCGAGGTGCTGACCGGTGGCGGCGCGCCCGCCCGGAACGGCTGGTACCTGGAGCCGACCCTGGTCGCCGGCGTCCCGGACGAGCACCCGCTGAGCCGCGAGGAGTTCTTCGGCCCGATCGCCGTGCTGCACGCGGCGGCCGACCTGGACGAAGCGATCGCGCTCGCCAACGACACCCCGTACACGCTGTCCGCCTCGGTGCACACCCGGGACCTGGACGCGGCGCTCGCCACCGCCGACCGCCTGAACGCCGGCATGATCCGGGTCAACGCGCCGTCCAGCGGCGTCGACTTCCACCTGCCGTTCGGCGGCGCCAAGGGCGCCAGCCACGGTGCCCGCGAGCAGGGGCAGGCCGCGCTGGACTTCTACACCCAGAGCCGCACCGTCACCCTGCTGCCGGGCGGAGGCGCCTGATGACGACGGACCTCCCCGACCGGGAGGCGCCCGCGGCGGTGCACGTCGACACGGTCGACTACCACACGGCCGGCGAGCCGTTCCGGATCGTCGTCGGCGGCGCGCCCGTCATCCCCGGCGACACCGTCGCCGAGCGGCGGGCGATCGCGATCGGGGCCGGCGGCACCGCCACCGCGCCCCGGCCGGGCCCGCTGGACGACATCCGGCAGCTGCTCACCCGCGAGCCGCGCGGCCACGCCGGCATGTACGGCGGCTTCCTGGTGCCGCCGGACGACGACGAGGCCGACCTCGGCGTGCTGTTCTGGCACAAGGACGGCTACTCGACCGCCTGCGGCCACGGCACCATCGCGCTCGGCGCCTGGGCGGTCGACTCCGGGCTGGTCGCCGCGCCCGACTACGGCGTCGCCCGGGTCCGGATCGACGTGCCGTCCGGCCGGGTCACCGCGCTGGTCAACCGGGCCGCCGGACGGACCACCGGGGTGACCTTCCGCAACGTGCCCTCCTGGGTGAGCGAGCTGAAGCTCCCGGTCGAGACCTCGCGCGGCACCGTCGAGGTGGCCGTCGCCCACTCCGGCGCCTGCTACGTCTCGGTGCCGGCCTCGGCCCTCGGACTCTCGGTGACCCTCGACCGGCTGCCCGAGCTCACCTCGGTCGGCCGGGAGATCCGGGCCGCGCTGGCCGACTCCCCGGCCGTGCGGCACCCGGTGGACCCGAGGCTGTCCGGCGTCTACGGCGTCATCCTGTTCGACGAGCTCCCGTCGGTGGACGGCGCGCTGAACCAGCGCAACGTCACCGTCTTCGCGGACGGCCAGATCGACCGCTCGCCGTGCGGCTCCGGCAGCTCGGCCCGGCTGGCCGTGCTGGCCGCCGAGGGGCGGCTCGCCCCCGGCGAGGAGCTGCGGCACGAGTCGATCGTCGGCACGGTCTTCGGCGGACGGGTCCTGCCCGGCGGCGACCCGTGGGGCGACGGAGTGGTCACCGAGGTGACCGGCACCGCGCACCGCACCGGCGAGCACCGCTTCGTGCTCGACCCGCAGGACACCCTCGGCGCGGGATTCCTGCTGTGAGCGGCGACCTGCGGACCGCCCCGGAACCGCCCGGCGTGGCGGCCGAGCCGCTCCGGCCCGCCGCGCCGGGCTCCGCCCCCGCCGCCGCCCCGGCCGTCGGGCCGACCACCGGGCCGGCGGTGCTGCCGACCGGCGCGGTCGGACTGACGCCTGCGGAGGCGGCGCGGGCGATCGAGGGGGTGCTGCTCGACGGGCTCGACCCGGAGGCCGCCCCCGCCCGCTCGGCGATCCCGGTCCCGGCCGGGGAACTGCTGATGATGCCGGCCGCCTCCACGGCCTACGTCGGGGTGAAGATCGCCGGTGTCGCGCCGGCCAATCCCGCCGTCGGGCTGCCCCGGATCACCGGCGGCTACCTGCTGCTGGACGGTCCGACCCTGCAGCCGGTCGCGCTGCTGGACGGCATCGCGCTCACCTCGCTGCGCACCCCCGCGGTCACGGCCGTCGCGCTGGACCGGCTGGCGGTGCCGGAGGCCGAGCACCTGGTGCTGTTCGGTTCGGGCCCGCAGGCGTACGGGCACCTGGACGCCCTGCTCGCCGTCCGCCGGCTGACCCGGGTGACCGTGGTCGCCCGCAGCGCGGAGCCGGCCGAGGCGCTGGTCCGGTACGCCCGGGGGCTCGGCCTGGAGGCCGCCGTCGGCACCTCGGCCGAGGTGGCGGGGGCGGACCTGGTGGTCTGCTGCACCACCGCGCGCACGCCGCTGTTCGACGGCGCGCTGGTGCCGGACCACGCGGCGGTGGCCGCGGTCGGCTCGCACGAGGTGGACGCCCGCGAGGTGGACGAGGTGCTGGTAGGCCGGTCCGCGCTGTACGTGGAGGCCAGGGCCGCCGCGCTGCGGGAGGCCGGCGACCTGCTGATGGCGGGCGTGACCGGCGCCGACCCGCTGTGGAACCTGGCCGAGCTGGTGCGGGGCGAGGCCCCGGTGCCGGCCGACCGGCCGAGGTTCTTCAAGAGTGTCGGGATGGCCTGGCAGGACCTCGCGGTCGCGGCCGAGGTGCACCGGCGCGGGGCGGGCCGATAGGGCTTCCGGTCGGCACAGGTCTGCTGTGGGACCCGGCCAGTCGGGTACCGGCGCTCGGCGCTGTGTCGGTACCCGTCCCCAAGTCCGTTACCTAGGACGGGGATTGGTCGTCGTTGTGTCGGCCGGAGTTGCGGCCGGCGTGGTGGGAAGGGATCCCCCGCCACGCCGGCCGCTTTTTCGCGTTCCGGCCGGGGGCGGTGGGTACGGCGGGTCCGGTGCGACCGGTCCGGCCCGTTCGGTCACGGGGGAGCGGAGTGACGGAATCGAGGAGTTCGGCCGCCGACCGTTGTCAGCGGGCGGCAGCCCTGCCACCATGGGGTCCGACCATGGATGCCGTGCGCTGACTGGTCGTTCGAAATCACGGAATGTTGCACACTCAACGTAACGTGACATTGTACGCTGGTGTTCTGCACTCACCGGAGGAACACCATGGCCGACCTCAAACCCCGCACCCTGATCTCCGTCCAGGAGCGGCTGCGCGACCAGGTCGCCCACGCCCTGCGAGCCGCCCTGATCTCCGGCGAGCTGCGCCCCGGCGTCGTCTACTCCGCGCCCGCCCTGGCCGCCGACTTCGGCGTCTCCGCCACCCCCGTCCGCGAGGCCATGCTGGACCTTGCCCGCGAGGGACTGGTCGAGGCCGTCCGCAACAAGGGCTTCCGGGTCACCGAGCTCACCGAGCGGGACCTCGACGACTTCACCGAGATCCGCGCCCTGATCGAGGTCCCGACCGTCGGCCGGGTCGCCCGCACCGCCACCCCCGAGCAGCTGGAGGCTCTGCGGCCCCAGGCCGAGGCGATCGTCGTCGCGGCCGGCAAGCAGGACCTCATCGGCTACCTGGAGGCGGACCGCCAGTTCCACCTCGACCTGCTCGGCCTGGCCGGCAACTCCCGCCTGGTCGAGGTCGTCGGCGACCTGCGCAAGCGCTCCCGCCTCTACGGCCTCAACCGGCTGGCCGAGCGCGGCGAGCTGGTCTCCTCGGCGGAGGAGCACCTGGAGCTGCTGGACCTGATGATCGCCGGCGACGCCCCGGCCGCGGAGTCCTGCATGACCCGCCACCTCAGCCACGTCCGCTCCCTGTGGGCGGAGGGCCAGGAGGAGGCGGCGGAGGAGGAGTCCCGCACCGGCCTGCGCCTGCGCGCCCGGTAGGGGTGAACCACCCGTTCGGGGGAATTCGTCGTGACCGGGTGGGGTATCGATTCCGGGTTCTACGATGATGTTCCCGACATCGGCAGCAAGGAGAACTCCATGTCCGCCGCCGCAGTGGAAGACCCTTTCGGCCAGCCCACGCTGCTGGAAGCCGCAGAGCTGATCGCCAGCCGGTTGACGGGTCACCGCGTCGAGATCATCGGGGGCCAGATCACCGTGACGCCACCTGCCGACGGGCCGCACGGTGAGGTGCTGACGGATCTCATGGTCCCGCTTCTGGCGGCCGGACTCCACCGCAATACGTGCAGGGTGGTTCAGGCAATCGGGTTGTGGCTGCCAGGCGGACCCTCCGACTACGCCGTTCCAGACCTTTCGGTCGTGGACGCGGACTACCGGGACCACCTGATCGAGCACAACAGTTACGACCCGGCGGTCTTCAGGCTCGTGGCCGAGGTCACATCCTCCAACTACATGGCGGATGTGAAGATCAAGCCGATGGTCTACGCCGATGCGGGAATCCCGGTCTATCTCATCGTCGACCGCAGAAACCTCAAGGTCATGGTGCTCACCGACCCCCAGGGCGGCGAGTACCGGGTGCACGCCGTCCATCACCCCGGGCAGTCCTTCGCGTTGCCGGAGTCGATCGGTGCGGCCGTGACGCTCTCGGTGGACGAGGTGCTGGCCGCCAAGAAGTAGCTCACAACGCCGCCGGGACCGTCAGGCGGCCGTCGTGGACCTCGGCGACCTGGTCGACCGCTGTCAGATGGGTGCGGTCGTGGGTGACCAGGACGGTGGCGGTGGCGCGGCGGTGGGTGAGGGTGGTCAGCAGGTCGAGCACGGCGGCGCCGCGTTCGTGGTCCAGGGCGCTGGTGGGCTCGTCGACCAGCAGCACGGTGGGGTCGTTCATCAGCGCCCGGGCGATGTTGACGCGCTGGCGCTGACCGCCGGAGAGCTGGTGCGGGCGGCGGGCGGCCAGGTCGCGCAGGCCGACGGCGGCGAGCAGGTCCAGGGCGCGGGGCAGCGCGGCGCGCGGGGAGCGGCCGTCGAGGTGGGCCATCACCTGGAGCTGTTCGGCGGCGGTCAGCGCGGGCAGCAGGTTGGGCTGCTGGAAGACGATGCCGATCCGGTGCCGCCGCAGCGCGGTCAGTCCGGCGCGGTCCAGTCCGGCGGTGTCGGTGCCGTCCACCACCACCCGACCGGAGTCCGGGGCGATCAGAGTCGCGGCGACCGCCAGCAGGCTGGACTTGCCCGAGCCGGACGGGCCGACCACGGCGGTGACGGTGCCCTTCGGCACGGTCAGCGACACCTCGTCGAGGGCGGTCAGCCGGCCGTCGCCGTCCGGGTAGGTGAGGGTGACGCGGTCGAGGTGCAGGGTCATCGGGCACTCCCCAGGGCGGTCAGCGGGTCGACGGAGGTGATGCGGCGGATCGACAGGGCCGCGCCGAGCGCGCCGAGCGCGATCATGACGGCGGCGGGCAGCAGCACCGTCGGGGCGTCCAGGACGAACGGGACGGCGGAGCCGATCAGCGCGCCGACGCCGACCGCGACCGCCGTGCCGAGCGCGGTGCCCAGGAGCAGCAGCAGGACGGCCTGGCCGAGCGCGTCGCGCAGCAGGTAGCGGGTGGAGGCGCCGAGGGCCTTCAGGACGGCGATGTCGCCGCTGCGCTGGATCGTCCAGACGGTGAAGAAGGCGCCGATCACCAGCGCCGAGATGGCGAACAGGAAGCCCCGCATCAGCTGCAGGGAGCCGTTCTCCGAGGTGTAGGAGCCGATCGCGGCGAGCGCGTCGGTCCGGTCCCGGGTCTCGGTGCCGAGGGCGGCGTCGGCGGCGGAGAGGTCGGCGCCCTTCGCGGTGGTCAGCGCGACCACGGTGGCGTGCCCGGCGCCGCCGGGGGCGGTCCGCTGCCAGTCGGCCAGGGTCGTCCAGACCACCGGGGTGTGGCTGTAGGAGGCGTCACCGGCGACGGCCGCGACGGTCAGCGGGTGGCCGGCGACGGTGAAGGCGTCGCCGGGGCGCAGCCCGCCGAGGTCCTTCGCGGCGGTCTGCGACAGCACCGCCCGGCCGGGGGAGAGGGTGTCGCCCCGGGGGGCCAGCGCGGAGCCGTCGGGGACGCCGAGGACGGAGAGCGCGGCGGTGCGGGTTCCGGCGGCGCCCTTGGTGGTGGCGATGCCGAGGGGCTCGGCCGAGGTGACGCCGGGGGTCCGGGCCCAGCCCTGCCACTGCTCGGGGGTGACCTGGGAGTCGGTGAACGACAGCTTCTGCCCGTCGGCGGGCCGGCCGAAGGCCAGGTGGTCGGCGGGCAGGCCGGTGACGGCCGAGGTGTTCTGCCGGCCGAGTCCGGCGGTCAGTCCCGACAGCAGGCCGACCAGCACGGTGATCAGTACGATGACGGTTCCCATCAGGGCGAACCGCCCCTTGGCGAACCCCAGATCCCTCCAGGCGACGAACACCGCGAGTCCTTTCGTCCGTTCCGCTGCGACACTGACGAGAGTGGTCGAACGGCGGTCCTCCGGGCATCGCACCGGGGATTGGATCCTCGGCTTCGAAGGACGGAAGCGGAGTTCAACCTTTCGATTGATGCCGGTCGGCGGCACGGACCCTAGGCTGGACGGATGGCGACCGATCGACCTCGAACCACCCCCGTCGCCCGTGTGCTCCGGGTCTGTCTGCACCTGCTGGTGGCGGGCCTGCTCGCGCTCGCCGTGGTCCGGGCCCTGGCCGGGCGCGACGGGGACCCGGCGGCGGTCGCGGCCGCCGCCACCGCGATGGCCGCCGTCTACGCGGCCGGTCCGCTGATCGGCGCCGTCGGCCGCTCCGGCCGGGCCGCCGCGCTCTGGCTGGCGCTGCTCGGGGTCACCTGGGTGGGCGTGCTGGTGGCCACCCCGGACGGGGTCTGGGTGGCGTTCCCGCTGTACTTCCTGGAGCTGCACCTGCTCGGCCGGCGGGCCGGGGTGGCGGCGGTCGGGCTGACCGCCGTCGCGGCGATCGTCGCCTACTCCGCCCATCAGCACACCGTCGGTGTCGCGCCGGCGATCGGGCCGCTACTGGGCGCCGCCTTCGCCGTCGCGACCGTGTTCGGCTACCAGGCGCTCTACCGGGAGAGCGAGGAGCGCCGTCGGCTCATCGACGAGCTGACGGCCGCCCGCGCCGACCTCGCCACCGCCCATCACGCGGCCGGCGTCCTCGCCGAGCGGGAGCGGCTGGCCCGGGAGATCCACGACACCCTGGCGCAGAGCCTCACCAGCATCCAGTTGCTGCTGCGGGCCGCCCAGCGCGCGCTGCCGGAGCGGACGGACGCCGCCGGCGAGTACGTGGAGCAGGCCCGGCAGGCCGCGCAGGACAACCTCGACGAGGCCCGCCGCTTCGTGCGTGCGCTCACCCCGCCGGCGCTGGAGAGCGACACCCTGCCGGTGGCGCTGGAGCGGCTGTGCGCGACGACCTCGGTGCGGAGCGGCCTGCCGGTGCGGCTGCACGTCCTCGGCGAGCGGGTCCCGCTGCCGGTGCCGCACGAGGTGGCGCTGCTGCGGATCGCGCAGTCCGCGCTCGGCAACACGGTGCGGCACGCCGGGGCGGGCCTCGCCGAGGTGACGCTCAGCTTCATGGCGGGCGAGGTGGCGCTGGACGTGGTGGACGACGGTGCGGGGTTCGACCCGGAGGCTGTGCGGACGCGGTCCGCCTCCGGTGGGGCGGCCGGTGGCGGGGAGGGCGGCTACGGGCTGCCGTCGATGCGGGCCCGGGCGCGGGCGCTGGGCGGGAGCTTCGCGGTGGAGTCCGCGCCGGGGGAGGGCACGGCGCTCGCGGTGCTGCTGCCGGTGCCCGGGGACGCGGGCGACACGCAGGAGGAGGGGTCGTCGTGACCGGGGCCGTGATCCGTCTGCTGCTGGCCGACGACCACCCGGTGGTCCGGGCCGGGCTGCGGGCCGTCCTGGAGAGCGAGCCGGACTTCGCGATCGTCGCGGAGGCCGCCACCGCCGAGCGCGCGGTCGAGCTGGCCGCGGAGGTGGCGGTGGACGTGGTGCTGATGGACCTGCAGTTCGGGCCGGGGGCGGCGATGAACGGCGCGCAGGCCACGGCGGCGATCACGGCCCGGGGCCCGGGGGCGCCGAGGGTCCTGGTGGTGACCACCTACGACACGGACGCGGACACGCTGCCGGCGCTGGAGGCCGGGGCCACCGGGTACCTGCTGAAGGACGCGCCGCCGGAGGAGCTGGCCCGGGCGGTTCGGTCGGCGGCGGCGGGCCGGCCGGCGCTGGCGCCCACGGTGGCGGACCGGCTGCTGGAGCGGATGCGGACGCCCGCGGCGGCGCTGAGCGCGCGGGAGACGGAGGTGCTGGGGCTGGTCGCGGACGGTCTGACCAATCAGGCGATCGGCGGGCGGCTGCACCTGAGCCTGGCCACCGTCAAGTCGCATCTGGTGCACATCTACACCAAGTTGGGCGTGGAGTCGCGGACGGCGGCGGTGCGGGAGGCGCGGGCGCGGGGGCTGATCCGGCGCGGGGGCTGACGGCGACGGGGTGACAGCGGGCGGGCCGAGGGGGCGGCGGGCGTAGGGTGGTCGGCGACCTCGTGTGCCGCGCGATCGGAGGATCCCCGGATGGCCGTCCGACTCGACGAACTCGCCGTGCCCGTGCTCGGCGCACCGATGGCCGGCGGGGCGACCACGCCGGAGCTGGTGGCCGCGGTGAACGCGGCGGGCGGGCTGGGCTTCCTGGCGGCCGGCTACCGGAGCGCCGCCGCGATGGCCGAACAGGTCGATATCACCCGAAAGCTGACGGACCGTCCGTTCGGTGTGAACCTCTTCGTACCGGCCGCGCCCGGCGACCCGGCGGCGGTCGCCGCCTACCGGGAGCGGCTGCGGCCCGAGGCGGAGCGGCACGGGGTCGTGCTGCCGGAGGCGATCGGGCCGGACCGGGACGACTGGGACGCCAAGATCGCCGCGCTGCTCGACGGGCCGGTCGCGGTGGTCTCGTACACCTTCGGGCTGCCCGCCGCCGAGGAGGCGCGGGCGCTGCGGGCGGCGGGGGTGTTCCAGGTGGGCACGGTGACCACGCCGGAGGAGGCCCGGCGGGCCGAGGCGGTCGGGATGGACGCGCTGTGCGTGCAGGGCCCGGAGGCGGGCGGGCACCGGGCCACCCACGGGATCGCGGACCGGCCGGGGGAGGTCCCGCTGCTCGATCTGCTGGCCGGGGTGCGGTCGGTGACGGGGCTGCCGCTGGTCGCGGCGGGCGGGCTGGCCGACGGGGCGTCGGTCGCGGCCGCGCTGCGGGCCGGGGCGGTGGCGGTCCAGCTGGGGACGGCGCTGCTGCGGGCGGACGAGGCGGGGACGTCGGCGGCGCACCGGGCGGCGCTGACGGAGTTCGAGGCGACGGCGGTGACCAGGGCGTTCACCGGGCGCCCGGCGCGGGGGCTGCGCAACGCGTTCATCGACCGGTACGGGCCGTACGCGCCCGCCGCCTATCCGGAGGTGCACCACCTGACCCAGCCGCTGCGCGCGGCTGCGGCCGGGCGCGGTGACACCGGGGCGATGCACCTGTGGGCCGGGACGGGCCACCGGGCGGCGCGCGGCGGCCCGGCGGCGGGGATCGTGGCCCGGTTGTGGGAGGAGGCCCGGGCCGTCGGGCGGTGAGCCCGGCGGCCCCGCGGCCGTTCCCGGGGGTCCGTCCACCGGGTCCCTGCCTGGGCGGGAAGCCGGTGGACGGGCCCCCGAACGGTGCCGGCCCGACCGCCGTGGGGCCGGCACCGCCGGCTCAGCCGAGCAGTTCGGCCATCCAGGCCTCGATGGCCGGCACGCTGCGCGGCAGCGCGCCGGACATCAGCCGGGCGCCGTCGGCGGTGATCACCAGGTCGTCCTCGATCCGGACGCCGATGCCGCGCAGCTCGGCGGGGAGGGTCTCGTCGTCGGGCTGCAGGTAGAGGCCGGGCTCGACGGTGAGCACGTGGCCCTCCTCCAGGACGGCGTCCAGGTACGTCTCGGCGCGGGCCTTGGCGCAGTCGTGGACGTCGAGGCCGAGCATGTGGCCGGTGCCGCAGAGGGTGTAGCGGCGGTAGAGGCCGCTGTCCTCGGCGAGCGCCTCCTCGGCGGAGACGGGCAGGACGCCCCAGTCGGCGAGGCCCTCGGCGATGACCCGGGCGGCCGCGGCGTGGAAGTCGCGGAAGCGGGCGCCGGGGCGCAGCGTGTCGATGCCGGCCTGCTGGGCGGCGAGCACCAGCTCGTAGACCTGGCGCTGGACGGGCGTGAAGGTGCCGCTCAGCGGGAGGGTGCGGGTGATGTCGGCGGTGTAGAGGGTGTCGGTCTCGACGCCGGCGTCCAGCAGCAGCAGGGAGTTCGGGTCGAGCGCGCCGTCGTTGCGGATCCAGTGCAGGACGCCGGCGTGGGCGCCGCTGGCGGCGATGGTCTCGTAGCCGATGCCGTTGCCCTCGGCGCGGGCGCGGAGGTTGAACACGCCCTCGATCCAGCGCTCGCCGCGGTGGTGGCGCAGGGCGGCGGGCAGGGCGCGGACGACGTCCTCGAAGCCGAGCACGGTGTGGTCGACGGAGAGCTGGAGCTGCTCCACCTCCCAGGTGTCCTTGACCAGGCGCAGTTCGGACAGCACGGCGGCGAAGAGGCCGTCGGCGTCGACGAGCGCGGCGGGGCCGGGGCGGCCGGTGGCGGCGTCGAGCTCGGGGTCGACGCCGGTCAGCACCCGGGTGACGGGCTGCGGGCCGGTGAGCAGCTTGTCCAGCTCGTCGAGGTGCTCGACGCGCACACCGGTGAGCCGGGCGGCCTCGTCGAGGTCGGGGCGGCGGCCGACCCAGAACTCGCCGTAGCGGCGGTCGCGGAAGAACTCGGCGCCGCGCACCGGGTCGGCGCCGCCGCGGGGGGAGCGGGGGCGCAGGTAGAGGACGGGCTCGTGGCCGTCGGGGCCGGTCGGCTCCAGGACGAGCACATGGCCGACCTGGTCCTCGCCGGTGAGGCCGGTGAGCCAGGCGTAGGCGCTGTGCGGGCGGAAGCGGTAGTCGACGTCGTTGCTGCGGACCTTGAGCCGGCCGGCCGGGACGATCAGGCGCTCGCCGGGGAAGGCCAGGGACAGCCGGGCGCGGCGGCCGGGCGTGACGGCGTAGCCGGGGACGCGGTCCTCGGCCGGGAGCGGGGTGGGGGCCCAGGCGGTGCCCATGAAGGCGTTGAGCGCCGCCGACACCGGGAGGTCGTGGCTTCCGGTGTTGAGGCCGGTCTGACGGAGGGTCACCGGGTACTCCTAAAACGCGTGGTGCGGAGTTGGGGGAGGAGGGGCTGCACGGACACATCTCGGTAACGGGTGGCGTCACCTCTTGTGCAGTGCAATTTCACATTACTATGTTACGGGTCACACCGCGGAGCGGCTAGACCCCCTGAGGTCGCCCTCCCGGCCGGGCCCCGGATCCACCCCCGGGGTTGGACGACGGGCCTTCTCGGCGGGCCCCCCACTGCGGAGTCAGATATGAACAGGCGTACCCAGACCGCCCTCGCGGCGGCCATCGCGGCGGCACTCACCCTCGGGCTCGGCGCCTGCGGAAGCAAGGACAAGAGCGACAGCGGCTCCGGCGACACCGCCGCCGCCAGCTCCACCAAGGGACCCGGTGCCGACACCGGCACGGCCGTGGGCGGCACCCCGGTCAAGGGCGGCACCCTGACCGTGCTGACCAACCAGGACTTCGCCCACCTCGACCCGGCCCGCAACTGGACCCTGCCGCAGATGGACTTCGGCACCCGGCTGATCTACCGCACCCTGGTCACCTTCAAGGCCGAGCCCGGCGACGCCGGCAACCAGATCGTCCCCGACCTGGCCACCGACACCGGCCGCCCGTCCGACGGCGGCAAGACCTGGTCCTTCACCCTGCGCGACGGGCTGAAGTACGAGGACGGCTCGCCGATCAAGTCCTCCGACATCAAGTACAACGTCGAGCGCTCGTTCTCCCCGGACCTCACCGGCGGCCCCGACTACGCGGCCCAGTACCTGGCCGGCGGCGAGAACTACAAGGGCCCGCTGACCGGCGAGCACCTGGCGAGCATCGAGACGCCGGACGACAAGACCATCGTCTTCCGCCTCAAGCGCCCGGTCGCCGAGTTCGCGTACACCGCGACCCTGCCCACCTTCGCGCCGGTGCCGCCGGCCCAGGAGAAGGGCACCCAGTACGACATGCGGCCGTTCTCCTCCGGCCCGTACAAGATCGAGAGCTACGACCGCGGCAAGCAGCTGGTGCTGGTCCGCAACAGCAACTGGGACCCGTCCTCGGACCCGATCCGCAAGGCCTACCCGGACAAGATCGTCGTCACCCAGGGCCTCAAGGGCGGCCAGGTCGACGACCGCATCATCGCCAGCGACGGCGCCGACGCCTCCGCGATCGAGATGCCCTGGATGCGCCCCGAGTCGGTCGCGAAGGTGCTGCCCAAGCCCGACGTCAAGGCCCGCATGGTGGCCGAGCGCACCGGCTGCACCGACAGCCTCTACCTCAACACCTCCAAGGCGCCGTTCGACGACCCGAAGGTCCGCGAGGCCGTCATGTGGGCGGTCGACCGCGAGGCCCAGGTCACCGCCTTCGGCGGCCCCGCGATCGCCGACGTCGCCACCTCCTTCCTGCCGCCGTCGCTGACCGGCGGCGTCAAGGCCGACCCGCTGAAGATCCCGGCCGCCGGCGACCCGGCGAAGGCCAAGGACCTGCTCAAGGCGGCCGGCAAGACCGACCTCAAGGTCGCGCTCACCGTCTCGCTCGGCGACAAGACCCGCGGCGAGGCCATCCAGCAGTCGCTGTCCAAGGCCGGCATCCAGGTCACCGTCAACACCGTCGACCCGTCGGCGTTCATCGACACCCTCGGCGACGCCAAGGCCGCGCCCGAGCTGACCATCAACGGCTGGTGCCCGGACTACCCGTCCGGCGCCACCTTCCTGCCCTTCCTGTTCGACGGCCGCACCATCAAGGACAAGGGCAACCAGGGCAACTACAGCCAGTTCCGCGACCAGGCCACCATGGACGAGATGGACCGCATCGCGGCCCTCCCGGACGTGAACGAGGCCAACGCGGCCTGGAAGAAGCTGGACGAGGCGCTCCTGCAGAAGGCCCCGGCCGTCCCGCTCATGTGGCAGCGCCGCGCGCTGCTGGTCGGCACCAACGTGGCCGGCGCCTTCGGTGCCCCGGGTTACGCGGGCATGATCGACATGGCCACCGTCGGCCTCAAGGACCCCGCCAAGAGCCAGGGCTGAGGAACCGTCCGTCATGAGCACCACTACGACTGAGCCCGCCGCCGCGCCCGTCGCGGCGGCGGGCCCCGCGAAAGCCTCCGGGCGCGGGCCCTGGCGGCTGGTCTGGGACCAGCTGTGGGCCAAGGGCTCCGCCCGCTTCGGCCTGATCATGGTCGTCCTCCTCGTCCTGATGGCCGTGCTGGCCGGCCCGCTGAGCGCGCTCGGCGGCTGGAACGCCGAGGAGTTCGACAAGCGCGCCGTCGACGCCTACCTGGGCGGCCTGCCCAAGGGCGACTTCGGCGGCGTCGGCGCCCGGCACTGGTTCGGCGTCGAGCCGGCCACCGGCCGCGACCTGTTCGCCCGCGTCCTGCACGGCGGCCAGGTGTCGCTGCTGATCGCGTTCGTCGCCACCGCCGTCGTCGTGATCGCCGGCACCCTGGCCGGCATCGCGGCCGGCTACTTCGGCGGCCGCATCGACAGCCTGCTGTCCCGGCTGATGGACCTCACGATGTCGTTCCCCTCGCTGATCTTCATGATCGCGATGATGTCGGTGGCCAGGGACGTCAACCGGATCCTGCTGATGACCGTGGTCATCGGCCTGTTCGGCTGGCCCGGCGTGGCCCGCGTCGTCCGCGGCCAGACGCTCTCGCTCAAGCACCGCGAGTACGTCGAGGCGGCCAAGGTCGGCGGCGCCCGGTCCTGGCGCATCCTCACCCGGGAGATCCTGCCCAACGTCTCCGGGCCGATCATCGCCTACACCACCCTGCTGATCCCCGGCATGATCGCCACCGAGGCCGCGCTCTCCTACCTCGGCGTGGGCGTCCGGCCGCCGACCCCCTCCTGGGGCCAGATGATCGCCGAGTCGATCGTCTTCTACGAGACCGACCCGACGTACTTCCTCATCCCGACGGTCTTCCTGTTCGTCGCCGTCCTCGCCTTCACCCTGCTCGGCGACGCGCTGCGCGACATCCTCGACCCGAAGGGAGGACGGTCGTGATCCTCTACCTCGGGCGCCGGCTGCTCGGCGTCGCCGGCATCCTGCTGGCCATCTGCGCCATCACCTTCACCATCTTCTACCTGCTGCCCAACGACCCGGCCGCGGCCGCCTGCGGCAAGACCTGCAGCCCCGAGCGGCTGATCGAGGTCAAGGCCGCGATGGGCCTGGACAAGCCGATCTGGGAGCAGTTCTTCGTCTACCTGCTGGGCATCGTCGCCGGTCGCGACTACGGCAGCGGAGCCAGCGCCACCCACTGCGGTTTCCCCTGCCTCGGCTACTCCTACGAGTACTCGCTGCCGGTCTGGGACCTGCTGGTCGACCGCCTGCCGGTGTCGGTCTCGCTCGCCATCGGCTCGGCCGTGCTCTGGCTGGTGCTCGGCCTCAGCGCCGGCATCACCTCGGCGCTGCGCAAGAACACCGTCGTCGACAAGGTCCTCACCGTCCTGTCGGTCGGCGCCGCCTCGCTGCCGGTCTACTTCACCTCGATCATGCTGATCTGGGGCGTGGTGCGGACCGCCGGCCTGCTGCCCTACCCCGCGTACCACGAGTTCACCGACAACCCGGTGTCCTGGGCCTCCAACCTGCTGCTGCCGTGGACCGCCCTGGCGCTGCTCTACGCGGCCCAGTACGCCCGGCAGAGCCGGACCTCGATGATCGAGGCGATGGCCGAGCCGTACATCCGCACCGCCCGCGCCAAGGGCATGCCGGCGCTCACCGTCACCGTCAAACACGGTCTGCGCTCCGGCATGACGCCGATCCTCACCATCTTCGGCATGGACCTCGGCGGCCTGCTGGCCGGTGCCGTCATCACCGAGTCGATCTTCGGACTGCCCGGAATCGGACGCCTCTTCTACGACGGCCTGCTCCGCTCCGACCAGCCCGTCATCCTCGGCGTCACCCTGCTCGCGGCCTTCTTCATCGTCGTCGCGAACCTGCTGGTCGACGTGCTCTACGCGTACGTCGACCCGAGAGTGAGGTACTGATGACGTCGTTGTTGGAGGTCGAGGACCTCAAGGTCGCCTTCGACACCCCGCGCGGCACCGTCCGGGCCGTCGACGGCATCAACTTCACCGTCGAGGCCGGGAAGACCCTCGGCCTGGTCGGCGAGTCCGGCAGCGGCAAGTCCGTCACCTCGCTCGCCGTCATGGGCCTGCACCGCGGCGCCCACGTCGGCGGCTCGATCAGGCTCGACGGCCAGGAGCTCAACGGCCTGGGCGAGAAGAAGCTCGGCGCGATCCGCGGCCGGAGGATCGCCATGATCTTCCAGGACCCGCTGTCCAGCCTGCACCCCTTCTACCCGGTCGGCGAGCAGATCGCCGAGCACTACCGGGTGCACTTCAAGGCCTCCCGCAAGGCCGGCCGCGAGCGTGCGATCGAGATGCTCGCCGAGGTGGGCATCCCCGAGCCGGCCCGCCGGGTCGACGAGTACCCGCACCAGTTCTCCGGCGGCATGCGCCAGCGCGTGATGATCGCCATGGCGCTCGCCTGCGAGCCCGAACTGCTGATCGCCGACGAGCCGACCACCGCGCTCGACGTCACCGTCCAGGCCCAGATCCTCGACCTGATCGCCAAGATCCAGCAGGAACGCGGACTCGGCGTCGTGATGATCACCCACGACCTCGGCGTGGTCGCCCGGGTCGCCCACGAGGTGCTCGTCATGTACGGCGGCCGCGCCGCCGAACAGGCGCCCGTGGACCGGCTGTTCGCCGCCCCCGCGCACCCGTACACCCGCGGTCTGCTCGACTCGCTGCCCCGCCTGGACGACACCGACGACGCCCCGCTGCGGGCCATCCCCGGCAGCCCGCCGTCGCTGATCGCCCCCGCCCCCGGATGCTCCTTCGCCCCGCGCTGCGCCCGCACCATCGCCGCCGCCGCCGAGGAGCACGCCCGCTGCCTGTCCGAGCGGCCGGAGTTCGGCCCGCTCGCCCCCGGCCACCAGGCCGCCTGTCACCTGCCGCTGGTGCCGGAAGGAGTCCTGGGATGACCGAACCCCTGCTGACGGTCCGGGATCTGGTGAAGACCTTCCCCGGCCGCCGCTCACGCACCGGCAAGCCCGGCGCCGCGATCAGGGCGGTGGACGGCGTCAGCTTCGACGTCGGCGCCGGCGAGACCCTCGGCCTGGTCGGCGAGTCCGGCTGCGGCAAGTCGACCACCGGGCGCATGGTCGTCCGCCTGATCGACCCGACCTCGGGCACCGTCGACTTCGACGGCACCGAGATCGGCGGTCTGACCCAGGCCCAGCTGCGCCCGCACCGCAAGCACCTGCAGATGGTGTTCCAGGACCCGTACTCCTCGCTCAACCCCCGGCAGACGGTGGCCCGGATCATCTCCGAGCCGCTGCTGGTCCAGGGCAGCAGCGCGGCCGACGCCCGCAAGCGGGCCGTCGAGCTGATGGAGCTGGTCGGCCTCATCCCCGAGCACCTGGACCGCTACCCGCACGAGTTCTCCGGCGGCCAGGCCCAGCGCATCGGCATCGCCCGCTCGCTGGCCACCTCGCCCCGGCTGGTGGTCGCCGACGAGCCGGTGTCCGCACTGGACGTCTCCATCCAGGCCCAGGTGGTCAACCTGATGGAGCGGCTCCAGGACGAACTGGGGCTGGCGTACATCTTCATCGCGCACGACCTCTCGGTGGTCAAGCGCGTGTGCGACCGGGTCGCGGTGATGTACCTCGGCCGGATCGTCGAGATCGGCGACAAGCACCAGGTGTACAGCAACCCGGCGCACCCCTACACCAAGGCCCTGCTGTCCGCCGTTCCGCTGCCGGACCCGGCCGCGGAGCGGGCGCGGGAGCGGATCGTGCTGCTCGGCGACCCGCCGAGCCCGGCCGCCCCGCCGCCGGGGTGCAGCTTCCACCCGCGCTGCCCGAAGGCCCAGGAGATCTGCCGGACCGAGCGTCCGCTGCTGCAGATCGCCGGGCCGGGCGGGCGCGAGGCGGCCTGCCACTTCCCGGAGAACTGATCCGGGACGCGGTCTCGCGGTCGGGGGCGCCTGCCACTGGGCGCGCCTCCGGCCGCGGCTGAACCGCCGTACCGTCCGGCCACCCCCACGGCGGACGGTACGGCACCGAACGCGCGAGGAGCGATCCTCCTCGCGTGCCGAGCCCCCGGTCGGGAGCGGCGGGGAGCCTGTGATGAGGGCCGCGCCCGACCGGGACCCGTCCGGTGGACTTCCACCGGGCGGGCGGGGCCCGCCTGTTCCGACCGGGTCGTCGGAACGGGCGGGCCCTCTGTCGTCCCGGGGCCTGCCACCGCGCGGGCCCGCTTCGTCGTTCCGGGGCCCGCGTGAGCGCTTGACTTGAAGTTCACTTGAACTCATAGCGTGTCCACGTGACCGAAACTCCGCGTGTCCAGACCGCCTCCACCTCCTCCGACCAGGGAGACCGCGCTCCCGTTGCAGAGTCGGCGGCGACCTCCGGCGGCTGGGGGGACCTCTTCTCCAAGCAGTACGCCGCCCAGGCCTCGATCATGGCCGGCGGTGTCGCCCTCTACGCGATGAACCTCTACTTCACCGCCGCCCTGCTCCCCTCGATCGTCGAGGACATCGGCGGCGCCCGCTTCTACGCCTGGGTGGCGACCGGCTTCCTGATCGCCGCGGTGACCGCCGCGATGCTGGTCAGCCGGCTGCTCGCCCGGTTCGGGCCCTCGCGCTCCTACCTGACCGGGTTCCTGGTGTTCGCCGCCGGTGCCGGGCTGACGGCGGCCAGTCCGTCGATGGAGACGCTGATCGTCGGCCGGATCGTCCAGGGCCTGGGCGGCGGGCTGATGGCCGGCCTCGGCTACGCGGTGATCCGCACCGCGCTGCCGGAACGGCTGTGGACCAGGGCGGCCGGCCTGGTGTCGGCGATGTGGGGCGTGGGCACGCTGGTCGGCCCCTCGCTCGGCGGGCTCTTCGCCGAACTGAACGCCTGGCGCGGCTCCTATGTCCTGCTCATGGCGGCCGCGCTGGTGCTGGCCGTGCTGGCCCGCCGCTCGCTGCCCGGCCCGACCGGGTCCGCGCGCACCGTCGAACCGCTGCCGCTGCCCTCGCTGCTGCTGCTGACGCTCGCGGCCGGTGCCTTCAGCATCAGCTCCACCGTGCCGCGCGGCTGGGCGACGGCGCTGTGCATCGTGCTGGGCCTGGTGCTGCTGGCGGGCTTCCTGCTGGTGGAGCGCCGCGGGTCGGCGACCGTGCTGCCGAAGCTGACCTACCGTCGCGGCAACCACCTGAAGTGGATCTACCTGACCGTCGCGGTGTACTGCACCGGTGTGATGACCGAGACCTTCATCCCGCTGTTCGGCCAGGAGCTGGGCGGGCTGAGCCCGCTGGCGGCCGGCTTCCTCGGCGCGACGGTGTCGGTCGGCTGGACGTCCGCGCAGCTGTTCAGCGTCAACCTGAGCTCGGAGCGGGCCCGTTCGCTGGCGATCCGGGTCGGCCCGGCGGTGCTCACGGCGGGCCTGCTGGCCTACGGACTGCTGCAGACCTCGCAGGCCTCCGGCGGCCGGGTGCTGCTGTGGGCGGTGGTGCTGGTGATCGGCGGGACCGGCATCGGGGCGGCCTTCCCGCACCTGAGCGTCACGGCTATGCGCAGCACCGACGACGAGGTGGAGGGCGCCAAGGCGGCCGCGGGCCTCAACACCACCCAGCTGATCGCCTTCACGGTGAGTTCGGCGCTGGCCGGGACGCTGGTGAGCTTCGGCGGGGACTCCACGCTGGACGGCGCCCGCTACATGGTCTTCGGGCTCGGCGCCCTCACCGTGTTCGGCACCGCCACCGCCGCGCTGAGCCTGCGGCGGGCGCGCGCCGAAGGGTGAGCGCGACGCGGGAAACGGACCGCCCCGGCCCTCCTGGTGGGAGGACCGGGGCGGTCTGCCTGTCCGTGGGACCTGTCTTCCACGGGGAGGCCCGGCGCTCAGGACGCCGGGGTCCGGACTGCCGGGCCCGGCCGGGCGGGGTGTGCGCGGCCGGATCCGGGCAGCGGGGTCAGGACGCGGGGCCCACCCGGACGGTGGTGATCCGCCCGCCCTGGGACTCGCGCACGACCTCGATCTTGGTGTTGGTGTCCGGCACCTTCACCCCGAGCTGCGGGGTGGCCGGGTCGCTGTAGACACCGGTCCGGTCGTTGAAGGCCGGGACGGCCTTCTCCGAGCCGATCTTCACCGGGACGCCGGCCTTGTGCAGCGTGAACCCGGTGGTCGGCTTGAGCGAGAAGGTCGCGTCGAAGGTCTGCGCCCGGGCGTTGACCAGGGTGCCGTCGGCGAAGCGGATCGGCGCCGGGTGGGCGTCGATCGGCAGGATCAGGCCGCCGCCGGGGTGGTCCTTGGTGTTGTTGTCGCCGTAGCCGGTGTCCCAGAGCCAGACGAGCACGCCCTCCTGGTACGGGTAGTTGTCGACGATGTCCTTCTTGCCCTCGACCCCGGTGTAGCCGAAGTTGTACGGGCCGGTCTTCAGGAACTCGCCGAAGCCGGCGTAGCGCCGGTTCTCCACCAGGTAGGCGCGCGGGTGCTGCTTGACCGCGGTGCGGCCGGTGATGACGGTGAAGCCGGTGGCGGTCCAGCCGTTGGTGCCGTTCTCGGCGCCGTCGGTGAACAGCGTGGTGGCGCCGGCGGTGATCCTCACCGCGTCGACCAGGACGCCCTTGCCGTGGGTGTTGCCGTCGGAGGTGACGTGCAGCCGCAGCCGGACCTTCTGGCCCGCGTAGGCGTCCAGCGGGATGTGCAGCTGCCGGTACGCGCCGGAGGTGCCGCTCAGGCCCGGGACGTTGGCGCTGGTGCTGCCGATCGGGTTGCCGTCGACGGTGCCGGGCAGGGCGGTCCAGGTCTTGCCGCCGTCGGTGGAGGCCTCGGCGGTCAGGAAGTCGTAGTCCTGCTCGATGTCGTACCAGACCGCCGCGTCGAGGGCGGCCGGGCCGGTGGTCCCGCCGAGGTCGACGTCGCGGGCCAGCGCGTTGTCCAGGTTGTCGCCGGTGTCGCTCCACCACTGCTTGGCGCCCTCGCGCGGGTCGGCGAGGTCGGTGCTGGTGGTGCCGTCCGGCAGGTGGACCAGGACGGCCTGCGCCTGGTCGGTGTTGTAGCCGCTGACGCCGAGCGCGTGGCTGGACCGGGTGGCGGCCTGCGCCTCGTCGTAGTTGAGCCAGCCGAACTGCAGCTTGCTCCAGGCGTCGAGGTCGCCGGGGTAGGCGCCGGTGGTGTTCTTGCCCTTGCCCAGGTACGAGGCGGAGGACATCAGCGACCAGAAGTTGACGCTGTTGTCGCCGCCGCTGGTGCTGTACAGGTCGGGCAGGCCGAGGTTGTGGCCGAACTCGTGGGAGAACAGGCCGACGCCGCTGTTCTCGCCCGCCTGGACGTAGTCGTAGACGTACAGGCCGGTGTCGCCGACCGGCGCGCCGCCGATCTTGTTGCCGACCGGGCCGACCTGGCCGGTCGGGTCCGGGAAGGTCCAGCTGCGGTGCGCCCACAGCGCGTCGGCGCCCTGCGCGCCGCCGCCCCAGGTCTCGTCGGCGCCGGCGTGCACGACGACGACGTTGTCCAGGTAGCCGTCGGGCTGGGCGAACTCGCCGTCCTTGTCGTGGTCGTAGCGGTCGTAGACGTCGTACTGGGCCAGCTCGGCCTTGACGTCCGCGGCCGTGCGGCCCTTGGCGATCTCGCCGTCGTACCAGGCCTTGACGGCGTCCCGGATGAACTCCTGGCCCTGGGTCCAGGCGCCGGAGCCCTGCGGGCCCTTGTTGGAGCCGTAGCGGGCCTCGTTCCACGGCACGGTGACCCAGTTGCTGACGGTGCCCTCGATGTCGTACCGGCCGGAGGACTGGGTGCGGTAGAAGTTGCGCATCGAGACCGCGCCGGGCGAGTCGTCGAAGAACATCTTCTGGTAGTACTTCCGGTCGAAGTCCTGGTTCCAGAGCGTGTGGTTGTCGCTCTTGCCGGGCTTCGGGATGGCGTTGTGCGCCGGGCCGGGGGTGCCCCCGTAGCGCGGCTGGCCGTTGTACAGCGTGGTGTTGTCCACCTGGTCGCCGAACTGGGCGAGGATCACGAAGACCTTGTCCTTGCGCTGCTGCGCGAGCTGGACGTAGTCATTGCCGACCCGCACCTTGGCGGGTGCCCGGCGGTCCGTGGTCTTGGCCACGGCGCCCTTGTTGAGCTGTTCCAGTGCCTTGGTGCGCAGCGACTGGCGCTCGCGCTCCTGGGGCGCGAGCGGCGCCGGCGGGGCTTCGAGGCCGCCGGCCTCGGCGCTGTCGCCGGACTCGGCGGTGATGGTGGATGCGGGCGTGGGGGGAGCGGCCTGGGCGGGGGTACCGAGCAGGGTGACCGCTATCGCGCTCGTGGTGAGCGCGGCCGCGAACGCCGCGGACAGTCTGCGCAACTGACCTGTCCTTTCCGGACGGTGGGTGGTCGGGCGAGCGCAGGTAATATTTCACATGTCATGGGTCACACGGAAGGGATCTGACCACGGGAGGTGTGGGCGGCCCCCGGCGGGGGAACGCGGCCGGGCCGCCCGCGTGCTGCGGCGGGCGGCCCGGGATGGGTGCGGCGCGGGTGCGGCGGCGCGACCTGGGGGCGCGGCCTGCGCGAAGCAGGGCGCCCGCCACCCGGGTGGCAGTGGAGCGGCAGCCTCCGCCCGGGTGGCGAGCATCACAGCGGATCAGAGTTTCAACGCGGTCCGCAGGAAGGCGAGTTCGGCCTGGGTCAGCTGCTCGTTGACGCCGCCCGGGGTCATGTGGGTGATTCCCGGCAGGGCCAGCAGGCTGTGCGGCCGGCCCGCCGCGGTGAGCGCCTGCGAGAGCAGCAGGGTGTGCGAGGGGTGCACATTGTCGTCCGCCAGACCGTGGATGAGCAGCAGCGGCCGATCGAGCGAGGCCGCGTCGTCCACCAGGCAGTCGGCCGCGTAGCCGTCCGGGTTCTCCTGGGGCAGTCCCAGGTACCGCTCGGTGTACGCGGTGTCGTACAGCCGGAAGTCGGTGGGCGGGGCGCCGGCGCAGGCGGCGTGGAAGACGTCCGGGCGGCGCAGCACGGCCAGCGCCCCGAGGTAGCCGCCGTACGACCAGCCGCGCACGCCGACCCGGTCGAGGTCGAGGTCGGGGTGCGTCTCGCCGAGCGCCCGCAGGGCGTCGGCCTGGTCGTCCAGTGCCACCTGGGAGAAGCGGCGGAAGATGGTGCGCACGAAGGCGGGGGAGACGAACGGGGTGCCGCCGTTGTCGACGGTGACCACCGCGAACCCCTGGTCGGCCCACCACTGCTTGAGCTGCCAGCGGCGCGGCTCGTTGGCCACGGCCTGGTAGCCGGGGCCGCCGTAGACGTCGAGCAGCACGGGCAGCTTCCGGCCCGGGACGTGCCCGCGCGGGTAGACCACGGCGCTCGGCAGGCCGCGCTCGGTGAGCCGGGCGAGCAGCGGCTCGACCCGGTACGGCAGCGGGGCGGAGAGGTCGGTCAGCGGGACGGTGCCGTGCGGGGTGCGGGCCTCGCGGCGCACGCCGTCCGGGTCGGCCGAGACGAGCAGCAGGGTGTCGCCGGCGGCCAGCGCGCTGTGCGTGCCGGGGCCCTCGGAGAGCCGCTCGGGCGCGCCGCCGTCCGGGTCGACCAGGTGGACGTGCTGGTCGAACGGGTCGCCCTCGCCGGTCTCGCAGAGCAGCCGGTCGCCGACCCGGCCGACGACGCGGCGGATCTGCAGGCCGGTGGTGTCCAGCGGCTTGCCGTCCACGGCCAGGCCGCGGGCGTCGGGCGTGTCCAGGACGGTGAGCAGTCGGCCGTCGTCCAGCCGGTCCGGCGTGCCGGGCAGGTCGTCGACCCAGAACTCGTCCGCGGTGCGGGAGAGCTCGGTGGTGCTGCCGGTGGCCGGGTCGGCGCTCAGCAGCAGCACGTTCTGCTGCAGCCGGTCGGCGACGGTGAGCAGCAGCTCCTCCGGTCCGGCCCACCGGGCGGCGCACAGGTAGGGGAAGGTCTCGGTGTCCCAGTGGAGTTCGACCCGGGTGTCGTCCAGGCCGAGCACCCAGAGCCGGACGTCCGCGTTGGGGCCGCCGGCCTGCGGGTAGGCGAACTGCTCGGGGGCCTGCTCCGGGTGCGCCGGGTCGGCGAAGTGCCGCGGCGGGACGGCGGACTCGTCCACCCGGGCGGCGAGCACGGCGCCGCCGTCGGGGCTCCACCAGTGGCCCCGGTGGCGGCCGAGCTCCTCGGCGGCGGCGAACTCGGCGACCCCCCAGCGGGCGCCGTCGTCCGGGCTGAGGCGCCGGTCGGGGCCGCCGGCCGGGGTGGTGACGTACAGGGCGTCGTCGGCGACGTAGGCGACGCGCTCGCCGGTCGCGTCCGGGCGGGGGTCGAAGACGGGGCCGGCGGCGGCGAGTTCGGTGGTGCGGCCGGTCGCGGTCTCGGTGCGGAAGAGCCGGCCGTCGAGGGCGAAGACGGCGACGGAGAGGTCGGGGGTGGCGGCGAAGGTGCCGATGCCGGCGGCGGTGAGCCGGGACCGCTCGCGCAGCCGGCGCTCGACGTCGGGCAGGTCGGCGGTGGAGCCGGTGCGGCCGGGGGCCAGCACGGTCGGATCGGCGACCTCCCGCTCGGCACCGGTGGCGAGGTCCAGGAGGTGGAGCCGGTCGAACCGGTCCTCGGGACCGCTGGAGCGGAGCAGCAGCAGGCGGGTACCGTCCTCGTTGAGCGAGATCGCTCGCGGGGCACCGAAGCTGAAGCGGCCGGTCCGGGCGCTGAGGGAGAGGTAGGAGTCGGTGATGGTCACCGCCCGATGGTCGCCGTGGAACGGGCCCGCCACCAGTAGGGCGACATGTGAAATGTCACACATCACGTGATCTGGGTAACAGAACGCTCGGGCGCCGACCCCCGGACCCCCGGCCCCGACACCACTCCAGGAGGAACGCAGTGACCGAGACCGCGCCGACCGTCGAGGCCCCCGAACCGCTGGCCGGGACCGAACGGCTGTTCACGCTGGACCCGGCGGTGGTCCACCTCAACCACGGCTCCTTCGGCGCCGTCCCGGTCCCGGTCCAGCAGCTCCAGCGGCGGCTGTACGAGGAGCAGGAGGCCGACCCGGACGGCTTCTTCGCCGACCTGCCCGGGCGGGTCGCGGCGGCCCGGGCCCGGCTCGCCGAGGCCCTCGGCACCCGGCCGGAGCTGCTCGCGCTCGTCCCCAACGTGACCGACGCGATCGCCGTCGCGCTGGCCAACGTCCCGCTCGCGGCCGGGGACCAGGTCCTGGTCACCGACCACGGCTACGGCACGGTCACCGAGGCCGTCCGGCGGCGCGCCGAGGAGCTGGGCGCCGAACTGCGCACCGTCCGGCTGCCGCTGGACCTCCCGGACGGGGAGGCCGTCCGGGAGGCCGTCCTGGCCGAGGTCACCGACCGCACCGCGCTCGCCGTCCTGGACGGCATCACCTCGCCCACCGCCCGGCGGGTCGCCACCCCCGAGCTGCTCCGGGAGCTGCGCGGGCGCGGGGTGACCACCGTGGTGGACGCCGCGCACGAGCCGGGCATGCTGGCCGACCCGGTCCCGGCGGAGGCCGACTTCTGGTTCGGCAACCTGCACAAGTGGGCCTTCGCGCCGCGCGCCACCGGCGTGCTGGTGGTCCGCCCGGAGTGGACCGGGAAGATCCGGCCGCTGATCCTCTCCTGGGAGGACCACCAGGGCTATCCGGCGGCCGTCGAATGGCGCGGCACGCTGGACTACACGCCCTGGCTGGCCGCCCCGGCCGGGATCGACCTGCTGGACGGGCTGGGGCCCGGGCTGGTGCGCGAGCACAACGAGCGGCTCGTCGCGTACGGCGCCGCCGTGGTCGCCGAGCGGGTCGGACTGGCCCCGCTGCCGTCCTCGGCCGGGCTGTCGATGCGCGCGCTGCGGCTGCCGCCCGGCGTCTCCGAGACGCTCCCGCAGGCGCAGGAGCTGATGGCGCAGATGTGGCGGCGGTACGCGGTGCGGACGGTGGCGCGGCCCTGGGCGGGCGGCGGGGTGCTGCGGCTGTGCGGACAGCTGTACAACCGGGCGCCGGAGTACCGGGTGCTGGCGGACGGGCTGGCGGAGCTGCTGCGGTAGCCCGTTCCGCGTCGGCCCAGGACCTAGGAGAGGGCCTGGCTGTCGCCGGGGCGGTCGTCGCCGGGGTGGCTGTCGCCGGGGCGGCTGTCCGAGGTCCGGTCGTCCCCGGGCGGGCCGTCCTCCCGGGAGCCCTCCGTGGCGGCGCGGAGCTCGGCGAGCAGCGCGTGCTGCTCCGAGATGAGCCCGGTGAGGATCCGCCGCGCCGCCCGGAGCAGGTCGGCGACGTCCCCGCCGGCCAGCGCGTACACCACCGTGGTGCCCTCCCGGGTGGCGGTGACGATGCCGGACCGGCGCAGTACCGCGAGCTGCTGGGAGAGGCTGGACGGTTCGATCCCCAGCTCCGCCAGCAGCTCGCGCACGGGCGTCGGTCCGGCCTGCAGCAGCTCCAGGACCCGGATCCGGACGGGGTGGCCGAGCATCCGGAAGAACTCGGCCTTGGCCTGGTACAGCGCGACCGCCACGGCGCTCCCTCCCTGGTGCGTCCCCCTGGTGTGTCCCCGACGGGTCCCGGGCGCGCCCCCTCCGGCTCCGGCCGGCCGGGTGGGCCCGGGACCGTCAGATCTCCAGCGAGAGCTCGATCCGCTTCAGCTGGTGGCGGGCCATCGCGAGGTTGGCGCGGGTGCGGTTGAGCGCCAGGAACAGGAACAGCCCGCGCCCGCTCTGCGTGGTCAGAGGCCGCAGCAGGTGGTACTGGCTGGTGAGGCTGACCAGGATGTCCTCGATCTCGTTGTCGTGGAGGTTGAGCATCTCCATCGCCCGCATCTTGGCCCGCACCACGTCGGTGTTCCCGGCGGCGGCGACGTGGAGGTCGATCTCGGTGCTGTCGCCGAGGCTCCCCAGCGCCATGCCGCTGCCGTAGTCGACCAGGGCCACGCCGATCGCGCCCTCGATCGCCATGGCCTCCTTGAGCGAGGTCTCCAGATTCGCCATCGTGCGCTCCTCCCGCGGGCCCGGTGGGTGCCACCGGGATGTGGCACCGAATGTAGGGAGGACTCCGGGCGCGGCAGCGCGGATGACCGGAGTCGTTCGAAGATGGTCGCCGGGTGACTGCTTGAAGACATTTGCAACTATGGATGTGAAAGAGATCCGATGCATTGCCCCGGAAAAACGGTGCTATCGATGTCGGTCCCGGCGGGTAACCTCTCGCTGAGATGCGAGATCACACCAACGACCCCCGGACGGCGATGAACACCCCTGAGCCCGTGCCCTCCGACGACCGGGAGCTGAGCCCCGCCGAGGCCTTCGCGGCCTCCCGCCGCCGGGCCAAGGAGCAGGCCACCGCCCTGCACGGCTTCCAGGAGCTGTACGACTTCCCGCTGGACGACTTCCAGCTGGAGGCCTGCCGCGCCCTGGAGGCGGGCGAGGGCGTCCTGGTCGCCGCTCCCACCGGATCCGGCAAGACCATCGTCGGCGAATTCGCCGTCCACCTCGCGCTGCGGGGCGGGCGGAAGTGCTTCTACACCACGCCGATCAAGGCGCTGTCGAACCAGAAGTACGGCGACCTCGTCAAGCGCTACGGCGCCGCCAAGGTCGGCCTGCTCACCGGCGACAACAGCGTCAACGGCGACGCCCCGGTGGTGGTGATGACCACCGAGGTGCTCCGCAACATGCTCTACGCGGGCTCCAGCACCCTCGACGGCCTCGGCTACGTGGTCATGGACGAGGTCCACTACCTCGCCGACCGCTTCCGCGGCGCGGTCTGGGAGGAGGTCATCATCCACCTCCCCGAGTCCGTCACCCTGGTCTCGCTCTCCGCGACCGTGTCCAACGCCGAGGAGTTCGGCGACTGGCTGGACACCGTCCGCGGCGGCACCCGGGTGATCGTCTCCGAGCACCGGCCGGTCCCGCTGTGGCAGCACGTGATGGCCGGCAACCGGATGTACGACCTGTTCGCCAGCCCCGACCGCGACGGCCGGCCCAAGAGCGGCCCGCGCAACCCCGGCAAGGCCGTCAACCCCGAGCTGGTCCGCCTCGCCCGCAGCGAGCTCGACCGCAACCCGCGCGACCGGTTCGGCCGGGGCCGGGGCCGCTCCATGCCCAACGGCCGCCCCGGCAAGGTCTGGACCCCGGGCCGGGTCGACGTCATCGACCGCCTCGACGCCGAGGGCCTGCTGCCCGCGATCACCTTCATCTTCAGCCGGGCCGGCTGCGAGGCCGCCGTCCAGCAGTGCCTCTCCTCCGGCCTGCGGCTGAACAAGGACGGCGACCGCGCCCTGGTCCGCGCCTTCGTCGAGGAGCGCTGCGCCGACATCCCCGACGAGGACCTCCACGTCCTCGGCTACTTCGAGTGGCTGGACGGGCTGGAGCGCGGCATCGCCGCCCACCACGCCGGCATGCTGCCCCGGTTCAAGGAAGTGGTCGAGGAGCTGTTCGTGAAGGGCCTGGTCAAGGCCGTCTTCGCGACCGAGACCCTGGCCCTGGGCATCAACATGCCCGCCCGCTCCGTGGTCATGGAGAAGCTCGTCAAGTGGAACGGCGAGACTCACGCCGACATCACCCCCGGCGAGTACACCCAGCTCACCGGCCGGGCCGGGCGGCGCGGCATCGACGTCGAGGGCCACGCCGTGGTGCTCTGGCAGCGCGGCCTCGACCCGGAGGCGCTGGCCGGCCTCGCCGGCACCCGCACCTACCCGCTGAAGTCCTCGTTCCGGCCGTCCTACAACATGGCCGTCAACCTGGTCTCCCAGTTCGGCCGGCACCGTTCGCGGGAACTCCTGGAGACGTCCTTCGCGCAGTTCCAGGCCGACCGCTCGGTGGTCGGCATCGCCCGCCAGGTCCAGCGCAACGAGGAGGGGCTGGAGGGCTACCGCGAGTCCATGACCTGCCACCTCGGCGACTTCGGCGAGTACATGGAGCTGCGCCGGCAGCTCAAGGACCGCGAGAACGAGCTCGCCCGCGAGGGCAGCAGCCAGCGCCGCGCCGCCGCCGTCGAGTCCATCGAGCAGCTCAAGCCCGGCGACGTCATCCACGTCCCCACCGGGAAGTTCGCCGGCCTCGCCCTCGTCCTCGACCCGGGCCTGCCGCCGGACCGCCGCTCGCCGCGCGGCGGCCCGCGCCACCCCGACTACCAGGACGGGCCGCGCCCGGTGGTGCTCACCGCCGAGCGGCAGGTCAAGCGGCTCGCGATGATCGACTTCCCGCACCCGGTCGTCGCCATGGACCGGCTGCGCATCCCCAAGTCCTTCAACCCGCGCAGCCCGCAGTCCCGGCGCGACCTCGCCTCGGCGCTGCGCACCAAGGCCGGCCACCTGGAGCCCGAGCGGTTCCGCAAGGGCCGCGCGGCCGCCGCCGACGACGCGGAGATCACCCGGCTGCGTGCCGTCCTGCGCCAGCACCCCTGCCACGGCTGCGACGAGCGCGAGGACCACGCCCGCTGGTCCGAGCGCTACCACCGGCTGCACCGCGACACCGAGCTGCTGGAGCGCCGGATGCGCTCCCGCACCCACACCATCGCGCGCACCTTCGACCGGGTCTGCGGGCTGCTCACCGACCTCGGCTACCTCAGCGGCGACACCGTCACCGAGGACGGCAAGCGGCTCGGCCGGCTCTACGGCGAGCTCGACCTGCTCGCCTCCGAGTGCATCCGCGAGGGCGTCTGGAGCGGCCTCGCCGCCCCCGAACTCGCGGCCTGCGCCTCGGCGCTGGTCTACGAGGCCCGCCAGTCCGACGACGCCACCGCCCCCCGGGTCCCGGAGGGTGGCGCGAAGGAGGCGCTCGGCGAGATGGTCCGCATCTGGGGCCACCTCGACGCCCTGGAGGAGCAGCACCGGATCAACACCGCCGAGGGCGTGGGCCAGCGCGAGCCCGACCTCGGCTTCGCCTGGGCCGCCTACCGCTGGGCCCTCGGCCACTCGCTGGACCAGGTCCTGCGCGACGCCGACATGCCGGCCGGCGACTTCGTCCGCTGGACGAAGCAGCTGATCGACGTCCTGGGCCAGATCCAGGACGCGGCGGGCGAGGACGCCGAACTCCGCAAGACCGCCCGCAAGGCGGTCGACGGCCTGCGCCGCGGCATCATCGCGTACTCCTCGGTGGGCTGACCCGCCCGGAGAGCCACGACGCCGACGGCCCCCCGCCCCGTGCGGGGGGCCGTCGGCGTTCCGGGCCTCAGGAGGACCGGTCGAGGAGCCGGAGGCGGCTGAGGGTGCGGTTGATGTCCAGCGGGAGCGAGTCGCCGCCGAGAGCGTCGCCCAGGAGCTCCGCCACGGCGAGGTCGCAGGCGTCGCGCTCCCGGCGGTGGCGGGCGTACACCGCGTGGAACTCCCGGAAGAACTCGTGGAAGTGCACGCGCCGCTTGCGGGGGAGCGGGAGGGCCTCGTAGAACACCTCGGTCAGCCAGCTCTTGCCCCGGCCGACCGGCCCCCAGACGTAGAGGCCGCAGGGCGGCGGCCCGGCGAAGAAGCGCCGGCGCCCGGTGAGCTCCGCCCCCAGCCGGGCGAGCCGTGCGGCGGCGGCCCGCTGCGCGTCGTCGAGCGCGAACCCGGCCTCCCCTGCCGCCTGTTCGAAGGTGTCCAGCATCTGTGTGCCCCCCGGTACCGGAAAATGACGGACCGCCAGGTCCTCCGACGGTCCGGCATGATCATTTCAGACCGGCGCACGCGGGAGGTCGGACGGGTCGACCTCCCGTGAGGGGGCAGGAGTCCACACCGGGCAGAGGGAAGGGCCCGTCGCGTGGTGCGACGGGCCCGGGGGCGGGGGAGGGGCGGGGTCAGCGGGCGGCGAGGGTCTCCAGGACGCGGTCCAGGGAGGTGCCGAGGCCCCAGCGGGTGGCGAGGTGCTCCAGGGTCATCGGGTCGAGCGGCTCGCGGGGGAGGGCGGGGTCGAACTCGGGCAGCGGGGCGTCGGTGGCGACCCGGACCACGGTGGGTGCCACGTCCAGGTAGGGCGCGGCCTCCACGATGTTGCGGCGCCGGGCCGGGGTGAGCGCGGAGCCGATGTCCTGGGCGGCGGCCCGGATGCCGGCGAGGTCGCCGTACTCGTGGATCAGCTGGGCGGCCGTCTTCTCGCCGATGCCCTTGACGCCGGGCAGGCCGTCGCTCGGGTCGCCGCGCAGGGCGGCCAGGTCGGCGTACTGGGCACCGCCCACGCCGTACTTCTCCCGGAGCAGGGCGTCGTCGGTGACCTGGAGGTTGCCCATGCCCTTGACGGGGTAGAGCACCGTGATCCCGCGGGCGTCGTCGACCAGCTGGAACAGGTCGCGGTCGCCGGTGACGATCTGCACCGGCCCGGAGGCGCGCGCCGTCAGGGTGCCGATCACGTCGTCCGCCTCGTAGTCGGCGGAGCCGATCCGGGCGATGCCGAGCGCGTCCAGCACCTGCTCGATCACCGGGACCTGCGGGGCGAGGGTGTCCGGCACCTCCTCCGCGCCGTCCTCGGCGGCCTCGGCGACCCGGTGGGTCTTGTAGGAGGGGATGAGGTCCACCCGCCACTGCGGCCGCCAGGCGGCGTCCATGCAGGCGACCAGCTGGTCGGGCCGGTGGTCGTGGACCAGCCGGGCGATGAAGTCCAGCAGGCCCCGGACGGCGTTGACCGGCTCACCCTGCGGCGAGCGCAGGGTGTCCGGTACGCCGAAGTAGGCCCGGAAGTACAGGCTGGCGGAGTCGAGCAGCATCAGACGGGGTGCGGTCACGCCTCCGATCATGCCGTACCGGGCGGACAGGGACGTGCTAGTGCTTGTGCGGCCCGGCCCGGTGGACGGGGCCGTGGGCGTCGGCGCAGTGGTCGGGGGAGAGATCGCCCGGGGTGGTGATCTGGAGCAGTGCCCCGGCCTCGTCCTCGCCGACGTGGTCGACCTGGAGCGTGCTGTGCGAGATCCCGTACTCGTCGGCGAGCCTGCGCTGCAGTTCGCGGCGGACGGCGTGGCAGTCCCCGCCGGGGGTGACCAGGATGTGGGCGGAGAGGGCCGGCTGGTTGGAGGTGATCTCCCAGATGTGCAGGTCGTGGATCTCCTCCACCAGCGGCTGGGCGACCAGCCGGTCCGCGACCGTGTCCGGGTCGATGCCCGCCGGTGCGGCTTCCAGGAAGATCCGCCCGGAGTCGCGGACCAGGCCGATGCCGGCCTTGAGCATCAGCGCCACCACGATCAGCGAGGCGATCGAGTCGGCGCGGGCGAAGCCGGTGGTCACCATGACCACGCCGGCGACGGCGGTCGCGATGAACGCGTACAGGTCGGTGAGCACGTGCTGGAAAGCGCCCTCGACGTTGAGGGAGCTGCGGTTGGCCTTGGACATGCACCAGGCGGCGGCGATGTTGACGACGATCCCGATCAGCGCCGTGACCAGCACCAGCGTGCCGGCCACCTCCGGGGGTTCGAACAGCCGGGTGATCGCCTCGTAGCCGAGCCAGGCGGAGAGGATCAGCAGCGTCACCCCGTTGGCCTGGGCCGAGAGGATCTCCGCGCGCTTGAGTCCGTAGGTGTAGCCGCCGCGGGCCGGGCGGGCGGCGAGCCGCATGGCGATCAGGGCGAGCACGATCGAGGCGGCGTCGGTGAGCATGTGGGCGGCGTCCGAGATCAGCGCCAGCGACTGGGCGGCGAAGCCGACCACCACCTCGCCGGCCATGAACACCACGATCAGCGCGAGCGCGCTCAGCAGCCACCGGCGGTCGGCGTCGGCGGCCACGCCGTGCGAGTGCCCGCCGTGGCCGCCCCGACCCCCGTGCTTGTGGTCATGCTCATGATCATGCTGGGAGTGCTCGTGGCCGGCCATCGAAGTCCTCTCCTGGAGCCCATGAACGCGTGGGGGTAAGGGGCGACATCCGTGACCGCCCCGCACCCGAAGTGAACCGCACATCGAACGAAGATCCAAAGGCTGCATTGGAGACCGTTGTCATTGCCGCGTCGTAACCCTCGTGGGGTATCGTCCCGCTGCCGTTGACCAGGGGAGAAGCGCATGAGGCCGGACGGACGCACCGCAGGGACCGAACGGGTGGTCGGCCTCGGCACGATCGCCCGCGAGTGGGGCCGGATCGGGATCACCGGCTTCGGGGGGCCGCCCGCGCACATCCTGCTGCTGCGCAGGCTCTGCGTGGAGCGGCGGCGGTGGCTGACGCCCGAGGAGTTCGAGGACGGCATCGCGGCCACCAACCTGCTGCCGGGACCGGCCTCCACCCAGCTCGCCGTGCTGACCGCGTGGCGGCTGCGCGGCGCGCCCGGCGCGCTGGTCGGCGGGGCCTGCTTCATCGGGCCCGGGCTGGTGCTGATCCTCGCGCTCGCGGCGCTGTTCCTGGCCGGCGACCCGCCGCTGTGGGTGCTCGGCGCGGCGGCCGGCGCCGGGGCGGCCGTGCCGGCGGTCGCGGTGCAGGCGGCCACCTCGCTGGTCCCGGCCAGCCTCGGCCGGATGGGCCGGGGCCGGGGTGCCCGCGCCCGCTGGGCGGGGTACGCGCTCGCCGGGGCGGTGGCGGCGGTACTGACCGGGCCCTGGCTGGTGCTGGTGCTGATCGCCGCCGGACTGGCCGAGATCGCCGTCCGGGGTGGAAGGGAGGACCGGGGAACGGGCGGATCGGGCGGGCGGGCCGTGCTGCCGCTCGCCACCGGGCCGCTCGCCCTGGGCGGGCTCGGCGTGCTCGGGGCGGTGGCCTGGGTGGCGTTCAAGGTGGGCGCGCTCTCCTACGGGGGAGGGTTCGTGATCATCCCGCTGATGCGGGACGACGCGGTCAACCGCTACCACTGGATGACCGACGGACAGTTCCTCAACGCCGTCGCCCTCGGCCAGGTCACCCCGGGGCCGGTGGTGCACACCGTCGCGGCGGTCGGCTACGCGGCCGCCGGACTCGGCGGCGGCCTGCTCGCGGCGGCGGTCGCCTTCGCGCCGTCCTTCCTCTTCGTGCTCCTCGGCGGCCGGCACTTCGACCGGCTCCGGGCCGACCGGCGGGTGCGGGACTTCCTCACCGGCGCCGGACCGGCCGTCACCGGCGCCATCGCCGGCTCGGCGCTGCCGCTGGCCGCCTCGCTCGGGTACGGCTGGCAGTGGGGCGTGCTGGCCGGGGCGCTGCTCTGGCTGGTGCTCGCCCGGCGGGGCGTGGTGCTCGCCCTGCTGGCCGCCGGCGCGGCCGGGGTGCTCGCCGTGGCCGCCGGACTGCCGCCGGCCTGAGGCTCCGCTCCGTACGGACGCCCGGGTCGTACGGGCGCCCGGGTCGCACGGACACTCGGCCTCCGGCGTGAACCTTGGGGGTGGGGCTCACTCGACCGGGTGAGCCCGGTTTGCGCGCCCCTGTGCGCCTGCGCCACGATCGGCACCCGTGAAGATCATCGCGGCGCGAGCCGTCCACTGGCTCTCGGAACTGGAGCCCTTCGCCGCCGAATTGATGAACCGTCATATCAATGCGGCACGCGAGTGGTTCCCGCACCAGTACGTGCCGTGGAGCCTCGGCCGGGACTTCGACGGACCGCTCGGCGGCGAGCCCTGGCGGCCGGAGCAGTCCGCGCTCGCCCCCGCGATCCGCTCCGCCCTGGTGGTCAACCTGCTCACCGAGGACAACCTCCCCGGCTACCACTGGACCATCGGCGCGCAGACCTCCCGCGACGGCGCCTGGGGTGCCTGGCTGCACCACTGGACGGCGGAGGAGGACCGGCACGCCGCCGCCATCCGCGCCTATCTGCACGCCACCCGCGCCGTCGACCCGGTGGCCCTGGAGCGCGCCCGGGCGGCCCAGCTCGCCACCGGCACCCTCCCCCGGCCGGACGGCGTGCTCGGCCTGGTCGCCTACGCCGCCGTGCAGGAGCTGGCCACCCGGGTCAGCCACCGCAACACCGGCCGGCTCAGCGGCGACCCGGTCTGCGACCGGCTGCTCGCCCGGGTCGCCCAGGACGAGAACCTGCACATGGTCTTCTACCGCGAACTGCTGCGCGCCGCACTGGAGCTGGACCCCGACGAGGTGCTCGTCCGGCTCGACGCCACGGTCCGCGCGTTCGCCATGCCCGGCCAGGGGATGCCCGGCTTCGCCGCCCTGGCCGCCGAGATCGCCGTCGCCGGCGTCTACGACCCGCGGGTCCACCACGACGAGGTGCTCGCCCCGCTGCTCCGCTCCCTGCGGGTCTTCGAACTGACCGGGCTCGGTCCGGACGGCGAGCGGGCCCGTGACGGGCTCGCCGAGCACCTCGCCCGGCTGGACGTCCGCGCCGCCCGGTTCGTCGAACGCCGTGCGCGGGCGCTCGCCGCCCGCGCCGCCCGCGACTGACCCCGCCGCCCGCGACCGACCGCACCGCCCGCGACCGACCGCACCGCCCGCACCGCCCGCGACCGACCCGCGTTCCCCGCCCCCGGACAGGAGAGGCATGACGACCATCATCGACAGCACCGGGACCGTCGGCACCAGCGCCGCCGACATCGAGTTCCACTACGACCTCGGCAACGACTTCTACGCCCTCTGGCTCGACGAGACGCTCAGCTACTCCGCCGCCGTCTGGGACGGCATCGACCCCGCCGAGCCCGACGCCACGGCCCTGCCCCGCGCCCAGCGGGCCAAGCTCGACCTCCACCTCGACCTGGCCGGCGCCGCTCCCGGGGCGCGCCTGCTCGACGTCGGCTGCGGCTGGGGCGGTCTGCTCGACCGCGCCGTCCGCACCGGCCGGGCCGCCGGGGCGACCGGGCTCACCCTGTCCCGGGCCCAGCACGCCCACGTCCGGTCGCTCGGACTGCCCGGCGTCGACGTCCGGCTGGAGAGCTGGGACGCCCACCGCCCCGGGCGCCCGTACGACGGCATCGTCTCGGTCGGCGCCTTCGAGCACTTCGCCACCGCCGACATGGACGCCGCCGCCCGGCTCGCCGCCTACCGCGGCTACTTCGAGCGCTGCCACGGCTGGCTGCGGCCCGGCGCCCGGATGTCGCTCCAGACCATCGCCTACGACGGCGTGACCGGTGGCGACGGCCCGGTCGGCGCCTTCGTCGCGGCCGAGGTCTTCCCCGGCGCGGCGCTGCCCCGGCTGGGCGAGATCGTTCTCGCGAGCGACCCGTACTTCGCCGTCACCGCCGTCCGGGCCTCCGCCGAGGACTACGCCCGCACCCTGGGTGCGTGGTCGGCCAGGCTGCTGCGGGCCCGTACGGAGGCCGAGCGGCTCGTCGGCCCGGACGGCTACCACCGCTACCGCCGCTACCTGCGGGCCTGCGAGGTCACCTTCCTGCGCGGCGCGGCCACGCTCTACCGCATCGGCTTCCGGCGGCGCGACGAGCCGCTCCGGCCGGCGGGCTGAGGGCCGGCCCGGATGCGTCCCTCCGTCGCTGCCGCCGATTCGTCGCCCTTACCGGGAAGCCCCGCCGGGCCTCCCCCCGCCGGGCCTCCCCCCGCCGAGCCGCCGCCCGCCACCGTCGTCCCCGGAACTCCCGCCCCCGGGCCGGTGGGCAGGCGGCGGGCGTGGTCCGCCGTGGGGGTCGTCTGCGCCGCGCTCTTCCTGCTCGGACTCGACTTCACAGTGCTCAACGTCGCGGTCCCCGGCCTGCGCGCCGAACTCGGCCCCACCCTCGCCGAGACCCAGTGGATCGTCGACGGCTACGCGCTCGCCCTCGGCGGCTGCGTGCTCGCCGCCGGCGCCCTCGGCGACCGGTACGGGCGGCGCCGCGCGTTCGCCGCCGGACTCGCGCTCTGCGCGCTCGCCTCGGTGGCCGGCGCGCTCGGCGACACCCCCGGGCAACTCGTCGCCGCCCGCTGCGCGATGGGCCTCGGCGCGGCGTTCTTCATGCCGGCCACGCTCTCCACCGTCGTCCATGTGCTGGACGCTCCGGAGGACCGGCGGCGGGCGATCGGCATCTGGGCGGCGGTGGCCGGTGTCGGCGCGCTGTTCGGCCCGGTGGTCGGCGGCTGGCTGGTCGAACGGCACGGGTGGCAGGCCGCGTTCTGGCTGAACGTCCCCGTGGTGGCCGTGATCCTGGCGCTCACCCCGGTCGTCCCCGAGTCCCGCGACCCCGGGGTCCGCCCGCTGGACCGGCTCGGCGCACCGCTGTCCTGCGCCGCCCTGCTCACCCTCGTCTGGGGCTTCATCGAGGCACCGGGCCGGGGCTGGACCAGTGCTGCGGTGCTCACGGCGTTCACCGCCTCCGCCGTGCTGATCGCCCTGTTCCTGTGGCGCCAACTCCGCTGCGCCGCGCCCATGGTGCCGCTCCGACTGCTGCGCGGCGGGCCGGTCTGGCCGGCCACGGTCAGCCTGGCGCTGATGTCCTTCGCGATGTTCGGTGCGATGTTCCTGCTCACGCTCCACCTCCAGCAGGTGCGCGGCCTCTCGGCCTGGCAGGCCGGGCTGCGGATGGTGCCGCTCTCGCTGGGGCTGGCCGTCGGCGCCGTACTGGGTCCGGTGGTCGCCCGGCACGCCGGGGCCCGGGTGCCGGTGGCCGCCGGTCAGCTGCTGATCGCCGCCGGGTTCGTCCGACTCGGCCTCCTGGAGGCGGAGTCGGGGGATGCCCCGGTGCTGCTCTTCGAGGCGGCCGCCGGGCTCGGTGCGGGCCTGCTCGCGCCGGTGGCCACCGAACTCGTGATGAGCGCGGTGCCGTTGGCCATGGCCGGGGTCGGCTCGGCCCTCAACGACGCCACCCGGCAGGTCGGTTCGACGCTCGGTGTGGCGGTGCTCGGCTCCGTGCTCGCCACCGTCGCGGACGGCTCCGCACCGGGCGACCGGGCCGCGTTCACCGCGGGCCTGAGCGCCGCGGCTCTGGTCGGCGGGGCGGTCGCCGCGCTGGCCGTCCTGCTCGCCTGGTTCCGGCTGCCCGGCCGCGAACCCTCCGTGGACACCGGCCGCCCGGCCCCGGCGGCACCCGGACCGGGCTGAGCGCCGGACCCGTCACCCCGTCCCCTTCCCCCCCCCTTGAGAGGAACCCCCGTGTCCGACACCTTCACCGTCCTGCGCGACTGCCTGGTCACCGAGTTCGACGTCCCGGCCGACCGGGTCGAGCCCGGGGCCACCCTCGCCTCGCTGGAGCTGGACAGCCTCGCCCTGGTCGAACTGTCCCTGCTGGTCGAGGAGCGGATCGGCGCGACCGTCAGCGACATCCGCCCCGAGTCCACCCTCGGCGCCCTGGCCGCCCACGCGGACGCCGTCCGGGCCGCGGCGCCCGCCGCCGTCCCCGTCCCCGCTGCCGTTCCCGCCGCGAGCACCACCCTCGCGTCGAGCGCCGTCAGTTGAGCACCGGCGGCACCGACGGCGCCCACAGCGCCGGCGGCACCCGGGCGACACCCTCCCGGGCGGTCGCCGTGACCGGGATCGGCCTGGTCACCCCCGCCGGGTTCGGCGCCGGGGCGACCTGGGCCCGCCTGCTCGACGGCACGTCCACCGCCCGTACCGATCCCCGGCTCGCGGGGCTGGCCGTCGACTTCTCCTGCCCGGCCGAGGGCTTCGAGGTGGCCGAGCTGCTCGGCGGCCGGCTGGTCCGCAGGCTCGACCGCTTCGCCCAACTCGCCGTCCTGGCCGCCCGCGAGGCTGTCGCCGACGCCGGACTCGACCCGACGGCCTGGGACTCCGCCCGGGTCGGCGTCGTCCTCGGTGTCAGCGCCAACAGCACCCTGACCTACGAAACGGAGTACGCCCGGCTCGCCGACGGCCGGCCCGACCTGGTCTCCCCGCTGATGCTGCCCCGCTCCATCCCGAACATGGCGGCCGGCGAGGTCGGCCTCGACCTCGGTGTCCGCGGGCCCAACCTGGTCACCAGCACCGCCTGCGCCTCCGGTACCACCGCCCTCGCCGTCGCCTGCGACCTGCTCCGGGCCGGGACCTGCGACCTCGTTCTCGCCGGCGGCACCGACTGCCCCCGCGCACCGATGGTGGCCACCGCCTTCGACCGGCTCGGCGCGCTCTCCCGGAGGCGCCACGACCCGGCCGGCGCCTCCCGCCCCTTCGACGCCGACCGGGACGGCTTCGTGCTCGGCGAGGGCGCGGGCGTCCTGGTACTGGAACGGGTCGCGCACGCCCGGGCGCGCGGCGTCCGGCCACGCGCGTACCTGGCCGGCCACGGCTCCACCGCCGACGCCCACCACTTCACCGCCCCGCACCCCGGGGGTGACGGCCTGGCCCGGGCGATCCGGGCGGCCCTCGCCGACGCCGGCCTCGCCCCGCACGACATCGGGCACGTCAACGCGCACGGCACCGGAACCCGGCTGAACGACACCGCCGAGGCGGCGGCCCTGCACCGGGTCTTCCGCCGGCCGCCCCCGGTCACCTCGGTCAAGGGCGCGATCGGCCACACCCTGGGCGGCGCCGGGGCGATCGAGGCGGCGGTCACCGTGCTCACCCTTCAACACGGACTGGTCCCGCCCACCGCCAACCTCGAACGGCCCGACGAGTCCCTCGGCCTCGACGTGGTCGCCAAGGTGCCGAGACGGCTCGCCCTGGACGCCGCCGTCTCGGTCTCCAGCGGGTTCGGCGGGCAGAACGCGGTCGTCGTCCTCACCGCCGCCTGAGCCGCCGTCGTCCTCACCGCCGCCTGCCGCCGCCTGCCGCCTGAGCCGCCGTCGTCCTCACCGCCGCCTGCCGCCGCCCGCCGCCTGAGCCGCCGTCCCGTCGCCGTTCCGCCCCGTCGCTGTCCCGCCCCCGGAGTCCGCCATGCCCACCCCCGCCACCCGCCGGCCGCTCGCCCGGGCCCGGCTCACCGCCGCCCGCCTCTACCAGCGGCTGGTGATGAGCCGCCCGCCCGCCGACTGGACCGTCCCGCCGGCCGACGGCCGCTACGGCCCGGACGAACCCGCCGACCCCCGGCCGCTCACCCTGCTGATGCTCGGAGACTCGCTCGCCCGGAGCCTCGGCGCCGGCCGGCCCGAGGAGACCCTCGGCGCCCGGCTCGCCCAGGCCCTCGGCGAGCACCTCGACCGCCCCGTCGACCTGCGGGTCCTCGCCCGGGTCGGCGCCACCACGGCCGCCCTGCGGCAGCAGGTCGCCCGGGCCGACCGGATCCGGCCCGGCCTCGCGGTGCTGATCGTCGGCGGCAACGACGTACTCCTCCCGCTCCCGCTCGGCCGCGCCGCCCGCCGGTTCGCACTGGTGCTCCAGCGCCTCCGCGACACCGGCTGGCACCCGGTCGTCGTGCCCTGCCCCGACCCCGGCCACGCCCCGGGGTTCCGCGCCCCGGCCCGCCTCCTCGGCGCACCCCGCTCCCACCGCCTGGCCCACCGCCAGACCCGGGCCGCCGAACGCGCCGGCATCCCGGTGGCCGTCTCCTCCGGTCCCGAGTTCCGCGACCGGGCCGAGCACCTCCTCGGCCCCGACGGCGTCCACCCGTCCCCCCGGGGCTACGCCGAACACGCCGCCCGGATGCTCCCCGCCCTCCTCGCCGCCGCCGCGACCCTCCCCGCCCCGGCCCCCGTCACCCTGTAGCGCACGGCCGGGGCGCGCCGCGAAGCACCTGCGGCACGCCCCGGCCCGGAGCAGGACTAGGTGTACTGACCACGGAGGTTGGTGACGGGGTTCACGGTGCGGTGATCTTGAAATGAGTGAGGGCCTTCTGGCCAGGTGTGGATTGCGACATCTACCCCAGCGCCAGAAAGGCCCTCATGCCACACCGTAACGCACCGCTGACCGAGACCGGACGCCTGCGCCTTGCCCGCTGCGTGGTCGAGGACGGCTGGCCGCTGCGGCGGGCCGCCGAGCGCTTCCAGGTCTCGCCCACCACGGCCAAGCGCTGGGCCGACCGCTACCGCGCTCTCGGCGAGGCCGGCATGGCGGACCGGTCCTCGCGCCCGCACCGCAGCCCCTGGCAGACCCCGACCCGCACCGAGCGGCGGATCATCAAGGTCCGCGTCCTCCGGCGCTGGGGACCCGCCCGCATCGCCTACCTGCTGCGGCTCAACCCGGCCACCGTGCACCGCGTCCTGACCCGCTACCGCCTCGCCCGCCTGGCCCACCTCGACCGCACCACCGGCCGCGTCATCCGACGCTACGAGCACTGCGCACCAGGCGAGTTGGTCCACGTCGACATCAAGAAGCTCGGCAACATCCCCGACGGCGGAGGCCACCAGGCCCTCGGACGCCAGGCAGGCCGCAAGAACCGCTCCGGAGCCGGCTACAGCTACCTCCACAACGCCGTCGACGACCACTCCCGCCTGGCCTACAGCGAGATCCTGCCCGACGAGCGCAAGGACACCGCCACGGCGTTCTGGGCCCGGGCGAACGCCTTCTTCGCCCGGGCCGGAATCACCGTCCAGCGCGTGCTGACCGACAACGGCTCCTGCTACAAGTCACACGCCTGGCGCGATGCCCTCGCCGCCGAGGGCATCGCGCACAAACGCACCCGCCCCTACCGGCCACAGACCAACGGCAAGGTCGAACGCTTCAACCGCACCCTGCTCGACGAATGGGCCTACGCCCAGCCCTACCGCAGCGAGCAGGAGCGCCGCGACGCCTACCCCGCCTGGCTGCACACCTACAATCACCACCGCGGACACACCGCACTCGCAGGCAAGCCACCCGCCAGCCGCGTTCCCAACCTCACGGGTCAGTACAACTAGGGCGCGTATTCGGTCGTGATCAAGGGGTGGTCCTGCTGAGGTCTTTGATCCAGATCATCGCGCCGCGGAGGTGGAGGCCGGCGAGGTAGCTGGCGGGCGTCTTGTCGTAGCGGGTGGCGATGCCTCGCCAGGCCTTCAGCTTGTTGATCAGGCGCTCGACGGTGTTGCGCTCCTTGTAGAGGTCGGTGTCGTGGCTGACGGGCCGGCCGCCCCGGCTGCCCTTCTTCTTCCGGTTGGCGGTCTGGTCCCTCTTCTCCGGGATGACGGCCTTGATCGCGCGTTGACGCAGGTGGGCGCGGTTGCCGCGGGACGAATAGGCCTTGTCCCCGGCGACCGCGTCGGGCCGGGTGCGGGGACGGCCGACCGGTCCGCGGACCCGTAATTTCTTGAGTACGGGGATGAACTGCGGGCTGTCGGCGGCCTGCCCCTCGGTCAGCACGAACACCAGCGGGCGGCACCTGCGGTCGCCGGCGACGTGGACCTTGCTGGTCTGGCCGCCTCTGGAGCGTCCGAGCAGCGCGGCCTTCAGGCGGAGCTTGCGCCGCCGCTGGATACGTCGTCGCTCCTCGCGTCCCGGATCATCTGCGGCGTCCTGTCCGTCTTGTTCTTCCGGGCCGCCCCTTTTTGCCGGGCCTTCTCCGCCTCATCGGCGGCCTTCTCCAGGGCCGCCAGGGCGTCGGGGCTCAGGTGCATCCCGGCGGCGTCGTGGTGGGCCCGAACGGTGGTGGAATCCACGCTGACCAGCGACAAGTCCACCTCGCCCCGCCTCGCGGCTTCCGCGATCGCACCCTCCAGCAGGGCTTCGAAGACGCCCGCGTCACGCCACTGCCGAAAGCGATTGGAGACGGTCGACCACGCGCCGAAGTCCGCCAGCATCTCCCGCCACTGCCCGCCGGTCTTGAACCGCCAGATCACGCCCTCGAACTGCTGCCGCAGCCGCTCCGGGTACGGGCCGTACTCGCCGATCGGCAGGTACGGCTCGATGAACTCCCATTCCGCATCAGTCAGTTGCACTCGCGTCACGCGACATGGTCTACCTGATCAGGCCTCGCCGTGAGGGCAAATCCCACAGATTGATCACGACCCGATACCCGCCCTAGCCGACCTCCACCGGCTCCAGCTGCAGCGACCGCGCCGCCGTCGCGGCCCGCACCAGCGCCCGCATCACCCGCAGGTCCTCGCCCTGCTCCGGATGCCACTGCACCCCGAGCGTGAAGCCCGGCCCCTCCACCGCCTCCACCGTGCCGTCCGGCGCGTGCGCGCCCACCCGCAGCCCGGTCCCCAGCCGGTCCACCGCCTGGTGGTGGAAGGTCGGCACGGTCAGCTCCGGCTCCGGCAGCAGCCCGCCCAGCAGCGTCCCCGGCACCGGCCGCACCACATGCGTCCCGTACCGGCCGGGCGAGCCCCCGTGCACGTCCACGTCCACCACGTCCGGCAGGTGCTGGATCAGCGTGCCCCCGCACACCACGTTGAGCACCTGCATGCCCCGGCAGATCCCCAGCAGCGGCATCCCGGCCGCCAGCGCCGCCCGCAGCAGCGCCGACTCCCAGACGTCGCGCTCGACCGTGTCGACATCGGTCAGCGGGTGCGGCGGCTGCCCGTAGTAGGCGGGGTCGATGTCCGGTCCGCCCGCGACGACCAGGGCGTCCAGCCGGGCGAGCACCTCCGGCGCGCGCTCGGGGGCATCGGGCGGCAGGAGCACCGCGATCCCGCCCGAACTCTGTACATAGGCGGTGTACCGCTCGGGCACCAGGGCCACGCGGCGGTCCCGCCAGTCGCTCCAACTCGCGTCCACCAGATAGGTGCTGACGCCGACAATAGGCCTGCGATCCATGGCGCGCATTCTCCTCCCGTCCCGCCCGATCACCCGTCAACCTCGCACCTCGGCGCGCCACACCCGTCCGCCCTCTTCCGTGCTGTCGGCGCCAGGCCGTACGGTTCGCTGTGACCGCTCGGTCTCGCTCCGTGATCGAGGAAGAGGAGGAGGGCGTCCGCCATGTCCGACCGCACCACCGCACCCGGGGCCGCCGGGCCCGGCACCCCCCGCCGGCGCGCCCCGCTCACCCTCGACGAGCTGCGCGCGCTGGTCGACGCGGGCGAGGTCCACACCGTCGCCCTGGCCTTCACCGACATGCAGGGCCGGCTCCAGGGCAAGCGCTTCGCCGCCGGCTTCTTCCTCGACGAGGTGGCCGAGCACGGCGCCGACGCCTGCGAGTACCTGCTGGCCGTCGACGTCGAACTCAACACGGTGGACGGCTACGCGCTCTCCTCCTGGGAGACCGGCTACGGCGACTTCGCCATGCGCCCCGACCTGTCGACCCTCCGCCTGACCCCCTGGCAGCCCGGCACCGCCCAGGTCACCGCCGACCTGGCCGGCCGCGGCGGCCACCCGGTCGCCGCCGCGCCCCGCCAACTGCTGCGCCGCCAGATCGCCCGCCTCGCCGAGTACGGCCTGGCCGCCGACATCGGCACCGAGCTGGAGTTCCTGGTCTTCCGCGACACCTACGAACAGGCCTGGCAGGGCGGCTACCGCGGGCTGACCCCGGCCAACCTCTACAACGTCGACTACTCGCTGCTGGGCACCGCCAGGGTCGAGCCGCTGCTCTCCCGGATCCGCGTCGAGATGGCCGGCGCGGGCCTGGTGGTGGAGTCCGCCAAGGGCGAGTGCAACCTCGGCCAGCACGAGATCGCCTTCCGCTACGCCGACGCGCTCACCACCTGCGACCAGCACAGCGTCTACAAGACCGGTGCCAAGGAGATCGCCGCCCAACTCGGCTGCGCGCTCACCTTCATGGCCAAGTACGACCAGCGCGAGGGCAACAGCTGCCACATCCACCTGTCGCTGCGGGACGCGGTCGGCGCCCCGGTGTTCGCCGACGCCGACGGCCGGATGACCGACACCATGCGGCACTTCCTGGCCGGGCAGCTGCTCGCACTGCGCGAGTTCACCCTGCTGTACGCGCCGAACATCAACTCCTACAAGCGCTACCGCCCGGGCTCGTTCGCGCCGACCTCGGTCGCCTGGGGCCGGGACAACCGGACCTGCGCCTACCGGGTGGTGGGCCACGGCGCGGGCCTGCGGATGGAGAACCGGGTGCCCGGCGGGGACGTCAACCCCTACCTGGCGGTGGCCGGCATGATCGCCGCCGGCCTGCACGGCGTCCAGCAGAAGCTGGAACTGCCCGCCCCCTGCCTGGGCAACGCCTACGCCGTCGAGGACTACGCCCGGGTGCCGGGATCGCTGCGCGAGGCCGCCGACCTGTGGGGCGCGAGCGAACTCGCCCGCACCGCCTTCGGGGACGACGTGGTCGAGCACTACCTCCACATGGCCCGGGTCGAGCAGGACGCCTACGACGGCGCGATCACCGACTGGGAGCGCTACCGGTCCTTCGAGCGGATGTGAGCACCATCGACCGAGCGGATGTGAGCACCATCGACACGACCACCGCCACCCTCGCCGAGGCGGCGCCCCCCGCCTGCACCGTCCGCAACCCCGCCACCGGCGAGGTCCTCGCCACCCTGCCCGACACCACGCCCGGGCAGCTCGACGCCGCCGTGCGGCGCGCCGTCGCGGCCCAGCGCGGCTGGGCCGCCCTGGCGCCCGGCGAACGGGCCCGGCTGCTGCGGTGCTTCGCCGACCAGGTGGACGTGCACGTCCCCGAACTCGCCGCCCTGGAGGTCACCGAGGCCGGCCACACCATCGGCAACGCCACCTGGGAGGCCGGCAACGTCCGCGACCTGCTGGAGTACGCGGCCGGGGGAGTGGAGCGGCTGACCGGGCGGCAGATCCCGGTGGCCGGCGGGCTGGACGTCACCTTCCGGGAACCGGTCGGCGTGGTCGGGGTGATCGCGCCGTGGAACTTCCCGATGCCGATCGCCGCCTGGGGCTTCGCACCCGCCCTCGCGGCCGGCAACGCCGTCCTGCTCAAACCCGCCGAGGCGACCCCGCTCACCGCGCTGCGGCTGGCCGAGCTCGCCCTCGCCGCCGGGCTGCCCGAGGGCCTGTTCCAGGTGGTGCCGGGCTCCGGGCCGGTGACCGGCCGGGCGCTGGTGGACCACCCGGAGGTCCGCAAGATCGTCTTCACCGGCTCCACCCTGGTCGGCAAGGAGGTCGCCGCCCGCTGCGCGGCCCGGGCCAAGCGGGTGACCCTCGAACTGGGCGGCAAGAGCCCCAACATCGTCTTCGCCGACGCCGACCTCGCGGGCGCCGCCGACCCGATGTCCTTCCTCGACAACAGCGGCCAGGACTGCTGCGCCCGCAGCCGGATCCTGGTCCAGCGGGACGTGCTCGACGACTTCCTGGCCCTGCTGCTGCCGGCCGTCGAGGCCGTCCGCACCGGCGACCCGGCCGATCCGCGGACCACGATCGGCCCGCTGATCTCGGCCGCGCAGGTGCGCCGGGTCGCCTCGTACGTGACGCCCGACCTGCCGGTGCTGGCCCGCGGCGCGGTCCCGGACGGGCCCGGCTTCTGGTACCCGCCGACGGTCCTGGCGCCGACCCGGCCGGACGTCCCGGCGGTCACCGAGGAGATCTTCGGCCCGGTCGCGGTGGTGCTCCCGTTCGAGGACGAGGCGGACGCGCTGCGCCTGGCCAACGCCACCCGGTACGGCCTCTCCGGCTCGATCTGGACCCGCGACCTGGGCCGGGCGCTGCGGCTGGCACGCGGGGTCGCGGCCGGGAACCTCTCGGTCAACTCGCACTCCTCGGTGCGGTACTGGACGCCGTTCGGCGGCTTCGGCGAGTCCGGCGTCGGCCGCGAGCTGGGGCCGGAGGCACTGGCGCACTTCACCGAGACCAAGAACGTCTACATCCGCACCGACGCGTAGGAGCCGCCAGTGACCCGGAACGCCCCCCGGCCCCACCACCCCCACGAGTCCGGGGAGGCCGACGGGCCGGTCTGCCGCCGGCTGGTCGGGCGCACGGCCGTGATCACCGGTGCGGGCAGCGGGATCGGCCTGGCCTCGGCCCACCGGCTCGCCGCCGAGGGTGCCCGGGTGGTCTGCGCCGACATCGACGAGACCGCGGGCAGGGCGGCCGCCGAGGCGGTCGGCGGCCTGTTCGTGCACACCGACGTGACCGACCCGGCGATGGTCGAGGCGCTCTTCGACGAGGCCTACGAGACCTTCGGCAGCGTGGACGTCGCCTTCAACAACGCCGGCATCTCGCCGCCGGAGGACGACTCGATCCTCACCACCGGGCTGGACGCCTGGCGCCGGGTCCAGGAGGTCAACCTGACCTCGGTCTACCTGTGCTGCCGGGCCGTGCTGCCGTACATGCGCCGGCACGGGCGGGGTTCGATCGTCAACACCGCGAGCTTCGTGGCCCGAATGGGCGCGGCGACCTCGCAGATCTCGTACACCGCGTCCAAGGGCGGGGTGCTGGCGATGTCGCGCGAGCTGGGCGTGCAGTTCGCCCGGGAGGGCATCCGGGTGAACGCGCTCTCCCCGGGGCCGGTGGACACCCCGCTGCTGCGCGAGCTGTTCGCCGCGGACCCGGAGCGGGCGGCCCGCCGACTGGTGCACATCCCGCTCGGCCGCTTCGCCCGGCCGGAGGAGATCGCGGCCGCGGTCGCCTTCCTCGCCAGCGACGACTCCTCGTTCATGACGGCCGGCGAGTTCCTGGTGGACGGCGGGATCTCCGGCGCCTACGTGACGCCGCTGCACGGCCCCGGGGCGTGACCCGGCGGTGGCCCGGGAGCGATCCGGGAGCGATCCGGGGTGTGATCGGAAAGACACGTTCCGGGCCTCCGGAGGGGCCGCTCCCGGCTTCTCACCGTAATCTCATCGAAAAGGGCCGGAATTCGGGGTCCAGCTGATTTCGCGCTTATCCGGCTGCCTTTAGATTCTCTGTCGTGAGTGAGCAGATCCCCGCCGGGTGGTACCCGGACCCGAAGGACATCACCAGCGACCCGCGACCCCAGCGCTGGTGGGACGGCAAGGGCTGGACGGCCAGCACCCGGCCCGCACCCTCGGACGCGCCGCCGCCGGAGGCCCCGGCGGCGGACGCTCCGGGGTCGGAGGAGACCGCCGAGACCCGAGTGCTGGAGGGGGAGGTGCTGGAGGGCGGACCGTCGGTCCGCTACCCGGAGCCGCCGCCCTTCGGCACCGCCTACGGTTCGCCGCCGCCCCCACCGCCGAAGCGGCGGCGCAAGCCGTCCAAGCTCGTGATCGCGGCCACCGTGGCGGCCGTGCTGGGCCTGGGCGTCGGTTCGGGCATCACCTATCTGGCGATGGACGACCACGGCGACCGGCACCACAGCGCGCGCCCGGCCGTTCCGCCCGGCGGCAATGGAAACGGCAACGGCAATGGCAACGGCGGCCCGTGGCGCGGTCTGCCGGACTTCGGCGACCCGGGCGGCAACAACGGCGGTAACAACAACGGCGGCCAGGGCAACGGCAACGGAGGCCGTGGCAACGGGAACGGCAATGGCGGCCAGGGCAACGGCGGTCAGGGCAACGGCGGTCAGGGCAACGGGAACGGCAACGGAGGCCGGGGCAACGGCGCCAACAGCACCCAGGCCATCGACGCGGTGAACCGGCTGGTCCTGTCCATCCCCTCGGGTTGGGAGGGCGGCACCACCCGCGACGGCTTCGCCCTGATCACCATCGGCTCCTACGACTGCGAGGGCGGCGGCAGCTGCTCGCTGGGCGGTGCCAACACCGGCCGGATCGACGGCGCCGGCACCGACGTCCAGGCGGCGGCCAAGGCCGACATCGACAAGGCCGTCAAGGACTCCTACAACGAGGTCCTCTCGCACCAGGAGCTCAAGTCCGAGGCGGTCAAGGTGGACGGCCGGGACGGCTACCTGGTCCGCTGGAAGGTGGACGCCGCCAAGGGCAACGACGGCTATGTGCAGACGGTGGTCTTCCCGTCCGCCGACGGCAAGTCGCTGGTCTCGGTGCACTTCGGCTTCGACATCGCCGACAAGGCGCCGGACGTCGCGGCGATGGACACCATCCTCAAGGGCATCACCGACTACAGCGGCAAGCTGCCCGCGATCCCGGGCTTCCCCGGCGGCCAGGACGGCGGCGGTACCGGCACCTCGAACACCTGAGAAGGGCATCGGCCCCGGGGTCCCGACGCGGACCCCGGGGTACGACCCGCACGGTTCGGCTCACGCACGGCGGCGGCCCGCCCGGAACACTCCGGGCGGGCCGCCGCCGTACCGCTACGGGTGGATCGGCCGGGGCAGGCGCCGAACAGGGGTTCGGGAACGGCGCCGCCCCGGCTTCCGGCGGTCAGCCGTCGTGTCGAACAGCCTCGACCCGACGGCGCCGGAGCACCATGGCGGCCCAGCCGAGGCCGATCGCGGCGGCACCGGTGAGCAGCATCGGCCCGGTGGCCGAGCCGCCGCCGACCGCGGCGCTGTCGGCCGCGACGACCTTGCCGGCCGGCTCCTCGGCGTTGCCGCCGTGTCCGTGGTGGGCCACGGTGGACTTGGACTGGCCGGCGGCGATCTGCGCCTCGCTCGGCGCGGCCGGGGCCTGGGCGGTGAGCGCGGAGACCGCCTCGGTGAGCGAGGCGCCCTTGCCGAAGTCGACGTCCGAGCAGCTGTAGAACGCCTCCGGGCTGTCGGTGCGCTGCCACACCATGTAGAGCAGCTGACGGCCGGTGCGCTGCGGCAGGGTGCCGCTGTAGTTGTAGTAGCCGTTGTCCGAAGTGCGCTGGGTCGGCACCTGGGCGACCGTCACCGGGTCGAGGTCGGACCACTTCAGCGGCTGGGTGGGGTTCCAGCTCTGCTTGGTGATGTAGATGGTCTGGTTGCCCTGGTGCGGGGCGGTGACCCGGAACTTGAAGTCGATCTTTCCGGCGGTGACCGCGGTGGCCGGCCAGTCGGCGCGCGGCAGGTCCAGGGCCTTGTACTTGTCGCGGCCGGCGGAGCAGAGCTTGCCGTCCGGGATCAGCGCCTGGTGGTTGCCGGCGGCGTTGGCGAGGTTGACCTCGTTCCAGTCGTACAGCGGCTGGGTGCCGCTCAGTGCGACGAGGTCCTTGCAGATCTGCGACTTGGGGGTCTCCGGACCCTCGGCGTAGCAGGCCGCGACCCGGCTGACCGGGTTGGTCACGGTGCCGTGGGCGCCGGCCGTGCCGATGCCGGCGGCCGAGACGGAGAGGAACGCGGCGCCGATGACGCCGACGGACAGAGCGGTGCGCTTCATGGACATGGGGTGGGGACTCCTTGACCGTGTACCGGGTCGAGGTTGTGGGGGAGTGCCGGGCACGTCTGCCCGAGGGGCCGGTCGACCCGGCGCTCCGGTCCCTGGGCTGAGCGTATGATTGGACTAGACCAGCTGGCAATAGCGCGCTGTGGGCCACTTTTTGACGGAATGTAGCCCGCCGAGCAGCGCAAAGGCCCGACGGGGCGCCGTAGTTAGGCATCCCATCGGGCCTTCTTAAGGTCCGGCCAAGGTCCGGCCAAGGTTCGGCCGGGGTTCCTGCGGTTCCCGGGCGGGGTCAGTCCTTCCCGGGCGGCGGGGACTGGTAGTTGTAGGTGACCTGGCTCCGGCCCGCCTGGATGACGGACTCGTTGAACGTCCCGTTGTGGATCTCGTTGTGCACGGTGTCCCCGGGCTGCTGCCGCGGCGCGAACTCCCGCAGCACGGCCTCCAGCTCCGCCGCCGCCCGCGGGTCCTCGCGCAGCAGCCGGCGGAGCCGGTTGCGCAGCTCGGCGGCCTGGTCGCCGACCAGCTCGGCGTCGCCGTCCGCCCGGACCACCTCGACCCGGATCTCCTCCAGCTCGGCCGACACCTCCTCGGCGTTTCGGCCCCGCCCGAAGAGCGCGGCCAGACGTGAACGGGCCTGCGTCCACGCCTCGGTGGCCATCAGCCCGACCACCGTCGTGGCCCCCGTCGTCACCAGCTGCGCGATCTCGGCCTCCACGGCCTCCCCCTCCGTCGGTGCGATCCGCGTCCCACGGTAGTGGAACCGCGGTCCGGAGGGGACGGAACGGCGCGGGCCGCCACCCGGCTCAGAGGAAGGTGTGCCCCTCGCCCCGGTAGGTGGGCACGGTGCGTACCACCCGGTCGCCCTCCACCAGGTGCAACTCCGGGAAGCGCTCGCAGAGTTCCCCCGCCTTGGCGTGCCGGAACCAGACCCGGTCGCCGATCAGCAGATCGTCCGCGGCGGCGCCGAGCAGTGGTGTCTGCACCTCGCCGGCCCCCTCCATCGGGTCGTAGCGCAGCCCGGTCGGCAGGTACGGCACGGGGGAGCGGTCCGGGCCGGCCGCGCCGGACGCCGGGTAGCCGCCGCCCAGCACCGTCACCACGCCGAGCCCGGGCCGGCGGACCACCGGCTGGCCGAACAGGGCGGCCGGCCGGCCCCGGAACGACCGGTAGTTGTCGAACAGTCTCGGCTGGTACAGCCCGGATCCGGCCGCCACCTCGGTCACCGCGCGCTCGGCCACCGTCGACTCGACGCTGCCGGTCCCGCCGCCGTTGACGAACTCCAGCTCGGCCACCCGGCGCACCAGCCGGACCGTCGCCGCCCGCCGCTCGGCCAGCTCGGTCCGGGCCCGGGCCTGCATCAGCCGGATCAGCCCGGAGCGCACCGGCCGCCCGGGCACCGCGTCGCCCACACCGGCGACGTGCCCCTCGTAGGCCATCAGCCCGACCACCCGGAAGCCCCGGCGGCGCTGCACCAGCTCGGCGAAGGCGGCCACGTCCTCCGGGGTGCGCAGCGGCGAGCGGCGGGCGCCGACCCGGACCCGGCCGCCGAGCAGGTGCAGCGCGGTGTCCAGTTCGAGGCAGACCCGCACCTCGGCGGAGCCGGCCCGGGCCGCGTCGACCAGGTCCAGCTGGGCCGGGTCGTCCAGGACCACGGTGACGGCGGCGGCCAGCTCCGGGTCGGCGGTCAGCTCGGCGAAGCCGGCGCGGTCGCTGGAGGGGTAGGCGAGCAGGATGTCGCGCAGGCCGGTGCGGGCCAGCCAGAGCGACTCGGCGAGGGTGAAGCCCATCACCCCGGCGAAGCCCTCCACGGCCAGTACCCGCTCCAGCAGGGCGCGGCAGCGCACCGACTTGCTGGCCACCCGGACCGGCTTGCCCCCGGCCCGGCGCACCAGGTCGGCCGCGTTGGCGTCGAAGGCCGCCAGGTCGACGACGGCCACCGGGCCGTCCAGATGGGCGGTGGCCCGGTCGTACCGGGCGCGGTCGGCGGCCGGGGAGGGGGCCGGCGGCGCGGCGGTCGGTCGGGCGGACGCGGTGCGGGCTGCGGCTTCGGGCGTGGCCATGGGCGCAGCGTGCCACACCCGCCGTACCCGTCGGTAGGGGTTGGACGGGGGACCTTCGGGCGGGTACCCCGAACAGGGACTCCGGACGGGACCTCCGGACGGGACCTTCGGTCCGGGCGGGGCGGCCGCACGGTGGCATAGGGTCGGGCGGGTGGACCGCAACGACTTCCCGAACCCGGCCTTCGTCGGCAAGAGCATCCCCGATCCCGGCTTCTCCGGCGACGACGGCACCGCGGACCCGGCGCTGACCGCCGCGCTCGCCCGCTGGACGCAGGACCCCGCCGCCGAGCCGCAGGTGCTGGCCGCGCTGACGCCCACCCGGCTGATGGTGCCGATCGTGGCGATCCTCGGTGAGGTCGAGGTGGACGAGCACGGGCACAAGCACGACAAGAGCAGTGACATGGCCGTCCCGCTGGTCGAGGCCGCCGACGGCCGGCGCGCCCTGCCGGCCTTCACCTCGCTGGAGTCGCTGGCGCGCTGGCGGGCCGATGCCCGCCCGGCGCCGGTGGCCGCGCCGCAGGCCGCCATGGTCGCCTTCTCCGAGCGCGCGGACACCCTGCTGCTGGACCCGGCCGGGCCGGTGCCGTTCCTGCTGTCCGGGGCCCGGCTCCGCGCCCTGGCGGAGAACCGGTCGTACCTGGCGCCGGCCGCCGACCCCGAGGTGCGGGAGGCGGTGCGGGCGCTGCTGGCCGCGGAGCCGCAGGTGGTCGCCGGGGTACTGGCGGCGACCGAGGACTCGGACGGCGTGCTCGCGGTGGTCCTGGACCCGGAGCTGGACCGGACCGGGATCCAGGAGGCCGCGCAGCGGGTGGGCCGGGCGGTGGCCACCGATCCGGTGCTGCGGGTCCGGCTGGACCTGGGGCTGGACCTGGCGGTCCTCCCGGCGGGTGCGGGGCTGCCCGGCGAACCGCTCTACCGGCGCTGACGAAGGACGGCGGGGAGCATCGTCACGTGACGATGCTCCCCGCCGTCGCGGGTGCGTCTCAGGAGTAGACCGGCCCGGTGAACTTCTCGCCCGGGCCCGAGCCCGGGGCGTCCGGGACGAGCGAGGCCTCGCGGAAGGCCAGCTGCAGCGAGCGCAGGCCGTCCCGCAGCGGCGCCGCGTGGAAGTTGCTGATCTCCGGGGCTCCGGCGGTGACCAGTCCGGCCAGCGCGGTGATGAGCTTGCGGGCCTCGTCGAGGTCCTTGTCCTTGTCGCCGCCCTCGGCGAGACCGCACTTGACGGCCGCGGCGCTCATCAGGTGCACCGCGACGGTGGTGATCACCTCGACGGCCGGGACCTCGGCGATGTCCCGGGTGAGGTCGTCGAAGCCGATCGCCTCGTCGTCCGCGGCGGGGTTCTGGATGGGCTCGCTGCTCAAGGGGGGCTCGTTCCGTCGTGCCGTTGTCCGTACAGAGGGAGCGTACAAGCCGGGCCGGGCGGGGGCGGAATGGCGTTCGACCCCCCGGGGCTGTATGCTTCGAGACTGACCGGCCAGGCATCCCCAGGGAAGCCCGGCCAGCAAGAGGAGGCTCCACCCAGGAGGCCCGAGAGGGCAACCGCGAAAGTCTCCCACCCGAGCGGCCTCGCGGTCGACGGGTCCGGTCCGCGACGGGCGCCCAGCGCCGACAGTCGCCGCAGCACCCCTCACCGGGTGCCGACCCCGGTTGTGTGGAGCCCCGCTTGTACCGAGCGGGGCTTTTTTCGTGTCGCGGTGTGGGCGTAGGGATCCACAGCGCAGCACGAATGAAGCCCCGCCCAGTGGTCGAGTCCACTACGTGCGACCGCCGCCCGACGGCCGCATCGCAGAAGGTGCAACCGAGGAGGCCCCATCAGCACCGAGCCCCGCATCAACGACCGGATTCGCGTCCCCGAGGTGCGACTCGTCGGTCCCAGCGGCGAGCAGGTCGGCATCGTGCCGCTTGCCAAGGCGCTGGAGCTCGCGCAGGAGTACGACCTCGACCTGGTCGAGGTCGCGGCGACCGCCCGGCCGCCGGTGTGCAAGCTCATGGACTACGGCAAGTTCAAGTACGAGTCGGCCATGAAGGCCCGTGAGGCGCGCAAGAACCAGGCGCACACGGTCATCAAGGAGATGAAGCTCCGGCCGAAGATCGATCCGCACGACTATGACACCAAGAAGGGTCACGTCGTTCGGTTCCTCAAGCAGGGCGACAAGGTCAAGATCACGATCATGTTCCGTGGTCGTGAGCAGTCCCGCCCCGAGCTGGGCTTCCGTCTGCTCCAGCGGCTCGCCGACGACGTCCAGGACCTGGGCTTCATCGAGTCGTCGCCGAAGCAGGACGGCCGAAACATGATCATGGTCCTCGGCCCGCACAAGAAGAAGACCGAGGCGATGGCCGAGGCCCGCGCCATCGCGGACGCCCGCAAGGCCGAGCGTCAGGGCCGGACCCCCGGCTCCGACGCCGCCGCGGACTCCGAGGAGCTCCTCGACGACCAGGACGACGTCCTGGACTCCGAGGACGTCGCCGAGGACCTCGCTGAGGACCTTGCCGAGGACGTCGCCGAGGCCCAGGACGCCGCCGCCGAGACGGAGGCCCCCGAGGCCGCCGCTCCGGTCGAGCAGCCGGCCGAGGCCTCCCAGGGCGCCTGACCTTCCCCGGTCAGAGCGGCCCGGGAGACCGGCCACCAGGGTGACGGGGCGTCCCGCCCGGTCACCGCAGATCCATCCTTCACGCCCGCGCGGCGCACACCGCGCGGGCGTGGACGGACCGACGAGGAGAAACGGCGACATGCCGAAGCAGAAGACGCACAGTGGCGCCAGCAAGCGCTTCAAGATCAGTGGCTCTGGCAAGGTGCTGCGCGAGCGCGCCGGCCGCCGCCACCTCCTGGAGCACAAGCCCTCCACGCTGACCCGCAAGCTGGCCGGGACGGTCGTGCTCGCCCCCGCCGACGCCAAGAAGATCAAGAAGCTTCTCGGCAAGTGATCGCCCTCCCGCCCGGCGCCAGCCGTGTGCGGGGCAGCTGATCCTTCCCGACCCATTCGAATGACGGACCACGTGAAGTAGTCCGTGGTCCAACCCAAGGAGTAATCAAGTGGCACGCGTCAAGCGGGCAGTGAACGCCCACAAGAAGCGCCGGGTCATCCTGGAGCGCGCCAGCGGCTACCGCGGCCAGCGCTCGCGCCTGTACCGCAAGGCCAAGGAGCAGGTCACCCACTCGCTGGTCTACAACTTCAACGACCGCAAGAAGCGCAAGGGCGACTTCCGTCAGCTGTGGATCCAGCGCATCAACGCTGCGGCCCGTGCCAACGGCATCACCTACAACCGCTTCGTGCAGGGCCTGAAGGCCGCCAGCGTCGAGATCGACCGCAAGATGCTGGCCGACCTGGCCGTCAACGACCCGGGCGCGTTCGCCGTGCTCGTCGAGGTCGCCCAGAAGGCGCTGCCGGCCGACGTCAACGCGCCGAAGGCCGCCGCCGACGCCGCCTGATCCTCGGATCAGTTGTGTTGAACTGACCGGACCCGCAGGCTCGATCCTGCGGGTCCGGTTTTGTGTTACCGCGCAGACGCCAGTACAGAGACGAGACCATGCCGAGCACCGACACGCCCCTGCTCACCTCCCTGCGCTCGCCGCGCGTCATCGCCGCCCGGAGGCTCGCCAAGCGCAGCCAGCGCGGCAAGGAGCGCCGCTTCCTCGTCGAAGGCCCGCAGGCCGTGCGCGAGGCCGTCGCGTTCGGGCGGCTGCCGGGTTCGGGCGAGCACGCCGTCGTCGAGGTGTACGCCACGGTCGAGGCCGCCGAACGGCACGCCGGGATCGTCGAGGCCGCGCTGGCCGAGGGGCTGCCGGTGCTCACCGCCACGGACGAGGTGATCGCCGGGATCTGCGACACCGTGACCCCGCAGGGCATCGTCGCCCTCTGCCGCTTCATCGACACCCCGTTCGCCGAGGTGCTGGCCGCCCGGCCGAAGCTGGTCGCCGTGCTCGCCCACGTCCGCGACCCCGGGAACGCCGGCACCGTGCTGCGCACCGCCGACGCGGCCGGGGCCGACGCCGTGGTGCTCACCGACGCCTCCGTGGACCTCTACAACCCGAAGGCCGTCCGGGCCTCCGTCGGCAGCCTGTTCCACCTCCCGGTCGCCGTCGGCGTGCCGGTCGAGGAGGCGATCGGCCGGCTGCGCGAGGCCGGCGTGCGGGTGCTGGCCGCCGACGGAGCGGGGGAGCGCGACCTCGACCGGGAGCTCGACGAGGGCACCCTGGGCGCGCCCGGCGCATGGGTGTTCGGCAACGAGGCGTGGGGGCTCCCGGAGGAGACCCGCGCGCTCACCGACGAGGTCGTGCGCGTCCCGATCCACGGGCACGCCGAGAGCCTCAACCTGGCCACGGCCGCCGCGGTCTGCCTGTACGCCTCGGCCCGCGCCCAGCGCTCGCCCGGCGGCTGCCGCGCGGCCGTCCGCTAGCGGTCCCCGTCCGGCCGCTGCCGGTCCCCCGGCCCGGCCGGGCACCGCGCCCCGCCCGGCCGCCCCGGGGCCGGTCCCCCGGTGACAGCCCGGGAACGGGGCCGCCCGGGCGCGCCGGGAACTCGTCGTGGGCCCTATTACCCGAGGCCGGGAGGCGCTAGGGTCTGCCTCGGTGGGGGGAAAGACACGGTGGGTAATCGGGGAGGACACCCATGGTCGGCAGCGGGCCGGAGCTCGATCCGGACGACCTTCCGGACGGCCTGGTGGTCGCCGACGCGTCGGGCCGGGTGGTCTGCTTCAACCGCGCCGCCGCCCGGTTGACCGGGGTCCACCCCGGGGCCGCCCTCGGCAGCGGACTGGAGGACGTCCTCCCGCTGGAGGACCTCGACGGCCGCCGCTGGTGGCAGCTGACCGACCCGTACGGCGGTCTCGCCGTCCGCACCAGCCAGCCGGAGCGCAATCTGCTGCTGCCCGGCGGCCGCGAGGTGCTGGTCTCCGCCCGCTACGTGCGGGCCCGCCCCAAGGGCCCGGTGGAGAAGCTGGTGATCGCCCTGCGCGGCACCGAGGCCCGCCGCCGCACCGAGCGCAGCCACGCCGAGCTGATCGCCACCGTCGCGCACGAGCTGCGTTCGCCGCTCACCAGTGTCAAGGGCTTCACGGCGACCCTGCTGGCCAAGTGGGAGCGGTTCACCGACGGGCAGAAGCGGCTGATGCTGGAGACCGTGGACGCCGACGCCGACCGGGTCACCCGGCTGATCGCCGAGCTGCTGGACATCTCCCGGATCGACGCGGGCCGGCTGGAGCTGCGCAAGCAGGTGGTCGACCTGGCCGCCGCCGTCCGCCGCCACGTCGAGCGCAAGGTCGCCACCGGCATCCCCGAGGACCGCTTCGACATCCGGATCGGCGAGCCGCTGACGGTGCTGTGGGCCGACCCGGACAAGGTCGACCAGGTGCTCGCCAACCTGCTGGAAAATGCGGTGCGTCACGGCGAGGGGACTGTCACCATCGAGGTGGCACCGGCCAAGGAGGTCGTCGAGGCCCCCGTCTGGGAGCGCCCCGGCACTCCGCCCCGCATCGTGGAAGGCACAGCGGTCACCGTGAGCGACGAAGGAAGCGGTATCCCCGAAGAGGCGGTCCCACGCGTCTTCACCCGCTTCTGGCGCGGCTCCAGGCGTGGCGGCACCGGCCTCGGCCTCTACATCGTCAAGGGCATCGTCGAAGCCCACGGCGGCTCGATCCGGGTGGACCGCGCGCCCGGCGGCGGCGCCCGGTTCCGATTCGTCCTGCCCGCCGGGATCCCCGACTTCATGCTCTGAACGAGCAGCGGCGCCCTGCCCCGCAGGGCGCGGTCGGTCCACGGGCGGGCTTGACGGCGGTCGCGCTACGCGCTGCGACTACACTCGACCTTTGGCGTTGTGGAACGCCCTGCGCGGCCGTGCCGCGGACATCCCACCTCCCCCGTTCGGAGACCGGCTGCCCGTGCCCCGGCCACGCCGGGCGTGACGCGGTGGACCCCTCCTGCCCGTCGGCGGGTACGGAGGGCGTACGAGCCCCCTTACCTGAGCACGGACGAGCAGGAGCACGGGAAGATAGAGATGTCGGCACCCAACAAGTCGTACGACCCGGTCGAGGTCGAGGCCCTCAAGCCCGAGGTGGTGGAGGCGGCCCGGGACGAGGCAATCGCCGCGTTCGCCGCCGCCACCAGCCTCGACGAGCTGAAGCAGGCCAAGGTCGCCCACACCGGCGACCGTTCCGCGCTCTCCCTCGCCAACCGCGAGATCGGCGCCCTGCCCCCGCACGCCAAGGCCGCCGCCGGCAAGCTGATCGGCCAGGCCCGGGGCGCCGTCAACCAGGCCCTCGCCAAGCGGCAGGGCGAACTGGAGGCCGAGCGCGACGCCCGGGTGCTGGTCGAGGAGGCGGTGGACGTCACCCTGCCCTACGACCGCACCCCGCGCGGCGCCCGCCACCCGCTGACCACGCTGGCCGAGCGCATCGAGGACACCTTCGTCGCGATGGGCTACCAGGTCGCCGAGGGCCCCGAGGTCGAGGCCGAGTGGCTGAACTTCGACGCCCTCAACCTGGGCCCGGACCACCCGGCCCGCTCCATGCAGGACACCTTCTTCGTCCGCGCCCCGGACGGCTCCGCCGACTCCGGCGTGGTGCTGCGCACCCAGACCTCCCCGGTCCAGGCCCGCACCCTGCTCGACCGCGAGCCCCCCGTCTACGTGGTCTGCCCCGGCCGGGTCTACCGCACCGACGAGCTGGACGCCACCCACACCCCGGTCTTCCGACAGGTCGAGGGCCTGGCCGTGGACGAGGGCATCACCTTCGCCGACCTCAAGGGCACCATCGAGCAGCTGGTCTCGACCCTGATCGGCGACGGCCTGGAACTGCGCTGGCGGCCCTCGTACTTCCCGTTCACCGAGCCGAGCGCCGAGATCGACCTGCAGTGCTTCGTGTGCCGCGGCGAGTCGGTCGGCAACCCGGACCGGCCCTGCCGCACCTGCGGTTCCGAGGGCTGGATCGAGCTCGGCGGCTGCGGTGTCGTCAACCCGCGGGTGCTGGTCGCCTGCGGTGTCGACCCCGACCGCTACAGCGGCTTCGCGTTCGGCCTGGGCCTGGAGCGAATCCTGATGAACCGTCACAACGTCGCCGACATGCGCGACATGGTCGAGGGTGACGTGCGCTTCACCCTCCCGTTCGGGATGGAGATCTGATGCGCGTCCCGCTTTCCTGGCTGCGCGAGTACGTCGACCTGCCGGCCGGCGAGACCGGCCGCGACGTGGCCGAGCGCCTGGTCCGGGCCGGCCTGGAGGTCGAGACCGTCGAGCAGATCGGCGGCGACCTCAAGGGCCCGCTGGTGGTCGGCGAGGTGCTCTCCATCGAGGAGCTGTCCGGCTTCAAGAAGCCGATCCGGCACTGCTGGGTCAACGTCGGCGCGGCCAACGGCACCGGTGACCCGCAGGAGATCGTCTGCGGCGCGACCAACTTCGCCGTCGGCGACAAGGTCGTGGTGGTCCTCCCCGGCGCCGTGCTGCCCGGCCCGTTCCCGATCGCCGCGCGCAAGACCTACGGCCACACCTCGGCCGGCATGATCTGCTCCGCCCGCGAGCTGGGCATGGGCGACGACCACGACGGCATCATCGTGCTGCCGCCGGAGTACGAGCCCGGCACCGACGCGATCGAGCTGCTCCAGCTGGTCGACGACGTGCTCGACATCGCCGTCACCCCGGACCGCGGCTACTGCCTGTCCATGCGCGGCGTCGCCCGCGAGGCCGCCGCCGCGTACGGGCTGCCGCTGGCCGACCCGGCGCTGCTCGACGTGCCGCCGGCCAACTCCTTCGGCTACCTGGTGAAGGTCAACGACCCGGCCGGCTGCGACCGCTTCGTGGCCCGCACCGTGGTCGGCATCGACCCGGCCGCCAAGTCCCCGATCTGGCTCCAGCGCCGGCTGCAGAAGGCGGGCGTCCGCCCGATCTCGCTCGCCGTCGACATCACCAACTACGTGATGCTGGAGGTGGGCCAGCCGCTGCACGCCTACGACAAGCAGCGCGTGGACGGCCCGATCACGGTCCGCCGGGCCGAGCCGGGCGAGAGCCTGACCACCCTCGACGGCGTCAAGCGCACGCTGTCCGCCGAGGACCTGCTGATCTGCGACAACAGCGGCCCGATCGGCCTGGCCGGTGTCATGGGCGGCGCCTCCACCGAGATCCTCGACCCGGCCGCCGGCCCGGGCACCACCGAGGTGATCATCGAGGCGGCGCACTTCGACCCGGTCGCCATCGCCCGCGGTGCCAAGCGGCACAAGCTGCCCTCCGAGGCGTCCAAGCGCTTCGAGCGCGGCGTCGACCCGGAGGCCGCCCGCGCCGCCGCGCAGCGCGCCGTCGACCTGCTGGTGCTGATCGCCGGCGGTACCGCCGAGGCCGGTGTCACCGACATCGCCGCCCCGCACCCGGTGCGCACCATCACCATCGCCGCCGACCTGCCCGACCGGGTCGCCGGCACCGGGTACGGCCGCGAGACCGTCACCCGGCGCCTCCAGGAGATCGGCTGCTCGGTCTCCGGCGCCGACGTCCTGGAGGTCACCCCGCCGACCTGGCGCCCCGACCTCACCGACCCGTACGACCTCGCGGAGGAGGTCATCCGGCTGGAGGGGTACGACAACGTCCCCGCCCGGATGCCCACCGTCCCGCCGGGCAAGGGCCTGACCGAGGCCCAGCGGACGCACCGCCGGGTGGGCGTGGCACTGGCCGGCGCCGGCTTCGTCGAGGTCAACAACTACCCGTTCGTCGGCGAGGCCTCCTTCGACGCGCTCGGCCTGGAGCCGGACGACCGCCGCCGCCGGACGGTGACGCTGGTCAACCCGCTCAACGACGAGGAGCCGGGGCTGCGCACCACGCTGCTGCCGGGACTGCTCGGGGCGCTGCGCCGCAACGTCGGCCGGGGCAACACCGATCTGGCGATCTTCGAGACCGGGACGGTGTTCCTGCCGAAGGACGAGCTGTCGGTCGCCCCGCGCCCGGCCGTCGACCGCCGTCCCAGCGCCGAGGAGCTGGCCGCGCTGGACGCCGCGCTGCCGCACCAGCCGCGCCGGGTCGCGGTGGCCCTGGCCGGCGAGCGGCTGCCGTCCGGCTGGTGGGGCAAGGGCTCCGCGGCCGGCTGGGCCGACGCGATCGAGGCCGCCCGCGCGGTGGCCCGGGCCGCCGGCGTCGAGCTGGACGTGCGCCGGGGCCAGCTGCTGCCCTGGCACCCGGGCCGCTGCGCCGAGCTGGTCGTGGCGGGCACCGACCGGGTGGTCGGCCACGCCGGTGAGCTGCACCCGCGCGCCGTCAAGGCGCTGGGCCTGCCCGAGCGCACCTCGGCGATGGAGCTCGACCTGGACCTGCTGTCCGCCGACGGCGCCGTGCGGGTCGACGGCCCGCCGGTCTCCGGCTTCCCGGTGGCCACCCAGGACGTCGCGCTGATCGTCGACGCGGCCGTGCCGGCCGCCGAGGTCGAGGCCGCGCTGCGGGCCGGGGCCGGCGAGCTGCTGGAGGCGATCCGGCTGTTCGACGTCTTCACCGGCGAGCAGGTCGGCGAGGGCCGCAAGTCGCTGGCGTACGCGCTGCGGTTCCGCGCCGCGGACCGGACGCTGACCGCCGACGAGGCGAGCGCCGCCCGCGGGGCGGCCGTCGCCGAGGCCGTCGCCCGCACCGGCGCGGTGCTGCGCGGCGCCTGACGGCCCGTCCGCCCAGCGGTACGAGGGGCCCCGACCGGACTTCCGGTCGGGGCCTTTCGCATGACCGCGCGGGTAAAGATGGCGTCAGGGCCTTGCGCGGTGGTGGGCGTGAACGCTTCAATCTAGTTAGGAAACTTTCCTAACTCTCCTCATGGGTCCGGAGACCCCCATGCCCCGGACCAGGGAAACGGAGCGCCCCATGCGTCTCAAGCACCCCACCGCCCGGCTCGCCCTCGCCGCCCTGCTGGTCGCCGTCCCGGCCGGTGTCGCGGCCGCCGGCACCGTCCACGCCGCCCCGGCCCCCGCCGGTGCCACCCGGCTCGTGGCCGTCGGCCTGGACGACCCGCACAAGAAGGACATCGCCATGCAGCTGGTGTCCAGTGCCGAGAACTCCTCGCTCGACTGGAAGTCCCAGTACAAGTACATCGAGGACATCAAGGACGGCCGCGGCTACACCGCCGGCATCATCGGCTTCTGTTCCGGCACCGGCGACATGCTCGACCTGGTCGAGCACTACGCCGACCTCAAGCCGGGCAACATCCTCGCCAAGTACCTCCCGGCGCTGCGCAAGGTCAACGGCACCGAGTCGCACGCCGGCCTCGGCTCCGCCTTCGAGAAGGACTGGGCGACCGCCGCCAAGGACAGCGTCTTCCAGCAGGCCCAGAACGACGAGCGCGACCGGGTCTACTTCAACCCCGCGGTCAACCAGGCCAAGGCCGACGGCCTGCGCGCGCTCGGCCAGTTCGCCTACTACGACGCGATCGTCATGCACGGTCCCGGCGACAGCTCGGACAGCTTCGGCGGCATCCGCAAGGCCGCCATGAAGAAGGCCAAGACCCCCGCCCAGGGCGGCGACGAGGCCACCTACCTCAAGGCCTTCCTGGCGGCCCGCAAGACCGTGATGCTGAAGGAGGAGGCCCACTCGGACACCAGCCGGGTCGACACCGAGCAGACGGTGTTCCTCAACGCCAAGAACTTCGACCTCAACCCGCCGCTGAAGTGGAAGGTCTACGGGGACAGCTACGCCATCAACAGCTGACGGACCGCCGGATGGTGGCGGGAGGCGCGGCGGCGGCCGGGCCTCCCGCCACGGGCGCGTCCTGAACGGACCCGTGGTGTCCGTTAATTCGGATGACGGTCGAACACGCGCGCTGGTAGCGTCCCCGACGTGGCAAAGCTGAACCAGATCATCGCTGTCGAAAAGGGCGTCAAGTCGAAGTCCTTCCAGGAGCTGACGCAGTCCCACCAGGACCTGCAGAAGCCCGCGCTGCTGGCCGGCATCTCCCGGACCTACCAGCCCAAGGACGAGGAGGGCGAGCAGCTCCCGCCGGAGTCCACCCGCGTCCAGGTCAAGGCCGAGGACGTGCTGCGGACCACGGCCACCACCCTGACCAGGCTGTTCGACGTCGTCGCGACCAAGGACTGGGCCAACACCACCGCCCGCGCGGACGTGGTGGTGGACGGCCGGACCCTCGTCGCGGACGCGCCGGTCACCTACCTGCTCTTCCTGGAGAAGCAGCTCACCGACCTGCGGACCTTCCTCCGCAAGCTGCCCGTGCTGGACGCCGCCGAGGCCTGGAGCCACGACCCGTCCACGGACTCCTGGAAGACCGAGGCGGTGCGCACCAACCGGACCAGGAAGGTGCCGCGCAACCACGTCAAGGCCGAGGCGACCGAGAAGCACCCGGCGCAGGTCGAGGTGTACTACGAGGACATCGCGATCGGCTACTGGACGACCGTGAAGTTCTCCGGGGCGCTCCCGGCCCGACGGGTCAACGAGCTCGTCGAGCGGGTCGAGAAGCTCCAGCAGGCCGTGCAGTTCGCCCGCGAGGAGGCCAACGGGGCCGAGGTCGACGACCGCAGGGTGGGCGACGCGGTGTTCGGCTACCTGCTCGGGTAGCCCCATGATCGCCCCCGGGTGAGACCGGGGGTGGCGCGAAGAGCGCAAGCTGATACTGACGTTGAAGCTGAACATCGGGGAAATGGTGGGGGTTCGAGTCCCTCCTCCGGCACCACCTGCCGGAGTGGCCCAAATGGTAGAGGCGCCCCGTAAGACTCAGACTCTCGCTCAAGACTCAGCATTCGCCGCCGAGCGCCGGATCGACCGGGTGTGTGCTACAGCGTGGGTTGCGGGTTCGACTCCCGTCTGCGCCTCTCCGTGGCGCGGTAGCTTCAATGGCAGAGCAACGTTGTGAGACTGACCCACACCCTTAAACGTGCCGGCGCAGAGCAATTGGGTGGCACACCAGGGGCCCGGGAGCTGGATACCGCTCCCGGGCCCCGTCACGTCCGCGGACAGCGGACCGTCAGGCGGTCGCGGTGTAGTCGTAGAAGCCCCGGCCGGACTTGCGGCCCAGCAGGCCCGCGTCGACCATCCGGGACAGCAGCGGCGGAGCGGCGAACAGCGGCTCCTTGTACTCGTCGTACATCGACTCGGCGATGGAGACGATGGTGTCCAGGCCGATCAGGTCGCACAGCCGCAGCGGGCCCATCGGGTGGGCGCAGCCGGCCTCCATGCCCTTGTCGATGTCGGAGGCGGTGGCCACACCGGTCTCGAACATCCGGACCGCCGACAGCAGGTACGGCACCAGCAGCGCGTTGACCACGAAGCCGGCCCGGTCCCGGGCGCGGATCGGGGCCTTGTGCAGCACCTCGACGGCGAAGGTCTCGGCCCGGTCGGTGGTCGCCGACGAGGTGGTCAGGGTCGGGATCACCTCGACCAGCTTCTGCACCGGCGCCGGGTTGAAGAAGTGCAGGCCGATCACCTGCTCGGGACGGGAGGTGGCGGCGGCCAGCTTCACGATCGGGATCGAGGAGGTGTTGGAGGCGAGGATCGCGTCCCGGCGCTCGACGACGCGGTCCAGCGTCTCGAAGATCTTCACCTTGATGTCCTCGCGCTCCGCGACCGCCTCGACCACCAGGTCGCGGTCCGCGAAGTCCGCCAGGTCGACGGTGAAGGACAGCCGGGCGAGCGCCTCGTCCTTCTGCTCCTCCGTCAGCTTGCCGCGCTTCACGGCGGTCTCCAGTGAGTTGGTCAGCCGGGTGCGCCCGAACTCCAGCGCCTCGCCGCTGGCCTCGGCGACCAGGACGTCCAGCCCCGCCCGGGCGAACACCTCCGCGATGCCCGACCCCATCAGGCCGCAGCCGATCACTCCGACACGCGCGATGTCACTCACTCAGTTGCCCTTCGGTGGTGCCGGGGGTCGCCCAGCGACAGTGGCCCAGCAGCTGCTGTTCGGCGGTTCGGGGGCACCGGTATGTGCGGACCGGTGCACCGTCCCGACGACGTTACTACTCCCTACCGGCGAGTAGGTCATCCCCTCCCCGGGCGGAACGGCCGGTCCCCGCCCCCAGGTCGTCCCGACCGCGTCCCCCTCCCGGTCCCCGGTCCCTCCCCGCCGCGTTCCCGTCCTGCCCCCGTCCCGTGCCTGCGCCGAACGGGTGGCCCCGTCCGCGTCGCGCGCCCCCTCGGGCACCGCCCCCGCCCACCGGGGGACAGAATGCGGGCCGGACAGCGGGTGGCCGGGGACGCGCGAAGGAGCAGCGGCATGCCGACGGGATCGCTCACGGGACAGGTCGCCCTGGTCACCGGCGCCGGCCGCGGCATCGGCCGGGAGATCGCCATCGGCCTCGCCGCCGAGGGCATGGCCGTCGGCCTGGTCGGCCGCACCCACGAGACCCTCACCGACACCCTCAAGGAATGCGTCCGGCACGGCTCCCGCGGCGTCGCCGTCACCGCCGACGTCACCCGGCCCGGCTCCGTCCGCGAGGCCGTCCGCGTCGTCGAACGCGACCTCGGCCCGATCGACCTGCTGGTCAACAACGCCGGCCGGACCGACCCGGTCGAGGCCCCGCTCTGGGAGACCGACGTCAACCAGTGGTGGCAGGTCGTCGAGGTGAACCTGCGCGGCCCCTACAACCTGCTGCGCTGCGTGCTGCCCGGTATGGTCGAGCGCCGCCGGGGCCGCGTCGTCAACCTCAACTCCGGGTTCGCGCTGCGCCCCGAGAGCCGGTACACCGCGTACGCGACCTCCAAGGCCGCGCTGCTCCGGCTCTCCGACAACCTCGCCGACCCGCTCGCCGAGCACGGGGTCGTCATGCTCGACATCAGTCCCGGCGCCGTCGCCACCGACATGACCGCGGGGATGCCGATGTTCCGGGACATGAAGGCCTGGGGCTCCCTCCCGTACATGGTCGCCGTCACCGTGGACGCCGCGCGCGGGCGCTTCGACGCGCTCCACGGGCGGTTCATCCACGCCGGGCGGGACAACCTGGAGGAGCTCGTCGGCCGCGCGGAGGAGATCCGCGCGGCGGACGCCCGGACGCTGCGGCTGCGTGCCTACGGGCCGGACGACCCGATGGGCTGACCGGGCGCGGGGGCGATCGGGTGCGGGGCGTGCGGGTGCCGTGGCGCGCGGGCGCGACGGGGCGGGGGAGGGGCGCTCAGAGGCCGGCGAGCGCCGCCAGGGCGTCCAGTTCCTCCGGCGTGAGCGAACCCGGTGCCCGCCCGGCCCGGGCGAACTCCCCGGCCAGCCGCTGGAGCGCCTCGTTCAGCGGCGCCGCCGCCCCGTGCAGCCGCGCCAGCAGGACGATCTCGCCGTTCAGGTGGTCCGCCTCGATCGAACCCGTCCCGCGCGCCAGGCTCTGCCAGGACGAGGACCCGGTCCGCTCCTCGCCCTCCACCGGCTCCAGCCGCAGCGCCTTCCCGCACGTGCGGGCCAGCTCGTCCGGATCGTCGTGGGGGATGCCGGCGGCCGCCAGCACGGCCGCGCCCTCGGCGCCCACCCGCTCGTACAGCGCCTCCAGCCGGCCGTCCGCCGAGCCCCCGCCGTACGGGCCCCGCCCGGCCACCGCGTCCAGCGCGTTGCCGAGGTTGCCGAGCAGCTTGGTGTACTTCCAGCGCGCCACGTCCGCGTCCACCGGCGCGCTGAAGCCCGAGCCGCCGAGGTCGGCGGCGATCGCGGCGGCCCGCCCGCCCCCGCTGCCGGACGGGTACCCGCCGAGCCGCAGGATCCCGCTCACCGGGGTGCCGTTCGCGCTCACCCGGCCCGCCGCGACATGGGTGGAGGGCATCCACACGAACACCGCCAGCACCTCGCGGAACAGCCGCAGCGCGAGCCGCTCGTTCTCCACGCCGTTCTGCGCGCACACCAGCGGCAGCCGCTCGGCGGCCGTCCCGCCGCCCGCCACCGGGCGCGGCGCCCACTCGGCCAGCACGGCGGCGGTGTCCTGCGACTTCACGGCGAGCAACAGCACGTCGTCCGGCCCCAGTGCCAGCTCCGCCGGCCCGCCGACCGCCGGGATCCGCAGCGTCCGGGTGCCCTGCGGCGTCCCGAACCGCAGTCCGTCCGCGCGCAGCGCCCCCAGGTGCGCGCCGCGCGCGACCAGGACCACGTCGTGTCCACCCTCGTGCAGCCGGGCACCGATCGTGCCGCCCACCGCACCCGCCCCGATGATGATGTACCGCATGGCCGAAGCATCCCACGGCCCCACAACCCCGGTCCGGCCCGGGCGGGGCGAGGTCGGTGGCGTCCGGTGGCGGACGCCGAGGTGCGGCGGGGGCCCGGGGCGGGCCGGGGACGAGGGGCCCGTCGGCCCCGCGCGGACGGGGCGGCGTCCGGTGGAGCGGGCGGTGGAGCGGGCGGGGGTTGGCAGGACCCCCACGGGGAGCGGGGCGGGACCGGGGTCAGGCGCAGAGGCGGCTGGCGGTCACCGGGGTCAGGCCGGCCTTGGCGAGGCCGTCCAGGATGCCGGGCAGGGCGTCCACCGTGCAGCGGTGCCCCAGGTGCAGGGCGACCACCGAGCCGCCGCGCACCGAGTTGAGCACCCGCCGCTGGAGTTCGGCGGCGGTCGGGTCGGCGTAGTCGCGCGGGTCCACGTCGAAGGCGAGCACGTGCTCGTAGCCGACCGCCCTGGCCTGCTCCCGCACCATCGGCGTCGCGTACTGGGCGGCGGACGGGCGGAACCAGCGCCCGATCGAGCCGGTCAGCCGCTGCAGCCGCTCCGCGCACTGGGCGATCTCGTCGCGCGCCCGGTCCGGGGACATCGCCGAGATGTTCTGGTGGTTCTGGGTGTGGTTGCCCAGCTCGTGGCCGCCGTCCAGGATCCGCCGGGCCATCTGCGGCTGCTGGTCCAGCCAGCTGCCGACGACCATCACGGTGAGGCCGACGCCGCGCTTCTCGGCGGTCTCCAGCAGCGCCGCGGCCAGCGCCGGATCACCGCTGCCGTGGCAGGTCAGCGCGACGTTGCGGCCGGTGCGCGGCCCGTACGCCACCTCGAAGGGCGTGCCGGCGGCGAGCGGCGGCAGCACCGGCGGGACGGGCGGGACGGGCGGCGCGCTGGCGGCCGCGGCGTCCGGCGCGGGCCCTTCGCCGGCCGGGGCGGACGCGGTGGGCGCGGGCGAGGCGGGACCCTCGCCGGCCGGCCAGGCCGGGTCCACGGTGCCGGAGGGGTCCACCGGGCCCGGGCGCACGGCGAACGACCCCGGATCGGCCCGGCGGCGGCCGGTGTCTCCGCAGGCGGTGAGCAGCCCGCCGGCCGAGGCGAGAGCGGCCAGCTTGACGGTGGTGCGCAGGACAGTGCGCCGGTCGACAGTCATCGGCAGCCAGCATAGGGACGGCGCCCCCCGGCGGCGAACGCCCGCGCGCCCGGCGCGGACCGGGGCCCGGCCGCCCGCGCGGCATCGTTCGGACGCTGCGGAAACCTGAACTACCGCTGTTTCGACGGCGTGTCGTCGGTTACGATCACGGCGCACCGTGCGGTGGGGGCCGCTCGGCGGCCGCCCGCCGGCCACACGGAGCGACGGGGGCCCGGGACGTCCGGCAGCGGACGCGCCGGGCGCACAGCACGCGGCGGACACGCCGCGGACAGCCAGGGGGCGGAAGATGACCGAGGACACGAGCACGGCGGCCGACGTCGTGGACGCATGGGAATGGGCACGCGCCGAGGACTGGCGGCCGCCGACGGAACTCGACACCGGCGTCCCGCACACCGCCCGGATGTACGACTTCTACCTCGGCGGCAAGGACAACTTCGAGGCCGACCGCAAGGCCGCCGAGGCCGCCATCGCCGCCTACCCGGCGCTGCCGCTGCTGGCCCGCACCAACCGCGAATTCCTCGGCCGGGCCGTGGAGTTCGCGGCCGGCCGGGGGATCAGGCAGTTCGTCGACATCGGCACCGGCATCCCGGCCGTCGGCTCCACCAGCGAGGTCGCCCAGCGGGCCGCGCCCGACGCCCGGGTCGTCTACATCGACAACGACCCGATCGTGGCCACCCACGCCCGCGCCCTGCTCTCCGGCCACCCGGCCGGCCACACCTCCGTCATCGAGGCGGACCTGCGCGAGCCCGAGGCGATCCTCGACCACCCCGCCCTGCGCGGCGCCGTCGACCTCGGCAGGCCGGTCGCCCTGATGCTGGTCGCCGTCCTGCACTTCATCCGCGACGAGGACGGCGCCGAGCGGATCGTCCGCACCCTGCGCGACGCGCTCGCCCCCGGCAGCGTGCTGATCCTCTCCCACGGCAGCCCCGACTTCGCCTCCCGCGAGAGCGCCGCCGAGGGCACCCGGATCTACCGCAGCGCCAGCGCCCCGCTCGTGCTGCGCCCGCGCGCGGCCGTCGAACCCTTCTTCGGCGACTTCGAGTTCGTCGGACCCGGCCTGGTCCAACTCCCGCTCTGGCGCCCCGTCGCCGGCCACGTCCCCACCGCCGACCTCCCGGCCGGCTGGCAGGACGTCTCGGCGTACGCCGGCGTCGCCTTCAAGAACTGAGCCCCGGTCGGGGGCCGGGCGGACCGCCCGGCCCCCGACCCGCCCCGGTGGCTAGCGGCCGCGCAGGCCGTCCATGTCGCGGCGGTCGCGCTTGGTGGGGCGGCCGGCGCCGCGGTCGCGCAGGCCGGGGGCGGCGACGAACTCCCGGGCCGGGCGCGGCGGGCTGTTGTCCACCAGGCAGTCGGCCGCGACCTCGGCGCCGACCCGTTTGCGGATGGGCTTGCGCACCACGACGACCCGCTCCCAGCCCTCCTGGCGCACCCGGACCTCGTCGCCCGGCTTCACCGCCTGCGCCGGCTTGGCCCGTTCGCCGTTCACCCGCACATGCCCGGCCTTGCAGGCCGCCGCGGCGGCGGACCGGGTCTTCGCCAGCCGCACCGACCAGATCCAGCTGTCCACCCGCACGTTTCCCTCGTTCTCGACCATCCTTCGAGCTTAGGGCCCGTACTTCCGGGCTCAGCGGCGGCCGGGGGCCTCCTGGACGGCCCAGCCGTTGCCGTCCGGGTCGTTGAAGAAGACGAAGGAGTTCCACACCTCGCCGCGGCCGTCCACCCGGTCCCCGGCCTCGAAGTGCTGCACCGGGCTCACCTCGACGCCGCGGGCCAGCAGCTCCTTGTAGGCGCGGTCGATGTCCGGCACCACGAGCTGGAGCCCCTTCACCGAGCCGGCCGGGGCGTCGGTCAGGCCGGTGCCCAGCACGATCGAGCAGCCGGAGCCGGGCGGCGTCAGCTGCACCACCCGCAGGCCGTCCCGGATCCGGGTGTCGTGGTCGACGGCGAAACCGGCCTGCTCCTCGTAGAAGGTCTTGGCCCGGTCGACGTCCGCCACCGGGACCACCACCACTTCCAGCTTCCAATCCATGGCTTCGTGCCTTCCCTCGGGATCCCTCGGGTCCTTCCAGTATCGGCCGCCGCCCCGGCCCGCGCCCGGCACGGGCCGTCGGGCGGTCGGCTAGCCTGGGCCACAATGAATCCCCTCGCCGAACCGGCCGCCCCGACCCCTTTCCCGACTCCCTGGGGCGATCTCGTCCTCACCCGATTCCCGGAGGATCCGCGCGAGCGGTTGCGCGCCTGGGACGCCGCCGACGAGTACCTGCTGCGGCACCTGGGCGGCGAGGCCGACTCGGCCGGTGGCCTGGCCACCGCCCTGGCCGGCCGCGCCGTCACCGTCCTCGGCGACCGCTGGGGCGCGCTCACCACCGCGCTCGCCACGGTGCCGGCCGACGCGGACCGGCCCGCCGAGGTCACCCAGATCAGCGACTCGCACCTCGCCCGGCGCGCCACCCTCGCCAACCTCGCCCGGGCCGGCGCCGACCCCGCCGCGGCCCGGCTGCTGACCACCCGCGACACCCCGCCCGACCGGATCGACGTCCTGCTGGTGCGGGTCCCGAAGAGCCTCGGCCTGCTGGAGGACCAGCTGCGCCGGCTCGCCCCGGCCCTCCACCCGGACACGGTCGTCCTCGGCACCGGCATGGTCACCGAGATCCACACCTCCACCCTGAAGCTCTTCGAGCGGATCCTCGGCCCGACCCGCACCTCGCTCGCGGTCCGCAAGGCCCGGCTGATCCTCTGCACCCCGGACCGGGCGCTCGACCCCGGCCCCAACCCGTGGCCGCTCCGCTACGCCCTGCCCGGCGACATCGGCGCCGTCTCGGGCCGCACCGTCACCAACCACGCCGGCACCTTCTGCGCCGACCGCCTGGACATCGGCACCCGCTTCCTGCTCGCCCACCTGCCGGTCGCCGCCCCGGGCGCCCGGGTGGTGGACCTCGGCTGCGGCAACGGCGTGGTGGGCACCGCCGCCGCGCTGGCCACCCCCGGGATCGAGCTGCTCTTCGTCGACGAGTCGTACCCGGCGGTGGCCTCCGCCGAGGAGACCTTCCGCGCCAACCTCGGCCCGGACGCCCGGGCGGAGTTCCGCACCGCCGACGCGCTCGACGACGCCGACGTGCCGGCCGGCTCGGTGGACCTCGTCCTCAACAACCCGCCGTTCCACTCGCACCAGGCCACCACCGACGCCACCGCCTGGCGGATGTTCACCGGCGCCAAGCGCGTGCTGCGCCCCGGCGGCGAGCTCTGGGTGGTCGGCAACCGCAATCTCGACTACCACGTCAAGCTCCGCCGGCTGTTCGGCAACTGCCGCACGGTCGCGGGCAATCCGAAGTTCGTGGTGCTGAAGGCCGTCAAGCGCTGAGCGCCGTCCGCCGCTGAGGGCGTCCACCACCGGCGAGTACCCGCCAAGTCGCGGGTACTCGCCGGAACTCCTTGCATGAATGTTCGGTACTGCGTATATTCATGCCTCGACAAAGGAGGAACGCCATGGCATTGCGAGTCGCCGTCGCCGGAGCGAGCGGATACGCGGGCGGCGAGGTGCTGCGCCTGCTGCTCGGCCACCCGGAGGTCGAGATCGGGGCGCTGACCGGCGGCTCCAACGCGGGCACCGCGCTGGGACTGCTCCAGCCGCACCTGCCGGCGCTGGCCGGCCGGATCCTGGAGCCCACCACCCCGGAGGTGCTGGCCGACCACGACGTGGTCTTCCTGGCGCTGCCGCACGGGCAGTCCGCCGCCGTGGCCGAGGCGCTCGGCGAGAACGTCCTGGTCGTCGACTGCGGCGCCGACTTCCGGCTCAGGGCCGCCTCCGACTGGGAGCAGTTCTACGGCTCGGCGCACGCCGGCACCTGGCCCTACGGCCTGCCCGAGCTGCCCGGCCACCGCGACGCGCTCAAGGGCGTCAACCGGATCGCCGTCCCCGGCTGCTACCCGACGGCCGTCTCGCTGGCGCTGTTCCCCGCCTACGCGGCCGGCCTCGCCGAGCCCGAGGCGGTGGTGGTCGCCGCCTCCGGCACCTCCGGCGCCGGCAAGGCCGCCAAGACCCACCTGCTCGGCAGCGAGGTGATGGGCAGCGTCAGCGCCTACGGCGTCGGCGGCGTCCACCGGCACACCCCGGAGATGGCCCAGAACCTCACCCCGCTCGCGGGCGAGCCGGTCAGCGTCTCCTTCACCCCCACCCTGGTCCCGATGCCGCGCGGCATCCTCGCCACCTGCTCCGCGAAGGCCAGGCCGGGGGTCGGCGCCGAGGAGCTGCGCGCCGCCTACGCCGAGGCGTACGCGGACGAGCCGTTCGTCCACCTGCTCCCCGCCGGGCAGTGGCCGCAGACCAGCAGCGTCTACGGCGCGAACACCGCGCTGGTGCAGGTCGCCCTGGACGCGGCGGCCGGGCGGATCGTGGCGATCAGCGCGATCGACAACCTGGTCAAGGGCACCGCCGGCGGCGCGGTGCAGAGCATGAACATCGCCCTCGGCCTGCCCGAGGAGCTCGGCCTCCCCGTGAACGGAGTCGCACCGTGACCGACCACCAGAACATCGGCGTGACCGCGGCCCGGGGCTTCCGGGCCGCCGGCGTCACCGCCGGGATCAAGGCCTCCGGCACCCCGGACCTCGCCCTGGTCGTCAACGACGGCCCCTCGCTCGCCGCGGCCGGCGTCTTCACCGCCAACCGGGTCAAGGCCGCCCCCGTGCTCTGGTCCGAGCAGGTCCTCAAGGGCGGCACGGTCTCCGCCGTCGTCCTCAACTCCGGTGGCGCCAACGCCTGCACCGGCCCGCTGGGCTTCCAGGACACCCACGCCACCGCCGAGAAGGTCGCCGAGGAGCTGGAGCTGAGCGCCGGCGAGGTCGCCGTCGCCTCCACCGGCCTGATCGGCGTCCGGCTGCCGATGGACCTCCTGCTGCCCGGTGTCGCCACCGCCGCCGCCGCGCTCGACGCCGCCGGCGGCGAGGCCGCCGCGATCGCCATCAAGACCACCGACACCGTCCACAAGACCGCGCAGGTCACCAGCCCGGCCGGCTGGACGGTCGGCGGCATGGCCAAGGGCGCCGGGATGCTCGCCCCGGGCCTCGCCACCATGCTGGTCGTGCTCACCACCGACGCCGACGCCGACGCGGCCGCCCTGGACACCGCGCTGCGCGCCGCCACCCGCACCACCTTCGACCGGATCGACTCCGACGGCTGCATGTCGACCAACGACACCGTGCTGCTGCTCGCCTCCGGCGCCAGCGGCACCGCCCCGGAGCCGGCCGAGTTCGACGAGGCGGTGCGCGCGGTCTGCGCCGACCTCGCCCGGCAGCTGATCGGCGACTCCGAGGGCGCGAGCAAGGACATCCGGATCGACGTCACCGGCGCCGCCACCGAGGACGAGGCCGTCGGCGTCGCCCGGGTGATCGGCCGCAACAACCTGCTCAAGTGCGCCATCCACGGCGAGGACCCCAACTGGGGCCGGGTGCTGGCCGCGATCGGCACCACCGACGCCGCCTTCGACCCGGACCGGCTCGATGTCGCGATCAACGGCGTCTGGGTGTGCCGCGACGGCAGCGTGGGGGAGGACCGGGACCTGGTCGACATGAGCGGGCGCGAGGTCGTGATCACCGCGAACCTCAACGCCGGCGGGGCCGCCGCCACCCTGTGGACCAACGACCTCACCGCCGACTACGTGCACGAGAACAGCGCCTACTCCACCTGACGGCGGGCCGGCCCGCCGGCCGACCGTCCGACCGCCGCCACCCGAGCCGGGGGACCAGAACCGTGAAGATCGCACCCAAGGGCGAACAGGCCCGGAACAACACCGCGTTGCCCAAGGCCATGACGCTGATCGAGGCCCTGCCCTGGTTGGAGCGCTTCCACGGCAAGACCGTCGTCATCAAGTTCGGCGGCAACGCCATGGTCGACGAGGAGCTCAAGGCCGCCTTCGCCGCGGACGTCGTCTTCCTGCGCTTCGCCGGGCTCCACCCCGTCGTGGTGCACGGCGGCGGCCCGCAGATCAGCGCCCAGCTCGACCGGCTCGGCCTGGAGTCCTCGTTCACCAACGGCCTGCGGGTCACCACCCCGGAGACCATGGACGTGGTCCGGATGGTGCTCGCCGGCCAGGTGCAGCGGGAACTGGTCGGCCTGCTCAACGAGCACGGCCCGTTCGCGGTCGGCATGACCGGCGAGGACGCCCACACCATGACCGCGGTCAAGCGGTACGCGGTCGTCGACGGCGAGTCGGTCGACATCGGCCTGGTCGGCGACATCGTCAACGTCGAGGCCGGCGCGGTGAAGGCGCTGATCGCGGACGGCCGGATCCCGGTGGTCTCCTCGATCGCCCGCGGCACCGACGGCCACGTCTACAACATCAACGCCGACACCGCCGCGTCCGCCCTCGCGGTCGCCCTCGGGGCCGAGATGCTCGTCGTGCTGACCGACGTCGAGGGCCTCTACAAGGACTGGCCGGACTCGGACGACGTGATCAGCCAGCTGGAGGCCGCCGAGCTGGAGGAACTGCTGCCGGGCCTCGCCTCCGGCATGGTGCCCAAGATGGAGGGCTGCCTGAACGCCGTCCGCTCGGGCGTCGGCACCGCCCGCGTGCTGGACGGCCGGGTGCCGCACAGCCTGCTGCTGGAGATCTTCACCGACGAGGGCATCGGCACCATGGTCGTGCCCGACGACGAACCGACCGTGACCGGGGGACTCGCATGACTTCCAACGCCCAGCTGACCGAGCGGTGGCAGCACGCCTTCACCGACAACTACGGCACCCCGCGGATCCCGCTGGTCCGCGGCGAGGGCAGCACCCTCTGGGACGCCGACGGCAAGGCCTACACCGACCTGCTCGGCGGCATCGCGGTCAACGCCCTCGGCACCGCCCACCCGGCCGTGGTCGAGGCCGTGGGCCGGCAGATCGCCACCCTCGGCCACATCTCCAACCTGTTCCTGGCCGAGCCCACCGTCGCCCTCGCCGAACGGCTGCTGGAGCTCGACGGGCGCCCCGGGCGGGTGTTCTTCTGCAACTCCGGCGCCGAGGCCAACGAGGCCGCCTTCAAGATCTCCCGCCGGACCGGCCGCACCCACCTGGTCGCCCTGGAGGGCGCCTTCCACGGCCGTACCATGGGCGCCCTCGCGCTCACCGGCCAGCCCGCCAAGCAGGAGCCGTTCCGCCCGCTGCCCGGCGACGTCACCCACGTCCCGTTCGGCGACGTGGAGGCGCTGCGCGCGGCCGTCACCACCGACACGGCCGCCGTCTTCCTGGAGCCGATCCAGGGCGAGAACGGCGCCGTCCCGCTGCCCGACGGCTATCTGCGGGCCGCCCGCGAGATCACCCGCGCCACCGGCACCCTGCTCGTCCTCGACGAGATCCAGACCGGCGTCGGCCGCACCGGCCACTGGTTCGCGCACCAGGCCTTCGACGGGGTCGAGCCGGACGTCGTCACGCTCGCCAAGGCGCTCGGCGGCGGACTGCCGATCGGGGCCGTGCTCGCCTTCGGCGAGGCCGCCGAACTGCTCACCCCCGGCCAGCACGGCACCACCTTCGGCGGCAACCCGGTGGTCGCGGCCGCCGCGCTCGCGGTGCTGGACACCATCGGGTCCGAAGGACTGCTGGAGCACGCCCGCAAGATCGGCGAGCGGCTGCGGCACGGCGTCGAGGCGATCGACGACCCGCTGGTCTCGCACGTGCGCGGGGCCGGGCTGCTGCTCGGCATCGTGCTCACCGCCCCGGTGTCCGCGAAGGTGCAGGCGGGCCTCCAGGAGGCCGGCTTCCTGGTGAACGCCGCGGTGCCGGACGCGGTGCGCCTCGCGCCGCCGCTGGTGCTCACCGAGCAGGAGGCGGACGCCTTCCTGGCCGCGCTGCCGGCCGTGCTGCGGGCCGTGCGGGCGGACGCCCCGGACGATGCGAACCGAGCGTAGTCCGGGAGAATAATCACATGACCGTTCCCCACTCCGGCCAGCCCGCCGCCGGCCCGACGCCGCAGGTCCCGCAGACCCGCACCGCGCGCCACCGGCGGATCGTGGACCTGCTCACCCGCCAGCCCGTGCGCTCGCAGAGCCAGCTCGCCAAGCTGCTCGCCGACGACGGACTCGTGGTCACCCAGGCCACCCTCTCCCGGGACCTGGACGAGCTGGGCGCGGTGAAGATCCGCAACCGGGACGGCGCGCTCATCTACGCCGTCCCGGCCGAGGGCGGCGACCGCACCCCGCGCGCGCCGATGGGGGAGTCCGCCACCGAGGGCCGGATGGCCCGGCTGGCCGGCGAGCTGATGGTCTCCGCGACCGCCTCCGGCAACCTGGTGGTGCTGCGCACCCCGCCCGGCGCGGCGCAGTTCCTGGCCTCGGCGATCGACCAGGCGGAGGTGTTCGAGATCATCGGCACCATCGCCGGCGACGACACCGTGCTGCTGATCAGCCGCGACCCGGCCGGCGGCCAGGCCCTCGCCGACCACCTCATGCAGCTCGCCCAGGCGAAGGCGCAGTAGCCCTCCCGCGCGGCTCCCGCACCGCCCTGTGGGCCCGGTTCCGACCGGGCCCACAGGCGTATCCGGAACCGGCCCGGCCACGGGTTTTGAGTTTCATACGGAGTAGTGCATACTTATGCCTATCGCCGTAAGCCTGTTCGCACAGTTGTGAAGGAGAAAGCCGTGACCGAGCGCGTCGTACTCGCCTACTCGGGCGGTCTGGACACGTCCGTCTGCATCGGCTGGATCGCCGAGGAGACGGGCGCCGAGGTCATCGCCGTCGCCGTCGACGTCGGCCAGGGCGGCGAGGACCTGGACGTCATCCGCCAGCGGGCGCTGGACTGCGGCGCCGTCGAGGCCGAGGTCGCCGACGCCCGCGACGAGTTCGCCGACGAGTACTGCCTCCCGGCCGTCAAGGCCAACGCCCTCTACCAGGGCCAGTACCCGCTGGTGTCCGCCCTCTCCCGGCCGGTCATCGTCAAGCACCTGGTGGCCGCCGCCCAGAAGCACGGCGCCACCACCGTCGCCCACGGCTGCACCGGCAAGGGCAACGACCAGGTCCGCTTCGAGGTCGGCATCAACTCGCTGGCCCCCGGCCTCAAGTGCATCGCCCCGGTCCGCGACTACGCGATGACCCGGGACAAGGCCATCGCCTTCGCCGAGGCCAAGGGCCTGCCGATCGCCACCACCAAGAAGTCCCCGTACTCGATCGACCAGAACGTCTTCGGCCGGGCCGTCGAGACCGGCTTCCTCGAGGACATCTGGAACGCCCCGATCGAGGACGTCTACGAGTACACCCGGAACCCCGCCACCGCGCGCGAGGCCGACGAGGTGGTCATCACCTTCGACGCCGGCGTCCCGGTCGCGATCGACGGCCGCAAGGTCACCGTCCTGCAGGCGATCGAGGAGCTCAACAAGCGCGCCGGCGCCCAGGGCGTCGGCCGGCTCGACATGGTCGAGGACCGCCTCGTCGGCATCAAGTCCCGGGAGATCTACGAGGCCCCCGGCGCGATCGCCCTGATCACCGCCCACCAGGCGCTGGAGAACGTCACCGTCGAGCGCGAACTCGCCCGCTACAAGCGGCAGGTCGAGCAGCGCTGGGCCGAACTGGTCTACGACGGCCTGTGGTTCTCCCCGCTCAAGCGCGCCCTCGACGGCTTCGTGAACGAGGCCAACCAGCACGTCTCCGGCGACATCCGGATCGTCCTGCACGGCGGCCGGGCCGTCGTCAACGGCCGCAAGTCCGACCAGTCGCTGTACGACTTCAACCTCGCCACCTACGACACCGGCGACACCTTCGACCAGTCGATGTCCAAGGGCTTCATCGAGATCTTCGGCCTCTCCTCGAAGATCGCCGCCCGTCGCGACCTGGGCTGAGCAGCCCCGGACCCGGCCGGCCCCGCTCCCGCGGGGCCGGCCGGGACCACCCCCGCGGTCCCGGCCGGGACCGCCCCCGAACCCCCCTTTCCCGCACGTCCGTAAGGAGCCAGTGATGTCCGCCGACCAGACCGCCACGGGTGGCGACGTCCGCCTCTGGGGCGCCCGCTTCGCCGACGGCCCCTCCGAGGCCCTGGCCAGGCTCTCCGCCTCGGTGCACTTCGACTGGCGCCTCGCCCCCTACGACATCGCCGGCTCCAAGGCCCACGCCCGCGTCCTGCACAAGGCCGGCCTGCTCACCGCCGACGAACTCACCGCCATGCACGAAGGGCTCGACCGGCTGCTCGCCGACGTCGAGGCCGGCACCTTCACCGGCACCGTCGCCGACGAGGACGTCCACACCGCCCTGGAACGCGGCCTGCTGGAGCGCCTCGGCCCCGACCTCGGCGGCAAGCTGCGGGCCGGACGCTCCCGCAACGACCAGATCGCCACCCTCTTCCGGATGTACCTGCGGGACCACGCGAAGACCATCGGCGGCCTGGTACTCGACCTCCAGCACGCCCTGGTCGGCCTCGCCGAGGCCCACCCGGACACCGCGATGCCGGGCCGCACCCACCTCCAGCACGCCCAGCCCGTGCTCTTCGCCCACCACGTCCTCGCGCACGTGCAGGCCCTCGGCCGGGACGCCGAGCGGCTGCGCCAGTGGGACGCCCGCACCGCCGTCTCCCCCTACGGCTCCGGGGCGCTGGCCGGCTCCTCGCTCGGCCTCGACCCGGAGGCCGTCGCCGCCGACCTCGGCTTCGAGGGCGGCTCGGTCGGCAACTCCATCGACGGCACCGCCTCGCGCGACTTCGTCGCCGAATTCGCCTTCGTCACCGCGATGATCGGGATCAACCTGTCCCGGATCGCGGAGGAGGTGATCATCTGGAACACCAAGGAGTTCGGCTTCATCACGCTGCACGACGCCTTCTCCACCGGGTCGTCGATCATGCCGCAGAAGAAGAACCCCGACATCGCCGAGCTCGCCCGCGGCAAGTCCGGCCGGCTCATCGGCAACCTCACCGGCCTGCTCGCCACCCTCAAGGCCCTCCCGCTCGCGTACAACCGCGACCTCCAGGAGGACAAGGAGCCGGTCTTCGACTCCTGCGACACCCTCGAAGTCCTGCTCCCCGCCTTCACCGGCATGATGGCCACCCTCACCGTCCACCGCGAGCGGCTGGAGGAGCTCGCCCCGGCCGGCTTCTCCCTCGCCACCGACATCGCCGAATGGCTCGTCAAGCAGGGCGTGCCGTTCCGGGTCGCGCACGAGGTCGCCGGAGCCTGCGTCAAGGAGTGCGAGGCGCACGGCATCGAACTCGCCGACCTGACGGACGAGCAGTTCGCCGCCATCTCCACACACCTCACCCCCGAGGTGCGGACGGTCCTCAGCGTCCACGGCGCCATCGCCTCCCGCAACGGCCGCGGCGGCACCGCGCCCGGCGCCGTCGCCGTCCAGCTCGGCGAGATCAAGGCCGACCTCGCCGCCCAGCAGGAGTGGGTGACGGGCTGACCGGCCCCCACCACCCACCACGGGGGAGGGGCGCGGCGGGTCCTCCGCCGCGCCCCTCCCGTCCGTATGCGACCGGCCGCCCGTAACCCGGACGGCCCCCACCCGGTCAAGCACGGTATGTGCACCGCCTTCCCGTCCGTCCCCTCCGCCGAGGACGAGGTCCTCGCCGAGCTGCGCCGCCGCCGCGTCCGCGAGGCCGTCGCCGCCCTGCCCGGCCGCTGCCCGCAACTGGTCGCCGCCCTCGCCGAGGACCCGCCGCCGACCTACCGCGAGCTCTCCCACCGCCTCGGCATGCCGCGCGGCTCCATCGGCCCCACCCGGGCCCGCTGCCTGGCCTGCCTGCGCGTCCTGCTGCACGCCGAGCGCTACGCCTGAGCGGCGGCCGTGCGCCCCCCGGCCCGCGAGCCGCCGCCCCGCCCGGGCCTCGCGCGGTCCTCGCCCGGCACCCGTCCCGCCGCGCCCCGCCGGGCGTGACCCTCGCCACGTCCGGCGGCCGCGAGGTTGAGATCAGCTGACACCCGGGTAAGGCGCTGGCGAACGCGGCTCTTGACGGTGGCGCGCCCGCTCGGATACTGACCGTGAGCGCGCCGCCGCCGACACGGCCCCACCAGGGCCGTGCGGGCTGGTACGTTCGTGCGCCACCCCCGGTCTGGGCGGATCCCCGGCCGGGACACCCTCCGGCAGCCAACCGGTGCGACACCCTCACCTCTCACGCGCCGGGCACAACGATGGGGAGGCCCCCGCACATGGGCATGAGCGTGAACATTTCGACCGCCGGGACGGACGACGCGGAGCAGATCCTCAAGCTCCAGTACCTCGGCTACCAGAGCGAGGCCGAGCTCTACGGCGACTGGGCCATCGAGCCGCTGACCCAGTCCCTGGAGAGCCTGCGAGAAGAGCTGACCGAACGGCACGTGCTCGTCGCCCGCCTCGGCGACGAGATCGTCGGCACCGTCCGGGGCCACCTCGGCCCCGACGGCGTCGGTCGGATAGGGCGTCTGGTCGTCCACCCCCGGATGCAGCGCCACGGCCTCGGCGGCCGACTGCTGGAGGCCCTGGAGCGCCGCCTCGCGGCGGACGGCGCGGTCAGCTCCTACCGCCTCTTCACCGGCCACCGCAGCCTCGGCAACCTGCGCCTCTACGCCCGCCAGGGCTACCGCCAGACCACCGTCGAACAGATCAGCGGCCGGATCACCCTGGTGCACCTGGAGAAGTCCGCCGCCGCCCCGCTCGCCGCCACCGCCTGAAGCCCCGGCCCGCCCCACGCGGGCCCCGTCGAACCGGCGCCGCCATCATTCGGACTCCCGAAGGCGGCGCCGGTCGCCGTTCGTGCAGCTCAGTGCCACGAGTGTCCGCATTGCGGACGCCGTTGCGAAATAATTGGGACCTCCTCGAACCATCTGATTTACTGGCTCACATGACTGCGACGACGAAATGGACCCCCACCGGCACCCCGCCGGCAGGTGAGAGCGCCATGTGCCGTCGAATGTGTCACCGCTGAGGGCCACCGCCCACGGCACCCGCTGAGAGTGCCTCTCCTCGCGCCCCGAAGCGAGAACCCCGGCGTCGTTCCCGTCCGTGCGGACGCGCCCTTCCTGCCGTACCCCCCTTCTTCGGCCTGCCCGCACACCCTCGGGCGGTCCACTGACTCGTAAGGGCCACGCCGTCGCGCGGCCCGGCCGCCCAGCGGCGACGATCAAGGGGTGGCAGGTCCGGATCCCCCCGGCGCGACGCCGTTCCCGTCGCCGACCGCACGGCGGTGCGACCTCCGCACGCCGCCCGCCCCCGACCCACGGAAGCAGCTGTGATCACCACCACGGACCTCACCAAGGTCTACCGATCCCGCGGCCGCGAGGTGACCGCCCTCGCGGGCGTCGACCTCCACGTCCGCCCCGGCGAGGTCTACGGAGTCGTCGGCACCAGCGGCGCCGGCAAGTCCACCCTCATCCGCTGCGTCAACATGCTGGAGCGCCCCAGCTCCGGCACCGTCACCGTGGACGGCGTCGAACTCACCGCCCTCACCGGCGGCGAGAACCGCGCCGGCAAGGACCTCCGCGAAGCCCGCCGCCGCATCGGCATGGTCTTCCAGCACTTCAACCTGCTGTCCTCCCGCACCGTCCAGCAGAACGTCGAACTCCCGCTGGAGATCATCGGACTGGACCGCACCCAGCGCCGCCGCAAGGCCGCCGAACTGCTCGACCTCGTCGGCCTCACCGACAAGGCCCGCAACTACCCCGGCCAGCTCTCCGGAGGCCAGAAGCAGCGCGTCGGCATCGCCCGCGCCCTCGCCGGCGACCCCAAGGTGCTGCTCTCCGACGAGGCCACCTCCGCGCTCGACCCCGAGACCACGCGCTCCATCCTCAAGCTGCTGCGCGACCTCAACGAACAGCTCGGCCTCACCGTCCTGCTCATCACCCACGAGATGGACGTCATCAAGTCCGTCTGCGACTCCGCCGCCCTGATGCGCGGCGGCCGGGTGGTCGAATCCGGGGCGCTCACCGACCTGCTCGCCCGGCCCGGCTCCGAACTCGCCCGCGAACTCTTCCCGCTCAGCGAATTCGGCACCGGACACCCCGGCGCCACCGTGCTGGAGATCACCTTCCAGGGCGACGCCCCCGCCCAGCCCTTCGTCTCCCAGCTGGCCCGCACCTACCAGATCGACATCAACATCCTCGGCGCCGCCGTCGAGACCATCGCCGGCCGCATGGTCGGCCGGATGCGCGTCGAACTGCCCGGATCCCGGCACGACAACGTCGTGCCCATCGGCTTCCTGCGCGAGCAGGGCCTCCAGGTGGACGTGATCGAAACGGCGAACGGAGCGGTGGCATGACCTGGGACCAGATGCAGGAACTGATGTGGCCCGCCACCTGGGAGACCCTCCAGATGGTCGGAGTGTCGACCGTCTGCACCGTCGTCCTCGGACTCCCGCTCGGCGTGCTGCTCGTCCTCACCGCCAAGGGCGGCGCCCTCCAGAACCAGCCCGTCAACAAGGTGCTCGGCGCGGTCGTGAACCTCGCCCGCTCACTGCCGTTCATCATCCTGATGATCGCGCTGTTCTCCTTCACCCGCTGGCTGGTCGGCAGCTCCCTCGGCTGGCAGGCCGCCACCGTCCCGCTGACCGTCGGCGCCATCCCCTTCTTCGCCCGACTCGTGGAGACCAACGTCCGCGAGGTCGACCGCGGCCTCGTCGAAGCCGTCCAGGCGATGGGCGGCAACACCTGGACCCTGGTCCGCAAGACGCTCGTCCCCGAAGCCCTCCCCGGCATCGTCGCCTCCGTCACCACCACCGTCATCGCGCTCATCGGCTACTCCGCGATGGCCGGCACCGTCGGCGGCGGCGGCCTCGGCGACCTCGCCTACCGCTACGGCTACCTGCGCTTCGAGACCGCCTTCATGTGGGTCATCGTCGCCGAGATCGCGATCATCGTCACCGTGATCCAGCTGGCCGGCGACTACGCCGTGCGACGGCTCGCCAACCGGGGCCGCGGCGGCGGCCGGACCAGGCTGCTGCGCCCCCGCGCCGACACCGACCTCGTCGCCTCCTAGCGCTCCCCGCCGCCCGGACCCCGGCACCCCCGGTCCCGGCACCTCCCAGACTTCCCCGTCCGAAAACCGGACGCGGCTCCCCGCAATACGCAGAAAGGCACTTTTCGTGCGCAACGCCCTGAAGTTCACCAGCGTCCTCGCCACCGCCGGCATCGCCCTCTCCCTGGCCGCCTGCGGCAGCAACGGCGACTCGTCCTCCTCGGACGCGAACGCGCCGCTCACCGTCGTCGCCAGCCCCACCCCGCACGGCCAGATCCTCAAGTACGTCAAGGACAACCTCGCGGACAAGGCCGGCCTCAAGCTCAACGTCAAGGAGGTCACCGACTACGTGACCCCCAACACGGCGGTGCAGGACGGCTCGGCCGACGCCAACTACTTCCAGCACGTGCCGTACCTGGAGGACTTCAACAAGAAGCGCGGCACCGACATCGTCTCCGTCGAGGCCGTGCACCTGGAGCCGCTGGGCGTCTACTCCAAGAAGGTCAAGGCGATCGCCGAGCTGCCGGACGGCGCCACCATCGGCCTGCCCAACGACGCCACCAACGAGGGCCGCGCGCTCAAGCTGCTCGCCGACAACAAGCTCATCACCCTCAAGGACGGGGCCGGCACCGCCGCCACCCCCGCCGACGTCACGGGCAACCCGAAGAACTTCAAGTGGAAGGAGCTGGAGGCCGCCCAGCTGCCCCGCTCCATCGCCGACCTCGACGCCGCCGTCATCAACGGCAACTACGCGCTCGACTCGGGCCTCAAGCCCGCCACCGACGCGATCGTGCTGGAGAAGGCCGAGGGCAACCCCTACGCCAACATCCTCGCCGTCAAGAAGGGCAAGGAGAACGACCCGCGGGTGAAGAAGCTCGCCGAGCTGCTGCACTCCGCCGAGGTCAAGAAGTTCATCGACGACACCTTCCAGGGCTCCGTCATCCCGGCGTTCTGATCCCCCGGGCCGACCGCTCCCGACCCGTCCCGCCGGACCACCGACCGGGCCCCCGCCGCAACCAGGCGGGGGCCCGGTCGGGCAGTATGCACCAGTGACGGTCCGACAGACCCATTTCTGACGTACCGTCGTCCGGTCCGAGCACCGCGTGACCACCCGGTACCGGCGAGGCGTACGGTGTGTCCACGACCCGGCGAGGAGAGACGGCATGGCAGCGAGCTTCCCCGAGACCGCCATCAGCACCGAACGGCTGCTGCTGCGCCCGCTTGCGGAGGACGACGCCCCCGGCCTGGCCGCCATGATGGCCGACGAACTCGTCCTGGCCTGGACCGACCACCCGCACCCCTTCACCGAGGCCCACGCCCTCGACCTGGCCCGCACCCTCGCACCCGCCCACCGCGCCACCGGCCGGGGCATCGTCCTCGCCGTCACCGAACACCTCACCCAGCGCCTGGTCGGCCTGGTCGAACTCCGCCACACCGACTGGCGGCTGCGCACCACCGAGATCTCCTTCGTCACCGCCGCCTGGGCCCGCGGCGAGGGCTACGCCCCCGAGGCCGTCCTCGGCGTCGCCCAGTGGCTCTTCGAGGACCGGGGCTTCCTGCGCCTCGAACTGCGCACCGCCGCCGGGAACACCGCCGCCCAGCAGGTCGCCCAGAAGATCGGCGGCATCAGCGAGGGCGTCCTGCGCAGCGCCTGGATAGTGCGCGGCGAGTCCGGTGAGTCCGGCGGGTCCGGCTCCGGTGGGGCGGGGGAGCGCCGGGGCCACGGCCGCCCGGACCACGGCTCCTCGAACCGGGACCTCCCGGACCACGCTCCCTCGGGTCACGACCGCTGGGCCCCCGACCGTCCGCCCGTCGGCGAGAGCCGCAGCGACCTCATCCTGTGGAGCCTGCTCCCCGAGGACATGGAGACCCCCGAGCCCGCCGCCCCCGCCTGGGCCGGCGGCCACCGCTACGTGCTGCGCGACTGACCCGCGCGACCGGACCCCGCGAGGACCCGCGAGGACCCGCACGAGGACCCGAACGAGAACGCGCACGACCGGCCCGCGCGACCGCCGGGCTGCCCTTCGGGGCCGGTCGGCGCGGACATGTGTACGAGATGTCCGCGCCGAGGGGATCACACCCGGTAGCCTTCCACCGGCGCCGCACACGGGCGCCGCCTGTCGGCGCACGGATGGCGAGGGAGAACAGCCGCAGATGGCTGACCGGATCACGGTCATCGGGTGGGACGGCACACCGCTCACCGAGGCCGCCGCCGCGGCCCTCGCCGCAGCCACCCTGGTGGCCGGCGCCCCCTACCAGCTCAAGGCCCTCCCGGTGCCGCCCGCCGCCGAACGCATCGCCCTCGGCAGCATCCAGCTCGCCGCCCGCCGGATCGCCCAGCACCGCGGCGCCGCCGTCGTCATCGCCGAGGGGGACCCCGGCTTCTTCGGCGTCGTCCGCACCCTGCGCCGCCCCGAGTACGGCCTCGAACTCGAAGTCCTCCCCGCCGTCTCCTCCGTCGCCGCCGCCTTCGCCCGCGCCGGAATGCCCTGGGAGGACGCCCAGGTCGCCAGCGCGCACGGCGGCCGGCTGCGCCGCGCCGCCAACCTCTGCCGCGCCCACCCCAAGGTCGCCGTCCTCACCGCGCCCGGCGCCGGCCCCGCCGAACTCGCCCTGATGCTCCGCGGCGTCCACCGCACCTTCGTCGTCTGCGAAGCCCTCGGCACCCCCGACGAGGACGTCACCGTCCTCACCTCCGACCGCGTCGCCGACCACATCTGGCGCGACCCCAGCGTCGTCCTCGTCATCGGCGGCAGCAGCGCCGGCGGCCCCGGCGGCGGACCCGCGAACGGCGCCGCCGGCGAGGCCGCCGGCTGGCTCGCCGGACGCCCCGTCGGCTACCCGGGACCGGACCGGGGCTGGGCCCTGCCCACCGACACCTACACCGGCACCGGCCGAAACCCCACCGCACCCGGCGCCCCCGCGGACCCCGGCGCACCCGGCGCGTCCGACACGCTCCCGGCGCACGTCCGCGCGCTCGTGCTCGCCCGCCTGGGTGCCCGCCCCGGCGACCTCGTCTGGACCGTCGGCGCCGGCAGCGGCGCACTCGCCGTCGACGCCGCCCGCTTCGGCGCGGCCGTCGTCGCCGTCGAGGCCGACCGCTCCGCCTGCGCCCGGCTCGCCGTCAACGCCCGCCGCTACGGCGTCGAGGTCGAGATCGTCCACGGCCGGGGCCCCGACGTCCTCGGCGAACTCCCCGAACCCGACGCCGCCGTCATCGAGACCGGCGGCCCGGAAGCCGTGCGCGCCGTGCTCTCCCGCCGCCCCGAACGGATCGTCGCCGTAGCCCGCACCCTCGCCGAGGCCGAGGAGGTCCGCCGCGTCATCGCCGGCGCCGGCTACCGCGCCGACGGCGCGCTGCTCCAGTCCGCGCCACTGCTCGCCCCGACCGGGGCCGCCGCCGACGGACCGGGTCTGCGGCTCGGCATGGGCGACCCGGGCACCTTCCTGCTCTGGGGTGCGCAGAAACCGTGAAGGCCCGGTGGTGCCGGGTGGTGATCCCGCTGGGAGCCGGTGCCGATCGACGCACCCCCGGCCGCTCCCCGGGTCCGCCCGCCGGGCCCGCCGGCCGCGCCCTCCGGTCCGCCCGAGGGGCCCCGGCCCGGCGCACGGCCCGGCCGGACGGTGATCCAGGTCGCATCCGGACACCGATTCGGGAGGCGGCGTCCCCGGGCCGGTAGTGTGGCGTCCGGGACGGCTGCGGTGTCCGACAGCCCGCCCGATCCGGTCGGGTCCGGTGCCTTTCTGACATGGCGCCGACCGACGAGGTTCGGAGTGTGGGCAATTCGACGGGCCGCCCGCCGGACCTGGAGAATGCCGTAGGGTCCGGTGCGGTCGTGCCGGTTGCCCCGGCTTGTCGTTGTCTCAGATGACGCGCCGCCCCACCGGGTGGCGCGCGGGCCGGGGTGCCGCAGCGCGCCGGAAGGATTTCGGCCGCAGCGCCTCGGCGCGGCGGCCGTGTGTGATTGAGGGGCGGGCCGGTGCAGGCCCGGCCCGTGCGGATGGGCGCTGCGGTCGGTGATCGTGTCGCCGAGGGCGCGGCAGCGGCCTGGAAGGAGCATTGACATGACCGATGGCGGCCACGTCCCGAACGAGGGACTGCCGGAGCACCTGCTCGCCGGGCCCGACCGGCTCGGCGGCCCGGAGGGCGTCGCGGCTGTCGCACCCGTGCAGGGCGTCGCACTGGACGGCACCCTCCCCGGCGTGCCGGCCCACGGTGTGCCGACGCAGGCCGTGCCCGTGCAGGGAGTACCCGTGCAGGGCGTCCCGGCACCGGGCAGCCCCGCACCGGGCAGCCCGCTCGGTGCGCCCGGATTCGCCGTGCCCGCTCCCGGAACGCCCGGCGCCGCCGGTGACGCCTGGGCCGCCGCCCCCCGCCCCACCTTCCACTTCGTCGACCAGCCGGACGGCCTCGACGACGAGGACGACGTCCTGCTGATGCCCGGTCCGCAGGGCTCCTGGGGCGAGCCGACGGCGCCCGCCGCCGACCAGGCCACCGACCCGCAGGCCCCGCCCGGCACCCCCGTCGAGCCGTCCTGGCCGCCGCTGGAGCCGCCCGTGCTCGGCGCCGCCGACCAGGCGGGCGCCCCCCACGGCTTCGCGCCGCAGGCCGCCCACGGCAACCAGACCGTGCCGGCCCAGCAGCAGGGCCCCGAGCCGGTGACGGCCGTTCAGTCGCCGCGCAGGCCGCTGCACGCCGGGCCGCCGATCCCGGACCCGTCGCTGATGACCGGCCAGGTCCCGGTCCGCTCGCTGGCCGACCGGGGCCCGTCGACCGGCAGCACCCCCGCGCACGGCATCCCGGTGGTACCGGCGGCCGTCCAGCCCGAGCCGGCGGCCGTGCCCGTCGCCGTCCAGCCCGTGCCCGCGCCGCAGCCGGTCGAGGCCGCCGTCCAGCAGCCTCCCGTCGTGCTGCCCGTCGCCGTTCCCGTCGAGGCACCGGTCGTGGCCGAGGCGGTCGTCGAGGCGCCCGTGGAGGCCGTCGTCGAGGCCGCCGTCGAGATCGCCGCGGCACCCGGGAACACCGAGCCGGCCGCCGTCGAGCCGGTCGCCGAACCGGTCGCCGTAGCCGTCGCTGTCGAGGCCCCGGCCGAGGGCTCCGCCGCCGAGGTTCCCGCCGCTGCCGCCGAGGCCGCCGCCGAGGCACAGGCCGGGGGCGGCCAGCCGCGCCGCATCTCCGCCTTCCTCGCCGCGCCGACCCCGCACGGCCTCCCGCAGGTCGAGCCGGTCGCCGAAGCCGCGGCCGAGCCGCTGGTCGAGCAGTCCGCCCCGGCCGCCGTCGGGACGGAGGCCGAGCAGTCCGCCCCCATAGCGCCCGTCGCCGACCCGGCAGCCGCCGCCGCGCAGTCGGAGCCCGAGGCCGTCGGGCCCGCCGCGCCCGTCGCCGTCGAGCCGGTCCCGGCGGAGCAGCCCGCGCCCGCGGTCGAGGCCGCGGCCACCGCGCCCGAGGCGCCCGCGGGCCGGCTGGCCGAGCCGGCCGCCGCCGAGGCCCCTGCCGAGGTGCCGGCCGAGGCCCAGGCCCCGGAGGCGGCCGCCGAGACCGCCGCAGGCACCGGTGAGATGCCCTCCGGCCAGCCCGTCGCCGTCCCGGTGGACGTCCCGGCCGAGCCGGTCTCCGCCGCTCCCGCCGAGCCGCTGCCCGCCGCTGCCGCCGAGGCCCCCGCCGAGGAGCAGCCTGCGGTCGAACTGCCCGCCGTGCCGACCGACACTCCGCCGACGGACGCCGTGCCTGTCGACGCGCCGCCGGCCGACGCGCCCGCCGAACTGCCCGCGACCGAGGCCGCCGAGGCCCCGCAGGCCGAGGACGGCACCGCGGCCGAGCCGACCGCCGTCACCGAGCCGGTCGCTCCCGCAGAGCCGGCCGGGGCCCCCGCGTCCACCGACCCGGCCGAGGCCCCCGACGCTCCGGCCGTCCCCGCCGAAGCGGTCGAGCCCGCCGCCGCCGAGGCACCTGCGGACGCCGAGCAGCCGGCCGAGGTCGCGCAGCCCGTCGACGCCGAGGAGCCCGCCGTGGAGTCCGAGGAGCCCGAGGAGCCCGCCGAACCGCGCGGCCCCGCCGCCCCCGGCTACGACGAGGTCGGCCGCGAGGCCGTCCACCAGGTGATCCGCGAGCGCCGCGACATCCGCAACGGCTTCCGCCCCGACCCGATCCCGCACGAGGTGCTGATCCGCGTCCTGGAGGCCGCCCACACCGCCCCCAGCGTCGGCTACTCGCAGCCCTGGGACTTCGTGGTCATCCGCTCCGCCAAGACCCGCCGCAAGATGCACGAACTGGCCGAGCGCCAGCGCGAGGCGTTCGCCGACTCGCTCCCCAAGGGCCGCGCGAAGCAGTTCAAGGAAATCAAGATCGAGGCGATCCTCGAGACGCCCGTCAACATCGTCGTCACCGCCGACCGCACCCGGGGCGGCCGGCACACCCTGGGCCGGCACACCCAGCCGCAGATGGCCCCGTACTCGGCGGCCCTCGCGGTCGAGAACCTCTGGCTGGCCGCCCGCGCCGAGGGCCTCGGCGTCGGCTGGGTGAGCTTCTTCGACGAGGAGGAGCTGGTCCGCGAGCTCGGCCTGCCCGAGCACCTGGAGGTCGTCGCCTACCTGTGCGTCGGCTTCGTCGACGCCTTCCCGGACGAGCCCGAGCTCCAGCAGCAGGGCTGGGCCAAGAAGCGCCCGCTGTCCTGGGTCGTCCACGAGGAGCAGTACGGCAACCGCGCCCTGCCCGGCGAGGAGCCGCACAGCGTGCTCTCCGAGACCCTGCGCGGCATCCGCCCGCTGGACGCCAAGGCGCTCGGCGAGGCCTGGGACCGGCAGAAGCGGATGACCAAGCCGGCCGGCTCGCTCGGCATGCTGGAGATCATCTCCGCCCAGCTCAGCGGCCTGTCCCGGAAGTGCCCGCCGCCGATCCCGGAGCCCGCCTGCGTCGCGGTCTTCGCCGCCGACCACGGCGTGCACGCCCAGGGCGTCACCCCCTGGCCGCAGGAGGTCACCGCCCAGATGGTGGGCAACTTCCTCGCCGGGGGAGCGGTGGTCAACGCCTTCGCCAAGCAGATCGGCACCGAGGTCTGCGTCGTCGACGTCGGCGTGGCCTCCGAGCTGCCCGACGCGATCCAGCAGGGCCGCACCACCGGCCTGCTGCCGCGCAAGGTCAAGCCCGGCACCGACGACATGACCCAGGGCCCGGCGATGACCCGCGAGGAGGCCCTCAAGGCCCTCGAGGTCGGCATCGAGACCGCCCGCGACCTCGTCGCCGCCGGCAACAAGGCCCTGATCACCGGCGACATGGGCATCGCCAACACCACCGCCTCCGCCGCCCTGATCTCGATCTTCACCGGGCTGGACCCGGCCGAGGTCACCGGCCGGGGCACCGGCATCGACGACGCGACCCACACCCGCAAGATCGAGGTCGTCCGCGCCGCACTGGCCCTGCACCAGCCCGACCCGGCCGACCCGATCGGCGTGCTCGCCGCGGTCGGCGGCCTGGAGCACGCCGCCCTCGCCGGCTTCCTGCTCGGCGCGGCCAGCCTGCGCACCCCGGTGATCCTGGACGGCGTGATCGCCGGTTCGGCCGCGCTCGTCGCCAAGGCGATCGCGCCCGAGGTGCTCGCCGCCTGCATCGCCGGCCACCGCTCGGCCGAGCCCGGCCACCAGGCCGCCCTGGCCAAGCTGGGACTGCGTCCGCTGATCGACCTCGACCTGCGCCTCGGCGAGGGCACCGGCGCCCTGCTGGCCCTGCCGCTGGTGCAGAGTGCGGCCCGCGCGATGCACGATGTAGCCACCTTCGACTCCGCCGGGGTCACCGAGAAGGCCTGACGCTCGTCCGAACCGCTCCGTGCACCGGCCCGAGGGCGCGCCGGTGCGCGGAGCGGCGCCGTACCCAGCCACACCCTCACCCGATCCAGGAGCACCGCCGATGACCGCGCCCACCCCGCCCTCCTCGCCCGCCGACGGGCAGGAGGGGCCCAACCCCAGCACCGAGGGCCGCGCTCGCACCCCGTACCCGGTCGGCCTGCTGCTCGCCGGCCGCCGTGTCGTGGTGGTCGGCGGCGGCCACGTCGCCCAGCGGCGGCTGCCCGCGCTGCTCGCCACCGGCGCCGACGTCCACCTCATATCGCCGGTCACCACCCCGGCCGTGCAGGCGATGGCCGACGCCGGCGAGCTGACCTGGCACGAGCGCCGCTACCAGGAGGGCGACCTCGCCGACACCTGGTACGCGCTGGTCGCCACCGACGACCCGGCGGTGAATGTCGCCGTCAGCGCCGAGGCGGAGCGCGAGCGGGTGTTCTGCGCCCGCAGCGACGACGCCGCCGCCGCCACCGCGTGGACGCCGGCCAGCGGACGCGACGCCGGGGCGACCGTGGCCGTCCTCACCGGGGACCCGCGCCACTCGGCCGCGCTGCGCGACGCGATCGTCGAGGGGCTGCGGGACGGTTCGCTCGCCGCCCGCCAGTACCGCGCCCGCGGCGCAGGGGTGGCACTGGTCGGCGGCGGCCCGGGCGACCCGGACCTCATCACGGTGCGCGGCCGCCGGCTGCTCGCCGACGCGGACGTGGTGGTGGCCGACCGGCTGGCGCCGCGCGAGCTGCTCGCCGAGCTGCCGGAGCACGTCGAGGTCATCGACGCCTCGAAGATCCCTTACGGGCGCTTCATGGCGCAGGAGGCGATCAACCGGACGCTGGTCGAGCACGCCAGGGCCGGCAAGTTCGTGGTGCGGCTCAAAGGCGGCGACCCGTACGTGTTCGGGCGCGGCGGCGAGGAGCTGCTGGCGTGCGTGGAGGCGGGGCTGCCGGTCACGGTGGTGCCGGGCATCTCCAGCTCGATCAGCGTGCCGGCGGCGGTCGGGGTGCCGGTCACCCATCGGGGGATGACCCACGAGTTCACCGTGGTCTCGGGCCACGTGGGGCCGGACGACGAGCGTTCGCTGACCAACTGGGAGGCGCTCGCCGGGATGACCGGCACGCTGGTGCTGCTGATGGCCGTCGACAAGATCGGCGCCATCGCGGCCCGGCTGATCCGGGACGGGCGGGCCGCCGACACCCCGGTCGCCGTCGTCCAGGAGGGCACCACCGCCGCCCAGCGCCGGGTCGACGCCACCCTGGCGACCGTCGCCGCCACCGTCGAGGCCGAGCGGATCAAGCCCCCGGCCGTCATCGTCGTCGGCGACGTCGTCAACGTCCTCGCCACCCCGGAGTCCTGAGGGCCGCCCCGGAGTCCTGAGGGCCGCCCCGGAGTCCTGAGGGCCGCCACACCCCCGAGGGCCTCCCCACCCCGAGATCTCCCCGTCGGCACTTTGCAAACAGCAGCTGTTTGCAAAGTGCCGACGGCATAACAGCAGCTCGGGGCCGTAGGAGTGGCCGTTCCCCGCACTTTGCAAAGTCACACTTTGCAAAGTGCGGGGAGGGCACCGGACCACCCGCCTCACTCCAACGGCTGCTCCGTCCAGATCACCTTCCCCGTGGCGGTGTACCGCGTCCCCCACCGGTCCGCGAACTGCGCGACCAGGAAGAGCCCGCGCCCGCCCTCGTCGGTGGTGGCCGCGTACCGCAGATGCGGCGACGTACTGCTCCCGTCCGACACCTCGCAGATCAGCGACCGGTCGAGGAGCAGCCGCACCCGGATCGGCCCGGTGCCGTACCGGATCGCGTTGGTCACCAGCTCGCTCAGGATCAGCTCGGTGACGAACGCCGCCTCCTCCAGCCCCCACTGCTCCAGCCGCTCCGCCACCGCCGCCCGCACCCCGGACACCGCCGCCGGGTCCGCCGGCACCTCCCACTGCGCCACCCGGTCCGCCGGCAGCACCCTGGTCCGCGCCACCAGCAGCGCGATGTCGTCCTGAGGCCGCACCGGCAGCAGCGCCCCCAGCACGTCCGCGCAGGTCTGCTCCGGAGTGCGCGGCGGCCCGGTCAGCGCCGCCCGCAGCAGCTCCAGCCCCACGTCGATGTCCCGCTGACGGTCCTCGACCAGCCCGTCCGTGTACAGCACCAGCCGGCTGCCCTCCTCGACCTCCAGCTCCACCGTCTCGAACGGCAGCACCGCGAGCCCCAGCGGCGGCCCGGTCGGCAGCTCGGGGAACACCACCGTCCCGTCCGGCCGCACCAGCGCGGGCGGCGGATGCCCGGCACTGGCCAGCGTGCACCGCCGCGACACCGGGTCGTAGATCAGATACAGACAGGTCGCACCCGTCACGGCCGCCGCCCCGCCGGTCGCCGACTCCTCCTGGTCTATCCGGTTCACCAGCTCGTCCAGGTGCCCCAGCAGCTCGTCCGGCGGCAGGTCCAGCGTCGAGAAGTTGTGGATCGCCGTCCGCAGCCGCCCCATCGTCGCGGCCGCGTGCAGCCCGTGCCCGACCACGTCCCCGACCACCATCGCCACCCGCGCGCCCGGCAGCGGGATCACGTCGAACCAGTCGCCGCCCACCCCCGCCTGCGCCGGCAGGTACCGGTGTGCCACCTCCAGCGCGTTCTGCGCCGGCAGGCTGCGCGGCAGCAGACTGTGCTGCAGGGTCACCGCCATCGCGTGCTCCCGGGTGTACCGGCGCGCGTTGTCGATGCAGACGGCGGCGTGCGAGACCAGCTCCTCGGCCAGCGCGAGGTCCTCCTCCTCGAACGGCTCCTCCCGCTCCGACCGCCAGAACCGCGCCACCCCGAGCAGTACCCCGCGCGCCTTCAACGGCACCCGCACCAGCGAGTGCACCCCGTGGGCGAGCACCCGCTCCGCGCCCTCGGGATCCTGCTCCCGCCACGCCCGCGCCTCCGCCAGCCGGGGCTCCACCCCGGGCAGCCCGCTGCTCAGCGTGCCCGCGAGCGGCGTCGCCGGCACGACCTCCACCACCGTGCCCACCGGGTAGAACGGCGGGTCGTCCCGCGCCGCCGACAGCGCAGCCCGCCGCATCCGCAGCGGCGCCACCCCGGCCGGCGGCTCCTCGCCCTCCAGCACCTGCTCGGCGAGGTCGACGGTGACGATGTCGGCGAACCGGCCCACCGTCACCTGGGCCAGCTCCTCCGCCGTCCGGGTCACGTCCAGCGTGCTGCCCACCGTGACCCCGGCGTCGTACAGCAGCCGCAGCCGCCGCTGCGCCACCTCGGCCCGCCCGGTCAGCGCCAGCAGCTCGGTGGAGTCCCGCAGCGTCGCCACCGAACCGGGCGGCCCGCCGTCCCGGTCCGTGGGCCGCACGTTCACCGCGAGCAGCCGCTCGCCGGCCATCACCACCTCGTCGGTGACCGCCCGCCCGGCCGCCAGCAGCTCCAGCGGCGCCGGTTCCAGGCCCAGCTCGGCGAGCGGACGGCCCTCGGCGTCGGGCGGCAGGTCGAGCAGCCGGCGCGCCTCGTCGTTGCAGAGCAGCAGCCGTCCGTCACCACCGAGGATCAGCACGCCCTCGCGCACCGCGTGCAGCACCGCTGCGTGGTGCTCGTACATGCGGGTCATCTCGGTCGGCCCGAGGCCGTGGGTCTGCCGCTTCAGCCGCCGGCTGATCAGCGCCGAACCACCGGTCGCCAGCCCGAGCGCGGCCGCCGCCGCGCCCAGCACCACCGGCAGCTGGCGCTCGCTGGCGCTGCTCACATTGGCGATCGTGATGCCCGCCGACACCATCCCGACGATCTGCCCGTCCGGCGCCCGCACCGGCACGATCGCCTGCACCAGCGGCCCGATGGTGCCGACGACCTCCTCGGTCACCACCTGCCCGGACAGCGCGGGCTGGTAGTCGCCGACGAACTTGTGGCCGATCCGGTCCGGGTTCGGGTGGGTGTAGCGGATGCCGTCGGTGCTGAGGACGACGATGAAGTCCACGCCCGCGTTGATCCGCGCCGCCTGGGCCGAGGGCTGGAGGACCGCGCTCGGGTCGGGGGAACGCAGCGCCTGGACGATGCCGGGCGAGTTGGCGTAGGTCTGGGCGACGGCGACGGACCGGGTGGTGGCCTCCTGCCGTGCGTCGTTGCGGGACTGCACCACCAGCGCGACCACGGCGGCCACCACCAGCAACAGCACCACCACGACCTGCAACGCGAAGACCTGACCGGCCACCGAGCGCACCCGGCCCGGCTTGGGCCGGGCCGCGCGGGCGTGCTGGTGCCGACCGTGTGGGCGCCCACCGGGAGAGCCGGCGGCGGTACCGGTGGATCGCGAGCCGGAAGCGGAACCGGTCGCACCAGGGTCCGACGGAGCCCAGGATCGGCCCGAAAAACGGGCCATACGTCATATTTGCACTCCACGAGCCGACGGGCCAAGGCCACCGGCGACGAGCGTTGGGCCGGTTGGCCTTCCCCGGCCCGACTTGGCAAGATCTCAGGGTGTCCGAACCCAGCACCATCACCGACCCCGCCGACCCCCGTCTCGCCGACTACACCGGCCTGACCGACGTCGAACTCCGCCGCCGCCGCGAGCCCGCCGAGGGCCTGTTCATCGCGGAGGGCGAGAAGGTCGTCCGCCGCGCCCTCGCGGCCGGCTACCGGATGCGGTCGATGCTGCTGACCCCCAAGTGGCTGGACGTGATGGCGGACGTCATCGCCGGGACCGACGCCCCGGTGCACGTCGTCGAACCCGACCTGGCCGAGGCCGTCACCGGCTACCACGTCCACCGCGGCGCGCTCGCCTCGATGGAGCGGCAGCCGCTGCCGGACGCCGCCGACCTGCTGGCGGGTGCCCGCCGGGTGGCCGTCCTGGAGGGCCTGGTCGACCACACCAACCTCGGCGCGATCTTCCGCAGCGCGGCCGCCCTCGGCATGGACGCCGTGCTGCTCTCGCCCGACTGCGCCGACCCGCTGTACCGGCGCGCGGTCAAGGTCTCGATGGGCGCGGTGTTCGCCGTCCCGTACGCGCGGCTGGAGCCCTGGCCGGCCGCCCTGGGGACGGTGCGCGCCGCCGGCTTCGAGCTGCTCGCGCTCACCCCGGCAGAGACCGCCGTGGACCTGGCCTCGCTGGTCCCCGAAGCCGGTGCCAGGACGGCGCTGATGCTCGGCGCGGAGGGCGACGGCCTCACCCGGCAGGCCCTGGCCGCCGCCGACCACGCCGTCCGGATCCCGATGGCCCACGGCATCGACTCCCTGAACGTCGGCGCCGCTGCGGCCGTGGCCTTCTACGCCGTCACCGCCACCCGCTGACCCCACCGCTCGGCCCCCGGCGGGGGCTGCGCGGGAAGTCGGCCGGTCCGACTTCCCGCGCGACGGAGGGAAGCGGGCACCCGGACGCTGCGTGACGGGACGGCCCGTCGACGGGGCGGTCGGTCCGACGGGAGCGCGCCCGCGCGGGACGTCGGACCCGCCGACTTCCTGCTCCCGGACGCTCCCGGGCACTTCCGGGCACTTCCGGACTCTCGGGCACTCCCGGGCGTTCCCGACCCCGGAGGCTCCCCGGAGGTCAGCCCGTCGGGGCCGTGGGCGGTGCCGGGGCGGCGGCCGGGGGCGGGGTGACCGCCGGGGTGGTGGTGGCCGAACCGGGCCAGGACTCGTCCAGCGTGCCGTCCGCCCGCAGCGCGTAGCGGGTGGAGGTGACCGCCCCGGTCTGGGCGACCCGCTCCTCGCGGACCAGCGCGCCGTTCTCCAGCCGCCAGGTCGCGACCGCCTGCGGATCCGCCGCCGAGGAACGCGAGGTCAGGGCCACCGGAGTGTCCCCGGTGAACGAGAAGAGCTGCACCAGGTCGACCGGCACCGACCCCTCCGAGCGCCGCAGGACGACCAGCGCCGCCGGTCCGCCCCTGTAGCGCGCCGGGAGTACGGCGCTGAGCACGACCTGCGGCCCCGGGCCCGCCGAGCGGCCGTCCCGCAGGGTGACCGCAGGACCGCCCGCCGGGTCGGCGTAGGAGCGGTTCGGCCAGTCGACCGCCGGCCCGGCGCCCTGGGGCGGTGCCAGCGCGGCGTCCCCGGCCGCCGGGGCGCCGTGGGCCGCGGCCGCCAGCGGGCTGGTCGACGGCGCGATGCCGTCCGCCGAGAGCCCGGCCCCGGCCGGGGGCGTCCCGCCGTTCGTCTGTTCCCCCGCCCCCGCCGCCCCGGCAGCGGCCCCGGGGGCGCCCGTCGGGCCCTGCGCGGCGGAGGCGCTGACGGACGGCCGCAGCCCCTGGTTGTCGCGGTTCTCGCACCCCTGCGCCGCCGCGATGGCCAGCGCCACTCCGACCGTCACCGTCACGAACACCACGAGCCGCTGCCGCAGCAGCTGCTGCCGCGCGGTGCCCGGCCGCCCGCCGGGCACCGGGGTGTGCTGCCGGTCGCGCGGCCGACCGGGCCGCTGGACCCGCTCCCGTCCGGGCGGCGGCGTGGCCTGCCGCTCGCGCATCGGCCGGGTGGCCTGGACGGCCTCGGGCCGGGGGAGCGGGGCGGTGACCGCCTGGCTGCTGTCGTGCCCGGGGCCGGGGGCCCGCCGCGCCGCGCCGCCGGACGGCGCCCCGGTCCGGCCGATTCCGCCGGCCCGGGCGCGGGCCGCCGCCTGGTCGGGGGCCCGACCGGGCCCCGGGACGCCGTGCGGCGCGGCGGCGGACGCTCCCGCCGGTGCCGTCCGGGCCGGGCGCGTGGTGGCGCCGGGCCGGTCCGTGCCGCCGTGCCCGGGCCGTCCCTCGGCGGGCGGGCCCGCCGCCCCGGGCACGGCCCCGGCCCGACCGGCCGGGTCGTCCCGTCCGGCGGCCTCGCCGCGTGCCCCGCGGCCCCGGCCGAACGGCCCGCCGGACCCGCTGCCCGCGCCCCGTGCGGCGAGTTCGCTCAGCCGCTCGTGCAGCGCGGCCGCGCCGGGCCGTTCGGCGGGCTCCTTGGCCAGGCAGGCCCGGATCAGCGGCGCCAGCTGCGGCGGCACCGCCGTGAGGTCGGGCTCCTCGTGCACGACGCGGTAGAGCATGACCTCCGAGGAGGCGCCGGACCCGAACGGGGTGTCCCCGGTGAGCGCGTAGGCGAGCGTCGCGCCGAAGGCGAAGACGTCGGTCGCGGGCGTGACGGCGACCCCCCGGACCTGCTCGGGGGCGAGGAAGCCGGGGGAGCCGACGGCGGTGCCGACGTGGGTGAGCGTGCTCGCCCCGCGCGACCAGGCGATGCCGAAGTCGATGATCCGCGGCCCGCGCGGCGACAGCAGGATGTTGGAGGGCTTGAGGTCCCGGTGGACGACGCCGGCCTCGTGCACCTTGACCAGCCCGTCGGCCAGCGCGGCCCCGATCCGGGCGACCTCGGGCCAGCCCAGCGCCCCTTCGTCGCCGACCCGCTTGTACAGCGAGGGTCCGGGGACGTACGCGGTGGCCAGCCAGGGCCGGTCGGCCTCGATGTCGGAGCCCATGACGCGGGCGGTGCAGCCGCCCCGGATCCTGGAGGCGGCGGCGATCTCGCGGGCGAAGCGGGTGCGGAACTCGACGTCCTCGGCCAGTTCCGCCCGGATCAGTTTGAGCGCGACCCGCTGCCCCCGGCGGTCGGAGCCGAGGTAGACCACGCCCATGCCGCCGGCCCCGAGCCGCCGGTGCAGCCGGTACGGCCCGACGATGCGGGGGTCCTCACGCCTCAGCCGCATCATCGTCATTCCCGTTTCCCCGTCAGACTGTCGGTGAGGCCCCGTCGAGTGGGGCGTCGTCAGTTCCTGTCCGGCACAGCTTACGGACTGCCTGCTGCGGTGTGCTGATACGCAACACCTGAAGCCACCGTCCGATTGTCGGATCTTGGACTGACAGTCGGCGGGGCGGTGCCGAATCGTTTCTCGGGGTCCCCTCTCAGGGTTCCCCCGGGGGAGCCGCGGCGGGCGTCTCCGCCTGCGGTAGTAGGCCCCAGGTCCGGGCGTCATCCTCCGGGAGGCCCGGAGAACAGTACGACGGCATGACGTCCGCCAACCCCCTCGCGCCATACCGTTGTTCTCAGCGGTGGACGGGGAGCTCGTCCCCCGAGGTAAGCCGTCCACCGCGTCCACGTGCACCACCGTTCCGCCTTCCACCACCGGCCGAGCTCACGAATCAGGAGTCAGGGCATGGCAGCGCAGCACACGGGACCCACCTCCCGCCGCCGTCGGCCGGCCTTCACTCAGCCGCAGGCCGCGGAGCCCACCAGGCACCCCGCGGTGGCGGTGGCCATGGCACTGCCCTGCGCGGTGCTGCTGGCCGTCCTGTTCGGAGGCTGGGAGCAGATGGCGAACCAGGCGCAGGCGGTGGCCGATCTGATCGGCCACTGACGCGCACCACAAGCTGGCACTGATCCCCTGGGGACGGGGAGCCGGTGCCGCCGGGGAGGCCGCCGCCGCGACAACTCGCGGACGGGCGAGTGCGGCGCGCAGAGCGCCCCGGCAGGCGGAGATGCCGCGTACGGACGTCGGTGAGGGCGACCGTACGCGGCTCTTCCGTTGCAGGGCCCACAGCGCACGGCCCCCCGCGGACCGCACGGGCACCGGGGCGGAACGCCGAAAACGGCCGGGGCCGCGACTCGAACGAGTCGCGGCCCCGGCCGTCACTGTGCGCGATACTGGGATTGAACCAGTGACCCCTACCGTGTCAAGGTAGTGCTCTCCCGCTGAGCTAATCGCGCCTGGTAAGGCGGTTCTGCAGCAGGCCCCGGAGGGCCTGACGTGCGCGATACTGGGATTGAACCAGTGACCCCTACCGTGTCAAGGTAGTGCTCTCCCGCTGAGCTAATCGCGCTGGTGCGGTGCTTCCGCAGCGGATCCCGGAGGATCCGACGTGCGCGATACTGGGATTGAACCAGTGACCCCCACCGTGTCAAGGTGGTGCTCTCCCGCTGAGCTAATCGCGCGGGGCTGGTGCCTCGGTGGAACCGGGCGTGGTGCGCGATACTGGGATTGAACCAGTGACCCCTACCGTGTCAAGGTAGTGCTCTCCCGCTGAGCTAATCGCGCGGGGAGGACACCCGGCAGAACCGGGCGATCCTCTTGGAGGTGGAGACGGGATTTGAACCCGTGTACACGGCTTTGCAGGCCGTTGCCTCGCCTCTCGGCCACTCCACCAGGCAACACTCGAAAGACGACCTTACACTGTCCTTCGTCGAGCGGACGACGAGATTCGAACTCGCGACCCTCACCTTGGCAAGGTGATGCTCTACCAACTGAGCCACGTCCGCCTGTCTCCCGGGGATCTTCACCGGTTTTCCCGGCTGCGCTCCCTGGCGACGTGTTGAACTCTAGCGGATTCCCGGGCCAGCTAAAAATCCGTTCCCGCAGCGTGCCCCCGGGGTCCCCGCCCGACGCCCCCGGGTCGCCCCGGGTCCGACCGCCCCGGACGGACCCATCGGGGGCGGCGGAACACCCTGAGTGACACCCGCAGGTCACCCGGCGTACGCCCGCGCGACGCCCGGCTCTGCTCACTCCTCTCGACCTACACTGCAGGCACCGCAACCTCGCAAAGCCCTGTGCAGGAGAACCGTGTCCGGCCACCCCGCCCTTCAGCAGCCCCTCGCCCGCTTCGGCGGCCGCGTCGCCACCGGACTGCGCGACCTCACCTCGGACCCGGCCGCGCTGGACTCCACCGGCTGGTGGGCCGTCGCCCACGACTTCGAGGGCCGGCTCACCTGCGCCCGCTTCGACGACGTCCGCCCCGCGCCGGCCGCGCCCTCCGGCGCCGGCTGGCTCGGCCCGGCCGCCGGCAGCTGGCGCAGCTCGCTCGACCGCGCCGCCTACACCGGGGGCGTCCGCCGGATCCGCGAGCACATCGCCGCCGGCGAGGTCTACCAGGCCAACCTCTGCCGGGTGCTCTCCGCCCCGCTGCCCGACCCGGACCGCTCCGACATCGACGCCCTCACCGGCCTGCTCGCCCACGGCAACCCGGCCCCCTACGCCGGAACGGTCCGGCTGCCCGGCCACGGCGTGGAGATCGCCACCGCCTCGCCGGAGCTCTATCTGCGCCGCACCGGCCGCACCGTCGCCTCCGGCCCGATCAAGGGCACCGGCCGCACCGAGCACGACCTGCTCGACAAGGACCACGCCGAGAACGTGATGATCGTCGACCTGGTCCGCAACGACCTCGGCCGGATCTGCGCCACCGGCAGCGTCACCGTGCCCGACCTCTGCGCGGTCGAGAAGCACCCCGGACTGGTCCACCTGGTCTCCACCGTCGAGGGCACCCTGCGCGAGGACGCCGGCTGGCCCGGGCTGTTCTCCGCCACCTTCCCGCCCGGGTCCGTCACCGGAGCCCCCAAGTCCAGCGCCCTGCGGATCATCGACGCCCTGGAGACCGCGCCCCGCGGCCCCTACTGCGGCGCCGTCGGCTGGGTCGACGCCGACCGGGGCGAGGCCGAACTCGCCGTCGGCATCCGCACGTTCTGGATCGACCGGACCGACCCGACGGCCCCCGAACTCCGCTTCGGCACCGGCGCCGGCATCACCTGGGACTCCGACCCCGAACGAGAATGGGCGGAAACCGAACTGAAGGCGGCCCGCCTGGTCGCGATAGCGTCGGGTGCCGAGACGTACCCCGACACCGACTGAACCCGACACGGACCGCACCGGCCGCCACCCGGACCCGGCCGGCCCGTGCCCGTCCCGCGAGGAGCCCCCCGCGATGCAGCACCCGACCACCAGCTGGGTCAACGGCACCCTCGTCGACTCCGCGGACCCGGCCCTGTCCGTCCTCGACCACGGACTCACCACCGGCGACGGCGTGTTCGAGACCATGAAGACCGTCGACGGCCGGCCCTTCGCGGTCACCCGCCACCTCGACCGGCTCACCCGCTCCGCCCGCGGCCTCGGACTGCCCGACCCCGACCACGACCTGGTCCGCAAGGCCTGCGACACCGTCCTCGCCGCCAACCCGATGCCGCTCGGCCGGCTGCGCCTCACCTACACCGGCGGCACCGCGCCGCTCGGCTCCGAACGCGGCGACGGCGCCCCCACCCTGGTGGTCTCCCTCGGCACCGCCGCCCGCCGCCCCGACACCACCGCCGTCGCCGTCGTCCCCTGGCGCCGCAACGAGCACAGCGCCGTCGCCGGACTCAAGACCACCTCCTACGCCGAGAACGTCGTCGCCCTCGCCGCCGCCCACCGCATCGGCGCCTCCGAGGCACTGCTCGCCAACACCGCGGGACGGCTCTGCGAAGGCACCGGCTCCAACGTCTTCGTCGTCCTCGACGGCCGGCTGCTCACCCCGCCGCTCGCCTCCGGCTGCCTGGCCGGCATCACCCGGCAGCTCGTCGTCGACTGGTGCGGCGCCGAGGAGGCCGACCTGCCGCTGGACGCCCTCCAGCAGGCCGAGGAGGTCTTCCTCACCTCCTCCCTGCGCGACGTCCAGGCCGTCACCCGGATCGACGACCGGGAACTCCCCGGCCCCGGCCCGGTCACGCTCGCGGCCATGACGGCCTTCGCCCGGCGCAGCGGCGACGACCTCGACCCCTGAGACCCCCGGCTCCCGGCCCCCGGCCCCCGGCACCCCGGGCACGCCCGAGGGGCCCCGGCCGGTACAACAGCCGGACGGCGGGGAAGGGAGCGGGACATGACCATCACGCTGCGCCCCGAGAGCCAGGAGACCCCCACCGCCGCGGGCGGCCGGACCAGACGCTGGCAGATCTGCGTCAACGGCCGCCCGGTCGGCGGGCTGCGCACCACGGCCGTCCCCCGGGGCGACCGAGTCTGGGGCGAGATAGCCGAGTTGGAGGTGCGCAGCGGGCGCGGCCGGGGCCGGGGGACGATCGCCGCGCTGGCCGCCGAGGAGGTGCTGCGGGGCTGGGGCTGCGTCCGGGTGGACGCGGACATCCCGGAGACCGCGCGGATCGCCCGCTCGCTCGCGGTGACCCTCGGCTACACCGAGCGGATGCGGAACATGATCAAGCGGCTGGACGGGCCGCCCGCGCTGCCGGGGGGCGTCGCCGCCCGTCCGATCGACGAGGACGCGTTCCCGGCCTGGCTGGCCGAGGCCAAGGCGGGTTATGTGAGCGATCTGCTGGCCTCCGGGCTGGGCGAGGAGCAGGCCCGCGCCAAGGCCGAGGCCGACCACCTGAAGCTGCTGCCGCAGGGGGCCGGCACCCCGGGTGTGGCGCTGCGCCGGCTGCACGGGGCGGGGGAGGAGCCGCTGGGTTCGCTCTGGCTGGCGCTGCGGGTCCGTGAGCTGTCGGACGGCGCGCCGCTCGGCTGGGTGATGGTGGTGGAGGTGGCCGACGCCCACCGGGGTCGCGGGCACGGGCGGACGCTGATGCGGCTCGCGGAGCGCGAGTGCCTGGCGGCCGGGGTCCGCGACCTCGGGCTGAACGTCTTCAGCGGCAACGAGGTCGCGGTCCGGCTGTACGACTCGCTCGGCTACCGGGTCACCAACCGGGTCTACGGCAAGCAGCTGCTGTGAGCCGCCGGGCCGGCCGGCCCGGGTCAGGCGGTGCGGGCGGCCCCGGCGGCCTCGACGGCGGCGACGAGGCGCTCCAGCAGGCCGTCCTGGCTCTGCCCGCCGTCGAACCGCTGCCCGGCGATCACATAGGTCGGGGTGCCCTTCACGCCGATCGCCCGGCCCTCGGCCTGGTCGGCGTCGACGGTGAGCATGTGCCGGCCGTCGACCAGCGCGGTGTCCACCTCCTCGGGGTCGACCCCGACCTCGCGGGCGACCTCGAGCAGCACCTCGGTGCCGCGGGTGGAGAGGTCCTCGACCCGGGCGAGCAGGGCCTCGACGAAGGGCCAGCCGAGGCCCTGGGCGAACGCCTCCTCGGCGGCCTCGGCGGCGGCGTAGGCGTGCTTGTGCTTCTCCAGCGGGAAGTGCCGCAGCTCGACCTGCAGCGCGTCGCCGTAGCGGGCGCGCAGTTCGCGGACGTCGTCCAGGGCGGTGCGGCAGTCCGGGCACTGGAGTTCGCACCAGAACTCGAGACGGGGGAGGGAACCTTCGATCATGCCTCCAGTGTTCCACCTGTGGGGCCCCCGCCAGGACGGTCGGCGGCCGGGCCCGGCCAGACCGGGAGCGACGGGAGGTCCGACGGGATGACGACTCCGACCGACGGGGCGGCGGTGACGGCCGCGACGGCCCCGATCAGCAGGACGGCCCCGGGTACCGGGGCGGCGACGGGCGAGGGGAGGCGGCCGTGCTGACGGCGGCGGTCAGTGTCGCGCTCACGGCGGCCGGGGTGGCCGTGGCGGGCCTGCGGGCCTACCGTCGGCGCTTCCTCTCCGCGACCCGGTGGTTCGCCGTCGCGCTGCTGCCGCTGGGCCTCTATCTGACCGGCCTGTTCCCGGTGGCCCGGACGATCGGCGACGAGCTGGCCGACTGGGCGACCAAGCTCGTCCTCGACCCCCGGGTGTGGACCGGCATCGTGCTGCTGGGTGTCTCGGCCGGTCTGCTGGCCGCCACCCGCTGGGCGGGCCGCCGCGGCGCCGTGACCGGGGGGAGCGAGTCCCGTCCGGCCGCCGCCGGGCCCGCACCGGCCCGACCCGCGGTGGCTCCGGCCGCCGGTACCCCGGCCGCCGGGCCGGCCCCGAAGCGCGCCGAGGAGGCCGCCGGGGCCGAGCGCGGCAGGGCGGGCAAGGCCGGGAAGCCGGGCAAGGCAGCCAAGGCAGGCAAGAACGACAGCGGTCTGGACGAGTTCGCCGACATCGAGGAGATCCTGCGCCGGCGCGGCCTCTGACCTGCCCGGTGCCCCCGGCCGCCCCGCCCGCTCAGGCCGAGGGCACCGCTTCCGCGGAGCGCTGCCGGGCCCGGTACGCGGCGACGTGCAGCCGGTTCCCGCAGGTCCGGCTGTCGCAGTAGCGGCGGGAGCGGTTGCGCGAGAGGTCCACGAACACCCTCGCGCAGTCCGGCGCCTCGCAGCGGCGCAGCCGTTCGCGCTCGCCCGCGGTGAGGATGAAGGCCAGCGCCATGCCCAGCTCGGCGGCCAGGTGGTCGCCGAGGGCGGCGTGCGGCGCGAAGTAGTGGATGTGCCACCCGTGGTGGTCGTGGTTGGTCAGCCGGGGTGTCGTCCCGGCGGCCGCGACCAGGGCGTTCACCTGCTCGGCGGCCTCTTCGGTGGACTCGGTGCCGAAGACCTCGCGCAGCCGGGAGCGCAGCTCGTGCACCTGGCGCAGGTCGTCCTCGGTGAGGGAGTCGATCTCGCTGATCTCCTGCCGGACCACGAAGGCGTCGAGCGCCGCGGTGTCGGGCAGCAGCTCGGTGCCGCACACCTCGGGTGCGGTGTTGAGCAGCTCGACGAGGATGCTCAGGGCGCACTCGGTGTCATGGGTGATCAGCACGTGGAGGCTCCTCGTGCGGAGGGGGCCGTGGGCACCCCGCGACTACGGGTCATTCCCAGACCCTACCGGGGCGGCGAGGGGTCCGGCGGTGGCTTGCTTCGAAGACGCGTACGGATTCCGTAGGTCTGTACGGAGTTTCTTCCGGGGGCCGGGCCGGGCGGTGCCCGCCGGGGCGGACTCCCGGGCAGTCGGGGCCGCGTCCGGGGGCACGGCCGTCCGTGCGGGCGGGGAGGGAACGGGAGGGCGCGGGGGAGACCGGCGGGGAGAGCGGTGGGGGAGCGCCGGAAAACGGTCGCGCCCGACAGCGAGGCCGGCCACCCGTGGGATGGCCGGCTCCGGTGCCGGGCGCGTGCGGTGCTGCGGGCCCACCCCGGTCGGGGTGAACCGTTTCGTCACCTGCCCCGAGACCGCGTCGTGCGCGGCTGAGTCTGCTGCCGTGCCCCCGAGTAGGACGGCAGCGGTGACGGCAGGGGTGACGACCCCGCCGACAGCGGGGCGTGACCGCCTCCGGTCGGTCAGCTTTCGGCGAGGATGTGGGACAGCTCCCGGTCGAGGTCGAAGTGACGGTGTTCGGTGCCGGGGGGCACGGCGGCGTCCGTCCGCTTGAGGAAAGACTCAAGCGCCCGGGCCGGGGCTTCCAGCAGGGCTTCTCCTTCCGGAGAGCTCAGGGCGATGCAGACCACCCCTTGCCCGTGACTGCGCGACGGCCAGACCCTGACGTCGCCGGTACCGGTGGGTCGGTGCAGCCCCTCCGCGAGGAGATCTCGGGCGAACACCCACTCCACGGTCTCGTCCGCGCCGGTGTGGAACGTGGCGTGCACGGCATAGGGGTCGGCGGTGTCGTAGCGCAGGCCCGCGGGGACGGGCAGTGAGGACTCGCTGGACACGATGAGGCGCAGGTGCAGCTCGCAGCTGACCGTGGTGTTCATAAGCGCCATGGCCTTTCGCTCAGTGTGCGCTCGGGGAATCGCACGTCGGCGAACGGACCATCCCACCTCCAAGACCGATGTAAACCCCTCTGTCCCGATTCGGGCGCGAGTCGTACCCCTTACGGCGCATTGCGGAATCGCCACAGACCGGCCTCCGGGCGATTACCGGAGCCCTTCTCGGTTAGTTTCCTGGCATGACTGTGCGAAGCGACAAGGCACGCGGTGACGCGGGCGGGAACACCGGAACGGGGGATGTGATCGTGCCGGACGACACGGGGGTGCCGACGGGGGCGGACGACAGCGGTGGGGGCTCCGGCGGGGAGGGGGCGGCGGAGGCCGGCGCGGACGGCGGCAGGCCGCTCGGCTCGCGGGCCCCGCGCTTCATCCGCCGCTCCCGCCCGCTGCACCTGAGCTGGCAGGTCGCCGTCTTCCTGGTCGGCCTCGCCGTCGTGGCGCTCGGCGTGGTCATGCTGCCGCTGCCGGGACCGGGCTGGGTGGTGATCTTCCTGGGTATGGGCATCTGGGCGACCGAGTTCGTCTGGGCCCAGCTGGCGCTGCGCTGGACCCGCCGCAAGGTGGCCGAGGCGGCCCAGAAGGCCCTGGATCCGAAGGTGCGGCGGCGCAACCTGACGCTCACCGCGATCGGTGTGGTGGTGATCGCGGCGCTCGGCGGCTGGTACCTGTGGAAGTACGGGCTGGTCATGCCCTGGAAGATCCACGAGGACTGAGCCGTCCGCCCGCCCGCCGGGCGGGGCCGTCCGGGTGAGGGCGAGGCCGGGGGCGGTGGTCGGACCGCCGGGGAGAGCGGGTTCGGACCACCCTCCGGGATGCGGTAATGTTTTCCCTGCACCCGGGCGATTAGCTCAGCGGGAGAGCACTTCGTTCACACCGAAGGGGTCACTGGTTCGATCCCAGTATCGCCCACCGGAATGCATTGTGATATGTGAGGCCCAGCCGATTATCGGCTGGGCCTCACATGTATTTCCCGCAATCCGGTGAACGGTGTCGGGGAATGTCCTGAGGCGCAGTCATCTTCCGCACCGCGCGGAGTTCTGTGGGGGCGTCGGGCGGCACTCCCCGAACGAGTTGTACGGCACCCCCCGAATGGTGCTACTGTTCTTCTCGTTGCCCGGGCGATTAGCTCAGCGGGAGAGCACTTCGTTCACACCGAAGGGGTCACTGGTTCGATCCCAGTATCGCCCACCGGACAGCACGCAGGCCCTGATCGGAACACCGGTCGGGGCCTGCGGCGTTCGTGCGCGTCGGGCCCGCCCCTACGCGGCCACCTCGCAGTCGTGCTCCGGCGACAGCCGCCGCCCGCAACCGCACCGGGCCGGGCGCATCGGCCAGGACAGGTCCACCCGCTCGTCCGCCCCCGACCGGTCGAACCATGCCTGCAGCCCCCGGGCCTGCGCCGCGTGCCACACCGCCTGCCGCAGATGCAGCTCGCCCACCGTCAGCCCGCCCAGCGCCCCCGGGTACCGGGCGCCGACCGCCCGCACCAGCTCCAGTGCCGCCGTCGCGTCCGCCGCCGCCTCGTGCGCCCCGGTCAGCTCGACCCCGTAGTGCGCGCAGAGGTCCGTCAGCGTCCGCCGGCCCCGGCGGTAGCGGTCCACGTGCTTGTCCAGCACCCGCGGGTCCAGCACCAGCAGCGCCGCCGGACCGGTCGCCTCGGCCAGCGACGTCCCCCGGTGCCGGCGCAGCTCGCGGTCCAGCAGCGTCAGGTCGTACGGCGCGTTCATCACCACCACCGGCCGCCCGGCCCGGGCCTGTTCGGCCAGCGCGGCGGCCACCTCGGCCACCACCACCGCCGCCGGGCGCCCGAACGCCCGCACCCTCGCGTCGTCTATCCCGTGCACCGCACGGGCCCCGTCGGGTATCGGCACGCCGGGATCGGCGAGCCAGCTGGTCGCCACCGGGGCCGCGCCCGGGGCGGGTTGGACGACCAGGGCGGCCGAGACGATGCGATCGGACTCGACGTCCACGCCGGTGGTCTCGGTGTCGAAGGAGGCGAGCGGGCCGGTGAACCAGTGCTGCTGCATGACTGCCCCTCGAAAACAGCGTGTTCCCGCCCCGGTGATACCCGCCCCTGACGCCCCCTCAACCGTTTGGCGGCACACCGGCCGGGCACCCTGCCCTCGGGTGCCGTGTTCGAATCCGGACCGGCCGGGGGGACGGGGGAGGGACGGACGGTCATGGCGCTGACGCAGCCGCAGCCCGAGGGGGCGGCGGCCGTCCTGCGGGGCGATCTGGCGGTGACGGCCTGCATGGAGACCCTGCAGGTCGGCTATCTGCACGCGGTCGTCGCCGCGGCCGGCTGCTCGCTCTCGCAGCCGTTCCCGGACAACGGCATCGACTGGCACGTCAGCCACGGCTCGCGCAGCCACCAGGTCGACGACGAGGTCACCGTCAAGATCCAGCTGAAGGCCACCCAGCAGATCGCGCCCGACCCGCGCGGCGCCTTCTTCTCCTTCACCCTGGACAACGACCACCTGCGCAAGCTCGCCCGGCCCCGGGTCGCGGTGCCCCGGATCCTCGTCGTCATGCTGCTGCCCCGCCGGGTGGACCGCTGGCTCGCCGCCCGGCCCGACGCGCTGGAGCTGCGGCACTGCTGCTACTGGGTCAACCTGGCCGGCCACCCCGTCACCGGGCAGCGCCGGACCAACGTCCGAGTCCCCACCGCGAAGGTCTTCGACGACCGCGCCCTGTGCGACATCATGGCCAGGGTCGGCGCGGGCGGCAGCCCGTGACGGCCCGGCCCCCGGCCGGGAGGAGCCGCTCCATGACACTGCCCCACGGGCCGTTGCGCCCCGCACCCGGCGAACCGCCGACCGGGCCGCTGCCCGATCCGGCCTCCGTCGATCCCGCGGTGCTCGCCACCCTGCTCGCCCGGCACGGCTGGGTCCGGCGCGGCGGACCCTCCGCCCGTTACGGGCGCTGGACACCCCCCGAGGGCACCGACCCCGGCGTCAGCCTGCTCGTCCCGGCCGGCGACGGCTTCGACGACGCCGTCGACCTGCTCACCGACGCCGTCACCGCGCTGTCCCGCTCCGCCAGCCCCTCCGCCCGGGCCATCCTGCTCGCCCTCGCCGTCCCCGGCGACGAGCTGCACTGGCACCGCGACCCGACCGGACCGCCCGGCGCCGCCACGCCCGGCACCGCGCCCTGGGAGGAGACCGAACGGCTCCGGCGGGCCGCCCGCGCCATGCTCGCCGCCGGTGCCAAGGCCGGCCGCACCCGCGCCGCCTACTTCGGCGCCCGCCTGGACACCTGGGCCGGCGACTTCCTGGACCGGGTCCTGGTCGTCGCCGACGGCCCCGGGCTCACCGCCCACAGCCCCGCCCCCGAGGGCCGGGCGGCGATCACCACCCTGGTCCGCGCCCTGGAGGCGCTGCGCGACGCCGTCGACTACCGCCGGGTCAGCGGCGGCGCCGAGGCCTTCGAGAACGCCGTCCAGTCCGGGGTCAGCCGCGAGCTGGTCGACGCGGTCCAGGACCTCGTGCGCGGCGCGACCGCGAGCCGCTTCACCGTCGCCTGGTCGGCCGCCGCCGGCACCCCGGGCGGTTTCGGCGACCGCCGGACCGCCGTCGAGTTCTCGCCCGGCGACCTGCCGGCCCTGGCCGAGGCCGCCGAACTGCTCGAACGCCTCGAACCCGCCGTCGCCGTCACCCTGGTCGGCCTCGTGGTCCGGCTCAAGCGGGCCGACCCCGCCGGGCCCGGCAGCGTCCGGCTGCGGGTGCTCGGCGGCGCCGAGGTCGACGAGGTCAAGGTGCGGCTGCCCGCCGCCGCCTACCGGCTCGCCGCCGAGGCCCACCTGGCCGGCACCCCCGTACGGATCTCCGGCCGCCTGGAACGGCGCGGCGGCTTCCGCCGCCTCACCCGCCCCTCCGCCCCGGAGCCCTGCGGACTGGAGGACGCCGAGCGCGAGCGGCTGCTCAAGACCCTGGGGGAGGGGAGGGAGGCATAGGAGGGGTACGGAGGTGACGGTGGGGCCACCGGTCTCGGTACCATCGTCAGACGCAGCGCTGTGCTGCGTCCTCTGAATCCAGCACGTCAGGAGAGACCGGTGACGGACGTCCGGGTAATCATCAACCGCGAACCCGATCGGGAAGAGCGCGTGGTGACCACGGGCACGACGGCCGCCGAGCTCTTCGCGGACGACCGCTCGATCATCGCGGCCAAGATCGCCGGCCAGCTCAAGGACCTCGCCTACGCCGTCCAGGACGGCGACGAGGTCGAGCCGGTCGTGATCGGCAGCCCCGACGGCCTCGACATCCTGCGCCACTCCACCGCGCACGTGATGGCCCAGGCCGTGCAGCAGCTCTTCCCGGAGGCCAAGCTCGGCATCGGCCCGCCGGTCAAGGACGGCTTCTACTACGACTTCGACGTCGAGAAGCCGTTCCACCCCGATGACCTCAAGGCCATCGAGAAGAAGATGCAGGAGATCATCAAGCGCGGGCAGAAGTTCTCGCGCCGCGTCGTCACCGACGAGGCCGCCCGCGAGGAGCTGTCCGGCGAGCCGTACAAGCTGGAGCTGATCGGCCTCAAGGGCTCCGCCGCCACCGCCGGCGAGGGCGCCGACGTCGAGGTCGGCGCCGGCGAGCTCACCATCTACGACAACCTGGACGCCAAGAGCGGCGAGCTGTGCTGGGGCGACCTCTGCCGCGGCCCGCACCTGCCCAGCACCCGGATGATCCCGGCGTTCAAGATCATGCGCTCGGCCGCCGCCTACTGGCGCGGCAGCGAGCGGAACCCGATGCTCCAGCGCCTCTACGGGACCGCCTGGCCGAGCAAGGACGAGCTCAAGGCGCACCTGGAGTTCCTGGAGGAGGCCGCCAAGCGCGACCACCGCAAGCTCGGCAACGAGCTCGACCTCTTCTCCATCCCCGAGGAGATCGGCTCCGGCCTCGCCGTCTTCCACCCCAAGGGCGGCATCATCCGCCGCGCCATGGAGGACTACTCGCGCCGCCGGCACGAGGAGGAGGGCTACGAGTTCGTCTACACCCCGCACGCCACCAAGGGGAAGCTCTTCGAGAAGAGCGGCCACCTGGACTGGTACGCGGACGGTATGTACCCGCCCATGCAGCTCGACGAGGGCGTGGACTACTACCTCAAGCCGATGAACTGCCCGATGCACAACCTGATCTTCGACGCGCGCGGCCGCTCGTACCGTGAACTGCCGCTGCGCCTGTTCGAGTTCGGCACCGTGTACCGGTACGAGAAGTCCGGCGTCGTGCACGGCCTGACCCGCGCCCGCGGCTTCACCCAGGACGACGCGCACATCTACTGCACCCGCGAGCAGATGGCGGACGAGCTCGACTCGACCCTCACCTTCGTGCTCAACCTGCTGCGCGACTACGGTCTGACCGACTTCTACCTGGAGCTGTCCACCAAGGACCCGGAGAAGTTCGTCGGCAGCGACGACGCCTGGGAGGAGGCCACCGCCGTCCTCGCCGCCGTGGCCGAGAAGCAGGGCCTGCCGCTGGTCCCGGACCCGGGCGGCGCGGCCTTCTACGGCCCGAAGATCTCGGTGCAGGCGCGGGACGCCATCGGCCGGACCTGGCAGATGTCGACCATCCAGCTGGACTTCAACCTGCCCGAGCGTTTCGACCTTGAGTACACCTCGGCGGACGGCTCGCGCCAGCGGCCGGTCATGATCCACCGTGCGCTGTTCGGCTCGATCGAGCGGTTCTTCGCGGTGCTGCTGGAGCACTACGCCGGTGCCATGCCGCCGTGGCTGGCTCCGGTCACCGTGACCGGCATCCCGATCACCGACGAGCACGTGCCGTACCTGCTGGAGGTCGCGGCCGAGCTGAAGAAGCGCGGGGTCCGGGTCGAGGTGGACACCTCGGACGACCGGATGCAGAAGAAGATCCGCAACGCTCAGAAGACCAAGGTCCCGTTCATGCTGATCGCCGGCAACGACGACGTCGAGGCGGGCGCGGTCTCCTTCCGCTACCGCAACGGCGAGCAGAAGAACGGTGTCCCGCTGGCCGAGGCCGTGCAGGAGATCGTGGACGCGGTGGAGCGTCGCATCCAGGTCTGACCCGACCGGGTGCGCGGGGCGGGCTCCTCAGGGAGTCCGCCCCGCGCGCTTTGCAAGCAGGGGCGGGCGAATATGCTGATCAGCATGACGACTGAGCCGGAACTGCAGCGGGGCGTCGGGGAGCCGGACGGCTTCCGCCGCCTGTGGACCCCCCATCGGATGGCCTACATCCAGGGCGAGAACAAGCCCACCGGCCCGGCTCCGGACGACGGCTGTCCGTTCTGCTCGATCCCGTCGCTCACCGACGAGGACGGGCTGGTCGTCGCGCGCGGGAGTTCGGTGTACGCGGTGCTCAACCTGTACCCGTACAACGGCGGGCACCTGATGGTGGTCCCGTACCGGCACGCGGCGGACTACACCGAGCTGGACGAGGCGGAGACGGCCGAGCTGGCGGTGTTCACCAAGAAGGCGATGACGGCGCTGCGCGCGGCCTCGGGCGCGCACGGCTTCAACATCGGGATGAACCAGGGCGCCGCGGCGGGGGCGGGTATCGCCGCGCACCTGCACCAGCACGTGGTGCCGCGCTGGGGCGGGGACACCAACTTCATGCCGGTGGTCGGCCACACCAAGGTGCTGCCGCAACTGCTGGCGGACACCCGGAAGATGCTGGCCGAGGCCTGGCCGGTGGACTAGAGGTCGGGCCTGGCACGAGGAGGGCCCCCGTCGACCGTTCCGGGTCGGCGGGGGCCCTCCTCGTGTCGCGGGGCGGACGGTCAGGCGTCGTAGCGGTCGACCTTGAACGGCCGGCTGCCCTGGGCCTCGGCCTTGAGCCCGGCCGCGCGGCCCTTGAAGGCGCGTTCGGTGTCGAGGTCGTGCTCGGCGAGGAACTCCATCGTCGCCGTGTGGACGGCGCCGATGACCGGGTGCGAGACGTTGAGCGCGTTGTCGGCCATGGTGCGGGTGTCCCAGGGCTGGCCGGCCCAGATGTGCCGGAGGCCGAAGGGTTCGGGCAGGCCGAGGCCGCCGCCGAGCCAGGACAGCAGGCCGGGCATCCGGTAGAAGGGGGCGCGGACGGCCTGCCGGACGACCTCGTCGTTGTCGATCAGCGGGAGCTTGACCGTGCGCTCCTCCCAGAACCGCACGGTCTTGGCGACCGACTTCTCCTTGTCCTTGGGCTTGTCGAAGAAGTAGCCGTTGATCGGGCCGAGCGCGAAGGCCGCGACGGTGACGTTGAGGGTGTTGGCGAGCAGCGCGACGGTCACGGTGAAGGTGAGGACGAGCTTGCCGTCGTGGGTGATGAACTGGGTGGAGAGGTAGTGCCGGGGGCCGCCGCCGAAGGTCTGCTTGTCGGCGATGGCCTGGACGGCGAAGTCGCGCATGTGGTCGCCGTCCATGTCGGCGCTGCCGGGGCGGCTGATCTCGTCGGCGTTCTCGCCGACCTCGAAGACGACCCACTGCTTGATCCGGACACCGGGGATGCCGCTGTTGGCGACCTCGCTGATGCCGAGGGCCTTGAGGTGGCCGGAGATCTTGCGGACGAGGTCCCAGGGGTGGAACTGGCGGAAGTCGATCTGGCCCTCGGCGGGGCGCAGGGTGTCGATGAGCTTCCACTCGCCCCAGCGGCGGCCGGCGCCGAGGATGCCCTTGGGTCCGGCGTAGTGGTGGACGTTGGTCTCCTGCTCGGACTCCAGCCGGCCGAGTTTGGCGCGCAGGTCGGCGGCCTTCTTGTCGAGGTCGTCGCGGGGGACGGCCATCGGGACGGTCGCGGCGACGGCGTTGCCCTCGACGAGTTGCAGCCAGCGGGCGCGCAGGTCGAGGGCGGTGCGGACGACGATGCGCTTGGCGAGGTACCAGCCGACGACCGGGGCGAGCATGACGATGCGCAGGTAGAGGCCGAGGATGCCGCCGGCCGGGGGCTTGATCGCGAGCAGGACGGCGACGGCGGCGGCGAGGAAGAGGACGACGCCCCCGTACACGCCGGCGTTCTTGGGGTTGTCGCGCCTGAGCCAGGCGCGGAGCTGGAAGGTGCCGAGCCAGAGCAGGGTGCCGGGCAGGAAGAGCAGGCCGGTGACGACGGAGACGGTGGACAGCTGCCGGTCGCGGCCCCGGCGGATCTCCTCGGCGGCGAGGCAGTGCTCGACGACCTGGCGGGTGTCGACGCCGAAGGCGGGCACCAGGGGCTTGCGGTCGCCGCCGAGGGCGCGGGAGATGAGCGCCTTGCTGAAGGCCTCGCCGAAGTTCGGCGCGAAGAGGGCGAAGCGGCCCTTCTTGGCGGTGGCTCCGTCGAGCTTCCCGGCGTCGCCCGTGAGTTCGGCGTCGCGGTACGCGGCCGAGGAGAGCGCCTGGGTGCCGGCGGTCTGCGGGCCGGCGTCGGTCCGGGGTATCTGCGCACCCGGGGTCATGTCGAGTGTGGTCACGGTGGCGTCCCCTCCTCCCCTTGTCCTGCGGCAGGGTACCGCGCCGGGGTACCGGTGCGCGGATGATCGTCTGAACTGGCGTCACGAACGGGCCACGTCGGGCCCGTGGGGCATGATGCCCACGTTTCGGCTGTCCGACGCGCCCCGGCGGCCTGTTGCCGGGAGGGATGGGGCACGATGGGCGCCATGGAGAGCGATGCGCTGACGGATCCGGTTCTGGTCTTCGACGGGGACTGCGCGTTCTGCACGACGTGTGCGACCTGGGCGGAGCGTTTTCTGCGACAGACGCTGGCGTCGGGGGGCTGGGAGGCGGTGCCGTTCCAGTTCGCGGACCTGGCGGCGCTGGACGCCCTGGCCGGGGGGCGCGGCGAGGTGTCGTGGGAGCGCGCGGAGCGCGAAGTGCTCTGGGTGACGCCGGCCGGCCGGGTGTACGGCGGGGCGCAGGCGGTGGCGCGGCTGCTGATGCGTTCGGGCGGGGCGTGGGCGTACCTGGGCGGGGTGCTGGCGCTGGCGCCGGTGCGGCCGGTGGCGGGGCTGGTGTACCGCTGGGTGGCGCGTTACCGGCACCGGATGCCGGGTGGGACGGCGGCCTGCGCGCTGCCGCGGCGCTGACGTTCGGGGCGCTGACGTTCGGGGTCTGACGTCCGCAGGGCCGACGGCCGGGGCGGACGGCGGGTGGTTCAGTCGTCCTGGTCGGTGAAGCGGGCGGCGAGGGCGGCGGGCATGGGTTCGTGGCGCAGGTGGGAGCGGCCGAACTCGGCGGTGCCGTGGGTGAGCGAGCGCAGGTCGACGGGGTAGCGGGCGAGTTCGAGTTCGGGGACCTCGGCGCGCAGCAGGGTGAGGCCGGGGCCGGCGGTCTCGGTGCCGAGGACGCGGCCGCGGCGGGCGGAGAGGTCGCCGAGGACGGCGCCGAGGTAGTCGTCGGGCAGCAGGACGCGGACGGCGGCGACGGGTTCGAGGAGCCGGATGACGGCGTGTTCGGCGGCGTCGCGCAGGGCGAGGGCGGCGGCGTTCTGGAAGGCGGAGTCGGAGGAGTCGACGGAGTGCGCCTTGCCGTCGGTGAGGGTGACCCGGATGTCGACGAGCGGGTGGCCGGTGGCGACGCCCTTGGCGAGCTGGGCGCGGACGCCCTTCTCGACGGAGGGGATGAAGTGCTTGGGGACGGCGCCGCCGACGACGTGTTCCTGGAACTCGAAGCCGGAGCCGGCGGGGAGGGGTTCGACCTCCAGCTCGCAGATGGCGTACTGGCCGTGGCCGCCGGACTGTTTGACGAGGCGTCCGTGGCCGGCCGCGGCGGTGCCGAAGGTCTCGCGCAGGGCGACCTTGTGGGGGACGGTGTCGACGTGGACGCCGTGGCGGTTGCGGAGGCGGTCGAGGAGGGTCTCGGCGTGGGCCTCGCCGGTGCACCAGAGGACGAGCTGGTGGGTGTCGGGGTTCTGTTCGAGGCGCAGGGCCGGGTCCTCGGCGGCGAGCCGGGCGAGGGCCTGGGAGAGCTTGTCATCGTCGGCCTTGCTGTGGGCCTCGACGGCGATCGGCAGCAGCGGGTCGGGGAGCGGCCAGGTGTCGAGTTCGACGGGGTGGCCGGGTTCCTGGACGGTGTCGCCGGAGCGGGCGGTGCTGAGTTTGGCGACGCAGACGAGGTCCCCGGCGACGGCGTGCGGGACGGGGCGCTGGAGTTTGCCGAAGGGGCTGGTGAGGCCGGTGACGCGTTCCTCGGTGTCCTGGTCGGCGGGGTGGTGGGGGCCGGTGAGGCGGATGCGGGTGTCCGGGCGCAGGGTGCCGGAGTAGACGCGCAGCAGGCTGATCCGGCCGACGTAGGCGTCCCCGGTGACGCGGACGACCTGGGCGGCGAGGGGTGCGTCGGGGTCGCAGGCGGGGCCGGGGCGGGTGCGTTCGGTGGGGTCGGGGAAGGTGCTGGTGATGAGGTCGAGGAGTTCGGTGGCGCCGAGGCCGTGCTCGCTGGTGGGGACGGCGGGGTGGAGGGCGCAGGTGAGGACTTCGCGGCGCAGGCCGGCTTCGAGGGCGGCGGTGTCGAGGGTGTCGCCGGCCAGGTACTGCTCCATCAGGGTGTCGTCCTGGCCGGAGATGGCTTCGACGAGGCTCTCGCGGGCGGGCCCGGTGTCGGGGAGGGGGTCGGTGCGGCCGTAGGTGTGGCCGGTGAGGAGGTCGACGCTGCCGTCGGGGCGGCCGTCGTGGTGGACCGGGAGGAAGAGCGGCCGGAGGGTGTCGGGGCCCAGTTCGAAGGCGTCGTGGCAGGCGGTGAGGATCTCGTCGAGGCTGCCGCGGGCGATGTCGAGTTTGGCGACGGCGATGGCGCGGGGGATGTTCTCGGCGGCGCACTGGCGCCACAGGGCGCGGGTGGGGGCGGTCACCGGGTCGGTGGCGGAGACCACGAAGACGGCGGCGTCGGCGGTGTGCAGGGCGGCGCGCAGGTCGGCGGCGAAGTCGGGGTGGCCGGGCGGGTCGATCAGGTTGATCTTGACGCCGCGCCATTCGAGGGGGAGCACGGAGAGCTGGACGGAGCGCTGCTGCTGGTGCTCGACGGGTTCGTGGTCGGAGACGGTGGTGCCGTCGGCGACCTTGCCGGGGCGGCCGAGGGCGCCGGCGGCGAGGGCGAGGGACTCGGCGAGGGTGGTCTTGCCGACGCCGGCGCAGCCGACGAGGGCGACGTTGCGCAGGTCGCGCGGTCCGGTGACGGCGGGGGCCTGGCCGGCCCGGGCGGTGCTGCGGTCGGGCATCGGGGTCTCCTCCCGTCGCGCCGGGGGCTGTCGGTGAAAGTCTAGGGTCGAAGGCGTCGGGGGGCGCGCGAGCGGTCGGTGGGCGGGGAGTGTCGGCGGGCGTGGCTACGATGGGTGCGCCGGGCGGGCTGATCCGTCGGGTCGTCTGCCGCATTCTCCGCCGCAGGCGGGTACCAGGCAGATCGGAGCGGTCGGGAAGGCCATGCTCAACAAATACGCGCGTGCCTTCTTCACACGTGTCCTGACCCCGTTCGCCGCGTTCCTGATCCGGTTGGGTGTGAGCCCGGACACCGTGACGCTGGTCGGTACCGCCGGTTCGGTGGCGGGCGCGCTGGTGTTCTTCCCGCGCGGGGAGTTCTTCTGGGGCACCATCACGATCACGCTGTTCATCTTCTCGGACCTGGTGGACGGGAACATGGCGCGGCAGCTGGGGCGGACCAGCAAGTGGGGGGCGTTCCTCGACTCGACGCTGGACCGGGTCGCGGACGCCGCGGTCTTCGGCGGCCTGGCCATGTGGTACGCGGGCAAGGGTGACAACAACCTGCTGTGCGCGGTGGCGGTGTTCTGTCTGGCGAGCGGGCTGGTGGTGTCGTACACCAAGGCGCGGGCCGAGAGCCAGGGGCTGCCGTGCGACGTGTCGGGGCTGGTGGAGCGGGCCGAGCGGCTGGTGATCAGCCTGGTGGCGGCCGGTGTGGCGGGTCTGGCGACGTTCGGTGTGCCGTACGTGGAGTGGCTGCTGCCGGTGGCGCTGTGGCTGGTGGCGGCCGGCAGTCTGGTGACGGTGGTCCAGCGGATGGTGACGGTGCGCCGTGAGGCGTTCGAGGCGGACCGGGCGTCGGCCGGGAGTTGAAGGGGGCGGTGCCGCGGTGAAGGAACGAGTGATGGACCGGCTGGTGTACTCGGCGTACGCGTCGGGCTGGGCGGTGCTGAGGCATCTGCCCGAGCCGGCGGCGCGGGCGCTGTTCGACCGGCTGGCGGACTCGGCGTGGCGGCGGCGCGGCAAGCGGGTGCTGCAGTTGGAGGCGAATCTGCTGCGGGTGTGCCCGGACGCGGACGAGGCCCGGCTGCGGGAGCTGTCGCGGGCCGGGATGCGGTCGTACATGCGGTACTGGCAGGAGTCGTTCCGGCTGCCGGTCTGGGGTCGCGCGCGGGTGCTCCGGGACGTCCGGGTGGACGGGTTCGAGGGGCTGCGGGAGGTGCTGGAGTCCGGGCGGGGCGCGGTGGTGGCGCTGCCGCACATGGGCAACTGGGACCTGGCGGGGGCCTGGGTGGCCTCGTTGGGGTATCCGTTCACGACGGTGGCGGAGCGGTTGGAGCCGGAGCGGCTGTTCGACCGGTTCGTGGCGTTCCGGGAGAGCCTGGGCATGGAGGTGCTGGCGCTGACCGGCGGCTCGGTGAACGTGGTGGGCACGCTGGCGCGCCGGCTGCGGGCGGGGAAGCTGGTCTGCCTGGTGGGGGACCGCGACCTGTCCGAGGCGGGCATCGGGGTGTCGTTCTTCGGTGAGGCGACGCGGATGCCGGCCGGTCCGGCGGCGCTGGCCCAGCGGACCGGGGCGGCGCTGATGCCGGTCTCGCTCTGGTACGAGGGCCGGACCCTGCGGGGGCGGATCCATCCGGAGGTGCCGGTTCCGGCGGAGGGCGACCGGGCGGAGAAGACCCGGGCGATGACGCAGGCGATGGCCGACGTGTGGGAGGACGCGATCCGGGCGCACCCGGAGGACTGGCACATGCTGCAGCGCTTCTGGCTGGCCGACCTCCCGGTCCGTGAGACGGTGGAGACGGGGCCGGTCCGCCCCGCGGACCCGGTGGCCGCAGGCCCGGTCGTGGCCGACCCGGTCGTCGCGAAGCCCGTGGTCGCCAGTCCGGTGGTCGCGAGTCCCGTGGTCGCCGACCCGGCGGCCGGGGCCTCGGGGGCGTCGGGGGCCTGAGGCCCTGCCCGTCGTCGCCCGTACCGCTCGCGCCGCCCGTACCGCCCGCACCGTCCGCAGGATTTCGAGGAGACCCGTGAAGATCGGCATCGTCTGCCCGTACGACTGGGACGTCCCCGGTGGCGTGCAGTTCCACATCCGGGACCTCGCCGAGCACCTGATCGGTCTGGGCCACGCGGTGTCGGTGCTGGCGCCGGCCGAGGACGACGAGGCGCTGCCGCCGTACGTGGTCTCGGCGGGGCGGGCGGTGGCGGTGCCGTACAACGGCTCGGTGGCGCGGCTGAGCTTCGGGATCCTGTCGGCGGCCCGGGTGCGGCGGTGGCTGCACGACGGGGGGTTCGACATCCTGCACGTGCACGAGCCGACCTCGCCGAGCCTGTCGATACTGGCGGCCTGGTCGGCGTCGGGGCCGATGGTGGGCACCTTCCACACCTCCAACCCGCGCTCGCGGGCGATGATCGCGGCCTCGCCGATCCTCCAGCCGGGCCTGGAGAAGATGCGGGCCCGGATCGCGGTGAGCGAGTACGCGCGGCGCACCCTGGTGGAGCACCTGGGCGGGGACGCGGTGGTGATCCCGAACGGCGTGGACGTGGGCTTCTTCGCGGAGGCCGAGCCGGACGCGCGCTGGACCGGCGGGGCGGCCGACGGCGGGCCGGGGACGATCGGCTTCATCGGGCGGATCAACGAGCCGCGCAAGGGGCTGCCGACGCTGCTGGCGGCGCTGCCGCGGATCCTGGCGGAGCGGCCCGGGGTGCGGCTGCTGGTCGCCGGCAAGGGCGACGAGGAGGAGGCGGTCGCCGGGCTGGCGCCGGAGGTCCGCGCGCAGGTGGAGTTCCTCGGCATGGTGAGCGACCGGGAGAAGGCCCGGCTGCTGCGCAGCGTGGACCTGTACGTGGCGCCCAACACCGGTGGCGAGAGCTTCGGGATCATCCTGGTCGAGGCGATGTCGGCGGGCGCGCCGGTGCTGGCGAGCGACCTGGACGCGTTCAAGCAGGTGCTGGACGGCGGGGACGCGGGCGAGCTGTTCCCGGTGGAGGACGCGGACGCGCTGGCGCGGACGGCGCTGCGGCTGCTGGCGGACCCGGGGCGGCTGGAGGAGCTGCGGAAGGCGGCGTCGCGGCATGTGCGGCGGTTCGACTGGTCGACCGTGGGCGCGGACATCCTGGCCGTCTACGAGACGGTGACGGCGGGCGCGGCGGCGGTGGTCGGGGAGGACGAGCGCAGCGGCCGGCGGGGCCGGTTCGGGCTGGCCCGGGACTGAGCCGTCGGCGGGGCGCCGATAGGGTCGGACGGCTGTCCCGTCGGACGTGCGGTTCGACGTCCGACGTCCTGTCCGTCGTCCCGACCGTGCCCCCGGAGGCCCCCGATGCCGCAGATCTCCGTCGACTACTCGCCGAGCCTGGCCGGCTCCTTCGACCGCCGTGAGCTGGGGGTGGCGATCAACCGGCTCGCGGTGGAGACCATCGACGCCACGCCCGGGGGCTGCAAGACGGTCTTCCGGCAGACCGACCCCGAGGTCGTGGTGGGCTTCGGCGAGCGGGTCGAGGCGCAGCTGTTCGTGCAGTTCCAGATCTTCCCGGGGCGGACCCCGGAGGCGAAGGCGGCGCTCACCGAGGCGGTGCTGGCGCTGCTGGCCGAGCGGGTGAAGCCGGCGCCGGGGGAGCGGCTGCAGCTCGCGGTGGACGTGCGCGACATCGACCGCGGGGCGTACCGGAACACGGCGGTCGAGGGGTGAACCGGAGGCACCCGGTAGCGTAGCGCCCCGTGACTACGTGGATCTGGGCCGGCGTGGCCGTGGTGCTGTTCGGGATGTACCTGAGTTGGACGGCCGGGAGGCTGGACCGGCTGCACGCCCGGATCGACGCCGCTCGGGCGGCGCTGGACGCGCAGCTGGTCCGCCGGGCGTCGGTGGCGATGGAGCTGGCGACGTCCTCGCTGCTGGACCCGGCGGCGTCGCTGCTGCTGCTGGACGCGGCGCACGCGGCCCGGCAGGCGGAGGACGAGCAGCGCGAGGTGGCCGAGAGCCAGCTGAGCCTGGCGCTGCGGGCGGTGTTCGCGGAGCCGGAGCAGGTGGCGGTGCTGGTGGCCGAGCCGGGCGGTGAGGAGGCGGTGCGGGACCTGACGGCGGCGGTGCGGCGGGTGCCGATGGCGCGGCGGTTCCACAACGACGCGGTGCGGGCGGCGCGGGCGGTGCGGGAGCACCGGCTGGTGCGGTACTTCCGGCTGGCGGGCCGGGCGCCGTTCCCGATGGCGTTCGAGATGGACGACGCGCCGCCGGTGGCGCTCACTCCGGAGGGCGCGCCGGCGTAGGGCGCGGGCGCGGGGAGCGCGGCGGGGGACCGGGCGGTTGACCTTGCGGGGGACCGGGTGGGGGACCGATGGGGCAAGTCCGGCACGGCCGGGTGGAACGCGTCTCACCCGCTGCGGCGGGTGGGTCCGGATCCGGCCTGTTTGTCGTATCCCGTCACCCACGCTGGACTTGGTGGCGCATGGAGGGGCCGTTTCTTCCGCCTACCATAGGGCGATAGCACTGGTTCATCTTCGAGTGAGGTCTCACGTGTCCACCACCCCCACCACCGCAGACCAGCCGCAGATCGGTACCGCCCGGGTCAAGCGCGGCATGGCCGAGCAGCTCAAGGGCGGTGTGATCATGGATGTGGTCAACGCCGAGCAGGCGAAGATCGCCGAGGACGCCGGCGCTGTGGCCGTCATGGCCCTGGAGCGTGTGCCGGCCGACATCCGCAAGGACGGCGGCGTGGCCCGCATGTCGGACCCGAACATGATCGAGGAGATCATCGCCGCGGTCTCGATCCCGGTCATGGCGAAGTCCCGGATCGGCCACTTCGTCGAGGCCCAGGTCCTCCAGTCGCTGGGTGTCGACTACATCGACGAGTCCGAGGTGCTGACCCCGGCCGACGAGGTCAACCACTCCGACAAGTTCGCGTTCACCACGCCGTTCGTCTGTGGTGCGACCAACCTGGGCGAGGCGCTGCGCCGCATCGCCGAGGGCGCGGCCATGATCCGCTCGAAGGGCGAGGCCGGCACCGGCAACGTCGTCGAGGCCGTCCGCCACCTGCGCCAGATCAAGAACGAGATCGCCAAGCTGCGCGGCTTCGACAACAACGAGCTGTACGCCGCCGCCAAGGAGCTGCGCGCCCCGTACGAGCTCGTCAAGGAGGTCGCCGAGCTGGGCAAGCTGCCGGTCGTGCTGTTCTCCGCCGGCGGTGTGGCCACCCCGGCCGACGCCGCGCTGATGCGCCAGCTGGGTGCCGAGGGCGTCTTCGTCGGCTCCGGCATCTTCAAGTCGGGCGACCCGGCGAAGCGTGCCGCCGCGATCGTCAAGGCCACCACGTTCTTCGACGACCCGAAGATCATCGCCGACGCCTCCCGCAACCTGGGCGAGGCCATGGTCGGCATCAACTGCGACACCCTGCCGGAGACCGAGCGCTACGCCAACCGCGGCTGGTAATACGCCTCCCACGGCCCGCCGCACGGTGTGATCATCGGCGCGGCGGGCCGCTGCGCGTCGTCCGTTCGAGAGTCAAGAGGTACGAGAAGTGTCCACTCCAGTCATCGGCGTCCTCGCCCTGCAGGGCGACGTCCGTGAGCACCTGATCGCGCTGGCCGAGGCCGACGCGCTGGCCCGTCCGGTCCGCCGGGTGGAGGAGCTGGCCGAGGTCGACGCGCTGGTGATCCCCGGCGGGGAGTCCACCACGATGTCCAAGCTGGCGCTGCTGTTCGGCGTGATGGGCCCGCTGCGCGAGCGGGTGGCGGCCGGGATGCCGGTGTACGGGACCTGCGCCGGCATGATCATGCTGGCCGACAAGATCCTGGACGGGCGCGAGGACCAGGAGACGGTGGGCGGTATCGACATGACCGTGCGCCGCAACGCCTTCGGCCGCCAGAACGAGTCCTTCGAGTCGGGCGTCGCCTTCACGGGCCTGGACGAGGCACCGGTGCACGGCGTGTTCATCCGCGCCCCGTGGGTGGAGGCGGTCGGCGCGGCCGTCGAGGTGCTGGCCGAGCTGCCGGCCGCCGACGGCCCGGAGAGCCGGATCGTCGCGGTCCGCCAGGGCAACCTGCTGGCCACCTCGTTCCACCCCGAGCTCACCGGCGACCACCGGGTGCACGCGTACTTCGTGCGGATGGTCGAGGAGCACCTCGCCGCCGCGTGACGGTAAGCGAACGACCGTGTGCGGGCGAGGACCGACCGCACCGGTAAGATCTCATCTGTTCATTTCCCATTGGCGACGTAAAGGAGCTGGCGATGTCCGGCCACTCTAAGTGGGCTACCACCAAGCACAAGAAGGCCGTGATCGACGCCAAGCGCGGCAAGCTCTTCGCCAAGATGATCAAGAACATCGAGGTGGCGGCGCGCACCGGCGGTCCCGACGTGAGCGGCAACCCGACCCTCTACGACGCCATTCAGAAGGCGAAGAAGAGCTCGGTCCCGATCGACAACATCAACCGCGCCGTCAAGCGCGGTGGCGGTCTGGAGGCCGGCGGCGCCGACTACCAGACCATCATGTACGAGGGCTACGGCCCGAACGGTGTCGCGGTGCTCATCGAGTGCCTCACCGACAACCGCAACCGCGCCGCCTCCGACGTGCGCGTGGCGATGACCCGCAACGGCGGCTCGATGGCCGACCCGGGCTCGGTCTCGTACCTGTTCAACCGCAAGGGCGTCGTGATCGTCCCCAAGGCCGACGGCGTGGACGAGGACAAGCTCTTCGAGGTCGTGCTCGACCAGGAGCCCGAGGAGATCAACGACCTCGGCGAGTCCTTCGAGATCGTCTCCGAGGCCTCCAAGATGGTCGCCGTGCGCACCGCCCTGGTGGACGCCGGCGTCGACTACGACTCGGCCGAGGCCAACTTCCTCCCGAGCATGCAGGTCGAGCTGGACGTCGACGGCGCCCGCAAGATCCTGAAGCTGATCGACGCCCTGGAGGACAGCGACGACGTGCAGAACGTCTTCGCCAACTTCGACATCAGCGACGAGGTCGGTGCGCAGCTCGACTCCGAGTGATCGTGCCCCCTCCCGGCCCGGCGGTCCCCAGGACCGCCGGGCCGGTGTCGTCGGTGGCGCTGTCGGTGGTGGACGGTAGCCTTCGCAGGTCGGAGGACGTGACTACACAGGGGGAACCTTGGTTCGGGTGCTGGGGGTCGATCCGGGGCTGACCAGGTGCGGGATCGGCGTGGTCGAGGGCGCACCGGGCCGGCCGCTGCGGATGGTCGCGGTCGGGGTGGTGCGCACCCCCGCCGAGGCGGAGATCGGGCCGCGGCTGCTGCTGGTCGAGCAGGGCATCGAGGCCTGGCTGGACGAGCACCGGCCCGAGCTGGTGGCCGTCGAGCGGGTCTTCGCCCAGCACAACGTCCGCACCGTGATGGGCACCGCGCAGGCCAGCGCGGTCGCGATGCTCTGCGCCACCCGGCGCGGCATACCGGTCACCCTGCACACCCCCAGCGAGGTCAAGGCCGCCGTCACCGGCTCCGGCCGGGCCGACAAGGCCCAGGTCACGGCTATGGTGCAGCGGCTGCTGCGGCTCGACGCGCCGCCGAAGCCGGCCGACGCCGCCGACGCGCTGGCGCTGGCCATCTGCCACATCTGGCGCGGCGGCGCCACCAACCGCCTGGAGGCCGCGATCAAGGCGGCCGCCCGCACCACCACCCCGCCCGGCCCGAGAGGAACCCTCCGATGATCGCCTTCGTGCAAGGACCAGTGGCGGCGATCTCCGCCGGCCTCGCGGTGGTGGAGGTCGGCGGTGTCGGCATGGCGGTGCAGTGCACTCCGACCACCCTGGCCGGCCTGCGGCTGGGCGAGCCGGCCCGGCTGGCCACCTCGCTGGTGGTCAGGGAGGACTCGCTGACCCTGTTCGGCTTCGCCGACGACGACGAGCGCGCCGTCTTCGAGATCCTCCAGGCCGCGCCCGGGGTCGGCCCGAAGCTGGCGCAGGCCGTGCTCGGGGTGCACAGCCCGGACGCGCTGCGCGCCGCGGTGGCGAGCGGCGACGAGAAGGCGCTGGTGGCGGTGCCCGGCATCGGCAAGGCCAAGGCGGCCAAGCTGCTGCTGGAGTACAAGGACAAGCTGGGCGCGCCGCACGGCGCGGTGCCGGCGCAGAAGCCGGTCGCGACCGGGCCGGCGCCGTGGGGCGAGCAGCTGCACTCCGCGCTGGTGGGTCTCGGCTACGCGCCCCGGGAGGCGGACGAGGCGGTCGCCGCCGTCACTCCGGAGGCGGAGGCGCAGTCGACGCCGGACGTCGGAGCGCTGCTGCGGCTCGCGCTGCGCGGCCTCAACCGTTCGCGCTGAAGCCAACTGACGATCCGTCACTTTGTCGACACCGATGTGGGAGCCCCCTCCGATGAGCCCGTACGACTCCGAGCCCGCCGACCGGCTGGTGACCGCCGCCGCCGACGGTGAGGACCAGGCCGTCGAGGCGGCGCTGCGCCCCAAGCTGCTGGACGAGTTCATCGGCCAGGAGCGGGTGCGCGAGCAGCTGTCGCTGGTGCTCCAGGCGGCCCGTCGTCGCGGCTCCGCGCCGGACCACGTCCTGCTCAGCGGCCCGCCCGGGCTCGGCAAGACCACCCTGTCGATGATCATCGCGGCCGAGCTGGGCGCCCCGATCCGGATCACCTCCGGGCCGGCGATCCAGCACGCGGGGGACCTCGCGGCGATCCTCTCCTCGCTCGCCGAGGGGGAGGTGCTCTTCCTCGACGAGATCCACCGGATGTCCCGGCCCGCCGAGGAGATGCTCTACATGGCGATGGAGGACTTCCGGGTCGACGTGATCGTCGGCAAGGGGCCGGGTGCGACCGCCATCCCGCTGGAGCTGCCGCCGTTCACCCTGGTCGGCGCGACCACCCGGGCCGGTCTGCTGCCGCCGCCGCTGCGGGACCGGTTCGGCTTCACCGGCCACATGGAGTTCTACGCCCCGGCCGAGCTGCAGCGGGTGGTGCACCGCTCGGCCGCGCTGCTGGACGTGGAGATCGACCCGGCCGGAGCGGCCGAGATCGCCGGCCGCTCCCGGGGGACGCCGCGGATCGCCAACCGGCTGCTGCGCCGGGTCCGGGACTACGCGCAGGTGCGGCACGACGGCGTGGTGACCGCCGAGATCGCCGGCCGGGCGCTGGAGGTCTACGAGGTCGACGCCCGTGGTCTGGACCGCCTGGACCGCGCGGTGCTGGGCGCCCTGCTGAAGCTCTTCGGCGGCGGCCCGGTCGGGCTGTCCACCCTCGCGGTCGCGGTCGGCGAGGAGGCCGAGACGGTCGAGGAGGTCGCCGAGCCGTTCCTGGTCCGGGAGGGCCTGCTGGCCCGTACCCCGCGCGGGCGGATCGCCACCGCCGCCGCCTGGCAGCACCTCGGCCTCGTCCCGCCGGTTCATCCGGGCCGCGGCGCGGTGCCCGCCCAGCCCGAACTCTTCGCTTCCGACGGGCCCCGGAGCACCGAGGACTGAGCGCCGGCCCGGGCGGGAGGCCGAACGGGTGAGGGCGGAGCGTATGCGGAGCGTGTGCGCCCGCGGTCGGGGCAGGTGCGGGATTCGGGGGAGAAGTCCCGGGAAACTGTGCAGGCGGAGGCTCGCCACTTTCGGCGGCAGGATGCGATGCTTGGCGTTGTCCGATCAGTTCGGGGTCGCCTAGACTCCGCCGGACCGCCCCTCTCACCCGAGAGGACGACCAATACCACACAGGCCGCCGGCCGGCGGCCCGTAAAGGACCCTGGCTGCAGTGAACCTCATCATCCTTCTCCTCCCGATCCTCGCGATCGTGCTCATGTTCCGGTCGCAGAAGAAGCGCCAGTCGCAGATGCAGCAGATGCAGACCGCGCTGGAGCCCGGGGCGGGAGTCCGGACCATCGGTGGTCTGTACGCGCGGGTGAAGGCGGTCAACGAGGAGACCGTCGAGCTGGAGATCGCGCCGGGCGTGGTCAGCCACTTCACCAAGAGTGCGATCGCGGCGGTCATGGACCCCGCGGACTACGACGCGATCATCAACGGCCGTCCCGCCGAGGACGAGCCGGTCGACGCCGTGGACGCCGAGATCGAGCCGGTCGCGGCCGAGCCGCTGTCGTTCACCAAGGACGACGCCGCCAAGGGCGACGCGAAGGCCGAGGCCGAGGGCGGCGCTCCCGCGAGCAAGTAGTACGGTCGGGCACCCGCCCGGCCGCGCGGCGCAACGCCGCGAGCCCACAGGACTCAGGGCCGCAGTTCCGCCACACCCCGTCCAGCCACGAGCCGGGCGGGGTCCGGTGGGGGGAAGTGGCATGGACAGGGAGAAACGAGCAAGGTGGCAACACCCAAGTCGCGCCCGCGCGACGGCTACCCAGGGCGGGCGCTGGCCCTCATCCTGGTCGTCACCGTCGGACTGGTCGCCCTCATGTTCGGGACGGGCAACACCAAGCCCCGCCTCGGGATCGACCTCGCCGGCGGCACCAGCATCACGCTGAGTGCGAAGTCGAGCGACCCCAAGGCGATCAACAAGACCAACATGGACGTCGCCACCGGGATCATCGAGCAGCGGGTCAACGGGATGGGTGTCTCCGAGGCGGAGGTGCAGACCCAGGGTGACCGCAACATCATCGTGAACATCCCCAAGGGCGGGGACAAGCAGACCGCGGCCGACCAGGTCGGCACCACCGCGAAGCTGTTCTTCCGCCCGGTCCTCGCCCTCGCGCCGAGCGGCGTCCAGGCCCCGGCCCCGAGCGCGACCCCGTCCGCGGGCGCGACCGGCACCCCGGCCGCCGCCCCCGCCGCGACCGGGACGGGCTCCGCCGCCCCGAGCGCCGCCGCCACCGGCACGCCGAGCGCGAGCGCCACCAAGCAGGGCCGCCCGGCCGGTGAGGCCCTCGCGGCCGACAACACGCCGTCGCCGGTCGCCACCACCGGTGCCGCCGCCTCCGCCACCCCGAGCGCCGCCCCGGCCGCCGCGACCGGCACGCCGCCGGCCGCCGCCACCCCCCCGGCCACCCCGGACCTCTCCGCCGCGATGACCTCGGGCACCGTGCCGCCGGAGCTGGCCGCGCAGTTCGCCGCGCTGGACTGCAGCAAGCTGGAGCAGCGGAAGAACTACCAGGGCGAGGACGGCGCGCCGACCGTCGCCTGCACGCAGAAGGACGAGAAGGGCCTCTACTACAAGCTCGCGCTCGGCCCCGTCGCGGTCCAGGGCAAGAACGTGACCAAGGCCCAGGCGACCATCGACACCCAGCAGGGCGGCGGCTGGCAGGTCCAGCTGCAGTTCGACGGTAAGGGCACCGACGCGTTCACCGCCGTCACCGGCCAGCTGGCCGCGCAGCAGCCCCCGACCAACCAGTTCGCCATCGTGCTGGACGGCCAGGTCGTCTCCCACCCCGAGGTCCGCAGCGCCATCCCCGGCGGCTCGGCCGTGATCTCCGGCGGCTTCGGCCAGGAGGAGGCGCAGAACCTCGCCAACGTGCTGAGCTTCGGCGCCCTGCCGCTGGAGTTCCAGACCAGCGACGTCACCACGGTCTCCCCGCAGCTCGGCGGCGACCAGCTGAAGGCCGGCCTGGTCGCCGGTCTGATCGGCATGGTCCTGGTGGTCCTGTACTCGCTGCTCTACTACCGCGGCCTGGGCCTGGTCTCGATCGCCGGTCTGCTCGTCTCGGCGGCCCTGACCTACTCGATCATGAGCCTGCTCGGCGCCGGGATCGGCTTCGCGCTGAACCTGCCGGCGGTCTGCGGCGCCATCGTCGCGATCGGTATCACCGCGGACTCCTTCATCGTGTACTTCGAGCGCATCCGCGACGAGGTCCGCGAGGGCGCGCTGCTGCGCCCGGCCGTCCAGCGGGCCTGGCCGCGCGCCCGGCGCACCATCCTGGTGTCGGACTTCGTCTCCTTCCTCTGTGCCGCCGTGCTCTACGTGGTCTCGGTCGGCAAGGTGCAGGGCTTCGCGTTCACGCTGGGCCTGACCACGGCGCTCGACGTCGTGGTGATCTTCCTCTTCACCAAGCCGCTGATCACGCTGCTGGCCCGCCGGAAGTTCTTCTCCGACGGCCACCCGTGGTCCGGCCTGGACCCCAAGCGGCTGGGCGCCCGCCCGCCGCTGCGCAGCACCCGTCGTCGCAACCCTTCGTCCTCCGCCGCCGTGAAGGGGGCCTGACACCGTGTCGCGCTTCTCCAATCTGGGCCACAAGCTCTACCAGGGCGAGGTCAGCTTCGACTTCGTCGGCCGCCGCAAGCTCTGGTACAGCATCTCCGGCGTGATCGTCCTGGTCGCCGCGATCGGTCTGGCGATGGGCCTGCACCTGGGCATCGAGTTCAAGGGCGGCTCGGTCTACACCGTGGCCAAGCCCGGGCTCACGGTGTCGCAGGCCCAGGACGCCGTCGACAAGATCGTGTCCTCGCACCCGCTGGTGCAGTCGACCGACAACGGCAAGATCCGGATCCAGATCTCCTCCGAGGACAAGACCACCGCCTCGGAGTTCACCGGCAAGCTCGCCCCGGCGATCGGCGTCCCCGCCGCCGAGATCGACACCCAGGTGATCGGCCCCAGCTGGGGTGAGCAGATCTCCCACAAGGCGATCACCGGCCTGGTCATCTTCATGATCCTGGTGACGATCTACCTGGCGATCGCCTTCGAGTGGCGGATGGCGGTGGCCGCCCTGGTCGCCCTCATCCACGACCTCCTGATCACCATCGGCGTCTACGCCCTGGTCGGCTTCGAGGTCACCCCGGGTACCGTGATCGGCTTCCTGACCATCCTCGGCTACTCGCTCTACGACACGGTCGTCGTCTTCGACACCGTGAAGGAGAACGCCAAGGGGCTCACCAAGCAGAACAAGATCACCTACAGCGAGGCGGCCAACGCGGGCCTCAACCAGACCCTGGTCCGCTCGCTCAACACCACGGTGGTCGCCCTGCTCCCGGTGGCGGCGCTGCTGTTCATCGGTGGCGGCCTGCTCGGTGCCGGCACCCTGAACGACATCTCGCTGGCCCTGTTCATCGGTCTCGCCGCCGGTGCCTACTCCTCCATCTGCGTCGCCACCCCGCTGCTCGCGCAGCTGAAGGAGGAGCAGCCGGAGATGAAGGCCCTCGCCAAGCGGGTGGCCCAGCGCCGGGCCGCCGAGGCCAAGGCCGCCACGGCGGCGGAGGCCGGCGAGGGCGAGGAGATCGCGGACGAGGACCTGCCGGCGGGTATGGTCGGTCAGCGCGGCCGAGGGGCCGGCACCACGCGTGCCAAGGGCCGTCCGTCCACCAAGCGCTGATCCCCGCCTACCGTAAGGACCGTTCGTGACCACCGCCGACACCGCACTCGCCGAGCTGCTCACCAGCCGGATCCGGGACGTCCAGGACTACCCGAAGCCGGGCGTGCTGTTCAAGGACATCGCGCCGCTGCTCGCCGACGCCGAGGCCTTCGCCGCGCTCACCCGGGCGCTGGCGGAGCGGGCCCGGGAGCTCGGGGCGACCAAGGTGGTCGGTCTGGAGGCACGCGGGTTCGTGCTGGCGGCCCCGGCGGCCTTCGCGGCCGGGCTCGGCTTCGTGCCGATCCGCAAGGAGGGCAAGCTGCCCGGCGAGGTGTTCCGGCGCTCGTACGAGCTGGAGTACGGCTCGGCGACGCTGGAGGTGCAGTGCGACGCCTTCGCGCCCGGTGAGCGGGTGCTGGTGGTGGACGACGTGCTGGCCACCGGCGGGACCGTCGGGGCCTCGCTGGACCTGGTCAGGGAGGCCGGGGCCGAGCTCGCCGGTGTGGTGGTGCTGATGGAGCTCGGCTTCCTCGGCGGCCGCGAGCGGCTCGCCCCGCACCTGGGCGGCGCTCCGCTGGAGACGCTGGTCATGGTCTGACAGCGGTCGTGGTCCTCCGGTACCGGTCACGGTCCGAGGACGCACGACCCGGACGGGCGGCGGTCGGAATCATCCGGCCGCCGCCCGTCGTTGTGTCCGGGGTGTGTCCGGTCCGTGCGCGGGGCCCGGCCGACCGAACGGCGCGGCGCCGGGCTCGGTACCATGAAGATTCATCCCCTCCCGGTTGCGCGAGGCGCGGCCCCGGCCGCACGGCGCCCGCGGGGGGCAGGCCGAGTGCCCCGAGGAGTGTCCTTGCCCGACGAGGTTGTGCCCAAGGCCGCTGCGGCCGCCCCCGAGAACCGGCCCACGCCCTCGGGGGCCACCCCGGCACGCCCGGCGCCGACCCCGTCCCGGCCGCCCGCCCCGGGCGGCCGGGCCTCCACCGCCGGAGGCATGCGCGCCCGCCTCGCCCGCCTCGGCGGCCAGCGCTCCAGCGTCCTCAACCCGGTGCTGGAGCCGCTGTTCCGCTCCATCCGGGCCAACGACCCCAAGGCCGATCCGGCGCTGCTGCGGGACATCGAGAAGGCGTACGCGGTCGCCGAGAAGTGGCACCGCGGGCAGAAGCGCAAGAGCGGCGACCCCTACATCACCCACCCGCTGGCGGTCGCCACCATCCTGGCCGAGCTGGGCATGGACGCCGCGACCCTGATGGCCGGGCTGCTGCACGACACCGTCGAGGACACCGACTACGGCCTGGAGACCCTCCGCAAGGACTTCGGCGACTCGGTGGCCCTGCTGGTCGACGGCGTCACCAAGCTGGACCGGGTCAAGTTCGGCGAGGCCGCGCAGGCCGAGACGGTCCGCAAGATGGTCGTCGCGATGGCCAAGGACCCGCGGGTCCTGGTGATCAAGCTGGCCGACCGGCTGCACAACATGCGCACCATGCGCTACCTCAAGCGGGAGAAGCAGGAGAAGAAGGCCCGCGAGACGCTGGAGATCTACGCCCCGCTGGCGCACCGGCTGGGCATGAACACCATCAAGTGGGAGCTGGAGGACCTCGCCTTCGCGATCCTCTACCCCAAGATGTACGACGAGATCGTCCGGCTGGTCGCCGAGCGCGCCCCCAAGCGGGACGAGTACCTGGCGACCGTCATCGACCAGGTCCAGGGCGACCTGCGCGGCGCCCGGATCACCGCCTCCGTCACCGGCCGGCCGAAGCACTACTACTCGGTCTACCAGAAGATGATCGTCCGCGGCCGGGACTTCGCCGAGATCTACGACCTGGTGGGCATCCGGGTCCTGGTCGACACCGTCCGCGACTGCTACGCGGCGCTGGGCACCATCCACGCGCGGTGGAACCCGGTGCCGGGGCGGTTCAAGGACTACATCGCGATGCCCAAGTTCAACATGTACCAGTCGCTGCACACCACGGTGATCGGTCCCGGGGGCAAGCCGGTCGAGCTGCAGATCCGCACCTTCGACATGCACCGCCGGGCCGAGTACGGCATCGCCGCGCACTGGAAGTACAAGCAGCGGGCGGTGGCCGGCGCCTCCAAGGTGCGCACCGACACCCCGACCCAGACCCGCAAGGACGACAAGGCCGGCGCCGTCAACGAGATGGCCTGGCTGCGGCAGCTGCTGGACTGGCAGAAGGAGACCGCCGACCCGAGCGAGTTCCTGGAGTCGCTCCGCTTCGACCTGGCCAGCAACGAGGTCTTCGTCTTCACGCCCAAGGGCGACGTCATAGCGCTCCCGGCCGGCGCCACCCCGGTGGACTTCGCGTTCGCGGTGCACACCGAGGTGGGCTACCGCACCATAGGGGCCCGGGTGAACGGGCGGCTGGTGCCGCTGGAGTCGACCCTGGAGAACGGCGACACCGTCGAGGTGTTCACCTCCAAGGCGGAGAACGCCGGACCGTCCCGGGACTGGCTGGGCTTCGTCAAGTCGCCCCGGGCCCGCAACAAGATCCGGGCCTGGTTCTCCAAGGAGCGCCGCGAGGAGGCGATCGAGCAGGGCAAGGAGGCGATCGTCCGGGCGATGCGCAAGCAGGGCCTGCCGATCCAGCGGATCCTCACCGGGGACTCGCTGGTCACCCTGGCCCACGAGATGCGCTACCCCGACATCTCCTCGCTGTACGCGGCGATCGGCGAGGGCCACGTCGCCGCGCAGAACATCGTCCAGAAGCTGGTGCAGGCGCTGGGCGGCGAGGAGGGCGCCACCGAGGACCTCGCCGAGACCGCCACGCCCACGCACGACAACCGGCGCGCGGCGCGCCGCCGGGCCAAGGGCGACCCCGGCGTGATCGTCAAGGGCGTCGAGGACGTCTGGGTGAAGCTGTCGCGCTGCTGCACCCCGGTCCCGGGCGACGGCATCGTGGGCTTCATCACCCGCGGCAACGGCGTCTCGGTGCACCGCGCCGACTGCGTCAACGTGGAGGCGCTCAACCAGCAGCCCGAGCGGATGATCGACGTCGAGTGGGCGGCCACCCAGTCCTCGGTCTTCCTGGTGGCGATCCAGGTCGAGGCGCTGGACCGGTCCCGGCTGCTCTCCGACGTCACCCGGGTGCTGTCGGACCAGCACGTCAACATCCTGTCGGCGGCGGTGCAGACCTCCCGCGACCGGGTGGCGATGAGCCGGTTCACCTTCGAGATGGGCGACCCCAAGCACCTCGGCCACGTCCTCAAGGCGGTCCGCGGCGTCGAGGGCGTCTACGACGTCTACCGCGTCACCTCGGCCCGCAAGTAGTAACCGGCACAGCGCGAAGGGCCCCCGGGGATCGCTCCCCGGGGGCCCTTCGCACGCTGTTCGCGGCCGGGATCAGCCGCTGAACTCCTCCTGGCTGCGGTGGGCCTGGTTCAGCAGCTCCTCGACGCCGGCCAGCTCGGACTCCAGCTTCGCCGTCCGGGAGGCGTTGCCGGCCGCACGGGCCTTGTCGAGGTCGGTGCGGAGCTTGTCGGCCTTGGCCTGGAACAGGCCGACCATGCCGGCCGCGCGGGCCTTGGCCTCCGGGTTGGAGCGCTTCCACTCGCTGTCCTCGGCCTCGCGGATCGCCCGCTCGACCGTGTTCAGCCGGCCGTCCAGCTTCGGGCGGACGTCGCGCGGCACGTGGCCGATGGCCTCCCAGCGCTCGTTGATCTCGCGCAGCGCCGCCTTGGCGGCCTTGAGATCGGTGATCGGCAGGATGGTCTCGGCCTCGGCCGCCAGCGCCTCCTTGAGCTTCTGGTTGGCCACCTGCTCGGCGTCGCGCTCGCTGAACACCGCGGAACGCGCCTGGAAGAAGACGTCCTGGGCGCCGCGGAACCGCGCCCACAGCTCGTCCTCGATGTCGCGCTGGGCGCGGCCGGCGGCCTTCCAGCGCGCCATCAGGTCGCGGTAGCCGGCCGCCGTGTCGCCCCAGTCGGTGGACGAGGAGAGCGCCTCGGCCTCGGTGACCAGCTGCTCCTTGGTGAGCCGGGCCTGCTCGCGCTCGGCGTCCAGCGACGCGAAGTGCGACTTGCGGTGCTTGGAGAAGACCGAGCGGGCGTGCGAGAAGCGGTGCCACAGCTCGTCGTCGCTCTTGCGGTCCAGCCGGGGCAGGGCCTTCCAGGTGTCCACCAGGGCGCGCAGCCGGTCGCCGGCCTCCCGCCACTGGGTGGACTCGGCGAGCTGCTCGGCCTCGGTGACCAGCGCCTCCTTGGCGGTGCGGGTCTCGTCCTGGGCCTTGGCGCGGGCGGCCTTGCGCTCCTCGCGGCGGCTGTCGATCTCGCCGGTGAGCGTGTCCAGGCGCTTGGCCAGTGCGGCCAGGTCGCCCACCGCGTGCGCCTCGGTGACCTGCTCGCGCAGGTGCTCCAGCGCGGCCTGGGCGTCCTTGGCGGCCAGGTCGGTGGTGCGCACCCGCTTCTCCAGCAGGCCGATCTCCACCTCGATGCCCTGGTACTTGCGCTCGAAGTAGGCGAGCGCCTCCTCGGGCGAGCCGGCCTGCCAGGAGCCGACGACGCGTTCGCCGTCCGCGGTCCTGACGTAGACCGTGCCCTGCTCGTCGACACGGCCCCACGGGTCGCTGCTCATAGCGCGTCCTCCACATGACGTCGCGCCCACCGCCGGGGCGGTAGGCGTCCGTCGTCCACAGTTGATGTGCGGCGGACCGATGAGTCCGCCGTCCCCGCCCGCCGTGTCCTGCTTGCCGAGGGTGACGGCCGGCGGGTCTGGGCACCCTATACAACGCCAACATAGGCGACCGGGCCCGGTGCTGTCCGCATCCGGGCCGGGCGATTTCGGGTCCGGGGCCGCCCGGCGGGCCGCGTGGGCGCCGCCGGGCCGCTCCCGGGGCGGATCAACCCTTGGCGGCGGTCACCGAGTTGAGGGTGACGTCGGCCATCGGGTGGCCGTCCGTGCCGCCCTCCAGGGTGCCCGCGGCGGCGATCTTCTGGAGCGCGTCCAGACCGCCGGTGATCTTGCCGAAGGGGGTGTAGTTCGGCGGCAGCTGGGTGTCCTTGTAGACCAGGAAGAACTGGCTGCCGTTGGTGCCGGGGCCGGAGTTGGCCATCGCCACGGTGCCGGCAGGGTAGGTCGCGCCGGTGAGGTTCTCGTCGGCGAACTTGTAGCCCGGGCCGCCGGTGCCGCCGGGGGCGGTGGCGCTCGCGGTCGGGTCGCCGCACTGCAGCACGAAGATGCCGTCGGTGGTGAGGCGGTGGCACTTGGTGTGGTCGAAGTACTTCTCGCCGGCCAGGAAGGCGAAGGAGTTGACCGTGTGCGGTGCCTTGGCGGCGTCCAGCGCCAGCGTCACCTTGCCGCAGTTGCTGTCCAGCGTCGCGGTGTAGGTGGCCTTGGCGTCCACGGTCATGGCCGGCTCGGCCTGCCACTGCTTGCCGTTCGGGCTGCCCGGGGCGGCCTCGCCGCAGCCCTCGACCGGCTTGCGGGTCGGGACCGTCGGCTCGGTCGGGGTGGGCGCGGCCTGGGCGGTGGGGTCGCTCTTCTTGTCGTCCGAGTCGAAGGCACCGGTCGCGAACAGGGTGCCGCCGCCGGCCAGCACGACCACCGCCAACGCGGCGCCGAGGACGCTGTTGCGGCGCTTGCGCGCGGCCGCCGCGGCGGCCCGGCGCTCCGCCTGGCGTTCGTACTTGTCACGGGCGAGCTGCCGCCGCCGCTGTTCGCTGGTGACCACCGGCTTTGTCTCCTACGGAAGTGCTGGTCGCTGATGTGTGGGCCTCGTGTGTGCGATGCCGATGCGGATCATCGCACCCATCGGCGGCCAAGTGTAGGGACCGCGACCGTAAGAACGGGGTGAACCTGTCAGGTCGAAGTGAACCTGTCACCCGGATCTGGTTCGCAACCGGACCCGGACCGCCGGTAGGCTGCCTCTGCAATCACAGCTTGTAGCAGCAGCCGGAGCCACCGCGGCGGCCGAAGCCCGAGAGACCGAGACCGACACCGAAGGACGCGCGTGTTCATCGCCGGATTCCCCGCTGGAGCCTGGGGCACCAACTGCTACCTGGTCGCGCCGGGACCGGGCGAGGAGTGCGTCATCGTCGATCCCGGCCACCAGGCCGCCGCCGGCGTCGAGGAACTCGTCCGCGAGCACCGGCTGAAGCCGGTCGCGGTGCTGCTCACCCACGGCCACATCGACCACGTCGCCTCCGTGGTCCCGGTCTGCGGCGCCAAGGGCGTCCCGGCCTGGATCCATCCCGAGGACCGCTACATGATGAGCGACCCCGAGCGGGCGCTCGGCCGCTCCCTGGGCACCCAGCTGATGGGCGAGCTCACCGTCGGCGAGCCGGACGACGTCCGCGAGCTGACCGACGGCAGCGTGCTGGAGCTCGCGGGCCTCTCGCTCACCGTCGACCACGCCCCCGGCCATACCGGGGGGTCGGTGACGTTCCGGACGCCCGGCGCCGAGGACATCCCTCCGGTGCTCTTCTCGGGCGACCTGCTCTTCGCCGGCTCCATAGGGCGGACGGACCTCCCGGGCGGGGACGGCGAGGCGATCATGCGCTCGCTGGCCCGGGTGTGCCTGCCCCTCGACGACGCCACCGTGGTCCTCTCCGGCCACGGCGGACAGACCACCATCGGCCGCGAGCGCGCCACCAACCCCTACCTCCGACAGGCAGCGGGGGCGGACGGCGCCCCGGCTTTCCCGCGACGAGGAATGTGACGGAAGAGAAGTTGAGCACCTTCACCGCCCCCAAGGGCACCTACGACCTGCTGCCGCCCAGCTCCGCGACCTTCCTGGCGATCCGCGAGGCCATCGCCGCCCCCGCCCGCCGGGCCGGCTACGGGTACATCGAGACCCCGGTCTTCGAGGACGTCAAGCTGTTCTCCCGCGGTGTCGGCGAGTCCACCGACATCGTCTCCAAGGAGATGTACAGCCTCACCACCAAGGGCGGCGACGAGCTCGCGCTGCGCCCCGAGGGCACCGCCTCCGTGCTGCGCGCCGCGCTCCAGGCCAACCTGCACAAGCAGGGCAACCTGCCGGTCAAGCTCTGGTACTCCGGCTCGTACTACCGCTACGAGCGCGCCCAGAAGGGCCGCTACCGCCAGTTCTCGCAGGTCGGCGCCGAGGCGATCGGCGCGGAGGACCCGGCGCTGGACGCCGAGCTGATCATCCTCGCCGACGACGCCTTCCGGACGCTCGGCCTGAGCGACTACTCGCTGCTGCTCAACAGCCTCGGCGACAAGCAGTGCCGCCCGGTCTACCGCGCCGCCCTGATCGAGTTCCTGGCCGGCCTGGACCTCGACGAGGACACCCGCCGCCGCGCGGAGATCAACCCGCTGCGCGTCCTCGACGACAAGCGCGAGTCCGTGCAGGCCCAGCTCGTCGGCGCCCCGATGCTGCGCGACTACCTCTGCGAGGACTGCAAGTCCTACGACGAGAAGGTCCGCGAGCTGCTCACCGCCAACGGCGTGGCCTTCACCGACGACCCCAAGCTGGTCCGCGGTCTCGACTACTACACCCGCACCACCTTCGAGTTCGTGCACAACGGCCTCGGCGCCCAGTCCGCGATCGGCGGCGGCGGCCGCTACGACGGCCTGTCCGAGATGATCGGCGGCCCCGCGCTGCCCTCGGTCGGCTGGGCGCTCGGCGTGGACCGCACCTTCCTGGCCCTGGAGGCCGAGGGCGTCGCCCTCGAACTGCCGGCCGCCACCTCCGTCTACGCCGTCGCGCTCGGCGAGGAGGCCAAGAACGTCCTGTTCGCCAAGGTGGTCGAGCTGCGCCGGGCCGGCGTCGCCACCGACCTCGCCTTCGGCGTCAAGAGCATCAAGAACGCCATGAAGTCCGCCGACCGATCCGGCGCCCGCTTCGCCCTCGTCGCCGGCGACCGGGACCTCGCGGAGGGCGTGGTCCAGCTCAAGGACCTCACCACCGGCGAGCAGAACCCCGTCGCCCTCGACGCACTCGTCACCACCCTGAAGGAGAAGCAGCTGTGATCCGCACGCACGACGCGGGCACGCTCCGCCCGGAGCACGCAGGCACCACCGTCACCCTGGCCGGCTGGGTCGCCCGCCGCCGCGACCACGGCGGCGTCGCCTTCATCGACCTGCGCGACGCCTCCGGCACCGTGCAGATCGTGGTCCGCGACCTCGACTCCGTGCACGGCCTGCGCGCCGAGTACTGCGTCAAGGTGGTCGGCGACGTCCGGGTCCGCCCCGAGGGCAACGAGAACCCCGACATCCCGACCGGCGCCGTCGAGGTCGTGGTCAGCGCGATCGAGGTCCTCTCCGAGGCCGCTCCGCTGCCGTTCCCGGTCGCCGAGTACGAGCCCGGCACGGTCAACGAGGAGGTCCGCCTCCGCTACCGCTACCTCGACCTGCGCCGCGAGGGCCCGGCCAAGGGCCTGCGCCTGCGCTCCAAGGTCAACAACATCATCCGCCGGGTGATGGAGGACAACGACTACCTCGACATCGAGACGCCGTACCTCACCCGCTCCACCCCCGAGGGCGCCCGCGACTTCCTGGTCCCGGTCCGCCTCCAGCCCGGCCACTGGTACGCCCTGCCGCAGTCGCCCCAGCTGTTCAAGCAGCTGCTGATGGTGGCCGGCATGGAGCGCTACTACCAGATCGCCCGCTGCTTCCGCGACGAGGACTTCCGCGCCGACCGCCAGCCGGAGTTCACCCAGCTCGACATCGAGGCCTCCTTCGTCGACCAGGAGGACATCCTGGCCCTCGGCGAGAAGATCATCGGCTCGATCTGGCGCGAGGTCCACGGCTACGAGGTCCCGAACCCGCTGCCGCGGATGACCTACGCCGACGCCATGGGCCGCTACGGCTCGGACAAGCCGGACGTCCGCTTCGGCCAGGAGCTCACCGACCTCACCGAGTACTTCCGGGGCACCGAGTTCCGCGTCTTCCAGGCCCCGTACGTCGGCGCCGTGGTCATGCCCGGCGGTGCCTCGCAGCCGCGCAAGCAGCTCGACGCCTGGCAGGACTGGGCCAAGGCGCGCGGCGCCAAGGGCCTCGCCTACGTGCTCATCGACGCCGAGACCGGCGAGCTGCGCGGCCCGGTCGCCAAGAACCTCTCCGAGGAGCACCTGGCCGGCCTCGCCGCCGCCGCCGGCGCCAAGAACGGCGACGCGGTCTTCTTCGCGGCCGGCAAGGAGCGCCCCTCGCAGGAGCTGCTCGGCGCCGCCCGACTGGAGATCGGCCGCCGCTGCGAGCTCATCGACGAGTCCCAGTGGGCCTTCCTCTGGGTCGTCGACTTCCCGATGTTCGAGCCGATCGAGGACGACAAGGGCGCCTTCCAGGGCTGGCACGCGGTGCACCACCCCTTCACCGCCCCCACCGCCGAGTCGCTGTCGACCTTCGACACCGACCCGGGCAGCGCCCTGTCCAACGCCTACGACCTCGTGCTCAACGGCTCGGAGCTGGGCGGCGGTTCGATCCGTATCCACCAGCGGGACGTCCAGAAGCGGGCGTTCGACGCGATCGGCCTCTCCGAGGAGGAGGCCGCCTCGCAGTTCGGCTTCCTGCTGGACGCCTTCAACTACGGCCCGCCGCCGCACGGTGGCGTCGCCTTCGGCCTCGACCGGATCGTCACCCTGCTCGGCGGGTACGACACCATCCGCGACGTCATCGCCTTCCCGAAGACGTCCACCGGCGGCGACCCGCTGACCGGCGCCCCCACCCCGATCACCCCGGCGCAGCGCCGCGAGGCCGGCGTGGACGCCCAGCCGAAGGTCCGCGAGGACGCCAAGTCCGAGGCGCAGCCGAAGGCCTGACATTCCGTCGGCCGGCATCGGCTAACCTTTCACGGCCCCGGACAGCAACTGCGCTGTCCGGGGCCGGTCCACAACGGTGTGCGACAGAGAGAGGGATCCCCTGTGAAGGTCAGTACCAGAATCGAGTGTCCCGAGGACGCTCCTGCCACCAGACGAGTCCACATGGCCGCCTTCCCCGGCCCGGACGAGGCCGACCTGGTCGACGCGCTGCGCCGCGACGCGGCCTGGCTGCCGGAGCTGTCGGTGGTCGCCGTCGACGACACCGGGCTGGTCGTCGGCCACGCGCTGCTGTCCCGGCTGCGGGTCGGCGAGGGCCCCGGGCTGGCGCTCGCGCCGGTCGCCGTCGCGCCCGAGTGGCAGCGCAAGGGCGTCGGCGAGCTGGTGGTCCGGGCCGCGCTGACGGCCGCCGAGGAGGCCGGCGAGAAGCTCGTCGTCGTGCTCGGCGACCCGGACTACTACGGCCGCTTCGGTTTCATCCCGGCCCAGCGGCACGAGGTGAGCGGCCCGTTCGAGGTGCCCGAGGGGTACCTCCAGACGCTCGCCCTGCCCGGGTACGACGGCTCCCCGAGCGGCCTGTGCCGGTACCCGGAGCCCTTCGAGTCCGTCTAGGTCGCTCCCGGGCTCTCCGGGGCGTCCTGGGGCGTGTCCTGCGACAGGCCCCGCGGAGTGTCCTGGGCCCCCCGTCCGTCGATCCGGTTCCCGAGACCTACCGTGGCCCGGCAGCTGCGCACGAACGCGGCCATGGCAGGTGTCGGCGTCCGGTCCTTCGGCCAGTACAGCCCGACCTGGCTCGGGCTCAACCCTCGCACCGGCCGGTACGCGACATCCTCGCGCGGTGCCAGCCGGCTCATTGTCTCCGGGGCGAAGCCGACGCCCTGGCCGCACACCACGGCGGCCAGCCACTCGTCGGTGTTGTGCGCCACCGCGCCGATCCGCACCGGTCGCCCGCCCCGCTCCCGGACCGCCAGCCAGTAGTCCCGCCAGTGCCCGGCCTCGTGCGGGATCGCCACGAAGGGCTCGTCGAGCAGCTCCTCGAAGTCGATCACCGCACGGCCGGCCAGCCGGTGCCCGGCCGGCAGCGCCGCGCAGCGCGGCTCCTCGCCCAGTACGGCCACGTTGTAGCGCCGGGCCAGCGAGGGCGGCGCGTGCCAGAGGGTCAGGTCGATCTCGCCGGTGGCCAGGCCGGAGGTCGGGTCGAACCAGTTGTTCTGCCGCAGCTCCACCTGCCAGCCCGGCATCCGCCGGGCGAAGTCCGCGACCGTGCTCCGGGTCATCAGGTTGATGATGCCGCCCTCGAAGCCCACCCGGAGCGTCGAGCCGTGCTCCGCCGCGGCCGCCCGGGTGGCGCGCAGCGCCTCCTCCCAGCCGGCCATCAGCGCGTCGGTGTGCGCGGCCAGGGCCAGGCCGGCCCGGGTCGGGGTCATGCCGTGCCGCGAGCGTTCGAACAGCTCGACCCCGAGCAGGGTCTCCAGCTGCCGGATCTGCTTGGTCAGCGCCGGCTGCGAGACCAGCAGCCGGGCCGCCGCCGCGGTCAGCTGCCCCTCCTCGCAGACCGCGGCGAAGCCGCGCAGCAGACGGGTGTCGACATCCATGCCCCAAGGTTATGGAACCGGAAATTGGACCCGTTCGGCAGGTCTGGGTCATGGTGGGTCGTTCGGTCTTCGGGCCGGTCGACGGGGGAGCCCGGCAGCGACGGTTCAGGGGGCCGCCGGTGCCGGGCCGGAACACTCCCGGCGCGCGGCGCCGCCCCGGTCGGGACCTGCGGGGACCGGCCCCAGGACGTACGGTGAGGGATCATCAGCACCCCGCCGAACGGAGGCGCCCAGGTGGCAGCCAAGGCCCAGCGCGAGCAGAGCGCCCCCGAGGGGCGGAGCGCCCAGGACGGTCCGGCCGGTCCGCGGGGGCGGCTGGCGAGGAAGCCGTACGAGAACGAACTGCTCCGGCTCCAGCACGAGCTGGTGAAGCTCCAGGAGTGGGTGCGGGCCGAGGGTGCCCGGCTGGTGGTGGTCTTCGAGGGGCGCGACGCGGCCGGCAAGGGCGGCGCGATCAAGCGGGTGACGGAGTATCTGAACCCGCGCATCGCCCGGGTCGCCGCACTGCCCGCGCCGACCGAGCGCCAGCGCACCCAGTGGTACTTCCAGCGGTACGTCGAGCACCTGCCCGCCGCCGGGGAGATCGTGCTGTTCGACCGCAGCTGGTACAACCGCGCCGGGGTCGAGCGGGTGATGGGCTTCTGCTCCGAGGAGGAGTACTGGCAGTTCCTGCACCAGGCCCCGATCTTCGAGCGGATGCTCGCCGAGTCCGGCCTGCTGCTGCGCAAGTACTGGTTCTCGGTCAGCGACACCGAGCAGGAGCGGCGCTTCCGGGAGCGGCTGGCGGACCCGATGAAGCGCTGGAAGCTCTCGCCGATGGACGTCGAGTCGATCACCCGCTGGGAGGACTACTCGCGGGCCAAGGACGAGATGTTCCTGCACACCGGCACCCCGGAGTCGCCCTGGCACGTGGTGGAGAGCGACGACAAGCGGCGGGCCCGGGTGAACATGATCGCCCACCTGCTCTCCACCGTCCCGTACCGCGAGGTGGGCCCGAGGCCGATCGAGCTGCCGGAGCGCCCGGCCTCCCAGGGCTACCGGCGGCCGCCGCGTGACCTCCAGAAGTACGTGCCGGACCACGCGGCCCGGATCGGCGGAGAGGGCACCTCCTAGGGTCGGGGGCGGTCGTGGCCGCCCCGGATCCGGGGCGGGCTGTCGGAGGGCTCGCATAGGCTTCCGGTGTGGACGAACCGGACCTCTTCACCGCCGCCGCCGAGGAACGCCAGGCCAAGGAGCCCGGCCGGGCGCCGCTCGCCGTGCGGATGCGCCCGCGCACCCTCGACGAGGTGGCCGGCCAGCGCAAACTGCTCAAGGACGGCTCCCCGCTGCGCCGGCTGGTGTCGGGGTCGAGCGGCCCGGCGGCGACCAGCTCGGTGATCCTCTGGGGCCCGCCCGGCACCGGGAAGACCACGCTCGCGCACGTCATCAGCCAGGCCGTCGAGGGCCGCTTCGTCGAGCTGTCCGCGATCACCGCCGGGGTCAAGGAGGTCCGCGCGGTCATCGACGGCGCCCGGCGCGCGGTCGGCATGACCGGCCGGGAGACGGTGCTCTTCCTCGACGAGATCCACCGTTTCTCCAAGGCCCAGCAGGACTCCCTGCTCCCGGCGGTGGAGAACCGCTGGGTGACCCTGATCGCCGCGACCACCGAGAACCCGTACTTCTCGGTGATCTCGCCGCTGCTCTCCCGCTCGCTGCTGCTCACCCTGGAGTCGCTGACCGACGACGACGTCCGGGCGCTGCTGCGCCGCGCGGTCGTGGACGAGCGCGGCCTCGGGGGCGCGGTGGAGCTGACCGGGGAGGCCGAGGACCACCTGGTCCGGCTGGCCGGCGGCGACGCCCGCAAGGCGCTCACCACGCTGGAGGCGGCGGCCGGGGCGGCGCTGGAGCAGGGGGAGGCGGAGATCACCCTGGCCAGTACCGAGACCGCCGTCAACCAGGCGGCCGTCCGCTACGACCGGGACGGCGACCAGCACTACGACGTGGCCAGCGCGCTGATCAAGTCGATCCGCGGCAGCGACGTGGACGCCACCCTGCACTACCTGGCCCGGATGATCGAGGCGGGGGAGGACCCGCGCTTCATCGCCCGGCGGCTGATGATCTCGGCGAGCGAGGACGTCGGACTGGCCGATCCGACGGCGCTGCCGACGGCGGTGGCGGCGGCCCAGGCGGTGGCGCTGATCGGCTTCCCGGAGGCGCGGATCATCCTCTCCCAGGCGGCGATCGCGCTCGCCCTGGCGCCCAAGTCCAACGCCGCCTACCTGGCGATCGACGCGGCGCTCGCGGACGTCCGGCAGGGCCTGGCCGGCCCGGTGCCGCCGCATCTGCGGGACGCGCACTACGGGGGCGCGGGCAAGCTGGGGCACGGCAAGGGCTACCAGTACCCGCACGACCTGCCGGAGGGCATCGCGAGCCAGCAGTACGCGCCGGACGCGGTGCACGGGCGGGCGTACTACCGGCCGACCCGGCGCGGCGGGGAGGCGCGCTACGCGGACGTCGTGGAGTGGACCAGGGGGCGGCTGTGGGGCGAGCCGGCCGGGCCCGCGAAGGCGGTGGCCAAGGCGGACCCGAAGGCAGGATCCGTGGCGGAACCGAAGCCCGCACCCGAGGCGGCGCCGGTGACGGAGGGGGAGCGGGAGGCCGGGTGAGGGGGCCGGTGATCTGCCGGTATACTCGGGCGGAGTGCCATGTCCCGGGACGGCGGTGGGGGAGACCCGACCGACCGGCCGCACCAGCGGGGCAGTGGCCGTTGGCCCCTTTCGGGGGGCCCGCACCAGGAGCGTCGCGCACCGTCTCGGTGTCGCGGGCGACCGGTTCCCGGTTCGCCCGTGTGACCAGCACATTCGTGCCCGGCTCCGGAGAGCGGCTGATCGCACTGCCCCAGGGCGGTGGGGTTTTCTCCGGGCCGCGACATGCGACCTCCGTCAACACCTGGTGAAGCCGTAGTCGTCAGTAAGGAAGGTTTGGTTCATGGCGAACCAGAAGCGTCCCAAGGTCAAGATCGCGCGTGCGCTCGGCGTGCCGCTGACCCCGAAGTCCGTCAAGTACTTCGAGGCCCGCCCGTACCCGCCCGGCCAGCACGGCCGTGGCCGCAAGCAGAACTCGGACTACAAGGTCCGTCTGGTCGAGAAGCAGCGTCTGCGCGCTCAGTACGACCTGAGCGAGAAGCAGATGGCGCGCGCGTTCGACCGCGCGAAGAAGGCCGAGGGCAAGACCGGTGAGGCGCTCGTCGCCGAGCTGGAGACCCGCCTCGACTCGCTGGTGCTGCGTTCGGGCATCGCCCGCACCATCTACCAGGCCCGTCAGATGGTCGTCCACGGCCACGTCGAGGTCAACGGCGGCAAGGTCAACAAGCCGTCGTTCCAGATGAAGCCGGGCTTCGTGGTGACCATCCGCGAGCGCAGCAAGGAGAAGGTCCCGTTCCAGGTCGCCCGTGAGGGTGGCAACGCGGGCGAGGGCCAGACCCCGAAGTACCTCGAGGTCAACCTGAAGGCCCTGGCCTTCCGCCTGGACCGCGCGCCGCAGCGCAAGGAGGTCCCGGTGATCTGCGACGAGCAGCTCGTCGTCGAGTACTACTCGCGCTGACCCGCGAGCGGTATCACCTGCGGTACCCAGCGAGCCCCCGTCGCCCCTGTGCGGCGGGGGCTCGCCCCTGTGCGGGGGAGGTTCGCCCTTGGGCGGGATCCGTCAGACCTGTTCGCCGGTCATCGCGGCGACCAGCCGCAGGTGCGGCCGGGCCTCCTCGTGGCGGCCCTGGCGCTCCAGGGTGCGGCCCAGCACCAGCCGGGCGTAGTCCTCGGCCGGGTCGGCGTCCAGCACCCGGCGCAGCTCCGCCTCGGCCCGGCCGAGCTGGGCGGAGTGGAAGTAGCTGCGGGCCAGCAGCAGCCGGACCGAGAGGTTGGCCGGCTCCTCGGCGAGCACTCCCTCCAGCATCCGGGCGGCGTCCGTGTACGCCTTGGAGTCGAAGTAGAAGTTCGCCATGCGGTAGTCGTCGGCGAGGTTGGTGGCCACGGGGGTGCTCCTTCCGTACGGGCCGGTGGTTCTGCCCCCTCCAGCAATGGACAAGTTTCAACTATTCCCGGGGTGCAACCGGGTCCCCGCAGCCTTCACCGGCCCGCAGCCTTCACCGGCCCACCGGGGAGGGCTGCGGCGCGGGCGGCAGCGGCCCCGGTCCCGGCCGCGCCCCCGGATCCCCCGGGTGCTCGCCGCCGCCCAGCGCGCGGTGCACGGCGGCGTCCAGGTCGAGCCGGGTGCCGGTGGTGAAGAAGTCGGTGTACTCCTGCTCGGTCAGCCCGGCTCCGGCCCGCTCCTCGCAGGCCCGGTGCGGGCCGTTGAAGGTGCGGGAGCCGAAGAACGGCTTGCCGACCGCCTGCCAGATCCGGTGCGCCGCGCCCTGCAGCACCCGGGCCTCGCGCAGGTCCCCCGGCTCGCCCGGACCGGCCGGCTCGGTCTCCAGCAGCGCCAGCAGGTCGATCGCCAGCACGATGCCCAGCAGGTCGTTGAAGAGGTGGTTGAGCCGGACGCTCTCCCGGGCCAGCGCCCGGGCCGGGCGGACCTCGCCGTTCAGCCACTGCGAGTACGCCAGCGCGTACAGCGCGTACGCGTACGCCCACTGCTCGCCGTGCTCCTCGCACAGCTCGCGGACCTGGCCGAGCCACAGCTCGCCGCTGTCCTGGTCGCCCTGGAACAGGTACGCGATCCCCAGCTCGAACATCGCCATCAGGACGTTGCTGTTGAGCTCGCCGATGGTGCGGTAGTGCCAGAGCGCCTCCTCGAACAGCTCGGCCGCCCGGGCCGGCTCGTCGCCGATCAGCGCCGCGCAGCCCTGCCGGTGCACCGCGTAGGCGAGCGCGCGGTCGTCACCGGTGGCCAGCGCCTGGCGGCGGCACTCCTCCAGCGCCGGCCGGGCGGAGACCAGGTCGCCCTGGAGAGTGGCCATGTAACCGGTCACCCAGAGCGCCTTGGCCCGGGCCTCGGTGGGCTCGGGGGCGAGGGCGAGGGCCCGGTCGAGCCAGTGCCGGCCCTCGCCGAGGTGGCCGCAGCCGACCCAGAAGAACCACAGCGTGCCGGCCATCAGCAGGGCGATCTGCTCCTCGCCCGGCTCGGCCAGGCAGAACTCCAGGGCCGCCCGCAGATTGGCGTGCGCCAGCCCGGTCCGCTCGGCGGTCTCCGCCTGCCGGGGGCCGAACCACTCGACCTCGCCCCAGGTGGCCACGCCCAGGTACCAGTCGCGGTGCCGGCACAGCAGCCGGTGCTCCTCGCCGGCCGCCCGCAGCCAGCGCAGTCCGTACTCGCGGACGGTGTCCAGCAGCCGGAAGCGGACGCCGAAGGGGCTGTCCTCGCGCAGCACCACGGACTTGGCGACCAGCTCGGTGAGCAGGTCCAGCAGCTCGTCCGGGTCGACGCCCTCGCCGCCGCACACGTACTCGGCGGCGTCCAGGTCGAAGACGCCCGCGAAGACCGAGAGGCGCGCCCAGAGTAAACGTTCCTGCTCCGTGCAGAGCTCGTGGCTCCAGCCGATCGTCGTGCGCAGCGTCTGATGGCGCGGCAGGGCGGCCGGATCGCCACCGGTCAGCAGCCGGAACCGGTCGTCCAGCCGCGCGCCGATCTGCTCCACCGACAGCGCCCGCAGCCGCCCCGCGGCCAGCTCCACCGCCAGCGGGATGCCGTCCAGCCGCCGGCACAGCTGGGCGATCCCCTCGGCGTTCGCGGCGGTGACCGCGAACGACGGCAGCACCGCCCTGGCCCGGTCCGCGAACAGCAGCACCGCGTCCGGCGGCGCCCCTGCGGCGATCGCGCCGGCGGTGCCGACCGGCAGCGGGGCCAGGTTCAGCAGGTGTTCCCCGGCCGTCCGCAGCGCCACCCGGCTGGTCGCCAGCACCCGCAGCCCCGGCAGCGCCCGCAGCAGCGCCAGGGCCAGCTCGGCGCAGGCCGGCACCAGGTGCTCGCAGCCGTCCAGGACCAGCAGCAGCCGACGCCCGGCGAGCCGCTCGGTCAGCACCTCCAGCGGGGGCCGCGCCGTCCCGTCGGTCAGCCGCAGCGCCTCCAGCACGGCGTGCCCGAGCAGCCGGCCGTCCTGCACCGGGGCCGCCTCGACCAGCCAGGTGCCGTCCGGGAACGCCCCGGCCGCCCGCGCCGCCGCGCGCAGGGCCAGCCGGCTCTTGCCGACCCCGCCCGGGCCGGTGACCGTCACCAGCCGCCGTTCGGCCAGCAGCAGGGACAGCTCGGTCAGCTCGCGCTGCCGGCCGACGAAGCTGGTGACCTCCGCCGGGAGCCGCCCCGGCCCCGGCCCGTCCGGCCGTGGTGTGGAATCCCGATCCAACCCCTGCTCCCCGTTTCGCGGCCCGGGCCAGGTCGGCCCGGGCGTCCGGCTCGGCCGCGTGGGTGGCGACCTGCCTGGCAGAACGAGGTGACCGGCGGGTAGGTTACGCGCGCGGATCGCACACCCGGTCGGTTCGCCGCGCGCCCCGCGGGGGAAACCCGGTCCGGAAACCCGGTGCGGTCGCGATAGGGTTCCCCCTGGGAAACAGCAAGGCGAGGGAGCGCGCAAAGGTGTCCGTGGGAGAGCTGGCCGGTCTGCTCGTCGCCGTGTTCTGGGCGGTCCTGGTCACCCTGCTCGCCGTCGTGCTGGTCCGGCTGTCGCGGGTCCTCAAGGAGGCCACCGTCCTCGTCTCCGCCGTCACCGAGCAGGCCGTGCCGCTGCTGACCGACGCCGGCGCCGCCGTGCGCAGCGCCAACGAGCAGCTGGAGCGGGTGGACGAGATCACCGCCAACGTGCAGGACGCGGCGGCCAACGCCAACGCGCTCTCCTCCACCGTCGCGGCGACCCTCGGCGGTCCGCTGGTCAAGGTCGCGGCGTTCAGCTACGGCGTGCGCAAGGCCGTCGCCAAGCAGCAGGGCACCGCGACGCTGCCCGCCCAGCCGTCCGAGCGCGAGGAGCTGGCCCGGCTGATCCGGGCCGAGGTTCGCGCCGCGACCGCGCAGAAGACCGGTCTGCTGTCCCGGGTCCGGCGCGCGGTGAGGGGCTGACGGCATGGTGCGACGCATCTTCTGGATGGCGGTCGGCGCCGGTGCCACCGTCTGGGCCATGAACAAGGCCAACGAGGCCGTGCACCGGCTCACCCCGGACAGCCTGTCGGGCACCGCCGCGCGCGGTGCGCTGCACCTGGGCGACCTGGCCAAGCAGTTCGCCCAGGACGTCCGGACCGGCATGACCGAGCGCGAGGAGCAGCTGCGCGAGGACCTCGGGCTGGACGGCACCGCCGTCGTCGAGCCGCGCCGCCGCGGAGCGCTGCGCGGCGAGCCCCAGTACCGAGCTATCTCGGCGGCGCCCGGTAGCCCGGCCGCCGCCCTGCCTCCGCCCAGCCGTGCCCGCGCCTCGTCCGAGGACGGTACGGGCACCACCCCCCAAGCCATCGAGAGAACGCCCCGGCGCGCGATTCCGCCGCGGGGCGGTACGAACCGGAAGGACCACTAATGGAGTCGGCAGAGATCCGCCGCCGCTGGCTGCGCTTCTTCGAGGAGCGCGGCCACACCGTCGTTCCGTCGGCGTCCCTGGTCGCCGACGACCCCACCCTGCTGCTGGTCAACGCCGGCATGGTGCCGTTCAAGCCGTACTTCCTGGGCGAGGTCAAGCCGCAGTTCTCGCGCGCCACCAGCGTCCAGAAGTGCGTGCGGACCCTGGACATCGAGGAGGTCGGGAAGACCACCCGGCACGGCTCCTTCTTCCAGATGTGCGGCAACTTCTCCTTCGGCGACTACTTCAAGGAAGGAGCCATCAAGTTCGCCTGGGAGCTGCTCACCACTCCCGTCGCGGACGGTGGCTACGGCCTGGAGAAGGAGAAGCTCTGGATCACCGTCTACAAGGACGACGACGAGGCCGAGCAGATCTGGCGTGACGTCATCGGCGTCCCGTCGGAGCGGATCCAGCGCCTGGGCATGAAGGACAACTTCTGGTCGATGGGCGTCCCCGGCCCGTGCGGCCCGTGCTCGGAGATCAACTACGACCGCGGCCCCGCCTACGGCGAGGAGGGCGGCCCGGCCGTCAACGGCGAGCGCTACCTGGAGATCTGGAACCTGGTCTTCATGCAGTACGAGCGCGGCCACGGCGACGGCAAGGACGGGTTCGAGATCCTCGGCGACCTGCCGAGCAAGAACATCGACACCGGCCTCGGCCTGGAGCGTCTGGCCGCCATCCTGCAGGGCGTCGACAACCTCTTCGAGATCGACACCAGCCGGATGATCCTGGACCGGGCCGCCGAGCTCACCGGCCACACCTACGGCGCCGACCACAGGTCGGACGTCTCGCTGCGCGTCGTCACCGACCACATCCGCACCGCGCTGATGCTGATCGGCGACGGCGTCACCCCCGGCAACGAGGGCCGCGGCTACGTGCTGCGCCGCATCCTGCGCCGGGCGATCCGCAACATGCGCCTGCTGGGCGCCACCGGTGTGGTCGCCAAGGACCTCACCGAGGTCGCGATCCGGGCGATGGCCCCGCAGTACCCGGAGCTGGAGGCCGACCGCAAGCGCATCGAGACGGTCGTCGTCGGCGAGGAGGCGGCCTTCCTGCAGACCCTGAAGGCCGGCACCAGCCTGCTCGACACCGCGGTCACCGAGACCAAGCAGTCCGGCGGCGCGGTGCTCTCCGGCGACCAGGCGTTCAAGCTGCACGACACCTACGGCTTCCCGATCGACCTGACCCTGGAGATGGCCGAGGAGCAGGGCCTCCAGGTCGACGAGGCCGGCTTCCGCCGCCTGATGCAGGAGCAGCGGGACCGCGCCAAGGCGGACGCCAGGGCGAAGAAGATGGGCCACGCCGACGTCGCCGCGTACCGCGAGGTCGCCGACAAGTCCGGCGCCAGCGTCTTCACCGGCTACACCCTCACCGAGGGCGAGGCCACCGTGGTCGGCCTGCTGGTGGACGGCGTCCCGGCGCCGGCCGCCTCCGAGGGCGACGAGGTCGAGCTCATCCTCGACCGCACCCCGTTCTACGCCGAGGGCGGCGGCCAGCTCGCCGACCACGGCCGGATCCGGCTGGACTCCGGCGCGGTCGTCGAGATCCGCGACGTGCAGCAGCCGGTGCCGGGTGTGGTCGTGCACTCCGGCGGCGTGCTGTTCGGCGAGGTCGTGCTCGGCGCCTCGGCCTACGCCACCATCGACGTGGACCGCCGCCGGGCGATCGCCCGTGCCCACTCGGCCACCCACCTGACCCACCAGGCGCTGCGCGACGCGCTCGGCCCGACGGCCGCCCAGGCCGGTTCGGAGAACGCCCCGGGCCGCTTCCGCTTCGACTTCGGCTCGCCCGCCGCCGTGCCCGGCAGCGTGCTGACCGACGTCGAGCAGAAGATCAACGACGTGCTGACCCGCGAGCTGGAGGTCACCGCCGAGGTCATGACGATGGACCAGGCCCGCAAGGCCGGCGCCATCGCGATGTTCGGCGAGAAGTACGGCGACGAGGTCCGCGTCGTCACCATCGGCGACTTCTCCAAGGAGCTGTGCGGCGGCACGCACGTCGGCAACACCGCCCAGCTGGGTCTGGTGAAGCTGCTCGGCGAGTCCTCGATCGGCTCCGGGGTGCGCCGGGTGGAGGCGCTGGTCGGCGCCGACGCCTACCGCTTCCTGGCCCGTGAGCACACCGTGGTCGCCCAGCTGACCGAGCTGGTCAAGGGCCGCCCGGAGGAGCTGCCGGAGAAGATCTCCGGCATGCTCGCCAAGCTCAAGGACGCCGAGAAGGAGATCGAGCGCTTCCGCGCCGAGAAGGTGCTCGCGGCCGCCGCGGGTCTCGCCGACTCGGCCGAGGACGTGCACGGCATCGCCGTGGTGGCCGCCCGGGTCGCCGACGGCGTCGGCGCGGACGAGCTGCGCAAGCTGGTCCTGGACGTGCGCGGCCGTCTCGGCTCGCGCCCGGCCGTGGTCGCCGCCTTCACCGTGGCGAACGACCGCCCGCTGACCGTGATCGCCACCAACGAGGACGCCCGCGGCCGGGGCATCAAGGCCGGCGAGCTGGTCCGCACCGCGGCCAAGACCCTCGGCGGCGGCGGTGGCGGCAAGGACGACGTCGCCCAGGGCGGCGGCACCGACGCGACCGCGATCGACAAGGCCGTCGCCGCCGTGCGCGGACTGGTCGCGGAGCGTGCCTCCTGATGGGGTCCGCGTTCTGATGGAGATCGAGGAGAAGCCCTTCCGGCGCGGGCGGCGGATCGCGGTCGACGTCGGGGACGCCCGGATCGGGGTCGCGTCCTGCGACCCCGACGGGGTGCTCGCCACCCCGGTGGAGACCGTCCCGGCCGGGGCGAAGTCGCAGGCCAGGATCGCCGCGATCGTCGAGGAGTACGGCGCGATCGAGGTGGTCGTCGGTCTGCCGCGCTCGCTCAGCGGCAAGGAGGGCCCGGCGGCGGAGAAGGTCCGCGGCTACGCGGTCCGGCTGGCCGACCGGCTCTGGCCGGTCCCGGTCCGGCTGGTCGACGAGCGGATGTCGACCGTCACCGCGACCCACGGGCTGCGCGCCTCGGGGGTCAAGGCCAAGAAGGGCCGCTCGGTGGTCGACCAGGCCGCCGCGGTGGTGATCCTGCAGACCGCCCTTGAGTCCGAACGGGTGAGCGGACGCCCGCCCGGTGAGAGCGTCGAGGCGGCGGGCTGACCGGCCTGCTCTAACGTCCCGGTGAGGGGTCCGTGCGGACGCGTCCGCACGGACCCCTCTGCCATTGCCGTCGTGCCGCACACCGTGCGGACCGCCGAGGGGGCGCGCCGTGACCGACCTGGACCTCACACCCGGCCTGAGCCCCGGCCACCTCGGTGCGCCGGTGATCGAACCGGAGGGCCGACCGCCGGGCCCGCCCGCCCCGCGCCCCGAACCGCCGGACCCGCACCGGCGGCGCAACGGGCTGGCCTGCCTGCTGACCGCGCTGTCGCTGGTGGTGGTGTTCGGCGGCATCGGCCTCGCGGGCTTCGGCTGGCTCCAGGGGCAGCGCAAGCCGCCGGCCGCCGCCGACTTCGCGGGCGGCGGCTCCGGGTCGGTGCAGGTCTCGGTGCCCGAGGGGGCCGGCCTCAGCCAGATCGCCTCCGCCCTGGTGCGCAACGGCGTGGTGGCCAGCTCGCTGGCCTTCACCCGGGCGGCGAAGGGCAGTGCGGCGGCGGCCGGGCGGATCCAGCCGGGCACGTACACCCTGCGGCAGCGGATGTCGGCGGCCGCGGCGCTCGCCGTGCTGGTCGACCCCGCCAACGCCAACGGTCTGACCATCCCCGAGGGCTGGCGCGGCAGCCAGATCTTCGCGGCGATCGACAAGAAGCTGCAGCTGGCCGCGGGCACCACCGAGCAGACGGCCAAGGACCAGGCCGCCGAGCTGGGCCTGCCGGAGAACGCCAACGGCACCCCCGAGGGCTACCTGTTCCCCGCGACCTACAGCGTCACCGAGGACACCACCGCGGCCGAGCTGCTGAAGCAGATGGTCGACCGGGCCGAGAAGGAGTTCGCCCGGGACGACGCGGAGGTCGTCGCGACCAACCTCGGGCAGAGCCTGTACGGGCTGGTGACCATCGCCAGCATGGTGCAGGGCGAGGCCGACAACTCCGAGGACATGGCCAAGGTCGCGCGGGTGATCTACAACCGGCTGGCCAAGAACATGCCGCTCCAGCTGGACTCCACCATCAACTACGCGCTCGGGCGCTCCACGCTGAACACCAGCGTCACGGACACCCGGCTCGACTCCCCCTACAACACCTACAAGCACGCCGGGCTGCCGCCGACCCCGATCTCCAACCCGGGGCGGCAGGCGATCATGGCGGCGGTGGACCCGGCGCCGGGGGACTGGCTCTACTTCGTGACCGTGAAGCCCGGGGACACCCGGTTCACCGACAGTTTCGAGGTGCAGCAGAAGAACGTCGCCGAGTTCAACGCGACCCGGGCCGCGAGCCCGTCCGCCACGGCCTCCGGCTCGGCCCCGACGTCCGGCCCGGCCCCGGGGTCGGCGCCCGCCTCGGCCCCCGCCGGGGCGGGGGCGCCCTCGGGGCCGGGCGGTCACTGAGCGCAGCGGTTGCGGCCCCGACCGGACGGCCGACTGCGGTACGGTAGCGTCTCCGTCCAGGTGTTGCGCTAGCACGCCGGTTCGACAAGCAGCCGGGACGCCGTCCCGGGCGACCGGGCCGATCCTCCGGTCGTCTCCGTCGGTATAAGGGGATCAATGACCGATCTGGGTCGGGGCTACGGCCCCCAGGGCTCCGAGCCGTGGCATCCGGGTGACCCCGGGTACGGCGGTCAGCAGCCGGTCCCCGGCCAGCAGGACGGGCAGTGGCAGCAGAATCCCCAGCAGCAGCAGCAGCAGTACGGCGACGGCGGCCAGGGCATGGGGCAGCAGGGGTACCCCCAGCAGCAGGGCGTGCAGGGTCAGCAGCAGCAGTACGACGGCGGTCAGCAGGGCTACCCCCAGCAGGGCATGGGCGGTCAGCAGGGCTATCCGCAGCAGCAGGGCGTTGAAGGGCAGCAGCAGCAGTACGGCGGCGGCCAGCAGGGGTACCCCCAGCAGCAGGGCTATCCGCAGCAGCAGGGGATGGGCCAACAGGGTTACCCGCAGCAGGGGATGGGCCAGCAGGGCTACCCCCAGCAGGGCATGGGCGGTCAGCAGGGCTATCCGCAGCAGCAGGGCGACCAGGGCCAGCAGCAGTACGGCGGCCAGCAGGGCTACCAGCAGCAGCAGATGCCGCAGCAGGGTGCGCCGCAGCAGCAGATGCCGCAGCAGGGTGCGCCCCAGCAGCAGCTTCCCCCGCAGGACGGGCCCCAGCAGGGTGCGCCGGGCGCGCGCCGCAGGGCCGCTCCGGCGGAGCAGAAGCAGCCGGCCGCCGCGCGTCCCGCCGGGCCCGGGCCGGACGGCATCGACTGGGAGGCGGAGGCCGCCGCGCTGGAGGCCGGGGCCGACCCGGTCGGCGCCGTCGAGGAGGCCGGCCACGCCGAGGGCGAGTGGGACGGCCACGAGGGCGAGTACACCGAGGACGAGTACCACGGCGACGGCTCCGACGAGGACGGCAACGGCTTCCTCGGCGAGGAGGACCAGTCCCGCGAGGCCAAGAAGAAGCGCAAGGAGAGCGGCAAGAAGTCGGGCCGGCGCAACGGCGGCGCGTGCCTGGTGGTCGCCCTGGTGCTGCTCGGGGTCATGGGCGGCGCCGGCTGGTGGGGCTACGGCTTCTACACGAGCCACTTCGGCCCGCCGCCGGACTTCCCCGGTCCGGGCAGCGGTTCGGTCAAGGTCGAGATCAAGCAGGGTGCGGCGGGCAGCCAGATGGGCCTGGCGCTGAAGCAGGCCGGCGTGGTCAAGAGCGTCGACGCCTTCAGCAAGGCCTGCGACAAGAACGTCAAGTGCACCACCATCCAGCCCGGCACCTACAGCATGCCGACGGAGATGTCCGCCGACGGTGCGGTGCAGTTCCTGGTGGACGCCAACGGCGGCGAGAAGCTGATCGTCCAGGAGGGCCTGACCGCCGCGGCCACCTACGTCAAGATCGACGACAAGCTGAAGCTGGCCAAGGGCACCACCGCGGCCGTCGCCAAGGAGCAGGTTGGCACCCTCGGGCTCCCGCCGTACGCCAACGGCAACATCGAGGGCTTCCTCTGGCCGACCCGCTACTCGATCACCGAGGGCATGAAGCCCGAGGAACTGCTCAAGCAGATGGTCAAGAACGCCGTCGACCGCTACGCGAGCCTGGACGCCGAGGCGTCGAAGATCGGGCTGAAGACCGGCTACGACGTGGTCATCGAGGCCAGCATCCTGCAGGCCGAGGGCAACAACCCCGAGGACTTCGCCAAGATGGCCCGGACCATCCAGAACCGGCTGGCCGACAAGGGCAAGGTCAACGGCAAGCTCGGCATGGACACCACGCTGCAGTACGCGCTGGGCCGCAAGAACCTGGACAAGAAGGACATCAACGACGCGTCCAACAAGTACAACACCTACTACAACGCCGGACTGCCGCCGACCCCGATCTCCAACCCGGGCGACGCCGCGCTGAAGGCGACGCTGAACCCGGCGGACGGCAAGTGGCTGTACTTCATCGCGATGTCCCCGACCAGCACCCTGTTCGCCGACACGGACACGGAGCACGCCAAGAACGTCGAGTCCTACTGCCTGGCGGCGGGTCAGAAGTTCGACGCGGTCTCCGTCCACTGCACCACCAAGTGACGACCGCCGGGAGGCGGCGGAGGAAGTGACCAGCGTGACCAGCAAGCACCGGGCGGCCGTCCTCGGCTCGCCGATCGCCCACTCGCTCTCGCCCGCCCTGCACCGGGCCGCCTTCGCGGCGCTCGGCCTGGACGGCTGGCGCTACGACCGGTTCGAGGTGGACGAGGCCGGCCTGCCCGGCTTCGTCGCCGGGCTGGACGAGGCCGAGTGGGCGGGCTGCTCGCTGACCATGCCGCTCAAGCGGGCGGTGATCCCGCTGCTCGACGAGGTGAGCGGGGCCGCCCGGACCGTCGACGCGGTGAACACCCTGGTCTTCACCGCCGACGGCCGGCGCGAGGGCCACAACACGGACGTGCCCGGCCTGGTCAACGCGCTGCGCGAGCGCGGCATCACCGAGGTGTCCTCGGCCGCGGTGCTCGGCGCAGGGGCCACCGCCTCCTCCGCGCTGGCCGCGCTGGCCCGGCTCGGCGCCCGCGAGGTGACCGTCTACGTCCGCACCCCCGAGCGGGCCCGGGAGATGGCCGCGCTGGGCGAACGGCTCGGCGTGGCGGTGCGCACCGCCGACTGGGAGCGCGGCGCCGAGGCGCTGGCCCACCCGCTGACCGTGGCCACCACCCCGGCCGGGGCGACCGACACCTTCGCCGCCGGGCTGACCGCCGCGCCGGGCGCGCTGTTCGACGTGCTGTACCACCCGTGGCCGACCGCGCTGGCCGCGGCCTGCGCGGACCGCGGCGCGACCGTGCTGGGCGGCCTCGACCTGCTGGTGCACCAGGCGGTGCTGCAGAACGAGCTCTTCACCGGGCGCGGCCCCGGTCCGCTGGCGGCGGTCCGCGCGGCCGGCGAGGCGGCGCTCGCGGCGGGCTGACCGCCGCCCGGGGCAAGGGTGGTGCACGGACGGTGTGCGCCCTCGGTGTGCCCACCGTGTCCGTACGGTGCCCGGGGTGTGGCGGCGCTCCGCCGGCGGGCCCTCGGCCGCGCGGTGACCGGCCATTCCCGTCCGCCGGTCGGCCGAATGCTGTCCGGTGATCGGACTCCAGGTCCGGTCGGCCGTCCGGCATGAAAGGATTCGGGGAGAGAAGGCACGCCCGGACGGGTGCGGAAGCCCCGCGCCGGTCCGCTGATGAAGGAGCTCCGTTGGGTACGTTGCGCTGGCTGACGGCGGGGGAGTCGCACGGCCCCGCACTCGTCGCGACGCTGGAGGGCCTGCCCGCCGGTGTACCGGTCACCACCGCGGTGGTGGCCGACGCCCTGGCGCGTCGCCGGCTCGGTTACGGTCGCGGCGCACGGATGAAGTTCGAGCAGGACGAGGTGACCTTCCTCGGCGGCGTCCGGCACGGCCTCACCATGGGCAGCCCGGTGGCCGTGATGGTCGGCAACACCGAGTGGCCGAAGTGGGAGCAGGTCATGTCGGCCGACCCGGTCGACCCCGAGGTGCTGGCCGGTCTCGGCCGCAACGAGGCGCTGACCCGCCCGCGCCCCGGCCACGCGGACCTGGCCGGCATGCAGAAGTACTCGATCGACGAGGCCCGCCCGATCCTGGAGCGCGCCAGCGCCCGGGAGACCGCCGCCCGGGTCGCGCTCGGCGCCGTCGCCCGCTCCTACCTCAAGGAGACCTGCGGCATCGAGATCGTCAGCCACGTGGTCGAGCTGGCCGCCGCCAAGGCCCCGGCCGGGGTGCTGCCGCTGCCCGCCGACGAGGCGAAGCTGGACGCCGACCCGGTGCGCTGCCTGGACGCCGACGCGTCGAAGGCGATGGTCGCCGAGATCGACCAGGCCCACAAGGACGGCGACACCCTCGGCGGCGTCGTCGAGGTCCTCGCCTACGGCGTCCCGGTCGGCCTCGGCTCGCACGTGCACTGGGACCGCCGCCTCGACGCCCGGCTGGCCGCCGCGCTGATGGGCATCCAGGCGATCAAGGGCGTCGAGGTCGGCGACGGCTTCGACCTGGCCCGCGTCCCCGGCTCGCAGGCGCACGACGAGATCGTGCCGGGCCCGGACGGTGCCAAGCGCGTCTCCGGCCGCTCCGGCGGCACCGAGGGCGGCCTGTCCACCGGTGAGCTGCTGCGGGTGCGCGCCGCGATGAAGCCGATCGCGACCGTCCCGCGCGCGCTGCGCACCGTGGACGTGCGCACCGGCGAGCCCGCCAAGGCGCACCACCAGCGCTCCGACGTCTGTGCGGTGCCGGCGGCCGGCATCGTCGCCGAGGCGATGGTCGCCCTGGTGCTCGCCGACGCGGTGAACGAGAAGTTCGGTGGCGACCACGTGTCGGAGACCCGGCGCAACGTGCGGAGCTACCTCGACAACCTGATCGTCCGATGACCACTCCGGTCCTCGTGCTGGTCGGCCCGCCCGGCAGTGGCAAGTCCACCGTCGGGCGGGCCGTCGCCGAGCGCCTCGGTGTGGCCTTCCGGGACACCGACGCCGATATCGAGGCGCGGGCCGGAAAGCCGATCCCGGACATCTTCGTGGACGAGGGCGAGCCGCACTTCCGCGAGCTGGAGCAGGCGGCCGTGCGGGCCGCGGCCGGGACCCACGCCGGGGTGCTGGCGCTCGGCGGCGGCGCGGTGATGGCCGCGCCGACCCGTGAGCTGCTGCGCGACCTGCCGGTGGTGTTCCTGGAGGTCCCGCTCGCCGACGCGGTCAAGCGGGTCGGCCTGGACGCCCCGCGCCCGCTGCTCGCGGTCAACCCGCGGGCCCGCTGGCGCGAGCTGATGGAGGCCCGCCGCCCCCTCTACCTGGAGGTGGCCACCGCCGTCGTCGACACCGCCGGCCGCACCCCCGAGCAGGTCGCGGACGCCGTACTGGAAGCACTGGAGCTGAAGACCCCCCATGACTGACACCACCGTCAGGATCCACGTCGCCGGAAGCGCCGGCCACGACCCGTACGACGTGCTGATCGGGCACCAGCTGCTCGGTGAGCTGTCCCCGCTGATCGGGACCAGGGCCAAGCGGGTCGCGATCATCCACCCGGAGGCGCTGTCCGCCACCGCCGACGCCGTCCGCGAGGACCTGGCCGGCGAGGGCTACGAGGCGATCGCGCTGCAGGTCCCGAACGCCGAGGAGGCGAAGAGCGCCGAGGTGGCCGCGTACTGCTGGTCGGTGCTCGGGCAGACCGGGTTCACCCGCAGCGACGTCGTCGTCGGCCTCGGCGGCGGTGCCACCACCGACCTGGCCGGCTTCGTCGCCGCCACCTGGCTGCGCGGGGTGCGCTGGATCTCCGTGCCCACCACGCTGCTCGGCATGGTCGACGCGGCCGTCGGCGGCAAGACCGGCATCAACATCGCCGAGGGCAAGAACATGGTCGGCGCCTTCCACCCGCCGGTGGGCGTGCTGGCCGACCTCGGCACGCTGGAGACCGTGCCCAAGCACGACTACGTCTCCGGGCTCGCCGAGGTCATCAAGTGCGGCTTCATCGCCGACCCGGTCATCCTCGACCTGGTCGAGGCCGACCCCGAGGGGGCCAGGACCCCGGCCGGGCCGCACACCGTCGAGCTGATCCGCCGCGCCATCCAGGTCAAGGCCGACGTGGTGTCCGGGGACCTCAAGGAGTCCGGGCAGCGCGAGATCCTCAACTACGGCCACACCCTCGGCCACGCCATCGAGCGCAACGAGCGCTACAAGTGGCGGCACGGCGCGGCGATCTCGATCGGCATGGTGTACGCCGCCGAACTGGGTCGCCTGGCGGGCCGGTTGGACGACGCGACGGCCGACCGGCACCGCACCGTGCTGGCCTCGGTCGGCCTGCCGCTGACCTACCGGGCGGACGCCTGGCCGAAGCTGCTGGACGCGATGAAGATCGACAAGAAGTCGCGCGGCGACCTGATCCGCTTCATCGTGCTGGACGGCCTCGCCAAGACCTCCGTACTGGAGGGCCCCGACCCGTCGCTGCTGGTGGCCGCCTACGCGGAGGTGTCCGGGTGACCAGGGTGATGGTGCTCAACGGCCCCAACCTGGGCCGGCTGGGCAGCCGCGAACCCGACGTCTACGGCGCCACCTCGTACGCCGGGCTGGTCGAGCGCTGCACCGCGCTCGGCAAGGAGCTCGGCTTCGAGGTCGAGGTGCACGAGACCAACTCCGAGCAGCAGATGGTGGAGTGGCTGCACGAGGCCGCCGACGGCCGGGTGCCCGTGGTGATCAACCCGGGCGCGTTCACCCACTACTCGTACGCGATGCGGGACGCCGCGGCGCAGCGCACCGCGCCGCTGGTCGAGGTGCACATCTCCAACCCGTACGCCCGGGAGACCTTCCGGCACACCTCGGTGATCGCCGCGGTGGCCTCCGGGACGATCGCCGGGTTCGGGATCGGCTCGTACGAGCTGGCCCTGCGGGCGCTCGCCGAGCAGCTCGCCGCGGGCTGACGCCGGGCCCGGTCGGTGACCGGCGGCGGTGCGGCGGTGGGCTGTGTCCACCGCCGCACCGCCGTGTAGTGTCCCGCTGAAGGAAGTCGGGAGGTGCCGTGACGCAGTACGCCGGGGGTGGATCCGTCCCCCCACGTCCCGTGGCTCCGCCGGTGCCGGGGTATCCGGTGGCGGCCGGGACGGTGCCCGTTCCGATGGTCGTTCCGTTGCCTCTGCCTGTGCCGGTGGCTGTTCCGCTGATGGTTCCGGTGGGCGACTCGACGGCCTCGACGGACTCCTCGGGGCCGCCGACCGTTCCGCTGCCGGTGCTGCCGTCCCCTCCGCCCGGACCGTTGCCCGCGCCCGCGCCCGCGCCCGCGCCCGCGCCCGCCCCGGCCGCGCCGCCCGCGCCGGCCCCGGTGCCCGCCGGCTCCACCGGGCACTTCCTGCTGCCCTCCGGCGCGCCCGTCCAACTGCCCGCCCGGCAGCCGCAGCAGCACGCGCCCGCGGGCCCGATCGCGGTGCTGCTGATCGGTCCGGCCGGTGCCGGCAAGACCACCGTCGCCCGGCACTGGGCCGAGCGGCGTCCCACCCCGACCGCGCACATCAGCCTCGACGACGTCCGGGAGTGGGTGCAGTCCGGCTTCGCCAACCCGCAGTCCGGCTGGAACAACGCCTCCGAGGCGCAGTACCGGCTGGCCCGCCGGACCTGCGGCTTCGCCTGCCGCAACTACCTCGCCAACGGCATCTCCTGCATCATCGACGACGCGGTCTTCCCCGACCGCCCGGCGATCGGCCTCGGCGGCTGGAAGCGGCACATCGGGCCCGGCATGATCCCGGTGGTGCTGCTGCCCAGCCTCGACTCGGTGCTCCACCGCAACGCCCGGCGCAGCGGGAACCGCCGGCTCGGCGACGAGGAGGTGGCCCGGATCCACGGCCGGATGGCCGGCTGGTACAACTCCGGGCTGCCGATCATCGACAACTCCCAGCTCGACGTGGCCGCCACCGCCGCCGAGCTGGACCGGGTGATCCTGGCCCGGCTGATGGGCATCCCGGTCCGCTGAGGGGCCCGTTCGCCCGGCGGGTGTGTCGGTGCCGACTGCGATGATGGACGGGTCCTGAACGTTCGACCGGGGGAGCCGCGCCCGTGCCGGAAGGCCACATCATCCACCGTCTCGCCGCCGAGAACCACCGCGCCTTCGGCGGCCGGGAGGTCCGGGCCAGCAGCCCGCAGGGGCGGTTCGCGGACGGCGCCGGGCTGATCGACGGACGGGAGCTGGAGGCGGCGGAGGCCGTCGGCAAGCACCTGTTCCTCGGCTTCGGCGAGGACGCCTGGGTGCACATCCACCTCGGCCTGTACGGGGGCTTCACCTTCGCCGCGATCGGCGACGGGCCGGTCCCTGCGCCGGTCGGCCTGGTCCGGCTGCGGCTGGAGAACGACGAGCACGTCGCCGATCTGCGCGGCCCCAACACCTGCGCGCTGATCACCGGCGCCGAGAAGGCCGCGGTGGCGGCCAGGCTCGGCCCCGACCCGCTGCGCGCCGACGCCGACCCGGACGCCGCCTGGCGGCGGATGGCGGCCAGCCGGACGACGGTCGCGGCCCTGCTGATGGACCAGAAGGTGCTGGCCGGGGTGGGGAACGTCTACCGGGCGGAGGTGCTGTTCCGGCACGGCATCGATCCGCACCGGGCGGGGCGCGAGCTGCTCCGGGCCGAGTGGGACGCGATCTGGGCGGACCTCGTCGCGCTGATGCGCGAGGGCGTCGGCGCGGGCCGGATCGACACCGTGCGCCCCGAGCACACCCCCGAGGCGATGGGCCGCCCACCACGGGTCGACGACCACGGCGGCGAGGTGTACGTCTACCGGCGGGCCGGGATGCCGTGCCTGGTCTGCGCCACCGAGGTCCGGACCGAGGAGCACGCCTCCCGCAATCTGTTCTGGTGCCCGTCCTGCCAGCCGGCCGGGACCCCGGGCCGCTGACCGGGCCGCCGGTCGGGCGGTCGGTCGGGCGGTCGGCGGGGTGGGGTCAGCCGGTCGCCGCGTCGGGCTCGCCGTGCTCGTGGTGCTCCTGGTGTTCGCCGTGCTCGTGGTGCTCGTCGTGTTCGGGGGTGTCGACGGCGCACGCGTCCAGCAGGGGGCGCAGGTCCGCGTCCACGAGCCGGTAGCGCACGACACGTCCCTCCTTCTCGCCGGTCACCGCCCCGGCCGTCCGCAGCAGCCGCAGGGCCTGGGAGACGGCGGGGTCGCGCATGCCGGTGGCGACCGCCAGGTCGGAGACGGCGAGCGGCCCGGTGCGGTGCAGCGCGAGCAGCAGGGCGAGGCGGCCGGGGTCGGCGAGCAGCGAGAAGCGCTCGGCCCAGGAGCGGACGTGGGCGGTGTCGCCGATCGCCGCGATGGCCTCGCAGACCCGGTGCCCGTCGATGGTGCGGTGGCCCGCGCGGTCGGCCGGTACGAGATGCATACGGGCCATTCTCGCAGGCGGGACGCTGTGATCCTGGACACCTGCGCAGGTGCGCAGCCTTGCAAGGGTCACCGCCCGCCGCCTACGGTGTTGCCCGCCGTGGTGCTCGGGAAGACCGGTGACGGACCCTCAGGGGTCCCAGTCCGGAGCGGCCCTCGCCACTGTGATCGGGGGGAAGTGTCCGTACCCACATGCCACTGGGCGCCTCGCGCGTTCGGGAAGGCGGGTGCGGGAGCCCCGTCAGCCAGGAGACCGGCCGCGGCATCTCACGAAGTGTTTCCACGAGGTGCTGGAGCGTGATCCCAGGATGACCCTGCCCGAAACCGTCGCCGCCCCGGCGGCGCCCACCGCCCTGCCCACCTTCCGATGGCGGCGGGAGGACACCGTACGGACCGCCGGCCTGATGGGCGTGATCCTGGCCATGCACGTGGTGGCCTTCGGCACGCTGATCTTCCTGGTCGCGCCGGAGAAGTACGAGGTGGGCACCCAGGTCTTCGGGGTGGGCCTGGGCATCACCGCGTACACCCTCGGCATGCGGCACGCCTTCGACGCCGACCACATCGCGGTGATCGACAACACCACCCGGAAGCTGATGGCGGACGGCAAGCGGCCGGTCTCGGTCGGCTTCTGGTTCGCGCTCGGGCACTCCTCGATGGTGGTGCTGATGGCCGCCCTGGTGGCGGGCGGCGCGCAGCTGGCCAGCACCCTGATGGACGACGAGTCCACCACCCACCAGTGGCTGGGCGTGGTCGGCACCTCGGCCTCCGGGGTCTTCCTCTACCTGATCGGCGCGCTCAACCTGGCCGCTCTGTTCGGCATCCTCAAGGTCTTCCGCTCGATGCGGGCGGGCCGGTTCGACGAGGCCGAGCTGGAGGAGCACCTCAACTCGCGCGGCCTGCTGGCCCGGGTGCTGAACCGGGCCACCCGCTCGATCACCCGTCCCGGCCAGATGTTCCCGGTCGGCATGGTGCTCGGCCTGGGCTTCGACACCGCGACCGAGGTCACCCTGATGGTGATGGCGGGCTCCGGCGCGGCCTCCGGCCTGCCCTGGTACGCGATCGTCTGCCTGCCGCTGCTGTTCGCGGCCGGCATGAGCCTGTTCGACACCCTGGACGGCACCTTCATGAACTTCGCCTACCAGTGGGCGTTCTCCAACCCGGTGCGCAAGGTGTACTACAACCTGACCATCACCGGACTGTCCATCGCGGTGGCGTTCATCATCGGGACCATCGAACTCGTCGGCGTCCTGCACGAGAAGCTGGACCTCACCGACCCGGTGACCGGCTGGATCGCGGACATCACCCTGGACAACGTCGGCTACGCCATCGTCGGCCTGTTCGTCGTGGTCTGGGCCGCCGCCATCGCCTACTGGCGCCTGGCCGGCGTCGAGAAGAAGTGGGCCGTCGCCCCCGTCCCCGCCCCGGTCGCCGCACCCGCCCCGACCGCCGCCCGGGCCCCCGCCGGCGGCGCCGAGTAGTCCCGCGCGGGCCCGGGTGGGGGCGTTCGGCGGGCGGATCGGGGGCGGGGTTCGTAGGCTCGACGCATGGCTGATGCGTACGCGGGCCGCCGGGAGCGGTTGCGGGAGCACTGCAGTGCGTCCGGGACCGACGCGGCGCTGATCACCCGGGCGGCGAACGTGCGGTACCTCACCGGGTGTCCGCCGTGCGGGGCGACCCTGCTGCTGACCCGGGACCGGGCGTTGCTGGCACTGCCCGACGACCTGCCGCCGGACGACACCGGCGAGCACCTGATCTCGCCCGAGGTGACCCGGCTGGAGGTGGCGGCCGGGGCGGACACCGCGCTGGCCGCCGCCGGTGCCGCGGCGGGGCTGCGGGTGGCCGGGCTGGCGGTGGAGGAGCACGACCTGACGGTCACCCGGCACCGGGCCGTGGCCGGACTGGTCGAGGGCACCCGGCTGGCGGACGTCGGACAGGCGGTCGAGCGGCTGCGGGTGGTCAAGGACGAGTACGAGATCGCCGATCTGCGGATCGCCGCGGAGATCGCCGACCAGGCGCTCGGCGAGCTGCTGGAGTCGATCCTGGTCGGCCGGACCGAGCGGCACCTGGCGATGGAGCTGGAGCGCCGGATGATCGACCACGGCGCGGACCGCGCGGCGTTCCCGGTCTCGGTCGGCACCGGCAGCCACTCCGGCCAGCAGGCGCACCAGCCCACCGACCGCCGGGTCGAGGAGGGCGACTTCCTGACCGTGGTGCTCGGTGCCAGGTACCGGGGCTACGGCGTCTCGACCGCCCGGACCTTCGTGATCGGCGCGGCCCCGGCCCCCTGGCAGGTCGAGCTGCACCGGCTGGTGTTCCGGGCCCAACGGGCCGGTCGGGAGGCACTCGGCCCGGGGGTCGAGCAGCACGTGCCGGACCAGGCGGCGCGGGAGATTCTGCAGTCCGCAGGGCACACCGAGACCTCTCCGCACCCGGTCGGCCACGGCATCGGGCTGGAGATCCGGGAGGCACCGCGTCTCGGCCCCACGGACATGGGTAAACTGGACAGCCGCGTGCCGGTCACTGTCGGCCCGGGAGTCCACCTCCCGGGACGCGGCGGGGTCCGGATCGAGGACACGCTCGTCGTGCGCCCCCTTGAGGAGGGCGGGCCCGAGCTGCTCACCATCACCACCAAGGAGCTCCTCGCCCTGTGACACGGGTGTGTCCCAGGACGCGACCCCTTGGTTCCTTGACAGCTATATCCAGGAGTTAGTGCGCCCGTGGCTTCCACGAACGATCTCAAGAACGGCATGGTCCTCAAGCTGGACGGCGGGAAGCTCTGGTCCGTCGTCGAGTTCCAGCACGTCAAGCCCGGCAAGGGCCCGGCCTTCGTGCGCACCAAGCTCAAGGAGGTCCTGACGGGCAAGGTCGTCGACAAGACCTTCAACGCCGGCACCAAGGTCGAGACCGCCAACGTCGACAAGCGCACCATGCAGTTCTCGTACAAGGACGGCGAGAACTACGTGTTCATGGACATGGACACCTTCGACCAGCTGACGATCGAGCCGGTCGTCGTCGGTGACGCCGCCAAGTACCTGCTCGAGGGCTTCGACGCGCTCGTCGCCGTGAACGACGGCGCGGTGCTGTACATCGAGCTCCCGGCCGCCGTCGAGCTGGTCATCGCCGAGACCGAGCCGGGCGTCCAGGGCGACCGCTCCACCGGTGGCACCAAGCCGGCCACGCTGGAGACGGGCGCCGAGATCCAGGTCCCGCTCTTCGTGACCACCGGCGAGAAGGTCAAGGTCGACACCCGCGACGGCAGCTACCTCGGCCGGGTGAAGTAAGTCCGTGTCGTCCGCACGCACCAAGGCCCGCACGCGAGCCTTCCAGATCCTGTTCGAGGCCGACCACCGTGGGGTCGACCCGCTGACGGTCCTCGCCGACTGGGTGGCCCGGGCCCGGGAGCCCAAGCCGGACGAGGGCACTCCGCAGGTCGGCGAGTACACCATGGAGCTGGTCGAGGGGTACGTCCAGTACGCCCGCCGGATCGATGATCTGATCTCGCAGTACGCCGTCGGCTGGACGCTCGACCGGATGCCGATCGCGGACCGCAACGTCCTGCGGCTCGGCACCTACGAGCTGATCTGGGAGGACAGCGTCCCGGACGCGGTCGTCGTCGACGAGGCGGTGGAGATCGCCAAGGAGTACTCCACCGACGACTCCCCGGCGTTCGTGAACGGTCTGCTGGCCCGCTTCATGGAGCTCAAGCCGAGCATCCGCCGCTGAGGCGCGCACCTGTACCGACGGCCGTCGGACCGGAAACGGTCCGGCGGCCGTTCGGCGTGTTCACCCGTTCGGCGTATGGTGGCCCTACTCGTCAGTAACCTCATGCGCCGGCGGCCCACGCCCGCCGGCGACCCCGTAGTGAAGGGCAGGCCACCCCCCCATGACCACGGCGATCCGCAGCGAGTTCGACCAGGGCATCGCCCTCACCCCGCACCCGGACGAGCCCGGCCGGTACGACGGCGAACTCGGCGCGGGCTGGCAGATCGGCGGCGGCGTCAACGGCGGACTGCTGCTGGCCGTCGCCGGCCACGCGCTCTCGCTCTCGCACACCGCCCGCCCGGAGAGCGCCGGCCACACCGACCCGGTGTCGATCAGCGGCTACTACCTCTCCGCCGCCACCCCCGGACCGGCCACCGTGCGCACCGACGTCGTCCGCGCCGGCCGCACGCTCTCCACCGGCACCGCCTCGCTCAGCCAGGACGGCGTGGAGCGCCTGCGGGTGCTCGCCACCCACGGCGACCTCGCCACCCACGACGGCGAGGTGCGGACCAGCGCCGCCCCGCCGCAGCTGCCGCCGCCGGACCAGTGCGTCGGCGTCGAGCACGCGCCCAAGGAGCTGATCGCGCAGGCCGCGCTGCTGGAGCGGTTCGACATGCGGCTCGACCCGGCGACCATCGGCTGGGCGCTCGGACAGCCGTCCGGCGCCGGCCGGATCCAGGGCTGGTTCCGGCTCGCCGACGGCCGCGAGCCCGACCCGCTGCTGCTCCTGCTGGTCGCCGACGCGCTGCCGCCGGTCACCTTCGACCTCGGCATGCCGGGCTGGGCGCCGACCGTGGAGCTGACGGTGCATCTGCGGGCCAGGCCCGCCCCGGGCTGGCTGCGGGTCGTGCACGCGACCCGGAACCTGGCGGGCGGGTACTTCGAGGAGGACGCCGAGGTCTGGGACGAGACGGGCCGCCTCGTTGCCCAGTCCCGGCAGCTGGCCCGCGTGCCCCGATAGTCGCCCGCTCGCCTCCGGGGCGCTTTCGTCCGGTGCCGACGGTCGGCGCTCCAACGCCGCTCGTACCTCGCGTCGTCCTCGCTTCTCCCTTTCGGCACCGGCGCGCCCCTTCGGCTCGGGGCGGGAGTCGCCCGCTCGCCTCCCCTGTGGGGCTCGGGGCGGGAGTCGCCCGCTCGCCTCCCCTGTGGGGCTCGGGGCGGGGGTTGCCCGGTCCCGTGTGGGGCTCGGGGCGGGGTCGCCCGCTCGTTCTCCTCGCGGGGGCGCTCGTTCGGGGGGCGTGCGCGGGCGTGGGTGGCTGAAATGGTGTGAGCGGGTGGGCACGGGGTGTGACGACGGCGCCTCGCGCGGGGCGGATGCGCGGGGCGCGACCGCTCGGGCGCACAACCGTGCGTGACTCCAAACATCAGATTCACCCTCGGTTACAGTCCTGTGACACGTCGTACGTGTGCGCCACGCGGGGCGGGGGAGGACAAGGTCGGCGGTGCACCCGCCGCCGCCCCGCCCGCCCCGCCCGAGGAGCCCCGATGAGCCGCAACGGCCGCGCCCGCCGCACTCCCGACTGCACCGCCGCCGGCCACCGCCCCCGGGTCCGTCCGCGCACCGCCGCCGAGCGGTCCGAGGGCTGCGAGCGGCAGCGGTCCGAGGGTGCCGGCCAGGCCTTCGTGATCGGGGTGCTCACCAACGCGGCGGACTTCGAGGAGGCCCGCGCCTGGCAGCTGTCGGACGCCCCGGACCACGAGCGGTACCTGGCCGAGACCGCCGAGCTGCTCGCCGACGCCCGGCGGCGGTTCGACACCGTCCGGGCGCGGATGTTCCACCCGCGGGACTTCGCCGAGTTCTGTCTGCTGCACGGCCTCGACCCGGCCGAGCCGGCCGCCCGCGAGCGCTACCTGGTCAACCCGCCGCTGCAGACGCAGCTGTTGGCCTATCAGGGGGAGGAACTGGTCGGCGACTTCCTGCCCCGGCTGGTGCGGGCCCGGGAGAACGGGCTGACCCTGCGGCACACCGACCTGCTGCTCGACGGCCGCCTCCACGGGGAGCGCGACGAGGCCGTGCGCGGCGCCTACGAGCAGGGTGCCGAGGTGTTCCGCCGGATGCTGCTGGGGGCCGGCTGCGGCGTCTACGAGCTGCGGCTGTCGGTGGACGCCCCCGGCGGGCGGCTGACCGCGGCGGCCCGGGTGCTCCAGTGGGAGGACGGCGTGGTGCGGATCAACGACGAGGACCTCGAACTGCTCTGCGCGGTGCTCTGCGCCGGGCTGGCCCGGGGGCTGCCCGGTCTCGCGGTGCTGCACGGCGCGCAGGGCTCGGCGGCCGCCTGCGGGGAGTACCGGCCGACCGCCTGGGCCTGGACCAGCGAGGGGCAGGTGTGGACGCCCTCGGCCGGCCCGGTGCGGCTGGACGGCGTGGCGGCCGAGCCGGGCTACCGGCTGGAGACGGTTTGCTGAGGGCGGGGACGGGCATACGGGCGGGCGCCGGGACGGCCGCTCGGGAACGCCGCGGCGCGGCACCCTGTGCGGGGTGCCGCGCCGTGACGTTTCTGCTGGTGTGGGCCGTTCCCGCTCCCGTTTCGTGGGCCGCGAACCGAGGAGCCGGGAACCGAGGGGCCGGGACTCAGCCCGTCTCCTCCTCGCGCACCGCACGGCGCGCGTCGGGGTTGAGCACGCCCCAGGAGATGAGCTGCTCGGTGAGGATCGACGGCGACTGGTCGTAGATCACGGCCAGGGTGCGCAGGTCGTCCTGGCGGATCGACAGCACCTTGCCGTTGTAGTCGCCGCGCTGGCTCTGGATGGTCGCCGCGTAGCGCTGCAGCGGGCCGGCCTTCTCGGACGGGACCTGGGTCAGTCTCTCCAGGTCGAGGACCAGGCGCGGCGGCGGCTCGGCCGCGCCGCCGGGCGTACCGCCGGGCAGCAGCTCCTGTACCGGGACCCCGTAGAACTCCGCCAGTTCGGCCAGCCGCTGCACGGTGACCGCACGGTCGCCGCGCTCGTACGAGCCGACGACCACTGCCTTCCAGCGCCCCTGGGACTTCTCCTCGACACCGTGCAGGGAGAGCCCCTGCTGGGTGCGGATGGCTCGGAGCTTGCCTCCGAGCTGCTTCGCGTAGTCGCTGGACATTGATCTCCCCGGACGAGATTGCTTCGCGTTCAGTGGTGTGTCACGGGCGATTGCCGACGCCGTTACCGGTGGGTTCGACGTCCGTCTCGTAACTCACTGTGAGGTTACGTAGAGTGAGGTAGTTGCGTCAAGCCGAATGGGGCAGTCGTGCGAATGGGCCGCATCAGGGGTGCGTCCGGCACGTGAACCAGGGGAAGCGGAACGATGGCCGTCGGTTGGCCGCAGAATCACGCTGGTAGGATGACCGGAGCCCGCGCCGCAGGTCGGCGGGGGTCTCCCGACATCCTTTAAGACCCGTCCCGTGAGGCGGGGAAGGAGGTCCGCTTCGGCATGACCGCACACCAGGAATCCGCACCGAGGCCGCCGCACCAAGTGCTGGACGGCACGGACATCGCCCGGGTCATCACCCGGATAGCGCACGAGATCGTCGAGCGCGCCAAGGGCGCCGAGGACGTCGTGCTGCTGGGCATCCACACCAGGGGTGTCCACCTCGCCCGGCGGCTGCACGCCAGGCTCGCCCAGATCACCGACCAGGACATCCCGCTCGGCACCCTGGACATCACGATGTACCGGGACGATCTGCGGCTGAAGCCCGCCCGCGCCCTGGAGCACACCGAGATCCCGCCCGGCGGCATCGACGGCCGGCTGGTCGTCCTCGTCGACGACGTGCTCTTCTCCGGCCGCACCATCCGCGCCGCGCTCGACGCCCTGAACGACATCGGCCGGCCGCGCGCGGTCCAGCTCGCCGTCCTCGTCGACCGGGGCCACCGCGAGCTGCCGATCCGCGCCGACTACGTGGGCAAGAACCTCCCCACCTCGCTTCGCGAGGCCGTCCAGGTGCGCCTGTCCGACCGCGACGGCGTGGACGCCGTGCTCGTCGGCGACCGCGACTTCGCGGCGCGCTCCTCCCAGGCCATGGCCGCTCAGGCCACCGAATCGCACCTCCCGGAGTAACCCGCGTGAAGCGCCACCTCGTGTCCGCCGCCGATCTCACCCGCGACGACGCGCTGCTCGTCCTGGACACCGCCGAGGAACTCGCCCAGCTGTCCGGCCGGGCGGTCAAGAAGCTCCCCACCCTCCGCGGCCGCACCGTCGTCAACCTCTTCTTCGAGGACTCGACCCGCACCAAGACCTCCTTCGAGGTCGCCGAGAAGCGGCTCTCCGCGGACGTCATCAACTTCTCCGCCAAGGGCTCCTCGGTCTCCAAGGGCGAGAGCCTCAAGGACACCGCCCTGACCCTCCAGGCGATGGGCGCCGACGCGGTCGTCGTCCGGCACCACGCCTCCGGCGCGCCGGCCCGGCTGGCCCAGTCCGACTGGCTGCACGGCAGCGTCATCAACGCCGGTGACGGCACCCACGAGCACCCCACCCAGGCCCTGCTCGACGCCTTCACCATGCGCCGCCACCTCAACCCGGGGTCCGGCAACGACCTGGCCGGGCGGCGGGTGACCATCGTCGGCGACATCCTGCACAGCCGGGTGGCCCGCTCGAACGTCCACCTGCTCACCACGCTCGGCGCCCAGGTGACCTTCGTCGCCCCGCCGACCCTGCTGCCGATCGGGATCGAGAACTGGCCCTGCGAGGTCAGCTACGACCTGGAGAGCGTGCTCCCGAAGACCGACGCGCTGATGATGCTCCGGGTCCAGCGCGAGCGGATGAACGCCGCGTTCTTCCCCACCGAGCGCGAGTACACCCGCCGCTACGGCGTCGACGGCCCGCGGATGGCCCGGCTGCCCGAGCACGCCATCGTCATGCACCCCGGCCCGATGGTCCGCGGCATGGAGATCACCGCCGAGGTCGCCGACTCCCCGCGCTGCACCGTGGTCGAGCAGGTCGCCAACGGCGTCTCCGTCCGGATGGCCGTGCTCTACCTGCTGCTCGGCGGAGCCACCCTCACCGACACCCCCCGCACCGACTCCGTGGAGAGCGCCAAGTGACCACCTACCTGATCCGCAACGCCCAGATCCTCGGCGGCGCTCCGCAGGACCTCCACCTCGTCGACGGTGCGATCGCGGCGATCGGCACCGCCCTGGACGCCACGGCGGACATCGAGATCGACGCCACCGGGCTGATCGTCCTGCCCGGCCTGGTCGACCTGCACACCCACCTGCGCGAGCCGGGCCGGGAGGACGCCGAGACCGTCCTCACCGGCACCCGCGCCGCCGCCAAGGGCGGCTTCACCGCCGTCCACGCGATGGCCAACACCTTCCCGGTGGCCGACACCGCCGGTGTGGTCGAGCAGGTCTGGCGGCTGGGCCAGGAGTCCGGCTACTGCGACGTCCAGCCGGTCGGCGCCGTCACCGTCGGCCTGGAGGGCAAGAAGCTCGCCGAGCTGGGCGCCATGCACGAGTCCGCCGCCGGCGTCCGGGTCTTCTCCGACGACGGCAAGTGCGTCGACGACGCGGTGATGATGCGCCGCGCGCTGGAGTACGTGAAGGCCTTCGACGGCGTCGTCGCCCAGCACGCGCAGGAGCCCCGGCTGACCGAGGGCGCCCAGATGAACGAGGGCCAGGTCTCCGGCGAGCTCGGCCTCGGCGGCTGGCCGGCCGTCGCGGAGGAGGCGATCATCGCCCGCGACGTGCTGCTCGCCGCGCACGTCGGCTCCCGGCTGCACATCTGCCACGTCTCCACCGCCGGCTCGGTCGAGATCGTCCGCTGGGCCAAGGCCAAGGGCTGGGACGTCACCGCCGAGGTCACCCCGCACCACCTGCTGCTGACCGACGAGCTGGTCCGCTCCTACGACCCGGTGTACAAGGTCAACCCGCCGCTGCGCACCGCCGAGGACGTCCAGGCGCTGCGCAAGGCGCTGGCGGACGGCACCATCGACGCCGTCGCCACCGACCACGCGCCGCACCCGGCCGAGGACAAGGACTGCGAGTGGGCCGTGGCCGCGATGGGCATGGTCGGCCTGGAGACCGCGCTGTCCGTGGTGCAGCAGACCATGGTCGACACCGGCCTGCTGAACTGGGAGGGCGTCGCCGACCGGATGTCGCACCGCCCGGCCCGGATCGGCCGCCTCGCGGGGCAGGGCCGGCCGGTCTCGGTGGGTGAGCCCGCCAACCTGGTGCTGTTCGATCCCGCGTACCGTGGTGCCGTGAACCCCGACAGCTTCGCCACGCGCTCCCGCAACACCCCTTACAAGGGCCTCGACCTGCCCGGACGGGTGCACGCCACCTTCCTGCGCGGCCGCGCCACGGTGCTGGCCGGCGAGCTGGTCGAGCAGGGTGGTCTCGCGTGAGCTCCACGACCGGGGGCGCCGTCGCGCTGCTGGCCCAGGAGCAGGCCAGGGTGACCAATTGGCCCGGGTACATCGGCTGGACGGTCGGCCTGCTGCTGGTCATCGGCCTCGTCTACTGGCTGATGCGCCAGGGCTGGAACTGGCGCCGGACCCTGCAGTCCGGGATCCCGCCGCTCCCCGCCGTGCCGGAGCGCGCCGGCCGGACCATCCTGGAGACCAGCGGCCGGTACCACGGCACCACCACCGCCGGGAACTGGCTCGACCGGGTCGTCGCGCACGGCCTGGGCACCCGCAGCCGCGCCGATCTGACCCTCGGCGAGAACGGCCTGCTGGTGCAGCGCCCGGGCGACGTCGACTTCTGGATCCCCGCCGAGCACCTGACCGGTGCCCGGACGGACTCCGGGATCGCCGGCAAGGTCGTCCCCTCCGGGCTCCTCGTCGTCACCTGGACGCACGAGGGTACCGAGCTGGACTCCGGTTTCCGGGCCGACCACCCGGACGAGCACGCCGCCTGGGTCGAGGCGGTCGCTCAACTCGCAACACGTACGACGACGAAGAAGACGGAAGAGGCCGCGTCATGACCGCACCTGCCCCCACCACGCAGCGCCAACGGCGGGAGCGTGTGCCCGCTGTGCTCGTCCTGGAGGACGGCCGGACCTTCCGGGGCCAGGCCTACGGCGCGACCGGCGAGACCTACGGCGAGGCCGTCTTCAACACCGGCATGTCCGGCTACCAGGAGACCCTCACCGACCCCTCGTACCACCGCCAGGTGGTCGTGATGACCGCCCCGCAGATCGGCAACACCGGCTGGAACGACGAGGACGACGAGTCCAAGCAGATCTGGGTCGCCGGGTACGTCGTCCGCGACCCCTCCCGGGTCGCCTCCAACTGGCGCTCCCGCCGCTCGCTGGACGAGGAGCTGGTGAACCAGGGCGTCGTCGGCATCAGCGGCATCGACACCCGGGCGCTCACCCGCCACCTGCGCGAGCGCGGCGCCATGCGCTGCGGCATCTTCTCCGGCGAGGCCCTGGCCGACCCGGCCGCGCTGCTCGCCAAGGTGCAGACCTCGCCCGAGATGAAGGGCGCCGACCTGTGCGCCGAGGTCGCCACCACCGAGCCCTACGTGGTGCCCGCGATCGGTGAGAAGCGCTTCACCGTCGCCGCCCTGGACCTCGGCATCAAGGCGATGACCCCGCAGCGGATGGCCGAGCGCGGCATCGAGGTGCACGTGCTGCCCGCCAACGCGACGATCGAGGACGTCTACGCCGTCGACCCCGACGGCGTGTTCTTCTCCAACGGCCCGGGCGACCCGGCGACCGCCGACCACCAGGTCGCCGTGGCGCAGGGCGTGCTGGAGCGGAAGACCCCGTTCTTCGGGATCTGCTTCGGCAACCAGATCCTCGGCCGCGCGCTGGGCTTCGGCACCTACAAGCTCAAGTACGGCCACCGCGGCATCAACCAGCCGGTGCAGGACCGCACCACCGGCAAGGTCGAGGTGACCGCCCACAACCACGGCTTCGCCGTGAACGCGCCGCTGGACAAGGTCAGCGACACCCCGTACGGGCGGGTCGAGGTCTCCCACGTCTGCCTGAACGACGACGTGGTGGAGGGCCTCCAGGCGCTCGACGTGCCCGCCTTCAGCGTGCAGTACCACCCCGAAGCGGCTGCCGGCCCGCACGACGCGGCCTACCTCTTCGACCGGTTCGTCGAGCTCATGCGAGGCGACGACAAGCAGAGTGTTGAGCTCATGGAGGGCCAGCGTGCCTAAGCGCACCGACATCAAGTCCGTCCTGGTCATCGGGTCCGGCCCGATCGTGATCGGCCAGGCCGCCGAGTTCGACTACTCGGGCACTCAGGCGTGTCGCGTCCTCAAGGCCGAGGGCCTGCGGGTCGTCCTGGTGAACTCCAACCCGGCGACGATCATGACCGACCCGGAGATCGCCGACGCCACCTACGTCGAGCCGATCACCCCGGAGTTCGTCGAGAAGATCATCGCCAAGGAGCGCCCCGACGCCCTGCTGCCCACCCTGGGCGGCCAGACCGCGCTCAACACCGCGATCTCCCTGCACGCCGCCGGCACGCTGGAGAAGTACGGCGTCGAGCTGATCGGCGCCGACGTCGAGGCGATCAACAAGGGCGAGGACCGCGAGCTGTTCAAGGGCGTGGTCGAGGCCGTCAACGCCAAGATCGGCCACGGCGAGTCCGCCCGCTCGGTCATCTGCCACACCATGGACGAGGTCATCGCCGGGGTCGACACCCTGGGCGGCTACCCGGTCGTCGTCCGCCCCTCCTTCACCATGGGCGGCGCCGGCTCCGGCTTCGCCCACGACGAGGACGAGCTGCGCCGCATCGCCGGCCAGGGCCTGACGCTCTCCCCGACCACCGAGGTGCTCCTGGAGGAGTCCATCCTCGGCTGGAAGGAGTACGAGCTGGAGCTGATGCGCGACAAGAGCGACAACGTCGTGGTCGTCTGCTCGATCGAGAACTTCGACCCGATGGGCGTGCACACCGGTGACTCGATCACCGTCGCCCCGGCGATGACGCTCACCGACCGCGAGTACCAGATCCTGCGGGACATCGGCATCGCCGTGATCCGCGAGGTCGGCGTCGACACCGGCGGCTGCAACATCCAGTTCGCCGTCAACCCCGACGACGGCCGGGTCATCGTCATCGAGATGAACCCGCGGGTGTCCCGCTCCTCGGCGCTGGCCTCCAAGGCCACCGGCTTCCCGATCGCCAAGATCGCCGCCAAGCTCGCCGTCGGCTACACCCTCGACGAGATCCCCAACGACATCACCGAGCAGACCCCGGCCTCCTTCGAGCCGGCCCTCGACTACGTCGTGGTCAAGGTCCCCCGGTTCGCGTTCGAGAAGTTCCCGAGCGCCGACGCCACCCTCACCACCACCATGAAGTCGGTCGGCGAGGCCATGGCCATGGGCCGCAACTTCCCCGAGGCGCTGCAGAAGGCGCTGCGCTCGCTGGAGAAGAAGGGCTCCCAGTTCACCTGGGTCGGCCCGGTCGGCGACAAGGCCGAGCTGCTGGCCAAGGCGGTCGTGCCGACCGACGGCCGGATCAACACCGTGATGCAGGCCATCCGCGCCGGGGCCACCCCGGACGAGGTGTTCGAGTTCACCAAGATCGACCCGTGGTTCGTCGACCAGCTCTTCCTGCTCGACGAGATCGCCGCCGAGCTGGCCGAGGCCCCCGAGCTCACCCCCGAGCTGCTGCGCCACGCCAAGCGGCACGGCTTCTCCGACCACCAGATCGGCGAGATCCGCGGCCTGCGCCCCGACGTCGTCCGCGAGGTCCGGCACGCGCTGGGCATCCGCCCGGTGTTCAAGACCGTCGACACCTGCGCGGCGGAGTTCGCGGCCAAGACCCCGTACTTCTACTCCTCCTACGACGAGGAGAACGAGGTCGCCCCGCGCACCAAGCCCGCGGTGATCATCCTCGGCTCCGGCCCGAACCGCATCGGCCAGGGCATCGAGTTCGACTACTCCTGCGTGCACGCCTCCTTCGCGCTCGCCGAGGCCGGGTACGAGACCGTCATGGTCAACTGCAACCCGGAGACCGTCTCCACCGACTACGACACCTCCGACCGGCTCTACTTCGAGCCGCTCACCCTGGAGGACGTGCTGGAGATCGTCCACGCCGAGAAGCAGGCCGGACCGCTCGCCGGTGTGATCGTCCAGCTCGGCGGCCAGACCCCGCTCGGCCTGGCCCAGGCGCTCAAGGACAACGGCGTGCCGATCGTCGGCACCCAGCCGGAGGCCATCGACCTGGCCGAGGAGCGCGGCGCCTTCGGCCGCGTGCTGCGCGACGCGGGCCTGCCCGCCCCCAAGCACGGCACCGCCTTCTCCTTCGCGGAGGCCAAGGCCCTCGCCGACGAGATCGGCTACCCGGTGCTCGCCCGCCCGTCCTACGTGCTCGGCGGCCGCGGCATGGAGATCGTCTACGACGAGGAGTCGCTCGCCTCCTACCTGGAGCGGCACGCCGGTCTCATCTCCGAGCACCCGGTGCTGATCGACCGCTTCCTCGACGACGCGGTGGAGATCGACGTCGACGCCCTCTACGACGGCACCGAGCTGTACCTCGGCGGCGTCATGGAGCACATCGAGGAGGCCGGCATCCACTCCGGCGACTCCGCCTGCGCCCTGCCCCCGATCACCCTCGGCGGGTACGACATCAAGCGGCTGCGCGCCTCCACCGAGGCCATCGCCCGCGGCGTCGGGGTGCGCGGCCTGATCAACATCCAGTTCGCGCTCTCCGGCGACATCCTGTACGTCCTGGAGGCCAACCCGCGCGCCTCGCGCACCGTGCCGTTCACCTCCAAGGCGACCGCGGTGCCGCTGGCCAAGGCCGCCGCCCGGGTCTCGCTCGGCGCCACCATCGCCGAGCTGCGCGCCGAGGGCATGCTCCCGGCCGAGGGCGACGGCGGCACCCTGCCGGCCGACGCCCCGATCGCGGTCAAGGAGGCCGTGATGCCGTGGAGCCGCTTCCGCGACATCCACGGCCGCGGCGTGGACACCGTCCTCGGCCCGGAGATGCGCTCCACCGGCGAGGTCATGGGCCTGGACCGGGTGTTCGGCACCGCCTACGCGAAGGCCCAGGCCGGCGCCTACGGCGCGCTGCCGACCAAGGGCAAGGTCTTCGTCTCGGTCGCCAACCGCGACAAGCGCAACCTGGTCTTCCCGGCCCGCGCGCTGGTCAGCCTGGGCTTCGAGGTGCTCGCCACCGCCGGCACCGCCGAGGTCCTCCAGCGCGGCGGCATCCCGTCGACGCTGGTGCGCAAGCACAGCGAGGGCGAGGGCCCGAACGGCGAGCGGACCATCGTCCAGCTGATCCACGACGGCGAGGTCGACCTCATCATCAACACGCCGTACGGCACCGGCGGCCGCCTCGACGGCTACGAGATCCGCACCGCCGCCGTCGCCCGCGCGGTGCCCTGCCTGACCACCGTGCAGGCCATGGGCGCCGCCGTCCAGGGCATCGACCGGCTGCTGCGCGACGAGGTCGGCGTCATGTCGCTCCAGGAGCACGCCGAGCTGATCAACGCCGGCCGCGCCAAGTAGCACCACCGCAGTGGGGGGCACCAGTACCGCCGGGTGCCCCCCACTTCCATGCCCTGGGAGGACTTTGTGTACAAGCTGCTGTTCGACCTCGTGTTCAAGAAGATGGACCCGGAGAAGGCCCACCACCTGGCCTTCTTCTGGATCCGGCTGGCCTCCTCGGTGCCCGGCCTGCGCGGCCTCGTCCGGCTGGTGCTCGCCCCGCGCGACCGGGCGCTGCGCACCGACGCCCTCGGCCTCGCCCTGCCGGGACCGTTCGGCCTGGCGGCCGGCTTCGACAAGAACGCGGTCGGCATCGACGGCCTGTCGATGATCGGCTTCGACTACGTCGAGATCGGCACCGTCACCGGCGAGGCGCAGCCCGGCAACCCGCAGCCGCGACTGTTCCGGCTGGTCGAGGACCGCGCGCTGATCAACCGGATGGGCTTCAACAACCAGGGCTCGGCCCGGGTCGCCGCCCGGCTGGCCGCCCGCCCGCACACCAGCTCCACCCCGGTCGTCGGCGTCAACATCGGCAAGACCAAGCTGGTCGAGGAGGCCGACGCGGTCGCCGACTACGTGAAGTCCACCGAGCGGCTCGCCCGCTTCGCCGACTACCTGGTGGTCAACGTCAGCTCGCCGAACACCCCCGGGCTGCGCAACCTCCAGGCCGTCGAGCACCTGCGCCCGCTGCTGAGCGCCGTGCGCGAGGCCGCCGACCGGACCACCCCGCACCATGTGCCGCTGCTGGTCAAGATCGCCCCCGACCTGGCGGACGAGGACATCGACGAGGTCGCCGACCTGGCCCTGGAACTGGGCCTGGACGGCATCATCGCGACCAACACCACGATCGGCCGCGAGGGCCTGCGCAGCGACGCCGCCCGGGTCGCGGAGATCGGCATGGGCGGCCTGTCCGGCGCCCCGCTCAAGGAGCGCGCGCTGGTGGTCCTCCAGCGGCTGCGCGCCCGTACCGGCGGCCGGCTGACGCTGGTGTCGGTCGGCGGCATCGAGACCGCCGAGGACGCCTGGCAGCGGATCGTGCACGGCGCCGACCTGGTGCAGGGCTACAGCGCCTTCGTCTACGAGGGCCCGTTCTGGTGCCGGCGCATCCACAAGGGCCTGTCGGCGCGCCTGCGGGCCGGCGGCTTCCGCAGCCTGGCCTCGGCCGTCGGCAGCGCGGTCGACGACCGCACGGCCGCCTGAACCCCTCCTCCCACGCCTCTTCTCCCACGCCCCTCCGGAAGGACGTCATGACCCTCGCCCCCTTCGGCGCCCGGCTGCGCCACGCCCTCGACACCCGCGGCCAGCTCTGCGTGGGCATCGACCCGCACGCCTCCCTGCTCGCCGCCTGGGGCCTGGAGGACACCGTCGCGGGCCTGGAGACCTTCAGCCGCACCGTGGTCGAGGCGCTGGCCGGCCGGGTGGCCGTGCTCAAGCCGCAGGCCGCGTTCTACGAGCGCTTCGGCTCCCGGGGCGTCGCCGTCCTGGAGCGCTCGGTCGAGGAGGCCAGGGCGGCCGGCGCGCTCGTCCTGATGGACGCCAAGCGCGGCGACATCGGCTCCACCATGGCCGCCTACGCGGAAGCCTTCCTGGCGCCCGGCAGCCCGCTCTTCTCGGACGCCGTCACGGTCAGCCCCTACCTGGGCTTCGGCTCGCTGCGTCCGGCGCTGGACCTGGCGAAGGCGAGCGGCGCGGGCGTGTTCGCGCTGGCGCTCACCTCCAACCCGGAGGGCGCGGAGGTGCAGCGCGCGATCGGCGCCGACGGCGAGCCGGTCGCCGCCTCGGTGCTGCGCCAGCTGGCGGAGGAGAACGCCGGGGCCGAGCCGCTGGGCTCCTTCGGCGCGGTGGTCGGTGCCACCCTGGCCGACGCCGGGGTGGACCTGGCGATCAACGGCCCGCTGCTGGCCCCCGGCATCGGGGCGCAGGGCGCGACGATGGCGGACCTGCCGCGGGTGTTCGGCGCCTCGGTGCGCAATGTCGTCCCGAGCGTCAGCCGGGACGTGCTGAAGCACGGCCCCTCGGTTGAGGCGCTGCGCTCGGCCGCCGACCGTTTTGTCCAGGAGTACGCCGAAGCGGTCAAGTAGCGGACGGCATCGCGGGGTTCGCCCCGGCGGACGCTCCGCAGCACCCCCGTGACGGGTTGCGACGGGGGAGGCGGGACGGCGGCCCGACGTGAGCGCCGTCACATCGGTGCCGCCAAAGCTTCGCAATCACGGTCATTTTGCCCCGGAAAGTCCTGGTCGGCCTTGGCTGACCAGGACTTTTCGTGTTCTTTTCCTGACGCGGCGCCGCAATCCGGGTAGTGTCCGGCGATAGGTCAACGAAGAGCCGCGAATTCTGCTGCTCTCGCAGGTCAGGGGTGGCGCGTCGCTCTCTGGCCGGTGTCCTGGGAACCACAACAGTCCTAGTTCAATCCCTTCCATCCACACCTGAGGTGAACGGCGTGGCTCTTCCGCCCCTTACCCCTGAACAGCGCACCGCCGCGCTCGCGAAGGCCGCCGAGGCTCGCCGGGAGCGCGCCGAGGTCAAGAACCGGCTCAAGCACTCCGGCGCCTCCCTGCACGAGGTGATCAAGGCCGGCAAGGCCGACAACGACGTGATCGGCAAGATGAAGGTCTCCGCTCTGCTGGAGTCCCTGCCGGGCGTGGGCAAGGTCCGCGCCAAGCAGATCATGGAGCGGCTCGGCATCTCCGAGAGCCGTCGTGTCCGTGGCCTCGGAACGAACCAGATCGCCTCCCTGGAGCGGGAGTTCGGCGGCGGTGCCGCCTGACCGTGCCCCCGTGGTCCCAGGATCGTCCGCGATCCGGGATAATCGGTGCATGAGTGAGCGTCCGCGGCTGACCGTGCTCTCCGGCCCCTCGGGGGTCGGCAAGAGCACGGTCGTCGCTCATATGAGGAAGCAGCACCCCGAAGTCTGGCTCTCGGTGTCGGCGACGACCCGCCATCCGAGGCCGGGCGAGCAGCACGGGGTCCAGTACCACTTCGTCGACAACGACGAGTTCGACAAGCTGATCGCCAACGGCGAGCTGCTGGAGTGGGCCGTGTTCGCGGGCAACCGCTACGGCACCCCCCGGGCCGCTGTCCAGGAGAAGCTGGAGCGCGGCGAGCCCGTGCTGCTGGAGATCGACCTGCAGGGTGCCCGCCAGGTGCGCGAGTCCATGCCCGAGGCGCAGCTGGTCTTCCTGGCTCCGCCGAGCTGGGACGAGCTGGTCCGCCGGCTCACCGGCCGGGGCACCGAGCCGCAGGACGTGATCGAGAAGCGGCTGGAGGCTGCCAAGATCGAACTGGCGGCCGAGCCGGAGTTCGACACCACCCTGGTCAACACCTCCGTCGAGCAGGTCGCCACTGAACTGCTAGCCTTGCTCGGTGTAGGCTGACCTGTTGTCTTTTTTTCCACCCTTTCGGAAGGTTTTCGCGTGTCCTCTTCCATGACCGCGCCCGAGGGCATCATCAACCCGCCGATCGACGAGCTGCTTGAGGCCACCGACTCCAAGTACAGCCTGGTCATCTACGCGGCCAAGCGTGCGCGTCAGATCAACGCGTACTACTCCCAGCTCGGCGAGGGCCTGCTGGAGTACGTCGGCCCGCTGGTCGACACCCACGTGCACGAGAAGCCGCTGTCGATCGCGCTGCGCGAGATCAACGCCGGCATGCTGACGGCCGAGGCGATCGAGGCCGCCTGAGGCGTCACCGCGTCTGCGGAAGGGCCCGTCGGAGTTCGCTCCGACGGGCCCTCCGTCTTTTCTGCTTCCGGTGGTGCCGTGCTGTCCCGGCGGCCGGGCGGGGTGCCACTGGGCGGGGTGCCACTGGGCGGGGTGCCACTGTGCGGGTGATCGGCGGCGGGCCGTAGGGTTGGCGGGCATCTGGGACCGCCACGAGGAGAGCAGGCGACATGAGCGGCAGCACGGAGCGGACGGGCGCACCGCGCGTCGTCCTCGGCGTCAGCGGCGGCATCGCCGCGTACAAGGCGTGCGAGCTGCTGCGGCGGTTCACCGAGTCCGGCCACCAGGTCACCGTGGTGCCCACCGCGGCGGCGCTGCACTTCGTCGGCGAGGCGACCTGGGCGGCCCTCTCCGGCCGCCCCGCGGCCACCGAGACCTGGGACGACGTGCACGAGGTCCCGCACGTGCGGATCGGGCAGAACGCCGACCTGGTCGTGGTCGCCCCGGCCACCGCCGACCTGATGGCCAAGGCCGCCCACGGCCTCGCCGACGACCTGCTGACCAACACCCTGCTCACCGCCCGCTGCCCGGTGGTGCTGGCGCCCGCGATGCACACCGAGATGTGGGAGCACCCCGCCACCCGGGAGAACGTCGCCACGCTGCGGCGCCGGGGCGTGATCGTGCTGGAGCCCGCCAGCGGGCGGCTGACCGGCAAGGACACCGGCAAGGGGCGGCTGCCCGAGCCGTCCGCGATCTTCGACGCCTGCCGGGCCGTGCTCCGGTACGGCGGCGAGCGGGCCGACCTGGCCGGCCGGCACGTGGTGGTCTCGGCCGGCGGCACCCGTGAGCCGCTCGACCCGGTCCGCTTCCTCGGCAACCGCTCCTCCGGCAAGCAGGGCTACGCGCTCGCCGCGACCGCCGCCGCCCGCGGTGCGCGTGTGACGTTGATCTCGGCCAACGCGGGGCTGTCCGACCCGGCCGGGGTGGACGTGGTCCGGGTGGCCACCGCGCTGGAACTGCGGGACGCGGCGCTGAAGGCCGCCGAGGACGCGGACGCCGTGGTCATGGCCGCGGCGGTGGCCGACTTCCGGCCCGCGGCCTACGCCGCCGGCAAGATCAAGAAGGTCGAGGGCGTCGAGCCGGCGCCGGTCGCGCTCGTCCGCAACCCCGATGTGCTCGCCGAGCTCTCCGCCCACCGCACCCGTTCGGGCCAGTTGGTGGTGGGATTCGCGGCGGAGACCGACAACGTCCTCGCCAATGGCCGCGCCAAGCTCGCGCGAAAGGGCTGCGACCTGCTGGTGGTCAACGAGGTGGGGGACGGAAAGGCCTTCGGGCAGGATGTCAACGAGGCCGTGGTACTGGGCGCGGACGGCACCGAGACCCCCGTTCCGGTGGGTCCGAAGGAGGCTCTCGCGGACGTCGTCTGGGACCTGGTCGCGGAACGGCTAGATCTGCGCGCCCATTGATCCCAAGGGGTGGGCATACGGTCTTCGATTCCGGAATCACGTGACGTTTCCCGGAAGCCGACCGTTACACTCCAGGAATCAAGTCTTTCCGGAAGTCCCCGGTTCCGACCGGGGCCTTTCAGTCAGCAGCCGCTGCAACCCCAGGGAGCGCTGTGTCTCGCCGCCTGTTCACCTCGGAGTCCGTGACCGAGGGACACCCCGACAAGATCGCTGACCAGATCAGCGACACCATTCTTGACGCTCTCCTCCGTGAGGACCCGACTTCCCGGGTCGCGGTGGAGACGCTGATCACCACCGGCCAGGTGCACGTGGCCGGCGAGGTGACCACGAAGGCTTACGCGCCGATCGCGCAGCTCGTCCGGGACAAGATCCTGGAGATCGGCTACGACAGCTCCAAGAAGGGCTTCGACGGCGCCTCCTGCGGCGTTTCCGTCTCGATCGGCGCGCAGTCGCCGGACATCGCCCAGGGCGTCGACACCGCGTACGAGGCCCGGGTCGAGGGTGACGAGGACGACTTGGACCGGCAGGGCGCCGGCGACCAGGGCCTGATGTTCGGCTACGCGTCCGACGAGACGCCCGAGCTCATGCCGCTGCCGATCACCCTGGCCCACCGCCTCTCGCGCCGCCTCACCGAGGTGCGCAAGAACGGGACCATCCCCTACCTGCGCCCCGACGGCAAGACCCAGGTCACCATCGAGTACGACGGCGACAAGGCCGTCCGCCTCGACACCGTGGTGGTCTCCACCCAGCACGCGAGCGACATCGACCTGGAGTCGCTGCTCACCCCGGACATCCGCGAGTTCGTCGTGGAGCCGGAGCTGAAGGCGCTCGCCGAGCAGGGCATCAAGCTCGTCACCGAGGGCTACCGGCTGCTGGTCAACCCGACCGGCCGGTTCGAGATCGGCGGCCCGATGGGCGACGCCGGCCTCACCGGTCGCAAGATCATCATCGACACCTACGGCGGCATGGCCCGCCACGGCGGCGGCGCCTTCTCGGGCAAGGACCCGTCCAAGGTGGACCGCTCGGCCGCGTACGCGATGCGCTGGGTGGCGAAGAACATCGTCGCCGCCGGCCTCGCCCGCCGCGCCGAGGTCCAGGTCGCGTACGCGATCGGCAAGGCCGAGCCGGTCGGCCTGTTCGTGGAGACCTTCGGCACCGAGACCGCGCCGGTCCTCGCGATCCAGAAGGCCGTCACCGAGGTGTTCGACCTGCGTCCGGCCGCGATCATCCGCGACCTGGACCTGCTGCGCCCGATCTACTCGCAGACCGCCGCGTACGGCCACTTCGGCCGTGAGCTGCCGGACTTCACCTGGGAGCGGACCGACCGGGTGGAGCAGCTGAAGAAGGCCGTCGAGGCCTGATCGGCTCGTAGGATCGTTTCATAGGATCGTTTGACGGCAGGTGGTGGCCGCCCGGCTCTCCGGGTGGCCACCACCTGCCGTTTTGTCGGTGGACCTGCTGCTGTTCTGTCGGTGGGACCTGGTAGGACTGGGTGCGATGAGCAGCAGGCAGGGGAGTGACGAGGACGGCGGGGCGGTGGGCGAGGAGGTCGAGGACGCGGGGGTGGTGAGCGAGGACGCGGCGGACGGCGGGGCGCCGGAGCAGCTGGCGTTCATCCGGGAGACGGTCCGGCGGGCCAAGCCGCGCAGCTGGCGCGGGGCCAAGCGGGCCGAGCACCTGCCGGTCGCCCGGGTGGTCGTCGACAAGGGCGTGCTCACCATCGACAAGTTCTTCGACTACGAAGTACCGGCCGCGATGGCGGAAGAGGCCCGGCCCGGTGTCCGGGTCCGGGTCCGCTTCGGCGCGCGGGTGGTCAAGGGCCAGCGCGAGGGCGGGGAACTCCACGACGGATTCATTGTCGCCCGGCTGGAGAAGAGCGACTTCTCCGGGCCGCTGGCCCCCCTCGCACAGGTCCTCTCGCCCGAACCGGTGCTCACCCCCCAGCTGCTCCGGCTCTGCCGCACCGTCGCCGACCGGTACGCCGGCACCCTGGCCGACGTCCTGCAGCTCGCCGTGCCGCCCCGGCACGCCAAGGCGGAGGCCGAGCCCTCGCCGCCGCCGTCGCCCCGCCCGGACGCGCCCGCGCCCGGCGGCTGGAGCCGCTACCCGGCCGGGCCGGACTTCCTGGCCTCGCTGGCCGCCGGCGGGGCGCCGCGCGCGGTCTGGACGGCCCTGCCCGGCCCCGGCTGGCCGTACGAGACCGCCCGGGCCGTCGCGGCCACCCTGGCGAGCGGGCGCGGCGCGCTGGTCGTGGTGCCCGACGGCCGTTCGGTGGCCAGGGTCGACCGGGCGCTGACCGAACTGCTCGGCGAGGGCCGGCACGCCGTCCTGGCCGCCGACCTCGGCCCGCGCGAGCGCTACCGGCGCTGGCTCACGGTCAGCCGGGGCTCGGTGCGCGCCGCCGTCGGCACCCGGGCGGCGATGTTCGCGCCCGTGCACGACCTCGGGCTCGTGGTGGTCTGGTCCGACGGCGACTCCAGCCACTGCGACCCGCGGGCCCCGCACCCGCACGTGCGCGAGGTCGCCCTGCTGCGTGCGGCCGAGGAGGGCGCGGCGGTGCTGCTCGGCGGGCACGTGGTCACCGTCGAGGGCGCCCAGCTGGTGCGGACCGGGTGGGCCAGGGCGCTGACCGCCGACCGGGAGACCGTCCGCCGGACCGCACCCCGGGTCCGCACCGTCACCGACCTCGACCAGCACCGGGACGCCGCCGCGCAGGCCGCCCGGCTGCCCTCGATCGCCTGGGAGGCCGCCCGCGAGGGCCTGGCCGCCGGCGGTCCGGTGCTCATCCAGGTGCCCCGGCGCGGCTACGTCCCCCGGCTGGCGTGCGGGCGCTGCCGCACGCCCGCACGCTGCCGTCGCTGCGAGGGCCCGTTGGAGGCGGCCGGGGCCGACGCGCCCCTGCACTGCGGGTGGTGCGGCGAGGAGGAGCGGGAGTGGCACTGCCCGGAGTGCGGGTCGTTCCGGCTGCGGGCCCAGGTGGTGGGCGCCCGGCGGACGGCCGAGGAGCTCGGCAAGGCGTTCCCCCGGATCCCGGTGCGGACCTCCGGGCGGGACGCGGTGCTGACCACCGTGCCGGACGAACCGGCGCTGGTGATCTCCACGCCCGGGGCGGAGCCGGTCGTCGAGAGCGGCGGCGGGTACGCGGCGGCGCTGCTGCTGGACGGCTGGGCGCTGCTCGGCCGCCCCGACCTGCGGGCCGGGGAGGAGGCGCTGCGGCTCTGGCTGACCGCCGCGGCGCTGGTCCGGCCGTCGGAGGAGGGCGGGACGGTGGTGGTGGTCGCCGAGCCGACCGCGCGGCCGGTGCAGGCGCTGGTGCGCTGGGACCCGCTCGGGCACGCCGGGTTCGAGCTGGACGAGCGGGCCCAGCTGCACTTCCCGCCGGTGGCGCGGATGGCCTCGGTCACCGGCAGCCCGGCGGCGGTGGCGGACCTGCTGAACCTGGTCCGGTTGCCGCCGGACGCGGACGTGCTCGGGCCGGTGCCGGTGGCGGCGCTGCGGGGGGAGGAGCAGGAGCGCGCGCTGCTGCGGGTGCCGCCGGGGCAGGGGGCCGCGCTGGCGGCGGCGTTGAAGGCGGCGCAGATCGCGCGGATCGCGCTGCGGACGCCGGAGGTGGTGAAGGTGCGGATCGATCCGACGGACATCGGCTGAGGGGCGGTCCGGCGGGGGTGTGTGCGGGGCCGGTGCCGGGACCGGTTCTGTGACCGGTGCCGTTTATCGGTGCTGTGTTCGGCTGTGGGGTCGTGTGTTCGGTGGTGGATGCCGGACAGCGGGTGAGGGGCGCGGCGTTCGTGCGCGGCCCTCACCCGGCGTCCGGGTGGTGCGTCAGCTGCGCAGGGGGACGCCGGAGCGGTCCAGGGCGGTGCGGTCGACGGCGCTGCGGTCGAGAGTCGCTCGGTCGCCGGTGCCGCGCTCGCCGGTGCCTCGGTCGAGCGCGGCGCGCTCCATGGCGGCGCGCTCCAGGGCGGTGCGGTCGAGGCCGCCCTGGCGGGCGGCCGGGACGGTGGTGGCCAGGCCGGTCGGGGCGGGGGAGCGGTCGCGCTCCACCGTCGGGTGGCCGGGGCCGGTGTGGCCGGGGGCGGTGTGGCCGGGGGCGGTGTGGGTCGGCGGGTGGCCGGCCGCGGCGTGCTGCGGGGTGTGGGTCGCGGGGTGCGGCGCGGAGTGGCCGGGGAGCTCCTCGGAGCGGTCCGGGCGGCTCGGGTTGGGCACCGTCCCGCTCGCCGCCAGCAGCTCGCCGGTCGGCCGGCGCATGCCGTAGCGGCGGTGCACCGCCTGCTTGGTCACCCCGAGGGCGGAGCCCACCGAGTCCCAGGAGAACCCCAGCGCGCGGTCGAACTCGACCGCCGCCGCCACCAGGGTCTCCACGCTCTCCCGCAGCTCCTGCGCCAGCCGCACCGTCGGCGCGGGGGCTCGTCCGTACACCACGAAGCCCGCGGAGGTGCTGGGGCGACGGGGGCGGTAGACGTTGCCCAACTGGGCGGTGAGCGTCCGCAGCGCGTCGACCTGCCGCCTCACCCGCTCGATGTCCCGCACCAACAGGTGCAGGCTCGCCCGCGCCCGGGCGTCGTGGTTGATCTGCTCGGCCATGGCCTACGTGCCGCCTTCCGTACGGTTCACTCGACCGGAGCGCCCTTCCCGCGCGCTCCGGCCACGGTCAATCCCCCTTGACCAACGCCGGACCGGCCACCGGGGTCACGCAGGCAGGGCGAGCGGGATATGCCAGAACCTCGTGCGGGCGGATTGCATAGACTTGCCGACGGCCGCGCGCGCCCCGCTCGGCCGTGCGTTCCCAGCAGCCGGCACCCCGACGGACAAGGAGCCCGTGCCCGTGGCGATCCAGCCGATCCGAATCTTCGGAGACCCCGTCCTGCGCGCCACCGCCCAGCCCGTCACCACCTTCGACAAGGAACTCCGCACCCTGGTCGGGGACCTCACCGAGACCATGCTCGACGCCCCCGGCGCCGGCCTGGCCGCGCCTCAACTCGGCATCTCGCTGAGGGTGTTCACCTACCACGTGGACGGCGTCACCGGGCATCTGATCAATCCCGACCTGTCGCTGAGCGAGGAGGAGCAGGACGGCCCCGAGGGCTGCCTCTCGCTCCCCGGCCTGCGCTACGACACCCGGCGCGCCTACGGCGTGGTCGCCCGCGGCTTCAACATGTACGGCGACCCGGTCACCGTCGAGGGCACCCAGCTGCTGGCCCGCTGCATCCAGCACGAGACCGACCACCTGGACGGCATCGTCTTCATCGACCGCCTCGACCCGGAGCAGCGGAAGGCCGCGCTCAGGGCGATCCGGGAGACGGACTGGGGCTCCGGTCCGGTGCCCGTGGTCAAGGTCTCCCCGCACAGCACCTTCGGCGCGGCGCGCTGAGCGCCTGCGCGTCTGGCCCCGGTCTCGTTCCGGTGTCCGTCCGATCTCCTCCCGATCTCCTTTGATCGGTGTCAACTCCTTACTGCAGAAAGGCACTTGATGCGCCTCGTGTTCGCCGGCACCCCCGAGGTCGCCGTTCCCGCCCTGGACGCCCTGCTCGCCTCCGACCGGCACGAGGTCGTCGCGGTGGTCACCCGCCCCGACGCCCCCTCCGGCCGGGGCCGCAAGCTCGTCGCCAGCCCCGTCGCCCAGCGCGCCGAGGAGGCCGGGATCGAGGTCCTCAAGCCGGCGAAGCCGAGCGACCCCGACTTCGTCGCCCGGCTCACCGAGCTCGCGCCCGACTGCTGCCCGGTCGTCGCCTACGGCGCCCTGCTGCGCCCCGGCACCCTGGAGATCCCGAAGCACGGCTGGGTCAACCTGCACTTCTCGCTGCTCCCCGCCTGGCGCGGCGCCGCGCCCGTCCAGCACGCGGTGATGGCCGGCGACGAGGTCACCGGCGCGTCCACCTTCCTGATCGAGCAGGGCCTGGACTCCGGCCCGGTCTACGGCGTGATCACCGAGGAGGTCCGCGCCGCCGACACCAGCGGCGACCTGCTCGGCCGGCTCGCGCACTCCGGTGCCCGGCTGCTCGCCGCCACCATGGACGGCATCGCGGACGGCAGTCTGCACGCCGTCCCGCAGCCCGCCGAGGGCATCACCCTCGCCCCGAAGATCACCGTCGAGGACGCCCGGATCGACTGGACCGCGCCCGCACTGCGGGTCGACCGGGTCGTGCGCGGCTGCGCCCCCGCGCCCGGCGCGTGGACCGAGTTCCGCGGCGAGCGGCTCAAGGTCACCGGCCCGGTCACCCTGGTGCCGGCCTCCGCCGATCTCGCCCCGGGGGAGCTGGCGGTCGGCAAGAACAGCGTCCGGGTCGGCACCGGCAGCCACGAGGTCGAGCTGGGCGAGGTGCGGCCGCAGGGCAAGAAGGCCATGCGGGCGGCGGACTGGGCGCGCGGCGCGCGGATCGAGTCCGGCGAGCGTCTGGGTGAGCGCCCCGCGGAATGAGCCGGGCCGGGCGGGGCGGCGTGCACTTTGCAAAGTGTGCGAGGACTTTGCAAAGTGCACTTTGCAAAGTGCACGCCCGGGCCCGTAGCGCGGACACCCGGGCCTCCCCGGCGAGGGCGTGCGGGAGCCCGTCCGGGAGCGGCGTGAGCTGAGCCGGTCCGCTTTTCGCGTTACTGTTCGAGAGATCACGACATAACCTCCGTAGCACCTTGAGGCACATCCCATGAGCACGTCCCACAGCAATTCCGGCACCACCTCCGGCGCGGCCGGCGCGTCCGGCGGAAAGCGCGCCCCGCGCCCGCACCGGCGCCCGAAGAAGGACCCCGCGCGAATCGTCGCCTTCCGCGCCCTGCGGGCCGTCGACGAGCGCGACGCCTATGCCAACCTGATCCTCCCCTCGCTGCTCCGCGAGGCCGAGCAGAAGGGCATGGACCGGCGCGACGCGGCACTCGCCACCGAGCTGGTCTACGGCACCCTCCGGCTCCAGGGCACCTACGACGCGGTCATCGCCGCCTGCATCGACCGCCCGCTCAGCAAGGTCGACCCGCCGGTCCTCGACGTCCTCTCGCTCGGCGCCCACCAGCTGCTGACCACCCGCATCCCCAGCCACGCCGCCGTCTCGGCCACCGTCGAACTCGCCCGGGCGGTGCTCGGCGACGGCAAGGCCAAGTTCGTCAACGCCGTGCTGCGCCGGATCAGCGCCCACGACCTGGACACCTGGCTGGAGAAGGTCGCGCCGCCGTACGACAAGGACGCCGAGGACCACCTCGCCGTCGTGCACTCCCACCCGCGCTGGGTGGTCGCCGCCCTGTGGGACTCGCTCGGCCGCTGGCAGCCCGGCGCCGCCGGACGCGAGGCGATGGAGGAACTGCTCCGCGCCGACAACGAGCGCCCCGAGGTCACCCTGGTGGCCCGGCCCGGCCGGATCGCCGTCGGCGAGCTGGCCGAGACCCTGCCGGAGGCCGAGCCGGGCCGCTGGTCCCCGTTCGCGCTGCGGCTCGCCGAAGGCGGCGACCCGGGCTCGCTCGCGGCCGTGCAGGACAACCGGGCCGGCGTCCAGGACGAGGGCAGCCAGCTGGTCGCCCTCGCTCTCGCCGCCGCGCCGCTGGACGGCCCGGACCGGCTGTGGCTCGACGGCTGCGCCGGCCCCGGAGGCAAGGCCGCGCTGCTCGCCGCGCTCGCCGCGGAGCGCGGGGCCGCGCTGGTCGCCAGCGAGAAGCAGCCGCACCGGGCCCGACTGGTCGCCCGCACCCTGGCCGGCAACCCCGGCCCGTACACCGTGATCGCCGCCGACGGCACCCGCCCGGCCTGGAAGTCCGGCGGCTTCGACCGGGTGCTCGTCGACGTGCCGTGCTCCGGCCTCGGCGCCCTGCGCCGCCGCCCGGAGGCACGCTGGCGTCGCCGGCCGGCGGACGTCGCCGCCTTCGGACCGCTCCAGCGCGACCTGCTGCGCTCGGCCGTCGAGGCCACCAGGATCGGCGGCGTGGTCGGCTACGCCACCTGCTCGCCGCACCTCGCGGAGACCAGGGCGGTCGTCGACGACGTGCTGCGGGAGCTGGGCGGCAGGGTCGAGTGGATCGACGCCCGGCCGCTGCTGCCCGGCGTTCCGGCCCTCGGTGACGGCCCCGACGTCCAGCTCTGGCCCCACCTGCACGGGACGGACGCGATGTACCTGGCCCTGCTGCGCCGCACGGCGTAACGGCGTAGGGCGCGTAGCCCGCCGGGGCGCGGGCTCGTCAGGAACGGCCGGTCGGGTCCGGCCCGGGTGATCGGCCCGGGCCGGACCCGATCGGGGTGTTCAACGGGCGCTCAGGACGGGATGGTTGTCGCCGAGGAAGGCTTCGGCCGGGGGCAGGTCGACGGTGCGGCGGGGGGAGCCGGCGCGCGCTGTGACGACGCCTCGGACCAGTTCGCGCAGCCAGCGGTGGCCGGCGTCCTGGTCGTTGCGCGGGTGCCAGGCCATGGTGAGGACCACCTCGGGCATCGGCACCGGGAGTGGGAAGGTGGTCAGGCCGAGGGCCTCGGCCGCCCGGGTGCCGAGGCGGGCCGGGGCGAGGCCGACCAGGTCGCTGTCGCGGAGCAGGAAGAGCGCGGCCGGGTAGCTCGGCACGCTGGCGACCACCCGCCGGGAGAGGCCGACCTCGGCCAGCCGCTGGTCGATCGGCCCCTGGCCCCGGCCGTTGCGGGAGACCGCGAGATGGTCGGCGGTGGCGAACTCCTCGGCGGTGGGGGGCGCGCCGACGGTCAGCGGGTGTCCGGCGCGGGCGATGCCCACCAGGCCGGAGGTGGCGAGCGGTTCGGTGCGGGTCTCGGGGTCCAGGTGGTCCGTCACGCCGACCTCCAGGTCGATCACGCCGTCCCGCATCGCGCTGGCGCCCTCCGGGTGGTCGCTCAGGAAGCGCAGGGTGACGGCGGGGGCCTGGGCGCGGACCGTCTCCACCAGGGTCGCGCCGATGGTGGTGAGGAGGACGTCCCCGGTCTGGAGGGTGAAGCGGCGGTTGAGGTCGGCCGGTTCGGCGGCGGCGCGCGGGACCAGCAGCGACTGGCCCCTGCTGACCAGCGCCCTGACCTCCGCCCGCAGTTCCACCGCGCGCGGCGTCGGGACCAGCCCCCGGCCGGCCCTGACCAGGAGCGGATCGCCGAGCACCCGGCGCAGCCGCCCGAGCGTGCGACTCATCGCGGGGGCCGAGGTGTGCAGCCGCTCTGCGGCGCCTGTCACGCTGCCCTCCTCCAGCAGGGCGTCCAGGGCGACAAGCAGGTTGAGATCGAGGTCCGGCATGGAGTTCTCCGCTGGTGGTCGGTCGGCTGGGTGGGGGTGGTGGGGGCGGGGATGACCAGAAGTGGAAGCAGTGCTGACCAAGGGTTTCGTGGGGACGCATGACGACTCGTCATCTACCGTCGATCGTGACAACTCCCCTTTGGAGTGAAGGATCTGACGTGATGATTGACAATGACATGTTGGTGATGGCCTGCCAAGGAGGCCGTGTGCCGACCTTTCGTCCGGCCGACGGCGCACGCCGGCCGCACCGGCCCGGTGAGCTGCCCGGGCTCCCCGTGTGCCGCCCGGGCGCCGTCTCCGGGTGACCCGTCGGCCCGGCGGTGGGGGTGCGGAAGTGGGGACGGTCGGTCCGGATCATCGGACGGTGGTACATACCAATGGGCCTGCGCCGGAGCGCGCCCCGGGCGGACCGGCGCGTCCGGACCCGCGTTCGGACCCGCGTTCGGGCCCGGGTTCGTGTCCGGACTCGCGTTCGGGCTCTCGTCGGGGTGAGGGTGGGAGGGTGAATTCCTCCTTGGTGGGTCCCTCCGCGTACGCGGAACGGCCGCCCGGTGCCTCCCCCGGGCGGCAGGTGGCCTGTGTCTGGGTGCGGCGGAACGTCGCGGGGCCCGCGTACGGGCAGCTGGTCGTGCCGGACGGCTGTGTGGACCTGGTGTGGTCGGCGGCGGGCCTGGAGGTGGTCGGCCCGGACCGCGCGCCGCGGACCGTGCCGGTGCCGGGCGGGGCCGAGCTGGCCGGGGTGCGGTTCCGGCCCGGTGCGGCGGGCCTGCTGCTGGGGGCGATGCCGGTGCGGGAGCTCTGCGACCTTCAGGTGCCGCTGGCCGAGGTGGTCGGCGCGCCGGTGGCGGAGCGGCTCGGGGAGCGGTGTGCGGAGGGGCTCGGGGAGGGGCTCGTGGAGCGGGGCGGGGAGTGGGAGGGGGAGCGGTGCGCCGGGGCGGGTGGGCCGGCGGAGGTCGTGGTGGTGCTGGACGACTTCGTGGCCTCGCGGGTGCCCGGGTGGGCGCCGGACCGGGCGGTCGAACGGGCGGTGGTCGCGCTGGGGCGTCCGGAGGGGGTGCGGCTGCCGGATCTGGCGGCGGAACTCGGCCTTTCGGAGCGGCAGTTGCGGCGCCGGGTGACGGACGCGGTCGGCTACGGACCGAAGACCCTGCAGGCGGTGCTGCGGTTCCGGCGGGCGGTGGCCCGGGCGCGGTCGGGCGGTGGAGGGAGCGGTGAAGGCGCCGGTGGGGCGCCCGGGTTGGCGGCGGTGGCGGCCCAGGCCGGGTACGCCGATCAGGCGCACCTCACGAGGGAGGTGCGCCGGTGGTCGGGGGTGTCGCCGACGGTTCTGCTGGGCCGGGCGGCCGCGAGGCCCGGTCAGACGCCCCCGGGGGCGTCGTAGGCGCGCAGGGTGAGCAGCGCCTGGAGCGTGACGCCGGGGCGGGCCTCGGACTCGGTGCTCGCCGACCAGCGGACCCAGTGGATCGGCCAGCCGCCGTCCGACTGCTGCTCGGCGGCGAGGTGGTCGAGCCCGCGGGCGAGTTCGGCGGCGGTGAACCAGCGGCGCGCCAGGCTGTCCGGCCGGCGGGCGTAGTCGTGCGGTAGGTGGTGCTCGCCCGGTGCGTAGCCGGGGGAGACCCTGGCCTCCTCGGGCCGGGCCGGGTCGAGCAGGACGATCCGCTGCTCTTGGACCAGCGCGCCCAGGCGCGCGGCCTCCCGCCGGGCCCAGGCCGTGTCCGGGGCGGCGTCGAGGAAGCGGATCGCGGCGCCCGCCTCGTACGGGTGGGTCTCGTGGAGGTTCTCGACGGCGGTGCGGCAGAAGGCGGTGGCGGCGGTGAGCCACGGGTGGACGATGCCCAGGCGGAGCAGCGGGGCGACGATCTGGCCGGTGGACAGCAGTGCCCCGACGGGCGGTTCGCCCTCCTCGGGGACCGGGACGAACGGCGGGTGCGGGTAGGGGCGCAGGCTCGGCAGGACGACCGGCACGCCGCCGTCGGGCGCGGCGACGCCCGCCAGCCAGTCGCAGACCGCCCGGGCGCGGGCGTGGTCCAGGGCGCCGGCCTCCTCCAGGGCGAGCAGCGCGGCCGGGACGGCGATGGGCTGGGCGGCGGGCCCGCGCACGTCCGGTTCGAGGCCGTAGGCGTAGCCGCCGTCGGCGGTGCGGTGGGCGTCGAGGGCGGCGAGGACGCCTGCGGGGTCGCCGGTGGGGACGACTGCGGGAACGCCGGTGACCCCGCCGGTGGGACCGCCCTCGACGCCGAACAGGTGGGCGAAGCGCCGCTGTTCGAGGACGCGGCCGGAGGTCCAGAGGTACCGGGCGGCGGCGTCGAGGCGGGCCCCGGTGAGGCGTGCGGTGCGGGTGCGGGTCATGACTCGACCGTAGGCGGGCCGGGGGCGGCCGTCTTGAACGATTCGGACGCGGGCGCGGGGGTGTCGAGGGTGCGGGGGTGTCGAGGGCCGGCGCGGCGGGGGCGGGGGCGGGTGTCAGAGCTCCTTGGCGGCCGCTCGGCGCTGCCGCTTGCCGAGCGGGGCCTGGGAGAGGTCCTCGGCCTGGGAGCGGAGGTTCTTGTGGCCGTACCCGCGTTCGTCGAGCCAGGCGCGCGCCGACTGCTCCGCGCGCTCGGTGGCGTTGAGGATGTCCTCCTCGGCCTCGCCGGTGTCCTGGTAGCGGAACGTGAAGACGGCGCGGGCGTTCAGGTCGTAGCTGAGGTGGCCCTCGGGGGTGAAGGCGGCGAAGAGGATGTCGTGCTCGGCGGCCTCGGACTGCAGCTCGGCGTGCTGCTCCGGGGTGAGGCCGTCGAAGACGCCGCGGACGGTGATGCGGAAGGTGCGGGTGGTCATCCGGCGAGCCTAGTTCGCCGGGCGGCGGGTCGGCGAAGGGTTTTGCGGCGGTCCGGCCCCCGGGCGGCCCGCTCGGACGCAGCTGTAGGGGAGCGGCGGGAAGCCGTTGAAGCCCCGGGTGGTGTAGGCGGTGGCGTAGGCGCCGCAGGAGAGGATCCACACCGGGTCGCCCGAGGCGGCGTCCCGGGGGACGGGCACGCCGGCGCCCTCGTCGGCGTAGGCGTCGTCGCTGTCGCAGGTGGGCCCGGCGATCACGGCGGGGACGGTCGCGGCGTCGGGGTGGGTGGGGAACTCCAGCCGGTAGCGCAACTCGTCCATCTCGTACAGGCCGTTGAACTTGCCGCAGCTCAGGTAGAGCCAGTACGCCCGTTCGCCGTCAAGTTGCTGACGATCCGTCAGGCGGGTGATGTGGGCCCGGATCGCGCCGTGGTCGGCGACCAGGTGGCGGCCCGGCTCCATCAGGAAGTCGAGCGGTACGGCGGAGACTTCGCGCAGCCGCTGCATGCCCTCCCGGATCACCGCGAACATCTTGTCGACCGGCGGGTCGAGCGGCTCCCCGCGCCGGTCCAGGACGCCGAGGGCGGGCAGGCCGCCGCCGAGGTTGACGTGGTCCAGCAGGATGCCGCGCCGGTTGGCCTCCTCGACCACCGAGGCGATCGTCTCCAGGGCACGCTGCCAGGCCTCGGAGGTGAGTTGCTGGGAGCCGACGTGCACGGAGAGCCCGGCCGGGACCAGTCCGGCGTCCCGGGCTGCCTCCAGTACTCGCAGGGCGTCCGCCGGGGAGCAGCCGAACTTCCTGCTCAGGCCCCAGAGTGCCCCCTCGCCGGTGGTGGCGAGGCGGCAGAACACCCTTGCACCCGGCGCGTGTTCGGCGATCGCGAGGACATCGGCCAGGCTGTCGGTGGCGAAGTCGCGCACGCCGATCCGGTACGCCTCGGCGATCTGGCGGTCGGACTTGATCGTGTTGCCGTAGTGGACCCGCTCGACCGGCACGCCGGTGCGCAGCGCCTGGACGATCTCCTGCGGTCCGGCCGCGTCGAAGCCGGAGCCCCGTGCGGCCAGGCAGTCGAGCACCTCGTCCACCGGGCAGGCCTTCATGGCGAACCGGATCTCCACGTCCGGAAGTTCGTGCCGCAGGGCGTCGTACTGGGACTCGATGCCGTCGAGGTCGTAGATGATCCGGTCGTCCTCGGCGGCGGCCAGGGCGGTGCGCAGGCTTCCGTGGTCAGGCATGGGCGGCACTCCGGCCGGTGGTGGGTCGGTCCGGTCTTCCGGGCGTTCCGGTGCGCCGCTGCTCGACGGTGCGGCCGGTGGTCGCCCGCGGGCCCACGGCCTCCTCGTGGGCCGCCGGTTCCTGGGACGGGCGCTCCGAAGCGGCTCGATACAGGTGCCCGTCGGGCTTCGGCATCACGTCACTCCAAGGTCGGGTCGGGGCGTCGGATCGGTGGGTGTCGGACGGTCGGATGCCCGTGCGAGGGGAGGGGGCGGCAGGGGTCGAGGGGCGCGCGGGTACGGGTCGCCGGACAGGCGCGGAGAAGGGCGCGGCGAGAGAACGGCGAGGGTGACGGCGAAGGAAACGGGGAGGGGAACGGCGAAGGAAATGGAGGAGGACGCGGGTCCCTGACGGGGAGTGAGGCGGCGGCTGGTTTGCTCGTCGGACAAGGAGTGCCGACAACTGTTCCGGCCTCGTCAAACGCGTGTGACCCTACGGTGGACTAGACCAACTTACGGTGTCAACCCTCGTCCCGGCAGCCCCGATCGGTGCCCCGTCGGTCGGTGGACGACCGGGTGTGACCTGCGGGAAAGCCGGAGGTCGGGCGGGTCGCGGCCGCTCGGCGCGGCGGTCCGGCGGGTCGGGCCGCAGGTGCCCCTTCAGGTACTCGCCGCTGCCCGAAGGGGCTGGTGGTGGCGGGCGTCGGCGGCTTCGCGCGGCCCCGGGCGGGGGTGCGGGCGGCGTGCCGGTGCGGAAAGTGGGGCGGGGCGTGCGGGGAGGGTGTGGAGGATGTGAGGGGCGCGGCGGCGGTGACTCGCAACGGCCGCCCGTAGAGGCAGGGTTGCCGACCCGCGCGGTGCCGGGCGGGCGGCGTCCCCGGGCCCCGCGGTGCCGGGCGGACGGCGCGTCCGGGCCGCGGCGTGCTGCCCGGGCCGCCGCCGGGGCCGCCACCCCCCACCGGTCGGAGGAGGTGACGGCCCCGGGGTCGGGGATCAGAGCGCGACGGTCCGCAGGTAGGAGCCCTGGCCGCGGATCCCGGCGACGAGGAGTGTGTGCCCGCCGGGGACGACCGCCGCGGCCGAGACGCCGTCCAGACCGAAACCGGTGAGGGTCTCGCCCGGCACGGCGGTGTCGGTCGCGGTGCTGTAGGCGAGTACCGAGGCCTGCGGCGTCCAGCTGTCCTTGAGGAGGTAGAGCCGCCCGCCGTCCGGGCTCACCGACACGTAGTGGAGGTCGGCCGGCGCGGTCGCGAAGGTGAAGACCGGCCGCGCGGTGTTGGTGGCGGTGCTGATCGCGTACCCGGTGCCGGCGGAGGCCTGGATGCCCAGCGCGTACACCCGCAGCCCGTCGGGCGAGGCGGTCAGCTCCCCGGTGGCGCCGAGCCGCTCGACGGGGAGCAGCGGGGTCGGCACGGCGGTGGTGGTGTCGAGGTGCTCGACGCCGAGGTCCGTGGCGACGTACGCGGTGGCGCCGCCCGCCTGGAGCGCGAACCCGCCCACGCCGTACCCGCGCAGCGGCAGGCTCCCGGTGAAGGCGCCCGCGCCGGTGCCGAACACCAGCACCCGGCCGGGGCGGACGCCCTGGCCGTCGCCGGCCGGGCCGTTCTGCCCGGCGTAGACCTTGGACCCGTCCGGACTCACGGCGAGGCCGGTCAGCGCGCCCGGCGTCCAGTCGGCCGGGCGCTGCTGCTCGGGGGCGGGGGTGCGGGAGAGCACGGTGCCCGCCGCGGTGTCCACGGCCACCAGCCGGTCCGCCACGACCACGTAGAGCCGTCGGCCGTCCTGGCTCACCACCGGCTTCCCGGCGTCGCCGTCCTCGGCCAGCGGCAGTTCGGCGACGACCGCGCCGCTGCGCAGGTCCACCGTCCGCAGGACGACCGGGGTCCGGCTGCCGGACCGGTCCGCCGCCACCACGTACGCCTTGGTCCCCTCGGGGCTGACCGCGAGCCCGAGTGCCCGCCAGCCGACGGCGGTGCCGTTCGGTGCGCCCGCGGCCGGTTCGGCGGCGGCCGCCCCGGCACCGGTCCCGGTCAGCAGCAGCGCCGCGGCCACCGCCAGCGCCCCGGTCCACCGGGCTTTCCCCACAAGCGAATTCATGATTCCCCACTCTGTGGTCTAGACCTTATGGGTGGTGCGAGGAAAGGCTAGGGCACGGGAGCGGGGCCGGGGCGTCGGTTTTTGGACCTTGTTCGTGCGGGCGGGGGCCGGAGGGGGGCGGGCCCCGGTGCGGGCGCGGGCGCGTCGTTGTTCCCGGATCGGCCATAGGTTCGCTCTATGGGCCCATAGATCCACACCGCCTACAGTGGCAAGGTCCGGCGGGGTTGGGTGGACGTGGAGCACCCTCGCCCGTCCGCTCCACCGGGCAGTGCGCTGTGCCCGCTGTGCCGCTGTGCCCGCTGTGCCGCTCCGCCCGCTGTACCGCTCCAACCCGTCCTGTTCGTTCCCGTCCGGAGGATCGCCCCGAGATGACCCGCCCGATCCGTGTCGCGATCGTCGGAGCCGGCCCCGCCGGCATATACGCCGCCGACGCCCTGCTGAAGTCCGACGCCGCCCAGCAGCCCGGGGTCTCCATCGACCTCTTCGAGCGGATGCCCGCGCCGTTCGGTCTGATCCGGTACGGCGTGGCGCCCGACCACCCGCGGATCAAGGGCATCGTCACCGCCCTCCACAAGGTGCTGGACAAGCCGGAGGTGCGGCTGTTCGGCAACGTCGACTACCCCGGCGACCTCGCCCTGGACGACCTGCACCGGTTCTACGACGCCGTGGTCTTCTCCACCGGCGCGATGGCCGACCGGGCGCTCGACATACCCGGTGTCGGCCTCGACGGCTCCTACGGCGCCGCCGACTTCGTCTCCTGGTACGACGGTCACCCCGACGTGCCGCGCACCTGGCCGCTGGAGGCCGAGAAGGTCGCCGTGCTCGGTGCCGGCAACGTCGCCCTGGACGTGGCCCGCATCCTCGCCAAGACCGCCGACGAGCTGCTGCCCACCGAGATCCCGCCGAACGTGTACGAGGGCCTCAAGCGCAACCGGGCCCTGGAGGTGCACGTCTTCGCCCGCCGCGGTCCCGCCCAGGCCAAGTTCAGCCCGATGGAGCTGCGCGAGCTCGACCACTCGCCCAACATCGAGGTGATCGTCGCCCCCGAGGACATCGACTACGACGAGGGCTCGATCGCCGAGCGGCGCGCCGCCAAGCACGTCGACATGGTCGCCTCGACCATCGAGAACTGGGCGATCCGGGACGTCGGCGACCGCCCGCACCGTCTCTACCTGCACTTCTTCGAGTCCCCGGTGGAGGTGCTCGGCGAGGACGGCAAGGTCGCCGGGCTGCGCACCGAGCGCACCGAGCTCGACGGCACCGGCAACGTCCGCGGCACCGGCGAGTTCACCGACTGGGACGTCCGCTCGATCTACCGGGCGATCGGGTACTACTCCGACGAGCTGCCGAAGCTGCCGTTCGACCCGGTCTCCGGCACCGTGCCGAACGCGGCCGGCCGGGTGCTCGCCGCCGACGGCTCGCACCAGGACGCGGTGTACGTGACCGGTTGGATCAAGCGCGGGCCGGTCGGCCTGATCGGGCACACCAAGGGCGACGCCAACGAGACCGTCGCCTGCCTGCTCGCCGACCAGGCCGAGGGGCGCCTGCCGGGCGCCGTCGAGCCGGACCCGGAGGCGGTCCCGGCGTACCTGCGGGAGCGCGGGGTGCGGTTCACCACCTGGCAGGGCTGGTACGAACTCGACGCCCACGAGCGCGCGTTGGGCGAGGCCGAGGGGCGCGAGCGGGTCAAGGTGGTGGAGCGGGAGGACATGCTCCGGCACAGCGGGGCGTAAGCCTGGTCCGGACCGGGGCCGGCCCCCGGTCGGAGTCGGAGTCGGAGTCGGAGCGGGTCCCGCCCCGGCCCGTCGACGGTGGACACCTCCCGTCGACGGGCCGGGGCGGCGTCGGCCTGCTACTTGGGCATCTCGTTCCAGAGCTGGTCGGCGCTCCTGCCGGTGACCTGGACCCAGATCTGGCCGGAGCCGTAGTCCCTGGTGTTCAGCAGGTACGGCAGGTCGGGCCGCCGGTAGGTCTTCGCGACGTAGTCGATGAACCTGGCGGTGGCGCTGTAGCCGCTGTCGTACCGGTCGCCCGGGGCGAGCGGATGCACGGTGCCGGGCTGGAAGTTGTAGTAGCGCACCCAGTCCGCCAGCCCCTCCTCCAGCCACCACGGGCGGCCCGGGTGGCCGAAGAACGCGACGTGCGCGGCCTCGTGCAGCAGGAAGCCGGTGTCGCCCCGGTTGTTGCGGCTGTAGTCGACGCTCGCGTGGATCTCGGGCACCGCGCCCGGCCGCGCGTCGGCGGGGTGGTCGGTGACCTGCGGGTCGAGGACGATCCGGAACCGCGGGGCGGCGGTCCAGGCGCCCTTGGTGACCAGGGCGGAGATCGTCGAGTAGTAGTCCGCGATCGTCTGCTTCTGCTGCTCCAGCCACGGTCCGAGGTCCGGGGCCCGCGAGTAGTCCAGGTCGATGACCGGGCGGCCGGGGGTCGGCGGGGTGGTGCCGCTGCTCCGGTCGAGGTTCCAGTTCTGTGCCGGGTCACCGGTGTTGCAGGCGGCCACCCTCGCGTTCAGGTCGGCGCCGCGGGCGAGGCAGAGGCGCGGGTCCGAGACGTTGCGCAGCAGCCAGCCCCTGCCGTCGCCCAGTGAGGTGTTGTGCAGGCTCCACCGCTGGTTGTCCGCGGCCAGGTAGTTCCAGGCGCCGACGGTGTTCCGGCCCAGGTCGCGGTCGATCGCGTTGTTGGTGCCCGGCACCTTGACCGACCAGGTGCCGGCGCCCTCGTCCTTGATCGTCCAGACCTGCTGGGCGGACGCCTCGTTCCAGTCGCGGACCACCACGTTGGACCCGCTGTCGCGGCTGTCCCACTGGAGGGCGCCGCCGGCCTTGCTGGAGACGCGGTAGTCGGCGCCGCTGACCGGCAGCGGCAGGTCGGTCGTGCTCGCGCTCGCGGTCCCGGCTCCCAGGACCGTCCCTGACACCGCGGTCGCGGCGACCAGGACTGCGGCGGCGGCCGTACGACGGTTGATCATGTCGGGTTCCCCTCTCGGCCGGATCCCCGGTGGATCCGGCCTCCCGTCATGTCATCGCGCCGCCGCACACAGCGGGTCGACAGCCTGTTGACGAGTGCGTCGACAGGGGGCGTCGTACGGTCGGCCCGCTGTGTGCGGCGCTCAGTCCTCGGTGGGCGGGGGCGGGGCGAGCACGACCGGCCAGGCGTCCTCCCCGGCGAGCACCTGTTCCAGGGCGAGCCCGGGGCGGGCGTTGAACACGGCGGTCGCGGCTCCGGCCCGGGCGTACAGGACCGGGTCTACCGCCGCTTCCGCGTGCAGCACCAGGGCCGCCTCGGGGGCGGCGGGCGAGCGCTCCGGGAACGCCGCCGGGTCCGCGCCGACCTGCTCCAGGGTGAACGGGTACGCGGCCACCGCGACGGTCAGGCGGTTCCCGTCCAGGGCGTGCTCCGCCCAGCCGTCGGTGGGGAGGAGGAAGAACGCGCCGTCCCCCTCGTGCCCGTACCAGCTCAGCTTGGCGACGGCGCGTTCGCCGGGTGAGCCGTCCGGATCGACGAGCAGTGCCACCACGGGCGCGTCCGGGTCGTCGGGGTTGATGCCGTTGCGGACGTAGAGGCGGGCCACGGGCGACCTCCGGTCGGGGGTGGGTGGTGCGGGCGGGGGTGCGTGGGCGAATGCGGGCGGGGCCTCCGGGGACGGTCACCCCGAAGTGATTGTCATGAACGCGACTTTAACGGGCCGGTCGCGTGAACGACAGGAGAACCGTGCGCTCCGGATCGTTCGCGCCGGATCGTTCGCTGCAGGGCGTTCGCTGCGGATCGTTCGTTGCGGGGCGTTCGCTACGGCGCGTTCGCTACGGAGCGGGCTCGCGCTTGCGCCCGCCGCGTTGTTCGTCGTGCTGTTCGAGCCGTTTCGGTCCACCGTCGCGCGGCCGCTCCGGCCGGTGGTCCCGGACCGTCGGCGGGACGGTACGGCGGCGGCGCGCCTCGACGACGTGGCGGGTCAGAGCGAGGGTGCAGAGCAGTGCCAGCAGCGTGCAGACGCCCGCCCAGCCCGCCAGGGCGTGGGCGCGCAGGCCGAGCCAGGAGCCGACGCTGCCGCCGAGGTAGCCGAAGGTCATGTAGGCGGTGTTGAGCCGGCTGCGGGCGTCGGCCCGGAGCTCGTAGACCCGGGTCTTGTTGGCGATCATCCCGGACTGCATCGAGACGTCCAGCAGCAGCGTCCCGGCCACCAGGACGGCCAGGCCCGCCGCGCCGCCCCCGCCCCCGGCCGCCAGGACCGCCGCCGCGGCGAGGGCGCCGAGAAGTCCGGCCAGGTTCACCGGGTCGGCGCCCCGGCGGTCCACCACCCGTCCGGCGAACGGCGTGCAGACCATCGTCGCCGCCCCGACCAGCGCGATCAGCCCGACCGTCTGCGCGCCGAACCCGTACTCCGGCCCGGTCAGCAGCAGCGGCAGGCAGGTCCAGACGGCGCAGAACCCGCCGAAGACCATGGCCTGGTAGAAGCCCGAGCGGCGCAACTCCGGTTCGTCGCGCAGCAGTCGGAGCGGCTCGACCAGCAGCGACCCGTACGACGGCCGGACGGCGGGAGTGACGGCGGTGACGTCCGGCAGGGCGCGGGTCAGGACGGCCGCGAGCGCCAGCGTCAGCACCCCCGCCGCCAAGTACGGGGCGCGCCAGCCCAGGTACTCGCCGAGCGTGCCGCTGAACGTCCGCGCCAGCAGCATGCCGCCGGTGGCCCCGCTCAGCAGCGTACCCATCACCGCCCCGCGCCGGTCGACGGGCACCAGCCCGGCCGCCATCGGCGACACCACCTGGGCCGCGACCGTGGTGGTCCCGACGGCGACGCTCGCCGCCAGCAGTACGGGCAGGGTGGGCGCGCAGCCGGCCGCGAGCAGTTCGACGCCGGTGAGCCCGAGCAGGGTGGTCAGCAGTCGGCGGTTGGGTATTCGGTCGCCGAGCGGCACGATCAGGAAGATGCCGATGGAGTAACCGATCTGAGTGAACGTCACCGCCAGTGCGGCGGAACTCTCGGACGTGTCCAGGCCGGAGGCGATCAGGGGGGTGATCGCCTGGGGGAAGTAGATCGTGCCCACGCCGACGGCGCAGGTGACGGTGAGCAGCAGGAGCAGACGGCGATTCATACCCGGAGGTTGGACCTGCGGCGCGCCGTTGCCAACCGATGTAGCGTGGCACTTCATGGTCATCACCTTCGAGTTGGGCGTCGAGGACCTCGCGGACACCCGGTTCGCCCTCTCGCCGCTGAACGAGACCGTGCTCAGCCTGCGCGTCCTGCGCGAACCGGGCCTGTCGGCGCTGCACCTGCCCTGGCGCCGGTCCGTGCTCCGGTCGCTCGGTGAACTCGACGGTTTCGACGCGGGGTTGCTGCTCTCCCTGGTGGCCGAGCGGCGTACGGTGCCGGACTTCCTCACCCCGCGTCCGGAAGGCTTCGCCCCGACGTTCGAGGAGGAGTTGGCCGTCGTCCGCCGCACCGCCCCCGCGGTGGTCCGGCGCGACCTGCTGGACACCCACCTCCCCGACCCGCCGCCCGAGCCCCTGCGCACCGCCCTCGACCGCGCCGGGGACGCGGCCGTCCGCCGGCTGCGCGACGCCCTCTGCGAACTCCTGCGGCGCTACTGGGAGATCGCGGTGCGGCCGGAGTGGCCGGGGATGCGGCTGCTGCTGGAGGCCGACATGACCTACCGCGCCCGCCGGCTCGCCCTCGGCGGTGCCCGGCTGCTGTTCGCCGACATGCACCCGTCCCTGCGCTGGCACCGGGGCGTCCTGCACATCGCCGACATGATCGGCCGCCACCATGTCCTCGCCTCCGGACGGGGGTTGCTGCTCCTGCCGTCCGTGTTCGCCCACAAGCCGGCGCCACCGCTCAGCGCGGACGGCGCGCCCACGCTGGCGTACCCCTGCCGGGGTGTCGCGACGCTCTGGTCCCGCCCGCCCGTCGTCGAGGCCCCGGCGCTCACCGCGCTGGTCGGGGCGGCCAAGGCCCGGCTGCTCACCATGCTGGACGAGCCGCTGGCCACCGTCGAACTCGCGCGCCGGTTGCGGGTCACGCCGAGTGCCGTCTCGCAGCACCTGCGGGTGCTGCACGCCAACGGTCTGGTCGCCCGGGCCCGGGACGGGCGGCAGGTGCTCTACCGGCGGACGTCGTTGGGGGACCGGCTGGGGGGTGGGGGTCGGGTCGGGGGTGGGGTGGGGGAGTAGGCGGGCGGTGGGGTGCGGGAGTAGGCGGGCGGTGGGGCGGCGGGGTGGCCGCCGCACCGCCCGGCCGGTTCAGCGCGGGTCGGGCGACGTCGGGAGCGTGGCCGGGTCGGTGTTGGCGCCGCACAGGATGACGCAGACCTTCTCGCCGTCGGCGGGGCGGTAGCCGTAGGTTCCGTCGGTGCGGGCGGCGTTGTCGGTGCTGTCGGTGCTGGTGCCGCTGCTGTCGTTCTCGGCGTCGCCGTCGGTGAGCAGGGCGGCGAAGGCGGTGGCGGCGCCGTGCTCGACCAGGATCCGGCGGTCCTCCCAGAGTTCCCGGCGGGCCCGGACGATGGCCTCGTCCGGCACGAGCACCGAACGGGCGCCGGTGGCGCCTCCGCCCCGGCCGTCCGCGTCGGGCCGGGCGGCGTCCACGGCCAGGGCGGTGGCCCGGCGGGCGCCGAGCGAGTCGCCCGCGACCGAGTCGACCGTGACGTCCACCGGCCGGCCCGCCGCGAGGGCGGCGTGCAGCGCCCGGGAGTGCTCCGGCTCGACCGCCACCGCGCGGATCCCGTGCTGCCGCGCGGCCGTGGCCACGCCCGCGAACAGCCCGCCGCCGCCGACCGCGACCAGCACGGTGTCCAGGCCGGGCACCCGCGCGTGGATCTCCTCCATCAGGGTGCCCGCGCCCGCCGCGATCAGCGGATGGTCGTAGGCGTGGCTCGCCAGCGCGCCGCTGGTCGCGGCGAACTCCTCGCAGGCCGCCAGCGCCTCGGCGTACTCCGTGCCGACCAGCCGGACGTCCGCCCCGTACGAGCGGAGCCGGGCGATCTTCACCTGCGGTGCGTTGGCCGGCAGGAACACGGTCGCCCGCACCCCTTGCCGGAGCGCCGCCCACGCGCACGCCAGCCCGGCGTTGCCGCCGGAGGCGATGGTGACGCCCGCGTCGGGCAGGGTCCCGGCCTCGCGGTGGGCGCGGAGGAAGTTCTGCGCGCCGCGCGCCTTGAACGACCCGGTGTGCTGGAGGTACTCCAGCGCCAGCCACAGCTCGGGGCCCTTGGCGTCTCCGCTGTCCCCGAGGCCCTCGGCGGGCGCGACCGCCACCGGCCGGACGTGACCGGCGATCCGCTCCGCGGCCGCCTTGATGTCGTCGTAGCCGAGCTCGTGTCGCATGGTGCCGCCTCCAGGGGTCCGCATTCCGGTACGGCGTACCGTACGCTGTGCCGCATGCCTCGGCAATCCGCCTCCCTCGACCGCGCCACCCCCGAACGCATCGCGGTCGCCGCCCTGTCCGTCGTCGACGGCCAGGGCCCGTCCGCCCTCAGCTTCCGGACGCTCGCGGCCCACCTGGACATCTCCGTCGCCTCGCTCCAGCGCCGTTGCACCGACCTGGCGGGACTGCTCGACCTGGTCACCGACCACCTCGCCGAACAGCTCCCGCGCATCGCGCCCGGCACCGCCTGGGCCGACGCCACCGAGACCCGGTTCACCGCGCTGTACCGGCTGCTGACCACCCACCCCGGGCTCGTCGCCCTGCGCGGCAGCCGCCCCTGGCTGGGCCGGAACCTGCTGGCCCGGCTGGTGGAACCGCAGCTCGCCGACAGCATGGCGGCCGGGATGACCGCCGAGGAGGCGATCACCGCGTACCGGCGGATGTACCTGCTCACCCTCGGCAGCGCGAGCTTCGTCGACCACCGCGACCCTGCCGCCACCCGGGCCGCGACCCGTACGGCGTTGGCCGCGCTCGACCCGGAGATCTATCCGGTGCTGAGCGGCCGGCTCGCCGAGATCGTGCCCGTCGTGACCGACCACGAGGTGTACTACGGGGCGCTGCGCCAGCTGATCCGCGCCGCCGTGCCCTCGTCGGCTGCTTCGTCGTCGGCAGCGTCCTCGCCGGCCGTGTCCTCGTCGGCGGCGTCCGGCGGCTGACCGGTGCCCGGTGCCCGGTGCCCGGTGCCCGGAAGGGCACTGCTGTTCTTCCCCCTGGGCCTCCCCGCTCGGGGTGCGTCGCCGCTGATACGGCGCGCGCGGGCATTCCGCGCGCCGGCCCGCCTCCCGCCGTCCGCGCGGGTGCCCCGCCCGATCTGCCCGATCTGCGCGCCGGGCTGCCTGAACGGTGCCGGGCCTGGGAATATCCTTTGAATCCGTACGAGAACGAAGAACTAAGGGTGGGCGACATGATCGGTGCGGTGCTGATCGGGATCCTGGCGCTCGTCGTCGGGGGCTGCGTCTGCGTGGTGTGGGCCGACCGAGGGGGTCCCCGGTGGACGCGCGCCGTGGCGGCGGCCACCGTCGGTGCGGGTCGGGCGGTGCGGAGCTACCAGAAGGCCCAGCGTCGCAAGGACAACAACGGTTCCGAGACCCTCGGCGGCGACGCGGGGTAGGTACGGGGTAGGTGCGGGGCCGTTGTTCCCGGCGCCTTGGTTTTCACCGGTGCCCCCTGCCGATCAGCAGGGGGCACCGGTGCGTTGGGGCGAGTCGGAAATGTGCCGATCGGTACGGGCGGATTGGGGTGGGGGAGCGGCAGGCTGAGGGACGTCGGGCTGCCGGTGGGGTGGCCCGGGAATCGAGGTCCCGTGGTCGACCACCTCTCCCGGCAGGGCGTGAGCGCCGAGCCGCGGCGCTTCCTGTTTCCCGCAGCTGTCCGTGAGTTGCTGCGCACCGTCGTCGCCGTCCTCGTTGCCGCCGTCCGCCGCGTGTGCCGTCCGTCGGTGCGGCGCCCGCCGTGGGTGCGGCGCCGTCCGGCGCTCAGCGCACCCGACCGTCCCAGCGCCATGCACCCGCCGGGCGGCGCGGGAGGTCCGACAGCGCGGTCCGGCCGGTGCACCAGAGCAGGGTGTCCGTGCCGCCGTGGCCGGGCGGGGCCTCCGGGAAGAGCCGGGCCACCGCCGGGGCGGCGAGCCGGTCCACCGGTTGCCGGTCGAGCTGGAACGCCCCGGCCAGGTCCCATCCGTGGACGAGAAGTTCCACGATCCCCATCGCGGCGAAGCCCGGACCGTCCGAGTGGCCCCAGGGGTGCCAGGCCCGGGCCTCCGGCGGTGCCGAGCGGACGGTCGCCGCCAGCAGCTCGGCGGCGATGCGCAGCCCTTCCAGGCAGTGGGGGATCGGGGCGGCCGGGTCCAGCGAGCCGAACAGGGTGACGTACCGATCGGTGGGCCGCGCGGTCAGCAGGCCCGCGTAGCCGAGCACACCCAGCGCGAGGTGGTCCAGGGTGGCCCGGGCGGTCCAGTCGCTTCCGTCGGGGCGCCGCGACCAGTCGGCGTCCGCCGCCCGCTCCAGGACGCCCGTGGTCACGTCGGCGGCCTCGACGACCAGTGCTGCCCACAACCTGCGCCGCGACTTCACCGCCCGCGTCGGCGTCACGCCCACCGACTACCGCCGCGCGTTCCGCTCACCGGCCGCCCCGGCGTGACGCCGCGCGCGATGCCGCCGAGTGCGGCCTCAGCGGTTGCCCTCGACGCGCTCGACCCGGACGACGATCGTCCGCCAGAGCCACCCCACCGAGAGCGGCAGCGACACCAACCCGACGCCGACCGCGCCACGCATCCGGTTGTCCGTGATGCCGCCGCAATCACGGGTGGCCCACGAGTCGGCGAGAGCGTTGTAGAACACCGGAGAACCGCAGTGCACCGTCGTGCCGTTCCGGTACTCGTGCGAGGCCGGGACGAAGGCCATCCCGATCGCCCACAACCAGGCGGCCAGCGCCAGCAGCCCCAGCGCGTGCACTCCCCAGCCCCGCGAACGCTCGGCGCGCCGCCACGCCCGCGCGTCACGTTCCCTCAGGTACTCCCCGACGTCCATGCGCTTCCCCCCGCTTCCGGTCCGACCGTCGGCCGACGGCCCAGGAGAGCATGGCAGCCAGCACTCCCCGGCCGTTGGCGGGGGTGGGTCAGCGGGGGTGGGTCAGAAGTCGAAGAACGCGCCGGTGGTGCGCAGCAGGTCGCAGTGGTTGCCGTAGGTGTGCTGGAAGGTGAGCGGCCGTCCCCGGTAAGTCCCGGAGGCGGTGACGGTGTACGGGTCGTACAGGTCGTTGCAGACACCGGGGTCGACGTCGAGCCGGCCGAGGTCGCCGTTGACCGAGTCGAGCAGGCGGCAGGCCGTGAACGGGTCGGGGTGCGTGGTGGAGCCGTCCGGCGGGCAGCCGAGGAGGGCGACGTGCGGCGTGCCGGCGACGGGGGTCTCGCCGTGGGCCACGGTGAGCCGGAGGCCGGTGCCGACGGCGGGAAGGACCGAGCCGGTAGCGGACGAGCCGGTGGCGGACGAGGAGGAGGCGGACGAGGGGGAAACGGGCGTCGCACCGGCGGTGGCCGTGCCCGCAGGAGCGGTGGTGAACAGGACGGTCGCGAGGAGCACGAGGGCTCGGGTCGTCTTCACACCCGGCGCAACGACCCTTCGGTACGACCGTCACGGTCGGACCGGCCCACCGGAGTGGGAAGTCGGCCGGTCCGACTTTCGGTGCACGTGGGCGCCCGCTCCTCCGCCTCCTCCGCCCCCGCAGCGTCCTACGCCCCGAAGTGTCCTACTCCTGCTCCACCCCGTCGGCGTCCCGGGTGGCCTCGGCGGCGCGGGCTTCGAGGAGGCGGGCCGCCTTGAGGAGCGTCGCGAAGGACGGCAGGCGCGGCTCGATGTGCGGGCCGACCGCCTCCAGGGCCGCCGCCGCGTGCTCGGCGGCCGAGGCGGGGTCGTACCGCAGAGCGGCCATTCCGCTGCGGATCCGGAGCGTCGCGACGGCGTGCCGTCCGATCAGCGCCGTCTCGGAACGCGGGCCGAAGACCCGTTCCTGCTGCGGCAGGGCGATTTCGGCGAGGCGCAGGGCCTGCCGGGTCCGGCCCGCCTCCGCGTAGGCGTTGATCAGGTTGGCGGCGGACGCCAGCGTGTCCGGGTGGTCCCGGCCGAGGACCCGGGCCCGGGCAACCAGTACCCCCTCGCCGACCGAGGCAGCCTTGTCGTTGTGGCCGGCCCGCCGGTAGGAGACGGCGAGGTCGGACCGGCCGGTGAGGGTCAGCGGGTGGTCGGCGCCGAGGACGCGTTCCAGTTCGGGGACGGTCCGTTCCTCGATGGCGAGTGCCTCCTCCGTGCGCCCGACGGCCGCGTAGGAGGCGGCGAGCTGCATACGGGACCAAAGCGTGTCCCGGTGGTCGGGGCCGAGCACCCGTTCCCGGGCGGCCAGGACCTCCTCCTGGATGGGAAGGGCCTCCGCCGCCCGTCCGGTCTCCGTGTAGGTGTGCGCGAGGTTGGCGCGGACGATGAGCGCATCCGGGTGGTCGCTGTCCGCGGGCCTGGCCGGGGTCGATCGGCCCGGGCCGAAGGGGCCCGGTTCGTCGGGGTCGTCGGCGGGCCGGAATTCGGTGACCGCGCGTTCCTGCAGCACAAGCGCCTCCGCTGTCCGCCCCACTGCGGCGTACGCGATCGCGAGGCCGGTACGCGAGCTGACGGTGTCGGGGTGGAGCGGGCCGAGGACCCGCTCCCGGCTCGCGAGCACCTGTTCCTTGAGTGCGACGGCGTCACCGAGCAGGCCCGCCTCGCTGTAGGCGGCGCCGAGGGCGGCGAGGACAGCCAGAGTGGTCGGGTCCTCGTCCCCCCGGAGCTCCTGTTGCGCGACCGCGACCTGCTTCAGCAGCCGGGCGGCGTCCACCGGCTGCCCGGCCTGTCGGTGGGCGGCGGCCAGGTTCGCCCGGGCGGTGAGGGTGCGTCCGTGGAGCGGGCCGAGCGAGCGGGCGACGGAGCGGACCTCCTCCTCCCAGTGCTGGACCGCGAGTTCGCCGAGCCCGGCGTGGAGGAGGCTGAGCCCGGCCTTCTCCCGCAGCAGGTAGCCGGGGAAATGATGCTGTCTGTCGCCGAGGATCTCGTTCAGCACGGCCGTGTTGGCACGCAGGCTCGCGACGAGACGGTGGTCGGCGTGCTCCTGCGCGGGCCACAGTTCGCCGAGGGCCCAGATCACCGCGAGCTCGGCCCACTGGGGCTCGGCGTTGGTGTCGCGGGCGGCCCGGGCGGTCAGCGCGTGGATGGTGATCTCCCGGTGGGCCGGGCGGTGGGCCGGTCCCGGGCCGGGGTGGGGGAGGGGTACACCGGCCGGGAGGTTGGCGATGAGGTTGTAGATGTGCAGGACGGCCAGCACGGCCCGGGTCTCCTCCTCGCTCACCGCCGGCGGGGCGGGCGGAGGGTCCGGGGGCGGCTCGCGGCGCAGCAGCCGGGCGGCCCAGCGTCGCGACCGCCGGCTGCTGCCCTGCGGTGGCGCCTCGACGACGGCCTGCGCGTCGGGACCGGCGTGCGCGTCGGGGTCCGGACCGCCTCGCGCGTCGGGTGCGTCCCGGGTGTCTCGTGCGTCCAGTGCATCCGGGTCGGCCGCGGCGCCGGCGGCCCGCCGCTCCGCCAGGTACTCCGTGGCGGCCGGCGTCCGCCACAGCTCGCGCGGGTGCCCAGCCGGGTCGAGCAGGGCGGCGAGTTGGACGGCGGGCAGGGCGAGGCCCTTCGGCTCGGTCTGCTGCGCCGCCTCCAGAGAGATCAGCAGGGCGGTGCCGACGGGCCGCCCGTACAGTTCGGTGTCCGCGTCGGGCGGCAGCATGCCTTCCAGTGTCCTGCTGCGTTCCCGGAACAGGGCGAGGTACTCGGCGCAGCTGCAGCCCTTGTTGACCATGTAAGCGGCGGCGTGCCCGAGCGCGAGCGGCAGCCGTCCGAGGGCTTCGGCGAGTTCCTCGGCCTGCTCGTCGAGCAGGTAGGGGTATCCGGCGGAGGTGAGCCGGTCGCGCAGGTAGTCGGACGCTTCCTCCGGGCTGTACACGTCCATCGGGACGAGCGCCCGCCCGCCGCCGGAGGCGTGCGCGCCCCGCTGGCGGGTGGTGGCGATCACCCGGCCGTTGCCCCGGCGGGAACTCCCGGGCCACGGCGGGCCGGTGGCGGTGAAGTCGGTGACGTCGTCGAGCACGACCAGCCAGCCCCGGTCGGTGCTGCGCAGCCAGTTGAGGAACTGCAGGGCGTTCCGCTCGACCTCGGCCGGCGCCTCGGTCGCACCGGGCAGTTGTACGGCGACGGCCGCCTCGGCGTACGCGGCGAGCACGGTGAACGTGTCGGCGGCCGGTGCCCACACCACCACGTCCACCCCGCTGTCGGGGCGCAGCGCCCGGTGGGCGTAGGAGGCGGCGAGCTGGCTCTTGCCGACGCCGCCGCCCCCGGCGAGGACTTGCGTCAGCACCACGGTCTCGTGCCCGGCGCGGGCCTCGTCGATCTTCGCGCGCACGGCGGTCCGGGGCTGGAAGGCACTGGCGAGGATCGGGATGCTGCCGATCACCACCGGCCAGTCCGGCGGGGCGGGGCGCGGGGCTTCCTGGTGGATGTACGTCCCGGCCTGGATCGCGTTGACGATCCGGGAGTTGATGATCTGATTGTGGACGACGGGCTGGCCGGCGGGTATCGGCGCGACGTGGTCGAGGTCGGCGCCCTCGTTGCCCTCGTTGCCTTCGCGGTCCTCGCCACCCCCGCGGCCGCCGCCGCCCCCGCCCCCGCTGCTGCCTCCGTCCGACCGTTCCGGCGGCGTCTCCGACTCGCTCATGATCCGATCCTCCGTCGATCCTTCTGACCGGAGAATCATCATTCCGTGCGATGGTCACCGCGGGACGCGTTTTCGCCGTAACGGTCGCTCAGGGCACGGACGGTGGCGGCGATGCGGTCCCGGAGCTCCGCCGGGGCCAGGACCTCGATCTCGGTACCCAGGCGGAGGAACTCCCCGTGCGCGTGCTCGACCGACTCGATCGGCACCCGCGCCTCCGTCCATTCATCACCACCCGAACGTGTGAGGCCGAGACGCCGCGCGCCCTCCGCCGTCACCCGGACGAGTGCCTCCCCGGTGTGCAGCCGGGCCCGGAAATCGGCGACGTACGCGCGCCAGTGGGCGGCGAGGTCGAACCCGGAGGGCGGCGCGGTGATGGGTTCCTCCGCCAGGAGGCGCAGGCCGAGGATCTGGTCGACGCGGTACGTCCGCAGCCCGGACGCCCCGCCCGCGACCAGGTACCAGCGCCCGGCCTTCAGCACCAGCCCGTACGGCTCGACCCGTCGCTCGATCTCCTCCGGCGCCCGCCAGCGCCGGTAGCGCAGCAGCACCGCCCGTCGCTCCCACACAGCGGTGGCGACGGCGGCGAGGTGCGGGTGCGGCGCGCGGTCGGCGTCGCCGTACCAGCCGGGCGCGTCGAGCAGGAAGCGCTGCCGGATCCGCCCGGCGTGCTCGCGGAGGGCAGCGGGGAGGGCCGCGTCCAGCTTCAGCCGGGCGGTCGCGAGGGCCTCGCCGAGCCCGAGCTGGGCGGCGGCCTCGGGAAGTGCGGTGAGGAAGGCGGCCTGCGCCTCGTCGCCGGTGAGCCCGGTGAGGCGGGTCCGGTAGCCGTCGAGCAGCCGGTAGCCGCCCGCGTGCCCGGCGTCCCCGTACAGCGGGATCCCGGCGGCGGCGAGGGCCTCGACGTCCCGGTAGACGGTCCGGACGGAGACCTCCAACTCCTCGGCGAGCTGCCGGGCGGTCATCCGGCCCCGGTTCTGGAGCAGGAGCAGCAGGGTGACGAGTCGGCTCGCGCGCATAGCGTCGAGTATCCGCGACTTCACTGACAGAGGATGTCAGTGGAGTGTCCATAACCTGCGGCGCATGAACGATTTCGACTTCCTGCACGGCTCCTGGGACGTGGCCAACCGCCGCCTCGCCGCACTGCTGACCCCCGGCTCCGAGGTGTGGGAGGAGTTCCCGGGGCGGTCGGTGGTCCGGCCGCTGTTCGAGGGTGGCGGCAACATCGACGAGATCACCTTCCCCACCCTCGGCGGACGCCGGGGCGTGACCCTGCGGCTGTTCGACCGGGAGGCCGGGAAGTGGTCGATCTATTGGTCCAGCAGCCGGACCGGCCGGCTCGACCCGCCCGTGAGCGGCGGTTTCGCGGGGGAGCGGGGCGACTTCTACGGCGACGACAGCTACGAGGGGCTGCCGGTCCGGGTGCACTTCACCTGGCACCGGCTCGGCCCGGACGCGGCGCGCTGGGAACAGGAGTTCTCGGCGGACGGGGGAGTGACCTGGGAGCTCAACTGGGTCATGGACTTCACCCGCACCGGCCCGGCGACGGTCGGCCTGTGAACACTCCGCTGCTCGACAACTCGCGCATCGTCGAACTCCGCCGCTACACCCTGCACCCGGGCGCGCGGGACACCCTGATCGAGCTGTTCGAGCGCGAGTTCGTCACCGGACAGGAGGCGGTCGGGATCGCGGTGGGCGGCCGGTTCCGCGACCTGGGCGACCCGGACCGCTTCGTCTGGATGCGGTCCTTCCCCGACATGGCGAGCCGTCGGCGCTCCCTGGAGGCGTTCTACGGCGGCCCGGTGTGGCGGCGGCACCGCGAGGCGGCGAACGCGACGATGCTCGACAGCGACGACGTGTTCCTGCTGCGCGGCCCGGGCTTTGTCCCTGTGGACGCGGACGTGCTCGCCACCGTCTGCCATCCCCCGGACGAGGCCGCCTTCGACGCGTACGCCGCCCGGCACCTGGACCCGTCCCACGCCCTCCACCGCACCGAGCACGCGCCGAACGACTTCCCGGCGCTCCCCGTGCGCGGGGGCGAGGACGTCCGGGTGTGGTTCAACGGCCCTGCCGAGCCGCCCCCGTGGCCGTCGGAGCGGCTGCGCCTGGTGCGGGTATGAGACGACGGAGTGGGAAGTCGGTGGATCCGACTTCCCACTCCGTCGTGTGTCACGTCGTCAGACGGTGAAGTTGGGAGCCTGCGTCTCGATCGCCTTGACGAAGGCGGTCCACTCGGCACGGTCGAACGCGAGGTGCGGCCGCTCGGGGTTTTTGTCGTCGCCGACCCAGACGTCCCCGTTGGGGAAGCGAGCGACGATCACACAGTTGCCGTTGCTCTCCCCGGAGAAGGGGGACTTGGACCAGGCCGCCTCGGCGGGACTGTGGTCGTAGGGGTCGTGCTTCTCGCTCACGTGATCTCTTCCAACTTGCGTTCAAGGGCACTGATGGTGTCGGCAGGCGACAGGGCGAACCGCTTCAAGCGGCTGAAAGCCCGCTCGGCTCGTCGAACATCTCGTCCCGATCTACGCGGGAGCATACCGCCGACGGCCTCGGTGAAGACAAAGCCGCCATCCGGCTCATCGGGGAACCGCAGAAGCGTGAGTCCTGAGACGAGGATGCCGGGTCTCCCTGCGCTCAACGGCACCATTCGGACCGTCACATTGGGGTATTCGGAGACCTTGAGGACGTGGCGGATCTGCTCGGCGAGGATCTCCTCGTCGCCGGCTACCAGGAGTGCGACCTCGCCGAAGTAGACCTCCAGGTCGAGCCTGGGCTCATCAGTGAGGCGACGTTGGCGCAGTATCCGGATCTCGGCCGCAGCCTCGTTCTGATCCTCGCTCAGGCCGTCGAGACCTGCAGAGATCATCTCGCGCGCGTAGTCCGGCGTCTGCAGGAGTCCCGGGAAGGCGGAGTGGTAGTAGTCGAGCATGTGTGTGGCCGCGGCTTCGAGGCCGAGGAACTCGCCGAACGCGGCGCTGATCGTCTCGGCGAACTCGTGGTCCTGCCACCAGTTCCGGTCCGGCCCGTCACCAATGAGGTCCTCGATCTCAGTGCGGTCAGTGCCGGTGATGCCGCAGTGGTCGAGCAGCCGATTGAGGTCTGCTGCGTCGACAGGGACCTTTCCGTGCTCGACTCTGCTCAGGCGGCCAGGGTTCCAGCCCTTCAGACCCCTCGTCATGTCGATCTGGGTCTTGTTGTTCTCCACTCGCCAGGCGCGCAACTCCTCCCCGAGCCGGATCCTCCGGAGCGTGGACCTGTCCATGGACAAGAGCTGTCCCTCCCTGTAGGCGTTCGCGACCAGTCTGTCCATGAGGGCGGCGAGGCTCAAGCCGGACCCATGATCAACTAATTTATTTTTAGCTTTCCTAGTTCGGGTTGCAAATTCGATTCAGGTTGCCCCACACTCAACGTGACCGACCGGACACGCTCCTGAAGGGGCTCCTCCATGTCCACTCCGGGTATGCCTGCCTTCCGCACCTGGGAGGCCCGACTCGCCGATCACAGCACCTCGGTGCGAACTGCCCGGCGGGGCATCCGTGACCAACTGACCTCCTGGGGATGGTCGGGCGAACGGGTCGACGACCTCGTCCTCATCGCCTCCGAACTGGTCACCAACGCCGTCGTCCACGCCTGCGCCGGCCACGGCGAAGTCCGGCTCCACCTCCAGGAGTTCGACGGTGACTGCCGGCTCGAAGTCTGGGACCCCCGGCACGACCTGCCGCTCCACTCCCGCGCGCCCCGCCGCTTCAGCGAGTGCGGGCGGGGGATCGACCTCGTCCGCCAACTCGCCTTCGACTTCGGGGTCGTCACCCGCAAGGGGGCCGGAAAGCGGGTCTGGGTCCGAATGTTGCTCGACCCCTCCGCCATGCCACCACCACCGCTCACCGGTTGAACTCCTGAGGACCCGACCCCATGCACCCCGCCGCCATCGCCTTCCAGGACCCCGCCCGGCTGCACGCGCGCTGCGAGATCTCCGGCGTCCGCCGTTTCACCCTCCGACCGGGGTACGAGACCACCGTCGTCGTCCCGGACGAGGTCTGGGAACCGCTCCCGGACGGGTATCCGGAGCGGTTCGCGCCGAGCGTCTTCACCCGGGACAGCGGGCTCGTCGAACTCTTCCGCTTGCCCGACACCGTCTTCGACGTCCCCACCGCGACCGCCCTCGTCGAGATGCTTGGCGACGCCTTCCCGGTCACCCTGGGTGAAACCGCCGACCCACCTGGGCTCGCCTCCACCCACGCCCATCCCGACACCGGCCTCCGCCTCGGCCTGCACGTCGACAACCACCAGCCCCTCCCGTACCCCTCCCGCGAGACCGCCCGCCGACGCCTCTGCGTGAACCTCGGTCCGGGGAGCCGGCACCTCCTCCTCGCCACCACCGACATCAAATCCATCTGCCGCACCGTCCACGCCGACTACGCGACCCACACCCCGAGCACCGCCGACCTGCGCCTCTACGTCACCCTCCGCAGGCCCGTGCACGCCCTCCGGCTGCGCATCGACCCGGGGGAGGGGTGGATCGCACCGACCGCCGTCCTCCCGTACGACGAGTCGACGGCCGACCTGCCGCTCCCCTCCGTGACCGCCTCCTGGCTCGGCCACTGGCACCGCGGCCTCTTCCCGCCCCTGATCTGATCCCCCTCCCTCCCCTTCTGTGTCAGGCTGGAGGGTGCACGACCGAGGTCGGGAGGCTCTCGATGGCCGAGATCAGGGTGAACGGCGTGTCGCTGTACTACGAGACCCGGGGCGCCGGGCCGGGAGTGGTGCTGGTGCACGGTTCCTGGACGGACGCCGACAGCTGGGTACGGGTACTGCCGGGGCTCGCGGAGGAGACCACCGTCGTCTCCTACGACCGGCGCGGACACAGCCGCAGCGAGGACCTCCTCACCCAGGGATCCGTCTACGAGGACGCCGCCGACCTCGCCGGCCTCATCGTCGGCCTCGGCCTGGCGCCCGCCTACGTCTGCGGCGACTCCTACGGCGGCCTGATCGCCCTCCGCCTCGCCGCCGCCCGCCCCGACCTGCTGCGCGGCGTGACCGTCCACGAACCGCCCGCGACCGGCGTCCTCCTCGCCGACCCGGAACTCCGCCCCCTCGGCGTCGCCTTCTCCGAACGGATCTCGGAGGTCCGCGAACTCCTCGAACAGGCCGAATCAGCGGCCGCGGCCGAGCTCTACGCCAACACCATCGCCTTCGGCCCGGGCGCCTGGGAACAACTCCCCGCCCCGGTCCGCCACACCTGCGTCCGCAACGCCCCGACCTACCTCGACGAACTCCGCGACCCGGACGCCCTCGACCTCGACCTCACCGCCCTCAACCGCTTCACCGAACGCGTCCTCCTCACCCAGAGCGACGACAGCGCCCCCATGTACGGCGAGATCCTCGACCTGATCGACCTCTCCCTCCCCAAACCCGAACGCCACGTCTACCCCCACGCCGGCCACGCCCCCCACCTCTCCGAACCCGAACGCTGGGTCCGCACCACCCTCCCCCACGCCCTGAATTGACCCACTCGGAGACCAGTCGCCCAGGGGGAACCGCGGCGTCGCGGCCTGTGTCCACTACAAGGAGCGCATCGGAGGTCGACATCGCCTGTGCCCGGAGTGCTTCCCATGAGTCCAAATGAAAAGGTCGCCGCCGAGAGTGGCGAAACTGCTCGTCGGATGTGATGCTGGGTGAAGTGTGGCCGATCGTTGCCGCCACATTAACTTTCGCCACGATGCTTCAGTAGGTCGCTTCGTCGGGTTCGTTTCCGCGAGCTCCGACATGCAACCGTCACCCTCCTCGCGGGTCGAGGCGTTGAACTTGTCGTCGTCGGATATTTCCTCGGCCACGCCCACATCGGCGTCATCGCCACCGTCTGCATGCACGTCAGACTCCGTATGCAACCAACCGCTATCGGCCTCGCCTGATGGGCACCTGGAAAGCTCTATCGGGTCGTCACCGATCCGGACGGCGGCAGTGATGTGCCGTCCTTTGCGGCCCCTATTCACTGACGGTGATGTCAGCTGCTGCCGTCAGGCGCCACTGCGGCCCCACTGGAATTAGACCAGGGGGCCGCAGCGATCTATGCAGACCGAGGGAATTTCTGGGCAGGAAACTCTCGGAGAGGCACCGCGGAGTTGGATGTAGGCTCAGTTACTCCTGAGACGCAACGGCGCGAAAATAATCGGTTGCACGGTTGAGCGAAATATCCAATGCTGCTAGTCCCTCTGCGTCACGCCATTCTTTGGTTCCTGTCTCGCAGGCTTGCCATGCCTCGATGTACGCATCCTCAGCATCGGCGATGCTGAAAAGCAACTCGTCCAGACGATCGCCCGAGATCCGACTCTTCGTGCCCGGGGCAAGGATCCTGCTATTCATTTTGGCTCGCGCAACCAGGACCTCTCCTGCGCGCTGAAGATGAACTTCACCCACATTCGCGCTGACGATGATTTCGGCCAGCACCTTAAGGGCGGGCTGCGGAACATACGTCGAAGATCAATCTCCTCACTTGCCCCTCCTGAGGGCTAGTCGCAATGTAGCTACGCCCCCTGCGCCTTCCGGTAGGTCGACTCCGCCTGCCCGCAATACGAATACGCAGTATGTGACGCAGTTGTTGCCGGGGCCATAAGGGTCGAAGTTCGTGTCGACGGATCCTTGCTGAGCTTTCCAGGCGGCCTCCGCATTTGGAAGATCGAACGTCCTGGACACAGTCTTCGGCCCCATGTCCTCCCGGAACCCTCTCCGCCCACATTTGGGAGTCCAGAATAGTCGCCAGGCGACCTGGGCCTTCCCTGCGGCATGGCTTCCGTCGTGGCTGATCGTCCGTCGGCCATGTCTATCTGAATGATGGCGTGCCCATCACTCCCCTGCTCGGGATCGTAAAGAACGGTCGCCGTCTCATCGCAATTATGGACGAAGACCGGAATGCTTCCCGCCAGCAAATCTCCGCGAGACCACCCACACCCGCTACACCGCGTGCGTCAACCAGTACCGAGCCCCCGGCCTTGGCCGGCAGAAGATCGCCAAGCTCTCGGCAAAGGACGTCCGGAGCTGGCTGAACGAACTGTGAACGGTCTGCCAGTGCTGCGCTCGCGGCATCGACGCCGCCCGCAGGCCCGACGCTAAGGCCGGCCGCCGCTCGCGTTGTTGCGCCATCGGAAAATGCTGCCGCAAGCATCTCTCCCCACTCGCACTCGCCTACCTCCACTCTGTGCTCAAGTCCGCCCTGGAGCACGCAGTGCGAGAGGAGGAGATCCCACGCAATGTCGCCCGCAACGTCCCCACCGGCACACCCCGCCCCCGCCGCTTCGATCCCTTCACCGCTGACGAGGCCCGCAACTTCCTCGCGGGTGCCTCTGGTCACCGGCTGTGTGCACTGTTCGAACTCGCCCTCCATACCGGGCTCCGCAAGGGCGAACTCCTCGGCCTGCGTTGGGAATACCTCGACCTTGCAGGCGGCACCGCCAACGTCCGCCGGACTCTCCAGCGCACCCGCACCGGCGGCCTGACCATGCTCCCCACAAAGACCATCAGCTCGGAGCGCCGCATCGCCCTGCCGTCGTCCTGCTTACGCACTCATCGCACCCATCGCGGGCAGCAGGCTCAGGAGCGAGAGAAGGCCGACAGGGGCTGGATGGACAACGGCCACGTCTTCACCCGGCCCGACGGCCACCCGATCGAAACCGCCACCCTTACCCGCCACTTCAAAGCTTTCCTTCGCCGCTCCCAACTGCGCCAAATCCGGTTCCATGCTCAAGGAACTCCTCGGGCACGCCCACATCGGCGTCACCGCCACCGTCTACGCCCACGTCCGCCTCCAGCGGCAAGCCATCGACCTCCTCGGCCGCGCCCTACACAACCCCACCAACACCGCCGACCAGCCCGACGGTGGCGACGACCCGCGGCTTTGTGCAACACCCGTCCGCTGACGTTGCCGTCAACTACTGCCGTCAAGACGCCGTAGAGCCCCCGCTGAAGTGACCTTCAGCGGGGGCTCTACGAATGTTCTGACAAACTGCTCCTGGCGGCCATTCCTGTATCCGGCGCGCGCAGAAAAGATCACATCAAGATCAGGCTACCGGCGCCCTCAAGGGGTCAAATCGATCCCACTCAAGACCCCAGAATGCATCAAAGCCATTCAGCTTTACAAACTCCCTCTCCGAAGCATAAATTGGATACGCCCCGACGAGTTCAACGACGTCACGCTCGCCCGAATCAAACTCCCCAGGCCCTAGATCGAGAGTGCCGGAATTCCATTGACCCGCAGGGCTGGCCAAGAGAAGGCTAGACATATCGGAATAATCGATAAATCGCTCCATGTGGCCAAATGCTCGCCCGCTATGAAAGGCTGAAACTCCACGCATTGCACCAACCGCGCGGGATGGGATAGTTGCCCATTCGAAGTCATCAGAGCAAACGGTAACGCTCAATTCTCGGCGACTTGAAGTCCACTCCGCGTGATCCGCCAGTGAGAGTCCGTACGTGAATCCGGTCAGATAGCCAGGCTCCGGCACGTTTGCATAGATGGCGGCGAGCGCCCTGCCCAGCTTGGATCCTGGGGGCAGGATCTCTCGAATGACCGGATCCGCGCCAGTAAGTGTATGCAGATGGCCGAGATAGCGGGAAAGTCGGCCAGAAGTGTCGCGATCATTCATTGGTTCTCAATGCTCCGAACATCGGATTGACGGGCGGGCGCCTCCACAGTAGCACCGAGACGCCCGCCCGTAACAATCAGTCCTCCCACCAGCCCTGATGGACATCTACCCATCTGGTTTTGGAGTGATCAATATATGAATTGAACTCGTCGAATCTGCGGGCTGGAATTCTCCACTCGGTAACACCCTTTAGCCCATTCTTGTTCTCCAACGGGTACTCGAGTTTACCAAATGCCTTCCGAAATCCCGGCTTCATTGTGAAGACGTGGAATCCAGGGTCATGGCCGTTGCCAGCGTACTGCGCTGCGCCTTCGGCCATGTTGGACAGGTATGCCGTGGGATGATTTCCGTCGTGGTTGGCGACATTCAGCCCGTCCGCCTCACTCGCCCTCTTTCCCTCCCCAGGGGAGCGAAAGAGCTCTATCGGATCCTCATCCCCACAGTTATGAACGAGGATGGGCGTGGCCCCCGCCAGCACATAGTACGTGTGGAGGTTGGAGACAGTGAGGTCGCGGGCTTCGGTGGGGGCGAGTTCGTAGTTGCGGACGGACTGGATGGTGACGGGGGTGCCGTCGGCGGTGAGGAGGGTGTCGCCGGGCTGGAGGTCGGAGGCTTGGGTCCAGCGGGCGGTGGTGATGTCCCAGTAGGGGTGGTGCTGGGTGGAGGTGAGGGTGCTGGGGGAGGAGGTGGTGGAAGCGAGGGTGAGGTCGGTGAAGAGGGTGTCGTCGGGGGTGACGATGGTGTTGACGACGGCTTCGGCGGAGGTGGTGTTTGTTTGGGGGTCGGTGGCCAGGACCTGGTCACCGACGGTGATTTCACCGATGGGTTTGGCGCTGCCGTCGGCGAGTAGGACGGGCGTGGTCGGCGGGAAGCTGTGGCGGCGGATCGGGCAGGCCGCAGCTACGGTGTCTTCCGCTTCCTTGGCAGCCTTGGATTCGCGGCGCCAGGTCTTCAGGCCGTCGAAGAGGTCGCCGGCGAGGGTCTTGAGGGTTTTGGCGAGTTCGTAGGCCTTGTTCCAGCGGAACGCGTACTTGGTCAGGAGCTTGGTGAGCGGGCCGCCGCTGAGCATGCTGCTTACGACGTTGAGTGCGGTCTCGCCGCAGGAGCCGAGGTTTCCGGTCGTGACGCAGTCGATGGCGTCGGTAATGCCCAGCTCGTCGGAGACGATCTTGGCGAGTTTCTTGCCGACGTCGATGACCTTGTTCTTGGCGGTCTCGGCCTTCTTGGCGCTCTCGGTCACCTTGGTTGCGACCGGACCGCCGCCGCCGGATCCGGGGCCGGGGACGTTAACAGTGCTGTACGGAGTGAGGTCGGCCTTCGGGGGTTCGACCCCGGGCATGTAGGTCGCGGTGGTTTCCGCCGCGTTGCTCATGGTGATGGTGCCGGCCGCGCCGCATGGGTAGAGCGTGCCGCACTCCTGCGAGCGGAGGCCGCTCGGGTCGGACTTGTTGACCGGGTCGTTCTCGGAGTACGCGTAGCCGTTCCACTGTTGTGGGTCGCCTGCGTCTAGGACGGGGTCGAGGCTGAGGAATCGGCCTGTGGTGGGTTGGTACTGACGCGCGCCGAGGTTGGTGAGGCCGGTGATGTCGTCCTTGGTGCCGCCGACGAAGCCGTGGTCGCCGGCCCAGATGGAGGGCTGGGTGCCGCGGGGGTTGCCGAAGGGGTCGGTGGGTCGCCGGTTCTCCGCGAGCGTCCTGGCGTTGATGGCCAGGGAGTTGCTGCCGTGGTGGTCGGCGAACTGATAGGTGAGGACGTTGCCGCCCTGGCGCACCAGGGTGATGCCGCCGGGGACGGAGTAGTAGCGCGAGGCGGTGAGCGACTTGGTTGCGGTGTCGTAGACCAGCTCGTCGCCGTTGGCGAGGTTGATGGTCGTCTTGCCTGGGTTGCGGCGGACGAGCTGGCTGCCGCCGGCGTCGTACACATAGGTGGTGGCGCCGCTGCCGGTCTTGTTGACCGACTCCAGGCGGTCCTCGCCGTTCCAGGTGAGGGTGGTGGTGCCGGCGGTGTCCGTCACGGCGGTGGTGTGGCCGGCCGCGTCGTACTGGGAGGTACTGGTGGTCGGGTTGTCACTCCCCACACGGTTGGTGGAGGTGAGCAGGGCGTGCGGGCCGCCGGTACCGCCGCCGGTGCCGGGCGCGGCGGTCGGGGTGTTGCGGGTGCCCGCGTTCGGGAAGGTCTGGGTGGTGGTGACGTCCCGGGAGGTGTCGCCGCCGGGATCGTGGGCGACCATGCCGGTCCGGTTCCCGGTCAGGTCGTACTGGTAGCTCTGCCAGTAGGGGGCGGAGCCGCCGACGGTGGTCTGGGCCGGGACCTGGGCGCCGCTCGTCGGACTGTCGTTGGTGCAGCGGCCCTGGCCGCCGACCGTCGGGTTGGGCTCCTGGTAGAGGCGCCCGGTGTCGGTCCAGGCCGTGGTGAGGCGGCCGAGGTAGTCGTAGCCGAAGCACTGCAGGTCGGTCGCGGACGGGGTGTTGTTGGGGATGCTGCGGATCGCCGTGATCCGGCCGGCCTGGTTGTAGGCGTAGGTGGTCTGCTGGACCGAACCGGTGGTGGCGGTCTGCTTGTCGACGAACTGGCTGATCGGGCGCCCGGTGGACTCGTCGAACGTGTTCGTCGCGACGAGCTGGGTGCCGTACGGGTTCATCGTGGAGCGGATGTTGCGGCCGTAGGCGTCGTAGTCGGACTGGACGTCGTAGGCGACGCCGCCGAGCCCGCCGATGTCGTGCAGGAGACCGTAGGCCTCGTAGTTGTAGGTGACCGACTCGGCGAACAGGTCTCCGACCGCGGGCAGGCCCTGCTTGGTGAGCGCGCCGGTGATGGGGTTGTAGACGGCCTGGTACGTGTAGGTGAGCGGGTTGGCCTGCCCGACCTCGCTGCCGGGGATGGTGACGGTCGTCTTGGTGGGACGGTAGGCGGTGTCCATCGCCGTGACCGCGGTGGTGTACGCCGCGCCGCTCTGACCGCCGACGTAGCGGGTCGAGGCGGCGGGTTTGCCCTTGGCCACGGTGTCGTACGTGTTGCCGGTGAGCCGGTTGGCGGGACTGACGGAGTCCTTGTAGGTGCCGGTCGGGCGTCCGAGCAGGTCGTAGGTGGAGACGATGCTCTGGCCCCGGGCGTCGGTGGCGCTGGCCACCCGGCCGGCGGCGTCGTAGGTGACGGTGCTGCTGCCGGCGTCGGGGTCGCTGGTGCCGGTGCGGCGCCCGCGCTGGTCGTAGCTGTACGTCCAGGTGTTGCCGGCGGCGTTCGTGCGGGAGGCCTCGGTGCCCACCTGGGAGTAGCTGTAGGACGTGACGTCCGCGTCTCCGGGGTTCCCGGTCGGGGCCGGGGTGCGGTACTGCCACAGCTGGAGGGTGCGCCCGCGCGCGTCGGAGATGGTGGTGGTGGCCCGTCCTCCTGTCGGCGGTGTGACGTCGATGCGACCGGGCTCGGGGTACGAGGTCGCCGTGGTGGCCTGTTTGACGCCGTACGCGCGGGACTCGCTGGCGACCACGCGGCCCATGCCGTCGTAGACGGTGTGCGACTGGCTGGGGACCTTGGAGTTGTCGGGGTGGAAGCGGGTGGTTTCCGGCGGGTTGAGGTTGTTGTAGTACGTGTTGTTGGTCGAGTCGGGGCGGCCTTGGGAGTCGTAGGAGGTGTCGGTGATCAGTCGGCCGGCGTAGGCCGAGATGGCCGGGTCGGTCTGTGTCTGCACGACACGGGCGAGGCCGTCCAGGATCTGGATGGACTGCTGGTAGGTCTTGGTGGCCCGCAGGGTCTGGGTCGTGATCGAGGAGGGGCCGTTGTTCCTGAGCTGGTACGTGAACTTGTAGTCGGCGGGTTCGGCGGTGCTGCGGCCAGCCTGCCAGACGGCTGTCAGCCGGCCGAGGGAGTCGTAGGTCTGGGTGACGGTACGGCCGTTGACGTCCGTGGTGGTCAGGGGCAGGGACCGGGTGGGGTCGAGGGTGACGGTGGAGGTCCAGCCGGTCGCGGCCTCCGGGGTGCCGGCCGGGGCGGGCGCGACCACGGTGTTCTTGTTGGGCAGTTCACCCGGCGCGGCGGCACTGTAGACGGTGGTGGTGGCGGCACCGTTCGGGTGCGCGCCGTCGGTCGTGGTGGGGTCGGTGACGGTGGTGGGACGGCCGTAGGCGTCGTACGCGCTGGTGCCGGTGGTGGTCCACTGGGCGGTGCCGTTGGCGTCGTACTTCTCCAGCACCTGGAGGCCGGTGGCGGACGCGGTGGCGCCCAGGCTGCCGTGGGGCTGGTTGTCGTAGAGCGTGCGACCGCCGGTGACGGTGTTCGCCGCCGTGGGAGTCGCGTCGCAGGCGTTGTCGCCGGAGACGGTGAGCGTCTGGGAGACGGCGTTGACGATGGGCGAGGCCGGGTTCGCGGCGTAGTTCGTCCGCACGCACACGTCCGGGGTGCCGTCGGCCTGCTGCAGGACCTTCGAGGGGCGGTAGGGCGCGTTCGCCTCGACGAACGTGGTGTCCGTGGTGGTGCGCCAGCTGTTGTCGGACTTCCTTGCCTTCGCGGTCACGGAGCTCTGGGCCGGTGCGGCGTACCGTGCCTGGAGCGGAGGCAGGGAGTTCCCTCGACTGTGGGTGGCGACCACCGCAGGCTCGCTGCTGGAGTTGACGCTGCTGACGGCGGGGGCGTCGAGAGGGGCGTTTCCGTCGGCGTAGGTGGCGGATTCGAGGACCTGACCCGAGAGCCAGTCGTGGTCGGTGACGGGACCGCTGGTCGGGCCCGCGACCTTGACGCCGGTGCGGACGTTTCCGGCACCGTCGTGGTCGCCGTCCATGCCTTGGTGGTAGTAGGTGGCGGTTTTGCTCTGCGGGCCCTCACCCTCACCGATGGTGCCGCTCACCGCGGTGACGTAGGCGTAGCCGCGGAACTGGTCCCAAGTGCGAACGGCGCTGTCGATGCCGTCGGCGTCATTGCGGTGCCAAGCGGCGTCGCCGTAGGTGTAGCTGGTGGTCTGGAGGAGGGAACTGGACACGAAGTCCGAGCGCGGGTCGATGGCCACGGTGTGGACCGGGTAGCGCAGGAACCAGTCGTCGACGGGGTTGTCGGTCGCTGTGGCGTTGGGCTCGTACCACTTGACGTTGAAGCAGGGCAGTGTGTTGTTGCTGGGGGAGTTCGGCATGACGCCGTTGTCGCGCGAGCACGACTGGCGGTAGTAGTCGATGCCGATGGTGCCGCCGGTCTCGGTGGTGATGACCTCCATCCGGTAGCGGAAGAAGTCCGAGCGCGAAGGCACGAGGCCGTCGACGCGGTTGCGCAGTGCCATGGCCTTGAAGGTGACGGGGTTCAGCGCGGTGTCGCCCTGCCCGCTGCTGTGGCCCGTGCGCTGGACCGAGTCGAGCCAGGGGATCTGGGGATCCGCTGCACCCGGGCTGTTGCTGGTGTCGTGCGGGTCCTTGAAGGAGTGCTCGAGCCTGTAGGTGTCGACGTCACGGTACTCACCGTTGACACGGACCTTGGTGGTGATGGTGTTGAGCCACCGGCTGGTCCAGAAGCTGGGACCCGCGTTGGCACAGGCGCCTGCGGCGGCGCACTGCTGGTCCACCGGCACGTCGGGCCAGTTGCCGGCGTTCTCGGGTGTGCGGTTCTCGGCCGCGCAGGCGTCGCCGGCGAGGCAGCGCTCACCGCTGTCGAAGGCGACCTGGGAGGAGGGCTGGTGCGTTCCGTTGCTGTTCAGCTGGTCGGAGAGAAGCTGACCGTAGCCGATGGCGCGCAGAGTGCCGGCACGCGTGTACTCGGTGTTGGTTCCGTTGCCGTGGTTCTGGCCGGCGCCGAGCGCGTAGTTGTTCTTCTCGGGGTCGTAGCTGAAGGTGGTCAGGTTTCCGTGGGGGTCGACGATGTAGTCGAGGTTCCACCGCCAGGCGCTCCGGCACCAGGACGCGTTGCCCTTGGCGGAGTCGTAGCAGGGATCACCGGGCTTCGGGGAGAACACCGGGACGGTCCAGGCCGACTGGCTCACCGGACCGGTGCTGGTCGGAGTGCCCTGGGCCGAGGGCAGGTGGTTCAGGCCGAAGTAGTAGACGGTGCCGCTGGTGTCTGTGACCTTGAGGAAGGATCCGTTCCAGGTGCCGTTGTCGGCGCCGGTGAGGAACTCGACCTTGGTGCCGTCGTCGGACTGCAGGCGCCAGGTGCACTTGGACAGTTCGTCGCGCGGGTTGGAGGTGTCGCAGGAGCCGTCGTGCGGGACGAGCTGGCCGGAGTGGCCGGCCAGGGAGAGCGTCAGGTTGGCGCCGCCCCAGCACTGGTCGCCGGAGCCGGTGATGCCGGCCTTCGAGCACGGCTGGTAGGAACGCTCGACGAAGCCCGAGCCGAGGTCCCAGCCCTCGCCGATCCAGGACGCCTGGGAGTTGGTCGCGGAGGTCTTGCCGTCGACCGACGCCGAGTCGTAGGACAGACCGATCTGCGGGACGCCGCCGCCGAGGCTCGGTGGCATCTGGACCGGGTAGTTGTACGTGAACGAGCCGGACGATCCGCCGGCCGCCCAGCCCTGACTGGGGTTCAGACTCGTGGCGCTGTAGGTGCCGGAGCCGCTGCTCGGGGCTCCCTGCAGGGCGAGGACCATGGCGGGCGCCGCGGTGGGAGCACCGGCCGCGGAGACGGCCGAGGACTTCGCGAACGGTGAGGACACGGGCGCGGCGGCGGGGAGGTCGACGTCGGCGACGAGCTTCTTCGTCTGCGGGTCGAGGTGCGAGGGGACTGGTGTGCCGGTCCGGCATTCCTGAGCGCCCGGGTTGGTGAGCGCGCAGGCGGGCAGCGCGACCAGGGTGGCGCGGTTCGCCCAGTCGCCGCCGTAGGCGGGGGCGAGCGCCACGGGGTCCAGGCTGACGCGCGCCTTGGTCCCGATGTGCTGGTCGGCGAGGGAGAGGGAGACCAGGGCGCCGCTGACCCCTGCGGCCTTGGCGGTTGCGGTGTCCGCGACCGTGACGCCGACCTTGGGGTTCGTCTCCGCGCCGGTGGAGCTTTCGGCCCGGCGGGCGGGCGAGGGGTTGCTCCCGCCGGCTATGGACGACACCCAGACGGGAAGGTCGCCGGCCTTCGCGGCGGCGCCCGCCGCAGGCTCCTGGACCGTGTTGCCGCGGCCGTCGGGGCGGGTGGTGAGTGTGCCGGCGGCGGGGGCCTGCGCCAGTTCGACCGTCGCGGCGCCGGCCGGAGCAGTCTTCCCGCCCCTGTTCGGGACAGGCTAGGCGGGCGTTGTCTTCGCAGGGGCGGTTGCCGGGATGGACGCCTCGGTGCCGTCCACCGAGGCTGTTCCCGGAAGCGGAGTCTTCGGTGGCGACCATACGCGGTGGTAGTCCGGTTCCGCCGCGAAGGCTATGCCCCCGGCGGGAACCATCAGGGAGGCGACGACCGCAAGGGTGCTGACCAGGGCGGTCCGCGAGCGTCGCGAGTAGGAGGCCCGTAGGCGGGCCGAGCGAGCACGGTGAGAGAGCACCGTCACCCCTCCGTAGGTGACCGTGCCCGTGGGAACGGCCAGTTGATCAAGCGTCAGTCGACCTTATGGGTCGCCTACATCTCACGTCGAGGAGTCGACAAAGATCGCCTGCGGTGATTCAAATCACGACGGGTGCGAATGGTGTGAACCAGTGTCAAAGCATTCTGGTAGCAAGGAAAAGTGATTGACGGACCGTCAGGTTCGTGGGCAGGTTGCGTCTGTCCTGTGCGCGCAGTGCCGATCCGGCCGCGTCCGCACCTTCTCCTCGTCGGAAAGGCTTCGCCGTGCCCACGCCCCCCAGATCACGCCCTGCAGGGCGCCGAGCCAGGACCCTGGCCGGACGAGTTCCAGCGTTCGCCCTAGGTGTACTGACCCGTGAGGTTGGGAACGCGGCTGGCGGGTGGCTTGCCTGCGAGTGCGGTGTGTCCGCGGTGGTGATTGTAGGTGTGCAGCCAGGCGGGGTAGGCGTCGCGGCGCTCCTGCTCGCTGCGGTAGGGCTGGGCGTAGGCCCATTCGTCGAGCAGGGTGCGGTTGAAGCGTTCGACCTTGCCGTTGGTCTGTGGCCGGTAGGGGCGGGTGCGTTTGTGCGCGATGCCCTCGGCGGCGAGGGCATCGCGCCAGGCGTGTGACTTGTAGCAGGAGCCGTTGTCGGTCAGCACGCGCTGGACGGTGATTCCGGCCCGGGCGAAGAAGGCGTTCGCCCGGGCCCAGAACGCCGTGGCGGTGTCCTTGCGCTCGTCGGGCAGGATCTCGCTGTAGGCCAGGCGGGAGTGGTCGTCGACGGCGTTGTGGAGGTAGCTGTAGCCGGCTCCGGAGCGGTTCTTGCGGCCTGCCTGGCGTCCGAGGGCCTGGTGGCCTCCGCCGTCGGGGATGTTGCCGAGCTTCTTGATGTCGACGTGGACCAACTCGCCTGGTGCGCAGTGCTCGTAGCGTCGGATGACGCGGCCGGTGGTGCGGTCGAGGTGGGCCAGGCGGGCGAGGCGGTAGCGGGTCAGGACGCGGTGCACGGTGGCCGGGTTGAGCCGCAGCAGGTAGGCGATGCGGGCGGGTCCCCAGCGCCGGAGGACGCGGACCTTGATGATCCGCCGCTCGGTGCGGGTCGGGGTCTGCCAGGGGCTGCGGTGCGGGCGCGAGGACCGGTCCGCCATGCCGGCCTCGCCGAGAGCGCGGTAGCGGTCGGCCCAGCGCTTGGCCGTGGTGGGCGAGACCTGGAAGCGCTCGGCGGCCCGCCGCAGCGGCCAGCCGTCCTCGACCACGCAGCGGGCAAGGCGCAGGCGTCCGGTCTCGGTCAGCGGTGCGTTACGGTGTGGCATGAGGGCCTTTCTGGCGCTGGGGTAGATGTCGCAATCCACACCTGGCCAGAAGGCCCTCACTCATTTCAAGATCACCGCACCGTGAACCCCGTCACCAACCTCCGTGGTCAGTACACCTAGGGCTTGCCCTGTGTGCCGGTCTGCCGACACCGGCAGCGACAGCCGCGCCGCAGCCGAAACCCAAGAGTCTCGCTCAGGTGATGGCGGAGGCCGACGCCGAGCACACGAAGATGCGGCCGCCCGCGACCGAGGCGGAGAAGGCGATCGCCCGGGCCAAGAGCACGGGCGTGGCCGTACCCGTTCCCTCGCTGACCGACGACTACAGCGAGACGGTGGCCACTCCTGAAGGGCATCTGCAGAAGACGCAGCATGTGGAGCGGCAGCGGGTCAAGCAGAACGGCGCGTGGGCGGATCTCGACGCCACCCTGGTCACCGATCCCAGGGGCGGCTTCCGTCCGAAGGCTTCGGGGGCCGGCGTCCACCTGTCGGCCGGCGGGCCGGGCGCGCTCGCGACGCTCACCAGCGCGGACGGGAAGCAGCTGACGCTCAGCTCACCGTTTCCGCTGACGCAAGGTCATGTGGACGAGGACGGCGACGGCGTGCTCTATCCCGAGGTCGCCCCCGGGATCGACCTGAAGGCGACCGCCACCAAGTACGGCGGCCTGAGCACCGTCCTCGTCGTGAAGACCGCCGAGGCCGCCGCCGATCCGGCGCTGAAATCGGTCACCTTCCCCGTGGCCACCGCGGGCGTGACCGTGAAGTCGGACGCCGACTACAACCTCACGGCCACCGCCGACGACGGCACCGTGCGCTGGTACGCCCCTGCGCCCCGGATGTGGGACAGCACCACGGCTGCCCCGGCCACGGCCCCCCGGAGCGCCCCGGCCACCCCGTCCTCCGTGAAGGCCGGCTTCACCGCCCTTGGCTCGGCCGCTGTCGAACCGGCGGCCGCGAGCGGTGATCCCGAGGGCTCGGCGACCAGTAGCGTCGACGGGCCGGGGAACAACGCCAAGGTCTCGGTCATGCCCACCAGCGCCGGCGGCGGCGGAATCACCCTGAGTCCCGATCAGGACCTGCTCGCCCACGGTGAGGGGCCGTGGTTCATCGATCCGGGCTGGATCACCGACGACCGCAGTGGCAACGGTTGGACGTGGACCCAGTCCGCCTACCCCGGTCAGAAGAACTTCCTGCGGACCGTCTCGGCCTCGGAGCCCTTCAACCGCCCCGGTGTCGGTCGGCAGGACTATGTGCAGAAGACCGGAATCGAGCGGTCGTTCTTCCAGATCGACTCGGCCGGCTTCGGCGGTACCATCATCAACAAGGCCACTATGACGATGTGGCAGGTCAAGTCGTCCAACTGGGACTGCAAGAAGGCATACCCCCTCAACCTCTTCGTGGTCAACAAGCCGATCGGCTACGAGACGAGGTGGGAGGACGCTCCGACGCACCTCGGCGGTCGAATCGGGGACCCCGCTTTGGTACCCGGCTCCGGAAACGCGGGATGCACCAACTCCGTTGACTTCCGCTTCGACGTGACCTCGGCGTACCGCGACTGGGCGGCACAGACGTCGGCGATGACTTTCACCGTCGAGGGCGACGAGAACGACAAGCTCGCGTTCAAGCGCCTCGACTACCGGCCGGTCGTGGTGGTCGAGTACGACCGGACTCCCGACACTCCGACGGAACCCCACACCGATCCCGCCCCGAAGACCGAATCCCCGGATCGGACTGTCCCGGGTTGCGACGGCAGCGGTTGGGGCTGGTTGGGCGCGGGGTCCGACCTGAACGGAGTCACGCTCAACGCGACTGTCAGCAGCCCCGTTCAGCAACAGCTGTACTCCTGGACCCACATCTGGGACTACACGGTGCCCGGCGTTCCCGATGTCGCCTCGGACTACACCGGCCCGGTGAACAGCGGCACCAATGCCGCTTACCTGGTGCCGGCCGGCGTCATCAAGGACGGCCATGTCTACGGCTACGGCATCCTCGCCAGCGACCAGTTGGTGGGCATGTCCGGATCCACGCCGGCCTGCCACTTCGGTGTCGACCAGACCCCACCCACGGTGCAGGTCCCGACGCTCTACGACCAGTTGTCCGACGAGGCGCTCGCCACCCAGTTCCCGCCGTCGGGCAACGGGCAGGGCAGCAGGCTGCGGTCCGGTGAGTGGGGGAACATCCCGTACACCGCCGTCGACCCGAACCCTTCGGGCGGCCAGACCTCCGGCGTCGTCTGCGCGCGCTGGAGCTTCGACCCGCAGTTCGAAGGGGCGTCCTGGCAGTGCGGCGACTCGCTGCCCGCGGGTGGGCTTCCTGTCTTCCCCACCGCCTGGGGAACCAACATCGCCTACATCCAGGTCGAGGACAATGCGGGCAATGTCTCGCCCGTCGCCCAGTACGCCTTCTACGTGCCATGGAACCCGGACGGCCCGCAGCCGGTCTTCGGCGATGTCACCGGTGACGGCGCGGCGGACATCCTCACCGCCGACGACGCCGGGAACCTCCGCGCCTACAGCATCCCCGGAAACACCGTCGCCAAAAGCCCGACTGCCGCACTCGCCGCTGTACCCGCCGATACACCGGACCGGAGCACCTGGGGCCGGGATGCCGTCCAGTACAGCCACCGCGGTGCACTCACCGGTGGCAAGCACGTCGACGACCTGTTCGTCCACGTCAAGGACGATCCGAACCTATTCGTGTACGGAAATCCCGGCAACAGCCGTTCCACGGGCCGCTACGACAGCAAGTCCCCGGTCAACCGGCCGGCGTGCGTGACGCCTCCCAACGACACCGCCTATTGCAACGGCTATGCCGCGGACTGGTCGCACACCCTGCGTGTGGCGGCGTTGGGCGACCCCGCCCACACCGACCTCGACATCAAGCTGGAGTTCAAGAACAAGACCGGCCTGATCACCGTGGAGGTCAATGACGACGGCAGCGACGCGGGTCTGTGGTTCTTCCCCGCCGCGACGACCAACCAGTTCGGTCAGCCCGTCCGCCTCGCCTCCGGCGGTTGGAAGGACATGGAACTCATCACCCCGGGTGACTGGGCCGGACAAGGGCACCCAGGCTTGTGGGCACGCAACCTCCGCCCGGTGGACGTGGATCCGACATCGGGTGACCTGACCGCCTACACCTTCACCACAGGCACCCTCGACGTCGTCGATCCCGACTTCGGGGATCCCGTCCTCGACGAGAACGGCACTCCTCTCGTCGTTCCGACCCTGACCGGCATCGCGAGCGCCACCAATATCCAGGGTGTTCCCGTCGCCACCTGGCCCGTCCTGGGCTCCGACGGCGACCTCCTGGGCAACGGCGCCCCCGGACTGTGGGGCAAGAACCCCGCGACCGGTGACATCCAGATCTGGTGGGGGCACCGCACCGGTGATCCCGCCAACCCCGGCTTCGCCTGGGACGTAGGACCTCACACGGTCGCCAACTACCAGGTGAACCCGGACTGGTACAACCTCGACCGTCAGAACACACTCCGCTCCGATCCCACCAGGGCCGTGGTCGACAGCAACGCGACCAACGTACTCGGTGGCACCAACAATCCCGGATTCACCACCGACCGGAACGGCACCGTCAACGGTGCTTCCACTTTCGACGGCGGCAACTACTACCAGAGCACGCGGGCACCCGGTATCGACACCCGCCGCAGCTACAGCGTCGCCGCCTGGGTCAAACCCGACAGCGTCAACGGCTACGGAACGGTGCTCTCTATCGTGGGCAACGACCGCAGCCCCTTCTATCTCCAGTACTCGGCCGCTACCGGCACCTGGGCCTTTGTCGCTCCGAACGAGGACTGGCACGACACCACCACCTACTACGTGGCCGGCGGCTCGGAGCAGGCTCGCCCCCAGATCGGTCAATGGGTGCACCTGGTGGGCACCTACAACGCGGAAACCGCCACCATGACGCTCTACGTCAACGGAAGGGCCGTCGGCGCGGCGAAGAACCCCCACGGCTGGTACAGCGGTGGAACGCTCTCCATCGGCGCTGCCGTCACCCGCTACTACTCGGTCGAGGATCACTTCCACGGTGCCATCGGCGACGTCCGTGCGTACCCCTACGCGCTCACCGACCCCCAGGTCAGCAACCTCGCCATCAGCGGCACCAGCATCTCGGTGCGCAGTGCCCTCGACAGCGGAAAGTGCCTGGACAACATCGGCGGCGGAATGGACGTCGGCATCTGGAACTGCTGGAACGGCCCCAACCAGCAGTTCAAGTTCAACACCGACAACCACGCCCTCATCATCCAGGGCAAGTGCGTGACCGTGCAGGACGAGGCCACCTGGAACGGTGCCCCCGTCGTCCTCGCCGACTGCGACAACATCAAGGGCGGCCAGAAGTGGCTGCGCCGTGCTGACAACAGTCTCTACAACCCGAACTCCGGCCGCTGCCTCGAACTGCCGGGCTGGGTCACCGAGAACGGCACTCGCCTCGGGATCTGGGACTGCCACGCCGGTGCCAACCAGCGCTGGTTCCTCAGTCCCGCCACCTGACCTGCGGTAACACACCCCTTCACTCGGCCCCCGTCGCGTTCCTGCGGCGGGGGCCTTCGCCTGTCCGTGTGCTCCGGGGTCGAAGGTCAGGGGCTGGGCCGGGCAGGGCCGCGACGAGGTTGTCGGCGCGGGGGTCGGCGTGGCCGATCATGCGGTTGGTGCTGTAGGTGAAGGTGGGGGCGGCGAAGGCGGCGGCGACCCGGTCTTGGTGAGGTCGGGGGAAACGATTTGATGATCTGCCAGTAGCAGTGGGTGGTCCGGCCGCTAGGGTTTGGCGCGTGGCAGCGGTGAACGGGGCACTGATCGGGGGCCGGTACCAGCTCGTGGAGCTGATCGGCCAGGGTGGCATGGGGCGGGTCTGGCGGGGGTGGGACACCACGTTGGGCCGGGATGTCGCGGTGAAGGAGGTGCTGCTGCCGCAGGGCGTCACGGAGGCGGAGCGGGAGCAGCTCGTGCAGCGGGTGCTGCGGGAGGCGCGGGCTGCCGCGCGGCTGAACCATCCCGGGATCATCACCGTGCACGACGTCGCCGAGTACGAGGGCGCGCCGGTGATCGTGATGGAGTTCGTCGACGGGGAGTCGCTCGCGGCGGCCGTCGGCCGGGGCGGGGCGCTGCCGGTGGCGCGGGTCGCGGAGTTCGGGGCGGCGATGGTGAAGGCGCTCCGGCAGGCGCATGCTGCGGGGATCGTGCACCGGGACCTCAAGCCGGACAATGTGCTGCTGATGGGTGAGCGGGTGATCCTCACCGATTTCGGGATCGCGCACATGGCGGACGCCACCACGGCGCTCACCCGGACCGGGGCGGTCATCGGCACGCCCGCGTACATGGCGCCGGAGCAGTTGGAGGGCCGGCCCCCGGCTCCCGCCAACGACCTTTGGGCGCTGGGCGCGACGCTGTACTCGGCGGTGGAGGGCGAGGCGCCGTTCAGCGGGGACACCTTCGGCGCGCTGTGCGTGGCGGTGGTGACCAAGGAGCCGCGTCCGATGGTGCGGGCGGGGGCGCTGGCGCCGTTGCTGGGTGCGTTGTTGGCGAAGGATCCGGCGGCGCGGCCTTCGGCGGAGCAGGCGTTGGCGGCGCTGGAGGCGGTGGCCCGGGCGGGGGCGGCTGCGGGCGCGGTGGGAGGGGCGTTCGGGCCGCCGCCGGTGATGTACGGAGAGGTGCCGCTGGGGCCGGTGCGGATCCCGCCGCAGGTCGGCCCCGGGCCGCTGGCTTCGGGCCGGCCGCCGGGGGAGTTCCCGCACGGGGGTTGGCAGGATCCGGTGGCGGCGGGGTGGGGGAGCCCGATAGAGGTAACGGCGGCACCGGCACCGGCTCCGGTGCCGGAGCGGTCCGGGGCGAATCCCGCGGTGGCGGTGCTGGTGCGCTTCATCGGGTGTCTGGCGCTGATCTGGGTCGTGGGCACGGTTTTGCCGTGGAACTACCTCGACCACGTCGTCAGGGGATTCGGACCGCTGGCGTTGGCCATCACCGGCGTACTGGCACTGGCCAACGCGGTGCCCCGGCCGCGTTGGCACCCGGCGGTGGTGTGGGTCGTGGCCGTCGTCGCGGACTTCGGCCTCTGGTACCTCACCGCCACTCTGCTGGAGGTCAAGTTCGGCGGCTGGTTCACCGGATTCGGCGAAGCGCCCGGGCAGATCGCCGTGAACATGCTCCTGCTCGGCACGGGTTCCTGGCTGCTCTGGATGTTCGTCCCGGGCAGCCGCCGACGCCGGTAGCGGACGTCAGACGCGCCCCACCGGGGCCAGGGCGGCCGTGATCACGCGGTCGAGCGACCGGTCGAACACGGCGTCTGGGCTGTCGGCCGCCGGTCCGGCGGTGGCGAACGCGGCCGCCAGGTGCGGGAATTCACCGCTCGCGGCGGCGCGGCCGAGGTAACCGGCCAGGTCCGCCTGCCACTTGGCGCCGGCCGCCGCCGTGCGCTCGTACTGCGCGAACTGGCACACGAACCCGGTGAGCAGCGCGAGCGCCTCCAGGCGGGCGGTGCCGTTCAGGCCGCTCGGCTCGGTGACGGCGAGGAAGTGCTCGGTGTAGCGCAGGGCGTTGGGGCCGATCCCGGGGCGGGCGATCACCAGGGCGGGCACCCAGGGGTGGCGGCGCAGGGCGGCGAGCTGCTCGTGCGCGAGGCCGCGGAGGTCGGCCCGGCAGTCACCGGTCGGGGTGAGGCCGGAGTAGTCGTACTCACCGGCGACGGCGTCGAGCATGAGGTCGAGCAGGTGCTCCTTCTTCGGCACGTAGTTGTAGAGCGACATGGTGCCCGCGCCGAGCGCGGCCGCGACCCGGCGCATGGAGACCGCGTCCATGCCCTCGGCGTCGGCGACGGCGATCGCGGCGGCGGCGATGGAGGCCCGGCTGTGGGCGGGGCGGGGGCCCCGGCCGGTGCGCTCGGGGCGCAGCCAGATCAGTTCGGGCGACTCGCCGGGGGGCGGAGCGGCGGGGGTCGGCACAGCGGCGGGGGTGCTGCTGGCGGTGCTGTTGCTGGGGGTCTTGCTGCTCGGCTGCTCACTGGACGGCACTGGTAGATCACCTCGGTTCCCCATCTTAGATACGTACGGCGTACGTAGTACGATGCGCTTGCGTTCTCTTCTACGTACGCTGTACCTAATGAGGGAGTGGCAGAGCCATGTCCGACACCGCCTGGACCAGCGCCCCGAGGAGTTCCGGGGCCCGGAACGCCGCCTTCGCCGTCGAGATGTCCGGCGTGGAGAAACGCTTCGGTGCCACCCGGGCGCTGCGCGGACTCGACCTCGCCGTGCCGGCCGGCACCGTCTGCGGCCTGCTCGGCCCCAACGGCGCGGGCAAGACCACCGCCGTCCGGGTGCTCGCCACCCTGGTCGCCCCCGACCGGGGGACGGCGCGGGTCTCCGGGTACGACGTGGCTCGCGAGGCGGACGCGGTCCGGCGCAGCATCGGCCTGGCCGGTCAGCACGCCGCCGTGGACGAGGGCCTCACCGGCCGCGACAATCTGCGCCTCCTCGGTCGGCTGCACCGGCTCGGCGGCCGGGGCGCCCGGGACCGCGCCGAGGAGCTGCTCGACCGCTTCGGGCTCACCGGGGCCGCCGACCGGCTGGTGCGCACCTACTCCGGCGGCATGCGGCGGCGGCTCGACCTCGTCGCCAGCCTGGTCACCGCCCCGCCGGTGCTCTTCCTCGACGAGCCGACCACCGGGCTCGATCCCCGCAGCAGGCGGCAGATCTGGGACGCGGTCGCGGAGTTGGCCGAGGCCGGGACGACGGTGCTGCTCACCACCCAGTACCTGGAGGAGGCGGACCGGCTCGCCGACACCGTCGTGGTGGTCGACCACGGCGCCGCCATCGCGACCGGCCCGCCCGAGCGGCTCAAGGCGTCGATCGGCACGCGGGTGTCGGTCACCCTCGCCGACGCCGACCAACTCGGCCGGGCCGCCGTGGTCCTGTCCGCGCTCGCGGGGAACGGCGACGTGGCGGTGAACCAGGACGAGCGGACGGTGGAGGTGGTGTCCCGGTCGGGGGTGACGGTGCTGCTGCCTGCGCTGGTGAGGGAGTTGGACGCGGTGGGGGTGGTCGCGCTCGATGCGGCGGTGCGGCCGCCCTCGTTGGACGACGTCTTCCTCGCGCTCACCGGGACGGCGCGGGGTGGCGGCGTCGACGACGCCGATGCCGCGCACACCGCACATGCCGCAGATGTCTCCGATTCCGCCGATGTCGCCGCCGGTGTCTCCACCGAGAGGAAGGTCGCCTGATGTCCGCAGTCGCTGACCTGGCCGCCGACACGTGGTCGTCGATGCTCCGTGTCCTGCTCCACTACCGCCGCTCGCCCGGGCTGCTGGCCGTCTCGCTCGCCGTGCCCGTGCTGATGGTGGTGGTGTTCGGCTATGTGTTCGGCAGTGCCATCACCGTGCCGGACGGCGCGTCCGGCGCGTCCGGCGCGGCCGGTGCGTCCGGCGCCGGGCCTGTCGACGGCTACCGGGAGTTCCTGATGCCCGGGCTGTTCGCCATGGTGGCCGTCAACGGCATCGTGCCGACGATGGTCGGCGCCGCCCGGGACGTCGGGCGCGGCGTCACCGACCGGCTGCGCTCGATGGCGCTCTCCCGGACCGGCCTGCTGCTCGGCCAGACCCTCGCCGACCTGCTGGTGAGCGTGGTGGTGCTGGCCCTGCTGGCGGCGGTCGGCCTGGCCGTCGGCTGGCGGATCCGCGGTGGGGCCGCCGATGCCTTGGGGGCGTTCGGGCTGCTGCTGCTCTTCCGGTTCGCCATGACCTGGGTCGGGCTGCTGCTCGGCCTGGCCGTCGGCAAGGAGGAGGCCGCCGGCCAACTGGCGGTCGCGGTCTTCCCGTTGGCCATGGTCACCAACGCTTTCGTACCCACCGGCGGCATGCCCGGCTGGCTGGCGGCGGTCGCCGAGTGGAACCCGATGAGCGCCGTGGTCCAGGCCGGGCGCGACCTCTTCGCCAATCCGTCCGCCCCGGCGGCGGCCTGGCCGATGCAGCACGCCGTCCTGGCGACGCTGCTGTGGTGCGGGGTACTGCTGCTGGTCTGCGGCCCGTTCGCGGTGCGGAAGTTCGCCACCCACGGCACGTAGGCGCGAGGTCGGCCGTGCGCAGGGCCGTGCACCCGCAGGTGCAAGGTCCTCCGCACGGGGGACCGGCCCCGCGCCGACCCCTGCTGCGGCACAGTCGGACGCACCCCGGCAACCCGTTTCCCACGGGGCGGAATGTGCTGGACAGCGCGGCCGGTGCGGCGGAGGGTGGGGCGCATGGAGTTCACCCACCTCGGCCGCACCGGCCTCACCGTTTCCCGACTCTGCCTGGGCACCATGAACTTCGGTCCGCACACCGAGGAGTCCGACGCCCATCTGATCATGGACAGCGCCCACGAACGGGGCATCAACTTCTTCGACACCTCCAACAGTTACGGCCGCGACGCCGAGGGCAACCACAAGGGTCGCACCGAGGAGATCATCGGCCGCTGGCTGGCCAAGGGCGACGGCCGCCGCGAGCGCACCGTGCTCGCCACCAAGGCCTATGCCCCGATGGGCGATTGGCCGAACGAGGGGCGGCTCTCCGCGCTCGCGATCCGCCGTGCCGTGGAGGACAGCCTGCGCCGGCTGGGCACCGACCACATCGACCTCTACCAGATGCACCACATCGACCGGGACACGCCCTGGGAGGAGATCTGGCAGGCGATGGAGGTCCTGGTCGCCCAGGGCAAGATCATCTACGTCGGCTCCAGCAACTTCGCCGGCTGGCACATCGCCCAGGCCCAGGAGGCCGCCAAGGCACGGCACTTCCTCGGCCTGGTCAGCGAGCAGTCCCTCTACAACCTGCTGGACCGGACCATCGAACTGGAGGTGATCCCCGCTGTCGAGCACTACGGACTCGGCCTGCTGCCGTGGTCCCCGCTGCGCAGCGGCGTGCTCGGCGGCGCCCTGCGCAAGGAGCGCGAGGGCGGCCTGGTCCGCGGCGGTCTCCCGCACGCGGGCGAGATCCTGGCGGCCAACCGCGACCGCATCCAGGCCTACGAGGACCTCGCCGACGAACTCGGCGAGCACCCCGCGGACCTCGCCCTCGCCTGGCTGCTGTCCCGCCCCGTCGTGACCGCCCCGATCGTCGGGCCGCGTACCCTCGGCCACCTCGACGCGGCCGTGCACGCGCTGGACATCAAGCTCGACGACGACGTCCTGGCCCGCCTGGACACCCTCTTCCCGGGCCGCCGGCCCGCGCCGGAGGACTACGCCTGGTAGGAGGGGCGGTAGTTGTCCGTCGCGTCGTCCTCGTGTCCGCCGACCGGTGGTGGGCACGGGGGCGGTGTCCGTCGACGGCCGAAGCGGCGGCAACGCAGCAAAGGCAACAAAGGCAACAAAGGCAACAAAGGCAACAACAAAGGCAACAAGGAGAACTCCACTTGTTGCCACTCTCAACTTATAGCGGGTGGGGGGCCTTGCCGCAAGGGGGTGGGGGTGGCGCAGAATGACCGATCTGAAACGGGCGAGGATGAAAACGGCTGATTCATGGGATTTGGTCTTCTTTGTCTCCCCTGGTGGATGACGGAAAACTGCGGGACGGGGCGATCGGTGATGGATGTGCGTTCGACGACAGATGTGATCGTGGTCGGTGGCGGGCCGACCGGTCTGATGCTCGCGTGCGAGTTGCGGTTGCACGGGGTCGGCGTGGTGGTGCTGGAGCGGCTGGAGGAGCGGACGGCCGAGTCGCGCGGACGCGGACTGCACGCGCGCAGCGTGGAGATCATGGACCAGCGGGGGCTGCTGGAGCGGTTCCTCGCGGTGAGCGAGAAGTTCCGGGTGGGCGGGCTGTTCGGCGGCGTGATGGCGGCCTGGCCGGACAGCCTGGACACCGCCCACCCGTACGGGCTGGCGACGCCGCAGGCGGTCACCGAGCGGCTGCTGGAGGAACGGGCGCGGGAGCTGGGCGCCGAGATCCGGCGCGGCCGCGAGGTGGCCGGGCTGGACCAGGACGCGGACGGCGTGGACGTCGAACTGGTGGACGGCACCCGGCTGCGCTCGCGCTACCTCGTCGGGTGCGACGGCGGGCGCAGCACGGTGCGCAAGGCGCTCGGGGTGGGCTTCCCCGGTGAGCCGGCCACGGTCGAGACGCTGATCGGGGACCTGGAGTTCACCGAGGACCGGGCGAAGGTCGCCGAGGTGGTCGAGCGGGTGCGCCGGACCGAGCTGCGGTTCGGCGTGGCGCCGGACATCGACGGCCGCACGGGGGTCGCGCGGATGATCGTGCCCGCGGACGGCGTGGCCGAGGACCGGTCGACGCCGCCGACGCTGGAGGAGTTCAGGGCACGGCTGCGGGCCGTCGCGGGCACCGACTTCGGCGCGCACTCGCCGCACTGGCTCTCCCGTTTCGGCGACGCGACGCGGCAGGCCGAGCGCTACCGGGTCGGCCGGGTGCTGCTGGCCGGCGACGCCGCGCACATCCACCCGCCGACCGGCGGGCAGGGGCTCAACCTCGGGGTCCAGGACGCGTTCAACCTGGGCTGGAAGCTCGCCGCCGAGGTCGACGGGTGGGCGCCGGAGGGCCTGTTGGACAGCTACCACGCGGAGCGCCACCCGGTCGGCGCCCGGGTGCTGGCCAACACGCGGGCGCAGATGACCCTGCTCGGCAGCGGGTCGGGGCCGACCGCGCTGCGCGAGCTGTTCACGCGGCTGATGGAGTTCGAGGAGGTCAACCGCTGCATCACCGGCATGATCACCGCGGTCGACGTCCACTACGACTTCGGTGGTGGCCGCGCGGGCGACCAGGACGGCAGCCAGGACGGTGGCCATGACGGCGGACACGAGCTGATCGGCCGACGGCTTCGGGACGTGCCGCTGTCGGGCGGGCGCCGCCTCTACGGGCTGATGCACGAGGGGCGGGGGCTGCTGCTCGACCGCACCGGCGGGGGACGGTTGTCGGTCGACGGCTGGGCAGACCGGGTCGACCACGTCGTCGACGACCGGAGCTCAGAAGCATCCGTGGACGTGCCCGCGTTGCTGCTGCGGCCCGACGGCCACGTGGTCTGGGTCGGCGAGGACCGGCGCGAGCTTGAGGTCGCGCTGACCCGCTGGTGGGGCGCTCCGCTCCGTGAGGAGGAAGGGGAGCGTTGACGGACGTGACGGCCACGGACGCGGCGGTGCCGCTCGCGGAGCGCCGGGCGGAGGTGCTGGATCCCTCGGTGCCGTTGGAGGCACGGCGGCGGGTGATCGCGGAGTTGGAGACGGGGGATCCGCTGCTGCGCGAGTTGGCGTACACGGCGTTGCCGGAGGCGCTGGTGGACGCGTTGATCGCGCATCCGTCGGCGAGGGTCCGGGGGGACGCGGCCGAGCGGATCGACCTGACGGTGGCGCAGCGGCGGCGGCTCCTGCGTGACCCGAGGGGTGAGGTGCGGCTGATGGCGTTGGACTTCGGCGGACCGGACCTGGAGCTGGACGAGGCGGACGTCGATCGTCTGGTGGCGGATCCGAGGATCATCGTCCGCGAGGAGGTGGCCCGCCGGAGCGACCTGTCGAAGGAGCACGTGATCGCCCTGCTCGGGGACGTGAGCGGGTCGGTGCGGGTGCAGGTGGTCGGGCGCGCATGGCGGCACCTCGACGAGGCGGCGCGGGCCGCACTGCTGGCGGACCGGCACTCCGGGATCCGGGCGGCGGCGGTGCTGGCACGGGACGAGGTCCGGCCCGTCCGGCCCGCGGTCGCGTCGCGGCCGGGAGCAGCCGGGGTGGAGCGGGCCGGATCGCCGACGCCGCAACCGCCGACGCCGCAACCGCCGATGCCGCCCGCCGGGGGTGTGATAGCACTGCCCGCATGACGGAGAGGCCCGCGGGGCGCGGGAGTTACCACCACGGGGCGTTGCCCGAGGCGCTGGTCGGGGTGGCGTTCGAGCTGCTGGACGAGCTGGGGCAGGAGCAGGTCACCATGCGGGAGGTGGCCCGGCGGGCGGGGGTGTCGGCGGGGGCGCCGTTCCGGCACTTCGCGGACCGGCGGGCGCTGCTGACGGCGGTGGCGGACCGGGTACTGGCGGACTTCGAGGCCTGGCAGCGGGCCGAGGTCGCGACGGCCACGGGGGCGGCGGGGGCCGGGGAGGTTGCCGGTACCAGCGCCGGTGCCGGGGACCGGCGGGCGGTGCTGCGCGCGCTCGGGCTCGGCTTCGTCCGGTACGCAGTCCGGCACCCGCACCGGTTCGCACTGGTGCGCTCGCGGGTGTTCGCGCCGGCCCCGCAGCCGGAGCTGCGGGAGCGGCTGTCCGGGATCGACCGCGCGTACACCGAGGTGATCGTCGCCGACCAGGCGGCCGGCCTGCTGCGGCCCGGTGATCCGGAGCTGGCGGGGTTCGCGGGGCAGGCGCTGGTGTACGGGCTGGCGCAGATGATCCTGGACGGGTACCTGCCCGCCGAGAGGGCGGAGGAGGTGGCCGCGCAGGTGCTCGACACCTTCGGCCGGGGGATCGCCAACCCCCGTTGAGGAGAAGGAACTTCGCGGGCGGGACTTCGCGTGCGCGGAGGGTTGACCGGGTCGTTCCGCGCTGATGTAATCACCGCTTACATCGACCTCTACCCGCGAGTAGCCCAAGGGGCGGGAGGGTCGGAAGAGCCGACAGGGCTGGGGGTAGACGTGTTCGCGAAACCGACTCCGGGCTTCACCACCGCGGCCGCCACCGGGGATACCGTCGTCCTGCTCATCGGGATGCGGATCAACCGGTTCTGGGCCGTCCACCAGTGGTTCCCGATGCTGCTGGCGATGTTCCGGATGCTGCACGAGCTGGGCCGGCAACCGGAACGCGGCCTGCGCGGGAAGGTCCTGCTGACCGCCTCGCCGCGCACCTACTACGCCGTCCAGTACTGGGAGTCCGAGGAGAAGCTCTACGCGTACGCGACCGCGCCGGACGCCTTCCACCACCGGGTCTGGAAGATCGCCAACAACAAGCTCAAGAAGGGCAGCATGCGCGGCCACGTCGGCCTCTGGCACGAGGCGTACGTCGTGCCGGAGGGCGGCTACGAGTCCGTGTACTTCGACATGCCGCCGTTCGGCCTCGCGGGCGCGAGCGGGGTCCTGCCGGTGGAGAGCCGGGGGCGCAGCGCGCGGCAGCGGCTGGCGTTCCGCTCGGACCCGGAAGGGGAGGGGTCTGCCGCAACCCCGTCGGACACGTCGGACACGTCGGAGTGAACGACGGCGGCCCCCGCGGACTCCCTCCGCGGGGGCCGCCGACCGCTCGGGCGGCGGTACCCGCCGCTCAGGCGGTGGTGGTCGCCGGGAGGCCGATCGGGTTGATCGGGGGCAGTGCGCCGCGACAGAGTGCCGAGATCGGCTTGAGGGCCGCCGCGAGCCGGTCGAGTTCGGCCCTCGGGTGGTGCTCCCAGACCCGGGCGGCGGCGAGGTCGGTGGCGGCCTCCAGGGCGTGGTGCCGGATCCGGCCGCACTCGGTGATGGTGCCGCGCTCGGTGATCCAGCCGCGCTCCACCAGCCGGGCCGCCGCCGCGTCCCACTCGGCGTCCGTCCAGCCGCGCACCGGCTGCAGCGCCTCGCGCCGCACGTCCAGGGCGCAGCGCACCACCAGCGCCTCGCAGCCGTCCAGGCCGGCGGCGACCAGGGCGGCGACATGGCCGTCACCCCGGTGCTCGCGCATCACCGTGGCGGCCTGCCAGAGCCGCCCGTGAGGGTCGGACGGGCTGGGGAGGGCGGCGTTGGCGGCGGCCAGCACCCGGCCGGCGCAGTCCAACCGGGTGACCGCGTCCGCCAGCAGGTCCGCCGCCAGCTCGATCTGAGCCGGGTCGACGTGCTCCAGCAGCCGCCTCAGGGCCGCCGAGGCGCCGTCGATCCGGGCGGCGAGCGCGGCCTCCGGGGCGGCCAGCTTCCAGATCGCCGGGAGGGCGCGCTCGATCGGGGCGGGCGCGAAGTTGAAGAACGCGGCGATCACCGGCGGGGCGTCCACCGCGCCGAGCGGGGCGGCCCGGCCGCCGAAGTAACTGCGGGCTACGCCGCGCAGGCCGACCTCCTCGAAGGCGGCGAGGCCCTCGGGGGTGAAGTAGGTGACGGCGTGCACGGGTTCGAAGAGCCACCACAGGGCGCGGGCGGGGTGGACCAGATCGGCCAACGGAGGACCTTCCTCGAAGGAGCGCGGGGAGCGCGAGGGGGAGGGATACGGTGTCGTACAGGCCTGATGACCACGGTGGCCGTCACGATAACCCTGCCCCCGGTGTGATGACGGTCACGGGGAGGTCTCACTGGTGACACGCCCCCGACGGCGCGAGGGATGATGGGCGCGTGCGCGCCCCGTGCGCGCCCCGGACCCCAGGGTGCCGGGCCCGGACCGCCGGGCCCCGGGGCCCCGGGACTCCGAACACCCTCGGCACGCAGGCAAGAAGAGGTAACAGGCCCCATGGCGCAGATCAACCCCAGCATCCTGTCCGCGGACTTCGCCCGCCTCGCCCAGGAGGCCGAGGCCGTGCGGGGCTCGGACTGGCTGCACGTCGACGTGATGGACAACCACTTCGTGCCGAACCTGACCCTCGGCGTCCCGATCGTCGAATCGCTCGCCCGGGCCACCGACATCCCGCTCGACTGCCACCTCATGATCGAGGACCCGGACCGCTGGGCGCCCCAGTACGTCGAGGCGGGCGCCGGCTCGGTCACCTTCCACGTCGAGGCCGCCGCCGCCCCCGTCCGGCTCGCCCGCGAGATCCGCGCCAAGGGCGCCCGGGCGTCGATGGCGCTCAAGCCGGCCACGCCGATCGAGCCCTACGAGGACCTGCTGCCGGAACTCGACATGCTGCTGATCATGACCGTCGAGCCCGGCTTCGGCGGCCAGGCGTTCCTGGACATCATGCTGCCGAAGATCCGCCGGACCAGGGAGCTCATCTCCAAGCACGGCCTCGAACTGTGGCTCCAGGTCGACGGCGGGGTGTCGGCGAGCACCATCGAGCGCTGCGCCGAGGCGGGCGCGGACGTCTTCGTCGCCGGCTCCGCGGTGTACGGGGCCGAGGACCCGGCCGAGGCGGTCGCCAAGCTGCGCACCCTCGCGGACGCCGCCACCGCCGGCGCCGGGTGGGCCTGCGCGCACTGACGCGGCGGCCGGGTGGTCCCGGATGGAGGATCGCCGCACCCTGGTGGAGGCTCGTTGCGACGACCCCTCCGGCCCGGGAGCGGCGGTCCTCCGGCCCGGGCCCGGCCCGACGCATTACGGTGGTGAACACGCCATGAGCAACCTCGACGCCCGGCCCGCCCCGACCACCTGCGACGGCCAGTCCGGATGCGAGCCGGTCCGCGAGCTACTGACTGCCCGCCAGGCACCGTGGGTGAGAACACGGTGGTCTGCCGTCTGCTCCCTAACCGGGGGCGCCGGATGACCAACATCACCGTCGCCGCCGCCACCGATCTCCACCTCCCGTGGGACCTCGACTTCGAGTGCGCCGTCCTCACCGTGCCCGGCTGCACCACCATTACCCTCCTCCTCAGCGGACCACCCGCTTCGGCGAGGTCCACGGCTACGAGGGCGCCCGCCTCCACGCCCCGGCCCTCCCCGACATCCCCTGAATGCAGACGGGAGCGCTGAGGTTTAAGGCTTCTACATCTTGCTTCGGAAGGCGGGATGTGGCTGTTGATGGTGAATGGTTGACGGTCCCGAACCGGGAGGTCGCACGAGCCTGACGCGGCTCAGGGGGCAAGTACAGGCTTCAGGAAGGGGCTCGGCTCGCCGTGCCAGAAGATGTCGACGCTGTCCCTGGCACGAGTGACGGCAACGAAGAGCAGCGAGCGGGCGCGCTGCATTTCCCGGCGGTACCGCACGAGGTCAGTGCCCTTCAGACGGTTCACGTTGTCACGCGGCACCAAACCGTTGCGGACCCCGGCGATGATCATCCGCTGATACTCCAGGCCCTTGAACCTGAACATCGTGCCGATGTGCACCCCATCGTCGCTCTTGGGGCCGTCGGGGCCGATTTCCACCGCAGGGATTCCGTGCTGTGCCAGGGTGTAGGCGACCTCTCCCGCCATCTGGTTGGTGGGGACACAGACTGCGATCTGTTCCAGGGGGATCCGCTCGTCGGGGTGGGCGCTCCAGGCTGCGATGTGCTCGGCGATGGCGATTCGCTCTGTGCTCCAGTCAGCACAGGGGTGCAGCCGGGGAGCAGAGCCGTTGAGGACGGAGCGGAAGCCCGCCAAGGTTTCCTCGCCGCCGTTGAGGTCGTCGTAGGACTCTCCGCTGAGGACGTCCAAGGCCGAGCGCAGGATCTGGCGCGTGGTGCGGTAGCTGAGAGTGAGCTTTGACGAGCGACCCCGGATGTGGACACCCAGGCTTCCGAGGGTCACCTGGTTCCGGTAGATGCGCTGGTGGGTGTCACCGACAAGGAAGATGTCGTCCTGGCCACTCGGGACCATGGCCCGGAGCATCTTCCAGTGAGCCGGACGCAGGTCCTGTGCCTCGTCGACCACGATGTGCTGGTACCGGTATCGCAGCCAGCCCTTGGAGCCGTCCTGGAGGTGGATGTTGTCCAAACCGCCGGCCTCGTCACGATGGGCCTCGACCGAGGCGATCCGCCGTTCGCGTTCCACTTCCAGACGTGCCGCCCGCTCGGTCACCTGGTCCCAGGTCTGCCGTCGGGAGCGGTCCAGCCGCTGGGTGAAGCGCTCGACGAGCTGCCAGATCTCGGCGCGCTCGGTACGACCGATGCTGCCGCGCCCCGCCCGGCGAGCCCTGAAGTAGTCCGCGCGTGATCCGATCACTTGCCCGAGGATCACCTGGGTCCACTCCTCGTGGAGGAACTCGGCATCCCACGCGGTCTCACCGAGCTCGTCAAGCAGCGCTTGCCACTCGCGTACGGCCTGGTTGTCGTCGATCGTCTGCTTGGAGTTGCCCGGTTCGGCCTCCCGGACGACCCGAAGCGCGAGTTGGTCGACGTGGCTGATCTCCACCCTGGCCAGTAGCCCCTCCCCTCCGAGTTCGAGGAGACGTGAACGCAGGTCCGCGGCGAGGTTCTTGTTGTAGGTGGTGAGAAGGACGGGCTTGGTGTGGCCCCGGGGCAGCCGGTCGACCAGGTGCTGGACGCGGTGGAGGGCAACGATCGTCTTGCCCGTCCCCGGGCCACCACTCACACGGGCCGGCCCGGAGTAGGTGCGTTCCACCAATTTCGACTGGGTGGGGTGGAGGAACACCTTCCAGCGTCCGAAGTCGCCGTCCTTCAGAACCTCCTCCAGGGCCGCGTCGGAGGTGGTGACCATGGTGGCGGGTCGTTCGGCGGCAGCCTGGAAGTCCTCCGGGTCGACCGGATCAGGCACGGCAACCGGGGTGGTGACCTGGTCGAGGATGCTGTCGAAGTCCTTGCCGTCGACGATGGCCAGGAGCACTTCCGCGGTGAGCTGCGGGGCGTATTCGACGAGACCGAGCAGCTGGTCCTCGGTGGTGAGCGTGCGGATGACCGGGAGGAGCGGCGCGGCGACCCCGAGGTCGCTCAGCTGCTCGTCGCTCCAGTCCGCGAAGAGTCCGCGGGGCGTGGCCGGTTCGACCGGCTGGCGACCTGACGTCGGCGGTGCCGGGGCGAGGACCCGCAGGAGGCTCTCCTCCACCACCTGGAGGTCGACGTACTCGATGCCGCCGGTGATGTGGTTGATCCCGTAGGCGAGCCGGTCGAGGTTCTCGTAGACGTCCTTGCGGTGCTTGACCGCAACGATCAGCCAGTCGTCGTCCGCCAGGCGCAGGAGCAGGGCACGATGGTCATCGTTGACCCGGGCCGACCAGAGTCGGCTGTCTCCCTTGAGCTGCTGGAGCTTGAGGCCGGTGGCCTGTGGGTTCGCCTTGAACTTGTGCTGGAAGTCGTAAAGGGCGCCCTTGACCGAGCGGGGGAGTTTGAGGATCTCCTTGTCCGCCTTGTCCAACAGGCGAAGGGTGATTCCCGGGGTCTTCATCGCTCTGATTCTCCGTCGGTGGTCGTGCCGTTTCGTCGGTGTTGAGGTGCAGTCCGGCCGTAGCCCCGCAGGCCGAGCCGCTCGGCGAGTGCCTGGGCGTCCCAGCTCATGGCCGGGCGGACGTCCCAGCCGGCGGCGTGGAAGGCTTTGTCACGGTCCTGGGCTTCGAAGTCCTGCTCCCCGCCGGCCACGCGAGGAGCGAGAACGATGCCGATCCGCTCTTCGGGCCACGCGAGTTCGGCCTGCCAGCCGTTGCTGTCGAGCTCGTGGCCGCCCTTCGGAGCGGGCGCACCGGCCTCCGCCAGGTGATGTGCGAGCTCGGCGAGGCCGACCTCGTCCGGGTCGAGGTATTCGAGTACCCGGATCCACGCCGCGTCGGGCTCGGAGGCTGGGACAGGGACCGCCGCCTCTGCGGAAGTTCCCTTGCCGACCTGCGGTACGAGGGGGGCCGGAGACACACGACCCGGACCTTCCGGGACATCCTTCGGGCCCTGCTGTTGCCCTACCGGGGTCTGCCGGGTCGACGCCAGCCAGCCGTCGCCGCCGCTCACCGTCAGGGTCTCGACGGAGAAGCCGTCCAGGAGGCCCGTGGTGAGCTGGACACTGTCGCCGCCGCCGTGCTCCAGGAACTGCAGCAGGTTGGTCCAGAAAAGCCAAGAACGCCAGCGCTGCTTGTGTGACGGCTCGTCATCGTGGACACGCTCGGCGTCGTCGAGGACGGCGAGCGCGCTCCAGACTGGTGGCGTGCGGCGTCCGTCGGCGGCCAGGACCAACCGGAGGCCCGAGCGGTCCGGAGCGGTGATGATCTGCACCGGTCCTCGCGGACCGGCAGGTACTCCGCCGCCGACGGCCGTGCGGACTTGCGGTCCGACCGCGTCGACCGTAAGTGCGGCGGCGCGTGCTCCCGTGACACCGGTCAGCCCTGCAACGGCGGCCTCCGCGCGCCACTGCCACCGGGCGGCGCCCGGCGAGCGCAGGTAGGCGAGCAGCAGGTTGGCGGGGTTGACCCAGACGGTCTCGGAGAGTTCGCCCGGCAGGCTGCTGCGGACATTGGCGTAGTACTTCCGTGCCCTCTCCTCCCCGTCGCCACCCGGTCCGTAGGGTCGCCAGACCGGGGCGTTCGGCCCGCCGCCGGCGTGGCCGTTGTCGGAGACGAGGCGGCGCCAGTCCTTGACGTCGAAGTAGGTGAGCTGGAAGACACGCAGGCCGTCCGTCCGGAGCCGAGCGCGCTTCACAGCGTCGTCCGCGAGCCTGTTGTGCCGCGGGCCGGCGTGGTACTCGTAGCCGTCCAGATAGACGGCGAGCCGGGGTCCGGGGGCGTCGAGCCGCTCGAAGAGGACGTCCGGGCGGGTGCCGTCCAGAGTCCGTTGCTGGGAGACCCGCCAGCTCACGGTCGAGCCGTCGTTGCCGGTCAGGCGGAGTTCGAGGGAGTACGTCCCCGCCGAGGTCGTGTAGGCGTCCGCGCTCGCCCGGGACTCGGGCAGTCGGGCCCACTCCCTCAGGGTGTCGACGAACATGATCTCCAGATCGCTCTCGGCCTGCTGCTCCAGGGAGATGTGACGCGTGGTCGTGACCGGCGAGGTGTGCCAGCGCTCCCCGTCCGTGCCGAGCAAGTCGTCGAGCATCTGGCGGACCTCGCTGCGGCTGACCTTGTCGTAATCCGTGGCCGGTACGCGGCGCAGCAGACAGCGGTGACAGCCGTCCTGGCTCTTCTCCTGGCAGGGGCAGCTCTCGATGACGTCGCGTGCCCTGAGCAGGACCTCCTTGAAGCCGTCCGCCGAAGCCAGCCGGTGCAGGTAGCCGGTACCGCCGGGAAGGCGGTCGTAGACGACCAGGAAGCGTTGGGGCCAGTCGGAGTCGCTGCCGTCGGGCATGGAGGCGGCTGCGATGTCGATGTGGTCCGGGTCGCCGCCGTAACGTGCTGCTATGCCGACGAACAGGGCCGCGGTGAAGGACGCCAAGCGCTCCTTCACCCGTGCCACCGAGGCGGGCAGCAGGATTCGAACGGCCTCGGTGGTCAACTCGTGGGCGAGCAGCAGGGGTACGTCCTGCGGCTCGCTCCGGCCGGATCCGGCGGGCTGCGGCGCCCGCCGGCGGGGGCACCAGAGCAGATGGTGGGCGCCGGCCCTGGAAGGAGTGCTGAGCGACTGGGTGAGGGCCTCTGCCGGAGCATCGACGACGGGGCGGCCGTCGGCCGTTGCACCTCCGCAACTCGTGCACACGAAGAACGGGTTGAGGCGAACGTCCTCGCCGGCCACGGGCACGGTGCTGCTGCCGTCCTGGCGGTCGAGGCCCAGGTTGAGTGTCCGTACCACCGCACGGCGGGCGAAGTCGACCCCGAAGGTCGCTGTCCTGTGACGCCATGAGCCGGGGGCGAGCTGGTCAGGGTCGATGTCGACGGAGGTGAGGACGGAGTACCGCCGGCGCTCCCGTTCGTCCTTGTCGTCACGGACCCGGGCGTCGTCCCGTTTGTCACGGGCCACCACCTGACGGGGCTGGAGTACGTACTGGACGCACCCGGCGTCTGCGATGGCACGACCACCGCAGCGGGGGCACGGATCGGTGTCGGTGAGCGCGTTCTCGGTGCGGACGAACCCGCAGGACGGGCAGAGTCGCCAGACGGACCAGGCCCGCCTCTCGGAGCTGCCGATGTCCAGGGCCCGCACCACGTGCCGGTAGCCGTTGACGTAGAAGCTGCTTCCTGGCGCGAGTTCGGTGAGGGCGAGTCGACGGGAGCGGTCGTAGCCGCGGACCTCGCTGCGGTAGACCTGGGCGGTCCCGCCCGCCGAGTCCCCGGGGTTCGTGGTGACTCCGTCCGCCTCGGTCGGGTCCTCCCGCCAGTAGAGGGTGGCCTCCAGCCTGGTGGTCGTGTCGGCGAGGCTGTAGTTGGGCAGCAGCCCGAGCTCGACCAATGCGCCGTGGGCGCTCGCCCGGTTCAGCGCACCCAGGAGGTCTGCGGTGCTTCGCAGTTCGGCGCGCAGTTCCCGCCGCTCGCGGTCCTGTTCCGGGTCGGTCGGTACCAGGGCATCGGCGGCCTTGTTGATGGCTGAAAGGCGGCGCTTCAGCTCCTCGCGGCGGAGCACCCAGGCTTCCTCGGCCTCCTGCAGACAGCGGGCGATGCCGCCGGTGGCGTAGGCGCGCAGTTCGTCGGCCGCATGGTCGGAGACACCGGCGTCCTCGTCCGGGCTGGTGCCGCTCGGGAAGAGCGCCAGGAACTCCTCCACCAGGGTCTTTCCGTGGGTGAGTGCGGCGTCGGCCAGGTCCTGGCACCATCCGGTGGTGCCGAACAGTGCCGACACCAGCCTGGGCACGGGCTGCAGCCGCTCGCCGTCGGCCGTGGTCAGCTTCCCGGCGGCGGCCAGGTCGAGCAGTTGTGCCGTGTACTGGCGGCGGAGGATCTCGACGGCGGACAGGTAGCAACCCGGTGGCACGATGTCGCCGGCGATCATCTCGCGCGGATCGTCGAGGTAGTACAGGTCGCGGGCCCTGCGGCCGCCGAAGGCGACGACGAGGGCATTGCCGGTCTTCCGGCCGGCGCGACCGGCCCGTTGGACGTAGTTCGCCGGTCCGTCTGGCAGGGAGCCGAGCAGGACGGCGGACAGGTCACCGATGTCGATGCCGAGTTCGAGGGTCGGCGTGCAGGACAGCACGTTGGGGTCGGTGTAGTGCGCGCCGGACCGGAACGCCCGCTCGACCCGCTCCCGCTCGGGGCGGGTGAGCATGCCGGTATGCTCGGCGGTCACCACACGGAAGGTGCCGCCGGTCAGGTAGAGACGCCGGTAGTAGTCGTCGGCGTAGTCGCGTTCCTGGACGCTGCCGAAGCCGGACGTGGTGCCACCGGTGGGGGAAGCACCGTACTGCGGCGGTGTCAGGATTCCCTTGCAGCGGTAACGGGGGCACGGGTGCCCGTACCAGCGTGTGCGTCGTTCGGGTGGTACGACCTGTTGCCAGCCGCAGTCCTCACAGCTGACGAAGGCCTTGTTGACGATCGAGTCGTCGAGCAGCCGTACCTCGATATGGCCGGGCTGAAGCCCGTAGACGCGCGTGGTGCGGTCCTGTGCCGTGCGGACGGCCAGGACCTGCTCGTCGGCGAGCGCGGGCAGCAGCCGGCGCAGGTACTCGGTGGCACCGGCGGAGTCGAGCCCGAGGCACCGCCTGGTCCAGTCCTGGTACCAGCCGCCCCGGCCCGACACCGTGTCGAATTGTGACTTGTCCTTCTGCCCGTCGAGCAGGAACCGCGGCGGTGCCATCCCGTCGGGGAAGGCCGGCATGCCGTCGGGGCGGCCGCCCCAGATCTTGAACCGGGCGACGCCCGCGTCCCTCATCCACGGCTCCAGCCAGCGATGCCGCACCCCACCACGCTGACGCAGGCGTTCCAGCAAACCACGCACATAGGCGACGTAGCGCTCGGAGGTCGGCATCGACCCCACAGCGACCAGCTGGCCCGGCAGGGCGAGGTGCAGATCCCGTGCGAGAGCGGCGACGCGGTCGGGCTCCTCCAGGACGACCTCGGCTGCGGCCGTCCGAGTGAGCTCCAGGGTGCGCCCGAGTCTTGAACGCAGCCCGAACTCCATGACGGTGGCGAACGCCAGCCGCTCGCCGATCAGCCTCCAGGTACGAGCGTCACCGGTGCCCCGCCCGGACAACAGCCGGTCCACGCCGACCTCGTCGTGCAGGTCCGGCGGGACGACCGCGGCCAGTGTGCCGGGGTCGTCCACCGAGTCCAGGACGTTGCCGATCAGGTCGTTGAGCGGGAGCGGCGCACCGGAGTCCTCCAGGTTGTGCGCAAGCAGGGACCGGAGGGAGAACTTGTAGGAGGCGTTGGCGATGTACCCGGCCCGGTGTGCCGCGTCCTGGGTGGAGTCGTTGAAGACCAGCGTCTTGCGCTCTTCGGGGACGAGGGCGATGTCGCCGCCGGTGAACAGCTGCGTGACGGTGGCCGAGGCGAGCGCTGCCAGGGCAGTACCGAGGAAGCGGATGCCGTTGTCGGTGTTGCACGCGGGGCAGCGGTCGTCCGTGGCCGCCTTGTCGGCGGTCCTCTTGTCCAGGATCGCCAGGGCGAACCAGGCATCGAGCAGATCCCCGTCGTCGGCGGTGACCGGCATGCGGTAGGTGCCCTGTGCCCCGTCGAGCACGATCACGGACAGCGGGTCGACCCCACCGCTCGCCGGCCGGGAACCGGTGAGGGCGGCGAGCGCCTCCTGCTTCTCTGCCCGGGTGGCGGAGATGAAGTAGCGGATGCGCCGCTTGTCCCGTCCGAGGCCTGCCCGCCAGATCTTGTCGTGGGCCATCACGAGTTGCTGCGGGTCGGCTTCCGGGGAGAGCGCGGCCCACCCGGAGCGCCCGCAGTTGCGGCAGTAGACGGCCGGGAGGTGGACTTGTGCCGGGCGAACCGCAGTGTCCGCACCGGGGAGTGCTTCGGGCCGCTGCGAGCCGCTCGACGGCCAGCCGCCGGACGAGGAGTCGCCGTCCTCGCTGTCCAGCGGCAGCGCGGCGGTCGCGTTCCGGCGGGCAGCCGTCCGGTCGTCCTCGTACCAGCGGAACTCCGGCGCACCGCCGAGGCCTCGCAGCACCCTGGTCACCGGCCGGACCCACAGGTGGGCCTCGACGTGCAACAGAGGGCGCGGTCGTCGCTCGTCGGAATCCGGGTCCCGCGCGGCGGACAGCAGGGCGACGAAGCGGGACAGCGCCTGCAGCGCGAGCCGGGGATTCTCCCGCGCGGTACGGCCCCACGCGTAACCGAAGCGCGCCAAACGGTCCCGCAGGCCCCACTCGTCGAGCGGTTCGCCGTCGAGCAGGGCCAGGACTCCATGGGTGAAGTCGTGGCGCCGCAGCATCCGCCCGACCTGGAAGGCGTCGAGCCCGGAGCGTCCCAGCATGCGGGTCGCGAGGCCGTTCAGGTCCAGCATTTTGGGGTTCGACTCCACGCCCGGACCGCCCGAAGCCGTGATGACCTCCTGCGGGGTCGGAGGCTCGGGAAGCTCGTAGTCCACCGCACCGGTGAACTCCTCGGCGGACATCCGCTCCTCGCCGATCAGCGTGTCCGGCGCGAACGGCATCCCGAACACCTGGGCGGCGACATCGAGGATGCCGCCCGCCTGACCGCCGGGGCGACCTTCGCCGAGGGTGGCCGATGTGGCCACCGGGCAGATCGACCCGAGCGGGCTGCCCGGACGGGTGGCCCCGACGACGGCGGCCAGCCGCCGAAGCAGCATGGCGACGTCGGTGCCCTGCGCCCCGTCGTAGGTGTGGAACTCGTCCAGGACCACGTGGGTGATCTCGGCGCCCTCCCACAACGGGCGGTCCTCACCGCGTTGGAGAAGCAGGTCGAGCATTTTGTAGTTGGTGATCAGCACGTCCGGCGGCGAGACCCGCATCTCCTCACGGCGCGTCATCACCCGCCGGAAGTCGGTGTCCGGACGGTCGCCGATGTAGAGCCCGGCTGTGACCTCCGCCAGCTCCGGCTGCGCCAGGTAGTCCCCGATACGCCCGGCCTGGTCGGTCGCCAAGGCGTTCATCGGGTACAGCAGGACGGCCTTGACCCCCCGCCGCCCGCGCGCCTTCTCCCGGCGGCAGTGATCGAGCACGGGAATGAGGAACGACTCGGTCTTCCCCGAGCCGGTACCGGTCGTCACCAGCGTCGGCCGGGCCGGGCCGTGCAGGGTGCTCAGCCGCTCCCAGGCCTTGGCCTGGTGCCGGTACGGCGGGAACCCGGGCTGCCACTCCAGGTGCCGCTGCCAGCCCTCGTCCGCGATGTGGAACGGCGTCCTGATCCGCAGGTAGGGCCCGCGGAAGATCCCGGTCTCCGGGTGACCGAGGAATCGTTCGAGGGCGCTGCGGGTGTCCTCGTCCGCGAGGGCGTACGTCGTCGTGAGGTACTGCGTCAGACTGCCGCGCACCTGCGCGGCGGCCAGGGTGGGCCTCACGGCGGACTCCTTCGACGTGCGCTTTCACGGAGTGTGGATCACTCGATCACTGGATCACCCACACCGTATAGTGCGGCACCGACCTATCGGGCCCCGTTCTCGGTCACGACCAGGCTTCGAGTTCCTTGACGAACTCGGTGTAGGAGCAGTTGCGGGCCTTCGGTCGGGGCGTGACGAGCTTGTGCTTCGCGGCCTGCTCCATGATGGACGGGGCGTGCTTCTCCTCGTACCGAGGCGTGCGGAGCTGCGTCTCCAAGTGCTTCTTGGCATCGGCGATCATGCCGAGGTCTCGCCCGGCGTCCTTCGCGTCCAGCTTCCAGTTGGGCTTGGTCTTGGGGAACGCGCCGGGGAAGAGCATCAGCCATGCCTCCATCTCGGAGGCCGCCAGGGCGAGGGCGGAGTTGCACTTCGTGAAGGCACGTTGAAGCTCACCGGAGAGCCCGTCCCGGGTCTTCTCGTAGACGCTGTTCGTGACGCCGTCCATGTCCACATGGACCACGATGCCGAAGAGCTGGGCATTGTGCCTTTCCGCCAGGGCCTGGGCGATCTGACGGAGTTCGTCCAGGGTCGGTGCGAGCCGGGCCTTGGCCTTGTCCAGCCGCATCTTGTCCTGTTTGATCTGGACGACCTTCGGCCCGGGCTTCGGCAAGAGCTCCGGTATGAGGTGCTGCAGTACCTCCCGGTCGAAGGGGCCCTCGCCGGCCACGGCGATGATGGACTTCGGGGCTTTCGGTCGGCTGCCCTTGCCTCGGCCGCTCACAGATCACCGCCGAGAGTCCCGGAGAACCAGAGCTTGCCCAGGGGAAGTCCCTCGGAGGCCTCGACAATTGCCTGGATCTTCTCGGCCCTGATGGCAGGAATCTGGGAAGCGCCCGACTCGTCACGCTCGCAGATCACGAGCTCTTCCGGTTCCAGGTAGTCCGCGAAGACCGGTGAGTGGCTGATGACGAGGAACTGGGAACGTTCGCTGGCGTCCCTAAGGCGCTCGTACAGGAGGCCGAGGGCGTGAGGGTGCAGGCCGTGGTCGATCTCCTCGATGCAGGTAAGGATCGGTGGGTGCGGATCGTGGAACAGCGACAGGAGGCACAGCAACCGGACGGTGCCGAACGATGCGTCGGCGAGTTGGGTGCGGCCGCGCAGCCCGCGCTCCTTCAGCATGACCGTGACGCGGTCCGGCTTGCCGGGGGTCGGCACGACCTCGATGTCCTCGATGTCCCGCACCACGTACCTGACGTCGTCGAGCAGCGAGTCCCAGGCGTAGGAGTCCTTCTTCAGCTCCAGAAGGAAGTCCCCGATGTTCCTCGCGTCGTTGGCGAGCTTTCTGCCGCTGAAGCCGATGGGCGACGGCTTGCGCGCTTTGCGCACATCGGCATCGAAGATGCGGACCGAGGAGATGTGTCGGCCGATCGTTCTCACAGCGTCGAAGGACGCGCCGGTCGCCGGGAGGCCGGCCGACTCCTGGAGGCCGCTCACGTACCGGTCCGGAAGGTAGCCCGGCGCCGTCGGCAGTTCCTCGCGGAGCGGACTGTCGACGAGGAACTTGTCCCGGCGCAGCTCGATCGTGGATGCCGCGGCGGGGCCGAGGTGCTGGACGAACCGCTCCCGCCTGGACAGGACGTGCTGGTCGTCGGAATCCCCGGGAGCCCGACGTTCGAGCAGGGTCAGGTCGTACGTGTCCGGGCGTGCGTCGGTGGCGTGCTCGGTCCACACACCTTCGAGTCCGATGCTCAGCTCGGACTTTGTGCGACGGCCGCCTCGGTGAGCGACTTCCGGGTATCCGTCGGAGGCCTCGAGCGTCGGGCCGATGCCCTGGCGCGCGATGTCGGAGAGGAATCCGAAGGCCTTGAGGACATTCGACTTGCCTGCCGCATTCGGGCCGACCAGGACGTTCAAGGGACCCAACGGAAGCTCGGTGTCCGTGAGCGTCCGGAAGTTGACGACGTTCAGGCGGGTGAATCGATGCTGCAAGGGATGCCGATCCGAGTGGTTGTGTGCCAGTCACAGCGGGACGGCGTCAGCCTACCCAGCGCTGATCACGACGGCTGGGGATCCCCTGGATTGCCGACTGCCCGACTCATCTGCGTGGGGCACTCCGCTCGGACGGTCTTGCCCGGATCGCCAGGCGCGGGTGCCCCAGCACTCGGCGAGCGCGGCGAGGAGGAGCAGGCCGCGGGCGGAATCGGCGTCGGCGGCGTTGGTGCGGTGGTGTACGTGTTCAAGGCACGCACAGCGTGCGGGACCGCGAGGCAGCGAAGTACTCGTCGATCGCGGTGTAGCCCACAGCGAACAGCAGCAGACTCAGCAGGGCTAGGAGACTCGCGCCGAACTGCAGGACGTCCTTGGTGGTGAACCCGCTCTCCGGTGCGGTTGGTGGCGCGGTGGGTTCGGCGAGTGGCGCGGATACAGTCACGGACTTCCTCCGGCGGAGCGGACAGCGTCTTTCCTTCTGGCCTGGTTCGGCCTTCCAGGTATCAACGAGTGGTCTGAGTGGCGGGCATGGCGGAGCCGCGGGCGTTCCGGAAGTCTGTCTGCCGACTGCGCGGGAGTCGCATTACCCGGGGCCGGACCGGATTCGGTGGCCGTCGCGCGCGACCGGCGCGGTGCGGTGGGCGCATCGCCGGCGTAGCGGGGGTGGATTCGTCCGCTGTGCCGTCAGGCGGACCCGGCCGTCCCGCGTGTGTGCCCGGAAGGGCCGCCTCTCAGGAGTCGGCGTCGCTACCGAGCTTGTCGCCGACGTACCCGAGTCGGATCGCCTGCTCCTCGTGGACGAGACGGAAGTGCAGCCGTCCCTTCCCCGGGGTGAAGCGACCGTGCCATGAGAAGCAGCGGTCCTTACCGTCAAGGTCGGTGAAGGTGCACAAGTGCTGACGGTTCTGGGATTCCGGCGTGATGTGCGGGTGCTGCCACTGTGGCTCGGGCGAGGTGGCAGGGTCCCAGCCGGCGGCCGTCGCCTCCAGGTCGATAAGCAGCTTGCGGACCGGTCGGTGCCACTTCATGTCGAGGCGGCGGAGGCAGCGCTCGAAGCGGGGGATCTTCTGGAGGTGCGGGAAGAACTCGTCCCAGGCGTCGAGGATTTCCGCGGGGGTGGTGAGCGAGGCCGTGGCCGTGTCCTGGGCCCAGGCTTTGTGTTCGTCGGCCTCGTCCGGGTGGGAGCAGTGCCGTGCACGGCCGAAGCTGTTCTCGATGCCGTCCTCGGTGAGGTGCTGGATGTCGACGTCCAGCCACGGAGTGGCCCACTTCGCCGATACCGGGAGACTGACGGCGAGGCCATCGGTGAGGTGGGCGAACGCGATGCCCTCGACGGTGCGGCCGTCGTGCTGGTACTCGACCTCGTCCGGGTCGAGTGTCAACTGGACGGCGTCCCGGAAGGGCGAGCGGCTGCGCAGGGCCAGAAGGTACCGATGCCGGTCGCGGTTCTGCGGGTTCGCGTTCACCCACTGCTGGTACAGATACCCGCGCGCCAACTCGGCAGCCGGCAGAGGGCTCTTGGTGATCAACGCGATGCTCTGCCAGCTCTTGAGGTGGCGCAGGGTGTCAACGAATCCAGCCATCGCCGTGTCCACCTCCCTGGGGCCGGACTCGGACTCGCAGGACAGCTCGTTGAGAAACAGTGTCAGTGACACTCCCACCCCTGGGGTTCTGTTGAGGATCATTTTCCGGAACGTGGCGCGGGAGGTCAGTCGAGAAGCTTCTCCAGGGAGTTCTCCCATTCGTCGAAGAACCCCGTCGGCCACTCTGAGAGCATGCCGTCCTCGCCCATGACGGGACTGATCACTTCGGCGGTCTGCTCGTGGCGCCGGAAGAAGTGGACGGCCGTGGAGGAAGCGGGGATACGTCCGTCCTTCACGGCGATGCGAAGGCCGTTGAGGACGTGGTCTGAGTGGGTCTCCACGATCACCTGCGCTCCAGCGGCGACTGCGGCCACGGCGAGGTAGGCCAGCCAGGTCTGCCCCTGGGGGTGGAGGTGCGCCTCGGGATTCTCCAGGAGGATTAGGGAGCCCGGCTGGGCCGACAAGCAGGCAACGACGATCGGCAGGGCGTAGGTCAGCCCGAAGCCGACGTTGGTCGGACGGTAGCGATTGGAGGCGGAGACGCCGGAGCCGAAGCCGTAGCTGAGGCGTACGGTATCGGTCCCGTCGATGCCCACGGCCTGGAGGTTGACGCCCGGGCAGAGCCGCTGCATCCACGCCTCGGTCTGGGAGAGGAGCGACGCAGAGTGGGTGTCGTCCAGCCGCAGGGCGCCGGCCGATACGAAGTCGTCCTGGTGGGCGCGGAGGAAGTTGACGGTGTGCTCGCCCCGTGAGCCGAGGAATCCACGGCCCACGGCCGCCTGGTGGGAGCGCGGGTAGCTGACGGCCGGAACGATCCGGTCGGCCTTGAGGTACTGGAACCCGGACTGGAAGAGCGAACACTCGTCCGCGGCGTAGGCGTCCGGGCCCATCGGACAGTCGGTCATCCTCAGCAGGTCGTCCTCACGGCCGTACGCCGCGGACCAGACGAAACGGGTGCCGTCGGTAGTCACGGAGAGTGTGATACTGCGATCGTCAGAGAGGTCCGACTCATGGCGTACGTAGGTGTCGTGCCGTACGTCCTGACCGGTGCCGAGCTCGACGAGCTCACCGTTGAGGAGGAAGCCGCCGCCGTCCTCGTACAGGTGGAGGAGCCCGGCGCCCTGGGACTGGCGCAGGAGCGCGAGAGACTGGAGAACGGTGCTCTTGCCGGAGGAGTTCAGCCCGGTGAGGAGTGTGAAGGGGGCCAGCGCGATGTCCTGGCGGGCGAAGGCCTTGAAGTTGGTGATACCGACGTTCTCAAGCATCGAGCGTCTCCTCGAGGATCCGATCCATCTCGCGGAAGCGGTGCCGCACCTTGCCGACGTCGCCGGTGCCAGCTGACACGGCGCCCATGAACAACGGGTCGTCCATGAGCCCTATGAACTTCTCCTCGACGACCGACCGCCGGGCTTCGAGCAGGTCGATCTCGTCGGCGCGCATGCCGGCCAGGCTGACCGACTCGATCTCGAACAAGGCCTTGTTGACAGGCGAGCGCCGGTTGTAGCCCGGGAACCTCTTCCGGAAGGCGTGTACGCCGAAGATTCGCTCCGCCGCCCCCATCGAGTGGGCGAACTGGCCGGCCAGGGTGGCGAGTTCCTCCGGCGAGAGGGTGTTGATCTCATGCATGGCGGACCGGAGGAATCCGTCGAAGTCCTGTGAGGCGTAGGACTCGGGCGAGTTGAGGCTGAAGGCCAGGAAGCGCAGGCACATCTCGCGGTCCGACATGCGCTCCGGGGAGACGCTGTGGGACGTCGCGCTGAGGAACGGTTCGGTGTTGGCGAGCTCGTGCAGGAAGGTGCGGGCCCGGCCTGGGATCAGAGCGTGGCGCAGTTCCTGCCGGGTCAGCGGGCGGCCACCCGTGTTGATCCGGGCGAAGATGTTGAACTTGACCTCCTCCGGCGTGCCGCGACGGATGAGGAGGACCACGAGCTCGGTCTCCTCGATCCGGGTCTGGAGGCGGCCCGGGAGGTCGGCGAAGGAACATCCGTTGAACTCGGTCAGGTATTCCAGGCCGGTGAGGTGGAGGGGATCGGCATCGATGGAATCGGGGTCGACGAAGCGAGCGATGGTGGAGAGCCGCTGCACGCCGTCCACGATCGCCCAGGAATCGTCGTCCAGCTCGGCGGCGTAGAGCGTCGGAAGGGTGATCCGGAGCAGGAGCGACTCGATCAGCCTGCTCTGCGCCTTCACCGTCCAGATACCGGCACGTCGCTGGAAATCCGGAGCGAGGTCGATGGTGTCGCGCCGGATGCGGTTGAGGAGGAGCGAGACCGTGGGGGTACGGGTCAGCACTTCGATCTTGCTGGGATCGAAGGGGCTGGCGATCCGCTCACCGATGTCCTCGGACTCGACGCCGGAGCTCTTGCCGCCGTCGTCGAACTCGACGGGGAGCTGTGTTCCGGGCTCGTCGAGCGCGAACAGGGCGTCCGGTGCGGGGTACCTAGACTTTCCACCAGCGGAGCCGTTGATGTCGGTCACGATCCATCCTCGTCGGGCGTCATCGGAGCCCACCGGCCAGCGGCAATCTCCGCATCTAGGCGAGCCTGGAATTGAACGTGGGAGGCACGCATTTCGGTCTCGCGGTCAGCCTTGTAGAACGGCGCGGTGTAGCCCTCGGGTGGCGGTGTGGTGGCGGGGTTGGTCAGATGGTCGAGAAGGGCGGGATAGGCATCCTTGGTTTGGCCGTGGCCGTATGTGTTGTGGTTGCGAGCGATCTTGCGACCGCTGGCGTCGAAGTACATGTCTGCTTCATAGTCGGCGAGGACTGGGAAGCGAGATCTGTAGATTGCGACCAGTTGGTCGGCAGTGATTCCAAGCCAGACTGACACGAGCGCATCCAACTCGACGAGAGCCGCGCGACGCTCATGCTCGGTTCGGAGAGGTGTGTCGTACTGCCAGGTTGGCGTGAGGTTCGCCGCCAGAGGCTTGACGCATTGCCAGTTGTTATAGCCCCAGTCCTCGTAGCCTCGCCAGGCTGGATGGAACAGTTCCTCCCAAAGAGGTTCGTAAGCATCGGTGAGGCAGTTGAGACGGAGGCTGCGCAGGAGGAGCGGCGATGCAAGTGGGTGGTCGGTTGTAGGGGCTGGCATCTTGAGAGCCTCGGCGACCTGGAGATGGGAGCGGCCGGTGATGCGGAGTAGGTAATCCAGAGGGAGGGATGCCCAGAAACCCGCACTCATTGCGGTGGCGCGGTTGTCTGGAAGGGCCATGGATTGGACTGTGTGGACATGGGCGGGCCCTGGAGGGATGAGTGCCGCAAAGAGGCTCCGCTCAGTATCAAATGGGATCATGGCCCTCCAGGCAAGCCTGAAGTACTCCGTATAGGGGCGTCCATTCCAGCGATCCTGAACTGATCGGTAGCGATCGATTTCGCAAGATCGAATGTAATTGACTCGTGGCACCATGCTCACCGGCAGGGTAGGCAGGTTATTGCCGGACCAATCGAGATGGCTATTGCACGGAACATTTGGCTGCTTGGCAAATGGGTTAGAGACTCCCAGGTGGGGGCCTTGGAGGATGACATCCGAGAGGGAGTCGGGCCTACTGGTGTGGTGGCGGTACAGGCCAAGCTTCTTGGTGGCGAGATTCTCAAACATGCCGATAGTAATTTTAGGATCACGCGATCCCAGGCGATCGGCATTTGACGAGAGTGCAGAGATTGCTGCTTCCTCTGCATCGGTAACAGGTGTCAATAGCGGAGTTTGGGCCACCGGCTCGCTGGTGGCGCCGGAGAGGGAGCGCCATTCGATGAGTCGATCCAGATTTACTCGGATTAGTCGTCGGGAATGGGGGCGCAGATCCCATGTGCCGTTATTCTTGATTCCTGGAAGGGGCCCCGATCCGTCGTGTGTCAGTGACTCGGAAAGAGTCTCTGCTCCATAAAGCTGGCTGAAGTGTCGAAAATTAATATCCTGAGGTGTTCCGTAGATATGCAATCCGAAGCTGGTGGTATGTCCAACTGGATGCGGGAATGCCCAGTTCTTGCCATTGATGAATCCAGCATGGGTGCGGAGGTGCCTATATGCGCCTTCGCGAAGGCGTCCTTCCTTCGTGCCTCCGAAGTGGGTGTCAGGATGAATTAGTCCGGCCATTCCCGGTTTGTTTGTATGGTTCCAGATCTGGCACATGAAGCCGCGATATAGATTAGGTCTCGTGCCAGCGACCAGTGAGTACATGGCCGAGCTACTGAGGACGCTGACGATTCCGGTATTGGATGCTTGCTCGCCGAGGATGTAGTCGAGATTATCGCCGTTGAGAAGCTCGGTTTTTCGGGAGCGCCAGTCGTCCATGTTTGGCTTATCCGCAAGTGTGAACCACGGGTCTAGCTCGGCTAGGATAAGCGCTTCATCCCAGTCCGGACGCACCCATGGCGGATTCCCTACTTGGATGTCGTAGCCACCCTGGCTGAAGACCTGCGCGAACTCCAATTCCCAGTGGAAGAAGCCGTGAACCTCCGCCACGTCGCGCGCGATCGAAGCCCAGGGGAAGCGGGACTCTAGCCAGTGGGCTCGGTCCATGCCCATGAGGTCGGGCAGTCCATCCTCGTACGGGGTCAGCTCCTCAAGGGTCTCGAATGCTGAGACCAGAGACTCGGACGGCACCTCGTGTGTGCCGAGCAGTGCCTCAGCGAAGTCGAGCCAATCGTCGAATGACGCAAGGGCGATCACCGAACGACGTACCTCGCGGATCGCCTCTTTGCGACGGCCGGCGTTACGGTGGCGCTCGGCCGCCTGCCTGGTCAGCTCACCGGACTCGCTGACGCCTCCGAAGAGGTCATCCGCCTCCCACGACAGGAGGATATCGGACGAATTTCCTTCGAGGGCCACGGTTACGGGAGCATCCGGGACGCGCTGGTAACGGCTTGCAGTGCCGTCAAGCAAAGCAGCCTCCTGGACCGGCCAGAACCACAGTGCGCACCACGCATCCATCAGCATCTTGAGACGCCAATACGGGGTGTCGACTGCGAGGAGATCAGCCAGTACCTCTTCCCGCTGCACAGCAACCTCGGGGCAACGCAGCCACTCCTCCCCGGCGCCCCACACATCAATGCGCCGGGAGATGTCGCGCTCGGAGATTTCCAGGCGCCGTACCACCAAGTTCCACAGGTACTCGGCTCGCCGCGCCAGGCCTTGCAGACGGGTGATCTGCTTGGCGTTGGGAGATTTGGTGATTGCCCTGCGCCATGCACCGAGAGCCTTGGCAGCCTCGGGTGCGAGTGCCTTGGCCTCCTTCTCGGCAGCGGCCGCGCCCCACTCCTTTGCAGGCAGCAGGAAGTGGTGGACCGAGCCTTCCGGGAACGAGATCCCGTTCACTGCGTCGGCCAGCGGGAAGCGCTCGGGTGTCGTCCCTAGCCAGATGCCCTTCTTGAGCTTCTCGGCCGGGTACACCTCGCGCCGCCCGCCGATGAGCGAGTTGCCGCGTCGAAGGTGCAGACCGAACCAGGGGGCCTCCATGCCGGGGTGCATGGCGTTCAACCACAGTGACACCTCGGCCAGTTCGACCGCAGTCTCGTTCAGGTCGACCCCGTACGAGTTGTGCAGGGCGATATACGCCTTCACCTTCTGCAACTCGACCGGGTACTTCTCCGTGTCGATGGCGACGCCCAGTTCGTCCTGGCGTCGCCGCAGGTACTCGGCCGCTACCTGGTTAATCGCCTCGTTGAGGAACGCGCCCGAACCCAGGGCTGGTTCGCAGATCTTCCAGTCCAGCAGCTCACGGGCCGGTGTCACCGTGCCGTCCTGGTCCAGGCGGTGCTGGAGGGTGAGCTGCACCGTCACCTTGGTCAGCGACTCGGGCGTGTAATACGACGCGGAGGTCTGCCGGTCGCGGCCGGACAGTCGGTAGACGAAGGAGCCCGGCTTGTGTCGGACCGGCACCTCCTCGCCGGTGTCCTCGTCCCGGGTGCGCACGAACACGGTGTCGGGGTACTCGTCGACCTTCGACCTCGGGATCAGCCACGAGCCGTCCTTTGGGTCGCCGCCCTTGGCGACCTCCCACAGCTCCTTGTCCGACACGGACCCCTTGTACGACATCAGGCCTTCGTACACCGCGCCGAGTTGGTTGATGCCCAACTGCGCGTACGAGATGAAGCCGCCGCGCTCGCCCTTCCGGCCCTTGGTGAGCATCAGCAGCCGCAACACCTTGTACAGCGTCGCGTTGCGCAGGCGGGTGTCGAGGCAGCGCTCCTCGCCGGTTTCGTCGGCGTCGAAGCGCGGGTCGGGGACGGAGTCCTTGCCGATCAGTTTGATGGACTCGGGCTCGAAGAGTTTGGAGTGCAGCGGCTCGAACCGAAGGCCGATGTCCTCGGAGGTTTTCTCCTCCACGACCCCGTGTGTCTGCCGCGGCCGGTAGCCGTTCTGGACCTTGCGGAACAGCAGGTCCAGCGACTCGTACAGGTAGATCCCGCGCCGCGACTCCTCGTCCACCAGGTCTCGTTCAGCGACGAGTTCACCGAGCCGCCCCAGCCCGTACCCCTGCTGGTACTCGGGGTAGTCCGCCGGCAGGATGCCCAGCTCCGGCCGGGCCTCCGCATACAGAAGGAACAGGATCCGGTACAGATACCGCAGTGACTCCCGCGTCAGCTGCTTCTCCAACTCGGAGAGCTCCATGACGTCCTCGGGCCGTACGCCCTCGTTCCCACGGATGCGGTCCAGCACCTCGTTGGCGATCAGCTCGACGCTCATCCGCAGCCCGTCGCGCAGGTCGCTGGAGACACCCACCGCGTGCTTGGTGGACTTGTCGACCAGCTCCGCGAGCGGGTTCTCGCCGCCCGCCTCCGGCGTGCGCAGCGAGTCCGCGCCGAACAGGGCCGCCACCGTGTCGAGTTCGCCGCCGGCCTTGGTGTCGTTGCGCTCCAGTGCCCCGTCCAGCGAGACTGCGAGGTAGCGGCCCTCGCCCCAGGTCATCCGGTCGGCGAGAACGACCACGCCGCCCACCAGCAGCAGCACGTACCGGGGCGCGTCCTCGCAGGCGAACAGGAACGAGGCGAGCTTCGAGCCGGTGGCGATGGTGTGTTGCCCGTCCAGTACCAGCGGTTCGAGCAGGCGCCCGGGGCCGTCCGGGTCCAGGGCCGCGTCCGGCTCGGCGGCCCAGCCACAGTCCAGCGCGATCAGGCCCTTCTCGCTGTGCGCGACCTGTACTTGGTGGGCCTGGTCGGCCCGCTCGACCGTGATGGTGCCGGGTTTGGCGTCGTAGCCGAGGGCCAGCAGTACCCGCGCGTTCAGCGCGCGCACCTGCTCGCGCCAGGCCGGGGAGCCGTAGGTGGCGACATCGTCTGTCCCCGTCACACCATCGGCGCTGTCCGCGGACTCGGCGAGGGCGAAGCCTGCTCGCGAACGGAAGTAGGGACGGCGCAACGCCCGCAGGCCGGCCCGCGGGGTGACCGGCAGGGCGTCCGGGTCCTGCTCCGCATCGTCGTCGGCGGCCGCAGCCTTCGCCGCCTCCTCGCGCTCCTTCCACACGCTCAGCAGTCCGGACTTGAGGTCCTTGGGCAGGACCTCGGCGAGGTAATGGGCGGAGAAGTAGTCGCCGCGGTTCACCAGGGAGTCGAACGTCATTACTGGCTCTCTCAGGGGTCAGACGGCCTGGGGCGGCGTGGGGGCGAGGACGGCGAGGACGCGAAGCAGTGGCCGGCCGGTAGTGAGCAGCGAATCGGCGATGCCGGCGAGTCGCTGCTTGGTGCGCTCCCCGGCCAGGGTCGGCTGCTCCCAGGCGCCGAGGCGCAGCCGGTACTTCTCGATCGGTTCGCGCAGCGGCTCGTCCCAGGCCGCGCGGTGGTGTTCGAGGAAGGCCTCCGCGCGCTCCAGCGCGGCGGGGATGCCGCCTTCCAGCCGCTCGACGGGCCAGTGCTTCAGCGGGTTGGCCATTGTGGGGCCGACGCCAGAGCGGCGGAGTATCGCCACCATGTCGTCATCGACGGCACCGTCCCGCGTGACCGCCATCCACTTGACGACCGTCGGCCGGCCGAGGGCATTGGAGTAGACGCCCTGGATCAGGTACGTGGGTTCGACGACGTCCGCGGTGATCACCAGTGCTTCCTGCCGCCCGAGGCGTACGAGCACCTTGTCGGTGAGCCACTCCACCACCGGGTGCAGGTCGGTGAGCAGCGAGATCTCCGGCCAGCTGGAGGTGGAGGACTCGCGGGCCCGTTGCAGGGAGTGCTCGGCGAGGCGGCGGTTGAGGGTGACGAGCAGGCGTTCGCGCAGCCGCTGCTCGCGGACGTAGTCGAGGGGCAGGGCCTTGAGCCGGTGGAGGAGGTCGGTCGGCGGACGGAAGGAGATCAGGCCGGAGGTTTCGTCGCGGTCCATCTCCAGGGTGCTCTGGGCATCCGGGTAGACCTCGCGCAGGGCCTCGTCCAGGAATTCACGGGTGGAGGCGAACAGGCGCGGGACGTCGGCGCGCGGCACGGAGGTGTCCTCACCGGCCGGCTCCTCGCCGACCGAGCCGAAGAAGTCGCTGAGGAAGTCGTCCATGCCGTCGGCCTCGTCGGCCTGCGGGCGGTGCGCCTCCAGCGACTCCTCCACCGTGCGGCCCCGCAGCAGGTCCTGGATGAGCGACTTTTCCTCGGCCTCCGCGCGGTAGAGGCCGGTGACGGCCTCCGCCGTGCCGAGCTTCTGGTGGGCCTCGCGCTCGCGGTCGAGCAGGCGCTCGGCGACGAGCGTGTCGTCCTTCGCGCCTTCGACCTCACTGGTGAGGATCAGCGCCCGGAACTCGGGGGCGCGTGCCTGGCCGTAGCGGTCGATGCGGCCGTTGCGCTGCTCGATGCGGATCAGCGACCAGGGCACGTCGTAGTGCACCAGCTGGCTGCACTGGCGGTGGAGGTTGACGCCCTCGGACGCGACGTCGCCGGTGAGCAGGACGCGCACAGGGGTGTCGGCGAGGCCGAAGTCCTCGACGCACTGCATCTGCTGCTCGTCACTGAGGCCGCCGTGCATGATGCGGACGGCGCCCTGGGCTGTCCGGCCCTTGAACCCGAGCGCGGTGGGGAGGACGGAGTGCAGCCATTCCAGGGTCTGCACGCGTTCGGAGAAGACGACGACGCGGGTGTCGGAGCCCGGCCGCACGCCGATCGCCCGCAGCTCGGCGACGAGTGCGGTGAACTTCGCCGAGTCCGCGTCGGTCATGACGCCGACCAACTCCCGGAGCCGCAGAAGGGCGTCCCGCTCCGCGGCGACGGCCGACTGGATCTCCTTCTTCTCCAGGGTCTTGATCCGCGTCTCGACGGTGGCCTTCAGCGCGGCAGACGAGGAGAGGAAGGACTTGAGCAGGGTGTAGGGGAAGAGCGGTACGTCACTGACCGACTTCCGGCCGTCGGACGGCAGCCAGACCTCGGCCAGCTCCTCGAAGATCTTCTCCTCGGCCGGAGTGGCCGCGCAGCGGACCGACCGGGAGGGGCCGCGGTCCGCCCACTGCCCCTTCATCTGCTCGCGGACCTCTTGGCTGATCTTGGTGCGGCGGATGAAGAGGTGCTCGATGTCCTCGGCCCGGTAGTTCTCCGGGTCGCGGATGGCTGCAGGGTCGAGCAGGCTGATGAGCTCGGCGAAGGACTTCGCGTCGCCGTTGTGCGGGGTGGCGGAAGCGAGGATCAGGGCGTCCGTGCGCGGGGCCAGGATCTGGGCGAGCTGGTTGCGCAGCGAGCCGCGGTTGATCAGGTTGTGCGATTCGTCGATGACGACCGCGTCCCAGCTGATCCGTTCCAGGTGGTGTTTGTACTGGTCGGTGTTCTTCAGGGTGTCGATCGAGACGATCACGCGCTTGAAGTAGGTGAAGGGGTTGCGGCCCGCCGGGATCTCGCGCTGGATCCGCTCGATGCCCACCGAGTCGAGCCGGATCAGCGGGATCGCGAAGCGCGTCCAGAGCTCGTGCTGGAACTGCTCCAGCACGTGCTGCGGGGTGACGACAAGGATGCGGTCCCCGCGGCCGCGCCGGATCAGCTCGGCGAGGGTGAGCCCGATCTCCAGCGTCTTACCGAGGCCCACCACGTCGGCGATCAGCATCCTGGGGCGCAGGTTGCGCCCGGACAGCGCGAGCTGGGCCGGGCGCTGCTGGTAGTGGAGGGGGTCCAGCAAGAAGGAGTCGGCGAGGGCCAGGCCGCGCTCGGACTGGGGCAGGGCGGTCCGTCGCAGCACGGCCTCCAGGAAGAGGCGGGAGCGGCGGAAGTTCGGCGAGTCGTCGGCGACGAGCTTCGTCTGCCGGGGGTCGACGAGCTCGATCCGGTCCAGGGCGGTGAAGAAGACCGCCTCCTGGTCACGGACGAAGTCAGAGACGCCGACCACTTCGACCCGGGCGCCGTCGTGCTCGGTGAGCGCGCTGTTCCTTACGAGCCACACTTCGTCCCGAACGAAGACCTGCGCGCCCGCCGGATACGGGTCCTCCACGGTCCCGGTCGGTTCGGCGTTGCTCAGCTCGGGGGTCACCCGCTGCCTCCTGTGTTCATCGTGCGCTGCGGTGGTGGCGGCCGTCCTCGCGAGACAGTGCACCAGGTGAAGAGCTTACGGCGCGGGCGAGGAGAGGACCGGCCTCGGTCAGAACGGGGCCTTGGCCGCGTAGGTCTCGCGCAGCTGTTGGGCTGTGCGACGAGCCTGAAGCGATCGTCGGGGTGCGCGGGGCGGTGACGCCGAAGGTGGAGCAGACGCAGGTCCAGGTGCGCAGGCGGGTGTGGGTGTCGCCGCCGGAACGTCTTTGACCGTCGGTGTGTAGGCGGGGCTCTCGTCCGGGGCTGGACTTGGCGGTGGGACGAAGAGCGGTGCAGGCGGGGCCTGCGTCGGGGGTGTGTCGGTCGGGACCGGTGGGAGGAGCTGAACGGTCGGGGCCGTTGCCTCGTACCCGGGAGCCGGCTTCGCCGTGGTGAGGGCTGTCAGCTGTCGGCGGGCCTGGGTGACCTTGAGCCCGTGGGCTTCGATGACGGTGCGGAACTCCTTGACCACGGACGGTAGGGATGGTCGGTCCTTCGCTTCGTGGGCGAGCATTGATGCCAGGATCGGTGACAGCTCGGTCGGGACGCCGGTCAGGTTCGGGGGGGTGTCCGGATCAGTGACCATGTGGAAGAGCACATTGACGTTGGCTGCCTGATAGGGATACCGGCCGGTCAGCGCGAAGAGGAGGACCGCGCCCAACGCGTACGCGTCGACCGCCTCCGTAAGGGGCTTCACGCCGCCGGCCTGTTCCGGAGCCATACACATAGGTGTGCCGACGACTGTGTTCGGGGCTGTGAGGGAGGAGCCCGATTCGGCGAACACCGCGAGGCCGAAGTCGATGATCTTGGGACCGTTCGGTCCCAGCAGGACGTTCGCCGGTTTGAGGTCCCGATGCAGCAGTCCTTGCTTGTGCACCAGGGCGAGGGCCTCGGCGAGGGTCGCGCCGAGCGAAGCCACCAGGACGGCAGGGATCGGGCCGTACGCGTCCACATGCCTGCGGAGATCGGCGCCCTCCACGTACTCCGTGGCCAGCCACGGGGGTTCCGCCTCGGGATCCGCGTCCAGGAAGGCCGCGACCCGGTTTCCCCAGACGGTCTTGAGGACCTCGATCTCCTGAGCGAAGCGCAGCCGGCTCTCCGAGTCGACCAGGGCGGGCTTGATCACCTTGACCGCGGCCTGCTCCCCGCCGGGGGACTCGCCGAGATAGACCTGACCCATGCCCCCCTGGCCGATCCGGGCAAGGAGTTCGAAGCCGCCGATCTCGGGCGGGTCCTCGGGACTCAGGGGACTAGTCGTGTGCACGTCCATCCTCGTCGTGGTGCTGGTCGGAGACATACTGTGGCCACCGTAGTAGACGTCGTCCGGTCAAGCTGGTGGATCGGTGGACGTGGCCCGGAGGTCGGCGGCGAGGGTCGGCCGACCATGCCTGCTTGATGGAATACATGCGGATGCGCCGACGGCAGGTCGGGGTACCGGGCGATCGATGCTTCTTCGCGCTCCGGTCGGGAGAGGGCGGGCCCGTCTCGGTGAGGTTGGCGACTGTGCCGACAATGCTCGGGTGCCGCCGTGCCCTTCGGGGGGGCGGCTTGGCGGAACCCGGCGCCGGCGTCGGTCGCAGTCCGTACATTGGACGAAGCATTCTGTACACACCCCGGGGGAGCGCACATCCATGACACAGGCCGAGCACCCGTACCCGGTTCCCGAACTCCTGGCCGCCGTGCAGGCGGAGATCCGGGCCGAACGTCGCAACGACGCCAAGGAGGCGGAGAAGGCGGCCCTGTCTGACGGGCGGCCGGTGTCCGTAGCGGAGGGTCGGTACGAGTACCTCTTCGCCTGCCGCAGGTGGCCGGGATCCTTCGACGGCAGTCCTGTTCTCGTGCGTCCCTCCCAGGCGCGCGGCGACTGGATCCCGGGTGAGGCCTCCCCGATGCCGGACGGGAAGGTCAGGCTGGTGGTGGCCGAGAATCTGCCGGCCGGGGCGCGCAACGTGCAGGTGCGCAAGGACGATTCGGCAGGTTTGCTGGTGCTGGCGGAACGCCTGAAGGCGGCAGGTTCGGACGACGGTGGCATTCGGGTCGAGAGCGCCGGATGGATCGTCGGGCAAGGGTCACCGGCGGTGGGCCGGGCAGCGGACCCCGAACGATGGGTGGCCGGCTGGAACGGGTTGAAGCTCAATCCCCGCCAGCGGACCGCGGTCGCCCAGGCCCTCGCGAGCGAGGCCCTGTTCCTCTGGGGTCCACCGGGCACGGGGAAGACCGATGTCGTCGGCCACATAGTGGAGGGCAACGTCCGCCAGGGGCACAGTGTTCTCTTCCTGGCTCCGACCAAGGTCGCCGTCGACCAGGCTCTGGAGCGGATCTGTGACCTCCTGAAGGCCGAGACGGGCTTCGCCGAGGGCCTCGTCCAGCGTGCCGGGGAGATCGAACTGCCGTCGCTGCGCGAGAGGTACGGAGACTACGTCGACCCGACCCGGATCGCTGGGCGGGTCTCGGCGCAACTGGGCGAGGAGGCACGGGCCGCGCGGGAGGCCCTGCAACTGGTACGTGCCGGTGTCACCCTGCACGACGAGGTCCGGGAGCTGGAGCAGCGCCTGGCCGACGACCGGAAAGCCCACCAGAACGCTGCTGACGCTGCCGGGGTCGCGGAACGGGACGCCCTGCGGGTGGAGGCCGAGGCGGCCCGGCTGCGGCTGGCCGTCAGTGAAGCCAGGGAGCCGAAGGGCCTCTTCTCAGGGCGAAAGGAACGGGAGCTCGCCGCCCTGAGGGACGAGCTCACCCGGGCCACCGATGCCGCTTTCGCCTCTCAGTACGTCGGAGCGGCCGCCCGTAAGCAGGCGGAGGAATTGGCTGCCCGGATCAGTACAACGACTGGGCGCCTCTCGGGCCTTCGGCCCCGACTTGAAGGTCTTCCGGCGTACGCGGTGCTGGTGCACGAGGCCGGACGCCTGCAGGAGCGTGTCCAGGAGCTCGACCGGCAGCTCGCCCGCATCCAGCAGACCGTACGGTCCCAGTGCCGGGTCATGGGGGCCACGGTGGCCAAGGCGGTCCAGTCGCGCAAGCTGCTCGATCGGGTGGACGTCGTGGTGGTCGACGAGGCGGGCATGGTGGATCTGCCCTCGGCCTGGCTGGCGGCCGGTTTGGCAGGCAAGCGAATAGTCGTGGCGGGTGACTTCCGGCAGTTGCCCGCGGTCACCAAGGGTGACGGCGATCGGAAGGCCACGGAGGACGAGCGCGCACACGCGCGGTACTGGGCCGCCCGTGATGCCTTTCACGCGGCCGGTCTGGTGAGCGAGCACGGTTCCGTACGTCAGGACGCACGCCTGGTGGCGCTGGACACCCAGTACCGCATGCGTGAGCCGATCTGCCGACTCGTCAACGCCGTCGCCTACCCCGATGCGCCCCTCGCCACGGGACGCGGTGACGGCAGCCGGATCCCGCTCAACCCGCTGATCGATGTCCCCGTGATCCTCGTCGACACCTCCAAGCAGCGCATCCCGGGCCCCGACTACCGGGCCAACACCGTGAACGAGGCCGTCGTTCACGAACTCGTCCGCGGCCTCCAGTACGAGGGGGTGCTCCCCGGCCACAAGTGGGGAGCTGCCGAGATCGGGGTGGGGGAGCGGGCGACCGACCGGCTGGCGGTCATCGCGCCCTACCGCGCGCAGGTCAAGGCGTTGAAGGGAAGCCTGAAGTACCGGTTCGGAGAGGACTACGAGGGGCTGGTCGACACCATTCACCGCTTCCAGGGCAGCCAGCGTCCGATCGTCGTCTTCGACACCGCCGTCGGCGCGGGAAAGGACCCGGGCATCTTCTACGCCGGGACCGGCCTTTCCTCCCAGACCTGTCGTCTGCTGAACGTCGCGCTCAGCAGGGCCCAGGACCACCTCGTCGTCGTCGCCGATGTCGAGCACCTGCGCAAGCACCTCGGCCCGCACAGCGAGGCCCGGGTCATGCTCGACCACCTGGAGCGCCATGCCCAAGTGATTTCGGCCGACCAGCTGATCCCGACACGGGATGCGGCTCAGCTCCCGGCCCTCTCGGAAGAGGAGCTGGCGCGGCCGGCCTTCTTTCCCGCCGACGAGGTGCAGAAGGCCGTGGAATGGGACATCGCGCGTGCCCGGACCAGCGTCGAGGTCTACTGCGCCTTCCTGGACCCGGCGCCGGTGCGCCGGTGGTCGGCGCTGCTGGGTGCCCGCGTGGCCGAAGGAGTAGAGGTCGTCGTCCATACCCGGTCACCGGAGGAGCAACGGGAGGCGGCCGGGGCGGCTCGTCACCAGAAGCAGATCGACATCCTCAGGGCGGCCGGCTGCCAGGTGGGCTTCCGCGAGCGGATGCACGAGAAGGTTCTCATCCTCGACAGCGCGGTGCTCTGGCACGGCTCGCTCAACCTGCTCGCGAGCAGCGGGCCGACCGACCTGATGATGCGCTTCACCGACCCTGCATCCTGTGAACGGGTCAGCCGGGTCATCGACCGGGCCCGTAAGGAGCGGGCTGCGTGGAACCCGCGGGCCGCCGGAGAATCTGCCGACAGTGTGAGGCCCAGCGCGGTCCGGCATGCTGCGCCCAGCGCGACCGGGACGGGAATCCGCCCCGGGGATCTCGTCGACGGGCGGCTCTACCTCGACGTCCCGTACGGGGAGAAGGACGAGGCCAAGGCTCTGCTCAGAGCCCGCTGGGACAAGCCGAACGGGCTCTGGTACGTCGAGGCCGCGCGGGTGACTCGGGAGCAGGCCGCCCGCTGGCTGCCGTGAGCCGCAGGGGCGGTAGTCGGCGGTCGGCCGGCCCCTCGGGTGGTGGGGCCGGCCGGTCGGGCGGGAGGTGACGGAGCATCAGGTTCGTTGCTCGGGAAGGGCGAAGGCGATCATGGCGTGGTAGCGGGGGTGGGGGGTGTCGGTGGGGGAGAACCAGTCGGTCGGGCCGGTGCGGTCCTCCCAGGCGAGTTGGGCCTCGGTCAGGGCGTCGACGAGGTCGGTGGCGAGGCGGCCGGCCTCGAAGAGGTCCTGGTCGGTCGACTGTGAGCTGGCGCCGACGATCTGGCCGCGGATCGCGGCGGAGTGGCCGTAGCGGAAGGCGCCGCTGCCGCACAGGTGGGGGTCGGTGAGGACGGCTTCGCCGTAGTTGCGGCCGAGGCGGCGGTGGCCGGCGGCTTTGGCCGCGGCCTTGGGGAGGAAGCGGTGGGCGTCCTCGCCGACGGTGATCACCGCCATCACCGATTCGGTGTCGGGGACCCAGGGGCCGGCGGTCGGGTCCAGGAGGACGAAGCCCATGCTCGCCCGGGGGTAGGGGTCGCGGGGGGCGGTGCCGGCGGCGGCGGTGTGGTTGCGCCAGATGCTGGCGGCGCGGCGCAGTCCGAGGCCGATCAGCAGCCCGGCGAAGCCCTCGTCGTCGAAGAGGTGGTCGTACGGGTTGTGCCGGTGCTGGGCGCGGACGGTCAGGCCGTGCTCCGAGACGCTCTCCCGGGTGGTCACGTTGGCTCCTTCGGCAGCTTGCGGTGCCCGGGCCTCTCCGACGGGGGCCGGGGCGGTGCGATTGTGGCCACGGGGGCCGGTGGGTCGCCAGGTCCGTGGTCCGGGGGAGTGGGCGGCGCGGGTGCGAGGGGTGTCGGTTCCGGGGCGGTCGCACCGGGTCTGGTCTGCGGTTTCTGACGCGGCCATGTCTCGCCGGCGGGACGGCGGGCGGAACGGCGGGCGGCGGGCGGACAGGAGGAGGGGAGGGGCGGGCCAGGGGGTGGGCCGGGGGGCGGGCAAGGGGCGGCGGATCGGCGGGTGCCGGTGGGGGGATCCCGAAGGCTGGTCTAGACCTTGAAGCGGTGCGGTTCGTTCCTCAAAATGATCGACTGTTGCTGAACAACGGGGAGGACAGCATGCGAAGGGCGGATCGGTCGAACGACGTGAGGATTCTGGGAAGACGGGCCGGGCGGGGATCGGAACTCTCCCGGGACCACACCTCACTCGCTCTCCCGGCAAGGCTCCCGATCGACGCGTGGATGCGCATCGGGCAGGATCTCGGGGCCGCGGCGGATTCCGCCACCTGGTGGCTCGGCGACTGGCTGGTCTACGGCCAGGAGCGATATCCGGAACGCTACCGGAGGGCCATCGACGAAACCGCGCTGGATTACCAGACGCTGCGGAACTACGCCTGGGTCGCCCGGAAGTTTCCGCCGGGCCGCCGCCGACCGGCCCTGAGTATGCAGCACCACGCCGAGGTCGCCTCGCTGGATCCCGAGGTCCAGGACAACTGGCTCGACCGGGCCCAGCAGGGCAGCTGGTCGCGCAACGAACTCCGCCGCCGGATCCGCACCGCCACCACTCCGGGCACGGGCGCGCGGTCCATCTCCGTCGAACTCAGGCTCGCGGTGACGCAGGCCCGCCGCGGGCTCTGGGAGGACGCCGCGGACGCCGCCAACCGGGACCTGTCCGCCTGGGTGCTGGAGGTCCTGGACGCCGCCGCCCGGCGCTGCACGGAGGAGCGCGAGGAGCACGACCGGATGCGGATCGCCGAGGCGGGCTGACCCCGCCCGCCGCCCGGCGGGCGACGGACGTTGACGCGGCGAATTTCCCGGCTATTTGATGACCGGGTCGGGAGAACGCCGGAACGGCGAACACCGATCAGCCATCGGGCCGCGAACCAGGTATCAGGAACCCGGGTTCCCGATTGCTCGGGAACCCGGGGGCCAGGGTTCAGGAATCAGGAATTGCGACGGCGGAATGACGCTGCCGCGGCCCGCCGTGCCCGCACCGCGCGAAAGCGACCGATTTCCAGTGGCCCCGGACCGTACACGGGAAAGGAACCAGTCATGACAGTCAGCGCGAACCCCGATCTGGTCGGCGTATTCCGGGAGGACGGATTCGTCTTCGCCGGGACACTGCTCTCCGCGGACGACGTCGACGCCTACCGGGCGATCTACGACCGCTTCCTCACCGGTGAGATCGAGAGCGGCGACAAGCGCTCCGACCTCGGCTCGCACGCGCCGCGGGCCGACGGCGCCGAGGCCGGCGTCGAGAACATCACGCAGATCATGTGGCCCTCCGCGCTCCACCCGCCGATCCTCGAACTGCCGTTGCACGAACGCGGGCTGGCCCTCGCCCGGGAGCTGATCGGCGAGGACGCGATGCTCGACTTCGACATGCTGATCCACAAGGCCCCGAACACCGGGGTGCCCACGCCCTGGCACCAGGACGCCGCGTACTGGATCGACCTGCCGGACACCCGGGCCGTCTCGATCTGGGTGGCGCTCGACGACGCCGGGCCGGACAACGGCTGCATGTGGTACGTGCAGGGCTCGCACACCCGGCCGCTGCGCCCGCACCGCCCCACCAGCGACGGCAAGAACATCGAGTGCGACTGCTCGGAGGACGAGCCCGGGGCCACCGCGGTGCCGGTGACGGCCGGTCAGGGCATCGCGCACTCCGGCACCACCCTGCACTACTCCCGCGGCAACACCAGCGACCGGGTGCGGCGGGCGTACATCCTCAACTACCGCCCCGAGGCGATGATCCGGCTGGAGCGCGAGCAGGGCTCCGACCACGGCCTGAACGACAACGAGCGCAAGGTGCGCAACGCGGGCGCCGACGGCGCCGACGGCGTCTCCGCCTGATCACCGGTCCGACCCCACCGAACCCCCACCCCCACAGCGAGGTACTTCGATGGTTGCCAGTACGGATGTCAGTTCAGATGTCAGCAAGGACGCAGGTGCGGATGCCGGTAACGACCCGGCCCGGGTGCGGCTGAGCGGCGCGGTGATGAGTCACCCCAGGCGCGCGGAGGAGGCCCGGCGGCTCGCCGAGGCCGACCCCCGGGGCCGGGTCCGGGTGATCATGGACCCCGAGCCGGACGGCCGCCCGACCGCCCTCCGGGTGGCGCCGCTCTCCTGGTCCTGCGTGGCGCCCGACGCCACCCACCACCTGGTGCTGCAGGACGACGTGGTGCTCGCCGAGGGCTTCTACGAGCATGCCGAGCGCGCCGCCGCAGCGGCCCCCGGCGAGGCGATCGCCCTCTACGCGGGCTGGGAGGCCCGCAACGGCGCCGTCGCCCGGCTCGCCGCGCTCGCCGGCGCGCCCTGGGCGTACACCCTCCAGGAGCACGTGCCCTGCCAGGCGCTGATGCTTCCCGCCGAGGCCGCCCGCGGCTACGAGGCCTTCCAGCGGGAGCACGGCGGCGGTTGGCCCTACGACGTGGTGGTGCAGCGCTACCTGAACGCGATCGGCATGCCGGTGCGCTTCTGCACCCCCAGCACGGTGCAGCACGACGACCTGCCCAGCCTGGCCGGCAACACCTACCACGGCTTCCGCCAGGCGACCCTGTTCACCGGCGACGCCGGTCCGGCGGAGGCCGACGGGCCGTGCCCGCGCTTCCCGGTGGTGCCCTTCTACCAGTACGGCGAGGCCCGCTGCGCCGTGCTCCGGGGCACCGAGTGGGAGTACCTGGAGACCGAGCGGCAGCTCGCCCGCACCGGTCTGCTGGACGCCTGCCTGGCCGCCCTCGCGGCCACCGGTCCGGACGCGGCGGCCGGCCTCCCGGACGGTTCCGGCCGGGCCGTGTGGCTGACGGCGTTCGCGCTCGGCGCCGTCACCGCCGACCTGCCGGAGCCGGACCCGCGGATCGCCGCCGCCGTCATGGAGACCCTCGGATCGGGCGGCCTGTGCGAGGAGTCCACCGCCGCCGAACTGCTCGCGGCGGCCCCGGCGGTGCGCGACCTCGCGCTGACCGCCCTCGCCGCCGGCCGCCGCGCCGGGGCCGACCCGGCCGTCCGCACGCCCCGCCCGGCCCCGCTCGCCCGGGTGGCCGTCACCGGCGGCGACCCGGCCTTCGCCCGGCAGTTGGCCCGCCTGCTGGCGGACGGCGGCCACGACGCGGTGCACCCCGCCGGGCCGCCGTCCGCCGAGGACCTCGACGGCGTTCGCTTCGTGGTGCACCTCGGCCGCCCCGAGGACGAGGGCCTGCTGGCCGACGTGCTCGCCGCCGCCGCCGAGGCCGGGGTGGAGCGCGTGGTCTACGCCGGCTCCTCGGCCGTCTACCGGGGCAGCCGCGAACGGACCGTCACCGAGGAGCTCCCGGCCGCCGCCCCGGCCGACCCGGTGGCACTGGCCTGGTGGCGCGAGGAGCAGGCCGTCCGGGCCTGGGGCGCGGACTGCGGCGTCGCCGTCCAGGTCCTGCGCCTCGCCGACCCGGTCGGCCCGTACGCGCCGGAGGACAGCCCACTGGTGCGGTGGGTGAACCTGGCCTGGACCCGGCGCCCGCTCGCCCTGAACCCGCTGGGGCGCCACCAGGTGCTGGACCACCGCGACCTCGCCGACGCGCTGCGCGCCGTCCTGGCGGCGCCGCCCGCGCGGCCGGTGCTCAACGTCGCCTCGGCGGCCTTCGACGAGCAGGAGCTCGCCGGGCTCCTGGCCGATGTGTCGCGCCGTACGCCCTGGGAGTGGGTCCAGGACCCGACGGTCGACCGCTGGACCATGGCGACCGGCCTGATCGGGGCCGAACTCCGGTGGCAGCCCTCGGCCGAGCTGCGCGAGAGCATGCGCGCCCTCGCCCAGTGGTGGGCCTGCGACATCCACGGCGACTACACCGTGCACGGCGACTACACCGTGCACGGCGACTTGACCGTCCCTGCGGTCCCCGCCGTCCCGACCGGGCCCGACGCGCGGGCGTGACCGCACCGGCCGGCGGCGCCCCGTCCGGCGCCGCCGGCCACCCCGTCACCCCGCTGCCCGCCAGCGCAACCCACCCGTCACCGCCCACCTCTGGAGTACCGCATGTCCGCCATAGCCGGCTGGGTCGAGTTCTCGCACGGCACCGCCACCCCTGACACCGCGGACGGACAGGACGTCGTCCGGGCCATGACCGAGGCACTGGCCCGGCGCGGGCCCGACGGCGAGGGGCTGTGGAGCTCCCCGCACGCCGCCCTCGGCCACCGCCGCACCGCCCGCGACCCGCACCCGCAGCCGCTCGCCGCCCCCGGCGACACCGGCCCGCTCGCCGTGCTCTCCTTCGCCGGCCACCTCACCAACGCCCGCGCGCTGCGCGACCGCCTCACCGCCGCCGGGCACCGCGCCGTCACCGGCGGCGAGGCCGAGGCCGTGCTCCAGGCGTACCTGGCCTGGGGCGAGGACTTCGTCACCCGGATCGAGGGCAGCTACGCGCTCGCCCTCTGGGACCCGCGCCGGGAGGAACTGCTGCTGGTCCGCGACCGGATGGGCGTCAAGCCGCTCTTCTTCGCGACCACCCCGGACGGTGTGCTCTTCGGCTCCGAGCCCAAGGCCGTGCTCGCCCACCCCGCCTTCCGGCCCGCCCTCGACGCCGACGGCCTGCGGGACATCCTCTCCGTCGCCCGGGTGCCCGGCCACGCGGTCTTCCGCGGCCTGCGCGAGGTCCTGCCCGGCGCGCTGCTGCGGGTCGGCCGCTCCGGCGCGACCGAGCGCCGCTACTGGCAGCTGCGGGTCGCCGGCCACCCCGACGACCTGGGCACCACCGTCGACACCGTCCGCACGCTCCTGGAGGACGCGGTCGCCCCGCACCTGGACGGCGAGGAACTGCCCTGCTCGCTGCTCTCCGGCGGCCTCGACTCCAGCACGCTCACCGCGCTGGCCGCCGCCCTCGCCCGCCGCCAGGGCCGCGGCCCGATCCGCTCGCTCGCCGTCAACGACCAGGAGCCGGGCGCCGACGGCGCCGCGGCGCAGGGCAACGAGGACCACCTCTACGCCCGGCTGATGGCCGAGCACGCCGGTACCGAGCACGGCGAGATCTCGCTCGCCGGGCTGGACCTGCTCGACCCCGCACTGCGGGCCTCGGTGCTCGCCGCCTACGACATCCCGATCAACAAGGGCGACCAGTACGCCTCGCTGCGGCTGCTGTTCGGCGAGGCGCGCGGGCACGCCGCCGTCGCGCTGTCCGGCGAGTGCGGCGACGACGTCTTCGGCGGCTACAACTGGAACCGGCTGCCGGAGTGGATCGCGCAGCCGACCTTCCCGTGGGTGGCGGAGGGCCGTCCGCGCTTCCTCGGCACCGACGTCGTCTTCGACGCCGGACTGCTCGCCAAGCTCGACCTGGCCGGCTACGAGCGCGACTGCCACCGTGCCGCCGTCGCCGAGATCGGCGCCGCCGACGCGGTCGCCGACCCGGTCGAGGCCCGCTACCGCGAGGTCACCTACCTCGCGCACACCCGCCACACCCGGGTGCTGTTCGACCGGCTGGACCGCCTCGGCAGCGCCGCCGGGCTCGACATCCGGGTGCCGTTCGCCGACCCCCGGCTGGTCGAGTACACCTTCAACATCCCCTGGGAGATGAAGGCGTTCGACGGCCGGGAGAAGAGCCTGCTGCGGGCGGCGATGAAGGACCTGCTGCCCGAACCGGTGGCGATGCGGGTCAAGACGCCCTACCCCAACCTGCGGGACGCCGGTTACGACCGGGTGCTGCGGGAGCGGCTGGCCGCGGTCGCCCTGGACCCGGACAGCCCGGTCGCCCCGCTGCTCGCCCCTGGGCTCCGGGCCGCGGTGGCCCGCGACGGCGCGGACGCCCTGGTCACGGGGGTCGGCCGCGCCGCGCTGGAGACCGCCCTGCAGACTGACGCCTGGCTGCGCGCGTACCGGGTCGAACTCGCACTCTGAGTCGACGCCGACACGGACGCCGACGCCGACGCCTACGCCGACACAGACGCGCCGGCACCGGCACCGCCCCCGGAGCAGCGTCCCTGGAGCCCGCGCCCCCGGAGCCCCGTTCCCGCCCGCCCGACCCCGAGCACCCGACCGCCCCGGCGGACGTCCCGAAGGAGCCCCATGGCCGCGACCCTGGCCGCGCCGCCCGCCCCGCCCGCCCGCCTGTGGACCCGCAACTTCGGGTTCTACTTCACCGCCCGCACCATGGCGGTGCTGGGCGACACCATGATTCCCGTCGCGACGGCCGTGGCGATGCTCTCGCTCGGCTTCGGGGTGGGCGCCGTCGGTGTCGCGCTGGGCGCCTGGATGGGGGCGTTCGCCCTGTTCGTGGTGTTCGGCGGGGTGTTCGCCGACCGTTTCCACCCCCGGCCGCAGATGATCGCCGCCGACGGGGCGCGCTTCGCGATCCAGGCCGGACTCGCGCTCTGCCTCTGGCTCGGCCACCCGGCACTGTGGCTGCTGGTCCTCGCCTCGGTGCTCGGCGGGCTCGCCACCGCGATGTTCCAGCCGGGCCTGACCAGCCTGGTCCCGCAGGTCGCCACCGACCCGCAGCAGGCCAACGGCGTGCTCCGGGTCAGCCAGGGCGTCGCCACCATGGCCGGCCCGGCCGTCGCCGGCACCCTGGTCGCCGTGGTGTCCCCGGCGTCGGTGTTCGCCGCGACGGCGGTCGTCTTCGTGGTCAGCGGGCTCTGCCTGACGGCCCTGCGGCTGCCGTACGTCGAGCCCGACCGCAGCGCCTCCACCCTGCAGAACCTGCGCGAGGGCTGGACGGAGTTCCGCTCCCGCTCCTGGCTGTGGTCGGTGATCCTGATCTGGTGGGTCCTCGGCGTCGCGGTCTGGGGCCCGATCACCCCGGTCGGCGCGGTCTCCATCATCGACGCCCACGGCAAGGCGGCCTTCGGCTGGGCGGAGAGCGCCTTCGGCGTCGGCTGCGTGCTCGGCGGCCTGGTCGCGATCCGGCTGCGCCCGGCCCGTCCGCTGTTCGGCGGGGCGGTGGCGATGCTGCTCTTCCCGCTGATGCCGCTGTCCGCCGCGCTGGTGCCGCCGGTACCGCTGCTGATGGCGGGTTACCTGGTGAGCGGTATCGGGTGGGCGTTCTGGGGCGTCCAGTGGGCGACCTCGGTCCAGACCCGGATACCCGAGGACAAGCTCAACCGGGTCGCGGCCTACGAGATCGCCGGATCCATCCTGGCCGTCCCGCTCGGCCAGGCCGTCGCCGGTCCGGTCAGCGGCCTGGTCGGCGTGCACCGGCTGCTGTTCCTCGGCGCCCTGGTCGGGCTGGGCTGCGCCCTCGCCCTGCTCGCTGTCCGGCCCGTCCGCCGGCTGACCCGGGCTGTCGACTGACCCGGGCCGTCGGCTGACCCGGGCCGTCGGCTGACCCGGGCCGTCGGCTGACCCGGGCCGCCGACCGATCGCATCCGTTCCTGCCCGTCCGGCATTCCCGCCCGTCCGGCCTCCCTGCCCCGTCCGGCAATGCCACGCACCCCACCAACGACAGGAGACCGACCGTGCGCCACCGTCTGACGGTGATCGGCAGCGGCTACCTCGGCATCACCCACGCCGCCTGCATGGCCGAACTCGGCCACGAGGTCCTCGGACTGGACATCGACGAGGACCGGGTCCGCTCCCTCAACCAGGGCGAACTACCCATCCACGAGCAGGGGTTGGGAGAGCTGCTGCGCCGAAACCTGGCCGCCGGGCGGCTGCGCTTCGGCACCGACCCGAAGGAGGCCGCCGCCTTCGGCGACCTGCACTTCCTCTGCCTCGGCACGCCCCAGCGCAAGGACTCCGGGGCTGCCGACCTCTCCCAACTCGACGCCGCCGTGGCCGCGTTGGCCCCGCACCTGGACCGGCCCTGCCTGGTCGTCGGCAAGTCCACCGTCCCCGTCGGCACGGCCGAGCGGCTGGCCGCCCGGCTCACCGAGCTGGCGCCCGCCGGGGAGGCCGCCGAACTCGCCTGGAACCCGGAGTTCCTGCGGGAGGGCCACGCGGTGGAGGACACCCTGTCGCCCGACCGGATCGTGCTCGGGGTGCGCCCCGGCCGGGCCGAGGGCCTGCTGCGCGACCTGTACGGGCCGCTGGGCGACATTCCGACCGTGGTCACCGACTACGCCACCGCCGAGCTGGTCAAGACCGCCGCGAACGCCTTCCTGGCGACCAAGATCTCGTACATCAACGCGATCGCCGAGGTGTGCGAGGCGGCCGGAGCCGACGTCGTGCGGCTGGCCGAGGCGCTGGGCCACGACGAGCGGATCGGCCGGCGCTTCCTCGCCGCCGGACTCGGCTTCGGCGGCGGCTGCCTGCCCAAGGACATCCGGGCCTTCGTCGCCCGCGCCGAGGAGTTGGGCACCGGCGAGTCCCTGGAGTTCCTGCGGCAGGTGGACGCGATCAACCTGCGCCGCCGCACCCGCGCCGTCGACCACGCCCGGGAGCTGGTGGCCGGGTCCTTCGCCGGCCGGAAGGTCGCCGTGCTCGGCGCCGCCTTCAAGCCCGAGTCGGACGACATCCGCGACTCGCCCGCGCTCGACGTCGCGGCGGCGATCGCGCGCGAGGGCGGGCAGGTCTCGGTGTACGACCCGGCGGCCCTGGACAACGCGCGCAAGGCCTTCCCCGACCTGGCCTACGCCGCCTCCGCGGCGGAGGCCGCGCGCGGGGCCGAGGTGGTGCTGCTGCTGACCGAGTGGCGCGAGTTCGTGGAGCTCGACCCGGCGGCCCTGGGCCAGGAGGTCGCCGTCCGGGCCGTCGTCGACGGCCGCAACGTCCTGGACCCGGCGGCCTGGCGCGCGGCCGGCTGGACGTACCGCTCCCTCGGCCGCCGCTGACCGGGGGCCGGGGTGGGGGCCGGAGCGGGCCGGCCCCCACGGTGCCCGAACGGCCCGCGACCGCCTGGCGTGATCCGAGGGAGAGGACCTACGGGAGGTAGTCGTTGCTGAACGCCTCGGCGGGGGTGGTGGGCTTCTCGATCAGGCCCTGCTCCTGCATGAAGGCGGCCATCCGGTCCCAGGTGGCCGGGTCGTTGAGGCCGGGCTTCCCGGTGGCGGGCGGCTGCATCAGGGGGGCGGTGGCGCGCAGGACGGCGAGGGCGGAGTCCTGCTGCTTCTGGTCGTTCATGCCCGGGATGTAGCTCTTGCTGATCGTCACCGCCTCGTCGGGGTGGTCGACGGTGTACTGCATGCCGCGCAGCGTGGCCGCCACGAACTTGCGCACGTCGTCGCCGCGCTTGTCCAGGGTGGTCCTGGTGGCGCCGAGACCGGCCGCGACCAGCGGCAGGGCCGAGGCGCCGCCGGTGCCCTCGACGGGGCGGACGGCCAGGCCGGCCTGCTGGAACTGGACGGCGTCGTTGTTGAGGTAGCCCATCACGGCGTCGACCTTCTTGCCGACCAGGGCGGCCTGCTGGGTGAAGCCGATGTGCTGGACGTCGACGTCCTTGGTGGTCAGTCCGCCGGCCTTCAGCTGGGCCAGCAGGCCGAAGTAGGTCTCGCCGTACGGGCCGGGGGTGCCGACGCTGTGGCCGCGCAGGTCCGCGATCGTGTGGATCGGGGAGTCCTGCGGCACCAGCATCGCCACCGGGTAGGTGTGGTAGAGGGTGGCGATGTCCACGACCGGCACGTCCTTGGCCCGGGCCTGGAGCATCTCGTCGCCGCCGGCGTAGACCACGTCCTCCTGACCGGCGGTCAGGGCGCCGAACAGGTCGTCGGTGAAGCTGTGATGACGAAGCGTCACCTTGAGCCCGGCCTCCTTGTAGAAGCCCTTGCTCTCCGCCACGTAGAAGGGCGCGAACTGGATGTTCGGGATGTAGGTGAGGCCGACGGTGACGGCGCCGCCGGACTTGCCGTCCGAGGACTTGGCGGCGGTCGGGTCGGAGGCGCAGGCCGAGAGCGTGGCGCTGCCCGCGAGGAGCAGGGCGAGCGCCCCGGCGGCGCGGGCGGTGGTCTTGGGCATGCGGCAGTCCTTGGTGATAGGGATTTCGACGGGAACGGGAACGGGAACAGCAACGGGAACGGGAACGGGAGAGGGAACGGGGCGGGAGGAGCCGGTGCTCAGCGGTCGACGGTCAGCTCGACCAGCCGGACCGTCCCGTAGGTGGCGGCGGCCAGCAGGGTGAGGGTGAGCAGCGAGACGAACAGGCCGGTGGAGTTCGCCTGGCCGCGCTGGACGGCCAGCAGTTGGCCGAGGCCCTCGCCGCCCATCACGAACTCGCCGACCACCGCGCCGGTGATGGAGAGCGTGCACCCGGTGCGCACCCCGGCGAGGATGCTCGGCAGTGCCAGCGGGAACTCGATGTGGCGCAGCATGCCCCACCGGCCCACCCCGTCGACCCGGGCGGCGTTGAGCACGTCGCGGTCGAGTTCGCGCAGGCCGAGCATGGTGTTGACCAGCATCGGGAAGAAGACCAGCAGCGCGCAGAGGATGGCGATCGGCAGCAGCCCGTACCCGATCCACAGGGCGAGCAGCGGCGCGAGTGCCACCGCGGGGACGGCCTGGGAGGCGGCGAGGTAGGGCTGCAGGGCTCGGGCGGCGACGGTGCTGCGGGCCATCAGGTAGCCGAGCGGCAGGGCCGCCGCGATGCCGAGGCCGCTGCCGGCGGCGCTCTCGACGACGGTCTGCCAGGTGTAGCCGAGCAGTCCGCCGTCGGTGATCGCGTCGACGAAGGCCCGGGCGACGGTGCCGGGGGCGGGCAGGAAGAACGCCGAGACGGCCTTGGTCCGGGTGACGAGGTCCCAGGTGGCCACCAGGACCAGGCCGAACACCAGCGGCGGCAGTACCGTCGCCAGTCGGCCGGTGGCGCGTGCGGACCGGCCGGCTGCGGACCGGCCGGTGGCGGTGGTGGTGGCGGTGACGGCCCGGGGCACCGGGGTGGTGGCCGGTGCCGGAGGTGTCCGGTGGGCGGTCTTCGGCTCTGACACGGAAGCTCCGTTCGTCTCCCCGTACGCAGGGTGGGTGGTTCTGACGCCGGGCTGCGGCCGGCTCGGTGCGCTCCTCATCGGGCCGCTCCTCATCGAGCAGCTCGGTGCAGCAGGAGGGTGACGGCCAGGACCGCCGCGGCGCCCGCGGCGAGCGCGAGCCAGCCCGTGCCGGTGCCGGTGGCCGTCACGACCGCGATGCCCAGCGGTGGCCCGACGGCCGTCCCCGTGCTCCAGGCCAGCGAGGACAGTGCACTGCCCCGGCCGAGCGAGGCGGGGCCCGAGAACCGTACCAGCAGCGGAAAGAACGCCGAGGAGTAGGCGATCTCGCCGATCGCGAAGAGCGCGGCGAAGGCGGCCAGCAGCGCGGTCCTGGCCGTGCCGTCGGTGGCCGTCGCGAGGGCGCCCGCGCCGAACGCGGCGCACCACAGCAGGGGCGCCGCGATCAGGGCGGCCTCCTCGGCCAGCCCTTCGAGGCGCCGGGCGACGGGGTGCTGGAGCAGCAGCAGGACGAGGGCGTTCCCGGCGGTGACCGCGCTGACGCCGGCCAGGCCGATGCCCATGCCGTGGTGCAGCAGCAGCGGGACGGTCGCCTCGATCTGGGTGAAGCCGGCGGTCGCGAAGAGCGCCTGGGCGAGCATCAGCAGGGCGATCGGACGGCTGCGCAGCAGCGTTCGGTAGCCCTGCCGGTCCGCTGCCGGGTCCGCAGCGCCGCTGTCGGGCGCGGCAGGCGCGGCCCGGCGGCGCCGGTGGACCAGGAGGAACAGCACGGCGAGCGGCACCGAGGCGGCGGCCGCCGCCTCGTACAGCCAGGGCAGGGTGCCCGCCGGGCGGCCGGCGGCGAGCAGCAGCCCGCCGCCGGTGGCGCCCAGGCCCATGCCCGCGTTGGTCATCACATGGCGCAGCACGAAGGCGCGGCGTTGCCCCGCGGCCGGCACCAGGGCGGTGACCACCCCGGTGATGGCCGCGTACTGGAGGCCGTAGCCGACGCCCGCGAGCAGGCCGGAGGCCGTCACGGGCAGGCTGCCGCCCGCGGCGCCGAGCAGCGCGTAGGAGAGGACCAGCGAGGTGGTGCCGACCGCGCCGACCGCCGCCGCGCTGCCCCGGTCGGCCCGGGGGCCGCCGAGGACCGCGGCGGCGCACCCGGCGGCGGCCATCGCCACGAAGTAGGTACCGGCGCCGGTTGCGCCCAGTCCCAGTCGGTCGCTGATGTAGATGCTGGTCAGCGGGAAGACCAGGCCGATGCCGGCGCTGGACGCCAGCAGGGCGGCCATCAGGCCGTGGAACCCGGTGCCGGGACGCCCGTCCGGCTGCCCGGCTCCGCTCATCGGGCGGCCAGGCCGTCGCGCAGGGCGAGCAGTTCGCGGACCGGGGCGAGGTCGAACGGGCCGGGGACGGAGACGATGATCTCGGTGGCGCCGGCCGCCGCGAACGCCTCGGCCAGGCCGGTCTGCGGGGCGTCGATCATCACGGTGCGGCCGATCTCCCGCGGGTCGCGGCCGACCTTGGCGCACCAGTCGTCGAGCAGGCCGCTGCGGCGGGCGAACTCGGCCACCGGGTCGGTGGAGTCCCAGCCGTACCAGTTCCACAGGTCGGCGTAGCGGGCCACGGCCTGGAGGGTGCGCTTCTCGCCGCCGCCGCCGATGAGGATCGGCAGCGGGCCGACGGGCGCGGGGTTGAGCCGGGTCAGGCGGTCGCGGATCGCGGTGACGGCTTCCTCGAAGGCGTCGATCCGGCCGCCGGGGCCGGGGAAGGGGTAGCCGTACTCGCGGTGCTCCTGCTCGAACCAGCCGGCGCCGACGCCGAGCACCAGCCGGCCGCCGCTGAGCAGGTCGACGGTGCGGGCCTGGTCGGCGAGCAGGTGGGGGTTGCGGTAGGCGGTGCAGGTGACCAGGGAGCCGATGGTGGCGCGGCTGGTCTCGACGGCCATCGCGGCCAGCAGCGACCAGCACTCGTAGTGGCGGCCGCCGAGGTCGCCGGTCTGCGGCATGAAGTGGTCCCAGGTCCACAGCGAGTCGACGCCGAGTTCGTCGGCGGCGCGCCAGGCGGCCCGCAGGTCGGCCAGGTCGCAGTGCTGGGGGTGGAGCTGGGCGCCGATCCGCAGGGTGGGGCGGGTGGCGGCGGGGGTGGTGCTCATGGGGGTCTCCTGGTGGTGCGGGTGCGGGTGGGTGTCCGACGCCTGGCGGGCGTCCGACGGGGTGTCAGGAGGGTGTGGGGGTGGGGGTCAGCGGGGCTCGACGAAGACCCGGAAGACCGGCGAGCCGGAGCTCTCGGTCAACGCCTTGTCCGTGTCCGACAGTTCGTGGCGCGAGGTGACCAGCGGGGCCAGCCCGTCGGCGAGTGCTCCGCCGCGCAGCAGGGCGGCGGCGGCGCGCCAGTCGGCGGGCTCCTGGCTGTAGGAGCCGGTCACGGTGAGCTGGCGGCGGTGCACCTCGTAGCCGGGCAGGACGGCGTCGGGGGTGTCGTGGGAGCCGCCGAAGAGGACCAGCCGGGCGCCGTCGGCCGCGGCGCGGAAGCCGGCGGCGATCGCCTCGCGGGAGGCGATGGTGACGAACACCACGTCGGCCTTGGGGAGTTCGGCGATCTCCTCGGGCGTCACGGCGTGGTCGGCGCCGGCCGCCAGGGCCGCGCCGCGGCGGGCCTCGTCGGTCTCGATCACGGTGACCGAGCGGGCCTGGTGGTGCCGGGCGAGCAGCAGGTGCAGCCGGCCCATGAAGCCGCCGCCGATCACCGCGACCCGGTCGCCGGGCTGGAAGGAGCCGCGCCGGAACGAGTGCACGACGCAGGCCAGCGGCTCGCCCATGGCGGCGTGCAGCGGGTCGGCGTCGCCGACCGGCCAGGCGTGGGCGGCCGGCACCCGGACGTACTCGGCGAGCCCCGCGCCCATGCTGATGCTGCCGTCCGGCAGCAGGCTGCCCTGCGGCGATGCGCAGACGGCGCTGTTGCCGGAGCGGCAGTGGCGGCAGGTGCCGCAGCGGGTCAGCAGGTCCACGGTGACCAGATCGCCGACGGCGGGGGCGTCCTCCAGTGCGGCGGCGCGCGCACCGACCTGCTCGACGCGGCCGGAGACCTCGTGGCCGGCGGCCACGGGGTAGACGGGCATGGCGCCGGTGTAGAGCTTGGCCTCCATGGTGCACAGGCCGCAGGCGGCGATCCGGACGAGCACGTCGTCCTCGCCGATCTCGGGGCGGGGGGTCTCGCGGATCTCGACGGAGCCGGGGGAGGTCACCAGGGCTATGCGCATCGGTCGTTCCTTTCGCGGTGCTGTGGTGCTGCGGTGCTGTGTGCAGCGGTGTGGGCTGCTGCGGGTGCGGACCGCCGCGGTGCGCGCCGCCGCGGCACAGGGGTGCCGCGGTGCGGTGCCGCCGCGCTGTCGCGCTGCCGGGGCACGGGTGGTGCCCCGACGGGTCCGGACGGTCGGGTGGACCGTCGGACGGCGGGGGGTCGGCTCAGGCCGAGGGAGGGGGAGGGGGAGCGGTCCACAACGCGGCGGGCCGCCAGTGCGTCCACCGCTCGGTCCACCAGGTCTCGCCGCGGTCGATCCGGGCGGCGAGCCCGGCGGCCTCGGCGCGGACGGCGGCGGCCTGTTCGGGGGTGAAGCCGCCGGTGCGGGCGCGCTCCTCGAAGGCCTCGACGTCCTTCCAGCGGTACGGGCCGCCGTCGGCCGGGATCCAGAGGTCGAGTTCGTGGTCGAGGGTGTCGACGCCCTCGGCGGTGATCCGGTACGGGTCCTGGAAGTTGACGTACCAGCCGGAGAGCTCGTCGGTCGCGGGGTCGCGGAAGGCCCAGACCGCGTGGGCCTCGCCGGGGCGCTGCAGCTGCAGGACGCCGGGGCTGCGCCAGCGGTCGGCGACGGTGCTCCAGCCGTGCGGGCCCCAGCTGAACCCGCCCTCGCCGAAGGAGAGTCGGGTGTCGCGGGCCAGGTACAGGGCGAGCAGGTCGGGTTCGTGGGCGACGACCCGGACGGGGTAGCTCAGCCAGACCCGTCCGTCGAGGATCTCCCGGCGCAGGACGACCTGACCCGGCGTCAACAGCGCTGATTCCGGCGGTAACGGGCCGGGTCCGGCCTCGGACAGGGCTGTGCCGGGACCGGTCGCGGCAGAGCTCGTGCTCCGGCCGGATGCGTCGCCGGCGGGCACGGCGGAGCGCCTCGGACTTCTCGATGGATCGTGCATGAACGTCTTGCCCCCGTTTCGCAATGCCGCCCCCAGGAACGCGGGCGGCGAAACCCCGGCCCCCGCCGGAGTGCCGAACGCCTGCCCCTCGGACCCCTTCCCCAGTGGTTCGACGCAGGTCGAACGGGGGTCGCTACTCGTGGGTAGGCATCGGCGGTCCGGATCTTAGGCACGCTCGGAGAGCCTTGGCAATGCCCGCCGAACGGCGGGGTCGGGAGGTCCCGTCGACGGTGTGATGCAGCCCACGGCGCCACCCGTTGACCGACGTCTTGTCAAGATCGCGGCAAGTGTGCAAAGTTGACGAGCGTTGTTCAAGACGTTTGCGCACTCCGGGGTCGGTGAAATTCCGAACCGGCGGTTACAGTCCGCGACCCGTCCGCCGCCAGCGGCCGGTTGACCAGGTGAAATTCCTGGACCGACGGTTAAAGTCCGGAAGGGAGGCAGTGCGCGGCGAGCAGGTTTTTCCGACGGCCAGGGGGATTCCCTTTCGGCCGGTCGGTCGCGGGCCGATTCCGCCGGAATGCGGTCGAAGGCCGTCCCTGCACGCCCATGCTCCAGCAGCCCCGGAAGTCCGCGCCCCGAGCGCGAGGAGAGTTCCGATGGGCCACACCACGGGCACGACCACCGCCGACGCGACTCCGTACGCGGTCGGCGACACCGAGCAGCCGTTCGACTCCGTCGAGTACGCGGTCGCGCAGATCGCGGCCGGCCGGGCGGTCGTCGTCGTCGACGACGAGAGCCGGGAGAACGAGGGCGACCTCCTCTTCGCCGCCGAGCTCGCCACCACCGAACTGGTCGCCTTCGCCATGACCGAATGCCGCGGACTGCTCTGCGCCCCGATGACCGGCGCCGACCTCGACCGGCTGGAACTGGACCAGATGGTCCGCCACAACACCGAGCTCCACCGCACCGCCTTCACCGTCTCGGTCGACGCCGCGGCCGGTATCAGCACCGGCATCTCGGCGGCCGACCGGGCGCTCACCCTGCGCCTGCTGGCCGAGCCGGGCACCCGCCCGCCCGAGCTGGTGCGCCCGGGCCACGTCTTCCCGCTGCGGGCCGTCGACGGCGGTGCGCCGGCGCGCCCCGGTCACACCGAGGCCGGGGTGGACCTGTGCCGGCTGGCCGGGTTGCGTCCGGTGGCGGCGATCTGCGAGATCGCGATGGCCGACGGCTCGATGGCCCGGCTGCCGGAGCTGCGCGGGTTCGCGCGCCGGCACGGTCTGGCGCTGATCTCCATCGCCGACCTGGTCGAGTACCTGCGCACCTCGGCCGCCGCGACCCGGCCGGCGGTCGCGGCGGTCGTCGGCTGATCCGGCCGGGAAACCGGCCGCAGAAGGGGGCGGTTCCGCCCGGAATTCCATTTCCGGGGCGGCGCCGGGATTCGCCCTGCCCGCAGGAGTTCGGCAACGGCTCCGGTTAACCCACTGTTTTCCCGGAATTGACAGTTCCGCAATCCTGCTCCAATAATCGATTCACGGATGCACGCCGACGGGGAGAGGCCTGGTATGTCCGACACCAGCACCACCGAAAAACTCAGAAGTATTTGGGAAGAAGTCCTCGGTACACCGGTCGACGACCTGGACGCCGATTTCTTCGACCTCGGCGGGGATTCCCTGCTGGCCCTCGCGATTTCCACCCGGGCCATCGAGTCCGGTCTGGAGATGCCCCGGTCGGCGGTGCTGCGCCGCAGCACCCTCCGGCAGCTCGCCGAGGCCGTCGAGGACCCCCGACTCTTCGATCGCGCCTGAGCGGTGGCGATCGTCGTCGTCTACGACCGGGGCTCGGCCTCGCCGCGCGAGGTGATCGCCCTGGGCCGAACGGCTCCGGTGCTGGTCGCGCTGGCCGACTCCGACCACGCCCGGCAGGTCGGCCCGCTGTTCGAGGAGAACTGCGCGGGCGTCGTCGCGCTGGCCGAGGGTGACGGGGCGGCTGTCGCCCGGCTGCGCGAGCAGGGGGCCGAGGGCATCCTGACGTTCAGCGAACGGATGCTCGCCGACACCGCCCGGCTCGCCGGACTGCTCGGCCTGCCGTTCAACACCCCTGAAACCGTGCGGGTGTTGACCGACAAGGCGGCGCAGCGCCGGCGGCTGCGGGAGGCCGGGGTGGACAGTGTGCGCAGCGCGCTGCTCACCGACGCCGACGGCTGGCGCGCCGCGCTGGCCGAGGTGGGCCTGCCCGCCGTGGTCAAGCCGGTCCGCGGGGAGGGCAGCCGGAACACCGTCCTGGTGACGGATCCTGACCGGGGCGCCGCCGTGGTCGAGGAGTTCCTGCGCACCGAACCGGCGCTGGTGGTCGAGGAGTTCCTTCGGGGCGCGGACTGCGCGCCGTTCGGGGACTACGTGTCGGTGGAGAGCGCCGCCACCCCCGGCGGGATCCGCCACCTCGCAGTGACCGGGAAGCTGCCGCTGGCGCCGCCGTTCCGGGAGTCGGGGCAGTTCTGGCCCTCGCAGCTGGCCCCCGGGCCGGAGGCCGAGGTGGTCGACCTGGCCGACCGGGCGCTCCGGGCGCTCGGGGTCACCCACGGTCTGGTGCACACCGAGATCAAGCTGACGGCCGCCGGGCCCCGGCTGATCGAGGTCAACGGCCGCCTCGGCGGCGACCAGACCGATCTGGCCGGACGGTCCGTCGGTCTCGATCTCGTCGCCCTGGCGGCCGAGTTGGCGCTCGGGCGCGATGTCGGGCCGCCGCCGGTCCGCCCGGAGCGGGTGCACTTCCAGTACTACACCCCCGGCCCCACCTCGGGCGGCAGACTGACCCGGGTCGACGGCCAGGCCGCCGTCCGGGCGCTGCCCGGGGTCGACTCCTACCGGCTCTCGGTCCGGCCCGGCACCGAGCTGGCCGCCGGGACCAGTACCACCCTGCTCGACATGCTGTGCGGCTCGGCCGCCGACCACCGGGGCATGACCGCCCTGGTGGAGCAGGCGATCGCCCTGCTGGCGTACGAGTTCACCGTCGACGGCCGGCCCGTGACGCGCACCGCCCGGGACCTGCTCGACCGCGTCTGAGGCGTCCCGTCCGCGGACGCCGCGGTGGACCGTCGGTGCCGCACCGGGCCGCCGGGACCAGAAGGACACGCCCTCGACGCGGCCTCGACGCGCCCGACTCCGCGAACCACCACCCTGGATGACTCATGCCTACCATCGGCTCGGCCGCCGCCGGGTTCCTCAAGGAACTCGTCCCGGCGCCCGGGGCCGAGCGCCGCATGGGTGTGCTCACGCTCACCCAGTCGCTCGGCACCGGCCTCTTCCTGACCTCCAGTGCCATCTTCTTCACCAGGACCGTCGGACTGTCCGCCGAGAGCGTCTCGGTGGCCATGTCGGCGGCCGGACTGTGCGGGTTCCTCGCCACCGTTCCGGGCGGGCGCGTCGCCGACCGGTTCGGTGCGCGCCGGCCGCTGGCGGCCAGTTACGGTCTGCTCGCGGTGCTGTTCGTCGGCTACGCCTTCGTCTCGGGCGTGGCCGCGTTCACGGCCGTGGCCTGCGCGATCGCGGTGTGCGAAACTGTCGGCAGCCCGCTGCGCGCGGCCCTGACCCACGCCCTGTTCGGCTCCGCCCGCTCCGCGGGTGTCCGGGCGAGGATGCGCAGCCTGTTCAATCTCGGCTTCACGGCCGGCGCCGGTCTGGCCGGGGCCGCCCTGGCGACGGACTCCCGGATCGCCTTCCTGATCGTGATCGCGGTCAACGTCGCCCTCCAACTGCTGTGTGCCATCATGGCGTTGGGCCTGCGGCCGGACGGCCCGGAGGCGGTCCCGGCCACCGCGGGACGCTCCTGGGAGGCCTTCCGGGACCGGCGGTTCCTGCTGGCCACCGCGCTCTCCGGGATCCTGGAGCTGTTCCAGCCGGTGCTCGCGGTGGGCGTGCCGCTGTGGATCGTCAACCGCACCGACGCCCCGGGCGCCCTGGTGGCGGCCCTGACGGTGGTCAACACCGTTCTGGTGGTGCTGCTCCAGGTCGCCGTGGGCAAGGGCTCGGACACCGTGTCCGGCTCCGGCCGGCTGCTGCTGCGGGCGGGCCTGCTGATGGCGCTGGCCTGCTGCCTGTTCGCCGGGTCGGGCGCCGCCGACACCTCGCTGGCCGTCGTCCTGCTGTTCGCCGGCACGGTCCTGATGACCCTGGGCGAACTCGCCCAGTCCGCCGGCGGCTGGGGGCTGTCCTTCACCCTGCCGCCCGAGGGCCGGATGGGCGAGTACCAGGGCGTGTTCGGCCTCGGCCGCGGGCTCCAGCAGTTCTTCGGCCCGGCGCTGGTGGTCATGCTCCCGCTCGGCATGGGCGGCGTCGGCTGGCTGCTGCTGGCCGGACTGTTCGTGGTCTGCGGCCTGATCGCCCTGTGGGCCTTCGTCCTGGACGCCTCGCCGGCCGGCGTGTCCGACGAACCGTCAAATGAACCATCACCCCAGACGTAGGAGCACCACGTGAGTCCCACCCCCCACAGCTACCCCTCGTTCCGCAGCGTCCTCGCGGACAACCCGCTGGTCCGGATCGCCGGCGCGCACTCGGCGCTCGGCGGCGTCATCGCCGAGCAGGTCGGCTTCCAGGCCGTCTGGGCCTCCAGCTTCGAGATCTCCGCCGCCCGCTGCCTGCCCGACGCCAGCCTGCTCAGCATGAGCGAGTACCTGGACGCGGCCGCGCACATCCAGAAGGCGCTCTCCGTCCCGGTGGTCGCCGACTGCGACACCGGCTTCGGCAACAGCATGAACGTGGCGTACATGGTGGCCGAGTACGAGCAGGCCGGCATCACCGCCGTGTGCATGGAGGACAAGATCTTCCCGAAGATGAACAGCTTCGCGGCGGCCGACCACAGCCTGCTCGACGTGAACGCCTTCGCCCACAAGATCGAGACGGCCAAGAAGTCCCAGCGCAGCGAGGACTTCTTCGTCATCGCCCGCACCGAGGCGATGATCAGCGGGCTGGGCGTCGACGAGGCGCTCAAGCGCTGCGCGGTCTACGCCGACGCCGGTGCCGACGCCGTCCTGGTCCACTCCAAGCAGGCCACCAAGGACGAGGTGCTCTCCTTCCTCGACCAGTGGGACGACCGCCTGCCGGTCGTCGTGGTGCCCACCACCTACCCCGACTGGCACGCCGACGAGGCCCGCGCGGCCGGCGTCTCCGCCGTCATCTACGCCAACCAGGGCCTGCGCGCCACCATCACCTCCCTGCGGTCCGCCCTCGGCTCGATCTACGAGACCGGGCACTCGGCCCACCTGGAGGACAGCATCGCCGGGGTCAAGGACGTCTTCGCGCTCCAGCGCCTGGACCAGTGGCAGGAGTTCACGGCCTGACCGCCGGAACGACCCCGACCACGACCCCGACCCACCGAAAGGAACAGGACTTGTCGTCGCAAGACGTGGCGCTGGTGCGCCGCCGGGCGGCACGCGCCCGGGCACTCGCGCTGACCACGGTCAGCACCGCCGGGACCGGCCACATCGGGGCGGACCTCTCCGCCATGGACATCCTCTGCGCACTCCACTTCGGCGTGCTGCGCGGCGGCCCGGACGATCCGGACCGGGACCGCTTCATCCTCAGCAAGGCCCACGCCTCGGCCGCCATGTACAGCGTGCTCGCGCTCCGGGGCATCCTGCCCGAGGAGGAGCTCGCGACCTACGGCGCGGCGGACTCGCGGCTCAGCACGGTGGTCTCCACCCGCGTGCCGGGCATCGAGTTCAACACCGGCTCGCTCGGCCACGGCCTCTCGCTCGGCGTCGGCGCGGCCCTCGCCGCCCGGGTCCAGGGCTCCGGCCGCCGGACCTTCGTGCTCACCGGCGACGGCGAGCTCCAGGAGGGCAGCAACTGGGAGGCCGCGATGCTGGCCGCCTCGCGGGGGCTGGAGAACCTGGTCGTGATCGTCGACCGCAACCTCGCCCAGAAGGGCGCCAGCACCGAGGACATCAACGCCCTGGAGCCGCTGGACGAGAAGTGGCGCTCCTTCGGCTGGGCCGTGCGCGTCGTCGACGGCCACGACGTCGAGGAACTGCTGACCGTCCTCGGCGCCGCGCCGCTGGAGCCGGGCCGGCCGACCTGCCTGATCGCCTCCACGGTCAAGGGCAAGGGCGTCTCCTTCATGGAGCGCAACCTCGAATGGCACAGCCGCCGACTGACCCCCGACCTTCTCGACCAGGCACTCCGGGAGCTTGAGCATGGCACCGACTGACTGCGCCGCCGCCTTCTCGGCGGCCCTGCTCGAACTGGCGCGCGCCGACGAGCGGATCTGCATCGTCAACAACGACTCGGCCGAGACCCACTCGGCGCTCGGCTTCCAGGCCGAACTGCCCGACCGCTTCGTCGACGTCGGCATCGCCGAGCAGAACCTCGTCGGCGTCTCGATCGGCCTGGCCAACGCGGGCCTGCGCCCGTTCGTCTACTCGGCCTCCTGCTTCCTGACCGCCCGGGCGCTGGAGCAGATCAAGAACGCCGCCTACACCAACGCCGACGTGGTGTTCTGCGGCTTCGTCAGCGGCCTCGCCTACGGCGCGCTCGGCGGCACCCACCACGCCGTCGAGGACCTCGCCTGGATGCGGTCGATCCCGCGGATGACCGTCCTGGCGCCGGCCACCCCGAACGACACCGTGGCCGCCCTGCGCGAGGCGATGACCCACGACGGCCCGGTCTACATCCGGATCGTCAGCAAGCTGGACACGCCCGAGCTGTTCCCGGCCGACCACACCTTCGCGTACGGCGGCTCGGTGCAGCTGCGCGAGGGCGAGGACGTCACCCTGGTCGGCACCGGCCTGCTCACCACCCGCCTGGTGGAGGCCGCGGAACTGCTCGCGGCCGACGGCGTCCGGGCGGGCGTGCTCCACCTGGGCTCGGTCCAGCCGATCGACGCGGAGGCGATCGGACGGGCCGCACGCCACAGCGGACGGCTGGTGGTCGCGGAGGACCACGTGCTCAACGGCGGCCTCGGCGGCGCGGTCGCCGAGACCGTCGTCCGCACCCACCCGGTGCCCGTGCTGCAGCTCGGAGTGCCGAACGAGTACGCGCCGATCGGCCCGGCCGAGTTCCTCTACGAGCACTTCGGCCTGACGGCGCAGGGCGTGGCGAAGCGGGTGGCACAGTGGCTGGCCTGACCGTCACCGTCGCCGACTACACGGCCCGCTATCTGCACGCACTGGGCGTGCGCACCTGCTACAGCCTCTCCGGCACCGGCTCCATCCACCTAGACCAGGCCTTCAGCCAGCAGCCCGGGCTGGTGACCATCTGCGCCCGGCACGAGACCGCGGCGGCGCTGATGGCCACCGGCGCGGCCAAGCTGACCGGCGAGCTCGGGGTGGCGCTGGTCACCAGCGGCCCGGGCGCCGTCAACGCGCTGGCCGGACTGGTCGACGCCTACGCCGACGGCGTGCCCGTGCTGGTGGTCTCCGGCCAGGTCGAGACCCGGCACATGGAGGAGGGCGTGCGCTCCTTCGGCGTCCAGGGCTTCGGCGTGGTGCACAGCGCCCGCAGCATGACCAAGTACTCCGCGGTGGTGGAGCGCCCCGGCGACATCCGCCGCCACCTGGACGAGGCCGTCCGGCACGCCCTGGAGGGCCGCCCGGGCCCGGTCTGGCTGGACATCCCGCTGGACGTCCAGGCCGCACTGGTCGATCCGGACGCCCTGGAGGGGGCCGAGCCGCCCGCCGCCGAACCGCGCGGCTCCGGCGCCCGGCAGACCGCCCGGCAGCTGATGACCATGCTGCGCTCCGCCGAGCGCCCGCTGATCGTCGCCGGCCAGGGCGTCCGGCAGGCCGACGCCGTGCAGGCGTTCCGGGCCATGGTGGCGAAGCTGCGGATCCCGGTGGTCACCTCGCGGCTGGGCACCGACCTGCTGCCGTACGACTCGGAGTTCTGCTTCGGTCAGGGCGGCATCCGCGGCCGGCTCTACCCCGGGCTGATCATGGGCCGCTCGGACCTGGTGATCTCGTTCGGCTCCAGCCTGTCCACCGCCTTCGTCGGCGAGGACGCGGACGCCTTCGACCCGGACGCCACCGTCGTCGCGGTCGACATCGACCCCTCGCAGCTGACCAAGAAGGGCGTCCGGGTGGACTTCCCGGTCTGCATGGACGTCGGCCGGCTGGTCGAGGCGCTCCAGGAGGAGGCGGCCGAACCCGCCGCCCCCGCCCACGAGGCCTGGCTCGCCGAGTGCGCCGCGCTCAAGGCCGCCCACCCCACCGTCGGCGAGCAGCGGCCGGACGGCCCGATCAACTCCTACCGGTTCGTCGACCGGCTGGAGGCGCAGACCGGCCCCGGCCACGTCTTCGTGGTCGACACCGGCAGCGCCTACTACGTCACCGGCCAGACCCTGGAGTTCACCGCCTCCCAGCGGGAGATCACCTCGGCCGCCTTCCTCAACATGGGCGCGGCCGTGCCGATGGCGGTCGGCGCGGCCTTCGCCCGGCCGGACGCCCAGGTGCTGGTGATCGTCGGCGACGGCGCGATCGAGCTCAACATCCAGGAGCTCGCCACCATCAGCCAGTACGGGCTGGGCATCAAGGTGTTCGTACTGAACAACGGCGGCTACGCCTCGATCCGCGAGTCGCAGGCCGCGCTGGTCGGCGGACCGGAGCTGGAGGAGCCCGAGACCCTGGACTTCTCCGCCGTCGCCACCGCGTTCCGGCTGCCGTACCGCACGCTGCGGCACACCGGCACGTTGGACGCCGACATCGCGACCGTGCTGGCCGAGGACGGTCCGGCGCTGGTCGAGGTGATCTGCGACCCGGCGCAGCTGCTGCTGCGTCCGCTGCGGGCCGACGGCGGGCGCCGGGCCCACGACGGCGCCTCGATGGTCCGGGCCGGCGGCCCGGACGAGCTCCCGGCCCTCACGGACCTGGTCCGGGAGCGGGAGCTGAACCATGCGTGAGACCCTGCGGGCCTCCTGGAACCACCGGCACCGGCTCGGCCAGACCCGGGAGGACGCCGAGCGGGGCGTGTTCAACCCGCACCACAGCACCCTGCCGCTGGTGCTGCACGGCACCCTCGACACGGCCGCGCTGAACCGCGCCTGGCACGCCGTGCAGCGCCGGCACCCGGCCCTGCTCAGCGGCTTCGACACCGACCGGGCGCTGTGGCACGTCGGCGCCGCCGAGCCGCAGGACCTCCGGCGGCTGCCCGCCGGGGCGGACGAGGAGGCTGACCGGGCCGCGGTCCGCGAGGCCGTGATCGAGCCCTTCGACCTGGAGAACGGGCCGGTCGCCCGGCTGGTGGTGCTCCCGCGCTCGCCGCAGGAGACGTACTTCGCGCTCGTCACCGAGCACATGGTGAGCGACGGCTGGTCGCTGAACGCCCTGATCCGGGACCTCGCCGTGCTCTACGGGCAGGAGGTGGGCGCGGCGGTGCCACCGCTGCCGCCGGTCGAGCTGCCCTTCCAGGAGTTCGTCCGCCGGCAGAACCTCGCCGTCGACTCGCCGGCCGGCCGCGCCGCGCTCGCCCGGCTGGCCGCCCGGCTGGACGGCGTCGGCGCGATCCCGGCGATGCCGGTCGAGGGGTTCAGCGGCGCGACCGGCATCCGCTACGAGGAGAACGAGGACTTCGTCCGCCGCCTGCCGGGCGAACTCTGCCGCGACCTCGCCGCGGCGGCCCGCCCGCTGCGGATGACCGGCCTGAACCTCATGCACGCCGCGCTCCACCGGGCGCTGTACGAGCGCTCGGGCCGCCCGGTGGTCGCCACCACGCTGTCCACCGCCAACCGGGAACTGCCCGGACTCACCCACACCGTGGGCTGGTTCGCCAGCAAGACGGTGCTGGCCAGCGAGCCCGGCCTGCACCCCGACGCGGTCGGGTACCTGCGGCACTTCCGCGAGCGGATCCTGACCACCCTGGACGACAGCGACCTGCCGTGGCCGGCCCTGATCGACCTGATGGACCCGAGCGCGCTCGGCCGCCAGGCCACCGTCCCGTACGTCACCTTCAACGCCCGGCCGCTCGGCATGCGCCGCAGCGTCGGTGAGATCGAGATCCCCGGCGTGCGGACCGCGCCGCTGCGGATCTCCAACGGCTGGCACGACGCCGCGATCGCGACCTTCTGGGACGAGGACGAGGACGGCGTCACCGTGAACGTCATGTTCAAGACCGACTGGTACACCGCCCCCGACGTCCTGGCCCTGTGGGACGCCGTGGAGGCCCGGCTGCACCGGTGGGCCGAGGAGCTGCGCCCGTGACCGGCGCGCCCGGGCCCAGCAACCCGTCGACGAGGGAGAACACCATGCAGGACACCGGCATGCACATCGCGACCGTCCGCGAGTCGACCGTCGAGACCGCCGCCGCACGCGACTGGGCGCCGCTCACCGACGAGCAGTTCGAGAGCTACGAGCAGCACGGCTACCTCCACCTCAAGGGCCTGTTCAGCCCCGAGGAGGTGGAGCGCGGACTCGCCGTCATCGACGAGGTGGTCGCCGACGGCGCGCGGACCATCGAGAACCACGCCAGCTTCACCGACCGCGCCCACACCGTGCGGGTGCGCGACGCGGTGGCCCGCACCGCCGGCATGGACTACTTCCTCGACCACCCGAAGCTGGTCGGCCCGCTGATGTCGCTGCTGGCCGGCAGCGTCCAGCTGCTCGGCACCGAGATCTTCGTCCGCTCGCTCCAGGACGAGGCGCTGGAGTACTGGCACACCGACGGCGGCGAGTACCTGCAGCAGCTGCGGCTCGTCCACGGCAGCCCGAGCCTGCAGATCAAGGCGCAGGTGTTCTTCACCGACACCACGAAGTCCGACAGCGGCAACTTCCTGCTCGTCCCCGGCAGCCACCGCAGGGTGCCGACCGACCGGACGGCGCTCTGCTACATCGAGGAGCTGGACGAGCCGCTGCGCCAGGGGGTGCTGCCCGACGACGCGCTGGAGGTCAAGGCCGCGCCGGGCGACGTGCTGATCTTCCCGTACTCGCTGTGGCACGCCGTGGCGCCCAACAAGGTCCAGGAGCGCAAGACCTTCATCCTGCGCTACGGGCACCTGTGGCACCGCCCGCACGACTACGTCCAGCAGCCGGCCGAGGTGCTGGAGCGGATGTCGCCGCGGCTGCGCCGGATGTTCGGCGACTTCGGCGACCAGGTCCACCCCACCGACTACTACAAGCCGGTCGACCAGGGTGACGTGATGGCGGTCGGTGGCAACCATGCAGCTGTCTGACCCCGCTGACCTGCCTGACCTGCCTGACCGCTCCGACCTGTCCGGCCTGCCGGCCGGCGCCCGGTCGCTGCCGGAGCTGTTCGCCCGCGTCGCCGCCGTGCGCGGCGACGCGGCCGCGGTGGCCGGCGGCGGCGAGCAGCTCGGCTACGCGGAGCTCGACCGGCGGGCCGGGGCCGTCGCCGCCCGGCTGACCGCCGCCGGCCTGGGCCGGGGCGACCTGGTGGGGGTGCTCCTGGAGCGCTCGCACCGGGCGCCCGCCTGGATCCTCGGCGTCCTGAGGTCGGGCGCGGCGTACGTGCCGCTCGACCCGTCGTACCCGGCCGACCGGCTCCGGTTCATGGCCGGGGACGCCGGCCTCGCGGCCCTGGTCGGCGACCCCGACCGGGCCGCGGCCTGCGGACTGGACGCGCTGCCCGTGATCGACCCGGAGGCCGCCGCGGCCGAGCCGGCCCGACCCGCTGAGGCCGGTGGGCCCGTCGCAGCCGAGCCCGGTCCGGACGACCCGGCGTACGTGATCTACACCTCCGGCTCCACCGGCGTGCCCAAGGGCTGCGTGGTCACCCACGGCAACGTCCTGGAGCTGCTGCGGGCCACCCTGCCGCTGTTCGAACTCGGCCCCGACGACCGCTGGACCCTCTTCCACTCCGCCTCCTTCGACTTCTCGGTCTGGGAGCTGTGGGGCGCCTGGGCGACCGGCGCGACCGCCGTCCCGGTGCCCGCCGCCACGGCGCAGGCCCCGGAGGACTTCCTGCGGCTGCTGGCCGACGAGCGGATCACGGTGCTCAACCAGGTCCCGTCCGCCTTCCGCCACCTGGCCCGGGAGTACGCCGACTCGGGCGCCCCGGCCACCGCGCTGCGGTACGTGGTCTTCGGCGGCGAGAGCGTCGACCTCGACGTGGTGCGCGGCTTCCTCGCCGCCTCGGCCGCCGCACCCGGCCCGGTGCCCGTCATGGTCAACATGTACGGCATCACCGAGATCACCGTGCACGCCACCCACCTGGTGCTCACCCCGGAGCAGCTGGCCGGCGACACCCCCTCGCCGATCGGCCGCCCGCTGCCCCATCTGGCGATCGAACTGCGCGACGACGCACTCCGGTTGGTCCCGGACGGCGGCACCGGCGAGATGTGGGTGGCCGGGTCCGGGGTCGCCGACGGCTACCTGAACCGGCCGGAGCTCACCGCCGAGCGCTTCCGCACCCTCGACGGCCGCCGGATGTACCGCACCGGCGACCTCGCCCGCCGGCTGCCCGACGGAGGGCTCGCCTACCTCGGCCGCAACGACCAGCAGGTCAAGCTCCGCGGCCACCGGGTCGAACTCGGCGAGGTCGAGGCCGGTCTGCGGGCCGCCCCGCAGGTCCGCGACGCGGCCGCGCTGGTCGTCCGGGACGACGCGGGCAACGAACTGCTGACCGCGCTGGTCGTCCCGGCCGGACCGGGGGAGGCGGACGTCGCCGCCCTGCGGCGGTTCGCCCGCGCCACCATGCCCGCGCAGCTGGTCCCCAACCGGTTCCACCCGGTCGAGGAGCTGCCGCTCACCTCCTCCGGCAAGCTCGACCGGAAGGCGCTGGCCGGGCTGGTGCCGAAGGCCGCGGCGCCGAAGGCCGGTGCGTCGCGGGAAGGGGCACCGCAGGAAGGGGCGTCGCAGGAAGGGGCGCCGCGCGCCCGCGTCCTGGTGCTCGACCCCATCGACCCGGGGGCGCTGGACGAGCTGCGGCGGCAACACGACGTCACCGTCGCGCTGCGCCCGCCCGTCGACGAACTGCTCCGGCTGGTGCGCGACCAGGAGGTGATCGTGCTCCGCAGCGGGGTGCGCCTGGACGCTCCCGTGATCGCGGCGGCCGGCCGGCTCAGGGTGATCGCCCGGGCGGGTTCCGGGATCGACAACATCGACGTCGCGGCGGCCCGGGCGGCCGGTGTGACGGTCTTCAACATCCCCGCCGTCTCCGCCCCGGCCGTCGCCGAGCTGGCCCTCGGGCTGATGCTCACGGTGGGGCGCCACCTGGCGCTCGCCGACCGCCAGGTGCGGTCCGGGATCTGGAACAAGGCCGCGCTCTCCGGGGTCGAACTCGGCGGCAAGACCCTGGGGTTGGTCGGCTACGGCCGGATCGGCTCCCGGATCGCGGCGCTCGGCCGCGCCCTCGGCATGCGGGTCCTGGTCGACGTGGCCCGTCCCGACGCCGACCGCCGACACGAACTGGAGCGCCTCGACTACGAGTTGGCGCCGCTGAAGACGCTGCTGCCGGCCGCCGACGTGGTCTGCCTGGCCGTCCCGCTGACCGACCGGACGCACCACCTGATCGACGCCGCCGCGCTGGCCGCGATGAAGCCGACCAGCCTGCTGGTCAATGTCTCCCGCGGCCTGGTCGTCGACGAGGACGCGCTGTACGAGGCACTCGCCGAGGGCCGGATCGGCGGCGCCGGGCTCGACGTGGTGGCCGAGGAGGGCCGCCCGAACCGGCTCCACGAACTGGACAACGTGGTGATCACCCCGCACATCGGCGCGATGTCGGTGGACTCGCAGGTCCGGATCGGCCGCATCCTGGTCGACTCGGTGGCCGCCGCCCTGGCCGGCCGGGAGGTGCCCAACCAGTGCTGACGACACGTCAGAGCACCATGGAGAGCGCCGTCCTGGCCGACTACGGGCGGATCGAGCACCGGCGTACCCCGCTGCCGCCGGTCGCCCCCGGCGAGCTGCTGGTCCGGGTGCTCGCCACCGGTATCTGCGGCTCCGACCTCGCCACCTACCGCGGCGCCCATCCGTACAAGACCGCGCCGACCGTGCTCGGCCACGAACTGTGCGGCACCGTCGTCACCCCGGCCGGCGGGTTCGCGGAGGGCGAGCTGGTGTGCGCCGCCGCCTACGCGCACTGCGGCGACTGCCCGATGTGCGCGCGGGGGCGCACCAACCTGTGCGGTGCCAAGGCCAACCTGTGCCACCTCGGCTGGGACGGCTCCTTCGCGCAGTACGTGACGCTGCGGCCCGCCATGACCTACCGCCTGCCCGTCGGCACCGATCCGGAACTCGGGGCGCTGGTCGAGCCGTTGTCGATCGCCCACCACGCCGTCGCCCTGGCCGGCCCGGCGGACGGGCGGGCCGTGCGGATCATCGGCGCGGGCAACATCGGCCTCGGCTGCCTGCTCGCCGCCAGACGGCTCGGCTTCGGCAGCGTCGTCTGCTCCGACCTCGGCCCGGACAAGGGCCGCCGGGCCGAGGCCCTCGGCGCCGACGGCTACCTCGACGTCCTGGCCTGCGAGGCCGGTCCCGGCCCGGCCGCGGCGGACGCCGACGTGGTGCTCGTCGCCGCCGGCCACCCGGGCGCGGTGGACGAGGCGGTCCGGGCGGTGCGGCCCGGCGGCACCGTGGTCGTGGTCAGCTTCTTCGACCGCCCGCCCGCTGTCGCGGTCAACGCCCTGGTCGGCAAGGAGGTCCGGGTGATCGGCTCCTCGCTGTCCACCGCGGAGGACTTCCACGCCGTCATCGGCTGGCTGGCCGAGGGCAGCATCGACCCGAGGCCCATGGTCACCCACCGCTTCGGCCTCGCCGACGCCGGCGCCGCACTGGCGCTGATGGCGGCCGGAGAACCGGCCACCGGAAAGATCATCATCACCCCGTGAGGACACGCATGACGCTCACCATCGGCATCGTCGGCGGCACCGGGCACGCGGGCGGCGAACTCTGCCGCCTGCTGCTGAACCACCCCGGCGTCGGCACCGTCCTGCCCACCGCCCGCGGCGGCGAGGACCTCGAACGGGTCCACCCCAACCTGCTCGGCAGCGGGCTCGCCTTCACCACCGTCGAGCAGCTGCGCGAGCGGGCCGGCGACCTCGACGTGGTGTTCTTCTGCACCCCCTCGGGCGAGGCGATGCGCGCCGCGCCGTACTTCCTGGAGCGCGGCGTCAAGGTGGTCGACGTCAGCGCCGACTTCCGGTTCGCCGACGCCGACCGCTACCGCGAGGTCTACGGCGAGGAGCACGCCAGCCCGCAGCTGCTGCCGGAGGCCGTCTACGGCGTCACCGAGCTCTATCGGGACCGGGTCGCCGCGGCCCGGCTGGTGGCCAACCCCGGCTGCTACGCCATCACCACCGTGCTCGGCCTCGCCCCGCTGCTGCGCTCCGGGCTCGCCGACCTGGACACCGCGATCCACCTCGCCGCCGTCAACGGCACCTCCGGCGCGGGCAACAAGCCGAAGACCGAGATCATGCACGCCGAGGCCTTCGCCTCGATGCTGCCGTACAGCCTGGAGGGCCACCGGCACGCCCCCGAGCTGGAGACGCAGCTCGCCCCGCTGGCCGGCCGCGAGCCCGTCGTCGACATGACCACCGCCCACGGCAACTTCGTCCGCGGCATCTACATCCAGGCCAGCGTCGCCGTCCGGGCGGAGGCCCGGGCCGGACTCGACCGCGCCGCCCTGCTCGACCTCTACCGCGAGCACTACGCCGACGAGCACTTCGTGCGCGTCAACACCTTCGCCAAGCAGGGCAGGCTCAACGCCAAGGAGTACGGCGTCTACCCGAGCCTCACCTCGGTCGCCGGCTCCAACTTCTGCCACATCGGGGTGGACTACGACCCGGTGCGCGGCTTCGCCAAGGTCGTCGCGGTGACCGACAACCTGGTCAAGGGGGCGGCCGGTTCGGCGATCCAGAACATGAACCTGATGTTCGGCCTCGACGAGCGCGCCGGCCTCGGGCACTACGGCCTGTGACCGGGATGCGGCTGCTCGCCGACCACACCCCGGCGCCCGGCGAGCGCTGGATCTACTCGGCCGGGTTCAACGCCGGTCCCGCGCTCGCCGACACCGGCCGGATCGACGTCGAACTGGCCGACCTCGCCCGGCTGTCGGACGCCGGCGCGCGGACCGCCCTGCTCAGCCACCAGGGCAGCGCCAAGGACGGCAGCGCCCGCCACCTGGACTACCTCGCGGACTACCTCACCCGGCGGCTCGGCCGCCCGGTGCGCTACCTGCCGGAGAACACCACGGCCCGCGCCCGGACCTGGGCCCGCGAGCTGGAGCCCGGCGGGATCGCGCTGTTCGGCAACACCCGCCTCGACCCGGGGGAGGAGCGCGGCGACCCCGAACTCGCCCGCGCCCTGGCCGGGTTGGGCGACCGGGTGGCGATCGGCGGCTTCTCCAAGGCGCACCGGCGGCACGCCTCCAACACCGGCCTGCTCGACCACCTGCCCGGCTGGGCCGCGGCCGGACTGGTCGGCGAGGCCCGCGCCCTCGACCCCTGGGCGGCCGGTGCCGGTGCCGGCGGGGGAGCCGGCGGTGGCACGGCCGGCGGTGACGGCCCGTCGGTCGCGGTGCTCGGCGGCGTCAAGCCGGAGAAGACCCTGATCGGCCTGCGCGGCCTCACCCGCACCCACCACCTGGTGATCCCGGGCGGCGTCGTGCTCAACACCCTGCTCGCCGTCACCGGCCACCGGATCGGCCGCTCCGAACTGGGCAGCGACCCCGAGGGCTGCGCCCGGGTGGCGCGCGAGGTCCTGGCCCGCACCGGCGGGGCGGGCATCCACCTGCCCCGCGTGGTCGTCGCGGCCGGACCGGACGGCACCCTCCGGCACCTGCCGCTCGACCGGGGCGTGCCGGACGACCACACCATCGTCGACTTCGAGGTCCAGCCGGGCGCGATCGAGCTGCTCCGCCGCGCCGGACGGGTCCTGGTGGCGGGCACCCCCGGCCGCCACGCCGAGGGCAACCGGTACGCGGCGGCGGCCGTCCTCGCCGCCCGGGCGCACGCCCCCGGCGGCACGCTGCTGCTGGGCGGCGACACCGTGGCCGAACTGCCCTGGGACGGGCCGCGCTCCACCGGCGGGGGATCGGCCCTGCAGTACCTGGTCGAGGGCACCTGCGCGGTGTTCGAGGCCCTCGCCGCCAACGCCGCCCGCACCGACCCGAGCCCGCACCGGCCCGGCACCGACCCGACCCCGCACCAGCCCCGGCGAGGAGCCGCCCACGATGACCGCTGACCCGCGCCCCGGCACCGTCGACCTGGACGACCTGCCCGTCCCCACCCGGGTGGTCCTCGGCCGGGGCGTGCTCGACCGGCTCGGCCCGCTCGCCGCCCCGCTGGGCGGCCACGCCCTGCTGGTCTGCGGCCGGACCGCGATGCGCCGCACCGGCATCCTGGACCGGGCGCTCGGCTCGCTCACCGCCGCCGGCCTCGCCGTCACGGTCTTCGACCGGATCAGCGCCAACCCCCGCTCGGACGAGATCGACGAGGCGCTCGCGCTCGCCCGGACGAGCGGCTGCGACCTGGTGGTCGGTCTCGGTGGCGGGAGCGCCATCGACGCGGCGAAGGCGGTCGCGGTCGCCGGTGACGCCGGCACCGTGCGCGAGCTGATCGGCCGCACCCTGCCCGGTTCCGCCGCCGCGCTGCCGGTCGTCGCCGTCCCGACCACCGCCGGCAGCGGCTCGGAGGTCACCCAGGGCGCCATCGTCACCGACGTGGTGCGGGGCTTCAAGTCCGGCATCCGCGGTGAGGACGTGGCCCCCAGGATCGCGCTCGTCGATCCGGACCTCACCGACCGGCTGCCCGCCGCCGTCGCCCTGGAGAGCGGCTTCGACGCCCTGGCGCACGCGGTCGAGGGCGCGGTCGCCAAGCGCGCGACCGCGCAGAGCCGGGCCTACTCCCACCGGGCCCTCGCCCTGGTCCGCGACCACCTGCCCGGGCTCGCCCGCGGCGCGGCCACGCCCGAGGCCCGGGAGGCGATGGCCCTGGCCGCGCTGCTGGGCGGGGTGAACGTCACCACCGTCAGCACCTGCCTGCCGCACCGCCTCCAGCAGGCCATGGGCGCCTTCGCCGGGAACCCGCTCTCGCACGGCCGGGGTCTGGCCCTGCTCTACCCCGCCTGGCTGCGCAGCGCCCGCCCCTTCGCGGACGAGGCCTTCGCCGCCGTCGGGGACACCCTGGGCCACCGGGACGCCGCCGCGGCCGTGGACGCGCTGCTCGCGAGCACCGGCCTGGGCACCTCGCTGACCGAACAGGGCTACACCGAGCGGGACATCGACACCTTCGTGGCCGGACTCAGCGGCAACCTGGAGAACGACCCGCACCCGGAGGTCGGCACCGAGCTGGTCCGCTCCCTCTACCGCGCCAGCCTGACCCGCTGACGCGTTCGGCCCCGGGAGGCCGGGGCCCGGTGCCCCGGCCTCCCGGCCCCCCGACCCGCCGACGGGTCAGGGGGCCGACGTGTCCGCCGGAGCCGGGGCGGCGGTGGGGGCGGTGGTCGCCGCGCCGCGGCGGAGCAGCAGGAGGGCCAGCACACCGATCACCGCCGCCAGCAGGGTGGAGCCGATGGTGATCGCCGCGAAGCCCCGCCCCGAGGCGTGGGTCGCGGTGCCGACGAAGCTCGCGAAGAGCGAGCCGAACATCGACACCGCGATCGCCTCGCTGCCGAGGCGGACGGTGTTGATCCAGCCCGCGCCCATGCCGGCCTCGTGCTCGGGCACCTGGGCCAGCGCCTCGCCGTCGACCAGTCCGGCCTGGAGGCCGAAACCGGCGCCGACGACGACCAGCGGCAGGGCCATCCAGGCGAGCCCCTGCGGGGCGGCGGCGCCCGCCAGGACCAGGCCCACCACCAGCAGGCCGATGCTCCAGGCGAGGATCCGGTCCATGGCGGCGCCGCGCGCGACCAGCCGGCCGGCGAGCAGCGGGGCGATCAGCACCGGCATGGTCATGAACATCAGCAGGGCGCCGCTCTCGCCCGGCGAGGAGCCGTAGGCGCCCTGGAAGAACACCGGGATGTAGGCGACCGCGTTGGTGAAGGTGAACGACGCCACCGCGATCACCAGCGTCATCCCGGAGAACCGCGCGTTGCGCAGGGTGCGCAGGCTCAGCAGCGGGGTCGGCGCGGTGGCCTCCTGCCGGGCGAACAGCCCGTAGCCGGCCAGGCCGGCGGCCGTGCAGAGCAGGAACTGCGGGGACAGCCAGCCGGTCTGGGAGCCGAGCACCAGGCCGCCGAGGAGCAGGCCGGTCGCCGCGCAGAACAGCACCGCGCCGGTCACGTCGATCCGGGCGGTCCGCCGGGTGCCGTGGGCGGTCGCCCGGCGGATCAGCGGCATGGCGGCGCAGGCGACCACCAGGCAGGCCAGTTGGAAGCCGAACACCAGCCGCCAGCCGACGAGCTGGGTGAACAGGCCGCACAGCGACGGGCCGAAGGCCAGCGACAGGCCCGCGACGGCGCCCAGCAGGGCGAAGGCCCGGGTGCGGCGTTCGCCGGTGAAGCCGGTGGAGATGATCGCCGAGCCGACCGAGAAGACGGCGCCCGCGCCGACCCCCGCGACCAGCCGGGAGGCGTCCAGCAGCAGGTAGCCGGAGGACAGGACGCTGAGCGCGGAGCCGGCGCCGAAGGTCAGCAGGCCGATCAGCAGGGCCCGCCACCGTCCGATGACGTCCGCGACCGAGCCCCAGACGAGCGTGGCGCAGGCGAAGGTCAGGTTGTAGCCGTTCAGGGCCCACTGCTCGCCGGTGGACGACGACCCGAGGTCCGCGGCGATGTCGCCCAGCGCGACCGCCGTCCCGGAGACGGACAGCGGGACGGTGAAGACGGCGAGCATGACGACGGGCATCACCAGGCGCAGGCCGGGCGGCCCGGCGGCGGGGGCCGGCCGCGTTGTGTCGGAGGTCATCGAGGTCATCGTTCTCCTCTACCCGACTTCCGTGCGCGGAAGTCGAAGGAACAGCAACGGAAAACGGCCGTTCCACGCCGGCAGGCATCGGGGCCGGCGTGGAACGGCGGTCCGGGGGACCGGGGCGGTGGCGCCTCCGCGACGGGACGCCACCGCCCCGGTGGTCAGCGGCCGGCCTTGACGGTCCGGCACTCGTCGAGGAAGTCCACGATCGGACCGAACACGTCCAGCGCGGCGTTGCGGCCGATGAACGTGTCCAGGTGGCCGTAGCCCGGCACCTCGACGTAGCGGACGTCCAACTGCGGGTACCGGGCGGTCAGGATCTCGTGGCAGATCTTGTTGGAGTCGAACCAGAAGCGGTTGTCGCTGCCGGACAGCAGCATCAGCGGCGCCTCGATCTTCCCCGCGTTGTCCAGCGCGTTCTTCGGCAGCGCGTCGTAGCGGCCGTCGTTGTCGTTGAACCGCAGCATGGTGTGGGCGAGTTCGACGCTGCGCAGGTGCGGCAGGATCCACATCGGCACGGTGCCGTACAGGTCGGCGAGCCGGTCGTGGGTCCGGGCGTCGAGGTTGTCGTGCTCGAACAGCGAACCGCCCACGCCCCAGGAGTCGTTGTGCAGGATCTGGCAGGTCGGGTCCTTGCACTCGGCGCCGATCGAGACCTCCGCGAAGATCAGCGAGTGCTTCGACCAGAGCCCGACCTTCTTGAAGTCGGTCGGGATGTTGACGAAGCGCGAGCGCAGCAGCTCGCCGCCGAAGTGCAGCCGGGCCCGGGTCTTCCAGGACAGCTTGGGCGTCAGGAACACGCCCTGCGCGACGATCCCGTCCAGTCCGGTCACCAGCCCGGCCGCCAGGCTCATCGACAGGCAGAGCGCGCCGATGCAGTGGGCGACGCAGAGCAGCTGGCGTCCGCCGATCCGCTCCCGGATCAGCGCCACGGCCTCCGGGATGTCGTACAGGGCCACGTCGTCGAAGCTGTACCGGACCCGGCCCTCGTTGTACGGCAGGCGGCAGCTGCCGCGCCAGTCCAGCAGCCAGGGCTCGTAGCCGGCGTCCAGCAGCACGTCGACCAGGTTGCGGGTCTCCGGCAGGGTGAACATGTCGGCCGAGGCGGTGAGGCCGTGCAGTACGAGCACGGCCGGACGCTCGTCGGCGCCGCCGTCGGGGACGACCCGGGTCAGGCCGAGCCGGGTGCCGTCGGACGCGGTGAAGGGGATGTCCTCGACCCGCTCGCCGAGGCGGTGGTGAAGGGGCCTCAGGGTCATCGGTTCTGCTCCCTCTGGATCATCAGCTTCCTGATCTTGCGTGCCAGCTTGTCCTTGTCCCGGTCGATCGCGTCCCGGCGCAGGTCCAGCAGCTCGGCGGCGGCCCGCAGCGACGGCTCGGCCAGGCCGGCGCCCATCTGCAGGAAGAACCACGACAGCCACGCCAGCTTGGCGAGCCGCTGCTCCTGCGAGGACAGCCTCGGGTCGACCTGGATCCCGTCGATCTGGTCCGGGAGGAAGCTGCTGCCCGGCACCTTCACCACACCGGCCAGCACGGCCGGTTCGCCCTCGCGGCCGATCGCGATGTCCAGGGTGCGGGTCTGCTTCCAGAGGTCGCGCCGGGCGCGCGCCGTCTTGAAGCCCTCCAGCCACCAGCGGTTGCCGTCCCGGTCCTCCAGGACCAGCCGGTACCGCAGCAGCGGGTGGTCGTTGCTGTGCAGGCGCGGGACGCCCTCGTCGGGGCGGACCTGGATCTCGCCCTCCACCACGGTCAGCGGCTCGGGGTGGATCCGCTCGCACACCACCTGGCCGCGGACGTCGATCCGGCGGTGCCGGACCACCTGGTACATGCTCGCGATGGACAGCGTGAACGCCAGCCGGCAGCTGCTGTCGCGCTCCTCGCCGACCGGGCCGACCTGGCCCTTCATCCGTTCGCGGAAGGACAGGTAGGGCGGGTCCTCGCGGCTGGGGAGGCGGGCCACGCCGTTCTCCGCCATCCGCTCGAAGGCCTTCAACTGGGCCTCGGAGCCGTAGCGTTCGGCCGGCGGCAGACGGTGCCGGGCGACGAACGCCTCGGTGCGCTCGGAACCGGCCTCCGGGCCGAACATCAGCGCCTCGAACAGCTTGACGGCGGTCGGGCTGCTCAGGATGCGGACCAGGAAGTCGAGTTCGGGGACGGGGTCGGTCTCCTGCCGGCGCAGCAGGTCGTCCCGCCAGTCCTTCCAGCCGGCGATCCGGACGTTCATCCCGGCCAGCTTCATGTCCTTGACCAGCTCCGGCAGCGTCTCCGCCCGGCCGGTCAGGTTGTAGTTCTGGCCCCAGGCCTTCGGGTCGAAGACGATCGCGGCCGTGATCCGGCTGATCCAGTCCACCGGGGCCAGGTTGAGGAACTTGAACGCCGGCACCGTCCGGAACCGGGAGATCGCGCCGATCAGTCCGGTGCTGAGGTCGGCCGGGTTGTAGACGCCGGTGCGGGTGTGGCCGCCGATCGCGCCCGGCCGCAGGAAGGTCACGGTCAGGCCGTGCTCCCGGGCCCGCCGCAGCACGGCCTCGGCCGCCCACTTCGACTTGTCGTAGCCCGCGAACAGCCGGTCGATGTGCGCGACCGGGTCGTCCTCGCCCATCTTCTCGATGCCGACCTCGTTGAACACCGCGACCGAGGAGACGTGGTGCAGCGGCTTGGGCCGTCCGGTCATCGCCAGCTCCGCCAGCAGCAGCGGGCCGAGCACATTGGTCTGCCGCAGCGAGGGGTAGCCGCGCAGGAAGTCGACGGCGGCCGCGACATTGACGATCGAGTCGACGTCCCGGGCCAGCTCCTCCCAGCGCTCCTCGGACAGGCCCAGCCGCGGCTGCCGGATGTCGGCCGCGAGCACGGTCACCCGGCGGCGCACCTCGAAGGACCACGGCTGGTCGTAGCCGGCCAGGGCCTCGGCGAGGCGCTGCTCGGCGGCCGCGTCGTCGGCCGCGCGCACCAGGCAGACCACGTGGGCGTCGCCCGCGCGCAGCAGGTCCAGCAGCAGGTGGCTGCCGAGGAAGCCGGTGGCGCCGGTGAGCAGGATGCGGCGCGGCTCGGCCGGCTCGGCCTGGCGGCTGAACGGCAGCCGGTCGGCCAGCGCCAGGTCGGCGAGGATCGTCGCGATGTCCTCGTGCGCCTGGGGGGCGGACGCCCGGTGGTCGTCGGCCGGCAGCAGGCCGGACCGGAGCGCCAGGGCGGTCCCGGTCGCCGCCGGGGCGGCGGCCCCGGCCCCGGTGACCGGCAGACCGGCCGCGGCGGCCCAGCGCTGCGCCAGCCGGCGCGGGCGGGCGTCCGCGAACAGGTCGTCCAGGCTGACCCGGACGTCCAGTTCACGGGCCATCAGGGCGACCAGTTCGACCGCGTCCACCGAGGAGAGGCCGGCGTCGAACAGGTCGGTCTCCACCCCGGTGGACGCGCCCGGCAGGAAGCGGGCGGCCTGCGCGGCGATGTCCGCCGCGACCTGGTCGACACCGCGTGCCCCCGCCGCTCGGGCCGCCGCCGGGGCCGCCGGGGCGGTGGTGGGCGCGGCCGGCTTCCGGAGCCGGGCCAGCAGGTCGGACGCCTGGGCCCGGCCGGGCCGTCGCCGCTCGATCACCTCTTCCTCGGGACGGCGGTTGACACTGGGGTTGCGGCTGCTGCCGCCTCCCGCCTCAGGCATTGCTGACCTCCGCTGCGATATCGGTTCCGAGGTCCCAGGAGCGGAACGCCCGGAGTTGGTTCAACGCCACCACCGTCTCCAGCCGCGGTGCCTCGACCTCGCCGCCACCGAGGCGGGAGACCAGGCGCCGGGCCGGGATGTTGCGGGGCGTGTGGTCGGCGACGAGCCGCACGGCGTCCAGGCCGAGGGCCTCCGCCCGGTCGGCGAGCCACTGCAGCAGCCGGTCCTCGACCCCGCGGCCGAGCACCCGGCAGCTCATCATCCAGGCCACCAGTTCGAGCGCGTCCCCGTCCGGCCGGACCGCCAGGACGCCGATCTGCCCGTACTCGCCGAAGCGGTCGCGGGCGGTCGCCGTCCAGACCTCGCCGCCGTCCTGCCGCAGCCGGTCCAGCCCGGCCGCGTCCAGCGGCTGCGGCCGCAGGTTGAACTGGTTGGTGCGACGGCTGAGCTGGACGGTCCGCTCGGCGCTCTCGGCGGACACCGGCACGATGTCGAGTTCGAGCTTCAGGTTCTCCAGGAACTCGGCGAAGCCCAACTGGGCGCGGGCCTCGTCGCGCACCTGCTCCTGCTGGTAGAACGCGGCCCGGGCGGCGTCCTCGGCCGTCGCCGCGATCGGCGTCATCGGCCACAACCGGTGCACGAACCCGTCGAGTTCGGCCGACGGCGGGCAGGTGAGGCAGAGCACCTCGGGCAGCTGGGCACGCACCCCGGCGATCTCCACCGGGTTGTCGTCGAGGAACAGGAAGCTGTCCAGGCCCAGCCGCAGCTCCTCCGCGATCCGCGCGATCCGGGTCCACTTGGGCTCCCAGGCCGCCGAGATCGCGGCGAAGTGCTCGCGGCGCAGCAGGCTGTCCGGCCGGTCGAGGACGGCGTGCACCGTCGCCTCGTCGTTGTTGGAGACCAGGGCCAGCAGCACCCCGGCGGACCGCCACTGGAGCAGCCGCCGGGCCAGCAGTTCGCGGGCCCCGGTCAGGTCGACGTTCTCCGGCCCGGCCTCGCCGGCGATGCCGCTCCACAGCGTCTCGTCGCCGTCGACCACGATCACCTTGGGCGCCCGGCGGCGCACCGTCCCGACCAGGTCGGCCAGTTGGAGCGCCACCACGGCCTGGAACTCCTCCTGGAACGGCAGGTGGGCGAGCTGGTCGGTGTGGTCGTCGAAGACCTCGTCCGGCGGGAAGTCCTCCAGCCAGAGGTCCGAGTCGAGCACCGCGACGCCCGGCCGGTCGGCCAGCCGCTCCGCGACCCGCCGCTCCCACCCGCGCAGCCGCTCGTCCGGCGACCGCTCCGGGAGGAAGGCCACCACCAGCGGCTTGCGGGTCCGCTCGGCGAGGGCGGCCAGCGCGGCCGGGTACTCCTCGGCCAGCTGGTCGAGCAACTGCTCGTCGCCCGGGGCGAAGCGGACCAGGTCGCCCGGGCGCAGCAGCACCAGCCCGGCCACCGCGGCCGGCTCGGCGAGCACGCTGCCCGGGTCGTGCAGGCTCGCCAGCACCTGGTGGTAGGGCGCCTCGGCGACGGCGAGGGGGCCGCCCTCGGCGGCGCCGTCCTCCAGCGCCACCCCCAGCATCGCCGGGAGGTTGCCGAGGGCGAAGGTCGCGGCGACGGCGACCTGTCCGGCCGCAACGGGTTCGGTGCTCACGTCGGTGCTCTCCGGTATCGCGACGAGGGTGTCGGGGGACTCGGTGATGTCGGCGGCGAGGGCCAGCAGGCCCCGGCCGAGCTCGGCGCAGCTCGCGTCGTCGAGGACGTCGGCGTTGTACTCCAGGCCGACCTTGCCCAGCCCCGGCATCACGGTGACCATCAGGTCCAGGTCGGACCAGCCGGTGCCGGCCGGCAGGATCCGCAGGCCCCCCGACGCGCCGGCCTGGGGCGGCATGTAGTTGAAGTAGACCTCGACCAGGGGCGCGTCCTTGCGGTACAGCCCTTCCTCGACCAGGGCGGACATCACGTCGAAGAAGGTGACGCCCTGCTCCAGCACCCGGGTCAGCCGGCCGTCGGTGCGCCGCAGCACCTCGGCGGCCGACTCGCCGGCCCCGACCTCGGCCGCGTACGGGATCGGCAGGCCGAAGTAGCCGACCGCGTCCAGGGCGCCCACGTGCAGCCGGGTGTCCACCGGGACGGCCAGCACGAAGCGGTCGCGCTCCCGCAGCCGGGCGAGGTGCACGGTGAGCGCGCCGAGCCAGAACGCGGCGGGCGTGATGCCCAGCCCCGTCGCGGCGGCGGCCACCCGCTCCTGGAGCTCGGCCGGCAGCTCCACCAGGTGGGTGGCGGACCGGTAGGACCGCTGTGCCGGGCGGGGGCGGGCCAGTTCGAGGTCCAGCCGCCGCGCGCCGGTGAAGTCGGCGCGCCAGTCGGACGAGGGGTTGCGGTCCCCGTCCGGGCGCGCCGCCTGGGCGCGCAGCAGCAGGTCGATGTCCCGGTTGGAGACGACGGCGGGCGCGGTGCCCGGACCGGTGTCCCGGTCCGTGCCGAGGCCCGCGTCCAGTTCGTGCGCCACCACCATCAGCGACGCCAGGTCGGAGACCGCGTGGTGCGCGCCGAAGACCAGCACCTGCTCCCCGGAGGGGCGGGCGAGCAGTTCGAACCGCCACAGCGAGGCCGTCGCGAGGTCGAACGGCGGCTCCATCAGCTCGCGCAGCCGGTCGTCCACGCTGGTGTCCTCGGCCACCGCCGACCAGCGCAGCAGCCCGTCGGGGACGCCGCGCCGCACTTCCAGCTGCTGCCCGTGCTCGGCGTCCGGCACGATCGCCGTCCGCAGCGCGGCGTGCCGTCCGGCCAGGGCGGCGACCGCCGCGGCGAGCCGCTCCGGCGTGGTCGGGGCGGACAACTGCACGGCCAGCCCGATGTGGTGGGTGACGCCCGGGGTGCCCTGCTGCTCGGCGCGGAGCAGCCGGACCACGTCCCGGGTGGCCGGGTGGCGGACGAGCTCCGGCGCCTCCCGGTCCGCCTCGGTCCCCTCGGTGCCGACCGGCCCGGCCTCGCCCGCCCCGGCCATCAGCCGGTCGGCGATGCTCTCCACACTGGCGCCGTTGAACATCGAGGCGACCGGCAGCGTCTGCCCGAAGTCCGACTCGACGAGGCCGCGGATCTGCATGGCCATCACCGAGTCCAGGCCCTGGCCGACCAGCGACGCGGCGACGTCCAGCTCCGCCGTGTCGAACCCCATGGTGCGGGCGAACCGGTAGCGCAGCCGGTCCACCGTCGCCTCCCGGGAGTCGAGCGCCGGACGCCCGGCGGATCCGGCCGACCCGGCGGCCCGCCGGGCCCCGGCCCGTCGGCGCGGCGGGAAGAGCCCGGCCAGCAGCGGCGGCAGCAGCTCCGGCCCGGTCGCGCGCAGCACCGGCTCGTTCAGGGCCACCGCGAGCAGCAGCCCGTCGCCCGGGTCGCCGGTCAGCGCGGCGTCCAGCAGACCGAGGCCCTGCGCGGTGCCGAGCGCGGTGATCCCGCCGCGGTTGATCCGCTCCAGGTCCGCCTCGTCGAGGTGCCCGGTCATCCCGGTGGCCTCGGCCCACAGGCCCCAGGCCACCGACAGACCGGGCCGGCCGGTGCGGCGGCGCTGCTGCATCAGGGCGTCGAGGTAGGCGTTCGCGGCCGCGTAACCGCCCTGCCCGGCGCCGCCCAGCACACCCGCGACCGAGGAGAAGGCCACGAACGCGGACAGCGGCGCCCCGGCGGTCAGCTCGTGCAGGTGCCGGACCGCGTCGACCTTCGGCCGCAGCACCGCGTCCAGGTCGTCCGCGCCGATCGAACCGAGCAGCCCGTCGCGCAGCACACCCGAGGAGTGCACGACGGCGGTCAGCGGGAACTCCTCCGGGACCTCCCGCAGCGCCGCCGCCAGCTGCTCCCGGTCGGCCACGTCGCAGGCCAGCACGGTGACCCGCGCCCCGGCGGCCGTGAGTTCCGCCCGCAGCTCCTCGGCACCCTCGGCGCCGGGGCCGCGCCGGGAGAGCAGCAGCAGGTGGCGGGCGCCCAGCGCGGCGGCGTGCCGGGCCACCTGCGCGCCCAGACCGCTCGTCCCGCCGGTGATCAGCACGGTGCCGGTGCCCAGCGCCGCCGCCGGGTCGCCGGCCGGCTCGGCCCTGCCGCGGCGGAGCTCCGGCGCGTACACCCGCCCGCCCCGCAGGGCGAGTTCGGGCCGGCCCGACCGCACGGCCGCGCGCACCGCCGCCTCGTCGACCGGCTCCGCGGCGTCCGCGTCGACGTCGACCAGGACGATCCGGCCCGGGTTCTCCGCCCGGGCCGCCCGGGCCAGACCCCACACCGGAGCGTGGTCCAGGTGGACGGCGGCATCGTCCGGCTCGGCGCCGGTGGGTACGGCGCGGCGGGTCACCACGACCAGGCGCGCCCCGGCCGGCCGGTCCTGGGCCAGCCACTCGCGCAGCTGCTCCAGGGTCCGGTCCAGCACCGCCCGGGCCCGGGCGGGCCCGTCCGCCTCCGCCGGGCCGTCGCCGACCACCAGGAGCGTCGGCTCCTCACCGGCGTCGGCATCGGTGGCGGTGCCGTGGGTGTCGGGCGCGGTGTCCAGCGGGGACCAGACGACGGACAGCAGCGCCGTGCTGCCGCCCTCCCCGGTGGCGAGCTCACCCGCCGTCACCCGGCGGACCAGCAGCGAGTCGATCCGCACGAGCGGCGCCCCGGAGCGGTCGGCCAGCTCCACGGTGAAGGTGTCCGGACCGGCGGGCGTGATCCGCACCCGTGCCTCGCTCGCCCCCCGGCCGTACAGGGCGACCGACCCGAAGGAGAACGGCAGCGGCGCCGGGCCGTCCGCCGTGTCCACCGCCGCCGCCTGAAGGGCCGCGTCCAGCAGGGCGGGGTGCACGCCGAACGCGGCGGCCTCCTCCGCCTGCCGGCCCGGCAGGGTGACCTGCGCGAGGATCGCGTCCCCGGACCGCCAGACGTCGGACAGGCCCTGGAAGGCCGGGCCGTACTCCAGGCCGAGGGCGGCCATCGCGTCGTGGTGGGCGTCCACGTCCAGCCGCTGCGCCCCGGCGGGAGGCCACGCGGCCTCGCTCTTCGGGGTCTCCGAGGTCTCCGCGGCCCGGTCGGCCTCCTCGCCGGTCAGGAGGGCGCTCGCGTGGTGGGTCCACTCCGGCGCTCCGTCGGAGCGGCGCGGCCGGGCGTAGACGTCGACCGGCCGCACACCGCGCCCGTCCGCCGCGCCCACCTGCACCTGGAGGTCCACCTCGCCGTGCTCGGGGAGCGGCAGCGGCGCGTGCAGGGTCAGCTCGCGCACGGCCCGCAGGCCGATCTCCTCGCCCGCCCTGAGCACGAGTTCGACGAATGCGGTGCCCGGCAGGATGACGGCCCCGAAGACACCGTGGTCCGCCAGCCAGGGGTGGCCGGTCCGGGAGATCCGCCCGGTCAGGACGAGGTCGTCGCCACCGGCCAGCGGCAGCGCGGCGCCGAGCAGCGGGTGCCGCACGGGGCCCAGCCCGGCCGTGCCGACATCGGTGGCCGTGGCGGCGGCGGGCTGCCAGAACCGCCGGTGCTGGAAGGCGTAGGTGGGGAGGTCCGTCAGTCGGCCCGCACCGGTCCAGGGCGTCCAGTCGACGTCCACGCCGACGGCGAACACCTCCGCCGCGCTGCGCAGCAGCTGCGCCGGCTCGTGCTCCTGGCGGCGCAGCGTGCCGACGGCCGTCACTCCGGCGACCCGGTGGTGGCCGGCGTTCTGGGCCACCGCACCGAGCAGCACCGGGTGGGGGCTGGTTTCGACGAAGACGCGGTGGCCGGTGGTGAGGAGGGTGGTGAGGGCGGTGTCGAAGCGGACGGTCTCGCGGAGGTTGGTGAACCAGTAGGCGGCGTCCATGGTGGCGGTGTCGATGGCTTCGCCGGTGACGGTGGAGATCAGGGGTGTGTGGCCGGTGCGGGGGGTGACGGGGGCGAGGAGGTGGAGGAGTTCTTCGCGGAGTTCCTCGACCTGGGGGGAGTGGGAGGCGTAGTCGACGGCGATGCGGCGGGCCTGGATGCCGTCGGTCTCGCAGCGTGCGGCGAGGGTGTCGAGTTCCTCGGGGGCGCCGGAGACGACGACCTGTTCGGGGCCGTTGACGACGGCGATCTGCAGGCCGGCGGTGAGGTGTTCGTGGATGCGTTCCTGGGGGGCGAGGACGGAGAGCATGCCGCCGCGGCCGGAGAGGCGGAGGATGGCGCGGCTGCGCAGGGCGACGATGCGTGCGGCGTCGTCGAGGGTGAGGGCGCCGGCGACGTGGGCGGCGGCTATCTCGCCCTGGGAGTGGCCGACGACGGCGGTGGGCTTGACGCCCAGGGAGCGCCAGAGTTCGGCGAGGGAGACCATGACGGCGAACAGCACGGGTTGGACGACGTCGACCCGGTCGAGGGCGTGGGCGTTGTCGTCGCGGACCACGTCGAGCAGTGACCAGCCGTCGGCGAACGGCTCCAGCGCGGCAGCGCAGTCGGCCATCTTCCCGGCGAACACCGGTGAGAAGTCCAGGAGTTCACGCGCCATACCGATCCACTGCGAACCCTGACCCGGGAACACGAACACCGTTCCGGTCGGGGCGGTCCGGCCGGTGACGACGCCCGCGGAGTCTCCGGTGGAGACGAACTCCTGCAGTCGGTCGACGAGTTCGGCGGTGGTGCGGCCGACCACGACGGCCCGGTGGTCGAACAGGGCGCGGCCGGCGGTCAGGGTGAACGCGACGTCGCGCGCGTCGGGTCCGGTCCCGTCGGTGATCCGCTCCAGCAGATGCGCGGCCTGCTCGGTCAGCGCGGCCTCGCTCCGGGCCGACAGCACCCACGGCAGCGCACCGCCGCCCGGGCCCGCCGTACCCGCCGCGGTCCCGCCGGGCTCGGCGGCCGGCTCGGGCGCGGCCTCCAGGATGACGTGCGCGTTGGTGCCGCTGTAGCCGAAGGAGGACACGGCGGAGCGGCGCGGCCGGTCCACCTCGGGCCACGGCCGGTTCTCCTCCAGGAGCCTGACCTCCCCGGCGGTCCAGTCGACGAACCGGGTCGGCTCGTCCACGTGCAGGGTGCGGGGCATCACGCCGTGGCGCATCGCCTGGACCATCTTGATGACGCCGGCGACGCCGGCGGCGGCCTGGGTGTGGCCCAGGTTGGACTTCAACGAGCCGAGCCAGAGCGGGTGTTCGGCGTCGCGGCCCTGTCCGTAGGTGGCCAGCAGGGCCTGCGCCTCGATCGGGTCGCCCAGCGTGGTGCCGGTGCCGTGGCCCTCGACGAGGTCCACCTCGGCCGGCGTCAGCCGGGCGCCGGCCAGCGCGTCCTGGATCACCCGCTGCTGGGCGGGCCCGTTGGGCGCGGTCTGACCGTTGGAGGCGCCGTCCTGGTTGACCGCCGAACCGCGCACCACGGCCAGCACCCGGTGCCCCAGCCGCTCGGCGTCGGCGAGGCGCTCCAGCACCAGCACGCCGACGCCCTCGCCCCAGCCGGTGCCGTCCGCGGCCGTCGCGTAGGACTTGCAGCGCCCGTCGGCGGCGAGCCCGCGCTGACGGGAGAACTCCACGAAGACGCCGGCGGTCGACAGCACCGTCACCCCGCCCGCCAGCGCCAGCGTGCACTCGCCCTCGCGCAGCGACTGCACCGCCTGGTGCAGGGCGACCAGCGAGGAGGAGCACGCCGTGTCCACCGTGACGGCCGGACCCTGGAGCCCCAGGTGGTAGGAGACCCGCCCGGACACCAGGCTGCCGACGCTGCCGCCGCCGGGGTCGTAGTCGTGGTGGAACGACCCGGCGAAGACGCCGGTCCGGGTGCCCTTCAGGGTCTGCGGGTTGATCCCGGCGCTCTCCAGCGCCTGCCAGGACGCCTCCAGCATCAGCCGCTGCTGCGGATCGATGCCGTGCGCCTCGCGCGGGGTGATCCCGAAGAACGCCGGGTCGAAGTCGGCGGCGTCGTGCAGGAATCCACCGGAGCGGGTGTAGGTCCGCCCGCTCTTCCCCGGCTCCGGGTCGTACAGGGCGTCGACGTCCCAGCCCCGGTCGGCCGGGAACTCGCCGATCACGTCCTCGCCCTTGACCACGATGTCCCAGAGGTGGTCGGGGGAGGACACGCCGCCGGGCAGCCGGCAGCTCATGCCGACGATCGCCACCGGCTCGTGCCGCCGGTTCTCGGCCGCCTGCAACCGGCCCCGAGTGGCGTGCAGCTCCTCGGAGACCGCCTTGAGGTACTTCAGCAGTTCTTCTTCGGTGGGCATGGGCTCACTCTCAGATCAGGTCGGTGGGGGCTTCGTCGCCGGACACGGAGATGCCGAGGCTGTTGGTCACGAAGTCGAGGACTTCGGCGGCGCTGGCCGAGGCGAGGCCGGCCGGCTCCTCGGCCGCGGTCCCGGACGGGCCGCCGCTCCACGGCTCCGACAGGTCGCGCAGGGTCTCGGTCAGGGTGGTGCGCTGGGCGCCGGTGAGGTCCAGCGCGGCGAGGTGCGTGCGGATCCTGGCCAGGTCGGCCAGCACCCGTTCGTAGTCCGGCTCCCCGGCGTCCGCGGCTTCGGCGGGCGCCGGGGCGAGGCGGTCGAGCAGATGGTCCGCCAGCTCACGCGGGCTGGGGTGGTCGAACACCGCCGTCACGCCCAGCTTCAGGCCGGTCCGGTCGTTGATCCGGTTGCGCAGTTCGACGGCGGTCAGCGAGTCGAAGCCGAGATCGCGGAAGGCCCCCTCGGGGGAGACCCCGTGGGCGTCCCCGTAGCCGAGGACATGTGCCACGTCCGCCAGGACCAGACCGAGCACCAGCTCGTGCCGCTGCTCGGGCGACAGCCCGCGCAGCCGGTCCGCGAGGGTCTCCTCGGCGACGGCGACGGCTCCCGCCGCGGCCGCCCGGCGACGGGGCGCCGGCACCAGGTCCCGCAGCAGCGGCGGCGCGCTGTCCGCGTCCAGCGCCGCCGGGTCGACGGCCACCGGGACGACCACCGGCCGGGTGCCGAGCAGGGCCCGGTCGAACGCCGCCAACCCCTCCTCGGTCGAGGTCGGCCGCAGACCCGTCCGGGCGATCCGGCCCAGGTCGGCCGCCGCCAGGCCCTCCGTCATCCCGCTCGCCTCCGCCCAGAGGCCCCAGGCGAGGGAGGTGGCGGGGAGTCCGGCCGCGTGCCGCTGCTGTGCCAGTGCGTCGAGATAGGCGTTGGCGGCGGCGTAGTTGGCCTGTCCCGCAGAGCCGAGGACGCCGGCGGCGGAGGAGAAGAGGACGAAGGCGGCGAGGTCGGTGTCGGCGGTGAGGTCGTGCAGGGCGTGGACGGCGTCGGCCTTCGGGCGCAGGACGGTGTCCAGGCGTTCGGGGGTCATGGCCTCCAGGACGCCGTCGTCGAGCACACCGGCGGTGTGGACGACGGCGGTCAGCGGGAACTCCTCCGGGATCTCCCGCAGCACCGCGGCCAGCTGTTCCCGGTCGGCGACGTCGCAGGCCCGTACAGTGACGTGCGCCCCGGTGTCCAGGAGGTCCTGGGGGGCGGCGGTGCCGCTGCGGCTGAGCAGGAGCAGCCGGCGGACGCCGTGCTCGGTGACCAGGTGGCGGGCGACCAGCCGGCCCAGGGTGCCGCTCGCACCGGTGATCAGCACCGTGCCCTCGGGGTCGAGCGCCCGCGGCGCCGCCGGGACGGTCCGGTCCCCGGGTACGTCAGGGTCCGGGGCCGGCGGGGCGGAACGGCTCAGCCGGGGCACCAGTACCTGCCGGCCGCGGACGGCCACCTGGGGCTCGCCCGAGTCGACGGCCAGCGCGAACGCCTCCTCCGACCAGGTGTCGACGTCGATCAGCAGGATCCGGTCGGGATTCTCGGCCTGGGCCGAGCGCAGCAGGCCCCAGACGGCGGCGGTGACCGGGTCGGGCCGCTCCGCCATCGTCCCCTGGGTGACCACGGCGAGCCGGCCGTCGACCGACCCGGACACGGTCAGGAACTTCTGCGTCTGCACCAGGACCTCCGTCAGCCTGGCCCGCAGGTCGCCGCCGGGGGCGACCATGGCGACGGTGACGTCGGCCGGTGCGGAGCCCGGCCGCCCGGCCGGGACGGCCCGCCAGCGCAGGTGCAGCCCGCCGTCCCGGTCCGGGGCGGTCGCGGACATCCGGCGCAGCGTCAGGGCGTCCACGGTGATCACCGGCCGGCCGGTGGTGTCGACGGCGGTGAGCGCGACGGTGTCGTCACCGGCGGCGGCGAGCCGCACCCGGACCGCCGTCGCCCCGGAGGCCTCCAGCGAGACCCCCGCCCAGGAGAACGGCAGCAGCGGCCGCCCGGCGCCGGCGGCGCCCGCGGTGCTCTCCGTCCCGCCGAGCGACGGGACGCCGAGCGTCACGGCGTGCAGGGCCGCGTCGAGCAGGGCCGGGTGGATCCCGAACCCGTCCGGCCGGGAGGGGAGTTCGACCTCCGCGTAGAGGGCGTCGGAGGTCGTCCAGGCGGCCCGCAGGCCCTGGAACACCGGGCCGTAGCCGTAGCCGCGCCCCGCGAGCTCCTCGTACAGCCCCTCGACCGGGACCGGCCGGGCGTCGGCCGGCGGCCAGGGCCAGGCCCCGGCCGGCTGCGCGGGCGCGGAGGACAGCACACCGGTCGCGTGCCGGACCGAGGGCTCGGTGGCCGAGGCCGGTGAGGCCGAGGAGTGCACGGTGACGGACCGGCGGCCCGCCTCGTCCGCGGCGCCGACCGCGACCTGGAGGTACACGGCGGCCTCCGTCGGCAGGACCAGCGGCGCCTCCAGGGTCAGCTCCTCCACCAGCCGGCAGCCCACCGCGTCGGCGGCGTGCAGCGCGAGGTCCAGGAAGGCCGTGCCGGGCAGCAGCACCGTCCCGTCGACCGCGTGGTCGGCGAGCCAGGGGTGCGAGCCGGGCAGCACCCGGCCGGTGAGCACGGCCTGGCCGTCCGGCAGGTGGACGGCGGCGCCGAGCAGCGGGTGCCGGGTGGCGTGCAGGCCGGCGGCCTGGAGGCCGGCCGTCGAGCCGACCGCGTCCTGCCAGTAGCGCTGCCCCGCGAAGACGTGTCCGGGCAGCTCGACCAGACGGCCGCCGGGCACGGTCCGCTCCCACGGCACCGGCACGCCCGCCACGAACTGCCGGGCCAGCGCCTGGGTGAGCGCGAGCGGCTCCGGCCGGCCGGCGGTGAGCGCGGCCACCGCGACGAAGCCGTCCCGGCCGAGCTCCTCGTCGAGGGTGGCGTGCACCATCGGCGTCACCACGGCCTCGGGCCCGACCTCCAGGAAGGCGGTGATGCCGTGTCCGGCCAGGCAGCGCACCCCGTCGGCGAAGCGCACCGCCCCGCGGACGTGGTCCACCCAGTACTGCGGCGTGCCGAACCGCTCGGCGTCGATCAGGCCGCCGGTGACGTTCGACACCACCGGGATCAGCGGCGCCCGGAAGGTCAGGCCCGCCAGCACCTCGGCGAACCCGTCGAGCATCGCGTCCATCCGGTGCGAGTGGAAGGCGTGCGACACCGACAGCCGGCGCACCCGGTGCCCGGCGGCCCGGAAGTGCTCGGCGACCGCGACCGCCGCCTCCTCGTCGCCCGAGACCACCACGGCCAGCGGCCCGTTGACGGCGGCGATCCCGACCGCGTCGGCCAGACCGGCCCCGGCGATGTACGCCTCGGCCTCCTGCTCCGCGGCCTCGATCGCGACCATCGCCCCGCCCGTCGGCAGGGCCTGCATCAGCCGGCCGCGGGCGGCCACCAGGGCGCAGGCGTCGGGCAGCGTGAGCACGCCCGCCGCGTACGCCGCGGTGATCTCGCCCAACGAGTGGCCCATGACGTAGTCGGGCGTCACCCCGCGCTCCTCCAGCAGCGCGAGCAGCGCCACCTCCAGGGCGAACAGGCCGGTCTGGGTGTACACGCTCTGGTTCAGCAGCGCCGCCACCGGGGTGCCGGCCTCGGCGAACACCACGTCGCGCAGCGGGTGTTCGGCGTGGCCGTCGAGCTGCTCGTCCACCGTCCGGCAGACGGCGTCGAACGCCTCGGCGAACACCGGGTACCGCTCGTACAGCTCCCGGCCCATCCCGGCCCGCTGCGAGCCCTGGCCGGAGAACACCATCGCCAGGCCGCCGGCGCCGGCGGCACCCGTGCGGCCGGAGACGACGGCGGGGCTCTCCTCGCCGCGGGCGAGGGCGGCCAGCGCGCCGGTCAGCTCCTCGCGCCCGGTGCCCAGCAGCACGGCGCGGTGGTCCAGCACCGCCCGGCCCACGGCCAGGGTGTGCCCGACGTCGCGAGGGTCGGGGCCGGAGCCGTCGGTCCCGTCGGTGAGCCGTTCCAGCAGGCGGCCGGCCTGCCGGCGCAGCGCGTCCGGGGTCTTCGCCGACAGTGCCCAGGCGACCGCCGGGGCGGCCCCGGGCCTCTCCTGGGCCGGCAGGCCCGCCGGCTCCTCGGGGGCGGCTTCCAGGATGACGTGGGCGTTGGTGCCGCTGATGCCGAAGGAGGAGACGGCGGAGCGTCGCGGGCGGTCGAGTTCGGGCCACTCCTGCTGCTCGGTGAGCAGGCTGACGGCGCCGGACTCCCAGTCGACGTGGTGGGAGGGGGTGCCGGCGTGCAGGGTGCGGGGCATCACGCCGTGGCGCATCGCCTGGACCATCTTGATGATGCCGGCGACGCCGGCGGCGGCCTGGGTGTGGCCGAGGTTGGACTTCAACGAGCCGAGCCAGAGCGGGTGTTCGGCGTCGTGCTCCTGGCCGTAGGTGGCCAGCAGGGCCTGTGCCTCGATCGGGTCGCCGAGCGCGGTGCCGGTGCCGTGCGCCTCGACGACGTCCACGTCCGCGCCGGTCAGCCGGGCGCCGGCCAGCGCGTCCTGGATCACCCGCTGCTGGGCGGGCCCGTTGGGCGCGGTGAGGCCGTTGCTGCCGCCGTCCTGGTTGACGGCGGAGCCCCGGACGACGGCCAGCACCTGGTGGCCGTTGCGGCGCGCGTCGGAGAGGCGTTCGACGACGAGCATGCCGACGCCCTCGGACCAGCCGGCGCCGTCGGCGTCGTCGGAGAAGGCCTTGCAGCGGCCGTCGGGGGACATGGCGCGCTGGCGGGAGAACTCCACGAAGGTGGTCGGCGTGGACATCACCGTCACACCGCCCGCGACGGCGAGCGTGCATTCGCCGTTGCGCAGCGCCTGGGCGGCCAGGTGCAGGGCGACGAGCGAGGAGGAGCAGGCGGTGTCGACCGTCATCGCCGGGCCCTCCAGGCCCAGCAGGTAGGAGATCCGCCCGGACGCCACACTCGACGAGCTGCCGAGCATCCGGAAGCCGTCCATGCCCTCGATCGGCTCGTGCAGCGGCGGCCCGTACTCCATCGCCATCAGGCCGGCGAAGACGCCGGTGCGGCTGCCGCGCAGGGTGGCGGGGTCGATGCCGGCGCGCTCCAGGGCCTCCCAGGAGGTCTCCAGCAGCAGTCGCTGCTGCGGGTCCATCGCGGTCGCCTCGCGCGGGCTGATACCGAAGAACTCCGGCTCGAACACGGCGGCGTCCTGGAGGAATCCGCCCTTGCGCGTGTACGTGCGGCCGACGGCCTCCGGGTCGGGGTCGTAGAGGTTGGCGAGGTCCCAGCCGCGGTCGGTGGGGAAGTCCGAGATGACGTCCGCGCCGTCCAGGGCGGCTCGCCAGAGGTCCTGGGGGGAGGTGATGTCGCCGGGGTATCGGCAGGCCATGCCGACGATGACGATGGGGTCGTGGTCGGTGGTGGTGGTGTGGGTGGTGGGGGTGTGGGTGGTGGTGGTGCCTTGGATGTGTTGGTCGAGGTGGTGGGCGAGGGTGGTGAGGGTGGGGTAGTCGAAGACGAGGGTGGAGGGGAGTCGGAGGCCGGTGGTGTTCTGGAGGCGGGTGCGGAGTTCGAGTCCGGTGAGGGAGTCGAATCCCATGTCGCGGAAGGGGCGTTCGGTGTCGGGGGTGTCGGTGGTGTCGGTGGTGGTGTGGCCGAGGACGGTGTTGATGTGGTGGTGGAGGAGGGTGATGAGGGTGGTGTGGCGTTCCTCGGGGGTGAGGGCGGCCATGTCGGTGGTCCAGGTGCCGGTCTGGGTATGGGTGGTGGCGGTGGGTCGGGTGGGGGTGCGGACGAGGTTGCGGTAGAGGGTGGGGAGGGTGTTCTCCGTGGCGCGGTTGCGGAGGGTGGGGTGGTCGAGTCGGGCGGGGACGAGGGTGGGGTGGGTGGTGGTGAGGGCCCGGTCGAGGAGGTTGAGGCCCTGGGTGGTGGTGAGGGGGGCGAGGCCGGTGCGGGTGAGGCGGCCCAGGTCGGCACTGTCGAGGTGGCCGGTCATGGAGCTGGCGTCGGCCCAGAGGCCCCAGGCGAGGGAGGTGGCGGGGAGTCCGGCCGCGTGTCGTTGCTGTGCCAGTGCGTCGAGGTAGGCGTTGGCGGCGGCGTAGTTGGCCTGCCCTGCGGAGCCGAGGACGCCGGCGGCGGAGGAGAAGAGGACGAAGGCGGCGAGGTCGGTGTCGGCGGTGAGGTCGTGCAGGGCGTGGACGGCGTCGGCCTTGGGTCGCAGGACGGTGTCGAGGCGTTCGGGGGTGAGGGCTTCGAGGACGCCGTCGTCGAGGACGCCTGCGGTGTGGACGACTGCGGTGAGCGGGTGCTCGGTGGGGATGTCGGCCAGGGCGGCGGCGAGTTGGTCGCGGTCGGCGACGTCGCAGGCCCGTACGGTGACGTGCGCCCCGGTGTCCAGGAGGTCCTGGGGGGCGGCGGTGCCGCTGCGGCTGAGCAGGAGCAGCCGGCGGACGCCGTGCTCGGTGACCAGGTGGCGGGCGACCAGCCGGCCGAGGGTGCCGCTCGCGCCGGTGATCAGCACCGTGCCGTTCGGATTCCAGGCCGCTGGTGCGGCGGTGTCCTCCGTGTTCGGGGCGACGAGGGTCAGCCGCGGCGCCAGGACCTCGGAACCGCGCACCGCGACCTGCGGTTCACCGGTGGCGACGGCGGTGGCGAGTGCCGACTCGGACCAGGTGTCGACGTCGATCAGCAGGATGCGGTCGGGGTGTTCGGTCTGGGCGGAGCGGAGCAGGCCCCAGACGGCCGCGGTGACCGGGTCGGGCCGGTCGGTGAGGGAGCCCTGGGTGACGACGGCGAGCCGGGTGTCGTCGTTCGCGCGGTCGCCGAGGAACTGCTGCGTGAGCTCCAGGATTTCGGTGAGCCGATCGCGCAGCTCGCCGCCGGGCGCGACGCGGGCGACGGTGACGCCGCTGGGCGCGGCCGGGTTCTGCGGAGTGGGCAGTTGCGACCAGCCGATCCGGTAGAGCGGTTCGTCGGTGGTGGTGGCGAGCTGGTCGGCGGACATCCGCTGGAGGCGGAGGTCGTCGACGGTGACGACGGGGTGGCCGGTGGTGTCGTAGGCCGTGAGGTGGGCGGCGTTCTCGCTGCGGCGGGTGAGGTGGACGCGCAGGGTGGTGGCGTCGGTGGCGTGCAGCTGCACGCCGTTCCAGGAGAACGGGACCCAGAGGTCACCGGCGGGAAGCGGGTGGAGGGCGGCGTCGAGGAGGGCGGGGTGCAGGGCGAAGCCGTCGGAGTCGGTGGGCAGGACGACCTCGGCGTAGAGGTCCTGGCCCTGCTGCCAGAGCGCGGTGAGGCCCTGGAAGGCCGGCCCGTAGCCGTAGCCCAGAGCGCTGAGGCGCTCGTAGGCATCGGTGGTGTCGATGCGCTGGGCGCCGGTGGGGGGCCAGGTGCCGGTGTAGGGCGCGGGGTTGTCGGTGGGGGTGTCGGTGAGGGTGCCGACGGCGTGGCGGGTCCAGTCGTCGGTGGGGTCGGTGGGGTCGGTGTCGGTGGTGTGGAGGCGGGAGTGGATGGTGACGGTGCGTCGGCCGTCGGTGTCGGGAGAGGCGACGGTGACCTGGATGACGCTCTGGGCGGTGTCGGTGAGGACGAGGGGGCGTTCGAGGGTGAGTTCGTCGAGGACGCGGTGGCCGACCCGGTCGGCGGCGTGCAGGGCGAGCTCGACGAACGCGGTGCCCGGCAGGACGACCGCCCCGAACACGCCGTGGTCGGCGAGCCAGGGATGCATGCCCAGTGACACCTGGCCGGTCAGCACCAGCCCGTCCTGGGAGGCCAGCCGGACGGCGGCGCCCAGCAGCGGGTGCCCGGCCGGGTTCAGCCCGAGCCCGGTCGCGTCCAGGACCGGCTTGGCTGCGGGCAGCCAGTGGCGGCGGTGTTGGAAGGCGTAGGTGGGGAGGTCGGTGAGGTGGCCGGCACCGGTCCAGGGGGTCCAGTCGACGGTGAGGCCGGTGGTGTGGGCTTCGGCGAGGCTGTGGAGGAGGCGGAGTTGTCCGCCTTCGCCGCGGCGCAGGGTGCCGATCGCGTGGACGCCTTCGGTGCCGGTGTTCTCGGCGGCCTGGGTGACGGGTCCGGTGAGGACGGGGTGGGGGCTGGTCTCGACGAAGACGCGGTGGCCGGTGGTGAGCAGCGTGGTGAGGGCGGTGTCGAAGCGGACGGTCTCGCGGAGGTTGGTGAACCAGTAGCCCGCGTCCATCGTCGCGGTGTCGATGGCCTCGCCGGTGACCGTGGAGATCAGGGGTGTGTGGCCGGTGCGCGGTGTCACCGGGGCGAGGAGGTGGAGGAGTTCTTCGCGGAGTTCCTCGACCTGGGGGGAGTGGGAGGCGTAGTCGACGGCGATGCGGCGGGCCTGGATGCCGTCGGTCTCGCAGCGTGCGGCGAGGGTGTCGAGTTCCTCGGGGGTGCCGGAGACGACGACCTGCTCGGGGCCGTTGACGACGGCGATCTGCAGGCCGGCGGTGAGGTGTTCGTGGATGCGTTCCTGGGGGGCGAGGACGGAGAGCATGCCGCCGCGGCCGGAGAGGCGGAGGATGGCGCGGCTGCGCAGGGCGACGATGCGTGCGGCGTCCTGGAGGGTGAGGGCGCCGGCGACGTGGGCGGCGGCTATCTCGCCCTGGGAGTGGCCGACGACGGCGGTGGGCTTGACGCCCAGGGAGCGCCAGAGTTCGGCGAGGGAGACCATGACGGCGAACAGCACGGGTTGGACGACGTCGACCCGGTCGAGGGCGTGGGCGTTGTCGTCGCGGACCACGTCGAGCAGCGACCAGCCGTCGGCGAACGGCTCCAGCGCGGCAGCGCACTCCGTCATCTTCCCGGCGAACACCGGTGAGAAGTCCAGGAGTTCACGCGCCATGCCGATCCACTGCGAACCCTGACCCGGGAACACGAACACCGTTCCCGGGGATCCGGCCCGACCGGTGACGACACCGGCGGAGCTGCCGGTGGAGACGAACTCCTTGAGTCGCTCGGCGAGTTCTTCACGACCGTCACCGACCACGACGGCCCGGTGGTCCAGCAGCGTACGACCGGCCGTGAGGGTGAACGCGACATCGTGCAGGTCGGGTTCGGTTCCGTCGGTGATCCGCTCCAGCAGGCGCGCGGCCTGCTCCGTCAGCGCGGCCTCGCTCCGGGCCGACAGCACCCACGGCACCGCACCGTCACCCGCGACCTCGGCCGACTCCGGCGCGGGCTCATCCGACGCGGCCTCCAGGACCACGTGCGCGTTGGTCCCACCGATGCCGAAGGAGGAGACGGCGGAGCGTCGCGGGCGGTCGAGTTCGGGCCACTCCTGCTGCTCGGTGAGCAGGCTGACGGCGCCGGACTCCCAGTCGACGTGGTGGGAGGGGGTGCCGGCGTGCAGGGTGCGCGGCATCACGCCGTGGCGCATCGCCTCGACCATCTTGATCACGCCCGCGACACCCGCCGCCGCCTGGGTGTGCCCGATGTTGGACTTCACCGACCCGAGCCAGAGCGGCCGTTCGGCGTCGTGCTCCTGGCCGTAGGTGGCCAGCAGGGCCTGTGCCTCGATCGGGTCGCCGAGCGCGGTGCCGGTGCCGTGCGCCTCGACGAGGTCGACATCGGCCGGGGTGAGCCGGGCGTTGGCGAGGGCATCGCGGATGACGCGCTGCTGGGAGGGGCCGTTGGGGGCGGTGAGGCCGTTGCTCGCGCCGTCCTGGTTGACGGCGGAGCCCCGGACGACGGCCAGCACCCGGTGCCCGAGCCGCTCGGCGTCGGAGAGGCGTTCGACGACGAGCATGCCGACGCCCTCGGACCAGCCGGCGCCGTCGGCGTCGTCGGAGAAGGCCTTGCAGCGGCCGTCGGGGGACATGGCGCGCTGGCGGGAGAACTCCACGAAGGTGGTCGGCGTCGCCATGACGGTGACACCGCCGGCCAGCGCCAGCGAGCACTCGCCGTTGCGCAGGGCCTGGACGGCGAGGTGGAGCGTGACCAGCGAGGAGGAGCAGGCGGTGTCCACCGTCATCGCCGGGCCCTCCAGGCCCAGCAGGTAGGAGATCCGCCCGGACGCCACACCACCGCTGCTGCCGGTGATCAGCAGGCCCTCGACGTCCTCGCTCGCCTCCGACAGCCAGGTGCCGTAGTCGTGGTACATCAGGCCGGCGAAGACGCCGGTGCGGCTGCCGCGCAGGGTGGCGGGGTCGATGCCGGCGCGCTCCAGGGCCTCCCAGGAGGTCTCCAGCAGCAGTCGCTGCTGCGGGTCCATCGCGGTCGCCTCGCGCGGGCTGATGCCGAAGAAGTCGGCGTCGAACTCGCTCGCGCCGGAGAGGAATCCGCCCCGGGTTGAGTACGTCTTGCCGGTGCTGCCGGGGTCGGGGTCGTAGAGCCCCGCCGTGTCCCAGCCGCGGTCGGTGGGGAACTCGGAGATGGCGTCGGTGCCGTCGAGCACCGCCTGCCACAGCTGCTGCGGCGAGTCGATCCCCCCGGGCAGGTGGCAGGCCATGCCGACGATGACGATGGGGTCGTGGTCGGTGGTGGTGGTGTGGGTGGTGGGGGTGTGGGTGGTGGTGGTGCCTTGGATGTGTTGGTCGAGGTGGTGGGCGAGGGTGGTGAGGGTGGGGTAGTCGAAGACGAGGGTGGAGGGGAGTCGGAGGCCGGTGGTGTTCTGGAGGCGGGTGCGGAGTTCGAGTCCGGTGAGGGAGTCGAATCCCATGTCGCGGAAGGGGCGTTCGGTGTCGGGGGTGTCGGTGGTGTCGGTGGTGGTGTGGCCGAGGACGGTGTTGATGTGGTGGTGGAGGAGGGTGATGAGGGTGGTGTGGCGTTCCTCGGGGGTGAGGGCGGCCATGTCGGTGGTCCAGGTGCCGGTCTGGGTATGGGTGGTGGCGGTGGGTCGGGTGGGGGTGCGGACGAGGTTGCGGTAGAGGGTGGGGAGGGTGTTCTCCGTGGCGCGGTTGCGGAGGGTGGGGTGGTCGAGTCGGGCGGGGACGAGGGTGGGGTGGGTGGTGGTGAGGGCCCGGTCGAGGAGGTTGAGGCCCTGGGTGGTGGTGAGGGGGGCGAGGCCGGTGCGGGTGAGGCGGCCCAGGTCGGCACTGTCGAGGTGGCCGGTCATGGAGCTGGCGTCGGCCCACAGGCCCCAGGCGAGGGAGGTCGCCGGCAGCCCGGCCGCGTGCCGGTCCTGTGCCAGGGCGTCGAGGTAGGCGTTGGCGGCGGCGTAGTTGGCCTGCCCGGCCGTACCGATGACGCCCGCGACCGAGGAGAAGAGGACGAAGGCGGCGAGGTCGGCCCCGGCGGTCAGCTCGTGCAGGAGGTCGGCGGCGTCCGTCTTGGGCCGCAGGACGTTGGCGAGCTGCTCGACGCCGAGGTTGGTGACGGCGGCGTCGTCGAGGACCCCGGCGGCGTGGACGACGGCGGTGAGCGGGTGCTCGGCCGGAATGCCGGCCAGGGCGGCGGCGAGTTGGTCGCGGTCGGCGACGTCACAGGCCACGAACGCGGGCGTGGCGCCGAGTTCAAGGAGTTCGGCGGCGAACTCCTCGGAGCCCCGGGCGCCGCTGCGGCTGAGCAGGAGCAGCCGGCGGACGCCGTGCTCGGTGACCAGGTGGCGGGCGACCAGTCGGCCGAGGGTGCCGCTCGCACCGGTGATCAGCACCGTGCCGTCCGGGTTCCAAGCCGGTGCCGGGTAGGTGCCGGCGCTTGCGAGAGCGAGCCGGGGGACGAACAGCTGCCCTGCCCGGAAGGCCACTTGGGGCTCGCCGGTGGCAATGGCGGCGGCGAACGCCTCCTCCGACCAGATGTCGACGTCGATCAGCACGATGCGGCCCGGCTGCTCGGTCTGGGCGGAGCGGAGCAGGCCCCAGACGGCCGCGGTGACGGGGTCGGGGTGGTCGGTGAGGGAGCCCTGGGTGACGACGACCAGCCGGGTGTCCTCGTTGGCGGGGTCGGTGAGGAACTGCTGCGTGATCTCCAGCACTTCGGTGAGACGGGTGAAGAGATCGCCTTCGGCCTCGACCCGGGCGAGCGCGATGTCCTCCGGCACGACGGGACTCTGCGGACGCGGGATCTCGTGCCAACGAAGCTCGTACAGCGGTTCGTCGGTGGTGGTGGCGAGCTGGTCGGCGGACATCGGCTGGAGGCGGAGGTCGTCGACGGTGACGACGGGGTGGCCGGTGGTGTCGTAGGCGGTGAGACGGGCCGCGCCTTCGCCCCGGCGGGTGAGGTGGACGCGCAGAGTGGTGGCGTCGGTGGCGTGCAGCTGCACGCCGTTCCAGGAGAAGGGGACCAGGAGTTCGTCGGCGAGCAGCGGGTGGAGGGCGGCGTCGAGGAGGGCGGGGTGCAGGGCGAAGCCGTCGGTGCCGGTCGGCAGGACGACCTCGGCGTAGAGGTCCTGGCCCTGCTGCCAGAGCGCGGTGAGGCCCTGGAAGGTGGGGCCGTAGCCGTAGCCGACCGTGCTGAGCCGCTGGTAGCTGTCTGTGGTGTCGATGCGCTGGGCGCCGGTGGGGGGCCAGGTGCCGGTGTAGGGCGCGGGGGTAGTGGGGGTGTCGCTGAGGGTGCCGACGGCGTGGCGGGTCCAGTCGTCGGTGGGGTCGGTGGGGTCGGTGTCGGTGGTGTGGGGGCGGGAGTGGATGGTGACGGTGCGTCGGCCGTCGGTGTCGGGAGAGGCGACGGTGACCTGGATGACACTGTGGGCGGTGTCGGTGAGGACGAGGGGGCGTTCGAGGGTGAGTTCGTCGAGGACGCGGTGGCCGACCCGGTCGGCGGCGTGCAGGGCGAGTTCGACGAACGCGGTGCCCGGCAGGACGACCGTCCCGAACACGGCATGGTCCGCGAGCCACGGGTGGCTCGACAGCGAGATCCGCCCGGTCAGGACGCTCTCGCCATTGGCGAGTTGCAGCGAAGCGCCGAGCAGCGGGTGGTCGACCGTACCCAGGCCGATGGAACCGACGTCGGTGGCCGTGGCGCTCGCCGGCAGCCAGTGGCGGCGGTGTTGGAAGGCGTAGGTGGGGAGGTCGGTGAGGCGGCCGGCACCGGTCCAGGGGGTCCAGTCGACGGTGAGGCCGGTGGTGTGGGCTTCGGCGAGGCTGTGGAGGAGGCGGTGCTGTCCGCCTTCGCCGCGGCGCAGGGTGCCGATCGCGTGGACGCCTTCGGTGCCGGTGTTCTCGGCGGCCTGGGTGACGGGGCCGGTGAGGACCGGGTGGGGGCTGGTTTCGACGAAGACGCGGTGGCCGGTGGTGAGCAGCGTGGTGAGGGCGGTGTCGAAGCGGACGGTCTCGCGGAGGTTGGTGAACCAGTAGGCGGCGTCCATGGTGGCGGTGTCGATGGCTTCGCCGGTGACGGTGGAGATCAGGGGTGTGTGGCCGGTGCGGGGGGTGACGGGGGCGAGGAGGTGGAGGAGTTCTTCGCGGAGTTCCTCGACCTGGGGGGAGTGGGAGGCGTAGTCGACGGCGATGCGGCGGGCCTGGATGCCGTCGGTCTCGCAGCGTGCGGCGAGGGTGTCGAGTTCCTCGGGGGCGCCGGAGACGACGACCTGTTCGGGGCCGTTGACGACGGCGATCTGCAGGCCGGCGGTGAGGTGTTCGTGGATGCGTTCCTGGGGGGCGAGGACGGAGAGCATGCCGCCGCGGCCGGAGAGGCGGAGGATGGCGCGGCTGCGCAGGGCGACGATGCGTGCGGCGTCGTCGAGGGTGAGGGCGCCGGCGACGTGGGCGGCGGCTATCTCGCCCTGGGAGTGGCCGACGACGGCGGTGGGCTTGACGCCCAGGGAGCGCCAGAGTTCGGCGAGGGAGACCATGACGGCGAACAGCACGGGCTGCACGACGTCGACCCGGTCGAGGGAGCCCTCCTCGCCGTCACGCACGACATCGAGCAGCGACCAGCCGTCGGCGAACGGCTCCAGCGCGGCAGCGCACTCCGTCATCTTCCCGGCGAACACCGGTGAGAAGTCCAGGAGTTCACGCGCCATACCGATCCACTGCGAACCCTGACCCGGGAACACGAACACGGCACCGTTCACCGAACCCGGTCCGACCCGGCCGGAGATCACTCCGGCGGAGGCGCCAGCGGTGGTGAACTCCCTTAGCCGCTCGACCAGTTCGTCCCGGTCGTCGCCGACCACGACGGCCCGGTGGTCCAGCAGGGCGCGACCGGCCGTGAGGGTGAACGCGACATCGTGCAGGTCGGGTTCGGTTCCGTCGGTGATCCGCTCCAGCAGGCGCGCGGCCTGCTCCGTCAGCGCGGTTTCGCTCCGGGCCGACAGCACCCACGGCACCGGACCGTCACCCGCGGCGCTGTCACCCGCTGCCCCGGGCGACCCCGCCACCGGCGCCTCCGTCCCGGCGGCCGGCTCCTCGGGGGCGGCTTCCAGGATGACGTGGGCGTTGGTGCCGCTGATGCCGAAGGAGGAGACGGCGGAGCGGCGCGGGCGGTCCGACTCGGGCCAGTCGCGCTGCTCGGTGAGCAGGCTGACGGCGCCGGACTCCCAGTCGACGTGGTGCGACGGGGTGTCGGCGTGCAGGGTGCGTGGCATCACGCCGTGGCGCATCGCCTCGATCATCTTGATCACACCGGCGACGCCGGCGGCGGCCTGGGTGTGGCCGATGTTGGACTTCAACGAGCCGAGCCAGAGCGGCTGTTCGGCCTCGCGGCCCTGGCCGTAGGTGGCCAGCAGGGCCTGTGCCTCGATCGGGTCGCCCAGGGTCGTGCCGGTGCCGTGAGCCTCCACGGCGTCGACGTCGGCCGCGCCCAGCCGGGCGTTCGCCAGCGCGCCCCGGATCACCCGCTGCTGGGAGGGGCCGTTGGGGGCGGTGAGGCCGTTGCTGCCGCCGTCCTGGTTGACGGCGGAGCCCCGGACGACGGCCAGCACCTGGTGGCCGTTGCGCCGCGCGTCGGAGAGGCGTTCGACGACCAGCAGGCCGACGCCCTCGCCCCAGCCGGTGCCGTCGGCGTCGTCGGAGAAGGCCTTGCAGCGGCCGTCGGCGGCGAGGCCGCGCTGACGGGAGAACTCCACGAACATGCCGGGCGTGGAGAGCACCGTGACACCGCCGGCCAGCGCCAGCGAGCACTCGCCGTTGCGCAGGGCCTGGACGGCCAGGTGCAGGGCGACGAGCGAGGAGGAGCAGGCGGTGTCGACCGTCATCGCCGGGCCCTCCAGGCCCAGCAGGTAGGAGATCCGCCCGGACGCCACACTGGTGGTGGTGCCGGTGAGGCGGAAGCCCTCGGTGCCGTCGACGGGCGCGTTCAGCCGCGGGCCGTACTCCATGCCCATCGCACCGACGAAGACGCCGGTGCGGCTTCCGCGCAGCCCGTCGGGGTTGACGCCGGCCCGTTCCAGGGCCTCCCAGGCGGTCTCGAGCAGCAGCCGCTGCTGCGGGTCCATCGCGGCGGCCTCGCGCGGGCTGATGCCGAAGAAGTCGGCGTCGAACTCGCTCGCCCCGGAGAGGAACCCGCCGTGGCGGGCGTAGCTGGTGCCGGGGTTGGCCGGGTCCGGGTGGTAGAGGCCGGCCAGGTCCCAGCCGCGGTCGGTGGGGAACTCGGAGATGGCGTCGGTGCCGTCGAGCACCGCCTGCCACAGCTGCTGCGGCGAGTCGATCCCCCCGGGCAGGTGGCAGGCCATGCCGACGACCGCGATCGGATCCTCGTCGGTGGCGGCGACCGGGGCGGCGGTCGGCCGGTCCTCGTCGGCGTCCAGTACGCCGACGATCCGCTCGTGCAGGTACGCGGTGAGGGCGTTCGGCGTCGGGTAGTCGAAGAGCACGCTGGCGGGCAGCCGCAGGCCGGTCGCCGAGGCGAGCCGGTTGCGCAGCTGCACGGAGAGCACGGAGTCGAAGCCCAGGTCGCGGAAGGTCTCGTCGGCGGCGAAGCCGGTCCCGCCGGTGCTCCCGGCCAGGTGCTCGGTGAGCCAGCGGCGCAGGAAGCCCTCGGGCTCGGTGCGGATCCGGTCGCGCAGGGCGAGGGTCGCGGAGCTGAGGTGCTGTTCGGCGGCGGGCGCGGCGGGGCGCTCGTCGAGCCAGTAGCGCTCGCGCTGGAAGGCGTAGGTCGGAAGGTCGACGGTCGGTGCCGCGCCGATGATCCCGGCCCAGTCGACGGTCGCACCGGAGACCCAGGCCTGGGCGAGGCCGGTGAGCAGGGTCTGCGGCTCGGGACGGTCGCGGTGCTGGAGCGCCACGGCGAGTTCGGTCTCGTCGGGCCGGACCAGCGGGGTCAGGGTGGCGTCGGGACCGAGTTCGACGAACCGGGTGACGCCCAGCTCGCGGCAGGCGGTGATCGCGTCGTGGAAGCGGACCGTCGCGCCGACGTGCCCGATCCAGTACTCCTCGGTCATCGGAGTGCCGGTGCGGCCGGTGACGGTGGAGACGATCGGGATGCTCGGCTCGGAGACGGTGAGACCGTCGATCCGGCGGGCGTACTCGTCGAGCATGGGCAGGGTGAGCGGCGAGTGGGCGGCGTTCCGGACCCGGAGCCGGGTGGTGCGGCGGCCGCGGTCGCGGAAGTCGTCGGCGATCCGGGCCACCGACTCCTCGGCGCCGGAGAGGACGACCGAGGCCGGCCCGTTGATGACGCCGATGGAGACGTCGGTGACGCCGTCGAGCGCGGCGAGCGCCTCCTCCTCGGTCGCCTCGACGGCGATCATGGCGCCGCCGGCGGGCAGGGCCTCCATCAGTTCGCCGCGGGCGGCGGCGAGCGCGGCCGCCTCGGGCAGCGAGAGGGCGCCGGAGACGTGGGCGGCGACGATCTCGCCGAAGGAGTGGCCGACCAGCAGGTCCGGTTCGACGCCCCAGGAGGTGACCAGGCGGTAGAGGGCGACCTGGAAGGCGAACAGGGCGGGCTGCATGCGGCGCATGCCGTCCAGGGCGGCCGCGGCGTCGGCGCGCTCGCCGAACAGCACCTCGCGCAGGCCGAGGGCGGGGTCGAGGTGGGCGAGCACCTCGTCGAGGGCCTCGGCGAACACCGGGTGAGCGGCGTACAGTTCACGGCCCATGCCGACCCGGTGGGCGCCGCCGCCGGCGAACAGGAAGGCCGTGCGCCCGGCCGGGGCGGCGAGGCCGCTGACGGCCTCCTCGTGCAGGCGCTCCAGGCGGGCGGTGAGGTCGGAGCGGTCGGTGCCGAGGACGACGGCGCGGTGCTCGAAGACCGAGCGGCCGGTGGCCAGCGAGCGGGCGATCCCGGCGGCGTCGGCCTCGGCCGCTCCGGCGGTGGCGTCCAGGTGGGCGAGCAGCTTGCCGGCCTGCGCCTCCAGCGCGCGGCCGGAGCGGGCGGAGAGCACCCACGGCAGCGGGCCCCGCGCGGTGGCAGGCGTGGTGGCGGTGGCCGTCGAGGCGGTGCCGACCTGCGCGGCACCGCCCGCCGGGGCGGCGACGTCCGTCGGGTGGCCGGCGTAGGGCCCCTCGGTGAGCACGACGTGGCAGTTGGTGCCGCCGATGCCGAACGAGCTGACACCGGCGACCAGCGGGACCTCCGGGTCCGGCCAGGCGTCGAGTTCGGTCTGCACCCGGAGGTTCAGCTCGTCGAGCGGGATCGCCGGGTTGGCGGTGCGGAAGTGCAGGCTGGCGGGCAGCCGGCGGTGGCGCAGCGCCAGCGCGGCCTTCAGCAGGCCGACGATGCCGGCCGCGGCCTCCAGGTGCCCGATGTTGGTCTTGACCGAGCCGACCCGCAGCGGCCGGCGGCCGTCGGCGCCGCGGCCGATCACCGCGGACACCGCGGCAGCCTCGACCGGGTCGCCCACGGGGGTTCCGGTGCCGTGGAGCTCGACGTACTGGACGGCCTCGGTACCGATCCCGGCGTTGGCGTAGGCCTGCCGCAGGACCTGCTGCTGGCCCGCGACGTCGGGGTCGCTGAGCCGCTCCCCGCCGCCGTCGTTGTTGACGGCGCTGCCCCGGATCACGCAGTAGACGGGGTCGCCGTCCGCGACGGCCTGCGCGAGCGGCTTGAGCAGGACCACGCCGCCGCCCTCGCCGCGGACGAAGCCGTCGGCGCTCTCGTCGAACACGGCGCAGCGGCCCTTGGCGGAGAGGGCGCCGAGGCCGGCGGCGGCCCGCATGCCGTCCGGGGAGAGGATCAGGTTGACGCCGCCGGCGAAGGCGAGGTCGGACTCGCCGCGGCGGATGCTCTCGCAGGCGAGGTGGACGGCGACCAGGGAGGAGGCCTGGGCCGCGTCGACGGCGAGGCTGGGGCCCTGGAGGCCGAGGGTCCAGGAGACCCGGTTGGCCACGACGGCCCGGTGCCGGCCGGTGAAGTCGTGCAGTTCGCCGTGGCCGGCCCGGTCGCCGCGGGCGGCGAGGGCGGCGTAGTCGTCCGAGGAGACGCCGACGAACACGCCGGTGCGCGAGCCGCGCAGCCGGTGGTCGGGCAGCCCGGCGTCCTCCATGGCCTCCCAGACGAGTTCCAGGGCGAGGCGCTGCTGCGGGTCCATGGCCGCGGCCTCGTCGGGCCCGACGCCGAAGAAGGCGGCGTCGAAGGTGCCGACCTCGTCGAGGAAGCCGCCGGTCCAGGAAGCGCCGCCGGGGCCGCGCTGCTCCGGCCAGGGGGAGAGGGCGTCGGTGCCCTCCGTCAGGAGTCGCCAGAACGCGGCCGGACCCGATGCCGAGGGGACCCGACAGGAGGCTCCGATCACGGCGATGGCGGTGTCGTGGGTGCTGCCGATCGTCTGGTCACCGGACATGGAGGGCTTCATACCGGGAGTATCCGTTTCCGGACCGGACCGGGACTTCCGCCAGAGGAACGGCAGGGGAGCAGGGCTTCGGTGCAGGATCGGCGGCGCGAAACCAGGACTTTAGGCCAAGACGGGAGACCTGGTCCCGGTGGCCGGGCCGGTGCCGCGGGTCCGGTGCCGCGGGTCCGCCGACCGTCGGAGGCCGGGTCAGTCTTCCCACCGGGGAGCGGTGTTGAACGCGGGCACGACAGCGGGGCGCCCGCACGGTGGTTCCGTGCGGGCGCCCCGCTGTCGTAGGGTCGTCCTCCTCGCCGGCCGCGGCCGTGGTCTCACATGGCCGCGGCCGAGGCGATCAGCTGCGCCCGGGAGGCCATGTGGGCCTTCGCGAGCACATTGGAGACGTGGAACTTGACGGTCTTTTCACTCAGGCCCAGCCGACGAGCGATCTCCTTGTTGGCCATGCCCCGCCGCACCAGCTGGAGCACCTCGGACTCGCGCGAAGTCAAGGGTGCGTGGGTGGGGACCACCGAGAGGGGGCGGGGCAGTGTGTCCCGCACGAACCGGAGGAGCAGGCCGCTGAGGCCGGGGGAGACGTAGCAGTCGCCGGTGGTGGCCCGGCGGACCGCTTCGACCAGGACCTCCTCGGGATCGTCGGAGTGCACGACGGCACGCACGTTGGCCTCGGTCAGACGGATCCAGTCGGCCGCGGTCTCGGCGTCCTCCACGACGACCACCAGGGCGGTGTCGAGGGCGGTCAGCTCGTGCAGGTGGTCGGTCTGCTTCCGGGCTTCGAGCACCACGACGTCCGGTTCGCGCACCGCCGTCGCCGTCAGCAGCCCGATGATGTCCGCCGCCTCGCCGACCACGGTCAGTGCGTCGTCCTGCTTCAGTGCCCCACGAATGCCCAGTCGTGCGTAGGGGTGTCTACTGCATACAAATACTCGTGTCTGGCTGCTGCCACTATCCAACTTTTCCGCTCTCCTGTTATGTGGGCACACAGGGGTGAGGGGCGGGGCCGGTCGGGCGCGGAAGATCGCCGCTCCGTGCTCGGTCCGCATTTCCGGGCAGCGCGAAACAGCGGTCGCGCGGCGCGGTGAAATGGACAGTAAAAGACGTTCTCGAAATCGCCGGGAAATCCGTTGAGAACCGCTTCGGATGCGCTGTGCATCCGGGCCGGATCCGGCCGCCCGTGCGGGAGAATTCTGCGGGCGACCGGATTCCGGACAGCGGTGCGGGATGGCAGGCGGATTGTCGAGACGCGGTCTGCTCGCCCCCGTGCAGTGCTGCGTCTGTCAGTCCGTCGAATTCCGGCGGGAGATCTCGATGGCGCCCACCGGACACAGCTGGGCGGCGCGTTCGACCGCCTCCCGGAGGTGCTCCGGCGGCTGGGAGATCCGCAGCAGCACCATGCCGTCCCGACTGTCCTGGTCGAACACGTCGGGCACGGTCTCCACGCAGTTGCCGGACCCGCAGCACAGGTCCCGGTCGACAGTGATGTGCATGGTCACCACGTCACCGGCAGTTCGCCCAGCCCGAAGGTGACCGCCTCGTGGCGCTTCGGGACGTCCGCCAGGGTCGTCTCCGACCGGAGGCCGGGGAACTGCTTGGCCAGCTGGACCAGGGCGATCCGAAGCTCGGCCCGGGCCAGTGGCTGGCCGATGCACTGGTGCAGGCCGAAGCCGAACGCCATGTGCCGGTGCGCCTCGTTGCGCCGGGGGTCGAAGAACTCGGGGTCGTGGAAGACCGACTCGTCCCGGTTGGCCATCGACAGCATCGCCACGACGCTCTCGCCGGCCTTGATCTCCCGGCCGCCGATGACGGCGTCCTCCAGCGCGAGCCGCGGGAGACCGGTCCGGACGACGGTGCAGTACCGGAGCAGTTCCTCGACGAGGTTGGGCGCCAGGCCCGGGTCCTCGCGCAGGGCGTCCAGGTGCTCGGGGTGCTCCAGCAGGGCCAGCGCCGACATCCCGATCATGTTCGCGGTGGTCTCGTGGCCCGCCACCAGCAGCAGCATGGCCATGCTCAGGAGCTCCTCCTCCTTGAGCTCCCCCGGGATCACGCGCTCGGTCACCAGCCGGCTGAGCAGGTCCTCGCCGGGGTGGGTCCGCTTGTGCGTGATCAGGTCGCCCAGCAGGCCGTTCAGGGCCTCCATGGCGGCGCCGACCTCGGCCGGACCGGAGTTCCGGTCCATGATCGCGCGGCTGTGGTGCTGGAAGAAGTCGTGGTCCGAGTAGGGCACGCCGAGCAGGTGGCAGATCGTCATCGACGGCACCGGCAGCGCGAACTCGTTCATCAGGTCGGCCGGCGGGCCGATCTCGCGCATGCGGCCGAGGGCCTCGTTGACGGTCTCCTCGATCAGCGGCTCGATCCGCCGGATGTTCTTGATCATGAACTCGGCGGTCAGCATGCGCCGGAAGCGGCTGTGGGCGTCGCCGTCCATGAAGATGAACAGCCCGGACGCGCCCTCGCGCGTCGGCGGGATCGGGTTGAGGACCGGGAACCCGGGGCGGTACTGGTCGGAGCTGAAGCCCGGGTGGCGCAGCAGCTGCCGCACGTCCTCGTGCTTGGTGATCAGCCAGGCCCAGCCGCCGAAGGGGAGTCTGATTCTGCCGGTCGACTCGTCGAGGTGCTTCAGGTCGTAATCTCTGACCGGAATGAACGGGTCGTCGTCCGACCCGATGAACGGGAACGCCGGAAAGGCGGTCACATCAACGCTTGCTACTTCCCCCACTTTTACCCCCGTGGATGGAGCTTGACATTGAGCCATCACCCTAACAGGTCGTCATCGGACGGATCTTCGATAGTGATCCACCTCACATGCCCCTGGCGGTTGACTCGGGGAAAGCCGTTGATTCGTCGGAGAAGAGGCTCCGGGAAGCGGTCGGAGGTATTCCGTTCGTGATGGTCGGAGGGGGCTGTGGAATTGTTCAGGCGAGATCGTGAATGGGAATGCCGAGATTCCCGGTGCCGCCGCGGGGAGAACGGGGAGCCGGGGTCCGGGAGATGTGAACGAGTTGTTCCCGCGGGGGGCGCGGGCGGTGCGGGGGTGCGGGTGGTGCGGGGGTACGGGTGGTGCAGGGGCCGACGCGCATGCCGGGGGCGTCACGCGCGGCGGCCCCTGGTACGGGTGCCGGGGCCGGTCGGGTCAGGCGACGGCGGGGAAGGCGAACCGGACGGCGGTCAGCCGCTCCGACAGCTCCCACAGGCGCTTGCCGGTCTCGGCGTCGGCGGCCGACGGGGCCAGCTGGACCACCTTCGGCGTGCCGCGCAGCTCGGCCATCCCGTCGGGTCCGATGAACTGTCCGGACTCGACCTCCGCGGCGGTGGCGGCGAACAGTTGGGGCAGCGCGCCCTGGTCCGGGGCCTGGGCGAGCGGGGTGAGGATGCGGCCGAAGAGCACCTTGACCATGCCGACCGGGGAACTGGTCTGGAGGTTGGTGGCGGTGTAGCCGGGGTGCGCGAGCAGGCTGCGGACCGGGCTGCCGGCCGCGGCGAGACGCTGGTGGAGCTCCCAGCCGAACACGGCGTTGGCGAACTTCGACTGGTTGTAGTAGCCCATCGGCGAGTACTTGCGCTCGCCGGAGAGGTCGTCGAAGAAGACCTTGCCCTGCCGGTGGTTGGTCGAGCTCACCGTGACCACCCGCGGGTCCTTGCCCTCGGCCAGCAGGTCGAGCAGCAGTCCGGTGAGCGCGAAGTGGCCGAGGTGGTTGGCGGCGAACTGGATCTCGTGGCCCTGCGCGTTCAGCGTCCGCGGCGGCGCCATCACGCCCGCGTTGTTGACGAGGACGTCCGGGCGGGTCCCGTCGGCGCGCAGCCGTTCGGCGAAGGCGCGGACCGAGTCGAGGTCGGCCAGGTCGAGGCGGCGGACCTCCAGGCGGGCGCCCGGCTGTGCGGCCGTGATCTCGGCGGCGGCCCGCCGGCCCTTGGCCTCGTCGCGGACGGCGAGGATCACCTGGCCGCCCTTGCGGGCGATCGCCCGGGTGGTCGCCAGGCCGAGGCCGCTGTTCGCCCCGGTGACGACGAACACCCGCCCCGTCTGGTCCGGAATCCGATCGGCGGTCCAGCCCTGCTGCTTCGTCATGCGTCACACGCTGCCCTACCTGTCACCGAGTGTCAAGTGCGCCCTTGTGGGTCAAAGGCGGCGCGGCGTGTAACATGAGGGGGTGACTACCCGCCCTGAAGCGAGCCTGGCCCAGCGCAAGCGTCAGCTGGTCTCCGACGAGCTGTCCCAGGCCGCGCTGAACCTCCTGGCGCAGAAGGGGTTCGACGCGGTCACGGTCGACGAGATCGCGGCCGCCGCCGGCATGTCCAAGCGCACCTTCTTCCGCTACTTCGCGTCCAAGGAGGACGTGGTCGTCCAGTTCCTCGGGGAGATGGGCGCCGGCATGCGGGCCGAGCTCGCCGGCCGGCCGGCCGAGGAGTCGCCGTCGGTGGCACTGCGGCACACCGTCTGGGTCCCCATCGACGCCTGCGCCGGCCATGCGGAGCAGGCACTGCGGGTGGTGCAGCTGATCCTGGGCACGCCGGCGCTGCACGCCCGCTTCCTGGAGCGCCAGGCGCAGTGGCGCGACGAACTGGCGGGCGAGCTGGCCGACCGGCTGGGCCTGGGCTCCGCGACCGGCCTCCACCCCCGGCTCGCCGCGGGGATGGCGCTGACCGCGTTCGACGTCGTCCTGCAACTGTGGAGCGCCAGCGACGGCGCCGAGGACCCGGCCGAACTCACCGACCGCGCCTTCGCCACCATCGCCCCCGCCCTGGACGCCCTGCCGGTCTAGGGGCTGTCTGACGCGTGCTCGCGCGTCCGCGGGGGTGTGAGCACGGCCGCGGGCGCATGGCAGGCTGCTCGGCATGGTGATCAATAATTCGTCGCCGGCCGGCGACGAGGTGCTGGCGGTCCGTCCCGAGCTGACGGACGCCGAGCTCGACGAGCTGTTCGACGCGTCCTGGCCGGAGCACCGGGCGACCTCCTTCGCGCCGGTGCTGGCCCGCAGTCTGACCTGGATCGCGGCGCGCCGGGGGGACCGGCTGGTCGGTTTCGTCAACGTCGTCGGTGACGGCGGTGTGCACGCCTTCGTCCTGGACACGACCGTGCATCCGGACGAGCGCCGGCGGGGGCTCGGGATGCGGCTGGTGCAGGCCGCCGCCGACGAGGCGAAGGCGCGCGGTGCCGAGTGGCTGCACGTCGACTACGAGCCGCACCTGGAGTCCTTCTACGGCCGGTGCGGATTCCGGCCGACCGCCGCCGGGCTCAGGCGGCTCTGAGCGGACCCGCACCGGGGCCCGGAAAGGCCGTACGGCCCCGGACGGTTGTCCGGGGCCGTACGGGACGTGGCGGGGCGGGCCGGTCGGGCCCGCCCCCCGTTCAGGGGTGGGTCACCGGCGCAGCGGGCCCTCGCAGGTGTAGTCGGCGCTGCCGGCGCGGCCGGTGGGCCACACCTCGACCTGGCCGAACCAGCAGTTCATGTCGGCGAGGTTGTTGGCGGCGGCGCCGCCCCGGGTGAGCAGGAAGTAGTCGACGGTGGCGGCCATGTCCGCGCGGACCTTGCCGGCGTCGAAGGTGTTGGTGAGGTTGGCGCTCATCCGGCCGGTGCAGGTGAACCGCATGGTGTTGTTCCAGTCGGCGTTGTCCTTGCAGACCGGGGTGTTCTGGGTGGCGCGGGCGAACGCGTCCTGGACCTCGGAGGCCCAGGCGTAGGTGAGCCGGCTGTTCGGCGTGTAGGTGGTGACCGGCACGTAGAGGTTGTCGGCGAGCGGGATCTCGGCGTCCAGGAAGGCGTTGTACTCGCGCTGGAGGTCGGCGTCCCGGCCGAGGCGGTCGCGCCAGGCGTTGTAGCCGGTGACGTCGTCGGCGCGCAGCAGCCGGTACATCTCGGCGAGCTGGTCGGGGTGGCGCTCGCCGAGCAGGTTGAAGAAGGTGGCCGCGTACGGGTAGACGCGGAAGCCGAGGGTCTCCCAGCTGGCGTGCAGGATCTGATCGATGGTCAGGCGCGGTGTGCCGGAAGCGCCTTCCTGGGCGATCTGGCGGACCATGTACTTGCGGGCCTTGACGCCGTCCTTGGAGGTGGAGCCGGCGAAGTACTCCGCGGTGCCCTCGTTCATCGCGAAGGTGGCGGAGCCGGGCCAGCGGGTGGTGTAGCCGGACTCCGGGATGGCCCAACGGGCGTTCAGGTAGTGGGTGTACTCGTGCCGGAAGAGCTCCTCCAGGCTGAAGTACGACTCGGCGGTGGTCCGCTGGTAGGTGTAGAAGGTGGAGTTCTCCTCGATGAACATGCCGCCGTTCTCGACGTCGCCGATCCCGAACAGCAGGTACTGGAGCGAGCGGTAGTTCGTCTTGGTGTCGTACAGCTGCACCGTGAGGGTGGGGTGGGTGTCGTCGGCGAGCGGCCGGTCGGTGCCGATGACCCGGAAGAACTGGGCCTTGACCTGCTTGGTGGCGTAGTACAGCTGGTCGGCGGTGGCCCGGTCGAGGGCGGTGCGGATGACCAGGCCGCCGTTGTCGTAGCTGTAGGTGTTCGGGAAGAACTGCTGGGTCAGCTCGGCCCGGCAGGCACCGTACTGGCCGCAGAGGCCGAACTCGTTGAGCGGGACGGCCAGGTTGAGCCACGGGCGGCTGAGGCGGCCGAAGTTGTTCTGGACGGTGCCGACCACGCTGCCGATCTCGGCCTTGATCTCGCCCTTGAGCGAGTCCACCAGGGTGTACCGGGCGTACTCGTTCATGGCGTCGCCGACGGCCCACTCGGTCTCGGTGCCCTTGAGGTGGGCGTAGCCGGCGAAGGCGCGGATCGCCTGCCGGTAGCCGGGGTTGGCGACGGCCGCGGCGCGGAAGGCGCCGCCGTCCTCGACCACGTTGTTGACGCCCTGGAAGTTGAGCTGGAGCGCGGCCTGCAGGGCCCAGTTCCAGCCCCGGTCGCCGATGTACGCGGTGCCGGGGGTGGCGTACTGGCGCAGCACCCGCTCCAGCAGCGGGAGTCGGCCGGGGCGCAGCTTGGGGGCGGTGGAGGTCTGGATCAGCTCGCCCATGGTGTTGCCGGCGGCGGTGGTCGGGTCGAAGGCGCGGGGGTTGGCGGTGTAGGCGGTGATGGCGCGGTCGATCGCGGCGGCGGTGGCGTCGTCGTTGAGGTCGAACTCGCGGTGGCCGTAGTCGAAGTAGACCGCGACGTGCAGGTAGTACCAGAGCTCCTGCTGGTTGCGGTTGTTGGCGCTGTCGAAGCCGGGGGCGAGGGCGGTGATCCGGTCGGCGACGGCGCGCACGTGGGCCGGGGTCAGGACCTTGGCGAGGTCGGGGCTCCAGTCGACCAGCAGCGGGCGCAGACAGCCCTCGTAGGTGTGCGAGCGGTCGGCGAGGAAGTCGGCCAGGGCGGCCGGGGAGAGGGCGGTGAAGGAGGCGAGCGAGCAGGCCGCGGCGGCGTCGGCGGCGGTCGCCGCCTGGGCGGCGGGGGTGGCCGGGTCGGCGGCGGGCCGGGTGGCGTCCGTGGTGGGCTGGAGGGTCTCGTTGCCCGGCGCGCCCTCGGGGCCGGGGGCGCCGGTGGTGGTGCTGCCGTGGGCGACGTCGCCGGTCGGGCCGGCGGGGTGGGCGGTGGTCCCGCCGAAGGCGGCGGCCGGGTCGGTGGTCCGCCCGGAGGCGGCGGGCGGTGCGGCGGCCTGGGCGCTCTGGACGAGCGGGGCGGCGAGGGTGACTGCGAGGGCCGCGGAGAGCAGGACCGAGCGCAGGCGGGGGGTGGTTGGCACAGGAGCTCCAGGTGAGCATGTGGGGGGTGCGCGGGACGGGGCGAACTGGGGGTCCGGTGCCGTGGGGGCGCCGGGTCCGCCGGACCGCGCGGGAGTCTGATGACGTCGAGGGAAACGGTGATGATCTCTCGACTCACTGGCCAGTAAAATAGTAATGTCAAATTGCATTGCGCAAGGGCTGGTGGGAGGGCAGATCGGCCGCTGGTAACGAGAGGGTCTCGACCGGGGGTCGGTGGCGCGCAGGGTCTTGACGGGGAATCGACCGGGGGCGTTTGCTGGCTCCCGCTCGTTGAACGTTGATCGGTTCTGTTTGTTTGTGTGGGATTTGAACGTTCAAATCTCCGCGTCGCCCGACCAAGGAAAGGTCATGCCCGAGTACCTGAAGAAGTTCGCCGAGCCGTTCGGCTACCTGGACTTCGCCCGCTTCGGGCCGGTGTCGGAACCGGTCCGCCGGGTGCTGCTCCGCGAGGCCGACCGGCTCCACCGGCACGGCTGGGACGCGCTCGAAAGCCTCGACGCGGACACCGCGGCGGCGGCCCGGACGGCGGGCGGGCTGCTGGGCTGCGCGCCGCACGAGATCGCCTTCGTCGGCTCCACCTCGCACGGGCTCTTCGCCGCCGCCCACGCGGTCGGCGCCGGTGCGGGGGCCGTCGTTGGCGCGAGGAACGTCGGCGGTGCCGCGTCGGGCGGTACCGCCGGCGGCCCCGCCCCGGAGGGGACCGTGCTGGTGGCGCGGAACGACTTCCCCGGAGCCGTCTACCCGTGGCTGCGCGCCGCCGACAACGGCGGACTGGCGGTCCGCCAGCTGGAGGGCCCGGTCACCGCCGACCTGGTCCGGGAGCACCTGGACGACCGGGTGCGCGCCGTCGCCGTCTGCGCCGTCGACGCCGCGACCGGGTACCGGGCACCGCTGGCCGCGATCAAGGAACTGATCGGGCCGGACCGGATCCTGGTGGTCGACGCCGTCCAGGCCCTGGGCGCCGTGGAGTTCGCCGCCGACGCGGCCGACGTGCTCGCCGCCGGCGGCCAGAAGTGGCTCCGGGCCGGCTGGGGCGCCGCCGTCCTGATGGTCCGCGACCGGATCGCCGACCGGATCGGGCCCGGGCTCAGCGGCTGGTCCGGCGTGGTCGACCCGATCGACGCGCCCGCCCACCCGTGCCCGCCCCGGCCCGGCGCCGTCGCCCACACGCTCACCAATCCCGACGGCCCCGCCGTCGCCGCCCTGGGCGCCGCGCTCGCCCTGGTCCGGGAGGAGGGCGCCGCCCGGATCGAGGCCCGGATCGGCGAGGTGCTCGGCGGACTGCTCGCCGCGGCCCGCGCCGCGGGCGCCGAGACCGGCGGCGGCCCGACCTCGGACGCCCCCTACGGCTCCTGGCGCGGCGCCGGCGACCCGGCCGCCCTCGGCAGCGGCATCGCCCGACTGCGGCTGCCCGGCGCCGACCCCGTCGCCGTCCACCGCGCGCTGACCGACGCGGGCCTGGCCACCACCCTGAGGGCCGGCTGGATCCGGCTCTCCCCGCACGCGAGCACCGACCCCGGGACCGCCGAGCTGCTCGGCGGAACGCTCGCCCACGTACGGCGGGGCGCCCGCACCGCCTGAGCGGACGGCCCGCGCCCGGCCGTCCCCGCCTCCGGGCGGGGCGGCCGGCACCCCGCACCACCCGGCACCACCCAGCACCGTCCCCGCACCACCCCGCATGCACCACCTGGCACCACCGACGTCCCACCCCGTCCCGCTCGACGTCCACCCCCTCAGAAGGGCATGCCATGTCACACCTCTCCCGTCGCGACCTGCTGCGCGCCTCCGGCGCCGGCCTGCTGACCCTCTCCGCCGGTGGCGCCCTCGCCGCCTGCGGCGGCTCCAACGGCTCCGGCTCCTCCGGTGGGGACGCCGCCACCGGCACCATCACCGTCTGGTCCTGGACCAGCGCCGCCGACGCCCTGCGCGGCGTCGTGCCCGCCTTCGAGAAGGACAACCCGGGCATCAAGGTCGACGTCCAGGACGTCGGCAACCCGGCCATCTGGGACAAGATCACCGTCGGCCTGGCGGCCGGCGGGCAGGGCCTCGCCGACGTCCTGCACATCGGCTGCGACTACCTGCCCGGCTACCTGGAGAAGTTCCCCAACGGCCTCGCCGACCTCTCCGCCCTCGGCGCCGACGCCCACAAGGACAAGTTCGCCAAGGGCCTGTGGCCGGTCGTCACCGACAAGGACGGCAAGGCCCGCGCCCTCCCGTGGGAGGTCAACGCCCAGGGCTTCTTCTACCGCAAGGACATGTTCGACCGGGCCAAGCTCGACCCGACCACGTTCGAGACCTGGGACGACGTGATCGCCGGCGCCGACGCCTTCAAGGCGGCCAACCCCGGCGTCGGCGTGCTCGGCATCAACAAGCCCGGCACCCCCGGCCCCGACGTCGACTTCCTGCAGTCCCTGATGCAGCAGCAGGGCGCGTTCTACTTCGACCTCAAGGGCGACATCACCCTGACCTCGCCCGAGTGCGTCCGCGCCCTCACCCTGGTCAAGCGCCTCAATGACGCCGGACTCGTCATCGAGACTCCCGGCTCCACCGCCTGGCGCACCCAGATGAAGGACAGCCAGCTCGGCGCCGGTCCGCAGCCCTCCTGGGCCGCGCACTACATCGAGACCAAGTTCCCCGACCTGAGCGGCAACTGGCGGCTCACCCGGCCGCCGGCCGTCACCCCCGGCGGCAAGCGCACCGCCATCGTGAACACCACCCATCTGGCCGTCGCCGGCTCCAGCCCCCGCCGCACCGCCGCCTGGAAGTTCGTCGAGTACGCGCTCACCCGCGCCGACTCGGTCAACGCCATGTTCAAGGCCGGCAGCGTCTTCCCGGCGCTCACCGCCGCCTACCAGGACCCGATCTACAGCGAGCCGAGCGCCTACTACGGCGGCCAGCCGGTGCTGAAGACCTTCACCGACCTGCTCTCCGAGGGCGGCGACGCCACCAACTACTCCGGCGACTACGCCCGCGCCCTCAAGCTGGTCAGCGACGCCCAGACCAAGGTCCTGGTCAAGGGCGGCGACCCGGCCGAGGCGCTCCAGGACGCGGCCAAGCAGCTGGCCCAGCAGACGGGGCGCAAGATCAAGTGACCGCCGCCGCTCCTCCGGCCACCCGGCCGGCCGTCCCGGCGGCGGTCCGCCCGGCCGCCGTCCGGCGCGCCAGGCTCCGCCGCCGGGCCGTGCCCTACCTGCTGCTCGCGCCCGCGCTGATCCTGTTCGGGGTCTTCAAGGCCTACCCGATCATCTCCTCGCTGCTGCTGTCGCTGACCGCCGGCTCCGGCAGCGTCACCCACAGCGCCGGCCTCTCCAACTACCAGCGGCTGCTGCACGACCCGCAGTTCTGGACCGCGCTCGGCAACACCGCCCGGATCCTGGTCGTGCAGGTCCCGGTGATGCTCGCGCTCGCCCTCGGGCTGGCGGTCGGCCTCAACGCGGCGTTCGTCCGCTGGCGCACCGTGTGGCGGCTCGGCGTCTTCATGCCCACCGTCACCGGCCTCGTCGCCACCGGCATCCTGTTCTCCTTCCTCCTCAACACCAAGGACGGTGCGGTCAACAACCTGCTGGACTCGATCGGCCTGCCCACCATCGACTGGTTCGGCGACGGCTTCTGGGCCCGGATGGCCGTCGTCCTCGTCCTGACCTGGCACTACACCGGCTACAACGCCGTCATCTACCTGGCCGGCCTGCAGGGCATCCCCAAGGAGCTGTACGAGGCGGCCATGGTCGACGGCGCCGGACCGGTCCGCCGGTTCCGCTCCGTCACCCTGCCCGCGCTGCGGCCCGTGCTGCTGTTCACCGTGGTGCTCTCCACCATCGGCACCCTCCAACTCTTCGACGAGCCCTACGTCCTGACCCGCGGCGGCCCCGACAGCGCGACCCTCACGGTCTCGATGTACCTGTACGACAACGGCTTCCGCTACTTCGACTTCGGCTACGCCTCCGCCATCGCCTACGCGCTCACCCTGCTCGTCTCGGTGCTCGGCGCGGCCCAGATGCGCCTGATGGGAGAACGCGAATGACCACCGCCGCCACCTCCGTCGAGCCCGTCGCACCGGGCCCGGCGGCCCCGCCCGCCAAGCCGGCGCCGACCGGCCCGAGCCCCTGGCGCCGACTGCGCGGCTGGCCGCTCACCCTGGTGCTCGCCGCCGTCACCGGGCTGTCGATCGCCCCGTTCTACTGGCTGGTGATCTCCGCCACCCGCAGCGACAGCGAGATCTTCTCCTGGCCGCCGAAGCTGCTGCCCGGCTCCCACCTGGGCGACAACATCGGGCACCTCCAGGACCGGGTCGGCCTCGGCCGGGTCCTGCTCAACTCGCTGCTGGTGTCCGGCCTGCAGACCCTCGGCGGGCTCGTCGTGGCGCTGCTGGCCGGGTACGCCTTCGCCAAGTTCCGGTTCCGGGGCCGCACGGTGCTGTTCGCCGTCCTGCTGTCGACCCTGGTCGTGCCGGACCAGGTCATGCTCGTCCCGCTGTTCAAGATGATGATGTCCTTCGGGATGCTCGACAGCTACCAGGCGCTGATCCTGCCCGGCCTGTGCGTGCCGTTCGCGATCTTCCTGATGCGGCAGTCCCTCAGCGCCATGCCGGACGAACTCCTCGACGCCGCCCGGGTCGACGGCGCCGGCGAACTGCGGGTGCTGTTCGGCATCGTGGTACCGGTCATGCGACCGGTGCTCGCCGCACTGGGCATCTTCCTCTTCCTCGGCTCCTGGAACAGCTTCGTCTGGCCGCTGATCGCCCTGCGCAGCACCGACATGCACACCCTGCCGGTCGCCCTCGCCACCCTCCAGGGCATGAAGGCCAACACCGACTACGGCTCGATCCTCGCCGGAACCGCGATATCCACCCTGCCGATGATGGTCCTCTTCCTGGTCCTCCAGCGGCAGTTCATCTCCGGCCTGCTGGCCGGTGCCACGAAGGGCTGAACCGAACCATGACCGACACCAGCGACGAGATCTGGGAGCCCCACGCCCCCGCCACCACGGCCCGCCCCCGCCCGGTGGAGGTGCCCGCCTCCGCCGGCCGGCTGGAACTGCTGGTCGCCGGGACGGCGAGCGTGAACGTCCTCGCCGAGGGCGTCGTCGAGGTCACCGCCCAAGACCTCGAGGGCGGTACCGGAGACGTCCGGATCGAATGGCGCACCCCCTGCGTCGACGTCACCTCCTTCTGGAGCCCCGACCCGCGCGGCACCGGCTGGCTGCCCACCGCCTGGAACGCCCCGCGCCGCACCGGCCTCTCCCGCGGCGCCCCCGTCGCCGCCCTCGTCGGCACCGGCGACACCACGGTCTGCGCCTTCGCGACCGACCGCGAGGAGGTGCTCGCCAGCGCCGGCGTCGTCGAGGAGACCGGCGAGTTCCGGTTCTGGGTCCAGGCCGCCGGCCGCCTCACCGTCCGGATCGACACCTCCGGCCGCCACTTCGGCCTCAGCCTCGCCGAACTCGCCGACTGGTGGGCCGGGGACCGCCCGGTCCACGTCCCCGTCGCCGCCCGCCTCCCCGCCTACTCCACCTGGTACGCGCTGCACCAGAACATCACCCCCGGGACCGTCGAGCAGCAGGCCGCCCTCGGCAAGGAGCTCGGCCTCGACACGATCATCGTCGACGACGGCTGGATGACCACCGACCGCACCCGCGGCTACGCCCACTGCGGCGACTGGGAACCCCACTCGCTGCCCGACACCGCCGCCCACGTCGCCCGCGTCCACGACCTCGGCGTCCAGTACATGCTCTGGTACGCGCTGCCGTTCATCGGGAAGGACAGCGCCGCCTGGGCCGAACTGAGCCGGTTCACCCTCGTCGACGCCCCCCACATGGGCGCCGTCGTCGTCGACCCCCGCTACCCGGCGGTCCGCGCCCACCTGGTCGACCGGCTCGCCCGGGCCGTCGAGGAATGGGGCATGGACGGGCTCAAGGTCGACTTCATCGACTGGTTCGGCGTCCAGGACCCGCCCGCACCCGGACCGCAGGCCGACTGCGCCACCGTGGACGAGGGCCTGCACCTGCTGCTCGCCGAGATCCGCCGCCGGACCGTCGCCGCCGCGCCCGAGTCGATGATCGAGCACCGCCAGCCCTACGTCAGCCCCGGCCTGTGGCCCTACGCCACCATGGTCCGGGCCGTCGACTGCCCGCTCAGCTCGCAGGAGAACCGGCAGCGCGTCGTCGACACCCGGCTGATCGCCGGACCGCTCGCCGTCCACTCCGACATGCTGATGTGGCACCCCACCGAACCGGTCGAGCAGATCGCCTGCCACCTGATCAACGTCCTGTTCGGCGTGCCGCAGATCTCCGTCGACCTCGCCGTCCAGAGCCCGGCGCAGCGCGAGACGCTCGCCTTCTGGCTCGGTGTCTCCCGCGCCCACGTCGACACCCTGCAGCTCGGCGGGTTCCGGCCGGCCCGGCCCGACCTCGGCTACCCGATGATCACCGGCGTCGGCGACGGCACCACCGTCGTCGCCCGGTACGCGCCACTGCCCGTCGCCACCGGCACGGAAGCCGCCGGCGAGTGGCGTACGCTGCTGGTCGCCAACGCCGACGCCGACCCCGGGGTCCGCCTCACCGGCGGCCGGGGCACCGCCGAGGCAACCGTCCAGGACGCCCGCGGCCGGACCGTCGGCACCTCGACCGTCCACCTGGACGGCGGCCTCGTCTACGTCCCCCGGGGCGGCCTGCTGACCCTCCGCCGGGTCTGACGGCCGGCGCCCGGCGGGGCGGTACCCCTGTGAAGGAGAACCGATGACCACCCCGGGAGCACGCCCGGCGCGCCGCGTCACCACCATCGCGGACGTCGCCCGGGCGGCCGAGGTTTCCCGGCAGACCGTCTCCAACGCACTCAACGCCCCGCACCGGGTCCGCCCCGACACCCTCGCCCGGGTCAACGCGGCGATCGAGCGGCTCGGGTACCGGCCCGACCAGTCCGCCCGGTCGCTGCGCACCGGCGAGCGCCGCACCATCGGCTACCTCGCCCCGGTCGACGACCCCTTCGACCCCAACCCGCTGATGGCGGGCTTCCTCGAAGCCCTCGTCGACGCGGCCGGGGCCGTCGGCCACCACGTGCTGCTCCTCCGCCCGGCGGCGGGGGAGCAGGACGTCCGGGCGGTGATCGACGGCGTGGTGGCGGCCCGCCAGGTCGACGGCCTGGTCCTCGCCGACGTCCTCCCCGACGACCCCCGGGCCGCCCACGCCGCCCGGGTCGGCATCCCCTTCGCCGCCTTCGGCCGCACCGGTCCCGGCCTCCCGCAGCACTGGGCCGACATCGACAACGAGGCCGCCACCGCCGAGGTCGCCCGCCACCTCGCCGCCCGGGGCCACCGCCGGGTCGCCTTCGTCGGCACGGCCACCACCCTGCCGTGGCTCGCCGCCCGCCGCGAGGGCTTCCACCACGAGGCCGCCCGCCTCGGCCTCTCGCTCGCTCCGGCGCCCCCCGCCGGCGGCCTCCGCGCCCTGCTGCGCGACCCGGACCGGCCGACCGCCCTCGCCACCGACAACGACCTCGCCGCCCTCGCCATCTACGAGGCCGCCCGCGCGGAGGGCCTCCAGGTCGGCCGCGACCTCGCCGTCACCGGCTTCCACGACACCCCCCTCGCCCGCCACCTCCACCCGCCGCTGACCTCGGTGCGGCTCCCCCTGCGGACCATCGCCACCGCGGTCGTCACCCGGCTGCTGGCCCAGTTGCGCTCCGACCTCCCGGTCGGGGCGGAGGGGGTGGAACTGGTGGCGGAGCTGGTGGTCCGGGAGAGCTCGGCGGGGGCCGCGCCCGGGAGTTGAGGGTGCCCGCCGGTGTCGGCGGTGCGGTGCGGAACCGTCCCTCACCACCTCCGGACTGACGTAGCATCACCTCCTTCTTTCGTCGTCGGCACGGAGGTGCGGGATGCGTCGGGTTGCGATCGTCGGGGCGGGGCAGGCGGGGTTGCAGGTGGCGTTGGGGCTGCTGGCGGCCGGCGGGTACGAGGTGACGGTGGTCTCCGGCCGGACGGCGGGGGAGCTGCGGGCCGGGCCGGTGCTGTCGACCCAGGCGATGTTCGGCCCGGCGCTGCGGGTGGAACGGGCGGCCGGTCTCGACCTGTGGGCGGGGCAGGCGCCGCAGGTGCGGTCGGTGGACGCCGTGCTGGTGCCCGAACCCGGGCTGCGGGCGCTCGAGTTCACCATGACCCTGGACGAGCCCGCGCAGTCCGTGGACCAGCGGGTCAAGATGGCGCGCTGGCTGGAGCTGGTCGAGGAGCGCGGCGGCCGGGTCGAGCACCGGGAGCTGGACCGGGCCGGGCTGGGCGGGCTGGCGGTGGCCCACGAGCTGACGCTGGTCGCGGTCGGGCGGGGCGAGCTGGCCGGGATCTTCGCGCGCGACGCGGCCCGCTCGCCGTTCGACGCCCCGCAGCGGCGGCTGGCGGCGCTGTACGCGCACGGCGTCGGCGCGCCCGATCCGGCGGCCGGCCCGCGGGCACGGATGCACGCGGTGCCCGGGGTGGGGGAGTTGTACCTCCAGCCGGCCCTGACCCGCTCCGGGCCGTGCGACATCCTGCTGTGGGAGGCGGTGCCCGGCAGCGCCTTCGACTGTTTCGGCGACCGCCCGCCGGGCGCCGAACAGCTGCGCCGGATGCGGGAGTCGATGGCGGAGTACCTGCCCTGGGAGGCGGAGCTGTGGGCGGCGGCCGAGCCGACCGACGCGGGCGCGTCGCTCTACGGCGCGCTGACCCCGGTGGTGCGTCACCCGGTGGCGCGGTTGGACGGCGGGGCGGCGGTGCTGGGGATCGGGGACGCGCTGGTGGTCAACGACCCGATCACCGGCCAGGGCGCCAACAGCGCGGCGCGGGCGGCCGAGTGGTATCTGCGGGCGATCGTCGGCCGGGGCGACGGGCCGTTCACGGCGGAGTGGATGACGGAGGTGTTCGAGGGCTTCTGGGAGCGGCACGCCCGCCACGGGGTGGCGCTGACGGCGGACCTGCTGACGATGCCGGAGCACCTCCAGGGGGTGTTCGCGGCGGCCGCCGAGCACGAACCGGTGGCCCGCCGGCTGGCAAACACCTACGCCGAACCCGCCGACCACGCGGCCTGGCTGGCGACGCCGGAGCTGACGGCCGCCTACCTGGCCACCCTCCCGCGGCCGGGTCGGACCGGCTGATCGGCTGTCATGATCGCGCCGTGGAGCCCAGGGCGTGACAACTCGCGGTGCTCCTGTACCTCGGTATCAAGGTCCACGCGCTGGACGCGGCCACCGGCACCACCCGCTGGAGCTTCCCGCTCGGCAGCACCACCGGCGGCTTCGGCCCGGTCGCGCTGTGGGCGGGCAACGGCCTCCTCCTCGGCAACACCGACCAGGGCCTGGTCGCGCTCCCCGCCGACGGCAAGCCCCGCGGCTGACCGGTCGGGCGGTCGGGCGGTCGGGCGATCGCGCGGTGTGGAGGGATTGTGCGGTGTGGAGGGATTGTGCATGACAGCCGTCGATGGCACGGTGATTGCGCATTCTCGGGGTCCGGTCGTGGACCGGACCCCGACCGGACACGCGAGGGGGAAGCGTGGAGAAGAACGATCGGCCCGACCGTCCCTGGCAGGACCCGGCGCGGCAGTTGCCGCCGCCACCGCCGCCGCCACGGCCGTCGGCACCGCCGACGATCGGGGACCGGGGCGGCCTGCCCTTCTCGTCCGGCCCGTCGGCGGTACTGACGGACTCGGTGGACCTGAGGGTCAGCAAGCGGCTGCTGTGGGTCGGCGGGGCCGCGTACCCGCTGCACAACATCGTGCGGGTCTACGCCTTCGTGCTGATGCCCAAGCGCAAGGAGGCGGTGCTGAGGTTCGCGCGGCAGGTGGTGCAGGCCTCGACGCTGGCCCTGCTGGCCGTGGTCGGCTCCGGGTTCCCGTTCGGGGTCGGGAAGGACGTCGAGCCGTTCAAGGGGCCGGCCCTGACCGTGGCGCTGTTCTGGGTGGGGTACGGGTTCCTGGCGATGTTCGGCGTCCTCGCCGCTCCCGCGGTGCCGGTCCTGGCCGTGGACACCGCCGGGAACGCGACGGCGCTGGTCGGGACGGCCGACCGGCGCGGGCTGCGGGAGGCGGTCCGGATCCTCTCGCACGCGCTGGAGAACCCGGAGTTCGAGGTCGAGCTGTCGATCCGGTCGCTGACGGTCAACACCGGGAACTACCACTTCGGCGACAACGTGAACATGTACGGCGGCAGCGGCAACACGGGGAAGGCGACGGGATGAGCGGCGACCACTTCCACGGCGACGTGGTGAACATGATCGGCGGCACCGGCAACAAGGGCATCGTGCACCACCACGCACCGGTCGCTGACGGCGCCCGGGCGACCGATGAACTCACCCGGGCCGTCCAGGAATTGATCACTCTACTGCGCGAACTCCGGGACGGTGTGGCGCCGATGGACGCGGAGTCCATCGACGAGGCGCTGCCGGCGCTCACCGTCGGGCCGGGGGCGGTGCCGCGCGAGCGCCACCGGGCACTGATGGCGGTGGCGGGGATCGCCACCACCGTCGGCGCGGTCGGCGTGCCCGTCGTCGAGGCGGTCCAGCGGGTCCTGGGGCTGCTCGGCGGCCAGTAGGGCGGCCAGGGCGGCGCCGTGTGTCGACCCGCGCCGCCCTGCCGTGCTGCCGCGCCGTCCTGCCGCGCCGTGCTGCCGTCCTGCCGGGCCCGGCCGTCAGACCGTGTCGCCGGCCCGGAGCTCCTTGGCGATCTGGCGGCGGCCGGCGATCAGCGCCTCGGCCAGCACACCGACCGTGACCAGGGCGGTCAGCGCCAGCGCCGGGGGGAGGACGGCGCCGGGGCGCAGCGGCAGGCCGGGCGGGACGTCGGTGCCGAGCAGGGCGGACAGGTCGAGCGCCGGGCCGAGCAGGACGACGGCGGCGAGCGCGGCGAGCAGGCCGCCGGCCGCCGCGAGCAGCGTCTGCGGCAGGGTCTCGACCAGGATCAGCGCCAGCCCCTGACGGGGGCGCAGTCCCATGGTGCGCAGCCGGGCCAGCGCGGCGGAGCGGTCGGGGGCGGCGCGGACCAGCGTGAGCAGGGCGGCGAGCAGGGCGAACGCGCCCGCGCCGGCGGTGCCGACGCGGAACACCAGGACGGCGGCCTGCCGCAGCGGGTCCTCGGTGAGTTCGGCGGTGAGCGCGGCACTGGTCCTCACCAGGTAGCCGTCCGGGATGTCGTCGGGGTCCGGGCCGACCACCGGGACGCCGGTCCGCCGCGCGGTGTCCGCGACGATCGGGTGCACGGGCAGGTCGCGGGTCAACGAGCGGACGGCTGTTTCGTCGATGTCGCCGACGGCGAACCAGTGGCCGTGGTCCCCCAGTCCGGGCACCCGGGCGGTGGCGGGCCCGGCCGGGAGCACGACGAAGGGGTGGGTGGAGTCGCGCAGCGCCGGGGTGGCGTCGATGGTGCCCGCGTACTGGGCGCGCAGTTCGCCGGTACTGGTCAGATAGATCCGCTCCGCCCCGGCCCGGCCGCCGAGCTGCTCGACCAGTCCGCGCGAGTACAGGGCGGGGACGGGGACCTCGCGGGCGTCCGGTCCGGTCGGGCCGTCGGGGGCGGCCAGCAGCGCCGGGTCGAAGGCGCCGCGCCCGAGGGAGCGGGAGATCTCCGCGTAGGCCGTCGGCTCGACGACCACCAGGCTGATGGTGAGGTGGGGCCGGTCCGGGCGCAGCACGGCCGCGTCGGTGAGCAGGGTGACATCGGTGGCGGCCCGGACGCCGGGCAGCCGGTCGGCCCGCTCGGCGAAGGAGTCGGCCAGGCCGAAGCCCTTGGGGGCGCTCACCATGACGTCGCCGCCGGTGGCGAGCCGGGCCTCGCGGGCCCGGCCGGAGTCGACCGCCCCGATCACGTCGGCGCCGAACCCGGCCGTGGTGACGGCCAGCAGCAGCGCGAGCGTCGGCAGCACGGCCGGGCGCGGACGGCCGCCCGCGCCGCGGGCCGCGCCGGCCAGTCCGAGGAAGCCGACGGCGCCGCGCCGCCGGCCGACCGCGCGGGCGAGGGCGCCGATCAGCGGCGGCTGGATCCGGGCCAGCAGCAGTCCGGTGCAGAGGGCGATCAGCAGCGGGGCGGCGACCAGCAGCGGGTCGATCCCGGCGCCGGGCGGGGCGGCGCCGCGCCGGCGGACCTCGACCACCGCGGCGGCCGTCAGCAGGAGCAGGCCGAGTTCGCCGACGAGCCGTCGCGCGCCGCCGCGCCGGACGGCCCGGCGGGGCGTCAGCAGCATCAGCGCCCGGGCCGGGAAGGCCAGCAGCGCGCACAGCGTGGCCGTCACCGCCGCGAACAGCGCCGCACCCCAGCGGGGGGTGGGCAGCAGCAGGAGGGCGAGCAGCGTCCCGAGGGCGGCGCCGGGAAGGACGACCGCCGCGCCCTCGCCGAGCAGCCGCCGCAGCACCTCGCGGCGGGAGCCGCCGCGGGCCTGGAGCAGCAGGAGTTCGGGGCCGCGCCGGTCGGCGGCCAGCGCGGCGGCCAGGCACAGGACGACGGTGACGACGCCGGCCAGCCCGGCCGGGCCGAGCGCCGCCAGCGGGGCGGCGGTGTCCCGGCGGGCGGTGGCCAGCGCGAACAGGTCCGGCAGCGAGGAGAAGGTGCGCAGGTCGGTGCGGCCGGTGGCGGCGGCCAGGTCGGCGGCGGTGGGGCCGCTCAGGTAGCTCGCGAGCTCGTGGGCGGCGTCGGGCAGCCGGTCGGCGCGCAGCGAAGCCGGGTCGACCGGCAGCCGCCAGGAGAGTTCACCGCCCTGGGCCCATTCCCTCAGCCGTGGCAGCTCGTCGCCGCCGGTCAGGCCGACCGCGCTCCAGTAGCGGAGGAACTGGAAGGTCTCCGGGATCTCCAGGCAGGGCCGGCCCAGGCAGTAGAGGTCGGTCCAGTACGGGTCGTGGTCGTCGTTCACCCGGAAGGTGCCGACCACCTCGGTGGCCGGGGAGGGCTTCGATCCGGGCTGGAGTTCCTCCGTCAGCACGTCGCCGACCCGGATGCCGAGCTTCTCGGCCGTCAGGTCGGAGACCACGATCGGCAGCGGCCGGCCGGGGGCGGCGGTCGGCCAGCGGCCCTCGACCAGGGTGGTGTGCTCGGAGAGCCCGGCCAGGTGCCGCAGTTCCAGGCGCGGGGACGGGCCGTCGGGCCGGGACAGCTGCGGATTGCCGAGGGTCTTCGGCCGGATGCCCCGCACGCCGTACACCGGTCCGCTCGGCGAGACCCGGAACTCCCCGCCGGTGCGGGCGGTGAGCTGCGCGGCGACCGAGGCCAGGGTGGCGGAGTCGTCGCCGGGGCGCAGGTCGGAGCGGCTGACCAGGCTGGTGGCGCCGATGCCGCGGTCGCGCAGGAAGTCGCGCAGGGCGGCGTCCTCGCCCCGGTCGACACCCCGGGGGAGCCCGGCGGAGAGCAGCACCACCACGAACACCAGCACGCCGTTCAGCAGCGCCGTCCAGGGCGCGGACCGCAGCCGGGTGCGGACCCACCGGGCGGGCCGGTGCTCGGCGCGCACCGGGGGTGCGGGGGTTGCTGCCGCCGGGCCCTGCATCCGCGTTCTCCCGCCCCTGCGCCCGTCCCTGCGGGCGGGCGGTCGCCGATCCCGGCCCCTGGTGACCGGATAGCGGACGATGCTGTCAGAGCGGGGGACGCGGCGGAAGGTCCGTTCGGGCAGACCGCACGGGGCGTCCGGGCCGGGCGGGGCCGGGTGGTTCGTCGCCGTCCGGTGTGCTCCGGTCCCGGCGGCCCGGGGAGCGGTCGGCGAGCGGACGGGCCCGTGGGGGCCCTGTCGGTGGCTGGGGCTAGGTTCTGAGGTGTCGCCGGGCACCGCGCCCGCAGCGCCGGAACACCCCGTCACGCCCGTGCCCGGAAGGGGCCCACGCCATGTCAGCCACCGCCACCGACACGCAGTCGACGTACCTTGAGCTGTCCGAGGACAGCGGTAGCTCGCACAAGTTCTACGAGGTCCTGGTGGCCGGCGTGGACGTCACCATCACCTACGGGCGGATCGGCGAGAGCGGCCAGACCAGGACCACCGCCTACCCCACGCCGGAGAAGGCCGCGTCGGCCGCCGCCAAGAAGATCGGCGAGAAGGTCCGCAAGGGCTACGCCCCGGCGGTGCGCGGGGTGCGCGAGCGGCGGGCGGTGACGCGGCGGGCGATCGTCAGCACCCGTTCGACGGCCCGGCAGGCCCCGGTGCTGTGGCGGTTCAACTCGGGCGCGGCGGCGTTCGGCATCTTCGTCGGCGAGGAGCACGCCTGGGTGGGCAACGAGCGCGGCGACGTCTACACGCTGACCCACGACGGCGCGGTGACCGGCCGCTACGGGTTGCCGGACGGCGTCAAGTGCATCGTCGCGGACGACTGGTGGATCTACGCGGGCTGCGACAACGGCAAGGTGTACGACCTGGGCGGCAAGGTGCCGCGGGTGGCGTACGAGATAGCCGAGGACGTCGACATCTACTGGCTGGACATCCACGACGGCGTGCTCGGCGTGGCCGACGCGCGCGGCGGGATCACCACCGTCGACCACGAGGACGAGTTCCAGTGGCGGCGTTCGGCGGAGGGCACCGACGGCTGGATGGTGCGCTGCGACAACGACGGTGTGTACCACGGCCATTCGCGCGGCGTGAGCCGGTACGCGGCGCGCGGCGGCGCCCCGGTCTGGCACACCCGCACCGACGGCGAGGTGCTGTTCGGCTGGCAGGAGCGGGAGGAGGTGTTCGCCGGGACGTCGCGCGGCTGGGTGCACCGGCTGCGCAAGGCGGACGGTTCGGAGACGGCCCGCTACCGCTGCGACGCCGCGGTGTTCTCCTGCGCGGCCTCGCCCGACGGCCGGTACGTCTTCGCGGGCGACAACCACTCCTCGGTGTACTGCTTCGACGCCGACGGCACCCGGCTGTGGAAGCTCGGCACCGGCTGCGGCTCGGCGTACAGCATGCAGTACCGCGACGGCCGGCTGTACCTGGTGACCACGGACGGTTCGCTGGTCTGCGTGGACGCGAGCGAGGCGGCGGTGCGGGCGGCCGAGGAGGGCCGGCTGCCGCAGGCCGCCGAGGTGGACGGCAGCGGCTGGACGGCGGCGGTGGCCGGTGCGGAGATCGAGTCGGTGGTGGTCGGTTCGGCGGGCGCCGCGGGCGGCATCGAGGTGGAGTGCGTGCAGGACGGCACCCGCCTGCGGGTGCGGGTGGTCTCGCCGGGCTACGACGCGACCCGCCGGGTGCAGTTCCCGAAGGACATCCGGGTGCCCGGCGCGCGGTACCTGGTGGCCGAGGTGCTGGAGTCCGGCAGCGGCTCGTTCTACCGGGCGCGGGGGGACATCAAGCGGCTGCTCTGAGTTCTCCTGACGGACTTTCCGATCCCGTCGGGAGACCGTTGACAGCCCGTCGCGGGCCTCGGTGTAATGCGGGTGCAATACGCACGCACGGCACACCGACCGACCGTTTCGGGCTGTTCCCGGGGAAAGCAGGGCGTCATGAGCGTGGACACCGTGGCCGTCGAGGATTCAGCGGGTTCGGCGGGCTCGGTGGGTTCGGGCGCGGCCGGGTCCGCGGCCTCCGGCGGGGTGTCGGCGGGCGCGGTGCCCAATTCCCGGATGGCCGCGCTGTACGAGCGCGACCTGGCCTGCCAGGGCCTCGGCATCGCCCTGGAGGAGGTGTCCACCGGGCGGGCGTCGATGCGGATGACGGTCGCCCCGGCGATGGTGAACGGGCACGGCATCGCGCACGGCGGCTACCTGTTCCTGCTCGCCGACGCGGCCTTCTCCTACGCCTGCAACAGCTACGGCCCGGTGACGGTGGCGCAGGCCGCACAGGTGACTTTCCTGGCGCCGGCGGCGGTCGGGGACGAACTCGTGGCGGAGGCGGTGGAACGCACGCGTTCCGGGCGCACCGGCATTTACGACGTGACGGTGCGGAATGCGGCCGAAAAGGTGATCGCGGAATTCCGGGGCCAGAGTGTGATGCTGGCCGGACAGCCGCACACGGCCTGAGGAGCAGGGTGGGCCGGGGGAGTGGATCTCCCCCGGCCCACCGCCGCCCGTCAGGCCGGCGGGCGCTCGTCCACGACCTGCTGGAGCTTGCCGGTGCGCGGGTTGGTGGCCAGCTCGGAGCGGGGCACCCACTCCACCTCCAGGTCGTGGATCACCCCGGCCGCCACGTCGTCCGGGTAGAGCGGCCGGGCCCGGTACACCGCCTCGACCAGCCGCTCGGCCAGTCCGGCGGGGGGCTCCTCGGTGTATCCGAGCCGCAGCACCAGCCCGTCCTTGCCGTCCCAGCGGCGCTGCACCATCTGCATCCCGGAGATCACCTGGTCCGGGTCGTGGGCGAGCAGGACGGCGCGGATCTCCTCGGTCGGCATCGCCACGGTGCCCACCCGGGCCCCCTCGACCGACCGTCCGACCAGCCGGAACCGGCCGCGCTCCAGGTCCACCCACTCGGCCCGGTCGCCGGTCGGGTAGCGCAGGATCGGCATCAGGGTGCGGAACAGGTTGGTGACCACCACCCTTCCCGGTACCCCGAGTTCGGTGATCGGCTCGCCGGTGGCGTCGTCGACCAGCTCCACCACCGTCCGGTTCGGGAAGGCCTCGTGCACCCGGACGTCGTCGCCGGGCACCGGCGCGCCGACCAGGCCGGCGTCCACCGAGGCGTAGCCGATGGAGGCGACGGCCGCGTTGGGGAACGCGCGGGAGAGGATCGGCCGCAGGTCGGCGAAGAGCAGGTCCCCGCCGAACAGCAGGAGTTGGATCCGCTCGGCGACCTGACCGTGCTTGACCAGGTGCTCGGCGACCGAGCTGAGCTTCATCGGCTCTCCGGCCAGCACGTCCACGCCGAAGTCGTCGATCAGCGCGGCGATGTAGGCGTCGGGAGCGGCGCCGACGGGCAGCCGGACGTTGTCCACGGGGGCGTGGTGCAGGGCGTTCTCGATGTAGAGGAAGCCGCCGTACAGCTCGCCGGCCCAGAACAGGTTGGCGACCCGGTGCCCGGGCTTGAGGCCGGCCTGGACGAGGCCCGCGCCGAAGGCGGTGACCGAGTCGGCGTGCTCGGTGCGCGTCCAGGGGGAGAACTTGGGGACGCCGGTGGTGCCGCCGGTCTTGTAGACGCCGCCGTCGAGCAGCGGCCCGGTCAGCAGGCGGTTGTCCGGCCAGGAGTTGGCGGCCCAGAACGCGGTCTGCTCGATCAGCGGGAGCTGCGAGAGGTGCTCGACGCGCTCCGGCAGGTCCCGGTAGAGCTCGGCGTAGAAGGGGGAGTTGCGGCGGGCGAAGTCGATCAGTTCGGGCAGGGGTTTGGCGGGCACGGGAGAGCTCCTGACGGTTTATCGGTTCGGGTCGGGGCGGCCGATCCAGGTGCGGGCGAGGGTCTGGACGGCCGAGCCGTCCGGGTCGGCGAGCTTCTGCGCCAGGTAGTCGGCGGCCCACGCGTTGGTGGGCACCCGGAAGGCGGGCCGCTCGGCGCGCAGCGTGCGCACCACGACCTCGGCCACCTCCCGGGCGGGCTGCCCGGCGGCCTCCCAGCCCTGGCCGCCGACCCAGCCGAGGTAGTCCTCGAAGGTCGGCGCGTAGGGCCCGGAGGCCGCCCCGATGGTGCGGCGGTCGATGTCGGGGAAGATCCCGAACCGGGTGTCCGGCACGAAGCCGGGCACGACGACGGAGACCCGCACGCCGTGCGCGCCGGCCACCGGGGCGAGGCTCTCCATGAACCCCTCGACGGCGGCCTTGGCGGCGCAGTACGCCTCGTTGAACGGCTGGCCGACCACGCCGTGCACGCTGCCGATGGTGACCAGCCGGCCGCCGGAGGCGCGCAGCAGCGGCAGGGCGGCGCGGCTGACGGCGATCACGCCGAAGAAGTTCACCTCCAGATTGGCCCGCAGCGCGGCGTCGGTGGACATCTCCAGCGTGGGGTCGAAGTTGGAGACGCCTGCGTTGTTGACCACCGCGTCCAGCCGCCCGTGGGTCTCGGTCACGCCGTCGACGCAGGCGGCGACGGAGGCGGCGTCGGTGACGTCGAGCCGGCGGACGTCCAGCTCGACCCCGGCCTCCTCGGCGGCCTTCCGCAGGTCGTCGGCGCGGTCCGGGTCGCGCAGGGTGGCCACGGTGGTGAACCCGGCCCGGGCGGCGGCCACGGCGGTGGCCAGGCCGATGCCGGAGGAGCAGCCGGTGACGAGCAGGACCTCGCTGGCCGGTCCGGTGCTCATGGCGTACTCTCCGTCAGCTCGGGCTCGGGCTCAGGGTCGGGCTCTGACTTGGGCTCGGGTGCGGCGTCGGCCGCCTGCGGCTCCGCCTCGCGGGCGGCGGCGTCCAGCCGGGACTGGATGCCGAGGGCGGGCAGGAAGGAGCAGGCGGCCAGCAGCGTGCCGCCGGCCATCACCCAGCGCGCCGCGTCCAGGATCCCCAGCGGATCGGTGAGCGCGGACACGGCGAGGCCGCCGACCAGCGCGGCGAGCGGGATCACGCCCCAGGTGACGGTGCGGAACGCCGCGTGCATCACGCCCTGGTGCTCGGCGGACATCCGGGACTGCCGGGTGGGCGCGCTGCACACGTTGATGCAGGACATGAAGAAGCCGTAGCAGCCCATGGTCACCGCGATCACGAGCACGGCGGGCAGCGCGGGCGCGGCCAGCACGCCCAGCCCGACCAGGCAGTGCAGCAGCAGCGACCAGGCCAGGGTGCGGCCCAGGCCCAGCCGTCGGCTGATCCCGGGGGCGACCACGGCGCCGGTGAGCGCGCCGACCGCGCCGACCGACATGGCGGCGCCGAACTGGCCGACCGAGACGTCCAGGCCCCGGTAGGCGAGCACGGGCAGCACGGTGACGAAGATCGGCCCGCCGGAGTTGAGGGTGACCGCGGCCAGCACCACCCGGCGCAGCACCGGGTCGGCCCAGTTCATCCGGAAGCCGGCCGTCAGCCGCTCCCAGACGGTGCCCTCGACGACCGTGCGCCCGCCCCACGGCTGCATGTAGCGGAAGCAGGTGGCGGAGATCAGGTAGCTGGCGGCGTCCACCACCAGGGCGCCCACGCCGAGCGCGCTGTAGAGCCCGGCGGCGATCGAGGGCCCGGCCACCTCGGCGACCGAGTTGCTGCCCTCCAGCCGGGAGTAGGCGGGCACCATCTTCTCCTCGGGGACCACCGCGGGGACGGCGATCAGGTACCCGACGTTGAAGAAGATGGTGGCGCCGCTGATCACGGCCACGCAGCCGAACAGCAGCGGCGTGGAGAGGAGGTCCAGCCAGTACGCGAGCGGGATCACCAGGACGGCGGCCAGCCGGAGCAGGTCGCAGACCAGCATCGTGCGGCGCTTGTCCCAGCGGTCCACCAGCACGCCGGCGATCGGGCCCAGCAGCGGGATGCCGAGGTACTGGGCCATCGCCACCACGCCGACCTGGAGGGCGGAGGCGTGCAGGACGAAGATCATCAGGGTGGGGACGACGAACACGGTGATCCGGTCGCCGACCACGCTGACGGTCTGGCCGGCCCAGAACAGGTTGAAGCCGCGCCCGAGGTCCGCCGGCTTTCGCAGCTTCACGAGGCCTCCTCGGCGACGGGGGCCTCCTGGGTGGCCTCGGCGGCATCCGGAGCCCCGGTGTTCTCGGTGTTCTCGGCGGCGCGGACCACCAGCGAGGCCGTCTTGCCGGTGCGGTCGTTGCTGACCAGCGCGTCGACGACCCGGACCGTGACGTGCTCGGGGTCGTGCTGGAACGCGGTGCTGAGGGTGAACGTCCCGGCCAGCAGCTCGGCCCGCAGCGCCGCCGGGTCCACCTCGGCGGCCGGGTCGGCCAGCAGCAGCACCTCCACCCCGGTGGCCCGGCCGCCGTCCTCGGTGACCACCACCTGGGCGCGCGAGACGCCCGGCTCCCGCTCGGCCCGGGCGACCAGCTCGTCCACGTGCAGGCCGAGGCCGCGCACCTGGACGACGTTGTCCCGCCGCCCCAGCACCCGCATCGCGGCACCCGGCCGCCCGCACGGGCAGGTGGTCAACTCGCCCGCGTCACCGGTGCGGTAGCGCAGCACCGGGTTGAGCATCTCGGGGTCGAGGGTGGTGAAGTCCAGCAGCCCGTCCGCACCGGCGTGCACCAGCTGGGTGGGCAGCGGGTGGAAGGTGTCGGCCGGGCAGTCGGGCGTGTTGGTGCCGACCACCCAGGTCTCGGTGGAGCCGAACATGCCCCAGCGGCGGGCCCCGGGCGCGACCACCGCGAGGTCCTCCTCCAGCTGCGGCTGCCAGGCCTCGCCCAGCCACAGCACCTTGCGCAGCGAGGGCAGCTTCAGCCCGGCCGCGCGGGCCTGCGCGAACCAGAGCCGCAGCACGCTCGGGGTGCCGCCGATCGCCGTCGCCCCCCGGTCGGCGAGGAAGCCCAGCCAGTCCGGGTACTCCTCGCGGGTGATCGAGCCGAGCGCGATCACCCGGCAGCCGGCCCGGTCGGCCAGCGCGGCGGCCAGGAAGTGCGCGCCCCACATCCGGCCGGCGCCCCAGGCGTTGGCGAACACGTCCTCGCGGTCGAGCACCGGCCAGTGTTCGTGCACCTTGGCCATGTAGAAGCCGGTCGGCGCGTAGCCGACCTTGGGCGCGCCGGTGGAGCCGCCGCTCTGGAACAGCCAGGTGGCGGCCGTGTCCGAGCGCGGCTCCAGGTGGGCGAGGGCGGTGTTCAGGTCGTCCTTGAGCAGCGGTGGCAGCGCGGCCAGCTCGTCCAGGGTGCGGACGGCCGCCGGGCGGTCGGCGTAGCGCGGGGCGAGCGCGGGTACCGTCCGCAGCCGCTCCAGGGTGGCGGCGGCGACGGTCAGTCGCGGTTCGGCCGCGTCCGGCGGCAGGGAGAACGCGTCGGTCATCGGGTTTCCGATCGGGGGGCGGAGGTCGTCGGGGCGGCGGTCGGGGCCGGGGCAGCGGTCGGGGCGCGGTGCGCGAGGGGTGAGAAGAGGCCGGGGGGTGCGGACGGCGTGCCCTTGGCGAGCCACTTGGCGTGGGCGTCCCGGTAGGCGGTGAACCGGGCCCGGACGATGTCCCGCTGGAGCGAGCGGTCCGGGTCGGTGAGGTCCGGGGCGATCACGCCGTCCGGCTCCAGCTCCGAGAACCAGTACTTCTCGCCGTCGAACAGGAAGTCCACGCAGAAGTACGGGATCGCCAGCTTCTTCGCGAAGTACGCCGTGGCCTCGGCTAGTTCGGGCGGGATCGGCGGGAACTCCATCGTCCCGCCCCGGCTGGCGTTGGCCACCGGCGAGCCGGCCTCCGGCACCCGCCGCATCACGGCGTACGGCTCGCCGTCCACCACGTACACCCGGTAGTCGACGGTGCCGTCGCCCAGGTACGGCTGGGCGACGAGGGTGGTGTCGCCGCCCTGGGCGAGGCTGGCCAGGCCGCGGATGTCCTCCGGGCCCCGGGCGAGGTTGATCCCGCCGCCGCCGCACCAGCCGGCGGGCTTGACGATCGCCGGGTAGGTGAGCCGGTCGAGCGCCACCTCGTAGTGGTGCTTGGCGACGTCCCGCCCGGTGCCGATCCGGATCGACGGGATCGGCGGCACCGGCGAGTCGGCCAGGTGCAGCACGGTGGCGACCTTGTCGTTGCCGATCAGCGAGACGTACGGCGGGAACGGCAGGTAGAACCCGGCCTGCTCCAGCACCGCGTACAGCGAGTACTGGTTGAAGACGTCCATCGACTGGTACGGCAGCGAGTACAGCGCGGTGACGAACAGGGTGTCCTGTGGGGTCACCGGCTCCTCGTCCAGGTACACCACCGGGCGGGCCGGGTCGGTGGCGTCCACGGTGACGGCGTCCGGCGAGTGCCGGCACCAGCTGAGGCCCAGCTCCTCGGCGATCTCCTCGTAGAGGTCCCAGAACAAGTACCGCCACGTGGCGGTGGTCCGGGTCGACTCGCGGTCGGGGAAGATCCAGCACATCCGGCGCAGCGGGCCCGGGTCCTGGGGGTCGGTCTGCTGCGGGCCGACGGGGTTGGTCACCGTGCTGCTCCTTCCTGCGGGGCCGGTGCGGCGGCCGCGGCGCGCGCGGTCCGCTCCGTCCACCAGCGGCGGCCGGACTCGGGGAGGGTGTCCACCGGGTCGTAGTAGGGGTGGCGGCGGTCGAGCGGGTCGTCGCCGGTGGGCACGGCGCCGCCCGAGCGGACCTCCAGCGCGGTGCGGTAGTTCTTGGTCCAGTACGAGATGCCGCGCTCGCGGTCGTACGCCACGGCCTGGTGCACCCAGCGCTTGCCGAGCCTCGGCACGTCGCAGACCAGGCGCGGGGTGGCGTAGCCGGGCAGGTAGCCCATGATCGCCTCCTGCAGGTACTGGGCCCGGTGGACGCTGGTGCGCCAGTGCTCGGCGTTGGGGATCATGTCGCAGAGGTAGAAGTAGTAGGGCAGGATGTTCGCCTCGCCCTGGAGGGCGAAGCAGAGGTCGAGCAGGTCCTCCGGGGTGTCGTTGACACCGCGCATCAGCACGCCCTGGTTGCGCACATCCCGCACGCCCGCGTCGAGCAGCGCCCGGGCAGCCTCGGCGACCAGCGGGGTCACCGAGCGCACGTGGTTGGCGTGGGTGTGCACGGCCAGGTTGACGGCCCGGCCGGCCGCGACCGTCGCGACCCGGTGCACGCCCTCCAGCACCTGCGGCTGGAGCCAGTGCTGCGGCAGGCCGACCACCGCCTTGCTGGCGAGCCGGATGTCGCGGACCGACTCCAGCTCCAGCAGCCGCAGCAGGAAGGACTCCAGCTGCGGCCACGGCACATTGGCGAGGTCGCCGCCGGAGACCACCACGTCGCGCACGGTCGGGGTGCGCTTGAGGTAGTCGAGCATCTGCTCCTGCCGGTGGGCCGGCCGCAGCACCAGCCGGGCCTTGGTGACCTGGGGGGTGGAGGTGCCGACGAGGTCCATCCGGGTGCAGTGCCCGCAGTACTGCGGGCAGGTGGAGACCAGTTCGGCCAGCACCTTGGTCGGGTAGCGGTGGGTGAGGCCCTCGACCACCCACATCTCGGCCTCGTGCAGCGAGTCGCGTTCGGCCTTCGGGTGGCTGGGCCACAGCGGGTGCCGGTCGGCGAGCACCGGCAGCATGTATCGGCGCACCGGGTCGGCCAGGAACGCGGCGGTGAACGCCGCCGGGGTGGTGGGGGAGTGCGCGGCCATGGTGTTCAGCAGCTGCGGCGGCAGCAGGATCGGCATGGTCGCGAACTCGGCCTGGTCGGCGGCGAGTTGCTCGTAGAACTCGGGGGTGAGCAGATCGCCGACGACGGCCCGGAGCTGGCGGGCGTTCTTGACGCAGTGCGCGCGTTGCCACTGGGCGTCGCGCCACTGCGCCTCGGTGACGTCGCGCCAGCCGGGCAGTCGGCGCCAGTCCGGCTCCACCAGCCGGGTGCGGACGTACTGGTACGGCTGCGGGGGCGGGGCGGGTGCCGCCGGTGGCGGTGGTAGTGGTCCCGGTGCGGTGGCGGTGCGCGCGGGGGACACGAGGTGGTCGGTCATTCCCGTGCTACTGGGCGGTGAAGAGGGTGGCGAAGCGGGTGCGCAGTTCGCGCTTGAGGACCTTGCCGGTCGGCCCGAGCGGGAAGTCCGCCGCCGCGCGGGCGATCCGGACGGCGGCGAGCGCGGCCAGCCCGGCCCCGGCCAGCGCCTTGTTGGCGGCCTCCAGCACCTCCTCGGCGGTCACGGACTCCGCGTCCTGCTGCAACTGGACGACGGCGAGCGGCCGTTGCCCCTCCCCGGCGGCCCCCGGCACACCGACCACCGAGCAGTCCCGGACCAGCTCGGCGCAGTCCGCCAGCAGCACCTCCTCGACCGGCAGGCTGTAGACCGGCCCGGCCGAGGTGTCGATGACGTCCACGGTGCGGTCCAGGTGGTAGAACCGGCCCTCGGCGTCGCGCCGGGCGAGGTCCCCGGTCAGCCAGTAGCCGGCCAGTTCGAAGCTCTCGGTCAGCCGCGCGTTGTTCCAGTAGCCGGGTGTCCGCGAGGGCGAGTCGATCCCGAGCAACCCGACGGTGCCGTCCGGCAGTTCGTTGCCGTCCTGGTCCAGTACCGCGGCCCGGCGCACCACTTCGAGCGGCTTGCCGACGCAGCGGTCGTTGCGGACGCTCTCCGGCGTGGTGACCTGGCCGAACAGCGCCATGCCCATCTCGGAGGAGCCCAGGCCGTCGACGAACTGCGAACCGGGCAGCGCGGGTTGCTCGGCCTTCTCCTGCGGCAGCAGCCAGGGCCGGATCAGCCCGGCCGGGCGCTCGCCCAGCTGCACCAGCCGGCGGATGTGCCCGTAGTGCGCGCTGTCGCCGGTGTTGAACCAGGAGTGCACCTTGGCCGCGCCGGCCACCGGCAGCTCACCGGTGGCGAGTTCGACGAAGGTGCGCGGGAAGGAGGCGACCATGGTGGGCCGGAACGCCTCCATCACCGGTTCGACCACCGAGCGGCGCCAGTCCGCCATCACCACGGTCGGCAGGCCGAGCAGGGTCGCGGTGAGGAAGTAGCTCAGGCCGCCGGCGTGGGTGTGCGGCATCAGCGACATCAGCCGGTCCTCCGGCTCGGCCGGGAAGCGCACCATGCGCGGCTGCTTGCCGTCCCAGAACTGCCGGTGCGCCAGCACGGTCGACTTCGGCGTGCCGGTGGTGCCGGAGGAGTGGATCAGCGCGACCACGTCGTCCGCCGCGTGCCGGTACGGGTACTCGGCGGGCAGGCCGCCGGACGCGTCGGCGTCGAAGGCCTGGATCTCGGCGGCGAGCGCGATGAACCTCGGGCGGCGCTGCGGGTCCTGGCGGTAGGCGGCGGCGAGGCGGGTGGTGTCGTCGGCGACCACGCCGACCACGCCGACGTGGTTCAGGTAGCGGACCATCACGTCGTGCCGCATGGCGTCGTTGACCAGCGCCGGGACGGCGCCCAGCGCGGTGAGCGCGAGGAAGTGCAGCAGCGGCTCCAGACCCTCGGCGATCACCACCGCCACCGGCTCGCCCGGGCGCACGCCGTTCGCGTGGTACCAGGCGGCGTAGCGGTCGCGCAGGGTGGCGAGGTCCTGGAGGCTGTGGCCGCGCAGCACCACCGCGCCGCGGTGGTCGAGGTGGTGGCTGAAGGCGAAGGGGACGGCGCGGTTGGGGTTCACGGCGAGGGCGTGGTCGAGGAAGTTGCCGGCCCCGAGCCCTGGTTCGGCCATCAGCTGCTCGCGCGCGGCGAGCGGGGCGACCGGGGAGGGGGCGGTGGGCGCGGGGGAGGTGGGCTCGGGGGAGGTGGGTGCGGCGGAGGTGGTCGGGCCGTGGTGCGGGCCGCTGTTCGGGGAGGAACTCTCGTCGCTCATGGCGGTCTCCTGAGGGGGGTGGCCCGCGGTTCTTGTGGAACGGGAGCGCGGGCTGTGTGGTGAGGGAGAACAGGTGCGGGTGTGCGTGCGCGTGCCGGGGAGGTGGTGCCGGTGGTGCCGTGGTTCGGTGGTGCCGTGGTTCGGTGGAGCGGGGGTCAGGCCTCGGCGTCGAGGATCTCCGCGACGACCCGGTGGCCGGAGCGGATCGCGCCCTCCAGCAGGCCGAAGAACTCGGTACTGGTCTCGGTACCGGCCCAGTGCACCCGGCCGTGCGGCGCGGTCAGCGCCGGGCCGAGCCGGGACCAGTCGCCGGGCCCGAACAGGGCCGCGTAACACCCCTTGCTGTACGGCTCGTTCACCCAGTCGGTGCGGTGGAAGCCGATCGGCTCGGGCAGCATCGGGAACAGCGAGGCGGCCTGCGCGACGGCGGCCGCGCGCTGCTCCTCCGGCCCCAGGGCCGCGTAGCGGTGCGCCTCCGCGCCGGTGACGAAGCCGGTGAGCACGCCGACCCGGGACCCGTCCGGCGCGTCGGCCGGCGAGTCGTCCACGGTGGAGAGCAGCGGGCCCCGGGCGTTGACCGACCAGCCGGAGAGCCCGTGCTCGCGCCAGACCGGCGAGGGGTACACCAGGTTGACCTTGACCGCGCAGCCGCGTCCGGTCCGCTCGCCCGCGCGCGGGGCCGGCCGGACGGGCCGCAGGTCGAGCGACTCGGCGAGCAGCGGCGGCAGCGCCACCACCGCGACCTCGGCCCGGTAGACCGCGCCGGCCTCGGTGTGCACGGTGACGCCCTCGCCGTCCTGGACGACGGACCGCACCGGTTCGCCGAGCCGCACCGAACCGGGCCGCCGGTCCGTCAGCCGGGCGGCGAGCCGCTCGCACAGCAGGTGCGCGCCGCCGGCGACCCGGTCCTCCTGGGCACCGCCCTCGAAGGCGTTCAGATAGCGCAGTCCGCCGCCCGAGCGCAGGTAGAAGGCCATGTGCAGGACCGAGACGTCGGCCGGGTCGGCGGCCATCATCTCGCCGAGGAAGAGCGGGAAGAACAGCCGGGCGTCCGGGTGGTCGAGCTCCTGCTCGGCCCACTCGGCGGCGGTGAGGGCGTCCAGCCGCTCGGCGTCCGGGGTGAGCCAGGGCGCCTCCGGGTCGACCTGGGCGGTGAGTTCGGCGAGCCGGTCGAACAGCTCGCCGAGCGCTACCGCGTTGAGCGGCGGGAACCGGCCGTCCCGGGTGGCGAGTTCGCCGTCCGTGCCGGTGGTACCGGCGGCGGGGGAGAGGGCGAACCGGCTCGCGCCGTGCATGGTGGTGGGCGTGGTGGCGAGGCCCAGGTCCTTGATCAGCGCCAGGAGTTCGGTGTGCTTGGCGCCGAGGTAGGCGGCGCCAGCGTCGATCCAGGCGCCGGGCGCGACCTCGATCCCGTGGGTGCGTCCGCCGACCCGCGGGCGCGCCTCCAGCACGGTGACCTCCACCCCGCGCGCGGCCAGCCCCTCGGCGGCGGTCAGACCGGCCGGGCCGGCGCCGATCACCACGGCGGAGGTGACCCGTGCGCGGCCGGGCGTCGTGGGGCCGGGCGTCGTGGGGCCGGTCATCCCGCGGTCGCGATCAGCTCGACCAGACCGGCCGGGGTGGGCGCGAGCACGAAGTCCTCGAAGGACAGCTCGACGCCGTAGGTCCGGGCGACCGCGCTCAGGACGCGGGTGGCGATGAGCGAGTCACCGCCGAGGAGGAAGAAGTCCGAGTCCGCCGCGACGTCGTCCGTCTCCAGTACGCGGCGGAAGATCGTCACCAGGCCGTCCGTGTCGGCGGGGGTGGTGTCTACGCTGCTCAACGAGCATCTCCTTTGACGATCGGGGGGCGGTGCGCCGGTGGGGCACCTGGTGCGGGGGCCGTACGGGTGGGCCCGGGAGGTACGACGGGTGGTACGTCGGGTGGGTACGACGAACGGGCGCGGCTCGGGCTCGTGGTGGGCCGGGCGGCGGTTCTGGCACTCGGGTCGCCGGGGTTGCCGCGGTTGCGGGCGTCCGGGCTTCCGGTTCTAGTGGTGCGCGGGTTCGGGCAGTTGGGCGCCCGTGCCCGCTCCCGTGCCCGCTCCCGCGCCGGCGCCGCGCGCGGAGTGGAGGCGGTGCGAGCCGGCCCGGTCGACCTTGCCGCTCGCCGTGAGCACCAGCTCCGGCACGACGGTGATCCGGCTGGGCACCAGATGGCCGGGCACCCGGTCCCGCAGGTACGTCCGGAGCTCGGCGCCCAGGGTCCCGGCCGCCGCAGCGGCGCGCGGGACGACGTACGCGACCAGCGCGGACCGGCCGGCCAGGGTCGCCCCCGTGACCGCGACGGCGTGCACTCCCGGGTGTCCGGCGAGGTGCGCCTCGACCTCGGCCGGGTCGACCCGGATCCCGCGCACCTTGAACTCGCCGTCCAGCCGCCCCTGGTGGGTCAGCACGCTGTCCGGCGCCCGACCCACCCGGTCGCCGGTGCGGTACCAGCGCACGCCCTCGGCGTCCTCGCCGAAACGGTCCGAGGTGGCCTCCGGCAGGCCGAGGTAGCCGAGCGCGACGGCGGGCCCGCCGATCAGCAACTCGCCCTGCTCGCTGATCCGTTCGTACACATGGGGCAGGGCGCGCCCGATCGGCACCCGGTCGCCGGCCGCCCACGGCCGGTCCCGCGCGGCCGCGAGCGGCCCGTGCAGGTCGACGGCATGGGTGATCAGCGTGGTCTCGGTGGACCCGTAGGTGTTGAGCAGCCGGACCCGCCCGGTGTCCAGGGCGGCCCAGTCGGCGAGCCGGGCCGGATTGGCGGCCTCCCCGCCGATCACCAGCAGCCGGACGCACTCGGGCAGCGCGAGGCGCTCCTCGGCGAGGTGGAGGACCAGTTCGTGCCAGAACGCGGTGGGCAGGTCCAGTACGCCGATCCGCTCCCGTTCCACCAGGCGCAGGAAGCGCGGGAACGAGCCGGAGTGGGCGTCGCGGTCGAGGACGAGCGCGGCGCCGCCGGTGAGGGTCGGGAGGATCTCCTCGAAGCAGGTGTCCCAGTTCAGCGAGGCGAACTGCAGCACCCGGTCCTCGGCGGTGAGGCCGAACAGGGTGCGCAGCGAGTCGACCGCGGCGGAGATCGCCCGGCGTGGTGTGACCACGGGTTTCGGCTGCCCGGTCGAACCCGAGGTGAAGAGCAGGTAGGCCGGCCGCTCCGGCCCGGTCCGCTCCGGCGCGACCTGCGTCCCGGCCCGCGGTTCGGTGGTCGTGCCAGGTAACTCGACCACGCGCACGCCTGGTTGCGCGAGCCCCCCGCCGACCGCCGTCCGGCAGCCGACCGAGGCCAGCATGTCCCGCTGCCGCTGCGGCGGGAACGCCGGGTCGACCGGGCAGTACGCCCCACCGGCCGCGAGGATGCCGAGCAGGGCGACGACGGTGTCCGGCGTGTGGGTCGCCGGAACGGCCACCACACCGGGCGAGGTACCGAGGCGGTGGGCCAAGGTACGTACCAACTCGTCGAGTTGGCGGTAAGTCAGCGCGCCCCCGTGGTGGACGATCGCCGGTCGTTCGGGATATCGGCGCACGGTTTCCGTGAACGCGTCAATCAGGTCGGAACTGGCCCCGTGGATGTTGCGGTTATTTGTCATGCCCGCCCCAAAGAATGCCGTGCGAGCACTTGTTCGGTACTCGGCGGACCGGGACTCTACCGGCCGAGCCTGCGGAGCCACAATGGCTGTTGAGGATGTCGCTTCAAGGATGTGTGGTTGACATGTGAACGGGGCGAGGTCCGTCTCGGCGGTCCCCTGGGGTTCAAGTGACTGCGAAGAGTGACGATTTGGTCACCCGAGGCGCCGGTTTGACGGCGCCGTTCCACGAGGAGATCGCACACCGTCCACTTGGGCGGCCCTTTTCCGCACCGTCGAAATCCCCGATGGTGCAAGCCATTTCCGTGCTGGGCCCGGAGTGTTCGCCCCGGCCGTTGCCGCTGCTCGCGGCCACTCGCTCCGAGCGCGGCCAATTCTCCGACGAATTGACGGACAATCAGCGCAGCCGGTCCGGTCGAAGACGGATGGATCGTCCACCCGTCGACCGCATGCCAAGTTCGCGCCCGGACGGATCCGAAGTACACGTCGTACCGCTCCGACCGGCCCCGGTGCTCCCTGTTCAGCCGTCCGCGACCACGTTCGGCGGTCCACCGGCCACGCTCAGTCGTCCGCGACCACGTTCGCGAGTGGGAGGCCCGCGAAGAAGGCCACCGCCTCCTCGCGCCAGTGCGGGTGCCAGGTCCCGGCCTCGGCGGCTGCCGTCTCGGCGCAGCGGCGCATGTCGGCCCGGAGCTTGCGGTCCACGCCCAGCCGCCGGGCCAGCTCGCGGACCCGCTCGACCGTCGCGGCCGGGCAGTGCGGGTCGCCGAGCGCCGACTCCACCACGGCCCGCTGCTCCTCGTCGGCGGCCGCGAGCAGGGCGCTCACGGCGTAGCTGCGGCGCCCCGCGCGGAGGTCGGCGCCGGTGGACTTGCCGGTGCGTTGGGCGGGCCCGATGCGTTCCATGACCGGGTGTTCGGCGGTGGCCGTCCAGCCGGGGGAGAGGGCGGCGAGGCCGGTGCTGCTGCGGGCGCCGGAGCGGAAGCGGGCGCCGGTGGCGCGGGAGATGGGGTGGACGCCGCTGAGGGCGACCCACGGGTGGAAGAAGTCGGCGGCGAGGCGGGTGCCGGGGCCGAGGTGGCGGCGGGTGTCGGCGAGGAAGCCGGTGACCTCGGCGGGGGCGAGGTGCATCAGGACCCCTTCCGCGAGGACGAGGACGGGTCCGGGCCGGGCCTCCACGACGTCGGTCCACTCCGGCGCGGTGAGGGAGGCCGCGCGGACCCGGGCCCGACTGTCGGGCAGGAGGCGCTCGCGCAGCTCCACCACCTCGGGGACGTCCAGGCCGAGCCGGCGGACGCTCTCGGGCACGGTGTCGGCGAGCCGCTGGTCGCGGGTGCAGAGGCCGATGCCGACGGACAGGACGGTCCCGGTGGGGTGGGTGTGGGCGAAGCGCCGGGTGATGGCGTCGAAGACGACGGCCCGGTGGATCGATCCGACGGCGTTGGAGCGGTCGGTCAGCACCTCGGACTCGCGGAAGCCGGTCTCCTGGAGCACCCGGGTGGCCTGCGGGTCGCTGAACTCACTCCCGGGGAGCAGGCGTTGCGCGTGGGCGCGGCCGTAGAGGGGGGTGAGCAGGGTCATCGCCACGCCACTCAGGCCGTGCACGGGGGAGTCATCTGACATAAGGTTAGGCTTACCTAAGTCGAGGTGCGGGTCAAGTGGCCCGCTCGCCTCGGTGCGGTGCGTGGGGGCCGACGGCGCCGGCCCCCACGCTTCAGCCGTTCGCCGGCTCGGCGGCCTGCCGACTCGGTGGCTCGGCGAGCCGCCGGTTCAGCAGGAGATGTTGCCGCCGCCGACGTCGGTGCCGAGGACGCCGGTGAAGTTGCGGAAGAGGCTGACGCGGTCGTTGCGCTCGTCCGGGTTCCTGCCGTCGCACTCCAGTGCGCCGTTGATGCTGCGGATGGTCTCGCCGAAGCCCTTGTTGTTGACGATGGCGTCGTGCGGGGTCGACCGACCGGCGCCGCTCTGCGTGTTCCAGAACCAGAGCGCGGTCTTCCAGGCGACGGCGGAGTTCCGCTCCACCTGGTACGGGTCGCGCAGCAGGTCGATGTGCAGGGCGTCGCCGGCCGCCTTGTAGTTGAAGTTCCAGCTCAGCTGGAGCGGGCCGCGCCCGTAGTACGCGGACTGCCCGGCCGGACAGCCATAGGGCTGCGAAGTGTCGCAGTAGTGGGGGTAGTTGGCGGTGTTCTGCTCGACGACGTACTTGAGTCCGCCGGTCTCGTGGCTGACGTTGGCGAGCAGCGCGGCCGCCTCGCGCCGCTTGGTGGCGTCGTTCCCGGTGTTGGCGAACGCCGGGTGGGCGCCGAGGGAGTCGACCAGGCCGCCGTAGGTGTAGAAGGCGTTCCGGTTCGGGAACATCTTGTTGAACTGGGCCTCGCTGACCACGAAGGAGGCGGCGGCCGAGGCCGGTTCGATCCGGGCGGCCACGGAGATGGTGCTCAGAACGGCGGCGGAGGCCACCAGGGGCAGGGTGCGGAAGAGCTTCATCGTTCCTCGGTTCGGGAATCGGTCCGTCAATATGCTCACGCGAGTGCTTCGCTGGCGAAGCACCCAAGGCATCATCGGGGGCGAGTCCCGGGAATCCCGATGTGTGAACGCCCAAACCGCTCGTTGGAGTTGAATCCGGTCAACCGCCTGCCACCCGGCGTTCGCATCGCCCCGACCCCATGGCATCGTGGACACGTCAAGTCTTTGTCTCTGCGATGCGGGAGCACCCATGGAACGCGGCAGCGGAACACTGGACCTTGTCGACAGCGAGTGCGAGATGGCGTACGGCGCGGCCCGGCCGAGACTGCGCGAGTACGTGCTCGGCTACCGGGGCTACCGGCTGGATTCGGACCGGCCCCGCCGCCGCCTGGAAGTGCCCACCGACGTGGTGACGTTGACGGTCGGCTTCGACGGATCGCTGCGTCTCACCGACGCCGTCGCCGGAGCCGACAGCGGCTCCTTCGGCTCCGTCCTCGCCGGGCTGCGGCGCACCGCCACCATCGCCGAGCACAGCGGCAGGCTGCACGGCCTCGCCGTCTCGCTCACCCCCCAGGGCGCGTACCGCATCCTCGGCCCGGCGCTCGGCGACCTGGACGGCCGGTGGATCGAGGCGGGGTCGGCGTTCCCCGGTCGGGGCCCGCGCGAACTCGTGGACCGGCTGCGCGAGTCGAGGACCTGGTCGGGGCGGTTCGCGCTGCTGGACGCCTACTTCGACGCGCGGTTCGCAGAAGGGCGGGTCTGGGACCCCTCGGTGAGCTGGGCCTGGGAGCAGCTCCGCGCCTCGCACGGGCAGGCTTCGGTGCGCACGCTGGTGGACAGTACGGGCTGGAGCCGCCGACGGCTGGAGCAGCGCTTCCGCGAACACCTCGGCCTGGCGCCGAAGCAGGCCGCCGACATCCTCCGCCTCCAGCGCGCCCTGCTGACCTACGAACGGCGGCCCGGCTGGGGCGGGGCCAGGATCGCCGACCACTGCGGCTTCTACGACCAGGCGCACCTGGTGCACTCGTTCCGCGCCATGGTGGGCTGCCCGCCGACCGCGTTCTTCGCCTCCCGCCGGGCCGCCCAGGTCCCCGAACCGGCCGACCGCCTGGCCGGCCGGGTCACCACCGCGATCGAGTTCGTCGACGGCGGCCCGGACCACTGACCGGAGTGCGCATTTTTACAAGCCCGGTCCGCCGCCCGCGCGGCATCCTGATCCGACGGGGCGGCTACGGGGGAGCCGCCCCGGAACCGCCGCGGGCGAGACCGCACGCCGCCGCTCAGGGGACCCGGGAGCGGGAAGTCGGCCCGGTCGACTTCCCACTCCCGGATCCCGCCCCTGCTTCCCGCCCCTGCTTCCCGCCGCTGCTTCCCATCGCTGCTTGTACCCCTGCCTCCCGCGCCGCGCCGGCCCGTGGCACGCGCGGGCGACCGGTCCACGCACGGCACGCCCCACCGCGCCGTGCGGGAGCCCCCGGCGCAGCGGCCCCCCGACCGCAGACCCCGCGCCGAGGGCGACGCCGCCGTCCGCGCAGGAAGTCGGCCCGCCCGACTCCCTGCGCGGACGGGGCATCAGGCCCGGCTGGTGTAGTCGACGGCGTACTCGACCAGCAGATGGGCCCAGATCTCCTGATGGACCAGGTCGGGATCGGCGGACCGCACCCCGCCCGGACCGCGCAGGGCCGAGCACGGCCCGCCGTCCGTGGCCGACCGCCGCCGCCATTGACGGTGGGCGTCCGCCAACTCGGCGGCCGTCACTTCCTCCGGGTCCCTGAACGTGGTGACGAGGCGGTCCGCGTCGCCGTCCTCGATCACCCGCACCGTATGGGCGGCGACCGGGTCGGGCTTCGCGCCGGACCACGCCTCCAGGAGGCACTTCGCCCGCTCGCACGCGGGCAGGTCGGGATCGACCAGCACCGACAGGTAAGAGCCGTCCCGCAGTACCTCCAGGACCGGCAGCGGCACCCGGGGCGGGACCCGCCAGCACGTCGCGGCCCCGATCCGGGCCGCGGCGCCGAAGGTCGCGAAGGTGTACCGGCTCCGATCGCCGAGGAGTACCCAGTCGCTGCTGGCCGTGGCCAGCAGCGAGACCGTCATCGCCTCCTCGCCAGGGCGGCGCGGACCGACCTCGGCGTCGACGACGGTGCGCGACCCGCAGTCGACGACGGCCACCACCCGGGCCCCGGGGGTGGTGCCCGGGCGGGACCGCCCGGCGGTGTCGGGGCCGAACTCGGCCGCGTTCCCGGCCGAGCCGGGCACGTCGAGGCCGAACCCCTCGACGGCCATCAGCCGTCGACCGCCGAGCCAGGCCCCGGGGGAGACGACCGGCTGCGCGACCCGGTAGAACGTCTCCCGCAGCACGTCCCGGCCCAGCCGTCGCCGGGCCCGGCCGATCCCCGACGCCGTCAGCGGCCCCGCCGTCACGCCCGGGACACCGTCGAGCCGGGACAGTTCCGCGACGACTGTCCGTGCGACATCCTCGACCGGCTCGTCGGGGAAGAGGCACAGCGCCATCACCAGACAGGCGGTCAGGTGCAGCGGGAGTTCCCCGTCCGGGGCCGGCCCGTCCAGGCCACAGGCCTCGACGGCCTCCTCGATCAGGCGCCGCGGCACCGCCGCCACCAGATCGCCCACCGACACCCCGCCCGGTCGCGCGACCGGGCCCTCCCGCTCAACGGACCCCGAAGCCATGGCGAGGACCTTAACCCGGCGGACGGCCCCGGCGGCCCTCGGCTGCCTCCGCTGCCTCAGCTGTACGCGATGCGTTCGACCTCGAAGAGCTGGGCGGCGCCGATGCGGCCCTCATCCTGGGCGAGCAGCCAGGTCAGCAGCTCCGGTCCGGCGAGCAGTTCGCGGTGGAAGCCGAGCCGGAGGTCCGCGAGCTCCCGCTCGGCGAGCCAGTGGTCGAGCGCGTCCTCGAAGTGGCGCTCCGCCGCCTCGGTGCGGGTTTCGGTCCAGACGGCCAGCCACGGTGAGAGGCTTCCGGTGCAGACGGCCACCGTCTCCAGCACCTCGACGGCCCGGTCGGTGCCCGGGTACTCGTGCAGGGCCGAGCGCCACCAGGCGTCCCAGACGCGCTCCAGTGCCTGCCGCTCCGGCGGGGGCCAGCCCCGGTAGCCGGCCGCGAGCAGCCGGGAGGCGATCATTCCGTAGTGGGTGTGCAGTCGGCCGGTGGTCAGGAGGCGGACGATCCGCGGTGTCGTCCGGTGGTAGAGGGCGGCGAAGTCGTCCCAGTGGTCGGTCGCTTCGGTGGCGACGGAGGAGACCAGATCGTCCGGTACCAGATGCGCGGGGCCCGCGAGGGTTTCGAGATCGGTGTCGGTGTAGCAGTAGGTGCAGCCGCCGACGGTGATCGGGCGCTCGGGCAGCGCCGCGAAGACGGCGTCGAGCGCGTCAAGAGCGGTGCGGAGCTGCTGGTCAGGGGTGGTCATGGGGCACCTGCTGGGAGACCTCGTCCGGCCCACCGGAGAGGAGGGCGACGCTATCACGCTCGCGGTGCCCGGGAGCCGTCCGGGCCATGCGATCGACGCCGATCTGCCCGGCTGGTAAGTTCCCGGGAAGGTGCTTCCTCGTCCCGAGAGAGTGGGTTCTGTCCATGGCGTGCCGGATCAGTGAGATCGTGCTCGAATGCCACGACCCGGAGCTGCTGGCCCGGTTCTGGTGCGAGGTCCTGGACTTCGTCGAGCTCGACCGGGAGGCGGAGGGCTGCATCGAGATCGGCCCGCGCGAGGGCTTCGGCGGACCGCAGTCGACGATCTTCCTCATCCGCACCGACCTGCCCAGGCCCGGGAACAACCGGCTGCACATCGACGTCAACCCCACCGACCGCGACCAGGCCGCCGAACTCGAACGCCTGCTGGCCGCCGGAGCCGTACCGGTCGACGTCGGTCAGCCGGAGGACGCGAGTTGGCACGTGCTCGCCGACCCGGAGGGCAATGAGTTCTGCCTGCTGAGGACCCGCCTCGCCCCCGTCTGAGCCCTCATCGTGACGGCGCGGGCCCGCCGGAACTCCGCCCGGCCGTGCGGCGGTGGACGCTCTCCCCGACGCGCCAGCGCTCGCCGATCAGCGCGCCGTTGACGTCGAGGCCGAGGGTGGTGAGGTTCTCGCCGAACACACCGTTCGCGAGCGGCCGGCCCAGTTCCGCCTGCCAGGCGTCGAGGTCCTCCCGGGCGTAGGCGTAGACGGCCTGGTCGGGACCTCCGTGGTGCTTCACGTCGTAGACCCGGTCACCGGCGAGACCGACCTCTCCGGTGCCCTTGGGGCCGGGAGCGCCGACGAACACCGGCTCGTCGACGGGCCGCTTGTCGATGCCCGTCGCGTCGAGGCCCTTCCACGGATTGGGTCGGGGCCGGCCGATGTTGACCGTGAGCAGCTTCATGCCCGCGACGGTACGGGCCGGAGCAGTCCGGGGGCGAGGGGTTTCCCGGTCGGGCGGCCGTGGACGGCGGCCGTCCGGTGGGTGGAAATGACGTGCGCCGGGTCGTGGGGGCCTGGGAGGCTGCCGGGGCCGTAGTCGTCGATCGTTTCGAGGAGGAGCCGTGGGTTCCGCCGTTGGGGTGCCGCTGCTCGAAGGGCCCGTGCTGGAGGGCGAGTTCGTCCGCCTGGAGCCGCTGGGGCATGCCCATGCGGCGGATCTGGCCCTCGCCGCGACGGAGGACCGGGCCGGCTACGGCTTCACCTGGGTGCCGGCGGCGAGCGACCTCACCGCCTATGTGGACACCCAACTGGCGCGGCGCGACACCGGATGGGTGGTCCCGTACGCCCAGGTGGACCGCGCCACGGGCCGGGCCGTCGGGGCCACGGCCTTCCTGGACCCGCGTCGCCACCCGGCGGACGGCACGCTGTTCGCGATCGAGGTCGGCTTCACCTGGCTCGCGGCCTCCGCCCAGGGCAGCGGACTGAACACCGAGGCCAAGTACCTGCTCTTCCGGCACGCCTTCGAGGGCTGGGGCGTCTCCCGGCTCGACCTCAAGACCGATGCCCGCAACGGCCGTTCCCGCGCGGCCATCGCGAAGGCCGGCGCCACCTTCGAGGGTGTGCTGCGCAACTGGTCCACCTCCTGGGCCCCGGGCGAGGAGGGCCTGCTCCGGGACTCGGCGATGTTCTCGATCACGGCACCGGAGTGGCCCTCCCGCCGCACGGCATTGGAGCACCGCCTCGCCCGCCTGCGGGAACGCCGAGCGGCAGCCGTGGCAACGTCGCGCCCGTGACCGAGGAGTGGGAGTGGGCAGTCGACGGCGTCGACTTCCCACGCCACAGTGATGGTGTTGTTGTGTGTTGCGGTCCTCGGCACTTGGAATGATCGCTCGCCGCCCGTCACCACAAGGCCTTCAGAAACGGCTGCGGAGGGCCGCGTCCAGATCGCGAAGCAGTTCCCCGACGCGCCCTCCACCAGCAGGTGCCGAGGGGTAGCGCCTGAGCACGGCGACGACGACCGGCGCCGCGCGTCGGCGAGCTTGCTCGATGTACTCAGCACCAACTTCGCGATCATCGTCGGCCATAAGTTCGACCGCTCGCGCCGCGTGGGCCGCTGCCCCGAGAATGTGCTTCACCTGGTGGGCGTCGGCCAGCGGATGCAGGTACGCGGCGGCTGCCGCGTTCATCGCTGCTCGCGCCGCATCGACTGCGGTCGCGGTGCCTGCTTCTCGGGCCGCCCTGTGCGCCGCCCACGCGGTGTCGCGCAGTGCCTTCCCCCGTTCGCCGCCCCGAGCGAACGCCCATGCGGCATCGATCGCGTGGCGAGGCCGCGAGTCGGCGGGGTGTGTTCTCTCGAAGATCCCCAGGACTTCCTGGGCGCTCTGCGCGGCATAGCCGGTGACCTCACGAAGGTCCTGCGTGCTCAGTGCGATCTCGCCGGTTTCGTTGGCCACGTGTTGCATCCTCGTCCACCGCACCGGTGTGCCGCTAGTCGGCTGCATGACGGTCGGCCGATCGGGAGCGCGACTGTCGACGGGTGGTCCGGGAGAGGCGTCCGGCGCGGCCGCCCGTTCGCGGACCCAGGGTGAAAGCATGTCCATCATGACAGGTCAGAGCCGCTTTTCGTAGGGCGGAAAGCACAGTTCGGGAGGCTTGTCCGGTCCGTTCCCCGCAGCTCAGAATCTCCTTCGTCCGTCATCCGGAGACAGGGGAAGCGTTGACGATCGATCACGATGCGGTGTTGCGGGCCCGAGTGTTGCTGCTGGGGTCCGGGCGGTTGTGGCCGGAGGACCTGGTCGGTGCGTACCGGGTGCTGGCCGAGGTGAGTCCCAGGGTGTACGGGCCGAAGTTGGTCGACACCCTGCTCACGCTGTGTTACCAGAGTCGGGATCCGAAGGTGAAGGTCGAGCTGGCCGCAGAGGCCTACCGGGCGGCCCGCAGGATGGAGGCCGTGGAGCCGGGCCGGGCGGAGCGGTTGCGTCGGGCCTCGGACGCCTACCAGACTTCGCTGTTCGCCCTCGGGCGCAGGGCGGAAGGGCGCGCGGTCTGCGAGGAGCTGGCCGAGGCCGGCCGCAGCGAGCGGCTGGCGACCGTGCTGGCCGAGGAGGGGCGCTTCGGGGAAGCCGCGCAGCTCAACGAGGTGGCCGCTCGGAAGCGGAGCCCGGACCGGTCCTTCTGGGACCTGGTGCCATGGGCGGCGAACCTTGAGGGCGCCGGGCAGCACGACGCCGCGTCGGGCGTCTTCCGCGAGCTCCTGGCGGAGACCCGGCGGGAGGCGGTCGAGGAGGGCACCGGCCTGCCGGTTCTCGTCTGGGAGCTGGTGCACTTCGCCCGGATGCGGGAGACCGTGGGGGACGGGGCGAGTGCCGCGGCCGCCCGGCGGGAGGCCCTTGAGGTCCTGGAGGGACTCGCAACCACGGGCGAGCCGAGGAAGTCGAGCAGCCTCCTGGAGTGGTGGAAGACGCTTTTCGTCCTGTCGGGGCGGGCGGCCGAACCCGCTGCGGGCCCGGAGTCACCGATGCCGCCGTCCGGCGCAGGATCGGCATCCGCGCGGTCGTCCGCGACGGCGACCACCACTACCTGTTCGAGGAGCGGTTGGTGCCCTGCTTCGACGAGGGCGTGACGCTCGCCCGGCGTCTGCCCGACGACCCCGCACGCCTCGCCCGGGCGCTCACCGACCGGTCGATGTTCCTCGTCGCGGCACGCTCCTTCGAGCGCGCGTTTGCCGACCTCGCCGAAGCGGTGGCGCTGCTCCAGTGAGGCCTGTCCGTCCGGCCGCCGCCGGCTCGTCGCAGCGGTCTGCGGCGGGCCGGCGGGCTGGCGGACTCGGCGTCAGCGCAGCAGCTTCAGGGGCGACCGGCCAGTGGCGTCCTTTGCTGCCGGTGCCGCCCCGGTACCGTCCGGGCCGCAGGCCGCCTTCAGGAGGAGGTCGTCGATCGCCGCGCCGGTCTCGTCGGTCTCGGCCCCCTCCAGGAGGTTGAAGGAGACGGCGAACTGCCGCGAGCCGTCGCGCGCCCCGAGCATGATCGTGTTGTAGCCGGGGATGCCGCCGGTGTGGCCCCAGACCTCGCCGCACGGCAGGTCGTAGCGGATCAGGCCGAGCCCGTAGTGCGCGGCGATCATCGGTGCCGGGACGGCGGTCGTCATCTCGGCCAGCCGGGCGGGCGTCAGCAGCTTGCCGCCGAACAGGGCGGCGTGGAAGCGGTCGAGGTCGGCCGTGGTGGAGATGCCGTTGCCGGCGGCGTCCGCGACGGTCGGGTTGATCCTGGTGACGTCCGCCGGGCCCTCCGGCAGCTGGACGTACCCGTGCGCGTGGGGACCGGGGATCCGGGCGGAGGAGTTCGGGAACGTCGTGCTGTCGAGGTTCAGCGGTTCGACGATCCGCCGTTCCACCTCGCGCTGCCAGCTGCGCCCGGTGACCTTGCGGATGATCATCCCGGTGAGTATGTAGTTGGTGTTGGAGTAGTGCCAACCCTGCCCGGGCGCGAAGTACGGCGAGTGCCCGACGCCGACGGAGACCAGCTCCTCCGGGCGGAAGTCCGTCCAGCGCCCCTGTGCCAGGTACGCGCGCAGGCTCGCCTCGTCGTGGTAGAGGAACCTAGGGTCCTCCAGGTAGTCGAACAGGCCGCTGGTGTGCTGCAGCAACTGCCGCAGGGTGATCGCGCCGCCGTTGGGGACGACGCCCGGCAGGTACTGCTCCACCGGGTCGTCCAACCGGAGCCGGCCCTCGTCGGCCAGCTGAAGGACGACCGTGGAGACGAAGGTCTTGGTCACACTGCCGATCCGGAACCGGCTGTCGGCGCGCACCGCGCGCCCGGAGTCCAGGTCGACGACCCCGGCGGCGTCGCGCGACGGTCGGCGGCCGTTCTCGCGCGCCTCGCCGAGCGCGGCCGTCGCACCGCCGCGCTCGACCAGGGCCCGCAGCTCCGGGCCCAGGTCGACGGCCGGCCGCTGCCGTTCGGCCTCCGCCACGGCGGCGGGCACCCCGACGCCCGCCGCCACCGCGGCCGTCGGGGCGAGCGTGGCGACCGTGGCCCCGGCCACCGCGACGGCGGCGAGCCGCAGGCCGAGCCGGTCGCGACGACGCGGGCCGGCCAGGTGATTGGCGTTCATGGTGTTCCCTCCCGGACCCGACCCCCGGGCCCCACCGCCACGTTCGCATCCGCACCGCCTCACCCGCGTCGTCCTGCGGAAGGCCCTGCGGGGCCTCTGTACTGCCTCTGAACGGCAACTCGTGCTCCCCCTTGGGGCGGGGAAGGAGGGGCACGAAATCCCCTTTGAGGAGCTTGACTTGACCTTCCGCCCGGGGCTCTCCGCTCTGCTTCCTCCATCCGGACGGGCACCGGCCCGGGGCGGAGACGGGTGGTGCCCGGTGTTGTTGATCATGGTGGGTCATCACCCGATCGAGGGGCCCGGGCTGCGCCGATACCTGTGGGGTATCGGCTCGGCGAAAACGGGTCTTGGACACCGGTAGCCCTCCGGCGGTGCACTTCTCACCATGAACATCGCCTACTGGATCCTCGCGACACCGCTCGCGCTCTTCTACCTCTACGCGGGCACGCTGAAGGTGATCCGCAGCCGCGATCAGCTCCGGCCGATGATGGCCTGGGTCGACCGTCTGCCCCTGCCCGCCCTCAGGGCGCTGGGGACGGTCGAAGTCCTGGGCGCGACCGGACTGGTCCTGCCGCCGCTGACGGGCATCGCGGTCCCGCTGGCACTTGCCGCGGCCGGCGGCCTCGTCCTCCTCCAGGCCGGGGCGATCGCCGTCCACCTGACCGGCGGCGACCGCCGGATCGCACTGAACACAGGGCTCATCACCACTGCCGCTGTGACGATTTGGCTGGCCACCGGGCTGTGACGGGGCACGACAGTCCTCGCCCGGTGGAAGGTCAGTCCTCGGCCTCGGACGTCTCCCGGGGGTGGGTGGGGTAGACCGCGTGCCAGTGCTCGGCCGATGGGCACCCCGGTCGGGCACAGCGCGGCCCTGGCCGTCGGCTGGTGCGCCGCGATCGCCCTGGGCGGCTACCGGTGGGCCAGGAAGCTCTACAGCCGCGAGCCCACCGGGTGAGTGCGGCGGTCGGCCCGGGCACGAACGGCCCGGGGAGGAACTTCGAGCGGACACGTTGACGCCGGGCGGTCGATCCCCGAGGCTGGCCCGCGGCCCGGAGAATCTGTCGATCAGTCAACTCAACCGACAAAGTTTCGAGTTGGAAGTTCCCGTGGCCCGGAAGGGATCCTTCGATGCGTCGTGCCCCAACCCTGCTCGCGGCCCTGCCCATGGCGGTGGCGGCTGCCCTCGCCGCACCCTCGGCCGCCCTCGCCTCCGGTCCCGGAGTGCCCGGAGCGTCCGTAGTGGCCGCCTCCGCTCCGGAGGCCCCCGCAGCCTCTCCGGCCTCCCCCGCCTCCCTGGCCTCCGCGCCCGCCGGATGCCGCACCTATGCCGTCATCGGCGAACTGAACCAGTTCGGGGAGTGCACCGGAATCGAACCGCGCCAGACCTGGACGCTCCAGGGCCACTGCGCGTGGAGCATCGGTGGCCGAGTCTACGAAAACTACGTCAACAGCTCGGTGATCGTCGGCAACACCACCACCTCCGTGAACTGCAGCCCGGGCCAGTTCGTCGACGTGCGGATCATCCTCGGCTACGTCCTGCCGCCGGAGGAGCCCGGTCCGGTCCGCCCGCCGGGCCGGATCATCGGACTCGCGGGCAAGTGCATGGAACTGCGGAACGGCAGTCCCGAGGACGGGACGAAGGTGCAGATCAGCGACTGCACCGGCGCGCCCGGCCAGATCTGGCGGCTGGCCATCGGCGGAACCGTCAAGGCGCTGGGCAAGTGCATGGACGCGGTCGGCGGCGGTACGAAAAACGGCACCAAGGTGCAACTCCTCCTCTGCAACGGCAGCGCCGCCCAGCAGTGGTACCGGGAGCCGGACGGCCGGATCGTCAATCCGCAGTCCAACCTGTGCCTGACCGTCCCGGAGTCCAACCCGACCAATGGCAACCAGCTGGTGCTGTGGGACTGCATCGGCGGCGCCAACCAGCTCTGGTCCCAGCCCTCCTGACGGGTGTACGGCGCCCGCGTCCCGGGTCGCCCGCCCGGAGCCTCGAAGGGCTTCGAGTGCGTCGGACCTGTCCCCACCCGTGAACAGTCCGACAAGAGAACCCGACAACCGTCACGGTAAGCACAGTGGCCGCACCAGTGTCCCCGTACCTTGATTCTCGACTCTTTGAACGAACACAAGAGCCCGGTCATTCACACGGAGGACACCATGACGGCAGGCGCACCCACTTGGAGTTCGGACGCCGTGCTGCGGCGGCTGCGCGGCACGGGCGAGGGGCTGATCCGCTCGACCGGTCCCGGTGCGGCCGCCGACCGGGCGATGGGACGGGCCCTGACCGGCTTCCTGGACCGGATCGCCGGGCGCGGCTCGGGGCCGGCCGTGGACGGGATCGTCGCGTTGCCGTTCCTGGTGCACGGGACGCACTCCGGCGACCCGGCGCCGGCCGAACCCGCGGCGGTGGCGCACGTGCTGTGGTGGGTTGCGGCACGCTACCTGGACGACCTGTCCGACGCCGGGCCCCGGCCGCCCGCCGCGGCCGACACGGACAGTGCGGACCAGGAGCTGCTCGCCGTGTTCGGGATCGCCTGCCACCTGGTGGACGAGGTGCTCGACGAGGGGTGCCGCGACGACCCGGCGCGGGCGCTGCGCCTGCGTCAGGAGCTGTCGCGCACCTGGTACCGGGCGATAGCCGGGCAGCTCGCGGACCTCACGGCGACCGCCGCGACGGCGACGGCCGAGGAGGTCATGGACGGCTACCTGGGGAAGACCGGTGCCCCGTACGCCATGGCCGCCGCGATGGGCGCGGTGCTGGCCGGGTGCGACGAGGCGCGGGTGGACGCGTGGCGCGACTTCGGCGCGCGTTTCGGTGTGCTGCGGCAGTTGGTCAACGACCAGCGGGACATCGCCTCGGGACGGTACGAGGACCTTCGCAACGGGACTGCGACCTTCATGGTGGTGCAGTACCTGAAGTCGCTGTCCGGGCCGGAGCGCGTGGTGGCGGAGAAGCTGCTCGTCGGGTGCGCGGACTCCGCGGCGGCCCGGGAGGAGTTCGCGGCGCGGCTGACCGAGCCGAGCCAGTTGCGGGCCTTCGCGGCGGCTGTCGGGCCGCTGATCGACGGGCTGCACGCGAGCATCGACGAGGCCGGCGGGGTGGGCGAGTACGTCGCGGGTCTGCACGCGCTGGTCGACCAGACGGTGAACCTGTACCCGGACTTCCTGCTGGGCGCCCGGGACTGAGGGCAGCCAGTACAGCTGGAATCTGTCGGGCCTGGGGAGGAATGCCGACGGGCCCGCCGCTGGGAAGCGGCGGGCCGTCGGGGGTGTGCTGTTTCAGACGTTGGCGTCTGCGGCGAAGTTGATGAACGCCTTCCACGCGGCTGGCTCGAAGGCGAGTTGGGGGCCGGTCTTGTCCTTGGAATCACGGACATGGACGACACCGGGCGTCTCGGCGACCTCGACGCACTGGGCGCCCTCGTTGCTGCTGTAGCTGCTCTTGAACCACGCGAGTTCGGCCATGCCTACCGCTCTCCCAGAGTCTTTTCGATCAGGGCCAGGGACTCCCTCATGGTGAGTGCCTGCCCCCTGAGGGTGCCGTACCGTGCCGCCATCTTACGGATTTCCACCGGATCCGTGATCAGCCTATTGACGTGCTGGACTTCGACGTAGGCGATCTGTGCGCCTCCAGCTGGCGTGAGCAGGGCGAACGAGCCGCCCATGCCGGCGTTCTCCGTGCGGTCGAGCGGCATCACCTGGAGTTCCACGCCGCGCACCTCGGCCACGCTGAGCAGGTGGCGCAGCTGCGCCTCGTGGATGTCCCAGCCGCCCAACGGCCGCCGCAGGGCACTCTCGTCGATCACCCAGCTCATCACGGGCAGCGGCCAACGGCTCAGGATCTCCTGTCGGGTCATCCGCGCGACGACCCATGAATCGATCTGTTCGACGGACAGCCACGGCCTGCGCATGTCGTACAGCGCCCGCGCGTGCGCCTCTGTCTGCAGCAGCCCCGGGATGTTCAGGCTGCTGTACTCGTGGATCTCGATCGCCTTGGCTTCCTCCGCCGTGAACGCCTTGGAGAAAGCCGGGTGACGCTCACTCACCCGGACCTTCGCCTTCATCACGTCGTCCGCGACGACCTTCAGCGCCCCGCCCGCGTCGACGATGGGGTCCACCACCGTCAGGAACTCGATTCTCGGCGTCCGCTTCCCCCGCTCGATGAGTCCGACCATGTCCTCGCTGTACCCGATGCGCTCCGCCAGCTCGCGCTGGGTCAGTCCCGCCCGTTCGCGGTACAGCTTGACCAACTTGCCCACCGCGCTGTAGAACTCGGCGATCCCGTCCGAGTTCTCCAACGTCTCCCCGTCGTCGGGGACCGTGCGCTCGTTGCGCTCGACGCTGCTCACCATGGGAACCACCCCTGCTCGCACGAGTTTGCGACCGACTGATCCGGGCCTCGCCAACAGGCGGACCCTCCGCTTCCGCACAAGCACGCTCCGTGCCCGCCGGATCCGTGGTCAGCGTACGGCCGTGCCGCCAGGCTTTTCCCCATGACGACCGAAATTCCGCTCGACAACCCCCGCCGCCACACCATCGTCCTCGCCGCGACCGCGAAGGGTGCCTGTCTCTGCCGAGGCATCGTCAGACGTCAACTCGCCGACTGGGGAGTGGACTCCAGTTTCGGCGAGCCGTTCCATTCGGCGCTGCTCATCGTCGCCGAGCTGGCGGCGAACGCCATCACGCACGGGCGCGTTCCGGGGCGCGGGTTCGAGCTGCACATCAGCCTCACCACCACCGTGCGCCGGGGCGCCACCCTCCGGATCGAGGTGTCCGACTGCCGGGGCGACCGGCTGCCCGTGCTCCCGTCGACGCGGGTCACCGACGGGCAGTCGGGGCGGGGGCTGGTGCTGATCGACGCGCTCGCCGACCGCTGGGGAACGGCCCTCCGCGACCCCAGCGCCAAGACCGTCTGGGCCGAACTCGACTTCGCCGATGCCCGCTGCCCCGCCGATGCCCGCTGAATCCCGCCATGCCGCGACTGCCCCCGGCAGCGCCGCGCTCTGCACCCTGCTCCCGTTCGTCCTGCTGCTCGCCCTCCTCGCCTGGGCGTACCCCCTCACCACCCGTCAGCACGGCCGTCCCCGCCCGGCCCCGACCCCCACCGCCGCCGCCACGGCGCGGTGAGGGGGTGTGCGGGCCGCCGCCGTCAGGGTGCCGGCGGTCCGCACACCTCCAGGGCGAGCAGGCGGTACGACGGGTCGGCGATCGGGGTGTCCTGGTCGGGGAGCGCGGCGAGTCGGCCGACCACCTCGGCCACCTGCTCGGCGTCGGCACGCACGCACCAGGGGATGCGGCCCGCGTCGATCGCCTCCCGCCACTTCCTGGCACTGCGCCCCTGTCCGGTGCCGGGGAAGCGGGCCTCACCGGCGGGGCGCAGGCCGTGGGCCCCCGCCCAGTCCCGGATCCGCTCGGTGCGGTCGGGCGCGTGCGGGGTGTACTGGCGGCGCAGTTCGGCGGTGGCCCGGGCGAGGTCGCCGTCCTCGGTGAAGTAGGCCGCCTCCTTGTCGACGGTGGTCACCAGCCTGCCGCCGGGCCGCAGCACCCGGAGGGCCTCGGCGAGCACGGGTTCCGGGTCCGGCAGCAGGTGGAGCAGCCAGACCATCACCACGGCGTCCACGCTCCCCGAGGCGAACGGGAGCCGCGTCGCGTCGCCGCACACCGCCCCGCCGGGTATCCGCCGCGCGGCCGGGACGAGCATGCCGGGGGAGCGGTCGACGCCGAGCACGGTGCGGCCCGGCCGTTGCAGTCGGCGCGTGACGATGCCGGTGCCGCAGGCGATGTCCAGCACGGTCGCGGGGCCCTGCGGCAGCAGTTGTTCCAGGGCGTCCGCCGCCGCCTCGGCCCGGGGTTCGCCGCCCCGGGTGGTGTCGTACGCCTGGGCCTCGCTGTTGTAGTCGATCATGTGGGGCCATGCTCCCGGGGCCGGTCGCTCCGCACAAGGGTGAGCCGCTCGGGTAGGCCCGGAGGATGACGGCAGCCAGGACCAGGGATTCACGGCCGGCCGCCTCCACTCGTCCGCTGAGCCGACGGTCGCTCGCCCGGTGAGCTGACGACCGCCCGCCGGGCTGCGTGATCTTGTGGAACGGCACCCGGGAGTCCGGGATCCGAGCAACACGCACCCTTGCACGAGAGGCACTTCATGAGCCGCTGGAAGGCCGTCACCCTGGTCGTCACCGCCGCCGCCCTGGTCGCCACCGCGGCCGCCCCGGCGACAGCCGCGACCACCGTCGCCCGGCCCGACGCCGTCCAGCAGCGGCTGGACGCGCTGCTGGCGGAGACGGGCGCCCCCGGCGCGCTGGGCACCGTCCGCTTCCTGGACGGGCGCACCCGCAGCTACACCGCCGGGGTCGGCGACGCCGCCACCGGTGCGGCGGTGCCGAAGAACGGGCAGGTGCGGGTCGGCAGCAACACCAAGACCTTCACGGCCGTGGTGGTGCTCCAACTCGTCGCGCAGGGGCGGCTCGAACTGGACGCGCCGGTGGAGCGGTACCTGCCGGGCGTCGTCCGGGGCGACGGGATCGACGGCAACCGGATCACCCTCCGGCACCTGCTCCAGCAGACCAGCGGGCTGCCCAACTACACCCTCCACCTCGGCGACGACGTCCGCCGCTACGAGCCGCGCGAACTGCTCGACATTGCCCTCCGCTACCCGGCCGACGCCGCGCCCGAGGATCACAAGTGGGCGTACAGCAACACGAATTACGTTCTCGCCGGGCTGGTCGTCGAGGCGGTGACGCAGCGGAGCCTGGGCCAGGAGATCGAGCGGCGGATCGTCCGGCCGCTCGGCCTGCGGCACACGTACTTCCCCGCGCCGGGCGACGCGACGATCCGCGGGGCCCACCCGCACGGCTACTACCGCGAGTCGGCGGACGGGCCGCTGGTCGACATTACGGACATGGACCCCTCCTGGGCCTGGGCGGCCGGCCAGCTCGTCTCCACCCCCTCCGAACTCGGCCGCTTCTTCACGGCGTTGCTGGACGGCGAACTCCTGCCGCCCGCGCAGCTCGCCGAGATGCGCGCCACCACTCCCGCAGGGGAGCCGTTCGCGGCGGGATCGGGTTACGGGCTGGGGCTGGTGAGCACGCCGCTGTCCTGCGGCGGCGAGTACTGGGGGCACGGCGGCAGCATCCCGGGCTACGAGACCCGGGTCGGCGTCACGGCGGACGGCCGCGCCGCCACCGTCACGATGACCGTCCAGGCGCCGGACAAGGCGGCCGCGCGGAAGCTGGAGGGCGTGGTCGACGCGGCCCTGTGCCGCTGACGCCGGTCCGGCCGTCTCACCGGTCCAACCGGACCTCCGGGTGGGCGGCCGAGCGGCCGTTGAACAGGGTGGTGGGCCGATGGCGCAGGTGGAGGTCGAAGAAGGCGGCCAGATAGGCGCGTTGGGCATCGACGGCGCGGGCCGGGGCGAGGGTGCCGAGGAACGCGTCGAGCTGTCCGGCGGGCCAGCCGAGGACGGGCCGGGCGGCGGGGAGGAGGGCTTCGAGGTCGGAGAAGGTGCCGTGGCCCGAGTCGCCGAGGGTGAGTTGGCGGCGCCAGGAGCCGAGATGCGGCCACAGCGCGTCCCACATCGCGTCGCGCACCGGGCGGTCGTCCGAGGCGCGGAAGAGCAGCAGCGGGCGGTCCACGCCGTCGGCGGCGGCGGTGCCGAAGACCGGGCCGTCGAGCGATACCCCGGCCAGTACGCGCGGGTCGTCGTGCAGGGTCTGGACGGCGGTGGCGCCGCCCATGGAGTGGCCGACCATGCCGACGGTGGCGGGGTCGATCGCCGCACCGAGGCCCGGCGGGAGGGGGCGGTGCTCGGCGTCGGGGTCGGCGCCGGCCGCGAGCTCGGTCAGCCGGTCCAGGACGAAGCGGACGTCGGCGGTGCGGTAGTCGACGATCCCGGTGTCCGTCATGGCGAACACGGCGGGCTTGTTGCGGATCTCCAGCCGCCCGTCCGGGAAGGTGACCTCACCGGCGTCGAAGGTGTGGTCGACGGCGACGACCACGTACCCGCGCGAGGCGAGGTCCTCGGCGGCCAGGGTGCCGAAGGCGCGGTCGGCGCGGGAGCCGGGGGAGTAGAGGACGACCGGGTGGCGGGTGCCGCGGTCGGCCGGGGCGTCCTGGCGGGAGTGGGTGAGGGGCCAGGCCAAGCGGCTGGGGGCGGCACCGAGGTAGTCGCTCTCCAGGTGGGCCAGCGCGGCCGGGTCGAGCCACGGCGCGAGCCGGTGGGCGGAGCCGCCGCAGGTGGCGGCCGGGTACCAGAGCTGGGCCATCAGTTCGCGCGGACGCGGAGTGGGCGCCCAGAGGTCGGGGCGTCCCGGGTCGACCAGATGGAGGGTGGTGGTGCCGACGGGGTGCGGGCCGGTCGGCGCGGGGAGGGCGAGCGGGATAGTGGCAGCGGTGGTGGCGGCGTGCGCGGTCGCGGGCAGCGCCGCCGTCGTGGCGAGCGCGCCGGTGCTGAGCAGACCGGCGAGCAGCGCGGCGGCCGGGCGGGAACGGCGTCGGGGCACGGTGCGGGGCATGGGCGGGTTCCTTCGAACGGATCGGGTGCTGGGGGTGGTTCCGTGACCAAGGTGACGGCCGGTCCCGGTCCGGCGCGTCCGGCCGGGGGCATACGACCGTGGTCGGATGTCCGGCCGTCCGCCGGTGGCTAGCCTGGCCGGGTGCAGAACCAGCCGACGGCCGGACCCGCGCCCGCACGCCCCGCCACCCGGGCGCCCTGGACGAAGCGGCTCGCGCCCTTCCACCGGGCGTGGACGGACCCGCTCGTGGCGCTGGCAGGCACGGCGGTCACCGTCGTCCGGGTCCTCGACGCCGCCCGCGACTTCGACCCGCACGGCCGCGGCAACCCGCCGCTGGAGGGCTCCGCCGCCCTGGCCGCCGCCGTGCTCGCCACGGTGGCGCTGGGGACCGCGCTGGCGCTCCGGCGGCGGTGGCCGGCCGCGTCGTGCTGGATCGCCGTCCTCGCCTGGGTGTTGTCGGTGGCGGGCTGCCGGCAGCCGGCGGTCGGGCTGGTGGTCGGCGCGTGGGCGGTGCCGGTCGGGGCGCTGGCGGTGTACGCGGCTGCCGCCGAGGACCGGCGGGCCGGGTGGGCCGGTCACGGGCGGACGGCGCTCGGCGTGGCCGTCCTCGGCTGGGCGGTCACCGCGACGGCACCCGACGAGGTCTTCGGCAATCTTCCGCTCGCCGTTCTCGCCCAGACCGCCGCCTGGGCGGTGGGGCGCGCCGTGCGCGGACACCGCGCGCACACCGCCGTGGCCGCCGAGCGCCGGGCGGCGCTGGAGCGGGCCGCCCGCTCGGAGGAACGGCTGCTGCTGGCACAGGAGGTGCACGACGTGGTGGCGCACAGCCTCGGCGTGGTGAGCGTCCAGGCCGGCTTCGGCCAGTACGCGCTGGCACACGCGGGAGCGGACGGCGGCGCGGAGGCGGCCGGGACGGCGCTCGCGGCGATCCGGGCCGTGAGCACGGACGCGCTGCGCGAGACCCGGACGCTGCTCGCCGTCCTCCGGGAGGACACCGGGCCCCGGGAACGGCCGCCGGTCCCCGGGAACGGCCGCCGGTCCCGGGGCCCGCCCCCGGGCTGGCGGCGGTCGATCTGCGGCGGCTGGCGGAGTGGGCCGGTGCGGGTGGGGTCGCGGTGGAGGTGCGGATCCGCGGGCGGGAGCGCGAACTGCCGCCCGGCGTCGGCCTGTCCGGGTACCGGATCCTGCGGGAGGCGCTCGCCAACGTGGTCCGGCACGCGGGCGCCGCCCGGGCCCGGGTGGAGGTCGAGTACCGGGACGACGAGCTGTGGTTGGAGGTCACGGACGACGGGCCCGGGGACGGCGCGCGTCCACGCCCCGCACCGCCGGCGGGCACAGGCAGCACGGGCGGCACCGGACTGGCCGGGATGCGGGAACGGGTGGCCCCGTACGGCGGTTGGTGCGTGGCCGGGCCGACCCCGGCGGGCGGCTTCCGGGTCAGCGCCGGGCTGCCACTGGCCGGGGCCGACTCCAGCTCCGCAGCCGGGGCCGACTCCGGGTCGGGCTCCGCAGCGATGGAGCACCGGCCGTGACGGTCCGGGTCCTGGTCGCCGACGACCAGGCCCTTGTCCGCGCCGGGTTCGCCGGAATCCTGCGCCTCGCCCCGGGCTTCACGGTCGCGGGGGAGGCGGCGGACGGCGCGGAGGCCGTCGAACTCGCCGACCGGGAACGTCCGGACGTCGTCCTCATGGACATCCGGATGCCCGGCCTGGACGGGATCGAGGCCACCCGCCGGATCGTCGCCGGACCGTCGGGCAGCCGGGTGCTGATCCTCAGCACCTACGCGCTCGACACCTATGTGCGCGGTGCGCTGCGCGCCGGGGCGGCCGGCTTCCTGCTCAAGGACGCCGAACCCGTCGAACTCCTCGCCGCGGTACGGGCGGTGGCCGCCGGAGAGGGTGCGCTCGCGCCCGGCATCGCCCGGCGGCTGATCACCGAGTTGACCGGGCTGCTGACCGCCGGGCCGGGCGCCGCCGACGAGGACCCGGTGCGGGCCCGGGCGCGCACCGCCGTCCTCGCCCTCACGGCCCGCGAGCGCGAGGTGCTGGCGCTGGTCGGCGACGGGCTCACCAATCCCGAGATCGCCGCTCGCCTCCACATCACCGAGGGCACCACCAAGACCCACATCGGGCGACTGCTCCACAAGCTCGCGTCCCGCGACCGCGTCCGCCTCGCGATCCTCGCCCACCGGGCCGGACTGTCGCGCTGAGGCGCTTCCGGAGGCACGGCGCCGCGCGAGGTTTTACCAAACGGTCGACCAACGGGCCCGGCCGCTCGGATAGCGTCCAGCTCGTCCCCTTCGAACAGCATCGCGGTCCTGTCCTGCCCTCCCGGCGGGGTGGGCCCGTCATGGAGGTATGCCGTGAACCCGACCGCCGTGAACCCGCCCGCCGTGAACCCGATCGACCTTTCCGCCGCCGCGTCCGCGCTGACCGCCCCGTGGGAGTCCCGGCTGCTGGAGCAGGTGGGCACGGCCGCCGTGAAGGTCCTGCGGATGGACGGACGGCCGCTGCCCGTCGAGGCCCACGACAGTCCGGAGGTGCTGATCGTCCTCTCCGGTCGGCTCGAACTCCTCCTGGACGGGGCCGAGTCGACGGTCGGCCCGGGCGAGCTGTGCCGGATCCCGGCGCGGGCGCCGCACGCCGTCCGCCCCGGCAGTCGGGGGATCCTGCTGATCGTCGAGGTCCCCGAGGAGGAGTGAGTCCCGAGGAGTCGCTTCCGAGGTCAGCCCGTGGCCCGGTCCGCCGCCTCCCGGGTGATGTCGGCGTAGCGGTGGAAGAGCGCCGGGCGGGCCTCGCCCCGGTCGCGGGCGTACAGGGCGGCCCAGCAGCGGGCGATCCGCTCCCGGGCCCCGGTGCCGGGCCAGGGCCGGGGCAGCAGTTCGGGCGGCAGCAGCGGATCGGGCTCCATCGCGCGGGTGAGCTCGGCGGCCAGCTCCACCGCGACGGTGAGGAGTTCGCCGGAGGAGAGTTCGGCAGGGCCGGTGAGCCGGTCGAGCCGGGGGCCGACGACACGGTCGAGGCGGTGGTAGCGGTCGGCGATCTCCGCCAGGGGCCACAGCTCCCGGGCGAGTTCGGCGGGCTCCCGGGTGTCGCCCCGGCGCAGGTCGGTCGTGGTGAGGAGGGTGAGCCCGCCGTGGGCGCCCAGGCGGTGGGCCGCCTCCTCGACGTACGGTTCCCAGGCGTTGGCGCTGACGTACAGACCGCCCTGGAGCGGGGCACCGCCGAGGTGGACCAGCGTCTCGCGCAGGGTGTCCCGGGCGGCGCGTGCCGATTCGGGCACCGCGAAGGCGGCCAGGTGCCAGATGCCGTCCCAGGGCGCGGCCCCGGCGTCCTGGCGGAAGGCGTGCCGCAGGAAGTCCACGTCGGGGGCGAGGTCGCGCAGGGTGTCCGGGGCCGCGTGCAGCTGCGCCCTGCGGCCCCGGCCCTCGTGGGTGAACCGGCCCTCGGCGACGAGTCGCTTGACGCACAGCCGGACCTGCTGGTCGCTCATGCCCAGGGTGTTGGCGACGCTGTACAGCTCGTCGGCGCCGACGGTGCCGTCCTCGCGGACCAGCGCGTGGACGAGCATCCGGGTGGGGACCTCGACGTGGTCGGTTCCGGTGTCGTCGGTTCCGGTGCTCACAGTCCTGTCCTCCGGTCGGTGCCGACGGGTCGGCGCATGGTGGTGACCGCGCCGAAGCCGAGAAGTCGCCGCAGGTAGGGCGTCTCCTCGGTCCGTACGGCCGTGAAGCCGCGCCGCTCGTACAGGGCCCGGGCGCGCGGGTTGGTGTCGATCACGTCCAGCCGGATCTCCCGGAAGCCCTGCTCCGCCGCGACGGCGGCCACCTCCTCGATGAGCAGGCTGCCGACGCCCCGGCCGCGCAGGTCCGGATCCACGGCGATCCCGTCCATGAGGAGCTGCCCGGCCCCCGGCCGGCGTTCGAACAGGGTGAGGAGCAGGACGCGGTGCAGCCCGCGCAGGCGTCCGTACGCGCGCAGCACGGCGCCGGCCGTTCCTCCGGTGAGGCCCCGGCCGCCGAGCCGGTACCCGGCGAGGCCGACGAGCCGCCCGTCGAGCAGGGCGCAGACCGCGCGGTCGGCGTTGAGGTGGGCGGCGATGAAGGGCACGGCCTTCTCGGGCGGGTCGAGGGCGGGGCGGAGCTTGCGGCCGAAGGCCTCCCAGTACAGCTCGGCGGCCCGCCGCTCGGCCCCGGCGGGGAGGCCGCGCCGCACGGTCACCGTTCCGGCGCCCGGGCCCGGTGCGTCGAGTCCCATGCTGTGCCCCTCTTCTTCCCGATCCTTGCAGCCAGGACTCAAATCTATCAGACTCGCCACGATCGTTGCTGTTCTGATAGTTCTAAGGCCGGAATCGGAATCGGAACGGAGGTGACCGTCCCGTGCGTCACAGGACCCAGCCCCGACGGCGGGGGCTCCGCATCGCCGTGTGGTCGCTCGTCGCGGTGCTGCTCGTGGGTACCGGCCTCGTCGGCGCGGTGCTGTGGCAGAACTCCTACGACATGGACGAGCGGAGGGTCTCGATCCGCCACGGCGGCCACGTCCTCAACGGCGTCCTCGCCGTCCCCAGGGACGGCCGCGAGCGCCACGGACTCGTCGTGTTCGTCCACGGCGACGGCCCCACCGACGCCACCCACGACGACGGCTACAAGCCCATCTGGGAGGCCAACGCCAAGGCCGGCTACGCCTCCCTCTCCTGGGACAAGCCCGGCGTCGCGGGCGCCCCCGGCAACTGGCTCGACCAGTCCATGGACGACCGGGCCGACGAGACGGCCGCCGCGATCGCCTGGGCCCGCGCCCGTCCGGACATCGACGGCGACCGGATCGGGCTCTGGGGCGCCAGCCAGGCGGGCTGGGTCCTGCCGAAGGTCGCCGCCAGGACGCCGGTGGGCTTCGTCGTCGCCGTCTCGCCCGCGATCAACTGGCTCCGGCAGGGCCGCTACAACCTGCTCGCCGAACTGCGCGCCGAGGGCGCGTCGGCGGCCCGGACCGAGGCCGAGACCGCCAGGAGCGACGCCGTCCGGGAGCTGCTCGCACGGCATGCGGGCTTCGAGGAGTACCTCGCGGCCATGGGCGGCGACGCGCACGGCATGACCGCCGACCGCTGGGGCTTCGTCTCAAGGAACCACACCGCCGACGCCACCCGGGACCTCCTCGCCCTGCGCGGCGTCCCGGTGCTGCTGGTCCTCGCGGGCCAGGACACCAACGTGGACACCGCCGATACCGAGCGCGGCTACCGCGAGGCGCTGGACACGGGCGGCGCGGGCGGCGCGCTGACGGTCGAGCACTACCCGGACGCGGCGCACTCGCTGCTGAAGCGGTCCGTCGAGCAGTCGGAACTCAGGATCACGCTCACCGCGCTCTTCTCGCCCCGCTCGCTCTTCGCGGACGGATTCCTGGACGGCCAGCGGCAGTTCCTCGACGGGCTCGGCCGGGACCCGCGTCAGCGCTGAGCCCGCTCGGCGCTCAATTCCCGGACAGGGCCTCGGCCGCCGCCAGGGCCACCGACTCCACCAGGTCCACCCCGTCGGTGTCGGTCGGATTCCCGTCCGAGACCACGGCGATCAGCAGCTCGTGCCCGTCCCGCTCGACCCGGCCGATGCTGTTGATCACCCACAGGCCGTCCGTGTCCCTCGGCAGCCAGCCGTTCTTCACCTCGAACCCGCCGTTGCTCGCCGCCGCGCCCACGCCCCAGCGCTGGTCGTCCTCCACCTGGTCGAGCAGCTCCTGGATGTAGGCCCGGGAGGTCGCGGAGAGCAGCGAATCGTCGGTGAAGACCTGGCGCAGCAACCGCAGTTGGTCGTCGGCGGTGGTCGAGGTGAGGCCCCAGTAGCCGTCCTGGCCGGCCTCGGTGGCGGTCAGGCCGAAGCGTGCGTTGGCGGCGTCGAGACCCGGGTCCGCGCCGATCTCGTCCCACAGGCCGGTGGCGGAGTCGTTGTCGCTGTTCTCGATCATCGTGGTGGCCAGGTCGCGCTGGGCGGCGGTCGGCGTGGTGCCGAGGTCCTGCGTCCGGAGCAGCAGCGCGGCCAGTATGTCGAGTTTGACGATGCTGGCGGTGGCGAAGTCGTGGCCGGGGCCGCCGTAGCTGAGCGACTGCCCGGTGCCCAGGTCGGTGACCGCCACCGAGACCGCGCCCTCGGCCCGGTCCACGGCGCTGTGCAGGGCTGCGACGGCGGCACCGGTGGAGGTGTCGGGAGCCGCGGCGGTCGTGGGGGTGGCCGTCGGGGCGGGCGTCCTCGGGGCGACCACCGGCGGCGCGGACGAGGTCGTGTCGGCCACGACGGACAGCTGCGGCCGGCTCTCGACACCGCCGGACGGCCCCTGCAACGCCGCGGCCACCGCCCCCGCGGCGACGAGCAGGCCGACCGGTACCAACACTCTTGCCCGGGAGACGCTTCGTATCGCCATGATCGATGAGAGTAGGGCGCGCGGCTTCGAACATCATGAGGACGGCATGGATGTTTTCTCAGTACTCGTCGGCCGTCGGACCGTCCGGACGTGTGACGGCCCTTTCACGGTACTCCTGGCCGGATCCGAGCGGCGCAGGTCAGGAGGACGTGGGCCGGAGTCGGCGGAGCATCACGGTGTACGCGGGACTGCCGGCGACCGGCAGGGTCGGGCCGACCGGGCGGTAGCCCCAGGACTCGCCACGGGCCCGCACGCGGGGCTGGTCGGCCTCGGCCAGGAGGCACACCAACTCCTCGGGCCGCTCCTCCAGCAGGGCGTCGTGCAGCCGCCGGGCGAGGCCCTGCCCGCGCCAGGCGGGGCGGACCATCAGCTCGGACAGGCCGAAGGTCGCGGCGGCGTCCGGGGCGGGGCCGAGCAGCCCGCGCCACCACTCGCGGCCGGCCGTCAGCGGTGCGCCGTAGGCGAAGCCGGTCGGTTCGCGGCCCTCGTAGGAGACGGCGCAGGAGAACCCGGGACGGCTCGTCCAGTGGTCGACGACCTGGTGGAACCGCTGGGTGAACGGGTCGAGCATCCGGTCGGCGCGGGCGTCGGCGTGGATGCCGAGCAGCAACTGGTCGAAGTCGAGCGGCAACTCGTGGTGGTAGTGGATGATCCTGGCGACGGTCACGGGAGGCTCCATCGGTCGCGGCAGCGGTCGGGCCACTCTTGCGCACCACGCGCTTCCGATGCCAGGCCCTGCGGATTTCCGGGGCCGGCTTTTTCATTGCGGGAACGGTACTGGGAACGGCGAAGGCCCGGAGGACGGATCCTCCGGGCCTTCGTTGCTACTGAGTAGCGGGGACAGGATTTGAACCTGCGACCTCTGGGTTATGAGCCCAGCGAGCTACCGAGCTGCTCCACCCCGCGTCGGTAAACACGACCTTACGGCATGGGGAGGGCGAAAAGCGAATCGCTTTCGGACGGAGGTGCCGGGACCGGCTTTTTCGTTGGGGGAACGGTTCCGGGAACGGCGAAGGCCCGGAGGACGGATCCTCCGGGCCTTCGTTGCTACTGAGTAGCGGGGACAGGATTTGAACCTGCGACCTCTGGGTTATGAGCCCAGCGAGCTACCGAGCTGCTCCACCCCGCGTCGGTAAACACGACCTTACGGCATGAGGAGGGCGAAAAGCGAATCGCTTTCGGCCAGGGCGTCGAGAAGCCGATTCTTCTGTTCCGGGAACGGCGAAGGCCCGGAGGACGGATCCTCCGGGCCTTCGTTGCTACTGAGTAGCGGGGACAGGATTTGAACCTGCGACCTCTGGGTTATGAGCCCAGCGAGCTACCGAGCTGCTCCACCCCGCGTCGGTAAACACGACCTTACGCACTCGGCCGGTGGAAAGCGAATCGGTTGTTCCCGCACGGTCCGCCCCGGGAGGCGCCGGCCCTCCGCCGGCTCCTCCCGCGTCCGACCTCCCGGCGCCGGGGCGGCGGGCCGCTCCCCACTGGGCGGCGGACCGTGAACAACCCTTCCGGGCTCGGAATATGACGCTGCGTCCGGAGCCGTGAGCGGCGGGTTTGCGGGTGGGTGCGGTGTCGTGATTGGCTGCCGCCACCCACCCGCAGGCCCATCGGGGTGATCTCGCTCCGGGGCTCCGCCGTGCACGCTGTCGACCGTCGCGGTGGCCGAGGACCTGCCGGTCGCCGTCCGGCGCGGCGCCGCGAGGCTCCGCCGACGGGCGTGCACCCGCGCGCGGTGGAGGGACGGGCGGCGCTCGTCCATCTGCGCGCGGGCAGTGCCGGCGGGCCGAGTGGGGCGGGCGGGTCCGCGCCGACCGCCCCGCTCGGTACGAATCCGGACCCGGACCCGGACCCGGGCCTGGATCCGGAGTGGCCCCGGTGTCCAACTCCCGGGCGGAATCTCCTGATTGTCCGATCCGGCCGCTGTGATCACGCGATGATCACCTGCCCGCCGATGCTCCGACGCCCGCCGTACCGCACGGTCCGGTCCAATTTCCCTCCGTACACAGCCGGTTGCCCAGTCGGCCCGGCCCCCGCGTACGGAAGGCAGTCCGGCCCATGGCCCGCACAGACCAGCAGTCCTCGCCCGACCGGCGGTTGACCGAGGCCGCCGCCCGTCTCGGCCTCGGCCGACGCCGCTTCCTGACGGTCGCCTCGGCGGCCGCCGCGCTGGCGTTCACCACCGAGCTGCCGAGCGCCCACGCCGCCGAAGCCGAACTCGCTCCCCGCACCCTGGCCGAGGACCCGTTCACCCTCGGTGTCGCCTCCGGTGACGCGCTCGGCGACGCGGTGGTGCTCTGGACCCGCCTCGCGCCGCGCCCGCTGGAGCCCGGCAGCGGCCTGCCGCCGGCCGGACTGGTCAGGGTCGACTGGGAGGTGGCCCGGGACGAGCGCTTCCGCAAGGTCGTCCGGCGCGGCACCGCCAGGGCCCACGCCGAGTTCGACTATTCGGTGCACGTGGACGTCGACGGCCTCGACCAGGACCGGGTGTACTGGTACCGCTTCCGGGTCGGCGCCTGGACCAGCCCGGTCGGCCGGACCCGCACCGCCCCGGCCCGCAACCGCCACGTCGACCGGGTCCGCCTCGGCCTGGTCTCCTGCCAGGCCTACGAGGACGGCTACTTCACCGCGTACAAGCACCTCGCGGAGGAGGACCTCGACGCGGTCTTCCACGTCGGCGACTACATCTACGAGTACGCGATCGACTCCGCCGGCGGCGACCGCAAGTACACCGACCGCAGCCTGCCCTCGCTGCTCGCCCACGAGACCACCACCCTGGCGGACTACCGGCTGCGCTACTCCCTCTACAAGACCGACCCCGACCTCCAGGCCGCGCACGCCGCCTTCCCCTGGTACGTCACCTGGGACGACCACGAGGTGGAGAACAACTACGCGGCCGGCATCCCCGAGAAGGGCCAGTCCCCGGAGGCCTTCGTCGCCCGCCGCGCCGCCGCCACCCGCGCGTACTGGGAGAACATGCCGCTGCGGATGCCGCAGCCGAACGCCACCGAACTCAAGCTGTACCGCCGCCTCCACTACGGGCGGCTGGCGCAGTTCGACATCCTCGACACCCGCCAGTACCGCTCCGACCAGGCCAACGGCGACGGCTGGCAGTTCCCGACCGCGGAGTCGGCGGACCCGCGCCGCACCCTGATGGGCGCCACCCAGGAGCGCTGGCTGCTGGACGGCTTCCGCAGCTCCCGCGCGGTGTGGAACGTGGTGCCGCAGCAGGTGGTGCTCTCCCGCCGCAAGAACACCACCGCTGCGGTCTCCAAACTGTCCATGGACGCCTGGGACGGCTACCCGGCCGCGCGCGAACGGCTGCTGGCCGGAGTGGAGGACATCGGCGTGGAGAATCTCGTCGTGCTCACCGGGGACGTGCACGTCGCCTACGCGATGGACGTCAAGCGCGACTTCGACGACCCGGACTCGCGGACCGTCGGCGTGGAGATCGTCGGCACCTCGATCGCCAGCGACGGGGACGGCGAGGAGCACCCGGGCAACTGGGCCACCCTGACCGCCGCCAACCCGCACCTGAAGTTCTACGACGGGCGGCGCGGCTACACCGCGATCACCCTCGACGAGGAGCACGCCCGCGCCGACTACCGGGTGGTCTCGCACATCACCCGCCCCGGCGGCACGGTGTCCACCGCCGCCTCCTTCGTCAGCGAGGCGTACCACCCGGGGCTCCAGCAGGCCTGACGCCGAACCCCGGACCGCCCCCGCCCCCGAGCCACCGGCCCGGTCGTACCGTTCCCCGATGCGGTACGCCCGGGCCGGTCCCATGGTGCCGCCGTCCTTCTTCGCCGGGCCCGCCGTACGCCGTCGATCCCGCTCCGCGCCTTCGGGCGTCAGGAGGGTTCGTGGACGATGCGGAGGTGTCGTGAATCCTCGGTGATCGGCCGTTGATCGGCCGTAGAGCCGGGCCGTGGACCATCGGCGCCAGGGGAAAGCCGGTCCGACGGTCACCACCGTCCGGCGCCGCACCTCGGGCCCGCCCGACGGGGGGCCGCGGGCCCCTGGTCCCCGGTACTTGGCCAACCCACGGAAGGCGGACGGAGCATGGACGGCGGTCACACCCTGCAGTCGACGGCGGGCTTCGGCGAGCTGCTCAGGATCCGGCGCGAGCGCATCGGCCTGACCCAGCAGATCCTCGCCGACCACGCGACACTGAGTGTCCGGGCGATCCGCGACATGGAGAGCGGACGGGTCCAGCGCCCCCGGCAGGAGACGGTCCGGCTGCTCGCCGACGCGCTGCGGCTGGAGGGCCGCAGCCGCTCGGTGTTCGAGGCGGCCGCGCGCCGCCAGGCGCTGGCCGAGGAGCCGCGCGACGAGCCGACCGCGCCGCCGGTCGCCCGGGGCGCGATCGTCGGCCGCGAGCCGGAGATCGACGTGCTCACCGAGGCGCTCGCCGTGCACGGCGACCGGCTGGTCACCGTGGCCGGACTCGGCGGGGTCGGCAAGACCCGGCTGGTGCTGGAGGTGGCCCGCCGGCTGCACCTGACCGCCCGCTGGTCGGTGCGCTGGATCGACTGGGCCCGCCAGCCCGGGATGGGCCCCGAGCGCCGGGCCGACCTGGTCGCCGCGATCGGCGCCCGCCCCACCCTGCTGGTCCTGGACGGCGCCGACGCCGGGGTGGAGACCGCCCTGCTGGACGAGCTGTTCCAGCGCTGCCCCGGCCTCAGCGTGCTGATCACCGCCCGGGTCCCGCAGCCGCTGCCCGGCGGGCAGGTGGTCCCGCTCGCCCCGCTGCCCACCCCCGGACCCGAGCTCGACCACGACCCGGCCGCGCTGGCCGAGGTCGGCGCCGTCCGGCTGCTGCTGTCGCACCTGCGGCGGCTGCGCCCCGGGTACCGGCTGGAGCCGGAGGAGGCGCCCGCGGTGGCCGCGCTCTGCCGGCAGCTGGACGGCCTGCCCGGCGCCCTGGAGCTGGCCGCCGGCTGGTCGACGGTGCTCTCGCCGCGCCAGCTGGTGGCCCGGATGGCGGACGGGCCGTTCCACCTGGGGCCGCCGCCGGCCGGCTTCGGCGGGCGCGGGGACGTGGGGGAGGCCCTGGACGCGGCGGTGCACCGGCTGACGCTGGGCCAGCGCGACCTGCTGGAGCGGCTGGCGGCCGAGCCGGGGGACTGGTCCGGGGAGGACGCCGTCGAGCTGAGCGGACGGCCGCCCCAGGAGTCGCTGGCCGCCGTGCACGAGCTGCTGGCCAGCGGGCTGATCCGCAGTGTGCCGGCCCGGGACGGCGTCCGGTTCACCGTGCTGAACCTCTGCCGCCGGCTGTTCGGCGGCGCCGGGGCGTACCCGGTGCTGGCCGCGGCGGGCTGAGCCGCCGGACGGGCGGGGCGCACCACCCGTCGGTCGCGGCGGGGCGTACCCCGCTCCTGCTGCGGCGGGGCGTACCCCGTGCCGGGTGCGGCGGGCCGAGCCGCCGGATCCCGATACTGCCCGTCACTTGCCGGACGAGCTGCCGGTCCGCCCGCCGGATCCTGCCTAGCGTTCTGCTCAGGCCGGGCGAGCCGGTCGCCGGCGCCGCCGGGCCGGGACTCCCACCACCACCGACTACAGAGGGTTTGCGCCGTGAACCAGTTGGAGCCGCAGCGCGGAAAGGCCGAACCGGCCGGTCTGGACGTCGTCGTGACGACCATGTCCTCGGACTCGCACACCTGGAACCTGGTCTTCCTGCAACTGCTGCTGGAGGAGCTGGGCCACCGGGTCACCAACCTGGGTGCCTGTGTGCCGGACGAGCTGCTGGTCTCCGAGTGCCGCCGGATCGAGCCCGACCTGATCGTGCTGAGCAGCGTCAACGGGCACGGCTACCACGACGGGCTGCGGGTGATCCAGGCGCTGCGCGCCTGTCCCGAACTGGCCGCCACCCCGACGGTGATCGGCGGCAAGCTCGGCATCGCCGGCTCCGGGGACCCGGACCGGCAGCGGTCGCTGCTCTCGGCCGGGTACGACGGAGTGTTCGAGGAGGGGCGTTCGGTCGCCGACTTCCGCTCCTTCGTCGGCGCGCTGCCCGCACCCGCCTCGCGGGCCCTGCCCGCGCCCGCCGACCGTGCGCTGACCGCCGACCGCGTACTTCCGGCCGACCGTGCGCCGGCCACCGACCGTGCGCTGCCCACCGCCTCCAGAACCCTGCCCACCGCCACCGCCTCCGGGGTGCTGCGATGACCGTTCCCGCCACCGCGCCGCGCGGGGACGCCCCCGCCAACCCCGGCTTCGGCGCCTTCGTCGCCCGCGCCCGGGCCGCCGGGACGCTCGTCGTCCAGCCCCGGATGGGCATGGCCGACCCGCTGCGGATGCGCGACGGCCTGCTCGCCACCCGCGGCGCCGATGCCACCACCGTCGGCACCATCACCCTGGACAGCTACACCCGCACCGGGGACCTCGCCGCCGCCCGGAGCGCCCTCACCGAGGGCGTCGGCCTCAACGGCTACCCGATCGCCAGCCACCCGGTGGACGTCACCCGGGCGGTGCTGCGCGGTATCGCGGACGCCCGCTTCCCGGTGCAGGTCCGGCACGGTTCGGCGATGCCCGAGCACATCATCAGGGCGCTGCTCGCGGTCGGCCTGGACGCCACCGAGGGCGGCCCGGTCTCCTACTGCCTGCCGTACAGCCGCACCCCGCTCAGCGAGGCGGTGGCCAACTGGCGACGCAGCTGCGAACTGCTCGCCTCACTGAGAGAGTTCGGAGCCGAGCCGCATCTGGAGACCTTCGGCGGCTGTCTGATGGGGCAGCTCTGCCCGCCCAGCCTGCTGATCGCGGTCAGCGTGCTGGAAGCGCTGTTCTTCCGCCAGCACGGGCTGCGCAGCATCTCGCTCAGCTACGCCCAGCAGCCGGACCGGGCGCAGGACGAGGAGGCGCTCACGGTGCTCGGCCGGCTCGCCGACGAGCTGCTGCCCGACGTCGACCGGCACATCGTGCTCTACGCCTACATGGGCGTGTTCCCGCGCACCCCCGGCGGGGCCACGCTGCTGCTGGAGGACGCGGCCCGACTGGCGGTGCGCACCGGCGCGGCCCGGCTGATCGTGAAGACGACGGCCGAGGCGCACCGGATCCCGACCGTCGGCGAGAACGTGACGGCGCTGGAGACGGCCGCCGCCGCTGCCGCCGCGGAGCGCCTGCGCCCGCCGCTCACCGCCGTCCCGGACACCGGTATCGAGGCCGAGGCGCGGGCGCTGATCGGCGCGGTGCTGGAGCTGGACACCGACATCGGCCGGGCCCTGGTCCGCGCCTTCGCGGCCGGCTACCTGGACGTGCCCTACTGCCTGCACCCCGACAACGCGGGCCGGGCCCGCAGCTCGCTCGGGCCGGACGGGCGGCTGCACTGGTCGAACGTCGGCTCGATGCCGATCGCCGGCCTGTCCGGCGGCCCGCGCCCGCCGATCCTCGGCTCCGCCGACCTGCTCGGCGCGCTCTCCCACGTCCAGTGGAGCTACGACAGCCGCGCCGCCGAGACCCCGGACCTCGACCGAACACCCGCCGCACCACGAGAGTTGGGACACACCACGCTATGACCACCGACGGGCCCACCCCCGCGACCGGCGCCGCGACGCTCCCCGAGCCCGGCCGCCACCTGACCTCCCCGACCACCCGGGCCGCCCTGCGGATCCAGCACCAGCTGCTGTTCGCCGCCCGGGAGTTCCTGCGCGGCCGGGGCTTCACCGAGCTGCTCCCGCCGATCATCGGCCCGGTCACCGATCCCGGCTCGCGCGGCTCCAAGCAGGTCGACATCGACTTCTACGGCCACCGCTACAAGCTGATGACCAGCGCGATCCTCTACAAGCAGGCCTCGCTGCTGGCCTTCGACAAGATCTTCTGCATCGCGCCGAACGTGCGGCTGGAGCCGCTGGAGACCGCCGGGACCAACCGGCACCTGGCGGAGTTCCACCAGCTGGACGTGGAGGTGGCGGGCGCCACCCGGGACGACGCGGTGCAGCTGGTGGAGGAGCTGGTGGCGCACATCGTCGGCAGCGCGGTCCGTGAGCTGCCCAAGGAGTTCGCCGAACTCGGCCGCGACACCGACGCGTTCGCCGAGCTGTTGAAGGGCTCCTTCGGCCGGATGCGGCACGCGGAGGCGGTGGCGGAGCTCCAGGGCCTCGGCCACCCGCAGAGCCCGGACGCCGAACTCGACTGGGACGGCGAGGCACTGCTCTCCGCCCGGCGCGACCGGCCGTTCTTCGTCACCGACTACCCCAAGGGCTCGCGCGGCTTCTACGACCGGGAGAACCCCGAGGACCCGGGCCTGCTGCGGAATTTCGACCTGATCGCGGCCGAGGGCTTCGGCGAGCTGTGCAGCGGCAGCCAGCGCACCAACGACTACGCCGAGATCATCACCCGGATGCGGGAGACCGGCGAGAACCCGCAGAAGTACCGCTGGTACCTGGACCTGGTCCGCGAGGGCGTGCCCGCCAGCGCCGGCTTCGGCATCGGGGTGGAGCGGCTGACCCGCTACGTCGCCGGGCTGGACGCGGTCTGGCAGGCCAGCGCCTTCCCGAAGCTGGCGGGGGTGGTGTCGCCGTGAGCGGACGCAGTATTCGGGCCGGACGGGACAGGACCGGCCGGAACGGGGCGGGCGCATGAGCGACCTCTCGGCACCCGGCTTCCCGGAGGAGGAGGTCCGGCACCGGGCCCGGGTCGGGACGGCCGCCGCCTTCCCGCCGCCCGGCAGCTACGGGCAGGTGCTGCTCGGCGCCGAGCGGCCGCCGGTCGGACAGCCGGGCCCGGACGCCGGGGACGCGCTCGACGCCCTGCGGATCGTGCCGCCGGTGTTCGTGCCGCAGCGCCTCGCCCGGCTGATCGACCTGGGCCGTGAACCGGACTACCGGGACGTCGAACTCACCACCGCGATCGGCGGGTTCACCTCCGCGCTGCCGGTGTACGTGTCCGCGACCGGCTCCACCCGGGCGGCCGGCGGCGACATCGGCCTGGCGCTGAGCCGGCAGGCGGGCGTGCTCGGCCTGCCGATGGTGATCGGCGAGAACGTCGTCCCGGTGAACGGCTACGGCCGGCTCGGCGAGGCCGCCGACCGGGCGCTGCTCGGCCGGTTGCGCGCCTACGCGGAGGAACTCCCCGACGGGCTGGGCGGGGTGGCCGTCCAGCAGTCCACCGAGGACGCCGATGCCGAGGTGTGGAACCTCGTGTACAGCGACCCGGCGGCCCTGCCGCTGCTCGAATCCGGGCGGCTCGCCTTCGAGTTGAAGGTCGGCCAGGGTGCCAAGCCGGGCCTCGGCGGGATGACCGTGCTGGACGCCGCGGACGCCGCCCGGCTCGGTGACCGCTACGGCATCGACCCGGTCTTCGGCGACGACAGCCGGGTGCTGCGCGCCAGTACGCCCGGCACCTTCACCGCGGAGATCCTGCGCCAGCAGGTCCGGCTGATGCGCAACAACTTCCCCCGGGCCCGGATCTGGGTGAAGCTGCACCCCGGCCGGGACGTCGCCGAGGCCGCCCGGGTGGCCGCCGAGGCCGGGGCTGACGCCGTCACCGTGGACGGCGCGGAGGGCGGCACCGGCTGGGCGCCGGGCGTCTTCCCGGCCCAGGTCGGCCTTCCGCTGGCGGAGTGCCTGCGCAGGATGGCCGCCGCCGGACCGCCGCCCTGTCTGCTGGTCTCGGGGCGGATGTGGGAGGGCGGCCGGGCGGTCAAGAGCCTGGCGCTGGGCGCCCGCGCGGTCGGTCTGGGCCGGGCGGCCCTGCTCGCCGCCGCCGAGGACCCGGAGGACGGCCTGATCCGCTTCGCCGACTGCCTCGCCCTGGAGCTGCGGCTGCTGATCAGCGCGCTCGGGAAGTACACGCCGGCCGCGCTGGAGCGCGCGGACGTGTGGTCACCGGACTTCCCCCAGTAATTCCCGCCCCCACCTCTCCACCGCTTCACCGACAATCGCAGACAGAATTCCCGCGAGCCCGTCGCGGCGCCTCCGTGCGCCCCGGCGGGCCGTCTGTGTTCACGGCAACTCCTTTCCTGCAAGCGGCAGTTGAAACTGCCGATGGTCTTCCGGGAATTCTGCCGATCGGCTGCTGAAAGCGGGCCTACGGTCGAGACCACTGCCCGCAGCATCGTTAATTCATCGGGGTTGGATGATGGAATCTCGCGGTTTCCCCTTCATATCCGTCGCGCGCCGGTTCCCGGACCGCCCGGCCGTCCGGCTCGGCGGGCGGACCGTCCGCTACCGGGAGCTGGACGAGCTGAGCGGCGCCCTCGCCGCCCGGATCGCCCCCGGCCGCACGGTCGCCGTCACCGGTCGCGACCGGCTCGACCACCTGGTCGGCCTGCTCGCCGCGCTCCGCGCCGGTGCCACCTACCTGCCGCTGGACCGGGAGGCCCCGGAGGAGCGCAACCGCTGGATCCGCGAGGACGCCGGCGCCACCCTCGCCCTCACGGACGGGGAACTGACCGGCGACCTCACCGGTGACCTCACCGGTGACCTCACCGGTGACCTCACCGGCGACCAGACCGGCGACCAGACCGGAGACCCGGCCGGCGAGCCTGCGGGTGAGTCGGCGGCAGACCTGCCCGACGAGCCGCCCGCCACCGCCGGCTACCTCATCTACACCTCCGGCACCACCGGCCGCCCCAAGGGCGTGCACGTCCCGCTCGCCGCCCTCACCGGCCACCTGGCCGCCGCCGTCGAGCGCTTCGGCCTCACCGCCGAGGACGTGGTGCTGCACCTCGCCCGCCCCACCGTCGACGTCGCCGTCGAGCAGGTGCTCACCGCCCTCTCCGCGGGCGCCTGCCTGGTGATCCCGGAGCGGCAACTGCTCGCCCCCGACGCCCTGCTGGACCTGCTGGACACCGAGGGTGTCACCGTCGCCAACCTGCCCGCCGGCTACTTCCAGGAGGTCGTACCGGCCGTGCGCGACCGGGGCCGCGACCGGGCGCCCCGCACCCTGCGGCTGATGATCTCCGGCAGTGACCGGCTGCACCCGGACGCCGCCGCCACCTGGTGGGACGCCACCGGTGTGCCGCTGCTCAACGCCTACGGCCCGACCGAGACGGTCGTCACCGCCACCACCCACCGGGTGGCCGGCCCCACCGCCCAGGACGCCGGGTCCGTCCCGATCGGCACCCCGCTCGGCGACCGCCGCGCCTACCTGCTGGACGACCGGCTGCGACCCGTCACCGCCCCCGGCGAGTCCGGCGAGCTCTACCTCGGCGGCCCGCTGCTCGCCTCCGGCTACCACGGCCGCCCCGGCCAGAGCGCCGGCCGCTTCGTCGCCGACCCCTTCGCGCCCGAGCCGGGCGCCCGGATGTACCGCACCGGCGACGTCGTCCGGCGCGCGGCCCCGGACGCCCCGCTGGAGTTCGTCGGCCGCGCCGACCACCAGGTGAAGATCCGCGGCTTCCGGGTCGAGCCCGGTGAGATCGAACAGGTCCTCGCCGCCCATCCGGACGTGGCCGGTGCCGTCGTGGTCGCCCACGAGGGCCGGCTCGCCGCCTACGTCACCGGCCCGGCACCGGACCGGGAGGCGCTCCGCGCCCACCTGGCCGAGCGGCTGCCCGAGCACATGGTCCCGGCCACCGTCACCGCGCTGGACGCCTTCCCGCTGACCGCCGGCGGCAAGGTCGACCGCGCCGCCCTGCCCGAGCCGCAGGCCGAGCAGCCTGCCACCGCCCCCGCCGGGCGCCCGCTGCGCACCCCCGCCGAACAGCTGATCGCCGCCGTCTGGGCGGACGTCCTGGGGGTGCCCGAGGTCGGTGCCGAGGACAACTTCTTCCACCTGGGCGGCGATTCGCTCACCGCCGTGCGGGTGGTCGGCCGGGTCTTCGAGACCTTCGGCATGATCTCCCCGTACGCCATCTTCGACGCCCCGACGCTGGCCGGGTTCGCCGCCGCCGTCACCGCCTCCGCCTCCGCGGGCGGCGAGCGCCCGCCGCTGACCCGGGCCGGAGCCACCTCGGCGCCGCTGTCCACGTACCAGCGCGGGCTGTGGTTCCTCGACCAGATGAACCCCGACGCGCCGACCTACAACGTGCCCTGGGTGTTCCGCTTCGCCGGGCCGGTCGACCCGGAGCGGCTGCACCGGGCGCTGGGCGGCGTGGTGGCCCGGCACGAGGCGCTGCGCACCACCTTCGAACTGACCGAGGACGGCCCCCGGCAGCTGGTCCACCCCGCCGCGGAGGTGCCGTTCACCGTCACCGACACCGAGGCCGGGCGGGTGGACGGGCTGGTCGCCGAGGCCGCGCTCGTCCCCTTCGACCTGGAGACCGGCCCGCTGCTGCGCGCCCACCTCTACCGCACCGGCGGCACCGCCACCCTGCTGCTGCTCTGCCACCACATCGTCTGGGACGAGGGCTCGCTGCCCGTGCTGGAGGGCGAACTCGCCGCCCTGTACGAGGAGTCGGCCACCGGCCGCCCGGCCGCCCTGCCCGAGCTGGCGGTCCAGTACGCCGACCATGCCGCCTGGCAGTACCAGGACGCGGAGAGCGCCGAGCGCCGACTCGCCCACTGGCGCGAGCACCTGGCCGACGCCCCGACCGAGCCGGTGCTGCCGACCGACCACCCCCGGCCCGAGGTCCAGGAGTTCCGCGGCGACTTCCACCGCTTCGCCATGCCGCGCCCGGTCGCCGAGGCCGTCCGCGCGCTGGCCCGCAGCGAGGACGCCACCCCGTTCATGGTGCTGCTGGCCGCCCTCGCGCTGACCCTGCACCGCCGCACCGGACAGCGCGACCTCGTCCTCGGCTCCCCGGTCAGCGTCCGCGGCGGCCGTCCCGAACTGGATGCCCTGGTCGGCTACTTCGTCAACCTGCTGCCGCTGCGGGTGCGGCTCGACGAGGGCGCGGACTTCCGCGAGCTGGTCCGGCACGTCCGCGAGGTGGCGATCGCCGGCTACCGCCACCAGGAGGCGCCGTTCGACGACATCGCGGCGACCGTCCTGGAGGACCGCCCGGACGACCGGGCCGAGAACCGCAATCCGCTCTGCCAGGTGCTGCTGGAGCTGCACCCGCTGGACTCCCGCCCGCTGACCGTCGGCGGCATCGAGGTCACCCGGGAGCTGCACTCCAACCCGGTCTCCCGGTTCGACCTGTCGATCTCCGTCGACGACCGGGGCACCGACTTCACCGGCCGGTTCGAGTACGACTCCGACCTGTTCGACGCCGCCACCATGGCGGAGCTGTGCGACGCCTGGCTGGGCACCCTCACCACCGTCGTCGAGGCGCCCGTGCACGCCCTGGTCGAGGCCCGGGCCGCCGCCGCCCCGCAGGCCCTCGCCGTGGTCTCCGGCGAGCAGCGGCTCTCCTACGGCGAGCTGAACACCCGGGCCAACCGGCTCGCCCACCACCTGGCCGAGGCCGGCACCGGCCGCGGCGACACCGTCGCCGTGCTGGTCGAGCGCGGCCCCGACCTGGTGGTGGCGCTGCTGGCCGCGCTCAAGACCGGCGCCGCCTACACCCTGCTCGACCCGGACTTCCCGGCCGAGCGGCTGGCCGGGGCGGTCGCCGACAGCGGCGCCGAGCTGCTGGTCACCCACCGCGACGCGAGCCCGCCGTTCCCGGTCGGACGCCACCTCGACCTGGACGCGAAGGCCGCCGCGATCGCCGCCCGGCCCGGCCACGACCCCCGGGTGCCGGTCACCGGCGAGGACCTCGCCTGCGTGATGTTCACCTCCGGCTCCACCGGCCGCCCCAAGGGCGTCGCCGTGCCGCACCGCGCGCTCACCACCACCTACCTCGGCCAGGACTACGCCCGCTTCGGCCCCGACGAGGTCTGGCTGCAGTGCTCCCCGGTGTCCTGGGACGCCTTCGCCCTGGAGCTGTACGGCGCGCTGGCCTTCGGCGGGGTGTGCGTGCTCCAGCCCGGCCAGCGGCCCGACCCGCAGGCGATCGCCGAGCTCACCCTGCGCCACGGCGTCACCCAGCTCCAGCTGTCGGCCAGCCTGTTCAACTTCCTGCTGGAGGAGTTCCCGGCCACGTACGACGACCTCAAGGTGGCCTTCACGGCCGGTGAGCGGGCCTCGGTCACCCATGTCGGCAAGGCGCTCGACCAGTATCCGGGGCTGGTGGTCGCCAACGGCTACGGCCCGGTGGAGAGCCTCGGCCTGACCACCTGCCACCGCGCCACCGCCGAGGACGCCGCCGGCGCCGCGATCCCGATCGGGCGCCCGCTGCACGGCAAGGCGATCCACATCCTGGACGAGCGGCTGGAGCCCGTCCCCGACGGCACCACCGGCGAGCTGTACGCGGCCGGCGGCGGCCTCGCCCACGGCTACCTCGGCCGCCCGGCACTGACCGCCGAACGCTTCGTCGCCGCGCCCTTCGGCACCCCCGGCGAACGCCTCTACCGCACCGGCGACCTCGGCCACCGGCGGCCGGACGGACTGCTGGAGATCACCGGCCGGATCGACGACCAGGTGAAGATCCGCGGCTTCCGGGTCGAGCCCGGCGAGATCGAGGACGCGCTGACCCGCCACCCCGCCGTCCGGGAGGCCGCCGTCACCGTGCACGAGCCCGCCCCGGGCGACCACCGGCTCGCCGCCTACGTCACCCTCGACACCGGGGCCGGACCGGCCGGCCCGGAGGAACTGCTCGACCACCTGGCGGCGCTGCTGCCCGAGCACATGGTGCCCGCGACCGTCGACGTGCTGGACGCGCTGCCGCTCAACCCCAACGGAAAGGTCGACCGCAAGGCACTGCCCGCGCCCGCCGAGCGCCGCGCCGAGGCCCCGGCCGACCCGCTCACCCCCGGCCAGCGGCTGGTGGCCGACGCCGTGCGGGCCGTGCTGGAACTGCCGGGCGACCTCGGCCCGGACGACAACTTCTTCCGGATCGGCGGCAATTCGCTGGCCGCCGTGCGGGTCGCCATGCGGCTCTCGCAGGAGACCGGCACCAAGGTCCCGCCGCACGTGGTGTTCCGCGGCCGCACCGTGGGCGCCATCGCCGAACGGCTGGCCTCGTGATGACGGGCCGCCCCGACACCGCTCGCACCGAAGGGAACGAGGCCGTGCGCCCGTCCGACACCCCAGCCCCCGCTACCGAAACCGTCCGGACCGCGCCCGCCTCCGGCCTCCAGCGCGGACTCTGGTTCCTCGACCGCCTCGACCCCGGCGCCGTCACCTACACCACCCCCTGGACGTACGAGGTCACCGGCCCGCTCGACCTCGACCTGCTGGCCCGGGCCCTGGACGCCGTCACCGCCCGGCACGAGGCGCTGCGCACCACCTTCGCGCTGCACCCCGACGGCCCCCGCCAGCACGTCCACCCCGGGCTCACCGTGCCGCTCGCCACCACCGACCTGCGCGCCCTGCCGGAGGGCGAACGCGACGCCCGCGCCGAGGAGTTGATCGCCGAACGCGCCGCCGAACCGTTCGACCTCGCGGCCGGCCCGCTGCTGCGCGCCGAGGCGATCCGGCTCGCCGACGAGCGCACCACCCTGCTGTTCGTCGTCCACCACATCATCTGGGACGGCTGGTCGGCCGACCTCTTCGAGCGCGAACTCACCGACCACTACCGGGCGTTCCTCGGCGGCCGGACCCCGGAGCTGCCCGCCCTCGGCACCCAGTACGCCGACTGGGCCGAGGAGGAGCAGCACACCTCCTACGAGGAGCACCTGGCCTACTGGAAGGACCGCCTGGACGGCGCCCCGACCCTGCTCGACCTGCCCGGCGACCGCCCACGGCCGGCCGAGCGCGGGGAGCGCGGCGGCACCGAGCACTTCGGCCTCGCCCCCGGCAGCGCCGCCCGGGTCCGGGAGCTCGCCGAACAGGAGGGCGTCACCCCCTTCACCGTCCAGCTCGCCGCCTTCGCCCTGCTGCTGAACCGCTGGACCGGCGCCGACGACCTGCTCGTCGGCACCCCGGTCACCACCCGCAACCGACCCGAACTCGCGGACCTGCTCGGCTACTTCGTCAACCTGCTGCCGCTGCGGATCCGGCTCGCCCCGGACGCGAGCTTCCGCGGCCTGCTGGCCGACATCCAGGACGGCGCCTTCGACGCCTTCGGCTACCTCGATCTGCCCTTCGACCAGCTGGTCGACCACCTCGGCACCGCCCGCACCCCGCAGCACCCGCCGCTGGTCCAGGTGGTGTTCGGCGCCCACAGCGAGGACAGCGCCCCGCTCGCCCTCGGCCCGGCCGCCGCCCGGCGCACCGTCCGCGCCAACGGCACCAGCAAGTTCGACCTCACCTGGTCGGTCTTCGAACCCGTCGGCGACGGCGGCGGCGAGATGCGCGGCGAGGCCGAGTACAGCGGCGACCTCTTCGACCCCGGCACGATCCGGCGGCTGGCCGCCGACTACGCGGCCCTGCTGGACGCCGCCCTCGCCGACCCGGACGCCACCGTGCTGCGGCTCACCGCCGCCCCCGCCGCCGGGGCCAGGCCCCGGCCCGCCCGGCTCGACGACGGCCACTGCCTGCACCACCTCTTCGAGCGGGCCGCCGACGCGTACGGCGACCGCCCCGCCGTCGACGACGGCCAGGAACGCCTCGACTACGCCGAACTCGACCGCCGCGCCAACCGGTTGGCGCACACCCTGATCGACCGGGGCGTCCGCCCCGGCGACCGGGTCGGCCTGCTGCTGGAGCGCACCGCCGCCGTGCCGGTCGCGATCCTCGCCGTGCTCAAGGCCGGCGCCGCCTATGTGCCGGTCGACCTCGTCGCCCCCGCCGACCGGGCCGCCCTGGTCTTCGGCGACACCGCCGTGCGGGCCGTGCTCACCGACCGCCCCGACCGGGCCCCCGACGGCCCCTGGCAGACCCTCGACCTCACCACCGGCGGCCCCGGCGCCGCCGAGGTCGCCGCCCGCCCCGACACCCGCCCGCCCGCCGTCGGCCGCCCCGGCGACCTCGCCTACCTGATCTTCACCTCCGGCTCCACCGGCCGCCCCAAGGGCGTCGCCGTCGCCCACGAGCACGTCAGCCGGCTGCTGGACTCCGGCCGCGAGCACTTCGGCTTCGGCCCCGACACCACCTGGACGCTGTTCCACAGCTACGCCTTCGACTGGACCGTCTGGGAGCTCTGGGGCGCGCTGCTGCACGGCGCCCGGCTGCTCGTCGTGCCCTACCTGACCAGCCGCTCGCCCGAGGAGTTCACCGAACTCCTCGACACCGAGCGGGTCACCCACCTGTGCCTCACCCCGTCCGCGCTGCGCCAGCTCGAACCGGCCCTGCGCCGCCGCCCCCGCGCCCTCCCGGAGCTGCGCTGGATCATGCTCGGCGGCGAGGCGCTCGACCCGGCCGTGGTCCAGCGCTGGCACGACCTCGACCCGCTGCCGCCCGCCCGGCTGTGCAACCTGTACGGCATCACCGAGACCACCGTGCACGTCACGATCCACGACGTGGCCGAGGGCGGCGCCGGCTTCGAACGCAGCCTGATCGGCGATCCGATGCCGCACCTGACCGCCGCCGTCCTGGACGACTGGCTGCGGCCCTGCCCGCCCGGCGTGCCCGGCGAGCTGTACATCGGCGGCGGCAGCCTCGCCCACGGCTACTGGGGGCGCCCCGGCCTCACCGCAGGCCGCTTCGTCGCCGACCCGGCCGGACCGCCCGGCGCCCGCCTCTACCGCACCGGCGACGTCGCCCGGCGGCTGCCGGACGGCGGCCTCGAATACGTCGGCCGCGCCGACTTCCAGGTCAAACTGCGCGGCTTCCGGATCGAGCTCGGCGAGATCGAGAACGCCCTCGCCGCCCACCCCGACGTCGACGCCTGCGTGGTGACCGTCCACGAGGACCGGCTCGCCGCCTACGTCACCGGCCGCGCCCCGGCCGACGTCCACGAGTTCCTCGGCCGCTCCCTGCCCGCCTACATGGTCCCGGCGAGCGTCACCGTGCTGGACGCGCTGCCGCTGACCGTCAACGGCAAGGTCGACCGGGCCGCGCTGCCCGCCCCCGGCCGCGCCGCGCCCACCCGGGCCGGCCGCCACGTCGAGGCCCGCAGCCCGGAGGAGGAGCTGTTCGCCGCCGTCTGGACGGAGGTGCTCGGGGTCCCCGGGATCGGCGTCCACGACGACTTCTTCCACCTCGGCGGCGACTCCATCCGGGCCGTCCAGCTCGCCGGCGCCCTGCACGACCGGGGCTGGCAGGTCTCGCTGCGGGACGTCTTCAACGCGCCCACCGTCGCCGCCCTGCTGCCGCTCGCCCGGCCCGTCGAGGCCGACCCCGGCGCCGACCTGCCGTTCGCGCTGATCGACGAGGAGGACCGCGCCGAGCTGCCGCCCGGGATCGTCGACGCCTACCCCATGGTGTCCATGCAGCTGTCGATGGTCTTCCACATGGAGGTCGCCGGCGGCACCGACAGCTACCACAACGTCAACTCCTACCGGATCGGCGGCGACCTCGACGAGACCGCGTTCCGCCGCTCCGTCAACGAGGCGATGGCCCGCCACGCCGTCCTGCGCACCGGCCTCGACCTCTCCGGCTACGGCGAACCGCTCCAGCTGGTGCACGGCAGCCTGCCCGCCCCGGTCGAGTTCGCCGACCTGCGCGACCTGCCGGAGGCGGACCAGGACCCGGAGGTCCGCGCCGTCTTCGAGGACCACCGCGACCGGCCGTTCGACCTCGCCGAACCCCCGCTGTTCCGGATCACCGTGCAGCGGCTCGCCGAGCGGGCGTTCCAGCTCACCATCTCCGAGCACCACGCGATCCTGGACGGTTGGAGCTTCACCTCCCTGCTGACCGAGATCCTGGAACGGCACACCGCGCTCGCCGCCGACCCGGTCTCCACCCCCGCCCCGCCCCCGCGCACCGCCTTCCGGGACTTCGTGGCCGTCGAACGCGGGGCCACCACCGACCCGGACTCGCTCGCCTACTGGCACCGGCGGCTCGACGGCGCCACCGGCCAGCTCTGGCCCGGCAGCGAGGACGTCCACGAGCTGCCGCGCACCGTCGAACGGGTGCTCCCGGACGCGCCCGGGCAACTGCGCGCCGTCGCCGACGCGCTCTCCGTCCCGGTGAAGTCCGTCGCGCTCGCCGCCCACCTGTACGCCCTCGCCCGGATCACCGGGCGGCAGCGGGTCACCACCGGGCTGGCGATGAACGGCCGGCTCGAACGGCTCGGCGGCACCGAGGTCTACGGGCTGTTCCTCAACACCGTGCCACTGGTCGCCGAACCGGGCGAGGACCTCGCGGCGCTGGTGCGGCACGTGCACCGGGAGGAGCTGGACATGATGCCGCACCGCCGGGTGCCGTTCGCCCGGCTGGCCCGGATGATGGCCGACACCGCGCTCGACAGCCAGTTCGGCTACCTGCGCTTCCACGCCCTGGGCCGGCTCAGCGCGGCCCGGATCGAGGACGGCCGGATCGGCAGCGAACCCACCTACCGGCACGAGCCCAACAGCTTCACCTTCGGCGCCTCGCTGATCCAGGACCCGGCCTCGCAGCGGGTGCTGCTCGCGGTGGACCACCAGCGGGCGCTGGTGGACGACGCCGCGGCGGAGGAGTTCATCGACACCTATGCCGGGGCCCTGGCCCGCCTGGCCGGGGAGGTCTGACCGGGCCGCGGCAGAGGGGTGGCGCCGGAGCCCGACCGCGGGCAGCTGTCCGGGCCCGGCCCCACCCCTCCCCGCCCTCAGCCTCCGCTGCACCCCCATGACTTCGCACCACCGCTCCACCCTGCTCGACCCGCACCGCCGACCGTCCGACCCCATCGAGATCGAGGAGTACTCCGCCATGACCACCTTCGCCGAGCCGGCCGCCGCCACCGCGACCCCCGTCACCCCCGCCGACCTGCTGGCCCGGCTGCGCGCCGCCGTCGCCGCCCACCCGGCGCGGACCGCCGTGCACGCCGCCGACGGCAGCCTCGACTTCGCCGCCCTGGACCGCCGCACCGCCGCCCTCGCCGCCGCCCTCCGGGCCCGGGGCGTGCGCCGCGGCGACAGGGTCGGCGTCCACCTCGCCCGCACCCTGGACCTGCCGGTCGCGCTGCTCGCCGTCTGGCGGGCCGGCGCCGCCTACGTCCCGCTCGACCCGGCCTACCCGGCCGAGCGGATCTCCTTCATGGCCACCGACGCCCGCCTCGCCGCCGTGGTCAGTGCCGAGACGGCCCCGCCCGTCCCGGCCGGTGTCCCGGTGCTCCGCCCCGACGCCGCCGCTCCTGTCGAGGAGACCGACGCCGACGCCTTCGTCCCGGACCCGCTGGACTCCGCCTACGTCATCTACACCTCCGGTTCCACCGGCCGCCCCAAGGGCGTCGAGGTGCCGCACGGCGCCGTCGCCGACCTCGCGGCCGGCCTGGAGCAGGCCGGCGCCTACCGGCCCGAGCCGTCCGTCGTCGCCTGGAACGCCAGCGTCTCCTTCGACGCCTCCGTCCAGCAGTGGATCCGCATCTGCCGGGGCGACACCCTGGTGGTCGTCGACGACGCCCGGCGCGCCGACCCGGCCCGGCTGGCCGCGCTGCTCGCCGAGCACGCCGTCACCGACCTCGACCTGACGCCCTCGCACTGGCAGCTGCTGCGCGAGCAGCTGACCGGCGCCGCCGTGCCGCGCCTGTTCATGGGCGGCGAGCCCGTCCCCGGGCGCACCTGGCGCGAGCTGGCGGACGGCGGCATCGACGCCTTCAACCTGTACGGGCCGACCGAGTGCACGGTCGACGCCATCACCGCCCGGATCACCGGCCCCGGCCCGCACCTGGGCGAGCCGCTGGCGGGCGTGCGGGTCCACCTGCTGGACGAGCGGCTGCGGCCGGTCACCGGCGCCGGCGAGGTCGGCGAGCTGTACCTCGCCGGGCCCGGCCTCGCGCACGGCTACGCCGGTCAGCCGGGCCTGACCGCCGGCCGCTTCGTCGCCGACCCGTTCACGACCGCGCCCGGCGCCCGGATGTACCGCACCGGCGACCAGGCCCGCCGCTCCGCCGAGGGCCTGCTGGAGTACGTCGGCCGGGTCGACCGCCAGGTCAAGCTGCGCGGCTTCCGGATCGAGCTCGGCGAGGTCGAGCACGCGCTGGCGGCGCTGGACGGCGTCACGGCCGCCGCGGTGACCGTGCACGAGCCCGCCCCCGGCGACACCCGCCTCGCCGCCTACGTCACCGGCCCGGCCGCGCCCGCGGAGCTGCTGGCCGAACTGCGCCGCACCCTGCCCGCGCACCTGGTCCCGGCCGGCGTGACCGTGCTGGAGGCGATGCCGCTCACCCCGAACGGCAAGGTCGACCACCGGGCGCTGCCCGTCCCGGCCGCCGAGGCGGCGCCGGAGGCGGTCGGCGGGGGAGTGGCGGAGCAGGTCGCCGAGGTGTGGCGGACGGTGCTCGGAGTCCCCGAGGTGCTGCCCGAGGACGACTTCCTCTCGCTCGGCGGCCACTCGCTCGCCGCGCTGCGCGTCGTCCACCTGCTGCGCCGCAAGCTGAACGTCGAGCTGCAGCTGCGGCACCTGCTGGACGCCGCCGACCTGGCCGCGTTCACCGAGGCCGTGCAGCGCGCCGCCGCAGCCGGTCCGGCCGCCGCCCGCCCGGCCCTCACCGCCCGCCGGCCGGCCGTCCGATGAGCCCCACGACCCCGACGACGCCCACGACGCCCACGACCCCTACGACCCCCGGCCCCGCCGCGCGCCCGCCGCTGGTCGCCCGCCCGCGCCCGGCCGCCGCCCCGCTGCCCACCACCCCGGCCGTCCGCCGCGCCCCGGCCACCACCACCCCGGTGGCGGCCCCGGTCCCCGCCGCCCGCCCGCGGATCGAGGGCGACTGGTTCCTCCTCCCCGCACCCCGGCCCGACGCCGCCGTCCGGCTGTTCTGCTTCCCGCACGCCGGCGGCGACGCCACCGCCTTCACCCCGCTGGCCCGGGCCCTCGCCCCCGCCACCGAGGTGTGGGCGCTGCGCCCGCCGGCCCGCGGCGGCCGCAGCCGGGACCCGATGCCCGCCGACTTCGCCGCGCTGACGGCCGAGGTCGCCCGGGTGATCGCCCCGCACCTGGCCCCCGGCCGCCGGGCCGCCTTCTACGGGCAGAGCTTCGGCGCCCTGCTCGCCTACGAGGTGGCCCGGGCCCTGCCGGCCGATCTCCGCCCCGAACTCGTGGTGGTGGCCGGCGCGCCCGGCCCGGCGGAGTGGACCGAGCGGGAGTCCAAGGACCTCGACGCGGCCGAACTCCTTCGCCTCACCGGGCTGGAGGAGCTGGTCAGCGCCGATCCCGAGCTGGTGGAACTCGCCCTCGGCGGCATCCGCACCGACCTCGCGGTCAGCGCCACCTACCGCCACCACCCGCACCCGCCGCTCGCCTCCGCGCTGTACGCGCTGGCCGGGGCCGAGGACCCGATGCTCGCCACCACCGACCTCTCCGGCTGGGCCGCCCACACCCGGGGCGCCTTCGACCAGCTGGTCCTGCCCGGCGGGCACCTGCTCGCCACCGTCGACCGGCCCGGCCCGGTCGACCTCCTGAACTCCCTGCTTTCCGGCCGCGCGGCGGCCGACCCTGTCTCCAGCACCGCCACCGCCACCGCCACCGCCAGTGCCACCGCCACCGAGGAGCAGCCGTCATGGTGACCACCACTTCCGTCGATCTCACCGACCCCGCCCTGTGGGCGTACCCCGAGACCCCGGCCCTGGTCGCCGAGCTGCGCCGCGAGGCGCCCGTCCACCGCACCGACAGCCTGGACGACGGCCCGATCTGGTCGGTGATGACCTACAAGGAGTCGGCCGACGTCCTGCGCAACGCGGCCGTGTTCAGCTCCGAGTCCGGCTCGCTGCTGGGCGCCGGCGTCGGCAACGTCCCGGTCGGCTCGGGCCGGATGATGGCCCTCACCGACCCGCCCAAGCACCGCGAACTGCGGGCGCCCGCCAACCCGTTCTTCTCCAAGAACGGCGTGCGCGGGGCCTCCCGCTCGATCGCCGAACGGGCCGGAGAGCTCTTCGACCGGGCCGTGGAGCAGGGCGAGGCCGACCTCGTCGACGTGGTCTCCGCGCTGCCGCTGGCCGTCATGTGCGACCTGCTGGACGTCCCGGAGAAGGACCGCGACATGATGGTCCGGGTCTGCGACGTGGCCTTCCTGGGTGCCACCCCGGAGGAACGCCGGGCCGGGCACCAGCAGTTGATCCCCTACCTGATGCACCAGGTGATGCTGCGGCGCACCGACCCCAAGGACGACCTCATCTCGATGATGGCCACCTACAAGGTCAACGGCAAGCTGATGCCGGTCGAGGACGTCGTGCTCAACCTGGACAACATCGTCGTCGGCGGCGTCCAGACGGTCCGCCACACCGCCGCGATGGGCCTGCACACCCTGGTCAACCGGCCGGACCTGTGGCAGGCGCTGCAGCGCGGCGAGGTGGACATGGACTCCGCCGTGGACGAGCTGCTGCGCTGGACCTCGGTCGGGCTGCACACGCTGCGCACCGCCACCCGGGACATCGAGCTGGCCGGGCGGCAGATCCGGCGCGGCGACCGGGTCGCGGTGTGGGTGTGGTCGGCGAACCGGGACCCGGAGGCGTTCGAGGCGCCGGAGGAGATCCGGCTCGACCGCTCGCCCAACAAGCACCTGGCGCTGGGCCTGGGCGCCCACTACTGCATCGGCGCGCCGCTGGCGAAGGCCGAGCTGAGCGCCCTGTTCTCGGCGGCGCTGGAGAAGGCGGCGACGATCGAGCCGGCCGGTCCGGTCGAGTACAACCGCTCGATCATCAACTTCGGCCTGGACCGCTTCCCGGTCCGGCTGACCCCGCGCTGACCTGCGCCGGGAGAGCGCGCCGGCACCGCGCCGGAACCCCGCGCCCACCCTTCCGACCAGCCCTTCTCCCGACCGAACCCCCACCCCCGCTCCACCCCCGCTCCACCCCCGTTCCCACCCCGTGCGCCCGAGGCCCGCGCAGGAGGACGGCAGTCCCGGAACTGCCGCTCACCTGCCGGGCCTTGTGCCGCTTCCGGACCCGGCCCGCACCTACCTTCGAACCACACCGCACCGCGCCACCACCTCACCGAGGAGAGCACCGTGAGCAACCCGTTCGAGGACGACAACGCCGGCTACCTGGTCCTGGTCAACGACGAGAACCAGCACTCGCTGTGGCCGGTCTGGATCGACGTGCCGGCGGGCTGGACCACCGTCCACGGCGAGGCGCCCCGCCAGGAGTGCCTGGAGTGGATCGAGACCAACTGGACCGACATCCGCCCGGCCTCGCTGGTCGCCGGCCTCGGGAACCGGTGAGCGCGGCCATGCTGACCTGGGAGCTGAACCCCGGCCGTCCGGCCCTCCTCCGCGTCCCGGCCGTCGCCGGCCTCGCCGAGGGCTGTGCCTGGCTCCGCGAGCACGAGGACGAGCTGACCGCCGCACTGCACCAGCACGGCACGATCTTCCTGCGCGGGCTGCCGGTCGCGGCCACCGAGGACGTCGCCGCCGTCCGGGACGTGCTGATCCCCGAGCCCACCCCGTACCGGGAGAAGGCCACCCCGCGCAGCGACTTCGGCAACGGCGTGTTCTCGTCCACCGACCTGGCGGCCGCGCTGCCGATCCGGATGCACAACGAGAACAGCTACACCCTGACCTTCCCCGGCCGGCTGCTGTTCGCCTGCCTGATCGCCCCGGAGGAGGGCGGCGCCACCCCGACCGCGGACGTCCGCAAGGTCCTCGCCGCACTGCCGCCGCACCTGGCCGAGCGCGGCCGGACCACCGGCTGGACGCTCGGACGCAGCTACTCGGAGTACGTCTCGCTGCCGTGGCGGACCGCCTTCGGCACCGAGGAGCCCGCCGAGGTCGAGCAGTACTGCCGGGAGAACGGCATCACCTGGGAGTGGCTGGAGGACGGCACCCTGCGCACCGACCAGCTGCGGCCGGCCACCATCCGCCACCCGCACACCGGCGAGGAGGTCTGGTTCAACCACCTGGCCTTCTGGAACGAGTGGTCGCTGGACCCGGACATCCGGGAGGCCATGGTCGAGGAGTTCGGCCCGGACGGCCTGCCGTTCAACACCGGCTTCGGCGACCGCGAGCCGGTCACCCGCGAGGACGTCGAGGCGCTGAACGCCGCCTACGAGGCCGCCACCGTGCGGGAGACCTGGCAGGTCGGCGACGTGATGCTGGTCGACAACGTGCTGTGCTCGCACGGCCGCGACCCGTACCGGGGCGACCGGAAGATCGCCGTCGCGATGGGCCGCCCGGTCGACGTCCTCGACTGCGAGCCGTCCGTCCTCCCGACCACCGCCGTCCCCGCGTGACGGCGTCCACCACCACACGCCCGTGACGTGAGCAGAGGAAGCACCGTGATCCCGGTTTCGTACGCACAACAGCGTCTCTGGCTGATCGACCAGATCGAAGGGCCGACCGCGCTCTACAACCTGCCGTTCGCGGTCCGCCTGCGCGGCGCGCTCGACCTCGACGCGCTGCGCGCCGCGACGGCGGACGTGGTGGCCCGGCACGAGGCCCTGCGCACGGTGTTCCCGGTGGACGGCGAGGGCGTGCCGGTGCAGCACATCCTGCCGTCGGCGGAGGCGGGCACCGCCTTCACGACGGTGGAGTGCGCGCCGGCCGACTACGCCGCCCTGCGGGACCGGGCCGCCGCCCACACCTTCGACCTGAGTGCCGAAACGCCCTTCCGGGTCACGGTCTTCTCGCTCACCCCGACAACTCCGTCCGGGGACGACGGCGCGGACGCCGTCCCCGAGCACGTGCTGCTCCTCGTGCTCCACCACATCGCCGGTGACGGCTGGTCGCTCGGCCCGCTGCTGCGCGACCTCGCCGCCGCCTACACCGCCCGCCTCGCCGGCGCCGCACCGGACCGGGAGCCGCTCCCGGTCCAGTACGCCGACTACGCCCTGTGGCAGCGCGAGCTGCTCGGCGAGGAGTCCGACCCGTTCAGCCTGATGAGCCGTCAGCTCGACCATTGGAGAGGAGTCCTGGCCGGTCTGCCGGAGGAGCTGGAGCTGCCGGTGGACCGCCCCCGGCCGCCGGTGCCGACCGGTGCCGCCGACGCCGCCCCGTTCACCCTCGGCCCCGAACTGCACACCGCACTGGCCGAGTTGGCGCTCCGCCAGCGGTCCACCCTGTTCGCCGTCCTCCAGGCCGGCCTGGCCGCGCTGTTCACCCGGCTCGGCGCCGGCACCGACATCCCGCTCGGCACCGGTGTGGCCGGCCGCTCCGACGAGGCCCTGAACGACCTGGTCGGCTTCTTCGTCAACACCCTGGTGCTGCGCACCGACACCTCCGGCGACCCGTCCTTCGCCGAACTCGTGGGCCGGGTCCGGGAGGCCCAGCTGGACGCCTTCGCCCAGCAGGACGTGCCGTTCGAGCGGCTGGTCGAGGAGGTCAACCCGGCCCGCGCGCTCGGCCGCCACCCGCTGTTCCAGACCCTGCTGGTGCTGCAGAACCACGAGGAGGGCGAACTCGGCCTGCCCGGGCTGGAGTCGTCGCCCGAACCGCTGGGCCTGCGGGTCGCCAAGTTCGACCTCAACATCGGCATCACCGAGCGGCACGACCGGGACGGCACCCCGGCCGGCCTGGAGGGCTCGGTCGAGTACGCGGCCGACCTGTACGACCGGGCCACCGTCGACACGCTGTTCGCCCGCTTCGGCCGGCTGCTGGCCGCCGCGGCCGCCGACCCCGGGGCGCCGATCGGCACCCTGGACATCCTCGCCCCCGAGGAGCGCGCCCGGCTCGCCGAGGACTGGAACGCCACCGCCGCCCCGGTCCGCACCGGCTCGCTGCCCGGGCTGTTCGCGGCACAGGCCGCCCGCACCCCGGACGCGGTCGCCCTCGCCCACGACGGCGGCGAGGTCGGCTACGCCGAGCTCGACGCCCGCGCCAACCGGCTCGCCCACCACCTGATCGCCTCCGGCGTCGGCCCGGAGTCCCCGGTCGCGCTGCTGATGGAGCGCTCGGTGGACCTGGTCGTCGCCACCCTCGCCGTGCTCAAGGCGGGCGGCTGCTACGTGCCGATGCACGCCGGCCTGCCGCCCGAGCGGATGACCGCCCTGCTCGCCGACACCGCCGCGCCCGTCCTGATCACCGACCGCGCCGAGCCCGGCTTCGCCCACGAGGCCGTCGTGGTCCGCCCCGGCGACGAGGCCGGGGCGCCCGACCACGATCCCGGCCTGCCCGTCCACCCGGACCGGCTCGCCTACGTGATGTTCACCTCCGGCTCCACCGGCACCCCCAAGGGCGTCGCGGTCCGCCACCGCGACGTGGTCGACCTCGCCGACGACCGCCGCTGGCGCGACGGCCGGCACGAGCGGATCCTGCTGCACTCCCCGCACGCCTTCGACGCCGCCACCTACGAGCTGTGGACGCCGCTGCTGCACGGCGGCACCGTCGTCGTCGCCCCGCCCGGCACCATGGACGCGGAGGCCCTGCACACCGTCGCCACCCGGCACGGCGTCACCGCGGTCTTCCTCACCAAGGCGCTGTTCGACCTGGTCGCCGAGCAGGCCCCGGAGACCTTCCGCGCCCTGCGCACGGTCTGCACCGGCGGCGAGGCAGCCTCCGGCACCCTGATGCGCCGGGTCCTGGAGCACTGCCCCGACCTGCTGCTCGCCCACGTCTACGGGCCCACCGAGGCCACCACCTTCGCCACCCACCACCACCTGCTCCCGGCCGACCTGGACGGCGCCCGGGCCCCGATCGGCGGCCCGCTGGACAACATGCGCACCCACGTCCTGGACGCCCGCCTCCAGCCGGTGCCGCCCGGCGTGCCCGGCGAGCTGTACATCGCCGGGGCCGGCCTGGCCCGCGGCTACTGGCGCCGCGCCGCGCTGACCGCCGAGCGCTTCGTCGCGGACCCGTTCGGAACCGGCGGCAGGATGTACCGGACCGGCGACCTGGTGCGCCGCCGGGCGGACGGCGCGATCGAGTTCCTCGGCCGGATCGACGGCCAGGTCAAGCTGCGCGGCTTCCGGATCGAGCTCGGCGAGATCGAGGCCGTGCTCTCCGGCCACCCCGCCGTCCGCCAGGTCATCGTGGTCGCCCGCGAGGACCGCCCCGGCGACACCCGGCTGGTCGGCTACTGCGCCGTGACCGCCGAGGCCCTCGACGGTCGGCCCGAACTCGCCGCCGAGCTCAAGGAGTTCGCCGCCGCGACACTGCCCGGCTACATGGTGCCCTCCGCCGTGGTGGTACTGCCCGCGCTGCCGCTGAACGCCAACGGCAAGGTCGACCGGCGCGCCCTGCCCGCCCCCGAGCTCGGCACCGACCCGGCCGGCCGCGCCCCGCGCGACGAGCGCGAGCGGGCCCTGTGCGCGCTGTTCGGCGAGATCCTCGGCATCGAGGACATCACCGTCGACGACGACTTCTTCGCCCTCGGCGGCCACTCGCTGCTCGCCACCCGCCTGGTCGGCCGGGTCCGCGCCGACCTCGGCGCCGAACTCGCCATCGGCGACCTCTTCCAGGCCCCGACCGTCGCCGCCCTCGCCGCCCGGCTCGCCGACGGCCCGGCCCGCCCGGCCCTGCTCCCCGAGCAGCGCCCCGAGCACCTGCCGGTGTCCTTCGCCCAGCGCCGCCTGTGGTTCCTCGGCAAGGCCGAGGGCCCCGCCGCCACCTACAACGTCACCCTCGCCCTGCGGCTGTCCGGCCCGCTCGACACCGCCGCTCTGGAACGCGCCCTCGGCGACGTGGTGGCCCGGCACGAGTCGCTGCGCACCGTCTTCACCGAACTCGACGGCGTGCCGCACCAGCGGGTCCTGGACGGCCCGCCCGGGCCGCTGCTCACCGTCACCGACCGCCCCGCGCAGGACCTCGTCGGCCACCTCTTCGACCTGGCCGAGGACGTCCCGCTGCACGCGTACCTGTGCCCCGAGGGGCCCGAGGAGCACGTGCTCACCCTGGTGCTGCACCACATCGCCGGTGACGGCTGGTCGCTGCGCCCGCTGTTCCGCGACCTCGCCGAGGCCTACACCGCCCACCGCGACGGCACCGCCGCCGAGCCGCGTCCGCTGCCCGTCCAGTACGCCGACTACACCCTCTGGCAGTACCGGCTGCTCGGCGCCGACACCGACCCCCGCTCCCTGCTGTCCCGTCAGCTCGACCACTGGCGCGAGGCCCTGTCCGGACTGCCGGACGAGCTGCCGCTGCCGCTGGACCGCCCCCGCCCGCCGGTGCCCACCCACCGCGGCGACGTCGTCGAGCTGGACCTCGACGCCGCCCTGCACGCCCGGCTCGCCGAACTGGCCGGCCGGCACGGGGTCACCCTGTTCATGGTGCTCCAGGCCGCCTGGGCCACCCTGCTGCACCGCTTCGGCGCCGGGGACGACGTCCCGATGGGCACCCCGCTCGCTGGGCGGCTCGACCCGGCCCTGGACGAGCTGGTCGGCTTCTTCGCCAACACCCTGGTGCTGCGCACCGACCTCAGCGGCGCACCGAGCTTCACCGAGCTGCTGGGCCGGGTCCGGGACGCCGACCTGGCCGCCTACGCCCACCAGGACGTGCCGTTCGAGCGGCTGGTCGAGGAGCTCAACCCGGCCCGCACCCTGGCCCGGCACCCGCTGTTCCAGGTGATGATCGCCTTCGACAACACCACCGGCGGCGGTCCGGAGTTCCCCGGCACCCGCGCCGCGTACGAGCCGCTGGGCCTGCCCACCACCCCCTTCGACCTGACCCTCAACCTGTCCGAGCGCCTGGACCGGGACGGCTCCCCGGCCGGCCTCTCCGGCGGCCTGGAGTTCGCCGTCGACCTGTTCGACCGGGCCACCGCCGAACGGCTCGCCGCCGCGCTGGCCGGCCTGCTCGACCAGGTCGCCGAACGGCCCGACCGCCCGGTCGCGGAGCTGGACGTGCTCGGCGCCGAGGGCCGCGAGGACCTCGCCCGCTGGCACGACACCGGACGCCCCGGCGCCGAGCCGCTCCTCCCCGCCGCGTTCGCCGCCCAGGCCGCCGCCACCCCCGACGCCACCGCGCTGGTCTTCGGCGAGCAGCGGCTGAGCTTCGCCGAGCTGGACGCCCGCGCCAACCGGCTCGCCCAGGGCCTGGCCGGCGCCGGGATCGGCCCCGAGTCCCTGGTCGCGCTCGCCGTGCCCCGCTCCGCCGAGTCGATCGTCTCCCTGCTCGCCGTGCTCAAGGCCGGCGCCGCCTACCTGCCGCTGGACTCCGACTACCCGCGCGACCGGCTGGCGGGCATGCTCGCCGACGCCCGCCCGGCCGCCGTGCTCAGCACCGACGCCTGGCCGCTGCCCGAGGTCCTGGCCGGACACACCGTGCTGCCCGCCGACGCCGAGCCCTGGGCGGAACTGCCCGCCGACGAACCGGAGGTGGAGCTCGGCCCCGAGAACGCCGCGTACGTCATCTACACCTCCGGCTCCACCGGCCGCCCCAAGGGCGTCGTGGTCCGCCACGGCGGCCTCGCCCACCTGCTCGCCTTCCACCGCGCCGGGACCCTCGCCCCCGCCCAGCAGGCCCACCCGGGGCGGCGGTTCGCCTTCGCCGCGACCGCCTCGCTGTCCTTCGACACCTCGCTCGAAGCGGTGCTCTGGATGGTCGCCGGCCAGGAGCTGCACCTGCTCGACGACGACCTGCGCCGCGACGCGGCCGGCATCGTCGGCTACCTGGCCCGCACCGGCGCCGACACCCTCGACGTCACCCCCGCCCTGGCCGAACGCCTGGTCGAGGAGGGGCTGCTCACCGTCGCCCCGCCCGCCGTGCTGATGATCGGCGGCGAAGCCTGCGGCCAGCAGCTCTGGACCACCCTGAGCGCCGCGCCCGACACCGTCGTGTTCAACCTGTACGGGCCGACCGAGTGCACCGTCGACGCCCTGCACCACCGCCTCGGCGGCGCCGTCGCCCGCCCGGTGATCGGCCGCCCGCTGCCCAACCTGCGCGCCCACCTGCTGGACGCCCGGCTGCGCCCGGTACCGGTCGGCGTCCCCGGCGAGCTGTACCTGAGCGGCCCCGGCCTGGCCCGCGGCTACCTCGGCCGCCCCGCGCTGAGCGCCGAACGCTTCGTCGCCGACCCCTACGACACCGGCCTCCGGATGTACCGCACCGGTGACCTCGCCCGGCGCCGCTCCGACGGCACCGTGGAGTACCTCGGCCGCACCGACCACCAGGTCAAGGTGCGCGGCTTCCGGATCGAGCTCGGCGAGATCGAGGCCGTGCTCACCGCCCACCCCGGCGTGGTGCAGGCCGCCGTGCTGCCGCACCAGGACGGCACGGCCGGCACCCGGCTGGTCGCCCACCTGGCCGTCGCGGCCGGCGCCGACCCGGCCGCGCTCGACCTCGCCTCGGTGCGCGCCCACGCCGCCGCCGCCCTGCCCGACTACATGGTCCCGGCGGCCTTCACCGCCCTGGCCGCGCTGCCGCTCAACGTCAACGGCAAGATCGACCGGGCCGCCCTGCCCGCCCCCGACTTCACCGCCGCCGCCGGAGGCGGCCGGGCCGCCCGCACCCCGCGCGAGCAGATCCTCTGCGGCCTCTACGGCGAGATCCTCGGCGTGCCGGAGGTCTCCATCGACGACGACTTCTTCGCCCTCGGCGGCCACTCGCTGCTCGCCACCAAGCTGCTCAGCCGGGTCCGTGCCACCCTCGGCGCCGAACTCGGCATCCGGGACGTCTTCGAGGCCCCGACCGTGGCCGGCCTGGTCGAGCGCCTCGACGGCGCCGACGCCCGACCGGCCCTGACCGCCGGCCCACGCCCCGAGCGGCTGCCGCTCTCCTCCGCACAGCGCCGGCTCTGGCTGCTCGACCGGATGGAAGGCCCCTCCGCCCTCTACAACATGCCGTTCGCGCTGCGCCTCACCGGCCTGCTCGACCGGGACGCGCTCACCGCCGCCCTGACCGACCTGGTCGCCCGGCACGAGAGCCTGCGCACCCTGGTCGCCGAGCACGAGGGCGAGCCGTACCAGCGGATCCTGACCCCGGCCGAGGCCGCCGTCCCGGTCGAACTCCTGGACTGCGCACCGGAGTCCGTCGACGCCGAGGTCGACCGCGCGGGCCGCCGCCCGTTCGACCTGGCCGCCGAACCGCCGGTGCGGGTCACCCTGCTCCGGGTCTCGGAGTACGAGCACGTGCTCGTCGTCGCGCTGCACCACATCGCCGGTGACGGCTGGTCGATGGGCCCGCTGCTGCGCGACCTCACCGAGGCCTACACCCTGCGCCTCGGCGGCGAGCCGCCGCTGCTCGAACCGCTCGCCGTCCAGTACGCGGACTACGCGCTCTGGCAGCGCGAGCTGCTCGGCGACGAGGCCGACCCGCAGAGCCTGGTGTCCCGCCAACTCGCCTACTGGCGCGATACCCTGGCCGACCTGCCGGAGGAGATCGCGCTGCCGGCCGACCGCCCGCGCGGCGCCCGGGCCGACCACCGCGGCGACCGGGTCGCGCTGCCGATCGACGCCGGACTGCACGCCGGACTGGTCGCGCTCTCCCGCGAGCACCGGGTCACGATGTTCATGACCCTCCAGGCCGCGCTGGCCGCGCTGCTCACCCGCCTCGGCGCCGGTACGGACGTGCCGATCGGCTCGGTGGTCGCGGGCCGCTCCGACGAGGCGCTGGACGAGCTGGTCGGCTTCTTCGTCAACACCCTGGTGCTGCGCACCGACACGTCCGGGGACCCGGGCTTCGCCGAGCTGCTGGGCCGGGTCCGGGAGACCGGCCTCGGCGCCTTCGCCCACCAGGACGTGCCGTTCGAGCGGCTGGTCGAGGAGCTCAACCCGGCCCGCTCGCTGGCCCGGCACCCGCTGTTCCAGGTCGCGATGGTGCTCCAGTCCACCGACGAGGGGGAGTTGGAGCTGCCCGGCCTGGAGGTCGAGGCACTGGCCTCGGACACCGGGGTCGCCAAGTTCGACCTCAACGTCACCCTGGAGGAGTTCTTCGGCCCGGACGGCGCGCCCGCCGGTCTGGACTGCGCGATCGACTTCGCCACCGACCTGTTCGACCGGGAGACGGTGGAGGCGGTCGCCGCCCGCTTCGGGCGGCTGCTGGCCGCCGTGGTGGCGGACCCGTCGGCGCCGATCGGCCGGGTGGAGCTGCTGGACGGCGCCGAGCGCGCCGCCCTGCTCGCCCCCGCCGCCGCCCTGCCCGCCGACCTCCCGCTCGTCCCGGCCGCTTTCGCCGCCCAGGTGGCCGCGACCCCGGCCGCCACCGCCCTGGTCTTCGGCGGACTCCGGCTCAGCTACGCCGAGTTGGACGCCCGGGCGAACCGGCTCGCGCACGGCCTGCTGGCCGCCGGCATCGGCCCGGAGTCCGTGGTCGCGCTCGCCCTGCCCCGCTCGGCGGAGACCGTCGTCGCCCAACTCGCCGTACTCAAGGCCGGCGCGGCCTTCCTGCCGCTGGACGCCGAGTACCCGCTGGAGCGCACCGCCCACATGCTGGCCGACGCCCGCCCGGCGGCCGTGCTCAGCACCGGGGACTGGCCGCTGCCCGAGGCGCTGGAGGGCCAGACCGTCCTGCCCGCCGACGCCGACGCCTGGGCGGAGCAGCCCGCCGGGGCCCCGCCGCTGCGGATCGGGGCGGCCCACGCCGCCTACGTCATCTACACCTCCGGCTCCACCGGCCGTCCCAAGGGCGTGCTGGTGAGCCACGGTTCGATCGCCGCCCTGCTGGCCCAGCACCGGGCCGAGACCTTCGCCGGGGCGGAGCGCCGGCACGGCCGGCTGAGCGTCGCCCTGACTGCCTCGCTCTGCTTCGACGCCTCCTGGGACAGCCTGCTCTGGATGGTCGCCGGCCACGAACTGCACCTGATCGGCGACGAGTTGCGGCGCGACGCGGCCGCGCTGGTCCGCCATGTGCGCGGCGCCGGTATCACCGTCGTCAACGTCACCCCCTCCTACGCCGAACAGCTGCTCGCCGAGGGCCTGTTGGAGGAGGACGGCGAGGACGGTTCGGCCCCCGGGGTGCTGCTGCTCGGCGGCGAGGCCGTCGGCCAGGCCCTCTGGACCAGGCTGCGGGAGACCCCGCAGCTCACCGGCCACAACCTCTACGGCCCCACCGAGGCCACCGTCGACACCCTGGTCCAGTCCTTCGCGGACTCCGAGCGCCCCTCCCTCGGCCACCCCGTGCTCGGCACCCGCGCCCACGTCCTGGACGAGTACCTGGCGCCGGTCCCGGTCGGCGTGCCCGGCGAGCTGTACCTCACCGGCCACAGCCTGGCCCGCGGCTACCTCGGCCGCCCGGCGCTGACCGCCGAACGCTTCGTCGCCGACCCGTTCACGCCCGGCACCCGGATGTACCGGACCGGCGATCTGGTGCGCCGCACCAGGGACGGCGGGATCGACTACCTGGGCCGCACCGACCACCAGGTCAAGATCCGCGGCTTCCGGATCGAACTCGGCGAGATCGAGCAGGCGCTGACCCGCCACGAGGCCGTCCGGCAGACCGTGGTGACCGTGCACGAGGGCACCGACGGCGACCGCCGACTGGTCGCCCACTGCGCCACCACCACCGCTTCCGCCGCCGATCGTGCTGCCGAACTCGCCCAGGAGCTGCGCCGGTTCGCCGCCGATTGGCTGCCCGCCCACATGGTCCCGGCCGCCGTCGTCCCGCTCGACGCGATGCCGCTCACCGGCAGCGGCAAGGTCGACCGGCGGGCCCTGCCCGCCCCCGACTTCGCCCTCTTCACCGGCGGCCGCGCCGCCCGCACCGCCCGCGAGGAGATCCTCTGCGGCCTCTTCGGCGAGGTGCTCGGCGTCGAGCGGGTCTCGATCGACGACGACTTCTTCGCTCTCGGCGGCCACTCGCTGCTCGCCATGAAGCTGGCCGCCCGGGTCCGCGCCACCCTCGGCACCGAACTCGGCATCCGGGACGTCTTCGAGGCCCCGACCGTGGCCGGCCTCGCCCAGCGGCTGGACGGCGGTGCCGAGGCCGGGCCCGCGCCGACGGCCGGCCCGCGCCCCGAGCGGCTGCCGCTCTCCTCCGCGCAGCGCCGGCTCTGGCTGATCGACCGGATGGAGGGTCCCTCCGGCCTCTACAACCTGCCGCTCGCGCTGCGGATCGGCGGCCCGCTCGACCCCGCCGTCCTGGCCGCCGCCCTGAACGACGTGGTGGCCCGGCACGAGAGCCTGCGCACCGTGATCGCCGAGCAGGACGGCGAGCCGTACCAGCGGATCGTCCCGGCCGCCGAGGCCCTGGTCCCGTTCGAGCACCGCACCGCCCCGGCGACCGACCCGGCGGCGGAGGTGGCGGCCTTCGCGGACCTGCCCTTCGACCTCGCCGCCGACCTGCCGCTGCGGGCCCTGCTGCTGCCCGCCGGCGACGGCGCCCAGGAGCGGGAGGAGACGCAGGAGGGGGAACAGGAGCACCTGCTCGTCCTCGTCCTGCACCACATCGCCGGTGACGGCCGCTCGATGGAGCCGCTGCTGCGCGACCTCGCCGCCGCCTACGCGGCCCGCCGCGACGGCACCGCCCCCGCACTGCGCCCGCTGCCGGTCCAGTACGCCGACTACGCGCTCTGGCAGCGCGAGCTGCTCGGCGACGAGGCCGACCCGCAGAGCCCGGCCGCCCGGCAACTCGCCCACTGGCGCGAGGCACTGGCCGGACTCCCGGAGGAGATCGCGCTGCCGGTGGACCGCCCCCGGCGCGCCGACAGCTCCCACCGCGGCGACCGGGTGGTGCTCCCGCTCGGCGCCGAGCTCCACCGCGGTCTGACCGCCCTGGCGCGCGAGCACCGGGTCACGATGTTCATGACCCTCCAGGCCGGCCTGGCCGCGCTGCTCACCCGCCTCGGCGCCGGTACGGACGTGCCGATCGGCTCGGTGGTCGCGGGCCGCACGGACGAGGCGCTGGACGATCTCGTCGGGTTCTTCGTCAACACCCTGGTGCTGCGCACCGACACGTCCGGGGACCCGGGCTTCGCCGAGCTGCTCGGCCGGGTCCGGGAGAGTCAACTCGGCGCCTTCGCCCACCAGGACGTGCCGTTCGAGCGGCTGGTCGAGGAGCTCAACCCGGCCCGCTCGCTGGCCCGGCACCCGCTGTTCCAGGTGATGCTGCTGCTGGAGGGCGCGAGCCAGGGCGCGACCGGCGGCGACGCCCCGCTCGACCTGGCCGGGCTCCCGGCCGCGATCGAACCGGTCGGCGGGTACGTCGCCAAGTTCGACCTCTCCGTCGGCATGGGGGAGTCCTTCGACGCCGACGGCGCCCCGGCCGGTCTGGAGTGCGCGATCGACTTCGCCACCGACCTGTTCGACCGGGAGACGGTGGAGGCGGTCGCGGCCCGCTTCGGTCGGCTGCTGGCCGCCGTGGTGGCGGACCCGTCGGCGCCGATCGGCCGGGTGGAGCTGCTGGACGGCGCCGAGCGCGCCGCCCTGCTGGCCCCCGCCGCCGCGCTGCCCGCCGAGGTCCCGCTGCTGCCCGCCGCGTTCGCGGCCCGGGCCGCCGCCACCCCGGAGGCCACCGCCCTGGTCTTCGGCGAGTTGCGCCTGAGCTTCGCCGAACTGGACGCCCGCGCCGCGCTGCTGGCCGAGCGCCTGCGGGCGGCCGGGGCCGGTCCCGGCACCGTGGTCGCGCTGGCCCTGCCCCGCTCGGCGGAGACCGTGGTCGCCGTGCTGGCCGTCCTGCGCTCCGGCGCGGCCTCGCTCCCGCTGGACGCCGAGTACCCGGCCGACCGGACGGCGGCGATGCTCGCCGACGCCGCGCCCGGGCTCGTGCTCACCGACGAGGGCTGGCCGCTGCCGGAACTGCTCGCCGGCCTGCCCGTCCTCCCGGTGCGCGGCCCCCGCCCGGAGGCCGCCCCGGCCCCGGCCGCCGCGCCGGACCCGGCGGACGCCGCCTACATCGTCTACACCTCCGGCTCCACCGGCCGCCCCAAGGGCGTGGTGGTCGGCCACGGCTCGATCGCCGCCCTGCTCGCCTCGCACCGCGCGCCCACCGGCCCGATCGGCGCGGGCGAACGGGCCGGCGGACGCCGCCGGGTCGCCCTGACCGCCTCGCTCTGCTTCGACGCCTCCTGGGACGGCCTGCTCTGGCTGGTCGCCGGCCACGAACTGCACCTGGTCGGCGACGAGGTCCGGCGCGACGCCGCCGCGCTCGTCCGGCACCTGCGCACCGAGCGGATCGACGTCCTGGAGGTCACCCCCTCCTACGCCGAACAGCTCCTCGACGAGGGCCTGCTCGACGCCGCCACGCCGCAGGGCCCGGCCCCGACCATGGTGCTGCTCGGCGGCGAGGCGGTCGGCCAGTCCCTCTGGACCAGGCTGCGCGAGGCCCCGCACACCACCGCCCACAACCTCTACGGCCCGACCGAGTCCACCGTCGACGCCCTGGTCCAGCCGTTCGCGGACTCCGAGCGACCGTCGCTCGGCCACGCCGTGCTCGGCACCCGGGCCCTGGTGCTGGACGAGCGTCTGGAACCGGTCCCGGTGGGTGTGCCCGGCGAGCTGTACCTGAGCGGTCCCGGCCTGGCCCGGGGCTACCTGGGCCGCCCGGCGCTGACCGCCGAGCGCTTCGTCGCCGACCCGTTCACGCCCGGTACCCGGATGTACCGGACGGGGGACCTGGTGCGGCGCACCAGGGACGGCGGGATCGACTACCTGGGCCGCACCGACCACCAGGTCAAGATCCGCGGCTTCCGGATCGAGCTCGGCGAGATCGAGCACGTGCTGACCCGCCACCCCCGGGTGCTGGCCGCCACCGTGACCGCCCGCGAGGACGGCGCCGCCGGCCTGCGCCTGGTCGCCCACGTCGTCCCCGACCAGGGGAGGGACCGCGCGGCCGGACCGCTGGACCCGGCCGAACTGAGGGCCTTCGCGGCCGAGTCGCTGCCCGGCTACATGGTCCCGGCCGCGGTCGTCCTGCTCGACGCCCTCCCGCTCACCGCCAGCGGCAAGGTCGACCTGCGGGCCCTGCCCGCCCCCGACTTCACCCTGCTCCCGGGCGGCCGCGCGCCGCGCACCCCGCGCGAGGAACTGCTCTGCGGCCTCTTCGCCGAGGTGCTCGGGGTCGATCGGGTCTCGATCGACGACGGCTTCTTCGACCTCGGCGGCCACTCGCTGCTGGCGATGAAGCTGCTCGGCCGGATCCGCGCCGCCCTCGCGGACGAGCTCGGAGAGCGCGCCGACCTCGGCATGCGGGCCCTGTTCGAGGCCCCGACGCCGGCCGGTCTGGCCCGCCGCCTGGAGGCCGCGGCCGACCGGGGCCCCGACGCCCCGGACGGCTCCGACGCCTTGGACGTCCTGCTCCCGCTGCGGACCGGCGGCGGCAAGGCCCCGCTGTTCTGCGTCCACCCCGCCGCCGGGATCAGCTGGGTCTACTCCGGTCTGCTGCGCCACCTCGACCAGGACCGGCCGGTGTTCGGCCTCCAGGCCCGGGGCCTGCGCGGCGGCTCCCCGGACTCCGTGACCGGGATCGCCGCCGACTACGTGCGGGAGATCCGCGCCGTCCGCCCGCAGGGCCCCTACCACCTGCTCGGCTGGTCGTTCGGCGCGGTGGTCGCCCAGGAGATGGCCGTCCAGCTCCGGGCGGCCGGCCAGGAGGTGGGCCTGCTGGCCCTGCTCGACGGCCTCCCGGCCGGCCCGGCCACCGAGGAGGCCCCGGCGTCCGACGACCCGGTGGAGACCCTCGCCGAACTGCTCGCCTCGCTCGGCTACGACCCGGCCGACGGACGCGGGCAGGCCGAACTGGCCGCCCTGCTGGGCGAGGCGGCGGCACTGCTGCCGGACGTCTTCGAGCACCACCGCAAGCTGATGGCCGAGCACGTGCCCGGCCACTACCGGGGCGAGGCCGTCTTCGTCGGCGCCACCGCCGACAAGCCCGCCGACTGGCCCTACGAGGCCGCCTGGGCCCCGTACCTCACCGGCGGGGTCGCCGCCCACCGGATCGACTGCGCGCACGGCGCCCTGACCCAACCCGAGCCCCTCGCACGGATCGCCGCCGTGCTGGCCGAGACGCTGGAGAGTGACCCCCGATGAGCACGAGTACCGTCCCGGTCGAACCGCCCGCAGTGGACGAAGGTCCCCGCCGCAGCCGTTGGGGCCTCTGGGCCCAGGGCAACTTCCGCAAGCTCTGGATCGGTGAGACGGCCAGCGGCCTCGGCACCGCCGTCGGCAATGTCGCCCTCGCCCTGGTGGCGGTGGTGACCCTGGACGCCTCGCCGTTCATGGTCGGCGTGCTGACCGCCTCCGCGTGGGTCCCGTGGCTGTTCCTCGGCCTGCTGGCCGGCGCCTGGGTGGACCGCTGGCCCCGGCTGAAGGTGATGCTGGTCTGCGACCTGCTGCTGCTGGTGCTGTTCGGCAGCGTGCCGGTGGCCGGCTGGTTCGACGCGCTGACGATGGCGCAGCTGATCCTGGTGGCACTGCTGGCCGGCGCGGTGAAGGTGTTCTTCTCCACCGCGTACGGCGCGGTGCTGCCGGCCCTGGTCGCCAAGGACGACCTGCTGGAGGCCAACGTCAAGCTGCGCTCCGGGGACTCGGCGGCGGAGATCGCCGGCCCCGGCCTGGCCGGTCTGCTCTCCCAGGTCTTCGGCGCGGCCAGCGGACTGCTGGCCGACGCGATCACCTACCTGGTGTCGGCGGTCTGCCTGGCCGGCATCAAGGTGGAGGAGACGCCGCCGCCGGTGGCCGAGCGGCGCGGCATCCTGCGCGAGATCGGCGAGGGCGTGCGCTTCCTGGCCGGGGACCCGTTCCTGCGCAACCTCGCCCTGTTCGGCGCGGTCGGCAACCTCGGCCTCAACGGCATCCAGGCCGTGCAGACGATCTTCCTGGTCCGCAGCGTCGGGGTCTCGCCCGGCGGCATCGGCGCGGTCTTCGCGGTGGTGTCGGTCGGCGGTCTGGCCGGGGCCGCCCTGGCCGGGCGGATCGCCCGCCGCTTCGGCACCGCCCGCGGGCTGCTGCTCTGCGAGCTGGTCGCCGCGCCGTTCATCCTGCTGCTGCCGCTGGCCGGCTCCCGGCTGCCGCTCGCGGTGAGCGCGGTCGCCTGGTCGGTCGCGGTCTGCGGGGTGATCGCCGGGAACGTCCTGGCCGGCAGCTTCTACCAGTCCTACTGCCCGCCGGCGATGATCGGCCGGATCAGGGCCAGCGCCTCGACCGTCAACTTCAGCGCCATCCCGGTCGGCGCCCTGCTCGGCGGCTGGCTGGGCGAGGTGCTCGGCGCCCGCACCACCATCTGGATCATGGCGGGGGTGCTGCTCTCGGCCGGCGCCGTGCTGCTGGCCGGCCCGCTGCGGGCCCGCCGGGACTTCCCCGAGCGCCCGGCCGCCGCCTGATCCTGCGCCCCATCCCCTTGTCACGTACCGATCGCCCCGCCCTCACCCTCGGAGCCCCGCCATGACCCGCACCGCCCGCCCGCGCCGCTACCTGATGTGCCGTCCGACCCACTTCGACGTCAGCTACGCCATCAACCCCTGGATGGACCCGGCCAAGCCGGTCGACACCGCCCTCGCCGTCGCCCAGTGGGAGCGGCTGTACGAGCTCTACCTGGAGCTCGGCCACCGGGTCGACCTGATCGACCCGATCCCGGGCCTGCCGGACATGGTCTACGCGGCGAACGGCGCCACCGTGGTGGACGGCCGGGTGCTGGGGGCGCGGTTCCGCAACACCGAGCGCGCCGCCGAGGGCCCGGCGTACCTGGACTGGTTCCGGGAGCACGGCTTCGCCACCCACGACCCGGCGCACGTCAACGAGGGCGAGGGCGACCTGCTGCTGACGGACCGCTACCTGCTGGCCGGCCGGGGCTTCCGCAGCGTCTCCGCCGGTCACGCCGAGGCGCAGGAGTTCCTCGGCCGCCCGGTGGTCGGCCTGGACCTGGTCGACCCGCGCTTCTACCACTTGGACACCGCGCTCAGCGTGCTCGACGGCGACCGGATCATGTACTACCCGGGGGCGTTCTCGGCCGGCAGCCGGGCGGTGCTGGCCCGGCTGTTCCCGGACGCGGTCCTGGTGACGGAGGAGGACGCGTCGGCGTTCGGCCTCAACGTGGCCAGCGACGGGCTGAACGTGGTGCTGCCGGAGCCGGCCACCGGGGTGGCGGCCAAGCTGCGGGAGCACGGCTTCCGTCCGATCGGGGTGGACCTCTCCGAGCTGCTCAAGGGCGGCGGCAGCGTGAAGTGCTGCACCCTGGAGATCCGCGAGGGGGCCTGACCGGCGGCCGGGGAATCCCCGGTGGCACGGGCTCGAAGCCCTGATCGAAGCCCTGATCAACGCCCTGATCAACGCCCTGATCAACGACGGCGATCGACGCACGGTGCTCGTGCGTCGATCTGCCGTTGAACGCCCCTTGCCATGCTGATCACGTCAGCCCGGGGAGCCCCCCCGGAAGGGCCCGGAACACCCCTTCCCGCCAGGGAAGACGACCCAGGGAGCAGTCATGGCGAAGAACTCGACGAACGGCACCGCCCGGATCCGTCTGGCCGTCGCGGGCCTCGGCCTCGGCACCCTGCTCGCCCTCGGCGTGGCGGTCGGCACCGCGATGGCGGACGGCGCGGCCGGCCCCGCCCAGGGCGGGACCACCGCGCCGACCGCCACCCCGACCCCGACCGCCACGCCGACCAACGGCAACGCCCACGGGGACTGGAACAGCACCGGCTCCTGAGCCCGGCTTTTCGGTCCGGCTCCTGAGCCAGCTCCCAGTCCGTCAGGATCGGCCGAAGGATCCGGCGAAGAACCCCGCGCAGAACCGTTTCTGCCGCCCCGTCACACCACCCCGATCAGGGATCCACCAGCGCGAACGCCGGCTCCGCGAGCAGCCCCGCCACCTCGGCGGCCTCCGGCAGCCCCAGCCGCCGGAAGATCGCGTGGGCCTCCCGCAGCCGCGCCCCCGCCTCGGACCCGCGCCCGAGGTCCGCCAGTGCGCAGCCGAGCACCACCAGCGCCTGCGCCTGGTCCCGCTCCGCCCCCAGCTCCTCGCAGAGCCGCAGCGCCTGCCCCGCGTGGTCGAGCGCCTCGTCCGCCCGGCCCAGCTCGCGGAGACTGTCCGCCAGCCGGTAGCGCGCGTGCGCGGCCCGGTCCCGCAGACCGGCCGCCACCGAGACCGCCAGGCACTCGCCGAACCAGGTCACCGCCTCCTCGTGGCGCCCCAGCGCGTGGTGCGCCAGCCCCAGCACGTACAGCGTGTACGCCCGGCCCGGGTCGTCCTGCCGGGTCCGCAGCTCGGCCAGCGCCTCGTGGCAGATCGTCACCGCCTCGTCGGCCCGGCCGCTGCGCACCCGCGCCAGCGCCGCGTTCACCGTCGTCACCAGCGCGCCGGAGCGGTGCCCGAGCCGGTTGGCCAGCAGCAGCGCCTCGTCGTAGTGGTCCACGGCCTCGTCGTAGCGGCTCAGGAACTGGCAGATCAGCCCGAGGTCGTTCAGCGCCTGCCGCAGGATCACCGAGTCCCCGGCCGCCCGCGCGGCCTCCACGGCCCGCCGGGACGCCGCCTCGGCCGCGTCCAGCCGGGTGGCGGCCAGCGCGACGTTGCCGCGCAGGAAGTGCGCCCGCCCCTCGGCCCGGACGTCGCCGTGCCGGGCGGCGGCCTCGGCCAGCGCGTCGGCGGTCGCCGCGAGCTGACGGCTCGGCGGGGTGAGCACGAACGGGGTGAGCGCGATCAGCAGATCGGTCGCCGCGCGCAGTGCCGCCCCGAGCCCGGCCGACGGGTCGGCGGCGACCTGGGCCGCCAGCGCGACCGCGCCCGCCCGTTCGGCCGTCGCCCACTCGCGGGCCGCGTCCCGTCCGGACAGCGGGACGCCGGGGGAGTGGGCCGGGCCGAGCGCGCCAGCGGCCGGATCGCCCGGCACGGCGTGCTGGAACGCGCTGCACGCGGTGGCCAGCAGGTGGTCCAGCAGCCGGTCCCGGGCGGCGACGGTCTCGCCGTCGTCCTGGTCGGCCCCGCGGTCCCCGCCACTGGCGGCGTCCCCGCCGCCGGTGCCGCTCCCGCCGCCCGGTCGTCTCCGGGCGAACGCGCGGAGCAGATCGTGGTACCGGTAGCGGCCGGGGAACGGCGATTCCACCATCGCCACGTCCACCAGCGCCTCCAGCAGGTCCTCGGCGTCGTACTCGTCGAGGTCCAGCAGCGCGGCGGCGGCCGGCAGGCCGATGTCGGGCCCGTCCACCGAGGCGACCAGCCGGAACGCCCGGGCCTGGTCGGCGGTCAGCTGGCGGTAGCTCAGTTCGAAGGCCGCCGCGACCGCGAGGTCCCCGATCCGCAGCTCGTCGATCCGCCGCCGCTCCACCTGGAGGCGGCGGCTGAGGGTCTCCACCGTCCAGCCCGGCCGGGCGGCCAGCCGGGCGGCCACGATCCGCACCGCCAGCGGCAGGTGCCCGCAGGCCACCACCAGCTCGCGGGCGGCGGCCGGTTCGGCCGCCAGCCGCTCCGCGCCGATGGTGCGTCCGAGCAGGTCGAGCGCCTCCTCCGGCTGGAACACGTCCAGGTCCACCTGGACCGTCGCCGGCAGTCCGGCCGGGCGGGTGCGGCCGGTGGTCAGCACCGCGCAGCCCTCCGCCCCGGGCAGCAGCGGCCGGATCTGCGCCGCGTCCTTGGCGTTGTCCAGGACGAGCAGCAGCCGCCGGCCGTCCACCACCGAGCGGAACAGCGCCGAGCGCGCGTCCAGCCCGTCCGGCACCGCGTCCGCGGAGACCCCGAGCGCCACCAGGAAGCCGCTCAGCACCGCCTCCGGATCGGCCGGGACGGGGTCCGAGCCGCGCAGGTCCACGTACAGCTGGCCGTCCGGGTAGCCGTCCCTGACCCGGTGCGCGACGTGCAGCGCCAGCGCGGTCTTGCCGACCCCGCCCATGCCGACCACGGTCGCGACCACCAGTGCCTGCGGCTGCCCGGGGTCCCCGCCCTCCGCGTCCGGCGCGGTGGCGGCCAGGGCCGCGTGCAGCACCCGGACCGGGGCCGTCCGCCCGGTGAAGTCGGCGGCGTCCGGCGGCAGCTGCGCGGGCCGGGGCGGGGCGCCCGCCGGACGGGCACCGCGCCCGGCCGCCTCGGCCCCGTCGCCCGGGTCCTCGGCCGTCCCGGTCCGGCCCGCCCCCTCCGCGTCGGCCTCCGCCCGTCCGGCGCGGGGGCTGCCCGGCCCGGCGCCGGAGGCTCCGGCCGCGGCGGCGGCGGCGGGCGGCCCGGCCGGGGCGGCGCCCGGCGGCTGCGGCGCGGCCAGCGTCGCGTCGCCCTCCAGGATCCGCCGGTGCAACTGCTCCAGCTCGGCCCCCGGCCCGACCCCCAGTTCGGTGAGGAACAGCTGCCGGACGCCGCGGAACACCGCCAGCGCGTCCGCCTGCCGACCGGCCTGGTACAGCGCCCGCATCAGCAGTCCGTAGGCCCGCTCGTGCAGCGGGTGCTCGGTGGTGAGCGCGGTCAGCTCCGGGATGCACCGCGAGTAGCGGCCGAGCGTGAGGTCCAGGCCGATCCGCTCCTCCAGCAGGGTCAGCCGCAGCTCCTCCAGGCGCTGCCGGTGCCGCTCCGCGAACGGCCCGGGGATCCCGGCCAGCGGCTCGCCCTGCCAGAGCTCCAGCGCCTGGTTGAGCAGGTCGCGGGCGCGCAGGGGATCGGCCCGGGCGGTCCGCTCCGCCTCGGCGGCCAGCGCCTCGGCCTGCTCCGCGTCCACCGCGAACTTGGGCAGGACGAGCCGGTAGCCGTCCCCCATCGACATCAGGGCGCTGCCCGCGGCCTTCTCGCCGCTCTTCCCACCGGCCTTCTCGCCGGTCTTCCCGCCGGGGTCCTCCTCCCCGGCGACCACGGCGTCCAGGACCTTCCGCCACCGCCACGCGTACGTCCGCACGGTGGTCATCGCCGCCCCCGGCGGCTCCTCGCCCCACAGCGCCGCGATCAGATCCGTGGCGCTGGCCGAGTGGCCGGGCCTCAGTAGCAGTACGGCCAGCATGGCCTGCTGCTGTGGGCTGCCCACCTTGAGCGCCGTCGCGCCGCGGTGAGCCCGCATCAGACCCAGTACGGAAAAACGGAGATCGCTCATACTGCCCCCTGCTGCCCCAAGGACAGTGCCCGCCCCGTTCGTGCACATGTCAGATGATATGTGAGTTGTAGACCTCTGATGTTCTTGGCCGCAAGGTCGAGCCCGGTGTCGAGACTCCGTTGAGCCTGTGGTGACCGGGCGTTGACCATTACCGGCAAGAATCACCCTGCCGGGGCCCTCCGGAGACGGTCCGGTCCGCGCCCCTCCTTCACCTCCCGCGACCGGGTACCCCCTGTGCCCGGTCGTGATCGCCCCCGCCCTCGGCCGTCGGCGGCGTGGGGCGCCATGACCATACCTTCGGAGGCGGACGTCCGTGAACACCGCTCTGCTGTACCACCTGCTCGACGTCGACCCGGCCGACGGGCCGGCCGAACTGCTCCACCGCGCCCGCGGCAGCCGTCACCTGCCCCACCTCGTGCTCTCCGCCCTGGCCCGCGAGGACGTCCGGATGGGCGAACCCGCCCGCGCCGAACTGCGCCGCGCCCGCGCCCGCGCCGACCGCTACGCCGGCCTCGCCCTCGACCTGGCCCGGTCCACCGGCGTCCGCGCCATCCACGGCCTCCCGCTGGCCGGCTACTACCCCGCCGACCTGCTCCGGCCCCAGGACGGGCTCGACCTGGTCGCCCCCGGCGAGGCCGCGCTCTGGCAGGCCGTCGTCCGCCTGGTCACCGACCACCCGGTGGAGACCATCGACGTCACCCTGCTCGGCGACCGCCCGCACCACACCGCCGTCACCGTCCGCTGGCCCGCCGAGGACCCGCTGCTCGACCCCTGGTACCGGGTCCGCCTCGCCACGGCCGCCCTGCCCGGCGACTGCGCCACAGTGCCGGTCCGGCCCTACCTGGTCGCGGACGACCACGTCGAGTGCCTCATCGCCCTCGCCGAGGCCCAACTGCGGACGCGGGCCGGAGGCGGGGCCACCGGGGCCGCCGGTGCCGGTGCCGCCGGTGCCGCTGGGGTCGGTGCCGCCGGTCCCCCCGACCCGCTCACCCTGCTCGACCTCTCCTGTCTCACCGACCAGCCCTTCGAACCCGCCGAGACCGCCGCCGTCCTGGCCGCCTACCGCCTCGCCCCCGAGGCCGCCGCCCTGCTCGACCTCGCCGCCCCGCTGCTGCCGCTCGGCACCCTGGCCGCCGTCCGCACCGCCCTCACCCCCGAACTCGCCCCCGAACGCCGCCGCCGCGCCGAGGCCGCCGCCGGCCCCCGACTGCCCGTCCGGCACGGCACCCTGCTGCGCCGCACCGTCATCCGCCACACCTGGGACGAGGCCAGGCTGCTGGGCGCCGGCGACTCCCGCGAGGGCGCCCTGCTGCTCACCCCCGTCGCCGACTACCTGCTCGGCGCCCCCGACGCGTCCCCCACCCTCGCCGACCGCAGCACCGCGCTGGACGCGCTGCACCACTGGGACACCCACTGCTGACGCGTTCCCGGCTCCGTCCGCCTCCCGCGCCGCCGTTCGCCCCCGACCTGCGCGGACCTTCCGCCGTTCCGCCCGCGCGGCCGCGTCGCGCCCCCTACTGTCGACCCACTGGCACGCGGGGGACGACTTCCGAGGGGGAACACACCGTGCACATCCACTGCGACCGCTGCGGGTTCGAGCGGCTCTACACCGGGGCGCAGAACCAGGACGGCATGCCCTGCGTGGTCTGCGGCCTCGGCCGCATGCGCAACGGGCGGCCGGCCCGGGGCTTCACGATCGGGGCCGACTTCCGGCCGGTCCCGCACGACATGGTGGTGCCGAACTACCACGCGGTCCGGACCGGTACCCGCTCCACCCCGAGCGACTTCAACTACTTCGCGGGCATCCACGGCAGCGCCTACCAGGACTTCGTCCAGGAACACACCAGCTACATCGGCGCGTTCACCAACCTGCTGGTGCCGGAGTCCGAGCAGTTCGCCTGGCTCACCCCGTACACCGGCAACAAGCACAACCGGACCCACTTCACCCAACTCGCGCTCGCCCGGGTCGCCCAGGCCAAGTTCGTCGACAACAAGGGCCGACTGCCCCGGCTGATCGAGCCGTTCGTCGGCTCCGGGCAGATCTGGCTCAACTCAGCCTGCTGGGGGAAGGCCTTCACCGGCGGCGTCCAGCCGTTCGCCTCCGTCGTCGCCGGGGACCTCAACCACTACGTCATCGGCAGCTACTGGACCATGCGCCGACTCGGTGCCCGCTTCGTCGACGAGTACCTGAAGCTCGCGCAGGCGTGGGACGCCGATCTTCCCCACCGGTTCGCCCAGTTGATCGAGGAGACCAGGACCGGCAAGGCGGAGCTGGCCCGGGCGGGGGAGGACCCGGCGACGGCGATGATGACCTGCTTCAAGTACATCTGGCTGGTCAACCGCTGCGTCCACGGCACCAAGCTGGGCCCCGGCGGCGCCGTCGTCGCCACCTGCAAGGAGCGCACCGCCGGCGAGCTGGCCGCGCTGCGCGCCCAGGAGCGGGAGCGTCTCGGCGCAGTCCGGGACAAGGTGGTGGGCACCATGTTCGACTTCGAGTGTCGCGACTTCCGCCGCACCTGCGAGCTGGCCGAGCCGGGCGACATCGTCTTCATGGATTGCCCGTTCCCGGCCTTCAGCAACGGCCTGGTGCCCGGCGACGCGGTGTCGCCGGAGACGGCCGACTCCAGGACCGCGAACACCTACGGCACCGGGGACGACGGGGCGGCCTTCCAGAAGGTCATCGTGGACGTCGCCCGCGAGCTCTCCCGGGAGGGCGTCACCGTCCTGCTCTGCAACTTCGCCAACCCCGGTCTGGTGCACGCCTACCAGCGGCTGGTGGCCAACGGGGTGGCGGCCCGGGACCTCAGGAACTACACCTTCACCTACCGCTCGCCCGCGACCACCACCGAGGCGTACCAGCTCACCGTCGTCCCCGGCGCCGGGAACCGCGCCGTGACGGCCGGCCCGCGGCAGATCCTCGCCGACTGGCACCAGCACGGTGGCGACGACGTGCTCGCCGGCGAGTTCTTCGCACCGCGCCAGGAGCTGGACGAGACCGAGATGGACTTCCAGCTCCAGTACGACGCGCAGCAGGAGCGACGCGAACAGGAGGAGGACAGCGACTACGAGCCCCAGTAGGACCCGGTAGGACTGCTCGCCCGGCTCTCCTGGACAGGTGTCCATGTATGCTGGACACCTGTCCAAGAGAGAAGGGGGTCGACCGTGCGTACGGCCGCGAACGTCCTGGTGGTCCTGGTGGCCGCCCTGCACCTGTACTTCCTGGTCCTGGAGATGTTCCTGTGGCAGCGGCGGCCCGGCCGCGAGCTGTCCGGCTTCGACGCCGACCTCGCCCGCACGACGGCCCCACTGGCCGCCAACCAGGGCCTCTACAACGGCTTCCTCGCCGCCGGACTGGTCTGGGGCCTGATCGCCGGCGGCTCGACGACGACCGGCTTCGGGGCCCAGGTCTTCTTCCTGTCCTGCGTGGTCGTCGCCGGAGCGTTCGGCGCCGCCACCGCCAACCGGCGGATCCTGTTCGCCCAGGCCGTCCCGGGCGCACTGGCCCTCGGCGCCGTCCTGCTCGCCCGATGAGCCCGGACCCGTCGTTGGTGGACCCCCGGGCCGCCCGCACCAGGGCCCGACTGCGGCAGGCCCTGCTGGAGGAGTGCGCCGAACAGCCGCTGAGCGCGATCGGCGTCGCCGCCGTCGTCCGCCGCGCCGGCGTCGGCCGGGCCACCTTCTACGTGCACTACACCGACCTGGAGGCCCTCGCCGTCGACGCCTGCGCCGACGTGGTCCGCGAGGCCGTCGACGCCCTGCACGCCTGGCGCGGCATCCCCGACCCGGCCGCCCCGCCCCCCGCCCTGGCCGCCTTTCTCACCGCGTTGCTCCCGTACGCCGGCCTCTACCGCTCCCTGCTCACCCCGGGCGGCGGCGGCCCCCTCGGCCAGGTCCTCCATCGCGAACTCCGCGAACGCAGCCGCGCCGAACGCACCCTTGCCGGTGCCCCGCAACCCGAACTCGTGGCCTCCATGGTCGCCGGCGCCTTCACCGCCCTCCTTGCCGACTGGCTCCACGGCTCCGTCGAAGCCGCCCCCACCGACCTCGCCGCCCGCGTCTGGCGCCTCCTGATCTCCATGCACCGCACCCCGGGGCTGTGATCCCGGCGGCAACCGGGGCGGCAGGGCCGACTACATTCGGGTACGACCGCAACCGGGCCCTGCGCCGACCGACGGAGCGACGGCCACTCGACCCTCTCCGGGAGATTCGTTGAATCGCGCGACGGCCACGCTCGCCGCGGCAACCATCGCCGCCGGCCTGCTCCTCACCTCCTGCGGGCCCACCAACGAGGCCGTGACGGCCCGTCAGTCAGCCTCCGCTCCGTCGGCGATGCCTTCGGCGAGCCGGGCGGGACCCCTGACGATCCCCCAAGAAGGGCACGCGACATGACGAACCATCAGGCAGGCATCGGCGTCATCGGCGGGTCGGGGCTGTACGCGCTGCTCGACGAGGTGGTCGAGGTGGCCGTCGACACGCCCTACGGGCCGCCCAGCGACTCGGTGTTCCTCGGCGAGGTGGGCGGCCGGCGGGTGGCGTTCCTGCCGCGGCACGGGCGGGCGCACGCGATTCCGCCGCACCGGATCAACTACCGGGCCAACCTGTGGGCGCTGCGCTCGCTCGGGGTGCGGCAGGTGCTGGGCCCGTGCGCGGTGGGCGGGTTGCGGCCGGAGTACGGGCCGGGGACGCTCGTCGTCCCGGACCAGTTCGTCGACCGCACCGCCGCCAGGGCGCAGACCTTCTACGACGGCGAGCCGCTGCCCGACGGCTCCCTGCCTGGCGTGGTGCACGCCCCGATGGCGGACCCGTACTGCCCGGCGGGCCGCGCCGCCGTGCTGGCCGCGTCCCGGGGAGCCGACTGGGAACCGGTCGACGGCGGCACCCTGGTGGTGATCGAGGGCCCGCGCTTCTCCACCCGCGCCGAGTCCCGCTGGTTCACCGCCAACGGCTGGTCCACGGTCGGCATGACCGGCCACCCCGAGGCCGTGCTCGCCCGTGAACTCGCCCTCTGCTACACCTCGCTGAACCTGGTCACCGACCTGGACGCGGGCGTCGACAGCGGCGAGGGCGTCACCCACGCCGAGGTCCTGGAGGTCTTCGGCCGCACCGTCGACCGCCTCCGCACCGTCCTGTTCGCCGCCCTCGAAGCCCTCCCCGAACACCGCTCCTGCCCCTGCCCGCACGCACTCGACGGCTTCACCCCCAACCTCCCCGGCCTGCCGGGAGAATGACCGGACGGGCGCTCACGACGCGGTCAGGATCCGCTCGAGTCCCGACCGGCGGACAGGGTCCGGCCGGTGACGGCGTCGACCAGCGGACGCGAGGCGAGCGGCGCGCTCAGATGACCGCTGAGCCGCGCGGAGCCGACGGCGTCCTCCGGGCACTGGTAGGTCGGCCCCTTGAACGCCTTGCGGTGCAGCACCACCGTGACGCGATCGGCGTTCTCCCGCAGCTCCAGGTCCGGGCGCTGCTCGCACTGCCAGTCGACGGCGAGGCTGATGGTCCGACCGTCCTCGCCGATCGCGACCTGTCCGGTCGCGCTCGCGTCGTAACCGCGCCACTTCGAGGGCAGCCACCAGGTCTGCAGCGCCACCTCGGCGACCACGGCGACCAGCACCGCGCCGAGGACGAGGCTCGCGTGCCTCGACAGGCGCAGCCGACGGCGGGTCCGGATCATGACGCCTCCTCGGTGTCCGGGGCCGAGCAGGGTCGAGGGGTGCTCGTGGCCGGGTGGGAGGGGTTCCAGAGGCGGTCGGCCTCGCCGCGGGCGAGGTGGTCCTCGTAGATCCGGACCTTGGCCCGCATCACGTCCAGCGTGCCGCGGAGTTCCCGGACCTGTGCCTCCACGCGGTCCTGGTGATGGCGGAGCAGGGCGAGCCGCTGGTGCTCATTGCCCGGGCCCTGGCGGGCCAGCTCGATGTACTGGCGGATCTCCGCCAGGGGCATGCCGGAGGAACGCAGCCTGGTGCAGATCGCCAGCCACTCCAGGGCCTCCTCGTGGTAGACCCGGCGGCCGTTGGACAGGCGGCGCACCGGGTTGGCGAACAGGCCCTCCCGCTCGTAGTAGCGCAGCGCGTGCACGCTGAGCCCGCTGCGCTGCGCCACCTCGCCGATGCTCAGGTCCATGGCCGTCCCCCTCGAACCGCTGTTGATCTAGACCCGACTCTAGGACCTAGCGTCGGTTCATCGGCCCATCGGGTCATCGGTCCATCGGAACGGGGAGAAGTATGAGTATCTGGTTCGTCACCGGCGCATCGCGCGGGCTCGGCGCGGCGATCGTCCGTGAGGCGCTGGACCGGGGGCACGGTGTGATCGCCACCGCGAGGGACGCGTCGGCGGTGATCGAGGCGTACCCGGACGCGCCGGACGGCCTGCTGGCGGTGGACGCGGACGTGACCGAGCCGGGGCAGCTCGCGGTCGAGGCGGGCCTGGCCCGGTTCGGCCGGATCGACGTCGTCGTCAACAACGCCGGCTACGGCCTCGTCGGCGCGATCAAGGAGACCTCGGACCGGGCCGCCCGGGACCTCTTCGACGTCAATGTGTTCGGCGTGCTCAACACCCTGCGGGCGACGCTGCCGACCCTGCGCCACCAGCGGTCCGGGCACGTCCTGAACATCGGCTCCGTCGGCGGATTCGCCACCGCGCCGGCGACGGGCCTTTACGGCGCGTCGAAGTTCGCCCTCGAAGGCATCTCGGAGGCCCTTCACGGCGAGCTGGCCCCGCTCGGGATCCGGGTGACGATCGTCGAGCCGGGCGGCTTCCGCACCGACTTCCTCGGCGGCTCCAGCCTGCGGACCGAGCCGGCCACGATCGCCGACTACACCGAGGGCGCGGGCCCGGTGCGCGAGGCGCTGGCCCGCTACGACGGCCAGCAGCCGGGCGACCCGGCCAAGGCCGCCCGGGCCGTGGTCGACCTCGCCGGCCTCGCCGAGCCGCCGCTGCGCCTCCAGTTGGGCGCGGACGCGGTCGACCGGGTCGAGGCCAAGCTGGAGCTGGTGCGACGCGAGCTCGACCGGTGGCGGGACGTGGCGCTCTCGACCGCCGTCTGACGGCCGCCCTTCGGGCTCCGCGCTCGCCCCGCGCCGGGCCCGGGACGGTGACAGCGGACCGCGCGTACTCCTCGCGCGATCCGCTCCACCTCACCTGCCGGTCACCCCACCGGCGCTCGACCCCGGGAACGACCGGGTGTCAGCGGCAGAGGGCCACGTCGACCGCGTCGGTCAGCCGCTTGCCGGTCGCCGCGTCCGGGATCACGGTGACCGTGATGTTCGCGGCCCGGCCGTCCTCCGTGACGCCGCCCCGGGTCCGGAAGCCCGGGGAGGTGCCGCCGTGGCCCCAGACGAGGCCGCCGCAGGTCAGCGGCCTGCTCTGGATCCCCAGGCCGTAGCGGACCCCTTCGCCCAGGAACTCGGCGGGGACGGTGGTGCGCATCTGGGCGAGCTGGGCGGCGGGCAGCAGCCGGCCGCCCAGCAGTGCGCCGTAGAAGGCGTTGAGGTCGGTGTTGGTGGACACGACCGCCCCCGCCGCCCAGGCCATCGAGGAGTCCATCGCCGTGTAGTCGACCAGCGGCGCGTCCGGGGCGGTGCGCAGGTAGCCGTGCGGGTGGGTCTCGCGGAGGGCGGTCTCCCCGGCGGCCGGCACGTAGGTGTGGCGCAGGCCGATCCGCTCGATGACGCGCTTGGTGAGCTCCTCGCCGTACGGGCGGCCGGTGACCTTCTGGATCAGCAGACCGGCCACCAGGTAGTTGGTGTTGCTGTACTCCCAGCCGGTCCCGGCGGCGAACCGCGCCTTCTGGGCCAGGGCGCCGTCGAGGAGTTCGCGCGGCTCGAACCAGCGGTACTGGATGGTGGTGAAGTCGGCCAGCGCGGGGGCGTCCATGTAGTCGGGCAGGCCGCTGGTGTGCTGGAGCAGCTGGCGGACGGTGATGTTCCGCCCGTCGAAGCCGTCGCCGCGCAGCAGGCCGGGCAGGTAGGTGTCGACGGAGGCGTCGAGGCCGACCTTGCCCTCGGCGACCAGTTGCAGGACGACGACGGCGACGAAGGCCTTGGTGTTGCTGCCGGCCCGGATCTGCCCGTCGACGGGGACCCGGGCCCCGGTGGCCAGGTCGCCGACACCCGCGGTGTAGGTGCGGTTGCGGCCGTCGCGGCCCTTGACGCTGGCGAGGGCGGCGGGAACGCCGTTGTCCTTCACCAGTGCGTCGAGGCGCTGCTGCACGGTGTCCGGGCGTGGTGCGGCGGCGGCCGGGGCCGGGGCGAAGGCGGTCAGGGCGAGCCCGGCGGTGGCCGCGGCCGTCATGGCGTACCGCACGAGGCGGATGCTGTGTGCCCTGCGCTGCGGGGCGTGTTCGTTCATCTGGACTCCACTGCTGGGAAGCGAAGGGGGAGAAGGGGGAAGGCGGGCAGTGCCCGGGGATCAGCGGCAGAGCGCCTCGTCGACCGCCTTGTCCACGTGCTTCGCGGTGTCGCCGTCCGGGATGGTGGTTACGGTGAAGTTCACGGCGCGGCCGTCCTCGGTGGTGCCGCCGGCGGTCTCGTAACCCGGGATCGTCCCGCCGTGGCCCCAGGCGACGCCGCCGCAGGAGAGCGGGCGGCTCACCAGGCCGAGTCCGTACCCGGCCCCGGCGCCGATCGCCTCGGCGGGGACGGTGGTGCGCATCTGGGCGAGCTGGGCGGCGGGCAGCAGTCGGCCGCCGAGCAGCGCGCCGTAGAACTTGGTGACGTCGGTGTTGGTCGAGACCATCGCGCCGGCTGCCCAGCCCCAGGACGGGTCCAGCTGCGTGTAGTCGCGCAGCGAGCCGTCCGGGTTGCGCTGGTAGCCCTTGGGGTGGGCCTCGTGGATCGTCATGTCCCCGGGCGCCGGGAAGTAGGTGTGGCGCAGGCCGATCCGGTCGACGACGCGCTTGTTGATCTCCTCGCCGAGCGGGCGTCCGGTGACCTTCTGGATGATCAGGCCCGCCAGCAGGTAGCCGGTGTTGTTGTACTCCCACTGGGTGCCGGGCGCGAAGTGGGCCTTCTGGGCGAGCGCGGCGTCGAGGAGTTCGCGCGGCTCGTAGTAGCGCTTGGGGGCGTTGAGGACGCCGTCGCGGTCCACGTACTCGGGCAGGCCGCTGGTGTGCTGGAGCAGCTGGCGGACGGTGATGTTCCGGCCGTCGATGCCCTCGCCGCGCACCAGTCCGGGCAGGTAGGCGTCCACGTTCGTGTCCAGGCCGACCTTGCCCTCGGCGACCAGCTGCAGCACCACGACGGCGGTGAACGCCTTGGTGTTGCTGCCGATCCGCACCTGTCCGTCCACCGGCACCTTGGCCTTGGTGGCCGCGTTGCCGATACCGGCGGTGTAGGTGCGGACGCGGCCGTCGCGGCCCTTGACGGTGGCGAGGGCGGCGGGCACCTTGTCGTCCTTGACCAGCGCGTCGAGGCGCTGCTGCACGGTGTCCGGCCGCGGGGCGGCGGAGGCCGTGCCCGGCGCCAGGACACCGGCCACCACGGCGGCGCCGACCACCGCGGTCACGGCCGCCGCCAGCCCGCGCCGGCCGGCGCGGAGACGGGCCGGAAGGTGGTGCTGCGGTGCGTTCTGCGGTGCGTGCTCGTTCATCGGAAAGCCTCTCTGATCAGGCGCCGGAGCTCTTCTCGGCGCCCTCCAAGAGGACCATTCGACGGACCGTCAATCCCTCCGCGCCGGGGACGAAACCGCACCGGGACCGTGCTCCGGGGCGGAGCCCGGCACGGGACCGTACTCCCCGGGCCTGCGGGGGCACTCCCTAGACCGGCGGCGCCTGGTGGAGCCGGGTGAGCAGGGCCGTCAGCTGCTTCCGCTCCTCCGGGGCGAGCGGCGCCAGCAGTTCGGCGTTGGCGGCTTCGGCCAGGGCGCCGCAGCGGGCGAGGACGGCGGTGCCCTCCGGGGTGACGGTGACGGCGTTCTTGCGGCGGTCGGAGGGGTGGGGGCTGCGCAGGACGAGGCCCTCGTGCTGGAGGTGGTTGAGGATGCCGACCATGTCCTTGGGGTCGACGGACAGCCGCCGGCCCAGGTCGGCCTGGGTGACGGGCCCGTACTCCGCCGCCGCGGCCAGCACCGCGTGCTGCATCAGCTTCAGTCCCTCCGCGGCGATCGCGTCGGCGACCATCCCCCGGCCGCGCGCCGCGACCCGGCCGACGAGCCAGGTGGGCAGGGACTGGATGTGCTGGAGCGCCGAAGGCGGTTCCGGTGTCAGGTCCGAGGTCATGGGGCCAGCCTATCCAGAAAGCCATTGGACAGACCAATGATTTCCACCTTATCGTTGGGGAATCCAATGAATTCGAACGGGGGAGGTACTGTGCTGCGCATTCGCCACGAGGTCAACGGTGGACCCGAGCTGCTGCTCGCCGAGGAGGTCGACCGGCCCGAGCCGGGAGCCGGGGAGCTCCTGGTCCGGGTCGAGGCGGTCGGGGTGACCCTGCCCACCGTGCGCAAGCTGCGGGGGAGCGGCGAGCCGGTCCCGCTCGGCGGCGAGGTCGCGGGGGAGGTCGTCGCGCTGGGGGCGGGAGTGGCCGACTTCCGCGTCGGGGACCGCGTCACCGGGCTGTGCTTCGCCGACGCCTACGCCGAGTTCGCGGTCCTGGGCGGCGCCATGGCGTCCCGCATCCCGGACGGCGCGACCGCCGTGGAGGCGGTCGCGCTGGTCCGCAGCGGGCTGGTCGCACGCGGCGCCTACGAGGCCGCGCGTCCGGAGCCCGGTGAATCGGTCCTGGTCACGGCGGCTGCCAGCGCCGTCGGCACGCTCGCCCTCCAGTACGCCAGGGCCGGCGGGGCGGCCCGCGTCGTCGCTGCCGTCAGCAGCGCCGACAAGGCCGACTTCGTCCGCGGACTGGGCGCCGACGAGGTCGTGCGCTACGAGGACGCTGACTGGGGCGGCCCGTACGACGTGATTCTCGACGGCGTCGGCGGCGATCTGCTGGGCCCGGCCGTCCGGGCCCTGGCGACGGGCGGTCGGCTGGTGGCCTTCAGCTCCGGCGGCGGCACGGTGGAGGCGTACGAACTGCTGCTCCGCGGCGCCTCGTTGATCGGCTTCCAGATGCGGGCCGTCGCCCTCGGCAGGCCCGAGCTCTACCACCGCTGGCTGCGCGAGCTCTGGCAGCTGCGCGACGCGGGCACCCTGCGCCCCGCCGTGCACGAGGAGATCCCGCTCCGCGACGCCGCCCGGGCCCACGCCGTCATCGAGCAGCGCCGCAACCTCGGCAAGGTCGTCCTGGTCCCGTAGCCGTAGCCGTGGCCTGTCCGGTCGATCGTGCGACCTGCCGGGGAAAATGCGGTGGCGGCAGGGTCGTTCGCGGGCGAGCATGGCCCGCATGAACGATCAACCCGAGCGATGGACCCAGGCGACCGTCTACCCCGACATGTGGCTGAACCCCGACGACGATCCCCGTGACAACGAAGGGCCGGGCCCGGACGGGGAGTTGCCGACCCTGCGGGAGGCGATCACCAACTACCGCCTCACCCTGCGCCTCAAGTGCGACGGCCTGGACGCCGAGCAGCTCGCCCGCCGTTCGGTGCCGCCGTCGACGATGTCGCTGCTCGGCCTGGTCCGCCACCTCGCCGAGGTGGAGCGGGACTGGCACAACTGGATCACCGAGGGCGAGCGGCTGCCCAAGCTCTACGGCGCGCGGGACGCGGACTTCGACGGTGCCGTGGCCGACCAGGCCGTGGTGGACGCCGCGTTCGCCGATCTGGAGCGCGAACAGGCTTCCCTGGACGCGGCGTTGGCCGTCCACCACGCGGACCTCGGTGCGCGGGTGGGTCGGGAGGGGCTGGCGATCCGCGAGGTCATGCTGCACATCGTGGACGAGTACGCCCGCCACTGCGGCCACGCCGACCTGCTGCGCGAGTGCGTGGACGGCCGGGTCGGGCAGTAGTCGCTCCGGCACGGGCGCGGGCCGTACATGGCGTCGGCCGGTCGGCGACCTCCCGGGCGGACTGGGTCGACGCCCGGAGGTGGGGTGGTGCGGTACGGGGCGGGACGGTCGGGCGGCGCGGTGTCGCGCTCCGACGTGGCGGTCCCGGGTCAGCGACCGGCCGGACGATCGATTGTCCGGCCGGTTCGCTGGGTGCGGCGACAGGCCGCAGTGGTGCTCACCCGCCGAGGCGGGCGAGGAGCAGGCGTGCCCGCCGGGTCTTGGTCTCGGCGCGGTTCTTGAGGTTCATCGCGTGGGCGAGGCGGTGCTGCTCGGCCTCGCGCATCCGCTCGTTGATGATCGCGCGAGCGGTTTCGAGGTGGTAGGTCATGACGGTCGTTCCCCCTGCCGGTGGGTGGCCTGCCGATGGCTTAGGCATCAGCCCCAAGGCCCCCCTTGCACCTATGATTCTACACCAGTTTTCGAGACCTGCTCTCCATTTCGCAGCCGAGTCGGGCTGTTGTCCTGGTGTTTGAAGGTCTGTCGGTTAATGAGCATTAGGTGTGCCGGATATGTCCGCGCGCCGTCGGGCGATGAACGGGTGGGGGCTCCGCGCGAAGCCCCCACCCGTTCGCACTGCGTCCCAGGTCAGACGGCTTCGGTGGACAGCCCGGCCTCGGCGGGCAGGTCGGACTCGGTGGGCAGTCCGGCCTCGACCCAGTCCTGGATGCCCTCGCGGTACTTGCGGACGTCGGTGTAGCCGAGCGCGGTGAGCCGGTCGGCGACCTGGCCGCTGTTCGGGCAGGCCGGGTTGGAGCAGTAGGTGACGATCGCGGCGTCACGGTCGGGGAGCACGGTGGACGCCCGGCTGTCGAGCTCGGCCGCGACCAGTGCCACGGCGCCGGGAAGGTGCTGCTGGGCGTAGTAGTCGCCGCCGAGCGTGTCGACGACCGTCACGGCGCCGGCCTCGATCGCGGCTGCCAGTTCGTCGCGGGTGATGAGTGCGGTCATGCCGCCACCTCCAAGGGAATCGGACTACAGTCCTGTTATGGCTCACGACAGTACCGGACCACAGTCCGCTTATGCAACGCCCCTGGAACTGCTGCGCACGCCGCCCCCCAAGGAACGCGCCGACGCCGCCCGCAACCGGATCGCGGTGCTGGACGCGGCCGCCAGGCTGTTCGCCGAACACGGCGTCGAAGCGGTCTCCATGGACCAGGTCGCCGCCGCCGCTGGCGTCGGCAAGGGCACGCTCTTCCGCCGGTTCGGCGACAAGTCGGGCCTGGCCGCCGCGCTGCTGGACACCCGCGAACGCGTACTCCAGGAGGCCGTCCTGCACGGCCCGCCCCCACTCGGCCCCGGCGCGCCGGCCGACGAGCGCCTGGCCGCGTTCCTCGACGCCTACCTCGACTACCTGCTGGAACACCTGGCCCTGGTCCGGATGTCCGAGACCGCCACCCCCGGCGCCCGCTACCGCATCGGCGCCTACCGCTTCTGGCACCGCCACGTCGCGATCCTGCTCACCACCACCCCCGACCCCGACCCCACGGCCCACGCCCTGCTCGCCGCCCTGGCCGCGGAGCACGTCGCGGCCCTCCTGCCCGAACTCGGCGAACAGCGCATCCGGGCCGCCCTCCTCCGCCTCGCGGAGCGCGCGATGTGACGGCCCGGCCCGGTGGCTCGGCTGCCGGTCCGGCCGGCTCTCCTGGCCGGCTCTCCTGGCCGGGCCGTCAGCGGGCGGCCTCCACCGTGCGGACGGCGTCCGCCAGCCACTTCCGGTACCAGAGCGTGAAGGTCATCGGCTCCTGCCCGGCCCCGAGGAGCGGCTCAAGATCCCGGTCGTCCGCCCGGTCGTCGGACCAGATCCGGCCGCGCTCGGGCCCGCTGACCACGAGCCACTGGCGATAGGCGCAGCCCAAGTGGGACAGGACGACGGCACCGACGGTTCGCTCGGGGCTCCACATCAGCACCTCCCACCTGCTGTCCCACTCGGCCTGCGCCTCGTCGAACGCGTCCTCCTCGTCGAAGTCCTCCTCCTGGGGGCACTCCTCCTGGAGAGCGTCGAGCAGGGCGGGATCGGGGCCCTGGACGGGGAAAGGCTCGGACAGGCGACCCGGCTCCACGAGGTCCGCCCCGTCCCCTTCCCAGCTCCAGCGGTCACCCGCGCGGCGAACCGGGAACAAGCCGTATCCCGGACCCGCGCCGCCGGCACCGACCTCGATCAGGAAGGCCCGGTAGTCCTCGGGGAGCCGGATGCCCAGCTGTGCTTCCAACTGGTCGACCTCGCCCTCGCCGAGCGGGTCCTCCAGCGCGAACCCGTGTCCCCTGGAACCGAAGACATCGGCGGCTCCCGGCGCCTTCGCCAGTTCTTGTATCTGCTCGCGGACGCCCGCCCAAGATCCAATGCTCATGCCCGCAGGGTACGAGCCGGTTCTGACATCCGGTGCGGTTGCCCCGCGGTCCCGTGCGCGGGAGCCTCCCGCACCATCCGCACCATCCGCACCAGTGGCACCGGGCGCGCCCCCGGTGCCGCCGCACTGTCACAGGACGGTCCCCGCTCGGTGAACGGAACCCGATCGCCGTTCCCAACTCCCCTTTGCCGCAACATCCTTGGGCTGTCGTCCGGACGCCACAACCCGTCCGGGCGAAGGCGGAACGCTGCCCCGCGCGCGTGCGACGGGGAGCGTCCAGGCGCGAGCGTAGGGGGACAGGTGGGAGCGGTCACGGTCATCGGCGCCGCCGCGGTGCAGAACGAATCCCGACCCGCGTGGATGGGAGCGGTGATCCGGGGCGGACAGCACGTCGCGGACGCGCTCGGCATCCCCGCCCATCTGACCACCATGGACCCGGACACCGCCTTCGGCGTGATCGCCATGCCGGTCCTGCTGGCGGTCATCCTCCTGGGCGTCCAGGCCGGTTCCATCGCGCGCGCCGTCACCTCCCGGGACTTCTGGGACGACACCGGCCGCCTGCTCGGCGTGGCGCAGCTGCTGCTGCTCGTGCTGGCCTACGCGCTCGGGACGGGAGGGCAGTCCCGCTCGTTCGGCGCCGCCGTCGGGGACATCCTCTCCGGGCAGTTGCCGGACCTGCTGCCGATGGCCGTCGCGACCCAGTGGCTGCTGCTCTCGATCCTCTGGCTGGTGGTCGGCGCATCCGCCGGAGTCCGCCGCTCGGACCTGACCGCCCCCTTCGACCACCCGCATGGCGATGACCCAGGCCGCGACGGCAGCGGGGATCGACCCCGACCGGCTGTCCTTCACCATCGCACTGCGAACCGCCCGACTCCGCGTGATCACCGCAGCAGGAGCCCTCGGCGCCCCGGTGCCGCAGGTGCCGTTTGCCGACGTGCTGGTCCTCGCAAGAAATCTCGGCCCCCGGCGCCGCCGGTCACGGATCAGCCCGCGGTGCGTGAAACGCACCCTCTCGCCCTACGCCTACAACAAGGTCGCAGGCAGCGTCGGAGGAAAGAAACCAGTAGAAATCACCATCGCCATCGCCCCCAGTTGACCACCGCCAACGGGCCCTAACTTCCCGGTCTTGGGGTTTATCCGGCGACAGGGCGGAGTTTTGCAACTTCCAGAGATTCGGGCATTTCGGTCACCCTTGCTGGCGGGCTATGCAACCGGCCCACCTTATCCAACCCGAGTAGTGCGAGTACTCCGGCCGACCTGGACGGATCGGCCTTCGTCCGGCCTGCACTGGGTGGGCTGCCCCGTTCTGACCAGGCCAGGGTCACGAAGGCGTGCCGGAGCGTCGGCCCGTCAGCTGGGCGATGTCGGCAGGGAGCGGTTCGTAGTCCCCGAAGAGGGCGTCTCGTTCGGGCTTGTCGCGACGGTTCGTTCAACACCTCGAACAGCACCGTGCCACAGCACAGTTCGACCGGCCGATGCCGCCCCGAACCACCCCTCAGGGCCGGAAGGTGCGCCGGTACGTGTCGGGCGGGACGCCGACGCTGCGGTGGAAGTGGCGGCGCAAGGTGGTGGCGGTGCCCATTCCTGTCGTCGCGGCGATGGTGTCGACGGTGGCGTCGGTCGTCTCCAGGAGTTCCTGGGCGTGGCGGATGCGTTGGGTGTGGAGCCACTGCAGCGGCGTGGTGCCGGTGAGGTGCTTGAAGTGGCGGCCGAGGTGGCGTGAGCTCATGCGGGCCTGGCGGGCCAGGTCTTCCACGGTCAGCGGCTGGTTCAGTCGCTCCAGCGCCCAGGGGAAGAGCTCGTCCAGGGGGTGGTTGCCCGGGGCGGGGACGGGGGTGGCGATGAACTGGGCCTGGCCGCCGTCGCGGTGCGGCGGGACGACCAGGCGTCGGGCGATCCTGTTGGCGACGGCCGAACCGTGGTCGAGCCGGACCAGGTGCAGGCACAGGTCCATGGCGGCGGCCTTGCCCGCGGAGGTGAGGACGTCGCCGTTGTCGACGTAGAGGACGTCCGGATCGACGTCGGCCGCCGGGTGGCGCCGCGCCAACTCCCTTGTGTGGGCCCAGTGGGTGGTGGCGCGCCTGCCGTCGAGCAGCCCCGCCGCGCCGAGGACGAAGGCGCCCGTGCACAGTGAGGCCACGCGGGCGCCGGCCGCGTGGGCGGCGCGCACCGCCTCGACCAGTTCGGCGGGCGGTTCGCGGTCCGTGTCGGCCCATCCGGGGACGATCACCGTGTCCGCGTGCGCGAGGCCGTCGAGTCCGCGGTCGGGCTCCAGACGGAAGCGGCCGATGCTCACCGGAGCGTTCCCGCACAGGGAGAAGTCGTACCAGGGGTCCACGAGGTGGGTCAGATCGGATCCGAAGACCTCGACGGCCACGGACAGTTCGTAGTGGAGCATGCCGTCGGTGACGGCCAGCGCGACAGCGGTCATGTCCGAAACTGTACGCAGCGTGTCGTTTCCGACGCTCGTCCGGGGTGCCACCGCAAGGACAGGATATGGGTGTCGGGCCGCAGCGGACCGGCATCGCAGCAGGTGTTCGAGCGGACGGGGAGCAGTCTCATGGGGTCAGGTCAGCTGGTGGCGGTGTTCGGCGCGTACGGTCGCACCGGGCGGTTCGTGGTCGCGGAGCTGACCGCGCGCGGGTTCGTCCCGGTGCTGTCGGGGCGCAACGCCCGGGCCCTGGAGGAACTGGCCGACGAGCACGGGCTGGAGGCCCGGGTGGCGTCGGTCGAGGACCTCGCCTCGCTGGACCGGGCCCTGGCGGGAACGGCGGCGGTCATCAACTGCGCCGGGCCCTTCGCCTCGACCACCGGTCCCGTGATCGAGGCCGCGCTGCGCGCGGGGATCCCGTACCTGGACGTGGCCGCCGAACTGGAGGCCAACCTCGACACCTTCGCGAACTACCGCGAGCAGGCCCGGGACGCGGGGGCGGTGATCGTCCCGGCCATGGCCTTCTTCGGCGGCCTCGGTGATCTGCTGGTCACCGCCGCGATGGGCGACTGGACCGAGGCCGACGAGGCGCACATCGCCTACGCGCTGAGCAGCTGGCACCCCACCGCCGGCACCCGGCTCTCGGGCGCGGTCTCCCGCGAGCGGCGCGGCGACCACCGTCTGCGCTACACCGGCGGACAGTGGGAGCGCCGCACCGATGCCGCACCCACCCTGGAGTGGGCCTTCCCGGAGCCGATGGGCCCGCGGCCGGTGATCGGGGAGTTCACGATGGCGGACGTCGTCACTGTCCCGCAGCACCTGTCCATCCCGGACGTGACCACCTACATGAACACCGAGGCGGTCCGGGACGTCGTCGCTCCCCACACGCCCGCCCCGACCGCCGCCGACGAGAGCGGGCGCTCGGACCAGACCTTCCTGGTCGACGTCGTCGTTCGCTCGGGCAAGGCCGAACGCCGGATCACGGCCAGTGGCCAGGACATCTACGCCGTCACCGCGCCCCTCGTCGTCGAGGCCCTCGAACGCGTGCTGACCGGCGCCACCAGGACCATCGGCGTCGCCTCCGCCGGCGAGATGTTCGACGCCCCGGACTTCCTGCGCGCGCTCGGGCCGCACATCACGCTCGACTTGCACCCGCAGAAGCAGACCGCCTGACCGCGGCCGCCCGGTCGGCCGACGGGCGCGTCCTCGGTGAGCCATGGCGACGTAGGTAGTCCTCGTTCGAGGTTCGATTCCCTCACTGGACCATCGCTGCCCATGAGTGCGAACAGAGCCAGGTCCTGGAGTGCGGCGCCGGACAGGCCGGGTAGGAGATCAACCCCGCACGTGCGGGGAGCAGGTTCCGCACCCGCCCTGTCCACGCATCACGCCGGGACCAACCCCGCATGCGCGGGGAGCAACTGCCATCCTCCGGCCAGTCCGGAAGCACGACGGGACCAACCCCGCATACGCGGGGAGCAGTAGGCCACGCCCGCGACGACAGCATCGAGCGCGGGACCAACCCCGCATGCGCGGGGAGCAGATCCTCCCCGCCTCCCCGGAGGCGTCCATCCGGGGACCAACCCCGCAGCGCGGGGAGCAGAGTTGCTGAACTGCGGTTCTACCCCGCGCGGGGGCGGGATTCTGCAACTTTCCGAGATTCGGGCATTTCGGTCATCCTTGCAGGCAGGCTGCGCACCCGGCCAACCCTATCCAACCCGCGCAGTGCGAGACCTCAGGCCGATCCCCGTGCTCGCGCACGTGCCGTGGTGCTGCCAGCACGGCTTTGTTGCGTACTCGGGCCGTCGCGGGAGCCGGGTGGAGTGGGAAGTCGGAGAGTCCGACTTCCCACTCCACCACCGTTGCTGTCAGCCGGAAGGCTCGCGAACGTCGGCTGCGCGAGTACGGCGAGCAGGGCCAGCACCGCCGCCGTGAGGAGCGTGCGCAAAGGAACCCGGACGGCACGTAGCGCGGAGTGGGAACTTCGACGACCTCGATTGGCTCGTTCCTCCCCCTCCAACTGGCGGATCCGTCGGAGCTGCTGGTGACCGAAGGGCTCCGGTCCAGGACTCTCACGTGCGCCCGGTGGGCCAAGGTCTGTCCACCGTTGTCGGCCGCGAGGTCGGTCCGCGCAATGGCCGATCGGTCTTCGCCCGTGAGTCGCACCGCATGGGGTGCGAGCGAGCCATGAGCGCCGGGGGAAGCCCTCGGCTGCGTCGGATCCGATGCAGCCGAGAAGAACAGCAGAAGGGCGACCGAGGCTACCGCCCTCATGCCGCCGCGGACGAACCGTGCGGGAGCGGCGGCGAGGCGAGGCGACTGGGCACTCCCAGAAGCCGGAACCGCCCGTGCCCCGGGGGTGGTCCCGTGTCCCCGTCCCGACTCGGCCGCGATTCGGAGCATGGGCGTTGAGCTGGTAATCTTTCTGATGTCGCGAGGGAGTTGATTCCTCGCTAGGCGTCAGCGGTGCTACCAGAGCACGTCCTACTTTCAGTAGGAAGAGTCCGTGCAACCCGGGCCTGGCGCTCCAGAGTCGGACGGGGTCCGGCGCCACACAGGCGCCGGACCCCGTCCGCGTTCCCCGCCCCGGAAGCGGGCGGACCAGTCCCCTCCGTCCACGGCCCCGCCACTTACAGTTCGTCGGGCCCGAGGTCGGCCGGGACGGGCCTCGGCCAGCAGGTCGCCGGCTCCGTCGCCGGACAGGGTGTGCTGCAACCGGAACGTGCCGCTGCCACGGCTCTGGGCGATGTCGACCTATGGCTTGAGCGCGCGGCCGACGACGCTGGGCCGGAGGCCGAGGCGCCATATGCTCTTGAGCGGGAGCAGTGTTCGTAGTCCCGGTCGTACGTACGGTGCTCCACCGCCCCGAACTCCGGGAACTCGTCCGTCTCCTCCCGGCCCTGTTCCCTGAACTGCGGCCATGTGACGTTGACTGCTTCCAGACGGTCCGAGATCCGAGCCGTTTTGGGAGGAGGCGTTCACTGGGCTGCAATTCGAGGGCCTGGCGCGGGATCGGGGTGGCAACGATCCCGCCGGCGTAGGAACGTGGTGATTGCCACGCAAGATACTCCGCGACTGCCGACAGAAGGTGATGGCCTGCACCGCGCAGTACGCGGCGCAGGCCATCACCCAACTGCACAATCCCACCCGAACCGCCTGAGCAGGTCGGACCACTTGTCGACCTGCCCGGTGCGCTTGAATTCCGCAATGCTGCCGGACTCGTCGTCGGCCGTGTGCAAGTCGCTCATCTCCACGTGTACGGCGCTCCGCCGAGTCTTCTCCAGAAGGGCCGCGAAGTCAGGAATCGGCTCGGCTCTGCCGCAAACGTGGGGACCGGTGGTGGTTCAGACGCACCGCCATTGCTGGGGGATCAAACCGGGCGCACAGGAGCACCCGACATCTGACTTGTAGGAGCAGCACTCTCGGGGATCAGCCCCGCATGCGCGGGGAGCAGGTTCAGCTCGAACGAGTCGCTGATCACCCCGGGGGATCAGCCCCGCATGCGCGGGGAGCAGAGTCGGTGAGCTGCGGGTTTATCTGGCGGTAGGGCGGAGTTTTGCAACTTCCAGAGATTCGGGCATTTCGGTCAGCCTCGCAGAGGGCTACGGATCTGGGCCACCCTATCCAACCCGAGCAGTCCGGGTCCCCGGCCGATCTGGACGGATCTGCCGTTTGTCCGGTGGGCACGGATGGGCGTCCCGCGCCTCGTCCTGGCCAGGGTCAGGAAGGCGTGTCGGAGCGCTGGCCCGCCAGGCGGGCGATGTCGTCGGCGATGCTGGCCAGTGGGTCCACGGTGCCGATCGAGCGGAACCAGTCCCACAACTCAAGGGCGTGGTAGAGCCGGTAGAGGTCCAGACGTTCCGCAGCATCGCCAGGGAGGGGTCCGTAACCCTCGAACAGGGCGGCGCGTTCGGGTTCGCCGCGGCCGAGGGAGTAGTAGTCGGTCTTGGCGAGGTCGATCAGGGGGTCTGCGGCGATCGCGTTCTCGACGTCGATGATCCCGGTCACGCGGGCCGCGGCTCCGGGGGCGACGAGGACGTTGCCCTCGTGGAGGTCGTTGTGGCAGAGGACGGGGGACCGGCAGTTGTCGAACAGGGCGCCGTCGCGCTCGATTCGCCGTGCGACCGCGTCGTGGAGTCGGTCGTCGCCGCCGAGGGTCTTGAACTCCGCGAGCTTCTTGGCGAACTGGTGCCGCATGTAGGTCCCGTTGTCGGGGCGGGGATCGAGGATGCGGTCGGTCATGTACCCGTAGGCGTCCTGGCCGATCTGGTGGATCGTGGCGAGGGTGGCACCCATCTGCCGGTAGAAGGACGGCATTTGGGCCGCGTGCAGATCCTTCGAAGCCTCCGACAGGGGGAGCCCTGAAAGCAGGTTCAGGACGGTCACGGCCCGGCCGCCGGGTGCCCCGTCCGGGGTGTGGTGGAGCACTCGCGGTACCGGGAGGGAGTCGAGGCCGGCGAGGATCCGGTAGACGTGGACCTCCTTGGCCTGCTTCCACGCCCACTCGGGTGCGTACACCTTGAGGATCGCGGAATGGGCGGGATCGACGCAGCGCAGCTCGTACACCGTGCTCAACTGGCCGCCCGTGCGCGGCAGTACCTCGATCACCTCGGCTTCGGGGAACACCTCCCGCAACAGCGCTTCGGCCCACGCGGTCCCTGGAGACGACTGATCCGGCTGCGGCATGCGTCGACCCTAGGGATCGATGCGTCGCGCGGCAATCGAATTGCCGGCGAGTGGGTTGAGATTCCGGCACGAGCCTCGTCGCCACCATTGACCAGGAGCAAGTCGGCGCGGCGCAACCGCCATCACGGGCCTGTCGCGAGATGGCGGTTGCGCCGTGTTCAGGCCAGCGTTCAGGCCAGCCGGGTGGTGGCGTATGCCTCGATGGCGTCGCGCTGGTACGCGGCCAGGCCCGGGGTGATCGCCTCGTAGGCAGTGCGCCAGGAGTCGTTGTCCACGCAGGAGCGGCCGATGGCGCGGAACTCCTCGGCGGACACGGTGTGCAGTTCCACCAGGGCCCGGTACTGGGCGTCGATCTCGGCCTGAACGGGTTCGGCGTCGGCCGGGAGGCCGGCGGTCATGAGCTCGGCGAGCCGGATCATCTGTGCGGTGCGCTCGCGCTGCCCGGCCTCGACCTCGGTCGGGTCCATCGTGGCGGCCCGCTGGTTGGCCGCTTCGGCGAACTCCGGGAAGTCGCGCAGGCTCTCCTCGTACTGGGTGGGCTGGATGCCCTCGAAGAGGTTCTCCGGGCGGTTGATGGTCATGGGGTTGCCGTCCTTCCTGGACTGCTCCAGTTCGGCGATCGTGCGGGAGACGGTGTCGGCCAGGGCATCGAGACGGTCCCGTTCGGCGAGCAGCCGCTGGTGGTGGCTGCGGAGGGCATCCACCTCGTCGACCCGCGCTGCGAGGATCCGGTCGATCTCCGGCAGCCCGACGCCCAGCGCCCGCAGTACGAGGATCTGTTGCAGCCGAAGAAGCTGGCGCTCCTCGTAGTAGCGGTGACCGTTGGCGCCGACCCGGGCCGGCGGCAGGAGGCCGGTCTCGTCGTAGTGACGCAGCGTCCGCGCGGTCACGCCCGAGATCCGGGCCACCTCTGAGATCGGCCAGTCCATCACGACTCCTGCACGTGTGTCGCCGGGCCGGTCTCTCCGGCCCTGGTTATGACCGTAGGAGCTGCCGCAGCGGCAACTTCAACCCCGAGGTCCATATCCCCGGCAATCGAACAGGCACGGTCTGCACCCCGAGTCCGGTGGAGGCAGCGCAAGGCCGAACGGGGCGGTCGGCAGCGGATCGGAGTGATCCGCTGCCGGAAGCTCGCCCGGGGTTATTCGGCGGGGGTGCCGTGGAGGAGGAGGGGGAGGTGGGCGCCGCGGGTGAGGGCGTCGAGGGCGTGGGTGGTGCGGCGGTGGTGGTCGGGGTGCATGGTGTCGGCGAGTTGGGCGCGGTGGAGCCAGTGGACGGCGGTGACGGTGGCGGGGGGTCGGTGGCGGGCGACGGTGGATTCCTGGGCGGGGCTGAGGCGTCCGCCCCAGTGGACGAGGTGGAGGGCTTCGGGGAGGAGTCGGGTGGGGGTGTGGTCGGTGGCGAGGATCTTGCGGAGGGGGAGGACGAGGCCGGTCTGGGTGTCGGTGTGGCGGCGGGCGGCGTGGTGGGGGAGTTCGTCGGCCTCGGCGGGTCCGCCGGGCAGGACGAGGCCGGACTGGTGGGTGGTGCCGATGACGAGGAGGGCGCCGTCGCGGTTGAGGATCAGGGCGTGGTGGTTGTGGCGTCGGCGGGGCGGGGTGGTGAGGAGGGTCGGGAGGTGGTGCAGCACGTGGGGCTCCTGGGGGTGGTCAGTCGTCGGGGTTGTCGGGGGTGAGCCAGGTGAGGCAGGCGGGGAGTCCGGCGCTGATGCCGGTGGCGAGGATGAGGCCGAAGATGAGGAGTTGGGGTCCGAGGGGTCCGTCGTGGATGGGCCAGCAGACGAGGGCGGCGGCGAGGGCGCTGAGGGTGGGGACGCACACGGCGGCGACGACGAGCCGGAGGGAACGGTTCACGCCACGTCGGCGACGCGGGGCCGGCTGGGGTGCTGGACGGTGAGGAAGCGGGGCGTGGGGAGGGCCTGGATGCGGTTGGGTTTGGTGGTCCACTCGCAGCCGCCGGCCTCGTGGCGGAGGTAGACGAGCCCGGCGAGGGTGTCCATGTAGACCGCTTCGAGGGGCTTGCCGGAGGTGTCGAGGTGCGCGAGGTCGCGGACGATCTCGCCAACGGCGGGCTTGTACACGGGAATGCGGGGCTGCGAGGGCATGTTGGCTCCATTGGTTGCGCAGGGTCCCGGATCTCTCACGGGGTGTAGCCATCGTGCCCCCCCTGTGCTTACGATGGCCAGGGTCTGAACGTTGACCAATCGGGCGTGTGAAAGGTGCCGACGTTCATGGATGAGCCCGTAATTGACGAGATGTCATCCCCGGCTGTGCGCTTCGGCCAGGAACTTGCCAGGCTGCGGGAGGCGCGGGGCTGGTCGCAGGTCGGACTGGGGAAGCGCATGGGGTACTCCAACACGCTGATCTCGTACATCGAACGAGCGAAGCGTCCTCCAACAAAAAACTTCGCTGTTAAAGCCGACACGGTGTTCGAAACCGGAGGTACGTTCTACGAGCTCTGGTGCAGGCATGCGAAAGAGGGTCTGTTGGAGGGCTTCGAGGAGTTCGCCGACGAGGAGACGAAGTGTCGGCGTGTGCGTGGATTTGCGCTGACCATCGTGAATGGCCTCTTCCAGGTCCAGGAGTATGCCGAGGCCTTGGCCTACGCAGCAGTCCTGCGTGGAGCAATCTCCCAGTCGGAGGCCGAGCAGCGAGTCGAGTTCGTGCTGGCCCGGCAGCGTGTGCTCGACCGGAAGAAGCCACCGCTGATCCATGTCGTGCTCGATGAGGACTGTCTCGTGCGTACGGTCGGCGGACGGGCTGTCATGCTCAAGCAGCTCGACCGAATCGTGGAGTTGGCAGCTCGCTCCAACGTCACCATCCAGGTGGCGCCGTTCTCCTTGGGGGAGAATCTGCCGTTCACGATGCCGGTGACCCTGCTGGACCTCCAGGACGGGGCGGTCGTCGGCTACGCCGAATCGCATGCTCGCGGCCACCTTGAACGAAGGCGTGAAATCGTCTCGGTGTGGGAGAGGGAGTACGATCAGCTGGTGGTGGAAGCCCTGCCCAAGGCGGCATCCCTGGCACTGGTCCACAAGGCTCGAAGGGAGCTCACTCCATGAACCCGAACACGTCTGATGCGTCCTGGTTCAAGTCGTCGTACTCCAACAACGGCGGCGAGTGCGTGGAGGTTTCCGCGAGCTTCCCCGGCGCTGTTCCCGTCCGTGACTCCAAGGACCCCGAGGGCCCGGCCCTCGTCTTCCCGGCCGACGCCTGGAGTGCCTTTGTCGCAGGTGTGCAGGCGGGCGAGTTCGGCACCGTCTGACCTGAACCGACTCTCGGCCCCGACCGGATTCCCGGTCGGGGCCGATGTGTTGAAGCGTCCGCGCTACCGTCAGTGCCATGAACCCTGTGAGCTGGCACAAGAGTTCCTACAGCGACAACGGTGGCCAGTGCGTCGAGGTCGCACCCGACATCCCCGGCCTCGTCCCGGTCCGTGACTCCAAGGACCCCTCCGGTCCCGTCCTCGCCTTCCCCTCCGACGCCTGGAACGCGTTCGTCGCCGCCGTCCAGGCAGGCGAGTTCGGCACCATCTGACGCATCACAGAGCCCCCGCCACCGCCCGCCGCTCCCGCCGATACGCCCCGGGCGGGGCGCCGAAGTGCCGTTTGAACGCCTTCGCGAACGCGAACTCCGATGTGTAGCCGGCGTTCTCGGCCACGGCACCCAGCGAATCGCCCGTCTCGCGCAGCATCCGCGCCGCGATCGCCATCCGCCATGTCGTCAAATAACTCAACGGCGGCTCGCCGACCACCGCGGTGAACCGCCGGGCGAACGCCGCCCGCGACAGCCCGGCCCGGCTTCCCAGCAGCTCCACCGTCCACGGATGCGCGGGGTCGTCGTGGATCGCCTTCAACGCGGGCGCGATCAACGGATCGTTCAGCGCCGACGCCCACCCCTGCGTCCGCTCCCTCGGCAACTCGGCGTACCAGGACCGCAGAATGTAGAGCAGCAGCAGGTCGACGAGCGCCGTGACCACCGAGTCCGAACCCGGTTGCGGCCGGTGGATCTCGGCGCAGAGCTGGTCGACCGCCGAGCGCAGTGCCGGATGGCGACCCGGGCTTGCCGGGAGGTGGATGACCTCCGGGAGGTCGCCGAGCAGCGGGTGCGGTCGGTCGATGTCGAGGTGGTAGGCCCCGCACACCAGCACGCTGCGAGCACCGTCACCCCCGACGCTGAACGACCCGATCGGCGAGGAGGTGTCGACGCGGTCGGGTTCGAAGGCCACCGGCTCACCCGCGACCGCGTCACAGATCGCGTGATCGGTGCCGCGCCGCAGGAACACCACATCACCGGGGCCCAGTTCGATCGGATCGCCGCCGACCGGCAGCAGAAAACAGCGCCCCTCGACCACGACGTGGAACCCGGCTCCCGAGATGGGCTGGAAGCGCACACCCCACGGCGCCCGCGCGTCCGTGCGGACGACGGACGGACGCCCGGTGCGCAGAGCGGCGAGGGTGTCGCTGAGGATGTCCATTCGCCCACCCTAGCGCGCCAGCACTGAGACGATCGGACAGGGAATCGAGACTTTATGTCATTCACTGTCTCCAGTCGTGAGCCGTAGCGTCCTCGGCATGAACAACACAGCAGACACCCCGCGCGTCGTCGTCATCGGCGGTACCTCCGGCGTCGGGTTCGCCGTCGCGCAGGCCGCAGCGGCCCGGGGCTCGAACGTGGTCGTCGCCTCCAGCAATCAGGACCGGGTCGACCTGGCGGTGAAGAAGATCGGTGACCGGGCCGAGGGCATCGTGCTGGACGTCGCCGACGAGGCCGCGATCGTCGCCTTCTTCGACCGGGTCGGCGAGTTCGACCACCTCGTCTACACGGCGGGCGAGCCCCTGCTGCTGAAGCCGCTCGCCGACCTCGGCGCCGAGGAGTCGCGGGCGTTCTTCGAGCGCCGCTTCTGGGGTGCCCTGCTCGCCGCGAAGTACGCGACGCCGAAGCTCCGTCCCGGCGGCTCGATCACCCTCACCTCCGGCGCCTTCGCCACCCGGCCCGTCCCCGGGGCCCTGCTCGGCGCGAGCATCACCGCGGCCGTCGAGGGCGTGACGCGGGCCCTGGCCCTGGAACTCGCCCCGCTGCGGGTGAACGCCGTCCGCCTGGGTGCGGTCCGCACCGAGCTCTGGGACAGCACCGTGCCGGACCCGGAGGCCTTCCTCCAGGTGCAGGGCAGCGGCCTGCCCGTGCAGCGCGTCGGCACCCCCGAGGAGGCCGCGGCGGCCTACCTCTACCTCCTCGACAACGGCTACGCGACCGGCACCGTGCTCACCCTTGACGGGGGAGCGGCACTGGCCTGACCTCGGTGCCGGTCGGACCGGCAAGCCCGGTCCGACCGGCCGCGGCCGGCCTGCGGCGGACAGCGCGCCACCGCCGGGGGTCATGTCACCCGAACGGCCGCTGCGCGTATCCGATGGCCGAGAAGCCGCGTTGGTATGGCACCGAGCGGCAGGGCGGTACTCAACCGCTCCCGACGGCACCTGATCACGACAGCAGCAAAAGAGGGCGGCATGCTCCAGATCTCAGTCGAGCACTCCGAGATCGGCCCGGGTGAGGCCCACCGGTGGCACCTTGTCCCCCTGACCGGTGACGACGGGCCCGCCCCGCGTCGGATGACCGGCTACAACCAGGCGAAACATTTCACCGTTGCCCAGTACGCCCAGAGCGTCGACGACCCGATCCGGTCCTACGTCGCGGGGAGCTTCGAACTCGCCGGCCGGGTGGACCTGGACGCGCTGGCGGCCGCGCTGCTGCACCTGGTGCGACGGCACGAGGTGCTCCGGGCGGTCTACCAGCCGCTGGCCGGGGACCTCGGCTGCGAGGTCCTCACCCCCGACGAGGTGGCCCTCAAGCACGTCTACGGCGGCCCGTTGGAGACCCCCGCGCAGGTCACCCGGCACCTCCAGGAGGCGTTCCAGGAGGTGGACACCCTCTCCTGGCCGCTGATCACGATGGGCGCGGTGGTGCGGCCGGAGTCCACCACCGTCTGGTTCTCCTGCGACCACCTGGTCACCGACGGACTCTCCAGCGCGATCGCCATCAACGACATCGCGACGGCCTACCGGAGCCTCACCTCCGCAGCCGCAGCCGCAGCCGACGAAGCCGAAACCGGAACCGGAACCCGAACCGAAGCCGCCACGACCCCGGGTGCGGGGAGCTACCTGGAGTTCAGCCGCACCCAGCGCCGCGCCAACCGGGCGATGCGCGCCGACGATCCGCGACTGGACCACTGGCGGGGCTTCCGCGACCGCAACGGCGGCCTCTTCCCGCGCTTCCCGCTCGACCTCGGCGTCCGGCCCGGGGAGCTGTACGCGCCGGTGGCCGGTACCGAACGACTACTGGACGCCGACCGGATCGAGGAGTTCGGCGCCGTCTGCCGCGGCCTGGGCGGGCGGCTGTCCATGGGGCTGCTGGCGAGCGTCGCCATCGCCGTCCGGGAGTTGGGCGGGCCGCCGGTGTACCGAGGACTGATGCCGTTCAACGAACGCGGCCGGGGTGACTACGCGGAGTCGATGGGGTGGTTCATCAACACCCTGCCGATCGAGTTCCCCGTCGGGCCGGGGGCCGGCCTCGGCGACGTGATCGCCGATGCCCAGGACGCCTACGCCGAGGTGCAGGCCCATGCCGAGGTGCACTTCGTCAAGGCGTGGAAGCTGCTCGCCCCGGCCGAGTACGCGACGCTGCGCTACTGGCCGTACGCGGTGAACTTCTTCTCCTACATCGACTGCCGCAGGCTGCCCGGCGCGGACCTCCACCTCGCCCAACAGGCCCGGATGCACGTGTGGGTGTCCGGCTGCAACGGGATCCTGCACTGGCTGCACCGCACCGACGAGGGCCTGTTCGTCAACACCATCCACGCCGACACCCCGCAGGCCCGGGACGTCAACCGGGCGCTGCTGGACGGGATCGCCGGCGTGCTGACCGAGCCGCTCCGGGCGTAGCGACCGAGCGACCTCAGGACGCCTTGGTCGCCGCCGCGTTCGCGAGGGTGGTGTCGATCGCCCTCCGGGTCTGCTCCAGGCGCTTCAGGTCCGCCTGGACGGCCCGGTCCTGGTAGGCGGTCTCGACGGCGAACCAGATGCCGACGACGTTGTTCTGCTGCTTGCAGCCGATGTCGGCCGTCGCGGCGGCGATCTCGGGAGGGGTCGCCGTCGGCGACGAGAACCAGCGCTCGTCGCCCACCGCGTCCACGGGGCTCGCGTACGTCTGCCCCTTCTCCTTCATGCAGCGCGACCAGGCGGCGAAGGCCGCCTTCACCCGCGCGTCGGCCATGGAGTCCGCGAAGCTCCTGCCGTTGATCTCCAGTGCCCCGGCGTCGTCCTGGAGGATTCCGCCGCCCCGGGTCAGGGTGTCGTCCGCCTCGCCGAGGCAGCCGCCGGGCGGGATCGCGAGGCCGTTGTGGGTGCGGTCGGCGGGCGCCGCCGGATCGGCGGGGGCGCCCCGGCCCTGGCCCAGGACGGCCTGCAGCTCCGGTGCGGGGGGCTGCGGGGCGGCGGACTGCTGTGCCCGGTCCGCCGCCCCGCCCCAGTGGTAGCCCTGGACGGCCGCGCTCGCGGCGTCCGTGAGGTAGTACCGGCGGACCATCAGGTCCGGCTTGGTCCCGTTCGCCGCCGGCGCGTAGTCGAATCCGGAGCGCTTCATGCACGCCCCGATGAGCGCCGTCCTGGCGGTCTCGATCCGGCGGTCCTCGTCCGGGCTGATCAGGTACTGGGCGACGGGCAGCGCCCGGCCGTCGGCGGTGGCCAGGGTCGGGATCGCGCCGACCACCGGCGGGGCCGCCGCCGGAGCCGGGCCTGCCTTCGGGTCGGCGCCCGCGCAGCCCGCGGCGGCGGCGCCCAGCGCGACCACGGCGGCCAGGGCGGCGATCACCGGCGCACCGACCGGGCGTAGCGACCGGACCGACCGCCGGACCGGTCGCCGTACGGACCGCCGTACGGACCGCCGTACGGACCGCCGTACGGACCGCGTCGACGCGGGGGCTGCGCTGCGCATGGCGAACTCTTCTTCCAGCCGGAACAGGGGCGGTGCCGCGCGCCGGGGGCTGCGCGGCACCGCCGCCGAGGAAATCGCGGGCCGACCCGAGGTCAGCGGCAGGCCTCGAAGTAGTCGAAGCACTGCGAGGCGTTGTTGTTCCGCAGCTGCGGGATCAGGTTGGCGCCGGTACCGCGCTTGATGTACTGGCTGACGCCGTAGCCGCCGGGGCTGTAGTAGATCGTGACGCTGTAGTTCTGGTTGAAGTTGTAGACCGACGCCGCGTTGTTCCGGACGTGCTGGCCGTTGCCGGTGCCGCCGCCGCCGAAGGTGTAGGTGGAGTTGACCTGGTAGGTCTCGTAGCCGCGGCTGCTGCCGTCGCCGTCGCCGAAGAAGGCGCCCTGGAAGTTGGGGCTGTAGTACAGGCAGGCGTCGTACGAGGCGCACCCGCCGCTGGACGCCGAGGCGGGCGCGGCGGTGGCGACGGCGAAGCCGAGGGCGGCTATGGAGAGCACCCCGGCGGCGACCCTGTTGCGGATCTTCATGGACAACCCCGTTTCGGTCGAGCGGTCGGAAGGCCCCGCGATCCGGTGGAGGGCCCACCCGCCGCAGGCGATGATCGTCGACCCGCCCCCCGGGGTTCGGCGGCGGCGGGATTGTCGGACCCTGCGGCTAGGCTCCACCTCCGACCTCCACCGGGGGCGTCCGGGGGGCGGGTCGACGACGAGAGGGCCATGGACGTGACGATCACCGCAGGGCAGCTCAACCGGGCCACCCTCGAACGGCAGCTGCTGGTGCGACGGGAGGAGATCGGCGTCGCCGAGGCGGTGCGGCGGGTGGTCGCGCTCCAGGCGCAGCAGCCGGCCTCGCCCTACCTCGCGCTGTGGAACCGGGTGGCCGGCTTCGACTCCGCCGAGCTCGACCGGGCCTTCGCGGAGCTGGGGATCGTGCGGTCCACCCTGATGCGGATCACCCTGCACGCCGTGCACGTCGACGACTTCGCGACGTTCCGGGAGGCCGTCCACCCGTCGGTGCGGGGCGCCCGGCTGGGCGACGACCGGTTCACGGCCTCCGGTCTGACGGCCGCCGACGGGGACGCGCTGGTTGCGGACGTGCTCGACTTCGGCGACCGGACGCGCGCCGCACCGGAGTTCGAGACCTGGCTCGCCGGGCGGATCGGTGCCGAGGCGGCGCCCCCGGCCTGGTGGGGGCTGCGGCAGGTGGCACCGCTGCTGCGCGCACCGGGGGAGGGGCTCTGGTCGTTCGGCCACCGGCTCTCCTACGTCGCCCCGCCGGTCCGGCCGGTGCTCGGCGATCCGGAGGTGTACGCGGCCTCGCTGCGCACGCTCGTGCGGCGCTACCTCGCCGGGTTCGGACCGGCTTCGGTGGCGGACGTGGCGCAGTTCGCGCTGGTGCAGCGGGGCCGGGCGAAGGAGGCGCTGCGGGTGCTGACGGCGGAGGGCGGGGTCGAGCGCCTGGCGGGGCCGGACGGCGCGGAGCTGTTCGACCTCGCCGGGGCTACGCTGCCGGACGAGGACCTGCCGGTGCCGGCCCGGCTGATGGCGATGTGGGACAGCGTCCTGCTCGCCTACGCCGACCGGAGCCGGATCGTCCCGCCGGAGTACCGCGCCCTGGCGATCAAGCGCAACGGCGATGTGCTGCCGACCCTGCTCGTGGACGGCTGGGTGGCCGGGGTGTGGCGCACGGTCGAGGGCGGCGTCGAGGCGACGGCGTTCCACCCGCTGCCGGACGCGGCGTGGGAGCAGCTCGCCGCCGAGGCCCGCTCGCTGACGGCGCTGCTCGCCGACCGCGAGCCGTACGTCTACCGCCGCTACGACCACTGGTGGAGCAAGCCGGGCGCGCGAACGGACGGCGCGGAGGTGCGGCTGCTCCCGGGGGCCTGAGAAGGGTCGGGAGGACGGCCGCGCGCCCCAACGATCAAGGAACGCGAAGCCCGAAGGGGACGGATCCGGGCTCAGGTGAACGCCGCGACGGTGGCGACCAGGGCGATCCAGCCGACGAGGGGGAGGCCCAGGGTGACGGCGAGCGGCAGCGGCAGCTGCAGCAGCATGGAGCCGCCGATGAAGGCGAGGAGGCCGATCCCGGGTCCGGAGAGCAGGCCGGCGCCGCTGTCGCGCGACCGGGCCAGACCGTTCACGGTCAGGGCCGATCCCAGGGCGATCAGGGCGGCCACCTCCAGGGCGGGCAGGTGGGGGTCCTGGAGGCTGTCGGCGTGGTGCCCGCGGTCGGAGATCTCGACCGCTCGCGCGTGGAAGACCGTCACCCGCACGTTCGAGCCGATCTGCACGTCGTCGTAGAAGTCCTGGTCGACGTTGTACGTCTCCTTGGGTGCCGTTTCGCGCGCCACGGTCAGCCGGTACTCGCCGTCGTTCTTCCGCGCCGTCACCCTGCCGGTCTCGTAACGGTTGCAGTCCGCTCCCGGTTCGGCGGCCGTGCCGCAGACCGGTGCGGTCCGGTAGCCGTGCATCTCGTCGTGGGCGTCGAGGTACAGCCGGAAGCCGAGTACGGTGACGGCCAGCCCCGCCAGGACGAGGATCCCCTGGAGCAGGAGAGCACCCGCCAGCAGGGAGGGCCGCCGTTCGGCGCCGGACGCCCCTGGGTCCCTCATCCACGTCTCCATCGTCGCCCCCACGATCGCGCCGCGCCCCGGGCGCCGCCCCGGTGCCCAGCGGGGATGATTCCAGGGCCGCCGGTCGACGGGGAGCAACCAGGCGCCCTTGTGACGCAGTTGTGGAAATCCCGGGTTACGGGCGACACGTGCCGGTCGGTCACTTGCCGCCATGACGACGTCGGAATCGCCGGGCCCGGCGAGCCCACCGGGCCCGGTGTCCCGGTTCCGGCGCCGCCGCCGGTCCATCACTCCACGAAGTCGATCAATTGCCCAACGATTTCCGAGCCGCCGCGCCGGCCCCGCGGAGTGGAAAGTCGGCGGCGTCGACCTTCCACTCCGCGGGGCCAGCGCGGCGGGGGCCGCGAAAATGACGCCCAGTCACCGGGGGAACACGTTATTCGATGATTGAGGTGTACCTGCGGTTATTCGCGGACCAATTCCTACGGGCGCAGCACCGTGGCCGGTTCATCACGCTTCGCGTTCGCCCGGTGCGGAATTCCGGAACGACGCCGGACCGGAGGGCGGAACGACGCCGGACCGGACGCCGGACCGGACGCCGACTCAGACGTCGAGCGAGGTCTCTATGCGCTTGAGGCCGTGCCGGGCGAGCGCCAGGTTGGCGCGCGAGCGGTCCAGCGCCAGGTAGAGGAAGAGCGAGCCGTGGCTGCTCGCGAGCGGGCGGATCAGGTGGTACTGGCTGCCCAGGGTGATCAGGATGTCCTCGATGACGTCGTCGATCGACAGCGCGGCCAGCGCCCGCACCTTGGCCCGCACGACCTCGGTGTTGACGGCCGCCGCGACCTCCAGGTCGAGATCCTGCCCCCCGCCGAGGAAACCGAGTGACATACCGCTCTCGTAGTCGGCCACGGCGACGCCGATCGCGCCCTCGATGGCCATCGCGTCCTTGAGTGCGTCGTCAATGTTCATGCGCTGTTCGTCCTTTGCGTAACTGCGGGGCAGAACTCCCGTGTGCGGGAACAAAGTAGCAAGAAGTCCCCCGCATCGACCCCGTCGAGGAAATGATGGAATAAAGTACGCTGCCAACAGTTCAGAACACGAAGGGGTACCGGTGCGCGCACTCGAAGCCTCCCTCTCCGATGTGCTCGGCTCCCCCGGCGTGGTCGGCGCCGTACTCGTCGACGCCGCCACCGGCCTCACCTACGGGGCGGGCGGGGACCAGCGACTGCTCGGACCAGGGGCCGAACTCGCCGAACTGGCCGCCGTGATCGGCGACCGGCTGTGCGAGGCCGGGGCCGACGGGGAGCTGGAGAGCGTCGTCGTCACCAGCACCCTCCACCACGAGGTGGTCCAGGTGCTGCCCCGTCAGGGCGATCCGCTGCTGCTGGCCACCGTGCTGGACCGGTCGCGGGTCAACCTGGCCCTGGCGCTGCGCCAGACCGCCGACAGCGCTCGGGGCTTTGTGACATGACACCCGACACCCACGATCACGACCACGTCCACGTCCAGGTAGGCCCGCGTCCGGCCGCCCGCAATGTGCCCGCGCACCTGCTGGCACTGCGCGAGGTGGACTTCACCGGCTCGGTCGTCGTCTCCAGCGCGCCGGGCGGCACGATCCACCTGGAACACGGCCTGATCACGGCGATCGAGACCCCCGGCGCCCCGACCGCCGAGACCCTGCTGCTCAAGTCGGGGCGGATCGGCCAGGCGGACTGGACGGCGGCGGAGACGGCCGCCTCCTCCGCCGGGGCCGCCTCCTCCACCGGGATCGGCGACCTCGGCGCGGCCCTGGTCGCCCAGGGCTCGATCGGCGCCGCCGAACTCGAAGCGGTCTGCGCCTCCGCCGTCTTCGACGGTGCTTTCGCCCTGGTGCTGAGCCCGCCCGGGGCCTGGGAGACCGTCGGAACGGCCCCGCCCGCCGGGCTCGCGCTGCGGCCCGGGATCGAGCCGAAGCGGCTCTTCGAGGAGACCGCCCGCCGGACGGCCCTGCTGACCCGGGCCTGGGGCCCGCCCGGCGAACTGGCCCGCACCCGGATCCGGCCCGCCGCCGGGGTGTCCGGGGTCGGCGGCGTCGACGGGGTCGGCGGGGTAGGCGGGGTCGGCGGGGGAGCGCTCCCCGGGCCCGCCGCGGTCCGGATACCGGCCCGCCACCGGGAGATCCTGGCCGCCGCGACCGGCCGCCGCACCGCTCGCGACATCGGCTTCGCGCTGGGGCGGGGTGTGTTCGCGGTGCTGCTCGACCTGGTCCGGATGGACGCCCGGCAGCTGCTCCACCGGGAACCGGCCGCCGCCGTCCCGATGGCGCCGAGCGTCGCTCCCCGGACCGCACCGGGCGAACCGCTTCCGGCCGACGGCGGGCAGCCCCTGCCGCGCCGCGTCCCTGGTGCACGGAACCCGGCACACGGGCCCCGGGCGGAGCGGGCGGGGGAGCCGTGAGCAGGGCAGCCGCGGCCGCTCCCGACGGTCCACCGCGCGCCGAACGTGCCGACCGTGCCGACCGCACCGGGCGCGCCGCAACGACAGAGCCAACCGACACGACCGTGACGACCGAGAAGAGCACACCATGAGCAGCCAGACGCCGACCGCCGTGCTGGTCGACGAGTTGAAGTCACTCCGCGAGCGGGTCATGGGCATCTCGGAGAGCGTCGTCTCGACCGCCGACGGCCTGCTGGTGGCCGCCGACACGGCCGCCGTCCACCCCGAGTCGGCCGCCGCGCTGTCGGCCGCCATGCTCGGCCTCGGCCGCCGCACCGCCGCCGAGGTCGGCGTGGGCGGACTGCGGGAGGTGGTCACCCGCTGCGACGGCGGCTACGTTGTGGTGCTGGCGATCGGGGACCGGGCGTTGCTGATGGTCCTGGGCGACGAGGGCCTCGACATCGCCGGACTGCACCGCGAGTCGCCCGCCACGGTCCGCCGGCTGGGCGAACTGCTCGGGATGGTCCCGGTGGCCTGAGCCGCCGGCTCTCCTTCCTCTCGCCACAGCTGCGGACGCGGTACCCCCGGCCGGATGCTTCCGGCCGGGCGTTCGCCGGCCTCGGTGCTGGGGGGCTCGCGTATTCGAGTGTCGCGAGTTCGAGATCAGTGCGAGGAGCGCTCGTCACTGTCCGTGCCTGGCGAATGCCGCTCCCGGCGGGCCGTCGTCGCTGGGGATCGGCGGCTACGACTCGGCGACGACGATGTAGAACGTCACCGCCGGGTCGGCGACGTGTTGCAGTACCCGGTCGGTGCGGGCACGGTCGGCGGCGTGGTCCGGCAGCGGCAGGTCGTGGATGTCGCCGAGCCGCACCGTGACGGTGCGCCGGTCGGCGGTGCGCTCCCTGGCGGCCTCGACCGCGGCCGGGTCGCGGTCGACGCCGATCACCGTGCCCGTCCCGGTGACAGCTTCGGCGAGCGAGGCGAGATCGGTGCCGGGGCCGCAGCCCAGATCGAGCACCGTTTGGCCCGGGTGGATGTCGAGCTCGTCGAGCATGCGCCGTTTGTAGGAGCGGCCGAGGTCGGTCGCGGCTACCCGATCGAGGTAGGCGATCGGGTCGGGGGTGGCGGTCTCGAACACTGTTGAGGGCATGGGAAGCAGTCAATCAACTCCGGCAAGCCCAGTGGGGTCTTCGAAGGCTCTTGCCCGCGGGGCCCGCCCGGTCTCCCGCGAACCTTTCCGCCGGAATCGACGACTGTCCCGGTGGGACGAGCGGGGAAGACGGAGAGGGGAGGCACGATGGGCGGCGGAGGTGCCGGCGAGGTTGCCGGCGAGGTTGCCGGTGAGGGTGCCGGTGGCGACCGGCGGCGTGACGCGCTGTTGGTGGTGCGCTGCCAGCTCGGCGAACGGGAGGCGTTCGGCGAGCTGGTGGACGTCTGGCACGCGCCGCTGTGGCGCTACCTGCGGGGTGTGTCCGGGGGCTCCCCGCACCTGGCCGACGACCTCGCCCAGGAGGCCTGGGTCGCAGTGGTGCGCGGGCTGCCCGGGCTCCGGCAGCCCGAGCGGTTCGCGCCGTGGCTGTTCACCATCGCCCGGCGCGCGCTCACCAATCACCTCCGGCAGGAGTACCGGGCGCCGGAGACCTCCGGGCGGGCACGGGCCGCCGGGACCGGTACGGGGGCCGGAGCGGACGCCGTGGCCGACGCCGAGGTCGAGGCCGGGGTCGCCGTCGGTGCCGATCACCTGCTGGACGACGTCCTCACCACCATGCAGGTGGAGGCCGGGCTCAACGACCTCCCGCCGCAGGAGCGCGAGGTGCTGATCCTCTTCCATCTGGAGGACCTGCCGCTGGCCGTGTGCGCCGAAGTCCTCGGCGTCCCGACCGGCACCGTCAAGAGCAGGCTTCACCGGGCCCGCCGCATGCTGCGGAGCGCCCTCGTCGAGAAGGGGTACGGAGCATGAGCGAGCGGAACGTCGCCGCCGGAGGGGCCGGTGTGCCGCAGGGCCTGGAACGCGCGCTCGCGGCCGAGGTCTCGCTGGCCGCCCGGGTGCGGAACCTGGCCGTGGGCCTGGCGGGCGGCGGCGCGGCGGCCCTGGTCGCGGTGCTGTGGGCCACCGAGCCGCAGCCGCTGCCGGTCCGCACCCGGCTCGCGTTCGCCGGACTGATCGCCGTCGGCCTGGCCTGGGCGGCCTTCGCGAGCTGGACGCTGACCACGAAGCGGCCGCTGTACGCCCGGGACCGGGTGCTGGCCGGCCGGATCGCACTGGCGGCGGCCTCGGCGACCGCCGGAGCGGGGACGGTACTGGCCGTGCTCCGCGGCACCCCGGTGGAGGCGCTGGTCACGGCCGTGACCGGCCTCGCCCTCGTCGTCGCCGCCGGGCTCGCGCTGCGGCGCGCGCGGGTCCGCCACCGCGAACTGCTGCGTCTGCGCGATGCCTTGCGACAGGAGACCCCGTGACCAGGTGTCAGCCCCCGTGGACCACCTCCTGCTCCCATTCCCCGCGCGGCTGGGTGTGCAGCCGCCAGTAGTGCTCCGCGATGTCGTCCGGGTCGAAGGCGGTGCCGGGGGCGACCGCACCGGCCACCGTCACGCTGGCCGCGTGCACGCCGGCTGCGCCGTAGGTCTGGTCGAGCAGCGTGACGAGCGCGCGCACGCCCGCCTTGCCGAGGGACAGGCTGACGTACTCCGGCTTCGGCTCGGGCATGCCGCCCGTCACCAGGACGGTGCCCCGCCCGCGCTCCGCCATCCCCGGTGCGACGTGCGCGGCGGCGGTCAGCGCGCCCACCACGTTGACCGCCCAGGCGTCCAGCTGGTCGCGGGCGGAGGACTCCCCGACGGCGTCCGGCCGGATCAGCGCCGCGTTGTAGACCAGTGCGTCCGGCCGGCCCAGCTCCTCCGCCAGCCCGTCGAGCGCGGCCCGCAGCGCCTCTTCGTCCGTGCTGTCGGCGGTGCGCACCACCGCCTTGCCCCCGGCCTGCCGCACGGCCTCGGCCACCGCCTCGGCCGTCGCCCCGCTCCGCGCGACCAGGCCGACCGGCAGGCCCTCCCGCGCGAACCGCAGCGCCACCGCCTGTCCGATCCCGGGCCCCGCTCCGACGATCACTGCTCCGGCCATGCCGACCTCCCCGTTCGTACGATCCTTGACACCGCCAACACCCCGGAGTCACAGGCGCATTCCCCCGCCCCGGGAGTTCACTCGTGCGAGTGGTCGGGCCCGGACCGGGAACCTTTCGGACCGCCGACGGCGCAGGCGGGGGCGTTGTCGCGCCCGGGTGTCCACCGCTGTCCGCAGGTGTTGACCGTTGCCCGCAGATATCCGGACCTGTCTGCTCCAGGGGTGGTCGAACGGTCCGTCCACACCCCCGGAACGGGCATGGTACGAACCATCCTTGGCACCGAAACTCCCAGGTCGTGGCGCTCGGGCTTCGGGTTATAGTGCCCACGTCAAACGCCCGGGGGAGGGCCGACCGCAGGCTGCCGTGCCCGCGGCCGACCTGACAGGACCGCCCCGGGAAAGGACCCGAGACAGGAACCGACGACGTTGCCCCGAGAGCTGGTCGCCGCCACGGCTGCGACCCGGAGCCCAGCGCTCCGGGATCGGGTCGCGCCGTGCGTAGCCGCGGGCCGTCGTCGTCCGCTCCCTCCCGCCGCCTCCGGCCGGCCCGGCCGCCGGAGATCCTCGTTCCCCCTGACGCCGGCCTGAGCGTCCCGCCGACGGATCCCGCCGCCGGCCCCCCGCTCGCCGCTTCCCCGAGCGCCGTTCAGCGTCACCCCGGCACATGTCACCCGAGCCCACGTCACCGACGACTCCGCGTCCCCCCGGGCACCTCGTCGTCCCCCGGACGCCCGCTCCATCCCGAGAGGTCCGCCCCGCCCATGGCCGAGTCCCGCTTCAGCATCCTGTCCGAGGAGTTCGCCGCCGCCCCCGAGCGGTACTTCGGACAGCTGTGCGAGCACGCGCCGGTGCACCGCGAACCGGCCCTCGACGCCTGGTTCCTCTCCCGCCACCGCGACGTCCGCCGGGTACTGACGGACCATGAGGCGTTCAGCACCGCGACGCTCCAGGTCCGCGCCGAGCCGGTGATGGGCGGTCCGGTGCTGGCGCAGATGACGGGGGCGGAGCACACCGCGAAGCGGGGAATCGTCGTGCGGGCGTTCACCGGCCCCGCGCTCCGGGAGCAGGTCCGCACCCTCCGCGCCAACGCCGTCGAACTGCTCGCCCCCCTGCTCGCCCGGGGGCGGATGGACCTCGTCAACGAGTTCGGCAAGCCCTTCGCCGTCCGCGCCGCGCTGGACGTCCTCGGCCTGGACCGCGAGGACTGGCAGCGGGTCGCCGAACGGATAGCCGGGGTGGGCGAGTTCGTCACCGCCGTCACCCTCACCGAGGAACGCCGCCGGGTCTGCCTGGAGCTCGCCGGGGAGCTGGAGGCCCAGCTCGTCCCGATCGTCGAACAGCGCCGCCGCCACCCCGGGGCCGACCTGATATCCATGCTCTGCACGGCCGACCTCGACGGCGTGGCGATGAGCACCCGCGAGGTGGTCGCACTGCTCGTCAACGTCCTGGTGGCCGCCGTCGAGCCCGCCGACAAGACCCTCGGCCTCCTCCTCAAGCACCTGATCGACCACCCCGAGCAGCTCGCGGACGTCCGCCGGGACCCGTCGCTGCTGTCCGCCGCCGTCGCCGAGACCCTGCGGTTCACCCCGCCCGTCCAGCTGGTGCCCCGGCAGGCCGAGCGCGACACCGAGTTCGCCGGCACCCTCGTCCCGGCCGGCGCCACCGTCTTCTGCCTGATCGGCGCGGCCAACCGCGACCCCGGGGCCTTCACCGACCCGGACCGCTTCGACCTCCACCGCCCCGATCTGGCCGCCGCCCGCTCGTTCACCGCCGCCGCCCAGCACCTGGCCTTCGGCACCGGCCTGCACCAGTGCGTCGGCGCGGCCTTCGCCCGCGCGGAGATCGAGACGGTGGCCGCACTGCTGCTGCCGCTGCTGGAGGATCTCCGACCCACCCCCGGCTCCACCTACCGGGAGACCGGCCTCTACACCCGGGGCCCCGCCGCGCTGTCCCTGGACTTCACCCCCGTCCGCATCCCGACGGCCCCGCCGCACGCCCCGACCCCGGCGGCCGCCCCCGAGCACCACCCGACCCCGACGGCCCTCGCACAGCACCACTGATCCCCCGCCAGCCCCCTCCTGGAGGAAGACCGCGATGACCACGACCGACATCACCCGGGCACTGAACGACCTGCTGTTCGCCCCGGACCCGGACCTCCCGCTCGACGAAGCGGTGGCCCGGCACTTCACCCCCGACTACCGCCAGCGCACCAACGGCGTGTGGAGCGACCGGGCGGGCTTCGTCGAGCACATCGCCAAACTGCGCTCCCTGGTCCGCGAGGGCCGGGTCGAGGTCCACGACGAACTCCGCGACGGCACCCGCTACGCCGACCGCCACACCGTCACCGTCACCAAGCACGACGGCCACACCTCCCGCATCGAGGTGTACCTCTTCGCCGAACTCGCCGCCGACGGCCGGTTCGAGCGCGTCGAGGAGACCACGCTGCTCCTCTCCGGCCACGAGGACGACCGCGACCTGGGCTCGATCAGGTGAGCCCGACCGGACCGCACCACGACGACAGGACGCGGGGCCCCGACACGGCGGCCGCGGCCCGGCGCCGGCACAGAGGGAACAGAAGGAACAGAAGGAGGGGAGCCGTCATATGGCCTCCGTCAAGCAGAGACTGAGCAGTGCGCGGGTCCAGGCCTTCGTCGGCCGCGACGAGGAGTTGGACGGCTTCGCCCGGGCGCTGGCCGGCGACCCGCAGGCGCCGTTCGCGTTCTACCTGGTCGGCCCGGGCGGCATCGGCAAGTCGACCCTGGTGCGCCGCCTCGCCGACCACGCCAGGTCGACCGGCCGGCTGCTGCTGGAACTCGACGGCCGCTTCGTCGGCCGCGACCCGGCCGACTTCGAACGCTCCGCCGCGCCGTTCCTCGACATCCCCGGCACCGTCCTGTTCGTCGACTCCTTCGAGCACTGCCAGTGGCTGGAGAGCTGGCTGTGGCAGCGCTTCCTGCCCCGCGCCGCCGACGACACCCTGGTCGTGCTGGCCGGACGCCTCGCCCCGCAGCCCCAGTGGACCGCCGACCCCGCCTGGTCCGGACTGCTGCGGGTGATCGAACTGGGACCGTTCTCCGAGACGCAGGCCCGCAGCCTGCTGAGCACCGCCCAGGTGCCGCCCCAACTGCGCGAACGGGTCCTGCGGTTCGCCGGCGGCAACCCGCTGGCGCTCTCCCTCGCGGCCGCCGCCAGGGAGGACGACTGGAGCCGCGAGGGCGTCTGGGCGCCCTCCGCCGACGTCCTGCGCACCCTGCTGTCCGGTCTGGTCGGCGAGGTGCCGACCGCCGCCCACCGCCGCGCCCTGGAAGTGGCGGCGCAGGCCTGGTCGACCTCCGAGGAACTGCTCGCCGCCGTCCTGCCCGACGAGGACGCCCACCTGCTCTTCGGCTGGCTCCGCGGCCTGCCGTTCATGGAGTCCACCCACCGGGGCCTGCACCCGCACGACGCCGCCCGCGAGACCCTGGCCGCCGACCTGCGCTGGCGGGCCCCCAACGCCTTCGTCGAGATGCGCCGACGGCTGGCCGAGGAGTACCTGCGGCTGCTGCGCGAGGCCCCCGAGGAACAGGTCTGGACCGTCACCGACGAGCTCTTCCACCTCTTCAAGGACGGCGAACTGGTCGCCCGGCTGCGCACCTGGTCGCGCGAGGACGAGGTGCACGACCGGCCGCTGCACCCCGAGGACCTCGACACGGTGCTGCGGATGGCCACCGAGACCGAGGGGCCGGAGTCCGCCGAACTGGTCCGCTACTGGGCCCGGCGCCAGCCGCAGGCCTTCAGCGTCTACCGGCTGGTCGGCACGGGCCGGGTGGTGGCGTTCACGGCCCGGCTCGCCCTGCCCGCACCCGCCGACCCCGAGGACCTCGCCACCGACCCGGTGGTGGCCGCCGCCTGGGCGTACACCGAGGCCACCGCGCCGGTGCGGCCCGGCGAGCACATCGGCGTCAGCCGGTTCACCGTCTACCCCGAGCGCTACCAGGTGCCCTCGCGCGTCATCGACCTCAGCTCCTCCCGGGCCCAGGCCGAGTCCGCCCGCGCCCGGGCCCGCGCCTACGGCTTCGCGGTCTGGCGCGACGCCGACACCTGGGCCGCCCGGGTCAGGGGCAGCCTCACCGACACCGGCGCCCGGCCCCGGGTCGGGGCGCACACCTACGGCGTGTTCGGCGTCGACTGGCGGCAGCTGCCGGTCGAGACCTGGCTGCGCCACCTGATGACGTCGACACCCGTGCCCGCGCAGGCCGGTCCGTCCGGGGTCTCCCGGACCGTGTTCGACCAGGCGGTGCGGGAGGCGTTCACGCACTGGCGCGACCCGGGCGCGTTCGCCGCCTGCGCCCTGCTGCGCACCCGCCTCGCGGCGGACCTGGACGAGCCGGTCGAGGAGCTGCGGGAGCTGCTGCGCCAGGCCGTGGACGACCTCGCGCAGGACCCGCGCGGCGCCCGCGCCCGCGAGGCCCTGACGGCGGGCTACTTCTCCGGCGCGCCGACCCAGGAGGGCGCCGCCCGCCGGCTGGGCCTGCCGTACGGGACGTACCGGCGGCACCTGCGGCAGGGGCTCGACCTGCTGTGCGAGGCGCTGTGGGAGCAGGAGCTGCACGGCTCGCGCTGACGGGAGCGAACGCGGCCGCGGCCACGGGTCCCGCACCTCCGGGTGCGGGGCCCTGCGGCGTTCCGGGGCAGGGGCAGAGGCAGGGGCCGGACGGTGGACAGCCGCGGACAGCGGTGGACAGTCCCCGGACCCGCCGGGCCTGGCAACTGGACAGCGCCCGGTTCGAATCTGTGGCCATGAACGCTGCACCGACACCACAGGCACCAATACCCGAAGCCCCGGCCGGCGGCCGCCCCCACTCCCCGGGAGCGGCCCTCGCGGCCCTCGCCGGGGCCCAGTTCACCGTCATGCTCGCCACCTCGATCGTCAATGTGGCGCTCCCGCAGATCCGGGCCGGGACCGGCCTCTCCGACGGCGCCGTCACCTGGGTGGTCAACGCCTACGGCCTGGCGTTCGGGGCGCTGCTCCCGGCCGGTGGGCGGGCGGCGGACCTGCTCGGCCGCCGCCGGGTGCTGGCCGCCGGGGTCGCGCTGTTCGCGGCGGCCTCACTGGCGGCGGGCCTGGCCACCGCCCCGGCGCCGCTGATCGCCGCCCGGGCCGTCCAGGGCCTCGCGGCGGCGGCGATCGCCCCGGCGGCGCTGGCCCTGGCGATGACGCAGTTCCCCGGCGGTCCCGGGCGGGGCAGGGCGCTGGGCGTGTGGGGCGCGGTCTCCGGTGCGGGCGGGGCGGGAGGCGTCCTGCTCGGCGGAGTGCTCACCCAGGCCTGGGGCTGGCCGTGGATCTTCCACTCGGTGGCGCTGGGCTCGGCGCTGGTGCTCGCGGCGGTGGTGGTCCTGGTGCCGCCGGAGGCAGCCGGGCCGTCGCCCCTGTCGCTCCGCAGGGCCGCCCCCGGGCAGCGGGCCGCAGGGTCCGGCGGAGGGTTCGACCTGCCCGGCACCGTGACCGTCACCCTCGCCCTGACCTGCCTGGTCTGGGGCCTGACCACCGCACGCGGCGCCGGCTGGGGCGACGGCGGCGTGCTCACCGCCCTGGCCGCCGCCCTCGTCCTCCTCGCCGCCTTCGTCGCGATCGAGCGCCGCCGCCCGGACGCGCTGATCCCGCCCGGGCTGCTCGCGACCGGCCGGGTGGCCGCCGGGAACGTGCTGATGGCGCTGCTGGGCTCGGTCTGGATCGGCCTGTTCTTCTTCCTCCCGCTGTACCAGCAGCAGGTCCTCGGCTCGGGGCCGCTGGCCACCGGGGCGGGCCAACTCCCGCTCGCCGCAGCCAATATGGCCGGTGCCACGCTGGCTCCGCGACTGGCCCGGCGGGTCGGTCCCACCGCGACCGCGGTCGCAGCCCTGCTGACCGAGGCGCTCGGCCTGCTGTGGCTGTCCCGGATCGACGCCGACGGCGGCTACGTCACGGACATCCTCGGCCCGAGCCTGCTGGTCGGCCTGGGCCTCGGCGTCGCGTTCGTCCAGCTCACCGCGCTCGCCGTGGACGGCGTCCCGGCAGGGCAGGCCGGACTGGCCGGCGGGCTGGTGAACACCACCCGGCAGGTCGGCGGCGCGATCGGGCTCGCCGTCCTGACCACCCTGGCCGGGTCGGTGACCGGCGGTGCCGCCGCCGACGGGTCCCACCTGGAGGCGCTGACGGCCGGATACCGTGCCGCCTTCGCGGTCTCCGCCGCCGTCCTGACGGGCACCGCGGTCCTCGCGGTCCTGCTGGCCCGCTGCACCGGCCGCGGGAAGGCCGCCGCCGCGCCGGGCGCCGTCAAACCGGAACCCGCCGCCTGACGGCGACCCACTTTTCGACCCCACCGACCGCTCCGGCATCCCCTGCGGCCGGAACAAGCACTCCGCCCGGATCGGCGTCAGCGACGCCGACCGCAGCCGACCCACTCCCGTTCGAACCGTCACTTCCCGAGGAGCCCACGATGTCCCGTGTCACCCGTGTCACCCGTGCCGCGATCCCGCTGATCGCCGCAGCCGCTCTCTCCGGTGTCCCCGTGGTCACCGCCGCCGCCTCCGCCTCCGCAGCCACCGCATCGCACACCTCGTCGCACACCGCGCCGTGCCCGCCGAGGATCGTCGCCGACTGGGTCCGCGCCTGGAACGGCACCGACCCCCGGGCGCTCGGCGCCCTGTTCACCGCCCGCGGCGTCTACACCGACCTGGGCCTGGGCGTCGTCTTCCACGGCCGGGAGGAGATCTCGGGCTGGAAGGCCCGCGCCGACCGGCTGATCGACGGCATCCACGTCACCGTGCGCGCCACGCACCGCGACGGCAGCCGGATCACCGTCGACGCCGTCTACGCCGGTCGACTGAAGGCGGCACCCGAAGCCTTCGCGGTGCCGATGACGACCCTGCTCGACCTCGACGGCCACGGCCGGATCGCCTCGGACCAGGACCACTACAGCCTGGCCGAGGTGCTCGCCCAGTCCGGCCTGCCCGCCGACTGGACCCCGCCCGCCTCCTGATCGCGTCACCCCGGGCGCATCCCGGGGCGCACCCCGTTCCACCCCGTCCCACCCCGTTCCACCCCGGATCCAACGGCCGGCGGCACCTCCCCTGCCGCCGGCCGTTGCCGTTCCCGCTTCCCCGCGCCGTCCCGCGCCGCACCGACAATAAATCTTTCCTTGACAATTTTTCTTGTCGGTACGACCCTTGAAGCATGTTGGACGTCGCAGTGATCGAAGATCCCGCCGCGGCCGAGGTGTCGCTGGACCCGATCCGGCGTCGCATCCTCGCCGCCCTCGCCGAACCGGGCTCGGCCGCCGCACTGGCCGCCCGCCTGGGGCTGGCGCGGCAGAAGGTCAACTACCACCTGAAGGAGCTGGAGCGGCACGGCCTGGTCGAACTCGCCGAGGAACGGCGTAAGGGCAACGTCACCGAACGGGTGTACCGGGCCACCGCCGCCTCCTACGTGATCTCGCCCGCCGTCCTGGCCGCCGTGAGTCCGGACCCGGCCCGCGCGCCGGACCAGCTGTCCGCCCGCTGGCTGCTGGCCCTCGGCTCCCGGCTGGTGCAGGAGGTCGGCACCCTGCTGACCGGAGCCGCCAGGGCACAGCGGCGGGTCGCCAGCTTCGGCATCGACGCCGAGGTGCGGTTCGCCTCGGCGGCGGACCGCACGGCCTTCGCCGACGGACTCGCCGAGGCGGTCGCCACCCTGGTCGCCCGCTACCACGACGAGTCCGCCCCCGGCGGGCGCAGTCACCGGGTGGTGGTCGGCCTGCACCAGATCCCCGCCGCCCCCGCGACTCCCGTGGCCCCCGATACCGATTCCGCCCCCGACGACACCCCCGACGACGCCCCCGCCGCCGGGCCCGGACAGGAGAACGCACGATGACCCACCCGTTCGAGATCGAGCTGGAGACGGTGCTGCCGGCGAGCCCGGACGAGGTCTGGGCGGCGATCGCCACCGGACCGGGCATCGACTCCTGGTTCATGGGCCGCAACGAGCTGGACCCGCGCGAGGGCGGCACCGCCGCGATGGAGATCGGCGGCCACCGCGAGGACGCGCTGATCACCGCCTACGAGCCCGGCAAGCGCCTGGCCACCCGGACCGCCACCGCCGAGAACGGCCGCTTCATGGCTTTCGAGTACCTCGTCGAGGGCCGGGAGGGCTCCGCCACCGTGCTGCGCGTCGTCCACAGCGGCCTGCTGGGCGACGACTGGGAGGACGAGTACGACGCGCTGCGGCGCGGCTGGCCGTTCCACCTCCACACGCTCGTCGAGTACCTCACCCACTTCCGGGGCCGTACCGGAGCGCCCGTCTTCGGTGTCGCGCCGGTGCCCGGCCGCCCGGCGGCGGAGCTCCGGGGCGCGCTGGCGGGCGCGCTCGCGCTGCCGTCCCCGCCCACCACCGGCACCCGGGTGGCGGCGCGTCCGACGGGACTGCCGCCGCTGGACGGCGAGGTGGTGTGGGCGGACGACGAGCGCTTCGCGATCCGCACCGGCGACGGCCTGTACGGCTTCCACCACAGCGCCGGCCTGGTGCTGATGTTCCACCACCTCTTCGGGCCGGACACCGACGGCGCCGAGGCCGCCTGGCAGCAGTGGCTGACCGGCCTCCTCGCCTGACCCGCCCCCGGACGACTCCCTCCGCGCAACTCCCCCCGGACACCCGCTCGACACCCCGCTCGCCCGCACAAGCACACCGAGGAACCATCATGCGCACGCTGATCAGCACCGCCTTCGTCTCCCTCGACGGCGTCGTCGAGGCCCCGGGCGGCGAGTCCGGTTACCGCAACGCGGGCTGGACCTTCAAGGACATCGAGTTCCTCCCCGAAGCCTTCGAGATCAAGGGTCGGGAGCAGGAGGAGGCCACGGCGATGCTGCTGGGCCGGGTCAGCTACGAGGCCTTCAGCCCCGTCTGGCCGGACATGGCGGACTTCGCCCGCTACAGGACCCTGCCGAAGTACGTGGTCTCCACCACCCTCGCCGAGGAGGACCTGGTGCCGAACTGGGGCGAGACCGCCATCCTGCGCTCGCTCGACGAGGTCGCGGCCCTGAAGGAGACCGAGGGCGGCCCGATCATCGTCCACGGCAGCGCGTCCCTCAACCGGGCGCTCTCCGACGCCGGCCTGATCGACCGCTACCACCTGCTGGTCTTCCCGCTGCTGCTCGGCGCCGGCAAGCGCCTCTTCAGCGAGACCGACAAGGACACCCAGAAGCTGAAGCTGGTCGAGTACGCCGCCTACGCCAACGGCCTCCAGAAGCAGGTCTTCGACGTCGTCCGCTGACGCCCGGTCCCGCCACCCCGGGCGGCCGTCACGGCTCGCGCAGCCCCCGGGTCGCCCGGGCGCCCGCCACCAGCTTGGTGACGGCCGTCCGGGCCTCGTCCTCCCGCCGCAGCGCGAGGACCGCCGGGACGGCCTCGTCCATCCACGCGCGGTCGCCGAGCAGAGCGGCCTCCCCGGCGTCGACGGTGACGCCGAGCAGTACGCCCAGGACCACCAGCGCCCTTGGCGCGTACTGCAGGCCCCGGTGGTGGCTGAACCGGCCGGTCCAGTAGGTGTACGGGTGCCGGACCGTCGCCGTCAGGTGCGGACCGGTCAGCCCGAGCGGGGCCATCTGTCCGAGCGACAGCAGGGCCGTCCGGCGGGACCCCATCCACCGGTGGGTCGTGACGGAGAGGCCGAGGCTCATGAAGCGGGCCCACGGCACGACCTCGTCCGCCCGCCCGTCCGCGTGCGGGACGATGCCGTCGGGGGTGAACTCCAGGTGCGCCCGGTTCCGGTGGTCGCCCAGCAGCCACCGCCCGTCGACCCGCACCAGCGGTACCGGCGGACCCGGCGGTTCAGGCAAGTGCCCCGGTCCGGCGCCGTCCGGTCCGGGCCCGTTCGGGAGAGTGTTCACGCTTCCTCCTCGGGATCGCGCAGGCTCTGCCGCAGGCGCGGAGCTTGGCATGATGCGGGAATGAGTGATGATCAGATCAGCATATTCAGCACGGTCGTCCCGCTGGAGGAGTACACCCACACCGAGATCCTCGGCGACGGGCCGGACCCCTTCCAGGTCGCCGAGCACGGGATGGTCTGGCGGCCCAAGGACCTCCACTTCGGCATCCGCAGCGAGCCGGACGGCCGGCTCGTCGCCCACGCCGGGCTGGTGGTCCTGCCGGTGTCGATCGACGGGAGCCCGACCGAACTCGTCGGGCTCGGCGGCGTCGCCGTCGCCGCCGACCTGCGCGGGCACGGCCTCGCCCGGACGGTGGTGGACGGCGCCCTCGCCCACGCCCGCACCCTCGGGCCGCGCCTCGCCGTCCTGTTCTGCCGCCCGGACAAGGCCGAGCTCTACGCCCGCCTCGGCTGGCAGCCACTGGCGGGCCCGGTCGAGGTCGAACAGCCCACCGGCCCGGCGGTGATGCCGCTGCGCACGATGTGGTTCCCGCTGCACGACGGTGCGCGGTGGCCCGAAGGCGCCCTCCGGTTGCACTCGTTGCCGATGTGACACGTGAAAGGCTTGTCCGATGAAGTTCGAATTCCAGGCAGAGCTCTGGATCTGGGAAGCCCGGCGCTCCGACAACTGGACCTTCGTCAGGCTGCCCGTCGAGCCCTCAGAGGAGATCCACGACCTCACCGCCGCCGGGCCGCGACGCGGGTTCGGCTCGCAACGGGTGCGGGTCACGATCGGCGCCAGCACCTGGCAGACCTCGATCTTCCCGGCCGCCGACGGCCACTACGTGCTCCCGGTCAAACGCGCCGTCCGCAAGGCCGAGGACCTCGACGCCGGTGACACCGCCACCGTCACCGTCGAACTCCTCGACCTCTGACCTCGCACCCCGATCCGGCAGGCGGGCTACAGCACCCGCTGGTACTGGTAGGTCTCGTGGGTCGGCCGGTACCCGAGGGCCTCGTTGACCCTCCGCATCGCGGTGTTGTCCTCGGCGGTGTCGGTCAGCAGGCCGCCGAGGGCCGGGTACCGGCGGCGGCTCAGGGCGATCGCCTCGGCCTTCATCCGCCGGGCGAGGCCGTGGCCGCGGTGGGCGGGCAGGACGGCGGTGCCGTAGTGCTGGCCGTCGCCGGTGCCGTCGGCCGGGACCACCAGTTCGGTGAAGCCGACCATCGAGCCGTCGGACACGGCCACCGCCGCCACCGTGTGCAGGTGTTCGCCGCGCTCCTCGACCACCCGGGCCACCGCCCGGAGCCGGTCGACGTCCCAGCTCACCGTGCCGTGGTCGACCTCGCCCATCGGCATGTCGTCCATCGCGCGGCGGGCGGCGGCGTACGGGGCGGCGAGCCCGTCGGGGACGGTGCCGTCCCAGGCCACCAGCCGGTAGGGGTGCTCCGCTGCCCCGGATGTCGCGGCCTTGCCCGACTCGGCCAGGTCGAGCCGGGAGTGAAGCAGTGTCAGCGCCCGCCGGAACCCGTGCGCCGAGAGGAACTCCTCGCCCGGCGCCCCACTGTCGACCGCCACCACCACGGCCCGCCGCCCGTCGGCGCCGGCCGCCTGCACCGCTGCGTCCACCAGTCGGGCCCCGACCCCCCGGCGCCGCTCCGCCGGGTGCACCCGCACGGCCAGTTCGGCCAGGTGCGCCTGCCCCGGGTCGGTGAACAGCCGCAACGAGGCCGTCCCGACCGGGTTTCCCTCCCCGTCCGCCGCCAGCCACACCAGCCGTCGGCTGTGGCTGCCGTGGTCAGGATCGGTCAGAGCAGTGATGCGAATCGACAAATCTTCTCCATGAACCGGGTTCGGACGCGCCCGAGTGCGACAAGTCGCAGGACGCTACCCGCCCGCACGGCCCGGCCGCAACGAGGTTTCCCGTCCGGGCGCCGGACCGCCGGTGTCCGTCTGATTCCCGCGATCCGTGATCCGGATCAGGGGGAGCCCGATCCGGAACCGCCCCGGCAGCAGCAGAAGCAGTCCTGACCGGGTGGGGGTGTACCTGGATACACCCCCACCGGGCAGTTGGACGCAATGTCCGGCCGCCCGTGCCCCGGAAGAGTCGTCGTCGACGGAAGCACGCGAACGAGCGGACCGGAGGCGGACGACATGAGGACCCGAACCCGACAGGAACAGCCCGGGCAGGACCGGAAAGTGCCGTGGAAGGCCGAGGCGGGGGTGTTCCTCGCCGTCGCCCTCCTCGGGGCCGGCGCGCTGGGTGCGGTGCAGCCCGCCACCGGGGTGCCGACCGAGGTGCTGCAGCTGACCCAGTTCGGGCCCGCCGCAGGGGTGCTGGCGGTGGCCCTGCTGTGGCCGGGGCGGATCCGCGCCCGGCTGGCCGGGGCACTCCGCGCGCGGCGCGACACCGCCTGGGCGGGACCCGGCCGCCGCACCGGCCTCCCGCTGCTGCTCACCGCGCCGCTGATCATCGCCCTCGCCGCCGGTACCTACGCGCTGCTCGACGGCGACGGGGACGCGCGGCTGACCGATCCCCGCTCCCTGGCCCACCCGTTCGCGCTGATAGTGCTCGCCCAGCTGATCGGCGCCTGCGGCGAGGAGATCGGCTGGCGGTGCTGGCTGCAACCGCTGCTGCGCACCCGGTTCGGGCCGCTCGCCGCCCCCGTCGCGGTGGGGCTGCTCTGGGGCGGCTGGCACGTCCAGGTGTTCGCCCAACGCCCCGCTTACGCAGTCGGGTTCCTGCTGGGCACGGTCGCGATGTCGGTGGTGCTCGGACTCGCCCTGGAGGGCGTGCGGACCCACCGGCTGCTGCTCGCCGGGGGCTTCCACACCCTGGTCAACCTCGGGATGCTGCTGACGATGGACGAGGAGGACGGCACGGTGCTGCCGATGGTGCTGCTCGGCGGAGCCGCCCTGCTGGCGGCCGTGCCGTGGGTACTGCGGGCCCGGTGGGGCGCCCGGCCGGAGGACGACCGGGAGCCGTCGGCCGCGCCGGGTAGGATCCCGGCGGCGCCGCACGGGGCGCGCTGAGGTGACGGAACGACGGGCGGGCACGGCGGTGCGGGGGCAGGCGGGCGGGGGAGCGGACAGCACGGTGCGGGCGCTGCTCCGCTGCCAGCTGCTCTCCCTCTGCGCCTTCGCCGTGACCGCGCTCGGCGCCCTCGTGGTGGGAGCGCTGCTGCTGCTCCCGGTCGGTGTCGGCCGGTCGCTGCTGCCGGGCGCGGCCGCGCGCCTGCGCCGGCTGTCGGACCGCTACCGCTCCTGGGCGACCCGCTGGACCGGCACCCGGATCAGCCCGCCCGACCCGCTGCCGGAGGGGGAGGGCCGACAGCGGGCGGGCGCGGTCCTCGCCGACGAGGGCTTCTGGCAGGACGTCCGCTGGTCCTGGCTGGAGCCGTGGGTGGGCGGGCTGCTGGTCTCCGTCCCGCCGACGCTGGCCGGCTTCGGACTGTTCGGCGCCCTGGTCCAGCCCTTCGTGTGGCGCCTGCTCGGACCCGACAACTGGTACGCCTTCGTGCCCGTCGACTCCACCCCCTCGATGCTGGCCGCCGCCGTGCTCGGTCTGCTGTTCGTCGCGGGCGGGCTGCGGCTGGCGCCCGCGGTGCTCGGGCTGCACGCCAGGTGGACCCGGCGGGCGCTCGCCGCGCCGTACACCACCGAACTGGTGCGCCGGGTCGAGCACCTTACCGACACCCGGGCCGAGGCGCTGGACGCGCAGGCGTCCGAACTGCGGCGGATAGAACGCGATCTGCACGACGGCGCGCAGGCCCGGCTGGTCGCCCTCGGCATGACCCTGGACGCCGCGACCAGGCTGCTGGACTCCGACCCGGCCGCCGCCCGCGACCTGCTGCGGGAGGTGCGGGCGAGCTCGGCGCGGGCCCTCCAGGACCTCCGGGACCTCGTGCACGGCATCCACCCGCCGATCCTCACCGACCGGGGCCTCGGCGACGCCGTCCGCTCCCTCGCGCTGGACTGCTTCCTTGACACGCACGTCACCGTCGAACTGCCGGGGCGCTTCCCGGCGCCGGTGGAGGCGGCGGCCTACTTCGCCGTCGCCGAGCTGCTCGCCAACGCGTCCAAGCACGGCGGCGGCCGGGAGGTGACGATCCGGCTGGCGCACGCCGACGGGACCCTGACCGCCACCGTCGCGGACGACGGCCGGGGCGGAGCGGACCCCGGCGGGGGCAGCGGACTGCGCGGGGTGGCGCGCCGGCTGAGTACCGTCGACGGAACCCTCGCCCTGCACAGCCCGCCGGGCGGCCCGACCACCGTGACCCTGGAGATACCGTGCGCGTCGTCCTCGCCGAAGACCTCTTCCTGCTCCGGGACGGGCTGATCAGGACGCTGCGGGAGCACGGCTTCGAGGTGGTCGCGGCCGTCGACAACGGCCCCGACCTGCGGCGCGCGCTGCACGAGCAGGAGCCGGACGTCGCGGTGGTGGACGTCCGGCTGCCGCCGTCCTTCACCGACGAGGGGCTGCGGGCCGCGCTGGAGGCGCGCGGCGCCCGCCCGGGCCTGCCGGTGCTGGTCCTCTCCCAGTACGTGGACCGGCTGTACGCGCGGGAGCTGCTGGCCGACGGCCAGGGTGCGATCGGCTATCTGCTCAAGGACCGGGTCACCCGCACCGAGCAGTTCGTGGACGCGGTGCGGACGGTCGCGGGCGGCGGCACGGTGATGGACCCGCAGGTGATCGCGAAGCTGCTGGCGCGCGGCGACGCCCGGGGCAGCACCGCCGAGCTGACGCCGCGCGAGCACGAGGTGCTGCGGCTGATGGCGGAGGGCCGCTCCAACGCGGCGATCACGCGCGCCCTGCACATCAGCGAGAGCGCGGTGGCCAAGCACACCGCGAGCATCTTCGCCAAGCTGCGGATCGAGTCCTCGGCCGACGACAACCGCCGGGTGCTCGCCGTCCTGGCCCATCTGGAACGCTGATCCGGGTGCGGCACTTGACCTTCACACCAGTGTGAAGGTGCACGATGGCCCCATGACGACCTTCGATCCCCGCGCCCTGCTCGAAGCCGCCCGCCTCGGTGTGCTGGCCACCATCAAGTCCGACGGCCGGCCCCAGCTGTCGCCGGTCATGCCCTTCTACGACCGCGCCGCCGAGCGGCTGTACGTCTCGGTGACCGAGGGCCGCGCGAAGACGGCCAATCTGCGCCGCGACCCGCGCGCCGCCCTGGAGGTGACCCGGGCCGACGGCCGGGCCTGGGCGACCGCCGAGGGGACCGTCACCCTGATCGGTCCGGGGAGCGACCCGAAGGGCCCCGAGGTGGAGGCCCTGGTCGACTACTACCGCCGGGCGGCCGGCGAGCACCCGGACTGGGACGAGTACCGGGCTGTGATGGTCACCGACCGGAGGGTCCTGATGGTGCTCGCCGTCGACCACGTCTACGGCCAGCGGCTGGGCTGACCGACCCGGCCGGGCCCCGACATGCGGCGGCCGGGCCCCGCCACGTGACGGGGCCCGGCCGGGGAGCCCGCCGCTCAGGCGCGGCCGGCCGCCCGCTGGGTGCGGCGGGCGAGGGAGTCGACGACCACGGCCGCGAGCAGCACCGCACCGGTGATCATGAACTGGATGGCGTTGCTCAGGCCCTGGATGTTCATCCCGGACTGGATCGAGCCGATCACCAGCGCACCGAGCAGCGCCGACCAGGTCGAGCCGCGTCCGCCGAACAGGCTGGTGCCGCCGATGACGCCGGCCGCGATGGCGTTCATCAGCAGGTTGCCGCTGCCGGAGGTCTGGCTGGCCGACTGGATCTGCGCGGCCAGGAACAGGCCGCCGACGGCCGCCATGGTGGAGCAGATGGTGAACACGCTGATCCGGATCCACGACACGTTGATACCGGCCCGCCGGGCGCCCTCGATGTTGCCGCCGAGCGCGAACACCTGCCGGCCGTAGGTGGTGCGCCGCAGTACGAAGTCCAGCACCACGATGAAGACCAGGAAGATCAGCAGGGCCAGCGGCAGGCCCTTGTACTGGTTGAGCGTGTAGGCGGCCAGGAAGGCGACCACCGCGATCGCCGCGGTGCGCAGCGCGATGTCCAGCACGGGACGGGACGGAACCCCGGCGGCCTGGCGCCGCCGGGCGTCCAGCACCGAGGCGCCGAGGAAGAGCAGCACGCCGATCACGGCCACCCCGTACGCGGCGGCCTGTGAGCTGTAGATGGTGCTGTAGAGCCGGGAGACGATGTCCTTGCCGGACAGGTTGACGGTGCCGTTGGCGCCCAGCACCTGGAGCATCAGGCCGTTCCAGCCGAGGTTGCCGGCCAGGGTGACGACGAAGGCCGGCACGCCGACCTTGGCGAAGAACACGCCCTGGATCAGGCCGACCACGGCGCCCCCGACGAGGGCGGAGAGCAGGGCCACCCACTGGTTGACGCCGTGGGTGACGTTCAGCACGGCGAAGATCGCCGCGCACAGGCCGCTGACCGAGCCGACCGAGAGGTCGATCTCGCCGAGCAGCAGCACGAACACCACGCCGATCGCGATCATGCCGGTGCCGACGATCTGCTGCGACAGGTTGGAGAGGTTCTGGGCGGACAGGAAGGAGCTGTTCAGGCTGCCGAAGACGGCCCAGATCACGATCAGCGCCAGCACCACCGGGAGCGAGCCCAGTTCGCCGCTGGTGATACGGCGGCGGAACTCGCCGAAGTAGCCCTTGACGCCCTCCTGGCGCACGATCAGCCGCGGGTCGACGGCCGGGGTGGCCTCGGCGGCGACCGGCACGGGGGCGTTGACACCCCCCTTGGGCATGCTGTCCTCGGGGAGCGGGACATGGCGGTGCTGGTCGCCGCCGGGGGTCTGCTCGGTCATGGGGAGCCCTCCGTACCGCGGGCCTCCCGGCGGGTCACCGCGTTGTCCGTGGCGCCGGTGATGGCCGAGATGATCTCTTCCTGGCTGGTCCGGCGCTTGTCGAAGACGCCGTTGTTGCGGCCGAGCCGCAGCACCGCGACGGTGTCCGCGACGGCCATCACGTCGGCCATGTTGTGGCTGATCAGGATGACGCCGAGGCCCTGGTCGCGGAGCCGCTCGACCAGGTCGAGCACCTGGGCGGTCTGCTCCACGCCGAGGGCGGCGGTCGGCTCGTCGAGCATCACGACCTTCGGCGAGCCGACCAGCGCGCGGGCGATCGCCACCACCTGGCGCTGACCGCCGGACAGCGAGGCGACCGGGATCCGCACGCTGGGGATGCGGATGGAGAGGGTGTCCAGCAGCGAGCGGGACCGCTTCTCCATCGCGACCTCGTCGAGGACGGCGAAGCGCCGGATCTCCCGGCCGAGGAAGAGGTTGCCGACGACATCGAGGTTGTCGCAGAGCGCCAGGTCCTGGTAGACCGTGGCGATGCCCAACTGCTGGGCGTCCTGCGGCCGGTGGACGCTGACCGGGCGTCCCTCCCACTCGATCGTGCCCTCGTCCGGCTGGTGCACCCCGGCGATGGACTTCACCAGGGTGGACTTGCCGGCGCCGTTGTCGCCGACCAGGGCGAGCACTTCACCGGCGCGGACCTCCAGCTCGATGTCGGTGAGCGCCTGGACGGCGCCGAACCGCTTGGAGACCCCGCGCAGGGCCAGGACGGTCTCACCCGTCACGGTGACCAACTCCCTCGACCGGGTTGACGGGCACGGCTACTGGAGGCCCGCGGCCTTGCAGGCGTCCGCGTAGTCCGGGGTGCAGATCTGGGCCACGGTGTAGAGGCCGTCGGCCACCACGGTGGTCTTGATGTTGTCCTTGGTCAGCACGATCGGGGTGATCAGGTTGGCCGGGACCTGGTTGCCGCTGCCGTTGGTGACCGTGACCGGCACCAGCGCGGGGTCCAGCGGCTTGCCCTGGGCGAAGGTCACCGCCATCTGTGCCGCGATGTCGGTCTCCGGCTTGAACGGCTTGTAGATCGACATCGTCTGGGTGCCCGCCAGGATCCGCTGCACGCCGTCCAGCTGGGCGTCCTGGCCGGTGAGCGGCACGCTCAGGCCGGCCGCCTTGAGGGCGGTGGCGATGCCGGCGGCCATGCCGTCGTTGGCCGAGTAGACGCCGACCACATTGGGCCCGCCGATCGCGGTGATCGCGGCGGAGGCCTCCTGGTTGGCGTTGTTCGGGTCCCAGTTGGGGGTGTCGTACTCCTTGCCGATCTTCAGCTTGCCGTCGATCGCGCTGTGCGCGCCGGCCTTGAAGTCGGCCGCGTTGGGGTCGGTGGGCGAGCCGTTGATCATGATGATCGACCCGGAGCCGGCCTTGTCGCCGACCGCGGCGACCAGGGCCTCGCCCTGGAGCTGGCCGACCTTCTTGTTGTCGAAGGAGACGTAGGAGTCGACCGGCCCCTGCGCCAGGCGGTCGTAGGCGATCACCTTGACGCCCGCGTCGTGCGCCTTCTGGACGGAGGACTGGATCGACTTCGCGTCCACGGCGTCCAGGATCAGCACCTTGTCGCCCTTGGTGAGCGCGGTGTCGACCTGGGTCTGCTGGGTCGTGGCGTTCTCGTTCGCGTTGTAGTAGTCGATCTGCGCCTGCGGTGCCAGCTCCTTGATCTTCTGCTCGATCAGCGGCCGGTCGAACTGCTCGTAGCGGGTGGTCTTGGTCTCGGGCAGCAGCAGCCCGATCCGGACCGCGCCGACCGTGCTGCCGCCGCCGGCGGACCCGCTCGCGGAGCCGGACGAGCCGCCTCCGGAGGATTCCTTGGCGCTGCCGCACGAGGACAGCGCGAGACCGAGGGAAACCACTGCGGCGGCCGCGAGCGTGCGGCGAAGCCCGTTGTTCATGAGGATGCCTCTTCCGGTTCGACCCGCCCCGTTCTTCGGTCCCCCGCGTCCGAGTCTGCGAACTGCGGGCCGCCGCCACGATCGGAGCTGGGCCGAACGGGTAAGGCGGCCACCGGCCCGACGGGTACGACCACCCCGTCGGGCCGGTGACCGCCCTGCCCGTCCCCGGATCCTCAGCCGAAGTCGAGCGACCCCGTCCGGGTGCGCTTGAGCTCGAAGAACGCCTTGTGCCCGGCGAGCAGCCGGACGCCGTCGAAGACCTGGACGGCCTCCTCGCCGCGCGGGATCGCGTTCAGCACCGGCCCGAAGAACGCGGTGCCGTCGACGTGGATGGTCGGGGTGCCGACCTCCTCGCCGACCGGGTCCATGCCCGCGTGGTGGCTGCGGCGCAGCGCCTCGTCCCACTCGGTGCCGTGCGCGGCCCCGGCGAGCTCCTCCGGCAGGCCGGCCTCGGCCAGCGCCTCGCGCAGGAGCTTGTCGTCGACCTCCCGGTCCTCGACGTGCAGCCGGGTGCCGAGCGCGGTGTAGAGGTCGCGCAGCACCCCGACGCCGTACTGCTCGGCGGCGGCGACGCAGACCCGGACGGGGCCCCAGCCGGTGGTGAGCAGCCGCTGGTAGCGCTCGGGCAGGCCCTCGCGGCCCTCGTTGAGCACGGACAGGCTCATCACCCGGAACGTCAGGTCGAGGTCCCGGTGCTTCTCCACCTCCAGGATCCAGCGGGAGGTGATCCAGGCGAACGGGCAGATCGGGTCGAAGTAGAAGTCCACGGTGCTGGTCGCGGCACCGGCGGAGTCGGCGGCGGCACCGGAGCCGGTGTTGGCATTGGCGTTGGCGTCGGTAGTGGCAGCTGTAGTGGTCACCCGGCCGAGCCTAGGGGCCTGCCGGACCGCTCGGAAGGGCCGGTCCGGCATGGTTTCCCTGGGCCACTCCCGGATCCGGCCGCCGCGACCCGCCCGGGCGGCTCCTTCGCTCCGACAGGTGAGGGGTCGTCGCCGTCCGTGTCCGGTGGCATGATCCGGAACGGTGAACCGCTGCCGCCGTTCGGGTGAAGGAGCGGCTCCGGGTGTTTCCGATCTTGGGCGGATATGCTGCCGCCCCGTCAGGCCCTCGCGAAGCCCTCGCGACGGGCGGTCGGGACGAGGGCGGGAGCCGAAAAGATGATGGGACCGGCGCATTCACTGTCCGGCGCAGCGGCGTGGCTGGGCGCGGGAGCGATCGCGGCGGGCATGGGCGAACCGATGCCCTGGCCGGTACTGCTCGCGGGGACGCTGATCTGTGCGGGCGCGGCGCTGGCGCCGGACCTCGACCACAAGGCGGCCACGATATCCCGGGCGTTCGGCCCGGTCTCGCGGATCCTCTGCGAGGTGATCGACAGCCTCTCCTACGCCGTCTACAAGGCGACCCGCGGCAAGCGGGACCCGCGTCGCACCGGCGGCCACCGGACGCTGACCCACACGTGGGTCTGGGCGGCGCTGTGCGGCGCGGGCGCCTCGGCCGTCGCCGTCTACGGCGGCCGGTGGGGCGTGCTCGGGGTGCTCTTCGTGCACATGGTGCTGGCGATCGAGGGACTGCTCTGGCGCCAGGCCCGGGTCTCCAGTGACGTCCTGGTCTGGCTGCTCGGCGCGGCCGGCGCCTGGATGCTGACGGACGTCCTGGACAAGCCGGGCAACGGCGCGCTCTGGCTGTTCGACCAGCCCGGGCAGGAGTACCTGTGGATCGGTCTGCCGATCACCCTCGGCGCGCTGGTGCACTGCCTGGGCGACGCGCTCACCGTCTCCGGCTGCCCGGTGCTGTGGCCGATCCCGATCGGCCGCAAGCGCTGGTACCCGATCGGCCCGCCGAAGGGGATGCGGTTCCGGGCCGGCAGCTGGGTGGAGCTCAAGGTGCTGATGCCGGTCTTCATGGGCGCCGGCGGCCTGTGCGCGGTGGGCGCGCTGGGTTACTTCGGCTGATCCGCCGCGCGGCCGCGACCGCGCAGGTGGCAGGGCCCCGCACCGGGGGAGCGGCTCCGGGTGCGGGGCCCTGTCGCGTCCGCGCTCCGGGCATCCGTGCTTGCTCTGAATACCCCCTGGGGGTATAAATGAGCTCATCGGGCAGGGATACCCATGGGGGGTATCGAGAACTGCCGCCGAGATCACCGGAGGAATCCCATGTCCTGCTGCTCCACCGAAGGCACCTGCTCGACCGGCACCGAGGCCGTCGATGTCGCCGTGGCCGGCGAGGTCGAGGCCGACACCGCCGTTGCCGAGGCCGAGGCCGACCGCGTTCCCGCCCAGCGGGCCTGACCGCCCACCGGGTCCGGGGGTTCGAACCCCCCTGGGGTATCGGACCCCGGACCCGGATCCGATCGACAACGAGCACGAGGAGCCCAGATGACCACCCAGGCACCCCCCTCCACCGAGGTGGAACTCCGGATCGGCGGCATGACCTGCGCCTCGTGCGCCGCCCGGATCGAGAAGAAGCTCAACCGGATGGACGGGGTCACCGCCACCGTCAACTACGCCACCGAGAAGGCCAGGGTCGAGTTCGGGCCCGACCTGAGCGTGGCCGACCTCGTCGCCACCGTCGAGGCCACCGGCTACACCGCCGCCCCGCCCCGGCCGGCCGCCGTCGACGCCGACAGGACCGCCGGGACCACCGGGGTGAGTGGGTCCGCAGAGCCCGCGGAGTCCGCCGACGACCTCGCCCCGCTGCGGCAGCGGCTGATCACCGCGGTCGTCCTGGCAGTCCCCGTCGTCGCGATGGCGATGGTGCCCGCCCTCCAGTTCGACAACTGGCAGTGGCTCTCGCTCACCCTCGCCGCGCCCGTCGTCACCTACGCCGCCTGGCCGTTCCACCGGGCCGCCTGGACCAACCTCAAGCACGGCGCCGCGACCATGGACACCCTGGTCTCGCTCGGCACCGGCGCCGCGTTCCTCTGGTCCCTGTGGGCGCTGTTCCTCGGCCACGCGGGCATGCCCGGCATGCGGCACGGCTTCGAGTTCACCGTCGCCCGGGGCGACGGCTCGTCCAGCATCTACCTGGAGGCCGCCGCCGGGGTCACCGCCTTCATCCTGGCCGGCCGCTGGTTCGAGGCCCGCTCCAAGCGCCGCGCCGGGGCCGCGCTGCACGCCCTGCTGGACCTCGGCGCCAAGGACGTCGCCGTCCTGCGCGACGGCACCGAGGTACGCGTCCCGATCGGCGCGCTGACCGTCGGCGACCGGTTCGTGGTCCGTCCCGGGGAGAAGATCGCGACCGACGGTGTGGTGGTCGAGGGCGCCTCGGCCGTGGACGCCTCGATGCTGACCGGCGAGTCCGTCCCGGTCGAGGTGGCCGTCGGCGACACCGTCACCGGCGCCACCGTCAACGCGGGCGGCCGGCTCGTGGTGGAGGCCGCCCGGGTCGGCGCCGACACCCGGCTCGCCCGGATGGCACAGCTCGTCGAGGACGCCCAGAACGGCAAGGCCGCCGCCCAGCGCCTCGCCGACCGGATCTCCGCCGTCTTCGTACCGATCGTGATCGCCCTGGCCCTCGCCACCCTCGGCTACTGGCTCGCCACCGGGGAGGGCTGGACGGCCGCCTTCACCGCGGCGGTGGCGGTGCTGATCATCGCCTGCCCGTGCGCGCTCGGCCTGGCCACCCCGACGGCCCTGATGGTCGGCACCGGCCGCGGTGCCCAGCTCGGCATCCTCATCAAGGGCCCCGAGGTCCTGGAGAACACCCGCCGGGTCGACACCGTCGTCCTCGACAAGACCGGCACCGTCACCACCGGCCGGATGACCCTGCTCGCCGTCCGCACCACCGGGGGCACCACCGAGGACGAGGCCCTGCGCCTCGCCGGCGCCCTCGAACACGCCTCCGAACACCCCGTCGCCGCCGCCATCGCCACCGCCGCCGCCGAACGCCTCGGCACCCTGCCCCCCGTCGAGAACTTCGAGAACGTCCCCGGCCTCGGCGTCCGGGGTGTCGTGGACGGCCACGCCGTCGTCGCCGGACGCGAGGCCCTGCTCGCCGAGCGGGCGCAGCCCCTGCCGGCGGAACTCGCCGGGGCCAAGCGGGCCGCCGAGGCCGCCGGACGGACCGCCGTCGCGGTCGGCTGGGACGGCGCCGCCCGCGCCGTCCTGGAGATCGCCGACGCCGTCCGACCCACCAGCGCCCGGGCCGTCGCCGAACTGCGCGCCCTCGGCCTGCGCCCCGTCCTGCTCACCGGCGACAACCGCACCGTCGCCGAAGCCGTCGCCGCCGAGGTCGGCATCCCGGCACAGGACGTGATCGCCGAGGTGCTGCCCGAGGACAAGGTCGCGGTGGTCGAGCGGCTGCAGGCCGAGGGCCGGGTGGTGGCGATGGTCGGCGACGGTGTCAACGACGCCGCGGCGCTGGCCCGGGCCGACCTCGGCCTCGCCATGGGCACCGGGACGGACGCCGCCATCGAGGCGAGCGACCTGACCCTGGTCCGCGGCGACCTGCGCTCGGCCGCCGACGCCATCCGCCTCTCCCGCAGGACGCTGGGCACCATCAAGGGCAACCTCTTCTGGGCCTTCGGCTACAACGTCGCCGCGCTGCCGCTGGCCGCCGCCGGACTGCTCAACCCGATGATCGCGGGCGCGGCGATGGCCTTCTCCTCGGTCTTCGTGGTCGGCAACAGCCTCCGGCTCCGTACCTTCCGCTGAGTGCCGTCCGTTGGGCGTCGTCCGCCGAGCGCCTTCCCCGCTGCCCGGCCCGGGAGCCCCGGAACCACGTCGGTTCCGGGGCTCCCGGCTGCGCGCCGGGGCCGGGTGCCGGGTGCTGGTCCGACGGCCGGGCACTGATCCGATGAGGGGACACCGCCGAGGCGTTCCCGGAGGTCAGCGGCCCGGTCGCATAGCGTGTCGTCGCCGTGCCGTCGGCGGCGGCACAGGTCGGCGGGCGGCACCGGGGACGGTTCCGGGCACGGCTTCGGGCACGTGGGACAAAGGGGTGCAGGGTGGCTTCCTCGGGAACGAGCGGCTCCTTCGGACGTGGGCAGCGCTTCCGCGCCTGGCTGCTGGAGGGCCTGTCCGACCGGGTCAAGCAGCACCCCGGCCCGCACGCCCAGGCCCCCGCCGAACAGGCCCGCCCCTGGTGGCGGGTGATGTGCCTGACCGGCCTCGACTACTTCTCCACCCTCGGCTACCAGCCCGGCATCGCGGCCCTCGCGGCCGGCCTGCTCTCCCCGGTGGCGACCGTCGTCCTCGTCGTCGTCACCCTCTTCGGCGCCCTGCCCGTCTACCGCCGGGTGGCCCGGGAGAGCCCGCACGGCGAGGGCTCGATCGCGATGCTGGAACGCCTGCTGTCGTTCTGGAAGGGCAAGCTGTTCGTCCTCGCCCTGCTCGGCTTCGCGGCCACGGACTTCATGATCACCATCACCCTGTCGGCCGCCGACGCCACCGCCCACCTGGTTGAGAACCCGCACCTGCACAGCGCCCTCACCGGCAAGCAGGTCATCATCACCCTGGTGATGATCGCCCTGCTCGGCGGCGTCTTCCTCAAGGGCTTCAGCGAGGCGATCGGGCTGGCCGTCGTCCTGGTCGCGATCTACCTCGGGCTCAACGTGGTCGTCGTCGTCACCGGCTTCTACCACGTCTTCAGCTCCCCCGGAGTGGTGAGCGACTGGGCGGACGCGCTGACCGCGGAGCACGGCAACGTCGTCGCCATGATCGGCGTCGCCCTGGTGACCTTCCCCAAGCTCGCCCTCGGCCTCTCCGGCTTCGAGACCGGCGTCGCCGTCATGCCGCACATCGAGGGCGACCCGGAGGACACCGAGGAGAAGCCGACCGGCCGGATCCGCGGCGCCCGCAAGCTGCTCACCACCGCCGCGCTGATCATGAGCGTGTTCCTGATCGCCACCAGCTTCATCACCACCCTGCTGATCCCGAAGGAAGCCTTCGAGAAGGGCGGCGAGGCCAACGGACGCGCGCTCGCCTACCTGGCCCACGAGTACCTCGGCAACACCTTCGGCAGCATCTACGACCTGTCCACCATCGCGATCCTCTGGTTCGCCGGTGCCTCCGCCATGGCCGGCATGCTCAACCTGCTGCCCCGCTACCTCCCCCGCTACGGCATGGCGCCGCACTGGGCGAAGGCGGTCCGGCCGATGGTCATCGTGCTCACCCTGATCGCCTTCCTGGTCACCTGGCTCTTCGACGCCAGCGTGGACGCCCAGGGCGGCGCCTACGCCACCGGCGTCCTGGTGCTGATCAGCTCCGCCGCGATCGCCGTCACCATCGCCGCCCGCGCCGCCCGCCAGACCGGCTGGACCATCGGCTTCGCGATCATCGCGGCCGTCTTCCTCTACACCACGGCCCTCAACATCGCCGAACGCCCCGACGGCGTGAAGATCGGCGCCTGCTTCATCGCCGCCATCGTGCTCGTCTCCCTGGCCTCCCGGCTCAAGCGCGCCTTCGAACTCCGGGTCACCGACATCGTCTTCGACGAGGCCGCCGAGCGCTTCGTGCGCGACTACACCCACCGGCCGCTGCGACTGATCGCCAACGAGCCGAACAGCCGCGACCTGGCCGAGTACCAGGAGAAGAAGCGCCAGATCCGGGCGGACAACGACATCCCGATCGAGGACGACCTGGTCTTCGTCGAGGTGACGGTCAAGGACCCCTCGGAGTTCGAGGCCGTGCTCACCGTGCACGGCGAGGTGCTGCACGACCGCTACCGGGTGCTCACGCTGGAGAGCTCCAGCGTCCCCAACGCGCTGGCCGCGCTGCTGCTCACCGTCCGTGACCGCACCGGGCAGCAGCCGCACATCTACTTCGAGTGGACGGAGGGCAATCCGTTCGCGCAGTTCCTGCGGTTCTTCCTGTTCGGGCAGGGGGAGGTCGCGCCGGTCACCCGCGAGGTGCTGCGGGAGGCGGAGCCGGACCGGTCGCGGCGGCCTCGGGTGCACGTGGGCTGAGGAGCGGGGGAGTCCGGGGCCGGGGGGGGCGGGGGAGTCCGGGATGTGCGGGGCCTGTGCCGATGGGTTGTCAGGTGCATAGCATGACGGTTCATCGGCCCCACCCGCCGTCCCGTCAGCCCGCAGAGGAGCAACTTCCGTGCTTTATCGCAGGTTCGGCTCGATCGTCCTGACCGGCGCCCTCGCCCTCGCCGCCCTCGGCACCGCCCCGGCGGCCGTCGCGGCGCCGGTCGCTGTCGAGAACCCGTCGGCGGCCGCTGCCGCCGATGGCTCCCGGCACCGGGTCGAGGTCTTCGCCGAGGACGGCTCGATCGGACGGGCCACCGTGCCCGCCGCCTCCCCGTACCTCACCGGCGACCGCCCCGGCCTCGCCCCCGCCGCCGGGGACGGCGAGGTCACCCCGATCCTGCGGAGCGGCGACAGTGCCGGCAAGGTCGACGTCGTGGTCATCGGCGACGGCTACACCGCCGCCGAACAGGAGAAGTTCCACGCCGACGCCGCCGCCAAGTGGCAGGAGCTCAGCGCCGTCGAGCCCTACGCCGGCTACCGGAACCTGTTCAACGTCTGGGCCGTCGCCACCGTCTCCGCCGAGTCCGGCACCACCGGCGACCCGGACCGCGCCACCGTCCGCAACACCGCGCTCGGCTCCTACTTCTGGTGCGAGGACATCGAACGCCTGCTGTGCGTCGACACCAAGGCCGTCGAGAACTACGCCGTCAAGGCCCCGCAGGCCGACCTCGTCCTCGTCGTCGCCAACACCGCCAAGTACGGCGGCGCCGGATACAACGTCGCCTCCCCGCTCGGCTACGACGGCATCGCCACCGTCGCGGGCGGCAACCCGAAGGCCGGGCAGATCGCCGTGCACGAGACCGGCCACTCGCTCGGCAAACTCGCCGACGAGTACTTCTACGACGGCTCCGACACCTACCCGACCGGGGAGGGCGAACCGGCCGAACCCAACATCAGCATGTACACCGCCGACCGGCTCACCCACGACCGCGCCAAGTGGTACCGCTGGATCGGCCGGACCTCGCCCGACGGGGGCGTGGTCGGCAGCTACGAGGGTGGCGGCTACTACCCGAAGGGCCTGTACCGGCCCACCGAGAACTCGATCATGCGCTCGCTCGGACGGGAGTTCAACCTGCCCGGACGGGAGGCGATGATCGCCGGGTTCTACCGCCACGCCGTCCCGCTCACCAGCCCCACCCCGGCCGGCACCCCGCTCACCCGGTCCGACCGCCTCACCGTCGACCTCCCGGTCGCCGGCACCACCCTCAGCTGGTCCCTGGACGGCCGCACCCTGCCGCAGCTGCGCGGCCGGACGACGGTCGACCTGCGCACCGTCCCGCTCCCCGGCCCGCGCGACCGGGTCCACACCCTGACCGCCACCGCCACCGACCCCACCCCCGCCGTCCTCGACCCGGCCCTCCGCACCGCCCTGACGGCCACCCTGTCCTGGCCCGTCACCCGCTGACGACCGGGGTCGCCTGCTCTCGGGCGGTCCGATCCGGATTGCACGGCTGCACGGCTGCACGGGAAGTCGGTCCGTCCGACTTCCCGTGCGCGGCGGCCGCGCCCGGAGCGGGCTGCGCCCGGGAGCCCGGCCCCGGGATCCACCCGGCCGGGCGGAGCCGTCGGCCATCTGCGACAGTGGGCCGACGACCCAGCCCGACGACGCAGGTGGGAGGCCCGGTGACATTGCCGAGGAAGGGTACCCGGCTCATCACGGTCGACCAGGTGACGTACCGGTGGGTCGTCAGGCGCAGGCCCACCTACAGCCAGGGGACCGGACAGTCTCCGCTGTCGGTTGCCGTCGAGCGGGCGGAGGAGCCCGGCTCGGTGCTCGTCGTCCGGCTCCTGGGAGCGCATCCGGGCAACTGGCTCGGTCTGCCGACCGTCGGTGCCACTCCCGCGAGTGTGGCGCTCGCGGTCCGCGACGCCCGGGAGCGCGGCTGGCAGCCGGGGACTCCGGGCGGCCTGTTCCACTTCGAGCTGCCCCAGGGGTCGACACCCGTTCCTGGCACTCCTGGCCCTCAGGCCTCCGATGCGCCGGGCGGCCCGTGAGCCACAGGTGAGCCGATCCGCCGGTGGGCCGATCCGCCGGTGGGCCGCGACCGGCGGTCCGTCAGCAGGCTGTGAGCACGGCTTCCTCGTAGGCGGTGACGGTGGTGAAGCCCAGGCGCCGGTAGAGGGCGAGTGCGGTGGGGTGGTCGGCCCGGACGTTGAGGCCGATGCGGTCGACGCTGTCCGCCAGGACCTCGCAGAGCCGCGCGGTGCAGGCCGCCGCGAGCCCCCGCCCCCGGGCCTCCGGGTGGGTGGTGACGTTCCCGATCACCGCCACCCGTCGGGCGGCGGAGTGGACGTGCACGCCGGCCGTCGCGAGCAGTCGGCCCCCGGCGTCCCGGATCCCGACGTAGGGGCCGGTGGTGAGCATCCGCTCGTCGAACCAGTTGCCCGGGTAGCCGGCGGCGAACAGGGCGCGCAGCTCCGCCAGGTCCGCCGCGCCGAGCCGCTCCACCGTGCCGGAGGGGCGCCCGTCCGACGCCCCGCCCAGGTGCGGCGCGAGGGCGGAGGGGTCGGTCAGCGCCATCCGCAGCATCGCCGTCCGGTGCTCGGCGCGGTAGTCCGGCGTGAGGGCGTCCACTCCGCCCTCGGTGAGGTGGGCGAGCAGTCGGCGCGGCAGTACGGGCCGCATCGCGTGCAGCAGTCCGGCCAGGCGGTCGGCGTGCGCGGGCCGGGCGAGGCCGAGCAGGGTGGGCACGTCCCCGACCGCGTACAGCAGCGCCACCGGACCGTCCGCCGACGTCGTGTACCAGGCGGTATGGGACCAGAACGGCTCGTCCAGGTCGCCGAGTTCGAAGAGGTGGAGCTCGGGGTCCCGCCCGAACCGCTCGGCGAGCGCCGCCCGGTCGTGCAGGCTGGCCAGCGGTGCGGGGGGAGGGGGAGGGGGAGGGGAAGGGGGAGGGGCGGAGGCCGGGGTCGAGGACACCCGCCGAGCCTACGCGCGCTCCGGTGCGGTCGCCCCGCCGGGGACCCGGTGGGGCGCGGGCCCGGAAGGGCCCAGCAGGGCCCGTAGCCGGCCGGGCGGCAGTCCGGCCGCGCGGTGCACCACCCGGGTCAGATGCGCCTGGTCGGTGAAGCCCAACTCCTGCGCCAGCAGGGCGAGTCGCGTCTCACCCTCGGTCAGCCGCTCCAGTGCGAGAGTGACCCGCAGCCGGTTGCGGTAGCGGGCGATCCCCTCGCCGGTGCAGGCCCGGAAGATCCGGCTCAGGTGGTGCGGCGAACAGCCGACCGCCCGGCCCAGCTCGTCCAGCCCGAGTCCGAGGTCCGCCGCCAGCGCGGCCCGCGCGGCGTCCACCAGTCGACGGCGCGCCGCGTCCCGGACCGGCCGACCGCTCTCCACCCTCGCCGGTGCCAGTGCCGTCAGCACCTCGCCCGCCAAGGTGGCCGCACGCTCGGCGAGTTCGAACGAGTCCGCGCCGCCGCGCGCCCGGACAACCAGCATCCGGTGCGCCAGCGCCATCCGCGGCGTGGTGAACACCAGCCCCTGCGGCACCTCCGGGTCGCCGCCCAGCAGTTCGGCCGTGCGCGGCTCGGAGAGCACCAGTTCGGTGTAGAGGTCGCCGCCGCACGGATGCGCGAACTGCTGCTCGCTGCCGATCCGTTCGACATAGACACAGGCCGGGTCCAGGACCTGGTCGACCCCGTCGATCCGCCCCCGGAACATCCCCCGCCGCACCATCACCAGCCCGAACACCGGCGCCGGCCGCAACTCCGTCCACCCTTCCGGCGGGTCCTGGCAGGACACGTCGGCGACACACAGGTCGTCCCCGCTCAACAGGGACGCGCGTTCGACCGGCATGCCCGCACCCTACTCCCGGGGCGACCCGCTGTCGTCGCCCGTCACCGACCGTCCAGCACCTCGGAGTTCGGCGCGAGGCGGAGGCCGGCCAGGACGAGGAAGTCCGCCAGAGCGATCTCGCCGCGACGGCTCCCGTCGTGCCACCGGGCGAGCAGGCCGGAGCCCTCCTCGTCCCACGCGTCCGGGTCCGGGCCTCCCGGGAAGTGCTCGACGCTGCCCTCGCCGTGCCGGTAGCGGAAGTACAGGTACCGGCCCCCGGTCGTCCACGCGTTCCACTGCGAGGGGCTGCAGCTGCAGGTCCGCACCACCCGCGCGAGCGCGGTGTCCTCGTGCAGCCGGGCCTCGACGCCGCCCAGGTGCCCGTCGGGACCGACGACCAGCAGGGCGCCGTCCAGGCCCAGCACCCGGACGCGTCCACCCTCGAACCCGAGGGCGAGCCCGGCGGTGAAGGCGGTCCCGCCGTCCCGGTACTCGACCGCGCTCACCGACCGGATCGGCTGCCCGAGGAAGCGCGTCAGCGGCAGATCCGCCGGATCGGTGGTGGTTGCGGTCGTGCCGGTTGTGGTGGCTGGACCCGCCGCGTCGGACCGGAACGACAGGCCCTCACCAGGGGTACGGAACAGCACGGGCCCGAGGCGCTCCAGGTGGAGCCACAGGTGCGACAAGTGCGGCGCGGTGGCGGACTGCCGCTGGTGGCGGGCCGCCGTCACCCCGGTCAGTCGGGCGCCGACCAGGTCGGCGGCCGCCACGGGCTCCTCGTCGATCATCCGGCGATGCTCGCACGGTGCTTGCCGGCGCGCGAACGGATTGCACAAGAAACGACAAGCCGCCGGGGCGGGCGCGGCGGGACAGTGGAACCGGTCGGCGCCCCGTACGGGGGTCGGGGCGCCGACCCCGCGTCGTTCTTCGGCCCCCGCCCGGTCCGCGTTCCGTTTCGTGTTCTGCCCGAGGAGTCCCGTTGAACGATCCGACCGTTCCCGCCGTCCCCTTCGCCGAAGACCCCGGAGCCGGAGCCGGAGCCGGAGCTGAAGCCGGAGCCGAATCCGGCCCGGAGACCGGAACCGACCGGCCCGGGCGGCGCCGCCTGCTGCGCGGCGCGCTCGCCGTCGCGGGCGCGGCAGCGCTGCGCCCGCTCGCGGCCGCGACGCCCGCCGCCGCCGAGCCCGCCGAGCGCGCCGGTTCCGCCGCGTCGGCCGCCGCTGCCGTCGTGCGGCGCTTCGGCCGGTACGAGGTGCTGGCGCTGCTCGACGCGCACGGCCCGTTCCCCGGCACCGCGCAGGCCGCCTTCCCCGACGCGACGGCCACCGACTGGGAGCGCGCCCGCCGCCTCGACCCGGCCGCCTTCGGCCCGGGCGACACCTGGGAGCTGGACTTCCGCTGCTACGCCGTCCGCCGCCCCGGCGGCCGGGTCACCCTGGTGGACACCGGTATCGGCCCGGTCGGCAGCCCCGCCTCCGGCTGGGCGCCCGTCCCCGGCCGACTGCCCGCCGTCCTGGCCCGGGTCGGGATCACCCCGGCGGACGTCGAGACGGTGGTCCTGACCCACCTCCACGAGGACCACTGCGGCTGGTCGGTCACCCCCGAGGGCGTACCGGTGTTCCCGAACGCCCGCTACGTGGTGCAGCACGCCGAGGTCGCGGCCCTCGGACCGACCAGGACGGCGCGCACCTACGTCGTCGAACCGCTGCTGCGGGCAGGCCAGTTGCGCGAGGTCGACGGCCACACCGTGCTCGGCGGCCGGGCCCGCCCCGGCGGCGCCGCGATCACCCTGCTCCCGACCCCCGGCCACACACCCGGCCACCAGTCCGTCCTGGTCGACGGCGGCGGGGACCGCCTGGTGCTCACCGGGGACGTGCTGGTCCATGCCGTCCAACTCGCCACCCCCGGTGTGCGCTACCTCTTCGAGGCCGACCCGGAGACAGCCCGCGACAGCCGCGAGCAACTCCTCGCCGAAGCCCGCCGCACCGGCGCGGTCCTCGGCACCGCCCACCTCAACCGCCCCTTCGTCCGACCGTGGACACCGGCCGGGCACACACCCCCGCACTGAATACTCCCGCCGGTCCCCGCCCGGCGCGCCGTCCGGGCAGGGGCGGGTCCTACGGTCGGACCCATGACGGGCACTCCGGACTCCCGGGCCAATCGCCACTTCTCCCAGGCCAGTCCCGCAGGTCCGGGCTGTGACAGTGTGCCTGCGCTGCTGCGGAGGCCGGCCGGTTCGATCGAAGCGCTGGGCCCCGTCGAGGTTCAGAACCTCGTCATCGAGTCCGAGATGACCGAGCACGGACCCTGGCGGTCGGGGACCGTCGACTTCCACCTGCCCGAGGACGACTGATCCCGGCTCCGACGAGACTCAGGTCTTGGCGCCCATCACTCCACCGAAGAGTCCGAAGATCGTACCGATCCCCGAGAAGCCGGCGATCTTGGCCGTATCGATGGCGCCCTTGACCTGCTCGCTGTCTCCGCCGAACGCCACCAGCGAGAAGTAGGCGACCCAGAAGGCCGCCGTAAAGCCCACGACGGTGATAAAGATCATCTTGAAGTGGGCGCCGACGGTGACTTCGGAGATCAGCGGCGGTTGGCCGATGGGTGTGTCGACGGACGGCGGTGCTGCCTGTGCCGGCACGGCTGCCGTCTGGCTCCCGCCGGCTGCTGCTGCGGCACCGTCGGAGGAGATGTCGGTCAACGGAGCCAACCCTTCCGGGACGGAACCCTGGACACCTTCGACTCGCCGAGAGCGTCGATGGTGATGCGGGAGTCCTCACGCGGGTGGGCGAAGATCTCTCGCAGGACCCTTATCACCGAGCTGACCCTGAGCCCCTTGAAGACGACCGCTGTTGCGCTAAGCGCGACCGGCACCAATGCTCCAATCACTCCCAACCATTCCATCGCTCGCCTTCCCATGGGTGCGGCTCGTTGTCGGTGCCGACAGAGTAGCGTCAACGGCCCTGGGGCGAGATGACGTTGAAGGTGAGCCGCGGCCCGCTGCGGATCGTCGTCGTCACGTCGCCCGCCCCCGTCGGGCGGCCTCCCCGCCGGATCCCGCCCCGAGACACTGTGCTGCACCGGGCAGTTGGCGGACGGCTGCGGTTCGACGTTCCGCGGGCCGCGGTCGGACGAGGCGCGGTCCGTTTCCTGGCGGGGCGGCGGGGCACCTGTGGTCGTGGTCGTGGAGCCTGGACGGCCGCAGCAGTCAGGCCCTCTTCGAGCTTTCTCCCGGTTCCGTCACCCGTGGCGTCTCGCATGCCACCGTGCAGGAGCTCTGGTACGTCACGGCCGGCCGGGGCAGGATCTGGCGGCGGCAGTCCGGTCGGGAGTCCGTGGACGTCCTGCGGGTGGTGACATCGGTCTCGGTGCCACTGGGAACGGCCTTCCAGTTCCGGGCCGACCCCGACAGCCCCGGCCCGCTGCGCATCGTCGCGATCACCGTGCCTCCCTGGCCGGACGGCTTCACTACGGAAGCCCGCTCCGAGGACGGCCCCTGGCCTCCCACCGTCGGCTGGCGCGGACGGCTTCGGCCGGCGCCCCCGTGGGAGCGGGGGCACCGGCCGGTTGGAGGCTTCGCGGTGTGCGGTGTGCGGTGTGCGGTGTGCGGTGTGCGCTGGTTCGCGCTGGGCCTCGGGGTGGGGTCAGAGGGGGAGGATCAGGTCCTGGCCGGGCTGGATGAGGTCGGGGTCCTCGCCGAGGGTCGCGCGGTTCCGTTCGTACAGCGCCTGCCAGCCGCCGGGGACCCCGAGCTGCTCGGCGATGCTGTCGAGGGTGTCGTCGTCGCGCACCGTCCAGGTGGTGGGGCCACCGGCCGGGGGAGGGGCGGCGGGGGTGCTGGGGGTGCCGGAGGCGAGTGCCTCCGCCGGTTCGGCGACCGGCTCGACCGCGGGGCGTTCGCGGTCCCGGTCGGCGCGGGCGCCGCAGACCGGCCACGGGGTGAGCCCGCGCTGTTCGGCGAGGGTGTTGGCGACGGCGATCTGCTCGTCCCGGCTGGCCAGGTCGGCGCGCGGGGCGTAGCGGAGGCCGCCGGTCTCCTCCCAGGTCGACTTGTCGAACTGGAGGCCGCCGAAGTAGCCGTTGCCGGTGTTGATGTGCCAGTCCCCGCTGCTCTCGCAGGCGGCGACCCGCTCCCAGTCGATCACGGTCCCCCGATCGATGCCCGCTCCGCCTCCCCGGCCCGGTGGCGCGGCGTGCGCCGCGGCGGGGGCGGCGAGGACGGCGGCCAGGGTGCACACGGCGGTGGGGAGCAGGCGGCGCAGGTGCGCGATGGGGGGCATCGGCGGCTCTCAGGTCCGGGGGCAGGGGCGCGTGCCGCTCGTGAGCGGCGCGTTCCCACCGACGCACGCCGGGCATGCCGGATCCCCGCCGACACGTCGAGCGGGTCACCCGCCCGGCTCCGCGTCGCCACCCGGCCGGCTCCCGTCCCGCCCGTCGGGCCGGTCCGCCGGGACGTCCGGCCGGCCGGACCGGTCCGGTGACGGTACTCACAGGGTCGAACGTGCGCGAACACCTTCGGATGAGCGTGCGGCATTCGGGTGCAGGTTCGACCGGCCCCGGGCCTCCTTGCTCGTGCGCCTGTGCGAGTCGTCGGCGGCCGTTCTGCCGGGCCGGTGGCCGCGTCGGACACCTTGCCGGACGCCTTTCCGGGCGCCTTGCCGGACCGTTCCCGTGCGCCTGTCCCCGGACGAACGACGGCCCCCGGCGCGAGCGCCGGGGGCCGGGGAGGAGCAGGGTGGAGCAGGTGGAACTCCGCAGGTCAGCGGCGCTTCTCGTGCTCGGGCGCTGCGGCGGCCTGCTGGCGCTGCTTCTCCTCCTTCTCGTGCTTCTCCTTGACGCGCACGGACTCCCGGCGGACCTCCTCCTGGATCGTCCGCTCGCGCCGCAGCCACTCCGGGTTCTCCTCGCGGAGCGCCTCGATCTGCTCGGTGGTGAGCGCCTCGGTGATGCCGCCGCGCGCCAGGCCGGACGCGGAGACGCCGAGCCGGGTGGCCACCGCGGAACGCGGGTGCGGGCCGTTGCGGCGCAGGTCCTGGAGCCACTGCGGCGGCTCGGTCTGCAGGGCGGTGAGCTCCTCGCGGGAGATCACGCCCGACTGGAAGTCGGCAGGGGTGGCGCCGAGGTAGACCCCGAGCTTCTTCGCCGCTGTCGCCGGCTTCATGGTCTGCGTGGTCTTCTGCTTGAGCGATGTCATGGTCACCAGGGTAAGCGAGCGGCCGACGCCCGCTGTCACGGTCGGTAGCCTTGGTCGGGTGACAGAGATGCAGGTGACACCCTCGTTCCGGCTGGCCTACGTCCCGGGCGTGACCCCCGGCAAGTGGGCGCGCGTCTGGTCGGAGCGGCTCCCGGACGTTCCGCTCGCCCTGGTCGCGGTCGAAGCCGCCGACGGGGAGCCGACGCTGCGCGCGGGCGACGCCGACGCGGGGCTGCTGCGGCTGCCGGTCGACCGGACCGGTCTGAGCGCGATCCCGCTGTACACCGAGACGACGGTCGTGGTGTTCCCGAAGGACCACTGGCTGGCGGCGGCCGAGGAGGTCACCGTCGCGGACCTCGCCGACGACGTGGTCTTCCACCCGCTCGACGACACCCTCGAATGGGAGCAGCTGCCCGGGCGGCCCGCCATCGAGCGGCCGGCCACCACGGCCGACGCGATCGAACTGGTCGCGGCCGGTGTCGGGGTGCTGCTCGTCCCGCAGTCGCTGGCACGCCTGCACCACCGGCGCGACCTCACCTTCCGGACGATGGCGGACGCCCCGCAGTCCCGGATCGCGCTGGCCTGGCCGGAGGAGGGGACCACCGACCTGGTGGAGGAGTTCATCGGCATCGTCCGGGGCCGCACGGTCAACAGCTCGCGCGGCCGTGGCCAGACGGCCGCGACCCCGGCCGAGGCCCCGGCGGCGAAGTCCGCCCCGGGCCGCGCCGGCGGCGCTAAGGGTGGCACCGGCGGCGCCAAGGGTGGCGGCGGCGGGAAGGGCGGTGCCTCTAAGGGCGGTGCCCCCAAGGGCTCGGGCAAGCCGGCCGCCGGAGGCCGCGCCACCGCCGCCGGCCGTGCCCGGGGCGGCTCCGGATCGTCGTCCGGTGGCGCGGCGGCCGCCCGACGAGGCCGCCCGAAGCGTCGCGGCTGAGCGTCTCCCCGTCGGCCGCGCCGAGTGGATGCCGGCCCGTTGGCCGTGCGCCCACTCGGCCGGTCACGCGTTCCGGGGTGCGGTCAGCGTGTTCAGCAGGGCGGCGCCGCGCTCGGCATCGTCCACGCTCACCGCGAACTCCGCGCCCTGCCGTGGCCGGATCACCAGGCACTCGCCGCTGCGCAGCATGACCGTGGTGCCCAGACCGCTCAGCCGGTAGCCCCAGCCACCGACCTGGGCCGGGGTGCGGCTCTCGGCCCGGGCCGAGACGATCTCCTCCGGATCCCAGTGCCGGGACGGCCGCCCGAGCGGGCCGAACGCCACATCCAGGCCGCGCTCGGTCACCCGTGCCTGCACCGACGAACAGCCGAGCCCCGCCAGCGCGACGACCGCCAGCGGCGCGGCCGTCGCCCAGGCCGCCCCGCCCAGCCCGGCGAACCCGGCCAGGGCCGCCCCCGCCGCGCCCAGCCCGGCCACCGCGGCCAGCACTCCCAGCCAGGGGTTGACCGCCCGGGAGAGCCAGACGGCGCGCTGCCCGTCCGGCAGGTCCAGGCGGGGGCCGTCGGCGGCGGTCGCGGAGAGCGGCCCCGGACCCTGCGGCCGGGCGAGCCACCAGGCCAGCGCGCCGGCCGCGACCGCCGCCACCAGGACCAGCAGTACCTCGGCGCCCAGGGGCCGGGCCTCCTGCCAGGTCGGGCGGTCCAGGTTGGCCGAGACGATCGCGGCCTGCGCGCCTGTCAGCAGCGCGCCTCCGAAGCCGAGCCCGACCGCCGACCAGGCCTTCGCCTGCTCCCCGCCGCGCCACCGGGCGACGGCCGCCGCCGCGACCGACGCCGTCCACAGCGCGGCGGGGAAGCCCACCGCGGCCGCGAACGACATCGACCCGTCCGCTCGGCTCCCGTTCCAGTGCGTGGCCACGGGCTCCGGCAACCGATTGCGTGCCACCCACGGCAGCCCGACCAGCAATGCCAGCACCCCGAGGGCGAGCGCCCCCGACGCGATCACCCCGATTGCCCGGGCCGCCACGCCGTTGTGGGCGTCGCTCTGCCCGCCGCCGCGCCCGTCCTCCTGCGAATCCTTCTTCACTCCAGCCCCCTGATCATCTCGACGAGCTCCTCCCGGCTGAAGCCTGCGTGTGCCGCGTCCGCGACCAGCCGACGCGCCGCGTCCAGCAGTTCGGCGCGGCGGTCGGCGCCGCGGGCGACGGTGATGCCGCGCCCCCGGCGGAACTCCAGTACCTCTTCGTCCCGCAGTGCCCGCAGTGCCCGCAGCACCGTGTTCGCGTTCACCCCGAGCGCCCGCGCCAGATCCCGCGCCGGCGGCAACCGCTCCCCGGGTACGCACTCGCCCTCACCGACGGCCCGCCGGATCGCTCCCGCAACCTGCTCGTGCAACGGCCGGGAGTCCCCGGCCTCCAGCTTCAGCAACATGATGCTAGTGATAGTAGCACCATCGCCGAATGGCACCAGTGGCCCGGCAGCGCCCGCCGGGTTCGGACGGCAAGGCATCCACTGGCGGCCGTTCGCGCGACCGACGAGGTTCGGAGCGGCGTCTCCGGCTTCGACCGGCGGCCCCGCTCGGGTCGGCCGGTGGGCTGGGGGGAGCAGCGCGGCGGCTGACCCGAAGGCCCTCGGAGCCGAGCCGCCCCGGGCGGCCGCAGCCCTGGTGACTCACCGCCGCTGCGGTCGAGCCGCACCCGGGAGCGGGCGATGGGGTCCTGCTTCCGGTCGGCGGGCCGACGGAACCGACCGAGAGCGGTGACGACCAGGTCGAGCTGGGCGGAGGACGGCCGTCGCTCTGCGAAGAACGCGGCGAAATCCAGTGCTACGCAAGGTCCTTTCGCATCAGGGTGCACAGCGTTTCGTACCGCCGGAGTGAGCCGTCCTCGGCCTCTACGTCCCAGGATTCGAGTTCACTTCCGAAGGCCCGGTATCCCAGGCGTTCGTAGAGGGCGCGGGCGCGCGGGTTGCTCTCCTCGACGCCGAGTTCGGCGAGGGCCAGGCCCTTGGCGCTGATCCGCTGCTCGGCGGAGCGGACCAGCAGCGTGCCGATCCCGCAGGACTGGAGGGCCGGGTGGACGCCGAGTTGCCAGAGGGTGCCGGCGCCTGGCCTGACCGTGTAGTCGATGCCGCCGACCGCCACCGGGAGGCCCGCCGGGGTGCAGACCGCCAGGTAGTCGACCTCGCCCGCTTCGGCGCGGCGGATCTGGTGGACCAGCTCGCGCACGTGCTTGGGGTAGCCGGCCCAGCCGCAGGACGGCAGGTCCGCGTCGGTGAGGTCGCGCACCGACAGGTGCAGCCTGATCTCGGTCATCGCCGCCTCCCCGTCCTCCGGCAGTGGCCGTCTCCCATTTCAGCAAGCGGTCTCCTTGCCGTCCAAGGGTTTTGGATCGGTCCCGACTTGAGCCGGAAGGGCTTGTGCTCGGACCGGGACCCGCAGACCAGCACGGGCTGTGGCTGTGGCTCGGGCTCGGCCGGTCCCGGGCGGTTGCCGTTCAGCGGGTCCCCTGCGCCCGCCGAACGGCAACCGCCTGCTCGGGGTTCACTCGGGGGTCAGTCGCGGAGCGTGCGGCGGGTTGTCGTGGTGAGCAGGGCGGTGGCGAGGAGGGCCAGGGTGATGGCGGTGACCAGGAGGGGGGAAGGGCCGGCGGGGTGGCCGGCGCGGCGGACGGTGCCCATGAAGTCGAGGGCGGCGATCTGGTTCACCGCCAGGTACCAGAGCGGCAGGTAGAGGGCCTGGAAGAGGCGGTGGGTGCGGGAGAGGATGCCGAGGGCGAGGGCGAGTGAGGGGATGAACAGGGCGCCCGCCGACCAGGCCGCCACCCCGGCGAGGTCGCCGGCCGCGACGAGCCGGACCAGGACACCCGCACCGATCAGGGCGGTGAGCAGCACCCCGGCGGCCCATTCGGCGAGCAGTCGGGCGCGGGCGGCCGGGTAGGCGCCGAGCAGGACCTCAAGGTCGTTCTCGGCCGAGCGGCTCCCGAGGCGGGACCAGAGCAGTACCGGCCAGACCCAGGCGGCGGGCAGTACCGCGCCGACGCCGGTGTCCGATGGAACGGAGAGCCCGGCCAGCACCAGGCCGGCTGCCACGAGCCACCACCAGCGCGAGGCGTCGGCGAACAGGATCCGCGCCTCACCGAGCAGCAGCCGGCCGAAGTGGGAGCCGAAGCGGGATCGGGACCGGTGGTGGGCCTGGGGCGCGGAGGCGGGCCCGGCGGGCGGCGCGACGGGCGCGGCCGCAGCGCGGACGGGACCAGGGACGGGGGCGGCGAGGGGGGCGGACGCCGTACCGTCGGAGTGCCGCTCGGCCGTCCTGGCGCGAGCGGGGTCGAAGCGGGTGAACCACAGGGCCGACAGCGCGGCGAGCACCACCGCGAGCAGGACGAGCAGCAGCCGCTGGGCGAGGAACCCGGTCCCGAAGTCCACGCCGTCCCAGCGGAACGCTTCCAGTGGGGAGTCCACCTTGGTGAGGCCGAGGCTGAAGTCGTCGCCGCCCAGGTCGACGCCTCGCGCGGCCAGCGTGTCGCGCAGCGAGGCGGCCACCGGGCCGAGGCCGAGCCCGCCGAACGGTGCGCCGGGCGCCTCCCCGGCGATCAGGAGGGCCGGTGCGAACGTGAACCAGGTGACATTGCCCAGCCCCCCGCGCAGCAGCGGCACCGTTTCGAACAGGACGGCCAGTGCCGCGGTCGCCGCGAGCATCGGCAGGGTCAGCACCAGGAACGGCGTCAGCAGCGCGACCGGGTCGAGCGCCCGGTCCTCGCCCCGGACCAGTTGCAGGGCGGGTGCGGTGAGCGCGAGCACGCCGAGCATCGAACCGAGCACCAGCAGATTGCCGAGGAACTTCGCCAGCATCAGTTCGACGTTGCGCAGCGGAGCCGCGGCCAGGAGCTGACCGACCCCGGTCTCCTCGTCCCGGCCCAGGCCCTTGCGCACCACGTAGAACCCGCCGAGGCTGAGCCACAGCGTGCCCGCCAGAGCGGTCGCCGTGCCGACGTACGCGCTGTTGTACTCCCCCCGGTAGGAGCCGAGCGCGAGGATCGCCCAGTGCCCGTCGGCGGGCGGGACGGCGAGCAGGCCCAGGCCCACTGCGGCGAGGAGCGTCACCGCGTAGGCGGGGCGGCGGATCCGGTCCCGGAAGTCGCCGAGCGCCAGCCGGCCGATCCGGCTCACCGGGCCGGTCCGCCCGGACCCACCGGCAGCGGCGCCGGGGGCACGTCCGGTCTGTGCCCGGGACCCGTCGGGGTGGGACGGGCGGAGAACGCTCCGGGTCATCGCCGCACCCCCGGACGGGCCGCGGCGGCCGAGGGGGCGAAGGCGGGCCCGTCGTGTGCCGACCGGACCAGCCCCAGGTAGGCATCCTCCAGGTCCGGCGCGACCGGCACCGCCCCGGCGGTCGGCTGGCCGTCCGCGAGGAGCCGCAGCCGCACCCGCCCGTCCCCCGCGCGCACCATCCGGCTCACCACGAAGTGCTGCTGCACGGCCGCCACCGAGCCCGCGTCCACCAGGACCTCCCACACCCGGCCGGCCTGGCCGTGCAGCAGCTCCTCCGGACTGCCCCGGCGCAGCAGCCGCCCGCCGGCGAGGACCGCGATGTCCCCGGCGACCGACTCGATGTCGGAGACGATATGGGTGGACAGCAGCACCACCCGGTCCTCGGCGAGGGTGCTCAGCAGATTGCGGAAGCGCACCCGTTCCTCCGGATCGAGGCCGGCGGTGGGTTCGTCGACGACGATGACGCCCGGGTCCCCGAGCAGCGCCTGGGCGATACCGACCCGGCGCAGCATGCCGCCCGAGTACGCGCCGAGCGGCCTCCGCACCGCCTCGGTCAGGTTGACCAGCGCGAGCAGTTCGTCGATCCGGGCCCGGGCGGCCCGGGCGGGAAGCCCCTTGGCGGCCGCGAGGTAGGACAGGAACTCGCGCGAGGTGAGGTGCGGGTGGACGCCGAAGTCCTGCGGGAGGAAGCCGAGTTCCCGCCGGAGCAGATCAGGGTGGGCGAGCACGTCGGCCCCCCGGTAGGTGAGCCGTCCGGAGGTGGGCCGGGTCACGGTGGCGACGATCCGCATCAGCGAGGACTTGCCCGCGCCGTTCGGTCCGAGCAGGCCGAGCAGCCCGGGGCCGAGTCGCAGCGAGAGGCCGTCGACCGCGTGCTTGCCGCTCCGGTAGACCTTGCTGACGTCGGTCAGTTCGAGGTGGGGTGTGACATCGGATCGGCTCATGCGCCTGTGCTCCGCTCTCCCGGTCGTGGGTGGGATGGTGACTGACTGCGACCAGCCTCCCCGGTCGGCCTCGCCCTGCCATCTGCCGATCGGCATAGATCCGGCGCCTTTTTCCGGAGCGAGAACCTGCCGATCGGCACAGGTTGACGCCCGGGGGCGGGGGCAAAGTTCTGAGCGAGGGCGACGGGCGCCGACCTGCGAGGTCACCGGCGTGCCGAGCCTTGACAGGTGGTTCGGGCACTGGATTACTTGGCTCCGGCCAGGGCCGACCGAATGGTCGGTAGTGCATTCTGAAGGAGGCACGATGAGCGGCGGAGCGAAGGATCCGGGTACGCCCGTGGGCCCGGGAGGAGAGGGGCGGGCGCCGACGCGTCTCGGTGAGGCGCCGCCGGTGGAACTCCTTGACGCCGGTGAGCGGATGACCGTCGAGGAGTTGCGGGCGCACCAGCTCAAGCACCTGCGGGCCACGCTGCGCCACGCCTACGACAACGTCGAGCTGTACCGGCGGAAGTTCGACGCGGCCGGCGTCACGCCCGAGGACTGTCGTGCCCTCGCCGACCTCGCCCGGTTCCCCCTCACCACCAAGGCCGACCTGCGCGACACGTACCCGTTCGGCATGTTCGCCGTCCCGAAGGAGAAGGTCCGCCGGATCCACGCCTCCAGTGGGACCACCGGCCTGCCGACCGTGGTCGGCTACACCGAGCACGACCTGGACGTCTGGGCGGACGTGGTGGCCCGCTCGATCCGGGCGGCCGGCGGGCGGCCCGGGCATACGGTGCACATCGCCTACGGCTACGGCCTGTTCACCGGCGGACTGGGTGCGCACGCGGGTGCCGAACGCGCCGGGTGCACCGTCGTCCCGGCCTCCGGCGGCATGACGGCCCGCCAGGTCCGGCTCATCCAGGACCTCAGGCCCGAGGTCATCATGGTCACCCCGTCCTACCTGCTCACCCTGCTGGACGAGTTCGAGCGGCAGGGCGTGGACCCGCGCGGCACCTCGCTGCGGATCGGAATCTTCGGCGCCGAACCGTGGACGGAGGAGATGCGCGCCGAGATCGAGAGGCGGACGGGCCTCCACGCCGTGGACATATACGGACTCTCCGAGGTGATGGGGCCGGGCGTCGCCCAGGAGTGCGTGGAGACCAAGGACGGCCTGCACATCTGGGAGGACCACTTCTACCCGGAGGTCGTCGACCCGCTGACCGACGAGGTGCTGCCGGAGGGCGAGGGCGGTGAACTCGTTTTCACCTCGCTCACCAAGGAGGCGCTGCCGGTGATCCGCTACCGCACCCGCGACCTCACCCGGCTGCTGCCCGGCACCGCGCGCCCCGCGTTCCGCCGGATGGCCAAGGTGACGGGTCGCAGCGACGACATGATCATCCTGCGCGGGGTCAACGTCTTCCCGACCCAGATCGAGGAGGTCCTGCTGCGGGTGCCCGCCGTCGCACCGCACTTCCAGTTGCGGCTTACCCGCCGGGGCCGGCTGGACCGGATGACGGTGCGGGTCGAGGCGCGGCCGGAGGTCGGGCCCGGGCAGCGCGAGGAGGCCGTCGCGGTGATCGCGCGGGCGGTGAAGGACGGCGTCGGCGTGAGTGTGGACGTCGAGGTGGTGGACCCGTACACGCTGGAGCGTTCGGTCGGCAAGATCCGTCGGATCGAGGACCTTCGGGAGCGCGGAGGGGAGGGGTCGGGAGTGGGTTGAGGGAGGGCCGCGGGGCGGGGTTCCGCGGCCGGCAACGGGCCCGTCCGGGCCGTGGTTCAGTGCCCCTGGTCGGAGTCCAGATTGAGGGCCATCCGCTCCAGGACGCCGACCGCGGTCCGGTACTCCTCGGGCGAGATGCCGGCGACGGAGGCCTCGCGGAAGGCGGCGACGCGCTCGCCGACCCGGGCGAGGCGGGCGCGGCCGTCCTCCGTCGGGGCGAGCTGCTCCGCCGCCGGTCGGAGGACCCAGCCGTCGGCGAGGACGGCGGTGATGGCGTCGGTCAGTTCGGCGGGTGAGGCGTTGGCGGTCAGAGAGGTGAGGACGGTCGTGTCGGTGGTGCGGGGGTCGGCCGCGACGACGTTGAGCACTTGCCAGGTCAGCCGGGTGAGGCCGTACTCGGCCAGCATGGCGTTCATGGTGGTGGTGAGGGCGAGGTCGGTGCGGTTGAGCCAGTAGCCGATGGGTTTCACGTCGTTCTCCTGCGCCGGTCGCGACATCGAGGGCTGTGGCGGCTCAGGGCCGGGTGAACGCGGCGGTGTTCTCGCGGGCCCACTGGTGGAAGCTTCGCGCGGGGCGGCCGAGGAGGGTCAGGGTGGTGTCGTGAACGGGGGCGGGCCCATGGGTCGCGGCCTCCCAGAGGTCGAGCAGGGAGGTGACGACAGGAGCGGGCATGTGACGCCCCATCTGCTCCTCGGCCTCGGCACGGCTGATCCGCTCGACCGGGATCTCGCGGCCGAGGACCTCGGCGAGGACGGCGAGTTGGTCACGGAAGGTGAGCGACTCGGGGCCGGTCGGGGTGGGCGCGGAGCCGGTGAGGGGGCCGGTCAGGGCCTCGGCGGCGATGTCGGAGAGATCCTCGGGGTGGATGGGCGCGATGTGCGCGTCCGGGTGGGCGAGTCGGATCGGCAGGCCCCGGCCGATGGAGTACGCCCAGCCCAGGGAGTTGCTGGCGAAGGCATCCGGGCGCAGAAAGGTGCAGTCAAGGCCGGAGTCGGCGAGCGCACGCTCGACCAGGAGGCTGTGACCCGCGAGCGGGTCGTTCTCGGCATCGGGGCCGAGGACGGAGGACGAGGAGAGCAGGACGACGTGTTCGACACCGGCCGCTTCGGCGGCCTCGACGAACGCGTTGATGCCGGCGGGCTGGGGATAGAGGAAAACCTGCTGGACGCCGCGCAGTGCGGCGGCGAAGGCCTCGGGGCGGTCGAGGGCGAGCTCGGTGCGCTCGACGCCGTCGGGAACGGTCAGGTCGGCAGGCCGGGCGCTGGCGGCGCGGACGGAGTGCCCGGCGGCGTGCAGGCGGGCGATGACGCCCTGGCCGACCTTGCCACGGGAGCCGGTGACGAGGGTGGTGGTCATGAGGAGGAGTCCGTTCGTTTGCGTCAGGTGGTGAGCGGGTCGGGTCGCGGGCCGACTGGGACCCGGCTGTGCGCATCCTGCCAATATCAATGCTGATCTACATATGCATGATGTCCTGCACACGTTTTCACGTCAACACATGTCTTCATCGGCTCACGCACACGGATAGGCTGCCCGCATGACGACAAAGCCCGGGCCGGGCGAGGGCGAGGACCTCCTGAACGCCGTGGGGCCGGCCTTCGGGCGGCTGCGGCGCTCCTCACTGCTCGACGTCGAGGACCCGATCTCCCAGAAGGACCTCAGTCGGACGCTGGTCCTGCGGATCGTCCAGGACGTCACCGGTCAGGACGGTCGCGAGGTCACCGTCGGCGCCGTCGCCGAGCACCTGGGTGTCGACCCCTCGGTGGGCAGCCGCATGGTGTCGGACTGCATCTCGGCCGGATATCTCGTCCGCGCTGCCTCCCAGCAGGACGGCCGCCGGACGGTCCTGCTCCTCAGCCCGGAGGGCGAGGAGGTGATGGAGCGCTTCCGTCAGTACCAGCGCTCGGCCTTCGAGCAGATCACCGCCGAGTGGCCCGACAGCGAGCGACTGGAGTTCGCCCGCCTGATGGTGAAGTACGTCGAATCCCAGGACGCCCTGCGCACCCGCCTCCGCCGCACCCCCCGCTGAACCTGCCCCGGATGCCGGGGAGTGGCAGCACCGGCTCCGGGGTCGCCTCGTCAACAGTGGACTGGCTTCGTCGGCTTGACGCGCCGGCCTCGTGCGATGTCTACGATGAGGTCATGAGCGGGAGCCTCCAGGTATCAGGTGCACATATCTCGCAGGTGGCCGAGGCGGACGAACGGCTGGATGTCGCTGCCGGGATCCTTGCGCTGCTGGCCGACCGGACCCGGCTTGCGCTGCTGCAGCGGCTGAGTGAGGGGGAGGCGGATGTGACGACCCTGACCGAGGCGGCCGGTGCGGCGCGGCCGTCGGTCAGCCAGCACCTGGGCAAGCTGCGGCTGGCCGGGCTGGTGTCCACCCGCAAGGACGGGCGCCGGGTCGTGTACGCGCTGCGGCACGGGCATCTGCGGCGGCTGGTCCAGGAGGCACTGAGCGTGGCCGATCACCAGATCAGCGGACTGCCGCCGCACGACTGAGCTGCTCCGCGTCGCCCCTCGATGCCCTTCGGGGAGTCTTTGACTCCCAATAGGTGCACACGTACGCACATGTTGTCTTATCCTGGAAGGGACCCCACCGGCCCGCGCCACCTCGGCGCGCTCCGCACGAACGGAGTCCCCGATGCTCTCCGTCCTCCGCAACCGCACCTACCGACACCTGTTCGTCGCCCAGGTCGTCGCCCTTGCCGGGACCGGCCTGGCCACCGTGGCGCTGGGCCTGCTCGCCTACGATCTCGCCGGGGCCGACGCCGGGTCGGTGCTCGGCACGGCGTTGGCGATCAAGATGGTCGCCTACGTCGGTATCGCCCCGGTCGTGGCCGCGCTCGCGCACCGGATCCCGCGCCGTCGGCTGCTGGTCGCCGCCGACCTGGCCCGTGCGGGCGTGGCGCTCGCACTGCCGTTCGTCGGTTCGGTGTGGCAGGTCTACCTGTTGATCTTCGTCCTCCAGGCGGCCTCGGCCACCTTCACCCCGGCGTTCCAGTCGGTGATCCCCGATGTGCTGCCCGAGGAGCGCGACTACACCCGGGCGCTGTCGCTCTCCCGGCTCGCCTACGACACGGAGACCCTGGTCAGCCCGGTGCTGGCGGCCGCGTTGCTCGCGCTGGTCGGCTACCGGTGGCTGTTCTGGGGGACGGTGATCGGCTTCCTCGCCTCGGCGGTCCTCGTCGTCTCGGTGGTCCTGCCCGGCGCGGTCCTGGCGGCACGGGGCAACCCGGGCAAGGCCGACGCCGGAAGCCGCTCGGCCGGCGCGCGCTCGGCCGGTGCGCGCTCCCTCGCCGGGATCCGGCTGTTCCTCTCCGTGCCGCGCCTGCGGGCGCTGCTCGCCCTGGACCTCGCGGTGGCGGCCGGCGGCGCGATGGTGATCGTCAACACGGTCGTCTACGTCCGCGAGGAGCTGGGCCGCCCGGCGGGCGACGTCCCGCTCGCCCTCGGCGCTTACGGCGGAGGCTCGATGCTGGTCGCGCTGCTGCTGCCCCGGGTGCTGGACCGGGTCGCCGACCGAACGGTGATGCTGCCGGCCGCCTTCGCCGTCGCAGGCCTCCTCGCCGCCCTGGCGGTCGTCACCACGGCGGGCGGCGGGGCGTGGCGCTGGCCCGCGCTGCTCATTTTGTGGGCCGGGCTCGGCGCGGCGGGTTCGCTGATCCTGACGCCGGGCGGCCGTCTGCTGCGGTCCGCCGTCCCGCCGGCCGACCTCCCGGCCGCCTTCGCCGCGCAGTTCTCGCTCACCCACGTCTGCTGGCTGCTCGCCTACCCGCTGGCCGGCTGGCTCGGTGCCACCGCCGGGCTCCCCGCGGCCACGGTGGCCCTCGCAGTCCTCGCCCTGGCCTCGGCGGGCCTGGCGACCCGGGTCTGGCGCACCGGGGCCACAGTCGCCCGGCCTGCCATCGCCCCGGCCCCGGCCCCGGCTGCCGTGACGGTCCGCCCCCACCGCCGCCATGCGCGACGGCCCGTCCACCGACGCCCGCTGCACGCCCCGTCCGGTCGGGCCCTTGTTCGGCACCATCACCACCGCCACCCTGCGGCCCCCTGACAATGACCGCTCATCGCGCCCCCGGGAGCCTTGCGCTCCCGGGGGCGCTCCATGTCCGGTCCGGCGGGGGAGCGGCTCTTTCGTGTCCCTGTCTCTCGCGTCCCGTACTTTGCAAAGTCGGACTTTGCAAAGTACGGGAAACGGCTACCTGGATGGCGCTGAACTGGTGTTATGTACTCAGAACTTTGCAAATAGCTCCTATTTGCAAAGTGCTGCGAGGGAAGTGTGAGGGCGCCAGTGCCACCGAGGTCCAGCGCCCCGGCCCAGCGCCCTGGCCCAGCGCCCCGGCCGGCGCCCTGGCCCGGGCCGTCCGCGCTCCGACGGTCCGGGTGACGCCCGGTCGTCGCGGTCGTTGCTCCGGGTGGAGGCCCCGGCGGGTGGGTGCGGTTCGCGTCGACTGTCAGGCTGGTCCGCGAGTGCCGACAGCCGGGGAAGCCTGGGCGGACTCGACGGCCCGAACCGGGCCGTGTGACCCGCCGTGCCGACCAGGGAGGATGCGTCCGGGCACCCGGCCGGCGGCTGATTTCGGAATCGGGGTGGACCCAGGGCTCGCATGTTGATTCATGTTCGATATTGTTTGTTCATGTGGTTGAAGGGAAGCCCCAGGAGAGGGAGCACGTCATGGCCCCAACGGTGACCGACGCGACCGGCCAGTTCGGCGCGAGTGGGTCGGCAGACGCGAGCGGAACGACCGGTACCGCCACGTCCTCCGGCCTGAACGCTCAGGCCGGTACGAGCAGGCAGGCCGGTGCGACGACCAGGACGGTCACCGAACTGGCCGACGGCCGCGAGCTGATCTACTACGACCGGGGCATGCCGCCCACCGCCCGGGCCGTCGCCGACCTGCGTCCGCTGGACGCCGTCGCGCCCTCCTCGGAGGTCCGGCAGGATCCGATGACCGGCGCCTGGGTGACCGTCGCGGCCCACCGCCAGGCGCGCACCTACCACCCGCCGGCCGACGAGTGCCCGCTCTGCCCCAGTCGTGAGGGCCGGTTGAGCGAGATCCCGGCCGGCGACTACCAGGTGGCCGTCTTCGAGAACCGCTTCCCCTCCCTCGCGGGCGAGCCGGGCACCCACCCCGTGCCGCCGGCCCTCGACGACCCGCTGCACAGCCGCGGACCGGGCGTCGGCCGGTGCGAGGTGGTCTGCTTCACCGCCGACCACGACGCCTCCTTCGCCGATCTCGACGAGGACCACGCCCGCCTGGTGCTGGATGCCTGGACCGACCGCACCGCGGAACTCTCCGCGCTGCCCGGCGTCCGCCAGGTCTACTGCTTCGAGAACCGCGGCACCGAGATCGGTGTCACCCTCGCCCACCCGCACGGCCAGGTCTACGCGCTGCCGTTCGTCCCCCCGCGCACGGCCAAGATGATCGACCAGGCCGCCCGGCACCGTGCCGCCACCGGCCGCAACCTCTTCGACGACCTCGTGGCCGCCGAGCGCGCCTCCGCCGGCAGCCTGTCCGCCGGTACCCCCGCCGGTACCCCCGCCGGTACCCCCGCCGGCGGCCCCTCCGCCGACAGTGCCCCGGGCGACCACCCGGAGGACAGCCGGGTCGTCCTGGCCGGGGAGCACTGGACCGCCTTCGTGCCCTTCGCCGCCCGCTGGCCCTACGAGGTCCACCTCTTCCCCAACCGCCGCGTCCCCGACTTCACCGGACTGAACGAGGACGAGCGCGCCGAGTTCCCCCGGATCTACCTCGACCTGCTGCGCCGCTTCGACCGGCTCTTCAGCGACGGCGACCGGCAGGTCCGCGCGCCCTACATCGCCGCCTGGCACCAGGCCCCGGCCGGCCACGAGGACGAACTCGCCCTCCACCTGGAGCTGTTCACCGTCCGGCGGACGGCCGACAAGCTCAAGTACCTGGCCGGTACCGAGTCCGGCATGGAGGCGTTCATGAACGACGTCGCCCCGGAGTTCGCCGCCCGGCGGCTGCGCGAGGTCGGCCAGGCCGGACCCGCGAACCCGACCGGCCCCACCCCCGCCGTCGACCCGACCCCCGCAACCAGCCCCACCCCCGCCGCCGGTCCGACAGCCGCAACCGGCCCGGCCCCCGCCCCGACCGCCCAGGAAGCGCAGCGATGACCCCCACGTCCCCCACGCCCCCGTCCGCCGCCTTCGAGGAGCTCTACGGCCACGCCCCCGAGGGCGTCTGGGTGGCCCCCGGCCGGGTCAACCTGATCGGCGAACACACCGACTACAACGACGGGTTCGTCCTCCCGATCGCTCTCCCGCAGGCCGTCCGCGCCTACGCCCGCCGCCGCGCCGACGGCGTGCTGCGCCTCGCCTCGACCCGGGTCCCCGGCGAGGTCGTCGAGCTGGACGTCGCCGGGCTGGCCCCGGGCGGCGTGTCCGGCTGGGCCGCGTACCCCGCCGCGGTCGTGTGGACGCTGCGCGAGGCGGGCCACCGGATCGGCGGCGCCGACGTCCTGCTCGACAGCGACGTGCCCGGCGGTGCCGGCCTCTCCTCCTCCGCCGCGCTGGAGTGCGCCGTCGCGATCACCTACAACGACCTGTACGAACTCGGTCTGGAAGCCGCCGAGCTGGCCAAGGTCGCGCAGCGCGCCGAGAACGACTTCGTCGGCGTCCCCTGCGGAATCATGGACCAGATGGCCTCGATGGCCTGCGGTGCCGGGACGGCCCTCCACCTGGACACGCGCGACCTGTCCGCCCGGTACGTCCCGCTCGACCTGGCGGGCGCGGGCCTCACCCTCCTGGTCCTTGACACCCGGGTGCAGCACGACCTCGCCGACGGCGCCTACGCCGCTCTGCGGGCCGGTTGCGAACGCGCCGCCGCGCTCCTGGGGCTGCCGGCGCTGCGTGACCTCGCCGCCGACGACCTCCCCGCGGCCCTGGACCGGCTGCCGGCCGAACTGGTCCCGCTGGTCCGGCACGTGGTGACCGAGAACGGCCGGGTCGAGCAGACCATGCGGGAGCTGGCGCAGCACGGGCCGGCTTCCCTCGGGCCGATCCTCACCGCCGGCCACGCCTCGCTGCGCGACGACTACCGGACGTCCTGCCCGGAGACGGACCTCGCCGTCTCCGTCGCCGTCACGGCCGGGGCGCTCGGCGCGCGGATGACGGGTGGCGGCTTCGGCGGTTCGGTGATCGCCCTGACCCGTACGGCCGACGCGGACGCGGTGGCCAAGGCGGTCACCGAGGCCTTCCTCGCGGAGGGCTGGGCCGCGCCGCACGTCTACCGGGCCGTGCCCTCCGCGGGCGCCCGCCGGGAGTCCTGACCGCCCCGCCGCCTCCGCCGCCCCGCCACGACCCCGCGACCGCGACCGTGTCGACCCCGCGACCGCGTCCGCCCCCGTCGACTCCCGGCGGGGGCGGACGCACGTCCGGGCAACTCGGCCTCCCCGTCAGGGTGGTCCTGCCGGACCCGGGGTCGGAACGGGCCTGGTCCGCCCCTCCGCCCGGCGGTGAGGCTGGGCACATGACCAACACCCACCGGAACACTCCTACCGTCCCCACCACCGCGCACGCCCCCACCATCCAGGACCAGGACTTCGAAGGCCGAACCGTGCTGGTCACCGGAGGCACGAGCGGCATGGGCCTCGCCACCGCGCGGGTGTTGCTGGACCGGGGTGCCAACGTGGTGATCACCGGCCGCGACGACGCCCGCCTCGCCCGCGCCGAGGCCGAACTCACCGGGGCCGAACTCACCGGGGCCGAACTCACCGAGGCCCGACTCGCCGGGGCCGGACTCGCCGGGGCCCGACTCATCCAAGCCGGACGCGCCGCCGCCGAGCGGGTGTTCGCGGTGCGCGCCGACTCCGCCCGTCCGGCCGACCTGGCCCGGTTGGCCGAGTTGGTGGGCGAGCGGTACGGCCACCTGCACGGGGTGTTCGCCAACGCCGGGGTCGGTGTCTTCGAGGCCCCGGCGGAGGTGACCGAGGAGAGCTTCGACCGCACCGTGGACGTCAACTTCAAGGGCGTCTTCTTCACCGTCCAGCACGCCCTGCCGCTGCTGGAGCAGGCCCCGGGCGGCGGTGCCGCGATCGTCCTCAACGCCTCCTGGACCCTGCACCGGGGCCTGCCCGACGCCCCGGTGTACGCGGCGACCAAGGCCGCCGTGCACAACCTCGCCCGCACCCTCGGCAGCGCGTTCGCCGGGCGGGGCGTCCGGATCAACTCGGTGAGCCCGGGCTACATCGTCACCGGGATGTTCCACGAGGTGATCACCGAACCGGCCCAGCAGGAGGCCGTGCGGGCGCGGATTCCGCTCGGCCGGCTGGGGGAGGCGGCGGACGTCGCCGAGACCGTCGCCTTCCTGCTCTCGCCCCGCGCCGCCTACATCACCGGCCAGGACATCGTGGTGGACGGCGGCGTGGTGGCGGTCGCGGGCCCCTGACGGGACGCGAGGCCGCCCGGTCCGGCCGGTCTGCGCCGGTCTGTCCCGTCCTGCCGTGGCTGCCTGGTCCTGCCAGGGCCAGGCAGCCAGAACGCCGACCGGACAGAATGACCGTATGAGCGTGAACCGAACGAGCCGCCCCGACCCCACCCCCGGCACCGCTGCTGGCGCCGTCCCCGGTGCCGTCCCCGGTGCTGTCCCCGGCACGACCACCGGCGCCGCCACCGCCGGTACCCCGGGCGGCCTCGCCGAGTTCCTGCGCACCCGCCGCTCCCGGCTCCGGCCCGAGGACGTCGACCTCCCCGACTTCGGCGGCCGCCGCCGGGTGGCGGGCCTGCGTCGCGAGGAGCTCGCCCAACTCGCCGGCGTCAGCGTCGACTACTACACCCGGCTCGAACAGGGCCGGGTCGGCAACCCGTCGGACGCCGTGCTCGACGCCGTCGCCCGCGCGCTGCGCCTCGACCCCGAGGAGGCCGGCCACCTGCACCGCCTCGCCCGCACCCGCCCGACCCGGGGCGGTGGCTCCGGCGGCACCGGTCGAGGCCCGGCCCGGGGCTCCGCCGCCCCGCAGAAGGTCCGGCCGTCGATGGCCCGGCTGCTCGACGCGATGCCCGACGTGCCGGCCGTGGTGATGGGCCGCCGGATGGACATCCTGGCCTGGAACAGCGCCGCCGCCGCCCTCCTCGGCGACTACGCGACGCTCGCCCCCGCCGAGCGGAACATCGCCCGGATCACCTTCCTCGACCCGGCCTCGCGCACCCTCTTCGACGACTGGGTGGGCTGCGCGCGCGAGAACGTCGCCTTCCTCCACCTGGAGGCCGGCCGCCGCCCCGACGACCCCCGGCTCGCCGAACTGATCGGCGAACTCTCGGTGCGCAGCCAGGAGTTCCGCCAGTGGTGGGCGGAGCACCCGGTCCGCGACAAGACCTCCGGCCACAAGGTGTTCCGCCACCCGCTGGTCGGCCGGATGGAGCTGGTCTACGACACCCTCCGCTCCGCCGACGACCCCGACCAGGCCCTGGTCACCTACACCGCCGACCCCGGCAGCCCCTCCGAGGACGCCCTTCGGATGCTGATCTCCTGGGAGGCCGACCGCGTCGCCCGGTCCCACTAGCCTCCTGACCTCCTGACCTCCTGGCCTCCTAGCTTCCCGACGGCTCCGGCCGTTCCTTCGGGCGGTAGTTCGGTCCCGCCTCTTCGATGTACGTCAGCAGGGCCGACCCGGCGGACGTGACGTCCAGCTCGACGACCACCTCCTCGTCCTCCCAGCGGCCGTGCTCCGAGACGACGAGGCCGATCAGGGCCACGTCGCCCGCCCGGCCGCGCAGTTCGTACTGCTCGATGCTCTCGCCGCGCAGCCCGTCGTCCGGGTCGTCGCGCTCCCAGGCGTCCACCGCGGCCTGCGCCACGGCCCTCGGCAGCCGCACCGTCACCCGGCCGACTTGGGCGTGGACGTGCTCCCCGATCGCGGCCAGCACCTTCGATTCCTTCCGGTACAGGGCGTACCGCTCCTCATCCACCATGGGGGCGACGCTACTCGGACCGCCGGACCCGGCTCGACCGAATTCCACCGTCCGACCGCAGCCCACCGGCCCCACCGGCGCCCTAGCCCGCCGGCCGACCGTGACCCACCGGTTCCACCGGCCCCACCGGCCCGCCGCACGCGGGACCATCGGCCCACCGGGTTCCACCCGTCCGGCCCTGGCGGCGAGCCCGGTCCGGGGGTGGGATGGAGGTGACCGGGGCCCGGGGGGTCGGGAAGCGGCTCCGGCGGCACGAAGGGCAGGAGCACGAACATGAAGGCCGCCGTCGTCCACGACTTCACCCAGCCGCTCGTGATCGAGGAGCGCCCGGTCCCCGAGCCCGGCCCGCACCAGGTGCGGGTGCGGATCGAAGCCTCCGGCCTCTGCCACACCGACATCCACGCCGCGCACGGCGACTGGCCGGTCCGGCCGACCCCGCCGTTCGTGCCCGGACACGAGGGCGTCGGCATCGTCGAGGCGGCGGGCGCCGAGGTCCGGCACGTCCGGGTGGGTGAGCGGGTGGCGATCCCGTGGCTCGCCGAGGCCTGCGGCCGCTGCGACCACTGCGTCTCCGGCTGGGAGACCCTCTGCACCCGGCAGCAGAACAGCGGCTACTCCGTCGACGGCGCCTACGCCGAGCAGGCCCTCGCCCACGGCGACTACGTCGTCCCCGTCCCCGACGGCCTCGACCCGCTGGACGCCGCCCCGCTCTCCTGCGCCGGTGTCACCACCTACAAGGCGCTCAAGGTCTCCGGCGCGGGCCCCGGCACCCGCGTCCTGGTATCCGGAATCGGCGGCCTCGGCCACCTCGCCCTCCAGTACGCCCGCCTGGCCGGCGCCGAGACCGTCGCCGTCGACGTCACCGACGACAAGCTGGCCCTCGCCCGCGAACTCGGCGCGGACCACGTCCTCGACGCCCGCGTCCAGGACGTCGCCGCCGAGGTCCAGAAGCTCGGCGGAGCCCACGCCGCGATCGCCCTCGCCGTCAGCAACGCCTCCTTCCAGGCCGCCTACGCCTCGCTGCGCCGCGGCGGCACCCTCGTCCTGGTGGCCCTGCCCGCCGAGGGCAGGCTCGAACTCCCGGTCTTCGACACCGTCCTGAACGGCACCAGGGTGATCGGCTCAATCGTCGGCACCCGCCAGGACCTCGCCGAGGTCTTCCGCCTCCACGCCCTCGGCCGCACCCGCGTCATCCGCGAGACCCGCCGCCTCGCCGACGTCAACACCTGCTTCGACGAGGTCCTCTCCGGCCGCACCCCCGCCCGCCTGGTCTTCGACCTGCGCTGACCACCCCGCCGCCGCCTTCGGCCCAGCGCCCGCCGCCTTCGACCCAGCGCTCGCCCCCTTCGACCCGGCGCCCGCCCCCGCCCGCCCCCGGCGTCCGGGGGCGGGCGCTTCGGCCTCCGGCCGACTTCCGTGACCTGCGCCGATGCACAGATCGGGGCACGTCCGGCGCTCGCGGAAACGGGATTGCCAGTCCGGATCGCCACGCACTAACGTTCGACCGCGCACCGATCATCGAAGTGCGCGAGCGTCATCTGACATGTGATCAGAATGCGCACCACACCCGGACAAATCCCCTCGTTCGCGTCGACAGCGGCAGTCAGCCGGCGGTCGGCCGCGGACCGAGGGGTCCTGCTGCGAAGGCGAACTGACACCTCATGCGAGAAACCCGTTCATCCGCGCCGCCGCGCGGCCGGTCGGCGAGGCACCTGGCGCCGCTGCTCGCGATCGGCCTCGTGCTGGCAGCCCCCGGAGCCGCGTTCGCGGATCCCGGCGCGACCCCGACCGGCGCCCCGGCCGATGCCTCGACCAGCGTCCCGACCAGCGTCCCGGCGGGCGCTCCGACCAGCGCCCCGGCTGATGCTCCGACCGGCGCTCCGACCAGCGCCCCGGCTGATGCCCCGACCAGCGCCCCGACGGCCCAGGAGGCCGCACCGACGGCCGAGCAGGCTCCGGCTCCGGCCCAGGCTCCGACCCCGGCCGCGGACGGCCCCGCGCCGTCCACCCCCAGCAAGCTGTACGTCAAGCCGCAGCCCGTGGACCAGGGCGGCGACGGCTGCGGAGCCGGCGCGCCCGGGTGGATCGGCAAGACCGTTCCCCTGGCCGACGGCACGTCCGACGTCAGCCTGTTCGCCTGGAGCGGCGCCGCGCAGCCCGGCGTCGGTACCGTCACCGTCGGCTTCCGGGTCTGGGACGCCACGGCCGGCGAGTCCGGTGACTCCGGCGGCGTCACGCGGACCAGCCAGAGTGTCGGTGCCAACGGAGGCTGGGGCCAGGCCACCGTCGGCCGCGCGCTCGTGGACGGTCACCAGTACGGCTGGAACGCCTGGACCACCGGTGGCGGTGTGAACAGCCCCGTGACGGCGGACTGCGCCTTCAAGGTCGACCTCTCCGCGCCCACCCTGGCGTCCATCGCGCCCTCCTCGGTGTTCCCGCCGCAGGGCAGCGGCGCCACGCCCACCGGCTATGCGGGTGACCCCGGCATCACCGTCCGGGTCACCAGCAAGGACCCGGTGCCGACCGGCTGCGCCGACGGCTGCCTCGCCAGTGGCGTCCGGGGGTTCCGCTACACCCTCAACGGTCGCTCCTCGGCCGGTGGTGCCACCGGGACCGTCCCCGCCTCCCTGGCCGCGGACGGCACCGCGTACGCCGATGTCCCGATCAGCGTCGGATCCGGCGACTGGGGCTCGCACCAGTTGACGGTCAGCGCTGTCGACGGGGCGGGCAACTCCGACCCGCGGATCGCCGGCTACAACTTCTACGCCCCGTGGAAGAAGGACCGCCCGGACGTGGCCGGCGACGTCGACGCCGACGGCGTGCCCGACTACCTGGCTCCGGCCGCCGACGGCTCGCTGGCACTGTTCCGGGGTGGCAGCGGTGGCACGTCCGGGCCGGAGACGGCGTCCCCGGCCGCGAGCAGCCCCCTGCACGACGACTGGAACAACTACCTGCTGGCCCACCGCGGGGCCGTCGTCGGGGACGGCGACTCGCTCTTCGCCTACCACAAGGGCACCAAGCAGCTCTTCGTCTACGCCAACGACGGGAACGCGACGCCGAACCCCCTGTTCGGCCGCTTCACCCGCTCCGTCGGTCCGCTGGGCGGGAACACCGTCTGCCGCGGGGGCGTCGACGGCACCTGGAACCACATCACCGGGATGACCGCCGTACGGCGTGGCACCGGTGGGACCGGTCTGGTCACCGTCGAGCAGGGCCACCTGCGGTACTACAGCAGTGTCCGTAGCGGCCAGAACAACTGCCTCAACCCCGGTGTCGAGCTCGGGGCTCCGGGCGAGGACTGGAGCGGCTTCACCCTGATGTACCCGGGTGAGGTCAACGGCGTGCCGACCCTGTGGGTGCGGGACACCGTGACCGGGGCCGTCACCGGCCTGCCGCTGCCGCTGGACGCCACGGGCAAGGTCGTGCAGGGCTCCGCGCCGCTGCCGCTGCCCGCCCACAAGCCCCTGACGTCGGCGCTCCAGGGCGCCGGTGGTGCGGGCCTGTGCGCCGACGTCGACCACGGGGGGACGGGCAACGGCACCGCAACCGTGCTGGGGACCTGCTCGGACCAGGGCGCCGCCACCAACCAGGCGTTCACCTTCGGCACCGACGGTTCCGTGCACGTCCTCGGCAAGTGCCTCGACGTCACCGGCGGCAACACCGCGAACGGCTCGCCCGTCAACGTGTGGGACTGCAACAGCAGCTCGGCCCAGATCTGGGTGGCCGGCCCCTACCCGGGCACGCTGAAGAACCCGAACGCGGACAAGTGCCTCGACGCCGGGGCCGGTGCTGGCGTGGGCGACCGCCTGGTGATCCAGGACTGCCACGACGGAGCGAGCGGTCGCTGGACGCTCTCCGCCGCCCACTCCCTGCTTCCGTTCGGGCTCGCGCAGGGTGCCTTCCCCGCCGTGGACTCTCCCGGCGACATCAACGGCGACGGCCACCCGGACCTGGTCGTCACCGCCGCCGACGGCCGGGCGTTCCAGTACCCGGGCGCCGCTCCGGACGGGGACCTGCCCCGCTTCGGCGGGCCGCTGGAGCTCGGAGTGCGGCTCTTCGACCCCTACAGCGTCGTCTCCGTCTACAGCCAGGGCCGCTGCCTCGACAACTTCGGTGCGCCGAACGGCGGCCCGGTGCGCCTCTACGACTGCTGGAACGGCGCGAGCCAGAAGTTCGCCTTCGCCTCCGACGGCACCCTGCGCACCGGCGGCCGTTGCGTGGCCGTCGAGGACGACCGGACCGACTGGGACGCGCCGGTCGTCATCACGGACTGCCGGGGCGCCAGCGGCCAGATCTGGCAGTACCGCGAGGACGGCTCGATCTACAACCCCGCCTCGGACACCTGCCTGGAGCTGCCGGCCTGGAACGACGCCAACAGCACGCCGCTGGGCATCTGGAAGTGCTACGGCAACGCCAACCAGGTGTGGACCCTGGCCCCCAACACCGCCTGACCGCAGCACCGGACACACCCCCGGGCCCGCGACGCATCACGCGTCGCGGGCCCGGGGCCGTCCCGGGGCCGTTGCCGAGGTCGTCCCGGAGCCGTTCCCGAGGTCGCCCCGGGCCGTTCCGCGCGCCCGGCCTGTCCGCTCTATGGCCGTCAACTCGGCACCGGGCCTAGCATGTTGACGGGGAGTACTGGGGGAGCGATGAACGAACTCTTCACGACGCTCGACCGGGCCGCCGGGCGTACTGCCGCCGGGCCGGGGCTGGACGGTCTGGTGGGCGGGCTGCTGGCGGAGGTGGCGGACGGCAGACGGGTGCTGCGGGCGGTGGACCACCCGCTGGGGTTCTACTGCCTGCCGGTGCTGCGCGAGGGCGCGCTCGGGGTGTGTGTGCACGTGTTCGACCCGGTCAGGGCCGCCGGGCAGCGCGAGATCCACTGCCACAGCTGGGAGCTGAAGAGCAGCGTGCTGTACGGGCGGGTCGGCAATCTGCGGGTCGGTGTGCACGACGAGGCCGCGCGGCCGAGCCACCGGGCCTTCGAGGTGTACAGCGACGCGGCCGCGGGGGTGGACGAGGTCCGGCCCACGGCGCGGCTGGTCCGCTGGGAGCCGTTGGGCGAGGAGGTCAGCGGGCGGGGCGGGACGTACACCCTGGCGGCGGGGGAGTTCCACGTCACGGCGCTGCCGGACGGCGAGCCCGCCGCCACCGTGGTGCTGGGCCGCACCGTGCCGGGGCCGGTGGACGTGGTGCTGGGGCCGGTGGACGGGGGCGCGCGGCGGGTGGTGCGGCGGTTGTGCGACGCGGACCGGACGGCCCGGATCGCCGGGGAGGTCGCCAGGAGGATCGGTGGACGGGACGACAGCGGCCCCGGGTGAGGGGGCGGGCGGATTCGCCGAGGAGTGCCGGGTGGCGGTGGAGGCCGCGGAGGCGGCGGGCGCGCTGCTGAGGTCGCGCTTCCTGGGCGCCTTCCGGGTGGACACCAAGGGCACGGACGGCGACGTGGTCACCGAACTCGACCTGCTCGCCGAGGAGCTGGTCACCCGCCGGCTGGCCGGGCGCTTCCCCGCCGACCGGATCCGGGCCGAGGAGGGCGGCGAGGTGGCCGGGCCGCCCGGCAGCCGCCGCACCTGGCTGGTCGACCCGCTGGACGGCAGCAACAACGTGGTCGTCGGCCTGCCGGCGTACGTGGTGGGCATCGCGCTGTGCGTGGACGGGGAGCCGGTGCTCGGGGTGGTGCACGACCCGGTGGCCGGCCGCACCTGGCGGGCCGTGCGCGGCGCGGGCGCGTACGGGCCCGGGGGGCGGCTGCGGCTGCCGGTGCGGCCGCCCGGCGCCGGACGTCCCGTGCTCGGCTGGACGCAGGGGCACGGGGTGGGCGGCGACCCGGTGGCGCGGGCGCTCAAGGACGGGCTGGAGGGCGGCGCCCGCCGGGTGCTCCAGCTCTGGGCGCCGCTGCTGACCTGGGCGCTGCTGGCCGGTGGGCTGATCGACGGTTTCGTCGGCTACCGGGCGGAGGAGATCGACCTGCCGGCCGGCTGCCTGCTGGCCACCGAGGCGGGGCTGGAGGTCCGGGGGCTGGACGGCGGACCGTTCAGCCCCCGGACCGGGCAGCCGGAGACGGCCCGCAGCTATGTCGCGGGCCGCCCGGAGCTGCTGCCGTACCTGCTCGATCTGGTCGCCGGAGCCGTCTGACACCTCAGCGGAGCGGCTCTCACACCGTCAGCGCGAGCGCCGCCGTCGCCAGCGCGACGCCGCCGACCGCCAGCACCGCGCTCGCCCCGGCCACCCCGCGCAGCGGCACCCGCAGGCCGGCCGAGCGGCAGCGCTCGTACCAGAGCAGGGTGGCCAGCGAGGCCCAGGGGGCCACCAGTGGGCCGACGTTGGTGCCGATCAGCAGCGCCAGCAGCTGGCTGTGGTTGCCGGCCGGCACCGCGGCCTCCCCGGCCAGGTAGACCGGGAGGTTGTTCAGCAGGTTGGACAGGCCCGCGCCGACCGCCGAGGCCCGGAACAGGCCGAGGGTGCCGCCGTCGGTGCCGATCGCGTCGGCGAGCAGCCGGTGCAGCCCGTGCGCGTCCACGGTCTGCACCACCAGGAACATGCCGGGCACCATCCCCAGCAGCCGCCACGGGATCAGCGAGGCCCGCAGCGCCTGCGGCCGTCGCAGCGCGAAGGCCGCCACCACCACGGCCGCCGCCGCGCCCGAGGCCACCCAGAGCGGGACGACCGCCGCCAGGCTGGCCACCAGGAAGCCGGCGCAGGCCAGCGCGCAGATCCGGAACAGCACCCGGTCCCCGGGCCGGTGGGCCGCCGGCGGCCGGTAGCCGTCCGCGCCGCGCCGTCCGCGCCGCCAGTAGAAGGCCCACAGGCAGGCCATGGTGGCCAGCAGCGCGGCCAGCTGCGGCGCCCACATGGCGCGGGCCAGGCCGGCCGGGGAGAGCGCGACCCGGTCGGCGGCCAGCAGGTTGGTGAGGTTGGAGACCGGCAGCAGCAGGCTCGCCGTGTTGGCCAGCCAGACCGTGGTCATGGCCAGCGGCAGCGGGGCGATGCCGACCCGGGTGGCGAGGGCCAGCATGACGGGGGTCAGCAGCACGGCGGTGGTGTCGAGGTTGAGCGCGGTGGTGGTCAGCGCGGCGAAGCCGACGCAGAGCAGGAACAGCGCGGGATAGCTGCCCCGCCCGGCCCGTGCCACCCAGGCCGCCACCACGTCGAACACCTCGGCCGCGCTGGTCAGCTCGGCGAGCACGATCACCGAGCCGAGGAAGGCCAGCAGCGGCACGATCCGTTGGAAGGCCGACCCGGCGGCGTCCGCCGGGAGGAGCCCGGTGGCGAGGAACAGCAGGCCGCAGGCGAGCAGCCCCGCCGCCAGCAGGTCCAGGGGATGAAGCCGTTTGACGGCGGGCCGGTACGCGAACACGGACGTCAGGGTCGCACACGAGGCGATTCGGGTCGAGACTGCCCTGCGAACATCCGGCCACCGATCGACCCGGTGTTCGTGCGGTGCGGCGGAAAAACCACCCGAATCCATTGCGGTGAAACAGGGTTGAGTCCCCCGTGATCGGTCATAAGCTCCTCCCATGGGGGCTCTTGACGCGATCCCGGGTGGCCCCGGGCCGATCGACTTCTTCATCAGCTACTCCCCGGCCGACGAGCGCTGGGCGGCCTGGATCGCCTGGACCTTGGAGGAGGCGGGCTACCGGGCCTTCCTCCAGGCCTGGGACTTCGTGCCCGGGACGAACTTCGTCGACTTCATGGACCGGGGCATCACCGAGTCCGCCGCCGTGATCGCGCTGCTCTCGCGCAACTACGAGCGCTCCCGCTACGGCCGGATGGAGTGGCAGGCCGCGCTGCGCGCCGACCCGGACGAGCCGGAACGGCGGCTGGTGACGGTCCGGATCGAGGACATCCCGGTGGACGGCCTGCTCGCCACCCTCACCTACATCGACCTGGTCGGCGTCACCGAGCCCGACCGCGCCCGGGGGCTGCTGCTGACCCGGGTCGCCCAGGCGATGGAGGGCCGGGCCCGCCCCGAGCTGTCCCCCGGCTACCCGGGCAACGGCAACGGCTCCCCGACGGGGACAGGCACCGGCACCGGCAGCGCCCAGGACCTCGCCCCCGCCCCGCACCCGGGCGGCGACACCGGCCGGGCCGGCCGCCGCCGCCCCACCGCCCGGCCCGAGTACCCGCAGGCCGTCGGCCGCGCCGCCGGACGCGAGGCGGTCTCCGTCCTCCACCTGGCCGGCCCCGCCTTCGGCCGGGGCGCCGACCCGGTCGACCTCCAGTCGGCCCTCTGGGGCGACCTCGTCGAACTCGCCGACGCCGGCGCCCCCGCGCCCGAACTCGTCGTCGTCACCGGCGACCTCACCGCCACCGGCAGCCCCCGCGAGTGCGAGCAGGCGCTGACCTTCCTCACCGGGATCCGCTCCCTGCTCGGGCTCGAACCGCACCGGGTGGCCGTACTGCCCGGCGGCCAGGACGTCAGCCAGGCCGCCTCCCGTGCCTACTTCGCCACCTGCGAGGCCGACGAACTGCGGCCCGCCGCGCCGTACTGGCCCAAGTGGCGGCACTACTCCCGGCTGTTCCAGGAGTTCTACCAGGGCCTGGACGTGGTCTTCGACAGCGCCCAGCCGTGGACGCTCTTCCCGGTGCCCGAACTCGGCACCGTCGTCGCCGGGCTCAACTCCTCGATGGCCTGGACCCATCGGCCCGAGGACCGCTACGGCTGGCTCGGGCCCGAGCAGGCGGCCTGGTTCGCCCAGGCGCTGCGCCCGTACGAGAACGACGGGTGGCTGCGGATCGGCGCGGTCAGGCACCCGGTCGCGACCGGACAGGCTGGACATGCCGGACAGCCAGGGCAAGCCGGCCAGGCCGGGCCCGGTGCCGCCGAAGGCGTCGAACCGCTGCGCGACGCCGACCGCTTCACCCGGCTCACCGCTCCCCGCCTCCACTTGCTGCTGCACGGCCCCGCCACCGCCGCCGCCACCCACGCCGACGGCCCCGGCCGCGGCCCCGCCGCGCGCCCGTTGCCCCCGCACCTGCTCGCCACCACGGCCGGCGAACTGCCCGTGCTCGGCGCCACCGCCCCCGGCGCCCACCAACTGCTCCGGCTCACCCGCGACGGCCTCACCCGCTGGCCCGCCTCCGCACCCGCCTCCGCGCCCGGCAACCCCACCGCCGCCACCGCCCCGCACCGCCTCACCGTCGCCTGGCGCCGCGCCGAGCGCGCCTTCCCGGCCCCCGCACCGGCCCCCCGCTCCGGCCCGCCGCAGCTGGAGGAGTCCCGGGCCCCCGCCGACACCGACCACGAGACCCGCGCCCTCGCCTCCCCCCAGGAGGCCCTGCTGGCCCGGGTCGCCGAGGTCTGCCGCACCCGCCACCCCGGTGCCCAGATCCGGCCGGTGGCCGGCACCACGACCCAGCTCTTCGTCACCTGGGCGGCCGAGTCCGGGCTGGTCCGCCAGCAGCGGGTGGCCGCCTGCGTCGGCACCCCCACCGAGCAGGAGGTCGAGCAGTTCGTCGACGCCGTGCACGCCGACGGCGCCGGCCTCGACGCGGAACTCGTCCACGACGGACCGCCGCCCTCCCGCGAACTGCGCGACCGGGCCCGCCGCCGCGGCGTGCGACTGCGCAGCTTCCTGGAGTTCCAGGGCCTGCTGGACCTGCGCGGCTACGTCGGCGCCCAGACCGAACGGCTCGCCACCGACAGCCAGTACCACCCCGACCTCTACCTCGCCCAGCGCTACCGCGACGCCGAACGCCCCGCCGCCGACGAGCACGAGGGACTGGTCGACGAGCTGCTCCGGCTGCTGGACTCCGACCACGGCCGCTTCGTGCTGCTGCTCGGCGACTTCGGCCGCGGCAAGACCTTCGCCCTGCGCGAGCTGGCCCGCCGGCTGCCCTCCGAACTCCCGCACCTGGCACCCCTGTTCATCGAACTCAGCGCACTCGACAAGGCGCACTCGCTGGACGGCCTGGTCGCCGCCCACCTCACCGAGCACGGCATCGACACCCTCGACCTGCGGGCCTTCCGCTACATGCTCCGCCAGGGGCGGGTGGTGCTGCTGTTCGACGGCTTCGACGAGCTGGTCAACCGGGTCAGCTACGAACGCGCCGCCGACCACCTCCAGGTGCTGCTGGACGCCGCCGTCGACAACGCCAAGATCGTCGTCACCAGCCGCACCCAGCACTTCAGCTCCCACGAGCAGGTGCTCACCGCCCTCGGCGAGCGCGTCGGCCTGCTCCCGCAGCGCCGGCTGATCGCCGTCCAGGACTTCACCCCGCACCAGATCCGCGGCTACCTCGGCAACCGCTACGGCGACGAGGAGACCGCCGCCCGCCGGATGCGGCTGCTGGAGGCCGTCCCCGACCTGCTCGCGCTGTGCCGCAACCCCCGGCTGCTGAGCTTCGTCGCCGACCTCGACCACGACCGGCTGCGCGCCGTCGCCGGCGCCGGGCGGGCGCTCAGCGCCGCGGGCCTGTACGAGGAGGTGTTCACCTCCTGGCTGCGGTTCGAGGAGCGGCGCGGCCACGGCGGCCCCGGCGCCGCGCCCGGCCTCGGCCTCGACCAGCTCTGGCAGGCCGTCACCCTGCTCGCCCTGCGGCTGTGGGAGAGCGGGCGCAGCTCCATCCCGCTGGACGAGATCGTCGACATCGCCGGCGTGCTCAACGGCCTCGCCGACAACCGGATGCCCACCCCGCAGGTCGCCCACGCGGTCGGCTCCGGCAGTCTGCTGGTCCGCTCCGACGAGGGCATGTTCCACTTCATCCACGGCTCGGTGGGGGAGTGGCTGGTCGCCCGCGCCGCCGCCGAGGCGCTGGCCCGCGCGGACACCACCCTGCTCGCCCGCGGTTCGCTCAGCCGGCTCGCCGTCGAGTTCCTCTGCGACCTGGCCGACCACCAGGCCTGCCAGCGGTGGGCCCGCTCCGTCCTGGACGCCCCCGAGACCGCCACCGAGGCGGCCCGGCTCAACGCGGTCAAGGTGCTCGACCGGCTGCGCGTCCCCGCCCACACCGACCTGCGCGGCGCCACCCTGGCGGGCGAGGACCTGTCGCACCGCGACCTGTCCGGCGTCGACCTGTTCGGCGCGGACCTGCGCGGCGCCCGGCTGCTCGGCGCCAACCTCTCCGGCGCGGACCTGCGCGGCGCCCGGCTGGCCGGCGCCCGCCTCGACTCCGCCGACCTCACCGGCGCGGACCTGCGCTTCGCCGATCTGCGCGGCGCCCGGCTGGTCCGCACCGACCTGCGCGGCGCCCGGCTGCGCGGCAGCCACTGGCAGCGGGCCGCGCTGATCTCCGCCGTCACCGACGAGGAGGTGCTCGCCGCCCCCGAGCTGGCCGCCGCCGCGATCGCCCCCGGGCTGCCCGTCGAGGCCGGTTTCAGCCCCTCCGAGGTCGGCGTCCCCTACGGCTTCGACGTGCGCTCCACCCGGCTGCCCGAGCCGGTCGCCTTCAGCCGGGACGGCCATCTGCTCGCCGTCGGTTCCGAGGACGGCAGCGTGCTGATCTGCGACGCCGTCACCGGCATCGCCCTGCGCACCCTCAAGGACCACATCGGGCGGGTCTACTCGGTCAAGTTCGCCGACGACGTGCTCGCCACCGGCAGCGCCGACGGCACCGTCCGGCTCTGGGACCCGGTCTCCGGCGAGTGCCGCCACCGCCTCGACGTGCACCTCGGCGGCGTCTGGCCGCTCTCGGTCTCCCGGGACGGACGGCTGGTCGCCACCGGCGACCTGAACGGCGTGGTCACCCTCTGGGACACCGTCACCGGCGAGCCCCGGCACCGCCTGCCCGGCCACGCCGCGCCCGTCTACACGGCGGTGTTCAGCCCCGACGGCGCGCTGCTGGTCACCGGCGACCAGCGCGGCGGCGGCCGGCTGTGGTCCACCGCGAACGGCCGCCGGCTCGCCGAACTCCCCGGCCACCGCGGCACCCTCTACCGGTCCGCGTTCAGCCCGGACGGCACCCTGGTCGCCACCGCCGACGGCGGTCCCGACGACGGCACCGGCGGCACCGTCCGGATCTGGGAGGTCGCCTCCCGCCGGCTGCGCCACAGCATGCCCGGCCACGCCGGACGGATCTACACCCTCGCCTTCCACCCCGACGGCGACCTGCTCGCCAGCGGCGACACCGAGGGGCAGATCCGGCTCTGGAACCCGCTCGACGGCACCGCGGTCGGCCGCCCGGAGGACTCCACCGGCAAGATCTACCAGGTCACCTTCGACGAGGCCGGCACCCGGTTCGCGGCCAGCGACAGCGACGGCGGCGTGCGGGTCTGGCGGGTCGGCCCCGCCGACGGCACCGGCGGGGCCCGGGAGGTGACGCCGCTGCGCCGGCAGCCGCCCGAGCACCGGGGCTCGGTCTGGGCCTGCCGGTTCCGGCCCGGCTCCGGCCGGGGCGGCGCGGAGAGCGACCCGCTGCTGGTCACCGGCGCCAACGACGGGCGGGTCCGGCTCTGGGACCCGTCCTCGGGCCGCAGCCGCCAACTGCTGCGCGGCCACGGCCGGCGGATCGGCTCGCTCACCTTCAGCGGTGACGGCACCCTGCTGGCGGCCGGCGGCAACGACGGGCGGGTCCGGCTCTGGGAGCCGTCCACCGGCCGTCGGCTGCGCGAGCTCTCGGGCCGCAGCAGCCGGCTGGTCTCGGCCGTGTTCAGCCCGGAGGAGGCGGTGCTGGCCACCGCCACCAACGACGGCGACCTGTGCCTGTGGAACGCCCGCACCGGCGAGTACCTGCGCGAGATGGACGTCGAGACCGAGCACGTCTGGGCGGAGGCGTTCAGCGCCGACGGCGTCCTGGTGGCCACCGCCAACGACGACGACACCGTCCGGATCTGGTACCGGCGCACCGGGGCGCACCTCAACACGCTCCGCGAGCACCGGGGGCGGGTCCGCTCGATCGCGTTCAGCCCGGACGGGCGGCAGCTGCTGACCGGCTGCGACGACAGCCGGGTGCGGATCTCCGACATCGACGCCGGGCGGGTGGTGGCCGAACTCGACGGCCACACCGACCGGGTGTACGCGGTCTCGCCGGCCGCCGACAGCACCTGGCTGGCCAGCGCCTCCTGGGACGGCACCGCGGTGATCTGGGTGGACCGGGCCGTCCGGCACCGGCTGACCGGCCACGTCGGCCGGCTGTGGACGGCCGCCGCCCACCCGAGCCGCCCGCTGCTCGCCACCGCCGGGGACGACCGGGTGGTCCGGTTGTGGGACCCGCTCGCCGGGACCGAGGTGGCGGGGCTGCGCGGCCACACCGGCCGGATCCTGGCCGTCACCTTCAGCCCGGACGGCTCCCTGCTGGCCAGCGGCGGCGAGGACGGCACGATCCGGCTCTGGCGCGTCCCCGAGGAGGGCCGCCCCACGGCCCTCGCGACCCTGCTCGGCACCCCTGACGGCTGGGCCGCCCTGCTGCCCTCCGGCGCCTACAAGTGCGAGGGCGACGTCGCCGGCGAGTTCTGGCACGCCGTCGGCATGTGCCGCTTCGAACCGGGCGAACTCGACTCCCACCTGCCCGGCGTCCACCGCCTGCCCCCGGAGGCCCTGCTCTGAACCCCTCCGGGGATGTGGGAGCGCACGGGGAGGGCCCCGCCGGTGGCTTGGGTTCTAGGAGTCGTTGCAACACCCCAGCTCAGGGGATGCGATGGACTTCGAGATCCGCAAGGACCGGAAGCCTCAGGGGACCAGGAAACTGACCGCTGAGCGGGAGGCATACTTCCGGCTCATGCAGCAGGGCTACAGCAGTACGGAAGCCTGCCGGATCGTCGGCGTCAACGTCCGGACCGGCAAGAAGTGGCGTAATGGCCATCACTCGCCCGGTGGGCAGAGGAAGGCGGTACCTCCCATCCATGTGGAGGTGCCGCCTTCCGGTCCGTCCCGGTACCTGCGCGAGGCCGACCGCATCCACATAGCAGACCGGCTGCGGGAGAAGGTCGCCATCCGCAAGATCGCCGCCGAGCTCGGTCGCAGCCCCTCCACGATCAGCCGCGAGATCGCGCGCAACCGCCACCCGGTCAACGGCCAATACCGGCCGCACGCCGCACAGGCCCGGGCCGATGCCCGCCGGCCCCGACCCAAGCCCGGCAAGATCGGCCAGAACCCCGAACTGCGGGACTTCATTCAGCATCATCTGGGCAGGAAGTGGAGTCCGGAGCAGATCTGCCAGGCTCTGCGTGCACAGTTTCCCGATCGACCGGAGATGCACGTGGTCCACGAGACGGTCTACCAGGCCCTCTACGTCCAAGGCCGCGGCGAACTGCGCCGGGAACTGGCCGCCGCCCTGCGGACCGGACGCGCCCGGCGCAAGTCGCACCGCCAAGCGGCCTGCCGCCAGCCGCGGTTCGTCACCCCGATGGTCATGATCAGCGAGCGCCCCGCCGAGGTCGAGGACCGGGCGGTGCCCGGCCACTGGGAGGGCGACCTGATCATCGGCAAGGACGGCGGATCCGCGATCGGCACCCTGGTCGAGCGCGCGACCCGCTATGTGATGCTCCTGCACCTGGCCGAGGGCCGAACCGCCGAGCAGGTCCGCGACGCCCTGGTGACCATCGTCCAGACCCTGCCCGGCCACCTGGTGCGCTCGCTGACCTGGGACCAGGGCTCCGAGATGGCCGCCCACGGCTCGTTCACCCTGGCCACCGACATCCCGGTCTACTTCTGCGATCCCGCCAGTCCCTGGCAGCGCGGTTCGAACGAGAACACGAACGGCCTGCTGCGGCAGTACTTCCCCAAGGGCACCGACCTGTCCGCCCACAGCCCCGAACAGCTGGCCGCCGTCGCCGCCGAACTCAACGGCCGCCCACGCAAAACGCTCGGCTGGGAAACCCCAGCCGAGCGCCTGCATAAACTGCTCGCGGCCTAGACAACCGACCACGTGTTGCAACGACCCCTAGAAACCGCCTGGTACCGGCGGGGCCCTGGTGCGCTCAGTGGTTCACCCTGGTGGTGCGGATGCTGCTACTGGTACTGCACGGAGAGGGTGGTGCCCGCGAAGTCCTGCTGGGCGGCGAGGCTGAAGTAGACCCAGCCGGCCGGGGGGTTGGTGATGGTCAGGGTCTCGCCGTTGCCCGCGTTGGTGGACTTGGCGAGGGCGTTGCTGGTGGTGGCCCAGTTGGAGCCGCCGTAGTACAGGTCGGCGTTGCCGGTGCCGCCGCTGCTGGTGAGGGTGAGCGTCTTGACGCCGGCCGGCAGGTTGATGAAGTGGTAGCTGTAGTTGCCGGTGACGGCGGCCAGGTTGTCCCGGCGGCAGTTGTTGTCGAACTGGCGGGTGTCCGGGATGGTGCAGACCGGGGTGGTCGGGGTGACCGGGCCGGTCGGGGCCTCCGGCAGCGGGCCGCAGTCGTTGGTGGCGCAGGCGCCGAGCCAGTTGCTGAAGTCGGCGTCGTAGCGGGTGCCGATGGTGGTCTTCAGGATGGTGCGGGCGCCGTTCCAGTCACCCGTGCGGTACTTGGCGAGCACGGCGTCCATGTCGGAGCGGTGCTGCTGCAGCATGTAGCGGGTGGCCAGCCAGCCCCAGCGGTAGACCCGGTTGGAGTTGGCGTCGGCGTCGGCGGTCTGGTCGTAGACGGTGTCGAAGAGCTCGCTGAGCTTGTAGGTCTTCTTGCCGGCCTCGGCGATCGCGTCGGCGTTGCGCACGTTGCGGTAACCGTAGGAGATGTTCTCGGCGATGCCCTCGACCCACCAGATGGTCGGGGTCACGATGCCGGCCTCGAAGTCGCCGGCCATGTTGTAGCGGCCGTCGAGGTAGTGGGTGTACTCGTGGTTGAGGTTCCAGATCTGGAACTCCGGGCGGATCCAGGACGCCTCGTGGGCGATGAAGCGGGCCTGGTTGCCGGCCACCGCCGGGTTGCCCTCCTCGTACATGCCGCCGTTGTCGACGTCGATGTCGTAGAAGGCCCAGGCGTACAGCGAGTACTGGTCGTAGTCGTCGAAGGCGACGACCTCCAGGTTGGTGTTCACATCGCCGGGGATGGCGCCCTTGTCACCGATGATCTTGTGGAAGTAGGCATCCTGGTTGATCAGGCTGGTGCAGGTGGTCGCAAGCTGACCCGGGGACATGTCCTGGGCCTTGATCTTCAGGCCGTCGTTGCAGACCTTCTGGATCGGCAGGATGACCGGCATGAGGCGGGTGTTCAGGTCGCAGATACCGAAGTCCGCGCAGTGGCCCTTGTCGAACTTGCGCGTCGCCCAGCCCAGGTTCATGGTGATCGGGGCGGTCGGGCCGACGTTCGGGTAGCGGTTGATCAGGTCCTTCATGATCGGCCGCAGCTGGGTCTTCAGCTCCGGCACGTCCAGCGCGTAGCCGAGGTAGCGGCCGATGTTGCTGACGATGTCGAAACGGTTCAGCAGGGAGTCGTTACGGGTGACGAAGCCGGACCAGGAGTTCAGGATGCTGGGGTCGGCCTTGAGGGCGGCCTTCCAGCCCTTGCTGTCGTTCGCGGCGGCGAAGCCGTCCTTGAGGACCCAGTCGAACTCGGCGACGGTGGCCGTCATCCGCTCGGGCCAGGTGCCGGTGTAGTTGTCGAGCAGCCACTTGAAGTAGCCGGCGTAACGGCCGAGGGTGTCGGTCTGGCCGATCACCTTGACGACCTCGACCATGAGGTCGCCGTTGGCGGCGGTGGCGTCCTTGCTGTGGTTGTTCGCGAAGAACGCGTCCAGCCCGCCACGGGTGGCGGCGGCCAGCGTCGGGCCGTAGCTGCCGATGGCGTTCGGATTGGTCTCGTGCAGGTAGTAGCCCGCCCGCAGGAAGAGCACCAGCTGGCCGATGGCGGTGCTGTTGTCGCCCGGGTAGGCCGGGGCGGCGTCGCGCAGCGCGTTCGCGACGGTCACCATGTTGGCCTCGCGGAAGGCGGAGCCCGAGGCGTTGACGTCGATGTTGAACAGCGGCCAGGTGCACTCGACCCGCGGCAGGGCCTTGAGCTGCTGGACCAGGGAGCTGCCCGAGGCGTTGAGCACCCCGGACAGGTCGGGACAGGGGTCCGCGGCGGCGGCCGAGAAGCCCTTGGCGGCCTTGACCGGAGCGGTGGCCGGGGCGGCGGGCGGGGTGTGCGCCGCGGCGCTGTCCTGGGCGGAGATCTTGTAGGCGCTGGTGCTCTTGGCATCGGGCGACTTGGGGACCGGGATCGACCGCGGCGTGGCGGCCGCGGCCTTGGTGCCGGCCGGGGTGGAGGCGCCGGCCGGGGCGGCCTGGGCCTGCGGGGCGAACAGTCCGAGGGCGATGAAGAAGGCCGCGCCGAGCGCAGGGAGCTTGCGCGCGTTGGCCGTGTTTATCCGGGAGGGACGCATCTGTGGGGGCCTCCGGGGCCGTTCGGGGCCGCGATTTGGGGGGCGCGGCCACTCGATGTGTGACATGTAAAATGGCACACATCGCCAGTCGGCGGGAAGGCCCGGGGGTCGAATAATCGTTCGCCGCAACCGAAACGTTGTCAGGGGGCCCCGAGGTGGGGCATTTGTCCTGGTAGGGCTCAGGCGGCCGGTGCGGCGGAGCCGCGCGGGGCGAGGGTCGCGGCGGCCCGAGGGGTGAGCGCCGCCGCCTCCAGCGGGGCCGAGGGGTCGACCGAGAGGTCCGCCGGGGCCGGCTCGGCACCGGCCCGGACCAGCAGGTCGCCGACGGCCGCGACCATCGCCCCGTTGTCGGTGCACAGCCGCAGCGGCGGCACCCGCAGCGCGATCCCGGCCGAGGCGCAGCGCCGCTCGGCCAGCTCCCGCACCCGCGAGTTGGCGGCCACCCCGCCTACCACCACCAGGGTGCCGATCCCGTGGTCCAGGCAGGCCCTGACGGCCTTGCGGGTCAGCACGTCGGCGATCGCCTCCTGCAGCGCGGCGGCCGCGTCCGGGACGTTCGGCTCGGCACCGGCGGCCCGTTGCGCCTCGACCCAGCGGGCGGCGGCGGTCTTCAGGCCGGAGAAGGAGAAGGCGTAGGGCGGGTCGTTCGGCCCGCTCAGCGGGCGCGGCAGGCGCACCGCGCGCCGGTCGCCGTCCCGGGCGGCCCGGTCGATCGCGGGCCCGCCCGGGTAGGGCAGGCGCAGGATCCGGGCGACCTTGTCGAAGCACTCGCCGGCCGCGTCGTCCAGGGTGTCCCCGAGGTGGACCACCGGGTCGCGCGCCAGGTCGCGCACCAGCAGCAGCGAGGTGTGCCCGCCCGAGACGATGAGCACGACGCACGGGTCGGGCAGCGGCCCGCCGTCGAGCGTCGCGGCGGCCACGTGCCCGGCGAGGTGGTGCACCCCGTACAGCGGGACGCCGAGCGAGAAGGAGTAGGCCTTGGCGGCCGCCACCCCGATCTGCAGTGCCCCGGCCAGGCCCGGACCGGTCGTCACCGCCACCGCCCCGACGTCGGCGAGGGTGAGCCCGGCCCGTTGCAGGGCCTCGTCGACGACCGGCGCCATCGCGTGGAGGTGCGCGCGGGCGGCGATCTCGGGGACCACGCCGCCGTAGCGGGCGTGCTCGTCCATCGAGGACGCCACCGCCTGGCCGAGCAGTACGCCGTCGCGCACCAGCCCCGCGCCGGTCTCGTCGCAGGACGACTCGATGCCCAGCACCACCGGCGATCCGGCCACAGTGTCCACCTTTATTGCTTGCTTCTACTACCTGCAACTATTGTGCAACAAGGATCCGCGGTGAAGATCTCCGGGGTGGGAGGAATACGCAGGAGCCGGTGCTTAGTTTCTGCAACTGATACGCAATAGTGTTGACCCGGCACGATCGTCACCGTTGAACTCGCCGAAAGGGCCCGTCTCCTGATGAGCACCTACTCGCTTCCCGACCTCCCGTACGACTACTCCGCGCTGGAGCGCGCGATGTCCGCGGAGATCCTGGAGCTGCACCACTCCAAGCACCACGCCGCGTACGTCAAGGGCGCCAACGACACCCTTGAGCAGCTCGCCGAGGCGCGGGACAAGGAGCAGTTCGGCGGCCTGGTCGGGCTGCAGAAGACCTTCGCCTTCCACCTGTCCGGCCACGTGCTGCACTCGCTGTTCTGGCAGAACCTCTCCCCGGAGGGCGGCGACCGCCCCGAGGGCGAGCTGGCCGACGCCATCACCGAGCACTTCGGCAGCTTCGACGCCTTCAAGAAGCAGCTGAGCACCGCCACCACCGGCGTCCAGGGCTCGGGCTGGGGCATCCTCTCCTGGGAGCCGCTGGCCGGCCGCCTGATCGTCGAGCAGGTCTACGACCACCACGGCAACGTCGGCCAGGGCACCACCCCGCTGCTGGCCTTCGACGCCTGGGAGCACGCCTACTACCTGCAGTACCGCAACGTCCGCCCCGACTACGTCACCCGCCTGTGGGACGTCGTCAACTGGCAGGACGTCTCGGCCCGCTTCACGGCGGCGAAGAGCGCCTGACCCTGCATTTTTGGGGTGAGCCGCCCACAAACACCTGACCCAGGGCAGGGCAGGTAACGAAGGGCCCCCGAAGGTGCGAACCGTCCGGGGGCCCTTTCGTGCGTGTCAGGCAGACCCCTTGCCGTCGATCTTGTCCAGGAAGGTCACGTCGAACGATTCGAGGTACCGGCCGCGCTCGGCCAGGAACCGGCGGACATGAGGCTGCCGCTCGTGCTCCTCGAACGCCTCGCGGTCCGCGTACAGCTCGTAGAAGATCCGGACGCGCGGCTCGTCCGGCACGGCGTGATTGACGTAGACGAGAGTCCCGGGCTCCTCGGCGCGGATCCCTTCGAGTGCTTCCCGTGCCAGTTCGTCGAAGGCGTGAGCGGCTGTCGCATCACGGGCCACGAACCGGGCAACGAGGCCGAATCCCATGCTTCTCCCCTTCCTCGATCGATCAGCGCCGGGCCCCGGCGGGCCAGAGCACCTGGACGGGAATGCCCAGCCGCCGGGCGTGGGCGACGACGTCCGCCGTCCCGCCGAAGCCCCGGGCGGGCAGGCCGTCCCAGACGGCGATCAGCCGGTCGACCCGGCCGACGAGCAGCTCGCTCCCGGCCATGTGAGCGGCCTCGTCCGACTCCACCCGGCCGGTGCGGTGCTCCTCGGAGGCGTCCCGGAGGAGGCGGTCGTAGACCGGGTGATGCCACTCCGGCAGGCCGTCGCGGTACCGCTGGGCGGGGACGACCACTTCGAGCCGGGCACCCCGGTGGAGCGCGAGCTCGGCGATCCACGCGTCCGGCCCGTCCGCGATGCAGGACACGACCGTGAGTTCGGACGCGTCCTCCGCCGCCAGGGAGTCGGCCAGCAACTGCCGGACCTTCCGCTCCAGCTCGGCATCCAGCCCCCGGTGCCCCGTGATCCCGATCCGCATCGTGCTCCTTCCTAGAGGTGTACGCCGTGCAGCCGCTCGTCGAATTCACGAACGGCCTTGGACGGCGAGGACGTGCTGAACGATCTCCGCAGGGAACGTCCTCTTTCGACGATCCGTCCCGAGCGGTACTGGAGGCCGATCTCCAGGGCTTGGCCGCCGAGCGCGAACGCCGCCTCGACCCGCCCAGCGGCCAAGTGGCCCGCCGCCACATCCATGAACATCAGTGCCCGCTGTTTCGCATGACCAGTCGCAGTGGGAGTGTGGACAACCGTGGATGTCCACGCCGTGAGCCCCAGTTTGGCGCCGCAGGTCACGCGAACTGCGGCGATCTTTGACTCGTCGAAGGTGAACACCCAGGGCCAGGGCGGTCGTTCCCCGTCTGAGCTGCCTTCAATCACTGCTCGGCTCCGCATCAACGCGCGATCGGCGCTTCGCCGATCGCCCGCAGCGGCATGTCCCAGGGCCTCGACCGACGAGAGCCAGGCGTCGGCGATCGGCGGATACTCCGGTTCGAGGCACCTTCGAGCGCTTCGTGCAAGGCTCAGTGCTTGGACGGCGTTGCCGGAGTGCGCTTCGAACTGGGCGAGACTTCCTGACTGGTAGGCCGTGAGGAGTGGGTTCGAACTCGACCGGGCGGCCTTGATCGCGGCCCCGTAGAACGAACGCGCCGAGCCGTGGTCGCCCATGTCCCAGGCCAGCCAGGCCGCCAGGCTCGCGGCCTCGCTCGCGACACCGGCGAGTCCTGTCCGTGCGGCCTCGGTCGGTGCCGTTCGCATGAGTCCCTGAATCAGCCGCAGATGCGCGTGCACGGCCTCGGCCAGCTCGCGGGAGGGCGTCGATCCGTCCAGCCTCCGGTACGAGGTCGTGGCGAGCCGGAGCGCCGCTGCCTGCGGCTCGGTCTCGTCCATGACGTGGTCGACGACGGCGAGAACGGGCGCGGCGACGGCGATCGCCGCCGCCGCGCCGAGGAACTGACGCCTCTCCACGTTCTCGCCTCCCTTCGTCGTCCGCATCGGCGGGCCTGCCAGGCCCAGCACGGCCGGCGGGATCTCCAGATGTCGTGAGATCCGCAGCAGGACGTCCATGGCGTACGGTCCGCTGCCGCGCTTCTCCAGCCGGGAGGCGGCCGACTGCGACAGTCCGCACGCCGCGCCCAACTGCAGTTGGGTCAGCCGCCGGTAGGTTCGCGCCAGTTCGACGATCTTCCCGTAGTTCCCGGTCCGGGACGCTTCCCGGACCGCGACCGAGTTCCAGTTCACCAGCCCACCCAAAGCTACGGGCCCGCCCGGGGCCGGTGACGCGCTCCGATGCGGCGCGCGCATACGCGTATGCGGGCGCCGCATCATCGATCGTCCCATACACGTGACGAGTTGTTGACTGCCGGTGACAGGTCGCTCTGTTCGACGCGCGGCCTCGCACCGGCAGCACTCCTGCCCCGTCGACGTGGAGGCGTTCATGGTGGTCAGCCCGCTCAGCAGTGCCCGGTTCCCGGTTCCGCTGGACTGGGGGACGCCGCCGGCACCGGAGGCGGTGCCGGCGGCGCGGTGGCTGGTGGGGGCGATCGTGCGGGAATGGGGTGTGCCGCTCGCGGACGACGCCCTCAGGGACCTGGAGCTGTGTGCCAACGCGCTGCTGCACACCGGGGACCGTTGTGCCGTGACCGTGTTGCGGCGGCCGGGGCGCCTGAGAGTCGAGGTGTTCGACCGGTGCCCCGCGCTCCCGCGGCGGGAGCGCGGGGTCGAAGCGACGGGTGGGCGGGGGCTGTTGCTGGTGGAGGTCCTCGCCGATGCATGGGGCTGGTACCCACAGGGGGACGGCAAGGTGGTCTGGTTCGAGTTCCCCGAGCAGCACGAAGCGCCGTGCCCCACGCATGGGTGGGGCACGGCGCTCGGCCTCGTGCTCAGCTCGCGGGTGGCGTGCTGAAGGCGTCCAGGATTCTGTCCGCCGCGAGTGTCGCGGTCATCGTGCCCTCGCGCACCCGCCGCTCCAGCTCCGGGACCAGGCGGCCCACCTCGGGGTGGGAGTGGAGCCGGGCCAGCAGCTGGTCGTGGACCATCGCCCACGTCCACTCCACCTGCTGGTCGCGGCGCTTGGCGGCCAGTGCGCCGGTCGCGTCCAGGACCTTGCGGTGCTGCTGGAGGCGCTCCCAGAGCACGTCCAGCCCGCCCCCGTCGCGGCCCGAGCAGGTCAGCACGGGCGGCGTCCACGGCGCGTCGGGAGCCTGCAACAGGCGCAGCGCGCCCGCGAGTTCGCGGGCGGCGGCCTTGGCGTCGAGTTCGTGCGGGCCGTCGGCCTTGTTGACGGCGATGACGTCGGCGAGTTCCAGGACGCCCTTCTTGATGCCCTGCAGCTGGTCGCCGGTGCGGGCCAGCGAGAGCAGCAGGAAGGAGTCGACCATGCCGGCCACGGTGGTCTCGGACTGGCCGACGCCGACCGTCTCGATCAGCACCACGTCGTAGCCCGCCGCCTCCATCACCAGCATCGACTCCCGGGTGGCCTTGGCCACCCCGCCGAGGGTGCCGGAGGTCGGGGACGGCCGGACGAAGGCGTTCGGGTCCACCGCCAGGCGTTCCATCCGGGTCTTGTCACCCAGGATCGAGCCGCCGGTCCGGCTGGAGGTCGGGTCGACGGCCAGCACCGCGACCTTGTGACCCTGCGCGGTGAGCATGGTGCCGAAGGCGTCGATGAAGGTCGACTTGCCGACCCCGGGCACCCCCGTGATGCCCACCCGGACCGCTCCGCCGGAGTGCGGCAGCAGCCGCGTCAGCAGCTGCTGCGCCAGCGCGCGGTGGTCGGGCCGGGTGGACTCGACGAGGGTGATGGCCCGCGCGATGTACGCGCGCGAGCCCTCCCGCACACCCGTCGCGTAGCTGTCGAGGTCGATCGTCCGGGGCGGCATCCGACCCGGGCCTCAGATCTCGTGGCCGAGGTCGGCGGCGAGCGACTTCAGGAGGTCGTAGGCGGCCTCCGGGATCACCGTGCCGGGCGGGAAGACCGCCGCGGCGCCCGCCTCGTAGAGGGCGTCGAAGTCCTGCGGGGGGATCACCCCGCCGACCACGATGGTGATGTCCTCGCGTCCGGCGGCGGCGAGTTCGGCGCGCAGCGCGGGCACCAGGGTGAGGTGGCCGGCGGCGAGCGAGGAGACGCCGACGATGTGCACGTCCGCCTCGACGGCCTGCCGGGCGACCTCGGCGGGGGTCTGGAACAGCGGGCCCACGTCCACGGTGAAACCGAGGTCGGCGAAGGCGGTGGCGATCACCTTCTGGCCGCGGTCGTGGCCGTCCTGGCCCATCTTGGCGACCAGGATGCGGGGGCGGCGGCCCTCGGCCCGCTCGAACCGCTCGACCAGTTCCCGGGTGCGCTGCAGGGGGGCGGAGGCGCCCGCTTCGTCTCGGTACACACCGGAGATGGTACGGATCTGGCCCGAGTGGCGGCCGTACACCTTCTCCAGGGCGTCGGAGATCTCGCCGACGGTGGCCTTGGCGCGGGCGGCGTTCACGGCGAGGTGCAGCAGGTTGCCGTCGAGCGAGCCGCCGCGCGAGGGCCCGGCCTCGGCGGCCCGGGTGAGCGCGTCCAGGGCGGCGCGGGTGGCGGTCTCGTCGCGCTCCGCGCGCAGCCGGCGAAGCTTCTCGATCTGGGCGGCGCGCACCGCGGAGTTGTCGACCTTGAGCACGTCGATCTGCTCGTCGCTCTCCACCCGGTACTTGTTGACGCCGATCACCGGCTGGCGGCCGGAGTCGATCCGCGCCTGGGTGCGGGCGGCGGCCTCCTCGACCCGCAGCTTGGGGATGCCGGCGTCGATGGCCTTGGCCATGCCGCCGGCTGCCTCGACCTCCTGGATGTGCTGCCAGGCGCGGTTCGCGAGGTCGTGGGTGAGCTTCTCGACGTAGGCCGAGCCGCCCCACGGGTCGATGACCCGGCAGGTGCCGGACTCCTGCTGCAGCAGCAGCTGGGTGTTGCGGGCGATCCGGGCGGAGAAGTCGGTCGGCAGCGCGAGCGCCTCGTCCAGCGCGTTGGTGTGCAGCGACTGGGTGTGGCCCTGGGTGGCGGCCATCGCCTCCACGCAGGTGCGGGCGACGTTGTTGAAGACGTCCTGGGCGGTGAGCGACCAGCCGGAGGTCTGCGAGTGGGTGCGCAGGGACAGCGACTTGGCGTTCTTCGGGTCGAACTGCTTGACCAGCTTGGCCCAGAGCAGCCGGGCCGCGCGCAGCTTGGCGACCTCCATGAAGAAGTTCATGCCGATCGCCCAGAAGAACGACAGCCGGGGCGCGAACGCGTCCACGTCCAGGCCGACGTCCAGTCCGGCCCGCAGGTACTCGACGCCGTCGGCCAGGGTGTAGGCCAGCTCCAGGTCGGCGGTGGCCCCGGCCTCCTGGATGTGGTAGCCGGAGATGGAGATCGAGTTGTACCGGGGCATCTTCTGCGAGGTGTACGCGAAGATGTCGGAGATGATCCGCATCGAGGGCTGCGGCGGGTAGATGTACGTGTTGCGGACCATGAACTCCTTGAGGATGTCGTTCTGGATGGTCCCGGCCAGCTTCTCCGGCGGCACCCCCTGCTCCTCGGCCGCCACGATGTACAGCGCCAGTACGGGCAGCACCGCGCCGTTCATGGTCATCGAGACGGACATCCGGTCCAGCGGGATGCCGTCGAACAGCTGGCGCATGTCGTAGATCGAGTCGATCGCCACGCCCGCCATGCCGACGTCGCCGGTGACCCGCGGGTGGTCGCTGTCGTAGCCGCGGTGGGTCGGCAGGTCGAAGGCGACCGACAGGCCCTTCTGACCGGCCGCGAGGTTGCGGCGGTAGAAGGCGTTGGACTCCTCGGCGGTGGAGAAGCCCGCGTACTGCCGGACCGTCCACGGCTGGTTGACGTACATCGTCGGGTACGGGCCGCGCAGGTACGGGGCGATGCCCGGGTAGGTGCCCAGGAAGTCCAGCCCGGCGAGGTCCTCGGCGGTGTACAGCGGCTTGACGCCGATGCCCTCGGGGGTGTCCCAGAGCTGCTCGTCGACGTCCTTGCCGGTGGCCTGCCGCCAGGCGGCGCGCCACTGGCCCTCGGTGGCGGCGGCGGTGGCCGTGGTGGTGGCGCCGGCGCTGGTGGTGGCCGTGGCGTCCGGACGGGCGGCGGGGGCGCCGTCGGCGTCCGGGTCGAGCCCGATCGCGGTGAAGTCGGGGATCATCGGGCCACTCCGATCTCGTCGAGCAGGGAGGTGAGGACGGCGACGGCGTCGCCGCCGGCGAAGACGAAGCCGTCCACGCCCGCGGGCGGGTTCTCGCCCGGCCGGCCGGCCAGCAGGACGCGCCGCGCGCCGGCCGCCGCCAGTGCGGAGGCCACCGCCTCGGCGTGTTCGCCGTACAGGGCGTCGCTGGAGCAGAGGCAGGCCACCGCGGCGCCGCTGGCGGCGAACGCCTCGGCGAAGGCCGCCGGGTCGGTGCCCTCGTGCGCGGTGGTGGCGATGCCGCCGGCCTGGAACAGGTTGGCGGCGAAGGTGGTGCGCGCGGTGTGCGCGGAGGCGGTGCCGATCGAGGCCAGGAACAGCGCCGGGCGGCCGCCGGTGGCGGCGAGGTGCGCGTCCGAGCGGTCGCGCAGTGCCTCGTAGGCCTCGGCCCGCCGCACGGTCGGCAGTCCGCCGCCGGGGCCGGCCGGGGCGGGCTCGCGGACGAGCGCCTGCTCGCCGAGGTTGGGGAACTCACTGACGCCGGTGACCGGTTCGCGCCGCTTGGCGAGCCGGACCGAGCGCTCGGCCCAGGTGGCGGCGATCCGCTGCTCGACCAGTCCGGACTCCAGCGCGGCGCGCTGGCCGCCGGCCCGCTCGATCTCCTGGAACCAGGCCCAGGCGGCGTGGGCGAGTTCGTCGGTCAGCCGCTCCACGTACCAGGAGCCGCCGGCCGGGTCGACGACCCGGGCGAGGTGCGACTCCTCCAGCAGGATCGCCTGGGTGTTGCGGGCGATCCTGCGGGCGAAGGCGTCCGGCAGGCCGACGGCGGTGTCGAACGGCAGCACGGTCACCGCGTCGGCCCCGCCGACACCGGCGGCCAGGCAGGCGATGGTGGTGCGCAGCATGTTCACCCACGGGTCGCGGGCGGTCATCATCACGTCGGAGGTGACGGCGTGCTGGCGCTGCGCGGAGGCTGCGGGGGTGGCGCCGCTGGCCTCGGCGACCCGGGCCCAGAGCCGGCGCGCGGCGCGGAGCTTGGCGATCGTCAGGAACTGGTCGGCGTCGGCGGCGTAGCGGAACTCCAGCTGGCCGAGCGCGGCGTCCACGGAGAGTCCGGCGGCGGTGAGCGCGCGCAGGTAGGCGACGCCGGTGGCGACCGAGGCGCCCAGTTCCTGCGCGGGGGAGGCGCCGGCGCCGTGGTACGGCAGGGCGTCGACGGCCAGCGCGCGCACGCCGGGGTAGCCCTCGGCGCAGCGGGTGGCGAGCGAGGCGGCCTCGGCGAGCAGGGCGTCGGTGCGCGCGGCGTCGCCGGTGCGGGCCTGGAGGCCGAGCGGGTCGGCGCCGAGGGTGGCGACGGCGGAGCCGGGGGAGACCTCGCGCTCGCGGTACAGCGCGAACAGCTGTTCGGCGGCGGCTGGGAACTCGGCACCCGCGTCGAGGACCACGGCGGCCAGGTCGAGGTAGACGCCGGTGAGCGCCTCGCCCAGCGCGGTGACGGGCAGTCCGGACCCGCCGAGCTCCAGCCAGAGCGAGCCGCCGCCGTGCTCCAGGTCGGCCAGCGCGGCCTGGTTGGTGCGGCGCGGATCGGGGTCGCTGTGCCGCTGGCGGACGTCCCAGCCCGAGACGGTGGCGCCCTGCGGCCGGGCGCCGCGCACGAACGGCGGGAAGCCGGGGAGGCCGGGGTCGGCCGGGGCGTCCTCGGCGGTGTACAGCGGGCGGGCGCGCAGCCCGTCCTGGAGCGCGGTACCGAGCGCGTGCTCGGCCGCGGCGCCGTCCTCGGGCTGCGCCCCCGCCTTGCGGAGCACACCCTCGACGAGGGTCTGCCACTGCGCGCGGTGGGCGGCCGGGAACTCGGCGGCCAGGGGAAGCCCTTCGGGCGGGACCGTCATGCCCCGCAGGTTAGCGCCCGCTCGCGGGAGCGCAGGAGAGGCGAAGGGTGTGACCTTGCCCTCTCTGTGCACTCTGTTGCACTACCGGTGCCACCAGGGGGTTGTGAGGGGGTGCGCGGGGGCAGGGCCCGGCGGTTGGGGGCGGGCGGCTTGCGCAAGCCCGGCGGTCATCTACTAAATTACTTAGGAGAACGCGGGCGGAGCGGGCGCTGCACCCCCGGCGCACGCCGGCCTGCCCGTTCACCCGCCCGTGTTCGCGCCGTTCGGTCCTTGACGGTCCCTACGGTCCGGCTTCACCCCTTCTCGCCGCCAGGAGACCGCCAGCATGGGAAAGCGCCGCAAGCCCAGCCCGCCCAGCCGGGCCCGTCTGGCGGTCCTCACGACCGCGATGGCCGGCGGCGTCGTCCTCACCGCCGGGCCCGCCCAGGCCGAGCCGACGCCGGGCCTCGCCGCCGTGAAGGAGGAGGTCGACCGGCTCAACGAGGAGGCCGAGCAGTCGATCGAGCGCTACAACGGCTTCCAGGAGAAGCAGCAGAAGCTCCAGGGCGAGGCGGGCCGGATCCAGGAGAAGGTGGCCCGGGGCCAGGACGCGATGAACGAGCTGCGCACCCAGCTCGGCGGCATCGCGGCCGACCAGTACCGCAACGGCGGCATCGACCCGTCCGTCCAGCTGATGCTCGATGCCGACCCCGGCGCCTACCTGGCCCGGGCCTCCGCCCAGAACCAGGTCGTCGACTCGCAGGCGGCCCTGCTGCGCCAGGCCCTGGCCGAGCAGCGCCGGCTCGACCAGGACCGCGCCGAGGCGACCGCCACCCTCGCCCAGCTCGACCAGGCGGCCGCCGCGCTCGCGGGCGAGAAGAAGGCGGTCCAGGACAAGCTGGCCAAGGCCCAGGCGCTGCTCAACAAGTTGAGCGCCGCCGACCGGGCCAAGGTCAACGCCCAGGAGGCCGCCGCCACCCGGGCCTCCCGCTCCGCCGCCGAGCGGCCCGCCTTCACCGGCCCCGTTTCCGGACGGGCCGCCGCCGTGGTCCAGTTCGCCTACTCCCAGCTCGGCAAGCCGTACGTCTGGGGCGCCACCGGCCCGTCCGGCTACGACTGCTCCGGCCTCACCGGCGCCGCCTACCGCGCGGCCGGGGTCCAGCTGCCGCGCGTCTCCCAGTCCCAGTGGAACGCCGGCTCCCGCATCGCCCGCGCCGACCTCCAGCCGGGCGACCTGGTCTTCTTCTACGGCGACCTGCACCACGTCGGCCTCTACATCGGCGACGGCAAGATGATCCACGCCCCGCGCACGGGGAAGAACGTGGAGGTCCTCCCGATCGACACCATGCCCTACGTCGGCGCCGTCCGGCCCTGAGGCGTCGATGGCGGCCGGGGTGCCTGCTGCTCTCAACGGCCGGGGCGCCCGCCGCCCTCAGTCGACGATCAGCAGGCTGGCGCCGTTCGGCGCGCTGGAGCGGTGGGCCTCCGCGTCGTCGGCCACCTGGTAGCTGCCGCCCCGGCCGGTGACCACGACGCGGCCGTCGTCGAGCGTGGTCACGAGCTCGCCCTCCAGGACGTACAGCACGTGCCCCTTGCGGCACCAGTGGTCGGCGACGTAGCCCGGGCTGTAGTCCACCCGCCGGACCCTGACCTCGCCGAACTGCTGCACGCGGCTGGTCACTTCCCCGCGCTCGCCCGGCTTGCGCTCCTCGTCGACCTGGTTCCAGTCGGTGGCGGTGAAGGGGAAACCGGTGAGATCCATGCGGTCACCCTAGTCACGCCGAACGCCACGGCGATCACGGGTGCGGGGCGCAGGCCAGCAGGTAGGGGAGGAGCGGGGCGGCGAGGGCGGCCAGGCGGTAGGCGGGGGCCGGGGGCGCGGGGGTGCGGGCGAGGCGCTGGACACGGGCGAGCACACCGGTGGACGCGGCGGCGAGGCCGGCCGGTCCCGGCCCGGCCCCGGCGGTGGCCAGGGCGCAGAGCGCGCCCGCGAGTTCGGCGGGGGTCACCCGGGCGAGCGCGGCGTCGTCGGCCGCCATCTCCAGCAGCAGCGCCACCTCCGCCCGCCCGAGCCGGGCCAGCGGGAGCCGGCCGAGGAGGAGCGCGAAGGTGTCGGCGGCGAGCAGGACCAGGTGGTGGCGGCCGCGCAGGTGTCCGTACTCGTGGGCGACGGCCGCGGCGAGCCGCCGTTCGTCCAGCAGGTCGACGGCGCCCCGGGTGGCCACCACCCGGGCCCGGTAGCCGGGCAGGCAGTAGACGGCGGGCCGGGGGTCCTCCAGGACGAGCAGCCGGCGCCCCGGGTCCCGGGTGGCGACCAGGTCGAGCGTCTCCCGGTGCCGCCGCCGGGCCCGGGCGGCCCGCGCGGCGAGCACGGCGGTGACCGCCGCGACCGCGCCGCCGGCCGCCACCGGGGCCCACCAGTCGTGGGCGTGCGGCGCGACGGCCGACTCCAGGTGCGGGAGCAGGCCGACGAGGCCGGCCGGTTCGTGCCCGATCGGTGCCACCAGGTGGTGCGCGGCCAGCAGCAGCCCGCTGCCGAAGGAGGCCATCAGCGCGAGCCAGACGCCCGCGCCGAGGGCCGGCCGGGCCTGGAGCCGCGGCGAGCCGGCCAGCCGCCGCGGGAACAGGAAGCCGACCAGGAGCAGGTGCAGCGCCAGCAGGGCGAGGGTCACCGGTCGTCGTCCCGCGCCTTGACCTGCTCCAGGGCGGCGAGCAGGGCCGTCGCCTCGTCGCCGCTGATCCGGTCGACGAAGTGCAGCAGGGCCCCGGCGCGGTCCGGGCTGGTCTCCAGGGCCTGGTGCATCAGCTGGGCGGTGTACGACTCCCGGGTGCAGGTCGGCTCGTAGACCCAGGCCCGGCCGACCTTGCTCCGCCGCAGCCACTCCTTGCCGTGCAGGATGTCGGCGACGGTGTTGACGGTGGTGTACGCGACGGGGCGCTGCCGCCGCAGGTCGTCGACGACCTCGCGCACGGTGGCCGGGCGGCCCCAGGACCAGAGCCGGTCCATGATCTCGGCCTCCAGATCGCCCAGTCCGCGCAGCACCCGTCCGCTCCTCCGTCGTTCCGTCCCCGTGCCCGCCGCCCATCGTAGGGCCGAGCTCAGCGGCCCGTCCGCCGGAGCAGGTCGGTGGCCGCCGCGGACCAGTGCGGGTGCTCGAAGCCGAACCCCGCCGCCAGCAGCCGCCCCGGGGTCACCGCCCGGCTCTTCAGCAGCAGCTCGGTGTCCGAGCGGAGCGCGAACGCGCCGAGTTCGGCCATCCACCGGGTGGCCGGGAGCCCAACCGGGATGCCCTTGGCCCGCCGGATCGTCCGCATGAACACCCGCTGCGGCACCGGCGTCGGCGCGGCCAGGTTGACCGGTCCGGCGATGTCCTCCCGGTCGATCAGGAAGCGGACCGCGCGGACCAGGTCCCGGTCGTGGATCCACGACAGGTACTGCCCGCCGCCGTCGACCGACCCGCCCAGGCCGGTCCTGGCCAGCCGCACCAGCTGGTCGAAGGCGCCGCCGGCCTCCGGGCTCATCACCATGGCGCAGCGCAGCGCGACCCGCCGGGTGTGCGGGGTGGCCGCCTCGGTCTGCTCGCGCTCCCAGGCGCGGGCGATCCGCACGCTGCGCTCCCAGTACGCGGGCACGCCGGGCTCGTCGCCGCCGATGACGCCGGTGTCCTCGTCGTGCGGGGCGCCGTAGGTGTGGGCGTAGATGGTGGCGGTGCTCATCTGCAGCCAGACCCGGGGAGGGCGGCGGGCGCCCGCGATCGCGCGGCCGACGGCCCGGGTGGAGTGCACCCGGGAGTCCATCATGTCGCGCAGGTTCTCCTCGGTGTAGCGGCAGTCGACGCTGCGCCCGGCGAGGTTGACGACGGCGTCGGCGCCGTCGATCGCGGCGGTCCAGCGGCCCAGCGAGCGGCCGTCCCAGTAGATCTCCTGGTCGCGCCGGGGCCGGCGGGTCAGCACCAGGACCTCGTGGCCGTCGGCGGTGAGCGCCCGGTCCAGGATGCGCCCGATATGGCCGGTCCCGCCGGGTATGACGATCCTCATCGCGGATTCCCCCCTCGAACGATTGGTCGTGCGCACCCTAGCGGTCGACCTGAACGTGTTCAAAATGCCGGTGTCGACAGCACATGGCCGGAAATGTGTCCGAATCCGTGGAACCACCACGGGTGCTCACCCGACTGGTGGTCCGGATCCGATCGTCTGCTCGCCCGAGCCTGTCCAAGCTCGCCCAAGCTCGTCCAAGTTCGTTGTCCAAGCTCGTCCAAGGAGTGCTCGCGCATGTGCGGAATCACCGGCTGGGTGTCCTTCCACCAGGACGTCCGCCACAGCGCCCCCGTCATCGAGGCGATGACCGCCACCATGACCCTGCGCGGCCCCGACGCCGGCGGTGTCTGGCTCGGCCGCCACGCCGCCCTCGGCCACCGCCGCCTCGCCGTCATCGACATCGACGGCGGCGCCCAGCCGATGCCCGACCGCCGGGACGAGCCCGGCGTCGTCCTCACCTACAGCGGCGAGGTCTACAACCACCACCAGCTGCGCGCCGAACTCCGCGCCAAGGGCCACCGCTTCGAGACCCGCAGCGACACCGAGGTGGTGCTCCGCGCCTACCAGGAGTGGGGCGACGCCCTCGTCGAGCGGCTGGAGGGCATGTACGCCTTCGCCGTCTGGGACGAGCGCGAGCAGCGCCTTCTGCTGGTCCGCGACCGCCTCGGCGTCAAGCCGCTGTTCTGGGCCGAGATCGACGGCGGCGTCGCCTTCGGCTCCGAGCCCAAGGCGCTCTTCGCCCACCCGGAGATCACCCCCACGGTGGACGCCGACGGCCTGCGCGAGGCCTACAGCCTGCTCTTCAACACCGGCCCCACGGTCTGGTCCGGCGTCCGCGAGGTCCACCCCGGCGCCCTGCTCGTCCTCGACCGCAGTGGCGTCCGCGAGACCCGCTACTGGGAGCTCACCGCCCGCCCGCACACCGACGACCTGGAGGCCACCAAGGAGCGGATCGGCGAGCTCGTCAACCTCGCCGCCCGCGCCCAGCTGGAGGCCGACGTCCCGCTCTGCAGCCTGCTCTCCGGCGGCCTGGACTCGACCATCGTCACCGCCCTGGTCGCCGACGAACTGCGCCTCCAGGAGGGCCCGGACGCCAAGCTGCGCTCCTACGCGGTCGACTACAGCGACCAGGCGGAGCAGTTCACCGGCGACGTGCTGCGCACCGGCCACGACACCCCGTTCGCCGCCGAGGCCGGCGCGTTCATCGGCAGCGACCACTCCACCGTGGTGCTCGACCCGCGCACCCTGCTGGACCTGGAGCACCGCCGCGCCGTCGTCGTCTCCCGGGACTCGCCGATCGGCGTCGGCGACATGGACACCTCGCTCTACCTGCTGTTCGGCGAGATCCGCAAGCACTCCACGGTCGCGCTCTCCGGCGAGGCCGCCGACGAGGTGTTCGGCGGCTACCCGTGGTTCCACAACCCCAAGGCGCTCGCCGCGCAGACCTTCCCCTGGCTGCTCGTCACCGGCGACGAGGCGGCCATGCCGATCAACCCGGACCTCGCCGCCCACCTGCGGATCGCCGAGTTCCGCGACGACACCTACCACAGCGCGCTGGCCGCCGTCCCGCACGCGGACGGCGAGAGCCCCGAGGAGCACCGCCAGCGCGAGATGCAGCACCTGTCGATGACCCGCTGGCTGCGCCAGCTGCTGCACCGCAAGGACCGCCTCTCGATGGCCCAGGGCCTGGAGGTGCGGGTGCCGTACTGCGACCACCGGCTGGTCGAGTACGCGTTCAACGCCCCCTGGGCGATGAAGAGCTACGACGGCCGGGAGAAGAGCCTGCTGCGCGCGGCCGGCCAGGGCATCGCCCCGGACTCGGTGCTGTGGCGGCCCAAGAACCACTACCCGGCGACCCACCACGCCGACTACAACAGCGGGCTCCAGCGGCTCGCCCGCGAGGCGCTGGACGCGCCGCACGTGCGCGACATCGCCGACGAGACGGTCATCAAGGCCAGTCTGGACACGCCGGCCGACCAGCTGGAGTGGGGCCACCGGCTCCGGCTGGAGCGCGTCGTCGACCTCGCGCTCTGGCTGGACCACCACCGCCCGACGCTCGCCGTCTGACGGACGCTCCGCCCGGTGGGGCCCGACGCACGTGCGTCGGGCCCCACCGGGCGCGTCCCGGTTAGGCTGCCGGAAGGCGAGGGCGACCGGCAGGAGGGCCAGGATGCGCGACCCCCGGCACGGGCCGCTGGTGGCGATGCTGCTGCTGCTCACCGTGGTCACCGGACTGGTCGACGCCGTGAGCTACCTCGCCCTCGGACACGTCTTCGTCGCCAATATGACCGGCAATGTGATCTTCCTCGGCTTCGCCCTGGCCGGCGCGCCCGGCCTCTCCGCGCGCGCCTCGCTGGCCGCCCTCGCCGCCTTCCTGGCCGGCGCGCTCGCGGGCGGGCACCTCGCCCGGCGCCGCCCCGCCCACCGCGGGCGGCTGCTGGTCCTCACCGTGGCGGTCCAGTCGGTCCTGTTCGCCGGCTGCGCCGTCCTCGCCGCGACCCTCGGCCACACCGCCGAACCGGTCCGCTACACCCTGATCTGCGTGCTGGGCGGCGCGATGGGCCTGCAGAACGCGGTCGTCCGCGCGCTCAAGGTGCCGGACCTGACCACCACCGTGCTGACGATGACCCTCACCGCCCTGGCCGCCGAGCGCGCCGGTCCCCGCCGACTGGCCTCGGCCGCCTGGATGTTCGCGGGCGCCCTGCTCGGCGCCGTGCTCGTCCTGCACGCCGCCGTCCCGGTCGCCCTCGCCGCCGCCCTGGTCCTCCTCCTCGCCGTCGCCGCCCTCACCCACCACGCCTCCGGCCACCCCGCCGCCCCCTGGACCCACCCCGACCCGGCCCGCTGACCGGCCGGCTCTCCAGGGGTACCCGGTCGGGAGGGTGCAGGTCGGGAGGGTGCCGGGGCTCAGGGGCGGGTGGCGAGGAAGGCGTCGAACTCGGCGCCGTACCAGCGGGTGGTGCGGCCCAGCGGGGTCATGCCGAGGCGGCGGCAGACCGCGGCGGAGCGGTCGTTGCCGGGGCGGACCACGGCGTGGATCTCGGTGAGGCCGTCGGCGAAGCCCTTGGCGAGGGTGGCACGGGCGGCCTCGGTGGCGAAGCCGTGGCCCCAGGAGTCGGGGTGCAGGTGCCAGCCGACCTCGATCTCGCCGTTGCCGGTGCCGTCCTCGTCCGGCAGCGGGATCAGGATCACCGAGCCGGCCACCACGCCGGTGTCCTTGCGCTCCAGGGCCCAGATCCCGTAGCGGGGGTCGGCCGAGCGCTGCCGCCAGCGGTCGATCACGGCCGGTACCTCGGCGGGCGACTCCAGGGCCTTCGGGGTGGCGCCCAGCCATTGGGCGACCTCCCAGCGGGAGTAGGTGTCGAACGCGCGCTCGGCGTCGGCGTGCTGCCAGAGGCGGGCGGTCAGCCGTTCGGTGCTGAACAAGGGCGTCTCCATCGGGGGTTCGAGGGTGCTCGGTGTGTTGTCAGTCGTCCTGCGGCTGGCTGGTGCGGCCGGACCAGCGGGGCTCCCAGTGCGCCCAGGAGCGTTCCCAGTCGCGGGCGGCCCGCCGGTCGAGGGCGCGCAGCCGCAGGGTGAGCAGGCAGCCGATCAGGGCTGCCAGGACGGCTGCGCCGGCCAGGCCGGTGCAGACCACCCCCACGGCCAGGCCGACCGCGGTGGCCGGGGGAGTGGCGGGCCGCCCGTCGTCGTCGACCCAGAGGGTGACGGTGGATCCGGTGGCGGCGCTGCGCGGGACCTCGACGGTGCCGGTGCGGGCCAGGCCGTCGGGGGAGGTCCAGGAGACCGAGGTGTCGACCCGCTTCTCGTAGCCGCCGCTCCACCGGCCGGCGCCGGTGTCCTCGGCGCGGAGCCGCCCGAGGACGAGTGCCTCGGTGCGGTGCAGTCGGCCGCGGTCGGCCTCGGCGGTGCGCCCGGCGGCGCGGTGGCCGAGGACGGCGGCGCCGGCGACCCCGGCCAGGCCGAGGACCAGGGCGAGGCCGGCGGCGAGCCAGGCGCGGCTGCGGGCGCGGTCGACCGGGCGGGCGAGGGGTTCGCGGGCCCGGACGGTGCGGCGGCGGCCGAGGGCGCGGCGCAGCGCGCGGCCGGCCCGCCGGGGCGGCGGCACGGTGCGGGCCGGGCGGGGTGTCCTGGACACGATGCGTGCTCCTCACGGCGGTTGGCGTGCGTGGGCCCCGTCGACTCCAATTTCCCCCGGCACCGCCCCCGGGCACAAGAGTCGGTCACCCGGCCGGGGCGAGGGACTCCCGGTCCCCGGCCGGGTGCCGGGACCGGGACGTTCGGCCCTCGGCGGGCCGGGGGTCGAAGGGGCAGGCTGGCACCGGCCGCGCCCCCCGTGCCGGGGGCGCGGTGGTCCGGCCCGCTGTGGGGGCTCGCCGGGCCGCCGTGCAGGGCGGGGGACGGGTTTTGGGGCCGTCCCCCGCCTGCGGCGTTCCAGGGCCCCAGGATCGGCCCGCCTGGTCGGGCGACACGGTGTTTTCGCAGGTCATAGCCGTATTCTCGCGAGCTATACACTCGGTGTATATCCCTGGTGTATGTTCTTCCTATGAGTGTTCCCCTCACCCTTCTCGGGCTGCTGGAGCGCGAGCCGAGCCACGGCTACGACCTCAAGCGCGACTACGACGCCTTCTTCGGGCGCGGCAAGCCCCTGCCGTACGGTCAGGTCTATTCCACGCTCGGCCGCCTGGCCCGGGACGGCAAAGTCGTCGCCGGCGAGGCCGAGCCCGGCGACGGGCCCGAACGCAAGCGCTACGTCATCACCGAGGCCGGGGTGACCGAGTTCGAGCACTGGCTCGCCGAGCCCGTCGCCCCCGAACCCACCCTCCAGTCGGTGCTGTTCACCAAGGTCGTGCTCGCCCTGCTGCTCGGCCGCGACGCCGAGGCGTACCTCGACACCCAGCGCGCCGCCCACCTGCGCCGGATGCGCGAGCTGACCGAACTGCGCCGCACCGGCCCGCTGGTCGACGCCCTGCTCGCCGACCACGGCCTCTTCCACCTGGAAGCGGACCTCCGCTGGATCGACCTGACCACTGCCCGCCTGGACGCCCTCGCCGCGGAGGTACGCGCATGAGCCCCCTGATAGAAGCCCGCGACGTCGAACTCGCCTTCGGCGAGACCCCGGCCCTGCGCGGCGCCAGCCTGGCCGCCGAGGCCGGGGAGGTGCTCGCCGTGATGGGCGCCAGCGGCTCCGGCAAGTCCACCCTGCTGCACTGCCTGGCCGGCATCCTCGTCCCCGACGCGGGCGAGGTGCACTTCGACGGACAGCGGATCGACCGGCTGGACGAGAACCGGCGCAGCGCCCTGCGCCGGGACGCGTTCGGCTTCGTGTTCCAGTTCGGCCAGCTCGTCCCGGAACTGACGGCCGAGGAGAACATCGCCCTGCCGCTGCTGCTCGGCGGCGTCCGCCGGGCCGCCGCCCTCGCCGAGGCCCGCCCCTGGTTCGCCCGGCTCGGCCTCGACGGCCTGGGGAGCCGCCGCTCCGGCGAACTCTCCGGCGGCCAGGCCCAGCGGGTCGCGCTCGCCCGCGGCCTGGTCACCCGCCCCCGGGTGCTGTTCGCCGACGAGCCGACCGGCGCGCTGGACTCGCTCACCGGCGAGCAGGTGATGGAGCTGATGGTCGGCGCCGCCCGCGAACAGGGCACCACCGTCGTCCTGGTCACCCACGAGCCCCGGGTCGCCGCCTACGCCGACCGCGAGGCCGTGGTCCGGGACGGCCGGGCCCGGCTGCTCTCCACCGGGTACGCGCCGGGCGTGGCGGAGCGGGTCGCCCCGTGATCACCTTCGCGCTGCGCCTCGCCGTCAGCGGCGGCCGCCAGGCCGTCGCCCGGCTGCTCACCATCACCGCCGCCACCGCCGTCGGCGTCGGCCTGCTGCTCTCCACGCTCGCCGCCGTGAACGCCGTCGGGGCCGCCAACGACCGGATGCTCTGGTCCAACAGCGGCGCCAAGAGCCGCACCGAGACGGCGAACGTCGATCCGCTCTGGTGGCGCGACCACGGCCCCGAGTTCTACGACGGCAAGCGGCTGCTGTACATCGAGGTCGCCGCCACCGGTCCGACCTCGCCCGTCCCGCCGGGCATGGCGAAGCTCCCCGCAACGGGCGAGTACTACGCCTCGCCCGCCCTCGCGAAACTGATTCGCGAGACACCGGCCGACCACCTGGCCGACCGCTTCCCGGGCCGGCTCGTCGGAGAGATCGGCAAGGCCGCGCTCGCCTCCCCGGACTCCCTGGTCCTGGTCGAGGGCCAGGACCGGACCGCCCTCGCGGCCCGCCCCGGCGCCCGCCCGATCACCACCATCGCCGACCGGCTCCCGGACTGCCAGGCAGACTGCCCGGGGGGCGGCGTGCGCGGCGACGCCATGACACTGATCCTCTCCGTGGTCGCCGGGGCGCTGCTGTTCCCCGTGGTGATCTTCATCGGCACGGCCACCCGGCTCTCCGCCGCCACCCGGGAGCAGCGCTACGCCGCGATGCGCCTGGTCGGGGCGACACCCCGGCAGATCACCGCGATCGCGGCCGTCGAGTCCACCCTGGCCGCCGTGGCCGGCACCGTCCTCGGCTTCGTGGTGTTCCTGCTGCTGCGACCGCTGGTGGCGACCGTCCCGTTCACCGGGGAGCGCTTCTTCACCGAGGACCTCACCCTCACCGCCGTCCAGTGCGCGGCCGTGCTGCTCGGTGTCCCGCTCGCCGCCGCCGTGGCCGCCCGGCTCGCCCTGCGCCGGGTCACCGTCTCCCCGCTCGGCGTCAGCCGCCGGGCCACCCCGAAGCCGCCGTCCGTCTGGCGGGTGGCGCCGCTGCTGGCGGGGCTCGCCGAACTCGCCTGGTTCGTCGGCCGCCGCCCGCAGACCACCAACGGCCAGACCGCCGCCTACCTGACCGGCTTCCTGGTGGTCATGTTCGGCCTGGTGGTCGCCGGCCCCTGGCTGACCATGGCCGTGGCCCGGCTGGTCGCCGCCCGGACCAGCCGCCCGGCCACCCTGATCGCCGTCCGTCGGCTCGCCGACGACCCCAAAGCCGGGTTCCGCTCGGTGGCCGGCCTGATCCTGGCCCTGTTCGTCACCACCGCGACGGTCGCCATCATCGGCACCATCGACCTCAACCGCGGCGCGCTCAGCGGAGACCCGCAGACCCGGGTCGCGGTGGAGCACGGTGTCATGGCCGGCGAGCCGCCGATGACCGATGCCCTTCCGGAGCGGGTCCTCGCCGACCTGCGGGCCGTGCCCGGCTTCCGGGGCCTCGCCGTCGCCCACGCCAACCCGGACGGCCTGGCGCACGACCCGGACGCCCCGCCCGACTGGCCCGAGGCCTCCCTGGTGTCCTGCGCCGACCTCGCCCAGACCCCGGCGGTCGGCCACTGCGCCCCCGGCGCCGCCGTCGCCGCCGTCGAGCCGTTCGGCTTCCTGAGCCTGACCTCGCAGGCCGCGAAGGAATGGCCGACCGCGCCGATCACCGCCGAGGCCGTCGACCGGCTGCCCGTGCTGTCGCTCTACATGACGACGGACGGGACCACCGCCGCCAAGGAGCGCGTCCGCACCCTGCTCAGCCGGGCTTTCCCGGACCAGCACGCCAGGATGGTCCAGGACTGGGGCTCCGCCCAGCAGAAGGAGCTCGCCGGCTGGCGGCAGCTGGCCGACGTGGTGCTGCTCACCACCCTGCCGATCGCCGGCTGCAGCCTGGCGGTGAGTGTGGTCGCCGGCCTGTCCGACCGGCGCCGGCCGTTCGCGATGCTCCGGCTCACCGGGGCGCCGCTGCGGATGCTGCGGGCGGTGATCGGCCTGGAGAGCGCGCTGCCGCTGCTGGTGGTGTCGGCCCTGGCGATCGGGACGGGCTTCGCCGCGGCCGCGATGTTCCTCAAGTCGCAGATGGACTACGACCTGGTGTCGCCCGGCGGGGTGTTCTTCGGCCTGGTGCTGGTCGGGCTGGCGTCCTCGCTCGGGATCATCGCCTCCACGCTGCCGCTGCTGAAGCGGATCACCGGCCCGGAGGCGGCCCGCAACGGCTGAGGCCCGGCCCCGCCGGGAAAGCGCGAACCCCGCCCCCCTCGAACCGGGGGAGCGGGGTTCGCGTGCGTGCGTCCCGGCCACTTTGCAAAGCCGCTCCGCACTTTGCAAAGTGGCCGGGCGACTTTGCAAAGTGCGGGGAGTCACCCGTGCGGACCGGCGCCGGGTCGGCCCAGGACGGGGTAGGCACGCGTCCCCGGCCGGGGCGCGAACCCCAGCTCCGCGTTCCAGGCGCCCAGCACCAGCCCGGACGGGTAGAACATCGGCTCCGGCAGCGCGTCCAGCGGCACCCGCTCCCAGCCGCCGCAGGCGTGCGGCTCGGTGACCACCGCGACCGCCAGGCTCGGCGGGGCGAGCACCGCGGCGGTGAGCCGGGGGCGGCCCAGCTCGTGGTCGAGCAGCAGCGCCAGCACCCGCATCCCCTCGGCGGGGAGCACGATCCCGGTCTCCTCGGCGAGCTCGCGCGCGGCGGTCCGCTCGAAGGACTCGCCGGGGTCGACCTTGCCGCCGGGCAGGCTCCAGGTCGGCGGCTCGCCGACCGCGGTGCGGCGGCCGATCAGCACCCGGCCGTCCCCGGTGGGCACGATCACTCCGGCGCCGAGCAGCGGTGCGTGGGTCACGTCGGTTCCTCCGAACGGGGTGACGGGTGACGGTGCGACGGGTGACGGTGCGGCGGGCGCGGCCGGGCGACGGGTTACCAGGCGGAGCGCTCGAAGTCCTTGAGGAAGCACCCGAAGAGGTCCTCGCCCTGCTCGCCGCGCACGATCGGGTCGTAGACCCGGGCCGCGCCGTCGACCAGGTCGAGCGGGGCGTGGAAGCCCTCGTCGGCCAGGCGCATCTTGTCCGGGTGCGGGCGCTCGTCGGTGATCCAGCCGGTGTCGACGGCGGTCATCAGGATGCCGTCGGTCTGGAACATCTCCACCGCGCTGGTGCGGGTGAGCATGTTGAGCGCGGCCTTGGCCATGTTGGTGTGCGGGTGACCGGCGCCCTTGTAGCCGCGGGAGAAGACGCCCTCCATGGCGGACACGTTGACCACGTACTTGCGGCGGGACGCCGAGGCGGCCATCGCCGGGCGGAGCCGGCTGATCAGGATGAACGGCGCCGTGGAGTTGCAGAGCTGGACCTCCAGCAGCTCCATCGGGCCGACCTCGTTGACGGTCTGCACCCAGCTGTTGGTGTCCGCGAGGTCCGGGACCAGGCCGCCGGCGTCGATCGCCGTCCCGGCCAGGATCCGCTCCGGCGTCGCCGAACCGGTGACCAGGGCGAGCGAGGTGACGTCCTCGGCGGAGATCCGCTCGGCGGGGTCCGAGGCCTGGCGCGGCAGCGCGGGCAGGTCGACGCTGCCGCTGTTGAACCGGCCGATGGTGGTCGACTGCGGCAGCTCGCCGGCCGGCAGCGGCGCCGACTCGGCGGCGACCAGCTCCCGGTAGGACTCCGGCGGGCGGCGCACGGTCTGCGCGGCGTTGTTGATCAGGATGTCCAGCGGGCCGTCCGCCGCGACCTCGTCGGCCAGCGCCATCACCTGGGCAGGGTCGCGCAGGTCGATGCCGACGATCTTCAGCCGGTGCAGCCACTCGGCGCTGTCCGGCATCGCGGTGAAGCGGCGGATCGCGTCGTTGGGGAAGCGGGTGGTGATGGTGGTGTGCGCGCCGTCGCGCAGCAGCATCAGCGCGATGTACATACCGATCTTGGCGCGGCCGCCGGTCAGCAGCGCGCGCTTTCCGGTCAGGTCGGCGCGGGCGTCGCGCCGGGCCCGGTTCTTGGCCGCACAGCCCTGGCAGAGGTTGTGGTAGAACGCGTCGACCTCGGTGTAGCGCTGCTTGCAGACGTAGCAGGAGCGGGGGCGCTCCAGGATCCCGGCGATCTCCGAGGTGGTGACGGTGGTCAGGCCGAAGGCGCCGGCCGTCTCGTCGTCGATCCGGCTCGGGGCGCCGGTCGCGGTGCGCGCGGTGACCTCGCGGTCGTTGGCGGTCTTGCGGGCCCGGGTCTCCTGGCGGCGGCGCTGCTTGAGGGTGCGGAATATCCCGCCGACGGCCTGCCGGACGGTGATCGCGTCCGGGTGGTCGACGTGCAGCTCGTCCAGCTCGGCCAGCACCTCCAGGCAGAGCCGGAGCCGCTCGGGGTCGAGGCCGGGGCCGTAGTCGATCTCCTCGATGTCCTCGTCGCCCCGCTGCTGCCCGGTGTCCACGCCCGCTGCCGCCGTCAATCCCGCCGCCATGCCTCTGCCGTTCCCGCTCGCCTCGCCGATCACGGCGTGCGCCGCGTCTACCGCGTGAATGCTACGGGAGCGGCCCCGGCCGGGGCGAAAGCCCGGGACTTGGACGATCCTCCATATCTACGCGCGGAGCTTTGATCATGGCTTGTACGCAGACCCAGCAAACGGCGGCCAGCTGGCGTTTGTCCTACCGGTACCGGAGAATCGAACGTTGGGTGCAGGGGCTCCCGAGTGCGCCCTGCGGCCGTGCCGCACCCGCACCCGAGGTGTAATTTCTCCCAGCCAGAGAGCCCCGTTTCATGCGCTTCCTGAACGACCTCATGCCCTCGTACGACCTCACGTACGACGACGTCTTCATGGTCCCCAGCCGATCCGCCGTGGGCTCCCGCCAGGCTGTCGACCTCTCCTCCAACGACGGCACCGGCACCACCATCCCGCTGGTCGTGGCCAACATGACCGCCATAGCCGGCCGTCGGATGGCCGAGACCGTCGCCCGCCGCGGCGGCCTGGTCGCCATCCCGCAGGACATCCCGACCGAGGTCATCGCCGAGGTCGTCGGCTGGGTCAAGCAGCGCCACCTGGTGCACGACACCGCCATCACCCTCGACCCCGGCGCCACCGTCGCCGAGGCGCTCTCGCTGCTGCCCAAGCGCGCCCACGGCGCGCTGGTCGTGGTCGAGGACGGCCGCCCGGTCGGCGTCGTCACCGACTCCGACTGCCAGGGCGTCGACCGCTTCACCTCGCTCGCCGAGGTGATGTCCCGCGACCTGCTGCTGCTGGACGAGGGCATCGACCCGCGCGACGCCTTCGACAAGCTCAGCGAGGCGCACCGCAAGCTCGCCCCCGTCGTCGACCGCGACGGCCGGCTGGTCGGCCTGCTCACCCGCAAGAACGCGCTGCGTGCCACCCTCTACACCCCGGCCGTCGACGCCGCCGGCAAGCTGCGGATCGCCGCCACCGTCGGCATCAACGGCGACGTCGCCGGCAAGGCCAAGGCCCTGCTGGAGGCCGGCGCCGACACCCTGGTCGTGGACACCGCGCACGGCCACCAGGAGTCGATGATCAGCGCGCTGCGCGCCGTGCGCGGGCTGGACCCGCAGGTCCCGATCGTCGCGGGCAACGTCGTCTCGGCGGCCGGTGTGCGCGACCTGGTCGAGGCCGGCGCGGACATCCTGAAGGTCGGCGTCGGCCCGGGCGCCATGTGCACCACCCGGATGATGACCGGCGTCGGCCGCCCGCAGTTCTCCGCCGTGCTGGAGTGCGCTGCCGAGGCCCGCCGCCTGGGCAAGCACGTCTGGGCCGACGGCGGGGTGCGCCACCCGCGCGACGTCGCCATGGCGCTGGCCGCCGGCGCGTCCAACGTGATGGTCGGCTCCTGGTTCGCCGGCACCTACGAGTCGCCCGGCGACCTCCAGACCTCCGCCGACGGCCGGCAGTACAAGGAGTCCTTCGGCATGGCCTCCAAGCGGGCCGTGAGCAACCGCACCGCCCAGGACTCCTCGTACGACCGCGCCCGCAAGGCGCTGTTCGAGGAGGGCATCTCGCACTCCCGGATGTTCCTCGACCCGGCCCGTCCGGGCGTCGAGGACCTCATCGACTCCATCGTCGCGGGCGTGCGCAGCTCCTGCACCTACGCGGGCGCGGCCAGCCTGGAGGAGTTCCACGAGAAGGCCGTGGTCGGTATCCAGAGCGCGGCCGGCTACGCCGAGGGCAAGCCGCTGCACTCCAGCTGGGCCTGATCACCGCTGCCGGGCCCGATCACCGCCCGGCGCGCGTTCCGTCGGTGGCCGGCCTGCTCCTCGCCACGGGGAGCAGGCCGGCCACCGGCGTTCCGGCCGGACGCGGGCCGACCGCGGCTGCCTCGACCGCGGGTGTGCCGACCGCGCCGACCGTCCCGGTCGCAGGTGCCTCGACGGCCGACTGCTCCCGCAGGCCCAGCGGCAGGAGCAGCGCGCGGCCGAGCAGCCCGACCGCCCCGTCCAGCGCCGTCGCGCACGCCCGCGCCGCCGACGGCTGCCCGCGCAGCCCCCAGAGCAGCCGTACCGAGCCCCAGGCCGCCTCCCGCGCGGTGCCGACCGACCACGCCCCGATCCGGTGCGTCATCGGCTCCAGCCGCTCCAGCACGTCCGGCCCGGGCATCAGCTGCTCGCGCACGGCCGTCTCGACCTCCGCCAGCAGACCGTTGATCCGGTGGTAGTCGTCCTCCAACTGCTCGGGCTCCCGGTCGAGCCGCCGGCAGGTGTCGACGACGGCGAGCGGCAGGTCGTGCTGGATGTGGGCGTTCATCCCGGCCAGCGCGAACTGCAGCGGGTGCACCTCCGGATCGGCGCGTTGCTCGAACAGCGGCCGCCAGCAGGCCGGTGGCCGCCGCCCCGCCGCGACCGCGTCCACCGCCAGCAGGTAGCGCCCGGCGAAGAGCACGTCCAGCTCGGCCACGGCGGACGGATCGGCGAACCCGCCCAGCCCGGTCCGGACGCCCTCGGTGACCGTGAGGTACATCCGGTTGAAGACCGCCACCCCGTCGGTCGGCGGAAGCCCGGCCGCGATCGCCCGCAGCCGCCGGACCACGTCGTCGATCCCTCGCGCCCCGTCCGTGCTTCCAGCGGGCACCCCGACCATCCGTCACTCTCCGATGTCGATCGTGTATTGATCGCATCATCGTGACAGCAGTCGGATGTGCCGCACCGGCGCCGCGCCTCAGCCCAGTTCGTACTCCAGGACGTACGTGTGCCGGCCCTCCTCGTCCACCTCCAGCTCGAACACCCCGGTGATCCCCGCCAGCTCGCCCGCGCCCGTGCCCGCGACCACCCGGATCGCCAACCGCTCGCCGTGGCTCCCCGGCGCCGAGTGCTGCAGCACGAACGACCCCTGCCGCCCGTCCAGCGCGCCCGTGAACCGCTCCACCGCCACGTACGCGGCCGGGCCGCCCGCGCCGTCCATGACCGACAGCATCCGCACCACGCTCGCCCCGGTCAGCCCGCCCGTGAACTCCTTGGTGATCCGCACCCGGCCGAGCGTGGCGCCCGGCTGCTCGTCCGTCTCCTCCGGCTCGAACGCCGTCACCTCGAAGGCCCCGCTCGCCCTGTCGCCCATCGCACCGTCCCCTCGACGAAAGCCCGCGCGCCCGGTCAGCACCGACCGCGGGACCACCCTCGCACGCGCCACTGACAACCGCCCCGGAACGGCGGGCGGCACGGGCGGCGGACGGCGCGGGGTGGCACGGGCGGCACGGGTGGCGGACCGCTGAAGGCCGACGGTCAGCGGTCCCAGCGGACCGCGAGGGCGGCGGCGTCGTCGGCGAGACCGCCCGGGGAGACCCAGGAGGCGAGGTCGGGCAGGAGGGCGTCCATCAGGTCATCCGGGCTCCCGGCCGGGAGCCCGGCGAAGCGCTCGGGGAGGGGGTAGAACTCGCCGGCCGCGTCACGGGCCTCGGACACCCCGTCGGTGTAGAGCAGCAGCAGGTCGCCCGGCCAGGGGTCGACCGGCTCGGCGGTGTAGCGGCCGTCGCCGAGCAGGCCGAGCAGGCCCAGCGGCGGGGCGTGCCGGGAGGGGACGAGCTCGGTGACCCGGCCGGCGCGGCGCAGCAGCGGGTGCGGATGGCCGCAGTTGACCAGCAGGGCCGCGTTGTCCCCCCGGTCCACGCCGAGCAGCACCGCGGTCACGAACCGCCCGTCGGCGGGCCGCCCGGTCAGCGCGGCGTCCAGGTGCTCGGCGAGCCGGGCGAGGTCCGGTTCGGTGCGCGCGGCCGTGCGGAAGGCGCCGAGCACGTCCGCCGCCGTCTCGACGGCCGGCAGGCCGTGGCCCTGGACGTCCCCGAGCAGGATCCGGATCCCGAACGGGGTGTCCACCACCTCGTACAGGTCCCCGCCGATCCTCGCCTCGGCGGCCGCCGCCACGTAGCGGACGGCGATCCGCAGCGGTCCGATCCGTTCGGGCGGCGGGCGCAGCAGGGCCCGCTGGGCGGCCTCGGCGACGGTCCGGACCTGGAACAGCTCGCGCTCGCGGGCGGCGATCAGCACGACGTTGGCGGTGCTGGCGAGGGTGGTGGCGGTGATGGTGATCAGCGAGACGAGGTGGACGGAGAGCGGCAGGTGGGAGTTGGCCTCCTCCAGCAGACCGGCCACCACGACGGCGGCCGCGCCGGTGGCGAGCGGCACCCGGGCCCGGCGGGTGGTGGCCCCGACCAGGACCGGCGCGGCGGCGAGCACGGGGGAGAGGGTGCTGCCGGGGCCGGTCAGCAGGTCCGTCACCACGGCCCCGACCAGCAGCAGGAAGGCGCTGCCGAGCAGCAGCCTGGTCCGCCGCGGCAGCCGGGGCGGACCAGGCTGCCGCACGGCGTCCGGTGCCGCGGCGCCCTCGGGGCCCTCGCCGCTCGCGCTCACGCACCCGCCTCCAGGCCACTCGACGGTCCGACGACTCGACGGCGGCGCGCGCCGGGGAGCCGCCCCCTCCGTCCACTCTCCACCGCCGCCCGCCCCACCGGCATCCCGGCGCCGGGCCGCCGTCCGCTCCACCGGCCTGCCGTCCGCCGTCCGTGCGGGGTCCGGGACGAACTAGGCTGGCGGGCGCGATGAGACGTAGGAGCGCGGCCCCGACCTCCCCCCTGCCGCAGCGGCAGGGGGTCGATCCGGTGCATCTGCGGCTGCCGGTGACCGGCGGGCCGTGGGGGACCGTGCGGGAGTACCTGGGGGAGCGGCTGCCGGCGGTGGCGGCGGAGCGGGTGGACGGGCTGCTGCGGGCCGGGGAGGTGGTCGGCGAGGACGGCCGGTCCGTCGGTCCGGCCGACCCGTTCCGGCCGGGTGCCCATCTGTGGTTCTACCGGGAGCTGCCGGCCGAGGTGCCGGTCCCGTTCGAGCTGGCGGTGCTGCACCGGGACGAGCACCTGGTGGTGGTCGACAAGCCGCACTTCCTGGCCACCACCCCGCGCGGGCGGCACGTCGTGGAGACGGCGCTGAGCCGGCTGCGGCACACGCTGGCCCTGCCCGCGCTGAGCCCGGCGCACCGGCTGGACCGGTTGACGGCGGGGCTGGCGATGTTCGTGGTGCGGCCGCAGGACCGGGGCGCCTACCAGTCGCTGTTCCGGGACCGGCTGGTCCGCAAGGAGTACCGGGCGGTGGCGGCCTACGACCCGGCGGTGGAGCTGCCGCGCACCGTGCGCAGCCACATCGTGAAGGAGCGCGGGGTGATCGCCGCCCAGGAGCTGGACGCGCCGCCGAACAGCGAGAGCCGGATCGGGCTGCTGGAGCGGCGCGGCGGGCTCGGCCACTACGTGCTGCGGCCGTCCACCGGCCGCACGCACCAGCTGCGGCTGCACATGAGCGGCCTGGGCCTGCCGATCCTGGGCGACCCGGTGTACCCGGTGGTGCTGCCGGAGCCGGCCCCGGACGACTTCAGCAGGCCGCTGCAGCTGCTCTCCGCCGCGATGGAGTTCACCGATCCGCTGACCGGCCGGCCGTGCCGCTTCGAGAGCCGCCGGACGCTGGCGGCCTGGTCGGACCCGGAGTCCTGGTAGCCGGGCGTCTCCCGTCCGCACGTCCGCACGTCCGTAGGGTCCGTGCTGTCCGTCCCTGCCGCCCGCCCGGGTCCGCGCGGGCCTTCTCCGGCGGCCCCGGGCGGAGTAATTTAGTTGACCTCAGCTAAATACTTCCGGGCCCGGCCGGGGCCCGGCCCATCCGGGGGAGGACGGGGCGATGGACGTGGACACGGACCACCCGCGCTACAAATGGGTGGCGCTCTCCAACACCACGCTGGGCATGCTGATCGCCACGATCAACTCCTCGATCGTGCTGATCTCACTGCCCGCGATCTTCAACGGCATCCACCTGGACCCGCTCCGCCCCGGCAACGTCGGCTACCTGCTGTGGATGCTGATGGGCTACATGCTGGTCACGGCCGTGCTCGTGGTCACCCTCGGACGGCTCGGCGACATCTGGGGCCAGGTGCGGATCTACAACGCCGGCTTCCTGATCTTCACCCTCACCTCGGTCGTGCTCTCCCTCGACCCCCTCCAGGGCGGGGGCGGCGCGCTCTGGCTGATCGGCTGGCGCGTGGTGCAGGCGGTCGGCGGTGCCATGCTGATGGCGAACTCCGCCGCGATCATCACCGACGCCTTCCCCGCCCGGCAGCGCGGCATGGCCCTGGGCGTCAACATGGTCGCCGCGATCGCCGGCTCCTTCGTCGGGCTCGTCCTCGGCGGACTGCTCGCCGAGTGGAACTGGCGCTCCATCTTCTGGGTGAACGTGCCGATCGGCGTGATCGGCACCGTCTGGGCCTACCGCTCGCTGCGCGAGACCGGTGTCCGCCGACCGGGCCGCATCGACTGGTGGGGCAACATCACCTTCGCCGTCGGCCTGACCGCCCTGCTCGCCGCGATCACCTACGGCATCCAGCCCTACGGCGGGCACACCATGGGCTGGACCGATCCGTGGGTCCTGACCGGTCTGCTCGGCGGCACCGCCGTGCTCGGTGTGTTCTGCGCGGTCGAGCGCCGGGTCGCCGAACCCATGTTCCCGCTGCGACTCTTCCGCGACCCGGTGTTCACCGGCGGCAACCTCGCCACCCTGCTGGGCTCGGTCGCCCGGGGCGGCCTCCAGTTCATGCTGATCGTCTGGCTCCAGGGCATCTGGCTGCCGCTGCACGGCTACGACTACGCCGACACCCCGCTGTGGGCGGGCATCTACCTCGTCCCGCTCACCGTGGGCTTCCTCGCCGCCGGGCCGGTCGCCGGGTACCTGTCCGACCGGTTCGGGGCCAGGCTGTTCGCCGCGGGCGGCCTGCTGGTGATGGCGGCGTCCTTCGCCGGACTGCTCGCCCTGCCCACCGACTTCGGATACCCGGCGTTCGCGCTGCTGGTCCTCCTCAACGGCCTCGGCGGCGGCCTGTTCGCCGCGCCCAACACCGCCCTGGTGATGTCCAGCGTGCCGGCCGCCGACCGGGGCGCCGCCTCCGGCATGCGGGCCACCTTCCAGAACGCCGGCATGGTGCTCTCGATCGGCGTCTTCTTCTCGCTCATGGTCGCCGGCCTGGCCGGTTCCCTGCCGCAGACCCTGTCCGACGGGCTCACCGCCCAGGGGGTGCCCGTCGCGGACGCCCACGCCGTCGCCCAACTGCCCCCGGTCGGCACGCTGTTCGCGGCGTTCCTGGGCTACAACCCGGTCCGCGAACTGCTCGGCCCGCACGTCCTCGCCCAGGTGCCGGCCGACAACGCCGGGACGCTCACCGGCCGGGAGTTCTTCCCCCACCTGATCTCCGGCCCGTTCCACGACGGCCTGGTGGTGGTGTTCTCGCTGGCCATCGCGATGTCACTGGTCGCCGCCGTCGCCTCGCTGCTGCGCGGGCGCGCCGGCCGGTCGGCGGCCGGGACGGGGAGCGGTGACGGCGGCGGTGGCGGCGCGGGGAAGCCCCGCGCGGCGACCGGGGGAGCGCGCTCGTGAACACCCCCGAACCGCAGGGCCCCGGCGCCCTGGACCCAGGAGCCCTGGACCCCGGTGCCCTGGACGCGGCGGCCGTCGCCCGGCTGCGGCTGGTGATCGCCCGGCTGCACCGCCGGCTCGCCCAGTCCTCGGCCGGGCAGGAGTTCACCTTCGCCCAGCAGTCCGCGATCGCCAGGATCGAACAGCACGGACCCCTGCGGCTCGGCGAACTCGCCGCCCTGGAAGGGGTGTCCGCGCCCTCCATGACCCGCACCGTCGGCCCGCTGGTGACGGCGGGGGTGGTCGAACGGCTCCCCGACCCCACGGACGGCCGCTCCTTCCTGGTGGCCATCGCCCCGGCCGGTGCCGACCTGCTCGCGGGCATCCGCCGACAGCGCTCCGAGCACCTCGCCCGCCGGGCGGAGGCCCTCGCCCCGGACGAACAGGCGCTGCTGCTCGCCGCCCTGCCGGTGCTGGAACACCTGCTGACCGCCGAGGACACCTGACGCCGGGGGCACCCGGCACCGTCCGCCGGGGACTCACCGCTCCGACAGCCCCGGCGGCAGCTCCAGTTCGAACCACACCACCTTGCCGTCCGGCGTCTGCCGGGTGCCCCACCGGTGGGCGAGCTCGTTCACCAGGTGGATGCCGCGACCGCCCTCGTCCTCCTCGTCGGCGCGCCGCATCCGGGGCGCGCCGGCGTCCCGGTCGGCCACCTCCACGGTCAGCGTGCGGTTGCACAGCAGCCGCAGCCGGGTGGGCGAACCCGCGTGCACCAGCGCGTTGGTGATCAGCTCGCTGGTCAGCAGTTCGGCCCAGTCGGCCAGCGGCGCCAGCCCCCAGCCGGTCAGCGTCTCCCGGGTGAACCGGCGCGAGTGGGCCACCATCGCGTGGTCGTCGTCGAGCGGGAGGGTGGCGATCCGGTCCGAACCGGCCTCCCGGGCCTGCGCCATGATGATCGCGATGTCGTCCTCGCTGCTGCGGCCGGTGAGTTCGGACAGCACCGCGTCGCAGGTCTGCTCCAGCGAGCCGCTCCGGTCCGCGATGGTGCGGCACAGCAGCTCCAGCCCCTCGTCGAGGTCGCGTCCGCGCCGTTCGACCAGGCCGTCGGTGTAGAGGGCCAGCAGACCCTCCTCCGGGAGGGTGAACCCGACGCTCTCGAACGGGACTCCGCCGACCCCGAGCGGTGCGCCGGGCGGCAGTTCGAGCAGCCGGGCGTTCCCGTCGGTGTCGGCCACCACCGGCGGCAGGTGGCCCGCGCAGGCGGCGGTGCAGCTCCGGTCGACGGGGTCGTACACGACGCAGACGCAGGTGGCGAACTGGCCCTCGCCGATCGCCGTGGTGGCCTCGTCCAGCCGTTGCAGCACCCGGTCGGGTGCCAGCTCCAGGGTGATCAACGTCCTCGCCACGGTGCGTAGTTGCCCCATCGTCGCGGCCGCCCTGATGCCGTGGCCCATGACGTCGCCGACCACCAGCGCGACCCGGCCGGAGGAGAGCGGGACGACGTCGAACCAGTCCCCGCCGACCTCGCTCACCACACTGCTCGGCAGATAGCGGTAGGCGATCTCCAGGCCCAGCGTGCGGTGGATCTCCTGCGGCAGCAGGCTGCGCTGGAGGGTGAGCGCCGTCTCCCGCTCCCGCCGGTACAGCCGGCCGTTGTCGATCGCCAGCGCGGTGCGCCCGACCAGTTCCTCGGCCAGCGCGCGGTCCGCCGGGCCGAACGACAGCGGATTGCGGGTACGGATGAACTCCGCGCCGCCCAGCACCAGTCCGCGTGCCATCAACGGCACCATCAGGTAGGAGTGCACACCCGCGTCCAGACCCGGCTTCACCCGGTCCTCGGAGGCGACGATCCGGCGCAGCGCCGCCTCGTCGACCTCCGACACCAGGATGGACCGCCCGGTGCGCAGGCTCTCCGCGTACACCTTGGCCGACTGCGAGGTCTCGCCGACCGCGTCGGCCGCGTCCGACATGACACCCTCGGCGTCCACCTCGCCGACCGCCACCGCGCGCATCAGCACCGAGCCGTCCGGCGGCACGGGTGCCGGGTCCTCGCCGCCGAGCACCGCCTCGCGCAGGTCGACGGTGACGAAGTCGGCGAACCGGGGGATCACCACCTCGATCAACTCGTGGGCGGTGCGGTGGAGATCCAGGGTGGTGCCGATCCGGTTGGACGCCTCGTTGAGCAGCGACAGCCGCTGCTGCGCGGCCCACGCCTCGTCGAGCGCGCGCTGCCGGGCGGCCGCCGCGTCCCGTTCCCGGGTGAACAGCAGCGCGTTGTCGATCGAGACGGCCGCCCGCACCGCCAACTCCCCGGCCAGCGCCAGGTCGTCGTCCTCGTAGGGGCGTTCCACCACCGTCCGGTAGAACGCCGCGACGCCGACGGGCGAGCCGCGCGCGATCAGCGGCACCACCATGAACGAGCTGACCCGCTGCTCGTGCACCGCCGCGGCGCGCACCGGATCGTCGCGGAACCAGGCCATCCCGACCTCGTCCATCCGCGGGACCAGCACCGGGCGGCGGTGGCGGAGCGCCCAGGCGTACGGGGAGGAGGCCGGGAACCGGTGCACCCCGCCGCTGCGGTCGATCGGCCGCAGGGTGGAGCGGTCCGCCGAATGGAAGGCCATCCGCCGCAGCAGCGCCGAGCCGTCGCCGGACGGCCGGGCCTCGCGCTCTCCGCGCACCAGGTCGTCCAGCACCTCGACCACCACCGTGTCGGCCAGCCGGGGGGTCGCCACGGCGGCCAGCTCCTCGGCGGTCTGGGCGAGGTCGAGGGTGGTGCCGATCCGGGCGGAGGCCACATTGACCAGCGCGAGGCGCTCCTGCGCGGCCTTCGCCTCGCGCAGGGCCTGCTGGCGGGCGAGCACGATCTGGTGCTGGCGCAGGTAGAGCCGGGCGTTGTCGATGGCGACGGCGGCCCGGGAGGCCAGCTCGTCACCGAGCGTGATGTCGGCCTCGGCGAAGGACTCCCGTTCGCCGCGCCGGGAGTAGACGATCATGCCGAGGGTGGTGCCGCGCGCCACCAGCGGGGTGATCCGCACCGAACGCGGACGGTCGCCGAGGAACGCCTGCCGGCGGCTCTCGGTGATCGCGTCGCTCAGCGGCGGCAGTTCCCAGGACGGCACCACCACCGTCCGCCCGGTGGCCAGCGCCCGTGCGTACGGGGTGTCCGGGGTCACCTCGTACACGGTGTCGACCGGCAGCGCCTCCGCCGGGTACAGCGGATCGGAGGTCGCCAGGGCCAGCCGCCGCACGTGCTGCGGCGCGGCCGGGTCCAGCGGCTCGACGTTGCGGCCGGCCGCCAGCGCCTCCAGGGCGAAGACGCCGCTGATGTCGGCGACCTTGGGCACCATGGCGTCGGCCAGCTCCCGGGCGGTCTGCCGCAGGTCCAGGGTGGTGCCGATGGAGGCGGTGGCCTCGACCAGCAGGGCGAGCCGCTCCTGCGCGCGGGCGGCGCGGGCGTCGGCCCGGAAGCGCTCGGTGATGTCGATGATGGTCGAACTCACGCCGAGCACCCGCCCGCCCGGCTCCTCCAGCCGGAAGTAGGAGGCGGACCAGGCGTGGTCGTGGGTCGGGTCGCCCGGGGTGCGGCCGTGCGAGCGGGCGTCCACCACCGGCTCGCCCGTCTCCAGCACCCGGCGCATCACGGCCTCGCTCTCCGAGCCGTTGATCCCGGGCAGCAGCTCGGTCAACCGGTGCCCGAGGTGCCGCGCGACCGGCAGCCCGTTGACCCGGGCCAGCGCCTCGTTGATCCGTACGAAGGCGAGCTGGGCGTCGTAGACGGCCATCCCGACCGGGGACTGCGAGAAGAAGCCGTCCAGCACCGCCAGGTCCGCCTGGATCCGGCGCAGCGTGGTCACGTCCGAGGCCACTGCGAGCACCAGCGGGCTGCCGCCGGGACCGGCGATCGGATGGGTGCGGAACTCCAGGTTGACGTGGTGCCCTTCCCGGTGGCGCACCGGGAACACCCCGGACCAGCCGCTGCCGTCCAGGATCCGCTGGAACAGCTCCAGCACTTCCGGCCGGTCCTCCTCCGAGGCCAGCAACTGCGCGGCCCGCGCGCCGATGGCCTCCTGCGCGGAGTAACCGAGCAGGGCCTCGGCGTCGCTGCTCCAGTGCAGGATCCGGCCGTCGGCCTCGATCAGCGCGGTGGCGATCGGCACCATCAGCAGGGCGTCCGGCCCCTCGGCCGGTTCCGGCCGCGGCGCACCGCCGGACGGCACCCGCCCGGGCCCGCCGGCCTCGTGCTCACGACGCTCGTTCACCATGCTCGGTCACCATGGCCAGCACCGCCCGGAGGTCGTCCCCATCAGCCCTGCCATCCTCCCACGCCCCCCACCGACCCCGCACGGCACACCTGCCCGGAGGCAGTTCCGGCACAGGCGGGACCCGCGTCCCAGGCAGGCCGGGACGGGGTCGGTCGGCTCGGCCGCGACCTCAAGGACCAATGGTCGACACCGGCGGCGGGTCGGTTCCCCGGACGACCTGCCAGGGGGTTCGCGGGGTCGCACATGTGAGGTGTTGGATTCCTGCACCCCGGAGAGTCACGAGCGCGGTGTGGACCGGGTCGAGCTCCTCGACGGGTCGGCGGTAGGCGAGGATCTGCGTCAGCTCCAGATCGATGACCGCTGTCGATCCGCGGATGCGGTCGAAGCGGGCACCGAGGCGAACGGGCCCGAGCAGGCAGCGCACGGTCGCGGTGGCCTCGGTCGGCGTCACGATGGTGACCTGATCGATCGCGATTTCCAGCTCGACGACGTGGCCGACCGGGGCGAGTGGCTCGGTCGGGCCCTCCGGCGGGTCGGTGTGCAACTCGGTTCTCCTTGTCCGGGGCACGCTACTGGCCGGGGAAGGTGGCGTCGGCGGTCTGGAGGGTGCGGAGGAGGCGGACGGCGGGGGTGTCGACGGAGCGGCGGGTGTTGGCGAGGACGATGACGCCGACCTGGCGTTCGGGGTCGAAGGCGACGAAGGAGCGGTAGCCGCCGGTGCCGCCGTTGTGCCAGATCTGGAGGTGGCCGCCCTGGCGGGCGTGCAGGCGGTGGCCGAGCCAGCCGAGGTGCATCCAGGCGACCGGGTTGACCCGGTGCCGGACCTCGCGGGTGAGGGCGATCGCGGGTCCGAGCGGGGTGGACTCGGTGTCGTCGGCCAGTTGGGCCCGGAGGAGGACGGCCAGGTCGGCCGCCGTGGAGCGGAGTCCGCCCGCGCCGGCGAGGTCGGCGAGGTGCCAGGCGGGGACGGGCCGTCCGCCGGGGGTGTGGCCGGGGGCGAGGCGGGACGTCTGCTCCGGGGAGGGCTCCAGGACGGTGTCCTTCAGTCCGAGCGGCTCGCAGACCTCCCGCCGGACGAGCTCCCCGTAGCCGACGCCGGCCCGGTGGGCGAGGGCGAGGCCGAGCAGTCCGGCGCCGAGGTTGGAGTAGCGGAAGCTGCGGCCGGGGGCGGCCCGGAGCCTGGTCCGGCCGAGGCCGGTCAGCAGGGCGTCGGAGGTGCAGTGCGCGTACGGGTCGGGCTTGTTGGGGCTGAGGAGGGAGGACAGCAGCATGCCGGCGGGCAGCCTCGGCAGGCCGGACGTGTGGGTCGCGAGGTGGCGCAGGGCGAGCGGTTCCGGGCCCTTGGCCGGGACGGTGACGCCGGCCGGGAGGGCGTCGGCGAGGGCCTCGGCGAGCGGGTCGTCGAGGGTGACGGTGCCCGCCAGCGCCAGTCGGGCGAGCGCGAGCGAGGTGAAGACCTTGGTCACCGAGCCGATCTCGAAGAGGGTGTCGGGGCCGGGGGAACCACCGGCGGTCCCCGGTCCGGTGCGTCCGGCGCCGCGGATCTCCACCGTTCCGCGGGCGAGACCGGCGACCACCGCGCCGACCTGTTGGCCGGCGAGGCGGTCGGCGGTCTGCTGGACGAGGCTGCCAAGATCGTTCATGCGTCCGAGCCTAGGAGGGGCGGGACGGCGGTGGCGTCCACCGCGGCGACGATTTCGGCACCCGCCGCTCGTCCCCGGGAGGTACGCCGCCGCCGTCCCGCCGGTCCGTCAGCAGCTCAGGTTGTTGCCGGGGACGGTGCCGAGCAGCTGGGTGAAGCGCTGGTAGGCGTTGATCCGGCTCTGCACCTGCGCGGGGTTGCCGCCGTTGCACTCCAGCGAGCCGTTGATGCTGCGGATGGTCTCGCCGAAGCCCGCGCCGTTGACCATGGCGTTGTGGGGGGTCATGGTGCCGGGGCCGTTCTGGGTGTTCCAGTACCAGAGCGCGGTCTTCCAGGCCACGGCCGGGTCGGTCTGCACCAGGTTGGGGTTGTGCAGCAGGTCGATGCCGAGGGCGTCGCCGGCGGCCTTGTAGTTGAAGTTCCAGCTCAGCTGGATCGGTCCGCGCCCGTAGTAGGCGGCCTGGCCGGCCGGGCAGCCGTAGGGCTGGGAAGTGTCGCAGTAGTGCGGGTAGTTGGCGGTGTTCTGCTCCACCACGTAGACCAGGGCGCCGGTTTCGTGGTTGACGTTGGCGAGGAACGCCGCGGCTTCCTGCTTGCGGACGGTGTCGGTGCCGGTGGCGGCGAACGCGGGGTACGCGGAGAGGGCGTCGATCAGGCCCTGGTAGGTGTAGAAGGGGTTCCGGTTCGGGAACATCTGGTTGAACTGCGCCTGGCTGACCGGGAATCCGCCCGGGTTCACGGTGCCCGTGGGGGTGGGCGTGCCGGTCGGGTCCGGGCCGGTGCCGCAGCCGCCCTGGTCGGACCAGACGCCCGAACCGCCGGTGCTGGGCGGCTCGTTCTGGGTCCACCACTTGGCGAGCCAGTTGTGGCCGTTGTACGAGACGGCGGCCCCGCCGGTGTAGACGGCGGAGGAGTTCCAGGGCGACGCGCAGACGGCGGCGCTGGCGTTGGCGGCGGGCAGCAGTAGGATCACCGCGAGCGCCGTGAGGACGGCGGAGAGCAGTGCGAGCAGGCGTTTCGTGGACACTTGATCACCCCTTGTGCGGTGGGGGCCGCACGGTCGTGGAGGACGGGACGTCGGGGCAGGGGGGCCGGGGCCCCGCGGTGGGGGGCGCGTCGTGGGGGACGGGCCGACCGGGGTGCGGGCCGGGTGCGGGGCTGTCCCAGACTCAAGCGGAGTGGTCTATACCTGTCAAGGGGGTCGGGGCGAATCGCCCGGAATGCGGTCGCCCGCGGGCGGTCCGCGCCGCCCCGGCGGCCCGTCCCGGCCCGGCGGCCCGGTCTGGGAGGATGTCCGGGTGGATCAGACCCCCGACGCCGACGCCCGGTCGGGCCCCGGCGCACCGATCAGGTCGGGCATTCCCGAGCACGGCCGGGTGCCCAAGTACTACGCCGTCAAGGGCCAGCTGGAGGCGCTGCTCGACGAGCTGGGCGAGGGGGGCGTGCTGCCGACCGAGCGCGAGCTCGCCGCCCGCTTCGAGGTGGCCCGGGAGACCCTCCGCCAGGCCCTGCGCGAACTGCTGATCCAGGGCCGGGTCCGGCGGCGCGGCCGCAGCACGGTGGTGGCCGGCCCCAAGCTGGAGCAGCCGCTCTCGCTGGCCAGCTACACCGAGGGTGTGCGGCGCCAGGGCCGGGTGCCGGGCCGGACCCTGATCGGGCTCGAACGGCTGGGCGCCGATCCCCAGCTGGCCGGGCAGTTGACGATCGGCCCCGGGGATCCGGTCTGGCACCTGGAGCGGGTGCTGCTCGCGGACGGTGAGCGGGTGGGCCTGGAGAGTACCTATCTGGCGGTCGGGCGGGTGCCGGGGCTGGAGGAGGAGTTCGACCCCGGGTCCTCGCTGTACGCGTACCTCGGCGAGAAGGTCGGCATCTCCTTCGGCGCCGCGGACGAGCGGATCGAGACGGTGCTGGCGACCCCGCGCGAGGCGCTGCTGATCGGCACCCCGCCCGCGCTCCCGATGCTGCTGCTGCACCGCCTGACCAGGGATTCCGCCGATCGTCCGGTGGAGCGGGTCCGCTCGCTCTTCCGGGGCGACCGCTTCAGTTTCACCACCAGGCTCGAAGCGGACTGACCTTTCCCCGACCGCCTCCACGGGCCGTTCTTGATCACAGAAAGATAACGGGTCTGGACCGAATTCGGGCGTTGTTCACACCCGGGTCGGAAATCCGGCGACCCCCGGCCATCCGCTGCTCCGACCGTAGTCACCGCCCCGTTCCGCGCCATGACGACGCATCAGGAGGACGACGTGGACCCCCGGATCCCCGCCGCGCAGCAGACCCACGCCACCCCGCAGAGCCGCACCGCCCGGCCCGCCGCCACCCCCGGCCTGTCCCGCCGCGGCCTGTTCCTCGGCGCCGCCGCGGCACTCGCCGCCGGCCCGCTCGCCGCCACCGCCGCCCACGCGGCCACCGCCCCCGGGACCCGCGCGGCCGGAGCCGCCGCCCGCACCCCCAAGGTCCTGGTCATCGGCCTGGACGGCACCATGCTCACCCGCATCAAGGACTCCGGCGCCCCGAACCTCGCCGCCCTGATGGCCGGTGGCCTCACCGCCGCCAGCAGCCTCTGCACCAGCCCGATGGCCGGCACCTCCTCCGGCCCCGGCTGGTCCACCATCGCCACCGGCGTCTGGCCGGACAAGCACAACGTCCGCGACAACAACTTCACCGCCCCCGCCTTCGCCGCCTACCCCGACTTCCTGACCCGGGTCGAGACGGCGAACCCGGCGCTCTCCACCTACGTGGTGGCGTCCTGGGCGCCGATCGCCGACACCATCTACTCCGGCCGGGTCGACACCCGGGTCGCCACCCCGTCCGCCGAGTACGACACCGGTACCACCGCCCGCGCCGTCGCCCGGCTGCGCGACGGCAACCCCGACGCGGTCTTCGTCCAGCTCGACAACGTCGACCACGCCGGCCACAGCAGCGGCTCCGCCAGCCAGGCCTACCTGGACGCGATCCGGGGCGTGGACGCCCAGGTCGGCCAGATCCTCACCGCCGTCCGCGGCCGGGCCGGCTACGCCCAGGAGGACTGGCTGGTGATGGTCACCGCCGACCACGGCCACACCCCCACCGGCGGCCACGGCGGCTCCACCTGGGAGGAGCGGCAGACCTTCCTGATCGCCAACGGCTCGGCGTTCCCGGCCGGTTCGGTCCGCCACGACGTGCGGATGGTCGACATCGCGCCCACCGCCCTGGCCCACCTCGGCATCGCCGCCGACCCCGCCTGGGGCCTCGACGGCACCCCGGTCCCGGCCCTCGTCCCGGACGACTTCGACGCGCTGCGCCCGCAGCTCACCGGCCGGGTCGACGAGACCGGCATCCCCGCCGGCGTCCTCGGCTTCACCCGCACCGCGCCGGCCGGCTGGTCCGTCGACAACTCGGCGATGGGCACCGGCGGCGTCACCGAGTGGCGCGGCTGGTCGTTCACCACCGACGAGTTCTGGACCAAGGCCCAGCGCGACCAGAACCGCGAGCTCAACGTCCGCTCCCGCAACGTCTTCGCCGTCGCCGACTCCGACGAGTGGGCCGACAAGACCTTCCAGGGGAACTACGACTCCACCCTGGTCAGCCCCGAGTACCCGGTGGTGGGCCGGAGCAGCGTCCCGGTCGCCTTCACCACCTTCTACCGGCCGGAGGGCGCCCAGACCGCCCGGGTGCTCGCGGTCTGGGACGGCGGCACGCCGGTCGAGGTGAAGAGCTACACCGCCGACACCAACGGCCGCCAGCGACTGGACCTGGCCGTCCCGGCGGGCGCGAGCCGGCTGCGGCTGCGCTTCCGGTACACCGGCAGCAACAACTGGTACTGGGTGGTCGACAACGTCCGGGTCGGCTGAGCCGGACGCCCGGACGCCCGGACGCCCGGGCAGCCTGCTGAAGCCGGACGCCGGGGAAGCCCGCTGAAGCCGGGCGGTCCGGGCACCCCGGCCGGGCTCAGGGGGCGAGCGCGGCGCGCAGCCGCTCGGCGACCAGCGCCGCGTCCGCCTCGTCGGTGTACGCCCGGCGCGGCCAGAAGAAGCCGCGCAGCCCGTCCTTCGGGTTGCGCGGCACCACATGGACGTGCAGGTGCGGCACCGACTGGCTGACCCGGTTGTTCGCCGCGACGAAGGTCCCTGCCGCCCCCAGCCCGAGTTCCACCGCCGCGGCCACCCGCCGCACCCGCAGGAAGAACGGGCCCACCGCCGCCGGCGGCAGGTCCGTGAGGGTGGGGTGGTGGTCGCGGGGGACCACCAGCACATGGCCGGGGAAGAGCGGCCGGCGGTCCAGGAGGGCCACGGCCACGTCGTCGTCCAGCACCCGGTGCGCGGGCTCCGTGCCGGCGACCACCGCGCAGAAGACGCAGTCCATCCGTCCATTCAACCGGCCCCGGGCCGCCCCGGCACGCGCTCCCGTCCGGGTCACCCGTCCGGACCCCGAGCGGGTGCGGGGCGGCGGCGGCCGGGCGCACCGTGCAGGTGGGGCGCGCGGCGCGTCCCGTCGACGAGGAGGTGGCCCGGATGGCGGGCAAGTTCGAGGTGTACGAGGACGCCGGCGGCAAGTTCCGGTTCCGGCTCAAGGCGGGCAACGGCGAGATCGTCGCCACCGGCCAGGGCTACGCGAGCAAGGACGCCGCCCACAAGGGCGTGGAGGCCGTCCAGCGGGCGGCGAGCGGGGCGAGCGTGGTGGACGTCGCCAAGTCCGGGGCCGCGGCCTGACCCCGGCGGGTCCGGGCGGGGCCGGCCGGGGCGGCACGGGAGCCCCGGCCGGCCCCGCACCGTCGTTCCCGCCCCCGATCCCGCCCCCCGATCCCGCTCCCGGCCCGTTCCCGCCCCCGTTCCCGCCGTTACTCGTAGCGGTAGAGCAGCGCCTCCCGCTCGTTCTGCTCGATCGCCTCGACCGTCAGCGCGGGGTCCGCAAGGTGCGAGAGCGTGACCTCGGCCGAACTCGGCTGGGCGTCCCCGGCGAGCCAGTTCCCCGGCTTCCACGCCGAGGCGCGCAGGAACGCCTTCGGGCAGTGCGCGAACACCTCCTCCACGGCGACCACGATCGCGCTGCGCGGCGGCTTGCCGACCGCCGTCAGCTGCTCCAGCAGCCGGGGATCGGTGGAGACGCAGGCCCGCCCGTTGACCCGCAGGGTGGTGTCCCGGCCCGGTACGACGAAGAGCAGCCCGATCCGGCCGGTCCCGACGATGTTGTGCAGGGTGTCCAGCCGCTTGTTGCCGGTCGCGTCGGGGATCGCCAGGGTGAACTCGTCGAGCACCGACACGAGTCCGGCCGGGCCGCCGCGCGGGGACACGTCGCAGCGCCCCTCGGCGTCCGTGCTGGCCAGGAGGACCAGCGAGGAGCAGGCGATCAACTGCCGGGCGACCTCGTGGATGCGGTCCACCTGCTTGCGGCGCGCGTGGTCCCCGGGCTGCTCGTAGACCTCCCGCAGCCCGGCCGCGTCACGCACGGCGGTGGCGGCGAGCGCCTCGAACAGGCCGGAGGGCCGATCCGGCCCGGCTGTTGACGGAACAACGGACTCCGGTGTGCTGGTCATACCGATCAACGTAACCGAGCCCGGGCCGGAGCGGCCGTCCGCCGTCGGGAAATCCCGCCCGAACCCCTCGCCACCAGCGTTTTCGCGTCGATAATGGGGCCAGGACGCTTTCGGAGCAGGTGGTCGCCGTGATCATCAGAATCTGGGCCGGGCAGGTCATGGCCGGGCACATCGAGGAGTTCTGCGAGGTACTGATCAGCAAGGTCCTCCCACAACTCGGGCGCACCGACGGCTGCCTCGGCGGCGAGCTGTTGCGCTCCGTCACCGAGGACGGGCACCGGGTGCTCGTGGTCAGCCGCTGGCGCGACGAGGCGGCGCTGCTCGGCTACGCGGGGCCGATGTGGCGGATCCGGCCGGTCTGGTCGGAGGGCGAACTGCGGTACCTGGCCCACCCGCCGGAGGTCAGCCACTTCACGCCGGTCGCCGCGCCCTGATCCGTCGGGCGCCCGCCGCCCGGCCCCGGGACGATCAGACGTTCAGCGGGACCGGGTGCACCTCGGCCGCCGGATGCCCGGTGCGTTCGTGGATCCGCTGCACGGCCTCCTTCGACGGTGCCTCGGACAGGCAGTAGACGTGGCCCGACTCCGGATCGGCCCAGGCCTGCTCGAAGGTCACGCCCTCCTCGGCCTGGATCGCCAGGTCCGCCTGGTGCGCCATCCGCAACTGCTCCTCGGTGATGCCGGCCATCCCGTGGTGGACGTCCATGAACTTGGCCATAGCTCCCGCACCTCCTGCGGTCGCCCGCGACGGCGCGTGCCACCGCCCCGGTACCACCAGCCTGCGCCCGACGCACCCCGGGCCGCCACCGGACGCCCTCGGACACCTTCGGGCACCTTCGGAAAGGCATCGCATTCCCCGATCGGCGGCCCCGCGCCGTCCATTCCCCGGCACCGAGTGAAAGAGACCACAGTGGACACCTCTCCCGGGCTCCGCGCGGATCATGGCAGAATGACGGCAGAATCAGCAGTGACGTTCAGCGCACTCCGGGGTCGGTGAAAATCCGAACCGGCGGTTACAGTCCGCGACCCGTCCGCAGCCAGCGGACGGTTGACCAGGTGAAATTCCTGGACCGACGGTTAAAGTCCGGATGGGAGGCGTGCGCGGCGGACGAGTGAGCAGGGCCCGCGGTCCCCCGGTGGACCTCGGGAGGCGGTGTGCGGCGACGGACGGGGTTCCCCCTCGTTCCGGCGCCCGGTTCGGCGGCAGCCCGGCGACGGGTCCCGTTGCCGTCCGGCGGTCCGCGTACCCCCGCGCCCACATCTGTCCGCGTCCTTCTCCCGTGCCACACCCCGGAGTCCGCGCCCCAAGCGCGAGGAGAACCCGGGTGTTCACCGGCATCATCGAAGAGCTCGGCGAGGTCGTGTCGATCGAGGAGATCGGCGAATCCTCGCGGATCCGTCTGCGCGGCCCGGTGGTCTGCGAGGGCGCGCGGCACGGCGACTCCATCGCGGTCAACGGCGTCTGCCTGACCGTCGTCGACACCCCCGAGCAACTCGCTGCCGGTACCGGCGAGTTCAGCGCCGATGTGATGGCCGAGACCCTCCGCCGTTCCAGCCTGGGCGAGTTGAAGCCCGGCGGACGGGTCAACCTGGAGCGCGCCATGGCGCTCGGCGCCCGGCTCGGCGGACATCTGGTGCAGGGTCATGTCGACGCCACCGGGCGGCTGTTGGGCCGCGAACCCGGGGAGCGCGACGCGGCCGGCGAACTCCGCTGGGAGGTACTGCGGTTCTCGCTGCCCGACTCCGTCTCGCGCTACCTGGTCGAGAAGGGCTCGATCACCGTCGACGGCGTCAGCCTCACCGTGGTCGAGGCCGCCCGCGACAGCTTCACCGTCAGCCTCATCCCGGCCACCCTCGCGCTGACCACCCTCGGCACCAGGGCCGTCGGCGAGAGCGTCAACCTGGAGGTCGATGTCCTCGCCAAGTACGTCGAACGGCTGCTGGAGGCCCGCACCCTCCCGCCCCTGCCCGCGACGGACGGCACTCCGGGGGAGGAACGGTGAACTGGCTCAACGGCACCGTCCACCTGCTCGGCCAGGACGTCTACCGCTCCGACATCATCGGCAACCTGCTCGGCCTCGCCGCGCTCGCCCTCGGCTGGCAGCGGTCCCGGCTGACCTGGCCGGTCCAACTGCTCTCCGGCCTGGTCCTGGTCGGCGCCTACTGGAGCGCCCACCTCAGCGGCGGCGTCGGCAAGCAGATCGTGGTGGTCGTGGCCGCCGTGTGGGGCTGGACCAGGTGGCAGCGCGGCGCGCGGGGCGAGGGCGACGTCGCCGTGCGCTTCGCCACCGGCCGCGAGCGCGCCGTGCTGATCGGCGGCACCGCGCTCGGCACCCTGGCGGTCGGCACGCTCTTCACCGCCGTCCCGCAACTGTCCTGGGACGCCTGGCCGGACGCCTACATCTTCGTCGGCACGCTGGCCGCGATGGTCGCCCAGGCCCGCGGCTGGGTCGAGTTCTGGTTCGCCTGGATCGCCGTCGACCTGGTCGGCGTGCCGCTCGCCTTCAACAACGGCCTGGTCTTCTCCGGCTTCGCCTACTCCGTGTACTTCGTCCTGGTCCTGCTCGGCCTGCGCGCCTGGTGGCTCCGCGGCCGCACCGCACACCCCGTGACCGACCCCGCCCTCCAGGGAGCCTCCGCATGACCGAGAACCCCACCACGCGTCCGGCAGAGAACCCCACCGCGACCCCGGCCGGGGACCCCGTCGGCGAGTTCGTCCTCGACCCGGTCGAGCGGGCCGTCGCCGACATCGCGCTCGGCCGCGCCGTGATCGTCGTCGACGACGAGGACCGCGAGAACGAGGGCGACATCGTCTTCGCCGCCTCCGCCGCCACCCCCGAGCTGATGGCCTTCACCGTCCGCTACAGCTCCGGCGTGATCTGCGCCCCGATGACCGGCGCCGAGCTGGACCGGCTCAAGCTCCCGCCGATGACCCAGGTCAACGAGGACCGCAAGGGCACCGCCTACGCCGTCTCGGTCGACGCCAGGGACGGCGTCGACACCGGCATCTCGGCCGCCGACCGGGCCCGCACCGTGCGCCTGCTCGCCTCGCCCGGCACCGGCCCCGGCGACCTCGCCCGCCCGGGGCACGTCTTCCCGCTGCGCGCCGTCGAGGGCGGCGTGCTGGTCCGCCCCGGCCACACCGAGGCCGCGGTCGACCTGGCCCGGCTGGCGGGCCTGCCGCCGGCCGGCGCGATCGCCGAGGTGGTCAACGACGACGGCACCATGGCCCGGCTGCCCGAACTGGTGGCCTTCGCCCGCGAGCACAACCTGGCGATCATCTCGATCGAGGACCTCATCGCCTACCGCCGCCGCACCGAGCTGCACGTCGACCGGGCCGCCGTCACCTCCCTGCCGACCGCGTACGGCGAGTTCACCGCCGTCGGCTACCGGGGCACCCTCGACGGTGTCGAGCACATCGCGCTGGTCGCCGGCGGCCTGGCCGAGGACGGCCGGCTCCCCGACGGCGAGGACGTCCTGGTCCGGGTCCACTCCGAGTGCCTGACCGGCGACGTGCTCGGCTCGCTGCGCTGCGACTGCGGCCCCCAGCTCCAGTCCTCGCTGCGCCGGGTCGCCGAGACCGGCCGGGGCGTGGTGCTCTACCTGCGCGGCCACGAGGGCCGGGGCATCGGCCTGGCGCACAAGCTGCGCGCCTACGAGCTCCAGGAGCGCGGCCGGGACACCGTCGACGCCAACCTCGACCTGGGCCTGCCCGCGGACGCCCGGGACTACAGCATCGGCGCCCAGATGCTCGGCGACCTCGGCGTCCGCTCGCTCACGCTGCTGACCAACAACCCGGACAAGCTCACCGCGCTCACCGAGCACGGCCTCAAGGTCAAGGGCCGCGAGCCGGTGGAGATCCCGGCCGGCGAGCACAACGCCCGCTACCTGCGGACCAAGCGCGACCGGATGGGCCACGAGCTGCCCGGCCTCGACGGCTGACCCGGCCGCACCCGCACGTCCTTCCCGTACTGATCCGCAATCCGCAAGCCTCGACCAGCAACCCGAACCACCGAAAGGCACCGCACATGAGCGGCCACGGAGCCCCCGAGCTGACCATCGACAACGCCGCCGACCTCAAGGTCGCCGTGATCGCCGCCCAGTGGCACGAGAAGGTGATGAACGGCCTGCTCGACGGCGCCCACCGCGCCCTCAAGGAGCTGGGCGTCGCCGAGCCGACCGTCCTGCGCGTCCCCGGCACCTTCGAGCTGCCGGTGGCCGCCAAGCGCCTCGCCGACCGGGGCTACGACGCCGTGATCGCCCTCGGCGTGGTCGTCCGCGGCGGCACCCCGCACTTCGACTACGTCTGCCAGGCCGCCACCGCGGGCCTCACCCAGGTCTCCGTGGACACCGGCGTCCCGGTCGGCTTCGGCGTGCTGACCTGCGACAACGAGCAGCAGGCGGTGGACCGCGCGGGCCTGCCCGGCTCCACCGAGGACAAGGGCCACGAGGCGGTCACCGCGGCCGTCGCGACCGCCCTCGCCCTGCGCGCCCTCTGAGCGGACGAGCCGGAGCAGGGCCCCGGACCGTGGACGTCCACCGGACTGTCCACGGTCCGGAACCGTTTACCGCCGGTCCGCCCGCACGCCGTATGGTGAGTCCCATCATGGCTTCGAAGACATTCGAGGAGCTCTTCACCGAGCTCCAGCAGAAGGCCGCCACCGGCGACCCCTCGTCCTCCCGCACCGCGCAGCTCGTCCAGCAGGGCGTCCATGCGATCGGCAAGAAGGTCGTCGAGGAGGCCGCCGAGGTCTGGATGGCCGCCGAGTTCCAGTCCGACGAGCAGACCGCCGAGGAGATCTCGCAGCTCCTCTACCACCTTCAGGTGATGATGGTCGCCCGCGGGCTGACGCTCGACGACGTCTACAAGTACCTCTAGACCTACAAGCACGTCCGGACCCACAAGCACCTCTGCACCGCCGGACCTCCGGTCCGCCCCGGCCGCCGGGAAACCCATCCACACCGAACAGGTAAGGAACTGACCTCCATGCTGCGCATCGCCGTGCCCAACAAGGGTTCGCTCTCGGGTCCCGCGGCGGAGATGCTCCATGAGGCCGGCTACCGGCAGCGCAAGGACTCCAAGGAACTGGTGCTGGTCGACCCGGGCAACCAGGTCGAGTTCTTCTTCCTGCGCCCGCGCGACATCGCCGTCTACGTCGGCTCCGGCCGTCTGGACGTCGGCATCACCGGCCGCGACCTGCTGCTGGACTCGCACTCCAACGCCGAGGAGGTGCTCGCGCTCGGCTTCGCCGGCTCGACCTTCCGCTTCGCCCGCCCGGTCGGTGCGGCGGTCGAGGACGTCGCGGACCTGGAGGGCCTGCGGATCGCCACCTCCTACACCGGCCTGGTCGAGCAGCACCTGGCCGACCGCGGGGTGAAGGCCACCGTCACCAAGCTGGACGGCGCGGTGGAGACCGCGGTGCAGCTGGGCGTCGCCGATGTGATCGCCGACGTGGTGGAGACCGGCACCAGCCTGCGCAACGCCGGCCTGGAGGTCTTCGGCGAGCCGATCCTGATCTCCGACTCCGTGGTGATCCGCCCCAAGGGCGCGGGCGAGGACCCGCGCGTCGACCAGTTCCTGCGCCGGCTGCAGGGCGTGCTGGTGGCCCGCCGCTACGTGCTGATGGACTACGACATCCGCGCCGAGCAGGTCGGCGCCGCCGTCGCCCTGACCCCGGGCCTGGAGTCGCCGACCGTCTCCCCGCTGCACACCGAGGGCTGGGTGGCCGTCCGCTCCATGGTTCTCCGCAAGGAGGCCCAGCAGATCATGGACGATCTGTGGGCCATCGGCGCCCGGGCGATCCTGGTCACCAACATCCACGCCTGCCGCCTCTGAGCGGCGCCGGCATAAGCACCGGTTGAATGGGGTGGGGCCGCCGTCGGCGCCCCACCCCGTTTCCGTCGGCCCACCCGAGTTCACCGTCCGGCCGCCCCACCCCTCGAACCACCCCGGAGCCCCTCGTGTCCACCCCCGCCGAGTTCCCCGTCACCTGGGCCCCGCGCCGCACCCGCGCCGTGCTGCTGCCGGTCTGCGTCGTGCTGGTCGTGCTGTTCGCCGTGATCGCGGTCGCCCTCCCGGCCAACTGGCAGCTCAACGACCGGATCATGATGCTGCTCAGCGGAGTGCTCTTCGCCTCCGTCGGCCTGATGCTGGCGCGGCCGAGGGTCAGCGCCGACGCCGAGGGCGTGACCGTGGTCAACTTCGTCCGCCGGCGCCGGCTGGCCTGGGCGGAGATCGTCGGCGTGAACTTCCGCCAGGGCGACCCGTGGGCCTCCCTCGACCTCGCCGACGGCACCTCGCTGGCCGCCGTCGGCATCCAGCCCGGCGTGGGCCGGAACCAGGCGATCGCGGACGCCCGCGCCCTGCGCGACCTGGTCGCGCGCCACGGCGGCTGACCGGCCACCGGCCGACACGCACCGGCCGACACCCTCCGGCGGAGGCCCGGTGACCGGCGCCCGATGACCGGAATCCGACGCCCGGCCGCGCCCGAACGTGGATCCGACGGTCGCACGGGTATGGTCTACGCTGGCAAAAGCGGGGCAAAGGCATTGCCCTGCCCGAAATCGACCTGAGGAGTGACACTCCCCGTCCATGGACGATCCGTCCGGTAGTACCTGCGCCGCCCACCCTCCGACCGACGGACGGCAGGCGGCACTGTGATCACGGCCTGGCTGCTGCTTCTCGCAGCCCTCCTGCTCATCCTCGCCAACGGCCTCTTCGTGGCCGCCGAGTTCGCCTTCGTGACCGTGGAGCGCGGCGCCGTCGAGCGCGCCACCGCCACCGGGGACGCCAAGGCCGGCCGGGTCTCCCGGGCCCTGCGCCACCTCTCCTTCGAACTCTCCGGCGCCCAGCTGGGCATCACCGTCACCTCGCTGGTCGTCGGCATGCTCGCCGAACCCGCGCTGTCGACCCTGCTGAAGCCCCTGTTCGGCGCCGTCGGCCTCTCCGACGGAGCCTCCCGCGGTGTCTCCGTGGTCCTCGGCATGCTGCTCGCCACCGTGGTCCAGATGGTGATCGGCGAACTGGTCCCGAAGAACTGGGCGATCTCCCGCCCGCTCCAGGTGGCCCGCGCGGTCGCCGCCCCGCACATGGCGTTCTCCCGCGCCTGCCGCCCGCTGATCCGGGTCCTCAACGGCTCGGCCGACCGCACCGTGCGCGCCTTCGGCATCGAGCCGCAGGAGGAGCTGGACCACGCCCGCACCCCCGCCGAACTGGTCTCGCTCGCCCGGCACTCCGCCCGGGCCGGCGCCATAGACGAGGAGTCGGCCACCCTGTTCGTGCGGACCCTCGGCCTCGGCGACCTCACCGCCGAGTCCGTGATGACCCCCCGCGTCGACGTCTCCGCGCTCCAGCGGGACGCCAGCGCCGCCGACGTCCTCAACCTCACCCGGGCCACCGGCCTGTCCCGCTTCCCGGTGTACACCGACACCCTGGACGAGGTCACCGGAACCGTCACCCTCAAGGACGCGCTCGCCGTCCCCGCCGCCCGGCGCGGCACCGTCCGGGTCGGCGACCTCGCCGTCCCGCCGCTGCTGGTCCCCGAGAGCCTCCCCGCCGAGCGGCTGCTCGACCAGCTGCGCCGCCTCCAGCCGATGGCCATCGTGGTCGACGAGTACGGCGGCACCGCCGGCGTGGTCACCGTCGAGGACATCGTCGAGGAGATCGTCGGCGAGGTGCAGGACGAGCACGACCCCGCCGACGGCCCCGAACTGCTGCCGCTGCCGCCGGTCGACGGGCAGCCCGTCTGGGCGGCCGACGGCCGGGCCCGGCTCGACCAGCTGGAGGCCATCGGCCTGCACGCCCCGGACGGCCCCTACGAGACGCTGGCCGGACTCGTCACCGACCTGCTCGGCCGGCTGCCCGCCCCCGGCGACCGGGCCGAACTGACCGGCTGGCGGTTCACCGTCGAGGCCGTGGACCGCCACCGGACCAGCCGGGTCCGGGTCGAACGCACCTCCGGGCACGACGGCCCGCGCGGCGCCGAGGACGAGGACCGGACCCGATGACCGCGCTCCAACTCGCCGTCGCCCTCGTACTGCTGCTCGGCAACGCCTTCTTCGTCGGCGCCGAGTTCGCCGTGGTCTCGGTCCGACGCAGCCAGATCGAACCGCTCGCCGAGGCGGGCAACAAGCGCGCCCGCACCGTGCTGCACGCGCTGTCCAACGTCTCCGCGATGCTCGCCGCCGCCCAACTCGGCATCACCGTCTGCTCACTGGGCCTGGGCGCGCTCGCCGAGCCGACCATCGCCCACCTGCTGGAGGGGCCGTTCCACGCGCTCGGCGTCCCGGCCGGCCTGATGCACCCGCTCTCCTACGGGATCGCGCTGGCCGTGGTGGTCTACCTGCACATGGTCATGGGCGAGATGGTGCCCAAGAACATGGCGCTGGCCGGCCCCGAGAAGGCCGCGCTCTGGCTCGGCCCGCCGCTGGACCGGCTGGCCCGCTGGCTGGCCCCGGTGATCGCCTTCCTCAACGCCTTCGCCAACGGCGTGCTCAGGCTGTTCAAGGTCGAGGGCAAGGACGAGGTCGAGTCGGTCTTCACCACCGAGCAGCTGATCTACCTGCTCGCCGACTCCGGTGACGCCGGACTGCTGGCCAAGGACCGCCAGGAGCGGCTGGAGGACGCCCTCGGACTGGGCCGTCGCCCGCTGACCGAGGTCCTGCTCACCCCCGAGCAGCTGGTCACCGTGGACACCAAGGTGACCGCCGCCCAGGTCGAGGAGCTGGCGCTGCGCACCGGCTTCTCGCGCTTCCCGGTCACCGACGGCGACCCGGCCGGCCACGGCTACCTGGGGTACCTGCACCTCAAGGACATCCTGGACGTCGACGACCCGTCGGTGCCCGTCCCGGCCCGGCTGTGGCGGCCGATCACCGTGCTCCGCGGCACCCTGCCGCTGGACGACGCGCTCGGCGCGATGCGCCGGGCCACCTGCCACCTCGCGGCCGTCCTCGACCAGGACGGGCGGACGCTCGGTGTGGTGATGCTGGAGGACGTGCTGGAGGAGCTGGTCGGCGAGGTGCACGACCCGGACCACCGCTCGGCCGCGTAGGCCGCCCGGGCCGCTCGGCCCCGCACGCACCCCGGGAGGCCCCGGGAACCCCGGTTCCGCCCGGGGTTCCCGGGGCCGCTTCGCTCTCGGCGATTCCGCTCTGAGCGTGCGACTGTTCCGCTGCGGACCGTCCCCGGGCAGGGTGGTGGGCATGAGACTTCTCCTGCTGGGTGGGACGGAATTCGTGGGGCGGGCCGTCGCGGAGGCGGCCCTGGAGCGGGGCTGGGAGGTGACGGTCTTCCACCGGGGCACGCACGCTGCGCCGGAGGGGGCCCGGGTGCTGCACGGGGACCGCACGGCCGAGGGCGGGCTCGCGGCCCTGGCCGAGGGGGAGTGGGACGCGGTGGTGGACACCTGGTCCGCCGCCCCGTCGGTGGTGCGCGACAGCGCCCGCCTGCTGGCCGGCCGGGTCGGCCGCTACGCGTACGTCTCCAGCCGGTCGGTGTACGCGTACCCGACGCCGGCCGGCGCGGACGAGAGCGCGCCGCTGGTCGAGGGCTCGCCGGACGACGGAGAGATGCCCTACGCGGAGTCCAAGCGCGGCGGGGAGCTGGCCGCGCTGGACGCCTTCGGCGACCGGGCGCTGCTGGTCCGGGCCGGGCTGATCGTCGGACCGTACGAGAACATCGGCCGACTGCCCTGGTGGCTCGACCGGATCGCCCGCGGCGGCACCGTGCTCGCCCCCGGCCCGCGCGACCTCTCGGTGCAGTTCATCGACGTCCGCGACCTCGCGACCTGGACCCTGGACGCGGTCGCGGCCGGCCTCGGCGGCCCCTACGACCTGGTCGGCCCGCGTGGGCACAGCACCATGGGCGAGCTGCTGGAGGCCTGCGCGAAGGCCACCGGCGCCGAGCCCGAGCTGCGCTGGACGACGCCGGAGGCGATCGCCGCGGCCGGTATCGCGCCCTGGGTCCAGCTGCCGTTCTGGGTGCCGCCGGGCGAGCTGTACGACGCCGTGCACGGCGCGGACGTGGGCAAGGCGCTGGCCGCCGGGCTCCGCTGCCGGCCGGCGGCGGAGACGGTCGCCGACACCTGGGAGTGGCTGCGGTCGATCGGCGGCGTCGCGCCGCGGCGTCCGGACCGGCCGGCCGTCGGCCTGGACCCGGAGCTGGAGGCCGCGGCGCTGGCCGGCTGACGCCGGTGCCGGGGCTCAGGTGCCGGGGCTGCGGGGGCCGGGCCCAAGGGGACCGGGCCCGGACCGCCCCGGCCTCAGCCCCGGCCGTCGATCAGCTCGCCGTACGCCTGCACCAGGTCCGGCAGCCGCAGCGTGGCGAGGTCCTCCCGGCCGGGCGGCTCGCGCAGCAGGGTGAGCCGAAGGTCCCGGTAGGCGCAGGACTTCTCGTACAGGGTGCGGATGAAGCGGCCGTTGCCGAGCTCGTCGATCCAGCCCTCGCGGACCACATGGGTGCAGATCGAGGCCAGCTCCTCGGCCGCGTCCTCGTCCCAGCCGTCGCCGTCCTGCCCGGCGAGCGCCGCGCCGATCGCGGTCAGCTCGCCGGGGCGGTAGCTGGGGAAGTCGACCCGGGTGGTGAAGCGGGAGTTGAGCCCGGGGTTGGTGGCCAGCAGCCGGTTCATGCCCTCGGGGTAGCCGGCCAGGATCACCACCAGCCGGTCCCGGTTGTCCTCGGCCCGCTTGAGCAGGACCTGCAGCGCCTCGTCGCCGTACGCGTCGCCCTTGCTGTAACCGGAGTTGGAGAGGCTGTACGCCTCGTCGATGAAGAGCACACCGTCCAGCGCGGAGTCGATCAGCTCGTTCGCCTTCACCGCCGTCTGGCCGAGGAACTCCCCCACCAGGTCCGCTCGTTGGGCCTCCACGAGGTGGTCCCCGGAGAGCAGGCCGAGGGCGTGGAAGACCCGGCCGAGGATCCGGGCGACGGTGGTCTTGCCGGTGCCGGACGGGCCGGAGAAGACGAAGTGGCGCTTGGGCGGCTGGACCGGCAGCCCCTGTTCGGCGCGCAGCCGGGCCATCCGCAGCTGCGCGGAGAGCGCCCGCACCTGCCGCTTGACCGGCTCCAGGCCGACCATCCGGGAGAGTTCGGCCAGCGCGGCGTCCAACTCGGCCCGATGGGCCTCGGGTTCGGACATCGCACTGGTGCTCGCCACCTGGGCCAGGGCGGTCTCGCCGCGTGCCGTCGCGGGGGCGGCCGGGGAGGCCGCGGCGGGCTGCGGGGCGGTCGAGCCGGAGCGTCCGTTGGCGGCCAGCGGGGGCGGTGCGCCCGCTCCGCCGCCGGGCCGGTTCCCGGTGCCGCTGCCGGGCCCGGCCGAGCTCGGCACGGCCGGGTAGCCGTCGTCCGCCTCGTCGCCGTCGGCCCCGACCGGGCCGCCCGGGACCGGACTCCCGAACGGGTCCCCGACACCCGGCCCGCCGAACGCACCGGCTCCCGGCGCCTCGCCACCCGGCAACTCGGCTCCCGGCAGTTCGCCACCCGGCGGCAGCTCCGTGCCCGACAGCTCGGCGCCCGCGAAGGCCGTCGCCTGCTCCGACTCCGCCTGCTCCGCCCCGAACTCGGCACCGGCCGCGAACTCAGCGCCCGTGCCGAACTCCGAGCCGGCCCCGAGCGCGTCGAAGCCGGCCTGCTCCAGCACGGCCGCGTCCAGCAGCGCCGCGTCGATCGCGTCGTCCTCCGCCCCGCGCCCCGCGTCCCGGCCGCCGATCCCGGCGCCGTCCAGCAGGCCGTCCGCGAGGCCGTCCTCCGCCGAGATCGCCGCCAGCCGGGCGGCGGTGTCCATGAACGCCGGGTCGGCCCGGTGCACGGCCCGGTACAGCGGCAGCGCGGCCGCGCTGCGCCCGGCGCCCTCGTAGGCGCGGGCCAGCCAGTAGCGCAGCTCCTTGCGCTGCGGCTGCTCGGAGCGGCAGCGGGCGAGCGAGGCGGCGAGCGGCGGCTGGGCCTGCGCGCACATGTCCAGCCGGACCCGGGCCATCCCGGCGAACAGCCCGGCCTCGATGCCGAGCAGCGGGTCGTCGAGCAGCCGGTCGGTGTCCCGGATCAGCTGCTCCCAGTCCTTGAGGAGGTAGGAGCGGCAGGCGTGCAGGAACCGCGCGGAGGGGTCGTCGGCGGGGGCCGGGCACTGCTCCAGGGCGTGGTCCAGCTCGGTGAGGTGGCGCCCGTCCAGCCAGTGCGAGGCGTGCGCGAGGGCGAGGTCGCGGCCGGTCTCCAGGACCGGCTGCACCCACCAGCCCAGCCAGTACCAGGAACTGAGTGGGCGTCCGTGCCGCCGCCGCTGCTCGCCGAACCGTTTCTGGTGGCGGTGCATCGCGAGCAGCGCGCCGGAGGTGTCGCTGCGCAGCGCGTGCAGGCCGAGCCAGGCGTCGGCCATGCCGGGGTCGAGCCGGACGGCGGCGCGGAACTCCTCCTCGGCCCGGGTGTAGGCCCCGGCCGTGTAGGCGTCCATGGCACGCAGCCAGGCGCGGTCGGCGAGCCGGTTCGGAGCCGGGCCGCCCGCGGTGTTGCTGTCGGAACTCTCCACTGAACGCCCCCCGCGATGTGGCTCGGGGCCCGGCCGGTGCGGCGGTGTGCGGACCCGCCGGTGGTCGTCTGCCCACGGGGCGCATATGCGCCTGCCTGGAATCGTACCGGCGCGGCGCTGATCCGGAAGGGTGCCGCACGATGTCAAAAGCGATCGGGCGGACGGCCGTTGAGGGGTGGCCGGCCCCGGGGCGGTGGAGTCGGACGGCACCCCCGGCTCACGGGGGAACAAGCCGGGGATGCCGGGTCCGAAGTTGCGGAATCAACAATTCCGCGAACGAGGGAGAACCTATTTGCTGACGATGTCGCAGGTCAAGGCCATATTTGAAGGTTCACCGACGGTGCCCGGCGCGATCCGCCCGGTCACCCCGTCGACCAGGGTGCCGGCGTGCGGGCGGCTCGGGTCCGCGGCGAAATGTGCCGATTCGGCGAGCGCCCAGCCGGCCCAGAACTGCGCCAGCGCCGGACCGTCCCGCTCCTCGCCCCGCCGCCTGGCCGCCGCCGCGTCCAGCTCCATCCACACCAGCCGGGCCAGCGAGGGCCGCACCGCGCGCCGCCCGGCGCCGACCCCCTCGACCAGGACCACCGGCGCGAGCGGTACCGGGGCCGTCCCGGCGAACCGGCGCAGCGTCCAGTCGTACACCTCGTACTCCGCGTCCCGGCCCGCCGCCAGCGGCTCCAGTACCTGGCCGCGCAGCCGCCCGGTCCAGCCGAACGGCTCGGCGTGCGTCGCCAGGTCGTCCAGGTGCACCACCGGGGCGCCGCCGAGCGCGGCCGCCAGCCGGGCGGCGAAGGTCGTCTTGCCCGAGCCGGCGTGGCCGTCCACCGCGACCAGCCGCACCGGACCGCAGGACGGCGGCAGCGCCCGCAGCTCGGCGGCGAGGGCGGCCAGCGCGTCGGCCGGCGCGTCGGCCCGCGCCGACGGCCGCGCCACCGGCCGGGCGACGGGCCGCACGACGGGCCGACCGACGACGGGCCGCACGGCGGGCCGGGCGACGGGCCCCATTACCGGGGCGGCGGAAGTCTCGGAAGAAGCCACAACGTCAACCCTACGGCGGAGTCCGCGCCGGTCCGGACAGTGTTCGAGTCCTCCCCGTGACGGCGGCGCCTTGATCAGGCATACTCGCATCGCCATGCCTGTGAACGGCCGTTCACCGCAATCCGGTGCCGCCCGGCCGAGGCTGCCACATCCCCGCGCGGGCCCGACCACACCCCGGGGCCCGGCGCACGACCGAGGAGGCGACCAGCCGCTATGACCACCTCCCCCGCGAAGTCCGTGGACCGCCAGCTGCCCAGCGAGGAGGCCCGCGAGCTCCTGAACCTCACCCGGGACCTCGTCCAGCGTGAGCTGAAGCCGCGCGCCGCGGAGGACGAGGCCGCCGGCCGCTTCCCGCGCGAGGTCTTCCGCACGCTCGGCGAGGCCGGACTGCTCTCCCTCCCGTACGACGAGAAGTACGGCGGCGGCGAGCAGCCCTACGAGGTCTACCTCCAGGTGCTGGAGGAGCTGGCGTCCGGCTGGCTGGCCGTCGGCCTGGGCGTCAGCGTGCACACCCTCTCCTGCCACGCGCTCGCCACCTTCGGCACCGACGAGCAGCGCGAGCGCTGGCTGCCCGGGATGCTCTCCGGCGAGCAGCTCGGCGCCTACTGCCTGTCCGAGCCGCAGTCCGGCTCCGACGCCGCAGCCCTGCGCACCCGGGCCGACCTGGACGGCGAGGAGTACGTCGTCGGCGGCACCAAGGCCTGGATCACCCACGGCGGCGAGGCCGACTTCTACAGCGCCCTGGTGCGCACCGGCGAGGAGGGCGCCCGGGGGATCAGCTGCCTGCTGGTGCCCGGCACCCAGCCCGGCCTGTCGGCCGCCCCGCCGGAGCACAAGATGGGCATGAAGTCCTCGCCCACCGCCCAGCTGCACTTCGACGGCGCCCGCGTCCCCCGGGACCGGCTGATCGGCAGCGAGGGCCAGGGCTTCCAGATCGCGCTCGCCGCGCTGGACTCCGGCCGGCTCGGCATCGCCGCCTGCGCGATCGGCGTCGCCCAGGCCGCGCTCGACACCGCCGTCGACTACGCCCGCGAGCGCCACCAGTTCGGCCGGCCGATCGCCGACTTCCAGGGCCTGTCCTTCATGCTCGCCGACATGGCCACCCAGATCGAGGCCGGTCGCGCGCTCTACCTGTCCGCCGCCCGCCGCCGCGACGCCGGCCTGGCGTTCTCCAAGGAGGCGGCGATGGCGAAGCTGTTCTGCACCGACGCCGCGATGCGGGTGACCACCGACGCCGTCCAGGTGCTCGGCGGCTACGGCTACACCCAGGACTTCCCGGCCGAGCGCTACATGCGCGAGGCCAAGGTGCTGCAGATCGTCGAGGGCACCAACCAGATCCAGCGCCTGGTGGTCGGCCGCCACCTCACCAAGGGCTGACCGGCCCGGGGCCGCCCGTCCGCCGCCGCTCCGAAGGGGCCCGGCGGACGCCGGACGGCGCGCGAACGGCCCCCGGTGCCGCTCCTGGTCAGGGAGCGGCACCGGGGGCCGTTCTGCCGATCCTCGGGGCCGACGCGCGATGCCCGGGCGCGCGGCCGGCGCTCAGCGCCGGGAGAATCGGCCGCGCTGCTCGGGAATGACCGGCGCGGAGCCCGAACGGACCGGGCGGTGCACCATGGCGTGGGAGAACGGCTGGGTGCGCCAGTCGTGCTCGCCCGGCAGCGCGCTCAGCGCGGACAGGCCGGCCGGGTCGCCCTCCTCGGCGCACTCCACCTCGGCCAGGTCGTCGGTCGGGGTGCCCGAACCGGGGCACAGGGTGGGGGAGAAGGGGTGCCAGGCCCGGGGCAGCACGGCGTGCTGCGGCAGCCGCTCCTCGTCGCCCACCAGGGCGATGGGACGCCGGCAGGACGGGCAGTCGACCCGGACGGTCTCCCACAGCTCGGCCTCGCCCGGATCCACCCCCGGCGCACCGTCGTGGGGGACCGCGAGGTCCTCGCGGTCGGTCGTATCGTGGGCGTCGTCCGCGCCCGTCGGGCGCTGGTCGGTAACGCGCATGGTGATCCCCCTCGGATCGGGCCCGGCGTGGTCGCCCGGGGCCACAACCAGCACTTCCCGCCGACGCGGACTCATAATCCTGCAGTTCGGCGCACTGTGATGCACCGGGTGTGTCCTTCGCCACATTCGTCCGGCATGTGCCCGTACGGCACCCCGGGGCGCGCCGGATGCTGATCCGCGCCCCCCTCCCGGCCCCGCGTGCGCCCCCGGCCCGACGCCGTCCGCGCCCCCCACCGCCGCGATCCGCGCGCCCCCGAGAGGGTAGGTTTGCGCCTTGTGGAGGATCTCGATCAACGCATCGTCCGACTGCTCCTCCAGGACGGCCGGATGAGCTACACGGACCTGGGCAAGGCCACCGGCCTGTCCACCTCGGCGGTGCACCAGCGGGTGCGCCGCCTCGAACAACGCGGGGTGATCCGCGGCTACACCGCGATCATCGACCCCGACGCCGTCGACCTCGCGCTCACCGCGTTCATCTCGGTCAAACCCTTCGACCCCAGCGCCCCGGACGACACCCCCGAGCGCCTGTCCGACCTGCCCGAGATCGAGGCCTGCCACAGTGTCGCCGGCGAGGAGAACTACATCCTCAAGGTCCGCGTCGGCGCCCCCGGCGACCTGGAGGACCTGCTGGCCCGCATCCGCAGCGCCGCGGGCGTCTCCACCCGCACCACCGTCGTCCTCTCCACCCCCTACGAGGCCCGCCCCCCGAGGCTCTGACCGGCCCTCCCGGGGGTGCAGACTTGGCCCCATGACCGAACGCACCTCACGGACCGTCCTGCTGCGCGGCGGCGCCGTCTACAGCCCCGCCGACCCCTTCGCCACCGCCATGCTCGTCGAGGGCGAGCACGTCGCCTGGGTCGGCAGCGACGGCGCCGCCGAGGCCTACGCGCGGACCGCCGACGAGATCGTCGAACTCGACGGCGCCCTGGTCACCCCGGCCTTCGTCGACGCCCACGCGCACGCCACCGCCACCGGCCTCGCGCTCACCGGCCTCGACCTCACCGGCACCCCCTCGCTGGCCGCCGCCCTGGCCGCCGTCACCGCCTTCACCGCCCGCGAGCAGCCCGGCGGCGTCCTCATCGGCCACGGCTGGGACGAGACCGGCTGGCCCGAGGGCCGCCCGCCGACCCTCGCCGAACTGGACGCCGCGGCCGGCGGCGCCGCCGTCTACCTCTCCCGCACCGACGTGCACTCCGCGCTCGCCACCACCGCGCTGCGCGCCCTCACCGACGGCCTCGCCGAACGGCCCGGGTACCACCCCGAGGGCCCGCTCACCCGCGACGCCCACCACGCCGTCCGCGCGACCGCGCTCGCCCGCCTCACCCCCGCCCAGCGCCGCCACGCCCAGCGCGCCGCCCTCGCCCGCGCCGCCGAACTCGGCATCGGCGCCCTGCACGAGTGCGCCGGCCCCGAGATCTCCTCCGAGCAGGACCTCACCGCCCTGCTGGAACTGGCCGCCGAGGGCGACGGCCCCGAGGTCTTCGGCTACTGGGGCGAGCTCGCCGAGCGCGGCGGCGTCGAGACCGCCCGCCGGCTCGGCGCCGTCGGCGCCGGCGGCGACCTCTTCGTCGACGGCGCCCTCGGCTCGCACACCGCCTGCCTGCACCACGACTACGCCGACGCCGCGCACACCGGCACCTCCTACCTGAGCGCCGCCCAGGTCGCCGACCACGTCGCCGCCTGCACCGAGGCCGGCCTCCAGGCCGGCTTCCACGCCATCGGGGACGCCGCGGTCACCGCCGTCCTGGACGGCGTGCGGGCGGCCGGCGACCGGATCGGCGCCGACCGCGTCCGGGCGCTGCGCCACCGGGTCGAGCACGCCGAGGCCCTCGACGACAAGGCCGTCGCCGCCTTCGCCGAACTCGGCCTCACCGCCTCCGTGCAGCCCGCCTTCGACGCCGCCTGGGGCGGCCCGGACGGCATGTACGTCCAGCGCCTCGGCGCCGAGCGGGCCGCCGCGCTCAACCCCTTCGCCGCGCTGCTGCGCTCCGGCGTCCCGCTGGCCTTCGGCTCGGACGCCCCGGTCACCCCGCTCGACCCCTGGGGCACCGTCCGGGCCGCCGCCTTCCACCGCACCCCCGAGCACCGGATCTCGGTCCGGGCCGCGTTCACCGCCCACACCCGGGGCGGTTGGCGGGCGGTCGGCCGCGACCAGGACGGCGTGCTCGTCCCCGGCGCGGTCGCCAGCTACGCGATCTGGGCCGCCACCGACCTGGTCGTCCAGGCCCCGGACGACCGGGTGGCCGGCTGGTCCACCGACCCGCGCTCCGGCACCCCCGGCCTGCCCGACCTCACCCCGGGCCACCCGCTGCCCACCTGCCTGCGCACCGTCGTCCGGGGCCGCACCGTGCACCTCGCCGAGGCCGGGAGCAGCACGGGGACCGGCGCGGAAACCGGCGCGGAAACCGGCGAGTAGTTCGGCACGAAAACCGGATGATCGGACCGGGTCGACCGTCCTAGGTTGGCCCCATGACCGATCAGCCGTTCGTCCCCGCCGACTTCACCGTCCCCCGCGCCCTCGACGCCGAGGGGTTCCGCCTGGAACCCCTCGGCGAGCAGCACAACGAGGCCGACCACGCCGCCTGGACCGGCAGCATCGCCCACATCCGGGCCACCCCCGGCTTCGGGGACGGCAACTGGCCCCTGGCCCAGGGCATGGACCTCGACCGCAACCTCGCCGACCTGCGCCGGCACGCCGCCGACTTCGAGGCTCGCCGGGGCTTCACCTACAGCGTCCGCGCCGTCCCCGGCGACGCCGTCGTCGGCTGCGTCTACATCTACCCGGACCACGAGCGGCCCGGCGCCACCGACGTCAGCTCCTGGGTCCGGGCCGACCGGGCGGAGCTGGACGCTCCGCTCCACCGCGCGGTCTCCGCCTGGCTCGCCTCCACCTGGCCGTTCGCCGAGGTGACGTACGCCGCGCGCTGACCGGGCCGCACCGGCGCCCGTCCCGGCGCCGCGCCGGTACGCCGGGACGGCGCAAAGCGACCCTCACCTCACGCCGGGGTGTCCGGACGGGGTACCTTCTTCGGACAGCGTCCGAACAGCCGTCCCGGTGCACCACAGCGGGACGGCGTCGAGAGAGATGGTGCGACGGTGGTCATGCCCGTCACCCAGGAGCGGTCCGGTACCGCACCCGAAACCCCCGACGAGGCACCCGGCCCCGGTCCCGGCCGTGCGGCCCGGGCCCTCGCCAGGATCCGGGCCGGCCTGCCCCGCACCGGGCTGGCCGCGCTCGCCGGGCTGCTGCTCGCACTGGCCTTCCCGCCGTTCGACCTGTGGCCGCTGTCCCTGCTCGGCGTCGCCGCGCTGTCCCTGCTCACCCGGGGCCGCAGCGTCCGCCAGGCCGCCTGGACCGGCTTCGCCTTCGGCCTGCCGTTCTTCCTGATGCTGCTCAGCTGGCTGCGGGTGATCGGCTGGGACGCCACCGTCGGCCTGTCCGTCGTCGAGGCGCTCTTCCTGGCCGCCATGGGCTCCGGCCTCGCCGTCACCTCCCGGCTGCCCGGCTGGCCGCTCTGGGGCGCCTGCCTGTGGATCACCCAGGAGTGGGCCCGCGACCGGCTGCCGCTCGGCGGCTTCCCCTGGGGCCGGCTGGCCTTCGCCAACACCGCCACCCCCTACACCCCGCTGGCCGCGCTCGGCGGCGCCCCGCTGGTGACCTTCGCCGTCGCCCTGTCCGGCACCCTGCTGGCCCGGGCCGTCGTGCGGGCCACCGGCCGGGGCACCGGGCGGCGCCCGGTCGCGGCCGCGCTCGCCGCGCTCGGCGCCGTCGCCACGATGCTCGCCGGCTTCCTGGTGCCGGTGCCCACCGCGGCCGCCGACACCGTCAAGGTCGCCGTCATCCAGGGCAACGTGCCCAACCCCGGCATGGACTTCCTCGGCCGCCCGATGATGGTCCTCAACAACCACGCCGCCGCCACCGAGAAGCTCGCCGAGGACATCAGGGCGGGCCGGGCCGAGAAGCCTGACATCGTCATCTGGCCGGAGAACTCCTCCGACCTCGACCCGTTCTCCGACCCGGCGGCCTACCGGCGGATCGACGAGGCCGTCCGCGCGATCGGCGTGCCCACCCTGGTCGGCACCCTCGTCGACGGCCCCGACGAGCAGCACGTGCAGAACGAGGGCATCGTCTGGGACCCGAGGACCGGCCCCGGCGCCTCCTACACCAAGCAGCACCCGGTGCCGTTCGGCGAGTACGTGCCCTTCCGCGACCAGCTCTCCAAGGTCATCACCCGCCTCCAGCGGGTCGCCCGCGACTTCTACCCCGGCGACCACAACGGCGTCATGCAGCTCGGCCCGGCCCGGATCGGCGACGTCATCTGCTTCGAGGTCGCCTACGACGAGATCGTCCGCGACACCGTCGACCAGGGCGCCCGGGTCCTCGTCGTGCAGACCAACAACGCCACCTACGCCAGGACCGGGCAGCCGGAGCAGCAGCTCGCGATGAGCCGGCTGCGCGCCGTCGAGCACGGCCGCGCGGTGCTGATCGCCGCGACCAGCGGCATCAGCGCGGTCATCGCCCCGGACGGCACGGTCGTCCAGCGCACCGAGGAGCTGACCGCCGCCGAGCTGTCCGCGACCGTCCCGCTGCGCGACGGCACCACCGTCGCCGACCGGGTCGGCGCCGTCCCCGAGTGGACGCTCGCGGTGGCCGGCCTGCTGGCCTGCGCCGGGGGCGTGCTGCTGGGCCGCCGGCGCCGTGCGACGGCCCCCGGGGACGCCACCGCCACCGCGCCCGCCGCCGGCGAGTGACCCGCTGTTCCACCGGGCCCGCGTCCGGTGGAACACCGGCCGCCGGCCGACCGTTGGACCAGGTGGTGCCGTAGCCGGCCCGGACCTCCCGTGCGGCGCGCAGAGCACCGCCTGGAGTGGATTCGTACCGTGACCCGGCAAGACACCCCCACCCGTCCGGCCCCGCGCTCGAAGCTGCGGCGCGCGCTGCCGCTGCTGCTGACCGCCTGGCTGGTACTGGAGATCTGGCTGCTGGTGCAGGTGGGCTCCTGGCTGGGCGGCCTGACCGTGGTGCTGCTGCTGATCGCGGGCGTGCTGATCGGCGGCTGGCTGATCAAGCGGGCCGGCGCGCGCGCCCTGTCGGCGGCCTTCGAGCAGACCCGCGACCCGCGACCGGAGCAGCCGCAGACCGGCACCAGCCTGACCGTGCTGGCCGGCCTGCTGCTGATTCTGCCCGGCTTCCTCTCGGACGGGCTGGCGCTGACGCTGCTGTTCCCGCCGACCCGCGCGCTGTGGCGGGCGGCCGGGCGCCGGGCGGCCGACAAGGTGCTGCGCTCCACCGCGACGGCGGGCGCCGATCCGCTGGCGGAGGCGATGCGACTGCAGGAGCAGCTGCGGATCCACCGCCCGGACGGCAAGGTGATCCAGGGCGAGGTGGTCGAGCCGGGCGCCGGCCCGGCCGCCGGACCGCAGGGCCCGGACACCGGCTACCGTCCGCCCCTCAACGGCTGACCACCCGGGCCGCCGGCGCTCCCGACCGGGAGCACCGGCGGCCCGGCTCGGGTACGGGCGGCAGGGCGAACCGGGTACGAGGCGCAACGCGGGCCGGGTACGAGCGGCAGACGCGAAAGGGACCCTGGTGACCAGGGTCCCTTTTCGTGTTCCCCCGCCGGGTGGCGGGAGCGGGGTCAGGCGCTCTTGCGGGTGTCCCGCGGGTGGACCGCGAGGTTCATCCCACCGGAACGGAGTACGGCCAGCCGCTCGGCCAGCACCTCCTCCAACTCCTCACGGGTCCGGCGCTCCATCAGCATGTCCCAATGGGTACGCGTCGGCTTGGTCTTCTTCTCCTCGGGCTCGTCACCGTCGAGGAGTACCGCCTCCTGGCCGCAGAAGCGGCATTCCCAGGCGGAGGGGATCTCGGCCTCGACCGAGAAAGGAACCTCGAATCGGTGTCCGTTCTGACATGCGTACTCGACGGTCTGGCGGGGAGCCAGATCGATACCGCGGTCGGTCTCGTAGCTAGTGGCCCCGAGTCGCGTGCCGCGGAGAGCTCGCTCGCTCATGAATCGTGCCTCCCGGGCTTATGGCCCACAGGACTAGTGGTCGCTGTTCTTCGTCGTTCGGTCAACGCTCGGCTTCCGACGAAGATTCCCGTCCCGGGACATGCGTCGTCTGTTGTGCCGTCCCTGTTTGTACCCACCGGCGCCCGATTTGTCACATCTGGCCGGTGATATCACCCCAGGTGTCACCTATTTCACATCCGGTGATCGGTCGGCCTTTCCCGGACGAGCGTACCGGGCCGGGATTCGACGGCGGAAGCCGCCCCTCCCCTTCGGATGTGCGGCCGAGGGGTCAGGCGAGTGGGCGGAAGCGTAGCGCGGCCGGGGCCTTGGCGAGGTCCACTCCGGCGTGCGCGGCCGGATCGAGCTCCACAGGCACGGTCGGCGGGCCGTCCTGGTGCGCGGGCAGCGGCTGCGCGGACGGCACCGGCACGGGCGCCTCGGTGCGGGTGTCGCGGTGCGGCAGCAGCGCGATCACGGCGTCCCGCAGCGCGGCCGGCGCCTCCTCGTCCAGGGGGTCGACGGTGGCCGGCAGCTGGAGCCGGACCGGGGCGCCGGTGCCGATCCGGGCGTAGCCGCGGCCGGCCGGGGCGTGCGCGGCGGGCGCGATGTCCAGCGGCACCCCGAGGGCGGCGTGGCTCTCCTCGGGGCCGGCCGGGCCGAGCACCACCCGGGCCCGGGCGGTGGCCCGGACGCTCGGCGAGATCCGGTCCCTGGCCGCGATGTCGTCGGCGACGACCACGGTGACCCGGGCGGCCCGGCCGTGCCGCAGCGGCAGCTCCAGCAGGTCCTGCGGATCCGGCCGGCCCTCGGCATGGGCGAGTTCGGTCAGCTCGGTCGGGTGGTCGAGCAGCAGCCACAGCGGCCGGGTGACGTCCGCGGGCGGTGCGGCACCCGCGTGCCGGGCGGCGTTCAGGGCGGTGACCCTGCGCTCGGTCTCCTGGGCCGCCCAGTGCAGCGCGGCCAGCGCGCCGTGCAGGCTGGTCTCGACGGTGTGCACACCGGGCCGGTTGACCAGGCAGGCGTGCTCGCCGGTGCCGGCGCCGTCGATGACCATCAGGTCGGCGTACGGCAGGGCCTGGAGGGCGATCGAGCGGATCAGGCTGGAGGTGCCGTAGCCGCTGACGCCGAGCGCCAGCAGGTGCGGCTCGCCCGAGCGCGGACCGGTGCGCCAGACCACCGGCGGCTGCTGGGCGGGCATGCCGCCCTGCTGCACCGGGATGGTCCTGGCGCTGCCGTCCTCGTCGGTGAAGCCGAGCACGATCTCGCCGGGCGCGGCCACGAAGCGCTGGGCGGCGATATCGGTGGGCAGCGGTGCCAGGGCGGCGATCCGCAGCCGGTTGGACTCCTCGTCCCAGTCGAAGCGGTACTCGCGGGCCCGGCCGGCCTTGCCCTGGACGACCTGCTCGATCCGGGCCCGGGCGGCCGGCTCGGTGTCGGTGAAGTACGCGGGGTAGGCGATCTCCAGTCGGGAGAGCCGGCCCCCGGCGTCGAACTCCCACCCGGAGAAGACGTTCTTCCAGCTGCCCTCGTGGTGGTACAGCGGGACGAGCTCGTCCGGCCCGGCCAGGTAGGGGGTGAGCGCCGCGTACAGGGCGGTGAGCTTGACCTCGGCGACGTCCGGCTCGGGCGGGGCCGGCGGGGCCTTGGGCGCGCGCCCGGCCCAGGCGGCGCTGGCCATCAGCGCGACCAGGGCGAACAGCAGGCCGTGCGGCAGCAGGAAGATCCCGACCAGCATCGCGGCGACCAGGAACACCGTCGGCCCGCGCCGCTCCTTCGGGGTCGCCTGCCAGCGGCCCTTGGCCCAGGCGACGTGGTGGCGCATCCCGCGGCCGACGACGGTGAGCGGCGCGAACATGTCGGAGGCGTGGTCGCCGGCCGTGCGGGCGAGGTCGCGGCCCTTGCTGAGGTGGTGGCGGTTGAGCGGCATTCCGGGCTCCCCGGGCGAGTGGGACGGTCGGGTGGAACGGGGCCGGACAACCCCTGGCGGCGGAGGCCGGTCCGGTGGCGGCTCCGGCGGGAACGACCGGGCCCGGGGGCGGTGGGATCCGCGCCCGGGCCCGCAGAGCGGAGGGGGGAGCCCCGCTAGAACTTGATGCCGCCGAGCAGGCTGGCGAGGGTCGCGCCGCCCGCCGTGATGCTCGGCGCGATCGAGGAGCCGGCGATGTAGAAGCCGAGGAGGGCGCAGACGATCGCATGGGAGACCTTGAGTCCGTCCCTGCGGAAGAAGAGGAATGTGATGGTGCCGAACAGGACGATGCCGGAAATCGAGAGGATCACGTTCTGCTCCTCGAAGGAGGGGACGGGGACAGTGTCACGGAAAGTGCCACAATCGTGACAAAAAGTAATAGATGATGGAACGGCGCAAATGGGTGGATCTCCGGAGAAGCCCCACCCCCCGCCCCGGAGGGCGGTGTGCGAACCGGCCCCGCCGGGGCCCGGGGTGCCGCATTTCCGGTGTGCCGAGCCATTCCCGCCCCCCGGGCGGGAAGTTTCCGGGGGTGGTGGAAAGTTCCCCCGAACGGGCGCGCAACCTTCCCGCCCGCGTGTCGTGCGCTACCGTGCGTGCGGCGCGACCACCGACCACGCCGGAGCGGCCCCGACCCGGGCCGCGCCGCGGAGAAAGGCCGAGACATGACCGACACCCCCGACGCCGACGTGATCGCCCTGGCCGGCAGGCTCTTCGACGCCGCCCGGGCCGGTGACTCCGCCGCCCTCGCCGCCTACGTCGACGCCGGTGCCCCGGCCGACCTCACCAACGACCGGGGCGACACCCTGCTGATGCTCGCCGCCTACCACGGGCACGCCGTCGCGGTCACCGCCCTGCTGGAGCGCGGCGCCGACCCGAACCGGGCCAACGACCGGGGCCAGACCCCGCTCGCCGGCGCCGTCTTCAAGGGCAACGACGACGTCCTCGACGCCCTGCTCGCCGGGGGCGCCGACCCCGCCGCGGGCACCCCGTCCGCCGTCGACACCGCCCGGATGTTCGAGAAGACGGCGCTGGTCGCCCGGTTCGAGGGCCGACCGGAGGCGGGCTGAGCGAGCGCCGTAGGCTTGACGACCATGGAGAGCACCACCACCGGCGGAACCTTCGCACACGACCGCAAGGGCGACCGCATCGAGCTGCGCGTCACCGGCTTCGGACACCCCGACGCCCAGCTCCTCGCGGCCGAGGTCCAGCAGGAGTACGTCGTCCGCTACGGCGAGGGCGACCTCACCCAGCTGCACCCCGACCACTTCGAGCCGCCCGCGGGCCTCTTCGTCATCGCGTACCTCGACGGCGGGCCGGTCGCCTGCGGCGGCTGGCGCGCCAAGTCGGCGGCGCCGTTCGGCATCCGCGACGGCGACGCCGAGGTGAAGCGGATGTTCGTCCGCCCCGAGGCGCGCGGCCGGGGCCTGGCCCGGACGCTGCTGCGCCACCTGGAGCGGACCGCCGCCGACGCCGGCCGGACCAGGTTCGTCCTGGAGACCGGAACCGAGCAGCCCGAGGCCATCGCCCTGTACGCCTCCGAGGGGTACGCGGCGATCGAGAAGTTCGGCATCTACCGCGAGCACCCGCAGAGCATCTGCCTGGGCAAGGAGTTCGACGGCGCGTCCGCCGTCTGACCCGCGCCCCGGACGGGTAGCCTCCCGAGGGGGACCGACCGGCCCCCTCGGGAGGGGCACCGGCCGACGGCCGGTGACGGGCGGGGGAGAACCGCGGATGACCGGACCGGTACCGCCCGTCGAAGTCTTCGAAGCCGCCGAACCCATCGACCCCGTCCGAGTCCCCGGAGTCCCCGGAGCCCCCGAAATCGCCGCTCTCGGTGAACTCGCCGAACCCGACGGCCCGTTGGCCCGCCTGGTGGCCGAGGGCCTGCGCAGCGCCGGGACCGGCGGCGTCTGGTCGGTGGGCGACGCCGGCGGCGTCCGGGTCCGCGGCCGGACCGGCCCCCTCGGCCAAGGCCCCTGGGCCGCACGGGAGATGGACCACGACACCGTCTTCGACCTGGCCAGCATCACCAAGATCGTCGCCCTCTGGCCGTGCGCCGGAGCCCTCCGGCAGACCGGCCGGCTCCCCCTCGACCGCCCCCTCGCCGACTACTGGCCCGCCGCCGCCCGACACCCCGTCGGCATTTTGACGGCCCGTCAACTCCTCACCCACACCGCCGGAATGCCACTGCGCACCCGCTTCGCCGAACTCTACGGCGACGACCCGGCCGCGATCCGGGCCGGCGTCCTCGCCGCCCCGCTGCACCGCCCGCCCGGCGCCGCCGTCGAATACACCGACCGGGCCGCCGTTCTGCTCGGCCACCTCGTCGAGGACCTCGCCGGCGCACCGCTCGACCGGCTCGCCGCCCGGCAGGTCTGGCAGCCGCTCGGCATGACCGACACCCGCTACGGCCCGCTCGGCCCGGACACCGCCCACCGCACCGCCCCCACCGAGTACGAGCGCACCGCCGACGGCATCCTGTGCGGCACCGTGCACGACCCCTCGGCCCGGCTGCTCGGCGGCGTCTCCGGCAACGCCGGCGCCTTCTCCACCGCCCGCGACCTCGAACGCTTCCTCACCGCCCTGCTCGCCCCGCCCGCCGGACTCCCCTGGGGCGACCCCTGGATCACCGAGTCCCTGCGCGTCCACACCGGCGGACTCGCCCCCGCCCGGGGCCTGTCCTGGCTCTGCGCCGCCGGCACCGACCCCGCCGCCGGCACCTTCGTCCACTACGGCTTCACCGGCACCGCCGTCTGGATCTCCCGCCGCCGCGGCCGCTGGGCACTGCTGCTCACCAACAAGGTCCACTACGACCGCGACTTCCAGCCGCTCACCGACCTCCGCAACGCCTTCCGCCGGGCCGTCCTCGGCTGACGGCCCGGCGGGGCGCACGCCCCGTGCTGCCGGGTGTCAGAGCAGCGTCGACCAGTAGGACCAGAAGCGGTTCAGGACCAGCAGCGCGATCACCGCCGCCCACAGCACCGGCAGGGCCCAGTGGTAGCGGGCCGCCTCCCGGACCACCGGCCGCAGCCGGGGGCCCACCGGGATCACCCCCGACCGCAGATTGTGCAGCGTCGTGTACCAGAACAGCGCCACCACCGTCACCCAGACCACCATGCAGTACGGGCACAGCGCGCCGATGTCGTACAGCGCCTGGACGATCAGCCAGTGCATGAACCCGACCCCGAGCACCGTCCCGGCCTGCAGCCCCAGCCAGAACCAGCGCCGGTACGCGGCCCCCGCCAGCAGACCCGCGCCGACCGCGGCCAGCGCGCCGAACGCCGCCAGCCCCAGCAACGGGTTCGGGAAGCCGAACACCTCGGCCTGCGCGGTACGCATCACCGAACCGCAGCTGATCACCGGATTGATGTTGCAGCTCGGTATGTAGGACGGATCCTCCAGGATCCGGAGCTTGTCGAAGGTCAGCACCGCCGAGGCGGCCAGCCCGACCAGGGCGCACAGCAGGACGAACAGCGAGAACGCGCGGCCCGCGCCGACCGGGCCCGGACCGGGCACGGCCGGACCGGAGGGAACGGGGCGGGAGGAGGAGTGGGACGGCAGAGCGGTCGATGCGGTCATGGCAGAGCACTCCGTGGGTCAGGAAGGGCCGGCCCGGCCGGGGACGGCCGGGCCGGTGGTGCTCACTGCAAGCCCGCGGCCTGCTTCACCTGCGCGGTGAACTGCTCCGCCGTCAGCGCCTTGTTGCCGCTGAACAGCGTGAGCGGCTTGCCGTCCACCTTCACCGTCGGGGTACCGGTCACCCCGCTGTCGTTGAACGCGTCCGCGACCTTCTTCGCCCACGGCGCGTACGTCCGGTCCGTGACCGCCTTGACGAAGGCGTCCGTCTTCAGGCCCGGCACCTTGTCGGCCAGCTCCAGCAGGTGGTTGACGTCGCCGAAGCCGTCCTCGCGCTCGTCCGGCTGGTTGGCGTACAGCACGTCGTGGTACGCCTTGAACTTGTCCGCGCCCTCGTTCACCGCGGCGCCGATCGCCGCCAGCGCGGTGCGCGAGCCCTTGCCGCCGAGGTTCTTGTCCAGGAACGCGGCCAGGTGGTACTCGACCTTGACCGTGCCGTCCTCCACCAGCTTGCGGACCGCGTCCCCGTTGGCCGCCTCGAAGTTCTTGCACACCGGGCAGCGGAAGTCCTCGAACACCTGGAGGGTGTGCGCGGCGTCCGCCTTGCCGTACGTGATGACCGTGCCGTCCGCACCCGAGGTGTTCGCCGGGACGACCATCGCGGTCGGCTCGACCGTGTCCGCCGCCGAGGACTTGCTGTCGCCGCCGGCCGTGCTGATCGCCAGCGCGGTGCCGCCGACCAGGGCGAGACCGACCACGAGCGAGACGCTGACGACTATCCGCCGGCGACGCGCGTTCGCCTGCTTCTCCAGGCGCTGCGCCTCCTGGATGCGCTCACGGGCGCTGATCTTCTGGGACTGCTTGCGGGAGGGCTTCTGGTTGGGGTGAGCCATGTCGGTCCAACTCCGTAATGGGGCGCGCCGAGGGGCGCGCGGAGGTGTCCCCACCCCGGCGCACGGCGTACGGCGCGGGCGCGCGGAGGCGCCGGCGGAAGTACGGGCCGGAGGGGACTACTGGGCGGGAGGCGGAGGCGCGCACCGCCCGCCGGACACCTGGGAGCCCGTCGCGGGGCAGTCGTCAGGACGTCGTCAGCGGGCAGGCGCGAACAGCGGCGGGCCGCGGCGCGGGGCCGGACTCAGCACCACGTCCTCGCGGCACGGGCGGCGGCGGTCCGGGACCGGCAGCGGCACCCGCAGCACCGGCCGGGCCGGTGCCGGAACCAGCAGCGCGACCAGCGCCCGCAGCGGCGCCGCGACCGCCTGGCGCAGCGCGCGCAGCGCCCGCAGCAGGCCGGACAGGGCCGCGTCACCCAGCCGCAGCCAGGCCGCGGCGGCCAGCGCGATCACCAGGTGCACCAGCAGGAGCAGCAGTTGGGTGGCCGCGGGCGCCAGCCGCCCGGAGTGCCCCAACTGGCCGTAGAGCAACGACGACCCGTCCACCGAACCGCCGCCGCAGACCAGCAGGTTCATGCCGCGGGCGGGGAGGTCGGCGCCGAGGACCGGACCACAACTGGTCTGGCCCAGATTGAACGTCGTGTTGAGCAGCAGCTCGACCGGGACCAGCACGGCCGCGATCTGCGTCAACCGCCGCTCCCCGCCGGCCAGCACGGCCGCGACCAGGAAGACGACGGCGGTCGCGACCACCACCAGGGTGAGCGGCAGCGGGCGACCGGTGATCACCACCTGGCCCAGCGCGGACAGCGGCACGGCGAGCGCGGTGAACACCGCGGCCCGCAGGGCCCTCGTCGCGTGGGTGGAGGAGGTCGTCACGCTCGGGAGTATGTCACGGCCCTTACGCCGGGCACGAGGGTGCGTCGGGGCCGGCGGCCGGATCGGCGCACAGATTGTCCCGCATCGGTCGTTCGTTCGCGGTCCGGGGGCGGGGAGTTCACCGGGGCGATGGGTTTGACGGCGCGAGGGCGGGTGACGGGCCGTCAGTCGCTGACGGGGCGGTGGGACGGTCCGACAATCGAGCGATGGACTATGCCCATGGCCCGGGGCCGGGGGTGCCCGCGGTTCCGTCACCGTCGTGGCCGTGGCCGCCGGGACCGTGGTTCCCGCCGCATCCCCCGCAGCCGTCGCACCCTCCGCACTCCGCGACGTCCTGCCCGTCGCCTTCGCCTTCTTCCACGCCTTCTTCCACGCCTTCGCCCACGCCGTCCTCCTCGCCGTCGGTGCCCTCCGTGCCGTCGCCGTCGCCGTCGTCCTCCGCCCAGCCGTCCGCACCGGCCCCCGTCGTGCCGACCGCCACCCCGTCCCCCGAGCCGGCCGCACCGTCGCCCGTGCGGACCACGCCCGCCGTCCCCACCACCCCGACCGCCACCCGGCAGCCCGTGAAGCCCGCCCCGCCGCCGCTCCCGCCGCACGCCGCCGTCACCCTCCGGCCCGGACCCGAACCCTCCCCCTCGCCCCCGCACCCACAGGCCCCGCCCAACTGGACGGCACAGCCCTCGCCCATGCCCCCGCCACCCGCCCCGACCGCCACCCTCACCGCCGTCGCCGCCGCACCCCCGCCCCCCGCCGCACCCCCGGCCGCCGGACTCGACCCCACCACCTGGACGACCGTCCTCCTCCTCACCGTCCTCGTCCCGGCCGCGCTCGCCGCAGCCCTCGGCCACCACCACACCAGCACCCGGAGTCGCCGATGAACCCCGTCCCCCTGCTCAGCGCCGCAGCCTGCGTGACCCTCGCCGTCGGCTCCCTGGCCGTCGCCCACCGACTGCGCCCCGCCGTCCCCGAGGGCGAACTACCGCCCGAACCCCACCCCGTCCTCTCCAGCATCGGCTCCGGACTGCTCTCCGGATTCATGCTGCTCACCGGCTTCCTCGTCGCCACCGGCTGGGCCGCCCGCAGCACCGGCATCCTCCCGCCCCGCGGCCTCTACCTCGCCGACATCGCCGCCGGCACCGCCGTCCTCCTCTACCCCGCCCTCGCCGGCCTCCCCTTCACCCCCCGCTACACCACCGCCGTCGTCTTCTTCGCCGCCCTCGTCGGCTACACCATGTGCCTCGCCATCCAGCTGCGCCCCTGACCGCACCCGCGCCGCACGGATGCCGCATCGGCGCACAGGACGTCGGACCCGCCGACTTCCCACTCCGTCGGGGACAGGCGCGGGCGGCGGACGGGTGGCGGAAAGGTGCGCTGCCCCGGGGCAGGGGCGCGGGCTAGCCTGGAGGCGATTCCCGGACGCCCCGGAAGGGGGTGCAGGCGGATGGCCGACGACAGGGTCACCGTGGGTGAGGTGGTGCTCGGACGGATCCGGGCGCAGGCCGAGGTGCTGGCCGGGCTGGACGAGGCCGTGCGCGCCGACGAACCGGACGCGGTGCACCGGATGCGGGTCGCCTGCCGGCGCCTGCGCAGCGCGTTCCGGACCTACCGGCGACTGCTCGCCCCCGGAGCCACCGACGAACTGGTGGCCGAGCTGCGCTGGCTGGCGGCCGCTCTGGGCCGGGCCCGCGACCAGGAGGTGCTGGGCGAACGGCTGGCGGCACGCGCCCGGGAACTGCCCGCGGAATGCCGACCCGAGCAGGTCGCCGCCGAACTGGAACGCCGGGGGAAGGCCGAGTACCGCCGGGTCCGGCCCGAGGTCGTCGCCGCCCTGGACAGCCCCCGCCGCCGGGCACTCGCCGACGGACTGGCCACGCTGCTCACCGAACCGCCGCTCCGCGGCCGGGCGGACCGCGCGGCCGGCCCGGAGCTGACCCGGGTCGCCGCCCGGGAACAGCGGCGCACCGCCGACCGGATCCGGACCGCGCTGGCCGACGGGGGCGAGGAACAGGACATCGCGCTGCACGAGGCCCGCAAGGCCGCCAAACGCGCCCGGTACGCGGGCGAGACGGCGCTGCCGGTCGCGGGCCGGGCGGCCGAACGGTACGTCGCCCGGATGAAGGCCGTCCAGGAGGTCCTCGGCGAGCACCAGGACGCGGTGGTGGCCTCGACCGCGCTGCGCGAGCAGGCCCGCGCCTCGAAGGAGCCGTTCGGCTACGGCGTGCTCTACGGGCAGCAGTTGGCGGAGGCGGAGCGGGCGCGGCTCGCGCTGCCGGAGGTGTGGGAGCGGGCGTCCGGCCCGGAGCTGACCCGGTTCGGCTGAGGCAGCGGGGGAGCGCGGCGCCGTCCCCCGGGCGTCACTCCTCCGCCGGGTCGAGCCCCGCGGCCCTGGCGGCGGTGCGGAGCAGCTCGCGCAGCATCACGGTGCTGAGCCGGCCGGTGTTCGTGTTGCGCGGGCTCACGTGGTAGCAGCCGTACAGCTCCAGCGGCGGGCCGCCGTCGCGCGCGGTCAGCGTGACGTGCGCGCCGTGGCCGAACCGGGGCCGGGGGCGCGGGACGGTCCAGCCGGCCGCGTCGAGCACCGGGAGCAGCGTCTGCCAGGCGAACCCGCCGAGCGCCACCACGCTGCGCACGGTGGGGCGGAGCAGTTCGAACTCGCGGGCGATCCAGGGCCGGCAGGTGTCGCGTTCGGCGGTGCTCGGCTTGTTGTCGGGCGGGGCGCAGCGCACCGGGTCGGTGATCCGCACACCGTGCAGGGCGAGGCCGTCGCCGTGCCGGACGGAGAGCGCGCGGTTGGCGAGGCCCAGGTGGTGCAGGGCGGCGTAGAGCAGGTCGCCGGAGGGGTCGCCGGTGAAGATCCGGCCGGTGCGGTTGGCGCCGTGCGCGGCGGGGGCGAGTCCGACCAGGACGAGGGGGGCGTCGGGCGGGCCGAAGCCGGGGATCGGACGGGCCCAGTAGTCCCAGTCCAGGTAGGCGCGGCGTTTGACCCGGGCCGTCTCCTCGCGCCACCCGACCAGGCGGGGGCAGGCCCGGCAGCCGGTGACGACGCGGTCGAGGACGGTGAGGTCCGGCGCCCGGGCGGCGGCCGCGGCGGGGTGCAGTGGGTGGTCCGGGGCCTCGACGGCCTCGGCGACCTCGGCCGGGGCGGGTTCCTCGGCGGTGGGCTGCGGCATGGCGACGATCCTAGGGCTTGCGGGGGATTCGTCCCGGTCCGAACGGGGCAGGCGTAGCGTGGAACCAGCTGTTCCGGCGGCCGTCGGCAGGCTGGGTCGGCGACGGCCGGGGCTCGCTGCCGCGCGAGGAGGCCGTGATGGTCGTCGATGTGGTGATAGCGGTCGTGGTCGTCGTGCTGCTGCTGACGGCGGTGGTGGCGGGGCTGAGCCTGCGCGTGGTGCAGCAGTTCCAGCAGGGCGTGGTGTTCCGGTTCGGCCGGGTGCGGGACGAGGTGCGCGGGCCGGGACTGGTCGCGCTGATGCCCGTCGCGGACAAGCTGCGCCGGGTGAATGTGCAGATCGTGACGCTGCCGATCCCGGCGCAGGAGGGCATCACCCGGGACAACGTGACCGTCCGGGTGGACGCCGTCGTGTACTTCCGGGTGGAGGACCCGGTCAAGGCGATCATCAATGTGCAGGACTACAACTTCGCCATCTCCCAGGTCGCGCAGACCTCGCTGCGGTCGATCATCGGCAAGAGCGAGCTGGACGACCTGCTGGCCAACCGCGAACCGATCAACCAGGGGCTGGAGCTGATGATCGACAGCCCGGCCCTCGGCTGGGGGATCGAGATCGACCGCGTGGAGATCAAGGACGTCGCCCTGCCGGAGTCGATGAAGCGCTCGATGTCCCGGCAGGCGGAGGCCGAGCGGGAGCGGCGGGCGCGGATCATCACGGCCGACGGCGAGTTCCAGGCGTCCGCGCGGCTGTCGGAGGCGGCAGCGGTGATGAGCGCGACCCCGGCGGCGCTCCAGCTGCGGCTGCTGCAGACGGTGGTGGAGGTCGCTGCGGAGAAGAACTCGACGCTGGTGCTGCCGTTCCCGGTGGAGCTGCTGCGCTTCCTGGACAGTGCGGCGGAGACCCATCGGCGGGCCGCGGGCGAGGCCGACAGCCGGGCCGCAGCCGAGGCCGCTGCGCCGACGCCCGGGGAGCCGGCCGAGGTGCCGGGCACGGAGCGCGGGACGCCTTCGGTGCGCGCTGCCGAGGTCCACGAACTCCCTCCGCTGGAAGAGCTGTTGGGGAGCCCGCCGCTCGATGTGCCGCCGGTCCCGCCGTTGGACCCGCCGGCCGATGTGCCCGACGACGGTCCGGCCGATTCGTCGGAGGGTCCCGAAGGCGGGCGGGGCGCCGCCGCATAGGCGGCCCGGTGGCGGGGCCCCGGCGGCCGGACCACGATGGAGTGACGGGAGTGGCAGGCAGGTCAGGAGGCCGATCATGACCAGTGCGGGCGACATCATGCATCAGGGGGCCGAGTGCGTGCGCGAGCACGAGACGCTCGCCACGGCGGCCCGGCTCATGAAGGAACGCGACGTCGGGGCGCTGCCGATCTGCGGTGAGCGGCAGAAGCTCCTGGGGATCCTCACCGACCGGGACATCGTGCTCAAGTGCGTCGCTGAGGGCCTCGGCCCGGAGCAGGTGACAGCGGGCGAGGTGGCCCAGGGGCGGCCGATGACGGTGGAGGCGGACGAGGACGTCGAACAGGTGCTGCGGGTGATGGAGCAGTACCGGGTCCGGCGCCTGCCGGTGATCAACCACCCGGAGCACGAGCTCGTCGGCATGATCAGCGAGGCGGACATCGCGCGCGGCATGCCGCAGACGCGGCTGGCGGAGTTCGTGACGGCGGTCTGCGCCGAGGACTCGCCGCGCTCGACGGAGGTGCTGGAGACGCCGCAGAGCGCCTGACGGGCGAGGCAGTACGAGGGAGGCCGGCTCGGCCCGGGGCACGCCCCGGGCCGACCCGGTGTGGTGCCTTGGACTTCGCTCGCCTCGCCGTTCCCCGCACTTTGCAAAGTAACACTTTGCAAAGTGCGGAGAAGGACAGAATGGGCGGAAATGAGCGTGATGAGCCCAGTGGATGGGGCGGCCGCACACTTTGCAAAGTGCACTTTGCAAAGTGTGCGAAGCGGGGGAAGTAGCAGGGCAGAGGCAGAGGGGCGGTGGGGAGCAGGGGCCGGGGGAGGGACTGCCGGGAGGCTCAGGCCAGGGCGTAGACCGTGGTGGCGTGGGCGGCGGGCTCCTCCTCGCCCTCGGCGGTGAGGGTGATGTCCAGGAACGCGATCCGTCGGCCCAGCTTGGTGACCCGGGCGTGCACCAGGACGTCCTGTCCGACGACCGCGCGCTGGAAGCTGGTGGACTGCTGGACGGTCGTCATCGGGCCGAAGCCGCCCCGGGCGGCGGACACCGCGATCACGCTCGCGGTGTCCGCCGCCGCCATCAGCGCCTGGCCGGACAGCGCGCCGCCCTCCCGGGCGAGCTGGTCGGACCACGGCAGCCGGAGCACGGCGTGGCGCTCTCCGGTCCCGGTCACCGACAGGCCGAGCGCCTGCACCCAGGGAGCGAAGTTGTCGGCCAGGATCTTGTCCGCCTCGGCGGTGGTGAGGGTCATGGCGTCATTGTGGTGGCCGCCGCGGACGGTGTCAGGGACTCGGCGCGCCCGGCCGTCGGGGCGGCGGGCCGGCTACTCGGTCGAGGGCGGCTCCCGCTGCTCCCGCAGGGCCCGGAGCATCAGCTCCGCCAGGTGCAGCGCCCGCCGCCCGTCGGCCAGTTGGGCGATCTGGGTGCGGCAGCTGAAGCCGTCCGCGAGGATCACGGTGTCCGGTCCGGCGGCCCGGACCTCCGGGAGCAGCACCCGTTCGGCGATCGCCGCCGAGATCCCGTAGTGCCCGCGTTCGAAGCCGAAGTTGCCCGCGAGCCCGCAGCACCCGGAGTCCAGGACCCGGTTGGTGACGCCCATCCGCCGCTCGATCCGGCGGTCCGCCGCGCTGCCGAGCACCGCGTGCTGGTGGCAGTGGGTCTGGGTGACGGCGTTCACCGGCAGTTGCGGCAGCGGCGCGTCCGGCGCGTACTCGTCGACGAACTCGGCGAAGGTGCGGGTGCGTTCGGCCAGGGGGCGGCCCTCCGCGCCGAGCAGGCGCGGGACTTCCTCGCGCAGGGTGGCGGTGCAGCTCGGGTCCATCCCGACGACGGGTGTGTCGGCGGGCAGACCGGTGGCGGCGAGCGCGGCCAGGCTGCGGCGCATCACCCGCCGGGCGCCCGGGAGTTGGCCGGTGGAGTACCGGGTCAGGCCGCAGCAGACCGGTCCGGCGGGCAGTCGGACGTCGAAGCCGAGGTGTTCCAGGACCTCGACGGCCGCGCGCAGGACCTCCGGCTGGAGGTGCTCGGAGAAGGTGTCCGGCCAGAGCAGGACGGGCCGCGCGCCGGCCGGGGCCGGACGCAGGGCGCGGCGTCGCCGGTACCAGCGGGTGAAGGTCTCCGGGGGCAGCACCGGCAGTGCCCGGCGCCCGTCGATGCCGCCGAGCCGCTTGAGCAGCGGGGCGGCCGCTGAGCGGCCGATCGCGTTGACCGGGCCGGGTGCGAGCGCGGCGCCGCGCAGCCACAGCGGCAGCAGGCCCATCGCGTAGTGCGCGGCGGGCCTGGGCCGGTGCCGGTAGTGCTGGTAGAGGAACTCGCTCCGGTAGGTGGCCATGTCGACGTGGACCGGGCAGTCGCTGGCGCAGCCCTTGCAGCCCAGGCAGAGGTCCAGCGCCTCGCGGACCTCGGCGGACCGCCAGCCGTCCGTGATCGCGGCCCCGGTGCCGGGAAGCGTTCCGGTACCGGGGAGTGCCCCGGCGCCGCGCAGCATCTCGGCGAGCAGCCGGGCCCGCCCGCGGGTCGAGTGCCGTTCCTCGCCGGTGGCCATGTAGCTCGGGCACATCACACCGGTGGTCGTATCGATGCACTTGGCGACCCCCACGCAGCGGCGGACGGCCTTGGCGAGGCTGCCGTCGTCCTGCTCGTACGGCAGGGCGAGCGGCAGCTCGCGCGCCGGCCGCCCGCCGAAGCGGAGGTCGGCGTCCAGCGGGCGCGGGTCGACCGCGATGCCGGGGTTGAGCAGGTTCTCCGGGTCCCAGATCTGCTTGAACTCGCGGAACAGGTCGATGACTTCGGGTGCGTACATGCGCGGCAGCAGTTCGCCCCGGGCCTGTCCGTCCCCGTGCTCGCCGGAGAGCGAACCGCCGTGCGAGACCACCAGGTCGGCCGCCTGTTCCATGAACTCCCGGAACACCGGCAGCTCTTGTGGCCGGGTGAGCGGGAAGTCGATCCGCAGGTGGACGCAGCCCTCGCCGAAGTGCCCGTACGGGACGCCGCGCAGGCCGTGCCGGCGCAGCAGGGCGCGCAGTCCGCGCAGGTAGTCGCCGAGCCGCTCCGGCGGGACGGCCGAGTCCTCCCAGCCGGGCCAGGCCTCGCCGCCGCCGGGCAGCCGGGTGACGATCCCGGCACCGGCCTCGCGCACGGCCCAGAGCTGGCGCTGCTCGGCCGGGTCGGTGACCACGGCGGCGGTGGCGGTGCGTTCGCGACGGACGGTGTCGGCGAGCCGGCGGGCGGCGTCGAGGGCCTCGGCGGCGGTGGCGCCGCCGGTTTCCAGGAAGAGCCAGCAGGCGCCGTCGGGCAGCCGGTCGAGGGCGGGCGGGCGCGGTCCGGCGGCGAGCAGTGCGGCGATCAGGTCGGCGGCCATGCCCTCGACGGTGAGCGGGCCGAGCGGCAGCAGTGCGGGCACGGCGTCGGCGGCGGCCGTCTCGTCCGGGTAGCCGGCGACCACCAGGGCGCGGGCGGGCGGCTCCTCGACGAGCCGGACGGTGGCGCCGAGCAGCAGCGCGCAGGTGCCCTCGGTGCCGGTGAGGGCGCGGGCCAGGTGGTGGCCGCGCTCGGGCAGCAGGGCGTCCAGCGGGTAGCCGGAGACCCGGCGGGGGAGTTCGGGCAGGCCGCGCCGGACGGTGGCGAGGTTCCGGTCGGTGAATTCCTGGAGGCGGTGGTGGAGCAGCCCCTCGGGGCCGGGCCGGGCGGCGAGGGCGGCGCGTTCGGCGGGGGTGAGCGGGCCGCCGACGGTCAGTTCGGTGCCGTCGGCGAGCAGCAGGTCCAGCGATTCGACGTTGTCGGCGGTGCGGCCCCAGGCGACCGAGTGGGCGCCGCAGGAGTCGTTGCCGATCATGCCGCCGAGCGTGCAGCGGCTGTGGGTGGACGGGTCCGGCCCGAACCGCAGGCCGTGCGGGCGGGCGGCGCGCTGGAGGTCGTCGAGGACGGTGCCGGGCTGGACGCGGGCGGTGCGGCGCTCCGGGTCGACGCCGAGGACGGCACCCAGGTGGCGGCGGAAGTCGAGCACCACCGCGCCGGGGCCGATCGCCTGCCCGCCGATGCTGCTCCCGGCGCCGCGCGCCACCACGGGCACCCGGTGGTGGCGGCAGAGCGCGAGGGCGGTGCGTACGTCCTCGGTGTCGGCGGGCTTGACCACGCCGAGCGGCAGGTGCCGGTAGTTGGAGGCGTCGTGGCTGTAGACGGTCCGTTCGGCGGCGTCGAACCGGACCTCGCCGCGCAGCGCGGCGGCCAGCTCGCGCGCGAGCTCGGTGCCGGGGGTGGTCTCGGGGCGGCTCACGGGCGGTCCTCCCTGGCGGTGGCGAACGGTCCCCGCCGATCATCGCAGCCCGCCCCGGGGAACGGCACGGGGCGAGGGCCGTCTTCGAACCCGCGTCGGCCGGGCGGGACGGGTGCGGAGGAAAAGCGCTGGCGGCGCTCCCGGGGAGTGTGGGACGGTCGGTCTCCGTGACCATCGAGAATCCTGACGACCCCCGCCGCTTCATCGCCCATCTGCCGATCGGCGAGCGGCTCCCGATACCGGAGGACGCGGCCCCCTCCTGGTCGATCTTCCCCTACGAGGGCGAGCTGACCGTCCGTCCGCTGGACGCCCCCGTGCTGCCCGAGCCCGGCCGGCACGGCGAGGCCGGGGCGGCGGAGTGCCACGAGTGCCGCCGTCCGGAGGAGGACTTCGTCTGGACCGACGAGCACTGGCGGCTGAGGGCCTTCGACGCGCCGCACGGCCTGCCCGCCGTGCTGTTCCTCGGCCCGCGCGAGCACCACGACCTGACGGACCTGCCGCCGGCCCGGGCGGTCGAGCTCGGTCCGATGCTGCAGCGGGTGGAGCGGGCGGTCCTGGCACTCGGCGGTATCGGGCGCGTCCATGTGAACCGCTGGGGCGACGGCGGGGCCCACCTCCACCTGTGGCTGATCGCCCGCCCCGAGGGCCAGCGCCAGCTGATCGGCTCCACTCTCGCGCTCTGGATGGACCTGCTCCCGCCGCTGCCGGACGAGCTCCGCGCCGACACCCTGCACCGCATCGCCACCGCGATGGCGGCCGACGGCGGCACCGCGCACGCCTGACCCCGCGCACGGGGGCGGCACGGGCCCGCGCCGCCCCCGTCCCTGCCCCGACCCCCCTGGCCTCAGCGGCGGCGGGAGGCGCCGGTGAGCGTCCCGGCGGCGATGTGGGAGAGCTTGGCCACCTCGAAGGCCGGGTAGGCACCCCCGGCCAGCAGGGAGAACTTGACGCCCTCGCGGCCGCCCGGGCGGCGGTGGCCGGGCGGCTGGAAGCGCCGGTGGTGCTCGGCCGCGCGGTGGAAGAACTGCGGGCGCTCGGCGCGGGCGACGCAGCCGGCCAGGTCGAAGACGAACAGGTAGTGCCGGACCATCCGGGTGAACAGGGCGTCCCGGACGGGCCCGGGGGCGTCCAGCTCGTCCAGCAGCGCGAAGGTCCGCTCGTACTGGTCGAAGAGGTCGAAGCTGCTGCTCCCCGGCGAGCCGGTCGGGTGCACGGTCTCGCGGCGGCGCAGCTGTACGCAGGCGCGCGGCAGGACGGCGATCCGCCGGGCCGTCAGCATCGCCCGGTGGACGACGGGGACCTCCTCGTAGCGGCCCTCGGGGAAGGCCAGCGCCTGCCCGCGCCAGTGTTCGAGCCGCACCAGGCGGTCCCAGATCAGCGGCGGCGCGCCCAGCAGCTCGGGACGGTCCGCCGGGCCGAACACCTCGGGTCCGGCCTCGGCCAGCAGCGTCTCGGCGCCGCCGGGCCAGTCCCGGCCGGCGTGCTGGCGGGTGTGTCCGAACAGCAGCAGGTCGACCGGCCCGGTCCGCTCCAGGTGGTCGGCGAAGGAGCTGAGGGCGTCGCGGGCGAGCAGGTGGTCGGCGTCCAGGAACAGCAGGTACTCGCCGCGGGCCCGGGCGGCGCCCGCGTTGCGGCCGACGCCGACGCCGACCGCCGCGTCGAGCTGGAGGACGGAGACCTGGGGGTGCCGGGCCGCGTAGCGCTCGACGAGCTGGGCCGGGCAGTCGGGGGACCGGTCGGCGACCACCAGCACCTCGAAGTCGCGGAAGGACTGGGCGAGCAGCGAGTCCAGGCAGTCCGCCAGCTGTTTCTGCTGGTCGTAGGCGGGGATCACGACGCTGATCAGGGGTGAGGGCATGACGCCGGAGCGTAGGAGCGCCTGCGAACGGTGGCAAAGCCCTGACGGTCCGTAAATACGGTCAAGATCTGTCAAATCGTATGGACGTACGCCATATCTTCACCAGCTGCCCCGGTCGCGTCCACGTCAGGAACCTCCGCTCCGTCGGCGCCCTGTTCCGCCGGTGCCCCGCGCCGCCGGTTCGGCGCGCGGCATCCGCCGACGGCGGGCAGTCTGGAGGCGATGCCGCGGGGACGCCGCGGGACGGCACACGGACAGCGCGGGGACACTGCGGCGGCGCGCGGACGGAGGCGGGCATGGAGCAGCGGACGCGGCCGCCCCGGTGGGGCGAGCTCACCGCCTTCCTGACCCGGCTGACCTCCCTCCTGCTGCGCAACAGCGGCGAGGGCGTTCAGCAGCTGGAGCCGGAGGTGGAGGGCGCGGCGCGGGCCTTCGGCGGTGCGGCGCGCCTGCTGGTCGTCCCGGACGGCGCGGTGCTGACCGTCACCGCCGACGGCCATACCGGCACGGTGACGGTCCGGGCGTTCCCCGAGGTGTTCCGGCTCGACCAGCTCGCCGCCGTGAAGCCGCTGCTCGCCGAGATCCGGGCCGGCCGGCTCGACCTGCCCGCCGCGGCCGCCCGGCTCGCCGCCATCGACACGGCCCCGCCGCCGTACCCCTGGTGGGTGAAGGCGATCGGGATCGTGATGTTCGCCATCGGCTTCGCCCCGCTGATGCAGCCGACCTGGTGGGAGGTCGGCTCCACCGCCGTCCTCGGCCTGGCGACCGCGGCGCTCGCGGTCGGGGCGGCCCGCTGGCCCAGGCTGGGCGCGGTGCTGCCGTTCGTGGCGGCCGTGCTGGTGTCGGTGATCGCGCTGCTGGTGTTCGCCCGGACCCCGGAGCACGGCGGGCCGGTGCTGATCATGCTGCCCGCGCTGTTCTTCTTCGTCCCCGGCGACTACCTGAGCGCCGCCGCCGCCGAACTCGCCGCCGGGCACATCACCCCGGGCGCGGTGCGGCTGGTCTACGCGGGGTTCCTGCTGCTCCAGCTGTACGTCGGCGTGCTGGTCGGACTCGCCGTCACCGGGCGGGACCGGCACGCGCTGTTCGACGTGGCCGCCGCGCAGGACCTGCCGCGCTGGGCGCTGTTCACGGCCTGGATCGTCTTCACGACCGGCACCGTGCTGGCCTTCGCGATCCCGCTGCGGTTCGGGCCGTCGCTGCTGCTGCTGGTCTATCTGACGGTGGCGGTGCAGACGCTGTTCACCTGGCTGGCGGGCGAGGTCGCCGGGACCTTCGTCGCCGCGGCCGCGCTCAGCGCCGCCGCGACCAGGGTCGGCCTCCGGCCGTCCGCGCCGCCGCGGCTGATCCTGCTGCTGCCCGGCTTCTTCACCCTGACCGTCGGCTCGCTCGGCATGCGCGGGCTGACCGACCTGGCCGGCGGTCATCCCATCGCCGGCTTCCGCGATCTGACGCAGTTGGTGACGCTGGTGACGACGATCGCGGTGGGCCTGCTGGCGGGCGAGGTGCTGGCGGCCGCCCGGCGCCGGGGCTGAGCCGGGGAGGGGAACGGGCCGTCAGACGGAGCAGCCGGCCGCCGGGACGGGGCGCTCCGCCGGGACGGGGTGCTCCGCAGGGACGGCGGCCAGCTCGCGCAGGTACCAGTCGAGCCGGTTGCCGGTCGGTTCCATGACCCGTTCGGAGTACCGGAATCCGGCCCGCCGGGCGACGGCCGCCGAGGCGGTGTTCTCCGGGTCGACCCGGATCACGCCCTCGCTCGCGCCCTCCTGCGCCGCGTACCGGCACACCAGGTGCACGGCCCGGGTCGCCAGGCCCCGGCCGCGCCAGGCGGGGTAGAGGCCGTAGGCGATGTTGACCTGTCCCGGGCCGAGGCGCGGCATCGCGAACCGCAGGTCGATCGTGCCGGCCAGCACCGGCTCCGGCCCGGTCCGGATGCCGAACACCCGGGCCGGCCCCCGGTACAGCCACTGCGCGGTGCACCGCCGCACGTACTCCTCGGTGCCCGCGCGGGTGCTCGGCCCGCCGTTCAGCCAGCGCACCAGCTGGTCGTCCTCGCCCGCCAGGTGCGCGTCGATGTCCGCCACCCGGAACGGGGTGAGCACGACGACCCCGTCCGAGAGCCTCACCTGATCCATGCGCCCACTCTGGCCCGGCGCGCACTCGCCGGGCCACTGGGATTTCGGCCAGCCCGCATTCGAACGGACGGTCAACGAAGCACCGCGAATCGTTCTCGAACGAGCCCCTGGCGAGCCCCGAGCGAGCCATCGGCGAGCGTCGGGCGAGCCCCGAACGAGCCTCGGACCGCCCCCGGACGGTGCGGGGACGGCCCGGAGGCGCCGCGTCCGGCGGGTGCGCTCAGCGGCCGGTCCGCGTCGTCGTGCCGCGCAGCAGGACCGCCACGGCGACGGCGGCGAGGGTGACGACGCCCGCGGCGGTCAGGACGGTCAGGTGCATCGCGTGGACGAAGGCGTCGCGGGCCCGGTCGGCGACCGGCGGTCCGAACCGGGAGGCGGCGGCGAGCGAGGAGCGGGCGGCGTCGGCGAGCTGCGGCGGCAGTCCGGCGATGTCCACCCGGGCGCGGTAGCCGGCGGTCAGGACGCTGCCGAGCACGGCGATCCCGAGGGCGCCGCCCAGCTCCCGGGCCAGGTCGTTCATCGCCGAGCCGACGTTCTGCAGGGCGCTCGGCAGGGCCTCGGTGATGGCGGTGGTGGCGGGTGTCATGGCGAGCCCGGCGCCCAGGCCGAGCGGGAACAGGACGGCCGCCACCAGCCACCCGGAGCTGTCGGCGTCCAGCAGCCCGAGCGAGGCCAGCGCGCCCGCGATCAGCAGCAGGCCCGCGACCCAGGGGCCGCGCGCGCCGAACCGGTCGGTCAGCCGGGGGCTGAGCCGGGCGCCGGGCGCCATCCCGAGCGCCATCGGCAGCAGTGCGACGGCCGCCGCCAGGGCGCTGCGCTCCCGGACCAGCTGGAGGTACTGCATGATCACGAAGAGGTAGCCGAAGAAGGCGAAGAACTGGCAGGTGATCGACAGCGTCCCGGCCGCGAACCGGCGCTCGCGGAACAGCCGGGGGTCCAGCAGCGGGTGCCGCCGCCGCAGCTCCCAGCGGACGAAGCCGGCCAGCAGCGCCAGCCCGGCGAACCCGCCGACGAGGGTCCACGGGTCGGCCCAGCCCCGGACCGGCGCCTCGATCACCGCGTAGACCAGGGAGCCGAGACCGGCCACGGCCAGCAGGGCGCCGACGACGTCCAGCCGGGGCGCGTCCGGCTCGGCGGACTCGGGGACGAACAGCAGGGTGCCGGCCAGGGCCAGGACCGCGAGCACCACGTTCAGGACGAAGATCGACGGCCAGGACCACAGCTCCAGCAGGAGGCCGGTGGCGAACAGGCCGAGCACCGCCGCCGCGCCCGCGACCGCCGCCCAGGCGGCGACGCCCCGGGCCCGCCGCTCCGGCGGGAAGGTGCTGGTGATCGTCGACAGGGTGGCCGGCATGACCAGCGCCGCGCCGACGCCCAGCAGGGCGCGCAGCCCGATCAGGGCATCGGGGTCGGTGGTCAGCGCGGCGAGTCCGGAGCCGGCGCCGAACACCGCCAGGCCCACCAGCAGGGCCCGCCGCCGCCCGAACCGGTCCCCGATGGCACCGGCCGGCAGCAGCAGGGCGGCGAACACCAGGCTGTAGGCGTCGATGATCCAGGACAGCTGGGTCTGGCTGCCGCCGGTGGCGCGGGCGATGTCCGGCAGGGCCACGTTGAGCGAGGCCATCGCGGCGACCACGGTGGCCAGCGCGAGACAGGTGACGAGGAGGACGGCGCGGTGGCGGCGGTCCGGGGCGGCGGGGGCGGCCGCCCGGTCCGGACGTGCGGCGGTGGCGGGCATGACGGGACTTCCTCACGCTGGTCGGTCGGTGCCCGACCAGCGTGGGCGCGCTGCGGCTAGCATTTCAACCATGATGAATTCTTCCGGGGCAGCGGCCGAGGAGACAGCGGCCTGCGAGACGGTGGCCGGGGGGACGGCGGGCGGGGGGACGGCGCCCCGCCGGGGCCGGCGCAGCGGGAACTCCGGGGCCAGGGAGCAGATCCTCGCCGTCGCCCGCCGCCGCTTCCTGTCCGAGGGGTACCACGCGGTCACGCTCCGGTCGGTGGCCGCCGAGGCGGGCGTGGACCTCGCCCTGGTCAGCTACTACTTCGGCAGCAAGAAGGGCCTGTTCGGGGCGGCCCTCGCCCTGACCGGGAACCCGGCGGTGCTGCTGGCCGGGGCACTGGACGGCGAGCTGGAGACCTTCCCCGAGCGCGCCCTGCGGCTGCTGATCGGAGTCTGGGACGCCCCCGACAGCGCGGGCCCGCTGCGCGCCATGATCGGCGGCTCGGCGCTGGACCCGGCGGTCGCGCAGCTGGTGGGCGAGGTGGTGCAGCGGGAGATGGTGGACCTGGTCGCGGCCCGGCTCGGCGGTGCGGACGCCCGTCGGCGCGCCTGCCTGTTCGGCACCCAGCTGGCCGGGCTGATCATGGCCCGCTACGTGCTGCGGCTCCAACCGCTCGCCGCGCTGCCGGCCGATGAAATCGCGCGCTCCTATCTGCCACTGCTGCGCCAGGCGCTGTGGGGGCGCCCCGGCGGTCCCGGCGGCCCCGGTGGCCCGGGTGGCCCGGGTGGCCCGGGTGCTCCCGGTGGACGGAGGGCGGGCGGGGGCCGGCTCTGAGTGCGCGCGGCCGGGCCCCGAACGCGGCCGAGCCCGCAGGCGGGGGCCTGCGGGCTCGGTGCGGTGCGGTGCTGGGGGCGGCGGGGTGCCGGGGTCGGCTCAGTACCAGTGGTGGGACTGCCAGAACGACCAGGCGCCGCACGGGCTGCCGTAGCGGGAGTTCATGTAGTCCAGGCCCCACTTGATCTGGGTGGCCGGGTTGGTGCGCCAGTCGGAGCCGGCCGAGGCCATCTTGGAGCCGGGCAGGGACTGGACCAGGCCGTAGGCGCCGGAGGAGGCGTTGGTGGCGGTGACGTTCCAGCTGCTCTCGCGGGACACGATGTTGCTGAAGCACTGGAGCTGGCCGGCCGGGACGATCTGGGCGGCGATCTCGCGCGGGCTGCCCGAGTAGGACGGCTTGCTGTTCAGCGCGGAACGCTCCTGCGAGCGGGAGGCGGCGGCGTCCGACTTCGCCTTGGCATCGGCTGCCTTCGCCGCGGCCTGGGCGTCGGCCTGCGCCTGGGCGTCGGCCTGAGCCTGTGCGGCAGCAGCAGCGGCGGCGTCCGCCTCGGCCTGCGCGGCGGCGGCCTGGGCGTCGGCCTGGGCCTTGGCGTCCGCCTCGGCCTGCGCCTGCGCGGCGGCCTGCGCGTCCGCCGAGATCCCGCCGGTGGTGGCGGCCACCGCGGCGACGGGCGCCTCGGCGACGGCGGTGCCGCTCTCCGGGATGGCGAGGGCGGCGGTGGCCGCGCTCGCCACCACGAGGGTGGCGACACCGGTGATCAGCGAGTTGCGGCGGGCATGGCTGAGCTGCATGGAGCGGACAATCCTTTTCCGTCGGGGTGCCGTCAGGGCCGGGTGGCCGTCGGGGCGTGCCGGCCCCGGGCGGGGCGGCGGCGCGGGCGCCGGGCATCACACGGGGCCCGCTCGGGGGAGCGGCCCGCGGGTGGCGTACGGGACGGCCGTGGTGTGCCTGCCCGCCCCGGCGAAGTGCGGGGCGGCGGGAGCTGCGCGGCGGGGGGACCGGCCGCGCTGCCTGGCGACGGACCATTCTTGGCAGAGCCCGGCACGGGCGGCAAAGGCGCGGGCTACTACGGTCGGTAGTGGTTCGAGGGCCCGGAAACGGCGAAGCGCCCGGCCGATGGCGGGCGTTTCGAGGTGATTTGTCCGTATTTGCCAATCGATGGGACGGACCCCGGGATCGTCGACGAACGATCGGCCCGAACCGGCCGACCGCCTGCGTTCTTCGGGTCCGTGACGGCCGGTCCACCGTCCGGGTCGGGTGTCGGGCCGGCCGGTCCCGACCGGGGGCTGCGGACCGTCGCCCGACCCACCACTATCGGCGGTAGTTGATCGCCGGCGCCCTGTGGGGGGCCTCACACGAGGGGGCGGCGAACCGCACGCGTTGTGACGGCGCGGTCACCCGTTCCGGTACGGTCACGCGCTCCGGTACGGATTCGGCTCCGCGGACTGCGGCGCACCGGAGTAGGAGTCCTTCGCGTAGGGGTTGTCCGGGTACGGGTTCCCGGCGTACGGGTTGTCCGCGTACGGGTTGGCCGCCGCCGGCTGCTGCGCCCGGTACTCCGGCACGTCCGGCACGTCCGGGACGGCCGCCCGGTCCGGGGACTCCCCTTCCTCCGGCTCCTCGTCCGTCCCGGGCTCCTCCTCGACCGGCACCAGGTCGCGGGCCAGCAGGGTGGCCCCGGCGACGGCGCCCGGCATGGCGACCACCGTCACCAGCGGGACGAGGAACCCCAGCACCAGCGGCACGCCGAAGCCGAAGGCCAGCCCGAGCCGCCCGCGCAGCAGTCGCAGCCGCTCCCGCTGCGGCACCCCGCGCCGCTGCAGGGCGACGGAGGTCAGCTCCAGCGTGAGGAAGAAGCCGGAGACCAGGAAGCCCAGCACCGGGACGACGGTCTGCCCGACCACCGGGACGAACCCGGCCGCGAACAGCAGCACGCCGAAGCCGCCCGCCCGCACCAGGACGAAGAGGCTGTCCCGGGCCGCCACCACCAGCTCGCGCCAGAGCGGCACGTCCGGCGGGGTCGGCGCGCCGCCCTCGGTCTCGTCGACCTTCTCGCAGAGCTCCTCGTAGAACGGCTGGCCGACCAGCAGGGTGACCGCGGTGAAGGTGAGCACGGAGAGCAGCAGTCCGCCGACGAACACCAGCGCGGCGAGCGTGGTGCGCAGCAGGTCCTGCCAGAACGAGGTCCAGTGGTCGGCGAACGGGGTCGCCCAGGCGGCGATGTCCCCGGCCCAGCCGCCGAGGAGGAACAGCGCCACCACGTAACCGGCCAGGGTGATCAGCGCCGGGATCATCCCGAACGCCCACCAGCGGCCGTGCCGCGCCACCCACCGCTGGCCCTTGGCCAGGTACCCCAACCCCGCTGCAAGATCTCGCATGAGGGGAAGGGTAGGTGCTGACGGGTCGCCGGGTCATGTCCGTCCGGTCACGGAACGGAACCGGCGGTTCCCGGCCGGGGCGGTAGGGGCGGCATCAGGCCGGGCGGGCGGGTGGAAAAGGTGGGCGGGCACAACGGCACCGGGCCCGGGAGCCTCCGCAACGGCTCCCGGGCCCGGTGCCCGCGGACGGTACTGCGCCCCGGCTCAGGATGCCGGTGCCTCCACCGCGGCCCGCCGCCGACGGCCCACCACGGCCGACGCCGCCAGCACGACAACTGCGGCGACCAGCGACAGGTACATCTGCTTCCGACCGTCGGCGTCGGTGAACATGTACGCCATCACGAACCCGATCATGCCGATCGCGGCCCAGGTGAGGTACGGGTACAGCCACATCCGGACGGTCAGCCGCTCCGGCATCTCGCGCTCGATGATCCGGCGCATCCGGAGCTGGGAGAAGCAGATCACGAGCCACACGAAGAGCGCCACCGCGCCGGAGGAGTTCAGCAGGAAGGAGAAGACCGTGTCGGGGGAGGTGTAGTTGAAGAAGACGGCCACGAAGCCGAACACCACCGAGGACAGGATCGCCACCTGCGGCACGCCGCGCCGGTTCACCGTCGCGAAGGCCTTGGGCGCGTCGCCGCGCTGTCCGAGCGAGAAGGCCATCCGGGAGGCGGTGTACATGCCCGAGTTGAGGCAGGACAGCACGGCGGTCAGCACGATCACGTCCATCACCCGGCCGGCGCCCGGGATGCCCACGTGCTCCAGCACCGCGACGTACGGGCTGCCCTTGACGGCGGCGGAGTCCCACGGCAGCAGGGTCACCACGAGCAGGATCGAGCCGAGGTAGAAGATCCCGATCCGCCAGATCACGCTGTTGGTGGCCTTGCTGACCGCCTTCTCCGGGTCCTCGGACTCGCCGGCGGCCAGGGTGACGATCTCGCTGCCCATGAAGGCGAAGACGACGGTGAGCATGCCGGTGAACACCGCGCCCACCCCGTGCGGCAGGAAGCCGCCGTGGCCGGTCAGGTTGCTGGTGCCGACCGCGTGGGTGCCGGGCAGCAGGCCGAACACGGCCAGGGTGGCGACGACCAGGAAGGCGGCGATGGCCACCACCTTGATGCCGGCGAACCAGAACTCGAACTCGCCGTAGGAGGCGACCGAGCCCAGGTTGGTCGCGGTCAGCACGGCCATCACGATCAGGGCGAACGCCCACTGCGGGACGCCCGGCATCCAGCTGTTGAGGATCTTCGCGCCGGCGGTGGCCTCGACGGCCAGCACCACGACCCAGAAGAACCAGTACAGCCAGCCGATGCTGAAGCCGGCCCAGCGGCCCAGCGCCCGGTCCGCGTAGGCGGAGAAGGAGCCGCTCTGCGGATCGGCCGCGGCCATCTCGCCCAGCATCCGCATGACCAGGACGACCAGCACACCGGCCAGCGCGTAGGAGAGCAGGATGCCGGGGCCGGTGGACGCGATACCCGCGCCCGAGCCGACGAACAGGCCGGCGCCGATCACACCGCCGATGGCGATCATCGACAGGTGGCGGTTCTTGAGGCCGGCCTTGAGGTGGCCGTCGCCGCCGCGGCCGTGCCCGCCGTGCCCGGCGGGGTGCTGCTCGGCGGAGTCGCGGGGCGGAGGGGATCCGGCCCGGGTTGTGGTGTCCGCACTCATCGTGAGGGTGCCCTGTGCCTTTCCGGCGCGGCCCGACCCCCGGCTCGATCACCGGGGGGTGGGGGGACGGATCCGCGCATTGCGGTGCAACCTAACCTCTACCTCCGGGTATCGGAACAAGGTACCGGGAACTGTTCGCTCAGCGGACGAGAAAGCCCAGGTCAGAGCGGGTGAAGTGGTGGCCCGGAAAGCTCAGATCTGACGCATCGCCAGCAACTCGGGGCCCTCCCGGGGGGTTTGCCCGGCGGCCGTACATACTGGCGGGCGTGATGATCGTCCTCGTGGTGCTCGGCGTCCTCCTCGTGCTCGCCCTGCTGACCCTCGTCCACTGGTACCTCTGGCGCCGGCTGGTGCGCGACGTCTCGGCGCCCGGCGGCCGCTGGCGCCGGACCGGCACGATGCTCGCCGTCGTCCTGCCGCTGCTCTCGGTGGGGGCGCTGGTCGGCGGGCGGGCGTTCCCGATAGCGGTCGAACGCTGGTTCGCCTGGCCCGGCTACCTCTGGCTCGCGGTCCTGCTGTACCTGCTGCTCGCGCTCGGTGTCGGGGAGCTGGTCCGGCCGCTGCTGCTCCGGCTGCCCTCCCGGGCGGCGGTGCCGGAGGCGCCCGCGCCTGGTGCGCCGACGTCGGAGGACCCCGCGCAGGACGAGCCCGGGGTGGACGAGCCCGGGGTGGACGAGCCCGGGGTGGACGAGCCCGGGGTGAACGAGGTCGCCACCCCCGCCGCCCCCGCCGCGCCCTCGCCGGAACGGCGGCTGTTCGTCGCCCGGGCGGTCGCGATCGGGGCCTCCGGCGCGGCGGCGGCCGTGGTCGGCACCGGCATGTACGGGGTGCTGCGCGGGCCGAGGCTCAAGCAGGTGACCGTCCCGCTCGCCAAGCTGCCGGCCGCCGCGCACGGCTACCGGATCGCGGTGGTCAGCGACATCCACCTCGGCCCGATCCTCGGCCGCGCCCACACCCAGCGGATCGTGGACACCATCAACGCCGCGAAGCCCGACCTGATCACGATCGTGGGCGACCTGGTCGACGGCACGGTCCCCGAGCTCGGGCGGGACGCCGAACCGCTGGCGCAGCTGCGGGCCCGCGACGGCGCCTACTTCGTCACCGGCAACCACGAGTACTTCTCCGGCGTGGCGCCCTGGGTGGACTTCGTCCGCGAGCTGGGCGTCCACCCGCTGCAGAACGCCGGGGTCGAGCTCGGCGGCTTCGACCTGGCGGGGGTCAACGACATCGCCGGGGAGCGCGAGGGCGACGGCCCCGACTTCGGCCGGGCGCTCGGGGACCGCGACCCGGCCCGTACCGCCGTCCTGCTCTCGCACCAGCCGGTCACCATCCACGACGCGGTCCGGCACGGGGTCGACCTCCAGCTGTCCGGGCACACCCACGGCGGGCAGCTCTGGCCGGGCAACTTCGTGGCGGAGCTGGCCAACCCGACTGTCGCCGGGCTGGAGCGGTACGGCGACACCCAGCTCTACGTCACCCGCGGCGCCGGTGCCTGGGGCCCGCCGGTGCGGGTGGGCGCGCCGTCGGACATCACCATCGTCACGCTCGCCTCGCTCCGGGCCTGAACGGCGCCACCGGCGGTCGGGCGGCCCGGTGTCCTGCGGCGGGCGGGTTCAGGCCTCGGTGACGTCGAGCAGGACGACCCGGCGGCCGTCCGGGCGGCGGTGGAGCCGGGCGTCCAGCAGGGCCGGGATGTCGCTCTCCCGGGAGTGGCCCGGGACGAGGGTGACCTCCGCCTGCCGGACGCCCGGGCGGCCGGCCAGGGTGTAGCGGACGCGGTACGTCGTGGTGTCCGGCGGCGGGGGCGGTCCGAGGTCGCGCACGGTGCGTTCACCTCCGTTCGCCGTCCATTGTCCGCCGGTCGGCGGCAGGTGGCCGATCGGGACGAACCCGGGCAGAGTGGAAACCTCCGGGGCCGGCTCCGGGCGGGCTCCGGGAAGGAGCGACCCCATGCAGACCACCTGGAAGGGGACGATCAGCTTCGGCCTGGTCTCCATCCCCGTCCACCTGTACTCCGCCACCAAGGAGCACGACGTCCCCCTGCACCAGGTGCACGCCAAGGACGGCGGGCGGGTGCGGATGAAGCGGTACTGCGAGGAGGAGGAGAAGGAGGTCCCGTACGCGGAGATCGCCAAGGGCTACGAGTCCCCGGACGGCCGGACGGTCACGCTCACCGACGAGGACCTCGCCGACCTCCCGCTGCCCAGCAAGAAGATCATCGACGTGCTGGCCTTCGTCGACGAGGGCGAGATCGACCCGCTGATGTTCTCCAAGGCGTACTACGTCGGCGTCGCCGACAAGGCCGCCTCGAAGCCCTACGCGCTGCTGCGCGACGCGCTGGTGGAGTCCGGGCAGATCGCCGTCACCAAGATCGCGCTGCGCAGCCGGGAGTCACCGGCCGTGCTCCGGGTGCACGACGGCACGCTGGTGCTGCAGACCTGCATCTGGCCCGACGAGGTCCGCCCGGCGGCCGGGATCGCGCCCGAGGAGGACGTGACCGTGCGGCCGCAGGAGCTGCGGATGGCGCGCTCGCTGATGGAGACCCTCTCCGAGGACTTCGACCTGGAGCAGCTCCACGACGACTACCAGCAGGCGCTGCAGCAGGTGATCGAGGCGCGGTTGCAGGGGGTCGAGGTCCCGCACGAGGAGGAGGCGGGGGAGGCGCCGGACAACGTCATCGACCTGATGGAGGCGCTGCGCAGCAGTCTGCGGCGGGCCAAGGACGCCCACCCGGAGCGGTCCGGGGCCGAGGAGACGGAGTCCGACGAGACGGAGCCCGACGAGACGGAGCCCGACGAGACGGAGGCAGGGGAGCCGGTCGGGGAGCAGCCGCCGCCGCGCAAGCGTGCCGCCGCGAAGAAGGCGACGGCCACCAGGACAACGACGGCCGCGAGGACCACGGCCACGAGGACGGCGGCGACAAGGACGACGGCCGCGAAACCGTCGGCCGCCACGAGCAAGAAGTCCACGACCGCGAAGAAGTCCGCCACCGCGCCGAAGTCCGCGACCGAGAAGAAGAGCACGGCCGCGACGAAGCGGACGGCGGCAACGAAGAGCACGACCGCGAAGAAGTCCACGACCACCACCACGACCCGGAAGCCCGCCACTCCCCGGAAGGCCTCGTGACCTCCCCCCTCACCCCCGGAGGCGATTCCCGATGGACCTGATCACCTACAAGGCGCAGGACACCGGCCCCGACGCGCCCGCCCACCCGAGCCCGGCGCACCGGGCCTGGCACTGGCTGTGCAGTCTCTCCCCGACGGCCGTGGTCTTCCTGGTCGGCCTCTCGATCGGCCTGGGCGCCATCGGCACCCAGGCCTCGCTGACGTGGCTGATCGTCTTCAGCATCGTCTGGGGCGTGACCGTGCTGGCATTGGTCGGCGTCGTCGCCCGGTGGGCCACGCCCGGCCGGGGCCGCCACCGGATGGCCACCTGACCGTCCCCCGAGGGGTTCCGGTTCCCCGAGCAGCGGCTCGGGGGACCGGAACCCTCACCGGCTCAGCCCTTGAAGAGGTTGTGGCCGACGTCGGAGGGCACGAGCTCCTTGACCGGCGTACTGCTGTCGTCGGGCACCCGCGCGCCGGGCACCGGCTCGTCGCTCTCGCGGTGCAGCAGCACCACCCCGTGCTCGCCCCAGACCTGCCGGTAGCCGTGGGCCAGCAGCAGCTCGATCCGCTCGGCCTGCTCGGCCGAGGTCTGGAACGGGAAGGTCCGGGTGTCGGAGCGGATCAGGACGTAGTCGCGTCCGCGCGGCACGCCGTCGACCAGGACCACGTCGGTACGGCCGACCAGCCTCGGCACCACCTGGTTGTCGGCCTCGACCAGGGCGCCGTCCGGGATCTGCGCGGCGCCCCGGACCAGGGCCGCGTTGCTCGCCGAGGGGCGCCAGAAGGCCGGGGTCAGCAGGCTGACCCCGCCCAGTGCCAGGCTGCTGACCAGGGAGATCGCGACCACCGTGATGCCCAGGCCGTGGCCGGTGCGCCGGTGGAGCCCGCCCCGGGCGTGCAGGCGGCCGAGCGCCTCCAGGGTGGCGGTGAGCAGCACCGGCCACAGGAAGGCGTCGTAGTGGTGGGCGATCGACCAGTGGTTGGGGTTGTCCGACAGGACGCGTTCGGCGAGCAGCGGCAGCAGGCAGAGCGTGGTGGCGGAGCGCAGCGGCAGCAGCAGCAGGGTGCCGAACAGCCAGAGCACCAGCAGCGGCTTGACGGTGGCGTTGGTGGCGACCTGGACGAGCAGCAGGGGGTCGCCGAGCACGTTGCCGAACGCCGTCCCGGCGTCCGGGCCGAGCGGGCCGTACACCCAGTAGTAGTCGGGCTGGCCGCCCATGGCGGGGACGAGCGCGACGATGGCGAGCGCGGAGGCCAGCGGGCCGCCGATCAGCAGGCCCGCGCCGTAGGCGAGGGTGCGGCGGTCCCCGGCCCGTTCGCCCTGCCGGTCGCCGCGCGGGCGGCCGCGCCAGAGCAGGACCAGCCCGTACATGCCGACCAGCAGGCCGAGGTCCTCCTTGGTGAGGCAGAGCAGGGCGGCGGCGAGGGCGGCGGTGCCGTAGCGGCGGGCCAGGCCGCGTTCGAACATCAGCAGGGTGAGCGGGACGGCGAAGGCGACCTCGTGGAAGCCGCCCCGGCCGGCGGCGAGCAGGGGCCAGCCGAGGCCGTAGACGAGGCCGGCCAGGTCGGCGGCCAGGCGTGCGGTCCGCAGGCGCGCGGGGTCGGTCCCGGCCGGGTCCCCGGCCGTCGGCTCCCTGTCGCCGTCGCCGGTGCCGTCGGTCGGCGGGGCGAAGCAGCGCACCGCGATCCGGCGGACCAGCGGCACACCGGCGGCGAGCAGCAGGGCCTGGCCGAGGATCAGGGTGCGGGGGTCCTCCCAGATCCAGTAGAGCGGGGCGAGCGCGGCCAGGATCGGTGAGAAGTGGTCGCCCAGCAGGGAGAAGGCGGGCGGGAACTCGTGGTGGTAGCTCTTGACCGGCGAGATCGGCAGCCCTAAGTGCGCGTAGCCGGCCACACCCTGGTGGAAGATGCCGAGGTCGAAGCCGCCCAGCAGGACCGCCGACCACTGCTGGAGCCCGCAGGCCGCGACGACGGCGAAGCACAGCAGCGTCAGCGCGGCGGTCCGGCGGCCGGAGAGCGCGGCGGCGCCGGGTGCGGGCGGGCGCGCGGTGCGCGGCAGCAGCGGACGGTTCGGGCTGGTGGACGGGCTGAGCCCGGTTTCGACTGGCACGGGATCCCTGGGGTGGTCGGAGACGGGACGAGGGTCGCTGTCCGGCGGGCCGCGGGGCGGCGGGCGCCGGATCAGCCGGCCCCGGGACTGGGGGGCGCCGGGGTGTCGGCCGCCGCCGGGGCGGCGGTGCCGGGTGCCCGCCGCAGCAGGGTGATGCCGTGGTCGCTGCGCACCACCTGGTAGCCGCTGTGCTTGACGGTGGCGAGCTCCTGCCGCTCGCGCTCGGGCGCCATCGGCCAGCCCATCGGCTGCCCCTCGTCGACCACGATCCATTCAGCCGTGGACCAGTTCTGCGGCCAGCCGAACACGATGACCTCGCAGCGGTTGGTGAGCTGCGGTACCAGCCGGTTCGACGCGGAGACCCGGGCGCCGTCGGGGACGGTGGCGAGCACCGAGCGGGCGGCCTCGACCCGGGCCGGGGTCCGCCACAGTTCGGTGGAGAAGAGCTGCCCGAACGCGAAGCCCGGCAGCAGGGCCAGGGTGACCGCCAGACTGACCGGCAGTGCCGCGCGGGAGATCCAGCGGGGCACCAGCCCCTGCCGGCCGCGGGCCTTGACCAGCACGTCCACGAAGGCGGCGAAGACGATCGGCATCAGTACGGCGCTGTAGTGGTAACTCGTGCCCCAGTAGGCCGGGTTGTTGGACAGCAGCCGCCAGCCGAGGGTGGGCAGGGCGACGACCATGAGTGGGGATCGGGCGGCCAGCAGCACGGTCGGTGCCAGCAGCAGCAGGACGGTGGTGACCTTCTCGCCCGGGGTGATCAGGTCGAGCGGCAGGGTGAGCAGGTTCCGCCCGCCGGAGCCGCCGCTCAGGTTGTCCCAGTACGCGAAGCTGCCGCCCGGGCTCATCGCCGGGAGCAGCACCAGGAGTTCCACCAGCGAGGAGCCGACGCCGAAGAGGATGCCGGCCACGCCGACGCGCCGGTCGCCGCGCCACAGGATGTAGGCGCCGACGGCGGCCACGGTGATGCCGAGGTCCTCCTTGACCAGGACCAGCGGCGCGGCCCAGGCGAGCGCGGCGATCCAGCGCCGTTCGCCGAGCGCGACGACGGAGAAGGCGATCAGCGGGACGGCGAAGGTGATCTCGTGGAAGTCGAAGCCGAGGGCGGAGGCGAGCCCCCAGGAGAACCCGTAGCCGAGGCCGCTGACTCCGGCGGCGACCGGTCCGAGCTCGCGCAGCGCCCAGCGGGTGATCGGGACGGCGGCGACGGCGACCAGGGCCGACTGGGCCAGCAGCAGGACCTTCGCGGAGGGCCAGAGCCAGTAGAACGGGGCGAGGGCGGCCAGGGCGGGCGAGAAGTGGTCGCCCAGCAGGTTGAAGCCGGGGCCCTTGAGTTCGACGATCGGGCCCCGGCCCTCGGCGTAGCCGCGCACTCCCTGTTCGAAGATCCCGAGGTCGTATCCGCTGGTGAGCAGCAGTTCATGACGGCGAATGGTGAAGAATGAATAGGCCAGGAACAGCGTGAGGGCGACCGCCCAGGGGATGAATCGCACCCGCCGTTCGGCGGGGGACGTCACGCTCGACGGTTCGTCACCCTCCGTCCTGCGTTGAAGTGCTGATGTGAGTGTACTAATTGTCACTGAACATCCCCGTCGTTCCGGGTGCGAGTGGTCTGCGGCCGGTCTGTGGCCGATTCTTGTTCGACGCCCTCGGGGTGGCGGGCGGGTTCAGCCACGGGCGAACGCCGCCGGGCGTGTCGGCCCCCGGGCGGGCACCGTAGCATGGAGAAGCCCTCCCCGGCGATTGAGGCGCCGGGGAGGGCACTCATATCCTGCCTGATCGTCAGATCATCATGCTGTATTGATGATCACGGATCTGACGGGTATTCACCTCCACTGCTGGTACGAGCCGCCGTTGCCGCTCAGGGTGTAGACGCTGCCGTTGCCGTTGCTGTCCAAGTAGAGGCCGGTCGCGAGGTTCCGGTAGGTGTGCCCGTAGGGGCCGTTGCCCCGGACCCACTTCTGGTAGCTGCCGCCGTTGCAGCTCAGCGCGTAGACGCTGCCGTTGCCGTTGGAGTCGAGGCAGAAACCGGTGGCCTTGTTGCGCAGGGTGAAGGTGGAGCCGCCCAGGTCGCTGGAGTACCAGCGCTGGTACGAGCCGCCGTTGCCGGGGAGGGTGTAGACGTTGCCGTTGCCGTTGCTGTCGAGGTAGCGGCTGGTGGCGACGTTCTGGAGGGTGATCTCGCTGGTGGCGGCGCTCGCCTGGCCGGCGGCCAGAACGGTCGCGCCACCGGCCAGGACGGCGGTCGAGGCGACGAGGGCGACGGTGCGCTGGAGGAGATTCATCGCATTTCCTTCCCGTGGTGACCGGCCCTCCGGCCGGTCGTTACGGAACTTATCCGGAAATGCGCCGGTGGCGATATGGCGACCGGTCCGGCCCGACCTTCTTCGGCCACGGTGAGTTATATCGTCAAAATGCTCTGAATATTAGCGCAATAATTCACGCCTGTTTGTCAACGAAGGGGTTTTTGTGGAGGGTCCGTCCGGACCATGTGAAGGGCGAGAGGTTCCCTTTCGGGCGGCGGAGCCGGGGCAAGTGGGCAAATCGGGCAATCGACCGTGCCCGAACTTGGCCGGATCCGGCCGGGGCGCACGGCCCCGGCCGGGGGCGCGGAGGCGCACAGGTCGCGCGGGGGAGCGGACTCAGGCGATCCACACCGTGGTGATGTTGCAGAACTCCTTGATGCCGTGGCCCGACAGCTCGCGGCCGAAACCGGAGCGCTTGACGCCGCCGAACGGCAGTGCCGGGTGCGAGGCGGTCATGCCGTTGAAGAACACCCCGCCCGCCTGGATGTCCCGGACGAACCGCTCCTGCTCCGCCGGGTCCTCGGTCCAGACGTTGGAGCTGAGCCCGAACGGGGTGTCGTTGGCCAGCGCCACCGCCTCGTCCAGGTCGGCCACCCGGTAGACCGTGGCCACCGGGCCGAAGGTCTCCTCCTGGTGGATCCGCATCCGCGGCGTGATGCCGGTCAGCACCGTCGGCTCGTAGAACCAGCCCGCGTCCAGGCCCTCCGGCCGCCGCCCGCCGCACTCCACCCGGGCCCCGTGCGCCCGGGCGTCCTCGACCAGCTCGGCGATCTCGTCCCGGCCCTGCCGGCTGGCCAGCGGGCCGACCCGGGTCGCCTCGTCCATCGGGTCGCCGACCCGCAGCGCCGCCATGGCGGCGGTGAACGCGGCGGTGAACCGGTCGTAGACGTCGGTGTGCACGATGAACCGCTTGGCGGCGATGCAGGACTGCCCGTTGTTCTGCGCCCGCGCGGTGACGGCGGTGGCCGCGGCGGCCTCCGGGTCCGCGCTCGGCATCACCACGAACGGGTCGCTGCCGCCCAGCTCCAGCACCGCCTTCTTCACCTCGTCGGCCGCCGCGGCCGCGACCGCCCGCCCGGCCGGCTCGCTGCCGGTCAGCGTCACCGCGGCCACCCGGGGATCGCGGACCACCCCCTCCACCGCCGCCGAGCCGATCAGCAGCGTCTGGAAGCAGCCCTCCGGGAAGCCGGCCCGCCGGAACAGCTCCTCCAGCGCCACCGCCGTGCGCGGCACGTTGGACGCGTGCTTGAGCAGCCCGACGTTGCCCGCCATCAGCGCGGGTGCGGCGAACCGCACCACCTGCCAGAACGGGAAGTTCCACGGCATCACCGCCAGGACCGCGCCCAGCGGCCGGTAGCGCACATAGGCGCGGGCCGCCCCGGCGTCGGCCACGTCGGCCGGCTCCGGGTGCTCGTCGGCGAGCAGCGCCTCGGCGTTCTCGGCGTACCAGCGCATCGCCTTGGCGCACTTGGCGGCCTCGGCGCGGGCGGCGGCGATCGGCTTGCCCATCTCCTCGGTCATGGTCCGGGCGAGGCTCTCGCGGTCCTCGTCGAGCAGCTCGGCGGCGCGGCGCAGCAGTCCGGCGCGCTGGGCGAAGGAGGTGGTGCGGTAGGTGCGGAAGGCCTCCTCGGCGCGGGCCAGCCGTTGTTCCAGGCCGGCCGCGTCCAGCGGCTCGAAGGTCTCCAGGGTCTCGCCAGTTGCCGGGTTCACGCTTGCGATGGGCATCGGGGCCCCTCCCAGGGGTGCGCGGGGTGGAGGTGTCGGTCCTCCCACCCTGGCCCACCGCCCGCGGCCCGGGTACCACCCCCGCCCGGCGTGTCCCGGCGGACGGCCCGAGCAGGCCCGCCCCGGCCCGCGCCTGCTCGGGCAGCGCCTGCTCGGCCCGCGCCTACTCGGGCAGTGCCTCCGCCCGGGCCGCCGCGTCGCGGGCCCGGGCGCCGGCCCTGGTCCGCCCGGCGGTGATCAGACGGTTGGGGAAGCGGTGCAGGTACTCGGCCTCCAGCTGGCCGGTGCGCAGGGTGTGCCGCTTCAGGGCGTCCTCCGACCCGTACAGGAAGGTCTCGTGCCTGGTCCGGTGCAGCTGCTCCAGCTCGTGCAGCAGCGTGTCGTTGCCCAGGGCGTGCGGGGAGATGCCCTCGGGCCTGGCGTGCGCGGTGTCGGGGTGCGCCATGTCGACTCCTCCTCGGACGGAACTCCCCCCAGTACCCGGTGCCCCGTCGGCCCCTCCGGTACACCTGTTCGACGGCGGTGGGGTCGTCCCGGGGCTGCGGAAACGTAGGATGAAACCTTCGTATCCGTACCGAAACCACCGGACAGGCATCGATGGCAATCCCCAAGGCCGAACTCCACCTGCACATCGAAGGCACCCTGGAGCCCGAGCTGGCGTTCGCGCTCGCCCGGCGCAACGGCGTGGAGCTGCCGTTCGCGGACGCCGAGGAGCTGCGGCGGGCGTACGCGTTCGGCGACCTGCAGTCCTTCCTCGACCTGTACTACGCGCTGATGTCGGTGCTGCGGACCGAGGAGGACTTCGAGGAGCTGGCCGAGGCGTACCTGGCGCGGGCGGCGGCGCAGGGGGTGCGGCACGCGGAGATCTTCTTCGACCCGCAGGCGCACACCGCGCGCGGGATCCCGCTGCCGGTCGTCGTGGACGGGCTCGGGCGGGCGCTGGACCGGGCCGAGCGGCGGCACGGCATCAGCACCCGGCTGATCATGTGCTTCCTGCGGGACGAGTCGGCCGAGTCGGCGCTGGAGACCTTCGAGGCCGCCCGGCCGTGGTTCGGCGGGCGGATCACCGGGGTCGGCCTGGACTCCGCCGAGGTCGGCCACCCGCCGGCCAAGTTCCGCGAGGTCTACCGGCGGGCCGCCGAGGCCGGGCTGCACCGGGTCGCGCACGCCGGGGAGGAGGGCCCCGCCTCGTACATCACCGAGGCGCTGGACGTGCTCGGGGTGGAGCGGATCGACCACGGGCTGCGCTGCCTGGAGGACCCGGCGCTGGTCGAGCGGCTGGTCCGGGAGCGGATCCCGCTCACCCTCTGCCCGCTCTCCAACGTGCGGCTGCGCTGCGTCGACACCCTGGCCGACCACCCGCTGCCCGCGATCCTCGCGGCCGGCCTGCTGGCCACCGTCAACTCCGACGACCCGGCCTACTTCGGCGGCTACGTCGGCGACACCTTCGACGCCCTCGCCGAGGCGCTCGGCCTGGACGAGGACACCCTGCGCCTGCTCGCCGCCAACTCCTTCCGCGCCTCCTTCCTGCCCGAGGACCGCCGCACCGCCCTGCTGGCCGAGGTCGCCGCCTACGAGTTCGGTACCGCCTGAGCCGGGCCGCGGCGCCGCCCCCGCCAACGGGGACGGCGCCGCGGGCGCCGGACACAGCGAGGGTCAGAGCAGGGTCGACCAGTAGTACCAGGACTGGACGCGAACCGCGCTGGCCTGCGCAAATATGCTTGCATTCGGGCAAGTGATGGAAAATCGGACAAGCCTCTGACCTGGACTGTCCCGGGGTGACCCGCTCGAATGTGCCCTCAGATGTGCCCTCTGTGTGGCGCCGCGTCACGTCCAGCTTGAGGGGACGGCGGCCTCCGAGCGACGAACGCTCCTGCCAGTCCGGACGCGGCCGTGCGCTGGGCCGGGGGACTGGTGAGGGCCGACCGAGCAGTAGGCACTAGCGATGAAGCATACCTGAGTGCTTGATCAGCCATTTGCTGGAGCCTATTGTAATCCAACATTGGCGCAGCCAATATTCGCTTCTCGGGGGCCCTCGGCACGTCCCGCGCCATGGGTGCAGATGTTGGTGGTGCAGGTCGAGGCCCTCTGGCTGCGGACGCCGGGCAGGGATCGGGGAACCGGGGTGGCTCGTGGCAAGTAGCGCTTTCGAGGAGCTGTTGCAGACAGGCGAGCCGGGGCCTGTCACACTCGATCTGTTGCGGCAGCTGGTTCACCAGGTACGCCGAACCTACGGCTTTCCGCCGCCCGAGGGGTACACGGAGTGGAGCGATGATGCAGCCGACGACGTAATCACGTCGATGCTGACTCGCGAGGGAGAGGGACGGAAGTTCGTCACCAGCTGCTCCGTTCTCGCCGTCGACGAAGCCTCGCTGGAGCGCCTGTTTCTTGCAGCGATCAAGAATTTCCTGATCGATGAGGCGAAGAAGACGCCGCGGGGCAAGGTCCGGCGCCGGATCGCCCGTCTGATGAGCGAGGACCCGGTCTACCGGAAGGGTCCGGGTTCGCCACCGGGATGGGCGTTGGCCGAGCACGCCGAAGGCGCTATATGGCAGGGAGACCTCGACGACCTGATTGCGCAAGCAGCACGGGTGACAGGAGTCGGCATCACCCGCTGGAACCATTCCGGACCCACGCCCAAGCAGACGGTCCATGCCCTCAAGACCATTCTCCTGAAGGTGCTGCAGTACGCGCAGGGCGCGGTGCGGGAGGAAGACCTCGCCAAGGTCCTCCAGACCCGGTTCGAGCTCTTGGCGCCGGCCCGATTCATCACGCTGTACGCAGATGAGGGGGCTGTCTCCGAACTCGTCGAACAGCGCTCGGCTGACACGGCCGACCCTGTCAGGGGCGAGGGGTTGGCCGAGGACATCTGGCAGCGTCTGTCCCCCAACGAGCGCCTGCTGCTTCCCTACCTCGACGAGGACGCTCATCACGCGGCGCAGCTGTTGGAGATCCGGCGCGGCCACGCGGCTGCTGTTCTGTCGAACCTCAAGACGACGCTTGGTAGGGCATTGTCGGCGGAAACCGACCAGCAGTCGGTGATGGCGGCTCTGCTGTGGCGCTGCGACGGTGCCCCGTCCTGAACGGCCTCGAGTTATGTCGTCCGGATCCGGTGAAGAGAGAATGCACTGATGGACCACAGTCACGGGGGAGACGGTATGAGTTCTGTCCACACCAGGGCCTACCAGCGGCTGGTGGCCGCCGCGGCGCAGTTGAAGGTACCCGACGCCGTCCGCCGGGTGACCGCCGCACCACCCCGGGACCCGCAACCTGGCCAGATCTGGCGTGCGGCCTGGGAGGACGTGATCCAACTGCTGCTCGTCACAGCGGTTGGCGACAATGACGCTGTGCAGGCTGTACCGGCGTCCTTCGAACGGTTCGCCGACGCCGACACCTTGCTCCTACCCGCTTCGGCATCCACGTTGGAGGAGCCGCTGGCACTGTGGTGGGGTTTGGAGACCACCCTTCCGTGGTGTGTGCTGGACCGGCAGGTCAGTGAGCTGACCAGCCACCCTCCCGCCCTTACCGCACACACGCTCGCCGACGTCGTAGCCGACTCGCAGCGGGGCAGTGCCGCAGCCATGTCCGCTTCGGGCAACGAGTACCGCGAGGTCTTGGCCGACCGGGTCGCGGTCCTCCACTCGGGGCAGTGGGCCCCGCAGGGATCAGGAGGCTTGCCGCAGTTGTTTAGAGACAAGGCCGTCACTGCGGCGGATCTCGCGGCCGAGCTGAAGCTGCCGCCGCCGCAAGCATTGGCCGTGTGGAGGGGACAACAGCCCCTCACCACCGATCAGGCCGCCGCGCTGGCTGAGCGCCTCGGTCAGTCGGCCGGCCAGTTGATCGCGGCCAACCCCGCCTTGCCGCCGGATGTCGTGCACGAGCTGAACCGCCCCGTGCGCCGCGCGCAGGTGAAGGCGCTTGCTGCGAGATACGACGAAGCCGAGCAGGCAGCGCGGCTGCGCGCCGCGTACGGCATTTTCGCGCTTGCGGCACGCCAGGAGGGACCCGCCGGGCCGAACTGGACGGCACGCACGGACCGCTATTTCGAACTGGTTCTGGGCGAGTAGGGGGAGCGCCGCGTGGTCGACTACGTGCTCGCCGGCGCGGCCCGGACCCAAGCCTCGGCGATGGTCGAGGAGCTCGAAGCGGCCCGTCCCGGTGCGGTGGATCGCCTGGGGCAAGGCGCTCTCGCGGAGTTGAGGAGCTGGCCCGAGCTGATCGTTGTGAGTGTTGAGGAGAGTACGGCGGAGCAAGGATGCAGCGTCGCCGGGGCGTACGACTTCGGGCCGCCGCCGCGCCTGTCGGTCGCCACCTCGGCCAGCCACGGACGGCGGGACTTCACCGCCCTGCACGAGCTGGGCCACCACCTGCAGAAGAACAGCTTCGCCCTCATGGATGCCTTCAGCAGGGAACCTGATGGTGGCGTCCTCCTCGAGGACGCGGCTTGTGACGCGTTTGCCGCGGAGATCCTGCTGCCCGCCTCCCTCGTCGACCGGCACTTGGACGCCACGGGACCCGACGCGTCGGCGGTCGCCCAGCTGTGGCGCGCGAGCAATGCCTCCCGGATGGCGGTGTGTGTACGGGCCGCCCAGCGTCTGCCCGCGCCCGGGCACGTCCTTCTCCTCGATACGGCGGGGCGCCTCGTCTTCGGCGCCTCCCATGGTCTTCCGCCCCTGCGGCGCGGCAGCCGCCAAGGCGACATCCCCGTCATCGACCGCGCTCTGGCCGGCTCCGGCCGCGCGCAAGGGCGGACCCGGGTCCGCTACCGCGACGGCATCCTCGGACGCGAACTGCATGCCGACGTCACGGCGATGGACGGCTACCTCGTCGCCGTCCTCGTCGCCGACTCCGCCGCCTGGCGCGCCTTCACCCCGCCCACCCTCGACACAGGCCCCCAGTCGCGCGAGTACATCTGCGCGAGCTGTGACGAGGAGTATTCCTCCTTCGAATCGTCCTGCCCACGGTGCCGCATCCCCCGCTGCCCCGAGTGCAGCCGCTGCGCCTGCCCGCCCCGTGTCGCCGAACGCCGGTGCCCCGGCTGCTTCACCCTGCACCCGCCCGCGATGTTCCCTCCGGGCAGTGACCGTTGTCTGGACTGTGCCTGACGCCTCGCCAACCTCATCCGCACCGAGTTCACCGCTACTCGCGAGTTACGTCGTCTGTCCCAGGCGAAGCACCCCGCACCGGGGTGCTCACGGATCCGGGCGCCGGCCTCGGGGCCGTCGGAACCTCGTCGGCAGGAACAGAACCATGGCTATTCAGATCACTGCGGTACGCCTGTCCCCCGGCGGCGCCACGCACGAGCACATCACTCACCTGTGGTGGACTGACCAGGCGTCCGGCGACACCGGCAACAGCACCCGGGCACAGCTCGTCGACTGGATCGAGAACCAGTCCGGCAGGGCCTACACCTGCGACGCGGCCGGGCACCGCACGGAAGTCGCCGTGGTGACGCCCGCCCACGGCGAGAAGTACCTGCGGACCCGAGCCGATGGCGTGTGGACCAACAACCTCCTCGCCGTATTCCGGCGCTGACCCACCGCGGCACACGGCCGTCCGGCGCGCCGCTCTCGGCCGCGCGCCGAACAACCCGCCCCACGCTCCCCGGGAGAACCCGGGGCCGACCGCACATCACACCTTCAGGAGGACCCATGTCCCAGGACAGCCACGGGCCCGCGCCCGTCACGATCGTCGTCAACGCACGCCCGCACACCTGGGAGGCGAAGGAGATCACCTTCGAGCAGGTCGTAGACCTCGCCTACCCCGGCCAGGTGCCGACCGACCAGGACACCTACACCGTGCGCTACAGCCGTGGCCACGACGGACACGGAGCGGGCAGCCTCACGGCCGGCCACAGCGTCCCGGTGAAGAAGGGGATGGTCTTCGATGTCTACCGCACTTCTCGCTCGTGATCCCGACCTGGCCCGCCTCCTCGACGACGGCTACGACGTCGTCGTCCATGCCGGCCACGTCATCATCCGGCACATCCCGTACGCCACCGAGAACCGCACCGTCGCGCATGGGTTCCTCGCCTACCCCATGACTGTCAGCGGAGACCGCCTGGTCTCCGGAACCGACCACCGCATTTGGTTCAGCGGCTCCGCCCCGTGCGACGAGCACGGCCGGCCGCTGGCCCTGGCGAGCCCGGACCTCCGGGAGATCGCCGAGGGCATGCGGGTGGCCTTCATGCTCTCCAGCAAGCCCGGGCCCGACGGCTACCCGGACGAGTACACGAAAATCACCGCTTACGCGCGGATCATCGCCGACCAGGCGCACGCACTCGATTCCTCGGCCACCCCTACGCCGGGCGCGGCGTGGCAGGAGGTCGACGACGGCAGTCCCTTCGTCTACCGGGACACCGCCACCTCCCGCGCCGGCATCGCGGCCGTCCACCGCCGTTTCCGGGGCCACCGCATTGTGATCGTCGGTCTCGGAGGCAGCGGGAGCTACGTCCTAGACCAGGTGGCCAAGACCGAGGTGGACTCGATCCTCCTCGTCGACGGCGACACCTTCGACAACCACAACGCGTTCCGCGCTCCGGGCGCCCCGACCCTCGAGACCCTGCGCGGCCGCCCGGTCAAGGCCGCCTACCTCGCCTCGATCTACGCGAACATGCACCGGGGCGTGAAGGCCTGCGAGGAGTACCTGGACGAAGACAACCTCCACCTGCTCACCGGAGCGACGTTCGTCTTCCTCGCCTCCGACGACGCCGCTGGCAAGCCGGCGATCATCGACTGGCTCGAGGCACGCGACGTGCCGTTCATCGACGTTGGCATGGGCGTCGAGGAGATCGACGGCCGCCTCAGCGGGCTGCTCCGCGTCACCACGAGCCTTCCCGGCCGCCGTGACGCGGCTCGCCGCCGCATCCCGCAGCCGGCGCCCGAACGCGACGCCTACATGCGGAACATCCAGACCGCGGACCTGAACGCGCTCAACGCCGTCCTGGCCGTCATCCGCTGGAAGCGATCCATCGGCATCTATGCCGATGCCACTGACGAAGGCCACACCACGTACTCGCTGATCACCAACGAGATCGCCAACGAGGACCTGCCGTGAGTGCCCAGGACACGCTGCGTCCGGTCTTCACCGAGACATTCCCTCCGACGATGGAACCAGGGGTGCTGTACGTCTCGATCCCTTACCGAACCTGCGGTCACCTGTGCTGTTGCGGATGTGGACACGACGTCATCACACCGCTCTCCCCGGCGCAGTGGTCGATCGCCTATGACGGAGAGAACGTGTCCCTTGCCCCGTCGGTTGGCAACTGGTCATTCCCCTGCGAGTCGCACTACTGGATCCATGACGGCCGCGTCCGCTGGAGCCGCCGGTACTCGGCAGCGGAGATCGATCAGAACCGTGCTCGGGACCGTCGCCTGCTGGACCTGGACACCACGGTCCCCAAGCCAGGACCGCCGTCCAGACTCCGCCGCCATCTGCGGTTCTTGCGCCCGTAGGCCGATGAACCATCGCCCTGGCGAAGCGGCTCGCAGGTACGGAGCGTGACGGCGGAGGCGAAGCCCGGAACGCCTGCGGTGACCTAGTGGCTCGTCTCAGTTCCTTGGTCGCGGCAGGCCCGCATCGTCGCCGTGACCCTGGGCGACCAGGCCGGTGTGGCGCTGGATGCCCTGCACCGCCCGTCCAAGGTCGCCTGACCTTCAGCGAGCACCAGCTACCGGCGGACCCGGCTCGGCGATACGCCGACCCGGGCGGTCGTTCGCGGGCGTGGTCTCAGCGGTACTCGCGAAGGCGGGGCCGTACGCCGATCGCCGTGGCGACGAGGAGGCCGGCGAGCGCCAGTGCGCCCGCTGCCGCAGTGATCGCGTCGAGGTCGTCGTCCGCGTCGGCGACGGCCTGGCCGAGTGCCTGCTTGTTGATCGCGAGGACGGCGTCGAGGGCGTCACCGAACAGGTTGAAGTCGGCGTTGGACTGGCCGGGGGCGATGCCGGTGTTGAAGGTGACCGCCTCCTTGAGCTGCCCCTGGGCGCGCATCGCGCGGGTCTTGCGGTCGTCGAGCTGGTACTGCTGGAAGGTGGCCAGCACCCGCTCGGCGGCGTCCTGCTCGCCGGTGAAGGTGATGTTGCGCAGTTCGGTGCCGAGGAAGCCGTCGAAGCCGACGGTGCGGTGGTCGGCACGGTGCGCGTCGGCGGCGCTGCGCAGGCGGGCGTCGTAGGTGGCGATCGTGACGCCGTCGAGCCGGGCGATGGCCTGGCTCTTGTCGAGGAAGCTCTGCTCGTATGCTGCCGCGCGGGCGGGGTCGGTGAGGTAGCGGCTCTCGTCGGCGTTCATGTCGAAGGCGGTGGCACGGGCGCGGCTGAGGGCGATGACGGAGTCGTAGGAGTTGCTTTTGGCGACGAACAGGTGGTCCTGGGCGCGGGAGGCGAGGGTGAGACCCGTCAGCAAGGCGGCGGCGGTCACCAGCGTGGCGGCGACGAGTGGGATGTTGAGCAGGCGGCGGAAGCGGACGGCGAGGGTGCGCTGGAGGACCGCGAGCGCGGCGAGAGCGAGCAGGCCGGCGCCCAGGATCCACCACCAGCCGGCGGCCAGGTCGTCGCGCTGGGCGGTGTAGATGTTCTCGACGGTGGCGTCGTTGGCGGCGATGACCTGGTCTGCGGCGGGCAGGAGCTGCTGGCGCAGCAGGTCGGTGGCCTGCCGGTAGGCCTCCAGGGCTTCGGGGGAGGGCCTGCCGGCCGGGGCGTGGGCCTGCTCCTCCAGGAGCTGGGCGCGGGCGACGAGGGCCTCGTAGCGGCCGAGGCGGTCGAGGACGGTCTGGACGGCCTTCTGCCCGGCCGGGTCATCGCCCGTGGCTTCGGCGGCGCGCTGGAGGTTGCTGTCGGCCTCGGTGCGGCGCTGCTCGTAGGTGTCGAGGGTCTGCCGGCGCAGGGCGGCGTAGTCGGGGTCGGCGCCGAGCAGCAGCAGGTTGGCGGCCTGGGCGTCCATGTCGTTGAGCGCGAAGTACAGGTCGGCCGAACGGACGGCCTGCGGGGCGGCCTGGTGGCCGATCGCATCGATCCGGTCGCGGGCGCCGCTGAGCACCGTCGCGGTGACGGCCCCGAAGAGCAGCGCCGCGGTCAGGGTGGCGACGATCAGGCCACGGACCAGGCGGGGGGTGTTCCACCAGGCCCGGTTCAGCCACTCGGGGCCGCGTGCAGAGCGGGTCGTTCGGGGCGTCGGGGTGGTGTGGGGGACGCGCGGTGCGGGTGCCACCCCGGCCGGCCCGTGTGCCGCTGCCTCCGGCGAGGCCGCGTTGCATGGTATAGCCGCTCTGCCGGATGCGCCCATCGCCGCGCGTCCCCTTCCCCCCACTTGGCTGCCGGAATTACCTCGGTGTAAGTGACCGAGGTTGCTGGGATTCCGGCAGAGGTTCCGCCCGACTTCCCCACGAAGACGGGGCGGGACCGGTTCTTCGCCGCTGACGCTATGCGCACCGGGAGGCTGCTTCGGCGGTTCCTGATGCCGTCCTAACGCGTAGGGGGCGCGCCTTGACGGCTCCTTAGCGGCGCTGACCGCTTCCGGCTTGCGGGTTACGGGTTGTAGCGGTAGCCGATGCCCGGTTCGGTGATCAGGTACTGGGGCCGGGTGGGGTCGGGTTCGAGCTTGCGGCGCAGCCCGGCGAAGTAGACCCGCAGGTAGTTGCTGTGCTGCTCGGCGTCGGGGCCCCAGACTTCGCGCAGGAGGTGTTTGCCGGGCACCAGTCGGCCGGGGTTGGCCAGCAGGATGGTGAGGATCTTCCATTCGGTGGGGGTGAGCCGCACGTGCCCGTCCGGTCCGGTGACGGTCCCGGCGGTCACGTCGATCTTGTACACGCCGATTCGGGCCGTGGGGCCTGGTGCCGCGCGGGTGGGCCTGCGCAGGACGGCCCGCAGCCGGGCGAACAGCTCGTCCATGTCGAACGGCTTGGTGAGGTAGTCGTCGGCCCCGGCGTCGAGGGCGCGGATCTTCTCCTCGGTGTCCGCGCGGCCGGAGAGCACGATGATCGGCACGTCGAGCGAGCCGCGCAGGCCCTGGATGACGTCGACGCCGTCGAAGTCGGGCAGGCCCAGGTCGAGCACGACCGCGTCTGGTGGCTCGCGGCCGGTCGCGTCGAGTGCTTCCTGTCCTGTGCTCGCGGTGATGACGGTGAAATGGCGGGCGTGGAAGTTCATCCGCAGGGCTCGGAGCAGTTGAGGTTCGTCGTCCACGAGGAGAATGCGGCTCACTGCTCCTCCCGTACCTGGGCGCCGTCGCCGGGTGTCCCTGATGGCGGCGTGTTGCTGTCGTCGCCGGGGCGGTCGGCCACGGCGGCGGGCAGGGTGAGCAGCATGGTGGTGCCGCCGCCGGGGGTGTCCTCCACTTCCAGGGTGCCGTCCATGGCTTCGGCGAGGCCGCGGGAGAGGGCGAGGCCGAGGCCGACGCCGGTGGTGTTGTCGGTGTCGCCGAGGCGCTGGAAGGGGAGGAACACGCGGTCGCGGTCCTCGGGGGCGATGCCGGGGCCGCGGTCGACGATACGGATCTCGACCTGGTCCTCGTGGCTGCTCGCGGTGACCAGGACCGGTGCGCCGGGCGCGTTGTGGCGCAGGGCGTTGGCGATCAGGTTGGCCAGTACCCGTTCCAGCAGCGGCGGATCGGCGAGCACCGGTGGTGCCTGGCCGAGGTCCAGCGGTTGGACGGCGGCGTCCGGGTCGGCGAGGGAGTCCATTGCGCGCGGCAGCAGCTCGTCGAGATGGGCCGCTTCCAGGTGGAGGGTGAGAGCGCCAGCCTGGAGGCGGCTCATGTCGAGGAGGTTGTCGACCAGCCCGGTGAGCCTGAGCAACGAGTCGTTGGCCATGGAGAGGAGTTCGTCGCGGTCCTCCTCGGAGAACTCGACGTCGGGGCTGCGCAGCGAGCCGACGGAGGCGAGGGCGGCGGCGAGCGGGGTGCGCAGGTCGTGGCTGACGGCGGCGAGCAGGGCGGTGCGCATCTTGTCGGCGGCCTTGATCGGTTCGATCTCGGCGGCGACGGTGGCGAGTCGGTCGCGTTCCAGCGCGGCGGTGATGTGCGCGGTGAAGGCGGTGAGCACGCGCTGGTCGGCGGCGGGCAGTCGGCGTCCGGTCAGGATCAGCAGCGCGTCCGGGCCGGCCGGCAGTTCGGTGACCGTTCGGTTGGGGGCTGGTTCGCCGTCTGAGTCGCTGCGGGCGATAGCGCCGCCACTGCGGTCGAGCAGGGCGACCGAGTCGAGGCCGAAAGCGGTGCGGGTCTTCTCCAACAGCGCGGGGAGGGCGTCGGCGCCGCGCAGGACGCTGCCAGCGAGGGTGGAGAGGGTCTCGGCCTCGGCGGTGGCGCGGGCGGCGCGGGTGGTCAGGCGGGCACCGTGGTCGACCACGGTGGAGACGGTGAGCGCGACGGCCGCGAACACGGCCAGGGCGATGAAGTTGTTGGTCTCGCCGATGGTGAACGTGTGGACCGGTGGAATGAAGTAGTAGTTCAGAAGCAGTGAGGCCACCAGCGAGGCCAGCAGCGCCGAGACCGCGCCGCCGAACAGCGCTACGCCCACCACCCCGAGCTGGAAGATGAGGGCGACGGTCGTCAGGTTGAGCCCGCTGTCCACTTGGGAGAGCAGCAGGGTCAGGAGAGCCGGGACCGCGAGCCCGGCCAGGTAGCCGGCGACGGTGCGGCGTCGGGAGTGGCGCCGGCCGAGGGCGGGCAGCCGGCCCCGGCCGGTGAACTCGTGGGTGACCATGTGGACGTCGATGTCCTCGGAGGCGTCCACCGTGGTCTCGCCGATGCCGGGGCCGGTGAGGAAGCGGGCGGTCCGGCCGCGGCGGCTGGTGCCGAGGACGAGCTGGGTGGCGTGGTGGGCGCGGGCGAAGGCGAGCAGCGAGGTGGGAACGTCGTCGCCGACGACCACGTGGTAGCTGCCGCCGAGGTCCTCGACGAGCTGCCGCTGCTGGGCGAGGGCGCCGGGTGAGGCGCCGGCCAGGCCGTCGCTGCGGCTGATGTGGACGGCGAGCAGGTCGCCGCCGGCGGTGCGGTCGGAGATCCGGGCGGCGCGTCTGATCAGGGTCTCGCCCTCGGGGCCGCCGGTGAGGGCGACCACGACGCGTTCGCGGGTCTCCCAGACGCGGTCGATGTTGTGGCTGGCGCGGTAGTCGCGCAGGCCCTCGTCGACCCGCCCGGCCACCCAGAGCAGGGCGAGTTCGCGCAGGGCGGTGAGGTTGCCGACCCGGAAGTAGTGGGAGAGCGCGGCGTCCACCTTCTCCGCCTTGTAGACGTTGCCGTGGGCCATCCGGCGGCGCAGCGCCTGGGGGGCCATGTCGACGAGTTCGATCTGGTCGGCCCGGCGCACCACCTCGTCCGGGACGGTCTCGCGCTGCGGGATGCCGGTGATCTTCTGGACGACGTCGTTCAACGACTCGAGGTGCTGGATGTTGACGGTGGTGATCACGTCGACGCCGGCGTCGAGGAGTTCCTCGATGTCCTGCCAGCGCTTGGCGTTGCGTCCGCCGGGGATGTTGGTGTGGGCGAGTTCGTCGACGAGGGCGACGGTGGGCCGGCGGGCGAGCAGTGCGTCGAGGTCCATCTCCTCGAAGTCGGTGTCCCGGTAGTGCCGGCGGACGCGGGGGACGACTTCGAGTCCGTCGAGCAGCCCCGCGGTGTACTTGCGTCCGTGGGTCTCGATCCAGCCGACGACCACGTCCGCGCCGCGCTGCTGTCTGCGGTGGGCCTCATCCAGCATCCGGTAGGTCTTGCCGACACCGGGGGCCGATCCGAGGTAGACCCTCAGCCGTCCGCGGCGGTGAACGGTGCCGGGGGTGAGGTCACGGGACATGGGCGCTGCGCTTTCTGACGAAGGGCGGCCTGGGACGGGGGTGGAGCGCTGTCCGGGTGCGGGGCGGTTGGGCCTGTTCCGCTGAGCGGACACGGAATGCGGGCGACCGGCCCGGGCGCGGTTGGATGTCTTCCGCGCCCGGGCCGGTCCGGATCCTCAACGGGTCGAGGGGGTCACTTCGCCTCGCTCACGGCCTTGTTGAGCAGGACGATGTTGACGCCGTCCTGGCCGAGGAAGCCGAGCGCACGGGTATCGGTGTAGTGGTCGATCAGCTGGTTCAGCTTCTCGGTCGGGATGCCGCGCTCCCTGGCGACACGGTTGACCTGCTCGCGGGCGTAGGCGACGGAGATGTGCGGGTCGAGGCCGGAGGCGGAGGAGGTGACCGCGTCCGCCGGGACGCCCGCCGCATCGACGCCGTCGAAGGCGGCGATCGCGGCGCGGCGGTCCTGGATCGCCTTGGTCAGCTTCTCGTCGTTCGGGCCCAGGTTGGTGGCGCCGGATGACTTCGGGTCGTAGTTGCCGGCGGAGAACCGGGGCTGGAACCACTTCGGGTCCGGCTTCGGCTCCTCGTCCGGGTCGTCCGGGTTCTGCTTGGGGAGGTTGAAGTTCTGGCCGAGCAGGCTGGACCCGGCCTCCTTCCCGTCCGCCTTGACGATGGAGCCGTTGGCCTTGTCGGTGAACGCGACCTGGCTGATGCCGGTGATCAGCAGCGGGTAGGCGAGGCCGAGGATGACGGTCATCACCAGCAGCATGCGAAGCGCGGTGAAGTGCGTGCGCACGGTGGTGGGCAGGGGCTTGGACATGATGCGTTCTCCTCCTTCTCAGCTCAGGCCGGGGATGAACTGGACGACGAGGTCGATCGCCTTGATCCCGATGAAGGGGACGATGAGACCGCCGAGGCCGTAGACCCCGAGGTTGCGGCGCAGCAGTGAACTTGCGTCCGAGGGGCGGTACTTGACGCCGCGCAGGGCGAGCGGGATGAGGCCGATGATGACCAGGGCGTTGAAGATGATCGCCGAGGTGATCGCGGAGGTCGGGCTGTGCAGGCCCATGATGTTGAGGTGCCGCAGGCCCGGGTAGACGCCGGCGAACATCGCCGGGATGATCGCGAAGTACTTGGCGACGTCGTTGGCGATGGAGAAGGTGGTCAGCGCGCCGCGGGTGATCAGGAGCTGCTTGCCGATCTCGACGATCTCGATCAGCTTGGTCGGGTTGGAGTCCAGGTCGACCATGTTGCCGGCCTCCTTGGCCGCCATGGTCCCGGTGTTCATCGCGACACCGACGTCGGCCTGGGCGAGGGCGGGGGCGTCGTTGGTGCCGTCGCCCGTCATCGCGACCAGCTTGCCGCCGGCCTGCTCCTTCTTGATGAGGGCCATCTTGTCCTCGGGGGTGGCCTCGGCGAGGAAGTCGTCCACGCCCGCCTCCTCCGCGATCGCCCGGGCGGTCAGCGGGTTGTCGCCGGTGATCATGACGGTCCTGATGCCCATCCGGCGCAGCTCGTCGAACCGCTCCCGCATGCCCTCCTTCACCACGTCCTTGAGGTGGATGACACCCAGCGCCCTCGGCGCCGCGGTGCCGGTCCGGGAGGCGACGACCAGCGGGGTGCCACCGGCCGCGGAGATGCCGTCGACCAGGGCGGCGACGTCCTTGCCGACCGTGCCGCCGTTCTCGGTGACCCAGTTGGTGACCGAACCCGCCGCGCCCTTGCGTACCGAGTGGACGCCGTCGGCCTCCGCGAGGTCAACGCCCGACATCCGGGTCTGCGCGGTGAACGGCACCCAGGTGGCGTGCGCCAACTCGCCCTGGGCGCGGGCCCGCAGGCCGTACTCCGTCTTGGCGAGGACGACGATCGAGCGGCCCTCCGGCGTCTCGTCCGCCAGGGACGAAAGCTGCGCCGCGTCCGCTAGGTCCCCGATGCCCACGCCCTCGGCCGGCCGGAACTCGGCGGCCTGGCGGTTGCCGAGGGTGATGGTGCCGGTCTTGTCGAGCAGCAGGGTGTTGACGTCGCCCGCCGCCTCGACGGCCCGGCCGGACATCGCCAGCACATTGCGCTGGACCAGCCGGTCCATGCCGGCGATGCCGATCGCCGAGAGCAGCGCGCCGATGGTGGTCGGGATCAGCGCCACGATCAGCGCGACCAGCACGATCATCGACTGCGGCGCACCGGCGTAGGTCGCGAGCGGCTGCAGGGTGACGACCGCGATCAGGAAGACGATGGTCAGCGAGGCCAGCAGGATGTTGAGCGCGATCTCGTTCGGCGTCTTCTGCCGGGCGGCGCCCTCGACCAGGGCGATCATCCGGTCGATGAAGGACTTGCCGGGCTCCGAGGCGATCTTCACCACGATCCGGTCCGACAGCACCTTGGTGCCGCCGGTCACGGCCGAGCGGTCGCCGCCGGACTCGCGGATCACCGGCGCGGACTCGCCGGTGATCGCCGACTCGTCGACCGAGGCGACACCCTCGACGACGTCACCGTCGCCGGGGATGATCTGGCCGGCCTCGACCACGACGTGGTCACCCAGGCGAAGGGCGGTCCCGGGGACCTCCTCCTCGGCCTGCGAGGCGGGCCAGTCGGTGAGGCGGCGGGCCATGGTGTCGGTCTTGGTCTTGCGCAGGGTGTCCGCCTGCGCCTTGCCGCGGCCCTCGGCGACGGCCTCGGCCAGGTTGGCGAAGACCGTGGTCAGCCACAGCCAGACGGTGATCGCCCAGGCGAACACGCTGGGGTCGGCGATCGCGGACACGGTGGTGACGACCGAGCCGACCTCGACCACGAACATCACCGGGTTCTTGACCATGACCCGGGGGTCGAGCTTCTTCACCGCGTCCGGCAGGGACGCCAGGATCAGCTTCGGGTCCAGCAGGCCGCCGGAGACTCTGTGGGGCGCGTGGCCGTGTTCCGCGGGTGCGGGAGGAGTGACGGTGGTGGACATCAGTGGAGACCTTCTGCGATCGGCCCGAGGGCCAGGGCCGGGAAGTAGGTGAGGCCGACGACGATCAGGACGACGCCCGACAGCAGCCCGACGAACAGCGGCTTGTGGGTGGGCAGGGTGCCCGGGGTGGCGGGGACCGGCTGCTGGGAGGCGAGCGAACCCGCCAGCGCCAGCACGAACACCATCGGCAGGAACCGGCCGAACACCATCGCCAGACCCAGCGCCGTGTCGTACCAGTCCGTGTTCACCGTGATACCGGCGAACGCCGAACCGTTGTTGTTGCTGGCGGAGGTGAACGCGTACAGCACCTCGGAGAAGCCGTGCGCACCGGAGTTGAGCATCCCGGCCCGCTGACCCGGCAGCGCCATCGCGACACCCGTGCCGACCAGCACCAGCGTCGGCGTGGTCAGGATGTACAGCGAGGCGAACTTCATCTCCCGCCCGCCCAGCTTCTTGCCCAGGTACTCCGGGGTGCGCCCGACCATCAGACCGGCCACGAAGACCGCGACGATCGCCAGCACCAGCATCCCGTACAGGCCCGAGCCCACACCGCCGGGCGCGATCTCGCCCAGCATCATGTTGAACACCGTCAGCCCGCCGCCGAACGGCGTGTACGAGTCGTGGAAGGAGTCCACCGCACCGGTCGAGGTGAGCGTCGTGGAGGCGGCGAACAGCGAGCTGGCCGCGATCCCGAACCGCTGCTCCTTGCCCTCCATCGCCCCGCCCGCGGCCTGGAGCGCGGCACCGCTGTGCTGACTTTCCGCGAAGGTCACAAGGGCAGCGGAGGCGACCCAGAAGAGCGCCATGACGGCGACGATCGCGTAGCCCTGGCGGTTGTCGCCGACCATCTTGCCGAAGGTGCGGGGCAGGGAGAAGGAGATCACCAGCAGCAGGAAGATCTCCAGCACATTGGTGAAGCCGTTCGGGTTCTCGAACGGGTGGGCCGAGTTGGCGTTGAAGAAACCGCCGCCGTTGGTGCCCAGTTCCTTGATGACCTCCTGCGAGGCCACCGGACCGCCCGGGATCGACTGCGGGTCCCCGGCGAGGGTGGTCAGCTCGTGGAAGCCGTGGAAGTTCTGCACCACGCCGTTGGCGACCAGTACCAGGGCGAAGACGATCGAGATCGGGAGCAGCAGGCGCAGCACGATCCGGGTGAGGTCCACCCAGAAGTTGCCGACCCGGTCGGTGCGGTTGCGGGTGAAGCCCCGGATCAGCGTCGCCACGACGGCGATGCCGACGGCCGCGGAGACGAAGTTCTGCACCGCCAGGCCCGCCATCTGCACCAGATGGCCGAGAGCGGACTCGCCGCTGTAGGACTGCCAGTTGGTGTTGGTGGTGAACGAGATGGCGGTGTTCCAGGCCTGGTGCCCCGGCATCTGCTCGACGCCGAGGTTCAGCAGCAGGTAGCCCTGGAGGCGGATCAGGCCGTACAGGAAGAGCACGGAAATGGCCGAAAAGGCCAGCACCGAGCGCAGGTACACCGGCCAGCGCTGATCGGCGTCACCGTCCACACCGATCACGCGGTACAGGCCGCGCTCGACTCTGAGGTGTTTGGTGGTGGTCAGGAGCTTGGCGATGTAGTCGCCAAGGGGGCGGTAGCACAGGGCCAGGGCGCCCACCAGGGCAAGGGCCTGCAGCCACCCAGCAGCAGTGGAGCTCATGATCAGAACTTCTCCGGGTAGATCAGCGCGACGACGAGGTAGCCGACGAGCGCGACGGCGACGACGAGACCTGCGATGTTCTCGGCGCTCACAGCTTCTCGACCCCCTTCGCGATCAGAGCGATGACGGCGAACACGGCAACCGTGAGGCCGACGAACACGAGATCGAGCATGGGTTCCACCAACTGGGGAGATGTGGGGGATGCCGCGGGCGCCCCGGACGCTGTTCACGGCACCGGTGGAGGACCGGCACAGGCAGCAAACCAGCCAAAACAGGAGCGCCGGCAATTCCTGACGCGTTCCATACGGGTGGTGCGGAATCTTGACGCGGCTTTGACGGCCGCGTCATGTGCCCGAGATCGACGGTTGCCCGAAACGTTTCACGCCGGCCAATCCCTCCGCCCGGACCGGTCCGGCGAAGGCGGATGATCAGCGCTGCGGACGCGCGGCGGTCAGCTGGTGTCGCCGTCGGTGCGCCGACGGCGGTGCAGCAGGTGGCCGTGGGCCGCTTCGGAGTGGGTGACGACGTAGACGTCGATCTCGTCGCCGGAGCCTTCGATGACGGTCTCGCCCATACTGCGGCTGAACAGGTTCTTCAGGCGGCTGCGGCGGGTGGCGCCGATGACGATCTGGGTGGCGTTGACCTGCCGTGCGAACGACAGGACCGCCTCGGCGGGATCACCCCCGGTCACCGTGTGCCAGCTGCCCCCGAGGCTCTCGACCAGGGCGCGCTGGCGCGCCAGAAGCTGCGGTGACGCGCCCGTGAGGCCGTCGTCGCGGGCGACGTGGACGGCCAGGAACTCGCCGCCGGCTCCGCGCGAGGCGGTGCGCTTGGCCCGTCGGATCAGCGTGTCGCCCTCGGGCCCGCCCGACAGGGCGACCAGGACGCGCTCCCGGGTTCCCCACGGCTGCTGGATCCCGTGGTCGTTGCGGTAGCGCAGCAGGGCCTCCTCGACTCGGTCGGCCGCCCAGAGCAGGGCGATCTCCCGCAGGGCGGTCAGGTTGCCGGCGCGGAAGAAGTTCGCGAGCGCGGCGTCGATCTTCTCCGCCGGGTAGATGTTGCCGTGCGCCATCCGCCGGCGCAGGGCCTCGGCGGACATGTCCACCAGCTCGATCTGGTCGGCACGGCGGACCACGTCGTCCGGGACCGTCTCACGCTGCCGGATCCCGGTGATCTGCTCGACGACGTCGTTGAGGGACTCCAGGTGCTGAATGTTGACCGTGGAGACGACATCGACGCCCGCGTCCAGGAGCTCCTCCACGTCCTGCCAGCGCTTCTCGTTTCGGCCGCCGGGGACATTGGTGTGCGCGAGTTCGTCCACAAGGGCGACCCGGGGGTGGCGCGTGAGGACCGCGTCCAGGTCCATCTCGGTGAAGGCGCAGCCCCGGTAGGGCATCGTCCGGCGCGGCACCGTCTCCAGACCCTCGGCCATCTGGCGGGTCAGCGGCCGGCCGTAGTCCTCCATGAAGGCGATGACCACGTCCGTTCCCCGCGACGCACGGCGTCGGCCCTCGGCGAGCATGTCGTACGTCTTGCCGACCCCGGGAGCCGCCCCGAGGTAGACCCGCAGCCGGCCGCGCGCCATGCTGGCCTCCCTTCCCAGAGCACCCGGTACGAGCCAGGGGGATTCGATCCCCTCTGCGCGGGGTTGATCCCCGCGAGGATCAGGCAGAGCACCTGTGCTTCCCATGGTCGTCCCGTCCCCGTATCACTCGCAGTCCGTCCGAGTGAGGAACTCCGCCACCGACGACGCAGTCACAGCCGATTCGGACCGGACCTCGGCCGGGGAGTACCCGTGGTCGGGCGGTGACGATGGCAGGTCCGTAGGAGGCTCCGCCTCCGTCTGGAGCGAGTTGCGCCGAGCCTGGGCGGGTTGCGCCCGGTAGGCGAAAAGATGCTCTGCCGTTCCCCGCCAGAGCCCCGATAAAATGATCCTCGGTGTGGCGGGAAGACTGGTCGGCTCGGGAGATGACTGCAGCGATCAGGCGGGCGGTGGCCCCGATTGTCGCGATGGGGCACTTTTCGCCGATGACTGCTGTGGGGATCGTTCTCGCCCTGGTGGTTCTGGCCACCGCAGTGGCCACCTTCACACGGCTCCGGCGTGAGCCCGGGCCCTCCCTACTGGTCCTGGCCGGAATCGCGGTCGCACTGACACTCGGCGTTCCTGCGCTGCACATCCTCCCGCAGGCCATCGCCCCGGTGGTCTGCCGCCGCTGCTCTGTGGCTCCGCCGAGGAGCTGCCCGGCGCGACCTGCGCACCGTACGGTGACCGGTCACGATCCTCTCCTTCGGCCTGGTCTTCGCCGCCGCCATCGCGATCGTCGGCCTGCCATCCGCGTTTGCGTTCGTGCTGGGGGCCGTGCTGTCGAGCGCCGACCCGGTGGCGGTGACCGCTCCCGGACTGGAGGCTGGCGCTCCGCGAGCTTCCCTGGCCCCGTGAGCAGCTGGACGACCTGGGCGGCACGGACGTCGAGCTGCGGGTCACCCTGTCGTGCTTCGTCGAACCCAATCCCGGTCGGCGCGGTGTCAGGGGCCAGCGCACCTACCCCTCCCATCGGCTCAGGTTCGCCATGAAGGGCTCCCTCGAGTCCCGGGCCGCTTTCGAGCGCCGCATCGCGGAGACGGCGGAGGCGGGGGACGACGGAATCACCAGGGTCAAGAAGTTCGACAGCGACGACGCGTGGGTCGTCGGCCCGACCAACCGCAAACGCGGCTCACTCCACTCCGACGTCTGGAGGGGCGACGCGACAGCGCTGGCCGGCAGCGGCATGCCCGCCGTCTACCCTGCCGGCGGCTGGTGGAAGGACCACGACCGCTCCGACCGGGTCGGCCTTCCCGTCTCCTACGCCCTGCTGGTGTCGCTGGCGACACCAGAGGTCGAGACCGACCTCTACACGCCAACGGCCGTAAAGCTCGACGTGCCGATCCCGGCCGGCCTCGCCGCCCGAGTCGAGACGTCGCACGGAGTGCCGGTCCAACTGCCGATCAGCTGGTAGCTGGCATCGGGCAGGCAGCGGCCGTCGAGTACGACGCCCCCGGAGCCGGCGCAGTGGACACGGACGGCACGGCGCCGGACCTGCTCAGCGGCCGGCCGGGTCGGCTCCCTGGATCCGCCGGCGGAGGGTGGTGGCGAAGTCCTCGGCGCGGGACAGCTGGACGCGCAGATCGGCGATGCGGTCCTGGGCGGCCTGCTCGTAGTCGCGGACGCGGTCGAGCAGCTTCTCCCGCGCGCCGGGGTCGAGCCGGCTGCCGGCGTCGAGGCGGTCGGTGGCGTCGAGGAGGTCGCGCATCCGGTCGAGGCTGAAGCCGAGGGGCTTCATGCGGCGGATGACCATGAGGCGGGCGACGTCGGCCTCCGTGTACAGGCGGAAGCCGCCCTGGGAGCGGGCGGAGGGGATGACGAGGCCGGTCTCCTCGTAGTGCCGGATGGTGCGCAGGGACAGGTCGGTGCGGGCGGCGACCTCGCCGATCTGCATGTGCTCGGATTCCACGCCCGCCATCCCCGTGTCACTCTCGTCTCTCGGTCCGTCGGCGGCCGACGACTCCAAACCCTCCCTACTCTAACGTCAGGGTAGAGTTGGCGGCGCGGGGTGGCCTCGTGCCTTCCCCGACCCTACGGCCTGTGCGCGTGGTGCGGGCCCACCGCCGTGTCGGGGCCGAAGCCGCTCCCGCGAACATCCGCCGGCAGGAGACGAAGCGTGCGCATGCCCCACGTGCCCGGCGCCGCCGTCTGCCCGCCGTGACGCAGCACGTGCCGTGAGCTGATCGGCTGCCTTCGGGCCCGCCTCGCTCGGCCCCTTCCGTCTTCCGCCCGCCACCTCGGGCGATCCGCGGGGTTGCCGCCCTGGCCTCCCGCGTTCCAGTCCCCGCGCGTACCGCCGGTCGCGCCCGAGCACGACAGGTCCACCCCCTCTTGCAGACTTCCCCGCTCGCCGCTGCCTCGCGCCTGCGCGGCTCCCGTCCGTCCTGGCTGTCGCCGAAGGTCTTCCGCACCGAGGTGCTGGCGGGCCTGGTGGTCGCGCTCGCGCTGATCCCCGAGGCGATCTCGTTCTCGATCATCGCCGGCGTCGACCCGAAGATCGGGCTGTTCGCGTCCTTCACCATGGCCGTGGTCATCTCGGTCGTCGGCGGCCGGGCGGCGATGATCTCCGCTGCCACCGGTGCCGTCGCCCTGGTCGTCGGACCGCTCAACCGCGAGCACGGCCTGGGCTATCTGGTCGCAGCGGTCATCCTCGGCGGTGTCTTCCAGATCGTGCTGGGCGTGCTGGGGGTGGCGAAGCTGATGCGGTTCGTGCCGCGCAGCGTGATGGTCGGGTTCGTCAACGCCCTTGCGATCCTGATCTTCATGGCCCAGGTCCCCGAGATGACGCACGTGCCCTGGGCCGTGTACCCGCTGATCATCGGCGGCCTGGCGCTGATGGTGTTCTTCCCGAAGGTCACCAAGGTCGTCCCGGCGCCGCTGGTCTCGATCGTCGTCCTCACCGTGATCACGGTCGCAGCCGGGATCGCGGTGCCGACCGTCGGTGACAAGGGCGACCTGCCCTCCTCCCTCCCGGTGCCGGGCCTGCCGGACGTGCCGTTCACCCTGCACACCCTGACGGTCATCGCCCCGTACGCGCTCGCGATGGCGCTGGTCGGGCTGATGGAGTCGCTGATGACCGCCAAGCTCGTCGACGACATCACCGACACCCACTCCTCCAAGACCCGCGAGTCGATCGGCCAGGGCATCGCCAACATCGTCACCGGCTTCTTCGGCGGCATGGGAGGCTGCGCGATGATCGGCCAGACCATGATCAACGTGAAGGTGTCCGGCGCCCGTACCCGCCTGTCGACCTTCCTGGCCGGCGCGTTCCTGATGGTGCTGTGCATCGTCTTCGGCCCCGTCGTCTCCGACATCCCGATGGCCGTGTTGGTCGCCGTCATGGTGATGGTGTCGTTCGCGACCTTCGACTGGCACTCCATCGCCCCCAAGACGCTCAAGCGGATGCCCGCCGGCGAGATCACCGTCATGGTGATCACCGTCGCCGTCGTCGTCGCCACCTCCAACCTCGCCATCGGCGTCGTCGTCGGGTCGATCACCGCGATGGTCATCTTCGCCAAGCGCGTCGCCCACCTCGCCGACGTCACCGCCGTCACCGACCCCGACGGCACCAGCGTCGTGTACTCGGTGACCGGCGAGCTGTTCTTCGCCTCCTCCAACGACCTGGTCGGCCAATTCGCCTACGCCACCGACCCCGACAAGGTCGTCATCGACCTCACCGACGCCCACATCTGGGACGCCTCCTCCGTCGCCGCCCTCGACGCCATCGAGACCAAGTACGCCCAGCGCGGCAAGACCGTCGAGATCATCGGCCTCAACCAGCCCAGCGCCCAGATCCACCAGACACTCAGCGGCGAACTCGCCAGCCACTGACACCGTCCTTTCACCCCGCAGGGCCGGTCCCGAGCAGTGGGAACGGCCCTGCGGCAGTTCGGCGCCGACAGCGTCACTAACTTCTGTGCGGCGGATCGGAGCCAGGCCGGACGAGCCGGACGGGCCTGCCGCGCAGTTCCAGGGCACCGGGCAGGGGGCGCCGCAGCCCCGTCCGGCGGCCGGTCCTGGATGTTCCGCCCCGCTTCCGAGGGCGCGGCGATCGGGGGCCGCCGTCTCGGCGAGCCCTGCGCTGGCCCACGTGAACAGGGACGGGCAGGAGGCCGGCTCCGAACAAGGCATCGGTCCGTATCACCCCAGGACCGAGCTCCACGTGTTCACCGTGCTCGCCGCGATGTCCGGCATGGAGCGCGAGTACATCCGCGACCGCACTCTGGAGGGCCACGAGTCCGCCCGCAAGCGCGGTAAGACCATCGGCGGCGCCGGCGTCACCGACGAGTCCATGCTGTCCATGGCCCTCCACCTGCGCGACCAGGAGATGAGCCTGCGCGACATCGCCAAGCGGCTCGTCATCACCACGGGCGCGAAGAAGGGCCAGCACCCCTCGCCCGCCACCGTCATGCGGATGTGCGCGAGTACGACGAGCAGACGGCCCAGGCCCCGGCGAGACTCGGAGCATGAGCGGAAGATCGTGGCCGACCATCCGGGACTGGCTCGACAACGCGGCCAACGACAACATCGCGGACATCCTGGCGCAGGGGCACCGCGGCCGGCAGCTACTGGAGTTCTACGCCGAGGACGTGACCGACACCGTGAAGGCCGCGTTCGGCGAGGTGACCGGCTTCGGGGATCAATCAGGACGTGGCTAGCGGTAAGCCCCCGACGATCACGTCGATCGCCAAAATCCCCGGAGTTTCGTTACAGCAGGAAGCTCAGCCGCTCGTCCGCCATCCCGGGCGCGATCTCGATGATCTCCGCGGTAGCGACGTCCTGTGCGACGAACGGGTCCTCGTCGACGCGCTTGCGCAGTTCCTCGGGCGAGGCGTTGTGCGCGAGGACCGCGCCCCCGAGGCCCGGCTGGATGCTGCCGACCAGCAGGAAGACCCCGTCGTCCAGCCCGCGCTTGATCCACTCCTGGTGGCCGGCCATGTGCTGGGCGGCGGTGGCCTTGTTGTCGGAGAACCGGAGCAGGACTGCGAACATGCTTTCTCTCATCTCTCGTAGGTGTGCAGCCAGTCGCGCATCCGGTCGACTTCGCGCTGGATGAACGCTTCGTCGTGGAAGGCGTTGGCCATGACGGCAACGCCCTGGCTGAAGGCTAGGACGTGCATCGCCAGCTCGTCGGCCTGCCCGGCGTGCCCGAGTAGTGCGAACTGCTCGCGCAGCCAGGTGCGAAACAGGGCGAACAGGCGGCTGGCCTGGCCAAGCATGGCGTGCTCCAGCTTGGCCAGCTCGGTGGTGAGGGTGCCCACGGGGCAGCCGTAGTCCTGGATGTCGGCGCGGTTGGTCAGCACGATCTCGACGTACCGCATGATCGGGCCGGCCGGGGTGGACGCCTCGGCCTCCCACTGCTCCAGCATCCGCCGGGTGTCGGCCAGTCGGGCATCGATCACCGCGTCCAAGATCGCGTCCTTGGACTTGAAGTGGTAGTAGAAGTTGCCCCTCGACAGGCCGACGGCTCCGGCGATGTCCGCGAACGAGGTGTGCTCGTAGCCGTGGTGGTAGAAGAGCCGGTCGGCCGCCGCGACGATCTGTTCGCGGGTCGCCACAGCAGTCATGGTGATCCCCTTCCGGTGCTGTAGGACAGTTGACCTAGAGGCACAAAGTAGGTCAGCCGTCCTAGATCGTCAAGCCGTTGACACCGCCAGGATCGGCGGCCTAGCGTGACGGCCCTCTAGGACGACTGTCCTAAGATCGCCGCAACGCTGGAGCTCCGCATGCACCTCGACCTGTTCACGCCGTTCGACCTGGGCGGCCTCACGATCGCCAACCGGATGGTGATGGCGCCGATGACCCGCAACCGCGCCGACGCCGACGGCTGCGTTCCCCCGCTGATGGTGGACCACTACCGTCAGCGCGCCACTGCGGGCCTGATCGTCGCCGAGTCCACCACCGTCTCCCCGCAGGCGGTGGGCTACCCCTTCACGCCTGGCCTGCACACCGCCGCCCAGGCGGCGAGCTGGCGGCGCCTGACCGACGCGGTCCACGCGGAGGGCGGGCGCATCTTCGTCCAGCTGCAGCACTGCGGCCGCGTCTCCCACCCGAGCCTGCTGGACGGGCAGGTGCCCGTCGCCCCCTCGATGCTCGCACCCGTCGGCCAGGCCGTCACCTACACCGGTCCGCAGGACTTCGTGACGCCCCGCGCGCTCGACGCCAGCGAGCTGCCGGGCATCGTCGACCAGTTCCGCCAGGCCGCCGCGTTGGCGAAGCAGGCGGGCTTCGACGGCATCGAGGTCCACGCCGGCAACGGCTACCTGATCGACCAGTTCCTACGCGACGGGACCAGCCACCGCACGGACGCGTACGGCGGCAGCGCGGCCAACCGCATGCGCCTGCTGAACGAGGTCCTCGACGCCGTGAGCGAGCAGTGGCCCGCCGAGCGGGTGGGGGTGCGCCTGACGCCGGAGAACGGCTTCAACTCGATGTCGGACTCCGACCCGCAGGGCCACTTCGAATACTTCCTCGCCCAGCTGAGCCTGCGCGGCCTGACCTACGCGCACGTTCTGGAGGGCGGCATGGCGACGACGGCCGTCTCCCTCGACTACCGCGCGCTGCGGGAGCGGTTCGTCGGCACATACATCGCCAACAACGGCTACAACCTCGCCCGAGCCCAGGCGGCGGTGCACGCCGGCGATGCCGACCTGGTCGCCTTCGGCACACCGTTCCTGGCCAACCCGGACCTGGTCCGCCGCTACCGGGAGAACCTGCCGCTGACCGCGGCCGACCCGGCCACGTTCTACGGCGGCGGGGAAGCCGGCTACACGGACTACCCGTTCCACCAGGGCGACGCAGCCCAGACCCGCGCCCTCACGACCCAGGCCGACGTCCAGACCGCGGCCTGGTCTGCACGCTGATCGGCCTCCTGGGCGATTCCTGACGCTCAGTCCCCTCCCGCCTCATCGTCCTCGTCCGCATCCTCCGCCGGGTCTCCAAGGGGCCGCAGCCCGCCGCCGGCCGGGCCGGAGGCGTGAAAGATGTAGCGGCCCACGACGTTCAGGTTGGCGTGCTTGAGCGGGGAGAGCCGGGCGACGTCCTCGTCCAGCACCTGGTGCTCGCGCTGCTCGGCGGGCAGGGCGCGCAGCTGCTCGACGCCGGCGTCCAGGTAGCGGGTGGTCCACAGCACCGCGGCGTTCAGCACATCGACTGGGCAGCGCTCGCTGTCGACCTCGGCTACGCCGATCAGGCCCACTTCACCCGCGACTTCACGGCCACGGTCGGTACGTCACCGGTTCGCTACGCCTCGGGCAGACCGGGGAAGCCGGAACGGGTGGCGCCGAGCAGCAGGTGGTAGGCGCCGGTCTGCGGGTCACGGCCGGTGATCTTGAGGAGCACGTGGCGAGGCGGACCGCTGGAGTGGCCGGTGTGGGTCAGCAGGAGCAACCGGTGGCCCAGGAACCGATCCGGGCGCCGACAGCAGGGCACGAGCGGGGTGCGCAGTCGTACGCGGCGGAGGGGAGGCGGGTTTGGTATGGCGGGGGCATGCGCGGTTCCTCCTGTGTGCTGTGCGTCAGGTGGTCTCGGTAGGTGGGCCGGCCTGGTCGCGCGCCCATAATTTTTGCATAATGCAAAGATGTCTGGCTCTGTGGTGCAGCTGTCCACGCTCTCGGTCGCGCGAAGCGCCGTCCGGCGGGTTCTGGGCGGCGTCGCCGCCGCTGCCCGTGAGGCCAGGGGCGGCTTGGTGGTGCTCGCCCTGCTGGTCGGTGCCGCAGCCGGCGTAGGCGCGATCGTCTTCCGTTGGCTGATCCGCACCTTCACGCTGCTGTTCACCGGCGGCACGGACTATGCGGGGGCCGGGCGGGTGGCGAACCCGCACGTGCCCTGGCTCGGTCCGTACTTCGTGCTGTTCACCCCGGTGGTGGCGGGGCTGCTCTACGGGCCGCTGGTACAGCGCTTCGCTCCGGAGGCACGGGGGCACGGGGTGCCGGAGGTCATGTACGCGGTCGCGCGGCGCGGCGGGCGGATCGCGCCGCGGGTGGCGGCCGTGAAGTCGCTGGCGTCGGCCTTGTGCATCGGCGGTGGTGGTTCGGTGGGACGGGAGGGGCCGATCGTGCAGATCGGCTCGGCGCTCGGGTCGACGCTGGGGCGGCTGGTGCGGGTGGCGGAGGACCGCATGCGGGTGCTGGTGGCGTGCGGGGCTGCGGGCGGCATCGCCGCTACCTTCAACGCGCCTCTGGCGGGCGTGTTCTTCGCGATGGAGCTCATTCTGCGGGACTTCACCGCCGAGGCGTTCGGCATGGTGGTGCTCTCCTCGGTCACCGCTTCCGTGATCGGCCGCGCCGCGTTCGGCGACACCCCGTTCCTCCAGCCACCGGCGTTCCACGTCCAGCACCTCTCGGAGTACCTGCTGTTCGCCGTGCTCGGCGTGATCGCTGGTGCGGTCGGGGTGGCGTTCTCCCGGATCCTCTACCTGGTCGAGGATGCCTGCGACTTCCTGTGGCGCGGTCCGGAGTGGGCGCGCCCGGCTGTCGGAGGTCTGTTCCTCGGTGCACTGCTGCTGGCACTGCCGCAGATGTACGGGGTCGGCTACCCCGTGCTGGAGAACGCCGTCAACGGGAAGTACGCCATCGGTTTCCTGATCGTCCTTCTGGTCGGAAAGATCGCCGCGACCAGCCTCACCATCGGCATCGGCGGCTCCGGCGGCGTCTTCGCTCCCTCGCTCTTCATGGGAGCCATGCTCGGCGCGGCGTTCGGCGCCGCCGCACACGACCTGTTGCCGGGTGTCACCGGCCCGGTCGGTGCCTACGGGCTGATCGGCATGGGGGCGGTCTTCGCCGGAGCGGCCCGCGCGCCGATCACGGCGGTCATCATCCTGTTCGAGCTCACCGGCGAGTACTCGATCATCCTGCCCCTCATGGCGGCGATCGTGCTGGCCACCCTCGTCGGCCGGGCGCTTGCGCACGACACCATCTACACCCTCAAACTCAAGCGACGCGGCATCGACCTCGACCGGCCCGCTCCGGCGGCGGCGTTCGAGGGCACCACGGTCCGTGACGTCATGGAGCCCGTGCCGCGCATCCTGCCCGCGGGCATGCCACTGGCCGAGGCGGCCGCCGTCCTCGCCGCCTCGCCCCACGGCGTCCTGCCGGTCGTCGCGGACAACGGTGCCTATCTCGGTGTGGTGACTGCCCGCAGGGTGGCCGAAACGCTTTCGGACGCCGCGCACGACGACGCGAACGTCACGAGCGTCAGCCACCTGCCGAAGCCGGTCACCCCCGACATGGATCTCGCGGAGGCGCTGTCCGCGCTCGTCGCGGCCGAAGGAGCGGGACTGCCGGTGCTCGACGCCTCGGGGGCCTATCTGGAGGGATGGATCAGCCACCAGGCGGTGCTCACCGCCCTTCACCGGCGCCACGGCGACTCCTGACCGTCGGCAGGGACGCAACCACAGAGCGGCCCGACGCGTCTTGTCCTGGCGTTTGCACAGTGCAAAAGTAATGCCCGGGCCCGCGCCTTCCGGGTCCGTCAGGAGGGAATGTGAAGTCCCAGCAGCCCGCCCGCCGCCGGCGGCTCGCCGGTCTGCCCTTCGGCGCGATGGCCGCGGTCGCGCTGGTCGACCTGCTGGCCGGCCCCGAGATCGGATTCCTGGCACTGTTCTCGCTCGGCCCGGCCTTCGCCTGTGTGAACGGCACGGTGCGCCGAGCCTTGGCGGTCGGCGCACTGGCCTTCCTCCTGTGCCTCTGCGTCGCCTGGTACGACGACCTGCTCGACACCCGTCGCGCCGCCGTCGCCCTGGCCACCGTGGCCGGCGTTACCGGCGCCGCGGCCCTCGCGGCCACCCTGCGCCGCCGGTTCGAGCGCGAGCTCGCCGACGTCCGGTCCGTCGCCGAAGCGGCACAGCGGGTCCTACTGCGCCCGGTGCCGCGCCGTGCCGGCCGGATGCGCGTCGCCGTCTCGTACACCTCGGCGGCGGCCGAGGCGCGCATCGGCGGGGACCTGTACGAGGTCGTGCTGACGCCCTCGGGCTCCACCAGGGTGATCGTCGGCGACGTCCAGGGCAAAGGCCTGGAAGCGGTGGAGACCGCTGCTCTCGTACTCGGCGCTTTCCGCGAGGCGGCGCCGGACGAACCGGCCCTCGACGCGGTCGGAGCCCGGCTGGAGCGCGCCCTCAACCGACGCCTGGAAGGCGAGGAGTTCGTCACGGCCGTCCTCGCCGAGGTCGACACCGACCACACCGTGACCCTCCTCGACTACGGCCACCCGGCGCCCCTGCTGCTGCGCGGCGACGGCACGGTCCAGTTCGCCGAACCCCCCTTGGACGCGCCGCCCCTCGGGCTCGCCGCGCTCGGCCCCGACGGCCCCCAGGCCTACCAGGTGGAACTCGCCCCCGGTGATCAGATGCTGCTCTACACCGACGGTGTCACCGAAGCCAGGGACGCGCGCGGCTGCTTCTACCCCCTGGAGCGCCGTGCCTTCCTGCTCAAGGATGATGATCCGGACAGCGCACTGGAGGCGCTGCGCCGTGACCTGGTGGATCACACGGCCGGGCCGTTGAAGGACGACGCGGCGATGCTGCTGCTGCGCTACCGCGACGAAGGGGTGGCTGTCCGCTGACCGGAGGTCACGGGTTGATGGCTCATGAGGAAACGAGAACGGCATGATGCACCTGTTGCTCCTGGAGTACACCCGTTCGGAGGCGGACGCGGCGCCGTTCGTGGCCGCGCATGTGGACTTCCTGGAGTCCCACCACCGGGTCGGAACCTTCCTGCTCTCCGGGCAGACGGTGCCGTCCGACGACGGTGGGGTGATCGTCGCCATCGGGGTGTCGCGGGACCGGGCAGAGTCGATCACCCGCGAGGATCCGCTGGTCAGGGCGGGCGTCGCGCGGTACCGGGTCACCACGGTCGACCCCGGGCGTGTGCATCCCTTTCTGGCGGCCGCCGTGCCGGTGGACGAGTCCCGGATCCGCCCGCGGCGCGGCACGCGTTGAGTTGGTCGCTCTCGCGAGGGGTGGGGCAGAGCGATCTGTGGCTGCGTGAGTGCGCGGGGCCGGCTGGGTGACGACGCCGTTCGGCTCGGCCTGCCGGGGCATCAGGCCCTCCTGCCGTCACAGTTCCCCGCCGGCCTGTTGCCGCAGTGGTGTTCGCCGGATGGTCGGCCGGGTGGGGAGGCGACTACGACGAAACCTCCACACCCGCCCGACCCGGACGGCTCTGCGGCGTGGCGGGGATGTCACGTGCGGGGCCGGTCCGGTACTGCCGGTGCGGTCACCGGGCGGGGGACGCCCACGGCGCGCAGCGCCTTGTGACAGCCGGAGATTCCGACAAGCACCTTTGCATTATGCAAAGAAGTGTTGGCGTGCGCCAGGAGGAAGGAGGTGAACAACTGATGTGGGTGAATCGGACCCGTGGCGGCGCTGGGGGCGCGGGCAGTGCACCGGCGAGCGCCCCAGGAGGTAAAAAGGACACATGTCCGACGCTCCTCTCGTGCACGACCCCGCAGACCGGCCCTCCGACGGAGTGGAGGAAGACCTCGTGACGGCGGTGCTGACCGCGTCCCGGGTACTGGTCGCGATCTCGGCCAGGTCTCTCGGCGAGGCGGCCGAAGCCCTGACCCTGCCGCAGTTCCGCATGCTCGTCGTCCTCCACTCGCGGGGCGCGATGAGCATGTCCCGGCTGGCCGAGTACCTCGCGGTGAACCCGTCCACCGCGATGCGGATGATCGAGCGGCTGGTCGCCGCAGGCGTGGTGGTCAGGGAGAGCAGCAGCGCGGACCGCCGGGAGGTGCGGATCGCGCTGACCGGGTCGGGGGCGCGGACGGTGGCCGACGCGACCGACCGGCGACGTGAGGAGATCGCCCGTATCGTCGCCTCGATGCCCGCGCACCAGCGGGCCGGACTGATCGGCGCGCTGCACGCTTTCGCGGAGGCGGCGGGCGAGCCGTCCGCGCCGGACCGCCAGCTGGACGCGCTCGGTTGGTGATGGTCCGGCCGGTGGCTCAGGCTGCTGTGACCGGGCGGAGGAGCAGCCCGAGTCCCTCACGGGTCGCGGCGACCACGACCAGGTCGCCGTCGACGAGCATCCGCGTCCCTACCGGTGTCCAGAGGAGTTCGGGCGTGGCGAGGTAGGGGTTGGCGAGGTCGGGTGCGCGTTCGGGTGGGTCGGCGAGGTCGACGGCGAGGACGCGCCAGTGGCCGGGGCGTTGGGCCTCGGCGACCGTGCGGCCGGACAGGTGCGGGTTTTCCGACACCTGGACGGCGGCGATCAGCACGACCTGGCGGCCGACAGCGAGGGCGCCGATCACTTGGCGGCCCATCATCGCCGAGGCGAACGACGGTGCGGCGAGGAAGGAGACGCTGCGGCTGCGGGTGGCGGCGCGAGGGTAGGAGTCGCGCAGCGCCTGGTAGATGTCGCCCGCGAAGTCGTCGTCGAACAGTCTCAGCACCACGCGCAGTTCGGGGTTGCACTCGCGCCCGTAGAGGGCCGCTTCGAGATTGGTGCCGTCGTCGCTGGTGAGCGTCATCAGGGCGGCGGCCCGGTGGACCTTGGCGGCCTCCAGGACGCCCTCTTGGGTCGCGTCCCCGATCACCACGGGAACGCCGTAGGAGCGGGCCCGGGCGATGCCGCGGGCGGTCGGCTCGGCCTCGACGCAGACTACGGGCACCTCCAGCTCCCACAGCCGTTCCAGCACTCGGCTGCCCACCCGCCCGAGCCCGACCAGCACGATGTGCCCGGACAGCCCGCGCGGCGGCCGCCGCAGCGCGGAAACGGTACGGAACGCCCCGAGTGCCTCCAGTGCGAGGGCGATCAGCAGGGGCATCAGCAGCATGCCACTGACGGAGGTCAGGATCTGCAGCACCTTGCGCCCCGGCCCCGCCTCGTCGGCCGGATCGGCGATCCCGAGCATGTCCAGGGTGGTCAGCCACGCGGCCCGGACGGGCGACTGTCCGGTGAGCGCCCACGTAAGCGCCGCGAACACGAATACCAGTCCGGCCAGTCCGGCCAGCGCCCACCGCAGCCGCGGTGAGAACAGCGTGGACAGCGGCAGCCCCGACAGGCCGGGAAGCCTACGCGTTCGAGCCGGAGTCTGTGCCCGGCCGAGCAACTCCAGCACAACCCTTTCGGACTCCGGCGCCACCGACCAGGGGTCCGGCAGGAGAGAGCCCTCGGACTCCGGGTGTCCGCCGTCCGGCGTCACGGCGAGGGTGGCCACCTCCTGCCCGCGTGCGGGCGCGCCGGGCGACACGACGGACAGGCGCAGCAGCCGCCCGTCGACGTGCACCACGTGGCCGCGCCCGGCCACGGCGGCCGCCACGAGCGCGGGGGCGGCGGTCGCGGACGCCGACAGCACGGTGGTGGACGCCTGCAGGGCCGCCGGCGACAGCCCCGGGTGGTGGGTGGCGGCCGCGCGGTCCAGCAACTGCTCGATCCGGCCGCCGAGGCGACGGTTGTAGACGCGAAGCACGAGCCGCAGGCCCGGGTTGATCCGCCGGGCGCGCAGACCCGCCTGGATGTTCGCCTGATCGTCGTCCGAGGTCAGGGCAAGAGCTGCGGCCTCCCGGACCCCGACCGCCCGCAGGGTGGCCTCGTCGGGATGCTCCGCCTCGACGGCCGTGACGCTCACCCCTTCGTCGGCGGCCAGGGCGGCGATATGTGGACCGTGGTTGTACCGCAAGGACGGTAGCACCACGGTCACCCGCTGGCCGTAGAGTGTCGCGAGCTCGACAGCGAGCCGGTGCGCGAGGGCGCCGTCGCCGAAGACGACCATGTGTCCGGTCGGGGTGTCATCGGTCGGGCCGGCCTGCGCCGGTACCGGTGCGGGCCGGCCCATGGCCGGCTCCGCCTCGCCTGGTTGCCGGAGGGAATGGGTGGACATCGCGCCAGTCTGCCCGGCCGGATCGACGGCGCAGTCCACCGGTCGGGAATCGTTGACGAACCGTCATCGGACTGCTCACAGGAGCGCCGGTCGGCCCACCCGGATGTGCAGTGCTGCTCGTGCGCTGCCGGTCGACTTGCGGTCACCCCGGGGGGAGCTGCGAGCCGCGCTCATCCGCGCTGTTGCGGTATCGGGGCCGTGAGGACGGGACCGGTGTGCGACTCGTATCGGGCGGGGGTGACCGCGACGGCGAGCGGTCGGCGGTCGGCGACCGCCTCCGCCGCGGTCTCGTGGACGTCGAACACGCGGCCCGCGCCGCAGGTGCCGAGCGTGTGTCCTGCCGGGGCGCCCGGGGCGGGAAGAACAAGGCGCAGCTCACCGTCTCGGGCGGACATGTGCCGACGAGCGGCCGCCAGCACGGCGAACGCACCGGCGTCGCAGGAGCGCAGGCCGCCGAGGTCGATCACCAGGTGCCGGCAGCCCTGCCAGATGAGTTGGAGCAGGCGATCGCGTGCGGCGTTGACCGCCGGCAGGTCGAGGTCGCCGCTGATGTGCACCATCATCCAGCCGTGTCGTTCACCGTAAGTCACGTTTGCTGCGCTCACGTAGTGCCTTTCGTTGGTCCCCGCTGACGACCCGGACCGAACGACGTGCACAGACGGTTTGGCTCGCGTCCGGCCGGGCACGGAAAACGTAGGGTCGGGGCGGTTGCTGCTGTTCCGACCTGCGAGGTCGGAACAGCAGCAACCGCCCTTGAACGGATCCCGTTCCGCGGCGGGGATGTCACGGTCGGGGCGTCCAGTCCTCGCGGCCGAGGTGGGCAGGATTGCCTGTGTGGGAGACGACTCTGCACAGTTGGGCCGAAAGCAACCTTTGCATTATGCAAAGAATTTGCCCTGTTGGCCAGGCCCCGACCTGACGGATGCGTCCTTCGGGTGAACGCCGGCTACGGGCCCGGCCGTGCGGCGCGGGTGGAGGCCGAAGTCCTTGACGCATCCTTGATGCTCTCCTGTCGCGCTCTTGACGTATCGTTTCCGTCCGGTGAGCCGGGAAGCCTGGTCGGCACAGTGATCGACAACACCCTTCGGTGAAAGGCCTCCTGCCGTGGTATCTCCCACTGCCAGCACACCCGCCCTGCCGGCTCCGTCCGGTCGCGGGCCCCGGCGCTCGGTTCTCTTCTTCGCCTTCGCCTTCGCCGTGATCGCGGATCCGGTCTCCTCGGTCGCCTACGCGATCGAGGCCGCCCTGCATGCCCTGCACGGCGACCTCGCGCTGCTGTTGCCGACCATGGGCCTGGTGGTCGGCCTGGTCGTGGTCGTCACCGCCAACTACTGGCAGCTGGTGCGACGCTTCCCCAAGGGGGGCGGCGCCGCAGCGGCGGCCGGGCGCGCCTTCGGGCCCCGCTGGACGTTCCTGCCGATCGGCGCCCTCGTCGTCGACTTCGTCCTCACCATCGGCATCTCCATCTCCGCCGCCACGAGCGCGGTGATCGCGCTCGTCCCGGGCCTGGCATCGATCCGCATTCCGCTGGCACTGGTCCTGCTGGTCGTCGTGGCCGCACTCACCTGGTTCGGGCACGGCGGCCGCCTCCTGTTCGCCGCGATGACCGTCGCCTTCGTCCTCGTCGCCGTCGTCGTCCTCGGCTTCACCGCCCCGCACGCCGCCGGCACCGCCCCGGCCCACACCGACCCGGGACGCTCGGCCGCACTCGCCGTCGTGCTGGCCTTCCCCGTCGCCATGGCCCTGGCCACCGGAGTGGAGGCGCCGTCCACCGCGATCGCCCAGCTCGGCCAGCTCGACGACACCCACCGCCGCCGCTTCGGCCGCGGCACCCTCGCCCTGCTGCTCGTCATCGTCGGCGGCCTCACCCTCGCGCTCACCGCCCTCGCCGTGAAGCTCCACATCGGCCTGCCCGGCGCCGACTCCACCCAGATCGCCGACATCGCCCACGCCGCCGCCGGCCCCGGCTGGCTCTACGGCGCCTTCCAGCTCACCAGCTCCCTGCTCCTGCTCGCCGCCGCCAGCTCCTCCTTCCAGGCGGGCCCCGGCCTCCTCAAGGCCCTGGCCGGAACCGCGAAGAACCCCGGCGTCCTGCCCGCCGTACTCGGCCAAACCAACAGGCACCACACCCCGTACTGGTCCGTCGTGGTCTACCTGGCCGCAGCCGCCGTGATCATCGTCGCTGCGGCCGGCCAGGAACAGGAACTGGTGCTGTTCTACGCCGTGTCGGTCTTCGTCAGCTTCCTGGTCGGCCTGCTCGCCATGACCCACTTCGCGCGCAGCGAGCGCAAGCCCCTCGTCGCCGCCGTCAACGCCCTCGCCGCGGTGGCCGTCGCCTTCACCCTCGTGGTGAACCTGCTGCGCGGCTGGCCGGTGCTGTCCCTGGTCGCCACCCTGCTGATCGGCGCAGGCCTGTACATCCGCTGGGTTGGCGCCGGCAGCCCGAGCGGCATCGAGGACGTGGGGCGCCGGGCCGAGACGGTCTGACGCGCCGGCGGTGCGGGCGGTAGGGCCGGTCGATGAGTCCGACCCCCCTTGACGGCGCGAACAAGCGGCCGGGCACAGTCCTTACCGGGGCGTTACGGGAGCGTCGGGGAACACCTCCGGCAGGCCGACCCGGTGTACGAATAGGCGGGTACGGGCGGCGGAACGACACCTGGAGGCGCGCATGCCGGAACGGATTCCGGTCCTCGGAAGAGTGCCTCGGCGTGCACTGGCCGCCGCGACGGCGATCACGCTGGTGGCGGCCGGGCTCGGGCTGTACCTGTTCCAGCCGTGGCGCGCGTTCACCACGACCATCGTCGACGAGGCCCTGCCGACCGCCACCTCGACAGCGCCTGCGACGGTTGCCCCAATGATGGCGACGCCGACATCGATGGTCCCCGCGCCGCAGGCGCCGGCTACCCCGTCCGTGGCTCCCGCCACCCCGGTCGACCTCGCTCGTGGCCGCTTCGTCTCCGGCGAGCACGAGACGACCGGCACCGTGCGCCTGGTCCGTCTGGCCGACGGCTCCACCGTGCTGCGCCTGGAGAGTCTCAGCACCTCGGAGGGGCCGGATGTGCGCGTCTACCTCTCGGCCCGTCCGGCGTCCGAGTCCCGGCTCGACGATCTCGGTGCGGGAGCGATCGAGCTGGACCGCCTCAAGGGCAATCGCGGCAACCAGAACTACCCTCTGCCGGCCGGGGTCGACCTCGCTGCCGTTCACAGTGTCGTGATCTGGTGCAAGCGCTTCTCGGTGGGGTTCGGCGCCGCCGACCTGGCCGGCGTTCCGAGCTGACGCTACCGAGGAGGCGCGGCCGGTGGTCGGTGTGGCGCCACCGTCGCCCCGGCGCTCCCCGCTGCGTCGGGCGGTGGTCCAGGTGTCGGCCGCCCGTCGTGCTCGGCGAGCAGGGCCCTGGCCTCGGCCAGTGGCATTCCGGTGGCCAGGTGGGCGTGGACGAATTGTGCGCGCTGGACGGCGTCGAGCGGGCGGCGAGTTGCGGCTGCCGATCCGGCGTCCTCCGTCGACTCCGATGAAGTCGCCACGTCAGGTGGCGAGGGCGGCGGGGAGGTCGGGGAAGACCTGGAACGCCGTGTCGAAGCCCAGCACCGTCAGTGTCCGGTGCACGCGCCCGCCCGCAGGGGGCAGCACGACGCGCAGGTGGCCGCCGTAACGGCTGAGGACGCGCCTGGTGTCGGCCAGCACGGAGAAGCCGCTCAGATCGCAGAACGCGACCTCGCTGACATCGATGATCAACTGTCGCCGACCGGACAGCACCAGGCGCAGGAGCGTGTCGTGAAGCGGGGCAGCGCCGGCGAGGTCGAGCTCGCCGGCGACGCGGATCACTGTCCAGTCGGGCCCGGGCGGGCTCGAAATGGTCGCGGCGGCCATGAGTGTTCGACTTTCTTCGGTGGCGACGAGCGATCCGCTGACAGATGGTGTGCCCGCGATCGGACAGGTGGCAGCGCGGATGGCGGGCCCCGACGGCTCCGGGGCCCGCCGCGGCTCCGGCGGGCACATTTGCATTATGCAAAGAATAGGGCGATCTGCCAAGTTCTGCGACTTTGGGATCGTCTGTCGCAATCAGGAGTCATGTCACCAAAAAAGGTGAATTCTGCTGCGCCGTCATCGGCGGAGGCACGTCGGCTCATACCCTTGCATAGTGCAAAGGTTCTTCCCGTGACGGCGCGCAACCGGATCGGGGGAAGCCTGCGGACAGCCCTTCGACCTCCATCACTCGGATGCCCCGCTGATGAACGCCTTCGCACGCGCCCGCCGGCTCAGGCCGACGATGATCGCACTGCTCCTGTCCCTGTGCTGCCTTCCCGGGGCGGCGTGCTCACCGCCCCCCGAGGGCCCCGCGGCCTCAGCCGTCCCGACCGACGCGGATGCCTCCTCCGGGAAGGCTGCCGCCCCGACCCCGGCCGCCACTGCGACGGCCGACACCCGGCAGGAGATGTTGCCGGGCATGCCCCCTCTCCTGGACCCGCAGGACCTCTACGCCGCCGACCGGCCAGGCCGGCTTGCCGAATCGGTGAGCGCCTTCCCGTCCAGGGTGTACGTGCCGAACACCGAGTCCGACACCGTCAGCGTCATCGACCCGACCACCTACCAGGTCGTCGACACCCTGCCCGCCGGCCGTCAGCCGCAACACGTCGTTCCCTCCTGGGACCTGAAGACCCTCTGGGTGAACAACGACCGGGGCAACAGCCTCACACCCATCGACCCCGCGACAGGGAGGACGGGAGAGCCGGTCGGCGTCCACGATCCCTACAACCTCTACTTCACTCCCGACGGGCGGCACGCGGTCGTCATGGCCTCCGCCGACCGGCTGCTCGTCTTCCGGGACGCGCACACGATGGCCGTGGTCAAGGAGGTCAAGGCCGACTGCGCCGGAGTCAACCACGCGGACTTCTCGGCCGACGGGACGTACTTCATCGTCTCCTGCGAGTTCTCCGGCGAACTCCTCAAGGTCGACACCGCATCGATGACCGTCGTGGCCAGGTATGCCCTCCCCGGGCGCGGCTCGATGCCCCAGGACGTGAAGCTCTCGCCCGACGGACGGACCTGGTACGTCGCGGACATGGCCGCCGGGGGCGTGTGGATCCTGAACGGAGACGACTTCGGGTCGCCGACCCTGCTGCCGACCGGCAAGGGGGCCCACGGCCTCTACGTCAGCCGCGACTCCAGGAACCTGTACATCTCCAACCGGGACGAGGGCTCGGTGTCGGTGCTCTACTTCCCCACCGGCCGCCTCACCGCCAAGTGGCGGATCCCCGGCGGCGGCAGTCCCGACATGGGTGGCGTCTCCGCCGACGGCAAGGTCCTGTGGCTCAGTGGTCGCTACGACTCCGAGGTCTACGCGATCTCCACCGACGACGGGCACCTGCTGGCGCGCGTCAAGGTCGGCGCGGGGCCCCACGGCCTGTGCGTCTATCCCCAGCCCGGCCGCTACTCCCTCGGCCGCACGGGCGTCTTCCGCTGATCTGCGGACCTGCCGAGGCGGCTCACGGCGCGGGTGTGTCGTCGGTGAACGTCAGCATTCGCTCCAGGCCGAGGCTGTGCAGAGCCTCGCGGACCTGGGGGTTCGCGTTGCGGACGGTGACCGGGATGCCGGCGGTGTGAGCGGCTCGAAGTGTGTCGACGAACGCGCCTGCGCCGCTGTGGCTGAGCCGGGGGACGGCGGCCAGATCGATGTCCAGCGGGCCTTTCGTGTGCTTGAGCGAGGCCGTCAGCAGATGGGCCACGCGGTCGGCGTTGTCGGCGTCGATCTCCCCGTGGATCCGGACCTGGGTGCTGCGGGCCAGCCGGCGGCGTACCAGGCGGGCGGTGTCGAGCAGGTTCCGCGCTCTCATCGGCGCGGGACGGCGGCTGTGGTGGCCGGGCGGTGGGTGCGGCGGCGGGACGGGACGGCGAGCAGCAGGAGGCCGGCTGCGGCCAGCAGGCCGCCGACGGCCGCACCGGCCAGGACCACGTGGTCGTCGGCGCCGAGAGCCCGGGGGACGACGTGGGCGGGGAGGTTCGTGTAGATCAGGAGCAGACCCCAGCCGCGTGGACGGACGGGCTCCAGTCGTGCACGGGCCTGGCGAGGGGCGCGGCCGGTGGCCAGCGCGATCCCCGCCGGAAGCATCACGGCGGTGAGCGCGCCGACGGCGGCCCACAGCACGGTGGTGTTCACCGGCCGACCTTCGGACCTGTCGGCTGGGCTGAATGCAGGGGGCGGGGTGTGTGCACGGGGCGGCTCCGAGCAGGGGGAAGTGTCGTGCCGACCAGTCTTCCCGGCTCACCGAGCACCGATGGTAGCTCCCGGCAGGTCCCGTGGCAGGGCGGCACGGCGAGCTGCGCGGGGGCCGGACCGCTAAAGGGCTGTCAGGGAGCCGTAAAAGTCGTATAAAGTCGGTGGCGGTGTGCCGGGAAGCCTGGTCGGCGAGCAAGGGACAGTTCTCTTCGTCGATCCGGGGGTGACTCCTGTGGTACTCGTTGCCGTTTTCGGGGCCGCGTTGCTTGTCGCGGTTCTCCTGTCGGGCCTGGCGGCCCGCTCCGTGCTCTCGACCTCGCTGTTGTTCCTCGCGGCGGGTGCCTTGGTCAGTGACGGGTTCCTCGGTCTCGTCCATGTCACCCCGGACAGCCCGATCGTCGCGGTGACAGCGGACCTGGCACTGTTCACGGTGCTGTTCACCGACGGCATGCACGTCTCCTTCGCGTCGCTGCGCGGCGCCTGGCGCAATCCCGCTCGGGCGCTCGGGCTGGGGATGCCGTTGGCTTTCGTGGGGATGGCGCTGGTGACGCACTTCCTGGTGGGCCTGGACTGGATGACGTCGTTCCTGGTCGGTGCGGTGCTGGCGCCGACCGACCCGGTCTTCGCGTCGGCGATCGTGGGCCGCAAGGAGGTCCCGGCGAGGTTGCGGCAACTGCTGAACGTCGAGTCGGGGCTGAACGACGGCCTGGCGCTGCCGGTCGTGCTGGTGCTGATCGCCGCCGCCGGGCCCACCTCCCCGGACTTCGAGGCCTCGCTGCCCACGATCGGGCTGGAACTCGTCGGCGGCCTGGCCCTCGGCGCCGTGCTGCCCGTCCTGGTCGACCTGCTGGTACGGGTGCCCGTACTGGGCGCGGAGGCGAAACTGCAACCGCTGCTTCCTCTGGCGACCGGCATCCTCCTCTACGCCGCCTGCCACCTCACCCACGCCAACCCCTACCTCGCCGCATTCGCCGCGGGTGCCGTCCTCGCCTCCCTCTCGCCCGAGTCCAGGCGCACGTTCGAGCCGCTCGGGGAGGCACTCGCGGAGCTCAGCAAGTTCGCCGCACTGCTGGTCTTCGGCGCGCTGCTGACCCCGCGACTGTTCGGCGACCTGTCCGTCGGCGGCTACGTCGCGGTCGCTCTCGCGATCCTGCTGATCCGCCCGGCGTCCCTGCTGATCTCGCTGATCCGCTCCCGCATCGACCGGCGCGAACAGCTGGTCGCCGCCTGGTTCGGGCCCAAGGGCTTCGCCTCGGTGGTGTACGGGCTGCTGGTGCTGCAGGCCGGCATTCCGCAGGGCGCGCAGGCGTACACCCTGATCGCGGTCTGCATCGCCGTGTCGATCGCCGTGCACTCCAGCTCGGACGTACCCGTCGCCCGTCTCTTCGACGTCGAGGAACCGGTCCTGCCGCCCACCGGGGACGATGGGACCGAGGCAGCGCCCACCGGCCCGGGCGCGATGCCGACCGCAGGGAAGCGGTTCGCCGCTGCCCACGCCGCCACCAACATCCTCGTCAAGGAGCACCCCGATGCGCGCACGTGACCTCGCCGAGCCCTACCCGACCGTCGGCCTGGACGACCAGGCCCTGGACGCCGCCCGCCTCCTCGCGGAGCACCGCCTGCCCGGCGTCCTGGTCGTCGACGGCCCCGGCAGCCCGCGCGCGATCCTGCCCGCCTCCCAACTGGTGCGCCTGCTGGTGCCGGGCTACGTGATGGAGGACCCGACACTTGCGGCGGTGATCGACGAGGCCCACGCCGACCGGCTGTGCGAAGCCCTCGCCGGGCTCCGGGTGCGCGACTGCCTGCCCAAGGACGCCCCCGCGCCGACCGTCGCCGACGCCGACGACACCGCCGTCGAGATCGCCGCCCTCATGGCCCGCAACCGCAGCCCGCTCGCCGCGGTCGTCGAACGCGCCCCCGGCCGCAGCGGCGCCGCAGGCCGACTGCTCGGCGTCATCACCGCCTCCCACCTGCTCCACCGACTCCTGGGGAACCCGTGAACAACTGGCAGGCGTGGGCGTCGCTCGCGGTCTTCGCGGCCGTCTACGTCCTCATCGTCACCGAATGGGTGCACCGGGTCGGCGCGGCCCTCGGCGGCGCCGGCCTGATGCTCGCCATCGGCGCCACCGACGACGAGGCCGCGTTCTTCTCCACCCACTCCGGCATCGACTGGAACGTCATCTTCCTGCTGATGGGCATGATGATGATCGTCGGCGTGCTCAAGCGCACCGGCGTGTTCGAGTACCTCGCCATCTGGGCGGTCAAACGCGCCCGCGCCAGACCGTTCCGGGTGATGGCCATGCTCATGGTCATCACCGCCGTCGCCTCCGCACTGCTCGACAACGTCACCACCGTCCTGCTCGTCGCCCCCGTGACACTGCTGGTCTGCGACCGCCTCGCCCTGAAGGCGGCGCCGTTCCTGATCGCCGAGGTCTTCGCGTCCAACGTCGGCGGTATCGCCACCCTGGTCGGGGACCCGCCGAACATCATCGTCGCCAGCCGCGCCGGCCTCACCTTCAACGACTTCCTGGTCCACCTCGCACCGCTGGCCGTCGTCCTGACGGTCGTACTGGTGGCGATGTGCCGGTTCCTGTTCCGCCGCTTCTTCGTCTACGACGAGGACCGCGCCGCCGAAGTCCTCTCGCTGAACGAGCGCGAGGCCATCCACGACCCACGCCTCCTGGTCCAAGGGATGGTCGTCCTCGGCCTGGTCGTCGTCGGCTTCGTCCTCCACCCGGTGGTCCACTACGCGCCGTCGGTGGTCGCCCTGCTCGGCGCCGGCCTGCTGGTCGCGATCTCGAAGGTCGAGGTGAAGGACGTGCTCGGCGAAGTGGAGTGGCCCACCCTCGCCTTCTTCGCCGGACTGTTCATCATGGTCGGAGCCCTCATCGAGACCGGCGTGATCGGGACCGTCTCCACCGCACTGGCCGACCTCACCGGCGGCGCCCCGCTCGGCTCCACCATGCTCCTGCTGTGGGCCTCCGCCCTGCTCTCCGCGATCGTCGACAACATCCCCTACGTCGCCACCATGGCCCCCATCACCGCGGACCTCGTCCAGACGGTGGGCGACACCCACGGCCACGTCCTGTGGTGGGCCCTGGCCCTGGGCGCCGACCTCGGCGGCAACGCCACCGCCATCGGCGCCTCCGCCAACGTCGTCGTCCTCGGCATCGCCGAACGCAACCGCCAGCCCATCAGCTTCTGGACCTTCACCAAGTACGGCATCCCGGTCACGGTCGTCACCATCGCCATCTCGGCCCTCTACCTCTGGCTCCGTTACTTCGCCCTCGCCTGAGTCGGCAGGCTGAAGGCTGGTCGGGTCGCTGTCAGGACTGGAGATACGAGCGGTGGCGTCGTACAGGTCGCGCATCTGGTCGAGGGTGAAGCCGGGGGCGGCTTCATGCGGCGGATGGACCATGAACCAGGCCACCTCCGCTTCGGCGTTGAGCCGACTCGGCGTCAGTGACGGCCTCGGCCCGCGTCCCCGTGGTGCTGGGGGCGGGCCCGCGTCGCTCCGCTGCTGGGACGGTGTCACATGTGGGTGCGCCGTCGGACAAGAAGCAGCACGACGACGGCCGGTACTGCTCCGGCAAGCGCGTAGAGCAGCGTTCCATTCTCAACCGCGAGTCGGGCGTGCTCAGCGCTCCTGGACAACGTGATCATCGCGGTCCACGCGGCGAGCGGGACGAGAACGGCGAGAAGCGCGACCCAGGCCCCGCAGATTGCCGTTCGGACGCCAGCTGGCTTGCCGGCCATCATGCGGCTGGCTCCGGTGGCGAGCATCGCACCCGCTACGGTCGACGCAGCTGCGAACGCGATGGTGTCGCCCTGTTGCGCCAGCATCAGTGCAGCGGCGATCAGGTACCACAAGCCGCTCGCGAGTGTCGCCAATGAGGCAAGGGGAGACATGCTTCGAGGGTACGGCGAATGGGAAGGCGTCCGCAGGGCTGCCGGTGGATTCTCCGGCGAACCCCTGCGGCAGACCCCTGTGCCGGTTTCCACGAACTGATGGGGCAACAGGGAGGGGCGGGACTCTCGGTTGTCCGACCACCTTTCCGCTCTACCTGACCGGAGGGCAGAGCGCGCAGCAGCTCTCCTACGGGACGGCGCTGTGCCTCGTCCTCCTGGTCCCGCTGCTGCGGCAGTACTTCGGGGGGCGGGCAGCCGTGGCGGCGGGCGGCCGGAAGTGACGAAAGTCTGACGGGTAGGCGCGGGCCCTGGCCCGTCGGCCTGCCGGCTGGTCGGATCGGCAGTGTGAGCGAACAGAACGAAGAGGGCCGGGGCACGCCGGTCGGCCGCCGCGTGGTGCTGGGGCTGCTCGGGCTCGGCGCGGCGGGAGTCGCGGCCGGCCCGTACCTCCTGCGTGCCCAGGAGGCGGTGGCCGGCAAGGACCCGACGGGTCTCACCGGCCTGCTGCCGGGAGGAGGCGGCTTCCGGTACTACTCGGTGGTCGCCTCGGTGCCGACCCGCGACGCGGACACGTACACCCTGACGGTCGACGGGCTGGTGGAACGGCCCGGCCGCTACCGGCTGGCCGACCTTCGGGCGATGCCGCAGCGCCGGATCGTGCGGGACGTGCAGTGCGTGACAGGCTGGCGGGTGCCGGACACCCCGTTCGAGGGTGTGCCGCTGGCCCACCTGCTCGACAGCGCCGGCGTCACGGCGGGCGCCCGGGCGGTGCGGTTCAGCTGCTTCGACGGCGAGTACACCGAGAGCCTCACCCTGGAGCAGGCCCGGCGCGACGACGTCCTGGTAGCGCTCAGGCTCCAGGACGCCCCGATCTCCCACGCCCACGGCGGGCCGGTGCGGCTGTACGTGGCGCCGATGTACTTCTACAAGTCGGCCAAGTGGCTGTCCGGGATCACCGTCACCGATGCGGTGCGGCCGGGCTACTGGGAGGAACTCGGCTACGACACCGACGCCTGGGTCGGCCGCTCGAACGGGCGTGACGATGCGCCGACCGCCTGACCTGCTGCTCCGCTTCACCCGGGCCGAGCGCTGGGTGCACCGCGCCACCGCCGGGCTGATGCTGACCTGCCTGGCCACCGCCGCCTGCCTCTACCTGCCGCCGCTGGCCGAACTGGTCGGCCGCCGAAGGCTGGTGGTGACCGTGCACGTGTGGTGCGGTCTCGCGCTGCCGGTGCCGCTGCTGCTCGGACTGGCCTTCCGCGCGGTGCGCGCGGACGTGTCCGGGCTGAGCCGGTTCGTTCCCGCGGACCGGGCGTGGCTGCGGGCGGTACGGGTGCGCGGGTCGCACCGTCCGGCGGGGAAGTTCAACGCCGGGCAGAAGCTGAACGCCCAGTGGACGCTCGGGTCGATGCTGGTGATCGTCGGCACGGGGCTGGTGATGTGGCTCGTCCATCTGACGCCGCCGGGCTGGCGGACCGGCGCGACCTTCGTCCACGACTGGTTCGCGGCGGCGATCGCCGTGGTGGCCGCCGGGCACGTGCGGATGGCGGTCCGCGATCCCGAGGCGCGGCGCGGGATGCGGACCGGCCTGGTGGAGCGGCGCTGGGCCGAGCGCGAGCACCCGCAGTGGGTGCCCGCGCCGGCCCCGGACCGGGTGACCCCGGTCCGGGGCGGCGGCGCTCCTCGCCTGTGAGTCGCCGCGCGTGGTGCGGTGCTCCGGTGCGGCGGACGGCCTCAGCGGGCTGCTGCCCTGAAAGGGAGGGCCGGTCTTCGGGGGGCGATGGCCTCCGTCGGTCAATGTTCGCCCGGACCGTCGAAGCGTCAAGGAAGCGTCAATGGTCCGGTAGGGTTTCGGCTGGTGTGCCGGGAAGCCTGGTCGGCGAGCAGGGGACAGTCCTCTTCGCTCATCGAGGATTCCGGGGGATCTCTCGTGGTGCCTGTCGCATGCTTCGCTCCAGTGTTGTCCGACACGGCTCCGCCACAGAGTGCGGGCGCGGTGGCACGGGTGCTGGTGGTCCCGGGTCAGGGGCAGTCCCGGTGACGGAAGGAGCGGGTACCCCCGCCGAACTGAGCCGCCGGTACCTGGAACTCCTCGCCGACGCCTCCGGCACCGGCCGCAGCCTGTACCGCCCGGAGCTGGAGAGTCTGCGGCTCCTGGGTGAGCGCAGCGCCGAGTCGGGACACGGCCTGCGCGAGGTGGTTTCGTACTGCCTGGGGGCGACCCGCGAGGTGTGGCAGACCCTGCCCGGGATAGCCGGTGCCTCGACACTCGGCGAGCTGCGGCGTGCCGGGGAGGCGGTGCTGGCGGCGACGGACGCGGCGCTCGCCGCCCTGGGGGAGGGGCACGAGCGGGCGCAGCGACTGGCGGTTCGCCAGGAGGAGGCGCTGAGGCGCGAGTTCATCGACGACCTGCTCTACGGGCGCAGTGATCCGGGAGTGCTGGCGGAGCGGGCGGAGCGGTTCGGGCTGAGGCTGGCCCGCACCCATGCGGTCGCGGTCGCGGCCGGCGAGGAGCCGTACGACGACGTGCATCCCGTGGTGCGGCGGGTGGAGCGTGAGTTGGTGGGCCGCTTCGGAGAGCGGGACGTGCTGCTGGCGACCAAGGACGGCCGGCTGGTGTGCGTCGCGCCGGACAGTGAACGTGCGGTGCTGGACTTCTTCGCCCACCTGGCGCTCCGTCCCGGGGCGGGCTACCGGCCGGCCCGGCGGGTAGCCACCGGGCGGCGGCACTCCGGGGCGGGCGGGGTGGTGCGCAGCTACGAGGAGGCTCTGGGAGCACTGGACTTCGCCGACCGGCTCGCACTGCCCGCCGCGTTGCTGAAGGCGGACGAGCTGCTGGTGTTCCCGGTGCTGATGCGGGACCGCGCGGCGATGGCGGAGCTGGTGCGCAGCGTGCTCGGTCCGCTGACCGCGGCCAGGGGTGGGGCGCGGTTGCTGTTGGACACCATCGCGATCCAGGCCGAGGCGGGCTATGTGAACGCGGAGGCGGCGCGACGGCTGGGGATCAGCGTGCGAACCCTCTCGTATCGCCTGGAGCGCATCAAGTCCCTTACGGGGTACGACCTTTCGGATGCTTTGCAGCGTTACACCCTGGAGACCGCAGCCATGGGCGCACGTCTGCTGGGCTGGCCGGAGCAGCCGCTGTGAGCGGTGTGATCATGCCTGGTCCGGGGTGTTAGCAGCGCATAAAGATTGCCGGGTCCTGGCAATGTGCGAAAGCCGGTTCGATTGCCAGGATTGTCGTGGCACCGAACCGGTGCCGTGATGCGAGGCGGCGGGGGTGGGACGGGTGCGGGGATTCACCGAGGCTGCGCTGGGGTTTCCCACGGCACTGTTCAGCTTCGCGTTGCTGGTGGTCATCGGGTACTGGGGGCTGGTTCTGCTCGGTGGCCTGGGTGTCGACGCCCTGGACGGGGGAGAGGGCGTCGACACCCACGGGGGAGCCCTTGCCGGTCTCGGACTGGGGGGCGTGCCGGTGACGGTGGCGGGTTCCCTGCTGATCGCCGTTGCCTGGTTCGTGAGCCTGGCCGGATCCGTGCTGACCACCGGCCCGGCGGCGCGCTCCGCCGTCCTTGCCACCGCCTTGGCCTCCGCCTGGGCGGGGACGAGGGCGGCGCTGCGCCCGATAGCCCGGCGGCTTCCCCGTGAACGGGCCGCCAGCCGCAGCGACTTCGTGGGACGGCTCTGCGTGGTGCGTACTGGCCGGGTCGGCGCGGACTTCGGGCAGGCGGAGGTCACCGCGCAGGACGGGTCGAGCGCTGTGGTCCAGGTCCGCTCCCTCGCCGAGGAGCCCGGTCTGACGGTAGGCCGGACCGCGCTCATCTTCGACTACGACCCCGACGCCGAGTGCTACCTCGTGGCCGCCTTCGATCCAGGGGCGCTCGGCGACTGAGCTGTCCGCCCGGCGTGCTCTGACTTCTTTTCACACAAAGGACTTGTGATGGACACCATCGCTGTCGGCTTCGGCGTGCTCGTAGCCGTCGTGCTGCTCATCGTGCTCGCCACCCTGCTGCTCACCAGCCGCCTCTACCGGAAGGTCGAGCAGGGCAAGGCACTGATCGTCTCCAAGACGAAGAAGGTCGACGTGACCTTCACCGGCGCGGTCGTCCTGCCGGTGCTGCACCGGGCCGAGCTGATGGACATCTCGGTGAAGACCATCGAGATCTCCCGCACCGGCCGCGACGGGCTGATCTGCCGGGACAACATCCGTGCCGACATCCGGATCTCGTTCTTCGTCCGGGTGAACAAGACCGTCGAGGACGTCATCAAGGTCGCCCAGGCGATCGGCACCGCGCGGGCCAGCGACCAGGCCACCTTGCAGGACCTGTTCGCCGCCAAGTTCTCCGAGGCGCTGAAGACCGTCGGCAAGCAGCTGGACTTCACCGACCTCTACACCCACCGGCACGAGTTCCGCGACCAGATCATCGCGATCATCGGCACCGACCTCAACGGCTACAGCCTGGAGGACGCGGCGATCGACCACCTGGAGCAGACACCGCTGGGCTCGCTCGACGCCGACAACATCCTGGACGCCCAGGGCATCCGCAAGATCACCGAACTCACGGCGATCGAGCACGTGCGCACCAACGAGTACCAGCGCACCGAGGAGAAGGAGATCACCCGGCAGAACGTGGACGCCCGGGAGGCCGTCCTGGAGCTGGAACGCCGCCAGGCCGACGCCGAGATCCGCCAGCGGCGCGAGATCGAGACGCTGCGCGCCACGGAGGAGGCGGTGATCGCCCGCGTCCAGGAGGAGGAGCGGCTCAAGGCGCAGACTGCGTTCCTCACCACCGAGGAACAGCTCGGAGTGCAGCGCGAGAACCAGGCCCGCGAGGTCGCCGTCGCACAGAAGAACCGCGAGCGGGTCATCGCGATCGAGAACGAGCGGATCGAGAAGGACCGCCTCCTGGAGGTGATCGGCCGCGACCGGGAGACCGAGCTGGCCCGGATCGCCAAGGACAAGGAGGTCGAGGAGCAGAAGCGGGAGATCGCCGACGTGATCCGCGAGCGGATCGCCGTCGACCGTACCGTCGCCGAACAGGAGGAGTCCATCAAGACCCTGCGCACGGTCGAGGAGGCGGAGCGGCTGCGGAAGTCGACGGTCATCCAGGCCGAGGCCGAGGCACAGGAACAGCTGGTCAAGGACATCAAGGCCGCCGAAGCCGCCGAGCAGGCCGCAGGGCACAAGGCCCGCGAGTCCCTGGTCCTCGCCGAGGCGCGCCGCCAGGCCGCCGAACTGGACGCGACCGCCAAGATCCGCCTCGCCGACGGCATCCAGGCCGAGGCCGCCGCCGAGGGGCTGGCACAGGTCCGGGTCCGCGAGCAGGAGGCCGCCGCGATCGAGAAGGTCGGCCGGGCCGAGGCAGCCGTTCTGACGGAGAAGGCACAGGCCGCCGCACTGGAGATCGGCGCCAAGCTCAAGGCCGAGGCAGCGGGCCTGACCGAGAAGGCCGCCGCCATGGCCGCCCTCGACGAGGCCGGCCGGGGCCACGAGGAGTACCGGCTGCGCCTCGCGGCCGAGAAGGACGTCCGCCTCGCGGGCCTGGACGCCCAGCGGCGGATCGCCGAGGCCCAGGCCTCGCTGGTCGCGGCGGGACTGGAGAAGGCGAACATCGACATCGTCGGCGGCGACACCGTGTTCTTCGACCGCCTGGTGCAGTCGGTGACGGCGGGCAAGAGCGTGGACGCGTTCGTCGCCCACTCCGACACCGCCCGCGCTCTCGCCGGGCCCTGGCTGGACGGCAGCGCGACCTTCACCGAGGACCTCACCCGGGTGCTCTCCTCGCTCTCCACCGCCGACGTGCAGAACCTCACCGTCTCCGCGCTGCTGATGAAGCTCATCGGCCCGGGCGGCGACCAGAGCGGGCCGCTCACGCAGCTCCTCGCCTCCGCGCGGCAGCTGGGCATCGCCGAGACGCCGATCGCCGCTCTCAACGGCGCGAAGAAGTAGGGGAGCGAACCGGTGACCGAGGACGTCGTCGACGACGGCACGTACGAGGTGCTGCGCGCCCGGCTCCGTCGCGCCGCCGCCGACCTGACCGAGCGGGCGCAGGCCCTCAACGCACGCCGGGTGGCCGAGTTCGGCGGAGGCGAGCTGACGCTGGCCGGCACCGGACGGCTCGCCGCCTCGAAGCCTCTCGTCCTGCGCGACGTGGCGGCGGTCGGCGGCCTGCTCCTGGCGGGGTGGCAGCACACCGGCGGTGCCGCCTGCGACGACATCCTCACCCTCCACCGGCCCGATCTGACCGAGGCGCCCGCTGGGGCACTGCCCGGCCTGCTCGACGACCCGCGCCTGCGGCAGGACCTCGACGAACTGCACCGTTACTACCGCGACGCCCGTCTCGAACGGCTTCGGCTCGTCGACGGCCGCCTCCTGGCGCTCTTCCGCACCGGACCGGCCGTCGGCGACCTGAGGGTCCTGCGATGGGACCTGGCCGCTGACGGCACCCCCGCCTACCTGGACGCCCGGGGCGAACGCGACCACGTCCCGGCAAACGGCCGGCAACTCGACTGGACCGGGACCACCCGCACCGACCACCGCCAGGGCCGCCCGCCCGCCGTGTCCCTCTCGGGCGAACTCCTGCTCTCCACCGACGGCGGCACGCTGCGCCTGGCGACCCCGGACGGGCGCAACGTCCACGAGGAGCCGCTGGACGAGCCGCTCCAGGCCCTCGCCGACTCCGACATCGCCCACGGCCGCCTCGACACCCTGCTGCTGGTGCGGATCAAGCCCTACCGCGAGGAGACGGTCCGCCACCTGGTCTGCCACCTGCCCACCGGTCGCACGGTCCGCATCGACGCCCTCGGCCAGTCCTGCCTGCGGCTGCCCGCCGACCAGGGCCTGGTCTTCCCCGGCGGCTACGTCCTCACCGACGGCACCCACCGCGTCTTCGACCGGCCGACCACCGGACTGCGCCACGAACGGACGATCGCCTCGCCCAACGGCGAGGACACCCTGTTCGTCTTCCGTGACCCCGCCGACGGGCGCACCCTGCTGCTCCCCTACAACAGCGTCCGCCAGGAAGCCGCCGCACCCCTGCTCTGCCAGGGCTACGCGCTGCTCGACGACGGCACGCTCATCGCCCCACACACCGTGCACGAACCAGCCCGACTGCATCCCGTACAGACCTGGCGGACCCCGTTCACCAGCGAACGGCACGCTGCCGCCCAACCGACCCGACACAGCCCGCTCGCCCGGATCGGCAACCCCGACCTGGTCCGCGGCCTGGCCGACTGCCTGGCCCTCGCCCGCCTGGCCACCGCCCGCACCGACACCACCGCCGGCTACCAGGCCGTCCTCACCGCCGGCACACGCACCACCGACCGCCACCACTGGCTGGCGGAGCCCGGCCTCGGCGACCTCCACACGCCACTCGGCGACATCCGCGAGACGGCGCGCCAGGCCATCACCGAACACGAGACCGCCGCCGAGGTCACCGCCCACGCGGCGACCCAGGTCACCCGCACCGCCGAGCACGTCGACGGCCTCCTGCGCCGCACCCGCGGCGAGACCCTCACCGCCGCCGCCGAATGGATCGCCGAACTCGCCGACCTCCACCGCACACAGGGACAGATCGAGGCCCTGCGCGAGCTGCCCCGAGCCGACACCCACCGCATCGACCTCCTCGCCGAGCGACTCGCCGAAGGAACCGCGGAGGCGGCGCGGCGCGCCGCCGACTTCCTCGCCGAGCCCGACGCCTTCACCGACCACCACCGACAAGCCGCCGAACTCGCGGACACCGCCGGATCCCTCACCACGGCCGCCGACGCCGCGCCACTCGCCGAGCGGATCGCCGCACACACCGAGGCCGCGAAGACCGTCGCCGAACTCGTCACCACACTCGAACCGGCCGACCCCACCGTCCGCACCGCCATCCTGGACCGCCTCACCGACATCCTCGGACTGCTCAACCGGGCCCGGAGCGCCCTCGACACCCGCCGACGAGAACTGCGCACCCGCGAGGCCGCCGCCGAATTCGCCGCCGAAAGCGCCCTGCTCGCCCAAGCCACCGCCGCCGCCCTGGCCGCCGCCGACACTCCGCAGACCTGCGACGAGCAGCTCACCCGACTGATGCTGCGCATCGAACAACTCGACACCCGCTTCGCCGACGCCGATGCCGCCCTCACCGAGCAGCTCACCGCCCGCCGCGACGAAATCCACCACGCCCTCAGCGCCCGCCGCCAGAACCTCCTCGACGAACGCGCCCGCCACACCCAACGCCTGGCCGCCTCCGCCGACCGCCTCCTCGACGCGATCCGCCCGCGCCTGGCCGCCCTCGGATCCCCGGCCGACATCGACGCCGCCCTCGCAGCAGACCCGATGGCCGTCAAGATCCGCCAACTGGCCGGACAACTGGCCGACCTCGGCGACCCCGTACGGGCCGAAGAAGCGGTCGGCCGTCTCCGCGCCGCGCGCCAACAGGCCCACCGAGCCCTGCGCGACCGCGCCGACCAGGCCAGCGACGGCCCCGGCACGTTGCGACTGGGCCGCCACCTGTTCACCACCGTCACCCAGCGCCCCGAACTCACCCTCGTCCACCGGCAGGGCCACCCGACCTTCACGCTCACCGGCACCGACTACCACGCACCCGTCACCGACCCCGACTACGCGGCCACCGAGCGCTTCTGGGAACAGCCGCTGGTCTCCGAGACCCCCGGGATCTACCGCGCCGAGTACCTCGCCGCGACCCTCCTGCTCGACGCCGAGCCCGACGGCCTCGACGCCCTCCACGAGGCAGCCGCACGCGGCACGCTCGCCGAACTCGTACGCCGGGCCGCCGAAGAACGCCACGACGAGGGCTACCAGCGCGGCGTCCACGACCACGACGCCACCGCCGTCCTCCAAGCCCTCCTCACCCTGCACACCGGTGCCGGCCTGCTGCGCCACCCCGCGGCCGCCCGCGCCACCGCGCAACTCTTCTGGACACACGGCGCCGACGACAGCGCCAGGACGATCTGGGCGGCGCGGGCCCGCTCACTTGGAGCCGCCCGCGCGCACTTCGGCACCGTCCCCGCCCTCGACACGCTCGCCGACGAACTCGACGAGAGAATCGCCGAGTTCACCCAAAAAGCAGGCCTGCCCGCGACCCGTGCCGGCGCGTACCTGGTAGCCGAACTCGCCCACACCACCACCGGCTTCGCCGCCCGGGCCGCCATCACCGCGCTCCTGGACAAGTTCCACGCAGAGCCGGGCACCCGGGACCTCGCCGAAGCACTCACCACCATCCCCGACGAACCCGCCCGCCTGCCCGCCCGGCACCAACTGGCCTCAGCCTGGCTGGAAGCGTTCACCCAGGCGACCGGCCACCCCGCCGACACCGCGGACCTCGCCGAGGCCGTGGCAACCCTCCTCACCCCGGACCTCCCCCGCTACTCCACCGACGGCGCCGTCGAGACCACCGTGACCGGACTGGCCGGCGACCACCCCCGCCTCGACTCCGGCGCCCTGACCGTACGCCTGGACGAACTCCTCACCCGAACCGCCGACTTCCGGACCACACGCATCCCCGAGTACCGGGCCTACCAGCACAGCCGCGCCCGCCTGCTGGAGGCCGAACGCAACCGGCTCCGCCTCGAGCAGTACCATCCGCAGCCCCTCGACGGCTTCGTCCGCAACCGCCTCATCGACGAGGTCTACCTTCCCCTCGTCGGCGACAATCTCGCCAAGCAGCTCGGAACGGCGGGCGACGGCGCCCGCACGGACCGCAGCGGCCTGCTGCTCCTGGTTTCCCCTCCCGGGTACGGCAAGACCACCCTCGTCGAATACCTGGCCGACCGGCTCGGCCTCCTCCTCGTCAAGGTCAGTGGCCCCGCGCTGGGCCACCGGGTCACCTCCCTGGACCCCGCCGAGACCTCCGACGCCACCGCCCGGCGCGAGATAGAGAAGATCAACTTCGCGCTCCACGTCGGTACCAACGTGCTGCTCCACTTGGACGACATCCAGCACACCTCGCCCGAGCTCCTCCAGCGGTTCATCCCGCTGTGCGACGCCCAGCGCCGCATCGACGGAGTCTGGGACGGCCGGGCCCGCGAGTGGGATCTGCGGGGCAAGCGCTTCGCCGTCGTCATGGCCGCCAACCCGTACACCGAGTCGGGCAGGAACTTCCGAATCCCCGACATGCTCGCCAACCGCGCCGACGTCTGGAACCTCGGCGACGTCGTCGCAGGACGCGACGACCTCTTCGGCCTCAGCTTCATCGAGAACACCCTCACCGCCAACCCCCACCTGGCGCCGCTCGCCACCGCCGAACCCGCCGACCTGGACACCCTCCTGCGCCGCGCCACCGGAGAATCCTCAGGGCATGAACTCTTCGGGCCCTGGCCCGCCGCCGAGACCGAGCGGATGACCGCCGTCCTGGCCAAGCTCCTGCGGGTCCGCAGCACCGTCCTCGCCGTCAACGGCGCCTACCTGCGCTCCGCCGCCCAGAGCGACCGCTCCCGTACTGAGCCGCCCTTCCTGCTTCAGGGCTCTTACCGCAACATGGCCAGGATCGCCCAGCGCGTCGTTCCCGCCATGGACGACACAGAACTCGACGCGCTCGTCACCGACCATTACCGCGCCGAGGCCCAGCCTCTCGGGGCCGATGCGGAGGCACAGCTCCTCAAACTCGCCGAACTGCGCGGTACCCTCACCCCCGACCAGGCCGCCCGATGGGAAGCCGTCAAGGCCGACTGGCCACGGATGTGCTGACGGGTCGCCCGCCCTCCCGGCCGAGTCCCTCGGCCTGCACGCCTGCCTGGGCCCGGCGCCAGTTACACCATGAAGCCGGCCCGTCCGTCGACACGGCTGAGCGTCACCGGCGGAGCGGCGCCTTCGGACGTTTCGCGGGTGACGGCCCGGGTTGCTCTCCACCGGTCGTCGGCGGGCATGCAGGCCAGGTCCGAGAACTTCCCTGAGCAGAGCGACCGGGCGTACCTCCATCCAGCCGACTGGGGGTCAACGACCCCCGGCCCGCATCCATACTCGGGAGAGGCGGGCCGGGCGATGTAGTGGTCGCCGGGCCACAGACCCTGAGCACCGCGCCAATCGTTGCTGTGGCGGTGTTGTCCGGGCCGCCGCGCATCGGCCCGGACAGCACCGCCGTCGCCCGAAGGGGCTACTTCATCTCCAGGTCACGGCGGTTGAAGCCGGCCACGCCGAGGGCGACCAGGGCCGCTCCCAGAAAGGTGAGGATCACCAGGGGAGTCCAGTCGACAGCCGCGGCCGGGAGGCGGGGGACGTGCCCGAACGGGGACAGGTCGTTCATCCACTCGGGAAGCTTCAGGAGCGGGCCCAGGTACCCGATGACGAAGGCGTAGCCCGGCACGATCCATGCCGCCGCCACGGCCCGGGGGAGCCAGCCGTAGACGGTGACGGCGAAGCCGACGGTCACCCAGAGAGCGGGGGCGTAGGCGAGGGCGGCGCCGGTCAGGCGCAGGAACGCGCCGCCGTCCTTCAGGGAGGCCGCGCCGGCGATCCCGAAGCCGATTCCGGCGGTGAGCATGAGGGCGGTGGAGCCGGCCAGCGCGACCGCCAGGTGGCCGGCCAGCCAGCGGGTGCGGGAGAGTCCGGTGGCGAGCAGCGGTTCGGCCCGTCCGCCGGTCTCCTCGCCGCGTGGACGCAGAGTGGCAAGGACGGCGTACACGGCGACGATCACGGCGATCACGAGCATGGTGATGGCTGCGAGGGAGTCGGCCATGGTGGTCCCGCCGACGCGCCGGAGCGCGTCCTTGAGCTGGTCGACGTCCTTCAGCATGTCCTCGGCGTTGCCGAGGATCGACCCGTACATCAGCCCGAGCAGCGGTGCGGCGGCGCCGAAGCCGGCCAGCATGCCGCGGTGCAGCCGCAGTGCGAGGCCGTACGGGCTTCCCAGCGACTCGGAGGCGGTCGGGCTGCCGGGCCTGGTGGCCCTGAGGCCGGCGCCGACGTCGCGTCGGGTGCTGAGCGCGAACGCCACGGTGCCCGTTGCGGCGGCCGGCAGCAGCACGAGCAGCAGTGGCCACCAGCGGTTGTCGACGAACACGTAGGTGCGCTGGAGCCAGCCGATGGGCGATGCCCAGGAGAGCCCGTTGCCGCCGGCGTCGCCGGCGGCGCGCAGCGCGTACGCGGCGCCGAGGACGGCGAGGGCCATGCCCGAGGCGGTGCGGGCGTGTGCGGAGATCTGGGCGGTGATACCCGCGACTGCGGCGAACAGGAGCCCTGCGGCCGCGCAGGAGAGTCCGTAGAGCAGGGCGGAGCCGGCGGTGATGCCCTCGATGCCGAGGCCGCTCAGGCCGACGGCCAGGAGGAGGGTGAGCGCGAGGTTGGCGATGGCCGCCACGGCGAATGCCGCCGCCAGGTGGGCGTGCCGGCCGACGGCGGCCGAGCGGACCAGCTCGGCGCGTCCGGTTTCCTCCTCGGCCCGGGTGTGCCGGGTGACGATCAGCACGCTCAGCAGTGCCATCAGGACAGCCGCCAGGCCGAGCAGCCGGTGGCCGAGCATGGCGCCGTAGGTGTAGTCGTCGAGGTAGTGGTGCGGGCCGGTCATGGCCAGTACGCCGGGGTTGTCCGAGGAGCGGGCGACCGAAGCACGGTCCTCCGCCGTCGGGTAGAGCGACTTGACGTTGTTGGCGGTCGAGACCGTGACGAGGAAGACGAGCAGGACCCAGGCCGTGATCCTGATCCGCTCCCGCCGCAGGTTGAAGCGCAGGAGCGTCCCCACCCCGGCGAAGTTGTCACCCACCTGCCGGTGTGCGGCCGTTCCGCTCGGTGCTGTGGTGTCCGTGGTGGTGGCGCTGGTCATCGCGCACCGCCGCGGGTGCGCGAGAACAGGCCGCGACCGGCTGCCGGCTCGTCGGTGTGGTGGCTGCCCATGGCCAGTTCGTCACCGTAGTGGCGCAGCATCAGCTCTTCCAGCGTCGGCGGGTGGCTGACCAGGCTGTGCAGTCCGGCGTCGCCGAGTCGGCGGACGGCGGCGTCGAGGTGTCCGCCGTCGACGGAGAAGTGCACCTTGGACCCCTCGATACGGACGGCGTGCACGCCGGGCAGGGTCTCCAGGCCGGTGACCGGGCGGAGGGTCTCGGCCTCGACCGTGGTCCGGGTGAGGTGGCGCAGTTCACCGAGGGTGCCGGTCTGGACGACCTTGCCGCGGCGGATGATGCTGACCCGGTCACCGAGCTTCTCGACCTGGGCCAGGATGTGGCTGGAGAGCAGGACGGTCCGCCCCTGCGCCTTGGCCTGGAGGACGACGTCCTGGAAGACGACCTCCATGAGCGGGTCGAGGCCCGCGGTGGGTTCGTCGAGCAGGAGCAGTTCTGCGTCGGAGGCGAGTGCGGCGATGATGGCGACCTTCTGCCGGTTGCCCTTGGAGTAGGCGCGGCCCTTCTTGGTGGGGTCGAGGTCGAAGCGTTCGATCAGTTCGTCGCGGCGGCGCTTGTCGAGGCTGCCGCGCAGCCGGGAGAGGAGGTCGATGGCCTGGCCGCCGGTGAGGCTCGGCCAGAGTTCGACGTCGCCGGGGACGTAGGCGAGGCGGCGGTGCAACTCGACGGCGTCGCTCCAGGGGTCCTTGCCGAGCAGTCGGGCGGATCCGCCGTCGGCCCGCAGCAGGCCCAGAAGGACCCGGATGGTGGTGGACTTCCCGGCGCCGTTGGGGCCGAGGAAGCCGTGCACCTCGCCGGTCTCGACGGTGAGGTCGAGGCCGTCCAGCGCGGTGGTCCGGCCGAAGGCCTTGCGCAGGCCGGACAGAATGATCGCCTTCGTCATGCTCCGGAACGTATCGTAACTTCACAAACTTGTGAATATTGGGAACGCGTTAAAGTTGGCGCGACAGGACGACCGGGCTGGTCGCGGGGCCGACAGGCGGAAGACGGGGAGAGCCACGTGCGGGCGGAGCGGCGACAGGCGTGGGAGGAGCATGACGTGGACGCGGTGTCCGGGTTCGTCGAACGCTTCGCGGCGGAGCTGGCGGCGGCGGGCGTGCCCCGGATGCCCGCGCGGATCTTCTCCTGCCTGATGGCCGAGGAGACCGGCGTCCTCACCTCGGCCGAGCTGTCGGAGCGGTTGAAGATCAGCCCCGCCGCCGTCTCCGGTGCGATGCGCTACCTGACCCAGGTCGGCCTGGTTTCCAAGGAGCGCGAGCCCGGTTCCCGTCGCGACCGCTTCCGGGTGCTCAACGACGTCTGGTTCGAGTCGCTGACCCGGCGGGACGAGGTCCTGGTGCGCTGGGTCCGGGTGCTCAAGGAGGGCGAGGCCACCCTCGGGGCGGAGAGCGTGGCCGGTGGGCGGCTCGCCGAGAGCGCCGAGTTCTTCGAGTTCATGATCACGGAACTGGAGGGGATGCTGGACCGCTGGAAGGCGCGGCGCGGGGGCGGCGTGAGCGCCTGACCGGTCGGCCCGATTGCCCGTGGTCTTGTGCCGGGGTCGGAGTCAGGGGTGTCACGGGTGACCCCGGCCGTCGTTCGGAACATGGCCACCTGGCGAGGCCCTACGAGGTGCCCATGATCCTCGCGAAAGTCGCCGGATCGGCATCGAAGCCGTGGACGCCGGGCCGGAACACCCAGGCCCCCGAGCTGTTCCGGATGAATTCCGCGACCGTCGCGGCCGTTGCCCCGTCGACGCCGGCGAAGTCCACCGCCGCCAACTCGTCGCGCCCGTTGCGGATCCTGGCCACGGGGTTTGCTATGTCTCCGAACGTCAACCGGCCGGCGTTCTGCTGGATGGCGACGCCCACGACCACCCGGAGGTAGCGGTGTGCCAGGCGGTCGAGCTCAAGGACCAGGCGCTCGTCGACGCCGAGGCCCTTGCCGTCGCGGCTGTCCCTGGTGAGGGTGATCGTGCCGTCGGGGGCGCGGCTGTCGAAGTGGACCAGGTAGGCGGGGGCGCCGGCCGGGGCGCCGGTGGTGTACGTCGCGGCGACGAGATCCAGATCGTGACCCGCCGAACCTGCGGGACTCGGATCCCACGACAGGCCTACTTCGATCCGTTCCAGGCCCTTGTTGAGACTGCTCACCGGACTCTCCCTTCGTCATCGCACCGACCCGGCATAGTGCCATCGCGGACCGGTTTGTGGTGGGTCAACGATAGGTCACTGGCATGTCATTGACATGAAATCAGATCTGCCTGCCCGGGCGGACCTCGAATCTGGCCGACCGACCGGCCTCCTTGTGGCTTCGGCGGCCGTGAGGCTCTGCTGAACGGCTGGCCGACGGACCCGGCAGTCGTGGCCGGAGTCGGGGACCATGGTCAGGTTTCGTCGTCCGGACTGCTGTGATGTGAGCCGCAGCGCGTAGCTCGGCCGTCAAGGGCCCGCTGAAGAGCCGTAGAAGTCCCGGGTGGAGTGCCAGGAGGCGTGGTCGGCGGACAAGGGACACATCTCCTCTTCGACAAGGGGGCGCCGCGTATTCGAGCCGACCTCGGCGGCAACGCCACCGCCATCGGCGCCTCCGCCAATGTGGTCGTCCTCGGCATCGCCGAGCGCAGCCTCACCCCCATCAGCTGCTGGACCTTCATCCGTTACGCCGCACCCGTTGCCGCGTCACCATAGCCGTCACCGCGCCCTGTCTGTGGCTGCGTTACTTCGCCCTCGCGTGACAGTGGCCGGCGCCCGTGGTATGCCGGGATCACGGGGATGGTTTCTCCTTGCGGCGGGTGAGGTGGCCTGCGGACTCCAACCGGGACAGCCGGTCGTGTTCGCGTTCCGCCCAGCGTCGTACCCGGTCGGGTTCCAGTGCGGTGCCGTGGCCGACGTGGAGTGCGGCGGGGTCGAGGGCGAGCATCGCGCGCAGGCTGGTGAGGTTCTGTCGGGGGTCGTCGTGAAAGGGTGGGTTCGCGGGTCTTCCGGGGATGAGTCCCATGAAGGAGTTGGCGATCAGGTCGCCGGCGACGAGGTCGCCGTCGTCGGTGAGGACGGAGACCGATCCGGCGGTGTGGCCGGGGGTGGGGATGATGCGGCCGGCGATCCCGAAGTCCTCCAGGCGTGTCTCGCCGTTGATCAGTACACCGGGTTCGACGGGTTCGGCCTGGACGTGCAGGTTCTTGTTCCGGTCCATCAGGCGGCCCATCGGGCCGGTGGGCAGGTACGGTTCGCGGACCCGGCCGGTGCGGTACGGTCCCAGGTCGGCGATGTGGCCGGCGACGGGCGCGCCGGTGAGCCGGTGCAGTTCGGCGGCGGAGCCGAAGTGGTCGATGTGGCCGTGGGTGAGAATGATCAGCGAGACGTCGGCGGGGTCGACGCCGTGCGCGGTGACCTGGTCGTGGATCCTGTGGCCGCTGCCGGGAGTCCCGGCGTCGACGATGACGGGCCGTCGGCCGAGCAGTAGGTAGGCGTTGACGGCGTGCCGGCCCAGGACCGGGATCGGAACGACCTTCGTGCGGGAAATGGCAGGCTCCGGGGTGTGGGTTGCGGGCATGGCTGGGGGCCGCATGGGGCGCTGGCGGTGAGGGGAGGCTGACGCGCTGGATGGAGCGGGTGGTCAGAAGCGGCGGCGGTACTCGGCCGGGGTGGTGCCCAGGCGTCGCTGGAAGGAGCGGTGCAGTGTGTCCACGGAGCCGAGGCCGCTGGCGGCGGCGATCTCCGGGAGGCCGAGGTCGCTCTCCTCCAGCAGTCGGCGGGCGGCCTCCAGTCGGGCGGACTCGACGTAGGCGGCTGGGGTGGTGGCGGTGCGTTGGCGGAACAGGCGGGAGAAGTGGCGCACGCTCAGGTGCAGTTGTTCTGCGAGGGCGTCGGCCGAGAGGTCCTCGGTCAGGTGCTCGGCGATCCAGACGCGCAGGTCGTCGATCCGGCCGCCGCCAGTGCTCTGGACGGAGAGCGGCACGCTGAACTGACTCTGCCCGCCGGAGCGTTTGACGTACATGACCATCATCCGGGCGGTGGCCAGGGCGAGCGTCTGGCCGTGGTCCTCGGCGACCATCGCGAGCGCCATGTCCATCCCGGAGGTGACCCCGGCGCAGGTCCACACGCTCCCGTCCCGGATGAAGATCGGATCGGGGTCGACCGCGACCTTCGGGTGCTCGGCCGCCAGACGGGCTGCGGTCAGCCAGTGGGTGGTGGCGGGCCGGCCGTCGAGCAGCCCCGCCGCGGCGAGCAGGTGCGCGCCCGCGCAGATCGACCCGACCCGGCCGGCACGCGGGGCTGTCGCGCGGAGCCACTCGGTGACCGTCCGGTCGATCACCGGCTCCACCCCGTCGTCGGCCAGCGTGATCGCGCCGGCCACGAGCAGGGTGTCCATCCGGCCGTCCGCCGCGTCGAGGGTGAGGTCGGCCAGCAGGCGCACGCCGCTGGAGGTGGCGACCGGTGCGCCGTCGGCGGTCGCGATCTGTACGACGTAGCCGGGCCGGTCGGGTCCGGCGACGCGGGTGGCGACGGAGAACACCTCTGCCGGTCCGGTGACGTCGAGGAGTTCGACGCCGGGGAAGGCGACGACGACGACTCGGTGGGGCGACTGGGGCATGTCGAAATCATGTCGCCTGGCTTGCGGTGGCCGCAATGACGAGGTCATCGCAGATCCGGCCATCGGGTCGGCAGACCGCAAGGCCGTCGGGCGGTCTGCCGGGCCGAAACGAGCGCTACGCGCGGGAGTGGCCGGGCTCGACGGTGCTCGGCGGGGTACCCGCTCCACCGCTTCGGTCCGGCTGTGACCGTGCTGCAGAAGGGCGCGACTCGTCCTACGGCGGCGACTACTACCGGCTGCGCGCCCTCGGCACCGGTTCGAGCTGGCCGGATCTGCCGAACGGCGTTAACGGCGGCAGGCGCCGCCCATGAGTTCGCGCCGGCCCCCCGGGTGGGCTGAGGACCGGCGCGGTCGGGTGCTGCTGGTGCGGACGGGCCAGTCCGTCGGTGGGAAGGTCACGCGTCCGTCGGCCGGGCCTCCCGGGTGGTCTTCAAGTTCACCGGGACGCTGTCCCGCCAGAGCGCGTCGGGTTCTTCTCCCAAGCGCGGCGCCGTGCAGGAGACGAAGTGCTCAGCATCCGGCCGGGTTGAATGCCCGGCCACACGGGCCAGTTCATCGAGCACATCCCCCGTGACGGGGTATCCGCCGGAGCGGATGTCCTCGTCACTGAGGAGGGGGAGCAGGACGCGTACCTTCTCGCCGTTGACCGGTTCGTAGGCGATGGCTCGTAGGCGGCGGTGGAGCGGCGACCGGCCGCCGCGACGGCCGTGTCACGCGGCCGTCGCAGCGTCGACGTTGGTCAGCCCGAGGGTCGGACCGGCGGAATCAGCTCGGGAGGCCCAGCAGGTCGCGCAGAGCCCGGTCTTTCCGGACGACGCCTGACGGGGCCGTCCGTTCGAGGGCGGCGACGAGCCGCTGCCGGTCCCGTTGCCGTACGGCCAGCAGCGGGATCCGGCAGCGCGCCCCGTCGCGGCCCTCCAGCAGAAGCGTGCGCACCGCGCGGCCGCCGTGCCGGGTGGGGACGAATTGCTCGGGCGGGACGAAGGCCACGGTCAGGTTCCTCCGTTGAGGCGGGCGCGCAGGTCGGCGGCGAGGCGGTCGGCCCGCTCGGGATCGTCGGGCAGTACCCCGGCGCCTTCGGTCATCAGGGCGTGGAACTGCTGCTGCTCGTAGGGGGTGTTGGGCGGGAGGGCGGCGATGTGCCAGTGGACGTGGGCGTTGCCCTGCTGGCTGCCGAGGCTCAGCACGTACACGCGCTCGGTCGGAACGCTCGCCGTGAGCGCGGTGGCGACGCGGTGGACCACGCGTTGCAGGGCGAGGTACTGGTCCTCGGTGAAGTCGCCGATGGTGTCCTCGACGTGGGTGCGCGGGGCGACCAGGACCTTGCCGTGCAGGGTGGGGTAGCGGTCGAGGAAGGCGACGTGGACGCCGTCGTCCAGGACGACCCGGTGCTCGTAGTCGGGGGCGCCGGCGAGCATCGCGCAGATGAAGCACGGCCCGTTGCGGGCCCGCTCGTTGTAGGCGTCGAGGTCGAAGGCGGTCACCGCGCCCACCCGCCGGGGCCGGGTCGCAGCGCCATGAAGCCGTCGAGGGGCTCGAAGCCGAGGGTGCGGTACAGGCCCGCGCCGGCGGCGGTGGCCCGCAGTTCGACGGATCCGCAGCCGCAGTCCTTGAGGGCTTCGACGAGGGCGGTGGTGACGGCCCGGCCGTGTCCGCGCCTTTGGTGGGCGGGGTCGGTCACCACGGTGTGGATGCGGCCCCACAGGCCGGTGGGGAACGCGGGGCCGAGGTAGCCGCGGTAGACGATGCCGATGGCGCACGCGGCGAGGCCGTCGGTGGTGGGGACGACGTAGGCGAGCAGGTTCGGGTCAGTGCCCAGGCGCTCGCGCATGTCGTCGCGGAAGGTGGTGCGCCACTCGTCGGTGAGCGGGCCGCCGTCCAGGACGGCGACGCGCAGGCGCAGCAGCTCGTCGGCGTCCCCGGGGACGGCGGGCCGGGCGGCGGCGGGGGTCATCGGCTGGTCCTCTCCGGGGCACCGTGGGTGGTCAGCAGGAGGCAGAGCAGGTCGTCGAGCGGGTACTCGGCCACGGCGCTCCAGCCGAAGGCGCGCAGCAGGTCGAGACTGGCCGAGCGCAGACCGATCGACTCCCAGCCGGCGCGTTGGCGTTCGGCGAGCGGGGTAGTGACGAGCAGCCGACCGCCGGGGACGAGGAGGCGGCGGGCACCGGCGACGGTGGGGACGAGGTCGGCGAACGGGAGGAACAGCCGACAGGTGATCAGGTCGAACTCGCCGGCCGGGAGCATGTCCAGGCTCCCGCGGTCCACGTCGAGGAGCCGGAAGTCGAGCCCGTCGCGCTCTCGGTGCCGGTCCTGGGCGGTGGCGACGGCTACCTCGGAGAAGTCGACGCCCGTGACCTGGAAGCCCAGATCGTGGAGGGCGGCGGAGTATTCGCCGGTGCCGCAGCCCACGTCGAGCGCCCGGCGGCCGTTGCCGGGGCCGAGATGCTCGGTGAGCAGGTCGACCTCCAGCTCGGCGACGGGACGAAATCCTTTCCCCTGCTTGTAGTGGTCGTTCCAGTGGTCTGCGGCGGACACTGCCGCTCCTCTCGGTCGGGGCGCCGGCGGACGGGTCAGTCAGTGGGGCGCAGGCCGGGCGGGTGCAGCGGGCCGGGAGCCAGGCGCTCCAGCAGCCTCTCCGCGCTGCCGTCGGGCCGGTAGAGCGTGCGGTAGGCGTACGGGTGCGCGGCGCCGGGGAGCGTGGCGACGCCTTCCTCGGTGACGGTGCGGCCCTGGGTGATGGCGAGCAGCCGCAGGTCGATGTCCGCGGGCAGGGCCGCCTGCTCGCCGGTGGGCGGGCGGCGGTGGCGGCCGGGCATCTCAGGCCCCGACCAGGGCGCGCAGGTCCTCCGAGGCGTCCCAGCCGTAGGTGGAGAACCCCCGCCCGTCGCCGGTGAGGTAGGCGGTGAGGGCGGCGTGCGAGGTAGGGAACATCGGGGTGGGCAGCGCGGAGGCGTCCATCCACAGGACGGCGAGGTGCTTGTCCGGCTCGGTGTTCGTCAGCTCGCCCCGCCACGAGGTCGCGGCGAAGACCGAGAGCAGGAACGGGCCCTTGCCGTCCCACCCGGCCTTGACCTGGATGGTGTGGACCAGCCGCAGGTCCTCGGGGGCGACGACCAGGCCCGACTCTTCGTGCAGCTCGCGGGCGGCGGCCTCGTCCAGACGCTCACCCTCCTCGACCTTGCCACCGGGAACCGTCCAGGCGGGCACCGTGGACCAGGAATCGTTGGCGTAGTGGACGCAGGCGACCTTGCCCTCCTTCTCGTCGTGGACGATGACGCACACGGCCTGACGCAGGGACTGCACGGAGACTCCAACCGGTAGTGAGGAAAAGGGCGTTCACGCAACGGGGTTCGGGTGGCGTAGCAGGTCGAGGACGGTGCGGGCGTAGCCGAGGACCTCCTCGTCGCGGTGGTGATCGAGGGCCCAGCGCAGCGCGGCGGGGCAGTCGATCGCGGCCCACGCCCGGCACGCCGCCCGCTCCTGCGGCGTGAGTTCGCGCCCATATCCGGTGGTGAACGCGGCTCGCAGGTCGGGGCGACGGGACGTGAGCTGGAGCGTGAGGCGCATCAGGTCGCGGCGCGCGGGTGCTTCGACGTGGCTGCGCTCGAAGTCGATGACCCCGAGCAGCAGCCGGTCGCCCTCGCGGCGCACGATCCAGTTCCGAGGGCCGAAGTCGCCGTGGCAGTAGGCGAGCGCCGTGCGAGGGGGTTCGTGGCGGGTCGCCTCGGCCAAGACGGTGATGTCCTCCTCCGGGAGGCGCGCCTCCCGGGCGCGGGCCAGCGCGCGTTCGCGCTCCTGGTCCCAGGGCAGGTACTCGCCGACGGGAGCGCCGGCCGTCGGCTGCGCGTGGATGACCGCGGCGAGGTTCCCGGCCTGCCGGTACACCTCCTGCTCCTCGGCGGCGGTGAGCTCGGTGCTGATGACCGGGGTGCCGGGCAGCGCGGAGGTGACGACGAGCAGCGACCGGGCATCCTCGGCAAGCAGGGCCGGTGCCCGGCCGCTGCCGAGCCCTGGTGCGAGGAGACGGTAGGCGGCGGTCTCACGCTGGTACATGAGCGCGTTCTTGTGGCGCTTGGCGAACAGCCTGCGCCCGTCGGCGGCGGCGACCTCCCAGACGACCGGGTGGCCGGCGCGGGCGAGGGACCGCACGCCCACCAGCTCGTAGCCACCCGCTGTCGCGCGCAGCAGCCGGTCGACGTCGTCCGGGACGGCGGCGGCGCTCACGCGGCCCATCCGACGATGGACAGGGTGCTGCCGCGGCCGATCTCGGCGAGCGCGTGGACGGTGTAGGGCACGGTGTCGGCCGGCAGCGAGTCGAGCGGCCACCAGCGCAACTCCTCACACTTGTGCGGCTCCGCGTTGCGCACGTGGCCGTCGTAGCGGGTGGGGCGGAAGAACAGCTGGAGGCGACTGCGGCCGTCGTCGGGGTCGAGGTGGTGCATGGTGTGGACGAGGACGAGGTCCTCCTCGCGCACGCGGATGCCCAGCTCCTCGTCGGCCTCGCGGCACATCGAGCCGGTCACCGGTTCGCCCGTCTGCATGTGCCCGGCTGGCAGGTGCCACAGGCCGTTCGCGTAGCTGGTGTTGCGGCGCCGACCGAGCAGCACGCTGCCGGTGTCGACCAGGACGAGGTGGACGCCGACGGCCAGGGTGAGCGGATCCGCTCCGGCTGTCCGGGACGCGGTGACGACGGGCCGCCGGGTGTGCTCGGGTGTGTTCACGCGGTCCTCCCGGTGGTCCGGTCGGCCGAGGCGGCGAGCAGCGGCAGGTAGTGCTGCATGTAGGGCGGGACCTTGAGCAGCGGTACCTCGTCGAGGGGGACCATGCGCACCGCCAGGCCCTCGTCGCCGAGCCGCAGGTCCGTCTCGGGGCCGTCCCAGACGCCGTGCAGGACGCGGGTGAGCGGGTGTACGAGGTCATGCTGCGGGCCGGGTACCGGCCGTAGGCCGGAGACGGTGATCCCGGCTTCCTCGGCGACCTCGCGCGCAGCGGTCTCCTCGGCCGTTTCCCGGCCCTCGCGCCAGCCTCCGATCGGCGTCCAGTGACCCGGCCACGCGATGCCCGGGTTGTGGTCGCGGTGGTGCATCAGCAGTCGGCCCCGGGCGTCCGTGACCAGGACCATGACACCTTCGAAGTCATCCTCCGGCGGTGCCGGACGCTCCACGTACAGCGGCGTGCCGCTGCGGTGGGCGCGCAGTACCTGCAGGAGCCGTTGGTAGCGGTGCGGTTCCATGAGCGCGCGCCAGTCGTGCGCGGTCTCGAACCGCCACTCGGTGTGCTCGGCCGTATCGAGGCGGATCCTCGCCTGCTGTTCGGGGGTGAGCACGCCGCCGTCGAAGACATAGCCGCAGACCGGCACCGGGTACTCCGTGCCCGCCTGCTCGTGGATGACGGCCACCAGGCGCCGCTGGGCGATGATCTCGGGATTCTCCGCGGCGAGATCGAGGCCCAGCTCCTCCACGCCCTCGATCAGCGCGGTGGCGAACGGTGTCCGGCCGTGCTCGACGTTGCCGCCGGGGAAGTTCCACACGTCCGGGTTGATGGTCGAGCGCATGCCGAGGATGCGGCCCTGCGGGTCGGTGACCAGGAAGCTGCCGTAGGCCGTGGGCCGGGCGACGGTGGTGATGTAGCCGCCGACCGGCCGCCAGCCGGGGATGGCCAGACGGCGGACGAGCCACTCGATGACCTCCCGCTGCCCGTCGCCGGTCGCAGGCAGGGCGTCCGCGCTCGCCCACTGGTGGCCGTCGTGGTCCCGGGAGAGGGCGATCGGGGTGCCGTCCGGCACGATGGTGGTGAAGACGAACTGCCGTACCCGGTTGCCGTACTGGCTGGTGAAGTCGAGGTGCCGCGCGTACTCCAGCAGGAGGCCGGTGAGCCCGGTTTCCTCGGCCAGCTCCCGTGCCGCGCTCGCTTCCACACCCTCGCCCGCCTCACGGCCGCCGCCGGGGTACTCCCACAGTCCGGGCAGCACGTCGCGCTGGGACCTGCGGATCATGAGGATCCGGTCGGCACTGTCGCGGACCACCACGCCGACGCCGATCCGCTCGATGCCCTCGCGGAGAGCCAGCGCGGTCAGCCCATCGAAGTCGATCAACGGACTTCTCGTCTCGTTGGGCAAGCACGCTTCGCTGGCCGACAGTGCCGGCAGCGCGGACGGAGCCTCGAACGGCCCTGCTGCGGCAGGAGCGTCCGCGGCGGTCGGACCGTGGGCTTCACTGCCCGGGTTCGCCCCCGATAGCGGTTTCATCGTCGCCTCCATGAGATGGGAGAGTTCCGGTTGTCCGGGGCTGTACTGGAGATCAGTGGGTATCGGCGTCGGCCCGGCCGCGGGCCTGGTGGGGGACGCCGGTGGCGTACTGGGCTGCCTGGAGGAGGTAGGACTCGCGGTACCGGGTGGCCGGCCGGCGGGCCATGAGGTCGGCGTGGCTGCCCTCTTCCAGGAGTCGGCCGTGGTCGAGGACGAAGATCTGGTCGGCCTTCGCGGTGGCGCCGAGGCGGTGGGTGATCAGGACGACGGTGACGCCCAGGTCGGTGAGTCGGCGGATCTGCTCGAACGCTTCGACCTCGGCCTGTGGGTCGAGTGCGGAGGTGGGCTCGTCGACGACCACCAGGGCCGGGAGCCGGCCATCCGCATCCGGGGTGGTCAGGCGCAGGCGGGTACGAGCCAGGGCGACCTTCTGCCATTGGCCACCGGACAGTTGGACACCGCCCTCGAAGCCCTTGGCCAGCAGAGTCCTCCAGCCGCGGGGCAGCTCGTCGATCACCGGCTGGAGGTCGGCGTAGTCGGCGGCAGCGTCCAGGGCCTCTTGGCCGAGAGGGACCTCGGGCCTTCCCAGCAGCAGGTTGGCCCTCAGGGTGAAGATCCAGCGTTGGAAGTTCTGTGCGAGCAGGGCGACGCTGCGGAACTGCTGGTGGCGGTCGGCGGTCGCGGTGTCGATGTCGTCCCACAGCACGCGGCCCCGGTGGGGCTGGTAGACACCGCACAGGATGTTGGCCAGCGTGGACTTGCCCGACCCGTTCGCCCCGACGAGAGCCACCACCTTCCCGCGCGGGATCGTGAGGCTGACCTTGTCCAGTGCAGGGGCCTCCCGGCCGGGGTAGCGGAACGTGACGTCTTCGACGGTGATCGTCTCGGGTCGATCCGGAAGTGGGGTTCCTCCCGTGGGGATGGCCCGGCGGTGGCCGTCGCGGCGCAGTTGGTCGAGGTCGCGGACGAAGAGGGACTCCTCGTAGAGGCGGTTGATCTGGGAGACGAGGCTGCCGATGCCGGCCGATCCGGAGCGGATGGCGACGACGGCGGTGCCGGCGGCGGCGAGCGGGATCGAGCCGTTCAGCACGAGCCAGCCGAGCAGGGCGAACGCGCCGGTGGTCGCGAGGCCGGCCAGCGTGGCGGTGAGCAGGTCGGTACGGGCGCGGGCGCCGGCAAGCCGGGCCTGCTCCATCTCGGCGGATTCGGCCATCTGCTCGTAGTGGTGGAGCAGGAACGGTCCGCTGGCGTGGACGCGCTGCTCGGCCGCGGAGTAGGGGCGGATCATCATGTCCGCCAGCGCGCTGCTGGCCCGGGAGTGCTGGAGCCAGGCCCGGGTGGAGGTGTACTGGCGGCGCGCGGTGAGCACGGCGCCCCAGCCACGCGGTGCGGTGATCAGCACCAGCATCGGCAGCAGCACGGGGTGGAGGAGGGACAGGACGCTGGCCGCGGAGATCAGGGACAGGCCCGCGGTGAGGACGGAGGTGGCCTGTCCGATGATGTTCTGCAGGGACATCGCGCCCCAGCGGGCGCTGTCGACCTCGGCCAGGAACTCCGGGTCCTCGATGGCCTCCAGCTCGGACCGGCTGACGATGCCCAGGAACTCCACGGTCGCGCGGCGGAAGACCGCGGGCTCCAGCTTCCCTCCCGCCCAGCCGGAGACGGCGGAGAGGACCGAGGAGAGAGCGGCCAGAAGTCCGACGGCGACGACCGCCGGAACGGCGGCGCGCAGGACGGGCCCGACCTCGCCGGGCGCGAGGAGCGCGGTCAGAGCGCGGTTGGTGGCGACCAGCGCGGCAGCCGCCGCCAGGCCGCGCAGCACCTCCGCGCCGACGAGGGCGACCAGGGCCCGCGGGTCGGCCTGCCACGCCATCCGTCCGGCGAGGCGCAGGAACCGCGGCATCTGCCGGGCCACCGCCCAGAACGTGACCTCCCCGCTGGCCATCTCGTGCTTGGCCCAGCCGTAGTCGTACTTCATCGGCCCCCCGAACAGCAGCTGCTCGCTGTCGGAGCCCTCCTCGGTTGCCTTCGGCGCACTGCTCATCCGGATCCTTCCTTCGGCGGGTGGGCGCGGCGTTGAACCCGGGAGTGGGAGCGGACGCCCGCCCCCGGGCTGCGGTCGGGTGCTCAGGCCGGGGTGCTGCCCGTCGTGTCGCGGGCGGCGACCGCGCGCAGGTGCTCGTCGAAGAACCGGCGGGGGTCGCCGCCCATCCGGGCGAGCATCACCAGGGCGGACAGCGCCACGTCGCAGGTCTCCTTGCGCACGTCGTCCCAGTCGTGGGAGAAGCCCTTTCGGGGGTTGGCGCCGAGTGCCCCGATGACGGCCTCCGCGACCTCCCCGGCCTCTTCCTGGAGCTTGAGGGCCTGCACGGTCCAGCGCAGCTCGTCGCTGCGGTCGTAGTGTGCATCGAGCCTGGCAGCAAGGGAGTTGACGATCGTCCAGGTCTGTTCCATGAGTGAGGATCCTGTCCCTGTTCGAATGGGGCTATCAAGCCGATTTCTAATCTGGCGGTTCTCGGCGAGCCTGGCTCTTTTCGATTCCCCGGCGGCCCGATCAGCGATGCCGGCTTCGCCGGGTGTGCTAGTGGTCGTGGGGAGACCCAAGGGCGCGATCTACGAAGCTGCGCACGTCAGTGACGTCGTAGCCGAGACGAAGGAAGCGCTCGATGCCAAGGAGCAGTGCCTGCGCCGCGATGTCGCGGCCCCAGGTGTTACCGAGTTCGCCGGAGTGATCGGGGTCGTCGGGGAGGTCATCGCTCCATTCGGCCAGCTTCTCGATACCGAGATCGTCGAGCAGGACGCCGTGGCGGATGTGAACCTCGCCGACCACCTCCGAGATCGCCTCGAATCGGGTCGGTGCCTCCCGCTCGCATCGCAGACCTGGTACCCCCGGGTAGAGCTGCGGTTCGAAGACACAGCCTGTGGGCGGGTCGGCTGCCAGGCGGTCGAAGGCCCCGGCGGGCACGGCGGCCGATTGGCCCAAGGATGCGGCCAGGGTGAAGCAGTGGACGATCACGGATCGTTCCGCCTTCGTGTCGAGGTGCGGGGACGTTGCCAGGTCAAGTGCCTGATGGAGCTGCGTCAGAGGACGGGGCTGAGGACCCAATGGTCTATTCGTGCCGCGAGCTCGGAGTCGCTCGCGGTGCGTCCGAGCCGGCACGAGCTGACAGTTCGGGCCGGAGCGGCCTCCACACCGCGCATGCTCATGCACAGGTGTTCGCCGACGGCGATGACGGCCACGTCGTCCGTTCCTGCGGCCTTGGCGATGTCGTGGGCGACGTCCCGGACCACCCGCTCCTGCAGCTGCAGCGCGTTCGCGTGGACGCGCAGCTGTCGGACCAGCTTGGACAGGCCGAGGACCCGCGCTCCGGGGACATAGGCGATGGCGACTTTGAGGCGGAAGGGGAGGAGGTGGTGCTCGCACACGCTCCATGCCTCGATGTCGCGGACGAGGACGAAGTCGTCGGTGGTGGTGGCGTGGGAGAACGTGGTTCCCAACGTGCCGGGGTCGCGGTTGAGGAACTCGGTCCACCAGGCGGCGACGCGGCGGGGCGTGTCGGCCAGGCCTTCGCGGTCGGGGTCCTCGCCGAGGGCGAGGAGCAGTTCCCTGGTGAGGGTTTCGACGCGGCGGGTGTCGACCCGGGGGCGGGCGGGCGAGGGTATGGGCGTCACGGTGCCATCGCCTTCTTGGTGGGTTACGGGGTCGAGTCAGGCGGGCTTGAAGCCGACGCCGGCCCAGGTCGTCGTGTCGGTGCTCGCAGCGTCGCCGGCGTTCCAGCTGCCGGCCGGCGCCAGGCCGGGCGGTAGAAGGACCAGGCCGTGGAGCAGATCGTGAAGCTGTTGTGCGGTGCGCAGGCGCAGCGTGAGGTCGCTGTCCGTGAAGGCGTCCGCGAGGGCTCGCCGGATCGCGGGTGTGTGGTCGGCGGTCGCGTGGGTGATGGACACCGTGCTGCCGGCGGGCAGACAGGACACGATTCCGCGCAGGGCGTGGCGGACGGCATCGTCGTCCGGGATCCAGTGCAGCGTGGCGTGGATGCTGACGGCGATCGGGCTGGTCAGGTCCAGGTGGCCGGCCACCTCCGGTGCCGTGAAGAGTGCGTCGGTGTCGAGGAGGTCGGCCGCCAGGGTTCGGACGGCACCACCGTCGGTCAGGTGGGCACGGGCGTGGTTCATGACGAGCGGGTCGAAGTCGACGTAGGTGGTGCGCACCCTGTCCGGGTTCGGGGATGCGGCGGCGGCCGTGCGGTGGATGGTCGGCAGCGTTCTTCGGCTGCTGCCCTCCCATTTCGGTACCGGTCGGGGCAGGCCGCAGCCGAGGTCGAGGAACTGGGCGATTCCCTGCTCGACGGCGGCCAGAGTCGCTCGGCGGGTGAACTCCCAGTTCACGTCGGCAAGGGCCGCCAGCTGCGGAACGGCTTCGAGCATACGGTCGCCGAGAACGCGGTCGACGGCGAAGTTGTCCCGCCCGCCGGCGAGGTAATCGTGTACCCGGGCGGAGGTTGGGCAGCGGAACCAGGACGTGCTGTCTTTGCGGGTGGCGGCGCTGGTCTCCATGTGGTGCTCCAGGGCGAGGGGCGCGAAGGCCGCCCACACCGGCCGGTCGGCGCGGGCGGCCTTCGCGCGGGGGGTCAGAGCTGGGTGGCGCCGGGCAGGCAGCCGAGGAGCGGCACGGCGGTGAACGCCTCGCCGTAGCCGGCGCCGATGCGTGCTCCCCAGAGCCGGCCGAGGGTCTCGGCCATCGGCCCGAAATGCTCCTCGATCGGCTGGCTGGCGTGCCTTCGCAGCGCCGCCATCTTGGTGTCGAACGTCGCGGTGACGTCCACGATCACGTCGGCCCGCACAGGGCCGTCGAGGGTCAGGGAGTTGTAGCTGTCGCACGTGTAGAAGCGCCTGGGGCGGCCGGTGGCGATCCTGGGCTCGGGCAGTGCAGCGAGCACGGTGGTGGCGACGGCGCGGTGTTCGGGGTGGACGTCGTTGAGCGGGTGCGTGATGACGACCTCGGGAAGGGTCTCCAGCAGCAGCCGGCGGACCGCCTCCTCGTCGAGCCGGTCGAGTTGCCGCAGCTGCGCGCCGAGGACGGCGGCTCCCTCGCGTGCTTCGGCGTCGCGCTCCACGTCGCGGCAGGGTACGGCGATGGTGACCGTGGCGTGCTGGGCGTGGTGCGCCAGGGTGGCGCCGGCCCAGAGTTCGGCGTCGTCGGGGTGCGCGAGCAGGGCCAGAACCGATCCCGGCGCGACGGCGCTCACCACAGCCCCAGCTTCTCGACGACGTCGGCGGGCTTGGGGAGTTGGGGGCTGACCTCCCCGTCCGGGGACAACGGCAGGACGAGGTCGCGCTGCATGGTGATCAGATCCCGCCAGCGCAGGACGTCGTCCCACGCTTCGGTGATCGCGCGGCCCTTCGCGCCGGTCAGCCGATCGGAGCCGGGGAGGGCGTCCAGGCGCATGCAGTCGCGTAGGAGGCCGGCGGCGACCTTGGGACCAACACCTTTGACGCCGGGGATGTTGTCGGCGCTGTCGCCGGTCAGGGCGCGGAAGTCCGGCCACTGCTCGGGGGTGACGCCGTAGCGCTCCACGACCTCGCCGGCGGTGATGAGTCGCCGGGTGGCCTTGCGCGATCGGTTGATGATCTTCACCTGGTCGGTGAGGAGCTGGTAGTAGTCGGCGTCGCGGGACATGATCCGCACCGGCCGGGTCGGGGCGGCCTGAACGGCGAGGGTGGCGATGACGTCGTCGGCCTCGGCGTCGTCGAGCTCGATCCAGCGGATGCCGTGGAGGTCGAGGCCCTGCTTGACCGGGGTGAGGAACTGCAGGGGCTTGAGCGCCTCCGGCGTCGCCTCGCGGTTGGCCTTGTACTCCTCGTCGGCAGCGACGCGCTCGGCGGTGCCGTGCTCGCCGTCGAAGACGACCAGGACCTCGGGCGGGTCCACGTCGAGGTCGTCGCGGATCGTGGCGCGCAGCAGGGCGAAGAAGGCGAACAGCCCCGTGAGTTCCCTGCTCTTGTCACGGGAGAAGATCGGCGCGGGGAACCCGAACGTGCCGGCCCACAGGACGTTGAAGCCGTCAACGAGCAGCAGGGGCTTGGGGGTTGCTGCGATTGCGGACATCACGACACCGCCTCCAGGAAGAGGTTAGCGATCCGGTGCGGTGCGAAGTCGTCCGCTCGCCGGTACACGGTCTGTGTAGTCGCGCCGTACAGTATGTCATCTTCCAGGAGGGCCTGGGCGGTCTTGTGGAGCGCCGCGGGGCCGGCGTCGTGGGCGACGAGGAGCTGGCCGCCGTGGCCGGTGGGCTCGATCAGGGCCGGGAGGTTGCCGACGCGGTAGGCGACGACGGGGGTGCCGACGCTCATCGCCTCCAGGGCCACGAGCCCGAAGGTCTCGCGGTGGCTGGGCACGATCACCACGGCGGCCCCGGCGAGCCAGGGCAGGACCTCGTGCCAGGCGAGCGCCCCGCGCAGGCTCATGCCCGGTGTGCGGGCCGCCGCCTTGCGGCACTGGTCGAGCAGGGCCGCCTGCGACCCGTTGCTGGCCTCGAACCCGGCTTCGGCGAGCGCCACCTCGACGGGCCGGTCCCATCCCGCGGCCGTCTCCAGGAGTTCGAGGACTCCCTTCTCCGGGCCGAGCCGGGCCAGCACGCGCACCGGGCCGCGGCGGCGCAGCTCCTCGCGCCGATCCGGGCCCGGCGGCAGGACCACGGGGTCCGGGAGCAGCGCATTGGGGACGACGCGCAGGTTGCGTGGCTGCCAGCCGGTCAGCTCGCCGAGGACAGTGTCGGAGGGGACGAGGACGCGGGTGGCGCGGGCGAAGGCGGGGCCGGCGTCGAGGACGGCGGGCTTGACGTGGGCGGCGAGCGCGCGGCGGACGTGGCCGGGGAAGTCGCCGCGCAGGCGCCCCAGGCCCCACAGGGCGTCGGTGAACAGGACGGTGTCGATGCGGTGGGTGGTGATCAGGTCGCGGATCTGGCGGGCGAGTGCGCTGTCCTGCCCGGTGACGGCCCGGCGCAGGACGTCGTCCTCGCAGGGGAAGGTGACGTTGTCGAGCCGCAGCCGCTCGACGGTGACGCCGGGCAGGGTGGGGCCGTCGGGCTGCGGGGCGGCGGTGGCGATCACCGGGCGGTGGCCGGCCTCGGCGAGGCCGGCGGCCAGGGCGGCCGTCGCTCGCTCGATCCCGGCCGGGGCGTCCGGGCGCCAGGAGACGAGGACCAGCAGGACGCCCCTGGACGTGGCCGGGCCGGTCACGGGGTCATCACCCGCCGAACGGGCGGAAGAACCCGGGTGTCGCCGGCGTGGGCCTGTTCCGAGGGGAAGACGACCCAGTCGTCCACGGTCCAGATCCAGCGGGCGGGCGCGTCGGTGCAGCCCTGGTTGCGGCACAGCGCGAGCGTCTCGACCACGGCCCCGTCGGTGAGGCGGCCGGTGAGGGCGCGGGTGACGGCGGTGAAGGTGGCGCCGGAGCCGGCGATGTCGTCGACCAGCAGGATCCTGCCCTCGAACCGGTCCGGCAGCCGCTCGGGAAGGAGTACCTCCACCTCGCCGGTGGCCTGCTGCCACGGGGCGTCGCTGGTGTTGTGGCGGGCGGTGACGGTGTGGAGGGGGACCTGGAGGTAGTCGGCGACCACCGTGGCGGGCCTGATGCCGCCGGAGGCGATGCCGATCACACAGGTCACCGCGGGCGTGCTGCCGATGGTGGACTCGGCGAGGAGTCGGGCGGCGTCGGTGCACTGGTAGGGCGTCGGCGCGTACGGGGCGGTGCGGGTGAACCGGCGTTGCCCGCTGGGCTGGGTCGTGGCGGTCATGAGCTGCTCCGGACGGTGGGCAGGTGGAGGTCCTGGGGGCCGGTGACGGGGTTGAACGCGGAGATGCGGGTGGCGCCGCCGGTGTTGCGCCAGGCGTAGCCGTCGGCGCGTAGGACGGTGAAGCCGTCGGCGCTGCCGCGGGTGCGCAGCCGCACCCGCAGGCCGTCGGGGACGGTGAGGGCGTCGATGGCGGTACGGGCCTGGTCGTCGGTGAGCATCTGTTCGTCGGCTAGGGCCACGCCGTCGCCGATCGGCAGCATCTGGAGGAAGGTGACGCCACCGACGCCGAGCTGGGCGGCCCGCTCCAGGAGGGCCTGAGCCTCGTGCTGGTTGGCCTGCATGAGGACCATCTGGAGCTGGACGGGCAGTCCCTCGTCGACGGCGGCGCGGATGCCGGCCATCGCGCGCCGGTAGCTGTCGGCCCCGCGCCAGTGGTCGTGGGTGGCTTCGGTGGCACCGTCGAGGGAGACGCGCACGGCGTCGACCGCGCCGACGAGGTCGGCGGCCCGGCGGGCGAGGTGCCAGCCGTTGGTGGTGCAGCTGACCACCGCCGTGTTGTGGGAGCGGATCGCGCGGGCCAGGTCGGGCAGGTCGCGCAGCAGCAGCGGCTCCCCGCCGGAGATGTCGACGCCGAGAACGCCGGAGTTCGCGATGTGCTCGACGAGGGCCCGCCGTTCGTCGGCCGTGGATTCGCGCACGCTCTTGTCGTCCAGGCACTGGGGGCAGGCCAGGTTGCAGCGCACGATCGGCGACCAGCACATGCTCACCGGGGCCGTGAGAGGGAGCTTGGCCAGCTCGGCCTCGATCCAGGACGCGACCTGCCGGTCGTCGAGGAAGACCCGTCCGGCCGGGATCGATTGGGGCGCCAGGTGGTTGGTTCCGACCGCCGGGTCGTGGACCACGGTCGTGCCGCCGAAGGTGGCGGTGGCGAAGCAGCGGATCATGGGGTGACTACCTCGGCTTCGGTCAGGTGCTTGTCGGTGGCGGTGGCGAACTCGTGGCCGCGCCCGGAGGGCGCCGGCCGGTCGAGCAGACGGCGGTAGTGGGCGAGGGTGGCGGGCCAGGTGGCGAGCTTCGCCTGCCACTGGGCCGCAGCGTCGGGTGGGTCGAGGTGGTAGCCGACCGCCTGGCGCAGCGGGACGACGAGGCAGCCGGAGGCGATCAGCGCGGCACCGAGGTGGGTGTCCTCCATCCCCCAGCCGAGGCGGCCGAACTCCTCCTCGAAGCCGCCGACGTCCACCAGAGGCTCGCGCGGCACCGCGAGCAGCGCGGTGACCACCATCCGCGGCAGGTTCCAGTCGTGGTAGAACCGGCCGCACCCCAGGGTCTGGAAGTCGTCGGTGGCATCCAGCGGGCGTCCGTCCAGGCGTTCGCTGAGCGTGATTCCCGAGTACGGCAGCACGGTGTTGGCCGGCGGTGTCCAGGTGACGCGGTGATCGGCCGCCAGGGACGGCGGGCCGTCCGGCAGCACCCAGCCGCATGGGGAGGACCGGAGGACGGTGTTGTGCCGGAACCCGGTCAGCACGGTCTTCGTGCTCGCGCGGGCGGCGACGTCGGCCAGGACGTGCGGGGGCAGCACCATGTCGGCGTCCACGAACAGCAGGGTCGGCGCCTGGGCGAGGCGGGCCCCGATGTTGCGGGCGGTGGCCGAGCCCCTCCGGGTGGGGAGCCGGACGGCGGTGGTGACCGCCGGATGGCGGCGGGCGATCTCGAAGGTGGCATCCGTCGACGCGTCGTCGACCACGATCACCTCCACCGGCCCGGCCGTCTGCTGGGCGGCGAGCGCGTCCAGGACTACGGGCAGCGCGTACGCGGTGTTGCGGGCCGGCAGGACGACCGACAGCGGGCGGCCGGTGGCGGCGTGCGCCCGGGTGGGCTGGTGCCAGCCGATGCTCGTGCGCTCGGTGAACGCCTCGGTCAGGTGCCGGTGGATGTTGGGACGGGTCTTGAGTACGTCCGCGAGGGTGGGGCCGGTCACGGCCACCTCCATTCGTCGAGCACGGCGGCGGTCTGCGGCCAGTCGCGCGGGTCGCTGACCCACTGCACGAGCGGGCGCTCGGGCAGCGCCAGCAGGTCGGCCAGCGGGATCACGTAGTCGGGTTCCAGGACCAGCAGCATCCGGCGGGGTGTGCCGGTGGCGGCGAAGTCGCGGCGCAGCTGACCGGCGACGACCGGGCGCAGCTGCTCGGCGCGCTCGCGCGTCAGGCGGCGGTCGTACGGGGCGAGCGGGTCGTCGGCGTGGACCAGGCCGTGCTCGGCGGACAGGAAGCGGATCCTGCCGCGGGCCGACTGGTGCCCGGCGAAGCGGGCGAGCAGTTGGGGCGCGATGCCGCCGGTGTAGCGCTCCAGCGCCGGTATCGGCCTGGGCTCTTCGGCCTTGCGGCGCGAGCAGCCGGCGATGAGCAGGTCGCCGATCACGCCGCCCTCACCACCCGCACGCCGATGCCCGCAGAGCGCAGCTCGGCCGGGGCCGCGTTGAGGAACGTCGAGCGCGCGTACAGGGGCAGGGAGTTGTAGGAGCCGCCGCGGACCACGAAGCCGTCGCCGATCGTCGGCGAGGCGGTCCACTCCCAGCAGTTGCCGGCCATGTCCCTCAGGCCCTCCGGTGTCCGCCCGTCGGGGTGGGAGTCGACCGGGGTGAGCCGTCCGCAGCTGCCGCGCAGGTTCGCCCGGCTCGCATCCGGTTCCTGCTCGCCCCATGGGTAGGCGCGGAGGTCCGCCCCGGCGGCGGCCCACTCCCACTCCACCGACCTGGGCAGCTGGCCGCCGAGCTCGGCGGCCAGCCGGGCCGCGTGTGCCTGGTCGAGGTCCACCAGCGGCCGGTGGTCGTCGCCGAGCCCGAGCTGGGCGGGCGTCAGCGGCGTGGCCGTCCACTCCAGGTCGGCCACTGTGATCGGCCGCCGCCGGTCGCCGAACAGGCACACGCCGCCCGGCACCGGCACCCATCCGATCGAGGACGCGAAGGCGTCAGGTGTCGTCATCGTCGCCCCTCATCCGGCGATCAGGAACAGGTCTTCGGTGTTCACCCCGGCGCGTACCTGGCTCTTGCCGGGATGGGGTTCGAGCCCGCAGTGGCCAAGTGCCTCGGCGACGGCCGCCATCGCCTCCTGCGCCTGCGCGCGGTCCTCGCAGAACAGGCAGTAGTTGTCGGCGAACCGCACCACCCGGTAGCCGGCAAGCGCCGAGTCCGCCCGCGACAGACGCAGGTTGATCAGCAGCGGCGCCAGCGCCGTACCCGGAACGATCGGGTACGGCAGCGGCTCCAGCACCCGCTCGAACAGCCGCAGGAACGGGCCGTCCGCGACGTGCTCGGCCAGCCAACCGGCCACCTCGCTCGCGCTCGACCCGGCCGACACCTGCCGCACGTCCACGTCCGCCACCCACCGCAGCCCCTCCCGCAGGTGCCGGTCCGCGTCGCGCAGCGCGGTGATCCGGTTGCGGCCGGCCCGGTAGCCCGACACCCAGGCGGCGAACGCCCGCGCTTCCAGCACCGGCTCGATCGCATGGCGGATCGCCCGCTGCACGACCCGGTCCTCCACCGTCGGAATCACGGCGGTGAAGACCTTCCCGGTGTAGGCGGTGATCTCCACCTCCCGCACCGGGCCCGGCTCCCAGGTACCCGCGCGCAGCTGCCCGGCCAATGCCGCCAGCCGGTCGCTCAGGCCTTGCCGATACTCGGCCCAGCCCATACCGTCGGTGCCCGGTGCGCCGGCTCGGCGCATGCAGGCCCGCGCTGCCTGCTTGAGGTGGCGCACGTCCACGACGAACGACATCAGTGAATGGGCCCGTGGAACAGCGGAGTTGGGTATAGTGGGCGCAGCCTGAGCGGCAAGCAGGATCCCGCTTCGCCCATCGTTCGACCGAGGACCGCTACCGCACACGCGCGGTCCGGGGGAACCGGAACGACCGCGCCGCTCAGGTGCCTTGGCGCTGTCAGCGGCCACTCTCGTCCTCCCAGATCAGCGTGTGGAGCCGGGTGCTGAGGTTCCAGCCACGGGCCAGGACGGGTTCGGCCAGGGCCCGTTGTCCGGCGATCACCTCGGCGCTGCTCGTGCCCTCCGGCATGATCCACACCTGGGTGAGGGAGAACTCCTCCACCAGGGCGTCCACTTCATCGAGCTGGCCGATGTCACGGACCACGAACTTGAACCGGGCCTTCCCGCAGGCCGCCAGCGCCCGTAGCGCCTCCGGGTTGATCCGGCGGTCCCCACGTGCGGCGAATGCCTCCAGCTTCGGCGAGACGTTGAACGCCCCCACCGCCTCCACCAGGTCGGGCAGCGGTACCACCGTCCCGTTCGTCTCCACCTCCACCCGCCGGCCGGACAGCAACTGCAGCAGGGTGACCAGCTCGCCCTGCTGGAGCAGCGGTTCACCGCCCGTGACCACCACGAGGCGGGGCGAGTGGGACATCACCCAGGCGGCCAGGTCCTCCACGCTGTGTCGGGTGGAGACCTCCCGCGGGTCGAACCTCGACCAGTCCCACGTCTGTGGTGTGTCGCACCGGGGGCACTTGAGGTTGCAACGCGACAGCCTCAGGAACAGTGCCTCTTCCCCCACGCTCGGGCCCTCGCCCTGGAACGTCGGACCGAAGCACTCCGCGATCAGCAGCCCCCGGCCGCCGAGGACCGCGCCGCCCATGAGGCTCATCGCTCAGCCACCTGGAACTCGGCCCAGCTGCTCGCGGTCTCCGACACCCGTACCGCCGCCAGGCGGCCGGGCAGGTCCGGCTCCACGTGCTCCACGAACCAGCCGGCGAACCAGACCGCCAGGTTCTCCGAGGTCGGAACCACCGGCAGGACCTCGTTCAGCACGCGGTGGTCGAGCGTGGAGTCGATCACCGCCTTCACGGGCGCCAGGTCCCCGAAGTCGGTGACGAAGCCGGGCCCCACGAGCTGATCCGCGGTGAGGACGAACTCCACCGTGTAAGACCGACCGGCAATAGGCAGTCGCTGTCGCACGTAAGGCGGGGTGGATGCAGTACGGGCACGGGTCCACGTGATCATGGAGTTCTCTACGCTCAGTGATCACGAAGGACGGCCGTGCCCGCGCTGCCATCTTGCCTGCTCGAACCCCTCTGGGACCAGTTCGCTGCACTCTTGCCTGCCCGGGAAGCGTTCGTCGCGAACCATCCGCTGGGCTGCCACCGCCGCCGGATCGCTGACCGGACGGTCTTCGAGCACATCGTGCTCGCGCTGGTCCACGGCTCCGGCTACGAGCGCGTCTCCACCCCTGGATGCTCCGACCGCACGATCAGGCGGCGTGTCAAAGAGTGGGCCGAGCAAGGGATTTCCGAATCTGTGCACGCTCTCGCGCTCGAGGCCTACGACCGGATGATCGGCCTCGGTCTGGGCGAGATCTCGGTGGATGGCTGCATCACCAAGGCCCCGTCCGGCGGTGACAAGGCCGGGCGCTCGCCGGTCGACCGGGGCAAGCAGGGTCTGAAGCGCTCCGTCGCCACCGACGCCTGCGGCGTCCCGCTCGGGATCGTCTCCGACGGGGCCAACCGGCACGACTCGCCCCTGCTCGGCCCGACCCTGGACGCCGCCAAGGACCAGGTCGGCGCGCTGCCGGAAGCCGTCAACGTCAACCTCGACCGCGGCTACGACAGCGCCAAGTCCCGTTCGCTGATAGCCCAGTTGGGCTTCACCGCGGAGATCGCCCGCAAGGGCGTGCCCGCCCCGATCCAGGCCGGCAAGCGCTGGGTGGTCGAGCGCACGCACTCGTGGATGAACGACTACGGCAAGCTCCGGCGCTGCACCGAGAGGAGCGGCAGCGTCGTGGACTTCTACCTCTACCTCGCCGCCGCCCTCGTCACGCTCCGCATGCTGATCCGCCGGGCAACGAGCCGCTACCGCTGGGACGGCCGGCCCACCACCCGACGCCTCAAGTGATCCATTTGCCGGTCGGTCTAAGAGTGCCCGTGCATCCGGGCGCACTGGTGGCCGTCCGGCAGCCCGGGCAGGAAGTGCGCGGCCTCGAACCGGAAGACCTTGCCGATCCGGTGGCGCCCGGCCAGAACTCCGGCGCTCACCGGGCCGCCTCCGCGCCCGCGCGGGCGTACTCGGTCGGGTCCTCGACACCGGCCAGCGAGAACGCCTCGATCCGCTCGGTGCACGTCCCGCACCTACCGCAGTGCACCTCGCCGCCCCTATAGCAGGACCAGGTGTCCTGGTACGGCACGCCGATCTGGCGCCCGATCTCCACGATGTCGGCCTTCGCGAGGTCGATGAACGGCGCCAGCACCTCGAAGCCGTCCGCGAGGAATCCCTCGTTGCCGGCCTTCGCGGTCTCGGCGAACAGGTCGAAGAACGAGCTGCGGCAGTCCGGGTAGATCGCGTGGTCGCCGGCATGCGCGCCGAACGCCACCGCGTCCGCCCCACGGGCGACCGCCATCCCGACGGCGATGTCCAGCATGATCGCGTTGCGGTTGGGCACCACGGTGGCGCGCATGCTCTCGGCGGTGTAGTGGCCGTCCGGGAGCCGGACGGCAGGGTCGGTCAGCGCGGAGCCGCTGAGCAGCCGGCCGAGTCCGCTGAGGTCCACCACCTCTTGGTGGGCGCCGAGGTGGCCGGCGATGCGGCGCGCGAAGTCGAGTTCCTTGCGGTGCCGCTGCCCGTAGTCGAAGGAGAGCAGCGAGAGTCGGCTGCCGCGGTCGGCGAGCCAGTAGGCCGCGGTGGTGCTGTCGAGACCACCAGAGGCGATGACGACCGCATGACGCGGCGTGTGTCCAGTCATCTCCGTACTTCTTCCTGTAGTCCTCCGTGACGGAGGGCGGAGTGAGTCCCGCGAACGATGCGCGGGCGGACCGAAGGTGGTGCTTCAGCTGCCGGCGACGGCTTCGGCTCAGGGCAGATACCGACGCAGGCGAGTGGTCCATGGCCGACTCGGACGGGGATGGGGCACCCGCGGCGTGAGCTGGCGATGACTCAGAGTGCCTCTACTGCACGGGACATGATCAGACATGAGCTGGACATCTCAGGACGTCCCCGCTAGCCTCAGGCCGTCCGAGCACGTCCCAAGACGTCCTAAGCGGGGGCCGGATGGCCAACGAGCGACTGCGTTCCGCGCTGGTGAGCCGGGGCGTCACGGAGGAAGACCTCGCCGAGCACACCGGGGTTGACGCGAGGACCGTCGAGCGCTGGATCACCAAGGGCCGCGAGCCCTACCGCAAGCACCGGCAGGCCACCGCAGCATTCCTCGGATTCGAAGAGGACTACCTCTGGCCGAACGCGAAACCCGAAGAACAGCGGATCGACGCCGCGGACGCCGAGATCGTCCACGTCTACCCCCACCGCTCCTCCGTGCCACCGGACCTCTGGCTGAGCTTCGCCGAGCGGGCCACGTCCGAGCTGGGAATCCTCGTACACGCCGGCGTCCACCTCGCGGAGAACCCGCGCTGGCACCGCCTCCTGAGAACCAAGGCGGACGCCGGCGTTCGCATCCGCATCCTGCTGGGCGACCCCGACAGCCCCGAGGTCGCCCGCCGAGGCGAGGAGGAGGAGATCGGCGAGGGCGTCGCCTACAAGGTCCGGGAAGTCATCAAGCTGTACCGGCCGCTCTACGGGATACCCGGGATCGAGTTCCGCTCGCACCGCTCCACCCTGCACAACTCCCTCTACCGATCCGACGACGAACTGCTGGTCAACACCCAGATCTACGGAATCAGCGCACCGCTGACCCCGGTCCTGCACCTGCGCCGCGTCGCCGGAGCCCTGCTCGTACTCAGCTACCAGGAGAGCTTCGACAAGGTCTGGGCCCGAGCCGAACCGCTGAAGAGGAGCACCCCGTGAGCCGCACCGACTACTTCAACGACCCCGACGCCCCGGAAGCCCAGCGGATCGTCCCCGCCGTCACCGCCTTCGTGCTCAACGACCACGACGAGGTGCTCCTGGAGCGACGCTCCGACAACGGACGCTGGGCAATGCCCGGAGGCGTCCAGGAGATCGGCGAAAGCATCGCCGAGGCCGCCGTCCGCGAAGTCGAGGAAGAAACCGGCATCCGGGTGCGGGTGACCGGCATGGTGGGCATCTACAGCGACCCCGGCCACGTGATCGCCTTCTCCGACGGCGAGGTGCGCCAGGAGTTCTCCATCACGCTGCGCGCACAGCCCCAGGGGGGCACGCTGAGGGCCAGCTCGGAGTCGTTCGAGGTCCGGTGGACGCCCCGGTCCGAACTCGACGCCCTGGATATCGCGCCGACGACACGGCTTCGCCTCGACCGCGGATTCAAGAACGACCCCGCCCCCTACATCGGGTAGCCGCCCGGACGAGCCGCCAGCCGCTCCTCGACGCGGGCGACCATCGCCAGCAAGGCCGGGCGCGCCGCCGACACGGCCCGGTGAACGACGTGGTCCGGAGCGTAGCGGCAAAGGACCTCATCGAGCCGCGAGGTGGCATCCACCGGAGCGCCGTCGGGCCCGCTCGTGAGGTCGCAGAACGTGATGGCGTCCAACAGATCGGACGGGGGCCGCTCGAACTCCGCCAGCGCGGGCGCCAGCCCCAGCTCGGCTGCCTCCCACTCCGACGAGGAGTGGTAGGCCACCAGCGAGCAGACCAGCGGATCACATCCCAACCGGGCAAGGTAGCGGGCACCGTCGATCATGTGCTGGCCGGTATCAACCGCCGCGGACGCGTAGCCCACATCGTGCAGGATCGCGCTCACCGCGAGAACCACGCGAGCATTACCCACAACGGGCGCCAGCTTCCGCGCCTGAGACAACACTTGCTGGGAGTGGGCCCACCGCATTGGAAGGTCCGACAGAAGTATGCCCGTAAGGCGATGCGCAGCGAGTAAGTGCATCAACCCAGGTTAGGCGAGGCGGGGTCGGCGCTCCTCGTGCTGCGGGTCAGTCGTGCTGTCGGGGTGCGGGGGGAGATCGACGCCGCATGCCGCCAGTTCGGTGTGCTGCCACAGCGGCAGTCGTCCCCGGCGGGCGCTCTTGCGGCAGTTCTTCAGCCAGTCCCCAAGGCGGCCGTGGTCACCGCCTCTTCCCGACACCTGGACACGCGCATGGCCGTGCTGCGCCACGAACTCCTTCAGCAGCGCGATGTTGCTCCGGAACCGGTGCTCCGCGACGGAGGCCACGAATCCGAGGGCGTCCAGCTCGCGGCGCTGGTCGGCGCTGAGGGAGTCACCCCGCTTTCGCCTGCCGCGGACCTGGGAGCCGAGGGGCCGGCCCTCGGGGGTGACATATGTACTGGGCACCAGGAGGTTGCCGTGCTCGGCCCTGTAGTCGGTCAGGTCCTGGAGGAACTGCATCCACTCGGCGTCCCCGGTGTGCCAGACGACACCGAGGTCTTCGAGCCGGCGTGCGACGGAGGCGGGCAGGGAGGTCTGGCGGTGCCGGTGTTTGGCGTTGTTCAGCCACTGCCCGGTCCTCTCCCCGCTGGGGCCGATCCAGTCCCGCGCGACGCGCAGGTGGCCGGCCTCGGCGTGGAAGGCCCGCAGGTCGGCCAGGTGCCGCTCCCGGCGGGAACCGGTGGACAGCACGGCCCTGGTGGTGATCGCGTCGATGAAGCCGGCGGGGATCTCGCCGGCCCCGCTGAAGGAGATCCAGTTCGGCAGGCCCGCAGCCCGGTCCGGTCGGGCGGGGCGGTCACGGGAGCGTCGCATGCGGGTGAGGTGGCGGTAGAGCCGGTCGTCCATGGCGGCCATGGCCTCGACGGTGGCCAGGACGGTGCCGAACCCGCTGCCCTCACCGGTGTTCGCCGCGGTGACGGCCGGGACGATGATGGCCGCGACCTTCTCGCGGCTCCGGTCGCCCCGGCGCAGGGCCCGTCCGGCGATCTGGGTGACCTCGATCTTCGAGCGGCGCGCGTCGACGATGGCGACCGCGTCGGTCTCCGGGCAGTCGAAGCCCTCGATCAGGAGTCGGCTGTTGGTGAGGACCGCGAGGCCCTCAGTGCTCGACCGGAAGCGGTCGAGGATCCGGCGGCGCACGGCGCGGTCCTGCCGGCCGTGGACGTGTCCGGTCCACAGCGAGGCGGGCCGCTGCTCGGGCGGCAGGTAGTCGACCAGGTGCCGCAGCAGTTGGGCGAAGGCGCGGGCAGCCGCGACCGTCGAGTGGTAGGTGATCATGCGGCGGGAGCCGCGTTCCGTGGCCGCGCGCAGGACCGCGATGGCTTTCGCCACGACGGCGGCCTCGACGTGCATGGGGCCCACCATCAGGAAGGTGCCCTGGCGGACGAGGTCGGCGACGGCCCGGGCGGAGGCGTCGGCGATGACCACCTCGTAGTCGGCGAGCCGGCCCCGCTCGATGGCCTCGCCCACGGACAGCCGGTGGACGACGGGCCCGAACCGGTCGGGCCGGACCGGGATGCCGTCGGTGCCGACGAGGTCCCTGAGGGTCGCCGTCAGGGACACCCGTCGCCGGGCCGGGACGAGCCGGTTGTCGTGGATCTGGGCCCAGGTGTTGCTGTCCGAGCGGTGCAGTTCGTCGGCGACGACGAGGTCCCAGGCGCCGGCGCCGGCCCGGTGGGCGGCGATCACGGTGTGCAGGCTCTGGTAGGTGCAGATCGCGGTGGTCCGTCGCCCCGTCGCCCTGAGGTCGGCAAGTTCTCGTGGATCGCCGACGACCCGGGCACCACGGCTGGCGGAGGCGTCACCGAGGACCCGCCGGTCCGAGCAGATCGCGATCACCTCGCCGAGGGCATCGGGGCCGAAGGCCCTGGCCCACTGGTCGAGGGTCTGGCTGACCAGGTCCAGCGTGGGAACGGCGATCAGCACACTGCCGGTGCGGGGGAGGACCTCCTGCGCGATGGCGCCCGCGACCACGGTCTTCCCGGATCCGCAGGCCATCAGGACCACGACCTGGGGAACAGCGGCCAGCGCGGCGGTGGCCCTGTCGACCGCCTCGTCCTGGTCCGGCCACAAGGTCACACCGGCGAACGCACGCGGGGCCGCCCGGGATCGGGGAGGGGCGATTTCGGGCAGGACGGCGTCCTCGATCCCGGGGATGGCGCGAAGCATGGGCGTCCTTGCGAGGGGCGGGCGGCACGAACGGGCGGCCGGCAGCGGCGTGGCGGGTGATGCGCTCGGTCGGGGTGTCAGTTAGGGCCCGGCCGGGCAAGCGGGTCGCTCGTCACGGTCTCCTCCCGCAGGCCGACGCGGGTGGTCCGCCGGGCGTCGAGGACGGGGGCCCGTCCGGGGCCGGCGCGCACCCGCCCGGCCCGTCCACTGCCGGATCAGCCGCTGCGCGCCTGCCCGGCCGGAGCACGGCGCGTTCGCGGCTGTTCCAGTCCCACGGGTAAGTGGCCGGGCCCTCGCCCTGGCGCCGCAGGCAGGCCGTCCGGTGCGTGGCCTCGGGCAGCCACGCCGGGTCGCGTGATGCGGCTTCCAGGGCGATGACGACGCCGCATGCCGCGCGCAGCCGGGCCAGCACCCTGTATGCCGCGCCGTGCTGGACGGTGGTGACGTCGACGCCGTAGGCCGTCCGGAAGTCCTCGTACTCGCGGGGGTCCGCGGCGAAGCCGTCCCGGGTCCAGGCGATGAACGCGAGGTCGTAGAGGGCGGGTCCTGTGGCGAGGGACTCCAGGTCGAGCAGTGCCGGTCCGTAGCCGGGGCTCAGCAGGGTGTTGAAGGTGTTGAGGTCGCCGTGCACGACGACCGGGGCCTGGGGCCAGGGGTGGGTGGACCACTGGTGGCCGGCCGCGGTGACCTGCCCGTGCAGCCAGTGCCGGTCGGCCGGCGCGAGGACCCGCCGGGGCAGTGCTGCGATCCTGGCCAGCAGCTGGCGGGCGGGGTCGGTCACCGGCAGGCACAGGTGTTCGGGCACCGGGAGGGCGTGGAGCGCGAGCAGCAGGTGTGCCAGTTGTGTGCAGGAGACGGGGCCGCCGTCGCCCAGGTCCTCGCTGAAGGTCACCAGCCGCCCCTGGCGCGTCACGGCGGGCTCGCTCAGCGGGCGGGCCGTCATCACCCCGTTGTCCCGGAGCCAGTGCGCGGCCGTCGTCTGGCGCTGAACGGCGCAGCGGTCCTCGCCCGACTTGTAGATCTTGGCGACGGCGGAGGCCCGGCCGGTGGCGCGGGGCAGGCGCACCACCGTGTGCTTGCGGTGCTGGAGCACGACCGCACCGGTCGGGTCGAGCCCGATCATCCCGGCGGCCTCGGCGAGCGCCGCCTGGCCCGCCGGGTCCAGGGCGCGGGCTTGCCGCTCGGCGGGGCTCACCGGATGCCCGGCGCGGGGAGGGGCGCGCTCGCGAACGCCGGGCGGAGGCGGGGGTGCGGGCGGGGGGCCGCCGGCCGGGGCGGGGTGCGGTGGTGGACGGGCGGGGCAGCGGGTGGCATGTCGGAGTCCGGGGTGGTAGCGGTCGGGGAAGGGGGTGAGCAGATCACGCCCGTGGTCAGGGCGACGCTCACCGCATGTGGCGGGTCACCGGGCGAGCACTGCGGCGAGGCGGTCGTTGAGTCGCCTCTCGTCTCTCGTGCTGGCGAGGACCGTGTACTGGTGGAGGCTGGCGGTGTACCAGCCGACGGCTACGTCCAGCTGTCCGGCACGTTCGGCGGCCTGCCCGAGGACCTCGGTGGTGCGGGCGATCCAGTGACGGTGGCCAAGGTCGGCGAACTCCAGCCGGGCCTGGACAAGGGTGGCGGCGGCGAGATCGTGCTGGCCGGCGAGGGAGTAGCCCTCGCCGAGGTAGGCCAGTGCGCGGGCGGCGTTGAGCGGGTCCGGTGGCTGGAGACTGGTGAGATCGGCGCGGGCCATGCGCAGAATCGGGAGGGCGAAGTCGACATAGCCTTGCCGAGCGGCTGCGGAGGCGAGGAGCATCCCGGCGAGTCCTGCGCCCCTGCGGTCATCGAGGTCGCTGTAGAGGCTGAAGGCTTCGCCGAGGAAGGACTGGGCCTGGTCGTACAGTCCGGCGTCGTGGAGGGCCGCCCCGATGCCGGAGGTGTACTGGGCGACGCCGGAGCGGTCGCCAGCCGCATGGGCAAGCGCGGCAGCCCGCGAGTACTGGGTAGCGGCCTCCGAGTGGCGCCCGGCGGCGACCAGCCCCAGGGCGAGGCTGGAGGACATCTCGCGGACCGCCATCGGCTCGCCCCAGCGCAGCGCGGCGCGCAGCCCGGCCTCGTACACGATGATCCACATCGGGACGTCGCGGTGGTAGTGGAAGAGGGGCCACAGGTCGGAGGCGAGCGCGCAGGCAACCGCCGGGTCGCCCTGGTCGACGGCGGTGATCATGGCCGGGCCGACGGCGGGGGCGATGGCCTCCAGCCAGGCGAGGGCCTCGTGCCGGTTGGTGAAGCGGAGCGGCTCGACGGGTCGCCCCAGTGACGGGCGGGGCAGGACGCGGTGGTGCGGGGTGAGGAGTTGGGCGCAGGCGCGGGCGGCCTGGAGCAGGTGGGTGAGGTAGCCGGTGCAGGCTTCGTCGGCGGCCAGCCTGGCCGGTGCTCCGACGCCGGTGGCGGCGTTGCGGACGGCGGGCCGCAGCGTGTAGAGGTCGCCGCGGACGGCGGCGCGGTGGGCGGTGTCGAGCAGGCCCCGGGCGGCCAGCTCGTTGAGGAGCACGCGGGCCTGGTCGCGGGTGGTACCGGTCGCGGCGGCGCTGGAGGCGAGGTCGAGATCGGGAGCCGGAACCAGGGCGAGCCGCTGCAGGAAGCCGACTTCCCGCGGTGCCAGGTGGGCGAGGGCGGTGTCGACGGCGTCGCGCACGGGATTGTCCGATTCGGTCGGCCCTGATGAGGAGGGCGCGGGTAGGCCGGCACGCAGTGGCAGGTCCGGCTGGAGGACGAGCTCGGCGGCGGCGAGCGCGATGGCCAGCGGCATCCCGCCGTGGAACCTGACGAGGGCCGCCGCCCCGTCCGGGTCGCGCCCGGTGCGGTCCTCGCCGACGATCCGCGACAGCAGCCGCAGGCCGTGCTCGGCCACCAGGGGTTCGAGGCGGTGGTGGAGGGCACCGTGCGCGAGCAGCGCCGGCAGCGGATCGCGGCTGGTGACCACGACCAGGCAGCCCGGCGCCGCCGGGATCAGTGGCAGCACCTGCCCGGCGCCGGCCGCGTCCTCCAGCACCACCAGCACCCGCCGGCGGGCGGTCTCGCTGCGCCACAGGCCGAGCAGGTCCTGGTCGGCCCAGGGCAGCGGGGCGTGTTCGCCGAGGCCGAGCGAGCGCAGCAGGGACCGCGCGGCCTCGGCGGCCGTGGCGGGGCCGCCCGGGGAGTCGGCGCGGAGCCGGGCCACCAGCTGGCCGTCCGGGTATCGGTCGGCGATCTGGTGGCCCAGCTTGGTGGCGAGGGCGCGCTTGCCGACGCCGTCCGGACCGGTGATCACCACGACGGGCGCCGTTTCGCCTGCGGGGGCCCGGCCGAGGACGGCGTCCAGGTGCAGCAGGGCCTCCTGTCGGTCGGTGAACACGGCAGGGACGGGGGCGAGTTGTCGCGGCACCCGCACTGGCAGCGGTGGCTGGCCCGGGTGGAGGTGCACGCCGCCGGTGATGGTCCCGGCCTGGACGGCGGTGGCGACCGAGGAGTGGTCGATGGTGTTGCGCACCTCGCTCCCGCCCACTACGCGACCACGGCGGCCGGGACCGCCTGCTCGACGGATGCCCGGGGGCGGGGCGGTGCGGCCCGCCGGGACCGGGGCTGGGGAGTGAGCCGCACGGCGGCGTCGACCAGGGCCCAGTGCGAGAACGCCTGCGGGTAGTTCCCGAGTTGGCGCTTCGCGAAGGGGTCGTACTCCTCGGCGAGCAGGCCGAGATCGCTGCGCAGGGCGAGGAGCCGGTCGAACAGTCCGGTGGCCTCGTCGGTGCGGCCGATGGCGGTGAGGTTCTCGGTGAGCCAGAACGAGCAGGCGAGGAAGGCGCCCTCGTGGCCGGCGAGGCCGTCCACGTTGGCGCCGGATGCCTCGCGGGTGGTGTAGCGCAGCACCAGGCCGTGTTCGGTGAGGTCGCGCTGGACGGCCTCGATCGTGGCGATGACCCGTTTGTCGTCGGCGGGCAGGAAGCCGGCCTGGGGGATCAGCAGCAGGGAGGCGTCGAGGTCCTGGCCGCCGTAGTACTGGGTGAACACGCCGCGCTGGGCGTCGATGCCGTTGGTGCATACGTCGTGGTGGATCTCCTCGCGCAGCTCGGAGAGGCGGACCAGGACGGCGGGGTCGGTGGTGGTGCGGCGCTCCAGCAGCCGCAGGGTGCGGTCCACGGCGACCCAGCACATGACCTTGGAGTGCGTGAAGTGCTGTGCCTCGCCGCGGATTTCCCAGATGCCTTCGTCCGGCTCCCGCCAGCGCAGCTCCACCTGGGCGAGGAGCGCCAGGAGCAGGGCGTCGACCTGCGGCGAGGGAGGCAGTCCGGCGTCCTCGGCGAGCAGCAGCGTGTCCGCGAGTTCACCGAACACGTCGAGCTGGAGCTGGCCGGCGGCGCCGTTGCCGATGCGCACGGGCCGGGAGTTCTCGTACCCGGGCAGGTGGTCCAGGACCTCTTCGTCCAGGTCGGTGTCGCCGTTGATGCGGTAGATCGGCTGGAGACGTTCGGGGGTGAGCGTGTCGACGAGCCAGCGTCGCCAGCGCCGGGCCTCCTCCAGTTGCCCGAGGCGGATCAGGGCGGCGATGGCCAGCGCGCTGTCGCGCAGCCACACGAACCTGTAGTCCCACTGCCTCACGCCGCCGAGCTGCTCGGGCAGGGAGGTGGTGGGGGCTGCGATCACGCCGCCGCCCGGGTGGCACATGGCCTTGAGGGTGAGGGCGGAGCGCACCACCGCGTCGCGGTGGGGGCCGCGGTAGGTGCAGCCCCGTGCCCACTGCTCCCAGTACTCCACGGTCGCGTCCAGCTCGGCGAAGGCGTCCGGCGGGATGGGCGCGGGCCTGTTGGAGAGCTTCCAGGTGAGTGAGAGTGCGATGCTCTGGTGGGCGTGGAGGGTGAGGTCGGCCCGGCACACCCCGTCGCGGTTGACGGTGTGTGAGGGGCCGTCGAGCCAGTACGCGTGCGGGTAGGTGGTTGCCGACAGGCGCGACGCGCCGTGGTTGTAGCGCTGGATGACCGGCAGGGTGGCGCCGTAGTCGGTGCGGGGGCGGAAGACGGAGGCGATGCGCACCACGCCGCTGACGCACTCGACGATCCGGATGATCTGCGGTTCGGCGTTGTCGGTGACGTCGGGGGCGGGCATGAAGTCGGTGATCGCGAGGGTGCCGGTGTCGGTGTCCCACTCCTGGCGCAGGACCATGGTGTCGCCCAGGTACTGGCGGCGGTCGGCGGCCGGTGGCGGGGAGCCGTCGTAGACGGCCGGGCCGATGCGCCAGAAGCCGTGCTCGTCGCCGCCGAGCATCGCGGCGAAGACGGCTGGGGAGTCGAAGTCGGGCAGGCAGGCGAAGTTGATGGCGCCGTCCGGGCGGACCAGCGCGGCGGAGCGCGTGTTGCCGAGGAGGGCGAGGTCCTCGATCCGGAACGGGGCAGGGGCGCGGAGCATGGACGTCCTGACGTGGGCGGGGGCAGTGGTGGTCAGCCGCGGGCGGCGGCCGGGGCGGCGAGCGCGGCGAGGGCTGCGGTGACGGTGTCGGCGAGCGTGTCGGAGACGGGCAGCCACGGCATGAGATGGCCGAGCAGCACCCGGTTGGCCCGCTGGACCAGGTCTGCCGGATCGCAGCCGACGACCACCGTCCCGCCGTACGGCGTGAACAGGCCGGCCTCGTAGCAGTCGTGCACGCGCACGTGGCCGACCGGGTTCCAGAACAGGACGAGAGAGGCCCGGCGGATGTTGGTGTCCTGCCAGCCGAACGGGGCCCACGCGGCGTAGGGGTCGGTGGCCGGGTTGCGGGAGGGGCGCGGGTTGAGGACGGTGCCCTCGAAGCCGGCGCCCGCCAGCAGGTCGACCGCCTCGGCCTGCCAGTCCGCGCAGCCGACGGTCGCCCCGGCGAGGAACACCGACGGCAGGCCGTCCGGCTCGAACGGCTCCGGCGCCTCGATGTAGCGCAGTCGCTCCGGTCCGCCGTCGCGGCGGCCGGGAGGACGCTGGTGGGTGGGTGGTGTGGTCATCCGGTCTCTGTGGTCGAAGGGGTGCGGCCCTGGCCCGAACGGCCGCCATGGGTGGTGCGCGTCGTGCTGCTCAGCCGGACCGGCGGGTGCCGGCGCGGCCGGGGTCGTGCGGGGGCGGCGTGCGGTGGTTGACCAGGCGGTCGGCGACGCCAAGGGTGGTCAGGGCTGTTGCGGCGAAGATGCCGAGGTAGACCGGCTGACCGAGGGTGGAGAAGTGCTCCAGCAGGTAGACGGCGCAGCCGCCGACGACCACGCCGAGCAGGAAGCACAGCACGGCGAGCGCGATCCGCCCGGGTCTCGGCCGGGCCCTCACGGCGCCGCACTCCTCGTCCCGGCGGTGCGGGCGAGCGGTTCGGCCGGCCACGCGGGGTCGATGTCGCTCAGCCGCACCAGGCCGGCGAGCACCCCGACGACGACGGCCTGGGGCTGGGAGTCGACGTTCAACGCGCTGAGGAGGGTCTTGGTGTAGCTGCGCATGGTCGTCGTGGAGATGCCGAAGTCCGCGGTCAGCTCCGGGGTGCTGCGACCGCCCGCCCAGCCGCGAAGGGTCTGCGACAGGCGTGGGGCGAGGGAGGGCTTGATGGTCAGGGCACCGCTGGGGTGCACGGGCTCGGTGACGATCCGGTGGGCGGTGGCCCAGCCCGCGAGCTGGAGCACGGTGCGGTTGCCGGTCGTGACGAGGACCGCCTCGATCGCGCTGCGGACCCCGTCCGGGGCCAGCCGCGTTTCGGGGTCGGCGGCGATCTGCTCGAAGCCGGCTCCGGCGGAGGCCAGGACGATCAGCCGACGCTCGGCCAGCGCGAGGACGGGCAAGGGCTCGGTGGGCACAGCGGCTTCTCCAGCAGAGCGGTTCGGACGGTTCACAGGTGCTGCGGGATCGGCGCACCCGGCGCCGCCAGGTGGAACAGCAGCCGGGCCCCGAGCCGCTCGGCCTGCCCGGTGCCGACGACCAGGACCAGGTCGCCCTCGGCGGCCAGCTCGCCGATGAGCTGCTCGGGGCCGGGCTCGCACGGGCCGAAGCGGGCGCGCTGGACCTTGCCGTCGCCGAGCTTGCGGCGGGCGGCCCGCTCGACGGCGTCCAGCGGGTCGGGCACGGCGTGGTGGAGCAGCGGAGTGCTGACCGGCAGCAGCAGCGCGTGGTCCACGCCTTCGAGCGCGGCACCGAGTTCGGCCGCGTGCGCGCTGGTGCGGGCGATGCCGTCCGGTTCCATGACGACGAGCAGGGAGCCGTCGGTGAGCATCCGGGCGGCCTGGACGTCCTGGGCTACCTCGTGCGGATGCCTGGCCCGGGAGTCGACCACCGTGACGTGGCGGTGCGAGCCGAGGGTGGAGAGTGAGCGCTCCACTCCGCGGAAGGAGGTGGCGCGCTCGGCGACGGCCTGCGGGTCCTCGCCGAGCACCAGGGCGGTGGCGATGGCGGCGCACATCGCCAGCGCGTGGTGGCGTCCGGCTACCGGGAGGACGAAGGCGTGGTCCGTCTCCTGGTAGCGCAGGACGACGCGGAAGTCCTCGCCGGTCCAGCGCGGTGTCATGATCCAGACGGTGGAGGCGGGGTCGGTGCCCACCGTGACCACCCGCTGGTCGGGCACGGGGCGGTCGCCCAGGCGTTCGCGCAGGTTCGCCGTGCTGGTGTCCCAGGTCGGCAGGACGACCACGGCAGCACTGCGGGCGAGCCTCTCGGCGGCGTCGAGCCCGGCGACGTTGTCCTCGAAGTGCGGGGTATTGGCGCTGGTGGCGAGGATCAGCGCGGCGGCGAACTTCGGCTCGCTGTGCAGGAAGTGCGGGGCGGGGCGGTGCTGCCAGGCACCGGGCGGGGCGGCCTCGTGGGTGCCGGCGTCCGGGCACAGGTCCACGACGACCCGGCCACCGCCTCCCGCGTGCCCGGCGGCACCGTCGCGGGCCGGGGCGGTCAGCACCCAGCCCGTCCGCCCGTCGTCGAGGACGTGCGCGAGGGCGGCTGCCGCGGTCGTGGTGCTGTGGCTGCCCGCCACGGCCACCGCCCCGGCACCGGCCTGGACGGAGAGGGCCTTGAGCGCGACGGCACGGCCGATGACCGGCAGCCGCAACACTTGGGCGCGGTCCAGCTCGGGGTGCGGTCCGGCGACGATGCCCGACCAGACCACCGCCGTGCGGTCGGTGCGCACGTGCCCGGCGTCGAAGCCGACGTGCACCCGGACGCCCGCCTCTTCGAGAGCGGCGACGACGGGGCTGTTCCTGGCGGCCTCGGGGATGCTGCCGGTGACGTCGGCTCCGGCCTCGGCCAGCCACCGGGCCAGGCCCTCCATGCCGGGGGCGAGGACGTCGACCAGGTGCACGGCCGTCAGCAGGCCGGGCACGGCCGGACGCTGGTCGGTGCTGACCACGGTCTTGGGCCGGGTGGTGGTGTCCATGATGTTCTCCAACGGGGAAGCAGGGCGTGGGGGTTGGGTCCGGGCCGGGCGCGGGGAGGGGGATTCGACCCGCGACCGGCCCGGGGCTCATGCCTGGGCGAGACCGCGCTCGACCTCGGCGTCGGTGACCACACGGGCGTGGTGGTCCAGGTCCATGCGGGCGATCCGGGCCAGGTGCGCGACCACCCGCTCCTCCAGCAGCTCACCGGCCAACGTGCTGGCCTCGAACGCGCCGACGGCCTCCTCCAGCGACTGCGGCACCAGCGGCACATCGCGCTGCCCGTAGGCGTCGCCGCTGACGGCGGGCGGGGGCTTGAGGCCGGCCTCGATGCCGTGCCGGATTCCGGCGAACACCGCCGCCAGCGCCAGCATCGGGTTGGCGTCCGCACCCGGCAGGCGCACCTCCAGCCGCAGGCTGCGGCCGTGGCCGACCACCCGCACCGCGCACGTCCGGTTGTCCCGGCCCCAGGCGAGCCTGGCCGGCGCGAAGGAGTGGTCGCTGAGCCGCTTGTAGCTGTTCACGTACGGTGCCCAGAGCGGGGCGACCTCGGGCAGCACGGCCAGCAGCCCGGCCACCGCCTGCCCGCCCAGCTCCGACAGCTCGGTCCCGTCCTGCGGGTCGGCGGCCAGCACTGGCCGGTTGTCGAAGTCGGCCAGCGACACGTGCAGGTGCAGGCCGCTGCCGACCCCGGTGGACGGGGCCGCCATGAACGAGGCCGTCAGACCGGTTTCGTCCGCGACCGTCCTGGCCGCGTGCTTGAACAGCGCGTGCTGCTCGCACGCCGCCACCGCCTCCCCGTACGGGAAGGTCACCTCGACCTGACCGGGCGCACCTTCGCCCTTGACGGCTTCGACCGGCAGGCCGGCGGCGGCCAGGACCTGGCGGAGCCTGCGGCCGAACTCCCGCACGCTGGGCGGCTGGTCGAGGCCGTAGTCGCCGTTGTCCCGCACCGCGGGGCGAAGGCCCCTCCAACTGGAGGCCGCTGCGTCCCGGGCGGTGCCCTCGTAGAGCACGAACTCCGTCTCGATCCCCACCGCCGGCACCACGCCGAGCCCGGCGAGGCGGTGCAGCTGCTCGGCCAGCACCGTGCCCGGTGCCAGCGGGTGCGGCCATCCGCCGCTGATCGGATCGGCGAGCACCAGCGCGGTGCCCGGCAGCCACGGCAGCACCCGGGCCCGCTGCAGGTCGGGCAGCAGAGCGACATCGCCGAACCCGGACTGCCAGGAGAACGGCCCGCTGACCGCCGGGGTCATGCCCAGGTCGGTGCCGAGCACGTACGCACACATCTCCGGGGACAGCGCCCCCGACCGCAGCCGCTCCACCAACTGGGCCGCGTCGTACTCCTTGCCCTTGAGCCGGCCCTGCGCGTCGACCGTCGCCAGCAGCACCGTGTCGAGGCCGAAGACGGACACCAGCTGCTCCAGAGGCCCGGTCGGCGAGAGTGCCGCCGTCGGGGGCTTGGCCGCGCGGGAACGGGCGGCCCGCATCGTCGCCCTCATACGACCTGTGCCTCGACCCGGGCCAGGTGCGGGTCCTCCACCACCGGCACGGAGAACTTGTTGCCCGCCAGCTTCCACCACGCCCACGCCAGCACGAGGACCGCCGCCAGGGTGACGGGCGCGTAGTTGAACGTCTCGACGGTCACGGGGGCCCGCTGCGGCAGGCACACCAGCACCGTGAGGATCACGACCCACACCACGGCGGCGATCCCGATCGGCCTGCTCCACCGCCCGAGGTTCCACGGACCGGGGGCGAACCTGTCGCCCTGCCGCAGCCGGAGGTAGACGGGGATGATGTAGGAGGGGCTCATCCCGATGACGTTCACGGCCGTCACCGCGCCGTAGGCGACCGGAGACCAGAGCGATGGGACAGCCAGGACGAAGGCGACCGACACCGCCAGCCACACCGCGGGCACGGGCACGCCGCCGGCCGAGACCCGACGCCACGTCGCCGAGCCGGGCAGCGCCCCGTCCCGCGAGAAGGCATAGATCATCCGCGACGCGGCAGTGGTCTCCGCGCTGCCGCAGAACAGCTGGGCCCCGATCACGACGAGCAGCAGCAGCTTCGCGCCGGTCGCTCCGACCGCGTCCTGGAAGATCTGTGCGGGCGGCACGGCGGCGGCAGACGCGCCGGCGTAGTCCTGGACGGCGAACAACAAACCGGCCAACAACACCGTGCCCGCCAGCAGGGAGACCCAGATCGAGCGGACGATGCCGCGCGGCGCGGCGACCCTGGCGTCCTTGGTCTCCTCCGACAGGTGCGCGGATGCGTCGTAGCCGCAGAACGTGTAGCCGCCCAGCAGCAGGCCGATCGCCGAGACGTAGATGGGGCTCGTCCAGCCGGTGCCGTTCTCGAAGTGCGTGAACACCCAGCCCACGGACTGGTGGTTGGAGGGGACGACGGTGAGCACGCCGACGATCAGGGCGACGCCCAGCAAGTGCCACCACACCGAGACGGCGTTGAGCAGGCTCACGACGCGGACCCCGACGACGTTCAGCAGGGCGTGCAGCACCAGGACGCCCGCGAAGATCGTCAGAATCAGGCCCGGCGTCGGGGCGACCCCCCACTGCAGCCCGGCGAACGCGGCGATGAAGCTGGCGGCGCCGTAGTCGATGCCGGCGATCCCGCCCAACAACCCGAGGAGGTTCAACCAGCCGGTCGTCCATCCCCACCGCGGACCGCCGAGCCGCTGGGCCATGTAGTAGAGGCCCCCGGACGTGGGGTAGGCACTAGTCACCTCTGCCAGAGCCATGCCGACCAGCAGCACAGCCAGGCCGACGCCTATCCAGCCCCACATCATCACCGCCGGGCCGCCCGTCACCAGGCCGAACCCGAACAGCGTCATACAGCCGCTGAGCACCGAGATGACCGAGAACGACACGGCGAAGTTGCCGAACGACCCCATACGGCGGACGAGTTCGGGCTCGTAGCCAAGGGAGCGAAGATGTTGATCCTCGGGTCCGGACGCGGTGCGCTGGGGCCAGGACATGGCGGAACCTCCAGAGGAAGACGGGGATCGGGCCCGGCTCGGCGCCGGGCGAAGGACTGGTCGGTGGCGGTCAGCCGGTGACGGCGTAGGACTGGACCATCGCCTGCCGCAGCAGCTCACCCGGCCGGTCCGCCGCCAGGCTCTGCCAGGGCTGCAAGGAGATGAACGGGGCCATCGCGGAGAAGACCTCGGCGGCCTCCCGGCGTTGGCGGCTCGCCCAGAGCGCGTGGGCGAGGTGGCTCTCGTCCGCCACCGGCCACCGGCTGCCCTGCCCGAGCGCGGCCCGCCAGTGCCCGAAGGCACGTAGCACCGTGTCGCGGACCGTCTCGTCGTTCGTCCACTGCAGCTGGACCGCTTCCTTGCGCTCGGCGCGGCGGTAGCGGTCGACATACAGGTACAAGGGCAGGGCGTGCAGCGCGGAGCCCTCCGGCCAGATGGCCTTGTAGGCCGCGAGAAAATCGGTCGCCGGGCCGCTCTCGCCGCAGGCCAGCCAGAAGCGGAGCATCCGGTGAAACGCTTCCCGACCCCACGGGTCGGTCCGGCGGGCCTGGTCGAACAGCCCCCACGGACCGGGCGGAAGCATCTGGTCCGGAGCCGGAACCCTGTGTTCGAGCCGCGCCTGCCCGAGGTCCAGCTGCGCGAGGGTGAGCAGCCCGAGCCACGGCACGGGATCGCCCCCGAGCACCGAAGCTGCCAGCCAGCACCACTGCCGAGCACGGCCTTCGAGCGCCACGGTGTCCCGCGAGGCCGGCTGCCGCTGGCCGACCAGCAGCGCCTGGTCGACGGCGACGCGCGTGTGCAGCGTGGTCAGGCCGAACGCGGCGGGCTCCTCGGCGCCCCAGTGACGCAGGACATCGTTGTGGCCGGCCACCGCGCCGAGGACCTGGGTGCGCGACGCCCACAAACCGGGGTCGCCCCAAGAGCAGGCCAGAAGCGTGCGTGCCGACCACCACTGCCCCTGCCTCAGCTCCTCTACCGCCGAACGCAGTTCACCGTCGTGACCGGCGGGGTGCTGCACGAGCTGATCGGCAGCCGTGGGCGCTGATGGCATGACCTGTTCCCCCTTCGTGGTCTGTCGAGTGCCGTCCCGGGCCGGCCGGTGAACCGAAGACGCGGGCAGGACGGCCAGCAGATAGCCGGATGCACCTTCGGTCGAGCAGGCAGACGGGAGTTGACTGGATCACCTCGCGTACTGCGGTTCAGTGATCGGCGACTCACTGTCTCGTTCTGGCCAGAACAGCGCCACGACAGCCGGGTGTCATCTGTCAGATGGCGATGTCAGCAACACGTCATCGAGACGTCATCTCGTCAGATCGCGCTGTGAAAAGCCTTCTTGTCGGGTATTGCTAGAGCCAGGCTCTCCCCGCGCAGGTCGCGGTCGGGCCAGGTTGAGACCACGGGGGCGGAGGCTGCGAAATGGCGAACAAGACGCTACTGGGTGCCCTGGTCGAGAAGGAGGGGTGGGAATTCCCGGACTTTCAAAGGGAATTCAGGGGCGCCGGGAACGAGCTGGCGCGCAACCTCAAGGACTCGCGGTTTCGCAACCTGGACATGTCGGAGGCGACGTTCCGGCGCTGGGTCGCGGGGACGGTCAGCCGGCCGACAGGGGTGTTCGTGCAGACGATCCGGCACCTGTTCGACGACAGACCGATCGCAGAACTCCTCGCTCCGCCCCGCGAGGGAGACCCGACCGCACTATCCCGGCAAGACCTTGAAAGAGAACTCGCGATGACCGCACGTGAAGCATCCGACCACGCCGCTTCCGTTGCGTCCGCCTTCCTCTCCGACCTGTCCATCGAACAGGTCCAGGAAGACGTGCGCCGACTCGCCCGCACCTACAACAACCGGCCGCCGTTCGACGTGCTCCGCGAAGCCCGGCAGCTCCGGGCAGATGCCGAGGAGCTCCTGGACCGCACCCACATTCCCGAACAGCGCCAGCAGCTGCTGATCGCGATCGGCCAGACGACGGCCTTGCTCGCCATGACGGCATTCGACCTCGGCTCCCTGGGCGAAGCCACCCGACTTGCCCGGTCCGCCGGTATGTACGCGGAAGCCACTCGGTTCAACCCCCTGGCGGCGTTCGCGGCCGGCACGCTCGGCATGCTCGCCTACTGGGAGGGCCGCCCCAGCGAGGCGATCCGCTTCATCCGCCAAGCCAACTCCTTCACCGGGGTCGGTGCGGCCGGCCGAACCCGCATCGCCGCCATCGAGGCCAGGGCCTACGGTCACCTCGGCGACCGGCAGCGAGCGACGACTGCGGTCGAGCGTGCACTCGACCTCGACACTGCAGAGGTGGATGACCTCCACGACGAGGTCGCCGGGGAGTTCCTCCACGGCCCGGAGCGGATCTCGCGCTCGCACGGCACAACGTTCCTGCTCCTGCGGGACAGCGCGGCTGCCCAGGAGCACGCCCGGCATGTGCTGGAGCTTCAAGCCGCCCTGCCCGAGGCGCAGCGGATGCCCCGGATCGAGGCGGAGGCGCGGGCGGACCTTGCAGCGGCGCTGATCCTCGGCAACGAGCTGGACGAGGCCGCGGAGGTGCTGAAGCCCATCACAGCGCTCGCTCCCGAGCGTCGCGCCGCAGGGCTGGTCGAGCGAGTCGTCCACGTCGGCCGACTGCTCACCACGGAGCCCGCCAGGACCTCACCCGGCGCCATCGCGCTCAAGGAAGCGCTGGAGGAGTACACCCGGGTGGCCGCCCCGAGGCAGATCGTCGGTGGCAGCGTCGCACGACTCGCTATCGAATAAGCACCGCAGTTCGACAGGTGTGGGGGGACCGGCACCGTGCCGGTCCCCCACTGCGGTCACCGCAAAGAGTCGGCGGCGGCCAGGATTTCCCGTTCCCGCCCCGGGGCGATGCCGTGGGCGGACGCGCGGGGGTGCGGGACCGGTGAGTTGCCAGCCCGGAGCCACTCCCAGGTGTCCCGCACCGTCTCCTCCAAGGGGCGGCAGGCGAATCCGGCCGCGTAGGCGGGTCCGGAGTCAACCAGCCAGACGCCCTCGTTGGTCCGCCACAACGGCAGCTCCGTCCACTGCCGCACCTCGTGCTCCAGCAGTACCCCATCCGGCACCCAGCGCAGCTCACCCCGGCTTCCCGTCACGTCCAGGCACGCCTGGAGGAAGCTGCCCATCGTGTCCCGTCCGATCGGCGCGGTCACGTTGTGGACTCCGCCGCCGGGCCGCTCGGCGGCATCGACGGCGAAGCGCGCGACATCGCGCACATCGACCGGCTGAATGGTCTTGCCCGAACTGCCAGGGGCGAGGATCTCGCCGCCTTGCTCGGCTCGACGGAGCCACCACGGGAGCCGGCCGACGTACTCGCCCGGACCAAGGATCACCCCAGGCCGAAGCAGCCAGGAACGGTCGGATCCGAAGGTCTCGACCACGGCCCGCTCACCGCCGGCCTTCTGCCGCCCGTAGTGGAGATCAGGGCCCAGCCAGCCCTCCGGGTTCCGGCCGTAGTCGCTCCCGGCGTCGGCGGGCCCGTCCATCAACGGGTCGCCCACCTTGAGAGGGTGGTCCGGCCACCCCGCGTACACCGACACCGTCGAGACGTAGACATAGCGGTCGGTGGTGCTCTCCAGCGCCCTCGCGCCGGCGAGCACCACCTTCGGCGGCTGCTCGCCGGCCGAGGTGTCGATCACCGCGTCCCACGGACCCTGCGCAGCCAGCCGGGCCAAGTCCTCAACCGACGTCCGGTCTCCCAGCACCTGCCGTACGCCGGGCAGAACAACTCCCGACCGCCCCCGGTTGAACGTCGTCACACTCCAGCCGCGCCCCAGCGCCTCCTCGACCACGGCCTTGCCCAGAAACCAGCCCCCACCGACCACCAAGATGTCCATGCCCGGCATCCTGCCCAGAACCGGTGCCCGCTGGCCACCCCGTCGCAGCGCCCGGGCCAAGTCGCCGCAGGTCGGGGCCCTGATCGTGGCGAAGATGACACCCCGATGACACTCGTGTGCGAATCCGCTCGCCAGATGACAGGCAGACGCCATGGCCCTGTCAGTCGTTACTCGGAACACTTGGCCACTCACCCGCTGCGACGCCTTCCGGCTTCCCGGAGGACCGAGCAGCGCCACGGGGAGAGGAGATCCGATGGAGAGCGCCGCACCCGCGGTCCAGCCGGAGGAGGAGGGCGGCCTGCTGGTCGCCGTCCGTGGCATCCGGGCCGCGCGTTCCCGGGCCGACGTGCCGTCCGACAACACCGGCGGCAAGTCCGACCAGAACGACACCTGAGCAGGAAGCCCACGATGCCCGAGACCGCCTCGTGGGCGGTGCGCCTGGGTGGGGACCAGTTCCTCACCCAGGCGCTCCACCGCTCCTACGCCGTGATCCCCGCTGAGGGGGCGGACACCGCCCCCCTCCTGTCCTGGGACGACCTCAACACCATCCTCGCCACCCACCGAATCGAGCCGCCCCGACTACGACTCTCGAAGGACGGACAGGCCGTCCCCGTCGGACGCTACTCGACCCCCGCCACCAACCGGCGAGGGGTGACCTGGAACCGGCTGCACCCCGCCCAGCTCCACGCCCAGCTCGCCGAAGGCGCCTCGCTCGTGGTGGACGCGATCGACGAGATCCACCCGCCGATCCGCGCCGCAGCCGAAGCACTGGAGCGCTTCATCGGCACGCCCGTGCAGACCAACCTGTACGCCTCCTGGACCCAGCGGGAAGGCTTCGGCCGGCACTGGGACGACCACGCGGTCGTTGTGGTCCAGCAGTACGGGGCGAAGCACTGGCGTCTGTGGGAGCCGACCCGGCAGGCCCCGACCTTCCGCGACGTGGACTCCCCGGAGGAACCCGAGGGCGAGCCGGTTGCGGACTTCGTCCTCCACCCGGGCGACGTCCTGTACCTGCCGCGCGGCTGGTGGCACAGCGTCACCGCCGACCAGGGCAGCGAGTCGCTGCACCTCACGTTCGGACTCGTGGCCCAGACCGGCGCCACTCTCCTCGGCTGGCTGATCGACGAGCTGCACGAGAGCCCCGCCGTACGGACGGATGTGCCGCTCCACGCCGCAGCGGACGAGCAGGCCACCTATCTGGCCGACCTGCGGAGCGCGGTGCTCACCGCGCTGTCGGACCCCGACCTGATCGACCGCTGGGCCTGGTCCTCCGGTACCACCCACTTCGGCCGGCCGGCCCCGTCCCTGCCCTACGTGGAGGCCCTCCCCGCGGACAGGGAAATCACGGTGCGGATAACCGCCCCGCGCGCCGATATCGCCAGCAACCCGGCCGCCGGGACCGTCACCCTGTCCGCTGCCGGAACCGCGTGGGACTTCTCCGAGCGGGCCGCGCCCGTCCTGCAAGCCCTGCTGACCGGAGACACGGTCAGCATCGGGGCCCTCGCCGACATCGCCGACCTGGAGGTCAAGGACGTGGCCGGCGTCCTGACCGTCCTCGTCGAGGGCCAGGCCCTCGCCGTCGTCGGGGTCGGCCGGTGAGCCCGGTTCTTGGCCTGGGGACCTACCGGGTGCGCGGCGTCGGCGAAGCGGCGCGCACCGTCCTCACGGCCGGGGCGAAGTGGATCGACACCGCCCCCAACTACGCCCACGGCCGGGCACACCACGACCTGGCCCCAGCGCTTGCCGAACACCCGACTGCCAAGGTGACGACGAAGACCGGCTTCCACCCGGACGGCCGCCACAGCATCGCCCCCGAGGACGTCCGCGCCCAGACCGAGGAATCGCTCGCTGTCCTCGGTCGTGCCGACATCGTCTTCGTGCACAACCCCGAACGGTCCGACCGCGACCGGCAGCAACTGCATCACAACCTCCGTGCCGCGTTCGCGGTGCTGGAGGAGTTCGCACAGGCTGGTCGCGTCGGAGGTTACGGCGTCGCCACCTGGGCCGGCTTCACCAACCAGGCGTTCACCATCGCCGAACTGATCGCGCTGGCCGGCGAAGCAGCCGGGTCGGTGAACCACCACCTCGCTGGCGTACAGCTGCCGGTCAGTCTCGTCATGGCCGAGCCGATCGACCAGGCCCTCGACGGAGCAGGCCCGCTCGTCGAGGCGCGCGACGCCGGGATGGTGACATTCGCGTCTGCGCCCCTGCACGGAGGCGAACTACCGGGCCTGATGACACCCGAACTGGTGAACCTCATCCAGCCGGGATCGACCCCGCACACCGCCGCGTTCCAGCTCATCGGGGCCTGCCCCGCTCTGGACGTCGTCCTCACCTCGACCAGCACCCTCCAGCACTGGGAGGATGCCCGGGACGCTCTCGCCCAGCCGATCCCCGACGAACGACTCAGGACGGTGCTCGATGTCCTTTCAGCCGGATGACGACACCCGGAACGACCTGACGGCAGCGCACACGAAGGCTGCCGGATTCCTTGGCCTGGTGTGCACCGGACCGCAGGTCTTCGGCACCTCCGGAACCACTGTGGGTTGCCGGGCCGAGAACGTCTGGCTCCGGGTCTCCAGGAGCAGCCGCCTTCAGGTGCCCCGGCCGACCGGCCAGGGCGCCCTCGGCGCTGAACAGCTCGTCCCTGCCTCCGTCCCGCGCCCCCGGCTCCACGACACCGTGGACTGGACGGAGGCCGGCTGGTTCTACCAGGCCGACGTCTTCGACCTGGTAGGTTCCACGGTCTCGTCAACGCCGGACCTCCGCGATGACCCCGGCCTGGACGACGGCTGGTGGACCGGGCTACGGAACGCGCTGGCCGCCATTGCAGAAGCACCGGGCACGAAGATCACTCTGCGCCAGGCGTGGGTTGATGAGGTCGTCCCGAAGTACCTCGGCATCCCAGCCCCTGTCGAAGTCGAGCGGACCACCGGGCACGGTGATCTCCAATGGGCCAACCTGACAGCCCGGCCGCTCAACATCCTCGACTGGGAGCGCTGGGGTCTGGTGCCGGTCGGCTACGACCCTGCGGTCCTGTGGGTCAGCAGCCTCCTCGTGCCCACGGTTGCGGACCGTATCCGCCAGGAGTTCGCTGACATCCTCGATACCCCGGTCGGACGCGTGGGCCAGCTCATCGCAATTGCGGAGATGCTGCAGGCCGTTGACCGCGGGTACTACCCGGAACTCGCCCCTCTCCTCGCTGACCGGGCACGTGAGCTGACCGGTGTCACCCCACCACAGGGCACCGACGCCGGCCTCGTCCGGTAGACCATGGACCTTCGGCAGGAGCCCGTCGATCGCGTCCTGGACCAAGTGGAGCAGCGCCTCGGCACGAGGCTGGACCGGCGCAACGTGGTGCGCAAGCGCCGGACGGTCGGAGCTGGCACCGATCGCGGCAGCTGGACCCGGGTCGAACGCCGCCCCTGGGCGCGGGCGCGGGAACAGGGCTGTGGCGGATTCGAAGCCGCAGCGGTGTTGGCCGGCGTGGCGATGCCACGCTGGTACGGGTCGACGACATGGCAGGACCCGGAAGACAGGGCGATCTGGCACGCGGACGAGACCTCGCTGCTGCCCGAGCTCCCGGTCGGGGCCGCGGTGGTGAGCGTCGACCCGGAGCTGCCGGATAAGTGGTGGTGCTCGCTGAACGCCTCGCTGGCGGTGCTGGCCGTTCACCGAACGGCTCGGGTGGCGGCCCCGGACACCGAACGGATCACGCAGCAGCTGGTCGACGACACAATTAAGGCCGCTTTCCCCGGAGCGCACGAGACTCGGGTGGAGCAGTGGTGTCCTGCTCACGCCGACCTGAACTGGGCGAATGTCACTGGCCCTAGTGAGTTCTGCATGTTCGATTGGGAGGACTGGGGAATGGCGCCACGTGGACTCGACTCGGCGTCGCTGTACGCCGCCTCCCTTGCCGTACCGGCGCTCGCGGATCGGGTACGCAGGGAGCGCCGGGCAGATCTTGAGAGCCGCGACGGGATGGTGATGCAGCTGTTCGTGCTGGCGAAGATCGTCGGGCCACACGCCGGTCCGAACGACCCGCGAATTGGGCCAGCACACCGGGAGGCTGCGCGGCTGATTTTCGCTCTTCAAGGGGACTGAACGACTGAACGTCACCCTGCCTACAAGGCGCCGATGTCAGCGAATAGGAAGGAGTACGCATGGACCCGACCACGCGCCGTCCGGTCGGCCACGACGCCGAGGACATCGCGAGCGCGAAGGAGCGAGGCTGGAGCTATCTGGCGCCCATCGACGACGCGTACCAGGCGAGCGAGATCACGGCCGCCGAGTGGCACACCGCCGTCCTGGGCGTCATCGAGCCGACCTACCTCAACGGCGACAACCCGCGGGCCCAGTCCGGCCACAGTGGCGACGAGGCCCGCTGGCGAGAAGCCCGCAGCCTGCTCGTCGACCTGCTCCCGCCTCACGGTGGGACGTTCCTCGACATCGGCTGCGCCAACGGCCACCTGATGGAGAGTCTGACCGACTGGGCGGCCGAAGCCGGGATCGTCATCGAGCCCTACGGGGTGGAGATCTCCACCGCCCTTGCCGACCTCGCCCGAACCCGCTGCCCGAAGTGGGCGCGTCGAATCTGGACCGCCAACGCGATGGGCTGGAAGCCTCCATACCGCTTCGACGCCGTCCGCACCGGCGTGGACTACGTGCCGGCGGACCTGCGTGGGGCGTACGTGGCCCATCTGCTGAACCATGTCGTCACCCCAGGCGGCCGATTGATCATCGGCGTGTACAACGAGGAACGAGACCAAGTCACAACGGCGGACCTGCTGCGGTCCTGCGGCTACACCCCGGCCGGTACCACCACACGAGACCACCGTCACCCCAAGATCCAGTACAAGGGTCTATGGCTGGCCAACGCTTGATTGAGCGCTTCTCTGCTAGCGCGGCACCCCGCCGCAGGACACCGACCCCGGCCGCGTCCGGGTGGACGTTGGACCTCCGGCAGGAGCCCGTCCATAGACCAGGTCTCCGCCGAAACGGATGCTCAGCCGCTCATGGCCTCGGCCTGAGATGCTGACGCTCGCGCCACCGTGACACCGAGTCGACGTGCCCCGTGTTGTGGAGTCAGGGACGATCAAACAGTCCCGCCTTGGCGCCCGCGAGGAAGTCGTCCCACTCACCCGCTGCGAAGAGAAGGGGGTCTCGGTCAGGATTCAGCGAGTCGCCGGTGCTGACGAGCCCACGGTCGAGAAACGCGACCCGAAGGCAGTTGCTCCCGCCGGTACTTGCTGTCAGCCACGTCGCGCGTTCGAGTTGGTCCTTGACCCAGGCCGGATCAAGGGAGTTCTTCTCTTCTGCCGTGACGATGCTGTCGGAATCGGACACTGAGTGGTGGGGTGCGAGATCGTGGGTCACGAGAGGTCCTTGGCGATTTGAGCGAGGAGTTCGAGCGATTCCTTCGGCGGTAGTGCGTCCGTCTTCAAGTGATCGCTGGTGGTGTGGTAGTCGGTGACGGTGTCGGGGTCGTTGAGGTGGAGGGCGGTCTTCATGCCCTCGATGGTGACGGAGTCGTGTCCGGTCGGGAACGTCCACGCCATGAACGGGCCGTCGCAGCCGGCATGCGCGCCGCGCGAGAGCGGGATCACCTGGATGACGATGTTCCTGTGCGTGCGGGCCAGTTCGATGAGGTGCAGTGCCTGGGCGCCGGCTGTGGCCCGGCCGCCGACCTCCTGGCGAAGTTGGGCTTCGGTCAGGACCGCCCGAATCCTAAGCGGGGCCTTGCGGGAGAGGGCGGCATGTCGGCTGTTGCGCCGCACGGTGATGAAGCGCTCGATGTCCTCGTCACTCTTCCAAGCACGGCCAGCGATGATCACGGCCAGCTCGTAGGCGTCGCACTGGAGTAGGCCGTGAACGGCCACGGGGGACCAGATGAACAGGCTGGATGCGATCTCCAGGTTGGCGAGGTAGTCGCCGAGTGGGTCGTCGGCGACACCGGGGTAGCGCTGGTGCCAGTCTTGATCGCGAGCGTTCCGGACCATGTCGCGCCAGGCTTCCTGCACCGCAGGTTCGGTGATCCCAAGAACCGCGAAGAAGTGCGGGAGTTGTTGCGGCTTGATCCCCTGAGTGCCGTTCTCGATCTTCGAGATGGTGGACGCGGAGCCGTATCCGAGTTCGACGGCTGCTTGTTCAACGCTCCAGCCGAGGCGCTTGCGGGCAAGCCGGACCTCGCTGGCGAGACGGCGTCGCCTGGGTGTCGGCTCGACGGGCACTGCGGCACCTCCCCTTCTTTAGGAAAGGCTAGCGCTTGGACAGCTGCTCGCATATGCCGGTTCAGCGAAAAAGACAGTGTTTCCTTTCCGATCCTCTTGCCGTTGGTCTGACGTAGCGTCATCATCGGTTCACGGTCGGAAACGGGACCGCGCGCCAGCCTACGTGGAGAGGCGCCCCCCTTCGGCCGATCGAACCTCGTTACACCACAGCCTGGTTGCTGCTCGCGGGCTCGACCCTGGTGCTACGACGTCGGTTCTGCGACGCGGCCGGGGCAGCTCTTCGCGGACTTCCGGGCGGACGGGAGGCACACGTGGATCAGACAACCGTCTTTGCGGCACTCACTACTGGTCCGGAGCGGGAGGCCGCGCTCGCGGCGCTGGGCGACGGCCCTCGGGCCATCGACTGTCCGGAGCTCGGCAGCGGACGGCTCGTCTTCACCCGCTACCGGGAGGTGCGCCACCTGCTCAGGCACCCGGGGTTCGTCTGCGCGCCGACCGCTGCCGGCCTGCTGGACGAGATCAACCCGGACCTGCGTCCGGCGCTGGAGCCGGTGATGTCCTGGGTGCTCTACGCGGATGCGCCGCAGCACTCGCGGTTGAGGGGCCTGTTGGCGCGCGCGTTCGCTCCGCGCCGCATCGCCGCCTTGGAGTCGCAGATTTCGGTGGTGGCAGATGCGTTGGTCTCGCGGTTCGTGAGGGCCGGCGGAGGTGACGCGGTGCGCAGTGTCGCGGAGCCCCTGCCGGTTCACACGATCTGCGCGTTGCTCGGCATTCCGGAAGGCGATCGGGAGCTCGTCAAGGGCTGGTCCGACGACGTCATCCTGCTGACCGAGCCGACGCTCACCGACGGCCAGGAGAAGCGGCTCGCCGCCGCATGGGCGGGCCTGTGGGACTACTTCAGCGGGCTCGTCGAGCGACGCCGTATCCATGCGTCCGCCGATATCGTCTCGGCCCTGGTGGAGGTGGAGGAGCAGGGTGAACGCCTCACGCTCGAAGAGGCCGTCTCCAACCTGATCGCTCTGCTGATCGGCGGCCACGAGACAACAACCGGCCTGATCGGCGCGGTCCTCCGGGCGATCGCCGATCACCCGGGGGAGGCCCGGGAGGCAGCCGCTTCGGCGGAGTCCGTCGGAGGCTTCGTCGAGGAGGTCCTGCGCCTGGACGGCCCGGCGCTCATCACCGCCCGGACGGCCGCGGAGGACTGCGAGGTTCTCGGCATACCTGTGCCCGCGGGCCGGCGCCTGGTCCTGCTCCAGGCATCCGCGAACCGCGACCCGGAGGTGTTCGAGGACCCGCAGGAGTTCCGTCCCGGCCGGCGGAACCCGCACGTCGCCTTCGGCTACGGCCCGCACGCCTGCTTCGGTGCCGCGCTGGCCCGCATGGAGGCCGCCGCAGTGCTGCGTGCCGTCGCCCGGCGGGGTTGCCGGCTCCATGCGGAGGACGGAGTGGTCTGGAAACCCTCGCAGGTGATCCGCTCCGCCACCTTCCTGCCGATGCGCGTCGAGCGGGAGGCGGACCGGTGATCCTTACCGGCGAGGCGATCCGGCGGTTCATCGGCCGGGGCGAGATCGTCTTCTCCCCGTACGACCGGGCCGGCGTCAACCCGAACAGCATCAACTACCACCTGGGCCGAGAGCTCAAGGTCTTCGACGATGCTGCCGGCACCTGGACGGGCGTCGAGCTGCCGGAGGACGGGTTCGAGCTGGAGCCGCATCGCATGTACCTCGGGCACACCGAGGAGGTGATCGGCAGCAGCCTGTTCGCGATGCGGCTGATCGGATGCAGCAGCAACGGCCGCCAGGGATTGTTCCTGCAGCTCTCGGCCGATCTGGGCCACACCACGTCCTGTCACCGTTGGACGCTGGAGATCGTCGCGGCCCTGCCGATGCGGATCTACCCAGGCATGGTCGCGGGCCAGGTCTCCTTCTGGCACAACACCGGGATCATCCAACCCACTCCGGCGACCTACGCCCTCTTCAACCACGCCTGCGAGACCCAGCCGCCGATGATCGGAGCGCCGTCGTGATCCTCACCGGACCCCAGATCGCCCGGGAAGTCGAGCAGGGCCGCATCAGGATCGACCCGTTCGACCCGGCCCGGTGCACCACCAACAGCTACGACCTGGCGTTGGGCAGCCTGGTCGGCGTCTACCTCGACGAGGTCCTGGACCCGAGGCACGAGCCCAAGGTCGAGTACCGCGAGATCCCGTCGACCGGGTACCGCCTCGAACGCGGCGACTTCGTCCTGGGCCACACCGTCGAACGCTTCGGCAGCGACGCGCTCGTCCCCATCGTGCACGCCAAGTCCGGGTTCGCCCGCCGCGGGACGTTCGCCCACTGCACCGCCGACCTCATCGACCTCGGCTTCTACGGCCGCTCCACCCTCCAGCTGTACGCCACTCTCCCGACGCTCCTGTACCCCGGCATGCCCGTGGCGCAGGTCAGCTTCTGGCAAACGTTCGGGGAGATCGACCAGCTGTACGACGGGAAGTACCAGGGCGCGGACGGCCCGATGGCCTCGCGAAGCCACCTCGACGCCTGGGCGGTGGCCGCCCGTGGCTGACAACGGCTTCGACCCCATCCGTCGCGGATCCGCCTGTCCGTTCGCCGCCCGGGCCCGCATCGAGGCTGCTCCCGACTACCCGGGGACCGAGCCGTACGAGGCCGGTCTGGCAGCCGGGCCCGTCCTGGCCGACTTCGCGTGCCGCGTGGAGGACGAGGAACTCGACGGCCTGGTCCTCCAGCTCACCGACCCCGGCCTCGGCGCCACCCTCGACGCCGTCGCCACCACCGTCCGAAAGACCGTCACCGGCCTGCTAGCCGCGACCGGCGCCGACCCGGCCGCCGAACTCGCGCACGCGGGTGCCGACGGCTGGTGGCTGCGGCTGGCCGGCATCCGCTGGTTCCTCGTCGTCTTCGCCCCCTGCTATCCCGGCACCTCCCCGCGCTCCACCCGAGGCTCGGCCTCCACCTTCCTCCTCCTCCAACCCGTTCACTCCTTCGACCGGCACGCCACCCCCAAGGGCACGGTCATCGCGCCCGCCGTCCGGGAGCGCATCCGCGACGCCCACCACGCCGCCGGCACCCCCTACGACTCCGACCTCGCCCAAGGGACGACCGAGGCAGCCAAGTTCGTCGCCGCACTCGGCCCCGGTGACCCGCCCGTCGCCTGGTGGCGCCCCGGCCCGACCGAACCGGAGCAGACATGACCACCACCAGCCTCGCCACCCTGGCCGACGCCATCGCCGCCACGCACGGCTCCACCGCACCCACGACGTGGGACGCGCCCACCGAACTGCTCAGCGCCGCCGCAGTGCTGTTCACCACCCACCCCGCCGACGGCACCGACGAACTCCTGGCCGGTATCGCCCGACTTCTCGGTCACGGCCCCCACCCCGCCGTCACCCTCCATGCCGACCCGCCCGCCCGGGGCCCGCGTGAACGGGACATCCTCCACCACGCCCTCGCCACCGCCGCCGAACCCGGCCGACCGCCCTGGCCCCACGGCCCCGCCGACCCCGCCCGCCTGGCCGCCACCGCCCACGCGCTCACCGTCACCATCCCCTGCCGCCTGACCGCCCTGCGCGCCGCTGCGGTCCTCCACCTCCTGCGCCTGCTCCCCGACACCGACGAACACCTCCACCGCGACCTGATCCGCCGCACCGCCTGGCTCCTCGACCCCCGCACCGACGACCCGGTCACCCTGCTGCTGACCCTCACCGCCTCCGACGACCCGCTCGCCCCGACCCCCCGTAGCCGCACCCACACGCGTGAACGCCCCCTGGAGCCACTCCCGCTCGCCGATTGGGACCTCTGGCCGGCTCCCGACCAAGTCCTCACCCTGTCCGGGCGCATCACCGCGGTCCGCGCGCACAGCCACATCGTCTTCGCCGACCTCGCCTGGGACCGCCACAGCGCCCAGCTCGCCGTCGACCCCACCGCCGGTGCCGACCTGCACGCCGGCGACCTCCTCGCCGCCCGGGGCACCTGCTCCACCAGCCGCTCAGGCCGCCCGACCCTGTTCGTCCGCCACCTGGAACGCCACGAGCCCGGTGCCCCACCGCCGTTACCGGGCGCCGCCCCGCTCACTCCGCTCCTCGGCCCGCTACGCGCGCACCTCGCCGCCGCCGACTTCCGCGAGACCATGAGCCCCGTCCTCACCGACGGCTACTTCGGCGGTGCAGCACGGCCGTTCACCACCTGGGCGCACGCCGCCGGCCGCCGCCAGTACCTGCGCGTCACCACCGAACTCAACCTGCTCGCCGTCATCGCGGCCGGCACCGCGCGCTGCTACGAGATCGGCCCGAGCTTCCGCAACGAGGGCCAACGCGGTCGGACCGCCGTCGAGTTCGTGATGCTGGAGGCGTACGCCGCCGACCTCACCCTCGACCAGGCCACCGTCTACCTCGCCGACCTCGTCACCGCCACCACGGGCATCACCGCGCCACTGGCCCGCCGCACCTTCGACGACGCCTTCGCCGAGATCAGCGGAATCCACCCCGCCGACACCACCGCCGTCCGGGCCCTCGCCGCCGAGCGCACCCCGTACACCGCCGAGCACACCGACGACCCCGACCGCCTCGCCCGTCGCCTGTGGCGCCACAGCGTCCGGCAGCACCTGCGCGGCCTGACCGCGATCACCCACATCCCCGGCCCCGCCTCCCCCCTGATCGCCGGCACCGGCCGCCGGGCCCAACGCGCCTGGCTCTACGCCGACGGCCTCGAACTCGCCGAGATCGCCGCCAACGAACGCGACCCCCACCAGATGGCCGCAGCCTTCGCCACCCAGTTCACGGCCGACCGCCACCTCGCCCACCGCACCTACCAGCAGGTCATCGACCTGTACGACAGCGCACTGCCCCCGTGCGTCGGCTTCGGCATGAGCGTCACCCGCCTGGCCGGCCTGCGCCCCGCCCCCGTACCGACCCAGCGCCGCACTCCCGCCCGTACCACCGAAAGGACCCCATGACCATCACGACCCAATGGCCCCTGTCCACGGTGCCCAGGTCCGCCGACGCCGTCCGGGCCGCCAGCTACCCCGACTTCGTCGCCATGACCAACCAGACCAACGTCATGCCCGGCGCCCACGCCACGCTGAACACCTGGGCACTGCACTCCCGCCTCGGCACCCAGCACCACCTCCTCGACGCCGCGTGCACCACCGGCTTCACCTCCCGCGAACTCGCCCGCCTCACCGGCTGCACCGCCACCGGGTTCGACCTCAGCCACGACTCGGTCGCCCTCGCCCGCTACAACCACCGCCTCCTCGACCCCACCCTCCGCCTCACCTACCACCAGGCCGACGGCACCACCTACCGGCCCGAGCACACCTTCAGCCACATCGCCGTCGGCGCCGCCCTCGGCTTCTTCCCCGACCCGCCCGCCATGGCGAGGCGGCTGCTCGGCTTCCTGGACGACGGCGGATACGTCCTCGCCGCCCCGTTCTGGGCCCCCGCGCCACTGCCCGAGCGTGCTGCCGCCGTCCGCCGCGAGGTCTTCGGCATCACCAGCCCCATGGAGACCCGCGAGCAGGCCCTCGCCCTGTTCGCCGGCCTCGACGTCCTCCACCAGGCCGACCACACCCTCACCGCCGAACCCGCCGACGCCATCGAGCGCTACTGCCGCTCCACCGTCGACCGCGCGTGCGAGCAGAGCGGCAATACCGACCCCGCCGTCCGCATCGCCATGACCGAGCGCCTTCGCGAGATCAAGCACGCCACCAACACCCTGCGCGCCCACCAGCGCTACACCGTGCTGGTCCTGCGTTACGACGCCCGCGCCTACCCGAACCGCTACGTCGAGCTCTTCTGACCGCCCGACGGAGAAAGGTCCCGACCGTGTTCGTCTTCGTCAACGGCCCGTTCGGTGTCGGCAAGAGCACCACCACCGCCCTGCTCGCCGAACGGCTGCCCCAGGCCCTGGTCATCAACCCCGAGGCCATCGGCCACATGCTCTGGGCCCAGCTCCCCGAGGCCCTGCGCACCGAGGAGTTCGAGCTGGAACCGCTCTGGCCGCCGCTCACCCACTGCATGCTTGACCAGGCCGCCCGGGCCTACGAACGCCCGGTCATCGTCCCGATGACCATCGCCCGCCACACCGTCTTCGACCGAATCGTCCGCCCCCTGCACGAGGCAGGCCACCACGTGCACCACTTCACCCTGCTCGCCCCGGCCGCCGTCATCCGCGCCCGCCTGCGCGAGCGCGGCGAAGGCCCGGACAAGTGGGGCCCGCTCAGCTGGGAGGGCAACCAGGTCGAACGCTGCCTCGAAGCCCTGCGACAACCGGCCTTCGCCGAGCACATCGACACCGAGCACCGTCCGGCCGCCGAGGTCGCCGACGAGATCCTCACCCGCACCGGACTCCAACCCGAAGCCTGACCCGACGCCGAGGGCCGGGCCGGAGCAGCACGCTCCGGCCCGGCCCTCGGATGCTTTGGCGAGGAAGCCGGCGACCATGGCCCCGGCCTCCCCGCGCTACGCGACGGTCAGCAGCGACCGGATCCGGTCCGCTCCGAGCGCCAGCAACAGGGTGGGCAGCCGCGGGCCGGTGTCCCGGCCGACAAGCAGCTCGTACAGCAGCACGAACAGCTCCCGCTGGGCCACCTTCAACTCCGGTGACGCCGGAGCATCCAGCGGAAGGCCCGCCAGGACCTTCGGCACCCCGTAGACCAGCGACGTCAGCCCATCGAGCGACCAGTGCCCGTCCAAGCCGTCCAACAGCAGCTTCAGCGCTTCCCGCTGCGCCGCCGGCAGCTGCTCCAGCCGCTCCCGGTCCGGCTCAGTGCGGACCTGGGTCCGCTCCTCGGCCGGGACGTAAGTACTCACCCACGCCTGCGCGCGGTCCAGCCGGGGCCGGGCATCCTCCAGGCCCGCCAACGGCTCCTCAACGGTGAAGTCCCGCAGAATACGAAGAGTCTGCTCCGGGTCGCTGGCCGCCACGTCCGCCACCGAGGCCAGCGTACGGAAAGGCAGTGGGCGAGGCGTGGCCGGCAACGGGCCGGACGCCGGGCCCACCGAACGGGCCCGCACCGCCGCCTCAAGGTCCGTTGCCGTACCCGAGGCCACCTTGCGGCCGAGTGCGTCCCACTCGTCGTAGACCCGCAGGATCTCCCCGTCCAGTGCGATCTGGAACGACTGCCGCGGCTGACGCCGGTTGTAGAGCCAGCGAAGCACCGCAGGCTCCAGCACCTCCAAGATGTCGATCGGAGTTGGCACGCCACCCTTCGAACTGCTCATCTTGGCCATACCACTGATTCCGACGAAGCTGTACCCGAGGTAGGACGGGGGGAGCCCGTCGAACACCTCACGCACCACCTGCGACCCGACCGTGAAGGACGAGCCCGGCGAGGAGTGATCGACACCGCCGGCCTCGAAGGTCACACCCTCGAACGCCCAGCGCATCGGCCAGTCCACCTTCCAGACCAGCTTCCCGCCATCGGTCTCGGCCAGCGCGAATCCGCCTCCGTGGCCGCACTCGCACCGATATTCCATGGCCGTACTGGCGTCATCGAAGCTGGTGACCGTTGTGGAGTCCCGGCCGCAGATCTCGCAGTACGGCCGGTAGGGGTAGTAGCCCCCGGCGCCGCCGGCAGCCACGTCCTCCTCGTCCTGCTCCACCTCCACGTCGGTCTTCTTCGTCCGGTACCGCCCGAGGACGCCGTCGATCTGCTGTCGGTGACGCATCGCGTGCACGACCTGCTCGCGGTAGGCCCCGGATTTGTACATCTCCGTCTGGCTGATCTCGTCGACCTCGACGCCGAGTTGGGCGAGGGCCGAACGGAGTGGGGCTTTGAAGTGCTCCGCCCAGCTGTCATGTTCGCCGCAGGGATCGGGCACCGCGGTCAGGGGTCGTCCGATGTGCTCGGCGAAGCCGGCCGGGACGCCAGCCGGCACCTTGCGGAGCCGGTCGTAGTCGTCCCAGGACAACAGATGCCGACACTCCAGCCCCCGGCGCCGAATCTCGTCCGCCACGAAGTGCGGCACCATGATCTCGCGAAGATTCCCCAAGTGCACCGGCCCGGACGGACTAATTCCGGATGCGCACACCAGCGGAGCCCCGCCACGGCGTTTGCCCTCGGCGATCACCTGGTCCGCAGCGGCGACCACCCAATCGCTCTGTTGCTTCACGCCCATGTCAAGTCCTCCGGCTGATGGGAATTCAGGTGGTCATAGATTAGAGCCGAAATCAGCTGATCCGAACCACAACGCGACGGTGCGTCACCGCCGGCACGTCCCTTCCGCGACCGCGCCCGGTTGGCAGAGGTGGGGGCGAGCTATGCAGGGATCATGAACGAATCCACCTGGCCCGCCGACTGGACCGACCGCAAGGCCGGTCTCGACTGCGGGATGTGCGCCAACCGGGGCCTGGAAGGCGCCGGGTACGCCTGCGCATCCTGAAAGGCAGCTACGCCGACGTCTACTTGAACCGGGCCGTCCTGCGCGGATACGCCGTGCGATCTGGAACGGCACACGTCTCCGAGCCGACCCAGCTCACCCCGGAAGAGGCGGTCGGCTTCTTCGACGAGGTGCTCCTCGCAGGCCGCGCGACCGAGCAGTGCCTGCGACTGGCCAAAATGAACTACGAACTGGTCCCACACCTCCACGCGCACGTGATCCCAAGGCATCGCGACGACCCCGCGCCCGGTGCGCAACTGCCCTCGGTGCTTCTCCAAGGCCGCTCCGCCCACGACCACCAGTTCGACATTGACACATTGAGCCTGCGGGAGTCCCTGAGCTGGTTCCCCGAGCCCTGTCGGTCTATGAGCAGAGCGGGCGAGCGAGGGCTGACGCCCGAAGCAGGTGGGCAGTCCAGCAGTGCGGGCAACTCCCGCCACAGGGACTGCAACCGCGTGCCCGGACTGTGATCGAGGTCGCTCGAACTGGGCTTCCGGTCATGGGACTTGTCTGTGCTACGTTCCGTAGTCCAATCGAACACAGGTGACCCCGGCGGTGCGCTAACACCCCGGGGTCCGGCAACAGGAGCTGTTACTCCCTTGCAGGTACATCGTAGCGCCCACGCGCGCAACTACACCGTGCTGCCCAACTCCATCCTCCAGGACCGACGGCTGACCATGGCCGCCCGCGGCCTTCTCAGCGACCTTCTGTCCCGGCCCAAGCGCTGGCGCGAGGACGCCCGGCAGATGGCCGACTCGGGCCCCGACAGCCGGGCGGCGGTCCGCAAGGCGCTGGCCGAGCTGATCGAGGCCGGCTACTACGTGGTTCGCAAGATCCGCGGGGCCGACGGGCGGATCCGCAGCGAGGCGCACGTCTACGACACCCCGCAGCTCCCGGGCCTGAAGGCCGCCGAGGAGCTGCTGGAGGCGGCAAAGCCGCAGGTGGGGCCGAGTGTGGCGCGTCCGGCGTCCGGTGTGCCGGACTCCGGTGGTGCTGGCGTCCTTGTACTAAAGGAACTGGAGAAAGAACCCTCCCTCCTTGTGCCCGGGGACGACGGTGACCGGAGGGCTTCCGCGCCGTCGGCGCGGCGCCCGGAGCCGAAGGGCGGGAGGGCGAAGGCTTCGATCGAGAACCTGGAGGGACCGCTGAGGGCGGCGGCCCTGGCCCTGTACCGGGTGCTGAAGGACGAGCCGCGTCTGCGGCTCGGCGAGGCGGAGGTGGTGGAGCTGGCGCCGCTGGTGGGGCGCTGGCTGGCGGCGGGCTGCGGTCCGGCGGAGCTGGCCGCCGCGCTGCTGCCGGGGCTGCCGGGACAGATCTTCTCCCCGGTGGCGGTGGTGCGCGACCGGCTCCTTCGCAAGATGCCGCCCCCGCCCCGCCGGGCGGAGCCGTCGGCGCCCGTGCGCACGCACGAGTGCGACAACTGCCAGGCTCCGATGGGCAGGCCGGGGCTGTGCGGGCCATGCTCGGGACGCTCCGGCCCCGTTGTCGCCGGGATCGGCAGCGGCGAGCCGTACACGGCGGCCGGGGCGGCGCGGGCCCGGGCTGCGATGCGCGGGCGGCGGCAGCCGGCCACGGTGTGACAGCGGGTACGCCGAGGGTGCTGTCGGCCGTCCCCTCCCCTCGAAGGGACGGCCGACACGGCTTGGCGGGGCTAGAGAACGGCGGAGACCGGGGTGGTGGTCAGGTCGCTGATGTCCTTGGCGGCCCGCAGGGTGTGGTGGATCAGCGGGCGCAGGTCTTCCGGCATCGTGCTGGTGGGCTTCAGCAGCAGGACGGAGCCCATGACCTGGGAGCGCCAGAACACGGGGGCCGCGACGCTGTCCCATCCCGCCATGCACTCCTGGCGGCCGATGGCGTAGCTGCGTTCGCGGATGACGAGCAGGGAGTCGGCCAGCTGCTGGTTGTCCCTGATCACGCCGGGGCCCGCGGTGGGGGGCACTTCCTCCGCGAGGACCTGCTCGCGGGCGTCCTGCGGCAGATAAGCGAGGATCGCCCGGCCGGAGGCCCCGGTGCGCAGCGACCGGGAGACCGAGACGACGTCCTCCGCCGTCATGCCGACCTCTGCCGGGTCCATGCCGCCGATTTCGTAGTCGGTGCACAGGCGCTTCGCGCCGCCGAACGCCGAAAGGACGTAAAGGAGGGCGAGGCCGCCGGTGGCCTGGTGGAGCCGGACGAGGTAGGTGTGCGTGCCGGTGGCTCCCGGAAGGCGGTTCATGGCCTGGACACCGGCGCGGGCGGTGCCGGTGCCGAGCCGGTACATGCCTCGGCCGACCTGCTCGAAGATGTGCTTGTCGACACCGTCCTGCAGGATGCGGTGGGTGGTGGCCTCGGGCAGCTTGGCCACGCGGGCGATGTCCCGCAGTGCGTGGACATGGCCCGGAAGCTGGGCGAGCGCCTGCTGGACCACGTAGGCGCGGGCGGCGAGGGAGCCGGACTTCGCGGGTTGTGCATTGCCCTGACGCTGCGCGGGAACGCTGTCCTCGCGCGCGGTGCTGATGGTCATGTGTAGGTTCCCCCAGAGGGTTAGTCGTGCCCTTCCGGGTCGCGACTGGGAGGTCGCCTGGCCCGCGCGGTGGGAGCCGGCGAGGAGCGGTGACCCCGGGGTCAGTTGCGGACGTTAAGGACGACCTTGCCGGAGGTCAGTCGGGCGGCGAGGTCGGTGTGCGCCTGGCGGGCCTGGCCGAGCTTGTAGACGGGGCCCGGCAGCGGCTTGAGCCAGCCTTCCTGGACGGCGTCGAACAGCGCGGTCATCGAGTCGTTGATGTGGGTGCGCGACGGGTAGAGGGAGGGCAGCCAGAATCCGGTGACCGACTTGCTCTGGCCGACGAGCTGCGTGATCGGGACGAGTCCTTCGACGCCGGTGACCGCGCCGAAGACGGACATCCGGCCGCGGGGGGTGAGGGCGTTGAGCGTGGCGTAGAAGACATCGCCGCCGGTCATCTCCAGAGCGGCGGTGACCTGCCCGCTGGCCGCCTCGACGATCCGCTCGGCGAGGTCCTCGGTAGTGGAGGAGTCGACGACGGCGTCGGCGCCGAGGCCGAGGGCGATCCGGCGCTTGTCCTCGGTGCCGGCCATGGCGACGACCTTCGCCCCGGTGCGCTTGGCGAGCTGCACGGCGAGCGAGCCGACGCCGCCTGCCGCGGCGGGCACCAGCAGGGTGTCCTCGGCTGTCAGCTTGAGGTCCGTGTGCAGAAGGTGCCAGGCCGTGTTGCCCTGGAGCATGAGCGCGACGGCGTCGTGGTCGCTGACGCCGTCGGGCACCTCGAAGGCCAGCTTCCGGTGCGCCGCGACGACCTCGGCGTAGCCGCCGCCCTTGCCGAGGGCCACGTAGCGCCGGCCGTCCTCGGCCTCGCCGAGGACCTCGTTGCCCGGGACGAACGGGCAGGGCATCGGCGCGGGGTAGGTGCCTTCCCGCAGGTGGATATCGGCGAAGTTCACGCCGGCGAGGATGGTGCGCAGCCGCAGCCGGCCCGGCCGGATCTCGGGCTCGGGTATCTCGCACAGCTCCAGGACCTCGGGGCCGCCGAATTCTTTCACAGCAATCGCACGCATTGTTCAACCCTGAACATTCGAAGTTGGTATTCATGCGAACCCGGGGGGCTCGACTATGGAATATACCGGCCGTCGAATCGGCGACTTCGATTTTGCATATAGGAGTCTCCGGTCGTCGAATCGATCAAGATCCGTTACCCAGTGTTCTATGTCACGTCACTCAGGGTTGCAGGAGTCGGGTCGTTGCTCACTGTGAGGATTGCAGGTCGTGATGTGCGCGTTGGCTGCCCACCCCCTTGCGGAGGGTGATTCCATCCGGCATTCCAAGATCATTTTCCAGCCTCTGGAAAACCGGTCGCGCTACCCGCGTAGATCCCGCGAATTCGTTGACCGGTATCCAGGTGGCTACCTATTGTCGTCCCCGGCGGTGCAGGCCTGCGCTGCATTTTTGACGGGGGGTCACATTTCGATGGCGGAACAATTTATATGGCCGGTTCCGACGTGGGTCGCTCCGCAAGTCGCCGACCTCCCGGCGGCGGCTGTCACGGTGGGTGAAAACCTGCGCAAGGTGCAGCCTGTACGAACAGTGACATCGCCTGCCGCCGTCGCTCGCCGCCGCGATCTCGGCAGCGGTCGGTGGTGACTCAGGGCGGCGACCCTGACTGAGCCCCGAGGGTCGGGGCGGAAACGACGACGGCGCCCGGAGCTGGAACTCCGAGCGCCTGTCGTAACACCGTGTGAGTCGTTCGACACAACCCGCAGGCGGCCTGCCTTTGGACGAGCCCGGCCAGCCTGCTACCACACAGAAGGTAGTGAACCATGCTTGCGCTTCTGCGTACAGGCGGAGCGGCACAGGGCCGACCCGCCGCGCACCACCCCGCAGTCCTGGACCGGATGTCGGAAGGCACCCGGCACGCCGTCACGGACAGTCTCCGACGGGTCGCCCCGGACGCCGACATCGTGCGGATCTCGGTGTCCGAGCCTCACGGTCTGTGGTTGGCCCGCGCCTACGACCGCGCCCACATGCCCGTCGGACTGCCGCTCGCGGTCGAGGAGGCGGTGGCCCACCGGGTCGCCCGAGACCTCCCCTCCCTGGACTGGCGCCACCAGCACGACGTCGACCTCGCCACCGGAACCGTGGTCCCGGCCGGCGCGCTCGCGAAGGCGGCGTGATGGCGGTCCAGGACGGGCGCATCCGCACCCACAAGCCTGAGATGTCCCGGGACGCCAAGCTGGCGGAGGTCTCCCTCAGCGCCGAGCGGACGTTCATCTACATGCTCAACTACGTCGACGACACCGGCCGGATCATCGACGACGCCGGCATCGTCCGCGGGCTCATCTGGAAGAGGAAGAAGAGCTGGGACGGCGGAGTCCACACCGCCGAGCGCGTCGAGGAGGACCTGAGTCAGCTGGCCGACGTCGGCCTCGTCTGCCGCTACCTCAACCCTGCTGACGACGGCGAGGAACTCCTCCACATCGTCACCTTCAACAAGCACCAGAAGATCGACCGCCCCAGCCGGAGCAGGCTGGCTCCCTGCCCGCTCCACCAGACCCAGGAAGCCGCACTCGACCGGCCGGCCCCCGCTGCCCGCGCTCGCAGGAAGGCCGCGACCGACCGCAACCCCGAGCACCTCTCCAGCGAGGTACCCGGCACCGGGAACCAGGACACCGCCGGACACACCGAGAGCGCCGAAGAGCAGACCCCGCACCCTTCGACGACACCCTCGACGACAGCCTCCACGAAGGGATCCAGGATCACGGATCCTGGATCACCCCCTCCGGGGGGCGGCTGCGCCGCGCCCGCCGAGGACTGCACGGTGGAGGGGCCGGACGCGGAGCGCGTTGCCGCGATGCACCCGCACACCACCGGTGCCAACGCTCTGGTCGCCGAATACGTCCGCACCTGCCCGCAGCCGCCCAGCCCGCGCTTTCGCGGGCACCTCGGGCGCGAGGTGCAGCAGCTCCTTGCCTCCGGCTACAGCCAGGAGCAGGTCCGGGCGGGCCTGCGGCTGCTGGCCCACAAGCCCATGAACCCCTCCGCACTGGAGGGCTTCGTCCAGGAAGCACTCACCCCCGGCCGCCCCCGCAGCGCCGGCGCGCCGTACCGGGCGTGGACCAACCCGACCGGCGGGTCCGCCGCCTACACCGGGGAGCTGTGATGGCCGGCCGCGACCGCGAACCGCGCCGGGCCGGCACAGGCCTGCAGGGCATCGTCGACCGCTTCGCGCGCCTCGGCGTCGACCCCGCCGTGATCGGCGTGCCCGAGCGCTCTGCGGTCCCGCAGCTCAACAACCGGGATGCCCTGGAGCTGGCCGCCTCGCGGATCCCGCCCCGCTTCCACGACGCCACGGCCGACGACCCGCAGGTCCTTGCCTGGGTCGAGCACGTCAAGCAGGCCGCCCGCCGCGGCCCCGAAGGGCAGCTCGGCATCGCTCGCGCCTCCTCGCTGCTGCTGCTCGGTGAGACCGGCACCGGCAAGACCCACCAGGCGTACGGTGCGATCCGCTTCCTGCTCGGCGCTGGCGTCCGGCTGCGCTGGCAGGCGATCACCTCGGTCGGCCTGCACGCCATGATGCGACCGCGCCCCGGCGCGGACGCCGAGCGCGAGATGCGAGACCTGGAGCGCACCCCCCTGCTGCTCGTGGACGACCTCGGCGCAGGCCGGGCCTCGGAGTTCACCGAGGAGACGACGTACCGGTTGATCAACCACCGGTACGAGCAGCAACTGCCGACCATCATCACGAGCAACGTCACCCCGGCCGAACTGGCCGGTCTGCTCGGAGACCGCACGGCCAGCCGCCTGCGCCAGATGTGCCACAAGGCAGTCCTCGCCGGACCCGACCGGCGACGCGCCCCCCTCGTCTGATCCCCGTACACCCAGCGCTCCCGCGCGAGGCCGGCCGAGCCGCCCCCGGGATCCGCCATGCCCGCCCGCCGATCCGGCGGCGCGACCGGAGACCTGCCCCGAATGAACACGACCACCGCTGTCGCGGCCGACCTCGATGCCGCCTACACCGTCCCGGACCGCCCGGACCCCCGCTGGCGCCTGAAGGCCGAGTGCGCCGAAATCCCCAACCCCGACATCTTCTTCGCCCCGCCCCGCGTCGCCGGCCACCGCCAGGCCCTCGCTCTGTGCCGGCAGTGCCCGGTCCGCAGCGAGTGCCTCCAGGACGCCGTCGAGTGCGGCGTGCGCGACGGCATCCGCGGAGGCCACACGGAAGACCAGCTAGACGAGATGGTCACTTACCACGAGGACCGCCGACTCGACCTCGACCGTGTCCGCACCACCCTGACCAGCACCCAGCGCCCGCGTCTGTCCGAACGCGAGAAGCGCGCGGTCGTCCGCGTCGCCATCGAGGCCGGCATCCCGCTCGCCGTCTGGTCCGAAGCACTGGGCATCGGCTACAAGGCCGCGGCCAAGCGCCGCAGCCGGGCCAACACCCAGCTGGAGAGCATCCCCGCCTCGATGCGCCACCAGGAGATCAGGCTGTCGAAGGAGCTGCGTAAGGTCCCCACGACGCGCCTGGCGGTCGCCGCGTGATCAACCGCCGACCCCGGGTATCCCCCTGGGACATCGCGGCGATCGGCGTGCTCGGCGCCTTCGGCTTCGCCCTCTCCTACGACGCTCTCCAGCAGATGGCACAGGCGATCCACGTCCGGGGACAGCTCTCCTACCTGTTCCCGGTCGTCGTCGACGGCTTCATCGGCTACGGCGTCCGCGCGCTGGTGATCCTGCGGGAAGCACCCTGGACCGCTCGCGCCTACACCTGGGCGCTGTTCTCCAGCGCCACCGGCACCAGCGTGTGGGCCAACGCCGCCCACGCCGTCCGCCTGAACCAACAGGCCGCCGCACAAGCGGACAGCCTGCAACTGGGCGACACCGCCGTCGGAGCCCTGAGCACCATCGCGCCCCTCGCACTGGCCGGCGCCGTCCACCTCGGGATCATCGTCACGCGCCACGGCACCACCACGCCCGAATCCGCCGACCAGCCCACCCTGCCGGCCGCAGTGGGCCCCGCTGCCGGAACAGGCACCAACCCGGCCGTCGAGGCGACCGACCACCTCGACGCCGCGACCAGCACACTGACGAAGGCCGTCACCCGTACCGTCCGAGCGGAACTGGAGCCCGCGCCCGAACGGACCCCGACGCCAGCGCCCAGGTCCGCCGAAGACAAACTCCGTGCGCACCGCAAGGGCACACGGCTCCGCGAGCGCATCGCGACACGGATCCGCCGACGCATCGACCGCGGTGGTCCGGGCGAGGGCGGTCCGGCTTCTCGGTCCGGTGGTCCGGGCGAGGGCGGTCCGGCTTCTCGGTCCGGTGGTCCGGGCGAGGGCGGTCCGGCTTCTCGGTCCGGTGGTCCGGGCGAGGGCGGTCCGGCTTCTCGGTCCGGTGGTCCGGGCGAGGGCGGTCCGGCTTCTCGGTCCGGTGGTCCGGGCGAGGGCGGTCCGGGCTCTCGGTCCGGTGGTCCGGGCGTGGACGGTCCGGGCTCTCGGTCCGGTGGTCCGGGCGTGGACGGTCCGGGCTCTCGGTCCGGTGGTCCGGGCGTGGACGGTCCGGGCTCTCGGTCCGGTGGTCCGGGCGAGGGCGGTCCGGGCTCTCGGTCCGGTGGTCCGGGCGAGGGCGGTCCGGGCTCTCGGTCCGGTGGTCCGGGCGAGGGCGGTCCGGCTTCTCGGTCCGGTGGTCCGGGCGAGGGCGGTCCGGGCTCTCGGTCCGGTGGTCCGGGCGAGGGCGGTCCGGGCTCTCGGTCCGGTGGTCCGGGCGTGGACGGTCCGGGCTCTCGGTCCGGTGGTCCGGGCGAGGGCGGTCCGGGCTCTCGGTCCGGTGGTTCCGACCCGGAGGAGATGTTGCGGATCGGCCGCGAAGCCGCAGCGAGGGCCGGACGGATCACCCGCGCCGTCGTGGCCACCGCCATCCGCGAGAGCGGGTTGCCCGTGTCCAACCAGGTGGCCGGCGAACTCGTCCAGCAGCTCCGCAGCGACAAACCCCCGCCACCGCACCGGTGACCGCGGACCCCACAGCCTCATCAACCCCCACCCAACCCCCCGGAGACACCTCATGAGCAACGCCGTCCTCGCCGACACCGACCTCGTCGCCGACTTCCTGACCGTCCTCGCCAGCCGCGGCCACCTCCACAGCGCCACGCCGGCGGGCGAGGGCCGCTGGACCGTCCGCCGTACGGCCAACAGCCAGGCCCAGCAGCTCACCAGCGACCAGGTGGAGGAGCTGGTGATGGACCACCTGGCCGTCGCGTTCGCCGCTCGGGGCCTGACCAACGACGACTTCTAGCCGTCACGTTCAGGTCCCTCACCACGGGCCGACACCGCTGTCCCGACCACCAACCGGCCCCATCCCGGACGGGTTGCCACCTACGGCGGAGCGAGCTAGTGCCGCGGACCGTCCTATCGGACGGTCCACGGCGCACGCCCCGCCCAAGGGGGCGGGGAAGCCGAAGCCGGGCCGAGCGGGGGCGCTCGACTCGACTTCGACTCGCCGAAGCCAGGGGGGCATCGGCGCACAGGACCAACTGACAGGAAGACCACCGATGACCGCCGCTGCCGACGACGAGCCGAATACCGTTCGCCGCCCGCGCCGCCGCTTCCACGAGCCGCAGCAGCGCCAGCGCAAGCTGACCGTCCGTCTGAGCCTGTCCGAAGAGTCCGAGATCAAGAGCGCCGCCACCGAACGCGCGCAGACCGCCGCCCGCTTCGTCGCCGCCGCAGCGCTCGCCGCCGCACGACGAAGTACCTCCTTCGACCCCGACGACCGTCTCGACCGATCGCTCGACGAACTCGCCGCCGCGCGCCGGCAGACCGCTCGCGTCGGCAACAACCTCAACCAGATCGCCCGCGAGCTGAACTCCGGGGGCCTGCCGAACCCGGCCGACCTGGTCGCCGCCCTCGCCGCCGTACGCACGACCGTCACCGCCATCGACACCGCCTCGGCCAAGCTCCTGAAGGGCCACTGACCGCATGGTGCCGAACATCGTCATGGGCTCGAAGACCTACGGACTGCTCGCCTACCTCTACGGCCCCGGCCGCCGCGACGAGCACACCGATCCACACCTGGTCGCCTCCTTCGACGGCTTCGCCCCCGACCCCGGCCGCGACATAGACGCCTCGCTCAAGCAGCTGCAGACCGTGCTCGACATGCGGGTCGACCAGCTCGGCCGCGCCCGCCGGCCCGCCAAGCACGTCTGGCACTGCTCCGTGCGCACCGCCCCGGACGACCGGCCCCTGACCGAGGAGGAGTGGGCCGAGGTCGCCCGCCGGGTCGTCGCCGCCACCGGCATCGCCCCGGACGGCGATCCGGACGGCTGCCGGTGGGTGGCCGTGCGCCACGCCACCGACCACATCCACATCGTCGCCACCACGGTCCGCGGGGACCTCACCCAGGCCCGCCTGCGCAGGGACTACCCCCGGGCCCAGGCCGCATGCCGCACGATCGAGAAGGAGTGGGGACTGCGGCAGCTCAACCCCGGCGACGGAACAGCGGCCAAGGAGCCGACGAACCGCGAGAAGCACAAGGCCCAACGCCTGGGGCAGGAGGACACGAGCCGCCAGCGGCTGCGCGACGCCGCCCGCCAGGCCCTGGCCGGCGCTCGCGACGAGGAGGAGTTCTTCGCCCGGCTGGAGGCCGCAGGCGTGTTGGTCAACCGGAAGACCGGGCCGTCCGGCGACACCCTCGGATACAGCGTGGCCCTGGTGGGCGAGCGCGACAGTGGGGGAGAGCCGGTGTTCTTCGGCGGGTACCGGCTCGCCCCGGACCTGACGCTGCCCAGGATCCGCCGCCGCCTCGCGGAGCCGCTCGACGACCGCACGGCCGACGACCAGAGCGCCGCGCCGGCGGGCGGCGGGCGAACGCCCGGCGGGCGCCGCTCCCCGGCCGCGACCGCACGGCTGTGGGCGGCCGACGCCGCCGCTGACGCCCTCGATGTGCTCGAAGGCGAGACACCGGCCGACGCCGCCGCGGTGACCGAGGCGACCGGAGAGGTCCTCGACGCGCTCGCCGCCACCGCCCTGCCCGCCCAGAAACAGCAGCTGCTCGCAGCCGCCCGGGCCTACGAGCGCGCCTCCCGATCGCACGTGCGCGCAGCCAACTCCTCCGCCCGCTCGGTGCGCAGCGCCGCCCGCGCCGTACTGTCCGGCGGGTACGCGGGCAACCGCGGCCCGGACGGATCGGCCGCAGCCACCCTGCTGTCGCTCCTGGTCCTGCTCGTCATCGCCACCGGCCGGTGGCACGCGGAGCAGGGCCACCGCCAGCAGGCCGCCGCCGCCCGAGAGGCCGCCGCCCACCTGCGCGCCGCCTACCGGCACGCCGCAGCCCGGCCCATGGCCGTCCTGCAGGAACGCGGACGGGCCCTGCCGCCGCAGGTGCGCGAGCGCCAGGAACAGGCCGTTCGCCGGGCGATGCCGGGCGAGGGTGCGCACCGCGTGCTGGCCGCGCCCGAGTTCGACGCGCTCGCCGCCGCGCTCGCCGAGGCCGAGGCGGCCGGGCACAACCCGAAGACGCTGCTGGAACGGGCCCGCTCATGGCGGGAGCTGGACAGCGCCGACTCGGAGACCGCCGTCCTCACCTGGCGGGTGCGGCACATCGCCAAGCTGCCCCACCTCGCCGCCGCAGACGGAGCCCGGCCCGGCCCGGCCAGCGCCCCTGCGGCGCCCGCCACCCCCGCCACCCCCGCCGACCCTCGACGGCGCCGCTGACCCGGCCGCCGACGGACGCCACCAGGGCTCCGTCGGCGGCCGATCCACCACCCCGGGCCCGGCCACCGAGCCCCTGTGCCATTCCCCGACGACGCCCGACCAAGAAGCGGACCCATGCCCGACGACACCAACCTCTACATCGACCACGCCGACCTGCGCAGCGAAGACTTCACCGCGTTCGAGAAGCTGCTCGCCGCCCACCGCGACCGCGTCCCCTGCACGGACCCCGACTGGGAGTCAGTGATGTTCGCCGGCCACCTGAGCGACGGAAAGTGGCACGAGCCGAGCGCCCTGTTCACACCCTCCCGCCGCTCCGCGCGGGCGGCTTCGGCAGCGGAGAAGTCCGTGCTGGTGTACTTCGACGAGGACGGCCGGGCCCTGCCCGACCGGCCGCGCGGCCCGGCACCCGACTCCGCGCTCGCCACGCACCTGGCCGAGCACCTGCCGCTCTGGTCCGCCGAGCCGTGCCACCTCACCCCCGGCCGCGATCTCGCCGACCTCCAGGACGAGACCTGGGGCTGGAGGGCGCCGTGGACCACCACAGCCGCCCCGCACGACGCCGCCTTCCTTACCGGACCGGCAGGCGAACGGCTCCTCGCCGTGCAGATGGGCGAGGACTCCCCGCTCATCGTGGGAGCCGCGGTCCCCGAAGGCCTGGGCGGGTACAACCTCGGTTCCGTCCGGAGGCCCGGCACCGTGTCCCTCGCCGCGGGCGCGGCCCCGGCCGCCCTTGCCGACGCGATCAACGACACCCTCGCACCGCAGTACCAGCGGGCACTGTGGGAGGCCCGGACCGTCGTGATGGGCTTCGCCGCCGAGGACATCCGGGACCTGGGCGCCGCCCGAAGCCGGAGTCCCTGGCGCCACGTCGAGACGATCCTCGCCAACGGACCGCACCTGGTCACCGGCATCCGGGCCGCCACCGTCGCCGACGACCACCTCGACCCGCTCGTGGGACCGCAGCTGCGAACACTGCACACGACGGCGGACACGCTCGCCCGCATCCAGGAGATCCGGACCGCCTGGAAGGAAGCCGCGGCCACGGCGCCCGGCGCCGAGTCCGCCCCGGAGCGGCGCCGCCTCGAAGAACTGCGCGACCACCAGGCATGGCCCTACGCCGTGCAGCTCGCGAACGGACCGCTGCCGGACCTGGCCGCGCACGTCACCGCGAGGATCGGCGCACCCGTTCCGGACCCCGACGAAACGGCCAGGGCGGCACGCGCCCGCTCCGCCCGCAGACCCACCCACGCCTCCCCGCCGACCGGCGCCGCCCCGGCCACCACGCCGCAACCCGGCCCACGGCGCCCCACCCGCTGAACCGCACTGCACCGACAGCGCGCACCGCCCACCACCAGGGCGACAGGCCATCACACCGCCGCCACCGACCGGACCGGTCACCCCCGCCGAACCCCGACGGCGCCGAGGACCCGGCCACCGACGGCATCGCTGGCATCGCCGCATCCGGCCCACCACCCCACCGCGCCCGACCAGGGAGACCGCCTTGCCCCGTCCGACCGCCGCAACCCGCCGCTACCGCCCAGCCGGCGCGGCCGAGCGCGACTGGCTGCTGCGCTGCTACCTCCTGCGCGCCACCGACTCCCTCGCCGCAGCCGTCGTGATGTACGCCGTGCCGCTGCTCGTCCTCACCCTCACCCGGTCGCCGGCCTGGGCCGGACTGGCGTTCCTCCTGGAATGGCTGCCGCGCCTGATCGCCATCGCGGGCGCAGGCCCGATCATCGACCGCCGAAGCCCCCGCGTCGCCGTTCTGACGACCAGCCTGCTGCGGGCGGGCGCCGCACTCGCCACCATCGCCGGCCTGGCCGCCGGAGCAGGCCCCTGGCTGGTGCTGGCCTTCGGCGTCACCGCGGGCATGCTGGCCGAGGCGAGCTTCCTGGCGAACGAGGCGGTCGGCGCCGAGGCCAGCCGACGAGCCGGCGACCGCGCCCACCGGGTGCAGGCCGTCCTCACCGGCACCGACCAGACCGCGCTCCTGACCGGCCCGCTGATCGGCGGACTGCTCCTGCTCGCCGGACCCGCACTGCTGCTGGCCGCCGTCGCCGTCCTGTCCACCGTCACCGCGACCGTCGCCGCCACCGTACGCACCCACCACCCGCGCCTGCACCTCGTCACCGCCGAACCCGCGGCCCGGTACCCGCTCACCGCCCTCGCCACCGGCCTCGGCACCCTGCGCCGCACCCCCGCGCTGGCCTGGCTGGTCGGCGCGCTCGCCTGCGTCAACCTCGCCAGCGGGCTCCTGCAGGTGTCCGCACCGATCACCGTCACCCGCACCCTGGACCACACCAGCGCGGCAGTCGGCCTGGTGTGGAGCATCGCCGCAGCCCTCTCGCTGGCCGCCGTCGCCGCCGCTCACCGCGCCATCGACCGGTGGGGCCTGCTCGCCGTCGGCACTGCCTCGGCCGCCGCCATGTGCGCCGCCACCATTGCCAGCGCCCTCGCACCCGACCTGGCCCTCTACACCACCGCCGTCGCACTGCTGATGGCCGGCGAGGGCGCGGTCACCGTCGCCCTGCGTACCGCCCGCACCCGGCTCATCCCCGAACGGGACTTCGCCGCCACGCTCGCCACCACCGTCCTGCTCATCCTCGCCCCGCTCCCGCTGGCCGGGCTGCTGGTCGCGCTCTGGCCCGCCGACCACCTGCGCGTGCTCATCGCGACCGCCGGCCTGGTCGTCGCGGCCGGCACCTGGGCCTGCTTCCGGGGACTTCGCGCCCACCGCACCGCCTGGGAGCACAACGACGACGCCGAACAGCACCTGAAGGCCGCCTGACCCGCAGGGCCCCTGCCCAACCCGTACGCCGACCCTCGGAGCGACACATCACCCACACCCCCACCGACCACGAGCGCACCCGCGCCCTCGGCGTCTGGTACGACACCATCGACGACGCCCCCGGCGACGACCACCGCGCGGCCCACCCCTCCCGGACCCGGCAGTGGACCGCCGCCTGGGAACACGTCAGCACCGAGCAGATCGACGCCCACTGCCACCTGCACATCACCGACCTCGACGCCGCCGTCACCGAGACCGTGCCGTACTTCCTCGTCGGCGCCAACGGCTGCCCGTACTGGACCAGCCAGGAAGTCGACGCGGGCGCCGCGCCCGTGTGGCCCGGCCCCGTCCTGTACTCCGGCAGTCCCCACGGCCAGTACGGCGGCGCCGGAGCCGCCACCGACCGGACGGCCGCCGTGACCGCCCGCGCGGGCCTCGACCTCGCCAACGAGCGCGGCGCCCGCGCCGTCGTCTACCCCGGCCTCGACACCGACCAGGCACAGCGGCTCGCCGCCGCCGGTCGGCGCCAGGGCGCCGCGCACGTCCTCGACCTGGCCACCGACGTCGCCCACGTCCGCGACCTCGACCCCGGCTCGGGGCTCGACCACTGGTGGGCGAACACCCCAACCGGCCACCGCCGGGACATCCGCCGCCAGTGGCGACGCGGAACCGAGGCCGGACTCGCACTCCACCCCCTGACCGGGAAGCGGATGCTGCCCCACCTGGAAGAGTTCACCCGACTCGCCGTCGGCACCGCCGAGCGCCACGGCGCCACCCTGTACGGCAGGGACATGTTCGAGCGCCTAGCCGAGGTGCCCGGTGCCGTCCTCCTCGCTGCCCGCACCGACCGCCACCTCGTCGGCGGCCTGTACAGCTGGCTCCACGACGACCGCCTCTACCTCTGGGCGTCCGGCATCGACTACCAGCACCCCCTCAGCCGCCTGGCCTACACCTGGCTGATGACCGAGGCACCCCGCTGGGCCATGGAGCAGGGCGCCCGACACATCGACGCCGGGCGGGCCAACTACCGGGCGAAGAAACGCCTCGGGTACCAGCCGCACGTCCTGCGCACCGTCGTGCACCTGCCCGCCCCCGACCCCGCCACCGCGAAGGCGCTCGCCGCCCTCTCCCGCAGCCTCGGCGAACAGGCCCTGCACCACCACCCCACCCTGCCCTGGTGACACCTGCCCCGTCCCCGCCCGCCTTCGGAAGGACCCCCCTGACCAGCACCATCCCCACGCTCCTGCTCGTATCCGCCGGCGACGAGCAGTACAGGCGCTACGCGCTGGAGCAGATCGCCGCCCGCCACCGCGTCGTCCTCCTCAGCCCGAGCGAGCCGACCTGGGAAGCGCCCTACATCCACGGACACGAAGTCGCCGACACCAGCGACCCGGACGCCAGCCTCGCCGCCGCCGAGCGCCTCGCCGCCGACCACCACATCAAGGGTGTCCTGACCTGGGACGAGTTCGCCCAGCACACCGCAGCCCACCTCGCCTGCCGGTTCGCCACGTCCGGGAACTCCACCGCCACCGCCCACACCTGCCGCGACAAGGCGGCCAGCCGTGCCGCGTTCGCCGCCTTCAACGTCCCCTCCGCCGCCAGCGTCCGCGCCGACACCCCCGACCAGGCCCGCGCCGCCGCAGCCACGATCGGGTACCCCGTCGTCCTCAAGCCCGCTGCGGCGGCCGGCAGCATCGGCGTCAGCCTCGCCGCCACCCCCAAGGACCTCACGGCGGCGTTCGACCTCGCCGACCAGGCGGCAGGCGACCACGAGCACGCCACCGGCCGGTGCGGCGTCCTGGTCGAGGAGTACCTCGACGGCCCGGAGATCAGCGTGGAGTGCGTCACCGTCCGCGGCGCCACCACCCCGGTCGCCGTCACCCGCAAGCGCCTCGGCCCGCCGCCCTACTTCGAGGAGACCGGCCACAGCGTCGAAGCCGGCGACCCACTCCTCGCCCTCGTCGGCCCCGTCGCTGTCCGGGCCCTCCACGCGGTCGGCTACGCCAACGGCGTCTCCCACGTCGAGATGCGCCTGACCGCCAGCGGCCCGCGCCTGATCGAGGTGAACGGCCGGCTCGCCGGGGACCTGATCCCGCACCTCGTCCGCGAGGCCACCGGCATCGACCTGCCGCTCGCCGCCGCAGACATCGCCGTCGGCCTTCGCCCCGACCTCACCCCCACCCGCCGCCGCGCCGCCGCCATCCACATGGCCTACGCCCCCGCGGACGGCCGACTCACCCGGGCCACCGCCGACCCCGCACTGCGCCACCAGCACTGGCTGGAACGCCTGGTGTGGGAGAAGCAGCCCGGCGACCACGTGGCCCTGCCGCCCGCGGGTAACCTCGGCACCGCCCGCGTCGCCCACCTCGTCGCCACCGCCGCCACCGCCGAGATCTGCCTCCAGCACCTCGCCGACGCCGCCCGCCAGCTCGACATCACCACCGACTGACAACACTGAAGGCCCGGGGCCGCGCACACTGTGCGCGGCCCCGGGCCTTCGTCGTAGCGGGGACAGGATTTGAACCTGCGACCTCTGGGTTATGAGCCCAGCGAGCTACCGAGCTGCTCCACCCCGCGTCGGTGAACCCGACTGTACGCCACCGCGGGCCATGGGAGAAACGCGATACTCCGCCCGGGAAAACCCGTGCGCCACAGAGCCCGGCACGCCACCATGCCCCCATGAGCGAACTCCCGGACGACTGGTCCCCGGCCGACAACCCGCACGCCATCGCCGTCTCCGAGGCGACCTGGTGGAACGCCACCGTCGCCCTGACGGTGCGCCGCATGCGTGAACAACCCACCCAGGTCCGCGGCTTCGACTCCCAGCAGATCGACGCCCGCACGCTCGTGACGGCCCTGCGCAACCTGCTGACGGCCGCCACCCTCCAGAAGGCCGCGCTCACCGAACTCGGCGCCGCCCAGACCCCGGCCGACGAACTCGACGCAGCCCGCCGCCGCTTCGAAGCAGCCCTTCCCGGACTGAAGGAGATACGCGACGGCCTGACCCACTTCGAGCACTGGTCCCGCGGAACCGGCCTGGGAGCACAGGCTGCCGCCCGGCGAGCTGGACAGCGCGAACGCGAGGTCGCCCGCGACTTCTGGAGCTTCCAGTTCGACCCCACCACCGACTCCGTCACGATGGGCCCCTTCACCATTCAGGTCACCGCAGCGGAAGCCGCCGCCGAGCTACTGCACGGCGCGATCTACACCGCCGCACTGGCGGTCGACGCCGCCCGGGCATCCGCAGTGCACGCCGACGCCGCCGCAGCACTCGCCACACAGCGGATCACCCACCAGCCGCTCGCCGGCCAGGTCCAACTGACCAGGGACCGGCTCCAGCGCGTCTGTGTGGCGCTCGGCCGACAGACCGAGAGCCCACGATCCCGTTACGACCTCGCCGCCCGGGTCGTCGCCGCACTCACCTCCGCAGGCCTCTCCCTCACCTCCGCCACCCACCCCCAGGCCGACGACGTGACCGACCGTCTCGCCGCAACCGAGACCCTCCTCGTCCGACGATCCTGACCAGGACCTGGGGTGACGCGGATCACTCGCAAAACCAGACAAAAGGGGAAGATGATTCGCCCTCTGGGCATTTCACTCTATACATCACGAGAGTTGGGGGCTCCTTGACCACGTCCGACGCCGGCGACGACCGCTACACCCACTTCCGCTTCGGCCACGAGCCGAAGCCCTCCGAGGCTGCCCCGGCCACCCTCGCCGTCCCTCATCCCGGCCCGCTGAACCCCCGCGGCATCCTCATCACCTGCGCCAACTGCGCCGCAGAACGCGACTGGCTCCTCATCCACGTCCACCCCGACCTGGTGTTCGTCCGCTGCCGCTGCGCGCACGAGTGGCGCGAGCGGGACCTGGAGGCCGCCGACGTCGAAGCCTCGCGGGACGCGACCGGCGACGAGCAGGAGTGGGAGTCGTTCGAGGCGATGTACGCCGCGCTCGGATTCGACGGGCTCCTCCGAGGTGCCTACTTCGCCTAACGAGCGGTATTGCATCGGATGCAACATCCGGCATGTGCTCCGCCTGGTTATGAGCTGCGACTTTGCCGGGGGATCGGCTGGGGCCGGTCCCCCGGTTGGCGTTCGTGGCGGGTCAGGCGTAACCGGTGCAACGATGTTGCATTGGATGCAACGTGGACAGAGTGCTGGACCTGCCGGGGTCGGCCCATCTGGTGCTGGCCTCCGGGGTTGCCTATCTCGACCCGGAGCCGGCCGCCTTCGAGGCGATGCTGGCCGCTTCACCCGAGTGGGGGCCCGAGAGGTACGCCGGCATCCGCCAAGGCTCGGAGGGCAGCGCACCCGCTGTCGTCGCTGAGGAGTAGGGCGCGAAGCCGCGGCCCACCTCCCAGTGCCGTGCGCGGCGGACCGAGCGGCCCACGCGCACGGCACCCGTACTACGCCTCTCGTGGTCCGGCCGGCCTGGCGGCCTTCTCGATCTTCGCGAAGTAGGCCGCGCGGGCTTCTTCGTTGATCTGCTGTTCGTGTTCGGGGCGCAGCCCGGTGCGGCCGTCGAGGCCCTCGCGCAGGATGTCGGCGTGCCCGGTGTGTCGGGTGGTCTCGCCGAGGACGTGGACCATGATGGCGAACAGGTTCGTGTTGGGGGAAGGCTCCGGCCACCACGGCACGTGGCCGGGGGCGTCGAGGGGAAGCTCGTCGATCGTCGTGTCCGAGTGTTCCCACGTGCGCCGGTAGAACCCGATGATCTGATCGCGGGTCTCGTGCTCGGCCGCCCACAGATCGCTGCCGTCGGCGTCCTGCCACCGGCACAGCGGTTCCGGGGAGGGGCGGTCGAAGACCTCGCCGAAGTACCTGGCCTCGACGGTGGCCACGTGTTTGACCAGGCCGAGGAGGTTGGTCCCGGTCGCGGTCAGCGGCCGGCGGGCGTCGTACTCGGACAGGCCGTCGAGCTTTCAGAGCAGCGCCTCGCGGTCACGCCGCAGTCGCCCGCGAAGGTTGTCCTTCGCGAATTCGTCGATCATGCGGCACGAGCCTGCCACGGACTGCCCGTGGTCTCAAGATCACGTACGTGGTCCGCGACGACTGGCGGAGCCGAGGCATGGTCCTGGCCGCCGCCCTGACCTTCTGCAAGAACCTCGCGGAACCTGTCACGTGCGACAGCTTCCGGCCGGCCGGGGTTCCTGCCGTTCGACGGCCCGGTCTTCGCCGGCGGACTGCCCGTCTTCACCGGCGAGCAGGGGGACCAGCCGGGGGTGTCTAGAGCTCCAGCGTGGCCTCGATGCGGCACAGGTGGTGGCGGGCCATGGTGAGGTTGGTTCGAGTGCGGTCCAGGACGAGGTACAGGAAGAGGCTGCTGCCGTTGGTTCGGGTGAGCGGTCGGATCAGGTGGTACTGGCCGGTGAGGGCGGCGAGGATGTCCTCGACCTCCTCGGCGCCCAGGTTCAGTGTGTCCAGGGTGCGGCGGGTGGCGCGGACGATGTCCGTGCACCCGGCGGCGGCCAGGGTCAGGTCGAGGCGGGCGACCGCTGCGACACGAGTGCCCAGGGCCATGCCGCTGTCGTAGTCGACGAGGGCCGCGCCGGTGTCCGTGAGGCTACGGATCGCGTCGCAGTGGCACGAGGCTGCGACCGCAACCGATCACGGTCGACTCGCCGCCGCCCGGACACGACTTGCTTTGATCGCAAGTTGAAGAATTCTTCACATTCATAGATGCTGCATCCTTGTGGTGAGAGGTTCTGCGCCGTCGGACGTCCCGATGTCCGGCTATGGGAGGGCGACGATGAGCGACGTGTTCGACGAGGAGCTGCGTGCGCAGCTGGCCGAGGCCCGGCAGATGCGCGCCCGGGCCCGGGAGAGCGGCGACGAGGACGGTGCCCAGGCGTACGGGGGGCGGATCACGCAGCTGCTGCGCATCGCCGCCCACCACGGCATCGTGCTGGAGACCGGCGCGGACGAAGAGGAAGAGGACTGAGCGATGGCGGTGCCGCTGTACCAGGCGAAGGCGGAGTTCTTCCGCACCCTCGGCCACCCGGTCCGCATCCGCGTCCTGGAGCTGCTCCAGGACGGGCCGCGCCCGGTGCGAGACCTGCTGGCCGCGATCGAGGTCGAGCCCTCCAACCTGTCCCAGCAGCTGGCGGTGCTGCGCCGTACCCAGCTGGTCACGGCCACCCGGGAGGGCAACACCGTGGTGTACGCGCTGGCCACCCCGGACGTGGCCGAGCTGCTGCGCGCGGCCCGTCGCATCCTCACCGAGATGATCACCGACCAGGGGGCGCTGCTCGCCGAACTGCGCGAGCCCGAACGACAGGCGCACCGGGCATGAGCGGGGCGTCCACAGACCTGAGAGGCTCTTCCGCGTTCGGGGCGTTCGCCCGGCGGGCGGGTGCGCGGCTGCGGGCGGTGCTGCCCGACCGGGCGGGGCTGGCGACGATGGGCCGCTCGCCGCGCAAGGACCTGCTGGCGGGGCTGACGGTGGCGATCGTCGCGCTGCCGCTGGCGCTAGGCTTCGGGGTCGCGTCCGGCGCGGGGGCCGAGGCGGGGCTGGCGACCGCGGTGGTGGCCGGCGCGCTCGCCGCGTTCTTCGGCGGCTCCAACCTCCAGGTCAGCGGGCCGACCGGAGCGATGACGGTGGTCCTGGTCCCGATCGTCCACCGGTTCGGCACCGAAGGCGTCCTGACGGTGGGCCTGATGGCCGGAGTGCTGCTGGTAGCAGCCGCGCTCGGCGGCGCCGGCCGGTTCATGGCGTACGTGCCGGCCCCGGTGGTGGAGGGTTTCACCCTGGGAATCGCCGCAGTGATCGGCCTCCAGCAGATACCGGCCGCACTGGGTGTGAAGGCGTCGGGCGCGCAGAACGTCGTGGTCACCGCCTGGGACGCGGTCAAGGACTTCGCCCATGCCCCGCACGCGGCCCCGCTCGCGCTGGCGGGCGGCGTCGCCCTGGTCATGCTGGTCGGCGCCCGGTTGCGCCCGGGCATCCCGTTCTCGCTGCTCGCCGTCATCGCGGCCACCCTGGTCACATCGTTGGCGGGCTTGCACGTGGCGACGATCGGGCACCTGCCCGCCGGACTGCCCGCCCCCTCGCTCGGCTTCCTCCACGTGGGTGATGTGCCGCAGCTGGCGACCGCCGCGCTGGCGGTCGCGGCGCTGGCGGCGCTGGAGTCGCTGATGTCGGCGACGGCGGCGGATGCGATGAGCGTCAGTGAACGCCACGACAGCGACCGCGAACTGTTCGGCCAAGGCATCGCCAACCTGGTGGCACCGTTGTTCGGCGGCGTCGCCGCGACCGGGGCGATCGCCCGCACCGCCGTCAACGTCCGCTCCGGCGCCGCCTCACGCCTGGCCGCCCTCGTCCACGCCGCCGTGCTCGCGGTAGTGGTGTTCGCCGCTGCCCCGCTGGTGTCGGGCATCCCGCTGGCGGCGCTGGCCGGCGTGCTGATCGCCACCGCGATCCGCATGGTCGAGGTCGCCTCCGTCCGGGCGCTGGCAGGCAGCGGCCGGGGCGAGGCGGCGGTCCTCGCACTGACCGCGGCGGCGACCCTGGCATTCGACCTGGTCACGGCGGTCATCGTCGGCCTGCTCGTCGCGGGGGCGCTGGCGCTGCGCCAGGTCGCCCGCTCGGCAGCCCTCACCCGGGTCGCGTTGCACGAGGGCCTGGCGCCGGCCGACCACCATGGCGAGGAGCAGGAACTGCTGGCCGATCACATCGTGGCCTACCGCATCGACGGGCCGGTGTTCTTCGCGGGCGCGCACCGCTTCCTGCTCGAACTCGCCGAGACGAGTGACGTGAAGGCGGTGATCCTGCGGCTCTCCCGGGTGAGTGCGATCGACGCCACCGGCGCCCTGGTGCTGGGTGATGCCATCGCGAAGCTGGAGCGCCGCGGCATCCTCGTCCTGGTCTCCGGCGCGCGCGAGGAGCACCTCAAGACACTCGACGCCCTCGGTGCGCTGGACGCCCTGCACGCCGAGCAGCGCGTGTTCGAGGCGACCCCGCAGGCCATCGCGTACGCGAGGGACCACCTGAGCGGCGTACTGCCGACCGCCACCGGCAAGGGACGCTGATGGCCGCCGACCGGGGAGGCCGCGCGTGAGCGGGCGGTGGCAGCTGTTCGGGCGCCGGCACCGGAACGTGCCACTGGTGCGGCGCCCCGCGCCGGTGCGGGGACCGGCCTACACCGTGACGCTGGCCAACACCCCGGCGGCAATCGCCTTGTCCGCCCGCACCGCCCGCACCGTCTTCACCAGCTGGGGAGTGCCGGGGCGCGCCAGCACACTGGACGCCGTCGTTCTCGTCGTCACCGAACTGACGGTCAATACCGTCCGCCACGCCCGCTCCAGTCACCTGGCCCTGACCTTCGCCATGACGGACGACCACCTGGACATCAGTGTCCACGACGAGGACCCGTACCTGCCCGCGCTGGCACGGCCACGACCGGCCCCGCGCGCCGGGTACGGGCTCGCGGTGATCGCCGAGATCGCCGACGACTTCGGAGGCCACCTGTCAGCCGGTCACGACCCGGGCGGCAACGGCAAATTCGTCCGTGTCCTGCTCCCCTGCCCCCCGCCCTGACCGCACACCGGCGAAAGGAGACCCCCGTTGCGTTTCGAGATCACCGCCTTCGACGACCACGGCGCCGCGCTGGCACCCGTCACCGCGGACGCGACCACCCTGCGAGAGCGACTGAGGCGTGCCGCCGCCACGGGCGAGCGCCTGCACATCCGACCCCGCCCCCGCACAGGGGCGCCCCGCCCCGCCCGAAAGGGGAACACCGGTCATGAGTGATGCCGTCAGCGACGAGAAGGCCAAGCGCAAGGCGATGCTGGTGCGCGCGTCGTTCTACATCGCCGGCACCCACCTGTTCGCCGGCTTCGTGATCCTGCTCTTCGCCCTCGGCAACCGCCACTGACCCCCACACCGGCCCGATGGCCCGACCCCTGTTGACAGCGAACCCGACGGAGGACGTCGTCGATCCCCGGACCACATCGCCCCAAAGGCAGCGCACCACAGCTCGGCGCCACCGGCCCCGGCCGCGCCGGGCCCTTCGGCATCCGACCGCACGAGGACGAAGACCGGGTCGAACCCGGCCTGTGCCCCCAGGGCGCGTCCGCGGACAGCGGTGCCGGGCGCCGACCCCGCGCACCCGACGCCCTGACCCGCTCGCACCCGACGCCCTGACCCGCTCGCACCCGCGACGTCCGCACGCACACCGCACAAACCGCCCCACTACGAAAGATACTGTTGCCAATATGAGTGAGAACCTCCCCTCTTGCCCGAAGTGCTCGGGTGAGTACACCTACGAGATGGACGCGCTGATGGTCTGCCCGGAGTGCGGCCACGAATGGGCCCTCACCGAGGACGGCACCGAGGACACCGGCGCCGCGGGCGAGCGCGTGATCAAGGACGCGGTCGGCAACGTGCTGAGCGACGGCGACACCGTCACGGTCGTCAAGGCGCTCAAGGTCAAGGGCAGCCCCTCGGGCATCAAGGCGGGCACCAAGGTCCGCAACATCCGCCTGGTCGACGGCGTGGACGGCCACGACATCGACTGCAAGGTGGACGGCTTCGGCCCGATGCAGCTCAAGTCCAGCGTCGTCAAGAAAGCCTGACCGGCCGTCCCGCGACCACCTCTCCACCAGGACCGGTCAGTCGGAGAAGGTGACCTCGCCGGTGTCCAGGCGGTAGTACGCGCCGACCACTCGCAGCCGCCCGGCCGCCACCAGGGGAGACAGCAGACGGTCGCCGCGCAGCGCGGCGACCGTCTGCCGGGTCTGGGCCCGGATCGTCGCCTCCACCAGCTGTCCCGGCGCGACACCCTGGCGGCGGGCCTCGTCGTAGGGAGCCCGCAGGTCGTGCACGATGTCGGCGAGATGGCCGGGAAGCCTGCGGCCCTCCCGCAGGCACTCCACGGCTGCGGTCACCGCTCCGCAGTTCTGGTGGCCCAGGACCACCACGAGCGGGGTGGCGAGCTCGGCCGGGCCGTACTCCAGACTCCCCGCCACCAGCGCATCGTGGGTGTGCGCGGCAGTGCGCACCACCATCAGGTCACCCAAGCCCTGGTCGAAGACCAGCTCCGGCGGCACCCGCGAGTCGATGCACGAGAACACCACCGCGAACGGCTCCTGGCCACCGGCCACCTGCACGCGCCTGGCCGCACCGACGTCCGGACGGGTGGCCCGGTCGGCGACCCACCTGTCGTTGCCCGCCTTCAACCGCGCCAGCGCCAGCTCGGGAGTACCGGCCTCCGGCGCAGCCGCCACCCCGGCAGGCGGCGCCACCGCAGGCGCCGCCAGGCACACGGCCGCCAGCGCGCCGCTCCGCAGAACGCTGCGGCGGCCCACCGCCATCGACCCCCGATTCCCCGGCACACCGCCCTCACGACGGGACACCACGCTCTCACCACCGGCCGCGGGTCAGATGGTAGGCGGTCAGCCGCTCGGGGCGCAGGAGCAACAAGTGCTCGTTGCCCTCGTCCGGCCACGCCCGCATCGGCACCCGGTAGCGGGCGAGCTCGCCCGGCTCCACGACCCGGCGCACCGCCCCCGTCACCCGCACCAGCCAGCCCGTGTGCTCCTCCGGGTCGATCCGCTGCGCCAGATAGGTCAGACGCTGCGGGTGGCCGGCCCCGCCAGGCGGCAGGTGCACACGCAGGTACACGCGCTCGCCCTCCACCAGGTGGCTCACCACCACCAGGCCGGCCGGACCCGGCGCGGCCCGGTCCGCGACGAGCCGGCCCGCGCCAAGACCCGCCAGCAGTACAAGAGCCTGGCCACGGGGAAGCTCCAGCAGGGAAGGCACTGGCTGATCGTCCATCGGCCACCTCGGGAACAACGGTCCGGCGGGCCCGCACCGCCACGGAGCCGACGGGCAGGCCCAGCCGGAGGCCCGCCCCGGCACCGGGGGGCCAGCCTCCGACAGCGGCACCGAGGGCCACCAGGCAAAGACTTTAGCAGTTGCGAATATCAGCAACTATGTGCGAGCGGCCGAGTCGCCCGGCCCCGAACAAGAGCGCCGACCCGCCCGCGACCGGCCGCAGGCGGCGCAACCACCCCGGACCGCGCTTCGGCGCCGACAGTCCCCCTGCGACGCGCTTCTTCCCGAAAGGTCGGGCCGCCCAGGCGTCGGTTCCCGGGCGGCCCACCCCGCGACGGACGCTTCCGGCAGCCCGCCACATTGCAGACCTTAGCAGTTGCTAATATTGGCAATCACGAGGAGAGGGGACTGGGATGCACATCCCACCGCACCGCTGCGCCCGGGCATCGCTCGCCGCACCCGTGGTCGCGTGCGACTTGTGGCGCCCGGCCGCAGGCGGACGGAGCCCGCACCGCGGGCACATCCCCCCGCACCCGATGGGTCGTCGGGACCTCGTGAACGCTCACCGCCGCCCCTGGCGTGCGACCAGGAGGCAGCGGTGAGCATTCAATGGGACCTCGACCACAGCGACGGAGTCGACCTGCTGCGACTGTCCGGCCACCTGGGCCAGGACGCACTGCACCGCTTCACCGGAGCCGTGGACTGGACCCGGGCCCGGCGCACCGGGCCGGTCATCATCGACCTGTCCGCCCTGCGAGGCTGGAACACCGAGGGCGAGGCGGCGATCGTCGACGCCGCCGCCCGCCTCGGCGCACACCACGGCCCGTCGGCGGTGTGCGGACTCGGAGACCGCGTGGCGCCCCTGATCGCCACCGCCCACGGCCTGGGCATCCACCCTGACAGCGCCACGACCCGCACCACGCTCACCACGCCCTGAGCAGCCCCATTTGCCCCATTGCTAGAGTCACAGCCGATGAAGCCCAACCCAACCAGCACCAGATAAGGGGACGGTGATCTCCCTGAACGCCGACACCCCGCGACAGCCCTCCGTCGTCACGGTGCCGCTCTACCAGCACAAGGCCGAGTTCTTCAAAACCCTCGGCCACCCGGTGCGCATCCGCGTCCTGGAACTGCTGAGCGAGCGCGAACGCGCCGTCGCCGACATGCTCCCCGAAGTCGGCATCGAGGCCGCCCACCTCTCCCAGCAGCTCGCCATCCTGCGCCGCGCCGGAGTCGTCGCCTCCCGCCGCGACGGTGCCAGCGTCGTCTACCGCCTCACCAGCCCCGAGGTCGCCGACCTGCTCAAGGTCGCCCGCTCCATCCTCAGCACCCTACTGACCGACCGCGCCGAACTCCTCAACGACCTCCACCCCGGCAGCGATCCAACACCCCCACACTGACCCGACGGCCAGGCCCGCCGTCAACCCGCCAAGGCCGAGCCGACCCACCCCGGGCCAGCATCGTGCACCCGCTCCCACCTGCGGGCCACTCGCCGTTCGGCGGGGTGAGCCACCCGCCGTGCCATCAATCGGCTGCCGCCCCTTCATGCGGGGCCAAGTCACACGCAACGATGTTGCGTGTGACGCAACATCGTTCGACGAGCCGCAGCTAGCTGGCGTGCACAAGGATCGATGCGGGCCCGGCTCCAGGCTGAGTCGGGCCCGCTTTGCTGCACTGGGTCAGTCTGCGACGGCGGCGGCCTGGGCCTCCAGGTCGGCCAGCGAGGCGAGGTAGCGCTCGGCGTCCAGGGCGGCGGAGCAGCCGGTGCCGGAGGCGGTGATGGCCTGGCGGTAGGTGTGGTCGACGACGTCGCCGGCGGCGAAGACACCCGGGATGTTGGTGCGGGTGGAGGGGGCCTCGACCTTGAGGTAGCCCTCGGCGTCGAGCTCCAGCTGGCCCTTGAAGAGCTCGGTGCGCGGGTCGTGGCCGATCGCGATGAACAGGCCGGTGACGGGGAGCTCGCGCAGCTCGCCGGTGGTGGTGTCGCGCAGGGTGACACCGGTCAGCTTCGGGTCGCCGTGGATGGCCTCGACGGCGCTGTCCCATTCGAAGCTGATCTTCTCGTCGGCGAAGGCGCGCTCCTGCATCGCCTTGGAGGCGCGCAGGGTGTCCCGGCGGTGGATCACCTTGACGCTGCGGGCGAAGCGGGAGAGGAAGGTCGCCTCCTCCAGGGCGGTGTCGCCGCCGCCGACCACCGCGATGTCCTGGTCGCGGAAGAAGAAGCCGTCGCAGGTCGCGCACCAGGAGACGCCCCCGGCCGGACAGCTTGTCCTCGTTGGGCAGGTCCAGCTTGCGGTGCTGGGAGCCGGTGGTGACGATCACCGCGCGGGCCCTGTGGACGTTGCCCTCGGAGTCGGTGACGGTCTTGATGTCGCCGGTGAGGTCGACCGAGACGATGTCGTCGGGGATCAGCTCGGCGCCGAAGCGCTCGGCCTGGGCCCGCATGCTGTCCATCAGCTCGGGACCCATGATGCCGTCCCGGAAGCCCGGGAAGTTCTCGACCTCGGTGGTGTTCATCAGCGCGCCACCGGCGGTGACGGCGCCCTCGAAGACCAGGGGCTTGAGGGAGGCGCGGGCCGTGTAGAGGGCGGCGGTGTATCCGGCGGGGCCGGAACCGATGATGATCACGTCACGGACGTCGCTGTCGCCCGTGATCTCTGCGTTCGCCGTCATGAGAATGCTCAGCTCTCCTGTCCGGCGGCGGTCTTGGCGTCGATCTCGGCGATCAGGTGCTCGATGAGGGTCTTGATCTCGTCGCGGATGGGGCGGACGGCCTCGACGCCCTGGCCGGCCGGGTCGTCCAGCTTCCAGTCGAGGTACTTCTTGCCGGGGAAGTACGGGCAGGCGTCGCCGCAGCCCATGGTGATGACGTAGTCGGAGGCCTGGACGGCCTCGGTGGTGAGGATCTTCGGCCTCTGGTCGGAGATGTCGATGCCGAGCTCGGCCATCGCCGCGACGGCCGAGGGGTTGATCTGGTCGCCGGGGATGGATCCGGCGGAGCGGACCTCGACGCGGTCACCCGCGAGGTGGCGCAGGAAGCCGGCGGCCATCTGCGAGCGGCCGGCGTTGTGGATGCAGACGAACAGCACGGAGGCGGTCGGCGCGGTGGTCATCGTGGGCGGTTCCTTCGGTTGGTGCGGACTTCCGTGCCCGGGTGTGGGCCGGGCGCGTAGGCGGGGCTACTTCGGCCGGGTGGGGAGGAGGTCGGCGATCAGGGCCTGGACGCGGGAGCCGATCTGGTCGCGGATCGCGCGCACGCGCTCGATCGGGGCACCGTCCGGGTCGGGCACCGGCCAGTCCAGGTAGCGGCGTCCGGCCGGCAGGGGGCAGGTGTCGCCGCAGCCCATGGTGACCACGATGTCGGCGGCGGCCACGACCTCCTCGGTCAGCGGCTTCGGGAACGCGCCTTCGGGCAGCGGCACGCCGGCCTCGGCGAGGACGTCGGCGATGTGGGTGTCCAGGTCGGCGGCGGGCCGGGTGCCGGCGGAGGAGACCTGCACGGTGCCCTTCGCGAGGTGGGCGAGGATCGCGGCGGCGAGCTGGGAGCGTCCGGCGTTGCCGGTGCAGACGAACAGCACTCGCGGCGCCGCCCCGGCCGTCGGCCCGGTGGTGCGGGCGAGGGCGTCCAGGCGCTCGGTCGCGAGGCGCTCCGCCAGGACGACCAGGTGGGTGCGGACTGCGGCGCCCTCGGCGAGGCGCCGGTAGGAGTCGTGCAGCAGGTGCCGGACGGTCTCGGTGGAGAACGTGCCGTCGTAGTGCGCGGCCAGGCGGGCGGTGCCCGCCTGGAGTCTCGGGTCCGGCGCCGGAGGCGGGGATTCGTTCATCAGGGGTTCCAGCCCTTCAGGGGGCAGCGGGTCGTGGTGGAGCGGACGCGCAGGTGTCCCCGGTGGCGGCCGGGAGGAAGGGGGGCTCGCTTCGCGGGCCCGGCACGGGTAACGTATCAGCCCATGGTGACATCAGTCGACAGTGATGTATTGAAGGCTCTGGCCGACCCGCTCCGGATGCAGATCGTCGCGCTCCTCGCCAAGGAGGCGCTGTGCACGACGCACCTGGTCGAGGAGACCGGCGCCCGGCAGACGAACCTGTCGAACCACCTGAAGATCCTGCGCGACGCCGGGCTGGTCGACACCGAGCCCTGCGGGCGCTTCACGTACTACAAGCTCCGCGCCGACGCCTTGGAGGCCGTCGCCGCGGAGTTCGCCTCTCTGGCCGCCACCGCCCGCGAAGCCGCCGCGGAAGGCCGCAAGCGGTCCTGCTGAACCACCCGCCCGACCCCCGGCGGCCATCCCGCCCCCCGTACGAGGAGTACCCCGTTGAGCGCCATAGACGAGGCCGGACCCGACGCCACCGACGCGGAGCCGCTTGGCGTCGAGCCGCCGGCGGTCCCGCTGCTGAACCGGGTGGCGGCCGAGCTGGTCGGCACCGCCGCCCTGGTCGCGGTCGTCGTCGGCTCCGGCATCCAGGCCACCGAACTCACCCAGGACATCGGCCTGCAGCTGCTGGCCAACTCCACCGCCACCGTCTTCGGTCTCGGCGTGCTGATCCTGCTGCTCGGTCCGGTCTCCGGCGCCCACTTCAACCCGGTCGTCACGCTGGCCGAATGGTGGACCGGCCGCAAGGACCCCAAGGGCCTGGGTCCGCGCGAGGTCGCCGCCTACATCCCCGCACAGATCGTCGGCGCGATCGGCGGGGCGATCCTGGCGGACGCAATGTTCGGCGAGGCCCTGGTGAAGTGGTCCACGCACGACCGCTCCGCCGGGCACCTGCTGCTCGGCGAGGTCGTCGCCACCGCCGGCCTGGTCCTGCTGATCTTCGGCCTCGCCAAGACCGACCACCTGCGCTTCGCCCCCGTCGCGGTCGCCTCCTACATCGGCGCGGCATACTGGTTCACTTCCTCCACCTCCTTCGCCAACCCCGCCGTCACCATCGGCCGAGCCTTCACCGACACCTTCGCCGGCATCGCCCCCGCCTCGCTGCCCGGCTTCATCGGCATGCAGCTGATCGGCGGCACGCTCGGCCTGGCCCTGGTGGCGCTGATCTTCACCCACCGCCGCCCGGCCGGGGCGAAATGAGCCCGGTCCGGCGCGTCCAGGTCCTCGTCGTCGGCGCCGGCCAGGCCGGGTTAGCCGCCGGGTACTACCTGCGGCGTACCGGACTCGACTTCGCGGTCCTCGACGCCTCCGGGGCGCCGGGCGGGGCGTGGCAGCACTACTGGGACAGCCTGCGGCTGTTCTCCCCCGCCGCCTACTCGTCCCTGCCGGGCCGGCCGATGCCGGGCCAGGCCGGACAGTCCTACCCGGACGCCGACCACGCCGCCCGGTACCTCGCCGAGTACGAGAAGCGCTTCGACCTGCCCGTCCACCGCCCCGTGAAGGTCCTCGCGGTGGAGGACGCCCAGGACGGCGGTCTGCTGGCCCGTACCGACGACGGCACCTGGCACACGCGGGCACTGGTCAGTGCCACCGGTTCCTGGTCGCGGCCCTTCGTCCCGGCCGTCCCGGGCCGGGAGCTGTTCACCGGACGCCAGCTCCACACCACCGGCTACGGGCGGGCCGAGGACTTCACCGGTGCGCGGGTGGTCGTGGTGGGCGGCGGCAACTCCGGCGCGCAGATCGCCGCCGACCTCACCGGCCACGCCGCCGCCGTCCGGTGGGTCACCCGCCGACCGGCCCGGCTCCTGCCCGACGAGGTCGACGGCCGGGCCCTGTTCGAGATCGCCACCCGCCGCGTCACCGGCGGCGGCCCGCGCATCTCGGACCTCGGCGACATCGTCGCCACCGCGCCCGTACGCGCCGCCCGCGACGCCGGACTCCTCACCGACCACCGCATGTTCACCGCCCTCACCCCCCAAGGGCCCCGCTTCGCCGACGGCGCGGTGCGACCGGCCGACGCCATCATCTGGTGCACCGGTTTCCGCCCTGCCCTGGCCCATCTCGCCCCACTCGGCCTTCGCGGCGGCGAGCGCGGCCGGATCGCCACCGCCGGCACCCGCGCGGCGGCGGATCCGCGGGTGCACCTGCTCGGCTACGGCGACTGGACCGGCCCCGCCTCCGCCACCCTCATCGGCGTCGGCCGTACCGCCCGCCAGGCCGTCGCCGAGATCACCGGCCTCCTGCGCTGACCCGCCTGTCGCGCCGGGCCGGCCGGCTCAGGTGGCGAGGGTCGCGGTGTCGATCCAGCGGGCCAGCACGCTGAACGCCGCCAGCTGTTCCAGGGCCTCGTGCTCGGGCAGTTCGGGCAGGCCGTCCTCGTGGCTGTTGGGGTTGCGGATGGCGGCGAAGCAGCCCTCCGCAAACGCGGTGACGCCGCGGTGGACGCTGCGGAAGGTGTCGCTGTTGTCGTCGGCCGTCAGCCGAAGCCTCGGCTGGCCGGTCTTCGGGGCGTCCTTGGAAAAGACGCTCTGGAAGAGCGCGGTCTCGCTCGCGTCGCGGCGGCCGACCTTGTTCTGCGTCTCCGCGTTGACCTTCCGCGCGGCGGCGGTGACCGCCTCGCGGAAGTGGCCGCTCTGCCACAGCGACCGAGCGCCCTCCCACACCCACGGGTGCATCGTCGCGGCGCTCAGCTGCGGCGCGTCGTCGCCGAGCTTCTCCCGCACCTCCGCGTCCCGCTGCAACACCACATCGGCGCGCTGGACCGCCTCCCGGTGCTGGCACCACCGGTTGACCATCCCGTTGCGGTCGTCGGGGACTTCGGTGCGCCACCGCGGCAGGACCCGGTCGAGGATCCGCTCGACGACCTGGGCGCTGGCGACGACGTCGGCCTGTGCGCCCCGGTTCGACAGCCGGGAACTCACCGTGAGCACGCCGGGCGGGTCGGCCGGCCTGTAGAGCTCGGTGAGCTGGAGGAACTGGGCGAACTCCTGGCGGGCCCAGGCGATGTCGATGGTCATCGCCGCATGATCCTCCGCCTCGGCCCGAGCGCGCCACCCCTTTGCGCGCGAAACGGTCCGCACCTCTCGCCCCGGCGGGTCTGTCGGAGGCCGTCGCTATGGTGATCGGATGGTCGAAGTCCCCTGGGCCCTGCTGGCATCACAGCCCAAGGCCGTCGAGTCGCTGATCGGCATGCTGGTCCTTCGCCTGCGCCCGCGGGCCGTCCCGGTGGACGGCTCCGGGGGCGACGGCGGCCGCGACCTGTTCGAGTACGCGCAAAGCGGCGAGCTCGTCCTCTACGAGGTGAAGTCGTTCACCGGCCGCATGACCAACGGGCGGCGCAAGCAGGTCGTGGACTCCCTGGTGTCCGCCGCGCGCCACCAGCCCGACCACTGGGACCTGCTGGTCCCCATCGACCCCGCTCCCGCCGAGGCGCGGTGGTTCGAGGGCCTGCGCCTGCGGTTCCCCTTCGTCCGCCACTGGCGCGGGCTCACCTGGCTCAACACCCACTTCGCCGCGCACCCCGACCTCGTCCGGTACAGCCTGCACAGCAGCAGCGACGAGATCCTCGGGATGATCAAGGAGGTGTGTGCCGAACGGGCTGCCATGCTCAGCGTGGTCCCGGACCTGGCCGAACGCCATGCGACGCTGGTGCGGCGCGCGAACGAGGCCTCCCCGCACTACGGCCTGCGCGTGGCCACCGACGACGACGGGGCGAGCGTCGTGGAGATCGTCCCCAGGACGGCGCACATCCCGGCGGACGAACTGATCACGCTGACCGGCCAGGTGGCCCTGCGCAAGGACGACCCGGAGCACGTGCGCCTGCGCGAGAGGCTCGACGCCGTCATCCGCTTCGGGGACGGCGACATCCAGCTGACCGGGGAGCACCTGGCCGCCTTCGACGTGCACGCGCCGGCCGGCCTCGGTATCGCCGGAAGCGACATCCCCGACCGGATCCGCATCAGTGCCCTGTACGAGACCCTCGAGCCGCCCCTCGACGCCACCGTCGTCGTGAGGACGGAAGCCGGCCTGCCCGCCGCCTCGCTGCCCGTCAGGTTCACCGAGCGCTCCCGGGGAAGCGACGGCGGCCACCTCTACGGCAGCGACCTCACCGGGATGTTCCGTCTGCGGCTGCGACTGGACCTCCCCGCGGGGCGAACCCAGTTCACGATGACGTTCGCGCCGCCGGAGCAGGCCATGCCGTCCGCCTACCTGCCGGCACTGTCCCTGATCGCCCGGATGCTGCCCGGCCGGACCGTGGAACTGATCACACGCACGGACGGACGGAGCCAGATCAGCCAACCCGTCCCGACGTCGACCGGGATCATGGCCCCGGACCTGGCCCGCCGATGGGCGGACGCACTCGAGGACCTCGCCCGCCTGCAGCGGCTCACCGGCCACTTCTTCCCGCTCCCCAACGACTTCACCCTGGGCGACGCCCGCGACGTCCGGGAGGCCCTCGACCTCCTGGACGGCGAGAAGGTGCAGCGCACCGGGGGCACCGTGTCCGTCGTGGTGATCGCCCCCGAGGCCTTCGACCACCTCGCCACCACCGGCCCGGCCCGCCTGGCGGTCGTCCACCGTCAGGTGGTCTTCGACTTCAGCGGCAACGAGGTGGACCTCGGCCCCATGGTCGAGACGGTCGTCGTCGACCGGGTACTGAACCTCCCCGAAGCCCGCCGCGACTTCGACCGCGACGGCCGGGCCACCGTACGTCTGCGCATCGCCGCGGACGTTCCGCTGATCCGCTACCTGGGAAGCGAGCTTCCCGACTGACGCCCGCCCCCGCCCGGCCTGCCGACGACCGGGCTGCGGCGCTCGATCAGCAGGACGTCGCGCCAGACGCCGCGCAGGCGGCCGATGCGCTCGCGGGTGCCGACGACCCGGAAGCCGGCCTTGGCGTGGACGGCGAGACTGGCCGTGTTCTCCGGGAACACCCCGGACTGGACCGTCCAGATCCCGGCCGCCTCCGTCGAGTCGATCAGTGCCCCCAGCAGCCGGCCCGCCACACCCCGCCCCCGGGCGTCCGGGTGGACGTAGACGGAGTGCTCGAACACCCCTGCGTACGCGCACCGCTCCGAGACCTTCGATGCGGCCACCCAGCCCAGCACCCGGCCAGCCGTGTCGAGGGCGACCCAGCGGTGCTCGGGCAGCCTGGCCGCCGTGAAAGCCTCCCAGGTCGGGGCGTTCGTCTCGAAGGTGGCGTTCCCCTCGTCGATCCCGGCCCGGTAGATCGCCGGGACCTGGCCGGCGTGGTCGGCGGTCATCGGCACGACGGTGGTCGCGGCCCGACCCGTGGGGGCCTCCGCAGGGGTCAGCACGGGGTCGGGGTGGGGGGTTCGCCCTCGCCGAGGACGGCGCGCACGGCGTCCGGGAAGACGGTCAGGCAGGTGCGGTTGACCCGGTAGCGGGTGGAGGTGCCCTGCTTGTCGGGCAGCACGAAGCGGACCTCGGCGAGGACCTTCAGGTGGTGGGAGACCGTGGACTGCCCCACCGGGGAGCGCTCCACGATCTCGCCGACGCTCATCGGCCGCCAGCAGGTGCAGCAGCTGGACCCGCGTCGGGTCGGCGAGTACCCGGAACCACGACGCGTACAGCCGCGCGGTATCGGCGTCCAGGACGGGGCTGGTGCTCCTCGAGTCATTCATCGACAATCGACGATAGTCGATCGATGAGCCCGTGCGACAGTCCCCGGCCGGCGCGGGGCGGGTCAGCGGCCGGCGGCGGTGAGCAGGCCGGCCATGCCGGCGAGCACGGAGGGGGCGACGCGGTAGTAGACCCAGGTGCCGCGCCGCTCGGAGGTGAGCAGGCCGGCCTCTCGGAGCTTCTTGAGGTGGTGGGAGACGGTGGGCTGGGAGACGCCGACGTCCTGGATGTCGCACACGCACGCCTCCCCGCCCTCGTGCGAGGCGACCCGGGAGAACAACCGCAGCCGCACCGGGTCGGCGAGTGCCTTGAACATGGCCGCCATCCTCACCGAGTCCTCCTCGGACAGCGGGGCGGAGGTCAGCGGGGGGCAGCACGGGGCGGCCCCGTCCGTCTCCAGCAGCGACAACGACACGTTGTTCGACATGCGTCAATATTTACATCCGCCGAATCAGCATGGAAGGGCGGCGCCCCTGCGGCCGCGTCGGCACTCCGCCGCGGGTCGTCGGCGGCCGGCGGCGCGGGACACGGGCACCCGGCCACCATCGACGGCATCGACAGTCTTCTATGTTGACGTCTGTCTAATCAGATGCGAGGCTGGCCGCACAAGCAGGACATCGACAAATGTCGAATCAGAGGGAGTGGCCACTGTGAACGCCTCCGCCGCCGAACAGCTGCCCGTCGTCGTCGTCGGGGCCGGGCCCGTCGGCCTGGCCGCCGCCGCCCACCTGGCCGGGCGCGGCATCGAACCCCTGGTACTGGAGGCCGGCCCGAGCGCGGGTACGGCGGTGCGCGCCTGGTCGCACGTGCGCCTGTTCTCGCCGTGGGCCGAGGTGATAGACCCCGCCGCCGAGAAACTGCTCGCCCCCACCGGCTGGACCCGCCCCGAGGCGGCCGCCTACCCCTCGGGCGGCGAGTGGGCCGAGCGCTACCTTCAGCCGCTCGCCGACGTCCTGGGCGGGCGCGTGCGCTACGGCGCCCGGGTCACCGGCGTCGCCCGCGCCGGGCGCGACCGCATCGTCGACTCCGGCCGCACCGAGCAGCCCTTCACCGTCCACGTCGAGCACGCCGACGGATCCGAGGGGCGCGTCCTGGCCCGCGCCGTGATCGACGCCTCCGGCACCTGGTCCACCCCCAACCCGCTCGGCGCCGACGGCCTGCCCGCCCTCGGCGAGCGCACCGCGAACGACCGCATCACCTACCGCGTCCCCGACCTGACCGACCCGGCCGTGCGCGAGCGCTTCGCCGGCGGGCGCACCGCCGTCGTCGGCACCGGCGCCTCCGCGTTCACGGCCCTCGCCCTCCTCGCCGACCTCGCCCGGGAGGAGCCCGGCACCCACGCCGTGTGGGTCCTGCGCCGGGGCATCACCGGTTCCACCTACGGCGGCGGCGAGGCCGACGAGCTCCCCGCCCGCGGGGCGCTCGGCCTGCGCGCCAGGAAGGCCGTCGACGACGGCCACGCCAGCGCCCTCACGGGCTTTCGCACCGCCGCCGTCGAGACCGAGGGCGACCACCTGGTCCTGGTCTCCGAGGACGGGCACCGCAGCGGGCCGGTCGACCGGGTCGTGGTCCTCACCGGCCTGCGCCCGGACCTGTCGTTCCTGTCCGAGGTCCGCCTCGGCCTCGACGAGCGCCTCCAGGCCCCCACCGCCCTCGCACCGCTGATCGACCCCAACCAGCACTCCTGCGGCACCGTCTACCCGCACGGCGCCGCCGAACTCGCCCACCCCGAGAAGGACGTCTACCTGGTCGGCATGAAGTCCTACGGTCGCGCCCCGACGTTCCTCGCCATGACCGGCTACGAGCAGGTCCGCTCCGTCGCCGCCGCCCTCGACGGCGACACCGAGGCCGCCGCCCGCGTCGAGCTCACCCTCCCCGAGACCGGGGTCTGCGGAGGCGCCGGCCTCTTCGACGAGCCCGACGCCGCCCAGGACGGCGGCGGCTGCTGCTCGGTGCCCGCCGCGCCGCAGCTGATCACCCTCGGCACCGCCGACTCCGGATCGTCCTGCTCCACCACCGGCGGCGGATGCTGACCGCGCCCGCGAGCACCGGCAGGGCCGCGGTCGGACCGGGGGGACCGGCCGCGGCCCCGCACCCGCCGGTGCCACCTCGCGGCGCGCCTCGGTCGGGGATGCGAATGCAGTCCATAACCTGAATCAACGAATTGGTGCTTACATGCACCGATTGTCGGTTCGGGCAAAACGTGCGCAACGGAGGAAAGGGCCCATGGGGACGTGGGATGATCCGGGCATGCCCCGGAGCAACAACGACCAAGTGCCCGCCGCATACGTGGCCACCGGTCAATGGCCGCGGGCGGAACTCGCTCCCGACGCCCCGGTGAGCGCGTACTACGGCCAGGCCTTCGCCCGCAATCTCGTCCGCGCCATTGAATCCGCCGGTCTGGGAACCCGAACCCTCGGGGAGAAGTCCGGCGTCGCCCACACCACCATCAGCCGCCTCATGCGCGGAAAGGTCCTCTGCGACATCGGCACCGTCGCCCGCCTGGAGATCGCCCTCGCCACCGACCTGTGGCCGGGCACCGCCGCCGTCGACCAGGCCCCCGCCCAGCGCGCCCGGGCGACCACGCAGCCGGCCGCGACAAGCTGACTCCGCCGCCTCAGGCGTCCAGCGTGATCATGCCGTCCGGGATCCACCCGCCGACGTAGCCCTCCAGCAGGACACCCAGCTCCAGCGGAAACGTTGCCACCCCGGGCCCGCCGAGCCGCCCGATCGGCCACCACGTCCCGCCCTCGATACCGGGAGGCCCGGCCACCGATGCCGGCTTCACGATGAACAGCCGGAACTCCTGACACACCGGCCTGCCTTCGACGACCGCCTCGCGGCACAGCCGGGCCACCACCGGCCCGACCCGGCCCGCGGCGAGAACGGGATCCCGGAGCCGCACCTCCCGAAACGCAGAAACGACTGCTCGGCCGCCGCCGTGAAACGCAAAGGCCACCACCAGGAATCGCCCGATTCCTGCTTGAGCAGAACTCTCCCGTCATGCGATATCACGACGACGAGAAGCTCGCGGGACTGTGTCAGCGTGGCACGGTTCACCCGGCCAATATCAACGCGGTATCCGTCAGGGGCCAGCGAGACGAAGCGCTCAAGCGAACCCGTGAGCAGCCACCAGAAGACTCAAGCCGACCTCGCGACCACCGGCGTGACCGACACCTGGCCTGACCTGCGAACAATCGCCACGCGTTCCGAGATGAGCACTCACGCGTTCTCGGGCTCTGCGCTCATGCGCACCCGACCTGCAGCGATCGAGTTTCCTGCAAGCCCCGTGTGAGGTACGCACGGCCCTCTATGGACACGTCGCTTACTAGCCTGTCAGTCCGCAAGCTCACATGATGCCGCCCCCCGGTGGCATGCAACCGGAGATGCCCTGCTTCTGATGATCTAGTAGCTTCGCCTCGCCGGCTGGGAATACGACGCACCAGGAATAAGTGACCTCCGCCGGTATAGGCAGCAGCTGAGTTGATCTCGCCCCGCGCCAGCTCCGCAGGTGCGGGTGCGCTGTCGTTCCCTGCCTGAGCGGGCCGTAGAAGCAGCATCATGCGGAGAGGCAAGGGGCACCCGCATAGCATTCGGTGGGGCCTTGACCACGGTTGGTCGGGCCGGGGGAGAGGAAGGCGATCGATGGCGCTGCAGACCGGGCTCTACTACCCGTACGTCCACCTGCGGGACGAGACCTGGGCGAAGGCGGCGGCACTGTACTGGCGCAACCTGGCCCGCGTCGTGCCGGAAGGATTCCCGGTGCGGGACCGCGCTGTCGTCAAGGAGCTCAACGAGGGCTCCGGGTTCCTCATCGACCGTGATCCGCGCCCGGCGGCCGTGGCGGTCGCGCCGGCGTTCGTCGCGGCCGTTCGGGACAATGCCGAGGCCCTGCGCGCCCGATTCGACGTGGAGGACCGCCGGTTCACCTCGCGCTGGCAGTCGGCCCCGATGCTCGCGCCGAGCACCCGGGACCTGACCGGCCTGTACCCGGAGGAGGTGCCCGAGGAACTGGAGGAAACGCTGCGGGAGGCCGGACTGGCCTACCGCGACTGGCGGCAGACCGTGGGGGACCAGCAGGTGTCGTGGGTCGTGGTGGACCCGGCCTTCGCCTGGGCCTACAAGTGCGCCATCACCGAGGAGCTCGCGCGCCGGACGGCGTTCACACCGGTCACCGACCAGCTGGACGCCTACACCGCGGGCGGCGAGTGGAGTGCTGGGCGCATCGCCGACACGCTCCTGGGGCGTACGGCGCCAGCCGTCGGCCGCGACACGGCAGAGAGCAGGATGGCCATGATGGCCGTGAAGTGCGTCCTGCCGGCAGACCTGCGCCACGTCCCGGCGGACAAGATCGTCCGGCTGCGGACCGACTACGCCGACGAGTTCACCGCGTTCTCTGCCGCCGTCGAGGCGGCCACCGCCGACGTGCTCGGAGCCACCCAGCAGGTGACGGACCGGGCCGCCTTCGAACTCCACCTCCAGAGAGCGTTCGACCACCACCTCGCCCTGCCGCTCGACAAGCTGCGCAAGGCCATCAACGGCCTGAAGCTCGACACCGTCTACACCACGCTCACGATCAGGCCGGAGGTCTCCGTGCCCGGGGCCGGGCTTGCCTGGCTTCTCGGAGGAGGGACCGCAACGGCGGTGGGCACCGGCATCGCGTTCGCCGCCCTTGCAAACCGCCAGGCCGTCGCTCGCGAGCGCGACAGCATGGTCGCCTCCTCGCCGGTGGGCTACCTGCTGCGCGTGGAGAAGGAACTGAAGCCGGCCACGGTGCTGAAGCGGGCGGGCCGGGTCCTCGCGCGCACTGCGGGTGTGGGGATCTGACGTCGGAAGCACGTGCGGCCCGCACCGCAAGCGGCGGTGCGGGCCCCACGTGCTTCTGCTGATGGGCTTCGGTCAGACGCAGGTGTAGCGAACGGTGCCGTCGACGGAGTCGACCGGAACGACGAGGCCAGCCCGGGAGAGGCGGCGCAGGCTCAGATGGACCGGGCCGCGGCGGCGGACCAGGTGGCGGGCGAGGTCACCGGCGCCGCAGGGGCTGTCGGCGAGGCGAAGACGGTGCAGGACGTCGGCGTCGGTGATCTTGTCCCATCGGGACGAGGCGAATCGGAGGCTGAAGACGGCGAGGGCCACGACCGTCAACTCCCCGGACGCGACACGGTGGTGCCGGACGGCGTCGTACATCACGACTGCGGCGCAGGCGACGGCGGTCGCGGCGCTTGCGCAGACCCAGGTGAGCACGGTCGCCCTGACGGCGAGGTTGTACGGGCGGGGGCGGGCGGAGGACTTCACGGCGACTCCGGATCGGCGAGGGAGCGAGGGGGCGGCCAGCGCGGGAGTACGGGGCGGGCGGTTCCCCGTTCCAGTACCGCTAGTCTGACTGGCCGCGCTGCTGCGGCATCCGGGCGGTGGTTGTCGCGGCCACCACGGCGCTCTGGAGCCGCTGGAGCTTGATCTGGAGGGCGATCTGCTGGCCGCAGGTCAGGCCGAGCGCGAAGGACAGGAACCCGAGGTCGAGGAGCGCGCAGACGGCCGTGGTGGCGGCGGTGGAGACGGTGCCGACGACGGCCAGGTAGCGGACCGAGGCGAAGTGGCGGGCGACGTCGGCCTCGGGTGCGGTGGAGCTGGAGGTGATGGCGGACTCCTTGGCGGGGCTCAGCGGGTGGGACGGTCGTACAGCGCTGTGATCAGGTCGATGACCAGCTCGACCGGGGCCTCGCGGTCGAAGGTCGCCTTCCACCCGGCGTCGCGGTCCGTGCCGGTGACGGCGACGGTCCAGGTGTCAGCGTTCGGGTCGTCGGGCGCGTAGCCGAGGTAGACGCCGGTGTCGGGGCTGGCCGCGTGGAGGCTGCCCCGCGGGTCGATGACCCAACTCCAGCCCCGGGCCGCGAGGACGTCGGAGATCAGGTACGGGCTGCCGGGTCCGACCAGCCAGGTTCGGTGCTCGACCGGACCGCCCGGCTTGAGGCCGGGAACGGTCGGGGCGGTGATCGCCACGGTCACATGGTTGCCTTCCTGTTTGCGGGGAGACATCCATGTTTCCTTGGGTTCAGGGGCTTTGCGTAGTCGATCGTGTCTGCCCCAGGCGAACACCAAGTGCGCATCGTGCGTCGTCAGTTGCCGGTTTGCGAGGCGGCACGTGGCGGTGTCCTCCGCTGGCGGCGGCGTCGGCCGATAGCAGCGGCGGTTGTGGGTGGGCTGCGGTACAACGGGGGTTGGCCCGATCGAGGGAGGGGACTGGATGATGCGCAGGGCGAGCAGCGTTCGTTACGGCCCGGGCGACAACTCGGCGCTGAGGCTCGCACTGTGGGAGGTGTGGAAGCGCAGGTGCTACTTGTGCTTGAAGCCGGTGGAGTTCGCCAGCTGCCAGATCGACCACATCATCGCGAAGGATGTCTCCGACGACCTGCTGCGGGACCTGCGGCAGCACTTCGGCCTGCCGGACAACTTCGACCTGCACGACCCGCACAACCTCGCGCCGATCTGCGTCCCGTGCAACGGGCCGGCCGGCAAGGCCAACACCACCTCCGTCGCGCCGGTCGTTCGGATCCAGCTGGACAAGGCGGCCAAGTACCGTCCTGCCGTCGTCGCACGTGTGGAAGGGTTCGGCCGCTCCGGCAAGGTCGCCGAGCATCTGCTGCAGGTCATCACGACGGACCTGAGCCGGCGCGAAGCGATTCACGGGGCGACGGGCTGGAGGATCTCCAGGGTGATGTGGTGGTCGCCGGCAGCTTCTCGACCTCGATGTTCTGGGACCTCACCGCTGCGCTGTCCGGCCTGGAAGCGGGGGACTGTCTGATCGACGAGTGGAAGCTCGACACCTTCTCCCTGTTCTGATCCACCGGGACGACGACCCGGGCGGAGGTCGGTCCCCTGATCGGTGTGGAGGCGGGAGTCGGCGGAGTACTGCGATCGTGTCCGTCGGCAGGATGCCCGGTTCATCTATCGCGAGAACGCCGGTCGGATCCCGCCGCGGACGAATGCCGGGCCGGACTTGACCGAGACGGAGGGTTGGGCCGAGCGGATCAGAGGGGAGCCGGCATGGGCTGCCAGCGCACGGCTGTTCCCGCGTACGGGAGCGACCGGGGTCACGGTGGCGCACACCGGAAGGTGCCTGAGCTCGCTGCCCTCGCGGCGGACCGGGACCGGGTTCACGACGGCGCCGTAGAGGCCGGCGACCAAGCGCGTCGGGGTGGCGGATGACGCGGTGATCCACCAGCGTTGCTCGTCCGTACCGCCGTTGACGATCCAGCGGGCGCTGGTTCCCGCCAGTTCGCTCGCGCGGTCCAGGTCGCCGGGAATGTGGTGGACCTCGGCGTAGCCGTCGGGGGACTGCGAGAACGCATGGGGAAGCCGCTCGTCCTCGACGGTGCTCCAGCCCGCGGCGAGCAGGGTCTCGCCGAAGGCGATCGGATGGTTGTCCGTCAGGTAGGCCGCAGGGCCCTCTGCGTGCACGCTGGCGAGAGTGCTGGCGAAGTCGGCCACGATCTCGGCCGGCGTATGGTCGCTCATCGTGACGAGCCACGCGGCCTCGCCGTGGAACGGGTCGTTGGCTGCGGTGGCCTTCCACAGCGGGCCCGGCGTCTCGGGGAGGAACCCGAAGCGGATGCGCAGGTCGGGACTGGCGAGGTAGACGTTGGCGACGTCGTCGCCGCCGTGGAGCCACCGGGCGGCGGTGAGGCGCTGCAGCGCGGTGTCGGGTATGCCCGCGCCGGGGGTGAGGTGGCGCGGGGCGACGTGGTACTCCCGTGAGGCGTTCAACGGGTGGTGCGGGGAGGACGGGTCGGGGGTCGGGTCGGTCAGGGGAGTCTCCTGGAGGGCGGTGTCGTCGATGTGCCGGAGTCCGGCCGGGGAGAGGGAGCGGCGATCGGCGGGCCGGATGTTGCCCGCGTCGCTGTCGGGTGCGCGGCGAGGGCCCGCGCGGAGGCGGCCTGGCGGTAGGCGCGGATCATGGTGGGTGCGCGGGAGGCCCACACGGTCATCTCGTGCCACACCTCCGCGGCGGTCTCCTCGCGGGACAAGGAGCGCTGGAGGTGCGAGTTGTCGCGAATGGTCGCGTGGGCCGAGGCATAGGCGCCGAACAGCTCGCTCCTGCCGTTCTTCAGGAGGTCTGCCTGCGCGGGGGCTTCGGTCGCGGGGCGGATGTGGAAGAGGAAGGCGGAACCGTACGCGAGGATCTGGGTGAAGTGCTGGTAGGCGGCGAGGTTGCGTTCGACGATGCGGGTGCCCCAGCCCTCGCTGTCGACGATGGCGCCGCTGTCGTCGCAGAACGAGTCGTTGACGGCGTCCCAGTCGTCCATGGCCCGCTGGATTCCTCGGACGGCGTCTTCGACCACGGCGATGGCCACGGCGGCCTGGATGGCGCGGTACATGCTGGGGATTGCGGGTCTCCTTGTCGCTCAACGGGTCCGGTGCCGCGCTTTGGGCGGAGGGCCACCGGCTGCGGTGGTGGCCACGGCGGGGCGCGGCGGTGGTGCCTTGCTGCGCAGGGCTGCGGCAGCGGAGCGGGCCGGTTCGGGCGGTGCGAGCGCGGTGACGACCGCGTAGGGCCAGTGGTGCGGGGGCACGTCCTCGGGGAAGCGGACCAGTGGCTCGGGGGCGGCGACGGCCTGGTACATCGCCGCGACGATCCGGGGCGGGGTCGTGGGCGAGAACCGGGCCGTCCAGTTGCGAGGGCTGTCTCCGGGACCGCCGTGAAGGCTGTATCCGGCCTCCTGGTCGGAGGGGCCGGAGGCGGTGGAACGCACCACGAGACAGGCGAGGGAGTCCGGGGCTTCGTGGATCCAGGAGGAGCCGTCGGCGTGGGAGAGCCGCCAACCCGGCAAGGGTTCCCAGGCGTCAGGGGCGATGGTGCAGGGGCGTGCCCGGCCGTGGTGACCGGCCGGTTCGTCGCGCACGGCGGTGGCCACAGTGGTCAGGACGGGCAGGAGGATCTCGCCCGGGGTGTTGGGGCTGATGGCCGCCTTCCACAGCGGGCTGCGATCGTCGGCGGTCACCTCGATGGTCAGGGCCGGACCGCGCGTGGCCCACCGGAAGTCGAAGACCCGCGCGGTCGAGCACGGGCTCCGGGCATCCTCGCCGCGGTTCTGCAGAACCGAGGACCAGCCGTACTGCTCCCGCAGATGCCGCAGCTGCTGGTGGTAGTTCGAGTTCCAGCCTGCGACGTAGCGGGGCGCGACCGCCACGCGGCGCTCCCGCTGCTGATCGTCACCGCTCACCGGGCGTTGCCTTGCGGTGCCGCAGGAGGGGTACCGGTGGCGGGCGGTGCCGCGCCAGGATGGACGGCCGGGACTGGCCGGGCCGGGGATGCGAGCGCCGCCCGCGCGCGGACGGAGGTGCTGGTCCTGGGCCAGTCCCCGTCGCCGGGAACCGGCGCCGGCAGGGCGTGGTCGGCGAGGCGGATTTCGGTCCACAGCGGTGCCGGGTCGGCCGAGACCCGAAGCCTGTGCGCGGTGGGCAGGTCGTCGAGAGGCCGGACGGCCGGCCGCAGCAGAGTGGCGGCGGCGGTCTGCAGGAGGACAGCGGGGGTGCGGGAGCTGAAGGTGACGGTCCAGGTGCCCCGCTCGGCCGCGCCGGTCAGCACGGTGGGGGCGTCCTCGGAGCCGAGGGGGCGGGTGAGCGCACCGAGGCGGTCGGGGGCCAGCAGGACCTCGTGGCCGTCCCGGTGCTGCGGTGCCCAACCCGCCCGGACCAGGACGCCGAGTGCGGCGTCCGGGCCGGGCATGGCGTACAGGACCTCCTGGGGCTGGTGCTGCAGGGCGTGCGCGAGGGCGTAGAGGACCGCCGCGGCGATCTCGGACGGTGCATGGTCGTCGAACGCGGCTGTCCACCCGGATCGGGTCCAGTGGCGGCTCGGCACGGTGACGTCCCACTGACCCGTCGTCGGTCGCCAGGCGAGATGGGCCTGGCCGTCGGGACTGACGAGCAGGATCTCGTCGTCGTCCGTGGGCGGGGGGACGCGCCAGCCGAAGTGGGTGACGAGGTTGAGACCGAAGTCAGGGTTGCCGCGGCCGGCCAGGTGGAGCGGGCGGACGAGAACATGGTCGGCGGGGGCAGTGGGCACGCGGGGCTTTCTGGTGATCGGCCCGGCGGTCAGCGGCCGGGCACGGAGGTGCGGGAAGCGGTTGCCGTCGGCCGCGCAGGCAGTGCGGCGGCTGCCGGGCTCGTGGAGAGGATCCGGGTGCGAGCCCTGGCGGCTCCGAGTCTCGGGGAGGGCACGGGCTCGGCGAGGGACTCGGCGGCACGGCGGAGCACGTCGTACTGATCGGCCGGAGACCGGGCCGACAGCCGGCGCAACTGGGCGGGGATACCGGGGTCGAACAGCGAACCGGTGGGAAGTCCTGCGGCGGACAGGACGGCCTGCACGGCGGCGGCCTCGACCAGCGGTGCCATGTCGTAGTCGAGTTCGACACGGTCGCAGACGTACTCGCCGCCACCGGCCAGGGCCTCCAGCACGTCGTACGACTCGTCCGCGAGGCGTAGTTCGGCGACGAGCAGCAGGGTGCGCACGGCGTGGCGCAGGACGGGGGAGTCGGTGCGGTGACTGGTGAAGGGCAGGTCCGCAGTGGAGTCGATGCCTGCGAGCAGCTGCCGGATAGCCCGGTCGTAGCGGGGCAGGAGGCGGTCGGTGACGGCGGAGGCCGCGCGCGGGGGGTCCGGGTCGACCGCGATGCCGTGGGGCGCCAGGTCCTCGTGGTCGTAGGCGGAACCGAGGGCCTCGGGCAGCAGCGCGGCGACGATGTACTGCCCGGCGTGCGGGTGCGGCCGGGGGAGGACGAGCAGTTCGCGCCCGCCGGGGCCGCGCAGGAGCCCGGCGCGGTCGTAGACGACGGTCTGGAGAGCCCAGGAGGCGTGGGCGAGGTCCCACAGCCTGGCGTGGACGTTGTTGCGGGCGTCGCTGGTGGTGAGCGGGGTGGAGGACGGCGTCCACCGGTCGGGCAGACGGGATGCGAGTGCCTCGGTGAACGCGGCAAGGCTGTGCCATCCGGGCGCCGGGGTGGGGGAAGTGGTCATGGTGTGGCCTTACGGGCGGATCGTGGCGACGGCGCGGGGTCAGCGGGTGCGGGTTCGGCCCGGGGCCGGGGGCGCGGCGGGACCGGGGGTGGGCGCGGTGCTGACGACGGGCCCCGCAGCACTGCGGGAGTTGCCGCGGGAGGCTGCCGCGGCGCGGGCGCTCGGCGAAGTGCGCGGCTGCGGGAGCGGTGCGTCGGGGTCCTGGGTCCAGGCGCGGGCAGCGTCGACGGTGGGGAAATGGCCTTCGCGCAGGGTGTACGTGTCGTCGTCGACCTGGCGCCGCTCGTGGAAGACCCGTACCGGCAGCTGCGGGTCGTCGGTGCGGGTGTCGGTGGCGATGACCCAGATGTCGTACGGCTCGGTGGTGTACGTGTAGTCGTCGTGGACGGTGAAGCGCTCGGGACCGGTCTCGCGCAGCAGGGTCTCGACGCGCCGGGTCTCCCGGTCGGCGGGCCCGATGGGGGTGCGGGAGGTGAACCTGTCGGGGGCGGCCCCGCGGCCGACAAGCCAGTTCTGTGCCATCGCCACCAGCGGGAAGGAGGCGGATTCGATGGTGAACACGCCTGCGGTCCGGTCGCGTTCGACGTGGACGGCCCGCAGGGACGCGAGGCCCGGGACGTCCTGCCACACGTTGGCGGTGTCGAACGCGACGTAGAAGCTGCTGGTCTGCTCAGCGGTGTGCTGGTCGGACAGGGGGATCAGCTCGGTGGCGATGACGCAGAGATAGTCGGCGGTGTGCTCGCTGGCCGAGTCGCCGGGTTCCAGGTCGCCGATGCCGAAGTCGGCTGCAGTGCTGCTGGGGTGTGTCGGGATGGCGGGGGTCTTCCGGTGGTGGTCGGGTCAGCGCCGCCGGACGGGGGTCCGGGGCTGGTCGGTCGTGGAGCGGGGCGCTGCCGTCTGGGGGGCCGGTGCGGCGCGTCGGCTGCGGGCGAGGGCGGCGGAGCGTCTGGCGGTCGTGGCCGGAGGGTCCGTTGCCCGGGCTCGCAGCCAGGCCAGGGCCTCCCAGGCGTCGTCGGCGCGGTGCAGGCGCACGGTGTAGGTGCCGGCCTGCTGGTCACGGGTGATGCGGGCGGCCAGGACACTGTGCGGGCCTGCGCCCAGGAAGTTGCTCGCGGCGAGGCCGGGCTCGTGCTCCTGGGCGAAGACGAGGTCGCTGGCGAGCAGGATCCGGGCGTTCGCCATGTCGTCGACACCGGCCGCCTCCAGGCCCGCCAAGCCGAAGTCGGCTCCGTCGGGCTCGGGCCCGTTCACCGGCCGGTGCGTCGGGACTGAGCTGTCCCGGGAGCAGGGGAGCTGCTGGCCGGCGGCAAGGGGTGTTCGGTGGTGGCCGGGGAGAGGCTCCGCGTAGTGGAGGCAGACACACGGTCGGCGGGGAAGTAGGTCCGGTGCCAGTCGCCGAGGGCGGTGTGCAGGTCGGTCAGGTGCCCGAGGAACTCGACCGATATCCGGTTGCTGGGCTCCTCCCCGTCCCGCTTCGTCCGGCTGAGGGTGTCCAGCAGGCGGGCGACGCCGTGGGAAGCTCCCCTGAGCGGGACCGGGAGACGCTGCATGGTGGAGACCGCGTCCAGGACGGCCGGATGACCGGCGATCTCCAGCGCCCGCTCGACGGTGATCCCGACATGATCCTGCGCGAGTTCGGGGGCGGCGGCGTAGGAGACTCGGAGGGCCGAGAGCCAGACCGGCCACAGCTCGCGGGCAGCCGTGGTGGTGGACTGCCGGCTGATGTCGTAGTCGCCGGTGTGGGCGAGGAGCCGTGCGTCCTGCAGCCGCCGCAGGTGCTGGCGGACTTCGGGTTCGTCCATGCTGTCCGTGGCGGGCGGGCCGGCGGCCCGGGCACCGGGGTCCTCGTGGTAGTTGACTGCGAGCAGGACCCGGACGGTGCCGGGCGGCGCCAGCAGTTGCAGGGCCTGCTGGGCGTGGTGAGTGGGCTTGCTGGCCAGGTGGTCTCCAAGGATTGGGCCGGCCGGAGGCAGGACGGGGCGTAGCCGGGCCGCAGCGACTGGTCGCGGTCTCGGGCTCATCGGCGCCGTGCTGCTCGGGGTTCGGCGGTCGGGGGCGGCGGGGAAGCGGCGGAGGGGCTCTCTGCCGCGGCGGCGGTGCGCGTGCGGGCGGCGGTGGCCCGCGGGCTCTCGTCCGCCGGGGCGGTCGTCGCCCGGTACAGGTCGAGCAGGGCGGTCAGGTGGCGGTGGCGGTCGGCGCGTTGGGCCATGGCCGGGCCGAGCGCCGGGGAGACCGAATAGGCGGGCACGTCGCGCGGGTGGAAATCGCCGCTGGCGCCGAGGGCCACAACGTGGAGCTGGCTGCGCACGGCGTCCAGGGCCTGGAGCGAGAGGTCCGCGGCGGCCTGCACGTCCTTGTGCGCCTGGTCCAGCTGCGCGGCGGCCTCGACGATCCGGCGCACGAGCTGTCCGGCGGCGCCGTCGTCGCCGTAGCCCGGAAGCGCGCGCAGCCGGTCGACTCCGAGCTCCCGGAGGGCCCTGCCGGTCCCGATCTCGTGCCGCAGGAGCGGGCCCGGCGTATAGGCGACGGTGTACGGGGTGTCCGGGTCGAGGACGGTCCGCAGGCGCTCCAGGCCGTCCAGCCACTGCTCGCCGACCTCCCGCTGCCCGGCACGGTTCCACGCGTCCATGTCGAACTGCACGTCGCCGAGCACGCGGTCCAGGGCACGGGCCGCCATCGGACGCAGGTGCTGCGGCAGGTCGGGGATCGGCTGCTTCGGGCGGTGGCCGGAGGCGACGGCGTCCGCACCGCCCGGGTTCTGGGCGGCGACGAGGAAGGCCGCCGCGATGGCCTCGTCCCGCAGGCGGTAGCCCTGGCCGCCGGCGAGGTAGCGGGTAAGACGCTCCTCGATGACGGCGTGCCGCGCGTCGGGGAGGGCATGGTCGACCTCGTCCCCGAACTGCTCGGCGTGGTCGCTGTCGAACGGGCCGATGCCCCAGGTGCCCAACGGGTGGATCCTCCTCGGTGCGGGCGGTGCGCGCTCAGTGGCGCACCGCGCCGGTGGTGGGTGCGGGCGGGTCGGAAGCCGGCAACCGCGCAGGCGGGTGGAAGACGGCAGGTGCGGCGGCGCCGGTGCGCGACAGCGCGGCCTCGCGGCGTGCGTTGTCGGCAGTGGTGTCGGGGCGTTCGGCCGCCTGCCGGTAGAGGAAGACGGCCATGCCGAGCTGTTCGACGGCGAGGTGGTAGCGGGCGGCCCGCGTCTCGATGTCGTTGCCGAGATTGCGCAGCAGGCCCCAGGACTCGACGTCGCGGTGGTCGCCGTTCAGGCTCCGGGTGACGCGTCTGATCACGAGGTCGGCAGCGCGGCGCAGTTCCTCGTCGGCGTCGTCCACACGCTGTGCGTGACGTGCGAGGGCCCGTGCCAGGCTGCGCAGTTCACCGGGTTCGGGGTGGCGATCTTCCAGCCCGTAGGTGTCGATGCCCAGACGTTCCAGGACGATGAGCCGGCCGGCGAAGGCCGCTGTGCCGTCGACCTGGCGGGCGGGCGCCGGGCCGCGGGCCGCAGCGGTACTCATCGCCCCGCCCGGGGGACCTGGTGGATGCCGGCCATCGGCGCGGGGGCCTCGGGGCTCGCGGCGGCGGCCGGGGACGCCTGCCGACTGGCGGCGCCGACGACTGCGGCATGGAGGCGGGTGCCGGCCGCGGTCAGGCGCAGTTTCTGTCCCTGGTAGAGGCTGGTGCGGGTGTCGGCCTCGACGAGCTTGCGCTTGATCAGGGCAGTGACCGAGACGGCGCTGACGGGCTCGGACGTCGTGACCCGCGCACTGCTGCGGACGCTGCCCGCCTGGAGGTGGACCCGGCCACGGGCGACGGCGTCCAGCGCCTTGCGCTGCGCCTCGTTGAGCTTGGCGGGGCGCTGCGGCCCCCCGGCGGTACGGGCGGCGGCGGGGCCTTCCGGCTGGACGGGCGTCGCGGGTGGCCGGTTGGCCGCGAGGATCTTGTGGAGCTGGGTGAGGGCGTCCAGGTGCTGGTGGAGCTCGGCGCGCCGGGCGCAGAGCAGGTCGAGCGCGAGGGCGCTGCTGCCGAGCAGGCCGTGGGTCTGCGGCAGGTCGACGTCGTCGCCGTTGACGACGCGCTGCATGTCGCGGCGGATCGTGGAGGCCAGGGAGACCATGCTCTGTTGGACGTGGTCGAGGCGGCGGGCGGTGCGGTGGATCTCGTCGGCGGAGCGGCCGAGCGGGCTGTCCTCGTCGTCGTGCCAGCCGGGGATCGCACTGAGCCGTTCGACACCGAAGACGGCAAGGACCAGTGCGGTGCCGACCTTGGTGGGGTCGGTCGCGGGCGGGCCCGCCGGTGGGGAGGGGAGGGTGCTCACGTGGCGGCCGTCGTCCGGGCGGCGACGGCGGCGAGTCCGGTCTCGACGGCCTCGGCGAGGGTGTCGACGAGCGGGGCGCCGGCGGTGGCGAGGCGCTGCGCGCTGTGAAGGCCGCCGGTGTGCAGGACGGGGAAAGCGCCCACCGCGTGGGCTGCGGCGGCGTCGTCGCAGCTGTCGCCGATCACGACGACGCGCGCCGGATCGACGCCGGCGCCGAGCGCGCGCAGGTGTGCGGCCAGTGCCGGTGCCTTGCTGGTGACGGAGGGGCCGTGGCGGCCGTCGACGCGGTCCATCAGCGCGCCGATGCCCACGCGGTGGACCTCGCGCTCCAGCCGGTCGTGCGGGGCGAGGGACAGCAGGGACTGGCCGATGCCGCGGGCGCGCAGATGCATCATCAACTGCCGTACGCCCGAGCGCAGCCGAACCGGGCGGGCGTCCAGCGCCGCGAGGAACGCGGCGTCGTTGGCCTGCCATTCGGCGTCGGTGATCGTGCGGCCCAGCAGTTCGTCGTAGAAGGCGCGGATCGGCACACGGTGCTTGGCGCGGTAGTCCTCGACGGTGACAGGCCGGCCGCCGAGAGCCGGAAGGGTGGCGTTGAGCGCGGCGACGTGGTCGGCGACATCGTCGCGCACCGTGCCGTTCCAGTCCCAGACGACGCGGACCGGGGAGGTGATGCGGTGGGTCAAGCGGACTTCTCCCGAGGGGTGTCGGTGCCCGCGAACAGGTCGGTGCGGGCGATCAGGACAGCGGCGGCGAGGGCCGCGGCGAGGACCGGGACGGCGGCGACCGCAGCGGGGCCGTGTTCGGCGAGCCGCCCGGCCAGCGCGGTGCCCGCGGCTTGGCCGACGCCGATCACCGCGATCATCCAGGCGGCGGCCTCGGTGGCGGTGCCGGGTGGGGCGAGGCGGTCGGACAGCATGAAGGAGACGGCCAGCAGCGGCGAAAGGTACAGGCCGGGGCAGGCGCTGAGTGCCACGGTGGGAGCCGGGGCGTTGGTGAAAGCGAGGGGTGCGAAGAGAATCGCGTACCCGCCCGCGGCGCACAGCAGTTGCCGCGACAGCGGCATCGACCAGGGCGAGCGGGCGTAGACCAGGCCGCCGAGCAGGCTGCCGGCGGCGAGGGCGGCGGGCAGCAGTCCGGCGAGCCAGCCGCTGGCGTGGCGGTCGGCGAGAGCGACGGCCAGCACGTTGAAGCTGCCGAGGTTCACGCCGAGGAAGGTCATGGCCGCGAGCAGCAGAAGAAGGCCCCGTGAGCGCAGCGGACCGCTCCAGCGCACGGGCGCCCGCCTGGGCGACGCCCAGCGGGCGGGAATCTGGACCGAGACGGCGAGGCACCCGCCCGCACCGAGCAGCGCGGACGCACCCAGCGCGGCGGCAGGGGAGGCGAGTTGGCACAGGAGAGTCGCAACGAGGGGGCCTGCGACGAAGATCAGTTCCTGGCTGGCGGAGTCGAGGGCGAAGGCGACGCGCTGCGCGGCGTGGTCGGGGACCAGGCGCGGCCACAGGGCCCGCAGTCCCGGCTCGGTCGGCGCGGTGGCGGCGCCGGCGAGGACGGCGAGCGCGGTGGCGGCGAAGGGGTGCTCGGCGCACCCGAGCACGGCGAGTGCGGCGAACGCTGCACCCGTGACCGCGCCGGACACCGCGGTGACGGGGGCGAGGCGGGTGCGGTCGACGACCCGGCCGAGCAGGGGCTGGCCGATGGCGGCGGCAAGGCCGTAGAGGGCGGCGAGCAGGCCGCCGAGGAGGACGGGTCCGCCGTCGGCTCGGACGGCGAGCAGGAGCGCGACCGGTGCCATGGCCGTGGGCAGCCGGCTGACGAGGGTCCCGGCGAGCATCGCCGGGACGTGCGGTCGGGCGAGAACGTCGCGTAGCCCCGGGCGGGACGAACGGGCGGGGGTGAGGGGCATGCGGGAGGAGGAGTCTCCTGACGGGGCGGATCGGCGGGCGGCGGCTCAGGTGCCGGGGGCCTGGCGCAGCGCGGCGGCGGCGGCGCCGAGGTGGGCGGCGGCGCTGGTGAGCAGGACGGCGGCCCTCAGGCGCCCGGCCTGGACGAGCCCGGCGGTGTCGGTGATGCCGCTGTCGCGCTCGGCGAGCTGGTCGAGGACGGTGGTCATCGACCCGCCGGCGGAGAGCAGCGACTGCAGGGCGGACTCGATCCGTGACAGGGCGGTGCGGTGCGCCGCGGCCGGCGTCTCGCCGGCGTCGACCACGGCGGCGGCGGAGGCCGCGACGGTGGCCAGGTGCACCAGGACGTGCAGGAGGTTGCGGCTCAGCAGCAGCGCCGGGTCCTCGGCGTGGTGCGGCAGGTCGAGGGTGCGCGCCAGGGCCTGCACCTGCTCGGACTCCTCCGCGAGGTCGGCGGTGAGCAGGGCGTTCGCCTCGCGCTGGTCGGCGGCGGTCAACGGCTTCTCCGGACGGTCGGCTGGGCGGTGGCGGGTGCGACGACGGGGGCGCAGGGGCCGGCGGCCCGGGCGGCAGGAGAGAGGCTGCGGGCGGCGCGGTCGGGGTCCGGGCCGATGTCGAGGTGGCGGCGCATCCCGGCGGACAGGTCGCCGATGTGCCGTCGGACGGGTGACTCGGAGGCGAGGAAGCCGACGAGGGCCTCGACGAGGATGTCCGGGCACTCGCCCGCCATCGCCGCCTCCCAGCCCTCGCCGTCCATTCCGACCGTGACCAGCCACGCACTGGCACGGGGCATGCACAGGACCTCCGCGAGACGGTCGGGGGAGACCATCCGCACGATGTCGGTGCCTCGCCATGAATCGGTGCCGATCCAGCGGGCTTCGGCGAGGTCGTCGATGGCACCGTCGATGTCGGCGCGGTCGGGCGCTCCGTCCACTTCGACCTGGGTGGCCTCGACCAGGGCCTCGGCGACGGCGGCGGTGATCTCGTCGGGTGCTCCGGGACTCAGGACCACCCGCCAGTCGGGCCCTTCGGCGTGGAGCACGTCCTGCTGCTGGAACGCCTCGGTGGTGGCGAGCACGATCCGGATGCCGCCCCGGGTGAAGCCCTCAGCCCCGTCCCCGGGCAGCGGGTCCCATTGCGCGTCGCGCAGGACACGGCGGGCGGACGCGGTGGGAGCGGAGGTGGCGAGCGCCAGGTAGGCGGGGCGGACGCCGACAAGGTGTCCGCGCTGCCAGTCCGGCCGGACGTAGGGCCTGGTGCCGGGCGGGACGCCCTTTGCGGTTGCGGCGCGGCGCTTGCGGGCCGCGCTGTCCGCGGGAGTGGGGAGGGAGAGGGGTTCCATGCGAGTCCTCAGCGCCGCTGGGCGGCGGTGGAGTTGGCGACGGGGGTGGGCGGCGCGGGCTGCGGAGCCGGCTCGTGACTGAAGACGAGCGCCGCGGCGACGGAGCGCAGGGAGGCGGCCTGGGCACGGACCGATGCCCGCTCGGCCAGAGACGGCGACACCGCCGCCGCGTGGAACGGCGCGGGCGTGCCCGCCGCCGAACGAGCGGGCACGGCCTTCGGGGCCGGCTCGGCGGGCGCGTGGACGCGGGTACTGGTGCTGTGCGCCGGCCAGGAGCTGCGGTCCGCGGGCGGCAGGTGGCGCTGCGCCCACTTGGTCAGGGCCTTCAGGGGTTCGGACAGCGCCTGTCCGGCGGGGGTGAGCCCGTAGAGGTAGTTGCGCGCGGTGCCGGTGCGTTCGACGATCCCGGCCTCCTGAAGCTGCGCGAGGCGCTGGTAGAGGTTGCCGGGGTGCATGCCCGCGGGCAGCGTGGTGTCGAGGACCTCGGAGGGGTACACCGGTTCGCCCTCCGCCGCCAGCGCCATGATCGTGGCCACGCTGTGGGTGCGGTTGAGCGTGGCCAGCGCCTGCTCGGTGTACGCGCCCAGGCCCGTGCCGGTCTGCGGGGCCTGCTGGTGGGCGGAGGCCCACTGGGTGAACGGGATCTGGACGAACAGGGCCTCGCGGCCGGCGCGGGTGAGTGTGACGGTGGTGCCCGCCGCCTCGTTGCTGCGGGTGAGCAGCCCGTCCTCCTCCATTGCCGACAGCCGGGAGGCGAGCTGGCCTTCGCTCATCCACGGTGTCTGCTCGGCGAGTTCGGCGACCGGGAGGGTGTCGCCGCTGCGCTTGAGGCGGCGCAGCACGGAGATCGTGTTCTGCGGGCCGAGGATCGACAGGGCGTTCTGCAGCCGCTGGGCCTGGGGGCGGGTGAGTACGACGGAGGTGGAGGCGGGCATGCGTGGTCCTTCGCGGTGATGGGTCGTGCGACGGGCAGGCGCGGGGGTGTCAGGCCGCGGGGCGTGCGGCACCGAGGAGTTGCAGGCGGCGGGCCGCCGTGTTGTAGACCTGATGGCCGCTGCGGGGGCCGGCGGCGACGAGGTAGATGCCGCCGGAGCGGGAGGCCGGGGCGGGCGGGCGCTCCTGGTAGACCAGGCGCCAGCACCGGTCGGCGTCGAGGTAGACCTTCCGGCACCCCGTCAGGTCCCACGGGCCGCGCCGCCCCAGGGCCGGTCCGCGCTGCTGGCAGGTCACCAGGCGGCGCAGGTGGTGGACGGCGGCGTCCTGGAGAGCGACGGGGAGGCTGCCGAGGTCGGTGAGCGCCGCCGGGTGGGCGTCGAATTCGAGGATCGCGGCGGCGGTCACGGGCGTGGGTCCTTGGTCTAGGCGGGCGGGCGGATCGGTCCCGGCTGCGGCAGGGAGTCGGGGTCGGTGAAGACGGGTGCGGGCAGCAGGCGGTGGCTCAGGTGGTCGGGGTTGGTGGTGCACGCCGCGAACGGCCCGTCGGGGCTGCGGAGTTTGAGCAGCAGCGGCTCCAGGTGGTCGCGCTGCCACACGCTGGGACCCGTGGCGCCGGAGCGGGCGTCGGTCAGCTCCTGCCAGGCCAGCCAGCAGTGGTGGATGCGGGCGAGGGCCTCGTCGTGCTCGGGCCAGCGGGTGCACCACGGCCGGCCGGAGGTGATCTCCTGTCCGTACACGGCGAGGAGGATGTGGTCGACCCAGGGCACCATCGTGGCGACTTCGGTGGCGAGCGCGTCGTCGTCGAAGGCCAGGATCGTCAGAGGGCCGGTGTCCGGGTGGTCGTCGGGAGCCTCGTCGGCGGGCACCTCGTCGGCCTCCTGCGGCTCGTACTCCTCGGAGAGCCGGTCGGCGACCACGGCGAGCGAGTCCCGTTCGGCCTGGAGCCGGGTCAGGGTGGTCCGCCACTCGGCGAGGGTCTCCGGAGTGACGGCGGGGCGTCCGGGCAGGTCGGCGGGGTCGGGGGGCGTCAAGGGCGGCTCCGGGAAGGTCGGGGGGTTCGTCGATGGGCAAGACTCTGCCCGCCGGCCAACTCCTTGTGCGGGAGATATCGGGTGGTGTATGGGCGTCGGGAATTCAGGCGGAATGGAATTGATGATTCCCGCAAAGTGGAATTCCGCGAGTCAGCAACTCCACTGCAAGAGCTGCTTGTTGGGGGACCACGCCATTTCCGAGGGCGGTGAGCTGGGCCGAGCGGGAAAGGCCTGTGATCTGTGTCACCCAGCCTTTTTCGAGGCCCATGACCCATTCCACGAATTCGGGTGAGAGGCGCCCTCTGGTATCGACCGGATCGGGTGCCGGGCGGGTGGCGGCCTCCCACCGGGCGATGGCCGGGGCGTAGTCGCCCCAGCGGCTCAGCTGCGCGGATCCGCGTCGTCCATCGGCAGCGGTGTCTGCCCCGGCAGCGGGATCTGGGTGCCGGCGCTGCGGCGCCCCGGCGCTGGCCGGTCCCGAGCCGGGGATGCCGGATCCATCCTCGCTGCGGCACTCGGCAGCGTCAGGTCGCCCCTGGAACCGCGTTGGTTCGGGCCGCCCTTCGTGCCGTCGGTCGCCCGGGGTGTCGGCAGCAGGTGCTCGACCAGGTCGCTCAGGTTCGGGCCGTGGCCGCCTGCCTTGCGCCGGTCCGGGTGCTGGGAGCCGCCGATGCTGCCGAGGTTCGAGGTCGGGGTGAGCAGCAGCGTGACCACATGTCCGAGGTCCTCCCGTCCGGGGTCCGGGCCCTTGAAGTCCCTCGCCCGGGGGGCCGGCAGGCCAGGCGGCGATGAAGACGCGCTCCCTGCGGTGGGGGGCTCCGACATCGGAGGCTCGTAGAACCTGCCACCGTGCATCGAGCCCCGCGTCGGCCAGGTCTGCGAGTACGGCACCGAGTGCCCGCAGAGAATGCTCATCGCCGGTGTCTCCCAGACACCACGGGCACGGTTCCACGTCGCAGTCGGAGGGCGCGTTGGCGGGGGTGGACAGCAGGCCGCGGACGTTTTCAAGAACCACCAGACATGGTTGAAGAGTTGAGATGGCGCGGGCGATGGTGTGCCACAGGCCCGAGCGGGTGCCCTCCGCGAGCCCGGCCCGGCCGCCGGCCACACTCACGTCGGTGCACGGGAACCCGGCGACCAGCACGCACACCGGCTCGACCCGGCTGAAGTCGACCTGTGTGATGTCGCCCAGGTTGGGGACCTCGGGCCAGTGGTGGTCGAGGATGGCGGCGGCGGCCGGGGCGGGGTCGGCGTGCCAGGCGATCGTGCCGCCGAGGACGGACTGGACGCCGAGGTCCAGGCCGCCGTAGCCCGAGCACAGGGAGCCGATCCGTATGCCGCCCGGCCCCGTCATCGGGGCTTCCGGGCGGTTGTGGCTGCGGTGGCGAGCGGGTCGCGGTGGGCAGTGCTCGTCGCGAGGTACTGCGCGGTGTCGGCGAGAGCGGTGGCGATGGTGTGGAGCAGGGCGGACTGCTCCTCGGCGGAGAGGGAGGAGGTGGGCAGGGGAGGGCTCCGGTAGGAGGTGTGTGGGGAGAGGTCAGTGCCGCCGCGGTGCCGGGGGCACGGCGTGCGGGGCGGGAGGCGCCGGACTCGGGGCACGGTCCTTGCGGAACGGAAGGCGCAAGGAGGTCCGAAGCCGGGCCGCGGCACCGCGTTTGTCCGGTGCCGAGGCTGCGGCCGGTGCCGGGCGGGTGCGGGCGGCGCGTGGTGGCTGGATGTGCTGGCGCAGGTGGATGGAGGCCGAGGAGAGGGCCTTCGCGGCATCCCGGTACAGCCACTTGGCGTGGTCGACGGCGATCTCCGTCGCCGGCTGCCCCTGCGCGGCGAGGACCAGTTCCATCACCTCGCAGAGGCGGTGGTCGGCGAGGGCGGACGCCGAGGAGGCGCGGGCGGTGGCCAGCGTGCCGCGTCGGGCGGCGGCGGCATCGTCCGGGGCGGCGTACGGGGCGGGTTGTTCGGCGGCGGCCTGCAGGAGCGCGGTGCGGATCGTGCGCAGCGTGATCAGTTGCAGGAACACCAGTCCGACGGAGGGGAGGTGGGCGTCGTCCTGGGAGTCGGTCCAGGAGGCCGCGGCGTCGTCCATGGAGTCGGCCAGGATGATCAGGTCGGGGCGGTCGGCGAGGGTGGGCAGGAAGCGCTCCAGGTTCAGCGGTTGCGGCGCAGCGGGATGACGGGCGCTGTGGGGGCGGCGTCGCCGCGGGAGTCCGGGCCGGCGGGTCGGACGCTGACGACGCGGGAGCGGGCCAGCGCCGCGCCTGCCTGCGCGCCGCGGTGGCTCGACAGGTCGGTGACGGCGGCCACCGGTCCGGTGGACACGCGGTCGGCGGCCGAGCTGAGCTCCCGCGCGGTGGTCGTGACGAGTGCGCGCGCGACGGAGTGGGCGTGGCTGGCCTCGGCCGGGGATGCGGCGGCGGGCGGTGCGGTCAACAGCCGGTGCGCGGAGTCGGCGACGACGGCCAGGGCCTGGGCGGTGCCGGCCACGGCGGCGGCGAACGCGGCGAGCGCGGCCCGGTCGGCGCCGGGGTCGGCGGTGCGGAACAGGACCTCGTCACTGGCGTCGGCGGCGATGGCCACCAGGTGGGTCATGGGCCACGCCGTCTCGGCGGGGTGGCCGGCCGCCGAGGGCAGCAGCGTGCGGTTCACGGCCTCCAGCCGGTCGGCCAGGGAGCGCATCACCGCCGACGGGTCGGTGTCGATCAGGGCACTCCGATCATCGGGGGTGGACGGGGGTCAGCGCCGGGAGGAGGGAGTCGTCGCGGCGGCGGGGGATCGCGAGACGATCCGGGTGGCACCGGAACGGCGGGACGCCGCCTCGGCGGTGGCGGCGGCTTCCTCGGCGAACCCGGACGGCACGATGACCAGGGGCTGCTTGCGGTACTCGGCACGCGCGGCGAGGAAGCGTGCGGCCTTGCCGTCCGGGTCCGCCAGCGCCTCCTGCTCGCGGGCGAGTTCGCGTTTGCGGACCTGGGCTAGGCCCGTGCGGAAGCGGCGGATCGTGCTGATGGTGTGGGAGAGCATGCCGTCGACCTCGGCGAACTGCTGGGCCACGCGGGTGTCCAGGCCCGGGGAGTAGAAGTGGGAGCGGGTCTCGCCGCGGGGACGGACCTGGTTCGCGAGGTCGCAGGCCTGGTTGAGGAGTTCGGTGAGCCTGTGCAGAACCGGGCTTGCCCGGGTGGCGGCGAAGGTGGGCCCCCAGTCCTCGCCGACGTTCGCCACGGCGGGCCCAGTGCGGTGAGAGAGTTGGGCGCGCAGCAGGCAGGCCACGGCCACGTAGTCGGCGAGCGCGCCGATGTCGCGGGCCAGCAGGTCCGGAACCTTGGCGGGCGGGGCCTTGGCGGTGTGCCGCAGGTCGCGGCGGAGCTGAGCGAGGTTCGTGGCGAGATCCGCGAGGCGTTGGACGTCGTCGGCGCTGATGTCGCTCATCGCCGGCGCCCGCCCGTCTGCGCGACAACGCCCGCGGCTGCGGCTGGCGCCGCGGAGACCGGGCGCCTCGGGCGGGCAGCGGTGGGCGGCTGCCGCTGCACCGGGGAGGGGAGTTCGGCGCGGATCTCGGTGATCTGGCGCCAGCCGGCGACCAGGGCGTTGTGGGCCAGGGCCGTCGAGTTCAGCACCTGGTAGCCGAGCGCGTCCTCGCGTACGTCGGGCGTGCGGCCGGTGCCGTTGTCCTCGGGGCTGCATTCGAGGGCGACGGCGGCGTCGAGCGCGTGGGCGAGGTGGCGGTGGGCCCGGGCGGCGTGGGCCCGGGTGGCCTGGAAGCCGCGGGCGGCCGTGGCCCGGGCCGGGTCGGTGGGCCCGGCCCGGAGGGCCTGGGCCCGGGTGGAGCAGTGCCGCAGCACGGTGAGCATGTGCTCGGCCCCGTCGGCCAGGGCCGCGGGGGTGGGCACGCGGGGGTGGCCGGGCACCGTGTCGGCGCGGTTGAGGGTCTCGGCGACATGGGCCATGACGTTCGCGAGCATGACCAGCTCGGTGTCGAACCCGGGGGTCGTGGGTGGGGCGATGGAAGGCTCCGGAGGTGAGGGGGCGTCAGCGGCGGATACCCGCGGCGGTCGGCAGGACGGCGGGCGTCGGAGCCGGGTGCGGGGCGGTGATGAACGCGGCTGCCGGGTGGGCCGCAGTGCTGCGGGCGACGGCGGCTCGCAGGCGGCCGGGAGGCAGCGCGGCGCCGTCGCGTCCCGAGCGTGCTTCGCGCCGCAGGCCCTCGCCGGCGTCCTCCAGGGCGAGCCGGGTCCGGGACAGGGCGAGGTTCAGCTCGCGCCCGGCCCGCTCGCGCACGTCTTCGGCCCGTGGGCCGTCGAGGCCGTCCACCTCGTAGAGCCGGGCGGCCATCGCGCCGGCCCGGCCGACGGTGGCGAGGGCCTGGCCGACGCGGGCGGCGGCGTCGGCCAGGGCGCGGGCGAGGGCTCGCTGCGCGGTGTCGGCGTTCGGGGCACCGGTCAGAGCGGCGGCGGTCCCCAGCAGCACCTGGTGCTGTTCGCCGATCCGCACCGCGTGCTCCCGGAGTTCTGCCACCGAGGGCGGTCCCTGCTCGCTGTAGGCGCCGGGGAGGGCGGCGGTCAGCTCATCGATGGTGGTGGCGGCGGCTCGCAGCCGGGTGGAGGCGGGGCTGGGCGGCCGGACGGGGGTGGGCATCGGAGGTCCTTCGGCTGGGAGAGAGGAGAGGGTGGGCAGCGGTTCAGTGGCTGCTGCGGATGGGCGCGCGGGCGCAGGCCGCCTGCTGCGCGGGCGACGCAGGGCCGGTCGTCCCGGTGTCGGGGACGGGGGCGAGTGAGCGGGCGCGGGCGGCGTCGCGGCGGTGCTCCGGCTCGTCGGGTTCGCCGACGGGGTTCCCGTCGGCGCCTGCGGTGCCGGTGGCGGCACGCCAGCGCTTCTGCACCGCCTCGGTGCCGCGCAGGGTGTGCAGGGCCGATCCGAGGAGGCGGGCGGCGGGCAGCGAGGTGTCGAGGGACAGCATGCGCACCGTGCCCGCCGCGGTGAGGGCGGAGCGCAGGACGGAGCCCTGGAGGACCTGTTCGGCCCAGTAGCCCGGATCACCGCTGAATCCGGCCCGGGTGACGGCGCGCACGGCGTCGGCGGTGGTCGTGCCCGAGGCCAGGTCTCCGTGGTGCTGGATCTCCCACAGGACGGTCAGCGGGTCGATCGGCTCGCCGCGGTGGGCCAGTGCGGCGACCGCCCGGTAGACGGCGCGGTGCCCGCGGTCCAGGAAGTCCGCCGGGTGCAGCCAGGGGGAGATGTCCCGGACCTCGCGCGGGAGGGCGGTCAGGGACGCGAGCAGCGCAGCCTCCTGCCGCAGCGTCTCCTCGACGGCGGGTGGGGGGAGTTCGAGCGGCCACGGACCGGGAAGGGGCCGCGGGTTCTCGTCCAGCGACCCCCAGGCGTCGGCGAGTTGACCGATGGCGGCCCGCAGGTCGCCGGTGAGGCGGAGCGTGCCGTCGACGGCGCCGGTGCGGGCGGCGGCCAGCAGCCGGTGGGCGTGCTCGTGCACCTGCCTGCGGACCGCGGTCTCCAGCACCATCCGGCCGTACGCGGCGGCGTGGCCGGTCACGGGGCACGCCGCGATCAGCGTGTGCCCGTACCCGGGTGTGAAGCCGGGGCTGGCCTCGGCCGCCGAGGCCATCGCCTGCGTCGCCCACGCGGAACTCGCCCCGTCGGTGTCCGGGGGAGCGGGGTGCCCGGCCGCGTCCTGGGCGAGCAGAACTTCGAACAGGGCGGCGTGAGCGGGCCGGTAGAAGTGCTCCGGCCGCAGCCAGCCGGCCACGTCCCGCAGCCGCTCCGGCGCCAACAGGATCGCGCCGAGGACCGCCTGCTCGGCCTCCATCTGGGGGTTCACCGCGTCACCTCCGCCCGCGACGGGGAGGACTCGTGGCGGGCGGGGGCCGAAACGCCTGGCCCGCCGTCCTGGGCGGGAGCGACTGCCGGGCCGGTGCGAGGCCCGTGACGGGGTCGGTGGCGGGCATCGGCGCGGGCGCGCGCGGGTCGATCCGGCGCAGGACGTCTTCCGCCTGCTGCTTCGTGGGAAAGCCGCCCTCGGTGATGCTGTAGGTCGCGCTGCGCAGGTAGACGGTCTCCAACTGGAGCAGGAACCGGCGACCGCTCGCGCGGGGGTGGCGGTCGAGCAGCAGTGCCCAGTTGGCCTCGCACTCGCCGCCGCTGGAGCCGCACGAGTAGGCCATCTGACGGCCGAGGAGCGTGTAGCGCGAGCCGGAGCGGCGGATCCGGTGCTCGGCGCGCAGGGTGGCGCCGTCGCCGGGGCGGGCGAACGCGTAGTCGCCGCCGTCCAGCAGCCCGTTGAACTCGTGCGGGGAGCCGAGTCCGTACGGGTCTACCGGAACAGGGTGGTAGGCGGCGAGGGCGTCGGGGCGCGCGCCGCGCTCGACGAGCCAGTGGCCGGCCCAGGCGTAGGTGACCGCCGAGGACATGCGCAGGTGGAAGGTCCGGGCGGCCGGGTCGAGCCGCAGATGGATGCCGGCGGCCCTGTTGATGCCGGTCATCACCGAGGGCGCGCCGCGGTCGGCGGCCACCAGGAACTGTTCGGTGGCGCTCTGCTGGGAGGCGACGACCTCGTAGAGAGCGGGCTCGGCATCCAGCCGCTGAAGGGTTATGGCGCTGGCGGGATCGCCGGGTGTCCAGTCACGCAGTGCGTGGACGGCTTCTTCCATGGACTTCCTGAAGGAGTAGGGATCGTGGACCCGGCGCCGGGCTGCCGAATCGGTCATCGCGAGCGCTGCGGGCGACGGCGCTCCGCAGCCGGCGGCGGGAGTTCCGCGGGAGCCCCCAGGGCGTCCAGGCCCGGCAGGCCCGGCGCGGTGCCGGCGGCTGTGGCGCGGCGGGAGACGGGGCGCGGATTGGCGGAGGCGGCGCGGGCCTGCGACCGCGGCCCGTACAGGTTCTCCAGGTAGCCGCGCACCGCCTCGCGCCATGGTCGGCCGAGGAGCGTGCCGAGGACGCGGGCGGCTTCGGTGGGTGCGACGACATCGCCTATCTGGCGGAACCGGGCGGTGTCCGAGCCGTCCCAGGGGTGACCGGCGGGCATACCGACGAGCAGGGATGCCTCGCCGGTGGTGATCCGCCGCTGCGGGTCACCGGCCCAGTACCAGCTGCGGCTGCGTCCGGTGACGGCGGTGGCGGTCTCGTCCGCGCTCCATTCGTTGCCGCCGGGCGTCGCGCGGTTCCCGCGGGTGTTCACCCGCACGCCCTTCTGCCAGCCGAGGGCCTGCGCGGCGGTGCGGGCCGGTGTCGGGTCGATGGGCTGGGCGGTGCGCAGACTCACCATCTCGTGGCGTCCGGCGACGAGGTAGGTGCGGCGGCGGTGGGAGGCGAGGCCGACGTCCGCCGCGTCCAGCTTCCAGTGGGCGCAGTCGCGCCAGTCCGCCATCTCCAGCACCTCGCCGATCGCGTCCGGCACGATCGAGGGCAGCGCGCTGGACTGCTCCATCGCGAGCCATTGGAGGTTGTCGTAGCAGGCGGACAGGCTCAGCGCCCAGAGCACGGACTCGGCTACGAGCCCGATTCCCGGGTCCGTCATCCTGGAGATGGGCTCGCGGGCGTCGTTGCGGGTGATCAGCGGGCCTGTCCACCCGCAGTTGCCGTCCCAGACCGGATCGGTGCAGATCAGGCAGCTGTCCCCCTCGTCGCACTCGCCGTCGTCGTGCCAGTGCCCGAACGTTGCCTCCAGCGCGAGGGGGAGCACGTCGAGCAGCAGCTCCAGGTTCGCGTAGGCGTGGCCCTGCCGGAGTCCCGCGGGGCTCCAGGTGATGCAGGGCGCGCTGACGATCAGGCCCTCGACGTACCGAAGAGCCGGGTGGGTGGGGTCGAGGTGGCGGACATCGGCGACGATGCGCCGGAAGCCGGCCGCCCGCGCGGTGGCCGCAGCGTTCTCGTCCAGCTCGACGCCGACGGTGTCGAAGGGCGTGCCGCCGTCCGCGAGGATCTGGAGACCGACCTCCCAACCGCCCGGGCCGGCGAAGAGGTTGACGATCCTCGGCGGGTCGCCGCGTCGCGGCGGGTACAGCCAGGAGACCGGCCAGGGGTGCGCGAGCGCGACCAGCTCCCGGTGGGACCAGGGGCCCGTCTGCCGCAGCTGGGGAAACCACGCCGGATCCCCGGCCGTGGAGAGGTTGGGCCACCGGCGGGGCGGCAGGGACGTGTACTCCTGGCGCGTCACCGCGTCCGGCCCGCAGCGGGCGCTGCCGGTGGCGCTGCGGGAGACGGGCGAAGCACCTCACCGTCTGCGCCCCTCGCGGCGCCGGTCGGCGGGGGAGCAGCGAGCGAGGGTGGAGCGGTCGCGGAGGTGCTCAGGGCGGCGGCCCTGCGCGGCGAATCGCCCGCGACGGCGACCGGCCGGCGCAGGCCGGTGGTGATCTGCGAGGTGATCTCGTCCAGCGTTTCGACGTGGCGGCGGAACTCGTGGCTCAGGTGGTTGCCCGTGACGGAGGGGCTGGCAAGGTCCAGCAGAGAGGACCGAAGGCCGCGCAGGAGCTGCAGGTCGTCCTTGACGGAGGTGGTCCGCGCGCCCTGGACGGCCTCCCACTCGCCCGTGAGGCCTTCGAGATCGTTGTAGATCCCGCAGGCCACCTCGTTCACGAGGTCGGGATCGAGGTACGGGAGGGAACGGCCCGCCAGGGCCTGCGGGTGGGTCGCACGGAGGTCGACGAGATGCTCCGCAAGCCACCACAGGCCGTCGATCTGGTGCATCGCGGTGAACTGCGGGGCCTCCGCCGGGGCGAAGACCCGGACGTAGGTGTCGACCGCTTCACGGACCGCGTCGGGCAGGATCCCCTCGGCACAGAGCAGGTCCCGCTGGTTCTCGGGGGTGAGGGCGCCGGCGTCGGAGCGCCCGTTTCGGGCGTCCCGGGTGAACGTGGAGTGCTCGGCAAAGCCGAACCAGTTGCCGGGCAGTGCCCCGTACGCAGCGGAGACGATGCGGACGTCGATGCCCGTCCAGGCGTCGTGGCGACTCCCCTGCGCGAGCGTGGCGATGATGACGGTGTCGGCGCGGCGGGCGATCTGCTGGAGGCCGGTGGTGGTGCCGTCCGGAAGCGGACGGATGAAACGCAGGGCCTTCGCCTGGTCGACGGGGGTGTTCGAGAACATCAGAAATGGCATCCGAGGAAGGCGAATGCGGGCGGAGCCGGCCACCACGCCCGGGAGCGCACGGCGGGGCGGGGGTGGTGACGCGGCCGGCGCCGCGGTGGACGGGGCACGGGGTTCCCCGCCCACCGCAACTGCGGTCTCGGGCGGGGAGCGAGGAGGTCAGGCGGGATCGCCGGAGCGGCAGGAGTACGGCGAGCACCCGTCGGCGGGACCGAACTCGGCCTCGTCGGCAACGAGCTGTTCCTCCAGGGCGAGCTGCTCGCGGCGGGTGAGGCGGTCGATCGGCGCCTCGGACAGCGGGACACGGGAGCGGTGCAGGTAGGCCTGGCCGAGCAGGGGCCGGCCGCCCGCACTTGCCCGGGCGTTCCCGGCGCGGATCTGCGCGTCGAAGTCGACGACGTCCGCCCACTCGGCCGGGTCGCCGTCGCGGATCGCCCGCCACTGGGCGTTGCCGTGGAACGGGCACCCCAGGCACGCCGACTTCGGGGTGCTCTCCAGACCGTGCTCGGCGAGCAGACCCAGGCAGTCACCGCGCGACAGGCCCAGCTCGATCAGCGGAAACCTGTTGCGCGTGTACTTGACGTCGGCATCCTTGGCCCGATGGAACTCGTCGGTGGAAATACCGATCCACTGCTCGGCAAACACCTCGGCCGGTATTCGCGCAGGATACGGATACCCGAGGATTTCCCGAACCTGCCGCTTAATGGGCTTGATTTTGTATTCGCCAGTGCACTGGCGCCGCGTCATCCCAGGTGAACCGTCCTTGTTCAGGATGTAGAGCGGCATGCTGGCGAAGCGGTGAGCAGGGTCCAGGGCATCATTTCTGATATTTCCGGAGGACACCCGGAGGATGGGAATTCCGGCGGGCTCGGCTATCTCCCGCTCGACCCGGTCGAGATGGGAATAGACCGCCTTCGGCTCCCAGTCCGTGTCCGCGAAGACGGCGAAATCCAGCTTCGGCAGCTCGCCGAGCGCGGACAGGAGCAGCAACGTGGTCGACTGCACCCCGGCCCCCAGGGACAGGGTGCGTACGGTGGGCGCGGTGCCGGTATCGGTCACGGCGCCTGCCACAGCGAGACGACAACGGGCCCTTCGCCCGGCCGCGCTCTGCGACGAGCGGTGGCCCGCCATCCCGCGCGTCGGGCGCGCGCGGCGCTCTCGTCGTCACGGGCGTAGGTGACGAGTCGGGTGTAGCCGAGGGATTCGGCAGCCCGGCGGCAGGCGGTGTACAGCAGGGAGTCCTCGACCGGGGCACCGGTGCCGACATCGGCGAAGGTGACCTCCAGCGTGGTGCCGTCGTCGAGCAGCCCGGCGGTCGGCCGGTGGGCGACGGCGACAGTGCGAACCCTCCCGTCGTCGTCGGCGCCGGCCACGGCGAACACCCGGCCTCGCGGTGTTCGGCGATGGCGCAGGCGGACGGAACGGACGGCCTCGCGGTCGCGGACGGGCACAAGGTGGAGACTCATTCGGCCACCGCCTTGGCGCGGGCACGCTCGGTGATCGCCGCGGTCTGCCGAGCCGAGGCCTTGCCGATCACGTCGGCACCGCGCTCCTTGTACCAGGGCCGCAGGTGGAGCAGGGCGGGCTTGATCCCGGTGGCGAACAGGAGCCCGGTGCCCTTCGCGAGCGCTCTGATCTGGTCGGCGGGCAGGATCCGTTCCTGGCGCATCGACACGGAGGTGGAGCGCCCGGACTCGCTGGTGGAGCGCGAGACGGTCTCCACGTCGTGCTCGCCGACGAGCCTGGAGAGCTTGTCGGCGAAGTCCGCGTCGTCGATACCGGAGCCGACGAGCTTGATCGTGGCGGCGGACCAGAGCGCGTCCATGCCGACCTCGCCCCACACCCGCTGGCCCTGCCGGTAGGACTGCAGGATCGTGATCGGGATGACCCCGCGGGAGCCCAAGTGCGAGTACAGGTCGGGCAGGTCGCCGATCTTGCACACGTTCGCGGCCTCGTCCAGGATGCACAGCAGCGGGGGGTCGAGGCGTCCGCCGTCGCGTTCGGCCTGGACGACGGCGGTGCGCATCACGCTGTCGGCCGCGGCGGCGATCAGTGCGGACGCGCTGCCGCCGCCGTCCTTGCTGAGCAGGTAGAGGGTGTCCGTGCGGGTGACGAAGTCGGCGGGCTTGAACTCCGGAAGCTCGCTGTTGGGGGTGACCCAGGCGGCGATCTTCGGGTCGAGCAGGCACGAGGCGTACTGGCGCGCGGTCTCATAGATCCCGTCCCTGGTCTCGACAGCGCCGGACACCGTGCCCTGCAACTGGGCTGCAATGGCGGACAGTTGGTTCGACTTGAGGATGTCGATGGGGGTGCGGTCGGCGGGCTGGGCGAGCCAGGCGAGGACGTCGGTGATCGGGCGCCCGTCGGCGCCGGCCGCCAGGAACAGCGCGGTGAGCGTGTTGGCGGCGGCGGTGCTCCAGAAGTCGCCCTGCTCACCCTCGTCGACGGCGGCGGTGACGAAGTGCTGGGCCAGACGCCGGGCTCCGGGGAGGTCGTTGGCGTCGGCGAGCGGGTCCCACCACATCGCCTGCTCGGTGTGGGCGATCTGCTGGGGGTCCATCACCCATACCCGGCCCACCTCGGCGCGGGCCTCGACCGTCACGGTGAAGGCGTCTTTCGCGGCCTTGTTCGAGGTGATCATGGCCGGGCCGGGGGCGCTGAGGATCGAGGGGACCGCGAGGCTGGTGGTCTTGCCGGAGCGCGGCGCCATGATGGCGACGGCGACGTCCTCCCACGAGGTGCGGACCTCGGGGCCCTTCTCGCCCAGGGTGCCGAGCAGGATGCCGGTGTCCTCGGGGCGGATCGTGCCGGGCTTGGCGGAGGCGAGGCTGGGGCGCAGGCTCCGCGCCTTGGTGGTGATCTCCTTGGGCAGGAGGACGGCGAGGTCGCGACTGGTGGCCAGGCCGTTGCTCTTCTTGCGGACCTTCAAGTAGATCCGCAGGCCCACAGCGGCGAGGCCGAGGGTGACGGCGGCAGGCAGGACCCGGGCGCCGAGGAGCAGGGTGACGGGCCCGAGCCCCGGCCACAGCCGCTGGGGGTGGAGCGCGGCCGTGACCGGCTGGTAGACCGCCCACGGGCCCTGCCCGAAGAAGAGGTTGGTGGCGTTGCCGAGGGCCCAGGCGATCGAGCCGAAGGCGATGAGGAGGAGGCCGGCACCGATCAGGGCGTAGAGGAGGGCGTCGGTGCCGGGAGATGCGGAGGGTGACTTGGGGGAGGAAGCGGGGGGCAGGGTCGTCCTTGCGGGGATGGCCCAGGCGCACGGGATCGCAGGCCCTCAGGGGCCGCGGGCGCAGGGCGGGAGACGGCCGGGCGCCGGGCGCGGTGTGCTCACGCGCCGGGGACCAGGGCCGGGGAAAGGTGGGAGGACGCTCAGCGGTGCGGGGCCGCAGGGGCGGGCGTGCCGCCCCACGGCGCGGCGCTGCTGCGCAGGGCGGACGCCGGACGGGTCTGGGCGGGCGCGGTGCGGGCGGTGGAAGCGCGAAGGCGGCCGGTGCGGTCGAACGAGGCGAGCTGGCAGGCCGCGTGAGCGAGGGACAGGTCGCGCTCCAGGTGCGGGGCCGAGCCGTCGGCGCGCATCAGCGGGGCGACGATGCGCGCCTCGTGGTCGCCGATCCGCAGGGCGATCCACCGGCAGGCCGCAGGATCGTCGACGGGCACGATGCCGGTGGCGGCCAGGATCCGGCGGACGGTCGAGGCCCACCGTTCGTCCGGGAGCGGGGCACTGTCGGGACGGGCGCGTACGGTGCAGTGCCACACGTCCCGGCTGCGGCCCGGCCGCAGGTCCCGCTCGGGCCGCCGGGCGCGCAGATAGGCGTCCAATTCGGCTGCGAGGGAGTCCAGTTCCGAGCTGCCGGGAGCAGGCAGTCCGGCGATCGGCTGCCAGGCGTCGAGGACGGTGACCCGGGGGGTGCCCGGCAGGCGCACGGCGTGGTGCTGGGCTGCGACGAGCAGGTCGCGGGTGCTGGCATAGCGGGTGATGGACGGGATCAGGAGAAACGTTTCTCCAGGGGCGGGTGGTTCAGCGCCTGCGTGGGGCGGGCCCTGGGCCGGGTGGCTGGGGCGGGGCCGGTGCCGGCGGGGCCACGGGCCGCGCGGCGCTCGATCGGATCCGGGCGGGGCGGGCGGCCACGGAGCGCAGGCGCTCGGGTGTGTCGGTGATGTCGGTACCGGCCTGCCAGATCTCGTCGGCGGCGAGGGCGAGCGGCTGCCACAGGTAGCTGCCGCCGGGCGAGTCCTTGACCCACCGGCTGGCGGTGGCGAGGGCGTCGGAGAGCGCTTCGAGGGTGCCGCCGTCGCGGGTGATCGCCTCGACCAGGTCGGCCACCTCGGCGGGACCGGAGGCGTCGCGCAGCTGCTCGCAGACGAGCCGCAGCGCCTCGGTGGCCCGGACTGCCGGGGACGGCTGGGGCATGGGGGGCAGGGTCTCCTGCGGGCCGGTCACCGGGCCTTGCCCGCGGCGGCCTGCGGAACAGCAGTGTGGGTGGGTTCGGCCGAGGTCGTGGACGGCGCCGCGGACGGGCGGGTGGCCACCCGAGCGGCCAGCGCGCGGCTACTCAGGTCGGAGGCGAGGGGCCTGCGGTAGTCCCACGGCCAGTGGCCGCCGATGGCGTACAGGCCCCGCGCATCGGCGGCGACCTGTTCCTGTCCGCCCTCGCCGTCGTACTCCTTGGGCCAGGTGAACTGCAGGGTTCCGTCAGCCTTGAACTCGGCGGTCATCCCGCAGTCGTCCTTGCGCAGGTCGGCGACGATCTGCTCGGCGCCGCTGCGGGTGAACAGCGGGTTGCCGTACGGGTCGACGTAGCCGGCGCTGGGGGTGGCGAGGGCCGGGACCGGGACGTGGGTGGAGCCCTCCGGCCAGAACAGGTAGACCCGTTCGCCGTCGGCCGGTGCGGGTCCGGTCCACAGGGCCTGCTCGACGGCGTGGCGGTTGGCCGCGGCTTCGGCCGGGCTGAGGTCCTGGGCGAGAAGCGTCAGCGCGGCCGAGAGGTGGGGGCCGGACTTCCCCAGCGCTTCGTCGATGGCCTCCAGGGCATCGGCGGCGAGGTGGCCGAGTTCGTACAGGTCCTCGGCCGCAGGGTCGGAGCGGTGGGTGCGCTCCAGGCCGTCGAGATCGGCACGGACGGTGACGGCCATGGAGGAGGCGAGTGCCAGCAGGCCCTTGTCGGCGAGGAGGGTCTGGAGCAGGGCCTGGCTGGGGGTGCGCTGCTGGGAGTCCAGTTGGTCGGCCAGCGCCCGCAGCCGCTGGGCGTAGGAGGTGACGGTGGTTGGCTTGCTCATGCGCGGGTCCTTCGTGGGCCGGGGGCGGGTTCGGAGGGTGCGGCCGGGGTGACGGGCCGGGCGGTGGAGGCGCGGGCGGCGGGCGAGCGGGTCCGGGCGGCGTGCACGCGCGGACCCGTCACTGCGGGCGCGGGATATCCGGTGGCAGCTGCCGCCGTCGCGATGGCGCGGGCGGCGGCGGCGCCGTCCATATGCCAGGCCTGAAGGTCGGCCCGCTCATGCAGGGAGCCGTCGGCGCGCAGGGAAGCCCGGGCCCCGGCGGTGAACAGGGCGTGCAGCGCGTCCCTCGTGCTGTACGGGCCGGTGACCATCTGCGCGCCGACATCGGCGAGGTCGCGCACGTCGTCCATGGAATCGACGAGGGCGGTCAGCTCCCCGAGGCGGGCGGCGATCTCGGCCAGGACCTCCAGGGCCTGCTCGCCGGCGGGGGACAACCGAAGCTCGGGGTCGACCTCTACCCGGTAGCCGGCGCGCTCCAGTAGCCGCGCGGCCTCGCCCACCAACGCCCGCAGCACGAGCGGGCCGTCCGTGCTCTGCAGGGTGAGAGGGCGTTCGGCGTTGCGTGGCGGGGCGAAGCCGAGCCTGGCGAGTACGGCACGGGCCCGCTGGTCGGCTCCGGTCGCCTCGGCGGCGCCGAAGGAACCCGGTGCGATGCGGACCGGCTCGCTCAACGGGCAGTGCCCCGGGTCGCGGGTGCTGCGGCGTTGGCGGGCGCCGGCGTCGGCGCGCCCGGGTGGACGGGCCTGGCGGCGGACTGCGCGAGGCGGCCGTGTGCGGCTGCCGCCCGGGGCGAGCGCGTGGCGGGCTCCGCCGGGAAGGCGAGGCCGTAGCCGGCCAGGCGGGTGCTGATCTGCTCCAGGTGCAGGCGAAGCAGGACCGCGGTGGCGCCAGCCTGTCCGAGCTGCTCGGCTGTCTGCCGGGCGGCGCGGGTGCCGCCGTCGGCGGTGCTCTCGGCGGCGAGTCGCAGGGTCTCCTCGACCTCGGCGAGCAGGGGTTCCAGCAGCGCGAGGGGCCTGGCGATGTCGGCGGGCATGCTGCTGTCGGCGAGGGAGTCGCCCAGGCGCCGCACGGCCTGCGCGGCGGTGCGGGCGCTCTCGGCGTCGTCCGGCGGGCAGGGGCGGGCGGTGGCGGGGGTGGGGGACACGGTCGGGGCCTCGCCTAGAACGGGTTCTCGGTGCTGCGGTCCGCGTCGGTGGCGGCCTCCAGCAGCTCGGGCAGGTCACCGGGCGCAGCATCGCGCTGGTCGATCCACCAGCCGGCGCGGTCCACGGTGCGGGCACGGTTCTCGACCTCCTCCCAACCGCCTTCCGCGAGCGTGCCCTCGACGACGAGCGCCTGGTAGGCGGTGGTGACGAGCTGGTGGCGCGAGCGCTCGCCCCAGGCGAGGATCGTCTGCGGCCCGGTCAGCGGCGGCATGCGGTACTGCTCGGCCCACGCGGCGGCGGCCTGCTGCTCCTCGGCGCGGCGGGCGGCGATCCACGCGGCCCGTTCCGCGCCGTCGCTCTCGCGTTCGGCGCGCCAGCAGTCCGTGCAGTCGCGGCCGGCGAGCCAGCGGGCGTAGCCGGCACGCCGGTCGGCCGGGCGGGCGGACAGGTCGTGCTCGACCTCGTGTCCGCAGGAGTGGGTGACGGGCCATCGGGTCTTCAACCCCGGGGAATTGCATTGGATGCGTGATCCGGAGTTGATTGAGCTGGTGTTCTGCGGCTTCATGCCGATTACCTCTCTTCGGAGTTGAGGCCAGTGGCCTGGGGTGTTGCGCGCCTGAGTGCATCTGATGCATGATTCGCGCGGCTAGTGAAAGGGGTGGGCGGGTGCCCAGAGCGGAACTGCGGGAGGCTTCAGCGCAGCTCGTGCTGCTCCAGGGCGTGTCTCTGCTGCATCCAGAGGACGCGGTCTTCGAGGCGATGGTCGAGGGCTGGGGGCGGCAGCAACGCGGCGGGCGCCGACTGCAGCCGGACACGATCAGCGACCGGCAGAGTGTGGTGCGGCGCTTCGCCGGATACACCAACGCCTATCCGTGGCAGTGGTCGGCATCTGACCTCGATGAGTGGATGACTTAGACCGACCGGCAATAGGCAGTCGCTGTCGCACGTAAGGCGGGGTGGATGCAGTACGGGCACGGGTCCACGTGATCATGGAGTTCTCTACGCTCAGTGATCACGAAGGACGGCCGTGCCCGCGCTGCCATCTTGCCTGCTCGAACCCCTCTGGGACCAGTTCGCTGCACTCTTGCCTGCCCGGGAAGCGTTCGTCGCGAACCATCCGCTGGGCTGCCACCGCCGCCGGATCGCTGACCGGACGGTCTTCGAGCACATCGTGCTCGCGCTGGTCCACGGCTCCGGCTACGAGCGCGTCTCCACCCCTGGATGCTCCGACCGCACGATCAGGCGGCGTGTCAAAGAGTGGGCCGAGCAAGGGATTTCCGAATCTGTGCACGCTCTCGCGCTCGAGGCCTACGACCGGATGATCGGCCTCGGTCTGGGCGAGATCTCGGTGGATGGCTGCATCACCAAGGCCCCGTCCGGCGGTGACAAGGCCGGGCGCTCGCCGGTCGACCGGGGCAAGCAGGGTCTGAAGCGCTCCGTCGCCACCGACGCCTGCGGCGTCCCGCTCGGGATCGTCTCCGACGGGGCCAACCGGCACGACTCGCCCCTGCTCGGCCCGACCCTGGACGCCGCCAAGGACCAGGTCGGCGCGCTGCCGGAAGCCGTCAACGTCAACCTCGACCGCGGCTACGACAGCGCCAAGTCCCGTTCGCTGATAGCCCAGTTGGGCTTCACCGCGGAGATCGCCCGCAAGGGCGTGCCCGCCCCGATCCAGGCCGGCAAGCGCTGGGTGGTCGAGCGCACGCACTCGTGGATGAACGACTACGGCAAGCTCCGGCGCTGCACCGAGAGGAGCGGCAGCGTCGTGGACTTCTACCTCTACCTCGCCGCCGCCCTCGTCACGCTCCGCATGCTGATCCGCCGGGCAACGAGCCGCTACCGCTGGGACGGCCGGCCCACCACCCGACGCCTCAAGTGATCCATTTGCCGGTCGGTCTTACCTGATCGCCGAGTTGAAGCGGGCGGAGTCGACGATCCGCAGCTATCAGGGCGCGATCCGAATGTTCTGCGACTACGTCACGTCGCCGCATTACCAGTGGCCAGCCGAGTGCGAGACCCGCTTCGGGGTCCACCCGGTGCAGATCTGCCATGAGTGGAACACTGTCGCGCACTTGGCGGACCACGAGGGCGGTGCCGAGCGCCGGCCGATGACGCGCGAGGAGATCCAGGTTTTCCTCGATCACGCGGACGCCCAGGTCGACCGGGCGATCCGGCTGGGGCGCAAGGGAGCGCTCGCGGCCTACCGGGACGCCACGGTGTTCAAGCTGATGTACGGCTGGGGCACGCGCTGCACCGAGACCTCACGGCTGGACGTCACCGACTTCTACCGCAACCCGAGGGCGCCGGAGCTGGGCAACTTCGGTTCGCTGAACGTGCGTTACGGCAAACGGACCAAGGGGTCGCCACCCCGTCGGCGCACGACGCTCAGCGTCATGCCCTGGGCGGTGGAAGCGGTCGAGGACTACGTGGCCAACGCCCGGCCCCGCTACGCGGCAGCGCCGGAGCAGGCGGCGCTGTGGCTGACCGAGCGTGGTGGGCGGCTTCAAGCCCGTGAGATTGAGGACCGGTTCGCGACCTACCGCGACGCGCTGGGCCTGGACAAGGCCCTGGTCCCGCACTGCCTCCGGCACAGTCACGTGACCCACCAGATCGAGGACGGCGCGGACCCGGCCTTCGTCCAGCGGCAGGTCGGCCACCGTTACGCCTCCACGACCGCCCTGTACACCGGGGTGAGCGGGGACTTCATGAACACGATGATGCGCAAGGTCCTGGACCGCGCCCTCCAGGGCGGACAGTAGGGAGATGATGTGACGCCGAAGCTGGACTACCGCTGGCATCTGCGGGAGGTGATGGCCACTCGCGGCATGTTCTCCACCACGGACCTGCGGCCCCTGTTGGCGGAGCGCGGCATCGACCTGTCGCCGAGCCAGACCTACCGCCTGGTGGTGGAACGGCCCGAGCGGTTGAGTCTGAAGACCCTCATGGCCCTGCTCGACATCCTGGGCTGCAGTATGGACGAGCTCATCGAGCCTGTCGCAGCGGCCGGTTCGCGGCGCCGTCACAGCACCGCTGCCGGGGGCGGACAGGTGCCCGGGCAGAACGTAGCTGTCGGCGAGTTCCGGCCCAAGCGGGCCCGGATCGTCCCCGAGTAGGCGCCGGTCGTGCCCGCCCCTGAGCTGCCGCGCTCCGCTACGGAGCCCGAGGCCGTCATCAGTGAGCTCGTCCGGTCGGCCGACTCCGCGTGCGAGCGGATCGACGTCGCCGCAGTACTCCGTACGGCCTTCCGGCAGCGACCCCAGCTGCGGGCGCTCGCCGAAGTCCTCAAGGCCAGACCGGACTTGCTGACGTCCGGTCGTCCCGAAGGACCACGGGCGATCGAACGGCTCATCCGGGCACTGCGCGAGGCCGGCGCGGAGAAGCTGGCGCTGCCTTGCTGCGGCGACTGCGGGCGCGAGCGCCCGCTGACCGGCCTCGGCGACGGCGTGCGCATCTGCGCCACCTGCACCAACCGTCGCGTCGTACGGGCCAACCCCTGCGTGATCTGCGGTAGCACCACGCTTGCCGGACGCGACCGCGCTGGCCGGCCCCGCTGCCGGGCACATCCACCTTGGGGCTCCACGGACCCGGCTCGGGAACTGGCCGAGCTGATCGCCGCCGGCCCCTTCGGTATCTCGCCCGAGACCGCGGAGCAGGCTGTCCGCTCGGTCGAACCCACCCGGCCCGGTCAACTCCGGCTGCTGTGGGCGCTGGAGGACACTCCTGGCCTGCTGACCGGGCGCGGCGCCGAGGGACCGCCCAAGCTCTCCGCCCTGACCCAGGCGCTGATCGACCGGGGCGCCCACGGAGTGGTCGTCCCCTCCTGTCCGTTCTGCCAGCGCGTCACCGCCCTGAAAGAGCGTCGTGACGGCCTGCGCTGCTGTGGGCAGTGCTCGCGCGATGCCAAGATCGTGACCTGTACGGTGTGCCGACGTGCCCGGCCGATCGGCGGCCGGCGCTTCGACGGCGAGCCCCTGTGCGGCACCTGCCGCCAGCACGACCCCTTCAACCACCGGCCGTGCAGCATCTGCGGCCAGCTGCAGTTCAGGAGGTCCCGCACTGACGACGGTGGGGTCTGCGCCGCCTGCCGGGAGATCCCGACCGCGGTCTGTGCGACCTGCGGTGAACACGGACCCTGCTACTTCGCCGCCACCGACGCCCCCAAGTGCCTGTCCTGCAGCGCCAAGGAGCGCGAGGAGGCCGTATGCGCCAGCTGCGGCAAGCACCGGCGTGTCAACAACCGCACCGCCACCGGCGAGCCGCTGTGCGGAACCTGCGGCAACAAGGCCAAGCCCTGCACCGGCTGCGGCGGGATCTTCCGCACCAGCGGCCGGACCCCCGAAGGCGATGCCCTGTGCCAGACCTGCTGGGCCAAGCACCCCGCTGCCCGTCGTCCCTGCTCCGAGTGCGCGACCGTCGAACGGCTCTACCGGCACGGACGATGCGCCGACTGCGCGCGCTCCGCCGACCTGCGTGAGGTGCTCAGCCCGCCGGGCGGCCTCGTGCGCCCGGACCTCGAACCAGTCTTCCAAGCGCTGCTGACCCCGCCGCCCCGTACTGTCCTGCACTGGATCCACAAGGTCCCCGTGCGCCGGGCCGTCCTCCAGACCCTGGCAACCGAGACCGGGCCGGTCACGCACGAGGTCCTCGACCGCTTCGCCGCCGCGCCCACCGTCGAGTATCTGCGTGCCGCGTTGGTCGCCGCAGGAGCCCTGCCCGCCCGCGACGAGCAACTCGCCCGATTGGAAAGATGGTTGGCCAAGACGGTCGCCCGCGTCTCGTCCGCCGAGGAACGCAGGATCCTGCGCAACTACACGAACTGGCAGCCCCTGCGGCGACTCCGCGGCCTGCCCGCCGGACAGCTGGTCAGCCACGGCCGAGCCGAGACCGTCCGGATCGAGATCCGCAACGTGGCCCGCCTGCTGGAGTGGCTCCACGACGACAACATCACCCTGGCCGACTGCACCCAGGACCAAGTGGACACCTGGCTCAGCGAGGGCCCCAGCACCCGCGCCACGGTCCGCGGATTCCTGCTCTGGACCGGCAGACGCGGCCACAGCCGGCCACTGACCGCGCCGGTCATCAGTAACTCCTTCACCGCGCGCACCATCGGCAAGGACCAGCGCTGGGCCCTGGTCCGCCACCTCGTCCACAATGAGCAACTCCAGGACGCCGACCGGGCGGCCGGCCTGCTCCTGCTGCTGTTCGCCCAGCCCGTCGGCCGGATCAGCCGACTCACTACCGAGCACATCGTCGACCGTGGCGACACGCTCGCTCTGAAGCTCGGGCGCGTCCCCGTCGAGATCCCCGCTCCCCTGGACGAGCTCATCCGCCAGCTCGCTGAGCGCCGGAACGGCCGCGCAGCCACCGTCCCGCTCGAGGAACCAAAGTGGCTGTTCCACAGCACTTACCCCGGACAGTCGATCGACCCGCACACCCTCGGCCGACGACTGAAGGCCATCGGCGTCTCACCCCAGCTCGCGCGCCACGCGGCGCTGATGGACATCGCCTCGGAGCTGCCCGCCGTCGTCATCAGCCGACTGCTCGGATTCCACCAGACCACTGGAGACAACTGGGCCCGCGAGGGCCAGGGCTTCGGCGCCGACTACGCCGCTGAAGTCAGCCGCAGGTGAGCCCCTCGTGCGCGAGCTGACTCCCCACGACGACGGCTGAGCCGCCTATGCCCGCCAGGGACTGGCCCTGTTCACGCTCTCCGACTACGCAAGGGACATCGCGGACAGCGGCGTCGCCGGGCAGCCAGCGATTTGAGGGATCTACGTACTTATCGCGCTAAACAGGATTAGGATGGCACTCAGTCGGTCGCGCACATGGGATGGTACAGAGCATGCGGATCAGTCGAGTCCTTGTCGAAAACTACAGGAACTTCCAGAAGCTCGTGATTGATCCGTTTCCGCCCTCTGCGGTCATCGTAGGTGAGAACGGCGTCGGTAAAACGAACTTCCTGCGGGCTCTGCGCATCGTGCTGGATCCCGAGCTGCCTGACTCGGCGCGTTGGCTTCGCCCTGAAGATATCTGTGAAGCCTCTGCAACGAGCTATTCAGATGGCGTCACGGTTCGCATCGAGGTCGACATCACTGATTTCGCAGGGGAGCTCGCAGCGGAAGCGTCGCTGGACGGCTGCTTCGTCAGCCTTGACCCGCTCACTGCCCGGCTAACCTATGTATTTGAGCCGCTGGCATCCGTGGCGGAATCTTCCGGAAGGCAGCTAACTCGGGACGATTACACGTGGGATATTTCGGCGGGGATTGACGGAGACCGGGACGGAAAGCGGATTCGTCGCGATATCAACTTCACGGTCCTGCAAGCATTGCGTGATGCGGTTGGCGACCTGTCTAGGTGGCGAGACTCTCCGCTGCAAGATCTGCTCGAATTGCGGCGTCCGCAGCAGGCTGTGTTGACTAGCACTGCTGAGGGAGTCGGGACGGCTATGGAAACTCTGGCTCGCGAGCCGGAGATCGGTCGGCTCGCTGAAGAGTTGTCGAACCGTCTCACGTCTATGGCGGGCGAGCGGACCGATATCGCCCCGAGCTTCGGTTTTGCCTCGAGCGATCCGAACCGGCTTCTTAGGTCTATCCGGCTCTTTGTGGATCGGGCTGGGAAGCGAAGTGTCTCGGATGCATCGACCGGGAATGCCAACATTCTCTATCTTGCTTTGCTTCTGGAGCGTTCTCGACTCCGCAAAGAGTCGGATGTAATTGTTGACACAATTTTGGGTGTCGAAGAACCCGAGGCGCATTTGCACCCTGTCTTGCAGCGGCAAGTCTTCAGTCACCTTCTTCATAGCGAAGCGTCGCTGATGGTGACAACTCACAGCCCACACATTGCGGCGGTGTCACGATTGGATTCGTTGATCCTGCTACGGAAGGCCGCTGACGGATCCACCGAGGCGTCTTATACATCACGTGCCGATTTCTCGGCCGATGAAAAAGAAGACTTGGAGCGCTATCTCGACGTTAGTAGGGCAGAGGTGCTTTTCTGCTCAGCGGCGATCTTGGTTGAAGGAATTGCTGAGGTCTACCTGGTCCCTGCTCTTGCTCAGGCTCTGGGGTTCAACTTGGATGCCTGCGGGGTTATCGTTACTAGTATCGGCGGGACAGATTTCCTGCCATTCCGCCAGTTGCTGGGCGAAGACTCTCTGAATATTCCTCATGTGATCCTGACTGACGGGGACCCAACTAACAAAAAAGGCGAATACCTTCACTACGGGTTGAGTCGGGCAGCTAAGCTGATGCATGGTGCTGCCGCCGGTGATTTCACTCGGAGAGTGGAAGAGTTCTTGGCCAAGGATCCCGAGTCCGCCACCCTGGATCTGAGACTGGACGCCGCCAAGGTGGGTGTATTCATGGGGCCGAAGACCCTGGAAGTGGACATCGCTCCGTTGCTGGGCCCGCACATGGTCAAAGCGCATGGCCAGTTCAACGATGTTTCGGAGAATCTCAAGGAAAAGTTCGAAGAGGCTGTCGATGGACTGAGCAATGGGGACTCTTCACATCAGAAGCAACTGCTTCTCCGGATCGACTCTATCAGCAAAGGCCGCTTTGCCCAGCGCTTGGCTCACCACGTAGAGCAGGATGGATTGGCAGGCTTCCGTGATGCGATGCATGGACGGGATCCTTCGGAGTTGCTGCCGTCCGGCGATTCCTACAGGTTCAGCGAGCGGTTGTTCACTGATTCGACCTACGGATACTTGATCAGTGCCCTGGATAATGTGTCCCGGCAGGTCAGGAACCACGGCCTGTTCGAAGTAAAGCCGGCGCTTCCTGACTTGGAGGCCCAGTGACCAAAGATCTAAGGGTCCGTCCAGTTCTCGCCCGCGAGATACTGGCGCTCAATGAAGACCAGCAAGAGGCTGCCACGCATGATGGTGATCTCGTAGTTCTTGCTGGGCCGGGGTCAGGCAAGACGCGCACGCTGGTGGCTAGAGTCGGATACCTTCTCGAAATGGGGAACTCGAGTAGTCGTGGCGTGGCTGCAATTACTTATACTAACCACGCCGCCAGAGAGATTAGTGAGCGGCTGGCAAGGTTGGGGATCTCTGCGAGCGGTAGACTGACGGCTGGAACTCTCCATTCGTGGTGTTTGTCAAACATCCTCCGCCCCTACTCGACCCTAGTTGGCAGGCGCCATCCGGATCGACTAACCGTCCTCGACGACAAATCCAAGGAGTGGGTGAACCTCCTAGAAGAGTGCTTCGAGCGCGCTGGCGTAATGCTTATTGCGAAGTATGAGATCCCCGCTTTCACGAGGGCGCGACGTCGCCTCGCAGTTGGAGATTCCGGCGAGCCCGGAGATCCGATGGTCGAGGCTGTGCGGACGTTCGAGAGCGAGATGGGCAACAGAGGTTTTATCGATTTCGATCTAATGGTCTCAAGCTCTCTATCGCTACTCGTGGAGAATCCGCGAGTAGCTCAACTTGTCGCTGCGAAGTATCCGAATATTGTAGTCGACGAATACCAGGACTTGGGGCCAGTTCTGCACGGACTGGTGACTTTACTCAATGAAGCGGCTGGCATCCAGGTCTCTGCCTTTGGCGATCCAGATCAGACCGTCATGGGTTTCACTGGTGCCGACCCGCGCTACTTGAACGAGCTTACGGAGAGATTCCATCCCGTCGCGCTAAAGGTGAACTATCGCAGTGGGCGAGCGATCATCGCAGCGAGTCATGCTGTCCTTGGAGAGGAGCGCGACCATCAAGCTCGCGAGGATCGCGAGGACCATGGAGTAATCGAGCCGATCGAGGTGCGTGGCGGGCTGCGTCGGCATTCGCAGATAGTGGTCCAGAAGATTTCTGAGCTCACTGCTTCGGGAATTCCGGCACATGAGATTGCGGTACTCTATCCACGTAAAGGGCCGCTGCTAACATCGCTGCTTCGCGAGTTTTCCGTCGGATCTGTCGAATATATTCATGAGCGGGATGAGCTACTTCCCTCCGGTCCGATAGCAGATTTCATTCGCGCATGCGCCGCAAGGGTCATATCGGGTTACCAGCCGTCGATCGGCAGGGAGTCATCCGCGGACGCTGTTCAAACGGTTGGCGAGCTCGCTGCTACATACAGAGCACTTCGACGGGACAGTGGGCTGGAGGATATTCCGCATAGGTTCGTATCAAAGAGAATTGCTTCCCTTGTTCGACTGAACTCATCAGGGGAGATCCCTGGGACTCTAGAATGGCTTGATAGGCTGGTTGGAAATCTAGAGTTGAGTCAACTCGCGCAGGCTAGTCCGCGCCGCCTCGACGTCAACAGCATTGAAGGCTTCAAGGAATGCTGTATAGACAACGCCCTGACTCTAGTTGATATCTCGGCAGGCGAGCTAAGGACTGGAAAGGTTGCTCTCACTACATATCACTCGGCCAAGGGCCGGGAATGGCAGGTTGTGATCCTTCCGGGCTTGGTAGATGGAATCATGCCGAGTAGATTCTGGGATCGCAAGAGGAAGCTATTTCCAGAGCCGCCGCTGAGCCGGCTCAAGCAGGACAGGCTGACGTTCTATGTGGGCCTTACCAGGGCGAAGAGTGCTGCCGTCCTCCTATACGGCGACCACTGGGAAACAGACTGGGGTGGGAGGAACACGCTCGGGATTTCTCGCTTTGCGCGTGATGTGCTGACTCAGCTATCCGCCTCTGGGGATTAACTGAGCCCTCCTCGATGAGGCGGATGTAATTGACCGCGATTTCAAATTTCCGTGAGCTGTACAGATTTGGCGTTTGCTTGGCTGGATGGTCACGCCCTTTTGGGGAGCGGAGTGGTCGGGGCTACGGTGTTGCGCGTTCCCGAGGGGACCACCTTGCGTCGGATCCTCCGGATCGCCCTTCCTGCGTCACCCGCGCCTCGCAGGATGGGCGATCCCTTGCCACCTGGCGGTGTCGAAGCCGTGAAGGCCGCCGAAGCAGTGAGAGCGGATGCCCCGATGTCATTCCGCATCTTCGGATAGCCGGGCTTACCGACAACTGCCAAGTGGGAGGGCTCCTTCGCGGGGTTCAGCGGGCGTGGATGCTGTAGGCGTGGCGCGGGTCGACCGGCTGCGCGGCGGCCTCGACCGGCTGGGCCGCGCCGACGCGGCCGAGCTGGAGGCTGGTGGCGCGGGCGGCCTTGGCACGGGCGCCGAGGTTGGCCTCGACGGGCGGCCGGGAGGCGGGGGCGGCGGTGCGGGTGCGTGCCGGGGAGGCGGCGGAGATGGTCTCCAGGTCCTTGCGGACGCCGCCGAGGGTGGTCTGGGCGCTCTCCAGCACGGCGGAGACCTGCTCGGGGTCCAGGGCCTGCGGGTCGTCGCGCAGCTGCTGGGCGAGGCCCGTGAGGATCTCCTCGATCGCGGCCAGGGTGTTCTGCCGGTTGGTCAGCAGGGCGCCCATCCGGCTGCCGGGTTCCGCGAGGGCCGGGTGCAGGCGGGTGGCGAACGGGTCCTGTCCGCCCTCCGGTTCGGTCCGCTTGCCGGGACCGGGACCGGGGCTGAGGTGGGGCGCGGGGATGATCCGGGTGGCGAACGGGTCGTCCTCGGACGGGTGCTGCCGGGAGGAGGACTCGGCGACCTTGATCAGGTGGGTGCGGAACTGGTCCGCAGCGTTGTCCGGTGAGCGGTCCGGGTCGTACGGCAGGTCGGCCGCGACGCTCAGGCCGGCCGCGCGCAGCCGGGCCACGGTGTCCATGGCCCGCTCGGGGCCGTTGGCCTGCTGCTCGGTGAGGGAGAACAGTGTCGGGTGGCCGGGGACCCGGTAGAAGCCGGCAGCCGCGAGGTACTTGGCGGCGGCGGGGTCGACGGTGTTGTTGGTGGCGGTGATGCCGTGCTCGTGGTGGGTGCCCACCGTGACGTCGGCCCGGGCCGACGCGGCGGGACCGGTGAGGAGCGGGGCGTCGGGCGAGGGGGAGACGCGGCCGGTGACGATCTTCGTGCCGGGCGCTGCGGCGGCCGAGGAGGGGGACGGGTAGCCGGGGTGGGCGTCGTACTCGAACGCCGGGTCCGGGCGGACGTCCGCGCCGGTGGAGCGCAGGGCCGCCACGGTCTGGCGGGCGTGGAGCAGCAGGTTGTCGGTCCGGCCGGTGAACGCGAGGTCGCCGCTGGTGCCCGCGAGCGGGGTGAAGCCGTAGTCGGCCAGCAGGCGCCGCTGGCGGTAGGTGGCGTGTTCGAGACCGGTGACGGCGACGCCGTGCTCGGGGTGGCGGGTGATCTGGACGACGGGGCGGTCGGTGATGCGGGGCTCCTAGAGGCTGGCGGCGTGCGTGGGGGCGGTGGAGATCACCTGCGCGGACGGGGCCGCCTGGATGATGGGGCCGGCGCCGAGCCCGCGGGCGGTGACGGCGCTCGCGGCGGTCGCCCGCACGCTGCGCGCGGTCGCGATCGGCGCTTCGACGACGGAGCCCAGGTCGGTGAGGCCGGCCTGCAGGTCGCGCAGGGTGTCGGACAGGCCTGTCACCTGGCTGAGTGCGATGTCGGCGCGGGCGGCGAGCAGTTCGCCCTGCTCGGCGGCGACCTGGTCGATGAACGTGCTCATGTCGGCGAGCAGCTGGGAGAGGTTCGGCAGCGCCCCGGACTTCGGGTCGAGCGCGGTGTCCAGCAGGTCGGCGACGTCCCGGCTGTCGGTGAGCGTGCGCAGGTTGACCTGTTCGAGGACCAGGTCCTCGGCGGCCTCGGCCAGGCGGTCGGCGGAGGCAGGGGGCGTGGCGAGGCCGACGGTGGCGACCTGCAGACCCAGGCCCTGCAGGACCAGGCTCGCCCGGGCCGCGGCGATCAGCGACTGGCGGTCTCCGGCTCCGGCCGGCGGCAGGTAGATGTCGCGGTCCGGGGCGGACCCGTCGTAGCGCCACCCGACCTGCCGCAGGACGTCGGGCACCAGGCCCTGGGTGGCGTCGGTGGCGGTGGCGGCGACGATCCCTTCGGTCTGGTGGCGTGCGAAGACCACGTCGGCGCCGAATGTTGCCGCGCGGACGGGGTCCTCCCGGGCGCCGGTTTCGACGGTCAGCTCGCCGGCGTCCAGCAGGTACGCGGACTGGGCGGCGCGGGAGACTGCGTCGTCGCCGTGGAACTCATACGCCCCGCGGTCGTCCTGGAGCGCGAGGGCGCCGTTCTGTTCCAGGATCCGGTGTGCCGCGTCGGGCGCGCGGGGGCCGAGTCGGACGGTGATGGCGCCGTCGGCGCCGGTGCCGAAGGTGATGTCGGCCATGGATTCCTCGCTTGTGGGTTGGGGGTGGGGGGATCACCGTCGGCGGGTGGGGACCGCGGTGGCGGGTGCAGGGGCCGGCGCCACCGGTGCCTGCCGGCTGCCGGGCACGCGGCCGGCAGCGCGGGCGGCGTGCATGCGGGCTGCCGTCGGCGGACGGGTCTCGCGCAGGACCAGCAGCCGGAATTCGCGGCGGAGATGGCCGGCGAACGTCTCCGGCGCGTCCCCGGTGATCGACAGTGCCCCGGTGGGCCGGTGATGGCGCAGTTCGAGGTAGCGCCCGGTGCCGCGGTCGGCGGCGATCATCCATTCGTCGTCGTCGAACGTGCGCCGGGCCTCCACCTCGACCTCGCCCCGGGCGATCTGCTCGGTGACGGCCCGCGTGTCGGAGCTCAGGCGGACGCGGCCCAGCCGGGTGGCGGCCTCGCTCCGGGCCCGGCGGGCGGTTTCCGCGGCGTCGGGGAACGGAGCCTCGGAGTTCAGCCACCCGTAGTGCCGCAGTACGTCGGTCGAACCCTGCTGCGGCTCGTGCCAGTTGCGCACCTCGACGCCCTCGGCGATCAGGCGACCGATCGCGGCTTCCGCCGCGGCGCTCTGCTCGAACATGGGCAGCGAGGTGCCCATGTGCCACGCGCCGAACGGCTCGGACCGCAGGTGGAAGCCGGTGTCCGCCAGGACCCGCGTGACGGCCGGCCGGGGGTAGCGCGGAGCCAGGACGAACTCGCCCAGGTCGTAGTTCCAACCGAAGCGAAGTGGCTGAAGCCCCTCGCGGCCGGTCACCGGCTGCGCCGCGGTCCGACCGGCTCGGCCGGGGCGGTGACGGCTTCGGCGCCGTCGCGGTGCTGCAGGTGCTCCAGCAGGTCGGCCTCCGCCCGGTCGCGGGCGGCAGTGGCGTTCTTCAGGACCTCCAGCTGGGTGCTCAGGTCCGCGAGCAGTTGTGCGTCGACCCGACGCTGCCGGTCCGCGCAGATCGTCAGCCGCATACGCTCGAAGGCGACCGTGGTCTCCGCCCGTGTCAGCGTGCGGTGAGCATTCAGCACGCGCGCGGCGGCGTCGGTGCGTGCCTGCTCGGCGTGCAGCATCGCGATGCCGGCGCCGAGGGAGGCCTCCACCCGGGAGTCGAGGCGGGTCAGGGGTGGTGGGACGGGCAAGAGGTGTTCCTTCCGGACGGCGGCAGGGGCGATCGGGTGTGGCCGGTCGGGGTCACAGCGCGCGGCTCGGCATGGCCTGGTGGGGCGCGGGCGGTGCGGCAGGGACGCCCCCGGCCGGGGCGTGCGGCACGACGGAGCGGACACGGGCAGAGGTCGAGCGGGCGGAGGCGGCAGCGGCCGGACCAGGGCGGGAGAGGATCGGCAGCGGCGCGTCCGGGCGCCAGGCGCCGGGGGTGTCGGTGAACCGGCCGAGCGGGTCCGTGGACCACGGCACGACGGGGCCTCGCCGGTGCTCGCCGAGCCCGATCACCTCGACACCGTGGGCATGGAGCACATACGCCCAGGTGAGCCTTTCGCTGGTGCGCTCAGTGATGACCGCCCGGGGCTCCACCCGGCCGCCTGCCGACGGCTCGGAGCTGTACTGGCGGCCGGGCCACCGGCCGATGCCGGGGGCGGTGCGCAGCTCGTCCGGTGCGCCGTCCAGCAGGTCCGTTCCGAGTGCGGACCATCCGACCGGGACGTCGTCGACGAGGTGGCGGGCCAGGGCGTCGGCATCCTCGCCGAAGCGGTACTGGAACGCGCCCAGGATCAGGGGGAGTTGGTGGCTGGGCTGGCCGTCCTTGTGGCAGTAGATCCCGCGGAAGCCGCTGGGTGTGGGGCGGGCGATGACGGAACGCGTGGACAACTGTGTCTCCGAGGGTCGGAACGAGGCCGCAGGGGCTACCGGCCGCGACGATGCCGCCTTGGCCTCTGCGGGCGGGGGTACGGGCCGGCCGCCACAGCGACATCTCCTGGCGGGGCAGGAACCTTTCTCGCTCAAGGACGCCGACGGCGAGCTCGGAGTCCATGGCCGCCATCGTGATCTGCGGCAGCACCGGGTGGCGTGCGATGGTCACCAGCGGCAGGTACGACGGCCCGCCGCTCACGGGCGCAACCTGGCAGCGCGGGGTGCCGGTCCGGGGGCCGGTGCCTCGGCGGGCAGGTCATCGCGCCGGGGCTGGAGCACTGCGGCGGACCGGGCTGTCGCGGCATCCGTCCGAGGAGCCTCCGGGGTGGGAGCCGGCAGGGTCGCCGGGTGCCCGAAGGCGAGCGCCGCCGCGTCCAGGTCGCCGAAGGTGGCGACGTCGTAGAAACGGCCCCCGTCGGTGGTGAGTACGGCTGCGGTGCCGTCGGCCGGGTAGCTCGCCAGCAGGCGGGTGGGACCGGCGGCCTCGGTGAGGCGCGCGTGAACCACCAGGCGCCCGGCCGCTACGTCGGCGGCAACCTGGTGTACCCAGATCGTGCCCGGGGCCCGGGTCAACGGCGCGACGTCGATGGCGGGCCCGGTGACGGCCTGCTGCTGTTCGTCTTCCCCGTAGAGGCGCAGGACGTCGTAGCCAGCAGCGGTGAGCAGCCGGGTGGCGTCGAGGACGAGCCGCGGTGCGACCGAGGACGAGGTGTCCCGCCGGGGCCGGTGGAGTCCTGTGGCGTCGTCGCGCACCAGACCTGCCTGCTCCAGCCACTGGCGGCTGGCACGGTCTGCGGCTTTGGCGGAGAGGAGGCTGCTGGACGGTTCAATGGCGAAGGTGATGGTGGGTGAGGGCACAGGATTCCGTTGCGGGTGGTCGGGGCCGCGGGGCTGCGGCCCGGATGGGGGCGGCGCGACGGCGGGGAGGACCTCGGCGCCGACAGGACGGCCCGCTCAGCGCGAACGGCCCTGCTGCGGGGTCGTGTCCGACGAAGTCGCGGGTGCCGCTGGTGCCGGGCGGGGGGAGGTGGCGGGCACACTGCGAAGACGTGCGGCATCGGACCGGCTGCGGCGGCCCGGGCCGGCGGCTTCGGCCAGGGACACCAGGTGGGCGGACAGCGCCGCGAGCGGGCCCTCGGCCACCACCGTGGCGAGTGGCCACGCCAGCTCGTTGCGCAGTTCCTCGGCGATGAACCGGTCCGCCACGGCGTTGCCGTCCGTCCCGACCATGCAGGCCGTGACCTGCTGCCAGCCGGCCCTGACCATCTCCAGCTGGGCGAGGGTGCCCCTGATCACGTCGAGGAGCTGCAGATCCATTCCGAGGGGATGCGGCAGGTCGGCCTCGCTCAGCGGGGCGGCCTTGATCTCAGTGATGAGGGTCTGCCCGTGCAGGATCACCGCCTCGATGTGCGGCCACGCGACCCGGTTGCGGGCCGTGTCGGCCTCCTCGTAGTACGGACCACCGTCGTCTTCCCACGACTCCTCCTCCTCGTCGTCGAGGCTGTCCTGGGAGGGGCCCCAGTCGACGGCTGCCTGTCGGATCGCGGCGAGGGCGCCTGCTACGGCACGGGCGCGTGCCTCCAGGACCTCCTGCCGGACGAGCGGCAGAAGGATGTCCTTGACCTGCTCGGCCGCGGACGCCGGGGCGGTGTCGAGGGAGGTCGTCAGGCTGACCGGTGTGTCGAACGGGGCGCCCGCAAGCGCGCCGGTGGCATCGGGCCGTGCGGGGGCGATGAGGAGGTGCGGTTGCCCGGAGGGCTGTGCGACCACCAGGTGTTCGCCCGCGGGGCCGGTGAGCTCGAAGGCTTTGATCGGCGTCTGTACCGGCGTGGAGCCGGTTTCCGCCGCAGACCACGGCCGTGGTCCGGGACCGGCGGCCACGTCCGTGGGGCGGGTGGACCATCCGGGCAGGTGCTCGGTCAGCGCGGCGACGAAGGTGGGAAAGGGCAGGCTGGCGGGCATGGGGTCCTCGGCGGCGGGAGGTTAGTCGATGTCGGGGTGGAGGTCCGGGTCGTGGACGTAGCCGAAGACGATCCGTTCCAGCTGGCCGAGGAGCAGGTCGCCGTGCTGGCGGAAGGCATCGAGGCGCTCGGCGACGTAGTCCTGCCGGTCGGCCTCGGCGCGCGCGACGCGCGCGAGGTTGCGGGTCGAGAGCCGGCCCCATTCCAGGAGGTCGGTCGGCGTGGCCAGGTCCATCCACACCCAGACCCCCGAGCCCAGCTTCAACACGCCCTCGGGGTGGAACATCCCGGACTTCCGCCGGGGGTTGGGGCTGCGGCGCTCGCCCCACCCGCGGACCAGCCCGTGCACGAGCTTGTCGAGGGCAGCGGCCTGGACGTGAGCTTCGAGATCGCTGGCGGCGAGGCGCTGGCGGACCGCGGCTTCGAGTTCGCCCTTGCGGAAGCGACCGCTCTCGTCGGTGACCGCGCGGGCGGCATCGTCAACGACCTCCCACAGCCGGAACTCGGCGTCGGTGCTCATGCGGCCTCACGCTCCCGCCACGCCTGGGCCATCTCGGAGAGCGCGGCCATCGCCTGCTCGATCACCTCGCCGGTGATCGCCCGGCCGGTCAGCATGAACTGCGGGTCGTACAGCGCCACGGTGTCGGTGCCACGGGCCTGGGCGAGCGGCGGAACCACCTCGCACAGGAACTGGGTGGCGACCTGACGTCGCCGAACCTCTTCGTCGGCCCGCTCCTTGCGCTCGACCCAGGCAGCCGCCAGGCCAATCTCGCCCTCGACGACCTTGTCCGCCAGCTCCGGGTCCTCCGCGCGAAGCCGAGCCAGCTGGTTCTCCGCGGAGTCCGCCTGAGCCTTGGCTTCCCGCGCGGTCTTGTAGGCCTCGTCCAGGCCGACGGCCCCGCTGATTACCTGGTCCATCAGGTCGGGGGCATGGCGCGCCACGGTCATGGCTTGGCCGATGCGTCCGAGGGAGACGCCGATCTGTTCAGCAATGGAACGAGCGGACAGTTCAAATTCGATACGGCCACTTGGTTCCGAAACGGAACAGGCCTTCGCCGCGACCATGGCGCTCTGCCCCTTGGTCAGGTTCCGTCGCCGAATGTTGATCCGGAGGGCGTAGGCGCCCGGGTTGGGACCGTTGTAGGTGGCGAACTCGGGCTCGACGCCAGCAACCTTGCACGCCGCGAGGCGGTTGCGGCCGTCCAGAAGCCTGCCGTTGGGGTCGAGCATGATCGGGATGTACTGGCCGTTCGCCTTGATGTCCTCAGCGAGGGCAAGCAGCTCCTCGTCGTCAAGCATCGGGAAGGCGCTGGCAGAGGGGTGGAACTCGATGATGGTGTCCTAGAGTTGATGGGTAATCCGGCTGCCGACCTCTGCGTCGAAGCCACGCAGTCACGCACGGGTGTCGACCGGTTCGCGTGGGCCGGCCTGCATCCTGGCGTCGGTGTCGAACAGTTCACGCTCGGCCGGGTGCAACAGATGTTGAACCACGAAGGACCTTCCGGCGATCTTGTAGAGGCCTCGGCCGCGGGTGAGGGCGGCGATGGCCTGGGTCTCGACGCCGGTCAGGCCGAGCAGGCTCGCGGTGGCGGCGAGCTGGTCGGGTTCCTGGCGGTAGATGATGCGGGTGGCGCAGTCGCTGAGGAGGCCCTCCGCGAGGGCGCGGCCCCGGGAACCGGCGTCGCCGGCGGACAGCAGGTCCGACAGGCGGTGGATCACGAGGAGATTGGCGATGCCGAGGCCTCGGCTGAGCTTCCACTGCTGCTGCATGCGCTCCAGCAGCGGCAGGTGACGCATCAGGCGCCAGGCCTCGTCGTAGACGACCCAGCGGCGTCCACCCGCGGGGTCGGAGAGGGCGGCTTCCATCCACGCGGACGCGCAGGTCATGGCGAGGATCAGGCCGGTGTCGTCGCCAGCGGTGCCGAGGCTGGAGAGGTCGATGCTGAGCATCGGCGCCGTCGGATCGAACTCGACGGTCGACGGGGCGTCGAAGATCCCGGCCAAGTCCCCCTGGACGAGACGGCGCAGGGCGTGTGCGAGGTCTTCGGCAGCGGCGCCGAGGCGTCGGGCCGGGTCTCCTAGGGCGTCGTCGAGGCGTCGGGAGTTGCCGAGCATGGCGGCGACGTCGCCGAGAAGCGGCACCCGGTCGGTGCGTCGGGCCTCTGCGACGACCTCGTCCAGCGCGACGTCGAGAGCGGTGTGCTCCATCGGCACCAGGTCGCGGTGCAGTACGGTGCGGGCCAGCGAGGCGAGGAGCAGGAGGCGGCGCTTGCGGACCTCGGCCGCCCACTCGGCCGGGTCGGCACCACCTGGAGCCGCAGGGGCGTCGAGCGGGTTGAGCCGGCCGCTCATGCCCGGGCCGAGCGCGATGGTCCGCCCGCCGAGAGCCTCGGCCACCGGGCTCCACTCGCCCTTGGGATCACAGGGGATGTAGATCTTGTAGCCATGGGCGATGCTGCGCAGCGCAAGGGACTTGGCGAGTGCGCTCTTGCCCATGCCGATGACGCCGGCCAACAGCAGGTTCGGATTCGTGAACCCTTCGATGCGGCCGTACAACTCGAAGGGGTCAAACGAGAAGCCCGCTTCGGCGTGGACGTCGCGGCCGATGTACATCCCGCCGGCGCCGAGGCCGCCCTCGGCGAGGAAGGGGAACGCTCCGCTCGCGGTCGCGGTGGTCATGCGGTGGGCGGGGAGCTTGAGTTTGCCGCCGCGGGCGGAGGCGGGGCCGGGGCGACCGGAGGCAGGGTAGACGGGGCGGGCGTCGAGCTCGTCGACCCGGGTCGCGGTGCGGCGGCGGGGCTGGTTGGCGAGGCGGGCCTCGCGGTGGGCGGCGGCGAGGTCGCGGCGGGCCTGGCGGCGGCGGGCCCGGTCGCTGCGGCTGGGCGTGAACAGGGCGCTGGCGCTGGTGCTTCTGGTCAAGGGCGGGCGGTCTCTCCGGGCTCAGCGGCGGATCAGGTCGGTGGGGGTGCTGATCTGCCGCACGCGGGCGGAGGCCTTGAGGTGGCGCTGGCAGATGGTGAGGTCGGGCGCGCCTTCGGGCAGGCGGAGCGCGCAGGCCTCGCGGGTGGGCGCGCGCCCGTCGGCGCGGGGGGCGACATGGTAGGCGGCGTGCAGGTGCTCGCTGACCTGCCACATCCGGATCCTGGCGTGGTGGAGCTGGTCGCCCTCGGCGGCTGCGTGGGCGCGGGTGCGGACCGTAGCCTGGTCGAGGAGGACGTGCAGCGTGACGGCGTGCTCGTGCAGGGCGTCGAGTTCGACGCGCGTCAGTGGCTGGTCGCTGGTCAGCTCGGTGTCGCGGTGACAGGCGAGGGCGGTGGTGGCGAACCCGATCAGGTTCGGCTCGTCGTGCATGGGGTGCCCTTCGGCGGTCAGAGGCGGGCCAGCGGGAGGGCGGCGGCGGTGAAGGCCTCGGCCTGCTGGAGGGTGAGGCGGCGCAGGTCGATCAGGGCGGCGACGGCGGCTGTCTCGACCTGGGCGCAGGCGGCGCTGAGCTGCTCGGCGTCGTCGGCGGACACCACGAGCAGGCCGGTCATCGCGACGTCGGCGTGCCCGGCGATCAACTGGAGCTCGCGGGCCTTGACGTCGGCGTACTCGACGGTGTCGGCCTCGGAGTCGACCTGGCCGCGGCGCACACGCTCGGCGGCGTCGGCCACGATGGTGGCCTTCTTGCGCTGGACGTCCCGGAGCGCGGCGTCGATCTGCTGCGGCGCGTACTGCAGGGACAGGGTGCGCCGCACGCCCGAGGAGTAGAGGAGCTGGTGGAGGAACCCGGCCGAGGTTTCGGTGCGGGGCCACTGCTCGATCCAGAACACGGCGTGGTGCGCGCTGTCGGTGCGGACCTTCTCCGGTTCCTCGACGAGGACGACGGGACCGGCGGCGGCGACGTCGGCCTCCGGGCGGCCGGAGTCGGACCAGCGTTCCAGGGCGCCGAGGACGGCGGGGTCGTAGGCGGTGCGCACGACCGCGGCGATCTCTCCGGCGGTGAGCCAGCCTCCGGGCACCAGCCCCGCGCCGCGCACGGACTGGTCGAGGGAGGCGGTGAGCTGGGCGAGGACCGCGAACGCGCCGGCCAGTCCGCCGCCGGCCTGGTTGATCAGGCGACGGGCCTCGCGCAGGTCGAGGGCGATGGCGATGTAGGCCTCGTGGGGGGCCGCGGCGGGTCCGGCGGCTGCGAGCAGGTCGGCGTAGATCGGTCCGGCGACCGGGGTGTTGGGCAGGCCGTGCTCCAGCCAGTACCGCTGCAGGGCGTCGCCGCTGTCGGGGACGGTTCGCTCCAGGACCTGGATGCGGGCGATCTGCCCGGAGCGGGACAGGGCGGCGAGCGCCCGGCCCCAGCCGCGGACGTTGTCGGACTGCGTGGCCGGGTCGAGCAGGGCGAACGCCCGGGAGGAGACGCGGGTGACCGCGGTGAGTGTTCCCTGCTGCTGGTCGTGGACGGCGCCCAGCCGCCCGTCGGGCGAGGTGACCGCGCGCAGCGAGGCCGCAGTGCCGGGCAGGTGCAGCAGGCCCTCGACGGTTGGCCGGGTGGAGGGCCGGGCCAGCCAGATCAGCTGCCCGCAGGTGCGGCGCAGCCAGTAGCGCAGGCCGATCGGCGCCCACTCGGCGAGGGAGCGGCCGCGTATTCGGAAGACGACGGCGACGGCGAGCAGCACCCACAGCGGGGTCAGGGCGAGGGCGCCGAGGATACCGACGGTCATCAGGGCGGTGAGCAGGAGGGCACCGCCGAAGGCGGTGGCGACGAGCTGGGAGGGGGTGAGGCCGAGGAGGATGCCCCGGCGGGAGCGGGAGGGGAACTTGATCGTGGCGGGTGTCTCGCTGGGGGTCAGGGGATGCTCTCGGGGTGCGGGGGCGGGAGCCGGCCCCTGCTCCTCCCGGCGGGCTGACCGGGAGGAGCAGGCAGAAACGTTTCTGCATAGGGGGCGGGAGGGGGAAGCGCAGGGCGGGCTGAGCCGCCGGGCCGTCAGGGGGACGGCGGGCGCTGGGGGAACGTGAAACGCTGACCGGCGCCGGAGACCGCGCCTGCGGCGGAAGGCCCGGAGGGCTGCGCGATCACGGGATCGAAGGCCGGCCCGGCGGAGGCAGGAGCGGCGGGTGCCGCGGCGGAGGAAGCCGGAGCTGCCGTGCCCGAGGTCTTCAGGGCAGGGGAGCCGGCCGCCGCGTGGGCTGCCGCGGCGGAGGAGCCACCCGAAGGCGCGGAGGCGCCGGGGGATCCGGCACGGGTGACGAGCGGGCGGCCCTTGTCACCGTCGGCGCGGTCGGAGCGGCTGGTCAGCGGAACGCCGCCGTCACCGTCGCCGCTGCGCTCCTGCCCGTACTTGAACGAGGTGGGCGCGGCCTTGACGAGTCCGACCGCTCCGGGACCCTGCGGTGCGGCGCCGCTGGCCGAGCCGGCAGCGCCGGACTGCATGCCCGGGACCTGGGACGGGCCCTGCGGGGTCGATCCGGCGGCACCGGCTCCGGCCCCTGCGGCGGCTCCGCCGCCTGCGCCCATGGCCATCTGTCCGCCCTTCTTGGCGGCGGCGCTCGCGACCTGCAGGCCGGCGGCGGTCGAGCGGTGGAGGTCGTGCGACTGCCCGTCGCCGGCCCAGTGGACGAACTTGTAGATCATGAAGGGCGACAGGAGGACCAGGGCCATGACGACCAGGCCGGCGATGATGTCGCTAAGCGCCTGTATGCCGTCCTTGGTGTCGGACTTCCCGAGGGCGGACACGCCGACCAGCATGATGATCGTCATCACGAGCTTGGAGAACACGACCGTGGCGGTCGCCTCCACCCAGCGGCGCTTCCAGTCGCGGGTCGGTTTCCACGGGCCGCCCGCGGCAGCGAACGGCGCGAGGATCACCAGGACGAGGATCGACACCTTGCGGAAGATCATCATTCCCCAGTAGAGGATCGCGCCGACGGCGCAGCCGAGCGCTACCAGGGAGGGGACGGCCCAGCCCAGCGGGGTCGTGATGGTGATCATGCTGACCTTGACGAGGCGCCGCACCGCGTCGTCCATCGAGGAGTTGGCGATGGTGAACAGCCCGCGCGACAGTGCGTCGACGACCACCAGGGCGACGCTGGTGAAGGAGATCGCGCACATCGCGAAGAACACCGAGCTGATGGTGGCGGTGACGGCCTGCCCGAGAGCCTGGCCGTCCCGTCTCCAGGCGGCCCGCACCAACTGGAGCGTGAAGGTCATCACGATCATGGTCAAGGCGATGGGCAGGATGAGGGCGTAGTTGGTGCGGAACCAGTCGGCGCCGAGGTCGACGTTGGTGGTCTGGTCGACAGCTCGGCTGGCGAGGTCGACGGCCGACTTCGCGAGGTCGCCGGCGCTCTTGGCGATCCAGTTGCCGATGCTGGAGGTGATGGAGTCGGACACGCCGCCGACGACGGTGTCGCACAACAACCCCGCACCCGGAAGATCACAAAATCCGATGGTCTCCTCCTATGTGAGACGGGACGGGGGTCAGGGATAGACGGTGGGGGCGATGGCGGCGAGCGCGCACTCCTTGCCCGGGCGGCACTGGACGGCGAGGGTCAGCGCCCGGGCCTCGGCGCCCCGGCCGCCGTCGCTCCAGGCGATGTCGACCTTGCCGGTGACGGTGACGGCGTAGATGTACGCCTTGGTGAGGGCGGTCGGGTCCTTCGCGATGGCCTGGGCGTAGGTCGCCGGGACGTGGGCCTCGATGTCGCGGGCCGTGGAGGTCTGGGCGTTGTCGCGCAGCCGGGACCACAGCACCGGGTCCGGCACCTGGCCCTCGACGGAGGCGCCGTCGGCGTACTCGATCTCCGGGGTGAGCCACAGCCGCAGGCCGGAGACGAAGCCCTGCTGGGTGACCGTGCGGGCGTCGTAGGTCCACAGTGTCTGGGCGAACGCCGCAGCGAAGTCGGTTGGGCTGGTGGTGTGCGGGGGCCGGGCGACGGTGGGGCCCGCTTCCGCGGGCAGGGTGTCCGGCGGTCCGACCGGTGCGGCGGGTGTGGGATCAGGGCGGGCGGCGGGCGAGGGGCCGGCCGGGGGAGGGACGGTGTGGCCGCCGCCTGCCAGCCGGGCGAGGAGCCCGGCCAGCAGGCCGACGACCAGCAGCACGCCCAGTCCGATCAGCAGTCGGTTCCGCAAGGGCGACCCGCCGCTGGTGGAAAGGGGCTTGGGCACTTACTTGACCTGCGTCCCGAGCGCCGAGAAGAACGCGACCAGGCCGTTGGCGGCGCCGAGGAGCAGGGCGACGCCGCCGGCGACCATGGCGCCCTGCTTGCCCTTCTGCTCGGCTCCGTGGCTGCCGCTGTGGTGGCCCCAGGCCCAGACGACGCCGGCGACGCACATCGCGCCGACGGTCGCGATCACGGCGAAGAGGTTGATGCTGCTGACGACCTGCTTGAGGACCGCGAGGCCCGGCAGACCGCCCTCGGCCGGGGCGACACCCGGATCATAGGCGAGGTGGGAGACCGCCTCGGCGGCAAGGATGAGCGACGACAAACGGGTTCTCCAGAAGGGGATTTGGGCGCGCGAGAGCGCGGAGCGGCGCCGTCGCGGCGCAAGAGAAAAAGGGGGAGACGCGAAAGCTCAGGGGGCAATGCGGCGGATGTCGGTCACGCCGGATTTCCACGCACTGAACTGAGCGATCCGCACCACGTCACCCGTGTGCGGGGCGTGCACGACGAGGCCGGAACCGATGTACATGCCCACGTGCTCGGGCCCCTTTGGGCCGGGCTCGGTGAACAGCAGGTCGCCGGCCCGCAGGTCGCCGAGCGTGACCACTGAGCCCTGCTTGACCTGGTCGTAGGTGACACGGGCGAGGGTGACGCCGCCGGTCTTGTACGCCTGCTGCATCAAACTGGAGCAGTCGCAGCGGCCCATCGGGTCCGGACCGTGGCTGTCGGTGCACAGCCCGCCCCACTGGTACGGTGTGCCCAACTGGCCCAGCGCCCAACGGATCGCGGACTGGACGGCCGGCGGCATATCGGCGGGGATCTGGTAGCCGGGCGGCAGAGCGCCCGCCGGGATCAAGCCCCAGTCGGTGTCCGTACCCGGCGGTGTGCACGACCCGGCACCGCCGACGGGCGAAGTGCCTGTCGCCGGGGCGCCGATCGAAGCGCCGACCGCCTGCTGCAGGGCGATGGCCAGCGTCTCCCACTGCGCGTAGGCGTCGGGGAACCCGCTGCGCTGCACCTCCTGCGCGGCGACGGTGAGCGGCATCTCCTGCCAGCCCTTCACCTTGAGCAGTGCCTTGTAGAAGGACGTGCTCGCGTACACCGGGTCCATGATCTGCTCGGCGGATCCCCAGCCCTGGGACGGGCGCTGCTGGAAGAGGCCTAGCGAGTCGCGGTCGCCGCCGTTCAGGTTCCGCAGCCGCGACTCCTGCATGGCGGTGGCCAGCGCGATCACCTGGCCCCGGGAAGGGACCTGCAGGGCAACGCCGGTGGCCACGATCTGCTTGGCCATCGGGATCTGCACGCTCGGCAGATCCAGGCCCGGCACCGGAGCGGTCGGCCCGACCTGGCCGCCCAGGATCTGCTTGACCGCCGCCTCGACCGCCGCCGCATCCACAGCCTGTGGACTGCCCGAGGCCGAGCACGCGGCGGAGGCGTCCTTGGCGGTGACGATCGCCAGGGGAAGGATCAACGCGAACGGGGTCAGGAGAACGGCGACGCCGAGACCGGCGGCGACCTTCTTCAAGCGGTCCGCCGGTCGGCTGCACCCTTTCGGCCGGCGCCCGGCGAGCGGGCGAAAGAGCAGAAGGACAGGTGGATTCCCGTCACGTGGAACTCCGATCATGTGGTGCGCGGGCGGCTCGTCCAAAGGCGTCCCGACGCAGCGGTGAGAGGGTCGAATGACACCCGAGAGATAGGCGCCCGCAGTAACCGGCGGAAGTTCCAGCTTCCATCAGTGCTGGTCAAGGCGCTCTCGGCGTCGGTGAACACGCTAAGGGCCCGCATATCTCCCGTGCAAGGAATTCACGGATATCCGCGAGTATCCGTCAATTCCTTGCACGGGAGATATTGCGGCGCCTATGGTCTCTCCAGGCCCGCCGGCGTACCACGCCGCGGGCCTTTCTGTGCGCCGCCGAAAGGCCAAAGCGTCGCCCATTGGCCCCCACCCTGCGAGGTTCCTTGCCCGACTACACCCTCTACCGGGGCGATGCCCTGACCCGCCTGACCGAGCTGCCGAGCGGCGCGGTCGACTGCGTGATCTGTGACCCGCCCTACAACAGCGGAGGCCGCACCACCCAGGAGCGCGTCGGCCGGTCCGCCCGCGACAAGTACACGACCGCGGGCTCCAAGCGTGTCCTGCCGGACTTCCCCGGCGAGAACAAGGACCAAAGGAGCTACGGTTTCTGGTTGTCCCAGCTGCTCGCCGAGGCCTACCGGATCAGCGTCGACGGCGCCACTGCCTGCATCTTCACCGACTGGAGGCAGTTGCCGACCACGACCGACGCGATGCAGGCCGGCGGCTGGCTGTGGCGCGGCATCGTGCCCTGGTACAAGCCGGCCGCCCGCCCGCAGAAGGGGCGCTTCACCCAGAACGCGGAGTTCGTGGTCTGGGGCTCCAAGGGAGCGATGGACGGCGACCGCAACCCCGTCTACCTCAAGGGCCTTCTGGAGGGCAGCCAGCCCAGCGGATCCAAGCGCCAGCACATCACGCAGAAGCCCGTCGCGATGATGCGCGAGCTGGTGCAGATCTGCCCGCCCGGCGGCCGGATCCTCGACTTCACCGCCGGATCCGGCTCCACCGGGGTCGCCGCCCTCCTCGAAGGCCGCTCCTTCCTCGGTGTGGAACTCACCGACCACTACGCCGACATCGCCGAGCAGCGCCTCGCCGAGGCCAAGCTCGCCGCCGAGGAAACCGCCGCGCAGCCCGCGTAGCCCGCCCCGCTCCTGCGCGCACCGCCCCATACCGATCTTGGAGCCGACCTGCCCAGCAACTGCCCCGCCATGCCCGCCGCCGAGCCCGAAGCCCCGGACGAGGACTGCTTCGACGGCTGGAGCCTGCACCAGCTCCCGGACGGCGGAGAGGTGTTCGCCAGCCCCTGCCAGCGGGTGCGACTGCACTTCCCGTCGACACCCGCCTGGGACAACGCCGTCACCGTCGCCGCCTACAACGGGCCGACCGGCGAGCCGCTGTGGCGCGCCCGCTTCGACGACACCGCCCCCGACGCCGTCATCGGCTCGCTGATGTGCGCGCTCGCCCACGACCTCGCGCAGCCCGACCGCTACGACCAGCAGCGCGCGCTCGTGGGACCGGTCGTCGAGGACCCGGACGACCTCCTGGCCCCGGCCAGGCGCTGCCCCGGCGCCACGTCGCCCGCCCGGTGCGGCTGCCCCCGGGCCTTCGGCCTGGACCGCACCTACCTCACCCGAGCGGGGTGGCGGCTGTGGGGCCTGCACGACGGACGCCGCTGGCACGCCCACTTCGACGCGGCAACGCCTGCCCACCTCATCGCTGCGGCCTGCCACCCGCTCGACGAACACCCCACCTGCGCCTTCGCACCGGAGACGGCCGACTGCCCGCACGGCGACCGTGCGAACGCGCCGCTGGAGACCCTGCTCGCCGCAGCCCGCGAGGTCGTCGCCGAGACCGGACGCACCTCGGCCACGGCCCTGGCCGAGGGCGTGCGCGCCCGCGGCATCCCCGTCGGCACCGCGCGGGCCCGCAAGATCGCCGCGCTCCTCAAGGCCGAACGCGCCGCCGGCCTGCTGTAGAACCCGCACCCAGGGCGGCCCCGGAACACCGGGGCCGCCCCCACCCCTCTGGAGCACCCATGACGCCGCCGCCCGCCCACGACATGCCGATGGTCGTACACCCCGGGTACCTCGCCGGCCCCGGCGACGCCCCGCACGCCCTGCACACGTTCGCCAAGGGACGCGAGGACTGGACTCTGACGCCGGTCGACAACCAGCTCGTCGCCGCGCACCAGCAGCACCCCGTCCTGCTGACCCTCGACCTGGACGCCGGAACGCCCCGCTGGACGATGGCCTCCCTGAGCCACCCCGCCAGCCAGCTCGAATGGCACGCCACGTTCGACGCCCGCACCCCGGCCGAGGTCGTGACGGCCGCAGCCCGCCGCCTCGCCCACGCCCTCGCCCAGACCACCGACGCCGAACGCGACCGGCAGCTCTGGGGACACGACCACCCGGCCGTCGACACCGCGGATGCCCTCGATGCCGAAACCACGCGCGCCCACCACTGGATCCGCGCCGGCGACCTGCGCACCACCCTCACCCTCGACAACCCCGACGGCACCGCCGCCCTGCGTCTCCACCGCTACCTCGAACGCTCCGACAGCGACCCGCTCGACACCGTCTTCAACCTCCGCGCCGGGGCCCGCGGCCACCAGGACGACTGGTGGCACGCCGAGTTCAGCCGCTACACCCCGACCGCCGTCCTCCTCGCCGCGGTACGCACCGTCACCGACCCCGGCCGCTACGAGCGCCGCGCCTCCCAGATCCCCATGCTCCACCGCTCCCTCCTGCGCACCCACCCGGTGGCCCGCCGCCGTCCGCAGGCCCGACCGTGAGTGGTGACCACATCTCGGAGGCCCGGCCCTCCGGAAGCCGGGCCCTGACTCCCGACACCCTCGTCACCGTCACTCCGGGCCACGTCGGTCGAGGTGGTGATGGCCGCGGCCCGCCACCTGTCCACAGCGCTGAACTCCCCGCGGCGAACTCACCCACTCCGCAGAGCACCAGGCCGCCGTAACCCCGGCTGTTCCGCCGCCACCCAGCCCCCCCTGGACGTCCAGCGCTCACTCGCGGCCAAAACCCGTTCGTGGCAGCGGATCGTCCACAGTCACCTGCATAGCCTGGGCTACCACCACACCTGTCCGCCCAGGGCAGTCGGCGCGAACCCGCACTTCAAATCCCACGCTCCAACGCTGACTCAGGCCGCGGGACCCCGCCCGCGCACCCAGGCGCCCAGGCCTCTGGTGATGGGCCTTGGTGATTGGTCGGTCGCTGAGGTCGGATCGGTGGTGACGTCGAGGGCCGTGGTGAGGAAGACCTGGAGTCCGAGGCCGACGGCATGACGACCAGGCGGCCCATCCTGGCGGACTCAAGAACGCGGTCCTGGACGGGGTCACCGACGAGGTCCGGGGATGCCGTGGGCGCGGGCGGGCGCGGTCCACCCGCGGAGGGTGCTGAAGACTTGCGGATTCCTGAAAATAACTCTGAGATCGCTTGGATCATGGATACGACCTGGCATAGCTTGTCGTCGTAGATCACGCGATCACGCCTCTAGGGAAAGGAATGACACTGCGCGGTAGGGAGCCTCTGAAGGCGGCGCGACAGCTCAGTAAGACAGAGTTTGGCACTGTCGGAGAGCGTGTCGGTCAGGGCGATCGTTACCTGACGACGGAAGAGACAGCCGCGCTGATCGGTATACGCCCGAAGACACTCCGGAACTGGCGCTCGCAAGGTAAGGGACCCAGACCGATCCGCCTTGGTCGCATCGGAGGCCGCGTGCGTTACCGACTGTCAGATGTTGGAACCTTTCTGTCCTGCGGGGCGGCCGACGGATTCGTTCCGGGACTTCGGCGGGCCACTGGCCCGCGCCGTTCCGAGGCGTATGAGAAGCGGAAGGAATCAGCATGGGGAAAGCTCATGTAAGTGACCGCCATCACAAAAGTCATCCACGACCCGGCGAGAAGATGTGCCGAGAGCATCGGAGGGTGCCCACGGTCGCTCACGGTATCGGCAGCCGATGGGAGGTGCGGGGCTGGAACAACGCGGGCGTGGCGCTACCGAAGAAGCGGTTCGAGGACAAGGGTGAGGCGGAGCGCCATGCAGCAGCGATCACCAACGACCTCGCGGAAGGCGACTACGTCGACCCCCGGGACTCGCGAACCACGGTCAAGGCATGGGCCTCCGAGTGGCTCTCGGTTCAGGGTGGAGACGAATCGACCGCCGAGAATCGCGAAAGATATGTGCGGATCCACATCATCCCCGGAATGGGGGACTTTGAGCTCGGCGAAGTGGAGCGTCGCCCGTCTATCGTCCAGGCTTTCCTCAAGCAGTTGGAAGCCAAGGGAATTTCGATCGGATACCGATATAATCTCTTCATTGCTCTTTCATCGATCTTCTCGGCTGCTGTTGAAGATCGACTAATCAAGAGGAATCCTTGCCAATCGCGTTCTGTGAAAAAGCCGAAAATTCCTCCCAGGCAGCTGGTTCCGTGGGAGTTCCATAGAGTCCATTCGGTTATTCTCGGGCTGCCCGAGGGATTCCGTGCAGCAGGGTGGATCGGATTCGGTGCGGGGCTTCGACAGGGCGAGATATTCGGAATCGCGGAGTCTGACATCGACTTCCGTCGTCGCATAATCAGAATTCGCCAGCAGGTGAAGCTTCTCGGGACCGGTGCCAAGGTGTTCGCTCTTCCGAAGGGAGGAAAGACGCGCGAAGTTCCGATGGATGACGTTCTCGCCGAAAAGCTGGCTCAGCACATTGCCGACTTCCCCCCGGTGCGCGTCGCGCTCCCGTGGGCCACCGCAGCGGCAAAGGCGAAGTCATTTCGTCTCCTGTTCACGGATCTCGATGGGGGTGCGCTTCACCGATCCAGGTTCAATCTGACGGTCTGGAAGCCGGCACTTGTCACTGCGGGCGTGATCCCGCCGCCGATCAGGGCGCAGAAGTTCGAGGCATCGCCGGAGGACGGTATGCACGCCCTACGGCACGCCTTCGCTGCCGCACTGGTCGACGGCGGCTGCTCGATCAAGGACCTCGCCGCATACCTGGGGCACGCCGACGAGGCCTTCACTCTGCGGACCTACGTGCACCTCATGCCCAAGAGTGATGAGCGGGCACGCGCCGCGATCAGCAGGGCGCTGTTTGCGGCTGATGTGCCCGCTCCGGGCGGGGATCTGACGGCTGTGTAAGCCCGGCGGGGCCAATGTGCCCCGAAAATGCCCCGCCGGGTTGATTCAGCGATATTTGCGCAGGTCAGCACGGTTCACAGAAGCGTCCGCCAGTAGTACCAGAAGCGGTTCAGGATCAGCAGGGCGATCACCGCGTACCAGAGGGCCGGGACGGCCCAGTGGTAGCGGGCCGCCTCGCGGACGACCGGGCGCAGGGCGCGGGGGACCGGGACGACGCCGGTGCGCAGGTTGTGCAGGGTGGTGTACCAGAACAGCGGGATCATCGCCGTCCAGACCACCATGCAGAACGGGCAGAGCGCGCCGATCCGGTACAGCGCCTGGTACATCAGCCAGGTCACGAAGCCGATCCCGAAGACCGTGCCGGCCTGGAGGCCCAGCCAGAACCAGCGCCGGTAGGTGGCGCCGGCCAGCAGTCCGGCGCCGATCGCGATCACCACGGCGAAGCCGACCAGGCCGAGCAGCGAGTTGGGGAAGCCGAAGGCCTCGGCCTGGTCGCTGCGCATGATCGAGCCGCAGCTGATGATCGGATTGATGTTGCAGTTCGGGACGTAGGACGGGTCCTTCAGCAGCCGGATCTTGTCCAGGGTGAGGACCGCCGAGGCGAACAGCCCGAGCGCGCCGCCGATCACCAACAGCAGGGCGAACGGGCGGCTCGCGCCGTACCCGGGCCGGGCGGTGCCGGTGGGGGTGCCGACGGGGGCGGGGGCCGTCATCCGGTCACCTGCTTGACCATCGCGGTGAACTGCTCGGGCGAGACGGCCTTGCCGCCGGAGAACACGTCGAGCTTCTTGCCGTCCAGGCGGACGGTCGGGGTGCCGGTGACGCCGCTCTTGTCGAAGGCCTTGTTCACCTGGCCGGCCCAGGGCAGGTAGGTGCCCTCGCGGACCGCCTTGACGAAGCCGTCGGTCTTCAGGCCCGGCACCTTGTCGGCCAGGTCGAGCAGGTGGTTGACGTCGGCGAAGGCGTCGTCGCGCTCGTCCGGCTGGTTGGCGTAGAGCACGTCGTGGAACTGCTTGAACTTGTCCACGCCCTCGTTCAGCGCCGCACCGGCGGCGGCCAGCGCGGTGCGCGAGCCCTTGCCGCCGAGGCCCTGGTCGAGGAAGGTCGCCAGGTGGTACTCGATCTTGTAGCTGCCCGCGTCGGCGAGCTGCTGGACGGTCGGGCCGGTGGTGGTCTCCAGCTGCTCGCAGAACGGGCAGCGGAAGTCCTCGTAGACCTCCAGCGTGTGCGGGGCGTCCGCCTTGCCGTAGGTGACCACGGTGCCGTCCGCGCCGCTCGCGTTCGCCGGTACGACCAGCGGGCCCGAGGTGTCGGCGGAACCGGAGCCGCCGCCGGAGCCGGTCGAGCCGCCGACGGCGAAGGCGACGCCCGCGGCGAGGGCGATCAGGACGGCGGAGGCGGTGCCGACCACGGCCCGGCGGCGGATCCGGGCCGAGCGCTCGGCCTGCTCGCGCTCCCGGCGCATCTGCTCGGTGGCGGCCCGGCGGGCGGCCTTCCGGTCGCCGGGCGTGGTGCTCTTCTTGGGGGAGGTGCTCATGGTGGAGGTCGTCCTGGTGCTCGTGGCGGGGCGTGCGGGCGCGTCGGGCGCACGGCCGGCCGGGGACCGGGGGACCGGGAGGGTCCGCGGGTCGCCTAGCGGGCGGGCGCCGGCAGCCGCGCGGGCGGGCCGCGCCGGACGGCGGGCCGGAGCCGGACGGACTCGGCGGGGACCAGCACCCGGCTGGCCCGGGGGAACGGCACCCGCGCCACCGGACGGGCCGGCAGCGGTGCGGTCAGCAGCGCCAGCCAGTGGCCGGCCGCGGCGGGGAAGCGCCGGGCGAAGTCGCCGAGGATCCGCGCCGTGCGGGCCAGCCCGGACAGCGCGGCGTCGGCGCTGCGCAGCCAGTAGGCGGCGGCCAGCGCGAGCGCGGTGTGCAGGAGCAGCAGCAGGGCGAGCCCGACCGGCCGGGAGAGGCCGTGGCCGAGCAGGAGGCCGCCGAGCGAGCCGCCGCCGCACAGCAGCGGTTCGAGGCCCCGGGCGGCGCCGGGGGGCAGCGAGGGGCAGGTCGACTGGGCGAGGTCGAACAGGGCGCTCAGGCCCAGCTCCAGCGGCAGGAAGACCGCCGCGACGACCCGGTAGCCGCGCTCGCGACCGGACAGCGCGAAGGCCACCGCGAAGACGGCGACCCCGGCCACCGCCAGCGTGCCGAGCGGCAGCGGGCGGCCGGTGACCAGCACCTGGCCGAGCCCGGCGAGCAGCACGAGCAGCGCGGCGAAGACCGCCGCGCGCAGCGTCCTGGTGTCCCGGGCACAGTTCATGAGTCCCGAGTGTGCCACAGGTTGAAACCCGAACGAGTGGCACCGGGGCCCGCTGTGAAGATCCTCACCAACGGTCCTGAGCTGGGCTTATATGCCGTTTATGGTGACGGTGCCGGGTGCTTCGACGACCGGCTCGGGCGGTTCCGCGGCGGCCGCGACCCGGGCCTCGACCAGCTCCCGGAACGCCTCCAGGTCGGTCCGGACGGTCCGCTCGATCGCCCCGGCCAGCGCGAAACCACCGGGCCCGCCGAACGCCTCCCGGAGCGCCCCCGGGTCGTACTCGACCCGGACCTGCACCCGGGTGTGCGCCGCGTCGAGCGGGCGCAGCGCGAAGGCGCCGTGCAGCTCCGGACCGTCCAGGGTGCGCCAGGCCATCACCCGGCCCCGGCCCCGGTCGGTGATCTCGGTCTCGACGTCCCGTTCGGCACCGGCGATTGCCACCCCGAGGTGGGCCAGGTTGCGGCCGTGCGGCTGGGCGGTGCGGACGCCGTCGACGAAGCGCGGGTACTCGTGGACGCGGTGCAGCTGCTCCCAGGCCGCCAGGACGGGGGCGTCGATGTCGATCTGCTCCTCCAGCGTGCTCATGGCCGGCCGGACCTCCTCGGGTTGGCGCGCGGGCCGCCCCTCCAGACTGCGCCGCGGGGCCGCCCCGGGCAAAGCAGCGGGCGGCCGAGGAGGCGGACGGCGGGCGGCCGGGCGAGACTGGGCACATGCCGGAGCTGCCCGAGGTCGAGGCCCTGACCGCCTTCCTGTCCGAACGGCTGACCGGGCGGGTGGTCGCCGAGGTGCGGCCGGTGGCGATCAGCGCGCTCAAGACCTACGACCCGCCGGTGACGGCGCTGGCCGGGCGGACGGTCGGCCCGGTGGTCCGGCACGGGAAGTTCCTGGACATCGGGTTCCTGGACAGCGGGTTCGTGGACAGCGGGTCCGGGGACAGCGGGTCGGTGGACAGCGGGGCGGACGGGCTGCACCTGGTGGTCCACCTGGCCAGGGCGGGCTGGCTGCGCTGGCGGGAGCAGCTGCCGACGGAGCCGCCGAAGCCGGGCGGGCGCAACCCGCTGGCGCTGCGGGTGCGGCTGGAGGGCCCGGACGGGGACGGCTTCGACCTCACCGAGGCGGGCACCAAGAAGGGGCTCGCGGTGTACGTGGTGCGGGAGGCCGAGGAGGTCCCGGGGGTGGCCAGGCTGGGCCCGGACCCGTTCGACCCGGACTTCGACCTGGCGCGCTTCCGGGCGCTGCTGGCCGGTGAGCGCCGCCGGATCAAGGGCGTGCTGCGGGACCAGACGGTGCTGGCCGGGGTGGGCAACGCCTACTCGGACGAGGTGCTGCACGTGGCGCGGATGTCCCCGTACAAGCTGGCGGCCGATCTCTCGGAGGAGGAGTCGGCGCGGCTGTTCGAGGCGCTCGGTTCGACCCTGCGGGACGCGGTGGAGCGTTCGCGCGGACTGGCGGCGGGGGAGCTGAAGGCGGAGAAGAAGCTGGGCATGCGGGTGCACGGGCGGACCGGGCAGCCCTGCCCGGTGTGCGGGGACACCGTGCGGGAGGTGTCGTTCGCGGACTCCTCGCTGCAGTACTGCCCGACCTGCCAGACCGGGGGGAAGCCGCTCGCGGACCGGCGGCTCTCCCGGCTGCTGAAGTAGCGCGGCCGTCGGAGCGGTGCGGCTGCTGAAAGCCCGCGCGCCGTCGGCCGGCCCCGTTCCGGAGTGGGAGGCGGGGCCGGCGGGACGCCGAGGACGGGCTACGGCTTGCGGGCGAGGCCGCCCCAGTAGTACGCCGCGTAGGGGTCGGCCGGCTGCTCGCCGTCCGGGTTCCAGGCCATCACCGGGGCGACGCCGGGCTCGATCAGCTCCCAGCCGTCGAAGAACCGGGTGACCTCCTCCTTGCTGCGCGGCACCAGGGTCATCCCGGCGGCGCGGGCGGAGGCGGTCACCTGGGCGACGGCGGCCTCGTTGAAGTCCTGGGTGGGGTGGGTGAGCGCGAGGTAGCTGCCGGAGGGGAGGGCGTCGCGCAGCGCGGCGACCTTGGCCCACGGGTCGTCCTCGTCGGCGATCAGCATCAGCACGGCGATCATCAGCATGCCGACCGGCTGGTCGAGGTCCAGCGTGCTGTTGAGGGCCGGGTCGGCCAGCAGCTCGGCGGGCTTGCCCAGGTCGGCGTGGATGTAGGTGGTGCGGCTGGCCGGGGTGGAGACCATCAGCGCGCGGGCGTGGGCCAGCACGATCGGGTCGTTGTCCACGTAGACGACCCGGGTGCCGGTGCTGACCGACTCGGCGATCTCGTGGGTGTTCGGCGAGGTGGGGATGCCGGTGCCGAGGTCGAGGAACTGGCGGATGCCGTAGCGCTCGGCGAGGTGGCGCACGGCGCGCTTCTGGAAGCCGCGGTTCTCCTTGGCCTGCGCCTTCATGGTGGGCACGGCCTGCTCGATGGCCTGGCCCATGGCGCGGTCGGGCGGGAAGTTGGTCTTTCCGCCCAGCCAGTAGTCGTAGACGCGGGCGGAGTGCGGGGTGCTGGTGTCCACCCCGTACTTCTCCCACTGGCTGAGTTCGGCGGCATCGTTCTCGGACCGGTCGGCGAAGTCCTGACTCGTCGTCATGGCCACGTCCTTTTAAGACAGATCATCACACTGGGAGAGGTCAGATTAGCGGGCCCGGCGGGGATCCGGTCACGGGGTGGGCGAACAGCCGGTGCACAGGGCCCGCCTTGGGCCGTTGGGGTGGTGATCGGACCGGTCGGGTCAGCCGCTGGGAGACGGGGCCGTGAACGGGGGACAGCTTGTTCATGCTGTCTGATCGTCAGATTACTTCGCGAAGGTTGCTGCTGGTCGCGGCGGGGATGTCGCTGCTCGGGGTCGCCGGGTGCGGCCGGGCCGAGGAGGTGGCCAGGGCCGCCGCCGCGGCCCGTTCGGCGGGTCCGGACCCACTGCCCGGGGAGCCGCCCGCCGACGGGCCGCCCACGGCTCCGGCCCCCGGGCCGTCCGCCGAGCCGTCCCCGGCCCCGTCCGCCGCCGCGCCGTCCGCCTCCGCCGCGCCCGCCTCCGCTCCCTCGCCCGCCGCCGCCTCACCGTCCGCGCCCCCGGCCGGGGCGGCGCCCGCGCGGGCGCTGACGGAGGCCGAGAGCCGCCCGGTGTACGAGCTCGACGCCGACCGGCGGGTGGTGGCGCTCACCATCGACGACGGCCCCGACCCCCGGCACACCCCGACCGTGCTGGCCCTGCTGGAGCAGCACGGCATCCGGGCCACCTTCTTCCTGATCGGCGAGAACGCCGTCGAGCACCCCGATCTGGTCCGGGAGATCGCCGCCCGGGGCCACCACATCGCCAACCACACCTGGACCCACCCCGACCTGCGCCGCCTCTCCGGGGCCAAGGTCCGCGAGGAGCTGGAGCGCACCTCCGAGCTGCTGCACCGGACCACCGGGAAGGCGCCCAGCTGGTTCCGGGCGCCGGGCGGCGACTGGTCCCCGGCCTCGCTGAAGGTGAGCGCGGAGCTCGGCATGCGCCCGATGGCCTGGTCGGTCGACCCCCGGGACTGGGCCCGCCCGGGGACGGTCGTGATCACCGACCGGATCCTCAAGGACGTCCGCCCCGGCTCGATCGTGCTCAACCACGACGGCGGCGGGGACCGTTCGCAGACGGTGGCGGCGCTGAAGGCGTACCTGCCGGTGCTGATCGACTCCGGCTACCACTTCACCGCCCCGCCCGGCTGAGTCGCGAGCACATGGGACCGGAGCCGAAAAGGTCGCGCGAATAGTGGATAAACCACCCGAAGGGATGGATTAGCAGAATCGTTTCCCCAATTTTTGGGCCCTTAGGGTGATATCGCACTATTCCCCCGGTGCCGTCGAGTACCGCCCGAAAGGTCCCCCGTCATGCGTCTCCGCAATGTCCTGGTCGCCGCCACCAGCGCGATCGGTCTCGTCCTCGCCGTCCCGGTCTCCGCCAACGCCGCCGACGGCGTGTTCCGCTACACCTACCGGGCCGACGGCTCCGAACACCGCGGCGAACTGGTCGACCCCAAGGCCGAGGAGTGCGTCGACGTCGAGGGAGTCACCGACCAGGACGCTGCCTACGCACCCGTCAACCGCACCAGCGGGAGCGCCGTCGCCTTCCTGGAGTTCGGCTGCGTCGGGGACGTCTACCGGGTGCTGGACCCGGGCGCCTCGGACGGCCGGCGGCTCCACTTCCGCTCGGTGCTGTTCTCCTGAGGCGGCCGATTTCGGTGGAAGTACGGGACAGTTCGGCGATTGGTTGAGACCATTCCGGTGAACCGACACCGGGAGCCGCAGTGCCGAGACCGATCGCCGGGCTGTCCGCCCGGACCCGCGTACTTCTGACCATCCTCTGCGTCCTCGCCCTGACCGCCGCCAGCCTCGGCCTCCAGCGCCTGCTCGCTTCGCCCCACGACTCCACCGCTGCCCGGCCCGTCCCCGCCGGACCGCGCACCGCCGACCGGATCGTCCCGGTGCCGCTCTCCGTCACCCCCGGCAGCGGACCCGGCTACCGGCTCACCGACCGCACCGTGATCCGGACCGCGCCCGGCACGGAGGCGGTGGAACGGCAGGCCGGGGAGGTCCGGGGGATCGCCGAGCGGCTCGCCGAGGCGCTGCGCCGACCCACCGGACTGCCCCTCCCGGTGGAGGGACCCGCCGACGGCGGCGGCATCGCCCTGGCACTCGACCCCGCGCTCCCCGCAGCCACCGGCGACGAGGGCTACCGGCTGACCGCCGACGCCGACGGGGTGCGGATCACCGCCCGCAGCCCCGAGGGCCTGTTCCGGGGCACCCAGACGCTCCGGCAGCTGCTGCCACCGCGGATCGAGAGTCCGACCCAGGTGGCCGACGGCACGGAGTGGACGCTCGCCCCGGTCACCGTCGAGGACCGCCCGCGCTACGCCTACCGGGGCGCGATGCTCGACGTGGCCCGGCACTTCTTCACCCCGGCCGAGGTCAAGGGCTTCATCGACCGCCTCGCGCTGTACAAGCTCAACCGCCTGCACCTGCACCTGACCGACGACCAGGGCTGGCGGATCGAGGTCCCGGCCCGGCCCGCGCTGACGGCGGTGGGCGCGACCAGCGAGGTCGGCGGCACCCCCGGCGGGTACTACACCGCGGCCGACTACCAGGAGATCGTCCGCTACGCGCAGGAGCGCTATCTGACCGTCGTCCCGGAGATCGACCTGCCGGGCCACAGCAACGCGGCCCTCGCCGCCTACCCCGAGCTGGACTGCACGGGCAGCGCCCGGCCCTGGCCGTACACCGGGATCGAGGTCGGCTTCTCCACGCTCTGCCCGACCGGTGACGCGGTGTTCTCCTTCACCCGGGACGTGGTCGACGAGCTGGCCCGGCTCACCCCGGGGCCCTACCTCCACCTCGGCGGCGACGAGGCGAAGCGGATGGCTCCGGCCGAGTACGCGGAGTTCGTCCGGCGGGTCGGCGAGCAGGTGCGGGCGGCCGGCAAGACCCCGGCCGGCTGGAACCAGACCGCGCCGGGCGGGATCGGGCTGCTGCAGTTCTGGGACGGCCGGGCCGGTCGCGACACCGAACTGCGGGAGGCCACCGAACGCGGCGCCGAGGTGATCATGTCGCCGTCCGGCCGCAGCTACCTGGACATGAAGTACGAGTCGACCTATCCGCTCGGCCTGGTCTGGGCCGGCACCATCGAGGTCAGGACCGCGTACGACTGGGACCCGGACACCCTGCTGCCGCTGCGGGCGGGCTCGGTCGTCGGCGTCGAGGCCCCGCTGTGGACGGAGACCCTGGACACCCCCGGCGAGCTCGACCTGATGCTGCTGCCCCGGCTGCCCGCGCTCGCCGAGCTGGGCTGGTCGCCCCGGGACAGCCACGACTGGGGGCGGTTCAAGGTCCGCCTCGCCGAGGAGGGCGCCCGCTGGGAGGCCGCCGGTTACGCCTACGAGCGGCGGCCCGAGGTGCCCTGGCCCGCCCGGTAGCGGTCGCCGGTGGCCGCCGGGGATGGGGGATCGCGCACGAACGGCGTAGCGTGGCCGGGGGAGGGTTCGCGCAGTCCCGACACGGCGCAGGAGGAACGATGTCCGAACGGGAACCGGACCCGGCGGAGCAGGAGGAGTTCGCGGGTCGCGTACTGCAGGTGCTCAACGACGCCTGCCTGGGATTCATGGCCAGCCTCGGTCACCGGACCGGGCTCTTCGACACCATGGCCGGCCTGCCGCCGTCGACCGTCGAGGACGTGGCCGCCGCGGCCGGACTGGACGCGCGCTACGTCCGGGAGTGGCTGGGCGCGATGGTGGTCGGCGGCTTCGTCGAGTACGAGCCGCGGCAGCAGACCTACCGGCTGCCGCCGGAGCACGCCGCCTCGCTGACCCGGGCGGCCGGGCCGGAGAACCTGGGCGGGATGATGCAGTACCTGGCGCTGTTCGGCGAGGTCGAGGACGGGATCGTCGAGGCCTTCCGCACCGGCGGCGGGCTGCCGTACTCGGCCTACCCGCGCTTCCAGGCACTCCAGGCCGAGGAGAGCGCGGCCGGCTACGACCTGGCGCTGGTGGACGCCGTGGTGCCGCTGGTGCCCGGGCTCACCGAGCGGCTGCGGGCCGGGATCGACGCGGTGGACATCGGCACCGGGCAGGGCCACGCCGTCAACGTCCTGGCCAGGGCCTTCCCGGCCAGCCGGTTCACCGGGACGGACATCTCCGAGCAGGGCATCGGCGCCGCCAAGGCCGAGGCCGCCGCGCACGGACTGGACAACGCCCGCTTCGTGCTCGCCGACTCGGCCGACCTGACCGGCGGGTACGACCTGGTCACCGCCTTCGACGTGGTCCACGACCTGGCCCGCCCCGACCGCACCCTGCGCGCCGTCGCGGGGGTGCTGCGGCCCGAGGGCGTCTTCCTGATGGGCGACGTCGCCGCCAGCAGCCTGCTGGAGGAGAACATCGACCATCCGCTCGCCCCGGCGCTGTACACCTTCTCGACCTTCTACTGCATGACGGTCTCGCTCGGCGAGGGCGGTGCCGGGCTGGGCACCGTCTGGGGCGAGCAGACCGCGCGCCGGATGCTCGCCGAGGCCGGGTTCGGCTCGGTGGACGTGTCGCGGATCGACGGCGATCCGCTCAACCAGTACTACGTGGCGCGGCTGGCCGTCGCGGCGTAGCGCCCGCCCCGGCCGGGAGCGGCCCGGCGGGTACAGGCCCTGAGGCCCGAGCGAAGGAGGGCGTCGATGACCGGCAACGGCTACGCACACCCCGAGGCACTGGTCGGCACCGAGTGGCTGGCCCGGCACCTCGACGACGGCACGCTCCGCGTGGTCGAGGTGGACGAGGACAACGGCGCGTACGAGCGCGGCCACGTGCCCGGCGCGGTCGGCTGGAACTGGGCCACCGATCTGCACAGCCCGGTCGGGCGCGACTACGTGGACCGCGCGGGCGTCGAGCACCTGCTGCGCGCGGCCGGGGTCGAGCAGGACACCACCGTGGTGCTGTACGGCGGCAACAACAACTGGTTCGCCGCCTACGCCTACTGGCTGCTGCGGCTGCGCGGCTTCGGCCCGGTGCGGCTGCTGGACGGCGGGCGCAAGAAGTGGGAGCTGGAGGGGCGGGAGCTGACGGCGGAGGTGATGGACCACCAGCACAGCCCGTACCGGCTGACCGGGCCCGAGCACCCGGAGGTGCGGGCGATGCGGGACGAGGTCCTGGCGAAGGCGGAGGTCTTCGCCAAGCCCGGTTCGGACGCGGTGCTGGTGGACGTCCGCTCGCCGGCCGAGTACCGGGGCGAGGCGCTGGCCCCGGCGCACCTGCCGCAGGAGCAGGCCCAGGTGCCCGGGCACATCCCGGGCGCCGTCAACATCCCCTGGTCGCAGGCGACCAGGGAGGACGGGACGTTCCGGTCGGCGGAGGAGCTGCGGGAGCTGTACGGCGGGCGGGGCGTCGGGCCGGAGCAGGAGGTGATCGCCTACTGCCGGATCGGGGAGCGCTCGGCGCACACCTGGTTCGCGCTGACCGAGCTGCTCGGCTTCGAGCACGTCAAGAACTACGACGGGTCGTGGACCGAGTACGGCTCACTGGTCCGGGCGCCGGTGGCGCTGGGCGCCTGACGGGGCGGCACCGGGTCGTCGGCAGCGGGGGCATGACGCCGGGTCACGAACGGGCCGCCCGGCCATTTCGGCCTGTTTCTTCTCATGAACATTTCATCGTTCAGGCGTAGGACCGGGTTCGTTGGGACAAGGATCGATCCGACCAGTTGTCCCAGTGACCCCTGTGGAGGACCCCTGTGCGCAAGAGGCTGATCGTCTCTGCCGCTGCCGGCGCGCTCGCCCTGCTCCTGTCCGTCCCCGCCTCCGCCGCCCAGGCCGGCCCGGGTGCGGCGGGCATCGGCGATCCCTACTACCCGAACGCCGGCAACGGCGGCTACGACGTCTCGCACTACGACATCCGGCTCAAATACCAGCCCGCCACCGACGAGCTGGAGGGCACCACCACCGTCCTGGCCACCGCCACCCAGGACCTCACCCGCTTCAACCTCGACTTCGTGCTCAGCGTGAAGGAGGTGCTGGTCAACGGCCGGGCCGCCAAGTTCACCACCAGCGGCGAGCAGGAGCTGGTGATCACCCCGTCCCGCACCGTCGCCAAGGGCAGCCCGCTCACCGTGGTCGTCCGCTACGCCGACAAGCCGGGCGAGGTCGAGCGCGGCGGGTACTCCGCCTGGCTGCGCACCCCCGACGGCGGGGTGGCCGCCAACGAGCCCGAGGGCGCCGCCTGGTGGTTCCCGGCCAACGACCACCCGACCGACAAGGCCACCTTCGACGTCTCGGTGCTGGTGCCGGAGGGCACCCAGGTGGTCAGCAACGGCACCCAGACCACCAGCTCCCGGCCCGGCTGGACCCGCTACAACTACCGGCAGACCAAGCCGCAGGCCACCTACCTGGCCACGCTGGCGATCGGGAAGTTCGACATCCGCAAGGACACCACCGACGGCGGGCTGCCGGTCATCACCGCCTACAGCCCGGACCTCGGCGTGAACCTCGGCGCGGCGCAGGCCAGCGTCGAGCGGACCGGCGAGCTGACCGACTGGCTGAGCACGGTGTTCGGCCCGTACCCGTTCGAGACCGTGGGCGGCTACGTGCCCAATGTGCCGACCGGCTACGCGCTGGAGACCCAGGGCCAGGTCTTCTACAGCCCCGCGCAGTTCGCCCGCGGCGCCAACACCTCCGTGGTGGCGCACGAGCTGGCCCACCAGTGGTACGGCGACAGCGTCTCGGTGCAGCGCTGGAGCGACATCTGGCTCAACGAGGGCTTCGCCCGGTACGCGCAGTGGCTCTGGTCGGAGCACGAGAACGAGGGCACCGCGCAGGAGCTGGCCGACTACGTCTACAACAACTACGCGGCGGACAACGCGTTCTGGTCCGTGCGGCCGGGCGACCCGGGCCCGGACCACCAGTTCGCCGGTGCCGTCTACGACCGCGGCGCGATCGCCATCCAGGCGCTGCGCAACACGGTCGGGGACGCCAAGTTCTTCGCGATCCTGAAGGGGTGGCCGACCGAGCGCAAGTACGGCAACGCCACCATCCCGCAGTTCCAGGCCTACGCGGAGAAGATCTCCGGCAAGCCGCTGGGCGCGCTGTTCAACACCTGGCTGTTCACGGCCGGGAAGCCGGCGGTGGGCTCGTCCGGCGCGGCGGCCGGCTCGGCGCTCGCGGCGGCGCCCGGGATCGCGGGCCTCGCCCCGGGGGCGTCGGCGGCGGCTCCGGCGCAGCCGAAGTCCTGGCAGAAGATCCAGGACACCAACACGGTGCACGACCACAAGGGCTGACGTTCCGTCAGCTGCGTGACACGGGAACAGGGGCCCGGCCGGCCGCCTCCACGGGCGGACGGCCGGGCCTCCCGGTGTTTCAGGGGCGCAGTGCGCGCTCCTCGGTGAGGACGAGGTCCTCGATGCCGCGCAGGAAGCGCTCCATCGCGGGCCGGGGGAGCACCGAGGGGTCGGCCGTCATGGCGAGTTGCAGGGCGGTCGGGGTGCGCATCGCGTCCAGGGCGTAGGTGAGCCCGGGGCGCGGGTCGAAGTCGACCGGCCAGTCGAGGGTGGTGCCCCCGTCGGCCCCGGCGCCGGCGACGTCCGGGTCCGGGGCGGTGAGGCCGCCGGGGAGCAGGTCGCGGGTGTCGTTGAAGACGCAGGAGCGGTCGGCGAGCGGCACCTGGTCGGTGGTGAGGCGCTCGATCTCGGCGTCCAGCAGGCGCCGGTCGTAGTAGGCGTGCCGGTAAGCGGCGATCGACGCGGCGTGGGTGCGGCGCACGGCCGCGCCGAACTCGCCGTCGGCGTCCTGGAGGTGGAGCAGGGCGTCGCCGGCGACCACGCTCACCGCGTCGGTGAGGCCGGACAGGAAGCGGTTGTTGACCACCACCTGGAGCACCGCGTCGGGGCGGCCGGCCAGCCGGGCCGTCATGGCGGCGGTGGCCGCCAGCAGGACGGCGGAGGAGCCGGTCCGGTGGGCGGCGGCCACCGTGTCGACCGCGCGGAGCAGGGCGGGCGAGCTGAGGACGGCGTTCGGGAACCGGGCGGCGGGGTCGGCCGCCGGGGCGGGCGGGAACAGCCGGGCCGGGGCGGCGCGCAGCTTGCGCAGGGTGTGCGCGCGGGCGTTGGCGTCGCGCTTGAGGCCGCGCTCGGAGGTCTGGAACGCGGCCTCCTCCAGGGGCTGCTGGGTGGTCCGGCCGGCCCGGATCGCGGCCGGGTCGGCGCCCAGGGCGAGGGCGGTGAGGTCGCGGACCAGCAGGCCCATCCCGGTGCCGTCGACGGCGGTGTGGGAGAGCACCAGGGAGATGTGCCGCACCAGGCCGTCGGCCACGACCAGGCCGGCCCGGACCGGCCACTCGGTGCCGCAGTCGAAGGCCCGGCCCGTCAGGTCCCGGTGCAGCGCCGCTCCGGCGGCGGTGAGCCCGGCCCGGTCGGTGCCGGCGGGGAGGTCGTGGACCAGGGCGGGCAGGGTGCCCGCCGGGTCGACGGTCTGGCGCAGTCCGGGGCCGTCCGGCTCGGGGAGCAGCCGGGTGTGCAGGGAGTCGTGCAGGTGCAGCAGGTGCCCGAGGGCGTCCAGGACCACCGGGAGCGGCAGGCCGGGGTCGAGCGGGGTGGCGGTGCCGATGTTGTAGCGGGGGCGGTCGGCGGGGGCCAGGCGGTTGACGACGTCCCAGATGGCTCGCTGGCCCCAGGTGGCGGGGCCGCTGCCGGAGCGGCCGTCGGCGAAGGGTATCTCCAGTTGTCGACTCGTGGTCACCGTGGGGGTTCTCCGATGCGCTGGTGCGGATGCGGGGTGGTGGTGCGGATGGGTGCGGTGGGAGCCGTCCCGGAGAGTCTGCGCTACGGCCGCGAAATCGCGCCAGATGAAGGTCAATTCCGGTAAGGATCTTCGGAGCCCGGGCTACCGGTCGGTATTCCCGGTGGTGGCGTGGCAGCATCTCGCATGTGAGGCGTGACATGGCACATGTGACGTGCAATCACTTGTGACGTGCAATCACCTGCGATGCCCGCCTCGCGAACGAACCCACCCTCCGTTCGTCCGAAGGAGAAGTACCGAGATGAAGCGATTCGCCGCGCTCCTCGCCACCGGCGCCGCGCTCTCCGCGCTGGCCGTCACCGGGGCCTCCCAGGCCTCCGCGCAGACCACCGGCGGCCCCACCGGCCCCACCAAGAACTGCGTCGACGGGTTCCCGGGCGTCGTCAACCTGCGGCTCTGCGCCTCGGTGACCGGCGACCAGGTCGTGTTCTCCGGCTACGCGACCCCCGCCAGCGTCGCCTGGAACCCGCAGAAGGTCGCCTTCAACCTGACCGCCGGCGTCGTCGGCGGCGCCCTGATCGGGAGCGACTCGCCCTACGTGCTCATCCCCGGCGGCGGCATCCCGGTCGGCAACGTCTCCGGCACCGCGCCGTGCGGCTCCAGCGTCCAGGCCACGTTCAACGTGACCCAGTGGGGCTGGCCGCCGTCGACCGCCACCGTCACCGTGCCGGTCACCTGCTGATGAAGCACTGACCGGGGCCGGTCCCGCGGATCCTTCCGGGGCCGCGGCGAAATCTGCGGGACCGGCCCCGGTCCCCGGTACCTCGTGTGCCGTAGCGGTTCAGCGATGCAGAGGTGCGGCGGTGCGGCGGCGCAACCAGGGTCTGCCGGACCCAGGGTCCGCCGGACCCGGGTGGAACAGGGCCCTGGGTGGCGCGCGGCGGTGGGACCAGAGTGGTTCCCGTCAGGCCGTCGGCCGCCAACCAACCGCACCGGAGCAGAAGATGAACCACGCCGCCCACCCCGCCCCCGCCTCGTACCCCGCCCTCGCCACCCGCACCGCCGTCGTCACCGGAGCCGCCAGCGGCATGGGCGAGGCCACCGCCCGGCTGCTCGCCGCCGGCGGGGCCAAGGTCGCCCTGCTGGCCCGCCGCGCCGAGCGGCTGGACGCCCTTGCCGCCGCGATCACCGCCGACGGCGGCCGGGCCCTCGCCGTCACCGCCGACGTCACCGACCAGTCCTCGGTGGACGCCGCCGTCCGGACCGTGCACGACACCTGGGGCCCGGTCGACCTGGTGGTCAACAACGCCGGGGTGATGCTCCCCAATCCGCTCGCGGACGGCCGGATCGACGAGTGGACCCGGATGATCGACACCAATCTGACCGGCGCGCTGCGGATCGTCCGCGCCTTCTCCGCCGACCTCGTCGCCGTTGCCGCCGAGGGCCGCGCCGCCGACCTGGTGAACGTCTCCTCCATCGCCTCCCACGTGCTGTTCCCCGACTACGCCGTCTACGGGGCCACCAAGGCGGCGCTCACCCAGCTGTCCGCCGCGCTGCGCACCGAACTCGGCCCCCGGGACGTGCGGGTCTCCGCGATCGAGCCCGGGCTCACCGACACCGAGCTCGGCGGGCACATCGACAACCCGGTGCTGCGCGAGCAGCTGGACGGCATGTTCGAGGCGATGCCCGCGCTGACCGCCGAGGACATCGCCGAGCTGATCGCCTTCACCGTCACCCGCCCGCGCCATGTGAACCTCCGTCACCTGGTCGCGCTGCCGACCCGGCAGGCCTGAGCGTCAAGGCGGGGCGCGCGGCTTGATGCGATCGGGTGGTGGATACATCCCGTCCGGGTGACAGTGGTTCCGCCGGGCCGTTCGTGCGCCAAGAGTGGTGCGCCATGACCACTGAAGAATTGGATGTTCCCCGCCCGGGCCCGACCGGCGTCGTGCCCGGGCCGGCCCGGCGGTCGGTCGTCACGGTGACCGGAGTGTCGGTGCTCGCCGCCGGTCTCGCCTCGGCCGCCGTCCCTGCCGCCGCGCTCGCCCCTGCGGCCCCGCCGACCGTGCCGCCCGCGGCCGACCCGCCCGCCGCCGTGCCGCCGGTCGTGCCGCCCGGGACCGACGAGCGGGCGTACACCACGGTCGCCCGGGCCATCGCCGTCCACGACGACCTCGACCGGCCGCTCGTCCCGGGTTATCTGGAGATCGTCCGGAACGGCCTGCCGGCGGGGCGGGCCCGGGGGACCAAGCGGGTGCTGGTCGTCGGCGCCGGACCGGCCGGACTGCTCGCCGCCGACCTGCTCAACCGGGCGGGCCACGACGTGGTCGTGATCGAGGCCAACGGCAACCGGGTCGGCGGCCGGATCAAGACCTTCCGCAAGGGCGGCCACGAGAACGCCGCCCAGCCCTTCGCCGACCCGCTGCTGTACGCCGAGGCCGGGGCGATGCGGCTGCCCGAGAGCCACCCGCTGGTGATGGCCCTGCTCGACAAGTACCGGCTGCCGAAGCAGGAGTTCCTGCTGGTGGACGTCGACCCGCAGAACCCCGCCCGGCGGACCAACCGCACCTGGATCCACGTCAACGGGCTGCACGTCCGGCGGGCCGACTACGAACGGGACCCCTCGGCGGTCAACGAGTCCTTCGGCGTCACCGGTCCGAACCGCGCCAGGACCGCCGCCGTGATCTACGCCGAGGCGCTGGAGGGCGCGCTCGCGCTCGTCCGGGGCAAGGAGGGCCCGGCCCTGGTGGAGGGCTGGGCCACCGTGCTGCGACGGTACGGGCACTGGTCGATGTACCGGTACCTCACCGAGCAGGGCGGGCTCGACACCAGGACGATCGACCTGATCGGCACCGTCCAGAACGTCACCTCGCGGCTGCACCTCTCCTTCGTGCACAGCTTCCTGTCCGCCGCGCTGATCGACCCGAGGACGAAGTTCTGGGAGATCGAGGGCGGCACGGCGAAGCTGGTCGACGCCCTGTACGCGGCGGTCAAGGGGAAGGTGCGCTTCGACCGGCGCGCGGTGCGGATCGACCGGCACGGCGGCAAGGTCCGGGTGCACACCGTCTCCGAGGAGGGCGGGGCCGGCCGGGGAGGCGTCGCCGAGGTCTTCGAGGGGGACGAGGCGATCGTCACCGTCCCCTTCGCCGGGCTGCGGCACGTCACCTTCGACCCGCCGCTGGGCTACGGCAAGCGGCGGGCGGTCACCGAACTCCACTACGACGCCGCGACCAAGGTGCTGCTGGAGTTCTCCCGCCGCTGGTGGGAGTTCAGCGAGGAGGACTGGCGGTCGGCGCTGGACTCGGTGGAGCCCGGCCTCTACGAGAAGTACCGGCAGGAGAAGGTCCCCGACGGCCGGTACCTCGGCGCCCACGACTCGGTGAAGGCGCTCGGGGTGAGCGTCCCCGGCGAGCTGCGGGAGTGCTTCGCGGCCTTCCGCCCGGTCGGCGGAGACCCGCCGGCCGTCCAGGTGCGCGGCGGCGGCGCGGTGACCGACAACGCCAACCGGTTCGTCTACTTCCAGCCCGACCACCCGGTGAAGGGCAGTGCGGGCGGCGTGGTGCTGGCCTCCTACAGCTGGGCGGACGACGCGCTGAAGTGGGACGCCTACGCCGACGAGGAGCGGTACCTGCGGGCGCTGGCCGGTGTGCAGGCCGTCTTCGGCCGCCGCTGCGAGGTCTTCTCCACCACGAAGGGCAGGACGCAGTCGTGGATGCGTGACCACTACGCCTACGGGGAGGCCTCGGTGCTGCTGCCGGGCCAGCACACCGAGCTCTTCCCGGACATCCCCGGCTCGGAGGGGCCGCTGCACTTCGCGGGGGACCACACCTCGACCAAGCCGGCCTGGATCGAGGGCGCGTTGGAGTCGGCCGTCCGCAGCGCGCTGCTGGTGCACAAGGGCTGACCCCCGGGCCGACCGGGTCGGGGCCGACCGGGTCAGGGCGATCCCCGCGGCGTGCGGGGATCGCTCGGGGGCGGGGTGACAGGGTGAGGGGGTGAGGGGTGAGGGGTGACGGGTGCTGCGGTCAGCGGCGGGTGGCGGTGAGCAGGTAGTAGTCCAACAGGCCGTCCCGCCAGGCGGGGAGGAAGTTGCGGGTCCAGTGGCCGGGCGGGACGGTGCCTTCGAGATAGCGGTCGAGGCCGGGCCAGACGTCCGGGCCGATGGACTCGGCGGTGACCTCGGCGAAGCCGGCCGCCCCGAGGTCGGCCGTGAAGCCGTCCAGCGGGTGGGGGACGTCCAGTCCGTTGGCGAAGCTGCCGAGCAGGATGCTCAGCCGCTCGGCGACCTCGGGCCCCTCGGCGGAGAAGAAGGTGGTCACCACCAGGCGGCCGCCGGGGCGCAGTACCCGGGCCGCCTCGTGGGCGAAGCCGGTCAGCTCACGGAAGTGCTGGGCCGCCTCGACCGAGTACAGGCCGTCCAGCGAGGCGTCCGCGAAGGGCAGGTCGTCGGCGGAGCCCAGGGTGTAGCCGAGCCGGTCCGGGAAGGTCGCCAGCGCCTTGGCGTTGACGGCGCGGGCGCGCTCGATCTGGTCGGGGTGGATGTCGACCCCGGTGACGGCGGCGAAGCGGAACTCGCAGAGCGCGAGCGCCGCGCCCAGCCCGCGCCCGCAGCCCACCTCGCCCAGCCGCAGCGACTCGGCCGGGCCGGGGAAGGCGCGCAGCACCCGGCGGTAGAGGTTCTCCTGACTGCGGACCCGGTCGTCGGTCGTCGGGTCGGTGGTGCGGATGCCGCTCCAGTCGCCGAAGTTGATGAATCCGCCCGCGAAGGAGGCGGCCTGTGAGAGGTCGTCGGCGCCGTAGGTCTGGCGTACCGGTCCTGGGATGCGGTCCTGGTTCATGGCTCGCTCGGGCTCCTCGTGTGTCGTGGCGACGGCCGGGTGAAGGCGGTGGCCGGGGTGACGGCGCGGGCGGGCAAGGGCCGGTGGACCGGGCCTCCCGCGGGCGCGCGCCACAGTACGTACCCAAACCGGCCGCCGGTGGAACTACCCGAAGGGAGTGGTTTCGGGAGGGGAGGAGCGGGTCGGGAGGGACGGGTGGGGGCCGGCGCGGGTGGTGGGGGTGGCCTGGGAGACTGGGCGCCGATCGATCGTTCGGATCCGAAGGGGACGGGGAGCGTCATGGGCGCAACAGGTATGGGCACGGGCAAGGGTGTTGGCGCGGGGGACGGGCGGATCGCGCCGCCGCTGACCGGCGGCGAGCGCGAGACGCTGCGGGCCTTCCTGGACTTCCACCGGGCCACCCTGGCGATGAAGTGCGCCGGGCTGACGGACGAACAGCTGCGGCTGCGGTCGAGCCCGCCGTCGACGCTGACCCTGCTCGGGCTGGTGCGCCACATGGCGGAGGTCGAGCGGACCTGGTTCCGGCGGGTCATCGACGGGGAGGACATCCCGCTGGTGTGGTCGGCCGAGGGCGACTTCCAGGCCGCCTACGACGCGGACGGGGCGGACCGGGCCGTGGCCTTCGCGGCCTGGGAGACCGAGGTGGAGCACGCCCGGCGGATCGAGCGGGAGGCGGAGTCGCTGGACGTCACCGGGTACCAGGCGCGCTGGCAGGCGGAGGTCTCGCTGCGGCTGGTGATGCTGCACCTGATCCACGAGTACGCGCGGCACAACGGACACGCGGACTTCCTGCGGGAGGCGATCGACGGGGAGGTCGGCGCGTAGGTAGGCGTGCAGGTAGGCGCGCAGGTCGGCGTGCCGTCGGGCGGTCCCGCCGGGCCGGGGCCGGGGTGCCGGTGAACGCGCGGCGGGGTGCGGGCCGTATCCGTCACCGTGACAGTGATGACCTCGGGACGCGGTGCTGGCAAGCTGGCCGCCATGGCGGAAGCGGTGGGTGAGGCGGGAGTCCGGGAGCTGGTCGCGGGGTGGCTCGCGGCGGAGCGGCCCGGCGAGGACGGGCCCGGCGGCGGGGAACCGGCCGACGGCGGGTGGGCGGTGCCCCCGGCCGCCGGGGCGGTGGTGGTCGCGGCCGCCCGGCGGCTGGCCGGGGCCGGTCCGGGCCCGGGCGGTACGCCGTCGGCGGCGCCGGAGGGGCTGCGGCTGATCGCCGAGGCCCTGGTGGTGGACGAGCACCCGTCGGCGGGGGCGTGGACGGAGCGGGAGCGGGCGGAGGCCGTGGAGTGGGTGGCGCTGCTGCTCGACCGCTTCGGCGAGGACGGCGTCACGATGCTGACGGCCGAACTGGCCGGGGAGGCGCGGTCGGCGGGGTCTGCGGGGCCTGCGGTCTCGGTCGGGTCGGCCGGGGAGTCCGGGGTGGGGGACCCGGAGTCCGGACGCGCCTCAGCCGGCTAACACCGCCAGCCGCCGGTCCAGCTCGCCGACGACCGAGGTGTCGCCGAGCCGCCCGTACAGACCGCGTGCCGCCCGCAGGGTGCCGACGGCCTCCGGGGTGCGGCCGGTCGCCAGCAGGAAGTCGGCGAAGTGGCGTTCGGCCACCGCGTGCAGATGGACCGCGCCGGCGAACCGGCAGCGCTCCACCGTCTGCCGCCAGGCCTCCTCGGCGTCGCCGTACCGGCCGAGCAGTTGCAGGGCGTGCGCCTCGTTGACCATCGCGGAGAGGTGGAAGACGGCCAGCGGGTGCTCGGCGAGCAGGGCCCTGGCCTCCCGGGCGCGGCGCAGTGCCTGGGCCGGTTCGCCGGCCAGCCCGTACAGGCCGGCGGTGTTGCTGAGCGCGTAGGGGGCGTGCTCGGCGTGCCCGTGCGTCTCGGCCAGGGCGATCGCCCGCTCGCCCAGCCGGACCGCCTCGTCGGGCCGGCCGCCGGCCGCCGTGGTCACGGCCAGCACGGTGAGCGCCTGCACCCGGACGGCGTCGTCGGTGCCGGAACTGCGGTCGACCGCGCGGAGGGCCAGCCGGTGGGCCTCCGCCGTCCGGCCCCGGCCGCTCAGGGCGCGGGCCGTCACGGCCTCCATCGCGGCCACCGCGGCCGGATCGCCGGTGCGGCCGGCCGCGTCGAGTCCGGTCCGCAGGCAGGCCAGCCGGTCCGGGCGGCGCCCGACGCTGTAGTAGAGCCCGTCGGCGCGGTAGGCGAGCCGCCACGCGCGGTCGTGGTCGCCGGTCCCGGAGGCGGCGGCGACCAGGCCCCGGACGGCGGGCTCCTCGGCCTGGAACCAGTCCAGGATCGAGCGGACGGTGGGCAGATGGGGCCGGGCGGCGCGCCGGCCGCCGGACCTCGGCAGCGGGCCGCCGGGGTCCGTGCCGACGGAGCCGGTGCCGGTGGGACCGGTGGCGCCCGGGGCGGGCTGGAGCAGGGCGGCGCCGTGGGCCACCGTCGCCAGGTAGTGGTCGGCGAGCGCGGCCGTGGCGGTGACGTGCTCGGACGCGTGCCGTTCGTCGAGGAGTTCGGCCCCGTAGAGCCGGACCAGGTCGCAGCGGCGGTAGCGGCCCGGCGCGATCTCGGTGAGCAGGTGGTGCGCGGCCAGGGCGGCCAGCGCGTCCCGGGCCTCGTCCGGGCCGGCGCCGAGCAGTGCGGCCGCGGCGGGGACGTCGGTCTCCCGGCCGGGGTGGACGGCGAGCAGGGCCAGCAGGTGGGCCGCGGTACCGCTCAGGTGGCGGAGCGTCCGGTCCAGCGAGGCGCGCAGGCTGCTGCTGCCCCGGGTGCCCAGGGCGTGCAGCCTGGTCCGCTCGTCGTCGAGTTCGGGCAGCAGGTCGGCGATCGCCCAGGCGGGGTGGCTGGCCAGCCGGGCGGCGACGATCCGCAGGGCGAGCGGCAGCAGGCCGCAGAGCTCGGCGAGCCGGGCGGCGGCCTCCGGTTCGGCGGCCACCCGGGGGCGGCCGAGCAGGTGCTCCAGCAGGTGCCCGGCCTCCTCGGCGGGCAGCGGGCCGAGGCGCAGCAGGGCGGCGCCCTCGGTGACCACGAGGTCCTCCAGGGTGCTGCGGCTGGTGACCACGGTCGCGCAGCCGGGACCGGCGGGCAGCAGGTCGGTGAGGTCCCCGGCGTCCGCGGCGTCGTCCAGTACCACCAGCAGGCGGCGGTCGCGGCTGAGCGAGCGGTAGAGCGCGGCGCGGGCCGGGCGGTCGGCGGGCAGTTCGGACTCCGGTACGCCCAGGGCGTGGAGGAACCGGCCCAGGACGGCGGCGGGGTCGGCGGGGCGGCCCGGGCCGAAGGCGTTGAGGTCGGCGAAGAGCCGTCCGTCGGGGTAGGCGGCGGCCGCGTCGTGGGCCCAGCGGAGGGCGGTGGCGGTCTTGCCGGTCCCGGCCGGGCCGACCAGGACGCCGAGCGCGGCGGCGCCGGGCGTGCGGACGGCGCCCGGGTCGACGTCGGCCGAGCCGCGCAAGCGGTCCGAGAGCCAGTCGAGTTCGGGGGTCCGGCCGACGAAACCGGCGGCCGGGCGGGGGAGTTGGTCGGGGGTGGTGGCCGGAGCGGGGGTCGGGGCGGGGGCAGGAGCCGGGACGGCGGTCGGGGCGGGCGGTGCGGCGGGGGCGGCGGCGACGGTGGCGGCGGGTGCGGGCGTGGACGTGGGCCGGGTGACGGCCGCGCGTCCGCCGTCGGAGGGGCGGGGGGACGACTTGCAGCTCGCGAACGGCGCCGCCGTCGGCGGCCGGACGGCCGGGGCGGCGGCCGTGGCCGGGGCGGAGGCCGGGCGCGCGGTGGCCGGGGCGGTGGTCGGGCGTGCGGTGGTCGGTACGGTGCCGGGCCGGGGGCGGCCGATGAGGCGGACCGGTCCCGGCGTTGTGCCCGTGCCCGTTCCCGCTGCCGGGCGCCGGGCCGGGTCGTCGGACAGCACCCCCGACACCGCCGACCGCAGCGCGCTGCCCGGTCCGACGCCGAGGTCCGCGGCGAGCCGGCGGCGGGTGCGGTGATAGGCGTTCAGGGCGTCCCAGGAGCGCCCGGACTGCTGCAGGCAGAGCACCAGCCGCGCGGCCAGCGCCTCGTTCCACGGATCGGCCTCCGCGGCGCGGTCGAGCTCGGGCACGGCGTCCGCGCCCAGCCCGAGCCGGAGCAGGCGGTCGGCCCAGGACTCCAGCGCGAGGGTCCGGTCCTTCCGCAGCCGGTCGGCGAGCGCGTCCCGCAGGTCGGTCTCGGGCAGGTCGGCGAGCGCGGCGGGCCCCTGCCACAGGGAGAGCGCCCGGCGCAGCAGCCCGGCGGCCGCCTCGTCGCCGTCCGGGGCGGTCCGGGCGGCGGCGTCGGCGACCAGCCGTTCGAACAGCAGCGAGTCCACCGCGTCGGCCGGGCCGTCCAGCCGGTAGCCGGGCGGACGGGTGGAGAGGACCAGGCCCGAACCGGCGATCAGCTTGCGCAGCGCGGCGATGTGGCCCTGCAGCGCGGCCCGGGCCCGGGCCGGCGGCGCGTCCCCCCAGAGCAGTTCGAAGAAGCGTCCGACCGGGACGGTACGGCCGAGTTCGAGCGCCAGCAGGGCCAGCGTGGCGCGCCGCTTGGCGGCGGCGGGCTCGACGGACCGGCCGTCGGCGGTCCGCAGTTCCACCGGGCCCAGCAGCCGAACGAACACGGATCCTCCCTGGTGAGAGCGGGTGGACGAGGGTTTCCATCCCTGTGCGGGGCGCAGTCTAGCCACGCTGGAGGTTCGTTCTGTGACGTTCGGTGTGCGATTTCGGGAATGGTGGGTATCTGTCCGACCGGGGGGTTGACGGCAGCCGGTTCGTGGTCCCCGCAGGGGCGCGCGGGGTGTCCCCCGGTCGGAAGCGGACGGCGTGTCCGCCCGGCGCGGCTCCGGGGCCGCTGTCGCGCCGCCGGTGAGGCACTGTCGTCCGCGTGCTGACAAAGGGGCCGCCGGGCGGGCCGGGTGCGGCGGCGGCGGGTGCGGGCGGTGGTGCGGGAGGGTCCGGCGGCGGCGACCGGGAGCCGGGGCCCGGGACCTGCGGCCCGGGAGCGGGGTCCCAGCGGCGCGGACCGTCCGGGCGGAGCGCGTGCCCGGCGGTTCGGCAGGTGTGCGCGATCGGGCCCGCCGGGATGCCCCAAGGGGAACCCCCGGACGGGGCCCCCGGACCGGCCGCGGGGCTCCGGGGCGGAAACCCGGACGACCCGTCCCACGAGTTCAACGGACGGGTGTCCACCTGGGGTTCACCTGTCGGCGGGAGATGAACCCGGGCGTCCGGACGACCCGTCGATCAGAGTGCGGGGCCGTCGCGGTTCCGAGAGCTTCGACCGCCGGGAAGGGCCACCATGCTGCGAATGAACGGGCCGCTGCGGATCACCGTCCTCGACAAGGACGCCTACTACGAGCAGCGCGCCGTGGTGCGCACCCCCTACGGCACATTGGTGCTGGAGGGGAGGGCCGGGGCCTCGCTGGACGTGCGGGCCGAGGAGTGGGAGCTGGAACTGCAGCACTGCGTGCCCGGCGTGGGCTGGCGGCCCAACGTCCGGGTGCTGCCGTACCCGTGGCAGACCTCCGGCGGCCTGCGCAGCCGGATCGTGCGCAGCAAGGACTGCGACTGGCCGAACGGCGACCCGACCGAGCGGAACTTCGTGCTGCGCCTCTCCGCGACGGTGGCGGAGCGTCCGGGCGCGGCCCCGGCCGCCGCCGAGGCGGTGGGCCCGGCCGGCCGCGGGGGGCTGCGGACCAGCTCCGGCGTGGGCCCCGGCACGGTCGGCGGGGCGGTTCCCGGGGTGCCGGCGATGCCGGGCGTGCCCGCGGTTCCCGGGGTGCCGGCGATGCCTGCGGTGTCCCCCGCACCGGCCGCGATGCCCGCGGTCCAGGGGGTCCGGGCGGCGGAGGCCGGGCAGCGGGCCCTGCTGAACGCCGTCCCGGTGGCGGCGGACCGGCTGCCGACGGGCCGGGTGGCCCCGGCGGTGTGGCCCGCGCCGACGGCCCGGGCGGTGCAGGGTCGGGCGCTGGAGGCCCGGCCGCTTCAGGCCCGACCGGTGGAGGCCGAGCGGGCGGCGCCGGTGGCGGGCACCGAGGCCTGGGGCGGCGGCCGGTAGACACGTTCCCCTGCCGGGGCGGTGCCCCGGCAGGGGGTCAGTCGGTCGGGGCGTCGGGGTCCTCGGGCTCCTCCGGGGCCTGCTGGGCGGGCTCCGGCGGTTCGGGGGTGTCGAGGTGGACGCCCGGGGTGAGGTGGAAGCGTTCGGGGGACTCGGCGCGGGGGCGTTCGGCCGGGGGCATCGTCGCGCGCCGCTCCAGCCACGCGCGCAGCCGGGTCAGCGAATTGCGGTTGCGCTCGGACGGATCGCCGCCCGATTCGCGCAGCAGGACACAGGCCGGGCGGTCGCCGTCGGCCGGTACCTGGCCGACCACGGTGAACGCGGTGCCCGGCGGGAACGCCGCCTGGGCCGGGCCGTCGGTCGGGTCGAAGACGGACGTGCGCCGGCCGGTGGCCGACCAGACGAGGAACTCCACGGACGAACCGGGGAGTTCGGCCCCCGGCGCGGTCAGACCGGCCAGCGGTGCCGGTTCCCGGAACTGTCGGCCGGTCGGGTAGTGCGTCAGCACGGACTCCGGGTCCAGGCCGGCCCCGGCGCCGAGCAGTACCGCGCCGTGGTGGCTCGGCAGTCGGCGCAGACCGGAGCCGAGGCAGCGCAGGAACGGCCGCAGCTCCGGGTCGCCGGACCGCGCGGCCGCGATCAGGGCGGCCCGGGTCGCGGGCACGCCGGCGTCGGTGTGGTGGAGCAGGACGGCGGCCAGGTCGGGCTTGAAGTCGTCCTGCGAGGTGGTCCGCAGACCGGGGAGCCGGGTGGCGAGCAGCTCGACCCGGCCGGTGCAGCGGTGGTAGTGGTCGCCGAGCTGGGCCCGGACGGTGTCGCGCTCGGCGGGGCTGCTCGCGGTGACCGGGGCCGGGCTGTCGTCGAGGCCGAAGTAGCGGGCCGGGGCCGGTTCCGGAACGGCCGTCGGTGTTCCGGCGGCGGTCTCGGACGGTGCGGGCGCCGGCGGCGGTGCGGACGTCGTCCCGGACGGTGGCTCCTCCGTCGGATCTTCCGTCAGTTCCTCCGTCGGTTCTTCCGGGGCGGCGGTCGCGGACATCGGCTCTGGCTCCGCTCCGGCGGTCGGCGCGGTCGGCGCGGTCGGCGCGGTCGGGGGGACGTCGGGCGTCCGGACCGGCGGGCGTTCCGGCCCGCCCGGCCCGCCCGCGCCGCCCGGCCGACCGCCGAGGTCGGGGCCGGACAGGGCGGACCCGGACCCGGCGGTGGCGCTCCCGGCCGAGGGCGGTGCGCCCGCGCCGGTGGCGGGGTCGGCGACCGGGTCGGCGCTCGCCAGGGGGACCCGCCGGGGCGGCGCTCCGGCCCCGGCGAGGCTGCCGGTGGCGGGCGCGCCGGTGGCCCGGACGGGCGTGGGCATCGGGACCGGAACCGGTTCGGCCTCGGTCCCGGGCTCCTGACCGGAGGCGGTCCCGGGCCCGGTGGGCACCTGGTGCCGGGCCCGGGGGTCGGCCTGGGACGCGTACGGGCTCTCCTCCCCGGGCTCGGGGGAGGGGTCGCCGACGGCGGGCGTCCGGGGCGGCAGCGACGGTTCGGCCTCGGCCCCGTCGGTGGCCCCGGGTTCGGGGACGGGCGGCATCCGGTGCCGGAGCGGGCCTTCGGCCTGCGACTCGAAGCGGCTCCCGGCCGCGGACTCGGTACCGGCTCCGGCCCCGGCCGCACCCCCGGCGTCCGGCACGGGCGGCACCCGGTGACCGGTCGGCAGTTCGCCGCGCGAGGCGGTCCGCGACCCGTCGGGGACGGCCGGCCCGGGGACGGCCGGTACCCGGTGCGCGGAAGGGGCGGCCGGGGCCGGTCCCAGCGCGGCGGGCGCCTGCGGCCCCGCTCCGCCGACGGCGGCGGCGGTCCGGGCGGCGGCGACCGGGGGCGCGGCCGCCGAGGCGGCGCGCCGGGCCGCGTCCGTGCCGCCGAGGCCGTACGACACCGGCGCGACGGCGGGCGGCCCGCCCGGCTGCTCGGAGCCGAGCCACTCCAGCTCGTAGGTGCGGGCGACGAACCGCCCGACGGTTTCGGCGTCGGGCTCCAGCAGCCCGTGGACGAGCAGGCCGAAGCCCTCGGCGCCGACTGCCGGCAGCCGCCCCAGCAGGTCGCCCAGCTCCTCGAAGGCGTCGGCGGGCACCGGGCGGTCCCGTTCCCCGACGATCAGCAGCGGGCGGCTCGGTTCGGGCCGGCGGAAGCGCGGGGTGAGCACGTGCGGCGGTTCGGGGCGCAGCCAGAGCCCGGCCGGGACGGCCTCCAGCGCCCAGTACGGGAACGCCTGGAACACCCCGGGCCCGGCGGTCCGCCAGTCGGAGCCGCCGTTGCGCCAGGCGGCGGGCGTGGTGGGGCAGCCGGGGGCGGAGGAGAGGCGCAGCAGGAACGGCTCCCACCCGATCCGGCCCTCGCGGTCCAGCACCCGCGAGGTGGGGCCGCCGTGGCCGAGGACGGGCAGGCCGATCGCGGCCTGCACCGGCCGGGCGGTACGGGCGGTCAGCGCGCCGATGAGTGCGGAGAGTTCGTCGGGGGCCGCCCACGGGGCGCTGATCAGGGGGCGGTCGGAGCCGAGCGGAAGGGAGAGCACGGCCTCGGCGAAGTCCTCGGGCAGCAGGACGGGCCGGGTCGGGGTGCCGATCACGATGACGGCGGTGCCGGGCGGGGCGGCCGCCAGCCGCAGGTCGGGCAGCGGGGTGGTGGCCGGGTCGGTCGGGTCGGTGAGCCAGAAGCCGGCCGGCAGTCGCAGGACGCGGACGGCGTTCGCCCGGCCCCGGGCGGCGGCGGGGGCCGGAACGGCGGGCGGTTCGACGAAGGCGGTCGGCCGGGTGCGCCGCGACTCCACGGGGGCGACGGCGCCGATCGTGCCCGCCACCCGCCGGGGCTGCTCGCCGGGTTCGCACCGCCACCACGAGGAGCGGGCGACCGCGCCCTCGGGGTCGTTGACGGTGAGGTGGCCGGCCGGGGTGATCTCCACCAGGCCGTCCGGGGCGACGACCGGCACGCCGGAGCGTTCGGCGACGACCTCGGCCGGGCGGCGGCCGTTGGGGGCGAGGGCGGCCAGTCCGGAGGCGGCGAGCACCAGGTGGGTGGCGCCCCGGGCGCGGGTGATCACGCCGAGGTCGGTCATCCGGTCGCGCAGGACCTTGGCCGAGTCCGGCGCGGAGGCGATCACCACGACGGCGTCGGGGACGGGCCGCAGGGCGCCGATCGCGGCCTTCAGCTCGCTCGGGTGGGCGGTGGCGGAGGCGATCACGAAGTGCGGGCCGACCTCGCGGAGCACCGACGGGCCCGGCTCGGCGGTGCGGGCGGGAGCGGGCACCGGGAGGGGCGCGGCGGGTCCGGGCGCGGCGGGGGTGTCCCCGGCGGGCAGCGCGCGCTGCGCCCCGCGCCGCAGTCCGAAGCGGCGGCGGGGCTCGGCCGGGGGTGCGGGGTCGCCGGAGCGCGCACCGGTGCGGGAGAGGCTCATCGTCCTGGACTACGGCCCCGGCCGGGCGCCCGGTTCACCGGGGGCCCGGCGGCCTCGGACGGGAGACCTCAGGTCGCGGCCCCGTCCGGCTCCGGCTCCGGATCGGGCATCAGACCGGTCTGCACCTGGACGGTCCGGCGCCGGGTGATGTGCAGGCCCCGGCCGGGCGGCAGCACCCGAGGCTTGATGCTGCCGAACAGCGTGCCCTCGCTGGGCGGGCAGGAGAGCAGGGTGACGGGCGTGTTGACGTCCTGGAGCCGGCGCAGCAGCTGGTCGCTGTAGGCGCGGCCGATGCCGTTCGCGGAGCGGGCGACGATCAGGTGCAGGCCGAGTTCGGTGCCCTGCGCCAGGTGTTCGAGGAGCGGGCCGAACGGGCCGGCGCCCATCTGGCCGGGGATCAGGTCGTAGTCGTCGACGATCACGAACAGCTCCGGTCCGGTCCACCAGTCGCGCAGCCGCATCCGGGCCGGGCTGATCTCCTCGCCGGGCAGCCGGGCCTCCATGGCCCGGGCCGCGCCGGTGACGACCTGCTTGAGGATGTCCACCGAGACGGCGTAGCCGAGCCGGTACTCCTCCGGGACGCTCTCGTAGAGCCCGCGCCGGAAGTCGACCAGCATGATCCGGGCCTCGGCCGGGGTGTAGGCGGAGGTGATGCCGTCGACCAGCAGGCGCAGCAGGTTGGTCTTGCCGCTCTCGCTGTCACCGACCACCAGCAGGTGCGGCGCCTCCTCGAAGTCGTGCCAGAGCGGCGAGATCGCGGTGTCCTCCAGGCCGAGGGCGATCCGCAGCCGGCCCTCGGGCGCGGGCAGCGAGGAGGCGTCCAGCAGCAGCGGCAGCATCCGCACCTCGGGTGCGCGGGGGCCGCTCCAGTGCTCGTTGAGGGCGTCGACGAGGTCCGCGATGCCGTCGGCGAGGTCGTCGGAGCTGCCCTGGCCGTCGATCCGGGGGAGGGCGCCGAGGAAGTGCAGCCGCTCCTTGGTGAGGCCCCGGCCGGGGCTGTGCGGGACGGTCTCGGCGGCCCGCATATTGATCATGGAGTCGATGGGGTCGCCGAGCCGCAGCTCGAACCGGGTGCCGAACTGGTCCCGCACGCCGGTGGTGATCTCGCCCCAGCGGGAGGCCGCGGCGACCAGGTGGACGCCGTAGTTGAGGCCGCGGGCGGCGATCGGGGCCAGGGCGGGCACCAGGTCCGCGAACTCCTGGCGCAGGGTGCCCCAGCCGTCGACGATCAGGAACACGTCGCCGTGCCGGTCGTCGGCGAGTTCCGGGTCGCCGGCGGCCCGGCGGCGGCGGTAGGTCGCCATGGAGTCGATGCCCAGCTGGGCGAAGCGCAGTTCGCGGCGCGCGATGACGGCGTTGACCTCGGCGACGGTGCGGCCGACCCGCTCCGGGTCGTGGCGCCCGGTGACGCCGCCGACGTGCGGCAGGCCGCGGAGCGAGGAGAGCGTGCCGCCGCCGAAGTCCAGGCAGTAGAACTGGACCTCCTGCGGCGTGTGGGTGAGCGCCAGCCCGGCGATCAGGGTGCGCAGCAGGGTGCTCTTGCCGCTCTGCGGGCCGCCCGCGATGCCGACGTGCCCGCCGGCGGCCGACAGGTCGGCGGTGAGCAGCTCGCGCATCTGCTGGAACGGGCGGTCCACCACGCCCACCGGCACGGTCAGGGTGCCGACGGCGGGGCGGCCGTCGGGGGCCAGTCCGTGCCGGGTGCTGGGGGTGAGCGGCGGCAGCAGCTCGTCCAGGGTGGGCGGGGTGTCCAGCGGCGGCAGCCAGACCTGGTGGGCGGGCGGGCCGGCGTCGAGCATCCGCCCGGCCGCCAGGTCCAGCAGGTTCGGGGCGTCCTCCTCGGCCGCCTCCCTGGCCTCCTCGGCGGCCAGCACCTCCGGGTCGGGGTCGCGCGGGGCGACGTACTCGGTGCCGTAGGCCACGATCTGGCCGGCCACGGCGGCCTGCTGGACGGCGCCGCGCCGGCGCCGGTAGGGCCCGGAGACGTACGCGGCCTTGAACCGGGTGAGGGTGGCGATGTCGCTGCGCAGGATGCCGTTGCCGGGCTGGGAGGGCAGCTGGTAGGCGTCGGGCACGCCGAGCACGCCGCGGCTCTCCATGGCGGAGAAGGTGCGCAGGCCGACCCGGTAGGACAGGTGGGACTCCAGCGCGTGCATCCGGCCCTCGTCGAGCCGCTGCGAGGCGAGCAGCAGGTGGACGCCGAGGGAGCGGCCGAGCCGGCCGATCATGATGAAGAGGTCCATGAAGTCGCGGTGCGCGGAGAGCAGTTCGCTGAACTCGTCGACCACGACGAAGAGCGTCGGCAGCGGGTCGAGCTGGGTGCCGGCGGCCCGCGCGGTCTCGTAGTCGAGCAGCGAACTGTAGTTTCCGGCGGCGCGCAGCAGCTCCTGGCGGCGGTTCATCTCGCCGTGCAGGGCGTCGCGCATCCGGTCGACCAGGGCGGCCTCGTCGGCCAGGTTGGTGATCACCGCGGAGGTGTGCGGCAGCTGGTCCAGGCCGAGGAAGGTCGCGCCGCCCTTGAAGTCGACGAGGACGAAGTTCAGCGTCTCGGAGGAGTGGGTGAGCGCGAGGGCCAGCACCAGGGTGCGCAGCAGCTCGGACTTGCCGGAGCCGGTGGCGCCGATCAGCATGCCGTGCGGGCCCATCCCGCCCTGCGCGGACTCCTTGATGTCGAGCTCCACCGGCTTGCCGTCCGCGCCGACGCCGATCGGCACCCGCAGCCGCTTGCCGCGCGTGCGCTCCGCCCAGCTGCGGGCGATGTCGTGCTGGTACAGGTCGTTGATGCCGAGCAGCGAGGTGAGGTCGAAGTCGGTGCTGAGCGGCTCGGAGACGTCCATCGCGTCGCCCAGCCGGTACGGGGCGATCGTGGTGGCGTAGCGGCGGGCGGCCGCGGCGCCGAGGGCGTCCGGTCGGCCGAGCGCGGTGACCTCGTCGCGCCGGTTGCGGTCGGCGGTGACGAGGTCCAGCCGGTCGCCGGTGATCCGCAGCCGCATCCGGAACGGCGCGTGCTTCCACTCCACCGCCCCGGAGACGTCCAGCAGCACCGCGTTGCGGTAGCCGGCCAGCAGGGCGCGGCTGCCGCTGGGCAGCTTGACCCCGTCCAGGACGATCAGGGTGAACGGCTCGTCCCGGCCGGGCTGGGTCTCCGGTTCGAACGGCGGCCGGTCGGCGAACTCCGGTCCGAGCAGCTGCTCCAGCTCCAGCAGCGAGTCGGCGACCAGGCGCACCGGCCCGGCGCCGTCCGTCTCGGTGGGGTGCAGGGAGTGCGGCAGCCACTTCAGCCAGGCCCACTCCGCGCGCAGCGCGGGGGAGACGGCGGCCGCGACCCGCAGCTCGTCCGGGGCGTGGAAGAACGCGAGCTGGGCGATCATCGCCCGGGCCAGCGCGCGGGCCGGGCCGGGGTCGGCGGCCTCGCCGGGCTCCGTGCCGGCCGGCGCGGGGAGGACGAGCTCCTCGCCCTCGTCCGGGTCGGTCTCCGGCTCCGGCGCCGGGTGCTCGCAGCGCAGCAGGACATGGGCGTAACCGCGCACATGGACGGCGATCGGCTGGTCGGCGATCGAGCCGTAGGCGTGGATGAAGCGGCGCAGCGCGTGCGCGCAGAGCGGTTCGAGGTCCTCCACCGGCTGGGTGGCCAGCGGGGCGAGCTTGACCGCCAGCCGCTGGGAGCCGGTGGCGATCCGCACATCGCCGAAGTCGGGGTGGGCGGCGCGCCGCTCCCACAGCCGCGAGGTGCGCACCAGGGAGGCGAGCGCGGCCGGGTCGGGGTGGCGCCAGGCCAGGGCGAGGCGCTGGTTGACGATGTGGCGGCGGACCTGGCGGCGCACCTGGGAGAGGTAGCGCAGGTAGTCGCGGCGCTCGCCGCGCAGCTGGCGCTTGCGGTCGCTGGCGCCGCGGATCAGCTGGGTCACCAGCATGCCGACGGCGGACAGGCCCATCATGCCCATCGCCACATAGGTGAGCGGCCCGCCGCTCGACTGCGGGTTGAGGAAGATCATCACCATCGAGAGCGAGCTCAGCGCCATCGGCGCCATGGCGATCATGTTGGACATGCCGCTCTGCTGCTCCGGAAGGACCGGCGGCTCCTGCAACTGGAGCTCGCCGTCCGGCATCGCCGGTCCGGGGCGCCGGGGCGGACGATCGACCAGGACCACGCTCAACGGGGCTCTCCTCTCGCGGCGCCCGCGGCGCCGCCGGTGACGGGGGTCCGGCGGCCCGGGCCGTGCCGCCCGCGGACCACGCCGCACTCGGGCCTACGGCCCGCGGGGCCCCACCGGTTCACCGCGCCCGCCGGGCCGGGGGTCCACCGGGCGGGCCCCGTGACCTGCCCGGTGAACCGCCGGGCCACCGCCGTCCGTACCTGTGACGGGAGAGCGCGCAGGCAGATTCCACGGGAGGACGCGACAGGTGAGCATCAGCACGGTGGCGACAGGGCTGGTCCGGCTGAGGTTCCGCGCCCCCGGGACCGCCTTCGAACTCGCCCTCCCCGGCGACGTCGTCCTCGCCGACCTGCTGCCGGCGGTGCTCGGCTACGCCGGTACCGACGTCACGGAGAGCGGCACCGAGCACTCCGGCTGGATCCTCCAGCGCCTCGGCGGCGCGCCCCTCGACGAGGAGCGCACCCTGGAGGAGCTCGGCCTCGCCGACGGCGAGGAGCTCTTCCTGCGCCCGGGCCAGGACGCGCTGCCCGAGGTGCACTTCGACGACCTGGTGGACGGCGTCCGCACCGGCACCGCCGCCCGCGGCGACTCCTGGCGGCCCGCCGTCACCCGCCGGCTCGCGCTCGTCCTCGCCCTGGTCACCCTGGCCGGCGGGCTGCTGCTGCTGGCCCTGCCCGGCCCGGAGGCGCCCCGCTGCGCCGCCGCCGCGGTGGTGGCCCTGCTGCTGCTGGCCGGGGGCACCGCGGCGACCCGGATGATCGGCGACTCCGCGGCCGGTACGGCGCTGGCCGCCGCCGGGATCGCCCACGCCGCGGCGGCCGCCGCCCTGGTGCCCGGTGTCACCGGCCCGGCCCGGCTGCTGGCGGGCGGTTCGGCGGCGGTCGGCGCCACCGTGCTGGCACTGGCGCTGGTCCGGTCCGGCCCGTTCTTCGCCGGGCTGCTGGTGGCGGCCACGCTCGGGCTCGCTGCCGGGGCGCTCGCCGCGTCCGGCGCGCCCACGACCCACATCGCCTCGGCGCTCGCCGCCGTCGCCGTGCTGTTCGGCGCGTTCGTCCCCGGTCTGGCGTTCAAGCTGGGCGGGCTGCGGCTGCCCGCGCTGCCCCGCAACGCCGACGAACTCCAGGAGGAGATCGAGCCGTTCCCGGCCGAGGACGTGCTCGCCCGCAGCCTCGTCGCGGACAGCTACCTGGCCGGGTTCTTCGTCGCGGTCGGCACCGTGTGCGCGGCCACCGTCTCGGTGCTGGCGCTGGCCAGGGACGGCGGCTGGGGCCCGACGGCGATGGCGGCCGACCTGGCGGTGCTGCTCCTGCTGCACGCCCGCGACATCGGCGGGCTGCGCCAGCGGCTCGCCCTGCTGCTGCCGGGCGCGCTGGGCCTCGGCCTGCTGGCCGCCCGCACGGGCTGGGACGCGGAGCCGGGCACGCGGCTGGTCGTGTTCGTGGTGCTGCTGCTCGCCGCGACCGGCCTCTGCGCGACGGCGTGGACGGTGCCGGGCCGTCGGCTGCTGCCCTACTGGGGCCGGGCCGGGGACCTGCTGCACTCGCTCGCGGCGCTCGCGCTGCTGCCGCTCGCGCTCCAGGTGTTCGGCTTCTACGGGGCGATGCGCGGCCTGGCGGGCTGACCCGGCCGCCGCACCCGCCGCATCCGCTCGCACTCCACCGCCTGCCACACCCCGTACCCGCCGCACCGAGGAGGACCACCGCATGCAGTCCCGACGGGACCAGGTGCAGGCCCACCTGTTCGTGATGAGCCGGGTCGCCGCCGGCGTCCTGCGCGCCGAGCCGGACGCCCCCGACACCCCCGTGGGCCGGACCAACCGGGGCGCCGCGATCGGGCTGGCCGTCGCGCTGCTGATCGGTGCCGGGGCCGGCGTCTACGGCCTGATCAAACCCGGTGGCGCGACCGGCTGGAAGCAGCCCGGCACCCTGGTGGTGGTCAAGGAGTCCGGCGCCCGTTACGTCTTCGCGGGCGGCCTGCTCCACCCCGTGCTCAACGAGGCCAGCGCGCGGCTGCTCGCCGGTGACCAGCTGAAGGTCGACCAGGTGTCGGCCCGCTCGCTGGACGGCGCCCCGCGCGGCACCCCGGTCGGCATCGTCGGCGCGCCCGACGGTCTGCCGGCGCCGGCCGCCGCGGCGGGCGCCGACTGGCTGCTCTGCACGATGCGCGCCGCGACCGCCGGGACGGCGGCGGCCAAGGCCGCACCGCAGCTCTCGGTCGCGATCGGCACCCGGCAGACCGGCCGCCCGGCCGGTGAGCAGGGCGTCCTGGTGGCCGGTCCGGACGGCGCCGCGCACCTGCTCTGGCACGGCCGCCGGTTCGCGGTGGACGCGGCGGGCGGCGCCGTCCGGGCGCTCGGCTGGTCCGCCGCCGCGCCCGTCCCGGTCACCGCCTCCTTCCTGGCCGCGTTCCCGGCCGGCCCGGAGCTGCGGGCCCCGGACGTGCCGGGCCGGGGCAAGGACGGCCCGGCGCTCTCCGGCCGCCCCACCAAGGTCGGGCAGCTGTTCACCGGGACCGGCGAGGAGCGGTACGTGCTGGCCGAACAGGGCCTGGTGGCCATCACCGCCACCCAGTTCGCCCTGTTGCAGGGCGACCCGCGGACCCAGCAGGAGGCGTACGGCAACGGCCAGGTGGCGCCCGCCCCGGCCGGTGCGGGCGACCTCGTGGCGCACACCGCGCCCGCGTCCGCCGCGGCGGCCTTCGCCCCGGAGGGGCTGCCGGGCCGTCCCCCGGCGCTGCTGCCGCCCCGGGCCGAGCAGGCCCTGTGCGCGGCGCTGCGGCCGGCCGCCGACGGCGGGGACCTGGACGTGGCCGTGCTGGACGCCTCGCCGGTGCTCGGCCTGCCGCCGGTGCTCCAGCCCGGGGTGCTGCCCAGCTGCACCCCGGCGGACCGGATCGCCGTGCGCCCCGGCGGCGGCGCCCTGGTCCGGGCGGTGTCGGGGGCGGGCTTCGGCGGCACCCTGTACCTGGTCACGGACACCGGCGTGAAGTACCCGCTGGCCTCGCCGGCGGTGGCCGAGCGGCTCGGTTACGCGAAGGCCGCGCCGACGGCGGTGCCGGGGCGGGTGCTGTCCCTGCTGCCCACCGGCCCCAGCCTCGACCCGGGGCCGCTGGCGGGCGGCATCGTCCAGCCCGCGGTGAGCGGCGAGGGGCGCTGCACGCGCTGAGCCGAGGCGGTGCCGGCCGGTGTGAACCGCCGGGCCGGGTGCTCCCGTTCACCCTGACGGGCCGGTCCGACCGGCCCGCGGCGATTCCCGCCGGCCGGGAGCGGCCGGCGGCACCGGAGGAGGTACGCACGTGGCGCAGCAGACGACGGTCAGTCAGCAGGTCCTGCAGGACATCAGGACCCAGGTGGAGTCGAAGTACGGGGCGATGAGGCAGACCGCCATGTACATCGAGGACATCAACTCGGCCATCCGGGACAGCTTCGAGGGCGCGGCCAGCACCACGTTCCAGAACAACATCAACGACTGGCTGGCGCAGTACGCGGCGGTCAGCCGGGACTACGACGCCTTCCACGGCAAGTTCGGCGACACCAGCCAGATCTTCTCCTCGACCAGCGACCACACCCAGACGATCGCGAACAACAGCCTGGGCGGCGACCCGGGCCGCGCCGGCTACATCGAGGGCGTCCTGAACCCCAAGTGACCGACTGACCTCCGCACCGACCGCTCGACCCGAAGGGAACCATCATGACCGACGGCCACATGTCACTCCACTACGCCGGTGTCGACACCGCGATCAACGATCTGGAGGCGCATGCCAAGACCATGCACACCCAGATGGAGGACCTCAGGACCTACCTCAACAGCAAGATCAACGTCGAGCTGGTGGGTGACTTCTCGGTCGCCGCAGGCACCCTTGCGACCACGCTCCACGACGCCGACACGGCGATGGGCGGCAAGATCGTCAACGCCCACAACGCGCTCACCGAGATCCGCACCGCCATCAGGGACGCGGACATGCGCGCCAGCACGCACTTCGACCACGTCCAGGGCTGACCGGAGTGGCGGACGACGAGAACGGTGACGGCGGCACCGTCACGATCACCGACAACTTCCTGAAGAACTTCCCCGAGAAGACCATCAAGGTGTTCCTCGCCGACGTCAAGACGTCGATCGCGGTGCGGGACCTCAGGGCCTTCGCCGACGGCAGCGTGCCGTTCCTGACCGGCAACAACTCGGGGAACTTCACCGCGCCGGGCACGCTGGCCACCACGCTGAAGGCGTACGACGACTCGGTCGCCAAGCTGCTGGGGACGGTCATCGGCCAGTTCGAGACCCTGATCATCGATCTCCAGCTCGCCGACAAGTGGCTGAACAACGCGCTGGACGAGTCGCTGGACTACGCGCAGTTCATGAAGCTGGCCGGGCGGACCCTGAACCCCGGTAAGTAGATCCGGCGGGGGACCCCCCGCCACCACGGCGGAGCCGGCCCGGGCACGGGCCGGCCCCGCGACACGTCCGGTCGGGCTCGGCCGCGAGAGGGGATGCCATGGGGCACATCTGGGAGGACGCGCTGACCTTCGTCGGGTCGACGGCCGACGCGAAGCCGGCCACCCGTGAGTCGGTGCGCGACGACGAGAAGCCGTGGCTCAAGCCGGGTGACCGGAAGAACGAGGCCACGGACGGGTGGCAGGGTGTCGAGGGCGACGGCACCCAACTGCCTCTCGACAGCTGGGTGGCCTGGTACTTCACCTACACCACGGGAGCAGACACGACGAAGCCACTTCACGCCAGTTACGTCGTCGGCACCAACATCCACTACCCGAACCTCGACGGCGCCGGCGCCAAGTTCGCGGCCTGGACGGGCAGCCGGGCGCCGCTGGAGCGCTTCATCGACGGCACGATCAAGGCGAACGACCGGCTCGACCCGGCCGTCTTCGGCAAGGCGGCAACCAACCTCACGGAGTTCACCACCTTCCTCGACGGCTGGATCACCAAGATCGGGACGGAGTGGGTGAAGGGCATCGGGGAGGAGGACGGCGACTGGCAGGGCAGCTCGGCGAACGCCCTGCGGGCCCTGCTGCTGGCGTTCCGCAACGAGATCGACGCGGACAACCAGATGATCCGGCTGGCCGACGTCAGCTCCGTCCTGACGCCGTGCAAGACCGCCCTCGACACGCAGATCGCGGCGCTGTGGAAGGGCTTCCAGGACTGGTGGGCGTCGCCGCTGGCCTGGCCGACCAACACCGTCTCCGAAGCGATCAAGCAGGGGCTCAAGGGCGCGACCGTGAAGGTCACCGCGAAGGAGGCCGTGTCCCCGGGGTGGGCGCACTGGGACGCCAAGAACAAGGGCACGACGAACGACGACGTGGGCACCACCAGCGCCGTCTCCGACCTGACGTTCACCCTGACGGGCGCGGCGTTCGGCGACCCCGCGACGGAGGGCTTCTGGACGGCGGTGGACAAGAGGGCCCGGGAGATCTGGGTCGCCAATGTCGTGAAGGTCCTCGACAAGGCCGCCGACGACGCGCTGACCGCGATCGGCACGGCCTACGGCAACGCCGGCAACGCCGCCGTGCCCCTGAAGCCGTTCCCGCTGATCATGCCTGACCCGAAGACTCCGACGACGGACGACCCGACGAAGGACCAGGACCCGACGAAGGACGGCCCTCCCGACATCAAGGAGCTCGGCGGCGGGCCGGACACCAAGAACCTCGGCGGCGGGCCCGACATCAAGAACCTCGGCGGCGGGCCCGACATCAAGGACATCAAGGACGCCGGTGGCGGCGGTGGCACCGGGGGCAACTCCGGCGGCAGCAACAAGCCGAACCTCAACCTCGGTGACATCGGGGGCAACAGCGGCAGCAACAACCCGAACCTCAACCTCGGCGGAGGCGGCGGCAACCTGCCGAACCTCAACCTCGGCAACGGCGGCTCGGGCAACTCCGGAAGCGGCCCCAACCTCATCGGCAATCCGTTCCCCGACCTCAACTCCGGCCCGCTGCCCGACTCCCTCCTCCCCGGAGGCTCCGGCTCGAACCGGCCCGTGGTGGTCCCCCCGACCTCCGTCATCACCAAGGACGGGCGGATCGTCGACGAGAGCGGCAACCCCGTCCTGGACGCGGCCGGCAACCCGATGGTGGCCGGCCCGGGCTACACCATCGGCCCGGACGGCATCCTGCGCGACGGCCAGGGCAACACCGTCTCGCAGAACCGGCAGCTGCTCGCCGACCGCTACTCCGCGGCGGGCGACGACAGCGGCCCCGACCTGCTGTCGCCCAACAGCTTCGGCGCCGGCGGCTTCTCCTACAACACGATGGGCCTCGGCGCCGGCGGCTCGGGCAGCGGGAGCTCTCTCGGCCTCGGCGGCGGCCCGATGATGGCCGGCATGGGCGGCGGCCTCAGCAACCGGGCGCTGGCCGCCGGCGGCGACCCGTCCGCCACCAAGGCCGCGGTCGACCAGGCCAACGCCGAGCGCGTCGCGGCCGAGCGGGCCGCCCGCGCCGCGGCCCAGGAGCAGGCCGCCCTGACCGGCCAGCGGACCGCGACCTCCTCCGGCGGGATGCCGCCGATGATGCCGCCGGGCGGCGGCATGGGCGGCGGCGCGGGCGGGGCCGGCAACGAGAAGGACCGCCGCCGCACCACCTGGCTGGCGGAGGACGAAGAGGTCTGGGGCACCGACTCCGGTGCCGTGAGCGGCGTCATCGGACGCTGAGGACGTTCAGGACACCGAGGACGTCCAAAACGTCTTCGGCGTTCGGGACGCGGACCGCACCCGGGTGCGGCCCGGTCCGCCCGCCCCGGCGGCCCGGACCGCACCCGACCACGAGGAAAACGAGGAAAGAGCACATGAGCAACCCGTTCGCGGAGCAGATCGCCCAGGCGATGGCCGAGATGCAGACCGAGCTGGCCAGGGCCGAGGAGATGCAGCAGGAGATGAACGAGCTCACCGGCTCGGTCACCTCCAAGGACCGGATGGTCACCGCCAAGGTCGGCTCGCAGGGCCAGGTCGTCTCGCTCACCTTCCACACCAACGACTACCGCGACATGGCGCCCGCCGAGCTCGCCAAGATCCTCACCGATGTGCTCAACGAGGCCCGGGCCGACGTCGGCAAGCAGGTCGCCGAGCGCATCTCCCGCTTCGACGGGATCGGCGAGACGCTGCGGCTCTCGATGTCCGGCGGCAGCGAGCTGGACGAGATCCTCGAACCGCTCTGGGCGATGCGTCCGGGCTACGACGCCGACGAGAAGAAGAAGCAGGCCGGCCGGCAGGAGGAGTTCCGTGGTTAGCCCGAACACCACCTCCAAGACGGCGATGCTCAAGAAGAGCTTCGCCGAGTTCTTCGAGCTCAAGGACTACGTCGCCCAGCTCACCACCGAGGCCGACCACATCAATGCGATCAACCTGCAGGTGGGCGGGAACGACGAGATCGGCAAGCAGTACCACGCCCAGGTCGACGACGGCACCAAGAACCTCTACGAGCTGCTCCTGAGAATCGGCTCCACGGTGGTCTCGGTCGGCGAGAACGGTGAACTCCTCGCCGCCACCCTCGACCGGGCCGGCGACCACGCCAACGACATCGCCAACGGCTTCTGACCCACCCGCAGCCGAAGGCCCGACCACACGCACAACCGGAAACGGCAGGCAGTTCCCGTGGCGCACTCCTCGATCGAGGTCAACGCATCGACCGCACGATTCTTCACGATCATCACCGGCATGCCCTGGCCGGAGATCCGTGAGGGGGACCTGCGCGAGGTCCGGGACGCCTACGAGCAGCTGGCCACGGAACTCCCTCACCTGCGTGCGCTGATCGCGAAGGTGGCGGACTCCTGCGGCCGGCAGTTCAAGGGCCAGGCCGCCATCACCTTCGAGTACCAGATGAATTCGTTCATCGGCCGCTCCAAGACCGACGCGAAGTCCGGCGAGGACTACGTCTCGGCGGCGGCCAAGACCGCCAAGGCGTTGGCGAACTGCGCCGGCGACGTGGCCAACACGGTCGAGTACACCAAGTGGATGGCCATCGCCCAGCTGGTGCAGCTGATGGTCGAGATCGCGCTGGCGATCTTCTGGGCGCCGTTCAGCTTCGGCACCAGCCTGTCCGGACTGGTGCTCAAGAAGCTGCTCACCAAGGCCGCGCTCACGGCCCTGATGAAGTACCTGCTCAAGACGATCGCGATGCACACCTTCTCGGGCATCGTCGGCGGTCTGCTGATGGACGGCATCATCCAGAACCTCCAGATCGGCCAGGGCAACCGCAAGGAGATCGACAAGGAGCTCCAGAAGCAGGCGGTGCTCTTCGGCGTCATCGGCGGCATCCTCGGCGGTCCGCTCGACCTCCTGGGCCTGGGTCTGGGCAAGCTGCTGGGCCGGCTGCTCGGCAAGAGCGGCGGCCGGCTGCTCGCCGACAAGCTCAGCGACTACCTGGTCGACGGCGAGCTCAAGAGCCTCAAGGGCACCCTGAAGACCGCCGCCGAGGCCGCCGCCAAGGCCGGTGAGAAGGGCCCGCTCGGCGCGATCGGCAAGGAGACCTCCAAGGGGCTCGCCGAGCAGGCCCTGAAGAAGGCGGAGGCCAGGGCGTTCGCCCGGGACCTCGGCAGCCTGATCGAGGCGTCCACCGAGCAGCTCCAGGCGGGCTTCGGGAAGACCACCAAGGGCTCCATCTCCTCGACCTTCGTCAAGGAGATGGAGAAGACCTTCGTCAAGCACCTCGGCGAGCAGCTCGGGAAGAAGGAGGCCGCGGCCCTCGGCCGCGAGCTGGGCGAGAAGTTCGCCGAGAAGTGGGTGGGCAAGGCCCAGCAGTCGGTCGCGGCCCGGGGCGCGGCCAGCGAGGGCCTCAAGGACGCGCTGGACACCGTCCTCAAGCAGGACGCCGGAAAGGGACTGACGGCTCATCAGGTCAGCGCGCTGGGCAAGCACTTGCCGGACCTCGCCGACGGTCTGACCCAGGGCAACAAGATGTTCCAGCTCGGCCTGGCACTCGGCAACTACGTCCAGTCCGGCACCCAGAACGTCCTCAGTGAGGGCTTCTACAACCTCATCTTCGGCGAGAACCACGAGTTCACCGTGACCGCGGGCAGCTTCGTCGGCGGCATGATGACCGCGATGATGGGCCACGTCATGCACCTCGGCTCGGCGCCGCTGATGCACCGCTACGCCGACCTGGTCCAGCGGACCCAGTTCCAGGCGGTCGAGCACGGAGCGAGCAAGAACTTCCCGCTCTGGCACCCGATCAGCTTCGCCGCGCTCGCCAGTATGGCGTCCGGCAAGATCGTGCCCTTCCCGGTGCCCCGGATGGGCCACCCGGAGGCCTTCGAGTTCGCCAAGAGCTTCCGGATCAACTCGCTGGACGACGTCACGAGGGGCCTGTCGCACGCCTCGGGCGTGGACATCAAGACCCCGGCGGCCGACCACGAGGTGGCCGAGTGGATGCAGCAACTGCTGCCCTACGTCGACTTCCTGGCGGAGGAGCGCGGCGACCATACGCCGTCCCTGCTGGAGACGCTGACCCGGACCGTCGGCGGCAGCACCGACACCCTGGTGGGCCACGACGAGTCCTCGGCTCCGCCCAAGGCGGGTGCGGAGAGGGGCGGCGAGGAGCACGCCCCCGCGACGCCGGTCAAGGTCCAGTCGGAGGACGCCCCGGCCGTCGCGCCGAAGCCGCGGACGCCGGACGCCGAGCAGCGGGCCTCGGAGCAGCGCACCCCGGAGCAGAAGGCCGGGGAGCACAAGCCCGGGGAGCAGAAGGCGACCGAGCCGAAGGCACCCGAGCGCAAGCCCGGGGAGGCGCCGGGCCAGGAGCCGCCGAGGAAGACCACCCCGGGCCGGCAGCGGCCGGTGCCCCCGGTGTCGACCGAGTCCTCGGGCGACACGCTGACGGCCCCCCGCAACCGGACCGGAGCCGGCGGCGAGACCGTCGCCCCCGGCGCGGCCGCGACCGCCAACGCCGGTGCCGGCGCGGGCCGTTCGGCCACCACCTCGACGTCCGGCGGCGACCGCACCGCCCCGAACCACGTCCCGGACCAAGCCCCGAACCACGTCCCCGAGCACGACCCGAAGCCGCCCGTCCCGCCGCGCCGCCCGGTCGGCATCGACGACGCCGGCCGCCACGAGATGCAGGAGCCGACGCCGAGGTCCCCGCGGCAGACCACGAGCCTCGCCTCGATGCTGCTCGGCCAGGACACCACCGTCACCCGCGACTCCGACCGGACCGAGGCCCCGGCGCCGCCGCCCCGGACCGGGCCCTTCGACCTCCCCTCGCAGCCCCGCACGATCGGCCGGGACGAGACCGACCTGCCCCTCGCGCCGCGCAACGGGACCGGGTCGGACCCCCTCCCCCCGCACCAGCAGCCGATCGCGCCGACGGTCCCCGTGCCGCTCGCCAACTCCCTCACCGAACTCCGCCCGAACCCGGCCACCCGGCGGGTCGAGCCGCTCACCTACCTCGTGATCGAGGGCGCGCCCGCGCCGCCGCCGGTGCGCCCGTACGAGGTCCGGCGCGGCCAGTTGCTGAACGGCGACCCGGTCACCGAACTCGTCCTGCGGCTGCACCTCGACCACCGCGGCGTGCCGCAGGACCAGGCCGGGCGGGTCACCGCGCTGCGCGAGCGCGTCGGCCTGGCGGTGAACGACGCCTACAACGGCGGGCACCGGCTGCCCGACGGCAGCCGGCTCCAGGTGCGGGTCGAGTTCGCCGACTCGGCCGCGAACGCCGACCACACGGTGCGGGTGCACCGGGGCACCGTCCGCCAGGACGAGGCCAACTGGGGCCTGCGGGCCGGCCGGGAGGTGATCGGGCACGAGCTGGGGCGCGTCCTCGGCCTGCACGACGGCCCGCGCGAACTCCACCGCGCTCCGGGCGCCGACCGCACCGTCGTCGACTGGCCGCGCCGCCTGCGCACCGTCGGCGCCACCGTCGACGAGGCCTTCGCCCCGGAGCACACCGAGCACACCGAGCACACCACCGTCGCCGCCGCGAACCCGCGCCGGATCACCGGCCAGGTCCGCGACACCGCGCTGTACGGCCCGGACGGCGAGACCGGCACCGGCGGCACCCTGCTGCGCCCCTCCGTCGACGAGGCCTTCCCGGGGCAGCTCCGCACCAACCCGAACGACACCGTCCGGCTGTCGGCCCCGGCCGGCTCCGGCGGTCAGGCCCGGACGTTCTTCCCGAGGCACTGGACCGTCGACGAGATCACGTACGCCGTCGAGCAGGCGCACCTGGACTCCCGGCGCTTCGGCACCGACGACTCCTCACCGGTGTGGACGGGCGAGTACGCCGGTGTGACGATCACCGGCACCCAGCGGGACGGCCTGGTCACCGGGTTCCGGCCGCACCACGACCAGGGCGACGCGGCGCCGCCGCCGTACGCCCCGCACCGGCCCGTCGCGCGGCGCGCCGCCGACCTCGACCCGTCGGCCGGGCCCGGCGACCGGCGGACGCTGCCGCCGCTGCACCACGCGGTCGACCCGGCCACCGGCGCCGCGCACGGCGTGCGGACCGAGACGCTGGGGGCGCCCCACCAGAACGGGACCCGCCGGGCCCACACCTGGTACCTGGACCCGTCGGTGCCGCCGGACTCCCCGCTCGCCGACTTCCCCGGCCGCTGGCACCGCTCCTCGGACGGGCCGGCCGCCCGGCTCTACCCCGAGCACTGGACCCGGCAGCGGACCGAGGACACGGTGCCGCCCGCGCTGCTGGACGGCCGGCCCCGCCGCGAGGCGGCGCTGCCGGACGGCCGGACCCGGCACGTCGTCACCGAGGTCGACGGCGTGTGGGTCGAGGGCCTGGTCCGGGACGGGCAGGTGCTGGTCCACCGGCCGACCGAGCGGCAGCCGGAGTTCACACCCGGCTTCGTCCGCCGGTGGGACGACGCCCCCGTGCTGGCGCACTCCGAGCCGGTCACCCGGCCGGTCACCGAGGGCGGCCCCGAACTGACCGCCCGGCGGGTGGTGTTCGCCACCGGGCAGGAGGGCATCGAACTCACCGTCCGGCTGCACCTGACGCCCGGTGAGGGCATGACCGGCCCCGACCTCGCCGCGTACCGGCGCCGGCTCCAGGAGTCCGCCGACGACCTGGTCGCGAACGAGGACCTGTTCACGCCGGTGTCGCTGCGGCTGGAGTTCACCGAGGACCCGGCCGGGACGTTCACCAGCGTCCGGGTGCCGGCCGGCCGGCCCGCCGCCCTGGACGAGCACCTGCGGCCGCTGCTGGCCGTCGTGGACGAGCACGGCCTGGAGACCGCCGCGGCGATCCTGGCCCCGCCGCCGGGCGCCGCCCGGCACGCGCTGCCGCTGCCGGAGCCGGTCGCCGGTACCCTGCGGCCCCCCGGCGCCGAGGACCCGTCCGCGCCCCCGGCCTCCACCGACCGGATGCGGGGCCAGCTGACGGCGATGCGGGAGGTGTTCACCGATGCCGCCTGGGAGCGGCCGGCCCAGGGCGTGCCCTCGGGCTGGACCGCCGCCGACGCCCGCTACGCGGCCTACCGGACCCTGCGCGGCGGCCTGGCCGACGAGCAGGGCCTGGTGTGGGCCGAGTACGCGGGCCGGACCGTCGTGGTGCAGGCCGAGAACGGCCTGATCACCCGTTTCCAGATCGACGCCGTCCGGGGCGAGGACGGGTCGGCGCCGCCGTCCGGCACCCACCGGGTCCTCGCCACCGCCGAGGTGCGGCCGCCCGCGGACGCCTTCCGGCACTCGCTGGCGGCCCGCTTCGTCCAGTCCTTCGAGGCCACCCGGATCGCGCTGCCCGGCGGTGACACCGAGACCGTGCTCGGGCTGCGCATCCACCTCGGCACCGGGGAGCTGTCGGGCCTGCCGCCCGCCGAGCGGGAGGCCGGGCTGCGGGCGCTGCGCGCCCGCGCCGTCGAGGGCGTCGACGAGCAGTTCAACCGGGGGCAGCGGCTGCCCAACGGCGACCTGCTGCGGGTCGAGGTGACCTTCGTGGACAGCCCCGGGGAGGCGCACCACACCGTCGAGCTGTACCCGGACCACCCGCGCGCCAACGCGCTCAACTGGGACCTCGGCCTGCACCGGAGCACGATCGCCCACGAGCTGGGGCACCTTCTGGGCCTGCCGGACGAGTACCGCGAGGTGGGGCGGCCGCCCCGGCCGGTGTACGGGGACGGCGCGCTGATGTCCGCGCAGGTCGCCGACCGCTTCGGCCGGTTCCGGGTGGACCACGACAACTCCGCCGGGGGCGTCGCCCCGCACCCCGCGCAGGGGCTGCCGGCGCGCTACCTGCGCGAGCTCGGCTCCGTCGTCGACGAGGCGTTCGGACCGGCCGGCGGCCCGGTCGGCCGGCGGGTCGTCCCGGGCGGCCCGCCGGCGCGGGCCCGCTTCGGCGAGGACACCCTCCGCACCGTGCTGCACGGCGACCGGGACGGCTCCGGGGGACACCTGTACCCGAGGACGGGTTCGGACCCGGCCGGGGTGCGGCAGACCGTGGGGCCGGACCACGCCAACGGGACCTTCCGGGTCTCGCGGACCGAGTCGGTGCCGGTGCGGCACCTGGAGTCGGCCGGCGACCTCGTGGTGGGCCCCGCCGACCGGACCCGCACCACGACCCGCACCATGTTCCCCCGGCACTGGGCCTCCGACGACGCCGTCTACGCGGCCGAGCAGGCGTACCACAGCGCGCTGCGCACCGGCCGGGTGACCGAACGGGACGGCACCCACCACTGGACCGGCGAGTACGGCGGGGTGCGGATCGAGGGCGAGGTGGTGAACGGGGAGTTCACCGGCTTCCGGCCCGCCGACAACCAGGACCGCGTCCCCGTCGCCGCCTTCGAGCCGCCGAACCCCGGCTTCCGGCAGTTCGGCGGGCGGGCCGAGGACCTCACCCTGTACGGCGACCGGGGCACCCTCACCGGCGTCCACCGGCGGCCGACGGTGGATGCCGGGGTGGAGCACGGCCTGGTCGTGCAGCGGCAGTTCGAGCCGCACGACAACGGCACCTACCGCTCCCGGGTCTGGTACCTCGACCCCCGGGTCGCCCCTGGCGCGCCGCTGGCCCGCCTGGAGTCGCGCTGGTTCCGTCGCGCGGACGGCGACACCCAGGTGATGTACCCGGACGCCTGGTCGTCGTCCGAGATCCACGACGCCGTGCACGCGGCCTACCTGGTCCGGCACGACTCGCGGACCGCGGCCGACGGGACCGAGAGCTGGGTGGGCCGGCACAACGGGGTGGTGATCGAGGGGCTCAGCCGCGACGGGGTGCACCTCGTCCACCGCCCGTCGATGGACCAGCCGATCTCCGAGTGGCGGTCGGAGGAGATCGTCGAGCAGTCCGCCCCGCACCTGGTGGACTTCGGCGGCGGGTTCGCGGCGTTCGTCCGCCACGTCCGGTTCGCCGACGGCCAGACCGGCCTGGGGCTGATCACCCCGGTCCGGCTGCACTTCGGGGAGGACATGTCGCCCCGGGAGCGGGCCGAGTACCGGGCCGCCTTCCAGCAGCGGGTCGACCAGGAGCTCGGGAACATGCGCACCGCGGACGGCGCGCTGGTCCGGGTGGTCGTCGACTTCGTCGACAGCGACCACCCGCGCGCGCCCCTCGTCGGCCGCACCAGCATGCCGGGTCCGCGCACCCTGCTGCCCGAGCTCGTCGGCGACCAGGCCATCCGGGTACGAACCGTCGAGCACGCGCGCCGGGCCGCGCCGGCCGAGGGCTGGACGGCCACCGACCGCCCCACCGCGCCGCCGTTGCGCGAGCCGGGCACGCCGGGCACGGACGAACGGCCCCCGACGGTCAGCCGGACCGAGACGCTCCGCCCCGGCCTGGAGCGCGACTTCGCGCTCGGCGCGGACTGGACCGCCCGGGACTCCCACCTTCCCTCGGTGTGGACGCGGGAGGACGCCTTCTCCTTCCTCGCGGACGCGAGCCGTCGCGGCGTCCCGTTCGCCGCCGACGGGCCGCAGCCCCCGGTGCCGCCGGGCCGTACCGTGCGCCTGCTGGAGCACCTGGACATCCGGCTGCGGCTGGAGCACGACGCGCAGGGCCGGATCGTCGGCGCCCAGGCGCTGGGCGGGACGCCCCACCCGCCGCAGTTCGGGCGGCCCGCAGAGCTTCTCGTCCCGCTGCCGAACGCCCCGGGCGGCCCCGGGGAGCACGGGCCCGTCGAGCTGTCGGCGCCCGGGCGCCCCGGCCGCACCGACCTCCCGGGCGTCCCGCAGCCGTCGGCGGACGACACCTCGGCGCACGACACCACGACGGCCGACACCACCACGGTCCGGACGAACGACACCGCTCCTCCGCAGTACCCGGCCTCCACCTGGCAGTCCGCGGGCCCGGGCGGCAGCATCACGGATCCGCTCCGCCCGCCCCGTGCCTCGGGCGACCTGCGGCAGACGGTGCTCACCAACGGCACGGTCCGGGTCTTCTCCGGCCAGCGGTCCCCGGGTGTCGAGCCGGGTGCGCCGATCGAGGCGTTCCCCTCGCGCTGGCACCGTGCCCTGGGGGACACCGGCACGCTCTACTACCCGGAGTCCTGGAGCGCCGCCGCCGTGGCCACCCACGTGGACGCGGCGGTGCGCACCTCGCCGCAGCGGTACCCGCAGCCCGACGGCACCACCCTGGTGGTCGGCCAGTCGGACGGCGTCTGGATCGAGGCCGTGGTCCACCCGGACGGCAGCCTGCAGTCCCACCGCCCGTCCCCGTGGCAGACGGACGCCCAGCACGCCGAGGGCGCCGAGGTCCAGGTGCCGGAGCTCGGACACGTCCGGATGGGCCGGGTACGGACGGTCGACGGGGCGGAGGTCCTGCGGGTCACCGCCCGGGTCCGGCTGGTGGGCGACGAGCAGGGCGACCCGGCGGACCTCTGGCAGGCCCGGATCGCCCTGGAGGGCGATGTCGCCGGCTATCTGGCCGGCCATCAGGACTTCAGCGACACCCGACTCGACTTCCGGCTGGAGTTCACGACCGACCAGGACGCCACCGAGGTCCGGACCGGTCCCGGCGCGGACCTCACCGTCCTGGGCACCCTGCCCCGGCTGCGCGACGCGGCGGGGCGCTTCGACCTGGCCGTGGCCCTGGAGCGGGTGCCCCAGCAGCCGCCGGAGGCGCCGTGGACGGTGTCGGGCGCGGCGCTGGTCGACGTGCCGCGGCACCAGTTCGCCGAGGCGGTCTGGAACCGCCCGAGGGAGGGCCGCAACCTGCCGGGCGAGTGGACCGCCGAGGAGGCCCGCTACGCCGCGCACCGGATCCTGGCCACGGGCCGGGCCGTCGACGCCGGTCCGGTACCGCCCGAGGGCACGAGCGCGCCCCAGCTGCACCACGGCGAGTTCGCCGGGGTGAAGCTCACCGTCCGGGTGGAGGACGGCCGGATCACCGACTTCTGGGGTCAGCCGGACCAGCGCATGCCGCACCAGCTGGCCGCGCCGGTGGCCGAGCAGCGCCAGGTGATCGGGACCCGCGAGGTCGTTCCTCCGACGGACGCCTTCGACCGCGCCATGGAGGCGCGGGATACCCAGGGGTTCGAGGTGACCCGGATCCGGCTTCCCGACGGCGACACCGAGTCCGTGATCACCGTCCGGGTGCGCCTGGACACCACGGACCTGCCACTGGTGGAGCTGCGCACCGCCGAGAGGTTCGGAGAACTGCTCGACCGGGCCCGGGCCGGGGTGGCCGCCACCTACGACGTCGGCCAGCGGCTGCCCAACGGCGACCGGCTGCGGGCGCGGATCGAATTCGTGAACGATCCCGCCACCGCGCACCACACCGTGAAGATCCACCCGTCCTCGGACCGGGAGAACCACCGCGCATGGGGCCTGAACACCAAGGCTGATGTCATCGCCCACGAGGTCGGCCACCTGTTCGGCCTGCCCGACGAGTACCGCGAAGCGTCGTGGAGCAGCCGTCCGGTCTACCTCGACGGCGGGCTGATGGCGGCCCGGGCCCGGGAGGAAGGCCACGGCCTGATCGCGGTCGACCAGGACCACCAGTCCAGGGGCAACTACTCCGTCGGCCCGCACCAGGTCCTGCCCGCGCGCAACCTGCGGCAGCTGGGCGCCGTGATCGACCTCGCCTTCGGTGCCGACCGCGGTCCTGCCCCGGGCGCCACCCACCCGCCGCGACCGCAGGTGAACGAGGACGCCCGGCGCACCGCGCTGTACGGCGACGGGCGCGGGGGCGGCCACCTGTTCCCGCCGCCGGGTTCCGACCGGCCCCGGCCGGAGCGGGTCGCGGGGTCGGAGAACCGCAACGGCACCTTCCGGGTGCTCGGCGGCCCGGCGGACGAGGTGGCGACGGACCACCGGGCGACGCTGAACGGGCGGCAGGCCGGCGACCTGGCGACCGGCCGGGCTCCCCGGACTGCGGACTTCACCACCGGCCGGGCTCCCCGGACGGGAGACCTCGGTACCGCCCCTGACCCCGTTCCCCGGGGCGGCGACCGCCACCGCACCATGTTCCCGGAGCACTGGTCGTCGGACGACGCGGTGTACGCGGCTGAGCAGGCGTACCAGCACGCGCTGCGCCGGGGCCCGGAGGCGTTCACCGAGGTCGCCCCCGGTGTTCGGACCTTCACCGGTGAGTACGGCGGGGTGCGGATCGAGGGCCGGGTCGAGAACCGGACCGAGTTCCGGCCGGCGAACCCGGAGGAGAACCGGCGCGGCGGCCAGGTCGAGGTGGTGGAGATCGTCTCCTTCCGCCCGTCCGACGACCAGAGCGGCCTGGGCGCGGCCGCCCACCTGCCGTGGCGCCCCTCCGAGGGGGCCTTCGGCCGGCGCGTCGAGGACCTGGTGCGCTTCGGCGACCGGCTCACCCTCACCGGCCTGCACCACCAGCCGGTGGACGCGGCCAAGGCCGTGCACGGGATCGACATCGGGGAACCGGTGCACACCAACCCCAACGGGACCTACCGTGCCCCGGTCTGGTTCCTCGACCCCGTGGCGTCCCCGGGTTCCAGGCTGGCGGAGTTCGACTCCCGCTGGCACCGGCGCGAGGACGCCCCGGACAACATGTTCTACCCCCGGACCTGGGACCCGCTGCGGGTCCTCGGCGCCGTCGAATCGGCGCACCGGAACGCGACCGACCGGCGCACCGTGAACGGCGCCGTCCACTGGACGGGGGTGGCCGACGGCGTCCGGATCGAGGGCATCACCCGGGACGGTCGCCACCTGATCCACCGTCCGGCGGACGACCAGCCCGGCGCTCCGGCGGCGGACGGGCACCGCTCCCACCCGCTCACCGAACCGGCGCCGCCCGGCACCGGCACCCGCCCGGCGACGGTGGCCCGGCCGATCGCGGACCCGGTGGACGCCGACGTGGTCAGCCCGTCCCTGCGGCCCGACGCGGGCCGGGGCCTGCCGCCGCAGTGGACCCGCGAGGAGATGATCCACGCGGCCGCCCGCGGCGATCAGATCGGCTCCCAGACGCAGGTCGGGGCCGAGCTGATCCAGCAGGTGCGCTACGGCGACGTCCTGATCACCGTGGTCCGGGACTGGCACAGCTACAAGATCATCGACTTCCGGGCCGCGGACGGGCACACCCCGCCGCCCCAGGGCTCCCGTCCCCTGCCCCCGCGCGGTTCCGGGCCGCTGTCCGGCACGGACGGCGAGGGCCCGGTGCTGCACGCGCCACACACCGGTGACGCGGACACCCTGGTCCTCCCGCAGGCGTACCCGAACTCCGATGTCCCCGCGCCGACCGCGCCGGCCACCGCTCCCGTCGCCGCCGCGCAGGCCGGGCAGGCCGGAGCGGCCCGGACCAACCCCTGGCACCCCACCGCGACCGACGGCACCGTCCAGGACGGCCCGCGCCGCCCGCCCGCCCTCCAGGACGGCGAGCGGCAGGAGACCCTGCACAACGGCACGGTCCGGGTGTTCAAGGCACAGCTGGACCCCGCCGTGGAGGCGGGCGCGCCGGTGGCGGCCTTCCCCTCGCGCTGGAGCCGCTCGTTGCTCGACCCCGGCACCGTGTACTACCCGAAGGCCTGGACCGCGGCGCACCTCGGCGAGCGGGTCACCGAGGCGCTCGGGAACACGCTGTTCACCCGGGTGGAGAACGGCGTCACCTTCAAGCTCGGCCGCGCCGACGGCGTGTGGATCGAAGGCATGTACCTCGCGGACGGCAGCTTCATGGGCCACCGCCCGTCCCCGCACCAGTCGTTCCGGGACCCGAGGTACGACCTCGGCTCGGCGCCGACCGTCGGCCGGGGCGAGGAGGTGGACCTGGCGGGCTTCGGGCCGGTCCGGGTCCGCCGCGAGCTGATGGCAGACGGATCCGAGGTCGTCCGGCTCACCGCCCGGGTCCGGATCACCGGCACCGAGGGTGTCGCCCAGCCCGACGTCGTGCGCGCCCAGACGGCGCTGCACCGGGCCGCCGGCCAGCTGCTGGCGGGCCACCAGGACGGCGGCATCCGGATGGAGCTCGGGCTGCGGTTCACCCGGGACGCCGACGCCGTCGAGATCCGGTTCGTCCCCGGCGAGGGCTTCTCGCTCCAGCAGGCCGTGCCACGGCTGCACGAGGAGGCGACCGGTCCCGGACCGTCCGCAGTGCTGGCCGCCGCACGGGAGCAGGCACCGCTGCCGCCGCACACCGTGTCCGGCGAGACGATGCTGGACGGAGCGCGGGAGCTCTTCGCCCCGGCCGCGTGGAACCGTCCGACCGAGGGCCGCAACCTGCCCCGCGAGTGGACCCCCGACGAGGCCCGCTACGCCGCGAGCGTGGTCGCGCGCTCCGCGTTCCGGGCCCAGGCCGGGCCGGTGCCGCCCGGCGGCACCACCGCTCCCACGCTGCGCCACGGCGAGTTCGCCGGGGTGCGGCTGACGGTGCGGGTGGAGAACGGCCGGATCAGCGACTTCTGGGCCCAGCCGGACCAGCGGGTCCCGGACCAGCTGGCCGCGCCCACGGCCGAGCGGCGCCGGGTACTCGGGACCCGTGAGGTCGTCCCGCCGGTGGACCTCTTCGAGCGCGCCCTGGAGGAGCGGCGGCTCCAGCGGTTCTCGGTGAGCCGGATCAGGCTCGCCGACGGTGACACCGAGTCACTGGTGACCGTCAAGGTGTATCTGGACACCCGTGACCTGGACATGACGAAGCGGGCCACCAAGGACGGCCTCAAGGAGCTGACCAGGAACGCCCGCGCCAGGACGGCGGAGATCTACGACCTCGGCCAGCGGCTGCCCGGCGGCGACCGGCTGCGGGTGCGGATGGAGTTCGTGAAGAACCCCCGCGCCGCCCACCACACCGTGACCGTCCACCCGACCCAGTCCCGGCCGAACGCCTTCAACTGGGGCCTGGACACCCCGGCCAAGGCCGTCGTCCACGAACTCGGCCACCTGCTCGGACTGCCGGACGAGTACCGCGAACTGTCCCGCCCCGGCCGGGTCCGCCCGGTCCACGACGACGGCGGCATGATGGGCTCCACCACCCGGGACCGATTCGGCCGGGTCGGTCTCGACGCGGACAACCCGACCGGCGGCGAGTACACCGCGGACCCGAGGCCCGTCCTGAAGGCGCGCAACCTGCGCCAGCTCGGCGGCGTCATCGACAGCGCCTTCGGCGCCGACCGCGGCCCGGTCCGCGACGGCAGCCACCCGCCCCGCCCGACGGTGAACGAGGACACCCGGCGCACCGCGCTGTTCGGCGACGGCCGCGAGGGCGGCCACCTGTTCCCGCCGCCCGGCTCCGACCGGCCGCGGCCGATCCGGATCCCCGGCTCCGAGCACCGCAACGGCACCTTCCGGGTGCACGACGACGGCCCGGCCGCCGGGCCGACGACCGGTCAGCACCGGCTGGCCGGCGACCTCGCCACCACGCCGGCCCCCCGGCCCGCCGACCGCCACCGCACCATGTTCCCCGAGCACTGGTCGTCCGACGACGCGGTGTACGCGGCCGAGCAGGCGTACCAGCACGCGCTGCGCCGGGGCGGCGACGCGTTCACCGAAGTCGCCCCCGGCGTCCGGACGTTCACCGGCGAGTACGGCGGCGTGCGGATCGAGGGCCGGGTCGAGAACCGGACCGAGATCCGGACGCCGAACCCGGACGAGAACCGGCCCGGCGGCCCGGTCGAGGTGGTGGAGATCCTCTCCTTCCGCCCGTCCGACGACCAGGGCGGGCTCGGCCCGGCCCCGCACCTGCCCTGGCACCCGTCCCCGGACGCCTTCGGGCAGCACGTCGCGGACCTGGTCCGCTACGGCGACCGGCAGACCCTCGCCGGCTTCCACCACCAGCCGGCCCAGGACCGCCCCCAGGACGGGCAGTTCTCCAAGGTCGAGGTGGCCGGCAGCCGGCGGGGCGTCAGGATCGGGAACCGCTCCTTCAACTCCAACCCCAACGGGACCTACCGGGCCACCGCCTGGTTCCTCGACCCGTTCATCGCCCCGAGGGCGCACCTGGCGCAGTTCCCCTCCCGCTGGTTCCGGCACGCCGACCACCCGGGGCGGATGTTCTACCCGGCGCACTGGCAGGCCGGCCACGTCCTCGACGCCGTCCAGCACGCGTACGAGAACCGGAACGTGGCCCACGACCGCGTCGTCGACGGTGCCACCCACTGGACCGGCACCGGCAACGGCGTCCGGATCGAGGGCATCACCCGGGACGGCCGGCACCTGGTCCACCGCCCGGCGGACGTCCAGCCCGACGCCCGGGTGCGGGGCAGGTCCGCCCCGCTCACCGAGCCCGCGGCGCCCGGCACCGGCCGGCGCCCGGCCGTCGTCGCCGACCTGAGCGCGATCGAGCTGCCCGCCGGCGAGGCCGGCGTGCTGCGGGCCGGCGCCGGCCGCGGCCTGCCCGAGGAGTGGACGGCGGCGGAGCGGCTCTACGCCGCCTACGCGGGCCGGCCGCTGGAGCCCGTGACCGCGCTCGACGACGGCGGCTCCAGCGTCCGGGTGCGGTTCGCCGGCGTCGAGATCACCGTGGTGCGCGACGCGAGCAGCCGGATCGTCGACTTCACGGTCGCGGACGGCCACACCCCGCCGCCCCAGCGGGCCGTGCCGATCCCCGAGCGCGGTACCCGGCAGTCGGCCCTGCGGCCCGTCGAGAACGAGCCGCTGCCGCACTACCCCGGCTCGGACGAGGGCTCCGACCACGACCTCGGTTCGCCGGGCGGCCACCGCCGCTCCGACGAGGACGAGGACATGGAGCTGTACTCGGACACCGACGAGGAGACGTTCTCCCGCGCCGACACCCTGGACCTGATCTCCGACGACGAGCCGATGGACTGGGAGGACGGCTCCGACGCCGGTTCCGGCCGCCGCTCGGAGGAGCCGGACGACGACCTGCTGATGGACCTGGACGAGGTACTCGCGGTGCGGCCGGTCCGGCCCGCACACGAGGCGCCCGCGCCGGACCTCGGGTTCGCCGCCGTCCTCGACCCGGTCGAGGTCACCGCGCCCACCGACCGGGCGCTGCACAGCAGCACCTCCACCGTCCACCGGCGCTTCCAGGCCGCGCGAGGCTTCCTGCTGGACGGCTCGCCGGCCGTCGAGACGGTGGTGCGGATCCACCTGGACACCTCGGGGCTACCGGCCGGCCAGGACCACAGCGGCGCGCTGGGGGACCTGCGCGCCCGTGCCCGGCGCGGCGTCGACGAGTACTTCAACACCGGTCACCGGCTGCCCGAGGGCGACGTCCTGGTGGTGCGGGTGGAGTTCGTCGACGACCCCGACGCGGCGCACCACCTGGTCCGGGTCGAGGACGGGAACGTCCGCGAGCACAACGACCTCTGGGGGCTGCACACGAACGGCACCGTGCTGGCCCACGAGATCGGCCACCTCTTCGGTCTGCCCGACGAGTACCGGGAGCGGCGCGTCCGCGAGGAGGGCGTCGACCAGGGCGGAAACCGCGTCGTCCTGGAGCGCGGGATCCGGCCCCGGCCGTCGTACCTCGACGCCGGGCTGATGGGCGGCACCCACGCCGGCAACGACCGGGTCCGTTTCGACCAGGACGCCGGGATCCTCACGGACGGCACCGACATCCGGTTCGCGCTCCAGCCGCGCAATCTGCGGGAGCTGGGGGCGGTGATCGAGCAGGCGCTGGGTCCGGTGCTGGCGGTGCCGAACGCGCACGGTCTGCCGGGCCGGGCGTCGTTCGACCTGGACGCCCGGCAGTCCTCGCTGTTCGGGGGGACGCGGAACCCGGGCGGGCATCTGCTGCCGCCGGTCGGCTCGGACCGGCCGGCGCCGGAACGCGTGGTGCGGATCGAGCGCAACGGCGTGGTCGTCGCCGACTTCTCCTCGGACGCCACGATCCCGCGCGTCCGGCGGACGGACACCTCGTCCGCCGCCGGTGACCTGCCGGCCGACGCCACCCTCACGGGGCCGGTCCATCGCCGGATGTTCCCGCGCAACTGGACCAGCGAGGACGCGGTGTACGCGGCCGAGCAGGCGTACCTGCACGCGCTGGGCACCGACCAGGTGGTCCCGCTGGGCGGCGCCCGGCACCGCTGGACCGGCGAGTACGCCGGGGTGCGGATCGAGGGCGAGGTCCTCGGCGAGCAGTTCCTGTCCTTCCGGCCCTCCGACAGCCAGCCCGACACCGACCCGCCCCTGAACGCCCCGCACCGGCCCGACCCGCTGGCCCTCACCGAGCACGACCCGGCCCGGAGCGACAACCAGGCCCAGGGCTACGGCGCCTTCGGCCAGCGCGCCGAGGACATCGCCCGCTACGGCGACCGGCAGCACCTCACCGGCCTGCACCACGAACTCGACCCGGCCCTGTCCGGTCGGGAGAACGCGCTGCGGGCCCACGGCGCCCGGGTCGTCGAGACCAGCCCGCCGATCCACAACGGCACCTACCGGGCCCGGGTCGCCTTCCTCGACCCGACCGTCGCCCCGACCTCCCCGCTCGCCCAGCTCCCGACCCGCTGGCGCCTCCGCGGCAACGCCGACGGCGGCAGCGCGCGCACCATGTACCCGCGGACCTGGTCCTCGGCGGACCTGCTGACCCGCGTCGACGAGGCGCACGACGGCGTCCCGGCCGAGCGCCGGGTCTACCTGGACGACGGCCGGACGTACTACTGGACCGGCGAGGCCAACGGCGTCCGGATCGAGGGACTCTCCCGCGACGGCGCCCACCTGGCCCACCGCCCGACCGACACCCAGCCGATGACCGACTGGAACCAGCGGCGGGTGCTGCGCACCTCCCCGGACACCGCGACCTGGCTGGGCGACCGCCCACTGTCCGTCTCCCGGGTGCTCTTCGACTCCGGGCAGGAGGGCCTGCGGATCACCGTGCCCGTGCGCACCGTCGTCGAGGGCCCGGTGACGCCCGAGTACCGGGCGTTCGCCGAGGAGCACGTCCAGCAGCGGGTGAACGACTACGTCCGGGACCGGACGCTGGAGACGGCGGGCCCGGACGGGGTGCCGCCGAGGCTGGTCGCCGTCGTCCTCGACTTCACCCCCGGGCGTCCGGACGTCTTCTCCGGCGTGCTGGTGCGTCCCGGCTCGGCGTCGGACGTGTCGGACGTCCTGGGCCCGCTGGCCTTCCATGGGCAGGACCAGGTGTTCAACTCGCTCGTCGCCGCCCTGGACGGCTATGCCACCCCGCACGCCGACCTGGTCGCCCAGCAGGGCGCCCCCCGGGTCCCGGCCGACCTGCGTGAGCCCGGCCCGCTGCGGCCCGGCGAGCACCGGCCCGCCGAGGTGGCCGGCTGGGACCAGCAGACCGCGCTGGAACTGCGCCACCTGGACGCCCGGTTCAGCCAGGAGGCGCTGGCCGCCGACCCGCGGAACCTGCCCGTCACCCACAGCCTGCCCCGGGAGTGGACGGCCCTCGACGCGCGGTGGGCCGCCGTCCAGATCCACAACGCGCACGACAGCCAGTACGGCGCCACCGTGACCGGCCTCGTCCGGGGCTCCTTCGGCGGCGTCGAGTTCGCCGTCCACGTGGAGGAGGGACGGATCGTCCTGGTCACCGGCGTCGGCGACCAGCGGGACCTGCCGCAGCTGCACGTCCCGCCGCTCGGCGCGGACGCCGGGACCCAGCCCGCCCCCGCGCCCGCCCCCGTCGCGCAGCGCCGGGCCGCCTCCGCCTGGCAGTCGGCCGACCTGGACGGGACGGTGACCGGGACCCCGCGCCGCCCGCCGGCCCCCGCCGCCGGCGAGATGCGGGTGACCCTGCCGAACGGCGCCGTCCGGGTCTTCGCGGCCCACCTCGACCCCGCGGTCGCCCCCGGCGCCCCGGCCACGCAGTTCCCCACCCGCTGGCACCGCTCCGCGCTCGACCCCGGGACGGTGTACTACCCGGAGCACTGGAGCGAGGCGCAGCTCACCGCGCACGTCACCACCGCGCTCGACCACCCGCTCCTCACCCGCCAGGAGGCCGACGGCTCCCGGGTCGTGCTCGGCCGGGCCGACGGGGTGTGGATCGAGGGCCGGTTCGGACCGGACGGCGAGCTCTACTACCACCGCCCCGCTCCGCACCAGACCTTCGACAACCCGGACTACCAGGGAGCCGCCTCGGCGACGGCCCACCGGGGCACCGAGGTGCGGCCGACCGGCCTCGGGCCGGTCCGGGTCCGCCGCGACCTCATGTTCGACGGCTCCGAGGTCCTCCGGGTCACCGCCCGGGTCCGGCTGGTCGGCGGCGAGCACGCCACCCCCGCCGACCTGCGGCAGGCCGAGACGACATTGCGGCAGGCCGCCGCCGAGTACCTGGAGGGCCACCAGGCCGGCAGCGACACCCCGTTGGACCTCCACCTGGAGTTCACCCGGGACCGCGACGCCACCCCGGTCCGGCTCGTCCCCGGCCAGGACCCCACCGTCGAACAGGCCCTGCCGAGGCTGCACCGGGCGGCGGGCACCGACCGGCTGGCCGAGGTGCTGGCCTCGGAGCGGCAGCCGCAGGCGCCGTCGGCCCCGGACACGGTCTCCGGCGAGACGATGCTCGACGGCCGGCGGCGGCTCTTCACGGCCTCCGTGTGGGACCGCCCGACCGAGGGCCGCAACCTGCCCCGCGAGTGGACCGCCGACGAGGCCCGCTACGCCGCCAGCGTGGTCGCCGGCTCGGCGCACCGCGCCCCGGCCGGCCCGGTGCCGCCCGGCGGCACGACCGCGCCCGAACTGGTCCACGGCACCTTCGCCGGGGTCCGGCTGACGGTGCGGGTGGAGAACGGCCGGATCAGCGACTTCTGGGGCCAGCCGGACCAGCGGATGCCCGACCAACTGACCAGGCGCGGACCCGAGCGGATCCAGGTGCTCGGGAGCCGCGAGGTCCACCCTCCGGCGGACCGCCTCGAACACGCCATGGAGGACCGGCGGTTGCAGCGCTTCTCGGTGAGCCGGATCCGGTTCGCCGACGGTGACACCGAGTCCCTCGTGACCGTTCGGGTGCACCTGGACACCGCCGCGCTGGATCTGGCCGACCCCACCACCGTGCGCGGCCTCGACGACCTGGCCAACCGGGCTCGCGCCGGGCTGGCGGCCACCTACGGCGGAACCCAGCGGCTGCCGGGCGGCGACCGGCTGCGGGTCCGGGTCGAGTTCGTGAACGACCCCGGCGCCGCGCACCACATCGTGGCCGTCCACCCCGACCAGGAGCGGGCGAACCACCACAACTGGGGCCTGGACATCCGGGCCGAGATCATCGCCCACGAGATCGGCCACACGCTCGGGCTGGCGGACGAGTACCGCGAGGGCTCCTACGACGGCCGGTCCCGGCCGGTCCACGTCGACGGCGGACTGATGGCCTCCACGACGCGGGACCGCTTCGACCGGCCTCTGGTCGACAGCGACAGCCTGGCCGACCGCCCGGGCTACACCGACCGGCGACCCGTTCTGACGGCGCGCAACCTGCGGCAGCTGGGCGCCGTGATCGACCTCGCGTTCGGCGCCGACCGAGGCCCCGCCCCGGACGGGACCCACCCGCCGAGGCCGCGGGTGAACGAGGACGCCCGGCGCACCGCGCTCTTCGGCGACCTCGACGGGACCGGCGGGCGGTTGTCGAGCGGCGGCCGCGACGGCGGCGGCCACCTGGTCCCACCGCCCGGTTCGGACCGGCCGCGGCCGACCCGGATCCCGGGCTCGGAGAACCGCAACGGCACCTTCCGGGTCTACGGCGGCCCGGCCGACGGCACCGCGACCGGGCAGCACCGGCTGGCCGGCGACCTAGCGGCCGGCCCGGGCGCCCGCGACCGGGGCCGCACGGTGTTCCCGGAGCACTGGTCGTCCGACGACGCGGTGTACGCGGCGGAGCAGGCGTACCAGCACGCGCTGCGCCGCGGCGGCGACGCGTTCACCGGACTCGGTTCGGGTTCCTGGGCGTTCACCGGCGAGTACGGCGGGGTGCGGATCGAGGGCCGGGTCGAGTCCCGGACCGAGTTCCGGCCCGCCAACCCGGCCGAGAACCGGCGCGGCGGCACGGTCGAGGTGGCGGAGATCGTCTCCTTCCGCCCGTCCGAGGACCAGAGCGGCCTCGGCGCCGCCGCGCACCTGCCCTGGCACCCCTTCCCGGACGGCTTCGGCCAGCGGGTCGAGGACCTGGTGCGCTACGGCGACCGCTACACCATGACCGGCGCGCACCACCAGCCGCCGGAGCCGCCCGGGCACCGGCCGGGGGAGCCGTCCGCGGTGGAGCTGGCCGGCCAGCGCCGGGGGATCCGGATCGGCGCCCCGTTCGGCGGGCACCCCAATGGGACCTACCGCGCGCCCGTGTGGTTCCTGGACCCGGTGGTGACGCCGTCCTCCTGGATAACGGACTTCCCCTCCCGCTGGCACCTGCGCGCGGACCACCCGACCAACACCTTCTACCCGAGGGACTGGCCGGCCGGCCGGGTCCTGGAGGCCGTCCGGACGGCGTACGAGAACCGGACCGAAACGCGCCTCGTGAACGGTGCCCAGCACTGGACCGGCACCGCCGACGGCGTCCGGATCGAGGGCATCACCCGGGACGGCCGGCATCTCGTCCACCGCCCGGCGGACGAGCAGCCCGGCGTCGTCCTGCCGCCGGACGCGCACCGCTCCGCCCCGCTCACCGAGCCCGGGGCGCCCGCCACCGGCCGCCGCCCGGCCACCACCGACCCGACGGCGCCCGTCGCGGTGCCCGCCGACCGGGTCGCCCCGAACCTGAGCGACACCGCCGGCCGGGGCCTGCCCCGGGAGTGGACGGCTGCGGAGCGCCTCTACGCGGCCCACCACGGGCGCCCCATCGGGGTCGAGGAGCCGGTCGCGGACGGGTTCCGGAGCCGGGTGCGGTTCGCCGGGGTCGAGATCACGGTGCTGAGGGACGCGGAGTACCGGATCGTCGACTTCTCGGTCGCCGACGGCCACACCCCGCCGAGCCAGACCAACGTGCCGGTGCCCGAGCGAGGCCCCGTCCGGCCGCCCGCCCCGGGCGACGCGGCACCGGCGCCGCTGTCGTTCGCGCCGCGCTCCGCCGGTTCGGACGGCGGCTCCCTGCCCACCACCCCGGGCGGCGACGGCAACGTCGTGCCCAGGACGCCCGGCCATGACGGGGACTCCCGGCCCACCACTCCGGGCGGCGACGACAACGCCCTGCCCAGGACGCCGGGTTGGCCCACCACCCCGGGTGGGCCCAGCACGCCGGGCCGGGACGAGTCCGGCCTGCCCGCCACCCCGGGCCGGCCCGAGGACATGGACCTGGACCTGTACCGGGACTCCGACGAGGAGATGGGCTACTACACCGACTCCACGCTCGACTACCTGTCCTCCGACCACGACATGGAGTCGGTGTACGGCTACGACTCCGACCGATCCATGGACACGGACTCGCGCCGGGACACCGACACCGACACCGACACCGACAGCACCACCGACACCGACAGCACCACCGACACCGACGGCGGCGCCGACCGGGTCCGCCCCGCGCACCGGGCACCGGCGCCGGACCTGCGGATCGCCCAGGTCCTCCGGACGGTCGAGGTCACCGCGCCCGCCGACCGGGCCCTGCACAGCAGCACCAGCACCCACCTGCGCCGCTTCCAGGCCGGCCGGGCCGTCCTGCTGGACGGCTCGCCGGCGGTCGAGGTCCTGGTGCGGGTCCACCTGGACACCTCGGGGCTGCCGGCCGGCCAGGACCACACCGAGTCGCTGGCGGACCTGCGCGCCCGTGCCCGGCGAAGCGTCGACGACTACTACAACACCGGCCACCGGCTGCCCGACGGCGATGTCATGGTGGTCCGACTGGAGTTCGTCGACGGCCCCGGCGCGGCGCACCACCAGGTCGAGGTCCTGGCCCCCGAGCCGGGGACGCCGATCCGTGAGCACTCCGGCCTCTGGGGTCTGGACACGAACGGCACCGTCCTGGCCCACGAGCTGGGCCACCTGCTCGGCCTGCCCGACGAGTACCGCGAGCGGCGCGTCCACGAGGAGTCGGTCGACGAGAACGGCGACCGCGTCGTCCTGGAGCGCGAGATCCGACCCCGGCCCTCCTACACCGACGCCGGGCTGATGGGCGGCACCCACGCCGGTAACAACCGGGTCCGTTTCGACCAGGACGCCGGGATCCTCACCGACGGCACCGACATCCGGTTCGCCGTCCAGCCGCGCAATCTGCGGGAGCTGGGGGCGGTGATCGAGCAGGCGCTCGGTCCCGTGCAGGCGGTGCCGAACGCTCACGAGCTGCCGGGTCGGGCGTCGTTCGACCTGGACGCCCGGCAGTCCTCGCTGTTCGGGGGGACGCGGAACCCGGGCGGGCATCTGCTGCCGCCGGCCGGTTCGGACCGGCCGGCGCCGGAGCGGGTGGTGCGGGTGGAGCGCAACGGCGTGGTGGTGGCCGAGTTCGCCTCGGATGCGGCGCTGCCGCGGGCGCGGCGGGTGGCGACCTCCTCCGCCGCCGGTGACCTGCTGGGCGCCGGTGACCCGCTGACCCCTGCCGGGCCGGCGCAGCGCCGGATGTTCCCGCGCAACTGGACCAGCGAGGACGCGGTGTACGCGGCCGAGCAGGCGTACCTGCACGCGCTGGGCAGTGACCAGGTGGTCCCGCTGGGCGGCGCCCGCCGCCGCTGGACCGGCGAGTACGCGGGCGTGCGGATCGAGGGCGAGGTCCAGGGCGACCGGTTCCTGTCCTTCCGGCCCTCCGACAGCCAGCCCGACACCGACCCGCCCCTGAACGCCCCGCACCGGCCCGACCCGCTGGCCCTCACCGAGCACGACCCGGCCCGGAGCGACAACCCGGCCCAGGGCTACGGCGCCTTCGGCCAGCGCGCCGAGGACATCGCCCGCTACGGCGACCGGCAGCACCTCACCGGCCTGCACCACGAACTCGACCCGGCCCTGTCCGGCCGGGAGAACGCGCTGCGGGCCCACGGCGCCCGGGTCGTCGAGACCATGGCCCCGGCCCACAACGGCACCTACCGGGCCCGGGTCGCCTTCCTCGACCCGACCGTCGCCCCGAACTCCCCGCTCGCCGAATTCCCGACCCGCTGGCGGGTCCGGGACGCCGACGACGGCCTGCGCACCATGTACCCGCGGACCTGGTCGTCGGAGGACCTGCTGATCCGCGTCGACGAGGCGCACGACGGCGTCCCGGCCGAGCGCCGGGTCTACCTGGACGACGGCCGGACGTACTACTGGACCGGCGAGGCCGACGGCGTCCGGATCGAGGGACTCTCCCGCGACGGCGCCCACCTGGCCCACCGCCCGACCGAGGACCAGCCGACGGCACCGATCCGGGCCTGGGACGACCTCCGGGTGCGGCACACCGTCCGCGGCGAGGACGTCGACCTCGACGGCCGCACGGTCACCGTCTCCCGGGTGCTGTTCGACTCCGGGCAGCTCGGCCTGGAGATCACCCTCCCCGTCCAGGTGTCCACCGAGGGCGGCCTGACCCGCCGGGAGCAGCTGGCCGCCGAGGGCGAACTCCAGCGCCGGGTGGACGCCTACGTCCGCGAGCGGGTCCGCGACACCGCGGACCCGGACGGCCTGCCGGAGACACTGGTCGCCGTCCGCCTCGACTTCGCCGACGAGCACCAGGACCCCTATGCCCGGGTGATCGTCGACCGCGACTCGCTGCCCGACCCGGAGGACCTGGCGCTGGTCGACACCGCCGAGAACCTCCGGCACCTCCTCGGCCCGCTGGCCCACTTCGACGGCGCGGACGTGTTCCACGAGACGGCCGTCCGGCTGGAGGAGGAGGCACCCACCCGGGTCGACCTCCTCACCGACCTGCACACCGCCGGGGGCACCCCCCGCGTCCCCGCCGACCTGCGCGAACCCGGCCCGCTGCGGCCGGGCGAGCAGCGGCCCGCCGTGACCGCCGGCGCCGACCGGGACACGCAACGGGCCGTGGAGGCGATGGACTTCCGGTTCACCCGGAGGGCGGTCGACCTCGACCCGCGCACCTTCCCCGCCGACCGGAGCCTGCCCCGCGAGTGGACCGCCCGCGACGCGCGCTGGGCCGTCACCCGGCTCGTCGAGCAGCACCAGGTCGGCCCGAGGGAGACGAGCGTCGTCATCGGCGACTTCCGCGGCGTCCTGCTGGAGGTCTCCGTCGTGAACGGCCGGATCACCGGCTACCGGGGCATCGGCGACCAGCGGGAGCTGCCGCAGCTGCACGTCCCGCCGCTCGGCGAGCAGGCCCCCTCCCACACCTCCGCCCCCGTCCCCACCGCTCCCGCCGCCCTGCCGCACCTCGCGCCGCCGGACGGCCACCCCCTGCTGGACGCCGTCGCGGACGCCTCGCCCGAACTCGTCGGCGCCCTGCTCGGGCACCACAACCTCTCCCCGGACACCGGACGGCCGGAGCTGCGTCGGCTGATGACCACCGAGGTGGCCGAGTACCTCCAGCGGACCGGGCCCGCAGACCTGCCCGCCGAGGCCCTGGCCGCCTTCCGCCCCCACCTGGCGCCGAGCATGGACACCGCCCGGGAGCTGCACGCCCTGCGGCACGCCCTGGCGGCCTCGGACGGCACCCACGACGCCGGGCTCGGCGGGGCGCTCGCCCCGCTGCTGGCCCACGCCCTGCACATCCGGCTGGAGGTGACCGACCAGCAGGGGAACACCGCGCACCACGGCCCCGACAGCGAGACCGTCGTCCGGATCACCGACGAGCCCGCGGAGCAGGACACCGCGGGCCACGACACCGACATGCAGTCCCAGCGGGAGTCCTCCCCGGCCGGGACCGACCACGGCGACGACCTCACCATGCTGGTCGACCCCGCCGAGACCGAGCTCGCCCAGGTCACCGGGGCCCGCGAGGTCCGGGCCCCCGCCGACCCCTTCGGCCGGTCCGTCTCGGCCGCCCGCGTGCGCGGCTACGAGGCGCGGCGCGGCCTCCTGGAGGACGGCGAGCCCGCCACCGAGATCGTGGTGCGCATCCACATCCGCCGCGAGCAGGGCGAGATGGACAGCGACCTCGACAGCGAGGACGGCCACCTCTACGACGCCCCCGTGGAGCAGTTCACCGACGAGCAGATCGGGGAGGTGATCGAACGGACCTGGGAGGGCGTCAACGCGGCCTACAACACCGGCCACCGGCTTCCCAACGGCGACCTGCTGCGGATCCGGCCCGAGTTCGTCGAGCACTCGGCCGACGTCAACCACCACGTCCACATCGTCGACCTCTTCACCCGCCAGCTCCACGAGAACCACGAGACCTGGTCCCTCGAATCCACCCCGGACACCCTCGCCCACGAGATCGGCCACCTGCTCGGCCTCGACGACGAGTACCGCCGCCACCAGATGCGGCACACCATCTACACCGACGCCGGGATGATGGGCTCCGTCCACGTCGAACACGGCCGGGTCTCCGCCGACCAGCTCGCCGGCGTCGGCCCGCAGCGGGTCGAGGGCGTGCCGACCCTGGCCGCGCGCAACCTGCGCGAACTGGGCGCCGCCATCGACGAGGTGTTCGGCACCCAGCCGTCCCGGCTCACGCCCACCCACCACGCCCCCGACGGCCACCCGCTGCCGCCCCGGGCCGCGTTCGACCTGCACACCCGGCAGGCCGCCCTGTTCGGCGACCGCCGTACCGAGGGCGGCCACCTGCTCCCGGCACCCGGCTCCGACCGTCGCCGGCCCACCGGCATCGTCGAGCAGCACCCCAACGGCGTCCTGCACGTCGAGTACGGGGCTGCCCCGGTCGGCCCGCGCCGCACCGTCACCGACGTCCGCACCAGCAGCTCCGCCGGGGACCTGCACAGCACCGGGCCCGCGCCCACCGCCGACCACAGTCGGCGGCGGCTGTTCCCGCGCAACTGGACCGAGGACGAAGCGGTCTATGCCGCCGAGCAGGCGTACCTCGACGCGGTGCGCCACAGTGGCGTCACCCCGACCGGCCCCGGCCGGTACCGCTGGACCGGCGAGTACGCCGGAGTGCGGATCGAGGGCGAGATCCACGGCGACAAGTTCACGTCCTTCCGGCCCGCCGACACCCAGCCGGACCCGCAGGCCCACCAGGTGCACCAGGCCGGCCCGCCGGCCCGCCCCCGCCGGGCCGCCCCCTGGGACGGCCTGTCCGACCTCGGCCCGCTGCCGCCGCGCGGCGAGGGCCTCGACCACGCGCCCTCGCGGCCCACCGGCCTGCTCCGCTACGGGCAGCGGGCGCAGGACGTCTCCCGCTACGGCGACCGGCAGTCCCTCACCGGGCTGCACCAGGAGTTCACCCCGAACGGGGAGCTGGACCTCGCCGCCTGGCAGCGGCAGCGCGGCGTCGAGGTGATCGAGCGCGGCAACGTCCACCCCAACGGCACCTACCCCGCCCGGGTGCGGTTCCTGGACGCGACCGTCGCCCCCGACGCGCCGCTCGCGGAGTTCCGCAACCACTGGTTCGAACCCCAGGGCACCTCCGTCCGGACGATGTTCCCGCGCGAGTGGGGGCGGACCGCCGTCCTGTACGCGGTCGAGACCGCGCACGCCAACGCGTTCCACCGGGTCCGGATCGACGAGCGGACCTACCGCTGGATCGGCGAGGCCAACGGCGTCCGGATCGAGGGCCTCAGCCGCAACGGCCAGCACCTCGCGTACCGGCCCACCGGGATCCAGCCCGGCGCCCACACCGAGGTCTGGAACCGGCAGCAGGTGATCGCCACCGGCGCCACCCGGGCGGTCGCCGCCGGCACCGGGCAGATCCACGTCCAGCGGGTGCTCTTCAACTCCGGACAGCAAGGCGTCGACATCGTCGTCCCGCTCCATGTCGGTCTGACCGGCGGGGTGACGGAACAGCAGGTCCGCGCCTTCACCGACCAGGTGACCCAGCAGGCCCAGCAGGTCTGGGGCCAGGCCAACGCGGGCCGGCAGCCCTGGCTGGTCAACGTCACCGTGGTGCCGACGGCCGGGCCCGCGGGCGCCTTCCGCAGCCTCGGCGCGAACGAGGCCGGCGGCATCTCCGCCTCGGCACTGCTGGGCGGCCTGCTGCCCGGATTCGGCTGGAACGGGTCCGGCAGCCCGGTGCGGCAGCTGTTCGACCTGGCCGGGCCGGTCACCACCTTCTCCGACCGGCTCCTGCCGACCGGCGGCCCCGAGGCGCTGCGCGAGCCCGGCCCGCGCCGGCCGGGGGAGCAGCTCCCGCCCGCCGTCCCGCAGTTCGACGCCCGCACGCTCCGGCCCGAGTTCACCGAGGACGCCTGGCGGGACCCGCGCGGCCCCGGCCTGCCGCGCGAGTGGTCGGCCGACGACATCCGCGTCGCGGCCGGCGTCGTGCTCGACCACGCCCGGCGGACCACGGGGCAGCTGCCGCCGGCCGACGGCGTCGTGCACGGCACCGCCGGCGGCGTCACCGTGCACGTCCGGCGCGAGGGCGGCCGGATCGCCGAGGTCTGGGGCGAGCCGGGCCAGGAGCAGTCGCGGCAGCACTCCACCCCGGTCGGCGAGGGCGTCACCGTCCCCCGCAACGCCGTCCGGCCGGAGCAGGAGCCGGCCGGCTCGCAGATGCTGCGCGCGCTCGTCGAGGACGACCCGGGACTGCTGCGGGAGCTGTTCGGCGACGAGGAGGGCGGGCGGCTCGCCGCCGACCCGGCCGCCGCCGAGCGGGCGCTGCGCGAGCTGGTCCAGCAGCGGTTCCGGGACGAGCCCGAGCTGGCGCGGGAGGTGCACGAGCTCTACGCTGCCTCGGCCCGCCGGACCGGGAACGAGCCGCCCGAATGGCAGCCCTTCCTCGAGGGCCTGCGGCAGGAGTTCACCGCCTGGCACGAGCAGGACGAGGTCGGCCTGACTGCCCCGAGCACTGGCAGCGACGCCCTCGCCGTGCTCACCGCCGCCGCGCTGAACCTTCGGGTCACGCTCGTGGACGTCGGCGACAACCGGGCGGTGCTCTCCGAGTTCGGCCCCGCCAACGGCCGCCGGACCACGCTCGACCACACCGAGCAGGAGGGCTACTCGACCGTCGCCGCCGCCGAGCGGCGGAAGGAGCAGGAGCGGCTCGACCAGGAGCGGCGGGAGCAGACCGAGGAGGAGCGGGAACGGGAGCCGGTCAGGCGGGCGAGCGAGGACGAGCAGGAGCGGGAGCGGCTCCGGCGGGAGGCCGAGGAGGAGCTGACCGAGGAGGAGCTGCAGCGGATCCGCAGGAACGCCGCCGGCAAGGCCAAGGCCCCCACGACGGTCGACGAGAGCGTCGGCGCCGGCAGTAACCCTGCGCGCGAGAACCCTGTGCGCGGCAAGCAGGAGGCCGAAGAAGCGGACCTGCCCGAGATCAACCGGCGGATCAAGGAGATGGAGGACGCCGACGCCGCGAAGAAGGCCGCGGAGAAGGCGGCGACGCAGGGGGAGAGCTCGGGCAGCTGGCCGTCGAAGCCCGCGCTCAAGGACGAGGAGGCGCCGAAGGTCCCGTCCAAGAGCGAGATCGAGGAGGAGCCCGCGCTCCCGCTCAAGGAGGAGGAGGCCGCGCCGCCGCCGAGGATCGAGCCCGTCGTGGTGCCGTCCTCGTCCAGCACCGACGAGCGGGTACCGCCGCGGACCGTCACCGAGTCCGGCGTACTCTCCGGCTCGCACATGGTGACCGGCATCGGCGAGCCCAGCAGCGTGCTGGTCGTGAACCTCGCCGCGCGGATCGCCGACGTCCTCCCCGAGGGGACCGCCAACCGGCGGGCCCTGGCCAGGACGCTCGCGGAGACCCTCTTCAGCGACTCCGCCCTGCGCGCCCAGGTGTCCGCCCTCTCCCGGGGCGAGGTCGTGCACATCCCGGTCGGGACCGACGCCCGGCAGGGCACCGTCACCGTCCGCGGCGAGGTCGCGGACCTGGTGCACCGGGCGAAGGACAAGGCGAAGGAGAAGTTCGAGTACGAGGGCGGTAGCGACCGCGTCGTGACGCTCGGCACGACCACGGGCGGCCGCAAGCGGCTCGGGCTCGGGCTGCAGGGGCGGCTCGACTTCTTCAAGCTGTTCCGGCTCCAGGGCTCCGGCGGGGTCCAGGGCGACCTGATGTCCTGGGAGGGCCTGACCACCCGGGCGCGGTTCTTCTCGCGGTCCAAGACCACCGAGCGGACCGAGATGTTCGACGGACACCTGCGCCTGGAGGTCGGCTACCAGCCGGCCGGCCGGAGGGGGACGGAGGACCTGTCGGTCCGACTGGACCGGTTGGCCGCGAACGTCGTGACGACGCCGATCGAGGTCGGCATCCCGCAGCGCGAGACCCGGGACTCCGCCGACGACCTCGACGCCGCGCACCTCGACTGGCCGACCGGTTTCGACACGGCCCGCCGGACCCAGGCACGGCTGCACCTGTCCCACGTGATGCTGGACGTCCACGCCAAGGGCGAGCCCCGGCTGCGCAGCACGCCGCGCCAGGACGCGGACGGCAACGTGGAGATGCAGACCCTGAACACCCCGCCCGGCCGGCCGCTGCGACGGCAGGTCATGGCGGGCGTGGTCGACCTGCTCGCCGGGAACGCCGAGGTCAGGGCGGCGCTCGGGAGCGACCGCAGGTCGCTGTCCGACCGGCTCGTGGCGGAGTTCGGCTACCAGCGCCTCCAGCAGGACTTCAAGGGCATGACCAACGGCGAGTCCGTCGTCCTCCGGATCCCCGGCAGCGACGTCCGGATCGAGGTGAAGGCCGCCAACCGCGAACTGAACGTCCTGGCCCTCACCAAGGAGACCGAGTTCAACACCGGCGCGGGCGACATGGTCACCAGGCTCCGGCGGAAGGTCGTGAGCGGGCTCCGGCAGCTCCAGGGTGGCGGCCGGATCGGCCTCGACGACCGCAATGTCAACGCCTCCTACGGCGGCCGGAAGGGGTCGGACACGATCCACATCTCGGGCCGGACGCTGGAGACCGCGGTCACCACCAAGACCAAGGAACCCGGCGCGATCCTCGACGGCGACGGCTACCTGGAGGTCGTGGTCCACAAGGGTGACCAGCAGCTCGGCGACGCCGTCGAGATCCCGGTCGGGTTCCGTTCGGTGATGCCGCAGTCCGACCTGCTGACGCCGACGAAGCACGCTTCGGCCGCGGCCACGGCCGCGGTGGCCAGGATCGTCGAGAACGGCCTGCCGGAGTCCACGGTCGTCCGCGACCTCGGCTCCGTCGACAAGCTGCGGGCCGGGCTGGAGAAGAACGGCAAGGAGTACTACGGGAGCCTCTGGCCGACCGTGCGGGACGAGGTGATGCAGCTCGTCACCCAGCCCGCGCTGGCGTCCCGGCTCAGTGCGATGACCCGCGGGGAGGCGTTCGAGCTGAACTCCTTCGACCAGAGCAAGGCGGGCGTCCTCAAGGACACGGTGCTGGGACGCAACCTCAAGGTGACCGTCACCGCCACGCTCGAGCCCGATCCGAAGTACCTCAGGCAGAGCGCCAGCGCCGACCTCAGCCGGCAGAACGAGACCAGCACCTTCAGCTCGGAGCGCCGGCAGACCGGGAAGCACAAGGTCAAGCAGGGCGGCATCGGGTTCCCCATGGTCGCCGACCAGCCCTACGGCAACACGGACCTCAGCTGGCAGGAGCGGGTCCGGGTCGGTACCCGCGACTCCGCCGCGGACAAGCTCTACGCGAACAGCAAGGTCCGCGACGCTCAGGACATCCTCGGCGGACAGGTGAGGCTGACCCTGACCCTGGAGGGCAGGGGCGCTCCACGCTCCGTCACGAGGTTCCTCGACACCGAGTTCAGCGTTCGCGCCCCGAAGGCCGAGCTGCCGCTGGAGCCGCACCTGCGTACCCACACCGTCCTGCCGCGCAACCAGCTCAGCGCCTCCTCGGTGGTCGCGTTCAAGGAGCTGGACGGCGGGCGGAGCGGGGGCGCCCAGGTGCTCACGGACGTCCGCGCCGCCCTGCAGAAGCGCTTCGCCGCGCGCGGGGGCGTCTCCCGGCAACTGGACCGCGTCCTCGCCGAGGAACTCGGGCCTAGGACGCTCCAGGCCAACCTGTCCCAGCTCACCCGGGGCGGCGTGCTCAAGGTGCCGGTCGGCGGCGCCGGCTGGTCGGCCGAGGTGGTCGTCCGGGCCCGGCTGAGGGAAGCCCCCGTGCTGCGCCGCGAGGTGAACGACGCCGAGATCGAGGTCGGTACGCAGAACCGGACCGGCCACGGCGTCTCCTACGACCAGCGGGAGCGCGTCACCGGCACCGTCGGCCTGAGCGGCAAGCCCGGTTCGGACGGCAAGAGCGTGCTGACGGTCGACTACTCCTACCGGCACGACTCGGCGACCGGCATCGCCCTGGAGACCGCGGGCAGTACCGTCAACCGGGCGAAGAACGTGTCGAGGGCCGCCGTGTCCGACGCCGATGTCAGCTTCGAGGTCGAGATCCGGGGCTGGACGGGCGGCCTGATCCCCAGCAAGACGAAGCTCCCCGAGATCCGGGCGGAGGCGGAGGTCCTCACCCCGCAGTACAGCCCGGTGGAAACGCCGAGGGCCGTCCCGGACCGCATCTGGCAGACGCACCGGCTCGGGTCCTCGGACGTCGTCACCAACGTGTTCGTGCCGGAAGCCCGCGACAACGGCGCGGCGTCGTCCCACGGGAGCACCGGATCGGTGTCCTCCGACCGGAACTCCGGCGCGGGGCACGCCAACGAGAACAGCGCCGGCGGGAACAGCCTCGGCGTGGACAGCCTCGCCACGAACAACACCAGCACGAACACCATCGTCGCGAACAGTGCCGTCGCGAACAGCGCCGGGGGGAACAGCACCAACGGGAACACCGCCGCCAGGCCCCGCGACTTCGCCGAGGCCCTGCTGCGCTCACCGGGCGACCCGGGGGAGTTCGGCGGCCGGAACATCACCAAGTGGCTCGACGGCCTCGGCAGGTCCGGCCTCCGGCAGAAGCTCTACGACACCCTCACCCCGAACACCCTGCACGACCAGCTCAAGGCCATGATGTCGGGCCGCGAACTGGTGGTCTCCGACGGCGGCGTGACCGTCCGGATCGGCGCGTCCGTGCGCCGGCTGGCCCACACCGGCAGCACCACGACCACCGAGTTCAACACCGGGACGCAGACCGAGCACACCCACTCGGCGGCCGACGGCGCGACCGGCGGCGGGGCGGGCTCCGGCCACCAGCTGCGCGCCACGCTGGGCGTCAACGGCGGTGCCTGGTACGCGGGCGGGGCCCTGACCGGGTCCACCGGCCACGACACCCAGGAGACCTGGTCCAACCGCGCGGGCTCCGGCAACACCACCAAGGTGAAGCCCAAGAACGCGAGCATCTTCAGCGGTGAGGCGGACCTGCACTTCCGGGTCGAGTGGAAGGAAGCGGTCGGCACCACGCCCCCGTTCGTGATGGCCACCAAGCACGCGTACTTCCGGCGTCCGCTCGGTATGGAGACCGTCATCGACATCGCCGAGACGAGGGCGCAGGCACCGGTCGGCGCCACGCCCAACCCGGGCAACGTCTTCGACTCCGCCACCGCGCCGCGCGGGGCCGAGCTGCGCGGGCTCACCGATCACACGGCGGCGGACAACGTCGTCCGGATCCCGCCGGACCGGGTGTGGACGCACGGGCTGGTCGACACGGACGTGGTGCGGACGGCCGACATGGGGCCGGACGCGCGGCAGCAACTGACGGCCGGGGCGAAGGAGTTCCTCGGCGCGGACGCCTGGGACCGGATCCGGGGCATGGTGGACCGGATGATCGACCCGGTGGCGCTGGCGAGCCGCCTCAGCACCCCGCTCACCCCGCTCACCCCGCCGACCCCGCCCACCCCGCGCGCTCCGGGGGAGAACGCCGGCCAGGCCGCCGCGAAGCCGGAACCGACACTCACCGACGGCCCCGGGAACTCCACCCTGCTGATCGGCCCGCCCGACCTGGCCGGCGGCGTCCGGGTGGAGGTGCGGGTGAAGGTCAAGCAGCTGGAGTTCGTCCGGACCGACGCGGAGTCGGAGTCCAACCCGACCAACACGACCTCGGTCACCGACGGTGTCAACTCCCAGCGCACGGTCCAGGCGGCGCTGCGCCTCACCGGCGGCGCCAAGGGCGAGATCAACGAGTACGTCGGCGGTCGCGGCGGCGGCTACGCCGACGGCGCCTACCAGTACCGGACCGACCTCGCGACCGGCGAGGGCGGCCAGGTCGTGAACAACGCCAAGATCAAGACCGACACCGCGCGGTACCGGGGCTTCGCCGAGGTGGAGGTGGTCTACCACAAGGACGGGAAGGTGCTTCCGCGCAAGGAGCTCATGGCGATCGAGATCGACATCCCCGTCGACAACGTCAAGGGGAGCACCGACGTCCCGTCCGGCGGCTACCTGCGGTTCGACGAGGGCACGCGCGACGGTGAACTCCTGCTGCACGGCGCGCCGACCACGGCGGTGCGGTCGGTCGCGGACGCGCTGGGGCTGGACCCGGCCGCCCCGGCCGACCGCGCCCGGATCCTGGGCGTCGGCCACGTCGCCCGGGAACTGCTCGCCGGGTCCCTCACCACCGAGGGCGACCGGGCCGTGCGCTGGCTGCGGGGCCTCGACCGGATGCTCGTCCTCGCCGGGGACGAGTCGAACGGCGGGGCCTTCGAGCACCTCCGCCGGGTGCGGGACGGCGGGACGGTGACGGCGGAGGAACGGCGCCGGCTCCAGGACCTGACCGAGCAGTTCGGCGAGGACCCCGACCTGTCGGCGGCGGACCTGAACGCCCGCTGGAACGCCGAAGCCTCGCACCAGCCCGGGGACCTGAGCCTGCGGGAGCCGTCGGCCGGCCCGGATCCGACGATCCGGCTGGCGGCCGACGCCCGCAGTACCGGCGAGACGAACAGGCTGCTGGAGGACGTCCGGCAGCGGGTCCTCGGTGCCGAGGGCGACGCGCCGCAGCGGGTGGAGGTCACCCTGGACGTCCCGGCCGACCGGGCCACCAGGGAGGCCGACCGCCTGGAGCGGCGGCTGCGCGGGGTGCTCCGGACGACGCCGCGCGAGGTGGACGTGGTCATCGTGACCACCACCGCCCAGGTCCGGCGTCCGGCGCAGGACGGCCCGGAGCCCGAGGGCGGGCCCGGGCCCGTGGGCGGCGTCCGGAGCTTCCGGGTCGGCCCGCCGTCGCGGGACGCGGGGGAGCAGGTGCAGCACGAGCAGGTGCAGCAGGTGGAGCAGGTACAGGTACAGCAGGAGCAGGTGCAGCAGGTACAGGTACAGCACGAGCAGGTGCAGCAGGTAGAGCAGGAACGGGTACAGCAGGAGCAGGCACAGGTGGAGCAGATTCCGCCGGTCGTCCAGGTCCCGTCCGGGCAGGCCCCGCTGCTGCAGGCCCCGCCTCCGCCCCCGCCGCGTCGCGCGTCGGCGGAGGAACTGCCGCGCAACTCGGAGGACGAGCACCTGACCTCGGAGTCGGAGTCCGACACGTCGTCGCTGAACAGTTCGAACGACGACACGCCGGACCTGGGACCGGTTGCCGACGAGTGGATGCCCGGCTTCGGGGCATCGGCGTTGCGCAACCTTCCCCGGCCTTCGAACCAGTCGGCCGAGCCGCCGCGGAACCTCGGGTCGGACGAGTCGCGGCCGTTCGACGGCTTGCAGATCGCCGTCCCGGAGGGTCTGACGCACGAGCGTGAGGCGACCACCGACACCTGGCACACGGCTCGGCCCTACGAGGGTGCGGAGGAGTTCTATCTGCATCCCAACACCCGGGTGGGGAACGACTCGGACAACCTCTCGGTCGACTCGGACCTGTCGGAGCCGGCGCACGAGCGTGAGGCGACCACCGACACCTGGCAGACGGCTCGGCCGTACGAGGGTGCGGAGGAGTTCTATCTGCATCCCAACACCCGGTTGGGGAACGACTCGGACAACCTCTCGGTCGACTCGGACCTGTCGGAGCCGGCGCACGAGCGTGAGGCGACCACCGACACCTGGCAGACGGCTCGGCCGTACGAGGGTGCGGAGGAGTTCTATCTGCATCCCAACACCCGGTTGGGGAACGACTCGGACAACGACTCGGTCGACTCGGACCTGTCGGAGCCGGCGCACGAGCGTGAGGCGACCACCGACACCTGGCAGACGGCTCGGCCGTACGAGGGTCCGGAGGGGTTCTATCTGCATCCCAACACCCGGGTGGGGAGCGACTCGGACAACCGCTCGGTCGACTCGGACCTGTCGGACTCCGGGAGCGAGCTGTCCGAGGACTCCTGGGTGCACGTCCCGCCGCCGGTCCCGCCGGTCCCGCCGGTCCAGCCGCCGGTGCCGCCGCCGGGCCCGAACCCGCCGCTGCCGCCGAACGCGGCCGACGGGCCGCCTCGGATCGAGGAGCCGGAGCCCATGGAGAGCCTGGAGGACAGCGTCTTCAGTGCCCTGACCCAGCTGTTGGGCGGCGGTGGTGGGCAGCCGTGAACCGTCGGGCCGGGTCCGGCCGTAGGAACGGAGTAGGAGCACCCGAAGTCCAGTCGACGGGGTGGTCCTGTCGACTGGGACTGCATGCGAGGCCGGAGGGGCTGCGGTGAGCACGAGTACGGGTGGGAACGGGGCTCGGGGCGGGGCGGCGGGGATCCAGCTGCCGTCGATGGACTGGGAGATGGAGGAGGAGCCGGCCGGGGCACCGGCGGGTGCCGCCGCCCCGGCCGGAGGAGCGGCCGCGGCTGCCGCGGTGGCCGCCCCGGCGACGGCGGAGGCGCCGACCGAGCAGGTCGCCGTGCCGCAGTACGGGCCGGTCACGCCGGTGGTGACCGCCGCCGCGGTGCCGCCGGTCGCGGTCGTCCCCTCGGCCTCGGCCGGGTTCGGCCCGGGCGAGGAGCCCGGGGCGCCGGTCCCCGTCGGGGTCGAGGGCGCGGACGGCGAGGAGCCGGACGAGACGTCCCGTCGTCCCCGGTTCCGGCGGCCCGCGCTGGTCGCCGCCGCCACGGCGGGCGTGGTGCTGATGGGCCTGCCGTTCCTGATCACCGACGGCGCGGACAAGCAGGGCGACAACCGGGGCGTGAACCGGGCGGACCCCCAGCTGGTCGACGGACCGGAGATCGACGACGTCCAGCCGCCCGCGCCGACCGACCCGCCCACGACCGGGCTCCCGCTCCCGGCGCCCGTCGACGCGCCCGCGACCGGTGACCCCGGCGCGCTCACCGCGCCGCCCGCCGATGGTTCGGGCACCGTCCCCGGGCTCGCCCTCGGCGGCGGAACCGTCGGCGCCCCGGCGGTGCCGGCCGGCCAGCCGGCCGGTACGAACGTCCCGGCGGGCAAGGCACCGCAGAGCGGGACCCAGAACGGCACCGGTGGCACCGGCGGCAGTAGCACCGGTGGCAGCAACAGCAAGACGACGCAGCCCGCTGCGGGCCAGCCCGCCGCGCAGCAGCCCGGTGCCGGTCAGCCCGCGGCCCAGCAGCCGGCCCCTGGTCAGCCGGCTCCGCAGCAGCCGGCCCCGGGCCAGCCCGCTCCGCAGCAGCCGGCGCCCCAGCAGCCCGCCCCGCAGCAGCCGGCGCCGCAACAGCCGCCCGCCACCCAGCCCCCCGTCCAGCCGCCCGCCGCCGCCAAGGCCACCTACAGCGCCATCGGCGGTGGCAACTGCAGCACCGCCTCGGTCACCTACGCCCAGCACGGCTACTGGGAGCAGGGCTCCACCGGCTGGCTCAGCAGCTCGACCGGCGGCTACACCGGTTCGGGCTGCAACGGCAAGTACGTGTCGATGCCGATGTCCGGCTCGGACAGCAAGGACGACAACGACAACTCGGTGGTCTGGACGTTCTCCACCGCGCCGGTCACGTCCGGCAGTTGCACGATCTCCGTCTACGTGCCGAACAACAGCGACTACAAGCTGGTCGGCGGCAAGCCCGCGTACTACACCGTCCAGAACACCCCGAGCTCCGGCGTCATCGGCGACTTCTCGGTCAACCAGACCAGCAGCCGGGGGAACTGGGTGACCAGCAAGGCGTTCACGGTCTCCGGCGGCAAGATCTCGGTGATGCTGCACTCCCGCGGCCTCGACTGGGCCGGTACCGCCACCGACAAGGCGCACATCGCGGCCTCCGCCGTCAGGGCCGACTGCACGGCCTCCTGACCGCGCGGGGGCGGTCCGGACCTCCTCCCGGACCGCCCCCGGCCCCCGCCCCGTCCGACCTTCCCGACCCCGTCCGACCTGTCCGACCCCGTCCGCCCCGCCCGACCCGCCCGACGACGTACTGATGAAGACCCAGGAGAGGACGGCCATGTCGCGCCATGTGCTGACGGTGTGCCCGGAACAGCGGGGCGGCCCGTACCGCACGATCGGCGACGCGCTCGCGGCGGCCCGCAGCGGAGCGGTGATCTCCGTCCGCCCCGGCCGCTACGAGGAGAACCTGGTCATCACCAAGATGGTCACCATCACCGCCGAGGAGCCGCGCGGCAGCGTCCGGATCACCGCCCGGCGGGGCTGCGTCGTCCAGGTGGTGGCCGAGGCCGTCCAGCTCACCGGCCTGGTCGTGCAGGGCCAGGACGAGGAACTCCCCGCCGTCGACGTGCCCCGGGGGCAGGCCGCGATGTCCGACTGCGAGGTGGTCGGCGCCTCCTGGACGGCCGTCCTCACCCGCCAGCAGGGCTCGCTCGCGATGCGCGACTGCCGGGTCACCAACCCGGCCGGCGCCGGCATCGTCGAGACCTCCACCGGCACCAGCGTGATCGAGGACTGCGTCATCGAGCACCTCGGCACCTCCGCCGTGGTGGTCGGCGAGCGGGCCAACCCGCTGCTGCGCAACTGCGTCCTGCGCGACGCCCGGGGCAACGGCATCTGCGCCAACGGCGAGGCCCGCGGCACCTTCGAGGACTGCGAGATCTCCGTCACCGACAAGCCCGCCGTCGCCCTGGAGGAGCGCTCCACGACCCGGCTGGTGCGCACCGCCGTCCGCGACACCGCCATCGGCGTGTACATCAGCTCCGAGGCCCGGGTGGTGCTGGAGGACTGCGTGGTCAGCGCCACCACCGGCCACGGCATCGCGCTGGCCGCCGGCACCGACCCGGAGCTGCGCCGCTGCTCCACCGCCCGCACCGCCGGGCACGGCATCCACATCACCGGCCGTTCGCGCGGCCAGTTCGAGAACTGCGAGGTCGCCGACGCCGAGGGCACCGGCATCTGGGTCGGCGAGCACTCCGGTCCGGTGCTCAAGGGCACCGTGGTGCGCGGCTGCGGCGGGGCCGGCGTCGAGCTGGCCGAGGAGAGCGCCGCCGACATCGACCGGCTGGAGATCCGGGACGTCACCGGCCCCGGCCTGTCGATCGGCGGCGGCGCCAACCCCCGGGTGCGCCACCTGACCGTCACCGGCGCGGGCGCCGACGGCGTCGAGGTGCTGCGGGACGGCCGGGGCCGGCTGGAGGGCGTCGAGGTGACCGACCCCGGGCGGGCCGGACTGCGGATCACCGACGGCGCGGACACCTTCGTCGGCGCCGGGGTGGTGCGCGGCGCCAAGGGCTCCGGCGTGGTGGTCGGCAAGGTCGGCCGGGCCGCGCTGCGGGACTGCGAGGTCAGCGGCTCGGGCGAGGACGGCCTGTCCGTCGAGGACGGCGGCGACCTGACCTGCACCAGGGTCCGCAGTCACGGCAACCGCCGCCACGGCGTGCGGATCGGCGCCGGCGGACGGGCCGCCCTGGCCCAGGTCGACGCGGTGGAGAACATCGGCGACGGGGTGCGCCTCGACTCGGTGGAGGCGGTCCGGCTGACCGGCTGCAAGCTGTCCCGCAACCGGGGCTCCGGCCTGCGGCAGACGGCGCCGAGCGAGCGGCTCGCGGTGGAGCAGCTGACCAGCGAGGAGAACGGCCTGCCGGACGCCCACGGCACCGCCGCGGCCGCCACCGGCAGCCCGCGCGCCGAGGGCTCCGCAGCCTCCGGCCCGGCCGCCGCCGGGACCGGCGCCCCCGAGCCGGGCGGGGAGCCCGGCCGCGCCCCCGCCCCGGCCGCGCCGCCGGGACCGCTGGAGGTGCTGGAGTCGCTGGTCGGCCTGGCCGGCGTCAAGGAGCAGGTCGCCACCCTGGTCAACCTCAACAAGCTGGCCCGCCGCCGGGAACTGGCCGGTATGCCGGCCCTGCCGATGAGCCGCCACCTGGTCTTCGCCGGTCCGCCCGGCACCGGCAAGACCACCGTCGCCCGGCTCTACGGCGCCATCCTGGCCGAGCTGGGCGTGCTGCGCAGCGGGCACCTGACCGAGGTGGCCCGGGCCGACCTGGTCGCCTCGATCATCGGCGGCACCGCGATCAAGACCACCGAGGTGTTCCAGCAGGCTCTCGGCGGCGTGCTGTTCATCGACGAGGCGTACACCCTGTCGGCCGGTTCCGGCGGCTCCGGCCCGGACTTCGGCAGGGAGGCGATCGACACCCTGGTCAAGCTGATGGAGGACCACCGCGAGGACGTGGTGGTGATCGTGGCCGGCTACTCCGCCGAGATCACCGAGTTCCTGGCCTCCAACCCCGGCCTCGCCTCCCGGTTCAGCCGGACCGTCGAGTTCGCCAACTACGAGGTCGACGAGCTGGTCACCATCGTCGAGCGGGCCGCCACGAGCCACGGCTACGAGCTCGCCGCGGGCACCGGCGACGCGCTGACGCTGCTCTTCGAGCGGATGCCGCGCGGCGAGGACTTCGGCAACGGCCGCGCGGCCCGCAAGGTCTTCGAGGAGATGGTCGACCGGCAGGCGACCCGGCTGGCGGAGCAGGCCGAGATCAGCGACCAGGACCTCGCCCTGCTCGTCCCCGGGGACGTCGGCGTCGAACTCGAACCGCCGGCGAAGGAGGCCGACGGCACCGAGCCGCTGGCCGAACTCCAGGCCCTGGTGGGCCTGCCCGCCGCCAAGGAGCAGGTCGAGGACCTGGTGAACCTGATCCGCCAGGTCCGCCGCCGGGAGGAGGCCGGGCTGGCGACCGCCACCATCAGCCACCACCTGGTCTTCGCCGGTCCGCCCGGTACCGGCAAGACCACGGTCGCCCGGCTCTACGGGCGGCTGCTGTCCGAGCTGGGCGTGCTGCCCGGCGGCCAGCTGATCGAGACCGCCCGCTCCGACCTGGTCGGCCGCTACGTCGGCCACACCGCGCAGCTCACCAAGGAGGCCTTCGACCGGGCCCGGGGCGGTGTGCTGTTCGTCGACGAGGCGTACACCCTGACGCCCCGGCACGGCGGCGGCGGGGACTTCGGCCAGGAGGCCGTGGACACCCTGATGAAGCTGATGGAGGACCACCGGGACGAGGTGGTGGTGATCGTGGCCGGCTACGAGGACGAGATGCGGCACTTCCTCTCCTCCAACCCCGGTCTGGCCTCCCGCTTCTCCCGCCAGATCGACTTCGGCCACTACTCCGACGCGGAGATGGTCACCATCGTGCGCAACCACGCGGTCAAGGCCGGGTACGAGTTGGCACCGCACACGCTGGCCGCGCTGGAGCAGCTGTTCGCGGGGGTCGCGCGCGACCGCACCTTCGGCAACGGCCGCTTCGCCCGGCAGACCCTGGAGGGCATGATCACCCGCCAGGCCGGCCGGCTCAGCCGGCTGGACGTCGCCGACCTCTCGGAGCTGAGCCTGCTGCTGCCCGAGGACATCGCCGCGGACCGCACCGGCAGCCCGGTGTGAGCACCGGCCGGGGCCGGCTCGCCCGTCCCGCCGCCGCGGTGGCCTGCGGCCTGGCCGCGCTCGCCGCTCTCGCCCCGGACGCCGCGGCGGGCGCGGTGGCGGGTGCGTCCGGTTCCGGGCCGCTGGCGGCCGGTCCCGCGGCGGCCACCTCGGCGCCGGCCGTCGGGAACGCGGTGCCGGGTACCACCCCGGGTGCTGCCGCCGGGGGTGGTGGCGCCGGTGCCGCTGCCGGCGGGGGTACGGGCACGCAGGCGGCGGAGTTCCCCCCGATGGCGCAGACGCTCTCCGACGTCCGGCAGAACGGGTGCCGCAAGCCGGTCGCCCGCGCCGCGGACCGGCCCAGCTGGTCGCAGGTCTTCCTGCGGCCGGAGGCCGTCTGGCCGCTGAGCCGGGGCGCCGGGGTGACGGTGGCCGTGATCGGTTCCGGGGTGGACGCCGGGGCCGGTTCGGGCTCCGGCGCGCTGGCCGGGCGGCTCACCCTCGGGCCCCGGCTGCACGGGGACGGCGACGCGGGCCGGGACTGCGTCGGCCACGGCACCGCGCTCGCGACCCTGGTGGCCGGCCGGCGGCCCGCCGACGGAGGCCCGTCCGGTGTCGCCCCCGCCGCGAAGGTGCTGGCCGTGGCCGCCACCGACGACGCCGGCAGCACCAACGCCGACCTGCTCGCCCGGGGCATCCGCGCGGCCGCCGACGCCGGTGCCCGGATCGGCCTGGTCGGGGCGCCGATCGCGGAGGCCGCGCCCGCCCTGGCCGACGCGGTCGGCTACGCGACGGCGAAGGGCATGCTGCTGGTCGCCCCGGTCGGGCCGGACAACCAGGCGGTGAACGTTCCGGTCTACCCCGCCGGGTACCCCGGGGTGCTCGCGGTGGCCGCGATCGGCTCGGACGGCGCCCCGGCCGGTGCCGGAGTCTCCGGCACCGGCGGCGGTTCGGCGGGCCAGGCCGGTGGTGCGGCCGCCGCTCTCGGCCCCGGGCGGACCTCGCGGGTGGACGTGACCGCGCCGGGCGAGGGCCTGCTGGCGGCCGGCCCCGGCGGCGGCACCTTCACGGCCACCGGGCCGAGCTACGCCGCCGCACTGGTGGCGGGGACGGCGGCCCTGGTGCTCGGCCGGTCGCCGTCGTTGACGGTCGAGCAGCTCGCCGACCGGCTGCGGTCCACCGCCTACCGGCCCGGTACGGCGCTGCCCGATCCGGCCGTCGGCTGGGGCGCGGTGGACCCGGTGACGGCGGTCGGCGCCCCGGCCGCCGCCGGAGCGGCTGCGGCCGCAGCGCCGACCCCGGCTGCTACCGCCGACCCCGTGGTTGTCCCGCCGCCGCCGGACGGGAGGCCGGTGCGGCTGGCGTCGGCGGTCACCGGGGTGAGCCTGGGCGGCGCGGCGCTGCTCGGCCTGGCGGCTGCCGCCGCGAGGGTCGGCCGCAGGCGGGCGGCCGGGCGGGACGGCCGGGACGGCCGGGACGGGCAGGACGGAGCGGGGACGCCGGCGGCGGAATGACCCGGCGGTGGATCGACCCGTAGGTGGATCGACCCGTCGGCGGGACGCCAACGTCCCGCCAACGCGGGCGGTCGCGGCCGCGTTGGCCGCGCGTTGGCGGGGGCTGTCAGCGTGGCACCGCCCGGGGAGCCGTCCGATCGCGGTGGCCTGCCCCGGTGCACCGAGACAGCGATCGACCCCGGTACCGACCGACCGACGTACCGATGAATGGTGTGAGGGGCTCAACAGCCGTGGCCATCGACGCAACCGCCCTGGCCGGGACGACCTCCGGGGACGCCCCGGTACCCGCCGTGCCCGCCGTGCCCGCCGCGCCCGCCGCGCCCGCCGTCCGGCCCACCCTGGACCAGGACGTCCTCGCCGAGCTCTACCGCCTGCACGGCGGCTACCTGCTGCGCGCGATGCTCCGGGTGACCAGCGGCGACCGGGGCAAGGCGGAGGACATCGTCCAGGAGACCCTGCTGCGCGCCTGGCAGAACCCGGCGGCCGTGCAGCGCGGCCCCGAGCACAGCCGCCCCTGGCTGTTCACGGTGGCGCGCCGGATCGCCATCGACCACTACCGGATGCAGGCCGCCCGCGCCCAGGAGGTCGCCGACGAGACCCCGGAGGACCACGGCGGTGCCCACGACCCCTACGACGAGGTGCTCGTCGCCCAGGACGTGGCGGTGGCGATGGCCGAGCTCCAGCCGCACCACCGGGACGTCCTGGTCCAGTTGCACATGAAGGGCCGGTCGATGGTCGAGGTGGCGCAGGTGCTGGGAGTGCCCGTCGGCACGGTGAAGTCCCGCAGCTTCTACGCGGTCCGCGCGCTGCGGCCGATCCTGGAGGCCCGCGGGATGGCCTGGGCCGGCTGAGCCTCTGACCGGGGGACCGGCTGACCGGCCGGGGTTCCGCCCGCGATCGCTGCCCTTTCGGGAAATCCCGGCCGGTCCGGGCGGACCCGAACCGGAAGGCCGTGAACCGCTTCCGAGCCGCCGTCCGTTGACCATTGTGGCGGCACCGCCACCGGCGCCTGTACCCCCGTTCGGGCGCCGGGTCCGCGGCCGCCCCGGCGTTCGCTCTTGTGGGAGAGCGGACGCCGGGGCGTCGTCGCTCGTGACGCCGTGCCGCGGGCGGTCGGCCGGTCCCCCCCAGAACCGACCGACCGCCCCTCTTCCGTTCCCGGCCGCCGTCCGCCGCCGTTCCGTTCCTGCCGCCGCCCCGGTCTCCCCCCGGGGCGGCGGCATGCTCACCAGCCGAGCAGGTACGCCCCTCGGCGCAGCCCCGCCAGCACCGTGTCCGCCGTGGCCTCGGCCGCGTCCGCCGCCGGGCCACCGGCCTGCGGCGCACCGTCGGCCGCGGCACCCCCGGCCGTGCCCCCGTTGAGCACCACGTAGTGCAGCGCCGCGCCCGTGGCCCGGCTCTCCCGCCGGAAGGCGTCCAGAGCGGTCGGGGCGACCGAGCCTTCCACCACCACCTGGTAGCCGCCCGAGGCGAAGGCGAAGGCCGCCTGGGCGGTGGCCGCCAGCGCGGTCAGGTTCTGCCGCCGCGCCTCCGGCCGGTCCGGGGCGACATAGCCCTGCCGGACCGCCCGCCGGAAGTCCTCCGCGCGCAGGTGGACGCTGGGGAAGAGCGCGTCCGCGACCAGGGGGGCCACCGCGCCGCTCCCGGCGCCGGCGGCCGGGTCGGAGAGGACGACCACGCTGCCCGCCCCCCGTCCGCCTCCGAGCTCCGGCCCACCTACGGTCGTACGGTTCACAGCTGCTGATCCCTTCGCGGGCCTGGGACGGACGGGGCCGGGGCGGGACGGGCGGAACGCACGGGGGCCGGCCGGAGTCGGCACACGAACCGACCGAATCCGGCAAGGCGGACAGCCGACCGCCTCGTCCCTACGAGTGACTGCTGTCGAGGATCAACCTAGTCCACGGCGCGCCCCGGAGTCCTCCCCTCCCCGGACCTCCCGCCGTCCCTCCGCGGGCCCCCCGCCGTCCGTTCGCCTTCCCGCCGCGCCCGCGCGGACCGCTACGCCCGGGCCCGCAGCACGATCGGGTTGGTGAGCGCGGCCATCGGGCCCCAGGGGAGGTCCGGGCCCATCGCGTTGCCCCGGCCCGGGGTCCCGTCGGCCCTCGGGTGCCGGACCTCGGCCCGGACGAACGCGGCGAGCGAGGCCGTCGTCCGCCAGACCACCGTGCCCGCGCCCTCGGCGGGCAGCGACTCCTGGTGCAACTGGCCCTCGTCGGTCAGGAACCGCACCGTGCCGTTCGGCACCCCGGAGACGTCCAGCCGGACGTCCACCGGCGCGTCCGCGGGCACCGCCAGCTCCTCGCCGATCCCGGCCTGCCGGCCGTTCCCGGTCGCCGTGAACTCCAGCCGGACGGCCGCCGATTCGGCCAGCCAGCTGCGGCCGGACCGCAGTCCGTCGAGGATGTCGTCGCGGGAGAGGTCCTCGGCGAGCACCACGGTGTGCGGCGAGCCGATCACCTGCGGGGCGCTGTGCGCGTCGCTGTTGCCGATCGCGGGCAGCCAGGAGCGCCCGTCGCGCAGCGCCACCGCAAGCTGGGCGTCCCAGCCGTCCACGGCCGACTCGTCGTCGTACGTCCACGGGCCGTTCCACACCTCGACGGCGTCGGCGTGCTCGTACCCGAACTTCCACTGGCAGGCGACGTACGGGCAGAACGGGTGGGCCGGGACCACCAGGCCGCCCTGCCGCTTCACCTGGCGGGCGAACCGGGGGAGGGCCTCGTCGCGGGAGCGGTAGCGCCAGTCGACGAACTCGCCCGGGCGCAGGCCCAGCGCGAGCCAGTGGCCGTTGCGGGTGGTGACCTCCTCGCCGGGCAGGATCAGCAGGTCGGGGCCGGCCAGCGGGCCCCAGACGCCGTGGGCGGAGGAGGTGTTGTGGTCGGTGGACACGATGAAGTCCAGCCCGGCCGCGCGCGCCCCGGCGGCCACCTCGGCGGGCTCGCGGCGCCCGTCGGAGTGCACGGTGTGCAGGTGGCAGTCGCCCCGGTACCAGGCCCGGCCGCGCCCCCGGGCGCGCTCCGGCGGGTAGGCGGGGGTGAACGCGCCGCCGGCCGGGCCGAACCGCAGGGTGACGTCGACCCGGTACTCCAGCCCCTGCGGAGCGATCTGGTACGGGCCGAGGACGACGTTCCAGCGGCCCGGGCGGACCGGCCCCGGCAGGTAGCCGGGGGTGGCCCGCTCCCGGCTCACCGCGAACTCGGTCCGGAAGCCGCCCGACCAGCCGCGGAAGCCCCGGCCGCCGAGTTCGGTGCCGCGCTCGTCGAACAGCCCGATGTCGCAGGAGTTGCCCGGAGTGCCGGTCGGCACGGTCGGCCTGTCGTAGCGGTAGGAGACGGCGAGTTCGCGGACGCCGGACGGGACGTCGAAGGGCAGGTACACGAAGTCGGGTGCGCCGGTCGGCAGCTTCCCGGTCAGGGTGATCGTCCGGTCCTGGGGTGCGGCCGGGGCGGCGGCCCCTTGGGACCCTTCGGCCCGGGCGGTGCCCGTGCCCGCCACCACCGCGCCGAGCGCGCCCGCCGCGCCTGCGGCCAGTAGCCCCCGCCGGCCCGGCCGGGCCCTCTCCTCGTGCACGTCGTCCGCCATCGGGTGCCTCCGCTCTCGCCGGGGATGCTCGCGGCCGGTACCTACCCGCTGCCGGCTCGCCGGGGTGAACCCCCGGTGAGCCGGACCCCACCACCGGGTGGTGGCCCCGTGAAGGCGGACCCGGGTTGCGCCGGGGGGTGGGGCGGGCCCTGAATAGGAGGTAGTCAGATCATCTGACAGTCAGGCAGATTCGGAGCGCATTCATGTCACTCAGTCGGCGGACCCTCCTGGTGGCCGCGGCCGGCACTACCCTGGCCGCCTGCGCGCCGACGACGAGCCCCGCGCCGCCCGTCCCGACCGCGCCGCCCGTGCCGACCCTGGAGCCGGTGGCGCCCGTGCCGACCCCGACCGCGACTGCTGCTCCGAGCCCGAGCCCGACCCCTGATGCCCCCGCGCCCGAGGTCCCCGCACCCGAGGTCCCCGCACCGGCCCCCGTCCCCGCCGCTCCCGCCACCGTCCCCACCCGCGCGTCCGTCACCGCCCGCTACGCCGACGCCGCCCCCGCCGCCTGGGGCCTCGACGTCCCCGGAGTGCTCACCACGCTCCCCAGGGCCGCCGCCCCCGCCGTCGCCCTCACCTTCGACGCCTGCGGCGGCCCCGGCGGCTCCGGCTACGACGCCGCCCTCGTGGACACCCTCCGCACCCACGGCGTCCCCGCCACCCTCTTCCTGAACGCCCGCTGGATCGACGCCAACCCCGCGACCTTCGAGAGCCTCGCCGCCGACCCGCTCTTCGAGATCGCCAACCACGGCACCGCCCACCGCCCCCTCTCCGTCACCGGTCGCTCGGCCTACGGCATCGCCGGCACCCGCGACCCCGGCGAGGTCCACGACGAGATCGCGGGCAACCTCGCCAAGCTCACCGCCCTGCTCGGCCGCCCCCCGGCCTTCTTCCGCTCCGGCACCGCCCACTACGACGACGTCGCCACCCGGATCGCCGCCGACCTCGGCCAGCGGATCGCCGGCTTCAGCACCAACGCCGACGGCGGCGCCACCCTCCCCGCCGCCCAGGTCCGCCGGGAACTCCTGGCCGCCGACCCCGGGGGCATCGTGATCGCCCACATGAACCACCCCGGCGGCGGCACCGCCGTCGGCCTCGCCACCGCCCTCCCCACCCTCCTCGCCGCCGGCCGGACCTTCACCCGCCTCTCCGACGCCTTCCGCTGACCCCCTCCGTCGGCCGCGCCGCCCCGGCGCCCGCACCGGAGCCCGGAGCGGCCCCGGCGGCCCCGGCGGCCATGGACACCGGCAGTGCCGCCGCCACCCGGTACCCGGGCCCGTACGGGGCCGCGCTCAGCAGCCCGCCGTACAGCGCCACCCGCTCGCGCAGCCCGAGCAGCCCGTGCCCGGTCGACAGCTCCCGCCGGTCGTCCGGCGGCCGCCCGGCGCCGTCGTCGACCACCTCGATCAGCAGCGCCCGGTCCCAGGTGATCCGGACCACCGCCCTGGTCCCCGGACCGGCGTGCTTGGTGATGTTGGTGGCGGCCTCCTGGACCAGCCGGTAGGCGGTCAGGCTGACGCTGTCGTCGATCCGCAGCGGGGCGCCCCGGGTCTCCACGGAGATCCGGACACCGGCCTTCCGGACGTCCGCCAGCAACCCGTCCAGATCGCCCAGGCCGTGGCTGTACCCGCACTCGACCGCGGCCTCGGAACTGCGGAGCAGCCGCAGCATGTGCCGCAGCTCGGCCATCGTCGAGCGGCCGAGGTCCTCGATGTGCCCGAACGCCTCCCCGCGCGCCGGATCCTCCAGGGCCGTGACCCGGGCCGTCTCGGCCCGCATGACGATCACCGCGACGGCGTTCGCGACGATGTCGTGCAGCTCCCGCGCGATCCGCACCCGCTCCCGGGTGACCCGCAGCCGGGCCTCGGCGACCTCCTGGCGGTGCCGTTCGGCGGCCTCCTCGGCGGCCCGGCTCCACCGGGCGAAGCCCCAGACCACCAGCGTCACCGGGACGTAGAAGGCGAGGTTGGCGACCAGTACGGAGGCGAGCCGCGGGCCCTGGTAGTTGCCGATGGTCTCGGCGATCGCCAGCCCCAGCGGCACCAGGGTGAGGAACAGGGCCGCGTACGCGACCGGCCGTCGGCACTGTGCGGCGACGGTGTAGAGGGCGACCATCAGCCCGAAGCAGGGCACGTAGTCGAGCGCGTTCGCCCACGAGAGCAGATCGGCGCCGGCCGAGACCGCCCAGACGACGCCGAAGACCGCCACCGGCCACCGGCGGCGCACCACCAGGGCGGCGGCCTCGCCCAGGGCGAGCAGGACCATCCACACCTGCTGGTCCCGGCTCGTCCAGGGCGCGAGCACGGTGCCGAAGTAGAACAGCTCCGGGACGACCGCCGCGAGCGCCAGCGCGACGTCCTGCCAGCAGACCGGCGGGGGGAGGCCCGGTCCGGTGTCCCGGGCCTCCCGCGGCCGTTGCGTCGCTGTCGCCGTGATCATCGGGATCACCCCGCGGCCCGGTCAGGCCGCTTCGGTGGCCGGGGCCGCGGACGCCGCGCCGGGGCGCTGGCAGCAGTTGGGGCTGCTGCCGCAGGTGCCGCAGCCGAAGTCCTCGACGCTGGAGTGCACGTACTGCTCGTAGGCCGGGCCGAGCCACCACTCGTCGGTCGGGCCGGGCTTCCGGGCCGGGCGCACCACCCGGAGGCCGAGTTCGGCGTAGACCGCCCACTGGTCGCCGTGGTGGCGGACCAGGAGCTCGGCGACCCGTTCCGGTGTGGAGGTCACCGTGGGGACCTCGAACCGGGTCGGCCAGATCAGCGACAGCAGGGCCGCCGCGGTGCTGATCCCGTCCCCGTGGACCGCCGCCAGGGCGATGCCGGCGACGGGGAGCACCTCGGCGGTGCCGTCGTGCCCCGGCGACCGGGATATTCGGAGGATGTATCTGCGCCACGGGCTCGCGAGCTCCCGGGGCGGATCCGGGACCAGCACGGTCGAGCCGCTGGTCATGAAGCCGTGTGCCAGCAGCTTGCCGGGCACTCCGTCCCGTACCTGGTGGTGCACGGTGACGAGCAGGGCGGGCGCTGCGGTGACGGAGTCATTACTCATGGTTACACCTCGTAACCGTCCCGGCCCGCTCCGATCCTGCGGGCGCTGTACCTCCACCCTCCTCCCACTCCTGTCCCAGGAACATGAGCCCCCGGCCCCAGCCGCGCCCCGACCTCGCCATGCCCTGTCCGGTTGCCGTTCCGACGGTCCTCACCACGCGCCGGCGGAAGTCCTAGCGTCGCGGCGTGACGAAGACGTCGTTCACGACGTACCCGTCCAGTCCGTGCAGCTCGCCGTAGGCGATCAGGTCGCTGCTCCGGTTGATGAACCCGCGTCCCGAATAGTTGAGCGAGGTGTTGCAGAGGACGCTGAACCCGGTGAGTTCGCCGAAGGCGGTCAGCAGTGCACCCATGGCCGGGTTCGCGGCCGGGTCGACGGTCTGGGTGCGGGCCGTTCCGTCGACGTGTGTCACCGCGCGCAGGTCGGCGGACTCGACCCGGCTGAAGTACAGCATGTAGGGGTCGGGGAGGCCGCCGCCGAACCAGCGGCCCGCTTCCTGCTCCAGGCAGATCGGGGCGATGGGGCGGTAGCTCTCGCGCTGTTTGATCCTGTTGAGCCTGGCCGTGGTCTCCTCGGTGAAGGGAGCGGCCAGGATCGACCGGTTCCCGAGGGCGCGGGGGCCGATCTCCCAGCGGCCCCGCGCCCAGCCGATGATCTTCCCGTCGCGGAGGTGGCGGGCGACCTCGCCGTGGTCCAGCGGGCGGATCTCGTAGCGCTGCGGGTCGAACGCGATGTCCTCCACGAATTCGCCGCCCGCGTAGACGTCCCACTCCAGGTCGGCCGACCCGGTGTAGAAGTGCTGGGCGTCGATGGCGGTGCCGATCGCGGAGCCGCTGTCGTTGGGACACGGCGGAACGAAGACCGCGGGGAAGAACCCGCACTCGCGCCAGCGCCGGTTCCACTCGCAGTTGAGCCCGCAGCCCCCGGAGACGAGCAGCGGGATTCCCTCGGTCAGGTACTCCCGGGCGTACGCGTGGAAGCGGTCGAAGATGGCGTCCGAGAGCCGGGCCGCCAGGTTCTTGTACGCGCTCGATTCCACACCGACGTTGTGGAAGGGGGAATCGGTCATCTGGTCCTTCAAGCTTCCGGTGATGACCTCCTTCTGGCCGAGGACGAAGTCGATGACGTCCTGTTCCGCCCGGGTCGCCGGCCGGTTCTCGGCGAATCCGGCCAGGGCCATCTGCTTCCCCGCGTCCTGGAACCGGACGAACTCCTGGTGCGGACTGAACTTCGGGTCGGCGAGCGCGAAGCCGTAGGAGTACTTGTTGCCCGGGTAGTTGAGCACTTCCTTGAGATGGGTCACCTGCCCGTGCCGGTCGATCCGGTAGAACGAGCCGATGTTCCCCTCCCACACCAGGCTGTAGAAGGGCTGGTCCCGGCGGAGTGCCGACATGCCGTAGGACGTCATGATGTGGGAGCGCTCGTGGGTGGACGAGAAGACGCGCACGGCCTTGCCGAAGAACCGGCCGGCCTCGTCCGTGATCGCGGCCGCGCCCACACCGAAGTACCCGGCGCGCGAAGCCTGGTCGGTGCACTGGGTTCCCTTGATCCAGCCGCTCACGGCGACGACGTCGGGCTGCCTGTCCAGCCGGTCCGCCGCCGTCGCGAACAGTTCGGCGGTCGGATTGCTGTAGCGGAGGAACGAGTCCTTCTCGGCTTCCAGGGAGAAGAGCAGTCTGCCGTCGTCGACGGCCGCGATCGCCCCGTCATGGCCTTCCTTGAGGGAAAGAATCAGCATGATGGTCCGTTTCTCGGTGGGTTCCGCGTCCGACGGTTCGGGGCGGGCTCAGGGTCCGGGCGGCCCGGGTGCCGCAGGCGCCGAGAGGGCCTCCACGGCGAGCCGGTGCAACCGCGGGTTGGCGGACAGGGCGCCGGTGCCGTTCCGGGGCGAGGCGCCCAGGAGGTCGGTGCAGAGGCCGCCGGCCTCCTCCACGAGAACCTGTACCGCGGCGATGTCCCAGGGGTTGACGACCGGTTCGGCCGCGATGTCGAGCGTTCCCTCGGCGACCATGCAGTGCTGGAGGAAGTCGCCGAAGGCACGGTCCTCCCAGCAGGCCTCGGCCAGGCGCAGATAGGCCGCACGTGAGTGGAAGACGTCCCAGGTCCGGGTGCTGGTGGTGGAGAGGTACGCCTGGTCGAGGCGGGTGCGGCCGGAGACCCCCAGGCGTACGGGGGTGGTGCCGGCCGGTCCCCGGCGCAGCCAGGCGCCCCGGTCCGCCGCCGCCCACCAGCGGCTGTGCAGGGCGGGGGCGCTGATCACGCCGACGGTGGGGCGGTCGTCCTCCAGCAGGGCGATCAACGTGGCCCAGACCGGTACGCCGCGCAGGAAGTTCTTGGTGCCGTCGATGGGGTCGACCAGCCAGGTGCGCCCGGAGGAGACGGAGCCGCCGGTCTCCTCCCCGGCGAACGCGTCGTGGGGGCGGGCGGAGCGCAGTTCCTCGCGGACGGCCGTCTCGACGGCGGTGTCCGCGTCGGTCACGGGTGTACGGTCCGGCTTCTCCCGGACCCGCAGGTCGAGGGCGTGGAAGCGGCGGACGGTGAGCCCGTCGGCGAGGTCGCCCAGACGGAGGGCCAGTTCGAGGTCGTCCTCCGGCGGCACGGGCGGCGTCACCCGGATCACCTCGTCCGCAGTTCGAGCAGGTGGTACTCCATGACGCCCACTTCCTCGATCCGGCGGACCTTGCGCAGCATGTCGATCCGCAGGCCGGCCTCACCGGCGAGCACGTCGAGCCGTTCACGGTCCCCGAGGTGGGCGGTGCCCAGCAGCAGTCGGCCGCCGTCGGCCAGGTACTCGTGCGCCCCGGCGAGGTAGCGGGCCTGGCCCCGGTAGCCCGGGTCGAAGACGGCGGAGTGGACGTCGCTGGAGAGGGCGAAGCCGTCCTCCACATAGGTCCAGGGCACGTTCCAGAAGATCGTGTCGAAGCGGCTCAGGGGATCGAGTGCCGTGTACATGTCGCTGTGGAGGACGCGGACCCGGTCGCCCACACCGTGCCGCTCGGCGTTGGCGACGGTGTTGGCCACGGCCTTCTCGTTGATGTCCAGTGCGGTGACGGAGGCGCAGCCGCTGAGTGCGGCGGTGACGGCGATGACGCCCGTACCGCAGCCGACCTCCAGGAACGAGCCGTCCCGGGGATAGGGCACCACCGAGGCCATCACCTCGGTGGCGGCGCTCAGCGTGCTGGGCCAGACGCCCCGGTGCAGGGTCCATTCCCGTCCCAGCAGGGTGAAGGTGTCCGGCAGGTCGTCACCGGTGAGAGCGTGCTGCAGGGCCCTCGCCACGTCCTCCGGCGACTCTTCGACAGTCATGCCCACTCCCTCTTCGGTGGTGCGGTTCCGGTCATCGGGGCAGATCGGCGGCGTACCGGACCAGCGCTTCGCGGTGACGGCCGATCTTGCGGAACGCCTCGGCGTACTGGTCGATGAGCGCGGTGTCGTCGGGCCAGGCGGTGAAGGTCGGCAAGGAGAGCGCGTGCTGCTCGACGTGCTCGGCCTGCGAGTCGGCCCCCGGCGTGGTGGCCTTCTTCGGGACTCCGGGGAAGAGGGGGTTCTCGGGGCGCGCGTAGAGCGGCAGGGTGGACAGCCGGGGGCCGGAGGGGGCGCCGACCTCCATGCCCTCGGCGCGCAGCGCCCGGACGAGCACCGAACGCGGAACGCCACCCAGCGCCTCGGGCCGGTAGAGCGGCTTGTAGCCGTACCAGGCGCCCATGTCGACGTGGTCGGCGACATGGACCCGCTGCAGGTACTCCACGTCGGCGAGCTGCTCGCCGAGGTGCCGCAGGCACCGGTGCCGGGCCTCCTTGCGTGCGGGGAAGGCGGCGAGGGCGTGCCGGGCGACGATGGCGTTGAACGGTGACATGCGCAGCTTGAGTCCGAAGCCCGTGACCCAGTGGGCCCGCAGGTCCTCGTCGAGGACGGAGTCCCGGGAGCGGTCCCGGTAGTGCCCGAGGAGGGTGGCGCGGTCCTGGATCCCGGGGTCGCTGGTGACGAGGATGCCGCCCTCTCCGGCGTAGACGGCCTTGTTGGCCTGGAGGGAGAAGACGGCGGCGTCGCCGAAGGTGCCGACCGGCCGGCCCTTGTAGCGGCTGCCGTGGGCGTGGGAGCAGTCCTCCAGGACGCGCAGCCCGTGCCGTTCGGCGATCGCCAGGATCGCGTCCATGTCGCAGGGGTGGCCCCACTGGTGGACGACGGTGACGACCTTGGTGTGCTCGGTCAGCGCGGACCGGAGTGCCTTGGGGTCCAGGCCGCGGGTGTCGGGGTCGATGTCGGCGAGGACCACGTCACCGCGCAGCGCGAAGACGGGGCTCAGCGCGGCGTGGTAGGTGAGCGCCGGTCCCACGACGTCCACCCCCTCGCGTACGCCGAGGGCGAAGTAGGCGGCGAGGAGCGCGCTGGTGCCGGAGTTGAACGTGACCGCGTAGCGGGCGCCGCCGTCCAGGAAGGCGAGGAAGTCGGCTTCGAGCCGGCCGATGGGGCCGCTGTTGCCCTTGATGGAGATGTCGGTGTTCCGCTGCGCGGCCAGCTCGGACAGCTCCGACTCGTCCGCGGGGGGCGGCCACACCTCGTGGGGCAGTGGCCGCGAGATGGCGGGTGCGCCCCCGAGAAGGGCGAGCCGTTCGTCGGTACTCATGTGCTCTCTTCCTGTCCTTGCGGGGTGGGTTCCTGTCCTTGCGGGGCGGGTCAGGCGCATCGGTCGGTGAGTCCGCCCGTCCCGCCCGATCGGGCCCGGTAGATTCCGTCGATCGTGCGAACGGTGGCGAGTTGACGCAGGAGGTGGTCCCGGCGGTAGTCGCGGTCCTCCAGGCGGTCCAGGTAGTGGATGAACATGGAGCGCGTGATGTCGGCCCTGGATCCTTCCGGGGCGTAGCGTTCCAACTGGGCCCCTCCGACGGCATGCAGGGTGGCCGCCCCGGGGGCGACGTTCAACGCGCCTTCCGAACCGAGCACGCAGAGCTGTTCGGTCTTCGCGAGGCTGTGGCGCGAGATGCGCAGCGAGCCCGCCAGCCCCCTCGACGGGTAGCTGCACAGGAGGGCGACCAGATCCTCCAGTCGGCGGTCCCGCGTCTCCTGGTACTGGTGCACGAAGGCCGAGTGCACCCGGGGGGCTTCGGGGAACATCCCGTTGAGCACATCGACGAGGTGGTAGCCCATGTCGAGGAGCACACCGCCCCTTGCCTGCTCCCGGGAGGCGCGCCAACCCGTGGTCGGACGAGCCAGGTTGAAGTGGTAGTCGTAGGAGAACCAGTAGGGCCTCCCGATCCGCGCGAGGTTGTCCCGGGCGAACCGGAACACCGGGTCGAAGTTCCGTTGCAGCAGTGTGAAGACGCTGCGGTCGGCCTGCTGCGCGAGACGGATCAGCTGGCGCGCTTCAGGTTCGGTGACCGCGAACGGCTTCTCCTTGATGACGTGCCTGCCGTGCGCCAGCAGCCGCGTACAGACCGGGAAATGCTCGCCGTGAGGCACGGTGACCACTGCGGCGTCGAATTCGACGGATTTCATCGCGTCGTCGAGGCTCCCGTAGTACGGGAATCCCCATTCGTCGGCGAGTGGTACGGCGGGCGGGGCGGAGTCGACGCCGCCGACGATATCGGCACTCTCCTGGACGATCGGCAGGTACTCCTTTCCTTGATGCCCGGCAAATCCGATCATCAGGACTCGTGGTCGCGGACGGATGGCCTTCGGCCTGTCGCCGGGCATGCAGAATATTCCCCTCGCAGAACACCGCTCGACGATGACGTGGGAAGTCGGGAAAGGGTTGTGCGGCCCGGATCGGACTTTCGTGTCCGCAGACGGTTCAGAGAGCCGCGCGGCTCCCCGAAGGGTCGGCGCGCCAAGCGTGCGCCGCGGTCACGACGTCCTTGATGAAGGTGCTGCCGCTGCGCAGTGTGTTCTCGTCGAGCAGCGTGACGTCCTCGGCGGCCAGCCAGGCGAACTCGGTGTGTTTGTCCGGTTCGAGTGCGGGCGAGGAGAGGTCCCCGTCCACCTCGACGAGGTAGTCGGACTCGATGTGCCGGATGCCGTCCGCCGTCCACTCCGTCTGTGCCACCCGGGCGAGAACGCGGCGCAACCGCCACCCCGTCTCTTCCGAGATCTCCCTGCGGAGCGCTTCCAGGAGGGATTCCCCCGGTTCGACGGCTCCACCGACCACGTCCCAGCAGCCGGGGAAGAGGGGGCGGTCGGCCGAGCGGCGCTGGACGAAGATCCGGCCGGCCGGATCACGGATCAGCGCGCCCACCACCGGTCGGGGCCGGGCTGCCCCGGTCATGAGGGTCCCCCGTCGCGCTCGGACGGGCACGGGGGTACGGAATCGGTATTCCCGTACGAACGGTCGAACGGACGTGGGGTCGAGCCGTCCGAACGGTGGGGTCGGGGCGGGAGGAAGCGGACTGGATTCGAACTGGAGAATGAACGACCTGAAGCTTGCATCTCCACGACGCGAGGTTAGCCGAATCCCGGAGAACAGGTGCGAGGACGAACTTCTTCGAGGTGCCTTGAGTTCGACTTGACACGGCTGACGGTCGCGTGCTGAAGGGATTGCCTCCCGGTGAATGCCGCGGATCCGCCCCGGCGGAATCGCCGGGGCGGGGCCTTGTCCGCGCACGGTCCGGTATCGGCCCGGGTCGGCCTGCTCCATGGCGACGGGGCTCCGGCAGCGGATTCCTGAGCGATTCTTTCCTGCCACCGCTGACGGTTCGTGAGGGAACTCTATTGGCCGGATCGGCCGCCCTTCGCGTCCCGGCGGTGCCGTCCTCCGGCCCCGCCGGCCCGGCCGGCGCCTCCGTTCACCGGCGGCGCGCGACCACGAAGGCGTAGCCGATCTCCGTGAGGGCACCGAACCGGGGAAGGGAACGGGCGAAGTCGAAGAACTCGTAGTGCGGGTCGTCCACGGAGGGGGTGACATTCGCGAAGGCATCGGCGAACGCCTGGTAGGTGCGCCGGACGTTCTCTCCGATGTCCTGGAACTCCAGAACCTCCAGACCGGCACGGTCGAGGGCCGTGCGGAGCTCCGCCGGTTCGGGGAGCGCGGGGGACCCGAACGCCCGGCAGGTCCGGCGGACCGTCTCCGCGGCCTCACCGGTCACCGGCGACCGGAGCAGCACGTCGGTGACGACCAGCGTGCTTCCGGGCCGCAGGGTCCGGGCGATCTCGGTGAGGGCGGCGGTCCGGTCGGGAATGTGCATCATGGACTCGATCGCCCAGGCACCGTCGAAGGACGCGGACTCGAAAGGCAGTGCGCAGGCGTCCGCGTACCGGAAATCCACCCGGTCGGCGAGCCCGGCGGCATCCGCCCGGGTCCGGGCGAGGGCGATGTCCTCGGCGCTGACCGAGATTCCCGACACCTGGCCGCCGGTGGCCCGGGCGATGCGCAGCGCGGGCCGTCCCGTTCCGCAGCCGACGTCCAGCAGACTGCGGCCGGGTGCGGCGGCCAGCCGCCCCGCCACGAGGTCGGTGAGCCGGTCGGTGGCCCGGTCGAGCGACCGTCCGTCCGCCGGGCCGTCCCAGTAGCCGACATGGATGTTCCCGTCGACGGCCGCGCCGTCCACGATCTCGGTGTGCTCGTCACGGAGCGGGTCGGGGTCGGGTGAGGACGGGACGCCGTGCTGCGCGGACGGGTTGTCGGTCATCGCGATCTCCCGGGTGCGAGGGGTGAGTCGGCGGGTGACGAGGGCGGGCGGCGTTCGCCGGGAGCGGGCAGAGGTGTTCCCGGACGAACGCGACGCCGTTCCGTTCTTCCCGAAGGACTTCCCGTGCGACCGGCGGTGGGAACCGCTTCTCCGTGACCGGTTACCGCAGGACGGTGATCGCGGTGGCGAGGTGGTCCTCGTGGACGCGCCAGCGGCCGTCCAGGGTGGGCAGCGGGGAGGGGACGAGGAGGACGGCGGTGAAGGTGCCGTCCGGGCGGAGGGTGAGGTCGGCCTCGGAGAAGTCGAGGAAGGTGTGGGTCAGCGGGAACCAGCTCTTGTAGACGGACTCCTTGGCGCTGAAGAGGATGCGGTCCCAGGGCGTGCCGGGGTGGGTGGCGGAGAGGGCGGTGTTGCGCTGCTGCTCGGCGGGGAGGGCGATCGCGTCGAGCACGCCCTCGGGCAGGGGGAGGGCGGGTTCGGCGTCGATGCCGAGGGAGAGCACGTCCTCGGCGCGGGCCACGGCGGCGGCGCGGAAGCCGGCGCAGTGGGTGAGGGAGCCGACCACGCCCTCGGGCCAGCCCGGGGCGCCCCGCAGGCCCGGGACCAGCGGGCGGTACGGGACGCCGAGGCGGCCGAGGGCGAGCCGGGCGCAGTGGCGCACGGTGGTGAACTCGCGGCGCCGGGATTCGACGGCGCGGGCGACGGCCGCCGCCTCCTCGGGCTCCAGGCGGGCCTCGGGCGGGTCGGAGTAGGCGGTCTCGACGACGACGGACGCGGGCAGGAGTGCGCTGATCACTGTTCCCCCGGACAGGACGGACGACAAAGAGGCTGAGCAGTCGGAGGATAACCCGATGATCGGTTTCGTGATCGGTTATTCGAAGGCGGCGGCGGCCTCCCGCAGGGCGCGGGCGACGGTCTCCGGGTCGTCGGGGGCGGGATCGCCGGGCCGGTGGGTGACGGCGCGCAGGCCGCCGCCGTAGCGGAACGAGCGGTGGCGCTCGTACACCGGCCAGGAGACCGGGGACTTGCGGTCGACGCCGACACTGATGCCCTGGAACGGCGCCATCCCGATGAGCTGGTGGACGGGGCCCAGCCGCCCGGTCTCCGCGCCGTCGACCAGCACCCGGAACTCCCAGCGCAGGCCCGGGACGGCGGTGGCCTCGACGGTGACCAGGTGGGGGCCGGGCGCGAGCGGTCCGGCGCCGGCGAGGCCGCCGCGCAGCAGCGTCCGGCGGGACAGGGCGGGGGCGGTGGGGAAGCTGGTCACGAGTGGGGTCCTCTGCGGGAAGAAGCGTGCGGGGTCGGCGGGTTCAGGGGCGGCCGGTTCGGGGTCGGCCCGTGCGGCCGGGGAACGGCGGTCAGGGCGTGCACCGGACGGGCGTGCAGGGCGGTGAGCGCGGCGGCTCCGGCGGCGACGGCGAGCACATCGGCGCCGCGCTGCTGGGCGATCAGCAGATCGGCGTCCCGCCGCAGGTGCGAGCGGCGGGCGAACTCGGTGCGCACCACGTCCAGGTAGGCCGGGTCGAGCAGGGCGAAGGTCTCGGTCAGGACGAGCAGATCGGGGTTGACCACGTCGGCCAGCAGGGCGAGCGCGCGGCCGATGACCTCCGCGCGCCGTCGCACCAGCCGGTCGGCACGCGGGTCGCCGGCCTGGACGGCGGCCAGGAAGGCCGCCCGGTCCGGCTGTTCGATGATCCCCTCGGCGGTCGCCGCCTCGAACAGCGTGGTGTCCGAGGCGGCGACCGCCAGACAGCCGGTCCGGCCGCAGTGGCAGAGTTGGTCGCTGTCCGGCACCGGCAGATGGGCGACGTCCCCGGTCGGCGAGGCCGGGCCGACGTGCACGGTGCCGGCGACCGCCAGGGCCGCGTCCACCACATGGCCGACGAACAGGTGCACCATCGAGCGCCGGGCCGCCGGGTGGCCGAACAGGATCTCCGCCTGGGTCAGCGCCCGGGCGTGGTTGTCGACCTGGACGGGCAGCCCGGAGGCGTCCGCGAGCAGCGCGGCGAGCGGCAGGTCCCGCCACTTCAGCGGGTCATGACGGAGAATCAGTCCGCGCTCCCGGTCGGCCGAACCGCCGGTGACCGCGCCCAGGCCGACCACGGTCCGGCCGTCCGGGGCGGCGGCCAGCAGCCGGGGCAGCCGCTCCAGCAGCGGCCGCAGCACGGCCCGGCCGGTGCGGCCGCGATTGCTCAACTCCCGGCGGTACAGCACGTTCCCGCGCGGATCGAGGAAGGCGAAGGTGGTGTACGGCAGGCCGATGTGCAGCCCGGCCACGGCGATCCGGCCGGTGTCGACGTCGACCGGGAGCTGCGGTCGGCCCACCGCCCCGGCCGTCGGGGCGGTCAACTCGGGCCGCTCGCGCAGCAGTCCGAGCCGGACCAGGTCGACCACCTGGCGGGAGACCGCCGCCGGGCTCAGGCCGGTGAGCGCGGCCACCCGGCCCCGGGCCACCGGGCCGTGGTCCAGCACCGCCCGCAGGACGGCGGCGGCGTTGACGTCCCGCCGCGCGTCCCCGGTGCGCGGCCCGCCGACGGGCGTGACGGGGGCGGTGTCCGTGGTCATGCTTCGCCTTCCTCGGTTCCGGTTCCGGTCCTGTTCCGGTTCTGCTTCCGCTCAGTCCTGGTCGGCGGTCGGGGTCACCGCGCTCGGGGCCACCGCGGCCCCGGCTCCGGCGGCCTCGGCTGCGGCGACCTTCGCGGCCTCGGCGGCCGAGGTCTCCAGCTCCTCGGCCGGCACCAGCCCGGCCACCCGCGGCGGCTCGGCGGGCTCCAGCAGGCGGCTCGGCGCACCGTCCACGCCCACCGGCAGGTCGCCGTCCAGGGTGATCCGGCGGACCAGGCGCGGCTCGTCGCCGTAGTCGTTGACGGCGTAGTGCTGGGTGGCGCGGTTGTCCCAGATCGCGACGTCACCGACCTGCCAGTCCCAGTGCACGGTGTTCTCCAGCCGCTCCACGTAGCGCTGGAACAGCGCGAGCAGGGCCCGGCTGTCGGCACCCGAGACGCCCTGGATCCGCTGGGCGAAGGCGCCGAGCAGCAGGTTCTTCTCCCCGGTCACCGGGTGGACCCGGACCACCGGGTGCTCGGTCTTGAACGCGGTGGAGACGAAGACCTGCCGGAACAGGTTGGCGATCTCGGCGTTGTCCGCCAGCTCCGGGCGCAGGGCGAGGCTCGCCGCGTAGTCGTAGTCGTTGGTGTGCACGGCGCGCAGCGACTCGGCCAGCACCTTCAGCGGCTCCGGCAGGTCCTGGTACGCGGCGGCGGTGTTGGCCCACACGGTCGAGCCGCCGGCCGGCGGCAGCTCCAGCGCGCGGAGGATCGAAGCCTTGGGGTAGGAGGGGACGAAGGTGACGTCGGTGTGCCAGTTGTTGGCGCGCACGCCCTTGGTGGCGTCCAGCTCGAAGACGTAGCGGCCGTCCGCGCTGGGGACGGTGGGGTGGCCGACCGGGTGGCCCAGCAGACGGGCGAAGGCCTCGTGCTCGGCGTCGTCCAGGTGCTGCTGGCCGCGGAAGAACAGCACCTTGTGCTCGTAGAGCGCGGCCTCGATCGCGGCGACGGTCCCGGCGGGCAGCTCGCCGCCGAGCTGCACGTCGTGTACGACCGCGCCGATCCGGCCGGCGGCCGGGGTGAGGCGGAGTGCGGTGGTGGCGGCGGTGGACATGGCGGATCCTCGACTCTCGTACGGAGGTGGATGCGGTGGAGGTGAAGGCGGGTGCGGTGAAGGCGTGTGTGCCGGCAGGGCCCGGCCGGCGCGGTCGACGGCGCGGACCTGGGCAGGGCGCGGCGGGGCGCGGACGGGTGCGACGGGGCGGGGTGCGACGGGGCGGGGTGCGACGGGGCGGGGTGCGGCGCAGGGCGCACGGGTGCCGCGGCGAGGAGGGGCGGCCGGAGTGCGGCCGGGAGTCAGCGGGCGAGCGCCCCGGGACAACAACAGCGGCGGCGGACCGGGGCGACACGGTGAACGGTGCGGCTGATCATCGGCCCTCCTTCCGCTGTCTCGGGGTGTTGCGACTGGGCTCGGCGCTCATCGTGCTGAAGCTCGCGCATCCCTGTCAATCACCCGTTCCGCCTGCTGGGAAAGGGTGTTGCGGCCGTGTGACACCGCGTTGCGGGAGGCGTTCGGGTGATGACGCGGCTGCTGCGAGGGCGTGTTCCCGCCTGTCGCGGGCGTGTCGGGAGGACTAACTTTCGCAGCGGAAATAACCGGCTCTTCTGCTCCATCTGTGGGTCGCTGAGGCGCGTCTAACGCGGGGCACGCCGTCCCCTGTGCAGATCTTGAGGTGTCGAGACTCAGAATCTGGGGTGCAGGGAGAACGGCGTGCGGTTGACCACGGTATTGAAGGCGTTGGTCGGATGCGAGCAGGCAGTGCCGGAGGAGGTGCGGTTTGAGGAGAAGTCGCAGGTCATCGTGGTCACTGTCCGGCCCAGGTCTCGGGCGCGTCGCCGGTGCGGGATCTGTGGAAGCCGCTGTCCGGGGTTCGACGCCGGTGCGGGGCGGCGGCGCTGGCGCCACCTGGACGCCGCCGGCCTCAAGCTCTACCTGGAGGCCGACGCACCTCGTGTGACCTGCGGGCGGCACGGGGTGGTGGTCGCCGCCGTCCCCTGGGCCCGCCACGATGCGGGACACACCCGAGACTTCGACCAGCAGGTCGCCTGGATGGCCACCGAATGCTCCAAGGCGGCCACCGCCCAGCTGATGCGGACCTCCTGGCGCACGGTCGGCGCGATCATCACCCGCCACCAGGCCGACGCCGATGCCGGGATCGACCGGCTCGCCGGCCTGCGGCGTGTGGGCATCGACGAGATCTCCTACCGGCGCGGGCAGAAGTACATGACCGTGGTGGTCGACCACGACTCGCGCCGCGTGGTGTGGATGGCCGACGGCCACGGCAAGGACGTGCTCCGCTCCTTCTTCGACGCACTCGGCGCCGACCGCGCGCACCGGCTCACCCACATCAGTGCCGACGGCGCCGAGTGGATTGCCGACGTGGTCGCCGAGCGCGCTCCGAACGCGGTCCGGGCCATGGACCCGTTCCACGTCGTGGCCTGGGCCACCGAGGCCCTGGACGAGGAACGCCGCTCCGCGTGGAACCGGGCCCGACGCGAGGCCGCGGACCCCGAACTCGCCCGACGCCTCAAGCACTCACGCCACGCGTTGTGGAAGAACCCCGAGGACCTCACGCCCCGCCAGCAGGTCAAACTCGCCTGGATCGCGACCAACGACCCCCGCTTGCACCGTGCCTATCTGCTGAAGGAGGGCCTGCGCACGATCTACCGGATCGCCGCCGACGAGGGCGTCGAGGCCGCTGTGAAGGCCCTGGACCGATGGCTGTCCTGGGCTGTCCGGTCCCGCCTTCCGGCCTTCACCGACCTCGCCCGCAAGATCAAGCGCCACTACGAGGCCATCCTCCACGCGATCGTCGAGAAGCTGTCCAACGGCCTGATCGAGTCCACCAACACCAAGACCCGCCTGATCATCCGCAGAGGCTTCGGCTTCCGATCCGCCGAGGCCGTCATCGCCCTCGTCATGCTCTGCCTCGGCGGCAACCGCCCCACCCTGCCCCGACGCCAACTCGCATGACCAGACCCACAGGTCCAACACAAGAGCCAAATAACCGTGGGCAGTCGAAGGGCCCGCCCGGACAGTGTCCGGACGGGCCCGAGTACGGCGAGGGGTGCCTCCGGAGATCGTCTTCGAGGATCGGATCCGGAGGAGATCGGGTCCCCGCGCAGGTGGGACCGATGGCGGTGGTGGGCCGCACTGCCCGTGCGGCCCACCGTCATTGTGTTCCGGCGGCTCAGTAGAGGATGGCGGAGAGCCGCGCCGGGCCCGTCTCGGTGGTGGTGTCACAGAAGTAGACGATGGCCTGGTGGTTGTTCACGTACGCCTGGCCGGCCGCGTGGCAGGAGGCGGCGGTCGGGTAGATGCCGATGTAGGTCCAGGTGGACGCCTGGGCGCTCGGGGCGGCGATCAGGGCGCCACCGGCCACGAGTCCGGCCACGGCCACGGCGGAGAAGGCCTTGCGAATCGACATGAGTGGTCTTCCTCCCATTGGTGAGCGCCGGGGTCCGTGCCCCTGCGCTTCGCCGAGGAGCCTCCTCCGAATATGAACGGTGGGCAATGGTAGAGACCAATTGCGACCGGAATCGATGTGGTGTTTCTGTGACGGTGCAGGTCACGGGCTCGCCTGACAGGCTGACGATCATCTTCCGGACAGTTCTTGCACTGTCCGGCACCTGACAGGCAGCCGTCGTCGGCACCCCGACGGGCCCTACGCCCCCAGCAGTCGGGCGAAGTCCAGGCCGAGACTGCCGAGCACCGGGAGCGCGCCGAGGTCCGTGACGGCGCCGACCGGGATGCTGTAGCCCTGGTTGACTTCCCGGGGCTTCGGTGCGGCGGCGGCCGGGCCGGTGGCGGAGCCGGCGAGCACGGCGGCGAGGGTGGCGAGCAGGGCGAAGGTGCGCAACGGGGCCTCCGGGGGCGAGGGAACGGGCTTCCTGCTGAACGCGCGGGGGAGTCGTGCGGTCACGCATCGTCCCCCCGTCGGCCGAGCGGGTAAAGCCTCGCTGCCTGTGTTCATGACAACATGTCAGATGTCTGTACCAGTGGTGGATGCTCTGCCTACTGTCCTTTCCAGTCACCGAACTGGGAGGGCACACATGCGAGTTGTCCCGAACCTCCGGATCCTGGCCGGCGTCCCGCTGGCCGCCGCCGCGCTGGTCGCGCTCACCGCCGGTACGGCGAGTGCCGCGATACCGATCAACAAGCCCATGAGCGGCAAGGCCACCTACTACAACGACGCCGGCTACGGCGCCTGCGGCACCCAGATCAACGCCGGCAACCAGATGCTGGTCGCCGTCTCGCACACCTGGTGGACCAGCGCCAACCCCAACAACGACCCGCTCTGCAAGGGCATCTCGGTCAAGGTCAGCTACCAGGGCAAGACCGTCACCGTGCCGGTCAGGGACAAGTGTCCGTCCTGCGACTCCACCCACATCGACCTCAGCCAGCCGGCCTTCGCCCGGTTCGCGCCCCTCGGCCAGGGCGTGATCAACGGCCTGACCTGGCAGTTCGTCAAGGCCGGATTCGCCGGTGAGAGCATCCCGCTCTCCGAGCCGGTCACCGGCTCGACCATCGGCTGAGCCGCCCCCCGGTCGCCCGCCCCCGCCGCGGCCCCCACTGTCGGCGGGTGCGGGCACAATCGGCACCGTCCACAGCGGGCGCGGCCGGCACGACCGGTTCGGCCGGTACGACGACGGAGGAGCCGCGGACATGGCGCTGTACATCACGGTCGCGGCGGCGGTCACCATCGCCGAACCCCGCCTGCGGGCCTGTCTGCGCTCGCCGCTCGCCCCGGCCTCCGCCCGGCCGGAGTCCGACTGGACCGGCCTCTGCACCCCCTGGGCCGACCGGGCCCTGCGGGACCAGTACCTCGCCGAACTCCCGGCGGCCGTCGCCGAGTGCGACAGCCGGCTCGACGGCGACCATGCCGACCACCTCCTCGAACTGGCCGAGCACGACGACCTCACCCTCCGCCACGACGAGGCCACCGGTGCCCTCACGCTCGACCTCGACACCCGGGTCGACTTCGAACTCCCCGGCATGATCTGGGCGTTCACCGTCCTGCGCGGCCTCGCCGGGGCGATGGCCGAGGGCGACGGCGGACTCGTCGAACTCACCCCCGACTGGACCGCCGGCGCCGTGCGGATGCTCCTGGCACCGGGCCGCTCCCTCTTCCTCGACCCGGCCCGCGACGCCGCCGAACTCGCCCGCGCCCGCGACGCCGCCTTCGACGTGCGCTGCGCCGTCCCCGAGCCGGGGGAGGGCGAGCCGACCGCAGGGCTGCTCGAACGCCTCCTCGGAGCCTGACCCCCGTCCCGCCCCCCGCGGCTCCGGACCCGCCCCCACCCCTGCCGCGCACCTGACAGGGTGCAGCGAGCGGGCACCGGATTCTTCCAAGCTGGCGGTGGTTCGCACCCGGGCGGCAGGCGTAGCGTCCGGGAAACTGTCGGCGTGAGAGCGAGGTCGGGTTCCGTGGGGTCCGGTGGCACGGGTGTGAACGGCACGGGTGTGAACGGCGGAGTGTCCTTCTGGTGGAGCCGGCTCGGGATGCCCGACGCCCGGCCGGCGCTGCCCGGCAACCGGGAGGTCGACGTCTGCGTGGTCGGCGGCGGCTACACCGGCCTGTGGACGGCCTACTACCTCAAGAAGGCCGACCCGGGCCTGCGGATCGCCGTCCTGGAACAGCGCTTCTGCGGCTACGGCGCCTCCGGCCGCAACGGCGGCTGGCTGTACAACGGCTTCGCCGGCCGCGGCGCCTTCGCCCGCCGGTACGGGCAGGAGCGGGCCGCCGCGATGCAGCGGGTGATGGACCGGGCGGTCGGCGAGGTCGCCGACACCCTCACCGCCGAGAACATCGACGCCGACCTGGTGCGCGGCGGCGTCCTGGAGGTGGCCCGCACCCCCGCCCAACTGGCCCGGCTGCGCACCTTCACCGAGGCCGAACGTGCCTACGGCGCCGACCGCGTCCAGGAACTCGACGCCGCCGAGGCCGCGCGCCGCCTGAACGTCGCCGGCACCCTCGGCGCCGTCTGGAGCCCGCACGGTGCCCGCCTCCAGCCCGCCAAGCTCGCCGCCGGCCTCGCCGAGGTGGTCGAACGGCTCGGTGTCGACCTCTACGAGGGCACCCGGGTGACGGAGATCCGCGGCGGCCGCAAACCCCGGGCCGTCACCCCGCACGGCACCGTCACCGCTCGGTACGTGCTGCGCGCCACCGAGGGCTTCACCTCCGGCCTCGCGGGCGAACGCCGCACCTGGCTGCCGATGAACTCGGCGATGATCGCCACCGAACCGCTCCCGGCCTCCTTCTGGGAGGAGACCGGCTGGGAGGGCCGCGAGGTGCTCGGCGACTTCGCCCACGCCTACATGTACGCGCAGCGCACCGCGGACGACCGGATCGCCCTCGGCGGGCGCGGCGTCCCCTACCGCTTCGGCTCCCGCACCGACACCGACGGCGCCACCCAGCCCGCGACCGTCCGCCAACTGCGCGAGATCCTGCACGAGTTCTTCCCCGCCGCCCGCACCGCCAGGATCGAGCACGCCTGGGCCGGGGTCCTCGGCGTACCCCGCGACTGGTGCGCCACCGTCGACCTGGACCGCCGCACCGGCCTCGGCTGGGCGGGCGGCTACGTCGGCAGCGGCGTCACCACCACCAACCTGGCCGGCCGCACCCTGCGCGACCTCGTGCTCGGCCACGACACCGAACTCACCCGGCTGCCCTGGGTCGGCCACAGCGTCCGCCGCTGGGAGCCCGAACCCTTCCGCTGGCTCGGCGTCCACGCCCTCTACGCCGCGTACCACCTCGCCGACCGCCGGGAAGCCACCCGCCGCCGCCCCACCACCTCCCCCCTCGCCCGCCTCGCCGACACCATCGCCGGCCGGTAGCGGGAGGTAGCGGGAAGGGGTGTCGGGCCCCGGGAGCGCCCGGGGCCCGACACCCCGGCTCAGGCGCCCACGTAGGCCGCCAGGTGTTCGGCGGTGAGGGTGGAGCGGGCGGCGACCAGCTCCGCCGGGGTGCCCTCGAAGACGATGCGGCCGCCGTCGTGGCCGGCGCCGGGGCCGAGGTCGACGATCCAGTCGGCGTGCGCCATGACGGCCTGGTGGTGCTCGACCACGATGACGGACTTGCCGGAGTCGACCAGGCGGTCCAGCAGGCCGAGCAGCTGCTCGACGTCGGCCAGGTGCAGGCCGGTGGTCGGCTCGTCGAGGACGTAGATGCCGCCCTTGTCACCCATGTGGGTGGCCAGCTTGAGACGCTGCCGCTCGCCGCCGGAGAGGGTGGTGAGGGGCTGGCCGAGACTGATGTAGCCGAGGCCGACGTCGGCCAGGCGGGTGAGGATGCGGTGGGCGGCGGGGGTGCGGGCCTCGCCGGCGGCGAAGAAGGCCTCCGCCTCCGTCACCGGCATCGCCAGGACCTCGCTGATGTCCTTGCCGCCGAAGCGGTACTCCAGCACCGAGGCGTCGAAGCGCCGCCCCTCGCAGTCCTCGCAGGTGGTGGCCACACCGGCCATCATCGCGAGGTCGGTGTAGACGACCCCGGCGCCGTTGCACGTCGGGCAGGCGCCCTCGGAGTTCGGGCTGAACAGGGCCGGCTTCACCCCGTTGGCCTTCGCGAAGGCCTTCCGGATCGGCTCCAGCAGGCCGGTGTAGGTGGCCGGGTTGCTGCGCCGGGAGCCGCGGATCGGGCTCTGGTCGACCGACACCACGTCCTCGCCGGGCGGGACCGAGCCGTGCACCAGGGAGCTCTTGCCGGAGCCCGCCACGCCGGTGACGACGACCAGCACGCCGAGCGGGACGTCCACGTCGACGTCGCGCAGGTTGTGGGCCGCGGCGCCGCGGATCGGCAGCTTGCCCGTCGGCGTGCGGACGGTCTTCTTCACCGCCGCCCGGTCGTCCAGATGACGGCCGGTCACCGTGCCCGCCGCGCGCAGGCCCGCCAGCGGACCCTCGTAGCAGACCGTGCCGCCCGCCGAGCCCGCGCCCGGGCCGAGGTCCACCACATGGTCGGCGATCGCGATCACCTCGGGCTTGTGCTCCACCACCAGCACCGTGTTGCCCTTGTCCCGCAGCTGGAGCAGCAGGCCGTTCATCCGCTGGATGTCGTGCGGGTGCAGACCGGTGCTGGGCTCGTCGAAGACGTAGGTGACGTCGGTCAGCGAGGAGCCGAGGTGGCGGATCATCTTGACCCGCTGCGCCTCGCCGCCGGAGAGGGTGCCGGCCGGCCGCTCCAGCGAGAGGTAGCCGAGGCCGATCTCCACGAAGGAGTCCAGGGTCTGCCGGAGCGCGGCCAGCAGCGGTGCCACCGAGGGCTCGTCCAGACCGCGCACCCACTCCGCGAGGTCGCTGATCTGCATCGCGCAGGCGTCGGCGATGCTGATGCCGCCGATCTTCGAGGAGCGGGCGGCCGCCGTGAGCCGGGTGCCCCCGCAGTCGGGACAGGAGGTGAAGGTGACCGCGCGGTCCACGAACGCCCGGACGTGCGGCTGCATCGCCTCCCGGTCCTTGGCCAGCATGGACTTCTGGACCTTGGGGATCAGCCCCTCGTAGGTGAGGTTGATGCCGTTGACCTTCACCTTGGTCGGCTCGCGGTGCAGGAAGTCCCGCAGCTCCTGCTCGCTGTAGTCGCGGATCGGCTTGTCCGGGTCGAGGAAGCCGGAACCGGCGTAGATCCGCGTCATCCAGCCGTCACCGGTGAAGCCGGGCACGGTGATCGCGCCCTCCGAGAGCGACTTGGAGTCGTCGTAGAGCTGGGTGAGGTCGATGTCCGAGACCGCGCCCCGGCCCTCGCAGCGCGGGCACATGCCGCCGGTGATGCTGAAGCTGCGCTTCTCCTTGACGGTCTTCCCGGCGCGCTCGACGGTGACCGCGCCGGCCCCGCTGATCGAGGCGACGTTGAAGGAGAAGGCCTTGGCCGAGCCGATGTGCGGCTGCCCCAGCCGGCTGAACAGGATCCGCAGCATCGCGTTGGTGTCGGTGGCGGTGCCGACGGTGGAGCGCGGATCGGCGCCCATCCGCTGCTGGTCGACGATGATCGCGGTGGTCAGGCCGTCCAGCACGTCCACGTCGGGCCGGGCCACGGACGGCATGAAGCCCTGGACGAAGGCGCTGTAGGTCTCGTTGATCAGCCGCTGCGACTCGGCGGCGACGGTGTCGAACACCAGCGAGCTCTTGCCCGAACCGGAGACGCCGGTGAACACCGTGAGCCGGCGCTTCGGGATCTCGATACTGACGTCCTTGAGGTTGTTCTCCCGCGCTCCGTGCACGCGGATCAGGTCGTGGCTGTCGGCGGCGTGCGGCTCGGTGGCCTGCGCGCCGGTGCTCCTGGCCGTGCTCATCGTGTCTCCGGTTCCTCTGGCGGTGCCCTCGGTTCCGATCCAACCACCCGGGTACGACAAACGGTGTTTAGGCCGGTCGGCGCCCGTGCGCTGGCGGGGGGCGGGGGCGCGCCGCACGGTGGTGGCGGGGGCAGCGCAGCGGGAGCAGGACAGCGGGAGGCGGCCAGGTGCGGGCGAGGCGGGTACGGCGGGTGTGGCGGGCGGCGGCGGGTGCGGCCGCCCTCGTGCTGGGGATCGGCGCGGCGCCGGCCGCGGCCGCCGGGCTGCGGCCCACCTGGACGGTGGCCGTGGTCGACCAGGCCTCCCGGCGGGTGCTGGTGCTCGGCGCGGATCGGCCGGCCGCGCTGTCCCTGCCCGGTGGGCCGGACCGGCGGCCGGTGCTCTGGTCGTGGTCCGCGGACGCCGCCCCCGACCTGGCCGACCTCGACCCGCGCCGGACGTGGGCGATGCCGGACGAGGCCAAGAGCCGGGTCCGGCACGGCCGTCGCTACCTGGTCACCACCGCCTCCGGAGGTCTGGCGGCCGTCGTCGACACCACGACCGGCGCCACCGACTGGGCCGTCGACACCGGGTCGGCCAACCCGCACAGCGCCGAACTGCTCCCGGACGGCAATGTCGCCGTCGCCGCCTCGGGCGGCGGCTGGGTCCGGCTGTACGCGGCCTCGCTGGGTCCGCGCAGCACCGTGCACGCCGAGTACCGGCTGCCGGGCGCGCACGGCGTCCAGTGGGACGCGCGCACCCGGCTGCTCTGGGCGCTCGGCGACGACGCCCTGACGGCGCTGCGGGTGGGCGGCACCTCGGCCGCGCCGACGCTCACCGTCGAACGGTCGGTGCCGCTGCCCGAGCGCGGCGGCCACGACCTGGCCCCGGTGCTCGCCTCGCCGGGCCGGTTCTGGGTGAGCACGACGGCGCACCTGTGGCGGTTCGACCCGGCGGCGGACCGCTTCACCCGGATCCGGTTGGCGGACGAAGGGGCCGAGCGGGACATCAAGAGCGTGGGCGACGAGCCCGGCACCGGGCGGCTGCTCACGGCCGCCCCGGACCATGCGGGCCCGTGCGTCTGGTGCACCTCGGTGCTCACCCTGCACCGCCCGGACGGTGTCCGGTACCTGCCCGGCGCCCAGCTCTACAAGGCGCGCTGGTGGACCAGTTGGGGGAGCGGGGCATGACCGGTCGGCCGGGGGCCGGTCCGGGCGGAGGGGCCGAACGGGGTGGCATTCGGAGGATGCGGCTGATTTTATGCAACGTCAAACTACTCCAATGGTGGTCAGTTTCCGCTCCTGTTCCGAATACCTCCCGGTAGCGCCCCGGGCTGGGATAGCGTCCATGGCGCCGGGGGGAACGCGAACCCGATCGCGGGGTCCGCACATCCAGAAACGCGCATCCAGAAATGCCGTAAACGTTTAGGGAGAGAACTGTGCGCAATTTCGTTTCCGAATCCAGGTCCGAGAACGTCGACGAACTGCGGCTCGCGGTCGACTCGCTCGCGGCCTTCCCGGCCGGCGGCACGGTCGGCGGGTCGGACGTCCCCGAGCGCCTGGCGGCGGTGGCCGAGCTGTGCCGGGCGGTCGACGGCGTGCTCGACAGCCTGGTCGTCCGGGCCGCCGCCGAAGCCGCCGAAGAGGGCTGGACCGCCGCTCGGATGGCCTCCGAGCACGCCGTCTACTACGCCCGGTTGCAGCGGGCACTGCTGCCCACCGGTGCCGCGGCCGAACACCGGTGAGCGCGGCACGGAACCACGAGGCGGACGCCAACGCGCACGTCCTGGCCTGCCCCACCCGGTGGAGCGACGTCGATGAGAACGGGCACATCAACAACGCCCGGCTGGTCTCCTACGTGCAGGAGGGAATTTACGACCTCTTCTGCCACCACTCGACCGCAGTAAGGGAATCCCTGTTTCCGTCGGGATTCCTGATCGCCCGGCACGAGATCGATTATCTGGAACAGCTGTACCACCGGCCGGAACCATTGCTGGTACGGCTGACGGTGGAACGGCTCGGACGCAGTTCCGCGCATGTCGTGGTGAATGTGTGCCGTGATCCGCACACGTTTATGCGGGCACGGACCGTGGTGGTCGCCCGGGACCAGGCCTCCGGCCGTTCCCGCACGCTCAGCCCGTCGGAGCGGCGGTTCCTCTCCGGCTTCCTGGCCGACGAGACGGCCGTCGCGGTGCCGCCCCGGCCGGGAGTGAAGTCCCCGCGCGGGGCCCTGGTCGCCGCCTCCGCCGGACACCACCAGCCCCGCCGGCGCCTGCCCGGCCTGAGCGCGCTGACCAGGGGCGTCCCCGTGGGGTCGTACCGGCACCGAGCGCGCTGACCCCTCGGGAGGCCGGGCCGGCCGACGCCCGGCACAGGAAGTCGACTGGGGCTTCTTCCTGTGCGGGGGCGGACGGGCGGACGGACGCAACGAGGGCCGGCAGGACAGGTCGGAAGGACGGCGGGAAGGACCGGGCGGCGCGTCAGCCGACGGTCGCGCGGTGGAGTTCCGCGCCCGGGCCGTCGAGCCGGACCGGGACGGTGGTGGGCGGCAGGTAGGCGGAACCGCCCCGGGCGAGGCGCAGGGACGGGCCGTCGGGGGCCGACAGCCGGGCCTCGCCGGAGGTGCACAGCAGGATCTGCGGTGAGTCCGCGCGGTCGATCCGCACGCCGGTGTCGGCGGGGCGGAGCCGCGAGAGGCGGAACTCGGCCGCGAGGGAGGGGAAGCAGGCTTCCGAGGGATCGCCGCCGGGCATCGGCGCGGCGGTCAGCACGGTCGGTTCGAGGGCCTCGAAGACGGTCACCGCGAGCAGGCCCGGGACATCGATGTGCTTGGCGGTCAGACCGCAGCGCAGCACGTTGTCCGAGTTGGCCATCAGCTCGACGCCCAGGCCGCGGAGGTAGGCGTGCGGCACGCCGGCGTCCAGGTGCAGTGCCTGGCCGGCCCGCAGCCGGACGTGGTTCAGCAGCAGCGCCGCGAGCAGGCCCGGGTCGCCGGGGTAGTCGCGGGCGGCGCGGGCGTAGGCCGCGCAGGCGGCGGCGTGAGGGCCGCCGGAGGCCGCGACGCGGTCCAGCGCGGCGGTGACCTCCGTGAGCACGGCAGCACCGCCGGGGCCACTCGGACCGCCCGGACCGCCGCCGTCGAGGGCCTGCCGGAGCAGGGTGGGCAGCACCTCCGGGGCGGGCCGCGCGCGCAGGGCCGAGGCCCAGCCGGACAGTGCCGGGACCGCCAGCCGGTCCAGCAGCGCCGCTGTCGCGGCAGCCGGGCGGAAGCCGCACAGGGCCTCGAAGTCGCCCAGCGCGCACAGCAGTTCCGGTTTGTGGTCGCGGTCCTTGTAGATCCGCTCAGGGGCGTCCGGCGGAATCCCGAGCGCCTCCTCGGCGGCGAACCCGGCCTCCGCCTGCGCCCGGGTCGGGTGGACCTGGAGGGACAGCGCCCGTTCGGCGGCCAGCACCTTGAACAGGAACGGCAGCCGGGGGCCGAACCGCTCGACGGTGGCCGCGCCGAGCAGCTCCTCCGGGGCCTCGGCGATCAGCCGGTCCAGCGGGCGCGGGCCGTGCCCGTCGTCGAGCAGGGACGGCGCGGACGGGTGGGCGCCCAGCCACAGTTCGGCCTGCGGCCCGCCGGTGGGTGCGGTACCGGTCAGCGCGGGGATCGCGGTGACGGAGCCCCAGGGGTACGGGCGCACCGGGTTGGTGAGCGGGGCGAACAGCGGCATGGCGGCGGTCTCCCGGAGCTGGCGGCGCGGGCGAGGGCGGGGCGGGGGGACTGGAGTTCGGTGCTCAGCGGCAGAGCGCGGCGGCGCCGATCAGCCCGGCGTCGTTCCCCAGCTCGGCCGGACGCACGTCCAGCCCGTGCACGTACGGCAGCGCCGCGTAGCGGTCCAGGTGCCGGGCGAGCGGTTCGAACAGCACCGGTCCGGCCGCCGCGACCCCACCGCCGACCACCACCCGCCGCAGGTCGACCAGGGTGGCGGTGGCGGCGATCCCGGCCGCCAGCGCCTGCGCCGCCCGGTCGAAGGCGGCCAGCGCCACCGGGTGCCCGGCCAGCGCGTCCTCGGCCACCGCGCGCGCCGAGCGGTCCCCGCCCCGGGGCTCCCAGCCCCCGGCGAGCGCCCGCCGGGCGATGGCGGTGCCGCTGGCGATGTTCTCCAGGCAGCCGTAGGAGCCGCACGGGCACCGCTCGCCGTCCAGGTCCACGCTGATGTGGCCGAGGTGGCCGGCGTTGCCGCTGGGCCCGGGGTGCACGGCGCCGTTCAGCACCAGGCCCGCGCCGACGCCGGTGGAGACCACCAGGCAGAGCGCGTTCCCGGCGCCCCGGGCGGCGCCGCGCCAGTGCTCCGCGGCGGCCATCGCGACCCCGTCCCCGGCCAGCGCGACCGGGCGGCCGGCCACCGCGGGGTGGGCGGCGACCTCGGCGGTGAGCGGGAACTCCCGCCAGCCGGGGATGTTGACCGGGCTGACCGTGCCGCCGACGAGGTCCACCGGTCCGGCGCTGCCGATGCCGACGGCGGTGACCGCCGCCCAGTCGGGGGCGGCGGCGAGGTGGTCCAGCACCCGGTGCACCACGGCCAGCACCTCGGTGCCGGACTCCTTCGCCGGGGTCGGCAGCTGGACCCGGTGGGCGAGCGTCCCGGCGGAGTCGACGAGCGCCCCGGCGATCTTGGTGCCGCCGATGTCGACAGCCGCGTAGAGCGGGCCGGCGAGGAGCGGGGTGGCGGACGGCGAGGGCGCGGTCATGACGGAGGGCTCCGGTGGGGTGGACGGACGGACCGGCGTCCGTCCCGCCGCTCCCGAGCGACCGGGGCGGCGGGACGGACAGGACGAGCAGGCGAGCAGGACGAGCGGACGAGCAGGACGACAGGGACAGCAAACAGGATCAGCGCGCCGGCGTCAGCCGCAGGGTCACCAGTTCGAACGGCCGCAGCGCCAGCCGCACCCCGTCGCCGTCCGCCACCACCTCGCCGCGGGTGCCGTCCCACGGCCGCTCCAGCAGGTCGCAGGGCACCGCGGCGGCCAGCGCGAAAGAGGTCGCCAGCCGCCCCCGGGCCCGGCCGCCGCCCGACTCGTAGACCCGCACCACGAGGTCCCCGCTGCCGTCGTCGGCCAGCTTGACGGCGCTCACCACCAGCGCGTCCTGGTCCAGCTCGACCAGCGGCCGCACCGACTCCGCCGAACCGGTCACCCGGCGCTCGGGCAGGCCCACCGCGTAGCCCTCGCGGACCGCGTCGCCGATCTCCGCGCCCGGCACCAGCGCGTGCCGGAACCGGTGCCGCCCCTGGTCGGTGCGCGGGTCGGGGAAGCGCGGTGCGCGCAGCAGCGAGAACCGCACCGTGGTGGTGGTGCCGCCGTCGTCCGCGCGCACCGCCCTGGTCACGTCGTGCCCGTAGGTCGAGGGGGTGACCAGCGCGACGCCCCAGCCCGGCTCGGCCAGGTGCACGAAGCGGTGGTTGCAGGCCTCGAACTTGGCCGCGTCCCAGCTGGTGTTGGTGTGGGTGGGCCGGAACTGGTGGCCGAACTGGGTTTCGGCCGCGTACCGCTCGGTGTGCACGTCCAGCGGGAACGCGAGCTTCAGGAACTTCTCCGCCTCGTGCCAGTCCACCTCGGTGTCGATGTCCAGCCGGCCCGAGCCCGCGCGCAGGGTCAGCGTCTGGGTCACCGTGGAGGAGCCGAACGAGCGGACTACCCGCACCGCGACCTCCGCCGGGCCCTCGGCGTGCACCGCGACCTCCTCGGCCCCGACCAGGTCGGTGACCGTGTTCCGGTAGAACTCGTCGACGTCCCAGGCGTCCCACATGTTCGGGAAGTCGGGGTGCAGCTGGAGCAGGTTCGCCCGGCCGCCCGGGGCGACGGCCTCCCGGCCGCTCGCCGCGTCCACCGCCGAGACCACCAGGCCGTCGCCGTCCACCACGACCCGCAGCAGCCCGTTGTCGAGCACGAAGCCGCCGCCCTCGCGCGCGGCCACCGAGCAGTCGCCCGGACCGGCCACCGCCACCGCCGCGCCGCCCGCCGGGACCGCGGAGCGTCCGTGCGGGGCGCCGTTGAACACCAGCTCGCGCCCGCCCGCCGGATCGCCCGCCAGGGCCCGCTGGGCGGCGCCGATCAGCTCCTCCAGCTCGGCCGCCAGGCCCGCGTACGTCGCCTCCGCCTCCCGGTGCACCCAGGCGATCGAGGAGCCCGGCAGGATGTCGTGGAACTGGTGCAGCAGCACGGTCTTCCAGATCCGGTCCAGCTGCTCGTACGGGTAGGCCAGGTCGGTGCGCAACGCGGCCGTGGCGCACCAGAGTTCGGCCTCCCGCAGCAGGTTCTCGCTGCGCCGGTTGCCCTGCTTGGTGCGGGCCTGGCTGGTCAGGGTGGCCCGGTGCAGCTCCAGGTACAGCTCGCCCACCCAGACCGGCGGCTTCGGGTACTCGGCCTCGGCCTCGGCGAAGAACTCGGCCGGCCGCTGCCAGCGCACCGTCGCCGAGCCCTCCAGGTCGCGCAGCCGGGCGGCCTTGCCGACCATCTCGCGGGTGGTGCCGCCGCCGCCGTCGCCCCAGCCGGTCGGCGCCAGCGAGTGCCGGGCCACCCCCTTGTCCTTGAAGTTCCGTGCCGCGTGGGCGATCTCGGAGCCCTTCATGGAGCAGTTGTAGGTGTCGACGGGCGGGAAGTGGGTGAAGATCCGGGTGCCGTCGATGCCCTCCCACAGGAAGGTGTGGTGCGGGAACCTGTTGATCTGGCTCCACGAGATCTTCTGGGTCAGCAGCCACTTGGAGGCCGCGTTGCGGATGATCTGCGGCAGGCCCCCGGTGAAGCCGAAGGTGTCCGGCAGCCAGGCCTCCTCGTTCTCGATCCCGAACTCGGCCATGAAGAAGCGCTTGCCGTGCACGAACTGACGGGCCATCGCCTCCGAGGAGGGCATATTGGTGTCCGACTCCACCCACATGCCGCCGGCCGGGACGAAGCGGCCGTCCGCCACCGCCTTCTTCACCCGGGCGTACACCTCCGGGCGGTGCTCCTTGATCCAGGCGAACTGCTGCGCCTGGGACATGGTGTAGAGGAAGTCCGGCTCGTCCTCCAGCAGCGCGGTCATGTTGGCGGCGGTCCGGGCGACCTTGCGGACCGTCTCCCGCAGCGGCCACAGCCAGGCCGAGTCGATGTGGGCGTGGCCGATCGCGCCGATCCGGTGCGCGGACGGCGCGGCGGGCGCGGCCAGCACCTCGACCAGGCGGGAACGGGCCGCCGCCGCCGTGCCGTTGACGTCCTGGAGGTCGATCGCGTCGAGGGCCCGCTCGACCGCGCGCAGCAGCTCCCAGCGGCGGGCGCCGTCGGCGGGCAGCTCGGCCATCAGCTCGCCGAGCACCTCCAGGTCCAGCACCAGCTGCCAGACCGTCTCGTCGAAGACCGCGAGGTCCATCCGCGCCAGCCGGTACTGGGGCTTGTCCCCGGCGGTCTCCTTGTCGCCCAACTCGGTGGGCAGGAAGGGGTGGTAGTCCAGGATGACCGGGTTGGCGGCGGCCTCGACGTGCAGCAGCACCGGCTCGCCGCCGGCCGCCGGGGCGGCGATCCGCACCCACTGGTTCTGCGGGTTGAGGCCCTTCACCGGGGTGCCGTCGGGCCGGTACACCAGGCCCTCGCACTGGAAGCCGGGCATATTGGCGTCGAAGCCGAGGTCGATCAGCGCCTCGACGGTCCGCCCGGCCCAGGCCTCGGGCACCGTCCCGGCCACGGTGATCCAACTGGTGCTCCACGGCGCGCCCCAGGCGTCCCCGACCGCGATCGGCGAGCGCGGCGCGGCCAGGCCCTCGGCGACCGGGACGGGCTCGCCGGGCGCGGTCCAGGCGGAGACGGTCAGCGGGACGGACTCGGGGTACACCGCCGGGCGGATGCGCTCCTCCAGGACGCGCTTGAGGCGGGCTTCGACGAGGGTGCGGTCATCGTGCATGTCAGCGGACTCCGTTGGGCGACTGGGCGAGGGGGAGGGAGGATCGGCGGAGCTCGGGGGTGTCAGGGTGGACGAGCTCGGTGATGCCCCGGGCGGCGAGGTGGGCGGCGTCCCCGGCGCGCTCGGCCAGCACCGCGGTGGGCCGGGCGCCGTCCGCGGCCAGCCGCATGAAGGTCTCGAACACGGCGCCGCCGGGGCCGCAGACCGAGCGGCCCGGCGCGGTCACCTCGTCCCCGGCGGCGACCACCACGGCGGTGCGGCGCGGCGCGGGCGCCCGCCAGTCGGCGCGCGCGGCGGCGACCGCCCCGGCCAGCCGCTCCCCGGCCGGCTTGACCCGCCGGTCGTTGGTCAGCAGGCCGAGGCTGTACTCCAGCTCCGGGAAGTCCGCCAGCGAGCGGTCCACGTCGTGCGAGCACCACCAGGTGACGCCCCACAGGTCGGGGCAGTCCAGCACCGCGGCGACGGTCGCGCCGGTGAACCGGGCGGCGTCGGCGGCGGTGATGTGCGGGGCCGGGGCGCCGACCTCCTGGAGCCAGACCGGGCGGTGCGGGTCCCCGGCCCAGGCCTTGGACAGCTCCACCAGGTAGGCGGCGTGCTGGTCGCTCGCGGTGGAACGGGCGCCGTAGCGCTGCGCGGTGCCGTTGAACACCCAGGAGTGCACGGCGGTGGCCGCGCCGATCCGGGCCGAGTGCCAGGGGGTGAACGGGTGCCCGTCGAGGTACCAGGCGGCGTCGTAGGAGGCGTGCAGGTGCAGCCGGCCGGGGGCGCCCCGCTCGCAGGCGTCGACCATCCGGCGCAGCCAGGCCCCGGCCTGCTCGGGGGTGGCCCGGTGGGGGTCGGGGTGCGGTTCGCCGGAGAACTGGTTGACCTCGTTGCCGACCGTCATGCCGAGGAAGTTGGGCCGTTCGGCGAGGGCGGCGGCGAGGGTGCGCAGATAGGCGGCCTGGCCGTCGACCACGTCCGGGTCGGTGAACATGTTCCGGCGGTGCCAGGTGCGGATCCAGGCCGGTTCGAAGTCGAAGCTGGACAGGTGGCCCTGGAGGCCGTCCACGGCGACGTCGAGCCCGCGCTCCCCGGCCGCGTCCACCAGCGCCACGAGCTGCTCGACGGCGCGCGGGCGGATCAGCGTGCGGTTGGGCTGGAACAGCGGCCAGAGCGGGAACACCCGGACGTGGTCGAGGCCGAGCGCGGCGATCGAGTCGAGGTCGGCGCGGACGGCGTCGAGGTCGAAGTCGAGCCAGTGGTGGAACCAGCCGGCGGTGGGCGTGTAGTTGACGCCGAAGCGCGGGGCGGTGGTCCGCGGAGCGGTGGTCATGGTCGGTGGCTCCCTGGGAGGAGGAACGGCGGTGCGTCCGGTGCGGTCGTCCGGTGCGGTCGTCCGGAGCGGTGCGCTCCGGCGCGGTCGTCCGGTGCGGGTCGTCCGGTGCGGGGTTCAGCCCTTCACGGCACCCTCCTCCACTCCCTTGAAGAAGAAGCGCTGGCACACCGCGAACACCACCACGATCGGCAGGAAGGCGATCATGGTGCCGGCCGCGATCAGCCGGGGGTTGGCGCTGAAGGTGCCGTTGAGGTACTGGAGGCCCACCGTGAGGGTGTACTTCTGCGGGTCGTTGAGCACGATCAGCGGCCAGAGGAAGTCGTCCCAGGCGCCGATGAAGGTGAAGATCACGATCACGCTGAGCATGCCGCGCACGTTCGGCAGCCCGATGTGCCACAGCCGCTGCCGGACGTTGGCGCCGTCCACCAGCGCCGCCTGCTCCAGCTCGGGCGGGACGGCGGCGAAGGCGGTGCGCATCAGCAGCACGTTGAGCATGGAGAGCGCCCCGGGCAGGGCCACCCCGGTCAGGGTGTCGGCCAGGCCGAGGCTGCGCACGGTGACGTACTGGGACACGATGGTCGCCTCACCGGGCAGCACCAGGGTGGCCAGCAGCAGGCCGAAGACCAGCCGGACGCCCCGGAAGCGCAGTTTGGCGAGCGCGTAGCCGGCCAGCGTGCAGCCGACCACGTTGCCGAAGATCGCGATGGCGGCGACGAGCAGCGAGTTGGCGGCGTACGTCCAGACCGGGATGGTGTCGGCGACCTTGAGGTAGTTGTCGAAGGTGGGGTGGTCCGGGAGGAAGTGCGGGGTGGCGGACCAGACGTCCTCGGTCGGACCCTTGAGGGAGGTGGAGAGCTGCCACAGGAACGGCCCGACGACCAGCAGGAGGACGAACAGGAGCAGCAGGTAGCGCAGCGCGGTCTCGGCGGGGGAGGGGGTGTTGAAGCTGCGGGAGCGAGGGGAGTCGGAGCCGCGGGAACGCGGGGAGTCGGAGCTGCGGGAGCGCCTCACGGGTCAGGCCGCCTTCCGGTTGAGGCGCGTCAGCAGCAGCATCGGGCCGAGGGTGATGAGGAACAGCAACAGGCTGAGCGCCGAGGCGTAGCCGAGGTGGCCGTTGAAGCCGCGGCTGTACATCTGGATCAGCATCACCACCGACATGTCCCGGCCGCCCGGGCCGCCGGTGCCGTTGGAGAGCACGTACAGCTCGGAGAACACCCGCAGCGAGGAGACCGAGATCAGTACCGAGACCAGCACCATGGTGGGCCGTACCCCCGGCAGGGTGACGTGCAGGAAGCGGCGCAGCGTGCCCGCGCCGTCGACGGCGGCGGCCTCGTGCAGCTCCCGGCCGACGTTGGCCAGCGCCGACAGGTAGATGACCATGTAGTAGCCGAGGCCCTTCCAGGTGGTCAGGGCGATCGCGCTGAGCAGCAGCAGCCAGCGGTCGGTGAGGAAGGGGACCGGCGAGTCGGCGAGGCCGGTCTGCCGCAGCACGCCGTTGATCAGCCCCCGGTCGTTCAGGGCCCAGCCCCAGATCAGGGCGACCACGACGGCGGAGGCGACGACGGGGGTGTAGAAGGCGGTGCGGAAGAAGGTGATGCCGGGCAGTCGGCGCTGGACCAGCAGGGCCAGCAGCAGCGGCAGCACGGTGAGCAGTGGCAGGCAGATCAGGAGGTAGATCACGGAGTTGAGCAGGGCGTCGGTCAACTGTTCGTCGCTGAAGGCGCGTTGGTAGTTGTCGAGGCCGGTGAACCGCCCGCCGCCCAGTGGCTTGGCGTTGGTGAACGACAGGATCACCGTGTTGGCGGCGGGCCAGAGGTTGAAGACGGCCAGCCAGATCAGTGCGGGCCCGGCGAGCAGCCAGGGGGTGAACCAGCGCCGGTGGGTCATGCCGTGCCTTCCTGGGGCGGGGGTCGCGGGTCGTTCCCGGTGGGCGGCGGCTCCCCGGGGGCGGGGCCGCCGCCCACCGGCGCGCGGGCGGTCAGCCCTGGGTCTAGCCCTTGAGGAGCTGGTTGCACCGCTCGACGGCGGTGTCCAGGGCCTGCTTGGAGCTGGTGTCGCCGCTGATCGCGAGGGTGAACTGCTGCTTGACGATGGTGCTCATCGCGTCGTCCACCTGGACCGGCTGGAGCATCTTCGCCTTCGCCAGCGAGGTGAAGGCGACGACCTTGGCGTCGCCGGCGTTGCTGCCGTCGGACTTGCTGAACAGCGGGTCGTTCGCGGAGGCCTTGGTGGAGGGGAAGATGCTGGTCAGCCGGGAGAACGCGGCCTGGTTCTCCGGGCTGGTGACCCAGCGGGCCAGGGCCACCGCGGCGGCCGGGTTCTTGGTGCCCTTCGGCACGGACACGCCCTGGACGTAGAGCGGCGGGGTGCCCATCGACGGGGAGGAGACGATCTTCGGGGCGAGGGTGGGGTTGTCGGTGGCGACGGTGGTGACGAAGTTGGCCCCGGCGGTGGTCCAGGCCGCGGTGCCGGCGGTGAAGAGCTTGGAGTTGCCGGCGTAGGTGTCGGTGAGGACATCGTTCGGCAGCAGCCCCTCCTTGAACGCGGCGCGGTACTTGTCCAGGACGGCCGCGGCCTCGGGGGTGTTGAAGGTGAACGACCTGCCGTCCTCCGCCATCACCTTGACGCCCGCGTCGACCAGGTCGCCGAGGCCGGGCTTGCGGCTCATCAGGTAGACCGATCCGCCGGCCTTCTCCTTGAAGGTCCTGGCCTGGGCGATGAGTTCGTCCAGGGTGGTGGGGAGCTTCTTCGGGTCCAGGCCGTACTTGGTCAGCAGTTCGGCGTTCCAGTAGTTGACGTCGGTGTTGAGGTACCAGGGGTAGCCGAAGGTGCCGCCGAGGCCCGCGAACCGGTAGGCGTCGAGGCCGCCGGCCACGTACTCCTCGGCGAGCTTCGGGTCGGCCTTGGCGACGTCCAGCAGCAGACCCTGCTTCGCCAGCGGGAGGGCGAAGTCCGGTGGCAGGTTGACGACGTCGGGCAGGGTGCCGGCGGCGGCCTGGCTGAGGACCTTGTCGGAGTAGCCGTCGCCGGGCTGGTCCAGCCAGTCGACCTCGACGCCCGGGTACTTCTGCTTGAAGCCGTCGATCACGCCCTGCACATAGGCGGTGAACTTCGGCTTGAGTGCCCAGGTCTGGAGCGAGACCTTGCCCTTGACCTCGCCGGTGGCGGCGGCGCTCGCCGCACTGTCGCCGCTGCCGGAGCTGCCGTCGGAGCCGAGTCCGCAGCCTGTGGCCAGGGTCGCGGTGAGGACCGCCGTCGTGACCGCCGCCCGGATTCTACGCATGAGGGTTCTCCCGTGGTGGGTGGGGGAGGGGATGCATCGGGGATTGCGCGTGGTTTCGGAACCTGTCTTACTAAACCGGTCTAGCTGTTGCAGGGACTATGCTCCGGCCTAAACTTGGCTGTCAAGAGAGGAGTCGGAACCCGTGGGCAGACCGACCATCGCCGACATCGCCCGTCGGGCGGGAGTCTCCAAGGGCGCGGTGTCCTTCGCGCTCAACGGCCGCCCGGGGGTGAGCGAGGCGACCAGGGCCCGGATCCTCCAGGTCGCGGAGGAGATGAACTGGCGGCCGCACAGCGCCGCCCGTGCCCTCGGCGGGGCCAGGGCGGACGCGGTCGGACTGGTGATCGCCCGCCCGGCCAGGACCATCGGCGTCGAGCCGTTCTTCAGCCAACTGCTGTCCGGCCTCCAGGCGGTGCTGTCCGCGCACTCCGTCGCCCTGCAGCTGATGGTGGTCGAGGACACCTCGGCCGAGATCGAGGTCTACCGCCGCTGGGCCTCCGAGCACCGGGTCGACGGCTTCGTCGTGGTCGACCTCCAGCTGCGCGACCCCAGGCTCGCCGTCCTGGACGCGCTCGGCCTGCCCGCCGTCGTGCTCGGCGGACCGGGCAAGGGCGCCGGGCCGCTGCGGATCTGGGCCGACGACCGCGAGGCGATGCTCTCCATCGTCGACTACCTGGCCGCCATCGGGCACCGGCGGATCGCCCACCTGGCCGGGCTGCCGCACTTCCAGCACACCCAGCGGCGGATCCGCGCGCTGCGGGACGCCTCGCGCCGGCTCGGGCTGGAGGAGGCGCTCTCGGTGCCGACGGACTTCAGCGACGCCGAGGGCGCCGCCGCCACCCGCACCCTGCTCTCGCGGCCCCGGCGGCCCACCGCGATCGTCTACGACAGCGACGTGATGGCGGTGGCCGGCCTCGGCGTGGCGGGGGAGATGGGCGTCGCGGTGCCGGGGGAGCTGTCCATCGTCTCCTTCGACGACTCGGTGCTCGCCCGGATCGTGCACCCGCCGCTCACCGCGCTGAGCCGGGACACCTTCGCGCTCGGCGAGCAGGTGGCGCGCAGCCTGCTGGCGGTGATCGACGACGCCGGGCCCGACCGTGACCTGCAGATGCCGACCCCGCGGCTGACCGTGCGCGAGTCCACCTCGCCGCCGGCCGGCGGTTCACCGGTGGGTGTGAACTCCACCGGCACCGTTGACAGCGCCTCTGAACCGGTTTAGCCTCGCTGGCGCCGAGCGGGTCCCGCTCGGCGCACCACCGTGGGGCCGGAGTCCGGCGAGGGCGTCGCCCGGGCCCGCGGCCGTTCGGTCGGCCCGTTCGCACCCGGGCCCGCACCGGTTCCACCGCGCCCGCGCGCCGCACCCCGTCCGGAGCACGGAGTCCGCAGCACCGGCACCGCGCACACGTGCCGTACACGTACACGTCGCACCCGTACCCGCACCTGCCGTACCCGCACATGCACCGCCGGGCCGTGCCCGCCCCGGGCGAGGCCCACTCCCACCCTCCTCCGCCTTCCGCGCGAACGGAGCCAGCGCATGTCACGACGACGGATCCCCCGCCTGCTCGGCGCCGCCCTCGGTGCGGCCGTCCTGGGCCTCACCCCCGCGGTCGCCGCCGCCGCCCCGTCCCCGGCCGTGGCGGCCCCCGCCGCGGCGAACGCGGCCACCGGCACCCAGCCCTACGCCTCCTACTGGTACCCGAACACCATCCTCGGCTGGGACCCGGCCACCGACCCGGACGCCCGGTTCAACCGTGCCCGCGTCCCGCTCCAGCCCCGCACCGCCGACCCGGCGCTCAAGGCCAACCCCAACGCCCGTGCGGGCGAAGGGAAGATCGCCTCCCTGGTCTCCTTCGGCCCCACCTCCAACAACCCCTCCCAGGGCTCCACCGACCCCAACTACTACGCCTTCGGCTACTGGCAGTACGTCGACAAGCTGGTGTTCTGGGGCGGCTCCGCCGGCGAGGGCCTCATCCTCGCCCCCAATCCGACCGTGATCGACGCCGCCCACCGCAACGGCGTCAAGGTCTACGGCACGGTGTTCTTCCCGCCCGCCGCGTACGGCGGCCAACTCCAGTGGGTGCGCGACTTCGTGCAGAAGTCCGGCAGTCGCTACCCGGTCGCCGACAAGCTCGTCCAGGCCGCCCAGTACTACGGCTTCGACGGCTGGTTCATCAACCAGGAGACCGGCGGCGGCGATTCCGCCCTCGCCGGCCAGGTCCGCGACCTGATGCAGTACACCAAGGCGCAGAGCGCGACCGAGTTCATGTGGTACGACGCCATGACCGAGTCCGGATCGGTCAGTTGGCAGAACGCCCTGACCGGCGCCAACGACACCTTCCTCCAGGACGGCGCCAAGCGCACCTCCGACTCGATGTTCCTCAACTTCAACTGGTCGTCCGGCGGCCTGGACTCCTCCCGCACCCTGGCCCGGGGCCTCGGCCGGGGCGAGTACGAGCTCTACTCCGGCATCGACACCGAGTCCAACGGCTACAACACCGGCGTCGACTGGAACACGCTCTTCCCCGCCGGCAAGCCGCACACCACCTCGCTCGGCCTCTACCGCCCCGAGTGGACCTGGAAGTCCGCGACCGACCGGGCCGACTACCTGGCCAAGGACGCCCGGTACTGGGCCGGCGCCAACAACGACCCCTCCAACACCTCCACCTCCTCCTCCTGGAAGGGCCTGGCGAGCTACGTCGCCGAGTCCACCCCGGTCACCGCCAAGCCCTTCGTCACCAACTTCTCCTCCGGCGAGGGCGACTTCTACAACGCGGCCGGCACCCGGGTCGCCACCGGCGGCTGGAACAACCTCTCGCTCCAGGACGTCCCGCCCACCTACCACTGGCTGGTGGAGTCGACCGGCAGCAAGGTGACCCCGTCCGTCGACTTCGCCGACGCCTACGAGGGCGGCTCCTCGCTGCGCCTCACCGGGACGCCGAGCGCCGTCAACACCGTGCGGCTGTACCAGAGCAGGCTGCCGGTCGCGGCCGACACCAAGCTGTCGGTGGTACTGAAGACGCCCGCCGCCGGTGCGACCCGTCTCGCCGCCGCGGTCTCCTTCACCGACGCGCCGACCGCCTTCACCACCCTCGACCTCGGCGCCACCACCGGCACCGGCTGGGAGCGCAGGACCCTCGACCTGTCCGCCTACGCCGGTCGCACCATCGCCCAGATCGGTCTGCGGACCACCGGCACCGGCTCCGCCTACGACCTGCGGATCGGCCAACTCGCCGTGTACGACGGCGCGGTGGACGCCCCGGCGGCCCCGTCCGGGCTGACCGTGCTCGGCGCGGCCGACGTGGTGGCCGGGAGCAGCCAGTCGCTGCGGCTCGCCTGGACGCCGTCCACCGGCGGGAACGTGCACCACTACGAGCTGTACCGGCGCAACTCCGACGGCACCCGGAGCCACCTGGGCGCCACCCCGTCCGACGCGTACTTCGTCAACCGGCTGGACCGCGCGGGGACGGAGGCGAGCACCACCGTCGAGGTCGAGGCCGTCTCCACCGAGTACGGCCGCTCCACCGTCGCCACCACCACTGTCCCCTGGACCGGCACCCCGCCCACCGGCACCAACCTGGCACTGGGCCGCCCGGCCACCGCCTCCGGCCAGTGCAACACCGACGAGGGCCCGGCGAAGGCCGTCAACGGCACCGTCAACGGCGGCAACGGGGACAAGTGGTGCGCCCTCACCAGTAGCAAGTGGTTGGAGGTGGACCTCGGTTCGGCGAAGCCGCTGACGAAGTTCGTGGTCAAGCACGCCCAGGCGGGCGGGGAGAGCGCCTCGTTCAACACCCGGGACTTCTCGGTCCAGGTCCGCTCCGCCGCCACCGACCCGTGGACCACCGTCGCCACCGTCACCGGCAACACCGCCGGCACCACCACCCACCCCGTGACCACCACGGCCCGGTACGTCCGGCTGGTGGTGACGAAGCCGACCCAGGGCACCGATCCGGCCGCCCGGATCTACGAGTTCGAGACCTGGGGCTCCTGACACACCCTGGCGCGCCAGACACCCTCTGAGGTGCCTGACACCCGTCGCTCCCCGGACCGCTCCTTCCCGAAAGGACCCTCCCCGTGCCGGTCACCCTCACCGCCGTCGAGAGCACGGACCTGTTCACCGGCCCCGAGCGCACCCCGCGGCAGCTGCTGCGGGTCACCCTCGACGGCCCGCCCGCCACCCGGATCACCGTCACCGGCCCGGGCGTGCGCGGCGGGGCGGCCGGCACGGGGCAGGTCGAAGTCCCCCTGGAGATCACCGGCGCCGCCCCCGGCGACCGGCTGCCGGTCACCGTCGAGGCGGGCGGGGCCCGCGCCGGGGGTGTCGTCGAGGTCGCCGAACCCGGCTGGACGATGTTCCTCGTCTCGCACTTCCACTACGACCCGGTGTGGTGGAACACCCAGGCCGCCTACACGTCCCCCTGGGAGCTGCTCTCCGCCGACGCCACCACCCGGCCGCTGTGGGAGCGCAACGGATTCGCGCTCGTCGACGCCCATCTCGACCTGGCGCTGCGCGACCCGGTGTACAAGTTCGTGCTCGCCGAAGTCGACTACCTGAAGCCCTACTTCGACCAGCACCCGGAGCGCCGGGAGACGCTGAGGCTGCTGCTCGACCGGGGCCAGGTGGAGCTCGTCGGCGGCACCTACAACGAGCCCAACACCAACCTCACCGGCGCCGAGACCACCATCCGCAACATCGCCTACGGCATCGGCTACCAGCGGGACATCCTCGGCGGCGACCCGCAGACCGCCTGGCAGCTCGACGTGTTCGGGCACGACCCGCAGTTCCCCGGCCACCTCGCCGCCGCCGGACTCACCGGCAGCGCCTGGGCGCGCGGCCCGTTCCACCAGTGGGGCCCGATCCAGAAGAACTTCCGGGAGGCCAAGGACGACGCCCGGGTGATGCAGTTCCCCAGCGAGTTCGAGTGGATCGCCCCGAGCGGCGAGGGCGTGCTCACCCACTACATGCCGCACCACTACTCGGCCGGCTGGTGGATGGACTCCTCGGCCGACCTCGCCACCGCCGAACAGGCCGTGTACGAGCTCTACCGCAAGCTCAAGCCGGTCGGCGCGACCAGGAACCTGCTGCTGCCGGTCGGCACCGACTACACCCCGCCCAACAAGTGGGTCACCGCGATCCACCGCTCCTGGGCCGACAAGTACCTGTGGCCGAGGTTCGTCTGCGCCACCCCCCGCGACTTCCTGGACGCGGTGCGCGCCGAACTCGCCGCGACCGGCCGCCGGCCGAGCCCGCAGACCCGGGACATGAACCCCGTCTACACCGGCAAGGACGTCTCCTGCATCGACACCAAGCAGGCCCAGCGGGCGGCGGAGACCGCGGCCGTCGACGCCGAGAAGCTCGCGGTGCTCGCCGAGGCACAGGGCCTGGGCCGCTACCCGGCGGCCGCGCTCGACAAGGCGTGGCGCCACCTCGCCTACGGCGCCCACCACGACGCGATCACCGGCTCGGAGTCCGACCAGGTGTACCTGGACCTGCTCGGCGGCTGGCGGGAGGCGTACGACCTGGCGGCCGACGTCCGGGACCGGGCGCTGGACGCGTTGACCGCCCGGATCGGCACTCCGGCGGGCGAGGGGGGCTGCGTGGTCGTCACCAACACGCTCTCCTTCGACCGCACCGAGCTGGTGTCCGTCCCGCTGCCCCCGTTGCCTCCCGGGGCGACGGCCGGCGGGGTGCGGGTGCTGGACGACACCGGTGCGCCGGTGCCCTGCGCCCTCGACCGGGGCACCCTGCGCTTCCTGGCCGAGGACGTGCCGGCGCTCGGCTGGCGGACCTGGCGGCTGCTGCCCGGCGCTCCGGCCAGCGCGTCCTGGCGCCCGGCCGAGGGCCTCGCCATTGCCAACGCCCGCTACCGGGTCACCGCCGACCCGGCCCGCGGCGGCTGCCTGAGCTCCGTCCACGACCTGCTCCACGCGCGGGAGTTGATCCGGCCCGGTCTGGTCGGCAACGAGCTGCGGGTGTACGAGGAGTACCCCCAGCACCCCGACTTCGGCGAGGGCCCCTGGCACCTGCTTCCCAAGGCCCCGGTGACCGGTTCCGCCGAACACCCGGCCGAGGTCCGCCGCGAGACCGGCCCGCTCGGCGAGCGCCTGGTGGTCACCGGGACGGTGGACGGCCTGCGGTTCGAGCAGACGGTCACCCTGTGGCGCGGCCTCGACCGGGTCGACTGCCGGACCAGGGTGGTCGATTACGCGGGCGCCGACCGGCTGCTGCGGCTGCGGTTCCCCGTCGACCTGCCCGGTGCGCTGCCGGTCAGCGAGGTGGCGGGCGCCGTCGTCGGCCGGGGCTTCGCGATGCCGGACGTCGACTCGGCCGAAGCGCCGTGGACCCTCGACAACCCCGCCAACACCTGGTTCGGCCTCGGCTCCACCGCGCGGGTCGTGCTCGCCGACCCGGTCACCGGTGCACCGCTCGGCGAACGGGCCTTCGGCGTCGCCGAGGTGGTCGTCCCCGAGCTGGACGCCGCCGCCGACGCCCGGGAGCTCGTCGTCGCGCTCGCCCGGGTCGGCGTCACCGCCACCACCTCCGGTGCCGACTGGGCCCGCTACGGCTGGCTGGACGTCGACTCCAACCTGCCGGACCTGCGGATCCTCCTCGGTGGCCCCGAGACCAACGACGCCACCCGGGAGTTGCTGGAACGCGCGGGCGAGGAGTACGCGGCCGTGCTCAAGGCCCGCGGCGCCGTCTGGGTGCCCGCCGCCGCCCCGCTGACCGAGGTCTGGCGGCCCGGCGCCGACCTGCGCGACCTGCGGGCCCTGCCCGCGCTGGTCGTCACCGACCCGGCCGCCCTCGCCGCCGACCTCGCGGACGCCCGGATCACCGCCCACTGCCCGGCGGCCCCGCCCGCCGCCGAACAACTCACCGACCACACCGTGGCGCTGCTGACGTACGGTCTGCCCGGCTTCGCCGTCGACACCACGGGCGCGCTCCACCTCTCGCTGCTGCGCTCCTGCACCGGCTGGCCCTCCGGCGTCTGGATCGACCCGCCCCGGCGCACCCTGCCCGACGGTGCGTCCTTCCAGCTCCAGCACTGGACGCACGACTTCCACTACGCCCTGGTCGGCGGTCCCGGCGACTGGCGGGACCAGGAACTCCCATCCCGGGGACAGGAGTTCAATCACCCGCTGTACGCGAGGGCGGTGCCCGCCGGGCAGTCGGGACCGCTGCCCGCCACGCTCTCCTGGCTGCGGGTCGAACCCGCCCGCCGGGTGCTGCTCGGCGCCCTCAAGCCGGCCGGGAACCCGATCGCCCACGGGTCCGCCGCCGAGGCCCGCGCCCAACTGCTCACCGTCCGGCTGGTCGAGTCGACCGGGCTCGGCAGTACCGTCGCCCTCGGCGGGGCGCTGGGCCTGGTCGACCTGCGCCACGCCGACCTGCTGGAGCGGCCCACCGGCCCGGTCGACGGCGAACTCGCGCTCCCCGGCTCGGCGTTCGCCACCCTGCTGGCCCGTCCCGGGGTGGCCGCCGACCCGGCCGGACCCGTGCTGGGCGCGGCCGCCGAACCCGCCCAGCCCGTGCACGCCCGCTACTGGCTGCACAACCGGGGCCCGGCGCCGCTCGGCTACCTGCCGGTGTCCGTCGGCGCCTCGCCCGGCCTGCTGCGGACCGCCGGGGAGCCCGTCACCCTCTCGGTCGCGCTCTCCTCCCAGCTCCAGGACGCCGCCGTGGAGGGCACCGCCACCGTCCACCCGCCGGAGGGCTGGACGGCCGGGCCCACCGCCCGCCCCTACCGGCTGGCCCCCGGCGGCCACCTCCGCTTCCCGGTCACCCTCACCCCGCCCGCCGACGCCGGGCCCGGCCTGTACTTCGCCGCCGTCCGGGTGGCCCACGACGGGCAGGAGGTCGAGGACGTGGTCACGGTGGCGGTCGGCGAGCTGCCGGACGTCCTGCCCGTCCCCGGCGAGGCGCCCGAGGACTGGACCGCCGCCCAGGGCACCACGGCGGCCGAGGGCCGCGACACCGGCCTCGGCGTCGCCGTGCTCGCCGACACCGTCCGGCTCGTCCCGGGGGAGCGGGGCGTCCTGGCACTGCGGCTGACCAACCGCACCCGGGGCGAGATCCGCGGCGAACTGCAACTCGTCTCGCCCTGGGGCAGCTGGGAGGCCGTCGCCGCCCCCGTCCGGGGCTTCACCCTCGCCGCGGGCGCCGAATCGGTCGAGGAGTTCGCACTCGCCGCCCCGGCCGCGACGGACCCGGGCGCGTACTGGGCCCTGGCCAAGGTGATGTGGTTCGGCCGCTGCCAGTACGCCCCCACCGTCGCGGTGGTGGTCGCGCCGTGACCGCCCCCGCCGAAGCCCCGGTCCTCGGGCTGCTCGACGGCCGGCCGCTGCCCCGCACCGGTCTCGACCGCCGCCTCGCCGCCCTGCGCTCCGGCCCCAGGGCCGCCGCGCTGCCCGCGCCGGGCAGCGGCGAGGACCGGCAACTCGCCCGCTGGGTCGCCCAGGTGCTGCTGACCGAGGCGCTCTGCGAAGCGGTCGCCGCCGAACGCGGCCTCGCCGTCCGCCCGGAGGCCGCGCCCGCCCGGCTCGACCAGCAGGCCGCCGTCGAACTCGGCTCGATCACCGCCGCCGCGTACGAGGGCAGCGCGGCGGTGCGGGCCGTCTGCGCCGAGGTCACCGCCGGCGTCGAGCCCTCCGCCGCCGAGGTCGCCCACTACCGCGCGCTCACCGAAGGCACCGAACGCCCGCCGGTCGCTGAATGGCGACTCGCCCTCCCCGACGGCTCCGTCCTCGACGCCGCCCCGGACACCCTCCCGCTCGCCCTCTGCGCGGCCCTCCGCGCCGCGGCCCCCGGTGAGCGGGTCACCGCCGGGGGCTGGACCGCGACCCGCCTCGCCACCGTGCCCGCCGGCGTTCCGGAAACCGACCCGTCGGCCGTCGTGCGCGCCGCCGCCCGCCGGGCCGCCTTCGTCCGCTGGCTCGACCACGCCCGGGCCGGCCGACTCACTCTCGTCCCCGGCCTCGAACACCCCGGGGACCCGGCCCAACCCGACAACCACCACCGCCACTGAGCGGACCGGACTCACGCCCGCCGCCTGCCCGGTCGGCCTGCCCGGGCAGGCGGACTGCCCGTTCGGGCGGGGACGTGTGCAACCTTTCCGCCCGTCCGGGGCGTCAATACAGTGACGGGCGCCGCCCGCGGCCCCGGGCAGTACCGGTGCGAAAGTTCCCGCGCGGCAATAGAGTTCGTGCACCGATTGTCCTGCCGGGGCCCTTCCCGGCGATTTGTTGCCCGGCTGTGACAATCCCGGGGGGAAACCGGTTCGACCGCTCACGGACGAGGATTAGCATTCCGGCATGGAATCGAACACTCCCCCGATCTGGAGCTCGCCCGAGGACGAGACGCCGCAGCCGACCCGGAACTCGCCGCTGCGGCTGGTCCGCCACAGCGTGACCTTCCTGGGCGTCAGTGCGGTGTCCGGCGCGCTGCTGGCGGGCATGGCCCTGCCCGCCGTCGGCGCGCTCGGGCTGTCCGCCAAGAACACGGCGGAGGGGTTCGACGACATCCCGGACGACTTCAAGACGCCGCCGCTCACCCAGGCGACCCAGATCTTCGACGCCAAGGGCGGGCTGATCGCCAAGGTCTACGAGCGCGACCGCACCGTCCTCACCGCCGAGCAGATGTCCCCGCTGATGCGGCAGGCGCAGGTCGACATCGAGGACGCCCGCTTCTACGAGCACGGCGCCGTCGACCCGAAGGGCGTGCTCCGGGCGATCAGCAAGAACGCGGAGAGCGGCACCACCGCGCAGGGCGCGTCCACGCTGACCCAGCAGTACGTGAAGAACGTCAACGTCGAGAAGGCCGGCGACGACCCGGTGGCGGTCCGGGAGGCGCAGCGCAAGACCCTGGGCCGCAAGATCCAGGAGCTGAAGATCGCCATCAAGTTGGAGGAGGACCTGACCAAGGACCAGATCCTCACCAACTACCTCAACATCACCTATTACGGGAACGGCGCCTACGGAGTCGAGGCCGCCTCCCAGCGGTACTTCGGCAAGAGCAACAAGGACCTCACCGTCGCCGAGGCCGCCACCCTGGCCGGCCTGGTGCAGAACCCGTCCCAGTACGACCCGAAGGCGCACCCGCAGGCTTCGCTCAACCGGCGCAACACGGTGCTCGACAAGATGCTGGAGAACGGCCACATCACGGCCGACCAGGCCAGGGAGGCCAAGGCCGCCCCGCTGGGCCTGAACTACAAGGAACCGCAGAACGGCTGCATCACCGCCAAGGCGGGCATGGGCTTCTTCTGCGACTACGTCCGGCACGTGGTCAAGCAGGACCCGGCCTTCGGCGCCACCGCCGCCGAGCGCAAGAAGCTCTGGGACCAGGGCGGTCTGAACATCCGCACCACCCTCGACCCGGACAAGCAGGCCGCCGCCCAGAACGCGGTCAGCTCCAACGTGCGGGTCACCGACCCGGTGTCGGCCGCCGCCACCATGGTCGAGCCGGGCACCGGCAAGATCCTGGCGATGGCCCAGACCCGCCCGTACGGCCTCTCCTCGGCCAAGAACCAGACCGTCGTCAACTTCAACGTCGACGCGGCGATGGGCGGCGGCAACGGCTTCCAGCCCGGTTCCACCTTCAAGCCGGTCGTGGTGGCCGCCGCCCTGGAGGCGGGCCTGACGTCCACCCAGGAGTACCCCTCGCCGAACAAGCTGGAGTACCCGACGGTGAAGACCTGCGAGGGCACCTGGAAGAACAACACCAAGCCCAAGGCGGTGGTGCCCAACGAGTCGGCGAACGAGCAGGGGCCGTACCAGCTGAAGGAGGCGATGGCCCTCTCGGTCAACACCTACTTCGTGCAGATGGAGCAGGAGATCGGCCTCTGCGCGATCAAGCAGATGGCCAACAAGCTCGGCATCGCCACCAAGGCCAGCGGCAAGCCGCTGGAGGAGGTCCCCGCGATGGCCCTGGGCGTCGAGGAGGTGAGCCCGCTGAGCATGGCCGGTGTCTACGCGACCTTCGCCGCCAACGGCACCTACTGCGCCCCGCTCGCCGTCACCTCGATCACCACCGTCGACGGCAAGGACGTGCCGGTGCCGCCCGCCCACTGCGAGAAGGCCTTCTCCCCGGAGACCGCCAAGGTGCTGAACGCCGTTCTCAACGGCGTCACCGAGACCGGTACCGGCCGCGACCTCGGCCTGGAGGGGGACCGGCAGATCGCCGGCAAGACCGGCACCTCCGACAAGAAGCGGGCCGCCTGGTTCAGCGGCTACACCCCGCAGCTCGCCACCTCGGTCTGGATCGGCGGCCCCAACGGCGGTGTGGAGATGCGCAACATCAGCATCAACGGCAAGTACCGCAAGGAGGTCTTCGGCGCCGACGGTCCCGGGCCGATCTGGCGGGACGCCATGAACGAGGCCCTGCGCGGGACGCCCAAGCAGACCATGCCGATGGCCGACATCCCCGACCCGGCCCCCCGGAAGGACCCGAAGGACGGCGGCAGCGCCTCGGGTTCGCCGACCGGTTCGCCGACCAACGCCCGCACCGGCGTCGGCCGGACCTCGGCCCCGGCCCACCCGCCGGCCAACGCCCCGGCCACGGCTCCGGCGGGTGCTCCTGCGAACACCCCTTCCGGACAGGACGACTGACGGTTGATCGGTCGCCCTGCGCGCCGGGTGGGCCCGTGGGGTCGGCTCACCCCCGCTTCGGGGCGGCCGGGACAACCAGCGGCGTGCCCGTCTCCGGGTCGGGGATGATGCGGCACGGGAGGCGGTAGACCTCCTCCACCAGCTCCGCGGTGAGGATCTCGCCCGGGTCGCCGGCGGCGACCACCCGGCCCTCGCGCATGACGACGAGGTGGGTGGCGTAGCGGGCCGCCTGGTTGAGGTCGTGGAGGACGGCGACCAGGGTGCGGCCCTGGGCGGGCCGGATCCGCTCGATCGGTACGCCCAGGCCGAGGGCGGTGTCGTCGCCCAGCTCCAGCATCCGCAGGCCGGGGCCGGGCCGTCACCGCGAAGAACACCCCGCGCCGGATCGTCGCCTTCACCGGCACCGCCGCCGCCCTGCACGACTTCGGGCTCGCCGACCGGGTCGTCGGCGTCTTCGGCGAGACCAGGCGCGCCGACGGCAAGGCCGACCCGGCCGCCGGGGACCTCGACATCGACAAGGTCACCATCGTCGGCAGCGCGTGGGGCGAGTTCGGCATCGAGAAGTACGCGGCGCTGCGCCCCGACCTCCTGGTCACCCACATGTACGACCCGGACGCCCTCTGGTACGTGCCGGACGAGAGCAGGGACAAGATCCTCGCCCTCGCCCCCGGCGTCGCCGTCACCACCGCCCGGGTCCCGCTGCCCGAGCCGATCAAGCGCTACGCCGCGCTGGCCGAGTCGCTCGGCGCGGACCTGGGCGCCAAGCGGGTCACCGAGGCCAAGGCGCGTTTCGAGGCGGCCGCGGAGACCCTGCGGCAGGCCGCGAAGGCAGCCGGCGGGCTCAAGGTGATGGCCGCCTCCGGCAGCGCCGACCTCTTCTACGTCACCAACCCGGCGGTCAGCACCGACCTGATGTACTTCCGCGAGCTCGGCGTCGACTTCGTCGTCCCGGACGCGCTCGACCCGCAGGGCTACTTCGAGAGCCTGAGCTGGGAGAACGCCGGCAAGTACCGGGCCGGCCTGATCCTGCTCGACAACCGCAGCACCGCCCTCCAGCCCGCCGACCTCGCGGCCAAGCCCGCCCGGTCCGCGCTGCCCGCGGTCAAGGCCGGCCAGGTCACCCCGTGGGACGCGGTGCCGAGGTTCTCCTGGCTGGGCGCGGCCCCGCTGCTGGAGGGCCTGGCCAAGGCGGTCCAGGGCGCGAAGAAGCTCGGCTGACGAGCGGGTCGACGAGCGGGTCGACACGTGGGCCGACACGTGGAGCGCGGTGCCGGAGCGGCGGGGGCGGCTGCCCGTACGTCCCGCCGCTCCGGCGGATGTCCCACTGGACGACCCGACCGGAGCCCGGTCCGGCCCTGCTAGGAGGGGAAGGGCCAGACCGGGCACCACGGCGGGATGATCTGGCCGGGGTAGGGCGGGCCCCACGGCGGGCACGGCGGCAGCTGGGGCGGCGCGGAGGTCCACAGGACCTTGCCGTTCAGCTCGACCGCGATCGCGCCCTCGTTGTAGATGGTCAGCTCGGCGCCCCACTTGCCGCCGGTCTGGCTGTTCCACAGCGGGGTGTTGTCGGCGGCGTACACGACGAGGTTGCCGTCGCCCTGGATCACCAGGAACTCGCCGCGGGGCATGGCGCCCTGGGCGACCCAGATCGCCTTGCCGTCGCGGTACAGCACGACGTTGCCGTCGCCCTGCATGGCGAGCATCACCTTGCCGTTCGGCGAGTACCAGGCCTGGTTGCGGCCGATCGAGGTGTTGCCGGGGATGCGGGTGGGCGGGGTGAGCGCGGCCGTCGCGAGGGCGGGGGCCCCGGCCGTCGAGGGGGCGGCCGGGGCCGGGGCGGCGGTGGCCGTGCCGGAGGCGAAGGTGGCGAAGCCGATCGCGGCGACGGCCGCGAGGGCCGCTGCTCTGGTGCGGAGACTGGTCATGGCGGGGTTCGGGATCCTTCCGGAGGTGCGGGGCGGCCCGGTGGGGCCGCTGTTCTGACGGCGCGTCAGTTCGTTCCTGTGCGCCGGGCACCCAGGTTATGGCCGCCGGAACGGCGGCTGGCGGCAGATCGACCGGCAGCTTCCCGGCACCCCCGTGCGCCCCGCGTGCCCCTGGAACCCCCCGGGGCCCCTACCGCCCCCGGTGCGCCGCGATCAGCCGCGCGTAGTGGTGGCCGCTGGACTTGATGGTGCGGCGCTGGGTCGGGTAGTCGACGTGGACGAGCCCGAAGCGCTTCGCGTACCCGTACGCCCACTCGAAGTTGTCGAGCAGCGACCAGGCGAAGTACCCCGCCAGCGGCGCGCCCCGGCCGACGGCACGGGCGCAGGCGGCGAGGTGGTCGGCCAGGAAGGCGGTCCGCTCCGGGTCGTGGACGCTGCCGTCGGCGGCCACCGAGTCGGCGTACGCCGAGCCGTTCTCGGTGACGTAGATCCGTTCGGCCTCGTACTCCTCGGTGAGCCGGAGCAGCAGCTGCTCCAGACCGGGCGCGTGCACCTCCCAGGGCATCGCGGTGTGTTCCCGGTTGGGGCCGGGCAGTTGGCGGATGTACGGGGCCGGTCCGGCGGGGTCGTCGGCGACGATCTGGCGGAAGTAGTAGTTGAGGCCCAGCCAGTCCAGCGGCGCGGCGATCAGGTCGAGGTCCCCGGCCCGCTCCGGCAGGTCGACGCCGTAGACCCGCCGCATGTCCTCGGGGTAGCCCCGGCCGTGGATCGGGTCGAGCCACCAGCGGTTGACGTGGCCGTCGGCCCGGACGGCGGCGGCGAGGTCGGCCGGTGAGTCGGTGGCCGGCTCGATCGGGCTGAGGTTGTTGACGATGCCGATCCGGGCGCCCCGGACGTTCTCGCGCAGCACCTGGACGGCCAGTCCGTGGGCGAGGTGCAGGTGGTAGGAGGCGCGGACGGCGGCGGTGAGGTCGGTCAGGCCAGGGGCCATCGCGCCGTCGAGGTGGCCGATCCAGGCCGAGCAGAGCGGCTCGTTGAGCGTCGCCCAGTCGGTGACCCGGTCGCCGAGCCGGGCGGCGACCGCGGCGGCGTACTCGGCGAAGCGCTCGGCGGTGTCCCGCACGGGCCAGCCGCCGCGGTCCTGCTGGGCCTGCGGGAGGTCCCAGTGGTAGAGGGTCGGGAACGGGCGGATCCCGGCCGCCAGCAGGCCGTCCACCAGCCGGTCGTAGAAGTCCAGGCCGGCCTGGTTGACCCGGTCGTCGGCGAGCGGCACCACGCGCGGCCAGGCGATCGAGAACCGGTAGGCGCCGAGGCCGAGCCGGCCCATCAGCGCGACGTCCTCGGGCCAGCGGTGGTAGTGGTCGCAGGCGGTGTCGCCGGTGTCGCCGCCGGCCACCCGGCCGGGGGTGTGCGCGAAGGTGTCCCAGATCGAGGGGGCGCGCCCGTCGGCGCCGGCCGCGCCCTCGATCTGGTAGGCGGCGGTGGCGGCGCCCCAGAGGAAGTCGTCGGGCAGGGCGTCCAGGGGGGTGCCGGGGTCGGTCATGGCGGGCCTCTCGGAGTGGTGGAGGAGGTGGCGGCGGGCGTCGGGGTGCGGGGCGCGGGTCATTTGACGGCCCCGGCGGTGAGTCCGGCGACCAGGTAGCGCTGGAGCAGCAGGAAGCCGGCCACCACCGGGACGCTGACCACCAGCGAGGCGGCCATCACCTGGTTCCAGTAGACGTCGTTGAGCGTGGCGTAGCCCTGCAGGCCGACGGCCAGGGTGCGGGTCTCCTCGTTGGTGAGCACCGAGGCGAACAGCACCTCGCCCCAGGCCGTCATGAAGGCGTACACCGCGACCGCGACGATGCCGGGCACCGCCGCCGGGACGATGATCCGCACCAGGGCCCGGACCGGCCCGCAGCCGTCGACCAGCGCGGCCTCGTCCAGGTCGCGCGGGATGGAGTCGAAGTAGCCGACCAGCATCCAGATCGAGAACGGCAGCGAGAAGGTCAGGTAGGTGAGGATCAGACCGCCGCGGCTGCCGTACAGGGCGACCCCGGTGGCGTTTCCGACGTTGACGAGGAGCAGGAAGAGCGGGAGCAGGAACAGGATTCCGGGGAACATCTGGGTGGACAGCACCGTCACCGTGAAGAAGCGCCGGCCACGGAAACGGTAGCGGCTCACCGCGTACGCCGCGACGATCGCGACCAGGACCGAGCAGATCGTCGAACCCCCGGCCACGATCAGGGAGTTGACCAGGTAGCGGCCGAGCGGCACGGTGCGCCAGATGTCCGCGTAGGGGCGCAGGGTGACGGTGCTGGGGATCCAGCGGAACGGTCCCTGGACGTCCTGGAGCGGCTTCAGCGAGCTGCCGAGCATCACCAGGACCGGGACGAGCGTGAAGACGGTGAGCGCGGCGAGCAGTACGCGGCGCAGCCACCGGAACGAGGCGGGCGGGTCGATCACGCGGTGGCGTCCTTCCGGCGCGAGGTGAGCAGCAGGTAGCCGCCCGTCACCACCAGCAGGAACAGCAGGAGCAGCACGGACATCGCCGAGCCGGCGCCGAAGTTCCAGGTGACGAAGGAGGACTGGTAGATGTGCACGGAGATCAGGTCGGCGGCGGCGGGCGCCGAGCGGCCGAACAGCAGGTAGGGGGTGTTGAAGTCGTTGAAGGTCCACAGGAAGAGCACCAGCACCAGCACCTGGTTGACCGGCCGCAGCGAGGGCAGGGTGATCCGGAGGATCTGCTGCCGGACGCCGGCGCCGTCCAGCGCGGCCGCCTCGTAGAGTTCGCGCGGGATGTTCTGCAGTCCGGCGGTGAGGGTCAGGAAGGCGAACGGCCAGCTGCGCCAGACCGAGACGGTGACCAGGGCGACGAAGCTGTTGTCGCCGAGCAGCCAGAACGGCTTGTCGTCGACCAGGTGGAGCTGGTCGTGCAGCACGTGGTTGATCAGGCCGGTGTCCCGCTGGAACATGAACGACCAGGTGATGACCGCCGCGTAGACCGGCAGCGCGTAGGGCAGCAGGAACACGGCGCGCAGCAGGCCCCGGCCTCGGAAGGCGTCCTGCATCAGCACGGCGGCGGTGGTGCCGATCAGCCAGGAGAGGCCGACGGCCAGCACGGTGAAGGCGCAGGTGACCCAGAAGGAGTGCAGCAGGGCGCGGCCGACGGGGGCGTCGAAGTCCACCGCGGTACGGAAGTTGGCGAGCCCGGCCCAGGGGGCGGCGGTCCAGTCGCGGATGAAGAACTGGGTGAGCCGCTTGAAGCTCATCACGGTGCCGAGCACCATCGGCACCAGGTGGACGGCGAGTTCGAGCAGCAGGGCGGGGAGCAGCAGCAGATAGGGGAGGGCGGTGGTTCCGGCGCGTCGGCGCAGTCGTTCGATTCGGCCTCGGATCACGTCAGTTGGCCGGCATCTGCTGCTGGGCCCGGGTGAGCTCGGAGCGGACGCCGTCCTCGGTGACGGCCTTGCCGGCGGCGGCGGAGGCGAGCAGGTTCTTCACGGCGGTGCCGACCAGGGTCTCGAACTGGCTCTCGGCGGGCACCTGCGGCAGCGGGCGGGCGCTCTGGCCCAGGACGGCGGCCAGGGTGCCGAGTTCGGGGGTGGCGAAGGCGGTGTCGCGCTGGGCCTCGACGACCGGGGGGATGGTGCCGTACGCCTTGTTGAGCACCGTCTGCTCCTCGGTGCCGGTCATGAAGGACACGAACTTCAGCGCCCCTTCGGTGTTCCTGGTGGCGCGGAAGACGGCGAGGTTGATCCCGGCGACCATCGAGGTGGTGGCGCGTTCGCCGGTGGCGCCGGCGGGGATCGGGACGGGGGCGACGCCGTAGTCCTCGGCGGCCATGCCGTGGGACTTGAGGTTGGCCCCGGCGGCCTGCCACAGCAGCATCGCGGCCTTGCCGGTGGCGAAGTCGGTGACGGACTGGTTGTTGGCGTACTCGGCGTTGCCCGCGGCGGCGATCCGGTCGGTGCCGAGCAGGTCGACGTACTGCTTGACCGCGGCGACGGTGCCCGGGCTGTCGAAGGCGGGGCGGCCGGACGGGTCGAAGAAGTCGGCGCCGTGCTGCTTGGCCAGGGTGAAGGCGTGGTGGACGTTCTCGCTGATGTTGCCGCCCTCGACGGCGAGGCCGTAGCGGCCGCCGGTGGTGAGCTTCTTGCCCTCGGCGACGAGCTCCTCCCAGGTGGCCGGCGCGCGGTCGATCCCGGCCTCGGCGAAGAGCTTCTTGTTCCAGTACAGGCCGTAGGCCATCGAGTAGAGCGGGACGGCGGCCGGGTCCTGGCCGGCGGCGCCGGCCGAGGCGAGGGCGGCGGGCAGGAAGCGCTCCTTGCCGCCGGTCTTCGCGAGGGTGGCGGCGTCGAAGGGCCGCAGGGCACCGGTGGCCTGGAGCGAGGCGGACCAGGTGTTGCCGATGTTGAGCACGTCGGGGCCCTGGCCGGATCCGGCGGCGGCGAGGATCCGGTTCAGCAGGTCCGACCAGGGGACGACCTCCAGTTTCACCTTGATGCCGGTCTGCTGCTCGAACTTCCGCAGCTCGGGTTCCAGCACCTGGCGGTCGTTCTCCAGGCTGGTGCCCTGGTTGGAGGCCCAGTAGGTGAGGGTGCCGGGGCTGCTGTCGCCCCCGCCTCCGGATGCGGAGCCCCCGCCGCAGGCGGTGGCGGTGAGAACGAGCGCGGTGGCCAGCACGCCGGCGGCGGCGGTGCGGACGATGGGCATGGAGGGATCCCCTCTTCGGGTGAAGTCCGATGCTGCGATACTTAATTCGAGGCGTGATTTAACGTGTGAGAAAAGCTTCCGTCAAGGGTTCGGACAGCGATAGATTCGGGGCAGGAGGGAGATCCCATGACCGCGCGAGGCAAGAAGACGGTGCGTGACCTGCGCAGAGGCAGTCGGTCCACGCTGCTGCGGCGGCTGTACTTCGACGGGCCGCTCAGCCGCCAGGAGCTCGGCTCGATCACCGGGTTGAGCGGCGGATCGATCAGCAATGTGACCGGCGAGCTGCTCGCCGACGGCCTGATCGAGGAGTGCGGCTCGGTGGAGTCGGACGGCGGGCGGCCCCGGATCCTGCTCCGGGTCGCGGCCGGCCGGGCCCACCTGGTCGGGGTGGACGTCGGCGAGACCCAGGTCAGGGTGGCGCTGTTCGACCTGGCCAGGACCGAGCTGGCCGCCAGCGACCGGCCGCTGGACGACCGGGGCCACGACGCGGGCCATGTGGCGGAGCTGATCCTGGCCGGGCTGGCCGAGGTGCTGGAGCGCACCGGGACGGACCCGGGCACGGTGCTCGGCGTGGGCGTCGGCGTGCCCGGCATCGTCGAGCAGGGGGCCGTCGGGGGAGGGGCCGTCGGGCGCGGTGCCGTCGAGCGGGGCATCGGGTCGGACCTCGGCGGCGGGGCGGGCGCCGTGGTGCACGGCCAGACCGTCGGCTGGGACGCGGTCCCGCTCGGCCGGATGCTGCGGGCCGGTACCGACCTGCCGCTGTTCGTCGACAACGGCGCCAAGACCCTCGGCCAGGCGGAGATGTGGTTCGGCGCCGGGCGCGGCGCCCGGCACGCGGTGGTCGCCCTGTTCGGCTCCGGCGTCGGCGCCTGCGTGATCGCCGACGGCGCCCGCTTCCGGGGCGCCACCAGCAGCGCGGGCGAGTGGGGCCACACCAAGGTGCACGTCGGCGGACGCCGCTGCCGGTGCGGCGCGCGCGGCTGCCTGGAGGCGTACGTCGGGGCCGAGGCGCTGGTCGCGCGGTGGGGCGCGGCCCCGCCCGGCGGCGGGGAGAAGGCCGGGCTGGCGGCCCTGCTGGTGGCCGCCGGGGCGGGCGATCCGGCCGCCGTCGCCCTGCTCGACGAGGCCGCCGAGTACTTCGGCGCGGCCATCGCCGACCTGGTGAACCTGTTCAACCCGGAGCGGATCGTGATCGGCGGCTGGGCCGGACTGCTGCTCGGCCCCCGGCTGCTGCCGGGGATCCGCGCGGCCGCCACCGAGTACGCGCTGCGCTTCCCGCGCGAGCAGACCGAGATCGTGCTCGGCACGCTCGGACCGGCGGCGGTCACGGTGGGGGCGGCGACCCTGCCGCTCTCCGACTTCCTGGACTCCGGCGGGGAGTTCCCGCGCCGGGCGGACGCGGCGGTGTCGCACGCCGGGGCGGCGGACGCCGCCGCCCCGGCCGGACTGCGGGCCTGAGCGGCGGCCCCGGGCGGTGCTCCTGAGCTGGGAATATCCGCTACTTCCGTGCGGCGCAGGCAAGTTCACGCCGTGAGGAAAGTCGCCGAGAGGGGTTGACACCCCCGATCGACTGCCCCGAGACTCCCGGTCGGGGGCGCTCCCCGGGCCCGGACCCCGGGCCGGCGGCGCTCCGTCACGCACCAGGTGACCGCCCGCCGCGGCGGGTCCGTGCGCGCACCGGCCGAACCCCGAGCCGGCCGGTGCGCGGACCCGTCGAGCCGTCCTGTCGTTCCCCACCGCCCGGCGCCCAACGGCGTACCGGGCACGGGCCGCGGTGTGCGCCTCCACCTTCACCCACCCCCACCGCAGGAGCAGCCCATGAGGCTCACTTCAGCACGCCCGCGTCACGGGGGGCCGGCCGCCAGGCTCGGTCTCGCCCTGCTCGCGGCCACCACCCTCGCCCTGCCGGGACCGGCCGCCCTCGCGGCCCCCGCCACCGCCGCCACTGTGACGGCGCCCGCCCCCGCGGCCGCCGAGTGCGGCGCCGCCGACGCGGCGCGGGGCCGCCCGGCCACCGCCTCCTCCACCGAGAACGCGGGCCTGTCGGCCGCCAACGCCGTCGACGGCGACCCCGGCACCCGCTGGTCCTCCGCCTTCGCCGACTCGCAGTGGCTGCAGGTCGACCTCGGCTCGGTGCGGCAACTGTGCCGGGTCGAACTCGCCTGGGAGGCGGCGTACGGGCGCGCCTACCAGATCCAGTCCTCCGACGACGGCGTCAGCTGGCGGACCCTCTACTCCACCGCGAACGGCACCGGCGGCACCGAGACCCTCGCCGTCTCCGGCAGCGGCCGCTACGTCCGGCTCAACGGCCAGGCCCGGGGCACCGCCTGGGGCTACTCGCTGTGGGAGCTGCGGGTCGCCGCCTCCGACGGCCCGACCGTGCCGCCGGTGCAGGGCGGCGGCGACCTCGGCCCCAACGTGCTGGTCTTCGACCCCGGTACGGCCGGCATCCAGGCCAAGCTGGACGAGGTGTTCCGCAAGCAGGAGTCCAACCAGTTCGGCCCCGAGCGGTACGCGCTGCTCTTCAAGCCGGGCACCTACCAGAACCTCAACGCCCAACTGGGCTTCTACACCTCGATCGCGGGCCTCGGCCTCAAGCCCGACGACACCACCTTCAACGGCGATGTCACCGTGGACGCCGGGTGGTTCAACGGCAACGCCACCCAGAACTTCTGGCGCTCCGCCGAGAACCTCGCCCTCAACCCGGTCAACGGCACCGACCGCTGGGCCGTCGCCCAGGCCGCGCCGTTCCGCCGGATGCACGTCCGGGGCGGGCTCAACCTGGCGCCGAACGGCTACGGTTGGGCCAGCGGCGGCTACATCGCCGACAGCCGGGTGGACGGCCAGATCGGCAACTACTCGCAGCAGCAGTGGTACACCCGGGACAGCGCGATCGGCGGCTTCTCCAACGGCGTCTGGAACCAGGTGTTCTCCGGCGTCCAGGGCGCGCCCGCGCAGAGCTTCCCGAACCCGCCGTACACCACCCTCGACACCACCCCGGTGTCGCGCGAGAAGCCGTTCCTCTACCTGGACGGCAACGAGTACCGGGTGTTCGTCCCGGCGAAGCGGACCAACGCCCGGGGCGTCTCCTGGGACGGCACCCCGCAGGGCACCTCGCGGCCGCTGAACCAGTTCTACCTGGTCAAGCCGGGCGCGACGGCGGCCACCATCAACCAGGCGCTGGCGCAGGGCCTGGACCTGCTGTTCACCCCCGGCGTCTACCACGTGGACCGGCCGATCGAGGTGACCCGCCCCGACACCGTGGTGCTCGGCCTCGGCCTGGCCACCGTGGTGCCCGACAACGGGGTGACCGCGATCCGGGTCGCCGACGTGGACGGTGTCCGGCTGGCCGGGCTGCTGGTCGACGCCGGGCCGGTCAACTCGTCGGTGCTGGTGCAGATCGGGCCGGACAACGCGGCCGCCGACCACGCGAACGACCCGACCACCCTCCAGGACGTGTTCGTCCGGGTCGGCGGCGCGGGTGCGGGCTCGGCCACCGCCGGGATCGTGGTCAACAGTGACGACGTGATCGTCGACCACACCTGGATCTGGCGCGCCGACCACGGCACCGGCGTCGGCTGGACAGTCAACCCGGCCGACTACGGCCTGCTGGTGCGCGGCGACGACGTGCTCGGCACCGGGCTGTTCGTCGAGCACTTCAAGAAGTACGACGTCGAGTGGTCGGGCGAACGCGGCCGGACGATCTTCTTCCAGAACGAGATCGCCTACGACGCCCCGAACCAGGCCGCCGTGCAGAACGGCGCCACCAGGGGCTGGGCCGCCTACAAGGTGGACGACAACGTCACCACCCACGAGGGCTGGGGGCTCGGCAGCTACTGCTACTTCAACGTGGACCCGAGCATCCGGATGGACCACGGCTTCGAAGCCCCGGTCCGGCCCGGGGTGCGGTTCCACGACCTGCTGGTGGTCTCGCTGGGCGGCAACGGCCAGTACGAGCACGTGATCAACGGCACCGGCGGCGCGACCTCCGGCACCTCCACCACCCCGTCCACGGTCACGTCCTTCCCGTGACGGCACCCGCCGCCGGCCCCGCACCCGGGGGCCGGCGGCGGCTCGGGCCCGCGTCCTCCGGCTCAGCCCAGGGTGCGGGCCCGCTCGATCACCTCGGCCGAGGCCTTGGCCACCGAACCGCTGTCGAACGGGGGTTGCGGGTCGTACTCGGTCGTCAGCTGGATCGCCCGGGCGGTCAGCTCGTCGGTGACCAGCGCGGCCAGCGAGACGGCCATGTCGATCCCCGAGGAGACCCCGGCGGCGGTGATCAGCCGGCCGTGCCGGACCACCCGCTCCGGCGTGTGGACCGCGCCGTGCGACTCCAGTTCGGCGGCTGCCTGCCAGTGTGTGGTGGCGGTCAGGCCGGTCAGCAGCCCGGCCGCGCCGAGCACGATCGACCCGGTGCAGACCGAGGTGGTGAAGCGGGTGCCGGTGTGGATCCGGCGGACCCAGTCGAGGAAGCCGGGGTCCGCGAGCATCGGCCGGATGCCGCCCCCGCCCGGGACCAGCAGGACGTCGCACCGCTCCACCTCGGTGTACGCGGTCGGCACGTGCACCGGCAGGGCGCCCAGGTCGTCCCGCACCAGGCCGGGTTCGGCGGTGACGAACCGCACGGTGGCCCCGGGCACGTAGGCGAGGATCTCGTAGGGCCCGATCGCGTCGAGCGGCTCGAATCGGTCGAAGAGCGGTATCACGATGTCCATGCGCGGCAGCCTAGCCAGCCGTCCCGCCACCGGGCGGTCAGTGCCGGAGGGCGAGGCGGACGGCCAGGGCCAGGACGACCAGGTTGCCGGTGAGGCCGGTGAGGAGTCGGCCGCGGGGGCCGGTGAGGACGCGGCGGAGCAGGGCGCCGCCGGTGGCGAGCAGGGCCTGCCAGCTGGCCGAGGCGGCGAAGGCGGCCAGGACGAAGACCAAGCCGGGCCCGAGGCTGCCGGGGCCGGTGCGACCGCCGAGCACCAGGGCGCTGAAGTAGACCACGGTGAGCGGGTTGAGCAGGGTCAGGCCGAGCAGCGAGGCGTAGGTGCGCCAGGGGGAGGCGGGCGCCGGGGGCGGGGGGCCGGCCGGGTCCCGGTCCGCCCGGTGGGTGCGGAGGGTGGCGCGCAGCCCGTGCGCGGCGAGGAGGACGAGCACGGCCGCGGCGGCGAGTTCGAGGGCGCCGGCGGCGGGTGCGAGCAGCGGGGCGAGCGTCGCGCCGCCGATCAGCGCGAGCAGGGCGTACAGGCCGTCGGCGGTGGCCACGCCCAGGGCGGCGGCCAGGCCCCGGGCCAGCGAGACGCGGGAGGCGAGGGTGACGATCAGGACGGAGATCGCGCCGACCGGCACGGCGATGCCGTAGCCGGCGAGCAGCCCGGAGAGCAGGGCGTCGGTCATGGGGGTTCCGGTTCGGCCGGGGGCAGGCAGGGGTGGTGGCGGGGAGCGTAGTGCGCGGCCGCCGGTCCGGGCCACCGGTTTATCGGACAGGGCCCCGGTGGCCGATCGGCGGGATCCGGCCCGGCGGCGGTGAGCGCCGCCGGTCCGGTCCGTGAGTGCGCCGCCGTCAGCCCGCCGCCGTGAGCACCACCGGCGTCGGGCCGTCCGGGCGGACGGTGATGCTGTAGACGGCTCCGGCGGGCCGGTCGAGGAAGCGCACCGTGAAGGCGGGCAGCAGGAGTTCGAGCACCGCGACGGACTCGCGGAGCGCGAACTGGGTGCCGAGGCAGGCGCGGGCGCCGAGGCCGAACGGGAGGTAGCCGCCGAGCTGCGCGGGGCGGCTGCCGCCCGGGCCGAACCGGGTCGGGTCGAAGCGCTCCGGGTCGGGCCAGAGGGCCGGGTCGCGGTGGGTGAGGTAGGGGCAGACCAGCAGGTCGGTGCCGGCCTCCACCCGGTGGCCGGCGAGGGTGTCGTCGGCGAGCGCGTGTCGGGGGAGGATCCAGGCGGACGGGTAGAGCCGCAGCGTCTCGGAGACCAGGGCCTGCACCGCCTCGCGCCGCTCGGGCGAGCCCTCGGGGCCGGCGTCGAGGACCCACCGCCGGGCGCCGGGCTCGCGGTCGAGGAGCAGGTACAGCCAGGTGAGGGTGGTGGCGGTGGTCTCGTGGCCGGCGACGAGCAGGGTGACGAGCTCGTCGCGGATCAGCCGCTCGGTGTACTCGGGGTGCAACTCGGCCGCGTCGAGCAGCACCCGCAGGACGCCGGGGCCGTCGGGGCCGTCCTCGTGGCGGCGCGCGGCGGCGATCGCGGTGTGCGCCACCGCGTCGATCCGGGCGAGGTCCTCGGCGACGGCGTCTCCGGCCCGGTCGCCGTCGGGGAGTTGGGGGAGGGCGGCGACGACGGCGGCGATGCGGTCGAGTTCGCGCTCGGTGGCCGGGTCCAGGGGGTGGCCGGTGAGCGCGCGCCAGATGGTGTCGAGGGCGAAGTGCCGCATCTCCGCGCCGAGGTCGATCTGCTCGCCGGTGCGCGCGTACCCGGCCCAGCGGTCGGCGGCGCGGCGGGCGGCGGCGGTGATCCGCTGCTCGTAGCGGCGCATCCCGGTACCGGTGAACTGGGCCTGGAGCATCCGCCGTTGGCGCTTCCAGGCCTCGCCGGTGGCGGTCAGTACACCCTCGCCGGCGATCGTCCGGGCCCGGTGCGAGCGCTTGACGTACCGCTCGGGGTGGCGGCCGAGGACGTGCTGCACGGCCTCGGGGTCGGTGACCAGGACGGTGGGGCGCGGGCCGATCCGGAACGCGGCGACACCGCCGAGGCGTTGGCGGGTGCGGGCCAGCAGGTCGATCAGCTCGGCTTCCTCGGTGCGCCACTCCTCGACGGCCTCGGGCGGCAGTTCGGGCACGGGCGGGGCGGCGGCGGGGGAGGGGCCGGGGTTCGCGGCGGTGGTCACGGGGGTGCCTCCTCGGTCGGCGGCGGGCTGAGGGGAAGCGGACGGGCCGACGGACGCGGGCCGCCCGGGCCGGGCGTCCGGCCGCGCTGTCCGGGCGCGCTGTGTCCGTGCTGTGTCCGCGTTGACCTTACGTCAGCGGAGGCCCTCCGCGTGACCGCCCGGACACCGGGCGTGAGTTCGGTGAAGCCAGGTGAATCCCTTGTGGAGCTGGATCACGATTGCGCCCTTACCAGCTGGTAATGATCATGAGTGCCCCTTTTACGGCTCTTGTGTTGGACCTGTGGGTCTGGTCATGCGAGTTGGCGTCGGGGCAGGGTGGGGCGGTTGCCGCCGAGGCAGAGCATGACGAGGGCGATGACGGCCTCGGCGGATCGGAAGCCGAAGCCTCTGCGGATGATCAGGCGGGTCTTGGTGTTGGTGGACTCGATCAGGCCGTTGGACAGCTTCTCGACGATCGCGTGGAGGATGGCCTCGTAGTGGCGCTTGATCTTGCGGGCGAGGTCGGTGAAGGCCGGAAGGCGGGACCGGACAGCCCAGGACAGCCATCGGTCCAGGGCCTTCACAGCGGCCTCGACGCCCTCGTCGGCGGCGATCCGGTAGATCGTGCGCAGGCCCTCCTTCAGCAGATAGGCACGGTGCAAGCGGGGGTCGTTGGTCGCGATCCAGGCGAGTTTGACCTGCTGGCGGGGCGTGAGGTCCTCGGGGTTCTTCCACAACGCGTGGCGTGAGTGCTTGAGGCGTCGGGCGAGTTCGGGGTCCGCGGCCTCGCGTCGGGCCCGGTTCCACGCGGAGCGGCGTTCCTCGTCCAGGGCCTCGGTGGCCCAGGCCACGACGTGGAACGGGTCCATGGCCCGGACCGCGTTCGGAGCGCGCTCGGCGACCACGTCGGCAATCCACTCGGCGCCGTCGGCACTGATGTGGGTGAGCCGGTGCGCGCGGTCGGCGCCGAGTGCGTCGAAGAAGGAGCGGAGCACGTCCTTGCCGTGGCCGTCGGCCATCCACACCACGCGGCGCGAGTCGTGGTCGACCACCACGGTCATGTACTTCTGCCCGCGCCGGTAGGAGATCTCGTCGATGCCCACATGCCGCAGGCCGGCGAGCCGGTCGATCCCGGCATCGGCGTCGGCCTGGTGGCGGGTGATGATCGCGCCGACCGTGCGCCAGGAGGTCCGCATCAGCTGGGCGGTGGCCGCCTTGGAGCATTCGGTGGCCATCCAGGCGACCTGCTGGTCGAAGTCTCGGGTGTGTCCCGCATCGTGGCGGGCCCAGGGGACGGCGGCGACCACCACCCCGTGCCGCCCGCAGGTCACACGAGGTGCGTCGGCCTCCAGGTAGAGCTTGAGGCCGGCGGCGTCCAGGTGGCGCCAGCGCCGCCGCCCCGCACCGGCGTCGAACCCCGGACAGCGGCTTCCACAGATCCCGCACCGGCGACGCGCCCGAGACCTGGGCCGGACAGTGACCACGATGACCTGCGACTTCTCCTCAAACCGCACCTCCTCCGGCACTGCCTGCTCGCATCCGACCAACGCCTTCAATACCGTGGTCAACCGCACGCCGTTCTCCCTGCACCCCAGATTCTGAGTCTCGACACCTCAAGATCTGCACAGGGGACGGCGTGCCCCGCGTTAGACGCGCCTCAGCGACCCACAGATGGAGCAGAAGAGCCCCTTTTACCAGGATTTGGTGCTCTGTTGGTACGCGATTGGGATTCCCTATGCTCCGTCTCCGCCGTCCCCCATTGACGGCGAGTCAAGGAGATCCCATGAAGCACGCCATACCCGGTGGAGCGCCCCGCAGATCACCTGCGGTCCTCCGGGCACTGGGCGGAACGGTCGCGACGGCGGTGGCGGTCGCACTGCTGGCCGGCACCCAGCCCGCCCTCGCCACTCCCGCCACCGCCCCGGCCCGGCCCCAGCAGCCGACCGCCGACGCCGCCACCACCGCCGCCGACCTTCCCTCCGCCCGGATCGCCGCCCGGCTCTCCGGCAAGCGGGTCGAGGCACTGTCCGAGCGCACCGAGACCTCGACCACCTGGGTCGACAAGGACGGCACCCTCACCACCGACCTGTTCGCCGGCCCGGTCCGCTTCCAGCGCGACGGCCGGTGGACCGACGTCGACCTCACCCTCCAGGCCGCCGCCGACGGCTCCGTCCAGCCCAAGGCCCACCCCCGCGGACTGCGCCTGGCCGGGGCCGGCGGCGAGCGGGTGAAGAACCTCAAGGACGCCCAGGCGGCCGGTGCCGCCGCCGAGGGCCAGGACGCCGGCCGGCAGGCCCGCAGCCTGGTCACCCTCGGCTCCGGCGACCAGCAGGTCGAGCTCCAGTGGCTCGGCGGCCTGCCGAAGCCCGAGCTCGACGGCACCCGCGCCACCTACCGGGACGCCGTCGCCGACGGCGCCGCCGACCTCGTCGTCGAGGCCACCCGCACCGGCTTCGAGCAGTTCGTGACGCTCAAGCAGCGCCCCACCGCGGCCGGTTTCTCGTACACCATGCCGCTGCTCGCCAAGGGCCTCAGGGCCGAGGCGCAGCCGGACGGCAGCGTGCTGTTCACCGACCGGAAGAACGGGGAGCAGCGCGCCGTGCTGCCCGCGCCGGTGATGTGGGACGCCACCGCCGCGCCCGGCTCCAGCGAGCACCCCCACCAGGCCGGGGTCGGCCTCAAGGTGGTCCAGCGCGGCGACCGGATCGACCTGGTGTTCACCCCGGACGCGGCGTTCCTCGCAGATCCGGCCACCGTCTACCCGGTGACCGTCGACCCGTCGACCACGGCGCTCGGCAACGCCTTCGACACCCGGGTGCAGAAGGGCGAGACGGTCGACTGGTCGGCCGACACCGAGATCTACTGGGGCAACTCCGGCACCAAGAACGCCGACGGCAGCTCCCGCGAGGCCCGGGCGTTCATCAACTGGAACACCGGCCCGATCGCCGACGCGCTGATCACCAAGGCGACCCTGTCGCTGTACAACTTCCACTCCGGCAACAGCGACTGCCTGCCCTACACGTGGGAGGTCTGGGACACCGGCCTCGCCTCCACGGCCTCGCGCTGGACCGCCCAGCCGGCCTGGAAGGCCAAGAAGGGCAGCTCCACCGAGACCAAGGGCCGCGACGCCTGCGGCGGCGACGGCTGGATCAACGCCGACGTCACCAACCTCGTCCAGACCTGGACCTCGGCCAAGAACACCACCTCCGGCATGGGCCTGCGCGCCCCGGACGAGGTCTCCACCAAGTACTGGAAGGAGGTCAACTCCGCCAACGCCGCGAGCAACGTCCCCAAGCTGTCGGTGACGTACAACTACCGTCCGCGCACCGGTACCGACCAGCAGGCCGGCTCGCCGTTCTACAAGGACACGGCCGGCACCTGGTGGGTCAACTCCACCACCCCGACCCTGCGCGACACCTTCGTCGACCCCAACAACGACAAGGTCGACGGCACCTTCCAGATCTTCGACAACGCCACCGACGCGCAGGTCGGCAACGTCCTGGTCTCCCCGTACGTGCCGAGCGGGCAGCCCGCCTCCGTCAAGGTCCCGGCCGGGCTGCTGGCCAACGGCAAGACGTACCGGTTCCGCACCTCGCCCTACGACGGCCTGCACTACAACAACAACTGGTCGGCCTGGGCCTACTTCACCGTCGACACCTCGGCCCCGTCCGCGCCGACCGCGATCACCTCGACCGACTACCCGTCCGGGCAGTGGGTCAAGGGCGCCGGGCAGAGCGGCGTCTTCACCGTCACCCCGCCCGCCGGCGACCAGAACGCGCTGGAGTGGTCGCTCGACGGCACCACCTGGACCAAGGCCGCGACCAACGGCGGCACCGCCCCGGTCGCGCTGACCGTCACCCCGGCCAAGGCGGGCACCAACACCCTCCAGGTCCGCACCACCGACCGGGCCGAGAACAAGTCCGAGGCGCTCTCCTACACCTTCCAGGTCGGCGCCGGCGGCGTCACCGCACCCAACGACGGCACCCGCACCGCCGCCCGCGTCCCGCTCGCGGCCGAGGCCGACGCCGCCAAGTACACCGCGGTGGCCTTCTCCTGGCGCCGCTCCGACGCCGACGCCTGGACCACCGTCCCCGCCGGAGACATCCTCAACGGCGGTACCGCGCTCGGCTCCTGGCCGGTCGCACTGACCGCCGGCAAGAGCCCCGCGCTCACCTGGAACGCCACCGGCACCGTCACCCCCGACGGCACCGTGCAGGTGCGCGCCGACTTCACCGGCCCGAACGGCGCCGCCGTCTCGGCCGAGCCGGTGCACGTGGTCGTCGACCGCAAGGCCGACGGTGCCACCACCACCCAGGCCGGACCCGGCACCGTCAACATGCTCACCGGCGACCTCACCGTCAGCACCACCGACGCGTCGTTCTTCGGCATGACGGTCAGCCGCACCCACTCCTCCCGCGACCCGTACGCGGCCGCCAACCAGACCGGCCGGGCCGCGATCTTCGGCCCGGGCTGGCTGTCCGGCGTCGGCGCCGACTCGCTCGGCACCGGGTTCACCGAGATCCGCCGGACCTCGGCGACCTCGCTCGACCTGGTCGCCGGCGACGGCACCTCGGTCGGCTACACCGCCAACGCGGCCGGCAACGGCTGGGTGCCGGAGCCCGGCAGCGAACACCTCACCCTGCGCGGCTCCTTCGCCTCCGGGGACTTCACCCTCTCCGACACCGACGGCGCCGTCCTCACCTTCGCCAAGGCCGACCCGGCCGCCGTCACCTGGACGGTCGCCACCAGCCTGATGGACGGCCTGTCCGACACCACCAGCAGCATCGTCAACGAGACGGTGACGGTGGGCGGAAAGACGCTGACCCGCCCGCGGATGCTGATCGCCCCGACCACCGCCGTCCCGGCCGCCACCTGCTCGGCCGACCCGACGGTCAAGGGCTGCCGCGTCCTGCAGCTGGTCTACGGCGCCGCCACCACCGCCACCGGCACCACCGACCCGGCGACCTTCGGCGACTTCGCCGGCCAGGTCGGCGGCATCAAGCTCTGGGCCACCGCGCCCGGCGCCGCCAACGCCACCGCCACCGACGTCGCGGCCTACCGCTACGACAGCACCGGTGCGCTGCGCCTGGCCTGGGACCCGCGCCTGGGCACCGCCTCCACCACCCGGTACGACTACGTGACCGGCGGCGGCGCGGCCGGCGCCCTGGACGCGGTGCTGCCCCCGGGCGTCACCGGCGGCTACCACATGGCGTACGGCAACGTCCCCGGCACCGCCGCGGCGGGCGAGGGCATGCTGACCAAGGTGTGGACCAGCACGCTGGCCCAGGGCACCACCGGCACCGTCAACGGCACCGCGACGACCGGCTACGTCTACGGCGTCCCGCTGACCGGCACCAGGGCACCCGAGAACCTCTCGGCCGCCGCGGTCGCCGGCTGGGGCCAGACCGACCTGCCCACCGACGCCACCGCCGTGTTCCCGCCCGACCAGGTCCCCGCCTCCGCCAACGGGGCCGACCTCGGCACGGGCGACTACACCCGCGCCGTCATCGGCTACCTGAACGCCTCCGGGCAGCAGGTCAACTCCGCGGCCCCCGGGCACCGGATCACCACCACCGAGTTCGACCGCTGGGGCAACCAGGTCCGCAGCCTGAGCGCCGCCAACCGTGAACTCGCCCTCGGCTCCGGCACCGGCGCCCAGGCGAGGCTCACCGACCTCGGCATCGACACCCTGCCCTCCGCCGAGCGCGCCGGCCTGCTGTCCACCACCACGGTGTACAGCGCCGACGGCCTGCGCGAGAGCGAGGTGTACGGCCCGCTGCACCGCGTCACCCTGGCCGCCGACGCCCTCTCGGGGGCGACCGTCGTCGCCAACGCCGGCAGCCAGGTCGTCGCCCGCACCCGGACCGTGAAGACGTACGACGAGGGCCGCCCGACCGACGGCACCGCCAAGGTCAAGGACCAGGTCACCAGTACGGTGACCGGCGGCTCGCTGCGCGCCTGGCCGGGAGTCTTCACCGAGCAGCGCAGGGACACCACCGGCTTCGACTGGGCGCTCGGCCTGCCGACCCGCACGGTCCAGGACGCCGGGGGCCTCGCGCTCACCACCGTCACCGGCTACGACGCCAAGGGCCGCACGGTCTCCACCTCGCTGCCCGCCTCGAACGGCTCGGACGCCGGCACCACCCGCACCACCTACTGGACCGCCACCGGCACCGGCCCCTGCGCCGGCCGCCCGGAGTGGGCCGACCTGCTCTGCCGCACCGCCCCGGCGGGCGACATCACCGGCGGCGGCGCCAACCCGGCCCAGACCGTCACCAAGACCGTCCAGTACGGCCTGTTCGGCGAGATCGCGCAGACCGACGAGACGGCCAACGGCTCCACCCGCAGCACCGTGATCACCTCGGACGCGGCCGGCCGCGCCGTCACCAGCACCGTCACCGGCGGCGTCGGTGCCACCGTGCCGGCGGTGACGGTCAGCTACGACCCGGCCAACGGCAAGGTCACCCGGCAGACCTCCGCCACCGGCGGCACGATCACCCAGGCCTACGACGCGCTCGGCCGCCTGGTCTCGTACACCGACGCCGACGGCGGGGTCACCACCACCGAGTACGACGCGCTGAACCGGCCGGTGAAGACCACCGACAGCGTGCCGTCCACCACCACCTACGGCTACGACACCGCCGTCGACCCGCGCGGGAAGGCCACCTCGGTCACCGACTCGGTGGCCGGCGCCTTCACCGCCCGCTACGACGCGGACGGCGCCCTCCTCACCCAGGGCCTGCCCGGCGGCTACACCCTGACCGTCGGCCGGGACCCGTCCGGCGCCGCCGTCAACCGCACCTACACCAAGGACGCGGACGGCACCGTCGTGCTGGTCGACGGCGTCACCGAGACCGTGCACGCCCAGTGGGCCACCCACAGCGGCACGCCCGGCGTGACCGCGGCCCAGACCTACGCCTACGACGGCGCAGGCCGGCTCGTCAACGTGCAGGACACCTCGGTCGACGCGGTCTGCGTCAACCGGGCCTACACCTTCGACCGGAACACCAACCGGACCGCCCTCGCCCTCGCCACCGCCGCGCGCGGCCTGGCCTGCACCACGGCGGGCGCCACCACCCGGACGTCGGCCTACGACAGCGGCGACCGCCTGGTCGACGCCGGCTACGCCTACGACGCGTTCGGCCGCACCACCGCACTGCCCGGCACCACCCTCGCCTTCTTCACGAGCGACCTGGTGCAGCAGCAGACCACCGGCACCAACCGGCAGACCTGGACCCTCGACTCTGCCCAGCGCCACCGCGCCTGGACCGCCGAGACCAACAACGCCGGCAGCTGGACGGCCACCGCCGCCCGGGTCAACCACTTCGCCAACGACGGCGACGGCCCGCGCTGGATCACAGAGGACGCGGCCGGCAACGTCACCCGCAACGTCGCGGGTCCGGGCGGCGAGCTCGCCGCGACCACCGCGAGGACCGGTGCCGCCAGCACCGTCCTGCAGCTCACCAACCTGCACGGCGACGTCGCGCTGCGGCTCCCGCTGGACACCGCGGTCGCGCCGACCGTGCTCGACCACGACGAGTACGGCAACCCGCGGGCCGGCCAGCCCGCCGTGCGCTACGGCTGGCTCGGCGGACACGTCCGCTCGGACGAGACCCCGAGCGGGCTGACCCTGATGGGCGTGCGCCTGTACAACCCGGCCACCGGCCGCTTCCTGTCCACCGACCCGGTGGCGGGCGGCAACGCCAACGCCTACGAGTACACCCACGGCGACCCGCTCAACCGCTACGACCTGGCCGGCCGCTTCGACTGGCGCCGCCACTACGAGGAGGCCAGGGCCTGCGGCCGGCTCGGCATCTGGGGCTGCGCCTTCGCGACCTCCATCTCCGTCATGGCGCTGAAGATGACGGGCGGCGGCGCCCGCAACAACGCCACCCGGCACTTCATGTGGCAGTCCGCGCTGACCTTCTTCTTCGGCTACTACGCGGCGAAGCGGATCGGCGACGCGCACGAGTACGGCGAGACCTGCCCTCGCACCGGGCGGTGCGACACCAACATCGACAAGCACAACAACTCGGTCGCCCGGAGCTTCGCGAGCAGTTGGGGCTGGTGGTACATGTTCCGCTCGTACATCTGGTACGGGCTCTGGGGCCTGATGTACAACCTCCGGGACATGGGCCGGCGCCTGTACGACGGTGGGGTGCTCTGGTAGGCACGCACTGACGCACTGATGATCCGACTCCACCAGGGACGGCGTACGCTCCGGCGTGCGCCGTCCCGCCCTTCCTCCCGTCCGATCCGTCTTGCCCGACCTCCCGGAGTGCCCGTGCCCACCTCCCGCCGGACCCTGACCGCCGCCCTGGTCCTCGCCGCGGTCGTCCCCCTCGTGACCGCCGGGTGCGGCGTCCTCCCCGGCGCCGACCGCTGCGGCGGGCAGCAGCCGCGGCTCACCGCGCTCCGGCAGCTGGAGGAACTCGCCCTCGCCCCCGAGGGCTCGCGGCCGGTCGAAGGCCCCGAGCCGGACGCCGAGTGCGTCGACGGCGACGGCGAGAACATGCTGACCGCCGGCCTCGCCTACGGCTACCCGGACACCATGGCCCCGGTGCACGCGTACTACGCGGCCGAGCTGCCGGCCCGGGGTTGGACGCCCCGCCGGACCGGGGTGGTCGGTGACAGCTGCTACGGCCGGGAGACCGCCGCCGGTGCCACCCTGCTGCGGATCAGCGGCCCCCGGGTCGGCCAGCCCGGCGGGCGCTACCTGCTGACGGCCGAGGCCGCGATCGAGGGCGAGCCCTCCTGCGCCTGAGCGCGCACGCCCGGCTGCCGTCCGGGCGTGCGCGCACAAGCGGCGGTGCCGCGGTCCGTCCCCCTCGACGAACCGCGGCACCGCCTTTTTCATCCCGTCCCGGAGACGATCCGGTCCGCTCAGATCGGCTGCCAGAGGGCCGGGACGATCGGGGGCTCCCAGCCCACCTGGGCCGTGTGGCCCTGGAGGCACCGGTAGCTGATTCCGTTGAAGGTGACGGTGTCACCGGTCTTGTAGGTGGTGCCCGCGGCCCAGGTGCCGTTGCCCGGGCCGGGGTCGGAGGTGACCACCAGCGAGTAGCTGCTGGAGTGGGAGACCGAACCGGTTCCGGTCACGACCAGGTTGTAGGTGTTGGCGGGGACCGACGCGGCGACCGAGATGTTCAGCGTCGCGGAGCCGCCCGACTGCACCGAGGCGGGGCTGACGGTGGCGGTCACCCCGGCCGGCGCGCCGGTGACCGTGAGGTTCACGGTCTGGGCGGTGCCGGAGGTGGTCGCGGTGTTCACCGCGGCGCTGGTCGACTCGCCCGGCTTGACGCTGCCGGTGGCCGGGTTGACGTTGACCGAGAAGTCGTTGCTCGGCACCGGGCCGCTGCCGACCGAGGTCTTCCACAGCGTGTAGGCGACGCCGTCGGCGCTGCGGTCCAGCACGGTGGCGTTGATGTTGCTGGTGGTGTCGCAGGCGGAGTGGTAGCAGGAGTCGTACGCCCGGTTCGCGGTGCCGCCCCACTTCGCCGCCTGGTTGGCGGTCTTGGTGGCGCTGGCGCCCGCCGCGTAGCCCGAGGTCGGGATGCCGGCGGACTGGAACGAGGCGTCGTCCGAGCGGCCCTGGCCCTCGACGTTCTCCTCCGGCTGGAGGTTCAGCGAGTCCCAGTAGGCCTTCATCGGCGCCGAGGTGGTGGAGTTGACGTTGTTGATGAAGTAGCCGGCGTTGGGCGAGCCGACCATGTCGAAGTTGTAGTAGCCCTTGATGGCGCTGCGCTGGGTGGAGCCCAGCTGGCTCACGTAGTACTGCGAGCCCTGCAGGCCCTGCTCCTCACCGGTCCACCAGGCGAAGCGCACGTGGCGGGTCATGGTGGGGTTCTGCTGGGCCAGCGCGAGCGCGGTCTCCAGCAGGACGGACGAGCCGGAGCCGTTGTCGTTGATGCCCGGGCCGGCGCTGACGCCGTCCAGGTGCGCGCCGAACATGGTGACCTGGTCGGCGGGGCCGCCCGGCCAGTCGGCGATCAGGTTGTTGGCGCTGTAGGTGCAGGAGCCGCAGGTCTGCTCGCTGACCTGGTAGCCGGCGGCGACCAGCTTGGCCTTCACATAGGCCAGCGACTGGCTGTAACCGGCGGTGCCGGTACGGCGGTTGCCGCCGTTCTGCGAGGCGATGGTGTTGAGCTGGGCCAGGTGCGCCTGCACGTTGGCGACGCTGATGTCGGGCGCCTGCCCGGTGGGGCCGCCGCCGCCGACCGTCAGCGTGTACTGCGCGGTGTGGGTGGTCTGGCCGGTGCCGGTGACCGTGATGACGTAGCTGCCGGGCGCGGTGGTGGCGCTGGTGGCGACGGTCATGGTCGAGTTCGTCCCGGACTGGATCGAGGCCGGGTTGAAGCTGACGCTCGCGCCGCTCGGGGCGCCGGAGGCGGTCAGGTTGACGGTCTGGGCGCCGCCCTGGGTCACCTGGGTGACGACCGTCGTGGTGGCGGAGGAACCGGCCTGGACGCTGCCGGCGGTCGGGTTGGTGCCGATCGAGAACTCCGGCCCGGTCGGGCCGTCGCACTTCGGGTCACCGGTCTGGGCGGGCACGCTGACCGCGTCCCAGGCCGCCTTGGTGCGGTTGAACAGGTTGCAGGAGGGGTCGAGGCTCTTGGCCGCGGTCAGGGTGGTGGTCCGGTACTTCTTGTAGGTCATGCCGCTGGTCTTGAGCAGCATGCCGCCGTAGAAGACCCGGCCCGCGTCCTTGATGCCGACGCCGGTGACCGCGGAGCTGTTGCAGGTCGGGCTGGTGGGCTTGCCGCCGCCCGGGTTGGAGCCCTCGGCGAGCAGGTAGAACCAGTGGTTCAGCGGGCCGGCGGCCGCGTGCACCTCGGTGCTCGGGATCGAGGAGGAGTAACAGTTCGGGTCGCCGTTGACGAGCGAGGGGTTGGCCATGTTGCGGATCGGGCCGCGGCCGACCAGGTTGATCATCTCGCCGACGGTGTAGTCCGGGTTGTCGTACGGGGAGGGCTGGTTGGCGTAGGCCTCGGTGAGTGCGCCGAAGATGTCGCCGGTGCCCTCGCCCAGGCCGTTCTCGTTGTTGGCGCCGCCCGGGGTGTACTGGTCGATGCCGTGGCCGAACTCGTGGCCGACGACGTCGATCGAGGAGATCCACTCGTTGGCGTTGTTGTGGCCGATGGAGACCGAGGAGCCGTCCCAGTAGGCGTTGACGTCGTTGAGACCGACCTTGACCGGCCAGCTGCCCCCGGTACCGTTGTGGCCGTTGCGGCCCAACCAGTCCTTGAGCATGTCCCATTCCTTCTGCGCCGCGAACATGACGTCGCCGCAGCCGGTCTCCTTGCTGGTGGGGTTGCCGGTACCCCAGGAGTCCGAGGACTTGGTGAACACCTGGCCGGTCGCGTTGTCGGCGCAGCTCAGGCCGGGCCGGCCCGGGTCGCGCAGCGAGTAGCTGCTGCCCGAGCCCGTGGTGCTGATGGTGACCGGCGCCGGGCCGTTCCACTTGCTGTTGATGGTCCCGGCCCGGACGTCGTCGTAGCTGTCGACGACCTCGCCGTTCCGGGCGTCGACGAAGACGTGCAGGGTGCTCGGGGCGCTCGCGGTGCGGCCGGTGAGCACGGTCTCCCAGGCGAGCCGCCCGGAGCCGTCCTTGACCCGGACGACCAGCCGGCGGGACTGCACGCCGTCCACGGTGGCCAGCTTGGTGCGTGCGGTGCGCTCCGCGTTGGCGGCGCTGATCAGGGCGGTGGTGGGCACGCCTATCGCGCCGGTGTTGGCGGACTGGGAGCCGTGCACCTTGCCCTGACCGTCGGCGATCACGACGGCGTCGCCGCCGACCACCGGCAGGCCCTTGTAGGTGCGCTCGTAGGCGACCGAGTAGAGACCGCCCAGCCAGGGGGTCACGGACTGGCGCTCGTAGGTCTCGCCGGGGCCCTTGGCCAGGGCGTCCAGGCCGGCCGCGGCCGCCTGGTCGGCGGCGTTCACGGCGGCGGCGAGCGCGCTGGGGGGTGTCGGCGCGGCCGCACCGGCGGCGGCGCCGGCCTGTCCGACCGCGGTGGCGGTCAGCATGCCGGCCAGGACGGTCAGGGTGGTCCCCGCCGTCAGCAATCTGCGTTTCATTCCGAGGCTCCTCGAACGTGGGGGTGCCCGACCGCGGACGGTGCGCCGGAGAGGCGCTCACCGCAGGACGCTGGGGGGACTGGATCTGTGGGCGTCCGCGCTCGGGTGCCGGAACCCTCACACGCCGTCATGGCACGGTCAACGGGCTGGACGCGCGGAACGGGGGGTTGGCAAGTTCCGTCAAGTGCTGTCCGAGTGCTCCAAGGAGCCTTCGGTGCGCGGGAGCTGACGGTGGAAAAGGCTTCCGGGCAGGTCGGAGCGCTCGGAGAGGTCGAGACCGGTGGTCGCTGAGGTAGAGACCAATAGAGAGGAGAGGTTGAGACCATCGTGTGGAGAGGTTGAGACCAGAGCGCGGAAGTGGTTGAGACCACCTCATGTACGGCGGGGGTCCTCGTCCAGTACCGTCCTCCTCAGCGGACCTCTCCCACCGGAGGGCCCGGAACGCACTCGGGAGGGCAGCCCCGTGCACCGCAACCGGGCGGCGACCACGCCCGTCGAGGACCACCTCTGGCAGGCCTTCGGTCTGCGGCTGCGCCAGTGGCGCCGCCGCGCCGGACTGACCCAGGCCCAGCTCGGCGCCGAGATCGGCTACGACCACACCGCCGTCAGCAAACTGGAGCACGGCACCCGCCGCACCAGCCCCCGGATCGCCGACCGCCTCGACGACCTGCTGCACGCCGGCGGCGAACTGCGCGCCGCCTGCCGCCTCGCCGAGGAGGGCCCGGCCCCGGCCCCCGCTCCCGCCGTCGCCGAGGATCCCCCCGCCCCCGCCCCCGTCGCGGGGGACTGGACCCGCCCCCCGCTGCCCGGCCCGCCCGTCGCCGCCCTCGCCCCCGTCCTGCCCGCCGGCCTCGCCGCCCACCTGCCCGAGCGCCTCCCCGACTACGGACTGCTCTGCCCCCTCCACGACGCCGTCGGCTGCGCCGTCCCCGCCCCGGCCGACCTGGCCGCCCTGCACACCGCGTTCCGCGCCGCCGACCCCGACACCGCGGCCCCGGTCGACCCCGACACCGCCCACGCCCTGGCCGGACTGCTCGCCGCCCACCTGCGGGCCGGCGACAGCCCCACCGCCCCCGGCACCGCGGCCGTCGAGGACACCCTGCGGGTCGTGCTGCGCCGCCTCGCCGCCCGCCCGGCCGGCCCCGACCGCCGCCCGCTGGCCCGGCTCGCCGGCGAGTACGCCCACGCCGCCGGGGCCCTGCGGATGCAGGACGGCCGCAACGCCACCGCCATGGCCTGCTTCACCCGCGCCCTCGGCTGGGCCGAACTCGCCGGGGACCACGCCACCCAGGTGGCCGCGCTCAGCGACATGAGCTTCCTCGCCCGACTCGACGGCGACCCGGACGCCGCCCTCGGCTACGCCCGCGAGATCTCCCGGGTGGCCCCCGCCCGGCACTGGGCCGGGGCCATGGGCCAGATCGCCCAGGCCCGCGCCCACGCCATGACCGGTGACGTCCGCGCCACCGTCCGCCACCTCGGCCGCTCCCGGCTCCACCTCGACCACATCGGCATCCACGACGAGTCCGACGCCGCCTGGCTCTCCATCGCCTCGATGCGGCTGCGGGTCGAGGCCGGGGCCGCCGCCGCCCTGCGCGACGCGGCCGCCGCCGTCGACGACCCCCTGCTGGCCCGCCGGGCCGTCGCCGCCGCCGAGACCGCGCTGGCCCTGCTCGCCCCCGACCAACTTCCCTCCGCCCGTCTGCTGTTCACCGTCCGGGTGGCCGACTGCCACCTGCTCGCCCAGGACCCCCGGGCCGCCGCCGACCTGCTCGGGCCGGTGCTCGCGGCGGCCGGCGGCGGGGCGGACGGGCTGCCGCCGCTGGTCCGGCGCGAACTCGCCGGGCTGCGCCGCCGACTGGCGGGGCACGGCCTGGCGGGGTGAGAGGGGGCAGCGACGGGAACGGGGTGGGTGGGGCGAGAGGGGTGAGCGCCGGGAGCGGCCCCGGTCGGGGCGGGGAGCGGCTCCGGGGCGCACTGTGGCGGGCGTGTTGCGCGACCGTTGCGCCCCGTGCTGAACCGGCCGGTGGGCCGGATTCCGGGGCCCGGCCGATTGACGCGCTCGCCGGGCGCTTCCTAGACTCGGGGGCGGCGAAGAGTGTCAGCCCCAAGGCCCCGGCCGGCTGACCGGCAACCCCCACACTGCGGTGGGGTGCCCCGGGGATAAGCCAGGTGAGGGTGCGTCCGACCGACGGACCGTCACAAGCGCGGTTATTGGGCCCGGGAGGGCGCGGGGGACGGAGATCGTCGTGGAACAGCGGGCAGGCGGACAGCGCGCCGGTTCGCGGCCGTCGTCGCTCATCGCTTCGCGTACGACGTCCGCCGCCCCGCTGCTCCGTGCCGACCTCCGCCTGGTCGCCCGCCTCGACGTCGACCTGCTGCGGCGCGCCAGCTCCCTCTGTCGCTGAGCCGGTCGGCCGGCCGGGCGTCCACGCCCGCCCCGGTCGGTCCGTCCGATTCCCTCGCCCACGAACCCGCGCGAGGAGGAGCGCCCAGCGGCCCGTCCTCCCGTGCGCCCTGCACCAGGAGAACGGATGTCCCCCCTTCCCGTGTCCCCGCCGCACGATCCGTACGATCCGTCGAGATCCGCGCCCGCCGGCCGCGAGTCCGAGTACCGGCGGCTTCACCACGCCCTCGACCGCTGCGCGGCCGGCGCCGGGAGCGTGATCGTGCTGCACGGTTCCGTCGGCAGCGGCCGCAGCGACCTGCTCTACGCCTTCACCGACACCGCCGCCGAGCGCGGCGTCCAGGTCCTGGTCGGCACCGGCTCGCCGCTGGAACGCGAATTCCCGCTCGGCCTGGCCCGGCAGCTCCTCCAGGGCGCCGACCTCGCCCCCGAGGAGGCCGCCACCGCCGAGGCCCTGCTCGCCGAGGGCGCGGCCTCCGGCACCGTCCCCGCCCCCTCCGACCGCCCCGCCGGACAGCTCACCCAACGCGTCCTGGAGGGCCTGTTCCGACTGGTCCGGGGCCTGGCCGAACGCGCCCCCGTCCTGATCGCCGTCGACGACCGGCAGGACGCCGACCCGCAGTCCCTGGAGTTCCTGCTCTACCTGGTCCGCCGCACCCGGGGCACCGGCGTGCTCACCGTCCTCAGCTCGCGCGAGACCATGACCCCGGCGCACCCGCTGTTCGAGGTCGAACTCGCCCGCCAGCCGCACCACCAGCACATCCGGCTCGACCTGCTCGGCACCGAACTCGTCGCCGAGGTCCTTCGCACCCGCCTCGGCGCTGCGGCCGCCGAGCGGCACGCCGCCGAGGCGCACGCCCTCACCGGCGGCAACCCGCTGCTCGTGCACAGCCTCGTCGGCGACCAGGAACGGGCCGGCAGCCCCGGCACCCTGGTCGTCGGCGAGGGCTACCGGCGCGGCCTCATGCACTGCCTGCACCGGATCGACCCGCTCGCCCTGCACTACGCGCGCGGCGTCGCCGTGCTCGGCACCGCAGCCACCCCGGAACTCCTCGCCGAACTGCTGCTGCTCGCCCCCGACGCGCTGCCCCGGGCGCTCTACCTGCTGCACGCGGCAGGGCTGTTCCGCGACGGGGGCTTCCGCCACCCCACCGCCGCCGGGGACCTGCTCGCCGCGATGCGGCCGCTCGAACTCGCCGCCCTGCACCAGCGGGCCGGCCGCCTCCTGCGCGCCGCCGGCGCCACGGCGGCCACCGTCGACGGGCACGCCCGGGTGGCCGAGGGGCACCTGCGCAGCTCGCTCGGACCGGCACCCGCCGCCGGGGCCGGGGACCCCGGCGCGGTGCTGCCGGAGTTCGAGCGGGGAGGCGGGGCTTGGGAGGTGCCCGCGCCCGGGGTGGCGGAGGACGTCGTGGAGGACGAGGCGGCGGAGGAGACGGCGGACGAGGAGTCCGGTGCCACCGGCGGCTTCGGACCGGTACCCGCCCACGCGCTGCAGCTGTGGTCCGGCCGGGCGCCCGCCGGCCCCGCCGTCGAATGCGTCCCCACCCTCCCCGGCACCGTCACCGACGCCGACACCGCGCTGCGCCACGAACTCAAGCGCCTGCGCCACCACTTCTGGCACGGCCGGATCGACGAGGGCACCGCCGCGCTCGCCCGCTTCGAGGCCGTCCCCGGCCAGGCCGTGCACACCGAGCCCCTGCGCCACTGGCTCGCCTACTGGTACCCCGCGCTGCTCCCCAACCCCGCCCGCCGGACCGGCCCGCAGGACGGCGCCCCCGCCGACCGGGGCGACGGCATGCGGCTGCTCGCCGCCCTGCTCGCCGGCACCGTGTCCCCCGAGGACGCCGTGGTCCACGCCGAGCTCGTGCTGCGCGCCGGGCGCCTCGGCGGCGTGCGCACCGAATCCCTCACCGCCGCGCTCACCGTCCTGCTCTACGCCGACCGCGCCGACCGGGCCACCCACTGGTGCGCCCCGCTCGCCGAACGCGCCGGGGCCCGCTGCGGCGCCCACTGGAACGCCCTGCTGGCCGCGCTGCGCGCCGAGGCGGCACTGCGCCAGGGCGACCTGCGGAGCGCCGACGAGGCAGGGCGCGCCGCGTTCGCGCACGTCCGGCCGGAGGCCTGGGGCGTGGCCGTCGGGCTGCCGCTGGCGACCATGGCGGCCGCCCGCACCGCGCTCGGCCTGCACCAGGACGCCGCGCACTTCCTGGAGCTGGCCACCCCCGCGGGCCTGGAGCACACGCCCGCGGGGCTGCACCACCGGTACGCGTTGGCCGGTCACCGGCTCGCCCTCGGCCGGGCCGAGCAGGCCCTCGCCGACTACCGCGCCTGCGGCGACACCATGGCCCGCTGGGGCGTGGACCACCTGCCGGCCATCGCGCCCTGGCGGCTCGGCGCGGCCCGCGCCCAGCTCGCCCTGGGCCGGCCGGGCAGCGCCGCCGCCCTCGCGGACCAGCAGCTCGCCCGGCTCGGGCCGGCCGGCCACCCGAGGATCCGCGGCCTGGCGCTGCGGATCCGGGCGGCGGCGGGCGGACCGGCCGAGCGCACGGAGCTGCTGGAACGCGCCGTCGGACTGCTGGAGGAGGCCGGTGCGGAGTCCGAACTGTCGGCGGCGCTGGGGGAGCTGAGCGAGGCCCACCAGCACGACGGCGACCCGGGCCGGGCCCGTCGGGCGGACCGCCGGGTGCGCCGGTCCCCGGCGCTGGCCGTGGTGCCGGTCCGGCCGCAGGCGCAGGCGCCTGCGCCGGTGTCGCTGCTGCCGGTGTCCCCGTTGCCGGCGTCCCCGCTGCAGGTGTCCCCGCCGCCGGTGGCCGGACGGCCGCTCCCGGTCGCCGCCGCCCCGGTCCCGGAGGGCAGCGCCGGTGGGCTCTCCGAGGCCGAGGGCCGGGTCGCCGAGCTCGCCGCGCGCGGCCTGTCCAACCGCGACATCGCCCGCAAGCTCTACATCACCGTGTCCACCGTCGAGCAGCACCTCACCCGGGTCTACCGCAAGCTCGGCGTCCGCCGCCGGGTCGACCTCGCCCGCCTGCTCGGCCCGGTCCCGCCGGGCACCGCCGACGGGGCCCCGCCGCGCCCGGCCTTCCCCCGCCGGGCCGACCTGGTCGCCGGCTGAGGCCGGCGTGACCTGCGCCCGGGTTTCCCTCGGGTGTCGGGAAGCGCTGTGCCCGCCCCGGACCGCCGCCCCGGACGCCCCGGACACCCCGCCGGGGGTGTCCGGGGCGCCGTCATGAGCGCCGGCGCTCTACGCCCAGGCGACGGGCCTCCTCCTGAGGTACAGGACGCCCCCACCCCCTGTGGTCACCGGGCACCCCACCCGAACACGGTCCCGCGGCCGTGGCCGGCCTGCTGTGGCTGGTGTCGCCCACGCCCCGTGGTGACGGTGCGTCGGTCGGTCATGACGGAATGCTGACGGCCCGTCGGCAAGGTGGGTGCCGAGGGCCGTCCGGAGGTGATTGCCGAGGTCGTCGGGGGTGCCATAGGGGTTCGACAGGGGTTGGCTAGGGGGCCGGTGGGTGGGGGTGCCACGGAACGCTGAGGTCCGTCACCGAGCTACCGGCCCTCAGGAGTGGAACCACCATGGCGCCCCTGGAACCCCTCGCCCCGTCCGCACCGCAGTCCGGCCCGCCGGAGGCGGTGGCCGTCGTCGGCGCCGCCTGCCGTCTGCCGGGTGCGGCGGACCCCGAGGCGTTCTGGCGGCTGCTCGACAGCGGCACCAGCAGCGTCGGCACCGTCCCGCCGGGCCGGTTCGCCGGCGAGGCGCGGCCGCGTCTCGCCGCCGGCTGGCTCGACCAGGTCGACCGCTTCGACGCCGAGTTCTTCGGCCTCGCGGCCGGGGAGGCCGCCGCCGCCGACCCGCAGCAGCGGCTCGTCCTCGAACTCGCCTGGGAGGCCCTGGAGGACGCGGGCATCCTCCCCGCCGCGCTGGCCGGCCGCCGCGCCGGAGTCTTCGTCGGCGCGATCGCCGGTGACTGGAGCACCCTCACCACCGGGGCCGACGCGATCACCCGGCACAGCCTCACCGGCGTCAACCGGGGCCTGATCGCCAACCGCGTCTCCCATGCCCTCGACCTGCGCGGCCCCAGCCTCACCGTCGACTCCGCGCAGTCCTCCTCGCTGGTCGCCGTCCACCTCGCACTGGAGAGCCTGCGCACCGGGGAGTCGGACGTCGCCCTGGTCGGCGGCGTCAACCTCAACCTCGCCCCGGAGTCCACCCTCACCGTCGAGCGGTTCGGCGCCCTGTCGCCCGAGGGCCGCTGCGCCACCTTCGACGCGGGTGCCGACGGCTACGCGCGCGGCGAGGGTGCGGTGCTGCTGGTGCTGAAGCCGCTCGCCCGTGCCGTCGCCGACGGCGACCCCGTGCACGCCGTGCTGCTCGGCAGCGCCGTCAACAGCGACGGCGGGACGGACGGACTCACCGTGCCGAGCGCCGACGCCCAGGCGGCCGTGATCCGCGCCGCCGCCCGGCGCGCGGACGTCGCCCCCGGTCTGGTGCAGTACGTCGAACTGCACGGCACCGGCACCCGGGTCGGCGACCCGGTCGAGGCCGCCGGCCTCGGTGCCGCCCTGGGCGCGGGGCGCCCGGCGGACCGGCCGTTGCTGGTCGGTTCCGCGAAGACCAACGTGGGCCACCTGGAGGGCGCGGCGGGCCTGGTCGGCCTGCTGAAGACGGTCCTGGCGGTGCGCCACCGCCGGCTGCCCGCCAGCCTCAACTTCCGTACGCCGAACCCGGACATCGACTTCGACCGCCTCGGCCTGGCGGTCCGCACCGGGTCCGGTCCGTGGCCGGACCCGGAGGGCCGGCTGATCGCCGGGGTCAGCTCCTTCGGCGTGGGCGGCACCAACGCCCATGTCCTGGTCGCCGACGCCCCGGAGACGGATCCGGCCGCGATCGGTGAGGGCGACGGCGGGGAGGCGGAGCCCGCGCCCTGGCCGGCGCTGTGGCCGCTGTCCGCCCGGACCCCGGCCGGACTGAGCGAACAGGCCGCCCGGATGAGCGAGTTCGCGTCCCGACGGCAGGATCTCGCGCCGGCCGACCTCGGGCGGGCGCTGGCCACCACCCGGACCGCCTTCGAGTTCCGGGCCGCCGTCACCGGCACCGACCGGTCCGAGCTGCTCGCCGGTCTGGACGCCCTCGCCGGGGGCGGGCAGCTGCCGGGCCTGGTGCAGGGCCGGGCGGTTCCCGCGGGCGGCGCGGGCACCGTGCTGGTCTTCCCCGGCCAGGGTGCCCAGTGGGACGCCATGGCGCGTGAACTGCTCGACACCGCACCGGTGTTCGCGGCGAAGATCGAGGAGACCGGGAAGGCTCTGGCCCCGCACGTCGACTGGTCGCTGGACGCGGTGCTGCGCGGCCGGCCGGGAGCGCCCGGCCTGGACCGGGTCGACGTCGTCCAGCCCGCCCTGTTCGCCGTCATGGTGTCCCTGGCCGCGCTCTGGGAGGCGGCGGGTGTCCGGCCCGACGCGGTGATCGGCCACTCCCAGGGCGAGATCGCCGCCGCCCATGTCGCGGGCGCGCTCTCGCTGGAGGACGCGGCGGCCGTGGTCGCCCTGCGCTCGCGGGCGATCGCCGGGCTCGGTCTGACCGGCCGGGGTGCGATGGCCGCCGTCCCGCTGCCCGTCGCCGAGGTCGAGGCCGCGATCGCCGCCACGCCGGACCCGTCCCTGCTCGGCGTCGCGGCCGTCAACGGCCCCACCTCCACCGTGGTTTCGGGCGAGCGGGAGGCCGTTGAGGCACTGGTCGGGTCGTACCGCGCGGCCGAGGTGCGGGCCAAGCTCGTCCCCGTCGACTACGCCTCCCACTCCGCCCAGATGGAGCCGCTGCGCGACTCCCTGCCCGAGCTGCTGGCGGGGATCCGCCCGCGCACCGGCACCGTCGCCTTCTACTCGACCCTCACCGGCGGCCGTCTCGACACCGCCGGCCTCGACGGCGGGTACTGGTTCCGCAACCTGCGCGGCACCGTCCGGCTGGACCGGGCGGTGCGGGCCGCCCTGGCCGACGGGCACCGGAGCTTCGTCGAGAGCAGCCCGCACCCCGTACTCACCCTCGGCCTGGGCGAGTTGACGGACGGCGCGGCGGCGGTCACCGGCACGCTGCGGCGCGACCACGGCGGCCTCGACCAGTTCGGCGGCGCCGTCGCCGAGTTGTTCGTGCGCGGCGGCGCGGTCGACTGGCGCGCCTGGTCCGGGCCGGGGCAGCGGCTCACCGGTCTGCCGACGTACGCGTTCCAGCGCCGCCGGCTCTGGCTGCCGGACGGCGGACCGGTCGCGGTGGCGACCGGCTCGGGCCACGCGGCGGTCCGGGGGACGGCGGTCGAGGAGACGGCGGACGTTCTCGCGGCGGACTCCCCGGTCGCCCCGGTCCTGGACGAGGCGGCCGCCCTGGCCGCCGTCCGCGCGGGTGCGGCGATCGTGCTCGGCGAGTCCGGCGGCGCGGAGGCCGTCGACCCGGACCGGACCTTCAAGGACCTCGGCTTCGACTCGGTCGCCTCGGTCGAGTTCCGCGACCGCCTCGCGGGCTCCGTCGGCCGCGCCCTGCCGACCAGCCTGGTCTACGACCGGCCGACGCCGCGCGCCGTCGCGGCCTTCCTCGCCGAGCGGCCGGACGCCGCCGGTGCCGCCACCGGTGCCGCCGCCGTGGCCGCGCACCCCGCCGACGGTCCGGGAGCGGCGGACGACCCGATCGCCGTGGTCGCCCTCAGCGGCCGCTGGCCTGGCGGCGCCGACAGCCCCGAGCAGCTGTGGGAGCTGCTGCGCGACGGCCGGGACGCCATCGGCCCGTTCCCGGAGAACCGGGGCTGGGACCTCGACGCCCTGTTCGACCCGGACGGCGAGCGCCCCGGCACCTCCTACACCCGCCAGGGCGGATTCCTGTACGACGCCGACGAGTTCGACGGCGCCTTCTTCGGCCTCCCGCCGCGCGAGGCTGCCGCGACCGACCCCCAGCAGCGGCTGCTGCTGGAGTCCGCCTGGGAGCTGACCGAGCGGGCCGGCATCGTCCCGGCCGCCCTGCGCGGCACCCGTACCGGCGTGTTCGTCGGCGTCATGCCGCAGGACTACGGGCCGCGCCTGCACGAGACGCCCGCCGGGTACGAGGGGCACGCCCTCACCGGCACCCTGACCTCCGTCGCCTCCGGCCGGCTCGCCTACGCGCTCGGGCTGGAGGGGCCCGCCATCACGATCGACACGGCCTGCTCCTCCTCGCTGGTCGCGATCCACCTGGCCGCGCAGGCGCTGCGCGCGGGGGAGTGCGACCTCGCCCTCGCGGGCGGTGCCACCGTGATGTCCTCGCCCGGTATGTTCACCGAGTTCAGCCGCCAGCGCGGCCTGGCGCCGGACGGCCGCTGCAAGCCCTTCGCGGCCGCCGCGGACGGCACCGCCTGGGCCGAGGGCGTCGGGCTGGTGCTGCTGGAGCGGCTCTCCTCGGCCCGCCGCAACGGGCACCGGGTGCTGGCGCTGGTGCGCGGCAGCGCCGTGAACCAGGACGGCGCCTCCAACGGGCTGACCGCCCCCAACGGCCCGGCCCAGGAGCGGGTCATCCGCCAGGCGCTCGCCTCGGCCGGGCTCACCCCGGCCGACGTGGACGCGGTGGAGGCGCACGGCACCGGCACCGCGCTCGGCGACCCGATCGAGGCCCGCGCGCTGCTCGCCACCTACGGGCAGCGGGGCCCGGGCGAACTGCCGGTCCTGCTGGGCTCGTCGAAGTCCAACCTCGGGCACACCCAGGCCGCCGCCGGTGTCACCGGGGTGATCAAGCTGGTGCAGGCGCTGCGGCACGGCGAACTGCCGGGCACGCTGCACCTGGACGCGCCCTCGCCGCACGTCGACTGGTCGGCGGGCAGCGTGGAGCTGCTCGACGGCACGCGGGCCTGGCCCGCCACGGGCCGGCCGCGCCGGGCGGCGGTGTCCTCGTTCGGGATCAGCGGCACCAACGCGCACCTGATCCTGGAGGCCGCGCCGGAGGAGCTCGCGGAGCCCGCCGCGCCGGAGGAACCCGAAGAGCCCGCCGCGCCGGAGGAACCCGAAGAGCCCGCCGCGCCGCTGCTGCTGTCGGCCCGGACGCCCGCCGCCCTGCGGGCCCAGGCCGCCCGGCTGCTGGACGCGGTCGCGCCCGACGCCCCCGGCGTGGCCCGGGCCCTGGCCACCGGCCGCACCCACTTCGCGCACCGCGCCGCCGTCCTGGGCGGCGGGGCCGAGGCCCGCGCCGAGGCCCTGCGGGCGCTGGCCGAGGGCGCCGAGGCCGCACCCGGCCTGCTCCGGGCCGAGGCCGCCCGCCCCTCCGGACCGGCCTTCCTCTACTCCGGCCAGGGCAGCCAGCGGCCGGGCGCCGGCCGTGAACTGTACGGCGCGGAGCCGGTGTTCCGGGCCGCGGTGGACGAGATCGCGGAGCTGTTCGCCCCGCACCTGGCCGCCCCGCTGACCGAGGTGCTGTTCGCCGGGCCCGGCACCGCCTCGGCCGCCCTGCTCGACACCACCGTCTACACCCAGCCCGCCCTGTTCACCCTGCACGTCGCCCTGCACCGGCTCGCGGTCGAGGCGTACGGCCTGCGCCCGGAGCGGCTGATCGGCCACTCGATCGGCGAGTTGAGCGCCGCGCACCTGGCGGGTGTGCTCACCCTGCCCGACGCGGTGGCGCTGGTCGCCGCGCGCGGCCGGCTGATGGAGGCACTGCCCGCGCACGGCGCGATGGCCGCGATCGGGGCCACCGAGGCCGAGGTCGCGCCCGAACTCTCCCCGCTCGCCGACCGGGTGGCGATCGCCGCCGTCAACGGCCCCTCCTCCGTGGTCCTTTCCGGCGACGAGGACGAGGTCCGCCGGCTGGCCGAGGAGTGGCGGGCGCGCGGACGGCGGGTCAAGCTGCTGACGGTCGGCCGGGCGTTCCACTCGCCGCACATGGACGCGGTGCTGGACGAGTTCCGGGCGGTCGCGGAGCGGCTCGACTACCGGGAGCCGCACACCCCCGTGGTCTCCAACCTGCACGGCGGCCTCGCCCTGGCCGGGGAGCTGACCGACCCCGGGTACTGGGTGCGGCACATCCGGGAGGCGGTCCGCTTCCACGACGGCGTGCGCACCCTGAACGGCCTCGGCACCACCGCCTACCTCGAACTCGGCCCCGGCCCCGTGCTTACCGCCCTCACCGAGGAGGCGCTCGCCGACGCCGACACGGCCCTCCCCGCCCCGCCCGCGCGGGCGATCGCCGCGCTGCTGCGCGCCGACCGGCCGGAGCGGTCGACGGTCACCGAGGCGCTGGCCCGGCTGCACGTGCACGGGGTGCCGGTCGACTGGGCCGCCGCCCTGCCGGCCGCCCCCGGGGCCGACCGCCCCGAGCTTCCCACCTACCCCTTCGAGCGCCGCCGCCACTGGCTGGACACTCCGGCCGGGCACACCGCCGACGGCCCCGGCGGCCTCGCCCCGACCGGCCACCCGCTGCTCTCCGGCGTCACCGAACTCCCCGACGGCGAGGGCTGGTTGTTCACCGGCCGGCTCTCCCTGCGGACCCACCCGTGGCTGGCCGACCACACCGTGGCCGGGACCGTCCTGCTGCCGGGCACGGCCTTCCTGGAGCTGGCCGTGCAGGCCGCGCTGCGGGCCGGTGCAGCCCGGGTGGAGACGCTGGACCTGGCCGCGCCGCTCGCCCTGCCGACGGCCGCCAGGGCCGGGGTGCGGCTCCAGGTGCTGCTGGGCGCCGCCGACGAGGAGGGGGGCCGCCCGCTGCGGATCCGTTCGCAGCCCGAGGCCGGGGACACCGGGGACTCCGACTGGACCACCCACGCCACCGGAGCCGTCGCCGTCGCGCCGGTGGAGCCCGCCGAGCCCGCCGACGTCGCCGCGCCGCCGGCCGCCGTGCCGCTGGACCTCGCCGACGCCTACGACCGCCTCGCCGAGCGCGGCTACCACTACGGCCCCGCCTTCCGCGGCCTCACCTCGACCGCCGTCGACGGCGAGCGGCGCTACGCCGAGGTCACCGCGCCGCCGGTGCTGCCGTCCGCCGAGGCCGAGGCGTACGCCCTCCACCCGGCGCTGCTGGACGCCGTGCTGCACGCCGTCGTCCTGGACGCCGAGCGGACGGTGCTGCCGTTCTCCTGGCGGGACGTCACCGTGCACCGCACCGGCACGGGCACCGGCGCCCTGCGGGCCCGGATCACCCCGGCCGGGCCCGACACCGTCGCCCTGGAGCTGACCGACCCGGCCGGGCTGCCGGTCGCCACCGTCGGCGCGCTGACCCTGCGCGCCCCGGCGGCCGCCGGCCCGGACTCGCTCTACCGGCTGGACTGGCTCCCGCTCACCGCCGCCGACGCACCGCCCGTCGACTGGGCCCTGCTGGCCGACCCGGCCGGAGCCGACGAGCAGGCCGAGGGACAGCCCGTGCTCGCCTCCCTGGCCGAGGCCGCCCCCGGACAGAGCGTGCTCGCCCCCGTCCGCACCGCCGAACAGGCGCTCGCCCTGCTGCACGGCTGGTTGGACGCCGCGCACGCCGGCACCCTCGCGCTGCTCACCGAGCACGCCGTCGCCACCCACCCCGGCGAGGACGTCCCCGAGCCGGCGGCCGGCGCCGTCTGGGGCCTGGTCCGCACCGCCCAGGCCGAACACCCCGACCGTTTCGTCCTCCTGGACACCGACGGCACACCCGCGAGCCGCGCCGCCCTCGGCGGGGCCCTCGCCGCCGCGCAGCGCACGGCCGCCGACGGCGAACCCCAACTCGCCCTGCGGGCGGGGGAGATCCTCGTCCCCAGGCTCGTCCGCTCCCGCCCGGGCGACCGGCTCGACCCCGGTGCCGTCGCCCCCGGCACCGCCGACACCTGGCGGCTCGACACCGCCACCCCCGGTAGCCTGGACTCGCTCGCCCTGCTGCCCGCCCCCGAGGCCCGCCGGCCGCTCGCCGCAGGGGAGGTCCGGATCGCCCTGCGCGCCGCCGGCCTCAACTTCCGGGACGTACTGATCACCCTCGGCCTCTACCCGGGCGGCGCCCGGATCGGCGCCGAAGGCGCGGGCACCGTCCTGGAGACCGGCCCCGGCGTCACCGGACTGCGGCCCGGCGACCGGGTGATGGGCCTGGTGCAGGGCACCCTCGGCCCGGTCGCCGTGACCGACCACCGGCTGCTCCTCCCCGTCCCCGACGGCTGGAGCTGGGCCGAGGCCGCCACCGCCCCGGTCGCCTTCCTGACCGCCTACCACGGCCTCTACGACCTCGCCCGGCTGCGGTCCGGCGAATCCGTCCTGATCCACGCCGCGACCGGCGGCGTCGGCCAGGCGGCCGTCCAACTCGCCCAGCACGGCGGATCGGTGGTGCTCGCCACGGCCGGTCCCGGCAAGTGGGGCGTGCTGCGCGGGCTCGGCCTGGTCGGCGACCGGGTCGCCTCCAGCCGCACCCTCGACTTCGAACCCGCCTTCCGCGCCGCCACCGGCGGCCGGGGCGTCGACGTCGTCCTCAACGCGCTGGCCCACGAGTTCACCGACGCCTCGCTGCGCCTGCTCGCCCCCGGCGGCCGGTTCGTCGAGATGGGCAAGACCGACCCGCGCGACCCGGCCACCGTCGCCGCCGACCACGGCGGCGCCGCCTACCTGGCCTTCGACCTGTTCGACGTCGACCCCGACCGGATCGCCGAGATCCTCGCCGAACTCGCCGGGCTCTTCGCGAAGGGTGCGCTGCGCCCGCTGCCGGTCCACGCCCAGGACGTCCGGCAGGCAACGCAGGCGGTGCGCCGACTGAGCCAGGCCCGGCACACCGGCAAGCTCGCACTGACCCTGCCCGCCCCGCTCGACCCCGAGGGCACCGTCCTCGTCACCGGCGGCACCGGCGCCCTCGGCCGACTGGTCGCCCGCCGCCTGGTCGACCGGCACGGCGTGCGGCACCTGCTGCTCGCCGGCCGCAAGGGACCGCAGGCCCCGGGCATCGCCGAACTCGTCGCCGAACTGGAGGAGTCGGGCGCCGAGGTGACCGTGCGGGCCGCCGACGTCGGCGACCGGGACGCCGTCGCGGCGCTGCTCGCGGCCGTCCCCGCCGAACGGCCGCTGACCGCCGTCGTGCACACCGCCGGAGTCCTGGACGACGCCGTGCTCGGCTCGCTCACGGCCGAGCGGCTGCGCACCGTCGGCCGGCCCAAGGCCGACGGCGCCCGGCACCTGCACGAGCTGACCCGCTCCCAGGACCTGGCCGCGTTCGTCCTGTTCTCCTCCGCAGTCGGCCTGCTGGGCAATCCCGGCCAGGCCAACTACGGCGCCGCCAACGCCGAGTTGGACGCGCTGGCGCAGCACCGTCGGGTGCGCGGCCTGCCCGCCGTCTCGCTCGCCTGGGGCCACTGGGCGCAGGCCGAGGGCGGCATGGCGGCGGGCCTCAGTGCCGCCGAGCGGGAGCGCCTCGGCGCGACCGGCCTGGCGCCGATGACCGACGAGCAGGCACTCGCGCTGTTCGACGCCGCGCTCGGCACCCCGAACGCCGCCCCCGGCGCCCCGACCTCCGCCCCCGGCACCGCCGGTGTCCCGGACGCCGCCCTGGTGGCGGCCCGGCTCGACCCGGCCGCCGTTCCCGCCGACCGGCTGGCGCCGGTGCTGCGCGGACTCGCCCGGCACCGGGCCCGCCCGGCCGCCCGGGGCGGTGCCGACGGCCCGGCCGCGCTGCTGGCCCGACTGGCCGGGCAGCCGGCCGCCGAGCAGGAACGGCAGCTGCTGGCGCTGGTCCTGGCCACCGCCGCGGCCGTGCTCGGCCACCCGGACGCGAGCGCGATCCGGCCCGAACTCGGCTTCATGGAAAGCGAGTTCGACTCCCTCGGGGTGATCGAGCTGCGGAACCGGGTGAACACCGCGACCGGGCTGCGACTGCCCACCACCGCCCTCTTCGACCACCCCACCCCGACCGCCCTCGCCGCCCATCTGCGCGAGCGGCTCGCCCCGCCGCCGGCCGCCCCTGCCGCAGCGGCAGAACCTGCCGCAGGGTCCGAACCAGCCGGCACGGCAGCCGAGTTCGACCGGCTGGAGCGCACCCTGAGCAGTCTCGCCGCCGACCCGGCCGCCCTGGCCGAGGCCGTCGACCGGCTCACCGCCCTGCTCGCCGGCCTGATCGGCCCGCCCGCCACCGAGGGCGACGGCGACCTCGCCACCCGCATCACCGACGTCAGCGACGACGACATCTTCGACTTCATCGACAACGAGCTCGGCATTTCCTGAGAGAGGCACCGCAGATATGAGCACCAACGAGCAGAAGCTGCGCGACTACCTCAACAAGGTTGCCGCCGAGCTGCACCAGACCCGCCGCCGCCTGCGCGACGCGGAGGCCCGCGCCGCCGTCACCGACCCCGCCGCCGCCGCCGACGGCGGGACCGGGGCCGAGGAGCCGATCGCCATCGTCGGCATGGCCTGCCGCTTCCCCGGCGGCGCCGACACCCCCGACGAGCTGTGGCGGCTGGTCACCGAGGAGCGCGACGTCGTCGGCCCCTTCCCCACCGACCGGGGCTGGGACCTCGACCACCTCTACGACCCCGACCCCGACCGGGCCGGCCGCAGCTACGCCCGTGAGGGCGGATTCCTCTACGACGCGGGCGAGTTCGACGCCGACTTCTTCGGCATCTCGCCCCGCGAGGCGCTCGCCGCCGAACCCCAGCAGCGCCTGCTGCTGGAGACCGCCTGGCAGGCCCTGGAGGACGCCGCGATCGACCCGGCGGCCCTGCGCGGCACCCGCACCGGCGTGTTCGCGGGCGTCATCGCCCAGGAGTACGGGCCGAGCATGCACCACCTGCCCGCCGAGCAGACCGACGGCTACGTCCTCACCGGCACCACCACCTCCGTCGCCTCCGGCCGGATCGCCTACACCCTCGGCCTGGAGGGCCCGGCCGTCACCGTCGACACCGCGTGCTCCTCCTCGCTGGTCGCGCTCCACCTCGCCGCCCGCTCGCTGCGCTCCGGCGAGAGCTCGCTCGCCCTGGCCGGCGGCGCCACCGTGCTCGCCGCGCCGGGCATGTTCATCGAGTTCAGCCGCCAGCGCGGACTGGCCGCCGACGGCCGCTGCAAGCCCTTCGCCGCCGCCGCCGACGGCACCGGCTGGGGCGAGGGCGCCGGCCTGCTGGTCCTGGAGCGGCTCTCCGACGCCCGCCGCAACGGCCACCGGGTGCTCGCCCTGCTGCGCGGCTCCGCCGTCAACCAGGACGGCCGATCCAGCCAGCTCACCGCCCCGAGCGGCACCTCGCAGCAGCGGGTGATCCGGGCGGCGCTCGACTCCGCCGGCCTCACCGCCGCGGACGTGGACGTCGTCGAGGCGCACGGCACCGGCACCCGGCTGGGCGACCCGATCGAGGCGCAGGCGCTGATCGCGACCTACGGTGCAGGGCGGGCCGAGGGCGCATCGCCGTTGTGGCTGGGTTCGGTGAAGTCGAACATCGGTCACACCCAGGCCGCGGCCGGTGTGGCGGGTGTGATCAAGTCGGTGCTGGCGATCCGGCACGGGGTGCTGCCGCGCACGCTGCACGTGGACGAGCCCTCTCCGCACGTGGACTGGTCGGCGGGCACCGTCGAGCTGCTGACCGAGCAGCGCGAGTGGCCGGCGCTGGAGCGTCCGCGCCGCGCCGCGGTGTCCGCGTTCGGTGTCTCCGGCACCAACGCCCACGTCATCGTCGAGCAGGCCCCGGCGGAGGAGACCGCGCCGGTCGAGGCCGCCCCCGCCCCCGCCGTCCTCCCGTACGTGCTCTCCGCCCGCACCCCCGAGGCGCTCACCGCCCACGCCGCCCGGACCGCCGACCGGCTGCCCGGCACCCGGCCCGTCGACGCCGCGTTCACCCTGGCCACCGGCCGGGCCGCGCTCGACGAGCGCGCCGTCGTCGTCGCCCCTGCGGCCGACGCGGCGGAGGCCCTGCGCACCCTCGACGGCCCCGGCGTCGTCCGGGGCCGCGCCGCCACCCCCGGCCGCACCGTCTTCGTCTTCCCCGGCCAGGGCTCCCAGTGGGCCGGCATGGCCGCCGGACTGCTCGACACCGAACCCGCCTTCGCCGCCGCCCTCACCCGCTGCGCCGAGGCCCTGGCCCCGCACACCGACTGGTCGCTGCTCGACGTCGTCCGCGGCGCCGCCGACGGCCCCGACCCGGACCGGGTGGACGTCGTCCAGCCGGTGCTGTGGGCGGTGATGGTCTCGCTCGCCGAACTCTGGCAGACCTACGGCGTCCGCCCGGACGCCGTCGTCGGCCACAGTCAGGGAGAGGTCGCCGCCGCGTACGTCGCGGGCGGCCTCGACCTCGCCGACGCGGCCCGGATCGTCGCCCTGCGGGCCAAGCTGCTCGCCCGGATCTCCCACCGCGGCGGCATGGTCTCCGTGCCGCGCCCGCTCGCCGAGGTCGAACGGCGGATCACCGCCTGGCCCGGCCGACTCTCCATCGGCGTCGTCAACGGCCCGCAGGCCACCGTCGTCTCCGGCGACCTCGACGCGCTCGCCGAACTCACCGCCGCCTACACCGCCGAGGGCGTCACCACCCGACCGGTCAACATCGACTACGCCTCGCACTCCACGCAGACCGAGGCGCTGCGCGAGGAACTCCTCGGCCTGCTCGCCGACCTGCGCCCGCGCACCGGCACCGTGCCGCTGCTGTCCACCGTCACCGGGGAGTGGCAGGACACCGGCGCCCTGGACGCCGGTTACTGGTACCGCAACCTGCGCCACACCGTCCGCTTCGAGCAGGCCACCCGCCGGCTCGCCGAGACCGGGCACACCGTGTTCGTCGAGGTCTCCCCGCACCCGGTGCTCACCGGCGCGATCGAGGACACCCTCGACGCCGTCGGCCCGGCCGCCACCGCCTCCGCCGTCGTCACCGGCTCGCTGCGGCGCGGGCAGGGCGGCCGCGAGCGCTGGCTCACCTCCGTCGCCGAGCTGTCCGTGCGCGGCGTGGCCGTCGACTGGACGGCGGCCTTCGCCGACGCCCGGCCCGCGCACGCCGAACTGCCCGGCTACCCGTTCCAGCGGCAGCGCTACTGGCTGGACGCCAGCCGCTCCCCGGAGCTGGCCGCCGCCCCCGGCGGACCCGCCGGGGACAGCCTGTTCTGGGACCTCGTCGGCGAGCAGGACGCGGGCCGCCTCGGCGAGGCGATCGGCGTCGACGGCGACCGGCTGGTCCCCGTGCTGCCCGCGCTCGCCTCCTGGTGGGACCGGCGCCGCGCCGCGACCGCCGCCGACGGCTGGCGGCACCGCGTCGTCTGGCGGCCCGTCGGCACGCCGACGGCGACCGCGACCGCCGCCGAGGGCCGCTGGCTGCTCGTCCTCCCGGAAGGCCCCGACAAGGCTCTCGACGAGGCCGACCACCCCTGGGCGACCGCGCTCACCGAGGCCCTCGCCGCCCACGGCGCCACCGTCCGGCCGCTCACCGCCGGCGTCGACCGGCCCGCCCTGGCCGCCGAACTGGCCCGCCTGACCACCGAGGACGGCCCGCTCACCGGCGTCGTCTCCCTGCTCGGCCTGCGCCCCGGCGCCCACCCCGAGCACCCCGAACTCCCCTGGGCGCACGCCGCCCAGGTCGCCCTGGCCCAGGCCCTCGACGAAGCGGCCGCGCCCGCCCCCGTCTGGTACCTCACCCGGGGCGCCGTCAGCACCGGGCCCGCCGAATCCGCGACCGACCCCGTCACCGCTCCCGAGCACGCCCTGACCTGGGGCTTCGGCGCGATCCTGGCCGCCGAGCAGCCCGCCCTCCACGGCGGCCTGATCGACCTGCCCGCCGAGCCCGACCGGCACACCTGGCAGCAGGCCGCCGCCCTGATCGCCGACCGCTCGCCGGACCGGGAGACCGAACTCGCGCTGCGCCCGGCCGGCGCCTTCGCCCGCCGCCTGGCCCCCGCCGCGCCGTCCGCCCCGGCTGACCGGCCCTGGGAGCCGCGCGGCACCACCCTCATCACCGGCGGCACCGGCGCCCTCGGCGGCCATGTCGCCCGCTGGCTGGCCGCGCGCGGCGCCGAGCACCTGCTGCTGGTCGGCCGGCGCGGGGCCGACGCCCCCGGGGCCGCCGTGCTGGAGGCCGAGCTCGCCGCCCTCGGCACCCGGGTGACCTTCGCGGCGGCCGACGTCGCCGACCGCGAGCAGCTCACCGCCGTCCTCGCCGGGATCCCCGCCGAACTGCCGCTCGGCGCGGTCGTCCACACCGCCGCCGCCCTGCACGACGGACTGCTCCCCACCCTCGGCGCCGACCGGCTCGCCGCCGCCCTGCGCGCCAAGGCGGGCGCCGCCCGGCTGCTGCACGAGCTCACCGCGGACCTGCCGCTGACCGCGTTCGTCCTGTTCTCCTCGCTCGCGGGCGTCGCCGGCATCCCCGGCCAGGCCAACTACGCACCCGGCAACGCCTACTTGGACGCCCTCGCCGCCGAGCGACGGGCCGCCGGACTGCCGGCCACCTCCATCGCCTGGGGCCACTGGGCGGGCGCGGGCATCGCCGCCGACGGCGCCGAACGGCAGCTGCTCCGGCACGGCCTCGCCTCGCTGCCGCCCGCGCAGGCCGTCGAACTGCTCGGCGCCGCGCTGGACCACGGAGACAGCCACCTGGTCGTCGCCGACGTCGACTGGGCCGCACTGTTCCGGGGCCGCGACCAGCGCCTGGTGGTCGAACTCCTGCCCCGCGAGAGCGCGGCCGGTCCGGCCCAGCAGGGCGCCGCAGGCACCGCCGCCGAGGCCGACCTCGTCGCCCGGCTCGGCGCGCTGCCCGCCGCCGAGCGCCGCCGCAGCCTGCTCGGCGTCGTCCGGGCCGAGGCCGCGGCCGTGCAGCGGCACCGCTCGGCGGACGCCGTCGACCCGGCCAGGGCCTTCCAGCAGCAGGGCTTCGACTCGCTGACGGCCGTCGAGTTCCGCAACCGCCTCGGCGCGGTCACCGGCCGCCGGCTGCCCGCGACCGCGGTCTTCGACCACCCCACGCCCGCCGCGCTCGCGGACTGGCTGGCGGACGAGCTGTGGGGCGCGGCCGACGCCGACCCGCAGACCGACCGGACGGCCGCCCCGGCCCCCGGCGCGGCCGTCGACACCGATCCGATCGTCATCGTCGGCATGGCCTGCCGCTACCCCGGCGGGGTCGCCTCGCCCGAGGACCTCTGGCGGCTGGTGGCCGACGGCGTGGACGCGCTCACCGAGTTCCCCGCCGACCGCGGCTGGGACCTCGACGCCCTGTACTCGCCCGAGGACCGCGACAAGCCCGGCACCTCCTACTCCCGGCACGGCGGATTCCTCGACGGCATCGGCGAGTTCGACGCCGAGTTCTTCGGCATCCCGCCGCGCGAGGCCCCCGCGATCGACCCCCAGCAGCGGCTGCTGCTGGAGACCACCTGGGAGCTCTTCGAGCGGGCCGGCCTCGACCCGACCGCCCTGCGCGGCAGCCGGACCGGCGTCTTCGCGGGCATCTCCGGCCGCGACTACGCGAGCGGCGCCCAGCACGTCCCGGCGGAGCTGGAGGCCTACCTCGGCATCGGCAACGCGGGCAGCGTCGCCTCCGGCCGGATCTCCTACACCTTCGGCTTCGAGGGCCCCGCGGTGACCGTGGACACCGCCTGCTCCTCCTCGCTGGTGGCGCTGCACCTGGCCGCGCAGTCGCTGCGCTCCGGCGAGTCGGACCTCGCCGTCGCCGGCGGCGTGCTGCTGATGACCACCCCGACCACCTTCGTCGAGTTCTCCCGCCAGCGCGCGATGTCGCCCGACGGGCGCTGCAAGGCGTTCGCGGCGGGTGCGGACGGGACGGGCTGGGCGGAGGGTGCCGGCCTGCTGCTGGTCGAGCGTCTGTCGGACGCGCGTCGCAACGGGCACGAGGTGCTGGCGGTGCTGCGCGGCAGCGCGGTCAACCAGGACGGCGCCTCCAACGGCCTCACCGCCCCCAGCGGTCCTTCGCAGCAGCGGGTGATCCGTGCCGCACTGGCCAACGCGGGCCTCAAGGCCGATGAGGTCGACGTCGTCGAGGCGCACGGCACCGGCACCACCCTCGGTGACCCGATCGAGGCGCAGGCGCTGATCGCGACCTACGGGCAGCAGCGTTCGGCCGAGCAGCCGTTGTGGCTGGGTTCGGTGAAGTCGAACATCGGTCACACCCAGGCGGCTGCGGGTGTGGCGGGTGTGATCAAGTCGGTGCTGGCGATCCGGCACGGGGTGCTGCCGCGCACGCTGCACGTGGACGAGCCCTCGCCGCACGTGGACTGGTCGGCGGGCACCGTCGAGCTGCTGACCGAGCAGCGGCAGTGGCCGGCGCTGGAGCGTCCGCGCCGCGCGGCGGTGTCCGCGTTCGGTGTCTCCGGCACCAACGCCCACGTCATCGTCGAGCAGGCCCCGACGGAGGAGTCCGAGCCGGTCGAGGCCGTTGAGCCGACGGTGGACGGTGCGCTGCTGCCCTTCGTGGTGTCGGCGCGCTCGCCCGAGGCACTGCGCGAACAGGGTTCCCGAGTAGCGGAGTTGGCCATCACCGCCGATCCGGCGGACCTCGCCCAGTCGCTGGCCGTGGGCCGGGCGGCGTTGGAGGAGCGGGCGGTGGTGCTGGGTGATCCGGCGGCGCTGCGTGATCCCGAGGGCGCCGATGTGGTGCGCGGGGTGGCGGGTTCGGGGGGTCTGGCATTCCTGTTCTCGGGTCAGGGGTCCCAGCGGGTGGGTATGGGGCGTGAGTTGTACGCGTCGCAGCCTGTCTTTGCCGAGTCCTTCGATGCGGTGGCGGGGGCGTTGGGGCTGCCGTTGGCGGAGGTGATCGCCTCGGGCGAGGGGCTGGACGAGACGGGGTGGACGCAGCCGGCGCTGTTCGCGGTCGAGGTGGCGCTGTTCCGTCTCTTCGAGTCGTGGGGTGTACGGCCGGACTTCGTCGCGGGCCACTCGATCGGTGAGCTGGCGGCCGCGCATGTGGCGGGGGTGCTGTCGCTGGAGGACGCGGCGGTGCTGGTGGGTGCGCGGGCGCGGTTGATGCAGGCGCTGCCGGGTGGCGGTGCGATGGTGGCGCTGGAGGCGACGGAGGAGGAGGCCCGGGCCGTCCTGGCCGACGGCGTGGACGTCGCGGCCGTCAACGGGCCCCGTTCGGTGGTGGTTTCGGGTGACGAGGCCGCTGTCGAGAGTGTCAGGGAGCACTTCGCGGACCGGCGCACCCGCCGGCTGCGGGTCAGCCACGCGTTCCACTCGGCCCACATGGACGGCATGCTGGACGAGTTCCTCGCAGTCGCGCAGACCCTGACCTTCCGGCACCCCGAGATCCCGGTGGTCTCGAACCTGACCGGCCGGGTGGCGAGTTCGGAGGAGATCACCGACCCGGAGTACTGGGTGCGCCAGGTCCGCGGGGCCGTGCGCTTCGCCGACGTGGTCACCGCCCTGGCCGCCGAGGGTGCGACGACCTTCGTCGAGCTCGGCCCCGACGGCACCCTGACGGGCCTTGTCGGCGCCACGCTGGACGAGGCCGTCACCGCCGTCCCGGTCCTGCGCCGGGAGCGGCCCGAGCAGCGGTCGGCGCTGACGGCGCTCGCCCGGATCCACGTCCAGGGCCACCACGTCGACTGGACCGCCCTGTTCGGCGGCGGGCACCGCCCGAGGCTCGCCCTGCCCACCTATCCGTTCCAGCGCCGCCGCTACTGGCTGGAGCCCGCCACCCGGACCGCCGCCGACGCGCGCGGACTCGGCCTGGCGGCCGTCGACCACGCCGTGCTCGGCGCGGCCGTCGCCCAAGCCGACTCGGAGGGCGTGCTGCTCACCGGCAGCCTCTCCCTCACCACCCACCCCTGGCTCGCCGACCATGTGGCACTGGGCACCGTCCTGGCGCCCGGCGCGGCCCTGGTCGAGCTGGCGATCCGGGCGGGTGACGAGGTCGGCGCGAGCACCCTGGACGAGCTGGTGATCGAGGCCCCGCTCGTGCTGCCCGAGCGCGACACCCTGCACCTGCACGTGGCGGTCGGCGCGCCGGACGGGACCGGCGCGCGTCCGGTCACGATCCACTCCCGGCCCGCGCCCGCCACCGCTGCCCAGGCCGCCCCGGTCGTCGTGGACGGCGCCTGGACCCGGCACGCGAGCGGCCTGCTGTCGGCCGACCGGACCGGCCCGGCCGCGCCCACCGCCTGGGCGCCCGCCGACGGCGCCGAGCACCTCGCCCCCGAGGAGGCGTACGAGCTGCTGGCCGCCGTCGGACTCGACTACGGTCCGGCCTTCCGAGGGCTGCGCGAGGTCTGGCGGGACGGCGCGACGCTGCACGCGCACGCCGTCCTGCCGGAGGCGCTGACCGGCGACGCCGGCCGGTTCGGCCTGCACCCCGCGCTGCTGGACGCCGCCGCCCAGCTGCCTGCCCTCGACGGCGCGGACCGAGACCCGGGCGACGACCCCGCCGACGGCGACCCGGCCGCCGCCCGCACCCGCCGACTCCCGTTCGCCTACCGGGGCGTCACCCTGCACGCCGCCGCCGCGACGGAGCTGCGGGTGCGGGTCACCGCGACCGGATCCGACTCCTACCGACTGGAGGCCACCGACCCGGCCGGCCGCCCGGTGATCACCGTCGAATCGCTGGTCACCCGGCCGGTCCTGACCGACCGGCTGGGCGTCGAGCCCCTCGTCGGACGGGACACCCTGTTCGCCGTCGACTGGCCGGAGGTGGCGGTCGCTTCCTCGGGCGGGGCACCGGGTGAGGCACCGGGCGAGGTGCTGCGGGTCGACGGGGAGGTGACGGAGACCCTGGCGGCCCTTCAGTCCTGGCTGGCGCAGGACACCGGCGAGGGCGACCCGCTCGTCGTGCTGACCCGGCAGGCCGTGGCCGTCGACGGGTCGGAGACGCCGGACCTGACCGCCGCCCCGGTCTGGGGTCTGGTGCGCTCCGCGCAGTCGGAGAACCCGGGCCGGATCGTGCTGGTCGACACCGACGGCACCGAAGCCTCGGAAGCCGCCCTGGCGGCGGCCGTGGCCGGCGGCGAACCGCAGTCGGCCCTGCGCGAGGGCCGGGTACGGGTCCCGCGCCTGGTCCGGGTCACCGTCCCGGAGACCCCGGCACGGGAGTGGGACCCGGAGGGCACGGTGCTGATCACCGGTGGCACCGGGACCCTGGGCGCCCTGCTGGCCAGGCACCTGGTCACCGAGCGCGGTGTCCGTCATCTGCTGCTGCTGTCCCGCCGCGGCGCCGACGCGCCAGGCGCGGCCGAGCTGCACACCGAACTCGCCTCCCTCGGCGCGGAGGTGACGATCGCGGCCGCCGACACCGCCGACCGCGGGTCCCTCGCCGCCGCGATCGCGGCCGTCCCGTCCGCCCACCCGCTGACCGCAGTCGTCCACACGGCAGGCGTCCTCGACGACGGCGTGCTGACCGCCCTCACCCCCGAGCGCCTGGCCGCCGTCTGGGCGCCCAAGGCCGACGGCGCCCGCCACCTGCACGAGCTCACCCGCTCCCACGACCTGGCCGCGTTCGTCCTCTACAGCTCCGTCGCCGCCACCCTCGGCAGCCCGGGGCAGGCGAGCTACGCCGCCGCGAACACCTACCTCGACGCGCTCGCCGCCCACCGGCGCAGCATCGGCCTGCCCGCCCAGTCCCTGGCCTGGGGGCAGTGGGCCGAGGCCAGCGGCATCACCGAGCACCTCAGTGCCGCCGACCACGCCCGACTGGCCCGCTTCGGCATCCGGCCGATCGGCTCCGCCGAGGGCATCCGCCTGTTCGACGCCACCCAGCGGCTGGGCGACCGGGCGGCCCTGGTGCCCGCCCCGCTCGACCTGGCCGCCGTCCGGGCCCAGCAGGAACGGACCCAGCACGAGGTGCCGCCGCTGCTGCGCGGCCTGGTCCGGCCCGCCCGGCGCACCGCCGGTGCCGCACCCCACGGCACCGCCGCTGCCGCTCCCGGCGCGGACGGCCGGGGCGCCCTCGCCCAGCGGCTCGCCGCCCTGCCCGACGACGCCGAACGGCAGGCGGAGCTGCTCCGGCTGGTCCGCGCCGAGGTGTCCGCCGTGCTCGGCACCGAGGCCGAAGCGGTCGGCGCCCAGCGGTCGTTCACCAGCATCGGCGTGGACTCGCTGTCCGCCGTCGAGCTGCGCAACCGGGTCGCGGCCGCCACCGGCCTGCGCCTGTCGGCCACCCTGGTCTTCGACCACCCCAACCCGACCGCGCTCGCCGAACACCTGCGGACCGAACTCGTCGGCGCCACCGCCGCTCCGGTGCCCGTGGCGAGCACCTCCGCCCCGGCCCGGCCCGCCGTCGAGGACGACCCGGTCGTCATCGTCGGCATGGCCTGCCGCCTGCCCGGCGGCGTGGCCACCCCGGACGACCTGTGGCGACTGGTGAGCGAGGGCCGGGACGCCGTCACCGACTTCCCGGACGACCGCGGCTGGGACCTCGACTCCCTCTACGACCCGGACCCCGACAAGCCCGGCACCTCCTACACCCGGCACGGCGGGTTCCTCGACCGGCCGGCCGAGTTCGACGCCGAGTTCTTCGGCATCTCGCCCCGCGAGGCGATCGCCACCGACCCGCAGCAGAGGCTGCTGCTGGAGACCACCTGGGAGGCCCTGGAGAGCGCGGGCATCGACCCGACCGCCCTGCGCGGCAGCCGGACCGGCGTCTTCGCCGGGGTGATGTACCACGACTACGCGCCGCGCGTCCGCGAGGTGCCGGCCGAGCTGGAGGGCTGGCTCGGCAACGGCACCGCCGGCAGCGTGGCCTCCGGCCGGATCTCCTACTCCTTCGGCTTCGAGGGCCCGGCGGTGACCGTGGACACCGCCTGCTCCTCCTCCCTGGTGGCGCTGCACCTGGCCGCCCAGTCGCTGCGCTCCGGCGAGTGCGACCTCGCGCTGGCCGGCGGCGTGGCCGTGATGTCCACCCCGACCACCTTCGTCGAGTTCTCCCGGCAGCGGGCCCTGTCCGCCGACGGCCGCTGCAAGGCGTACGCGAACGCGGCGGACGGCACCGGCTGGGGCGAGGGCGTCGGGCTGCTGCTGGTCGAGCGGCTCTCCGACGCGCGCCGCAACGGCCACCCGGTGCTCGCGGTGGTCCGCGGCAGCGCGGTCAACCAGGACGGCGCCTCCAACGGCCTCACCGCGCCCAGCGGTCCTGCTCAGCAGCGGGTGATCCGGGCGGCGCTGGAGCGGGCCGGGCTCGGCGCGGCCGACGTGGACGCGGTCGAGGGCCACGGCACCGGCACCACCCTCGGCGACCCGATCGAGGCACAGGCCGTGATCGCCACCTACGGGCAGCAGCGGCCGGCCGAACAGCCGCTCTGGCTCGGTTCGTTGAAGTCCAACATCGGCCACACCCAGGCCGCCGCCGGCGCGGCGGGCGTGATCAAGATGGTCCAGGCGATCCGGCACGGGGTGCTGCCCCGCACCCTGCACGTGGACGAGCCCTCGCCGTACGTGGACTGGTCGGCGGGCGCCGTCGAACTGCTCACCGAGCAGCGGGACTGGCCGGAGCTCGGGCGGCCGCGCCGCGCGGCCGTCTCCTCCTTCGGGGTGTCCGGCACCAACGCGCACGTGATCATCGAGCAGGCGCCCGACCTGGCGCCGGTCATTGCTGACGGTGCTGACGCGCCCGGCCCGCTGCCCTACCTGGTCTCCGCCCGCACCCCGGCCGCGCTGCTTGCCCAGGCCGCCCAGGTGGCGGAGCTGCTCCCGGCGACCGACGGCCGGGACCTCGACGTCGCACACGCCCTGGCCACCGCCCGCGGCGCGCTGGAGGAACGGGCCGTCGCCGTCGGCGACCCGGAGGCCCTGCGGGCGCTCGCCGCCGGGGATCCGGCCGCCGCCCTGGTGACCGGCACCGCCGACGTCACCGGCCGCACCGTGTTCGTCTTCCCCGGCCAGGGCTCCCAGTGGGCCGGGATGGCCGTCGAACTCCTCGACACCGCACCGGTGTTCGCCGCCAGGATCGAGGAGTGCGCGGCCGCCCTGGCCCCGCACACCGACTGGTCGCTGCCGGACGTCCTGCGCGGCGCCCCCGGCGCCCCCGGCCTGGACCGGGTGGACGTCGTCCAGCCGGTGCTGTGGGCGGTGATGGTCTCGCTGGCCGAGCTGTGGCGGGCGCACGGGGTGCGACCGGACGCGGTGGTCGGCCACAGTCAGGGCGAGATCGCTGCCGCCGTGGTCGCGGGCGGGCTCTCGCTCGCCGACGGCGCCCGGGTGGTGGCCCTGCGCAGCCGGGCGATCCTGGCCCTGGCCGGCGCCGGGGGCATGGCCTCGGTCGCCCTGCCCGCCGCCGAGGTGGCCGAGCGGATCGCCGACCGGGCCGACCTGCTCTCGATAGCCGTGGTCAACGGCCCGGCGGCGACCGTGGTCTCCGGCGAGCCGGCCGCGCTGGCCGAACTGGTCGACGCCTACCGGGCGGAGGGCGTCCGGGCCCGTACCATCCCGGTCGACTACGCCTCGCACTCCCCCCAGGTGGACGGCCTGCGGGCGGAGTTGGTGGAGCTGCTGGCCCCGGTCCGGCCGCGCACCGGCACCGTGCCGCTGCTGTCCACCGTCACCGGCGACTGGTTCGACACGGCGGGGCTGGACGCGGAGTACTGGGTGACCAACCTGCGCGAGACGGTCCGCTTCGAGGAGGCCACCCGGCGCCTCGCCGAGGACGGCCACACCGTGTTCGTCGAGGTGTCGCCGCACGGGGTGCTGACCGTGCCGATCGAGGACACCCTCGCCTCCGTCGGCGCCGGAAAGCGCTCGGTGGTGGCGGGCACGCTGCGCCGCGACCACGGCGGGCCGGAGCGGTTCCTGCTCTCCGCCGCCGAACTCTGGGTGCGGGGCGTGGCGTTCGACTGGTCGGCGGTCTTCGCCGGGACCGGTCCGCGACCGGTGGCGCTGCCCACCTACCCGTTCCGGCGCCAGCGCTACTGGCTGGACGCGACCGTCACCAACACCACGGTGGCCGGATCCGTGGCCGCCGCGGTCGGCACCGACGGCGCGGCCGCCGGGCCCGCGCCCTGGCTGCTCAGGCTGGAGGGCGCGGAGGGTCCGGAGGCGCGGGAGGCGGTGCTGCTCGACCTGGTCCGCCGGGAGGCCGCGGCCGTGCTCGGCCACTCCGGCATCGCCGCCGTCGCCGCCGACCGGGCCTTCCGCGAACTGGGCCTGACCTCGCTCACCGCCGTCGAACTGCGCAACCGCATCGGCGCCGGCACCGGTCTGGAGCTGCCCGCGACGCTGGTCTTCGACCACCCGACCCCGGCCGCCGTCGCCGCCCAGCTGCTCGCCGAACTCCCCGACGCTGCAGAGGCTTCGGAGGTCGACCCGGGAGCGGCCCTGGCTGCCCTGGAGCGGTCCCTCGCCGGACCGGCCGGGCCCGAGGGGGAGCGCGCCTCGGTGCTCGCCCGACTGAAGGCACTGGTGGACCGCTGGGACACCGGCGGCCTCGACGGGGCCGACGGCTCCGGGGCCGAGGGTCACGGTGACCTCGACGAACTGGACCTGGAGAACGCCACCGACGAGGAGCTCTTCGCCCTGATGGACCGCGACACCTCCCCGTCCGCCTGACCCCTCTGCCGCGCCCTCCCCGGCGGCCGTCCCTCGCGGCGGTCGCCGGGCCCCGGCTCGACACCCGGGGCCCTCACCCCGCCACCACCCGCACCACCGCACCTGCGAGAGGCACCGATGTCCAACGACCAGAAGCTCCGCGACTATCTGAAGCGCGCCCTGGCCGACGCGCGCCAGGCCAACCGCCGCCTGGAGGAGGTGGAGCAGGCGAAGCGCGAACCGATCGCGATCGTCGGCATGGCCTGCCGCCTGCCCGGCGGCGTCGCCTCGCCCGAGGACCTCTGGCAGCTGGTGAGCGACGGCGGCGACGCCATCACCGAGTTCCCCGCCGACCGGGGCTGGGACCTCGAAGCCCTCTACGACCCGGACCCCGACCACCCCGGCACCTCCTACACCCGGCACGGCGGATTCCTGGACACCACGGCCGAGTTCGACGCCGACTTCTTCGGCATCTCGCCGCGCGAGGCCCTCGCCACCGACCCGCAGCACCGGCTGCTGCTGGAGACCGCCTGGGAGGCGTTCGAGCGGGCCGGCATCGACCCGACCGCGCTGCGCGGCAGCCGGACGGCGGTGTTCGCGGGCCTGGCCGGGACCGACTACACGCCCCGGCTCCACGACGCCCCGGGCGAGTTGGAGGGATACCTCGGCATCGGCGGTCTGGACAGCGTGGCCTCCGGCCGGATCTCCTACACCTTCGGCTTCGAGGGCCCGGCCGTCACGGTCAACACGGCCTGCTCCTCCTCACTCGTGGCGCTGCACCTGGCCGCGCAGTCCCTGCGCTCCGGCGAGTCGGACCTCGCGCTGGCCGGCGGGGTCAGCGTGATGTCGACGGCGCAGGGCTTCGTCGAGTTCTCCCGGCAGCGCGGCCTCTCCACCGACGGGCGCTGCAAGGCGTTCGCGGCGGGTGCGGACGGGACGGGCTGGGCGGAGGGTGTGGGCCTGCTGCTGGTCGAACGGCTCTCGGACGCGAAGCGGTTGGGCCACGAGGTGCTGGCGGTGCTGCGCGGCAGCGCGGTCAATCAGGACGGCGCCTCCAACGGCCTCACCGCCCCCAACGGCCCGGCCCAGCAGCGGGTGATCCGCGCCGCCCTGGTCGACGCCCGGCTGTCCGCCGCCGACGTCCAGGCCGTCGAGGCGCACGGCACCGGCACCCGGCTCGGCGACCCGATCGAGGCCCAGGCCATCCTGGCCACCTACGGCCGCCAGCGCCACGCCGAACAGCCGCTGCTGCTCGGTTCGTTGAAGTCCAACATCGGCCACACCCAGGCCGCCGCCGGTGTGGCGGGCGTGATCAAGTCCGTGCAGGCGATCCGGCACGGCGTGCTGCCACGCACCCTGCACGTGGACGAGCCGACCCCGTTCGTCAACTGGTCGGCGGGCGCCGTCGAACTGCTCACCGAGCCCCGGGACTGGCCCGCCGTGGACGGCCCGCGCCGGGTCGGCGTCTCGGCCTTCGGTGCGAGCGGCACCAACGCGCACGTGATCATCGAGCAGGCCCCGGCGGAGGAGTCCGAGCCGGTGGAGGCGGCCGGGCCGACGGTGGACGGTGCGCTGCTGCCGTTCGTGGTGTCGGCGCGTTCGCCCGAGGCGCTGCGGGAACAGGGCGCCCGGGTGGCCGAGTTGGCGCTCGCGGGCGATCCGCTGGAGATCGCGCGCTCCCTGGTCGCCACGCGGGCGGCGTTGGAGGAGCGGGCGGTGGTGCTGGGTGATCCGGCGGCGCTGCGTGATCCCGAGGGCGCCGATGTGGTGCGCGGGGTGGCGGGTTCGGGGGGTCTGGCATTCCTGTTCTCGGGTCAGGGGTCCCAGCGGGTGGGTATGGGGCGTGAGTTGTACGCGTCGCAGCCTGTCTTTGCCGAGTCCTTCGATGCGGTGGCGGGGGCGTTGGGGCTGCCGTTGGCGGAGGTGATCGCCTCGGGCGAGGGGCTGGACGAGACGGGGTGGACGCAGCCGGCGCTGTTCGCGGTCGAGGTGGCGCTGTTCCGTCTCTTCGAGTCGTGGGGTGTACGGCCGGACTTCGTCGCGGGCCACTCGATCGGTGAGCTGGCGGCCGCGCATGTGGCGGGGGTGCTGTCGCTGGAGGACGCGGCGGTGCTGGTGGGTGCGCGGGCGCGGTTGATGCAGGCGCTGCCGGGTGGCGGGGCGATGGTGGCGCTGGAGGCGACGGAGGAGGAGGTCCGGGCCGTCCTGGCCGACGGCGTGGACGGCGTCGACGGTGTGGACGTCGCGGCCGTCAACGGGCCCCGTTCGGTGGTGGTTTCGGGTGACGAGGCGGCCGTCGAGAGTGTCAGGGGGCACTTCGCGGACCGCCGGACCCGCCGCCTGCGGGTGAGCCACGCGTTCCACTCGGCGCACATGGACGGCATGCTGGACGAGTTCCTCGCCGTCGCCCAGACCCTTACCTTCCACCGGCCGACGGTTCCCGTGGTCTCCAACGTCACCGGGAAGGTCGCCACCGCCGAGGAGATCACCGACCCGGAGTACTGGGTGCGGCAGGTCCGCGGGGCCGTGCGCTTCGCCGACGTGGTCACCGCCCTGGCCGCCGAGGGTGCGACGACCTTCGTCGAGCTCGGCCCCGACGGCACCCTGACGGGTCTCGTCGGCGCCACCCTGGACGAGGCCGTCACCGCCGTCCCGGTCCTGCGCCGGGAGCGGCCCGAGCAGCGGTCGGCGCTGACGGCGCTCGCCCGGATCCACGTCCAGGGCCACCACGTCGACTGGACCGCCCTGCTGGGCGACGCTCGTCCGTCCCTCGTGCTGCCGACCTACCCGTTCCAGCGCCGCCGCTACTGGCTGGAGCCCGCCGCCCGGACGGGTGACCCCGAGGGCCTCGGCCTGACGCCCACCGGCCACCCGCTGCTCGGCGCCGCGGTCGCCCTGCCCGACGGCGAGGGTGTGCTGCTCACCGGCAGCCTCTCCCTCGCCACGCACCCGTGGCTCGCCGACCACGCCGTGCAGGGGACCGTGGTCGTCCCGGGCACCGCCCTGCTGGAGTCGGTGATCCGCGCGGGCGACGAGGTCGGCGCGAGCACCCTGGACGAGCTGGTGATCGAGGCGCCGTTCCTGCTGCCCGAGCACGGCGCGCTGCACCTGCGGGTGACCGTCGGCGCGCCGGACGAGGCCGGCGCCCGCCGGGTGGCCGTCCACTCGCGGCCCGCCGCGGGTCCGGCGTTCCCGTCGACCCTCGACGACACCTGGACCAGGCACGCGAGCGGCACCCTGCTGGGCGCTCCCGCCGCCGGTCCGGTCGTCAGCCTGGAGCAGTGGCCGCCGGCCGGTGCGCGGGCGCTGGACATCGAGCACCTCTACGAGGAGCTGGCCGCCGGGGGCCTCGCCTACGGGCCTGCCTTCCAGGGGCTGCGGGCCGCCTGGCGGGACGGCGACACCTTCTTCGCCGAGGTCGCGCTGCCCGAGGGCCCGGCCGCGGAGGCCGCGCGGTTCGGCCTGCACCCGGCGCTGCTGGACGCGGCCGTCCACCTCACCGTGCACCAGCGGTTGGTCGACAGCCCGCCCGGGGTGAGCCGGCTGCCGTTCGCCTACACCGGGGTGCGGCTGCACGCCGCCGGGGCGAGCGCGCTGCGGGTCCGGCTCCGGTACACCGAGCCGGAGGTGCTGACCGTCGACGTCGCGGACGCCACCGGCGCTCCGGTCGCCTCGGTGGAGGCGCTCCGGGCCCGGCTGGTCTCCGCCGAGCAGCTGGCCCCGGCGGGCGGCGTCGACCGTGACACGCTCTTCGGGCTCGACTGGCCGGAGGTGGCGGTCGCTTCCTCGGGTGAGGCACTGGTCGAGGTGCTGCGGGTCGACGGGGAGGTGACGGAGACCCTGGCGGCCCTCCAGTCCTGGCTGGCGCAGGACACCGGCGCGGGCGACCCGCTGGTGGTCCTGAGCCGTCTCGCGGTCGCGGTCGACGGGTCGGAGACGCCGGACCTGACCGCCGCCCCGGTCTGGGGTCTGGTGCGCTCCGCGCAGTCGGAGAACCCGGGCCGGATCGTGCTGGTCGACACCGACGGCACCGAGGCCTCGCAGGCCATGCTGGCGGCGGCCGTGGCCGGCGGTGAGCCGCAGCTGGCCCTGCGCGAGGGCAAGGTGCGGGTCCCGCGCCTGGTCCGGGTGGCTGTCCCCGAGGTCGAGGCCCGGGAGTGGGACCCGGAGGGCACGGTGCTGATCACCGGTGGCACCGGGACGCTCGGCGCCCTGCTGGCCCGGCACCTGGTCACCGAGCGCGGTGTCCGTCACCTGCTGCTGCTGTCCCGCCGAGGTGCCGACGCGCCAGGCGCGGCGGAGCTGCGCACCGAACTCACCGCCCTGGGCGCGGAGGTGACGATCGCGGCCGCCGACACCGCCGACCGCGAGGCGCTCGCCGCCGCGATCGCGGCCGTCCCGTCCGCCCACCCGCTGACCGCCGTGGTCCACACGGCCGGTGTGGTCGACGACGGTGTGCTGACCGCGCTCACCCCCGAGCGACTGGCGGCCGTCTGGGCGCCCAAGGCCGACGGCGCCCGCCATCTGCACGAGCTGACGCGCGGCCACGACCTGGCGGCGTTCGTCCTCTACTCCTCCGTCGCCGCCGTGCTCGGCGGCCCGGGGCAGGGCAGCTACGCCGCCGCGAACACCTACCTGGACGCGCTCGCCGCGCACCGGCGCGGCATCGGCCTGCCCGCCCAGTCCCTGGCCTGGGGGCAGTGGGCCGAGGTCAGCGGCATCACCGAGCACCTGACCGAGGCGGACCTCCGCCGGGCCGCGCGCGCCGGACTGCGGCCGATCCCCACCGAGCGCGGGACGGCCCTGTTCGACGCGGCCGGGCGGGTCGACGCCGGCTTCCTGGTCGCCGTGCCGCTCGACCTGGCCGCCGTCCGGGCGCAGCGCGAGGTGCCGCCGCTGCTGCGCGGGCTGGTTCCGCCTGCCCGGCGCACCGCCGGTGCGGCCTCCCCGGCCGCCGCGGCGCCGACCCTGCTGCCGCGGCTCGCGGCGCTGGGCGAGGAGGAGCGGGTCGCGGCCGTCCTGGAGCTGGTCCGCACCGAGGTCGCGGCGGTGCTCGGCAGCGAGCCGGGCGCGGTGCCGGCGGGCAAGGCGTTCGACGACCTGGGCCTGGACTCGCTGTCCGCCGTCGAGCTGCGCAACCGGATCACGGCCGCCACCGGGCTGCGGCTGCCCCCGACGATCACCTTCGACCACCCGGACCCTACCGAACTCTCCACCCATCTCTCGGGGTTGATTGCCAGCGCCGGGGAAGACCCGTCGGTCGTGGCAGCCGGGAGCGCGGGCGCCGGGGGAGCCGGGGAGGCGGACGACCCCAGGAATCCGCTGTCCACGCTCTACCGCCGTCTCGCGGCCCGGGGCGGCTTCCCCGAGGCGTCGGCCCTGATCGGCGTCGCCTCCAGCCTGCGGGACCGCTTCGGCGCCGAGGAGCGGGCCGAGCGCGCGCTCAAGCCGATCCGACTCGCCACCGGGGACGGCGAGTTGGCCGTCGTCGCCTTCCCGGCGCTGAGCGCGATCTCCGGCCCGCACGAGTACGCCCGGCTCGGCCACGCCTTCGAGGGCGAGCGGGACGTCTTCGTCGTCCCCTCCCCGGGCTGGGACCCGTCCGACCTGCTGCCCGACGACCTCGACACCTACCTCGCCATGCAGACCGAGACGGTGCTCGAACTCCTCGACGACGACCGGCCGTTCGTCGTCGTCGGCCGCTCGATGGGCGGCTGCGTCGCGCACGCCGTCACCGAACGGCTGGAGGCGCGCGGCCGCTCGGTGGCGGGGCTGGTCCTGGTCGACTCCTACCCGATCGACAGCGCGGCGCGCGAGGGCATGGGGGAGTGGTGGCTGCACTCGATGCTCGGCGGCATGATCGACCGGATCGAGCAGTACGACATGGTCTGGAGCGACGCCGGCCTCACCGCCATGGGCGGCTACAACAACGTGTTCGCGGGCTGGCAGCCCGCGCCGCTCACCGCGCCGATCCTGGCGCTGCGGGCGGACACCCCGCTGCGCGGCATGGTCGTCGACACCGAGGAACGCGACAACTGGCGGGCGTACTGGCCCGTACCGCACGAGGCCCGGGACATACCCGGCGACCACTTCACCGTGCTGGAGCACGGGACCGCGACGACCGCGGACGCCGTCCGGCAGTGGCTCGAAGGTCTTGAGCGGACCGCCTCCTGAGCCGCCGGCCCCACTGAGAGTGCGAACCCCCGAGGGTGCCGCGAGGACCGCGGGCACCACCGATCCCCTGAGGAACCTGAGGAAGGACACAGGCATGACCCACCCCGTAGTACTGGTCACCGGCGCGGCGTCGGGCATCGGCGAGGCGACGACGCGGCTGTTCGCCGAGCGGGGCCACCGCGTGGTCGCCGTGGACGTCGACAAGGCGGGCCTGGACGCGCTCGCCGGTATCGACGGCGTCGTGACCCTGGCCGGTGACGTGTCGTCGGAGGAGACCAACCTCCGCGCGGTCGCCCTCGCCCAGGAGCGGTGGGGGCGGCTGGACGCGGCGGTCCTGAACGCCGGCACGGGCGGCGGCGGGCCGCTGGAGGCGCCGGGCGCGATCGACCGCTTCGACCGGCTGTTCCAGGTGAACGTGCGCAGCGTGGTGCTCGGGATCCGGGCCGCCGTACCGGCGCTGCGGGAGGTCGGCGGCGGGGCGATCGTCGCCACCTCCTCCGTCTCCGGACTGCGCGGCGACCCGGGGACCTGGGCGTACAACGCGACCAAGGCGGCGGTGATCAACCTGGTCCGCGCCACGGCCATCGACTACGCGGCGCAGAACATCCGGATCAACGCGATCGCGCCCGGCGGCACCGTCACCGGTCTGACGGCCGGGCAGGTCGCCGACCCGGAGTTCTCGGCCTTCATCACCCGCCGGATCCCGGCCCAGCGCTGGGCCGAGGCGCGCGAGCAGGCCGAGGTGGTCTGGTTCCTGGCCTCCCCGGCGGCCTCCTACGTCACCGGGGTCACCGTCCCGGTCGACGGCGGGCTGAGCGCCAACGGCGGCATCCTGCTCCCGCCGCCGGCGGCCCCGTCCCGCTGAACCACCCGTACGCCTGCACGCCTGCACGCACGCACGGACCACCGATTTCCGTTCCACCCCGATTTTCCGTCTACCGAAGAGAGCGAGAAGCCATGAGCATCGAGGCGAACAAGGCCCTGGTCGAGCGGTACTACCACGAGCTGGTCACCGGCCAGCGGGTCGAGCTGCTGGAGGAGCTGGTCGCCGAGGACGCCGCCGACGAGACCCGGGTCGGCCCGGGCGGCAGCGGCACCCGCGCGGACTTCGAGGAGCACCTGCGCTGGCTGTGGCAGAACGTCCGCGACGTGAAGGCCACCGTGGAGGACCTGGTGGCCGAGGGGGACCGGGTGATCGCGTTCTGGCGGATCGAGGGCACCCACGTCGGACCGATCTTCGGTGTGCCGGCCACCGGCCGTTCCTTCGTGGGCCACAGCATCAGCTGGTTGACGGTGCGGGACAACAAGGTCGTCCGCTACAACGTGCTCCCGGACCGCCTGGGCATCGTCCAGCAGCTGGCCCCGGCCATCGTCTGACGTCCACTCCCGACCCGGGCCCGGCCGCTTCCTTCTCCCCTTCGGCCGGGCCCGGCCCCGTCCCACTGACCACCCACTCATCCACCTGTCGCACCACCACAACCCTCAGGAGCCCGCCCATGACGACCGGTCCGACCCCGGCCGACGCCGAGGAGCTGCGCCAGCTGCTCGCCCGTTTCTCGCACGCCTTCGACAACGCCGACGCGCCGGCGCTGGCCGAGGTGTTCGCCGAGGACGGGGTGATCGAACTGACCCGCACCGGCGCGGTGTTCACCGGTCTGGAGAAGATCCGGGTGTTCGCTCGCGACCTGGGCCCGGAGCACCCGGACCACCAGACCCTGGACTCGGTCTTCACCGTCGACGAGGACGGCACGTTCCGCGGCCGCAGCCGCTACCTGGCGATCCTGCCGGACGGAAGCGTCCACAACGGCGACTACGTCGACGTCTACACCCGCACCCCGGACGGCTGGCGGATCGCCCACCGCCGCTCCGTCCCCCGCTACCCGCGCCAGCGCCACCACCGCGACTGACCCCCCGGCACCACCACCCGGCGGGTGCGCCCGGACGACGGTCCGGGCGCACCCGCCGACGCATGTCAGCGGCCGGTGCCGCCCGACGTCGCCGGAGCCCCGGATCCCGTCCCGGGGGCGAACCCGGTCCCCTGATCGGCGAACACCTTGATCGCGGCACCCAGGAACTCCACCATCCCGGGGTGGTAGGAGTCGTGGAACGCCCTCATGGCCTCGTCCTCGGCGTAGAAGAGCGACATGCCGACGTAGGCCTCCCTGGAGGGGATGTAGAACCGGCAGACGATGTCGAAGTGCCTGCGGACGAGTTCCTGGATCTCCTGGTCCCCGGGCAGGGCGCCGTCGTTCAGGAAGACCGTGATCTCCCGGTACAGGACGTCCCAGTCCTGGTGGACCCGAGCCCTGTCCACATGCTCCCAGTCGTTGGTCCCGGCCAGGCTCCTCGCCTGCTCCTCGGCCAACGACCGGCGACACTCGTCCTCGTAACTGTTCCCCATGGCACCGATTCCCGTCGTACCTCTACTTCGGCCTCCTCGGTGGATCCCCAGGAGGCCGCCGGCATGCCGACATCGACCGACCGTCGATGATCAACTGCCGATCCAGGCCGAACGGTGACAGACAGTCGCCGGCACGGCAAGCCATTTCTTGGCCCCCGCCCGCCCTACGGCCCCGGTCAGGCTGCGGAAAGGCGCAGCTTGAACGGCGGGCCGTCGGAGCCGGGCGTCCAGCCGCTCGACCGCGCTGCCCGGACACCCGCGGCGACCTCGCGCGGCAGGACGAGCTCGGCCGGCACCGTGCCCGGTTCCATGACGGCCGGTCGGCCGGTCTCCACGACGAGCACCGTCCCGGGACGGGCCGCCTCCTCCACCACGTACCCCAGGGTGCCGAGGTGGTACTCGCAGCACCGGTCGTTCCTTCGCACCCGCCAGCGGTACTCGACGCCGTCGACCACGATCCGGCGGGAACTCTTCTTCGCCAGTGCCACTCTGTTCGCCCCTCCGCGGACCGCCGACCGACGGCAGCCCTGACACCACCCGGTAAAGCACTGCCACTAGCCTACGGACCATGGAACGGCGCGACATCGAGATCTTCCTGACCCTGGCCGAGGAACTGCACTTCGGACGCACGGCCGAGCGGCTGGGGGTGAGCGGCGCCCGGGTCAGCCAGACCGTCAAGCAGTTGGAGCGCCGGTTCGGGGTGGTGCTGTTCCGGCGGACCAGTCGGCACGTCGAGCTCACTCCCGTCGGCAGCGCGCTGCGCGACGACGTCCGGGCCGGCCACCGGCGCATCCAGGAAGGCATCGCCAAGGCGGTCGCCGCCGGGCGGGGCTTCACCGGCGTCCTGCGGGTCGGATTCTCCAGCCCGCTGGTCGGCGAGGCCGTGATGGCCGCCGCCGCGGTGTTCCGCACCCACCACCCCGAGTGCGAGGTCCGCATCCGCGAGGTGCACCTGTCCGACGCCTTCGGCGCCCTGCGGGCCGGGGAGCTCGACCTTCAGATCACCGAGTTCCCGGTGGACGAGCCCGACCTCGCCGCCGGACCGGCGCTCCTGCGCGACGAACGCATGCTGGCCGTGTCCGCCGGGCACCCGTTCGCCGGCAAGGACCACGTGACCGTGGAGGACCTCGCCAGGGACACCGTCCTCGTGCCCGCGGACGCGCCCGCGTACCTGCTCGACGCCCTCGTGCCGCCGGCGACCCCGACCGGACGACCCGTCCAGCGGACGCACACGCTCACCTCGCGCCAGGAACTGCTGACCCTGGTCGGCGCTGGCGCCGGCATGGCGATCGTGGGCAGCCAGGCCGTCCGGCACCACAGCCGCCCCGACATCGTGTACATCCCGATCGCCGACCTCCCTCCGATCGCGTACGGACCGGTCTGGAGTGCCGCCGCCCTGACCACCCGCGTCCGTGCGTTCACCGACCTCCTCCGGGTGGAACCCGGTCGGTGACCGGAACGGCCGTCGACGCGCCCGGCCGACCCCGATCATTAACTCCAGGGTTAACGATCCTTTCTGATTCCGTCGTTGTTGCAGGTGGACCGGCCGCCGAGGATTGAAGCACAGCAACGGCGAAAGGAAAGACCATGGCAAACCCGGTGCCCGACGAGTACAAGGGCGGCGTCCCGTACCTCAACGTCCACGACGCCAGGGCGGCGATCGACTTCTACAAGAACGCATTCGGCGCGGACGTCCTGATCGAGATCCCGCGCCAGGGCGACAGGATCGCCCACGCCGAGTTCCGGATCGGCGGCGCCGTCTTCATGCTGCGCGACGAGTACCCGGAGTACGGCTTCCGCAGCCCGCGGACGATCGGCGGAACCCCGGTCAACCTGATGGTCTTCGTCCCGGACGTCGAAGCCCTCGCCGAACGGGCCGCGGCCGCGGGCGCGCGCGTCGTCCGCCCGGTCGAGATGCAGTTCCACGGCGACCTCCAGACCGAACTGGAGGACCCCTTCGGCCACTCCTGGTTCTTCGCCACCCGCGTCGCCGAGATGGACGCACGGGAACTCCACGACACCGCGGCCGCCGTCAACCTGTGACCGGAGCCGAGCAGGGCCGCATCCCCGGGGCCGCGCGCACCCGCCGTGCGGCCCCCGGGGGGGCGACCGCCGGGTGTGGTCCGGACGAGAGGGCCTAAGGGTGCGCTAGGGGTTCGGTAGGGGTTCGCCGCCGTCGGCCCGTCGATAGCGTCCCGGTATTCCTCCCACCACCCCTCGTACCGCGACGGAGTCACCAGCATGGCCATCACCGGGCCCCGGCCCCTTCCGCTGCTCGCCGCCCTCACCGCCGGGGCGCTGCTCCTGGCGGGCTGCAGCTCCGGCACCGGCTCCGGCGACGGTGCGGCCGCGACGGCCGGCGCCGCCGGAATCGACGAGAAGCCGGTCCAGGGCGGCGCGCTGACCTACGCCACCGACGTCGAGCCGATCTCCTTCGACATCCACGTCAGCCAGCAGGACATCACCGGCGCCATCCAGCGCAACGTCTTCGACTCCCTCGTCCACCAGGACGACAAGGGCGAGTTCCAGCCCTGGCTGGCCAAGTCCTGGGAGATCGCGCCCGACCTCAGGAGCTACACCTTCCACCTGCGCGAGGACGTCAAGTTCACCGACGGCACGGTGTTCGACGCCGAGGCGGTCAAGGCCAACTTCGACCGGATCGTCGCCAAGGAGACCAAGTCCCAGTACGCGGCCAGCCTGCTCGGCCCCTACACGGGCACCGAGGTGGTCGACGCGCACACGGTCAAGGTGAACTTCTCCGAGCCGTTCGCGCCCTTCCTCCAGGCCGCCAGCACCGCCTACCTCGGCTTCTACTCGCCGAAGGCCATCAAGGAGAACGGCTCCAAGCTCGGCGCGGGCGGCCCGGCCGGCGTCGGCACCGGCCCGTTCGTGTTCACCGGCTACACCAAGGGCCAGAGCGCCGTCTTCACCCGCAACCCCGACTACAACTGGGCGCCGCCGAGCGCCAACCACCAGGGCCCGGCCTACCTGGAGAAGCTCACCATCCGCTTCCTCACCGAGGACTCGGTCCGGGTCGGCGCGCTCAGCAGCGGACAGGTGCAGGTCGCCGAGCCGATCCCGCCGGCCGACGTGCGCACCGTCCAGGGCGACCCGAAGCTGCGCACCATCGCCACCGACGCGCCCGGCGCCAACTACGCGCTGGTGCTCAACACCACCAAGGCGCCGCTGGACGACCCGAAGGTCCGCAAGGCCGTGCAGCGCGGCATCGACCTCGACACCGACATCCAGTCCGTCTACTTCGGCGTCTACAAGCGGGCCTGGAGCCCGATCGCGCCGAGCACCCCGTACTACGACAAGTCGCTGGAGAAGTCCTGGCCGTACGACAGGGCCGCGGCCGAGAAGGCGCTCGACGAGGCCGGCTGGACGGCCCGTGACGGCGAGGGCTACCGCACCAAGGACGGCAAGCGGCTCTCGCTGGAGTGGCCGCTGCCGCCCGCCGAGTACGTGCGCGAGCAGCGCGAGACCCTCGGCCAGGCGATCCAGGCCGACCTGAAGAAGATCGGAGTCGAGGTCACCCGCCCCCGGCAGGACATCGGCACCTACATCGCCAACGTCTACGGCGGCAAGGAGCACATCGCCGACTACAGCTGGGCCCGCTTCGACCCGGACGTGCTGCGGCTCTACTTCAACAGCGCCAGCAAGCCGTCCACCGGCGGCCAGAACGCCACCTTCTACGAGGACGCCCAGCTCGACGAGTGGACCACCAAGGGCAAGGGCACGTTCGACAAGGCCGTCCGCCAGGACGTCTACACCAAGACGCAGCAGCGCGCGATCGAGCTCGGGCTGATCGTCCCGCTGTACGTCCGCACCGCGGTGGTCGGCACCGCGGCCAAGGTCCGCGGCCTGACCGCCGACCCCAACACCTGGCTCGCCTTCCACGGCGCCTGGCTCGCCAAGTGAGCACCGGAACCACCGGGTTCGCGGAGCCGGCGGACACGCCGGCGCCGGCCCGCAGCAGCGCCCCGCGCCTGCTGCGGGCCGCCGCGCGGCGGCTGCTCGGCGCGGCAGCCGTCCTGCTCGGCGCCGCCACCGTCGCCTTCGCGGCGCTCCAACTCGTCCCCGGGGACCCGGTGACCGTGATGCTCGGCCCCGGCACCGCCGCCACCCCCGAGGTCAAGGCGGCCATCCAGGAGCAGTACGGCCTGGACCGGCCGGTACCCGTGCAGTACCTCACCTACCTGGGCCACCTGGTCACCGGCGACCTGGGCGAGTCCTACCAGTTGCAGCGCCCGGTCGTCGACCTGATCGGCGACCAGCTCGGCCCGACCGTCCAACTCGGCGCCGCCGCACTCGGCCTGGCCGTCCTGCTCGCCCTGCTCGCGGCGGTCGGCACGGCCGGCCGCCGGCCCGCCCTGCGCGCGCTCAGCTCCTTCGCCGAACTGCTCTCCGTCTCCAGCCCCTCGTACTGGATCGGGATCCTGCTGCTCACCGCGTTCTCCTTCCAGCTGCGGATCTTCCCGGTCGCCGGGGACGACGGCCTCGTCGCGCTGGTACTGCCCGCCGTGACGCTGGCCCTGCCCGTCGCCGGGATGCTCGCACAGGTGCTGCGCGAGGGACTGGAGACGGCGCTCGGGCAGCCGTTCGTGCTCACCGCCCGTTCCCGGGGCGTGGGTTCGGCCGCCGTGGTGCTGCGGCACGCGCTGCGGCACGCGGCCGTGCCGGTGGTCACCCTCACCGGCTGGCTCACCGGATCGCTGCTCGGCGGGGCCGTGCTGGTCGAGTCGGTGTTCGGCCGGCCCGGCATCGGCGCGCTGACGCTCCAGGCGACCACCAACAAGGACCTGCCGCTCGTGATCGGACTGGTACTGCTCTCCGCGCTGGTCTTCGTGGTGATCTCCGCCCTCGTCGACCTGCTCTACCTCGTCATCGACCCACGGCTGAGGACCGACTGAACCGCCATGGCCCATACCACTGTTGACTCAGCCCCCGGTCCCGACGCCGCGCCCGACGCCGTGCTCCTCAAGGCGCCGGAAGCCCCGGCCCCGGTCGCGCCCGCCCGTCGGCGGCCCCCGCTCGCCCTCCTCCTCGCCCTGGCCGCGCTCGCCCTGCTGCTGCTCGCCGCGCTCGCCCCCGGCCTGCTCACCTCCGCCTCGCCCATCGAGACCCACCCGGTCGAGGCACTCACCCCGCCCGGCGCCGCGCACTGGTTCGGCACCGACCAACTGGGCCGCGACCTGTTCGCCCGCGTGCTGCACGGCGCCCGGCCGTCCCTGCTGCTCGGCCTCGGCGCCACCGTCTTCGCCATCACCGGCGGCACCCTGCTCGGCCTCGCCGCCGCGCTCGGCGGCCGCTGGGCGGACCAGGTCCTGATGCGCCTCGCCGACATCCTGCTCTCGCTGCCGCCGATCCTGCTCGCCCTGCTGGCGGTGACCGTGCTCGGCACCGGCTCGCTCAACGTGATGCTCGCCATCGCGATCGCCTTCGTGCCCGGCTACGCCCGGATCGTGCGCGCCGAGACCCTGGTCGTCCGCCGCTCGGGATACGTGGAGGCGGCGGTCGGACTCGGCCTGCCGCGCCCGCTGCTGATCGTCCGGCACGTGCTGCCGAACGCCGTCGGCCCGATGCTGGTGCTCGCCACCGTCGGCTTCGGCACCGCGCTGATCGCCGCCGCCGGGCTCAGCTTCCTCGGCCTCGGCCCGCAGCCGCCCAGCCCCGAGTGGGGCGCGATGCTCTCCCAGGGGCGGCGCTTCCTCTCCACCGCCTGGTGGGTCGGCGTCTTCCCGGGCGCCGCGATCACCGCGACGGCCCTGGTCGTCAACGTCCTCGGCCGCCGCGCCCAGGCCCGCTTCACCCGGAGGACCGACGCATGACGCACCCCGCCGCCCCCGGCACCCCGGAGTCCTCCCCGCCCCTGCTCACCGTCGAGGGCCTCGACGTGAGCTTCGGCCCGGTGCACGCCGTCCAGGACGTCTCCTTCACCCTCGACCGGGGCGAGTGCCTGGCCGTGGTCGGCGAGTCCGGCTCCGGCAAGAGCGTCACCGCCCGCACCCTGGTCGGCCTCACCGGCGCCGGCGGCCGCGTCCCCGCCGCCGTCTCCGCCCGCCGGCTCGCCTTCGACGGCCTCGACCTCGCAACCCTCACCGAGGCCCAGTGGCGGCAGGTGCGCGGACGGCGGATCGGCCTGGTCCTCCAGGACGCCCTGGTCTCGCTCGACCCGCTGCGCACCGTCGGCGCCGAGATCGCCGAACCGCTGCGCGTCCACGGCCTCGCCACCCGCGCCGAACTCCCCGCCCGGGTCCGCTCCCTGCTCGAACGGACCGGCGTCCCCGAACCGGAACGCCGCGCGGCCCAGTACGCCCACCAGCTCTCCGGCGGCCTGCGCCAGCGCGCCCTGATCGCCTCCGCCCTCGCCGCCGAACCGGACCTGCTGATCGCCGACGAGCCGACCACCGCCCTGGACGTCACCGTCCAGGCCCAGGTCCTCGACCTGCTCGACGAACTCCGCGGCCGGGGCACCGCCCTGCTGCTGATCAGCCACGACCTGTCGGTGGTCGGCCGCCTCGCCGACCGGGTGGCGGTGATGTTCGGCGGCCGGATCGTCGAGACCGGCCCCGCCGAACGCCTGCTCGCCGAACCGCGCCACCCCTACACCCGCGCCCTGCTCGCCGCCGTCCCCGGCGCCCGCACCCGGGGCACCAGGCTCGCCCCCGAACCGGCCGGACGCCCCGCCGCCGCCCCCGGCGGCTGCCCCTACGCGGCCCGCTGCGCCGCCGCCGACGACACCTGCCGCAGCACCCTCCCGCCGGTCGACGCGCTCGGCTCGCGGTGCTGGCACCCGACGGCGGTCGGTGCCTCGGTGCTCTCCGTCCGCGAGCCCGATCCGGCCCCGACTGTGGTTGACGGCGCCGACCGCACCCCCCTCCTCGACGTCGACCGGATCGGCCGCTCCTTCGCCGGCCGCCCCGTCGTCCGGGACGTCTCCTTCCGGCTCCACGCGGGCGAGACGCTCGGCCTGGTCGGCGAGTCCGGGTCCGGCAAGACCACCACCGCCCGGATCGTGCTCGGCCTGGAACGCCCCGACACCGGCACCGTCCAGCTCGACGGCCGCCCCTGGAGCGCGCTCACCGAACGGCACCGACGGGCCGACCGGCTGCGCATCCAGGCCGTCCAGCAGGACCCGCTCGGCTCCTTCGACCCGCGCTTCACCGTCGAACGCCTGGTCGCCGAGGCGGTCGCCCGCACCGGGGTCCCGCGCGGCGAGCCACGGCGTCACCGGGTCACCGAACTGCTCGACCAGGTCGGCCTGCCCGCCGCCCTGCTGGCCCGCCGCCCGACCGAACTCTCCGGCGGCCAGCGCCAACGCGTCGCCATCGCCCGCGCGCTGGCCCCGGCGCCCGCCCTGCTGGTCTGCGACGAACCGGTCTCCGCGCTCGACCTGTCCGTGCAGGCGCAGATCCTCGACCTGCTCGCCGACCTGCGCCGCGAGCTGGGCCTCGCCCTGCTGTTCATCTCGCACGACCTCGGCGTGGTCCAGCACCTCGCCGACCGGGTCGCGGTGATGAAGGACGGCCGGCTCGTCGAGACCGCCACCGTGGACCGGCTCTTCGCGGAGCCCGCCGACCCCTACACCCGTCAACTGCTCGCCGCCACCGCGCCGGTCGGGGCCGCGCGATGAGCGCGCCGAACCTGCTCGCGGTCGCCGACCTGCACGTCGGCCACGCCGGCAACCGCGCCGTCCTGGAGGCGCTGCGCCCGGCCACCGACGAGGACTGGCTGATCGTGGCCGGCGACGTCGCCGAACGCTTCGACGAGATCGCCGGGGCCCTGGAACTGCTTGCTTCCCGCTTCGCCCGGGTGATCTGGGCGCCCGGCAACCACGAACTCTGGACCCTCCCGGACGACCCGGTCCGGCTGCGCGGCGACGCCCGCTACCGCGCGCTCGTCGAACTCTGCCGGGGCCTGGGTGTGTTGACCCCCGAGGACCCGTACGCGCTGTGGCCGGGACCGGACGGCCCGGTCGCCGTCGCCCCGCTCTTCCTCCTCTACGACTACACCTTCCGCCCGCGCGGCACCACCACCAAGGACGCCGCACTCGCCGCCGCGCACGCGGCCGGGGTCGTCTGCACGGACGAACTCCTGCTCCACGCAGACCCGTTCCCGGACCGGGAGAGCTGGTGCCAGGCCCGGCTGGCCGTCACCGAACGCCGCCTGGCCGCCCTGGATCCGGCACTGCCGACCGTGCTGGTCAACCACTTCCCGCTGCGGCGGGAGCAGACCTACCTGCTGCGCCACCCCGAGTTCGCCCTCTGGTGCGGCACCGAGCACACGGCCGACTGGCACCGCCGCTTCCACGCCGTCGCTGTGGTGTACGGGCACCTGCACATCCCGCGCACGGTGCGCGCGGACGGCGTCCCGTTCCACGAGGTGTCGCTCGGCTACCCGCACGAATGGTCCCGCAGGGGCGGCGTCCCGTCCCCGCTCCGGCGCATCCTCCCGGCCCCGGCGCGACAGTCCGCTGCCGTCCCGCCCACCCTCCGCCCCTTGGTCGGCCCCGCAGCGCGGCTATAGGCCCTGGGTCGAGAAGTGATCTTCAGTCGCCAACGAAGACGAGGTAGCGGTGCGGCTTGAGTTCAAGCTGCTCGGCCAGGGCAAGCACTTCTGCTGCGGCCTCGGCCTCGGGCGCTGAAGTGCTGTCGATCAGTGCCCTCAGCTCCGGGACCAAGAGCCGCATCTGCGACTTGTTGAACCAGGTGTCGTCATAGGGATCGACGTGACCGAGCATCGGCAAGGCCAGAGTCGCGGCTCGTCGACACAGGTCACCGATCGCCGGGTGGGTGCAGGCTGCCAGGGTCTCTCCGGTGTATGTCCGCACATTCACGCTGATCGGCATGCCGCCAGCGTAGTCCCGGCCACGTCGGGCAGCGAGATCATTTCCGGAGGGCGGTAGGTAGGTCACGAGCCGCACGCGTTCAGCTACCAGGCCGGCTTGACGGAGACCCGCAGCGTCGGCCTACAGCTGATCGAATGTCCAGGTGAGTACCACCTGTCCCGTTTCCGGGACGCCGCCGGCGCGACGGTACGTCGCCAGTGCCGCCGCATTCTCCTCGTCCGTGATCGTCCACACGCCGTAGCAGCCCTGCTCACGTGCCAGGTTCGCAAGCGCCGACACCAGAGCCCGGCCGACGCCGCACTCACGGAACGACTCGTCCACGCCCAGCTCGTAAAGGAACATCTCGGTTCCCTTGTCCGGATGGGTCATCTCGACACCGGTGACCATCCCCGCCGGGACATCGTCCACATAGGCGATCAGGAGGTGATGGCGCTCGTCCGCCAGGAACCGTTCAGTGGCCTCCCGCTCTGGGGCGGTGTCGAAGAGATGTCCAGCGGCGTCGACCGCCTCGACCTGAGTGACACGACGGATCTCCATCCGAGGATCCTGGCACGTTCCGGCATCGGGGGGCGGCCATTTTGCCGCGGAGCGATCCCGACGCCGAACCCATCTCTACGGCCTTCGGAACCCCACCGCTCCGACCTCTGTCGGTTTCTCAGCAGGGCGAACGTCGCCTGATGCGGCACTAGCAACACGTTGGTCCCGGGTGGGAGGTCGAGTCAGACGGTGCCGAACTCGCCTGCTTGGACGGCGGCGACGAAGGACCGCCAGGCGTCGGCGGGGAAGAGGAGAGCGGGGCCTTGCGGGTCCTTGGAGTCGCGAACGGGCATGACATTGGTGTAGCCATCGGCGACCTCGATGCACCCGCCCCCACCATCGCTGTAAGTACTCTTGCGCCAGCTCACAGGAGTCATGCAATCCACGGTAGCAAGGGCGCATCAGCAGCTGGGCCCCGACCGGAAATCCGGTCGGGGCCCAGGAGTCGGTTCGGTTCAGGTCAGACCGTGCCGAACTCGCCCGCCTGCACACCGGCGACGAAGGAACGCCAGGCGTCGGAGGGGAACAGGAGAGCGGGGCCGGCCGGGTCCTTGGAATCACGGACCGGGACGAGGCCGGGGAAGTCGGGGGCCACCTCGACGCACGAACCCCCGTTGTTGCTGTGGGAGGACTTGAACCAGGTGGCGTTGGACAGGTCTACGGGGCCGTTCATGACGTTCCTTTCACGCCTGACGGATCATCTCCAGAGAGGCGGCTTTCGGCAGCGCTTCCACTGAGAGCTGATGGTAGTCCCTTTCCAAGGGTCGGGAGGTTTCGCTCTGTCGAACGAGGAACCCACGCATCTGGCACTCCGAATAGGCCCGCACCGAGCGGTCCGCCATGGTCAGCAGCGTGACCATCATCGTGAACGGCAGTTCCTCGGCGAGACTGTACGGCGCGATCTGGACGGTGATGTTGGGCCTCAACGCCAGCTCCTCCAAGTGGCGGAGCTGGCGTCGCATGGCCTCGACCCCGCCCACCGGTCGGCGCAGACAGCCTTCGTCGAGCACGAAGTGGAGCCAGGGTGCCTGCTTGCGCCCCAGCAGTCTCTGTCGGGCCAACAGGAACCGGATCCGCTCGTCGGCCTGCTCCTGCGTGATTTTTCCGCGTCGCACAGCGGCGGAAGTGAACGCTTCCGCATACTCCTGGGTCTGCAGCAGCCCAGGCACAATGCCGAGTTCGAAGTGTCGAACCTCGACGGCCTTGGCCTCCTGATCTGCGTATTCCGAGAATCCTTCGAGGAGTGCGGTGTTGCTGATGTTCCAGAACATCAGCTCCAGAGTGCCGCCGGTATCAAGCGCATTGTCGGACTGCACTGCGAAAGGAAGAGTGGGATTCCGAGTCCCTCTTTCGATGGAGGACACGAGGGTGTCGCTGTAGCCGATCATCTTCCCAAGGCTGACCTGGGTCAGCCTCTTCGCCTCGCGTGACCTGCGAAGTTGGACTCCGAAGGCCGCCGAGGGAGATGACGTCGGGTCAAGTTCCGTTCGCCGCATGTTCGATCGCCTATCGCGAGTGAATCCCACATAGCTGAAGTGTCCAGTGCGAAGCCTTCCGATCGTAGCCCCGATCGCTCCACCATGGATACGGGTCGTAGCGATCCAGACGCACAGCGCAACCAGTGGAGCCCCCATGCCCATCTACACCCCTGCCGTCGGCGAGATCGTGCGCGACCTCGCGCACCTCGACACCTCCGGCAAGCCCCTCGAAGCCGTGTACATGGACACCCTCGCCGGGCTGGTCTACCTCCGTCACGAGGCCGGCGGCTGCGAGTGGACCACCAAGCCCAACCGCATCCAGGCCCTCCCCACGCCCCGCTTCCTCACCGTCCAGCACCCCAGCCGGCCCCGCGTCGCCGACGTGGCGTGAACCGCTCCCTCCGGCTCGTCGTCGCCGCCGTCACCGTCCCCACCCTCAGCGCCCTCGCCGCAGCCCTCGTCTGCTGGCCCATCCACGACGGACCCCTCGGACCCCAACTCCTCATCTTCGGCCTCATCCTCGCCACCGGCATCTCCGCCGGACTCCCCGCCTGCCTCACCTGGCTCACCCCCAAGAACCCCGAGAACTGACTGACCCAGGAGCCCCACCGTGCTGCACCACCTCCCGACCCTCCTCACCACCCCGCCCCGCCGACGCCACAACCACCACGCCCTGATCCTCAACCGCGACGGCGCCCTCCTCGTCATCGGCACCACCCGCACCACCGGCCTCGTCCTGCCCGGCGGACCCGCAGAAGCCAACGAACTCCCCCACCACGCCGCCCGCCGCCACACCGACACCCAGACCGGCCTCGTCCTCCCCCTGCGCAAGATCCTCGCCACCGACCACACCCCCACCCGACTCCTCCCCGAAGCCCTCCACCTCGTCCACTGGGGCGGACGCCTCAGCCCCGCCCAGGAATCCACCGTCGCCCGCCACCGACCCCCGCACACCGTCACGGCCGTCCACTGGCTCCACCGCGCCCAACTCGCCGACAACATGCACCCCGACCACCACCGCCGCACCACCCACGCCCTCGACGCCCTCACCCGCGGCGCCCACCTCCCCCTCCTCCTCCACGGCACCCCCGCCGAATAACCCCGGGTGATCCGTCGGCAGCGGATCACCCCGATCCGCTGCCGACCGGCCCCTCGGCAAGCATCGAGTCCTCGCCCGCCCGGCCGTCCACCAGGTGCGAGACGCGTACGGGCGGCAGCGCCGCCGCAGGAACTGGACGAGGAGCAGCTGGTCCGACGGGCTGCCCGGGGGCCACGCCTCACTGTGGGAAGTCGACGGAGCCGACTTCCCACTCCGGGTTCGCGGCACCCGTGGTCGGTGTGCGGAGGCCCCGACCCCGGGCAGGGCGGTGAGGCTGTCCCTGTATGTATATGCGGGCGAACTTCCGTGGCGTGGGGTCCTATGATCTTCCCGGCATGCCGTGCTTCTGCCTCGGCGTTCGAGCCGCATCCAAAAGGAGTGCCGTTGCCGGCAGCACGCAAGTCCAGCAGGAACCCCGCCGCCAGGGTGGGTGCGATGCTGCTGGCCGCCATCGGACTCGGCGCCTGGATGATGCTCGACCGGACGGATCAGGACCAGGACCAGCCTTCGGCCGCATGTGCCGTGCCCGGGCCTTCGGATCCGCCCAAATACGCTGTGCTGTGCGCCGCCCTCAACCGTCCCGATCTGCCGGCCCTGCTCGGTACGCCGCAGAGCCGGGTGTGGGCTGCGGGTCCGGCGCTGCTCACCTTCGGCCCCGACGCCGTTGCCCAGGTGCGCCTGGGCACGAGCGTCGTTTCCCTGACGGACAGTTCCACCACCGTCAAGGACATCGCCGACATGCCGGAGTTCCGTCCCCGGCCCACCACCGTGCTGGGCCATGGCGCCCTGACCTACACCACCAGCACGGTGACCCTCGGATCCGGTGGCGGCCCACAGACCCTCTTCGTGCACGATCTCCCCGGCGCCACACCCTCCCAGGCCGACACGGACGACCGGACCAGCCCCGGTTCGGGCGCCCCGGTCCGGAACCTCGTTGTCGCGCAGGACCCCAAAGCCCCGGCCGGCCGGGCCTTCGACATCGCCATCTTCCGCACCGACGGCCAACCCGTCGACGACGCGCTCCTGCACCAGGTCGCCGCAGCCGTGATGCCCACCCTCCCGGGCTGGGTCGCCACATCCTCGGACCCGTCGGGTTCGGCCTCCGCCGCGTCGCAGTGAACACCGGTCCCCGGGCGTCCTTCGGCCGGTGACCCTCACGTCGCGGATGCGCTCGGCTGCCTGTCCGAATGCTGCGGCGGTACTTGGTGTGCAGGAGGTCGACCACCACCAGGGTGTTGTCCACCGCGCCACCGTGGTGCACCGCCGGCCGGCCTTCGACCTGTGGTCGGGAGCACCTGCCGACTGGTCGCGATCGCAAGGTGGAGGACGGCGGGTTGACTCCTCGGCTTCCTGGGATGTCTGTCGACGTCTGCGCCGTCCGGACGGTCGGCGTGCCCGCCGTTTCGCCGTCATGCATTGTCCCGGCCGCTCCGAGCGGCCGGGACAATGCATGACCAGTGGAACCGGTACGACTGAACCCCCTGGGAGGCTGTTTCTCTGCCCCCGGCCGTCCGGGTCGAGGGGCCGATGGGCGGGAATTCCGCGCAGTTTCTTGCCCTGGAGTCGCGCCGTCAGTGACCATCGGATCGGCAGCGGCAACGCGCGGCACCCAGTAGGGTACTGCTACAACTCGTGGTCGAAGTAGAGGAATTCGGTACATGGGGCGACCCCTACGGCTCGCAGGTGCGGCGGTCCTCCTGGCCGCCGCGGCACTGGTGACGGCATGTACCGGCGACGGGACGACACCCTCCGAAGCGGGCGCCCCGTGGGCCCTCGACGGGCTGGCGGCCGCGCCGGTTGCCCCGTCCGTCCAGGCCAGTGTCGACGCACCCCCGGCCAAGGGCACCGCCAAGATCCTGGGCATCGCCGAGGTGGAGGGAACCGATGTGGTTCTCGCGGTGAGGAACGACATCTGCGAGGTCGCGTTCCTGGCGGCCCCGCTCACGGGGGCGGCAGCCACCGCTCCCATTTCGGTCGGCGCGCAGCGCCCGACCGGAAGCGTGTACTCGGACAGCCATCAGGGATTCCCCGGCAACGTTCTCACCGGAAAGTACACCCAGGCGTCCGCGCAATTTCCGCCGTTGAGATTCGTGGCCGTGGGATGTTCCGAAAAGGCCATGGCGGTGAGAGTGGAAGGTGCGGGGGCCTCGGGCGAAGCCCGTAAGAAGGCGGGGGACTCACTGAGGACCTGGCGGGACGGCCAGGACCTCGTGATGACCGTCGGGAATCCTGAGGCGATCCACCGAGTACCCGCTTCCACCTCCTGACGACGCCCGGAACCGAACCGAGGGCGCCCACTGCGCGCAGTGGGCGCCCTCGAACCCTCGACTTCCCACGCCGGAGCCACGGCGCCCGTGGCCGGAGTGCGGCCCCGCCGGGCGGACGCCGCCTTCTCGCGCGGCAACCCCACTGCCCCGGTGCTCCCATGACGCGCACCCTGATGGTGCGGTGGTCCCGGGACACGGTCGGGACCGCCGCCTCATGTCACCGTCCGCACGGATTCCTACCGTGGAGGCACGCGTTGAGCGCACGGACGGTGACACCCGCCCGGCGCCGCGCAACGCCGGGTCGGCTCGGACGGCCCGGCGGCCCACGGACCGGAATCCTCCCGGCCGACGGGTGACGGAAGCGAGCCCTTGGAGGGTCGTAGATGAGTTGGAACCAATTCACGCTGGCGTCGGCCGACAGCGCCTCGCTGTCGAGCCGGGTGGCCGCGGTCTCCCGGATCGACAGCAGCATGGAGGTCTGGTGGGTCGCCCCCAACGGCTCGGTCCAGGGCGCGTACTGGTACGAGGGGTCGCCGTGGCGGCGGTACGAGCTCGCGCCCGCCGGCAGCGCGTCCGCGAACGGTGGCATCGCCGCCGTCTCGCGCGTCCCCGGCAGCATGGAGGTGTTCTTCGTCGGGGCGAACGGTTCGGTCCAGGACCGTTTCTGGTACGAGGGCAGTACCTGGCAGGGTTTCGAGCTCGCCCCCGCCGGTAGCGCCTCGACGACCGGTGGCATCGCGGCGGTCTCGCGGATCCCGGGCAGCATGGAGGTCTGGTACGTGGGCGGGAACGGCTCCGTCCAGGACCGTTTCTGGTACGAGGGCAGTACCTGGCAGGGTTTCGAGCTCGCCCCCGCCGGCAGTGCTTCGACGACCGGTGGCATCGCGGCGGTCTCGCGGATCCCGGGCAGCATGGAGGTCTGGTACGTGGGCGGGAACGGCTCCGTCCAGGACCACTTCTGGTACGAGGGCAGCACCTGGCAGCGGTTCGAGCTCTCGCCGCCCGGCAGCGCGTCCACCCACAGCGGTGTCACCGCCGTCTCGCGGATCCCGGGCAGCATGGAGCTCTGGTACGTGGGCGGGAACGGCTCGGTCCAGGACCGTTTCTGGTACGAGGGCAGCAGCTGGCAGGGCTTCGAGCTCGCCCCCGCCGGCAGCGCGTCCGTCACCACCGGGCTCGCCGCGGTCTCCCGCGTCCCCGGAAGCATGGAGATGTGGTTCACCGGTGGGGACGCGTCGATCCAGGACCACTTCTGGTACGACACGTCGAGCAAGAACTTCGACCAGGACGTCACGACCGACATCGCGATCGGCGGCTCGGTGCACGTGGTGATGCGGCAGGACGGCTTCTTCTCGTTCAGCACGCACGCGCACGACAGCGGCTTCGACAACATCGACTACACGATCTCCGCCGCCGTGCTGACGCCGGACGGACACGTGTTCACGTTCCAGCACTCCGGCCACACGGAGGGCACCGTCGCCGGACTGCCCTTCGGTACGCCGGACCGCAACGACGACTTCACGTTCGTCGGGAACAACCCCGAGATCACGGCCCGGTGGGACGGCATCCTCAACGGCACCTTCAAGGCGAGCCTGGACGCCACCGACACCCTCGCGGCCGGAGTGACCGGAGCCCTCGGCGACCTGGTCAAGGCGGTCCTCGCCGCCGCGGGGAAGGCGGCGGCGGACGCGGTCGTCAAGCTCGTCTCCTGACCGGGCCGGTCCCACGCGGGCCGGCCCGGCCCCCCGGCTCCGGCCCGGACCGGTCGGCCGGGCGGTCGAAGCCGTGGGGCAGCTGCGGGGGAAGCACGAGGGTGTCCGTCCCGGTCTGTGAACGACCGCGACGGACACCCTCGCGACCGCACTTCACGTGCGCGTCGACGACCTGCTGAGGACTTCGCCCGAACCGGCGCCGGGACCGGGCGAGGCCGGGCCGGTCGCTCCGGCGGTGTGCGGGCCTTGCTCGGCCTTACCTCCCGGGCCCCGCGAAAACGATCGGTCAGGCCGGGAGGAAGAAGCCGGTGATGTCGGCGAGGCGCCCGTCCTCGTGGTGGCGGGCGGTGCTGATGCCGGTCGATGCGGTCCCGCCCTGCCCGTCGAGCTGGGTCCAGCGGGCGAGGGAGCGGTCGTGGTGCTCCAGCACCTCGTCGATGCGGAACCGGTGGCCGGGGAAGGCTCCGGCGAAGCCGGCCATGTAGGCGGCGAGTTCGGTCAGGTCGCCGACCTCGGTCCCGGGGTCGCGGTAGGCGACCTCGTCCACCGCGACCGCGCCGAGGGCGGTGATCCGGTCGGCGGGGTCGGCCGACCAGCAGGCGGCGTAGTCGTTCCAGAGCCGCTGGGTGTCACTCATGGTCGTCCTGCTTTCGTGGGGCCCTCAGGGAGCCGATCGACGCCATCGCGCCGTCGGTGACGCTGTGCAGGGTGGTGCGGGGCAGGCCGGCCCGGACGAGCACCAGCAGGCCCTGGTAGAGCGCGAGCAGATGGGCGGCCGTGGTCCCGATGTCGAGGTCCGCCGGCGCGTCGCCGTGCTGCCGGGCGCGGGTCAGCGCGTCGGCGAAGCCGCCCTCGATCGCCGCCAGGCCGTGGTGCACCCCGGCGGCGGGCTGGGGGAGGGCGAAGGACTCGACGGCGGTGTTGGTGAGCAGGCAGCCCGGGTCGGGCTCGGTGCCGGTCTCGATCGCCGTGGTGAAGAACGAGCGGATGCCGGCCAGGGGATCCGCCGGTTCCAGCAGGTGGACCCGGACCCGGCCCCGCACCACCCGCTCGTTGTAGGCGTCCAGGGCGGCGTGGAACAGGCCGTCCTTGCTCCGGAAGGTCCGGTAGAGGCTCCCCGGGTGCAGTCCGGTGGCCTCCTCGATGTCCCGCAGCGAGGCGCCGAGGTATCCCCGACGGCGGAAGAGCTGCATGGCCGAGGCCAGCACCTCGTCCTGGTCCCAGAGCTGCCTGCGCCCCATCCCGACCTCCGTAGTTGAACGATTGCTCACAAAAATAGCACGGCCTGGAGACGATTGATCACGAGGCCGGTCGTCGCAGACCGAGCCGGATGCCCGGCCGCTGCTTCCCTGCAAAGCCTTGATGTGACCGGGATCACGCCCCGGGGAAAACCCGCAGTCCCGTGTGGCCGTCTACCAGGTGTGAGACGAGTACGGGCGGCAGCACCGCCGCAGGAACAGGACGAGGAGCAGCTGCTCCGACAGGTGGCCCGGGGGGACCGGGCCGCCTTCGAGGAGCTGTACCGCCGCACGTCGCCGTGGCTGGCGGTGCGGCTGCGGCGCCGCTGCGCCGACGAGCAGATGGTCGCCGAGGTGATGCAGGAGACCTATCTCGCGGTGTGGCGCGCGGCGGGGTCCTTCGCCGGGAGCGGGTCGGGCGGGGTCGGCGGGTCGGCCGTCGGCTGGCTGTGGACGATCGCGGCCCGCCGCCTGGTCGACGCGTTCCGGCGCCGGGCCCACCACGCCGAGCCGCCGCCGGCCGCCGCGCCGCACCCGGTGGCGCCCGCCGCCGAGGAGGAGGCGCTGCTCGCCACCGTCGGCGGCGACGTCGGGGACGCGCTGGGCCGCCTCGCGCCAGAGCTCAGGGACGTCCTGCGGGCCATGGTGCTCGACGGACTGTCCGTCCGGGAGACGGCCGTCGTCCTCGGACTGCCCGAGGGCACGGTCAAGACCCGCGCCCGCCGGGCCAGGATCGCGATGCGGGAGGCACTGGCATGACCGTCGAACACCCCTCGGCCCGGCTGCTGGCCGCCTATGTCGACGACCGCGAGCCCGACGACCGCGAGCCCGGCGGCAGCGCGCCCGGCGGCAACGCCCTCGCCGCCGACGAACTGTGGGCCGTGGAAGCCCATCTGGAGACCTGCCCGGCCTGCCGGGACCGGCTGTCGGCCGCCGTCGGCACCGCGCAGCCCGCCGTCGCGGCGCTCACCGCCGCCGTCTGGTCGGAGCTGGAACCGCAGCTTGCCGCCGTCGCCCCGGCGCCACCGCGCCGCCTCGCGGCCCGGCTGTCCACCTGGACGACGCCCGCGATGACGCCCTGGCTGGCCATGGTGCTCGTCGTCACCGCGCTCGCGCTGCTGCTCGACCGGGCGAACGCCGGGCCCGACCCGGACCGGATCTCCCTGCTGCTGGTACTCGCCCCCGTCCTGCCGGTCGGCGGCGTCGCGGCCGCCTGGTCGCGCGGCCTCGACCCGGCGTACGAGCTGACCGCCGCCACCCCGCGCGCCGGACTGCCCCTGCTGCTGCGGCGCACCGCCGCCGTGCTCGCCGTAGTGCTTCCCGCGCTGCTGCTCGGCGGGTGGGCGACGGGCCTGACGGCGGCGCAGTGGCTGCTGCCCTGCCTGGCGTTCACCTCGACCACCCTCGCGCTCGGCGCGCTGCTCGGGGTGACCAGGGCGGCCGTCGTGGTGGCGGCCGGCTGGCTCGCACTGGTGGTGGCGCCGACCCTGGCCGCCGGCCGGACCGCCGCCGTCCTGCGGGCGGACGGCCTGCCGCTGTGGGGCGCGGTCCTCGCGCTCGGCGTGGCGGTCGTGGCCGCCCGCCGGGGTGCCTGGACGGCGCCGGGCCAGGACCGCTGACCTTCCCCCCTCTACAGACAGGAGGACGCGCACCGTGCGTGCCGTCACCAGGGCCGAACTGGCCCCCACCACCTACGCCCGGGAGATCCGGGCGACCGGACTCCAGGTCAGGGCCGGCCGCAAACGGCTCGCCGTCGACGGGATCGACCTGTCCCTCGGCACCGGCGTCCACGGACTGCTCGGCCCCAACGGGGCGGGCAAGACCACCCTGATCCGGGCCCTGGCCACCGTGCTGCGCCCCGTCGGCGGCGAGCTGGAACTGCTCGGCGAGACCGTCCGCGGACCGGGCGAGTACCGCGCGCTGCGCCGCCGGATCGGCTACCTGCCGCAGGAGTTCGGCTACTACAAGCGTTTCACCGTCCGGGAGTTCGTCGAGTACATGGCCTGGCTGAAGGAAGTCCCGGCGGCGGAGATCCCGGCCGCGACCCAGCGCGCCGTGGAGCGGGTCGGCCTCGCCGACCGCGCCGACGAGCGGATGAAGGCCCTGTCGGGCGGCATGGTGCGGCGGGCGGGCATCGCCCAGGCCATCGTCAACGACCCGGCGGTCCTGCTGCTGGACGAACCGACCGTCGGCCTGGACCCGGCGCAGCGGCTGCGGCTGCGCGAACTGCTCCAGGAACTGGGCACGGAAGCCTGCGTGGTGGTCTCCACCCACCTGGTCGAGGACGTCGCGGCCGCCTGCACCGATGTGCTGCTGTTCGCCGAGGGCAAGCTGGTCTTCCAGGGCACGCCGGACGCGCTCGCCGAGGCGGGCGGTCCCGAGCACGAGGGCGACAGCCCGCTGGAGCGCGGCTACTCGGCCCTGCTGGTCGATCCGGCGCGACGGACGCGGGGTGCCTGGTGAGCGTTCCCACCGCGTCCTCGGCAGCGTCCTCGGCTGTGTCCTCGGCCCTCCGCCTCCTGCGCACCGAACTGCGCCGCTCCGTCGCCCCGTGGGCCGGTGCGGTGGTCCTGGCGGCTGCGCTCGCGTTCCTGTCCCTCGCCCCCGGGCCGTGGTCCGCGGGCGCCACCCGGTGGACGGCGCAGTGGACCTCGATGGCCCTGTGGACCCGCCACATGCTGGTCTTCCTGTGGCCGCTCGCCCTCGGGCTCGGCGCGCTCCAGGGCCTGCGCGACCACCGCTCGCGGACCGCCGAACTGCTCGCCTGCACCCCGCGGCCCGCCCGGCAGCGGGCGCTGGCCCAGGCCGGCCCGATCGCCCTCGCGCTCGTCACCGGGTACGGGCTGCTGCTCCTCGTCGGCGGGGTGCGGGTGCTCACCGGCGACACCACATTCACCCCCGCGGGCTGGCTGCCGATCTCGCTGGTCGGGGCGCTCGCGCTGGCCGCCGGGGCGGTACTGGGCCTGGGCGTCGCCCGGGTCCTGCCCTCCGTGCTCACCCCGCCCGCGCTGGCCGTCGGCGCCTTCCTGCTCACCAGCCTGCTCCGGCCGACCACGGACGCCGCGATCCCGACCCCTGCCGTGCCGAACCGGCTCTCCCTGCTCTCACCGGTCACGGCGCCCGTCCGCGACACGCTGCTCACCGTCGCCGCCCCGGTCCACCTCGGGCAGGTCCTGTGGCTGCTCGGCGTCACCGCGACCGGCCTCGCGCTGCTCGCCGCCGCCGGCCCGCGCGCCCGGCTGCTCGCCCTCGCCCCGCTGCTGGCGGGCGGCGCCCTCGCGCTGGCGGTGCTCCCGGCCGCGCCCCGGGACACCTATGTGGTCGACCGGGCGGCGGCCGCGCCGGTCTGCGAAGGACCGGTCTGCGTCACGGCGCTGCGGCAGTCCCGGCTGGACGAGCTGGCCGGCCCGGGCCGGGAGGCCCTGCGGCTGCTCCACGCCGCCCTCGGCGACAGGGCACCCGGCACCGTCCGCGAGACCGTGGAGTCGTACGCGATCGGCGAGGGGCCGGAACGCTCGGCGGACGCCGTGCTGGTCGACTTCGACGATCCGGTGTTCGCCGCCGCCACCGGTGAGCGGCTGACCAGGGCCCTGGTCGCGCAGGGCATCGCGCCGAACTGCCGCCCGCGCAGCGACGTCGAGAGCGGCACCCTGGACGACGCCGTCGTCCAGAGCGTCGCCGCGGCCTGGGTGTTCGGCGACCTCCGTCCGCTCGACGGGACGATGCACCTGGAGAGCGACCAGAGCGAGCTGGCCGGCCCGGTCTGGGAGCGGTTCCGCGTCCTGCCGGAGGCCGAGCAGCGGCGCCGGATGGCCGCTCTGCACGAGGCCTCGGTCGGGTGCGCGGACGATGTGCTCGCCACGCTGACGGGGGTGCCGACCCGATGAGGTGGCTGACGCTGTACGCGCGCTCGCGGCAGGTGCCGGCCGCGCTGGCCGCCGTGCTGGCCGGGGCCGTGGCGGTGTCCGTGCTCGGCCGGGCCGTCGGCGGGGCGGACGACCCGAGGCTGACCGTGCTGGTCCTCGCGGCCGGGGCGACGGCGCTCGCCGTCGGCCTCGCCGGGCCGGACCTCGCGCTGGACCGCACGGCCGCGCTCCGCTGGCCGCCCCGCCGGGCGGGGCACCTGCTCGGCGGGGCGGTGCTGGCGGCCGGGGTGCTGCTGGCGGCGCGGGCGGGCACCGGCCTGTCGACCGACCTCGCCCTCGTCGTCCGGGACAGCGCCGGGCTGACCGGGCTGGCCGCGCTCGGCGCGGCCTGGTGCGGGCGGTCCTGCGCGTGGCTGCCGCCGTTCGCGGCGCTCGCGCTCGCCTTCGTCCTGCCGCCCGGGCCCGGCACCCTCGCCCAGGTGCTGACCTGGCCGATGCTGCCGCCCGGCACCCCGGTCGCCACCTGGGCCGCGCTGGTGGCGGCCGTCGTCGGCACCGCCGTGTACGCGCTGGGCGGGCCGAGGCGCTGACCGGGCGCTGACCGGGCGCTGAGGGCTGGGGAAACAGGGTTGCCCTCCGGCCGAAGATCACGTTGGGTGGGCGCCATGACCGATCTGCACACCGACCGTCTCCTGATCCGCCGCTGGCGGGAGTCCGATCTCGAACCCTGGGCGGCGATGAACGCCGACCCCGAGGTCCGGCAGCACCTGGGCGAGCCGCTCAGCCGGGAGCGGAGCGACGAGTCCGTGGCGCGCTTCGAGGCCGACTTCGACCGGCGCGGCTACGGCTGGTGGGCCGTCGAGGTCCGGGAGACCGGCGAGTTCATCGGCTTCGCCGGCCTCGACGAGGTCGACGAGGAGGTGCCGTTCACCGGGGTGGAGATCGGCTGGCGCCTCGCCCGCTCCGCCTGGGGCCTGGGCTACGCCACCGAGGCCGCCCGCGCCGTCCTCGCCTTCGGCTTCGACACCCTTGAGCTCCCCGAGATCCTCGCCGTCACCACGGCGACCAACCTGCGCTCCCAGGCCGTGATGGCCCGCCTCGGCATGACCCGCGACCCCGCCGGGGACTTCGACGACCTGGACGCCCCCGAGGGCCCGCTGCGCCCCAACGTCCTCTTCCGGCTGGCCCGGCCCGCCACCGCCTGACCGGCCCGTCCCGACGTCGTCCTCCACCTGGCCCGGCCCGGCCCGCCACGTCCTGACCGGGCCGCCGGTCGGGCGACCGGCGGGCCGTGACGGCGCGTCCCCGCGGCGCCGTCGGTAGGAGCCGTCAGTACGAGCCCGACTCCAGCTCGGTCACCGTGCCCGGCCGGTCCGGCTTCCAGCCGAGCACGGTGCGGGCGGCGGCGCCGCTGACGCTCTGGTCGAGGGCGAGCGCGTCCGCGAAGAGCGGGCCGAAAACCTCGGCGGCCTGCGCGGCCGGCACCGCCTTCGGTTCGCCGGTCGCACCGGCCACCCGGCCGGCGGCCCGGGCGATCTCCCGCACCGGGACGGCCGACTCGCCCACCCCGTGCCAGACGGTCCCGGCCCCGGCCCGCTCGACCGCCGCCAGGAACAGTTCGGCCAGGTCGTCGACGTGGACGGTCGGCCAGCGCACGCCCTCCTCGCCGTAGTACTCGGGCGCCCCCTGGGTGCGGGCCCGGTCGACCAGGATCGCCGGGATGCCGCCGCCCCGGCCGTACACGATGCCGGGCCGGACGACGACCGCGCGCACGCCCTCGGCGGCCTCGTCCAGTACCCGCCGCTCGATCTGCGGGCGGTGGCCGACAATGTCGATCGGGTTCGCCGGGGCCTCCTCGCCGACCTCCTGGGCCGTCCCGGTGGCGCCGAGCACCCAGACGCCGCTGGTGTAGACGAAGGGGCGGCCGGTGCCGCGCAGCGGGGCGGCGAGCGCCTCGACGACGGCACTGTCGACCTCGGCGTCGCCGCTCGGTGGGGCGAGGTGGATCACGGCCTCGATGTCGGGCGTCACCGCGCCGGCCAGCGAGGCCGGGTCGGCGGTGTCGCCGACCAGCTGGGCGTGCCAACCCCGCTCGGGCTGCGGCTCCGCGCTGCGGGTGAGCGCCACGACCTGGTGGCCGGCGGCGGTGAGGTGCTCGGTGACGGCGGAGCCGATGTAGCCGGTGGCACCCGTGAGCAGGACCTTCATGACCATCCCCCTGTGCTGGACACGCCTTGTCGAACACGTTCTGTCGAACACGTCGAACATTTCGATGTCGAAACTATAGGGAGGCGTGATCCGCGATGTCAAACACTTCCATGTCGAAATGTTAGACTCCGGCGCATGACGGAACAGCAGCCGCAGCACGACGGCGTCGACCGCATCACCGCGCAGTGGCAGGCGGTCCGCCCCGATCTCGACGCCTCGCCGATGGCCGTGATCGGCCGCCTCTCCCGCGCCTCCCGGCTGCTGGAGCGCGGGATCAAGGAGAACCTCGCCGCGCACGGCGTCGAGCCCTGGGAGTTCGACGTCCTGGCCACGCTGCTGCGCTCCGGCCCGCCGAACGTCCTCACCGCCGGCGAACTCAGCGCCGCCGCGATGGTCAGCTCCGCGGCGCTCACCAACCGCATCGACCACCTCGTGGAGAAGGGCCTGGTGGACCGGGCCGTCGACCCCGCCCACCGCCGCCGGGTGCTGATCTCCCTCACCGACACCGGCCGGGAGCTCACCAACCGTCTCGTCGAGCACCACCTCGCCGGCGAGGAACGCCAGCTCGCCGGGCTCACCACCGCCGAGCGCGACCAGCTCACCGGCCTGCTCCGCCGCGTCCTGCTCACCCTCGGCGACCACGCCGACGGCGCCCTCTGAACGCCGGGCCGCCGTCGTCCTCGTTCTCGGAGGGGCTTGACTCTCGGGTGGCACGAGACGGCACAGTCGAGGCCGTGGACAGGAGAAACCTGCTGCCGATCGGGCAGTTCTCGCAGGCCAGCGGCCTCTCGGTGACGGCGCTCCGGCACTACGACGCCAGTGGCGTGCTGGCGCCGGCGTTCGTCGACCCGGTGAGCGGCTACCGGTACTTCCGGCGCGATCAGGTGCGTACGGCGCAGTCGATCAGGGCGCTGCGGCAACTGGACATCCCCGTCGAGGAGGTGGGCCGGCTGCTCGGCGGCGGCGAGGAGGAGCTCGCCGCCGCCCTGCGGGCACGGATGCTGGCCGCCGAACGGCGGCTGGAGGTGCAGCGCTCCGTCGTCCACGGCCTGTTGGACCGACTGACCGAAGGAGCAACGATGACCCACCGCGTCACCGTCCGCCAGGGCGCCGCCGAACGGATCCTCGTCCGCGGGGCGACCGTCGACAACTCGGGGCTCGACGCCTTCCTCCGCGCCGCCTACCAGGAGATGTACCAGGCCGCCGGACGCGGCCCGCTCACCTTCACCGGGCCCGCGTTCGTCCGCTTCCACGGGGTGTGCGACGACGAGAACGCGACGCTCGTCGAGGCCTGCCTGCCGTTCCGGCCGGACGGCGCTCAGCCGGCGGACCTGCCCGAGGGCATGACCGTGCTCGACCTGCCCGCGAACACCCTGGCCTGCCTGGAGGTCGAGGGCGAGGCCGCCACCTTCCCGCGGATCCTCGGCGGGTACGACGCCGTCGCCGACTGGATCACGGGGCACGGCTTCGCCTTCGCGGGCCCGGTCCGGCTGGTCCACCGCCGCTGGACCGGGACGCCGGGCCACCCGGACAACCGCCAGGAGATCGCCTGGCCCTTCGGCGAGCCCGTGGACGAGTCCCGTTGAACCGCGGCCCTGTTCAGTCCTGCCAGAGGAACAGCAGCGTGTCGATGTTGAGCTCCGTCCACTCGCCGAAGTAGCGGACCCGGAGGCCGGGGACCAGCGCCCCGCCGCTCACCATGTCGATCCAGTGGAAGCCGGCCTCGGTGAAGGCCGCCCGGCAGCGGTCGTCCCAGTCGTCGCCGTTCACGAACAGCCCGAGCCGCGACACGTACAACTCGCCCGGGCGGTCGGGGTCGTCGAGCTCGTTGTCGTGGACGATGACGTCGTAGTTGCCCCAGCCCCCGTCGTGGTAGAGCCCGCACGGCATCGGCGCCCACGGGTTCACCCCGAGCTCGGCCAGCACCGCCCACGCCCGGCCGAGCCGTTCGGCGGAGTCGACGGGCGGGGGCGGCTCGGTGAACAGCGCCTCCACCCGCCAGCGCGGATCGCTGCGCTCGCCGCAGACCGGCACGTACGCGTGCACGATCGCTGCCCTGACCTCCTCCGCCAGCCTGGGCACCTCCACCCGGGGGCGTCCCAACCGCTCGTACAGGGCGCGCAGTTCGTCGAGGTCGCCCAGGTCGAGCGCGGCCCGCAGCCGTGCCTCGACCGAACGCGCGACGCTGTCCTGCGGTCGGTCCGTGAAACCTGTCATCACCCCTGCCCTCCGGGCCGTCGACCCGCGGGTCTACGCTAGACGGGGATCTTGCCCCCGTACAGGAGGATGCGCACGGATGAGTGGAACGGTCACGGCGGTCAGCAGCAGCGGCGAGTACACCTTCACCAAACCGAACCGGGCGAGCATCACCCTGATCGCCGGCCTCGGCGTGGCGGGCGACGTGCATTCGGGGGTGACCGTCAAGCACCGCTCCCGCGTCGCGCAGGACCCGACGCAGCCGAACCTGCGCCAAGTCCACCTCATCCACGAGGAGTTGTTCGCCGAGGTGGCCGAGCAGGGTTTCGCGGTCGCGCCCGGCGAACTGGGCGAGAACGTCACCACGCGGGGGATCGACCTGCTCGGCCTGCCGGTCGGCACCCTGCTGCGGATCGGCCCCGAGGCTGTCGTCGAGGTCACCGGCCTGCGCAACCCGTGCCTCCAGATCGACGCGTTCCAGGACGGCCTGCTCAAGCAGGTCGTGGGCCGCGACGAGGAGGGCACCATCGTCCGCCGGGCCGGAATCATGGGCGTGGTCCGCACCGGCGGAACCATCCACCCCGGCGACACCGTCAAGGCCGAACTCCCGCCCGGCCCGCACCGCCCGCTCGACCGCGTCTGAGCATCCGTCGGTGCCCGCCCCCGCTGCCCCCGGTCACCGGTTCCGGCGCAGGTCGCGGGCGTGCAGCAGCGCCGAGCGGACCACCTCCGCGATCCGGGCCTCACTCTCCGTACTGCGGAGGTCGGCGAGCACGGCCGGCACGGACCGCCACTCGCCGTCGGTCAACGGCCTTACCGCGGGGCCGGGTTCGATGTCCGCCGGCAGGGTCGGCAGCCGGACCAGCAGGCCGGACGTGCCGATGGCGACAGCGGCGGCCACCCCCTCGAACGCGAGCACCGGCACCCCGTAGGCTCCCTCCACCGGATGCCCCGGCACCAGCGAGGCCAGCCATTCGCAGTGGTCCGGGTGCGTGCGCAACTGCCAGGCGCCCAGCGAGTGGTCCTCCGGGCCGCTCGGCGGCGTCGCCCGTTCCCGGAAGTACGCCAGCAGGTTCCGGTTCTCGGCCAGTCCGGGCAGCGCCCGCACCGGAGCCGGCCCGGGGCCGCTTCTCCTCTTCGCCATACGGCCGACCTTAATGAGTAGGCCGCTCCCGGCGCGCGGTGCCCCGGTTCGCCGGTGGCCCTACCTGCCGGAGCCGGCCGCCGCCGTCAGGTAGGCGCTCAAGTGCGCGGCGGCGCTCAGCATGGCCAGCCCCCGCGCGGTGAGCCGCTCCTGCCAGTCGGCCAGGGCGGCGGCGAGGGCGCTCGTGCCACCGGCGGTCCGGATCTGCTGGACGACGGCCGCGATGTGCGGGAGGCGGTAGCCGCCGCGGCGCAGCAGGTGGGCGAGTTCGGCGTCGCGGACGTCGGTGGCGCGGAAGACGCGGTGGCCGGTCGCGCGGTCGCGCTGGGGGAGGAGGATGCCGGCGGCTTCCCAGGTGCGCAGGGTGGCCGGGGTGAGTCCGAGGCGGTGGGCGAGTTCGCCGATGCTCAGGGCGAGCGGGCCGGGGTCGGGGGCGGGCTCCGCGGCCTCCGCCAGGTGTTCGACCGCTCCCCGGACCGAGGCGAGGGTCTCCCGGTCGCGGAGCAACTGGGCGTGGCCGTGGTCGAGCGCGGTCAGGGCCTCGTCGGTCCGGCCCGCGTGGACGGCGTTCATGACGGCCCCGGCCGTCGCGTGCCCGTGGGCGCGGACGAGGGCGAGGAAGGTGCGCAGCGCCGCCGCGTGCAGCTCGGTGTAGATCCGGTACCCGGTGGGCGTCCGTCCGGCTGTCGGCAGGAAGCCGTCCTGCTCGTAGTTGCGGACGGCCTGCGCGGAGAGGCCGTGCTCGCGTCCCAGGTCGACCGGTCGCAGTCGCTTCGTCGGTTCTGATGGCACTTTGAAACTTTACAGCCGATTCCCCGGGCCGAGAGCAGCAAAGTTTCAACGGGTGCATCAAAGATACGCTTGAGGTGGTCAGGACGGGGGAGCGGCGAGGGGGAGGGGCGGAGATGACCTGGAACGGCGCCGACCGCATTGTGGCCGCGCTGGTCGGCGGCGAGGACTACCTCTTGGTCGCCGGGGGTCGCGGCCGTCCCGCCGCGCCGTCGGCGCGCTCCTGCGCGCCGACACTGCCCCCGCGCTCCTCGACGGCGCCGCGTCACTCCATCGAACCCGCGCGGACGGACGGGGGCGAACGACCTCTGGGGTAGGTTAGCCTTACCTAAATTCAGGTGAGAGGAGACGGCCCTGGCCAGCACCACCGCCCCCGCGCGGTTCCTGCTCTTCCCGCTAGAGGTGGTCCGGACCGCCAGGATCACCCGGCACATGGCCCGCATCACCCTGGGCGGCCCCAGCCTCGCCGGGTTCGTCAACGGCGGGCTCGACCAGCGCGTGAAGCTCCTGCTCCCGCTCCCCGGACAGAGCGAACCCCTGATGCCGGAGGGCGAGGACGACTTCGCCTGGTACCAGCACTGGCGCACCATGGACCCGGCCGTCCGCCCGGTGCTGCGCACCTACACCGTCCGCGCGCAGCGCCACGACCCCGACGAGGTCGACATCGACATCGCCGTCAACGGCGACCACGGCCCCGGCTCCCGCTGGGCGGAGACGGCGGCACCCGGTGACCGGGTGGTCGTCTGCGGACCGGCGGTCGAGGAGGCCGGCGGCGTCGAGTTCCGACTGCCCGACGGGGCGGACTGGGTGCTGCTGGCGGGGGACGAGTCCACCCTGCCCGCCGTGGCCGCGATCCTCGACGAGCTGCCCGCCGGCCTGCCGGTCCGGGTGTTCGCCGAGGTCGAGGGGCCGACGGAGCACGCCTACCTCCCCGCCGGCCGGCCCGGCACCACGATCACCTGGCTGCACCGGGGCACGCCGGGCACCCCCGCCCTGCCCGCCGCCGTCCGCGCCGCCGAACTGCCCTCCGGCACGCCGTACGCGTGGATCGCCGGGGAGGCGGCGGCCGTCCGCACACTCCGCCGCCACCTGGTCGGCGAGCGCGGCTACGACCGGCGCGCCGTCTGCTTCATGGGGTACTGGCGCCTCGGCAGCACCGAGGACCAGCGCGCCGACGAACCGGTGGAGACGGACGCCGACTGACACCTCGGTGCCCGGCGCAGGGCGCCCGGCGGGCCTCGGTCCTCCGGGCGTTCTGCCCGAAAGGGCCGTCCTGCGCCCGAGCCGGAACCGTCCGGTCGGTGCACGAAGTCCTGTCCAGGGTGACCTCCGACGTGACCCCCGACATGCACCCGACCGCGCCCGCAGCAGCCCCCGTCGGCGAGCCCCGGCCCGGGATCCACCGCCGCCGCCTGCTGCTCAGTACCGTGGGCGGCCTCGGCGCCCTCGCGGTCCCGGCCGGCGTCCGGTGGTGGGCGGACCGGGTGCCCGTGCGCGGCCCCCGGATCTGGAGCACGGCCGCCACCGGCGGGCGGATGGTCCTGCCCGCCGGGCCGAGCGAGAGCCTCTACGTGTCCGGGTACGACGGCGCCGTCCGCGCCCACGACCCGCGCACCGGCACCCTCCGCTGGACCCGGGCGGTGCCCGCGGCCGACGCCTCCGACCCCCCGGGCGGCTGGCCGCTCGCCGCCGGGAACGGCACGGTCTGTGTGAACTCCGCGACCGGCGTCCGGGCCCTCGACGCGGCGTCCGGGCAGGTGCGTTGGGAGGTCCAGGTCCCCGACTGGCGGGATCTGTCGGCGGAACAGGGCATCGTGGTGGCCGGCGACCGCGTGCTGACGGGGTACGGGAACGCGCTCCGCTGCCACGACCTGGCCACCGGCGAGGTCCGCTGGAGCACTCCGGCGAACGTCTCGCCCGTGCCGCTCGTGGCCGACGACACCGTCTACGTCCCAGGCCTGACGGGCGGACTGTTCGCCTTCGACGTGCGGAGCGGTGAGCGGCGCTGGGCGCAGGACGCCGTCGGCCCGGTCGACTTCGCGCCGACCGTGCACCGGGGCACCCTGCACGCGGTGTGCAACGACCCCGCGACGGGGGGATCGACCGTGCACGCCCTGGACGCGGGCACGGGCCGGCCGTTGTGGCGGCGCGCTCAGCGCCACAGTCTGGGCGAACTCGCGGTGTCGGACGGGACGGTGTGCCTGCTGAGCGGCACCGCCCTGACCGCCCTGGACGCGGGCACGGGCGACACCCGCTGGACCGCCAGTGTCCCCATGGGCCTCGGCCGGGGCATGAGTTCGGCGGCGGCGGCGGGCGGCGCGGTCTACGTCGGAACGAACGACGACCGCCTCTTCGCCCACGACCTCGCCACGGGACGGCTCCACTGGCGCGACGAACCGGACCGCCTCGCCGCCGACACCGAGTACGCCCACATCGCCCTGGCCGCCGTCGGCCCCGCCGTGTTCCGGTCCGGCCGCACCGGCATCCGGGCCCTCGGCACCCTCCCGGCGGCCTGACGGCCTGACGGAGCGACCCGCGCGCACGAACGATTCGGCTGTGCGGCGAAGAGCTTGCCGCTCCACCCGGCCGGTGGTTCTCTGACGAAGCCAACTCCCGCCGCTGGGGCGGGAGGTGAACGGGGGAGGCTGCAGATGCCGGACTGGACCGGAGGGTTGCCCAGAATGGCCGTCGTGAGCGTTGTCGTGGCGGGCGCGGCGTTCGGGCTCGCGACGCCGTCGCACGCCACGGAGCGGAGGCCCCGGTGCCCATCGCCCACGAACTCGCCCAGGACGCCGAGGCCGCGCACCCGCTGCCGGACCGGGCGAACCAGGGTCACTGATGAGCGGGGGCGACGGCCCTGCGCCACACGGCGCAGGGCCGTCGCCCGTCCGAGGCCGATCGCACGCATGCGGCCAACTCACCTGTACGGCACAACGGTGGCCGGGCAGCGATGACCACTGCCCGGCCCGACCGCTACCGGGCGGACGACTCCAGGAAGAAGTCCGCCACCGCCGGGGCGACGGCGGCGGGATTCGTCTCGGGCCCGAAGTGGTCCAGCTGGGGGAGGAGCAGCAGCCGGGAGCCGGGCAGGACCTCGTGCACGGCGGCGGCGGCACGCCCCGCCCCGGTGCTCCGGGCCTCCTTGCCCGCCATGAGCAGCACGGGCCGGTCGAGCCGCCCGTACTCGCGGAAGGTGTTGTCCCGGGCGGCGATCTCGGCGTGTTCGCGGATCGCCGCAGCCAGCAGGGCGTGCTTCTGCAGCCGCTCGGGCTTCTTGAGGGCGAGCGGGAGGATCAGCCGCAGCAGCCAGCGCGGAGCCTTGCCGCTGGTCCCGGGGTTGACGCCACGGACGAAGGTCAGGAACGCCTCGGCGGGCTTCCCGGCGTCGAGTTCGCGGCGGCACCGCTCGGCCCAGTCGAAGGGGATGGAACCGTCGACGGACACCCCGGGCTCGTAGACGGCGATCCGCTCGAAGGCGGAGCCGGCCAGCGCGGCCTCCAGGGTCAGGAAGCCGCCGAAGCTGTGGCCGAACACGAACCGCGCCCCGGTGGCCGCGCGGACGGCCTCGATGTCCGCGCACTCGGCGGTCGCGCTGTAGGTGTCACCCTGCGGGCCGCTCGTTCCGCGTCCCCGCCGCTCGACGGTGTGCACCGTGAAGCGGTCCGCCAACTCCGCCGCCAGCCCGTCGAAGTCGGCCGCGAGCGCGAACGCCCCGGGCACCAGTAGGAGCCCCGGACCGGAGCCGGTGCTGCGGTAACCGACGGTAGTGCCGTCGGCGGAACGCACCGATCCGATCGTGGTGCCCGGTGTTGTGACGTGCGTGGTCATTCTGTTTCCCCCTGTTGGAACGATCACTTGGCCCGTGCACAGTACGCGGCCGCCGGGGGGACGGGGCAAGCCGTTCCGACGGGTGGGCAGGGCAGGGTGGGCAGGGCGTGCCCGAAACCGCGTGAACACCACCGCCGGAGCGAGGACGACGGTCCGCAGGCTCCGCCTTACGAGCCCTGCCGCCGGGGCGGGTCGACGCGGGTGCGGGCCGGGGCGAGCAGGAGGTTGAGCAGGGCGGCGCCCTCGGCGGTGTCGAGCGGGACGGGCGCGGCGTCGACCGGCTTGACCAGGGGGGTGGCGGCGTCCTGCTCGTAGAGGATGCAGGCGCTGCCGCCCAGGTCGCGCTTGGACGGCCAGCGCAGGCCGAGCGCCTCCGGGGCCTGGCCGCGGATCCAGGCGGCCCAGCGGCGGGTGCGCGGGTAGGCGTCCGGGGTGGAGTGGATCAGCCACTCGTCCTGGTGGACGGCCGCGAGCTGGTCGAGCGTCATCAGGCCGACGAGCGGGATGTCGCAGGTCGTCTCGATCCGCGACAGCACCCGGCCCCGCACCGAGGCGCGCCGGATCCGGCGCCAGCCGCGTTCGTCGAAGGGGATGCCCCGGACCAGCGTCTCCATCACGGCCGTGCGCTCCGAGAACCCCGCGTACAGGTACGGCAGATGGCTGCCGTCGCCCTGGTAGGAGCAGAACCGGCCGCCCTCGTAGTGGCTGTCGGACGGGTTCGGGTTGAACGAGGTGGCCGGGTAGGCGGCCGAGTGCACGCGGTGGAGCACGGTCCCGGCGGGCACCACGTCGAGGTGCGGGGTGGCGCGCGCGGTCGGGGCGGGGACCTTCACGTCGGGCATGCGGTCACCACTCCGCGATCTCGGCGCGGGCTGCGGCGAGCAGTCCGTGCTCGGCGGGGGTGCCCAGCAGGCGGGCGGGGACGGCGTCCAGCCAGGCGTTGGCGCCGAGCCACCAGTCGGCCACGCCCCACGGGTCGTCGTCGGCGTCCAGCAGGCGGTTGACGGCGACCACGACGGGCAGTGGCCGGCCGGAGGCGCCGTCGAACTGGAACGACGGCAGCCGGACGGCGCCCTGGCGGTCGGTCAGCCGGATCAGGTCGGGATCGGCGGGGTCGTGCCCGCCGGACCGGTAGTCGGCGGCGCTGACGGAGTCGGCGGCGAGCAGCCAGTCGTCGGCGTCCTCGGGCGGGGTGGGGAGGGCGTCCGGTTCGGGATCGGCGGGCGTCCCGGGGACCGTGGGCGTCGTGGGTTCCGTGGGACCGGTGACGTCCGCAGACCCTTCGCGGGCCAGTCGGAGCACCTGCAGGACGGCGTCACGGTTCGCCGATTCGAGCCGGACGGCCTGCGAGTAGCGGACCGAGTCCCCCAGTGGCGCACGCACCGGGTGCTCGTCCGGAAGGGCCGCCAGCACCAGCCGGACGATCCTCCGGGCGGTCCGCTCGGGGTCGGCGGACGGGGTGTCGAGCAGGGCCGCGACGGCGGCCTTGGCGGTCCCGTCCAGGTACTCCTGGACCTCGTCCCAGTGCTCGCGCAGGACGTCGAGGACATCGGTCAGTGCCATCGCCCCCACCTCCCGCCCTGGTGCTCCGTGTCTGCGGGTCGTGCGCCAATGTAGCGCGTCGGCGCGTGCCGCGGGCGATGATCCCGGATTGGCAAAGGCGGAACGCAACCGTCTGATCTGCGGCATGATGGGCCCTCAGCAGCACTTCGGGGGTGGTGCCGGTTCGCGCGCGGTCGAGATGTCTCGTACACGACCCGCACCGGCCCCGGCGGCGCGCGAGGGGTGAGAACCGGACCGGTGCCAACTCCCGGTCGGTGCGCGCCGCAGGTCATGACTCGCGCTCGGAAGGCGGCCGGTGAGCAGTTCCGCGGGATACGGGTGGTCCTACGTCGACCAGGAGGCCGAGCGCCGCAGGCAGTTGCGCGCCCGGCTCGCCGCCGAGGCGCAGCGGGCCGAGAACCTGCGCCGGGCCGAGGCGCGGCGGGCGGAGCTGCGGGCCCGGCTGGGCGAGCTGAACGAGCAGGCCCAGGGGCTGCGCGGGGAGGCCGGGCAGCTGCGGCGCGCCTACCGCACCGCCCGGGTCGCGGTGGAGACGGTGACCGTCGGGGCCGGGGCGGACGAGGCCGAGCTGACGCGGGCGGTCGAGCGGGCCCGGGCGGCGAACGCGCGGGCCGCCCAGGAGCTGGCCGAGGCGGTGCAGGACGTGTGGTCGGCCGTACTGCCGGAGGCGGTGGCCGAACCGGAGCGTTCGCGCCCGTCCCGTGCGGAGGCGCGCCGCAGCGCCGGAGAGGCGAAGGCGGCCGCCGCGGCCGAGGCCGAGGCCCTCGCCGAGCGGGCCCGGGCCGAGCAGGCCGACCGCGTCGAGCGGGTCCGGCCGGGCGCGCTCGTCGAGGCCCAGGCGGTCCTCGACCGCGACGTGCCCCGCTGCGACCCGGCCGACCTGGAACGGGTGGCGGGCCTGGTCCGCGCGCTCAGGGAGGCCGCCACCGTCCCCGAGGTGCGGGCCACGCTCACCGACCTCGCAGCCCTGGTCCAGCACTCGGTGGGGCGCCGTGCCCGCGACGAGGAGCGGGCCGAACTGCGCGCGGCCCTGACCGAGTTGGTGCAGGAGGCGGAGCCGGACGAACGCGACCGGCTGCTCGCCGACCTCGCCGCCGCCGAGGACCCTGCCTTCCTGCGGCCCGCCGTGGAGGCGGCCGTGGCGCGGGCCGACGCCCGCCGCAACCGGGTGCCGGTGGCGGCGGCGCTCGCCGAGGTGCTGCGCGGGCGGGACTACCTGGTCGGCGAGGACTTCGAGGACCTGCTCGCCGCCGAGGGCGAGGTGGTGGTGCCGTTCGGCGACCCGGACCCGGGCGGGGCCGCTGCGGCCGGGGGAGGACAGGTCGAGGGCTTCGAGGACGGCCGCGAACCGCCGGCCGCCGGGTACGGGCTGCGCCTGGTGCTGGCCCCGGACCGGGCGACCCTCTCCACGGCGGTGGTCCGCCGGGAGGACGCCGGTACCGGCGACGCCTGGCAGGACGAGGAGCAGGACGAGAGCGTCCAGCAGTGGTTCTGCGAGGAGCAGTTGCCCGCGATCGAGGAGGGCGTCCGGCTGCAGGGCGTGCGGCTGGAGCGGACGTCCGCGATGGCGCCGGGCGCGATGGCCGCGGGTACCGTCCCCGGCGGGTCGTGGCCGCAGCCGCCGTCCGCCGCGACCCCGCGCCGCCGCGGCAGCCGGTCGAAGCGCTCCGGCGCCACCGGGGCCGCCGCCGTCCGCAAGCCGCAGGAGCGTGGCCGTGAGCGCTGAGCAGCAGGGGGACCCGGCCGGTCTGCGCAAGGACGCGCCGCCGCCCGGCCCCGACGCCACGAGCAATGCCCGCAACAGCACCGACCCCCGCCCTGCGGCGCCCAGTTGGATCCGCGAGCTGGACATGGCGCTCACCGTCCACCCGCAGGTGCTGCTGACCGGGAACGTCCGCGACCAGTACCTGCTGCCCGACGACCACGCGGCCGGCAGCAGCGCCACCCTCGCGCCGTACAGCCTCGGCGGGGTGATCGAGTCCCTCTGCGCCGCCCGGGGTTACGGCGCGCTCGCCTTCCTCGACCAGGTGCACGAGCGGATCACGCTGCTGCGGCTGAGCGCGACCGTCGAGCAAGTGCCGCCGGTACTACGGGAGTTCGCCGAGCGGGACGAGAAGTGGCGGCGCGGCCGGGACGGTCAGGGCACGGACGGCGCCGACGACGAGGACGAGCCGGAGATGCTGGACCGGCTGCGCGACGCGATGGTGGGCGTCGTCCATCACCCCGGCCCGCCGATCGGACTGGTCGTCCCCTACTCCGGCCGGCTCGGCTCTCCGCAGGCGCCCGTCGCCGGGGAGGCCGCCCGGCTGTTCGCGGCAGCCGAGGAACTCGGCCACACCGCCCGGCCGGTGCAGGGCGCGAGCGCCGTCACGCCGTACAACACGGTGTTCTGGGTGGTGGAACGGCAGGAGGAGCTGCCCAGGGAGTTCGCGGTCGGCAGCCGCGCGGTGCGGGTGATCAGCGTCCCGCAGCCGCCGCACGACCAGCGGCTCGCCGCCGCCCGGCACGTGGTCGGCGGGCTCGCCCGCTACCAGGCGGCGACCGGCGGACCGATCCTCACCGAGGCCGAGACCGCGACGGCGGCCAAGGCGCTCGCCGACTCCTCGCACGGCATGGGAAGTTCGGAGGTGATGGCGATCGGCCGGATGGCCCTGGACCGGAACCTTCCGGTGCAACGGCTGGACGAAGCCGCCCGCCTCTACCGGATCGGCGTGCTCGACAACCCGTGGGCCACCGCCGAACTGCGCGAACGCATCGCCACGGGCGAGGAGTTCCTCAACGGCAAGGTGATCGGCCAGCCGTACGCGGTGCGCCGCACGCTGGAGATCTTCATGCGCTCGGCGGCCGGGCTGAACGGCGCCCAGGCGTCCAGTTCGCCCAGCCGTCCGCGCGGCACCCTGTTCCTGTCCGGCCCGACCGGCGTCGGCAAGACCGAACTCGCCAAGGGCGTCGCGGAGATGATCCTCGGCAAGGACGCCCGGCCGATCCGCTTCGACATGAGCGAGTTCGCCGAGGAGCACGCCCGGGACCGGCTGATCGGCGCCCCGCCCGGCTTCGTCGGCCACGACGCGGGCGGCGAACTCACCAACGCCGTCCGGGCCAACCCGATGAGCGTGCTGCTCTTCGACGAGATCGACAAGGCGAACCCCAGGCTGTTCGACCTCTTCCTCCAGATCCTGGAGGACGGCCGGCTCACCGACGGCCGGGGCGCCACCGTCTACTTCACCGAGTGCGTCCTGGTCTTCACCTCGAACCTCGGCATCACGGCCGCCGGGACGGGCGAGCCGCCGAAGGACGGGGCGGGCACCGGGGACGCGGGCGCCTCCACCACTGGTGGCACCGGCGGTGGCACCGGCGAGGCCGGGGGGACCGGCGCCACGGAGGCCGCCCCCCGCACCACCCGGGGCCAACTGAGTCGCCACGACGATCCGACGGAGGTCCGCCATCGCCTGCGGCAGGCCTTCGACATCTTCTTCAACGACGTCATCAAACGGCCCGAGCTGCGCAACCGCTTCGGTGACAACTTCATCCCGATGGACTTCATGCAGGAGAAGTGGGTGCCGCGGATCCTCGACAAGGCCATCGCCTCCGTCGCGGGCCGCGTCCTGGAGACCCACGGCGCCGAGCTGGTCCTCGCCGACGACGCGTGGGAGGTGCTGCGGGTCGAGGCGACCCGGCGGCTGGACCACGGCGGCCGAGGGGTGCTGACCGCCGTCGAATCGGCACTGGTCAACCCGCTCGCCAAGGAGGTCTTCCGGACCCCGCCCCGCCGGGGCGAGCGGCTTCGGGTCGTCGCGATCGAGGGCGACGGGGACGGCGAGGTCTACCGGCTGGAGGTCGAGCGGTGGCAGGGCTGAGCGCGGCCGGCGGCACTCCGGCGACTGCCGCTGCCGCTGCCGCTGCCGAGACCGCGACTCCGGCCGTCGCCGCCCTCGTCGGCCAGGTCTACCGGCCGGTGACCTCGCTCGGGCCCGGCCGACGGCTCGGCGTCTGGTTCCAGGGCTGCACCCTGGCCTGCCCCGGCTGCATGTCCCGGCACACCTGGGAGGCCACCGGAGGGCGGGAGTTGACCGTCGAGCGGTTCGCCGCCCTGTGGCGGGCGGCACTCGCCGACGGTCTCGACGGCCTCACCGTCAGCGGCGGCGAACCGCTGGAGCAGCCGGCCGCCCTCGCCGCGCTGCTCGCCGCCGCCGACGTCGAGCGCCGTCGCGCGGGGCGCCCGGCCGATCTGCTGGTGTACACCGGCTGGGAACCGGAGGAACTGGCCGCCGACCCGGCCACCGCCGCCGCGCTGGACGGCGCGGACGCGGTGATCACCGGCCGCTACCGGGCCGGGCAGCCCACCGGGCTCGCCTGGCGCGGCTCGGCCAACCAGCGGCTGACCACCCGCACGGCGCTCGGCCGGGAGCGGTACGCGCCCTACCTGGACCACCGGCCGGAGCGGCCCGAGCTCCAGGTGCGGGTGAGCGAGGGCGAGGTCCGGGTGATCGGGGTGCCGCGCCCCGGGGACCTGGGCCGGATCGAACGAGACCTGGTCCGACGCGGCGTGACCCTCCGGGAGACCTCGTGGCGACCGTGATCTACCGCTGCCCGGTGGGAGCGCCGGGGGAGTGCCCGCCCTCCGCCACCCGGGGGTACTGCCAGGTGCACATGTTCCAGCAACTGGAGCGCCACGACCCGGCCGAGGACGTCCCGGCGGCCGGGGCCCCGGCCGACGCCCGGGCCGCCACGCCGGCCGACGCGGCCCCGGTCGATGCTTCGTCCGCCGGTCCGCGATCGGCCGTCGACCCGGAGGCCGCGACCCGCCCGGCGCGCCCCGCACAACCGCAGCAGAACCGGCACCGGCAGCAGCAGGGCCAGCAGCAGCAGGGCCAGCAGCAACAGGACCGGCAGCAACAGGACCGGCGGCCACAGCCGCGACCCGCCCGACCGCCGGCGATCAGGCTGGCCCTGATCGTCGCCGGGGTCCTGCTGCCCGTCCGCGCCGAACACCGGCGCGGGGGCGGCGGACTGGCGATCGGCCGCGACGAGCCCGACTGCGCGGCGGTCCCCGGTCTGGCCGGCCTCGACCAGCTCTCCCGGCACCACGCCCGGCTGCGCTGGATCGACGGCGCGCTGTACGTCGAGGACCTGCGCTCGACCAACGGCACCTTCGTCGACGGTCGCCGGATCGAGGAGCCGACCCGGATCGGACCGGGACGCCGGTTGAGGTTCGCGCTGGACCTGGACGTCCAGGTGGTCGAGATCGACGAGTTCGGCGCGCCCCGGTGAGCCGGGGCCGTGAGGAGGAGAACGGCGCGATGGCCGACACACCGCCGGAGCCCGGCCCGCCCACCCGCGTGCAGCGCCCGAGGACCGATCCCGGCGCCGCTGCCGAGAGCCCGCGTACTCGCGTGCAACGTCCGAAGGCCGATCCCGGCGCCTCCGCCGAGAGCCCGCCCACCCGCGTGCAGCGCCCGAGGACCGATCCCGGCGCCGCTGCCGAGAGCCCGCGTACTCGCGTGCAACGTCTGAAGGCCGATCCCGGCGCCTCCGCCGAGAGCCCGCGCACCCGTGTGCAGCGCCCGAACACGGACTCCGGCGCCGCCGCCGAGAGCCCGCGCACCCGTGTGCAACGTCCGAAGGCCGACTCCGGCGCCACCGCCGCTACGGGCGCCGTCCCCGGCGCGCGCACCCGCGTCCAGCGCCCGGGCGGCCCGGTCCCGCCCAGGCCCCCCGCCGAACCGTCGCCCACCACCACCGCCGGCCCGACCGCCGACCCCACCGACCCCACGACCGACCCCACCACCGGCTTCCCCAGCGCCCTCACCGACCGCTACCGCCCCGTCGGCCGGGTCGGCTCCGGCAGCGAGGGCACCGTCTGGCACGTCCGCCGCGCCGACGTCCGCGCCGGTGGCCGCACCGACGGCCGTGCCGGTGGCGACGCGGCCGTGAAGGTCGGCAACCCGGGCGTGCGGGCCGACACCGAACTCCTCGCCCACCTCGCCGGCGACCCGCTCTTCCGCCGCCACGTCCCCGAGATCCTCGGCCACGGCCGGGTCGAGCACGCGGGCGCGCTCTGCGACTGGTTGGCGATGGAGTACCTCCCCCTCACCCTCGCCGACCACGTCGCCGCGCTGCGAGGGCAGGGCCGACTCGGCCGCCGGGGCGAGGCCGAGCGGATCATCCGCGAACTGGTCGACCTGCTGGAGTTCTGGCAGGTGAGGATCAAGCGCAACCCGGTCGACTTCAAGCCCGCCAACATCCTGGTCCGCCAGGGCGGCCGGAACGGCGGCTCCGCCACCGAGTTCGTCGTCGCCGACTTCGGCGGCGTGGCCAAGCTGACCGCCAGCCGTCGCTTCTCCACCGACATGCAGGTCACCGTCGCCTACATGGCACCGGAACAACTCGCGGGCAGCAACGACCCGGCCGGGCCGTGGTGGGCGCTCGGCACCATCCTCTACGAGGTGTTCACGGGCGCGAGCCGCTACCGTCGCGCGGACGGCGGTCTGGTCAGCGACGAGGCCCTGCAGTTCCGGCTGGTGATGGACGACGAGGTGGACCTCGCCGCCGTTCCCGACGAGCGCCACCGGCTGCTGCTCCAGGGACTCTTCACCAAGGATCCGGCCGACCGGTGGACGGCGCCGCAGGTCCGGGCCTGGCTGAACGGCGAGAGCCCGGAGGTGGTCCGCAGCCGCGTCGCCCCGCCGCCGCCCGCACCGACCCCGCCGCCCGGGCCCAAGCACCGTCCGATCGCCTTCCGGGGTGAGGACTTCCACGAACCGGCGGCGCTCGCCGAGGCGCTGCTCAAGCGCTCCGCGGACGGGGCGGCCTGGCTGGTCAGCGGCGGCGCCCGGCGGCTGCGCGACTGGCTCCGGGACGAGGTCAAGGACACCGTCCTCGACCTGCACTACCTCAAGGACGTCGACCGCGGCACCTCCGCCGAGAAGTCGGCGGCGGCCTCCCGGGCGGTGCTGGCCCTCGGCGCCGCGTTCACCCCCGAGGCGGTCCCGTACGTGCGGGACCGCCGGGTGGACGCGGCCGGGCTGGTGGAACTGGCCGAGCAGCCGGACGCGCCGACCGTGGTCGACGAACTGGTCGCGGCCGGGCTGCTCGGGCTCGCCGCCCGCTTCCACTGCGGCCACCCGGCCTGCCCGGAGCGGGCCTGCGCCCGGCTGCTGGGGCTCACCGAGCTCGCCGCCGTGCTGAACCGGGTCGAGCGCGAGGCCCGCACCCTCGGCGGCCGCAACGGCAACAACGCCAACGACGGCAACAACGGCCGCAACGCCAACAACGGCAACGCCAACAACGGCAACGCCAACAACGCCCAAGGCACCAACGCCGACGGCCGCCTCACCGCCGCCGAGCGCAAGGCCGCCCGCCGCTGGATCCTGCTGCTCACCCTCCAGCCGGACGGGCAGCGACGCGCCCTCGTCCGCCGTCTCTCCGCCCTGCCCGGCCCGCTGGGCGCCCTGCCCGCACCGGTCCACTCGACCGTGACCGCCGTCGCCGACGGGGCGGGCGCCGTGGCGGCGCGGGTGCGCGGCGGCGGCCGGGAGCGGTTCCGGCGCAACTGGTCGGAGCTGCGCCGCCGGGCGCTCACCGCCTACCCGGCGACGGCCGACGGACGGGGCGTGCTCGCCGCGGCGGCCGTGCTCCAGGTGCGGAGCGTGCGGTCCGGCGGCGCACGGCGCGGCCGCAACCGGGGGGCGTGGAAGGCGGATCTTCGCGCCTGGCGGAGCGGTGCGCAGAGCGCGCTGCCCCGCCGCGCGGTCGCCGGTGTGCTGCTGTTCCTCTGCCTCGCCGCCACCCTCTGGGCGGGCGCGGTCTGGCGGATCTCCGTGGACGCCGGGGTGGGTGGGTCCGTGGCGCCCGGCGGCGTGTTCGGCGGCCCGCTGCGGACGGCGGGGGAGGCCGCCGCGCGCGCGACGGCCGGTCAGCTCGGCGCCGCCCTGGTCGCCGCCGTCGCGGTGGCCGCGTTCCCGGCCAGGATCGGGCGCCGGATCCTGTTCCTTGCCGCCGCCTCCTCCTACGCCATCGGCTATCTGCACCTCGGGCCGCCGATGACCGTGCTCCGGCCGCCGCAGGCGGTGATCGACCGGGTGGTCATGTTCGAGGGCGGTACGGCGAGTTGGGCCGGTGCGATCGCGACGGCGACGCCGGTCCTGGTGCTGCTCGTCAACGGCCGCTCGGTGCGCTGGCTGCTCACCCCGGCGCACGAGGCCGCGCAACGGGCGGTCGGCGACCGCCGCAACCTCGCCACCCGCCGCCGCGCCCGGGGCAACGGCACCGGCGCGGCCCGGGGTTGGCGCCCCGGCCGCGACGGCTACCGGGACCGGCTGCTGTTCTGGCTCGGCGGGACGCTGGTGCTGACCCTGGTCCTCTGGGCGGCGGTCGAAGTCCGGCTGGCCGTGGTCCACCGCGACCACCACCCGACCCCGGAGTCCTGGGGCACCGGCCAGGTCGGCGCGGCCTACCAGGCCGACTACCTGCTCCTGCTGGCCTTCCTCACCCTCGTCGCCGCAGCGACCGTCCCGCGCGCGGCCCGCCGCCTGCTGGCCGCCGCCGCGGTCGGCACGGCGGTCCTCGGCGCCTGGCCGCCGCCGCTGGGCCCGCTGGAGGCGCTGCGCATCCCCGTTCTGGGCCCGTGGTTCCGCTCGCTCGCCGAGATCTGGGGCCATGCCGCCTTCTGGGCGGCGGTCCTGGTGATGCTCCCGCTCGCCTGCTACCTGGCCGTCTGGACCTCCCGCCGGATCGGCGAGTAGGAACCAGGAGGAACGAGCAGGAACGAGCAGGAACGAGCAGGAAGTCGGCCGGCCCGACTTCCTGCTCCGGCACCCCGCCCCGCTACGGGCAGAGGCGCCCCGGGCGGCACTCGGGGTCGGCGTCGGCGGGGCGGTAGTTGGACCACCACAGCGCCCGCTGGCCGTAGTAGACGACCAGGTTGCCGCCGTTCTGGACGGCGAGGTAGGCGCCGGGGTGGCCGGCGGTGCGGCTCTCCCACAGCGGGCGCATGGCGGCGTCGTAGGCGGTGAGATTGCCGTCGGCCTGGACGTAGAAGGACGAGCCGAGGCCGTAGGTGCCGATCCCTCGAATCCGGACGCACGGAGGGCGGGGAGGGCGGGGAGGGCGGGGAGGGTCCCGGTTCGGGGGTTCAGTGCCGGGGTTCAGTGCCGGGGTTCAGCGCGGGCGCAGCCCGGTGAACACCACGTCGAGGACGCGCCCGTGGGCGGCCGGGTCGGGGCCGAGCTGCTCCAGGGTGACTCCGGTGCCGACGAGCAGGGCGACCAGTTCGGGCAGGGTGAGGTCCGCGCGGACGGCCCCGGCCCGCTGGGCGCGGTCCAGCAGTTCCGCCAGCCGGGTGCGGATGACGTCGGAGGACGCGCGCAGCGAGGAGTGCACGTCGATGCCGGCCGCGGCGAGGGCCCGGGCGAACTCGTCCTTTCCGGCGGACTGTTCGACGATCAGCCGGAAGCAGCCGAAGAAGGCGTCGGCGGGTTCGGCCCCGGCGGCCAGTTCGGCCGTCCGGGCCGCGATCGTCTCCAGCCGGCGCACCATCACCGCCTCCAACAGGGCTTCCTTGGTGGGGAAGTGCCGGAACAGCGTGCCGACGCCGACACCGGCGGCGCGGGCGATCTCCTCCGTCGGCACACCGGCGCCGCAGGTGGTGAACACCTCGGTGGCGGCGTCCAGCAACTTGGCCCGATTGCGGGCCGCGTCCGCCCGGAGCGGGCGCTCCTGTGTGCCGCTCATCCTCTCAACTCCCTTTCGTCGGAAGGCGGGAACGCCGGACGGCGGACCCTGGACAACCGGACTGCCCAGTCCGTATCGTCGTACCGGAGTCGCTGGTCCGGTTGTGCCGGCCGCATTCTCGTCCTTGTCGTTCCGTCCTTGTCGTTCCGGGGGTTGATCATGTCCGAAACGCGGTCACCGCGCGAGACCTTGCACGCACTGCTCGACGGCATCACGGCCGGACGCTTCACCGAACTCGTCGAGCTCTACGCCGAGGACATCGTGGTGGAGACGCCCCTCGAACCCGGCGGGCCGGGCCGGTTCGAGGGGCGGAAGGTGCTCGCCGAGCGGTTCGCGCAGGTCGGCGAGCACTCCCCACTGGAGCTGAGCCACCGGAACGTGGTGGTCCGCGAGACCGACGACCCCGAGGTGATCGTCGCCGAGTGGGACTACGAGGTGCGCCACCGCACCACCGGGCGGAGCCTCACCGCCGCGAACATCCAGGTCCTGCGGGTGCGGGACGGACTCATCGTGCACAGCCGCGACTTCCACGACCACCTGGCGCTCGCCGCGCTCACCGGCACGCTGCCGCAGCTGGTCGCGGCCCTGGAGGCGGAGTAGCCGCAGGCGGTCACGTCCCCTCCTTCCCGTCGGCGCGGGAGACGCGGGAGACGCGGGAGACACGGGAGACGCGGGAGGCCGGTCCGCCCGGCCCCCGCGCCCCTCGGAGCCTGCGGAGGCGCTACTTGCCGGGCGGGATGTCGTAGACGTGATCGGGCGTCACGATGCTGGTGACCGCCTTGCCGACCAGCGTGCTGGGCTCCGAATTCTGGGCGGTGATGTCGGAGTTGAGCAGCAGCACCAGGGTCGCGCACTCCTCCGGCAGGTAGATCGTCAGGCTCTCGTAGCCGGGTAGCGAGCCGTTGTGGCCGATCCAGCCGCCGATGTTGAAGATCCCGAGCCCGTAGTCCGCCCCGGGGATCCCGGTCGGCAGCATCCTCAGGCGCTGCTCCTGGGTGGCGGGGGACAGCAGGGTGCCGGTGGCGAGGTCCTTCGCCCAGTGCTTCAGGTCGCGCAGATCGGACACCATCGCACCCGCCGACCAGGCCCAGGAGGGGTTCCAGTGGGTGGAGTCGGCGATCTCCCCGGACAGCGTCTGGTCGGTGTAGCCGTGCGCGTACGGCGCCGGGAGCGCGGTGCCCTCCGGGTAGAGGGTGTGCCCCAGGCCGCTCGGCCCGGTGATCCGGTCACGGACGAACTGCTCGATGCTCTGCCCGCTCAGCTTCTCCACCAGCAGGCCGAGCAGGATGTAGTTGCTGTTCGAGTACTGGTAGCGGGTGCCCGGCGGGAACACGTTGTCGTGCTTGTACCCGTACGCGAGCAGCTCCTGCGGGGTGAACACCCGCTGCGGGTCGCCCAGGAAGTCGTTCCCGAAGTCCGCGTCCGCGCTGTACGGGAACAGCCCGCTGCGCATCTCCAGCAGCTGGCGCACGGTGATGACCTCCCCGCACGGGACGCCGCCCAGGTAGGTCGCGATCGGCTCGTCCAGGCCGACCAGGCCCTCGTCCACCAACTGCAGCACGGCGGTCGCGGTGAAGGTCTTGGTCTCGCTGCCGATCCGCTGGTTCAGCCGGTCCGTCATCGGCGCGCCGGTCTCCTTGTCGGCCACGCCGAAGGCGCGGACGTACCGCCCCCGCCCCGGCAGCCACAGCCCGACCTGCACCCCGGGGATGCCCGCCTCCCGCATCACCCGCTGCACGGCCTCGTCGAGCTTCGCCCGCAACTCCGGGCTCAACTCCCTTGCCTCGTCGTCCTCCACGCCGCTGTACACCGCCGGCACGGCCGCGCCCGCGAGCGTGGGCGCCCCGGCCGCCGTCAGCGGCATCAGTCCGGCGACGGCGAGTGCCGCCACGGCGAGCGTACGGACCGGCGAACGTCTTCTCATGATCCAGGGCCTCTCTGCGATTCGGGGAATCCGCTCCGCCGATCGTCGGCGAGGAGCCCCCGCGAACTACCCCGTTCATCTGTACGAACCATCACGAACCGCCCCGATCCACCCGATCGGCGGACCCGGAGCGGGGTGCGTGGCCGCAGACGGAGTCGCAGGCCGCACCGCTCCACCGAACCGGGGCGGGGTGCGCCCCGCCGGGTTCACGGGCCGGACGACTCGGCGGCCCAGTCCGCCAGAGTGGTGAAGTCGGCCGCCGTCAGGCCCACCCGGGGGTCGATGCGGTGGAGCAGGGCCGGGCCGGTGTGGTGGGTGGCGACCCAGGTGCGGTCGGCGTCCGTGATCTCGTCGTCGACCCAGGCGAAGGGGCGGCCCCGGGCCCACGCGACGATGGCGGGGGTCTTCCAGAACACGCCGTCCCCGGGCTGCGGCCGGGGGTCGGGCCAGGTGATGACGGGGAGTTCGGGCAGGCCCAGCAGTGGGGCGAGGAAGTCGTTGGCCTCTGCCTCCCACGTTGTCGCCCAGGCGAGATCGAAGGGGAGTGCGGCGAGGGCCGGGCCGTGGGCGGGGTCGAGCCAGACCCGGAGGGGCTTGACCGGCTTGTCGGGCAGGCCGTAGGCACGGAGGCGAGCGCGTTCGGCGGCGTGCCAGCGGGGCGTCAGCAGCCGGTGGGTCTCGTAGCCCTCGGGGCGGCGGTACGGCTTGGCCGCGTACGGGTTCAGGGGGCCGTCGACGTCGAGCAGGAGCAGGGGTTGCACCGGTTCACCTCCGGGGATCGCTCCCGCACCGTAGCGTGTGGGCGGCGTGCGGGGCACCGGGATTGATGCGGCGGAGGGGAGGCCCGGGTGGTGGGGGACGACGAGGTCGGCGGACTGGTCGGGCGGGGGCGGCGGCTGCTGGACGAGCACGACGCGGGGACGGATCCGCGGCAGGCCGCGATGGCGCTGTCCGGCGCGCTGACCGCGTTCACGGCGGCGCGCACGCTGTTGGAGGACGCGGGACCGGCCGCGCCGCGCGGGGCACTCGCGGAGGTGCGGCGCCTGCTCGGGCTGACGCTCGCGGTCCGGTACTGGAACGCCGTCGAGCGGCCGGAGTTCGCCGAGGACGAGGACATCCGGGCCGCAGTGTGGGCCGAACGGGAGGATGCCGTCGGGCTGTTGACGCTCGGCGTGGCCGTGCTCGACCCGGCCGCGCCGGAGCGGGCGGTGGTCGCGGCGAAGCTCGGACTGCTGCTGTACGCGCGCTTCGAGGACGGGGAGGAGGACGGGCGGGCGCGCCCGGAGGACCTCGACCGGGCGGTGGGGGCGCTGCGCCTGGCCTGCCCCGTGCCGGTGCCGCTCGGCCCCTGGCAGGTGCTCGGCGGGCACGACCGGGACGACCCCTACGACGCCCACGACGCCTACGACGACCAGGACCCCGGCCACCTGATGGCCCTCGGCAACGCCCTCGCCGACCGCCACGACCGCGACGGCGCCCCCGCCGACCGCGCCGCCGCCGACGCCGTCCTGACGGGCCTGCTCGGCCGGCTGCGCCCGCAGCCGTGGCACGAACCGGGCACCGCCCCGCCGCGCCCCGACCCGGCCACCGATCCGGGACCGGCCGACCTCGCCGATCAGGTCGAGCTGCTCGCCCGCCAACGCCTGGCCCGGTTGCTGCTCGACCAGCAGGAGGACGGCGGCGGCGACCCCGGGACGGCCGACCGGGCCGTCGCCCAACTGGAGCTGATCGCGGCCACCACCGGGCCCGACGACCCCGCCCGGCTCTGGGCCGGCCTGGTCCTGGTGGACCGGTACGAGGCCCGCGGCGGCGGCACCGTCCGCCCCGAGGACGCCGCCCACCGGCTCGCCCGGCTGCGCGACCTGCGCCGGCTGGTCCCGCCGGAGGAGCCGGGCGGCGGCTACGTGCGCTGGGTGCTCGGGAGCACGCTCGGCGGCCTCGCCCGGCTCGACCGCTACCTCCTGACCGCCGAGGCGGGGGAGGCCGTCGAGGTGCTGCGCGAGGGCCTCGCCGGGATGGCCGAGGACGACCCGGTGCGACCGCCCTCGCACGCGGTGCTGGGCACGATGGTCAACGCGCTGTGCGAGCAGCAGCCGGACTCCTACCGCCTGGAGGAGGCGCTGCACCACCTCGAACGTGCCGTCGACACCATGGCGGAGGAGGACCACGGCATCCGCCGCAGCGACATCCTCCAGCAGCTCGCCCACGCCTCCATCGCCCGCGACGAGTTCTCCACCGACCGGGCCGCGCTGGACCGGGTGATCGGCCTGCTCGACGACGCCCGGGCCCGGCCCTCCGGCAGCCCGTGGTCGGAGGAGCACCTGGACGGCTCGCTGGCGGCCGCGATGAGCAAGCGGTTCACGTTCACCAACGCCGCCGCCGACCTGGACGCGGCGATCCGGCACGAACGCGCCGCCTTCCGCCGCGCCGCGCCGGACGACGTCAACCGCGTCGTCCATCTGGAGAACCTCTCCGTCAGCCTCCACCGGCGCTACCTCGTCGGCGGCGACCACCAGGACCTGGAAGCCTCCCGCCGCTACACCGACGAGGTGGTGGCCTTCCTCGCCACCAGCGACCTCCCGGGCGTCGGACAACTCCTCGGCGGGCAGCGGCCGATGCTCGAACGGACCCGGCTGATGCTGGAGTTCCAGGCCGCCCTGGTGGTCCAGGACCTCGCGACGATGGGGCGGGTGGTGGCCGAACTGGAACCGCTGGTCGCGGCGGTGCCCGAGGACGACCCGCTCCGGCTGCTGGCCCGCGGCGACCTCGGCGTGGTGCTGTTCCTCCACGGGCTGCACGCGGGGTCGGACCGGATGTCGGAAGCGCTCGACCTGATGACGGAGGCGGCGGCCGGGACGCCGCCCGGACACCTGTACAAGGCCGTACTGACCCTGCGGGCCGCCGGTGCGCTGGTCATGCTCGCCGTGCGGAGGCCGTTCAACGAGCACCTTGCGAAGGACGCGCTCCGCTGTCTCGACGTCTTCCTCGCGGAGACCGACCCGACCGGCCTGGAGGGCTCCCGGGGCCTGCTGCTGCGGGCCTCCCTGCTGCGGGAGCGCTACCGCCACGCCCGTCGGCCCGCCGACGCGGCGGAGGCGCTGGCCGCCGCCGGGTCGGTGCGCGAGCGGATGCGGCAGGGGACGCCGACCCGGCTGCTGGCGAAGGTGAGCGGGATCCTCGCCGCCGTCCACCGGGCCCGGCTCGGGCCGGGGGACCGCAGGCTCGGCCGCGAGTTCGGACTGGCCGGGCTGCGCGAGCTCGCCGCCGCGACCCTGCTCCAGGCCTCGGCCGAACCCGCCCTGGTCCTGGCCAGGGACGCCGCGTCCGAGGCGGTGACGATCGCCGGGTGGTGCATCGCCGACCGGGAGCACGCGGTGGGGGAGACGGCCCCCGGTGCCCCTGCCGCCCCCGATCCGGGCGACGAGCCCCACCTGCGGACCGCCGTCGAGGTGCTGGAACTGGGCCGCGGACTGGTGCTGCACGCCTCCACCGCCACCACCGACGTCCCCGACCAGCTGCGGATCGACGGGCACCACGACCTCGCCGACGAATGGCTCGGCGTCGGCTCCGATCCCTCCTCCGACCCCTCCGCTGCCCCGTCCTCCGACCCCTTCGACTTCGACGCCCTGCTCGGACTGCCCGGCACCCTGCTCGAATCCCTCCCCGGCGGCGCCGACATCCCCATGCCCGACGACCTGCGCCGCCGCGCGCTCACCGCCCTCGCCGCCTCCCCCGCCGGGACGGCACTCGTCTCCGCGCCCCCGGTCGAGGAGATCGCCCGGAGCCTGCGCGCGGCCGACGCGGACGCCCTGGTCTACCTGCTGCCGCCCGCCAACGGGCGCAGCGGCCAGGCCCTGCTGATCACCGCCGGCGAGGACGGTGCCGCCGTAGACCAGTTGCCGCTCACCCTGGTCAGCAGCTCCGCACTCGACCTGCTGCACGCCTACCGGCGGGCGCACCGCGAACGCCAGGCCACCCTGGACGACCTGCCGCCCCGGCACCCGGAGCGGATCGCCGCCCGGCGCCGCTGGCAGGGCACCCTCCGCGAACTCTGCGACTGGGCCGGCACCGCCGTGATGCGCCCGCTGCTGCGCCACCCGGCCCTGCGGGCGGCCGCCGCCCACCGCGCGCCCGGCGCGCCGCCCCGGCTGGTCCTGGTGCCGTTCGGCGCGCTGGGCGGTGTGCCGTGGCACGCGGGGCTGCTCAGCAGCGGGCTGCGCGACGGCGGTCGGCCGGTCCGGGCCGTGGAACGCGCGGTGGTCTCGTACGCCGCCTCCGCCCGGCAGTTCTGCGAGGGGGTCCGGCGGCCCCGACTCCCGCTCGCCGAACGGCCGGTGATCGTCGGCGACCCCACCAGGGACCTGATGTTCGCCGAGGTCGAGGCCGAGTACCTGCACGCCGACCACTACCCGCACGGCACCCTGCTCGGCTACGTCGAGGACGCCGAGGGCGCGGGCACCCCGGCCGAGGTGCTGGCCGCGCTGCCCGCGCCCGGACGCGCCGGGGCCTCCGTGCTCCACCTGGCCTGCCACGCGCTGCCGTCCGGGAGCTCGCCGCTCGACGCCTACCTCGCCCTCGCCCCCGACCCGGGCACCGGGGACGGGGACGGGGACAGGGACAGGGATGGAGACAGGCACGGGGACGGGCACGGCCGACTGCCGGTCGGCGACATCCTCCGCCAGGCCCTGGGCCGCCCGCCCGGCTCCCCGGGCGGACTGGTCGTGCTCGACGCCTGCGTCAGCGACCACACCGGCGAGGACCTCGACGAGGCGCTCACCCTCTCCAGCGCCTTCCTCGCCGCCGGGGCGACGGGCACGGTCGGCTCGCGCTGGGAGGTGTCCGACGAGATGGTCTGCGTGCTGATGTACGTGTTCCACGGCCGCCTCGCCGCCGGCGACCCGCCCGCCGAGGCGCTGCGCCGCGCCCAGCTGTGGGCCCTCGACCCCGACCGCCGCCTGCCGCCGGACGCCCCGCCCGAACTCCACTCGCTGGCCCGCCGCGCCCCGGACGCCCTGGAGGTGTGGGCGGCCTTCTCCTACCAGGGCTACTGACCCGGCGACAGGCACGGGACCGACCCTCCCCACAGGGCGCCGGGGAGGGCCGACCGCACGGGCCCGGGCCGATGTCGCCGGTGCCCGCCGTTCGGCCGATGCCTACGGCCGGGCGGAGGGCAGCGGCCGGGGGCTTGCGCGACGCGTCCGCCTTGTCGTGGAGCTCCTTGGCCTTGGCCTCCGCCGCCGTCTCGGCGGCCGTCCGGGCGGCGTCCGGGGCCGGGCCGCCCCGGTGGGCGAAGTCGGTGCAACCGTCGAGCGGTGGGGATCGTATCGTTCGTGCGCAGGTCTATGAACGGGCTACGGGAGCGCGAGCTCCTTGCGGGCCTCGGTGATCTGGTTCAGCACGCCGTTCGCCTCGGCGGTCTCCGCCAGTTCGGTCGCCTCGGTGAGCAGGGCGGCGGCGTCCTCCCGCCGGTCCTGCTGGGCGGCGAGGTGGGCCAGGCCCACCAGGTTGGCCGCGACGCCGGGCAGGAAGCCGAGTTCCCACCGCAGCCGGGTGGACTCCTCCAGCCGTTCGCGGGCCGTCGGCAGGTCCCCGGCGATGTGGGCGGCGATGCCGAGGTGGCGCAGCGCGTAGCTCGTGGTGAGGAGGTCGCCGGTGCGGGTGGCGAGGGCGAGGGCGCGCTCCAGGGCGGGGAGGGCGGAGGCCGCGTCGCCCCGGACGACCTGGTGGAACGTACCGGTCCAGAAGAGCGCCTCGCCCTCGCCCCGGGCGTCGCCGAGCTCCCGGTAGCACGCGGCGGCCCGCTCGAACAGCTCCAGCTCGCGCGGGTCCTCGACCCGGTCCGCCAGGAACCGGGCGTGCAGCACCCGTCCCCGGGCCAGCGCGAGGTCCGCCTCGACCCCGTCCAACCCCCGCTCCGCCGAAGCGAGTCGACTTGCGTCGCCGCCGAATACGGCTGTCTCGTAGTGGAGTCCGGCCTGTTCGATCCGTATGTCCCTGGTCATGTCCCGATCGTAGGGCGTCCACTTCCCGATGTGCCCTGAAGAAATCGTCGATCGGCCACCTTCGGTCAAGTTCTGACATCCGCTCTGGTGCGGGGTGCGCCGTTGGGACCATGTGAGGACTCGGCCGTGCCCGGTCCTGCGGGCGCGTGCGAGTCGCGTGCCGTCGCGGCCCGGACCGGGCGGCGGTGGTGCGTGGGGGCGGGGACGGCCCGGCGGTGGGTGCCGCAGGGGGCGGTTCCGTCCTGTGCGACCGCACCGCTGCCGGTTCCCCGGGGCCTGCCGGTCCCCGCCGTCGCGGTGCGGACCGGAAGGAGAGACAGTGCTGTCTTCCCGTTCTCGCAGAGCCCGGCCCGCACGCCCGACCGGCCGCTCCCGGCGCCGTCCCCTGACCGCCGCGGCGTGCTCCGCCGCCCTGCTCGTGACCGGCCTGGTCACCCTGGGCGCCGCGCCCGCCCAGGCGAGCACCGGGGGCCGGTCGGCCTACGTCACCAACCTGCGCGGCAATTCGGTGTCGGTCGTCGACACCGCGAGCGGCACGGTCACCGCGACCATTCCGGTCGGCAGGTTCCCCGAAGGGGTGGCCGAGTCCCCCGACGCCTCGCGGGTGTACGTCGTCAATGACGGGGACAACAACGTCTCGGTGATCGACACCGCCACCAACACGGTCACCGCGACCGTCCCCGTCGGCGCGGTCCCCGGCCCGGTGGCGGTCTCCCCCGACGGCTCCCGCCTCTACGTGGGCAACAACATCGCCACGGCCGTCGGCGGGATCACCGTGATCGACACCGCCACCAACACCGTCACCGCGACCTTCGCCACCGGCAGCCAGCCCTTCGGCATCGCCTTCGCACCCGACGGCGCCAAGGCCTACGTCGCCAACTTCGTGGGCAGTTCGGTCTCGGTCGTCGACACCGCCACCAGCACGGTCACCGCGACCATCACCGACCCCAGCGCCAGGACCCCCGCGGCGGTGGCGGTGGCCCCCGACGGCGCCCACGTCTACACGGCCAACTTCAACAGCAACAACGTCTCGGTCATCGACACCGCCACCGACACCATCACCGCCCTCGTCCCCCAACCCGGCGGCCCGGAGGGGATCGCGATCGCCCCGGACGGCGCCCACGTCTACGTGGCCAACGCCAACGCGAACACCATCGCGGTCATCGACACCGCGACCAACACCGTCACCGGCACGACCGCGGTCGGCTCGGCGCCCGTCGGCGTCGCGGTGGACCGGGTCGGCGGCAGCGCCTACGTCACCAACTCCGCCTCCAACACGGTCTCGGTGATCGACACGGCCACCGGCACCGTCACCCGCACCGTCCCGGTGGGCACCACCCCGTTCGGGGTCGCCGTGACGCCCGCACCGGTCGCCGTCACCGCGATCACGCCCGCCCGCGGCCCGGCCTCCGGCGGCGGCACCGTCACCATCACCGGGACCGGCCTGTCCGGCGCGGGCGCGGTGAACTTCGGCGGCACCCCGGCCACCGATGTCACCGTCGTCAACGACCTGACCGTCACCGCCACCGTCCCGGCCCACGCCGCCGGCACGGTGGACGTCACGGTCACCACCCCGGCGGGCACCAGCCCCGCGGTCGCGGCCGACCAGTACACCTACTTCGCGCCGCCGACCGTGACCTCGGTCAGCCCCAACAGCGGTCCCACCGCCGGCGGCACCGCGGTCACGGTCCACGGCACCGGCCTGGCCGGCGCCACCGCCCTCACCTTCGGCCCGGGCAGCCCGGCCACCACGCTGTCCTGCACCAGCGACACCACTTGCGCGACCACCTCCCCGGCCCATCCGGCCGGCACGGTCGACATCCAGGTCACCACCCCCGGCGGTACCAGCGCGACCAGTGGCGCGGACCTGTTCAGCTACGTCCCGCCGACCGCCGACATCGCCGTGACCGTCGCCGGCCAGCCCCATCTGGGCATCCTGGTGCCCTACCTCACCTACACCCTGACCGCCCGCAACAACGGCCCCGATCCGGTCACCTCGGCCACCGTCACCGCCACCCTCCCGCCGGGTGCCAGTGCTACGAACCCGTCCCCCGGCTGTACCGCCACGACGCACACCGTGACGTGCGCCTACGGCAGCATCGCCAATGGCGCGAGCATCGCGAAGTCCTTCCGCGTGCCACTGGGCCTCCTCTCCCTCGGGCCCGTCCCGGTCACCGCCCTGCGCATGGCCTCGGCGCCCACCGACACCACGCCGGCCAACGACACCGACACGGCCACCTGCACGGTCGTCTCCATGGTCCTGGCCGTCTGCCCCTGACCCCTCCGCCCGCCCGGTGCTCCGGCGGTCCCTGTGGTCCGCGTGCCCGGTGGTCCGGCGGACGGACACGCCGGACCACCGGGTACGGCTGAGGACTCGTCACGGTGGGCGAATCGCGGATGACATGGGCGCCCGCCGCGTGTGCCGCGGGCCCGGGCCCGGGCTCCTGTCCGCCGCTTCGTGCCGGTGCGGAACCACCGGTCGGGGTCCGTGCGTGATCGGGGGTGTCCCGGTACTTCCCGTCCTCGCACACGTTGGAGTCCCATGACCGACTACCGGACCGTCGGCCTCATACATCTGTTCATCGCGGGCGTCTCCGTCCTCACTCCGTTGATCGGCGCCGTGGTGGCGGGCACGTACATCCGCCGCCGGGGGCGCAACGCCCGGCTGGCGATGATCGGTTGCCTGGTCACGGCCCTGGGGCCGATCGTCCTCGTTCTGGGGACGGGTTTCGGCCTGGACAGCCTGTTCGGGGGTGTGGAGCCGCTCGTGGCACTCAGCGTCGTCTCGGCGGCCTCGGCCCTGTTCCACCTGGCCGGTCTCCTCCTGATCCTGGCCGGGGCCCTCACCGTTCCGGCCCGACCCGCCGCCCACCAGGCTCCCTATCCCTACGCGGCCCCGTTCCACGTCTACCCGACCGACGCGCCCCCGGGGCACTGACGTCGGGAGACGTGCCGGTGCCCGCCCCGCGAACGCCGCGGGGCGGGCACCGGACCGGTCGGGGGAAGGTCAGAAGAGCGGGAGGCGGCGGGTGAAGGCGTCGATGGCGGTGTTGGTGTCGCCGGGCACGAGGGTGCCGTCCTCGGAGGTGAAGAGCAGCGTGGTGCCGAGGGCGTCGACCAGGGGGTCGGAGGAGTAGCCGGTGGTCTGGGCGCCGTCGGCGGAGACGTTGAGGCGCTCGGTGCGGCCGGTCCACAGGTCGTGCCGGAAGATGTCGTCGACCAGGTTGGTGTCGCCGGGGACGAGGTTCTCGGCCTCGGAGACGAAGTAGACCCAGCGGTTCCCGGCGGACATGACGGCGCTGTAGGAGGAGCCGGTGGTCACGGTGCCGGGCAGGCCGGCCGGGAGGCGGCGGACGGTGCCCTGTCGCAGGTCGCGGACGAGGATCTCGAAGTGGCGCTCCCAGCCGGAGCCGTCGGGCGTGTTCGGCACGGGGACCGCGAACACCGCGTAGCGGCCGTCGGGGCTGAAGGCGCCGTTGGAGGAGCCGAGCAGCTGGCCGGTCTCGTCGACGCTGCCGCCCTTGAGCTGCCCGGTGGCGACGTCGTGCACGTAGAACGGGTAGTGGCGCGGCTTGGTGATCTCCGCGCGGGCGCCGGTGGCGGCCCCGGCGGGGGAGGACTCCCGGCGGGCGGGGCGGCCGGGCACATGGTCGTCGGCGGAGGCGGAGGCCCCCGAGGCGGCGGAGGCGGCGGCAGAGGATGCGACGTCGGCCGTACGGTCGCCCTCGCCACCGCCGCCCTCCTCGGGCGGGAGCAGGTTGGTGGCCTTGGAGACGAAGCCGACCCGGCTGCCGTCGCCGCTGATCACCGGCGCGGCGGACGGACGGTCCGCAGGGGTGCCCTCGGCGGCCCGGGTGACCAGCCGGGTGGTGCCGTTCCACCGGTCGAGCAGGTAGACGTTGGCGAGCTGGTTGACCGGGCCCGCCACCAGGTCGGTCCGGCTGGAGGCGAAGGCCACGTAGCGGCCGTCCCAACTGATCGACGCCAGGTAGGAGTTGAGCTCCGGCACCTCGCGCTTCGGGTCGCCGGTGGTCAGCCGCTCGGTGCGGCCGGTCCAGCGGTCGCGGAGGTAGATGTCCTCGGCGCCGTTGGTGTCGCCGGGCACCAGATTGGTGGCGTCGGCGCCGATGACGGCGTACCGCCCGCCGGCGCTCAGCCCCTCGGCCCAGGCCGCGCCGTCGGGCTGGGCGCCGCCGAGGCCGGTGGTCACCCGGGTGGGCCCGCCGGCCCTGGTCGCCGCCGGGGCGGCGGTCGCGGTGCCCGCGGTACCGGCGAGGAGGCCGGCCGCCAGCAGGGCGGCGGTGGCGGCGAGGCGCCGACGGCCGCCCCGCGCAACGGTCTTCGGTGCCGAGCTGGTTGATGCTGCGTCGGTGCTGCTCATCGGGACCCTCCCTTGATCGTGCCCTCGCCCGCGCGCCCGGCGCTGCGCCGTCGACCCGCGGCCCGCCCCCCCGGCGGTCGGCTCGGGGTCGAGCCGACCGGCTCGGGCGGGATGCCGTCAATGGCCGGGGCGGGGCTCTGGCGACATCCCGCCATCGCGGCGCTTGCCGACGCGACAAGTACTGGGGGAGGGGACTCGGCGGCTCGACGGCGGCCGGGCGCGGGTATGGCCCGGACCGGGGCCGACCCGCGCGCACGAACGCGGCCCCGAGTCGCAGCCGTCCCGGGTCCGACGGGGGAGGCGGACCCGGGACGTGCTGAAGTCGCGCTGCTGACAAGCGCGTTCGCCGGGCACCGACGGATCGGGGTCCGGCTCTCCGTCCACGGTGGACCAGGTCGGCCGGGGTGTCAACGCGGACCGCCCGCCCGGCCCCTGCCTGGGCGTCAGTAGCTGCCCCAAGGGGCAGCACCGGCGCGGTGGACCGGCGCGACGGACCGGTTTCACTCCGCCGGGATGTGCGCGAGCATCCGCTCCATCCCGCCGACCCAGTTGGCCCGCAGGGCGGTGATGGCGCCGGGCAGGTCGTCCTCCAGCAGCCGGCGGGCGATCTCGCAGTGCTCCTCCGACTCGCGCGCCACCGGCTCGTCCTCCGCGACGACCAGGTTCTCGTAGCGCCGCATCCCGGCCTTGACCCGGGTGAGGAGGTCGATCAGGCGCTCGTTGGAGCAGCCGCTGAGCAGCAGGCCGTGCCACTCGTCGTCGCGCCGGTCGACGGTCGCGTGGGTGGCGACCTGGTCGGGGAAGCTCTGGGCGAGGTCCAGCAGTCGCGGGGCGATGGTCCGCAGGTGCGCCGGGTCGGAGGACTCCAGTGCCAGCGACTCCAGGGCGGCGACGATCGCGACCAGTTCGCGGAACTCGGTGCGGCTGACCGGCGCGAAGCGGAAGCCCCGGCCCTGGTTGCTCTCCAGCACGCCCTCGCCCGCCAGGGCGATCAGGGCCTCCCGCAACGGGGTGCGGCTGACCCCGAGTTCGGCGGCCAGGACCGCCTCGTTCACGTCGGTGCCGGCCGCGAACTCGCCGCGGGTGAGGCGGTCCATCAGCTCGTCGCGGATCTGCTCGCGCAGTGGGCGGCGCTCGATCGCCATCGGGATCCCCCTTTTTTCGGATTCGCAGCATAGCTCTTGACCGCATTCAGTGTACTGCACTATGTATTTTGAATACAAAATTCTGAACGGGGTCCTCGGCCCCGTCGAGGAGGCGGAGCATGGGCCTGACCCGGGTGCCGGGACTGCTGTTCGGGGGCGACTACAACCCCGAGCAGTGGCCCGAGGAGGTGTGGCAGGAGGACGTCCGGCTGATGGCGGAGGCGGGCGTCAACCTCGTCACCGTCGGCGTCTTCTCCTGGTCCCGGCTGGAACCCGCCCCCGGCGTCCACGAGTTCGGCTGGCTGGACCGGATCCTCGACCTGCTCCACGCGCACGGCATCGCCGTCGACCTCGCCACCGCGACCGCGACCCCGCCGCCCTGGCTGGTCCGCGACCACCCGGAGGTGATGCCGGTCGACGCCGCCGGGACCAGGCTGGAGTTCGGCTCCCGACAGGGCTACTGCCCCTCCTCGCCGGTGTTCCGCGCCGCCACCGTCCGGCTCGCCCGGGCCGTGGCCGAGCGCTACCGCGACCACCCGGCCCTCGCCATGTGGCATGTGAGCAACGAGTACGCCGACCACACCGCCGAGTGCTTCTGCCCGGAGTCGGCCCGCGACTTCCGCCGCTGGCTGAAGGACCGCCACCGCTCCCTGGACGGCCTCAACGCGGCGTGGGGAACGTCCTGCTGGGGCCAGCACTACACCGACTGGACGCAGATCGAACCGCCCCGCAGGGCGCCGGGACCGGTCAACCCGGCCCAACTGCTGGACTGGCGCCGCTTCTCCAGCGACGCACTGCTCGCCTGCTTCGAGGCCGAGCGCGCGGTGCTCAAGGAGGTCACCCCGGACGTGCCGGTGACCACCAACTTCATGAGCGTGCTGCGCGACCTCGACTACTGGGCGTGGGCCGCCGCCGAGGACGTCGTCACCGACGACGCCTACCCGGACCCGGCCGACCCCCGGGCCGCGGTGAAGGCCGCGCTCAGCTACGACCTGATGCGCTCGCTGAAGCGGCAGCCCTGGCTGCTGCTGGAGTCCGCGCCGAGCGCGGTCAGCTGGCGGCCGGTCAACGTCCCCAAGGACCCCGGGGTGATGCGGCTGCACAGCCTCCAGGCGCTCGCCCACGGCTCGGACGGCGTGATGTTCTTCCAGTGGCGCCAGGCCCGCTACGGCCCGGAGAAGTTCCACTCGGCGATGCTGCCGCACGGCGGCACCGCGACCCGGCAGTGGCGCGAGACGCTCGCCCTCGGCGCGGACGTCCGCCGGCTCGCCGAGGTCGCCGGCAGCACCACCCGGGCCGAGGTCGCGCTGGTGCTGGACTGGGACAGCTGGTGGGGGCTGGAGGCGCCCGAGTCGATGCCCTCCGACCGGCTCCGGCTGCACGAGCTGCTGCTCTCCTGGTACGCGCCGCTGCACGCCCGGGGCATCGCCGTCGACCTGGCCCCGCCCGGGCGCGACCTCTCCGGCTACCGGCTGGTGATCGCCCCCAACCTCTACCTGTGCACGGCCGAGCAGGCCGCCGCGCTGGCCGCCTTCCCCGGCCACCTGGTGGTCGGGCCGTTCAGCGGCGTGGTCGACGCCGCGGACCAGGTCCACGAGGGCGGGGCGCCCGGGCCGCTGCGCGACCTGCTCGGGGTCCGGGTCGAGGAGTGGCGGCCGCTGCCGGACGGCGCCGTCCAGGAGGTGGAGACGGCGGACGGCACCCGGCTGTCCGCCCGCACCTGGACCGAGTGGGTGGAGGCCGACGGCGCCGAGGTGGTGGCGCGCTACCGGGGCGGCCCGCTGGACGGCCGCCCGGCCGTCACCCGGCGCCGCAGCGACCTCGGGAACGGGCCCGCCACCGCCACCTATCTGAGCTGCCTGCCCGAGGACCCGGCCCCGCTGCTGGACGAGGTGCTGGCCGCCGCCGGGGTCACCGGCGTCGCCGGACCCGACCTCCCCGAGGGCGTCGAGGCCTGCCGCCGCGGCCCCTACCTCTTCCTGCTCAACCACGGCAGTCGGACGGCCACCGTCCCGCGGCCGGACCCGACCAGTACCGACACCGACGCCGACGCGGTGTTCACCGACCTGCTGACCGGCCGTCCGCTGCCGAGCGGCCCCCTGTCGCTCGCGCCCGGCGACGCCGTCGTCCTGAAGCAGCCCTGAACCGGGCCCCGACCCGTCCCGAAGCAGTCCCGAAACAGTCCCGAAGCCCTGCCCCCTGACCCGAAGCCCTGACCCGAAGCCCTGACCCGAGGAGTGCCAGTGGCCCATCCCTACATCCCCAACGCGGGGCCCGAGACCAGGGCGGCGATGCTCGCCGAGATCGGCGCCCCCGACGTCGCCGAGTTCTACCGCGACATCCCCGCCGACCTGCGGCTCGACCGCCCGCTCGACCTGCCCGCGCCGTACACCGACGAGCCCGGCCTGGTCCGGCACCTGCACGGCCTGCTGGCGCGCAACACCCACCCGGCCGAACTGCTCAGCTTCCTCGGCCACGGCTGCTACCACCACCACGTCCCGGCGGTGTGCGACGAGGTCAACGGCCGGGGCGAGTTCCTCACCGCCTACGCGGGCGAGCCCTACGAGGACCACGGCCGCTTCCAGGCCCTCTTCGAGTACGTCTCGATGATGGCCGAGCTGCTGGAGATGGACGTCGTCAACGTCCCCGTCTACGACGGCTACCAGGCGACCGGGACGGCCCTGCGGATGGCCGCGCGCCGCACCGGACGCTCCAAGGTGCTGGTGAGCGGGGCGATCGCGGCCGACAAGCTGGCCAAGATCCGCGACTACCTCACCCCGGACGTCGAGGTGCACCTCGCCCCGGTGGCCGACTCCGGGGAGATGGGCGAAGTCCGGCTGGACGACACCTTCGCCGCGCTCTACCTGGAGACGCCCAGCGTGCACGGCGTGGTCGAGACCCGGGGCCGGGAGCTGGCCGAACTGGCCCACGGCGTCGGCGCGCTGCTGGTCGTCGGCACCGACCCGATCTCGCTCGGCGTGCTCGCCCCGCCCGCCTCCTACGGCGCCGACCTGGTCTGCGGGGACATCCAGTCGCTCGGCATGCACCCGCAGTACGGCGGCGGCCAGGCCGGGTTCATCGCGAGCCACGACGACGAGCGGCTGGTCGCCGAGTTCCCGTCCCGGCTGTTCGGCATCGCCCCGACGGCGGTTCCCGGCGAGTACGGCTTCGGCGACGTCTTCTACGACCGGACCTCGTTCGCACTGCGCGAGGAGGGCAAGGAGTGGGTCGGCACCGCGGCCGCCCTGTGGGGCATCACCGCCGGCGTCTACCTCGCGCTGATGGGCCCGCAGGGCATGCGGGAGATCGGCGAGACCGTGCTCGCCCGGACCCGCTACGCGATGCGCGCGCTGGCCTCGGCCGGCGCCGTGGTCCGCCACCAGGAGGCCGTGCACTTCCGGGAGTTCGCCGTGGAGGTGCCGGACGCCGACGCGCTGCTCGCCGACCTGCACGGCCGGGGCATCCTCGGCGGCGTGCGGCTCGGGGACCGCGAGGTCCTGGTCTGCGTCACCGAACGGCACTCGATCGCCGACATCGACACCCTCGCGGCGGCCGTCAAGGACGCCCTCTCCGCCCTGGGAGGCGCCGAATGAGCTCGCACACCGAACCCTTCGCCAGCCTGCCGGTCGCGCCCAAGCCGGGCCTGCGCCGCTTCCACCAGGCCCGCTGGGACGAGGAGATCGTCTTCGAGCTGTCCCGGCCCGGCCGACGCGGCGTGGGCGTCCCCGCACCCGACGCGCCCCTGGTCGACCTGCCGGAGTCGGTCGCCCGCCGCACCCCGCCCGCGCTGCCCGAGCTCTCCCAGAACCAGGTGGTCCGGCACTACCTGCGGCTCTCCCAGGAGACCCTCGGCGCGGACTTCAACATCGACGTCGGCCAGGGCACCTGCACCATGAAGTACAGCCCCAAGGTCAACGACTCCTTCGTCCGTGACCCGAGGATCGCCGCGCTGCACCCGCTGCAGCCCGAGTCCACCGTGCAGGGCGTGCTGGAGATCTACTGGCGGCTGGAGCAGATCCTCAAGGAGATCTCCGGCATGGCCAGGGTGTCGCTGCAACCGGGGGCGGGCTCCGCGGCGATCTACGCCAACATCGCCATGATCCGCGCCTACCACGCCTCGCGGGGCGAGGGCGGGCAGCGGGACCAGGTGATCACCACGATGTTCTCGCACCCCTCGAACGCGGCCTGCGCCAAGGTCGCCGGCTACGAGGTGATCACCCTGATGCCGGACGCCGACGGCAACCCGGACATCGAGGCGCTGCGGGCGGCCGTCGGGCCCCGCACCGCCGCCCTGATGATCACCAACCCGGAGGACACCGGGATCTTCAACCCGAGGATCAAGGAGTTCGTCGACCTGGTCCACGAGGCCGGCGGCCTGGCCTGCTACGACCAGGCCAACGCCAACGGCATCCTCGGCATCACCCGGGCCCGCGACGCCGGCTTCGACCTGTGCCACTTCAACCTGCACAAGACCTTCTCCACCCCGCACGCCTGCGGCGGACCGGCGGCCGGCGCCTGCGGCGTCTCGGCGGCGCTGGTGCCCTTCCTGCCCGGGCCGGTCGTCGACCGGGTCGAGGACACCGGGGCCGCGGACGGGGAGCGGGAGGTCTACACCCTGAGCGCGCCCGAGCGCTCGGTCGGCAAGATCCGCCCCTTCCTCGGCGTCACCCCCAACGTGGTGCGCGCCTACGCCTGGGTGATGGCGCTCGGCGCCGAGGGCCTGCGCGAGGTCGCCGAGACGGCCGTGCTCAACAACAACTACCTGCTGGCCAAGGTCGCCCGGATCCCCGGCGCCTCCGTGCCGTGGGCCGACCGCCGCCGGGTCGAGCAGGTCCGCTACTCCTGGCAGCAGCTGACCGAGGAGACCGGCGTCCACTCCGAGGAGATCGGCATCCGCGCGGCGGACTTCGGCGTGCACTACTGGACCAGCCACCACCCGTACGTGGTGCCCGAGCCGTTCACCCTGGAGCCCACCGAGTCCTACTCCAGGGAGGACCTCGACGAGTACGCGGCGATCCTTGCCCATGTCGCCGACGAGGCCCGCAAGGACCCGGAGTTCGTCCGCAACGCGCCCTACCGCCAGACGGTGCACCGGATCGACCCGAGCTCGCTGGACGACCCGGCGCTGTGGTCGCCCAGCTGGCGCGCCTACCGCCGCAAGCACGGCGGGCAGCCCCCGGCATGATCGTCGGCCTGATCGTGAACCCCGTCGCCGGCCTCGGCGGCGCCGTCGCCCTCAAGGGCAGCGACGGGCCCGACGTCCAGGCCAGGGCGCTCGCCCTGGGCGCCGTCCCCCGGGCGGCCGAGCGCGCGGCGGCCGCGCTGCGCGCCCTGCGGGCCCGCCGGCCGGACGTCCTGGTGCGCACCGTGGCGGGCCCGATGGGGGAGGACAGCGCCCGGGCGGCGGGCGTCCCGTACCGGATCGCGCACCGCCCGCCCGCGACGTCGGTGTCCACCGGGGCGGCCGGAACCGGGGCGGTGTCCACCGGGGCGGCCGACACCCGGGCGGCGGTCGCGGCGCTCGGGGACGTGGACCTGCTGCTGTTCGCGGGCGGCGACGGGACGGCGCGCGACGTCCTGGACGCGGCGCCGCGCCCGCCGGTGCTCGGGGTTCCGGCCGGGGTGAAGGTCTACTCCGGCTGCTTCGCCGTCAGCCCGGCCGCGGCGGGCGCGACGGCCGCCGGGTTCGCCGGGTCCGACGGCCGGACCGTCGACGCGGAGGTGGTCGACCTGGACGAGGAGGGCCACCGCGCGGGCCTGGTCGGCGCCCGGCTGTACGGCACGGTGCGGGTGCCGGCGGCCCGGGACCGGCTGAGCGGGCGCAAGACCGGCTCCTCGGCGGCGCCGCCCGGCTCGGCCGAGTCCATCGCCCGCGCGGTGGTGGCGGGCATGCGCCCCGGCACCGCCTACGCGCTCGGCCCCGGCGCCACCACGCTCGCCGTGGGGCGGGCGCTCGGGCTGGCGCTGACCCCGCTCGGCGTGGACGTGGTCCGGGACGGCGCCCTGCTCGCCCCGGACGTGACCGAGCAGCGGCTGCATGCCATTGCCATGTCACAGGTCACGCATGGTGTGTTGTCGGTGATCGGTGGGCAGGGTTTCGTGATCGGACGCGGGAACCAGCAGTTCAGCCCCCGGGTGCTGGCCGCGCTCGCCGGGGTCGTCGTGCTCGCCACCCAGCAGAAGCTCGCCGCGCTCGGCGGGCGGCCGCTGCTGGTCGACAGCGGCGACCCCCGGGCCGACGCCGCGTTCGGGGGCCACGTCCGGGTGGTCACCGGACACCGTGAATCAGTGCTGTACCGCATCAGTTCGGCGAGTGAGGAGCTTTCATGAACACCCTGCGCAACAAGGTCGCCATCGTCACCGGCGGCGCCTCCGGCATCGGCCGGGCCACCGCCGAACTGTTCGCCGCCGAGGGCGCCGCGGTGGTCGTCGCCGACCTCGCGGACGCGAGCGAGGTCGTCCGCGGCATCGAGGCGGCCGGCGGCCGGGCGCTGGCGGTGCGCGCCGACGTCTCCTCGGAGACCGACTGCGAGCGGATCGTCACCATCGCCGTGCAGACCTTCGGCGGGCTGCACGTCCTGTTCAACAACGCCGGCATCATCCGCCGCCAGACCGCGCTGGAGATATCCGCCGACGACTGGGACCGGGTGATGGCCGTCAACGTGCGCTCCGTCTACCTGATGTGCCGGTTCGCCGTGCCGGCCATGACCGAGGGCGGGTCGATCGTCAACACCGGCTCCGGGTGGGGGTTGAAGGGCGGCGGCAACGCGCTGTCCTACTGCGCCTCCAAGGCGGCGGTCGTCAACATGACGCGCGCGCTGGCGATCGACCACGCGGCGGCCGGCATCCGGGTCAACTCCGTCAACCCGGGCGACACCATGACGCCGATGCTCCGCGACGAGGCGCGCCAGCTCCAGGAGGAGTGGGCGGTGTTCGAGAAGGACGCCGCCGACCGGCCGATGGGCCGGGCCGGGACGCCGCAGGAGATCGCCGCCGCAGTGCTCTTCCTGGCGGGCGACGCCAGCAGCTACATGACCGGCTCCGCCCTCGTCGTCGACGGCGGCGGCCTCGCCTGACACCCCCGCACCACCCCCTCCGCGTACGGAGACGCCACCCCCTCCGTCACGGACCGCACCACCCCCCCTTCGCGACACGCGACACCCCACGCTCACGAAAGCCCAGGAGGCATCCGATGTCCGCTTTCACGAGGAGAACAGCCCTGGTCGCCGCCGCGGCGGCGCTGGCCGTCACCGTCACCGGCTGCAGCGGGACCAACGGCGCGGGAGGCTCCGGCGACGCCGGGGCCGACGGCGGCAAGGTCACGCTCCGCTGGTCGACCTGGGGCTCGGCCGAGGACATGGCGGTCTTCAAGACCTTCACGGACGAGTTCGCCAAGAAGCACCCGAACATCACCCTCAAACTGGAGCAGGTCGCCTCCTACGAGGACTACCACCCCAAGCTGATCACCCAGCTCACCTCGAAGACCGCGCCGGACGTCTTCTACGTCGGCGACGACTACATCGGCAAGCTGGTCGCCGACGGCGTGCTCTCCCCGCTCGACCAGCAGCTCGCCGGACCGGACAGCCGCAGCAAGCCGGCCGACTTCTTCGAGGGCATCTACGGCGGCGCCAAGAAGGACGGCGTCACCTACGGCGTCCCCAACGACACCAACCCCGAGGTGCTCTGGTTCGACAAGAAGGCCCTCGCCGCGGCCGGCATCACCGAGGACCCGGCCGCGCTGAACGAGGCCGGCCGGTGGACCACCGCGAAGTTCCTGGAGATGAACGCCAAGCTCAAGGCGGCGGACCGGACCGGCACCATCTTCTGGAACTGGTACGGCGCCAACTACAGCGTCGTCAACGGCTTCGGCGGCAAGGTCTGGGACGGCGGCAAGTTCGTCGCCACCAGCGACCCGAAGACCCGCCAGGCGCTGAAGACACTCGCCGACGGCTACCGGGACAAGACCTTCGCCTCCGCCGACCTGCTGCCCGAGGGCAACGGCGCGGCCACCCAGTTCATCAAGCACAAGGCCGGCTTCTACGCCGGCGGCCGCTGGGTCATCGAGGGCATCGACAAGGGCGGCGACCGCGAGAGCTACGACATCGTGCCGTTCCCGTCCGAGAACGGACAGCCGATACCCGGCGCCGTCGCCGCCTCCTACCTGACCGTCAACAAGGACAGCAAGCACCCGAAGGAGGCCTTCACCTTCCTGACCGAGTTCGTCAGCAAGGAGGGCCAGCAGCTGCGGCTCAAGGGCGGCAGCGCCGTCCCCTCCGTCCGGGGCGCCGAGAGCCTCGTCACCGAGGGCAACTACCCGCCGCACGCCAAGACCTTCCTGGACGTCCGCGACCGGGGCTTCGCCAACTACCCCGACGAGGTGGCCGTCCCCGGTCTGACCAAGGCGATCAACGACCAGCTGATGAAGATCTGGGAGGGCAAGACCGGCTTCGACGAGGGCATGACCCAGCTCCAGACCCTGGTCGACGGTATGAAGGGCAAGCAGGGATGAGTGCCCCCACCCAGGCCGCGGCCCGGCGGCGGGAGCGCCCCGCCGCCGGCCCGGCGGGCAGCGCCCCCACCGCGCGCGGCCGCGAGCCGCTCTGGCGCCGCCGCGACCGGCGGTGGGCCCTGGTCTTCCTCGGACCCCAACTGCTCGGCCTGCTGGTCTTCCTGGTCGGTCCGCTCGGCTTCGCCGTGGTCCTCTCCTTCATGCGCTGGGACGGCCTCGGCGACGCCACCTGGGTCGGACTGGACAACTTCCGCACCCAGCTGACCGATCCGGAGTTCGGCCGGGCGGTGTGGAACACGGTCAAGATCGGGCTGATCACCGTGCCCGGCGGCCTCGCCCTGGCCCTGCTGATCGCCCTCGCCCTGCACGGGGTGCGGGGAAAGACCGCCTACCGGGTGGTCTACTTCCTGCCGGTGGTGACCAGTTCGGTCGCGGTGTCGGTGATCTGGCAGATGATCCTCGGTGGCGGCGCCGACGGCATCCTCAACGGCACCGTCCACGACATCCTCGGGATCACCCTGCCCGACTGGCTGGCCGACCCCGACTGGGTGGTGGTCGCGGTCTCGGTGGTGACCGTCTGGTCCTCGCTCGGCCTCAACGTGGTGATCTTCCTGGCCGGGCTCGCGACCGTCCCGACCAATCTGCTGGAGGCCGCCCGGATCGACGGCGCCGGACCCTGGCAGACCCTGCGCTCGGTCACCCTGCCGCTGCTGTCGCCCACCGTGTTCTTCACCGTGGTGGTGTCGGTGATCAGCTCGTTCCAGGCCTTCGACCTCGTCTACGTCCTGGTCAACCCGGACCACAACGAGGGCGCCCAGACCATCGTCTACAAGGTGTACCAACAGGGCTTCCGGGAGTTCCACTTCGGACTGTCGAGTGCCGCCGCCCTGCTCCTGCTGCTGCTGACCCTGATCGTCACGGCGATCCAGTTCCAGGCGCAGAAGCGCTTCGTCCACTACGAGTCCTGAGGCGCCGCCATGACCACCGTCCGCCACTCCACCGCCCCCCGGCAGCTCCTCCTGCACACCGCGCTCGTCCTCGGCGGCCTGCTGATGCTGTTCCCCTTCGTCTGGATGGTCCTGACCTCCTTCAAGGGCGTCAGCCAGATGATCAACGAGCCGCTGTCCTGGCTGCCCACGCCCTGGCGCGCGCGGAACTACCCCGACGTGCTCAACGAGGTGCCGATCGGGCGCGCGTACTGGAACAGCATGTACATCGCGGCGATCACCGTCGCCGCCACCCTGCTCACCGGGGCGATGGCCGCCTACGCCTTCGCCCGGATCCCGTTCCGGGGCTCCGGGCCGCTGTTCGGCCTCTTCCTGGCCACCCAGATGGTGCCCGCCCAGGTGACGATCGTGCCGCTGTACATCATGCTCGCCAAACTCCAACTGATCGACTCCCACCTGGCGTTGATCCTGCCGGCGATCGCCAACCCGTTCGCCGTGTTCCTGCTCCGGCAGTTCATCCGGGCCGTCCCGGTGGAACTGGAGGAGGCGGCCAGGATCGACGGCGCCGGCCGCTGGACCATCTTCTGGCGGATCGTCCTGCCCAACATCCGGCCCGGCCTGTGGACGCTCGGCATCATCGTCTTCCTGGCCAGCTGGAACAGCTACTTCTTCCCGCTGGTGTTCCTCAACACCTCGGAGCTCTTCACCGTCCCGCTGCTGCTCGACTCCTTCAACTCCCAGCGCGGCGGCATCGACTACGGACTCACCGCGGCGCTCTCCGCGATGACCGTGGTGCCCATGCTGATCGCCTTCCTGATCGGGCAGCGCAAGATCCTCAACAGCATGGCCTCCTCGGGCCTGGGAGGCCGCTGATGTCCACCGTTCCCCCCTGTGCTGTCGAACTCGACCTCCACGACCGGCCGTTCACCGAACGCGGCTCCAAGCTGCTGGTCACCTCGGACCAGGACGGGCTGCGGGTGGCCCGCGCCGAGTACGAGACCCGGCTCGCCGACACCGTCGAACTCACCGGGCTGGTGCTGCGCGACGCGGACGGGCACCCGCTGCCCGTCCGCGCCGCGACCCCCGCGGCGGTCGAATTCGCTGGCGGCGCGGCGCTGTTGTTCGCCGACCCCGACACCCTGGTGCTCACCGGGCACGACGTGCACGCCTCCTGGCGGCTGCCCGACGGCACCGGGCGGGCGTTCGCGCTCGACGGCTGCCACGTCCTGCACGGCCCGCCGGGGCCGTGGACGGCCGCCGCAGTGCGCGCCGCCGCCGAGAACCGCTGGGCCGCCTGGTTCGCCCGGATGCCCGCCGTCCGCCCCGACCTCGCCGCGGCCGCCGCGACGGCGTGGTGGACGCTGGCCGCCAACCTGCTGCCGATCGCCGGCCGCGAGGGCCTCGTCCCCTCCAAGTACGGCTACGTGGGCGTCTGGAACTGGGACGCGCTCTTCCACGCCGTCGCCCTGCGGCACGCCGATCCGGCCCTCGCCCGGGACCAGATCCTGCTCTTCCTCGACCACCAACTGCCCGACGGCCGGCTCCCGGACGTGGTGCACGAGCACGGCGTGCTCGCCGACACCACCGACCTGCCCCGCGCCGACCACGCCCGGCTCGCCGAGCACGTCGGCACCGCCAACGGCGCCCGGCCCACCCCCGGACCCGTGCCGGTCACCAAACCGCCGCTCGCCGCCTGGGCCGTCTGGAAGGTCCACGGAACCGACCCCGACCTCCCCTTCCTCGCCGCCGCCTACCCCCGGCTGGTCCGCGCCCACCGGTGGTGGTTCACCGCCTCCGACCCGGACGGCGACGGCCTGCCCGAATACCTGCACCCCTACTCGTCCGGCCTCGACGACAGCCCGATCTGGGACCACGGCCCCCGCGCCGAACCCCCCGACCTCAACTCCTACCTGGCCCTGGAGGCCGACCGGCTGGCCGACATCGCCGCCGCCCTCGGCCGCCCGACCGAGGCCGCCGACTGGCGCTCGCGCGCCGCCGCCCACACCGACCTCCTGGTCGCCCGCCGCTGGGACGGCACCCGCTTCACCACCCTGGCGGCCGGCACCCCCGTGCCCGTCCGCACCGCGCTCGACCTGATGCCCCTGTTCACCGGCCGGCTGCCCACCCCGATCGCCACCACCCTGGAACGCACCCTCCGCTCACCCGCCTACTGGGGCGAACGACCCGTCCCCACCGTGGCCTTCGACGACCCGGCCTTCGACCCCGAGGCGATGTGGCGCGGCCCGGTCTGGCTCAACATCAACTACCTGCTGATCGAGGGCCTGCACCGCTCCGGATTCCCCGACACCGCCGAGGAGCTGCGCGAACGCACCCTCGCCATGGTCCGCGACGGCGGCGGCCTCCACGAGTACTGGAACCCCCTCACCGGAGCCCGGGCACCGAGGGCCACCACCGGCTTCGGCTGGTCCGCCGCACTCTTCCTCGACCTCGCCCGGGCGGACCGACAATCGGACTGTGGCCATTGACCGGACAGATCTGATGCATCGTCACTACTCTTGCTGCTTACGGACGGAGGCTAACCGGAAGCGGAGAGGGAGCATCGACCCATGCGAACCCGACTCAGGAAGACCGCCGTCGTCCTCGTGACGACCCTCCTCGCCGCCGCGGCGGCACTGACCGCCGCGGCCCCGGCGAACGCCATCGTCGGAGGCACCGCGCTGACCCCGGGACAGGCCCCCTACCTGGTCTCGATCGGAAGGACGTCCCACTTCTGCGGCGGCACCGTCATCGGCGCCACCTGGATCCTCACCGCCGCCCACTGCGTCGCCGGCGCCGCCCCCAGCACCCTCCGGGTCCGGGCCGGCACCCTGACCCACGCCTCCGGAGGGTGGCTGGTCGAGGTCGCCCAGGTCCTCCCGCACGGCTCCTACAACCCCTCGACGATCGACTACGACCTCGCCCTGCTGCGCCTCACCAAGGCGCTGCCGCTCGGTTCCGGCATCGCCACCGTCCCGCTCGCGGCCGACGGCAACGACCCCTCCACGGGTACCGCCCGGGTCTCCGGCTGGGGGGCGACCACCTCGGGCGGCCCGCTCGTCGCCGCCGCCCGTACCGTCGCGGTGCCCGTCGTCGGCCGGGCCAAGTGCCGTACCGAGTACGGCGCCACCGTCATCACCGACCGCATGCTCTGCGCCGGGGAGGACGCCGGTGGCAAGGACGCCTGCCAGGGCGACAGCGGCGGCCCGCTGGTCCTCTCCGGCGTTCTCGTCGGCATCAGCTCCTGGGGCCGGGGCTGCGGTCTGGCCGGGTTCGCCGGTGTCTACACCCGGGTCGGCGCGCTGCGCCCCTGGATCGACACCGGGCGCACCGGCGGGAGCCCCGTCGGGTAGCTGGACGGCCGTGCGGCGGCGTGCACGATCGAACGTAGTGCGAACAATCGACGGAATCGCGCCTTCTGCGTCACCGGACCGCAACGCCTGGGGCAGACTGGGCCTCCGGACGCCCGACGAGCCAGCGGAGCAAAGGACCATGACGATTCCTCACCCCGCTGCCGACCCGTCCGACCGGTCCGACCCGTCCGACCCGGACGCCGCCGCCCGCCGTGAACGCGTGCTGCGCGAAGCCGTCCGCCGACGGCTGCTCGACCCCGAGGACGCGCTGCTCGCCGCCTTCGTCGACCTCGACGGCGTGGCCGCGAGCGTCGCGGACCTGCGGGCGGCCTTCCCGGACCGCCTCGACGTCCTGCACACCTTCGCCGCCAAGGCGAACTGCCTGGTCCCGCTGCTGGCCCGGCTGCGCGAGCTCGGCATGGGCTGCGAGGTGGCCAGCCCCGGCGAGTTCGCCCAGGCGCTGGCGGCGGGCTTCGAACCGGACCGGATCGTCCTCGACTCGCCCGCCAAGACCCGGCGCGAGCTGGCCACGGCCCTGGAACTCGGTGTCGCCGTCAACATCGACAACTGGCAGGAGCTGGAACGCGCCGACGCCCTGGTGGGCGCCGGGACACCCCGCTCCCGGATCGGCGTCCGGGTCAATCCGCAGATCGGCGGCGGCACGATCGGAGCGATGAGCACCGCCACCGCGACCTCCAAGTTCGGCATCGGACTGGCCGACGAGGGCAACGGGAAACGCCTCGTCGAAGCGTTCCGCGAACGCCCCTGGCTGACCTGGCTCCACGTGCACGTCGGCTCCCAGGGCTGCCCGCTCGACCTCCTGGCCGAGGGCGTCGCCCGCGCCGTCGAATTCGCCGAGCGGGTCAACGCCGACCTCGGACGCCGCCAGGTGGTCGGCATCGACCTCGGCGGCGGACTGCCCGTCAACTTCGCCGACGACACCACCGCGCCCACCTTCGCCGGGTACGCCGAACTGCTGCGGGCCCGGGTGCCGGAGCTGTTCGACGGCCGCTACCGGCTGGCCACCGAGTTCGGCCGCTCCCTGCTGGCGAAGAACGGGTTCACCGCCGCGTACGTCGAGTACACCAAGACCGCGGGCGGCCGGCGGATCGCCCTCACCCACGCCGGGGCCCAGGTCGCGACCCGCACGGTGTTCGCCCCCGACGCCTGGCCGCTGCGGATCACCGCGCACCACCCCACCGGCGCGCGGAAGCACGGCGCGCCGGTGCCGCAGGACGTCGCCGGGCCGTGCTGCTTCGCCGGGGACCTGGTCGCGGTCGCCCGCCCGCTGCCGCTGCTGGAGCCCGGCGACCTGGTCGCCCTGCTCGACACCGGCGCCTACTACGCGACCACCCACTTCCAGTACAACAGCCTGCCCGAGCCGGCGGTGCACGGCTTCACGGTGGACGCGGGCGGCGCGGTGCGGTTCGTGCCGCTGCGCCGGGCGCAGCGCGTCGACGAACTGATCCGGCCCGTCGACTGACGCCGCCGCTCCGCCGCCATCGTGACGGTCTGTCAGAACACCAGGCCGGAGAGGGGTTCCCGGACGGCGGAGGGCGGGTATCACCAACCCGCGGCCGCCGTCCCGGCCGCGGTGCAGACAGCCTCAGCATGTCGAAGGAGGCCTCGTCATGTCCGCCCACCCCCCTGCCGAAGCCCGGCCCCCCGCGAGTTCCCCCGAATCCCGGACTCCCGGAGCCCGGCCCCCCGTGGATCCCGACCCCCGGGCCCAGGACGTCCGGACCGTACGGCGCCTGCGCCTCGGCGTCGGTGTCCTCGGGTTCCTGCTGCCGATCGCCCTGCCGCTCGGCAACAGCCTCACCTCCGCCCGGATCGCGTTGCTCGACTCGATGAGCGCGTCCTACTACACCCACATGCGCAACGTCTTCGTCGGCGGCCTGTGCGCTGTCGGCGTCTTCCTCATCTGCTACCGCCACGACCGCCGGGAGGACCGGCTGAGCTCGGTGGCCGGGGTGCTGGCGATCGGGGTGGCCCTGTGCCCCACCGAGCCGCCGTCCGCCCTGGTGCCGCATCCCAGCGGCGTCCAGACCGCGGTGGGCGTGCTCCATCTGGCCTTCGCGGCGGGCCTGTTCGGGGTGCTCGGGTACTTCTGCCTGCGGCTGTTCGCGGACTCCCCGGCGGCCGGCCACCGCCGCCCGGCACGTGACTGGGTGTACCTGGTCTGCGGCTGGGTGATCGTGGCCGGTGTGCTGACGGTCGCCGCGGCCGGGGTGCTGCACCTGGCCCGGGACTGGCCGCTGACCCTGCCCTACCTCGGCGAGGCGGTGTCGGTGTTCGCCTTCGGCGTGGCCTGGCTGGTGAAGAGCGAGGCCGTCCCGGCGCTGCTGCCCCGCGTCGCCCGCCCGGCGGCTGCCGCGCCCTGACCCGGCCGGGCCCCGCCGCGCCCTGACCCGGCCCCGGCCGGGCCGGAGCGTGGAAGACCCGGGCTGATGGCAGGATGCTTGCGGTCGGTACCCTGCCGGCCGGGGTGTGCCGCGGTGCCCGGGTCGACCGCGGGGGAGTGGAGGCGGCCCGATGGGCCGAGGCAAGCACCGGGTCGCCGTGCTCGTACTGGAGGGCGCGAAGCCGCTGGACGTGGGCATCCCCGCGCAGGTGTTCTCCAGCCGCCCGAGCATGCCCTACACGGTCCGGGTCTGCGGTCCGGCGCCCGGCCTGGTGGCCGGCGGCGACGGCCTGTCGTACCACGTGGCCGAGGGCCTGGAGGCGGTGGAGCACGCGGACACCGTGTTCGTCCCCGGCTACCGCGATCCGGCGACCACCGCGCCGCCCGCCGCCGTCGTCGAGGCACTGGTGGCCGCCCACACCCGGGGCGCCCGGCTGGCGGCCATCTCCACCGGGGCCTTCGCCCTGGCCGCCACCGGTCTGCTCGACGGCCGCCGGGCGACCACCCACTGGCACTACGCCAAGGCCCTGGCGGAGCGCCATCCGCGGATCCGGGTCGACGAGAACGTGCTGTTCGTCGACGAGGGCGCGGTGCTCACCTCGGCCGGCGCGGCCTCCGGCATCGACCTGTGCCTGCACCTGGTGCGGCGCGACCACGGGGTGGGCCTGTCGAACCATGTCGCGCGGCGGCTGGTGGCCGCGCCGTACCGCAGCGGCGGCCAGGCCCAGTACGTGCCGCGCAGCGTGCCCGAGCCGCTGGGCGACCTCTTCGCCGGCACCCGCGAGTGGGCGCTGGCGCACCTGGCCGAGCCGCTCACGCTGGAGGGCCTGGCCCGGCACGCGCGGGTCTCGGCGCGGACCTTCTCGCGGCGGTTCGTGGAGGACACCGGCTACACGCCCATGCAGTGGGTGCTGCGGGCGCGGGTCGACCTCGCGCGGGAGCTGCTGGAGCGCACGGACCTGGGGGTGGAGCAGATCGCCGACCGGGTCGGGCTCGGCACCGGGGCGAACCTGCGGCTGCACTTCCACCGCGTCCTCGGCACCTCGCCCACCGAGTACCGGCACACCTTCGCGGCCCGCGCGGAGGGCTGAGCCGGCACCGGGAGAGCCGTGGCGGGATCCTTGCGACCGTTGGCGTGGAGACTGGCGCGATCCTTGCGGACCATGTCGATCCAGTCCCTGTCCGGCCCGCGCCGGAGTCCCGATCATGGAGGTGTCAGCACACGACGGAACGCCCCGGGACCACCACCCCGGAGCACCCCGGCACAGCCCGGAACCGCAGAGGGAGCCCTCCATGACCCGCATCGCCATCAACGGGTTCGGCCGCATCGGCCGCAACAGCCTGCGCGCCCTGGTGGAGCGCGGCAGCGAGCTGGAGGTGGTCGCGGTCAACGACCTCGCCCCCATCGACTCGCTCGCCCACCTGCTCCGCTTCGACAGCGCGCTCGGCCGCTTCCGCCACCCGGTCGCCGTCGAGGGGGACGAGCTGGTCGTCGACGGCAAGCGGATCAAGGTGCTCGCCGAGCGCGACCCCGAGGCCCTGCCGTGGGCCGAGCTCGGCGTCGACCTCGTCCTGGAGGCCACCGGCCGGTTCACCTCCGCGGACGCCGCCCGCGCCCACCTCAAGGCCGGCGCCGCCCGGGTCCTGGTGAGCGCCCCGTCCGACGGCGCGGACGTCACCCTGGCCTACGGCGTGAACACCGGGGACTACGACCCGGCCGCGCACGTGATCGTCTCCAACGCCTCCTGCACCACCAACGCGCTGGCCCCGCTGGCCGCCGTGCTGGACGAGCTGGCCGGCATCGAGCACGGCTTCATGACCACGGTGCACGCCTACACCCAGGAGCAGAACCTCCAGGACGGCCCGCACCGCGACCTGCGCCGCGCCCGCGCCGCCGGCGTCAACATCGTGCCGACCACCACCGGCGCCGCCAAGGCGATCGGCCTGGTCCTGCCGCAGCTCGACGGCAAGCTGTCGGGCGACTCGATCCGGGTGCCGGTCCCGGTCGGCTCGATCGTCGAACTCAACACCACGGTCGAGCGCGAGGTCACCCTAGACGAGGTGCTCGCCGCCTACCGCGCCGCCGCCGACGGCCCGCTCAAGGGCATCCTCGACTACGCCGACGAGCCGCTGGTCTCCGGCGACATCACCGGCGAGGCCGCCTCCTCGATCTTCGACGCCGCGCTCACCCGGGTCGACGGCCGGCACGTCAAGGTGGTCGCCTGGTACGACAACGAGTGGGGCTTCTCCAACCGGGTCATCGACACCCTGGAGCTGCTCGCCCGCGGCTGACCGCGTCCACCGGCGGGGCCGCTCCGGGATCGTTCCGGGGCGGCCCCGCCGCGCCGTTCGGCGGCCCCGACGGTTCGAACACGGCGGCGTGACAGGGATGTTGCGCCCGATGACGAATCCCCGGCGGCCCTTGAGCACCCCCGGCCGGTGTGTGACGGTGGACGGCACGCCGCCCGGCCGGTCACCGTCGGCGCCCGGGGGCGCCGAGGAAAGAGGACACGGTGCCGTCGCACGCGAGGCCCCTGCGCAGGCTGGGATTCCTGACCATCGGACTGTTCGACCCCGCCGACCCGGCCCAGGGGCACGAGCAGACCCTGCGGCTCATCGAACTCGGCGAGCAACTGGGCTTCGACAGCGCCTGGGTGCGCCACCGCCACCTCCAGTACGGCATCTCCTCGCCGGTCGCGGTGCTCGCGGCCGCCACCCAGCGCACCCGCCGGATCGAGCTGGGCACCGCCGTGATCCCGGTCGGCTGGGAGAACCCGCTGCGCCTGGCCGAGGACCTCGCCACCACGGACCTGCTGTCCGGCGGCCGGCTCAACCCCGGGGTCAGCATCGGCCGCCCCGGCCACTGGGAGCAGGTGTCCGGCGCGCTGTACCCGGACACCGCCGAGGCCGAGGACTTCGGCTACGAGCGGGTCCGCCGGCTGCTGGGCTTCCTGCGCGGGGAGCAGGCCACCGACTTCAGCGGCGTCGAGGGCATCGAGGTCTACTCCGACCGGGTCCAGCCGGTCTCGCCCGGACTGGCCGACCGCCTCTGGTACGGCGGGGGGAGCCTGCGCTCCGCCTGCTGGGCCGGGGAGCAGGGGCTCTCGCTGCTCACCAGCAACGTGGTGCGGGCCGAGGAGTCGGAGGACTTCGCCGAGATCCAGCGCTCGCAGATCGCGGCCTTCCGCGCGCACCACCCGCTGGGCGCCGGGGCCCGGGTCTCCCAGGGGCTGGTGGTGATCCCCACCGACAGCGCCACCGCGGAGCAGCGGTCGCGCTACGAGGAGTACGTCCGGGCCCGGACGGCGCGGACCGCCGCCCCGCAGGGTCCGGCGCGGGTGATGTTCGCCCGGGACCTGGTCGGCCCGTCCGCCGCGATCGCCGAGCAGCTGAACGCCCACGCGGGCTTCCGCGAGGTGGACGAGGTGGTCTTCGCGCTCCCGTTCACCTTCGGCCACGAGGACTACGTCCAGATCCTCACGGACATCGCGGCCCACCTGGCCCCGGCGCTCGGCTGGAAGCCGGCGGTCTGACCGGGCGCCCCCGGTGCACGGCAGAACGGGGCGGGGGCTCTCGCAGCCCCGCCCCGTTCTGTACGCTTCTCGTCCGTTCGTTCCCGCGGTGCGGTCAGAGGCGCTCGGGCACCGGGTTGCCGACCGCCTCGATCGCGCGTCGGACGGGGACCTTCAGCAGCACGGCGAAGCCGATCACGAAGAACACGAGCAGCGAGATGATCGCCGAGCGGTAGCTGCCGGTGATCTGGTAGGCCAGGCCGAAGACCAGCGGGCCCATCCAACTGGTGCCCCGGTCGCTGACCTTGTAGACGCTGAAGTACTCGGCCTCCCGGCCGGCCGGGATCATGTGCGAGAACAGCGAGCGGGACAGCGCCTGGCTGCCGCCGAGCACCAGGCCGATCATGCAGGCCAGGGCGTAGAACCAGGCGGGCTGGTGGGCCGGCATGAAGTAGCCGAGCGCGAGGGTCACCACCCAGCCGACCAGCGAGCCGAGGATGGTGCTCTTGGCGCCGAAGCGGTGCGCGATCCGGCCGAGCAGCAGCGCGCCGCCGATCGCCACGATCTGCACCAGCAGCACGGCGACGACCAGCGAGGTCTGGTCCATGCCCAGTTCCTCGCTGCCGTACAGCGAGGCCTGCGAGACGACGGTCTGGATGCCGTCGTTGTAGCAGAGGAAGGCGCCCAGGTAGAGCAGGGTCAGCGGGTAGCGGCGCATGCCGCGCAGCGTGCGGCCGAGCTCGCGCAGGCTCCCGGCGGCCGGCTCGGCGTCCTTTCCGCCCTGGGTGCCTCCGGCAGGTGCGGTGGGCCGCCCCGGGAGCACCCCGGCCCGCGAGGGCAGGCGGAGCAGCGGCACCAGGGTGAAGATCGCCCACCACAGGCCCGCCGAGGCCAGGCAGATCCGCACGGCGGTGCCGGAGGACAGCCCGAACGCGTCGTGACCCTGGAACAGCGCCAGGTTCGCGATCAGCAGCAGGCCGCCGCCCGCGTAGCCGTAGGCCCAGCCCTTGGAGGACACCGCGTCCCGCTCGTCGGGCGAGGCCAGGCCGGGCAGGTAGGCGTAGGAGAGCGCGACCGACACCGCGTAGGCGATGTTGGCGACCACCAGCAGGCCGCCGCCGAGCAGGTAGCGGTCGCCGCCGAGGAAGAACATGCCCATCGTGCCGGCCGAGCCGACGTACGCGGCGCCGCACATCAGCTCCTTGTGCCGCCCGGTGCGGTCCGCGACCGTCCCGAGCAGCAGCATCGCGCCGACCGACAGCAGCACCGAGAACGACACCGTGTACGGGAAGAACGAGCCCGCCCGTATCGACAGGCCGAGCGGGTGCACATTGCCCTGGGCGTCGGCCGCCTCCTTGGCGATCGAGGTCAGGTACGGCCCGAGGAACACCGTGAGGACGGTGGCGGAGAAGGCCGCGTTGGCCCAGTCGTTGATGTACCAGCCGAACTGCATGCGGCGCAGCGCGCGGCCGTCGTCGGTGGCGGTCGCCGGATGCTCCGGCAGGTCGGTCGCGGTGCTCATGGGGTGGTTCCTATCACCGTGCTGGAGCCGTTGCCGCCGTGGGGCCAGCATCCGCGCTCGCGGAGGACATCGCGCAGGACGTCGATGCGATCGGCCATGATGCCATCCACACCCAGGTCGAGGAGAGCCCGGATCCGTGTGGCGTCGTCCACAGTCCAGACGTGAACCTGCAGGCCCAGGCGGTGCGCGGCCCGGACGAAGGCCCGGTCGACGACCCGGATCCCCTTGTGCCGCTCGGGCACCTGGGCGCAGGTCCCGGCCCACGGCGCCCCGCCGCCGCGCCCGAGCGGCCCGGCCAGCGAGCGCAGCCGCAGCCGCGCGACCTCGCGCGGGCCGAGCGAGGTGGCCAGCCGGGGCCCGGCGGCGGCGCGGACGGCGGCGAGCCGGGCGTCGGAGAAGCCGCCGACGCAGACCCGGTCCCAGGCCCCGGTCCGGCGCACCGCCTCGACCAGCGGGCCGACGGCGGGCGCCGCCTTGACGTCGATGTTGAACCGGGCCTCGGGGAACGCGTCGAGCAGGTCCTCCAGCAGCGGCACCGGCTCGGTGCCCCCGATCCTGGCCTCCCGCACGGTGCGCCACGGCAGCTCGGCCAGCACCCCGGTGCGGTCGGTGACCCGGTCGAGCCGGCTGTCGTGGAACGCCACCAGGACGCCGTCGGCGGTGGCGTGGACGTCCGTCTCCAGGTACCGGTAGCCGAGCGCGACGGCGGCCTCGAACGCGGCCAGCGAGTTCTCCGGCCGCCCGAGGTCACCACCCCGGTGCGCGAAGGCGAGCGGCCCCGGATGGTCGAGGAAGGGGTGCATGGCGTGCTCCGAGCTGCTGGAATCGTTCGCCGCCGGACCTGCCGGCCCGCGCGCGTTACATTGTGACACTTGCCGTCAAGATGTAACGGGGTAGGGGGTTCGGTGTCGTGGGGGCATCCGCTTCCCGCACTTTGCAAAGCCACGCACTTTGCAAAGTGCGTGGCTTTGCAAAGTGATCGCCACGACAGCGCCGGCAACAGGGCGAGAGGCAGCAGCGGAAGGCTCGCCGGCGCGCCGCATTAGGCGAACAGCACGCCCGAGTATGTGGAGCCGCGCAGCAACGGCCGGATCCCCCTGATCATGGTCGCCAGTATCGTCGGGCAGTCCACCGGCAGCCTCCCCCGATCGGGGGAGCGATTTCTCCCGCCTTCCCGCGATGCGGTCAGAGGGCCCTGGAAACCAGGATCGTGCCCGACCAAACGATTCCCAGGAGTTGACTCATGCGTACTCAGACCCGGCAGGGCCTTCGTTCCTCGACCCGGCGGCAGGGCGGCAGGCGGCGAGGAGCCGTGTCGGCCGCGGCCGCGGTGGCCATCGGCGTCATGACGCTGGGCGCCCTCGCCCCGCCCACCGCCTCCGCTTCCGATTCCGATTCCGCCGTCCCCGCCGCTGCCACGGCCAGGCCGGGCGCCGTCCAGCAGGTCCTGGACGCGCTGGTGCGCGACGACGGGATGCCGGCCGCGCTGGCGAGCGTCAAGGACCGGAACGGCCGCACCCGCACCTACACCGCAGGAGTCGGCAACCTGAGCACCGGCTCGAAGGTGCCCGTCGACGGGCAGGTGCGGATCGGCAGCAACACCAAGACCTTCGTCGCGGTCGTGGTTCTGCAACTGGTCGGCGAAGGGAAGATCGGCCTCGACGCCACCGTCGACACCTACCTGCCCGGTCTCGTCCGCGGAGATGGGATCGACGGGCGCCACATCACCGTCCGCCAGCTCCTCCAGCACACCAGCGGACTCCCCGACTACGGCATCCACGTCGACGACGACGAGCTCAGGAACCGGTACTTCGAGCCCCGCGAGCTGCTCGACATCGCCCTCCGTTACAAGGCCGACGCGGCTCCGGGGACGACGTGGGGGTACAGCAACACCAACTACGTCCTGGCCGGCCTGATCGTCCAGAAGGTCACCGGCCGTCCCCTCGCCGAAGAGATGGACCGGCGCATCATCAAGCGCATCGGGCTGCGCCACACCTACTTCCCCGCCCCCGGCGAGATGGCCGTCCGAGAGCCGCACCCCCAGGGCTACCACCGCAACCCGGCGGACGGACCGCTGCGCGACTTCACGGAGATCGACCCCTCCGCAGGCTGGGCCGCGGGCCAGTTGATCTCCACGAACTCCGACCTCAACCGCTTCTTCACCGCGCTCCTCGCCGGCCGCCTCCTCCCGGCGGCCCAGCTCGCCGAGATGCGCACGACCGTCCCCGCCGGGACCTCAGGCCTCCGCTACGGGCTGGGGCTCATGAGCAGGCCGCTGACGTGCGGCGGCGTCTACTGGGGCCACGGCGGCGACATCCCGGGGTACGAGACCCGGGGCGGCGCCACCGACGACGGCCGCGCCGCCAACGTCGCGGTCACCACCATCCCGACGGACGAGGCGGCCGCACAGCACGTCAAGGACGCCGTGGACAGGGCCCTGTGCGGCTGAACCCCGCCGAGGGCGTTCCGTGAAGCAGAACGACCGATGGGCCCGACCGCTGGGCGGTCGGGGCCATCGTGCTGCCATGGCCGGCAGGGGGAGGACACGAGATTCGAACTCGTGAGGGGCTGCCCCCACACGGTGAGAGCTTCACTGCTCCCCCCGTACACAGGAAGGCCGGGGGTCAGCCTTCTCCGGCCGAGCCTGTCCCCCGTCCGGCTTCGGTGACGGTTGGCCAGGTGCGATTCATCCGTTCCGGTGACGGGGTTCGGCCCGGACGGTCGTACGGGTCCCTGCCCTGTGAGCGCGAGCCCTTCTCGTTCGAGGCCGTCAGCCTCCCGTACCGCTTGCTGTCGGCCGCCTGCGACGGTCGAGTCGGCCGCCGCACGGCGAGGGCGGGCGGCAGAGCTGCCGGGGCCTGCGGCCGGTCGGCGTGCCATACGCTCGGCCGTTCCGGTGCGGGCGGGGCGGCACGGAGTGTGCCCGGGGCCGGCGGGCTCGTGCGGTTGAGGATGTGGGCGAAGTCGCCCGCGTCCTGCGCGGTTCCGCTGCACTCCTCGGCCAGCGCGCCGAGCTCGGGACAGGGCCGGTCGCGCCCCAGCGACCAGTAGGACAGTATCCGGATGCCCGTCTCGTCGGCGAACGCGGCGAGCTCGGTGGCGTCGGCGGTGCTGAAGACCTCGTTCACAGCATCGTTGACGCCCACCATGGGCGTGTTGCCCTCCATCGCCCACAGCTGTTCGTCGCTCCTGCCCGGCCAGATCCCGGCCAGTTGTTCGTGCAGGCCCTTCGCGGCCCGGATCGCGGTCTCGCCCATGTCGAAGTCGGGACCGTAGTCCATGGTCATGATGTTGACGAGGTCGATGTCCAGGCCCCGGTCGCGGGCGTCGCGCAACAGGCGCAGCGCCGGGTCGGGCAGCCCGTGGGGGTGGGTCGGCAGGGTGTACTGGACGGCGAGTTCGCGCCCCGCCGCGGTGTAGTCGTGCTGGAGCCGGGCCAGTGCCTGGGTGCGGCGCTCGTTGGCGGTGTCGTCCTCAAGAGTGGGGCCTTCGATGTCCAGGTCGATTCTGCGCAGGCCGAAGGTCTCCACCACGCGCCTGTAGGCGTCGGCGAGGTCGTCCACCGAGGTGCACGCCCGCGCCAGCTCCGTCCCCGCGCCGCCGCCCAGGGAGACGATCACGTCGCCGCCCGCCGCCCGCACTCCCTCCACCGCCTGCGGCCACTCGGACTCCACGATCGGCATGGTCCCGTCGAGAGCGCCCTCGCACCCGCCGTCGCTGATCACGAACCCCAGCGTGAAGTGCGACAGGCCCCACTCCCGGCGAGCCCGTTCCATCGCACCCGGTGGCCCCCAGCCCTCCACGTACGGCGCGGTGAACCGCGCCGGAAACCGCCCGCGGCTGTCGAGGAGGACAGCGGACTCGGGCCTGGGGGCCACGACTTCCTCCACGCGCGACTCCCGGGACCCGGTGCCTGTCCGCATCGGAAGGACCAGCACGGCGAGCAGCGACAGGGCGAGTGCCGGAGGGACGGGACCCCGCGACGGACGGGACGGCCAGAGCATCAAGGCACCTACCGCGCAGTGAAACGATGGGACGGCATCGCTCCGGCGGAGCTGCCATCGATCATCGCCGCCATGCGCTGCCTCGGGTTGTACCGGCACGACCGGCGTGGCGCAGGTCCTCCAGCGTCCGTCCACACAGCCGCGAAGCCGCACCGAGCCCGCCGCCGGCCACCACAACCACACGGGGTCTTCCCAGCCGCCGTAGCGACATCACGTCCGGAACCCGGTGGTACCGCCCGTCGCTGGGCCTTCGTGCTGCCACGGCTGGCAGAGGCGGAGGATACGAGATTCGAACTCGTGAGGGGTTGCCCCCAACAGGCTTTCCAATTCTCCCGAACGCCGTCCGCCGGGTCCGTACCCGTCCTGAACTGCGGCGGAGCAGGTTGCTGGTCGGCTGCCGAACGCGGCTGGACGGGGGACCAGGACCAGAACTGAGACCAGAGAAGTGGGCCTCAAGGCCAGGCGCCGACCCGTACTGGCTCGGGGTGGAGCGTAATGCTGGTGGCTCGCTCGACCTGCCGGACGAGGTCGGTGAGGGCCTGGCTGAAGCCGGTGGCGGTTGCACTGTTGTGGGCGGTGAGGGTGAGGGTGCGGCGTTCCGAGCATCGGACGCCGTCGGCGATCTTCTGGCCAGGTCGGTAGCCGACGTGTTCGAGGAGCCATCCGGCGCCGGCCCGCAGCTGGCCGTCGCTGTCGGTGTGGACGGGGCAACCCGCCGCCGACCAGCGGGCGGCCTGGGCGGTGGTGACGAGCGGGTTGAGGAACACGGAGCCGGCTTGGCGTGCGTCGGGGCCGTGGGGGTCGAGGAGGAGGCCGCGGCGGTGCCGGTTGGCGAGGACGGCGGCGGTGACCTCGCTGACCGGTGGCCTGGTTCCGGGCTGGACGCCGAGTTCCTCGGCGAGCGGCTGGTAGGAGATGGGTGCGGCCGGGGAGCGGGTCAGGCGGAAGGTGACGGTGAGGATGGTCCAGCGGCCCGGGTCGTGCTTGAAGCGCCTGTCGCGGTGGCGGAGTCGGCACGCCTGGGCGGGCAGGGTCCGCAGTCGGCCCATGTCCCAGTCCCAGGCGGTCAGGTGGTCCAGGGTGTCGCCGACCTGCTGGCCGTAGGCACCGGCGTTCTGGACCGGGGCGGCACCGACGGTGCCGGGTATTCCGGCCAGGCACTCGATCCCGGACAGATGTTCGGCGGCGGCCCAGGCGGTGAGGTCGGTGAGCGGGTGGCCGGCCAGCACGGTTGCAAGGACAGTGTTGTCGTCCTGCCGCTTCGCGGTGATGCCCCGGGTGTTCATGACGGCGACGGTGCCCGGGTGCCCGGTGTCGGACGCGATGACGTTGCTGCCGTGGCCCAGGGTGAGGGGGCTGTACTCCTCCCGGCGGCCGACGGTGTGCACCAGCTCCTGCCAGTCGTCGTGGTCGGAGACGTACAGCGGCTCGCCGACCGGGCCGCCGAGCCGCAGGGTGGTGAGGGAAGCGAGCGTGAGGTGGGGCACGGGGCCTCCTACGGTTCGTCAGTGATCGCCTTCAGCGCGATGGCTCGCAGCGGGACGAGGCGGGTGCGGTTGTCCTGGTGGTGGTAGACGGCGTTGGTGCAGATGGCCAGGTAGCGACCGGTGGCCGGGGCCAGGTAGAGGCTCGTGCCGGTGAAGCCGTGGTGGTAGGCGACCCTGCCCTCGTCGGCGAGGATCCAGGCCAGACCACGGTCGAGGCCCGGCTCGATCGCGGCCTGCGGCTGCATGCTGGCGGTGAGCCAGCGGCCCAGGGGGCCGCCGGTGGCATGGGCGGCCAGCAGGTGGGTGGCGAAGGTGGCGAGGTCGGCCGGGGTGGTGAACACCCCGGCGTGGCCGGCGACTCCGCCGAGCAGGGCGGCGTTGTCGTCGTGCGGCAGGCCCCAGAGGCGGGGGCCGCCCGGCAGTCGCTGCTCGGTCGGCGCGACCCGCGCGGAGCGGGTGAGGGGCCCGTAGGCGGTGGCGGTCATTCCGAGGCTCTGCCACAGGTCGGCCGCCAGCTCGTCCAGGCGGTGGCCCTGGGTGTGGGCGAGGGCCAGGCCGATGAGGATGAAACCGCGGTTGATGTAGCGGTGGCCGGCTCCGGGTTCGGCGATCAGGTCTTCGCCGCAGATCAGTTCGGCCAGTGGCTCGGTGCGGCCCCGGTACCGGTCGAGGCGGGTGTCGGCCCGCAGGCCGGAGGTGTGGGAGAGGATCTGGCGGGCCGTGGTCCGGCCACCGGGTGCCTCGGCCGGGATGTCGGGCAGCAGCTCGCGGACCGGAGTGTCCAGGGTGAAAGCCTCGTTGACGGAGGTGCCGACCAGCGGCCAGGTGGCCAGAACCTTGGTCAGCGACGCCACGTCGTACACCGTGTCCGGACCCGGTAGGGCATCGCCGCACTCGGGGGCGACGATGCCCGAGGTCAGGAATCCGGGCTCGGTGTCGAAGGTGCCGTGGGCGATGACGCCGCCGGGGACAGTGCCGTCGGCGGTCATCAGGTCCAGGCACTCGCGCAGGTCGACGAGTGCGTTCGGGCTCCACGGCACGGTGAGGTTCACGACTGCTCCTGGTTGATCGTCAGGTCGGCACCGAGCGCGGCCAACTTCGGCAGCAGGCTGCCGTATCCGCGCCGCAGGTGGTACATCCCTCGGATCGTAGAGGTGCCTTCGGCGGCCAGGGCGGCGATCACGAGGGCGGTCGAGGATCTCGGGGGCGCCGACGAGGGTCAGCGGGTCGTCGGCCAGGATCGCGGCGGCGTACAGGTGCAGGGCGATGTTCTTGCTGCCCTGCACGGTGGCCGTGCCGGTCAGGGGCCGGCCGCCGGTGATGTGCACGGCGCGCTCGTCGGTCGTCGCGGGGGTGTCGGTGGTGGGCATGGCTACCTTCCCTGGCTTCCGGCGGGGAAGAAGCCCCCGACCTGGGTCTTGGGGTAGAGCAGGGTGTGCGCGCCGATCAGGGTGGCGGGCTGCAGGACCGTGCCCGCGGGGACGATCACGCCGTCACCGACCACGGCGCCGAACTTGGTCTGGCCGGTGGCGATCCGGTGGCCGTCGAGGTGGGCGCACACCTCCTCGGTGGCCGGTTCGGTGACCGGGCCGGAGGTCACCCGCAGGCCGGTGGTGGACACGAACGCGCCGATGTTGACGCCCAGGCCGAGCACGGAGTCGCCGACGAAGCTGGTGTGCTTCATGAAGACCCCGCCGGTCAGCAGCGAGCGGGTGACCTCGGCGCCGAACCCGATCCGGCAGCCGGGGCCGATGACCGTGTTGTCGCGCACGCGGGCGCCGGCTTCGATGACTGCGCCGGGGCAGACCAGGGCGGGGCCGGTGACGAACGCGCCCTCGGCGATGAGGGCCCCGGCCGCCACGACCACGTTGCCCCGGACTGTCGCGCCGGGCTCGACGGTTCCGGCGGGCTCCGGGAGCGCGATGCCGAGGTGTCCGGCCAGCAGGTCGACCATGGCCTTCTTGAGGCCGAACACGGTCGGGCAGCAGTTCAGCAGGTGCAGGACCACCGGGTCGGTGACCTGTTCGGTGTCGATGTAGTACGCGGGTGTGGTGCGGTAGTCGATGTGCTCCAGGTCGGTGTCGATCCGGGGCGCGTCGGTCAGCCGGTGCATGGCCGGTTCTCCTCTCGGGCGAGGGAGGGGAAGACGTGCGGGGGGGGTCGTGGTGACGACCTCTGGGCCTACGGGACGGGCAGGTCCGGGATGGTGGCCGCTATCTGGGGGCGGGCCTCGGCCCGGTGGTCGACCGCGAGGCCGAGCAGCACGAGCACGGGCAGGTGCAGGGCGGTCCAGGAGGCGGTCAGGAAGGTGCCGAGGCGGTCCCGGTCCGGTGCGGCGTGCCGGGGTCCGTCGGAGGGCGTGGCGGTGCTGTGCGTTGGCATGGGAGGGCCTTCGGCAGCAGGGGGAGGGGTGGACGTTCCCCAGTGAACTGCCGGGCGGGATGCCGGATCCGTAGCCGGGCTACGGGCCGTAGTCCGGCTACGGGTCAGATGATCTGCACGCCCGCGCGGGCGGCGAAGCCCCGGACACCGGGAAGCTTGCGGTCGTGCCGCAGCAGGCCGGTGGCGAGGTCGCGCACGGCGCCCCTGCGGACCTCTTGTGGTGCGGCCTCCTCAGCGGCGAGCAAGGCCCGGTAGCACTGCTCGGGCTTGCCCCACTGGTCGAACGCGCGGGCCACGTCGGTGAAGAAGCGGGCCTGACGCTCAGCGGTCGGCAGCGCGGCGGGGTCGATGGTGGCGGCCATCTCGATGGCGCGGCCGGCGTCGCCGAGTTCGTAGTGCACCGACAGCTCGTGCAGGGCGACGCCCTGGACGCCGTCCAGCAGGCCGGAGGACCGGCTTGCTACGGCAGCGCTGTCGGCGGCCTCCCGGATCAGGGCGTGCGCGTAGGAGCGGTCGCCGGTCTTCGCGGCGGTGTAGGCAGCGGTGGCGTACAGGTCTCCGCGGGTGGCCAGCCGGGCGGTCTCGGAGACGGAAGCATCGGCGAGGAGGTCTTCGGCGGCGACCACCACGATGTCGGTGGCGCGAGCCAGGCTGCCCTGGCGGCGCCAGGAACTGGAGACCATGCGCTGGGCCTCCGCGGTGATCAGCGGGTCTCCACCCAGCCGGGCGGCGGTCAGCGCGCGGTCCGCGGTGATGGCCACCAGGTTGTTGGTGCCGACTTTGATGCACAGCCGGACGGCGATGTTGTAGAGCCGGGCGACGTTGCGGGCCCGTTCCTCCGCCGATCCGACCATCTCAGCGGCCGCGATCCGACCAGGCAGGGCGCGGGCCAGGAGGTCGTACTGGGCCGCCTTGAACTCCTGGCGCGACGTCACCAGCGAAGCGGCGACCGTCGCCTGGGACGGTTCACGGCGGGGAGACGGAATCCGGCCGGCCCCGTACAGGAGAAGGTCCTCCAGATCGGCCAGCGATGCCTTCTCCTCGGCATGCGCGGCCCGCTGGCCGGCGGTCGGGGCGAAGAGGGCGGCAGCCGCCAGGGTCAGGAACGGGCGGCGTCGCACATCGTCCTCCTCGGCAGCGGAAGTGCTCGCCAGCGTAGCGGAGGCGACCTTCCTAGGGCGTGATCTCGCTCGCTCGGAGGCCGGCTGCGGTAACGCGATCAGCGTGCCCAGCTCTACACCGAGCGCATCGGCCAGCCGCTGGAGCAGCGTCAGGTCCTTCACCTGCTGCATGTCCCGCTCGACCAGGGACATCCAGTCCTCGCTGCGGCCGACTTCGCCGGCCAGCCGGATCTGGGTCCACCCCAGGGTCGACCGCCGGAGCGAGACGAACGCCCCGAACGTCCTGCTGATGTCCCCCACCGCCGACCCCCGCGGCTCGTGTCCAGGCAGCTACAGAAAGCTGCCGTAGCGAGCTTGCGGGCGCTGCACATCCGATGTGCCCCGGATGGTCGAGGAAGGGTTTTTCACAGCCACGCACTTTGCACAGTGCGTGGCTGTGCAAACTGCGGAACTGAGCCGCCCACTGATCGGGTCAGTAGGGCTTGCGAGCAGGTCGGACAAGTGAGGCAGGCCCGACCGGGTCGGGCCTGGGCGAAATTTTGCAAAGTCGCACTTTGCAAAGTTCATACCCGGAGCGGCCTGCGGGTCGGGCGGGCCGGGCGGGTGGGGGCAGGGTGGGGATTTGCTCGGGTCGAGCGAGGTGCGGGTGGTGCGGCGCGCCTCGGGGGTGAGGGGCGGGGGAGGGGGAGGATCGGTGAGGGCGGTCCGTCCGCCGGTCCTGTGAGCGAAAGGCCCTGCCGTGGAACTCTTCGACGATCCGTTGCCACCCGCCGCTGTACGGGGGGAGGGCCCGTGACCGGGGACCAGGAGGACGGAGGGCGCTACGGCGAGGCGGTGTTCCGGCCGGAGCAGGCGGGGGAGGGTGAGCGGATCGACTTCGGCGCGCTCGCCTACGACGGGGTCACCATGGCCCGGCTGCACGCCCTCGGGGTCGGCCCCGGGTGGCGCTGCCTCGACATCGGGGCGGGCACCGGCACGGTCTCCCGCAGGCTGCTGGACGAGGCCGGGGTGGCGGAAGTGCTCGCCGTGGACCGCGATGTACGCTTCCTCGCCGAGCGGGCCGTGTCCGGGCTGGAGGTGCGGGAGGCCGACATCACCGCCCCGGACTTCGCCCCCGGCCGGTTCCGGCTGGTCCACGCGCGCTTCGTGCTGATGCACCTGCCCGACCGCGAGCGGCTGGTCCGGGCACTGGCCCGGCTCGTCGAGCCGGGCGGGGTGCTGGTGCTCAGCGACGCGGTCGACCTGACCGGCGACCGGGCGCCCCGCACCCCGTACAGCACCGCGATGCGGGCGATGTGGCAGGGGCTGCGCGCCACCATCGGCACCGACGTCTCGCGGGTGCCGGCGTACCCGCAACTGCTGCGCGCGGCGGGGCTCGAACGCGTCGCCGCCGAGATCCACGTACCGCCGCTGCTGCCGGGCAGCCCGATCAGCCGGTTCTGGGCGGACACCTGGGAGCGGAGCCGGGCCGCGATGCTCGCCACCGGCCAGGTCGACGACGCGGCGGTGGACGAGGCGATCCGCTACCTGGACTCCGAGGACTGCGCCGCCCTGGCGGCCGGCATGCTCACCGCCTGGGGGCACCGGCCCGCGTCCCGCCCGGCCTGACGGGGGTGCGTCCGTGTGCTGTGACCGGTCGGTCAGCCCGACCGGTCGCCGTGCCAGGAGCGCCACAGCCGGGCGTACGGACCGCCCTGCCGCACCAGCTGCTCGTGGCTCCCGGTCTCGGTGATCCGGCCGTCCTCCATCACCACGACGCGGTCGGCGTCGTGCGCCGTGTGCAGCCGGTGGGCGACGGCGACGACCGCGCGCCCCTCCAGTACGGCGGCGAGGGCCCGTTCCAACTGCCGTGCGGCGCGCGGGTCCAGGAGCGAGGTGGCCTCGTCCAGGACCACGGCGACCGGATCGCTCAGCACCAGCCGGGCGAGGGCCAGTTGCTGCGCCTGGATCGGCGAGAGCGGCGCGGCTCCCGAGCCGACCTCGGTGTCCGGGCCCAGTTCGCAGGCCCAGTCCCAGGCGTCGACCGCCTTCAGCGCGTGTTCGAGCTCGCGCTCCCCGGCGTCCGGCCGGGCGATCAGCAGGTTGTCCCGCAGGGTGCCGCGGAAGACGTGGTGCTCCTGGGTCACCAGGGCGATCCGGCGGCGGAGTTCGGCCACCGGGACGGCCGCCATCGCGGTGCCGCCGATGGTGATGGAGCCGGCGGTGGGGGTGTGCAGTCCGGCGAGCAGTCCGGCGAGCGTGCTCTTCCCGGCGCCCGACGGACCGACGACCGCGATCCGCTCCCCGGCCCGGATCGTCAGATCGACGGAGTGCAGGACGTTCCGGCCCTCCCGGTAGGCGTACGACACACCCTTCAGGACGATGTCCTTCCCGGCACCCGGACGGCCCGAGGCGCCCGCACTGCCCGGGTCGGACCCGGCCGCACCGGCCCCCTCCGGCGCGGCCACGCTGCCCGCCTCCGACGCGGGCCCGTGCACGCCGAGGATCCGGGCCAGCGAGGCCCCGCCGACCTGCAGTTCGTCCATCCAGTACAGCAGCCGGTCCACCGGGCCGATGATCTGCTGCACGTACAGGGTGGCCGCCGTCACGGCCGCCAGGGAGACGTGGCCGTCGAGGTACAGCAGGCCGCCGATCAGCAGGGTGGCGACCACCGGCAGCACATAGCCGGTGTCGGCGATCGGCAGGTAGACGCTGCGCAGGTGGAGCGTGCGGCGCTCGGCCGCGTAGGACTCGGCGATGTCCTCGTCGGCCCGGGCGGAGCGGTGGTCGGCCAGCCGCAGCGCGTCCACGGTGCGCGCCCCGTCGACGGTCTCGCCGAGGCCCCCGGTGAGCCGGGCGTAGGAGGCGTTCGCCCGCAGATAGCCGGCCCGGGCCCGGCGCAGGTACCAGCTGGTCGACAGCCACAGGACGGGCACGGCGACCAGGCACGGCAGGACCAGCACCGGCGCGGTGAGCGCCACGGCGCCCAGCGTCAGCGCGACCGTGGCGAGCGCCACCAGGGTGTCGGGGACGGCGAGTTGCACGGTGCCGGCCAGTACGTCGATGTCCCGGGTGGTCCTGGTGATCAGCTCGCCGGGGCCGGCCCGTTCCACCGCGGCCAGGGGCAGGGCGAGCACCCGGTCGACGAACTCCTCGCGCAGCCGGGCGAGCACCTTCTCGCTGAGCCGCAGCGAGGCGAGCAGCGCGAAGCGGGTGAGGACGGCCTGGGCCACGACGGCGGCGCCGATCGCCAGCGCGGTGCCGGTGGCGCCGTCGACGCCGCCGCCCCGGCCCGCGTCCTCGACCAGTCCGCCGAGCAGTTTCGGCGCGACCAGTCCCGCCGCGGTGGCGAGGGCGTGCAGCAGCAGGGAGTACGAGAGCTGTCCGGGGTGCCGGAGGGCGAGGCGCCTGGCGTAGGCGCGCACCTCGCGGGGTGTCGCGACGGGAAGGGTGCTCATGCCACCGTCACCTCCCTGGTGACGACCGCCCGGTAGCGGGCGTCGGCGAGCAGTTCGCCGTGGCGGCCCTCGGCCACGACGGCTCCTCCCTCGACCAGGACCACGTGGTCGGCGCGGTCGAGCAGGATCGGGCTGGTGGTGAACACCACGGTCGACCGGCCGTGCCGGTGGGCGCCGAGCCCTTCGGCGACGCGGGCCTCGGTGTGGGCGTCGAGCGCGCTGGTCGGTTCGACCAGGACGAGTGTGTCCGGGTCGGCGAGCAGGGCGCGGACCAGGTTCAGCCGCTGCCGCTGGCCGCCGGAGAACTCCCGGCCGCCGGTGATCTCCTGGTCGAGGCCCTCGGGCAGCGCCTCGACGACATCGTGGGCCGAGGCGGTGTCGAGCGCCCTCCGCAGCCGGTCCGTTCCGCTGTTCGGGCTGCTGTTCGGGCTGCTGTTGGGCCCGTGCGGATCGAGCTGGGCGGCGAGCCCGCCGGAGAACAGCCGGGCGTCGTGGTCCACGACCAGGATCCGGCGGCGCACCTCGGCGAGCGGGAACTCGGCCAGCGGGGTGCCGCCGAGGGTGGCCGGGGAGTCCACGTACCGGCCGAGCCGGTCGGCCAGCACCAGCATGTCGTCGGGGCGGGCGCAGGCGACGGCGACGAACCGGCCCGGTGGGATCTCCAGGCCCGATCCGGGGTCCCGCAGCGGCCCGCGCGCGGCCTCGGCGTCGAGCTCCCGGTCGCCCGAGCCGAGCCCGGGTTCCATCGCGAGCAGGTCGGTCACCATCCGGGCCGCGACGAGCGCCCTGGTCAGCTGGTCGACCATGGAGGTCGCGCGGCGCAGCTGCTCGGCGAGGAACACGGCGTACCCGTAGAAGGCGACCAGCGCGCCCGGGCTCATCCGGCCGGTGCCGACGAAGTGGGCACCGAGCCAGACGATCACGGTGACGAGGAGTCCGGGCAGCAGCAGCCGTCCGGCGGCCACGCCCGATTCCACGCCGGCGACCCGGACGCCCTCGTGGCGCACCCGCTGCGAGCGCTCGCGGTACCGGTCGGCGAAGACCCGTTCGCCGCCGATGCCGCGCAGGACCCGGAGTCCGTCGACGATGTCCACGGCGAGGTCCGCCAGCGCGCCCTGTTCCTTCCGCAGCCGGTGCTGCCTGGCGTGCAGCAGCCTCATCAGCGCGGCGATCGCCGCCGCCGAGAGCGGTACGCCGACCAGGGCGACCAGGCCGAGCTGCCAGGAGACGGTCAGCATGACGCCGGCGACGACCGCGATGGACACCGCCGCGCCGCCGCCGCGGGCGGTGCTCTCCAGGGCGGCGCCGATCCGGGTGATGTCGGTGGCGCCGACGCTCACGACCGTGCCGGCGGAGACCCGTCGGGGCAGTTCCGCGCCCAGCTGGGCAGCTTTGCGGGTGACGAGCTGCATGGTGCGGTAGCTCGCCCCGAACCGGTTGGTCACCGAGCAGCGGTCGCGCAGGGTGCCGGCGACGGCCTGGGTGACCCCGAGGCCGAGGACGACGGCGCACCAGGCCACCAGCGCGCCCCGGTCCGCGGCGATGAGGCCCCGGTCCACCCCGCGGCCGATCGCGGCGGGCACGAAGGCCTGGGCCAGGGTGCAGAGCACGCCGTAGCCGACGGCGAGGACCGCGGAGGCGCGGTGGGCGGACGCGAGCCACAGCAGGTAGCGGCCGGGGGAGCCGAGCGCGGGCTCGCCGGGGTCGGGTTCGGGGAAGGGGCGCATGGGGACTCAGGCTTTCGTGCCGAGGACGAGGCCCCGGACCGGCCAGGCGCGGGCGCCCCGGTGACCAGCAGATGGTACGTCACATTGCAGCTGTGGACGACCCCTTGGGGGGATCCACCGCGTTCCCCGGTCCGGCGGGGAACGGCCCGGCGGGCCCGCGCACGACAACCGGTGCGCGGGTCCGCCGGGCCGCTGCGGGCCCCATCCGCTCGTGCGGCCGTGCCTCAGCGGTCGTGCAGGGCCCACCGGCCGCTCTCGACCCGGACCGTGTCGGTGCCCGGCAGGGCGATCAGCTCGGGCTTGAACAGCGGCGGCGCGTCCATCGCGGGCTCCCAGGTCGCCAGCCGCTCGTCCTGGGGGACCTCGATCCGCCGGTTCGCGGTGAGGTCGGCGACCACCTTCAGCAGCAGCCGCACCCCGAGCGGCGCCAGATGGTCCCGCCACAGGGTCTGCGGGGTCGAGCCCGGTGGCACCAGCAGGTGCTCCTGGGCGGCGAGCGGCCCGCCGTCCGTGCGCTCGGTGAGGTGGTAGACGCTGCCGCCGGTCACCTTGTCGCCGTCCCGGACCGTCCACCGGATCGCGTCCCGGCCCCGGTGCAGCGGCAGCAGGCTCGGGTGGTAGCCGATGGTCGCGACCGAGGCTCTGGCCCGGGTCCGCCGGCCGAGGAAGGCGTGCGAGTGCGCGGCGAGGATGATGTCCACCCCGTCCGGGATGTGCATCGCCCGCAGTTCCGCCGAATCCGTCCACGGGACGTCCCGGTGGTACGCCCAGGAGCGCAGCCGGTCCCAGGACATCGCGTCGCCCTCGTCGGACTTCCCCTTGCGGAGCCGGGGGGCGGCCGCGCCGACGATCTTGTGCCCCTCGTCCAGCAGGGCCTCCGCGACCTGGACCGCGAACGCCCCCTGTCCTGACATGTAGATGTTCATCCGCACTCCTGCGCTCACTGATCGGATGGTGGCCGGCGTCAGGCGTCGGCGGCCCTCAGTCCGGAGGGGTCGGGGGTGAACCGCACCGGCATCGTGGAGAATCCGGTCAGGAAGTTCGACCGGATCCGCCGCGCCTCCTCGGTCTGCTCGAAACCGGTGGTGAAGTCCCGCAGGGCGCCGAGCAGTTCGGCGATCTCCACCTTGGCCAGGTACGAGCCGACACAGAAGTGCGGACCGTAGCCGAAGGCCATGTGCTTGTTGGGCGCGCGACCGAGGTCGAACTCCCCGGGCCGGTCGAAGACCCGCTCGTCCCGGTTGCCGGAGGCGTGCCAGAGGGTGACGATCTCGCCCGGCCGCAGCCGGACGCCGTGCAGTTCGGTCTCCCGCTCGACGCTGCGCCCGAAGTGCATGGTGGGCGAGGCCCAGCGCAGCACCTCGTCCACCGCCGTCCCGACCGCGACCTCGCCGCGCTTGAAGCGGCGCCACTCCTCGGGCCGGGCCGCCAGGGTGTGGAGGCAGTCGATCATCGTCAGCCGACTGGTCTCGTCGCCCCCGATGATCAGGCTGTAGCAGTTGAGCACCACGTCCTCGTCGGACAGCGGCACCCCGTCGATCGAACTCGCGACCAGCATGCTGATCACGTCGTCGCCGGGCGACTCGCGGCGCTCCTCGACGACGTCCATGAAGTACATCAGGATCTCGTTGCGGGCCATCGCGGAGTCGACCGCGTCGACGTCCTCGCCCTCCGCCGAGAGCGCCGCCTTCGTCAGGCTGAGCAGGTAGTCCCGGTCCTCCTCGGGCACGCCGAGCAGGCTGGAGATGGTGGTCATCGGGATCCGGCTGGCGATCTCCTCGGCGAACTCGCAGGTGCCGGCCTCGACCGCCTCCCGGATCCACAGCCGGGTGTTGGCCCGGACGGTCCGCGCGACCTCGTCGAGCACCCGCGGCGAGAGCACCCGCTGCAGGATCTTGCGCAGTTCGTGGTGCCGGTGCCCGTCGGTGACGGCCAGCATCCGGCCGGCCGCCGCGTCCCCGCCCTCCAGCAGGGTGACGAGCACATTGCCGCGCTCCGAGGTGAAGTTCACGTTGTCGCGGTAGGTGGCGATGATGTCCTCGTGGCGGGACAGCACCCAGAACCCGCGCCGGCCGTCGACCGGCGGGTTCCAGTGCAGCGGCGCGCGGTCGCGCAGGGCGCGCCAGTACCCGTCGAGGTCGAGGGCCCGGTCGGCGAAGGTCGCCGGGTCGCCCAGGTCCACGGCCTCCAGGGCCGGGACCGGTGTGGAGGTGGTCATGCTCACCAGTCCGTGCGCCAGAACCGGCGCGGCCGGAACGGGTAGGTGGGCAGCGGCACCCGGCGCCCGGACTCCCCCCGGTGCAGGGCGCCGAAGTCCACCTGGCTGCCGCCCACCCAGGCGGCGGCCAGCCCGGCCAGCGCCGTCGCGTCGCCGCCGGCCGGCACCAGACCGCGGTCGGTGCGGCCGAAGGCGCCCGGGTCGGACGGCGGGGCGGCGGCCGTCGAGGTGACGGCCGCACCGGCGGCGTCCCCGGACAGCGCCGCGATCAGCTCCTCGCGGCTGCGCACCACGGCCGCCCAGCGGCGGGCCATCACCTTGCGGCCGAGGTTGAGGCTGAAGCAGACGTCGTCCAGCCGGAGTTCCGGGTCGGCCTCCAGCCGGGCCAGCAGCCGTTCGCGCTGCCGGGCGAGCGCCTCGTCGTCCAGGGCGGACAGGGTGGCCAGCCGAGGCCGGCCCGCCGGCTCGGGCTCGCGCCGGGCGGCGTCGGGCGCCTCCTCCAGCAGCAGGTGGGCGTTGTAGCCGCCACCGCCGATCGAGGTGATGCCGGCGCGGCGGATGCCGGCCTCCGGGTCCCAGGCGGCCGTCTCCAGCTGCGGTACGAAGGGGGTGCTGGGGAAGTCGAGGTCCGGGTTCACCTCGGTCAGGTTGATCGTGGCCGGGAGCGTCCGGTGGTACAGCGCCAGCGCGGCCTTCATCGCGCCGAAGCCGCCCGACACCACGCCACCGTGGCCCACGTTGCCCTTGACGCCGCCGATCGAGGTGGTCGCGGTCTGCTTGCCGAAGGCCATGCCCGCCGCGTGCACCTCCAGCTCGTCGGTCATCGGCAGGCCCAGGCCGTTGGCCTCGTACATCGACACCGTCTCCGGGTCGACGCCGCCGACCTGCATCGCGTTGGCGATGCAGGCGCTCAGCCGCTCGGGCTGGGCCAGGCCGTACGCCATCGCGCTGACACCGTTGTTGTTGACGGCCGAGCCCTTGACCACCGCGTAGACGTGGTCGCGGTCGGCGACGGCCCGGCCCAGCGGCTTCAGCAGCAGGGTGACGACACCGCTGGACAGCGCGGTGCCGGTGCCGTTGGCGTCGAAGGGACGGCAGTGGCCGTCCCTCGACAGGACCCGGTTCTCCTCCCACAGGTGGCCGCGGGGGTGCGGCAGCCGGACCATCGAGCCGCCGGCGATCGCCATGTCCGTCTGGCCGAGCAGCAGCGACTGGCAGGCCAGGTGCACCGCGTAGTGGAAGCCGGCGCAGACCGCGGCGACCGTGATGGCCTCGCCGGTGAGCCCCATGTAGTACAGCGCGTTGGAGGTCATGGTGTCCGGCGACCACGCCAGGCTGGCCTCGATCGCCTCCGGGCCGACCGAGACCCGGTCCGGCGGGGAGCTGTAGAGCGCGGCGGTCTGCGGGTTGTTGGCGCCGTACATGCCGATCTCGGCGGTGAGCCGGTCCGGGTCGTAGCCGCCGTCCTCCAGCGCCTCCCAGGCGCTCTCCAGGTACAGCCGGTTCTCCGGGGTCATCGCGGCGGCCATCCGGTCGCTGATGCCGAACACCGACGGGTCGAACTGGTCGTAGGTGTCGAGCACGCCGCAGGCCCGGACGTAGAACGGGCTGTGGATCAGGGTCTCGTCGACGTGGATGTCGTCCTTGGCCAGGAAGGAGACGGACTCCCGGCCGTGGACGAGGTTGTCCCAGAACTCCTCCTTGGTACGGGCTCCGGGGGCCCGCAGCGACATGCCGATGATGGCCACGTCACCCGGGTCGTAGTCCTGCTCCGGGCTTTCGGTCATGGGAACGCTCCTGCTTCGGTCGAGGGTGGTGACTCGGCGGGCGGTGCGGTTCGGTGCGCGGTGCGGTGGCCGTGCTGTTCGGTCGAAGTGCTCGTTCAGCGGCCGGTGTTGCCCCGGCCGCGCAGCGCGGCCCGGCGGGCGTCGGCGCGCTGGCGGGCCGACTGGACCACCTCCGGCGTGGCGCCGCTGTCGTCGTCGAGCCAGCGCCCGAGGGAGGCGATGTCGCGGAAGCTGAACAGGTCGGGCACCCGGACCCGGCGGTCGAAGCGCCGGGTCATCAGCCGGGCCAGCCGGACCAGCAGCAGCGAGTCCCCGCCCAGGTCGTAGAAGGCGGCCTGCACGTCGATGCCCGCCGGGTCGAGGTCCAGCAGCTCGCCCCAGATCTCGGCGAGGGCGGTCTCGGTCGGTGTGCTGGGCGCCGTCCGGGGCCCGTCGGCGCCGGCGGCCGGCGCGGGGGGCTCGGGGAGCGCGTCGCGGTCGAGCTTCCCGCCGGGGCCCAGCGGCAGGGCGGGCAGGACCACGACCGTCGCGGGCACCATGTAGTCGGGGAGCCCGGCGGCGAGGCGGGCGGTGACGGCGCTCTGCAGCGCGGCGTCCAGTCGGGGGCCGGCCGGCGCGGTCGGGCCCGCCTCCGGGTCGTCCTGCTCCGGAACGCCACTCGTCGGCACGACGTAGCCGACCAGCCGGTTGCCCCGGACGACGACGGCGGCCTCGCGGACCTCGGGGCAGCCGGTCAGCCGGGCCTCGACCTCCTCCAGCTCGATCCGGTAGCCGCGCAGCTTGACCTGGTGGTCGGTGCGGCCGAGGAAGCGCAGCTCGCCGTCCTCGGTGAACCTGACCAGGTCCCCGGTGCGGTACATCCGCTCGCCGGGCAGGAACGGGTCCGGCAGGAAGCGCTCCGCCGTGGTGCGCGGCCGGTTGACGTAGCCGTGCGCGAGGCCGACGCCGCCGAGGAACAGCTCCCCGGCCTCCCCGGCCGGGAGCCGCCGCAGCTCCTCGTCCAGCACGTACACCCGGGCCGTGCTCGTCGGCGGGCCGATGGTCGGCTCCTCCGTCCCCCCGGCCGGCACCGGCCCGAACGAGCAGAACACCGTCCCCTCGGTGGGGCCGTACGCGTTGAACACCCGCTCGGCGCCGGTCTCCCGGTACGTCCGGTCCACCAGCTTGCGGCGCAGTGCCTCGCCGCCGAACACGACGGAGCGCACGTTCGGGGGCAGCGCCCCCGCGTCGAGCAGCCCGTTCATGACCGAGGGGACCATGTTCAGATGGGTGATCCGGTCGGCGTGCCGGCTCTCCGCCAGGTGCACGGCGCTCTCGACCAGGACGAGGGAGCCGCCCCGGCAGAGCGCGTTGAAGATCTCCATCACCGACATGTCGAAGCAGACCGAGCTGGCCGCCGCGACGCCGCTCAGGTCGCAGCCCTCCAGGACCCGGTCCATTTCGGCGAGCATCGCCACACAGCCCGCGTGCCGGACGGCCACGCCCTTGGGGGTGCCGGTGGAGCCGGAGGTGTAGATGATGTAGGCGGTGTCCTCGGGCACGACGGCCGAGGGCTTCTCGCCCGGCTCGGTGGTGACGCTCTCCCCGAGCACGACCACGGTCGGCCCGGCCGGGCAGCCGGCCCGGGACGCGGGGGTGGTGAGCAGCAGCCGGGTGCCGCTGTCCCGGACCATGAACGCCAGTCGCTCGGCGGGGTAGTTCGGGTCCAGCGGCAGGTAGCAGGAACCGGAGCGCAGGACCGCCAGCATCGCCACCAGCAGGTCGGGGGTGCGCTCGACGCAGATGCCGACCGGGACGCCGGGGCCGGCGCCGTCGGCCACCAGCCGTTCGGCCAACTCCTGGGAACGGCTGTTGAGTTCGCCGTAGGTCAGGACTCCGGCGTCGGAGTGTACGGCGGTCGCGTCGGGGTTCTTGACCGCTTGCGCGACAAACTCGGAGTGCAGGGTTTCGGTCACCGGTCCGTCTCCTCCGGGAGGCCGCCCGGGGCGAGGTCGCCGAGGGCCAGGTCGGGTCGATCGATCGAGTCGAAGAGCACAGTGCGGTACAGCGCGAGCAGGTCCGTCACGGTCCGCCTTTCCAGGTAGCTCGGTTTGAACTGGACGTGGCCCGCCACCCGGCCGTCGATGTCGGCCATCGAGATCTCCAGGTCGAACTTGGCGAGGTGCCTGCGCACCTGGAGCGGTTCGAGCGGGAGCGCGTCGTCCGGGGCGATCGTGTCGCCGACGCCGTGGAAGAGCTTCACCGAGCGCGGGAACGCGTCCGAGGAGAGCCAGTTGACCACCACGTCGAACCACGGGGAGCGGCCCTCGACGCGCGGCGGCTTGAGCTGGGCGGCCAGCAGGTCCAAGGGGTAGTCCATGTGCTCCAGCAGGCCGAGCGAGAACGCGTGGACCTCGCGCAGCAGTTCGCGGAAGCTGCGCCCGGCGGAGGGGTTCGCCCGGACCAGTACCGTGTTGAGGTAGTAGCCGACGGCGGACTCCCAACCGGGTTCGGAGCGCTGGGCGATCGCGGTGGCGAGCACCGAGTCCTCCGTCCCGACCGCCCGGTTGAGGGTGGCGAAGAACCCGGCGAGCACGACCGTGCTGACCGAGACGCCCTCGCGCAGCGCGAACTCCCGCAGCCGGTCGGTCTCTTCGGTGCTCCAGCGGAAGGCGAGGTCGCGGCCCTCGTAGGTGACGCCCGGCGGCCGTTCCCGGTCGGACAGGTCGAGTCGGGCCGGCGGGTCGGCCAGCTTCGCCGACCACCAGTCCAGGGCGGCGTCGGCGGCCGGACCGGCCAGCCACTGCCGTTCCCGGGCGACGAACTCCGTGTACGGGGCGGCGGGTTCCAGGCCGGCCGGGTCGGCGCCCCGGTAGAACTCCTGGATCTCGCGGATCATGACGTCCGCGGAGGCCGCGTCGGAGGCGATGTGGTGGACCAGCACCAGCAGGTAGTGGTCGGCAGGGCCGCGCCGGAGCAGGACGACCCGCACCAGCGGTCCGTAGTCCAGGTCCAGCGGGCGGTGCCCGTGCCGGGCCAGCTCCTCGCGGGCCTGCTCGTCGTCGAGTCCGGTGGTGTCCGCGACCACGAACTCGTACACCGGCTCGTCCAGGACGACCTGGTACGGGCTGCCGCCCGCCTCCACGAAGAGGGTGCGCAGGGCGGGGTGGCGGTCCAGTACGGCCCGGACGGCGCGCTCCAACGCCTCCTCGTCGACCGAGGTCCGGATCCGGGCGGTCACCATGAAGTTGTAGGGCACGGCGTCCGGCGCGACCATCTGCATGAACCACAGCGAGGCCTGGCCGTGCGAGGCCGGGGCGAGGGTGAGGCCGAGGCCGTCGGCGCGCAGCTGCTCCAGGGCGGGCGCGTCGGTGGCCTCCAGCAGGCCGCGGGCGTCGAGTTCCTCCACCAGTTCCTCGGCGTCGAGTGCGGACAGCCCGTCGAGGAAGGACGGCTCGGGGGTCGGGGTCGGGGTCGGGGTCGGGGCCGGGGTTGCCGCTGCCGGCACCGGTACGGGCCGCGCGGAGGCGGCTGCCGGTGCGGGCGTGCCGCCGACGATCCCGACGAAGTGGGCGACCACCTCGGCGATCGAGCGGCCGTCCAGGAAGACCACCGGCGACACCCGGTGTCCGAACAGCGACTGCATCCGGTTGACCAGGCGGATCGCCAGCATCGAGTCGAGGCCGAAGTCCCGGAGTCCGGCGTCCGCGTCGAACCGGCTCACCGGCACGCCCAGCGCGTCGGCCAGCTCGGCCAGGACGACCTCGTCCACCGGTCGGGCCGCGGGGACGGGTGCCGCCGCAGGTTCGACCGCGGGTGCCGTCCCGGCCGCGTCGGCACTCGTGCTCGTGCTCGTGCTCGCGGTGACGGTCACGGGCCCGCCGACGCCCGGGATCGACGCGGGCGCGCGGTGCGGCTCGGTGTCGATCCAGTACCGGTCCTTCTGCCACTGGACGAGCGGCGTCTCCACCACCTCGACGTCGTCGGCGAACAGCGGGTCGAAGGTGAGCGGGACGCCCCGGACGTACAGCGAGGCGGCGGCGCCCAGCAGGCAGCGCAGGTCGCTCTCCTCGCGCCGCAGGGAGTTGACCGCGTGCATCTGGACGCCGCGGGTCAGCGCGATCTCCTCGACCGCGCCGCGCAGCGTCTCGTGCGGGCCGATCTCGACGAAGGTGCCGATCCCTCGGTCGACCAGTGCGCCGATCGTCTCGGCGAACCGGACCTGGTTGCGCAGGTTGTGGACCCAGTAGTCGACGTCGGCGACCGGGTTGACCGCGCCCGCCAGCGCCGTCGAGTGGAAGTCGAGTTCGGGGGCCAGCGGGGTGATGCCGTCGATCCGGGCCCGCAGCGGCGCGATCAGCGGGTCCATGCCGGGGCTGTGCACCGGCCGTTCGACCCGGATCCGGCGTACCGAGACCCCGTCCCGCCGCAACTCCGCCTCCAGCGCGTCCACGGCCTCGGGCGAGCCGGAAACCGCGGCGCTGGTGGGGCTGTTGACCACCGCCACCGCCGCGTGCGCGGCGTACGGGGCGAGCCGGGGCAGCAGCTCCTCCTCCGGCAGGTCGACCGAGATCATGGCGCCCGCGGCGGCCTCGCGCTCCAGCAGGTGCGAGCGGGCGACCACCACCCGGGCGGCGTCCTCCAGCGACAGCGCCCCGGCGACGCAGGCCGCGGCGACCTCGCCCAGGCTGTGCCCGACCACGGCCGCCGGCCGGATGCCCAGCCCGAGCCAGACCTGCGCCAGCGAGACCTGGAGGGCGAACAGCACCGGCTGCTGGAAGTCCATCTCCTCGTACCTGGCCCGCTCCGCCGGGGCGGCCAGCAGGTCGAGCACCGAGGGGCCGCCGGCCGCGCGCACGGCCTCGTCGCAGGCCCGCATCCAGGTGCGGAACCCGGCGTGGGAGCACAGCAGTTCGCGGCCCATGCCGACCCACTGGGTGCCGCCGCCGGAGAACACCAGCGCCACCCGGCGGTCGGCGCCCCCGGACACGGTGCCGGTGAGGAGCTCGGGGTGCGGCTGTCCGGCGGCGACCCGGGCGAGTCCGTCCAGGACGTCCTGCCGGGAGCGGGCGAGCAGCGCGATCCGGTGGTTGTGGTGGCTGCGCCGGGCGGCGAGCGTGTAGGCGAGGTCGGAGACCCGCAGCGCGGTGTTCCGCTCGACGTGGCTGGAGAGTTCGCGGCAGGTGTCGGTCAGCGCACCCGCCGTCCGGGCCGAGACGGTGACGAGGTGCAGGCCCCCGTCGGCCGCGGCCTCGCCCCGCTTCGGCGTGACGTGCCGCCCCCGGTCGCCCGCGAGGAACGGGTGGGCCGCGACCGGGAGTCCGGCGGTGTACAGGGCGCCGAGCGAGCCGAGCAGGGTCGCGGCCTCGTCGGCGCCCCGGCGCATCGAGGGCAGCGTGGCCGCGGGCAGGATCTCGGACACCGACTTGAGCAGCAGGGGGTGCGGGCCGAGTTCGACCACCGCGTCGACGCGGTGCTCGCGCAGCTTCAGCAGCGCGTCGACCACCAGGATCTCCTGGCGCAGGTTGGCCGCCCAGTAGTCCGGTCCGAGCTCGGACCCGTCGACGTGTTCGCCGGTGACCGTCGAGATCATCGGGACGCGGGCGGTGCGGGGCCGGAGGCCGGCGAGTTCCGCCTTCAGCGGGGCGAGCACCTGGTCGACCAGCGGCGAGTGCGGGGCGTGGCCCATCCGCACCCGGTGGTTGGTGACGTCGGCCTCGGTCAGCCGCCGGACGAGCTCGTCGATCTCCTGCGGAGTGCCGGTCACCAGGGTGGAGTTGAGGCCGTTGTGGCCGGAGAGGGTGAGCCCGCCGGTCAGGTAGGGCCGCACCTCGTCGGCCGGCGTCATCACCACGATGCCCTCGCCCCGGCCGACGGCCAGCTGCTGGAGCAGCCGGCCGTGGTGGGCGGCGAGCAGGGAGGCGTCGTCGTAGTCGAGGACCCCGGCGACGTACGAGGCGGCGAACTCGCCGACGCTCTGGCCGAGCACGACGTCCGGCTCCACGCCCAGCGAGCGCCAGGTCTCGGCCAGCGCGACCTGGAGCGAGAACAGCAGCGGTTGGAAGACGTCCATGTCGTCCAGCCGGCCGTCGGCGGAGAGCAGGTGTTCGACCGGGGAGATGCCCACCAGCTCCCGCATCCGCCGGTCGGACCTCATCATCGACCGGCGGAACACCGGCATTCCGGCGAGGAGTTGGCGGCCCATGCCGACCCACTGCGAGCCGTTGCCGGAGAACAGGAACGCCACCCGGGGCCGCTGCCCGGTCCGGTTCCCGCCCGGTTCGCCGCTGCTCAGCCCGGCGGCGGGCGCACCGTTCGCGAAGGCGTCCAGCTGGGAGCGGAGTTCGGACATGTCGCGGGCCGCCGCAGCGAGCCGGAACGGGCCGTCGCCCGGCGTGCGGCGACAGAGTTCGCGCAGGTCGGTCCCGTCCCGCAGTGCGAGGGCCCGCTCGGCCAGCGCCTCCCGGGAGTCCGCGGCAATGAGCAGCAACGAGGCTTCGGGGCGCGGCAGTTCCTCGACCGCGACATGGCAGATCGCGCCACCGAAGCCGAACGAGCTGACCCCGCCCCGGCGGGCGTCGGAGCGCCGGGGCCACGGCGTCAGCCGGTCCTGGACGGTGAGGTTGTACTCGTCGAACATGATCTGCGGGTTCGGCGCGCTGTAGTGCAGGCTCGGCGGCAGCACCCCGTTGCGCACCGACATCGCGAGCTTGACCAGGCCGACGATGCCGGCCGCCGCCTCCAGGTGGCCGACGTTGGACTTCACCGAGCCGAGCCGCAGCGGCTCCGCGCGGTCGGCGCCGCCCAGGACGGCGCCGATGGCGTTGGCCTCGATCGGGTCGCCGAGCGGCGTCGCCGAGCCGTGGGCCTCGATGTAGTCCACGAGGTGCGGGTCGATGCCGGCCCGCCGGTACGCGGTGCGGAGCATCTTCTCCTGCGCCTGCGGGTTCGGCGCGGTCATGCCGTTGCTCAGGCCGTCGTTGTTGGAGGAACTGCCCTTGATCAGGCAGTACACCGGCAGGTCGCGCTCCAGCGCCACGCTGAGCGGGGCCAGCACCACGACCCCGGCGCCCTCGCCCCGGACGTAGCCGTTGGCGCGGGCGTCGAAGGACTTGCAGCGGCCGTCCGGGGCGAGCGCCCCCATCGCGTCCATGGCGGTGTAGTAGTCGGAGACGAAGCTCAGGTTCACGCCGCCGGCCAGGACGAGGTCGCTCTCGCCCAGTTGGATCGACTGGCAGCCGACGTGCACCGAGACCAGCGAACCGGCGCAGGCGGCGTCGATGGCCATGCTCGGCCCCTGGAGGCCGAGGATGTAGGAGACGCGGTTGGCGATGATGCCGTCGTGCATGCCGGTCGCGGTGTGCGGGGTGATCTGCGCGTCGGGGCCCCGGTAGTGCGCCAGCGCGGCGTAGTCGCCCCAGCAGGAGGCCATGAACACGCCGGTGTCGCTGCCGACCAGGCTGTGCGGCGCGATCCCCGCGTCCTCCAGCGCCTCCCAGCACAGCTCCAGGACCAGCCGCTGCTGCGGGTCCATCTGGACGGCCTCGCGGGGCGAGATGCCGAAGAACAGCGGATCGAACCGGTCGATGCCGTCGATGAACCCGCCCCAGCGCACCCGGTCGTTCAGCAGTGCCCGGCGCGGGGCCGGCACCGGCCCGACGGCGTCGCCGCCGTCGACCAGCAGCTGCCAGAACCCGGCCGGGTCGGCGCCCCCTGGGAAGCGGCAGCCGATGCCGACGACGGCGACCGGCTCGTTCGGCGCGCTCCGGCGGCCGGCGGCGGGCGCGGCAACGGGCTCCGCCTCCGGCGGGCCCTCGACCAGCGCGCGGGCCAGTCCGTCGACGGTCGGGTGCTGCCACATCATGGTGGCCGGGACGCGCCGGCCGAGGAACTCGGAGAGCGAGGCGGCGAGGGCCACCGACTGCACCGACTCCAGGCCGTACCGGTGCATCGGGGCGCGGCGGTCGACGGTGTGCGCGGGGATGTTCAGCAGCTCGGCGAACCGGGACAGCAGGAATTCGGTGACGCTGGAGATGTCTCGCGCTGCGCGCTCTTGAGGCATGGCGACTCCCTCGGCAGGGCAGGTGGCGGGGTGGGGTGCGGTGCGGTGGGGGTGCGGTGGTGATGGGGGCGGCCGACGCGGAACGGCGGGGTGGGGCGGAGCGTCAGCGCCGGCGGGGCAGGGAGCGGTCGGCCGGCCCTAAGATCATCATGGGCATGACATGGATGAGTCCGTGACCGGGCAACGCTGCTCCTCCCGTGGCAAGAAGAAAGGCTCGAAAGCGTCGGACGGCGCGGCTCGGCCGCGCAGTCCGGACAGCAAGGCGTTTGCGGGATTGCTCGATGGATCGCACATCAGCGGCCTACGACGGGCCGATGGTCCCCCGGTCCGCCCGAAGGCGCGAGGGGTGCACCAGATACAGGATTGCGTACAACGCGTCCCGGTCGTCGCGGTGGCGAGATTTGATCGACAAAGTGTCCGATTCGATCTCCTGGAACGGGACGTCACGCTCAGGTACGATCCGTGTACAGGCGGGCTGGACAGCTGTTGATCGGGCAATGCAAGCTGGCCCCATGGCAGTTGAGACATTCGAGGTACCGTCGGACCGTGCTCCGGGCGCTCTGCCGGGGCCCTTGCCGCAGCCTCTTCCCCAGCCCTTTCCGCAGGTGGGCCCCGTCCGGGCGGCCGCCCGCCACGACGCCGGCGGGAGGTCCGCATGACCGACCTTGCCGTCAAGTCGGTGGTCCGGCCCGGCCTCGCGCTCGGGGTGCTGGCCGGCGCGCTCGCCCTGGACGTCAGCGGCCTCGGAGTGCTCAACGCCGCACTTCCGTCCGTGGGGGAGCGGTTCGATCTGGCCGACACCACGCTCCAGTGGGTGATGACCGCCTACGCCGTCACCTTCGCCGGCTTCCTGCTGATGGGCGGCCGACTGGCCGATGTGCTGGGCCGGCGAAGGGTGTTCGAGGCCGGCGTGGCCCTGTTCACGGTGTCCGCGCTGGTCGGGGCGGCCGCGCCGAACACCGCCGTCCTGCTGGGCGCGCGTGCCGCCCAGGGCATCGGCGCCGCCCTGTCGGGACCGGCCGCCCTGGCCCTGCTCACCCAGACCTTCCCGGCCGGTCCGGCCCGCAACCGGGCCTTCAGCGTCTACGCGGCCGTCGGCGCCGCCAGCTTCAGCGGCGGGGTGATGCTGGGCGGCGTGCTGACCCAGTTCTGGGGCTGGCGTTCGGTGCTGTGGTTCTCGGTCCTGCTCGGCCTCGCCGTGCTGGCCGCGACCCGGGCCGGCCTGCCCGACAGTCCCGGCCACAGCGGCCGGCTGGACCTGCCCGGCGCGGTCACCGGCACCGTCGGCCTCACCCTGCTGGTCGTGGGCGTCAGCAGCGACGGCGCCGCGGTCTGGTTCCTGCTCGCCGCCGCCGCGATCGCCCTGGCGCTGTTCGTGCTCCGGGAGAGCCGCACCACCGACCCGGCCCTCCCGCTCGGCCTCTTCCGGCTGGCCCCGGTCCGGGCCGCGAGCCTCGCGGCGTTCCTCCAGTACATGGGCTCGGTCGGGATGCTGTTCTTCGCGCCCCTCTACCTCCAGGGCATGCTGGACTACTCGCCCTTCGAGTCCGGACTCGCCCTGGTGCCGATGTCGGCGGCCGTCTTCCTCACCGCCAACTTCGCCACCGGCCGCCTGCTCGCCCGCTGGACCCCGCGCACCCTGATGGCGGTCGGCCTCGTCCTGATCGGCGTCGGCACCGGCCTGTGGCTGACCACCCCGCTCGACGGCGGCTACGTCCAGTACGTCCTGCCGGGCCTGGTGCTCAGCGGCATCGGCCAGGGACTCAACTTCCCCTCGATGACCTCCGCCGCCCTCTCCGGCGTCCCCGGCGAACAGCACGCCGTCGCCGGCGCGGTCAACGTCGTCACCCAGCAGATCGGCGCGAGCGCCGGTGTGGCCGTCATGGTCCTGGTCGCCGGCACTCGCGACGACGAGCTCGCCGGCTACCACCTCGCCTACCTCACCGCCGCCCTCGCCTGCCTGGCCGGCGCCGCCCTCATCGGCCTCCGTCGTCGGGCCTGACGGCGCCGTACCTGACGGCGCCCCGACGCCGCCGGACCTGACGGACCGACCGGCGGCCGTCGGGGGCGTCCGGCGACGATTTCGTGATCGTTCTCCGGGCCCGCGGACGGTCCCGGGACGGTAGCGTCGGCCCGGAAGGAGCGGCGGGGAGGCTGCTCCGGGGTGAGGGGAGTGTGGCGTGGAGCCGCTGGAAGCGGACGATCCGCAGTGGGTGGGCGAGTACCGGGTGCTGGGGAGGCTCGGTTCGGGCGGGATGGGCCGGGTCTACCTGGGCCGGACCACCGGCGGGCGGACCGTCGCCGTCAAGCTGGTCCATCGCGACCTGGCCGGGGATCCCGAGTTCCGGGCCCGGTTCCGGCACGAGGTGGCGGCGGCCCGGCGGGTCGGCGGGGTGTGGACGGCACCGGTCCTGGACGCGGACACCGAGAGCGGGCATCCCTGGGTGGCCACCGGCTACGTCGCCGGGCCCGCGCTCACCACCGCCGTGCGGGAGTTCGGGCCGCTGCCCGATCCCGCCGTGCGCGCCCTCGGCGTCGGCCTCACCGAGGCGCTCGCCCATGTGCACGGCCTCGGGCTGGTGCACCGGGACGTCAAACCGTCGAACGTGCTGCTGGCCCTGGACGGGCCGAGGCTGATCGACTTCGGCATCACCCGCGCACTGGACGCCACCGCGGGGCTCACCCGGTCCGGCCAGGTGTTCGGCTCGCCGGGCTTCATGTCACCGGAGCAGGCGAACGGGCTGCCCGCCGGTCCGGCCGGCGACGTCTTCTCGCTCGGCGCGGTGCTCGCGTTCGCGGCGACGGGCACGATGCCGTTCGGCTCCGGGGTGAGCGCGCCCGTCCTGCTCTACCGGGTGCTGCACGAGGAACCCGACCTCTCCGGACTGTCCGGCCCGCTGTACGCCGTGGTCCGCGCCTGCCTGGCCAAGGACCCCGCCTCCCGCCCGTCACCCGGGCAGCTGCGGCGGTTCCTGGACGGCGACGGCGCGGCCGCCGCCCGGCTGGGGCGCGGGGACTGGCTGCCGCCGGGGCTGGCGGCGGCGGTCGGGCGCGACGCCGTGCAGCTGCTGGACCTGGAGGGGGAGCGGGGGACGGGCTGGACGGCCCCGGGCCCGGCCCCCGCGCCGTCCGCGACCGTGCCCCCGCCCCCGTCGTCCCCACCGCCGCTGCCGACCTGGTCGGCGCCCGGCCGTGCGCCGTCACCCCGGCGCGGGTACGGCGCCCTGGCGGCCGGGCTGGCCGCCGTGCTGCTGCTGGGCGGCGGCGGGTACCTGCTGTTCGACGGCCTGCGCGGGGACCAGGAGCTGACCACCGCGTCCGAATCCGTCCCGTCCGCCTCCACCGCGTCCGCCTCCACCGCGTCCGCCTCCACCGCGTCCGCCTCCACCCCGTCCGCCTCCACCCCGTCCGCGACGGCCGCCGGGCCGGGAATCGTCCCGGCGAAGTACCTCGGGAAGTGGTTCGGTCAGCGCACGGCCGCCAACGGCGACGTCACCACCGTCACCCTCACCATCGTCCAGTCGGCGCAGAGCGAGGAGAAGAGCAAGATCCGCGCCGAGACGCCCAGCACCGGCATCTGGTGCGAAGGCGCCTGGACGCTCTCCGAGGCCGACGAGAACCGCGTGACCTACGCGTCCCGGGCGACCGGCTCCTCGGCCGGTGACCAGTGCATCACCGACAGGTCGGTCCACCGCCAGATCAGGATGCAGCCGGACGGCGGCCTCCAGTACTGCACGGACCTGCTCAAGCCGGACCAGTACATCGTGCTGCAGAAGCTGGGCTGAGCCCGGCCCGGGCCCGGGACGGGAACCGGATCAACACTTCTTCCACTCCCCATCTTTGACCTTCCGTCCGTTCACCGCCGAGGAGATCCATGACCACCACCGTCGACTCGCTGATCTCCCGCCTGCAGGACCTGCTGCTCGGGCACCTGACCAACAGCGGCGTCGACGTGGTGGCGGGCCTCCACGACATCGTCGCGCGCGCCTCGGTCCTCGGCCCCGAGGGCGCGTGGCTCGCCGCCGCGGCCCACGCCGATCTGTCCGACCTGGCCGTCGCCCAGGGGCAGGTGGATCTCGGCCTGCGCCACCTGGACGCCGCAGTGGACGGCGGTTACAACGACTGCGTGGCACTCCACGTCCCCACCGTGCTCCCACTGCACCAGGACCCCCGGTTCCGGGCCGCCTACGGGCGCATGCGCGTCACCCAGGCGGACCTGGACGAGTTCTTCTGGCTGCACCGGGAGATGCGGATCGCGGTGAGCGAGGCCCGCACCGCGACCGTCGACAACATCGGCCGCCTCGACACCGGGGTGTCCCTGCTCGCGCACGCCCCGCTGCCCACCCGCGCGCCGAACACCCCCGGCGTCCTGATCACCCGCATCCACCTCGCCGTGATCCAGGGCGCGCTCCAGCAGTCCGCCGTGAAGGCGGAGTTCCGGCGCAGCTCCGGCAACACCGCCCTCGACCTCATCGACGGCACCTGGGACCCCACCCGCGCCAGGTACGACGCCTGGCAGGCGGACGACCGCGACACCCGCCGCCACCACGCCGCCCAGGCCCGGGCCTTCGTCGAACGCCCCGGTGTCGCGACCGACCTCGCCCCCTGCCCGCCCCTCGGCTCCCTCCACTACCCGGCCTGACCCGGGCCGGGCGGGCGCGACCTGCCCGGACGGGGGCCGGGGGGTGTCCGGCCCCCGCCCGGCACCCGGCGCGCCGACGCGTCACTCCGGGCGCCTCGGCTCCGGACGCGTGACTCCGGACGTGTCACTCCGACAGCGCGGCGAGCAGGGCCCGGGCCTCGTCCGCCTCCGGGATGCCCAGGGCGCCGTGGATCCCGGCGGCCAGCCCGGCGTGCTTCCGCGCGAGGTCCGGCTCGCCCAGGCGCAGGTGGGTACGGGCCAGCCCGACGTGGATGCGGCCCAGGTTGTAGCGCTCGCCGGTGTGCGGCAGGAACTCGACCGCGGCCCGGTAGTGCCGGAGGGCGCTCTCCGGGGCGTCCATCGCCAGCAGGGCGTCACCGAGCAGGGTGTGCGACTCGGCCTGGCCGAAGGTGTCGCCGAGGTCGCGGTGCAGCTCCAGGGCCTCCTGGTACAGGTCGAGGGCCTCCGGGGGGGCGGTTCAGCCGCTGCTGGTGCTCGCCGAACTGGTTGAGTGCGATGGCCTGCCCGAGTCGGTTGCCGCCGCTCCGGTGGAACTCCAGCGCCTCCCGGTGCCGCTCCAGGGCCTCCTGCATCCGTCCGAGCCTGGTCAGCGTGGGTCCCAGATTGGTCAGGGCGATCGACTCCACCGCCGGCTCGGGGAGCTCCCGGGCGAGCCGCAGCGCCTTCCGGTGGTGGCCGAGCGCCTCCTCCAGGCGCCCCGTCCTGGTCAGGGTGAGGCCCAGGTTGGCCAGGACGTGGGCCTCACCGTTGCGGTTGCCGGTCAGCCGTTGGAGTTCCAGCGCCCGGTGGAGCAGGTCGAGCGCCTGCGGGAAGTCGCCGAGCTGGTACTGCACCAGCCCGAGGTGCCGCAGCGCGGCCGCCTCCCGGGCCGGACTGCCGAGCTGCCGGGTGGCCCGCAGGGCGTCGAGCCCCAGCCCGAGCGCCTCCTGCGCGGGCAGACGGCGCTTGAGGTGGCGCCAGAGGATCGCCGGCAGGTCCGCGGCGTACTCCGGCAGGTCGGCCTCGGCGGCATGGCGGGTGAGCGCCAGCAGATTGGCGTGCTCCCGGGTCAGCCAGTCCGTCGCCTCCGCCGGGTCGGCGAACACCAGGGGAGTGCCGCCGCCGGCACCGCCGGGTGCGGGCGGCTGCGGCCGGTGGTGCCGTTCCAGCGGGACCAGCACGTCCATCGCCGAGGCGGCGCCGTGACGGTAGTGGTCGAACAGCCGGACGAGCGCGGCCCGCGGGGCCGGTGTGGACGCCTCCCGCGCGAGCAGTTCCCCGGCGAACGCGCGCAGCAGGTCGTACGATCTCCTCCACGGTGGCGGTGTGGCCCGCGACCCGGTCCGGGCCGGCGATCCGGGCGAACAGCTCCACGGCCTCGTCGTGGCTCAGCACGTCCAGCGGCACACCGACCGCGCCGTCCAGTCCGGGCATGCGCCGCCGGGACGTCACCAGGACCAGGCAGCGCGGGTCGCCGGGGATCAACGGGCGGACCTGCGCGGCGTCGACGGCGTTGTCCAGCACCAGCAGGTACCGCTTGCCCGCCGTCCGGCTGCGCCACAGCTGGGCGCGCTCCTCGGTGTCCGGCGGCAGCGCGTTCTCGCCGACACCGACCGCCCGGAGCAGGTTGGCCAGCGCCGCGCCCGGTTCGAGCGGCGGCTGGCCCGGAGTGGCGCCGCGCAGGTCCACGAAGAGCTGTCCGTCGGGGAAGCGGTCGGCGAGGGCGTGTCCGATGTGGACGGCCAGGGCGGTCTTGCCGACCCCGGCCATGCCGTCGATGGCGGAGATGACCAGCGGACGGGCCCGGGTGCCGCCCGGTCCGGCGGCCAGGGCCAGCAGCCGGTCCACCTCCTCGCGCCGTCCGGTGAAGTCCGGGACGGCGTACGGCAGCAGCCGGGGCACCACCTGCTCCGTCGGCGGCTCCCCGGCTGGCTGCGGCTCCGACTCGCCGCGGGCCGAGGTGAGCAGCCGGTCGCGGTCGGCGGGCTCCAGCCCGAGGGCGGTGGCCAGCCGCGCCACCGAGGACAGCCGGGGCCGCCGGCGCCCCGACTCCAGCACGCTGATCGCATGGGTGGAGAGGCCCGACTGCTCCGCGAGTTCCTCCTGCGTCCACCCGGTCGAGTACCGGTACTGCCGCAGCAGCGTTCCGAAGTCCCCCAGCACGATCGCCTCCGATGAGTGGTCATCCGCGGGGACGGCGACGGCAGGGAACGGCCCAGCCCCGGAGAAGCGTCCCCCGTCGTGACTCCCGGCCCGTGGCCCTGACGGGCCCCTGACAACCGATCATCATAGAACGCCGGGCCGAGGCGATGGAGCGGTCGGCCGGTGTTGGCCGGGATGCTCCCCGGAACGCGGAAACGCGGAAACGCGGAAACGCGTACCCCGGAACGCCGGATGCCCCCGGCCCCGGCGGGAACCTCGCCCGCCGGCTCCGGGGGCGCGGTCGGGCCGTGCTGACCGGCGTCCGGGGATGCCCCGCGGACTCAGTGCACCGGCATCGACATGTAGACCGCGCGCCGCCCGTAGGACGCGGGGACGGCCACCTCCCGGTGCGAGCGGTAGCCGATGATCCGCAGCAGGATGTCCGCCCCGCGCACCGCGACCATCGAGATCTGCTCGAAGCCCAACTCGTCCGCCCGCGCCCGGAAGTGCCGCATGAACCCCAGCGCGACCTCCTTGCCGCGCAGGTCCTCGGCGATCACCAGATCGTGCACGTGCAGATTGTCCGACTCGAACGCGCCGTCCTCCGCCCGGGAGAGGTCCGGGCAGCGCAGCGGCGGGTACGGCAGGCTCAGCAGGTAGCCGCAGACCGTGCCGCCCTGCTCCAGCACGAAGCAGGTCTCCGGTGAGGCCACGGCGCGGGACTGCAGCGCCTCCCGGCCCTCCGACAGGCCGTCGGCCGCGTAGGCGTCGTGCTCCAGCGCGACCACGGCGTCCCAGTCCCCGTCGACCAGCTGCCGGATCAGGAAGTCCTCGCTCACCCGGCGGCCCCGTCCAGGCCCGGGCGCAGGCCCTCGGCACGGGCGGCGGCCACCATCCCGGCCCAGGACTCCACCAGCACCGCCCAGCGCTCGGCGTCCTCCTGCGCCTCGTCCATGAGCTGCTGCCGCTTCCCGGCCACCACGTCGGCGAGATCGGCGTACCTGCCGCCCAGCTTGCGGTAGGAGCGGTCCAGGACGTCCAGGCAGTGCTCGTTCCCGGCCCGGTCCCAGTCGACGCTGCCCCGCACCAGCTCCAGGATCGGCTCGACCTTGAGCCCGTGGTTCTCGTCCAGCAGCCCTCGGCCGTGGTCGATCATGCCGCCGTAGACCGGGTACAGGTACAGCATCGAGAGCAGGAACTTCACGAACCGCGTCTGGTAAGCGATGAAGCCGTCGTCGGTGCGGCGCTCGGGCGTGTAGTAGTTGACGATGTGGCGGTTGTGGACGACGCCGGGCGACTTCGAGTGGACCAGCGCGTGCAGCAGGGCGTAGTCGCAGCCGATGGTCTCGATCGAGGGCAGCAGCGGCAGCACCTCGTAGGCCCGGTGGTCCAGGGCGATGTTGCACATGTAGACGTTCCAGATGTCGGGAACGCCCAGGACGGAGTGGTCGCCGTCGAACGGCTCGGCGCCGACGCCCTTGAAGGAGAGGTCCACCATCGCGTCCCGGTCCTCGTCCGACCACACCGGCGGGGTCCACAGGCGCACCAGGTCGCGGTAGATCTCCGGGTCCAGTTCGAGGATCTCGCCGATGTCGATGTTGAGTTCGCCGAGGAAGGAGCCGCTGACCAGCATCACCGGCATGTCGGCGTCGGCCGGGTCGAGCTCGGAGCGGGTCACGACGGCCGCGGCCTCGCCGGCCGGCCGGCCGATCGAGAGCAGCTCGTTGTGGATCGGGAAGACCTTCTCGCCGTCGACGACCTGGAAGTCGGCGTCGTCGTTGCGCAGGTGCGTCGAGGTGCAGCCCAGGGCGGCCGCGGCGAGGAAGAGCCGGTTGACGCACGAACCGTACGCGACGGCAGGGGGGAGCATCAGGTCGAGCAGCAGCTCGGGGTCGGCGCCGCCGGCGCGTTCGGCCACCGAGCGGAAGAACTCCCGCTGCTGCTCGTTGCCGAGAAGGTGGACGAACACCCCGGGGGTGGGGGTCAGCGCGGCCACGGCGTCCGCGTTCTTCGCGAACTCGGCGTCGTCGGTGGTGTCGAGGACGAGGAGGTGCACCTCGACCCCGAAGGTCGCGACGGCGTAGGCCGCCTCCTCGGCGAGGTCCACGATGGTACCGGGGCAGGAACGCATGGTGGGCAGGGCGAGGCAGACTCGTTGCATCTGTGGAACTCTCCGTCTGATCGTCAGATTCGGTGCAGCGGCGGTCGGTCGGGGGCGGGACGGCGTGCGGTTGGCGTACGCCGACGCCACGGCGGCGTCCCGGGCGGACCTCCACGCCGACGTCCCCCGCCGCGCATGCGGCCTCCCTGCCGGTGGCCTTGCTCCACCAAGGTGGACTAGACCAACTTCAGTGTCAACGGAGTGCTTTCCGTGAGCGGGCGACGACAGGCGGACACTGCCCGAACGGGCAGCCGCCCCTGCCCCGCACCGACCCCGCCGGAACTGGACCGGCGCGGGTTCGGGGAGTCCGCCGCCGGTTGCGCGGCGGGCCCGCCCCGGCGACGGTGTGCGGGTACGGCGCTGCCCCCGGCGCCTGGGTGGCGCCGGGGGCAGCGGGTGGGGCGGGGACGGTCAGACGCCGGCCACGGCCACGGTGTTGACCTGGGGGATCGGGCCGGCCGCGCCGGGGGCCTGGGTGTCCATCCAGCCCGACCAGGCGCCGGCGGCGTAGTCGCCGTTGGCGTTGAGGATCCGGCCGCCGCCGACGCCGAACAGGCGCAGGCTGTTGCCGGTGTAGGTGACGGAGAGCTTGGTCAGCGGCGTGGTCTGACCGGTGATGGCGGAGATGTCGCCCCAGCCGTTCCAGCTGCCGGCCGCGTAGTCGGCGATGGCCTGCTTGACCTTGCCGTCCACCAGCACCAGCAGCTGCTGCTTCGAGCCGACGGCCACGGTGGCCAGACCGGTGACCGTGCCGCTCAGCGGGCCGACCGCGGAGGTGATGTCGCCGTAGGCCCAGACGCCGCGGTTGTAGTCGGCGTCGGCGACGTGGATCCGGCCGTCGGTCCCGACATCGTTGATGTGCATCACGTTGCCGTTGGCGGACGCGGCGATCCGGTTCAGCGCGCCGGTGGGCAGGCCGAGGACGCCCGAGATGTCGCCCCACTGGTTCCAGCGGCCCGCCGCGTAGTCGGCGGTCGCCTCCAGCAGGCGGCCGCCGGCGACCACGACCACGTGCATCGTGCTCCCGGTGGCCGCGACCGTCACCTCGGTCACGCCGGCGGACAGGGGCCCGGCCAGACCCGGGACCTGGAGGTCGTACCAGGGGGTCCACACGCCGGTGGAGAGGTTCCGGTCGGCGGTGTAGACGTGCCCGTTGGCGACCGTCACCGCGTGCAGCTGGCTGCCCATGTAGAGCAGGGCGAAGCTCTGACCGGGGTCGGTCGCGCCCCCGACGGACGGGGTCCCGTGGTACTTCTCCCAGACGCCGCGGGTGTAGTTGGCACCGGCGTTGACCGGTCCGACGGTGGTCTGCGCCAGCAGCTGGACGCGCTGGCCGCCGGTCAGCGTGTCGGTCGACGTGGGCACCAGGTCGACGTCGTCGGCCGAGACGTAGGCGAGCCGGTGGTTGTACCGGATCGGGTAGTAGCGCACGGTGTTGCCGGTGACCCAGGTGCGGTCGTTGGCCGCGCTGCCGTTGACGGTCGGGGCGTAGTAGAAGTCGCCCGCCACCGGGGTGGTGGAGGCCGGGACGTACCGCTGGCCGGCGGGCAGGGTGTAGTCCAGCGCGACGATGTTGGGGTCCGGCGCGGGGACGCCGGCCGCCGGGAAGGCGCTGTACTCCGGGTAGGAGCGGCCGTAGACGGCGATGCTGCCCAGGCCCGCCCTCGGGGTCACCACGAACTGGCCGGGCCGGTTGTCGGCGACGGCGCTGGAGCCCTCGTTCCAGAACCAGGCCTTCCGGCCGTTGTACCAGATCGCGGTCCACGGCCCCTGGATGTCGGCGACCACGTAGCTTCCGCCGGCCACCGCCTTGTCGGTCCAGTCCGAGGCGTTCTGGGTGCCGTTGCCGATCAGCGGGCCGCCGGGGGAGCTGTACAGGTAGACGAAGTTCGCCGGCTGGGCCGGGACGTTGTTGATCACCGGCCGGTAGGCGTCGGAGAACGGCGGCTTGATGGTGATCCGGCCGCCGATCACGAAGCCCTGGTCGGGCGCCGCGCTGCCGCCGACCAGGTCCATGTAGTGGTTCCAGTCCCAGAACGTGCCCGGGTCCCAGTGCATGCCGTTGACGGAGCTCTGGATCGGGCCCGGGACCTCGTCGTGGCCGATGATGTGCTCACGGTCGAGCGGGATGCCGAACCGGTCGGCCAGGTAGCGGCTCAGGGTCGCGGAGGACTGGTAGAGCTGCTCCGAGTACCAGCTGGCCCCGTTCAGCGCGTAGCCCTCGTGCTCGATGCCCACGCTGTGCATGTTGAGGGTCTTGTTGCCGGCGTGCCAGGCGACGTTCTTGTTCGCCACCATCTGGGTGACGAGTCCGTCGCTGGAGCGCAGCAGGTAGTGCGCGCTCGCCAGGGTGGCCGGGTTCTGGAACGTCGCCAGCGAGCCCGCGTAGCCGCCCTCGGTGTCGTGGATGACGATGTAGTCGATCTCCGCGCCGGAGCGGTTGGCGATCGAGTAGTTGCCGAAGTCGTTGACGTCGGCGCTGTTCTGCGCGTAGGCGGCGGGCCGGAAGTCGCAGCTCAGGGTGGACGGGCACTCGATCGGGTCGGCGGCCGTGGCCGAGGGCGCGGCCGGGGGTGCGGCCGGGGCGGCGAGCGAGCCGCTCGGGGCGTCCTGGGCCGAGGGCTGCTGCCCGGGCCGGCCGACCCCGCGGTCGACCGCCGGGCTGTGCGCGGCGGCCGTCGGGTCGGGGGCGAGCGTCAGCCGCTGGCCGTCGGTGGTGGTCCGGGTCGCGCCGGCACCGAGGGTGCCGAACACCCGGTCCGCGAATTCCCGCCCCTCGGTGGAGCCCTGCTCCGCCGAACCGCCGTTGCTGAAGCCGACCACCGCTCCGTACCAGGCGGCCGGGTCACCGGACTGCGGGGCCTTCGCCCGGCGCTGCTGCTCGGCGAGGAGCGCGGCGCCGCCGCGGATGCTCTGCAGGGTGCTCTCGCGGAGCTCCGCCGCGGGGCGGCCGATCAGCCCGGCCGCGGCGTCCAGGGTGTGCAGCGCGGGGCTGTCGACCGGGGGCGCCGGGGCGGGGACCGCCCGCGCCGAGGCCGACGGGGTGCCCTCGCCGCGCTGGTCCACCTCGGGCTCGGCGGTGGCCTGGGCCGCCGCGACCGCCGCCAGGTCGACCTGGGTGAGGCCCATGACGTTGTAGTTGCCGGTGGTGCTCGGGCGGCCCTGGTGCGACTCCCAGCGGGTCTGCTGGTAGGAGACGGCCAGGAGGATGCTCTCGGGCACCTTGAATTCCTCGGCGGCCGCGGCGAACTGGGCCTGCAGCCCGGATGCCGGTGCGGCCGGCGCCGCCGTGGCGTACGTGGCACCGCTCACCGCCGTGCTGAGCGCGGCGGCCGCGGCCACCGCGGCGACGGCCGCACGGAGCGGTGTGCGTGGCCTCGGACTCGGTATACGGGATCGTTCGGTCAACGGTCTCTCCCCCAACTTCACTGTTCGACCGGATCGGATCGGATCGATGGTGAACGTATCAGCGGGGACCGACAGGGGGGCGCGCGGGGCGGGCGGTGGGACGTCGGTTTTCACCCGGTTCCCCGAGCGGTCCGGCCCGGCCTCCCGGGCGGAGGGCGCCGACCGGGGGGCCGAGGGAGTGACGGAGCGTCATCGGCGCGCCGTCGGTGGCCTCTTCGTCCCCGGTGCGGACCCGGGGGGCACCGCCCCGACCTGCCGGAGCCCTCCCGGACCCTCCCGGACCCGACGGCCGACCGCCGCGACCGGTGACGGCCGCGGCGTTCTCGCAGCCAGCCAGACATGTTGATGTCTGAGTGAGAGCGGAATGTCCCGATAGCCCGCCACACGGGGTAGTCCCACCAGCCAATGGAAGCGTTGTACGAGCGGCTGGCCGAGGCGGCGAGCGGGCTGTCGGCGGACGGTGCGATCCGGATCGTGACCCAGTACGAGCCGGTGGCCGGCGTGGGGCGCCGGTGGCGCCGCCGACAGTGAAGCTCAAGGAGTCCGACGGTCCGGGCCAGTTGTTCGAGGACCGGTGGGTCGGCGGGCAGCGAACGAGGGTGGTGCTGCTGGACCAGCGGCAGTCGCAGGCGAACCGCTGTGAGACGGCCCTGCTGGAGGCCGTCGACCTGGGGGAGGCGGTGGTGCCGCATCTGGCGCTGCACGTGACCGCGGAAGGCCGGGAGCTTCGGACGACGAACCTGGATGCGCCGCACCGTTCCCGCGATGCCTACTTCCGGGACGCGTTGGACGAGGCCGGTGTGAAGTTCGACGAGACGGACACGGGTCGGGCGCTGCGTGACGCGGGAACGGGGGACGTGAGGGCCTTCTTGGAGTCGGTGCCGTCGGACCTGGTGTTCGGCATCCGGGACTCGCACCGCAAGCGCCGCGTGCAGCTGAAGGTGCCGCGTACCTACACCTCCGAGATGGTGGGCCTGTATCCGCTGTCCGGGAAGAGGGCGGCGGGGCGCTTCGACAAGTGGAACTTCCCCGGTGACAACGTGGAGCTGGCCGCCGACGGCTGAAGGCCGGTCGAGGGCACCGGGAAGAAGGGCAAGGGGAAGACGCTCAAGGCGTCGGCGGTCGGGCACGGCATGATCCCGCCGGTCGAGGGCCTGGGTGGGGTGACGGTGCAGGCGATCGAGCGCTCCTTCCGCTTGGAGGGCATCGGCGAGGCGGAAGGCGAGTAGCGTGTCATGCCTTTCCACATCTCGGTGGAGTTGCTGGAGCCGCTCTACCAGGCGACCGCGATGGACGGCGAGCAGGCCGAGTGGCCGCCCCACCCGGCCCGCCTGTTCTGCGCGCTGGTCGCGCACGCAGACCTCGACGACGCCGCGCACCGGATGGCGCTGACCTGGCTGGAGGCCCAGGAGTCACCCGTGGTCACGGTGCCGGCCAGGCCGATGGAGGCGGAGCACCCGCGCGCAGCGTGGGTGGTGACCAACATCGTGGAACCGGGAAAGGTGACCCACGGCCTGTTGCCGGGACGCACCGCCGGCGGCGGGGAGTAGCCGAAGGGCTCGCGGCCGATCCGGGTCCCCTACCGCGGCTATCTGGCCTGGCTGGAGGAGGCGTTCGAGGACCAGCGGTCGTCCTGGAGCCAGTCGCTCACCCACCACTATCTCGACCCCGAGCACGATGACCGGCCCGAAACGCCGGTAGCGGACAGTCCGTTCGGTGACCTGCTGACGTTCTCGTTCGCCCCGGGCGTGGCGCTGGACCCGCGGTGGAGGTGTCGGTGAGCCGGAGCACGGTGCTGCGGCTGGTCGAGGAGTTTCCCGATCCACAGCCGCCGGCCCCGCGAGTGGTGGGCGTCGACGAGTACGCGACGCGCAGGGGTCGCGCCTACGGGACGGTGCTGGTCGACGCCGAGACTCGCCGGCCGGTGGATCTGCTGCCCGACCGGGAGGCATCGAGCCTGGCGGCCTGGCTGGCCCAGCGGCCGGGCGTCGAGGTGCACGCCCTGCTGGCCGCGGGCCACAGCCGACGCGCCGTCCAACGGCAGCTCGGCATGACCTACCGCACGGTCAAGACTCTGGCCGAGGCTACGAACCCGGAGGATCTCTTCCAAGGCCAGTGGCAGAACCGGCCGTCTGTCCTTGACGACTGCAAGCCCTATCGCGACGACCGCTGGAGCGAGGGCTGCACCAACGCTTGGAAGCTCTGGGAGGAGATCGCCCCGCTCGGCTACAAGGGCAGCTACCAGCGCGTCCGGGCCTACATCCGGCTCGAACGCACCTCGCCGCAGCCGGTGACCGCCCCGCCGCCATCGCCCCGCACCGTCGCCGGCTGGATCCTCCGACGGCCCACGGCACTGTTCGAGGCCGAGCAGGTCCAGCTCAAGACCGTCCTGGCCCACTGCCCCGAGCTCGACGCCCTGACCCGGCACGTCCGCTCCTTCGCCGTCATGCTCACCGAGCGCCAGGGCGAGCTTCTCCCTGATTGGCTCGACGCGGTCCGCCAGGACGACCTTCCCAGCCTCCGAGGACAGGGACCGCGTGGCCGTCGGCCGTGATGCTCCCAGGTCAGCCGTGCGCGGTGGCCGGGGCCCCGGCGCCGGTACGGGTGGTCAGGTCAGTTGGCTGGACGGTGTGCGAGGTGGCCGGAGGGCTGGTGACGCAGGCGGTCGCGCAGGCGGAGGAGTTCCGTGCGGAGGGCGGCGAGTTCGTCGGGGGTGTAGCTGCCGGGGGCGGTGGGCCAGTGGGTGCGGAGTGCGGTGAGCGCGGTCGGTGTGAGACGGGTGATGCCAGTGGGGTCGACCATCACACCGTCGAGTTCGGCGCGTCGGAGGTTCCAGTCGAGGGCTTCTCGGTGGGTGAGGCCGGGGGGCAGCCGGAGTTCGACGGTGCGGTGATGGACGGTGACGGGGTAGCCACCGGGCAGCCCGTTGGGCCCCGGGAGATGTCCGGTGTGCGGGGGGCCGGTACCGATGAGGGCGGTGACGGCGGCTGCGGCGGAGCAGTTTCCCGAGGAACTGGCCCGCACCCGGCAGTTGCTCGTGGGTGGCGACGTGCTGTCACCCGCCAGCGCGGCCCGTCTGCTGCCTCACCTGGAGGGCACACGCTTCCTCCACGTCTACGGGCCGACCGAGTGCACCCTCTTCGCGACCTGCAAGCCCATCGAGGCGGCCGACACCGTCCGGCCCACCGTCCCCATCGGCCGCCCGATCGCCAACACCCGGGCCTACGTCCTGGACGAGGACCTCGCACCCCTGCCCGTCGGGGTCCCCGGACAGCTGTGGCTCAGCGGCGACGGCCTGGCCCGCGAGTACCTCAACCGTCCCGAACTCAACCGCGAACGCTTCGTGCCCGACCCCTTCGGGCCGCCGGGAAGCCGCATGTACCGCACCGGCGACCTCGCACGCTGGCTGCCCCACGGCGACCTGGAATTCCTAGGGCGCGGCGACGACCAGGTCAAGATCCGCGGCTACCGCATCGAACTCGGGGAGGTGGACGCGGCCCTAGCCGCGCACTCGGCCGTCCGGGCGGCCGCCACCGTGGTCCGCGACGACGTACCCGGCGGCAAGGCCCTGGTCGCCTACCTGGTGGGCGACCACCGACCCGGCGACACCGACCTCAGGAGCCACCTCGCCTTCCGGCTCCCGGCCCACATGATCCCAGCGGCCTTCGTGTGGCTTGACGAGCTGCCCCTGACCGCGAACGGCAAGGTGGACCGAAGGGCCCTGCCCGCACCGCGGTTCGGCGCCCGCTCCGAGGGCGGGGACGGGCCGCGCACCGAACTGGAGCGGCAAGTCCTCGCCGCAGTCGCCGACACGCTCGGACTGGACGGCGCCGGCGCGGACGATGACTTCTTCGAGCTCGGCGGCAACTCCCTGCTGCTGGTCGACCTGTTCACCCGCCTGGAGAGCCTGGTCCCGCCGGGCGGGCTGAGCCTGGTCGACCTCCTGGAGAACCGCTCGGGCGCCCGGATCGCCGCGCTCATCGAGCGATCGCGAGGCGGCGCGTGACCCCCGCCACGACACCCTGGCTCCTCGGCCGCCCGCAGGACGGCCCGCCCGGCGAGCGCCTGTTCTGCTTCCCGCACGCGGGAAGCGGCGCGAGCGCCTTCCGCCCTTGGGCCGCGAGGCTGCCGGCCGGCATCGGCCTCTTCCCGGTGCAACTGCCGGGTCGGGAGAACCGCGTCGCGGACGCGATGCCGGACACGATGGATGAACTGGCCGAGCAGACCGTCCACGCGCTCGGGCCGCTGCTGCGCGAGCCGTACATCCTCTTCGGGCACAGCTTCGGCGGGCTCCTGGCGTACGCGGTCGCCCGGCGCCTGCACGAGTACGGACGGTCCCTGTCACGGCGGCTGATCATCTCGGGGGCCCGGCCGCCGCACGTCGCCGCCGAGTGCCCGCTGCACACCCTTCCCCACGATGAGTTCCTCGGCCGCGATTCCCGTCGTCGACGACCAGGGGCGCCCGATCGGTGTGGTCTCCGAGGCCGACCTGCTCCGCAAGGAGGCTGTCCTGCCCGATCCGGAGGGCCGCAGCTCGGGCCGCTGGCTGGACGCCGCCGACCGGTCGCGCGCCGAGGCCGAGACTGCCGGCGGGCTGATGACCAGTCCGGCCGTCACCGCGCACGCCTCCTGGTCCGTCCCGGAGGCCGCCCGGGCCATGGACAGGCACAAGGTCAAGCGGCTCCCCGTGGTCGACGAGGTCGGCCGGATGGTCGGCATCGTCAGCCGCAGCGACCTCCTGAAGGTCCATCTGCGCACCGACGAGGACCTCGCCCACCAGGTGAGGTTCGAACTCCTCGCCGTGCTGAAGCCCGAACATGCTTCGGCCGTCGACGTCCGTGCGGAGGAGGGACGGATCACCCTGCGCGGGACGCTGCCCGACGCTTCGGCACTCCCGGTGATGGAACGGTTGGTGCGTGCCGTCCCCGGCGTTGTGGATGCCGACGTCAGGCTCGTCGCACCCGACTGACAGGTCTCCACCCGTCGCCCCCCTGCGGATGGGGCTGGCCCGCTCAGCCGTCCGGGTCGCGGACCGTTCGACATCGCGCCTCGATGGATCGGCGGACCTCGTCGGCGAGTGACCGCAGCCGTTCGGAGACGGCGGGCATCGGGGCCTGCGGGTCGACTATGAGGCGGGCGGCGTCCGGGAGTTCCGCGAGGTCGGCCTCGAACGTGGCGCGGGCTTCGGTGAGTGACCGGGCGGGGCCGGTGCGGCGGCCGTTCGCCATCACGGTCTCCAGCAACGGCCGGGTGCCCGCCGGCGCGGGCTCGTCGGCCAGTGCGACGGTGTCGGCAAATCCGGGCGCGCGGTGGACCTGCTTGGCCCCGGGCGCGGTCACCTTGCCGGTGGAGAGTTTCATCATCGGCCGGCCGTCGTAGGCGACCAGCTTGTAGGCCGCGTCCAGGTACGGCGCGTCGGCGGCCACCCCGACCAGTGTCCCGACGGCGAAGAGATCGATCGGAGCCCCCGTGCGCATCAGCTCCTCCACCGCGTACTCGTCCAGGCCGCCGCTCGCGGTGACCCGCACCTCGGGCAGCCCGGCGGCGTCCAGGATTCGCCGGGCGGAGACAGCGAGGGCCCCGAGGTCTCCGCTGTCGAGGCGTACCGCGCAGCCCTCGTGCAGCCCGAGCTCGTGCAACACCCGGGCGGCGACCGCGACGCCGGCCTCCGTGTCGAAGGTGTCCACCAGAAAGGTCACCGGGCCGGGATGGGCGCGGGCGAAGGCCCGGAACGCCTTGGCCTCGTCGCCGAACGCCTCGATGTACGAGTGTGCCATCGTGCCCACCGCCCGCAGACCGTACCGGCTCGCGGCAGCCACGTTGCTCGTCCCGGCGAAGCCGACCAGCGCACCCAACCGGGCCGCCTGCTCGGCCGCCGACACGCCATGCGCGCGGCGCAACGAGAAGTCCACCACCGGCCGACCGGCCGCCGCGATCACGCACCGCGCCGCCTTGGACGCCACCGCCGTCTGGTGGCACACCTGGTTGAGCAGGAACGACTCCACCAGCTGCGCCTCGGGCAGCGGCGCTGTCACCTCCAGAATGGGCTCGCCGGCGAGCACGATCCGCCCTTCGGGCACGGCCCGTACCTGGCCGGTGAAGCGCAGTCCGAGTAGCGGCTCCAAGGCCCGGTACGGCCGGCCGAGGGCGGCGGCGAAGGCGGCGACGTCCTCCTCGTCCACCCGCAGCTCGGCGAGGAAGTCCAGTACCGGCTCCAGGCCCGCGGCCACCAGGAAGCCCCGGCCTGGCGGGAGCTTGCGCACGAACAGGTCGAACGTCGCCGGAGCGGTCATCTGCTCCCGCAGGTACGAGTGCGCCATCGTCACCTCGTACAGATCGGTGACCCGTGCTGTCGACATCGGTTCAACCTCCCGCTGCCAGGGTCGTGGACTGCGGCGTGATCGTGCCCACCGGTTCGAGTCCACTACCGGCGACTCTGCCGTCACCGTGACCGCGGCGATGCCTCCCGCCGAAGCGCCGACCCGTGCGACCCGTCCGTGCGGGGTGATTGCCCGGGTGCTCCGATCTCACGAAGCGGACACCTCGGGCCGCCCCTTCCCTGCCCGTGGTCGCCCGTGGATGATGGGGGCCCTGTTTCGAGTACGAAGTGAAGGCCGGTAGACCATGAGTGGCCACGTCCATGTGCGGCTCCGCAAGGGGCTCGGTGTGAACAACGACGGCGAGCTGGTGGAGCAGTTCCACTGCCGCTGCGGTGAGGAGTGGACGAAGACGCACCCGGTTGAGGAAGGTCAGTCCGACCAGTGAGTCGACCTCGCGGGCCCGGTTCATGCGGGCTTTCGGCGGTCAGTTCGGCGTGTCGCGGACGACCACGACCGGGCAGGGGGCGTGCTGAACGCAGTACTGCCCGACGGAGCCCAGCAAGGCGCCTTCGAAGCCGCCGAGCCCGCGATGGCCGACGACGAGCAGGGACGCCTGCTCCTTGGCGGCGGACAGCAGGACCCAGGCCGGTGTGCCCTCCCCGACTCTTAGCCGGATGTCGATTGGCGGCGCAGAGCCCACCACCTTCTCGACGTTCTCGGCCAGCACCCTGCGCGCGACCTCCGCCAGGTGCGCCTCCTCACCGACCGGTACCGCGCTGCCCCACCCGGAGAACGGCGGCTCCCAGGCCATCACCGCCTCCACCACGCAGTGGGTGAGCTCGGCGTGCCGCACGGCCCAGCGCAGAGCCCGTCGGGACTGCTCCGAGCCGTCCACCCCGACGACGATCTTTCCCGCGAGGGCCGGTTCCTCAGCCATTGCCTCGTCCTTCCGATCGGCCGACATCGACTTCCGACCAGGCGGCCGCTCCACACGGGCGCATGCCGTCGGGTTATCGGGGGCGGACCCGCCGAGGGCCTGTGACGGTATCGCCGAGCAACGCCCCGCTTTCCTGCAGGATCCTTCTCCCACGGCGGGTTCGCACGCGGGCCCGGAGGGTCCGCCCGGATGTCGCGCCCGGGTGGACCGGTCGGCCCTGCCCTCCGTGGCCGCCGCGACGGACGATGGGCGCGGAGGCTCGAATGCACCAGATGATCACGCTGAGGCGCTTTTCCACCCGGCATCCGACGGGCCGGGCCACACCCGGGCCGCCGCGCGAGCCGCCGAAGCCCGCACCCACCCCTCCACCCGCCTGGCGGCGCTGGCTGGTGCCCACGGCGGTCGCGATCACCCTGCTGCTCATCCTGCTGTCCCGCAGCCCGTCCGGCAGCGGCACCCACTACAGCTACAGCGACTTCGTCGGGAAGGTGGACGCGGGCCAGGTCCGGACGGTCGAGATCACCGACAAGGGGGCGATCACCGGCGAACTCAAGGACGGAACCAAGTTCAGCACCCAGATCCCGACCGTCCTGAACAGCAGTGCACTCACCGCCCAGCTGCAGTTCCAGCACGTGGACATCACCGCCAAGCAGAGCAGTAGTGGCAGCTCGTTCTTCTCGGTCCTGCTGGCCGTTCTGCCGTTGATCCTCATCGCGGGGTTGTTCCTCCGGTCCGGCCGAATGGCAAGCCGGGCCATGACGGGAGGTCTCGGTGCGATCGGCCGCTCCCGTACGAAGATCATCGAGGCCGAGCGCCCGGGCACCCGGTTCGCCGACGTCGCCGGCTACGCAGGCGTCAAGCAGGAGGTCAGCGAGGTTGTCGACTTCCTGCGCAGCCCTGAGCGATACGCCGTCGCCGGTGCCAAGGGGCCGCGCGGTGTGATCATGGTCGGGCCGCCCGGCACCGGCAAGACACTGCTCGCCCGTGCCGTCGCAGGGGAGGCCGAGGTGCCGTTCCTTTCGGTGACCGGCTCGGCCTTCGTCGAGATGTTCGTCGGTGTCGGCGCCTCCCGGGTGCGAGATCTGTTCGACGAGGCACGCAAACGGGCTCCGTCGATCATCTTCATCGACGAGATCGACGCGGTCGGCGGCCGACGCGGTGGCGGTGCGAGGCTGGGTGGCAACGACGAGCGCGAGCAGACCCTCAACCAGCTGCTCGCCGAGATGGACGGCTTCGACCAGTCCACCGGAATCGTCGTGCTCGCAGCCACCAACCGTCCGGACGCGTTGGACCCGGCGCTGCTGCGGCCCGGCCGCTTCGACCGCCAGGTCACCGTGCCGCTGCCAAACCAGAGCGAACGATCCGCCATCCTCGTCGTCCACGTGCGGGGCAAGACCCTGGCTCCCGACGTGGACCTGGACCGTGTCGCCCGCGGCACTCCCGGCTTCTCCGGCGCGGACCTCGCCAACCTCGTCAACGAGGCCGCCATCAACGCGGTCCGGGCCTCCCGGGCGACCATCACCGCCCGGGACCTGGACACCGCCCGTGACCGGGTGCTGCTCGGCCGCCGCGAGTCCTCCAACGCCCTGCTCCCCGAAGAACGCCGCTCGGTCGCGGTGCACGAGTCGGGGCACGCCCTGATGGCCGCGCTGTGCGAGCACGCCGACCCGGTCGCCAAGGTCACCATCCTCCCGGCCGGCATGACCCTCGGCGCGACCGAGCAGCTGCCCGAGGCCGAGCGGCACCTGTACAGCGAGAGCTACCTCACCGACCTGCTGACCGTGCAGCTCGGCGGCCGGGCGGCCGAACTGGTCGTCTTCGGCGAGGGTTCCACCGGCGCGGCCAACGACCTGGCCAACGCCACCCAGATCGCCACCCGGATGGTCCGCGAGTTCGGCCTGTCCGCCGAGCTCGGCCCGGTCGGATACGCCACCACAACCCCGCAGCATCTCGACCCCGGTCCGGAGGACATGCTGCGCAGGCCCTACTCCGAGTCGACCCAGCGCACCGTGGACGAGGAAGTCGCCCGGCTGCTCCGGCAGGCCGAAGCACGGGCGGTCGACCTGCTGCGCGGCCACCGACGGCAGTTGGACGAGCTCGCAGCGCTGCTCGTGGAGGAGGAGACGGTGGACGGCACGGTCGTCCTCGGCATCCTGCGCCAGCAGCGGAAGAAGCTGTAGTCCGCCGCACGCAGACCGGTCGGGCACAGCGCGCGGGCTGGTCGGCGGCTGTCGACGGGTGTGGTGTCGCGCCTCTTCGAGGAGCGGGTCGTGGATGTCGCCGAATGCGGGCGAGCGACCCGGGGACTCCGGGCCGGTACCGCGCCGGCGGGGAAGGGCCGGCCGGTCGTGGCACAGCAATCCGCGGTCGAGCCGCTGGGTGATCACGGACACCTGGTTCGAGCCCGTGCCGGCGAGGAGGCGATCGAGTCCCGGTCCCGGACGAACGAGGAGATCGTCCGGCAGCTGCACGTCCCACCGGAACAGGAGCGGCGGGTCGTGGAGACGGCGTGTTACGACTACTACCTGGAACGGCTCGGGCAGCGCCTCGCGTCGTCGCACATGTGGGAGGCCGTGTGCTGTCGGAGGGCCGGGTCGGCCGGTTGTGCCGTGCCATCTGCGGAGAGACGGTGGAGGTACCGCTGATGCTGTGAGTGCCGGTGATCCAGCGGCGAGTTTTCGCGTCACGGCCGTCCTGGCCGAGTTGTTGCAGGTAGGGAGTGGGTGTCCATGACCGGTATCGCGGACCGCATCGCAGAGCTGTTCCGGATCAAGGCGCACGCGGTGCTGGATCGGGCAGAGGATCCTCGCGAGGTGCTCGACTACGCGTACGCCCAGCAGGTGGAGCTGTTGCAGCAGGTGAGGCGTGGCCTGGCGGACGTGGCGACGAGCCGGAAACGAACGGAACTGCAGGTCGCCCAGTTGCGGAAGTCGGGCGGGAAGCTGGAGGAGCAGGCGCAGCAGGCGCTGGCCGCCGGACATGAGGACCTGGCGCGAGAGGCGCTGGCCCGGCGGGCGGGTGTGCAGGGGCAGCTCAGCGGGTTGGAGGAGCAGGAACCGTTGCTGCGGGCCGAGGAGGAGAAGCTGACGGCGGCCGCCCGGCGGTTGGAGGCGAGGGTGGAGGCGTTCCGCACGCGCAAGGAGACGCTCAAGGCCGAGTACACCAGGGCCGAGGCCGAGTCCCGTATCGGCGAGACCCTCTCGGGCATCGGTGAGGAGATGGGGAGCGTCGGCGCGGCGGTGCAGCGGGCCCGGGACCGGACGGAACAGCTGCAGGCCCGCTCCGGGGCGTTGGACGAGCTGATGGCCTCCGGTGCACTGGAGGACGCCGCTGCGCCGGCCGGCGTCGACGAGGTCCGGATCGAGCTGGAGCGGATCGGTGCGGACCGGGACGTGGAGGAGGAGTTGAAGCGGCTGAAGGCGAAGCTTCCTGCGGTCCCGGGCCCGGAGGGGGAGGGCGCGGGTCGGGCGGAGTCGGGTGGGGAGTCGTCGGTGTGATCGCGCAGCGTTAGGAGGACGGGCGTGAACCGTTCTGCATCTGCAGTGGTGCCCGTGATCGAGTTGGAGGTCCGGGGCGAGATGCCGCCGGAATCGGCCGATGACGCGCGCACCACGATGCTGGATGTGGCACGTCATGCGCGGGAGCCGGTGCTGTCCGCGCGGGTGAGGCTGACGCAGGGGCGCTAGCCGGCGGTGCGGCGGTCAGCGGTAGCCCGGGCCAGCCTGGACGTGAATGGGCGTCCCGTGCGGGCGCGGGTGGTGGCCGAGACGATTCACGAGGCGATCGATCTCCGCCGTGACCCCGGCTGCCCACGACCAGGAGGTCGACACCGCGGGACCACTCCAGCAACGCCTGGGCGGCGTGGCCGGGCACTGCGACCTGCCGGATCTCCATCGGCGGCTGCGGTCCGGCAACCTCCTCGACCGCCCGGGCCAGGACATGCTCTGCCGTTCGGCACGGCCTGACGTGACCGAGTACAGCAGTCCAGCCTGACTGAGCCGGGTCACTTGACCCTCCCGGCAGGCGAGGAATCGGCCGACAGGCCGTACGGAAGGAACGGTTGGCGAGGAACCCTCGAACGGGGCGCTGCGATTCGCACCGGGACTGCGGATGCTGTGCCCACTCGACCGCGAGGTGCCGCCGCCGCTCGCCGACGAGGCCACACCTCCGGCCCTCACGGCCGAACCCGCCTGCTCGGGCACACGCCGCTCCCGGCAGCGGGAGGATCCGGAACCGGCTGACCCGGTACCGTCCTGAACCGCATCATCCGAATCAGCTGATCGGACAAAGCGGTTGCCGTGGTGGGCGGTTGCTCCGATCGCGGTGGCCGTGGTCGCGCAGCAGGATGGAAGGAGATGCCCGGACGAATGAGGAGGTCTGAGATGGCTGGCGAACTGATGCACAGGCGATCGCACTGGTGGCCCCCGTTTGCGGATTTGTTCGAGGACTTCCCCGTCGACCTGCGGATGGGGGAGCACATGATCCGGGTCGAGGAGTCGGAGGAGGACGGGGCGTACGTGGTCAGGGCCGAGCTTCCGGGGATCGACCCCGCGAAGGACGTCGAGATCACGGTCGAGGGCGGGGTGCTGACCGTCCACGCGGAGCGCACCGAGGAGAAGAAGGACAAGCAGCGCTCGGAGTTCCGCTACGGCTCCTTCACCCGCAGTGTCCGGCTGCCCGAAGGCGTGAACGAGCAGGACATCACCGCGACCTTCGACAAGGGCGTGCTGACCGTGAAGGCCCCGATGGGCGAGGTCGAGAAGCAGGCCCGTCGGATCGAGATCGCGCGCGGCCCTGAGGGGTGAGGACGGGCTCGGTGCGGTGCGGGGCACCGCACCGATGGCTTCGTCGCTCTGTGCGGCTTCCCGGCCGGGCGAGAGCTGTGGTGAGCTGACGCCGTGGGGTGGGCGGTCGTCCGGTCCGGGTGATGCCCCCGGGGCGGAGACTGTCATGTCGTCGACGCGTAGCCCGGCCCGCCATCACCGGCCGCCGGATCCGAATCGCCGATACCTTGGCGTCGGCCCGGGCCCGTGACCGGTTCCCGAGCGGAAGTGTCCGCTACGGCACGACGCCTCCCGAACGTGGCCGCCGTCCGGCGCCGCAGCCTCTCGGGTCGTGGCGTCGCCGACAGCTGACGAGCCGGTCCGGCGGTCCTCGTGGATTGGGTCAGCTCGCGCCATTCGGACGGTCAATGTGTACTGGACCCTGCCGGTCCACGGCCCGGCGCGTAGCGCGTCAGGGCAGACGTGACGCCGTGGCGCATCCGTCGCCATCTTGCTCGCACCAGCGGAGGAACCCATGTCCACGATCCGCCAGGTGATCCCGTTCTCCGGTCTCGGCCGTGGGGATGTCGGGCTTGTCGGAGGAAAGAACGCCTCGCTCGGGGAGATGATCGTCAACCTGGGCCCGGCCGGTGTCCGGGTGCCGGACGGCTTCGCGAGCACCGCCGACGCCTACCGGGAGTTCCTCGACACCGGCGGCCTCCGGCAGCGGATCACCGACCAGATCGACCTGCTGAACGGCGGCGCGCCACTCGACGAGGTGGGCGCGGCGATCCGCGCCGCGATGCTCGGCACGCCACTGCCGCCCGCCTTGGAGGAGGAGTTGGCCGCGGCGTACGCCAGGCTCGGACGCGAGGCCGGCCGGGAGGACCCGGACGTCGCGGTGCGCAGCAGTGCGACGGCCGAGGACCTGCCGGAGGCGAGTTTCGCGGGACAGCAGGACACCTACCTGAACGTCCGTGGCCGGGAGGGCCTGCTGGACGCCTGCCGGCGCTGCTACGCCTCGCTGTTCACCGACCGGGCGATCGACTACCGCGAGCGGACGGGCTTCGATCAGCTCGCTGTGGCGCTCTCGGTGGGCGTGCAGCTGATGGTCCGCTCCGACCTGGCCGGGGCCGGGGTGATGTTCACCCTCGACACCGAGAGCGGCTTCCCGGACGCCGTCGTGGTCAGCGCGGCCTGGGGGCTGGGTGAGACGGTGGTCAGCGGGCAGGTCGACCCCGACGAGTACCTGGTCTTCAAACCGCTGCTGGAGAACCCCGGCCTCGACCCGGTCATCCACACCGAGATCGGCGCCAAACGCCGCAAGGCCGTCTACGCCGACCGGGGCCTCACCCGTACGCTGGACACCAGCGCCGAGGAGCGCGTCCGTCAGGTGTTGGACGCCGCGGAGGTGCGCCTTCTCGCGGGCTGGGGCGTGGTCATCGAGCGGCACTACGGCTGCCCGATGGACATCGAGTGGGCCAAGGACGGCCGGACCGGCGAGATCTTCATAGTCCAGGCCCGTCCCGAGACCGTGGTGTCCCGGCGGCGCGCGACGATGCTGCACCGCTTCCGGCTGACCGGCTCGGGGGAGTCGCTCGTCGACGGGATCGCGGTCGGCGAGGCGATCGGCACGGGCGCGGTCTGCGCGCTGACCACAGCCGTCGCGCTTGAGCGTTTCCCGGCCGGGGCCGTGCTGGTCACCGGGATCACCGACCCGGACTGGGAACCCCTCATGAAGCGGGCCGCCGCGATCGTCACCGACCACGGCGGGCGCACCTCGCACGCCGCCATCGTCAGCCGCGAACTCGGCGTGCCCGCGATCGTGGGAACCGGCCACGCGACGGAGCTGCTGCACGACGGCCAGGAGGTCACCGTCTGCTGCGCCGAGGGCGAGGACGGTCATGTCTATGCCGGACTGCTCGACTACGAGCAGTCCGAGATCGACCTCGCCGGGTTGGCGAAGACCCGTACCCGGGTGATGCTGAACCTGGCCGACCCGGCCGCCGCGTTCCGCTGGTGGCAGCTGCCGGCGGACGGGGTGGGGCTGGCCCGGATGGAGTTCGTCGTCGCGCACCAGGTCAAGGCCCATCCGATGGCACTGGTCCATCCCGATCGCCTCGACGCCGAGGAGCGCCGCCGCGTCGACGCGCTCACCGACGGTTACGAGGACCGGACCCGGTACTTCACGGACCGCCTCGCCCAGGGCATCGCCCGGATCGCGGCCTCGCGCTGGCCGGACCCGGTGATCGTGCGCACCAGCGACTTCAAGACCAACGAGTACGCCAAACTGGTGGGCGGGCGCCCCTTCGAACCGCTGGAGGCCAATCCGATGATCGGCTGGCGCGGCGCCAGCCGGTACTACAGCGAGGGATACCGGGAGGGTTTCGCCCTGGAGTGCCGGGCGCTGCGGCGGGTCCGCGACGAGATGGGCCTGACGAACGTGGTGGTGATGATCCCGTTCTGCCGCACCACGGGGGAGGCCGACCGGGTGCTCGCGGTGATGGCCGACGAGGGCCTGCCACGCGGTGGCAACGGGCTGAAGGTGTACGTGATGGCGGAGATCCCGGCCAACGTGATTCTCGCGGCGGAGTTCGCCGAACGGTTCGACGGCTTCTCCATCGGCAGCAACGACCTCACCCAGCTCACCCTGGGCGTCGACCGTGACTCCGATGCCCTCGCGCATCTCTTCGACGAGACCGATCCTGCCGTCACCCGGAGCATCGAGACCCTGATCGCCACGGCGCACGCGGCCGGCCGCCCGGTGGGCCTGTGCGGCCAGAGGCCCAGTGACGATCCGGCGTTCACCCGGTTCCTGGTGCGTGCCGGGATCGACTCGATCTCGGTGGCGCCGGACAGCTTCGTGGCCGTGAAGGAGCACGTGGCCGCCGCCGAACGGGCCTGATCGCGCATGCCCGGCCACGGGTGGCTCGGGCGGGATGAGCCCGCCGGAGGCCGCCGGGGCAGGTGCCGGGCGGTCGGGGGCTGGTGATCAGGGGCGGGGAGCGGTCGGCTGCCTCCGGTCGCGGCTCTGCCCGGCCGAGTCGACGGCCCCGCGCACCTCGACGGCGATCTCCGCAAGGGGGATCCGCCGCGTCTCGTCCGATGCCCGTTCGGTCAGCTCCACCGCCCCGTTGGCGAGTCCGCGACTGCCCACGGTGACGCGTAGCGGGATGCCGACGAGTTCGGCATCCCGGAATTTGACGCCGACCCGCTCGGAGCGGTCGTCGATGATCGTGTCCACCCCGGCGGCGAGCAACTGCCGGTAGACCTTCTCACCGGCCGCGGCCGTGGCCCCGTCGTCGGGCTGGGCCACCACGACGACCGCCTCGAAGGGAGCGATGGCCATCGGCCAGACGATGCCCTTGTCGTCGTGGTGGCACTCGACGGCGGCTGCCATCGACCGCTCGATGCCGATGCCGTAGCAGCCCATGACGACCTTCCTGGGTCTGCCGTCGGCGTCCAGGACGGTGAGGTCGAAGGCGTCGCTGTAGGTGTGGCCGAGTTTGAAGATGTGGCCGGTCTCGATCGCCTTCTGGACCTGCAGCGGCCGTTCGCACCGCACGCAAGGCTCACCGGAGGTGACCTCGCGAAGGTCCGTCCACCGGGAGACGGCGATGTCCCGTTCCACGTCGACGCCCCGCAGGTGGACACCGTCCTCGTTGGCGCCGGTGAACATGTCCCTGCGGCCCCGCAGGGCCTCGTCCGCCAGGATGGTTACCGACGTGACCCCGACGGCGCCGAGGCTTCCCGGTAGGGCGCCGAGGGCTTCCCGGATCTCCTCGGGTCGGGCGGGCCGCACCGTGCCGACGCCGCCGGCGTCCGCGAGCTTCTGCTCGGCCAGCGCGTGGTCGCCGCGCAGGAGGACGAGGGAGAGCTGCCCGTCCAGGACGTGGACGAGGGTCTTCACCTGGCGCTCGGCGGGCGCGTCGAAGCGGGAGGCCAGGTCGTCGATCGTCCGTACACCGGGGGTGTCGAACGGCTCCGGCGCGGGCAGGCCCGGACCGTCCGCGATCGCGGCGAGCCGGGAGGCGGCTCTCTCGCTGTTGGCTGCGTAACCGCAGGAGGGGCAGTGGACGACGAAGTCCTCACCGGCCTCGGCGGGGCACATGAACTCCGTCGACGCGGCCCCGCCCATGCTGCCGCTGGACGCCTCCACCGGGATGGCCGGAATCCCCAGCCGCGCGAAGATCCGCAGGTAGGCCTCACGGTGCAGGTCGAACGACCGGTCCAGGCCCTCCTGCGTCAGGTCGAAGCTGTAGGAGTCCTTCATCGTGAACTCCCGGGTCCGTAGCAAGCCGCCCTTGGCGCGGGGTTCATCGCGGAACTTGGTCTGGAACTGGTACCACGTCTGCGGCAGTTCACGGTACGACTTCAGCTCGGTGGCGAGCGACGTGAAGATCTCCTCGTGGGTCATGCCCAGCGTCAGTTCGGCGCCCTTGCGGTCCTTCAGGCGGAACATCTCCTCCCCCATGGCATCCCACCGGCCGCTGCGCCGCCACACCGCCGCCGGGTGCATTGCCGGCAGGGAGAACTCCTGCGCCCCGATGGCGGTCATCTCCTCCCGGATGATGGTGATGATCTTCGACCGCACCCGGACGGCGAGCGGCAGCAGCGAGTAGTGGCCCGCCATGAGCTGCCTGATGAATCCGGCGCGAAGCAGGAGCTGATGGCTCGGCGCGTCGGCCTCCGCCGGGTTCTCGCGAAGGGTCGGGATGTGCATCTGGGACCAGCGCATGGCCAGCAGCTTTCGTTCGATGGCCGACGGGTCTGCCGCGGCCGGTTCCAGGGGCTTGTCGGCGGGAGCCGGATTGATGCGTTCCGAAGGGTCGTCGGCCGGTTGTCCGTCATTCCAGTCGACCCGCACCGCAGGCCGGGTGCGGCCCGCCCCCTTCGATGGTGCTCCCCGTCCGAGGCATCCGGCGCCGCCCGCCACGCCGACGCAATTCGTTGCCGCCGTACTGCAACAGCCGCCGCTGCGCCTCGACCGAGGTCAGTCCGACCCGCGAACTGTGCAGATCGCGCAGGAGCAGTTCCGCCGCCTCCTCGGGATCGAGCCCGGGAGGCCGCACCCACGTTTCGTGTCGACTCTTCACCGAACAGACGTTAGGTCCGGCTGGGACCCCGCCGGCGGAACGACACCTCAGGCCGGGGCCTGTGCCTGCCTGCCCGTGCGGCTTGGGGGCGGGAAGGCAGCACGGGCCGGCGGCTACGGGGTGCTCCCGATCGCGCCTCCCGTACCCGCGCAGCAGGATGGAAGGGGTGACCGAGCGAGGAGGTCGAGATGGCGGGCGATCTGCTAGTGGACGTGGGTACTGGTGGCCTTCGTGCCAGGACCTGTTCGGGGACCCTTCCCTGGAGTTCCGTCTCTCTCCGGATGACCCGGGAGCGCAGCCACGGACGATCGAGATCACAATCGCCGTGTGACCGTGATGAGCGGCCCTGAGGTGTCTGGTCCGCTTGCGGCGGGTAGCGGCGGGAGGAGCCCAATGCCGGGGAGCACGCCTCCGATCCTCACCCTGACGGTGAACCCCACCATCGACATCTGCTGCGAGGTCGACCGCCTGGAGGGCATCGGCAAGACCCGCGCCCGGGTCAGGTCCGTGGCCGCCGGCGGCGGAGGGATCAACGTCGCCCGGGGCGTGTCGCGGCTCGGGGGACGGGCGACCGCCGTCCACACCGCCGGCCGCGAGGTCGGCCAGCGCCTGAACCGGCTACTGGACGAGGAGGGGGTCGACCACCTCGCTCTCGGGATCGCGGGTGAGACCCGCGAGGCGTTCGTGCTGTTCGAGACCGAGTCGCGCCGCAGCTATCACATCGTGCCGCCGGGCCCGCGACTGGACGCCTCGGAGGGAGAGCGTCTCCTGGACGCGCTGGGCCGGGCAGCCGGCAGTCACCGGTACGTCGTGGCCAGCGGCAGTCTGCCCAGCGGCCTGCCCGACGCCTTCTACGCGGCTGTCGCCCGCCGGGTCAAGGAGGCCGGGGCCCGGCTGGTGCTGGACACCTCGGGGCGGGCCCTGCGCGAGTCACTGCACGAGGGCGTCTTTCTGCGGAGGTGCAACAATCACGAGGCCGCCTCCCTCGCCGGCCGGGCGGTCCGGAGCTTCGACGATGCTCGGGCTGTCAACGAGTCCCTGCTTGCCGCAGGAGCGACTGAGATCGCCGTCACCACCCTCGGGGAACTCGGCGCACTCTGTTCGACCAGGCAGGGTCATACCGAGTTGAGAGTCCCGCCGTTGCCCGGCGAGCCACTCAGCGACGCCGGGGCCGGAGACGCAATGGTGGCCGCACTCACTTTTCGGCTGGCTGCGGGCGACGATCCGGTCGAGGCCTGTGCCCTCGGGGTGGCCGTGGCCGCCGCATCGGTGCTCACCCCCGACACCGAACCGTTCGATCGGGAGGTTGCTGAGTCCCTCTACCCCGCGGTGCGGACAAGACGGCAAGCCGGTTCATGACCGAACCGCCCCCTGGCCGTCCGCACCCGCCGGCGGTCGCCGCTGCGACGTCGACGAACTGCACGGGCAGGTGCGGCGGGGCGGTGCCGTGCCGTGGTGGCGCATTCCGGGTTTCGAGGCTGCGGAACGGAGACGGAGGCCCTCCGCGTCGGAGGGTCCGCCTCCCCTGCGGCAGCGCTCGCCGGACCACGGAGCGGCCGAGGTCATGGACATGGGGGGACGCGGCTCGGATCAGGTGCTGAAGGACCAGCGCCGAGACCGAGCTGCGGGCCTACCAGGGGCGGGGTACCTCCTGTTCCCGGGCCCGGGAGTGTGTCGCCGGTGTCCCGGGGGTCGGCGCGGTGGGTGGGGTGCGCAGGGCGAGGACGGCGAGGTCGTCGCGTCCATCGGTGAGGTGGGCGTCGGCCAGGGTCCGGCACAGGTCTTCGAGGGGCAGAGCGGCGTGGGCGGCGGCGACCTGGGCGAGGGCGGTGAGGCCGGCGTCCAGGGGGCGGTGGGGGTGCTCGACCAGGCCGTCCGTGAAGAGCACGAGGGTGGCGTTGCCGGGCAGGGGGCGTTTGTGGTCGGGGCGGGGCACGTCGGGGTCGACGCCGAGGGGCAGGCCGGGGTCGGCGTGCAGGTAGCGGGTGGTGCCGTCGGGGTCGATCAGGAGTGGTGGCGGGTGTCCGGCGTTACTCCAGTGGAGTGTCCAGCCGTCCTCGGCGGGTTCGATGCGGGCGAGGCAGGTGGTGGTGATCGGGTTGTCGGTGATCGCCTGGAGGGTGCGGTCGAGCTGCGTCAGGACGCGGCTGGGCGGGGTGCGGCGGTCGTAGAGGAGGGCGCGCAGCATGTTGCGGGTCTGGGCCATGGTGGCGGCGGACTTCAGGTCGTGTCCGGCGACGTCGCCGATGACCAGGGCGCAGGCGCCGTCGGGGAGCATCAGGGCGTCGTACCAGTCGCCGCCGACGTGGTCCGGGGTGGCGGCGGGGCGGTAGATCGCTGCGACGGAGAAGGGTGTCACATCGGGCAGGCTGGGAAGGAGGAGGCGCTGGAAGTACTCGGCGTTGGCGCGGACCTGCCGGTAGAGGCGGGCGTTCTCGATGGCGAGGCCGGCTGCGCCGGCGAGTGCCACGAGGATGTCCTGATCGTGGTCGTCGAAGGGCAGTCCGTCGCGCCGCTCGCACAGGTAGAGGTTGCCGTAGACCCGTCCGCGTCCGGTGAGTGCCACCCCGAGCAGTGTCCGCATCGGCGGGTGGCCCGGCGGAAAGCCCACGGCGTCCGGGTGGGCGCCGATGTCCGCGACACGCAGCGGTTCGGGGTGCTCGATGAGGTGCCCCAGGAGTCCGCGACCGTGCGGGAGGGCGACCCCGGCCAGCGCTGCGACCTGCTGCTCGCTCAGCCCGACGGGGATGAACTCCTCCAGGTGTTCGCCGTCCTCGCTGAGCACGCCGAGTGCGCCGTAGCGGGCGTCGACCAGGCTCATCGCGGTGGTGATCACCCGGCGGAGCACGACGGGCAGGTCCAGGTCCCGGCCCACCGCCATCACCGCGTCCAGCAGGTCCTGGAATCGGCGCTGGGTGTGGGCCAGGTCCCGTAGACGGCCGACGATCCGGTCCATCTCGTCGTCGATTCGGTGGCTGCGGTCGGGAACGTCCGCCCACCCGGATCCATCCTCCGGATCCACCCGGCCCACCTTCGATTCCCGTGCTGGACGACCGTACCTTCGACGCGTCGCGCAACCGGACGCCGGACGCGGCGGCGCGTCCTGCTCCCAACCGTAGGCAGGTCCGTCGCCGGCCGCGACCGTGACCGGCGCAGTCGCGTCCTCAGCTGCCGCGGTAGCACTCGGACAGGTCTCCCGCCGTGGTGTTGCCCGTATCCCTGGACCTGGGGCCCCGGTGGGTGATCGGGAAGCCTGCAGGGACTTCGTTGCGCCCGGCGGTGCGGTGGTGCCGCGCCCGTCCGGTCTCGTGCGACCGTGCCCTCCGCTCGGCCCCGTCGTCAGCGGTGCCACCGTCGTTGCTCTGCCAACCGGCGCCGGATGACGATCAGGTCGATCACCGCGACGACGGTGGACACGGCGCACAGCACGGCGAGGCCCGTGAAGAACGCTCGGTCGGCGCGCGGTGCGGGCAGTGCGTTCGCCGCAAGCAACGTGAAGACGATGGCCCCGAGCAGGAAGAACGGGACGAAGATCCGTCCGAGTAGCCGTCGGGCCGGCAGATCGCTGCGTGCCCAGCGCGGCTCGGTGCCGAAGTGCCGCCACCGCCGGGCGGCGGCCCGCGCGCGGCGGTCGGCCGCCGCGGCTTTCCAGCGCTCGGCAAGGCGGTGAGACCCGTGGTGCGGTGTGTGGAACGGCTGCGTCATCTTCTCGTGGGCCCTCCGTGCGATGCCCTGCACCGGTCTCCGGCGAAGGCCGTGTCCCCTCGGCCTCGGCCGGAAGGGGACGGTGACGGCTACGGGGTCCCGGTCGCCCCGTTGGGCGCCGGTACGTGAACGGGGTCGGGAGCAGGTAGGTGAACGGACTTGGTCGCGAGTTGGGTGTCCGAGGTGTCCGGGGTGTCCGGGCGTGGGTGTGGTGCGGGAGCGGCGGCGGCGGTCGCCTCGCGGGAGAGGAAGGAGCCGAGTTCGCCGATGGTGCTCATCAGGGGTGCAGGGAAGACGACGGTGCTGTTCTTGTCGACGGCGATCTCGACGAGGCTCTGCAGGTTGCGCAGTTGGAGGGCGAGCGGGTGGGCCATCATCGTGTCGGAGGCTTCGCCGAGTGCGGAGGCGGCCAGGGCCTCTCCCTGCGCACTGATGATCTTGGCGCGCTTCTCCCGCTCGGCTTCGGCCTGCTTGGCCATCGCGCGCTTCATGGTGTCGGGCAGTTGGATGTCCTTGAGTTCGACCAGGGTGACGTCCACGCCCCATTCGGTCGTGGTGACGTCCAGGATCTGGCGGATGTCCAGGTTGATGCGGTCGGTCTCGGACAGGGTCTCGTCCAGGGTGTGCCGGCCGACGACCTTGCGCAGGGTCGTCTGGGCGATCTGGTTGATCGCGGAGTTCACGTTCTCGATGGCGACGACCGACTTGATCGCGTCCACGACGCGGAAGTAGGCGACGGCGGAGACGTCGACGCTGACGTTGTCGCGGGTGATGATGCCCTGGGACTGGATCGGCATGGTGACGATCCGCAGTGAGATGTGGTGCATGACGTCGGCGAACGGGATGATCAGGCGCAGTCCCGGGTCGCGTGCTCCGGTGATCCGGCCGAACCGGAAGACGACCCCCTTTTCGTACTGCCGGACGATGCGGATCGACATCGCGAGCCCGATCAGGACCAGGATGACGAGCACCACCAGGACCGCTATCAGGGCGGTCATGTCGGCTCCCTTCGGTTGCGGGCCTGCCTCGACAGCCAGGTCCGGGAACGCGTCGCCGCGAGCAGAGCGACCAGGAGGCGCGGGACCGGTCTTCGGTCCTACCGTGAGCCTGCCCCGCATCCGGTGCCGGCGACAGGGCCGAACGGGCCCGCTCCCGTCGTGACCGGCCCACCCAAGTGCAGGACCTCCTGCGCCGGCGGGTCACCGAAGGCGTCCCCGGGAGCGGCATCCGTCGCCCGAACGCCGGCACCGGAGCGGGGCGGCCGGCAAGGCACGTACCCGGCCACCCTGCGCCTCGCCCGCAACCACACCCCCGGGGGCGACCGTCCGCCGGCATTGCGTCGCACCTGAGTGGGAGTGCCCAGCACCCCCACTCACTCACCGCTCGTGCCGCTGCGCCCCACCGCTGCGCCCCACCGCGTAGCCGAGCCGCAGCATGAGTTGGACGTGGTCGGGTGGGCTGTCGGGGTCGCGGAGGCGCCACCGGGTCTCGGGCCATTCGACGGCCTGGTGCAGGACGGAGGCGCGCAGGCCGTGGACTGTGGCGAGCAGCCAGACGTGCTCCAGCGCCTGTCCGGTGCGCAGCCAGTCCGCGGGCTGGTCGGTGCGGGTGCTCAGCAGGCACAGCTGGGGGAGCGGCTCGAAGTGCCGCGGGGTGAGGGCGTCGGGGCGCCCGGCGGTGAAGTCGCGCATCGCAACCCGGGCGTCGCGGTCCTGCGGACCCAGCGCCGCGGCCGGGACGCCGTCGGAGGCAGGAGCCTCCAGGCGCAGCCAGCTGCGGGTCTCCGCCTGGCGGGCCAGGTCGGCGGTGGTGCGCCGCTCGGCCTCAGCGGTCACCGTGAGGACGCGCAGCACGCCGTCCTCCTCGAGCGGGGAGAGCACCGCCTCCTCCTCCCGTGCGGCTTCGATCAGCTCGCCGAGGACGGTCTCCGGAATGTCGCGGTTGGTGAACGGCTGCCGACTGGAGTGACGATTCCGGATTGCGGGGTAGAGGTGGTGCCCGAAGGGGTGCCGCGCTGCGGGCTCGTCGAGGCCGATCTCGGCGAGCAGATGCGGGTCGGCCGGGTCGGGGAGCAGGCCCACGCTCGCCGCCCGGCCGAGCCGACCGGCGCCGACTCGCAGGTTGAACACGGCCGCTCCGACGGACCGTGCAGGGCCCGGCCCAGTGGGTCGGCGATGGCGACGGCTCGCCTCGGGTCACCGAAGACCAGTATTCGCCGCGCATCCGGGGTGGGCCGCAGGCGCCAGGGCTGGCTGTTGTGCACCGACGGTGCCGCGCCCGCGGCGGCCGCCAGCAGTTTCAGCTGATCGAGGGTGAGGGCCGGTTCAGCCATGATCGATCATCCTTCCGCTGTCGGGACGCCTCTTCGGTTCAGCAGGGTGTGTGCATCCCACGTCCATGCTGCTCCCCGCTGCCGCGCGGCGCGAAGTTCCCGGGGCGGGCGACCGGGCCCTTGCCGCGCCCCCAGGCCGGGCGGTCCCGTGTCTGTCAGGCTGGAGGAGGCCCTATCGGCAATCCGGAAGGGAGCAGCCATGGAAACCGAGGCCATTCGTGCTCGGCCGGTGCCAGGAGTCGCGCCCAATCTCGCCGACTACGAGCGGGCCCGGCGCGATTTCTCGTGGGAGTCGGCGCGTGAGGCACTCGACGGGCTGCCGGGCGGCCGGGGTCTCAACATCGCGTACGAGGCGGTCGACCGGCACGTCGCCGCCGGACGCGGCGAGCGCGCCGCGCTGCGCTGCGTTGCCGTGGATAGGCAGGTCAGCACGGTGACGTACGACGAGCTGGCCCGCTGGACGAACCGCTTCGCGAATGTGCTGCGTTCACTGGGCGTGGGCCGCGGCGACCGGGTCGCCTCGCTGCTGAGCCGCTGCCCTGAGCTGTACGTGTCCGTTCTCGGGACGCTGAAGAACACCTCGGTGTTCTGCCCGCTCTTCCCCGCCTTCGGGCCGGTCCCGGTCGAGGAACGGCTGCGGCTGGGCGGTGTGCGGGTGCTGGTCACGACCGAGGACCTCTACCGGAGAAAGGTGGCGGCCCGGCGCGAGCAGCTGGCGCAGCTGGAAACGGTGCTGATCGTGGGAGCGTGCACCGAGCCGCTGCCGGGCACCCGCTCCTTCGACGCGATGCTGGCGCAGGCGTCCGAGGCGTTCACGATCCCGGGCACCGACCCGCAGGAGATGGCGCTGCTGCACTTCACCAGCGGCACCACCGGTACTCCCAAAGGTGCGATCCACGTGCACGAGGCCGTGGTGGCCCATCACGCCACCGCCGCGTTCGCCCTCGACCTGCATCCCGACGACGTGTTCTGGTGCACCGCCGACCCGGGCTGGGTCACGGGCACCTCGTACGGGGTCATCGCGCCGCTCACCCACGGGGTGACGATGGTGGTCGACGCGGGGGAGTACGAGGCCCGCCGGTGGTACGGCATCCTCGCGGAGGAGCGGGTGAGCGTCTGGTACACGGCCCCGACCGCGATCCGGATGCTGATGCGGGCGAGCCCTCGGGGGAGCCCGCCCGACCTGCCGCGCTCCTTCGACCTGTCGGCGCTGCGGTTCATCGCCAGCGTCGGTGAACCGCTCAACCCGGAGGCGGTCCGCTGGGGGCAGGAGATCCTGGGCCTGCCGATCCACGACAACTGGTGGCAGACGGAGACCGGCGCGATCATGATCGCGAACTTCGCGGCCACCGAGATCAGGCCCGGCTCGATGGGTCGCCCGCTGCCCGGCGTCGTGGCCGGCCTGCTGGAGCGCGGTCCGGACGGGCGAGCAGTAGTGACGGACGGTCAGGTGGAGGAGATCGGCACGCCGGGGCACGAGGGCGAGCTGGCACTGCGTCCGGGCTGGCCGTCGATGTTCCGCGGCTATCTGAACGCCGAGGAGCGTTACGAGGCCTCCTTCGCGGGCGGCTGGTACCTCACCGGCGACGTCGCCCGGCGCGACGAGGACGGCTACTACTGGTTCGTCGGCCGCGCCGACGACGTGATCAAGTCCGCCGGGCACCTGGTCGGGCCGTTCGAGGTGGAGAGCACCTTGATGGAGCATCCGGCGGTCGCCGAGGCAGGGGTGATCGGCCGTCCCGACCCGGTCGCCGGCGAGATCGTCAAGGCGTTCGTCTCCCTCAAGCCGGGATTCGAGCCGGGCACCGGTCTGGCCCGTGAGATCACCGCCTTCGCGCGCAGGCGACTCGGACCGGCCATCGCGCCCCGCGAGATCGCCTTCGACCAGCACCTCCCCAAGACCCGCAGCGGCAAGGTGATGCGCCGACTGCTGAAAGCCCGTGAGCTGGGCCTGCCGGAGGGCGACACCTCGGCCCTGGAGGAGTCCCGATGAGCCCGCGCCGAACGGCAGCAGCACCGACCGCCTCGCGCGGCAGGACCCGCACGCACAACCGAGGCGGACCCGCCCCGCAGGCGGCCCACCGCCGAGATCTCCTGCGGGAGATGGTGCGCATCCGACAGTTCGAGGAGCGCTGCGTCGAGCTCTACAGCAGTGGCGAGGTCCGGGGTTTCGTCCACCTGTGCATCGGCGAGGAGGCCGTCTCCGCGGGCGTCCTCGGCGCACTAGGACCCGAGGACGCGGTGGCCACCACCTACCGCGAGCACGGCCACGCGCTGGCCCGCGGTATCCCCGCCGAGTCGGTGTTCGCCGAGATGCTCGGCCGGGTGACCGGCTGCAGTCGGGGCCGGGGCGGTTCGATGCACCTGTTCGACGTGAGCCGGCGGTTCTACGGCGGCCACGGCATCGTGGCGGGCGGACTGCCCGTTTCCGCCGGACTGGCCCTCGCCGACCGGATGCGCGGACAGGAACACGTGACCTGCTGCCTGTTCGGCGACGGCGCACTCGCCGAGGGCGAGTTCCACGAGACCGCCAACCTGGCCGCCCTGTGGGAGCTCCCCCTGCTGCTCGCCTGCGAGAACAACCTCTACGCCATGGGCACCGCGCTGAACCGTGAGCACGCCCAGACCGACCTGGCCGCCCGCGCGGCCTCGTACGGGCTGGTGGCCTGGGAGGTCGACGGCATGGATGTGCTGGCCGTCGAGCGGGCCGCCGGGAGGGCGGCTCGGGCGATCCGGGACGGTGCCGGACCGGTGTTCCTGGAACTGCGCACCTACCGTTTCCGCGCGCACTCCATGTACGACCCGGACCGCTACCGGGACAAGGCGGAGATCGACCGCTGGAAGGAGCGTGACCCGATCGCCCTGCTCAGCACGCGGATGCGGGCCGAGGACGGCCTTGACGACAAGGCGTTCGCCGCAGTGGAGAAGGAGGTCGGGGAGGAGCTGGACGCGGCTCTCGACCACGCGCGCCAGGGCGGGACCGAACCGGTGGAGGACCTGCTGCGCTTCGTGTACAGCCCGACCGAGGGGTCGTCATGACCGGTGGCAGGGATCGTCGGGCCGAGTCGATGACCTACCGCGAGGCGATGCGGGAGGCGATGCGGGAGGCGCTCTCGGCCGATGACCGGGTCTTCCTGATGGGCGAGGACGTGGGCCGCTACGGAGGGGCCTTCGGTGTCAGCCTGGGTTTGGTGGAGGAGTTCGGCCCCGAGCGGGTCCGGGACACCCCGCTCTCGGAGTCGGGCTTCGTCGGGGCCGGCATCGGCGCGGCGATCGCCGGACTGCGCCCGATCGTGGAGATCATGACCGTCAACTTCAGCCTGCTCGCCCTCGACCAGATCCTGAACAACGCGGCGACCCTGCTGCACATGTCCGGCGGGCAGGTGGCGGTGCCGCTGGTGATCCGGATGACCACCGGCGCCGGCCGCCAACTCGCAGCCCAGCACTCGCACAGTCTCGAAGCCTTCTACGCGCACATCCCCGGCATCCGGGTCCTTGCACCCTCCACCGTCGCGGACGCGCGGTGGATGCTCGCCCCGGCCCTGGCCGACCCCGACCCCGTGATCGTCTTCGAGCACGGATCCCTCTACAACGGCACCGACACCACCGCGGACGACCCCGGACCGGTTGACCTCGACAGCGCCGCGGTACGCCGACCCGGCACCGACGTCAGCCTCATCACCTACGGCGGCTCACTGGGCAAGGCGCTGACCGCCGCCGAGCAACTCACGACCCAGAACCAGGTGGACGCCGAGGTGGTGGACCTGCGCAGCCTGCGCCCGCTCGACGACGCCACCGTCATCGGCTCGGTGCGCCGCACCCACCGCGCGGTGATCGTCGACGAGGGCTGGCGCAGCGGCGGCCTGTCCGCCGAGGTCGCGGCACGCATCACCGAGCAGGCCTTCTACGACCTCGACGCGCCGGTCGAGCGGGTGTGCGGCGCTGAGGTGCCGGTGCCGTACGCCGCGCACCTGGAGCAGGCCGCGCTGCCCCAGGTCCCCGACATCGTGGCGGCAGCGCTTCGGGCGGTGGGCTGAGATGGCCGAGTTCACGATGCCCGCACTCGGCGCCGACATGACCGAGGGCACCCTGCTCGAATGGCTCGTCCACCCCGGCGACCAGGTGCACAAGGGCGACATCGTCGCCGTCGTCGACACCGCCAAGGCCGCGATCGAGGTGGAGTGCTTCGAGAGCGGCGTCGTGGAGCGCCTGCTGGTCGAGCCGGCCGAGACCGTGCCGGTCGGGACGCCGCTGGCCGTGATCAACCCGGTGAGCGCTGTCACGCAGCTGCCGACCCCGGCGGCGCCCGCCGAGCCGACAGCCGCGCCCGCGCCCGCACCGACCCCGCTGGTTCGTCGCCTCGCAGCGGAACGCGGGGTCGACCTGAGTACCGTGCACGGCACGGGGCCCGGTGGCCGGATCACCCGCGCCGATGTGCCGGCCGCCCCGCAGCCCGAGTCCGCGGCTGCGTCGCCGCAGACCCGGAAGGCGACCGCGCCCCCGGTCGCTGCCGCGCCCGTGGTGACCCCGCCGGCGAGGACGACAGGCCGGGTCCGTGCGACGCCGATGGCACGGCGCCTGGCCGCCGAGGGCGGGGTCGATCTCGCGGGCGTTCTGGGCACCGGAACGGACGGTGCGATCCGGGTCGCCGACGTCCGGGCCGTGCTGACCGGCCCTGAGACCGCTCCCGCTGCTCAGACCGCTCCCACCGCCGAAGTGTCGCCCACCCCCGACCGGCACGCCGAGACTGCCGGCCGTTCCGAGGCGATGCGCCGTGCCATCGGTGACCTGATGGCACGCTCCAAGCGCGAGATCCCGCACTACTACCTGTCCACCACCGTCGATCTCGGCCCGGCGCTCGCCTGGCTGCGCGAGCAGAACCGTGGGCTCCCGGTCTCCGAGCGCCTGGTACCCGCGGCCCTCCTGCTCAAGGCCGCAGCGCGGGCTGCCCGTGAGGTCCCCCAGCTCAACGGCTTCTTCGCCGACGGTCGGTTCGTCCCGGCGCCCGAGGTTCACCTGGGCGTCGCGGTCTCCCTGCGCGGCGGCGGCCTGGTGGCTCCGGCCATCCACCAGGCGGCCGACCTGTCGCCGGCGGAACTCATGGCCCGGCTCCGGGACCTGGTGGCCCGGGCCCGGGCCGGGCGGCTGCGCGGCTCCGAGACCACCGACCCCACCATCACCGTGACCAGCCTCGGCGACCAGGGCGTGGAAGCGGTCTTCGGCGTCATCTACCCGCCCCAGGTCGCCCTCGTCGGCCTGGGCAAGGTGGTCGACCGCCCCTGCGCCGTCGACGGCCTGCTCGGCGTGCGTCCCGTGGTGACAGCGACGTTGTCCGCCGACCACCGGGCCAGCGACGGCGCCACCGGCGCCCGCTACCTGGCAGCCCTCGAACGGCTACTGCGCACACCGGAGGAACTGTGAACCGCGACCAGGCCCTGCTCCTCGTCCAGGAGGCGCTCACCGAGATCGTCCCGGACGCGGACTTCACCACGATCGGACCCGACACCGCCTTCCGGGAGGCCCTCGAACTCGATTCGCTGGACTTCCTGAACCTGGTCGAACGACTGACCGAGCGCGCCGGCTGCCGGATCGACGAGGACGACTACCCCCGCCTGGCCACCCTGAACAGCGCCGCCGCCTTCCTCACCGAGCGGACCTGACGTACCCGTGCGGACGCGGAGAGTGGGGAGTTCCGACTGCGACAGCGTCCGGGGCCCGGTCGTCCGCCGGACCACGGGCATCAGCGCCTCTCCGGGCGGAGACGGCGAGCGCGCCGAAGTCCCCGCCGTCGAGGCGTAGTGCGCAGCCCTCGTGCAGTCCGAGTTCGCGCAGCACGCAGGCGGCGACCGCGACGTCGGCCTCGTTCCGCTTTGACGGACAGCACCTCGGTCGTGCCCGTGCCCCGGCCCTCCCGCAGCGGACACCGGGACCGTGCGCACCCGGGTGATCACAGAGGTGGCCCGACAGGCCCTGGCCGACCGGTGCCCGTACGGCGCACCGTGGAGGAACTACCGGGGAGGTGCGACGGATGACCACGAGCCAGCGGTCCGGGTGGCGGCGGCTGAGTGCAGAGGGCGTGGGAACGTTCTTCCTGGTCCTGGTCGCCGCCGGCGCGGGCGTGGTCGACAGCGTCACCGGCGGCCAGGTGGGCCGACCCGCCGCCGTGGTAGCACCGGGACTGATGGTGCTGGCACTGATCTACACACTGGGCGAGACCTCCGGGGCCCACCTCAATCCTGCGGTGACCATGGCGTTCGCCGCTCGCGGGCACTTCCCGTGGCGGCGCGTTCCGGCGTACGTCGCCGCGCAGCTGGCGGGGGCGATCGCGGCGGCCGGTGTGCTGCGCGCGCTGTTCGGGACGGTGGGGCAGGTGGGCGCCATCCGGCCCGGGACAGGTATCGGTGTGGGTGCGGTGTTCGCGCTCGAGGTCCTGCTGAGCCTCGGATTGATGACGGTCATCCTCGGTACGTCCTCCGGGGCCCGGAACATCGGCCACAACGCGGCCATCGCGATCGGCGGTTACATCGCCCTGGCCGGATTGTGGGCGGGCCCCGCCAGCGGAGCGTCCATGAACCCGGCCAGGAGTCTGGCACCGGTGCTGGTCGGCGGGCACGGCGGCCCCGTGTGGATCTACCTGCTCGGGCCGCTGGTCGGCGCGGCCCTCGCAGTGCCGCTGGCCTGGGTCCTGCGCGGACCTCCCAGCACCGAGGCCACCCACGCAGCCCAGGGCACCGATGAGATGGGCCCCCCGAACGAGCACCCCTCCGAGCCCGACGGCCGGTCGGGGTGAGCACCAGCCGACCGGGCCACGGCGCCGGTAGCCGTGCCACTGGCGGCTACGCGCCGCAGGCGCAACGCTGGAGGTGCGAGCGGACACCGGACCGCACTCGGACGGGTCGCCCTCGGATCGGCGCTCGCCCTCGCCGTCCACGGCTTCCTCCTCCGGCCTCACCTGCTGACCTGGGGAGCGACCCGCGGCGGGGGTGGCTGCGGTACCGGTTGAAGGCGCCCGGCTCGCCTCCCGCTCCTACTCGACCGGGAGCCCCGCACCGCCCTCGACACCGGTGACGGCACACCGGAGAGCCGCGCCCTCCACCGCGCACCGTAACCCCGACGATCCGCCGGTACGGAGATCGGCGCCGAGTTCGCGGCCGGCCAGGCCCTGGTCTACCCGGGGCGGCAGCCGCTGCGGGCCGGGCGGGCCGACTCGGGCGCGAAGGCCACCGGGCCCGACCGCGCCGGTGACGGGTGGGGGCCACCACGTCGTCGGACGGGCGTCACCGCGTCGGGTCGTCGGCGGTACGGATCACGCGGCCGCTGAGTTCGGTCGGCTTGATCCGGACCCACAGCTCGCGCTCACCGCCCGCCCAGGGTGACGGCTTGTCGCGTTGTTTCAGGTGGGCCAGCGCCGGCCGGTCGTCGATCCGGTGGGCGTCACCGGTGGCCAGCACGCTCCAGCCGGTGCGCAGCACCTCGTCGATCCGGTCGACCTCGAAGGCGACGCGCCGGCCGACGGTGGCGGCCAGCGGGCCGTCGGCAGCTGTGCGGAAGATCAGTGTGCCGTCCAGCACCCAGTAGTTGACCGGGAGGACGATCGGACCCGTTGCGGTTCCGAGGGCCACCCGGCCGACTCCGTCGGTGGACAGTCGCTCCCAGCACTCGGAACGTGCCAGCTCTTCCAGTACCGGGTGCGCGGCGGCGCTCGCGGGGCCGGGCGGCAGGTCGAGTCCGCCGCCCAGCAACTGCGTGGCCGAGGTGTCCAGCACGGCGGCCAGCCTGGCCAGTGCTCCCCTCTCGACGTCGGTGGGCGAGGTTTCCAGGTACTCCAGGTACCTCACCGCCATGCCGGCCCGGACCGCGGCCTGTTCCCGGCTGAGTCCCAGCTGCTCACGACGCAGCGCGACTCGTCTGCCGAGGTCGCCGGGGCTGCTCGGCCTGGCCCGTTCCGGACCGCCCGTGGGTTCTCCGGGCCCGGTCGGCTCGCTCCGCTCCGTCTTCGGGGAGATGTGCGGTCGGTCGGACGGCCGGGGCGCCTGCCTGTTCGGGTCTTGGCGGGTGAAGTGGTGCAGGCGACTGTCCGGACCGGGGAAGAACAGGGTGGAGTGCCCGGTGTCCGACCACAGGACCTCCCAGGGCGGTTCGCCGTCCGGCCGGTGCAGTGCGGTCACCTTTCCGTCGCGCCGCGGTACGCCGGGGCGCGTGCTTTCTACGATGACGCGGTCTCCGATGGCGGCTCTCATTTCGGTCTCCCAGGAGAATCTCGGGCGTGGAGCGCGGTGTCGGTCGGTCGGCGAGCGGACCAGGTAGATCTCCATTCGGCGCTGAGTTACGTCGCGGGGTCAGCGAGGATCATGCTGCCGGCCGTCGCGCCACCGTCGACGACGAACTCGCATCCGGTCGAGTAGGTGGCGTCAGCGGCCACGAACAGGGCCATCGCGGCGACCTCCTCCGGGCGGCCGAAGCGGGGAATGGGCTGACCCGAGGTGACCGAGTCGTCCATTCCAGCGGTCATCGGTGTGCTGATCGGCCCCGGGTGGATGGAGCAGACCCGGACACCGTCGCGGGCGAGTTCCAGGGCGGCGGCCTTGGTGAGGCCGCGCAGCCCCCACTTGCTGGCCGTGTAGGCGCCGAGCTCGGCGTATCCCATCAGGCCGGCGGTTGAGGAGATGTTGACCACCACACCGCCGCCGGCGCGGCGCAGCGCGGGGACCGCGGTGTGCAGGCCGAGCCAGGCGCCGTAGAGGTTGACGTCCAGGACCCGGCGGAAGGACTCGGGAGCCTGCATCTCGATGCTGCCGAATTCGAGTATCCCGGCGTTGTTCACCAGGAGTGACAGCGGACCCACCGCGCGCTCGGCCTCCGCGATCGCGGCCGACCAGTCGTGCGGGTTGGTGACGTCCAAGGTGTGGAACCTCGTGGGCGGCCCGAGTTCGGCCGCGAGCGACTCACCTTCCTCGCGCAGGACGTCCGCGATGGTCACTGCCGCGCCCTCTGCTGCGAACCGGCGGGCGATCGCCGCGCCGATCCCGCGCGCGCCGCCCGTGACGATCGCGGCCCTGCTGTCCAAGCGACCCATGACGGCCTCCCGTTCTCCGATGGCGGTACCACTTCCAGCCTGGGCAGTGGAGACACCAGCCGCACTTCGGACGGCCGAGGCAGCTGCCGGCGGAACCGTGAGATCGGGTAGTGAGGGACTACGACACGGCGGTGGTGAAGGCAGCGGAGCCGGCTGGCCTGCCGGGAACGGGAGCCGACCGATGGCTGGGAACGGACGCGACGGACAACGCCGGGTGGCCGGCGAGCGCGGCGCAGCAGGAGTCGGGTGGAGGTGACGCCCACGCTGCGGTGCCGGGTGCGATGCTCCGCGGCGCGTCGTGCGGTGATCGTCTGCTCGGTGCTGCGGCGCGGGCGGAACTCAGCCGTGACCGCCGTGGTCATCTGCGTGCTTGCGTTCGTGCCAGCGTCGGACGACTCGAGTCCTGGTGTTGAAGGCGGTCCGCACGGTGCGTTCGGCAGCCGAGCCCCGGGGTGGCAACAGCCCGAGCTGACGGGCCCATTCGGCACCGTCGAAGGCGACTCGATCGTGTCGGACGCGGCCGGAATCGACGTCCATGAAGTCGATGCCACGGATGTCGAAGGCGTGATTGTTCGGCGTGAAACCCTGGAACGGTTTGCCGTTGAACGTGCCCGTGATGCGCCATGCGACGGCGACCTGCTCCCCGGCCCCGGTGACAGCCTCAACGGTCATCGAGAAGTCCGGCAAGGCACCACGGAACTCCGTGAAGAACTCCTTCACCGCTACCCGTCCGCGTTGCTCTCCGAAGGGGAGGATGTCGTAAGTGGCGTCCTCGTGGACGAGTTCGGCGAACCGGTTGAGATCGCCGGCGCTGAGGGCGTCGGCCGCGCTCCGCGCGACCTCGACCGGCGTGACAGGTGAGACGGGCGCGCTCATGACGTTCTTCTGGTGGTCGCCGGGGGTGTGTGCCCCTTCTCAGCCTCGCGCGGCGCGCGGGGCGGCGCCAATTGGCCGGACGCTTCCGGCGCCCAGGCTCGACCTGCAGCCCGGCGTGGTGCTCGGCTTGCGGGAGCGGCTGTTCACGCGGGCGAATCCGTTCCTCCCGCTGGCGGTCCTGGCCTCGGCGGGGCCGGGCGTCGCGGCGCTCTACGTACCGTTCCTCCGGGACGTGTTGGAGACCGAGCCGCTGTCCTGGGCGGACGGCGGCGCGGCGACGGCCGCCGCAGCGGTTGCCTTCGCCGCGGCTCGCGTGGCCGGCCGGCCCGAACGGGAGGACCCGGTCGACCCCGGTTCTCCGAGGCGTTGAGGAGCGGGGTGGCACCCTGGGCGGGCGGCGATGTCACTACGCCCGGTGCCCGTGCTCGGCGGCGATCCGGCGGGCGTGGGCGACCACCTCGGCCGCCGCGTGCTCGCTGACGCCCAGCGCGTGGACGAGGCGGGTGGCGTCCCAGCCGTGCCGGGCGAGGAGGACGGTCAGCGGGTGGTGGGCGGGCACCTCGACAGCGGGCCGGACCGGTGCGGGCCGGACCGGCGCGGGCGGGGCGGGCGCAGGCGGCATCGGGAGCGCGGCCGTACGACGCCGCACCAGGCCCCGCCGCAGCTCGTCCGCACCCCAGACCACGAACGGGAAGGGGACGACGACCGCGAGCTGCGCCGGACTGAGCGCCGCGGTGCCGAACACCTGGTGCAGGGCGGGAACGTAGACGATCGCGGCGGCGAACGCCAGGGCGAAGGCGATGCCGCTGAGCAGCTGCGGGTTGCTGAAGACCCCGATCGTGCGCAGTGAGGCGTGTTCGGTGCGGGCGGCGAAGGCGGCGCCGACCTGGCAGAAGACGATGCCGAGCCAGACGACCGTGGTGGCCTGTTGATACGTCAGGTGCAGTGCGGTGCCCGCGCCGGTCGGGTCGCCGGGGTGCCAGCCGCCCGAGGTGAGGGTGAGGAAGTAGCCGCCCATGACCAGGGTGGCGGAGATCAGCCCGAGGAACCCCCAGGAGCGGGCGAGCATCGCCCCTCGGATCACCCGCTCGTCACGCGGGCGGGGCGGACGGTCCATCAGCCCGGGCTCGGCCTTCTCACGGCCGAGGGCGAGGGCGGGCAGGGTGTCGGTGCCGAGGTCGATGGCGAGGATCTGCATCACCGTCAGCGGTAGCGGAACAGTGCCGCCCGCGAGCGCGAAGACCAGGAACGGGACGACCTCGGGGACCGCGTGGCTGAAGATGTAGACGATGAACTTGCGGATGTTGTCATAGGTCCGCCGACCCGCCTCCACCGCCGCCACGATCGTGGCGAAGTTGTCGTCGGTCAGCACCATCGTCGCGGCTTCGCGGGCGACGTCGGTGCCGGAACGGCCCATCGCCACACCGATGTCGGCGCGCCGCAGCGCGGGGGCGTCGTTGACGCCGTCCCCGGTCATCGCGACGGTGTGGCCCTCGGCGCGCAGGGCGTCGGCGATCCGAAGCTTGGCCTCCGGCGAGGTGCGCGCGAAGATCACCTCCTCGCCGCGGCCGAGCAGCGCGTCCAGCCGGTCGTCGCCCATCGCATCCAGTTCCGTGCCGGTGACGATGCGCATGCCGCGGTGGCCGATGCCGACCTGCTCGGCGACGGCGGCCGCCGTCAGGCCGTTGTCGCCGGTGACCACGTGTACGGTGATCCCGGCCCGGTGGGCCTGTTCGATGGCTCGGGCGACCTCCGGCCGGGGTGGGTCGGCCATGGCGACCAGGCCGATCAGGCACAGCCGCTGTTCGGCCTCCTCGCGGTGGGCCGGTGGCTGCTGCCCGGGAGCGAGCGGCCGCCGGGCCACAGCGAGGACCCGCAGCCCGTGCTCGGCCAGTCGGCCGACGGCGTGCACGACCTCGCTGCGGTCCGCAGGGGTGAGCGCGCGTACGGTGCCGTGGTCGAGCAGGTCGACGGCGTGGGTGAGGACCTCCTCCGGTGCGCCCTTGCTGTGCAGGACGAGCGTGCCGTCGCGTTCGTCGGCGGTGGTCATCAGTTTGACGTGCGGGTCGAAGCGGAACAGCGCCCGGCGCTCGCGGTCGCGCCGCTCCGGCGGGCAGGGTGCACCCGCCCGGGCTGCCAGGTCCAGCAGGGCGAGTTCGGTCGGGTCGCCGCGGCCGGCTACCGGGTCGGCCGTGGTGCAGGTGGCGGCCGCATCCGCGAGCAGGAGGAGTTCAGCGGGACCGTGCGGAGCGTCGCCGACGGGGAGTTCACCGACGGGGAGTTCACCGCCGGGGGTCCAGACCGCCGTGACACGCATCCGGTTCTCGGTCAGAGTCCCGGTCTTGTCGGTGCAGATGACCGTGGTCGAGCCCAGCGTCTCCACTGCGGACAGCCGCTTGACCACAGCACCGCGGCGAGCCAGCTCACGGACCCCGGCAGCGAGGGAAAGGGTGATGGTCGGCAGCAGCCCCTCGGGCACATTGGCGACCAGCAGACCGATCGCGAAGGACACGGCTGCAGCGAGCGACAGCCCGGCGCCGAGCCCCAGCGGCAGGAACGCCACCCCCACACCGACGGCGACCACCGCGATCAGCCGGGCGACCCGCTTGACCTGGTGCTCCAGCGGGCTCTCCTCCCGGTGGGTGCGCTCGGTCAAGGCGGCGATCCGGCCCAGCTCGGTGTGCATGCCGGTGGCGATGACCATGGCCACGGCCTGACCCCCCGTGCAGGCACTGCCCGAGAAGAGCAGGTCACGCGCGCCCAGGACGGGCCCGGAGACGTCCGTGACCTCGGCGGAGCGGTACACCGGGACGGACTCACCGGTCAGCGCGGACAGATCGACCTCCACACCGCCCGACAGCAGGCGAGCGTCGGCGGAGACCTGGTCACCCTCCTCGATCACCAGGACGTCACCGGGCACCAGCGTGGCGGCGGGCACCTGGCGACGCACTCCGGCGCGCACCACCGTCGCCTGCTCGGGCAGGAAGTCGGCGAGCGCCTCCACGGCCTGCTCGGCCTGCCGCTCCTGAACGAAGGCGAGCAGCGCATTGAGCAGGATCACCGCCAGGATCGCCACCGCCAGCGCGAGAGCACCGCTGAGGGCCGCCAGGAGCGCGGCGAACGCCAGCAGCAGCGCCAGCGGGTGGGTGAACTGCTGCGCCAGCTCCCGGGGCCAGCGCCGTCCGCCGCGGCGCACGAGGGCATTGGGTCCGTAGACCGTCAGACGGCGGTCTGCCTCACGTTCCGTGAGGCCCTGCGGGGAGCTGCGCAGATCATGGAAGAGCAGGGCGAGCGGCTCGCGTGGGTCCGTGCTGCCGGTCTCCCCGACCTCCTGGGCCGGGGGGAGTGGGTTCGCGGCTTCGGCGGGCATGGTCAGGACGGGAATCGGGGAACCGTGACGACCAGGCAGTGTGCGCGGTGCAGCAGCCCGTGCGGGAGGGACCCGATGCGCATACCGGTGAACCCGCCACGGCCGCGCCGACCCACCACCACGGCGAGGGTGTGTTCGGACGCCATGGCCAACTCCTCGACCGGATGGCCGCGGATCACCTCGCGGGTGAGTTCCAGGTCAGGAAAGGCCATGGACCGTCCGGCCGTGCTCTCGGCGAGCAGCCGGTGCAGCGTCCGGACGGCCGTCTCCTCCTCGAAGCCGCGCAGGTCGTGAATGACCGGCGGTGCGGCGTGGAGCAGCCGCAGCGGCAGGCCGCGTCGGTCGGCCGCGTCGGCGGCCCAGGCCAGGGCCACGGGTTCGGGCCCGGGTTCGGGGGCATCTACGTCGAACACGATCGGACGGCGTTCGTCGGCGGACGTCATGGCTCTCCTCCACCCGTACGCGGGGTCGACGAGCCGGGGTCGGCCGCCGTGCCCCTACCGGCACCGTAAGTCCCCCAGCGATCGGCCGCGAGGGCCGACAGGCCCACGGCTGACGGGGCCACCTGCCTTTCGGCCTGCCCCTGACCCGCGCCGCAGCATGGAGCGGAGCCGCACTGGGGCTCACCGACTTCGTGAGGAGGTCTTCGCCCACCAGAAGGAACTGGGTGTGATCCCCCCGGGAGGCCGAGCTGACAGCCCGTGACGAGGCCTTCAGCTGGGCCACTGAGTCAGAACTTGTGGTCGAAGACCGCCGTGACGGGAGCATGGTCGGACCAGCGCTCGGCGTGGGAGGCCGGCCGCTCCACATAGGCCTCGGTACAGCGTCGTGCGATACCCTCCGTTGTACAAACCAAGTCAATTCGCCACCCCGAGTCGTTGTCGAAGGCGCGGCCCCGGTAGGACCACCAGGAGTAGGGGCCGGTGCGGTCGGGGTGCAGGCGGCGGACGACGTCGACGTAGCCGGCCTCGTCGTAGACCCGGGAGAGCCAGGCGCGCTCCTCGGGGAGGAAGCCGGCGGCCTTCTGGTTGGCCTTCCAGTTCTTGAGGTCCTCGGGGCGGTGGGCGATGTTCCAGTCGCCGCAGACCACGACCTCGCGGCCGTCGGCGGCGGCGCGGGTGCGGAGCTTCCCCAGGTGGACGAGGAACTCCGCCATGAAGCGCTCCTTCTCGTCCTGGCGCTCGGTGCCGACTTCCCCGGAGGGGAGGTAGAGGCTCGCCACGGTCAGGCCCGGCAGATCGATTTCGACATACCTGCCCGAATTGTCGAATTCCGCCGATTCGAAGCCGACGGTCGTCCGGCTCGGCTCCTGGCGGGAGAGGACGGCGACACCGGCCCGGCCCTTGGTGGCGGCCGGGGCCCACACCGTGTGCCAGCCGTCCAGGTCGCGCAGCTCCGCGGGGAGCTGCTCGGGCTCGGAGCGCACCTCCTGCAGGCAGACCACGTCCGCCTCGGTGGCGGCGAGCCACTCGATGAAGCCCTTCTTGGCCGCTGCCCGGATTCCGTTCACATTCACACTCGTCACCACGATCACCCGGGCAGCCTACCGACCGGCACCGACAGGGGCGGGATGCGCCGCGTCCGCTTGGGTGGTTGGCGTGAACGCACCATGAAACTGTGAGGTGGTCGTGCCGGGGGCCGCCATTGGTCTTGACCATCTCCCGATACAGCCCCTAGGGTCACTTACTGCAAAGACCTTTAATAAAGAAGGACGGAAAAAGCCCGCTCTCCCACCTGCCGCAACAGCGGGCAGCGGGCCGGAACCGACCTCTTTCGGGCACAGCGGAAGAAAACCGGGTGGAGGACATGGTGGGAACGACAGGGCAGCTCTCGGCGGTTCCGGAGCCGAAGTACTGGCACCTGCGCACGGTGCTGCTCCGCGCCATCGACACGGAGTTCTCCACCGGCCAGATCCTCCCCAACGAGCGCGAGCTCTCCGCCCGCTTCGGCGTCGCCCGGGCCACGCTGCGGCAGGCGCTCGACCAGCTGGAGCTTGAGGGCCGACTGGTCCGCCGGCGCGGCATCGGCACCCTGATCGCCGCCCCCCGGGTCGGCGTCCCCGTGAACCGGCAGGAGGAGGGCTGGCCCGGCGCCGCCCGCACCCAGGCCTGGCGCGCGGTGGACTGCACCACCGCGCCGGCCGCCCGCCGACTGGCCGCGGCGCTCGGCGTCCCCGAGGGCGCGCCCGTGCACACCGTCCGCCGGGTCCGCCTGGTGCAGGGCCGGACCGTGGCCTCCGAGTCGCTGCACGTGCCGGCCGCCGTGCTGCCGCACCTGCCCGGCTTCCGCGCCGAGAGCGACCGCGCCCGCTCGGTGCTGCGCCAGCTGGAGCGCCTGGAGGTCGACGGCGAGTCCCGCTCGGTCGAGCTGGGCGTCGCCGAGGCCGAGGAGGCCGCCCTGCTGGAGCGTCCGCCCGGCTCGCCGGTCCTGGTGATGACCACCCAGTACGCCGCCGCCGGCCGCCTGGTCGCCCTCGCCGTCGCCACCTACCGCGCGGACACCTGCAAGCTCACCTTCGGCGGGACCGGCCTCGTCGAGGTCACCCCCGTCGGCGCCACCCCCGCCCCCGTGGGTGCCGCCGCCTCCTGAACCACTCCCGAAAACCCTCAGGCCCAGGCCCGAACGCCCCACAGGCGTCCGGGCCTGGGCCGTTTCCGCGCGTACGGGGGAGGGGGCGGGTCACGGGTCCGCCGGCACCGGAACCGCCGCCCACCACCCGCGCAGCCGCCTCACCTCCACCACCGCCGCCGGCCGGGGTGACCCGCACCTCGATGTTCGATCCCGGGTCGAACGACAAGAACTACCCTTTGTGGTAAGACCGGTAGGGCAATCGGACGCAGTCGCACGACCACGGAGGGAACCTTGACCGCTGAGTCGCTCGCCGCCGCCTGCGAGCAGGCTGCGGCCGATCTCGCCGACCTCGCCGACCTCGGCGACCACTTCATCGAGCGTGTCCTGGTCGACAGCTCGAAGGAGGGCGGAGAAGTGGACGTCTTCCTCCGCCACGGACCGGGCCGTCCCGACGCGGTGGTCTCGCTCGACACCGCCGTCCTGCTGGACGTGGGGGGCGAGCACGTCCGGCTGCCGGTCGAGCGGGTCGCCGAGCTCGTCGGACTCTCCCTCGGCGACCTCACGGTGAAGTGGTGGTTCACCCCGGACGACGACCTGGTGTGCGGGATCGCGTACTCGGGCTACGGCTGGGAGAAGCACACCTACTTCCTCGACGCCCTGACGGCCCGGGAGGCGGACACGGTGACGGACGTCCTGCTCGGCGAGGTGCGGGCCCGCCCGGGGGAGACGACAGCCCTCGTCGTCGACCGGACGGGGCGGACCGCCGAGTTCGACTGGGACGCGGTGGTCGGCGGCACGACGACGGCCGTCCCCCTGCTGCCCGAGACCCTCCTCCTCGCCGGGCCGACCGCCGACGCCCTGAGCGGGCTGCCCGCGGCTGCGGTGCGCGGCGCGTTCGCCCCCGGCCTCACCTCGGTGAGCGGTCGATGAGGGCGGGGGAGTGGCAGCCCGGTCCGGAGACCCGGGTGATCGAGTCGGAGGGCTCGGATCCCGACACCTGGATCGTCGAGTTCCGGGACCGGCGGATCGACGAGCACGGAACGGTGCTCGCCGTCGTCCGGCCGGAGGAGGGCAGCTGGCAGGACGCGGTGGTCAGCGTGCCCGCCGAGGTGGCCGAACTACCGGTGGCGTTCGTCCAATGGGCGCTGGACACGGCGCAGCAGAGGCTGGGAGGCTGATCGGTCGATGGAAGGCGTGACCACGGCGGCAATCGTGGCCCTCTGGGCGGCCGGTGAGATGCCGGTCGAGTGCGGGCTGTTCCGGGCGGACGGCACCGGCCGGGAGGCGGACTGCGACGACGCGAATCTGACCGGTTTCACCCTGGGGGAGCCGCTCGACCTGGACGCCCTGATGGCGGAGGACCCGGAGTGGACCGCCTGCGCCTACGTCTTCGCCGAGGCCTCGCTGCCGGACGGTTCCGGACGGCTGGTCAGCGGCGGAGGATCGCACGGGTCGGACGGGTTCTTCGCGCGGATCGACTTCGACGGCAACCTCGTCTGGCTCGTGCACCTGTTCTGCAACGAGCTGGTCGCCATCGCCGTCGACTGGCCGCTGGCGACCTTCACCAACAACTGCTACAACAGCCTGACCATCGACCTCGGCGATCCCGACTTCGGCCCCGGCCGATGACGGAGGCCGGTGCGTTCTGCCGGATCTTCGTCGATGGCGGCCTCCGGGCGACCCGGGTGGTGCTGGAGGCCGCCATCGGCGAGCGGTTCGTGGACGGGGAGTCGGTGCCGGCGGAGGCCGTGGTCGAGGTCCGTCGCAACGAGGACGCGGTGGCGGGCACGGCGGACTTCCTGCGCCGGCCGGTCACCGTGGAGATCGACTTCCCGCCCGGGTCGGCCCCGGGCGGGGCGGTCGCGCTGGTCACCCGGATGCTCCTCGCCCTCCACGGCGCCGGCCGGCCCGCCGTCGCCGCCTGCGACTTCGAGGACGAGCTGCCGTGGCGGGGCGGGATCGGCCTGTACGGGCCCGGCGCGGTCAGGCGCGGGCCGGAGTCGGCTCGCCCGTCGGGGGGTTGACGGCGAAGAGCTGTTCCTCGACCTGGTCGAGGGCGACCCGGAGGGCGCCCATGGCGACCACCTCGGAGCCGAGGGCGGCGAGGGCGACCTCGGGGGCGCGGAGGGTGAAGCGGGCGAGGCGCTCGCGCAGCGGGTCGAGGACGCCGTCCAGGCCGGCGGCCCAGCCGCCGACGACCACCAGCTGCGGGTCGATGGCCAGGACGAGCGCGGCGACGCTCTGGACCAGCCGGGTCAGGAACCGGTCGGTGGCGACCTGTGCCACCTCGTCGCCCTCGCGGGCGAGCTTCAGCACCCGGGCCACCGCCGCCTCGTCCAGCGGGTTGAGCGGCTTGCCGGTGGTGGAGAGCAGCCGCTCCGGCGTCACCTCCTGGCCGAGCAGGTGCAGGGCGCCGATCTCGCCGGCCGCGCCGCCGAAGCCCCGGTGCAGGCGGCCGTTGATGAGCGAGCCGGCGCCCGGGCTGAGACCGGCCATCACGAACACCACGTCGTCGGCGCCGACCGCCGCGCCCTGCCAGTGCTCGGCGATGGCGGCGAGGTTGGCGTCGTTCTCGATCATCACCGGGCAGCGGAACGAGCGGCGCAGCCGGGCGCCCAGGTCCAGGCCGGTCCAGCCGGCCATCGCGGTGCCCAACTGGACGGTGCCGTCCCGGTCGACGATGCCCGGGGTGCCGACGCCGACCGCCCACAGGTTGTCCCGGGAGACGCCCGCCTTGCGCAGCACCTCGGCGACCACGGACCGGACGGCGGTGAGCCGTTCCTCCGCGTCCAGGGTCTCCTCGACGGGTCTGAAGTGGCTGCCCACCACCACGCCGGCCAGGTCGGCGAGGATGATCCGGATGTCGTGGACGCCGATCTCGATGCCGAGGATGTGTCCGGCCTCGGCCCGGAACCGGAACCAGCGGGCCGGCCGGCCGCGCCGACCGGCGGCGGGCTGGCCGTCCGGTTGCGGCGGCTGCTCGACCTCGGCGACCAGCCCGGTCTCCACCAGCCCCTCGATGACGCCCTCGACGGTCGGGCGGGAGAGCCCGGTGTCGCCGACCAACTGGGTCAGGGTCACCGCATGGCCCTCGCGCAGTGCCCGGAGGGTCACCGCGGCGTTGATCCGCCGCAGTAGTGAGGAGTCGCCACCGGTGAGTCGATCCGCCAAGACGCTGCCCTTCGCCGTTCCGCGCGACTGCCCTGGCGCGCGTGCCGTGGACGCGGGCACGGCCGGCCGGGGCCGCCGGGCTGTGGTGCCGGAGGCCGCCCCCGGAGGGCCCGCGGGTGTCCGCCGCCCGGCGGACCGGCACGACGGCGCTGCGGCGCCTGCGCCGGGCCGGACGGCCTGTGCCGGATGCTACCGGGGCCCGGGCCCGAGCGGCGAGCATCTTCCCAGCTCATCCAGGCTTCGGTATCGAAATGGTACGCACTGGGTGGCGGTGCGTGATCCGGGCCCGGCCGGGCCCGGCCGGGCCCTCGCCGGGGCCGGTCCGGCGCGGCGCGGGGCTCGCTCGGGCGGGGCGCCGGGGCCCGGGGCGGGCCGCAGGGGGCGCCGGAGCAGCTGACCGGGGCCGCCGCAGGGCCGCAGGGACTCAGCGCAGGCCGCCGGTCGCCCCGAGGTTCTGCCCGGACACCCATCGCGCGTCCGGACCGACCAGGAACGCGACCACGTCCGCGACGTCCGCCGGCTGCCCGAGCCGCCGCAGCGGGGTCAGCCCGGCCACCGTCTCCAGCGCGTGCGGGGGATTGACGGACCGCAGCATCTCGGTCTCGGTCGGCCCGGGGGAGACGGTGTTGGCGGTGATCCCGCGCGGCCCCAGCTCCACCGCGGCGGCCTCGGTCAGCTGCTCCAGCGCCCCCTTGCCGGCCAGGTAGGCGGCGATCCCCGGCATCGGGCGGCGGGTGTTGAGGGAGGAGATGTTGACGATCCGGCCGCCGTCGCGCATCCGCCGCGCCGCGTACCGGAGGGTCAGGAACACCGCGCGGGCGTTGACGGCCATGGTGGCGTCGAAGTCCGCCGGGTCGGTCTCGGCGAGCGGGGCCCGGGTGACGGCACGGGCGGCGTTGTTGACGAGGATGTCCAGCCCGCCGAGCTCCTCCTCGGCGGCGGCCATCAGCCGCTCCGGGCCCTCCGGCGTACCGAGGTCGGCCCGGACGGCGTACACCCGCCCGGCCCCGGTCGCCCCGGCGGCGGCGCCGTTCGCGGCCACCGCGCGGACCACCTCGGCCGCTGACGCGTCGTCGTGCGCGTACCCGAACACCACGTCCGCGCCGTCCGCGGCGAGCCGCTCCACCACGGCCCGCCCGATCCCGCGCGAGCCGCCCGTGACGACCGCCGCGCGGCCCGCCAGCACCTTGTCCGACACCGTGACCCCCGCTCCCGGCCGGCCGCACACCGGCTCCGGGGAGAACCTACCCGCCCGGCGCGCCGTCCCGGGGTCGGGATCCGGCCGAGTCGGGCCGGGGTCAACACGGTTGTGGGGCCGGTCGGTTCGCGGTCGGGCCGCGCTCGGGTCCCGGTCGGCCCGCAGCGGTGAGGAGCACCTGCTCAGGGCCCGTATGCTGCTCGGCATGCTGAGCGACACACACCCGGCGGGTCCGGGGGCGGCCATGCGGTCGGACGAGGACTTCGTACGCGCGCAGACCGGCATCGCCCCGGTCCCGTTCGTGCCGGAGGTGCGCCTGCACATGGCCGAGGACGCCATCGCCCTGTGGGAGACCACCGAGACGGCGCGCGGCGAGCGCGGCCTGCCGCCGCCGTTCTGGGCCTTCGCCTGGGCGGGCGGCGTCGGGGTGGCCCGGTACGTGCTGGACCACCCGGAGCTGGTGGCCGGCCGGTCGGTGCTGGACCTCGCGGCCGGCTCCGGCCTGGTGGGCATCGCGGCGGCGCTGCGCGGCGCCCGGTCGGTGCGGGCGGCCGAGATCGACGCCTACGCGGTCGCGGCGATCGGCGTCAACGCGGCGGCGAACGGCGTCCGGGTGGACGCGGCGGTCGAGGACCTGCTGGACGGCGACGGCGGGCCGGCCGAGGTGGTGCTGGCCGGGGACGTCTTCTACGAGCGGGCGATGGCGGCCCGCTTCCTGCCGTTCCTGCTCCGCGCCCGGGCGCGCGGCGCGGTGGTGATCGTCGGCGACCCCGGCCGCGCCTACCTGCCGCGCGAACGGTTCGCCGCGCTGGCGGCGTACGAGGTGCCGGTGGTGGCGGACCTGGAGGACACGGCGTTGAAGACCACCACGGTGTGGGAGCTGGCGGGCGCCTGACCCGGGCGGCGGGCGGGGGCCGACCCGTGGCGTCCGGCCTGTCCGGCTGCCGGAATTCGCGGTGGGACGGCGGCCGGTCCTGGTAGACAGTCGCCCGTGATCGACTTCATTCTGCGCACCGCCGGACCCGAGGAGGTCCCGGCCGTGCTCGCGCTGTGGGCCCGCGCAGCCAAGGGCACCAGCATCACCGACGACGCCGACGGGGTGGCCGCCCTGCTCGCCCGCGACCCGGACTGCCTGCTGGTGGCCGTCCGGGCGGACGAGCCGGCCGTGCTGCTCGGCACCGTGATCGCCGGCTGGGACGGCTGGCGCTGCCACCTCTACCGCCTCGCCGTCGACCCGGAGCACCGTCGGCGCGGCATCGGCGCGGCACTGCTGGCCGCCGCCGAGGAGCGCTTCGCGGTCCTGGGCGGACGGCGGGCGGACGCCATGGTGCTGGACGGGAACGCCCTCGGCCACCGCACCTGGCGGGGCGCCGGGTACGGGCCGCAGCCGCAGTGGACGCGCTGGGTCAAGCCGTTGGCGGACGACTGACGCGTCCAGGGCGCTTGCTCCTCCGAGGGCACTGACGCGTCCAGGGCACCGACCCTCTGAGGGCGCTGACGCGTCCAGGGCACCGACCCTCTGAGGGCGCTGACGCGTCCAGGGCACCGACCCCTCCGAGGGCGCTGACGCGTCCAGGGCACCGACCCTCCGAGGCACTGGGCCTTCCGCGTGACTGGCCCGTCCGGGTGGGGGCGGGTCGGGTCGAGGTGGTGTCGGCGGCCGGGGGACGGCGCGGACGGGAGGCTGGTCGCTCCGATCAGGTCGGCAGTCGGGAGGGCGAGTGGACGTTCGCGGTGGTTCCGGGCAGGCCGGGGGAACGGACCCGGGGGTGCTCGGCACCGCGCTCGGCGTGGTCCTGGCCTTCTCGCTCGCCGAGGGCTCCTGGCAGTGGTTCTCCACCTATCTGGGGCTGACGCTGCTCGCGGTGGTGCTGGCCTTCGGCCGGGTGCCGGTCCGCGCACCGGGCGCCCCGGTCGCCGGTTTCGGATGGAACCTGACGGCGTACTCGCTGGTGGTGGGTCTGTGCGTGGCCCTCGCGCTGGCCCCGGCGCTGCAGCGGTGGGACTGGCTGTTCCCGATGCCCGGCACCCGGGACGGCTGCGTGCAGGCGGGCCGGTACGAGAGCCTGCACGCGCAGGCCGCCCTGGGCGACCTCGCCGGAGTGGACGCCGGGGCGCTCGCGTACGCGCAGGAGCAGCAGAGCCGGGCCGCCGTCGACGACTGCCTGTCGGCGACGACGACCCGGTGGCTGCCCGCGTACGCGCTGGGCACGGCGGTGCTGGTGGCCGGCGGCGCGTGGGTGCGGGGGCGGGGCCGGGGCCGGCCGGGGCCGGAGCGGCCCCGCCCGACGGGAGGTCAGTAGCCCGGCGTCCGGGCCCCGAGCGGTTCGGGGCTCAGCGGCAGAACTCGGCCTCCGCCAGCGGGCGTTGGCCGTCGACCCAGTCGGCGTTGGTGTTGAACGCGGCGCGTGCCGTCCGTCGCGGGTGGTCAGTGCCACCGTGGACGAGCCGTGGATGGTGCCCTCGTGGCCCCAGACGGTGACGCCGCAGCCGAGCCGCACGGAGCCGATGCCGAGTCCGGGGCCGCCGGTGGCGGGCATCATCTCGTCCAGCTCGGCCCGCGGCAGCAGTCGGCCACGCATCAGGGCGGAGTAGAAGCGGGTCAGGTCGGCGGTCGTGGAGATCATCTCCCCGGCCGCCCCGCCCCAGGACGGGTTGAGTTCGGTGGTCTCCAGCGGCGTGCTGGAGCCCCCGAAGAGGGTGGAGTAGCCGAGCGCGTGCGGCCGGGGCAGGTCCGCCATCGCGGCCCGGGTCGCGGCGTGCCCGCCGTGGCTGCTTCCGCGGTGGCCGCTTCCGCCGTTGCCGTTCGCTCCGCTGTCGCCGTTCCCGCCGCCGGGGGAGTCCGCCGCCGAGGCCGGCGTCGCCGTTCCCGTCACGACGGTGCCCACCACCACCGCGCCCACCATCGCGGCGGCCACCGCCGCCGGGCCGAACCTGCGCCGAAGCGCCCCTTGCCGAGCCATGCCGACCTCCGAGGTCCGTATCGCCCGCCCCCCGCTGCCCGGACCAACGTCCCGGCCACCGCGTACGGTTCCGGCCCGAACGGAGGGGGCGGGGCGAGCGGCCGCCGGATGGGCGCGGACGACTGGCGAGGCCCTCGGGCGCATGGTGCGCTGGCATCGAATGTATGCGAACCAACCTGGCCCCGCCGTGCCCACCCCGGAAGTGAGTCCCTTCATCATGACCGTTTCGACCGGACCGACCGGACCGACCGAACCCGCCGAACTGCTCGCGCGGATCCCCGACTTCGAGCAGGCCCTCGCCTACTACCGCCGCCACCTGGCCCCGGACACGGCCATCGACCTGTCCGTCGCGGAGAACGTCCTCGTCTACCAGGACTCGATGCAGAAGATGGTGTTCGACCACACCGCGCTGCTGCCGGAGACCTACATCCACTACATGTCCGCGTACGGCGGCCCCGACCTGCGGAACGAGGTCGCGGCGCTGCTGAGCAAGGCGTTCGAGGTCCGGGTCGAGGCGGGCGACGTGTTCGGCACCGGCGGCGTCGGTTCGGCGCTGGAGTGTCTGGCGTTCGCGCTCCAGGACCCGCCGAAGCCGGGGGAGACCGGCCCGCCGCCGCTGGTGGAGGGGGACGCCGTGCTGCTGCCGGCGCCGTACTGGCAGGGGTTCAACTGGTCGTTCGAGCAGCGGCCGAAGCTGAAGTGCGTACCGGTGAAGCTGCCGACGGAGGGGCCGGAGCGGTTCCGGCTGACCCTGGACGCGATCAAGGAGGAGTACTTCGAGTACCACCGCCTCTTCGACGCGTTCCCCCGCCTGCTGGTGCTGACCAACCCGCACAACCCGCTCGGCGTCAACTACGGGAAGCAGTTGCTGGAGGAGATCTACGCCTGGGTGATCGACGAGACCGACATGCACGTCATCTCGGACGAGATCTATGCACATTCACAGGTCCACGGTGTGCGGGTGCCGTTCACCAACGCGTTCGCCCTGGACGCGTACCGGCGGGCGCCGGAGCGGATCCACGTGGTGTGGGGGTTCGCCAAGGACTTCGGGCTGTCGGGCTTCCGGACCGGGTTCGTGGTGTCGAAGTACGGCCCCGTGCAGCGGGCGATGCTCGGTACGGCGGGCATCGAGGAGAAGAAGCACCCGATGTCGTGGTTCACCCCGGTCGATTCGCTGAAGCAGTACGTGCTCGGCGCGCTCCTGGAGACCACGGTCAACGGGACCGGTTCGGAGCTGTACACCGACTACGCGATGCGCCGCTACCGGGAGCTGCTGAGCGCGAGCTTCGAGCGGGTGAAGGACCGACTCGTCGCCCGGGGCATCGAGTTCGTCCACACCGAGGGCGACAACCCGGCCCAGTTCTTCTGGCTGGACCTCACCGCGTACCTGGGCAGGATCCCGCCCAACGGCCCGCACAGCGTCACCCCGCTGCCGTTCACGGAGAACAGCGGGGTGGACTCGGAGGAGCTGAAGCTGTTCAACTACCTCGCCGGCGGCCCCACCGAAGTCACCCTCCTCCCCGGCGGGACCATGCACAGCCCCGCCCCCGGCTATTTCCGCCTGTGCTTCACCGCGTACCAGCCGGAGGTCGTCTGCGAGGCGATCGACCGCGTCGCCGACGCCCTGGCCGCGTTGGGGGCTCCGGAGTAGCGAAGGAAGTCCGACCCCGGTGCTCAGGCCCGGTCGAGCCGGCGGGTGATCCGGCCGAGCAGGTCCTGCAGGGGCTCGCCGACGTCCCGGCCGAACTCGGTGAGCCCGTAGGTGACCCGGGGCGGCGTCGCCGGCTCGACCACCCGCCACACCAGGCCGTCCTGGACCAGCGCCCGCAGGGTCTGCGCGAGCATCTTCTCGCTGATGCCCCGGATGCTGTCGCGCAGTTCGAAGAAGCGCAGATCGTTGCTCTGCAGGGCGATCAGCACCCAGACGCCCCAGCGGCTGGTCACATGGTCGACCGTCTCGCGCGCCGCGCAGTCGGTGTGAAACACCTCATACCGCTTGCCGGTCGCACCGCGTTCCAGCTGCACACCTTCCGTCATGTCCGGAGCTTACCCCGGGGTATGTCCTTACGAACGGTAAGCCAGCAGCTCTAGCGTCGGCAGCCTCACCGGGCAACGAACGAGGAGCTGACCATGATCGTGGTGACCGGGGCCACCGGAAACATCGGCAGGCCGCTGACGCGGGCGCTGGCGGAGGCGGGCGAGCGGGTGACGGCGGTGTCGCGGCACCCGGCGGCGGTGCCGGACGGCGTCCGCCACCTGACGGCCGACCTGGCCGGACCGGCGGCCCTGGAGGCCGTGCTGGAGCCCGTGCTGACGGAGGCGAAGGCCCTGTTCCTGCTGCTCTCGGGCGATCTGCACGGCCCGGGCGGCGCTCCGGCCCGGCTCGTCGGCCGGGCTGCGGCGGCCGGGGTCCGGCGGATCGTCCTGCTCTCCACCCAGGGTGTGGTGACCAGGCCGTTCGGCTCGACCCGGATCGCGATGCGCGCGCTGGAGGACCTGGTCCGGGAGTCCGTCCCCGAGTGGGCGATCGTGCGGCCGGGCGGCTTCGCCTCCAACGCGCTGTGGTGGGCCGGGTCCGTCCGGGCGGGGCGGTCCGTCACGGCGCCGTTCGGTGACGTCGCGACGCCGGTCGTCGACCCGGCGGACATCGCCGAGGTCGCGGCCGCCTGCCTGCTGGAGGACCGGCACGTCGGCGGCGTGTACGAGCTGACCGGCCCGGAGCCGATCAGCCCGCGCGGGCAGACGGCGGCGCTCTCCGCCGCGCTCGGGGTGCCGCTGCGCTTCCACGAGCTGTCCCGCGAGGAGGCCGCAGCCGCGATGGCCCGGAGCATGCCGGTGGAGCTCGCCGACGACACCCTCGACATCCTCGGCGCGCCGAGCGCGGCGGAACTGCGGATCGGCCCGGGCGTCCGGGAGGTGCTGGGCCGCGACCCGAGGTCCTTCGCCGACTGGGCCGCGCGCCATGTCGACGCGTTCCGCTGAGCGGGGCACGCCGCCGGGGCCGTCGACGAAAGCCGCTTGACCCGTCCGGGACGATGGGAGCGTGATCAGCAGGGAACGCGCGATCGAACTCGTCGAGTCCTACCTGGCCGTGATGGCATGGCCGGGGGGCGGCCGGGCTCCCGAGGTGGCCGTCTACGCGGTGGAGGAGCACAGCGTCGGCTGGCTGGCCTTCTGGGACACCGCCGCCTTCCGCCGCACCGGCGACGCGCGGTTCAGCTTCGGGGGCGGCGGCAGTCACGTGCTGGTCGACCGGGAGGACGGGAGCCTGCACTTCGTCCCCAACGCCCGGGAGAACGACGAGGGCTGGGAGGACCACTACCTCCTCCAGGCCAAGGGCGTCCGCCGCCCCGACCCGCTGGCCGCCGAGGTCCGCGCCCTCGTCCGCTCCGCCGGGGCCGTCGCCGCGATGGGCCACCTGCGCAAGCGGGCTCCCGGGCTGAGCCTCCAGCAGGCGAGGGCCTACCTCACCGCCGTGCGCGAGGGCGCCGAACCGCCGGAGGAGCTGGCGAGCCTCACCCGCAAGGAGCCGAGGTGGCCGCTGTGGCCGGTCGAGACCCTGGCCGGGCCCGTCGAGCAGTAGCCGTCGGCACCGAATTGGCTGGCCACGGACAGGTCCGGGCTGCGACGATGCGCGGATGATCACTCTCCCCGACGAGCTCGGCCACCTCTCCTACGTCGTCGTCGGCGACGGACCGCCCGTCGTCCTCGTGCACGCCGGCGTCGCCGACCACCGGATGTGGGACGCCGTCGTGCCCGCGCTCGCCGAGCACCACACCGTCGTCCGCTACGACCTGCGGGGCTTCGGCGAGTCCGCGCCCCCGACCGGCCCGTTCAGCGAGACCGACGACCTGCTCCGCCTCCTGGACCACCTCGGCCACGACCGGGTCCGGCTCGTCGGCGCCTCCTGGGGCGGCCGGGTCGCCGCGGAGTTCACGCTCACCCACCCGGACCGCGTCCACTCCCTCGCGCTGCTCGCGGCACCGTGGCCGGGCTACGACTGGTCCGCCGACATGGTCGCCTACGACGAGGCCGAGACCGCCGCCCTGGAGTCCGGCGACCTCGACACCGCGGTCCGGATCAACCTCGACATGTGGCTGCGCGGCCCGGCCCGCCGCTGGAACGAGGTGGCCGACGGCCTGGCCGACCGCCTCCGCGCCCCGATGCGGACCTCCCTGGTGAACCAGCCCGCCGTCGGCGAGCACTCTCAGGGCCCCTCGGCCCGCGCGGTCTCCGCCGTCGCCACCCCCACCCTGGTGGCCGTCGGCGGCCTGGACGTCCCCGACTTCCAAGCCATCGCCCGCCACTACGCCACCGAGATCCCGAACGCCACCCTGATCGAGTTCCCCACCGCCGCCCACCTCATCGCCCTGGACGCCCCCACCGAACTCACCGCCACCCTGCTGCCCTTCCTGGCCGCCTGAGCGGACAGCACCGGCTGCGGACCGGCGCTGTCCGCACAGGACGTCGGCCACACCGACTTCCCCATCCACACCCGCCGGCCGGGCCGGCTTCGGCCTCTTGCGGTGACGAGTCCTGCTGGCATCCTGAAGCGACGGTCACGAGCCCTGCTGGAGCCGTTCCGCAGCCTGAGCGGGGGTGTCGTAGTAGCCGGGCCGTGCCAACAGGACCGAGCTGAAGTAGTAGCCCTGATCCTCCTCCGGCTCGTCGTCGGCCGCGAACGGGCGCCAGAAGCTCAGGAGCAGGTCAGGGGCGACGAACGACGCCGGGTCGTCGGGGTCCGCCTCGATCGAGGTGTACTCGCCCATGCGCTGAACCAGCTCGCGGGCCGGAATCGCGAACACGTCCAGGCCGCGATAGACGACCCGGTCCGTCGGGGTCGACGGCCTCCCGAGCTCGATGGCTTCGAGCATGTCTCGCGTGCAGTGGATGCTGATCATCAGTCCACTGGGACGGAAGACGTGCTGACCCGGCCGGTCGGACTCCGAGAGCGCGGAGGGATCGCGGAGCGAGTCCAGCGCTGCGTCGGCCGAGTGCCGATCCATGCCGACCCGCAACGGGCCGACGCCGTTCGGTGGGGCGAGGTCGAAGTCCATGCGTGCATGATCCCAAACAGGTCCGTCAATGAGCCACGAAGGGCCGTCCCGCCCCGAGACGGCAGAGCGTGACTGTCCATACTGCTGGTCATGGCAGATCGCAGTCCGGCTCTCCGGATCATCACCTCGGCGGCGCGGGAGTCACTGAAGCCGCTCGGCCTGGCCCAGCAAGGGCGGTCCCGGCTGTGGATCGATGATCACGGGTGGTGGCTGGGGGTCGTGGAGTTCACCCCGCCGCGGACCGCGGGCAGTGGCCTGTACGTCGGTGCGATGTGGTTGTGGCACGACGTGGAGCACCTGTCCTTCCACGTGGACGGGGGCCGGGTCGGCGCCGAGCTGTTTCGCACGGAGGACCAGTTCACGCGGCTGGCGTTCGACCTCGGTCGGCAGGCGGCCGCGAGCGTGGTGGCGCTGAGGGAGACGTTCCCGGCTCTGCCGGACGCCGCCAGGTACCTGATGTCCAGGCCGGTGCGAGGGGGCTACCTCTGGGACGGCTTCGACGCCGGGATCGCAGCCGCCCTGATCGGGGCCCCGGACATGGCCCGCCACCACTTCGATCGCGTCCTCCGAGAAGACCCGCTGGTTCCATGGATGATCGAGGCCCAGGAGAAGGCGCGTGAGCTTCACGCGCTCGCGCCGGATCGTGATGCCGTCGTCGCATGGGTCACGCGGGCCATCGACTCGTGCCGGAGGAAGCTGGGACTGGAACCCGTGCCGCTCGTGCTCAGCTGAACGGCCCGACCGACAGGACGCGGGAGGGGTCGGCAAGATCAACAGCGGCAGGGACCAGGGATGCCGAAGAACTCGGACCAGAGCCCGATCTCCTGAACAGGGCCGAGCCGTGGAACGGGGAGGCAGCGCCGGTGCTTCTCCCGGGCGGCGGACCCCTGGGGTCACGCCGCCCCGGCCCCCGCGTCGTTCCCCGCCGCGGCCTCGCCGCGGTCCTGGGCGGCCATGACCTCGTCGCCGTGCTCGAAGGCCCAGGCGCCGACGGCCTCGATCGGGGCGAGGAAGCTGCGGCCCAGGGCGGTGAGGCGGTAGTCGACGCGGGGTGGGGCGCCGGGGAGGGGGTGGCGGTCGACGAGGCCGTTGAACTGGAGGCGGCGCAGGGTCTCGGTGAGCACCTTGGAGCTGATTCCGCCGATCCGTTCCCGCAGTTCGACGGGGCGGCGGGGGCCGTCGCGCAGGGCCCGGAGGACCACGGCGTTCCAGGTGTTGGAGAGCAGGTCGAAGGCGAGGCGGGCGCGGCAGTCGGCGAGGCGGGCATCGATGGGCACGTACCGAATGGTGCCTGACGGGTTCTCTAGCGTCATGGGGGACGGGGAGTCGGACCGGGAGACCCCCGCGACACGGAGGGCGGCGTGATGAGGATCGGCGTGCTGGGCACGGGCAACATGGCGGACGCGCTCGCGACCCACTGGGTGCGGGCCGGGCACGAGGTGACGGTCGGTGGGCGGGACGCCGCCGCCGCGGGGCGCCTCGCCCGGCGGATCGGGGGCGGGGCGCGGGCCGCCGGGCTGCGGGCGGCGGCCGCGGTCGGCGAGGTGGTGCTGGCCGCGCTTCCCTACGGCGCGGGGGCGGAGGTGGTGCGGGAGCTGCGCGCGGAGCTGGACGGCACGGTGCTGGTGGACTGCTCCAACCCCGTCGGCCCGGGCTTCCGGCTGCTGACGGACGGCGGGCCCTCGGCGGCGCGGCAGTTGGCCGGGGCGGCGCCGGGGGCCGAGGTGGTCAAGGCGTTCAACCTCTGCCACGAGGACGTGTGGCGGATGCGGCCGCCCGTCTTCGACGGAAGGCCGTTGGCGGTGCCGCTGTGCGGGGACGACGCGGCGGCCCTGGCCCTGGTGTCCCAGCTGGTGCGGGACGCGGGCTGCCGGCCGGTGGCGGCCGGCGGTCTCGACCGGGCGGGCCTGCTGGAGGCGACCGCGGCGCTGTTCATCGGCCTGTGGGTCGGCGAGGGCGCGGATGCGCAGGCGATCGCGCCGCCGCTGTCCCACGCGGCCGGCGAGCCGGCGGCCGGTGGGGTCCGGAGCACTACCGGGGCTGCGGACGGACGGTGAGGATCTGTTCGGCCTGGCCGACCGGGCCGTCGGCGTCGTGCAGCACGCTGCTGGTGAGGCCCTGGCCGGTCGGGCCGAAACTGGCCGTGGTGTCCAGGCCGGTCCAGGGGCCGCGCGGTTGCCGGAACAGATGGACGGTCAGGTCGACGTTGGGGAACATCCACTCGGCCGGGTCCTGCTGCACGGCGATGCCGTTCGCCGTGTCCACCAGCGCGAGGAAGGAGGCGAGGGCGCTGCTCGGCTCGTCCGCGACCAGGTCCATCCGCGAGGAGATCCAGGCCGCCGTACGGCCGCGGCGGGTCGGCGGCACCCGGCGGAGGTCGACCGAGGCGACGTAGCCGCCGTTCCACTCCTGGTCCATCGCCCACGGCGCGAGGTCCTCGGGGGCGGGCAGCGGCTCGATCGGGCTGTCGGCGACGGCCGAGGTGTCCAGGGCGGCCAGCAGCCAGGCCCGGGCCCGGACCACGGCCCGTCCGCCGATCACCACGGTCGCTTCGAGGAGCTCGATGGTCCGCCCGGGACGGACGGACTCCACGGTGATCTCGCACTCGTCGAGCGCGATCCGGCCGAGGATGTCGTAGCTGATCCGCCCGAGCGTCAGCCCGCCGTCGCCCCCGGGCCGCTCCGCCAGCCAGCGCTCGATCGCGTGCACCACCAGCCCGGCCAGCGGACTGAAGTGCTGCTCGTCGGCGCTCCACGCCCCACCCGCGTGCGCGGTGGGCTTGAACGCCCGGGCGCCGGTTCGCTGGTAGTAGCTCTCACGCGCGAGGTCGCTGCTGCTCAAGGGGATCCGCTCCTCGGCCGGGACAGGTGCATCGGTCACGAATCGTAGGCTCCCTCGGCCGTCCCGGTCGCCGTGATCTCCCGCACACGCTCGGGGTGCGACGGTGTCACGCGACGGTGTCACGTGGCGTCTCACGTGGCGTCTCACGCGTCGGCGTCAGTGGTGCGCTGTTGACTGGGTGCCATGACCGTGCGCGACCTTCTGCCCCTGCTGCCCGATCCGGCCGAGCTCCGGGCCCGGTGCCGCGGGATCGCCCTGCTCGACAGCATCCTCGACCCGCACGCGCCCGTGCACGCGTTCGTCCGCGACTGGCGCGAGGGCGTGGACCTGGCCACCATGGACAACGGCTCCGGCGACCAGTACGCGATCGTGTTCGACCCGGCCGGGGTGTTCCTGTACGGGTTCGACCACGAGAGCGACGCCAGCCCGTGGCGGGACGAGGACCACGAGCACTGGCCCGGTCTGCTGGACGGCCTGCCCGCCCCACTCGCCCACTACGCGCAGACGCCGGAGTTCCAGTTCGAGGGGTTCTTCGACGCGACGGTCTGCGCCTGGCGCGAGAGCGGCGATGCCGAGTGGCGGTGCGGGCCGGTGGAGTTCGGGGCCGAGGAGACGGACGGCGCCGAGGGGCTGTTCGGCCTGCTCGTCGACGCGGGTCCGGGAGCGTACGCGGGCTTCGCCGAGGACTACTTCGAGCGCTCGGTGGACCGCGGGGCGGTGGCGGCGGTGCTGGCGGGTGACCCGTTGACCCGGCGGACGGTCGAGTCGCTGTGCGTCGGCGCGGACTTCGGGGCCGTCGCCGCGCGGGCCCGGGCGATGGGCTTCGGGGAGCCGGCCGGGAGCCGGAAATAACATCGAGCGGGAGGAAGGCGGATCGTAGGCTGGGGCGCATGGCCTACACGAAGACCTCCTTCGTCTGTCTGCCCTGCCGGGCCTCCTACAAGCAGGCGTACGGCAGCCGGACGGACGAGCGGCGCTGTCCGCGCTGTGCCGGTGCGCTGATCCACGCGGGCTCCGCCTTCGCGGCGCCGCCGCGTCGGGACACTGCGGCCTGGCGCACGCTCACGTTGCTGCTGAACGCGGGCATCGGCTTCCACAAGAGCTGCTGCGGCGGCCCGGGCTACCGGCCCCGGACCCGGCACGAGGTGCGCGAGCGCACGCTCTACGCCCGTCGCTCCGGCGAGCCGCTGGCGCAGGCGCTGCTGCACCGGGACGTCCCGTGGGAGCGGACGGCCCGGTGAGCGGCGTGGGAAGTCGGGCGGGCCGACTTCCCACGTGCTTCCCGAGTGCTTCCCGTGCGCTTCCCGTGCGCTTCCCGTGCGGGGGTGGCGGGTTCAGCTCGCCAGGACCACCGGGCGGTGCGCCGCCGGGGCGAAGCCCTTCACGATGAGGCGGACGGCCAGGGTGACCTCCCAGGCGAAGACCGGGAGCGCGGCCAGCGAGCCGATCGCCGACACCTGAGGGTAGAGGCCGAACAGCACGGCCACCGCCGAGGCGAGGATCAGCGGGCCGCCGATCAGGCCGAGCAGGGCGACGGGGCGGGGCACCAGCCGTGAGCGGTGCATCAGGAACGCCAGGGCGAGCGAGTTGGCGCCCAGGACGACGTTGGGGCCGAGCAGGAACGTCCAGTCGTGGACGGCGACCAGGGCGCGGGCGGCGGTGGCCGCCCCGGCGCCGGCGTCCTGCCGCAGGGTGACGACGGCGAGCATGCTGACGATACCGACCGCGATCACTGCGGCCTCCAGCAGCCGCCCGCAGACGTAGCCGAGCGCCAGTGCCTCCTGATGCCGCCGCAGCACCGGGTACAGCGCCACCCCGGTGCCGATCACCGCCAGCACCAGCACCACCTCGCACAGCGCCCCCGCCGCGACCCGGCCGTCCGCGCCCCGTCCCGCCGCACCGGACCCGGCCACGTAGGCGGCGCCGTCCAGCGCGGGCCGGTACAGCAGCATCCCGGCGATCGCGGCCACTTCGGTCACGAGGAACAGTACGCCCGTGACCACCGCCGTCTTCCTGTCCCCGGTCGCCTTCACCAGAACCAGCCCCTCTCCGTCGACCCCAGGTGTACGGCGTACACCTGGGGCTCACCGTAGGCGTACGCCGTACACTCGTCAAGCCGACGAGGAGAGGAGCCGGAGATGAGCGAGAGCGAAGGGGTGCGCCGCACCCCGCTGAACCGGGAGCGCGTACTGGCCGCCGCCGTGGCGTTCGCCGACCGCGAGGCGGGCGGCACCGACGCCCTGAGCATGCGCAAACTCGCCCAGGACCTGGGCGTGGTGCCGATGGCGCTCTACAAGCACGTCGCCAACAAGGAGGAACTGCTCGCCGGCATGGTCGATGCCGTCGTCGGCGGGATCGACCCGCCCGCCGCGGGCGCCGACTGGAAGACGGCCGTACGCGAACGCGTCCTGTCCGCCCGCCGGGCGCTGCGCCGCCATCCTTGGGCGCCGCGCGTGATCGAGTCGCTGCCCGCGCCGACCCCCGCGGTGCTCGGCCATCTGGACGCGGTGATCGGCCTGCTCCGGGCCGGCGGCCTCTCCGCCGACCTCGCCCACCACGCCATGCACGCACTCGGCGGCCGCCTCCTGGGCTTCACCCAGGAACTCTTCGACGCCTCCCCGGGAGCAGCCCCCGACCCCCGCGTCGCGGCCCAACTGGCCGCCCGCTACCCGCACATCGCCGAGGTCGCCGCCACGGCCGCCCATGCGGAGCGCGCGGCGGAGGACGGTACGGCGGTCGGCGGCGGCTGCGACGACCAGTTCGAGTTCGAGTTCGCCCTGGACGTCCTGCTCGACGGCATCGAGCGTCTGCACCTGGCCGGTTGGACCTCGGCGGGCGGAGGAAGCTGTTGCGGGTGATCGCGATTGCGTCTTGAATGGTCCAGACCACAATGGGGGGACCACACTTATGACCATTCCTCAGCGCACCGTCGTCCTGGGCACATTGGGCTTCGGCACGATCGTCGACGAGGAGACCTCGTTCCGGATCCTGGATCGCTTCGTCGAGGGCGGCGGGACCGTCCTCGACACCGCGAACAACTACGCGTTCTGGATCGACGGCGCCACCGGTGACGAGAGCGAGGCCGTGATCGGCCGCTGGCTGGCCAGTCGCAAGGCCCGCGACCAGGTCGTCATCAGTACCAAGGTCGGCGCCCGGCCCACCGTGCCGGGGGCCGGTCTCGAAGCGGCCGAGGGGCTGTCGGAGAAGGCGATCCGGGCGGGTATCGAGGGCAGTCTGCGGCGGCTCGGCACGGACCGGGTCGAGGTGTACTGGACGCACATCGAGGACCGTTCGGTGCCGCTCGCCGAGACGGTGGAGGCCCTCGCCGGGCTGGTGGCCTCCGGCAAGGCGGGTGCGGTCGGTGCCAGCAACCACGCCGTGTGGCGGGTGGAGCGGGCCCGCGCGCTGGCCGGGGACGGACCGCGCTACTCGCACCTGCAGTACCGCTACTCGTACCTCCAGCCGCGCTTCGACGTGCCGCTGCTGTCCTCCGCCCATGTGCACGTGACGTCCGAACTCCTGGACTACGTGCGTTCCGAGGGGGATCTGCGGCTCTGGGTCTACAGCCCGATCCTCTCCGGCGGGCTCACCCGTGACGACGTCGAGATCGGCGCCGCCTACGACCACCCGGGCACGCCGAGGCGTCTCGCCGCGCTGCGGGAGGTGGCGCGGGAGAGCGGTGCGACCGTCAACCAGGTGGCGCTCAGCTGGCTGCTCGACCACGAGGCGGGGATCCTGCCGCTGGTCGGCGTGAGCCGGACCGCCCAGCTGGACGAGGCGCTCGGCGCCCTCGACCTGACGCTCACGGTGGAGCAGCGGAAACGGCTGGACGAGGCCGCGCTGTAAGGAGTACCCCCGGGGGCCCGCTCGGGGCCCCCGGGGACACGGCCCGCTCAGGCGGCCGGGTAGCCGATCTCCGCGATGTCCTCGGCGAGGTCGTCCAGGTCGGCGTCCGGGTCGATGGCCGCCACGACGGCGGCCGTGAGCGGGCGCAGCGCGAGCACGTGCGCGACCGCCGCCGGATCGGGGGTGTGCTCGGGCTCGTAGTACTCCTCGGCCCAGGCCAGGTACGCCTCCGCCGGGTCGGCGGCGGCGAGCAGGGCGAACAGCCCCACCCCGCCCGTCGGAGCGGCCGCGGGCGCCTGCCACCCGTCGTCGCCACCGGCGCCGTGCCAGAAGCAGACGGTGGCGAGCGGCACGCCGTCCTCCTCGCCGAAGGCCGGCTCCACGGTCTGGGCGCGGAAGGCCTCGGGCACCTCGGGGAGCAGTCGCGGCGCGGCGTTCGGCGCGGTGTGGTCGAAGCCGCGCGCGTACACGCCGGCCTCGGAGAACACCATGAACCAGTCGTCGCCCTCCCCGTCGCGCATCGACGCCATCTGCTGGCCGTCGGCCCAGGCGGAGTCGAAGGAGTAGTACCGGCCGCCCCAGTCGGGGCTCAGGATCGCTTCGAGCATGGCGATCCCCCGGCACCGGTCGCGCAGCGAAGCGGGGTCGGGCAGTCGGGCGAGGAGTCCTCGCAGGTCAGGGGTGTCGTGGATGTCGTGCACACCAGGATTCAAGCACGTGCCACCGACAGCGGTCCTGCCCCCGCTGCGGCAGCGAGAGCCGCAGCTCCTGGCCCCGGTGGTCGGACAGTCCCCGGTCGTCGACGAAGGCGTAGTGGTCCACCGCCGCCCCGTCGTTGGTGAACACCCAGTCGAGGCGCCACCAGTCGGCGCCGAGGATGCCGCCCCAGCTGCCGGGGTAGAGGTCGCCGCTCGCCGCGCGGGCGTCGTGCAGGCGGGCGCGGAGCGGGTCGAGGTCGGCCATCGCGGGGCTGGTGTTGAAGTCCCCGGCGACCAGCAGCGGCCGGGAGTTGGCGGCGGTGTCGCGCTCCAGGGCCGCGAACTGCTCGCGGCGGGCCGTGTCGGCCTCGCGCACCACCCGGTAGAAGGCACGGCCGAACACCGACTCCCGGGTGTCCACCTGGACCGGGATGTGCACGTTGTAGAAGGAGACGGCGCGGCCCCGGACGTCGAGGTCGGTGCGCAGCACCTTGCGCCGGGTGAAGAGCTCCGACCAGGGCGCGTCCGCCGCCACCGCCGGGCCGACGGTCGGGGCGGCGAGCACCGGGAAGCGGGAGAGGGTGACCAGCTCGCCGGCCGCCACCACCTGGTAGCCGGGGAACTCCCTCCGGATCCGGTCGAGTTCGTCGATCGGGGTGTGCGTCCCGCGCGCCCGCGCCAGGTACTCCTGGAGCAGGTAGACATCGGCGTCCTGGGCGTGCAGGAAGCGGTAGAAGGCGTCCGGGTCGTCGGTGGTGTCCCAGTACTCGGTGTTCCAGGAGAAGACCCTGATCCCCGGTCCGGCCGGGGCGGCGGCCGGACCCGGCCCCAGGGACGACCAGTTGAGGCCGGTCCGGGGCAGTGCGGCGACCAGCAGCAGGACCGCCGTCGGCACCAGCCACCGCCGCAGGCCCGAGCCGGCGGCGGTGAGCGTCCACGCCAGCGCCAGCAGCGTCACGGGCACGGCGAGGAACAGCAGCGGCGGCGCCAGCGCGGGGACCAGCCAGAACCACCACCGCCCGTTCGCCATGAGGTCCAGTGCCAGGAACGCCGCCCACAGCGCGGTGGCGGCCACCAGCAGGCGCACCCCCGCGGAATGCCGGGAGCGGGGGGAAACGGAATCCGGATCCATGCGGCGGAGCGTAGCAGGGCGGGCCGGGCGCCCGAATTCCCGTGCCCGGCACCCGGACACCCTCGATACGGGGACGATATCCGCCCGATACGCGGTCCGCCTGAACTTGGCCCATGACCTTTTCCGTGACGGTCGTCGTCGCGGCCCACAAGGCGGCCAGAACCCTTTCGGCCTGCCTGGACCCGGTGTACGCGCAGACCCACCGGCCGCACCAGGTGATCGCGGTCGACGACGGATCCACCGATGCCACCGCCCGGATCGCCCAGGTCTACGCGGCCGGGGGCGGCCCGACCGGAGGCTCCGCAGGGAGCCCGCCCGGGGGCCCGCCGTGCGAACTGATCCGGCAGTGGCCGAATCGCGGGGTTTCCGCCGCGCGGAATGCCGGAATCGCGGCGGCGACCGGTGAGGTGATCTTCTTCCTGGATTCCGACGAGGCCCTGACACCCGATTCGGTGGCGAATGCGCTGGAAATCCTGGAAAAGGATCCGGAATGCGGCTGCGTACACGGGGTGATCGCCCCGGAACCACTCTTCGACGACGGACCGGTGGAACGCTACCGGGTGCTGCACGCGCGCTGGTGGCGGGTACGCGGTGCGGGTGACGAGGTCGAACGGCTCGGCCCGCTGCTCGCCGGGACCTACCGGCGCGCGCTGGAAGCGGAGAAGACTCCGCCGTCCGGGCGCCGGATGGCAGCATGGTATAGACCTTTGAGGGTGTCAAGGGCACTTCAAGGCGGACCGGGGCCGGATCCGGCCCCGGTCCGCGCGCCCCCAGCGGCGGCCGGGAACCCTTCCTGCTGACGGACCGTCAGGAGCTGTCGCTCAGTGCGTAGGTGCGGAAAGTGGCGAGCAGCGGAAGCACATCGGTCTTGCTCGGCTCCTCGGTGACGGCCCGCATGGCGTCGATCACAGCGTGCGCGATCACCTTGACCACACCCAGGTCGTCCCCGGCCGTCCCGCCCCAGGCGCGCAGGGTCCGGGTGAGCAGGGCGCTCATCCGGGCGCCGATGTTGGAGCTCACCGCGTCGGTGAGTTCGGCGAGCTCCTCGTCGGTCATGCTGGACCGCAGGCCGAAGGCCAGCGCCATCAGCGTGTCGACGGCGTGCTCGCCGTAGCGCGCGACCAGCGCGGCGAGCGGCTGCTCGGTCGGCCCCCCGGCGGCCAGCGCGGCCAGGGCCTCATCGTCGTCCTTCCAAGCCGCTTCGAGCGCGGCCAGGGCCCGCAGGGCCTCGTCCACCGTCAGGCCATCCGTCATGCGGAGAACCGTATTGAGCGTCCGGGCGCCGGGGGTGGGGTCGGGCCGGTATCTCACCCGATCGAGCGAAAACGGTGCGGTTCCGCCACGGGGCGCCGGGGGCGTGACGTTGCGCGGCGTGGTGGTGCGCGGCGTGGTGGCGCGTGCTCTGCCGCGGCCCGGTCCTCGGTTCAGCCCGCCCCGTGCTCGGCGGTGAAGGCGGCGGCGTCCCAGTCGCCGTGCAGTGCGGGAGCGAGCGCGGCGACCGCGAGCGCGGTGAAGTCCGCGGCCCGGCCCGCGTGTTCGGGCAGCGCGCCGAGCAGCGGCGCACCGGCGGCCGCCCGCGGCAGGTCGGCGAGGTTGCAGCGGTCGGCGAGCCCGGGGGAGTCCGGCCAGGCGCCGACCACCACGCCGAGCAGCGGCAGACCGCGCGCGGCCAGCGCCTCGGCCGTGAGCGCGGTGGTGTTCAGCGTGCCGAGACCGGCCGTCGCCACCAGCAGCACCTCGGCGGGCAGGCCGAGTTCACGCACCGCGCGGGCCTGGTCGGCGAGCGTGCGGCCCAACTCGTCGTAGCGGACCAGCAGCCCGCCGGCGCCCTCGACCAGCACCAGGTCGTGCCGCTCGGCCAGGTCCGCGACCTCCTTCGCCACGTCCTCGGCCGCCAGGCACGGCAGTCCGGAGCGGCGGGCCGCCGTGTCGGGCGCCAAGGGCTCGGGGTAGCGGGCGAGTTCGCGCAGCGTGAGGGCGCCCGGCGTCGGGGCCGCGGGTCCGGCCAGCCGGCGGACCTCCTCGGCGTCGCCCGGCTCCTCGGGGGTGACCCCGGTCTGGCCGGGCTTGAGGACCGCGACCCGCAGACCGGCCCGCAGGGCGCTCGCCGTGACGGCCGCCGTGGTGACGGTCTTGCCGACCTCGGTGCCGGTCCCGGTCACGAAGAGGACGCGTCCGCGCGTGCTGCCGTCCGTGCCCGTGCCGCTGCCCGCGTCCCCGCTCATGTCCCTGTCCGTGCCCATGTTCCCGTTCCCGTTTCCGGTCAGTCGTGCCGTCGTGTTCTCCGCCCCGGCGCTCATCCGGCGGCGGCCGCCGCCGTGACGGCCCGGGCGATCCGCGCCACGTCCTCGTCACCGGTGATGTACGGCGGCATGGTGTAGACGAGGTCCCGGAACGGGCGCAGCCAGACGCCCTCCCGCGCGGCGGCCTCGGTCGCCGCCGCCATGTCCACCGGGTGGTCCAGCTGCACGACGCCGATCGCGCCGAGCACCCGCACGTCCTTGACGCCCGGCAGTGCGGCGGCGTCCGCCAGGCCCGCGGCCAGCCCGGTGCCGATCCGCTTCACCTCGGTCGCCCAGTCCTGCCCGAGCAGCAGGTCGATCGAGGCGTTGGCGACCGCCGCCGCCAGCGGGTTGCCCATGAACGTCGGCCCGTGCGCCAGCACCGGCACCGCGCCGCGGCTGATGCCGTCCGCGATCTCCGCCGTGCACAGGGTGGCCGCCATGGTGAGGTAGCCGCCGGTGAGGGCCTTGCCGAGGCACATCACGTCCGGGGCGACGCCGGCGTGGTCGGCGGCGAACAGCTCGCCGCTGCGGCCGAAGCCGGTGGCGATCTCGTCGAAGACCAGCAGCACCCCGTGCCGGTCGCACAGTTCGCGCAGGATCCGGAGGTAGGCGGGGGAGTGGAAGCGCATCCCGCCGGCGCCCTGCACCACCGGTTCCACGATCACCGCCGCCAGCTCGCCCGCGTGGCGCTCCACCAGCTCCTCGAAGGCCCGGGCGTACGCGTCGTCGAGCGGGGCGTCGAAGCCGGCCGGCGGCTCGGCGGCGAACAGCTGGTGGGGCAGTACCCCGCCCCACAGCTGGTGCATGCCGCCCTGCGGGTCGCACACCGACATCGGGTGGAAGGTGTCCCCGTGGTAGCCGCCGCGCCAGGTGAGCAGCCGCCGCTTCTCGGGCCGGCCCACGGACTGCCAGTACTGGAGGCACATCTTCATCGCGACCTCGACGGCCACCGAGCCCGAGTCGGCGAGGAACACGTGCCGCAGCGGCTCCGGGGTGATCTCCACCAGGGTGGCCGCCAGCCGGACGGCGGGCTCGTGGGTGAGCCCGCCGAACATGACATGGCTCATCCGCCCCAGCTGCCCGCGCACCGCCTCGTCCAGCACCGGGTGCCCGTACCCGTGGATCGCCGCCCACCAGGACGACATGCCGTCCACCAGCTCGCGCCGCCCGCCCGCGACCGGCGCGGCCAACCGCAGCCGGACGCCGGAGGCGGACTCCACCACGTACGGGGTGGAGGTGCCGGGCATCGGCCCGTACGGGTGCCAGACGTGCGCCCGGTCGAGCGCGAGCAGGGTGTCGGTGGACAGCTGGGTCATGGGGGAAGGACTTTCCGAGGGGTGCGGTCGGGGTCCGGCCGGGCCGGGCCCCGGGCGGGGCGGGGTGTCAGGCGTTGGGCGCCAGCTCGGTGCCGGCGCCGCGGCGGCGGACCCGCACCAGGTCGGTGCGCACCTCGTCGGCGGCCTGGTCGGCTGCCTTCTCGGCGGCCCGGTCGGCGGTCGGCGCCGCGTGCCCGTGGCCGCCGCAGGGACCGCAGCCGCCGCCCGTCCCGCAGCCGTCGGCGGCGTCCGCGCCCTCGCTCCCGCCGGGCACGGCGGCCGTGCCGCAGCCGCCGCCCGCGCCGCCCGTGGCCCCGCTTCCGCAACCGCCGGTCGCCGCCGCCGCGATGTCCGCCCGGTGCCGGGGCAGGGTGCTCTCGCCGACGCCCTCGACCTCGAAGCCGGCGTCCGCGATCATGTCGAGGTCGGTCTGCCCGGCCTGGCCCTCGCTGGTCAGGTAGTCGCCCAGGAAGATGGAGTTGGCGAGGTGCAGGCCCAGCGGCTGCATGCTGCGCAGGTGCACCTCGCGGCCGCCCGCGATCCGCACCTCGGTGTCCGGGTTCACGAACCGCACCATGGCGAGGATCCGCAGGCAGCGCTGCGGCGAGAGGTTCCACTCCTTCGCCAGCGGCGTGCCCTCGAACGGGATCAGGAAGTTCACCGGCACCGAGTCGGAGCCCAGCTCGCGCAGCGCGAAGACCACGTCCACCAGGTCCTCGTCGCTCTCGCCCATGCCCGCGATCAGGCCGGAGCAGGCCGACAGGCCGGCGCCGTGCGCCTTCTGCACGGTGTCCACCCGGTCCGCGTAGGTGTGGGTGGTGGCGATGTCGCCGTAGGTGCCCTCGGAGGTGTTCAGGTTGTGGTTGTAGGCGTCGACACCGGCCGCCTTCAGACGCTCCGCCTGGTTGTCGGAGAGCAGGCCGAGGCAGGCGCAGATCTCCACCGCCGGGTCGGCCTCCTTGATGGCCGCGACGGTGTCGGTCACCCGGTCGATGTCACGGTCCGTCGGGCCGCGGCCGCTCGCCACCAGGCAGACCCGCTTGGCGCCGCCCGACACGCCGGCCTTCGCCGCCTCCGCGGCCTGGCCCGGCTTGAGCCACGTGTACTTCAGGATCTCGGCCTTGGAGCCCAGCCGCTGCGAGCAGTAGGAGCAGTCCTCCGGGCACAGCCCGCTCTTCAGGTTCACCAGGTAGTTGAGCTTGACCCGGCGGCCGAACCACCGCCGGCGCACCCGCCCGGCGGCCGCGACCACGTCGAGCAGCTCGTCGTCGGTGGTGGCGAGGACGGCGAGTGCCTCCTCGCGGGTGGGGGTCTCCCCACGCAGGCCCTTGGCGGTGAGGGTATCGAGCAGATCCATGGGCCTGATCCTGCCTGCTGGGCCGCGACGGACGCCAGAGGAAACCCACCAGAAGATCCCGGGGAGGATGTGCGAGTTGTCACAGTGTCGAAGCTCACGGTAGTGGTGCCGGTCACGTCGCGGACGAGGGCCCCGGCGGGCCTCCCGCGGGCCGCCCCGGAGGCCGTTCCGCAACCCTCCCCGAGGCCCTCCCCGAGGCCCTCCCCGAAGCCCTCTCCGACACCCTTCCCGACGGCCGTCCGGCACCCTCCCCGGCGCCCTTCCCGCCGCTCCGGCCGCCGCCCCGCCCCCGTGATCTCCACCACTCGTGGCCTGCATACAATCGGCCGCATGACCACGCAGGGGGAGCGCGCCCCGTCATCGGCAGAATCACCGGCGGAGCGGCCGGCGTACGAGGTGTCCGAACGGCCGGAAGGGGCCTACCGGCCCAGACGCGTGACCGCCCGACGGGTCGTCGGCTGGGTCACCGTCGTCGGCGTGGTCGCGGCCGGCGGCTGGATCGTCACCCGCCCCACGCCCGGCGACTACATACCCGGGCTGGGCCCCTCCAGCAAGGAGGCGTCCAAGACCCCGCCGATCGTCGGCGACCCGCCGCAGCGCACCGTCGTCGACCCCGAAGCCCTCGACGTCGAGGCCTACTTCCCCGCCCAGCGGATCGTGGAGTCCGGCTCCTACAAGGGCAAGCGCTCCGGCGTGCGGCGCGGCGACAACTGCACCGAGGTGCTCCAGGACCGCACCCTGGACCTGCTGCGCGAGGCCGGCTGCAAGGGCTACCTCGCGGTCAGCTACACCGCCCAGGACCGGCCCGTGCTGAGCAGCGTCACCCTGCTGCGCTTCACCGAGGCCCCGGCCGCTGCCCGCGCCGTCGAGGCGCTGCGCGCCAGGTCCGGAGCCGTCGCCTTCATCCTCCCGGACGCCTCCGCCGCGCCCGCGCTGGCGGCCGGACAGGCCCGGCCCGCCATCGAGCCCCGGGTCGAACTCGTCGGCCACTACGTGACGGTGTCCAGTTCGCGGCCCGCCGAGATGTACCCCGGGGGCGTGGCCGCCGCCCCCGCGGCCACCCCCGCCGTGCCCGGTACCGGCACCGCCTCGCCCACCGTCGGCGCCCCCGTCCCCCCGGCGAGCCCGCTGCCGGTGCCCTCGGCGAGCACCCCCGGCCTCGACCAGCTGCTCGACGAGGCCACCCGGGCCGTCTCGTACGGCGCGGGCGCGCCGTTCGTCTGGATGTAGGAGCGCGGACCGGAACGGGGGGCGGGCCTCGGCCCGCCCCCCGTTCCGCTGCCCGGTCAGTGCACTTGACGGACCGTCAGCCGCCCAGCCGGTCCACGGCGGTGACCCGCAGCACCGCGCGGCCCTCCTCGTCCGAGCCGAAGAGGTCGACCTCGGCGCTGATGCCCCAGTCGTGGTCCCCCTCCGGGTCGTCGAAGATCTGCCGCACCCGCCAGGCCGAGTCCTCCTGCTCGATGATCAGCATCTTCGGGCCGCGCGCGTTCGGACCGGTGCCCAGGTCGTCGTACTCGTCCCAGTACCCGTCCATGGCGTCCGCCCAGCGGTCCGCGTCCCAGCCGTACTCGCCGTCCAGCGCGGCCAGTTCGTCGTAGTTCTCCAGCGCGCACAGCTCGACCCGGCGGAACATCTCGTTGCGCACCAGCACCCGGAACGCCCGCGCGTTCGCCGTCACCGGCGCCGGCTTGTCGTCCAGCACGACCTCGGCCGTCTGCGGCCCGGTCGGGTTGGCCAGCTGCTCCCACTCGTCCAGCAGGCTGGAGTCGACCTGGCGGACCAGCTCGCCCAGCCAGGCGATGATGTCCTTGAGGTCGTCGGTCTTCACGTCCTCGGGGACGGTCTGCTCCAGCGCCTTGAACGCGCCGGCCAGGTAGCGCAGCACGATGCCCTCGGTGCGGGCCAGCTCGTAGAAGCCGACGTAGTCCGAGAAGGTCATCGCCCGCTCGTAGAGGTCCCGTACCACCGACTTCGGCTGGAGCTGGTGGTCGCCGATCCAGGGGTGCGCCCGCTGGTACACCTCGTAGGCGTGGGTGAGCAGTTCCTCCAGCGGCTTCGGGTAGGTGATCTCCTGGAGCCGCTCCATCCGCTCCTCGTACTCGATGCCGTCGCGCTTCATCTCGCCGATGGCCTCGCCGCGCGCCTTGTTCTGCTGCGAGGCGAGGATCTGCCGCGGGTCGTCGAGGGTCGCCTCGACCACCGACACCACGTCCATCGCGTAGGACGGCTCGGTCGGGTCGAGCAGTTCGAAGGCGGCCAGGGCGAAGGTGGACAGCGGCTGGTTGAGCGCGAAGTTCTCCTGGAGGTCCAGGGTGAGGCGCACGATCCGGCCCTCGGCGTCCGGCTCCGGCAGCCGCTCCACCACGCCGCCCTCCAGCAGCGAGCGGAAGATGGCGATCGCGGTGCGGATGTGCCGGCGCTGCGAGGCCCGGTCCTCGTGGTTGTCGGTGAGCAGCTTGCGCATCGCCTCGAAGGCGTTGCCCGGCCGCGCGATGACCGACAGCAGCATCGCGTGGGTCACCTTGAACCGGCTCACCAGCGGCTCCGGGTCGGCGCCGATCAGCTTCTGGAAGGTCTCCTCGGACCAGCCGACGAAGCCCTCCGGCGCCTTCTTGCGGACGATCTTCCGCTTCTTCTTGGGGTCGTCGCCCGCCTTGGCGACGGCCTTGTCGTTCTCGATGACGTGCTCGGGCGCCTGCGCCACCACCTGGCCCACCGTGTCGAACCCGGCCCGCCCGGCCCGTCCGGCGATCTGGTGGAACTCCCGGGCGCGCAGGATCCGCACCCGCTGCCCGTCGTACTTCGACAGCGCGGTGAACAGCACCGTGCGGATCGGCACATTGACGCCCACGCCGAGCGTGTCCGTCCCGCAGATCACCTTCAGCAGACCCGCCTGGGCGAGCCGCTCGACCAGCCGGCGGTACTTCGGGAGCATGCCCGCGTGGTGCACACCGATCCCGTGCCGGACGAAACGCGACAGATTGCGTCCGAACTTGGTGGTGAAGCGGAAATTCCCGATCAGTTCGGCGATGGCGTCCTTCTCCGCCTTCGAGCACATGTTGATGCTCATCAGCGACTGCGCGCGGTCCACCGCCTCCTTCTGGGTGAAGTGCACGACATACACCGGCGCCTGGCCGGTCTGCAGCAGCTCCTCCAGCGTGTCGTGCATGGTGGTGCGGCGGTACTCGTAGAACAGCGGCACCGGACGCGTCGTGTTGCGCACCACCGTCGTCGGCCGACCGGTGCGCCGGGTGAGGTCCTCCTCGAACCGCCGCACGTCGCCCAGCGTCGCCGACATCAGCAGGAACTGGGCCTGCGGCAGCTCCAGCAGCGGGATCTGCCAGGCCCAGCCCCGGTCCGGCTCCGCGTAGAAGTGGAACTCGTCCATGACCACCTGGCCGACATCGGCCCGGGTGCCGTCGCGCAGCGCGATCTGCGCCAGCACCTCCGCCGTGCAGCAGATGATCGGCGCCGTCGGGTTCACCGAGGCGTCACCCGTCATCATGCCGACCTGCTCGGTCCCGAACATCTTCACCAGGTCGAAGAACTTCTCCGACACCAGCGCCTTGATCGGCGCCGTGTAGAACGTCCGCTTCCCCTCCGCGAGCGCCGCGAAATGCGCACCCGCCGCGACCAGGCTCTTCCCCGACCCCGTCGGCGTCGCCAGGATGACGTTGTTCCCCGACACCAGCTCGATCAGCGCCTCCTCCTGAGCCGGGTACAGCGAGATCCCGCGCTCCTCCGCCCAGGCGGCGAACGTCTCGTACAGCGCGTCGGGCGTGGCGGGCTTCGGCATCAGATCAAGGAGGGTCACCGCCCCATCTTGCCTGCTCGCCGCCACCCCCGGCAAAGCCCGGGGGCACAACCGGGCGGGCGGGTCGACCGCGCGGGCGGCGCCCTCCGCCCGCCGGACGTGTGCCACGGCGCACATTGCCCGGGTCGCGCGGGCCGTGCCAGAGTGCCGGGCATGGTCAACCGCACCGCGCCCGAACCGCGCACCCTCGCTCCCGGCGCCGTCTTCGACTGGCTCGACGAGACCGCCGAGCAGCGGGCCGCGGCCGGGCTCACCAGGACGCTGCGCAGCCGGACCGCCGACGATCCGGTGCTCGACCTCGCGGGGAACGACTACCTCGGGCTGACCCGCCACCCCGCCGTCACCGGGGCCGCCGCCGAGGCCGCGCTGCAATGGGGCGCCGGTGCCACCGGCTCCCGGCTGGTGACCGGGACCACCGCGCTGCACACCGAGCTGGAGCAGGAGCTCGCCGACTTCTGCGGGGCCGAGGCCGCCCTCGTCTTCTCCTCCGGCTACACCGCCAACCTGGCCGCGCTCACCGCGCTCACCGACCCGGACACCCTCATCGTGTCCGACGCCTACAACCACGCCTCGCTGATCGACGGCTGCCGGCTCGCCCGGGCCGATGTCCACCGGGCCCCGCACAGCGACCCGCGCGCCGTCGCCGGGATCCTCGCCGGGCGCGAGCGGCCCCGGGCGCTGGTGGTCACCGACTCGGTCTTCTCGGTCGACGGCAACGCCGCCCCGCTCGCCGAACTCGCCGACGTCACCCGGAGGTTCGGCGCCGCGCTGCTCGTCGACGACGCGCACGGCCTGGGCGTCCTCGGCCCCGGCGGCAGCGGCGCCCCGGCCGCCGCCGGTCTCGCCGGCGCGCCCGACCTGGTCACCACCGTCACCCTGTCGAAGTCGCTCGGCTCCCAGGGCGGGGCCGTGCTCGGCCCCCGCCGGGTGATCCGCCACCTCACCGAGACCGCCCGCACCTTCATCTTCGACACCGGCCTCGCCCCCGCCGCCGCCGGCGCCGCCCTCGGCGCGCTGCGCCTGCTGCGCGCCGAACCCCACCGCGCCGAACGCGCCCGGGAGGTGGCCCGCACCCTGGCCGCCCGTCTCGCCGCCGCCGGCCTGCACGGCTCCACCCCCGACGCGGCCGTGGTGTCCGTCCGGGCCCCGGGCCCCGAGGCCGCCGTCGGCTGGGCCGCCGACTGCCGCCGGGCCGGACTCGCCGTCGGCTGCTTCCGCCCCCCGTCCGTGCCGGACGGCATCTCCCGGCTGCGGCTGACCGCGCGCGGCGATCTCACGGACGAGCAGATCGCCGAGGCCGTCCGCACGATCGCGGCCACGGCCCCGGAGGGCGCCCGCGCGGCCGGGTGACGCGTTCGTTCGGACAGGGTCGGACGGGGTCGGACAGGATCGGACAACTTGCTTTCGGAAAAGGGCTTCTGACGGTCCGTCGGCCTGCCATCATGGGCGCGTCGGACGGCCGGTGACGGGGGCGGGGGCCATGAGCGAGCAGATCGTCACGGCCATGCTGTCCGGGCTCGTCGCCCTGCTGGTGGCCGCCGTCGGGGCGGCGCTGACCCTCGCGCAGCAGCGGCGGGAACGGGCCGGGTGGCTGAGCGACCTCAAGTCCGGCTGGGCACTGGAGCTCCACAAGGCCCGGCTGGAGTCCTACCCGGAGGTCTTCCGCATCCTGGGCGGACTGTCGCACGCCGCCGGTTCCGCGCTGACGCCGGAGGCGGCGGGGCAGGTGGCGGTGGCCCTCAACGGCTGGTTCTACGGGCCGGGCGGCATGTGCGCGACCGCCACCGCCCGGGGTGCCGTCCTCGGGCTGCGGCACTGCTGCCGGCGCTGGGCCCGGGACGGCGGCCGACAGCCGGACGACCTCTACCGGTGGCGCAACCTGACGATCGCCGCCCTGCGCTCGGACCTCGACCTCGCCGGGCGGGAGTCCTACGACTTCCGTCCCGGTTCGACCATCCTGGCCGACCTGCGCCGGGAACTGGAGTCGGCGGAACGCGGGGCCCGCCCAGGCGGAGCCGGTCGCACCTCGGGCCGGTTCACGCTCCGCCGACCGGGCCGCGGTGGCGCCGCCCCGACGGGCCGGGCGGCCGGGCGCCCCGCCAGGGGCCTGGTCGCCCCGCCGGCCGACGACCACTGACCCCATTCGCCGGAGGCGGTGCCGTCACAGCCCCGCCAGCTCCCGCAGGAACACCGTGCCGGCGTCCTCACGGCCCGCAGCGACGCGCGGGGCGGCGACCAGGACCGCCGACGCCCGGCACCAGGCGAGGACGCGGTCGGCGTCCGAGCCCGCGACCAGGGCGGTCAGCGCGGCGATCCGGGCGGACAGGGCCGCCGGATCCGCCACACCGTCGAGAGCCCAGTCGACCAGGTCGAAGTCCGGGTCGCCCAGGCAGGCACGCGGGTCGATCGCCAAAGCCCCGGCCGGGCCGAGCAGCACGTTCGACGGGTGCAGGTCGCCGTGGACCAGCCCGACCGGCCCGCCGCCGGTCAGCTCGCGGGTCAGGGCCCGGGCGTCCGCCGTCGACACCCCGGGGGCCCGCCGCTCGGTGAGGTCGAACAGGAAGTCCAGCCGCTCCGCCAACGACGGGAGGGCCGTTGGGGGCGGCGCGGGCACCGAACGCATCGCGGCCAGCATCCCCGCCACCTCCGCCGGCCGCCAACCGCGCTCGCGCAGCGTCGTCCCCGGCCGGACGTCCGCCAGCAGCAGCGCCCCGGCCCCGACGTCCTCCGCCAGCAGCCCCACCACCGACGGCACCTCCCGCCACGCGGCCAGCGCCACCGCCTCCTGCCGGGCCACCTCGGCGTCCGGCGTCAGCTTGAGCCACACCGCCGCACCGTCGGCGAGCCGCTCGCAGCGGAAGACCCGCGAGGTGCCGCCCCCGCCGGCCGTCCGCACCGCCAGCCCCCAGCGCCCGGCCAGCCCGCCCACCAGCCTCGGCAGCTCCTCGCACCACTCCCGGGCGCCCGGCCCGAACCGGGTCACCAGCCGGGCCCGCACCTCCTCGGGGACGGCGGCGAGGGCGGCCGCGGCCGCGAGGTCGGCCGTCACGGCCGCCCCACCACCAGCAGCGTCTCCGCGCCCACCGGCCGGTAGCCGGCGGCCTGGAACGCCCGCACGCTCGTCGCGTTGCCCGGCGCCTGCTGGGACCAGACCACGTCGCCCTCCGGGACCAGGTGCCGGGCTGCCAGCGCCAGCGCCCGCCCCAGACCTCGGCCGCGGGCCGCCGGACCGACCTCGATCGCACACTCCCAGCGCCCGGCGACACCGCGCCCCAGCACCAGGACCCCGTCCTCGCCCTCGGCCTCGCTCCCGTCCTCGCTCCCGTCCTCGCCCGCGGCCTCGCCCGCGGCCTCGAAGACCCGCACGTCCTCGCGGTGGCGCAGCGCGCGCACCACCCGGGGATGCTCCAGGTCCTCGACCGGGACGAGCGGCAGCGGCGGCCCGCCCGGCAGGCGGTCGGCCACCGTCAGCAGGTCGATGTTGCCGTTCTCCCGACCGGTGCGGCGGGCGAACGCGGTCAGGAACGGCGGACACAGCGGCGCGGCCAGCGGGTCGCTCGGCGTGGCCGCCAGCGTCGCCCGCACCCACTCCGGGTCCTCGTCGGTGAACACCACCGCGTGCGCGGAGAGGGACAGCACCCCCGCCTCGCGCGGCGACGGCTGCGGCACCACCGTCACCGACCCGTCCGACGGCGGGAACACCCCGGCCCCCGCGTCCGCCAGAATCTCCCGCAGCCCCCGTGTCGCCATCGTTCCCCGCCCCCTGGTGGTCCTTCTTGGTGATCTTCGTGGGCGACCAGCCTATGTGATCATCTCAGGCCTTCTTCCGGGCCCGGCTCGGCTGCACCCGGGTCGGCTCGCCCGCCGCCTTCGGATGGTCCGGCGGATACGGCAGCTCGCCGTGCGCGCCGTCCGCGATCTGCCGCTCGTACAGCTCCAGCAGCGCCTCCAGCCGGAACGCCTCGCCCTGCATCCCCGCGTGCGGATCACCCACCTCCGCGAACCGGGCCGGCACCGTCCGCAGGTCGAAGTCCTCCGGCAGCGCGTCGTCCAGCTCCTCCCACAGCAGCGGGGTCGACGCCGTCGCCCGGGGCCGGGCCCGCAGCGAATAGGCGGAGGCGATCGTCCGGTCCCGCGCCATCTGGTTGTAGTCGACGAAGATCCGCTCCCCGCGCTCCTCCTTCCACCACGCCGTGGTCACCCGCCCCGGCAGCCGCCGCTCCAGCTCCCGGCCCAGCGCGATCACCGCGTGCCGCCCGTCCGTGAACGTCCACTCCGGCACCAGCGGCACGTACACGTGCACCCCGCGCCCGCCCGAGGTCTTCGGCCACCCCCGCAGCCCGTGCTCCTCCAGGACCGCCCGCAGCTCGTGCGCGACCCGCACCGAGTCCCGGAAGTCCGTGCCCGGCTGCGGATCCAGATCGATCCGCAGCTCGTCCACATGGTCGGTGTCCGAACGGCGCACCGGCCACGGGTGGAAGGTCAGGCAGCCGAGGTTCGCCGCCCACAGCACCGCCGCCGGCTCGGTCGGACAGATCTCGTCCGCCGATCGCCCGCTCGGGAAGGCGATCCGCGCGGTCGGCAGCCAGTCGGGCAGGCCCTTCGGCGCCCGCTTCTGGTAGAAGAACTCACCCTCCACCCCGTCCGGGAACCGCTGCAGCGTCGTCGGCCGGTCCCGCAGCCCGCGCAGCACCCCGTCCGCGACCGCGAGGTAGTACTCGGCGACGTCCAGCTTGGTGAAACCGCGCTCCGGGAAGTACACCTTGTCGGGGTTCGACAGCCGGACGGTCCGCCCGGCGACATCCAGTTCCACGGCAGAGCCCATGCCACTCACGCTAAGCGCGCACCGCCCGCCGCGCCTGTCCTGACCTGGGCGCCCGCCCCGAACCGGGACGGTCGCGACACCCGCGCGCCGTCGCGCGGCGGGCCCGCATCGGCGCGAGGATCGGAAGCATGGACCTGCCCGTCATGCCGCCCGTCGCCCCGATGCTCGCCAAGTCCGTCGCGAAGATCCCGCCCGGCATGCAGTACGAGGCCAAATGGGACGGCTTCCGCGCCATCGTCTTCCGCGACGGCGACGAGATCGAGATCGGCAGCCGCACCGGCAAGCCCCTCACCCGCTACTTTCCCGAACTCGTCACCGCCCTGCGCCGCGAAACACCCCCGCGCTGCGTCCTCGACGGCGAAGTGGTCATCGCCCGCGACGGCCGGCTGCGCTTCGAGGAACTCCTCGAACGCATCCACCCCGCCGCCAGCCGCGTCGAACTGCTCGCCGAACGCACCCCCGCCTCCTTCGTCGCCTTCGACCTGCTCGCCCTCGGCGACGAGTCCCTGCTCGACCGGCCGCTCGCGGCCCGCCGCGCCGCCCTCGAAACGGCCCTCGCCGACGCCGCCGACCCCGTCTTCACCGCCCCCGCCGCGACCGACCGCGACCTCGCCCGGACCTGGTTCGCCCAGTACGAGGGCGCCGGACTGGACGGCATCGTCGCCAAACCGCTCGACCAGCCCTACCGGCCCGGCGAACGCGCCATGTACAAGATCAAGCACGAACGCACCGCCGACTGCGTGGTCGCCGGCTACCGCGAGCACAAGAGCGGACCCGTCGTCGGCTCCCTGCTCCTCGGGATCCACGACGCCGAGGGCCACCTCCAGCACGTCGGCGTCTGCGCCGCCTTCACCATGGCCCGCCGCCGCGAACTCGCCGAAGAACTCGCACCGTTGCGCACCACCGACCTTGCCGGCCACCCCTGGGGCGCCTGGGCCGACGAGGCCGCCCACGCCGACGCCAGACTCCCCGGGGCACAGAGCCGCTGGACCGGGAAGAAGGACCTCTCCTGGGTGCCGCTGCGCCCCGAACGCGTCGTCGAGGTCGCCTACGATCACATGGAGGGCACCCGCTTCCGGCACACCGCGCAGTTCCGCCGCTGGCGCCCGGACCGCACGCCGGAGAGCTGCACGTACGGGCAGTTGGAGGAGCCGGTCTCCTACGACCTGGCGCGGGTGCTCGGGGGCTGACGGCCCCGGAGCACCCGCGCTCGTTCACGCCTGTCGGGTCACGCCTGCCGGGTCACGGCTGCCTCGTCACGCCGTCGAAGGCGCCGGCGGCGTCACCGAGGTCGACACCGACGCGTCGGCCGTCGCCGAGGGCTCGTCCCCGCCCGCCGGCGCCGCCGGCAGGTCGTAGACGTTCCCCGGCGAGACGACCTCCGTGATCGCCTTCGCGAACAGCGTCGACGGCGCCGACCCCTTGTACGTGATGTCGGTGTTCAGCAGCACCACCAACGAGGCCTGCGCGGACGGCAGATACACCACCACCGTCTGGTACCCCGGCAGCGAGCCGTTGTGCCCGATCCACCCGTGGTTGTAGAACACCCCCAGCCCGTACCAGGTGTCCGGCACCGCCGAGGGCTGCGGCTGGAGCCGCTGCGCCTGCGTCTGCGGGGTCAGCAGGGTGCCGGTGGCCAGCACCTTGGCCCACTTCTTCATGTCCGCCTGGTCCGAGATCATCGCCCCCGCCGCCCAACCCCATGACGGGTTCCAGTCGGTGGCGTCCGCGATCGTCCCGTCCGCCGTCTGGTTGGTGTAGCCGCGGGAGTGCGGCTGCGGGAACGCGTTCGTGGTCGGGAACACCGTCCGGCCCAGGTCCGCCGGGTCGAACACCTCCTTCTTCAGGAAGTCCCCGAGCGGCCGCCCGCCCAGCTTCTCGATCACCTTCCCGATCAGCACCGTATTGGTGTTGGAGTAGTCGAACTCCGCCCCCGGGGCGAAGTTCACCGGGTGCTTGAACGCGTACGCGAGCAACTGGTCCGGGGTGAACGAGCGTTGCGGATCCGCCTGGAGCGCCGACACGAAGTCCTCGTCCTGGGTGTACGAGAACAGGCCGCTGCGCATGTCGGACAGCTGGCGCAGGGTGATCGTGTCACCGTTCGGCACCCCCGCGATGTACTTCCCGATCGGGTCGTCCAGCCCCGCCTTGCCCTGGTCCACCAGCCGCAGCAGACCGGTGACGGTGAAGGTCTTCGTCTCGCTGCCGATCCGCATGTTCAGCCCGGTCACCATCGCCGTGCCCGCGACCTTGTCGGAGACGCCGAAAGCCTTCAGGTACTCGCCCTGCGGCGTCGACAGGTTGACGATCACCCCCGGCACCGAGGCCTCCGTCAGCACCCGCTGCACCGCGGTGTCCAGCCGGGCCGTCACGTCCGGCGTCAGCGGCAGCGCGGTCGGGCCCGCCGAGGTGCCCGAGGGCGAGGAGGGGGTGGTCGGCGAGGGGCTGAGCAGGGTGGCGCTCGCGCTCGGGCCCGAAGCCGAGGCCGAGGGGCTCAGCGCCGCCGGGACGGCCGTCACCGCCCCGGCCTCCGGTGAGCCGGTGGACGAGCCGCCCGAACAGCCGGCCGAGGCCAGCAGCCCGGCCAGCGCCAGCGCGACTGCCGCCGGGGCGGGCCGGGCCGCACGGGCCGCACCCGCTCGGGCCGTGGCCGTGCGGCGCGGGGGCGCCCCCGGGCTCTGCGGGGTCGTGGCTCGGGCCGTCGTCACACGATTCGGCACGCGGTCGTGATTCGTCATCGTCGAGGCGCCTCTCTGGGCCGGACGGGCCCGGAGCACCGCTCCACGGGCCCGCAAGGGGGAGCGATCGCCACCGTATGCGCCGGTCACCGGCACCGCGCGCCCTGCGGCGGTCCGCTGGCCCGAACGGACCCACCCGTCAGCCACCCGGCCCGGCCCAGGTCGCGCCACCAGAACTGCGGCCCGCACCATACCCGGCCCATACCCGCCTCCTACCGGTGGCCGCGTAGGGTGCGCACCGCCCGAACGACGGAGGGGAACACCGAGGTGCTGCTGCGCTGCGAAGCCGTGGGCAAACGCTACGGACGGGGCCGCTGGATCCTGCGCGACGTCGAACTCGGCCTCGCACCCGGCGACGTCCTCGCCGTCGTCGGCGCCAACGGCTCCGGCAAGTCCACCCTGCTACGGATCCTGGCCGGCCTCACCCGCCCCACCACCGGCCGCCGCACCGGACCGGCCACCGCCCCCGGGGCCACCGTCGGCTACGTCCCCGACCGCTTCACCGCCCACGAACGCCTCACCGCCATCTCCTGCCTCACCCACCTCGGCCGCATCCGCGGCCTGTCCACCGCCACAGCCCGGGCCCGCGCCGGCCTGCTGCTGGACCGGCTCGCCCTCGTCGGCGGCCCCGACGCCGAACTGCGCACCCTCTCCAAGGGCAACGCCCAGAAAGTCGCGCTCGCGCAGGCCCTGCTCGTACCGCCCGACCTGCTCGTCCTCGACGAACCGTGGTCCGGCCTCGACGCCTCCGCCCACGGCGTGCTCGCCGCGATCCTCGCCGAGGCGGCCGCCGCCGGCGGGGCCGTGGTGTTCACGGACCACCGCGAGGCCCTCTCCCGGACGCACGCCACCGCCGTGCACACCGTCGCCGACGGACGGGTCACCCGCCGCGCCGACCCCGGCCCCGACCCCGGCCCGGGGACGGCGGTCGAGTCCGCAGTGGTCGTCCTCACCCGCCCGGGCGGCCCCGACGTCCCCGGCGTCCGCGACCTCCCCGGCGTCCTCGACCTTCCAGGCGTCCTCGACCTTCCCGGGGTCCTCGCCGCCGAGCGCCGCGGGGCCGAACTCCACCTGCGGGTGGACCGGTCCAGGACCGACGCCGTCCTGCTCGCCGCACTCCGCGACCACTGGTCCGTACGAGCCGTCACCCGGCCCGCGCCCGAACCGGCCACCGGACCCGACACTGCGCCCGAACCGGTCACCGCGCCCGGACCCGACGCTGCCCCGACTCCGAGGACCACCGCCCGATGACCGCCCTCGTCCGCTACCGCCTCACCACCCTGCTGCTCTCCCAGCGCTACCTCGCCCCGCTGCTCCTGTTCACCGCCCTCGTCGCCGTGCTCACCAGCAACGACACCGGCCCGCTCACCGCCACCCACGCCGCCGCCGGCCTGGCGATGCTGCTCGCCGCCACCTGGCTCACCACGACGCTCGCCGGGCTCGACGACCCGCCCCACCGGGCGGTGCTGACGGCCGCCACCGGCGGACACCGGCGCCTGGTCACCGGGACCCTCCTCGCCGCGCTGACGGTCTGCCTGCCCCTCACCGTCCTCGGCCTGGTCCTGCCGCTCCTCGTCGGCAGCCACAGCCCCACCGGCGCCGACCTGCTCCTGGGCACCGAGGCCCAGCTCACCTGCGCCTGCACCGGCGCCGCCGTCGGCCTCCTCACCGCCCGGCCGGTGGTCCGGCGACAGGGACACGGACTGATGCTCGCCCTCGCGCTGCTGCTCGTCCTGACCCTCGGCAAGGGCCTGCCGCCGGTGAACCTCCTGCTCACCCGGCTCTCCGGCCACCACCGCTCGGCGGACCTGGTCGGCTCCACCGCGCTGCTGCTCGCGCTCGCGGCCGCCCTGCTCGGGGCCGCGGCGGTGGCGGCGCACGCCGTCGCCGTCCGGCGCGACTGACCGGACCGGACCGGGCTGGGCCGGGCCGGTCGGTCCGCCTGTCCGCAGCGCGTCGGCCCCGCGTCGGACGCGCGCCGCTCACGGTCCGGAGAGGCCGCCGGGCGGGCGCTCCACGCGCCCCGTACGCGCCCCGCGCGCTCCGCCGTCGGGGTGCCGACCGGCACGCCGCGACGGGCCCCGGGCGCAGCTCGGGCACGATCGTTCAGCCCAGCTGTCGCGGCCCTTAAGAATTCCTCGATGGACCGCACCCCCTCCGACCAGGCAGATTTCTGCCTGCCCGGATGACGGACGCCAGGACCTGCACCAGGACCCCGGCCCCGTCACCACCCTCCGGCCCTCCCGGGGGCCGCCACCGCCGGGCCTCGTCGGCCTGCCCACAGCAGGCCGCCCCACCGTGCGTCAGGAGCCACCGCCGTGAAGGCACTCGTCAAGCAGAAGGCCGAGCCGGGACTCTGGCTGATGGACGTCCCCACCCCGGCGATCGGCCCCGGCGAGGTGCTCATCAAGGTGCTGCGCACCGGCATCTGCGGCACCGATCTGCACATCCGCAAGTGGGACGGCTGGGCACAGCAGGCGATCAGGACCCCGCTGGTGCTGGGCCACGAGTTCGTCGGCGAGGTCGCCGAGCTGGGTGCCGGCGTCGCGGACATCGCCGTCGGCGACCTGGTCAGCGGCGAGGGCCACCTGGTCTGCGGCAAGTGCCGCAACTGCCTGGCCGGACGCCGCCACCTCTGCCGCAACACCGTCGGCCTCGGGGTGAACCGCGACGGCGCCTTCGCCGAGTACGTCGCCCTGCCCGCCTCCAACGTCTGGGTGCACCGGGTCCCCGTCGACCTCGACGTCGCCGCGATCTTCGACCCGTTCGGCAACGCCGTGCACACCGCGCTGTCCTTCCCGCTGGTCGGCGAGGACGTACTGGTCACCGGCGCCGGCCCGATCGGCATCATGGCCGCCGCCGTCGCCAAGCACGCCGGCGCCCGCAACGTCATGATCACCGACGTCTCCCCGTACCGCCTCGACCTCGCCCGCAAGGTCGGTGTCACGCTCGCGCTCAACGTCGCGGAGCACACCATCGAGGAGGGCCAGCAGAAGCTCGGCCTGCGCGAGGGCTTCGACGTCGGCCTGGAGATGTCCGGCCGGCCCGAGGCGATGCAGTCGATGATCGCCAACATGACCCACGGCGGGAAGATCGCCATGCTGGGCCTGCCCGCCGAGCAGTTCCCGATCGACTGGGCCTCCGTCGTCACCTCGATGCTCACCATCAAGGGCATCTACGGCCGCGAGATGTTCGAGACCTGGTACGCGATGTCCGTCCTCCTGGAGGGCGGCCTCGACCTCAGCCCCGTGATCACCGGTCGGTACGCCGCCACCGACTTCGAGGCAGCCTTCGACGAGGCGGCCGGCGGCCGCTGCGGCAAGGTCATCCTCGACTGGACCGCCTGAGCACCCTCGCCGATCCGACGATCCGATTAGGAGCAGCTGTGTTCGACAACGTGCGCGACGAGGTCGCCGCCACCCTCGACGAGATCCGTGAGGCCGGCCTCTTCAAGCCGGAGCGCGTCATCGGCAGCCCGCAGAGCGCCGCCGTCACCGTCACCGGCGGCGGCACCCCGGGCGAGGTCCTCAACTTCTGCGCCAACAACTACCTCGGCCTCGCCGACCACCCCGAGGTGCTCGACGCCGCCAAGGACGCCCTCGACCGCTGGGGCTACGGCATGGCGTCCGTCCGCTTCATCTGCGGCACCCAGGACGTGCACAAGCAGCTGGAGGACCGCCTCTCCGCGTTCCTCGGCCAGGAGGACACGATCCTCTACTCGTCCTGCTTCGACGCCAACGGCGGCGTCTTCGAGACCCTGCTCGACGAGCGCGACGCCGTCATCTCCGACGCCCTCAACCACGCGAGCATCATCGACGGCATCCGCCTGTGCAAGGCCCGCCGCCACCGCTACGCCAACCGCGACCTCGCCGACCTGGAGCAGCAGCTCAAGGAGAGCCAGGACGCCCGCCGCCGCCTGATCGTCACCGACGGCGTCTTCTCGATGGACGGCTACGTCGCGCCGCTGCGCGAGATCTGCGACCTGGCCGACCGCTACAACGCGATGGTCATGGTCGACGACTCGCACGCCGTCGGGTTCGTCGGCGCGGGCGGCCGCGGCACGCCCGAGCTGCACGGCGTCATGGACCGGGTCGACATCATCACCGGCACCCTAGGCAAGGCGCTCGGCGGCGCCTCCGGCGGCTACGTCGCCGCGCGTCGGGAGATCGTCGCGCTGCTGCGCCAGCGGTCGCGTCCGTACCTGTTCTCGAACTCGCTCGCGCCGGTCATCGCGGCCGCCTCGCTGAAGGTCCTGGACCTCGTCGAGAGCTCGAACGAGCTGCGGGAGCGGCTGGCGGCGAACACCGCGCTGTTCCGCTCGAAGATGACCGAGGCGGGCTTCGAGATCCTGCCCGGTGACCACCCGATCGCGCCGGTGATGATCGGCGACGCGGCGAAGGCCGGGCGGCTCGCCGAGCTGCTGCTGGAGCGCGGCGTGTACGTGATCGGCTTCTCGTACCCGGTCGTGCCGCACGGCCAGGCCCGGATCCGGGTCCAGCTCTCCGCCGCGCACACCACCGAGGACGTCGAGCGCGCCGTCGCCGCCTTCGTGGACGCGCGCGCCGCGCTGGGGGAGTAGCTCCCCGTACCGCCGCGACGTACCGCCGCGACCGTCGCTCTGTGGCGGTCGCCGGGAACGGTCCCTGCCGGGCCGGTTCCCCCTAGATCGCCCGTGGCGCGTCCGCTCGGAACCGGACGCGCCACGGGCTCCCGAACCGCTGTGCGGTGTCGGTGGGGCCGGCCCCACCGACACCGCACAGCACCAAGACCACCTGCCCCACCCTCCCGCCGCGGGAGTGGGAAGTCGGCCCGACCGACTTCCCACTCCCGTTCGCGGTTTCCGGGGGTCGGCGGGGGTTCGCTGCCCCGGCGTTTGCTGGGTCGCCCCTCGCCCCTCGCCCCTCAGTGCTCACGCCTCGCTTCTCACACCCACTTCTCACGCCTCGCGCCTTCGACCCCTCCGTTCACCCCGCACTTTGCAAAGTGCGAGAGGTGGGGACCCGGGGGCACGGGGGTACTCCGGGCACCGCCGGAGTACCGCGCGCGGTGGTACCCGGAGTGGGAAGTCGGCGGGGTCGACTTCCCACTCCGCTACTGCCCCTCCCGACCGGTTGGTCACCCCCGCCCCGGCAGTCCCATCGACGCTGGCAGAATTGGCCTGTGATCGACGCGAGACGGCTGCGGACCCTGCGAGCGGTGGCGGACCACCGGACGGTGACCGCCGCGGCGGCCGCGCTCTACCTCACCCCCTCCGCCGTCTCGCAACAGCTGGCCGCCCTGGAGCAGGAGACCGGCCACCACCTGCTCGCCCGCGAGGGCCGAGGCGTGCGGCTCACGGCGGCCGGGGAGATCCTGCTCGGTCATGCCGACGCCGTCCTCGCCCAGCTGGAACGGGCCGAGGCCGACCTCGCCGCCTACAGCGCCGGCGTCTCGGGCGAAGTCACCGTGGCCTCCTTCGCCACCGGCATCTCCCTCGTCCTCGCGCCCGCCATCGGCACCCTCGCCACCCGTGCCCCCGGCATCCGGCTCAAGGTGCTCGACGCCGAGGGCGACGCCAGCCTGCCGATGCTGCTCGACGGTCGCGCCGACCTCGCCGTGGCCGTCGAGTACCGCGGTGCCCCGCGGGCCGACGACGCCCGGCTCACCCGCGTCCCCCTCTATGCCGAGCCCTTCGAGGCAGTTCTTCCGCTCGCCCACCCGCTGGCCGCCGCCGAGGGTCCGGTCGCGATGGCCGACCTCGGTGGCGAACCGTGGATCGGCCCCTACCCGGGCAACCCGTGCCACGACGTGGTGCTGCTGGCCTGCGAGAACGCCGGTTTCCAGCCGCGCCTGGTGCACTCCTCCGACGACTTCCGCGCGGTCGTCGCCCTCGCCTCGGCCGGTGCGGGCGTGGCCCTGGTCCCGCGCTCGGCCCTCCTCGGCGTCGACCTGGCCCGGGTCGCCGTCCGTCCCGTCGACAGTGCCCTCGCCACCCGCCGGGTCTTCGCCGCCGTCCGCGCCGGTGCCGACGGCCACCCGCTGCTCCGCCCCGTCCTCGACGCCCTCGCCGAAGCCGCGCCGGCCACCCCCTGATCCCTCCCGGGGCGACGCCGGGGAGGCGTCGCCCCGGGAGCCCTCCGCACTTTGCAAAGTGCACTTTGCAAAGTGCGAGCAGGCACAGAACGTGGCGGCCGGGGCGGCCCGCGCCGGGTATCGGGTGCTGGGCGTCGGGAGTTGGGCGTTGGGCGCCGGGCGACTGGTGGCCCGCGATGGGTGACACGCCGCCGACTGTGGACGGCGGACGATGAAATGACGGACGGACGGACGGACAAGCGGCCGGACGGACAAGCGACCGCCGGCCGCCCGTGTGACAGGACAGGTGGTTGCAGGTGGGGTTCCTCGGGGAGCGCTGGCGGCTGGTGCAGGAGCGGGACGGGGAGGTGCTCGGTGAGATCGTGATCGACGAGGCGGACTTCCCGTGGCTGCACGGGCGGTTCGAGCCGACGGCGGCGTTCGGTGCGGTGCGGCCGTGGTTCGAGGAGTCGTCGGCGCTGCTCGACGCGGAGGAGTACGAGCGGTTCGACACGAGCTACGAGCGGATCGCGGCCGCGCTGTCGCTGGTGGCACCGGCGGGGCCGGTGGCCGAGTTCCTGCTGCACGTCGACGGCGGGCGCGCCTCGTTCCGGTGGAGCGACGAGCCGTTCGACGAGTCCTGAGCACCGCTCCCCGGCGTGATGTTGGCATTATCCGGGCACGTTCGACCTCTTGCCGGTGTTCGACGGGAGCGTCAGCATGAGGGCACCGCAGTGGTGTGTCGCCGGAGGGGGGATCCCGTCGATGGGTGGTGGAGATCCGGTGTGTCCGGCGTGCGGAGCGCCACGCGCGCCGGGGGAGCCGCTACCGCCGGCGGCGCTGCCGCTGACCCGGACGCTGACGCCCCGGGAGCGCACCGTGCTGCAGCTGTTGGGTCTCGGGTACGACAATCGCTCGATAGCCTACGAACTCAATATCAGCGAACGCACAGTCAAACGGTTCGTCACCGCCATTCTGGCGAAACTGGGACTCCGGTCAAGACTGCAGGCAGGACTGCTCGCACTGATTCTCGCGTCCTCCCCCGACGAAGGCGGTTTCTGGCCCAAAGGTCTCATGGACGGCGTCCCGGGCGACGGTGATGATGATCTGGCATCCGAGAAGGAGGGGACCATGACATTCGACGCCCTCGCCGCCCTCCGGCAGGCGGGCAACCCGGTCGACCTGCTGACACTGGAGCAACGGGACGTGCTGTCCCGGCTCAGTGAGGACGAGGTCGCCGTCCTCAATTCCGTGAAACAGCGGCTCGACGCTGTTTCGGACGCCGAGGTGGAAGGGCATTCCTTCGTCATCAAGTTGGCGTGAGATGGCGGTCAGATTCGGGATTCTCGGGCCGCTGCACGTGCTGGAGAACGGCCGGGCCGTCGATCCGGGATCACGGAAACAACAGATTCTCCTGGCGGCGCTGCTGTCCCACGCGAATACCCGGGTGTCGGCCGACTCCCTGGTCGAGGCGCTGTGGGACGACGCGCCGCCGCGCACCGCCCGCAAGAACCTCCAGGTGTACGTCTCGGGGCTGCGCCGACTGGCGGGCCCCGATCCGGGCCCCGAGTCCGGCCCGGACTCCGGGCCCGGCCCCGGGAGCACCCGGATCAGCCACCAGGCCGGCGGCTACGTCCTGCACACCGCCGAGGGCGAGCTCGACGCGCTCCGCTTCGAACAGCGGGCCAGGGCCGGGGCGCTCACCGAGGCGCTGGGGCTGTGGCGCGGCTCGGCGCTCGACGGGTTCCGGGACGTCCCGCTGATCGACAGCGCCGCGCAACGCCTCGACCGCCGCTTCCTCGGAGTGTTCGAGGACTGGCTGGACGCCGAACTCGCCGCCGGGCGCGGCGCGGAGGCGATCGAGCGCGCCACCGAGACCGCGCAGCGGCACCCGCTGCGCGAACGGTTACGGATGCTGCAGATGACCGCCCTGTGCCAGGCCGGGCGCCGCTCCGAGGCGCTCGCCGTCTACGACGAGCTGCGGCAGGCGCTGGCCCACGAACTCGGCCTGCCGCCGAGCCCGGCCCTGGCCCGCTTCTACCGTTCGCTGCTCTGCGAGGCAGGCCCCGTCCGGCCGCGCCCCGGGCAGCCCGCCGAACTGCGGTCGCCGGTCCCGCGCCCGCCCCGGGCGGCGGCGCCGAACCTGCTGCCCACCGACCCGCCCGCGTTCACCGGCCGCGGGGCCCCCGTGCGCCGGCTGGCCGAGGTGCTCACCGGTGGCGCGGGCCGGCTGGCGGTGGTGACCGGACCGCTCGGCGCGGGCAAGACCGCGCTCGCCGTCCACACCGCGCACCGGTTGGCCGAACACTTCCCGGACGGGCGGCTGTTCGTCCGGCTGCGGGGGGAGGACGGCCGCCCCCGCCCGTTGGAGGACGTCCTGCGCCAGCTGCTGGCCGCCACCGCCTGCGGCGAACGGGACGGGCCGGCCGGTGCGTTGCCCGCCGCGGAGTGCTCCGACCCGCGCTGGGCCTGGCAGTTGTGGCTGACCGGGCGCCGCGCGCTGGTGGTCGTCGACGACGCCCGCCGAGAGTCCGAGGTGCGGCCGCTGCTGCCGGAGGCGGGGGAGAGCGCCGTCGTGGTCACCGCCCGGCCCCGGCTGATCGGCCTGGAGGGCGCCCACCGGGTCTGGCTGCCGCCGTTCACGGCGGACGAGGCGGTGGAGTTCCTCGGTCGGACGATCGGCGCCGAACGGGTCGACGCGGACCGGGAGTCCGCCGCCCGGATCGTCCGGGCGACCGGGCTGCTGCCGCTCGGGGTGCGGCTGGTCGCCGACCGGCTGGCGTTCCTGCGGCACGTCCCGCTGGGCGAGTACGGCGCGCGGCTGAGCGGTGGCCGGGCCCTGCTGGACGAGCTGTGCGGGGGCGACCCGCTGGTGCGGGTGCGGCTGGCCGAGTCGGTCGGCGAGCTGCCGGAGGCCGCGCACTGGGCGGTGCTGCGGCTCGGCCTGCTGGCCCGGCCGGTGTTCGCCCTGGACCGGGCGGCCGAGGTGCTGGACTGCGACCGGGGGACGGCCGTACGGGTGCTGGAGGACCTCCTGGAGGCCAGTCTGCTCACCGTCACCGGCACGGAGGGGCTCGCCCACACCGTGCGGTACGAGATGCCGGCGCTGCTGTACGCGTACGCGCGGGAGCGCGCCGGCCGGACCGCCGACCGGGTGCCGGTCCACCACGGCTGAGAGCCGGGTACGAACGGCGCGGAGCAGGGCGCGAAGAACCGGAGGCGTGGAGCCGGGAACGAAGAGCAGAACGGTATATGACCAACCGTCATACCGAAATCGAACCGCCGCCTAATCGCCGCCATACCGGGGATCCCTACGTTTCTCCCGGGCCGGCGTAGCGGACGCCGCACTGCAGAGGGAGGTCAGCATGAGTGACTCCATCAACCCGGAGCCGACCGAGGCCGAGGACGAGGTCGACGTCGTGGCGCACGGCATCGAGGTCGAGGACGACGGTGTCGTCGACGACATCTGCATCATCAACAACAGTTCGGCGATGTGACGTTGTCGCATCCGGTCGTCGCGTCATGACGTCATGACCTGGTGACGTCATGCCGTCAGGGCGTCATGACGTCCGAGCGGGTCATCCGGCCCCGGCCCGAGCCGCCGGCGGCGGGGTGGCCCGTTCGGCCGGTCCCACACCGGCCGGTCGCGCCCCGGCCGGTCGCGCCCCGGCCGGTCGCGCCCCGGCCGGTCCCACCGTGACTGTCCCGCCCCGACCGTCCCGCAACGACCGCCGCGCCCCGATCGCAGCCCCCGGCCCGGAGGCCCCGTGAACATCCTGCTCTGCCCGCTCAGTGACGGCGGCTACCTCTACCCGGCGCTCGCCGTCGGGCGCGAACTGGGACTCCGCGGCCACCGGGTGTCGGTGCTGGGCCGCGCCACCGCCGCACCGTTCGCGGCCGAGGCCGGCCTGCCGTTCGCGGCGGCGGAGGAGTTCGGCGGCGAGCGGGCCTTCTCCGCCGCCCGCTGGGGCACCATGGGCCTCGCGCAGTACCGGGCGACCGTGCGCGCCGCCCGGCAGGCCCGCGCCGACCTGCTGGTGACCTCCGTGCTGTGCAACGGCGCGCTGCTCGCCGCCGAGACGCTGGACGTCCCGGTGGTGGTGATCGGGCTCTCGATCCACCTGTGGACCTACCGCTCCGGCGGCGGGGGCGAGCCGCAGTACGGCCGCACCCGGGAGAACCGGACCTTGGAGACGCTGGCGCTCTACGAGGCCACCCGGGAGGAGGCCGGTCTCTCCGCCCGGCCGTCCCGTTGGCCGCGGGCGACGGTCGCGGCCGCCACCTCGGCCGCCACCTCGACCGCCACCGTGACCGGGACCGCGACCGGGGCCGTGACCGAGGCTGCGAACGCCGACGGCCCGGACGGGTCCGCGCTGCTCGGTGACGCGCTCCTGCTCCGCGGCGACCCCGAACTGGAGCACCCGGGAGCGGAGTTGCCCCAGCGGGTGCACCACGTCGGCCCGCTGCCCTGGGAGCCGACCGCCGACCCGGACGAACTCGACGCCGTCGACGCCGCGTTGGCGCGCAGCGGCAAACCGGTCGTCTATGTGCACCTGGGTCGCTTCTTCGGCGGCGGCACCCCGTGGCCCCGCCTCAACGCGACCTTCACCGGCGGCCGTTACCAGGCCGTCGTGGAGCAGGGCCGCACGGCCGAGCCGTGCCCCGCCCCGGACGCCGACATCCTGCTCGTCCGCAAGCCCTGGCTGGGGCCGCTCGTCGACCGGGCCGGGCTGGTGCTGACCGCCGGCACCTCGGCGCCCGTGCTCGGCGCCCTGCTGCGCGGCCGCCCGCTGGGTGTCACCCCCAACGGCTCCGAACAGCCCGTCCTCGCCGGCGCGTTGCTGCGCTCCGGTGCGGCCGTCCACCTTCCGCGCACGGGGGAGCCGGACCAGGCCGGGCTGGTGGACGCGGCCTGGCGGGACGACCGGCTGCGCTCCCACGCCCACCGCCTCGGCCGACGGCTCGCCGACGCCGCCGCGGACGGCCCGCGCCGCGCCGCCGACCTCGTCGAGCAGACCGCCCGCCCGTCCGACCGGCAGCCCGCAACCTCAAGGGAGAACCATGGGTACTCGATCAGCCGCCCCGGACCTCGCGGCCGTGGCGAGCCTCTCGGCGGGCGCGCGGGGGTGGATCGGTCGGCACTGCGGCTTCCTTGACGAGCCGGCGGGCCGGGCCGAACTGCCGGTGACCCCCCGGGTCAAGGCGCTGCTGCAACTCGCCCTGCTGTACCGCTGCTGGGCGAGGGCCACCACGACCGGGGCCGAACGGACTGCGGAGACCGCCCGAACGCGGCCCCCGGACCCCGACCTGGCCGCCGTCGCCGCGACCGTCGAGCAGGTGTGGCGCAGCCCCGCCCACCCACCGCTGCTCACCGTCGAGGCGCGCTACGCCCGGCAGTTCCAGCTGATGTACGGCGCGCTCGCACCGGACGGCCTCGACGCCGACGGTCCGCACCGGACGGCCCTCGCCGAAGGGGTGGCGGGCGATCTCCTGACGCCGCGCCGCAAGTCGCCCTTCCTGCACCTGGAAACCCGCTACTACGCCGAACTGGCCGATGTGGAGCACCAGTTGCTCGACTACCCGGAGCTGTACCGGATCAGCAGGCTGGCACGGCACACCGACGGGCAGCCGCTGGCCGAACTCGACGTGTGCGATGTGACCCACACCGTCTTCCACCTGGCCGACTTCGGCTTCCGCGGCCCGGGCCTCGGCGGGGCCGACCTCGCCCACGCCCGCGACCGGGTCGAGCGCCTCACCGAGGAGTCGGTCCGGCGCGGCGAGTGGGACCTCACGGGCAAGCTCGTCCTCGCGCAGCACTGCCTCGGGCTCGACCCGCTGGTGACGCCCTCGGGTGCGGCCGCTCTGCGCCTGCTCGTCGACGCCCAGTCGCCGGAGGGGTCCTTCCCCGGCCGCTCGGCCACCGACCGGGTGCCGGCCGACGCGACGGCAGTCCAGTTCTTCCGGAAGTCCTTCCAGTCCACGCTGGTGGTGGCACTGGCGACGGTGATCCTCCTGCGCCCGCGCACCGGAACGGCCGACGAACGGCCGCTGACGACGTCCGCCGCCCCGGCCCCGGGCGGTGCCCGGTGAGCGCGACCGACTCGACCAGCCCCATGACCACCCCGGCCGCCGCCACCGGCGCCCGCCTCCTCCGGGGCGAGCGCAACTGGTGGTTCCTCGGCCCGGGCGGCGGCCTCGCCCGGCTGCGCCCCGGCCAGTTGGCCGAGGACGGCACCCTGCGCCCCGGCACCGAACGCAGCCTGCGCGAGCACGGCCTGCTGACCGCCCCCGCCCCGCACAGCTACGCCCTGACCGTGCTGACCAGCACCCACTGCAACCTCGGCTGCGGCTACTGCTTCCAGAACACCGGCCAGGACAGCGTCGGCGGCACCCGCCCGCCCAGGATCGCCCGCAAGCGGCTGACCTCGCGGACCATCACCGAGATCCTCGACTTCACCGACCGGCAGATGGCCGCCGCCGACCTGGCGAAGCTGCGCATCCTGCTGTTCGGCGGCGAACCCCTGCTCAACCCGCGCGGCTGCCTGGAGCTCCTCGAACGGGCCGCCGACCACGGCCTCGCCTCCGCCTGGATGATCTCCAACGCCACCCTGCTCACCCCGGCGCTCGCCAACGGCCTCGCCGACCGGGGCCTGCGCTCCGTCCAGGTCACCTTCGACGGCGACCGCCCGGACCACGACCGGATCCGGATCCGCCGCTCCGAGGGCGGCGGCACCTTCGACACCATCGTCGGCAACCTCGCCCGCGCCTCCGAGTCCTCCCCACTGCGCTGGATCTTCCGGGTCAATGTCTCGCAGGAGACCTACCGGGGCGTCGACAGCCTGCTCGACCGGCTCGCCGGCGCGCTCGACCCGGCCCGCTGCACCCTGTACTTCGCCCAGGTGGGCGATGTCGGGGTGGGCTACGGCAACGACCTCCGGCACACCCGCGACCTCTCCGCGCGCTTCACCCGCTGGCAGCGCCGCGCCCTCGACCTCGGTCTCGGCGTGACCCGCCCGCAGGCCCACCGGCCCTGCGCCACCTGCGGGCACGGGGACGGCCGGTACGGCGCGGTGGTGAGTGCCGACGGCACCCTCGCCAGTTGCTGGGAGACGGCGGGCAAACCGGACTGGGAGGTCGGCACCGTCTCCGGCGGCTACCTGCCGGGCACCCACACCCGCGACCGCTGGGTCGGCTGCGAGGACCTCTACCGGCGCGACGAGGACCGGCGCACGCTCGCCGAGTTCCACGACACGGTCGATGCCGCGCTGCTCGACTACCTGGACGAGACGGGGCGGCTGTGACGACGACACCCGGCCTCCGCACGGGTCCCGCGTCCGCCGCCCCCGGGTGCGCCCCCGCAGACCCCGCAGCCCCCGTCGGCCCCGTCGGCCCCGCCGCCCCCGTCGGCCGTCCGGGCCACGACCTGGAGCAGCTCTCCGCCGGCGCCCTCGGCTGGATCGGCCGCCACCTCGACCGCTTCGACCCGTTCGCGCCCGGTCACGACCGCCCCGGTCCCACCCCCGTCCCCGACCCCGGCGGCGCGCACCGGCCCGCCAAGGCCGCGCTGGAACTCGCGCTGCTCACCCACTGCTGGACCCGCCTGGACCCCGGTGACGACCCGCGCCGGGCCGAGGCGACCGACCGGGTCCGCGCCGTCTGGCTGCACCCCGGTTTCCCGAGGCTGCTCACCGCCGAGCCGCGCGGTGCGACCCAGTACCGGCTGGCCTGCGCCGCCCTGGCACCCGCCGGGACGGAGGACGCGCCGTTCCGGGCCGCCCTCGCCGGGCTCACCGCCGCCGACCTCGCCCCGGTCGGGCGCTCGCCCTACCAGCGGCTCGAACTGCGCTACTACGCGGACAAGGCCGGGGTGGCGCACGGCATCGAGCCCTACCCGGAGCTCGCCCGGCGCAACGTCCTGGTCACCCTGCCCGCCACCGCCCTCGCCCGGGCCCGGCGCCGGGACGCCCTCGACCGCCGGGACGCCGAAACCGTCCGGGACGCCGAAGCCCCCCGGGGCACCGACACCGCCCGGGACACCGACACCACCGGGGACAACGAAACCGCCCGGGACGCCGAAACCGTCCAGGGCCCTCCCCGTCCCGACGAGCCGCCGGTGACCGTCCCCGAGGCGTACGCCCTCACCCACTCCGCCTTCTACCTCAGCGACTTCGCCCGCACCGGCCCCGGACTGCCCGACGGCGCGGTGGCCGACGCGGCGGCCCTGACCGGCCGACTGCTCGACCACTGCGTCCGGCACGACTGGTGGGACCTCGCCGCCGAACTCGTCATGACCCAGGTCTGCCTGGGCCTGGACCCGACGGGCACGCCCGAGGGCGCGGCCGCCCTCGCCTGCCTTGCCCGCGCCCAGCGCCCGGACGGCTCGGTCCCCGGCCGGTCCGCCGCCACCCGCGCGAGCACCGCCGACCCGGCCCCCGAGTACTTCGCCAAGGCGTACCACACCACCCTGGTGACCGCCCTGATGACACTGCTGCTCGGAACGGGGCGCACCCCGTGACCGCCCTCGGCAGGCTCCGGCCGACCCTCATCAACCCCACCTACACCCGGCTCTGGTTCGGCCAGGCGGTCTCCTCGGTCGGGGACGCGGTGTTCAGCACCACGCTCGTCCTGTGGGTGGCGACCGTGCTGGCGGAGGGGAAGTCCTGGGGCCCGCAGGCGGTCAGCGGCGTCGTCCTGGCGACCAGCGCTGCCGTGATGTTCGTCGGGCCCTTCGCCGGGGTCTTCGTCGACCGGTGGGACAAGCGCGCCACCATGCTCGGCACCGAGGTGCTGCGCGGCGCACTGGTCGCCGTCCTCACCGTCGTCGCCTTCGTGCCGACCCGGGAACTGCCGGCGGGTGTCTGGCTGGCCCTGATCTATGTGATCGTGCTGGTGCTCAACGCGGCCGGCCAGTTCTTCACCCCGGCCCGGTTCTCGATCATCGCGGAACTCGTGACGGACGAGGCCGACCGGGCCCGGGCGGCCGGCATCGCCCAGGCGACCGCGCAGACCGCCTGGATCGTCGGCCCGCCGCTCGCCGCGCCGCTGCTGTTCGCGGTGGGCCTGCAGTGGGCGCTGCTGTTCAACGCGCTCTCGTACCTGGTGTCGTACATCGCCATCAGCTCGGCGGACCTGCGGCCGGTGAACCCCGTGCGCACCGTGCCGACAGCCCCGAGGACCGGCAAGGGCGCCGAACGCCCCGGCAAGGCCGCCGAACGCCCCGGCCTCTTCAAGGACTTCACCGAGGGCCTGCGCTTCTTCGCCCGCAACCGCTTCCTCGTCGCGCTGCTGGTGCTCACGGTGATCGGCCAGCTCGGAATGGGTGCCCTGAGCACCCTGAACATCTTCTTCGCCACCCGGAACCTGCACGTCTCCGCCGAGTCCTACGGCTACCTCGGCATGGCGCTCGGCATCGGCGGGATCGCCGGCGCGCTCGCCGCCGGGCGGGTCGTGCAGTGGATCGGCGCCCGGCGGACGACCTGGATCGGCCTGATGGCGAGCGGAGCGCTGCTGGTGCTGTACTCGCGGCAGACCGGCTTCCCGGCGGCCGTGACGCTGCTGTTCGTCTTCGTGGTGCCGATCACCATGCTGAACACGGCGATGGCCCCGCTGCTGCTCGCCGCCACCCCGCAGGAGTTCCGGGGCCGGGTGATCTCGGTGTTCTACCCGGTCACCCGGCTCGCGGCGATGCTGACGGCGGTGCTGTCCGGCTGGCTGGCGGGCAGCGGGCTGCGGGACTTCTCCGGCTCGGTGGCGGGGCTGCGGTTCGGCCCGATCGACACGATCTTCGCGGTGTCCGGGCTGCTGGTCGTGCTCGCCGGGGTCTACGCGCGGCTGGGCCTCCCGGCGAGCGAGGCGGCCGCGACTCCCGTACCCGCCGCGACTCCCGTACCCGCCGCGACTCCCGCACCCGCCCCGACTCCCGCACCCGCCCAGTCACCCGGCAGGGCCGCACCCGACGCCGAACCGGCGCGCGAGCCCGCGGCGATGACCGTCGAGGCCCACGGGGAAGCACCCGTGGAGACACCCACCGAGGCACCCGCCGAGGGTCCGACCGACCGCACCCACCCCGCCGGTCCCACCGGCGCCGCCCCCGAGGACCGGTCGTGAGCTGCCCCGCGTGCGGACGCCGCACCGCCGAGGCGGACCGGTTCTGCGCCGGCTGCGGCACCCCGCTCACCGCCGCGTCCGCCACCTCCGCCGCGTCCCCCGCCCCGCCCCCGGCCGCCGCCGAGCCGCGCGAATCGCGCCGCAAGGTGTCGATGCTCTTCCTGGACGTCGTCGGATCCACCACCCTCGCCGAGCGGCTGGACCCCGAACCGCTGCGCCGCGTCATGGACCGCTACTTCGCCAGCTGCGGCGCCTGCATCGCCGAACACGGCGGCGTCGTCGAGAAGTTCATCGGCGACGCGATCCTCGCCGCCTTCGGCGCCACCGTCGCCCGCGAGGACGACGCGCTGCGCGCCGTCCGGGCCGCGACCGGAGCGCTCGCCGCCCTGGCCGGGCTCACCACCGACCTCGCCGCCAAGTACGGGGTGGAGCTGGAGGCCCGGGCCGGGATCTGCACCGGCAACGTCGTGGTGATCACCCGCCCGGGGGACGACTTCCGCGTCGTCGGCGACTCCGTCAACACGGCCGCCCGGCTGCAGACCGCCGCCGCCCCCGGCGAGGTCCTGATCTGCGCCGACACCGCCGCCATGGTGCGGGCCCAGGTGGGCATCGAGCCGGTCGAGCCGCTGCGGCTGAAGGGCAAGTCCCGTCCGGTGCCGGCCTGGCGGGTCACCGCCCCGGAGACGACGGCGGACGACCCGGGCCCGGTCACCCCGTTCATCGGCCGGACGGACGAACTCGCCGCGCTCGAACGCGGCTACCGGCGGGCCCGGGAACGGCGCGAGGTGTGCCTCGCCACCGTCCTCGGCGCCCCGGGCATCGGGAAGTCGCGCCTGGTAAGGGAGTTCCTCGCCGGGCTGCCGGACGGCGAGGCGCTGGTGCTGGCCGGGCGCTGCTCCGCCTACGGCCGGGGGATCACCTACCGGCCGCTCGCCGAGATGCTCGGCTCGCTGCCCGGCGGTCGGCCCGAACTGGCGCGGCTGCTCGCCGAGGACGCCGCGTCGGCCGGGCCGCCGGACAGCGCGGACGGCCGTGCGCGACGACTGGTCACCCGCACCCTCGCCGCCGTCGCCGACCCGGCCGAACCCGCCGCAGTCACCGACCCGAGCCACCCTGCCGACTTCAGCCACCCCACCGACCGCACCGACCCCGCCGACCCTGCCGAACCTGCCGAACCACCCCCCGGACAGGTCGGCGTCGAGGACATCGCCTGGGCCGTGCGCCACCTCCTGGAGGTGCTCGGCCGCTCCCGTCCCGTGGTCATGGTCTGGGAGGACCTGCACTGGGCGGAGGCGACCCTGCTCGACCTCGTCGACGAGATCGCCACCTGGCTGCGCGACGTCCCCGTCCTGCTGCTCTGCGTCGCCCGCCCCGAACTGCTCGACCAGCGCGCCGACTGGGGCAGCGGCAGACCGTGCGCCACCACCGTCGACCTCGGGCCGATGAGCGAGGAGCAGACCGCCGCCCTGGTCGGCAGCCTGGTCCTGCGCGGCGACGTCCACCCGCAGGACCTCCGGGCCGACGAACAGCGGGAACTGACCGGCCGGGTGGTCGCGTTGTGCGACGGCAACCCGCTCTTCGCCGAGCAGCTCATGGACGTCTTCGCCGAGACCGAGCCCGGCACCCAGGTGCCGCCCACCGTCCAGGCGCTGCTCGGCGCACGGCTGGACCGACTCCCGGCCACCGAGCGCGGACTGCTGGAACTCGCCGCCGTCGTCGGGCGCGAGTTCAGCCGCGGCCAGCTGCGGGCGATGGCCGAGGCCGACGGAGTGGTGCCGACCGCCGCCGACGAGGCGACCGCCCGGCTGGCCCGCCGCCGGGTCTTCGAACCCGGACCGGCCGCCACCTACCGCTTCGCGCAGGCACTACTGCGGGACACCGCCTACGAGTTCACCCCCAAGACCCGGCGGGAGCGCTGGCACGACTTCCTCGCCGACCGGTTCTCCCACGCGCACCCGAAGGACCCGATGGCGGTCACCTACCACGTCGAGGCCAGCTGGCAGCTGCGCCGCCAACTGCGGCCGGGAGACCGAGAGTTGCCCGCCCTGGCGGGAGCGGCGGCCGGCACCCTGATCGCCGAGGGGACGCGTGCGCTGGCCCGCAAGGACCTCCCCGCCGCCGTCCAACTCCTCGAACGCGGCCGCACCCTGCTGCCGGTCGGGGACCTCCGGCACCTCGCGCTCGCACTGCACGTCTGCGACGCCGGGATCTGGCTCCAGGACGAGGCCCGGTGCCGGGCCGCGCTCGACGCCGCCGAGGAGGCGCTGCCCGGCAACGCGCGCGCCGCGGCGACCCTCGCCGTCCAGCGCGGGATCGTCGCGCTCCGGCTCGGACTCGCCCCGCCCGCCGCCGTCGCCGCCGACGCGGACCGCCTCACCGGGCTGCTGGAGCACGACCCGGACGACGACCGCAGCTGGTCCCGGCTCCACCAACTGCACGCCCACCTCGAACTCGCCGCCGAGCGCACCGCCTCCGCCGAGACCTCCTTCCGACTCGCACTGGCCCGCGCCCGGGCCCTCGCCGACGGCTACGAGGAGGACCGACTCCTCTGCGCGGTCTGCGAGTTGGCCCAGTGGACGCCCACCCCGGTGGCCGCCTCGCTGGAGCTGTGCGCCCTGCTGGGGCGGCGCTTCGCCGCCAACCGCTCCCTGCTGATCCCCGTGCTCGTCGCCCGCGCCCACCTGGAGGCGCTCGACGGGGACGTGGCCGCCGCCCGCCGGACCCTCGCCGAGGCGCTGACCTACTCCCACGACGTGCACACCGACCTCGCGGACGCCGTCGTGCTGGACGCGGCGGGCTTCGTCGAGTCGCTGGCCGGCGCCCACGAGGTCGCCGAGGCCCGCTACCGGCAGAGTCTCGGCGTGCTGCGTGCCGCCGAGCACGCCCCGGACACCCGGACCACGGAGGTCGCCATCGCCCGCGAGCTGTTCGCCCAGGGACGGACCGGGGCCGCCGCGGTGGCGCTGGCCGCGCTCGACCCGCCCGAGGGTCCGCACCAGGAGCCCGGCGGCCGGGACGACGACCGGCCGGACGACCGCGACGGCGGGAACCCGCGCGCCCGCCTGGCGGCGACGGCGCTGCGCGCCCGCCTCGCCTCGGCCCGGGGCGACCACGGCGAGGCGGTCGCCGCCGCCACGGCGGCCCGCCGGCTGAGCGAGGGCTCCGACGACCCCTGCCTGGTCGGCGAGACGCTGTTCGATCTGGCGATCGTGCTCCGCGCGGCCGGTGAGGCCGGGCGGGCGACGGCTGAAGGGACCGAGGCGTTGCGGAAGTTCGAGGCCAAGGGCGCCACCCTGCCCGCCGGACGGGTCCGCGCCTGGCTCGCGGCCGGGGACACGAGCACCACCACCGTCACCGACGCGCCCGTCCCACCAGCCCCACCGGCCCCGCCCGGCACCGAGGGCGGTGGCCGACGATGACCGACCTCCACCTCCCGCCCTGGCGCCGACCGCCGCGCGACCACTTCCCCGGGGTGCCCGCCTGGAGCATGCCCGTCTCCGTCGTGCCCCAGGAGCCCTTCGACATCAGCCCGCTCGGCGGCCACCTCACCCAGGACTGGGCCTGGGGCGGCGCCGACGGCTCGGGCGTGCGGGTCTGCGTCCTGGACAGCGGCGTGGACGCCGAACATCCGCTGGTCGGCGGCCTCGACCGGGCCATGGACGTGGTCCGCGCCGAGGACGGCACCCTCACCGTCACCCCGACCGAGCCGGGCGACACCGCCGGCCACGGCACCGCCTGCGCCAGCGTCATCCGCTCCGTCGCCCCCGGCGCGGCGCTGACCTCGGTCCGCGTCCTGGGCGGCGGCCGGCACGGCAGCGGCGCCGCCCTGCTGGCCGGGCTGACCTGGGCCATCGAGGAGGGCTACGACGTCATCAACATGAGCCTGTCGACGACCAAGGCGGAGTTCTGCGACGCGCTGCGCGACCTCTCCGACTCCGCCTACTTCCGTCGCTGCGTCATCGTCGCCTCCGCCCACAACATGCCGGTGCGCAGCTACCCGTGGCCGTTCGCCTCGGTCATCTCGGTCGCCAGCCACGACAGCCCCAACCCGATGACCTACTACTACAACCCGTCACCGCCGGTGGAGTTCTACGCCCGGGGTGTGCGGGTGCCGGTGGCCGGACCCGGCGGTCGCCACCTGCTCAGCACCGGGAACAGCTTCGCGACCCCGCACATCGCGGGTATCTGCGCGCTCATTCTCAGCAAGCACCGCTCGCTCACCCCCTTCCAGCTCAAGTCCGTCCTCTACCTGGCCGCTGAGAACGTAGCCGTACCCGATGGAGGTGCGCGTGTCGACTGACCCGTTGGAGAGTGCCGAGCTGCGGCAACGCAGACTGCTCCAGTCGATCGTGGAGGTGGCCCGCAGTGTGTTCGGCGCGGCCGCGGCCTCCGTGCTGCTGGTGGACGAGGCCGACGGCGACCTCGTCTTCGAGGCGGTGGCGGGAGAGGGGGAGCACCACCTGCTCGGCAGCCGCTTCCCGGCCGGCACCGGCATCGCCGGCTGGGCGCTGATGACCGGCCAGCCGGTGGTGGTGGACGACGTGGCGGACAGTCCGCAGTTCGCCCGCTCGGCCGCAGAGTCCACCGGCTATGTGCCGAGCAGCATCATGGCCGCCCCGCTGATCTGCGACGGCGACTGCATCGGGGTGCTGTCCGTGCTGGACCGCGACAGCCGTCCGCGCTGCGACCTCGGCGACATGGCCTCGCTGGGGCTGCTGGCCACCGAGATGGCCACGGTGCTGGAGCTCCTGCTGACGCTCCGTGCCGCCGACCCGGCCCCCGCCCCGGCGACGGCGCCCGGGCCCGGCAAGGCGGCGGCCTTCGACCTGGCGGTGCTGCGACGCGTCGCCGACCGCCTCCCCGGCGCCCCGGACCACGTGGCCGCGACCGTCGGCAAGCTGCTGGCGATGGCCGACGACCTGCTCGCCACCGCCGACGCCGATGCCTGACCGCCCCGTCGCCGCGCCCACCACAGCGCCCACCACAGCGCCCACCTCGACGCCCGCCTCGCGCTCGCCCCGCCCACCCGGCCCGACCCGCTCGCCCTTCCTCGCCCAGCTCGACGACCCCGCCCGCACCCTGGACGCGCGCCCCCGTCCGACCCCCTGCGTCCTGCTGCTCAGCCGCGCCTGCGACACCGACCTCGACCCGGTGCGGAACCTGCTCGCGGGCGCCGGCATCCGCACCGCCCGCCTGAACGCCGAGGAACTCGCCGCCACCTCCCTGACCATCGCCCCCGACCGCCGCACCGTCCGCCTGAACGGGCGCGAGCTGACCCCCACCGTCACCTGGATCCGCCACTTCGCGCCCACCGCCCTCGACCCGGCCGCGTACGACCGGGCCGCGTACGACCCGGCCGGGACGCCGCGCGGCGCCTTCCTCCGCGACTCGTGGCAGGCCGCCGCCGCGCAGCTGGCGGCGATCTCCGGCACGGCCGTCCGCCCCGACCGCCCCGGGGTGCTCTGCCAACTGGACCTCGCCCGCCGGTACGGGATCGCGGCGCCGCGCGCCGTGCTGACCACCGATCCGCATCTGGTGCGCGACGAGTTCGACGGCCCGCGCGTGGTCGTCAAGGCGGCCGGCCACCACTTCGTGGAGCCGGTCCCGGGCCGGCTGCACGGGATCTTCCCGACCGTCCTCGACCGGGCCGACCTGGCCGGCGGCCCGCGCCCCGGACCGCCGGTGATCGTCCAGGAGTACGTCGAGCACGAGGCAGAACTGCGGGTCTACTTCGTCGGCGGGCAACTGCACGCCTTCGAAGTCACCAAGACCGCCCCGGCCGACCCCTGGACCGCCCCCGACCGGCTCGGCGTCCGCGCCCTGCCGTCACCCCCGCCGGACGTCGCCGCCGCGACCCGCACCCTCGCCGCCGCGATGTCCCTGCGCTACGGCGCGTTCGACTTCCTCCTCAGCGCCGGGACCCCGGTCTTCCTGGAGGTCAACCCCGACGGCGACTGGCGCTGGGCCGAACGCCGCACCCGCACCACCCCGGTCACCGTCGCCGTCGCCGCCATGCTGGCCGCCCTCCACCGCGCCGCCCTCTGAAACCCGCCGCCCTGTGAAACCCGCCGCCCTCCGAACCCCGCCGCCCTCCGGAACCCCCGCCGCACTCCGACCGTGGCCCCCTCCCACCGTCGGCCCCACAAGACCGCCGCCATTCGGCGCAGCGCCCGTCCGCGGCCCCGCGCCCGCACCGGCCGGGCGGCCTACCGTGGGCGGATGACCGATCGTCGGACCGGGCGGCCCGCCGCTCGTCACCCCGGTTACCTCGGCGCCGCCGGCGCCTTCGCCGTCTGCATGGCGGGCACCACCCTGCCCACCCCGCTGTACGGGCTGTACCAGGAGGAGATCGGCTTCTCCGAACTGATGGTGACGGTGGTGTTCGCCGTCTACGCGTTCGGGGTGATCGGCGTGCTGCTGCTCGTCGGCAACGTCTCCGACAGCGTCGGCCGCCGCCCCGTCCTGCTCTGCGGACTCGCCCTCGCCGCCGGCAGCGCCGTCGCCTTCCTCGCCGAGGGCGGCCTGCCGCTGCTCTGCCTGGGCCGCCTGCTGTCCGGCCTGTCGGCGGGCCTGTTCACCGGCACCGCCACCGCCTACGTGCTGGAACTCGCCCCGCCCGACCGCCGGGCCCGGGCCGGCTTCGTCGCGACCGCCGCCAACATGGGCGGCCTCGGCTGCGGCCCCCTGCTGTCCGGGCTGCTCGCCGAGTACGCGCCCCAGCCGCTCGTCCTGCCGTTCGTCGTGCACCTGGTGCTGCTGGCCGCGTCGTTCGCGGTCACCTGGTTCCTGCCGGAGACCGTCGACGGCGCCCGTCCGCTGCGCACCGCCCGGCCGCGGCGCCCCTCGCTGCCGCCGGAGGTCCGCGGGGTGTTCGTCCCGGCGGCGGTCGCCGCCTTCGCGGGTTTCTCCCTGCTGGGCCTCTTCACCTCGGTCACCCCGGCGTTCCTGGGGCAGAGCCTGGGGATCCACAACCACGCGGTGGTCGGCCTGATCGTCTTCGCGGCCTTCCTCGCCTCCACCCTCGGCCAGCTGCTGGTGCCCCGGCTGGGCACCGCCCGGGCGGTCCCGCTCGGCTGCCTGGTGCTCATCGCGGGCCTCGCCCTGCTGGCCGCCTCCCTCGCGTGGACGGTCCTCGCCCCGCTGGTGCTCAGCGCCCTGGTCGGCGGCGCCGGGCAGGGCATGGGCCTGCGCGGGGCGGTCGGGGAGATCGCCGGCGCGGCCCCCGCCGAACACCGGGGCGGCGCCCTGTCGGCGCTGTTCGTGGTCGCCTACTTCGGCATCTCCGTCCCCGTCGTCGGGGTCGGCCTGCTCGCCGAACCGCTCGGCCTCGCCGACGCGGGCCTGGTCTTCGCCGCCTGCATGGCCGTCCTCGCCGCCGCGTCCGGCGCCTACCTGCTCCGCCGCGCCCGCCCCCACCCGGCCTGACGCGCGGGGACACCGAAGGCGGCACCACCGGTCACCCGGTGGTGCCGCCTCCTGGCCGATCGGGCCGGCGTCGTCCGAACGACACCGCCTACCGGCGACGGCTCCGCAGTGTCCGCGCCAGGTAGGACACCCAGACGCCGGTGGCACCGGCCAGTCCGCCGCCGGCCGCGGCGCGGAGCAGCGAGCCGGACTCGGTGTCCGACGGCACGGAGCCGAGCAGCGCGAGCAGACCGGCGACGGCCAGCAGGAAGCCGAGGGTCGCCAGCGCGGCCTTCCCGTATCGGTTCACAGGTACCTCAATCCTCTGAAGATCGGCAAAAGGGATGCTAGTACTCGATCGGGAACGGTCCGTACCGGCACCGTTCCCGGCCTCCTGTCCGGCACTCACATCCGCGCCGGCTTCGGCACCCGCTACCAGCGCCACCCCCCGCGGTGGGCGCCGCCGCCGCGGAAGAACCGCCAGCCGCGGAACATGCTCCCGCCGCCGACGCGCATGGTGACCGCGCCGACGGTCGACGCCCGGGCGTAGCCGCCCCAGCTGCGCTGCCCGCTGTACCCGTAGCGGTAGCCGACCGCACCGCCGACGGCCCCGCCCAGCCAGGCACAGCCCGCCGCGCCGGCACCGCCGGTGAGGATGGTGCAGCCGCCGCCCACGGCGATGCCCACGCCCCAGGTGATGATGGTCTGCTTGTTCTCGGTCCAGGTCTTGCGGGCGAAGGACTTGGTCCGCTTCCAGCCGCAGCTCCAGCAGACCCGGCCGTCCAGGTCGTAGCGGTTCAGCGGGTCGGCGAAGACGAAGTCGTACGCGTTGGCGTTGCCGCCCTCGACCGGGTCCACGGACAGGAAGCGGCCGGTGGCGGTGTTGTAGAGCCGCACGCCCATCAGGACCAGTCCGCCGCCCGGCGTCTCGGCCGAGCGCAGCTTGGTACCGGTCCAGCCGTACCGGGCGGCCGGCTGGCCGGTCCGGGGGCGGCCGTACTCGTCGTAGTCCAGCACGGTCGGGGCGACGGCCGGGTCCAGTGGCAGCTGGAGGGTCACGTCACCGTGCAGGTTGGCGAGCTGCAGGACGGTCGCGGTGCCGGAGGTGGTGGCGGCCAGGTCCCCGGTCGCACCGGTCACGTTGCGGGAGGTGCCGGCGCCCTCGCTGATCCAGCGGGGGCTGTCGCCGTCCGAGCCGTAGTGGTTCGTCCGGTTGCCGGAGACCGTCCAGGTGCCGCCCGAGCCGGTCTCGGTGGTCCAGCCGCGAAGGCGCTGCGCCGCGTCGAGGGTCCAGGTCTGCCGGGTGGTGCCGGTGGTCTGCTGCTGGACCAGGTCGGTGTTGTAGTAGCCGACGGTGCTGCCCGGCCCGCCCGCGGTGCCCGGCACCGCGGTGGTGCGGCCGAACGCGTCGTAGCCGTGGCCGGCGTCGACCAGGCGGTCGGCGCTGTCGTAACTGCTGGTGAGGGTGGTGGCCCCGTTCGTCGAGCACTCCTGGCCGCGCGGGGCGGTGGCGGTGGCCAGCGCGGTGCGGTTGGTGTTGGCGTCGAAGCCGTAGCTGCGGGTGGTGCAGACGGCGTCGGTCGAGGTGTCGCGGACCTGGGTCAGGCGCCCGGCCCGGTCGTAGGAGTAGGTCTGGGCGGCCGTCACGCCGGGGGTCCCGGTGTGGGTTGCCCACTGGCCGTGGACGTTCTCCGTGACGGCGTCGTTGACCAGGACCGCGCCGTCGCTGTCCCGGGTGTGGGTGCGGGTCACGGTGGTGCCGGTCGGGTCGATCCGGTCGGTGCTGGTGTAGCCGCCGGGCAGGCCCTGGGCGGTGACCTTGCCGTCCGCGTTGTAGCGGGCGGTGAAGGTGCCGGCCACCGAGTCGGTGACCGAGGTGACCAGGCCCCGAGGGTCGACGGCGGTGTCGTAGCCGTAGGTGGTGGTGGACGGCGCGCTGTCGCCGGTCCGGACCGGCCGGTCCAGCGCGTCGTACTGGGTGGTGGTGGTCGCGCCGTCGGCGTCGGTGTAGGAGATCCGACGGCCGAGGGCGTCGTACGCCCTGCTGATCGTTCCGCCGGCGGCCGAGGTCTCCTTGACGACCTTGCCGGTGGCCGGGTCGTACTCGACGGTGGTGGCCGGGGCGGCCGGGCCGACGCCGCCGACGACGGTGGTGGTCACCGGCCGGCCGGCCGCGTCGGAGGTGACGACGGTGGTACGGGTGACCCCGTTGGCGGTCTGCGCGGTCTGCGCGGTCTGTCCGAACTGCCCGTACTGGACGGTTTTCACGGGCCGCTGCGCCGGGTTGGCGCCACCGCCGGTGATCGCGCCGCCGGGGGCGGTGCGGCAGACCAGGTCGGCCCACTCCGGGCGGCCGGCGCACGGGCCGGTGCCGGTGGCGGTCCAGTACTCGGTCGTGGTGGTTCCGGCGTCGGCGCCGTTGGAGGCGGGCAGTGACCGGGAGACGACCCGGCCCTGGCCGTCGTAGCCGGTGACGGTGGTCAGGCCGAGGCCGCCGGCGTCCTGGACCTTGCGGGTGACGACACCGAGCGCCCAGTCGAGCACGCTCCGGTCGGTGCGGGTCTCGGCGAGGACGTCGGGCCAGCCGCGCAGCGCACCGCCGGTGACGGTCGTGGTGACCTGGTCCTTGACCTTGGCGGTGCCGTCGGTCGGGCGGCCCTCGTCGTAGGTCTTCACGGTCCGGGTGCGGGCCGTGACCCGGGTGCCGGCGGCGGCGACGGTGCTGGTGCCGCTGACCGCGTCGGCGGCCAGGGTCACCCGGTGCAGCGGGCCGGAGGTCTCGGTCTCGCGCTGACCGTCCTCGCTGTAGGTGTGCCCGGTGGAGAGCAGCTTGGCGCGCTCGCCGGAGGGCAGGGTGTCGATGCCGAGGTCGGTGAGCTGCGCCCTGGCCTCGTCGGTGCCGCCGAGCGCGAGCTCGCGGTTGGCAGCGGTCAGCGTGCGGACCGCGTTGCCCCACTTGTCGTACTCGGTGGTGGTGATCCGGTGCCCGGGGGCGGCCTGGTTGACCTGGTGGCCGGAGGCGTTCAGGTAGCCGACGGTGGCCCGGGTCCAGTCGCCCGGCTTGAGGTCGGCGCCGTTGTTGGACGCGGGGACCTGGTCGGGCGGGAACACGGCGGTGGCGTCGGTGGGCAGGTCGCTCTGGCCCCAGCCCGCCGCGGCCGCGGCCGAGAGGTCCTCGGGGGCGCCGGTGCCGGAGGTCGGCACGCCGTAGACGACGGTGGTGGTGGCGGTGCCGTTGACCTGGTCGGCGCTGCCCGGGGTGAGGGTGTTGGTCCACACCTTGGTCAGCATCCCCTCGCCCGCGGCCGGGTTGGAGGCGATGTTGCCGTAGGCCAGGTGGTAGCCGCCGTTCATGCCCGGGGGCAGCACGACCGACACGGCGCCGTCCGCGGCGCCGCCGTTGACGTAGGCGTACTGCGTCTTGGAGGCCTCGCCGACCCGCGGGTCCCAGGCCCCGCGCAGGTTGCCGCCCGCGTCGTAGCGGTAGGTGGCCACGTCGGTGGCGCTGGCGTTGGCGGCGCCGGGCGCGGTGGCCCACAGCTTGATGCCGCTGACCTGGCCGGCGAAGTCGCCGAACTCGCCGCTGGTGGTCCAGCCGGTCGCGGTGGTGGCGTTCGCGTAGACGTACTGCAGGACGCGGCAGCCCTTGGTGGTGATGTCCGCCGCGCAGGCCGAGGCGCTCGCCGCGGAGCTCGGGGCGATCACGTACTTGGGCCGGGCGAGGGTCTTCCCGCCGACGACGGTCTTCTCGGAGACCACCGTGGTGGTGCTGTTGGCCAGGCCGTCCAGCAGGCTGGAGGTGACGGTCCAGGTGGCGGCCGCCGGGTCGACCTTGGCGAAGGCGGTGACGGTGCCCTCGGTGTCGGAGAGGGTGAAGTCCCCGGCGGTGAGGGAGCCCTTGAGGGTCAGCTCCTCGCTGCCCGGCTCGGGCACCCAGCCGTTGCCGGCGGCGTCGGCGGTGAAGGACACCGTGCCGCCCTCGGCGGTGGCGACGTCCAGCGAGGTCGCCGAGGTCCGGCGGATCTCGGTGTAGGAGGAGGCGGACACCTCCGAGGCGACGCCCGAGGTCCAGTTCGGGCCGAAGACCGGCGCCTGGCCGTCCTTGGCCGCGGCGGCCTTCGGGTCGCGGGAGGAGCTGGTGCGGCCGACGGTCAGACCGAACACGGAGACGTCGGTGGCGGAGACGGTGAGGTCGCCGGTGAGCAGGTTCAGCTCGCCCGGTCCGATCTTCTGCGAGGCCGCGCCGCCCGCCCTGCGGTCGACCACGACCTTGACCGGCTCGGTGGAGACGGCGGCGCCGTTCGGGCCGGTGAAGTCGGCGCGCACCTGCACGGTGCCGTCGGGGGTGACGGTGCCGGTGGCGTTCCAGGTGAGCGCGGGGCTCTTGCCGGCGGTCAGTGCGACCGGCCAGGAGCCGAGCGCGGTACCGCCGTTGAGGATGTCTCCGGCGGGGACGGTGGTCCAGGCGTCGGCGTCGGAGCGGCGCCAGGAGAAGGCCACCGCGGTGTACTTGGCGGCGTCGGCCTCGGCCGCGAGCGGGACGCGGGCGGCGGTGCGGGTGCCGTCGTTGGGTGCGGTGACGCCGCCGGCGCCGACCTGGAAGGTGTAGGAGAGCGCCTCGGACTTGTTCTCGGCCCGGTCGGTGGTGCGGACCTGGAGGGTGTTGGTGCCCGCCTTGGCCGGGGTGACGGTCAGCGCGACCGGGGCGGTGCCGCCGTTGGTCGCGGCCTTGGTCCAGGTGGTGCCGTCGAGCGACCACTCCAGCGCGTTCTGGTCGCCGGCGGGCGGGGTGACGGTGAAGACGCCGCTCTGCCCGGCGCCCTTGACCCACTGCCCGGACGGGTAGTCGGTCGAGGTGATCGCGGTCGGCGCGGACGGGGCCGAGGTGTCGACGGTGAAGTAGGCCCAGGCCGACCAGTTGTTGTTGTAGTGCAGGCCGTCGTAGGGCGAGGTGCGGAACCGGTACGTCTTGCCGTTGGCCAGCAGCCCGGCCGGGACCTTGACGGAGGCGGGCTGCCCGCTCGGCACGTACGGGGAGACCAGGACGTTGCCGACCTGCGCGTCGGTGGCGTTGTCGAAGATCTGGAAGGTGCCGTCGACCTTGTCGTTGTTGGGGTCGACGAAGGTGTCGCGCAGGGTCGGGGTGGTGGAGTTGACCCACCAGGTGCCGGCCGTGTCCTTGTAGAACGGCGAGCCGGCCTGCTGGTCGGTACCGGTGCGCGGACGGTAGTTGTACGTCACCGACAGCTTCGGCACATTGCCGGCCGCGTTGGCGGAGTTGAACTGCTTCCAGTACTTGGTGTTGGCCTCGTCCGGGGCACGCAGGCCCATGCTGGAGAGGCTGTTCTTCGCCGAGGTCCAGGTCTGGACGAGCTTGCCGACGTCGGCGTTGACCCAGCCGTCGCCGCCGCAGTTGTCCCGGCCCCGGGTCTCGGTGGAGGTCGCCTGCTTGCTGTTCCAGGCCGGCTGGGACGTCCAGCGCGAGCCGGTGGAGGGGCGCCCGGTGTCCCAGACCTCCCAGGCGTAGGGCTGGCAGTCGGTGTTGCCGGAGTGGAAGTTCCACAGCGACAGCGTCGCGCTGGTCACCAGCGCGTCGGCGATCGGCGAGGTGTCCCAGGTGATGAAGGAACGGGCCTCGCGGGAGCTGCCGTCGGCGTTCTTGGTGCCGGGGTTGCCCAGGTCGAGTTCGGTGTCGGCCGACCAGTCGACCTTCTCGCCCTTCTGGACGTAGGTGTCGAAGACGTTGCCCAGGCCGGTGGTGGACGGGTCGACCGTCACCGGGTAGACGGTGGCCGGATCTGCGAGGAACGCCGCGTCCGGGGTGAAGACCAGGTCGATGTCGTCGCCGTTCTGCACGACCTTCAGGTCGACCCGCGCCTTGCGGCTGCGGGCCCCGGCGATGTCGTCGACGGTGGAGTCCCACATCACCGGGGCGGGCAGCATCGCGCGCTGCTCGCCGGAGGCCTCGTCGACGAACACCACGCTGCCGTCGGGCTGCGCCCGGGCCTTGAGGCCGGTGGCCCGCAGCGGCATCGTGTAGGAGTAACCGGCGGCACCGGGGCGCTGCTTGAGGACGGTGTACTGCTCGAAGCCGGTCCGGGTGGCCTCCACCACCAGGTCGGCGGCGCCGTCGCTGATGACGTCCGGGTAGACGGCCTTGGTGCCGTCGATCCGGGGCTGGGGCAGGCCGCCCTTCCACTGCAGTTCGACCTGCTGCTCGCCGCGGCCGAGGCGGACCAGGGTGCGGCCGTCGGCGGTGGCGGCCTGGGACTCCGCGTAGGAGCCGGCGCGAGTGCCGCCGGAGCCGGCCAGGGTCAGCCCGGCGGGGTGCGCCTTGGGGGCGACCGAGCCGTCGGCGGCGGTCTGCAGGGCGAGATCGACGTCAACCCAGTCGGCGGCGGTGCCGGTGGCGGCGGTGCTGCCGGCGGAGGCGGCCCCCGGGGACTTGGCGGCAGCGGCGGGCCCGGCGCCGTCGCGGCGGAAGCGGATCGGGCCCGCGCTGAGCTCGGTGGTGAGCGAGCCGTCCGCGTTCACCCAGGTGGTGGAGGTCTCGCTGCGCTCGGCGAGTGCCTCGACCCGCCGGCCCGAGAGCCGCGCGGCGACGCGGGCCGAGGGTATGTCGGCGGCGGTGGTGGGGGCCGGCTTCGCGGAGCTGTCGCCGCCGCGGTCCGGCGTCGGCGTCGCCGCGAGGGCGACCTCCGACCCTGCCAGGAGGGAGACGGCCACCGCCAGGGCGAGGCTGCCGCTCACCACCTTGGCGGGTATCTGCCTGTGCATCTTCTATGACTCCTTGTCGACAAGCCGTCATCATGACGGTTCGTCAACGGATCGTAGGGACGGACAAAATCCACGCATGACGACACATCAGAGCAAAGTGGGATTGACGGAAGGGTGTGGACGAACAATCTTGATGCATCCGTAACGAAATGGATCATGGAATCGGCCGTTTGGCCTGAACCCGTCATCGCCGGTCGAAGCCGGGTTCGTCCTGCTCAGCGGCCGGTGCATAGGGTGGGGGCGGTAGAAGCCCCAGCGCACCCCTGGAGATCCGGATGAGTCCGACCGCCGAGCCCGACGTCCTGCTGCCGGTCGGGGTGATCGGCCTCGGGGACATCGCCCAGAAGGCGTACCTGCCGGTCCTGACGGCGCTGCCGGGCCTGGACCCGCGCCTGATGACCCGGGACGCCGCGAAGCTGGACCGGATCGGCGACACCCACCGGATCCCCGCGGAGAAGCGGTTCACCGACCTCGGGCAGCTGATCGGCAGCGGCATCCGGGCCGCCTTCGTGCACGCCGCGACCGACCAGCACGTCCCGATCGTGGAGCAGCTGCTGACGGCGGGCGTCGACGTGTACGTGGACAAGCCGCTCGACTACACCCTCGACGGCTCCCGCCGCCTGGTGGACCTGGCGGACCGCACCGGCCGCTCCCTGATGGTGGGCTTCAACCGGCGGTTCGCCCCGGCCAACGTCCAGGCGAAGGAACGCCCGCGCGACCTGGTCATGCTGCGCAAGAACCGCGAGGGCCTGCCGGAGGCGGCGCGCCCGCTGGTCTTCGACGACTTCATCCACGTCGTCGACACGCTGCGCTTCCTCGTCCCCGGCGACATCGAGCACGTCGACGTCCGGGCCCGGGTCCACGACGGCCTGGTCGAGCACGTGGTCCTCACCCTCGCGGGCGAGGGCTTCACCGCCCTCGGCATCATGAACCGGATGTCCGGCTCCACCGAGGAGATCCTCGAAGTCTCCGGCGGCGACTCCAAGCGCGAGGTCCACAACCTCGCCGACGTCGTCGACCACCGCGGCCAGCCCACCGTCCGCCGCCGCGGCGACTGGGTCCCCGTCGCCCGCCAGCGCGGTATCGAACAGGCCGTCCTCACCTTCCTCGACGCCGTCCGCACCGGCCGGACCCTGGACGCCCACGACGCCCTGCGCACCCACGAACTCTGCGAACTGGTCGTCGAGCGCATCGAAGCCCTCTGACACCGGCTCCGCCGCACGCCGCAGCCCCGCACCGGGACGTCCTCCCCGGTGCGGGGCTGCGGCGCGCGGTGCCGGGGAATCAGGCCGACAGGCGGTCGCGCCACCAGGTGAGGGTGGTGCGGAGCTGGGTGTCGAGCGGGGTGGGGCGGGTGGTGAAGGCGGCTTCCCAGGCGGTGGCGTCGACGACGAAGGGCCGGTCGAACTGGTAGCGGGTCTCGCGGAGTTCGCGCAGCAGGGGGGTGACGAGGGCGGCGAGGGCGAAGACGGCGGGGTTCAGGCGGCGGACGGGGACGGGGGCGACGCCGGCCTCGGCGGTGAGGAGGTCGACCATGCGGCGGGCCGGGACGGCGGGGGCGGTCGGGGCGTGCCAGGCGCGGCCCCAGGCGCGTTCGTCGGTGGCGGCCTCGGCCAGGGTGCGGGCGACGTCCGGGAGGTAGGTCCAGCTGTGCGGGGCGTCGGGGTCGCCGAGGACGCTGACCGGCTTGCCGGCCAGCAGGCGGGGGACGACGCGGCCGGCCAGGTGGCCGCCGTCGGTGACGCCGGGGCCGAAGAAGTCGGAGGCGCGGACCTCGACGGCGCGGATGCGGCCCGCCTCGTGGAGGGCGCGGGCCTGCTCCCAGAGCGAGGCCCGGAGGCGGCCCTTGGGGCCGGGCGCGGCGAGCGGGAGGTCCTCGGTGAGGGGGCCGTGCACGGGGCCGTAGCCGTAGAGGTTGCCGAGCATGACGAGGACGGCGCCGGTCGCCTCGGCGGTGGCGAGGAGCGAGGCGTGCAGGGGCGGCCAGTCGGCCGTCCAGCGGGGGAGCGGCGGTGCGGCGCAGCTGTGGATCGCGGCCGCGCCGCGGGCGGCCTCGGTCAGTCGCGCGCTGTCGGTGGCGTCCAGGGCGAGGTGCTCGATGCCGGGCTCGGCCGGCCGCCCGGACCGGGTGACCACCCGTACCGTGTGGCCCTGTTCGGCCAGCAGTCGTGCCGTGGCCGCTCCGGCCGGTCCGTGTCCGACGATCACATGAAGACTCACCGTCACACCATAGAGGTCCCCGACCAGGGAGAACGCGGTCGGGGTGGGCGCGGGCGGGGCGGCCGCGCGGCCCGGCCCCGGAACGGGCCGAACCGCGCGGGTGTCACCGGACGGGACGTCAGCAGGGCACGAAGGCCGAGACCGTGGCGGTCGAGGGCGGCCAGCCGCCGTTGTTGACGCTGAAGCTGGACGTCACCGTGTTGCCGCAGGGCACGGTGAGCAGCAGGTCGCCGACGCTGGCGCCGCCGGCCGGGATCAGCGCGGTCAGGTTGAGGGGCGGCTGCGGCGGGAGGGCGGGGGTGGAGCCGGTGATGGTGAAGCCGACGTTCTGGGCGACCCAGGCCGGGTCGGTGGTGGCGACCTGGCCGTAGAGGCGGACGTGGGTGCCGCTGACCTCGATACAGGCGCGGGTGCGCAGGAAGCCGGGCGCGCCCGGGGTACCGCAGGTGACGGTGCCGGTCGGTCCGGCCGGGCCGACCGGGCCGGTGGTGGCGGCGGTCGCGGTGGGGGCCAGGCCGACGGTCAGCGCGGCGAGGCCGGCGGCACCCGCCAGGGCGGCGGTGGTGAGGCGGTTCATGGAGTGGTTCCCTCCCTCGTGCGGCGCGCCGGGAGTGGTCCGGCGTGCACACTGTGACATGTCACATTCCTTGGGAGGATCTTTGCATTCCGATTGACGATCCGTCCGTTCCTGGGTCGGTGTGGGCCGGTTCTGACCGGTGGGTGCTCGGGTTTGGCCGGAACGGAGTGGCATGCACCGGTTCGTGGGCGAGGGAAGAGGGACGGAAGGGCCCGGTCGGTGCTCCCCGGGGAGCACCGACCGGGCGCGCGGTCGTCAACCGGTCCTACCGGTCGTTCAGTTGGCGATCCCGCAGTACTGCTGCTGCTTGCCGATGGCCCGGTAGACGCAGTCGGCGGTCTCCAGCAGCCGCAGCACCGCCTCCCGGTTGCGGCTGGTCTCGCGCCCGATCACCTCGTCCGGCGGGTAGAAGCCGGCGCTGCCGTTCGGCCCGGGGTACATCTCGAAGGTGTAGGCGAACACCCGCTGGGTGCCCCACAGCCAGTCGTCGATCGAGCCGTCGGTGATGTAGAGGTCGCTCGACTGCTCCGGCGTGTAGCCGTTGGTGGAGGCCATCGAACGGCCCAGGGTGGCGAAGGTGTTGTACTCGTCGGCGGTCATGCCGGTGGTGGTGTTGGCGGTGGTCCAGCCGAACGGCCAGAGCACCAGCTCGCTGTAGGTGTGGAAGTCGATCGCCGCGGTGATCTGCTGCTTGCCGCCGACCACCCGGGTGCGGACGAAGTCGGCGACCACCTTGGCCTCCTTGGCGGACTCCGGCGCGCTGCCCCGGTAGGTCTCGCTGGAGGTGGAGCCGGAGGAGCCGCCGCAGCAGCCCCACTTGTAGTTCCAGTTGCGGTTGAGGTCGGTGCCGACGTTGCCGCTGCCGGTGTTCGGCTGCCGGTCCTTGCGCCAACTGCGGTAGCGGCCGGTGGCGATGTCGTACTCGCCGCCGTCCGGGTTGAGGTCCGGGACCACCCAGATCTCCCGGTTGTTGACGACGTTGGCGATCCGGCTGTCGGTGGCGTACTTGTCGCCGAGTTCGTGCAGCAGGTAGAGCGACATCTCGACGGTGAGGTGCTCGCGGGCGTGCTGGTGGGCGGTGAAGAGCACCTCGGGTTCGTTCTCGTCGGTGCCGACGTTGTCGCTGATCTTGACGGCGACGATCGGCCGGCCCTCGTACGAGGTGCCGATGACCCGCTTGCTCATGATGTCGGGGTGCGCGGCCACGACGGCGTCGATGTCGGCGGCGGCCTCCGCGTAGTTGTGGTAGCCGGAGTCGGCGGACGGGAAGTCGTACAGCGCGGCGCCGGACTCGGCCTGCCCGGCGGGCCCGTCGCCGTACCGGGGGCCCGGCAGCGGGACGGGGGACCAGCCGAGCGCCCGCAGCCGGGCCGCCTCGGCGGCGGTGGCCGTGACCGTCACCGAGTCGTCCCTGACGGCGTCGACCGAGGCTCCGGTGGCGGCGACGGCGGTGCGTTCGGCGACGGTGCGCGGGCCGTCGAGGCGGTACTGCCGGGCGGTGTCGGCGTCGCCGGCCGAGGTGACGGAGGTGTCGGTGGCGACGGAGTCCGGTTGGACGGCGGCGGCCGGGGTGACGGCCTGGATGCTGAGCGGGGTGGCGAGGGCGAGCGCCAGCAGGACGGCGGTGGCCGTGGCGGGCTTCCCTCGGCGGGGCAGTCGCATGACTGTCCTCCTGTGGGGGGTCCGTAGGGACGGAACGTTGGAGGAGATGCGGCGCCGCGAGGTTGATGGTCCGTCAATGTCATGCTTTCGTCAAGGAGTTGGGGGCGCGAAGGGGCCGGGAGGGGGCTCGCGGCCGGCCGGGAGGGACCGGCGGCGACGGGGGCGGCCGGTCAGGAGGGGCCGCCCGCCGCCGACCCGATCCGCACCACCCGGGCCCAGTCGGGCGGCTCCCTCCGCCGGTACTCGGTACTGTCCTCGCTCCACCGGCCGGGCCGGCCGAACAGGCCGACCACCGTCCGGCAGGACGGTTTCGCGGCCGGCCACGGAGTCTGACCGTCCGTCAGCACCACCACGACGTCCGGCCGGGGCCAGGTCCGCAGGGCCGTGGCGAACCCCTGCCGGAGGTCCGTGCCGCCGCCTCCCACCAGCGGGATGTCCTCCTCCCGGCAGAGCCGCTGCGCGGTCTGCGCGGCCGCGTCGCAGGACACCACGGTGACCAGGTCGCGTCGCCCGCCCACGGCCCGGGAGATCTCCGCGACCTCCAGCAGCGCACTGCCCAACTCGGCGTCGCTGACCGACCCGGAGGTGTCGACGACCACCGTCACCCGGGGCGGGCGCCGCCGCAGGGAGGGCAGCACCGCGCCCGGCACCGCGGCCGACCGGCGGGCCGGGCGGCCGTACGAGTAGTCACCGCCCGGGCCCGCGCCCGACACCGCCGAGCGCACCGCCGCGCCGAGCAACTCCCGCCACCGCTGCGGCGGGTGGAACGCCTTCTCGGCCCACCGCCGCCACCCGGCCGGGGCGTCCCCCGGCCGGCCGAGCAGCCCCTGTGCGACCCGGAACCGCACCGCGTCCCGCTCCTGCGGGCCGAGCCCGTTCGCGCCCTGCGGCCCGAGGTCCCAGGCCCGGACCAGGCCGTCGGCGCCGCTGCCGCAGTCCAGCCAGGAGAACCGCTCGGTCAGCGGCCCGAGTCCGATCCCCCGGAGGTAGTCCTCCATCAGCAGGTCGTGGGGCAGCCTCAGGTCCCCGGGCAGCACCGCGCCCGCCGGCCGGACCAGCCCCTCGCCGTAGATGTCGTCGTTGATCTCGCAGTCTGCGGCGATGTTCATCCGCAGCCGGTCGCCGACGCTGTGCAGGCCGCGCTCGCGGGCGACCCGGTCGCCGCGCCCGTGGTGGTCGCGCAGCAGGTGCGACACCTCGTGCACCCAGACGCCCGCCAGCTCCTCCACCGGCATGAGGGCGACGAAGGACGGCGAGACGTAGCAGCGCCAGTGCTCGTCCACGGCCATCGTCGGGACGTCGCGCGACTCGACGACGTGCAGGGCGAACAGCGCGGTGGCCAGATAGGGGCGGACGCGGACCGCGTGCAGCCTGGCAGCGTACAGCTTGTCGAGGTCGAGGCGGCCGGCCTGCGGCGCCGGGGCCCTGCGCGGGGCCCGCCCGTCGAGGCTGCGCGAGTCCCGTGGGAGCGCCACTGCGGATGCCGCGGACGGCGCGGTCACCGGCGGGCCCCGTCGGCCGCCGCGACCCGCGCCACCGCGCGGTCCGCCCGCCGGGACACCGCGACCGCTCCGGCGAGACGGTCGATCGTCGCCGGCACCTCCCAGTCCGCCTGGCGCAGCGCGGCGAGCGCGGTCGCCGGGACGACCGCGACGTCCGGCGCCCCGCTCTCCACCGCCCGCGCCAGCAGCGCCCACGCCGCGTCCCAGCGCGCCCGGTCCGGGCGGCGCCGGACGGCGTCCACGACACCCTCCAGCGCGGCCTGCCGGAGGTCCCCGCGTTCGGGCAGGACGGCGGCGGCCGGGTCGGAGAGCAGCGCCTCCGGGTCGGGCAGGTCCATCCGGTCCATCGCCGCCATCAGCTCCAGGCCCGGCCCGTCCCCGACCGTGCCCCGGACCAGCAGCGCCAGCACCTCGCGCGAGGCCCCGGCGGCGGTGGCGAAGGCGATCAGCCGGACCGTCATCTCCCAGCTCCGGGGCGACGGCCAGGCCCCGCCCCGCTGGGCGTCGTTGCCGGGCAGCCGGTGGACGAGCGTCGGGCGCGCGGCGAGGAGTTCGCACACCGCGCGGCGGGCGAGGGCGACCGCCTCCGGCAGCCGCGTTGGGTCGAGTTCCGGCAGGACGGCGCGCGGCCAGGTGCCGCCGAGGCCGCGCACCACCACCTCGTGGTCGTGCTGCCACGGCAGATGGACGAACCGGTTGGCCAGCGGCGGGCTCAGCTCCCAGCCGTCGGCCGCCGAGGAGCGGGGGTTGGCGGCGGCGACGATCCTGACCCCGGGCGGAAGTTGGAGTGTGCCGATACGGCGTTCGAGCACCAGCCGCAGCAGTGCGGCCTGGACGGCGGGCGGCGCGGTGGAGAGCTCGTCCAGGAACAGCAGGCCCCGGCCGGACCTGACCAGCCGGACCGCCCAGTCCGGCGGGGCCATCGGGACTCCCTGCACGGCGGGGTCGTCGCCGAGCACGGGCAGCCCCGCGAAGTCGGAGGGCTCGTGCACGCTCGCGATGACGGTGGTGAGCGGGAGGCCCAGGGTGTCGGCGAGTTGGGTGAGCGCGGCGGTCTTGCCGATCCCCGGTTCGCCCCACAGGAGCACCGGCAGGTCGGCGGCCACGGTGAGGGTCAGGGCCGCCAGCCGGTCGTCGGGGCGCGGTTCGGTGGTGGTGGTGGCGAGCAGTTCCAGGAGCTCTGCGGCGACGTCGAGTTGGGGCATCGGGGCAGCAAGGGGCATGCGGTGTCGTCCTTCCGGGAGACAGGCGGGGAGACGAGCTGGGAGAGGGGCAGCTCGAAGAGGGTGGTTCAGCGATCGCTGGCGTGCCGCGGGTGGGCGCGGTGCTCCTGCGGCCGAGGCCGAGGCCCGGGCGGCCGGCCGACGTCCGGCCGGCGCGGTGCCGGGTCGGTGAGGCCGGCCCGGAACAGGCCGTTGGCGACCCGCCGTTCGGCGGCCTCCGCGAGCGCGTCCCGCAGCGGGCCGGTGCGCAGCGTGGCCTCCGGACCGAGCAGGTCCTCGACGGCGGCCAGCGCGCCGGCGGTGTCGCCGTGGTCGAGGCGCGCGCGGACGTCGGCGAGGCTCTCCGGGCGGCGGTGGGCGTCGTCGATGGTCCGGAGACAGGGCAGCGGAGTGCCGGTGAGTTCCATCAGCAGCTCTTCGCGGCGGATCTCGTCGGGACGGTGGTCGAGCGCGGTGAGCACCCCGTCGACCAGGCCGATCCGGTGGAGGTTGCCTCGGCACCGCACGACGCGTGGTCGGCCGGGGAACAAGCCGGAGCTCGGGCCGCCCGGGTCGGACGGTGGCGCGGCGGCGGTGGGGGCGAGGGCTGCGGCGACCAGCGGATGCAGGCCCTCGGGGCCGATCAGCCCGGCCCGGAGCAGCTCCAGATCGGGCGGCACCCGGACCGCCGCGTCGGGCAGCACGAGGAGCGGTCCGGGGAGCACCGACGGCACCGATTGTCCGCCGACGCCCGTCCCCACCACCACCTCGCGCGCCCCGAGCCGCACCCGCACGGCCCCTTCGCCGTCGGGGCGGCCCTCGGCGCGGAGCAGGATCCTGGCCTCGGCCGCCCACCGCTCGGGGCCCCCGGAGCGGAGCGGCAGTTCGCCACTGCGGCCGGCGTCCCAGAGGTGGCGGTGCAGGTCCAGCCGGAACCGCGCACTGGGGTGCGGATGCGGGTGCGACGCGTCGGCCGGATGTTCCGGCGCGCGTCCGTGGGCGGGCCTGCGGGGTGCGGTCCCGTCCTGGAGGGCGAGGCTGAACCGCTGCCCGCCGCTCGCCCGGCCCGGCGGCGTGCGCACCACCAGGTGCACCGCGCCGTACCTGGCGAGCGAGAGGGTCAGCCCGGGCCGCAGCAGCCCGACGGGCGCGACCCTCGGCAGGTGCCAGCGCAGCAGGTCGGGCGCCAACGCCCGCAGGTCGCAGCGGAGTCGGTCGGCCAGCTCGCGCCCGTGGCGCCGAGCGGCGGACCGCAGATCGAGGTCGACATCGACCCGGGCGGCGGCGCACGCCCCGGCCCAGTCCCCGGCGATTCGCCGGGCTGTCGCGGTTTCGATGACCGAGGCCGGCACGGCGAACTCGCGCACGTGCAGCCAGAAGGAGTGTCGGGGATCTCCGGTCGCGAGGTGAGCGCTCATCAGCACTCACCTTGCGTGGACCGGACCCCCACTTCGTGAGGAGCGGAAGTCTTCATCGGCCCGGAGCCTAGCCGCGCCCGGTGCCCGAGCGCCACAGGTTTCGCGACCGGGTCCGCCTCCCGCCCTCGCGCGCCCTCGCCCGGCCGACCGGCCGGCCCGGTCCGAGGCCCGGTCCGATCCGCCCGCACGGTCCGTCAGGCGACCCGGTGGCCGGTCTGCGGAAGGCGTTCGGTCTCCGCCCCGGCCCGTGCCGTCGCGGCCCCGTCGGCCTGCGGAAGGCGTTCGGTCTCCGCCCCGGCCCGGGCTTCCGTTGCCGCCCCGGCCCGGGCTTCCGTTCCTGCCCCGGCCCCCGGCGGGGCCGCTTCGTCCGCGAGCAGCGGGATTCCGTTCCGCAAGGTCACCGCGCCGGGCAGGTCGTACCGGCGGCGGCGCCGGACGATCTCCTCCTGGTTCACGGTGAGCGTCCCGGTGACGGTGCAATTGCCTGCGCGCAGCGCCACCAGACGGGCCTGTCGGACCACCGCGACGATGCCCGCCAGCTCGATGACGACGGTCAGCTCCATCCGGACCGAGCCGACCGGAGTGCCGTCGACGAGCAGATCGACACGCGGGCTGTTGGCCGAGGTGATGCGGTGGTCGGCGAGTGCCACGACCTCCTCCGACGCGGGGTCGGCCCGGGTGCGGCGGGCGGCCGAGGTCAGGGCGGCGTACCGGGACCAGCCGGCGGCGGCGAATCCGAACAGGTCGCGTCCGAGCTGGCGGTCCAGCGCGGTGGCCACCTCGCGCTCGACGGCCTGCCCGGCCGCGCCGGTCAGCCGCGGGACACCGTGCAGCAGGGTGCCGACGGTGCCCTGTCCGTGCAGGGACTCGGCGAGCGCGTCGACGGCGCTGCCGGGCGCGTCCGTCCCGAACAGCAGCACGCGCGCGGTCGCCGGATCGGTGAGCGTGGCGGTGGTCATGGCTCCTCCTCCGTCGTTTCCCCCTCCTCGGCACCGGTCTCCCCGCCACTGACCTCCCCGCCACTGACCTCCCCGCCGGTCGTCCCGCCCCCTGTCGCCCCGCCCCCGGTCGTCTCCTCGACGCGCTGCGTGCCGGGGTCCTCCCGGCTCTCCAGCCGGACGGTGCGGCCGGGCCCGGCCGGGTCGTCCGTCTCGGTGACCAGCGGCCGCGGCGGCGCACCGGCCACCGGGGCGACCGCGACGTGCGCCGACACCCAGTGCGGTCCCCGCCGCCGGCCGAGCACGTAGGTACCGGCGAGGGCGGCGAGCACCGCGGCGCCGCCGGCCGTCGAGCCGACCACCAGCGCCGTGGGTGCCGCGTCGCCCCCGCCCGGGTCGGGAACGACGTGGGCCGACAGCACCTCGAAGTCCGTGGACCCGGACATCTCCGGACGGTCCGGGCAGACGGCGCGCAGCCGGTAGTGCCCGGGCCGGGCGTCGTCCGCGATCCGCGTGGTCACCACGAACCCGTCGCCCGGACCGGTGCCGGCGTGCTCCCACACGACGCCGTTCCAGGTCAGCTCCGCCTCGGCACCCCGGCAGGCGAAGCCGGTCCCGGTGAGCGCGACCTGCTGGCCCGGCCTTGCGGCGCCGGGCTCCACCCGCAGCACGGGCCCGTCCGACGGGTCCGGGGTCGGCGTCGGGCCCGGCGTCGGGGTCGGGGTGACGCTGCCGCCCCGGTCGACGGTGAACGTCGCCGTGGCGCGGCGCTCCGCCGCCGGTCCGCAGGACGCCTCCACCGGGTGCGGGCCCGGCACCGCGTCGGCGGGCACGGTGACGCTCAGCTCGAAGTTGCCGTCGGACGGTCGGACCCGGCCCAGTTCACGCTGCTCCCAGCGCAGCACGACGGGTTCGTCGGCGGGGCAGGTGAACCCGGTGCCCCGGGCGGTGAACGGACGGCCGACGGGCCCGCTCGCCGGGGTGAGGGCGAGGGTCTGCGGAGTGTCCGGGTCGACCACGAAGTCCCTGGCGACGGTCTCGGTGGTCGTCGCGGCCAGACCCGGCGCCCCGGGTGCCGGGGCGTCCGGCTGCGGCGAGGCGGGCGAGCGGACGATCGGGCAGGAGGCGACGACCAGGTGCGGACCGGGTTCGGCGTTCGCCGGGACGTCGACGAACCCGTGGATCCGTCCGTTCGCGTCGAGCGGGGCCGGTCCCGCAGGGGTGTTGTCCCAGAACAGCTGCGCGGTCGCGGGCGGGGACTTCGGCCCGGGGCGGCAGCTCGTGAACCCCGTGCCGTCGACCGTCACACTGGTCCTTGGCGGTCCGTGGTCGGGGGACAGCGTCATCGAGGCCTGCGCCCACGCGGTCGGCGCGAGCAGCGCGCACAGCAGCGCGACCACGGTGCCCAGCAGCACCGAGGCCAGGACGCGGCCCACCGCGCGTCCGGAACCCGCCGACACGGTCGACCGCCTACCGGTCGGCCCCGCCGGCCCCGGACCGGTCCACCGAGGACCCGGTGGGACGGGCGGAGCGGTGGGGTTCGTCCTCGGGTAAGGAATGGTGCGGCTGTCGGGTCATCGCCGACCGTCCTTCCACGAACCTTCTACCATCATCGCCCCACGCCCGCCCCCGCACCATGCCCAGGGCATGGCGGAGGCAGCTGCGGTGGCGGGGCGGCTCCGGAGCGGACCCGCGCTACTGGCGCGCGGCGCGGCGGTAGTGGTCCAGGACGTCCTGGCGCAGCAGGCCCGCGAAGCCGGCGCCTTCGAGGCGCAGGCCGAGCTGGGGCTCGGTGAGGCCGAGCGCGGCGGCGGCCGTCGGCAGGTGCCAGTCGTGGGCGGCGAGGCGGTCCAGCAGGTGGCCGCGCCGGACCTGGGCCTCGGAGAGGCGGAAGGTCTTGAGGTAGGCGAGCCGGCCGTGCTCGTCGGTGATCGCCTCGCCGATGTGGTTCTCCTCCTTGGGGCGGAACTCCGGCCGGAACCGGTCGAGGCGGAAACGGCCCAGCCGGCGCACCGTCCGCGCCCGGTAGTCCGGGTCCAGCAGGCCGCCGGCCATCGTGCCGTCGTGGAAGGTCGCCCAGGCGCGCTCCTGGCCGTCGACGGCCGCGCGCAGCTCGGCCGTCGAGTTGATCGGACCGGCCGTGCGCAGATCGGCCCGGAAGTCCGGGACGGGGGCGGACAGGAGGGCGTAGTGGTGGATCAGCTCGCCGAAGAGGTCGAGCAGCAGGGTCCGGTGCAGCGCGCGGTAGTCGTCGGGGTGCGGGACGACGAAGGCCGCGGCGAGCGCGTCGGCGACGTACACGACCAGGCCGCACTGGCCGGGGTGGATCTCGAAGACCCGCAGGGCGTCGGCGAGGCCGCGGACCCGGTCGCCGGCGTACGCCTCCTCGGCGCGCGGCGAGAGGCCGTTGCGCAGCGCGCGCTCGGAGTACTCCTCCCAGGCGATCGACGGGCCGCCGAAGTGCAGGGCGAGATAGCCCTCCAGGGCGAGGTGCAGCGGCAGGAAGCGCAGCCGGGTGCGGTTCTCGCGCTTGGCGATCCGGCGCGGCACCCGGACCCGGACGCGGTCGGGCGGGGTGCTCGCGGTGATGGCGGAGGGAGTGTCGAGCCGGGTGCCGTAGGCGGCGGCGGCAGTGCCGTCGCGGGTCCAGTCGGCGACGAAGCCGTGGGGGACGAAGGCGAGGTAGTCGGTGCGGCGGCCGACCGGGACGGCGGTGTACTCCGGCTCGTAGAGCTCCTGGTGGAGGCGGAGGTCCTCGATCGGCTCGGCGCGGACCAGGGGCACCAGGCGGACACCGCCCCACACCTGGGCGGGCCGGGAGTCGAGGCCGGCGAGGTCGAGGCGGAACGCCGGGGCGGCCGGGGTGGTGGTCATCGGACGGTCTCCTCAGCGCTCTCGGTGGTCTCAGTGGTTTCGGCGATGGGGTCGGCCGCCGGGGCCACCGGTACGCGCACCGCGCCGTCCCCCGCCAGGAACCGCTCGGTGCGGGCGGCCAGGTGCGCCGTCAGCTCCGCGAGGTCCGTACGGCCCTCGGCGAAGCGCGCGAACTCGACCAGGGCGGGCAGGTCCTCGGCGTCGCGCAGCCCGGCCGTGGGCACCGTCGGGGCGAGCCGGCGGACGTCGAAGCCCTCCGCGTCGTACACCGGGTTGAGGTGCACGATGCTGGTCCGGTGCTCCGGGTCGAGCCGGGTGCGCCACACCCGCAGCACCTCGGCGGCCAGCCCGGGCGGGGCGTTGTCCCAGCCGTCGGAGACGATCACCAGCCGCTCGGGCGCGGTGTCCAGCGCGTCCAGGATGCGGCGCCCGAGCGGGGTCGGACCGGACGGGCGGGCGAGCAGCGCGTCGCCGTGCCCGGAGGTCCACAGCGCCGTGTACTCGCCGGCCAGCGCGGCCAGCAGGAAGTGGCAGGCGAGCGCGGCGGCGAGCGGCCGGCGGCGCTTGACGCCCGAGCCGTACGCGGACCAGCTGTCGTCGAGCACGGCCGTGACCCGGCCCCAACCGCCCTCCTCCGCCCCGGCCGCGCGCACCGCCCGGCGCGCCGCGCCCCGCAGGGCGTCGGTCAGTTCGGCGCGGCGGGCGGTGCGCGCGGCGGGCGGAAGGCCCAGCACGTACGAGGCGAGCCGGGTGAGCGGCATCCGGGCGAGTGCGGTGGCGTCGGCGGTGACGGCGGTGGCGCCGAGGGTGCGGGCGGACTCCTGGAGGCGCAGCCGCTCCAGGCCGGTGAGCCGCGGCTCGATCTTCTGCAGGAAGGCGGCCCGGGGGATGCCGTGGCGGTTCGCGAAGCCCTCCGCGACGGTGTACGGCAGTTCGTAGAGCGCGCCCTGCTGGAAGTGGGCGCGCCGCCAGGCGTCCAGCAGGGGCGCGGTGTAGCGGGGGCGTCGGCGCGGGGCGTACAGGAAGTCGCCGGTCTCCTCGGCGACGGGGCGCAGATGGGTGTGGCGCAGTGCGAGCTTGAGCCCGGCGCGGTACTTGACGGCGTCGAGGGCCTGGTCGGGGCGGGCGGCGAGCCAGTCGCGCAGGATCGCCCGGGTACGGCGGTTGTTGACCTTGGCGCGGCGCAGCTCGCCGATCAGCCGGTAGACCCGCTGCGGCGGCAGCAGCCGCAGCCGTCGGGCGATCAGCCGGCCCTCGGTGCGCCGCTGCTCGTCGGTGGCGTCGCGGGAGGTCTCCAGCAGGCGGCGGACGATCAGGGCGGAGTTGTGGTCGTTGATGTCGAGGGCGAGCGCGGCGGCGTACGGGCCGCGGTAGTTGACGAGCATGTACTCGTGCAGGAAGTCGAGCGAGAGCTGCTGCTCGGCGGCCCCGCTGTGGAACTCGCGCTGGCCGGTGCCGGTGATCGCGGCGTTGACGAACAGCAGCACGTCCTCGGCGGCGACGAGGTCGCCGTACGTCTCCACCAGGACCGCCCCCGCGTCTGTCACGCTGCTGACCAGCACCGGTACGGCGCCAGTCGCCGTCCGGTCCCCGGATGCTATCGGGACGAATCGGATGGGCCAACCCGATTTCGCGGCCCGCGCGACCGACCGCGGCTCCCTCCTCGGACGCGGCCGCGCGGAGGGCACGGGTCCGTGCTCCCGCGGGTGCGGGCGCGACTCGGTCGTCGGCGGAGCATTTCGGCCAACTTGCGGCCCCGTTGATGACATGCCCTCACCAAAAATGGCACTGTGTACCGTCCCGCCGCTGACGCCGAGGCCCTGGCAGTCGCCCGGGCACCGCGCCGCGCGGCGAGTACGTCGAAGGCCGTTCCTGCCAGTCGAACCACCAGCTCTACCGGGCGGCACCCCTCTCGGCCGCCCGGCTGACTCCGGCCGCCTGAACCCGGCCGTCGCAGAAGGAGTTCCGTGTGACTCGATTCCGCAAAAAGTCCGTCCCCGTGAGCGCGTTGATCGCCGGCGCCGCGATGATCGCGGCCGCCCTGCCCGCCGGTGTCGCCTCCGCGGCGGACGGCGCGAGCGGGGCGCCCGCAGGGGTGCGGGCCTTCGCCGGCGCGCTGCCGGCCTCCCTGTCGGCCGCGCAGCGCGGCGCCCTGCTGGCCGCCGCCGACGCCAACAGGGCGAGGACGGCCGCCGCGCTGAAGCTGGGTCCGAAGGAGGCCCTGGTCGTCCGGGGCGTCACCAAGGACGCGGACGGCACCGTGCACACCCGCTACGAGCGGACCTTCGACGGACTGCCGGTGCTCGGCGGCGACCTGGTCGTGCACACCGCCCGCGACGGTTCGAGCAAGGGTGTCACCCGGGCCACCGGTGCGGACATCGCCGTCGACACCAGCCCGAAGGAGAGCGCCGGGGCGGCGAAGGGCCTCGCGCTCGCCGGCGCCGCGGCGGCGAAGGTGGCGGGGGCGGCGGCCGGCGACGCCCGCAAGGTGGTCTGGGCCGGATCGGGCACCCCGCGGCTCGCGTGGGAGACGGTCGTGACGGGCACGCAGGAGGACGGCACGCCCTCCGAGCTGCACGTCGTCACGGACGCGAACTCCGGCAAGAAGATCTTCGAGTACCAGGGCATCGAGACCGGCCTCGGCACCAGCAAGTACTCCGGCCAGGTCACCATCGGCACCTCGGCGGCCGACGGCGGCGGTTACGCGATGACCGACCCCACCCGGGGCGGCCACAGCACGTACGACCTGAACGGCACCAGCTCCACCAGGACGCTGTTCACCAACCCGACCGACACCTGGGGCGACGGCACCGTCGCCAACCGGCAGACCGCCGCCGTGGACGCCGCCTACGGCGCCCAACTCACCTGGGACTACTACCGGGACGTCCACGGCCGCGAGGGCATCAAGGACGACGGGGTCGGCGCCTACACCCGGGTGCACTACGGCAGCAACTACGTCAACGCGTTCTGGTCCGACACCTGCTTCTGCATGACGTACGGGGACGGCGCGGGCAACGTCAAGCCGCTCACCTCGATCGACGTCGGCGGACACGAGATGACCCACGGCATCACCTCCGCCACCGCCGGCCTGATCTACGGCGGCGAGTCCGGCGGCCTGAACGAGGCGACCTCCGACATCATGGCCGCCGCCATCGAGTTCTGGGCCGGCAACCCCGAGGACCGGGGCGACTACCTGGTCGGCGAGAAGATCGACATCAGGGGCGACGGCACCCCGCTGCGGTACATGGACAAGCCCTCGAAGGACGGCAGGTCGCGGGACGCCTGGTCGGCCGACCTCGGCACCGTCGACGTGCACTACTCCTCCGGCCCGGCCAACCACTGGTTCTACCTGGCCTCCGAGGGCAGCGGTGCCAAGACCGTCGACGGGGTGGCCTACGACTCCCCGACCTCCGACGGCCTGCCGGTGACCGCCATCGGCCGGGACGCCGCCGCCAGGATCTGGTACCGGGCGCTCACCACCTACATGACCTCGTCCACCGACTACGCCGCGGCCCGCACCGCGACCCTCCGGGCCACCGCCGACCTGTACGGGCAGCTCAGCGCCACGTACATGAACGCCGCCAACGCCTGGGCGGCGGTCAACGTCGGCCCGCGCGTCGTCGAGGGCCTGCTCCTCGACCCCGTCGCCGACCAGGTCACCGAGGTCGGCGCGGCCACCGAGTTCGAGGTCAAGGCCATCAACTTCAACCCCGGCGCCGTCACCTACCACGCGACCGGCCTCCCCGACGGCGTCCGGCTCCACCCGGTCACCGGCCGCATCACCGGCACCCCGGCCGCGGCCGGGACCTACCCGGTGACCGTCACCGCCAAGGCCTCCCACAACAGGCAGCTCTCGACCACGTTCAGCTGGAAGGTCTCCCGGGGCATCTTCGCCAACGCTACCGCCGTACCGATCCCGGACGGCGGCCCGGCGGTCTTCTCGGACATCGCCGTCGACCGGATCCCGGGCGCGGCGCCGAGCGACCTCAAGGTGGCCGTGGACATCAAGCACACCTGGCGCGGTGACCTGGCCGTCGACCTGATCGGCCCGGACGGGACCGTGTACTCGCTGAAGAAGGCCAGTGTCGGCGACTCGGCCGACAACGTGATCGAGACCTACACGGTGGACGCCTCCACCCAGCAGGCCAACGGCACCTGGCGGCTCCGGGTGCAGGACATGTACCGCGTCGACTCGGGCCGCGTCGACAGCTGGAGGATCATCTTCTGACCGCGCTCCCGCCCGGGTGCTCCGGCCGGCCCGCAACGCCGGCCGGACCACCCGGGCGCACGCATGTCACGGACCGGACGGCTCGTCACGGTCAGGACGGTCGGGCGTACCGCTCGGCCGTCCCGGTTGTCGTAGGGGACGGCCGGCCGGGGAATGGGGGTACGAGCTGCGAATCATTGCGGTAGAGGCACATTCCGGAAGTCGCACCGGAGTCCCGCGGCCGGCCGCAACGACAGTAGCACCGGGTGGTGCGGGGGCCGCACCCGGTTTTCCGCCGGCCGCCCCCGCACGTCACCCGGTGCCCGGTGCCCGGGCCTGCGGGCCGGTGAGCTGTCAGGCCGGGGCGCCGCGCAGCTCCAGGGTGCAGCACTTCACACTGCCGCCCGCCTTGAGCAGCTCCGTGACGTCGATCCCGATCGGCTCGAAGCCCCGCTCCCGCAGCCGCGCCGCCAGCCCGACCGCCGCCTCCGGCAGCACCACCCGGCGGCCGTCCGAGACGGCGTTGAGGCCGAAGACGGCCGCGTCCTCGTCGGTGGCGAGCACAGCGTCCGGGTACAGCCCGGCCAGGGTGCGGCGGCTCTCGGGCGAGAAGGCGGCCGGGTAGTACATGATCTCGTCGTGGTCGAGCACCGCGAGCGCGGTGTCCAGGTGGTAGTAGCGCGGGTCGACCAGCTCCAGGGTGACCACGGGGCGGCCGAGGACGCGCTCCGTCTCGGCGTGCGCCCGCCGGTCGGTGCGGAAGCCGGTGCCGGCCAGGACGCGGTCGCCGACGAGCAGGTAGTCGCCCTCGCCCTCGTTGGTGAACTCGGCCCGGTGCACCGCCCGGTAGCCGCGCGAGCGGAACCACTCCACGTACGCCGGCGCCTCGTCCGCGCGCTCCTCGTGCCGGAACCGGGCGACCAGGGCGGTGCCGTCGACCACGGTCGCGCCGTTGGCCGCGAACACCATGTCGGGCAGGCCGGGCAGCGGATCGATCAACTCGACGGTGTGGCCGAGCTCCTGGAACAGCGCGTACAGCTGCTCCCACTGGGCGACGGCGCGGTCGGCGTCGGTCGGCTTCGCCGGCTCCATCCACGGGTTGATCGAGTAGTCGACCGTGAAGTGCGTCGGACGGCACATCAGGTAGTGGCGCGGGCGGGCGGTACGGGACACGGGCGGTGGTCTTCCTTCCGGCGGGGTGGTGCGGGAGGGACCGGGCGGGTGCGGGGTGCGCCCCGTCGGTTGCCCCGAGCGTGCCGGGCGAGGCGATCGCGCACGTGGCCGCGACATGCACGGTGATCGGACGGCGGCGGTCCAGCCGGGGTCGGCGTCCGGCGGTGTCGGCGCAGGTCGGGGACGGCCCCGTACCCGTCAGGGGGTGCGCGCTCCACGACACGCGGGCAGGAACGTGCCTGCGCGGACGGTGCGGGGCGCTGCGGTGGACTGGCCCGGCCGTACACGCCGCGTCGACGAGGAGACCGCACGATGGGGACCAGCACGGGAGCGGGCACGGGCACGGGAGCGGCGCCGGACGCGGCCACCGCCCCGATGCGCGTGCTGGACACCTCCGGCGCCGCCTACCGCCGGGCGTTCGAGCTGTTCCTCGCCGGCACCGACGAGAAGCCCCTCACCCACGCCCGGCTGACCGAGGTCGCCACCGGCCTGGAGCGCCGCCGGGTGCTGCTGGACGTCGGCGCCGGCGAGGGCCGCACCACCGCCCACCTGGCGCAGTACTTCGAGCGCACGGTCGCGATCGAGCCCAGCGCGGCGATGCGCGAGCGGCTGCGCGCCGTCTGCCCGGACGCCCTCGTCCTGCCCGACCCGATCGACGCGGCCGAACCGCCCGAGCCGGCGGACCTCGTCCACCTCTCCCACGTGCTCTACTACGTGCCGTCGGAGGACTGGCTGCACACCGTCGGCCGGGTCCTGGACTGGGCGGCGCCCGGCGGGACGCTGCTGGTCGTGCTGCAGAACCCGGAGAGCCCCTGCATGCGGATGGCCGCGCACTTCACCGGTGTGCGCTACGACCTGCGGCCGCTCGCCGAGCAGTTGGCGGAACAGGGGCCGGAGCACGCGGTGGCCCTGGAGACCCTCGACCTGCGCTTCCGGACGGACCGGCTGACGGACGCGGTGGACGTCGCGGAGTTCATGGTGAACGTCGCCGACCTGGCGGTCCTGGACCGGCTGCCCGACCGGGACGAACTGACCGCCTACGTCGAGCGCCACTTCGCCCGGCCGGACGGCGGCTACACCATCGGCCACACCCAGGACATGCTGACGGTCCGCCGCGCCCCGCGCTGACGGCGCCGTCCCGGGCGGATCCTGCGGGGCCCGGGACCCGGGACCCGGGGCCGTCAGGCCCAGGGCAGCGCCGAGCGTGTGCTCCAGTACCGCGCGGCCGGTTCGGCGAGCGGCGCGAGACCGGCCGAGGCGGCGGCGTCGAGGGCTAGCCCGGCGGCGTCCAGGTTCGAGGCGAGCTGGTCGGTGGTGGCCGCGCCGGACAGCACCACGTCCGCCCAGGGCTGCGCGGCGACGGCCGCCAGCGCGAGGGCGTCGCAGGAGGCGCCGGTGCGGGCGGCGAGCGCGCGCAGGGCGGCGGTGTCCGGGCCGGTGGCGTTGCGGTCGGCGAGCCGGCCGTTGGCCATGCCCTCCTTGACCACGACGAGCAGGCCCGCCGCGTGCGCCTCGGCCAGCGCCGGTCCGGCCGAGGGCTCCAGCACGTTCCAGGTCGACTGCACGGCGCCGAACAGCGGCCGGCCGTCCACCGTCACCGCCAGCGCCGCCCGGATCGCCGCCGCCTGCTCCGGGCCGCTGGTCGACAGGCCCACCCGCACGCCCTCGGCGGCCAGCGCGGCCAGCCGGGCGTGCAGCGCGGGATCGGTGAGCGCGGGGCTGCCCGGCGTGACCGAGTGCACCAGGTAGACGTCCGGACGGCGGCCCAGCAGCGCGAGGCTCTCCCGCACCTGACGGTCGAAGACGGCCGTCGAGTGCTCCTTGACCTCGTGCACCGGCACACCGGAGGCCCGCCAGTCGGCCGTGTACGTGTACCCCCACTTGCTGCCGACCGTCACCTCGGCCGCCGCCTGCGGCCGGGCGGCGAGCCAGGCACCGAGGAACTCCTCCGCGCGCCCGTACGAACGGGCGGTGTCGAAGTAGCGCACACCGGCGGCGAAGGCGGCGTCGAGCAGGTCGTGGGTCCGCGCGCGCAGGGCGTCCGCGGTGCGCTCGGCCGGGAGGTCGAGGTCGCGGCCGAGCGTGATGTACCCGGGCCGTCCGACGGCCGCTGTGCCCAGCCCGAACCGCGCGATCGACGGTCCGGACGCTTCGGCGGCGGCGTGGGCGGTCGGCATGGCGGGTCTCCATCGGCAGGTCGGCAGGTCGGCAGGTCGGCAGGACGGCAGGACGGCGGGTCGCGGCGGGGTCCGCCCCACCGCACCCTATCGGCCCCGCCGTCCCGGACCGGCCCCCGACCGGCCCCTGACCTGCGCCGACAGCCCCCGCCGCCGACCGCTCCCGCCCGGGTGCCTATGCTCCTGTGCCGGATGTGTCGAATGTGTTCGAGCGAGGACCATCGAGGGGGCCCGTCATGACCTACCGGATCGAACGGATCGGCCGGACGGACACGGACTGGGAGCGGTTGCGGGAGGTGCGCCTCGCGCAGCTGCTGGACACCCCGATGGCCTTCGTGGAGACCTACGGGACCGCGCTGGCCCACGGCGACGAGGAGTGGCACTCCCGGGTCCGCCGGGTCAACGAGCCCGGCAGCGTCGGTCTGGCGGCCGTGCACGACGACGGCGGCGACGACGGCGCCGGGGCGGGGGAGTGGGTCGGAACGATGATCGGCTTCACGCCCGAGCCGGGGACGGCGCTGCTGGTCGGCGTCTGGGTCCACCCGGAGCACCGGGGCCGCGAGCGCGGGGTGACGGACCGCATGCTGGACGCGATCGTCGCCTGGGCCCGGGAGACGGGCGCGCGGCGCCTGCTGCTCACCGTGCACGAGGACAACGCCAGGGCCGCCGCCTTCTACCGGCGCCGGGGCTTCGAGCCCACCGGCGGCACCAAGCCCTACCCGCTGGACCCGGCCGCCCGCGAACTGGAGATGGCGCTGCCGCTGCTCTGACCGGACCCGGTCTCCTTCTGTGCCCCTTCACCCCGTCAGCGACCGGGCCTCCTCGGCGCTGAACGCGGAGGCGAAGGTGAACGCCTGCGGCGAGGGCCCGTGCGCCCGCAGGTGCTCCAGCCGCTCCAGCGCCTCGGCGACGCCCGGGCGGTGCCCGGCGGGCACCCACCAGAGCACCAGGTGCGCCTCGACGTTCCGTGCGAACCATTCCCGCCGGCGCCGCATCGCCTCCAAGTGCCCGCTACGGTAAGCGAATTCCCACAGGGCTTCCTGGCTCTCCCACACCGACAGGTTGACGACGACGTCCGGGCCCGCCGGGCGCAGGCCGGTGGCGTCGTCCGTGCCGTCCTCGACCAGCCGCCAGACGAAGCCGGGTGTCCCGTCGGCGGCGGCGTTGACCGGGTCGAGCAGCTCGACGAACGGCGCGATCCGCGGGTCGTCGATCGGGTGGAGCAGCGTGGCGACGTTGAGTTGCGCGAGCTGGGCAGGCCGGGACGAAGTCATGCCTCATCCCAGCACGGCCCGAGTTTCTATGTCAATCATCATTGTTTTTAGAAGCTTCGACCACCACGCAGCACTCGCCCGGCCGGGCGTCCATCCGCGCCCGGACCGGACCGTCCGTCCCCAACAGCCCTTCCAGCAGCGCGAGGTTCATGCCGCACACCAGCGGCGGGAACTGCTCGGCGACGGCGTGGAACGGGCAGTTGCGCATCCGGACCGCCGTCGCCGCGGCGCCGTCAACGTCGTCCTCGCCGGCCCCGTCGGCCCGCACCGGGTACGGCTCGTAGCCGCGCGCGGCCAGCAGTTCCATCGCCTGGTCGAGGCCGCCGCAGGACGCACCCGTTCCACGCAGCGCCTCCCCCCGGCGGCGCGCGGCCTCGTGGAGCACGAGGTCCAGCCCGGCCGCCTCGGCAGCCCCGGCGAGCAGTTCGGCGGCGGTGCGGTAGTCCCGGGCGGGCAACGACACCGCGTGCTCGGCGCGGGCCCGGGTGTACACCTTGGCGGGCCGGCCCGCCCCCGGGCCCGAGCGGCCGGTCAGCCGGCGGCTGCCGCTCTCCAGCAGCCCGGCCTCCGTGAGCCGGTCGAGGTGGTGCGCGGCAAGTGTGCGGGCCACCCCCGTGCCCTCGGCGGCCTCGTTGCGGCCGACCTCGCGGCCCTGCGCCACCACGTACTCGTACAGTCGGCGCCGCACTGGGTCCTGCAGCACCGCGATCGCGTCGATGTCCTCCATCCGGCCATTCTAAGAACAACGCGGGTCGCCGTTAGAAGCTCTGCCCGTCGCAAGCCCCCGCCCGCCGGCGGCCCCGCCGCCTCAGGCGTAGTGGCCGCCGGTGACCTCCGGCAGCGGGTCCGCCACCGCGTCCAGCAGCTGCGGGCCGTCGTTGCGGACGCTGTTCACCGCGGTCGCGACCGGTCGCACCAGCAGGTCGCCCGCCGGTGCGTGCAGCAGGCCGCGGACCTCGGCGGGGTCGGTGACGGCCGGGTCGAGCCAGGCGTCCAGGGTGTCGGCGGTGAGGGTGACCGGCATCCGGTCGTGGATCCGGCCGGCCGCGTCGGTCGCCTCGGTGGTCAGCACGGTGCAGGTCACCAGCCACGCGTCCGCGTCCTCGGGGGCCGTGCGGTCGCGCCAGAACTCGTACAGCCCGGCCATCAGCAGCAGGCCGCCGTCCGGCCGGTGCAGGTAGTAGGGCTGCTTGTAGCCCTTGCGCCCGTCCGCCGCCGGCACCGGACGCCACTCGAAGTACCCGTCGGCGGGCACCACGCAGCGCCGCTCCTTGAACGCCTTGCGGAACGCCGGCTTCTCGGCGGCCGTCTCCACCCGTGCGTTGATCATCCGCGCGCCGGAGCCCGGGTCCTTCGACCAGGACGGCACCAGCCCCCAGCGCAGCGACCGGACCTGGCGGGTGATCTCCCCGGTCTCCCGGTCGACCCGTTCCAGTACGCTCGCCACCTCGTCGGTCGGTGCGACGTTCCACGACGGCGCGAGCGCCTCCGCCGTCGGCCACAGCGAGGCGCGCAGCAGTTCCGCCAGATCGGGCGGGGTGGTGGTGGAGACGAATCGACCGCACATGCGCCTCATCCTGCCCGCACCGGACCCCGCGCGTCACGCATCCCGCGCGTCACGTATCCCGCATCCGTATCCCGCGCCACGCACCGCACGGACCCCGGCCGCCGCCCCAAGATCATCGGGCGGTAGGCTCCACCCGCAACACGACGCGAAGGGGAGCCAGTGGCGCGGGTTGCGGTGATCGGTGGCGGTATCGGCGGCCTGGGGGTCGCGCTCATGCTCGGACGACGGGGGCACACCGTCGCCCTCTTCGAGCAGGACGCGCGGGAGGCCGGGGACGACCTGCACCGGGACTTCTTCCACTGGGACCGCCCCCGCGTCCCGCAGGCCGTCCAGCCCCACTCCCTGCTCGCACCGGTGCGCACCGTGCTGCACGCCGAGGCACCGGACGTCTACGCGGACCTGCTGGCGCGCGGCGCCCGGGAGTACCACGAGTTCGACTGGTTCGACGAGCATCCGCCGCACCGGGCCGGGGACGAGGACCTGGTGACCCTCCGCACCCGCCGGATCGTGCTGGAGGCCGCCCTGGCCGCCGCCGTGCGGCGGGAGCCCGCCGTCGACGTGCGGCGCGGCAGCCGGGTCGACGGCCTCACCTTCGCGCCGGGCGACCCCGCCCGGGTCACCGGCGTCGCGGTCGGCGCGGACACCCACCCGGCGGACCTCGTCGTCGACGCGGCCGGCCGCCGCTCCCCGGTCCCCGGACTGCTCGTCGCGGCCGGGCGCCGACCGCCCGTGGTCGAGAGCCACCGCGCCGGGATCGCCTACCTGTGCCGCTGGTACCGCGTGCGGGAGGACGGCCCCCGCGACCCGGGCCGGCTGCGCAACGGCTCCTCCACGCCGTTCGCGCTCGCCGGGGTCTTCCCCTCCGACAACGACACCTTCGCGGTGAACGTGGTCGTCTCCACCGCCGACCCGACCCGGGGCGCGCTCACCGACCCCGCCGTGTTCGAGGCCGTCGCCCGCAGCTTCCCCGCCACCGCCGCCTGGCTCGACCTGGCCGCCGAACCGCTCTCGGACGTCCTGGCGATGGCCGGCCTCGACAACCGCTGGACCTCCCTCGTCGACGACGCGGGCCCCGTCGTGACCGGCCTGGTCAACGCCGGGGACAGCCTCGTCCACACCAACCCGACGCTCGGCCACGGCGCGGCCCTCGGCCTGCGCGCCGCCCAGTACCTCGCCGGCCACGTCGAGGAGACGGCCGCGGACCCGGGCGGCTACCACGACTGGACGGTACGGGCCCTGCGCCCCTGGTTCGACGCCCAGGTGGCCGCCGACCGGGTCGCCGCGCAGCGCCTCGCCGACAGCGCGGAGTCCGCGGACCGGCGGGCCGCCGCCCTCGCCGCCTGCGCCTTCGACGATCCCGTCGTCATGCGGGTTCGCGCCCAGGTGCGGCACCTGCTGCGCACGCCCGGCGAGGCCTACGCGACCGACGAGGTCGACCGCAGCGTCACCGCCTGGCTGGCCGCCCGCCCGGACTTCGAGCCGGCGCACGACGGCCCGACCCGCGCCCAGTGGGACGCCCTCGTCCCGGCCTGACCCGCCGACTGTCCGGAAGGTGTGCGAACGGCCGGTGCGTCAGAGACCGCCGGGAGGCCCCCTGCTAGCCTCATGGGCATGATCATGATAAAGCGGGGGGCCGGCCGGAAGGTGTCGGAGAACGAGGAGGCCGGTCCGCAACGGGCCCTGATCGCCTCCAGCTTCGTCAACCGGGTGGGCAACGGCCTCTTCAACGCCGCGTCCGTCCTCTACTTCACGCTCGTCGTGCACCTGCCCGCCACCCAGGTCGGGGCGGGCCTGACGATCGCCGGCCTCTGCGGCCTGGCGGCCGGCATACCGGCGGGCAACCTGGCCGACCGGTACGGGCCGCGCGTGGTCTGCCTGACCTCCCTCGCCGTCCAGGCCGTCTCCATGGCGGCCTTCGTCCTCATCGACAGCTGGTTCGTCTTCGTCCTGCTCGCCACCGTGGAGCGGCTGGCCGCCTCGGCGGGCGGCGCCGCGGGCGGCGCGCTCATCGCCAGGGCCGGCGGCGAGCGTCCCGCCGCGTTCCGGGCCAGGCTCCGGACCTACGTCAACCTCGGCGTGGTCACCGGCACCCTGGGTGCGGGCGTCGCCCTCCAGATCGACACCCGCGCCGCCTACACCCTGCTGATCCTCGCCAACGCAGCCAGCTTCGCCGGCGCCGCACTGGTCGTCCTGCTCGGCGTCCCCGCCTACCCGCCGCTGCCCCGGCCCGAACAGCACCGCCAGTGGTCGGTCCTGGCCGACCGGCCGTACGTGTCCTTCGTCGCCCTCTACAGCGCCATGGGCCTGCAGTACCAGACCGTCGCGCTGCTCCTGCCGATCTGGCTCAGCGCCCACACCGACGCACCGCGCTGGACCGTGGCGGCGGTCTACGCGATGAACAGCGCCGTCTGCGTGCTGTTCCAGAGCAGGCTCGGCTCCAAGGTGGAGACCCCCCGTCAGGGCGGGCGGGCCTTCCGCCTCGCCGGGCTGATGTTCCTCCTCAGCTGCCCCCTGATGGCACTGACGGCCGACGTCCCCGCCTGGGTGGCGCCGGTGCTCGCCGTGCTCGCGGTGGTCCTCCACAGCATCGGCGAGGTCTGGGAGTCCTCGGCCGGCTACGCCCTCGGCTTCGGCCTCGCGCCCGATCACGCCCAGGGCCAGTACCAGGGCCTGTTCGGCATCGGCTTCAACGCCGGCCAGGCCCTCGCCCCGCTGGTCCTGACCGGCGTCGTCCTCGGCCTCGGCCACACGGGCTGGCTGCTCCTCGGCCTCTTCTTCGCCGCCCTCGGTGCCGCCGCCCCGCCGCTGGCCGACTGGGCCGAGCGCACCCGCCCGGCACCCCCGACCCCCGACGTGCCCGACGTCCCCGCCGGGGCCCCCGACGACGGCTCCGCCCGGCTCAGCCCGTGACGGCCTCCGCGATCCGCCGGGCGGCCTGGGCGGGCGTGAGGTGCGTGGTGTCGACGACCTCGGCCTCCGCGTGCAGCCAGGTGCGGGCCGCCTCGGCGTAGGGCTCCAGGTACCTGAGGCGGAACGGCGACGGGCCGCCGAGCACGGTGTCCCCCTCGATCCGCCCGCGCAGCGTCTCCTGGTCGGCGTGGAGCACGAAGTGCCGTACGGGGATGCCGTGGTGGGCCAGGCCCGCCGCGATCTCGCGCCAGTACTGCTCGACCAGGACGGTCATCGGCATCACCAGGGCGCCCCCGGTGTAGTCGATGACCCGCCGGGCGGTCTCCACCACGAGCGGCCGCCACGGCGGCCAGTGCTGGAAGTTGTCCGTACTGGGCAGCCCCGGCGTGATGTCCATGAGCGTCTCGCCGACCTTCTCGGCGTCGAACACCCGCGAATCCGGGATCAGTTGCTGCACCAGCGCGGCCGTCGTCGTCTTGCCCGCACCGTGGGTGCCGTTGAGCCATACGATCATGCGCCCGATCCTAGCCAGGGGCCGCCGCCGGGGCGGGTCCCTCCGTCCGGGTTCGGGTCCGTCAGCTGTCTCCGACGGGCCGCAGACGGGCGTCCAGGAACGCCCGGACGCCCGCCCCGTCGGTCGCCTCCGTCGTGGTGGCCACCGCCTCGCCGTCCAGGACGAGCACGAAGGTCGGCGCGCCCAGCACCCCGTACCGTGCGGTGGCCCCCGGGCAGCGCACGATGTCGGTGCGGACGACGGCGACGCGGCCCGCGTACGCGCGGGCCACGTCCTTGATCACCGGTTCCAGGTCCTTGCAGGCGGCGGCCCACACGCCCCAGAAGTACGCGAGCACCGGACCGTCGACGTGCGCGAGCACGAAGTCGAATTCCGCGTCCTCCTTGGGATGGTGCACCCCGACTGCTGCCATGCGGTCTTCTCCTTCGTCGTCGCGACCGGCTCGCTCGCCGCCCCATTCTCCCTGGTCGGCGTTCCGCCGGCGGCACCAGCGCCTCGGAGCCCGGGCGCGGGCCGTCGGCCGCCCGCAACGGTCCCGTCGCCGGAGCGGGGCCCGGCCCACCACCGGGCGCCTCCCTGTGCCTACGCCCTGCCGCGGCACCCCGCGAGGAGGGCGGCGACCATCCGTGCCACCTCGTCCCGGCCGTAGTCGGGGCCGGTGATGGAGAGGTTGCCGATGGCGCGCATCAACGTGTAGGCGGTAATGCCGGGTTCGAGTTCGCAGGCGGCCGCGCAGGCGTCCAGGAGCGTCGCGCAGGCGGGGACGAGGGTGTCGAGCATCAGGGTGTGGAGGTTCTCCAGCCCCGGGTCGCCGGACCCCAGGGCCGCGCCGAGGCCGTGCTTGGTCACGAGGAACTCCACGAACGCGTCCGCCCAGCGGGTCAGGGCGGTGAACGGGGAGTCCGACTCCTCCAGCAGCCGGGGCGCGAGCGCGGCGCAGGTGTCGATCTGGTGCCGGTAGACGGCGGTGACGAGCTCGGCCCGGGTCGGGAAGTTCCGGTAGAGCGTGCCGACGCCGACGCCGGCGCGTTCGGCGATGTCCCGGACGGGGGCCTGGACCCCCTGCTCCACGAAGACCGCCGCGGCGGCCGCCAGCACGCCCTCGCGGGTGCGCTGCGCCTGCGCCTGCCGTACTCCGACCGGTTCCGGCACGGGCCTCTCCTTTACTCGCGGAACGATGTTCCGCTAGATTGGCGGAACGCTGCTCCGCCAAATTATGGCAGAGCCTTCTCCTGGAGAAAGCGCAGGTCCCCCATGTCCGTCCACCCTCTGGACCAGCGGATCGCCGCGGTCAAGCCCATCGCCGTCCCCGCCCCCGGCCGTAGCGTCGAGCTGCAGGTGAAGGTCACCGCCCCACTGTCGGGCCGGGACCTTCCCGTCATCGTGTTCTCCCACGGCAACGGCTGGTCCCTCGACGGGTACGGGCCCCTCGTCGACCGCTGGGCCGCGGCCGGATTCGTCGTCGTCCAGCCCACCCACCCGGACTCCCGCCGCAACGGCATCGGCTGGGAGGACCCGCGCTTCGCCGGCATCTGGCGCGTGCGGATCGCCGACCTCCACGCCGTCCTCGACCACCTCGGCGACGTCCTTCTCCAGGTGGACGGCCTGGAGGGCCGGGTCGACCGCGGACGCGTCGCGGTCGTCGGCCACTCCTGGGGCGCCCAGACGGCCGGCGCCGTCCTCGGCGCGCGCGTGCTCGACGCCGACGGTGTTCCCGGCGAGGACCACTCCCACCCCGCCGTCACGGCCGGCGCGCTGATCGCCGCGACCGGGACCGGCGACACGCTCACCCCGTTCGCCGTCGAGCACCTTCCGTTCATGAGGCCGGACTACTCCACCATGACCGTCCCCACCCTGGTCGTCGCGGGCGGCAAGGACCGGTCGCGGCTCTCCACCCGGGGGCCGGACTGGTTCACCGACGCCTACCACCTCGCCCCGTCCCCGAAGAGCCTGCTCACCGTCGCCGAGGGCGAGCACACCCTGGGCGGCATCGCCGGCGAGGCGGTCGCCGAGACCACCGACGAGGACCCCGCCCGGGTCGCCCTCGTCGCCGACGCGATCTCCGTCTACCTCCTCGACGCCCTCAAGGTCGACGGAACCGCCTGGACCGCCCTCACCGCCACCGCCACCGACGGCGCGTGGAGCATCTCCGGCAAGTGAGCCCGGCCCCTGGGTCCGACCCCCGGGTCCGACCTCCGCCCGGCCCGGCCGCCCGGCCCGGCCGCTACGTCCCCGCCTGCTGGTAGAGGGTCACCAGGAGCCCGTGCACCGGCTCGCCGTCCGGCTCCTCCTCCGCCCCGTCGACCAGTTCGGCCAGCGCCTTGGCCAGCTCGGCCGCCTTGGCCGGACCGAGCCGGATATGACGCAGCGTCAGCAAATGGCCGACGGGGGAGCGCTCCAACTCCTGCGCGACGGCGCCGAACAGCGCGGCCGTTCCCTCGGCCCGGGGCTGGGCCACCACGAGCCGCTCGGCGGTCCGCCGGTAGTACTTCTCGGTGCCGCCGCGCACCTGTCGCGTTCCCGCCTCCTGGATCAGCCCCGCCTCGCGCAGCGCCCCGAGGTGGTGGGAGACGCTGCCCTTGTTCACCCCCAGCCGCGCGGCGAGCCGGCTGATCGTCGACGGCCCGCCGCTCAGCGCGAACAGCAGACGCTGGCGCGTGGGGTGGGCGAGGGCGGTGTGCTGCAGGGACGTGCTGATCCGCTGGACGCTGTCGTCCGGGTCGTCCGGTTGGTGGCTCACCGAATCAAGCGTTAAGTACGTTTGACGCTTTGGCAAGCCGCTGGTGTACTCCCTGACATGACCTCCACCACATCTTCTCCCGCATCTTCTTCCGCGCTGGACACCGCCGCCGTCGTCGAGTCGGTCGCCGACCTGGTCCGCGAGAACTACGTCTTCCCCGATGTCGCCCGGGAACTGGCGGACCTGCTGCGCCGCCGCAGCGCCGACGGCTCCTACCCGACCGGATCCGAGGAGGAGTTGGCCGACGCGGTCACCGCGGACCTGCGGTCCGTCAACGGCGACCTGCACCTGGCCCTGAAGCACCACGCCGTGCCGGTGCCGCCCGAGCGGGGCGCGGCGGTGCTCGCCGAGATGCGGAGGAAGTTCGACGCCACCCTGGGCGGTGTCCCGCGCGTCGAGCTCCTCGACGGCGGCGTCGCGGTGCTGGAGATCTCGTCCCACATGTTCCCGCTGGACTGGGCCGCGCAGCCGCTGGCCGCGGCGCTGTCGCTGGTGGCACCGGCCGAGGCGCTCGTCCTGGACCTGCGCCGCAACCTCGGCGGCGACCCGGACACGGTGGCCTTCGTCTGCGGCTACCTGCTCGACGGCCGCACCCACCTCAACACCATGGTCTCGAAGCAGGGGGAGCGGGTCGCGCAGTCCTGGACGCCCCCGTTCGTGCCGGGCGCCCGCTTCGGCGCCGAGAAGCCGCTCTACGTCCTGACGAGCGGGAAGACCTTCTCCGCGGGCGAGGAACTCGCCTACGACCTGCAGCAGCTCGGCCGCGCCCAGGTCGTCGGCGAGGCCACCCGCGGCGGCGCCCACCCGCGCGACGGCTGGACGGTGCACCCGCACCTGGAGCTCAGCGTCCCCGTCGCCCGCGCCGTCAACCCGGTCTCGGGCACCAACTGGGAGGGCACCGGCGTCCGCCCCGACGCACCCTGCGGCGCCGAGGACGCGCTCGACCGCGCCCTGTCCCTGGCCGTGGCGCGCCTGGCCGGGTAGTGCGCCGCCGGGTGGCGCCCGGGCCGTGCCGTTCGGACCGCTCCGGTGGGCGGTCGCCTGCGGACGATCCCCTTCGCGCCGTCCTCATCCGGACACGGAGCAGTCTTGACCCCCCCTTCGGCCGGATGGACATGATGAAGCGTCAGTTCGCGCTTCCGTCGACGGGGCCCCGGTCCGGCCCCGGCCCCGGCCCCGACCCTGGCCGGCGACGAGGCCGGGCCCGTCGACCGGTGCGTCACCCCAGCTCCCGGCGCTCGCTGCTGGCCCCGAACGGCCGCTTCGCCGACCGCTCCCGGGCGGGCGACCGCAGCGACATCGCCAGCCAGTCGTTCGCCCTGATCGCCCTCTCACGCACCGCCGAAGGCGCCCCGCAGAGCGCCCGCAGCTTCCTGAGCCGTAGCCAGTGCCTCACCGGCGGCGGCTACCCCGTCTCCTTCGGTCCGACCACCTGCACCGGAGACCCCGACGCCACCGCGCTCGCCATCCAGGGCTACAACGCCGGCAGCGGCGCCGGCTCCTCCGGGTTCGCCCAGGGCTGGCTGGTCAACCAGCAGCGCCCGGACGGCGGTTTCGCGTCCGCCGGTGCCACCGAGCCCAACGCCGCGACCACCGGCCGGGTCTCCCACACCCTCGTCACCGTCGGATCCGGCAGCTTCTACCGGGCCCTCAAGTGGCTGGAGCCGCGCCAACTGCGCTGCTCCGCCCCTCCGGAGCAGCGCGGCGCCGTCCCGTACGACTCCAGCGGCTTCGACCGGCCCACCGCCGTCCGGGCGACCGTCCAGGCCACCCTGGCGTTCTTCCCCTCCCCGAAGGGCTTCGCCAGGCTGAGCGCGGCGGGTGCGAAGCCGGACTCGCCCGTCCTGTCGTGCTGAGGCCCGCTCCGTAGGGTCCGCGACCGGGCAACCCGCCGGTACGGGGCCCGGGGGAGCGGACGGCCCCCGGCGGTGGCGGTCGTGGTGGCTGTGTCGTGGCCGGGACCGTGTCGTTGGCCAGGTCGATGATCTTGCCCGGGCGGCCCGGGTCCGCCGGTGGCCGCCCGGGCCCGGCCTGAGAGGGGTCCTGATGGTGCGAGCGGGTACAGCGCGCCGCCGGTCGGCGACGGCGATGGTGATGACGGTGTGCGGGACGGTTCTTCCGCTGGTAGGCCAGGTGCGGCCGCCCACGCCGAGGAGGGTGCCACGCCGGTGGTCTACGACACGGTGGGCGTCTACGAGTACGTCGTCCCTGCGGGGGTCCGCGAGATCGAGGTCGCCCTGGTGGGCGCGGGCGGAGGGGGCGGCTACGTCGCCTGCGTCTTCCCCGTAGAGCAGGGGCACAGCTACCGGGTCGTCGTCGGGGGTGGCGCCGCCGGCGGCACCGGAACCGACGGCCGGGTCGTCATCACCCCCGCTCCCGCCCCCGGCACCGCCACCGACTGAACCACCGTGCCCCCGGCGCACCGCCGGGGGCGCGGCCGGTGCCCGGTCCCGTGAGTCCGGGCGGTCTCAGAATTCCGTGCGGGTGTCGCTGCGGGCGTCGCCGAGCGGGAATCGTCCGTCGTAGAGTCCGGCCCGGGCCGAGCGGCGCCACGGACGGGCGTGGCGGACGGCCATGGTGATGTCCTCGTCCGGCGAGTCGAGGTCGATGTCGGCGACCGCCAGGGCGGGACGCCCGTCCGCCGGGCAGCGCGCCAGCCACCGTCCGCCGGGTGCGACGATCCCGGACGGCACGGTGGCGCTGAACTGCGCCGGGACCGAGTAGCCGAGCCAGTAGTTGTGGAGCGTCCCGTACGCCTGGGCGACGCGGGCCCGGGGCGCGTCGTCGACCATCACGGACAGCAGGACGCAGTCGACGTCCAGGCGCTCGTACTCGGCGAACACCTCGGGGAAGTTGGCCTCGATGCACAGGGCGAAGCCGAACCGGACGCCGTCCACGTCGACGACGAGCGGCTGCTGCCCCGGGGAGTAGAGGAACGAGACCTCCGTGTGCGACAGGTACCGCTTGTCGTACCGTGCGACCGGCCGGCCGAGGTCGGAGACGACGTAGAGGCTGTTGTGCGGCCGGTGCGGCGGCGTCAGCGGGTGGATCGATCCGAACACCGTCCACAGCCCGAGCTTCCCCGCCAGCGCGGCGATCGACTCCGCCTCCTCGCGCAGGACGTCCCACGCGGCCCGGCTCCAGTCGGCCGGCACCCGCTCACCGGCCGGGCCGGTGGCCATCACGTGCTTGCTCGGGTAGGTGACCGCCCCCTCCGGGAACTGCACCAGCCGTGCACCCGCCCCGGCGGCCTCGACCATCAGGGCCCGGATCTCCTGCCCGGCCGCCCGCAGCGCTCCTCGATCCGCGGGGTCCTCCGGCACCGTGCTCTGCGCGACCGCCAGCCGCAATGTCTTCGCCACGCCGTGGACGCTATGGCACACCCGGGCTCCGGGGCCAGCGCCTACGCGGTCCCGGGCCGGACCCGGCCGGATACGAGCGGCCCGGTGTGTGACCGGCAGCTGCGACAGTGCGAGGCCGGCGCCACCCCGCCGGAGGTCCGAGCCCGCCCCGGCAAGCAGGGCTCACGGGTGGTTCGGGTTGATCCACACCGCGTCGAAGTCCGCCGCGCTGAACGTCGACGGGAACCCCTTCCACTCGTCCGCGGTCGTCAGGGGATAGCCCGGGTCGACCGCGAGCGTGACCGGGTCGAGGCGAACGTACTGGTCCCCCTTGAAGAGGTAGGTCCTGCCGTCGGGAAGGCGGACGCCGTCGTCGATGTCGGCGCCGAATCCCGCGTCGGCCAGGCTCGGTGCGATCGAGGAGATCGAGTCCGGCCCTTCGAGGATCCCGCTCGGATCGTTCGCGCGCAGGCAGCGGTCGTCGTGGAAGAACCAGTACGAGCCGTCCCCCACGTCGAAGGCGCCGTCGAGGTAGTCCTCGAAGCCGGTGCCCGTGAGGAAGCTCGCCCAGCCGTTGGTGATCGGCCAGGGATACGGGGGTTCGCCCGCGAGGTCGACGATGTTGTTCTGCGCGATGTCGTAGCGGACGTAGTTGCCGCCCTTGTAGAAGTAGACGTACCCGCCGGCGTCGTTCACGGCCGCGTTCAGGTCGCTCGCGAATCCTCGGGCCGCCGTGCTTCCCCAGTTCGTGGCGATCGCCTTCACGTACTCGACGGTTCCGGGGTCCGGGTCGAGCTGGTAGCGCGCGTAGTTCCCGCCTTTGACGAAGTAGATCTTCGCTCCCATGACGCACCTCCTCCTCGCGGCGCCGACTTTCGACGGCGTCACGTTGTGGTTTGCGTGGAGTCGTTGCCGCTGCCCGTGGTCCTTCCCCGATTGCCGGGCGCGCCCGGGCATGCGAATCCGGCCGGCGGCCCGCTACTGCGTCAGGTGCCCCCACGTCTGCGGCCCGACGACGCCGTCGACCGCGATGGCGACGCGCTGCTGGAACTCACGCACGCGGCCGTCCGTGACCGGGCCGAACCGGCCGTCGACAGCGAGCTGCAGGTCGGGCAGGTGACCGTTCAGCAGCCGCTGCAGCTTCCGTACCGCGGGGCCGTGCGAGCCCTGCTGCAGGGTGGGCGTACCGGCGGAGGCCTCCTGCGCCAGCTCGCCGTCCGTCAGCATGCCCCAGGTCCGGGGGCCGACCGTGCCGTCGACGATGATTTCGACGCGCCGCCGGTACTCGCGCACCCGGGCATCCGTCACGGGTCCGAAGCCCCCGTCGACGGCCAAGGAGGGCAGGTCGGGCACGTGCTCGTTCAGCAGGCGCTGGAGCTTGCGCACCGCCTCCCCCTGGGAGCCCTGGCTGAGCGTGGGGGTGCCGATGCCGTCCGACGCACCCGGGCCGGGTCCGGTGGTCCAGGTAGAACACGTACTTGCCGAGATCGCCGGCGTCGTCCACGCCGGTGAGGACGATGCTGTCGGTGAACTGCAGCGTCCGCGGGTCGTCGGGTCGGGTCCGGACCTGGCGGCGGGAGTCCGCGGACAGGAGCTGTCCCTGGGACAGGGCGATCGCCCCTGGGTTGTAGGCGTCGTCCTGGACGCCGAACAGGTCGGCGAAGACGTTGGTGAGAGCCTCGGACAGGACCTTGACGTCTGCCATGGTGCATCGATCCCTGGAATCAGGGCCGGGCAGCGAGACGCTTCCCCGAGCGGCGGCGACAGTGACCGGCCGTGTGAACTTCCGTCCCGCCGATTCGGTCAGGTGAGTTCCGGGTCGGCCGAACGCCCTTCCTCCCAATCTAACTCCGCTCCGGCGCGGTGTTCTGCACGGCACCGGTGATCGTCTTCGGTCCTGCGCGCCGGGAGGGGCCGGACGGCAGGCTCCGGCCCGTGTTCCGTCCGGCGTGCGTGGACCGGAGCATCCGGTCGTGGCCGGTCGGGCGTATCGCCGACCAGGGCCGACGGTCGCACGGCGAGCGGGTCCGCTGTTCGGTCCAGCCTGTCGGGCACTTTGAGAACAAGCATGCGTGATTGCTTTTTCTTCCGGTGGGTGCCAGTGTGCTCACCGACGGCGATCGTTGGGCCACCTCTGGGGGTAGGCGTGGGCGTGGGGTCGGAGGCCGGGGTGGGTGACCGGGCGGTGTTGCGGGTCGGGAACGCCTCGGGGTTCTACGGGGACCGGTTCTCGGCGATGCGGGAGATGCTCACCGATGGGCCGCTGGACGTGCTCACCGGGGACTATCTGGCCGAGTTGACGATGCTGATCCTGGCGCGGGACCGGCTGAAGGACCCCTCGCTCGGTTATGCGAGGACCTTTCTGCGGCAGCTGGAGGAGTGCCTCGGCCTGGCGCTGGAGCGCGGGGTGCGGATCGTGGTCAACGCGGGTGGGCTGAACCCCGCGCGACTGGCCGACGCGGTGCGGGAGTTGGCGAAGAGCCAGGGGCTCGACCCGGCCGTCGGGCATGTCGAGGGTGACGATCTGCTGCCGCGCCGGGAAGAACTCGGTCTTCCCGAAGGTCTGTTGGCGGCCAATGCGTACCTGGGGGCGTTCGGGATCGCGGAGTGCCTGCGGGGCGGGGCGGACGTGGTGGTGACCGGGCGGGTCACCGACGCGGCGCTGGTGGCCGGCCCGGCCGTCGCCCACTTCGGTTGGGGCCCCGGGGACTTGGACGCGCTCGCGGGCGCCGTGGTGGCGGGGCACGTGCTGGAGTGCGGTGCGCAGGCCACCGGCGGCAACTACGCCTTCTTCCGGGAGCACGACGTGACCCGGCCCGGGTTCCCGCTCGCCGAGCTCCACGCGGACGGGTCCAGCGTCATCACCAAGCACCCGGGCACCGGCGGCGCGGTCACCGTCGGCACGGTCACCGCCCAGCTCCTCTACGAGACCGGCGGCCCGCGCTACCTCGGCCCGGACGTCACCGCCCGCCTGGACACCGTCCGGCTGACCGGCGACGGGCCGGACCGGGTGCGGATCGACGGGGTGCGCGGCGAGGCGCCGCCGGCCACCCTCAAGGCCGGGCTCAACCGGCTCGGCGGCCACCGCAACGAGGTGGTGTTCGTCCTCACCGGGCTCGACATCGAGGCCAAGGCCGCCCTGGTGCGCCGGCAGTTCGAGGACGGGATGGCGGCCGACCGGCGGCCGGCCGAACTGCGGTGGACACTGGCCCGCACCGACCACGCCGACGCCGCCACCGAGGAGGCCGCCTCCGCGCTGCTGCGGCTCACCGCCAGGGACCCCGACCCGGCCCGGGTCGGGCGCGAACTCGGCCGGGTGGCCGTCGAGATGGGGCTGGCCGGGTACCCGGGCTTCCACCTCACCGCCCCGCCCGGGCCGGGCGCGCCGTACGGGGTGTTCGAGGCCGCGTACCTCGGGGCGGGGGAGGTCGAGCACACCGCCGTACTGCCGGACGGGCGCCGGGTGGCCGTCCCGCCCGCGCCGGTCACCGCCACCGTTCAGGAGGAGCAGAAGGAACAGGGGCCGGAAGAAGAGGGTGCGGACCCCGGCCCCACCCGCCGGGCTCCGCTCGGCCTGGTGGCCGGTGCCCGCAGCGGCGACAAGGGCGGCGACGCCAACCTCGGCGTCTGGGCCCGCGACGAACCCGGCCGGCGCTGGCTCTACCGCACCCTCACCACCGAACTGCTCCGCGAACTCCTCCCGGAGGCAGCGGAGTTGCCGATCGCCCGGCACCTCCTGCCGAACCTCCGCGCGATCAACTTCACCATCACCGGCCTGCTCGGCGAGGGCGTCGCCGCCCAGCACCGCTTCGACCCGCAGGCGAAGGCGCTGGGGGAGTGGCTGCGCTCGCGCCGACTCGACATCCCGGAGGCCCTGCTGTGACCGTCCTGCCCACCCGCCTCGACCCGGGCGGCGCCGAGTACACCGCGTTCCGGGAGGCGATGCTCGCCAGACTCGCCGACCTGGACGGCGAGCACGCCAAGGCGCTGGCCGGCGGCGGCCCCAAGTACGTCGAACGCCACCGCAAGCGCGGCAAGTTGCTCGCCCGCGAGCGGATCGAGCTGCTGATCGACGAGGACTCGCCGTTCCTGGAACTCTCCCCGCTCGCCGCCTGGGGCAGCGACCACCCGGTCGGCGCCGCGCTGGTCACCGGCATCGGCGTGGTCGAGGGCGTCGAGTGCGTGATCACCGCCAACGACCCGACCGTGCGCGGCGGCGCCTCCAACCCGTGGACACTGCGCAAGGCCCTGCGGGCCAACGAGATCGCCCTCACCAACCGGCTCCCGCTGGTGAACCTGGTCGAGTCCGGCGGCGCCGACCTGCCCAGCCAGAAGGAGATCTTCATCCCCGGCGGCGCGCTGTTCCGCGACCTCACCCGGCTCTCCGCCGCCGGAATCCCCACCGTCGCCGTCGTCTTCGGCAACTCCACGGCCGGCGGCGCCTACGTCCCCGGCATGTCCGACCACACCGTGATGGTCAAGGAACGCGCCAAGGTCTTCCTCGGCGGCCCGCCGCTGGTGAAGATGGCCACCGGCGAGGAGTCCGACGACGAGTCGCTCGGCGGTGCCGAGATGCACGCCCGGGTGTCCGGCCTGGCCGACCACTTCGCGCTGGACGAGTCGGACGCGCTGCGCCTGGCCCGCCGGATCGTCGCCCGGCTCAACCACCGCAAGCCGGGCCCCGATCCGGACCGCTCCGCCGAGCCGCCGAAGTACGCAGAGGAGGAACTGCTCGGCATCGTCCCCGGCGACCTGAAGGTCCCCTTCGACCCGCGCGAGGTGATCGCCCGGATCGTCGACGGATCGGACTTCGACGAGTTCAAACCGCGCTACGGCAGCAGCCTCGCCACCGGCTGGGCCCGGCTGCACGGCTACCCGGTCGGCATCCTGGCCAACGCGCAGGGCGTGCTGTTCAGCCAGGAGTCGCAGAAGGCGGCCCAGTTCATCCAGTTGGCGAACCAGCGGGCGGTCCCGCTGCTGTTCCTGCACAACACCACCGGCTACATGGTCGGCAAGGACTACGAGCAGGGCGGCATCATCAAGCACGGCGCGATGATGATCAACGCTGTCGCCAACTCGCGGGTGCCGCACCTGTCCGTGCTGATGGGCGCCTCGTACGGGGCGGGGCACTACGGCATGTGCGGGCGGGCCTACGAACCGAGGTTCCTGTTCGCCTGGCCGAGCGCCAAATCGGCGGTGATGGGGCCGCAGCAACTGGCCGGGGTGCTGTCGATCGTCGCCCGGCAGTCGGCCGCGGCGAAGGGACAGCCCTACGACGAGGACGCGGACGCCGCTATCCGGGCGATGGTGGAGCAGCAGATCGAGGCCGAGTCGCTGCCGGTGTTCCTGTCCGGCCGGCTCTACGACGACGGGGTGATCGACCCGCGCGACACCCGCACCGTGCTCGGGCTCTGCCTCTCGGCGATCCACAACGCGCCGGTCGAGGGCGCACCCGGCTACGGCGTCTTCCGGATGTGAGGGAGCTTCCCGCGATGACCACCGACCACCCGCGCACCGACGAACACCTCCTGATCACCGACCGGCCGATCACCGACCGGCCGATCACCACCCCGCCGATCACCGACCTGCTGGTCGCCAACCGGGGCGAGATCGCCCGCCGGATCTTCCGCACCTGCCGCGAACTCGGCATCGCCACCACCGCCGTGTACGCCGACCCGGACGCGGCCGCCCCCCACGTCCGGGAGGCCGACACCGCCGTCCGGCTGCCCGGCGCCGCGCCCGCCGACACCTATCTGCGGGCCGACCTGATCGTCCGCGCCGCGCTCGACGCCGGGGCCGACGCCGTCCACCCCGGGTACGGATTCCTCTCCGAGAACGCCGAGTTCGCGCAGGCCGTGCTGGACGCCGGCCTGTGCTGGGTCGGGCCGCCGCCGGCCGCGATCGCCGCGATGGGGTCCAAGACCGCCGCCAAGCACCTCATGCGCAAGGCCGGCGTGCCCGTGCTGGACGCGCTCGACGCCCCCACCGGGGCCGACCTGCCGCTGCTGGTCAAAGCGGCCGCCGGCGGGGGCGGGCGCGGCATGCGGATCGTCCGGGACCTCGCCGACCTGCCGGCCGAACTCGCCGCCGCCCGGGCCGAGGCCGCCAAGGCCTTCGGCTCGGACGAGGTGTTCTGCGAGCGCTACCTGCCCACCGGCCGGCACGTCGAGGTCCAGCTGCTCGCGGACGCCCACGGCACGGTCTGGGCGGTCGGCGACCGCGACTGCTCGCTCCAGCGGCGCCACCAGAAGGTGATCGAGGAGGCCCCGGCCCCCGGCATCCCGGCCGAGGTCCGCACGGCCCTGCACGCCGCGGCGGTGAGCGCGGCCCGCGCGATCGGCTACACCGGCGCCGGAACCGCCGAGTTCCTGCTCGCCGAGGACGGCCGGTTCTGGTTCCTGGAGATGAACACCCGGCTCCAGGTCGAGCACCCGGTCACCGAGGCCGTCACCGGACTCGACCTGGTCGCGCTCCAACTCGCCGTGGCGGAGGGGGAGAAGCTCCCCGGCCCGGACGCGCCGCCGACCACCGGGCACGCCGTCGAGGCCCGGCTGTACGCGGAGGACCCGGCCAAGGACTGGCAGCCCGCCACCGGCACCCTGCACCGGCTCGAACTCGCCGGCGAACACCAGGAGTTCACCTCGACGGGCGGGGCCGGACTGCGACTGGACTCCGGGGTCGCACCCGGCGACGTGATCACCCCGCACTACGACGCGATGCTCGCCAAGGTGATCGCCTGGGCGCCGACCCGCGCCGCCGCCGCCCGGCGGCTGGCGGACGCACTGGCCCGCGCCAAGGTCCACGGACCGGCCACCAACCGGGAGTTGCTGGTCCGGGCGCTGCGCCACCCGGCCTTCCTCGCCGGGCGGGTGCACACCGGCTTCCTGACCGAGCACGCGGCCGGGCTCCTCGCGCCGGACGCCGAGGGCACCGGCCGCGCGGCGCTGGCCGCCGCCCTCGCCGAGGCGGCCGCCCGGTCCGCGGCGCGGACCGGAGCCCTGCCGTCGGGCTGGCGCAACCTGCCGTCCCAGCCGCAGGAAAGGCGCTACCGCACCGAGGACGGCGCGGAGACGGCGGTCCGCTACCGGCTCACCCGGGACGGGCTGCGGGCCGAGGAGCACCCCGGGGCGGCGCTGGTCGAGGCCACCGCCGAGCGGGTGGTGCTGAGCGAGGGCGACGTCCGGCGCACCTACGCGGTCGCCCGCCACGGCGACCGGATCCACGTCGACACGCCGTTCGGCAGCACCGTGCTCACGGCGCTCCCGCGCTTCCCCGACCCCGTCCGGCAGACCGACCCCGGCGCCCTGCTGGCCCCGATGCCGGGCACCGTCGTCCGCACCGCCGCCGAGGTCGGCGACACCGTCACCGCAGGGCAGCCGCTGCTCTGGCTGGAGGCGATGAAGATGGAGCACAGGGTCACCGCCCCCGCCGACGGCGTGCTCGCCGAACTCCGGGCGACCCCCGGGCAGCAGGTCGAACTCGGCGCGCTGCTCGCCGTCGTGCACCCCGCGTCCTGACGTACCGCGCGTCCTGACCTGCCGCGCGTCCTGCAACCCCCTCCGTCCTGAAGCACCCCCGGCGTCCTGAAACCCCCGCGCCACCCACGCGCAAGCACCGAGACCCCCGCCGAAGAACCGCCCGGAAGGACCAGCCATGTCCGCACCGCGCACCACCGCCCCCGGCAGCCAGCTGATAGAGACCCCCGAGCGCGTCGCCCTGCGCCGCGCCGTCGCCGACCTCGGCGGCCGCTACGGCTCCGCCTACTACCTCGCCAAGGCCCGCGCCGGCCGACCCGCCGACGAGCTCTGGGCCGAGGCCGGCAAGGCCGGCTACCTCGGCGTCAACCTCCCCGCCGAGTACGGCGGTGGCGGCGGCGGGATCACGGACCTCGCGATCGTCCTGGAGGAACTCGGCACCGCGGGCTGCCCGCTGCTCCTGCTGATCGTCTCCCCGGCCATCTGCGGCACCGTGATCGCCCGCTACGGCACCGAGGAGCAGAAGCGGCACTGGCTGCCCGGCCTGGCCGACGGCAGCCGCCGGATGGCCTTCGGCATCACCGAGCCGGACGCCGGCTCCAACTCCCACCGGATCTCCACCGTCGCCCGCCGCGACGGCGAGGACTGGCTGCTGACCGGCCGCAAGGTGTTCGTCTCGGGCATCGACCACTGCGACGCCGTGCTGTTCGTCGCCCGCACCGAGGACGCCCGCACCGGGAAGCTGAAGCCCGCCCTGTTCGTCGTCCCGCGCGACACGCCCGGTTTCGAGTACCGGCCCATCCCGATGGAACTGGTCGCTCCCGAACGGCAGTTCCAGGTCTTCCTGGACGACGTGCGGCTGCCCGCCGAGGCACTGGTCGGCGACGAGAACGCCGGACTGCTGCAACTGTTCGCCGGCCTCAACCCCGAGCGGGTCATGACGGCCGCCTTCTCGCTCGGGCTGGCCCGGCAGGCGCTCGGCAAGGCCGTCGAGTACGCGCGCACCCGGGTCGTCTGGTCCACCCCGATCGGCGCCCACCAGGGGCTCGCGCACCCGCTGGCGCAGTGCGCGGTGGAGATCGAACTGGCCCGGCTGATGACCCAGAAGGCCGCGCTGCTCTACGACGCGGGCGAGGACGCCGCCGCCGGCGAGGCCGCCAACATGGCCAAGTACGCCGCCGGGGAGGCCGCCGCCCGGACCGTCGACCAGGCGGTGCAGACGCTCGGCGGCAACGGCCTCACCCAGGAGTACGGGCTGGGCGCGCTGCTCACCGCCACCCGGGTGGGCCGGGTCGCCCCGGTCAGCCGCGAGATGGTGCTCAACTACGTCGCGCAGCACACCCTCGGCCTGCCCAAGTCGTACTGAGCCGGACCCCGGACCGGATCCCCGCCCCGGGCAGAGCCACGACCCCGGGCCGCGCCCCGCCACCCCCTCCGCCCGATTCGTCCTCGAACAGATCGTCGCATCATCGTTCTGGCATCTGACCGGATCCCGCCCGACCCACCACCCCGGCGCACCGCCGCCCCCGCCCCACCTCGTGTTTCGCCATACCGCGCCACCCCTGCGCCCCGCGCGCTCCGCCAAACGTCCGTCACAGGGGCGCACCGAGCGCCCACTGTCCGTATGCTCCTGTGCGCGCGCCGTACGGCCGGTCGCACAGGACCTCCCGCCGGTCGCCCCGCCCCGCGCCAACTACCGCACAGGAGGCACGCCTTGGTGTTCCACAGCGAATTCCCGGACGTCGGCATCGTCGACCTCGCCCTGCACGACGCCGTTCTCGGCGACGCCGAGCGCCACGGCGACCGGCCCGCCCTCATCGACGGGATCACCGGCGAGACGGTCAGTTACGCGCAGCTCGTCCACGCCGTCGGCCGGGTCGCGGCCGGCCTCGCCGAGGCGGGCGTCCGCCAGGGCGACGTGGTGGCCCTGTTCAGCCCCAACACCATCCGCTACCCGATGGCCTTCTTCGGCGCCACCCGGGCCGGCGCGACCGTCACCCCCGTCTCCTCCCTCACCACCCCCGGCGAACTCGCCGGACAGCTCGCCGACAGCGGCGCGCGCTGGCTGCTGACCGTGTCGCCCTTCCTGCCCACCGCCCGCGCCGCCGCCGAGAAGCTCGCCGCCGAGGGCCGCGACCTCGCCGGCATCGTCGTCCTCGACGGCGCCGAGGGCCACCTCTCGCTCGCCGACCTGCTCGCCGCCACCGGGCCCGAACCCGCCGTCGACCTCGACCCGGGCCGGGACATCGCCGTGCTGCCCTACTCCAGCGGCACCACCGGCCTGCCCAAGGGCGTCATGCTCACCCACCGCTCCATCGCCACCAACCTCGCCCAGACCGACGCCGTCTTCCGCCCCGAGCCGGGCGAGCGGGTCCTCGCGGTGCTCCCGTTCTTCCACATCTACGGACTGGCCGCCCTGCTCAACCAGCCGCTGCGCTGCGGCGCCACCGTGGTCGTGCTGCCCCGCTTCGACCTGGAGCAGTTCTGCCGCACCATCCAGGACCAGCGCGTGCAGTCCGTGCTCGCGGCCCCCCCGATCGTGCTGGCCCTCGCCAAGCACCCGCTGGTCGACGGATTCGACCTGTCCTCGGTCGAGTACCTGCTGTGCGCGGCCGCCCCGCTGGACGGCGAACTCGCCGAAGCCTGCGCCCGCCGCCTCGGCCTGCCCCGGATCCTCCAGGGCTACGGCATGACCGAGCTCTCCCCGGTCAGCCACGTGATGTCCCCGGGCGACCCCGACCCCTCGCCGGGCTCCGTCGGCCGGATGCTGCCCTCCACCGAGCTGCGGGTCACCGCCCTGGACGGCACCGGCGCCGACCTCGGACCCGGCGAGCGCGGCGAGCTGCTGATCCGCGGCCCGCAGGTCATGAAGGGCTACTTCGGCCGCCCCTCCGACACAGCCGCCACCGTCGACACCGACGGCTGGCTGCACACCGGCGACATCGGCTTCGTCGACGAACGCGGCTACCTGCACATCGTCGACCGGGTCAAGGAACTGATCAAGTACAAGGGCTACCAGGTCGCGCCCGCCGAACTGGAGGCGCTGCTGCTCAGCCACCCCCAGATCGCCGACGCCGCGGTGATCGGCGTGCGCGACGCCGAGGGCACCGAGAGCCCCAAGGCCTTCGTGGTCCGGGCCCCCGGCAGCGCCCTCACCGAGCAGGAGGTCGCGGCCTTCGTCGCGGGCCAGGTCGCGCCGTACAAGAAGGTACGGGCGGTGGAGTTCCTGGACGCCGTCCCCAAGTCCGCGGCGGGCAAGATCCTCCGCCGGGAACTGCGCGAGCGCGAGGCGGCCACCACCGGCTGACCCCCCCCGTGCACCGGCCCGGCCACCACCCCCACCACCCACCCGGCCGCACCGCCCCCGCGCCCGCACCCTCCCCGCCCTCCCCCCTGCCACCCCCGAGGAGACCCCCGACCCCGCCCCGCCCCGCCCACCGTCTGCGAGGATCGACCAGCCGCCCGCCCCCGCACGGACAGGAACCGCCGCCGCAGATGACCACCCACCCCGCCGCCGCGCGCACCCCCCAGCAGGACCGCAGCCGCGCCACCCGCGCCAGGCTGCTGGCGGCGGCCGTCGACTGCCTGGCCGAGCTCGGCCGGCACGGCTCCACCGTCGCCGTCGTCGCCGAGCGGGCCGGCGTCTCCCGCGGCGCCGCACAACACCACTTCCCCACCCGCGACGACCTCTTCACCGCGGCCGTCGAACACGTCACCGCCGAACGCCTCGCCGCCGTCCGCGCCCACGCCGACACCCTGCCGCCCCCCGGCCCCGCCCGCACCGAGGCCGTCGTCGACATGATCGTCCGCCTCTACACCGGCCCGCTCTTCCGCGCCGCACTCCAGCTGTGGGCCGCCGCCGCCACCGAGGAACCACTGCGCGAAGGAATCGTCCGACTGGAAGGACACGTCGGACGCGAGGCCCACCGCGCCGCCGTCGAATTCCTCGGCGCCGACGAAAGCCGACCCGGAGTGCGCGAAACCGTCCAGGCCACCCTCGACCTGGCCCGCGGACTCGGCCTCGCCGATCTGCTCACCGACGACAGCCTCCGACGATCCGGAGTGATCCGGCAGTGGGCGAGCCTTCTGGAGAGTACGCTGCGGCCGGTAGGCCCATGACGCCCGTACACCTGCCCGACCGACAACCCTCACCAAGGGGTCGCCGGGCGGTCGATGTCCGTGCAGTCTGGAGAAGAACCCCGGCCGCAGGGACCACGAGACCCCCGGCCGGGCACGAGCCGAACCGGGGTGCTGCCTGATCATGCGGAGAGACGAGTGGGACGCGCCCGACGCGACCGACGCCGACGCCACCGGCCCCCGAACGGGCGCCGCCCCCGCACGCCTGGACGGCCACCGCCTCGTCCCCCTCGCCACCGCCCTGCTCCAGGACGACGGACTGATCCTGCACTGGAGCGAGGACGCCGAAGCACTGCTCGGCTGGACCGCCGAGGAAGCCGTCGGCAACCACGCCGCCCAACTGCTCACCGACGACCGCGACCGCCCCGAAGTCCTCGAACTCTTCGCCCGGATCATGAGCGGCAAGGGCTGGACCGGCGTCTTCCCCGTCCGCCACCGCGACGGCCGCACCGTCGAGCTCGAATTCCGCACCTACCCGATCTCCGGCCCCGGCGGCACCCTGCTGCTGCTCGCCACCGCCTCCGACACCGCCGCCCTGCACCGCGTCGAGGCCGACCTCGCCGTCCTCGACGGCATCTTCGGCCAGTCCCCGATCGGCATGGCCGTCTACGACACCGAACTGCGCTACGTCCGGCTCAACGAATCCCTCGCCCGGATGAACGGCCTACCCGTCGCCGCCCACCTCGGCCGCCGCATCAGCAGCGTCCTGCCCGGCATCAACAGCGCCGAGATAGAACACCTCATGAAGCAGGTGCTCGCCACCGGCCGACCCGTCGTCGACGCCCGCTCCCACGGCCGCGTCCCCGGCGACCCGCGCCGCGACCGCGCCTGGTCCGCCTCCTACTTCCGGCTGGAGGACTCCACCGGCCGGGTCTTCGGCGTCTGCTCCTCGATCATCGACGTCACCGAGCGCTTCCAGGCCGAAGCCCGCGCCGCCCGCGCCCAGGAACGCCTCGCCACCATCGCCGAAGCCACCGCCCGCATCGGCACCACCCTCGACCTCCAGCGCACCGCCGAGGAACTCATCGAGGCCGTCGTCCCCAGATTCGCCGACTTCGCCACCGTCGACCTGCTGGAAACCGTCCTCCGCGGCGCCGAACCCACCCCCATCCCCGAGGACCGCGGCGTCCAACTGCGCGCCGTCGCCGTCGGCGAGTCCTACGAGACCGGCCTCGTGCACGCCGTCGACACCGTCGGCGAAGTCTCCGAGTACGCCCCCGGACGCAGCTACACCCAGTGCCTGCGCAGCGGCCGCCCACTCCTGCGCTCCCGCGTCGACGAAGAAGTACTGCGCGGCCTCGTCGCCAGCCCCGACCGCGTCGCCCCGGGCCTCGCCGCCGGCATCCACTCCTACCTGATGCTCCCGGTCACCGCCCGCGGCATGGTCCTCGGCGGCGCCGAGTTCATCCGCATGCGCAACCCCGAACCGTTCACCGCCTCCGACGTCGCACTCGCCGAGGAACTCGTCGCCCGCACCGCCCTCGCCATCGACAACGCCCGGCTCTACCGACGCGAACGCGAAACCGCCCTCACCCTCCAGCGCAGCCTCCTGCCCCAGGAGATCCACCGCACCCTCGGCCTGGAGATCGCCTACCGCTACCTGCCGTCCAGCGTCACCAGCGAGGTCGGCGGCGACTGGTTCGACGTCGTCCCGCTCTCCTGCGGCCGCGTCGCCCTCGTCGTCGGCGACGTCATGGGACACGGCATCAGAGCCGCCGCCACCATGGGACAGCTGCGCACCGTCGCCCGCACCCTGGCCACCCTCGACATGCCGCCCGAACAAGTACTCACCCGCCTGGACGAGACCGCCTCCGGCATCGGCGAAGGCCAGTTCGCCACCTGCGTCTGCGCCGTCTACGACCCACTGGAACGCACCCTCCAGATCGCCTCCGCCGGCCACCTGCCCCCGGTCTGGGTCGCCCCGGACGGCACACCCCACCGCATCGAGACACCGCCCGGCGTGCCGCTCGGCGTCGGCGGGGTCGCCTTCGAATCCGTCCGGTTCGTCCTCCCCGAAGGCGGCATGGTCGCCCTCTACACCGACGGCCTGGTCGAACGCCGCGGCCAGGACCTCGACGAGGGCATCGACCTGCTCGCCCGCACCCTGTCCGGCCCCGGCCGGACCCTGGAGGAGAACTGCGACGCCGTACTCGGCGCCCTGGTCAGCGGCGGCAGCGACGACGACATCGCCATGATCATGGCCCGGGTGCTGCCCCTGCCCGCCGACCGCGTCGCCACCCTCCCGCTCACCGGCGACGGCCGCCTCCCCGGCAAGGCCCGCCGCTTCACCCGCGCCACCCTCGCCGACTGGGGCCTGTCCGCCCTCGCCGACTACGCCGAACTCCTGGTCAGCGAACTCGTCACCAACGCCCTGCTGCACGCCGATGCCCCACGCCGACTGCGGCTCTTCCGCGACCGGGTACTCACCGTCGAGGTCGCCGACACCGGCGGCCAGACACCCCAGCTGCGCCCCTTCGCCGAACAGGACGAGGGCGGCCGCGGAATGTTCCTGGTCAGCGAACTCGCCCAGCGCTGGGGCAGCCGCCTGACCAGGGAGGGCAAGGTCGTCTGGGCCGAACTGGAACTCCCCTTCGGCGCGGGCTGAGGGCTTCCCGGTCGGCCCGCGCCGTGGGGCCGGGGCCGTCGTCAGTGCACCGGAGTCCGCTCCGGCTCCGGCTCCGGTACCGCGACCGGCTGCTCCGGGTCGCCCGCGGCGGTCCGGTCGTCCAGCCCGCGCAGCAGGCGCCAGGCCAGCACCGCCGCACCCAGCAGCAGCGCGCCCGCCAGCATCCCGGCCACGTTGACACCGTGGACGAAGGACGTCCTGGCGCTCTCCAGCAGCGGTCCGGCCAGGGTGTCCGGCAGCCCGTGGGCCACCTCCACCGCGCCGCCCAGCGACTCGCCGGCCTGCGTGGCCACCGCCGGGTCCGCCCCCGCCGGGACGACCAGCCGGCCCGCGTACAGGGCACCGACCACCGAGCCCACCAACGCGATACCGAGCGCGGTGCCCAGCTCGTACGCCGTCTCGGAGACCGCCGACGCGGCGCCTGCCTTGTCGGCGGGAGCGGCGGTCAGCACCAGGTCGGCACCGAGCGTGTAGACCACGCCCTCGGCGGTACCGACCAGCAGGAACGCGGCGGCCAGCAGCAGATACGTGGAGTCCTGCTGGATCCAGCCCAGCATCCCGATCCCGACGCCCATCACCAGCAGACCGGCGGTCAGCGCCGTCCGGGCGCCGGTCCGGCGCACCAGCCGCGCGGTCAGCAGACCGCCGACCACCGCGCCGGCGAAGGCGGGCAGCTCGGCCAGACCGGCCTTGAGCGGCGGGTAGCCGCGGACCAGCTGGAGGTACTGCGAGGTCACGAAGACCACACCGGAGAGGCCGATCAGCGCGATCAGCGAGGCCAGCACGGCCGCCGTGAACCGGCGGTCGCGGAACAGCCGGACGTCCAGCAGCGGGGTGTCCAGCCGCAGCTGGCGCCGGACGAACACGGTCAGCGCCAGCGCGCCCAGCACGGCGGTGACCGGCACGTCCCAGCGCAGCACGCTGTGCGCGGCCGCCTCCTTGATCGCGTAGACCACGCCGATCACACCGGCGAGCGAGAGCAGCACGCTCGCCACGTCCCAGCGGCCCGGGTCCGGGTCCTTGGACTCGGGCAGCAGCCAGGCGCCGAACACGAGCAGCAGCACCAGCACCGGGATGTTCAGCAGGAAGACCGAGCCCCACCAGAAGTGCTCCAGCAGCACCCCGCCGACCACCGGGCCGAGCGCGGCGCCGGCGGTCGCGGCGGCACCCCAGATGCCGATCGCGGTGGCCCGCTCGCGGTCGTCCGGGAAGAGGGTGCGGATCAGCGACAGCGTGGACGGCATGATCGTCGCCCCGGCCACGCCGAGCAGCGCGCGGGCCAGGATCAGCCAGCCGGCGGTGGGCGAGTACGCCGCGAGCAGCGAGGCGGCGCCGAACGCGGTGGCGCCGATCAGCAGCAGGCGCTTGCGGCCGATCCGGTCGCTGAGCGAGCCCATCGAGACCAGCAGTCCGGCGAGCACGAAGGAGTAGGCGTCGCCGATCCACAGCAGCTGGGTGCCGCTGGGGCGCAGGGTCTCGCTGATCGAGGGGATGGCCAGGGAGAGGACGGTCGCGTCGACGGCGACCAGGGTGACGGCCAGGACGAGGACGGCGAGGCCGGTCCAGCGCTGGCGGGGCTGGAGGTGGACGGTGCTGCTCATGGGTATCGGTGTCCGGTTCCGGTCCGGGGTGCGGACGTCGCGGGGGTGGGATCAGTTCGGTCGCGGCGCGCGCAGGGCGCCGCCGAGGAAGAGCTCGGAGAGCGAGAAGGCGGCGTCACGGGGGGCCAGCCGGCCGTCCTGGATGGCCCAGCCGATCCCGGCCACCAGGTCGAAGAAGGCCTCGCTGAGCCAGGCGGCGGAGAGCTCGACGCGGAACACGCCCTGCTGCTGCCCGCGCAGGAAGAGCGCGTGCATCCGGGCGATCTGCGACTCCCAGAGCTCGTCGATCGCCTCGTCGTCGTAGAGGGTGCTCTCGCCGGCCAGGAAGGCGCAGAGCATGGCGTCCGGGACGAGCGCGTCGACCAGGCGGCGCAGCGCGGCGTGCGGATCGCCCTCCTCGACGGCGGCGCTGTCGAGCGCGGCGCCGAAGCGCTGGAGCCCGAGCAGGCCGACCTCGCGGATCAGCGCGTCCCGGCCCGGGAAGAGCCGGTGCAGGGTGGCGCGGCTGATGCCCGCGGCGCGGGCGATCTCGTCGAGATGGGCGGTCGGGCGGCGGGAGAGCACGCCGACGGCGGCTTCGAGAACGGAGTCACGATCGGTGGCCATGGGACGAGTGTACTCCGAATGAGACATGGATGTCTCATTATTATTCTCAGTGATTCATGCGAGCCATCGTTGTTCGGTGCCCGGACAGCAGAAGGGTGTCCGGACGGCAAAAACCGGGGACGGCGAGTGCCGTCCCCGGTCGTGGGCGCCGCTGTCCGCGCGGCGCGCCCGTCAGCTCTGGTTGTAGAAGCCGGTCTCGTCGAGCGGGCGGTCGATGACCATCACCTCGACGTCCGCCGGAGTGAGCAGGAAGACCCGCTTGGCGATCCGCTCGATGCCGCCGCGGGTGCCGAAGATCAGACCGGAGGCGAAGTCGACCATGCGCTTGGCCTCGGCCTCCTCCATCTCGGTGAGGTCCATGACGACCGGGATGCTCGCCCGGATGTGCTCGCCGACCGTGCGGGCCGCCTCGAACCCGGTCGGCCGCAGGGAGACGATCTTCGTCGGGGCGGGGGAGGACGACACCGTCTCCTGCTCGACCCACTCGTCGTCGTACACCGCGGCCGGGTAGCTCCCGGAGGGCATCAGCCACCCGTTGTGGTGCTCGTCGCGAAGTGCTCCCATGCCGCGCCTCCCTGCCTCTGTTCCGTACAGGTCCCCCGGTGCGCGTGTCCTTTTGACACGTCATCCACTCGTCGGAACTGTCCGAGTATCGCACTGATCACCGGTGTCGTGCCCGCTCGCGCGGTCCGTACGAGTCGTGCCGCGCCGGGGCCCCGGGTGGACCCGGGCACCAGTTGCGACGCGGGAGAACGGCGTACGGTTGCGCGCGTAGACCATATCGGTCGCGGTCACCGCGCAATTGACCTTCTGTCAACAATGCGGGAACGATTTCACACGGGACCGACAACAACCCCGGCCGGCCGAGCGGATCCGATGCCCCGCGCGCCCGGCGTGCCGGATCGGACGCCCGGCGCTCAGTCAGTGACCGTGCGCCGCCGCCGGGCAGCGGCCCGTCCGACCTGGGCCAGGGTCGCCAGCCCGAGCAGGCCGAGGGTGCCGATCGAGAGCAGGAAGCCGGTCGATCCGGGCTCCCGCGCGGTGGCCGCCGCCGCGACGTAGACCGCGGTGACCGGGATCACCCCGAGTGCGGTCGCGCCGATGAAGGAGCCGAACCGGACGCCGGAGACGGCGGCGCCGTAGTTGGCCGCCTGGAACGGCAGGCCGGGGAACAGCCGGAGCAGCAGGACACTGCGGAAGCCCTGGTCGGTGAAGCGCCGGTCCAGTGCCACCAGCACGCGCCCGCGCAGCAGGCGGCGCAGCGCGTCCTGTCCCAGCCAGCGGGCGAGCCCGAAGGCGGCGGCCGCGCCGAGGGTGGTGCCGAGGACGGCGAGCAGCAGGCCCTCCTGCAGTCCGAGCAGCAGCCCGGCGGCCGCGTTCAGGGCGGGCCGGGGGAAGAAAGCCACCGTGCCCACCGCGTACACCGCGGCGAACAGGGGACCGCGCCAGTACCAGGGCATCCCGTCGGAGAGTCCGCCGTCGAGCAGGGCGGTGGGGCTCCACAGCAGCAGCGAGCCGGCCGCCGCGCCGAGGATCGCCACCAGCAGGGCGAACCGGGGCCAGGGCGAGCGGGCCGGCCCGTCGGCCGCGGCCGGGGCCCCGGTGTCGACGGGAGGCGGTCCGTGCTCCGGGGCGGGGCCTTGGGCCATGGCGGATCCGTCGGCCGGTGCGGGGCCGGGCGGCGGCGGGGAGGTCACGGGTGCGGGCACCGTTCGAGCGTAACGGGGCCGCCCGCCCGCCCGGGACGCGGGTGCTCCCGGGCTGTCCCGGGCTCTCCCGGGCTCTCCCGGGCTCTCCCGGGCGGTTCAGGGCCGTCCCGGGCTGTCCTGGGCGGGCGGGCGACCGGCCGGGCTCAGCCCCGGGCGGCGGGCACGGAGCCGTAGAACCACCACTGGTTCAGCCCGTAGGTCTGCGGCCACTGGACCACCGGGGTGCCGTCGGCGGGGGAGGCGCCCTGGACGTCCAGGTTGAGACCGCTGTTGACGTTGGTCAGGTGGTAGACACCGGCGTGGTGGACGAGGGTCTGGGTCCACTTCTGGTTGGACCCGCCGTTGCAGGGCCAGATGACGGCCTGCACGCCCCCGTCGGTGCTGAAGCGGGGGATGTCCAGGCACTTGCCGCTGGCCACGCCGACCAGTTCGCCGGCCTCGGTCCAGTACCACTGCTGGTTGGTGCCGCCGTTGCAGGTCCACTGCTCGACGAGGGTGCCGGAGGCGGTGCTCTGCCCGGTGACGTCCAGGCATTTCTGGGTGTCGGAGGGGTTGGCGGTGATGACCGTCGTCGGTTCGCCGACGGCGACGGAGGCGGTGGGGGCGGAGGCGGTGGAGGCGGGGGCGGGGGCGGAGCCGCTCGGACGGGCGGGGCCGACGGGTCGGGGGACGGGGGCGGCGGTGGCCGGGGCCGCGAGGGCGGCGGCGAGGCTGAGTGCGAGGGTGCCGGCGGCGAGCGCGGCGGAGGAGCGAGGGCGGGTCATGGAGTTCCCCTCGGTGAGTGGCTTCGAGAACGCGGTGCCGAGGTGACCGACGGCCGGCGGCCCGAAGAGGTTGTACGCGATGTGACGAAAGGTTAGAAGCCCGTCCGCCGATCCGGCCTCGGGCGCGCGGAGGCCGGGCACGCGGTCTGCGTGCCCGGCCAGGTCGCGGGTGGTCCCGGGGTCCTCGCCCGGCGTCAGCCCGCGGGGGCGTTCGGTCCGGAGCCCCGGGTCACCGGTTCCCCCAAGGACGGTTCGCCGACGACCGGTTCCCGCGTGCCCGGGCCGCCCGGTGCGGCGGCCACCGGGACGGTGCCGCCCGGTGTCCGGACCTCCGCCCGGCGCAGCGCGCCCGCCCCGAGCAGCAGGGCGAAGGAGAGCGCGGTGACCACCCCGAAGGAGACGGTGAGCGAGGACGCCTGGGCCAGGCCGCCGACGATCGCGGGCGCGACCAGGCCCGAGGTGTAGGTGACGGTGGCGACCCCGGCGATGGCCTGGCTGGGGTTGTCGCCGATCCGGCCCGCCGCCGCGAAGGCCAGCGGGACGACCACGGCGACGCCGATCCCGATCAGCGCGAAGCCGGGGATCGCGAGCGCGGGCCGGTCCGCCACGACCACCAGCAGGCCGCCGGCCGTGGCGACGGCGCCGCTGAGCCGGGCCGCCCGCACGGCGCCCACGCGCCGGATCACCGCGTCGCCGGCCAGCCGACCGACCGCCATGGTGAGCGCGAACGCCGTGTACGCCGAGGCCGCCACCGTGGGCGAGGCGCCGGTGACGTCGCGCAGGTAGACGCCGCTCCAGTCCATCGAGGCGCCCTCGGCGAACACCGCGCAGAAGCCGACCGTCCCGATCACCAGCGAACTGCGCGGCGGCAGCGCGAACCGGGGCGGCTCCTTGGCCTGCTCGGGTGCGCGCAGATCGGGCAGGGCGGCGCAGACGGGCTGGGCGAGGGCCAGCAGCAGGGCGGCCGCCACGGCGAGCTGGAGCCGCGGGTCGAAGGACTGGTGGGCCGCGAGGATGCCGATGCCGGAGGCGACCAGCCCGCCCGCGCTCCACATCCCGTGCAGGCCGGACATGATCGAGCGGCCGAGCCGCTGCTCGATCTCCACGCCCTGGGCGTTCATCGCCACGTCGGACATGCCGGCCGTCGCCCCGTAGGCCAGCAGGGCCAGGCAGAGCACCGGCAGCGAGGGCGCGAGGACGGGCAGGGCGACGCTCAGGCAGCAGAGCGAGAGGAGGACGCGCACCGCGGCCCGCCCGCCCCAGCGGTGCACGAACCGGCCGGCCAGCGGCATCGCGAGGGACGAGCCGATGGCGGGCATCACCAGGGCCAGTCCGAGCTGGCCGGGGGAGAGGCCGAGATGGTGCTGGATCCAGGGGATCCGGCTGACGAAGGTGCCGCCGACGGCGCCGTGCACACCGAAGACGAGGGCGACGGCGACGCGGGCCCGGCGGGCGGCGTCCCGTGTGCCCAAGGGCGGTGGTCCTGTGGTCGGGCTGGTGGTCATCCGGTTCTTCCCTCCCCACCGCGTGCCGCGGCGGTGCCCCGTGGGTGGTGGTTTCGATGGTCCTGCTGATGGCCGCCCTTGTCAGCGGGCGGTGTCCCTGCGCGTCCCTCCGGCGTGTCCCTGCGGCGGCCGTGCCCGGCCGGTCGCCGGTCCGGAAGGTGCGCCGGGCGACGGTTCGATAAATTATCAGGAAGGGAACCTGATAGAAAGACTCTGGAAGGATGTGCGGCCATGACCACCGCGCGCACGGCCACGCCGAGCACCGCCCGGGCGATCAACGACCGCCTGGCGCTCAATCTGCTGCTCGACCAAGGACCCCTCACGGCGACCGAGCTGCGCGAGCTCACCGGGCTCTCCCGGCCCACCGTCGCCGATCTGCTCGACCGGCTCGGCCGCAGCGGCCTGGTCGCCGTCGTCGGCGAACGCGGCGAGCAGCGGCGCGGCCCCAACGCCCGGGTCTACGCGCTGGTCGCCTCCCGCGCCCACCTCGCCGCCTTCGACGTCCGCTCCGGCGGGGTCTCCCTGGTCGTCGCCGACCTGGCCGGGCGGACCCTGGCCACCGCCGACCTCGTGGTCGAGGACCCCGGCGCCGACGACGACGCCGGCCACCGCGCCGCCGCCGAACGGATCATGAGTGTCCTGCTCGACACCGCCCGCCGGGCCGAGATCCCGCACCTGCACACCGTCGCCGTCGGCGCTCCCGGACTGGTCGACCCCGCCACCGGCCGGCTCCAGTCCACCGGCGACCTGCCCGCCTGGCACGCCGACCTCCTCGCCGCCCTGCGCGAGCTGCCCGGCACCGAGGTGATCCTGGAGAACGAGGTCAACCTCGCCGGGCGGGCCGAGTACCGGACCGGCGCCGCCCGGGGGCGGGACGACTTCGTCCTCGTCTGGCTCGGCCACAGCGTCGGCGCCGCCGTCGTCCTGGACGGCAGGCTGCGCCGGGGCATCGGCGGCGGCGCCGGCGAGATCTGCTTCCTGCCCGTGCCCGGCACCGCGGCGCTGCCCACCGCCACCGGCTGCGAGGGCGGCTTCCACGGCCTGGTCGGCAGCGCGGCCGTCTGTGAGCTGGCCCGCGCCCACGGCCTGCCCGCCGACCCGGCCGACGACGCGGCCGCCGCCGAGGCCGCCGTCCGCGCGGCGCTGGGGGAGCTCGGCGACGGGCGGCCCGGCGGGCCGTTCCTCGACGAGCTGGCCGAGCGGATCGCGCTCGGCACCTCGGCGATCTGCGTCGTTCTCGACCCCGGCTGCGTCGTCCTCGGCGGCGAGGTCGGCCGGGCCGGCGGCGCCGAGCTCGCCGCCCGGGTGGAACGGCGGCTGGCGCGCCTCTCGCCGGTGCGCACCGAGGTCCGCGCGGGCGAGACGGGCGGCGGCGCGATCCTCGCCGGCGCCGTCCTCACCGCCGGGGACGCCGTCCGGCGCGACCTCTTCGGCGAGCCGTAGGGGCTCGGGGAACGGGGCCGGAGGGCGACAGGAGCGAAGAGGGCGCGAGGCGAGGGCCAGGCGAGGGCCAGGCGAGGGCAAGGCGGATGTGAAGAGAGTGCGAGGCGGGCGCGAGGCGAGAGCGCCGAGGGGGTGTGGAGGGGCCGGGGCTTCACGGGGTGGGCGCCCGGTGCGGCAGGATGGGCGGCGGGCCGGGGCCGTCCGACCGACGGTCGGCCCGACCAGCGGCCCGATCAGTGGTCCGCCCGTCGGGCCGCGCGCCCGCCGGACCGTCCGAACCACCGTCAGGAGTCGCAACCATGGGCCACCCAGGGGCACCGGCCAACCCGTACCGGATCGGCGAGGCCGCCGCGCTGCTCGGCGTGAGCGCCGACACCATGCGCCGCTGGGTGGACGCCGGTCGGGTCGTCGCCGAGCGCGACGAGCACGGTCACCGGATCATCCCGGGCGCCCGACTGGCCGCCTTCGCGCGGGAGCTGGCCCGCCCGGAGACCGCCGCGGCCGAGGGGCGTCCCTCCTCGGCCCGCAACCGCTTCCCCGGCATCGTCACCGCCGTGGTGCTGGGCGACGTCGCCGCCCAGGTGGAGATCCAGGCCGGGCCGTTCCGGGTGGTGTCGCTGATCAGCCGGGAGTCGGCGGAGGAGCTGGAGTTGGTGCCCGGTGCACCCGCGACGGCTGTCATCAAATCGACCAATGTGATGATCGAACGACGATGATCGACTGAGCCCGAGCGGCTGAGCCCGAGCGATCGGGTCCGACCGCCCGAGGCCGCGCCCGCCCACGAGAGGACCGCCCCGATGCCCCACCCCCCGCTGCCGTCCACCCAGAGCGCCGTCCTCGCGATCGAGGCGACGGCCGCCCGGCACGGCCGCGAGGTGAGCACCAGCCACGACATCGGCCGGGACCGGACCTTCGCCGGACTGGTCGGCGCCGACGGCGCGGGCGCGGGCGCGGACGAACTCGCCGCGATACCGCACGAGGCGCTGGTCGAGATCGCCGGTCCGCCCGAGGTCACCGTCCGGCTCTTCGTCCACGACGACGCCCTGGTCACCGTCGACGGCGTCGCGTTCGACGTCCCGCGCGACAGCGTCCCGGCCTTCCTGAACTCCCTCTGGACCGGGCTGGTCCACCTGCGGCAGCGGGTGATCCCGCCCTCCTGCACCATGATCGTCACCGTGCCGGGCGAGCCGAGCTACCGCGAGCCCGTCACCGCACTCACCCTGACACCCTGGCTGGCGGGACGGATCCGCTGAACCGACCGACCGCCTGGTGAACCGACCGACGACCGGACCTGTGAACGGATCGATGAACGGACCGATGACCGCCTCCGCCACCCGCCGCCCCGTGCTCGCCGTCGCCCACCGCGGCGACCCCTACCGCCACCGCGAGAACACCCTCCCCTCCGTCGAGTCCGCGTTCGCCGCCGGCGCCGACGCCGTCGAGGTGGACGTCCGGCTGACCCGCGACCGGGTCCCGGTCCTGCTGCACGACGCCACCCTCGAACGGCTCTGGGACGACCCGCGCCCGCTCTCCCGGCTCACCGCCGAGCAGCTCGACGGGATCGGCGGCGGCCGCCACCGCGTCCCCACCCTCGCCGAGGCGCTCAAGAGCGCCGCCGCCACCCCCGGCGGCCGGCTGCTCATCGACCTCGACGACGCCGGCCCGGTCGCCGCCACCTGGGAGGTCGTCGTCGGCCTCGGCGCCGAGCGGCGGGTGGGCTTCTGCGGCCCGGCCACCGCCATGCTCGCCGTCCGGGCCCTCGCCCCCGAGGCCGAGATCGCCCTCACCTGGAAGCAGCCCCGGCTGCCTGCCCGCGCCCTGCTCGACGATCTGCGCCCCCGCTGGATCAACCCGCCGTTCGGCCTCGCCACCCCCGAGTTCACCGCCACCGCGCACCGGGCCGGGCTGGAGGTCTCCACCTGGACCGCCGACCTGCGCCGCACCATGCGCAAGCTGGGCGCGGCCGGCGTCGACTCGATCACCAGCAACCGGATCGCCCTGCTGCGCGCCGTCCTGGACGGCCGCCGGTGAGCCCGGCGAGCGCGGAGCAGCGGCCCGGCGGCCCGGCGGCCGAGGGCGGAGTGCTGGGGCGGCGGGCGCTCGGACGGGCGCTGCTGGCCCGCCAGCACCTGCTGGAGCGGACCACCGCCACCCCGGCCGCCATGATCGAGCACCTCGGCGGCCTCCAGGCCCAGGCCGCCCCGCAGCCGCCCTACCTCGGCCTGCTCTCCCGCCTCGACGGCTTCGCCCCCGAGGCGCTCACCGAGCTGATCGAGAGCCGTCGGGTCGTGCGGATCGCCCTCCAGCGCGGCACCATCCACCTGGTCACCGCCGAGGACTGCCTGACCCTGCGTCCACTGCTGCAGCCGGTGCTCGACAAGGGCCTGCGCGCCGCCTTCGGCAAATGGCTGGTCGGTCTCGACCTCGACGCGCTCGCCGCCGAGGCCCGCGTCCTGGTCGAGAAGGAGCCGCGCACCTTCCAACTGCTCGGCACAGAACTCGCCGCCACCCGTCCCGACCGAGACCCGGCGGCGCTCGCGCAGGCCGCGCGGGCCCTGCTCCCGCTGGTGCAGGTCCCGCCGCGCGGCGTCTGGGGCCGGGGCGGACCCGCCGCCCACACCACCGCCGAGTCCTGGCTCGGCCGGCCGCTCGACCCCGAGCCCTCGCTCGACGACCTCGCCCTGCGCTACCTCGCGGCCTTCGGCCCGGCCACCGCCGCCGACCTGCAGAAGTGGTGCGGCCTCACCGGGCTCGCCCCGGTCCTGAAGCGGCTCGCCCCCCGCCTGGTCACCTTCCGCGACGAGCACGGCCGGCTGCTCCACGACCTGCCCGACGCGCCCCGGCCCGACCCGGACACCCCGGTCCCGGTCCGGCTGATCGCCCCGTTCGACAACCTGCTGCTGTCGCACGCCGACCGCACCCGGGTGCTGCCCGAGGAGTACCGGCCCCGGGTGATGACCCAGAACGGCCTGGTGCTCGGCTCGGTGCTGGTGGACGGCCTGGTCGCCGGCAGCTGGCGGCTGGTGGAGGAGCGCTCCGGTGCCCGGTCGCTGACGGTCCGCCCGTTCGGCGCGCCGCTGGACCCGGCGGACCGGCGTGCCGCCCTGGCCGAGGCCGAACGGGTGCTCGCCTTCGCGGGCGGCGGCGACGGCGAGGTCCGCTTCGAGGACGCCGAATAGCGCTGAACAGCGCAGGGCAGGGCCGAACAGCGCAGCGCAGGGCAGTGCGGGGCAGCGCCGGCTGGCGCTGGCTTCCGGTCCCCGGACGGCCGTTCGTGACGGGGTGACTCATTGGAGTGGTTCGACAGCGATTGCTCTGTACCCGCACCGGTGGGCTGGCTTCAATCGGTCCAGCCCCCGGGCGGCGGCCGCACAACGCGCGTTCGATCTGATCATCTGTTGGGATTGGGGCACACCTGGACCGATCGCCCGACCGGGGCGGAAGGCGGATGACGGGAGGAACGGATGCCGGGCGAGAACCCACCCGAGCCGCGGCCGGTCGACCACCGCCGCCCCTACCTCATGCTGCCGCCCGCGCTCCGGGCGGCAGCCGCCTGGTCCGCGGCGGTCGTGCTGCTCATCACCGTCGCCTCGCTGATCGTCTTCGCCCTGGTCGAACTGCGGGCCGCGACCGTGCCGGTCATCCTGGCGCTGCTCGGCACCTCGCTGCTCTACCCGGTGATGCCGTGGATGGTCCGGCGCGGGTTCAGCCGTTCGGTCGCCGCCGGGCTGACCTGCGCCGTCCTGGTCGCCGCCGTCGGCGGGGTGATCGCCCTGCTCGTCAACTCGCTGGTGCACAGCGCCCCGCAGATCGCCCACGCGCTCCCGGAGGCGGGCGACCGGATCGCCGACTGGCTCGGGCCGGTCGGCGAGAAGATCCGGCACGTCCTGGCAAACGCCCAGGGCGAGACCAATTCGCTCGTCTCGACCGTCACCGACGGTGTGCTCTCCGGCCTGGGCCTGGCCACCCAGATCGCCACCGGCGGGGTGCTGGCCCTCGCCCTGGTCTTCTTCTTCCTCCGCGACGGCCACCGCACCGGCGAGGTCGTCCGCTCCTACCTGCCGCCCCGCAGCGCGGAGACCGCCGTCCTGTGCGCCGAGCGGGCCTTCGACGCGATGGCCGGCTTCATGCGCGGCACCACGCTGATCGCCCTGATCGACGCCCTCTCCATCACCGTCGGTCTGCTCGTCCTCGGGGTCCCCGGCGCGCCCGGGCTCGGTGCGCTGGTCTTCATGGGCGCCTACATCCCGTTCGTCGGGGCCTTCCTCTCCGGGGCGGTCGCCGTGCTGGTCGCCCTCGCCGACGGCGGGCTCGGCACAGCGCTGTGGGCGCTCGGCATCGTCGTCGCCGTCCAGGCCTTCGAGGGCAACGTCCTCCAGCCGCTGATCCAGAGCCGGACCGTGGAACTCCACCCGGGCACCATCATGGTCGCCGTGGTGGCGGGCGCGGGGATCGCCGGCATCATCGGTGCCCTGCTGGCCGTGCCGATCTGCGCCGCCGGGCTCGGTGTCGTCTCCGTGCTGCGCGGCGATCGCGGACGGGGTCGCCGCAGCGACCGGAACGGCGGGTCCGCCGCAGGTCCGCCGACCGCTGGTCCGACCCCCGCTCCGGTCGCCGGAGGGCGTCAGGAGTAGTGCAGCGGGCGGCCGCGCCGCAGCGTGTACTCGGCTGCGCGCAGGAACAGCGCGGCGTGGAAGGCGATGTCGAGGTCCTCCGCCCAGGGCCCCGGGGAGGCCGCGGCCGCGGCGGCCGCGTGGTCCTCGAACCAGGAGTTGATCTCCAGGTTGTCGCAGTGCTCGGGTATGCCGGGCGGCAGGGCGAGCAGCTCCGCCAGCCGCCGGGCGGCGGCGATCGCCCGGTGCGCGTCGCCGACCGCCGTCATGTCGTTGTAGGAGCACTCCACCGGGAGCAGGACCGGCGCCTCCAGCTCCACCGGGAGGAGCACGTCCCAGCCGAGCAGGGCCTCGACCGTGCCGTCGCCCAGCTCCCGGCAGAACGCCTCGAACCCGCTGATCGGCCGGTTCAGCTTGACCTCGAAGTGCTGCCCCGACCCGGCCCGGAACTCCGTCGCGGGCGGGCAGACGAAGGGCGGCAGCCCCCGCCCGGCCAGGACCGTGTCGAGCTCCCGGGCGACCGGCCCGAGCGCTTCCCCGTCGAGCCAGTCGTCGGCCTCGACACTCACCAGATAGATGCCCATGCGGAGGACGGTAGGCCACCCCACCGACAATCGGCGGCGGGCGGTGGTTTGCCCCCGGTGGGGCCGTTGGGGGAGAGTGCTTCGCGCACGGTTTTTTTATTGTCGATGTGTCAAGAGACGGGGGTGGGGCGGCCGATGGCGATCGAACGGGTCGTGGTGTCGGACGGTGCGGCCGGGCCGTACGGGGTGGCGGTAGGGGCGGACGGCGGGGTGTGGTTCACCCTGGTGCACGCCGGGGGGATCGGGCGGCTGGCGGCGGACGGGACGGTGGCCCGCTACCCGCTGGACTCGCCGGACTGCGGCCCCGCGGTGATCGCGGCGGGTCCGGACGGCGCCCTCTGGTTCACCCGGATGCGGGACCACCGGATCGGCCGGATCACGGTCGACGGCGAGGCGGTCTCCTTCGCGCTGCCCACCGCGGACTGCGGCCCGTACGGCCTCGCGGCCGGACCGGACGGCGCGCTGTGGTTCACCGGGATGAACGCCGACCTCATCGGGCGGATCACGGTGGACGGCGAGGTCACCGAGTACCCGCTGCCGGTCGCCGGCGGCTTCCCCTCGATGATCGCCGCCGGATCGGACGGCGCGCTGTGGTTCACCCTCAACCAGGGCAACGCGATCGGCCGGATCACGGTCGACGGCGAGACGGCCCTCTACCCGCTGCCCACCGAGGGCGCGGGCCCGGTCGGCATCACGGCGGGCCCGGACGGCGCGCTCTGGTTCGTCGAGATCGGCGCCGGCCAGGTGGGCCGGATCACCGTGGACGGCGAGGTGACGGAGTTCCCGCTGCCGGACCGCGAGGCCCGCCCGCACGCCGTCACGGCGGGCCCGGACGGCCGGCTCTGGTTCACCGAGTGGGCCGCCGGCCGGATCGGCTCCCTCACGCCCGACGGCGCCTACGCCGGGTACGAGCTGGACGGCGGCGAGGGTGGCGCGGCCCCCGAGCCGCACGGCCTCGCCGTCACCCCGGACGGCACCGTCCACGCCGCCCTGGAACTCGGCGCGATCGCCCGGCTCGTCGGCTAGGGCCGCACGCCCGGTCCGCATCGGGCACTGGCAGCCCGCTCCCCTCAAGTCCGCACAGCGGAAGCAGGGTCGGGTGCCTCCGTCACGGGCAGGCACTCGGCGAGCAGGTCGACGACGTCGCGCCAGGCCCGCTGCGCGTGGCGCGGGTGGTGGCCGACGCCGGGGACGGTGGGGTGGTCGACCGTGGGGTGGTGGAAGGCGTGCAGGGCGCCGCCGTAGACCGTGAGGCGCCAGTCGACGCCCGCGGCCTGCATCTCGGCGGTGAACGCGTCGCGTTGCGCGGGCGGCATGATCGGGTCTTCCGACCCGACACCGGCCCACACCGGGCAGCGGATGCGCGCCGCCTCGCCCGGCCGGCCCGTGGTCAGCGCGTTGACTGTCCCGATCGCACGCAGGTCGGCGCCGTCGCGCCCGAGTTCCAGTGCGACGGCGCCCCCGGTGCCGTAGCCGACGGCGGCGATCCGGTCGGGGTCGGTCCGCGGTTCGGTGCGCAGCACGTCGAGCGCCGCGTGGCCGATCTCCCGCATCCGGTCGGGATCGGCGAGCAGCGGCAGGCAGCGGGCCAGCATCTCCTCGGGGTCGCCCAGGTAGCGCCCGCCGTGGAGGTCGAAGGCCAGCGCCACGTATCCCAGTTCGGCGAGGGCGTCGGCCCGGCGGCGTTCGACGTCGCTGAGCCCCATGCCCTCCGGTCCGAGCAGTACCGCGGGCCGGCGCCCCGTACCGGAGGGGAGGGCGAGGTGTCCGGTCATCGTCAGACCGTCCGCCGGGTACTCGACCGTGCGCGTCGTGATCGTCGTCATGGGACCGGACTGTAGTGAGCGTCGGGCCCGGTCCGGCCGGTGTTCCGCCACCGGCGGAACAGCGTGCGTGTTCCTCCGGGCCGCTGCTCCCGCAGCAGGCCGTCAGGCTCGCGGGGCCGATGACGGCAACCCTTCGGTGTCGGTAGCCTGGTCCCCATGACGGGATCTTGGTACGTCGTCCTCGAAGAGGAGACGGCGGACTACGCGAGCATCGACTCGTACGGCTACGACCTCTACCGCTGGCACCTGGCGCGGACCACGGAGGTTCAGGGCACCCGGGAGGCGGCCGAGGCGGCCGCCCGGGCGCTCGCCGACAGCCATGTCCCCGAGAACATCGCCTGGCTCCTGAACCCCGGGGGCCGGCCGGGACGCCAGGTCTACCGCCTGCCGGACGGCGCCCTGCTGGTCCGGGTGGGGTGCGGCTACAAGGAGACCCGCTTCCGGGTGGGCGTCGGCGAGTTGATCGCCTCCCAGGAGGAGGTCAAGGGCGTGCGCCCCCCGGAGCCGCCCTCGGGCCGCAGGCGCCTCTTCGGCCGGGGCTCGCGGTGAGAGCTCCGGTCGGGCTTCGGGCCACCGGCGCCCGGTCCCGGTCCCGGGCCCGGTCCCGGTCCTGGTCAGGGTCCGGTGCGGAGTTCGGTGGCGAGGGCGCAGAGGGCGGCGCGGTCCGGGTGTCCGGTCTTGGCGAGCAGGCTGGCGAGGTGCTTCTCCACCGTGCGCGGTGAGATGGAGAGTTTGCGGGCCAGTTCCTGGTTGCCCGGGCGGTCGGCGAGCAGGACGAGCACCTCGTACTCGCGGACCGTCACCCCGCAGGTGCGCAGTCCGGCCGGGACGGCGTCGCGGCCGCCGCGGTGCTGGGCGACGCTGGCGCCGGCCCGGCGCAGCAGGGTCCGGCAGGCGGCGGCCACCGGCTGGACCTCCAACTGGTGGAAGTACTCCTCGGCGGTGCGCAGCCAGGCCACCGGGTCGCCCCAGCCGTCGGCGAGCGCGGTTTCGGCGGCGAGCCGCAGCGCGAGGTGGTGGGCGAGGGGGAAGGACGCGGCGCCGGGGCCGGTGTCGGCGAGCGTGCGGGCGGCCTCGGCGGGGCGGCCCTCGCGGCCCAGCAGGACCGCGTCGGCGAACCGCAGGAACTGGCGGTTCCAGGCCAGTTCGGCGGCGGGTGCGGCGGCGGCCCGGTCGAGGGCGGCGCGGTCCCAGCGGCCCTCGACCACTTCCAGCAGCGGGTACAGGCCGTGCCGTCCGGCCAGGTAGAACACGCTGGGGTGCTCCTCCTCCCAGGCCAGTCCGGCGGCGAGTTCGGCGCGGGCGCCGGGGCGGTCCTCGGCGAGCAGGGCGCCGACGGCCCGGCACAGTCCGTAGCGCAGCGGCGTCAGGAAGGACTCCTCGCCGCCGGCCTGCCGGAACCGGGCGAGTTCGTGTTCCATCTCGCGGGTGCGGCCGAGGTGTGCGGCGAGGGTGGCGGAGGAGAGCAGCAGGTAGCGGTGGGCGGCGAGGTTGTGCAGCCGGGCGGTGGCGTCGAGGCAGCGGTCGACGGTGGTGCGGGCGGTGTGCCAGTCGCCGCGCATCACCGCGTTCATCGCGAGCAGTCCGTCGAGGGTCTGGGCGAGGACGATCGCGCCGAGTCCGGCGGCGGCCTCCCGGGCGCGTTCCAGGCGGGTGCCGTCGCCGGTGCGCATGAAGGCGTTGGCGCCGAGCCGGAGCATGGCCTCGACCCGCCAGACGGGTAGGGCGTTGGCCTCGGCGACGGCCAGCATGCGTTCCAGGCAGGCGTCGGCGGCGTCGAATCCCTGTTCGCGGGAGAGCAGGGCGAGCAGCTGCCAGGCCTGGCAGGCGACCACCGGGAGGCCGGCGCGTTCGGCCACCTCGGCGGCGCGGCGGGCGCGTCGTTCGGCCTCGGCGAGGCGGGCTGCGGTCGGTGAGGTGGTCTCGTGGTCGCGGTCGTCGCCACTGTCGACCGGGCCCGGGGTGTGGTCCGGCAGCAGGGCGAGGTGGCCCTCGACCACGGCCAGTGCGGCGTCCTGCTCGGGGCGCGGCCGGCCTGCGGTGAGTGCCCGCGCGGCGGAGACCTGGGCCACCGCGTCCGGGCCGCGCTCGGCCATCACGGCGGCCCAGGCGAGCCGGGTGTGCAGTTCGATCCGGCGCTCCACGGCCGGGGTGGGGAGCGACCCCCGTCCCTCGCCGGAACCGGAACCGGAACCGGAACCGGAACCGGGCCCGGAACCGGGCCCGGAACCGGGCCCGGAACCGGAGCCCGGGCCGGGGGCGGCGGTCGCGGACGGCGGGACCGGCGGCAGGGTGCGGACCAGTTCGAACGCCCGGTCCAGCTGTCCGGATTCGGCCAGCGCCGGGAGCAGCAGCTCGGTGACGCAGGCCCGTTCGGCGTCGGCCGCGAGTTCGTGCGCGCGTTCCAGCAGGACCACCGCGGAGCCGGCCGCCCCGGCCTCCAGGACCCGGCGGCCGGCTTCCGCGAAGTGCACGGCCGCGCCTGCCCGGTCGCCGCTCAGCAGGAGTAGGGAGGCGACCAACTGGCGCCGTTCGTCGGCGAGTTCGGGGTCGGCGCGGACGATGGAGCGGGCCGCCCGGCGGGCCAGCGCGGCGCGTTCGGCGGGGGCGAGGGCCGCCGTCACCGCGTCGGCGGTCAGCGCGTGCCGGAAGGCGTAGCGGTCGGGGGCGGAGCCGTCCGGCACGATCACATTGGCCTCGGAGGCCGAGCGGAGGTGGCTGAACAGGGTCCGGTCGTCGTAGCCGGTGATCAGTTGGACGGTGGTCACCGAGAACCGGCTGCCGAGGGTGGCCGCCGTCAGCAGCAGCTCCCGCACCTGGGGGTCGAGTTGGTCGATCCGGTGGCCCCAGCTGCGGACGATGGTGCTCGGCACGCCGGGCCGGGAGCCGTCGGCCAGTTGCCAGCGGCCGTCCTCGGCGCGCCGCAGCACGCCCCGGTCCAGCAGGTCGGAGAGGAGTTCCTCGACCAGGTACGGGCAGCCGTCGCCGCGTTCGACGAGGTGCTCGACCAGGGGCGCCGGGAGTTCGCCGGTCGCGTCCTCCAGGATAGCGGCGGCCAGTGCGGTGACCTCGGCGGGCGGCAGCGGCGGGAGTTCGGCGACGGTCGCGGCGCGGCGGCGCTCGGCGGCCCGTACCAGTTCCAGGGCCGGGCCGGGTTCGGCCCGCAGGGTCGCGAGCAGCAGGACCGGGAGGCCCGCGAGGTTGTCGACCAGGTACTCCAGGACGGCGACGGTCTCGGCGTCGGTGTCGTGGAGGTCCTCCAGCAGCAGGACGCAGCCCTGGTCGCGGCCGAGCACCGCGAGCAGCCGGAGCAGTGCCTCGGCGAGTTCGACGACCGTCTCCGGGTAGGCGCCCGCGCCGGCCGCCGGTGCGGCGTCCCGCCACTCGGGGACGAGCCGGGCGAGCGCGGGGCGGTAGGGGGCGAGTTCGGGGTCGGCGGGCGGACCGGCGGCCCGGAACCGTGAGGACAGCGCCTCGATCAGCGGGCGGAACGGCGTCACGGTGCCGGTCGAGCTGCCCCGCCCGCGCAGCACCGGCAGGCCCAGGCCGTACGCGTGGTAGGCGCATTCCCCGGCCAGTCGGGACTTGCCGATGCCGGCCTCGCCGAGCAGGAAGACCGCTCCGCCGGCCCGTTGGCGGGCAGCGGCCAGCGCGCCGCCGAGCATCGCGAGCTCGGCGGCGCGGCCGACGGTGATCGACGACGTGGTGCGCACCATGGGCGCAGGCTACTTGACGGGGATTCCGTTCTGAAGTGCGGTGAATCGATCACGAAGCAGACACCGTGTCAGCACCGGGTCGTTGCCGTACGACCACATTCGGTCACGGGGTCGCCACGGGGCGACGGGGCCCGGGTGCACGCGAGGTGCGCGCGGGGTGTGCGCCGGGCGGGGCGGGGTCCGCCGCCGAGGGGCTGCCCGGTCCTCGGCGGCGGACGGTCCGGCCGGTGGCGGCCGGGGGTGGTGCTCGGTGGTGGTGCTCGGGGTCGGGCTGTTCCCGAACGGGTCCGAACGAATACGAGCGCGTCCGAACGGGGTCGGGAAGAGGTGCTAGTGGGTCAGAAAAGCTGGTTGGTCATCAGAAGGGGGTGGTCATGGTCGGGAACTCGATGATCGGGGGGATGGCACCGCCCGTCCCGGCGAGCAGGTGGGAACGCAGGCCCAGGCCGCCGCCCGCGCGCAGGCGGATCTCGCCGGCCGGGTGGTCGGCCGTCTCGCCGGGGCGGACGGCGGTCTGCGGCAGGGTGAGCCGCTCGTCGTGGTTGTGCATGGTGGGGAGCTCCGTTCGTGGTGGTGATGGATGGTTCGGGAGGGAGGACGTGGTGCGGGCGGCGCCGGTTCGGTCGGGGGCGGCCGGCGGTCCGGGCGGCCCGCCGGGGCGGTCAGCGGAGCGCGACCGGGCTGCGCGGTCCGCCGACGACGCGGAGGGAAGCGGCGGTGGCCGGGACGGCCGGGGGGTCGGGGAGGGCGGTGCCGAAGGGCCGCGCGGCCCGGTGGGCCGCCGCCGCGGAGCCGGGTGCGGGGGCGGTCGCCGGAGCGGGTCCGCTTGCCGCCGGGGCGCGGGGGCGGAGCAGCAGGGCCGACGGCACCTGCTCGGGGAAGCCGAGGCGGAGCAGTCCGTGGCCGATCCCGGCCAGGCCGGTGAGCAGTCCGGGGTGCGGGACGTGGTCGGGCGTGCCGGACCGAGCGCCGTCCTGGTCGACGGCGGCCAGCAGGGCACCGGCCCGCCGGACCCACGGGGTACGGCCGGCGGCGGGTCCGTGCCGGCCGAGCAGTTCCAGCACCCCCAGCTCGCCGTGGCACAGGCTGTGGTCGCCGAGCGGGGTGGCGCGGGCGGTGTTCCGGACGGCCCGCTGGGCCCAGTCGGCGAGCTCCCGGTCGGCGAGCGCGAGCGGGCTGTCGAGGACGGCGAGGGCGATCCCGGGGCGGCCCCGGCACCAGGAGCCCTCGCGGGAACGGACGGCGGTGGCCGCGCGCAGGGCGGCCAGACCGGCCCGGTGGTACGGGCCCTCGGGGGGTTCGGCGGTGGCCTCGGCGTAGCGCAGCAGTGCCCAACCGACGCCGGCCGAACCGTGGGCGAAGCCGGCGGTGGCGGGGAGGGGGTGGGCGGCGAGCAGCTCGGCGCAGCGGGCGGCGGCGGCCCGGGCCTCGGTGGCAGCCTGTGTCCCGGCGTGGACGGCCCCGGCGTGAACGGCTCCGGCCTGCACGGCGAGCAGGGCCGCGAGCCCGCCGGCGGTGCCGCTGTGCACCCCCGGGTCGGCCTCGCCCTCGGCGGCGGCGAGCGTGAGCGCGACCGCCGCCCCGGCCCACCCGGCGATCGGCGGATCGTCCAGGAGCCGGGCGAGTTCGGCGAGCGCGTAGCTGATGCCGCCGAGGCCCGCGAAGGCGCCGGAGCCGACGGCCGCGGGGTGGCCGGGGTGGGAGCCGAGGGCGTCGAGCAGTCCGGGGACGGGCGCGAGGGCCCGGCGTGCGGCCTCGGCGTAGCGGTCGGTCCCGGTGAGCGCGGCGAGCTGGGCGAGGAACAGCGCGGTGCCGGTGTACCCGCCGGCGAGGTCCGCGCCGAGCGGCCGGACCCGCCAGTGGCGGTCGGCGAGCAGTTCGAGGCCGAGCCAGTTGGTGCGGGAACGGCCCTGGTAGGCGGCGGCGACGAGCTGGTCGCCGAGCCCCCGGGCGGCGGCCAGCAGCCGTTCGGGCTCGGGCGCGGTGGCCCAGACGTTCTCCGGCACCGGACGCCCGGGCCGGTGCGCGGGGGTGTCGGCGGCCCCGGCCATGGCGGCGCGCACGATCCACTCCTGGTCCTTGCGGTCGACCGCGCCGAGTGCGGCGAGCTTGGCCTCGACCCGGGCCAGCCCCGGTTCGGCCAGCTCGCCGGGCAGCCGCCGGCCGCCGGAGGTCCACAGGTCGCGGGTGCCGGGCCGGGTGGTGAACAGCGGCACGTCGCCGGTCCACAGGTCGGCGATCTCGTGGTCCGCCAGCCCGGGGCGGCCGGGGTCGTCGACCGCGTCGGTGCGCAGCAGGTCGAGCACGGCCTGCCGGGCGCCCGCCTCGCGCAGCACGTCGGGGTGGGTGGACTCGTCCAGCAGCCGGGCGTAGACCCGGGTGGCCCGGGCGACCACCCGGACCTCGGCGTCCGCGAAGGAGCGCAGCAGCCCGCGCGGGCCGGTGAGGTCGTCGCGGCCGGCGGCGAGCGCCGCGTACCCGGCGCGGAAACCGGCCACCAGGGCCTCGGTGTGCTCGGCGGGCTCGACCTCCGCGCCGCCGAGCCGCGGCCGGTTGTGCGCGGCGCCGAACGGGCGCGGGCGGCGCACCAGCCGCATCTCGTCGGTGCCGGCGCCGGCCCAGTCCACGCCGTCGACCGGGGAGAGCCGCCGTCCGGTGCCGCCGCCGCCGATGCCGGAGACGTCCGCGGCGCCGTCGTCGCCGATCAGCAGCTGCGGCAGCAGGCCGACGCGGTGGACGGACTCGGCGAGCGCGCGGGCCGCCGGGTCCTCCTCGGGGGTGCCGGTGCCGGTGCCGGTGCCTGGGCCGGAGGCGGTGTCGGGGACGGGGACGGGGCGGGGTTCGCCCGCCGGGGGGTGGAAGAGCGTCTCGACGTCCACCAGGACCGGGTGGTCCCCGCACGCGACCAGGTTCTCGAAGTGGGTGTCGGTGCCGTCCAGGACGTGCAGCAGTGCGAGCAGCGCGCCCTGCCGCCGGTAGAACCGCTCGACGTCGTAGCGGGTCAGGCAGGGCCGGGCCTCGGCGTACTCGGTCCAGCCGTGGGTGCCGCGGTCGAGCAGGCCGAGCGCGCGCAGCCGGGGCACGCCGGGCTGCGCGCCGTACCAGCCGAGCAGGGCGTTGAAGTGCCGGTGTGCGGCGGGCGGCCGGGGGCGGTGGACGACGGCGGTGCCGTTGGCGAAGTGCAGCACGGCGACGGCCCGGCCGCGCCGGTGGCGGTCGCCGGCGTCGGCGGTGACGGCCAGCAGCGTGCCCGGGTCGCGGCCGCGCAGCAGCCCGGAGACCAGCAGCGCCCGGTCGGCGGCGAAGCGGTCCAGCAGTTCGGCGTGGGCGTCGGCGGCGTCCAGGCAGGCGCGGGCGAGCAGCCGGGCCAGCACGGGGTAGTCGCGCAGCAGCGCGGCCAGGCCCTCGCGGCGGGCGGTGAGCGCGAGGAAGGAGCGGAACCGCTCCTGCGGGGTGCCGCCGGCCAGCCGTCCGGCCGCCCGGGCCGTGTTGAGCTCCAGGACGAGGGTGCGGGCGGCGATCCGGGCCAGCCGTTCGGTGAGCCGCGCCGTGAACTCGGCGCGCAGCGCGGTCAGGTCGATCCGGCCCAGTTGGTCGGCCGTCCGCACGGCGGGGGTGAGCGCGGTCAGCAGCCGGACCCGCGCCCGGTCGGCGAAGGGCTGGAGGACGAGCGCGAAGCCGCTCAGGCCCGGGTAGGCGGCGCGCGGCACGACCGGGCGGACGGGCGCGGCGGCCACCGCGGCCTCGGTGAACGCGGCCCAGTCCGGGCGGGTGGCGGGCGCCGGCCGACCGGGGGTCAGTCCCCGCTCCCACCACGGCGGGCCGCCGGCACGGGGGGACCGGAGACGAGCGTGGTGGGAGCGGGGAGTCTGGGAGGGGTGGTTCTGGTTCTGGTTCTGGTTCTGGTTCGGGTCGGGCGCCGCCGTCTCCGCCGCTTCCGCCGTCGGGGCGGGTGCGGCGGGTGGTGCGGGTAGTGCGGGTAGTGCGGGTAGTGCGGGGAAGTCGCCGGGCATCGGAGTGTGCGGGAACGGTATGGCCGAGGGGACCGCCGGTGCGACCGGGCCCTGAACCGGTCCGGCGCCCCCGTCGGGGCGCGTGTTGCGCACGGTGTTCACCTCAGCCACCACCGCACCTCCGATGCCGGGAGAGAGCCGCGCTGCCGTCGAAGGCGCTGCCCTCGTTGCTGATCCTGTCGTCGGGGCGGTTGCCGGGGCATGGGGGACGAGCCCCCATCTTTGTGCCGTTCGGCCCGCACGATCCGCCGGACCCCCGCCGATGGAGGGGGGTGTTCCGGGTGGCCGGGCCGGGGCCGGTGTCCACTAGCGCCGGGCGAGGAGCAGTTGGGTCGCCGTGGCGGGGTGACCGTTCATGGTGCGCACCGGGAGCTCCCGCGCGTCCACCGGGTCGAACCCGGCGAACAGCCCGTCCAGCCAGTCCCGGGTGTGGTGGCGGCAGACCGCGCCGTCACCGGTCTCGAACACGCCGAACCGCCCGAAGCGGGCCTCGGAGCGCCGGTAGCGCTCCTGGTTCCGCTCGTCCGGCTGGAGGAGGTAGTCACTGAGGTGCAGCAGCCCGCCCGGCCGCAGGACCCGGTGCAGCTCGGCGACCAGGGCGCGCTGCGCGTCGTCGTCGGGCACGCAGGTGAGCACGGCGAACAGGAAGGCCGCGTCGTAGCTGCCGTCCGGCCGGTCGAGCCGGGGCGGGTCGGCCAGCACGGCGAAGCGGGCGGCGGGCTGTTCGGCGCGGGCCCGGGCGATCAGCTCGGGGGCGACGTCCACGCCCTCGATGTCGCGGAAACCCAGGCCGAGCAGGTCGCCCGCGAGCCGGCCGTAACCGCAGCCGTAGTCGAGCAGGGCGGCCGCCGGGTCGGTCCGGGCCGCCCAGACGGGGTCGAGCGGATGGCCGAAGGTCTTGGTGGTCCCCGTGGAGTTCCAGTACGCGGACTGGTCGTCAGGTGCCGACATGGCCCGATGATGGCACGCCCCGGGTGGCGGTGGTGCGCCGGGGGTGTGTGGGGCGCGTGTTCGGCACCGTGGCAGGCGGCCGCGCGGGACGGCGGGCGGGGTGCGGGCGGGGTGCGGGTGCGGGCGGGGTGAAGGTGTCCCGGCCGGGCGGCGGGGCCGGTGGGCGCGTGCCGATGGGGCCGTTCGGCCCTTCCCGCTCCCTTCGGCGGGGAGGGATCGTGAGCGCCGCGCCGGTGTTGCGGGGCCCGCCGGGTGCGGGTCGGCGCGGGCAGGACGACAGCGCGGCGGAACGGGAAGAGGCCTGAGGTGGGCGAGTTGGTCACGGTGCGGGTGTGCGAGGGGATTTCGCGGGGCTTCGCCGCCGACGCGAGAACCCGGATCGCCGCGGTGGTGAGCGGGGCGGACGCCCTGGTGGAGTCGTTGCGGATCCGGATCGGGACGCTCGGCACGGCGGGCTCCGCGGGCAGCGGCTCGGGGGCCCCGGGCCCGCCGGGAGTGCTGGCCCAGGTGAACGCCGAGGTCGACGGCCGGCGGATCCGCGTCCAGGAGGCCGCCGCCGACCTGGGCGAGGCGCTGGACCGGCTCGCGGACGGGCTGCGCGTCCGGATGACCGCCGTCACCGCCGGGTGGACGCCCCGACCGTGGCCGCGCCGGACCCGCACCCGGGGGCTTCCGGTGGCCGCCGGACCCTCCGGGCCCGTCGGGGCCGTGCCGTCCGGCAGCGCCGTCGCGCGCCTCGAAGTCCCCTGCCCGCCCGGCCCCCGGCGCATCGTCCGGCGCAAGCAGCCGCAACTCGTCCGGTGCTCCCCGGACGCGGCGGCCCGCACCATGGACGCGATGGACTACGACATCCACCTGTTCACCGATCCGGCCACCGAGACCGACGCGGTCGTCTACCGGGTCGGCCCGACCGGCTACCGGCTGGCCCGTACGCGGGCCGCCGGTCCGCCCACCCGGCCGGCCGTGCCGCTGACCCTCAGCCCTTGCGGCGCACCGGAGTTGAGCGAGGAACAGGCCGTCGAACGGCTCACCTCCGCCGAACTGCCCCACCTGTTCTTCGCCCAACCCGGTTCGGGGCGCGGCCGGGTGCTCTACCGGCGCTTCGACGGCGGCCTCGGCCTGATCGCGGCCGCCTCGTGAGCGACGAGTCCGTCCGCCGCCGACTGCGGGCGCTGCGCCGCTCCGACGGCCCGCCGCCGCCCCTCCACCGGCCGGGCCCGGCGCCGCGGCCCCGGCCGCCGGTCGAGGCGCCGCCCCGCGAACTGGTGCCGCTGGAACGGGCCGAGGCGCTGCGGCTGCTCGGCGGCGCGCCGTTCGGCCGGATCGTCTTCACCGTGCGGGCGCTGCCCGCGATCCGTCCGGTCAACCACGTCCTGGTCGACGACACCGTGGTGATCCGCACCCACGAGGGTGCCGCGCTCACCGCGGCCGCCCTGGGGGACGAGGACATCGGCGTGGTGGTCGCCTACGAGGCGGACGCGATCGACCCGGTGACCAGGCTGGGCTGGAGCGTGGTGGTCACCGGCTTCGCCCGGCCGGTCACCGATCCCGCCCGACTCGCGCGCTACCGGCAGCTGTTGAGTCCCTGGGTGAGCGGTTCGATGGACCACATGGTGGCCATCCAGCCCGACCTGGTGGCCGGCTACCGGCTCACCGCGGGGACCGCCGCGGCGTCCTGAACCGGGACCGGTGAGACAGGCGCGGTCGGTGCGGCCGGTGAGACAGGTGCGGCCGGTGCGTCCGGGGGAGCGTCGACTCTCCCGGCCGCACCGGCCGTTCGGCGTTCCCGGTGTTCCAGGCGTTTCCGGTAGGTGGTCCCGACCGGACGGTGGTCCCGCCCGGAGGCCCGGATCCGAGGCCCACCGGCCCCCGTCCACTGGGTCCAACGGCCCTGGGGTGCAGGGGTGGTGAGTTCCGATCATGGATCGCCACCCATCCGCAGAAGTTCCGAAGGAGTCCGTCCTTGAGCGCCATCGAGGCACAGGGCGACAGCGCGCCGCCGCCGTCCGCCGTCCGACCGGGAGGGGTCCGGGCCGATCGGCCCGGCTCGGCCCTGGTCCGACTGCTGACGACCACCGACCACAAGACGATCGGCACCATGTACCTGGTGTCCTCGTTCGGGTTCTTCCTGATCGGCGGTGTCCTCGCCCTGGTCATGCGCGCCGAACTCGCCCGGCCGGGGACGCAGATCCTCTCCAACGAGCAGTTCAACCAGGCCTTCACCATGCACGGTTCGGTGATGCTGCTGCTCTTCGCGATGCCGCTGTTCACCGGCTTCGCCAACTGGATCATGCCGCTGCAGCTCGGTGCCCCCGACGTCGCCTTCCCCCGGTTGAACATGCTGGCCTTCTGGCTGTTCATGTTCGGCTCGCTGATCGCGGCCGCCGGCTTCGCCACCCCGCAGGGCGCCGCCGACTTCGGCTGGTTCCTCTACGCGCCGCTGTCCGACGCCGTCCACTCGCCGAGCATCGGCGCCGATATGTGGATCATGGGCGTGACGCTCTCCGGCTTCGGCTCCATCCTCGGCGCCGTCAACTTCATCACCACGATCATCTGCATGCGGGCCCCCGGCCTGACCATGTTCCGGATGTCCATCTTCTGCTGGAACGTGCTGCTCACCTCGCTCCTGGTGCTGCTGGTCTTCCCGGTGCTGGCCGCCGCGCTGCTGGCGCTGGAGTGCGACCGCAAGTTCGGCTCGCACGTCTTCGACCCGTCCTCCGGCGGCGCGATGCTCTGGCAGCACCTGTTCTGGTTCTTCGGCCATCCCGAGGTCTACATCCTGGCGCTGCCGTTCTTCGGCATCGTCTCCGAGGTGATCCCGGTGTTCAGCCGCAAGCCGATGTTCGGCTACTCCGGCCTGATCGCGGCCACCATCGCGATCGCCGGCCTCTCCGTGACCGTGTGGGCGCACCACATGTACGTCACCGGGCAGGTGCTGCTGCCGTTCTTCGCCTTCATGACCTTCCTGATCGCCGTACCGACCGGTGTGAAGTTCTTCAACTGGGTCGGCACCATGTGGAAGGGCTCGCTGAGCTTCGAGACCCCGATGCTCTGGACGGTCGGCTTCCTGGTCACCTTCCTCTTCGGCGGCCTCACCGGCGTGCTGCTCGCGGCCCCGCCGCTCGACTTCCACGTCTCCGACTCGTACTTCGTCGTCGCCCACTTCCACTACACGCTGTTCGGCACCGTCGTCTTCGCGATGTTCGCCGGCTTCCACTTCTGGTGGCCGAAGATGACCGGCAGGATGCTCGACGAGCGCCTCGGCAAGGTCACCTTCTGGACCCTCACCGTCGGCTTCCACAGCACCTTCCTGGTGCAGCACTGGCTCGGCGCTGCGGGCATGCCCCGCCGCTACGCCGACTACCTGGCCTCCGACGGGCTCACCGCGCTCAACACGGTGTCCACCATCGGCTCGTTCCTGCTCGGCCTGTCGATCCTGCCGTTCCTCTACAACGTGTGGAAGACGGCGAAGTACGGCGAGAAGGTCACCGTCGACGACCCGTGGGGCTGGGGCCGCTCGCTGGAGTGGGCGACCTCCTGCCCGCCGCCGCGGCACAACTTCGCCTCCCTGCCCCGGATCCGCTCCGAATCCCCGGCCTTCGACCTGCACCACCCGGAGATCGCCGCCCGCGACTACCTGGAGTGCCACGGCGAACCCGCCACGTACCTGGCCGGCGTCGCCCCGGCCGCGTACGACGCCCCGCTGCCGCGCCGCGAGCGCTCCGGCGACCGGGCCGGCTGACAGCCCCGCCGGCCCCCCGAACGTCGCTCCCGCCCGTGTGTCGCCACCCCCGGGCGGGCGGGAGCGGCCCCTCCCACCGACGCTCAGAGGAGTGGACGGCACCATGTCGCACATCGTCCTGGCCATCGGCACCGCCGCGATCACCGCGTCCGGCTGCGTCTGGTACCTGCCCGCCGTCGCCGACCTCCAGGCCGGCGAGGACCGCCCCCGCTCGGCCCGCACCGCCGCGGCCGCCTGCGTTACCTGGTGGGCCTGCCTGGCCCTGGCGGGCGGCCTGCTGCTGGCCGTCCCCGCCTGGCAGCCCGCCGCGCAGATCGCGCTCGCCGGACTCGTGGCCGGCGTCCTGCTCCGGATCCGCTCCCAGCTCCAGCACCTCGCCGAACAGCGGGAGGAGGCCGAACGCTGGGCGCTGCTCGAACCGCTCCCGGCGCCCCGGGCTCCCCGCCCGGCCGCGCGGGCCCTGCTCGGCTGGCTGCTCGTCGGCCTGGTGACCGCCTCGCTCGGCGCCGCCTCGATCCTGCTCGCCGGCGGCGGCCCGCTCGCACCGCGCCTGGCCGCCGCCGCGGGCAGCGCGGTCGCCGTCTCCACCGCCTTCCTGCTCCTCGGCCTCGGCAACGCCCACCGGCAACGGCCCTGACCGGACCGGCACCGGTCGGCCCTGGCGAACCCGACCCTGACGCATCGTCACCGACCCGCCGCCGTAACCTTGCCGAGGAACTCCGGGCCCGGATACCCATCAGCCCCACCGGGGGACGCCCCCGGTCCTGTCGAGAGGAACGTCCGATGACCGCCACCGCCTCGCCGAGCGAAGTCCTGCACCAGTTCGTCCAGTTGATGGGCAAGGGCCCCGACCTGGCGGTGGTCGACCTGGTCACCACCGACGCCGTCTTCGAACTGCCCTACCTGACGCCAGGTGTGCCGCAGCAGCAGCCGGGCCGGGAGGCCTTCCTCACCCACCTCCAGCGGGGGGCCGCGATACAGCGCTTCGACGCCGTCGACCGGATCGAGGTGTACGGCACGACCGACCCCGAACTCGCCGTCGCCGAGTACCGGCTGCACGGCGAGGTGCTCGCCACGGGGAAGCGCTACACCCTCGACTCGGTGATGTTCGCCCGCGTCCGCGGCGGCCTGATCACCTGGTCCCGGGTGTACACCAACCCCCTGGACGGCGCGGTCGCCTTCGGTGCCGTCGACCGGCTGCTCGGCGCGCTGCGCCCGGCGGAGTAGCGCGCACCCCCCCCCGGCGGCGGGGCGGACCCGCCGCCGGGGAGTACGTCCTGCTCCGCCGCGAATGGGGTCGTTCGACCCTGGGGCCGGCGCGGCCCGCAGGGGATGATGCGGTGGACCCGGCGTGCGGTGTGCCGGACAGGGAAGAGGGTGGAGTCGCGACATGGCGAGCGAGACGACCGGTACCGCCGCGGCGGCACCGGTCAGGGTGTTCCTGCTGGACGACCACGAGGTGGTGCGCCGAGGGGTGCACGACCTGCTGGACGGCGAACCCGACCTGGAGGTGGTCGGCGAGGCCGCCACCGCGGAGCAGGCCCTGGTCCGGGTCCCGGCGCTGCGCCCCGACGTCGCCGTGCTGGACGTGCGCCTCAGCGACGGCGACGGTGTGGCCGTCTGCCGCGAACTGCGCTCCAGGATGCCCGATCTGGCCTGTCTGATGCTGACCTCCTTCGACGACGAGGAGGCACTGCTCGACGCCGTGATGGCGGGCGCGGCCGGCTATGTGCTGAAGCAGATCAGCGGCACCGATCTGGTCACCGCCGTCCGGACCGTCGCCTCCGGCCGCTCGATGCTCGACCCGGGCGCCGCGACCCGCCTGCTCAACCGCCTGCGCAGCGAGGCCCAGCCGGAACGGCCGGCCGCCGGAGGACCGGAGCTGACCGCCCGCGAGCAGGAGGTGCTCGCGCTGATCGGCGAGGGTCTGACGAACCGTCAGATCGGCGAACGGCTGTACCTGGCCGAGAAGACGGTCAAGAACCACGTGTCCCGGCTGCTCGCCAAGCTGGGTGTGGAGCGACGCGTCCAGGCCGCGCTGATCGCGACCGAGCTGCGCCAGTCCGCGGCCGCCGAGCGGGTGCCGGAGCGGTCGGCCCACCACGCACGCCTGCTCGGCCACGGCCCGCGCGGCTGACGGTTGCCCCGGCCCCGGCTGCCGGGCGGGCGGACTGCCCGCCTGCCCGCCTGCCCGCCTGCCGGACTGCCGGACTGCCGATCGGGTGGACGGGACTCCCGGCGGGACCATCGGCCCTCGCCCCGCCCCGCCCGACGGGTGACGATCGCTGGTATGAACGCCGATCGTGAACCCGCGTCCGTGCAGGTCGAGCCGCCCGCCCCGGGGCGGTCCGGAGGTGTCGCGCCGGAGCCCGGCCTCGACGAGGCCCGCGCGCTGGAACTGCTGCGCCGCGCCGGAGTGGGCCGGGTGGTCTACACGGTCGGCGCCCTGCCGGCCGTCCTCCCGGTCCGCTTCCGGCTGGACCCGCTCGGCGGTGTGCTGCTCTCGACGGTGCCCGGCTCCGAACTGGCCCGCGCCGTCGACGGGGCCGTGATCGCCTTCGAGGCCGACGAGGTGGACGGCGCCGACGGCACCGGCTGGTGCGTCACCGTCCTGGGCCGCGCGGAGGTCCGTCGCCCGTCCCCGGCGCCCGGCGCCCGCGCGGAGATCCGCATCGCCCCCGAACTCGTCGTCGGCCGCCACCTGGCCCCCGACGCGGCCTGACGGGGCGTTTGTCGTCCAGCCCCGCCGCTGGGCCGCCGAACGGAGCCTCGGCCGACTGGTGAACCACCGGCGGCCGGCTGCGACCGTTCGGGAGCGGGTCGCCGGCGGACTGGCGCACCTACGACGGCAATGCCTGGTGAACGGCGCGCTTCAGCAGCACTTCGCGGTGGACAACCTCCGAGGAGCTGGACGTACCCCGTCGGCATCGGGCTGCGGGTCATGTCCCCCAATTCGCGATGGACACCGCCAGGTCGTTCCAGCGGAAGCGGCCGAGATCGGGAGTATTGCATCCCTTGGGTTGGAAGAACTCGTCCCCGTGCCATTGGAGGAGATCGAAGAGTGATACATCGAATCGGCACCTGCTCAAGGAGGAGATGACGAAAATCCAATCCCCTGCGCCCAGGAAACCTCGGTGCACCTTGCTCAGGTCCGGATATCCCAGCCCCGCCTCCACGCACTTCACGTCGCCCTGCTCATTGATGTCCTCGAAGAAGCACACCCGTGTGGGCAAGGCGTCCGGTGGCTGCGTACAGGTCGTTTCGAGGGCCGCCTCCAGCGCCCCTTCCTCGGGGTCGGTGTACATACGGCGCGCCTCCGACAGCATCGCTTCGCGGTCGGTGAAGGCCCCCAGAGCCAGGGACGAGTTGTGGATCAGACGCGTCATGAACAAGGGCCGCGTCACTTCCGCGTTCATGCGTTCAACGTCCTCGACCACTTCTCCGTCGAGAACAAGCGGAACGTCCGGGTAGAGCTCGCGCCTGCGGCCGGTGTGTTCGGGGCGAGCGGACAACTCACCGGCCAGCCCGTCGGCTATCCGAACGGGGTCCGCGTCCCTCACGTCACGCTCGGCGGACCCCTTGTCCGCACCTGGGAACTGGTGCGACATTCCCACCATCTCCTTGTGGTTGTGCCGGCGTGCCACGGCGACGCCTCTCCGATGCACGGATCAACAGTTGCCGCAGGCAGAGAAATTTCAGGTACTTGCGTTCGTCATTTCCACGCTAGCCCTTGCGTTCCCAGGTCGCCCGACGAGGATTTCGCCGGAAGGATGCCCGTCGGCGGCCGTAGGAAGGTTGGCGCCGCCGTGTCCATCACGAGGGCGCGGTTCTCGTACTTCCGACCCCCACTTTCCGGCCCGTCGGCGGGGCGACAACGGCATGCACAACCGACAGGCGCGCAGCGCGTCGTCCGGGTCAGTGCCCCTCGCGGACCTCGAAGACCCCGCTGTCCCAGTACACGGACGGTTCCTCGGCATCGCTCGGCCAGTCGCTCTGCAGATGGCGGCGGCCGTGTCCCAGGGCCCCTGCCCGGTGCGGGCTCAACCGCCCCGCCACCAGGTCGTCCGCCTCGGTGTCCGTGATCGGCAGCACGGTGCGGTACTGCGCGTCCTGCGAGGCGACCCAGTCGATGTACTCGGTGAACACGCTCACGAAGGCCTGCGAGCACAGGCCGCACCGCTGAACAGAGACGATGAAATGCGAGTCGTCCCGGATCATCCTCTCTGGCCGGACCCCGTCGGGGCTGCGGTGGTGCGCCTGCGCCACCGCAGCGTCCTCGGCGCAGCACGCCACGCACCCGAAGCCCGCACGGTCACCACCGTCCTGCGAAGCCATGGATCCCCCTCGCCTCGGCCGTTCCTGACCGGCCCTCACCCTAACAACCCGCAGTGGGGCCCGGCCGCTGGACCAACGGGCATGCGCCGCCCGACCTGCGGGCGAGCAAGCCGTCCGGCGAGGCCGGACAAGTTCGCCGGCGGAGGCCGGACTTCGGGTCGAGCCGCCCGGTTCGTGTCCGACGCGGCGCGAACCGGGGACGACCGACGCAGACATCCCGATGCGCTCAATATGCCGCTGGCAATCACGCCCGGTCACCGGCGGGCTGGGTTCCTCGGGGAACCCATGACAGTTGAATACGCGAGCCCACCAGTACCGAGGCCGTAGTCGCAGCCTGCTCCGCATTCTCAGTGTTGCTGAGGGCGGCGGGCTCCCGGAAGACGTCTCCGGGCGGTGCCCGGGTGGGGGTGAGAGCGTCGCCGATGTGTACAACCGCGCGTTCGGAGCAGTGGGTCCTGCGGTCCGCTCGCGCGCGGGCGGGCCGAGGTGGACGATCGCCGCATGACAGCCATGCGTACACGAAGTGCCTGCCTCGCGGCCGCGTCCGCCCTCTCCGTCCTGGCCCTGGCCCCGGCGGCCTCGGCGGCCGTCCCCGCCGCCGACTCCGCGCCCGCGTCCCGGTTGGCGGCCTGCAACGAGGTCGGGAGCCGGCAGTCCGGTGACTTCCTGATCCAGACCCGCCTGGAGGCCTCCGGCGGGTTCGTCGGGAGCTACCCCGGCTACACGATCACCAAGGTCGAGGGCGCCACCCTCCTCGGCACCCCGCTGTGCATCACCGTCACCGACGGGGGGCCCGGCACGGACCACGTGTCCGTGACCATGGCCGCCGTCGGCAGGATCACGGTCTTCGCCAAGCGCGCGGCCGCCTGAGTCCGGTCCGGTCCGCTCCCGTCCGTGCCCGCTGCACGCCGAGCGGGGCCTCCCACACCAGCCGGGTGCCGCCGTCCCCGGCCGGGCCGAGGTCGAAGGTGCCGCCCGCGCGTTCGGCGCGTTCGGCGAGGTTGCGCAGCCCGCTTCGGCGCCCGGAGGGCGGGACGCCCACGCCGTCGTCCGTCACCGTGAGCGTCACCGTGCCGCCGGCCGCGCGCAGGGCCACCTCCACCCGGCTCGCGCGGGCGTGCCGGGCGGCGTTGCTGAGGGCCTCGCCGAGCACGGCCATGACGTGCTCGGCCAGCTCCTGCGGCACATCGGTGTCGAGCAGCCCCTCCATGCTGAGCCGCGGCGCGAAGCCCAGGGTGGCCTGGGCCTCGCCGACGGCGCGGGTGGCGCGGGCGCGCAGGCCCCGGTCGGGCTCGCTGTGGGCGCGCAGGCCGAAGATGGTCGAACGGATGATCTTGATCGTCTCGTCCAGGTCCGCGACCGCCCGGCTCACCCGGTCGGCCGCGCTCCGGCTCTCGATCAGCCGCCCCGCGCTCTGCAGGGTCATACCGGTCGCGAACAGTCGCTGGATGGCCAGGTCGTGGAGGTCCCTGGCGATCCGGTCGCGGTCCTCCAGGAGTGTCAACTGCTCGGCGTCCCGGCGCCGTTCGGCCAGTTCCAGGGCCAGTGCAGCCTGGTCGGCGAAGCCCAGCAGCGGGCCGGTCTCCTCGGCCGTGAAGGGCGGCTGCCCGTGCGCCCGGGCCAGCAGCAGCACACCGCGCCCGAACCCCCCGCCGGTGCCCAGTGGCACCGCGACGGCCGGACCCAGCCCCGTGAACCGCCCCGGGGGCCCCGCCGGGAACCGCCCGTCGTGCTCCAGCTCGTCGCTGGTCGCCGGTGAACCCGAGGCGTAGGCGGCGCCGGACAGCGTGCCGTCCACCGGCACCGTCACCCCGAGCCGGCCCTCCGCCCGCCCGCCCAGCGCGACCTCCACCGTCAGTTCGGCCGCCCGCTCGCCCGGATCGGCCAACGCCACCGACACATCGGCCAGTTCGGCGCCCGCGATCTCCCGGGCCCGGCGCGCGATCAGCTCCACGACCTCCAGCCGGGGCGCGCCGGAGAGCAGACTGCGGGTGATCTCGGCGCTCGCCCGCAGCCACCGCTGCTGGCGCTGCGCCTCCTCGTACAGCCGGGCGTTGTCGATGGCGACCCCGGCCGCGACGGCCAGGGTCGAGATGACCGCCTCGTCGTCGGCGTCGAAGTCCAGCCCGCCCCGCTTGTCGGTCAGGTACAGATTGCCGAACACCTCGCCGCGCACCCGGACCGGCACCCCGAGGAAGGTGTGCATCGGCGGGTGGTTCGGCGGGAAGCCCACCGAGGCCGGGTGCTCGGAGAGCGTGGGGCAGCGCAGCGGCTGCGGGTCGCGGATCAGCTCGCCGAGGATGCCCCGGCCGGTCGGCTGCGGGCCGATCGCCCCGATCTCCCGGGGGCTCAGGCCGACCGTGAGGAACTGCGAGAGCGAGTGCCCGTCGGCACCGATCACCCCGAGCGCCGCGTAACGGGCGTCGACCAGGTCGGCGGCGGCCTCGACGATCCGGTGCAGCGCCTGGGCGAGGTCGAGTTCGCGACCGACCGCGAGGACCGCCTCCAGCAGGCTGTGCACCCGGTCCCGGGTGCCGCGCGCCGCGTCGATCCGCCATTGGAGCTCCTCCAGCAGCTCGTCCAGGCGCAGCTGGGGGATCCGCGGGCCGCCGCCGGACGGAACGCGGGACTGCGGTGCCTCTGCTGCCTGCCGCGACGGTCCGGACTGCTTCCCCGGGTCTCCCGGGTCCCCCGGGTGGGCCGGGCAGCCGGGCGGCGGGGTGCCGTCCGCCCGTTCGCGCGCCGCCCGTTCCTGCTGGTCTCCGCCGGTGCCCGTCCGCGTGTCCTCCGCGCCGCCCACCGGCGTCCTCCTCGTGTGTTCGTGCTGCTGGTCCGGATCCGCCCGAGGCAGTCCGACGGCCTGACGGACGTATGGTCCGATCAGGTGCTTTGTCGGATTCACGTTAGTGCCGCAGGCACGTGCGGGGGACGCCGGGGTCGGTCACGAACGGGCCGGGAGAGGTGCGTACGGCCGTCCGCGCGCCGGTCGGCGACCACCCCGCGCCCCCCTGGCCATGATTCAGGTCCTAGGACCCGGCGGACAGGGCCTCGTGGCCCCTGGCTGCCGAACGGTCCGCCGACCAGGGTGGGGGAGGGTGCCGACGGTGCGTCAGTGCAGGGCCCGAGGTACCCGCCACCCGGCAGTGCCACCCGTGGTGCGCCCCGCGCCGCGGACCAGCAGCGGAAGGAAGTACCCATGACGCCCGCAGTCCTGGCCGGAGTCGACGGCTCGCCCGAGAGCACCGTCGCCGCGCACTGGGCCGCCGGGGAGGCGCTGCGGCGGGGCGCCCCGTTGCGGCTGCTGCACGCCTGGCCGTGGCTCACCGACGGGCGCGCCTCGTTCGCCGACCCCGAGGACCTCCCGGTGGCCGCCCAGCGGATGCTGGCCGCCGTGGCGGAGGAGGTCGGCAGCCGGCACCCGGGCCTCACCGTGCAGACCGATGTGGTGCTCGACGCCGCCGTGGACGGACTGGTCGCGGCCACCGAGGCCAGTGAGGCCAGTGAGGACGCCGGTCTGCTCGTGCTGGGCTCGCGCGGCCTCGGCGGCTTCAAGGGACTGCTGGTCGGCTCGGTGAGCATGGCGGTCGCGGGGCGTGCGGCCGTCCCGGTCGTGGTGGTCCGGCAGCCGGGGCCGGAGACCGGCGCGGAGACCAGCGCGGAGAGCACCGGGGAGAGCGGGGCCGTGTCCGAGGTGGTGGTCGGCGTCGACGCGGGCGCGCCCAGCGACACCGTGCTCGACTTCGCCTTCCGCGAGGCCGAATTGCGCGGCGCCCGGGTCCGCGCCGTCCACGGCTGGAACCTCCCGGCGTCCTTCGCGGTGGTCGGCTTCCTGCCCTCCGGGACCGAGACGGCCCAGCTGCGGGCCGTCGAGGAGAAGGCCCTGGCCGCCGCCCTGGCCGGCCACCGCGCCCGGTACCCGCACATCGAGGTCGTCGAACAGGCCCGGCTGGGAGCGGCCCGCACCCTCGTCGAGGACACCGAGGACGCGGCCCTGCTGGTGGTCGGCCGCCGACGCCGCCCGCACGACCTCGCGCCGCGTCTCGGCCGCACCGCCCACGCCGTGCTCCACCACGCCCGCCCCCCGATCGCCGTCGTCCCCCACCCCTGACGCCGTCGCCGGAAGGTGTTGCCGCGGTCGGCCCGCCCCGGCTCCGGTCCCGGCCCCGGTCCCGCCCCGGCTCCGGCTCGTGCTCCGGCCCCGGTCCCGCGGCGGGTACGGAGAGTAGCGCCTGCCACCGGCAGCGCCCGGGCACCGGCGGCGAAGCGGGCCGTTGGACCCTTTGCGGCGGGCGCGGGGGCGGGGCACGCTCGGGGGTATTGGGGCGTGCGGCCGATGAGGCCGGGCCCCGGGGTGTCGAGGCCCGGAGAGGATCACCATGACCCCATCAGCTCTCACTCCGGCCGACCTGCGGCTGCTCGCCGTCGCGGGTGGCGCGGCGCCGTCCCTGCACAACAGCCAGCCGTGGCGTTTCCGGCCGACCCCGGACGGCCGGGGCGTCGAGGTCCACGCCGATCAGGGCCGGGCCGTCCCGCTCGCCGATGCCAGTGGTGCCGCCCTGCACATCGCGGTGGGCGCGGCGCTGTTCAACCTGCGGGTCGCGGGCGTCAGGCTCGGCCGGGAGGCCGCCGTCCGGCTGCTGCCCGATCCGGCGGACCCGCAGCTGCTCGCCGCCCTGGAGCTGTCCGGGCCCGCCGGGGCCGCCGGAGCGGGAGGCCCCGGACCGTTCGGCCGGGACCTCTACCCCGCGATCGCCGAGCGCCGCTCCAGTCGGCGGCCGTTCACCGAGCAGGGCGTTCCGGAGGCGGTCGCCGTCGAACTGGTCGCCGCCGCCGGGGAGGAGGGCGCGGCGCTCGCCGTCCTGGGGGAGGCAGGGGTGCGGCGGGTGCTGGCGGTCACCAGGGAGGCCGAGGACCGGATCGCCCACGACCCCGCGCGGCAGGCCGAGACCCACTCCTGGCTGCGGCCGGACACCGGGGCCGACACCTCCGCACCCGCCGCCGTCGACGGCCTGCCGTACGCGGTGCTCGGCCCGCAGGACCACGACGCCCGGGTGCCGACGCGCGAGTACGCGGGTCGGCCGCCGCACCACGAGGGGCCGGTGCAGCCGTCCGAACGGTTCGAGGCGCTGCCCCGGCTCTGCACGTTGAGCACCCCGGGGGACGGTCGGGCGGACTGGCTGCGGGCGGGGCAGGCGCTGGAGCGGGTCTGGCTGCTGGCCACCGTGCACGGACTGCGGCTGACGGTGTGGCACCAGCCGGTGGAGTGGCCCGACCTGCGCTGGCGCCTGCGCGACCCGGCCGACGGGCCCCGCCACGTCCAGCTGGTGCTGCGGCTGGGCTACGGCCCGGCCGGTGCGGCCACGCCGCGCCGGCCGGTCGAGGACGTGCTGGACCTGTCGGCACGGCCCGGGCCGCCACCGGCGTAGCCGGGCCCGGGCCGTACCGACCTGGAGGTCAGGACCTCAGGGCCTCAGGACTTCACACCTTCAGGACTTCACGCCTTCAGGTCGGCGAGGTCCTTGATGTCCTGGTAGCTCAGGCCCATCGCGTTGTACAGCCGCACCTGCTCCTCGTTCAGGGCGCCGTCCTGGGTCAGCTCCTTGATCTGGGCGTCGGTGAGCGGCGTGGCAGGTCCGTCCGTGCCACCCGCGCCGCCGGCGGCGGCGGCGAGCCCGCCGAAGAGGCCGCTGATGTCCTCGGTGGTGAGTTCGGTGGCGCCGGCGGGGGCCTGGACGGCCGGGGTGTCGTGGCCGAACGCGATCCGGAGCGGCAGCGGCGTGCCGGGACCGGCCTTCTCCGCGAGCTGGGCCAGGTCGAAGGTCACGGCGGACAGCGCGCCGCCGTCGAGGTAGAGGTCCAGCGCCAGCGGGCGGTCCGGCACACCGGCCGGGGCGGACTTGGGGAGCTTGGCGAGGTTCGGGATGTCCTTGGCGAGCGGTTCGACGGCCTTCAGCAGGTCGTCCGTCAGCTTGCGGGCCGGGGCGGTGACGGTGATCCGCTCCTTGCCGTCCTGCTTGCCCTTGTCCTCGAAGGACAGGTCGTGGGTGAGGATGCCCTTGATCGAGGCGTTGAGGTTCTCCGCGGCCTTCGGGTCCAGGGTCGGTGCGGGGGTCGCGGCCCCACCGGCGCCACCCGTGCCGCCCGCGCCGCCCGTGCTTCCGAGGGTCTTGGCGTCGAAGCCGACCCACTGGCCCTTGAGCGCGTTCCCCAGAGCGGCGGGCAGGCCCTCGGCCAGGCCCTCGACCTCGGCGGCGTTCTCGCCGACGAGCTGCGCGAAGCCGGCGAGGTCCCCGCGTGCGTAGGCCTTGCCACCGACCTGGCGGAGCTCCAGCAGCGGTGCGCCGCCCTTGCCGGAGAGCGTGTAGGAGGCCGAGACCGACGGGTCGGCGGCCGGCGCGGCGCCGTTGCCGGAGCCCTTGGCGGGCTTGATGTCCTTGAGCGGCTTGTCCGCGCTGAAGGCGATCGACAGGCTCACGGCGGACAGCGCGGCCGCGCTGTCCTTGTCGATCTCCTCGCCGGTGGCCGTGCCGAAGGCCTGGATCTGCGCGGGGGTGGCGTCGACCGACAGCTTGGCGCTGAAGGACTTGCCGCTGCCGAAGGTCTCGAACGCCTTCGACACCTTGTCGGCCGCGTTGAGCTGCTGGACGGTCCCGCACGCGGCGAGGCCGCCGGCGAGGACGGCGCCGCAGGCGGCGGTGGCCAGGGCGGTGCGGGCGGACCGGCGTATCACGGTACTGATGGGGAAACTCCTCGGTGCGGGGCAGGGCTGCCGGGCGTGCGACCGCCACCACGCCCCGCGAACGGGGCGACCGCGTGACGCGGTGACTGCGTGACGTGCTGACGGTGTGACGCGGTGACACAGGAAAGCACGGACTCCCTGGTCGGAGCATCCGAATTCCCGGCGGCCCCGGAATGACGGTCCACAAACTACCGGGCCCGACCGACAGGCCGTCGGCCGGGCCCGGGGTCCTCCGCGAGGGCACAGGGGAGAAGCACCGCACTTCTGCACGCCCCCCGCGCGCGCCGAATGGTCGCCAGGTGCCGGGGAAGGGTCCGTGTCGTACGCCCGGTCCCGGGGGGCAAGGACGCTGGAGGCGGTCATGGCGAGTGTTCACGGCAGTTCGAACGATCCGAACGTGGCAGGTGTGGACGGCGCGAACACCAATGGGGGCGCCGGTATATGGGGGGTGAGTCCGAAGGGCCGCGGCGTCGTCGGTGTCAGTGACACCGGCGTCGGAGTTTGGGGGCAACTGAAGCAGGGTCGGGCGATCGTCGGGGCCGTCGACGAGGAGGGTACCGGCGTCTGGGCGGAGACGAAGAAGGGCCGGGCGCTCGTCGCCGCCGTGAACGGCAACGAGGAGAGCACCGCCGTCTGGGCGGAGACGAAGAAGGGGCGGTCCATAGTTGGGCTGGCGACCAATGAGGGCGTCGGCGTCTGGGCCGCGACACGGAAGGGCCGGGCGCTCGTAGCCGTTGTGGACGGCGACGAGGAGAGCACCGCCGTGTGGGCGGAGACGAAGAAGGGGCGGTCCGTCGTTGGGCTGGCGACCAATGAGGGTACCGGCGTCTGGGCGGAGACGCGGAAGGGCCGGGCGCTCGTAGCCGTTGTGGACGGCGACGAGGAGAGCACCGCCGTCTGGGCGGAGACGAAGCGGGGCCAGGCAGTCGTCGGGATCGTCGGCGGGCACGGCGACGCGATCGCCGGAACGGCCAACGACAGCGGGAGCAACGGCATCTTCGGCCGCAACAACGCGACCTCCCGGGCACCGGCCGGTGGCCCTCCGGTCGGCAACGGCGTGTTCGGATACACGGAGGTCCCCAACGCGAGCGGAGTGGTCGGCGCGGTCGCGGGCGGAAACACCGAGGGCGCCGGGGTCTGCGGCATCGGACCGGTCGCGGGCCGCTTCTTCGGCGACGTGGTGGTGACCGGCGACGTGGTGGTCAACGGCGACGTGAAACTCGTCGGGGCCGACCTCGCCGAGCACTTCGCGACGGCCGACCCGGTGTCCGTCGAACCGGGCACGGTCATGGTGATCGACGGCGTGGACCGGGTCCGGGTGAGTGAGAGCGCCTACGACCGACGGGTCGCCGGTGTCGTCTCCGGTGCCGGTGAGTACCGCCCCGGGGTGGTCCTCGACCACCAGGGCGAGGCCGCGGGGCGGCAGGCGCTCGCCCTGGTCGGCAAGGTGTACTGCAAGGCCGACGCCTCCTTCGGCGCCATCGAGGCCGGTGACCTGCTCACCACCTCACCGACCCCGGGCCACGCGATGAAGGCCGACGACGCCGCCCGCTCGTTCGGCGCCGTGCTCGGCAAGGCGATGGCCCCGCTGGCCGACGGGACGGGCCTGCTGCCGATCCTCGTCACCCTGCACTGACGTGATGCGGACCTTCAGCGGCTTCCGCCGGACCGGCCGGCGCACGGCCGGTCCGCGACCGACGACCGGGACGTCCAGGACCGTGCTCCGGCAGGGCCCGGAGCGCGTAGCGACAGCGACGAACGAGGCGATCGAGGCATCGGGAGGGCAACCGTGTTGAGCCTGCGAGCATTCACCACCGCGAAGGACCTCCACGTCGCCGGAGGGATCCGGGAGCCCATGCGCGCGGACGGCACGTCGAGCCTGCGCAGCTGGTTGCGGTCGGATCTGTCGGCGTCCGAAGTCCCTTGGCTCGCCGCTTCGGTGACCACGTTGTTCCAGAGCGGCCCGCCCGGCAGCAAGATCACGGTGGCGGTGGTGGGCGACGGGTTCGGCCCCCAGGACCAGGACGCGTACAACACGGCAGTCGACAGGCTGCTCACGGACGGGCTCTTCGCCCAGGACTTCTTCGAAGCCAACAAGGCCGCATTCAACATCGTGCGCGTGAACCTGGTGTCGCTGGAGTCCGGGGTGGGCACCAAGACGTACGGCGCGGACGGAAACCTGATCCGGCAAGACGACCGCGACACGGCGCTCGGGGCGTACTACAACGGCAACTGGGCGCACCTCTGGGTCGAGGACGGCCCGTCCACCGCCGGAAGACTGGCGTCGGCACTGTCGGAGCTGGTCCCCGAACACCAACTCAAGCTGGTGGTGCTGAACAATCCCGGGCGCGGCGGGCGCGGCGGCAACTGGCGGGCGACCGTGCCACTCGGCATCGGCTGGCCGACGCTCGCGCACGAGTTCGGTCACGCGATGGGCCGGCTCGGAGACGAGTACCACGACCGGGACGAGACGTACGGTGACACCGAGCCCACGGTACCCAACCTCACCACGAACACCGACCGCGCGACGTTGAAATGGGGTCGGTCGGTGCGGGCCGAGACCCTGGTGCCGACCGGCGGCGACGACTACACGCCCCCGAAGCCGTCGGGCTGGGACGACAGTCAGGACGTCGGACTGTTCGAGGGCGGCGGCGGCTCGTACCGGTTCGGGGTCTACCGGCCGGTGGTGAACTGCCGGATGAGGAAGAATTATCCGGAGTTCTGCCCGGTGTGTGCCAAAGCCATGACAGAGGTCGTAGCGCCGTACCTCGCCAATGCTCCGCTGATCGGCGTCGGGTCCGGGGACACGACCGCCGCGCTGTCGGAGGGCGACGGAACGGGCTACGTCAGGCTGGTCGTCCGTCTGGAGCAGGGCGTCCTGCGGGTGCTGGAGGCGCGCGAGTTCGACGGCCCGTTCGTCGAAACCGGCCTTGTGACACAGGGGTTCGCCCATGAGGTGCGGATCGGCGGCCGGCGGGTGGCGCTCGGCTCGCTGCCCGACGCGGGCGTCAGCCGGGGCTTCAGCGAGATCGGGACGGACGGCCCTCGCGAGCACGTCGTGCACCGGCCGGACGCCTTCGACTTCGTGGTCCGGGTGGCGAGTGCGGAGCTGCGCGGCGCGGACCTGTCGGAGCTGACCGTGGACCTCGTCTCCGTCGGGGCCGGCCGCGGCGATGCGCTCGGCGAGGTTCCGCTGCGGGAGGACCCCGCACTGGACGTCACCCCGATCGCGTCACTGGCCGACCTGTCCCTCGCGGATCTGCCGATGTCGCTCCGGCGGATCGTCGAGCCGGAGTGAGCGAGGTCCGGGGTGTCACCGGGTGGGCCACCGACCCTCGACGCGAGTGGCCCACCCGGTGGGTCCGAGGAGGCCGGACGGGGGGCCGGGCCTCCTCGGGGTTCAGCTGCGGCGGCCGCCGGGCGGGCGGACCTCCGCCCTGACCTTCTGCTCGGGGCTGTTGCGGAAGGTCAGGGTGAACTCCACCCACTGGCCGACCTTCAGCGCGGGCGGATTTATGATCATCAGATCTGCGTCCTCCGGGGACATGGCCAGCTCCCCCCGCTCGGGGACCTCCAGGGCCGTGACCGGAGCCCAACTGCCCGCCGCGCCCTGGTGCAGATGCCGCTTCAGGGTCACCTTGCCGCCGAACTCCCAGCTGGCGCCGGTGAGTTCGTCCGGTATGTCGCCGGGGTTGCGGACCGTGAAGAAGGCCGCGGTGGACGGGACCCCGCCCGCCGACGGCAGGAGCAGCCAGCCCGGTCCGACCTCGACCGGGCGCGCCGTGCCCGCACCGCCGATCGCCGTCCACCCGGACAGCAGCGCCAGCGCCACCAGGGCGGCCCCGACCGGCGGTCCGGCCACCTTCAGCCGCTCGACCGTCCTCGCTCGTCCGGCCGGCTTCGACCGCTCGACCGTCCGGCCCCCGGCCGAGGGCCGTCCGCTCACCACGCCGCACCCGCCGAGCGCCGCGCCCGGGCCGGCCGCGGAGACCGACCGCCCCCGGGTTCGTCCGCCGTACCCCGCCCCGGGCGCCAGGTCCGCAGCCGCAGGCTGTTGCCCACCACCAGCAGCGAACTCAGCGACATCGCCACCGCCGCCAGCATCGGGTTCAGCAGCCCCACCGCCGCCAGCGGGATCAGCACCACGTTGTAGCCGAACGCCCACACCAGATTGGTCCGGATCGTCGCCAGGGTGCGCCGGGCCAGCCGGACGGCGTCCACCACCGCCTCGATGTCCCCGCGCACCAGGGTCAGCCCGGCCGCGCCGATCGCCGCGTCACTGCCCGAGGCGAGTGCCACCCCGAGGTCCGCCGAGGCCAGCGCCACCGCGTCGTTGACGCCGTCGCCGACCACCGCGACGGTCCGCCCGGCGGCCCTCAGCTCGGCCACCACCTCCGCCTTGCGCTCCGGGGAGGCCGAGGCGTGCACCCGCTCGATGCCCAGCTCCTCCGCGACCGCGCGCGCCGCCCCCGGGCCGTCGCCGGTCAGCAGCACCGGCTCCAGGCCCATGCCGCGCAGCCGGTGCAGCGCGCGCCAGCTGCCCGAGCGCAGCGTGTCGCCGACCGCCAGCACCGCCACCGGGAGGCCGTCCAGTTCCACCACCACCGGCGTGCGGCCCGCCGCCGAGGCGTCCGCGAGCGCCGCCGTCAGCTCGGCGGGCAACGGCTCCCCGGCCTCGTCCGGGCGGACCACCCGCACCGCGATCCCCTCGACCTCGCCGGACACCCCGACCCCGGTGGTGGCCGCGAAACCGGCCACCACCGGAAGGGGGTCGGAGCCGCACCGGGCTCGGGCCGCCCCCACGACGGCCCGCCCGACAGGGTGCTCCGAACGGTGCTCGACGGCTCCCGCGAGCCGCAGCACCCGCTCCTCGTCGACACCCGCACCGGCGGCCACGGCCACCGTCGCGAGCTCCATCCGACCGGTGGTCAGGGTGCCGGTCTTGTCCAGCACCACGGTGTCGACCCGGCGCAGGCTCTCCAGCACCTCCGGGCCGCGGACCAGCACGCCCAGCTCTGCGCCCCGACCGGTCGCCGCCAGCAGCGCGGTCGGCGTGGCCAGGCCCAGCGCGCACGGGCAGGCGACCACCAGTACGGCGACCGCCGCCGTCACCGCCGCCTGCGGGTCGGCGCCCGCGCCCAGCCAGAAGCCGAGCACGCACACCGCCACCGTCAGCACACAGGGCACGAACACCCCGGCGACGGTGTCCGCCAGCCGCTGCGCCCGCGCCTTGCCGGCCTGGGCGTCCGCCACCAGTGCGGTGATCCGGGCCAGTTGGGTGTCCGCGCCGACCGCCGTCGCCCGCACCACCAGCGCCCCGCCGACGTTCACCGTGGCGCCCGCCACCCGGTCGCCCGGCCCGACCTCGACCGGCACCGACTCGCCGGTCAGCAGGCTCAGGTCGAGCGCCGAACCGCCCTCCACGACCAGCCCGTCGGTGGCCACCCGCTCACCCGGACGGACCACGAACTCCTGCCCCGGCAGCAGCTGTTCGATCGGCAGCAGCCGCTCCTCGCCGCTCCCCGGGTCGCGGACGCACACCTGCTTGGCGCCCAGCTCGGCCAGCGCCCGCAGCGCGGAACCGGTGCGCTGCCGCACCCTGCCCTCCAGCAGGCGCCCGGCCAGCACGAACAGCGGCACCCCGACGGCCGCCTCCAGGTAGACGTGCGCGGTGCCGCCGCCGTCCGCGGTCAGCGAGAACGGCATCCGCATCCCGATCGCGCCCGCCCCGCCGAACAGCAGCGCGTACGCGGACCAGGCGAAGGAGGCGACCACACCGAGGCTCACCAGGGTGTCCATGGTCGCCGCCGCGTGCCGCAGGCCCCGCAGCGCCCGGAGGTGGAAGCCGGCCGAACCCCAGCTCACCACCGGCAGTGCCAGCCCGAAGCAGACCCACTGCCAGCCCGGGAACTGCGCGGACGGCACCATCGACAGCACCAGTACGGGCACCGCCAGCAGCGCCGTCACCAGCAGCCGCCACCGCTCCCCGGCCTCCTCCGCCGCCGGCCCGGCGGACGGCACGCCGTCAGGAGCCAACTCGGCCGTGTAACCGGCCCGTTCGACCGCCGCGACCAACTCCTCCGGCCCCACTCCGGCCGGGTGCAGCACCCGGGCCCGCCCGGTGGCGAGGTTCACCCCGGCACTCACGCCCTCGATCCGGGCCAGCCGCTTCTCCACCCGGCTCACACACGCCGCGCAGGTCATCCCGCCGACCGCCAGGTCGGTGGACACCAGCGCCTCGGACTCCGCGGCCGCCCTCACCGGGCCGCCCCCATGTCGTGGCCCATTCCGGGCTTCCCGCCGCCTCCGCCACCGGGCGTCAGCCCGGGCGTCACCGGCCCGGCGCCGCGACCCACCGCGAACGCCACGACGAACACCACTACCAGCAGCAGGGCGAACCCCGCGAGCACACTCAACGGCCGGGCACCCGGCGACATCCCACTCACGCCCCACCAGTCGTGCCCCCACCCCGCCGGGTTCCCGCCCACCCCCAATGACCCGGATCACATCCCCCGTCCGGCCCACCCCGGGCCGAACGGCGGACGTGCGGTGCGCGGGGTTCCGGGTACGGCGCTGCCCCGGCGCCGGGGAGGTGACGCCGGGGCAGCGGGGGGTGCGGACGGGGGGAGGGCGGTGCTACGGGAGCGGGATCCGGACCACCTGCGGGTCGTGGTCGCTCAGCTGGGGGGCGAACTCGCTGTTAAGGTGGACGATGTCGTAGCTGTAGGCGCGGGCCGCGAGGGCGGGGGAGATCAGGATGTGGTCGAGGACCTGGGAGTTGCCCTCGTAGACGTAGGTGTACCGCTCGGCGAGGGGGAGGGTGCGGGGGAGGTCGACCAGCGAGCCGCCGGCGGTGAGGAGGTCGGTGGTCTGGGAGAACTCGAAGTCGTTGAGGTCGCCGAGGACGATCACCGCGGCGTTCGGGTCGACGGCGAGGATCCGGTCGGTGAAGGTCTTGACCGCCGTGGCCTGCGCGTGGCGCTGGGTCTCGGACGGGCGGGCCGGCTGCTGGTAGCGGCCGAAGAGGGGCTGGTCGCCGCCCTTGGAGTTGAAGTGGTTGGCGATCACGAACACCGGGCGGCCGTTCCAGCGGAACTCGCCCGCCAGCGGCTTGCGGCTGGCGTTGAAGGCCGTGTTGGTCGGGTCTATTCGGCCGGGGGAGTAGGCGAGGGCGGGGACGCCGCCGTTGTTGACCACGGAGTCGGCGGTGGTGGAGCCGGCGCCCGGGCGGTCGGTGAAGCTCAGGCCCCGGTCGGTGCGGTAGAGGAACACCTGGCGGATGTTGCCGCCGGGCTGGCCGCCGTCCTGGTCGTTGACCGGGTCGAGCTGGCGGTAGGAGTAGGCCGGGCCGCCGGCGGCGGTGATGGCGGCGGTGAGCTTGGCCAGGGTCTGGTCGGCGGCGACCACGCCGTTGTCGGTGGCGCCGGAGTTGTCCTGGATCTCCTCCAGGGCGACCAGGTCGGGCGAGCGCAGGTTGGTGACGACGGCGGCGGCGAGGCCGTCGAACTTGGCCTGCGGGTCGCTCGGCGCGAGGTTCTCGACGTTGAAGGTCGCCGTGGACAGCTCGCCGGCGGCCGGTGCGGCGGTGGTCTCCGGGGCGAGGCCGCCGGGGAGGACGGTCGGGGTGGCGGTGACCAGCAGCTTGAAGTTGCCGAAGGAGTAGTCGATGACGCCGACGGTGGCGCCGGAGAGGGTGTCACCGACGTTGGCGGCCGGGGTCGGCGCGAGCACGTCGTCCAGCAGGACCCGCTCGGGGTTGCCGTCCGCGGCCTGGAGCAGGATGCCGCCGCGGGCGGTCCTGGTGGTGGAGCCCTGCGGCACGACCGGGATCTCGCCGACGGAGGCCCTCGGTCCGACGACGGCGGCGTTGTTCAGCTGGACCCGCATGCCCTCCAGCGACTCCCAGAAGTCCAGGCCGTCGGTGGCCGGTTGGAAGCCGCCGGCGGTCTCGACGTCGCCCGTGGTGACGCTGGAGATCACCGCGGCGGGCGGCACCCGGCCGCCGGCGCCGACCACGGTGGCGGCGGGCAGGGCCGCGTTGTGGGCGAGCACGGTGGTGCTGGGCGAGGTGAGTTCGGTGACCGTGAGGTTGGTGGTGCCGCCGGTGCCGCCGGGGCGGTACTCGCTGACGGTGCCGCCGACCTGGACGGAGTCGCCGACGGCCACGCCGGGGGCGCCCGCCGTGTAGACGTACAGCGCCTCGCTGGTCGCCGGGTCGGCGTCGGGCTGCGGGTCCTGGAACCAGTAGCCGCTCGGGCCGACCGCGGTGACGACGCCGGGGACGCCGGTGACCGGCTGGCCCGCCAGCGGGGAGGTCCGGGCGGCGCCCTGGATACCGCGGATCCGGGTGCCGCCCGTCCCGCCGCCGGAGGTGGAGTTGCGCGGGGTGGGGGCGGTGACGGCGAAGTCGGCCGCGTTGTTGTCGGTGTCGGTGGCGCCGCCGCCGGCCCGCACCGCCGCGGTGGTGTTGGCGAGGTTCCCGGTGGGCGAGCCCTCGGCGGAGGAGGCGGTCGTGCCGTAGCCGACGAAGTCCTTGACCCCGGGCTGGGTGGCGCAGCCGGTGGCGCAGGTCAGCGCGGTGGAGTTGGTGACCAGCGCGATCTTCCCGGCGTTGGCGCCCATCGCGATGGTGCCGGTGGCGTCCGGCGTCGGGAGGGCGGCGCCGGAACCGGCCCCGGCGGCCTCCTGCACCAGGTAGTACTTGCCGGGGGCGATGGTGCCCGACAGGGTGGTCTTCGACCAGGAGGACCCGGCCGCCGAGGCGTACTGGACGGTCCAGCCGGTGACGCTGACCGGGGTGGTGCCCCGGTTGTACAGCTCGACGAAGTCATTGAGGTACGGCGCGCCGGAGTTGCCGCCGCCGCCGTACACCTGGCTGATGACGAGGTCCGGGGACACGGCCTGCGCGGTGCCGGCGGGCAGCGCGGTGAGCGCCGCGACGACGGTGGCGGCCGATGCCACCGCCAGTGCGCGGAGCCGGACTCGATCGGTTCGCCGCATGGGCGTCCTCCTGACGGGCGTGCAGCAGTGGATGGGCGGGCGCTGTGTTTTCTAGCAGCGCCACCCATGCCGTACCGCGCGCCGTGGCGAACGACCAGGCGTCCAACGGAAGAACGTTTTCCCTGGCATGAACCGGACGAGGGCCAGGTGGCTTCGTGGGGGACGTGGGGCGGGAGGGGTGTCGGGCCTCAGCCGTCGGTGAGCGTGAGCCGGATGCCGATCGTGCCGCGCTCGCCGCGCCGCAGCCGGCTGCCGAGCACCGTCATGACACCGACCAGCCCGTACTTCTGCCGCAGCAGCGTCCGGTACGCGGCGGTGCGCTCGGGGCCGAGGATCTCGGCGGTGGCCGGGACGGACTCGCCGGTCGGATTGCCCCGGACGTCGCAGGGGCCGACCAGGACGTCCGGTCGGTTGCGGATCCGCTTGACCTTCCACGAGTCGGTGACGGTCCAGACGCCGAGCGCCTCCCCGTCACGCACCACCCACACCGGCGTCGGCACGGCGGTGCCGTCCTTCTTGAAGGTGGTGACCAGCAGGTAGCTGCCGGAGGAGAGGCTGACCAGGCGTTCGAGCCGTTCCTGCCGGTGCGGGTCGGGGTGGGGAGTGGCGCTCATGCCGGGCATTCTAGGGCCCGTCTCAGGGGCGGCGGCGCGGGGCGGTGGTCGCGGCGAAGCGGGCGCGGCCGGTGCGGGCCAGGGAGCGGGCGCGGCGGGTGAGGCGTCGGCGGGCGCCGCCGCCCACCGCCGTGGCGCCGCCGACGGCGGTGGCGCCGCGGCGGGCGGGACCGGCCGCCGTCCGGGCCGGAACGGAGTGGGCGATGCGCGGGGCGTAGTCCGGGCGCGGGGGGACCGGGACACCGCCGGGGAGGACGGGGAGCGCGGCCGTCGCGGCCGCCGCGGTGTGCGGACGCCGCCGGGTGCGCAGGCGCCCGGCCGCCCAGAGGGCCAGCGCGGCGCCGAAGGCGAGTGCCGTCCAGCCCGCCGGGCCGAGGGCGTGGTCGGCCTGCTGGATGGCGTGCGGCAGCACACCGGAGGCCGGTGCCTCGGTGGCCGGGGCGGCGGACGCGCCGGGCCCGGCCTCCTCCTCGACCAGGCGTCCGACCGGCTCGACCTTGCCGGCCGCCGCGAAGCCCCAGTCCAGCAGCGCGGCCGCCTCGTCGTAGACCTTGGACTGCTGCTCCGGGTGCATCACCGTCACCAGCAGGGTCCGGCCGTCGCGTTCGGCCGCGCCGGTGAAGGTGGCGCCCGCGTTGGTGGTGTAGCCGTTCTTCACCCCGATCAGGCCGGGGTACTTGCCCAGCAGGCGGTCCGTGTTGGCGATGTCGAACGCGGACCGCTGCCCCGTCGTCTTGTCCACCGCGCCGGGGAAGCGGGCGGTGCGGGTCGCGCAGTAGCCGCGGAAGTCGGGGTTGCGCAGCCCGGCGCGGGCGAACAGCGTGAGGTCGTACGCCGAGGAGACCTGGCCGTCCTGGTCGTAGCCCTCCGGGGAGACCACCCGGGTGTCGCGCGCCTGGAGGGCGGTCGCCCGCTGCTGCATCTGGGCGACGGTGCTGGCCAGGCCGCCGTTCATGTGGGACAGCACGTGCACGGCGTCGTTGCCGGACGCGAGGAAGACGCCGCGCCAGAGGTCCTCGACCCGGTACGGCAGGTTCTCCTTGATGCCGACCAGGCTGCTGCCCGCGCCGAGCGCGGCGAGTTCGGCGGGAACCACCTGGTGCTCCAGGGCGCGGTCGAACTTGGGCAGCACCGTGTCGGCGAACAGCATCTTGAGGGTGCTGGCGGGCGGCAGCGGGAGGTGGGCGTTGCGCGCGGCGAGCACCTCGCCGGTCGCGGCGTCGGCGATCAGCCAGGACCGCCCGGTGAGGGTGGCCGGCAGTTCGGGCGCCCCGGTGCGGGGCGCGACCTGGACGGCCGGCCGGCCCAGCCGCTCGCCGCCGACCACGGCGGCCGCGTCCTGGGCGGTACCGGCACCCGCTGCCGCCGGCGTGGCGGAAGCGGACGGGGACGGCGAGGGGGACGGGGCCGAGGACGCGGCGGGCGCGCCGGCCGCGAGGACCAGGACGGCGACGGCACCGGCCGCCGCCGGTCTCCCGGCCCGGGCCCGCCTGTTGACGTGGGGTGACCTCTGCTGCACACCGCGAACGTACCCGGACGGCCGCCGCGCCGCCCTGCCCGCTGCTCCGTCCGGGCCCTCCCGCACCGCGCGGCGGACTGGTACGGTACGGCCCATGTCCTCCCTCCGTGCGTAACAGGCCCGACGCGACCGCGCCCCGACCGATCGGGAACCGCGCGGCCCTCCGGTGTCCCCGTACGCACCTCCGGTACCGCCCGCCGTGACCTCCCGGCCCGCGCACCGGACCTCCCTGAGGACGTCCACCGTGCCTTCCACCGCTTCCGCGCCTCCGCGCGACCCCTCCGCCCGCCCCGGCTACCGCGCCGTGCTCGGCGCCCCGCACGCCGGCCGCACCTTCGCCGCCGCGCTGCTCGGCCGCCTCTCCTACGGGGTGGTTCCGCTCGCCCTGCTGCTCACCGTCCGCGAGGCCACCGGCTCCTACTCCGCGGCCGGCGCGGCGATGGCCCTGTTCGCGCTCGCCAGCGTCCTCCTCTCCCCGGTCCGGGCCGGACTGGTCGACCGCCACGGCCCCCGGCGGGTGCTGCCGCCGATGGCGGTGCTGTACGGCGCCCTGCTGCTCGCCGTGGTCGCGGCCACGGCCCGGCCGGGCGTCGCTCCGGCGGCGGTCGGCGCGCTCGTCGTCGCGGCGGGCACCTGCACACCGCCGCTCGGTCCGGTGATGCGGACCTTCTGGCGGCGCCTGCTGCCCGATCCGGTGCTGCTGCGCCGCGCGTTCAGCCTGGACGGCGTCGCGGAGGAACTGCTCTTCGTCACCGGGCCGTTGCTGGTCGGTCTGCTGCTCCCGGTCGTCGGCCCGGGTGGCGCGGTGGTCGTGGGCGCGGGGCTGCTGCTCGCCGGGGCCCTGCTGCTGGTGGCCTCGCCGGTGGCGGCGGGCGGACCGGACGCACCCGCCGAGGCGGACGACCCCGACACTGCGGCGTCGTCGGTCGCGGGCAGGCGCGGGCGCCGCCGCCGGACACCGCTCGGCGGCGGACGGGCGCTGCGCGCCGCGGTGCTCGCGTCCGCGGTGACCGGGCTGGCGCTGGGCGCGCTGGACATCATGGTGCTCGCCTTCGCCGAGGACCGGGGGCGACCGGAGGCGGTGGGCTGGATCCTGGCCGCGCTGTCCGCCGGCAGCGCCGTCGGCGGCCTCGGGCTGGGCGCGCTGGACCGGCCGGTGCCGAACGCCGTCCGGCTGCCGCTGTTCACCGCCGGCCTGGGCCTGGCGCTGGCCGCCGCCGGGCTCGCGCCCGGCCCGGTCCTGCTCGGCGTGGCCGTCGGGGTCGCCGGGTTCTTCGTCTCGCCCGCCCTCACCACCTCCTACCTGGTCGCGGACGAGGCGGTCGCGCCGGAGGCCAGGACCAGGGCCGGCGCCTGGGTGAACTCCGCCGTCAACGCCGGTTCGGCCGTCGGCGGCGCGGGCGGGGGCCTGCTGGTCGGGCACCTGCCGCTGCCGCTCTGCTTCGCCCTGGCCGCCGCCCCGGCGCTCGCCGCCGTGCCGGTGCTGCTGCGGATGCGCGACTTTGGTGGCTCCCGCTCGCGCCGAAAGGCGGATCCCGTCGGCGACCCGGCTGCCTAACGTCGGGATCATGAAGAACCTGCTGGGATTCGTGAGCTTCGTCCTGATCGTCGGCGGCATCAACGGCCTCCTCGTCGACCACCTGTGGGGCCTGCACGTCTTCGGTTTCGTCAGCTATCTCGTCCCCGCCGACCACCGGACCGCCGGCTACTTCGTGCTGATCGCGGTGGGCGCCCTGCTGGCCGCCGCGACGGCGCTGCTCGACCGGCGGGAGGGCGGGGGCCGGACGCGGCGCGACAGCGGGGACTGAAGCGGGGAGCGGGGAGCCCGGGCGGGGAGCGGAAGGGGAGCGGGAAGGGGCTCGGCGGACGGGCGGCGGCGGGGAACGAACGGTCGGCCGCCGCCCGTTCTGCCGGGTGACGCGTCGTCGACGAGGAGGGCCGCATGACCAAGCAGGCGTACGGACGTATCGCGCACCGTCAGGTCGAGGTGAACGGAGTCCGGCTGCACGTCGCCGAACAGGGGGAGGGGCCACTGGTCCTGCTGCTGCACGGCTTCCCGGAGAGCTGGTACTCCTGGCGGCACCAGTTCGCCCCGCTCGCCGAGGCCGGCTACCGCGTGGTCGCCGTCGACCAGCGCGGCTACGCCCGCAGCGAGCAGCCCGAGTCGGTCGACGCGTACACCCTGCTGCACCTGGTCGGCGACGTCACCGCGCTGATCGGCGCCCTCGGCGAGGAGAGCGCCGTCCTGGTCGGCCACGACTGGGGCGCCCCGGTCGCCTGGAGCACGGCGGCGCTCCGCCCCGACCTGGTGCGCGGTGTGGCGGGGCTGAGCGTCCCGCCGCTGCCCACCCTCGGCCTGCCGCCGCTGGCCCAGGCCCGGGAGCGGTTCGGCGAGGGCTTCTACCAGATCTACTTCCAGCGCCCCGGCGTCGCGGACGCCGAGCTCGGCCGGGACCTGCACTCGACGTTCCGCCGGATGCTGTCCAGCGGCGCCGGCGCCCGGCCGGACGGCGGGGGGCCTCGGGCCTGGGTGATCCGCGAGGGGCAGACCCTGCTGGACAGCGTCCCCGAGCCGGAGAAGCTGCCGCACTGGCTCTCCGAGGCGGACATCGAGGCGTTCGTCGCCGACTACGCCGAGCACGGCGAGCGGGCGTTCACCGGCGGTCTCAACTGGTACCGCAACATCGACCGGAACAACGAGCTGCTCGCCGGGCTGGCCGGGCGGCCGGTGGAGGTGCCCGCCCTCTACGTGGCGGGGGACCAGGACATGGTGATGGCCCTGATCCCCGAGGAGGCGATGCGCGGACTGCTGGAGCGCCTGGCGCCGAAGCTCTACCGGCGCGTCACGCTTCCGGGCGTCGGCCACTGGACCCAGCAGGAGAGCCCGGCGGAGGTCAACGCGGCCCTGCTCGACTTCCTCGGCCAACTGGACGGCTGAGGCGCTGGACGGCAGTCGGGGGCGGGGTCCGGGCCCCGCCCCCAACGCCGCCTCAGACCGGCAGCAGCCGGCCGATGAACTCGCCCAGCCGGCGGGCGTTGCGGCAGCAGTGCATCGGCACCACCTCGGCGTAGGCGGGGGCGGCGGAGTCGCCGGTGCCCCAGAGCGAGGGCTGCTCCGGGTTGAGCCAGTGGACCTGGCGGGCGCGGGCCGCGATCAGCCGCAGGGCGGGCAGGTGCGGGTCCCGGTAGTTGTTGCGGGCGTCGCCGAGGATCAGCACGGCGGTCCGCGGACCCACGGCGTCCAGATGGCGTTCGGCGAACTCGCCGAGGGCCGAGCCGTAGTCGCTGTTGCCGTGGTGGCCCATCACCTTGGCCTCGGTGAGGATCCGCCGGGCCAGCGTGGCCGGGTCGCCGCCGCCCCGGGTCAGCAGGTCCGTCACCTCGGCGGTGCGGTTGACGAACGCGAACACCCGGACCTTGCTGAACTGGTCGCGCATCGCCTGGACCAGCAGGAGGGTGAAGTCGGAGAAGCCCGCCACCGAGCCGGACACGTCGCAGAGCAGGACGAGTTCGGGCCGGGCGGGCCGTCGCAGCCGGTGGGCGGGGCGCAGCGGGACGCCGCCGGTGGAGAGCGAGCGGCGCAGGGTGCGGCGCAGGTCGATCCGCCCGCGTGCGGCCCGGCGTCGGCGCGCGGCCAGCCGGGTGGCCAGCTTCCGGGCCAACGGGTGGACGGTGCGGCGGAGTTCGGCGAGCTGGTCGCGTCCGGCGGTGAGGAAGTCGATCCGGTCGGGGCTCGGTGCGACGGCCCGTTCGGCGAGGCGTTCGGTGCCTCGGAGCTCGGCCGCCCGTCGGCGTGCCTCGGTGGCGACCATGGCGCGGAAGCCCTGGATGCGGCGGCGGATCTCGTCGGGCAGGACGTGGTCGGCGAGGTCGGGCGCGGTGGGGTCCGGTGCGGCGTCGGCGGCACCGGTGGCACCGGCGCGCAGGGCCGCGAGCACCCTGGCCAGCAGGGTCTCGGGTGCGAGCCGGCCGAGGGTCTGGTAGGCCGACCAGCCGTCGTTGCCGGGTCGGCCGGCGGCGCCGGCGCCGCCGTAGCGGCCGAACGCCGCCACCGCCTCGCCGGCGAGCCCGGCCAGGGCGGCCCGGTCGTCGGCGGCGAGCGCCGCCACCAGCCGGGCCCGGAGCTCCTCCCGGAGCACCGCCGGGTCCGCGTCCGGGTCCGCGTCCGGGTCCGGGTCGGACGGGTCGGCGGCCTGCCGCGCCGAGGCCCGGCGCACGGCCTCCGGATCGCCGACGCCGAGCGGGAAGAACAGGTCGAAGGCGGCGTCGAAGACCCCGCGCTGCCCGTCGGTGCGCAGCAGCGCGGCGGCGAGTCCGGCCCGGACCTGCTCGCGCTCGGCGAGGCCGAGGACGGCGAGGACCGCCGCGGCGTCGACCGTCTCGGCGGGCCCGATCCGCAGGCCGTGGGTGCGCAGCGCGCGCACGAAGGCGGTCAGCCGGGCGGCGAGGTCCGCAGGGGGGACGGGGACACCGGACGGGGGCGGGACGGTCACGCGAGGGTGAGCTTCTGGGCGGCCTTCAGCACGTCGTCCTGGTGCTTGAGGACGACCCCGAGGGTGGCCCGGACGACCGTCTCGTCCAGGGTGTCGGCGCCGAGGGCGAGCAGGGTGCGGGCCCAGTCGACCGTCTCGGCGACCGAGGGGGCCTTGCGCAGTTCCAGTGCCCGCAGTGCGCCGACCACCCGGACCAGCGAGTCGGCCAGCGCCGCGTCCAGTCCGGGGACGCGCAGCCGGACGATCCGGCGCTCCAGTTCGGCCTCCGGGTAGTCGAGGTGGAGGAAGAGGCAGCGGCGGCGCAGCGCCTCGGAGAGTTCCCGGGTGGCGTTGGAGGTGAGCAGGACGAAGGGGCGGCGGGTCGCCGTGATGGTGCCGAGCTCCGGCACGGTGACCTGGTAGTCGCTGAGCACTTCGAGCAGCAGCGCCTCGACCTCGACGTCGGCCTTGTCCATCTCGTCGATGAGCAGCACGGTCGGTTCGTCGCCGCGGATGGCGGTGAGCAGCGGCCGGGTGAGCAGGAACTCCTCGCCGAAGATGTCGGTGCGGGCGGCGTCCCAACCCTCGTCCCGTCCGGCGGTGATCCGCAGCAACTGCTTGGCGTGGTTCCACTCGTAGAGGGCGCGGGACTCGTCGATGCCCTCGTAGCACTGGAGCCGGACCAGCCGGGCCCGGCCGAGCGCGGCGACGGCCTTGGCGAGTTCGGTCTTGCCGACCCCGGCCGGGCCCTCGACCAGGAGCGGCTTGCCGAGCCGGTCGGCGAGGAAGACGGTGGTGGCGACCTCGGTGGAGGCCAGGTAGCCGACCTCGGCCAGCCGTGCGGCCGTGTCGGCCACCGACTCGAAGAACTGCGTGCCCTCGCCGACCATGCCTGCCCCGCATCCCCGTGGTCCGGTGTCCGTCGCCAGCACCCTACCCGTGGGTCACTTCGCTGTCCCGGCTCACCGCCTCCGGGAACCGAGTGGAGCCGGTGGAGCGGGGTGCGGCGGCGGCCGCACCCCGCCCGTCCTACCGGCCCCGGCGGTCGGGCCGGTCCGGGAGGGTCAGTTGATGTAGACGTGCGGGCTGCCGGCCACCGAGCTGTCCTTCACCGGCCCGTAGGTGGCGCTGAAGTACCCGGTCGCGAAACAGGTGCTCGGGCCGGAGACCTTGGGCAGGGCCTGGGCGTTGAAGCCGATGGTCTGGCCGACGTTGCTGGTGGTGCCGCTGATGCCGGCGGGGGCGCGGTAGACGCAGGTGATGGTGCCGAGGATGGTCTTCAGCACGACCGTGGTCTGGAGCGGTCCGACGGCGGTGGGGTCGAGCGAGACCGGGTTGCCGGGGGCGTCGCTGACCGAGTTGGTGTAGGGCAGGTTGTTGACGGTGATGCTCTGCACGGAGGTCACGCCGATGACGTTGGCGGTGCAGGAGCCGAAGGTCTGGGTGTTGAGCTGCTCGGTGGCCACCCCGGGCGCGGCCGGGTTGTTGGTGACGGTCGCCGAGAAGGAGGAGGCGGCGCACTTGATGCCGCTCGTCCCGGTGGCGGTGGAGTAGAAGGTGGCGAAGCTGCCGGACACCAGGTCGGCGGTGAGCACGTCGCCGACGGCGATGTTCGGCCCGCCCACCGAGGTGTGGGTGAGCACGGCGGAGCCGGCGGCCTGGGCGGGGGTCGTGGTGCCGGCGGCCAGCACCGCGGCGGCGGCGAGGGCGGTGGCTCCGAGGGTACGGCGGATACGCATGAGGGTGTGCCTCTCCGGGCGAGTCGGGTGGGGGAGCCCGTGCGGTCGGTGTGGGGGTGCGCGCGGCATCGTCGGCCGCGGCCCGGCCGGGACGGGGGAGGGTGTGCGGGGTGGGGCGCCGCGAACGGCGACTCGGCGGGCCCGGCGCCACGGGCCCGCCCGTACGGCGCGGTACCGGCGGCACGACGCTGTGTCGGCGGGTACGACGCGGCCTGGGCCGGCCGGAAGGAACCGGCCGGGTACGGCTGAGTACGGCGGGGTACGGCGGGGTGGAACGGTCCGACGGACGTGCGGGAGTGCAGGGTGCACGTCGGCGGCTGCCACCGCCGGGCATGCGTTCGCCATACTGAGCAGTCGGAACGCGTGCGGGCTTCCGGCGGTCTCGGCCGCGAATTGGAAACCCGCCAGTGTTGTAAACCTGATGTCGCGCCAATGTCAAGGCAATACACAGGAGTTGGGGACAGAAGATGGCGACGGACCCGGATCTCCGTGGGAATGCCGACGTGGTCCTGATCCCCGGTGCGCGCACCGGGCGCGACCCGGCCCGCTCGATCAAACGCGGCCCGAGCCGGCTGCCGCCCGGCGTGGTCGCGGCGACCCAGCGGGAGCGGCTGCTCGACGGGCTGGTCCACACGGTGGCGCAACACGGGTACCAGCGCGCCACGGTGAGCGACATCTGTCGCGCCGCCGGGGTGACCAGGCCGGTCTTCTACGAGCTGTTCACCGGCAAGGAGGACGCCTTCCTCGCCGCCCACCGGCACGGCACCGGGGTGGTGATCCGGCGGATGGCGCGGGCGTTCGCCGCCTCGCCGGACTGGTGCGGCGGGATCCGCGAGGCGCTCCGGGCGATGCTCGGACTGCTGGCGGGGGTGCCGGCCTTCGCGACCATGGCGGTCATCGAGCTGGACGCGGTCGGCCCGGCCGGGCGCCGCGAACGGGACCAGCTCCTGGTCAAGTTCCGGGCGTTCTTCGCCGAGATCCCCGAACTCCCGGACGGCATCGGGGCGGAGGCGATGGTGGACGCGGTGGTCGGCGGCGTCTACTCCACCCTCCAGCGCTGCATCGACACCGACCGCACCGCCGAACTCCCCGATCTGCTGCCCACCTTGAGCCTGTTCTGCCTGGCGCCCTTCCTCGGTCCGGCCGAGGCCGAACGCCGTCTGGCCTCGGCCGGGCCGGCGCCGGAACGGGGCCGGGGAGCGGACGATGATCCTTCGTGCACCCGTATTGACCCGGTCAATACCGGGCAGTAGCTTCCCAGTTACCCACTGCGGCCCGACCGGTCCGCCCCGCTGCCGAGGGGTGGTCCTCCGCTGCCGTGCCGCAGAACGCTGTCCGCGCCAGGACAACGTGCCAGTGCCTGCCCGTCCCCACCACCCGAGGGAGCACACATGGCCACGTCCGAGGACGCCGCCCACCCGACCGCGAGCACCGAGGCACCCGCGTCACCCGGCCAGGACAGAGGCCGGGTCCGGCTCAGGCGCACCGCGCTGATGGCCGTCCCCGCCGTCGCCGCCGGCGCGGTGCTGATGGCCCTGACCGCGCAGGGCGTGCTCGCCGCCCAGTTCGCCATATCCGGCATGCCGTTCGTCGTCACCGCCGACAGCCTGGACGGCGTCGGCTTCGAGCAGTTCGGCAGCCTGGACCACATGATCGAGGACAGTCCCAACGCCGGTGACACCGGCGGCCAGGTGCTGGTCGCGGTCTCGGCGATCAAGGAGGCCTCGCTCACCAAGCTGTGCCAGAGCGTCGAGCTCGGCGGTATCAACCTGCTGATCAGGGCCGGTGACGCCGGGACTCCCGTCACCGCCACCGACCTCACCACCGACTCCGACCTGCTCACCGGCGACGCGGAGTTCAAGAACATCGAGATCGGCGGCGACGCCAGCACCTACACCAAGGCCGGCGTCCAGGGCCTGCCCGGGGTCTTCGGCCAGCAGGCCGACACGGTCAAGATCCGCAATCTCCGGCAGCACAACTACGCCACCACCGCGGGCGCCTTCAAGCTGCCCAACCTCCGGCTGAGCTTCAGCTCCGAGGGCTGCTGACGGTGGCGCGACCCGAGCCGGGGACACCGGCGGAGGCACCGGTCGAGGCACAGGTCGAGGCACCGGTCGAGCCGGAGGCGCAGGCGGGAGCCGAGGTGCAGGTCGAGCCGAAGGCCCGGGCGGGTGCGGTCGCCCGGGCCCGGCGGGCCTGGCGCGGCTGGCGGGGACGGCGGCCGTTCTGGGGCGGCGTGCTGGTCCTGTTCGGCGGCGCCGAGATCCTCTTCACGCTGCGCGCCCCGCTGCCCGTCGTCCTGCACATCGGGATCCAGGGGCTGGCCGGCTACCTCGTCCCGGCGGTGATGGTGCTCTGCGGCCTGCTGATCCTCTTCAACCCGGCCCAGCGGCTGTTCTACTCGATCCTCGCCGTGCTGGCCTCGCTGGGCAGTTGGCTCACCTCCAACCTCGGCGGCTTCCTGCTCGGGATGCTGTTCGGCGTGATCGGCAGCTGCCTCGCCTTCGGGTGGCTGCCCGACCAGCCCCCGCGCCGCCGCTGGCTGCGCCGGGACCGGACCGGACGCAAGGCCGCCGACCCGGCCGGCGTCTGAGGGAGCCGTGGCGGGCGCCGGTCGCGGCCGGTGACCGGCGCCCGCCACGGCCGACAGGGCCGGCGCCCCGCCCCCGGCGAAGGGAGAGCGCCGGGGACGGGGCGTCGTTCGTTCCGTCCGGGAAACGAGGCAACCGGGGCGACCCGGCAACCGGGGCAACCGGACGGCGGGCGTCAGATCGTCGCCGTGTCGATGACGAAGCGGTAGTGCACGTCGCTCGCCAGGACCCGCCGGTACGCCTCGTTGATCCGCTCGGCCGGGATCAGCTCGATCTCCGCGCCGATCCCGTGCTCGGCGCAGAAGTCCAGCATCTCCTGGGTCTCCGCCAGGCTGCCGATCATCGAGCCCGAGAGCGACCGCCGCCCTATGAGCAGCGAGTGCGCGCCCAGGCTGACCGGCTTGGCCGGCGCTCCCAGCTGGACCAGCGTGCCGTCGGTGCGCAGCAGTCCGAGGTAGGCGCTCAGGTCCAGGTCGGCCGAGACGGTGTTGAGGACGAGGTCGAACCGTCCGGCCAGCTCGGTGAACGTCGCCGGGTCGGAGGTGGCGCGGTAGTCGTGGGCGCCGAGCCGGAGCCCGTCCTCCCGCTTGCGCAGCGACTGGCTGAGCACGGTGACCTCCGCGCCCTTGGCCCGGGCGAGCCGCACTCCCAGGTGGCCGAGCCCGCCGAGCCCGACCACGGCGACCTTCCGTCCCGGCCCGGCGCCCCAGTGGCTGAGCGGCGAGTAGACCGTGATGCCCGCGCAGAGCAGCGGCGCGGCCACGTCCAGCGGCAGCTCGTCGGGGATGCGCAGGGCGTACCGCTCGTCCACCACCAGCTGTTTCGCGTACCCGCCGTAGGTCGGCGAGCCGTCCCGGCCGCGGCCGTTGTAGGTGAGGACGATGCCGCCCCCGCCCGTGCAGTACTGCTGGACCCCGGCAAGGCAGTTGTCGCACTCCCGGCAGGAGTCGACGAAGCAGCCGACACCGACCCGGTCGCCGACCGACCGGAGGGAGACGGCGGAGCCGACCGCCGCGACCACCCCGGCGATCTCGTGGCCCGGGACCATCGGGAAGATGCCGGGCCCCCAGTCCTCGTCGACCTGGTGGATGTCCGAGTGGCAGATCCCGGCGTAGCGGACGTCGATCAGGATGTCGTGCGGGCCGAGCGCCCGGCGCGGCACGGTGGTGCGCTCCAGCGGGGCCTTCGGGGCCGGGGCGGCGTAGACCTCGATCCGGCCGGGCCGGTCGGGGGCCCCGGGGGTCTCCGCCGGGGCGGTGCGAGCGGTGTCTGCGGTGATCGTCGTGTTCGTCATGCCCCAAGACTCGGCGCGCCGTTCGGGGCGGGCCAGATCAGTGGTCGTCGTACGACCACCGGTCCTACCACTGGCAGTATCACCCACGGCGCCCGTCCGCCGGGGCGGGCGGGCCCATACTTCTGACATGGACCAGCGCACCGAGCTCAGCGAATTCCTGCGGTCCCGGCGGGCCCGACTGCGGCCGGCCGACGTCGGCCTGCCCGACTACGGCGGCCGCCGCCGCGTCCCGGGGCTGCGCCGCGAGGAGCTGGCCCAGCTCGCCGGGGTGAGCACGGCCTACTACGTCCGGCTGGAGCAGGGGAACGGCGAGAACGTCTCCACGGCGGTCCTGGAGGCGATCGCCCGCGCGCTGCGGCTCGAACCGGCCGAGCGCGAGCACCTGCTGCGGATCACCCGGCCGGTGCGCCGCCGCCCCGGCCGGGGCCGCCCGATGCGCACGCGGGAGGTCCGGCCCGAGCTGACGCAGCTGCTGGACGCGATGGACGGCGTCCCGGCCTACATCCTGGGGCGGCGGCTCGACGTGCTCGCCTGGAACCGCCTCGGCAACTCCGTGATCGGCGACGTCGCCGCGCTGCCGCCGGAGCGGCGCAACCTCGCCTGGCAGGTCTTCTTCGAGCCCGGAGCCCGGGAGCTCTACCTGGACTGGGAGGGCAAGGCGGCCGACCTGGTGGGGATGCTCCGGCTCGACGCGGGCCGCGACCCGGACGACCCCCGGCTGACCTCGCTGATCGGCGAACTCTCGGTCAAGAGCGAGGACTTCCGGCGGCTGTGGGCGGCGCACAACGTCCTGGACAAGGGGCACGGGGTCAAGGAGCTGCGCCATCCGGTGGTCGGCCGGCTGACACTGCGCTACGAGACCTTCCGCCCGGCGGGCGACCCGGACCAGGTGCTGGTCGCGTACCACGCGGAGCCGGACTCGCCCTCGGCCGAGTCGCTGCGGCTGCTGGCGAGCTGGATCGCCACCGGGCCGTCCGGGGGTGCCGCGCTCCCGCGCCGTCCGGAGCAGGAAGCCGGGCCCGGGGCCGAGCCCGAATCCGGGGCGCGGTCCGGAACCGGTTCGGGTCCGGGCCCGGCTCCGGGAGCCGGAGCTCCGTCGACGGGCCGGTAGTCCTCTTCCGGGAGCCCGCGAGGGGCCGGTGGTCCCGTCCGAACAGGGACCACCGGCCCTGTCCCGACCCCCGGACGGGGCCGTTTACTGGATCCGCGCCGGGCCCGGGACACCCCCTGCCCGGAACCGGCCGACGGCCCGCCGGAACGGTGAACAGCACTGGTCCAGCAGGTGTCTGACGGATCGTCGGTCCTGGTTAGGCTGCCCGGCATGGACACCACCAGCACCACTGCCGAGTACGACCGGCTGATCGCGCGACACCACGCCATGCGGCTGCGCCGACAGATCCTCGCACCGGCGCCGTCCTTCTCCGCCGATCCGTCCGCACCTCCCGGCCCGTCCGCGCACCCCGGCGGCGCCGACGGCCGCGACCGCTACGACGGGGCGGCCGACCAGCGGCTGATCCTCCAGGACCTGGCCCTGGTCACCCCGTTCGACCGGCTCATCGACCACCTCTACGCCTGCATGTTCCGCCGCCGCCCGTACCTGCGCGCGCTGTTCCCGGAGTCCATGGAGTTCCAGCAGGCCCACCTGGAGCGGATGTTCGACTACCTGGTCGAGCGGCTGGACCGGCCGGACGAGCTGGCCGACACCCTCACCCGGCTCGGCCGCGACCATCGGAAGCTCGGTGTCCGGCCGGTCCACTACGAGGCGTTCGAGGAGGCGCTCCGCGAGGCGATCCGCTACCGGGCGGGCTCCCGGTGGCACGCCGGGCTGGAAGCGGCCTGGGTGCGGATGCTGCGCTTCACCGTCCGCTCGATGGTGGCGGGCGCCGAGGCGGCGCTCACCGAACCCCCGTACTGGCACGCCACGGTGGTCGGCCACGAACGCCGCCGCCACGACCTCGCCGTGCTCCGGGTGCGCACCGGCGAGCCCTACCCGTACCGGGCCGGACAGTACGGGACGGTCGAGCACCCGGCCCTGCCGCACACCTGGCGGCAGTACTCGATGGGCTGCGCGCCGCGCGCCGACAACGAGTTGGAGTTCCACGTCCGCCGCACCGGGCCGGGTGGGGTGAGCGCGGCCCTGGTCGGCAGCACCGCCGTCGGCGACCGCCTGCGGCTGGGGCCGCCGCGCGGCACGCTGATGCCGGAGGACGACACCAGGGACCTCCTGCTGGTGGCGGGCGGCACCGGACTCGCCCCGATGAAGGCGATCGTGGAGCGGCTGGTGGAGCGCCGCCCGCGCGGCCAGCGGGTCCACCTCTTCGTGGGTGCGCGGAACCGGGGCGAGCTCTACGACTGGCCGGCGCTGGCCGAACTCGGCCTCCGCAAACCGTGGTTGGAACTCGTCCCGGTCACCGAGGACGGTGGGGCCCCGATCGCCCCCGGCGGGCGGCTGGCCGAGGCGGTCGGCCGGGCCGCCGACTGGTCCGAGCACCGGGCCTGCGTCAGCGGACCGGCGGGCCTGGTCGACGAGGTGCGCACCCGCCTGGCCGCCGCCGGGCTGCCCGCCGCCCGGATCCACCACGACCCGGTGCTCGGCCGGTTCTGAGCGCCCGGCGACGGGCGGCCCGGCCCGCGTCGGCCGCCGCTGCCCGACCGCTACTGACGGGCTGCCGCTACCGGGTCGTCGCCGCTACCGGTAGCAGTACGAGTCCGAGGAGGCGTCCCCGCCCGCCAGGTGCGTCTGGTGCACCCGCAGCCCCCGGAACTCCGCGCCGTGCGGGAAGAACCGGTGGTCCACCGTCATCCCGCCCGTCTCCGGGTCGGCGTCCAGCTTGACGATCCACGGCTCGATGCCGTCGGGGTAGAACTGGTCGTCCCACGCGCCGTAGAGCGAGTTGGTGAGGTAGACCCGCCGCCCGTCCCGGCTGAGCTCGACCATCTGCGGCGCGCCGCTCAGCGGGCGGCCCGGCTCGGCCGGGTGCGGGGTCCTGGCCGTCACCCCGCCGAGCCGCACCGAGGCGGTGAGCACCGGGTGGAACGGGTCCGACACGTCGTACTGGAGCAACTCCCCGGTGCCCCAGGCCGATACGTACAGCCAGCGGTCGTCCACCGACAGGTTGATGTCGGTCACCAGCGGCGGCACGGCGCCGAAGGGCTGGAGCACCGGCGGCAGGTCCTCGGCCTTCGCCGGCTCGGCGGGTATCTCGATCACCTTGCGCGCGGTGAACGCCTCGCCCTGCCGGTACCAGAGCCAGACCGAGGCCGAGAGGTCCTCCACATTGGTGACCACCCCGGCGAAGCCCCACTCGGCCTCCGGATCGTGGGCCGGGCGCAGCTCCAGCACCATCTGGTACTGGTCGCCGAGGTCGATCCGCTGCAGGTGCCGCCCGGTGTCCAGCTCCCAGAAGTGCAGCGCGTGCCCGTACTTGCGGCCGAGCAGCAGCTCCGGCACCACACCGTCCTCGACCATCCACGGGGTGCCCCACTCGCTGGTGACGCCCACATTGCTGCCCAGGTGCCACCACACGTCGTAGGAGAAGTTCTGCGAGCCGCGCTCCGTCTCCCAGGGCCGCAGCACGTCGAAGGTGGTGTGGTCGAGCAGGGCGACCCCGCCGGGGCCGTCGCCGCCCGAGGCCGCGCCGAGGCAGGACAGGAAGACGCCGTCCGGCCCGCAGTGCAGGGTGTGGGGCCGCGAGTACCCGGCTCTGGCGGCCAGTTCCTCCGCCGCCACCGTCTTCACCAGTCTCGGCCGGACCGGGTCCGGCCGGGTGTCCAGCACGTGCAGCCGGGACGACCGCAGCCCCGGCAGCAGCAGGTAGCGCCGTTCCGGGTTGTCGTGGCAGGCGTGGGCGAGGGCGCTGGAGCAGGCGTTCCAGCCGAAGTGGTGCAGTTCGTCGCCCGCGTCGGGCATGTCGGTGAAGTTGAGCACGCGCCCGTAGCTCGGCGACGCCGGGTCGGTGTCGACGGTGATCAGCGCGTCCGGCCGCTGCGCCGACCGGTCGAACCCGGCGACGTAGGCGAGCTTCTCGGGGGGAGCGGCGATCGCCTCGGTGGGCGTGCGGTACAGGGAGGGATCGCTGTGTCCGGACGGGCGGTCTTCCTGCGGGCCGTGTTCATGCGGCATGCTGGCTCCTCAACTCGCCTGTTAGGCAAGGTAAGTGACAATAACCCGGGTAGCCTCGCACGGACTCGCGGGCGCACAGCAGGCGCACGGGGAGCGAGCGGGGGGCCGGAGGCGGCGCGCCCCCGACCCCCCGAACGGACCTTCGATCCGGTCCGAACGAATCTTCGACCCGGTGCACCGTGCCGGTGCGCCGCGTCACTGCACCTTCAGTCCACCGCGTCACTGCACCGTCAGTGCACCGCGAGCGGGAAGTACGCGCCCAGCCAGCGGTCGAGCTCGCCGAACACCTGGGCGCGGGCGGTCTCGCCGGACAGCACCAGGTCGTGCATCCCGCCCTTGATCCGGACGATCGTCACATGGCGGCCCAGGTGCGGCCCGGCGGCCGAGATGTCGTCGGCGCGCAGGACGGCGTCCGCGTGGTGCAGCGCGGCGTGCCAGCGGGTGGTGGCGATCGAGGCGGTGGAGGCCATCAGCAGCACCGGCACGTCGATGCCGAGCCCGCGCCGCACCTCGCGGTGGCCGCGCTGGATCGCGGCCAGCCAGCCGGCGAACAGCGGCACGCCCTCGGCCGGCTTGAGCTTCAGGTCGAAGTCCCACTCGCCGCGGAAGTCCCGGTGCAGGCTGTGCACGTAGTGCGGGTTGAGCGCGGACGGCAGGACCCGGGTCGGCGAGACGCGGGCGATCGCCTCCAGGGCCGGGGCGCCGAGGGCGCGCACGGCGGGGGAGGCCGGCATGGTCAGGAACGGGCTGTTGAGGAACAGTCCGTCGACCAGGCCGCGCCCGGCCCGGCGGCCCGCCCACAGCGCGGCGATCAGCCCGCCGGTGGAGTGCCCGTTGACCAGCAGGCGGCGGTGGCCGTCCTGCTCGCGGATGATCCGTACCGCCTCGTCCAGCTCCTCGTCGTAGGCGACGAGGTCGCGGACGAAGTTCGGCGAGTGGTGCTCGCGCAGCGAGCGGCCGTACTTGCGCAGGTCGATCGCGTAGAAGGAGAAGCCGGCGGCCACGTAGTGGTCGGCGAGGTGCGTCTGGAACCAGTAGTCGTTGTAACCGTGGATGTAGAGGACGGCCTGGTCCGAACCGGGGACCAGCCGACGGACCAGCGTCGCCGTGACCTCGCCCTCCTCGTCCGGACGCAGCGGCAGCTCGGCCGCCTCGTAGGGGGCACCCAGGATGTCTTCGCGGAACTCCATGGCCACTCGCACCCAATCTCTGGTCGGACTCCGGTCGGAATCACGGGACACCGGGACCTCGGCGCCCGGACCCTCTGACGATACCGGCCGGTAGCCTCGGGCGTGACGGCGACTCGGGCCCGGCGCCTATGCTGCGGACATGCCCGAGATGCCCGATCCGATTGCCGCACCGCAGGACCTCCCGGTGCAGGACTCCCCGGCCGACGAACGACTGCCCGTGCTGCGCGCGACCGACCTCGGGCGGGCGAAGCTGCTCCCCGACGTCGACCACGACGGCGGCTGGCTGCTGACCCTGGACGACACCCCGCAGTCCTACGTCGACCTCGGCGACCCGACCCACCTGGAGTTCGAGTACACCCGGCGCCTCGGCCACCTCGTCGACGCCCTCGACCGGCAGGACGGGCCGGACCGGCAGGACGGGCCGGACGGGCCCGAGGGCGGAGCGGTGGACGGAGCGGTGGACGCCCTCCACCTCGGCGGCGGCGCCCTGACCCTGCCCCGCTACCTCGCCGCCACCCGGCCCGGCTCCCGCCAGCGCGTGGTCGAGGTGGACGGCCCGCTGCTCGACCTCGTCGAACAGCACCTCCCCTGGCAGGGGCCCGGCGTCGACATCACCGCCGAGGTCGGCGACGCCCGCGAGGCCCTCGCCGCCCTGGCCCGGACCGCGCCCGGCAGCCTGGACCTCGTCGTCGCGGACGTCTTCCACGGCTCGCGCACCCCCCGCCACCTCACCTCGGTGGAGTTCCTGCGCCTGGCCGCCGCCGTGCTGCGCCCCGGTGGCGTCTACGCGGCCAACCTCGCCGACGGTGCCCCGCTCGCCTTCGCCCGCGCCCAGACGGCGACACTGCGCGCCGTCTTCCCGCAGACCTGCCTGATCGCCGAACCGCCCGTGCTGCGCGGGCGCCGGTACGGCAACATCCTGCTGGTCGGCTCCGCCGGACCGCTGCCGGTCGCGGACCTCGTCCGACGGCTGGCCGGGGACATCTTCCCGGCCCGGCTGACCGACGGCGCGGACCTCGCGGCGTTCGCCGGCCGTACGGCCCCGGTCACCGACGCCACCGCCACCGACTCCCCGCCCCCGCCGGACGGCGCGTTCAGCGTCGGCTGACCGGCGCGCGGGAGCGGGGCCCGGCGCGCCGGGCCGCCGCACCCCGGGTTCACGCCCCCGGCGGTGTCAGAATCGGCGGGTCGTGGCGGACCCGGTCGTCCGTGGCCAGGTCATAGGCACACCCACCACCCGAGGGAGCGAGCGAGAGATGAGCGGCGCGGAGCGTCCGGACCTGGCGGCGGTGCCCGAGACGGCACTGTGGACCCTCTGGCAGCGGGCCGTCGAGGCCCGCCGGCCGGACGCGCTGCTGCACGACCCCAAGGCCGTCGAACTCGTCGACCGGATCGACTTCCCGTTCGCGGAGCGCTTCGGCACCAGCGCGCTGCAGTCCCGCCTCCAGGCCCTGCGGGTGGGCTGCTTCGACCGCGAGGTGGCCGACTTCCTGGCCCGCGAGCCGCGCGGCACGGTCGTCTGCCTGGGCGAGGGCCTGGAGACCCAGTACTGGCGGGTCGACAACGGCCGGGCGCAGTGGCTCTCCGTCGACCTCCCGGAGGCGGTTGAACTGCGCGAACGCCTCCTGCCGCCCGGCCCGCGCCAGCGCTACCTCGCCGCCGACGCCACCGACCTCACCTGGGCCGAGGCGGTGGACCGCGACCGCGCCGTCCTGATCACCGCCCAGGGCCTGCTGATGTACCTCCCCCCGCCCTGCGTCCGCGACCTCGTCGCCGCCTGCGCGGAGCGATTCCCCGGCGGCTCCTTGGTGCTGGACGCCGTCCCGCGCTGGTTCGCCCGCCTCACCCGCTCGGGGAAGATGCGCACCCCCGGCTACCAGGCACCCCCGATGCCCTGGGCGATGGACGCCCGCGAACGCGACAAGCTCCGCACCGCCAGCCCGGCCATCACCGCCGTCCGCGACGTCCGCCCGACGGGCGGCCGAGGCCCCCTGGCCGCCCTGCTGCCCCTGACCCTCACCGCCCCGCTCCTCTCCGGCCACCGCCCCACGGTCACCGTCCTGGACTTCGCCGCCCGGGCCTGACCGGCCCGGTCCGTCGGGAACTGCCGCGATCAGCGAGCACGTCGAGCGTGGTCGGAGCGTCGCCCGTCCTCGTGGCTGCCGGCCGCTCCGGCGCACGCCCCCGCGCGCCCCGACGGAGACCGGGTCCCGCGGACGGTCCGGGGTGCGGAACCGCCGGGCCGTCCCACACGTCGTACGCAGGGGTGATCGGCCGAGGGGACGGGCCGCCCGGCACGTTAGGCTGCCCTCTCGGGGAGCGGCCTGGTGCCGCCATTCGGACGACTGTCGAGACCGGTGCGCGAGCCGCGGGGCCTGAACGGGGCCCGGGCGGGCCTGCCGCGGGTCTCGTCCTGCCACGGAGGTACTGGCCTTGCTGCACATCGACGCCTGGATCGAAGGCGTACCACCGGGCGCGGTGTACGCCCTCGTTGCGCTGATCATCGGACTGGAGTCGCTGGGCATCCCGCTCCCCGGGGAGATCGCCCTGGTCTCCTCCGCCCTGCTGGCCTCGCGCGGCGTGGTCAGCCCGGTCTGGGTGGCGGTCTGCGCGATCGCCGGCGCGATCATCGGTGACTCGATCGGCTACTCGATCGGCCGCAAGGGCGGCAAGCCGCTGTTCGAGAAGCTCGGCCGCAAGTTCCCCAAGCACTTCGGCCCCGGCCACCTGGCCAGCGCCGAGCGCTCCTTCCAGAAGTGGGGCATGTGGGCGGTCTTCTTCGGCCGCTTCATCGCCCTGCTGCGCATCTTCGCCGGCCCGCTGGCGGGCGCGCTGAAGATGCCGTACTGGAAGTTCCTGATCGCCAATGTCCTCGGCGGCGTGGTCTGGGCCGGCGGCACGACGTGGCTGGTCTACCAGGTCGGCAAGGTCGCCGAGCAGTGGCTCTCGAAGTTCTCCTGGATCGGTCTGCTCCTCGCCGTCGCCGTCGGCGCGTTCTCGGCCTGGTTCATGAAGCGCCGCGCCGCGAAGGCCGCGCACGCCCTGGAGGCCGAGGACGCGGCGAAGGCCGTGGACACGGCCCCGACGGTCACCGCGCCCGCCGCCGACTGACGGCCCCCGGGTCCGCCCGGAACCGACCCGCGCGAGCCGCTGCCCGGAGCAACCCGCTCCGGGCAGCGGCGTCCGCGGCGGCGGCACAGGACCCCAGTACCTCAGGGCTGCACGACCGCAGTACCGCAGTACCGCAGTACCGCACGACCGCAGTTCCGACACCCCGACAGCAGGCGAAGAGAGAAGTAGGAGCACCATGCGGATCGGACTCCTGGGCACCGGCACCTGGGCGGAGCGGGTGCACGCCCCCGTCCTCGCGGAGCACCCCGGCGTCGAGTTCGCGGGCGTCTGGGGCCGTCGCCCCGAGGCGGCCGCCGCGCTCGGCGAGAAGTACGGCGTCCCCGGCCGCACCGACCTCGACCGGCTGCTCGCCGAGGTCGACGCCGTCTCGATCGCCCTGCCGCCGACGGTGCAGGCGGACCTCGCGGTGCGCGCCGCCGAGGCCGGCTGCCACCTGCTGCTGGACAAGCCCGTCGCGCTCACCGTCCCCGACGCCCGCCGGGTGGCCGAGGCGGCGGAGGCGCACCGGGTGGCCTCCGTGGTGTTCTTCACCGTCCGCTTCGGCGGCGAGCAGCTGCCGTGGATCGAGGAGCAGGCCGCCGTCGGCGGCTGGTTCACCGGCCGCTCGGACTGGCTCGGCTCGGTCTTCGCCCCCGACTCCACCAGCCCGTACGCGGACTCGCAGTGGCGCAAGGACAAGGGCGCGCTGTGGGACGTCGGCCCGCACGCGCTCTCCGTGCTGCTGCCCGTGCTCGGCGACGCGACCGCCGTCACCGCGGTGCCCGGCCCGCTGGACACCGTGCACCTGGTGCTGCGCCACGTCGGTGGCGCCTCCAGCACCCTCGCGCTGAGCCTGACCGCGCCGGTCGCCGGCGGCGGCACCGAGATGGAGCTGCGCGGCGAGTCCGGCACCGTCCGGCTCCCGGAGCGCGGGGAGGGCCCGCACGCGGCGTTCCACCGCGCCCTGGACGCCCTGGCGACCGCCGCCCGCACCGGCGAGGCCCACCCCTGTTCGGCCGCGTTCGGCCTGCGCACGGTGGAGATCCTCGCCGCCGCGGAGCGTTCGCTCGCGGCGGGCAGCACGGTCGAGGTCTGATCCGCCGGCCGAGGCACCGAGGGCGCCTCGGCCGCTCAGCCGCCCAGCAGCTGGTCCGCGAACGCGCGCACCCGCTCCACCGTGATGCCCTCGCGCTGCTCCACCGCCAGCGAGTGGCCCGTCGGCTCCAGCTCGATCAGCGGACGCACGCCGACGGCCCGGGTGCGCACACGCGTCTTGAGCAGCAGCGTGGACTCCCGGCAGACCGGCAGCCCGGTGGCCGGCCGGCCGAAGTACGGGGGCTCCTGCTCCCGGGCCGGGTCCTCCCAGCAGCAGGCGCAGGTGTGACCCTCGCTGGCGGGGCCGTGGCGGGCGGGGGTGTGCGCGGGGGACATGGCGCAGAGCATGAACGACCTGGTCGGGGCGGTTGTCGCCGCCCTGTGCGAGGGTGGAGGGGTGATCCTGGAGGACCTCGTCCGGCTGCGCCGGGCCCGTGACGCGATGGACCGCGACTACGCGCTGCCGTTGGACGTGCCGGCGCTGGCGCGGGTGGCACTGATGTCGCCGGGCCACTTCTCGCGCAGCTTCCGGGCCGCCTTCGGGGAGACCCCGTACAGCTACCTCATGACCCGGCGGATCGAGCGCGCCAAGGCGCTGCTGCGGCGGGGGGACCTCTCGGTGACGGAGGTGTGTTTCGCGGTGGGCTGCACCTCGCTGGGGTCGTTCAGTTCGCGTTTCACCGAGCTGGTGGGGGAGAGCCCCAGCGTCTACCGGGCCCGGGGCCACGAGGACGGTGCCGCGATCCCGGCCTGCTACGCGAAGCTCTACACCAGACCGGTCAGGAACGGAGAAGCGCGTCGTCCGCCCCACCCGTAGCGTGAGGCGCATGGACATCAAGCTCTCACAGTGCTTCATCGCCGTCGACGACCACGACAAGGCGCTCGCCTTCTACCGCGACGTCCTCGGCCTGGAGGTGCGCAACGACGTCGGGTTCGAGAACATGCGCTGGGTGACGGTCGGCGCGCCCTCGCAGCCCGACGTGGACATCGTGCTCGAACCGCCGCTGGCGGACCCGAACGCCTCGGCCGCCGACCGGCAGGCCATGGCGGAGCTGCTGGCCAAGGGGCTGCTGCGCGCGGTCATCTTCGCCACCGAGGACTGCGACGCGGTCTTCGAGCGGATCCGCGCGGCGGGCGGCGAGGTGCTCCAGGAACCGATCGACCAGCCGTACGGGGTGCGTGACTGCGCCTTCCGCGACCCGGCCGGCAACATGCTGCGGTTCACCCAGCGGAAGCCGAAGTAGGGCGCGCGCCTCCGCGCCTCCGGGCCTTCGGGCCTCCGGGCCTCCGGGCCTCCGCGCCCCCTTTCGGCCGTCGGGCGGTGGTCCGCGCGTGCGTCAGCCCGCGTGGCCGCCCGGCGGTCGGCGGTCGGCCGGTCGGGCCGGCGGGACGACCGGGGCCCGGAAGTCGCGCGGGCCGCTCCACAGCGCCGGGACGGCGTCGCTGCGGCGGGCCAGCTCGTAGGCCAGCGGCTCGTAGTTCACCCGCCACCCCTGGAAGTGCGGCCAGGCCTCGTGGGCGGGCCGTTCGTGCGGGAACCCGGCGGCGGCGATCAGGGCGACGGCCGCGTCGAACTCGGTGTAGCTGAGGCGGATCGCGGTGTCCGGGGCCGGGTCGGGGTCGAAGTCGACCCGCATCGAGCGCCCGATGTCGCGCAGCGCGGTGAACCCGGCCCGGAGCACCAGCCGGGCCTCCGGCGGGGCGGTGCGCGGGCAGATCGCCAGGTGGACGGCGGCGGCGTCCATCACGGCGATCAGTCCGACCACCCAGCTGCGGTTGGGCTGCGGGGAGCGGAAGGAGATCAGCACCGGGTAGTTGGAGTGGCTCTCGCCGAGGTCGGCGGCGAGGCGTTCCCAGTCCCGGTAGAGCTGGGGGAGGGCGGTCTCGGTGTCGACCAGGGACTGCCGGGCGAGCAGTTCCGGGCCCCAGGCGGGCTCGCCGGCCCGGGACTGGAGCAGGGTCACCTCCAGCTCGCGCCGGCCGTAGGCGGAGTAGAGGGTGGGCAGGTAGGCGATCTGCAGGGCGATCACCAGGGGGCCGCTGGCGGCGGCGACGAAGTCGATCACGGAGAGGTGGAGCCGGTCGCCGCTGGCGAAGCCGAGGGTGAAGAGGCTGGAGCCGGCCTCGCGGAAGGAGATCGACCAGTCGAGTCCCGAGGTGCCGTGCAGTATCAGCGTGTAGGAGATCAGCATTCCGCCGAGCCAGACGGCGAGCATGCCGGTCAGCATCAGCGGCGCCAGCCAGGTCTGGGCCCGGTCCTGCGCGCGGTAGGTGCCGAACGGTGCGGCGGCGAGCCGCAGCACGGTGCGCAGGGCCCGCCAGAGCCCGTGCACCAGGGCGCTGTACAGGCCGCGCGGGACGACGAGCGTGCGCAGGATGCTGCCGATGGTGAGCAGCAGGAGCAGCGCGCCGGCGACGGTGTGGATCAACCTCATGGCGCTCATTGTGACGTCCCGTCGGGATTGACACGGCACCGCCGTCGGCTGAATGCTGAGCAAGCGCTTAGTCAGGGCTTGGCCGACGCTTGGCGGGTGCTTGGTCAGTGAGCGCTTGGTCAGTGCCTGGGTCGTCGACGACGCGGTCGGCGGACGGAGGGAGAGTGCCCGTGCCGGAGAGCCCGTTGGCGAAAGCGTCGGGGAGCGCGTCGGGGAGCCCGTCGGACAGCGCGCCCGAGCCCCCGCAGGGGCTGGACCTGGAGCGATTGCGCGCCCACCTGGAGCGCGCCCTGCCCGGCACGGTGGCCGGACCGCTGCGGGCGCGGCTGATCGAGGGCGGCCGCTCCAACCTCAGCTACCGGCTCACCGACGGCGTCCACGACTGGGTGCTGCGGCGGCCGCCGCTCGGGCACGTGCTCGCCACCGCGCACGACATGGGCCGCGAGTACCGGGTGATGACGGCGCTGCGCGGCACCGGGGTGCCGGTACCGGAGACGGTCCACCTGGATCCGGGCGCGGAGGTGCTCGGCGCGCCCTGGTACCTGATGGCCTTTGTACCCGGGGTCGTGCACCGGGACGCCGAGATCTTCGGCGCGCTCGGCGAGGGCCGGGTGCGGGCGGTCGGCGAGGCCCTGGTGGACACCCTCGCGACCCTGCACCGGATCGACCCGGCGGCGGTCGGGCTCGCCGAATTCGGCCGCCCCGAAGGCTACCTGGAGCGTCAACTACGACGCTGGTCGACCCAGTTGGAGGCATCCCGGAGCCGTGACCTGCCCGGCGTCGACCGGCTGCACGAGCTGCTCACCGCCCGGCGGCCGGCCTCCCCGGCCCCGGCGCTGGTGCACGGGGACTACCGGCTCGACAACGTCCTGCTCCAGGAGCGCGACGGGCGGGACGTCATCGGCGCCGTCCTGGACTGGGAGATGTCCACCCTCGGCGACCCGCTCACCGACGTCGGCCTGCTGGTGATGTACACCGAACTGGCCGGTGTCGGCGGCGGGCTCGTCCCGGCCGCCGCCACCGCGCCCGGCTTCCCTCGCAGCGCCGAACTGGTCGACCGCTACGCCCGGTCCACCGGACGGGACGCCGCCGAGCTGGACTGGTACGTGGCGTTCGCCGCCTACAAGCTCGCCGTCGTCGCCGAGGGCATCCACTACCGGTTCCGCCAGGGCCGCACCCTCGGCGCCGGTTTCGAACGGGCGGGCACGGCGGCGCCCGTCCTGATCGAACACGGCCTCACCACGCTGAAGGGACACTGACCGATGGACTTCTCCTACGACCGCCGCACCCTCGAACTCCGCGAACGGCTGGAGGAGTTCATGGACCGGCACGTGTACCCGGCCGAACCGGTGCTGGCCGCCCAGCTCGCCGACCCGGCCCGGCCGCGCTGGGAGATCCCGCCGGTGGTCGCCGACCTGCGGGTGGAGGCGCGCAAACAGGGCCTGTGGAACCTCTTCCTGCCCGGCGAGCACGGCGCCGGGCTCACCAACCTCCAGTACGCGCCGCTCGCCGAGATCACCGGCCGCAGCCCGCACCTTGCCCCGCCCGCCCTCAACTGCGCCGCCCCCGACACCGGGAACATGGAGCTGCTGGCCGGGTTCGGCACCGCCGAGCAGCGCGAACGCTGGCTGGAACCGCTGCTGGAGGCCCGGATCCGCTCCGCCTTCGCGATGACCGAACCCGAGGTCGCCTCCTCCGACGCCGCCAACATCGCCACCCGGATCGTGCGCGACGGCGACGAGTACGTGGTCGACGGCCGCAAGTGGTACATCAGCGGCGCGATGAACCCGGACTGCCGCCTCCTCATCGTGATGGGCAAGACCGACCCCGCCGCCGAGCCGCACCGGCAGCAGAGCATGGTCCTGGTGCCGCGCGACGCCCCCGGCGTCACCGTGCGGCGCGGCATGACGGTCTTCGGCTACGACGACGCCGACCACGGCGGCCACGCCGAGATCGCCTTCGAGGGCGTCCGGGTCCCGGTCGGGAACCTGATCGGCGAGGAGGGTGCCGGCTTCGCCATCGCCCAGGCCAGGCTCGGCCCCGGCCGGATCCACCACTGCATGCGCGCCATCGGGATCGCGGAGCGGGCGCTCGAACTGACCTGCCGGCGCGTCCTGGACCGCACCGCCTTCGGCGGACCGCTCGCCGACCAGGGCGTCGTCCAGGACTGGATCGCCGAATCCCGCGTCCGGATCGAGCAGTTGAGGCTGCTGGTGCTGAAGACCGCCTGGCTGATGGACACCGTCGGCAACCGCGGCGCGCACACCGAGATCCAGGCCATCAAGATCGCCACGCCGCGCACCGTCGAATGGATCCTGGACAAGGCCGTCCAGGCCCACGGCGCGGCCGGCGTCAGCCAGGACACCCCGCTCGCCGCGCTGTGGGCCTTCAACCGCACGATCCGGATCGCCGACGGGCCGGACGAGGTGCACAAGCGCTCGCTCGCCCGGCGCGAGCTGCGCCGCTACCGCTGACGGTCGGTCACCGCTCCTCCGGCGCGTCCGTCCGGCGCGTCCACTCGGCGCGTCCGTCCGGTGCGTCCACCCGGGTCGTGCCCGAGTAGTACCCGGGTATGACCCGGTGGGTTGGCTCCGCGGTATGACGTCCACGCACCGTACCGGCCCGTACTGTCGCCGTACGGGCCGGCCGACGGACGGCGGGCCGCACGTCACGGGGAGTTGGGGAGCATGCGCGAGCGGGTGCAGGGGCGGGCCGGTACGGTGCGTGGACGGGGTCTGCGGACGGGTGTCGCCGTCGCTCTGGCGGCCACCGCCGTCCTGGGCGGCGTCGGTGCGGCGGCCGTCCCCGCCGGGGCCGCCCCGGTGGTCGCCGAACGCCAGGCCAGGGCCGGACTGCCGCAGCCCACCGGCCCGTACGCGATCGGCACCACCGCGCTGCGCCTGGTCGACCGCGGCCGCGAGGACCCCTGGCAGCCGGGGCGCGACCGCGAGCTGATGATCAGCATCTGGTACCCGGCCACCCGACCCGTCCAGGCCGACGGGCGGGCCCGCTACATGGAGCCGCGCGCCGCCGGGCACTTCGGCGGCCCGGACGGCGCCGGCGTCTTCAACTACCGGACGGATCCCGGCCGCACCGACTGGTCCGGGGTCCGCACCCATGCCGGACAGGACGCCCCGGCGCTGCCCGCTGCCCGGCCGCGCCCGGTGGTGCTCTACTCGGCCGGGCTCGGCGACCCCCGCACCTGGGGCACCGCCCTGGTCGAGGACCTCGTCTCGCGCGGGTACGTCGTGGTCACCGTCGACCACCCCTCCGACGCCTCCGAGGTGGCCTTCCCGGACGGCCGGCTGACCACCTCCGTCCTGCCCGCGCTGGCCGGCCAACCCGGCCTGGACGTCGGCGCGCTGCTCCGCAAGGTGATGGCGACCAGGGTCGCCGACACCCGCTTCGTGCTGGACGAGCTGACCGCGCTGCGCACCGACCGCCGACTGCCGCCCGCCCTGGCGGGATCGCTGGACCTCGACCGGATCGGCATGGTCGGCCACTCCGCCGGCGGCTTCACGGCCGCCCAGAGCATGCACGACGATCCCCGCATCAAGGCGGGCGTCAACCTGGACGGCCAACTGCACTTCCCCGGTCCGGACGGCACCGGGGTGCACCTGAGCAGCGTCGCCGAGGACGGCCTGGACCGCCCGTTCCTGCTGATGGGCACCGAGAGCGAGGACTCCGGCGGCTACCCGGGTCAGCCCGGCTGGGCCGCGTTCTGGCAGCACACCCGGGGCTGGAAGGCCGACGTCACCCTGCTCGGCTCCCGGCACGGCTCCTACACCGACGCGCAGTCGCTGCTGCCGCAACTCGCCCGCCAGGGGGCCGTACCGGCGGACGTCGTCCGCGCGGACATCGGCGACGTCCGGCCGGAGCGGGCGGTGCTCGCCACCCGGGCCTACGTCGGCTCGTTCCTCGACCGCTGGCTGCGCGGCCACGACGACCGCCTGCTGGACGGGCCCTCGGTGCTCTTCCCGGAGATGCGGTTCGAACACTGACGCGGCGTCAGGTCGCCGTCGCGGTGCGGCCGCGGGGTCAGCGGATCTCCGACCCCGGATTGGCGTCGTCCCAGCTCTGCCGCGAGTCGACGATCGCGTCGTGGTGGTCGTAGGACCAGTCCGCCATCGCGCGCACCAGATGGGTCAGGCTGTGTCCGAGCGGCGTCAGCTCGTAGTCCACCTGGGGCGGGATCGTCGGGTGGACGGTGCGCGAGACCAGGCCGTCGCGCTCCAGCCGTCGGACCGTCAGGGTCAGCATGCGCTGCGAGATCCCCGGCACCGCGCGCTGGAGCTCACGGAACCGCCGTACCCCCTTGGCGAGTTCCACCACCACCAGGACGGTCCAGCGGTCGCCGAGGCGGTTCAGCAGATCACGGATGCCGCAGTCCTCCCCGTCCTCGCACCAGAGCACCGGACGCGCTCCGGCGGCCGGGGTGGTTACCTCGGTGTGCCCCACTGACATCGAAGTGCCTCCTTACGTCGAACGCCCAGGTTATCGAGGATGGAGACCGGGCCGCCGACCAGGGCGGACGGAATCCAGGAGGAACAATGCTTCTCGTCACGGGTGTCAACGGCGGACTCGGCTCGCTGGTGCTGGAGCGCCTCGCCGGACGGCCCGGCGGGCCGGAGGGCGTGATCGCCGGCAGCCGGACTCCCGAGCGCGCGTCGACGGCCGGTGTGCCGGTGCGGAAGGTGGACTTCGACCGGCCGGAGACGCTGGCCGAGGCCTTCACCGGAGTGCGGACCCTGCTGCTCGTCTCGGCCGGCTACGGCGAGGACGATGTGGTGATCGCCCGCCACCGGGCGGCGATCGAGGCGGCGGAGCGCGCCGGGGTGGAGCACGTCGTCTACACCAGCCTCTCCGGCGACGGCGACCACCTCGCCTACGCGCTCGCCCACCGCTGGACCGAACGGCGGTTGCGCGAGTCCGCCACCCTGCGCTGGACGATCCTGCGCAACGGCCTCTACGCGGAACTGCTGGCCTTCCTGGCCCGGCCCGACGCGGACGGCGTGATCACCGCCCCGCTCGCCGACGGACGGCTGGCGGCGGTCGCCCGGGAGGACCTCGCCGAGGTCGCGGCGAAGGTCGCGTCGGCCCCGGCCGAGCACGCGGGCCGGGTCTACGAGCTGGTCGGCGAGGAGGCGGTGGGCGCCGCCGACGTCGCCGCGGCGCTCACCCGGGCCACCGGCAGGCCGGTCGAGTACCGCCCCGGCACCCTCGCCCAGGCGCGGGCGGCGATCGCCGCCTCGGGCGCGGAGTCCTTCCAGGTGCCGATGGTGGCGGGCACCCTCTCGTCGATCGCCCACGGCTTCCTCGCCGGCCCGGGCAAGCCCGGCGACCTCGCCGCCCTCCTCGGCCGCTCCCCGCGCCCGGCCCTGGAGGTGATCGCCGCCGGCACCGACGCGGCGTGGTGACGGCCCGGCCGCCCGGGCGGTCAGCCTCGGTCCCGCCCGTTCACGGCAGTACCACCAGCCGCCCGGTGGTGGTCCCGTCGGCGACGCGCTGGACGGCGTCGGGCACTGCCTCGAACGGGAGGCGTCCGGTCACCAGTGGCCGGACCGTACCCTTGGCGGCGAGTGCGGACAGCTCCCGGTGCACGGCGCGGACGGCCTCCGGGTCGCGGGTCTGGTAGAGGCCCCAGTGCAGGCCGAGGATCGCGTAGTTCTTCACCAGGGTGTGGTTGAGCGCGGGCGCCGGGATCTCGCCGCCGGCGAAGCCGACCACCACGATCCGGCCCTCGAAGGCTACGCAGCGGGTGGAGCCGGTGAAGGCCGCGCCGCCGACCGGGTCGAAGACCACGTCGGCGCCCCGGCCGGCGGTGGCGGTGCGGACGGCGGCGACGAAGTCCTCGGCGGTGCGGTCGACCACCAGGTCGGCGCCCAGCGCGCGGGCGGTGGCCGCCTTGGCGGCGCCGCCGACCACGGCGATCACCCGGGCGCCGGCCGCCAGGCCGAGCTGGACGGCGGCGCTGCCGACCCCGCCGGCCGCCGCGTGCACCAGCAGCGTCTCCCCGGGGCGCAGTGCGGCGCGCCGGTGCAGGGCGAACCAGGCGGTCTGGTGGCCGATGTGCAGGGCCGCCGCCTCGGCGTCGTCCAGGCAGTCGGGGGCGCGGAAGGCAGCGGCCGTGTTGAGCAGCGCGTACTCGGCGAACGCGCCGTGGGGGAGGACGGGGGTGCCGATCACCCGGTTACCCGGCCGCCACTCCCCGTCCGGGAGGTGCTGCGGCTCCACCGGGGCGGGCCCCTGGTCGACCACCTCGCCGCACAGTTCCACCCCGGGGGTGAACGGCAGCGGCGGGCGCACCTGGTACTGGCCGCGGACCAGCAGCGCGTCCGGGAAGTTGACGGCCGCCGCCCGGACCCGGACCAGCAGCTGTCCCGGGCCCGGCACCGGCCGCGGCGCGTCGCCGACCAGCCGCAGCACCTCGCGCGGCTCGCCCGGCTCCGGCACCTGCCAGGCCCTCACAGCGCCCCCTCCTGCTCCAACTGCCGCTGGAGGCGGTTCATCCCGGCCAGCCAGCGGTCCGGTTCCCCGGCACGCGCCGTGTAGTGGTCGGCGACCTCGGCGTGCGGCAGGACCAGGAAGCGGTCCGCCGCCAGGGCGTCCAGCAGGGCCGCCGCGACCTCGGCCGGCTCCAGCGCGGTGGGGGCGAGCAGCGCCTCGCCGACGGCGCCGGTGCTCGCCAGCATCGCGGTGCGCACGCCCTGCGGGCAGAGCGCGTGCACCCGCAGCCCGCGGTGCCGGTAGGTGGCGGCGAGCCACTCGGCGAAGGCGAGCGCGCCGTGCTTGGTGACCGCGTAGGGGGCCGAGCCGAGCATGGTGAGCAGTCCGGCCGCCGAGACGGTGGCGACGAACCGGCCGCTGCCGCGCTCCAGCCAGTGGGGGAGGAGCAGTTCGGCGGCCCGGACGTGGGCGAGGACGTTGACCTCCCAGGCGGCGGTCCAGGCCTCGGGGGCGGCGTCCGCGCCGCCGACCGGTGCGACGCCCGCGTTGGCGCACCAGATGTCGAGTTCGGCGCCGTGCCGGGCGAGCGCTCCCCGGGCGGAGTGGACCAGGGCGGAGAGTCCCTCGGCGGAGGCGGCGTCGCCGGGGACGGCGGAGCCGCCGCAGTCGGCGGCGACCGCGCGGGCCGCGGCGCCGTCCAGGTCGTTCACCACCACCTGGGCGCCCGCGGCGGCGAAGGCGCGGGCCACGGCGGCGCCGATGCCCCGGCCGGCGCCGGTGACGACGACGCCCTGGCCGGCGAACGGCGGGGCGGTCGGGGGGTCGGTGGGGGTCTCGGCGCCGGTGTTGGTCGGACTCCCGGCCGGGGTGCTCACAGCCCGCCGCCGAGGGTGATGCCGCCGTCCACCACCACGGTCTGGCCGGTGATCCAGGCCGCGTCGGGGGAGAGCAGGAAGGCGACCGCGCCTGCGACGTCCTCGGGCATCCCGAGCCGGCCGAGCGGGTAGGCGGCGGCGACCTGCTCCTCGCGGCCCTCGTACAGGGGCTCGGCGAACCTGGTCTTGACGACGGCGGGGGCGACCGCGTTGACCCGGATGCCCTCGGGGCCCAGCTCGGCGGCGAGTTCGGCGGTGAGCCGGATCAGCGCGGCCTTGGAGACCCCGTACATGCCGATCCCGAGCGAGGAGCGGAGGCCGGCCACCGAGGCGACGTTGACCACCGAGCCGCCGTGCTCGCCCATCCAGGCGGCGTGCGCCCGCCGCGTCCAGGCGAGCGGGGCGAGCACGTTGACGGCGAGGATCTTGGCGGCGGCGACCTCGTCGACGGTCAGTACCGGGCCGTACACCGGGTTGATGCCGGTGTTGTTGACCAGGTGGTCGAGCCGCCCGAACGCCTCCAGGGTGCGGGCGACGGCCTCCTCCTGGTGGGCCGGGTCGTCGGCGCGGCCGGCGACGCCGATGGCGACCTCGGGTCCGCCGAGGTCCTGGACGGCCTCGGCGAGCGGCTCCGGGGTGCGCGCGGTCAGGCACACCCTGGCCCCCCGGGCGACCAGCTCGCGTGCGATGCCGAGGCCGATGCCCCGGCTCGATCCGGTGACGACGGCCACCCGGCCCTTGAAGGAGTGCACCACGGGGATCCTTTCGGCGTGGACGGCGGCCGTGTGACCGGCTCGGCGGCCCGGCTGCCGGTGGAGCGGCTGCTGACTAAGCGCTTGCTCAGCATGCTGTCGGTGCGACACCCTGTCAACAGCCCCCGGGGTCGCGTCCGGGCGGGTGTCCGGGTGCCTCTCCCGCCCTCCGCCGGCCCGGCCCCGGGCGAATGCCCGTACGACCGCCCGGACGACCGATCTGCGAGGATGGCGCCATGACCAGCACGCCCATCGCCGAGCTGTGGCCCACCCTGCCCGGCGGCGCCGACGCCCGCCCGGAGGCGGTGTACCGGCTGCTGCGGGCCGCCGTCGAGTCCTTCGCCGAGCGCGGCTTCCACGCCACCACCACCCGGGACATCGCCACCGGCGCCGGGATGAGCCCGGCCGCGCTCTACATCCACTACCCCTCCAAGGCGGCCCTGCTGGCCGAGATCAGCCGGGCCGGTCACGCCGCGGCGCTCGCCCTGGTCCGGGCGGCGGCGGCCGGCGAGGGCGACCCGGTGGCCCGGATGCGGCGCCTGGTCGAGGACTTCACCACCTGGCACGCCCGGGCGCGGACGGTCGGCCGGGTGGTCAACTACGAGCTGCACGCACTCCCGGAGGACGACTACGCGGCGGTCGCGGCGTTGCGGCTGGACATCGAGCGCGAGGTCACCGCGCTGATCGAAGCGGGGCGCGCGGACGGGCTGTTCGAGGTCGCCGAGGTGCGCACCGCCGCGCGTGCGGTCACCTCGCTCGGGATCGACGTGTCCCGCTGGTACACCGACCGCAGCAGTGAGACCCCGGAGGAACTCGGCCGCCGCTACGGCGAGTTGGTGCTCCGGATGCTGGGTGCCGGGCGCTGACGGCCCGGTGGGCGTCCAACTCGGCGCGGTTCAGCCGTCCTTGACGGCGGTGTGCACCATCCACGCGACGTGGTGGCGCAGTTCGTACATCTCCACCGTGGAGCGCAGTCCCAGCCAGTGCTCGGTCGCGCCGAGGCGCCGCAGTACGGCGTAGGGCAGCCGGAAGTACCCGTACAGCGCCTCGGTGGTCGGCAGGTAGTAGGGCGTCGCGTCGAGCTCCTCCTCCAGCCGGAACCCCGCCCCCGTGATCAGCCCGCCGAGGGTGCGGGTGGTGTAGCGGCGGGCGCCGGGCAGCACCATCGCGTCCAAGTACGGGTCGAGAAGCGCCTGTTGGGTGTCGGGCATCTCCGTGCGCGGGACGGCGGCCGGCCCGAGCAGGACCAGTCGTCCGCCCGGCCGCAGCAGCCGGTGGAACTCCGCGAGGGCGCGCGCCGGGTCGTGGGCGTGGCAGAGGGTCTCCATCGAGTAGACGCCGTCGAAGGAGCGGGCGGGCAGGTCCAGTTCGTGGAAGTCGCCCCAGGCGAAGGAGGTGCGGTCCTCCAGCGCGGCCCGGGCGCTCAGCCGGCGGGCCTCGCGGACGTGGAAGTCCATCAGGTCGACGCCGGTGACCCGCAGGCCGAAGCGGGCGGCCAGCTGGCGGGCGACGACACCCGAACCGGAGCCGGCGTCCAGCACCCGGGAGCCGGGCGGCAGGGCGAGCTTGCGCCCGAGCACCTCCTCCAACTGCCGTTGCGCGCGCCAGCAGCGCCATTTGGACTGGCCGGGCTCGGTCCAGCCCCAGTGCCGGGCCCGTCGGCAGACGAGGGTGTAGAACAGCCGGTGGCCGGGGGTGCCGTAGACCCGGCGCAGGCCGTCCAGGTCGAGCCCGTTGCCGGTCTGCCCGTCGACCTCACCGATCATCGCACCCGGCCCTTCGCTGGTCCGCGCCCTCGCCGTCCCGGCCACGCTACCCAGCGGGTCGCGCGGGCGCCGGTCCGGTGCGGCCGGACGGGCGGCGGGAGGCACGGGCGGCTGGAGCACGGGCGGGGGGACGGGCGGGGGACGCGGGCTCAGGCGGTGGCGCGCGGCGGGACGGGGCTCAGGCGGGGGTGGCGGGGGCGGCGGCCCGGGTCGCGGCGAGCAGGGCGTCGAGCAGGCCGGGGAAGCGCGCGTCGAGGTCGGCCCGCCGCAGCGAGACGAAGCGGTTGCGGCCGGCGACCCGGGTGGAGGTGACGCCGGCCTCGCGCAGCACCCGCATGTGGTGCGACACGGTCGACTTGTGCAGGTGGTCGAGGCCCAGGTGGCGCGGGTCGCAGGAGTGCTCGGCGCCGTCGGCGTAGCTGGTCAGCAGGCGGATCCGGACCGGGTCGCCGAGCGCGTGCAGCACGGTGACCAGGTCGATCTCGGTGGTGGCGGGTTGGGGCAGCCGCTCGTCGTCGGTCATGGCCGGCGGCCTCCTCGGGGCTCTGGCGGCGCTGGTGCGACGCGAACGGGACAGTTTGACAATCATCCACCAATCCGTACTGTTTGGCCAGCATCAAACTGTTGCCCGCTCGTCCAACAATTAGGCCCGATGACGTCCGCCCCTGGGGGAACCACGTGCCCGTCCGCCTGCTCCTGCTCGCCCTCGGCACCTTCGCCGTCGGCACCGACACCATGGTCATGGCCGGAATCCTCGGCCCGATCGCCGAGGACCTCGGCGTCACGGTCACCGCCGCCGGCCAGCTGGTGACCGTCTTCGCCCTCGGCTACGCGCTGCTCGCCCCGCCGCTCGCCGCGCTCACCGCGCGCTGGCCGCGCCGCCGGCTGCTGCTCACCGCGCTCGCCGTGTTCGCCGCCGCCAACGCGCTCAGCGCGCTCGCCCCCTCCTACGGGACCCTGCTCGCCACCCGGGTCCTGGCCGCCGCGGGTGCCGCGCTCTACACCCCGACCGCCAACGCGGTGGCCACCACCCTGGTCGCCCCCGAGCGGCGCGGCCGGGCGCTGGCCACCGTGCTCGGCGGCATGACGGTCGCCACCGCGCTCGGTGTCCCGCTCGGCACCTGGATCGGGCGCACCGACTGGCGCCTCACGATGTGGCTGGTCACGGCCCTCGGCGCGGCCGCCCTGGCCGGGCTCGCCCTGCTGCTGCGCGACCTGCCGGCGCCCGCCGCCGCACCCGGCCTGCGGGACCGGCTGGCGCCGCTGCGCGACCGGCGGGTGCTCGGCGCCGCCTCGACCACGCTGCTCTTCTTCCTCGCCTTCCAGACCGTCTACATCTACCTGGCCACCGCGGTCGCCCCGGCCACCGGCGGACGGGCCGACCGGCTGAGCCTGGTGCTGCTGGTCTCGGGCCTCGCCTCGGTCGCGGGCAGCTGGCTGGGCGGGCGCCTGGTCGACCGGGTCGGCGTCCGCAGGGTGCTGCTCGTCGGCAGCACGGTGGCGGCGCTCGCGTTCGCCGCGCTGCCGTGGGCGGGGCGCTCGATGCCGGGCGCGCTCGCCTACGCCGTCGTCACCCCGCTGGCGGGCTGGGCGGTCTCGGTGGCCCTGCCGCACCGGCTCGCCTCGCTCGACCCGGGCAACGCGCAGCTGCTGATCTCGCTCAACAGCAGTGCCCTGTACCTGGGTACGGCCGCCGGCGGCGCGGTCGGCAGCGCGGCCGTGGCCCTGTTCGGCGGGCGCTGGTTCCCGTTCGCGGCGGCCGTGCTCGCGCTGGTCGCGGCGGCCACCACCTGGGCCGGTGTCGACGCCCCGCGCGCCGTCCGCCCGCCCGCGGCGTCCGTCGGCCCGCCCGCGGCGCTCGTCCGCCGTCGGGTCGCGTCACTCCGCGCGGATCGCCCGGAACAGTAACTCGGCCGTCTCCGACCAGCGTTCGACGACGTACGCCCGTTCGTGGAGGACGTCCGAGATGTGCTGGGTGCCGAAGAACGCGGCCACCAGCGACCGGGCCGCGGACCGGGGCCGCACCCCCGCCCGCAGCTCGCCCAGCGCCTCGGCGCGGGACAGCAGCCCGGCCAGCAGTTCGGTCCAGTCCACGTACGGTGTCGGCAACTCGGCGTCGATCTGCGGGCGTTCGACCTGCAGGCGGGTGCCGGCCTGGACGACGACGTCGTCCCGGAAGGCGAGCGCCGCGCCCGCCAGCAGGCGTTCCGCGGTCTCCAGCGGCCCGTGTCCCTCCGCCGTGACCCCGGCCAGAAGCAACGGCCAGCGGGCGTAGTGGTGTTCGACCACGGCGACGGCCAGCGCCTCCTTGGTCGGGTAGTGGAAGTAGACCGCGCCCTTGGTCATCCCCACCCGGTCGGCGACCTCCTGCACCGAGGTGTGCCGGAAGCCCCGGGCGGTGAACAGTTCGGCGGCCGCGGTGAGGACCAGCAGCCTGGTGCGGGCGGCCCGGTCCTGCTTGGGGTCGGGGCCCCGCCGGGTGGCGATCGGCCGGACCCGGAACGGGCCGGGCGGTTCGGCGCCGGGTGCGGCGCCGGTCTCGGGTCTGATCCCGGAATCGGGCTCGGGCATGTTCGGCTCCTCGGTGGTGGGGGCGGAGTTCACTGCGGTGGTCGGTGGCGGTGAGGCCCTCGACGCCAATCCTTCCGGAAGGTAGGTTCCTGAGCCGTGACACCTGTGGGGGCACCGCAATGTAGCGGTACCGCACGGGAGTTCGCGACCTCGGGGGAGGAAGCACCGACGGAATGTTCCCGGTCGGACCTGAACGGAACCGGGTGGCGACCGTGCCGCCCCGAGAACATTCCTCCGCCACGGAATGTTCTCCGACCCCGAGGAGGACCGCATGATGAAGCAGCAGCGGGCCCGGCTTACGCGGGAGAAGGTGCTCGACGCCGCGGCCGAGGAGTTCTCCGCCCAGGGCTACAGCCGGGCCACCCTCAACGCGGTGGCGCAGCGCACCGGCATGACCAAGGGTGCGCTGTACGGGCACTTCGACTCCAAGCGCGCCCTCGCGGGCGCCCTGATGTCGCAGTCCCGGCAGGTCTGGGAGGAGATGCGGCTGACCCGCGACGTCCCCGGCGTCGGGGCCGCCGCCGTCCTGGAGGGGCTCGTCCTGGACCTCGCGCAGCGGCTGAAGGAGGACGTCCGGCTGCGTGTGGCCCTCCGCCTGGCCACCGACGTCCCGGATCCTTCCGGTCCGGCGCCCGACATCTTCTCGGACGTGCAGTGCGGCCTGGTCAACCTCATCCGCCGCGCCCAGGGCGAGGGCACCATGGCACCCCGCCCGCCCGAGCTGGTGGCCCAACTCCTGCTCGCCGTCCTCCACGGCGCCCCGCACGTCGCCTTCGGCCGCCCGGACGCGACCCCCGACGACCCGGCCGCCCACACCGCCGCCTGGCGCATCCTCCTCGACTCCCTCACCGCCGCCCCGTGACCCCGCCGCCCCCGCCACCCGGACCGGACCGGGTGGCGGGGGCGGGCTCGGGGAGCGGAGCGGCGGTCAGCCGTTGGCGAGGGCCTGGACGCGGTCGAAGGCGCCGTTGAAGAGGTTCTGGTCGCCGGGGAAGGTGCCGGAGTCGGCGTGCTGCCAGATGGTCTGGTAGCTCCAGCCGGCCGGGAGGGTGCCGACGGCGGAGGCGTAGCGGGCGACCCAGAGGGGGTTGGTGGCGCCGAAGGAGGCGTTGTTGCCGGTGCAGCTGGTCCACCAGTTGGTGGTGGTGTAGATCGTGGGGTAGCGGCCGGTGCGGCTGTGGACGGTGTTGCTGAAGGCGCGGATCCAGCTCACCATGGCGCTCTGGCTGAGGCCGTAGCAGGTGGCGCCGTAGGGGTTGTACTCGATGTCGAGGGCCGGCGGGAGGGTCTTGCCGTCGCGGGACCAGCCGCCGCCGTGGTCGACGAACCAGTTGGCCTGGGCGGTGCCGGAGGAGCGGTCCGGCAGCGCGAAGTGGTAGGCGCCGCGGATCAGGCCGGCGTTGTAGGAGCCGTTGTACTGCTGGGTGAAGTACGGGTTGGTGTAGGTGGTGCCCTCGGTGGCCTTGACGTAGGCGAAGCGGGCGCCGTTGGCACGTACCGAGGACCAGTTGACGTTGCCCTGGTAGCTGGCGACGTCGAGCCCGGGCGTCTGGGTGACGGCGAGGGCGGCGAGCGGGGCGGTGCCGTCGCGGCCCTCGTGGGCGGCCACGGTGGAGCCGGCGAAGTCGAGGTCGGGGTGGATCGGCGGCAGGTGGCCGCCGGCCGCGTGCGCGGGGGCGGCGATGCCGACGGCCAGGGCGACGGCGGTGGCGACGGCGGCGAACGAGGCGAGCAGGCGCCGCCGGGGCTGCCGGAGGCCGGTGGTGCCGGAGGGGCCGGCGGAGGGGCTGCCGGAGTTGCTGGCGGAGCTGGCGGAGCGGGAAGTGCTGGGCATGACACTCCTCTGGTCCGGTGCTGACGACCCGTGGGGTGGTGCGGACGGCCGGGACGGCCGGTGACGGCGCCCGGAGGCAGCAGGGTAGCCATGTACGTGCCAGCCCGCCAGGTATCGGTGGCCCCATTCCGACCGAGGGTCACAGCCGAGTGGTTCCGACCACCCGGACGACTCTGTGCCCGCAGGACCGGTGTTCACCAGGGGCGGGGCCGCCGGGCCCCTGGCGGCGGGCGGTGCGGGGGCGCGCGGGTCCGCACTCCCGCGCCGCCCGGGCTTCGCGCGCAGGTCGGGCGTTGGTCGTCCACTCTTCGTGCGCCCCGTACGTCCCCTTCGGCCCCCGGACATGCCGAACGCCCGGACATGCCGAACGCCCGACCGGGAAGACCCGGCCGGGCGTCGGTCCCGCGCGATACCGGACCCCGGGACGTGTCACCGGGGCCCAGGAGCGCTGCGGGATCAGCCGATCAGGTGCGAGACACCGCCGTCACCGGAGGACTGGGTGTTGTGGCCGACGTTGCAGATCTGCTTCGGGGTCTTGTTCAGGACCGGGACCTCGATCGGGACAGCCACGCCGATGACGGCGCCGACCGCGACGTTGTGGATCTCCGGGAGGCAGATGTTCGGGTTGTCAAGGGTGTGGAAGTTGGCGCTGTGGTCGCCGTGGGTGCCGGTCTGGTTGGTGCCGCCGTTGCCCTGGGACGAGACGGCGGCGCCGTCCGAGTCGGCGATGGCGAAGGCCGACCCGGCGGACATCGCGATGGCAGCGGCGGCCAGGCCGGCGGCGGCGGCAAAGGTGTTCTTGAACATTTCCGCATTCCTCTCAAGATGAATTCGAAGCACTGGCCGACCCGTTGGCGGTCGAACAGGCGCCGGCTGAAGGTGGTGCACGCCCTGAACCGGTTGCAATCACTGCTGTCCGGATCAAAGAACGACGGTCCGGAAAGTTACGACCTCCGGCAGAACCGGCCGCCACCGACACCCGCACGGCTGATCCGCCCCCGGCAGGCTGACGTCCGCACGACCGATCGGCGCTGGTCCCGGCACCGCTCCTCGGGGATCGGAAGGTGTCCGTCGGGGGCCGGTGTACGAAGGTGCCATTCCGCGCCACCAGTTCGCGGGATTCGTTCAGCCGCAGGCAGGGCAGGTATACAGCCTCAGCCTCTCGATCCACCGGTTCGAAGGAATGGAATTGAAGAGTTTCGCGGCGGGGCACGGAGAAGAACTGCTCGGTCCGTACGGGGATCGGCGGGCTGCCGCGCTGATCCTCGGAAAGGTCGACAAGAGGTTGCCCGTGGGATCACGGCGAACGTCGTGGGGGCCGGGTCGAGGCGGGCACGTACGGACGGTGACCGGCCCGGCGCAGCCGGGCGATGCAGGAGGAGGCCCGCTCCCGTGGAGCGGGCCTCCTCCTGTCATTCGGACGGTCGGTGCGCGCGTCAGTGCGCCGGGCGGCCGACCGAGCGGGCCAGCCACGTTCCGGCGAGCTCGAGCCAGTGGGTGGCCCGCCGTTGTGCGTCGTCGCTGTCGCCGGACAGGGACAGCAGGGTGAGCGCCCGTCCGTCGGTGGAGTCGCCCGCGACGATGCGGACCGGTACGGCGGCGCGGTGTGCCCGGTCCGTCACCTCGCCGACGGCCTTGCCGAGGAGGCTGGTGGCGTCGAAGCGGCCCTCGCCGGTGACCACGAGGTCGGCCCCGGCCAGGGCGGCGTCCAGGCCGAGCAGGTCGGCGACGGCTGCCGCGCCCGGGGTGATCCGGGCGTCCCAGGCGGCGGCGAGGCCGTAGGCGGTGCCGCCCGCCGCTCCGGCGCCGGGGTGGTGCGGGTCGCCGCCCAGCAGTTCGGCGTAGCGGCGCAGTCCGTGTTCCAGCAGGGCGATCTCGGACGGGCCGGCGCCCTTCTGCGGGCCGTAGACGGCGGCCGCGCCGTCGGGGCCGAAGAGCGGGTTGGTGACGTCGGTGAGCAGCCGGACGCCTCCGGGCGGGCCGGGGCGCAGCCGGCGGGTGTCGATGTGCCCGGCGGTGGCGAGGGCGCCGCCGCCGTCGGGGAGCGGGGCCCCCGAGTGGTCGAGGACGCGCAGGTCGAGGGCGGAGAGCAGTCCGGCGCCGCCGTCGGTGGAGGCGGAGCCGCCGAGGGCGACGGTCAGCGCGGTGGCGCCCGCGTCCAGGGCGGCGGCGATCGCCTCGCCGGTGCCGCGGCTGGTGGCGGCGAGCGGTGCGAGGCGGCCTTCGAGCAGGGGGAGCCCGCTGGCGGTGGCGAGTTCGACCAGCGCGGTGCCGTCGGGGAGCAGCAGGTAGCGGCCCGGGACGCGGCGGCCGTCGGGACCGGTGCAGCCGGGGACCTCGTGGACGGTCGCGCCCGGGTGGGCGGTGGCCACCGCGTCGAGGGTGCCCTCGCCGCCGTCGGCCATCGGCAGCAGGAGGAGCTCGTCGTGGGGACGGACGGAGTGCCAGCCGTCGGCGAGGGCCCGGGCGGCTTCGGCGGCGGTGGCGGTGCCCTTGAAGGAGTCGGGGGCGAGGACGATCCTCATGCCGGGGCCACGTGGGCGAGGTGGCGTTCGGCGAGGGTGCGCAGGGTCTGCTCGCCGGGGGTGTCCCAGATCCGCTGGTTGAAGATCTCGACCTCGATCCAGCCGGTCCAACCGGCGGCGGTGACCTGGTCGGTGAGGGTGCGGAAGTCGATGTGGCCGTCGCCGACGTGGCCGCGTCCGAGCAGGGCGTCGGCGGGGAGCGGCAGGGTCCAGTCGCAGACCTGGTAGGAGGCGATGCGGCCCTCCCGGCCGGCGCGGGCGATCTGCTCGGGGAGCTGCGGGTCCCACCAGACGTGGTAGCTGTCGACGACCACGCCGACCTGGGCGGCGGGGTGGGGTGCGGCGAGGTCGAGGGCCTGGCCGAGGGTGGAGATGACGGCGCGGTCGGCGCAGAACATCGGGTGCAGCGGCTCCAGGGCCAGCCGGACGCGGAAGCCCCCGGCGTGCGGGGCGAGTTCGGCGATCATGTCGGCGACGGCGCGGCGGGCGCCGACCAGGTCGCGGCTGCCGTCGGGGAGGCCGCCGACGACCATGACCAGGGTGTCGGTGCCGAGTTCGGCGGCCTCCTCGATGGCGCGGAGGTTGTCGGCGAGCGCGGCCCGCCGCTCGTCCGGTCCGGCGGCGGTGAGGAAGCCGCCCCGGCACAGGCTGCTGACGGCCAGTCCGGCGTCCCGGCAGAGCTTGGCGGAGCGGGCGAGGCCGGTCTCGGCGACCTTGTCCCGCCAGAGGCCGATGGCGGGGATCCCGGCGTCCACGCAGCCCTGGACGGCTTCGGGGAGGCTCCAGTTCTTGGTGGTGATCTGGTTGAGCGACAGGCGGGAGAGTCCGGTCACGGTGCCGGGCTCCTTTCGAGGAGGGGAGGGTGAGGCCGGTGGCCGCCCTGGGGGAAGGACGGGCACCGAAGGACGCGGGGCCCGAGACGGGACGGCCACCGAGGGAGGGGACGGCCACCGAGGGAGGGGACGGCCACCGAGGGAGGGGACGGCCACCGAGGGAGGGACGGCCACCGAGGGACGCGGCCCCGCTCAGCCGAGCGGCGCCGCCACGGCGAGGAAGCGCCGCATCCGGTCGGCCGCGAGTTCGGGGTCCGGCAGGATCCCGGCGGCGTCGGCGAGCCGGAACAGCTCGACCAGGTGGGGGACGGAACGGCCGCTCTGCGCGCCGCCGACCATGGTGAAGTGGCCCTGGTGCCCGGCCAGCCAGGCGAGCAGGACGATCCCGGTCTTGTAGTGGTAGGTCGGGGCGGCGAACAGGTGCCGGGCCAGCGGCAGGGTCGGCGCGAACAGCGCGTCGTAGCGGTCGAGGTCCCCGGCGTCCAGGGCGCGCAGCGCGGCGGCGGCGACCGGGGCGATCGGGTCGAAGACGCCCAGCAGCGCGTCGCTGTGGCCGTGCTCGTCGCCGCGGATCAGCTCCGGGTAGTGGAAGTCGTCGCCGGTGTAGAGGCGGACCCCGGCGGGCAGGGCGCGGCGCAGCGCCACCTCGCGGTCGGCGTCCAGCAGCGACACCTTGATGCCGTCGATGCGGTCGGCGTGCTCCCCGATGAGTTCCAGGACGGTGGCGGTGGCGGCGTCGAGATCGGTGGATCCCCAGTAGCCGCTCAGGGCCGGGTCGAACATCTCGCCCAGCCAGTGCAGGATCACCGGCTGCTCGGCCTGCCCGATGATCCCGCCGTAGACGCGCAGGTAGTCCTCGGGTCCGCGGGCGGCGGCGGCCAGGGCGCGGCTGGCCATCAGGATCGGCCGGGCGCCGGCGGACTCGACGACGTCGAGCTGCTCCTCGTAGGCGGCGGTGACGGTCTGGAGGGTGTGGGTGCCGGGGGCGAGCTGGTCGGTGCCGGCGCCGCAGGCGAGGAGTCCGCCGGTGGCGCGGGCCTCGGCGCCGGAGCGGGTGATCAGTTCGCGGGTGGCGGGCCAGTCGAGGCCCATGCCGCGCTGGGCGGTGTCCATGGCGTCGGCGACGCCGAGGCCGAGGGACCACAGGTGGCGGCGGAAGGCGAGGGTGGTGTCCCAGTCGACGGCCGCGGGTGCGCCGGGGGCGTTGTCGCCGAGCGGGTCGGCGACGACATGGGCGGCGGCGTACACGACGCGGCCGGTCGGCGCCCCGGTGGCGGGCGGGAGTCGGAGCGGCTCGGACAGACGGTGGCGGCCGTGGCCGGGCAGGTCGATCTCGGTCATGGTGTCAGCAATCGGGTCGGGGTGCGGGCGGGGGCGGGAGGAGCCAGGGAGGGGGCAGGGAGGGGGCAGGCCGGGTCGGGGCGGGGGGAGCAGCGGCCCGGGGGTCAGAGCGAGAGGTCGGGCACGTCCAGGCGGCGGCCCTCGCGGGCGGAGCGCAGGCCGAGTTCGGCGAGCTGGACGCCCTTGGCGCCCTCCAGGAGGTCCCACCGGTACTCGGAGCCGGTCACCACGTGCCGCAGGAACAGCTCCCACTGCACCTTGAAGCCGTTGTCGAACTCGGCGTTGTCCGGCACCCGCTGCCACTGGTCGCGGAAGGACTCGGTGACGGCCAGGTCGGGGTTCCAGACCGGCTTGGGGGTGGCGGCCCGGTGCTGGAAGCGGCACTCGCGCAGTCCGGCGACGGCGCTGCCCTCGGTGCCGTCGATCTGGAACTCGACCAGTTCGTCGCGGTCGACGCGGACCGCCCAGGAGGAGTTGATCTGGGCGGTGATGCCGCCCTCCAGCTCGAAGATGCCGTACGCGGCGTCGTCGGCGGTGGCCTCGTACGGGCGGCCCTGCTCGTCGACGCGGGTGGGGATGTGGGTGGTGGTGTGGGTGTAGACGGAGCGGACGGGGGCGACGATGCCGTCCAGCACGTAGCGCCAGTGCGGGAACATGTCGAGGACCATGCCGCCGCCGTCCTCGGCGCGGTAGTTCCAGGACGGCCGCTGGGCCTCCTGCCAGTCGCCCTCGAAGACCCAGTAGCCGAACTCGCCCCGCACGGACAGGATCCGGCCGAAGAAGCCGCTGTCGACCAGGCGCTTGAGCTTGAGCAGGCCGGGGAGGAACAGCTTGTCCTGGACGGCGCCGTTGCGGACCCCGGCGTCGCGGGCCAGGCGGGCCAGCTCCAGCGCGGCGTCCAGGGACTCGGCGGTGGGCTTCTCGGTGTAGATGTGCTTGCCGGCGGCGACGGCCCGGCGGATGGACTGCTCGCGGACCTGGGTGAGCTGGGCGTCGAAGTAGATCTCGGCCAGCGGGTGGGCGAGGGCCTCGTCCAGGTCGGTGGTCCAGTGGGTCAGGCCGTGCCGGTCGGCGATCTCCTTGAGCTTGTGGGCGCTGCGGCCGACCAGGATCGGTTCCGGCCACAGCACCTCGCCGTCGCCGAGCGGCAGGCCGCCCTGCTCGCGGATGGCGAGGATCGAGCGGACGAGGTGCTGGCGGTAGCCCATTCGACCGGTGACACCGTTCATGACGATGCCGATCACCTTGCGGGACATGGTGGACCTTCCTTCCGGGAGAGGTGTGCGGGAGGTGCGCTCGGATTCTTGGTAAGCGCTTTCCGCCGGGTACGTTACGAGTATGCCGAACCCGAGGTCAACCACCCGTGCCACCCGTTCCACCGGCGCCGTGACGCTGCAACGCGTCGCGGAGCACGCCGGGGTGTCGATCGCCACGGCCTCGCGGGTGCTCCACGGGGGCACCCGGACCGTGGGGGAGGAGCTGCGCCGCAAGGTCGAGGACGCGGCGCGGGACCTCGGCTACGTCTCCAACGCGCCCGCGCAGGCGCTGGCCCGGTCCTCGACCTCGGTGGTGGGCCTGGTCGTCCACGACATCGCCGACCCGTACTTCGGGGCGATCGCCGCCGGGGCGATGCGGGCAGCCAAGCGGCACCGGCTGATGGTCATGATCGCCGCCACCTTCGGCGATCCGGAGCTGGAGATCGAGTACGTCCGGAGCCTGCGCGCCCAGCGGGCGCGGGCGGTGCTGCTGGCCGGCAGCGGCGTCGCCGACCCGGACCTCACGGCGCGCCTGGCCGCCGAACTGGACGCCTTCCGGGCCGACGGCGGCCGGGTCTCCTGCATCGGCGAGCGGGACGTCGAGCCCTACGTCCCGCTCGACCACACCGGCGGGGCCGAACGCGCGGCCACCGAGCTCTGGCAGCTCGGACACCGTCGGATCGGCGTGGTCGCCGGGCCGGAGGGCCTGGTGACGGTGCGGCGGCGGCTCGCCGGGATCAGGGCGGCGTGGTCCCGGCTGGGCGGTGAACTCCCGGACCGCAGGGTGGTGTTCGCGGACTTCACCCGCGCGGGCGGCCGGGAGGCGGCGCTCGGGCTGTTCGCGGCCGAGCCGGGCGTCACGGCGGTGCTGGCCCTGAACGACGTGATGGCGGCGGGTGTGCTGGCAGCGGTCCAGGACGACCTGGGGCGGAGCGTGCCGGGGGAGGTCTCGGTCGTCGGCTTCGACGACGTGCCGTTCGCGGTGGACCTGCGGCCGTCGCTGACCACCGTCCGGCTGCCGCTGGAGGAGGCGGGGGAGCGGGCCGTCCAGCTGATCGCGGACGGCGCCTTGCCGGCCCGGCAGGCTCCGCTGGGCGTGGCCCTGGTGGTGCGCGGCAGCACGGGGCCGGTGGCGGGTTGAGGGGGCGGACCGGCGGGGGTTGGATAGCGCTTACCGCGCCCCGCGCCGACGTCCCGGTGACCGTGCCGAGCCCGGTTCCAGCAGGGCCACCGGGGGCGGGCGCCCGCCCCCGGTGCCGCCCGGCCGCCGCGTCGCGGGTCAGCCGGTGGTCGCCCACTCCTCGCGCAGCTGCCCGAACACCTCGTGGAACTCGGGGAAGGTCTTCCGCACGCAGCCCGGGTCGTCGAAGGTGATGCCGGGGGTGCGCAGGCCGGTGACGGAGAAGGACATCACCATCCGGTGGTCGCCGTGGGAGGCCAGGGCGGCGCCGCGCGGGGTGCCCGGGCGGATCTCGATCCAGTCGTGGCCGGTGGCGACGTCGATGCCGAGCCGGCGGAGGTTCTCCGCGCAGGCGTCCAGGCGGTCGCACTCCTTGACCCTGGTGTTGGCGACGTTCTCGATCCGCACCGGTGCGTCCGCGAACGGGGCGACGGCGGCGAGCGTCGGCATGGTGTCGGAGATGTCGCGCATGTCGACGGTCAGACCGGAGAGCCGGCCTCCGGCGGGGCCCTCGACGGTGGTCCGGTCGCTGCCGACCTCGACCCGCGCGCCCATCCGGGCCAGCACGTCGACGAACCCCAGGTCGCCCTGGAGCGCGCCCTTGCCGAGCCCGGGGACGGTCAGCCGGCGACCGGTGAGCGCGGCGGCGGCGAAGAAGTAGCTCGCCGTCGAGGCGTCCGGCTCGACCGGGTACTCGGCGGCCCGGTAGCCGCCGGGCGCGACCTCGTAGACCCGGCCGGTGCGGGTCACGGTGGCGCCGAAGGACCGCATCATGGCGACGGTGATCTCCACGTACGGGGCGGAGACCAGGTCGGTGACGGTGATCCGCAGGCCCTGCTCGGTGAGCGGGCCGAGCAGCAGCAGCGCGGTGAGGTACTGCGAGGAGAGGCCCGCGTCGAGGGTGATCGCGCCGCCGCGGACGCCGTCGGCGGTGATCCGCAGCGGGTGGTGGCCCTCGGCCTCCTCGTGCCGGAGGTCGACCCCGAGGGCGCGCAGTGCCTCGGTCAGCGGGCCGAGCGGGCGGCGGCGCATCTGGGCGGAGGCGTCGAAGCGGAAGTCGCCGCGGCCGGCGGCGGCGAGCACGGGCAGGAAGCGGGCGGTGGTGGCGCCGTCGCGGCAGTAGACCTCGGCGTCGTGGGCGGGGCCCTGCGGGCGGCCCTCGATCGTCCACCGGTCGGGTGCGGCGGTGAGCGCGTAACCGAGCGCCCGCAGCCCCTCGGTGAAGCCCTCGGTGTCGTCGGAGCGCAGCGGCCGGAGCAGGGTGGTGGTGCCCTCGGCGGCGGCGGCCAGGAACAGCGCGCGTGCGGTGACGGACTTGGAGCCGGGGATCTCGACGGTCGTCATGGGGCCTCCGGGGTGGGTGGTCCGGGCGTGCCGGGCTGGGTTCGTGGTCCTACCGCCATCCTGCCGGAGGCGTCGCCGCGCGGGGGAGGGTGTCCGGGTACTGGAACGGCGGTCGGACGACCGCTCGGCCGGTGGCTCGGACGACCGTTCGGCCGGGACGGTCGAAGGGCTGCGGCCGGGGTGGGCGGGGGTGGGTCGTACGCGCAGGTGGGGCACGGGGGCGGCTGTGGCACGATGCGAGGGATCGGCCGAACGGCCGCCGCCTCCCCGCCCGGGCCAGCACGGTCCGGGCCAGCCAGAGACGAGGACCCCGTGTCCGAGAGCAGCACCGGCGCGGCCCCCGAGGCCGCCCGCACCGACCGGCTGGCCTTCCGCGCCGCGACCTCCGCCGATGTACCCGCCCTGCTGCACCTGGTCGAGTCCGCCTACCGGGGCGACACCAGCCGGGCCGGCTGGACCACCGAGGCCGACCTGCTGGCCGGGCAGCGCACCGACGCCGAGGGTGTGACCGCGGCCGTGAGCCACGCGGGCGGGGTGGTGCTGCTGGCGGAGCTGGACGGCGAGCTGCTCGCCTGCTGCCAGCTGGAACGCCGGGGTGCGCGCGCCTACTTCGGCATGTTCTCGGTGCGCCCCGGCCGTCAGGGCGGCGGCCTCGGGCGGGCCGTGCTCGCGCGGGCCGAGCGGTACGCGGCCGAGGAGTGGGGGGTGGCGGAGATGGAGATGACGGTGATCGAGCAGCGCTCGGAGCTGATCGCCTGGTACGAGCGCCGGGGCTTCCACCGCACCGGCGACTACTCGCCGTTCCCCTACGGCGACGAGCGCTTCGGCATCCCGCTCCGCCCCGACCTGCGGTTCGAGAAGCTGACCAAGGAGATTACCGTCGGGTAGTGGTGACACAGCGTCAGGTGGTGTACGAATCTGACATTGCGTCAACTCCCTGACCTGGGACGATGCCCGACGGTCACGCCCGATGATCGATTGGTCCAGACCAACGTGAGAGGCTGACCGGCGAAAGGCCACGTTCCGTCCCAGCTCAGGGGGGCCATTCCGCATGCCCGTACACCATGGCAACGCCGTGACCGCGCCCGACCGGGAACCGCAGCACCCGGGGCGCCGAATACCCGACGGCGGGCCCGACAGCCGTTCCGACAGCCGGCTCGCCGACCGTCCCGGGGTGTCCCCCGGTACACGTCCCGACCCGCGCGCCGAGGACGACCTGTCCCGCCTGCCCAGCCCGCCCGACGACGAGGAGCTCTACTGGTACTTCGGCCCGCAGCGCCGCTGGGTGCTGCTCTGCGCCACCCTCTCCTACGCCGGAGCCACCGCGACACTCGGCCTGTTCGCGCTCAGCCGACCGCTGCTCTGGCCGTTCCTCGCCCTCACCGTGCTCAACGCCGCGACCTGGCTGCTCTCCGTCGTCGACGGACAGCGCTCCCGCCGCTTCACCCGCGACTCGCACGACCTGCTGGTCCGGGCCTGGCGCCCGGTCCGGCACCCGGGCGTCGACCTCCTGCTGCCCACCGCCGGTGAACCGCTCACCGTCCTGGACAACGCCTACCGGCACACCGCCGCCGTCCGCTGGCCCGGCGAGCTGACCGTCCTGGTCCTCGACGACGCCGCCCGGCCCGAGGTGCGCGAACTCGCGGAGTCCTACGGCTTCGAGTACCGAAGCCGCCCCGACCGGGGCCGCTTCAAGAAGGCCGGGAACCTCAACCACGGCCTGGTCGAGGGCACCGGCGACATCATCGCCGTCCTCGACGCGGACTTCTGCCCGCGCCCGGACTTCCTGCACCACCTGGTGCCGTACCTCGACGACCCGGACATCGGCATCGTGCAGAGCCCGCAGTGCTTCGACACCGACCCCGGGATGTCCTGGCTCGAACGCGCGGCCGGTGCCACCCAGGAGATCTTCTACCGCTGGATCCAGCCCTCCCGGGACGCCCAGGACGGCACCGTCTGCTGCGGCACCAACGCGCTCTACCGGCGCGCCGCCCTCGAACGCGTCGGCGGCTTCGCCGAGATCGACCACAGCGAGGACCTCTACACCGGCCTCTCGCTCGCCCGCGCCGGGTGGACCACCCGGTACGTGCCCGCGCTGCTCGCCAAGGGCATGTCGCCCACCGGCCTGCCCGCCTTCATCAGCCAGCAGTACCGCTGGTGCCTGGGCTCGCTGGCCCTGGTCGGGGACCCCGACTTCCGGCGCGGCCCGCTGCCCCGCTCGGCCCGGCTCTGCTTCTGGAACGGCATCCTCGGCTACCTCACCAGCGCGGTGAACGTCTTCGCCGTGCCGCTGCCGGCCCTGATCATGCTGTTCTTCCGCCCCGAGGAGATCGCCCCCTGGCAGGTGCTGCCGTTCCTGCCGCCGATCTGGGTCGCGCTCGTCCTGCTGCCCGCGATGTCCCGCACCCACTGGCGCTTCGAGGTCACCCGGGTCCAACTCCTGGGCGGGCTCTGCCATGTGGTGGCCATCGCCCACGCGCTGCGCCGCCGCAGTGCCGACTGGGTGCCCACCGGCGCCGTCTCCGGCGGCACCGCGCTGGCCCGCAGCGTCGCCCGGATCGGCGTCGGCTGGCTCGGCCTCGTGGTCGTCGCGGGCGCGGTCGGACTCGTCCGCGCCGTCAACTCCTACGGCTGGCAGCCCTTCTGGGCGCTCGCTGGACTGCTCGCGCTCACCACCTACACGGTCGTTCCGCTGATCGGCGCGCTCTGGCCGCTGGTCCGCGGTGGCAACGGCGCCACCGTCGCGGACCTCGCCCGGCCGTCCGACCGTCCGGGGAACCGGCGGTCCGACCTCCGCTTCGGGCCCGCCGAGGCCGTCGCCGTCACCGCGGTGCTGCTGCTCTGCGGCCTGCTGGCGTCCGGCTGGGCCGACCCGCTGGTGTTCTGACGCTCCGTCAGTATTGCTTCCTCCCCTCGTAGTTCTGTTCCTCCCTCCCTTGCGCGTCGCCCCACCGGCGCGGACTGCCGGCCGGCCGCCCCATCGGCCCGCCGGCCCCCGACCACCGCTGCCAGCCCCTGCAAGGAGCTTCGCCGTGCCCACGGCCGTACCACCAGGCGCCGAGCCGTCGCGCGCCCTCGTCCCGACCGACGTCCTCTCCTCCTCGTCCACTGCGGAGCCTGTCGCCGTAGAGCCTGTAGCCGCTCGTGTCGACGCGGCCGGACCCGCCACCGCCGACCCACGGCCGAGGGCCGCCTTCCGCCCCGACATCGAGGGCCTGCGCGGCGTCGCCGTGCTCTCCGTGCTCGCCTTCCACGCGGCCGTCCCCGGCCTCACCGGCGGCTACGTCGGCGTCGACGTCTTCTTCGTCGTCTCCGGCTTCCTGATCACCGGACTCCTCCTCGCCCGCCCCCTCGGCCTGTGGGACTTCGCCGCCCGCCGCGCCCGCCGCATCCTGCCCGCCGCCGCCGTGGTCCTGGTCGCCACCGCCCTGGCCGGCGGCGCCCTGCTCGACCCGCTGCGCGGCACCGACCTCGCCCGGGACCTCATCGCCGCCGCCGGACAGTTCTCCAACTGGCGCTTCGTCGGCCAGCAGACCGACTACCTCGCCGCCGAACACGACCCCAGCCCGCTCCAGCACTTCTGGTCGCTGGGGGTGGAGAACCAGTTCTACCTGCTCTGGGGCGTCCTGCTGCTCGGCCTCGCCCGGCTGTTCGCCGGACACCGCCGACGCACCGTCGCCGCCGCCACCCTGACCACCCTCGCCGTCGGCGGCGTCTCGCTGCTGCTCTGCATCCGGTGGACGGCCGGCTCCGCGCCGCTCGGCTACTTCTCCACCGCCAGCCGCCTCTGGGAGTTCGCCGTCGGCGGCTGCGTCGCCCTCGCCGCGCCGGCGCTGACCACCCGGCTCGCCCGGGGCGGCCCCGGCGCCCGCCTCGGCGGCGGGCTGCTGCGCGTCCTCGGCTGGGCGGGCGCCGCCGCGCTGCTCACCGCCGTCCTCCGGTACGACCGCGACACGCCGTTCCCCGGCGCGGCCGCCCTGCTGCCCGTCCTCGGCACCGCCGCCGTCCTGCTCGCCGGCCCCGCGCACCGCGCGCTGACCGCCGGCGACGCCGGCCGACTGCTGGCCACCCGCCCGCTGCGCGCCGCCGGTCGGCTCTCCTACGCCTGGTACCTGTGGCACTGGCCGGTACTGACCATCGCCCAGGCCCGCTGGGGCGCCCTGCCCTGGACCACGCTGGTCGCCCTCACGGCCGCCGCCGCCGTCCCGGCCTGGCTCACCCTGCGGCTGGTCGAGACGCCGCTGCGGTACGGCAGCAGCCCGGCCCCGCGCCGGGGCCTCGCCGTCGGCGCCAGCGCCCTGGTCATCCCGCTGATCGCCGGCCTCACCCTGGGCGGCGGCACCGTCCGCGCGCTCGGCGACCCCGACCGCGCGACCGTCGCCCCGGCCGGTGCGGTGGACGGCCCCGGCCTGCTCGCCCCCGGCGCCCGGGTGCTCTCGCTGACCCCCTCGCTCGCCCGGGCCCGCGAGGACTTCCCGCCCGGCAAGGGCTGCGAGATCCCGCTCGGCGCGGAGACCAGCCCGCGCTGCCTGTTCGGCACCGAGTCCAGCCCCGACCGGATCGTGCTCATCGGCGACTCGCACGCCGGTCAGTGGATCTCCGCCGCCCTGGCGATGGCCGAGCAGCGGCAGTGGGCGCTGGAGGTGCTGGTCAAGCCGGGCTGCCCGCTGGCCACCCTGACGGTGCGCAACAACGTGCTCGGCCGCACCTTCGAGGAGTGCGACCGCTGGCGGGAGAACACCTTCACCCGGCTCACCTCCGGCCCCAAGCCCCGGCTGGTGCTGATGGCGGGCCTCAACCGGTACGGCGCCCAGGACGAGCGCACCGAGGGCTGGACCCGCACCCTCGACCGCCTCACCGCCCTCGGCGCGCCGCTCGCCTACCTGGGCGACACCCCGATGCCCGGCAAGGACATCCCGACCTGCCTGGCCGGCTCCGACGGCCGCTCGGACTCCTGCTTCTTCCCGCGCGGGACGGCCTTCGAGCGCGACCCGCTGCTCGACGGCGGCCTCGCCGAGCGCTACCGGGTCCGGGCGCTGGACGTCGGCCCGCTGCTCTGCCCCGGCACCGGGCCGGACTGCCCGGCCGTCCTGGAGGGCGTGATCCTCTACCGCGACACCGGTCACATCACCGACACCCTGGCCAGGGTCCTCGCCCCGCGCCTGGACCACGCGCTGTTGGGCTCCGACGCGGTCTCCTGACGCCGCTTTCCGACACCGTCCACCGACATATGGCCGCCCGCCCACCGTCCCCGGTGGGCGGGCGGCCCTCGTCGTTCTGCCGTCCCGATGCCGTCCCGGTGCCGGTGCCGGTGCCGGTCCCGGTCCGGGCTCAGCCGTAGATGCCCCGGCAGATGCGGGCCTGCTCGGAACCGGCGGGCCAGCGGCCGAAGTGCTCGGCCTGGTCGCAGATCGTGCCGCCGCCCGCCCCGGGCACCGACGCGGCGGGCGGCGCAGCGGTGGGGGCGTGCGCGGGGGCGGAGGCCGTGGGATTCGCGGCGGTTGCCGGGGTGGGCGCCGGCGCGGCCGGACCGCCGGGGGCGTGCGTCGCCCGGGTGGGCGCCGGTCGCGGTGAACGGCTCGGTTTCGGCCGGGGGCTTCCCGCGAGCTCGCCGCCTTCGGCGCCGGGCACGGCCCCGGTCGGGGCTCCGCCCGCGAGGGCCGGGTTCGCCTCCGGCCCGCCGGGGGCCGGTGCGGGCCGAGGGCCCTCGTTGCTCGTCGGCGACGGCAGCGGGGAGGGCGCCGGGACCGGCAGCAGACCGGTGGTCGGCGAGACGGCCGGGGACGGCGCGAGCGGCGGCGTCGTCGAGGCGCCGGGGAAGGCCACGACCCCGGACGACTCCTCGCCCGACCCGGGCCCGCACATCGCCAGCACCGCCGCCATGCCGGCGACGATCCCGACGGCGCTCACCGCCCACGTCCGGCGGCGGCGGCGCCGGTCCGCCTCGGCGGCCTCCGCCATCGCCTCCCAGGGCGGTGTCGGGACGGGCCCCGGGGGCGGGACCGGCACCGGCGGAGGCTGCCAGGCCGGGGTCGGCCACTGCCACTGCGCGGCGCCCGCGCCTGCCGCGGCGCCCGCGCCTGCCGCGGCGCCCGCGCCTGCCGCAGCGCCCGCCGCCGGGGCGGCTCCTGGCGCCGCTCCCGCCGCCGCGACCGGACCGGTCCTCGGTCCGCCGCCCGCCGGGGTACTGCCGTCTGCCGCCTGTCCGCCCATGTCCTCGTCCTCCTGCCGTCGTCCACCGCCGCCCGTCCGCGCGTGGCCTGCCGGGAGGGCCGGGTGTGCCGGGTGGGCCGGACGGGTCGCTCCGCGCGGCGGCCGTCGCAGGCCCCTGCGCGCGCTGCTCAACGAGCCTGCCGACGGCGGGACATGACCCGGACGGGGGTTGCACCGGCCGGCCCGGGCGGATCCGGACCGCCGCCGTACGCTGCCTGCCGCAGCCCGGGTGCGCCGCCGGGAGGTCCGCCACATGCTGGGGGCATGGAAACCGAGAGCACGTCCACTGCGGCGGACACCGCGACGAAATTTCTGGTCGAGGTCGCCGAGTTCCGCACCGACAGCCGCTACCGGCTGGTCCGGTTCGAGGGCCACGGCTGGGAGCCGCTCGCCCCGGAGGAGTTCGAACCGAGGGTGCACCAACTCTTCCCCGACCTCGACCCGCGCGATCCGGACCGTGTCCACTGGGTCGACCGCCCCTGGGAATGGCCCGCCTGGCACCCGGGTGAAGCCTGACCGCAGGGGTGAGGCGCGTCAGGTGTGATGTTGACGCGGCCCCTTGACGCACCGGTGCGGCCTCACGCCTCGCACCGCACGAGTGAGCAGCCCGGACGGACAATTCGGTGGCCCGGTACGCACCGTGAGTGCGACGATCGCCGGATGGGTGCACTGGACGCGGTGGCGGCGAGGGTGGCCGGTGGGGCAGGCGTGGAGTTCCGCCGAGCGGTTCGTCGATGGTCCCGCTGATCCGCAGCCGGCAGTCGGTGCGCGTGCTCCCGGCCGATCCGTCGAAGCTGGAGGTCGGTGACATCGTGCTGGCCAGGGTCGCAGGCACCGTCTATCTGCATCTGGTGTCGGCCCTGGACCACGCCAGGAGGCGGGTACAGATCAGCAACAACCGGGGTCGGGTCAACGGCTGGACCGGACACGACCGGGTTTTCGGCATCTGCGTCGCGATCGACGGGGTCCCCCGGCCCGGAGCGGCGGGGAAGTCCAGGTCCGCCGACCCGGACGGCGCCCGCTGAGCGGTCGCGGTCGCGGTCGCAGTCACGCTCACAATCACCGGCCGAGCAGGGCCTTCAGCGTCCGCGCAGTCGCGCGGGGGAAGGCGGTGTTCCCGTTGTGCCCGCCCGGGAAGGCGACCGGTTCGGTGCCGAGCAGCGCGGCCAGGGCCAGCGCGCAGCGGTAGGTGTGCACCTCCGGGCGGGTGGTGCGGCCGGTGGCGGGGAGGACCCGGGTGCCGGAGCGCCGCGCGGCGGCGGCCAGCTCGGCCGGGCCGAGTCCGTCGGTGGTGACGGCGGTGAACTCGGTGCCGATGAAGAAGTCGAAGTTGGCCGCCCGGCGGGGTGTCATCGGCTGCGGGGTGAGGCCCTCCTCGGTGGTGTCGTGCCCGGGGTCGATGCCCAGGTGCCGGGTGATCGCGGGGAAGGCCGCCGCCGTGCCCCCGGCGGCGTGCGCCTCCTGGATGGCCCGGAGCTCCGCGACATGCTCGGCACGGTCCGCCGGGGGCAGCAGGTTCGGCATCACCGGCTCGTGCGCGATCAGGGTGCCGAGCACGCCCGGGTGACGGACCAGCACCTGGAGGCCGATCGCGGCGCCCATGCTGAATCCGGCCATCAGGGCCGGCCCGGGAGCCGTCCCGCCGGTGCCGTCCGTGCCCGTGATCCGGGCGGCCTCGGCGAGCAGCAGGGCGACGTCGTCGGCGTGGTCGGCCATGGTGACCGGCCGGGCGGGGTCGTCCAGCGTGCTGCGGGACAGGCCGCGGCGGTCGTAGGTGACGACGGTGAAGGTGTCCGTGAGGTGCGGGACGAGGTCGACGGTGCGGTCGGCGTCGCCCTCGCCGCTCTGCGAGAGCAGCAGGACGGGGCCGCTGCCCGCGAGCCGGAAGTGGAGGGTCGCGCCGGGGGCGGCGAGCGTGCCCTCGGTGGCGGAAGCGGCGGTGGCGGCCATGGCGGTGGGAGTCCCTTCGGTGGGTGGTGCCGGTGTCGGGCCGGCCCGGCCGACACTAGAGCATCGAGTTGGATGTATCAATAGAGATGCATCTATCTCGATGTATCACCTTCAATGCATCGAAGCCGATGTAGCCTGGCGGCCATGAACGGAGTCGAGCTGTTCCTCCTGGGCCGCACGCTGATGAAGGTCGGTGAGCAGGCCATGCCCGAACCGGCCACCGGCTCGCGCGGCTCGGTCCGATCGGTCCTGGTCACCCTGGGCGAGATCGTCGCCAGCCCGGGGACGACCGTCGGCGAGATCGCCGCCCGCACCGGCCTGCCGCAGAGTCAGGTCTCCACCGCCGTCGCGCGACTGGTGGAGGCGGGCTCGGTCCTGACCGAGCCCGACCCCGCCGACGGCCGCCGACGGCTCGTCCGGCCCGCCGCCGAACCCTCGGCCCGGGTCGCCGAGGTCCGGACCGCCACCGTCGACGACGCCCTCGCGGCCGCCCTCGCCGGACCCGACGGCACCGCCCCCGACCCGGACGTCCTGCACGCCGTCACGGAGGCCCTCGCCACCCTCGCCCGGCACCTCGCCCCCGGCCGCCCGGTCCCGCCGGCGGGGTGACACCGCCCGGCCCCCGCCCGGCTGTTCGCCCGGTCGTTCGTACGGCGTGGCTTTCGCTCCGGGCCGTCATCCCCTAGCGTGCCGCGCATGATCAGCAGTCACCCCGCCGGCCCGGACGGGCCGCGAAACGGACGTACCGCCCGTTCCTCCCACGCTGCCCGTTCCGGCCCGCTCGCCGCGCTGCTCGCCGCCGTGCTGGGCCTCGGCACCGTCGCACTGACGGCCCCGCACGCCGCCTCCGCCGCTCCCGGCGCCGCCCCGGCCGCGCCCGGAGCCGTCAGGGCCGCCGCCGCGCCCGGTGACGTCGTGGTCGACGAGCACTTCGACGGCCCCGCCCTGCCCGCCGGCTGGACGGCCGTCGAGGGGGCCTGGCGGATCGCGAACGGCCGCCTGGTCGGCACCTCCGCCGACTGGAACCAGCAGACCCGGATCACCTTCGGCCGCCACCTCACCGACTTCCGCCTCGAAGTGACCGCCCGCTTCGACAGCGTCGTCGACGCCGCCCGCTGGACCGCCCTCGGCCTGGACGTCCCGGCGAACGGCACCACCCCGTGGTCGATCGCCACCCTGCGCTCCGGCAGCACCGCCGCCAACGGCCTGGAGTTCGCCCGCCGCACCCCCGCCGACGCCTGGAACGTCACCGACACCGCCGTCGCACCCGCCGCGGCGGGCACCGGCCGGGACGTCCGGCTCGCCGTCGAGGTGCACGGCGGCGCGGCCCGCTGGATCTTCGACGGCCGCGAGGTCATGCGCACCACCCAGGTCGCCCGGAGCGCGGACGGCGGTCAGGCCCTGCTGGTCAACGGCGCCCAGGTCTCCTTCGACGACCTCAAGGTCACCGCGCTCGCCCCCGGCGCCTTCCTCCGGCAACCCGGCGCGCCGCTCACCGTCCTCGCCCACCGCGGCGCCTCCTCCGCCGCGCCCGAGAACACCCTGCTGTCCGACGAGGTCGCCCGGCGCGCGGGTGCGGACTGGATCGAGAACGACGTCCAGCCCAGCAAGGACGGCGTCCCCCACGTCCTGCACGACGACACGGTGGACCGCACCACCAACGGCACCGGCCGCGTCCGCGACCTGACGGCCGCCCAGCTGGCCGCGCTGGACGCCGGCGCCTGGTTCGCCCCGACCGCGGCCGGCGCCCGCGTGCCGACCCTGGCCGCCCAGCTCGACGACCTGCGCACCCGCGGCGGCAACCTGCTGCTGGAGATCAAGGGCCCGCACACCCGCGACGAGGTGGCCCGGATCGTCAAGGACATCCGCGACCGGGGCATGGCCGGCCGGGTCTTCGTCCAGAGCTTCGAGACCGACGCCCTGCGCCACACCCGCGAACTGGCCCCCGAACTGCCCCTCGGCCTGCTGCGCTCCTCCCTCGACGCCGACCCGGTCGCCGTCGCCCGCGACCTCGGCCTGAGCGCCTACAACCCCGCCGACACCGCCCTCGCCACCCGCCCCGACGTGGTGCCCGCCCTGCACGCGGCGGGCGTCGCGGTCAACGCCTGGACAGTCGACGCGCCCGCCCGCTGGAAGGCCCTCGACGCGGCAGGGGTGGACGGCATCATCACCAACCGCCCCGCCGAACTCTCCGGCTGGCTCACCGCCCGCCAGTAGCCGCCGCCCGTGCGGGACGCTCGGCCGGGACCCTCCGGCCGAGCGTCCGGCCGTGGGGTCGGCCCGACTCCCGGAATTCGTCGACCCGGTCGTGGAACCGGCCCGCGTCAGGCAATTCGGAAACTATCGGCCGTTCCCGGAAACCGAGAGAATGCCGGGTCGGGGGGTTCCGGTTCCACTTCCGGTATTCGCCGACAATTTCTGGGCGGAATCGGACCGTCCTCGATCCGGTTCCGGACATCGCGCAAAAAGGACCGGTGATTGCGGGAGGTCGACTGTTGTCATGGTCCGGCACGTCGGTTTCCAGGAGTACGCGTCGCACGAAGGAGTCCAGGATGTTCGGTAGGAACTACGCGCGCACGGCGGCCCTCGCCGTGGCGGCCGGTTCGGTTCTGTTCGCGGTCCCCGCGACCGCCGATGCGGCCGTCACCGGCTACACGCCGCAGACCGCCTGCGGGGCGAGCTACGTCGTGAAGGATTCCTTCGACCTGCCGGGTGGCACCTCGACGGTCTACCTGACCTACAGCAGCGCGACCGGCAAGAACTGCGTCGCCACCATCAAGAACTCCAAGGTCGGCACTCCGACGCTGACCGGCGCCTACCTGACCTTCGGCGACGGCAGCGGGAGGCAGGAGGAGTACCGGAGCCTCAGCTACTACGCCACGGCCTACCTCTACGCACCCGGGCAGTGCATCTACTACGGCGGCCGCGACTACAACTCCGGCACCTGGTGGGGCAAGGGCCCGGGCTGGTGCGGCAAGTGACGTCCGCACCGTAGCCCGCCCGCCGGGCCGGCCGCCGACCCGGTCGGCGGCGTTCCGGCGAGGCCGGTCCAGGCCCCCGCCGGAATGCTCCGGCGGGGGCCTTCGTCGGAGCACGCCATTTCGGGGGCGGGGCCGGAATGCCCGATCGCCCCGCTCCGGTGAAACGCGGTCCGCCGAGAACCCGGACGGAATCCACTTCACCGCCCCCACCGCCGCGACGAAGGTCGTCGCGGCGCTGGGGACGGTGGCCGTCGTGGCGTGAGTGATTGCTCGACAATCGAGCCAGGGCCTGGGTGATGTTGTGATCGATCTTCCGGTTCCGCATCATGACCAACCGCCCGGCCGGATTCTCCGGCCGGCTCACCGCCCGCCAGTAACCGCTGCGGCCGCCGGACGCTCGGCCGGGAGCCCCCGGCCGAGCGGCCTGCCGTGCGGTCGGCCCAACTCCCAAGTGGGGCCGTCGCTGTCCGCGACCGAAACCCACTGCCGACCCGCATCGACCCTGAGCCGGTAGCGTTCGCGCCGTGGACGGCCTGCGGCCTCGTAGGCGATGATCGCGGTCTCCACCGCGTCCAGAATCCTTCGGGGACCGGCCTGTCGGGCAATGCCGTGCCGCAGCTCCGCCCAGGCGCCGTCCGGCTGCCACATGTTCACTGCAGCGACCTCCCCGGCGGCGTCGTGGATGAAGCGAGTCATGGCCCGGGGTACGGCCAGGTTCAGAAGGAAGTGGATACCGTCGTCCAGGAGATCGGCGGGTTCCACGTAGCACGGGCGGGAACTGCAGTTGTCCGGCAGCGGCGGGGGAACAGGGGTCGTCCCGTTCTCCCCGATCCCGCGCACGGGCATGAAGAAGGCCGCATCCGGCAGGAACGCCCCGGCTGCCGTGCCGTCCTTCTGGACCACAAGGCGGACGACACCGCCGCCGACCGGGCAGACGATGATGCCCCCGGGAGTCATCTGCTCCAACCAGGCGGGCGGGATGCCGGTGAAGCCGCAGGTGGCGATCAACCGGTCGTACGGGCCCCCGTCGGGGTGACCCGCCCGCCCGTCCCCGGCAAGGACCGTGGGACGGTAGCCGGCCCGGGCGAGCCGCCGTTCGGCGGCACGGGCCAGCTCCGGATCGACCTCGATCGTCGTCACGTTCCCGTCGCCGACCCGGTGGCTCAGAAGCGCGGCATTGCACCCGGTGCCGGTGGCGACTTCGAGCACCCTGTTGCCGTCGGCCACGTCCAGGGCTTCGAGCATCAACGCCATGAGAGTGGGCAGCGTCGACGAACTGGTCGGGACTCCCGCCGCGTCGAACCGGGTCAGCAGGGAGTCGTCGGAGTAGACCGTGCTCAGCCGCCGGGGGTCCTCGGGCGTCAGGTGAACGGGGCCGTGCTGTGTGCCGACGGCGAAGGCCCGGACGAACGCCTCGCGCGGAACAGCGGCGAACGCCTCGTACCACTGGTCGGACTTGACGGCGCCGGTGCTCCGCAGACGGTCGGCCAGCTCGCGGCGAAGGCCGGCCGACGCGGTCGGGACAGGGTTCAACGCGGAACTCCTTCGAGTAGGTTCGCAAGAGCCGTGGCGATCGGTTCGCGGAGGTCGGGGACGAAGCCGAACTGGCCGTTGGGGTTGAGGTCCACGAAGAACCACACCCCGTCGTTGTCAACGAGGAAGTCCAGTGCCGCGTAGCGGAGTCCGAAGACTGCCATCAGCGACCGGACCCCGTCGGCGACGCCTTCGGGTACGTCACAGACCCTGTACGTCAGGCTGTCGTAGTCGGTCCGGAAGTCGATCCGGGACGTCTCCGACCCGGCGTGGATCTCCGCCGCGAACAGTTCGTCGCCGACCATCGTCAACCGCACTTCGTACGCCTTGTCGATCCACTCCTGGAACTGGTGAGCGGTGAACGACACCGCCGTCGTGATTTCGTCGGCGGTCACGCGGTTGGTCCAGAGGACAGTCCGATCATCGCTGGTTTGCGGCGGCATGGTGCTGCCCAGCGGCTTGTACGCCGCCAGCCCACGTGGGAGCCTGCGGATGAAACTCCGGGCCTGTTCCGGTTCGTTGGTGATCAGAGTCCTCGGAACGGCCAGTCCGGCACGGATCGCCCCGGCGAGTGCGAGCGGCTTGAGAGCCGCTCGCCGATTGGTGTGGGGATGGTTGACCCACACGCAGTCCAGGGAGTCGATCCGCACGACCGGGATTCCTCGCCGGTTCAGCTCGACGATCACCAGATCGGCCGTGGGGTCGAGATCGGCGGTCAGCACCAGGACGGTCACGGTTCAGGGCTCCTGTGGGGTCGGATCACTGGTCGACGGTCGGAACGGTGTCGTTGTCGTTCCACGTCTGGTGGTCGGTCGTCGTGACGTACGTTGTCTGGCCCGTCCCCTGCGTCGTCATCGACGGCGCGTGGACGAAGACCTTGTTGTCCGGGGTGACGCTGACCCGACGCTCCGGGCAGAGGGTCAGGGTGTGGAGGATCTCGTCCCTGACCGGGACGACCGGCACGGCCCTCGTGAGACCGAACGGCCTGGTGGCCCGGGCGGGCTTGACGGCTTCTACGGGCACAGTGACTCCTTGGATCTCGTGCGGGTGAACGGAGGGCCAGGCCAGTGGCGACAGGCTCCCTAGAACACTCGGTCTGTGCTCTAGGCCGTGTCTCGTAATTGATCTTGGCGGGGATCATTGCTCCTCGGCTCGCAGCCACAGGATCAGTGAGGCGAGGACGACGCCCGCTCGGTAGCGGTTGGCCAGTTTGTCGAACCTGGTTGCCACTGCCCGGAACTGCTTCAGCTTGGCGAAGCACCGCTCGACCACGTTCCGCCCCTTGTAGGCGGCCTTGTCGAAGGCTGGTGGGCGCCCGCCGCGGCTTGCGCGGCGGGCGCGACCGGCGATCTGGTCCCGTCGTTCGGGGATGGTCGCCTTGATCCGTCGGCGCCGCAGCAGGGCGCGGATCTTCCGGGAGGAGTACGCCTTGTCGGCCACGACCCGGTCGGGCCTGGTCCTCGGCCGCCCGGCCCCGACACGTGGAACGCTGATCGCGTCGAGGACGGCGGGCAGCATCGTGCAGTCGGCCGTGTTGCCCGTGCTCAGCACGATCGACAGCGGCAGGCCCCGGCCGTCGACCGCCAGGTGGATTTTGGTGGTCAGCCCGCCCCGGGACCGGCCGAGCGCCTCGCGGCGCGCAACTGCTGCCGGATCATCCGATTCGTCCTCGGGTTGATCCCCTTTTTGCGGGCCCCAGCCGCGTGCTGGTGGGCCCTCGCGGCGGTGGAATCGATCGAGATGGTCCACTCCACGGTCCCCACCGCGTCGTTGCGGACCTGGACTTCTCGCAGGAGCGCGGCCCACGTGCCGTCCTTCTCCCACTGGGCGAAGCGCCGGTAGACGGTCTGCCACGGGCCGTACCGTTCGGGCAGATCACGCCAGGGGGCACCCGTGCGCAGTCGCCACAGCACACCGTTCACCACCTGGCGGTGATCCCGCCAAGGACGCCCAGCGCCGTCCCGCTGCGGCAGCAACGGCTCTATGCGAGACCACGCAGCGTCCGTTATCTCTCCTCGACCCACCACAAGATCAATTATGAGACACGCCCTAGGACAGACGACAGGAAGGCAAGGAGTGCTGGTGTCATGAATGTCGGTGCACTAGTGTGCTCATGACTGCCCGTCACCTCGGCCGAGGAGTGGTACATGGCCGGCCCGAAGGCGTTCACCGCGATCGCAGACCACTATCGGCAGGCGATACTCACGGGCGATCTTGTGTCCGGCGAGAAGCTCCCGACCAACAGGGAGTTGTGTCAGCGCTGGAACGTCGCGGCGGCCACTGTCAGCAGGGCCCTCAACCAACTGGCTGTGGAAGGGCTGATCAGGACGAGCCCCCGGGGCACCTTCGTGGCGGACGACGCCACGGTGACCGCTGCCGGACCGGACCGCCTGTCCATGGTTCAGCGGCTCCGGAGCAGCCTGATGGAGGGCGAGACCAGTCGAGTGACGGCCGCCGAGCTGGTCGTTCCACCTCTGTACGTGCAGGACATCTTCAACCTCGACCCGGGTGACCAGCTTGTCAGGCGCGAGTTCATCGTGGGGCGGGGGAAGACCCGGACCATGCTGGTAGTGACCTGGCACCCGGCACACTTCGCCGCCCAGGTACCGGACTTGCTCTCCACGGCACCCGCCAAGAACGCGGGGCTCACGTCGAAAATTCTGGAAGCAACCGGTCGAAGCATCACCCATGCCCGGGACGACATGCACGCCCGGGAGTGCGATGCCCGTGAAGCGTCCGCCCTGGGTCTCCGCCTGGGGGCGCCGGTGCTGGGTGGGGTGCATCGTTGGTCGGACGACGAGGGGGTGATCGAGTTCGGCCTCTGGGTGGTGCCGACGCGAGTCACCATTGGTTACCAGTACGACGCCTGAACCCGACCGCCGGGGGCGGGGAGGCCCCACGCCGTCGGCCGGCCGACGGCGGATCGGCGCCCGTCGCAGGCGTCACGGCAGTCGTCATCTGACTCTCCATCAACAGTCGTGATCAATCGGCGGATCGACTTCAATCACCGGCCTCCGGCGGCTATCCTCGCCCTGCGGTGGATCACACCGGAGTCGGCCTGGGGCGCGGATCGCGTGGGGTGGGGGAGAAGTGGCGGACGAGGTGGAGTCCTTGGATTCCCTGGTGTTCTGGGTGACCGAGGACGAGGAGGAGGACGGCGACACGATGGGCGTCTTCCGGCGCGACCGTGAGGCCGTGCTGCGCCGGGTGCCGCTCGGGGCGCTGCGCTCGAACCTCGCGGAGACGGTGGACGCGCTGCAGACGCTGTTCGAGCAGATCGCCGACCGCGGCGGCCCGTTGCCGCTCAAGGAGGTCCAGCTGAGCTTCCAGGTCTCCGCCTCGGGCGGCGTCCAGCTGGTCGGCAGCTCCCAGGTCCAGGGCACCCGTGGGATCACCTTCGTCTTCGGCAACTAGCGGGACCGGATGGGCGGGTTCGCCGCACTTCTGATCGGTGCCAGCGACTACGAACGGGTGGGGTTCACCCCACTGCCCTTCGTCCCCCGGGACCTCGAACGCCTGGACGCGGCCCTGCGGGCACGCGGCTTCCGGGTCGAGCGGCCCGGGGCGGGCGAACGGATCAGCTGGAACTTCGTGAACGGCGAGGTCTCGCGGTTCCTGGAGAAGGCCCGGCGGGGCGAGACACTGCTGATCTGCCTGAGCGGACACGGCCTGCACGCCCAGGGCGTGGACTACCTGATACCGGAGGACCTGCACCGCTACCGGAAGCCGCTCTGGTCCGGCTGCGTCGCCATCGACTGGCGCAGCGAGGTCGAGAACACCCGCGCCGCACAGGTGCTGTTCCTCGTCGACGCCTGCCGGGAGGGCGTCGGTGGCGACACCATGGCCGGTGCGGTCGGCTGGGCGAGCGGGCGGGCCATGACCGTCAAGTCCCGGCGGATCGCCCACCTGTACGCCTGTTCGCCCGGTGGGTACGCGCACTTCGTCGCTGCGGGGAGCGGCTCGTTCAGCCTGTTCTCGCGCGCGGTCCTGGACGAGCTGCTCGCGTACGACGGTCCGCTCACCCTGGAGCAGCTGAGCGAGGCCGTCCAGAACCGGATCGAGGTGCTCCATACGGCGCACGGCAAGCCGGGCGCCGCCCAGGAGGTCCGCGTCCTCACCGATGCCGACCAGGCGGAGTTCCTGGTCGCGGGCCCGCTGTTGGAGCTCGCCCCCGTACAGGTCGACGACGAACCGCCGACGGCGGAGCAGCCGTTGGCCGCCCTCGACCTCCACGAACTCGTTGCCCGCGCCGTCCACCAGTTCCAGACCTCCGGGCGCACCGAGCTCCTGGCGGAGTACGCCGTGCTCGGGCCGACGACAGAACTGCTCGACCTCGCCGGCCGGTTGGAGGCCGCGGCGGTCACCGCGATGTGGGACGCGGCGGCCCGGCATCGCCCCGCCGCCCCGCTGCTGGAGCTGGTCGGGGCCATTTGCAAGGCCGGGCGCGGACGCGTCGCTCTGCTGCTGCTGGAGGCGGCGGCCGTCCGCCCGGCGCCCGAACTGCCGCTGCTGCTCACCGGGCTGGCCGGACTCGCCGGGCTGCTGAAGGAGACGGTCGACGCCCTGCGCTCGACCCTGCTCCGCGCTCTGGCGGCCCTGCCGGCCGACGCCTGGACGGCGTGCGTCGTGGAACTGCACCGGGCCGGACTCGCCGCCGAGGCGGCCCGGGTGTCCGACGAGCCGCGGCCGGTGGAGGACCTGCCGCCGCTGCTCGCCGCGCTGGAGGCGGAGGAACTGCCGACGGAGGTCCGGCGGTTGGTGCGGGCGACGGTGGCCCGGCTCGGGTCCCGGTCGGTGGACGGCTTCCTCCTGGTGCTGTCCCGGGCCGGGGCGGGCGAGGCCAGGGCGGCGGCGCTCGCGGCGATGGCGGAGTGGTCGGCGGAGGCGGTCGGTTCCTGGCTGCGGTCCACCGGGGGGCGGGGCGGCCTGGAGCGGGACGCGACGGCCGTCGTCCGGATCCTGCTGGCCGAGGGCCGAGATGTACGGAGCCTGCCTGGGCTGCTCCGCGAGGCCGGGATGTCGCGGTACCTCGACGTGTTCCACGAGGAGTGCGCCCGGCAGGAACCGCGGGCCCTGCGCCGCTTGCTGGACCACCTGTCGGACGGCGACGTCCACGAGAGCGACCGCCCGGGCGAGGACGCGGTCGCCGTCGTACGACTCGCGGCCGGCCTCATGGTGCCCAAGGAGGCGGGGGAGCTGGCCGTCCTGCTCTGCGGTCACGGACCGGACAACCTGCTCGCACCCTTCCTGCAAGTGCTGTGCGGGGCGCCGCCGGAGCGGGCGGCGCACTTCCTCGTCCGGGTCTGGGAACTCCCGACCGAGGGGCGGACGGACCGCGACCCGGTCGCGGCCGCCGTGTCGGCGCTGGGCGGCGGGTACCCGGCGGAGGGGGTGGGGGCGCTGCTCGCGGCGCTGGAGCAGCGGCGCCTGTCCGTCGTCGCGGCCCGGCTCCGGGACGCCCTGGTCCGCGACCGGTCGACGGTGGACCTGCTGACCGTGCTGGCGCGGACGCCGTCGGCGGCGCGCGATGTGCTCGTGGGCCGGATCCGCGCGCTGCGCCGGGATCCTGGCCGGCTCGCCGAGCTGCTGGACGCCTGCGGCGAGGAGCGGTTCGCGTCCCTGGGGGACCCGCTGGCGCGGGCCGTCGTCGCCGAGTACGGGCCTGCGGAGCTGACCGCTCTGCGCGCCGAACTGCGGGCCCGGAACGGGCAGGCGGGGGAGCGGCTGCTGCGCGACCGCCTCGGGCCCGACCCGAGCGCGGCGGTGCCGGTTCCCCTGCCGGCGCCGTCGACCGAGCCTGCTCCCGCCTCTCGGGAGCGGTCCGGGCCGGGGGACGCGGCGGCCCTCGTGCCTGTCCTCGGCAACGGGTCGGCCCCGTCGGAGCCCGTTCCCGCTTCCGAGCTCGTTCCCGTTCCCGCTCCCGAACTCGCCGTCCGCGTGCCATCGCCCGGTCGGCCGCCGGTCGACCCGGCCGTGGACCTGCCGCTGCCGCAGCTCCTGGACCTGCTGGCCGCACCGGCTCGGAGCGGGGGCCCGACGGCCGGCCCGTCCGCCGCCCAGGTCCGGGACGTCCTGCTCCGGGCGGCCCGGCTCCGCCCACCCGACGAGGTGGCCGAACTGGTCCTCGCCCTCGACGGCCCGGGGCCGGGCTTCGGGGCGGCGGTCGACCTCACCGAGCTGCTCGGCGCCGCCCTCGCCGCCGGTCCGGTGGAGCGAACCGGGGCCCTGATCGAGGCCCTGGGCCACCGGTACCCTGCGGCCCGGCCGCCGGGCGAGCGCTTGGTCGAGGCCGTCCGGGTGCATGCCGCCAGGCTGTTCGCGGCGGCCCGGGCAAGTGGTTCCGCACCTGGCACGTCGTACCTGTTGGGCGTCTTCCCGGCCGGTCCGCCCGTCGCGGTCGCGGAGTTCCGCGCCCTGCTCGCCGAACTCCGCCGGACCGGCAGCGCGCAGGAGGCCGCCACCCTGCTGGGGCGGCTGGGCCACTCCCAGCCGCCCCCGGTCGTCGTCGGCCTGCTGGAGGCCCTCCGGGACGACGAGGCGTTCGAGGTGCTGTGCCGGGCGGCGGCCGGGCGACCCGTCCGGGAGGTCGCCGAGGTGCTGGCCAACTTCCGGCTGGAGCGGCCGAGGAAGGGGCAGGCGATCCAGCGGTTCGTGGAGCACCTCGCGCGGTCGACGGCGCTGGACCGGTTCGCGGAACTGCTGGTGGAGCTGCTGGCCGGGCGGCAGGGCGTCTTCGCCGGTGCCCTGCTGGGGGCCGCTCGCTGGACCGGGTCCGAGGAGGAGATCGGCCGGCTGTTCACGGCGCTGGACGCGAGGGGCGAGGAGGTGCGCGGCGTCGCGATGGACACGCTGGCCCCGGAGCTGTCGGCCCCGCAGGCCGACGGCATCCTCGCCCACCTGCGCCGTCACGGCGCCGAGCAGGTCGGGCTGCCCGTGCTCCGGGTGCACGCGCGGAGGTCCGACATCGCCGCTTTCTGGGCAGAGCTGAACGAGCGCGGCTGGTTCCGGTACGCGGCCGTCCTGGTCGACGAGGCCCCGCCGGACGCGCCCGTCGTGGCCTGGTACCGGCAGTTGCACCGGACCGCCCCCGAGCTCCACCGCGCCCACCTGCTGTGGGCGGCCGGGGCGGACGGCCCGGTCGGGGAACTCGCCGACCGCGCCGCCCGGGGCGGGCCGACCAGGGCGGCCCTGGCCGCGGCGGTCCTGTACCGGGAGCCCGAGGACGTGGTCGCTCTGCTGGCTGCGCTGGCGGACCTGCCGCTGCTGCCGACGCGGCGCGGCACGGCGTTCCGGCCCGTGGCGGCGGACCGGCGGGCCGAACTGTGGCAGATCCTCGCGGCAGCCCGGCCCCCGGCGGAACTCGCCCTGGTCCTCCGGGCCCTGCGGGCGAACGGGCGGCTGTCGGAGGCGGAGCGGATCGTCGACCACCTCCTCGCCGACGAGCACTCCGACCGGGTCGCCGCGCTGCTGGAGGCCCCGCTACCGGTCGACGGACCGACGGACCGGGGCCCTGCCGGGCACTCGAACGAAATGGCGGAGCTGCTGGCCGGTCGGGTGCTGGCGGGCGGCTCGGTGGCCGGGGTGATCGGGGGCCTGCTGCGGATCGGCCGGTCGGGGAGCGCGAAGATGCTGGCCACCGCGTTCTCCTCCCGGGGCAGGAGCGGCGCGGAGATCGCCCGGGCGGTGGTGAGCCTGGTCGAGGCCGACCTGCCGGCGGAGCTCAGCCGTGCGATGACGGTGAGCGTGTGCCGCTACCGGCCTCCTGAGGACATCGCCGAGTTCCTCCAGTACCTGGACCCGGTCGACCACGGAACGGCGCTCCAGGAGGCGATCACGACGGCGTCCTCGCGCCGTTCGGACGAGGTGGCCGAGCTCAGGCGGCAGCTGGAGCAGCAGGGTTACCGGGAGCTGGCGGCCCGGCTGCCGGGGCCGGAGGAGCCGCGCACCCCTGGGACGTGGTGGCGGCCCCACCGCAGACACTGAGACCGGTTGCGTCGAACGGCGGGAGGGGTGTGCCGGGCCGGCCCCCACGACCGGCCCGGCACACCTCCTCGGCCACTGCCGAACGCCGCCGCCCGGATCAGCCGTTCTCGGACGCCGTGTCGGCGTCGGCCGCCGCGACGGCGCTCTCGGCGGCGTCCAGCTTCTGCTGCAGGTCCGCAGGCGGAGCGCTGTCGGCCGTGCCGGGGGAGGCCGGTCCGTGGGTGACCACGGGGCCGCAACCGGTGAGCAGCGCCGCTCCGGTCAGCAGGACGACCGCGAGCGCTGCTCCGGCGGGTCGGCGGGTCACTTGCCGGTGCCCTTGCCGTGGGCGGCGCACCAGGTCGCCACGGACTTGAGGCCGTTCTGCCGGGACTTCAGGGTGCCGACCAGGGCCTTGCGGGCGGTCAGCCGGCCGTTGAGGTAGGTCTCGACCTCGGTGTGACCGGCGGCCTTGGCGTTCGCGACCCGCTGCTCCAGCCGGGCGACGGAGCCGGCCACCGTGGCGTTCCCGTTGAGCCGGTTCAGCGCATTGGTGAGATGGCCGTCGGTGCTCGGCAGGCGCTTGCAGATGCTCTTGGCCCCGTCACCGGTGGGTGTCGGCAGGGCGGTCGGCGAGGTGGCGGCGGCCGGTCCGGAGCTCGGGGCGGCCGGGGCCGCCTGGGCGGCGGGCGCGACGGCCAGCAGCGCGCCGGCCAGAGCGAGGGCACCGAGCGCGCCGGACCGGCGACCGGAGGGAAGGCGGTTGACTGCGGGCATGTGACGTCCTCTCCTCGACCCGAAGCCGGACCCTGACGGCCCGGTGCGGTCGAGTCGGACGGTAGGACGCCTTCTTGTGGAATCCCTGTGGAACGGCGGGCCCGGGGCCGCTCGCACCCCGGGCCCGCGCAGCGCCCCCGCGCCCCCGGCCCGCTCAGCGCCCCGGACCGGTGAGCCAGTCCCGGCGGGCCGGGAGTTCGAGGGTCGGGGCGTCCGGCCGGGGGAGCGGGAGGGTGACCTCGGCCCGGCAGCCGGTGCCGTCGGGCGGCGCGGCGAGGGCGACGGTGCCCCGGTGCAGCGCGGCCTGCTGGGCGACCAGGGTGAGCCCGAGCCCCGAACCGGGGCTGTCCCGGCGGCGGTGGAAGCGCTGGAACACCGCCGCCCGGTCCTCCGGCGGGACCCCGGGGCCGCTGTCGTCCACGGTGAGCCGGGCCTGCGAGCCCTCGGCGGTGAGCCGGACGGTGACGCGGGCCGGGTCGGTGACGCGGGCCGGGTCGCCGTCGGCGCGGCCGTGCACGGCGGCGTTGCCGAGGAGGTTGGCGAGCATGATCCGCAGCCCGGCCTCCCAGCCGAACAGCCGCAGTTCGGCCGGGGCGTGCACGGCGAACACCGTGCCGGGGTGGCGGCGGCGGGCCTCCTCGGCGGCCGCGTCGACGAGTTCGGCGAGGTCGAGCGGCTGGAACGCGTCCAACTGGACCAGGTCGCCCCGGGCCAGGGCGCTGAGCGCGGTGAGCAGGTCGAGCAGCCGGGCGTGGTCCTGCCGCAGCTCCGCCACGACCTCGTCCCGGTCGGCGGCGGGCAGGTCCGGGTGGGCGGCCAGGACGTCGAGATTGGTGCGCAGGCTCATCAGCGGGGTGCGCAGCTCGTGCGAGGCGTCGGCGGAGAACGCCCGGGCGGTGTCCAGCGCCTGGGCGGTCCGCCGGGCCTGCTCGTCGTAGCGGGTGAGGAGCAGGACGAGGGCCGAGGACAGCTCGTCGACCTCGGCGGTACCGGTCCGCTCGGACACGAACCCGTGACCGCCCGAGGAGCCGTGACCACCGGGAGAGTCCGGCCCGGCGGACGCCGCCGGGTCCAGCCCGGCGGCACGGCGGCTGAGCCTGCGCAGCGGGGCGGTGGCCCGCTCGGCGAGCGCGAAGGCGAGCAGCGCGGACACCGGGGCCGACACCAGGGCGACGAGCAGGACGCGCCGTCGCACCGCGGCCGCCTGCCGGTCCGCCGGCCCGGTGGGGGCGATCACCTGCAGCAGGCCGGAGCCGCCGCCCCTCCCGTTCCCGTTCCCGTTCCCGCCGACCGCCCTGGTGAGGACCCGCCAGGAGCTGCCGCGGTCCCGGACCGTGACCGGTCCGCCGCCCGGCTCGCCCGCGAGGGCACCCGGCCCGTCCGGTTGCGGGCCGACGGACAGCAGGACGCCGCCGTCCGTGCCGATCACCCGCACGCCCAGGTCCAGGGCGGTGTCCACCACCTTGCGCTGCTGGTTCTGTTCCACCTTCGGCCGGCCCTTGCTGTCGGCGGCCACCAGCGCCCGGACGCTCGGCAGCAGCGCGGACGCGCGCTCGTCGAGCCGGGCGTCCTGCTGGTGCCGCAGGTCCCGGCCGACCAGCGGCAGCAGCAGCAGGCCGGCGAGCACCACCAGCAGCGGCACCACGGCCGCCGCCCAGAGCGCGATCCGGGTGGAGAGCCTCACCGCGGGGCCTGCCGCGACCCGTCGGGTGTGCGGTCGGGTGTGCGCAGTACGAAGCCGACGCCCCGGACGGTGTGGATCAGCCGGGGCCGCCCGCCGGCCTCGGTCTTGCGCCGCAGGTAGCTGACGAAGGTGTCGACGGCGTCGCTGCGCACCTCCACGTCGTAGCCCCAGACGCGTTCCAGCAGCAGCTCGCGCGAGAGCACCAGGCCGGCGTTCCGGGCCAGGTGCGTGAGCAGTTCGAACTCCCGCCGGGTGAGGGAGAGTTCCTCGCCGTCCAGATGGGCCTGGCGGGTGCCGGGGTCGAGGCTGAGCGGTCCGGCGAGCACCCGGTCGTCCGGCTGCGGCGGCCGGCGGCGGAGCAGGGCCCGCAGCCGCAGCACGAGTTCCTCCAGGGCGAACGGCTTGACCAGGTAGTCGTCGGCGCCCGCCTGGAGCCCGGCGACCCGGTCGGCGGCCTCGTCGAGGGCGGACAGCATCAGCACCGGGAGGTCGTCGCCCCGGGCGCGCAGGCGGCGGCAGACCTCGACGCCGTCGAGGCCGGGCATCGACACATCGAGCACCAGCACGTCCGGCGGTTCGGTGGTCATCCGGGCCAGCGCCGCCCGGCCGTCCTCGGCGAGGGCCACCGAGAAGCCGCTCAACCGCAGCCCGCGCTCCAGCCCGCGGCGGATCGCCGCGTCGTCGTCGACGACCAGGACCCGCCCGCCGGCCCCCGTCGCGTCACGGCTCCCCGTCGCGTCCCGACCACCTGCCGCGTCCCGGCTCCCCGCCGCGTCCCCGGTCCCACTCACCCGCATCGGCGCCTCCTCCGTCCGGCCGCCGACCCTCTCACACCGGGGCGCCGGACCGCCTCCGGGGGTGTCCCGGCCCGGCCGCGCCACGGTGCGCGGGAGCCGCGCCCGGCAGTGCCGGGCCGATCTGGAAGAGTGCGGGGCATGAGACTCCGCTGTGCCGTACTCGACGACTTCCAGGGCGTCGCCACCACGATCGCCGACTGGTCCCCGGTGGCCGACCGGGTCGAGGTCGTGCCGTTCCGCGAGCATCCGGCCTCGGTGGCGGAACTCGTCGCGGCGGTCGCCGATTTCGACATCGTGGTGACGCTGCGGGAGCGGATCGCCTTTCCGGCGGAGGTGTTCGAGCGGCTTCCCCGGCTGCGGCTGCTGGTCGCCTCGGGGATGCGGAACTCGGTGATCGACCACGCGGCGGCCCGCGCCCACGGGGTCACCGTGTGCGGGACTGCGAGTTCGTCGACGCCGCCGGTGGAGCTGACCTGGGCGCTGCTGCTCGGGCTGGCCCGGGGGCTGGTCGAGGAGAGCACGGCGCTGCGGAGCGGCGGGCCGTGGCAGAGCACGGTGGGCGCGGATCTGGCGGGGCGCCGGCTGGGTCTGCTGGGACTGGGGAAGATCGGTGCCCGGGTCGCCCGGGTGGGGCTCGCCTTCGACATGGACGTGGTGGCCTGGAGCAGCAACCTCACCGCGGAGCGGGCGGCCGAGGTGGGCGTGCGCCGGGCCGGGTCGAAGGAGGAACTGCTGCGGGAGAGCGACTTCGTCTCCGTGCACCTCGCGCTCGGCGCGCGCACCCGGGGGCTCCTCGGCGCGCCCGAACTCGCGCTGATGCGGCCGGACGCGTACCTGGTCAACACCTCCCGGGCAGCGATCGTCGACCAGGAGGCACTGCTCGCGGCGCTGTCGGCGGGGCGGATCGCGGGGGCGGCGGTGGACGTGTTCGACCAGGAGCCGCTGCCGGCGGACCACCCGATGCGGACGGCGCCCCGGCTGCTGGCCACCCCGCACCTGGGGTACGTGTCGCGGGACAACTACCGGCGCTACTACGGCGAGGCGGTGGAGGACATCGCGGCCTTCCTGGCCGGGGCGCCGGTCAGGGTCCTGGGCGACTGACGGCCCGGCCCGCCCGAGCGACCGGCGGCCCGGCCCACAAGAGCGACCGACGGCCCGCCACCCCCGCGACGGGGGTGACGGGCCGAGGTGCGGGCGCCGCGGTCAGGAGACCGAGACGGCGCTCCAGGCGGCCGCGACGGCCTTGTACTCGGTGCTGGTGGCGCCGTAGAGGTCCTTGGCGGCGCTCAGCGACGCGGCCCGCGCGCCCTTGTAGTTGGTGGTGGAGGTCATGTAGACCGTCAGCGCGCGGTACCAGATCTTGGCGATCTTCTGGTTGCCGATGCCGGCGACCGTCGAACCGTTGCAGGTCGGGCTGTTGTAGCTGACGCCGTCGATGGTCTTGGCGCCGCTGCCCTCGCTCGCGAGGTAGAACCAGTGGTTGCCGACGCCCGAGGAGTTGTGCACGTCGAGCTGGCCGACCTTGCTGGTCCAGCAGTCGGCGGACCGGCCGTCCAGCGAGGGCTTGTCGAAGCGGCGCAGCCACGGCGGGGTGGACTGGTCGCTGAACAGGTAGTCGCCCTTGTCCACCGCGTTGTTGGCGTAGAACTCGACCATGGTGCCGAAGATGTCCGAGGTGGACTCGTTGAGGCCGCCGGACTCGCCGCTGTAGCGCAGGTTGGCGGTGGCGCTGGTGACGCCGTGGGTCATCTCGTGGCCCATGGTGTCGAGGTCGACCTGCTCCGGGTCGGTGACGCCGTCGCCGTCGCCGGTCATCATGCAGAAGCAGCTGTCGGACCACTGGGCGTTGTCCCACTTGGTGCCGACGTGGACGAAGACGGTGGCGCCCTTGCCGTCGTTCTTGATGCCGCTGCGGCCGAAGGTGTTCTTGTAGTAGTCGTACGTCCAGGCGGTGTTGGCGTGGGCGTCGACGGCCGCGGTGGCGCGGTCGGTGGAGAACTTCTTCCCGTCGCCCCAGACGTTGTCGGTGTCGGTGAAGAGGGTGCCGGAGTTCGCGTTGAGCGAGCCGGCGGCGACGTTGCGGGCGTCCTTGGTGACGTGGCCGCGCGTCGGGTCCTTCAGCGAGAAGCCGCCGGTCTGCGCGGTGGTGTCGATGGTGATGTCACCGGTGTACTCGGAGTGGCCGGTGCCGGTGGCCTGGTGCTCGGCGTCGTAGGCCTCGATCTGCGCACCGGTGTTGGCGTCGGTGACGACGATCCGGCCGGCCGGCTGGCCGTGGTCGCCGGTGCCCTCGACGGTGGTGCGCCAGGCGAGGCGCGGGGTGCCGTCGGCGGCCCAGACGACGAGTTCGGGGCTGCTGGTGGCGTTGCCGACGCCGGGGGCGGCCTCCAGCGCGCGGCCGGCGGTGAGCTGGGCGGGGATCTTGGGGACGATGGTGCGCACGGCGGCGTCGTGGGCGGCCGCGCGGGAGGAGTCCTTGAGCCGGCCGCGGGAGTCCTGGTGGACCACCAGGTCGCCGCCGACCACGGGCAGGCCGAGGTAGGTGCGGTCGAAGCGGACGTGCTGGGTGCCGTCGGCGTCCAGCACGACGTCCTTGACCAGGAGGTCCTGGCCGTCGGCGAAGCCGAAGACCGACGCGTTGTGGGCGACGTTGGCCCGGGCCTGGGCGATCGCCGCGTCCCGGCCGGACGCGGCGGACGCGGTCCCGGCGGTGACGGTGGCGGCGACGAGGGCGGCGGTGGCCGCTATGGCTCCGGCCGCGAGGAAGCGGCGAGAAGAGGAGGTGGGGCTCACTCTGACTCCAGTCGGGGATGCTGCGTGATGCAGGGATGAGAGCTGCTGCCGAGATTGACGGTGCGCAGTCATCCAGGGCTAGAGCGAACGTCAGAACTTTGCCAATTCGTGTCCTGTACTGATCAAATTTGATCGTTTTCGACTTGTCTGTTCACGCTTGCGTCGGGGTCGCCGAGACCCGTGCCGTGCGCTCCCCGTGCCGTACGCTCGCGGGATGGACGGATGGGTGGGGGCCTGGACCGGCGGACGTCGTGCGGTGCACGTCGGGAACGTGGCCGACTTCAACGAGCAGTTCCTCCACGAACCCTCCTCCGGCAGGCGGTTCGCCGTCAGGGGGTTCGGGTCCAGCAGGTCCGCCGCCGAACCGTCCGCCGCCGAACGGCGCGCCGACCGCCTCCACCGGGCGCACCACTACGCCGGACTGGCCGTCGGCTACAGCCCGGAACCCGCCGCGCTGGTCCTGCCCGCCGAGGTCGACCGGGCCTGGATCGACTGGCTCGCCCGCGAACTCGACTGGGGCCCGGTCGAGCTGTTCGACGGCATCGCCCCGGGCGGCACGGTCGCCGAGGCCCTCGCCGCCCGCCCCGCGCTCGCCGAACGGCTCGCCACCGGCCCCGAACCCGTGCTGTTCTGGGGCCGCACCCCCGACCGGGGCGAGGGCCCGGAGCTCGCGGCCGTCCGCCGCTACGAGGCCAAGGACGCCGCGCACGGCCTCTTCACCGCGCTCGCCCAGGACCACCCCGGCGTGCGGGTGCCCCGCCAGGAGCCCGCCGACGGCCTCCGGGCGGCCGCCCGGCGACTGGCCGCCCGCGCCGCCCGGGGTAGCAGCACGGTGCTCAAGTCCCCGTACGGAGTGGGTGGTTACGGAACCGTCGTGATCACCCCGGAGGAGCTGTCGGCAGCCGGCGGCGCCCGGCGGCTGCTGCGCCGGCTGGTGCGCGAGGCCGTCCTGCCGTCCGGCGGCCCGCTGCTGCTGGAGGAGTACGTGGACGGCGGCCCGGCCGGCACCGGCCGGCTGCGCGACCTCACCTTCGACGCGGTGATCGGCGCCGACGGCCGGGTCCACCCGGTCGGCGTCGGCGAGATGGCGGTCGACGGGACCAGCTACCAGGGGGTGACGGTCGGTCCGGGCACGGTCCCGCCCGGCGCCGCCGCGACCGTCGAACGCTTCGGCCTCGCGGTGGGGGAGCGGCTGGCCGAGGCCGGCCACCGGGGCTGGTACGACGTGGACTTCGTCACCGACCGGGAACGCCGGCTCGCCCCGACCGAGGCCAATCTGCGGCTCACCGGACCGGCGATCGCCTTCGTCCTGCGCCACCGGCTGGACGAGGTGCGCGGCCCCGGCCACCTGGTCCGCACCCTGGACGCGATGCCGCTCGGCGCCCGGCTCTCCCAGGAGGCGCTGTACGACCACCTGGACCGGCTGCGTCCGGCCTGCGCGCGGCTCGGCGCGACGCTGCTGCCGCTGATCGTGACGGCCGGCCACGAGCCGGACCCGGCCGTCGGCCTGGCGCTCGCCGCCCGGAGCGTCGAGGCGCTGGACGCCGCGCAGGCCCTGCTCGGGGCGGCCCACCACGCACTGGGCCGAATGTTCGAGGCCCTGCGCTGAGCCGTCCCCCCCCGAGCCGTCAAGTCCCCCGAGCCCCCGGGCCCGGCCTGCTCACAGCCGCTTGCGCACCCTCGGTTGCCAGGTCAGGAACCGGACCACGATCGCGGCCGAGACCATCAGCGCGATGTTGAACACGAAGACCAGCCAGGTCTGGGCGTACCAGTCCGCCCGGTGGGCGGTCCGGTACAGGTTGTCCTGCGGCCACCACGAGGCCAGCAACCAGAACACCGCCAGGTGCGCGGCCACCGACAGGCCGGCGGGCCGTCGCTGCCGGGCCGTCACCGCGGCCCCGAAGAGCAGCCAGGCCACCCCGAGCCCGAACGCGGCCCACTCGAAGAGGTAGAGCACGCGGAACAGGGTGTCGTACGGGGCCGGCACCGCCGAGACGTCCGTCGAGCCCGGCCAGAGCCTGTCCGTGAGCAGCGCGGCGACGGCCGCCGACGGCACCCCGACGGTGACCGTGCCGCATCCGAGGAAGGACTCCGACTCCGCGCCGCCCCCGGACCCGCCGCCGCCCTTGCCCCGGTAGCCCTTCCCGCCGCCCGACCGGCGGGGCGGCGTGCGGTCGCCCGGCGCGGGCAGCGGCAGCGCGTCCCGGTCGAGCTTGCCGGCCCGGGTGCGCGGCAGACCGGGCACCGGGACCACGGCGGCGGGCGCCTCCCCGGCCGGCAGCGCGGCCGTGAGCGCGGCCGTCAGCGACCAGCCGTCGGTGTCCGGCGCGCCGGGCACGGTGACGGCGTATCCGACCAGCTCGCGCCGACCGGGTGCGACCTCCATCTCGGCGACGGCCGCCTCCCGGATCCCGGGGCGGGCGCGCAGCCGGGCCTCGGCGCGGGCCGCGCGGGACACCGTCCCGGCCGCGGCGGCGGACACCCGGGCGTCGGTCGGACCGGCGTCGGTCGGCCCGACCACGCCCGCCGCCCGGCCGACGAACTCCAGCGTGCCGCCCTCCGCGATCCGGCCGAGGTCGCCGGTGAGCAGGACCCGGCCGTCCGGGTCGTGTCCGCTGCGGACGAACCGGCGGGCCGTCTCCTCGGGGCGGCCGGGGTAGCCGGGGCCGAGGCCCGGCCCGGCGAGGGCGATCTCACCGACCGCGCCGTCCGGCAGCGGGGTGCCGTCCGGGTCGAGCACGTACACCCGGGCGCCGGGGAACGGCAGGCCGACCACCGACAGCGCCGCGCCGCCGGGCACCTCGTCGAGGCCCCGGACCTCGAACCAGGTGCTGTCCACGGACGCCTCGGCCAGCCCGTAGACATTGATCACCCGGGTCGGCCGGCCGACCAGCCGTTGCAGCGCCAGGTGCTCGTCCAGCCACCACTTCTCGGCGCCGACGGTCAGCACCCGCACCCCGGCGAGCGGGCGGCCCCCGGCAGTCGGTGCGAGAAGGGCGGTCAGCCGGCGCGCGGTGCGGGTGTTGAGCTCCAGCAGGGTGATCCGCTCGGCGGCGATCAGCGGCGGGAGGTCGGCGATGTCGGCGGCCCGGTCCAGGGTGAGGTTGCGCGGGGCGACCACCAGCGTCGCGCCGGAGCAGAGCGCGCGCACCCAGTCGGCGGTGAACACGTCGAACTCCAGGCTCGCCGTGCTGAGGATGCGGTCGACGGGAGTGATGCCGTAGACGGTGCGCCAGCCGTGGTGGGCGGCGAGCAGATTGCGGTGCGAGAGGCCCGCGCAGCGCGGCGGGCCGGTGGTGCCCGAGGTGGTGAGGACGACCGCGAGGCCGTCCGGGTCGAGCTCGGCGGGGTGCGGGTCGACGGGGTGCGGACCGGCGGAGTGCGCCTCCCCGGCGGCCCCGGCCGCGTCGACGCAGACCAGCTCCCGGGCCCCGGCGTCCGTCAGCCGGATCCGGTGCGCCTCCTCGGTGACGACCAGGTCCGGCGCGGCCTCGGCGAGGACGTGCCGCAGCAGCGGGTCGGGGGCGCCGGGCTCCAGCGGGAGGTACGCCGCGCCGGTCTTGAGCACGGCGAGCAGGGCGACGTACACCTCGACACCCCGGCCGAACGCCACCGCCGCCAGCCGGCCGGGCCGGAGCCCGCGCCCGACCAGGTGGCGGGCCAGCCGGTCGGCCCTGGCGTCGAGTTCGCCGTAGCGGAGCTCCGTTCCGGCCCAGCGCAGGGCGACCGCCTCCGGTGCGGCGCGGGCGTGCTCCTCGAAGCGTTCCGGCAGTGTCCCGGCGCGTCCGGTACCTGGTTCCGGCGGTGTGTCCGTCCCTGTCATGACCCGTCCCCTCCACCCGCACGTGGTGTCCCGCACCGCTTCCACGAGCCGTCGGTCCGCTCCGGTTCCACGGTTCGCGCACCGATCCTGGCCCCAACTGCCGCCGGGGAAACGGGGAGTACGCACGGCGCCTGCGCCGGACGGCAGTCCACGGCTCGGACGCCGGACCCGTCGCCCGGACCGACGGTTGTACTCTGCACGCGGACGGTCGGCGGCGGCCCGTCCGGTGCGGCGCCGCGCCCGCGACCCTGCCCGGCACCGGAGGAGCCCAGGAGGCCCGCCCGCATGAGCACGTCCGCCCCGCGCCCGCCCGCCACCGGCCCGGAGGCCGCCCCGGCCGCCGCCGCCCGAGCCGCCGCCGCCCGAGCCGCTGACGCCCCGGCCACCGGCTCGCCCGCCGCGCCGCCGGAGACGTCGGAATCGCCGGAGCTGCCCGAGCCGTCGGCCCCGCTGCTGCGCACCCGGGCCGTGGACGTCGTCCGGGACGGCCGCCACCTGCTGCGCGGGATCGACCTCGACATCCACCCCGGCGAGCACTGGGCCCTGCTCGGCCCGAACGGCGCCGGCAAGTCGACCCTGCTCGCGCTGCTCGGCGCCGTCTCCCACCCCACCCGGGGCGAGGTGGACGTGCTCGGCCGCCGGCTCGGCCGGGTCGACATCCGCGAGCTGCGCGCCCACCTCGGCCACGTCAATCCGCGCCATCCGCTGCGCTCGCCGCTGACCGTGCGCGAGGTGGTCCTCACCGGTGTCACCAACACGATCGAGCCGGACCTGCACCGCAAGCCCGCCCCGGAGGAACTGGAGCGGGCCGAGCTGCTGATCGGGACGCTGGGCATGACGGAGGCCGCGGAGTCCCCGTGGACCACGCTCTCCCAGGGCGAGCGGGGACGGGCGCTGATCGCCCGGGCCCTGATGCCCAGCCCGCGGCTGCTGCTGCTCGACGAGCCCGCCACCGGGCTGGACCTGACCGCCCGGGAACTGCTGCTGGACAGTCTGGACCTGCTCCGCCATCAGCACCCGGAGCTCGCGAGCGTCCTGGTCACCCACCACCTGGAGGAGCTGCCGGAGTCCACCACGCACGCGCTGCTGCTGCGGGCGGGGGAGACGGTCGCGGCCGGCCCGGTGGACGAGGTGATGACCACCGAGCTGGTGAGCGCGACCTTCGGCCACCCGATCCGGATCACCCGGCAGGACGGCCGCTGGACCGCCAGGGCCGCGACCCGGCGCACCCCGACCGGCTGACCGGAGCGGTCCTCGACGACCTCCCCCAGGGGCGCGCACCCACCGGTGCGTGCCCCTTTACCACTTCTTTGCCATCGACGCCACCTCCGGCCGAGCCACGAGTGACCGGAAATCGTCGGTGGACCGACCACCGAGGCGCCGGAGCCCTTGTCCCACCTGCACCGTTTCGTGACCGACCCCGGTGTGGACGGCAAAAACCGATATCCCTAAGGTATGCCTTAGCTAAGTGGGCGGGGGCACCGACGGCGTCGTTGCTCCCGTTCCGCGCTCTGCCCTGCCCTGAAACGCCCTGTCCTGACCGCTGGAGCCCGCATGTCCGCCCGTCGTTCCACCGCAGCCACGCTGCTCACCCTCGCCGTGGCGACCGCCGCACTGGCCGGCTGCTCGCAGAAGAAGGACGACAAGGCCGCTGCCGACGCCGTCAAGGTCAACGCCACCGACACCGCCTGCGAGGTCTCCAGGACCACCTTCCCGGCCGGCCACGTCAGCATCGACATCGCCAACAAGGGATCCAAGGTCACCGAGGTCTACGTCTACGCCGCCGGCGACAGGATCGTCACCGAGCGCGAGAACATCGGCCCCGGCACCAAGGCCACCGTCACCGCCGAGATCAAGGCCGGCACCTACGAGGTCGCCTGCAAGCCCGGCATGGTCGGCGACGGCATCCGCCAGAGGATCACCGTCACCGGCGACACCTCCGCCGCCCCCGCCGACCCCCGCCTGACCGCCGCCGTCGACTCCTACCGCGCCTACGCCCAGGGCCAGGCCGACGCCACCGTCCCCGCCGTCGAGGCCTTCGCCGCCGCCATCAACGCCGGCGACCTGGAGAAGGCCAAGTCCCTCTTCGCGCCCTCGCGCACCGGCTGGGAGCGCACCGAGCCCGTCGCCGAGAGCTTCGGCGACGTCGACCCCAAGACCGACACCCGCGAGGACGGCCTGGAGCCCGGCCAGGAGTGGACCGGCTGGCACAAGCTGGAGAAGTCCCTGTGGGCCGACGCCGTCATCGGCGACGCCGAGAAGAAGCTCGCCGACCGGCTGGTCGCCGACCTCAAGGACTGGCAGAAGAGGATCCCCGAGGCCGAGATCACCGCCACCAGCATGGCCAACGGCGCCAAGGAACTCCTCGACGAGGTCGCCACCGGCAAGGTCACCGGCGAGGAGGACCGCTACAGCCACACCGACCTCTCCGACTTCGCCGCCAACGTCGAGGGCGCCAAGAAGGCCTACGAGCTGCTCAAGCCCGTCGCCGCCGAGAAGGACGCCGAACTCGCCAAGACCCTCGACAGCGAGTTCGCCGCCATCCAGGCCCTGCTCACCAAGTACAAGCAGACCGACGGCAGCTACACCTCCTACGACAAGGTCACCGACACCGAGCGCAAGACCTTCTCCGACGCCGTCAACTCCCTCGGCGAGCCCCTCTCCAAGCTCGCCGCCGCCGTGGTCGTCAAGTAACCACCGCAGACCGGTGCGCGCTGCCCTTCGCGGCGCGCGCACCGGGCCCCGCACCACGCACCACACCCGGTACTCCGCCGTGGCGGCCCCAGCGGCCGCCACGGCATCCGTGAGTTCAGCACAGAGAAGGGTCCACCCGCCCATGGACGCCGAGAACCAGCAGCAGAACGCGACGCCGGCCGCCACCGCCGACGCCACCGCGGAGTCGTCCGCCGGCCGCGCCCCGGTCAGCCGCCGCGCCGTCATCGGCTGGGCCGGTGCCGGGGTCGCGCTGGGCGCCGCCGGTGTCGGCTCGGTCGCCGCCGCGACCCGCCAGGACGACGACACCCCGGCCGCGCCCGCCGCCACCGCGGACATCCCGTTCTTCGGCGACCACCAGTCGGGCATCGCCACCCCCGTCCAGGACCGGCTGCACTTCGCGGCGTTCGACGTCTCGTCGACCGCCACCCGCGACTCGCTGGTCCGGATGCTGAAGGAGTGGACCAAGGCCGCCGCCGCGATGACCGGCGGCCGCGAGGTCGGCAGCGGCGCCGCCAGCGGTCTGCCGGAGGCGCCGCCGGACGACACCGGCGAGGCCCTGGGCCTGCCGGCCTCACGGCTCACCCTCACCATCGGCTTCGGTCCGAGCCTGTTCGAGAAGTCCGCCCCGGACGGTCAGACGGTGGACCGCTTCGGCCTCAAGGCCCGGCGGCCCGAGGCCCTGATCGACCTCCCGAGGTTCAAGGGCGACAACCTGGACCCGCAGCGCAGCGGCGGCGACCTGTGCATCCAGGCCTGCGCCGACGACCCGCAGGTGGCGGTGCACGCGATCCGCAACCTGGCCCGGATCGGCATGGGCACCGTCAACATCCGCTGGTCCCAGCTGGGTTTCGGCAAGACCTCCTCCACCACCCCGGACGCGCAGACCCCGCGCAACATGATGGGGTTCAAGGACGGCACCCACAACATCGCCGGCACCGACACCGCGAAGCTCGCCGAGCACGTCTGGGCCGCTCCCGGCGAGGGCCCGGACTGGATGACCGGCGGCTCCTATCTGGTGGCCCGCCGGATCCGGATGCACATCGAGACCTGGGACCGCACCTCGCTCAAGGAGCAGGAGGACGTCTTCGGCCGCACCAAGGGCGAGGGCGCCGCGTACGGGCGGACCAAGGAGCACGACGCCCCGGACCTCAAGGCGATGCCCGCCGACGCCCATGTCCGGCTGGCCCACCCGGAGTCCAACGACGGTCTGATGATCCTTCGCCGGGGCTTCTCCTTCACCGACGGCACCGACGGCCTCGGCCGGCTGGACGCGGGCCTGTTCTTCCTGGCCTACCAGCGGGACACCCGCAAGGCGTTCGTCCCGCTGCAGCAGCGGCTGGCGGCCTCCGACGCGCTGAACGAGTACATCCAGCACGTCGGTTCGGCCCACTTCGCCTGCCCCGCGGGCGTCCGCAAGCCCGGCGAGTGGTGGGGCCAGGCCCTCTTCGGCTGACCTCCCGCCCGTTCCGCCCGTACCACCCTCCTCACCCCCAGGGAGCCGGCGTGTTCGCCAACTATCTGATCGGCCTGCGCGAAGGACTCGAAGCCAGCCTGGTCGTCTGCATCCTCATCGCCTACCTGGTCAAGACCGGCCGCCGGGACAAGCTCCCGCCGGTGTGGACCGGCGTCGGCGCGGCCGTGCTGCTGTCGATGGCCTTCGGCGCGGTCCTGCAGTTCGGCTCCTCCCAGCTGTCCTTCGAGGCGCAGGAGGCCCTCGGCGGCTCGCTGTCGATCGTCTCGGTCGGCCTGGTCACCTGGATGGTCTTCTGGATGCGCCGCACCGCCCGCCACCTCAAGAGCGAGCTCCAGGGCAAACTCGACGCGGCCCTGGCGATGGGCACCGGCGCGCTGGTCGCCACCGCCTTCCTCGCGGTCGGCCGCGAGGGCCTGGAGACCGCGCTGTTCATCTGGACCGCCGTCCAGGCCACCGAGGACGGCTACAACCCGATCGTCGGCGCCGCCCTGGGCCTGCTCACCGCCGCCTTCCTCGGCTGGCTGTTCTACCGCGGCGCACTGAGGATCAACCTCGCGAAGTTCTTCACCTGGACCGGCGCCATGCTCGTCGTCGTCGCCGCCGGCGTCCTCGCCTACGGCGTCCACGACCTCCAGGAGGCCGGCTGGCTGCCCGGCCTGCACAACCTCGCCTTCGACATCTCCACCACGATCCCCAAGGACAGCTGGTACGGCACCCTCCTCAAGGGCGTCTTCAACTTCCAGCCCGACCCCAGCGTCCTCCAGCTCGTCGTCTGGCTCGCCTACCTCGCCCCCACCCTCGCCTTCTTCTTCGGCCTCCTCGGCGGCCCCGCCGAACCCACCACCCCCAAGCCCACCGGCACCACCGGCACCACCGAGGCACGCCCCACCGCCTGACACCACCGCCTGACACCACCGGCCCGCGCCACCCGGCGCACCCGCCGCACCACGCAACGCCCCGCCCGGACCCCCGGACGGGGCGTTCGCATGCCCGGGCCCGACGGCAAGGGATCGATCGTTGCCTGACGGTTTGTGTACCTGACATCCGGTCAAAAAATTCACCTCTGGGATCTACCCGCGTAAACCCCCGGGGCGACATGCTGGTCGGCAGCCCGGGCCGGTTCCCCGCCCGGGGGCTTTCCCCTGCCCTCCTCGACCCAGGAGTTCCCTGTCATGTCCGCGATACGCGTGCCCCGCCGTGTCCTGGCCGCCGCCTTCGGCGCCCTGCTGCTCGCCCTCACCACCCTGCTGACCGGCGCGGGTACCGCCCAGGCGGCCCTGCCGACCCCGGTCTCGGCCGCCACCGCCCGCGGCTACCTCGCCGCGATCACGGTGGCCGCGGAGTCCCACGCCTCCACCTACGACCGCGCGCTCTTCCCGCACTGGATCACCATCTCCGGCACCTGCAACACCCGGGAGACGGTCCTCAAGCGCGACGGCAGCAACGTCGTCACCGACTCCGCCTGCGCCTCCGTCAGCGGCAGCTGGGTCTCGGCCTACGACAACGCCACCACCACCAGCGCGTCGAGCTTCGACATCGACCACCTGGTGCCGCTGGCCGAGGCCTGGCGCTCGGGCGCCTGGGCCTGGACCACCGCCCAGCGCCAGGCCCTCGCCAACGACCTGGTCCGCCCGCAGCTGATCGCCGTCTCCGCGAGCTCCAACCGCTCCAAGGGCGACCAGGACCCGGCCCACTGGCTGCCGCAGACCTCCTACCGCTGTACCTACGCCCGTGCCTGGGTGCAGGTGAAGTACTACTACGGCCTCTCGGTCGACAGCGCGGAGAAGAGCGCCCTCTCCTCGATCCTCAACGGCTGCTGAGGAAACGTTTGCCCCGGGCGCGGTAGGGCGCCCGCCGAGCTCGGACAGCACGACGCCCGCCGGGAGGAGTCCCGGCGGGCGTCGTGCGTACGAGGGGCGACGGCTACTCGCTCTTGATCGCGCCCAGGATGTCCAGCCGCGCCGCCCGCAGGGCCGGCCAGACGGCGGCCAGCAGGCCGATCACCGCGGCGGCGACCAGGAAGAACCCGATCTGCACCGGCGGCACCACCAGGGTGATGCTCTTCAGCGATCCCGCGATCGTCCGCACGGCGGCCCAGGCGGTGACGATGCCGAGCAGCACGCCGACCACACCGCCGAACAGCGCGATCATCAGCGACTCCAGCCGCACCATCCGGCCGACGCCGCGCCGGTCCAGGCCGATCGCCCGCAGCATGCCGATCTCGCGGCGGCGCTCGAACACCGACATCGCCATGGTGTTGACCACACCGAGGATCGCGACGATCACGGACATGCCCAGCAGCCCGTACATGACGTTCAGCACGCCGTTGATCGCCCGGTTGTTCTCCGCCTTGATGTCCTTCTCGCCCTTGACGCCGATCAGCGGGTTGCCGCCGGTGGCGTCGCGCAGCGCCTGCTTGAGCGCGGGGGTGGCGCCGTCGGCGCCCTTGACCAGGACCTTCTTCAGGCCGGAGCCGGCGATGGCGTGCGGGCCGACCAGCTTGTCCGGGGCGATCAGCCCGCCGATCTCGGAGTTGCGCTCCACCAGGGCGCCGACGGCGAGGCTGCCGCGGGTGCCGTCGGGGTAGGTGATGTCCAGGGTCGAGCCGACCGTGAGGTGGTTGCGCTCGGCGTAGTCCTTGCTGGCCAGCAGCTTGCCCTGCTGGAGCGCGTCGGCGGCGCCCGCGGTGACCTTGACGTCGACCAGCCGGTCGAAGGTCGCCGCGTCCACGGACGTCAGCCAGGAGGTGTCGCCGTCGGCGACCGCCTCCACCGGCACGTCCCGCACCACGCTCGTCGCGGTGACCCCGGCCGTCTTGGCGATCTGCCCGGCGACCTCGGGGGAGAGCATCGACCAGTTGTCCATGGCGACGGCGAAGTCCGCCTTGATGTCGCTGGCGAAGGCCCGGTCGGCGGCCTTGCTCACCGAGGCGCCGACCACGCTCAGCGTGGTGATCAGGGTGACGCCGATGGTGAGCGCGGAGGCGGTGGCGGCGGTTCGGCGCGGGTTGCGCACGGCGTTCTCGCGGGCCAGCTTGCCGGGCGTGCCGAACAGCTTGCGCAGCACCGGGGCGAACAGCGCGATCACCGGGCGGGACAGCAGCGGGGTGAGGACGAAGACGCCGATCATCAGCGCGCCGGAGCCGAGGCCCACCAGGTTGACCGACTCGGAGGCCGCGCCGCCGACCAGGCCGAGCGCGCCGCCGACGGCGAACAGCAGGCCGATGATGTTGCGCACCAGCAGCGACTTCTGGGTGGCGGGCTGCTCGCTGGAGCTCATCGCGGCGACCGGGGCGATCCGGGAGGCGCGCAGCGAGGGCAGCCAGGCGGACAGCACGGTGACGGCGACGCCGACGAGGAGCGAGGCGATCACGGTGCCCGGAGCGATCACCAGCGGGCCGTCCGGCAGGTTGGCCTCCCACGGGCCGTTGAGCAGGGCCTGCAGACCGGCCGCGATGCCGATGCCGCCGATCAGACCGCCGATCGAGGCGGCCAGGCCGACCAGCAGCGCCTCGGCCAGCACCGAGAGGGTGATCTGCTTGCGGCTGGCGCCGACGGCGCGGAGCAGGGCGAGCTCCTTGGTGCGCTGGGCGATCAGCATGGTGAAGGTGTTGGCGATGATGAAGATGCCGACGAAGAGCGAGATCCCGGCGAACACGAGCAGCATGGTGGACATCGCCTTGGTGTTCTCGTCGATCCTCCGCTCCTGCTCGGCGGCCAGCGCGCGGCCGGTGTTGACGTCGAAGGTGTCGGGCTGGGGGAAGGACTTCTGCACGGCGGCCAGCAGCGCGGTGTCGTCCGTGCCGGGCTTGGCCTTGACGTCGATCCCGTCGTACTGGCCGGGGCTCAGGTAGAGCTGCTGGGCGGTGGCGGTGTCGAAGGCGGCGAGCGATCCGCCGGACTCCACGCGCGGGTCGTTGGTGTGCAGGGTGCCGGTGAGCTTGAGCTCCATGACCGGGCCGTTGACCGCGACGCGGACGGTGTCGCCGAGCTTGAAGCCGCCCTTCTCGGCGGTCCTGGTGTCCAGTGCGATCTCGCCGGAGGTGCGCGGGCCCCGGCCGTCGGCCAGCGGGAAGCGCGGGTCGGTGTCGTCGGCGCCCGGGACGTAGTTGGTGCCGGTGGTGGAGAAGCCGTCGCCGATCAGCGCGCCCTTGCGGTCGGCGATGCCGGCGAAGCCGCTGACCACTCCGCGGGCCTCGGCGGCGCCGGGCAGCGCGGCGACCGCCTTGCGGGTGTCCTCGGTGAGCTTGGGGCGGTCGGAGGCCTTGCCGCCGTGGTCGTACCCCTTGCCGACGGCACCCCGGTCGCTCACGGTGACGGCGATGTCGGTGTAGCTCTGGGCGCTCTGGGCGCGCCAGGCGCTGGCGAGGGTGTCGGTGAAGACCATGGTGCCGGCCACGAAGGCGGTGCCGAGGAGGACGGCGAGCGTCGTCATCAGCAGTCGGGCCTTGTGGGCCAGCACGTTGCGCAGTGCGGTGCGGTACATGGGGTGGTGTCAGTCCTGAGGGTCGTGGCGTCGGCGGCCGGTCCGGTGGCGGGGCTGGGGGCTGACCTGCCGGGTCAGCTGGTGCGGCCCTTGGCGTCGAAGCGGCGCATGCGGTCCAGGACGGTGTCGGCGGTGGGGTCGGTCAGTTCGTCGACGATGCGGCCGTCGGCGAGGAAGACGACGCGGTCGGCGTAGGCGGCGGCGACGGGGTCGTGGGTGACCATGACGACGGTCTGGCCGAGTTCGCGGACGGAGTTGCGCAGGAAGGAGAGGATCTCGGCGCCGGAGCGGGAGTCGAGGTTGCCGGTGGGTTCGTCGGCGAAGACGATGTCGGGCTTGGAGGCGAGGGCGCGGGCGCAGGCGACGCGCTGCTGCTGGCCGCCGGAGAGCTGGCTGGGGCGGTGGGAGAGGCGGCCGGAGAGGCCGACGGTGTCGACGACGCGGTCGAGCCACTGCTTGTCGGCCCTGCGGCCGGCGATGTCCATGGGGAGGGTGATGTTCTCCAGGGCGGTGAGGGTCGGCAGCAGGTTGAAGGCCTGGAAGACGAAGCCGATGTGGTCGCGGCGCAGCTGGGTGAGCTGCTTGTCCTTGAGGCCGACGAGTTCGGTGTCGCCGATGGTGGAGGAGCCGGAGCTGACGGTGTCGAGGCCGGCCATGCAGTGCATGAGGGTGGACTTGCCGGAGCCGGAGGGGCCCATGATCGCGGTGAACTCGCCCTGGGGGAAGGTGACGCTGACGTTGTCGAGGGCGACCACGCGGGTCTCGCCCTCCCCGTAGACCTTGTTCAGGCCGGTGGCGCGGGCGGCCGCCCGGCCGGTACGGACGGCGGTTGCGGACATCGTCACGAGGGTCTCCTGGGGGCGAGGGAAAGGCGGAAGAAAAATCGGATGATCGTCTTCCTGTCCATTCTCGCCACCGTTCCGTGCCCGGAAGGTCGCTCCCGGGTACGGGCTCCCCCCGCCGACCCGGCGGCCCGGCGGGGGCTCCCCTCCTCCTCGGGTATGACGGCGGCTCCTCAGTCAGGCGCAGGACCGCCCCCGACCCCGGCTACTCGACCGCCACCCCCCAGCGCACCGCGAGACCGGCCAGACCGCCCGGCACCGGCGTCCCGCTCGGCTCGAACGTCCAGACACCGCCGCGCCGTTGGAAGGATCCGACGACCATCGCGCTCTCCGGCACGCCGCCGGTCCCGGCCTCCCAGCGGGCCGGGCCGGTCACATCGGGGCCGAAGGCGCCGCCCAGCGCCAGCCCGTGCACGTAGCCGAGCGGCAGCGTCGGCGACTCCTCCTCCTCGGTGGACACCGCCACCACCACCTCGTCCACCGCCGGGGCCAGCCGAGCGGTGTCCAGGGTGAGTTCGGCCCGGCGGACCGGTTCGCCCGGCACCGAGCGGGTGGGGTGCAGCCGGACGGCGCCGTCCGGGTCCTGCGGATTGTTGAAGAACACGAAGTGCTCGTCGTCCAGCACCCGGCCGTTCGCGCAGAGGAACGCCGAGACGTCCAGCTCGACCGGGTCGCCGCCGGCCGTGCGGCTGCCCCAGGACAGGGCCACGGTGCTGACCGCGCCCGAGGTGCCGGCCGCGGCGCTGCCGCTCCCGGCCCCGCCGGCCCCGCCGGTCCCGTCGCTTCCGTCGCTTCCCGAGCCGTTCGCCCCGTTCCCGCTCCCGCTCCCGTTCGCGCCGTTCCCGTTCGCCCCGCCGCCCGAGGTGCGCTCCCCGAGGCGGCCGCGCAGGCCCTGCTCGGCCAGCAGCTCCACCAGCTCCGGACCGCTCACCAGGGTCAGCGGCTTGTTCCGGATGTACTCGTACGAGCCGGGCCCGAACCCGGCCGTGGTCACCAGGATGCCCTTGATCGCACCGTGGTGGCGGACCGTCGAGTCGAGGTCGCGCACCGCCGTGGGGGAGACCGTCGAGCGGTAGCGCTTGGCCTGGATGACGATCCGTCCGCCGGTCACCGGATCGAGGTCCTCCGCGACCACGTCCACCCCGGCGTCCCCGCTGCGGGCCGTGGTCATCACCCGGAAACCGCGCAGCCGGAACAGCTCCGCGATCAGCTCCTCGAACTCGATCGGGTCCATCTCGAAGAGGTCCGGATCGTCCTCGCCGCCCTGCCCCGCCACACTGCCGCCGACCGTCTCCGGCAGCCGGTCCGGCCGCACCTCGTCCAGCCGCTCGGGACGCGCGGACAGCACCCCGCCCAGCCCCTGGAAGCACTCCACGGCCGCCACCCGGTCCAGCGTGAGACCGGAGAACTCGGCCCGGTCGACCGTCACCGTGGTCAGGAAGCGCTCCGCCTCCCGGCCGGTCGCCGGGTCGATGCCGCGGACGAAGCCGTTCAGCACCACCGAGGCCAGCAGCCCGTCCCCGTCCGCCCGGTACAGCTCGGTGACCACCCGCAGCGCGCTCTGCGCCAGCACCTCCCGGTAGAGCGCCTTGCGCTCGGTCGCCGGGCGGGCCACCTCGGCCTCCCGGTCGTCCGCCTTCACGTACCGCACCCGGCCGGTCGCCGGGACCACGTCCGGGCCCGGCAGCTCCCAGTTCACCACCAGCTGGCGGCTGCTCGCCTCCCAGGCCGCCACCAGCCGGTGCGGGAAGCCCTCCGGCCAGCCCGCCGAGGCGTACAGCACGGCCGAGAAGTACTCCTGCACCGCCTCTGCCTCGCCCGACCGCAGCCGCCGCAGCGACTCCTCGGTCCGGGCGGCGCGCTCCTCGTCCTCCCGGCGGAACCGGGCCACCCACTCCAGGTACTGCCCGTGGTACTCGCCCAGCCGCCGCTGCCGCTCCGCCTCGGCGGCCTGCGCCGCGTACCAGTCCTGCTCGAACCGGGCCCGCGCCTGCGCCACGTACTGCTCGTACTGCTGCCGCACCCCCGGATTGCGGGCCTGCGCCCGGTCCGGCGGCGGCACCTGGTAGCGCGCCTGGTCCGGCATCGGCACCGGTTCGCCCAGCCGCCCCGGCTCGAAGGGCGGCACCGGGCGCGGGGCCAGCAGGCTCTGCGCCCGGAACGCCGGGCGGTCCAGACCGGCCGCCAGCAGACCCCGCAACTCCTCCACCCGGCCGTCGAGTTCGGCCGTCCGCCGGGCGGCCTCGGCCTCCCTGGACTGCTGGTACGCCCGCTGCGCCTCCCGCTCGCCGCGGGCCGCCGTCTTCTGCGCCTCGCGCTGCTCGCGCTCCCACCGGCGCTGCTCGGCGGCCTGGGCGCGCCAGCGCGCCTCCTCCCGGCGCTGCTCCTGCCGCTGCGCCTCCGCCCAGACCGCCAGCACCCCGTTGTTCCGCCGCCCCGCCACGTCCACCCCTTCGCTCCACGCCGCTCCGGCCCGGCGCCCGCCTCCCGGCCGCGCCACCGCCCGCGCCCGCCACAATAGAACGTGCACCGGGGGAGCGCGCAAAGGGCCCGCGACCTGCGGCGTCGCCCGGGGGTGAGCAGGTGTCAGGCCGAGGTCGGCACGTCCGCGTACCAGCGCCAGTCCTCGCGGCGCGGGCGGCCGGGGAGGGCGCGGCGGCCGGTCGCCCACAGCAGGGTCGGCCAGGGGCCGGCCGGGTCGGGCCGGACGTCCGGGAACAGCCGGGCCAGGGTGCGGGCGCAGACCTCGGCCGGCGGCTCCCAGGGCAGGCCGAGACCCTCGGCCACGTCGTGCAGGTGGACCAGGGTCTCCACCAGGCTCATCGCGACGAACCCGGCCGGGTCGGCCAGGCCCCAGGGGTGGAAGGCCCGGACCTCCGGGCCCCTGGTACGGGCGATCGAGACCATCAGCCCCCCGCCCGCCGCCAGCACCTCCACCAGCGCCTCCGGTCCGTCCTCCCGTTCGACGAAGACGAAGCTGTTCGGGCCGCCGGGGTTCGCCCGCCGGGCCACGATCGGCACGTAGCGGTGCTGCGGCGGGTGCTCGGGGCCGAGCTGGGCGGCGTAGGCGAGCAGGTCGTCCGCCAGGTGCTCGACGGTGCTCCAGCAGTCCCAGGTGATGCCGCCGGCCGGCCTGGACCAGTCGGTGCCGGCGGGGGCGGCGCTCAGGGTGTCGACGGCGAGCCGGAGCACGGCGGCCAGGTCGTCCGGGGTCACGGGGCCCGGCGGGACGGGGCCGGGCAGGGTGTCGGTGGTGGTCATGCGGCGACGCTACCGCCCCGGGCCGGGCCCGGGAGCGGGGTCGGCCCGCGGACCCGGCGGACCCTGTCGGTGCCACCCGGTAGCCTCGACAATTCGGGCGGCACGGGTGAGGCCAGGGGCCAGAGGGCAAGGGTGAGCGGGACGGACGGGTGGATCTCCACCGGGTTGGCGTGGCGGGACGGCCGGGCGGTGCTGAGCGCCGTCCACGGCCCCCGCACGCACGAGCGCGAGGTGGTGCCCGGCACCGGGGTCGGCTGGCGGCTGGGCGGACCGCGCCGCTGTATCGGCGCCCTGCTGGCCGGCCGGGCCGAGCGCACACCGTGCCCGCACCGCGCCGTGATCGCTCCGGACGGCGGCGCGGTGCAGTGCCCGCCCTGCCAGAGCGTCGACCGGGGCCTGGCCCTGGCCCGGGACCGGATCCTCGACGACGGCCGCACCTACCGGCTCTACCTCGCCTGGTTCGGCGAGGGCCTGCTGAAGGTCGGCCTGACCGCCGAGCAGCGCGGCACCAGCCGGCTGCTCGAACAGGGCGCGCTCGCCTGGACCTTCGCCGCCCGGGGCGCCCTGCCCGCCGTCCGCCGGGCCGAACTCACCGTCTCCTCGGCCGGGTTGGCCCGGGAGCGGTTCAAGGTGCGGGCCAAGGTGGAGCACTGGTGGGAGCACGGCGACGCCGCCCACCGCCGGACCGTGCTGACCGACGCCCGCGCCCGCGCGCACGGCCTGCTGCACGGCCACGACGTGGAGCTGCTGCCCGACCACCCGGTGGTCGACCAGGTCGGGCTGTTCGGCCTGACCGGTGGCGCTCCCGCCGTCTACGACGCGGTCGAGGGCCTGGCGGACGGCGCGGTGGTGGCCGGTCGGCTGCGCGCGCCGATCGGCCGGCACCTGCTGCTCGACCGGCCCGGCGGGGAGCCACCGCTGCTCCTGGACACCCGGCTGCTGACCGGCTGGACCCTCGCCCCGGCGCCCGGCCGTCCGCCGTCCGGGCTGTCGCTGGTCCCCAGGGTCCGGCCGGAGCCTCCGGACACCCAGGAAGCGCTGTTCTGACGGGGAGGCGGAGCCCGCGCGGGCCCGTCCCGCCGGCACCCCTCCGCGCGGCGCCCCGGCACCCGGGCCGCCGCTCGCCGCTGTGCTCCTGAGGGGCCGGTGACCGGAACGGTCCAGGGACGCTTCCGGTCGCCCGGAAGCCCTTCCGTGCGGGCCGACCAGCGACGAAGCTAGTGATCGCCGCCAGGGGAACAGCCCGGAGCGGCACCGGGAGAAGCGCCACCGCGGGACGCGTCCACCGGTTCACTGCACCACGTCGAACCAGTCGAACCAGTCGAACAGGAGAGGGCACCCTCATGCTCCGCACCGTCGTCACCGAGGCCACCGCGGTCGCCGTACCCGCCGCACCAGCCGCACCCGGCACCGCCACCGGCATCGTCCGGAGCTGACGCCCGCCCCACCCCGCCCCACCCCGTCCCACCCCGCTGCCGCCCGCCCCGGGCCCGGCCGGCTGTTCCTGCAGGGCAGCCGTCCCACCGGGCCCGTGAGGCGGTCCGATCCAGCACACTCCCGGCACCTCCGTGCCGGAGCGCCAGGCGCGCCGACTGCTCCCGGAGAGCAGTTCCGCCGGTCCGAGCACCGTGCCGCCGCGCCCTCCTTCCTCCGTCGACGTGCCCCTGAACCCGCCATCTGCGGTCGGCCGCCGACCCCCTGACACCTCTCTGGAGACTTCAGCATGTCCGTCACCCGTTCCAAGCTTGCCAACATCGCCCTGACCGGCACCCTCGTCCTCGGCGCGGCCCTCTCCACCGTCTCGCTGACGGCGTCGGCCCAGGCGGTCGGAACCTCCGCGGTCAACGGCCCGATCACCCGCTCGGAGATCATCGCCCGGGCCCAGAACTGGGTCGACCAGGCGGTGCCGTACAGCCAGAGCCTGTGGCACTCCGACAGCAACGGCTCCTACCGGCAGGACTGCTCGGGCTTCGTCTCGATGGCCTGGCACCTCGGCTCCAGCCGGGTCACCTCCACCCTCGACGACGTGTCGACCCGGCTCAACAGCCTGGACGACCTGCAGCCCGGCGACATGATCGACAACATCACCACCCACGTCGTGCTGTTCACGGGCTGGACCGACGGCAGCCACACCACCGCGAACATCATGGAGGAGCCGCGGTCCGGTCTGACCGCCCGCAGGACCACCTACTCCCGCAGCTACCTCGTCAACAACGGCTTCCTGCCCTACCGTTACGACAAGACCGTGGACAGCACCCCGCTGCCGCCGAAGCCGGCCCCGGTGGGCTGGGGCGCCCAGGTGATCGTGAACGGCGGCGGTGACGTCTTCCACTCGACCCGCAACAGCCAGGGCTCGTGGACCGGCTTCGGCAACGTCGAGGCCGCGGCCGGGAACATCGGCGGTGTCCAGGCCATCGCCGACGCCGGCATCAACGGCGACACCCACATCCTCGCGGTCGGCGGCAACGGTGCCATCAACCACACCATCCGTCACAACACCGGCTCGTGGGACAACTTCACCGACATCGGCCCGCAGACCAACCAGCTGGGCGGCGTCACCAAGCTCTCGGCGGTCTCCATCGGCGGTGACCTGCACGTCGTCGCGGTGGCCAACGGCCGTCTCTTCCACACCGCCCGCCTCGCCAACGGCACCTGGCTGCGGTTCGGCGACATCACCCCGGCCTCCGGCACCGTGACCAGCGCGGCGGCCGCCAGCGTCAACGGCGAGCTCCAGGTCGTCTCGGTGGCGGGCGGTGTCGTCCAGCACACCATCCGCGCCGTCGGTGGCGCCTGGCAGCCCTGGGCCAGCGCGTACGACGCCGCCGGCAACGTCGGTGCCGCCCAGGACGTCGCGATCGCCGGCACCGGTGGTGACGCGCAGATCGTCGTGGTGACGACCAGCGGTGAGCAGTACCACGGCGCCCGCTACGCCAACGGCACGTGGCAGCCCTTCAACCCGCTCGCCCCCGTGATCGGCTCCTTCGCGGCGAACCGGGTCAGCGCCGCGAACGTCGACGGCGAGCTCCAGGTCGTCTTCATCACCAACGACGACCGGATCATGCACACCATCCGCGACGGCTCCGGCAGCTGGGACGGCGCCGCGGCGATCCAGCTCAACGGCGTGGTCGGCAACCACTGGGACGTCTCGATCGGCGGCACCTACAACTGATCGACGGCGCGAGCCCTTCCGGCCGGCCCACCCGCGGTTCCCGCGCGGTGGGCCGGCCCGCTCCGCCCACCCCCTGCTCCGGCTCCCGCCGCCGGCCCCGCCCGGCTCCCACCGACACCACCTGCTCCGGCTCCCGCCCCGCCGCCCTGGAAGAGGCTCCGATGTCCCGCTCGACCCGCCGTTCCCTCGCCGCCGCCGTCACGTTCACCGCACTCGCCGCCCTGGGCCTGCCGGCCGTCGCGGCCGGCTCCGCCCACGCCGCCTCGGTGGCCACCTGGGACCGGGTGGCGCAGTGCGAGAGCAGTGGCGACTGGAGCTACTACCGCGCCGGATGGCCCTACTTCGGCGGCCTGCAGATCACCAAGGGCACCTGGGAGGCGTTCGGCGGGACGCAGTACGCACCGCTCCCGCACCAGGCCACCAAGCAGCAGCAGATCCTGACGGCCGAGCGGATCCTGGCCGGCCAGGGCACCGGGGCGTGGGCGGCCAAGTGCAACGGCGGTCTGGGCACCGACCACGCCGATCCCTACCCCGCGCCGACCGCGCCGGTGAGCTCGCCCGGCGACCTCTTCCACGCGACCCGTCTGGTGGACGGGAACTGGACGTCCTTCAAGCCGCTCAACGGGTTCGGCACCGCCCCGTTCTTCAACGCCTCGCAGGAGTCGATCGCGGCCACCCCGGACGGGTCGACGCAGACCCTGGCCACCGGGTCCGACGGCAACCTCTACCACACCGCCCGCTACCCGAACGGGTCGTGGACGCCCTGGGCGCCCCTGGACGGCTACGCCGGATCCCCGCGCTTCTCCGCGAGGGCCCAGGCGATCGCGGGCATGTCCAGTGGCGACACCCAGATCGTGGCGGTCGGCGCGGACGGCAAGATATACCACAACGCCCGTTTCGTCTCTGGCAGTTGGCAGGGATGGGCGCCGGTCGGCACCTGGGGCGCCCAGCGGATCGCGGCGGCCGGCCTGCCGGACGGCAGCCTCCAGGTGCTGATCGTCGGCAACGACGGCAACCTGTACCACAGCATTCGCGCGGTGGACGGCTCCTGGCAGGGCTGGAACGCGGTGGCCGGCTTCGGCGCGGACACCTTCCAGGCCAAGGACATCGCCGTCGCCGGCATGCCGAACGGTGACACCCAGCTGCTGGCGGTGGGCAACGACGGGAAGATCTACCACAACGCGCGGTTCGCCGCGGGTACTTGGCAGGGCTGGAACGCGGTGGCCGGCTACGGCGGCGCGGCGGGCTTCCAGGCCGGGAGCCTCGCGATCACCGGGATGTCCAACGGTGACGCCCAGATGCTCGCCGTGGGCAACGACGGTCAGGTCTACCACAACGCGCGTTACTCGTCCGGCAGCTGGCAGGGGTGGTGGAACACGGCCTTCAGCGGGCGGAAGGTGTCCATCGCGGGGATGCCCGACGGCGGCGCCCAGATGGTCGTCGTCCGGAGCTGATACCCGGAGCTGATACCCGGAGCTGAGACCCGGAGACGGGACCGGAGTTGATACCCGGGCCCGGCTGCGGTCGCAGCTCCGGTCTCCGGTGCGGATCCCGGGCGGCGGACCGGCTACGCGAGCTTGCCCCGCACGCCGCCCGGTCCCGAGCGCGCCCGTCGCGAGAGCGGCGGGCGCGACGGCCGTACGTCGCCCCGCCCGGACGGGGGCGGCTCGGCCCCGGTCGCCAGCGCCCGCGCGGCCTTGGCCGTCGCCAGGGCGACCCGCGCCAGCAGCGGGTCCTCCCGGACCCCGGCCGCCCGCTTCGCCGTCTGGCAGTGGGTGCACCAGACCGGCGAGGCCGGCCCGTCGGGGTACACCATCGCCTCCGGCGGCAGGTAGTGGCTACCGCACTCGACGCATTCGAAGACCAGCCTCATCCGACGATCACCGTCCCGGATCCGTGGCACCGACCGCATGGCGACCAGAAGGTGTGGATCTTCGGCACCATGCTCCCTTCCTCGTCCAGTTCGACCGTGGCTTCGGTCTTCTGGGTCCCCCCGGACCCGCCGCACCCGGAGCAGGCCTGAACCTCGGGCATATGCATTCCTCCTCGGCGCGGGGACCACCGTAGCGCGAAATCCGAGGAGCCAGTAACGATCCTGACGAACAGTCGAAGAAGCGGGGCGCGCACGAGCACCACGCGCGCCCCGCTTCGGCTTTGAGGGGCCGCTCCGCCCCGGGCGTCAGCGACCGCCGCGCAGCGAACTGCGCAGATACTCCCGGTTCATCGCGGCGATGCTCGGCAGCGGGATGCCCTTGGGGCAGGCCGTCGCGCACTCACCGGTGTTGGTGCAGCCGCCGAAGCCCTCGGCGTCCATCGCCTCCACCATGTTCAGCACCCGGGAGGCGCGTTCGGGCCCGCCCTGCGGCAGCACGTTCAGGTGGACCACCTTGGCCGAGGTGAACAGCATCGCCGAACCGTTGGGGCAGGCCGCCACGCACGCCCCGCAGCCGATGCACTCGGCGTGCTCGAACGCGGTGTCGGCGGCCTCCTTGGGGACGGGCGTGGCGTGTGCGTCCGGTGCGCTGCCGGTCGGGGCGGTGATGTACCCTCCGGCGCCGATGATCCGGTCGAAGGCCGACCGGTCCACCACCAGGTCCTTGACCACCGGGAACGCCGCCGCCCGCCACGGTTCGACGTCGATGGTGTCGCCGTCCTCGAAGTGCCGCATGTGCAACTGGCAGGTGGTGGTGCGCTCGGGGCCGTGCGCCCGGCCGTTGATGACCATGCCGCAGGCGCCGCAGATCCCCTCGCGGCAGTCGTGGTCGAAGGCGACCGGCGCGTCGCCGCGCAGGATCAGCTCCTCGTTGAGGGTGTCCAGCATCTCCAGGAAGGACATGTCGGGGCTGATCCCGCCGACCTGGTAGGTGGTCATCGAGCCGGGCGTGTCGGGGCCCGCCTGGCGCCAGATCCTGAGGGTGAGGTTCACGCGTAGCTCCGCTGGGTGGGGTGGACGTACTCGAAGTCGAGGTGCTCGCGGTGCAGGACGGGCGCCCGGCCGGTGCCGGTGAACTCCCAGGCGGCGGCGTAGGAGAACTCCTCGTCCCGCCGGGCCGCCTCGCCCTCCGGGGTCTGGCTCTCGGTGCGGAAGTGGCCGCCGCAGGACTCGGCGCGGTGCAGCGCGTCCAGGCACATCAGCTCGGCCAGCTCGAAGTAGTCGACCAGCCGGTTGGCCTTCTCCAGCGACTGGTTGAGCTCCTGCCCGGTGCCTGGCACCTTGATCCGGCGCCAGAACTCCTCCCGCAGGACCGGGATCCGCTCCAGCGCGCGGCGCAGCCCGGCCTCGTCGCGGGCCATCCCGCACTCGTCCCAGAGCAGTTCGCCGAGCTCGCGGTGGAAGGAGTCGGGCGTGCGGTCGCCGTCCACCGCGAGGATGAGGTTCAGCCGGTCCGCGACCTCGGCCTCGACCGAGGCGATCTCCTCGTGGTCGGCCGGGACGGTGGGCAGCGGCTCCCGGGCCAGGTAGTCGTTGAGCACCGGCGGCAGCACGAAGTAGCCGTCCGCGAGGCCCTGCATCAGCGCGCTCGCGCCGAGCCGGTTGGCGCCGTGGTCGGAGAAGTTGGCCTCGCCGACCGCGAACAGGCCCGGCACGGTGGTCTGCAGGTCGTAGTCGACCCAGAGCCCGCCCATCGTGTAGTGGATCGCCGGGTAGATCCGCATCGGCACCCGGTACGGGTCCTCGGCGGTGATCCGCTCGTACATCTCGAACAGGTTGCCGTACTTGGCCTCCACCGCGTCCCGGCCCAGCCGGCGGACGGCGTCGGCGAAGTCCAGGTAGACGCCCTGCCCGCCGGGTCCGACGCCGCGGCCCTCGTCGCAGACGTTCTTGGCGGCCCGGGAGGCGATGTCGCGCGGCACCAGGTTGCCGAAGGCCGGGTAGATCCGCTCCAGGTAGTAGTCGCGCTCCTGCTCCGGGATGTCGGCCGGCGGCCGGGTGTCGCCCTCGGCCTTCGGCACCCAGATCCGCCCGTCGTTGCGCAGCGACTCGCTCATCAGCGTCAGCTTGGACTGGTGGTCGCCGGAGCGCGGGATGCAGGTCGGGTGGATCTGGGTGAAGCACGGGTTGGCGAAGTACGCGCCGCGCCGGTGCGCCCGCCAGATCGCGGTGGCGTTGGAGTTCTTGGCGTTGGTGGAGAGGTAGAAGACGTTGCCGTAACCGCCGGAGGCGAGCACCACGGCGTCGGCGGTGTAGCTGGAGACCTCGCCGGTGACCAGGTCGCGGGCGACGATCCCGCGCGCCCGGCCGTCGATCACCAGCAGGTCGAGCATCTCGGTGCGGGCGTGCAGCTCCACGTTCCCGGCCGCGATCTGCCGGGACAGTGCCTGGTAGGCGCCGAGCAGCAGCTGCTGGCCGGTCTGGCCGCGCGCGTAGAAGGTCCGGGAGACCTGGACGCCGCCGAACGAGCGGGTGTCCAGCAGGCCGCCGTACTCCCGGGCGAACGGCACGCCCTGGGCCACGCACTGGTCGATGATCTCCACCGACACCTGGGCGAGGCGGTGCACATTGGACTCGCGGGCGCGGAAGTCGCCGCCCTTGACGGTGTCGTAGAACAGTCGGCGGACGGAGTCGCCGTCGTTGCGGTAGTTCTTGGCGGCGTTGATGCCGCCCTGGGCGGCGATCGAGTGGGCCCGCCGGGGCGAGTCCTGGAAGCAGAACTGGACCACGTGGTAGCCCTGTTCGGCGAGGGTGGCACCGGCCGCGCCGCCCGCCAGGCCGGTGCCGACCACGATCACGGTGTGCTTGCGCCGGTTCGCGGGGTTGACCAGCTTGGCCTCGAACCGGCGCTGGTCCCAGCGCTGTTCGATCGGCCCCCCGGGGGACCGGGTGTCGGCGATCGGCTCGCCGACGCTGTAGTCCGGGTACGCGGTGTGTTCCGGGTGCACCCTGTGCTCCGGGGAGGCCGTCTGCTCCGGGGAGGCGTTCTGCTCCGGGGACGCGTTCACTTCACCACTCCGGTCATCACGGCGACGGGGACGGACAGGAAGCCCGCGGTCAGCAGCAGCGCCAGCCCGTTGGCGGTGAGCTTCAGCACCCGGTCCCGGCGGGCGTTGTTGGCGCCGAGGGTCTGCGCGGCGCTCCAGAACCCGTGCCGGACGTGCAGGCCGACGGCGAGCATCGCCACGATGTAGATCACGCAGGAGTACCAGTTCCCGAAGGAGGCCACGATGTTCTGGTAGGGCCTGCCGTGCTCGGCGGCGGGATTCACGGTCAGCGTGGTCAGGTCGAGGATGTGCCAGACGATGAACAGCGCCAGGATCACCCCGCCCCAGCGCATCGTCCGGGTCGCGTAGCTCGCCCGCCGCCGCTGGTGGGCGTACTTGCTCGGCCGGGCGGCGAGGTCCCGCCGGCTCAGCTGGGCCGCGGCCACGCCGTGCAGGACGACGGCGGCCAGCAGGCCGACCCGGGCGATCCAGAGGAACCACTCGTGGCCCAGGAACGGCTGGCCGATCGTGCGCAGCCAGGCCGCGTAGCCGTTGATGTCCTCCGGGCCGAAGAAGACCTTGAGGTTTCCCAGCATGTGCGCGACCAGGTACAGCAGCATCGCCAGTCCGCTGACGGCCATGACCGCCTTCTTGCCGACGGTCGACCGCCAGAGGGTCGCCAGGGTGGACGGATGCCTGGCCGTCCGGGACGCGGTTGTCATGGCATTAACGGTAGGGAGGCGGGCACGGTGCGTCCAAGACATGACGCGGCTCGTGACAATAGGCTCTGCCTATGCTGGGAGCTGTGCAACTCCAGCAGCTCCGATATTTCCTCGCCGTCGCTGAAACCCGCCACTTCACCCGCGCGGCCGAGGCGGAACACGTCGCCCAACCGTCACTCTCGCAACAGATCCGCGCCCTGGAGCGGGAGTTGGGTGCCGAGCTGTTCCACCGGACCCGGGGCAATATCGCCCTCACCGACGCCGGGGACGCCCTGCTGTCGCTCGCCCGGCGCATCCTCGCCGACACCGAGAGCGCCCGGCTCGCGGTGCAGGAGACGGTCCAGCTGCGCCGCGGCCGGGTGCGGCTGGGGGCGCCGCCGAGCCTGTGCACCAGCCTGGTGCCGGACGTCCTGCGGGTGTTCCGCGACCGCTACCCGGGGGTGGCGCTGGTGGTGCGGGAGGGCGGCTCGCGGGACCTCGTGCGCTCGCTGGCGGCGGGCGAGCTGGACCTCGCGCTGATCATCACCCCGCCCAGCGGCGAGGCCGTCCCGGCGCTGGCCGTCACCGAGCTGCTGCACGAGGAACTGGTCCTGGTGTCCGCCGAGCCGGGGGCCCGGCGCAAGGTGCGGGTGGCGGAGCTCGGCAAGCGGCCGCTGGTGATGTTCCGGGAGGGCTACGACCTGCGGGAGGCGACGCTCGCGGCCTGCCGGGCGGCGGGCTTCGAGCCGGAGTTCGCGGTGGAGGGCGGGGAGATGGACGCGGTACTGGGCTTCGTCCGGGCCGGGCTCGGGCCGGCCGTGCTGCCAGGGATGGTCGCCGACCGCTCGGGTCTCGCCGTCGCCCACTTCGCCGGTCCCGGCCTCGGCCGCACCATCGCCGTCGCCCACGGCCACGAGGTGCCGCCGACCCGGGCGGCGGAGGCGCTGCGGGCGACCCTGCTGGCGCACCTGCGCGACGCGGCCCGCACCGGCGGCCTGCCCCCGGGCACCAGGCTGCTGCTCTGAGCTCTGAGCTCTGAGCTCTGAGCACGCCCCTCGTGCGCGCCCGCGTACGCCCCCGCACGCCGGTTCGTACAGGGGCGCGATTGGCTCGGTGTGCGAAGCACCCGAATCGTGATCCGCAGGCGCCGCCGGCCCGGAACCCGCTGTTCACCGGCCGCGTCCCAGGCAGCGTCGGCGTTGCCGTAAGGTGCGTCGCCGCAGAGCCGAGCGGGCCGTGAACGGGGAGAGCACGAAGCGATGGACGACCGGAAGCAGCAGGAGCACAGACCGGCCGGGGGCGGCACCGCCCCCGCTGCGGGCAGCACTCCGGAGCCCGCGGACGCGCGGCCCTGGGAACTCCCGGAATACGTCCACGAGCGCGAGCTCGGCGCCGGCGCCAGCGGCCGGGTGGTGCTCGCCCGGCACCGGGCGACCGGCACCCCCGTGGCGGTCAAGTACCTGCACAGCACGGCCGGCACCGCCGCGCTCCGGGCCGAGGCCGAGGTCCTGGCCGGACTCGAATCCCCGCACGTCACCCGGCTCTACGAGTACGTCGAGGGCGAGCGCGGCGCGGCGATCGTGATGGAGCTGGTGGACGGCATCGCCCTGCGCGAGCTGCTCCGCGCGGAGGGGGCCACCACCCCCGAAGCGGCGCTGGTGGTGCTGAAGGGCTCGCTGCTCGGCCTGGCCGCCGCGCACGGCGCCGGGGTGGTGCACCGCGACTACAAGCCCGCCAACGTGCTGGTGGACACCGCCGGGACGTCCAAGCTGGTGGACTTCGGGATCGCGGTGCCGAGCGGCGACGAGCGCGACGTCTCCGGCACCCCCGCCTACATGCCGCCCGAGCAGTGGGCCGGTCGCCCCGCCTCCCCGGCGGGCGACGTCTACGCCGCGACCGTCACCTTCTTCGAGTGCCTCACCGGCGCCCGCCCCTACGGCGGCACGACCTTCGCCGAACTCGCGGTCCAGCACACCGAGGCCCCGATCCCGGCCGAACTGACGCCGGACCCGGTCCGCCCGCTGATCCTCTCCGGTCTCGCCAAGGACCCCGGGGCCCGCCCGGACAGCGCGACCGCGCTGCTGGCGGAACTGGAGGCGGTCGCTGCGGCCGGGTACGGACCGGGGTGGGAGGAGAAGGGGCGGCTCGACCTGACGGCCCTGGTCGCCCTGCTCGCGCTGCTGCTGCCCGGCGCGGGCGCGGCGGCGGGCGGCACCTCGCTGGCGCACACCGCCCTGGGCGGCGGCGGGTCGGCGGCCCTGGACTCCTCGACCGGAGGGTCCTCGGCGGTACAGTCCGCAGCCTCGCAGTCCGCAGCCTCGCAGTCCTCGGCCGCGCAGTCCTCGGCCGGGACCGGGGCGGCGCCGGCCGCCGTCGTCCGGGAGGCGCTGATCCGCCGGGCGGCGCGCACCGGCACCCGCGGCAAGGCCCTCACCGGCATCGCCGCCGGTGCGCTGACCCTCGCCACCCTGGCCGGGATGGCCGTCGCCGGAGCCGTGGACGGCGATTCCCGCACGGTCGTCGGGGGCGCCGTGCCCGAGGCGACCACCAGCCTCGGCCCGTTCGGCCCGGCGGGTGCCGCGTCGCCCCTCGGGTCGCCCACCGCGACCGAGGGCCAGGACACCCCGGACCCCGGGCCGTCCGACCCCTCGGCGACCCCCACGCCGGACGCCTCCTCCGGCGCACCCACCTCGGGCCCGCCGTCCCCCGGCGCGTCCTCCACCGGCCCGGGCGGCCGCAGCACCGGCCCCACCGCCGCACCGACCGGCCGGACGTCCCCGGGGACACCGCCCGGCTCCGGTACCCCCGGCACCGTCCGACCGCCGCTGCCGCCGGGTTCCGCCGTGCCGTCCTCCGGCCCGGCCGCGCCCGGGAGCGTCCCGCCGTCCTCCGCCCCGCCGGCGACGGGTTCGTCCACCGGCCCCGTCGTCGCCCCGTCCTCGGCGACGCCCGCCGGTCCCGCCGGCACGGCGCCGACCCCGACGCCCACGGTCCTGCCGACCCGGACGGTCGCCCCGACCATCGCGGTGACCTCGGTGAACCTGGACGCGCTGGCCTGCGCCGGGCGCTGGAGCACCACCGCGACGGTCACCGTGGTGGCCCAGGGGGCGGCCACCGGGTCGCTGACGCTGACCTGGTTCCACACCCTGGGCGAACGCACCGTGGACGTCGCGACCGACACGGTGGCGGTCCACGACGGCCGCGCCACGGTGAGCCGGACGCACGACTTCACCTCGGCGGACACCTACCCGACCTGGGGCGTGCGGATCGGTACCGCCCCGGCGGCGGCGAGGCCGGGGAAGACCTCGGACACGGTGTCGGCCTTCCTCTGCGACCCGCCGCGCTGACCCGCCCGATCCGCCCCCGGCACATCCTGTCCCCACCCCGCTCTCTGGAGGAGCCATGTCCACGCCCCGACCCGACTCCGACCCGGCCCCGGCCCCGGCGCCGGTCGCGGCTGCGGACGGTGACGCCGACCGGACCGTCGGCCTCGACCCGGCCGGGGAGGGCGGTACGGAGACCGTCCGGCTCGGGGCAGGACCGGCCGCCCAAGGGCCGGTTGTCGAAGGGCCGGCTGTCGACGGGCCGGACGCCGAGGCCACCCTGCGGATCGACCCGGACGAGGCGGTGAGCGCGACCTTCCTCGACCCCGGGGTCTGGGGCGGCGCCGGGGAGACGGTGGAGGCGCTCACGCTGCTGGACACCCCGGCGCACGGCACCGCCGCCCCGGCCGTAGCCGACCCCGCCCTCACGGTCACCGCTCCGGTGGCGGGTCCGCCCTCGCAGGTGGCCGCGCCGGGCCCGCCGCCGGCCGACCTCGCCCCGACGGTGCCCGACACCGCGCTCACCGTGACTGCTCCCGCCTCCGCCTCCGTCTCGGCCTCCGTCCCGCCCGGCGCCACGCCCCCGCCCGGCCCGCCGCCCGCACCGGCCACGTCCGCCTCCTCCTCCGCCGTTTCGGCGGCGTCCGCCGTCGCCGACAGCGAGGACGGACGACCGCTCGCCCCCGGTGAGTTGCGCCGCTTCGGCCCCGGTGTCCCGCCGCTGGCCGCCGCCGTCTGGCACGGCGCGGCCGTACCGGGCGCCGAGCCGCCGCGCCGTCGCCGGGCCCGGCGTTGGCTGTTCCCGCTGGTGCTGCTGCTGGCCGTCCTGGCGCTGCTGTTCTGGCGCTTCTCCACGCCCGCCCTCGCCGTCACCGGCGTCGGTGTCACCACCGACCCGGCGGGCCCCGGCTGCGACTCGGTGGCGGTGATCAAGGCCGAGGTGGAGACCAACGGCGGCGCCGGCACCCTCCGCTACCGCTGGCTCCGCAGCGACGGCACCACCTCGGCCGAGATCGGCCAGGACATCGGCTCCGGCACCCACCGCACCGAGCTGGTGCTGCGCTGGAGCTTCGAGGGCCGGGGCTCGCTCGCGGCCACCGCGACCCTGGAGATCCTCGCGCCCGGCTCCCGCACCGCCGAGGTCTCGTTCCCCTACCACTGCGCCTGACCCCCCGGACACGCCGAAGGGCCCGGGGGAGACCCCGGGCCCTTCGTGCGGACGGTGTGCGTCAGGCGGTCGGCAGCACGGCCTCGATCGCGGCGACGACCTCGTCCGACTCCGGCTCGGTGCGCGGCCGGATCCGGGCGACCACGGTGCCGTCCGGCGACACCAGGAACTTCTCGAAGTTCCAGGAGACGTCCCCGGCCTGGCCCTCGGCGTCGGCGGTCTCGGTCAGCCGCGCGTACAGCGGGTGCCGGTCGTCGCCGTTCACATCGGTCTTCTCGAACAGCGGGAAGGTCACGCCGTAGGTGGTCGAGCAGAAGGTCTGGATCTCGTCGGCGCTGCCCGGCTCCTGCCCGGCGAACTGGTTGGACGGGAAGCCCAGCACGGTGAAGCCGCGCCCGGCGTAGCGCTCCTGGAGCCGCTCCAGGCCCGCGTACTGCGGGGTCAGGCCGCACTTGGAGGCGACGTTGACGATCAGCAGCGCCTTGCCCTTGTAGTCGCCCAGCGAGGCGGCCTCGCCGGTCAGCGTGCGCAGCGGGATGTCGTACAGGCTCACGGTGGTGTTCCCCATTCGGCGGGAGATGGTGGTCATCGGTGGTGCGGTGGCGGGCGGGCCCGCGCCGGTACGGTATCCCGCCCGGCGTGTCCCACCTGCTCAACCACGACCGGGCGGCGGGTGTTCCGACGGGGGGAGCCCGGCCTGCTGCCGCTCCAGGGCGGCGATGTGCGCGGTGACGGCGGAGAAGTCCGCGCTCAGCCACCGCTCCGGGCGCATCCGCACGGTGACGTCGGCCGTCAGCTGCTCGGCGGTGGCCACCAGGTACGCCTCGGCACCGGCGGGCGGCAGGTAGCGGTGGGCCAGCGCGGCGCGTTCGGCCGGGTCTGTGCCGTCCTCGATCGCCACCACCGGACCGCTCACGCTCACGTACCGGCAGGGCGTCTCCTCCTGCTGCGCGCAGAGCGTGAACCGCCGGGCCGCCCGGATCCGGTGGGCCTTGGCCGACTCCCGCCCGGTCAGCACGGTGACCAGGCCGCCGGGTCGGTAGGAGTACCAGATCGGCACCGAGAGCGGGTCCTCGAAGGGCTCCGGGCCGGCGCCGGACAGGACGCCGACGTGCACGTCGGCCAGGAAGCGCTCGCACGCGGCGCGGGTCATCGAGAAGGACACGGTGGACTCCCCGGGGCAGCCGGTCCGCGCGCGGATTCGCGCCCGGGCGTTGCCCCGTACGTACCCGCACGACCCAGCGGTCGAACACCGGGCGGGCGCCCGGTGTTCGACCCCTTCGGGCTGCCGGGAGGGTCAGACCGACAGCGGGCGGATCGCCGTCGGGGCGTGCTCGGGGAGGGTGGCGACCTCCTCCCACTCCATCACCTTGTCGATGTCGGCAGCGCCCATCGAGATGTTGGTGACCCGCTCCAGGATCGCCTCGACCACGACCGGCACCCGGAACTCGGCGGCCAGCTTCTTGGCCTCCTCGAAGGCGGGCAGCAGCCCCTCCGGCTCGGTGACGCGGATCGCCTTGCAGCCCAGGCCCTCGGCGACCCGGACGTGGTCCACGCCGTAGACGCCCAGCTCCGGCGCGTTGATGTTCTCGAACTCCAGCTTGACCTGGAAGTCGATGTCGAAGTTCCGCTGCGCCTGCCGGATCAGCCCCAGGTAGGAGTTGTTGACCAGCACGTGGACGTACGGGATCCGGTGCTGCGCCCCGACCGCCAGCTCCTCGACCATGAACTGGAAGTCGTAGTCGCCGGAGAGCGCCACGACCTGGCCCTCGGGGTCGGCGGTCGCGACGCCGAGCGCGGCCGGGATGGTCCAGCCGAGCGGTCCGGCCTGGCCGCAGTTGATCCAGTGCCGGGGCTTGTAGACGTGCAGCAGCTGCGCGCCGGCGATCTGGGAGAGGCCGATGGTGGTGACGTAGCGGGTCTCCGGGCCGAAGGCCCTGTTCATCTCCTCGTAGACGCGCTGCGGCTTGAGCGGCACGTTGTCGAAGTGGGTGCGGCGCTGGAGCCGCGCCCGGCGCTCCTGGGTGGACGCGGCCCACTCGGCGCGGTCCACGAGGGTCCCGGCTGCCTTGAGCTCCCGGGCGACCTCGACGAAGAGCTCCAGCGCGGCGCGGGCGTCGGAGGCGATGCCGAGCGCGGGGGCGAAGATCCTGCCGATCTGGGTGGGCTCGATGTCGACGTGGACGAAGGTCCGGCCCTCGGTGTAGACGTCCAGGCCGCCGGTGTGGCGGTTGGCCCAGCGGTTGCCGATGCCGAGCACGAAGTCGGAGGCGAGGAAGTTCTCGTTGCCGTACCGGTGCGAGGTCTGCAGGCCGACCATGCCGGCGTTCAGCGGGTGGTCGTCCGGGACGATGCCCCAGCCCATCAGGGTCGGCACCACCGGGACGCCGGTCAGCTCGGCGAACTCCAGCAGCAGCCCGGCGGCGTCGGCGTTGATCACGCCGCCGCCGGCCACGATCAGCGGCCGCTCGGAGCGCTGGAGCAGTGCGATCGCCTTCTCGATCTGGATCCGGTTGGCGGTCGGCCTGTAGACCGGGAGCGGCTGGTAGGCCTCCGGATCGAAGTCGATCTCGGTGAGCTGGACGTCGATCGGCAGGTCGATCAGCACCGGGCCGGGCCGGCCCGAGCGCATCAGGTGGAAGGCCTGCTGGAACACGCCGGGGACCTGCGCGGCCTCCAGCACGGTGGTGGCGGCCTTGGTGACCGGCTTGGCGATCGAGGCGATGTCGACGGCCTGGAAGTCCTCCTTGTGGAGGCGGGCGACCGGGGCCTGGCCGGTGATGCACAGGATCGGGATCGAGTCGGCGATGGCCGAGTAGAGACCGGTGATCATGTCGGTGCCGGCCGGTCCCGAGGTGCCGATGCAGACGCCGATGTTGCCCGCGGCGGCGCGGGTGTAGCCCTCGGCCATGTGCGAGGCGCCCTCGACGTGGCGGGCCAGCGTGTGGCGGATGCCGCCGGAGGCCTTGAGGGCGGCGTAGAAGGGGTTGATGGCCGCGCCCGGCACGCCGAACGCGACGTCGACGCCTTCGAGCTTGAGGATCTCCACGGCCGCGCGGGCGGCTGTCATTCGGGGCATCGGGTCTCTCCTGCGTCGGCCCGCAGTGGGTCGGAGGGCTCATCTCCAGAATTCCACCATACGGAAGAACGGTTTCTGTATGTGGAATAAAAGTAGGACGGGGGTCGTCGGGACGTCAAGGGGGCTTTCAACAGAATGTGGAGCGCGGGGGAGGGGAGAGTCGGCCGGTCAGTTGCTCGACCGGCGAACGCGCGTACCTGCCCGGGGCCCGGATTCCGGCCCGAATGTGTCGGCGACGTGCTGTTGATGTGGAGGAATGGTGCGCGAGGTTGGCCGGATCCGAGGTGCTGGGTACCGTCGGTCCCACGCCGGGCCCGTGATGGTTGCCATGTTCAACAAGGGGCCGCGCGTCCTGGCCGCCACCGGCTGTACCGCCCCCGTCGGCCGTACCGCCCCGCCGGCAGGTCCGCCACTGGGCCCCGCCGTCGCCACAGCACCGTGCCATCGCCGCACCGCCGTACCGCCGCACTGCCGTGCCATCGCCGCCACCAGCAGCACACCGCAGCAACGCACCCGCAGCCGATGCGTCGCCCGCGACGCGCCGCCCCGCCGGGTGCGCGGAAGGAAGCTCCTCATGCCTCGACGATGTGCCCTGCCCACCTGTCCCGCCGCCGCCAATCCCGTGCTCCCTGCCCTCCCCGCCCTCCCTGCCCTCCCCGCCGTCCTCGCCCTCCCTGCCGTCCCCGCCGCCTCCCGGGCGGTGGGCCGGTGAACGGTCTGCCTCGACGGCGGAAGAACCCGCCCGCCGCCCCGCGCCCCCACTCCCGTCCCCGGCGCGGCCCGGTGGCCGCGCTGCGCGCCGTGCCCTGGCGGTACGACCTCCCCGCCTCCCTGGTCGTCTTCCTGGTCGCCCTCCCGCTCTGCGTCGGCGTCGCCGTCGCCTCGGGGGTGCCCGCCGAACTCGGCCTGGTCACCGGCATCGTCGGCGGCCTGCTGGTCGGCGCGCTGCCCGGCAGCAGCCTCCAGGTCAGCGGACCGGCCGCCGGTCTGACCGTGCTCGTGTACGAAGCCGTCCAGGAGTACGGCGCGGGTGCCCTCGGCGTTCTGGTGCTGCTCACCGGACTGCTCCAACTCGCCATGGGTGCGCTGCGGTTGGGCCGCTGGTTCCGCGCCATGTCGGCCTCCGTGGTGCACGGCATGCTGGCCGGCATCGGCCTCACCCTGGTGTTCGGCCAGCTCTACGCGCTCGCCGACCGCCGGGCCCCCGGCACCGGACCGGAGAAGATCGCCGGCCTGCCCGCGCTGCTGCGCGACGTCGTCACCGGCGCCGCCGACCGGGGGGCCCTGGCGCTCGGGGCCGCCACCCTGCTGGTGCTGGTCGCCTGGAAGTACCTGCCGCCCCGGCTCGCCCGGGCGGTGCCGGGCCCGCTGGCCGCGGTCGGCCTGGCCGCCGCCGTCACCGCCCTGTTCGACCTGCCGGTGGCCCGGGTCGAGGTGGCCGGGCTGCTCGACGTCCTCCAGTTGCCCGACCACGCCGCGCTCGGCGCCCTGGCCACCACGGCCGGGGCCGGCACCGTGCTCGCCTTCACCCTGATCGCCTCCGCCGAGACGCTGTTCAGCGCGGCCGCCGTCGACCGGATGCACCACGGCCCGCGCACCGACTACGACCGTGAACTCACCGCCCAGGGCATCGGCAACACCCTCTGCGGCCTGCTCGGCGCGCTCCCGATGACGGCGGTGATCGTCCGCAGCGCGACCAACGTCCAGTCCGGCGCCCGCACCAAGGCCTCGCGGGTCCTGCACGGCGGCTGGCTGCTGCTCTTCACGGCCCTGCTGCCGGGTGTGCTCGGCCTGGTCCCGCTGACCGCGCTGGCCGCCGTCCTGGTGCACGCGGGCGCCAAACTCGTTCCGGTCCGGCGGATCGCCGCGCTCTGCCGCGAGCACCGGGGGGAGGCGGTGGTGCTGGCCGTCACCGCCGTCTCGATCATCACCACCGACCTGTTCGAGGGCGTGCTGATCGGCATCGGCCTGGCCGTGGCAAAGTCGGCCTGGCAGACCTCCCACCTGCAGATCGGCGTCGAGGACCGGCCCGCCGCGCCCGGTACGGCGGAAGCCCCGCTGCGGGTCCGGCTGAGCGGCAACGCCACCTTCCTGCGGCTGCCCCGGCTGCTCGACACCCTCGAACGCCTCCCCGCGGACCGCCCGGTCGAGCTCGACTGGTCCGGGCTGCGCCACCTGGACCACGCCTGCACCGTGGCACTCACCACCTGGGCCGCCCAGCACCGCGCCCGCAGTACCGCCCCGCTGGCGGTCGACCCGCCGCTGCCGACCGTGGTCTGAGCGGCCCGTTCCGTGGCCCGAGCGGCTCGTTAGGCTGGTCGCCCCGGTGGCCGGGACCCGACCCGGGGCTCGGCACCGCGGAGTCGAGGGAGGAGACGGAGCCGTGATCGCTGCCTTTTCGGTCACCCCGCTGGGGGTCGGCGAGGACGTGGGGGAGGCGGTGGCCGCCGCCGTCCGGGTGGTCCGCGCGAGCGGGCTGCCGAACCGCACGGACGCGATGTTCACCAGCATCGAGGGGGAGTGGGACGAGGTGATGCCGGTGATCCGGGAGGCGATCGAGGCGGTGAAGGCCTACAGCAACCGGGTCAGCACCGTCATCAAGATCGACGACCGCGCCGGCGTGACCGACGGGCTGACCAGCAAGGTCGCCACGGTGGAGCGCCACCTCGCCGAGGGCTGAGGCCCGTCGCCGGCCCGCCCCTCCACGGGGCGGGCCGGCCATCTCCCCCCAATTCTTGACCGATCGATCTGGAATCGACTACCTTTCAGTTATGGCACGGACCAAGGAATTCGACCCCGACGCGGTGCTCCAGTCGGCCCTGGAGCTGTTCTGGCGGCGCGGCTACGAGGCCACCTCGATGGCCGAGCTGGTCGAGCACCTCGGGATCGCCCGGGCCAGCATCTACGCCACCTTCGGCAGCAAGCGGGAGCTCTACCTGCGGGCCCTGGAGCGGTACGGGCAGCAACAGCAGCCGGTACTGATGGCCGAGCTGTCGCAGCCGGGCCCGGTGCTTCCGGCCGTGCGGGCGCTGGTCCGCCGGTTCGCCGCCGAGTCCGCCGCGGACGGCGAGGGCGGACCGCACCGGGGCTGTTTCGTCACCAATACGGCGGTCGAGCTGGCCCCGCACGACCAGGGCGCCGCCCGCCGGGTGGAGTCCAACCTGCTCCACCTGGAGACGGTGCTCGCCACGGCCCTGGTCCGCGCCCGGGCGCAGGGCGAGCTGCCCGAGGGGCGCGATCCGCAGGCGCTGGCCCGGATGCTGCTGGTGCTGTTCCAGGGCATGCGGGTGATCGGCAAGGCCGGCGAGGGCTCGGCCCGCCTGCGCGACGCCGCCGACCAGGCCCTCACCCTGCTCGACTGACCCGTGTCCTGCCCGCTCCACTGTCCCCTTTTTTGCCCTCATTCTGAACCGAACGGTCAATTAAGACCGGCGTATCCAGACCTTGACCGAGGAGTACTCCATGTCCCGCAGCACCACCCGCTTCACCGGCAAGTCCGTCCTGGTCACCGGTGGCGGCAGCGGCATCGGCCGAGCCGTGGCCCTCGCCTTCGCCCGGGAGGGCGCCCGCGTCGCCGTCGCCGGCCGCACCGCGAGTGCGCTGGCCGAGACGGTCGCGCTGATCGAGCAGGAGGGCGGCACCGCGGTGGCCCTGGTCGGCTCGGTCTCCGAGTCCGCAGACGCCGCCCGCCTGGTCCGGGAGACCGTGGAGCACCTGGGCGCCCTGGACGTCGCCGTCAACAACGCCGGTGTGCTCGGCGGCATAGCCCCGATCGCCGACGTCGAGGAGGAGGAGTGGCGGCGCGTCATCGACATCAACCTCAACGGCACCTGGTACGCGATGAAGCACCAGATCGCCCACCAGCGCGCCAACGGCGGCGGGGCGATCGTCAACATCGCCTCGAACCTGGGCACCCACGTCCGCCTGCCGAACCTCGGCGCCTACGCCGTCTCCAAGGCCGCCGTGGCCACCCTGACCCGCAGCGCCGCCCGCGACCACATCGCCGACGGCGTGCGGATCAACATGGTCAGCCCGGGTCCGGTCGACACCACCATGTCCTCCCGCCCCGGCGAGAACGCCTCCGACAAGGCGGACCGGATGAAGGGCGACGTCCCGGTCGGCCGGGCCGGCGCCGTCGAGGAGGTCGCGGCCGCCGTCCTGCACCTCGCCTCCGAGGAGTCGGCGTTCACCGTCGGCGCCGACCTCGTCCTCGACGGCGGAATCACCGCCTGACCGGGGCGCCCGACCGGGGCGCGCAGGTCCGGGGCCGGACCCCCACTCGGCCCCGGACCGCCGGCCGCGTCAGGCCGACAGTGCCTCGGCCCCGCCCTCGCCCGCGTCCGGCAGCACGGCCGCGGCGGCCAGCTCGTCCAGCGACAGCCCCAGCGCGTACGCCAGCGCCACGACGGTGAAGAAGGAGGGTGTCGGCGCCCGCCCGGTCTCGATCTTGCGCAGCGTCTCGGCCGACACCCCGGCCGCCGCCGCCACCTCGACCATGCTGCGCCCGCCGCGCGCCTCGCGCAGCAGTACACCGAAGCGCTCGCCGCGCTCGCGTTCCCCGGGGGTCAGCGGAGTCCTCACCATGCCCCCGATGGTAGGGCACCCGCCCGGCCCGTCCGACCCACGCGACCGTGATACAAATACCGGTATAAGAATTGGAGCTATGCCCGGAGGGTCCCATGGTGGAGTTCAAGTCGGAGGCGGCGCTGGCCGCGATGCGGGAGTCGGGGCGGGTGGTCGGCACCGCGCTGGCGGAGGTCGAGCGGGCCGCCGGGGTCGGCGTGAGCCTGCGGGAACTCGACGAGGTGGCCCGGGAGGTGCTGCGGAAGGCGGGGGCGACCTCCCCCTTCCTCGGCTACCGGCCGTCCTTCGCCCCGGTGCCCTTCCCGGCCGTCATCTGCGCCTCCGTCAACGACGCCGTCGTGCACGGGATCCCCACCGGCTACCGGCTGCGCGACGGTGACCTCGTGAGCATCGACTGCGGCGCCCTCCTGGACGGCTGGGCGGGCGACGCCGCCGTCAGCTTCACCGTCGGCCCGCCCCGCCCCGAGGACCAGCGGCTGATCGACACCGCCCGCCGCGCCCTGGCGGCCGGCATCGCCGCCGCCGTCGTCGGCAACCGCACCGGCGACATCGCCCACGCCATCGGCACCGTCGCCCGCGGCGCGCGCTACGGCCTGCTGGAGGGCTACGGCGGCCACGGCATCGGCCGCCGCATGCACGAGGACCCGCACCTCCCCAACGAGGGCCGCCCCGGCCGCGGCTTCCCCCTGAAGCCGGGCCTGGTCCTCGCCATCGAACCGATGCTCATCGCCGGCGGCACCGACACCCACACCACCGACCCCGACGGCTGGACCCTCCGCACCACCGACGGCACCCGCGCCGCCCACGTCGAACACACCGTCGCCATCACCCCCACCGGCCCCCGCATCCTCACCCTCCCCTGATCCGTTCCCCGGGCGGTCGAGTGGTATGAATGTCGATCGACTGATTCTTGGGGAATGCGCCGATCCGCTCGGCGGGGACGTTCGAGGGTGGGATGAGTGATTCTCCGCAGGTCCTCCTCCGGGGCCATTGTCGGCGAATTTTATGGGTCGGGAGCTTCTTGTGTCGAGTGGTCGCCTGCGGAGTCTGTTCGGCAGTCCGGTCGAGGGTGTGGCCGAGGTGCCGTGGAACAACTCCTCGGCCGAAGTCGGGATCGTTTTCCCGTCCGACTACCGGGAATTCGTGGATCGATACGGATCCGTTCGGATCAACGGCGAGCTGTCGGTTTGGATTCCGATGCTCCGGTCGCGCGACGGGGGGCCCGACGTCGGATTTCCTGGCTTTGTGCGTGCGACGACACATGGGATCGCTGCCGAGCTGGCAGCGGACGATGATATGCCTTATTCGGTCTTTCCGGATCCTGGTGGTCTTCTCGGATGGGGGTCGAACATCAATGCGGACCAGTTCTTCTGGCTGACCGATGGCGATGATCCGGACTCTTGGCCTATCATCGCCTGGTATCGGAGCCTGAATGAATGGGACTATTTCGACGGCGGGTTCTCCGACTTTGTCGCCGGTGTCGTGGACGGAACGTATCGATACGCCGAAGAGGTCGCTCCGGCCAATCCGGAAGAGCCTCTCTGGGTCTCCCAGGGAGACTGGGCGAGCGTTCGCCCCCTGTGAGGTGAACCCGGCTCGGATGCGAGCAGGGACCACCGGTCCGGTGGCGGGGACCTTGGACTCTGGGTGGACTTGGATCGGGGTGGGGAGGGTGGGGGTGCGGGCGAGCGTGTGGTTTCGTCCGGGTCCGGTTGGGTGGAGGCGGTTGTGAGCGGATTCGTCGTGGTCGGGGTGGATGGGTCGCCCGAGAGTCTGGCGGCGTTGGACTGGGCCGCGGAGGAGGCGGTGGGGAGCGGGGCGGGGCTGAGGGTGGTGCTGGCGTGGCCGAGTGTGGTGACGCCGTTGTCGGTGCTCGGGGCGGTGGATCTGGCGCACCGGCAGGCGGAGGTGACGTTGCGCGAGGCGGAGCTGCGGGTGCGGGAGCGGTGGCCGGAGCTCGCGGTGGTGGCGGTGCAGGTGCCGCACGATCCAGTGCAGGCGCTGGTGGAGGAAGCAGGGGAGGAGAGAGGGGACCAGGCGGGCGCGGAGACCCTGGTGCTCGGGTCGCGGGGGCTCGGGGCGGTGGCGGGGTTCCTGGTCGGGTCGGTGAGCCGGCGGGTGCTCGCCAAGGTGGAGTGCCCGGTGGTGCTGGTCCGCGAGGGGCGGGCGCAGGAGGAAGCCGGCGAGGTGGTGGTCGGCGTCGACCCCTACCAGGGCGCCGCCGAGGTGCTCGGCCACGCCTTCGCGGTGGCCGAGCGGCGCGGCCTGCCGCTGCGGGCCGTCTACGCCTGGACGCTGCCAGTGGCCTACCAGTACGCGGGCATCGCCGCGAGCGTCGACGTGTCCGGCGAGATGCAGACCTTCGCCGAGGTCGAGCTGGCGCGGGTGGTCCAGCCGTGGCGGGCGGAGCACCCCGGGGTGACAGTGGTCGAGGAGGTCCTGAACGCCCGGCCCGCCAAGGTGCTCGCGGAGCGGGCGGCGGCGGGTGCCGGGCTGGTGGTGATCGGTCGGCGGGTCCGGCGCTCGCAGCTGGGCGCGCACCTGGGCTCGGTCGCGCACGCGGTGCTGCACCACGTGCCGTGCCCGGTCGCGGTGGTGCCCTACGAGCGGACCCCCGACGAGAAGCAGGAGAAGCAGGAGGCGGGCGATGAGTGACCCGGTGCTGGTGGGGGTGGACGGTTCGGAGGCGAGCCTCGCCGCCGTGGACGTCGCGGTCCGGGAGGCGCGGCTGCGCGGCCGAGGTCTGCGGATCGTGCACGCCTTCATCTGGCCGCTGATGCACGTACCCCTCGGTCCGGCCCAGGGCGGTCCGGCGGAGGGCGGGCTGCGCCACCAGGCGGAGAACGTGCTGGAGGACGCGAAAGCGCGGGCCCGGGCGTTGGATCCCCGGCTGGAGATCGCCGCCGAGCTGGTCACCGGCGAGCCGCTGACCGTGCTGGCCCACCGGTCGCGGGACTCCTGCCTGGTCGTGGTCGGCAGCCGGGGTCTCGGCCGGTTCGGGGCGCTGCTGATCGGTTCGGTGGCCGTGCACCTGGCCGCGCACGCCGCCTGCCCGGTGCTGATCGTCCGGGGCCGGCCGGAGCCGGACGGTCCGGTCCTGGTGGCGGTGGACGGTTCGGGGGTGGGCGCGGAGGCGCTGGGCTTCGCCTTCGCGGAGGCCTCCGCCCGCCGGGTGCCGTTGACGGCACTGCACGTGGCGCACCCCAGCGCGAGCCTGCCGGGCCAGGAGGAGCGGGCGCTCGCCGAGGCCCTGGCTGGCCACCGGGACACGTACCCGGACGTCGAGCTGCGCTCGGAACTGATCGAGGCCCACGCCCGGCCGGCGCTGATCGACGCGAGCCGGGCGGCCCAGCTGCTGGTGGTCGGAGCCCGGGGCCGGGGCGGGTTCGCGGGCATGCTGCTGGGCTCGACCAGCCAGGCGATGATCCAGCACGCGGACTGCCCGGTGGTGGTGGTCCGGCACGAGGAGCAGCCGGCGGAGGTCCGGCAGGGGTAGAGGCGGAGGCGGAGGCGGAGGCTCAGCCGAGCAGCCGCAGCCGGGTCGCGGCGACGCCCACCCGGACCGTCTGGCCGCGGACGAGGTCCAGCGCGTCGCTCTCGACGCCGTCCCCGAACGCCACCAGCCGGTCCGACTCGACGGTCAGGACGAGCCGCTGCTCCCCGTCGAGCAGGCCGTGCACCCGGGTGGTGCCGGTGGCGGGGGAGGGCCAGGCCTCGCGGACGAACCAGGCGAGCGACGGGGCGGCGGGTGCGGGCAGGGCGAGCGGGCCGCCCCGGTCCTGCCAGACGGAGCGGCACCAGCCGGTGCCGCCGGTGCCGGTGCCGACCAGCACTCCGGACGAGGCCTGCGCCTCCTCGCCGTCCGGTGCGCCGGGGTGCTGCTCGACGGCCAGCCGGTAGCGCGCGGTCTGGTGGCCGGGCTGGCCGACGTAGACCTCGTTGAGCGCCAGCAGCCGCTGGGTGTCGTCGGCGACGGCCTCGACCATGGTCCGCTCCTCGGTCCGCCGGTCGGTGCCGGGGCCGACGGCGGCCGGGAGGAGGCGGGGCAGGTCGTCGGCGCGGTGGCGGACCAGTACTCCGGGGTTGCGGCCGGGCTCGGTGTCCACGCCGATGACGGGCTGGCCGCCGAGGTACTTGGCGACATTGGCGACCAGGCCGTCCTGGCCGACCACGACGACGACGTCCTCCGGTTCGAAGAGGAACCGGGGCAGGTCGGCGCGTTCGACCCGGGTGCGGCGCCAGTCGAGCGGCACGGCGCCGGCCGCCCGGGCGAGCGCCTCCTCCTGCCGGGCGTGGCGCCGCTCGATCTCCTCGACGGACCGGCCCCGGCTGCGCAGGAAGTAGGCGGCCTGGCCGGGCGTGCCGTGGTGGGCGACCAGCTCCTGGTACTCGCTGCGGCGGTGGACCAGGACGGCCCGGGGAGCCAGCGTCACCGTTCGCCTCCGCCGGTGAGCGGCCCCGTCGCGCCGAGCTTGGCGAGCAGCCCGGTCAGCACGTCCGGGGTGAGGGTGAGGCTGTCGATCCGCGGCAGGTGCTCGGCCAGCCGCATCAGCGCGAGCGCCCGCAGCACCGCCGGGTCGGCCTGCTGGTGGGCGGTGAGCCAGGCGGCCTCCGCGGCGGCCCTGGCCTCGCCCAGGTCGCGGGCGGCCGCGGCCTCGGCGGCGGCGAGGCGGGTGCGGCGCTGGGCCTCGGCGTCGGTGCGGATCCGGTCGGCGACGGCCTCGTCCTCGGCCTGGCGCTGGGCGTTGGTGCCCTCCTGGGTGATCAGCTGCTCCTGCCGCCGGGCGAGCTCGATCTGATTGGCGAGCTCGTTCTCGGCGATGCCGCGCTCGTGCTCGACGGCGACGGCGCGCCGTTCGAAGGTGGCCCGGTCGGCCTCCTGCTGGACGAGTTCCCGGGCGGGGGTGCGCAGGGCGCGTTCCACCTCGGGTTCGGGGCGCAGGGCGACCACGCGGACGGAGATGACGGCGAGTCCGGTCTCGGCGAGCCGGGGTTCGGCGGCGAGGCCGGCGGTCATCCGCTCGCGGACGCCGGCGATGCCGTCGGCCAGGGCGGTGGCGAGCGGGGTGCGGGCGAGCAGGCCGAGCGCGTGCTGCTGGGCGGTCTCGGTGAGCAGGGTGGCGAGCTGGTCGAGCGGGGCGGAGCGCCAGGCGCCGGTGTCGGGGTCGATGCCGAAGTCGACGCGGGCGGCGGCGGTGGCCGGGTCCGTGATCCGGTAGGTCAGGGTGCCCTGGACGGTGACGTCCTGGAAGTCGGCGGTGCGGGCGTGGAAGAGCATCGCGAGTTCGCGGTCGTCGACCGGCACCTCGGAGAGGGCGGCGGTGAGCGGGCGGAACCAGAAGGCGAGCCCGGTGCCGTCGTGGGCGAGCTTGCCGCGGCGGACGTGCCGGATGTGGGCGGTCGGTCGGGCGCGCAGGTGGCGCAGTCCGAAGCGCTTGGTGATGTCGGCCATGGCGACTCCTTTTCGTCGCACTGACGATATTGAAGGCGAAGGGATCTCGTCAAGGTGACGAAAAATGATCCCCCGGCGGAAGCCCGACGGAAGTCCGACGGAAGCCCGACGGGAACCCGACGGAAAACGGGCAGGGAGGGCGGCCGTGGGAGGATCGACCGGTGCTGAGGATGCGAACGACCAGGCTCCCCGCAGTGCTGCTCGCCGCGGCCTGCGCCACCGCCACCACCGCGGTCGCCGTCGGCGCCGGTGCCGCCTTCGGCGCCCCGTCCGCGCACGCGGCCGACCCGGGCGGCCAGGCCTTCGCCATCGCTGACCCGAGGATCACCGAGTCCAGCGGCCTCGCCGCGAGCCGGCAGCACCCCGGCGTCTACTGGACCCACAACGACAGCGACGACGGCCCGTACGTCTACGCGATCGACTCCCGGGGCCGCACGGTCGCCACCGTCACCCTGCGGGGCGTCGAACCCCGCGACGTCGAGGCGATCTCGCTCGGTCCGGACGGCCGGCTCTACGTCGGCGACCTCGGCGACAACCTCGGCGGCAAGTGGCCCGAGGTCTGGATCTACGCCTTCGCCGAACCCGCCGAGCTGCACGACCAGGTTGTCGACGTGACCCGCTACAAGGTCCGCTACGAGGACGGCCCGCGCGACGCGGAGGCGCTGATGGTCCACCCGGTGACCGGCCGCGCCTACATCGCCAGCAAGAAGCAGGGCGGCGGCGCGCTCTACCAGGGCCCGGAGAAGCTCTCCCCGACGGGCGTGAACACCTTCCGGAGGATCGCCGACGCGCCGTGGACGACCGACGGCGCCTTCTCGCCGGACGGCACCCGGCTGGTGCTGCGCGACTACTTCTCGGCCACCCTCTACCGCTGGAAGGACGGCGCGCCGAGCGACGCCGAACCGCTGTCCACGCCGTTCCAGCGGCAGGGGGAGTCGGTCACCTTCACCTCCGACGGCCGGGCGCTGCTCTACGGCACCGAGGGCAAGGACAGTCCGGTCTGGCGCGCGCCGCTCGACGACGCGCAGCTTCCGGACACCGTCGAACCCCTGCGGAGCGCCACCCCGGCCCCGTCCGCCCCGTCGGACTCCTCGGGCCCGGCGTCGCCGACGTCCGGCGCGGCCGCCCCGCCGTCGCGCGCCGAGGGGAAGGACACGCCGGCGAGCACCGGGGACAAGGTGCTCGGGGTGGCGTTCCTGGCCGCGATCGCGGTCGCGGTGTTCGGGCTGCGGCGCAAGAAGCGCGAGGGCTGAGGACCGGGGGCGGGCAGGGTGCGCGGGCCCGACCGTTCTTGATCGAGTCCTGTCGAGCGTGGGCGAACGACCGGCTCCCGGGGCGGGCGGGACCGTCGGCCGTCCCCGGCGCCACGCCCAACGCCGGTGATCTGTCGCCGATTTGTGACAAAGCTTGGCCAACACCGGCCCCACGGGCGGTTTTCGTGGACGTAGTGTTCCGACTATGTCACGGAGAAGCCGCCGCATGCCCTCCTCGGAGCCCCACGACACCTGGGTCCCGCGCCCCCGGCGCCGCGAGACCCCGCTCGGCCTGCTCGGCCACGGCGTGAAGTTCCTCGGTTACAGCACCCTCGCGGGCGTCCTGCTCGCGGGCATCGCCCTCCCGGCCGCCGGAGCGCTGGGGCTCGGCATGAAGAGCGGCGTCGAGGAGTTCGACAGCATCCCCGCCGACCTGAAGACCCCGGCGCTGACCCAGGCCAGTTGGATCTACGACGCCAAGGGCCAGCAGATAGCCAAGGTGTACGAGCGCGACCGCCGGGTGATCACCGGCGAGGAGATGGGCACGCTGATACGCCAGGCCCAGGTGGACATCGAGGACGCGCGCTTCTACGAACACGGAGCGGTCGACCTCAAGGGCGTCCTGCGGGCCATCACCAAGAACGCGGAGAGCGGCACCGCCGTCCAGGGCGCGTCCACGCTCACCCAGCAGTACGTGAAGAACGTGAACGTCGAGAAGGCCGGCGACGACCCGGTGGCGGTGCTGGAGGCCCAGCGCAAGACCCTCGGCCGCAAGGTCCAGGAGCTCAAGTACTCCATCAAGCTGGAGGAGGAGCTGACCAAGGACCAGATCCTCACCAACTACCTGAACATCACGTACTACGGCCAGCAGGCGTACGGGATCCAGGCGGCGGCCCAGCGCTACTTCAGCAAGAACAGCAAGGACCTCACCGTAGCCGAGGCCGCCACCCTGGCCGGACTGGTGCAGAACCCCTCCCAGTTCGACCCCAAGGCCCACCCCGAGGCCTCGCGCAAGCGCCGCGACGTCGTCATCGACAAGATGGTCGAGAACAAGCACCTCACCCCGGAGCAGGCCAAGGAGGCCAAGTCCGGGCCGGTCGCCCTGCACTACCAGGCGCCGCAGAACGGCTGCATCACCGCCGACGCGGGCATGGGCTTCTTCTGCGACTACGTCCGCCACGTGATCAAGCAGGACCCGGTCTTCGGCAAGACCGCCGCCGAGCGCAAGAAACTCTGGGACCAGGGCGGCCTGTTCATCCACACCACCCTCGACCCGGTGAAGCAGGCGGCCGCGCTCAAGGCCGTGACCACCAAGGTGAAGGTCACCGACCAGGTGTCGGCGGCGATGACCATGGTCGAGCCGGGCAGCGGGAAGATCCTGGCGATGACCCAGACCCGGCCGTACGGGATCGACCCGGCCAAGAACCAGACCGTCGTCAACTACAACGTCGACGCGGGGATGGGCGGCGGCAACGGCTTCCAGCCGGGCTCCAACTTCAAGCCGATCGTGGCCGCCGCCGGGCTGGAGGCCGGGCTGACGTCCACCCAGTCCTACCCCGCGCCGAACAAGATGGACTGGCCGACGATGACCACCTGCGAAGGCACCTGGAAGAACCTGGAGAAGGGCAAGAAGGGCGGCAGCATCCCCAACGAGTCCTCGGGCGAGGTCGGCCCGTACGAGCTCAAGGAGGCGATGGCGCTCTCGGTCAACACCTACTTCGTGCAGATGGAGCAGGAGATCGGCCTCTGCGCGGTCAAGCAGATGGCCAACAAGCTCGGCGTCGCGACCAAGGCCAGCGGCAAGCCGCTGGAGGAGCTGCCGGCGCTCGGCCTGGGCACCCAGGAGGTGAGCCCGCTGGTGATGGCCAACGTCTACGCGACCTTCGCCAACCGCGGCACCTACTGCACGCCGGTCGCGATCAGCAGCGTCACCACCATGGACGGCAAGGACGTGCCGGTCAGTCCGGCCAAGTGCGACCGGGTGATGTCCGAGAGCACCGCCGACGTCATCAACACCGTGCTGCTCGGGGTCACCGAGAAGGGCGGCACCGCCCGTGACCTCGGTCTGAAGGACGACCGGCAGATCGCCGGCAAGACCGGTACCTCCGACGAGAAGAAGTCGGCCTGGTTCAGCGGCTACACCGGCAACCTGGCCGCCTCGGTCTGGCTGGGCGGCCCTGCCGGCGGCGTGCCGATGAAGAACATCTCGATCGGGGGCAAGCGCTTCGACGAGGTCTTCGGCGCCACCGGCCCGGGGCCGATCTGGCAGCTGGCCATGAACGACGCCGTCCGGGGCATGCCGGAGCAGGAGTTCGAGACCGTCTACATCCCCAACCCGCCGCCGAAGCGCGACCCTTCGGCGAGCCCGGGCTCGGGCAGCGGCTCGCCGTGGACGACCTGGCCCGGTGGCCAGCCGACCGACGTCGCCCCGAACTGGCCCGGCGGACGCACCCAGACCCCCTTCCGCCAGCCCACCCGCAAGCCCGCCCAGCCGACCCAGCAGGAACAGCAGACCCAGCAGGACCAGGCGCCGCAGCAGGGCCAGCAGGGCCAGCAGGGGCAGCCCGAGGAGCAGCACGGCGACGGCTGACGCCGAGCCACTGCGCCCGGACGGGACCGCGCCCCGGAACGTCGACGGACGTTCCGGGGCGCGGCGGTTCAGGACCCTCGGCGTGCGTCAGTGCGCGCCCTTGGCGTCCCAGAAGTCCTGGCGGGCCAGCACGCTGGTGTCGGTCTGGTCGGTGAAGAAGCCGTCCACCCCGAGCTCGTACAGGTACTTCGCCCAGCCGATCGCGTCGCCGTACGCGTTGGGGTCGGTGCCCCGGCGGTAGTCCAGCGGCAGGAAGGCGTTCTCGTTGCGCACCGTGTACGGGTGCAGCAGCAGGTTTGCCGCGTGCGCGTCCCGGACCAGGGTGGTCGGCGGCAGCAGCTTGCCGGTCGCGTCGACCGGGGCGATCAGGGTGGTGGTCGGGCCGATGCCGTGCGCGAAGGTGGCGATCCAGCGCAGGTTCTCGGGCTTCACGAGGTCGGCCACGGTGCGCTTGTCGCCGGACAGCACGAAGTCGTACGGCTGGCTGGTCGGGCCGCTGAGCAGGAAGATCTTCGGGTTGTCGACCAGCTTGGCGAGCCGCTGCAGGCTGCTCGGCTCGAAGGACTGCAGGATCGCTCGGCCGTTGCGCCCGGCAAGCCCGGTGCGGCGCAGCTCGTCGGCGAGGCGCTCCTCCAGCGGCAGGCCGATCGAACGGAAGTAGCTGGGGTGCTTGGTCTCCGGGTACACCCAGACGTCCCGGCCGAGCTCGCGGCCGCGCTTGCGGGCGAAGTCGGCCACCTCGCGGAAGGTCGGGATCGCCCAGCGGCCGTCGTAGAGGGTGTTGCGCTGGCGCTGCTGCGGCAGCCGCTCCTTGGCGCGCAGGGTGCGCAGCTCGGCGAGGGTGAAGTCCTCGGTGAACCAGCCGGTCTGGGTGACACCGTCGATGGTCCTGGTGGCCCGCCGGTTCGCGAACTCGGTGCGGTCGGCGACGTCGGTGGTCTCCGCGATGTTGTTCTCGTGCCGGACCACCAGCTGGCCGTCCTTGGTGGGGACGAGGTCCGGCTCGATGACGTCCGCGCCCAGCCGCAGCGCCAGGTCGTAGGAGCCCAGGGTGTGCTCCGGGCGGTAGCCGGGGGCGCCGCGGTGACCGACGATCAGCGGGTGCGGCAGGCGGTCCAGGCCGGTGCCGGTGCGGACCGGCGGGCGGGTGCCGGCCGGGCGGTCGGAGGCGACGCCGCGCTCGTCGTCGGCGCCGGACCGGTCCGCGCCGGGCTGGTCCGCGCCGGGCTGGTCCCCACCGGGGGCGGCGAAGGCCTCCCCGGCCCCGGCGGCGAGGGCCGCCGCGCCGAGCCCGGCGGCGCCGGTGGCCCGCAGGAAGGTGCGGCGGGAGGAGGAGGTGCCCTCGGCGGACTCCGCCGGGGTGCCGCCGTCGGTCGGACGGTACGTCATGGAAGCTCCTAGCTCGCGCGGATGGCGTCGCGGTGTTGGCGCGGCGGTGTCGGTGCCGCGCCGTCGGCGTCGCGGTGTGGCTGCCGCCCGCAGACTAGGAGCAGACCCGCCCCGCCGAGTGGCCTTCGGGCGAACTGCGGGAGAAGTTCCGGCACCTACCGTCCTTGCCGGGCCCGGCAAGGACGGTAGGTGCGGCAAGGACGGTGAGGCCACCGTTCCTGCGTCAGGCGTTACGGCTCAGCCGTGGACCTGGCAGAGGGCGTAGGACTTCTCGGCGTGCAGCAGCGAGTCCATGTCCCCGTAGCCGAGCTGCTTGTAGGTGTAGTAGGCCACGGTGTACTCGACATCGCAGCGCTTGCCGGCGGCCGAGGCGCCGGGCGCGACGGAGATGCCGCCGATCACGGCGGTCGCGGTGACCGCGAGCACGGCGAGCGAACGGGAGAAACGGGTCATCGGCGATCCCTTCGAGGTGGTCCCCGGGGTGACCGGGCTGCGCCGATTCTGACCCGGGGGGCGGGTGCCGTCCCATCCCCGGATTCTGGGACGGGACGGGCCGGAACCGAAGGGTCCGCAGGGGCGCGGGCCGTCGCCGGGCGGCGCGCGGGGGCGCATTCGACGGCGTGGATGCCCGGTGCGCCCCGTTGCGCGGGTGCGGTGGGTACGGAAGGTTGGTCCCGGCCCGGGCCGGGTGCACCGGCCCGGGCCGACAGCATGTCCGACGATCGATCGATTCGGAGGGATGTCGGCGATGGCATCGAAGATCCTGCTCGTCACGGGGGACGCCGCAGAGTCGCTGGAGGTGTTCTACCCGTACCAGCGGCTGCGCGAGGAGGGCTACCAGGTCGACATCGCGGCACCGTCCCGCAAGCGGCTGCAGTTCGTGGTGCACGACTTCGTCGAGGGGTTCGACACCTACACCGAGAAGCCGGGCTACACCTGGCCCGCCGACCTGGCCTTCGCCGAGGTGGACCCGGCGGACTACGTCGCGCTGGTGATCCCGGGCGGCCGCGCGCCCGAGTACCTGCGCAACGATCCGGAGGTGCGGCGGATCGTCCGGCACTTCTTCGAGAGCGAGAAGCCGGTCGCGCAGATCTGCCACGGCCCGCTGGTGTCGGCCGCCGCCGGGGTGCTCGGCGGGCGGACCAGCGCCGCCTACCCGGCCCTGGCGCCGGACGTGACGGCGGCCGGCGCGACGTACGTGGACGGCGAGGCGGTGGTCGACGGCGTGCTGGTCTCGGCCCGTGCCTGGCCCGACCACCCGGCGTGGCTGCGGGCGTTCGTCGAGGTCCTGCGGGTGAAGGCCCCGGTGGCCTGACGCCGTACTCGGAGAGGTGCCTCCGGCCCGGGTCGGAGGCACCTCCCCTGAGGGGCGTCAGGGGTGGCCCGTACTGGAAACGGCCGCGGCGGGCGCCCGAATCTCGGTCCTGAGTCGGGGTGGTGTCGGTCCGTAGGCGGAGGAGATCCGCCGGTGCTCCTGTCAGAGTGTCAATTGCCGAAGTCGGCACGGGTGTTGTGGGAGCCCGAAGGCACTGACGTGGGAGGACGCATGGACGGGACGGCACGGAGCGGCACCGGCGGTACGGGCGGTCCGGGGAACGCGGGAGGTCCGGGCAGGACAGGGCACCGACGACGCGGCACGGCCGTGCGCGTCGTGGCACTCGCGCTGGCCGGCGCGGGCCTGGTGGGCGTGACCGCCCCGACGGCCGGAGCACTGGGCGCGACCGGGCCGAGCGGGGTGGCGACGGTGACGGTGACGGGAACGCAGGACGGCGCGGACGCCGGCCGGGACGCGCGCCGGAGGGTCGACGCGCGGGCACTGGACGCCGCCGTGCGCGGCATGGTCGACCCCGGCGGGGCCTCGGCGACGCTCGCCCGGGTGAGCGAGCGCGGCCGCACCGTGTGGAAGGGCGCCGCCGGCACCGCCGACCTCGCCACCGGGGCCCCGGTGGACCCCGACGGACTGTTCCGGATCGGCAGCGTGACCAAGACCTTCGTCTCCACCGTCGTCCTCCAACTCGTCGCCGAGGGGCGGCTGCGGCTGGACGACCCGGTGGAGAAGCTGCTGCCGGGCGCGGTGCCGAACGGCCGGAACATCACCCTGCGCCAGCTGCTCAACCACACCAGCGGTCTGTTCAACTACACCGAGGACGACCTCTTCGACTTCGAGAAGGACCCCGTCAGGCTCCAGCAGTGGCTGGAGACCGGCCGTTTCACCCGGTACACCCCGCAGCAGCTGATCGCCGTCGCCAACGCCCACCCGCCGTACTTCGAGCCGGGCCAGGGCGCGCACTACTCCAACACCAACTACCTCGTGGTCGGGCAGATCGTCGAGCGGGTCACCGGGCACAGCTGGCAGCAGGAGGTGGACCGGCGGATCGTCCGCCGGCTGGGCCTGACCCGCACCTTCATGCCGGACCACTCGACGACGATCCCCGGCCCGCACGCGCACGGCTACTACAACCTGCCGGCCGGGCCCGCGGACGTCACCGAGGTGGACCCGAGCATGGCGGGGGCGGCCGGCGCCGGGATCTCGACCACCGCCGACCTCACCACCTTCGTCACCGCCCTGATCGGCGGGCGGCTGCTGCCCCGGCCGCAGCTCGCCGAGATGATGGCCGTCACCCCGCAGAGCGGCCAGGACGCGTACGGTCTGGGCCTCCAGCGGGTGTCGACGCCCTGCGGACCGGTCTGGGGGCACGCGGGCGGCATCCCCGGCTACAACACCTTCGTCTACACCGACAGCGACACCCGTCGGCAGTTCGCCGCCTCCGTGAACGCCTTCGACGTGTCGGACCTGCCGGCCACCAACGCGGCCTTCCAGAAGCTGCTCGACACCGGCGCCTGCGGCGGACCGCCGCCCACCACCCCCGTTCCGGCCACGGCCGACGCTCCGCCCACCGCCGACGCTCCGACCACCGCGCCCGCCCCGGCCGGCTGACGGCACCGGGGCGGATGCGATCATGGCCCGCACCTGATGGGCAGTCGTCACAAGGAGGACGAGAGATGGCAGAGCCACTGATCGCCGAGGTCGGGGGCCGGGTCCCGGCGGTCGACCCGACCGCCTTCGTGGCGCCCAACGCGGTCGTCGTCGGCAGCGTGACCGTCGGCGCCGGGGCGAGCGTCTGGTACGGCGCGGTGCTGCGCGGTGACGCCGAGGCGATCACCGTCGGCCCGGGCAGCAACGTCCAGGACAACTGCACCCTGCACGCCGACCTCGGCTTCCCGCTGGTGATGGGGGAGCGGATCTCGGTCGGCCACAACGCCGTGCTGCACGGCTGTGTGATCGAGGACGACGTCCTGGTCGGGATGAACGCCACGGTGCTGAACGGCGCCTGGATCGGGGCCGGCTCGCTGGTCGCGGCCGGCGCCGTGGTGCCGCAGGGCATGGTGGTCCCGCCCGGTTCGCTGGTCGCGGGGGTGCCGGCCAAGGTGCGCCGCGAGCTGACCGAGGAGGAGCGGACCGGCATCAAGTTCAACGCGGAGGGCTACGCGCTGCTGGCCGACGGTCACCGTGACCTTCGCCCGGTCGCGGGTCCGGGGTCGGCCGCCGAGGAGGCCTGACGGGTCCGCCCGCAGGCCCGACGGGGGCTCGGCGGAGTCTCAGCGAGGTGTCGCGGTCCCCGCGCCGATCCGGTCGTCCGGAGCCGGCGCGGGGACCGGTACCGGGGCCGGGCCCGCGCTCGCGACCCCCGCGGCCCGGGTGCCCCGCCGGGCGGCGGCCCAGGCCGCGACCGCGATCACCGCGCCGGAGGCCGCCAGGCCCGAGCCGACCAGCGGCGGCGAGGTCCAGCCCAGCCCGGCGTCCAGCGCGAGCCCGCCGAAGTAGGCGCCCTGGGCGTTGGCCAGGTTGAACGCACCCTGGACGGTCGCCGAGGCCAGCGTCGGCGCGCCCCGGGCCTCGCGCATCACCAGCGTCTGCACCGCCGGGACGATCGCGAACCCGAACAGCCCCACCAGCACCACCGTCGCCGCTGCCGACCACTGGGCCCGGGCGGTCACGGCGAACAGCGCCAGCACGGCGGCGAGCAGCAGGAACGCGACGCACACCGTCGGCCGCAGCGCGCGGTCGGCCACGTAGCCGCCGAGCAGGTTGCCGATCGTCATCCCGACCCCGAACAGCGCCAGCACCAGGGTCACCGACCCGGTCGCGAAGCCGGACACCTCGGTGAGCAGCGGGGTGATGTAGGAGTAGCAGGCGAAGAAACCGCCGCAGCCGAAGACCACCGTGGCCAGCGCGAGCCACAGCTGTCCGCTCCGGAACGCGCCCAGCTCGTGCCGCAGGCCCGACTGCGCGGGCGACGGCAGTACCGGGACCAGCCGGGCGATCGCCAGCGCCCCGGCCGCGCCGATCACGACCACCACCAGCATGGTCGCCCGCCACCCCAGGTGCTGGCCGAGCAGGGTCGCGGCGGGCACACCGACGACATTGGCGAGGGTCAGCCCGGAGAACATCACCGCGACCGCCCTGGCGCGCCGGTCCGGGGCGACGAGTTCGGCCGCCGCGACCGCCCCGGCGCCGAAGAACGCCCCGTGCGGCAGTCCGGTGACCAGCCGGGCGGCGGCCAGCGTCCAGAAGTCCGGGGCGAGCGCGCAGAGCAGGTTCCCGGCGGCGAAGAACCCGGCCAGGGCGACCAGCACCGCCTTCCGGGGCCGCCCGGCCGCGAGCGCGGTGAGCAGCGGTGCCCCGATCACCACACCCAGTGCGTAGGCGGAGATCAGCCAGCCGGCCTGCGGGATCGAGACGTCCAGATCGTTCGCGACCTGGGGCAGCAGCCCCATGGCGGCGAACTCGGTGGTTCCGATGGCGAAGGCGGTGACGGCCAGGGCGACCAGCGCGAGAGGCAAGGGGGTGCTCCGGGAGAACGGGCGGCGAGCAAGGGACGGCGGGGAACGGACGGCGGGGAACAGGCGGCGGGGAACGGACAGCGAGGAACGGACCGAGCGAGGTCGGGATTGTTCGGGCCAAATCCTAATCCGATCGGATGACAGCGCTGTGTGGTGCACAAGGCGGTCCCGTGACGGACGGGAGTCGCCTGCCGGGCGTTCGCGCGCAAGACTGGTGGCATGTGCCGCAGTATCAAGACGCTGAGACCACCCGTGACGCCCGACGCCACCGAGGAGGACTACCGCGCGGCCGCGCTCCAGTACGTACGGAAGGTGTCCGGGTTCCGGGCCCCGGCCGCGCACAACCGCGAGGCGTTCGACCGGGCCGTGGACGCGGTGGCCGAGGCCACCGCGCACCTGCTCGGCGAGCTGGAGGTACGCGGTGCGCCCGCCCGTCCGGCCCGGGCCACCGCCTGAGGTCGGGCACGTCGAAAAGGCCGGGCACGTCGAACCAGGGATCAGGAGGTCGGTGATGAGCCCCGTCACCCGCTATGCACTCACCTTCCCGGGCACCCCCGGCACCCAGGCCCCGCAGGACGTGGTCGTGGTCGAGCGCACCAGCGCCGCCGGGCCCGGCGGCCACCCGGTGTACGAGGACGCCAGCGGAATCGTCCGGGCCGAGATCAGCGACGCGGGGGAGGTCCGGATGCTCGCCACCGGCGGCCACCAGAACCCGCACGTCCCCGTGCACGCCCAGCCGCTGCCCTGACCGGCGCGGCCCCTCGCTCCCGGCGTCCCACGCTCGGCCTGTCGCACCGGGTGGCCGGATCGCGCCGCGACCCCTGCCGCGGCCGTGCCGCGTCGGGCAGACTCCCGCCATGACCACAGCACGCTGGCAGGGCACGGTCGTCGCCGAGAGCGAGGACACCGTCGTCGTCGAGGGGAACCACTACTTTCCGGCCGACTCCGTCCGCCCGGAGTACCTGCGCCCGTCCGACACCACCACCGTCTGCGGCTGGAAGGGCACCGCCGAGTACTACTCGCTCGATGTCGACGGCCGCACCAACCCGGACGCGGCCTGGTTCTACGCCGCCCCCGAGCCCGAGGCGGAGCACATCCGCGGCCGGGTGGCGTTCTGGCGTGGGGTCGAGATCACCGACTGACGGGCCTGCGGTCGGCCCGGTGCCGGGACGGCCGGTGCGCACGGCCGGGGCACCGCCGCTACGCCGTAGGGACGACGCCGTGGCCGTCCCGTCGCAGGACCGGGACACGCCCGGCGCGTACCGCCGCGCCGCGCCGGGTACGGCCACAGCATGGCAATCTTCAGGAAACCGGGACGCTCCGGGCAGCCCGAGCCCACGCCGGACCAAGTCGCCGACGAGCTGGCCGGCCTGGTCGAGGAACTCGAACCGGGAGCTCCCGGGGCGCCAGCCGAGGGCGGGGCCGGGGAACTCGCCGAGTACCGGGCGGGCGTCGAGCGCGGTCGTCGGCGCGGCGCCCAACTGGTCACCGACATCTCCCGCCGACTCGGCAGCGGCAGCCGGACGGCGGCCAAGGGCGCCGCGTTCGGCGGCCGCGCGCTGGCCGACCAGCTGCTCCAGGCCGCCCCGCGCATCCCCGTCCGCGACCTCGCCACCCTGCGGGCCCAGCACCCCGGCGCCACCGACCCGGAGCAGCTCGCCGACCTGCTGGTCACCGGCGCCGGCCGGGCCTCCAGCGCTCTCGGTGCCGGTGTGGGCGCCGCCGCGATGCTCCCGGTACCGCCCGCGATGGCGGTGGAGATCGCCGCCGAGACGCTCGCCGTGGCGGCCGTCGAGGTCAAACTGATCGCCGAACTGCACCAGGTCTACGGCCTCCCCGCCCAGGGGACGGCCACCGAGAAGGCCACCGCCTACGTCACGGCCTGGGCCAACCGGCGCGGTATCGACGGCTCGCTGCTCGTCAAACCGGCCGGTCTGGCGGCGATGGCGCTCGGCAGCGAGGTCCGCCAGCAGGTCCGCCGCCGGCTCACCCGCAGTACGCTGCGCCGTCTGCCCTCCTTGACCCCGCTGCTGGTCGGCGCGGGCATCGGGGCCACGGTCAATCTGCGGGACACCCGCAAGGTCGCGCGCGAGGTCCGTGCGGACCTGCGCGGACGCCGCCCGGTCGATCCCGGGTACTGGATGGCCGCCGCCCCGGCCCCGCGTCCGGAGAAGGAAGCGGGCAAGGGGCTCGGTAAGGGCCTCGGCAAGGGGCTGGGGCTGGGGCTGGGGCTGGGGCTGGGGAAGGGGCCGGGCCGAGGACTCGGGAAGGGCGCCGGGGCGGTGCCGGACGAGCGGCCGTGACGCCGCGAGCCCCTGACGCCGCCCGTCCGTGAAACGGAACGGGCGGGCGTGACACGGAGCGGCCGGCCCCTCCCGGGGTCGGCCGCTCCGTGTCACGCCCGCCGCCGACGCTCGCCGCCGACAGTCGGTGCCGGGTCAGCCGGTCGGGGCCGCCGGGGCGCGGGAGCCCTTCCCGGTCTTGACGGCGTTCACCATCGCCTGGTGGACGGCCCGCGCGGTGGTCTCGTCGGCCGCCGGAACCGGGCTGCCGGCCACCGAGTACCAGTCCAGCGCGCCGGTGTACTGGACGGTGAGCCGCGCCTCGCCGTCGACCCAGGTGGTGTGCACGGTGAGGTCGCCCGAGATCGGGCCGACCTCGACCGTGGTCACCCCGCCCGGTCCGCTGATGATCGACTGGGTGGTCCAGGTGGCCCAGGAGGCCCGGGGATCGACCGGCGGCTCCACCGGCCCCGCCGACCGCCCGGCCGCCGTGTCCTGCTGCTGTTCGGTCATGCGCCCATCCTCTCCGGCCGGTCCGCCGCCGTACGGGCGGCGGAACCGGCGGTCGCGGAGGCCGCCCGCAGATCGGGCGGCCTCGTGGCAACGTCTCGGTTGCTCGTCGGCGGCTCTTCGCAAACCTGTCGGTCCGGCCGGATCAGCCGATCGCCCCCCGTTCATCCTCCGACTCACCCTCCGCCTGGGAGGTGTCCTGCGCGTGCAGGTTCTGCATCGAGGTGATGCCCTCCTCGGGGTCGGCCGCGCGGACGTCCTCGTCCCGGTCGACGCTCACCTCGGAGCGTGCGCTCATGTCGGTCATCGCGGGCTCCGTCTCCTCGGCCGGCCGGGGCGTCCGGGCCCGCCGCGCTACGCCGTGGTGGCGGGCGGCCGCCGGGCCGGTGCTCTGTTTCGCACCTCAAGCCTGCCTCCGCGCCCCGGCGAGGGCCAACCGGACCCGGTGGGCCACCCGCCGTCGGCCGCTCGCCGCCGCCCGCTGCAGGTCACCGGCCGTTGGTCACCCGCCGTCGGTCACCAGCCGACCGGCAGCGAGCCCAGCCCGTAGATCAGCGCCTCGGTGCGGAAGTCCAGCTCCTCCTCCGGCACCGCGAGCCGCAGCCCCGGCAACCGCCGGAACAGCGTGGCCAGCGCGATCTGCAGTTCCGCCCGGGCCAGCGGCTGGCCCAGGCACTGGTGCACCCCGAAGCCGAAGGCGACGTGCCGGCGGGCCTCCCGGTCGAGGTCGACCTCGTCGACGCCGAGGTGGCCCTCGGCGCCGAAGAGCCCGTCGTCCCGGTTGGCCGTCGACAGCATCGCCATCACGCCGTCCCCCGCGCGGATCAGCGTGCCGCCGAGCTCGACGTCCTCCACTGCCATCCGGGGGACGCCGGTGTGGACGATGGTGAGCAGCCGCAGCAGCTCCTCCACCGCACCGGGCACCGCCGCCGGATCGGCCAGCCGGGCCACCTGCTCCGGGTGGCGCAGCAGCAGCGCGGTGGAGAGCCCGATCATGTTGGCAGTGGTCTCGTGCCCGGCGACCAGCAGCAGCACCCCGGTCGAGGCGATCTCGCGCAGGGTGAGGTCCTCGCGGGTCGCCAGCCGGCTCAGGATGTCGTCCCCGGGCTCGGCCCGCTTGCGTTCGGCGAGTCGGCCCAGGTAGTCCAGCAGCTCCTCCTGGGCCCGGGCCACGTCCCGGTCGTCGGCCGCGGTGGTGAGCAGCAGCCGGCTGTTCGCCTGGAACTCCTCGCGGTCCTCGTACGGGACGCCCAGCAGCAGGCAGATGACGAGGGAGGGCACCGGCAGGGCGAAGTCGGCGACCAGGTCGGCGGGGCCGGCCGGGCCGCCCCGGGCGATCATCCGGTCCAGCGCCTCGTCCACGATCTGCTGGATGCCGGGGCGCATCTCCTCCACCCGCTTGACCAGGAAGTCACCGGTGACCATCCGGCGCAGCCGGGCGTGCTCGGGGTCGTCGAGGCGGAGGAAGGAGGGGTTGGCGGCGACGAGTTCGCGCCGCCCCTCGGTGAGGAAGGGGAACGCGGGCCGGCGGGCGTCGGCGCTGAACCGGCGGTCCGAGAGCACCGTACGGACCTCCTGGTAGCCGGTGACCAGCCAGCAGGGGGAGCCGTCCGGGAGTTCGGCGCGGCTGACCGGGCCGGTGCTCGCGGCCTCGGTGTAGGCGGGCGGCGGCGCGAACGGGCAGGCCGTGTCGTGCCGGGCCGGGATCAGGGTGACGGGGGCGGTGGGTGTGCTCAAGGTGGTCTCCTCGCGTGACAGGTGGGTCCGTGGCAGGCGGTGGGAGACGGCGGGCGGGCCGCCGGCCCGACGGTGGCCGTGGGGGCGTCGTCGTCGGGCGCTCGCCGAGCGGTCGTCGGACAGTCGTCGGACAGCCGTCGAGCGATGGTCGGGCGGTCGCTAGGCGGCGGTGCCGGCCCCGTCGTCCTCGGTGACGGTGATCGCGCCGCCGGGGCACAGCTCGGCGGCGAGGCGCACATCGGCGAACCGCGGTGCGGGTACGGCGGTCAGGAGGACTCTCACCAGGCCGTCCTGGTCGTCCTGTTCGAAGATCTCCGGCACGGTCATGACGCACTGGCCGGAGCTGCAGCAGCGGTCCCGTTCGACGTTCACGTGCATGACGGACATCCCTTCCTGGTGTGGCACCGGATCCTCCGGGCCGTGCCGCTCCCGCTGTCGTCGTCAAACTAACCCCGGCTCCCGTCGCACACGAAGAGAGCGTGGCCGTCTCGCGCAGAATGGCCGATTTGCCTCCGCTCGTGAACGAGTGTGAGGAAGAAGAAGTTTGATGAGCCGTCAGCCGGGTTGTCCCGGTCCGGCATCCCCCTGGGCGGCCTCGTCGGCGGCCGCGACGCCCTCCGCCGCCGCGATCTCCCGGACGGTCGCGACGGTGTCGGCCTCGGCCGCGTCCTTGTCGGGCCGGTAGCGCACCACCCGGGCGAACCGCAGGGCCAGCCCGGCCGGATAGCGGGGGCTGCGCTGGACCCCGTCGAAGGCGATCTCCACGACCAGCTCCGGCCGCACCCGCACCGTGCGGGCGTCCCGCTCGACCTCGCGGGCCAGCAGGGCCCCGGTCTGCCGGGCCAGGGTCTCGTCGGTCAGGCCCTTGAAGGTCTTGCCGAGCATCACCCACGGGCCGAGGCCCGGCTCGTCGCCGGCCCGGGCCCCCAGGTGCAGATTGCTGAGGAAGCCCTGCCGCCGGCCGCTGCCCCACTCGGCGGCCAGGACCACCAGGTCCAGGGTGTGCCGGGGCTTCACCTTGATCCAGCCCGCGCCGCGCCGGCCGGCCCGGTAGCCGGCCGCCGGGTCCTTCACCAGGACCCCTTCGTGGCCCCGGGCCAGGGTGGCGCGGAAGAACGCGAGGGCCTCCTCCCGGTCCTCGGTCTCGGTGCGGGCCACCAGCAGTCCGGCCGGGACGGCCCCGGCCAGCGCCGCCCAGCGCTCCTGGCCCGGCCGGTCCACCAGGTCCTCGCCGTCCCGGTGCAGCAGGTCGAAGAAGTGCGGGCTGAGCGGGACCTCGGCACGCAGCCGCTCCGGGTCCCGGCGGGCCGCGGTGCGGGCGGCGGTCTCCTGGAAGGGGCGCGGGCGGCCGTCCGGGCCGAGGGCGATCGCCTCGCCGTCCAGGACCGCCGACCGCAGCGGGAGCGCCAGCGCGGCCTCCACCACCTCGGGCACCCGGGCGGTGATGTCGTCCAGCGACCGGGTGAAGACCCCGACGTCCCCGCCGTCCCGGTGCACCTGGACCCGGATCCCGTCCAGCTTCCACTCCAGCGCTGCCGGCCCGGTGAGGTGCTCCAGCGCCGCGCCGACGTCCGGCGCCGAAGCCGCCAGCATCGGCCGCACCGGGCGGCCCACCTCCAGCCGGAAGGCGGCCAGCGCGGGTTCCCCGCCGGTCAGCGCGGCCTCGGCGACGGCCCGCGCCGAACCGCGGAACATCAGCGCCCGCCGCACCGTCGCCGCCGCCACCCCGGCGGCCCGGGCGACGGCGTCGGCGACCACCGCGTCCAGCGCCCCCTGGCGGAGGTCGCCGACCAGGACGGCGCGCAGGAAGGACTGCTCGGCCTCGGTGGCGCGCTCGAACAGTCCGGCCAGCAGCCGGTGCCGCTCGGCCCGGGCGCCCGTCCCGTGCACGGCCGCGATGGCCTCCAGGACCTGTTCCGTCTCGCGCACCCCCAGGACCGGGTCGGCGGCGGGCGGCGGCAGCTCGCGCAGGGCGGCCGGGCCGAGTCCGGTGCGCAGCCGCTGCGACTCGCCGGAGAGCAGGGCGACGGCCGAGGGCGCCTCGCCGGGGCCCAGCTCGCGCAGGCAGTCGGCCAGCAGCTCGGTCTTGGCCCGGCGGCCGGGCTCGGCGGCCACGGCGCGCGAGGTGAGGGCCAGACGGCGCAGCAGCATGGGGTGCCTCCTGGGCGGGCGCGGGGCAGGGGCGGCGTGCGGGCGGGCGTCCAGGATCGGCGACGCGGGTCGCTCGCGCGCGGCGGGGACGCCGGGTGGTCGCGCGCGAAAAACCGATGGCGGGCGGTTCGATCATGGTGATAGACACCCGGTGTGCATAACACCTTGGACTTTTCCGACCTGCTCCGTCTGATCGACGAGCGGTCGACGGCCTTCCGCGCCGCGGTCGCCGCCGCCCCCGACCTCGACGCGCAGGTGCCGACCTGCCCCGACTGGACGCTGCGCGACCTGGTGCGGCACCTGGGGGAGGGGCGCCGCAACTGGGGCATCATCGTGGCCGCCGGGCCGTCCGAGGTCCGCCCCGACACCTCCGCCGCCCTGGCCGGTGCGGCCGTGCCGTCGGAGCGCGAGGCCCTGATCGCCTGGCTGGCCGAGTCCACGCAGCAGCTGCTCGACGCCCTGCGCGAGGCCGGCCCGGACAGCGGCTGCTGGACGTGGTGGCCCGCCTCGCAGGCGCCGCAGACCTCGGGTGCCGTGGCCCGGCACCAGCTCCAGGAGATCACGGTGCACACCTACGACGCCCAGCTCGTCGCGGGTGCCGCGCAGCCGCTGCCGGAGGAGGTGGCCGTGGACGGCGTCGAGGAGTTCCTGGTCACCTGCTGCGCCACGACGGCCGCCTGGCCGCACGAGCCCGCGACCGTCGACTACCACGTCACCGAGGGCCGGTCCTGGCGCCTGCGGGTGGACGCCGAGGGAGCGCGGGTCGCCCGCATCCCCGCGCCCGGCACCCCCGGTTCGGCGGACCTGGCCCCCGCCGACTTCTCGACCGTGTCCTCGGCCGGTGAGCTGATCCTCGCCGGCTTCTACGGCCGCCAGCCGCTCGACCTGCTGAAGATGGAGGGCGACCGGCAGATCATCGAACAGCTGATCGCCTGGGAGCCCGAGGTCTAGGGGCTGGGTCCAGCGCGAGTACGCGGCACCCGCCGGAGCGTATGCCGGGCGCGACCACCGGGGGCGGAATCGACGGATTCCGCCCCCGGTCGGCGTTCCGGGCGACGTCCGGCCGCCGCCCCCGTACGACCGCCGGGTGCACCGCCCCCGTGCGTGCCGACGGGCCCGGTCGTGGATGCGGCATCATGGCCCGACCGCCGCCCCTTCGGTTCGTTCGGAAATCAGTTCGCACTTTTCTGTTATCCGCCCACCGCTCCCCGGTCTCCCAGGTGTCGGCACTCGTCCGACCGATCCGACGGACCAGAACTCAGGAAGCGTGCGCAGGTGAACAGCGAAGACCGCACCACCATCCTCCCCGCGACCGGGCGCCCCGAGGGCGCCGACGGGCGCTCCGCGCGGCGTGCCGCCGAACGGCGGCGCGGCCACGGCCGGCGCCGTCGCCGGGGCGCGATGGGACCGATGATGGCCGTGGCCGCGGCCGTCGCCGGCACGAGCGTGATCGCCGCGCTGACCGGCGCCGGGTACGCGGTGTTCCGCGGCGAGGAGGGCAGCGACAACGGCTCGCAGGCGGTGGCGTACGAGCCGCTGGTCGCCGCCGAGGCCGGGGACGTGAACGGCATCCAGGTGCCCGGCGCGGGCGGCGCGCCGGTCCAGGACCCGGACCCGACCGACCAGGCCCGCGCGGCCACGGCCACCCCTCCCCCCAGCACCGCCCCGGCGACGCCCTCGGCCTCGGCCACCACCCCGGGCCACGCCGCCTCCACGGCCCCGACCACTGCGTCCGGCACGCCGCGCAACCCGACCGCGGGCCCGGGTGCCGGGAACACCCCCGGCGGTACCGCCGGCGCCCCCGACCCGGGGAAGCCGACCGGCGCCCCCACCACCGCCCCCACAGCGGCCCCCAGCACGGCCAAGCCCTCGCCGACCGCTCCGCGCCCGACCGCCACCACCGCGCCGGGCGGTTCGTCGAACAGCTCCTTCGCCCAGCAGGTGGCGGACCTGGTCAACACCCAGCGCTCGCAGGCCGGTTGCGGACCGCTCACGGTGGACCCGAAGCTGACCACCGCCGCCCAGGTCCACAGCGACGACATGGCCGATCGCAACTTCTTCGACCACGCCAGCCCCGAGGGCCGCCACGCGGACTACCGCATCGAGGCGGCCGGCTACCGCTGGAGCAGCTGGGGCGAGAACATCGCGCGCGGCCAGAAGGACCCGGCGGCGGTGATGGAGTCGTGGATGAACAGCCCCGGCCACCGCGCCAACATCCTCAACTGCTCCTTCAAGCAGATCGGCGTCGGCGTCCGGACCGGATCGGGCGGACCCTGGTGGACCCAGGTCTTCGCCTCGCCGTCCTGACCTGCCCTGACCCGCCCTGACCCGTCCTGGGCCGCCGTGAGTGCTTGAGCGTTCGACCTTCCCGACGAACCACCGCTCTTCCCGAGGAGTCACCGTTCGGGCCCGCACGGGCCCGGCCGGTGGCCTCGCGGTTCTCCGATTTTCCGAATCCGCGCAAATTGTTGTTATCTGAGCACTCCCCAGCGGTCTCCGAGGAGGCAGTGGCGGACGGACGACAGCCGGACGGAGTGCGGACCCATGAACGTTGACGTGCAGAGCAGGGCCGGGACGACCCTCGTGCGCGCGGCCCAGGCGGGCGACGCGCAGGCGCGCGAGGCGCTGGTCGCGGCCTGGTTCCCGTTGGTCTACAACGTCGCCGGCCGGGCGTTGAACGGCCACGCCGACGTGGACGACATCGCGCAGGAGACCATGATCCGGGCCCTCGACGGCCTGGAGGGGCTGCGCGACCCGGGATCGTTCCGGTCCTGGCTGGTCGCGATCACCATGAACCAGGTCCGCAGCCGGTCGACCGTCCAGCAGCAGGCGGCCGTCGGCGGTCTCGACGAGAGCTGGGAGCTGGCCGACCCGCGCGCCGACTTCACCGATCTGACCATTCTCCGGCTCGGTCTCTCCGGCCAGCGCCGGGAGGTCGCCGAGGCCACCCGCTGGCTGGACCCGGACGACAAGGAACTGCTCGCCCTGTGGTGGCTGGAGGCTTCCGGCGAACTGACCCGCGCCGAACTCGCCGAGGCGCTCGACCTGACGCCGCAGCACACCGCCGTCCGGGTCCAGCGGATGAAGAAGCAGCTGGAGGCCGGCCGGGTGGTGGTCCGGGCGCTCACCGCCTACCCCCGCTGCCCGGAGCTGGCCGAGGTGATGACCGGCTGGGACGGCACGCCGAACTCGGTCTGGCGCAAGCGCATAGCCCGGCACATCCGCGGCTGCCAGGCCTGTGACGGCCTGGGGCGCGACCTGTTCCCGGCGGAGGGGCTGCTGGCCGGTCTGGCGCTGGTACCGGTGCCGATGGACGCGCCGAGCGGGCTCGCGTTCCAGGCCGCCGGAGCGACGGCGGGGACGCCGGGAGCCGGATCGGGCGGGGTCCCGGGCGACGCCGGCGCGGCCGGAGGGTCGGCCGGAGCCTCCGGCGGCGCCGGTGCTCCGCCCACCGACCCGGCCGGCGGACCGGGTGGTTGGACGGACCTGGCCCGCCGCAAGAGCGTGCTGGCGGGCGGGACGGCGGTGGTGCTCGCGGCGGCGACGCTCGCGATGGTCTGGCCCCAGCCCACCCGGCCGGCCGAGCCCGCGCCGGAACCGACCACCCCGGCCAGTGCTCCGGACGCGCCGCTACCGCCGGCCGCGACCGCAGTCGCGCCGACGGCGGAGACCGCGCCACCCGCTCCGGTCACGGTCGCCCCGGTCGAGGTGCCGCCCGCGCCGAGCAGCCCGGCGGCGGTCACCCCGACCGCGACCCCGGCCACCGCCCGGCCGACCACGACCGCGCCGAGCCTGGAACGACAGCTGGTCGACCTGGTCAACGCGGAGCGGGGCCGACGCGGCTGCGGCCCGCTGCGGATCGACCCCAAGCTGCACGCGGCCGCCCAGAAGCACTCGGACGACATGGTCGCCCGCAACTTCTTCGACCACCTCGCCCCCGACGGCACCCGGGCGGACGCCCGGCTCAACGCGGCCGGCTACCGCTGGTCGCAGTGGGGCGAGAACCTCGACCGGGGCCCGAGCGCCCCGGCGGTGGTCTTCTCCCGCTGGATGGACGGCGGCATCCACCAGTCCAACATGCTGGACTGCGCGTTCAAGGACGTCGGCATCGGTGTGACCACCGGCCCGGCCGGGCTCTACTGGACCCAGGACCTGGGCACCCCGCTCGGCTGACGGGGGTGCGGGCCGCCCGCCCCTGCGGTCCGGTCGGCTCGCCGCGCGTGCGGGTCGGCCGGACCGCACCGGACGGCCGGGCAGCCGAAGCGTGCCGGGTTTTCCGGGTGCTCCGAGTGCTCCGGTTTTCCGGGTGTTCCGTCAGGACGGGAGACCGATCAGCCCCGGGGCTTCGCCCGTGACATGGCCGGTCGCCTGGCCGACCACACCGCCGGCGTCGCCGACCTGCCCCGGGAGCGCGTCCGAGGCCGAGGCGAGGGGCCCGCCCTGGAGGGGGCCGGTCAGATCGCCCTGACCGCCGAGGGCGGCGGCGTGGGCGGCGGGAGCGGTCAGGGAGGCCACGACGCCGACGGCGAGCGAGGCGACGGCCAGCATGCTGCGCTTCTTCATGCCCCGTCCAACGAGGCTCCGCCACCCGGGTTACGGGAGACCGCCGGGTTGCGGGAGACCGTCAGCCCGTCGAGGTGATCTGGCTGTTCGTCGCCGTCCCGAACAGGCGGACCGAGGCGGTGAGCCGGTACAGCGTGCTCAGGGTCTCCTGCGCCGGGCGCCGCAGACAGGCCGACAGCTCCACGACCTCCGCCTTCCCGTTCGGGATGACCACCTGCTGCGCGACGAGCTGCCGGGAGCCGCCGTGGATCGCGCAGTCCTTGTCGAGCTCGGTGTCCCGGAGCAGTGCTGACCGGCCCGCCGCCTCGGTGGCCAGTTTCTCGTCCCGGAGCACCCGGACCGAGACGATCATCGAGTTGTCGAGCAGCCCCCCCGCGGCGAGGCACACGGGCTGCTGCACGCCGTTGCGGATCGGGCAGCCGGGTTCCCGGGCGATGGACTGGGAGGCCAGGTAGCCGACGGACCCCGGCCGTTCGGCCGTGCCGAGGAGGGTGAGCTCGGACCAGGCGTCCGGCACATCGATGATCACCCCGTCCAGCAGGGTGAACCGGGTCGGCCGGAGCGGACCGATCGCGTCGCCCGTCGGGCCGTCCGTCGAACCGCCGTCGGCCCCGACACTCGGGGATTCGGCCGGTGAGGGGCTTCTCGGGTCGCCCGAGCCCGGGCCGGGGGAGGCACTTGCCGAGGCCTCGGGGGAGCCGGCGGGCGCACCGCTCGGCGCACCGGCGGCCGGCATCGCGCCGAGGGCCGGTCCCGAGGCGGCGGGGCCGAGCACGGTGCCCGTCGGCCCGGGCGCGAGCGCCGGGGCGGCGGCCAGCACGGCCGCGGTCAGACCGACCGCGAGTCCGGCCGCGAGGGCCGCTCGCCGTCGGCGCCGGCGGGCCAGGGCGGCCCGGGCCAGCACCCGGTCCATCCGGTCCGCGGGCGCCGAGAGGTGGGGCGCGGCCAACTGGAGCAGCACCCGCAGCTCGTCCACCACCTCGTGGTCGTCGGCCACCGCCCGGTCCAGGGCCGTCTCGCGGTCCAGAGCCGCCTCGCGTTCCCACGCGGCGAAGTCACGCTCCGTCACGACGACCCCCGTCCAGCAGCAGTTCCCTGGCCGGAAGCTTGCCGCGCAGCGCCTGCAGCGCGCGGTGCGTCTGGCTCTTGACGGTGCCCGTGGTGCAGCCCAGCGCCTCGGCGGTGTCCTCCACGCTGAGGTCCTCGAAGAACCTCAGCACCACCACGGCCCGCTGCCGGGCCGGGAGTGCCCGCACCGCAGCGGCGACCACCTGGCCGGTCACCACGGAGTCGAACGGGTCGGCGACCGTCGGCGGCTCCGGCAGCCGGTCGTGCGGCAGCTCGCCCTGCCAGCGGCGGCGCCACCAGGAGACGTGCGAGTTCACCAGCACCCGGCGGACGTACGCCTCGGGCCGATCGATCGCGACCTGCTCCCAGCGCGGCCAGACCTTGGCCAGCGCGGTCTGGAGCAGGTCCTCGGCCAGGTACGGGTCGCCGGTCAGCAGCCACGCCATCCTGAGCAGCCGAGGGCTGCGGGCGGCGACGAACTCCTCGAAGTCCGGTCTCGCTTCGCTCATCCCGACGCCCCCGCCATACCGCTCCCGCCACCGTTTCCGTCATCCGCGCCGCCAGGTCGCTGGCGGCGGTCCTGCCGGTCGGCCGTGGCCGCCGGGTCCTCGCGCTCGTTCTCACGGCTGCTGAACGCGTTGGGGTCGGCGCCGGGTTGCCTGTCCGACCGGTCCATTTTCCCGGGTGGCCAGGTGGGGGCCCACAGCGGGGTCGGCCGAGGGCGGTCCGCGACGGCCCTGCCGGTGGGACCCGGGGCGGGCACGGGGGCGGACACGGGGCGGCGCGAGGGCGGCACGGGTCGGGGACGAACACTGGACGGCCCGCGAGCCGGCCGGGACTCGGCCGGGCGGCGAGCGGGCCGTGGTCACCACGATCCGCCCGCCACCGGCGGCCCGCCAAGGGCGTGCGAAGGGCGCCCGGGCGCACCCGCCGGGCGCGCCGGGTGAGGCCCGGCTCCGCCCCCGCGCCGGTCCGCCCCGGCCCTTCCGGGCCCGCACTCCGTTCCTCCCCGTTCGTGCCCGGACGCCGTCAGAGCGTGCCCGAGCCCTTCGGCACACCTCCCGCCCGCCGTGCCGCGCCCGGATCGACCGGATCCACCGTCCAGTCGGGGTGCCCCGGCATGGGCGGGGTCCGCTCCCCGTAGAGCCAGTCGCGCAGGAAGCCGCCGAGCGACTGCCCGGAGACCTCGTCCGCCGTGCGCAGGAAGTCGGAGGTGGTGGCGGTGCCGCTCCGGTGCCGCCGCAGGAAGGCCCGCTCGATCCGGTCGAACACCTCGGGCCCGACCCGCTCCCGCAGCGCGAACAGCACCAGTGCGCCGCCGGTGTACCGCTGGCTGTCAAACAGTGTCGCGGCGGTCGGCGCGGCCACCGGCCCGGAGTCGTGGCGCCACTGGTCGCCCTGGGCGTAGACGCTCCGCATCCGGTCGGCGAGGGTGGTGAAGCCACCGGAGTCCGGCCAGCCGCGCTCGTAGCGGTACATCAGACCGTAGAAGTCGGCATGGCCCTCGTTCAGCCAGAGATCGGCCCAGGTGCCCGGGGTGACGCTGTTCCCGAACCACGAGTGCACCAGCTCGTGCATCATGTGCGAGCCGATCTGCCGCTCGGGCTGGCGCAGGAAGTTCGGCTTGTAGAGCGTGAGCGTCTGCGTCTCCAGCCCGGTGAAGCCGAACGCCGCCGGGTCGTCGGTGTCGGCCGGCAGCAGCCCGTACGTCTCGAACGGGAAGGCTCCGAGGTGCTGCTCGGCCCAGCCCAGCTGGCCGGGGGTCAGGGCGAGCGCGGGCTCCAGGTCGGCCGCCCGCGCGGTGGGCACGACGTCGCGCAGCGGCAGCCCGTCGGGGCCCGGGCGCTCACGGACCGTGTAGCGGCCCACCGAGGCCTGGAGCAGCTCGGTCGCCATCGGCTCGCGCGACCGGTAGCGCCGGGTGGTGGTGCCGTCGGAGTGCGGCTCGGTGGCGGTCGGCAGACCGTTGGCCACCCCGTACAGCTCGTCCGGCGCGGTCACGGCGACGGTGAAGCGGGCCTTGTCGCCCGGCCGGTCGTTGCACGGGAACACGGTGTGAGCGCCGTCCGGCTGGCCGGCCACCGCGAAGCCGTCGGGCGTCACCACCCAGCCCGTGTGCGGCAGCGCGGCCCTCGGGTCGGCGCTGTACTCGACCTCGACCCGCAGCACGGCCCCGGCCCGGACCGGTCGCTCCGGGACCACGGTCAGCTTCTCGTCGTGCGTCCGGAAGCCGGCCGGGCGCCCGTCGACCCGGACGGCGTGCACGTCCAGGCCGAGCGCGTCCAGCTCCAGGCTCGGCAGCTCGGTGCGGGCGCGGGCGGTCATCGCCGTGGTGGCGTCGACCGTCCTGGTCGTGGGGCGGTAGGTGAACGCGAGGTCGTAGGACTGGGCGTCGTAGTCGGTGGTGCCGAGCGCGGGGAAGACCGGGTCCCCGGTGGCCGGCGGGCCCGCGCCCGGGCTGTCCGCGGCCGCCGGGGCCAGACCGAGCGGTACCGCCGCGAGCGCGAGCGTGGCGGCGAGGACGGAACGGTGCCAGGACAAGGCGATCACCTCTCTCGTGTCGGAAGGCCCCGTTCCGGCCCCGGCGGGCCCGGTTCCGGTGAGCGACCTTCCGGGCACGGACCGTAGCAGGGCCCTCCGACAATCCCCGCCCCCACCGCTCCGACCTGCGCGGACCGCCCCGCACCCGTCGGCCCCGGACGGGGGCGACACGCGGCCGTCCCCCGGACGGACCACCATGGTGGCCGAGCGGCTGCGCAGTGTCATACCTTCGAAGAGCCCCACCCCCTGACGGGCGGGGCCACGGCCGTCGGAGAACCTGGCCAGGTCCGGCGGCCGTACTCATGCCCGCGTGCGGGGCCGATGCCCTCCGATCCGCCCCGCACGCGCGCAGAGCCATTCCCCGCCGCGCGCACCCCTTCTCCCGCCCCGCCGGCCACCTCGTAGGCTGGGCAGCCGCGCCGGCCGCCCGCAGCCCCGCCGGCGCACCGGACCGGCAGGAGCAGCCCCGTGACCAGCCCGCACTTCGTGGTGATCGGCGAGTGCGTCGCCGATGTCGTCCGCACCGACGGCGCGCCCGACGTCGTCCACCCCGGCGGCAGCCCGGCCAACGTCGCCTACGGGCTGGCCCGGCTGGGCGAGCCCGTCGCGCTGCTCACCCAGCTCGCCGAGGACCCGTACGGCCGACTGATCCGCGCGCACCTGGAGTCCGCCGGCGTCACCCTGCTGTCCGGTGCGGAGGGGGCCGAGGGGGCCGAGGGGGCGGACGCCCCGCGCACCCCGTCGGCGGTCGTGCGGCTCGACGAGCAGGGGCGGGCCCAGTACACCTTCGACATCGGCTGGACCCTCCCGCCGGTCGAACTGCCCTTCCCGCCCGGGCATCTGCACATCGGTTCGATCGCCGCCGTCACCGGACCGGGAGCGGCGGCCGTACTCGCGCTGGCCGAGCGTTGGCGCGGCCGGGCCGGTGTGAGCTACGACCCCAATGTGCGGCCCGCGCTGATGGGCGAGCACGGCGAGGCCGTCCGCCGGGTGGAGCGCTGCGTGGGGCTCGCAGATCTGGTGAAGGCCAGCGACGAGGACCTCGCCCGGCTCTACCCCGGTGAGGACCCGGAGGAGGTGGCCCGGCACTGGCTCGGCCTCGGCCCGGCAACCGTCGCGGTCACCCGGGGGCCGGCCGGCGCCTTCGCACTCACCGCCGACGGCCGGCGGGTGGAGGCACCCGCCCGCACGGTCGAGGTCGCCGACACGGTGGGCGCGGGCGACGCCTTCACCTCGGCCCTCCTGCACGCCCGCCGCGCCGGTGCGAGCCTCGACACCGCCCTCGCCCGCGCCACGGCCGCAGCCACTCTCACGGTCACCCGCCCCGGTGCGAACCCGCCCGACGCGGCGGAGCTGGCCTCGGTCCTGGGCTGAGGCCGCCGCGCCGGTGCGGGCCGGGAGCGGAGGAAGTCGAACGGGGCGCGGGTGTGCGCCGATGGTGCCTTCCGCTCGCGGACCGCGTCAGCCGAGGGTGCCGTCGACCACGCCCAACGGGCGGGTCAGCTGGGCCTCGGAGTCGAAGCTGCGGGCGGCCGTGAAGGTTCCGGTGAGGTCCGGGTGGCGGCCGAGGGCGGTGTGGGCGAGGGAGACGTCCTCCGGGGTGAGGCGGCGGGTGAGGCCGAGGTGCGGGGACCAGTGGCCGGGGACGTAGTGGGGGGCGGGTTCCTCGGCGCCGTCCAGGACCTCCCAGACGCGCTGGTGGAGCTGCACCAGCTCGACCGTGGGCACGATCGCCCAGCTGAGCACCCGGCGCCGACTGCGGGCCGCGAAGGACAGCAGGCCGGTCAGCCGGACCGTCAACGGCAGCGCTTCGGCCATGAGTTCGTCGAGCCGCTCGGCGGCGCCGACGGGCATCCGGGCGCAGGTGGCCAGGGTGAGATGCGGGCGGTGGCCCGGGTGGGGGTTGTGGGCGAGGCTGTCCACCCCGGCGTCCGCCAGCCGTTGCCACACGGCCCGTACGGCCCGGTCGAACGGCGGGTCGCAGAGCAGCTCAACCGTCTGCACGGGCCCCGCCCGGTCGCTGCTCCGTTACGAGGTCCTTGCCGTACCAGACCTCGGCGTACGGGCTGTTGCCGTAGGCGGGGATCTCGCGGTAGCCGTGCCGGGTGTAGAGCGCGCGGGCCTCGACCAGGTCGAGCCGGGTGTCCAGGACGATCCGGCGGGCGCCGAGGGACCGTGCCGCCTCCTCGACGGCGGCGAGCAGCCGGGTGCCGCCGCCGGTGCCGCGTCGGGACGGCCGGACGTACACCCGGGTCAGCTCGACGGTCGTGGCGTCGAGCACCCGCAGACCGGCGCAGGACTCGGCCTCGCCCGCGTACCGGCCGAGCAGGAAGACCCCGGTGGGCGGGGCGAGGTGGTCGCTGGAGTTGGCGGCGAGGCCGGTCTCGATCTCCTCGGCCGTGCCGTCCCGGTCGAAGTGGAGCCGGTAGTAGCGGTTGGCGACGTCGGTGAAGTACTCGCGCAGCAGGGCCAGGGACTCGGCGGACCCGACATCGGCGGGCGCGACCGCCCAGGAGGCTCCGGTGCTGTGCGGCGTACTCGTCGTGCTCGTCGTCATGGGCGCATTATCGGGCGCCGTCCGCGTCGGGCGCCAACCCTTTTCGATCATCGGCGGGACTGTAGCCGCAGGTCGGGGGCGCGGGCCCGGGTGGGCCGGGTGGGTGACGGGTGGATTGGGTGCCCGGCGTGGCGGGGGAGCAGTGGGGTTATGGACAGACCATCAGATAATCGCATTAATCGGGGGTCGGCCGGGCCCCGGCGCGGGCGGGGACGGGGCGGGCTGGTCGCGGCGGTGTGCCTGGTGGCCGCGGTCGCGGGGTGCGGCGGCTCGGCCGGGGGCGGTGCGGTGCCGTCGACGGCGCGGGCCGGGGCGAGTGCGGCGACCGACCGGGGCGGGCCCCGGCCCCCGGCCGCACAGGCCGCACAGGCCGCTCAGGCGGCCCCGGCCGTTCCGGCGGTTCCGGCGGTCCTCCCGGGGCCGGCCAGAGCGGAGGAGGAGGCCGGCGGCGAGGCGGTGGCCCGAAAGGCCGAGGCCGCCCGCACGGCGCTGGAGACCGCCCGCCGCTGGGGCCTGGCCCGGCTGCCGCTGCCGGCCCCGCAGCCCCCGGCGGGCCGGCCCGAGCTGCGCGCCGCACAGGGCGTCAAGCTCGCGGACGGGCTGCCGCCGGTGGTCTACCGGGTGCCGACCGAGCAGCCGATCGTCTTCCTGACGGTGGACGACGGCGCCGAGAAGGACCCGGAGTTCAGCCGGATGGCGGCCGAGCTCGGCATCCCGCTGTCCACCTTCGTCGCCGACTACCTGGCCCGCTCCGACTACGGCTACTTCCGCCGGCTGTCCGAGCAGGGCGACGCGGTCAACAACCACACCATCAACCACCGCAACCTCAAGGTCCTCGACTACGCGACCCAGCGCGACGAGATCTGCCGCCAGCAGGACCAGCTGGAAGGACAGATCGGCAGCCGCCCCCGGCTCTTCCGGCCGCCCTACGGCGAGTACAACGAGGACACCCTGCGGGCCGCCGGCTCCTGCGGCATCGAGGCGGTGCCGCTGTGGAACGAGGAGGCCTTCCCGGACCGGATGGAGTACCGCTACGAGGACCAGCGGCTGCACCCGGGCGACATCATCCTGACCCACTTCCGCGGCACCGACCTGTGGCCGGGGACCATGCCCGACCTGCTGCGCAAGGTGGTCGACGAGGTCACCGCGCAGGGCTTCGCCCTGGCCCGGCTGGACGACTACCTGTAGCCGGGTGCAAGGGTGCAAGGGTGCACGGGCGGGCGGTCCTCCGGGGCCGCCCACCCCGGCACCCGCCCACCCGCTCATCCCCCTGCCCGCGACCCCGGCAGGCCCGGCTCAGTCGAGCGAGAGCGCGTCCAGGTACACCCAGGCGCCCTCGTGCCGCACGAACCGGCTGTGCTCGGTGAGGACACCGTCCTCCCGGCCCTCCGTGAAGTGGGCGCGGAAGGCCACCGTGCCCTCGGCGTGGAAGGCCCCGCCCTCCCCGGTGGAGAGCACCTCCAGCCGCACCCAGCGCAGCCCCGGGTCGAAGTCCACGCTCTCCGGCCGGGTGTCCGGGTGCCAGGTGCGCAGCAGGTAGGCCTCGTCGCGGGCGGCGAAGGCGCTGTAGCGCGAGCGCATCAGCGCCTCGGCGGTGGTGGCGGCGACCTGGCCCCGGTGCAGTCGGCCGCAGCACTCGGCGTAGCTGCCGGGCAGGCCGCAGGGGCAGGGCGAGGAGGGGAGCAGGCGCGGCGCGGGCGTGCTGGCACGGGGCGCGGAACGACGTCGGGACATGCGCTCCATTCTGGCCCCTTCCCGCCGGGCGCGAGGCCCGACTGCGGGGAAGCGGGGGAGCGGAGAAGCTCGACCGCAGGGAGGCGGGGCCCGGCGGTCGGCCCGGGACCGGGACGTGACCGGGGTCCCGGGCGGTCGGGACGGCGGGTGGCGGAGTGTGGGTGGGAACCCGGCGTGTGCCGGGTGGCCGAGTTGTCGGCAGATCCTCCCGGAGTCTCCCGTGAATGCACACCGTTTGCACACAGATCTGCGGCCGGTCCGCCTGCGTCCGCCGCCTTCGGGGATTGCCGCCCGAGCAGGCCGGGTGGGGGTGGGGGCGGGGGTTCGGCGGCCGGGCGCGGGAGCCGCACTATCGGCCAGATCTTGACTGCCCTCGGACAAGATTGAGTCCGGAAATCTGCTTGCGGTGCCAGTGGGACACAGGTGTGCGCCAACTGACGAACCGTCGGTGAAACGCTATCGGTACGGACCGGCGCTGCCAAGGGGGCTGTCAATCCGGGTGAAATCGCCGACGAACCGTCAGATCGGGCCACTCCGACCAGGCCGGGAGAGGTGATCTTTCCGGCATATCGAACGAGTGACGGAAATGTGCTGGTGATTCGTAGATCTTTACCCCACCATCTCCCAGGGCACACCGCCCATTTCTCGCCGACCACAAGTCGATGCAGCAGCACCCTCGGGAGAGAAGCGATGAGTTCGACGGGACTTACTCCACTGGATCCGGCAGCACCACTGGCCGAACTGGTGGCCGCGCAGGTCAGAAGAACCCCTGACGCCACGGCCGTGATCGACGGCACACGCCGGCTGACCTACCGTGAACTGGACGCCGCGACCGCCGCGGTAGCGGGCCGGCTGGCCGCCGCCGGCGTCCGGGCCGAGACCTTGGTCGGCGTATGCCTGCCGCGAACGGCCGACCTCGTGGTCGGCCTGCTGGCGGTGCTACGGGCCGGCGGGGCCTACGTGCCGCTCGACCCGGCCTATCCGCGCGACCGCCTCGAACTGGTCGTCGGCGACGCGCAGGCCCCGGTCGTGCTCACCGACAGTGCGCACGAGCACCTGCTGAACGGCGCGGGCGCCACCCTCCTCCACGTCGACGGCGACGGCCCCGCCGCCCCGCTCGACCCGGCCGCCGCGCGCCCCACCACCGGCGACGTGGCCACCGACGCACTGGCCTACGTCCTCTACACCTCCGGCTCCACCGGCCGCCCCAAGGGCGTCTCGGTCACCCAGCGCGGCGTCAACGCCATGCTCCGCTGGGCCGCCGACACCTACACCGCCGCCGACCTCACCGGGGTGCTCTTCGGCACCTCCGTGTGCTTCGACATCTCGGTGTACGAGCTGTTCCTCCCGCTCTCCGTCGGCGGCACGATCGTGGTCGCCGAGAACGTCCTCGCCCTCCCCGAGCTGCCGGCCCGGGACGAGGTCACCCTGGTCAACACCGTGCCCAGCGCGATAGCCGCGCTGCTGCGTGCCGAAAGCCTGTCCGGCGACCCGGCCGACAGCGGCGGACTGCCGGCCGGCGTGCGCGTGGTCAACCTGGCCGGCGAGGCGCTGCCCCGCCACATCGCGGACAAGGTCCACGCCCAGCCCGGCGTCGAGCGCCTCTACAACCTGTACGGGCCCACCGAGGACACCGTCTACTCCACCTGGTCGCTGGTCGCCCGCGGCGGGACCGGCGAGCCGGTCATCGGCCGCCCGCTCGCCGGCACCCTCGACCACGTCCTCGACGAGCAGCGGATACCCGTGCCGGACGGCGGCATCGGCGAGCTGTACCTCTCCGGCGAGGGCCTGGCCCGCGGCTACCACGGCCGCCCCGACCTCACCGAGGAGCGCTTCGTCCACGTCGACGGCCTGCGCTGCTACCGCACCGGGGACCTGGTCCGCCGACTGCCCGACGGCGACCTGGAGTACCACGGACGGGTCGACCACCAGGTGAAGGTCCGCGGCTTCCGGGTCGAACTCGGCGAGATCGAGGCGGTGCTCGCCACCCACCCCGAGGTCGAGGCCGCCGCCGCCGTCGTCCAGCGCGACGAGGCCGGCGACTACCTGGCCGCCTTCGTCCAGCCCGCCCCCGGCGCCGCCGGACCGACGCCCGCCGAACTGCGCGCCCACTGCGCCGCCGCCCTGCCCGGCTACATGGTGCCGCTGGCCGTCGCCGTGCTGGCGGAACTGCCGCTCACCCCCAACGGCAAGACCGACCGCAAGGCGCTGCCCCCGGTCGCCCGCAGCCGCGGCGGGCAGGAGCTGTTCGTCGCCCCCCGCACCCCCGCCGAGATCCGGATCGCCGAACTCTGGCAGGGCCTGCTCGGCGTCCCCGAGGTCGGCGTGCACGACGTCTTCCTCGACCTCGGCGGCCACTCCCTGCTCGCGGTCGGCCTGCTGGCCCGGGTCGAGCGCGAGTTCGGCACCCGGGTGCCGCTCGCCGAGTTCTTCGCCGCCCCGACCGTCGCCGCGCTGGCCGTCCGGGCCGCCAACGGCGGCGGTGGCCGGGCCTCCGTGGAACCGCCGAAGCGGGAGGCCCACCTGCCCGCCCGCGCCACCGAGTTCCAGCGCGAACTGTGGCTGCACGAGGCCGTCCAGACCGACAGCCCGCTCTACAACGTGCCGGTGCGGATTCGCGCCGAGGGCACCCTCGACCGCGAGGCCCTCGGCCGCGCGCTCACCGAGGTCGTCCGCCGCCACGAGTCGCTGCGCACCGCCCTGTACGGCGACCCGAACCCGAGCGAGCTGGACGACGCCGTCGCCGACGTCCGCCCGCCGTACCCGGTCGAGGTGCCGCTGCTCGACCTCGTCGGCCCGCACGGGCAGGTGGCCGACGAGGAGGCGATCGACGACGCGCTGCGCGCCGAGGCCGCCCGCCCGCTCGACCTCGCCGGCGGCCGGCTGCTGCGCGCCCTCGCGCTGCGGACCGACACGGACCGGCACGAGCTGCTGCTCACCGTGCACCACGCCGCGGCCGACGGCTGGGCCGCCGGTCTGCTGCTCGCCGAGGTCGCCCGCGCCCTGCGGGAGGGCGAACTGCCCGAGCCCGCGCTCCAGCTGTCCGACGTCGCCCGCTGGGAGCTGCGCGACGTCGAGGCCGGCCGCGAGGGCGCCGAGCGCTGGGCCGAGCGGCTGCGCGGCGTCGAGGGCGACCAGCACCTGCCCGGCGACCGCCGGCGCCCCAACCCGCAGGACATCGCCGGCCGCCGGCTCGCCCGCCGGCTGGACGAAGGGTTCGTCGAGGGCGTCGAGAAGTGGGCCGCCGGGGAGGGCGCCAGCCTCTACACGGTGGTGCTCGCCGCGCTCGGCGGAGTGCTGCACCGCTACACCGGCCGCACGGATGTCGCCGTGATCAGCCCCTTCGCCGTCCGCCCGGTGCCCGAGCTGGAGACCGTGATCGGCTCGCTGATCAACACCGTCGCGCTGCGCTTCGACGTGGCCGGCGCCGACACCTTCCGCGAGCTGGTCGCCCGGGTCCGCCCGGTCGTCCTGGAGGCGGCGGACCACAGCGGCCACCCCTTCGTGGACCACGCCCGGCGCTACGGCGGCTCGCCCGGCCTCACCGCCTCGCCGATCTCCCAGGTGCTGCTCGCCGTCCAGAACCACCCGGTGGCCGGCGTCGAACTGCCGGACCTGAAGCTCACCTTCGTCGCCGAGGTGTGCAACGGCACCGCCAAGACCGACCTCTCGCTGTTCCTGGAGTTCCCGGCCGACGGCCCGCTGCTGTCCGCCGAGTACCGCACCTCCCGCTACGAGGAGCGCTCCGTGCGCGCCGCGCTCGACCACCTGGTCGCGCTGCTGTCCGCCGCCGTCGCCGAACCCGACCGCCCGCTCGGCGAGCTGGTCATGCTCTCCGCCGCCGAACTCGCGGCGGACGAGCCGGTCAACCGCACCGGGGCGCCGATCCCCGACGCCCCGCTGCACCGGCTGGTCGCCGACCGGGCCGCCCTCACCCCGGGCGCGCCCGCCGTGTCCGCCGCCGACGGCACCCTCGACTACGCCGGACTCCTGGACACCGCCGACCGGCTGGCCCATCTGCTGGGCGCCCGCGGCGTCGGCCCCGGCCACCTGGTCGCGGTCGCCGTCCGGCGCGGCCGGCTGCTGCCCGCCGCCCTGCTCGGCGTGCTGCGCAGCGGCGCCGCCTACCTGCCGCTGGACGTCGACCAGCCGCTCGCCCGCAACCGGGCCGTGCTCGACGACGCCGGTGTCACCGTGGTGGTCGCCGAGGGCGCGACCGCCGGGGACGAACTGCTGCGCGGCCGGGAGGCCGTCCTCGTGGACGGGCCCGCGCACGCCGCCGCCCCGGCCCAGGCACCGGACGTCGAGGTCGGCCCGGAGGACCCGGCCTACCTGCTGTACACCTCCGGCTCCACCGGCACCCCGAAGGGCGTCGCCGTGCCGCACCGGGCGATCGTCAACTTCCTGACCTCGATGGGCCGCGAACCCGGCCTCACCGGGCGGGACGTGATGGCCGCCGTCACCACCGTGACCTTCGACATCGCCGGTCTGGAGCTGTGGCTGCCGCTGGTCACCGGCGCCCGGGTGGAGATCGCCGACCGGGCCACCGCCACCGACGGGGCCGCGCTCGGCGCCTGGGTGGAGAAGCAGGGCGTCACCCACCTCCAGGCCACCCCCGCCACCTGGCGGATGCTGCTGGAGGCCGACTGGGCCGGTGCCCCGGGACTGACCGCGCTGTGCGGCGGCGAGGCGCTCACCGCCGACCTCGCCCGCACGCTGCTCGGCCGGGTCGGCTCGCTGTGGAACCTCTACGGGCCGACCGAGACCACCGTCTGGTCCACCGTCCAGCGGGTCACCCCCGAACTCGTCGCCCACGGCGGCGTGGTGGCCCTCGGCGCGCCCGTCGCCAACACCCGGCTGCACCTGCTCGACCGCTCCGGCCAGACCGTCCCGGTCAACGGCATCGGCGAGCTGTGCATCGCCGGAGCCGGCGTCGCGCTCGGCTACCACGGCCGGCCCGAGCTGACCGCCGAGCGCTTCACCGCCGAACCGGGCCGCACCGACGGTGCGTTGATGTACCGCACGGGCGACCTCGCCAGCCGCCGCGCCGACGGCCGGCTGGAGTACCACGGCCGCGCCGACGCCCAGGTCAAGCTGCGCGGCTTCCGGATCGAGCTGGGCGAGATCGAGGCCGCGATCACGGCCCTCCCGGGGGTCGTCGCGGGCGCCGCCCGGCTGGTCGAGACCCCGGCCGGGCCGGCCCTGGCCGGCTACGCCGTCGCCCCGGGCCTGACCGAGGACGCGCTGCGCGGCGCCCTGGTCGAGCGGCTGCCCGACTACATGGTGCCCGCCGGGCTCGTCCTGCTCGACGCGCTGCCGCTGACCCCCAGCGGCAAGGTCGACCGGGCCGCGCTGCCGGTGCCGCAGCTCGGCGGGGCCGGCGCCCCGCCCGAGGGCGACTGCGAGGAACTGCTCGCGGACCTGTGGACCGAGGTCCTCAAGGTGGAGCGGGTCTCCCGGCACGACGACTTCTTCGCGCTCGGCGGGCACTCGCTGCTCGCCACCCGGCTGCTGGCGCGGATCCGGGACACCTTCGAGACCGAACTGCCCCTGCGCGTCGTCTTCGAGGACCGCACCCTGGCCGCCCTGGCCCGCCGGGTCGAGGAGCGCCTGCTGGAGGAGATCGACGACCTCGACGACCTCGGCGACCTCGGTGAGCCGGACGACCTCGACGAGACCGCCGGGAGCACCCTGTGAACCGCCCCACCCACCCCCGAGCCGCCGGCGACACCGGCCGGACCGGGACCTTGGAAGCATGCCCGGCCGCCGGCGACACCGGCGCCCTGACGGGGGAGACCGCATGACCGAGCACAGCACCACCGGGCCGAACCCGGCCCAGCAACCGACCCAGCAGCCGGACCAGGCCGCCCGCCGGCAGGAACTGCTGCGCCGCCGCCTCGCCAAGGCCAAGGCCGCCAAGGCGGCGGCCTCGGCCGGCGGTGCCGAGCACCGCACCATCACCCCGCGCCCCGAGGGCACGGCGGCCCCGCTGTCCTCCGCCCAGCGCCGGATGTGGTTCCTCGCCCAGTACGAGCCGGACAGTGCGGCGTACCACATCCCGCTCGCCCTGCACCTCGACGGCGAGCCCGACGAGGCCGCCCTCGCCGCCGCGCTCACCGACGTCCTCGCCCGGCACGAGGTGCTCCGCACCGTCTACCCGACCGTCGACGGCGAGGTGAGCCCCGAGCTCAGAACCGCCGACGACTTCACCCTCACCACCGCCGACGTCCCCGCCGACCTGATCGACGACCGGCTGGCCGCCGAGGCCCACCGCCCCTTCGACCTGGCCGCCGACCTGCCGCTGCGGGCCGCCCTGCTGCGCACCGACGACGGCGCCGTCCTCAGCCTGGTGCTGCACCACATCGCGGCCGACGGCTGGTCGATCGGCGTCCTGTTCGGCGACCTCGCCACCGCCTACGGCGCCCGCCGCGCCGGACGGGCCCCGGCCTTCGAGCCGCTGCCCGTGCAGTACGCGGACGTCGCGCACTGGCAGCGGACCGAGCTCGCCGCCGAACTCGACCGGCAGCAGGCCTGGTGGCAGGAGCGTCTGCGCGGCGCCACCGGCACCGTCACCCTGCCCGCCGACCGGCCCCGCCAGGCCGTCGCCGGCACCGAGGGCGCCCGGTTCACCGAGAAGCTCGGCGACGAGCGCACCCGCCGCGTCCGCGCCCTCGCCGAACGGACCGGCAGCACCGTCTACATGGTGCTGCTGGCCGCCCTGCAGACCGTCCTCGGCCGGTACACCGGCAGCGAGGACGTCACCGTCGGTACCCCGATCGCCGGCCGCACCCGCAGCGAGACCGAGCCGCTGGTCGGCTGCTTCGTCAACACCCTGGCGATGCGCACCGACCTCTCCGGCGACCCGACGGTCCGCGAACTCCTGGAGCGGGTCAAGGACGCCACCCTCGGCGCCTACAGCCACCAGGACCTGCCGTTCGAGCGGCTGATCGACGCGCTCGGCCTGGAGCGCGAACTCGCCCACACCCCGCTGTTCCAGGTGCTGCTGAACGTCCACAACCAGGCCGAGGCCCGCCCCGAACTGCCCGGACACACCGTGCACTGGCGGCCGATCGGCACCGACACCGCCAAGTTCGACCTCTCGGTGGCCGTCGTCGACACCGGTGGCGAACTCGCCGCCGACCTGGTCTGGCGCACCGAGCTGTACGACGAACCCACCGTCCGCCGCTTCCTCGGCCACCTCACCACGACCCTCGACGCGATGGCCGCCGACCCGGACCGCCCGCTCGCCGAACTTCCCCTGCTCACCCCGTCCGAGCAGCGGCAACTCGCCGAGTGGGACGACGAGGCCCCGCGCGGCTGGGACCTCGGCGGCACCCTGCACGGCCTGGTCGAGGAGCAGGCCCGCCGCACCCCCGACGCGCCCGCCGTGCGCGGCGCCGACGGCGTCCTCGACTACGCCGAACTCGACCGCCGCGCCAACGCGCTGGCCCACCGGCTGCGCGCCCAGAGCGTCGGCCCGGACCGCCCGGTCGGCCTGCTGGTCGAGCGCTCCGCAGCCCTGGTCGTCGGCATGCTCGCCATTCTCAAGGCCGGCGGCGCCTACCTGCCGCTCGACCCGATCTACCCGGACGGGCGGATCAACGCCCTGCTCGACGCCGCCGGCGTCGCGGCCGTCGTCACCACCGAGGACCAGCGCGGACGCCTCACCGGCGACCACCCGGTGGTCGTCCCGGACGGCACCGGACGGCCCGACGCGCCCGAGGTGGACGTCCGCCCCGAGAACCTCTGCTACCTGCTCTTCACCTCCGGCTCCACCGGCACCCCGAAGGGCGTCGCGGTCGAGCACCGCAACTACCGCAACTACCTGCACGGCCTGCGCGAGCGCGTCGGCGGCGACCAGACCGGCTGGAACTGGGCCCTGGTCTCCACCTTCGCCGCCGACCTCGGCACCACCAACGTGTTCGGCGCGCTCACCGGCGGCGGTTGCCTGCACCTGCTGACCCGCGACCAGGCCACCGACCCGGAGGCCTTCGCCGCCTACACGGCCGAGCACCGGATCGACGCCGTCAAGCTCGTCCCCAGCCACCTGGAGGGCCTGGCCGCGCACGGCGCCGGCCTCGACGCGATCCTCCCGGCCCGGCTGCTGATCTGCGCCGGCGAGGCGCTGCGGCCCGACCTGGTGGCCCGGATCCGCGCCGCCCGGCCCGACCTGGTGCTGCACAACCACTACGGGCCCACCGAGACCACCGTCTCGATGCTCGGCGCGCCCGTCCCCGCCGACCTCGGCGACGCGGTCACCGCACCGCTCGGCCGCCCCTTCGGCAATGTCACCGCGCACCTGCTGGACGCCCGCCGCCGCCCCGTCCCGGTCGGCGTCCCCGGCGAGCTGTACGTCTCCGGCGGCGGCGTCGCCCGGGGCTACCTCGGCCGCGAGGACCTCACCGCCGAACGCTTCCTGGAGGTGGACGGCCGCCGCTGCTACCGCACCGGCGACCTGGTCCGCCGCCGCCCCGACGGCGCGATCGAGTTCCTCGGCCGGATCGACCACCAGGTCAAGATCCGCGGCTTCCGGGTCGAGATCGGCGAGGTCGAGGCCGAACTGACCGCCCGCCCCGAGGTCCGCGAGGCCGTGGTGGTCGCCCGGGGCGAGGGCGCCACCGGCTCCCTGGTCGGCTACCTGGTGCCCGCCGACCCGGCCGCCGCTCCCGACCCGGGCGAGCTGCGCGCCGCGCTGCGCACCCGGCTGCCCGACTACATGGTCCCGGCCGCCCTGGTCGTCCTGGACACCCTGCCGCTGAACGCCAACGGCAAGGTCGACCGGGCCGCCCTGCCCGAGCCGGCCGCCGTCCAGCCCGCCGCCGGCGGCGGCGAGCTCACCACGGAGACCGAGCACGCCGTGGCCGCCGCCTACCTGAAGGTCCTGGCGACCGAGGAGATCGGCGCCGCCGACGACTTCTTCGCGCTCGGCGGCGACTCCTTCTCCGCCGTGCACGCCGTCCGGCTGATCGGCAACGGCCTGTCGGTCATCGACCTGTTCCAGCACCCCACCGTCCGCGAACTCGCCGCGCTGATCGACGCCCGGGCCGGCGGCACCGCCGACGAGGGACCGCGCACCCTGCTGCACAAGCTCACCCGGGGCAACGCTCCCGCCCGGATGAACGTCGTCTGCGTCCCCTACGGCGGCGGCAGCCCGATCACCTTCCAGCCGCTCGCCGACGCGCTGCCGACCGGCCACCGGCTCTACGCCGTCGAGCTGCCCGGCCACGACCCGAGCCGCCCCGACGACGAGCTCGCCGAACTCGGAACCCTCGCCGACACCCTGACCGCCCAGGTGCTGGAGCAGGTCGACGGCCCGGTGCTGCTCTACGGCCACTGCCTCGGCGGGGCGCTGGCCACCGCCCTCGGCTCCCGGCTGGAGGCGGCCGGCGTCGACCTGCGCGGACTCGCCCTCGGCGGCACCTTCCCCGCCGCCCGGCTGCCCGGCCGCTTCGCCGAGTGGATGGCCCGGCGGATGCCCGGCGACCGGGCGCTGTCCAACCGCGGCTACCTCGAATTCCTGCGCGCGATGGGCGGCTTCACCGACGTCTACGACCAGGCCGAGCAGGACTTCCTGGTCCGGGCGCTGCGCCACGACGTCCGCCAGGCCGAGGAGTTCTACACCGGCGCCTACGGCGACGAGCGCCCGGCGAAGATCGACGCCCCGATCCTCTGCGTGGTCGGCGAGAAGGACCGCGCGACCCTGCTCTACCAGGAGCGGTACACCGAGTGGGAGCACTTCGGCGACACCGTCGACCTCGCGGTCGTCCCGCGCGCCGGGCACTACTTCCTCAAGCACCAGGCCGGTGAACTCGCCCGGGTGCTGGCCGGGTTCGCCGCCACCGGCGAGGTCGCCGAGCAGGTCGCCGAGAAGCGCCCGGCGGCCAGGGCCGAACTGGGCACCTTCGCCAAGGTCGCGATCGGCCAGTTCGTCTCGATGATCGGCACCAGTCTCTCCACCTTCGCCCTCGGCGTCTGGGTCTACCAGCAGACCGGCTCCGCCTTCGACTTCGCGATGATCTCGTTCATCGCGGTGCTGCCGGCCGTGCTGCTGCTGCCGATCGCCGGCGCCCTCGCCGACCGGGTCGACCGGCGCAAGATCATGATCGTCACGGACACCGTGGCCGCCGCCGGCATGCTCGGCCTCGGCATACTCCTCTGGACCGACCTCCTGGAGGTCTGGCACATCTACATCGTGGCCTGCGTGGGCTCCACCTGCGGAGCCTTCCAACGGCCCGCCTACCTCGCCGCGATCACCCAACTGGTGCCCAAGCGCTACCTCGGCCAGGCCAACGGCCTCGCCCAACTCGGCACCGGCGCGGGCGACATGATGGCCATCCTGGCCGGCGGCGTGCTGGTCTCCCTGGTCGGACTGCACGGCGTCGTGCTCTTCGACATGGCGACCTTCCTCACCGGCGTCAGCTGCCTGCTGCTGGTCCGCTTCCCGAACGCGATGTTCGACAAGCAGGAGGAGCCGCTCTGGCGGGAGGTCGTCACCGGCTGGCGGTACATCGCGCGCCGCCACAGCCTGGTCGCCATGGTGGTCTTCTTCGTGGTGTTCAACTACCTGTTCGCCGTCGCCACCGTGCTGATCACCCCGATGGTGCTGGCCAACGGCACGCCCTTCCAGCTCAGCGTCGTCACCGCCCTCGGCGGCCTCGGCGCCATGGTCGGCGCCCTGGTCATGGGGCTCTGGGGCGGCACCAGCCGCCGCTCCGTCGGCATGATCGGCTTCACCTCGGTGGTCGGCCTCGCCGCCGTCCTCACCGGCAGCCGCCCCGAGACCGCCCTCACCGCCTGCGGACTCTTCCTGCTCTGGGGATCGATGATGATCCTCAACTCGCACTGGATGTCCCTGATCCAGACCAAGGTCGGGATGGAGCTCCAGGGCCGGGTCCTGGCCACCAACCAGATGCTCGCCATGTCGATGATGCCGCTCGGCTTCCTCACCGCGGGCCCGCTCTCCGACCACGTCTTCGAGCCGCTGATGCGCCCCGGCGGCGCGCTCGCCGACTCCGTCGGCCTGGTGATCGGCACCGGACCGGGCCGCGGCGCCGGACTGCTGCTCGTCGTGGTCGGCCTGCTGCTCACGGTCTGGGGCCTGCTCGGCCTCGCCTACCGGCCGCTGCGCCTGCTGGAGGACCTCCTCCCGGACGCGCTGCCGGACGCCGAGATCGGCGACAAGGACGCCATCCAGGCCGAGGCCGACCGGCAGCTCGCCCTCGCCGAGGCCGCCCGCGCCGCAGGCCGGCGCCGCCGCGGTGCCCGGGGCGGGGGAGCGGACCGGCTGCCCTCCGGCACCGTCCGGGTGCCCGGCCCGGCCGGCACCCCGGAACCGGTCGAGGACGACCCGGCCGACCGGGTGCACGCCGCCACCGGCCGCCGGTAGCCGGCTACCGCACAGGAACGCGCCCCCGTCCCCCTCGGCAGGGGGGCGGGGGCGCGTCGCCGTGACGGCCGTTCGGGCCCGGGGCTACTTCGCGTGCTTGAAGGAGTAGTTGAACTCCGCCGTGCCGAAGGCCCGCATCAGCCGGATCCAGAACGGCATCATCATCTCCATCGCCCGTGCACCCGTGATGTCGCCCAGGTCGATCACCGACCCCGCCGGCCAGCCGAAGGTGCCCAGCAGCGCCACCGTCCGCGCCTTGGCCTCCTCGTCGTCGCCCGCGACGAACATGTTGTGCTCGCCGTCGAGCCGCGACGGGTCCACCATCACCGGGGCCGTCACCGTGTTGAGCGTCTTCACCACCAGGGCCTGCGGGAACTCCCGCTGGATCCGCTCACCGACACTGTCGGTGTTCACCGGGTCCAGGGTCAGTTCGCCCTCGGCCGAGAAGACCAGCGGGTTGGAGAGGTCGATCAGGAGCTTGCCCGCCAGCCGCTCCGGGCCCGCCGCGCGGAGCGCGTCCAGGGCGACCGTCCCCGGGGTGGCGTTCAGGACGACCTCGCCGAACTCCGCCGCCTCCGCGAAGGTCCCGTGGTGGCCGGTCGGCCCCGCCTGCTCGGCCCAGGCCGCCGCCGTCTCGTTGTCCTTGCTGCGCGACCCCAGGGTCACGTCGTGGCCGAGTGCCACCAGCTTGTCCGCGATCGTCCGCGCGACGCCACCCGTGCCGATGATTCCGTACCGCACCGCTGTTCTCCCCGTTCGTTGTTCGACGTGCCGGGACTTCGACGCGCCGGGACGACGATAGATCAACTTCGGTCCGGTGTCCGGCGAACGCCGCGAACGGCCGCCCGCCGACTGGACCACTTCCGCTGGTGGGCCCGCCCGCCCCGCCGAACCATGGCGCCATGAACCGCACCACCCCCGGCCCCCGCCCGACCCGCCGCCTGCCGCGCGCCGCCGCACTCCTCACCGGCCTCGCCCTGCTCGCCCCGCTCGCCGCCGGCACCGCCCGCGCCGACGTCACCACCATCTCCTTCGGCAACGACCGCACCGCCTGGGACCGCGCCGAACCCCGACTCGACCCCACCGAGGTCGACCGGTCCGACTTCGGCGTCCGCTTCTCCACCCAGCTCGACGGACAGGTCTTCGCCCAGCCCCTGGTGATCGGCGACACCGTCGTCGTCGCCACCGAGACCAACCACGTCTACGGCGTCGACGCCAGGACCGGGAAGATCGTCTGGCAGCGCGACAACGGTCCGGCCTGGGCCTCCGCCGCCATCGGCTGCTCCGACCCCGGCCCCAACGTCGGCACCACCTCCACCCCGGTCTACGACCCCGCCACCGGCACCGTCTACCTCACCAGCAAGGTCGACGACGGCCCCGACGACCACCACCCGCACCACTACGTGCACGCGCTCGACGCCAGGACCGGCGCCGAGCGCAGCGGCTGGCCGGTGACCGTCCAGGGCGATCCGGTGAACGCGCCCGGCAAGCCGTTCAACGCCTACCGCTCGCTCCAGCGCCCCGGACTGCTGCTGCTCGACGGCCGGCTCTACTTCGGCTTCGGCTCGCTCTGCGGCATCGGCGACTACATCGGCACGGTGGCCGGCCTCGACACCCGCACCCGCCGGCTCACCCTGTTCTCCACCGTCGCCGGCTCCGACACCCAGCGCGCCTCGGTCTGGATGTCCGGCAGCGGCCTGGTCTCGGACGGTCCCGGCCGGTTCTTCCTCACCACCGCCAACGGCCAGGGCGCTGGCGCCTCGCCCGCCCCCGGCCCCGGCAACCGCCCGCCCGGCGGCCTCGGCGAGTCCGTGATCCGCTTCGCCGTCGACGCGGACGGCGGCTTCGCGCCCGCGGACTTCTTCAGCCCCACCAACAACGCGACCCTCGACAAGAAGGACACCGACCTCGGCTCCGGCGGCCCGGTCGCCCTCCCGTCCGGCTTCGGCACCGCCGCCCACCCCCACCTGATGGTCCAGGTCGGCAAGGACGGCCGGATCTTCCTGCTCGACCGCGACGACCTCGGCGGCACCGGGCAGGGCCCGAACGGCACCGACAAGGTCGTCGGCCTCACCGGCCCCTACGGAGGCGTGTGGGGCCATCCGGCGGTCTGGGGCGGCGACGGCGGCTACGTCTACACCGTGGAGAACTACGGCAAGCTGCGCGCCCTCAAGTACGGGGTGACCGCCGCCGGCCTCCCGCAGCTGAGCAGCGCCGGCACCAGCGCCGAGGACTTCCTCAAGATGTCCGGCTCACCCGTCGTCACCTCCGACGGCACCCGCACCGGTTCCGCCCTGGTCTGGGTGATCTGGTCCGGCACCGGCAAGTACGGCGAGGGTGGCGAACTGCGGGCCTACGACCCGGTACCGGTCGACGGCACGCTCAAGCTGCGCCGCTCCGTCCCGATCGGCACGGTCAGCAGGTTCTCGGTGCCCGCCACCGACAAGGGGCGCATCTACATCGGCACCAAGGACCACCGGCTGGTCGCCCTCGGCCGCCCCGGCGCCTTCGCCTGAGCCCCGCTGTCCGTCGGCCGCGGTGGGCCGCCCGCCCGCGCGGGCGGCCCACCGGGCTCAGTCGCCGTCGCGGAGGCGGGCGGTCACCGTCTTGGGGCGCTGGTACTCGTGCAGGGCCAGGGTGGACAGGTCGATGCCCTGGCCCGAGGTGCCCCGGCCGCTGTGCGGGAGCTCGGCGCTCTGGGCGAGATGGCAGTTGATCCAGGTCTCGCCCGCGTCCAGCCGGGCGGTCAGGTCGAGGGCGGTCGACAGGTCGGCGGTCCAGACACTGGCGGCGAGGGCCTGCGGCACCCCGTTGGCGAGCGCGAGCGCGGCCTCGACGGTGGGGGCGTGCTGCACGGTCAGCAGCGGGCCGAACACCTCCTCCAGCACCGCCGGGTCGTCGTCCGGGAGGTCGGCGAGCAGCCGGGCGGGCCGCCAGAGGCCGTCACTTCGGCCGGGCGCGGCCAATGAGCGCCCGGCGGCGGAGGCGGCGAGCAGTTTGTCGTACCGGGCGGCCTGGTCGGGGTTGTTGAGCGGTCCGAAGTCGCGGCCCGCCTCGCGGGCGCCGAGGGCCGAGGCGAGGGCGGCGACGGTCCGCTCGTAGTTCTCGGTGAGGGTGATCACCCGGGCGGGCGCGGCGCAACTCTGACCGGCGTTGTAGGTGCACGCGGCGGCGAGCGCGGACCAGGTGCGGTCGGGCGCGTCGGGCAGGACCAGGACCGGGCTGTTGCCGCCGAGTTCCAGGCTGACCCGGCGGTGTCCGGCCCGGGCGGCGATGTCCGCGCCCGCGGCCGCGCTGCCGGTGAAGGCGATCAGGTCGACCTCGGCGGCGACCAGCAGCCGGCCGCTCTCGCGGTCGCCGGCCAGGGTGCTCAGCACGTCCTCGCCGAGTGCCTCGGCGGCGTGGGCGGCGAGCAGCGCCGCCGAGTCGGGGGTGGTCTCGGCGGGCTTGAGCACCACGGTGTTCCCGGCGGCGAGGGCCGGGGCGCAGCGCCAGGCGGCCATCAGCAGCGGGTAGTTCCACGGGACGACGGCCGCGACCACGCCGACCGGCTCCCAGCGCACCCAGCTCTCGTGCCCCGGCAGGTAGCGGCCGGCGGCGGGGGCGGTGGCGGTGCGGGCGGCCCCGGCGTAGAAGCGGAACAGGTCGGCGACCTCGCGGACCTCGCCGGCCGCCTCGGCCTCGGGCTTCCCGGTGCCGGCCTGCTCCAGCACCGTGTACTCGGTGAGGTGCCGCTCGATCAGGTCGGCCAGCGCGTCGAGGCGGCGCTCGCGCTCGCGCGGGGTGAGCGCGCGCCAGCGCGGTCCGGCGGCCCGGGCCCGGGCGACGGCCTCGGCGACCTGCTCGGCGCGCGCCGGGACGAGGGTGCCCCGGGTGTGGCCGGTGCGCGGGTCGGTCAGGTGGAGTTCGGGGGCGGTGGGAACGGTGGACGGTGCCATGACGGGGCCTCCGGGCCGGGTCAGCGGGGAAGGTGGACAGCTCGGGAGCGGGGGTCGACCGGGGTCACAGGTCGTAGGCGCGCAGCCAGAGTTCGAGGGTGAGCACCAGCCAGAGCTTCCCGCCCTGGCGCGGCAGCAGGGTGCCCTCCCGGCGCATCCAGGTGCGCACGGTGTCCGGCCGCACCAGGCCGCGCTCGCGCGCGGTGCGCCCGAGCAGCAGTTCGGCGGACAGGTCGCGCAGCGGCCCGTGCAGCCACTGCTGGACCGGGACCCGCATACCGCTCTTCGGCCGGTCCACGACCGCGCCCGGCAGCAGGTCGCGGACGGCCTCCTTGAGGATCCACTTCTCCACCGTGCCGCGCAGCTTGAGGGTCGGCGGGGTGGCGAAGGCGTGGTCGACGACCTGCCGGTCGAACAGCGGCGAGCGGCCCTGCACCCCGCGCGAGGCGGTGAGCCGTTCGACCTTGGTGAGGATGTGGTGGGCGCCCTTGGTGCGCAGGTTGCAGTGCAGCAGCTGGTTGAGCAGCGAGTGCATCGGCCCGGGGGAGAGGTAGGGGGCGACGAAGCGGCGCGGCTGCGGTTCGTCGGCCAGCGCCCGCAGGGTCTCGCCGGTGAGCAGCAGCGGCAGGTCCTCGTAGCACTTGCGGTAGGAGCGCAGATAGGCCTCGGCCCGCACCTCGGGGGCGGGGTTGTCGCGGTGCATCTCGTGGACCAGCATCGGCAGGTTCTTCGGGCCGCCGTACACCGGGTCGCCGCCCTCGCCGTTGAGCGAGACGGTGATCCCGTCGGCGGCCACGGCCTCGGCGAGCATCAGATTGGGCACGGTCAGCGGGTCGCCGACCGGGCTGTCGAGCAGGGCGACGGTGTCGGCGAGCCGGGCGGCGACCTCCTCGCCGGAGACGGTGAGGATCCGGTGCCGGGTGCCGCAGTGGTCGGCGACCAGTCCGGAGTACCCCAGTTCGTTGGGCAGCCGGTCGCCGAAGCTGATCGAGTAGGTGTGCACTGGGTGGTCGTGCAGCCGGGCGGCGAGCGCGGTGACCAGTGAGCTGTCGACGCCGCCGGACAGCAGCACGCCGACCGGGCCGCCGGCCGGCAGCCGGCGCGCGGTGGCCCCTTCGAGCAGGGCGCGCAGCTCCCGGGTGTACTCCTCGGCGGGCCGGGCCGCGCCCTCGGGCAGGTGTTCGGCGGGTTCCCAGAACGGTTCCTGGTGGGTGCTGCCGTCGGCGGCGAGCCGCAGCACCCGGCCGGGCAGCGCCTCGTGCACTCCGCGCAGCAGGGTCTCCTCGCCGGGCAGGTAGGCGAAGGTGAGGAAGGAGCGGACGGCGGCCAGGTCGAGGCCGGTGCCGAGCGCGGGCCAGTGGCGCAGGGCGCGGAGCGAGGTGGACGCGGCCCAGCAGCCGTCGGCGCGGGCGTGGAACACGGTGCGGGCGCCCGCGTGGTCGCGGATCAGGACCAGGTCGGCGCCGTCGACGACGACGAGCGCGAACATCCCGTCGGCCTGCCGCAGGCCGTCCGTGCCGAGCCGCAGCCACAGGCGGAGCAGCAGTTCGCCGTCCGGCAGGTCGGCCGGTACGGGGGAGCCGGCCGCGGCGAGGGCGGCGAGCAGCTGGGGCCGGTTGTGCAGGGTCACCTCGCCGACGGCGGTGCGGCCGTCGACGGTGAACGGGCCGGTGGCGAAGCCGGGTTCGGCGGGGAGGAGGGCGGCCCGGGCGCCGTTCGGCGCGGTGCCGCCGGTGAGGGCGGCGAGGTGGGCGCGGGCCCGGTCGGCGTCGGGGCCGGCGAGGGCGCAGCAGCGGGGCATGGTGGAGCGGTGCCTTTCGTCGGACGGCGGCGGCCCGCGGGTGGTCCGCGGGACGTCGGCGGGGTTCCCGGCCGGCGGGGTGGCCGGGTGGCGGGGTGGCCGGGTGGCGGCCGGGGTGCGGCGGCTCAGCCGAAGTCGTCGCCGTCCCAGCCGTCGTCGGAGTCGCCCCAGTCGCCGAAGTCCTCGGTGGAGCCGGCGTCCCCGTGGTGTTCCCCGGATCCGTCGCCGTCCGCCGATATGTCGCCGCCTCCGCCGCCTCCGCTGCTGCCGCCGCTGTCCCCGCCGCCGGAGGTCTGTTGGCGGGCCTGCTGGCGCAGCTCCTCCTCCTCGGCCTCGGACAGGACCATGGGCGGCAGCTGGGCTGCGGTGATCGCGGCGACGCCCGCCACGCCGAGGGCGCCGACCACCACCCCGAGCCGTCCGCCGAAGGAGCTGCGGTTGAGGGTGACCAGCCGGCCGCTGCCCCACACGGTGCGGCCGTAGCCGAGGTCGCGGCCGTACTCGGCGGTGCCGTCCGCGTACCGCCGCTTGACCAGGTCGCGGCCGAGCGGCTCGTCGGTGCCGGAGCGGCCGAGGCTGTCGTGCCAGTGGATCTGCCGGTCGGTGCCGCGCCGGCGCCACTCGCTGCGGCCGTCCTCGTACCGGCGGTGGACTTGGCCGTCCGCCAGCAGTTCGTCGCGGTAGCCGAGATGGCGTGCGTTGCTCATGGGTGCGGGGTCCTCACAGACTCGGGCAGGTCGGACGGTGCGTAGGGGTGGGGCGGCGCGGTGCGGGGTTCAGCCGGCCAGCCAGCTGAGGAAGCCGCTGCCGCGCGCGGTGCGGACCCGCCGGTGCAGCGGGGTGCGGCGCGGACCGGCCGTCCCGCCGCCGCGCAGCCGGCGGATCACGGTGTGCAGCAGCCGGGCCGGGGAGACGGCGGCCAGTTCGACGGTCCGGCCGCTGCCCAGCCAGGCCCGCTCCTCGGGGCGCAGCCCGGCGGGCAGCGGTCCACGGTGGCCGTGCGGCCCGCGCCCGGAGGTCAGGTGCAGGGTGCCCGCGTGCCGGGGCACCAGGCCCATCGAGCGCACCCGGACGCCCGTCGGCCCGGCTGCCGCTCCGTAGGCGGCCCTGACCTGCTCGAAGCAGGCGAGCCCGGACGGGCTGGCGTCGTGCAGCACGTGCACCACGGCGCCCCCGGCCCGCTCCAGCGCGCCCACCAGCCGCTCGTCCAGCGGCAGTTCGTCGGCCGGGAGCACCGGGCAGGCGGCCTCCAGGTGCAGGTCGTTGGCGATCAGCATCGCGGTGATCTCCCGGCTCTGGCAGACCAGCAGCCGGGGCAGCCCGTAGTCGTAGAGGTCGGGCTCCTCGGCGGCGGTCGCGCGGGGGCCGGACGGCCGGGGCGCGGCCGGCGGCAGCAGGCCGGGCAGCTCCTCCCGGCGCGCGGCCAGCGCGGCGGCGAACCGGGCGTACCGGACGGGCGGTGCCAGGGTGTACGGGATCCGGCGCGGTCCGGCGTGCAGCGGCTGGAGCACCCGGCACAGCTCGTAGTAGAGCTGCCGCTCGGTGTACCGCAGCCCGCCGGGCGCCCCGGCCCGGTCGGCGGCGACGGTCAGCGCGCCGTCCAGGAGCGGACGCAGCGTCATGGGGTTCCTGCCTTTCGTCGTCCCCGCGCTCACGCGGGGCCCTTGCCGAGGTCCGGCCCGTTCGGACGGGCCCCGCCGGAGCCCCCGGGCGCGCCGTCCGGCTCGGGTTCGGGCCAGCTCATGAAGCCGACGGCGAGTGCCCGGCGCCGGGTCTCCAGCGGGCTCTCCGGCCGGCCGGCCGCCGGCGAGCGCACCGGTCCGGGCTGTCGGGCGGCCGGGGCCCGGGGCGTCGGCGGCGCGGTGATCCGCTCGGCGGCCCGGTCGGCGATCGCCAGCAGCCGCTTCGGGGCCAGCGCGGCGAGCGGGGTCCACCAGCCCTCGGCGAACCAATCCCGCTGGCTGCCGGTCAGCTCGGGCACCGACCGCTCCAGGCGCAGGTATAGCTCCTCCGGGCGGTGCAGGTCGCGCAGCAGCGTGTACTTGGTCTGGTCGACCAGCACGGTGCGCACCGACAGCCCGGCGTCCAGCACCCGCAGGCCGGGGCGGGCGGCGCGCGCGTCGGCGGCCAGCAGGTGGCCCTGGGGCGAGGCGTCGTGCAGCACCACCAGCGGCAGCCCGGCCGGGACCTCGCGCAGGTCCCGCACGAGCAGCGCGCGGTGCCGTTCGGGGTAGCGGTTGGCGTGCAGGAAGGCGGTGACCGTCCGGTCCGGGCAGAGCAGGACGAAGGCCGGGCGGGCGGGCGGCGGCCCGGACGGGACCAGCCCGTCCTCCACCAGCCCCGGCGGCAGGGCGCCGTAGGTGGTCCGCCACCGGTTCAGCACGGTGGTGCGGAACTCGTCCTCGGTCCAGCGGGAGTGGACCGACTCGTCCGGCGCGGGGACGTCCGACAGCGCCCACTGGCGGATGCCGAAGCCGATCAGCAGGAGGCCCGGCAGCAGCAGCCACGGGCCGAACGGGGTGAGGATCGTGCCGAGGCCGATCAGGGTCAGGATGCTCCCGGGGACGAACAGCCCGGCCGCGACGCCTATGTCGCCCCGGTACTTCTGCGGCGGGCGCCCCCGGTGCTGGAGGGAGTGGTTCAGCTGCCCGGCGGTGACGACCAGCCGGCCCCCGTCGGAGAGCTTCCCGACGGCCTTGCGGATCCGCAGGTCGTGCAGCCCGGCGCCGTCGGTCTTGGGATCGAGCGCGAACTCCTCGCGGCAGTAGGTGCAGCGGCGCCCGGTCCGCTGACGCTGGATGAGGTCCTTCGAGCAGTGCGGGCAGATCATCGCGGTACCTCCGGCACCGGCCAGCTGAGGAATCCGACATTTCCGTGCAGCGCCCGCTCGGCGGCCCGTTCGACCATCGTCAGCAGCCGCTTGGGCGGCACCGCCGCCAGGGGGCTCCAGAGCCCCTTGCCGAGCCAGAGGCGCTCCCCCTCGGAGAGCCCCGGCAGTCGCGCCAGCAGCTCCTCCAACGGCGCGCGTTCCTGGTGCTCGTAGAGTTGGACGGCCCGCTCCCCGGCCGCCACCGCGGTGCGGGGCGACAGTCCGGCGTCCACCACCGGAACGGCCGGCCGCGCGGACCTGGCCTCGCGCACCAGCACCAGGCCCTGCGGGGAGGCGTCGTGCAGCACCACCACGGGCAGGTCGTCCGGCAGCTCCGCCACCGAGCCGACGATCACCGCCCGGTAGCGCACCGCGAAGGTGTTGGCGTGCAGGAAGGCGGTGACCGTCCGGTCCGGGCAGAGCACCGCGAGCACCGGCGGCCCGACCGAGGCGGAGGGCCGGACGGCGGCGTCCTCGACCACACCGTCCGGGAGGCCGCCGTAGACCTCGGCCCAGGCGTTCAGGACCTTGCTCCGGAACTCCGCGTCGGTCCAGTCGGGGCGGTTGTCCAGCGGAGTCGTCCAGGCGTCCTCCTGCCGTCGCAGCAGCTCGCGCCGCAGCTGCCACTGCCGCTCGGCCAGCTCCCACCGGGCCATGGTCCGCTTGCGCCGCAGCAGCCGGACGGCGTCCTTCGACATCGCCCCGAGCAGGGCCAGGCCGAAGAAGCCGGCCACGGCGGCCAGGATGATCGCGGCCGGCAGCCGGGTGACCAGTAAGTAGGCGACGGCGACCAGCCCGGTGCCCATGCCGAGGCAGAAGGCGAGCATGCCGGCGCCCTCGAACCGGGGCTCGGACGGCCGGCCCGGCGGGTCCTTGCGGGGCCGGGGCGACAGCTGCCCGCGTTCGTGGTGCGCCCAGCGGAGCTGCTGGACCGTCAGGAGGACCCGGCCGCCGTCGCCCAGCCGCTCCACGGTGCGCCGCAGCCGCAGGTCGTGCAGCCCCCGGGTGTACTTCGGCTCCAGCGCGAACCGCTGCTGGCACCTCCAGCAGGTGCGGCCGGTGCGGAGCTTCCCGGACAGCTCGGTCTCGCAGCGCGGGCACTTCATCGCGTGGACTCCTCCAGCGTGGCCGCCAGCCGCCGCAGCCCGGCGGCCAGCCGCTCCCGCCGGCCGACCGTGCCGATCCGCTGCCCGCGCTCCACCGCCCGCAGCGCCTCGGCGAGTTCGGTCTCCGACCGGCGCTCGGCCTCGGCCGCGGTGATCGCGTAGTCCTCGTGGTCGATGCCGTACCCGGTGTTGGCGGCCAGGATGTTGAGCGGCTCGCGGCCCCGGTTGGCGAAGGAGTGCGGCATCAGCTCGGGTATCCGTATCAGCAGACCCGGTGTCAGCGGCACCTCCACCACCCGGCGCCGCTCGGCGTCGTACAGCCCGCAGGCGGCGTGGCCGAGGCTGAGCACCAGGTGCTCGCCGCCGTGCGCGTGCGGGGTGAACGCGCTGCGCGGGGCGACGATGCCGAGTTTGTAGGTGGCGTTCGAGGGCCGCTCGGGCGAGGTCTTGGCGTCACCCACCAGGTAGTGGGCGAACTGGCCCTCGTCGATGAACCGCAGCAGCTCCTCGCCGGCCGGACCGTGCGGGGCCTCCGGGCCCAACTCCCGGGCGCCGTCCCGGTCCGCGAGCAGCACCCGGCCGTCCGGCCGCAGCCGGTAGAGCTCCGCCCCGGCCGGAAGCCGCCCGGCGAGCCTTTCGAGTTCCCGCAGCCCCGATCGTACGGACATCGGCCACCCCACCCCCACCTCGACCCTTGCCACGTCACCCCCGGTGACGCGGGGCGTCGCGCGGCCGGTTCCCGCCGTCCGGGACCGGCGTTCCGGATCTTACGCACACGGGGTGACATCGCCCAGGGGCGGGCGGAGCCGACGGACGGGGGCAACCGGCCGGGACGGTGAACGGGGGGTGAACGCGGTCAGCGGCCCCGGGCCACCACGAAGTCGGGCAGCGCGAGCAGGAACGCGCGGGCCTCGGCGGCCTCCTCGGCGTCCTCGCTCCCGTGGTTCCCGTCGCCCCTGCCGTCCGCCGCCGCGGGGGCCCCGGCGAGCACGGCCCCGATCTCCCGCGCGGCGGCCGCGACCAGTCCGGCCGCCGCCTCCCGGGCGTACGCGACGCAGTCGTAGGCCGTCATCCGGTCGAGCAGCCAGGCGACGTCCTCGGCCGCCCCGGGTCCGCGCTGCGACCGGGTGAGGCTCAGATGCCGCACCACGCGGGCGCGTTCGGCCGGGGTGGCGCGCTCCAGCAGCTGGATCAGCATCAGCGTCCGCTTGCCCTCCCAGAGGTCCCCGGCGATCTCCTTGCCGTACTCCTCGGCCGCGCCGACCAGATTGAGCACGTCGTCCTGGATCTGGAAGGCCGCGCCCAGGTACCAGCCGAACCGGTCCAGCCGGGCGGCGTCCGTACCGGCCCCCTCGGCGACCAGCAGGCCGGAGCGGCACGGGTAGAGGAAGGTGTACCAGGACGTCTTCTTGAGGCACATCCGGTAGTAGTCGGCACTGGTCAGTCCGCAGACGTTGTCCCGGATCCAGGCGATCTCCAGGGCCTGCCCCTCCAGGGACTGGCGGCACATCAGCTCGGTCTCCTCGAACAGCCGCCAGGCCAGCTCCCCGCCGAGCGCCCGCCGGTTGGCCATCACCCGCCGCAGGCCGAGCAGGTTGGTCGCGTTGCCGACGTTCAGCGCGACCTCCACGCCGTACCGGGCGGGCAGCGTGGGCTCGCCCCGGCGGAGCTCGCTGCCGTCCTGGATGTCGTCGTGGACGAGGAAGCCGTTGTGGAACAGCTCCACGGTGACGGCCGGGTTGAGGGCCCGTTCGGGCCGGCCGCCGAACGCGGCGCAGGTGGCCAGGCAGAGCGCGGCCCGCAGGCCCTTGCAGGGGCGGGTCGGGTAGTCGGCGGCCAGGTCGTAGAGGTAGGGCGGGCTCTGCTCGGGGATGTGGCGCAGCAGTTCGGCGAGGGTGCGCTCGCGGTACCGGGCCAGGACGCGCTCGACCAGCGGCGCGCCGAGGGCGGTGCGTCCGGCCGGGGTGGTCACCCCCGGGGCCGCTCGTCCGGTCCGCCGCCGTCGTTGCCGCCGGTTCCTCCGCCGCCGTCGGCGGACCGCGGGTCGCCCTGCGGTCCGAAGGCGTTCCGCAGGCCCTGGTTGGCGAGGCCGGGGGCGAGCGAGCTCAGGCCGAGCAGCAGGTCGAGCACGTCGTGGGCGTTGGCCGCGAGCCGCTGGGCCTGCTCGGACACCTCGCCGGTGGTGCCGGCGAGGACCCGCTCGCTCACCGCCTCGATCAGCTGATGGGTGTTCTCCGAGACCCGGCCCACCAGCCGGTCGAACTCCTCCTGGTCGACCCGGTGCTCGCCGGTCAGCCGGTCCGTCGCCGCCTTGGCGTCGGCGATCCCGGCGGACAGCTCCCGTTCCAGGACGGCCGCGGCCTCCATGACGGCGCGCGAGCCCTGCTCGCCCAATTCGCTGAACCGACCGGCATCGGGCATGGCTGACCTCCTGGTTCGCCCCCCGGCCGGGGCCGGGGCGGTCCGGGTCGGCGCGCGGCGGGGCGCCGTACCGATCGCCGATGGTACACGGGTGTGTGCGGAGCGTGTCCACGGCGTCACGGGGGAGGTGGCGGGCGCGTGCGCGTTCCGGGGTGCGCCGGAGTCGCCCCGGCGCGCGGCGGCGCCCGCGCGCCGGGTGGGGCCGGGGCGGCCCGGCGAGTCGGGGCCCCCCGCCGCTTCGGTCACTGATAGTGATTGCCTGGATGCGGAGTGATCCGCCAGGGGGTGGAGAGCGGCAGCGCCGGACGGTTCGGGACAGCACGGGAGAAGGAGCGGGTCATGGGTGGCAGACAGCGTCCGCCGAAGGCGCGGGGCGCCCGGCCGGAGGCGAAGCGGCGGACCGGGCGCCCGCCCGTCCCGCGTGCGGACCGGCCGGCGGTGGACCCGGGCCTGGAGATCGCCCGGCTTGAGGGCTACCTCGCCTGGGAGGCGGAGGTCGCGGCGGCCCAGCGCGACGCCCGGGCCTTCGCCGACCGCTTCCCCTGGCTCGCGCCGGACGACCGGGAGGCCCTGGAGCAGGCGTACACCGACGACCGCCTCCGGTACGCGGAGGAGGTGGTCGACCGCGCGGTGGGCCGCTGCCGCGCGCTGGCCGCCCGCTACCGCACCGAGTGCCGCCGGATCTGCGCCCGCTGGGCGGCCGTGTGCCTCTCGGTGGTGTTCGCGGTGGCCCTGCTCGCCGTCGTCCCGGTCGCCCTGCACGGCTGACCGACCGCCGGCCCGGCCGACGGGCCGCCCGCACAGCCGGGCCCGCCGCACACCAGGGGTGTGCGGCGGGCCCGGTCGTGCGGTCCGCGGGGCGGACGGGATCAGTGGTGGCCGTGGCCGCTGCTGATCTCCTCGTGCTCCTGGACCGTCGGCTTGGCGATCTGGCTGCCCTCGCCGTAGAAGCCCCGGGCCAGCTTGGCCCGGGTGCGGGCCAGCAGTCCGGCCTTGCGGGCCACGCCGTTCTCGTCCACCTTGGCCGGCAGCTCGAACGGCTGCGGCTGGTCGTGCGCGGTGAGCGTGTGCAGCCGCTCCGGCGGCAGCGCCGCGTGCACCTCGACGAACTCGCCGTGCGGCAGCCGATTGATGACGCCGGTCTCCCGCCCGTGCAGCACCTTCTCCTTGTCACGGCGCTGGAGGCCCAGGCACCAGCGCTTGGTGATCACGAAGACGATCACCGGGGCGACGAAGAAGCCGATCCGCGTGGCGTTGGTGATCGAGTTGATGGACAGGTGGAAGTGGGTGGCGATCAGGTCGTTGCCGCCGGCGGCGAGCAGGACCAGGTAGAGGCTGATCCAGGCGGCGCCGAAGGCGGTGCGCACCGGCGCGTTGCGGGGCCGGTCGGCGATGTGGTGCTCGCCCCGGTCCCCGGTGATCCAGGCCTCCAGGAACGGGTAGGACCAGATCGCCACCAGCACCAGCGGGAAGATCATCAGCGGCACGAACACGCCCATGTTGAGGGTGTGGCCCCACAGGCCGATCTCCCAGCCCGGCATGATCCGGATCAGGCCCTCGGAGAAGCCCATGTACCAGTCCGGCTGGGCGTCGGTCGACACCTGGTCCGGGCGGTACGGGCCGTACATCCAGATCGGGTTGACGGTGGCGATCGCGGCCATCGCGGCCACCAGGCCGAACACCAGGAAGAAGAAGCCGCCGGCCTTGGCCATGTAGACCGGCATCAGCGGCATGCCGACCACGTTGTTGTTGGTCCGGCCGGGCCCGGCGAACTGGGTGTGCTTGTGGTAGAAGACCAGGATCAGGTGGGCCACCAGCAGTCCGAGCATGATGCCCGGGATCAGCAGCACGTGCACGGTGAACAGTCGCGGCACGATGTCGTGGCCGGGGAACTGGCTCCCGAAGATGAAGAACATGAGGTACGTGCCGACGATCGGCACCGCGAGGATCGCGCCCTCCATGAACCGGATGCCGGTGCCGGAGAGCAGGTCGTCGGGCAGCGAGTAGCCCATGAAGCCGTCGAACATGCCGAGGATCAGCAGGCCCGCGCCGAACATCCAGTTGATCTCGCGCGGCTTGCGGAAGGCGCCGGTGAAGAAGACCCGCATCATGTGCACGAACATCGCGGCCACGAAGACGATCGCGGCCCAGTGGTGGATCTGGCGGATCAGCAGACCGCCCCGGATGTCGAAGCTGATCCGCATCGTCGAGGCGAAGGCCTCCGACATCGGGATGCCCTGGAGCGGTACGTAGGAGCCCGCGTAGGTCACCTCGTTCATGGACGGGATGAAGAAGAGCGTCAGCCAGACCCCGGTCAGGATGATGATGACGAAGGTGTAGAGGCAGATCTCGCCGAGCATGAAGGACCAGTGGTCCGGGAAGATCTTGCGCAGATTGGACTTGGACAGGCCGTAGATGCCGAGCCGTCCGTCGGCCCAGTCGGCGAGCGCCTCGGCCTTGTTGGCGGGCGCCGCGCGGGTGCTGGTGACCGGCCCCGGGCTCGACTGCTGGTCGGCTCTCACGACGGGCTCCCCGGTGTCCGCCGCGGCTTGTCCTGGACGCCCGGCCGCGTCACGGCCGGCCGGTGGAGTGATGTGATCATCGGACCTCTCGATACGGGGGTGCCGGACACTCCGGCCCGCGGATCCGGCGACCCGCCGCCCCCGTTGCTCAAAGTGATGGAGCGCTTACTCTGTCATGCTGTCGGGAGCGCGCCGACTGTGCACGTCCATCGGCCCGTCCGGCCGCTCGTGTCGGCCCGTCCGGGGGGTTCCGGGGCAGCGACGGGGCCGTGGCGGGGCCGTGCGGGGGCTGCGGAGAGGCCGTGACGGGGTGTCCGGGGACGGCCTCCGTCGCACTCCGATGCTGCGCTCGGGTGCTGTTGACGACACGCCGGGGCGTTCTGGCGCGCGCCGCACCCGGGGAGGGCGCGGGACCCGGCCTACGCTGCGCCAATGGTGGATCACCGGGAACTCTTCGAGGACGTGACAGCCGACCTGGCCCGGGCCGGCTTCGACATCGACCGCGGGCCCTCCGGGCTGCGGATCGGCCATGGCCCGCACGGGGTGCTGATCGACTGGCCGCCCGCCGAGCAGGCGGCGGCCGACCAGCCGCCGCCCGCCGAGGGCATCCGGGCGGCGGTGACCGGCGCGGTCGCCGCCGTACTGCGCGAGTCCGGTTACCGGGTCGCGACGGCCGGACCGGACGGACTGCTCGTCACCGCCTCCCGCCCGCTCCGGGTCGCCGCTCCCGACGCCCCGGGCGAGGGCGGGCGGGAGCCGGCCGGGGTCCCCGAGCAGTGGTGGGGGTGAGGGGCGGACCGCCCGAAGTCCTGTCCGACCCGCGGCCGTGAGGCTCCGGTGACGGCGCCGGGGCGCCCGGGGACCGGTTCCGACGGTCCCCGGGCGCCCCGGCGCCGGGTCAGGGGGCGCTCGGGCCCCCGCCCGTGGCGGCGGCGATCGCGGCCGCCAGCTCGTCCACGCCCTGCTCCCGCAGCACGCCGTAGTGGTCCCCGGCCAGCCGGACCGCGGCCGGGGCGGCCGCCGACCAGCCGGAGCTGCCCTCGATGAACGAGTAGTCGTCACCGGTGGCCTTGAAGACGGTCACCGGGGCCGACAGCCGCCGCTCGGCCAGCTCGCGGAAGGTGTACTCGAACTCGTAGGTCTCCCCGACGATCCGGACCACCCGGCGGATCAGCTCCTCGTCGAGCTCCGGCAGCGTCCGGTGGACGAAGGCGGCGAAGCCGTCCTCGTCCCGCACCTCGGCGAGGCACTCGGCCAGCTGCGGCCCGCCGACGGAGCCCGCGAACACCGAGTGGAGGATGGTCAGGTACGCCGGGTTGCGGTACGAGGACTCGCGTCCGTACCGCTCGCCGTCCGCCCGTCGCACCTCCGGGTTGCCGGGGCAGATCAGCATCAGGGCGGCCACCCGCTCCCCGGCCCGCTCCAGCTGCCAGGCCGCCTCGAAGGCCACCCGGGCGCCGAAGGAGTACCCCCACAGGGTGTAGGGGCCCTCCGGCCGGACCACCCGGATCTGCGCCAGGTCGGCCGCCGCCATGTCCCGGATCGTCGGGTGCGGCGTCTCCCCGGGATTGATGCCGTACGCCTGGACGCCGTAGAACGGCCGGCCCGAACGCCCGGCGAGCGGACGCAGGTTCATCGGGTAGCCGCCCAGTCCGGGCCAGCAGAACACCGGGTCGTCGGTGCCGCCCCGGTGCAGCGGCACCAGCCGGGAGGCCGGTCCCCCGGCGCTCGGGGCGCTCCGGACGCCGTCGGTGACGGCCGTGTCGATCCTGGCCGCCAGATCGGCGAGCCGGGGGCACTCGAACAGCACCTGGAGCGGCAGCCCGGCGCCGAACTCCCGGTTCACCCGGTTGACCAGCGCCACCGCGATCAGCGAGTTGCCGCCCGCCGCGAAGAACTCGTCCGCCGCTGAGACGGGCTCGTACTTCAGCGCGGCGGCCCAGATCCCGGCCAGCCGCCGCTCGGTCGGCGTCGCCGGTGCCACGAACGGCGCACCGGTGGCGGCGTCCCTGACCTGCTCGGCGGCCGCCAGCGCCTTGGCGTCCACCTTGCCGTTGGCGGTCAGCGGCAGCTCGTCCAGCACCAGCACCCGGTTGGGGACCATGTAGTCCGGCAGCAGGGCGACCAGCTCGTCCCTGATCAGCTCCGCCGGGCCGCGCATGTGCACGGCGTCCTCCCGCATGCCCTCGCTGCGGATCTGCTCCTCGCTCACCCGGCCGCCGAGGAAGAAGTACGACGGGCCGGGCTCGATGCCGCACCCGGTCAGCACCGCGTCGATCCGCCGGGCGGCGGGCAGCGGGTGACCGCTCTTCGAGCTGTAGCCCGAGGACATGAACCCGAAGCCGAGCCCGTTGCGCTGCAGCCGGTGCAGCCGGATGCCCAGGCCGATGTACTCCAGCCACGGTTCGGCGGCCCGGCTCACCGCGGTGATGCCGAAGCCCGCCCGCCGGTAGACCTGCTGGTTGATGGCGATGACGTGCCGGGACTCCACCACCTCGTCGGAGATCCTGGTCAGTTCGCCGCCCTCGTACCGGTACAGGCCGGCCGGCAGGCCGTCCACCCCGCCCGGGTGGGCCTGGACGAACAGCTCGGTGTCCTCCCGCCGCCGCCGGCCGTCCTCCGGGACGATCGCGAAGCTGCCCAGGTAGTAGTCCTCCTCGGCGACGTCCAGCCGCCGCTGGACGGCGGGATCGTGGCCCAGCGGACGCACCGCCAGTCCGTACTCCGGCAGCACCTCCTCCAGCACGCCCAGCATGTGGCCGGTCTCGAACTCCAGCACCTCCTGGATGTTGTCGCGGTACACCGGCTCGACGGCGCCGCGCCGGCCGAGGAAGTGCAGCGCCAGCGGTGCGCCCCCGGCCGCCCGGTCGCCGACCCGGACCAGGGTGTGGTCGACCGGGTGGTAGTAGTGCACGCCCGCGGCGAGGCCGTGCGAGCCGTCCGTCTCCAGGTACAGCTGGGTGGCGTACAGGGCGCCGGGGGAGGCGTAGGCGTACTTCGGCAGCAGCCGCTCCGGGCTGTGGAACTGGCCGAACCAGCGCAGCACCGGGCCGAGCTCGGCGAGGGTGACGGCGGTCGGCGGCCCGGTCGGCGCGGTCGGTCCGGTCGGGGCGGTCGGGGCTCCGGCCGGGTGCGGCGGGGCGAGCAGTGCCAGCAGGTCCTCCCGGGTGACCGGGCCGCCCTCGAAGAAGCGGTAGGTCTTGCGGGCGAAGGTCTCCCGCCGCTGCCGGTCGGTCTCCCGGCGCCCCGGCAGCTCGACCACCGGCCGGCCGGCCAGTTCGGCCGGACCGCGCAGCCCCGGGTTGGACAGCTGCGCCCGGACCTGGAGCTTGCTCGCCTTGGACCGGTGGTGGCCGCCGTGATTGCCCTGGTCCATCAGGGCGGCCTCCTTGGGGTTCAGCTCCACACAGGCCACCAGGTTGCGGTGGCCCGTGCGCGGGTCGTCGGTGACCACCGCGGCGGCCCGGCGCACCCAGGGGTGCTCCTCGACGGCGAGCGCGATCTCGTCCAGCTCGACCCGGTAGCCGCGCAGCTTGACCTGGTTGTCCACCCGACCGGCGCACTGCAGGGTGCCGTCCGGGTTCCACTCGGCGAGGTCGCCGGTGCGGTAGAGCCGCTCGCCCGGCAGGTACGGCGAGGCGACGAAGCGCTCCGCCGTCAGATCCGGCCGGTTGAGGTAGCCGCGGGCCAGCTGGACGCCGCCGATGTACAGCTCACCGGTCGCGCCGACCTCCACCGGTGCCAGCTCCTCGTCCAGGACGAAGCAGCGGGTGCGGTCCACCGGGATGCCGATCGGTACCGAACCGGCGCCGTCGACGAGGGTCTCCGGGTCGATCCGGTGGGCGGTCGCGTTGATGGTGCACTCGGTCGGGCCGTACAGGTTGACCAGCTCCGCGCCCGGCAGCGCCGCCGTCAGCGCCCGGGCCAGCCGGACCGAGAGCGCCTCGCCGCCGGAGTACAGCCCGCGCAGACCGGTGCAGTCGGCCAGCCGCTCGGTGTCGAGCAGGGCCTGGAGCAGGGTCGGCACGCACTGGAGGGTGGTCACGCCGTGCGCGAGCACGGTGTCGATCAGGGCCTCCGGGTCCCGGTAGACGCCGGGCGCGCCCATCACCACCCGCGCGCCGGCGGCGGGTGCGAGGATCTCCCACTGGGCCGCGTCGAAGCTCATCGGCGTCTTCTGCAGCACGGTGGTGTCCGGGCCCAGATGGCCGGCGTCGGCCAGCCAGCGCAGCTGCGACACGATGCTGTGGTGCTCGATCATCACGGCCTTGGGGCGGCCGGTGCTGCCGGAGGTGTGGATGACGTAGGCCAGCGACTCGGGGGCGGGGCCCGCCGGGGCGTGGGCCTGGTGCGGGATGTGGGTGCTCTCGCCCGCCTCCGGCCGGGTGCCCCGGTCCGGGAGGTCGGCGGCGGTGACGATCCGGGTGCCGGCCGGGACCAGCTCGGCCAGCCGGGACCGCAGGTGCTCCTGGGCGACGACCACCCTGGTCCCGCTGGACTCGATCATCCAGCGGAGCCGCTCCTCCGGGTACTCGGGGGAGAGCGGCAGGTACGCGGCGCCCGCGTGCAGGATGCCCCAGGCGCCGGTCATCAGCGCCAGGGACGGCTCGGTGTACAGGCCGACGCAGTCGTCGGTGGCCACGCCCAGCCGGTGCAGGTGCGCGGCGAGCGCGTCGGCGGCGGCGGCGAGCTCGCGGAAGCTCAGCCGGGCGCCGGTGCCGGTGCCCGGGCCTGCGCCGGTCTCCGCCGGAGCGGTGACCGCTGTGGCGTCGGGGCGGGCGGCGGCCTGGGCTCGGAGCAGGTCGGGCAGGCAGACGGAGCGGCGGGCGTCGAGAAGGGTGGCGAACAGGACGGGCTGTGCGGTCATGACGGGGTTCCCCTGGGCTCGGGCCGATAGGGCCGCCCGGCGCGTGGACCGGGCGTGACCTCAAAGGTCGGCCACCCGCTGTCCCGAACACCTGGGGCGGTGGCCGTCTCCCGGCCCCCCTTCGGGCCCGGGCGGGTCCTGCCCGCGTCCCGGGCGGGGCCCCACGCCGGTCCCGCTCGTCCCGGGCGCGGTCCGGGCGCGGTCCCGGCCCGGTCAGAACGGCTGCGGTTCGAGGTCCCGGTCGATGTGGCGCGACTCGTGGACGGCCCGTACGTGCGGGTGCGCGTCTCCCAGGAGCCCGGTGATCGCCGTCAGTGCCTGCGCCCGCAACTCGGCTGCCTCGTGGTGGCGGCCCTGGCGGTGCAGGGTGACGGACAGGTTCGCGCGGCAGACCAGCGTGTCCGGGTGCCCGGGGCCGAGCCGCTCGGACAGCCCGTGGAGGGCGGACCGCCCCAGCTCCTCGGCCGGCTCGTGGTCCCCGGCCGCGGAACAGGAGTTGGCCAGGGTGAGCATGGCGTGCAGGGTGGACGGGTGGTCGGGACCGACCGTGTCGGTCAGTCCGCGGACCGCTTCGTGCCCGAGCAGCACGGCCCCTTCGGTGTCTCCGAAGCGGCGCCGGTACTGAGCGAGGTTGGCGGCGCAGGCGTACGTGAAGGGGTGCCGCGGGCCGAACAGCTCCCGATGGCCTTCGTACGCACTGCTCGCGAGGTCGCGGGCCGCCTCGTGGTCGCCGGACGCGCCGAGGACCGCGGCCAGGTTGAGCGCGGAGGCCAGCGCGGCCGGTGTGTCCGGGCCGTGGCGTTCCAGCCGACGGCGGTAGGTGGCCTCGCCGAGCTGCCGGGCCTCGTCGGTCCGGCCGGCCAGGCGCAGGCCGACGGCGAGGGAGTCGGCGATGCCCAGGTATTCCGGCGCGTCCGGGTCGAGTACCTTCTGGAGCGCAATGAAGGCATCCTCGAGGACCTCCAACGAGTGCTGGTAGTCCCCGAGTTCACGCAGGCCCCGGGCCCAGTTGGCCTGGCTGGCGAGGGTGGCCGGGTGGAGCGGGCCGAGGACGGTCGTCCGCCGCTCGAAGGTCTCCCGGTCGAGGTCGCGGGCGGCCGCGAGGTCGCCGGTCAGGCGGTGGTCGAGCGCCAGGTCGTTGACCATGGCCAGGGTGAGGGCGTCGTTCTCGCCGAACAGCTCGCGGAACTGCTCGAGGGTCTCGCGGTCGAGGGCCAACGCGGCGTCGAAACGACCGGTCGCCCGTCGGTCGGCGGCGAGCGAACCGGCCGTCCTCAGGGTGTACGCGTGGTGCTCGCCGAAGGTGGCCCGTTGGCGTTCCAGCACGCCTTCGTCCATGGCCAGGGCTTCGGCGTAGTCGCCCCGGGAGCGCAGGACGGCGGCCAGGTGGAAGCGGAGCACCAGCGTCTGCCGGTCGTCCTCACCCAGCTTGGTGCTCCAGTGCGTGTCCAGCGTCCGGCCGAGTTGGTACGCGCCCTCCAGGTCCCCGCGGGTGTGGAGGTAGCGGACCCGGTCGATGAGCAGCAGCCGGGTGTTGGGGTCGTCGCAGTCCTGGGCCCCGGACTGCGCCAGGTGCGGCCAGACCGTGTCGAAGACGGGCCAGTTCGCCGGATCGTCGGTGTCGCCGACGACGGGTCGCGCCCCCGCGAGGACCAGGTGCACCGCGTGGCGGGTTCCAGGTGGCGCCGGCCGGGGTGGGGTAGTCGGTAGGGGTGGCCATGGACAGCACCCGGGCGGACTCCTCGCGCAACTGCGCGACGTAGGTGGAGACAGGTGTGTGCGTCTCCGCCAGCCAGGCGGAGGCGACCTCGACCGCCAGCGGCAGGTCGCCGACCGCCTCGGCGACCTGACCGGCCTCCTCGGGGGAAATGTCGGGCAGGCGACGGGACAGGTGCTCGACACTCTCGGCCCGCTCGAAGACATCGATCTGGAGTGCCTCGGCCCGGCTCCGCCAGCCGAAGTAGCGGGAGGTGATCAGGACGTGACCGGGGCCGCCGGGCAGGTAGCGGACGATGTCGTCGGCCTCGTCGACGTTGTCGAAGACCAGCAGCCAGCGCGAGGTCGGTTCACCGCGGCGGAGCGCCTCACGAGCGGCCTCCATGGCCACGCCGAGCGAGTCACCCACTCGCAGGCCGAGCCGTTCCGCCAGTTCGGCGAAGGCCGCGGTGACCAGCTCGGGCTGTTCGGCGTCGATCCACCACACCAGGTCGTAGTCGGCCGCGAAGCGGTGCGCGTACTCCAGGGCGATCTGGGTCTTGCCGATCCCACCGAGACCCAGGAGTACCTGGACACCGGTCGGAGCCGTCCCGGCCCTGCCGCCGAACCGGTCGCGCAACAGGTCCAGGGCCGGTGAGCGTCCGGTGAAGTGCCGGTTGCGTCGGGGGACTTCCCACACGGTCGGCCGGTGGCTGGGGAAGCGCGGGGCACCGTCGTCCGGTTCCGCCGCCGGGGTACCGGGCAGGCCGATGGCGGCCAGCAGGACCCGCGCGGCCTCCTGCTCGTCGTGGCCGACCAGGTCGACCGGGTTCCGGAGGCTGATCGGCGGGACGAGCCGGATGTGCCCCTGGCCTGGCTGAGCTGGCTGTAGAGGGTCTCCAGATAGCCGTGCTGCTCCTCCACGCTTCCGCCGGGAAGGCCGCCGCCGGGCAGGGCACCGCCGGGGCGGGCGCGCGGTGGGGAGGGGTCGCGGGCGGCCCGCAGGAGGTTCAGGGCCCGGCCGAGGTCGCGCGGGTCGCGGCTGGTGGCGCCCACCAGGGCGCGGACGAACTGCTCGGTGGGCACACGGCCGGAGAGGTTCTCGCTCACGGTGCCGGGTGCCCGGCCGACCGTCCGCGCGATGTCGGCCACCGTCTGCCCGGCGGTCACCACCAGGTGCCGGAGGAAGTCGGCGAGTTCCTCCGCCTCCGGGCTCTCCGCCCGGATCGGGCCGAACGGGCGCCCGCCCCGGTTCGTCTGTGCCACTCGTCCCCCCGGACCCCGCCCGACCGACCCGCTGTTGTTCGGCATTATCACCGAACAACCGCCGGATGTTCGGTCGGTCGCCAGGAGTCTCCCGGTGAACAACGCCGATGAACTCGCGCTCCTGTCAAGGTCGTTCCCGCAGACCCGAGCCGGGAGGGCCGTCCCGGCGGGAACGGAGAACCCGACATGACCGTGCTGACCCTCGCTCCACGTGTGCTCGGCCCGCTGCAGCGGGTGCTGCTGCTGGCCCTGCTCACTCCCGTCCTGGCGGTGGTCGTGCTCGCGACCGTGCCCGCGCTGCTGGTGCTGCCCTTCCTCCAGGACGGGGACCGGCGGGTCGTCAGCCTGCTGCGCACCCACACGGCGACCCTGTCCGTCCTGCTGACCGGGAGCCGCCCGGACCCCGTCGACCCTCCGGCGGGGCCGCGGCGGCGGGGGCGGTCGTGAAAGGGCCCAGGGGACGGGCCCGGACCGGGCGGGGTCAGGCCCGGACCGGGGCGGCCGCCGCGCGGGCGAGGTGAGGGAGGAAGGCGGTGACGGCGGGAGGTGCGGAGCGGGCGCGGAGGGTGGCGGTACGGACCAGGCGGACCGGGGTGTCCTCGGGGTGGAGCGGGACGAGCGCGATGTCCGGACGGGTGGCGCGGGCGGCCAGGGCCGGGATCAGGGTGGCGCCGAACCCGGCGGCGACCAGGCCGAGTTTCGCCGTCCAGGCACCGACCTCGTAGGCGATCCGGGGCTGGAAGCCGCTGCGGACACAGGCGGCGAGCAGGGTGGACTCGGCCCGGCTGCTGGCGGCGATCCAGGGCTCGTCGGCGAGTTCGACGAGCCGCAGCCGCTCCCGGCCGGCCAGCGGGTGGTCCGGCGGGAGGGCCACGAGTACCGGGTCCTCGGCCAGCGGGCGCACGTCGAACAGCTCGGTGTCGTAGGGGTGGCCGGGGTAGGCGGCGACCACCGCGAGGTCGATCGCGCCGTCCCGCAGCCGGTCGAGCAGTTGTGCCGACAGGCCCTCGGCGAGGGAGATGCCGATCCCCGGATGCGCGGTGCGGAAGGCCGCCAGCGCGGCCGGGACGAGGGCGGCGTTGGCGCTGTCGAAGGCGCCCATCCGCAGCCTGCCGAGGCCGAGGCCGGTGAGTGCGGCGAGGTCGCGGCGGGTGCCGTCCAGCCGGTCCAGCAGTGCCTCGGCGTGCGGCAGCAGCGTCCGGCCGTGCTCGGTGAGGCGGACCCCGCGGGCCAGTCGGTCGAACAGCTGGACGCCGAACTCGGCTTCCAGGGTGGCGATCTGACGGGATATCGCGGACTGGGTGAACCCGAGCCGCTCACCGGCGGCGGTGAAGGAGCCCAGTCGGGCGGTGGTGCGGAAGACGTCGAGCCAGGCCATGTCCATTCCGCATGGCTACCATGCGGGACATTCGCTTGTCGCCTGGCTCGATGGTTCCTAGCGTGGAGCCATGGAGAAGATCGCATTTCTGGGCCTCGGCCGGATGGGGCTCCCGATGGCCCGTCGGCTCGCTTCCGGCGGCTACCCGTTGACGGTGTGGAACCGGACGCCCGGCCGGGTGCCGGAGCCGGTGGAGGGGTCGGTGGAGGGGCTGGTGGAGGTCGCGGATCCGGCGGCGGCGGTGCGCGGCGCGGGCGTCGTGGTCACCATGCTGGCCGATCCGGCGGCGCTGGCGGCCGTCGCACGACAGATCGTCGCCGAACTGGCGCCCGGCACCGTCTGGGTCGACATGTCCTCGGTGGGTCCCGCCGCGGTGGCCGAGGCGCGGGCACAACTGCCGGACGGTGTCGGCCTGGTGGACGCGCCGGTGCTGGGCAGCGTCGGCCCGGCCGGGACCGGCGGGCTGACCGTGCTGGTGGGCGGCGGACCCGAGGACGTGGAGCGGGTCCGGCCCGTGCTGGAGCGGCTCGGCCGGGTGGTCGACTGCGGTGGCCCCGGGGCCGGTGCGGCGCTCAAGCTGGTGGCGATCGGGGCGATCGTCGGGGGAGTGGCGGTGGTCGCCGAGGCGCTGGCCCTGGCCGGATCGCTCGGCCTGCCCGAGGAGTTGGCGGAGGGCGTGCTCGCGGCCGGGCCGCTCGGGGGGCTGGTGGCGCGGGCCCGGGCCGTCGACGCCGACTTCCCGGTGCGGCTGGCCGCCAAGGACCTCGCGCTGGCGGGCGGCGGGCCCGTGCTCGGTGCGGTGCGCGAACGGCTGCTGGCCCAACCGGAGTTGGCGGAGCAGGACCTCGCGCGCTGGGTGGACGCGGTCCGCGCCGGGGGCTGAGGCCGGGCCGGGCGTTGGGACGGGTGTTGGGCCGGGTGTCGGGCCGGGCCGGGGGTCGGGTAGAGCGCCGGGGCCGGGGGGTCCGTCCGCCTCGGGGGAGGACGGGCGCCCCGGCCGCCGCCGTCAGCCGGCCCAGCGGGTGACGGTGAAGCCGGAGCCCTCGCGCCGCACCTCGGCGGCGCCCGTTCCGGCGAAGTGCGCCGGGACGACCAACTCGCGCCGGTCGGCTGCCCGTTCGAGGACGCTGCGACGGGTGGTCGCGGCCTGGACCGGGTCCTCGCAGAAGCAGCTGTTGCACTCGGGGCGGGTCAGCTGGAGCGGGCTGTGCAGCAGGTCGCCGACGAACACCGCCCGCTCGCCGTGCGAGTCCAGCCGCAGCACCGAGGACCCGGGGCTGTGGCCGGGCGTGGGTTCCAGGGTCAGGGCCTCGTCGATCCGGACGCCTTCCGTCCAGAGCACCGCCCGGCCCGAGCGGACCACCGGCTCGATGCTGTCGGCGTAGAGCAGTCGACGCTCCTCCTGGCGGGTCGCCGGACCGGCGCGCCCGGGCCCGCCCGGGGCGAAGGAGGCGTGGTCGGCGGCCGGCAGGTAGTAGACGGCGTTGGGGAAGGCGGGCACCCATTCGCCGTCCCGCTCGACGGTGTTCCAGCCGACGTGGTCGGCGTGCAGATGGGTGTTGACCACCACGTCGACGTCCTCGGGCCGCACACCGGCGGCCGCGAGCAGGTCGAGGAAGTCGCTGTCCCGCTCGTGGAAGAGCCGGTTGTGCGGGCGCTGCCGGCGGTGCCCGACCCCGGTGTCGACCAGGACGGTGCGGCCCCCGTGGCGGACCACCCAGCTCTGGAGGGCGCCGAGATGGGTGTCGTCGGCGCGGTTCCAGTGGTCGGGCGCGAGCAGGTCCGCGTTGCGCTCCCAGTCCTCGGGTGTCGCCCCGGGCACGATGTCGGCGGAGGGCATGAACGCCCCCTCCCACTCCCTGACCCTCAGCACCTCGGCCTCGCCGAGCACGATCCGTTCCATGGTCCCTCCCGTGGTGTACGCGATGTCGTTCCGTCGACGAGTCCGATCCTAGGAGCAGGTTACTGAGCGGTTCAATGCGTGAATGGCTCGATTGAATACGAGATCGGCTCACTACGGTGCCGCTGCGGCTATCCTGCGGTCATGGACGTGGTGAGCGACGCGATCGCGGCAGTGCGGATCGGACGACCCTCCTCCAACCGGCTGCGGGTCGGCGGGGCCTGGTCGGCCCGCATCCCCGCCTACGAGGGCGCCGGCTTCCATGTGGTGCTGGAGGGCGGCTGCTGGCTGCTGCCGGACGGCGGTGAGCCCGTCCGGCTCGGGGCGGGGGATGCCGTGCTGCTGCCGCACGGGACGGGTCATGTGCTCGCCTCCGCGCCGCTGGACCGGGGCGCGGCGGCCGCGGCGGTGCCGATCGATCGGCTGCTCGCGGCGGCCCGGCGGACGCCGCCGCCCGGTGCGGAGGGTCCGCTCGACGGCGCCCCCGCCCCGGAGGGTCCGCTCGACGGCGCCCCCGCCCCGGAGGGTCCGCTCGACGGCGCCCCCGCCCCGGAGGGTCCGCTCGACGGCGCCCCCGCCCCGGAGGGTCCGCTCGACGGTGCTCCCGGGCCGCTGCCGGTGCTCGGTGCCGCGGGCGGGCCGATCGCCGAACTGCTCTGCGGGAAGTACCGCCTGGAGCACAGCAGGTCCCACCCGCTGATGCTGGAGCTGCCGGACGTGGTGCATCTGCCGAACCGGGTCGGGGCCCACCCCCAACTCCGGGCGGCGGTCGATCTGTTGGGTGGTGAACTGGCCTCGGACGGGGCGGGCGGGGCGCTCGCCGTCCCGAGTCTGATCGATCTGCTGCTGGTGTACATGCTGCGGGCCTGGCTGTCCTCGCCCCGGCCCTCGGTCGGGGCGGGCGCGGATACCGGGGCGGGCGCGGACGCGGATGCGCCGCCGGGCTCCGGTGCGGCGCTCGGCACGGGCGGCCGCTGGCCCGCCGCGCTCGGGGACCGGGTGGTGGCGGGCGCGCTGCGCGCCCTGCACGAGGATCCGGCGCGGGGGTGGAGCGTCGAGGAGCTGGCCGCGAGCGCGGGGGTCTCCCGGGCGACGCTGACCCGCCGGTTCACCGCCCTGGTCGGCCGGGCGCCGATGGCCTACCTGGCCTGGTGGCGGATGACCCGGGCGGCCGCGCTGCTCCAGCAGAGCGCCGATCCGCTGGACGTCATCGCCCGGCGGGTCGGCTACGCGACGCCGTACGCGCTCTCGCACGCCTTCAGCCGGCAGTTCGGGACGACGCCGGGCCGCTACCGGGACCGGATGGCGGCCCATTTCGCTGACGGATGATCAAACTCTTGAACGTTTGAGTTTGCCCGCCCTGTCCCTGTCAAGAGTGCCTCGGTCTGCCCTCCGGGTGGCGGTACGTGCAGCGAACGATCGTTTGCCCACCAGGTACGTACCAGGTCACAGCTATTGGTCGTGGGCGATTTATCCTTTTCTGTCATGTCCTGTCAGGTCTTGACTCGGAGGATCCTCCAAGTTTCAAGCCCTGGTTGGCGTTCATGAAGATAACGAAAGAGGAGGGATTCGCCGGAGCTTGAATTTACTTATTGACGACACGGGACGGCGCCGGGTTAACTCCTGCCACCTCGCCGCAGAGTTGCGGCCCCTGTCACGGAGGCATCCCCCCATGAACGCAACGATGCGTCGCGTCCTCGTCGGCACCGCCGCGGTCTCGATGGCCCTCTCGCTGGCCGCCTGCGGCAAGGCCGGCGCGGACAAGAAGGACAGCGCCAGCTCCGGGGACTCCAAGTCCATCGGCCTGCTGCTGCCGGAGAACGCATCCTCCACCCGCTACGAGTCCTTCGACCGCCCGTTCATCGAGGCCAAGGTCACCGCCCTCTGCCCGGACTGCAAGGTCCGCTACAGCAACGCCGAGGGCAGCGCGGCCAAGCAGAAGCAGCAGTTCGACACCCTGATCGCCGAGGGCGTCAAGGTGATCGTGCTCGACGCCTTCGACGCCAAGTCCACCCAGGCGTGGGTCAAGGAGGCGGCCGGGAAGGGCGTCAAGGTCGTCGCCTACGACCGCCTCGCCACCGGCCCGGTCTCCGCCTACGTCTCCTTCGACAACGAGAAGGTCGGCGAACTCCAGGGCCAGGGCCTGCTGGACGCCCTCGGCGCCAAGGCCGCGGACGCCAACATCGTGATGATCAACGGCGACGAGGCCGACCCGAACGCCGCGCTCTTCAAGTCCGGTGCCCACAAGGTGCTGGACGGCAAGATCAAGAAGGTGGTGTACGAGCAGTCCGGCGAGTGGAAGCCCACCGTCGCGGGCCAGAAGACCGGCGCCGCCATCACCCAGCTGGGCAAGGACGGCTTCCAGGCCGTCTACTCCGCCAACGACGGCATGGCCGGCGCGATCATCACCCAGCTCAAGGCGGCCGGCGTCAACGTCCCGGTCGGCGGCCAGGACGCCGGCCTCGACGCGATCCAGCGGATCGTCGCCGGGGACCAGGCCTACACCATCTACAAGGCGTACAAGCCGCTCGCCGACAGCGCCGCCGAACTCGCTGTCAGCCTGCTCCAGGGCAAGGACGTCAAGGTCGTCGCCCCCACCACCGTGGACAGCGACACCGACAAGGGCATCCCGGCCAAGCTGCTGGACCCGAAGATCGTCACCAAGGCCAACATCACCGCCACCGTCGTCGCCGACGGGCTCTACAAGGCCGCCGACATCTGCACCGCCGACTACGCCGCCGCCTGCGCCGCGGCCGGCCTGAAGTGACCCCCGGTCACTGACCCCAGGGTCGCAAACGGCCGGTGGCCGACGCCCGTCCGGCGCCCTCGCGCGGCGCCGGACGGCGGCCCGCCCCGCCGTCCGCCCCCGCTTCCTCCCTCCCCTCCCCGCCACGCACACCCCCGCAGGAGATGGTTCACGTGACAGGCGCACCCGTACTGGCGCTGCGCGCGGTCTCCAAGCGCTTCGGCGCTGTCCAGGCACTCACCGACGTCGACCTCGACGTCCACGCCGGTGAGGTCGTCGCCCTGGTCGGCGACAACGGTGCCGGAAAGTCCACGCTGGTCAAGACGATCGCCGGGGTCCACCCCATCGACGAGGGCACCATCACCTGGGAGGGCCGCCCGGTACGGATCGGCCGCCCCCAGGACGCCCAGGCCCTCGGCATCGCGACCGTCTACCAGGACCTCGCGCTCTGCGACAACCTCGACGTCGTCGCCAACCTCTTCCTCGGCCGCGAACTGCGCCGCCGCGGCACCCTGGACGAGGTCGCCATGGAGCGGCGCGCCAAGGAACTCCTGGACACCCTGTCGATCCGCATCCCGAGCGTGCGGATCCCGATCGCCGCGCTCTCCGGCGGCCAGCGCCAGGTGGTCGCCATCGCCCGTGCCCTGGTCGGCGACCCCCGGATCGTCATCCTCGACGAACCCACCGCAGCCCTCGGCGTCGAGCAGACCGCGCAGGTCCTGGACCTCGTCGAGCGGCTGCGCCAACGCGGCCTCGGCGTCATCCTGATCAGCCACAACATGGCGGACGTCCGCGCGGTCGCCGACACCGTCGCCGTGCTGCGGCTCGGCCGCAACAACGGCGCCTTCCCGGTCGCCGGCACCACGCCCGAGGAGATCATCTCCGCCATCACCGGCGCCACCGACAATGCCGTCACCCGGCGCCAGGCACGCATCGCGGAGGAAGCGAAGTGAGCACCAGCCAGACCACCCCCGCCGCCGACACCCCGGCCCCGGCCGCCGACCCCCGGCTGCTGGTCCGCCAGGGCGGCGTCGCCGGCTACGCCGAGGAGTTCCGCCGCAAGATCCGCAGCGGCGAACTCGGGGCCCTGCCCGTCGTCCTGGGCCTGATCCTGATCGCGATCATCTTCCAGAGCGTCACCGGCCACTTCCTGCAGGCCGACAACCTGACCAACATCACCAAGTGGATCGCCGGCTACGGCCTGATCTCGGTCGGTGTCGTCTTCGTCCTGCTGCTCGGCGAGATCGACCTCTCGCTCGGCTCGGTGGCCGGCGCCTGCGCCGCCGTCACCTCCGTGCTCGCGGTGCGCCAGGGCCTGAACGAGTGGCTGGCGATTCTCCTCGCCCTGCTCACCGCCGGTGCGATGGGCGCCCTGCACGGCTTCTTCTTCGCCCGGATCGGCGTCCCCGCGTTCGTCGTCACCCTGGCCGGCATGCTCGCCTGGAGCGGCCTCCAGGACTACGTGCTCGGCAAGCTCGGCACCGTCAACAACATCAACGACGGCGTCGTCGCCCACCTGGACAACTACTTCCTCGGTGACGGCGACATCCTCTTCGCCTGGCTGCTCGCCGTCCTCTCCGTCGCCGGGTACTGCGCCGCCCAGGTGCTCACCGCCCGCCGCCGCACCGCCGCCGGCCTGCCCGCCAGGCCGCTCGGCGAGATCGCGCTGCGCACCGGCGCCCTGGCCGTGGTCGCCCTGGTCTCCGCCTGGACGCTCAACCAGGACAGCGGTCTGCCGCTGCCCCTGGTGGTGCTGGTCGGCGTGGTCGCGCTCACCGACTTCGTGCTCCGCCGCACCTCCTACGGCCGGCAGATCTTCGCGGTCGGCGGCGGCATCGAGGCGGCCCGCCGGGCCGGTATCAACGTGGCCCGGGTGCGGATCTCGGTCTTCATGATCTCCGCGATGCTGGCCGGGCTCGGCGGCCTGTTCATCGCCTCCCAGCAGGGTTCGTCGGACAAGCTGCTCGGCAGCGGAAATGTGCTGATGAGCGCGATCGCCGCCGCCGTCATCGGCGGGACCAGCCTCTTCGGCGGCCGGGGCAGCACCTGGTCGGCGCTGCTCGGCATGCTGGTGATCCAGTCGATCACCACCGGACTGGACATGGTGCACGCGGCCCAGGCCATCCAGTACATGATCACCGGCGCGGTGCTGCTCGCCGCGGTGGTGCTCGACTCGGTCTCCCGGCGCACCCAGAAGTCCGCCGGCCGGGGCTGAGCCCGGCCGCGCGCCCCGTACGGCCCGGTCCCCACCCCCACGGGGACCGGGCCTCCGGCGTGCCCGGACCCGTCCGCCGACGTGTCCGGGCACGCCCGGATGTGCCCGGTCGGGACGTTGGTCCCTGCCGCCCGGCCGTCCGGCCCCGCACCCTGGACTGCGGGCCCGCCGACCCACGAAGTCCGGCGGCCCCGACGAGCCAGGGATCCCCGTGAGTGAGGACGTACCGCCGCCCATGCCCGCCGAGACGATCGTGCACCGTCTGGTCGACGCCTTCTTCACCCACTGCCATGAGTGCGGCGAACCGCGTGACAGCAACTGCCACCCCCGCGCCCACTGGCGCCTCTACCTCGACCTCGACGCGGAGACCCTGACCCGGATCCGCCGCTGGGCACTCGACCCGGACAGCCCCGTCGGCACCGAGACCGAGCGCACCGTGCTGCTGCACTGGCTGGACGCCCAGGACGCCTGAACCGGTTGGTCGGCTGACCAACGAGTCTGCCCGCCGGTTCGGGCGCGGGCCGTCGGCACCCCGATCACCGATCGGGGTGCCGATCGCCGTTCCCGGCCGGGACGGTCGCTGCCCGGATGGCCGCGACGTGCGGATCGGTGCGGTCGTCGTAGCGCCAGAGCGCCGGCAGCGCGGCGGCCAGCACACCGGTGCCGACCAGGCAGGCCAGTCCGCCGGTCCGCAGCGCGGCCCGGATGCCGTAGCGCGCGGCCAGCCCGCCGGCCCGCAGGTCGCCCAGGGCCGGACCGGCGGCGCCGATCAGCAGCTCCGTCCCGGCCGCGCGACCACGCAGCCCGTCCGGGATCGAGCGGTTCCAGACGGCCGCCCGGAAGGTGTCGCCCACCCAGTGCGCGGCGCCGGCCACCGCCAGGCAGAGCAGGACCGCCCAGATCCCGGAGCCGAGGGCGGCCGCCGCGGTGGCGGCGCCGACCGCCGCGCCGGACAGCAGGACGAACCGGCCGTGCCGGTGCACCCGGTCGGTCCAGCCGCTGGTCGCGGCGGCGGCCAGGGCGCCGGCGGCGGAGGCCGAGTAGAGCAGGCCGAGCGCCCAGCGGGCGTCCAGCTCCTCGGCGAGGAAGGGGAACAGCGCGATCGGCAGGGCGAACGCGGTCGCCATCAGGTCGACCAGGTAGGTGCCGACCAGGTCGGGGCGACGGGCCACGTACGCGGCACCTTCGGCGAGTTCGCCCAGGGCGGGCGCCTGCTCAGCCAGGGCCGGGCGGAGCGGTCGGAGCGGCCGGAGCCGGGCGAGCAGGGCGATCGAGACCAGGAAGGTGGCCAGGTCGACCAGGTAGGCGGTGCCCACCCCGGCGGTCGCGATCACCACGCCCGCGGCGGCGGGCGCGGCCAGTCCGACGGTGCTCCACCGCAGCGAGAGGAGCGCGCCGGCCGCCATCAGCTGGTCGTGCGGCACCAGCCGGGGCACCATCGCCTCCAGCGAGGGCTGTTGCAGTCCCTGGAGCGCGGCGGCGCAGCCGGCCGCCAGGTAGAGCGGCCACAGCCTCGGCTCGCCGGCCAGGGCGTTGAGCAGCAGCAGCGCGCTGAGCGCGGCCAGCGCGATCTCGGTGGCCAGCACCACCCGCCGCCGGTCGGCCCGGTCGGCGAGCACCCCGCCGTAGAGGCCGAGCAGCACGGTCGGCACCAGCTCCACCGCGCCGACCGCGCCCACCGCCAGCGGGGAGCCGGTGGCGTCGGCGATCTGGAGCGGGATCGCGGTCAGGGTGAACACCGAGCCCAGCATGGTGACGGCGCCGGACGTCCAGACCAGGCGGAAGTCCGCGGAGGAGTGCCAGGGCGCGGTGTTCGGCAGCAGCCGGGACCACGGGCGGCGGCCCGGTCCGGTGGTGGTCATGAGTGCGGTGGTCCCTTCGGGGCGGACTCGGACGACTCCTTATCGGTGATAAGGACGGACCGGAATTTAGCAGCGATAAGGTGGTCCGCCAAGCGAATAACCGAGCGGCCGGTACGGGCGGCGGAAGGGCGGTGCGCGATGGCGCTGCAACGGGACGAGGTCGTGCGCACGGCCCTGCGACTCCTCGACGAGGTCGGCATCGACGGCCTGACCACCCGCCGGCTGGCCCGGGAGCTCGGGGTCCAGTCCCCGGCCCTCTACTGGCACTTCAAGAGCAAGCGGGAACTGCTCGACCTCATGGCCGAGGCGATGCTCGCCGAGGCCCTGCCACCCGACCGCGAGCCGGACCCGGAGCACTGGCCCGAGTGGGTCGCCGCCGACGCCCGGGCCAAGCGCCGCGGCCTGCTCGCCCACCGCGACGGCGCCCGGGTGCACGCCGGAACCCTCCCCACCGCCGACGAACTCCCCGCCGTCGAGGCCCAGTTGAGCGCGCTCTGCCGGGCCGGGCTGCGGCCGGACACCGCGCTGCGGCTGCTGCTCACCGTCGACCGCTACCTCATGGGCTGGGTCACCGAGGAGCAGGCCTGGCGGCAGGACGCCGAACAGCGCGACGGCGCACCCTTCCCGGACGAGGCGCTGCGCGACCTGCCACTGCTGCGCGAGGCCGCCGACGTGCTGCGGATGACCGACCACGACGCGGACTTCGAGTACGGCCTGCGGGTACTGATCGAGGGCTTCCGCACCGAGATCGCCCGCGAGAGCGGCAGCAGTGACACTGCCGGGGACAGCTCCGGGGGTGCGGGCGGATCCGTCTAGCGCGACGGCCCGGGCAGGACCGTTTCCGCGCTGGTCCGACCGGGTCGATCAGGGCGGAAACGGGTTGGCGGAGGCGGGACGGTGGGCACGCTCGCGCCGAACCGTCCCCTGCACAGAAGGACCACCCCCCTCATGCGTCTTCACCGGACCCTCGGCACGACCGTCGGCGCGCTGCTCCTGGCCCTGGCCGTACCGACCTCCGCGCACTCCACCACCGGCGACTTCCTCTACTAGACCCAACGCCGTTCAGTTAGGCGTGGGGTCCGTTCGTCAAGACCGGTGAACGAGACAGCGGAGCTGCTGTAGAAGAGGTCTGTCACTCCAAGACATCCTCACCACAGGAGCTCCGCTGTTGGAACAGGCTGCCATATCAAGGACGTTCGGGGTAGCGGCCGGGGTGTTCGCCCCAGGCCATCTTGGTGAATTGACCCGGATCGTGCCGTTCGAGATGGTCGACGAGGTGCTGGTGGCGACCCGGGCGGTCGAGCGGCGGATCCGGCTGGTGCCGGCGCGGGTCACCGTGTATCTCCTGCTGGCCGGGGCGTTGTTCGCCGAACTCGGCTACCAGCAGGTCTTCGACCGGTTGCGCGCCGGTCTGGCAGGCCTGGCACCCGCCCGGCCGAGCGGCAGCGCGTTGCGGCAGGCCCGCCAGCGCCTGGGGCCAGCGCCGCTGAAGGCACTGTTCGACCTGGTGCGCGGCCCGGCGGCCACGACCGCGGCCCAGACGCGGTGGCGCGGGCTGCTGGTGGTCGCGGTCGACGGCACGCTCCTGCCCGTGCCGGACGCCCCGGCCAACCTGGCCGTCTTCACCAAGCAGCGGTGCAACAACGGGTCCGGCGGCTACCCGCAGATCCGGCTGACAGCACTGGTGGCCTGCGGAACGAGGGCGGTGGTAGGAGCCGTGTTCGGCCCGGCCACCACCGGCGAGCTGGAATACGCCGGCCGCCTGGCAGGTGATCTGCGCGCAGGGATGCTGCTGCTGGGCGACCGCAACTTCGCCGCCGCCGACCTGCTGAACCGCCTGGCCGCCACCGGCGCCGACCTGCTGGTGCGGTGCAAGTCCGGCCGCAGGCTGCCGCCGGTGGCCCGCTGCGGCGACGGCTCGTTCCTGGCCCGGCTCGGCACGCTGACCGTCCGGATCATCGACGCCGAGATCAGCATCGTCACGTCCCGAGGGGCCCGCACCGGCCACTACCGGCTGCTGACCACCCTCACCGATCCGTCGGAGCACCCCGCCCGCGAACTCGTCCGGCTCTACCACGAACGCTGGGAGATCGAGACGGCCTACGCGGAGCTCAAGTCCACGATCCTGGGCGGCCGGGTCCTGCGCGCCCGCACCCCGGCCGGGGTCGAGCAGGAGGTCTGGGCCCTGCTGGTCGCCTACCAGGCGCTGCGGACCGCAATGACCGACGCCACCGACAGCATCCCGGGCACCGACCCCGACCGGGCCGGCTTCACCGTCGCCCTGTCCGCCGCCCGCGACCAGCTGATCCTGGCCACAGGCCTCATCGCCGACACCACGATCGACCTGGTCGGAGCCATCGGCCGCAACGTGCTCGCCCACCTCCTGCCCCAGCGGCGGGTCCGCACCAAGGACCGCATCGTCAAACGCGCGATCTCCAAGTACAACGCACGCGGACCCGCCATCGACCGCGCCACCTACAAGGCCACCATCAGCATCAACATGCTCACAACCGACCCTTGACACGGTCCCGACCGCCCTAACTGAACAGCGTTGCTACTAGACCAGCACGGGTCAGGATGCCGGCGTCAGCGACCAGAACAGCGGCGTGTGCATCAACCTGCCGGACACCACCGAAGAAGCCCCGGGCAACTCGCCCCAGAACCTCACCGTCTCCACCGCCACCGTGTTCCTCGAAACGGACTGCAACGGTGACACCTACTCCGCCATGGACCCCGGCAAGAAGCTCGGGGAGGACACCAAGATCCGTTCCGTCATCTTCTCCTGACAGAGCGGCAGTGGATGTCCGGGGCGCCCGCCTCCAGTCGGCCGGCGGGTGGCCCCGAACCTCGGACGGCGCCGTCCCCCTGGCGAAGCACTACCGCTCGGGCCCTCCCCGTGCCAGCTCCAGGGCCGCGCGCAGGTGGCCGTCGGCCGCGGTGAGCAGGCGGGTGGCGGCCTGGGCGTCCACCCCGGTGAGGACGACCAGGACGGCGGCCTTCGCCTCGCCGCCGGTGGCCGCCAGTGCGCGCTGTGCCGTCTCCTCGTCCGCGCCGGTGATGTCGACCACGATCCGCCGCGCCCGCTCGCGGAGCTTGGCGTTGCCGGCCCGGACGTCGACCATCAGGTTCCCGTACGTCCGGCCGAGCCGGACCATGACCGCCGTCGAGAGCAGGTTCAGTACCAGCTTCTGCGCCGTGCCCGCCTTGAGGCGGGTGGACCCGGCCAGGACCTCGGGACCGGTCTCCACCTCGATCGCCAGCTCGGCGGCCGCGACCAGTGGAGACCCGGTCGACCCGGCCAGTCCCACGCCCAGTGCCCCGGCCCGGCGGGCTTCGCGGACCGCCGCCACCGTGTACGGGGTGCGCCCGGATGCGGAGAGGCCGACCACGGTGTCCTCGGGCGTCAGCGCGAGCGCGGCCAGGTCGGCCGCCGCCAGCTCCGGGCGGTCCTCGGCCCCCTCGACCGCGCGCACCAGCGCCGCCGGTCCGCCCGCGATCAGCCCGACCACCCGGCCGGGGTCGGTGCCGAAGGTCGGCGGGCACTCGCTCGCGTCCAGGACCCCCAGCCGCCCGGCCGTTCCGGCGCCCGCGTAGACCAGCCGCCCGCCCCGCGCCATCCGGGCGGCGACGGCGTCCACCACGAGGGCGATCCTCGGCAGCTCCCGGGCCACCGCGTCGGCCACCGTGCGGTCCTCGGCGTTCAGCAGCCGCAGCAGCTCGGGTGTGTCCAGCCGGTCGATCCCGGCCCACTCCGGTCGGGCCGTCTCGGTGGCCGGTCGGTCGGTGTTGTCCATACGCTGCCCCTCCCCGCGCGGGCCCGCCGTCAACCGGAGGCGGCGCCGACCGGGCGCGGCAGGCCGGGGGAGTGTCGGGCCCGGGTGCCGGGGGCAGGATGGCACGGGCGTCACGGGGTACGACCGAGTGCCCGTCCTCGGCAGGCGCCCCCATTCGACAAGGAGAAGGCCCGGATGAACCTCGGTGCGGCCGCCAGGGCGACGGCGCTGCTCGCCGCCCTGCTGGCGGGGGGCGGCCGCCTGCGGGCCCGCCGAGAGCGGGAGCGGGGCGGCGGCGAGCCGCTCCGGAACGGCGGCCGCCCCGGCGTCCCCGTCCGGGGCCGGCTCGGCGGACGGCGCCGGGGATTCGGCGGCCGGGTTCCCCGAGACGCTGAAGCGCAGTGTGCTGGAGCAGGCGGCGCGGGACGGCTCCGGAACGGCGGCCGCCCCGGCGTCCCCGTCCGGGGCCGGCTCGGCGGACGGCGCCGGGGATTCGGCGGCCGGGTTCCCCGAGACGCTGAAGCGCAGTGTGCTGGAGCAGGCGGCGCGGGACGGGCGGTCGCCCGCGGGCGGCCGGACCGTCCTGGCCGGGTTCGACTCCGGCGCCCGGCCGTACCTCGTCTGGCAGAGCGGGAGCACCGGTGACATCTGCGTCGCCCTGAACAGCGACGGGGGGTCCGCCGTCACCCAGTGCTCCAACGCCACCGAGCTCGCGACCAGGGCGGTGCCCGGTGCGGCGCTGTTCCTGAGCGCCCGTCGGGCGGAGGGGCAGGGCCGGCCGGTGTGGAACGTCCTGCTGCTGTCCAGCGGTGAGACGGTGGAACGGATCTCCTGCCGTCAGCAGGACTTCGCCGTCCGCATGGCCTTCACGACCGAGGTCGGCGGGGTGGAGCGGACCGTCTGGACCGCGACCGTGCCGGACGAACCCGGCGGCGACTACCGGGCCGCCGTGCGCCGCGGCGGCGAGCCGACGGTCGACACCGTGAGGATCGACCCGGGGAGCCGGGGCGGCCAGTGCTGAGCGGAACTCTTCCGTAGTGCGGACGCCGCCCCCCGCCCTCCTCGGGGAGGTCCCGTCGGGGAGGGAGGGGCGGCGTTCCGCTGCCGGGGCACGGGTGGGGCCGCCCTCCGGCCGGGGCGTCAGGCCATCCAGAAGAAGACGGCGGTCATCCGCCGTTCCTCCAGGGTCAGGCCGTGGTACGAGGTCGCGCTGTGGATCAGGTTGGCGTGGTAGACGAGCAGGCGGTTGTAGCGGTTGGGGACGCGGACGTCCTCGGTGAAGGCGTCGGCCGGGACGCGGCGGGTGCCGATCGCCTCGACCAGGTTGTTGTGGGGGGCGGTGACCAGGTTGCCGCCGAGCCGGCCGCCGGGGAACTGCTGGCGGTAGAAGCCGGTGCCGGCGTCCTTCGGCGCGCCGGGGCTGAGGTAGAGGACGGCGGCGAAGCGGCACAGCGCCCGGGAGTCGGTGTGCGGACGCGACTCCGACTCGGCGGTGCCCACCAGTTGGATGCAGTTGTGGTTCAGGGTGCCGCCGCCCGGGGTGCTCTGCACCCAGAGCCGTGACGCCCCGGTGGCCTTGCGGACCAGAGCCTCCACCCGGGCCAGTTCCTCGGGTTCGAGGCCGGGCATGGTGCGCAGTCCGGGCCAGGCTTCCGGCCGGTAGGGGTAGCCCTCGGTCCAGTCGTTGCGGTCGAGGCAGCGGCGGCGGACGGCGTCCGGGTCCGGCAGGACGTCGTCGAACACCCAGTAGTCGCGGCCGGGTGTCGGCTTGCGGTACGGCAGCACCGGCAGCGTGGCGGTCCGTCCGGGGCCGGGGGGCAGTGGAGGCATGGGCCGACCATAGGAGCGAGGCCCCCCAACTTTCTGCCGTGAGCAGGTCAACCTTTCGTCAAGGTGCTGGTCGGTGGCCCGCTCAGCAGGAGCCGTCGGCGAGCACGTAGTAGCCGGGGCCGGTCCGGCGCAGGGTGTGGACGGTGAAGGTGTTCCACAGCCCCATCGCCTGTCCGGAACCGAGCGCGTACACCAGACCGCCGGTCAGTGTCGCCCGCCCGGCCGCCACCTGGTGGTAGTTGTCGGTGGTCCAGCACGCCGCCGGGCCGCCCGGTGTGGTGACGGTGACGGTGGTGGAGCGGGCGCCCGCGGTGCCGTCGGCGGCGACCGGGGCCACCGCGTAGCCGTAGGCCGTACCGGCGCTCAGACCTCGGTCGGTCCAAGCGGTGCCGCTCGGGTCCGCGACCGGGGTGCCGTCCCGGAAGACCCGGTAGGAGACGGCCCCGGTGACGGGCTGCCAGCCGAGCGCGACGGTGTCGGCCCCGGTCGCGGTGGCGGTCAGACCGCTCGGCGCGGGCAGCCCGGGGACCGTCGGCCCGCCGCTGTCCAGGCCCCAGAAGAGCGCGGTGTGGTAGCCGGAGCAGATCGCGTCCAGGAAGTACGCGCCGGTGGCCCCGCACTTCTCGGCTCCCGGGCCGGGGGCGACGGCCAGCCCGTGCCCCATGCCCGCGATCGAGTAGAGCGCGACGGCGGGCCGCCCCCCGGCGTCGTCGTAGCGGGTCTCGGTGGTGCCGCCGGGCAGGCTCCGGGTGCCGGAGGGGTTCTGGCCGATGCCCCACACTTCCGTCCACTGGTCGCGCAGTTCGGTGGCGTTCACCGGTCGGACGGTGGTGTCCGCCGTGCCCTGCCAGATCGCCACCCGTGGCCACGGCCCGGGGTGGCCGGGGTCGGCGCGGCGGACCTTGTCCGCCCACTGGGCGGGGGTCAGGCGCTGGTCGTTGTTCTGGCAGGACGAGGCCGCGGACAGGGTGGCGGCGCAGTGCGCGGGCGGACCGGCGTCGACGGCCCCGCCGGCGAACACGTCCGGATAGTCGGCCAGCAGGTCGGCGGCCATCCCGCCCCCGGCGGACAGGCCGGTGACGAACACCCGGCTCTGGTCCGTGCCGAACAGGCCCCCGGCCCTGGTGACCATCTGCAGTACGGAGGCCGCCTCGCCGACGCCCCGGGCGTTCTGGGCGGCGTCGAACCAGCGGAAGCAGGAGAGCGGGTTGTTGGCGGTGCCGGTCTGCGGGAACACCACGGCGAAGCCGTAGCGGTCGGCCAGTTCGGGCCAGCCGGAGTGCCGGTAGTAGTCGTCGGCGGTCTGGGTGCAGCCGTGCAGGGCGACCACCAGGGGTGCGCCGCCGGGCAGCTCGGCCGGGGCGTAGGTGTACATCGCGAGGTTGCCGGGGTTGCTGCCGAACCCGGTGACCTGTTGGAAGGTGCCGGCGGTGTCGGCGGCGGCGGGCACGGGCGTCGGCGCGGTCGCGGGCACAGGCACGGCCGTCGAGGTGGTGGCGGGGAGCAGGAGCGCCGCAGCGGTGAGCAGGGCGGCGACGGCGGCGCGGCCTGCCCGGCCCGCGCAGCCTGTGCGGTGGACGCGGCGGTCGGTCGGTGGAGCGGTCGGGGCGGGAGACACGGCCATGGGGACTCCGGGTGGGGGAGGAGCACGGGACCTTGCCGTGCAGGGTGTCGCGCCTGCCCCGGGGTCGCCATGTGACGGGCGGCCGCCCCCCGATGCCCGGTCATGGGTGGTGCCGCCATGGCGGCACCACCGGACCTCGGGTGCGGTCAGGCGCCGGGGCTCAGCGCCGCGGCGACGAGTCCGCACACGGCGACGAAGCCGCAGATCCCGAAGTTGACCAGCTTGTGGGACAGGAAGACGGCGGCGAACTCGCGGATCGTCGCGCTCGGCCAGTAGTACCGGGCGGTGGGGGAACCGCAGACCTGGCCGTTGACCCCGGTGGTGCGGGCGGTCAGGGCGGCGCGGAAGGCATGGAAGTTGTTGGTGACCACCACACAGCGGTAGTCGGGCTTCTCCCGCTCCATGATCTCCTTGCTGAAGAGCAGGTTCTCCTCGGTGGTCCGGGAACGGTCCTCGCGCTCCAGGTGCTCGGCGGGGAACCCGCGTTCGACCAGGTAGTCGGCCATGGCGTGGGACTCCGGCAGCTTCTCGTCCGGACCCTGGCCGCCCGAGGTGATCAGCACCGGCGGGTTGCCCCGCGCCGCCTGCTTCTCCCAGAGCGCGCGGCCGCGGTCGAGCCGGCTGGCGAGCAGCGGCGGCACCCGCTCGCCGCCGATCAGCCCGGAGCCCAGCACCACCACGAAGTCCACGTCGCCGCGCGGCAGGTGGCGCTGGTAGAGGAAGGCGTAGCCGACGAAGCAGACGAAGAGGAAGGACACATAGCCGACCACCAGGAGCGCCGTGGCGGCGAGGACGGTGAGCCGCGGGGAGTCGGTCACGACGGCCGCCCCGAGCAGGCCGATCAGCCCGAGGATGCCGAGGCCGGCGAGCAGCGACAGCAGGTTCGCCGGCCGCCGGCCCTCCTTGCGGATCATCGTCACTCCGTTGGAGAGGAGGAACCAGACCAGGGCCACCGTGCCGACCGTCGGCAGCAGGGCGATGACGGCCACCGTCAGCTCGGCCACCAGGGTCGGCGCCCGGCGCACCTCCGCGATCAGCGCCAGGGCCAGCAGCGAGACCCCGATGCCGAGCAGTACGGCGTTGCTGAACTTGCGTCGGTCGCGCAGGACTCCGATTCCGCAGAGGAGGAAGAAGAAGGCCGCTGGGGCATAGGCGATCATGTTCGTATCGTAGGGTCCCGCCGAGCCGCCCCGACCGTGGCCTCCTGGGCGGCGGAATTCGCCCTGGTGGTCTCGGGGGCGGTCGCCCCCGGGCCCTTCTCCAAGGAGTGTCGGCTGTCCGTCAGGTCGTCCGTCGGACCGCCCGTCGGACCGCCCGTCAGGTCGTCCGCGTCCGCGGTGCGCCCGACCCGGCTGACGCTCGGGACGAAGGCCGCCCCTCCGCAGGCCAGCGCGACCAGCGCGGCCGTGACGAGCAGCGGACCGGTGCTCCCCCAGGCGTCGGCGGCCAGCGGCGCGAGCGTGTACCCCAGTGGGGCGGCGGCGAGCGACAGCAGCCAGTCGTAGGAGGTGACCCGGGCCAGCACCTGCGGCGGGAACTCCTGCTGCACCACGGTCTGCCACACCGGGTTGAGGAAGCCCAGCCCGGTCATCGCCAGGGCGTACGAGGCGACGGTGACCGGTGCGGGCGCCGTCACCGCCAGGGCGACCAGCGGTAGGGCGTACAGGGCGAGGCCGAGAGTGGCGACCAGCAGCGGGCGCCGGGGCTGGTACCGGCCGGCGAGCAGCGAGCCGGCCAGCACACCGAAGGCGGCGGCCTGGGTCATCGCGATCCACACGCCCTCCCCGCCCATCCGCCGGGAGGCGATCAGCGGCCCGAGGGTGAGCAGGACGGCGGCGGCGCCGTTCCACACGGCGTGGCCGATCAGGCTGGTCCAGTACCAGTCGCGCGAGCGCACCTCGCTCCAGCCCTGGAGCAGGTCGGCGCGCAGCGATCGGCGCTCGGTGGGGGTGCGGCGCACCTTCAGCCGCGTCAGCAGTGCCGCGCTGACCAGGAAGGAGGCGCCGTCCAGCAGGAACGCCCAGCCCGGGCCGGCGGTCAGGACGAGGACGCCGGCCAGGGCCGGGCCGCCGAGCCGGGCGCCGTTGACGGCCGAGGCCAGCAGGGCGTTGGCGCGCATCCGCTGCGGCCCGTCCACGGCGGCCGCGACCAGCGGACTGGCCGTCGGCATGGCGAACGCCGAGGCGATGCCGCCCACCGCCTCGGCGGCCGCTATGGGGGCCAGCCCGGGCTGGTCGCCGAGGAGTTCGAGGCCGACGGCGATCTGGGCGACGGCCCGGACCAGGTCGGTGACGAGCGCGACCAGCCGGGGGTCGAACCGGTCCCCGACGACGCCGCCCAGGGGGAGCAGCAGCAGGCGCGGAACCATCGCACAGCCCAGGACCAGGGCCAGCGCGGAGGAGGATCCGGTCGCCCGGGTGATGGCGATGGCGAGGGCGGCGGGGACGACGGCGTCCCCCAGGGTGGAGATCGTCCGGCCGAGGAAGAGCAGCCGGAAGGCGGGCAGGCGCAGCGGGTGCGGGTGCGGGTGCGGGTGGTGGGTCGAGGTCACGGGAGCACTGTATTTCGGTGCCGAAATTTCGTCAACGAAATATTGGGAGCCGAAAAACCCCTGCTCCGGGGCCGCCTAGACTCGGGGTATGACACCCGCGACGCACCGGACGGCGGCCGACCGGCCCCGCGACTGGACCGACGGCCACGTCGAGCGCTGGCGGCCGGTGCTGCCGCACCTGGATCCGGACGTCGAGGGCGCCGTCACCCGGATGAGCAAGCTCACCCGGCACCTCGGCCGGGTCCGCGAGCAGGGTGTGGCCGACTACGGACTGCAGAAGCACGAGTTCGACACCCTGCACGGGCTGGCCGGCCGCGGCGGCCGGGCCACCCCGTCCCAGCTGCGCGGCGACCTCGGCCTGGCGCCCGCCTCGGTGACCGGGCGTCTGGAAGCACTGGAACGGCGCGGATTCATCGTCCGCACGCCCTCCAGCGACGACCGCCGCCGGGTCGACGTCGAACTGACCGAGGCGGGCCGGCTGGCCTGGGCACAGGCACTGGACGTGGTCGGCCGGGAGGAGCACCGACTGCTCGGTGTGCTCTCCCCGGCCGAGCGGCACCAGCTCGCCGAACTGCTGCGCCGGGTGCTGCTGGTGGCCGAGGGGCCGCCGCCGGAGCCCGGATCGCGCACCGGCCCGCAGCCCGGCGCCGACCCCCGGCTCGGCCCGGCGGCCGCGGCCTGGACCGACAGCGGCGCCGAGCCCAGGACGGACCCCCCGGCGGCCGACTGGCACGGCTAGGGCCAGGGCCAGGGTCAGGGGTCGGGCCCGAGGCTCAAGGCCAAGGCTCAAGGCCAAGGCTCAAGGCCAGGGCCAAGGCCCAGCGCCGACGCCGGGGTCAGCTCCAGGGGCCGACCGTGAGCCGGATCCGGGCGTCGGGGCCGAGGATCGGGCGGGTGGTGGCCGGCAGCGGGATGTGGGCGAGCCAGGCCTCGGCCCGCGGGTCCTCGTCCGGCAGCGGCGGGCCGCTCGGGTGGAGGTCCCGGATCGCGCCGTCCACCTCGGAGTTCCAGTGCGCCCAGGCCGCCGGGCGAGGGGAGTCGGTGTCGACGTCGACGATCAGGGTGTCCGCGAAGTCGGCGGTCTGCTCCAGATGGTCGCCGAAGCCGAAGAACCCGTTGTGCTCCTTGAGTCCGAGCACCCGCAGGTCGAGCGCGAACCGCACCGGTTCGCTCGCACCCGGACGCGCTGCGCCCGCCGCCGCGTTCGCCGCCGCCTCCACCGCCGCGCGCTCCGCGTCCTCCCGGTGCGGCAGCAGCTTGCTGGAGAGGAAGGTGGTCGCCAACTGGACGGCGCCGTCCCTGGCGGCCCGGGCCTGACGGGTGGCCGAGGTGGGGTCGGAGAGCTGGATCGGGCACCAGTGCGGGGCGGCACGCTCGTGCAGCAGCACCGGCAGTCCGCGGACCTGGAGCCGTACCTCGGCCTGCCAGGTGACGTCCGGGTCGCGGTCGGACAGCGCCACGTCGACCAGGTCGACCCGGGCCCTGAGGTCGCCGAACAGGAAGCGGCGCAGGTTCTGGTACCCCTCCTCGGAGTTGACCAGTCCGTACCGGCCGCTGTGGCTGCGGTGCGTGAACGCCCGGTTGGCGCCGGTGACCTGGGCGTTCTCGATCTGCACCAGGCCGTCGCTGCGCGGTCCGACGGCCGAGGCCGAGAGGCCGTGGGCGACGTCGTAGTCGTCGGAGTCGGTACCGATCATGCAGAAGATCCGGTCGAGCGGGAACCCGCCCGCGGCCTCCTGGGGCGTTCCGCTGCCGTCGTCGTCCGCCATGTCGACGGCCCGCCAGCCCTCCGGCGGCCCGTCCGGGTCGGGATCCGGTGTCAGGTACTGGTACATCCGGTCGGGTCCGAAGACGTCCGCGCCGTTGAGGGCGAAGGTGTCGCGCAGGGCCTCGGGAACGCCGAAGCCGACGGCGAAGGTGATGCCGCCGTGTGGCGTTCCGTAGGTGAACAGCTTCGACACGTAGTCGGTCGCGCGCTTCCCCTCGCGCTGCTCGGGGATGACCTTCTGGAGCAGGCAGCGGCAGATCAGGCCGCCCATCGAGTGGGCGACCAGGTGGACCCGCGGTGCGCCGGTGCGCTCCTGGAGGTCCTCGATCAGCCGGAGGAGGTCCTCGGCGGCGTGCTCCAGGCTGAACGTCTCGGGTTCGCCGCCCCAGGTGCCGGAGCAGCGGTCGTAGAAGCGGTGGATCCAGATGCTGTCGGGGCGGATGTCCTTGGGGTGGTTCGCCAGATAGGCCTCCTGGCCGCCCTCGACGAAGACGCGGTAGCCCTCGTCGGTGAGCAGGCGCACTAATGGGCTTTCGAACTGGTAGAAGACGGGGGAGTCCTGGCGCCCGACGCGGATGTGCGTCGAGCCTTCGTTGAATCCGTAGAACGGATCCGTCACGGCCTTCTCGATGCCGGGGGTGCCACCGGCGTATCCCCGGATGTAGACGATCGGGAGTCTGGAGGACGGCGTACTCATGGCCGGCCTGCCCTCTCGGCGGCCGGTACCGGCCGGTACCGGCCGACCCATTGACGTGGGAGCTTCTTCCTCCCAGTGTCGGCCGCCGGGGCGGCCCTGTCACCCCCCGTGTGCGGAACGTTGATGGGTCGTCACTGCCCGTTCCGGCATCCGGGAATGTCGGACCGCCCGACCGGGGCGAGCGGCGGCAGGACGGGGCGAGCGACAACGGGGCGGGGCGAGCGACAACGGGCGGCCGGCCGGGTCAGCGCCGCTCGGGCGGCAGCAGCGCGGCGAGCCCGTCGAGGATGCGGTCGAGACCGAAGTCGAACCGGGCGTCCAGATCGGGGCCGGTGAGGTCGTCGGCCATCTCGACGAGGTTGGGGAACTCCGCTGCGGGCAGCGCGCGGAAGCGTTCGGCGGCGGCGTCGGCCACCTCGCGCCGCCCGGCGCCGGCGGTCTCCGCGGCCGCCATCGGGGACTGCTCCTGGAGGACGAAGCCCTGGACGTACGCGCCGAGCAGGTAGGAGATCATCGCGCTGTCGGCGGGGGAGAAGCCCGCCTCCCGCAGTCGGTCGAGCTGGTCCTCCATCAGCCGCAGCAGGTGCGGCCCCGGGGCGAGCCGGCCCGCCACCACCTTGGCCGCGTCCCGCCTGCCCAGCAGGTGGGCGCGGTAGCGCCGGCAGTAGCCGCGCAGCTGGGTGCGCCAGTCGCCGGAACGCGGCGGGGCCTCGGCGTCGGCCATCAGCGCGTCGTTCAGCAGGTCGAGCAACTCCTCCTTGTTGCGGACGTGCCAGTACAGCGAGGCGGCCTTGACCCCGACCTCGGCGGCGACCTTGCGCATCGACAGCCCGGCCAGGCCCTCGCGCTCCAGCACCCGCAGGGCGGCCCGGGCGAGGGCGTCGCGGGTGAGCCCGGGGTGGCCGGGTCCGGGCTGGGCGGGTCCGGAGTGGTCGGGTCCGGGCTGGGCGGCGTCGTCCTCGTCGGCCGGCATGAGGTCCTCGCTGTTCGTCGGTCGGGGTGGGCCGAGGGCCCCGGGCCCCGGTATTCCATTTGCAATCTAACACCGTTAGGTGCACGCTGTCCCCCGTCGAAACCGTCCCTAACGCCGTTAGGGATCCTGGAGGCAATCGAGAGGAACGCCCGATGGGGGAGAGCGGGGCGCCGGACGTCCGGCGTCGCCAGCGGCTCGCGCTCGCGACGCTGTGCACCACCATGTTCATGTCCATGCTGGACAACGTCATCGTCAGCAACGCCCTGCCGCGCATCGGCCAGGACCTCGACGCGGGCATCACCGGCCTCCAGTGGGTCGCCGAGGGCTACAGCCTGGTCTTCGCCGCGCTGCTGCTCACCGGCGGCGCGCTCGGCGACCGCTACGGCCGCACCGCCGTCTTCCGGCTCGGACTGGCGCTGTTCACGCTGGGATCGGCCGCCGGGGCCCTCGCCGGAACGGTCGGCGCCCTGGTCGCCGCCCGGATGCTCCAGGGTGTCGGCGCGGCGCTGCTCACCCCCGGCAGCCTCGCCATCCTGCGGCACGTCTTCACCGACGAACGGGAACGCACCCGCGCCATCGGCCGGTGGTCCGGCGTCTCCGCGCTCGGCCTCTCGGTCGGCCCGGTGGTCGGCGGCCCGATGGTCGAGGCCTTCGGCTGGGCGAGCGTCTTCTGGATCAACGTACCGATCGGTGTCGCCGCACTCGTCCTGTCGGCCCGGGTGCTCCCGGTCGTCCCGGGCCGGGCCCGGCGGATCGACCTCGGTGGCCTCGTGCTCTCGGCGCTCGGCCTCGGCGCGGCCGTCCACACCCTGGTCGAGGGCCCGGACCGGGGCTGGACGGACGGCCGGGTCCTGACCACGGCGGCGCTCGCGGTGCTGCTGCTGACGGCGTTCCTGTTGCTCGAACTGCGGATCGCCGAACCGATGCTCGACCTCCGGCTGTTCCGCGACGGAGTGCTCGGCGGCGCGCTGCTGGGCGGCTTCGCGGTGAGCTTCGGAATGTTCGGCGCGCTGTTCTTCCTGCCGCTGCTGATGCAGGGTGTGCTGGACTGGTCCCCGACGGCCGCCGGCCTCGCCGGGCTGCCGATGACGGCCATGATCGTCGTCGCGGGCCCGCTCTCGGCGCGGCTGACCGGTCGGTACGGCCCCCGGATCCCGCTGGTCGTGGGCATCGCCCTGTGCGCGTTCGGCCTCGCCGGCCTGTCCCTGTACGGCGAGAACGCCCACTACGCCGAGTACCTGTGGACGCTGTTCGTGCTCGGCCTGGGGATGGGCATGACCTTCACCCCGGTCTCGATCGCCGTCCTGCAGCGGGTCGCCCCGGAGCGGATCGGCACCGCCTCGGCGACCGTCAACACCCTGCGCGAGCTGGGCGGTGTGCTCGGCATCGCCGTCCTCGGCGCCGTCCTGACCCACCGCCTGGCCGGCTCGCTGTCCGGGCTCGGCCTCCCGCCCGACGCACTGGCCGCCGCCACCGCGCCCGGCGCGGGCACCGCCGCGCTGCCCGGACCGGTCCGGTCGGCCGTCGAGGCCGCCTTCACCGACGGCATCCAGCTCGCCCTGCGCTGCGGCTCCGCCGCCCTGGTCCTGGCCGCCGTCCTGGTCGCCCTGCTGCTGGGCCGCGGTGCGCCCCGCCCGGAGGGGCCGCAGGCTCCGACCGCCGCCCGGCCCCGTCCGGAGGTCCCGGCCGGCGCCCGCCCGGAGTGAGCGGCGGTCCCCTCCGGCGGCGGCTGAGGCTGCCGCTGCCCCTGCCGTGGGGTCGCCGGGCCCGGTTCCTCGACCGCCGGTCCTCGTGCACGGCTGACGCCGCGGCAGAACCGGTGCCGCAGGGGCGGTCGGCGGAGTCCGCCTCTGCCGGCCGCCGGCGCCGGGCTCAGCCGATCCCCTCCACCGAGGTCTGGGCGGCGCGGGCGAGATCCTTCCGCGCCGCCCAACGGCGGGCCGGGTCAGCCGCCGGAGCCGGGACGGTCGGGCGGAAGGTCAGCTCGGCCACCAGGCCGCGGACGGCGACCACCCGGGCCAGCGAGGTGACCAGGTCGTCCTCGCCGACGAAGGCGGGGGCACTGGTGGCACGCCCGTCGGCGAGCCGGTAGCGGAGCGAGACGGGCTGGACGGCGGCACCGGACCGGACGGCGGCCTCGAAGAACGCCGGCCGGAACCGCCCGCTCTCCCGCCCGCACCAGGTGGACCCCTCCGGGAACACGATCACCGGGTGGCCGGCCCGCAGCCGGTCGGTCACCGCGGCGACGGCCGCGGGCAGCTCGCGCAGCCGGTCGCGGTCCAGGAACACGGCCCCGCCCCAGGCGACGAGCTGCCCCAGCACCGGCCAGTCCCGGATCTCGGTCTTGGCGACCGACCGGCCCGGCCTGACGGCGGCGATCAGCGGGATGTCCAGCCAGGAGACGTGGTTGGCCACCAGCAGCACCCCGCCCCGGCCGGCCGGGGCCGGGTCGGGCACGATCCGCAGCGCGACGCCCAGCGCGCCGAGCAGCCCGCGCGCCCAGAACCGGGTCAGCGCGCCGCGCGGACCGTGCGGTAGCAGCCGCACCGGCGGGATCAGCGCCAGCCCCGCCACGAGCAGCACCAGGAAGCCCGCCAGCCGCAGCACCCGGCGGGGGAGGGCGACGGTCGGCGCGGGGTCGGTCAGACAGTCCTCCGGGGTGCAGGAGGCCGTCGGCAGCCAGACGCTCACGAGGCCGGCCCCTCGTCCACCGGTCCCGCCTCCGCCGCGTCCGTGCCGGTGCCCGCGTCCGTGCCGGTGCCCGGGGCCGGCGAGGCCGCCGCGCCCACGCCGCCGACACCGGACAGGAAGTGCCGCAGGTAGCGCGGGTCGGTGCGCTCCAGCGACAGCAGGACGTACAGGTCGGTGCAGTCGAAGTCCGGGTCGTACGCGGGCGCGCCGCAGACCCAGGCACCGAGCCGGAGGTAACCGCGGAGCAGGGCCGGCAGCGGTGCCCGGTCGGCCCGCGCCACGCCGGTGGCGTCCCAGGGGCGGTGCGGGGCGACCCGGTACTGCTCGGGGGCGAGGTGCTTGGCGGCGACGGTGTCCCAGACCCGGGCGGCGGTGGCGCCGCCGTCCTCCAGGGAGATCGAGCAGCAGCCGCCCACCCAGGTGTTGCCGGTGTCGGCGAGGTAGCGGGCGATGCCGCCCCACATGAGGTTGATGACGGCGCCGTTGCCCCGGTGCTCGGCGGCGATGCAGGAGCGGCCGAGCTCGACCAGCCCGTCCCGCAGCGGCGCGAGGTTGCCGAGGTCGAACTCGCCGTCCGAGTAGAGCCGGCCGGCCCGGCGGGCGGCCTCGGGGCGCAGCAGCCGGTAGGTGCCGACGACGGCGCCGTCCTCGCCCTCGCGGACGAGCAGGTGGTCGCAGAAGTCGTCGAACGGGTCGACGTCCAGCCCCGGGACGGTGCTCCGCAGGGTGGCGCCGAGCTCGTCGGCGAAGACCTGGTGGCGCAGCCGCTGGGCGGCGCGGACGTCGGCCTCGTCGCGGGCCAGCGAGACGGTGTAGACGGCGGAGGCGGAGCCGGAGGCGGCGGCCGGGCGCGCGGCGGGCACCGGGGTGGCCCGGGTGGGGGTGACTGCGGTCGGAGTGTACGTGGGGACGGTGGTCATGGCAGACCCTCCAGGGCAGCACGGACGACGGCGGCCACGGCGTTCCGTGGCAGCGGCCCGGGTCGGACCCGTACAGTCGGATCCGCGAACCGGCACCCGTATGTCTCTCCAAGTCCGCTGGCATCCACGTTGCCGTTCGGCGGAGCGCAGATGTGCACCTGCTGAATGCGACCACCCGACGTGTGCGGGACACCTGTTGGGCACCGCGGCGCCGCCCTATCCTCCGCTGCATGGGGTGGAATCCGGGGGCGGGACTCTGGCGGACCTTTGCCAGCGACATGACAGACGTATTGGTGTGCCAGACGGCGGCGACGGGCGGACTCACCGTCGTGTACGTGCTGGCGCGGGCGGTGGGGCTGGCGCCCTCGCCGTGGTGGTGCCTGGTGGTGGCGATGGCCGTCGCCCTGCACCTGGTCGGCGAGCGCTGCTGGGAGGACGACCGGCGGCCGAGGGCGGCGCTGGTGGCGCTGGCCGTGGCGCTGGCGGTCGCGATGGCGCCGTACCTGGTGCTGGGCGCGACCCTGGGGTGGGCCGAGGCGCAGGCGGCGGACACCTACGCCTCGGGCGCGATGGCGGGCGGGCTGCTGCTCGCCGGGTACGTGGTGCGCGCCGTGCACGCGCTGCGCAGCGGCGCGTACCCGCCGCGCTCCGCCGTCACCCCCGCCCCCGCGCCGGGTCCGGGCGGGGGCGGTTAGGGCAGCGGAGCCCGAACCACGGGGCGGCGGGGCGCGGCGGGGGCCCGAACGGCGGGGCGCGGCGGGGCTCAGTACACCCGCCACCCCTGCGGGTCGACGCCGCCCGGGACGGCCCCGGCGGGCCCGTACGGCTCGCGGGTGAACACGAAGGAGCCGATGTCCAGGTGGCTCACCGAGCCGTCGTCGGCCCGCACCACCCGCAGGGTCTCGCCCGAGTAGTAGTCGTCCAGGCCGGTCCAGGTGCCGTCCGCCTCGGCCCGGAAGCGGCCGGCCCGGCCCGCCCGGCCGAGCACCGACAGCTCCAGCGCCCGGTCCGCCGTGAGCCGCAGGCTGTGCGGCGCGGCGCCCCAGTACCAGGGGCCGGTCAGGGCCAGCAGGTCCTCGTCGAACTCGGCCAGCGGGCGCCAGGGCTCGGGGATCCGCGGCTCGTGCTGCGCGGTGAGCGCCAGCAGTTCGGCCGCGACCTTCGAGGTGGGGCAGCTGGTGGCGTTGGAGACGGCGATCGCGGCCAGGCCGTCCGCCTCGCTCACCCACAGCCCGGCCGTGAAGCCCGGCATCGAGCCGGAGTGCCCGTGCAGGATCCGGCCTTCGTGCTGGATCAGCTGGAGGCCGAGGCCGTAGGTCTCGTTCCAGTCGCCCGGCTCGGGGCCGACGGCGGGGCGGCGCATCTCGGCCACGGTGTCGGCGGACAGCACCTTCTCGTGGCCGGAGGTCAGGAAGGCGGCCCACTTGGCGAGGTCGGTGACGGTGGACCAGAGCTGGCCCGCCGGGGCCATCAGGCCGGTGTCGGTGAGCGGCTCGGGCAGCAGCACGTCGGCCCACGGGTGGACGGCGAAGCCGCCCGCGTGCGGGTGCTCGGGGAGCAGCCCGGTGCGGTCCATGCCGAGCGGCTCCAGGACCTCGCGGCGCAGTACCTCGCCCCAGGGCTCGCTGCGCAGCCGCTCGACCAGTGCGCCGAGCAGCGCGTAGGTGGGGTTGGAGTAGTGGTGGACCCGGCCGGCCGGATGCCGCAGCGGCCGCTCGGCCTCCAGGATGTCGGCGAGTCCGGGGCGCAGCGCGCCGTCCGTCCGCTCCCACCAGGGGCCCGGGGTCTCGGAGGCGAGGCCGGCCGAGTGCGAGAGCAGCTGGGCGACGGTGGCGTCGTCGGCGGGGGTGCCCGGCAGGTGGCGCCCGAGCGGGTCGGCGAGGTCGAGCAGGCCCTCGTCCCGCAGTCGCAGCACGAGCACGGCGACGAAGGTCTTGGTGATCGAGCCGATCCGGTACTGGACGTCGGTGGTCGGCGCGTGACCGTCGATCATGCTGCGGGCGCCGCTCCAGACCAGCCTCCCGTCCCGGAGCACGCCGGCGACCATCGAGGGGGTGCGGCCCTCGGACTGGGCGACGGCCAGGCGGTGCAGCAGCGCGCGGCGGGTGGTGGGGAGCAGTTCGTCGGACAGGTCGGTCATCTGGTCCTCTGCGACGGTTTCGGGTGATTCAGGGGATTCGGCCCGCGGTGCCACGGCACCGCCGGTTCAACCTAGTTCGATCACGTTCGGACCTCCAGTCATTTTCGCGAGGACCGTACGGGCGCGCGGGTGACCCCGGCGGCGTGGCGCCGACCCCCGTCCGGGCACGAAGACGGACCCTGGGGTCCGTCCGACCGCCGACCACCCTACGGAGCGTCATGCCCTCCCAGTCCGAGCCGACCCTGCCCGAGCCGCGCCGGCCCGAACCGCCCACCGGTGTCAGGGCGCGCCGGGTGCTCCGCAACCCCCGGATCTGGATGGTCCCCGGGATCCTGGTCGGACTGCTCAGTCTGCTGATGTCGCTGCTCTACCTCGGCGGCATCCTCGACCCCCGCGCAGACCTGCACCACCTGCCGATCGCGCTGGTGAACACCGACCGGGGCGCCACCGTCGCCGGGCAGCGGCAGAACCTCGGCGAACAGGTCGTCACCGGGATCGCCACCGCCCCCGGCCAGGGCGACGCGGTGTCCTGGCGGCAGCTCGACGAGGCGACGGCGAAGGAGCAGCTGGCCTCCGGCAAGATCTACGGGGCGCTCCAGGTGCCGCCCGAGTTCACCGCCACCGTCGCCGCCCTCGGGGGCGCCAGCGAGCAGCCCGCGCGCCCCACCGTGCTCCAGTACACCAACCCGGGCGTGGGCAGTCTGGGTTCCTCGCTGGCCGCCCAGATCGGCCAGCAGGCCGTCCACCAGGCCTCGCTGGCCCTCGGCGCCCAGCTCGCCGCGCTGCCGCAGGCCCGGGGCGCGGGCGACGCGGCCCGGCTGCTGATCGCCGATCCGATCGCCCTCACCACCACGGTCGGCCACCCGATCGGCAACCGCAGCGGACTCGGGCTGTCCGCCTTCTACTACACCCTGCTGCTCGTGCTGGCGGGCTTCTTCGGCGCCAACATCATCGGCAACGGCGTCGACGTCGCGCTCGGCTACGCGGACAACGAGGTCGGCCCCTGGCGCGCCCGCCACCCGGTGGTGCCGATCAGCCGCACCAGCACCCTCGCCGTCAAGTGCGCGATGTCGGTGGGCCTGTCGCTGCTGACCTCCTCGCTGATCATGCTGGCGGCGGTGGTGGTCCTCGACATGGACGCCGACCACCTGCCGCTGCTGTGGATCTTCTCGGTCTGCGCCAGCAGCGCGGTCGGCCTCGGTGTCCAGGCGATCAACGCGGCCTTCGGCGGCCTCGGCCTGCTGATCAGCATGTTCGTCTTCATCGTGCTGGGCCTGCCGTCCTCCGGCGCGACGATCCCACTGGACGCCCTGCCGTCGTTCTACCGGTTCCTCTCGCTCTTCGAACCGATGCGCCAGCTCACCGACGGCGTGCGGGCGATCCTGTTCTTCGACGCGCAGGCGGACGCGGGCCTGACCCGGGCCTGGATCTGGATGGCCATCGGCACCGTCGCGGCACTGCTCTTCGGCTTCGCGATGACCCGCTACTACGACCGCAAGGGCCTGCACCGCACCGTCCCCGAGCTGGCCTGAGCCACGGCCCGGGGACGGGAGCGCGGGGAGGGACCGCTCCGGCCTCAGCCTGCCGGCAGCGGCGGCAGCTCGGGACGCCACAGCCAGGCGTCGAACAGGCCCTCCAGCGGCGTCCGCGCGTACCGGGCGGCGTGCGCGGTGAAGTCCGCCGTGGTGACCACCCCGTGGCGGTGGAACGCCGCCCAGTCCTTGAGCATCCGGAAGAACGCGGTGTCCCCGAGCGTCAGCCGCAGCGCGTGCACCACCAGACCGCCGCGCTGGTACAGCCGGTCGTCGAACATCAGCTTGCGGCCCGGGTCGGCCAGCCGGAGGTCCTGCGGCAGCCCGGCCAGCAGCCGGTGCGCGTACAGGGCCCGCGCCGCCGCCGTCGGCCCGCCCGAACGCTCCGACCAGAGCCACTCGGCGTACTTGGCCAGCCCCTCGTTCAGCCAGATGTGGCTCCAGTCCCCGATCGAAAGACTGTTGCCGAACCACTGGTGCGCCAGCTCGTGGGCGATCAGCCGCTCCCGCTCCCAGCCGCCGCCCAGGTGGTTGGTGCCGAAGGTCGCCACCCCCTGCGCCTCCACCGGCACGTCCAGCTCCTCGTCGGCGACCACCACCGTGTACTCGCCGAACGGGTACGGGCCGAACACCTCGCCGAAGTAGGCCATCATCCTCGGCTGCCGCCCGAAGTCCGCGGCGAACGCCCCGGCCAGCCGCTCCGGCACGTAGCCGGTCTGCGGCACCTCCGGGTGCTCGGCCAGCGGCACCGGCCGGTACGGGCCGATCGAGACCGTCACCAGGTACGTCGAGGTCGGAGCGGACTGCTCGTACACCCAGGTGGTGCTGGACGAGCGGGTGGTACGGGTCAGCAGCCGGCCGCCCACCACCACGGTGTACGGGGACGGCGTGGTGACCGCTATCTGGTACGTCGCCTTGTCCGCCGGCCGGTCGTTGCACGGGAACCAGGACGGTGCCCCGACCGGCTGGCTGGCCACCAGCGCGCCGTCGGTCAGCTCCTCCCAGCCCAGGCCGCCCCAGGGGCTGCGGACCGGCCGGGGGTTGCCGGTGTAGTGCACCTCCACGGTGAAGGCGGCGCCGGCCGACAGGGCCTTCACCGGCCGCACCCGCAGCTTGCCCGCCCGGTGGGTGTACCGGGCGGGCTTCCCGTCCACCAGCACCCGGCCGATCCGGAAGTCCGCGAGGTCCAGTGCGAACTCGCTCAGCGCGGTCGCCGCGACGGCGCTCAGCCGGGCCGTACCGCCCAGCCGGTTGGGGCCGGGCCGGTAGTCCAGGGCCAGCTCGTACCGGTGGACCCGGTAGCGGGGATCCCCGCTGCCCGGGAAGTACGGGTCCGGCGGGGCGACGGGCTGCGGGGGCTGCGAGGGCTGGGGGGACTGCGCCGGGCGGTGGTTCACCGGGTCGTACGCTCCTGGAACACGGGGTGGACGGGACAGGGGACGGGCGGGGGCGGACGGCGGACGGCGGGGACGGCGGCGGGCGCCGACCGTACGCCCGAGGGGCCGGACGGGGCGAACCCCGGCCGGCCCCCCGGGACGGCGGTCAGGACGTGGCCTGCCACACCTCGATCGGGTTGCCGAGCCACCTGGAGTCGGCGGGCACCGACTCGGCACGCATCACCAGCGAGGCCGGACCCAGCGTGCTGCGCGCGCCCACCGTACTGCCGGGCAGCACGATGCCGCCGGGCCCCAGGGTGGCGCCCTCGCGCAGGACGACAGTATCCATCCGCATGATCCGGTCGTGGAAGAGGTGGGTCTGCACCACGCAGCCCCGGTTGATCGACACCCCGTCGCCGAGGGTGACCAGGTCCGCCTCCGGCAGCCAGTAGCTCTCGCACCACACGCCGTGCCCGACCTTCGCACCGAGCGCCCGCAGCCACAGGTTCAGCACCGGGGTGCCCGGCACCGCGCCCACCAGCCACGGCACCGCCAGCACCTCGACGAAGGTGTCCGCCAGCTCGTTGCGCCACACGAAACCGCTCCACAGCGGGTGCTCCACCGCCCGGAACCGGCCGACCAGCACCCACTTCGCCGCCACCGCGACCGCGCACGCCACCGCGCCCGACGCCAGCAGCACCGGACCGGACAGCAGCGCCGCCGCGACCGGCGACCACGCCACGGCCAGCCAGGACAGCGCGGCCAGCGTCAGCGCGCCCAGCGCGCCCGAGGCCAGTACCGGCACCAGCCGGCACACCTCGACCAGCCCGCGCGCCCACAGCAGCCGGGTCGGCGGCTCGTAGGTCAGGCTCTGGTCCGCCCGGTCGGCCGAACGGGGCAGCCGCACCGGCGGCATGCCCAGGTACGAGCCGCCCTTCTTCGCCTTCGCCGGCGTCGCCGACAGCACGCCGACCAGACCGCGCTTGGGCACCGAGCGGCCCGGCGCGGTCATCCCCGAGTTGCCGAGGAACGCCCGGTCGCCGACCTTCGCCTCACCGAGCCGCACCCAGCCGCCGCCCAGCTCGTACGGCGCCATCAGGGTGTCGTCGGCCAGGAACGCGCCGTCGCCGACCGTGGTCAGGCTCGGCAGCGCCAGCACCGTGGACACCTCCGCGTGCCGCCCGACCCGCATGCCCAGCGCCCGCAGCCACAGCGGCGTGACCAGGCCCGCGTACAGCGGGAACAGCACCTCCCGGGCCTGGTCCATCAGCTGGGTGACCGTCCAGGCCTGCCAGCCGACCCGGCCGTACAGCGGATGCACACCGGGCTCAAGGCCGATCGACAGCAGCCGCACCGCGGCCACCAGCTGCGCCGCGTACACCACGCCGAACGCCAGGACGGCCGGCAGCAGGCCGAGCAGGGCGCCGCCGAGCGCGCCGCCCAGACCGTCCGCCGGGTCGACGAACGGGACCAGCACCGCCAGGCCGGCCACCGCCGGGAGCAGCGGCAGCAGGCTCAGCGCGGTACCGCTCAGGCCGAACAGCGCGGACCAGCGGGCCCGGCGCACCGGGCGCTCCTTCGGCCAGGTGCGCTCGGCCCGGCCCAGCTTGACGGCGGGCGCGCCGCCCCAGCGCTGGCCGGTCGGGACGTGACCGGTGACGCTGGAGCCGGCCACGACCTGCGCCCCCTTGCCGATCCGGGCACCCGGAAGCAGGGTCGACCGGGTGCCGACCACGGCCCCCGGACCCACCTTGAGCTGGCCGACCTCCAGCCGGTCGCCGTCCACCCAGTAGCCGTTGAGGTCCACCTCGGCCTCGACCGCGCAGCCCCGGCCGAGCTTGAGCATGCCGGTGATCGGCGGCAGCGCGTGCAGGTCGACCTCCTCGCCGACCTTGGCGCCGAGCGCCCGCGCGTAGCGGACCAGCCAGGCGCCGGAGAGCGAGGTCGCGCCGCTCACCTCGGCCAGCCGCTCGGCGGCCCACAGCCGCAGGTGGACGCCGCCGCCGCGGGGGTAGCTGCCGGGCCGCAGGCCGCGCAGCAGCAGCCGGGCGCCGCCGGCCCCGATCGCCAGCCGGCCCGCCGGGCTGAACAGCACCGCCGCGAGCGGCACGACCGCCCACCAGGAGGCGGTCGGCGCCCAGGCGAAGCCGTCCAGGTGCGAGAGCAGATTGCCGAGCGCCAGCACCGCCGCCGTCCAGCGCAGGCCGACCACGGTGAACAGCGGGACCAGCAGGAGCAGCTGGAGCAGCTTGGCGCGGGTCGGCACCGGGTCGACGGTCCGGGCCTCGCCGGTGCCGACCGAACTGCGCTCCAGGTGCCGGGCGAGCTTGCGCAGCGTCGGGTTCTGGTAGATGTCCAGGACCGCCGCGTTCGGGTAGCGGACGCGCAGCAGGGTGGTCAGCCGGGCGGCGGCCAGGCTGCCGCCGCCGATCGCGAAGAAGTCCTCCCGGGAGCCGCTCACCGGCACCCCGAGGATCTCCGTCCACTGCTCGGCCAGCCAGGCCTCGGTGCCGTACAGCTGCTCGGTCGGCCCGGTGGTCTCCAGGTCGGGCAGCGGCCAGGGCAGCGCGTTGCGGTCGACCTTGCCGGAGGTGCGGGTGGGCAGGGTGTCGACCGGGGCCAGCAGCGGGACGAGCGCGGCCGGCAGCTCGGCGCGCAGCCGCTGCACCGCCTGCTCCCGGTCCCAGCCCTCGCCGGTCACCAGGTAGCCGACCAGCAGCTGGTTGCCGCCGCGCGCGGTCCGCACGGCCGCCGCCGCGCCGGCCACGCCCGGCAGCGCCTGGAGCGCCGCGTCGACCTCGCCGAGCTCGATCCGGCGGCCGCCGAGCTTGATCTGCTCGTCGGCGCGGCCCAGGAACAGCAGGCCCTCCGGGTCGGCCTGGACCAGGTCGCCGCTGCGGTAGGCGCGCTCCCAGCCCATCGAGGGCAGCGGCGCGTACTTCTCGGCGTCCTTCTCCGGGTCCAGGTAGCGGGCCAGGCCGACACCGCCGATCACCAGCTGGCCGGTCCCGCCGGGCGCGACCGGCTCGCCGGCCTCGTCGACCACGACGAGGTCCCAGCCGTCCAGCGGCAGGCCGATCCGCACCGGGCCCTCGCCCGTCAGCAGCGCCCCGCAGGCGACCACGGTGGCCTCGGTGGGGCCGTAGGTGTTCCACACCTCGCGGCCCTCGGTGACCACGCGCTGCACCAGCTCGGGCGGGCAGGCCTCGCCGCCGAAGATCAGCAGCCGGACCTCGTTCAGCGCCTCGGCCGGCCACAGCGCGGCCAGCGTCGGCACGGTGGAGACCACGGTGATCTCCTGCTCGGCCAGCCAGGGGCCGAGGTCGGCGCCGCTGCGCACCTGGGAGCGGGGGACGGGCACCAGGCAGGCGCCGTGCCGCCAGGCCAGCCACATCTCCTCGCAGGAGGCGTCGAAGGCGACCGACAGGCCGGCCATCACCCGGTCACCGGGGCCGATCGGCTCGTCCTGGAGGAAGAGCGCGGCCTCGGCGTCGACGAAGGCGGCGGCGTTGCGGTGGGTGACGGCGACGCCCTTGGGGCGGCCGGTCGAGCCCGAGGTGAAGATGATCCAGGCGTCGTCGGCGGGGGTGGGGCGGTGCGCGCCGGGGCCGGCCGGGTCGGCGAGCGGCTCGCGGGCCTGGGGCGTGCGGGCCTGGAGGGGGGTGCCGGTCCCGAGCGGCTCGTGGGCCGCGCCGGTGGGCTCGTGGGCCGTGCCGGTGAGGGTGAGTGCGCGTTCGGCGCCGAGCACGGCCGCGACGGCGGCCTCCTCGAAGACCAGCTGGGCGCGCTCGTCCGGGTCCTCGAAGTCCACCGGGACGTAGGCGGCGCCGGCGGCGAGCACGGCGAGCACGGAGACGTAGAGGTCGTTGGTGCCGGAGGGGACCCGGATGCCGACCCGGTCGCCGCGGCCGATGCCGGCGGCGGCGAGGCGGCGGCGCAGCTGCTCGACCTCGGCGGCCAGGGCCCGGTAGCCGAGCACGGTGCGGCCGTCGTCGAGGGCGGGCTCGGCGGGGTACTGCCGGGCGGTCGCGTCGAGGATGTCGATCAGGGTGCGTGGGGCAGGTGCCGGCCGGCCGGGGTAGTGGGCCTGCTTCTCGGCGGCGGTGTCCCGGTCGGTGGTACCGCCGTCGGCGGGCGCCTCGGCGCCCGGGTCCCGGCTGGGTTCGGCTGTCATCAGTGGCGTGTGCTCCTAGGTCTCGCCCCGTGCCGATGGATCTTCCGGCCCTTGGGGGCGGTGGGAGCACTCGCCTGATCCGGGTGATCCCACTCCGGGGCCGGAGCGGACAACCCAACCGATGGTAGCCCGGTCCGGTGAACCGCACACCGGCCGACACTCCGCCCAACTGGCCTTTCAATGGCCGAATCTGACGGCACGTCAGGTCACAACTGAGGCTCCTTCGATCGGATGTGACGGACCGTCATCTGTTTTGACGGTCCGTCAGGTCGATTTTCCGACCGTGACCCATGCCACATCCGGATCCGCTTCCCGGGGGCGACGGGGCCGCTCCCCGGGGGTGACGGGGCTGTTTTCCGGAGGTGACGGGCCCGCCGCCGGGGGTGCGGCGGGCCCGTCGGAGCCTGCTCCGGGAAGTCGCGGAACCGTGCGGACGGGTCAGCGGAACACGTCGAGGTGCTCCCCGAGGAATGCTTCCAGGGTACGGGGAGCGCGCCCGATCAGCCGGGTGGCGGCGTCGTCCGGGCTCTCCGGGCGCTCCACGGCGAGCCGCTGGATCTCGACCACATGGGCGGCCAGCCAGTCCGGCATCCCGGCCCGGGCGACCAGGTGGGCGTGCAGTTCGGCGGGCGGCAGGTTCACGGAGCGCACCGGCCGGCCACGCAGCGTGCCCAGTAGCTCGGCAAGCTCCGGGTGGCTGTACGCCCGGCCACCGGTCAGCGGGATGTCGCCGCCGGCCGTGTCGGGGCGGGTGAGCACCGCCGCGGCGACATCGCCGATGTCCCGGCAGTCGATGTAGTTGCACCGGACGCCGTCCAGCGCGCCGAATATCGTCCCGGCGATGGAGACCCCGGGGGCGATCAGCAGCAGCTTCTGCATGAACGCGTACGGGCGGAGCACGGTCGTGGTGATGTCGTGGGCCCGCAACCGCTGCTCGATCAGGTGGTGGCCGCGGGAGACGGCGACCGGGGAGTCGGGCTCGGCGGCCGGCGCGGAGACCTTGACGACGTGCTCCACGCCCAGGGCGACGGCCAGGTCCACGGTGCGCAGCTCGTGCTCGACCTGCCGCGGACCGTTCTCCATGGTCAGGAAGAGCTGCGTTGTCCCCTTGAGGGCGGCGCGCATCGAGGCGGGGTCGCCGGCGTCGGCGGCCGTCACCTCGACCAGGCCGCGGGTGTGCGGGTCGAGTCCGGCCAGCAGGCGGTCGGGGTCGCGGCTCAGGGCGCGGACCGGGACATCCAGGGCGGCGAGGCTGCGCAGGGTGGCGCCGCCGGTGGCGCCGGACGCGCCCATGATGGTGATCATGCTGGTACTGCTCCTTCGGTAGGAATGGTGCTGGTGCTGGTGCGGGAGCTGGTCAGTGGGCGCGCCGGCGGCGGGGGAGCGAGGCCCGCCAGCGCCAGGTGGTCATGGTCGCCGCGATCGCGGCGGACAGGGGGAGGTCGATGCGCAGCCGGCCGGGCCACGGGCTGTCGGCCAGCGCCGGTATCCGGGGCAGCAGCTCGGCGGCCGCCAGGCCGAGGGCGAGGGCGACGACGGCGCAGCCGAGGCCGAAGGCGAGGGAGAGCAGCGGGACCGGCCCTCGGGCGGCCCAGGAGTCGGCGGACCGGCGCCGGTGCCGGAGGCCGACCAGGGTGGCGACCAGGGCCGAGGTGCCGGCGATGGTGGTGAGGGCCGCGATCCTGAGCTCCGACTGGCCGGTGGCGAAGCCGCCGGCGGAGGCCATGACGGCGGGTGCGGCGTAGGCGATCAGGACCTCGCGCCAGAGCACGAAGCGGGGCGGGGCGGTGGTGTCGGGGGTGGGGGCGGTGCCGGTGTCGGGGGTGGTGGGGCGCTGCTTGGTTCTGCCGGGCATGGATCGTCCAAGTGATTAGGAGGCTAATTATAGGTGTTCGGTGGGCCAACAACGGGGTGCTGAAAAGGCTCGTGCGCGGTCGGCCCGGTGGCCGGGCGGCGGTCCGCCGCCCGACCGTTTTCGGTCAGTCGTCCGTCAGTCGTCCGTCAGAGCGGACATGCCCTCGACCAGCCTGCCCAGCAGGTCGAGGAAGACCGCACGCTCCTCGATGGACAGCCCGGCGACCATCGTCTGCATCCGGTCGAAGTGCTCGGGCGCCATGTCGCGCAGCCGCTGGGTGCCCCGCGCGGTCAGTATCACCACGTTGCCCCGCCCGTCCTCGGCGGACGGGCGCCGGGTGACCAGGCCGTCCCGCTCCAGGCCGTCGACCAGGCCGGTCACGGTCGCGCGGGAGACCCCGAGTGCGGCCGCCAGCTGCGAGGGCGATTTCTCGCCGCCGTGGTCCTCCAGCTCGGCCAGCAGCCGGTAGCGCCCGGTGGACAGGCCGAAGCGGGCGAAGTGGGCCTCGCCGGCCTGGCCGAGCCGGGCTCCGGCGGCCATCAGTCGTGCCGCGACCAGGACCGCCTGAGGGTCGGCGGCCAGGCCGTACCGGGAGAGCTGTCGGCGGGCCTGGTCGAGCGAGGGTGCGCCGTTTCCGGCCGGGTGCTGCTGAGCCATGAAAGTAATATGGCGCCTAACTGATCTCTCGTCAAGTACCTCGCCGAACGGAACAGCGGGAAACCCCGGTCCCGCTCCGGACTGCGGGGCGGGCCGGGGCTTCGCGTCACCGGAACTGTGGCGGCGCTCGGGTTCGGCTGGTACATACCCGTGCGGCTGTTTGCGGGGGTCCCGGTCGGACCAGTGCCGTTGGGCAATTGTTCGAACGTGGCCAAAATCCGCCTGCCTGCGATCACATTAGTTTGTGGACGATGGATTTCCCTGACCTTCTTTTGCTAGCCTTCGCCCGCCCATATGTCGGAGTCGGGAAAGGCGGTCCCAGGAATGCGCAACGAGTTCTCCCGCCGCGGCTTCCTCGGCAGCACCGGAATGGTCGCCGCCGGAGCCTCCGCCACCTCGCTCGGCCTGGCAGCCGGCGCCGCCGGCCCGGCCTCGGCCCGGCCCGTCGAACAGCCCGAGGGCTGGACGGTCCTCCCCCCGGACTCCCGCTACGAGACGCTCAGTCAGGGCTTCAACCAGCGCTGGCGCAGCAGCCCGGCGTACATCCGGCTGGTCGGCAACGAGGCCGACGCGGTGGCGGAGCTGCGCTCGGCGCTCGACCGAGGACTGCGGCCGACCGTGCGCGGCGGCGGCCACTGCTACGAGGGATTCGTCGACAACGACAAGGGCGTCATTCTCGACCTCAGCACACTGCGCGGGGTCGGGGCGGGAACCGACAAGTACGGCGGCGCCACCTACTCCGTCGAGGGCGGCGCCACCAACTGGGACGTGTACACCACGCTCTTCCGCGAGTACGGCGTGACCATTCCGGCCGGGTCCTGCTATTCGGTCGGCGCGGGCGGCCACATCTGCGGCGGCGGGTACGGGCTGCTCTCCCGGCGGCACGGGCTGACCGTCGACCACTTGGTCCAGGTCGACGTGGTGACGGTCCGGGGCGGCGCGGTCGAGGTGACCCGGGCGCACCGCGGCGATCCCCCTGGCTCGCCCGAGTACGAGCTGTTCTGGGCCCACACCGGGGGCGGCGGCGGGAACTTCGGCGTGGTGCTGCGCTACCACTTCGCCCACGCGCTGCCGGCGCCGCCGCCCAGGGTCTGGCTCAGCAGCGTGGCCTGGAAGTGGGCGGACCTGCTCAAGCACCCCGAGGACTTCCGCACCCTGCTGGACAACTTCGGCGCCTTCTTCGCGGAGCACAGCGGCCCTGCGGAGAAGCTGTACCGCGGACTGTTCTCCATCCTCCACCTCACCCACCACTCGAACGGGAACGTCGTCCTGTTCAGCCAGTGGGACGAGGAGGACCCGGCGCCCCTGGACGCGTTCCTCGCCCGGGTGGAGCACGGCATGCGCGCCAGGTCGACCGTGCAGACCAACGGCGTCGGCGGGCTCTACCTGCCCTACCCGGACAAGCGCCGCCGACTGCCGTGGTTCCAGGCGACCATGACGCTCAACGGCTCCGGCCCCAACCAGCGCGGCAAGTACAAGTCGGCCTACCACCGAAGGGCGTTCACCCCCATCCAGATCGACGCCTGGTGGACCTGGCTCACCAAGGACGTCGAGGGCCTCGACCTCACCCAGACGCTGGTCCAGATCGACTCCTACGGCTGCCGGGTGAACGCACGGGGCGCCGCCGAGACCGCCGTCCCGCAGCGGGACTCCGTCATGAAGCTCCAGTACCAGACCTACTGGACCGACCGGGCCGCCGACGCCGCCCACCTGGCCTACCTGAGCGGCCTCTACCGGGACACCTACCGGGCGACCGGCGGCATCCCGGAGATCGACACCGATACCGACGGCGCCTACGTCAACTACCCGGACGTCGACCTCGGCACCACCGCCGACAAGCAGCCGGCCTACCAGCGCCTGTACTACAAGGCCAACTACCGCCGCCTGCAGAAGGCCAAGGACATCTGGGACCGCAAGAACGTCTTCCACCACGCCCAGTCGGTGACCCTGCCGTCCTGACCGCACCCGCAGAGCGTGTCCGCACCGGAGCCCACCCACCGGTGGGTGGGCTCCGGTGGGTGGGCTCCGGCGGACGGGTGTGGACAGGGCCGGACAGCGTCCGGTGGCTGTCCGGTCTGGAAAGTGGACAGCGCGCCGGACGAACCTGTGCGGCATGGAGAACACAGCGAAGAAGCCCTACCTGAACGGCCACTACACCCCCGTCGCGGACGAGATCACCGCCACCGGACTCGCCGTGGAGGGCACCCTGCCGCCCGAGTTGACCGGCCGCCTGCTGCGCAACGGCCACAACCCCAAGCCGGGCGTCACCCCCACCCACTGGTTCAAGGGCAGCGGCATGGTCCACGGCATCCGGCTCCGGGACGGGCGGGCGGAGTGGTACCGCAACCGCTGGGTGCACACCCCCGCGCTCGAAGGCGCCCCCTACATGACCGAGAAGGGCCCCGACTTCACCGCCAGCGCGGCGGGAACCCACGTCATCGAGCACGCCGGACGGCTGCTCGCGCTGTGCGAGTCGAACTTCCCCTTCGAGCTGACCCCCGAGCTGGAGACGGTCGGCGCGTTCGACTTCGACGGCAAGCTGTCCGGCATGATGACCGCGCACCCCAAGGAGGACCCGGTGACGGGTGAGCTCCACTTCTTCGGGTCCTCGCCCCTCCCGCCCTACCTGATGTACTACGTCTGCGACGCCAAGGGCGAGATCGTCCACAGCGCGGAGGTTCCGCAGGCGAGTGCCTCGCTCAAGCACGACTTCGCCATCACCCGCCGTCACGTGGTGTTCATCGAGGGCAACGTCACCTTCGACCCCACCGAGCACTCCGGCATCCCCTACGGCTGGAGCGACCGGCAGCCCGCCCGCATAGGCGTCATGCCCAAGGGGGCCGACGGCGCCCGCCACATCCGCTGGTACTCCGTCGAACCGGGCAACATGCTGCACGTCTCCAACGCCTACGAGGACGACGAGGGCCGCATCGTGCTGGAAGGGCCCACCGTGGACCAGGAGGGCTTCCGGCTCTCCTGGAACTGGTGGATCGGCGCCCCCGGACGCGGCGCCGAGCCCAACGCCCGCTCCTACATCCGCCGCTGGGTCATCGACCCGGCAGCCGGCAGCGTGGACGAGCGCATCGTCGACGACCTCGCGGTGGAGTTCCCGACCCTCAACGAGGCGTACCTGGGCGCCGAGAACCGCTACCAGTACGCCGTCTCCTTCCCCGACGAGAAGGGCTTCGGCGGCTACGGCATCGCCAAGTACGACCGCACCACCGGCGCCCGCCGCATCCACCGGGTCGGCGACGCCCGGCTGCCGAGCGAGGCCGTGTTCGTCCCCGCCGCCGGATCCACCGGCGAGGACGACGGCTACCTCCTCACCGTGGTCTCCGACCTCAAGCAGGACGCCTCGCAACTGCTGGTCCTCGACGCCTCCGGCCTCGACACCGTCGCCACCGTCCACCTGCCGCGACGGGTGACCGCCGGAATCCACGGCTCCTGGGTCCCCGACGCCGACCTGGACGCCACCGCGTCCTGACCAGGGCGCCGACAGGGTCCCCACCCGCTGCGCCGACGGGCGCGACCGATGCCACATGTCCCCGCAAGTCACCCGCACCACGAAGGAGAAGGCCATGTCCGCTTCCACCAACGCCCTGCTCGCCGAGCCGTGGAAGGCCCTGTGGAACAACGATCTGTCGCTGACCGACACGATCATCGCCCCTGACTTCGTCGCGCACGCCGCGCCCATCACCGGCTCCGGCGACGACACGGTGCACGGCCGGGAGGGCCTGAACGGCTGGGTCGCCGGCATCCACACGATCCTGCGCGACCTCAGCTTCGAGATCACGGTCGGTCCGATCGTCACCGACGACTACCTGGTGGTCCGCTGGGCGGCCGAAGGCACCTACGCCGGAGGCTTCCCCGGCGCGCCCGAGGAGGCCGTGGGCAACGCCGTCCGCTTCACCGGCACCGACACCCTGCTCGTCAAGGACGGCATGCTCGCCGAGTACTGGGCCAACGCCGACAGCCTGCTGTTCGTGCGGCAGCTCGGTGTCCGCGAACTGTCCTGACCCACCCGCAGCCCGCGGCCCCGGGCCCGGTCGGCGCCGCACCGGTAACAGTGCGGCGGCGGACCGGGCCCGGCCGCACCCTTGCATCGCGGGTAACTCCCTTGCCGTGACGGGTGAAAAGGGACGCGTCGTCGGGTAGCGTCCCGTCCGCGCTCGGCCTTGCTGCCGTGAACGAGGACGGACAATCGGGGGCTCGATGACCAGTTTCCACGTCACGCCGGCGGACATGATCCTCTCGTCCTCCGGGTTCACCGACCTTCACAACGACGCCGCGCAGATCTACCGCAGCCTCGTGTTCTCCATGGACGAGGTCGCGGGCATGGCCGGTGACGACGACGCCGGCAAGAAGTTCGCCGCCGAGTACGACCCCGCCGCGCAGAAGCTCGTCGACGCGATGGCCTCGGCCGTCGGCCAACTCGGCGGCACCGCCAACGGCCTGTACACCATGGCACTCTCCTACCTCCGGACCGAGGCCGATGTCGCGGCCTCGCTGATGGCCCCGCAGAAACTCCCGGCGTCGAACGCTCCCGGGTGCGACGAGGAGGTGGCCAGGGCCAAGCTCCGGTCCGCCGTCGGTCACAACGGCAGCGGCGCGATCCACAAGCTCCTGAGGAAGTTCTGGCCGCAGGGCGACCCGGCCAAGCTCCGCCGGGCCGCGACGGGTTGGAAGTCCTTCGCGAACCTCGTCAGCCGCCTCGGCGTCGAGGGCGACAAGAGGGTGCAGCGGGTCACCGCGTCCAGCAGCTCCAGCGCCGTCACGAGCTTCGCGCAGAACTGGGCGAAGATGCACGACGGTTGTGCCACCGAGGGCCCGCTGCTGAACAGCCTGACCAACGCGGCCTTCAAGCTGGGACTGGCCTGCGAGGCGTACGCGAAGGAGGTGGAGGACCTGCGCGACACCCTGGAGACCCTCGCCGTCACCGCGGGCGTCGTCGCGGGCGTCGGGATCGCACTGACGGTCTTCACGCTCGGCGGGTCCGACGCCGCCGTGGTGCTGGCCGGCGCGGGCGACGCCGCGGCGGCGCCGGGCCCCAAGCCGCCGCCGTTCACCGTCACCGCGGGAATGCCGCCGCTGCCGCACGACCCGACCAGCCCCTTCCCGCTCCTGCCCCCGAAGGACCAGGCCGACATCCGGGCCTGGATGGCGCGGATGCAGCTGGACGGCCGTACCTTCCAGGCGAACGGCCCCCACGCGCCCGCGCCTCCGGCCAAGGCCGACCCGAAGATCAACGCGAGGCGGGCCTACCAGGTCAGGGTGGCCGGGTCCACGGAGTACCGGCTCTACACCGGTGTGACGGATCCGGCGACCGGGCGCGAGCTCGGCATGGACGCCGACGGCGTCCGCCCCGAGGACGGCGCCGCGATCGACGCCAAGTACATCGGCCAGCAGAACAGCTGCAAGAGCCCGTTCCGCCTGGACAATGCCGACGGGGTCTTCGAGTTCGCCTACGAGAACACCATGGAGGGGGAGTCGAAGAAGCTGGAGAAGTACGCATCGGCCCTGAACGACCCCCGGAACAAGGTCAACCACCTCGAACTCATCACGAACGACCCCAAGGCCTCCGCCTACTTCCAGTCCCTCATGACCGCCCAGGGCGTCACCGGCCGCGTCCGCATCGAACCCTGACCGGCCCTGCCCCGCCCTGACCCGCACCGTCGAGCGAAACGAGCACCCCGTGGGATCCAGCTTCAACATCAGCGCCGACCGCGAACGCGTCGGCCCGTGGGCCTTCACCGGAGAGCAGGTGCGGGAGAGCGTCCTGAGGCACTGGCCGAACGCCACCGTGAGCGGCGAGTTCGAGAACTTCCTGGAGATCGTCGCGGACGTCGGGGCCGCCCGGCCGGCGGAGCTGTCGTACAACCTCCGCCACGGTGTCTTCTCCTTCGAGGACCGCGGATCGCCCGTCGGACCCCTGACCGTCGTTCACCGGGTGCTCCAGGACCTCGCCCCGACGGTTCCCGTCGTGTGGTGGATCGACTACGACGTCGACCTCCGACCCCTCGACCTGACGCGAGGCCTCGACGCCTTCATCGCCGGCTTCCCCGCCTAGAGTCGGCTCCTTGGTGGTACTGGTTTCACCATCGGACCGGGTCCTGGGCGCATGGCACGCGCCGGTCGTGGTGCTCTAGGTTCGAGCCGTGACGATTCCTCCCGGGCTGCGGCGCTCGGTCCTGCGGGCGCGGCGGGACGCCGGTTTCCTGGCCGCCGGTGTCCTGCCGCACCTGGGGCTGGTGCCGGTGTGGAGCTGGGGCCTGACGACCTCTGTCGAGGCCGGGCGCTGGCCGCTCGCGCTGCCCGTCTCGGTCGCCGTGATCCTGCTCGGCGTGCCGGTGCTGACGGCTGTGCAGCGGGCCCGGCACCGGGTGCTGCTCGGCGTGTTCCTCCCCCGGCCGGCGCCCGCGCCGGAGCAGCGGCGGTGGTGGGCGGCGGCCGCCCGTCGGCTCCGCGCGCCGCGCACCTGGGGGCAGCTCGGCTACCACCTCCTGCTGGGCCCCGTCCTGGCGGTGTCGGAACTGCTGGTGCTCATGGCGCTGCCCGTGGGCCTGGCGGGCGCCACCTGCTCCGCCTGGGCGTGGGCGCTGCCGGTGGAGGCGCGCCGGGAGTGGTTCGGCGTCACGACGCAACTGCCGGGCTGGACGCTGGGCGGACTCGCCCTGCTCTGCGCCGTACCGGCGGCGGCGGGGGCGGTGGCCCGCGGCGAGTCGCGTGCGGCGACGGCTCTGCTCGGGCCCAGCCCGGCCCAGCAGCTCCGCGAGCGGGTCGACGAGTTGGACCAGAGCCGCACCGGCCTGATCGAAGCCGTCGACGCCGAGCGTCGCCGCATCGAGCGCGATCTGCACGACGGCACCCAGCAGCGGCTGGTCTCGCTCGCGGTCAATCTGGGCCTGGCGCTGGCCACCCAGCCCGACCTGCCGGCCGGAGCCCGCGAAGCGCTCGCCGGGGCACACCAGGAGGCCAAGCAGGCGATCGAGGAACTCAACGACCTGGTACGGGGCTTGCATCCGGCCGTGCTCGAGGACCGGGGCCTGGACGCGGCCCTGTCCGGACTGGCCGCCCGGGCGCCCCTGCCGGTGCGCCTGCGGGTCGATCCGGCGGAGCGGGCGGCGCCCGCCGTGGAGTCGGTCGCGTACTTCGTGGTCTCGGAGGCGCTGACCAACGTGACCAAGCACGCCCGCGCGACGCGCGCTGAAGTGACCGTCCGGCGGATCGGTAAGGTGCTGCGGGTGAACATCACCGACGACGGACTGGGCGGGGCCGACGCCCGCGCCGGAACGGGACTGAGCGGGCTGGCCAAGCGGGTCGGCTCCGTCGACGGCACCCTGCAGGTCAGCAGTCCCGTCGGCGGACCGACCACAGTGACGGCGGAGTTGCCGTGCGGGCGGTGATCGCGGAGGACTCGCTGCTGCTGCGGGTCGGCCTCGTCAAGGTACTGGAGACGGGCGGGTTCCAGGTCGCCACCGAAGTCGCCGACGGCGAGGCACTGTTGGCGGCGGTGGAGGAGCACCGGCCGGAACTCGCGCTGGTCGACGTCCGGATGCCGCCGGGCTTCACCGACGAGGGGGTGCGCGCCGCGGTGGAGATCCGTCGGCGCTGGCCGGGAACGGCGGTGGTGCTGCTCTCGCAGTACGTGGAGGAGCGGTACGCGGCCGAGCTGCTCTCCACCAACGCCGGCGGCGTCGGCTACCTGCTCAAGCAGCGCGTCGCCGATGTGGCGGAGTTCGTGGCGGCGGTGCGGCGGGTGGCGGAGGGCGGCACGGCACTGGATCCGCAGGTCGTCTCGCAACTCCTGCTGCGCCGCGACCTGGACCCACTGGAACGGCTCACCCCGCGCGAACGCGACGTCCTCGGCGTCATGGCCGAGGGCCGGTCCAACGCCGGCATCGCGCAGGCACTGCTGGTCGGCGAGAGCGCGGTGGCCAAGCACATCAACAACATCTTCGCCAAACTCGACCTCCCCACCGCCGACGCGGACCACCGCCGCGTCCTCGCGGTGCTGAGGTTCCTGGCGGCGTCAGCAACGTGACCGGCCGTCCCCGGGCCCGAGCGGTGTTGTCCGATCGGTCCGGGCCGGCCTGCTCCGGGCTTGCCGTCCGGAACAGGGCGGCAACCGGCGGTACGCATTCCTACAAGCCTCCCGCTGCCGTGCCGGGACAGGATGGACCTCGGTAGGACCCCGCAGAGGAGGTTGCATGATGGAACGTCTGCACGTGGGAACCACGAGGAAGCATCTGCTGACCGTACCCTTCGCCGTCGCGGCCGCACTGGCGGTGTGCGTCGCCCCTGCCGCGACGGCCGCGACCGCGGCGAGCGACCCGGGGGCCGCTCGCGCCGGCTTCTCGGCGCAGGCCCGCAGCCTCGGACTGGACAGCTCCCAGGCCAGGAACCTGCAGACCCGGGTCGACGGCTACCTCGCCAAGACCCCCGGCGCGAGCCAGTCGGCGGTCAACAGGATCACCCTGGCCGGGGGCGGCGAGCTGCTGCTCACCCTGCCGGGGGAGGAGCGCGCCCGTGACCTGGGTGCCGCGGGCACCAGCCCGGCGCTGGCCGCGGGCTGCCCGTACACCTATGTGTGCGCGTACAGCGGCGAGAACTTCACCGGCGACGAGCTGCGCCTGTTCACCTGCAACTACCCGGTCCCCATCGGCTGGGCCGGGACAGGGTCGTGGATCAACAACCAGCGGTCCACCCTGTACGCCAGGTTCTACGACCGCGACCACAACGTCGGCTGGACCTCACCCGGCGGCTACAGCGAGGACCGCCACGCCCCCTGGGGCTGGGTCTACTGGCTCAGCCCCTGCTGAAGCTTGTTTCGGAAGTCCGGGTGCGGGCAGGTCGGTGTGTGACCTGAACGGGTTGTGACCTGCTGACGGCGGGTCGCTCACCCGGTGCGGTCCGGTCGACGCCGGACCGCACCGGGTGACCGTCGCGCGGAGGGTGACATACGTGGCGGGCCGGGCGCCGAGAGGCGTCCGGCCCGCACTTTTTCGGATCGGCACCACCTGATCGGGAGGGGCGGCACGGGTCGGCCCCCACCGGCTCTCGGAAGGACGACACCATGTGGCTGGCAGCGACCCTGACGCCCCGAGGCATGCCCGTCGCGAGCTTCCTGCTGCTGCTCGCCGTGCTCGGCGCCTGCCTCTGGGACGCCCGGCGGATCGCCGGGGAGCCGTGGTTCCGCTGGCTCCTGCCCAGCGGCTGCGCCGTGCTCATCCTGGCGATCGCCACGGCCTTCCTCCCCCTGATCGTCATCGGCGCGACGCTCGCGGCGGCGGGGCTCGGTCTGACCAACTACTGGCGCTGGAACAGGCGATAGGGCCGTCGCGGCACGTGCGGCCGAGTTCGCCGCCGCCTTCCACCGGCGGTGCTGCGGGCGGGTCGTCAGCCGACCTCGGCGAGCTCGTCGACGACGCGGCCGTCGCGGAGTTCGACCACGCGGTCGGCGAGCTCCATCAGGTTGGGGTCGTGGGTCGCGACCAGGACGGTGACGCCCTCGCTGCGGACCACCGCGCGCAGCAGCTCCATGATCGAGCGGCCGGTCTCGGAGTCCAGCTGGCCGGTCGGCTCGTCCGCGATGATGAGATCGGGCTCGTTGGCCAGTGCCCGGGCGATGGCGACGCGCTGCTGCTGGCCGCCGGAGAGCTCCCCGGGGCGCTGGTTGGCGTGGTCGGCCAGTCCGACCAGCGCGAGCAGGGTGCGGGCGCGCTCCTCCCGCTGGGCGGCGGGCACCTTGCGCAGCCGCATCGGGATGCCGACGTTCTCCGCGGCGGTGAGCACGGGCAGCAGGCCGAAGGACTGGAAGACGAAGCCCAGCCGGTCGCGGCGCAGCGCGAGCCGCCCGTCCTCGTCCAGGCCGCCGAGGTCGGTGCCGTCCAGGGTGATGCTGCCGCCGGTCGGGGCGTCCAGGCCGCCGACCAGGTTGAGCAGGGTGGTCTTACCGGAGCCGGACCGGCCCTTGAGGGCGGTGAGTTCGCCGCGGCCGATGGTGAAGGAGACGCCGCGCAGGGCGTGGACGGCGCGCTCGCCGGTGCCGAAGCTGCGGTGGACCTCGGTGACGGCCACCATGGGAGTGGTGTCGGTGCCGGCCGGTTGCTGGGTCATGCGGCGTCCCCCTGGGATTCGCCCGGCGGGTCCTGCCGACGGCGGCCGGCCGAGGTGATTTCGCGGTGTACTTCGAAGTATTTCTTTGAAGTGTTCATGTCTTAGCAGAGTGGTGGGGCCTGATGCTCCGTCGATCGCCGCCCTGCCCTGCTGCACTGCGCATGCGATGCGCAGCATTTGCTCATTACTTACATCCTTCGCGCAAGTCCCTTCCTTTCCTTGACCGGATCTGAAAGCATCGTCCGCTATCCGGTGATCAAGCGCCGGTGATCACCAGGACGAAAGCGCCCCGAGGGCCCGTCCGCGCAGTGCGAGACACCTGCCCGGACCGGATGCGGCGCGGACACCATTGACGACCGGGGGAGGATCGGGATGCTCGGCTTTGTCATGCGCCGTCTGCGCGGGCGACTGCCCCTGGCCACAGCCGCCCTGCTCACCGTACTGATCACGACGGCGGTGCTCACGGCGCTGGTCGCCTTCCAGCGCACCGTCGGCGAGATCGGACAGCGGCAGGCACTGCAGGGCGCGGGCCACCCGCGGACCACCGTGGTGGTCAACTCCGAGCACGGGCTGGACCGGAGGGCCAAGGACGACGCGGCGGTCGCCGACTACGCCCGGGAGCTCTTCGGCGACCTGCCGGCCGAGACCCGCGGACTGTCCCGCAGCCGCTCCTACGGACTGCCGACCGGACCGGCGGGCGGTGCGCAGGCTGCCCCGACGGGCAAGCAGGCGGGCACTCCGGCCGCCCCGGCGGGCGCTGTCCCGACGGCCGCGGGGGCGGCCTCCGCCGGAGCCGCAGCAGCTCCCTCCGCCGCCCCGGCCGCCGCCGGTGCGCAACCCGGTGCCGCCAGGGCCGACGACCTCACCCTGCTCGCCGCCCTCGACCGCGGCTACGTCCAACTCCTCGCCGGGGACTGGCCCGCGGCCGCGACCCCCGGCGCCCCGGGCCCGGTCCAGGCGGCCGTCCCGAGGTCCGTGCTCACCCGCCTCGGCCTCACCACCGAGGCCCTGCCCGCCGAGGTCCGGCTCACCGACCGCTACGGCGGCCCCCCGCTCGTGGTCCGGGTCACCGGCGCCTACCGCGCCAACGACCCCGCCGACCTCTACTGGCGGCTCGACCCGGTGCAGGGCCGCGAGATCCTCTCCGGCGGCTTCACCACCTACGGCCCGCTGCTCGTCGACGAGACCGCCTTCGGCGTCGCCGGCGCCCCCGGCATCCCCCAGAACGGCCGCAGCTGGCTGATCGACGCCGACTTCACCGGCGTCGGAACCGCCGCCGTGGACGCGGTCCGGGACCGGGTCACCCCGGCCGGCGACGCGCTCAACCGCAACGCCGGACTCATCGCCCGCACCGAACTCCCGGCCCTGCTCAAGGAACTGGACTCCGGCGCGATGGTCGCCCGGTCCACCCTGCTGATCGGCGCGCTCCAACTGATCGTGCTGGCCTCGGCCGCCCTGCTGCTCGTCGTCCACCTCATCGCCAGCCGCCAGCAGTCCGAGAACGCCCTGCTCGCCGCCCGCGGCGCCTCCGGGGCCCGGCTCGGCGGCTACACCGCCGTCGAGGCCATGCTGCTCGCACTGCCCGCCGCCCTGCTGGCCCCGCTGCTCACCCCGCCGCTGCTGCGCGTCCTCGGCGGCTTCGGCCCGCTGCGCCACGTGCCGCTGGACACCTCGCTGCACTGGACGCTGTGGCCGGTCTCGGTCGCCTGCGCCCTCGGCTGCGTCCTGCTCGCCGCCGTCCCCGCCCTGCTGCGCGGCGCCGGCACCGCCGTGCTGCGCCGGGCCGGCCGCCGCCAGGCCCTGGCCGCCGGCGCGGCCCGCTCCGGCGCCGACCTCGCCCTGCTCGGCCTGGCTGTCCTCGCCTACCAGCAACTCTCCCAGTACAGCGGCGGGTTGTCCCCGGACGCCGACGGCCGCCTCGGCCTGGACCCGGTCCTGGTCGCCACCCCCACGCTCGCCCTGGGCGCCGGCACCCTGCTGGTGCTGCGGCTGCTGCCGCTCGTCGCCCGACTCGGCGCCCGACTGGCAGCCCGGGGCCGAGGGCTCGGCCCCGCCCTGGTCGGCTGGCAACTCGCCCGCCGCCCCGGCCAGGCCAGCGGACCGGTGCTGCTCCTGGTGCTCGGCGTCTCCACCGGCGTCCTGGCGCTCGGTCAGCACGACACCTGGAACGCCTCCCAGCAGGACCAGGCCTCCTTCGCCACCGCCGGCGGCCTGCGGATCCACGGCGCCCACACCGCCGCGATCGGCCAGGGCAGCCGGTTCGCCGCCCTGCCCGGCGGCGACCGGATCCTCCCGGTCGGCCGACAGGAGCAGTCGCTGCCCGACGGCTCCCACGGCCAGGTCCTCGCCCTGGACGCCGCCGCCTTCGCCGAGCACGTCCCGGTCCGCTCCGACCTGCTCGACGGGCAGGACCCGAAGAGCCTGTTCACCCCGCTCGCCGCCGGCACCGCGGGCGCCGCCCCGACCGGCGTCCCGCTGCCCGGGAAGCCGCAGCGGATCGACGTCGACCTCACCTACACCCCCGGTCCGCGCCCCGCCGCGGCCACCGACGACAGCTTCGGACCGACCCCGGCACCCAGGGCCCCGGAAGCCTGGCTGCTGCTCCGCGACGGCCACGACCTCTCCTTCGTCGCCCCGGTCACCGGCGTCCCCGCCACGGGCGACGCCCGCGCCACCGTCGACCTCGCCGCGCTCACCGACGGCGGCCTCAGCTCGGTGTCCGCGCCGCTCTCCGTGATCGGCCTGACCCTCTCCCTCGGCCCCAAGGACACCGGCGAACTGACGATCCGCCGCCTCGCCGCCGCCGACCGCGCCACCGACCCCGGGGTGCCGGCCACCGTCCCGGCCGGCCTCGGCTGGACCACCAGCGGCGACGCCGCCGAACGCCCCGTCGGCGTGGACGTCGTCCCCGGCACCTCCGACGACCGGCGACTGCTGAGCGTGCGCTACGGGGTCGGCTCCGACACCCTCAACAACCGGCGCGCCGTCATCACCCCCGCCGAGGCCAAGCCCCCGGCCGCGATCGCCGGCGTCGCCACCCGCGGCTACCTCACCGCCACCGGCTCCGCCGTCGGCGCGACCGTCCGGGTGCCCTTCGGGCTCACCACGGTGCCGGTGCGGATCACCGGCGAGGTCGCCTCGCTGCCCGTCGTCGGCGACAACGCGGTACTCGTCGACCTCGGCGCGGTCGGCCGGGTGCTCGCCGCCGGCGGCCGTGAGACACCCGCCCCCGCCGAATGGTGGCTGCCCGCCACCGGACCGGACGACCGCACCCCCGCCGAGGCCGCCGCCGCACTGCGCGCCGCCCCCGGCACCCCCGGACTCCAACTGCGCGACGAGGTCGCCGCCGACCTGCTCGGAGACCCGCTCAGCGCGGCCCCGCAGAACGCCCTCGCCGCCATCGCCGTCGTCACCACCGTGCTCGCCGCGATCGGCTTCGGCGCCGCCGGTGCCGCCGCCGCCGGCCAGCGCTCCCGCGACTCCGCGCTGCTGCTCGCCCTCGGCGCCCCCAGGCGCCGCCTGGTCCGCACCGCCGCCGCCGAACAGGCCGTCCTGGTGGGCCTGGGCAGCGTCGTCGGACTCGCCCTCGGCGCCCTGATCGTCCATCTGATCGTGCCCCTCGTCGTCCTCACCCCGGCGGCCCGCCGCCCCGTCCCGGAGGCCCTGGTGGCCCTGCCGCTCGGCACCGCCGCGCTGCTGGCCGTCGCGATCTCCGCCGTCCCCCTGCTCTCGGCCCTGCTCGGCGGCCGCCGCCGCCGCGACGTGGCGCAGCGCCTGCGGCACCTGGAGGAGATGTGACCGGCCCGGCCGCCACCACCGCCCCCCGACCCACGGGCACCGCCCCCGGGGCGGGCCACCGCCCGGCCCCGTGGGTGCGTACCCGGCTGCGCGCGACCCCGCTCGCCGCCCTGCTCACCGCAGTCCTCACGCTCGGCACGGTCTTCCTGGCCACCGCCTTCCCGCGGGTCCTCGACCGGGCCTCCGACCACGGCCTGCGCGACTTCCTCCGCGACCGGGGCACCGTCGCCACCAGCATGTACGCCTCCGCCGCGCTGGCCGGCGGGGCCAAGACCCTGGACGACGACGCCGCCCTGCTCGCCGCCCACGTCGGCCCCACCCTCGCCGTCGCCCCGGGCGGACTCGTCTACGGCGCCCGCAGCGGCAAGTCGCGCTCCCTGACCGACCCCGGCCTGGCCCGGCCCGAAGGCGTCGACCCGCAAATGGGTCTGCTCTACGTCCAGGGCCTGCGCGAGCACACCACGCTCGCCGAGGGCCGCTGGCCGGACGCCCCCAAGGGCGTCGCCGCGCCGGTCCCGATCGCGCTCGTCCGCGACGCCGCCACCACCCTCGGGATCCACCTCGGCGACATGCTGAACACCGGCGAGACTCTCGACGGCGAGGCACCGCACAAGGCCGAGGTGGTCGGCATCCTGAACGCCAACGACCGCAACGACCCGTACTGGGCCGAACTCTCCTGCCCCGTCCAGGCCTGCCTCGACTTCACCCGGGGCAAGCAGACCTACGCCTACTGGCGCCTCACCGGACTCGTCGACGGCAGCGCCCTCGACGCGGTCCAGAGCTGGCAGACCGGCGCCCAGGACTTCTGGCGGATCCCGGTCGACGTCGACCGGCTGCGCGCCGACCGACTCGACCGCACCGACCGCGAACTCGCCGCTTACCTCACCGGGAACACCGCCAACGCACTGGCGAACGCCACCAGCCGCTCCGGCCTGCAGATCACCTCGCCGCTGCCGGACCTGCTGGACAAGGCCACCGCCCGACAGCAGGCAGCCGCGCCGCTCGCCGCCATCGGCCCGGCCGGCCTGGCCGGCGTCGGCCTGGTCGTGCTCGGCCTGGCCGCCGCCCTCGCCGGCGACCGGCGGTCCGCCGAACTGCGCCTGCTCCAGGCCCGCGGCGGCTCCCGGGCCGGTGTCGTCGGGCGACTGCTCGGCGAAGGCGTCGTCACCGTCCTGCTGCCCGCCGTCCTCGCCGGACTGCTCGCACTGTGGCTGCTGCCCAGCCCGCGCTGGGGCGGCGCCGTCCTCGCCGGTACGGCCGTCGCCCTGTTCTCCCTGCTCACCCTGCCGGTGCGCGCCGCCCGGCTCTGGTCCCGGCCCCGGGTCGGCAGCGGCCGGCGGCGCTTGGCCGGCGAACTCGCCGTCCTGGCCCTGACCGTCGCGGCCGTCGCCGAGGTCCGGCGGCGCGGCGTCGCCCCCGCCGGAACGGGCGTCGACCCGCTGCTGGTCGCCGCACCGCTGCTGCTCGCCCTCACCGGCGGACTGCTGCTCGCCCGCCTCCAGCCCCTGCTGCTCGGCGCGTTCGCCCGGATCGCCACCCGGCGGCCCGGCGCCATCGGCTTCCTCGGCCTGGTCCGCGCCGCCCGGGGCAGCACCGAAGGGGCCCGGCCCTCCGTCCTGCCCCTGATCGCCCTGCTGCTCGCCGTCACCACCGCGGGCTTCGGCTCCACCGTGCTCGGGGCCGTCGACACCGAGCGCACCCACGCCGCCCGGCTGACCGTCGGTGGCGATGCCTCGGTGGTCGTCCCGATCGGCGTCCCGGTCTCGGAGGGCTTCGCCGAGGCGGCCGCCGAGCTGCCCGGGGTCCGCGCCTCCGCCCGGATCTGGGCCGACACCGAGGTGTTCGTCATCGACGGCAACGGCTCCACCCGGGTCTTCGCCGTGGTCGCCGACCCGGTCGCGTACGCGGAGATATCCCGCTCGCTCGGGCGGGGCGCCTTCGACGCGGCCGCGCTCTCCGGCGGCACCGGCGGGGCGGACGCCCCGGTACCCGCCCTGGTCTCCACCGCCCTCGCCCGCAAGCTCGGCCCGGGAGCGACCCACCGCCTCCGGCTGCCCAACGGCGGGGAACTGCTCACCAGCACCGCCGCCACCGTCGACGGCACCCCGGCGCTCCAGGGCGACGACCGGCTGTTCGTCGTCCTGCCGGCCCGCCCGGCCGTCGCCCTCGCGCCCGAACTCGGCCGCGCGAACATCTGGCTGGCCACCGGTTCCGTCGACCAGGACCGGTTGCGGAGCCTGGTGCGCGAGCAGATCGCCACCGAAGCCCAGCGGGCCACCGCCTTCCCCACCGCGGCCGGCGAAGGGAACGACGGGCTGCCCCCCGGCTACAGCGTGCGCACCAGCGCGGCCGTGAGCGCCGCCCTCGCCGCCGACCCACTCCAGTCCGCCGCGGCCCGGCTGTTCTGGACCGCCGTCCTCGGGGCCGGCACGCTCGCCCTGCTGGCCGTCCTGCTCACCCTCGTCCGGGCCGCGCCCGAGCGCACCGCGCTGCTGGCCCGGCTGCGCACCATGGGCCTGCGGCCCCGGCAGGGCCTGACCCTGATCCTGATCGAGACGCTGCCGCAGACCCTGGTCGCGGCGGTCGGCGGCGGCCTGGTCGCGGTCGCGGCGGTCGCCATGCTCGGGCCCGCCTTCGATCTGTCGGTCCTGGTCGGCGCCGACATCGCGCCCGGGCTGCCGGTCGCCGTCCCGCCGGTGCTGCTGCCGACGGTGGGCCTCGCCGCCCTGGTCTCCGCGGGTGTCGTCGCCGAGGCGCTGATCGCCGGGCGGCGGCAGATCGCCACCGAACTGCGGGCGGGGGACCAGCGATGACCGGATCGCCGACCGCATCCACGACGAGCACGACGACTACGACGAGCACGACGACCACGCCCCACGCCGACGAGAGGAGCACAGCGGTGAACAGCAGCGCCCAGGACCAGAAGACCGCCCCGGCCCCCACCTTCCAGGAACTCCAGGAGCGCGCCCGCGCCGCCGCGGCCGGCCCGGCGGCGCACAGCGCGGACGCGGCCATCGTCTGCGACCGGCTGGTCCGCATCTTCAGCGCCCAGGGCGTCGAGGTGCAGGCCCTCCAGGGACTCGAACTGACCATCCGGCAGGGCGACCTGGTCGCCCTGGTCGGTGCCTCCGGCAGCGGCAAGTCCACCCTGCTGACCATCCTGGCCGGGCTCGACGTGCCGACCGCCGGCACCGCCACCGTGGCCGGCTGCGACCTGCTGGAGATGTCGCCCCGGGAGCGGCTGCGCTACCGCCGCGAGGTGGTCGGCTTCATCTGGCAGCAGACCGCCCGCAACCTGCTGCCGTTCCTCACCGCCGCCGAGAACATCGCCCTGCCGATGCAGCTGCGCGGCGGCCGGTCCTCGCGCGGCGGCTCCCGGCAGCAGGCGGCCCGGGTCGCCGAGCTGATGGAGGCGCTGGAGATCGGCGAACTCGCCCGCCGGCGCCCGACCGAGATGTCCGGCGGCCAGCAGCAGCGCGTCGCCATCGCCGTCGCCATGGCCAACAACCCGCCGGTGCTGCTCGCCGACGAGCCCACCGGCGAGCTCGACTCGGAGACCGGGGCGAGCATCTTCGAGGCCTTCCGCACCGTCAACCGCGAACTGGGCGCCACCGTGGTGATCGTCACCCACGACCCGATGGTGGCCGGGGAGGTCCGCCGCACGGTCGCCATCCGCGACGGTCGCACCAGCAGCGAGGTGCTCCGCCGCACCCTCACCGACGAGCACGGCGAGGAGTCGGTCAACGAGACCGAGTACGTGATGCTGGACCGCACCGGCCGGGTCCAGCTCCCGGCCAAGTTCCTGGAGGCGCTGGGCATGGAGCACCGGGTCGCCGTCGAGCTGGCCCCCGACCACATCGCGCTCCGTCCGGACGACCTGGAGGGCCACTGAGGGTCGCTGAGGGTTCCTGAGGGTCCCCGGGAGTCCCGCCGCCGGTCCCGTCGCTGTCGGAGTGTCAGCGGCGGGACCGGCGGTCCTCCCGGCGGAACCGGAGGTACTCCCGGGCGAGCAGGCGCAGCGCGGCGGGCTTGGCGGGGCTCGCGGAGCGGTGCAGCAGCGCGCCGAGGTCGGCACGCGCCGCCGCCCCGGTGAGCCGCTCCACCCCGACGATGCAGCGGACCATCGGCCGGTGGACGGCCGGGACCAGCCCGACCACCGTCCCGGCCGAGGCCAGGGTGCGGTCCGCCTCGTCCAGCAGGCCGCCGAGCAGCTCCCGGACCGCCGGCAGGTCACGGGCCTGCTCCAGATCGGCGCGGGTGACCCCGTGCCGCTCCAGCCGGTCCCGGGGGACGGTCAGCCGGCCCTCCGCGAGGTCCTCGGCGAGGTCGTTGACGAAGTCGAGCCGCTGGCTGCCGTCGATGAAGGTCCGGCACGCGGCGCGGTACTCCGACTGGTCGCCGGACGGGCCGAGCAGCGCGGCGACGACCATGAAGCCCGGCAGCGAGTACCCGTCCACGTAGCGCTGGTAGTCGTCCTCGGTGTCGAACCCGGTGAAGTCGAGATCCGCCTCCGCTGCGGCGAGGTGGTCCAGGACCCGGTCGCGCAGCTCGGGGTGGGCGGCCGCGCTGTGCAGCAGCGGCCGCAGTTCGGGGTCCTCCGTCCGGCCCTCGGCGAGGCTCCGGGTCACCTCCCGCTGCCAGCGGTCGGCGGCCGCCCGCCGTTCCGCGAGCGGGCCGCTGTCGAGCAGCGTGTCGGTCCGGTGCATGAACGCGGCCGCCGCGATCACGTGCGGGACGGTCCGCTCCGGCAGCAGAAGCCCGGCCGCCACCGCGACCTCGCGCCGGTAGCGGGTCACCTGCTGCCGCTGCCGCCCGTAGTCGGCCCGCAGGCCGGCCTCCCGCACCCCGGCCGCGTCCAGCGCCCGTTCCCACCTGCCCACTCGGCTCACCCGTCCCTCTGCTCGGAAGGACCGAGCCTATGGCGTGCCCCCGGGATCCCGCGGCCCGGGCCGGTCCGGAGCGGCCGGGCGCGGGTGGGATACTGGACCGGTCCATTCCGCGGCGGCAGGTGGTGAGGGGCGGCACATGAGCAGCCGGGTGCGGGTGCTGAGGAAGCAGAACCGGCTCAGCCTGGAGGCTCTGGCGGAACGGGTCGGGGTGACCAAGAGCTATCTGTCCAAGGTGGAACGCGGCCTCAGCGACCCGTCGATCTCCACCGCGCTCAAACTCGCGCACGCGCTGAACGTCGATGTCGGCCGGCTGTTCTCGGACGAGGTGGAGCCCGAACTGATCACCGTGGTCCGGGCCGACGAGCGGACCCCGATGGGTGCCGGGACGGGCCCGGACGCCACGCGCTACGAGGGCATCGCGACCGGTCTCACCGACAAGCGGATGGTGCCGTTCATGATGCACCCGCCGACGGATCCCGCCGACCCGCCGTTCAAGTCCCACGCCGGGGAGGAGTACCTCTTCGTGCACGAGGGCACCGCCGAGCTGGAGTTCCCGGAGCGCACCGTCGTGCTGGGGCCGGGCGACAGCGTGTACTTCAACTCCGCCCTGCCGCACCGCTGCCGCTCCACCGGCGGCCGGCCCGCCGCGATCCTCGTGGTCATCCACGACGCGCCGTCCGGTCCCGCCGACCACGTCCCGACCCTGCCCTGAGGCGCCCCGGCCCCGATGCCCCGGCCCCGGCGGTACCGGGGCCGAGGCACCAGGGACGGCTCAGCCGGCCGCTGCGAGCAGTTCCGCGAGGCGGGCCGTCCCGGCCGGGTCCAGGGGCAGCAGCGGTCGGCGCGGGCCGCCGACGTCCATACCGAGCAGGGCCAGACCGGCCTTCACGGTGGTGGGCAGGCCCCCGCCCAGGATGAACTCCAGGACCGGGAGCTGGCGTTGGAAGACCTCCAGGGCGAGGTCCCACTCACCCGCCCGGACGGCGCGGTGGAGCTCCAGGACCGGGCCGGGGATGAGGCAGGGCGCGGCGGTGCACCAGCCCGCCGCGCCGGCCGAGAAGGCCGCCAGCGCGGGCGGGTTGCTGCCGTTGTAGAACGGCAGGGCGCCGTCGGTGAGTTGTGTGAGCCGGTGCATCCGCCGTACGTCGCCGCTGCTCTCCTTCACCATGGTGATGTTCTCCACCCGCTCGACCAGCGAGACCATCAGCTCGGGGGAGAGGTCGACGCCGCTGGTGGCCGGGTTGTTGTAGAGCATCACCGGGACGGTGACCGCGTCCGCCACGGCCGTGAAGTGGCCGGCCACCTCGCGCTCGTCGAGCTTCCAGTACGCCTGCGGCAGCACCATGACGGCGTCCGCGCCGGCCCGTTCGGCGAACCGGGCGCGTCGAACCGCGCCCCGGGTGGTGAGGTCCGCGACGCCGACCACGGCGGGCACCCGGCCGGCGACCGCGGCGAGCGCCGCCTCGGCGGCGGTGTACCACTCCTGGTCGTCCAGGTAGGCGCTCTCGCCGGTGGAGCCGAGCGGGGCGATCGCGTGGCAGCCGGCGTCGATCAGCCGGTCCACCAGGGCGGTGAGGGCGTCGGTGTCGACGCCGCCCTCACTGCGGCCGGTAACACCGTCCTCCCCGCCCGGGGCGAACGGGGTGACCGGGTAGGCGATGATCCCCTCCAGTGCGAGTCCGGTCATCTCAGGCACCGCCCTCGGAGGTCGTGCCGGTGCCGGTGCCGGTGCCGTCCGTCGTGCCGCGGTCGACCGTGCTGTTGCCGATCGTGCCGCCGCCGATCGCGTCGCCGTGACCGGCCCGCAGGGCGCGCCGGGCGTAGTAGGCGAAGTTGGCCTGGCTGCGCTTGGCGGTGGAGGTCCAGTCGTGGGCCTCCCGGGCGAGCGGCGCGGGTATCTCCTGGATCCGACCGGCCCCCGAGGCCAGCAGTTGGAGCCGGGCGGCCCGTTCGAAGAGCACGGCGAGGGTGCAGGACTCCTCCACGCCGGCCGCGGCGACCAGCATGCCGTGGTGGGCGAGCAGCAGGGCCCGCTTGTCGCCGAGCGCGGCGGTGATGATCTCGCCCTCCTCGTTGCCGACCGGGACGCCGGGCCAGGTCTCCAGGAAGGCGCAGTCCTCGTACAGCGGGGTGAGGTCCATGTGTGAGACGACCAGGGGCGTCTCCAGCATCGACAGCGCGGAGATGTGCGGCGGGTGGGTGTGGATGATGCAGGTGACGTCGGGGCGGGCCCGGTACACCCAGCTGTGGAAGCGGTTGGCGGGGTTGGCCATGCCCTCGCCCTCCAGGACGTCGAGGTCCTCGTCGACCAGGAGGAGGTTGTCCTCGGTGATCTCGTCGAAGCCGAGGCCGAGCCGCTGGGTGTAGTAGGTGCCCGGCTGTTCGGCGCGGGCGGTGATCTGGCCGGCCAGGCCGGAGTCGTGGCCGGCCTCGAAGAGGATCCGGCAGGTGAGGGCCAGCTTCTGGCGGATGGTCCAGTCGTTGTCGGGGATCGCGGTGCGCATCCTGCGCTGCGCGAGGTCGACCAGGTCCGCCTTGGCGGTGGTCAGGGTCTCGGCCATGGCCGGGGTGCTCCTTCGTTCGGGGGCGTGCCGCAGCGGCGCGCGGCGGCCTGGTGTCGCGTGCCGGACGCACCGGCAGGACACTGCGTTCACCATAGGACACATCGTGTCCTGGCGTCGACGGTAATGCCGTCGGTGATGCCGGTGACGCCGACGGCGACCCCGTCGTCGGAGCGGAGCGGGACGCCGGACCGTCAGCTCCCGTCGCCCGTGCGGCGGATCAGCCCGGAGCGTTCGGCGTCCGAGCGCAGGTCGCTGCCGGGTGCACCCCGGTCGATGCGGTCGCCCCGGCCGGCGGCCGTGCAGAGGGCGAACACGAGCAGGGCGCTCGCCGCCGCGGCGAGGATGCCGAGGGCGGTGAGGACGCGGAGCCAGGTCATGGGAGATGCCTCCAGGAGGACGGCGCGAGGGAGTGCCGCCGGGGATATCGGCAGACCGGCCGACGAGGTCGAGTGTCCACGGGCGGTTCCACCTGCCGACCGCCGCGCGCACGGTCGTGCACGCGGGCGTTCGAGGCACTCCCGGCGTGCGCTGCGCCGGGCCGTGCGCCCCTGTGGCGACGTCGTGCGTGTTGACGATCGTCACCGGCCCTCGCCGACCGGCCACCGTCGGACACCCGCGCCGTCCGGCGCACCCGGACACACCCGACGCCGACCGCCGGTGGCGTCCGGCCGCGCTCCTCCCGGATCCGCGTCCCGGTGTCCGGGGGCGGCCGTTGTCGGCGGCCGGGGGTCGAGGTGCTCGTCCGGGCTGAGCCCGGTCGCCGGGCCGGGCGTCGGGGCCGGAGGCCGGTTGTCGGTCCCGGTGTGTAGGTTGCGCTCATGGTCATGTACGGAGAGCCGGGAGCGGTGGCGTGGGTGGAGACCCTCGGCGGGCCGTTCGTCGTGCTTCCCGAGGTCGGGCTGGAGGCATGGTCGGGATCGGCCGGGAACGACGACGCCGGTGACGACTACGACCGGGCCTGTCGCGTCGACGGCTTCATCGGCCTGCTCCGGGTCGGCTCGGTGGAGGCCCTGGTCCTCGGGGACGAACCCGCCTCGACCGCGTACCTGCCGGAGCAGGGTGTGTTCGTGCGTTGGTCGGCGGCGGAGTCCGAGGAGGCCGTGCTCGGGAGCGTGGACGCGGCGATGCTCGCTGCGTCATGGGAGCCGGAGCTGACCTGGCAGGTGCCGGGACCGGTCGTGCTGTTCGACGCGGCCTGGACGGGTGAGGAGTCCCGCCGGCAGGACCACGTACGGGTCGGCCTGGAGGCCGGGTCCTACGGCGTGCGCGCCGCCTACGTCGAACCCGACCCGCGGACCGCGCTCACGCTGGTCGCCGTGCGCCGCCTCCCCGGGTGATGGGTCCGACCCGGAGCGGGTGACGAAGAGCCGTCCTCCGGCAGGAGACGAACTGTCCACCGGCAGGGACCGCGAGTTGTCCGCCCACCCGGCTGCCCCGGTGTCCGTGGACAGCGCCGCCACCGCACGACTTCGGCACCCGCCCGGGAACCGCCGGGGGTCCGGGCGGCGTGGATTGTTATCGTTCCAGGTCGGGCACGGACGGGACGGGTGAGCGGTATGGACGGGTCGGCCATCGTGGGCGGAGCGAGGACGGTGGCGCCGGGCGCGGGCCGGCCGGCGGAGGCTGGGACGGAACCGCGGGGACCGGTGGACCTGCGCGGCGCGGCCGGGGAGCCGTTCGTCGTGCACTACCCGGCCGACGCGGTCGTGGTCGTCTCCGGGCTGCCCGGCAGCGGCAAGAGCACCCTGCTGCGGCGCTGGTCCGCCCGCGCGCCGCAGGCCGTGACCGTCGACCCGCGCGCCGTGCACGAGGTCTGCGCCGCCGTCATGCCGGACCGCCTGCCGTACGCGGTCTACCGCCCCTGGGCCCGGCTGGAGCACTTCCGGCTGCTGCGCCGCTCGCTGCGCCGGGGCGGGCCGCTGCTGGTGCACGACTGCGGCAGCCGGGCGTGGATGCGCCGCTGGCTGGCCCGCGAGGCCGCCCGGCAGGGACGGGAGCTGCACCTCGTGCTGCTCGACGTCGGGGCGGCGACCGCGCTGGCCGGTCAGCGGGCCCGTGGCCGCTGGGCCTCGAACCGGGTCTTCGCCCGCCACCGCCGGGGCCTGGACCAGCTGCTCGTGGCGCTCACCGCGCACATCCGGGGCGCAGCGCCGACGCCGGTGCCGGAGGCGGCGTCGGTGCTGCTGCTGGACGGCCGGTCCCGCTCGCGGGCGGAGGAGGCGCGGTTCGGTCGCGACGCGGTGGCCGCCGTCGGGGGCTGACCGGAGGGCTGCGGGGGCGGGCTGCGGGGAGGGCTCCCGGACCGGCCGGGATCCGCCGGTGGGCCGTGGCCGGACGATCCCCTTCCGGTGGGCGGTTGACGCGGGTGCGGGTCGGCCGGGGAGACTGTGCGGTAGACCGTCCTGCCGATCAGTCAGTCGCGAGGGAGCGCACCCTATGCCCGGCCCCACCGCCGTCACCGACAGCCTCTGGTTCCGCCGTTTCCATCCGTTCGACACGGCGCCCGCCCGGGTCGTGATGTTCCCGCACGCGGGCGGCTCGGCGGGCTTCTTCCGGGACTGGTCGGCCGAGCTGTCGCCGTACGCGGACGTGCTCGCCGCCCAGTACCCCGGTCGGCTGGACCGGATCGACGAGCGGGCGCTCGACTCGCTGCCCGAGCTGGCCGACCGGGTCTACGCCGCGCTGCGGCCGTGGGCGGACCGGCCGCTGGTCCTGTTCGGGCACAGCATGGGGGCGGCGATCGCCTTCGAGGTGGTCCGCAGGTTCGAGCGCGACAAGGTCGCCGGCCCGGTGCGGCTGTGCGCCTCGGGCAGCCGGGCGCCGTCCGAGCCGCGCGACTCCGCGGTGCACCTGCTGCCCGACGAGGGGCTGCTGGCCGAGCTGGCCAGGCTCGGCGGCACCGACGAACGCCTGCTGGCCGATCCGGAGCTGAGGGAGATGATCCTGCCCTCGCTGCGCGGCGACTACACGGCCATCGAGACCTATGTGGCCGCTCCGGAGGAAACGGTCGGGGTGCCGGTGACCTCGCTGACCGGTGACAACGACCCCCGGGTGACCCTCGACCAGGCGGGCGACTGGGCCGCGCACACCACCGGCGGGTTCGATCTGAAGGTCTTCCCCGGTGGCCACTTCTACCTGACCCACGAGCGGGCCGGTGTGCTGGACGTCGTGAAGTCCCACCTGCGCGCCCTCTGAGGCGTCGGGCGTCGCCGGGGCGCGGGCGTGCGCGCCCCGGCAACGCCCGGGTCCGGGTCCGGGCCCGGACCTGGACCTCCGCCTCGCCGTCGACCTCCCGGTAGGTCGCGCCGGGGAAGTCGACGAGTTCGTCGATGGTGTAGCCGCCCCGGCGGGCGGCGGCCAACTCCGCGGTCTGGACCAGGATCGGCGTGCCGGCCAGTAGCGGGTTCCCGCCGCAGTGGTCGAAGTGCAGGTGGCAGTTCACGACCAGGGAGATGTCCGCGAGCGTGACTCCCGCGGCGGCGAGGGCGCCCTCCAGCGGCCTTCGCCGGGGGCGGTAGTGGGCCTCGGTCCCGGGGTCGACGGCACCGATGCCGGTGTCGAAGAGGATCAGTCCCCGGTCGTGCCGCACCAGATAGGCGAGCACGGGTTCGACGCGCGGCCGGGGGCCGCCGGTCTCCGGAGCGGGGCGGACGAAGTAGCCCAGGTCGAGTCGGTGCACTGCGGTGTGATTGCCCATCCGGTCATCCTGGCGGGCCGCCGGGTCCGGTCCGGGGCTGTCCGCCGACAGCGGATTCGACCGGTTCCGCGGTGCGGCGGATCCACTCTCCCCGGGCGGTCGAGGGCGGCGGATCACCCGGGTGTCGCGCAGGTAGGGACGACCGGAATGACAGGAGCAATCGGGGAGACATCAAATGTTGACACGTTTGTGACAACAGGTCACGCGTAAAGCCTTCCCCAAATGCTGGCTGTTCTGGCATGTTGCGTTCAACCCCCGTGCGATCCCCTCACGCACGGGCCCCGATCGGAGGACGCACGTGTCACCCCTGATATCCCGGCGGGTCGGCCGCCCCACCGCCGCCCTCGCCCTGCTGGCCGCCGCGGCCCTGGCCACCCCCGCCACCCTGGCCGTCGCGGCGCCCGCCGCGCCCGCCGCCGCCCCCGTCGTCCAGGCTCCGGCCGCCCCGGCCGCCCCGGCCGCGCCGCAGGCTCCGGCAGTCGCCACCGCCTGGGCCGCCGGGACCCGCGCCTACCTGGTGATCAGCGCCCCCGCCGACATCGCCGCCGCCAAGTCCGCCGTGACCGCCAACGGCGGTACCGTCTTCGCGAGCTACGACGCGATCGGTGTCGTCGTCGCCCACTCGACCGGCACCGGCTTCGCCGCCGCGGTGCGCGGGGTGGCCGGTGTCCAGCAGGTCGGCGCGACCCGCACCTCGGACGTTCCGGCCGACGCCTACAACCCGGCCCTGCCCGCGAACCCCGCCCAGTCGGCGACCACCCTGACCGAGTCCAACCGCTGGGACATGACCCAGATCAAGGCCGACCAGGCCTGGGCCGTCTCCACGGGCTCGTCCACGGTCAAGGTCGGCGTGCTGGACACCGGCGTCGACGACCAGCACCAGGACCTGGCGCCCAACTTCGACGCCGCCGACTCCGCCTCCTGCGCCTACGGCAAGGCCGACACCCGTACCGGTGCCTGGCGCGACGTCGACACCCACGGCACCCACGTCGCCGGTACCATCGCCGCCGCGAAGAACGGCAAGGGCGTCATCGGCGTGGCCCCCGGCGTCAAGATCGCCTCGGTCCGGATCGCCGAGCCGACCAGCACGCTGTTCTTCGCCGAGAACACCGTCTGCGGCTTCGTGTGGGCCGGTGACCACGGCTTCAAGGTGACCAACAACAGCTACTACACCGACCCGTGGCAGTTCAACTGCCCGGACAACCTGGACCAGGCGGCCATCATCGAGGGCGTCCGCCGGGCCCAGGCCTACGCCGAGGGCAAGGGCTCGCTCCAGATCGCCGCGGCCGGCAACTCCAACTACGACCTGGCCAACAAGACCACCGACAGCGACAGCCCGAACGACTCCACCAAGGTCACCCGGACCATCACCAACGCCTGCATCGACATCCCGACCGAGCTGCCCGGCGTGGTGACCGTCTCGGCCATGGCCAGCGGCACCGGCAAGGCCTCGTACTCGAACTTCGGCCGGGGCGTCATCGACGTCGCCGCGCCCGGCGGTGACGGCGCCACCGGTGTGTACTCGACGCTGCCCGGCGGCAAGTACGGCACCAAGAGCGGCACCTCGATGGCCTCCCCGCACGTCACCGGTGTCGCGGCACTGATCGCGAGCGCCAACCCGACCTTCACCCCGGCCGACATCCGCGCCCGCCTGGCCACCCAGGCCAACGACGTGGCCTGCCCGTCCGACAGCCGCTGCACCGGCACCACCGCCAACAACGCCTTCTTCGGCGAGGGCCAGGTCGACGCGCTCAAGGCGGTCGGCGGCGGCACCCCGCCCACCGGCAAGTACTTCGAGAACCTGATGGACGTGGCGATCACCGACAACGCGACGGTGGACAGCCCGCTGGCCGTGACCGGGGTCGGCGGCAACGCCCCCACCGCGCTCAAGGTCGGCGTGGACATCAAGCACACCTACCGCGGTGACCTCGTGATCTCCCTGGTCGCGCCGAACGGCACGGTCTACCTGCTGGAGGACTTCACCGACAGCGACAGCGCCGACAACGTCGCCAAGACCTACACCGTGAACGCCTCCGCGAGCGCGGCCGACGGCACGTGGAAGCTGCGGGTCAAGGACGGCGCCTCCGGTGACGTCGGCACCGTCGACGCCTGGAACCTGACCTTCTGACCGTCGTCCCGTCCGGTGGGCAGTGCGGACGGGGAGCGGGACGCGCCGCGGCGGCGGGGGGCAACCCCCGCCGCCGCGGCTTTTCCGTACTCTCGCCAGGTCTCCTCGTGCTCCGGCCGGTCGTCCTGCCGTCAGCGGGACGAGGTCCCCGGCAGCAGGGGACCGGGGAGCAGCGGGCCGGTGACGTTCTTGACCTCGTCGTCGTCGTTCCCGTTCACGGTCGTCGTGACCGAGCTGGTCACGGCGGAGGCCAGGCCGAGCACCAGGAACAGCACCAGCAGACCCCGGCCCGCGCCGCTCATGACCAGTGGGCGGGTCGCCGACACCTTCCCCTCGGGATCCGAGCCGGGCTCGTCGCCGAAGAGCTGCTTCGGGTAGGCCGAGGTGAGCATCACCAGGTAGGCCGTGTACCGCATCCGGTAGCGCAGCACCGCCGCGCTCGCCTCGAACAGGGGCTGCGGCATCCGTCCGAGGACCAGCACCACCAGCCAGCTGATCCAGCCGACCACCCACCAGCCCGCGTAGAGCAGCCACTGCACCACGGCGGCGGGGACGACCAGCACGATCCGGAACAGCACCGCGAGCCGGTTCAGCTCCCCGGGCCTGAGGCCGACCTGCACGGGGTAGTCGGGGACGCGGAAGGCGAACGGCGGATAGCTGCCCGTCGTCATCATCAGGTAGGCGTTCACCCGGGTCTCGTACGGCACGTACGCGCAGAGGTAGTCGGCGGCGAAGACCGGGAGCCGGCCGAGGACGAGGGCGCCGAACCAGCCGATGACCGTGACCACGAACGCCACCACCGACAGCACCCAGAGCACGATGAACTGCGGGATCAGCAGCAGGAGCCGGAACAGCACGGTCAGCCGGTTCTGGGCGCCGGGGGCGGGAATGTCGAGCGAGGGCAGCCATTCGTTCGGGTACGGGGCGGCGGCGGGGGGAGCCTGCCACATCGGGGCCTCCAGGGCTCGGCACCGGGGCGCGCGGCGGACCCGCGCGTGCTCCGAAGATCGCAGCCGTCGGGGGAACCCGCGCGCTGCGTTGCGCCACTCGGGCGAGCGCACCCGGCCGGTCGGAACCGGTCATTCAGACAGTCGATCCGATAAGCAATCGGTCGCTGTGTGACGGCGAAACCTTGGCGAAGTGGTCGTGATCGATCGATTGTGGTCGAAGGTTCTCCGAGGGGCGGGGACGGGGCAGCATCGGTTCCGGGACGATCGGAGCTTGCCCGATCGTCCGTCGGATGCGGAGCGTCCTCCCGGCTGTCATGTCCGGGACGTGAAACGACGCGATCCGACACGACGTGACGCGATGTGATGCGACCTGCTCACCATGGGGGTGCCGGCTTGCCAGGGTTCGACGACCACCAACACCGCCTCTCCGGCCCGCTCGCCGAGGGCCTCGACCCGGGGACCGAGGACGAGGAGCCGGACCGCGCGGCGTACGGCTTCCCCACGTCGGGCGACCTCCTGGAGCTGACCGACTTCGCCGACTTCCTCCGCTTCTCCGCCGAACTCACCGGCTTCGACGAGAGCGAACTGCGCGACACCGGCATGGCCCACGAGCACCACCGCACCCTGCTCGCCCACCGGGTCCGCGACGAGCACGCCCTCGTCCACCTCTGGTACGTCGGCGCCTGGCCGGACGAGCCGCCCGCCTCGCCCCGGGCCCACGACCGGGGCCTGATGTGGCGGACCTTCCACGGCGCCGCCCCCGGCAGCACCGCCCCCGGCCACGGCAGCTGGGCCGAGGCCCCGCAGGACGGCGGGGCCGGCCGATGACCCGCGACGCCGGTCGGCACCAGGACGGGCCGGGACCGCACACCCAGCGGCAGTGGGACGTGATCGTGGTCGGCGCGGGCTTCGCCGGCTCACTGGTGGCCCACCGCCTGGGCGGCCACGGCCACCGCGTCCTCGTCCTGGAAGCGGGCCACGACATCCCCGACGCCGCCACGACCGCCACTGCGTACCTGGCGGCCGGCGGCGGCACCCCCACCTCGCCCTACCCCCGCACCGCCGACGCCCCGTCCCCGGACGTCGGCGACCTCACCGCCCTGCCCGACGGCGGGTTCACGGCCACCGGACACCTCCGCCAGCACGGACCGCTGCCCTACGCGAGCGGCTACCTGCGGGCCAACGGCGGCACCGGCCTGCTCTGGACCGGCCTCACCCCGCGCATGCACCCCGAGGACTTCCGTACCGCCGACCTCGGCCACGGCCGCAACTGGCCCATCGGCTACCAGGACCTCGAACCGTACTACCGGCAGGCCGAACACGAACTCGGCGTCGCCGCCGACGCCGACCAGCAGCGCCACGCCGTCGGACTGCCCATCCCCGCCGACTACGCCTTCCCGATGCGCGCGATCCCCGCCACCCACCTGGACCGGACGATCGCCCGCGCCCTCGACGGCCGGAGCGTCCGCGACCCGGCCGCCGAGGAGGACGCCCGACTCGCCGTCAGCACCACCCCGCACGCCCGCAACGGCCGGCCCACCCGACCGGAGCACCCGACCGGACCGGAGCACCCGACCGGACCGCTCTGCCAGGGCGCGGCCTCCTGCGTCCCGGCCTGCCCCAGCGGCGCCAAGTACACCCCGCTGCGCACCCAGGCCCGCTGGGCGCCCGGCGTCCGGCTGCGCACCGCCGCCGTGGCGAGCCGGGTCCTGGTCGACGGCACCGGCCGCGCCACCGGCGTCGAGTACCACGCGGACGGCGCCACCCACCGCGTCCACGCCGATCTGGTCGTCCTCGCCGCCCACGCGATCGAGAACGCCCGGCTGCTGCTCCTCTCCGGCCTCGCCAACCGCAGCGACCAGGTCGGCCGCAATCTGATGGACCATCCGGCCCTGCTCACCTGGGGCCTGCTGCCGGAGCCGACCGGACCCTACCGGGGGCCGGGCTCCACCAGCGGACTGGAAGCCTTCCGCTTCGGCGGGGCCCGGGCCCGGCGGGCGCCGTTCCGGATCGAGATCGGCAACTGGGGCTGGTCCTGGGCCGGCCGCCCGCCCCAGGTCGAGACCAGGGCCCTGCTGCGCACCGGCGTGCGCGGCAAGGACCTGCGCGAGCGCCTCGGCGACCGGCTCGGCCGTCAGTTCTCGCTCCAGTTCGAACTGGAGCAGCCGGCCGACCCGGCCAACCGGGTCACCCTCGACCACAGCTCGCCGGACCCCCTCGGGCTGCCGAGACCGGCCCTCCACTACGACCTCTCCGGATACGTCCGGGAGGGCATGGCCTCGGCCCGGGCCGTCTCCGACCAACTGTTCGCCCTGCTCGGTGCCGAGGACCACACCCGCTACGAGGCCGGCCCCGGCTGGCCCGGGCGGCTCGAACACGACGGCCGGCCCTACGGCTACCGGGGCGCCGGCCACGGCGGCGGCACCCACATCATGGGCGACTCGCCGGGCACCTCCGTGGTCGACCAGTGGCAGCGCTGCTGGGACCACCCCAACCTCTACGCCGTCGGCTGCGGCTCGATGCCCTCGCTCGGCACCTCCAACCCCTCGCTCACCATGGCCGCCCTCGCCCTGCGCAGCGCCGACCGCGCCCACCACGACCTGACGGCGCTGCGCGGCCCGGCGGCGCTCACCGTGCCGCGTCCGCCCCGGCCTACCCCCTCCGTGCCCTCCTCCGTGCCCTCCTCCGTGTCCTCCGTGCCGTCCTCCGTCCCCGCGTCCTCACCGACCCCGTCCAGGGAGCTTTCATGACCGGTCTGCCACTGCCACCCGTGCCGGAGCCGTACTACCTGCCCTTCCACTACGGCGCTCTGCACAACATCGGTGTGGACTACCTGGTCGACCCAGGACCGGTCCAGGAACTCCTTGCCGAACGTCACCCGGCCCTGGCCGCGGCCGACTTCGGCGGCCGGGCCTGCGTCTCGCTCAACTACCAGCTGTACTTCGCCCAGTACCCGACCGGTGGCGGGATCACCGAGGAGGTGGAGATCAACGTCATCGCCCACCCCCGGTCCGCCGCCGACCGGCTGCCGGCCGTCGACTACGGCCAGTACGCCCGGGGCCACGACCAGACCAGGCTGCTCGGCATCGCCCGCCTCCATGTGCTCTGCGACAACCCGCTCGCCATCGACGCCGGCACCCGGCTCTACGCCGAGCCCAAGCACCCCGGCTGGTTCACCGCCGTCCTGCCCTCCTTGAACGCGGCCGCCGTGCACGACCGTTGGTCGGTCGCCTGCCACCGGGCCACGCTCGGGCCGGAGGGGCTGCGCCGGCACGAGGAGGAGCTGTTCGCCGTCGAGGCGGACCTGGCCGGCCTCGACAGCGAACCGGTCGTCAACACCCCCGTCACCGGCTACGGCACCGACGAGGAGGGCCGACTGCTGGCCGGCCCGCTCACCGTCCACCAGCCCTACCGCTTCCACCCGTTGAACGCCCGCACCGCCGACCGGGTCCGCCTCACCCTCGGCGAGCGCGGTCCGGGCGAGGACGGTCCGGGTAAGGGTGGTTCGGGTGAGGGCGGGTCCAGCGAGCCCGGTTCGGGCGGGCACGCGCGGGCCGCCGTCGCCGACCTCGCCCGCCTGGTCGGCGCCGCACCCGCGGCCGGTGCCTGGACCTACCAGTCCGCACCGGTGGCCGCCCACCACCGCCCCTACTACATTCCCTGACCCCGGCAGGACCCCGAGAGCCGGACAGGACGGCCACAGGGTGCCGGGGCGGTGGTGCTGTGTCCGATGTCGGCCCTAGACCTCGCGGTCGTCCGCCTTCGCGTCCCACGGGACATCGCACAGCCCGGGGGTTGCCGTCCCGGGCGACGGCAGGGCGGAATCGGCCTGGAACCACACCACGACGAGGCGGGAGAAGTGGAGGACGGAATCCAACTCCGGGTTCACCGGTTCGGAGGTGAAGAACCCCGTACACAGGACACGGGGAAGCTGTTCCATCGGGCCGAAGGTGGGCCGCCGGATCTCGTGCGATTCCCGGGGCGGCTCCACCAGGTGCACAGGAAACGAAGGGTAGTCCTTCTCCGCTTGCTCGACCGCCTCCGCCACGATCCCGTCGTTCATCTCCCGGGTCGGGTACCCCATCAGCAGTCCGTCGTAGGTCTCCGCCATACGGAGGACGGAGAGTTCGACCGAGCGTCCTGATGCGAGGATCACCTGTGCCAGTGCCATGGTGAGCAACCTATCGGCTCGCCCGGCCGTTGGTGAGCCCACCATCGAGTGGGCCCGACAGCAGCCGCCGGTGGGGCCCCACCGGCGGCTGCTGTCACGGGTCCTGGTCGCGCCCGGTGGGGGCGCGGGCTGCCGCTCGGTCAGCGGCGCGGCGCCGTGGAGGAGGCCGGATCCGGGCTCACGGCAGGGTGACGACCGCGCTCCCGTAGATGGGGCTGGTCACCGGGGTGCCGCCGAGGACCGTCGTGATGGTCGCCCGCGCGCCGGTCTGGTACGAGCCCTGCTTCAGCGGGTACTCGGTGTCGGCGGTCGCGATCAGCGCGTTGTACGCGGACTTGGAGTTGTAGGTGACCTGGGAGCCGTTGTAGTAGAGCGCCACATCGACCTGGATCTTGTAGACGACGGCCGAGCACTCGACGGTCGCGAGGCCCTCCTCCCCTCCGCCGTAAGGGCCCCCGTAGTAGCGGAAGGGGGTCGACGGGGTCACGGTGCAGTCGATCGTCAGCGGCGCGGCCCCGGGGAGGGTGGCGGGGACGGTGAGGGTCAGGACGCCGGCGCCGTTGCCCGGCTTGGCCAGGGTGACGGCCGGGTGCGCGGTGGCCGCGTGCGCGGGGGCGCTCGGCACCACCAGGGCGGCCAGGGCCGCTGCGAAGGCGCCGAGGGCGGCGCGTCGGACGAAGGGGCGGGTGTCGTTGCTCATGGCTGTCTCCTTGGACCGCCCGCGCGCGGAGCCGGATGCTCCGGTGGCGGGGCTGTGAAGAAGTGACATGTACGAGCGGAACACTCCGGGGCGGCGGCGCCGGGGACGGTGCCGCGCCAGGGCCGTGCCAGTCTTCAGGCAACCTGACTGAACGTCAATATGCCTTTGTCATACTCGTGTTGAGTCCCGAACCCTCCTCGGTCGCCTGACCTGCGGCAGCCGGTTCCCCGTCCGGGGTCCGGGACCACCGCCCGGCCAGGAGCGCGCCGGCCACCAACTGCAACTGGTGGTACATCATCAGCGGCAGCACCAGTAGACCCGCCTGGGGGCCGAACAGGACGGTGGCCATCGGCAGTCCGGCGGCCAGGCTCTTCTGGGAGCCGCAGAGCACCGCCGCGATGCCGGAGGCGCGATCCAGGCCCAGTACCCGCGCGCCGAGCCGGGCGGCGGCGAGTGCGGCTGCCAGTAGGAGCAGCAGGACCGCCAGCAGTGCGAGCAGTGCGACCGGTGTGACGGTGGCCCACACACCCTGCTCGACCGCGCCGCTGAACGCGGTGTACACGACCAGCAGGATCGATCCCCGGTCGACCGGCGCGAGCGCCCGGCGGTGGCGGCCCAGGAAGCCGCCGATCCAGGGGCGCAGCAGCTGGCCCGCAACGAAGGGCGCGAGCAGTTGGGCGCAGATCCGCAGCAGTCCGTCGGCCGAGAGGGCCGCGCCCGTTCCCAGCAGCCAGGCTGCGAGGAGCGGCGTCAGCAGCAGACCCGCCAGGCTGGAGTAGGTGCCGGCGCAGATCGCGGCCGGGACGTTCCCCCGGGCGACGCCGGTCAGGGCCACCGAGGACTGGACGGTGGACGGCACCAGGCAGAGGAACAGCACGCCGGTCCGCAGCGGCCCGGTGCCCGTCACCGGGGCCAGCGCCGTCACGGCCAGGCCGAGTACGGGGAACAGGACGAAGGTGCAGGCCAGGACGAGGCCGTGCAGCCGCAGGTGCCGCAGCCCGGCGACCGTCTCCCGGGTGGACAACCGCGCCCCGTACAGGAAGAAGAGCAGCCCCACCGCGAACTCGCAGGCCAGCTCGGCCCAGTGCGCCGCCCGCCCGGAGGCGGGGAGCAGCGCGGCCAGGGCCACCGCCCCGGCCAGCGCGGCGACGTAGGGGTCGAGCACCCGCCACCACGGCCGCCGCCGTTCTCCGCTGCCCGGCGGAGGGCGCGGCGCCTCCGGCGGGGGCGGCGGCCGGTGCTGACGGACCGTGGTCATTCCTCGTCCTCCTCCGCTGCCGGGGGCGCGGTGGTGCTTCCGGTGAGGCCCAGCAGGCCGGGTGCGAGGGAGGTCGAACCGTCGTGGTCGCTGCCGGCGGACCCGTGCCCGATCAGGAGATCGGCCGTCCGGTCGATCTCGACGATGGAGTCCGCCCCGGAGTTGTCGATCACGGTGAGGAGACTGCCCGCCCCGACGGCCACCCCCGGGACGGCGCAGCCGAGCAGGGCCCAGGCCGCCAGTGCCAGCCCGACGGCCAGCACCCGGTGGCGGCCCCGGCGCGAGGACACCCCCGCCGGAGCCGGAACGACCGGACCGGGCGCCCGGAGCGTCATACGCCCACCTCCTCACGCGTCCGGACCCGGGCGATGTTGCGCTCCAGCAGCTCGGTCGACTCGCGGACGCCGACCGGCTGGCGGCCCCCGGCCTCGGCCGGCAGCCGGCCGTCCGCGAACTTGAGGCCGGCGAGGGCCTCGTCCATCGCCCGGTGGGCGGCGAACAGGCAGGGGGTGCTGTAGATGGCCACGTCCACCCCGAGCGTGCCCAGCTCGGAGAGCGACAGTCGGGGCGACTTGCCGCCGGCGATCTGGTTGAACAGCAGCGGCTTGTCGCCCACCACCCGGCGGATCTTCCGGATCCACTCCTCGCTGCGCACGCCGTCGACCAGGACCACGTCCGCCTCGGTGGCGGCGAGGGCCTCGGCCCGGCGCAGGATGTCGGCCTCCTCGGTGGCGTCCGTGCGGGCGACGACGACCAGATCGGTGCGGGTCGCGAGGACCTGGTCCAGCTTCTCCAGGTACTCGTCGAGGGGGAGGACCTGCTTGCCGTCGGCGTGGCCGCAGCGGCGCGGCCGCTTCTGGTCCTCCAGGATGACGCCCGAGGCACCGATCCGCTCCAGCCGCCGCACCACATGGCAGGCCACCTCGGGGTCGACGTAGCCGTCGTCGATGTCGACCAGCAGATGGTGCCGGGGGAAGGCGCCGCGCAGTCGCTCGACGAAGGCGACCATGTCCGGCCAGGCGATGAAGCCGATGTCGGGCAGTCCGTAGTAGGAGGCCGCGAAGCCGAAGCCGGAGACGAACATGCCGTCGTAGTGCTCGGCCGCGATGGAGGCGGAGTACATGTCGTAGACGCCGATGAGCGGGGCCGTCCCCGGGGCGGTGATCCGCTCGCGCAGCCGCTGCCCGTAGCCGTCGTGAAGGTTTTCGTGACGCAACGCCATCTCCTCGCGTGCCGGGGATCCGTGCGCGACATGCACGGAACTTTGCCTAAAGTTGGCCATCCCTATGGCGAACTGAGGCATCATCACTATGCGCTCTTTAATGTTCCGTGGGCAAATCTTTAATGGATGTTCCCTCGTTGGAGTGAGTCCGATCTGATTTATCGGAATGCTCATTCCAGCGGCAGTCGGCCGCCCCGCACGTACCAGTGGCCGCCGGCCCGCAGATGGTCGACCAGGGCGCGCTGGAGGACGGTGTCGCGAGGGAGGGACTCCAACGGCCGTTCGATGTCGCCGAAGACGAATTTCAGTGGATTGCTGTCCTCGGGCGCCGAGGGCAGGTCCGGCAGGTTCGGCAGGTCCGGCCGTTCCAGCGGGGAGAACCGCCGCTGGAACCGGACGATGTTCGACTCGGCCGGGAGTCGGTCGGCGAGCTGCGGATCGAGCAGCCAGGAGAAGATGTGGCAGCTCCGGTACGGCTCCCCGGGGAAGTGCCGGGGGAAGAACGCCCGGGCCCGGTCCAGCGCGCGGTCGCAGGCCGCGGGGGAGAGCGGCCCGCAGTGGTCGGGGATGTGCAGCTGCAGGCTCCACCCGTCGGCGCCCCCGGCCCGGGCCGCCGGGGCGTCCGCGCCGGTGGGCCGGGTGCGCTGGAACTGGAGGCGGCCGAGCTGGAACAGCTCGCCCCGGAAGTGCAGCGTCAGCCAGCGCGCGTTGCCCAGTCCGGTACGGCCGCGCCACCGGCTGACCGCGAGTTGTCGGCCGAGGTCGGCCAGCGTCGACCCGGTCACCTCCGCCGGGATGCCGAGCGCCCGGTGGTGCGCCCGGGCGAGCGGGGCCAGCGCGACGAACAGCAGGGTGGCGAGACCCTCGCCGCCGGCCGTCCAGGCGGCCCAGTCACGGTCCAGCCCGGCCGGTCGCCCGAGCGTTCCCACGGCCTCGGCCTGGGTGCGCAGCATCTCCTCGAAGAACGTCCGCAGGCCCCGGTCGCGGTCCAGGCGGGTCCGGGCCGACAGCAGGCCGTTCACCTCCTCGAACGGCACCGCGAGCCCGAGCAGCGCCTCGACCAGGTCCTCGTCCGACGGCAGCTCAGGCAGCTCGGGCGGCTCGGGCAGCTTCGGCAGCTGTGAAAGCTGCACGGGCCGAGCGGGCGGAGCGGACTCGGGGACGTGCGGCGGCTGCGGCGGAACGGGCGTTCTCGACGGCACTTCGGGCCCTCCACGGGTGCGGTGCCCGGCCCGCCCGGTCGGCGGACCCGACCGGGCGACCCTATCGGCGGCCCCGCCGCGCCCGCCGCGTCCGCTACGCGCCCGGCCTGCGCCACGTCCGCAGCGTGCCCAGCGCCCGCCGGACCGACCGGGTGGCGACCGGCGGCAGCAGGTCGAGCAGCAGCCGACGCACGCCGGAGCGCCGCGCCGCCGGACGGACCGCGTTGTTGAGCCGCAGCACCGACGCCTCGGCGATGGTGTCCTCGTCCACCGTGAACCCCTCGGCCCGCCAGTCGCGCGCCAGCAGTGCCCGCCGGACCGGCTCCGGATCGCCCCACGTCCCGTAGAACTTCATCGGCGTCAGCAGTACCGGCCGCAGCCCACCGGTGAACACCGCCTGCCAGACCGCCGCCGACACACCGGGCGTGTGCTCCGAGCGGTAGTCGTCCAGCACGACCAGGCCGTCCCCGGACAGCGCCCGCCGCGCCACCTCGATGTCCCCGGCCACGTGCTCGTAGAGGTGGGAGGCGTCGATGTGGACGAAGCGGCAGCTGCCGTCCGGGACCCGGCCGTCGGCCAGCACCGAGGTCGGCGCCTGCACGATGGTCGGCAGCTCCGGGTGGAACGCCAGGTAGTTCGCCTCGAAGCCGCTCCTGGTGAGCGAGGCCCGGTAGGACATCGTCATCTCGGCGGCGTTGTCGGCGTCGCCCGCCTCCGAGTCGAACAGGTCGCAGACCGTCAGGTGCTCGCCCGGCCGCAGGTGGCCGCCGAGCAGGACGGCGCTGCGCCCCAGGTAGCTGCCGAGTTCGAGGATGTCGCCGGTGGTGCCGGCCGCGCTCTGGGCGGTGAGGAGGTGCCCGAAGGCCTCCTGGTCCAGCCGGAAGAACCAGCCGGGGATGTCCTCCCGGCGCGCGGCGGGGCGGGGCGCGCCCGGTTCGGGGCCGGTCGCGGACCGGTCGGCGCCGGCGGCGGTCGCGGTGGGCGCGGTGTCCGCGGCGGCGGCGATGTCGGCACTGGGCACGGGGGTCTCCCTCGGGTGCGGACGGCGCGGGTCGGGATCGGCCCGTGACCTGGCCACGCGCGGCGGCGCCGGGATTCCGGACGGACCGGCCGCGGGGGTGGCGGTCATCATAGCCACCCGTCGGGGCGGCGGGAGCCCCTCGGGAAGCAAGGGTTCCGGTAGTCCGATCAGGCGTTCGGAACGTCGCGTTCCAGTTCGGCGATCGTCTCGGTCAGCCAGGCCCGCTCCGCCGCGCCGGAGGCCCGGGCGACCAGCAGGATGCCGCGCCGGAACGGGTTGGGTTCCCGCTCGGCGGTGACGGGGAGCCCGTCGGCGTCGTAGAAGAAGCTGCTCGGCGCCTCCAGGAAGGCGAGCCGTCTTGCGAGGACGGCGGCCTGCCGGGCCGGGTCGGCCAGGCGGTCCAGGAAGGTGGCGACGGTGAAGAAGCGGATCTGGTCGGAGATCTCGACCTCGGTCGGTTCGGCCAGCCGCCGTTCCAGCTCGGCGCGCCCCTCGGCGGTCAGCTCCAGGACCTGTCGGGGGGCGGCCCCGGTGCCCGGCTCGGTGCGCCGCAGCAGCAGTCCGGCCTTCTCCAGCCGGGCGATCGCGGGGTAGAGCGCGCCGTCGCTGACCGGCCGGACGTGGCCGGTCAGGTCGGTGATCAGGGCCTTCAGTTGGTAGCCGTGCAGCGGCTCGTCGTGCAGGAAACCGAGGATCGCGAGCGTCAGCACGGTCGGGGGTCCTCCGTCGTCGTGGCGTTCCGCCGTCGTCGGCGCTCCGGTCCGGACCGGCGGTCGGCAGTCCGTGGCCGCGCGTTCCGTGACGGCGCCACGATACCTCTTGTCGAGATGCATCGATTCGATGTATCTCTATTCGAGGCAAGCGAGCAAGCGAGGTCGTCGAGGCGGTCGAGGTCGTCGACGCCGAGGGCCGACGGGGACAGTGGAGGAAGCATGCGGGGGCACCTGCCACGGCTCGTGGCACTGGCGGGACCGGTCTACGGGGAACTGCTCTCTGGGGTGGTTGCCTCGGTCGTCGGCGCCTACTGGGTGGCCGGGCTGGGCGCACCGGCGGTGGCCGCCGTCACCCTGGCCGGCACCGTGGAGAACCTGCTGCTCGGCCTGGTCCTGGTGGTCGCCTCCGGCACCACCGTGCGGCTGGCGCACGCCCGCGGTGCCGGCGACCGGGCCGGGGCCGGTCGGGTCGCCCGGGCCGCGTGGCGGCTCTGCGCGCTCGGCAGCCTCCTGATCGCCGTCCCCGGCTTCCTGGCCAGGGACCGGATCGCCGCCGCCTTCCTGGACGGCGAGGCCGCCGCGCTCGCCGCCGACTGGTTCACCGTGGCCTTCCCGGCCTTCGCCCTGTTCTTCGCCCAGCGGATCGCCGACGAGCTGTTCAAGGGCGTCGGCGACACCCGGACGCCGCTGCGGACGGCCCTGCTCGGCAACGCCCTGCTGCTCGTCCTGGACCCGCTGCTGATCCTCGGCCCCGGCCCGTTCCCGGCGCTCGGCGTGACCGGCGCGGCGCTGGCGCTGACCGCCTCCCGGGCGGTCGCCCTCGCCGTCACCGCCCTGCTCCGCCGCCGCCACCGGTTGCCGGCCCCGGCGGGCGGGCTGCTCGCGGAGGGGCGCGCGATCACCGCGACCGGCGCGCCGTTCGGCCTGGACTTCACCGCGCGGATGGGCGTCGGGACGGTCCAGCTCGGCCTGGTCGCGGCCTTCGGTGTGCCGGCGGTGGCCGGGTACGGGGTGGGCTACCGCGTCCTGCTGATCGTCACCATGGCCTTCTACGCCGTCCGGCAGGCCGCCGCCATCGAGGCCGCCCGGCTGACCGGCGCGGCCGGGCGGGCCGGAGTCGACCCCGCCGCCGCCGTGCGCTCCCTCGCCCGCGACACGGCCCGGCTGGCCGGGGCGCTCGGCGCGGGCGCGGCCCTGCTCTGCGCGGCGGCCGCGCGACCGGTGACGGCGCTGTTCACCGAGGACCCGGCGGTGGCCGGCGAGGCCGTCGGTTTTCTCCGGATGTCCGGCCTCTACCTGCTGCCCTATGCGCTGGTGGTCGCCCTCGGCGGGGTGCACCAGGCGGCCGGCGCCGGACGGCGGCCGGTGGTCGCGGTGCTGGTCGGCCTCACCGCCCAGCTCGCCTCCGGCGCGGTCCTGTCGGGTCGGTTCGGTGTCCGCGGCCTCTGGGTCGGTATGACGATCGGAGCGCTGGTCCAACTCGCGCTGCTCCTGCTCCCGCTGTCCCGCCGCCGGGCCGGTGCCACCGGGGACGTACCGGGCCGGATCGGATCTGAGCTTGGCGTTTAACCTCGCTGCGCTTGGTGATCCTTGATCGATTCGGCGCGTTTCACGGTCTTGCCGACGTCGTGGTGCTTGGCGCGGTTCTTGTTCTTCGAGCCTGCGGGCCGTCCCGGCCCTGGCCGGGACGGTTTCGGTGCGGCCGCCGGACGGGCCGGAGGCTGTCGCACGGCTTCCCCCGTCCGCGAGTCAAGAGCGATTCGATGTTCGGTTCAAGTCGTCGTGGGGACGTTGGAGTCTGGATCGGTGGGGCGGAACTTCCTGCTGTGCGACCGCGAACGTGATCTTGAGATGCCGAAGAGTGCCCGGGAGTGGCTGCCGCCAGGGCACTTGTGTTGGAGAGTGCTTGAGGTGGTCGAAGGGCTCGACCTCTCGGCCTTCGAGGGCGGCTATCGTGCCGACGGGCAGGGCGGCGTCGCCTACCCGCCAGCCGCCTTGGTGGCGCTGATCTTCTACTGCTACAGCAAGGGCATACGCTCCTCGCGCGGCATCGAACGGGCCTGCTGGGACGATCTGGGCTGCCGGATCATCACCGCGAACCGCGCCGTGGACCATTCCACCGTCGCACGGTTCGTCCAGCGTCACCGCGACGCGCTGACCCGGCTGTTCGTGCAGGTGCTGGCCCTGTGTGGCAGTCGTGGGCTGGTCGATCTGTCGGCGGTCGCGGTGGATGGCTCGCCGATGGACGCGAACGCGTCCCGTGACTCCAACAAGCAGTTGCCGCGTCTCGAGACCGTCATCGCCCGGTGCGAGGACGAGATCAGCGCGCTCATGGACGACGCGCGCGACCATGCCCGGCGCGTCGAGACCCGCGACGCTACGGACGCCGACGACGAGCCCCAGCGTGACGACTGGCCGAGGATGTCACGCCTGTGTGACCTGCTCGCCAGGGCTCGCACGGCCCGGGACCGGCTCCACCAACGCGCCCTGCCGTCCGCCAACGAGATAAGGATCAAGGTTCAGGCAGCCGAACGCATCGTGGCCCGCGCGGAGGAGCGGTTGACCGCGGAGACTGCGGCCCATCAGGAGAAACTGAGGAAGTACCAAGCACGGACCGAGGCCGACCGGGAGGCAGGGCGCCGGGCCGCCAACGGTCGACCGCCCGTGCCCATGGAGAACAAGACGGTCCTGGTCCGGCAGCGGGCCCGACTGGCGAAGGCCCTCGCTCACCTGGAGCGGGCAAGCAGCCCCGAGCCGATGCCCTCCCCGACCGCCGTCGCCAGCCTGAGCGATCCGGACTCACGGCTACAACTGGGCAAGCACGGCGGCTACCTGCAGGGATACAACCTGCAGATCGTCTGCGCGCGCCGCCAGATCCTGCTGGCCATCGACCTCCACGACAACCCCTCGGACCGCACCGCACTGATCCCGATGGTCAGGAAGACCCAGGAGAACCAGCGCGCGGCAGGTCTGGCGGGCGACATCCTGCTCTGGCTCGCGGACAGCGGATACGCCAGCGCCGCCTCCTTCGAGGAGCTCGCCGACCTGCCGCTGCTGGTCTCGGTCACCAGCGAGGCTGACCAGGCAGGCTTCCCCGCGAAGCGCCAGACCGCCCCCGCCGGCCAACAACCCATGGCCGACCGCCTGGCGACCCCGGCCGGCCGGGCCCGGTACCGCCAGCGCAGCGCTCTCGTCGAGCCTGGCTTCGCCCAGCTCTTCCAGCGGTTCGGCCGACACCTCAACTACCGCGGACGCCGAGCTGTCGACACCGAGATCAAGCTCCTCGGCACCGTCCACAACCTCAGCAAACTCCTTGTCGGCACCACGAAATCGCGCTCTTGACTCGCGGACGGGGGAAGCCGTGCGACAGCCTCGCCGCGGTCGCGCGGATGTTTCGAAACCCGCGCCGGACCCGGGCGGGGGTCAGACGGCGGGGCCCAGGCGACCGTTCCCAGGGGCGGCGTAGGTCTTCGGCGAGCGGGCGGGCGAGACGGAGCTGGGTGTGGGCGGCGATGACCAGCCAGGTCCACAGGTCGGCGCTGTCGGCGTGGCGGATCTTCGGAGCGGTCCAGCCGAGGGTCTGCTTCATCAGCCTGAAGGTGTGTTCGAGATCGAATCTGCGAAGGAACGCCTGCCACCAGCGGTCCACGTCCGCCGGCGTGGCGGCGGTTGACGAGACCCAGAGCCAGACCGGCTTCGGGTCGCGGTCGCCCGGCAGGCGCTCCACCTTGAGGCGCATCAACGTACCGTGAAGGATGGGCAGTTCCTCCTCGGCCAGGTCCAGCCAGGGGCCGCGGTGGGTGAGCCGGGGGTGCATCCGGTCCCAGGCCATCGCCTCGGCCTTGCCGTAGCGGGTGGTGTCGGTGGCCGTGGTGATCTCGGGTTCGTGCCAGCTGTCGGGCCGAGCGAAGGACAGGACGCCGCCATGCTTGCGAGGCCGGCCGCCCTTCGGGCCGGAGCGGGCGGGCCCGGCGTCGCGGAGCATCACGCGGTCCGAGCGCAGTCTCCCGACCAGCACGACCGGCAGGTCCGCAAGGGCGTGGGACAGGTAGGCGACGTCGTAGCCGGAGTCCATGACGACCCAGATCTCGGGGTCGCCGTCGTGCCACTGCCCGGCCTGTCCCAACCTGGTTACCACGTCGCGAAGTTGGTCGGCGGTGACTGCGGTCGCGTCATCCGCCCGCCCGAGGCGCACGGCGTCCAGCAGCGCGGTCCAGGAAGTCCGGCCGGTCTCCAGGGCCGCGACGAAGGAGTACGGCCAGCCGGGCACGAACTGGTCCTTGCTGCGGCCCCCGCGCCCGTAGACGTGGCAGAACAGCCGGTCGTCGCTGGTGGGGGCGTCGGGCCGGAGCCAGTTGCTCACGTCAACGGCCAGCACGATCCGCCCGTCGGCCGCGCGGGGCAGCGGCAGGCCGGCCAGGGTGCGGCGCAGGCGGGCGGGCTCGCACCAACCCCGGTCCAGCGCGGCGTACAGGGCTCCGTGCCCGCGCCGATGCTCGATGGCCAGCGACAGCTCGACCAGCGTCTTCACCGGCCCGTCCGTACACAGCACCGCGTCGGTGAGCTCGAAGAGCGCGTCCTGGCGGGCGTAAAGACAGTCGTAGAACTCGACCCGAAAGCGGGACAAGACGTCCAATGCCGCACTTTCGGGCGCATCGACCGGGAGACTCATAGGCAGCGGCCGTTCTCTCGTGCTTCGTGACTCGACATCTCGAAGCGTGGAGAACGGCCGCCTCCGCTGTCCCGGGAAGAACCGCAGATCAGCAGGTCGGGTGACCTGCGAGGTTAAACGCCAAGCTGAGGAGGCGTCAGAAATCCGGTTGAGCGAGCGGAACGCGTCTGCTTGAGATGTATGCGATCGATCGATCTCCCTGTGTGCCTACCGGCGGCCGGGCGTGCTGTACCTCGGCAACCGCGACACCGCCACCTGCTTCGTCCGCCGCTGATCCTGACCCACCGGCCGTCCCGGGCCGACCTCCTGACCCGACGACCGACCTTGGCGGAGCATCGGCGACGCCGGTAACCTCCTGGCGGTGACACGGAGACGCAAGGCCTCGTGTCGATGACCGACGGCGCGCAGGTGCATTGGAAGGGCCTGGGGGACACGACTCGGCGGCCGGCCGTGGTCCTGCTCCACGGTGGTCCCGGGCTGCCGGACTACCTGGACGGCATCGCCCCCATGGTCGCGGACCTCGCGCCCGTGTACCGCTACGACCAGCGCGGCACGGGGCGGCCCCCGTGGCAGGGGCGGCACTCCCTTGCCCGGCACGTCGAGGACCTCGCCGAACTCCTCGACGCGTGGGAGCTGTCCGAGGCCGTGCTGATCGGGCACTCCTACGGCACCGGTCTGGCGAGCCGGTTCTGTCTGCGGTACCCCGGCCGGGTGCGCGCCGTGCTGCTGATGTGCGGGCCGTTCGTCGGTGACTGGCGGACCGAGGACCGAGCGGAGCGCGGCCGTCGGATGTCCGCGGCCCAGCAGCAACGGCTCCGTGAGCTGGAGGAGTTGCCGCAGCGCACGGAGGAGCAGGAGGTCGAGCTGCTCACCCTCGCGTGGTTCACCGACCACTCCGATCCCGAACGCGGGTGGCGCTGGGCGGCCGAGGGTGCCCGGCGGCGGCGACCGGTCAACTGGTCCATGAACGCCGAACTCGGCGCGGAAGGACGCGCCGATCCGCTCGACGGGCACCTTGCCGACCTGTGCACACGCCTGCCCGCTCGGACGGAGATCCTCGGTGGGGTCGACGACCCCCGTCCGGTGTCGGCACTTGAGTCGCTCGCGCTCCAGCTGGGCGTGCCGCTGACCCGGATCGAGGGCGCGGGGCACGAGCCCTGGCTGGAGCGGCCCGACGAGGTGCGTGCGCACCTGCGGCGATTCGTGCGGGACGCCGTCGGTACCCGCCTGGGCCTGTCGAACGATTGGTCTTGGGGCAGGTCGAGGTGGGCCGACGGACGCGGCACGGGAGCGTACAGAGCCCCGGTAACCCGCAGGTGGGCGGGCGCCGGCCCGGGCCCGGACCCGGCTACGCCGGGCGGTTCGACAACGGTGCACGGCTTCGTCGCCAACGGAGGCCCCCAGAAGACCGCGAACAGCTTCACCGTCAGTGTCCGCCTGCCGCGCGGCGTGACACCCGAGGAGCCCTACTTCCCCGAGGACTGCCAGGCGACGCAGGGCCTGCTCGGCGTCTGGACCGTCCGATGCGTCTTCCCGGCCGGCCTCAACGTTGACGACAGCGCCACCGCACTCGTCCCGGTCAGGGTCTCCGAGGATGCTCCTCTCGGGAATCTGACCGGCGGACGGGTCAGCGTCAGCAGCATCGACGACATCCTCCACCTCGGCAACAACTCCACGCCGTTCGTCATGAAGATCGTCGAAACAGGTCGGCAGGGCTGAAACCTGCGGCAGGGCTGAAGCCCGGGCCCGGTGGCGAACCCCGCGAGCGCCCCCTGCCCACCGGCACCGCCGGGGAGCAGGGGGCGTCGGCCTTTGCGCCGAGCACCGTGGCGGCGACCCGGGCGGCGCGATCCGACTGCTGGAGCCGGTCGTGGATCAGGAGCCCGCCCGGGCTTCAGTGCTCAGCGTCCCGGAGCATCGGACGCAGGCGCGGGTGCCGGTGCGGCGGGTCGGTGCGCGGCCGGGAGGCGGGTGGCGAGGAGGGTGCCGGTGGCGGCCGCGGCGGCCAGGGCAAGCAGGGCCGGGGTGAGGGCTTCGGCCGGTGGGCGGCCGGCGGCGAGGGTGGTCGCGGCGGCCACGCCGAGGGCGGGCCCGATGTTCATCGCGGTCTGCTGGAGCCCGCCCGCGACCCCGGCGGCCCCGAGCGGTGCGGCCCGGACGACCGCCGTCGTCGCGGTGGCCATCACGGCCCCGAAACCGGTGCCCAGCAGCAGGAAGGCCGCGGTCGTCACGAGTGCCGAGGTGTCCGGGCGGAAGCCCGAGGCCAGGAGGGTGCCCAGGGTGAGCGCGGACATCCCCGCCACCACCGTCCGGCGCGGACCGTGACGTCGGCTCAGGGTCGCGGAGGCGGGCGCGGCCACCACCATCGCCAGCGCGAGCGGCAGGGCCCGTAGCGCACAGGCGAGCGGGTCCAGGGCGAGCACGTCCTGGAGGAAGTAGGTGACGAGGAAGAGCGTGCCGAACAGGGCGGCCGAGGCGGTGAGCAGGACGCCCAGCGCGGGGGCCACCGTCGGGGCCCGGAGGACGGCCGGCGGCAGCAGTGGGTCCCGGGTTCGCCGTTCGTGGCGGAGGAAGGCGGTGCCGAGCGCCGTCGCGGCTCCCAGTCCGAGCCAGACGGTCGGGGACGGGCCGTGCTCGGGCACCTCGGCCAGAGTGAACACCAGTGCGGCCAGCGCTCCGCCCAGCAGCCCGGCGCCGGGCAGGTCCAGCCCGGAACCCGCCGCGGAGACGGAAGCGGCCTCGGCCGACGCGGGCAGCCTGACCAGCAGCGCCGAGACCCCGGCGACCGCGGCGGGCACGACCGTGAGGAAGAAGACCGAACGCCAGCCCAGTTGAGCGGTCAGCGCGCCCCCGACCAGGGGACCGGTGGCGGCCGAGAGCCCGATCGCGCTGGTGCGCCAGGCGATCGGCCGGGCCAGCAGTTCGGCCGGGTAGACGGCCCGCAGCAGCCCGAGGGTGGCGGGCTGGAGCAGCGCGCCCGCCACGCCCTGGAGGACGCGCAGGCCGATCACCCAGCTGATGTCGGGGGCGAGGCCGATACCCGCCGAGGTGACTCCGAAGCCGATCGCGCCGATAGCGAATACCCGGCGGTGGCCGAACCGGTCGCCGAGCCGGCCGGCGAACACCAGCAGGGCGGCCACGGTGACCAGATAGGCGGTGCTGGTCCACTGCACGGCGGCCAGGGAGGTGTCCAGGTCGCGGCGGAGGCTGGGTTGGGCGACGCTGAGCACCGTGCCGTCGAGGGCGACGACCGAGGCGCCGAGGACGCTGCCGACGAGGGTGAGGCGCCGGGTGCGGGCGGGCGTCATCCGGCATCCCGGCCGAGGTGGGCGTCGAGGGTGGCGCGGAGGAGGGGTTCGACGCTGTCGCCGCCGGTGGCGAGGCGGAGACTGCCCCAGGCGCGGAGCTGGGCGAGGCCGTGCAGATTGGCCCAGAGCGCCGCCGCCACCACGGTGGGCGGCGGTTCGTCCCCGTCCCCGTCTCCGTCGGCAGCGGCAGCGGTCGGCCGGATCGCGGCGACCAGGCGGGTGACGGCCTCGAAGAGGGGCAGCGAGGTGCGGCGCAGCTCTGCACCGCTGCCCTCCAGCACGTCGTGGCGGAACATCAGCTCGAACAAGCCCGGCCGCTCGGCCGCGAAGGCGAGGTAGCCGCGGGCGAGGTTGTCGAGCCGGGCCCGGGCCGCTGCGGCGGAGACGGAAGCGGAGACGGAAGCGGAAGCGGTGGCGGAGGCGGGGGCGGGGGCGGGGGCGGAGACGGGGACGGAGGCGGAGGACGGTGCGTCGAGGCCCAGCGCGGTGGCCAGCTCGCCGAAGCCGTGTCCGGCGATGGCGGCGAGCAGTTCGGCGTGGGCGGCGAAGTACCTGCGCGGGGCGCCGTGCGAGACCCCGGCCTGGCGGGCGATCTCGCGCAGGGTGAGGGCGTGGACGCCCTCCAGCGCGAGCAGTTCGACCCCGGCTGCGACCAGGCGGGCACGCAGGCCGACGGACTTGTCCTGTTCGGTCATGGGGATGTGTCTATCAAGATCTAGTAGACACTGTCTACTCGCGCTCCCGTCCGGCCCGGGGTCACAATCTCCGCATGGACGAGGGTGGCGAGCCGGCCTGCTGGCTGGACCGGGTGTGCGAGGACTGCGGACGCGTGCGTGAGCGCCCGGGCCCCGGCCCCTGCGAGAACTGCGGCAGCGGCGCGGACAGCACGGACAGCGCGGACAGCACGGACAGGACGAACCGGACGAACGAGCAGGGCAACGAGAACCCCCGGGCGGATCACCGAAGGTGAGCCGCCCGGGGGCGGGGGAGTCGGACGCGTCCGCGGTTCAGCGCGACAGGCCGTCCAGGGCCTGATCGGGACCGGGGTCAAGCACGTCCTCGGCGTCCGGCGCGTCCTCCACCGGCTCCACCCCTGTACCCCGCGCGGGCAACACCCCGACCGCGGTCGGCGTCGCAGCCGCAGCCCCGCCCGGCCGCGCCTCCGGCGCCCAGGCGGTGCCCCGCCGCCGTGCGAACACCGCGCCCAGCCGCTCCACGGCGGGCTGGGTGTACCGCGCGGCCAGCGGCCCGGTGACCACCAGGATCAGCACGTACGCCGTGGCCAGCGGCCCGAGTCCGGGCTCGATACCGGCCGTCACGGCCAGCCCGGCGATGACGATCGAGAACTCGCCCCGGGACACCAGCGCCCCGCCGGCCCGCCACCGTCCGCGGGTGGCGATCCCCGCCCGGCGGGCCGCCCAGTAGCCGGTGGCGACCTTGGTGACGGCGGTGACGGCGGCCAGCAGCAGGGCCGGCAGCAGCACCGGCGGGATGCTGGTCGGATCGGTGCTGAGGCCGAAGAACACGAAGAACACCGCCGCGAAGAGGTCCCGCAGCGGGCTCAGCAGCGTGTGCGCGCCCTCGGCGGCCTCGCCGGAGAGCGCGATGCCGACCAGGAACGCGCCGACCGCCGCCGACACCTGGAGCTGCTGCGCGATACCGGCGACCAGCAGTGTCAGCCCCAGCACCACCAGCAGCAGCTTCTCCGGGTCGTCGTGCGAGACGAAGCGGGAGATCAGCCGGCCGTAGCGGAGCGCGACGAACAGCACCGCTCCCGCCGTGGCGAGCGCGATGGCGAGGGTGATCGAGCCGGCGACCAGTCCGGCCCCGGCCAGCAGGGCGGTGAGGATCGGCAGGTAGACCGCCATCGCGAGGTCCTCCAGCACCAGGATGCTGAGGATCACCGGGGTCTCCCGGTTGCCCAGTCGTCCGAGGTCGCCGAGCACCTTGGCGATGACGCCCGAGGAGGAGATCCAGGTGACTCCGGCCAGCACCACGGCCGCCACCGGGCCCCAGCCGAGCAGCAGCGCGGCGAGTGCGCCGGGTATCGCGTTGAGCAGGAAGTCGACCGCGCCGGCCGGGTACTGGGCCTTGAGATTGGTGACCAGGTCGGCGGCGGTGTACTCCAGACCCAGCATCAGCAGCAGCAGGACGACGCCGATCTCGGCGCCGGTCGCCACGAACTCCTCGCTGGCGCTCAGCGGCAGCAGTCCGCCGGTGCCGAAGGCGAGGCCGCCGAGCAGGTAGAGCGGGATCGGCGAGAAGCCGTACCGGCCGGCGATCCGGCCGAGCAGACCGAGGACGAGGATGACCGAGCCGAGCTCGATGAAGACGGTGGCGGTGTGCACCCCCCGATCACCCCCGCTCCAGGATCGCCGCCGCCGCGTCCACACCCTCGCGGGTGCCGATCACGATGAGCGTGTCTCCGCCGGCCAGCCGGAAGTCCGGCGCGGGCGAGGGGACGGCGCCGGTGCGCCGCAGTACGGCGACGATGGAGGCGCCGGTCTCGGTGCGCATCCGGGTCTCGCCGAGCAGCCGCCCGTTCCAGTACGAGGTGCCGTCGACCGGGAGCCGTTCGGCGACCAGGCCGAGGTCGGTGGTGTGGAGCATGGCCGGGTTGTGGTGGGCCGGCGTCAGGGCGTCGACCAGGGCGGCGGACTCCTCGGCCGTCAGCCGGAACGCCTGCGAGCAGGCGTCGGGGTCGTCCGAGCGGTAGACGTTGAGGCTGCGTGAGCCGTCGCGGTGGGCGATCACCGACAGGTGCCGCTGTTCTCGGGTGGTGAGGTCGTACTGGACGCCGACACCGGGCAGCGGAGTGGTTCGGACACGGGCGATCGACACGGCGGCTGTCCTCTCGTCAGGGGGAGTTCCCTCGGTGCTGCGCGGACACGGACACGGACACGCACGGACACGGCCGCGCCGGGGCAGGGGGAACTCCGGCGCCTGACCGCGTACGGGACGCGAACGCGCAACCGGATCAATAGTAATGAGTATGTAAAGTCCGAAAATGCGACCAGGCCCGTGCGGGCGCCGAAGGGCGCGCACGGGCCTGGCACGGACCGGGCGACTGCGTGACGGTCCGCGGTTTCTGGAGCTCGGGGGAACCGACGCGGTGGGCCTACTGCGGCGGCCGGTCGTCCCGCAGCTGGTCCTTGATCTTGTCCTGCGCCGTGTCGACGTGGCCGCTGTACTTGCCCTGCGTCCGCTCGTCGACCATGTCGCCGGCTTTGTCCACGCCCCTCTCGGCCTGGTCCTCATGGCCCTTGAGCAGGCCCTTGAGCTTATCCATCATGGACATCTGGTCACACTCCCGGAAGAGACGGCCCCACCTCCTCCAGCATCGCCGCAGACCGGGGTGTCCGCATCCGGTCAGCTTTCGCGCCGGGGTTGGCAAGACGTCCCGGAGCATGTCAAATCGGGAGACCCACAGACCGTCGGAAGGACTCACGTTGAACGCTCGGACCGGTCGCCCGGCCACCGCACCCCGCTCCAAGGCCGCCCCCACCCACCGGGCGGCGGGCGCCGCGCTGGCGGTCGCGGCACTGGTGACCCCGCTGCTGCTGGTCGGCACCGGCAGCGCCGCCGCCGAGACGGACCCGGTCCGCAACGGCGCGAAGCTGGCGGCCCGGCTGATCGCGGGCAGCGACGCCGACGACGCCTTCGGGACCCTGGAGGCGTTCCAGCGGTTCGCCGACCGGAACGGCGGCACCCGGGTGGCCGGCGCCCGGGGCCACGAGCAGTCCGCCCAGTACGTCTACGACCAGGCGCGCAGGGCCGGGCTGAAGGTCTCCAAGCAGGAGTTCGAGTACACCTTCTTCCAGGCCCTCTCCGAGAAGTTCGCGGTCGTCTCCCCGCAGGCCGAGACGGTGCCGCTGAAGGCCATGACCTACTCCCTCAGCGGCCCGGCGGGCGGCATCACCGCCCCGCTCGCGGTCGTCCCGGTGGACGACACCACCGGCTGCGAGGCGTCCGACTACGCGGCCGGCGCCTTCACCGGCAAGGTCGCGCTGATCAAGCGCGGCGGTTGCAGCTTCGCGATCAAGCAGGCGGCCGCGGCGGCCGCGGGCGCCGCCGCCGCCGTCGTGTACAACAACACCGACGCCGAGCTCAGCGGCACCCTGGTGGAGCCGGACGCCGGTCGGCTCCCGGTCGGCAGCACCAGCAAGGCGGCCGGTGAGGCCCTCGCCGCCAAGGCCGCCGCCGGTCCGGTCACCGTCAGCCTGGACCTGCGCACCTTCATGGAGAAGCGCAAGACCTGGAACGTGCTGGCCGAGACCCCGGGCGGGGACCCGAACAACGTCGTGATGGTCGGCTCCCACCTCGACTCGGTGGCCGAGGGGCCCGGCATCAACGACAACGGCTCCGGTTCGGCCGGCATCCTGGAGGTCGCCAAGAACCTCGGCACCCGGCCGGTCAAGAACAAGGTGCGGTTCGCCTGGTGGTCCGCCGAGGAGTTCGGCCTCAAGGGCTCCGAGGCGTACGTGAACTCGCTCTCCGAGGCCGAGAAGAAGAAGATCCGGCTCTACCTCAACTTCGACATGATCGCCTCGCCCAACTCGGCCCAGTTCGTCTACGACGGCGACGACTCCGACCACGTCGGCTCGGGCCCCGGCCCGGCGGGCTCCGCCCAGATCGAGCGCCTGATCACGGACTTCTTCGACGACTGGAGCGTCCCGCACGAGGGCACCGACTTCACCGGCCGCTCCGACTACGGACCGTTCATCGAGGCGGGCATCCCGGCGGGCGGCACCGACACCGGCGCCGAGGTGATCAAGACCGCCGAGCAGGCGGCCAGGTACGGCGGCACCGCCGGGGTCGCGTTCGACAAGTGCTACCACAAGGCCTGCGACGACCTGGACAACCTGGACCTCGCCGCCTTCGACCTCAACATCGACGCCATCGCCAACGCCGTCGGCCGCTACGCCTGGGACCTCTCCTCGCTGACCGCGCCCGTCGCGCCGAAGCAGACCGACGGCCAGGTGGGCAGCGGCGGCGGCCTCCAGGAGAGCCACGCCCACGAGGTCGCGTCCTGACCCCGTCCTGACCCCGGCCGTACCCGGCCCCACCAGGCCTTGTCCCGCCTCCGGCCCCGCCCCCGCGTTCCTCGGGGCGGGGTCGGAGGCGCGTCGGACGGGCGCCGGTGCCGGGCGATCGGGGGTCCGCCGGGTGCGCGGAGCGGTGGCCTGACACCATGGACGGCGAGAGCACGACACCGTGACACCCTCGGAGGATCAGCACCATGAGCAGCAGTACGCACTACGACGTCGTCGTTCTCGGGGCCGGTCCCGGTGGGTACACCGCGGCCGTCCGCTCCGCCCAGCTCGGTCTGAAGACCGCCGTCGTGGAGTCGAAGTACTGGGGCGGGGTCTGCCTGAACGTCGGCTGCATCCCCTCCAAGGCCCTGCTGCGCAACGCGGAACTCGCGCACATCTTCACCAAGGAGGCCAAGACCTTCGGCATCAAGGTCGAGGGGAAGGTCACCTTCGACTACAGCGAGGCGTTCAAGCGCAGCCGCACCGTCGCCGACGGCCGCGTCAAGGGCGTCCACTACCTGATGAAGAAGAACGGCATCACGGAGTACGACGGCCGCGGCACCTTCGTCGACGACCGCACCCTCCAGGTCGCCCTGAACGGCGGCGGCTTCGAGGTCATCACCTTCGACCACTGCGTCATCGCCGCCGGTGCCAGCACCCGGCTGCTGCCGGGCACCAGCCTGAGCGACCGCGTGGTGACCTACGAGGAGCAGATCCTCACCGAGGACCTGCCGGGCAGCATCGTCATCGCGGGTGCCGGCGCGATCGGCGTCGAGTTCGCCTATGTGCTGCACAACTACGGTGTGCAGGTCACCATCGTGGAGTTCCTCGACCGGATGGTGCCGCTGGAGGACGCGGACGTCTCCGCCGAACTGGCCAAGCAGTACCGCAAGCTCGGGATCCAGGTGCTCACCTCGACCCGGGTGGACTCGATCGACGACAAGGACCCGGCCGCCAAGGTCAAGGTCACCGTCACCGCCAAGGACGGGCAGCAGCAGGTCCTGGAGGCGGACAGGGTCCTCCAGGCGATCGGCTTCGCGCCGCGCGTCCACGGCTACGGCCTGGAGAACACCGGCGTCAAGCTCACCGAGCGGGGTGCGATCGCGGTCGACGGCCGGGGCCGCACCAACGTCCCGCACATCTTCGCCATCGGTGACGTCACCGCCAAGCTGATGCTGGCGCACGCCGCCGAGTCGATGGCCGTGATCGCGGCCGAGACGATCGCCGACGTGGAGACCATGGAGCTGGACTTCGCGATGATCCCGCGCGCGACCTACTGCCAGCCGCAGATCGCGAGCTTCGGCTACACCGAGGCGCAGGCCCGCGAGCTCGGCCACGACGTCAAGGTCTCCAAGTTCCCGTTCACCGCCAACGGCAAGGCGCACGGCCTCGGCCACCCGATCGGCTTCGTCAAGGTCATCAGCGACGGCGCCCACGGCGAGCTGCTCGGTGCCCACCTGATCGGCCCCGAGGTCACCGAGCTGCTGCCGGAGCTGACGCTGGCCCAGCAGTGGGACCTCACCGTGCACGAGGTCGCCCGCAACGTGCACGCGCACCCGACGCTGGGCGAGGCGGTCAAGGAGGCGATCCACGGGCTGGCCGGTCACATGATCAACATGTGATCAGCCCGTAGTGCGGCCGGGTCCGTCCGGCGGGGATCCCCCGTCGGACGGACCCGTCGTGTTTCCGGCGGCGGTCGTAGGGCCCGCGGCGGTCGGAAGGCCGGCGGTCAGAGTGCCGGTGGTCAGAGTGCCGGTGACGGCGGCCGCTCGAAGAAGGACTCCAGCACCACGGTGGCCTGGGTCCCGTTGACGCCCTCGATCGCGTAGAGCCGGCGCAGCACGTCCTGGAGCTGCTCGGTCGTCGGCGTCCGCACCTTGACCAGCACCGACGCGGCGCCGGCGATGACGTGGGCCTCCTCGATCTCGGGGATCGCGGCGAACGCCCCGGCCGAATCGCCCATCCAGGCCGACGAGTCGACCATCACGAAGGCCAGCACCCCGAGGCCGAGCGCCTTCGGGTCGACCTCCACGGTGGTGCGGCGGAGGACGCCGCGCTCGCGCAGCTTGCGCACCCGTTCGTGGGCGGCGGCGGTGGAGAGCCCCACGGCCCGGCCGAGTGCCGCATAGGCCTGGCCCGCGTCCTGCTGGAGCAACGCCACCAGGGCCCGGTCGGTGTCGTCCAGATTTTCGATCGCCATGGTGGAACCATACCTGGTTCTGCCATACTCATGATCATCAGAACCACGTTCGGCCGTTTGCGATAGGACATGAATGATGTCTGGTCAGATTGAGTTCGGGTTGTACGAGATCCTGGATGACCGCTTCCGCCCCTGCACCTACGGGGACACCCGGCTCGAGCAGCTCCACGGGGACTGCCGCTGGGCCGAGGGCCCGCTCTACGTGCCCGCGTGGCGGCAGCTGATCTGGAGCGACATCCCCAACGACCGGATCCTGCGCTGGGACGAGTCCACCGGGACGGTCGGCGTGCTCCGCCCGGTGGCCGGGCACGGCAACGGCAACACCCTCGACCGCGAGGGCCGCCTGATCACCTGTGAGCAGGGCAACCGCCGGGTGACCCGCACCGAGCACGACGGCACGGTCACCGTCCTCGCCAGTCACTTCCAGGGCAAGCGGCTCAACTCGCCCAACGACGCGGTGGTCCGCTCGGACGGCGCGATCTGGTTCTCCGACCCGGACTTCGGCATCACCAGCGACTACGAGGGCCACATCGCCGAGAGCGAGATCGGCGCCTGCAACCTCTACCGGATCGACCCGGACGGCGGCGAGGTCCAGCTCGCCGCCGACGGCTTCCGCGGCCCCAACGGGGTCCTGCTCTCCCACGACGAGCAGCGGCTCTACGTCTCCGACAGCCGGGCCGGGCACATCCGGGTCTTCGACATCCGCGAGGACGGCACCCTGGCTGGGGGCGGCGTCCACATCGACGGCAACGGCAGCCGCTTCGACAACATCCGCTTCGACCGCGACGGCCGGCTCTGGGCGGCGGCGTTCGAGAACGGGATCCACTGCTACGCCGAGGACGGCACCCTCATCGGCCGCATCCTCGTCCCCGAACCCGTCTCCAACCTCACCTTCGGCGGCCCCAAGAACAACCGCCTCTTCATCACCGCCACCACCTCGCTGTACTCGCTGGTCACCTCGATGACCGGTACTCACCGGGTGCCCCGCCACGCCTGACGCGGGGCGCCCGGTACGACGGCCCCCGGGGTAACATCCCGCCCCGCCCCGGGGGCCGTCGCCGTTCCCGGGCCGTCACCCCCGTCAAGAGGACGCCCCCGTCAAGGTGCCGTCAAGGCGGGGCCGGTTCGCGTACGCCCTCCGTCAAGAGCCGCTGCGGATGCCCGCCCGCGGGGGTGGACTGGATCTGCGAGCGGGACCGACCGAGGCCCCCGCCGCGACCGGAAGGACGACGACCCGCCATGACCGAGTTCCAGGTGATCTCCGACGACCCCCGCAACCGCCGGCTGTCCGGCGCCGCCGAGGAGGCCCTGCTGCGCCGACTGCTGCACGGCACCGTCTTCGACCCCGAGTCCGGCGCGCCCGCCACGACGGAGGCGGCGCGCGAACCCGAGGAGCGCCGCACGAGCTCCGCGCACTGCCGCCACGCGATGTACTACGAGGACTGACCACCCGTCGGCCGGGCCCACCGCGCGCCGCCGACCCTCGTCCTCCCCCTCCCGCCCTGTTCCGACCAGGAGCACCGTGTGACGACCACCCTGCGCACGCCCCCGTCCTCCCCGGGCCCCGGACCTGTCCGGCACCCCCGGCCCCTGCCCGCCGCCGACCCCGGCCCGCTCGGCAGCCCCTGGCCCGCCTCCGCCCGCCCCGGCCCGAACGGCGACCTGCTGATCGGCGGCGTCGGGCTGGCCGAGGCCGCCGACCGCTTCGGCACCCCGCTCTACGTGCTCGACGAGCAGGAGTTCCGCTCCCGCGCCCGGGCCTTCCGCCGCGCCCTGCCGACGGCCGAGGTCTTCTACGCCGCCAAGGCCTTCCTGTGCAGCGCGGTGGTGGACTGGGCCGCCGACGAGGGTCTCGGCCTCGACGTCTGCTCGGCGGGCGAGCTCCGCCTCGCCGCAGCCGCCGGCTTCCCGCCCGAGCGCATCCTGCTGCACGGCAACGCCAAGACCCCCGAGGAACTGCGCCTCGCCCGCCGCCTGCGGGTCGGCCGGATCGTCGTCGACGGCGCCGCTGAGATCCCCCGGCTGGCCGCCCTGGCCGTCGCGGACGCCCCGCAGCGGGTACTGGTCCGGGTCCTGCCCGGGGTCGCCGCCGGGCACCACAGCGCGGTGCGGACCGGCGTCGAGGGGCAGAAGTTCGGCTTCCGGATCGACGGCGGGGACGCCGCCGACGCGGTCGCCCGGATCCTCGGCCAGCCCGGCCTGCGGCTCACCGGCCTGCACTGCCACCTGGGCTCCCAGATCACCGAGGCCGGGCCCTACCTCGCCGCCGTCGACCGGCTGGTCGGACTCCTCGCCGAGATCCGCGACCGGCACGGCGTCGAACTGCCCGAACTCGACCTCGGCGGCGGTTACGGCGTCCGCTACCTCGCCGAGGACGCGGAGCTGGACCCGGACCGCTTCGCCGCCGAGCTCACCGCCCGGCTCGCCGCCCGCTGCGCCGAACACGGCCTCGCCGTCCCCGGGTTGCTGGTCGAGCCCGGCCGGGCGATCGCGGCTCCGGCGGGGGTGGCGCTCTACCGCGTCCTGTCGGTCAAGCGCGGTACGGACGGACGGGCCTTCGCGGCCGTGGACGGCGGCATGAGCGACAACCCGCGCCCCGCCCTCTACGGTTCCGCCTACCAGGTGCGGACGGTCGGGCGTCCCACCGACGGTCCGACCGCGACCTTCGACGTGGTCGGCCGGCACTGCGAGGCCGGTGACGTCCTGGTGCACGGCGCCACGCTGCCGGCGGACCTGCGCCCGGGGGACCTGCTGGCCGTCCCGGCGGCCGGCGCCTACCAGCTCTCGATGGCCTCCGGCTACAACCTGGTCGGCCGGCCGCCGGTCGCCGCCGTGCGGGAGGGGCGGCTGCGGCTGCTGATCCGGCGGGAGACCGTCGAGGACCTCCGCGCCCGCGAGGTCGGCCGCTGACCCTGCCGGCCGCCGGCCCTCTCGACGGCCGCTGTGCTGACAGCTGTCCGGTACGCCGGGCCCGGGAGCGGATCCGCCTCCCGGGCCCGGAAATCCAGGTGCGCCCGGGCCGATTCCCGCCGCACACTGGGCCGGTCACGCACCGTCGCCGCGAAGGAGCCCCGTGCAGGGAGCAGTCAGCGTCTCGCCCGCCCAGATCCCCGAACTGCTGCTCGGCCTGGCCACCGTCCGCCCGGTGTTCCTCTGGGGCGCCCCGGGGATCGGGAAGTCCTCCCTGGTCAGGGAGTTCGCCGAGGCGCTCGGTCTGGAGTGCGTGAGCCTGGTCGGCACCCAGCTCGCCCCGGAGGACCTCATCGGCGTCCCGCAGCTCACCCCCGAGGGCCGCTCCCGGTTCTGCCCGCCCGAGCAGATCGCCCGCGACCAGCCCTACTGCCTGTTCCTGGACGAGCTCAACGCGGCCTCGCCGGACGTCCAGAAGGCCTTCTACTCATTGATCCTGGACCGCCGGATCGGTTCCTACGAGCTGCCGCCCGGCTCGATCGTGATCGGCGCCGGAAACCGTGCCACCGACGGCGCGCTCGCCCGCCCGATGGCGTCCGCGCTGGTCAACCGCATGGTCCACGTCCACCTCCGGGCCAGCGCCGAGGACTGGCTGCGCTGGGCGGGCGGCGCCGGCATCCACCCCTGGATCGTCGACCACCTCACCGACCGGCCCGACCACCTGTGGTCCGCGCCGCCGAAGACCGAGGAGCCGTTCTCCACCCCGCGCGCCTGGCACATGCTCTCGGACGCGCTGCACTCCTTCGGCCCCACCCTGGACGAGGGGACGCTCAAGGTCGTCGCCCACGGGCTGCTCACCGCGCAGCACGCGATCGCCTTCTGCGGCTACGCGAAGATCGTCCGCAACTCCTACGGCCTGGAGGCGATCCTCAAGGGCGACGCGCGCTGGCCGCACCGGGTGGAGGACCGCGACCTGCTCTACTACCTGGCCGACGCCTTCCGCGGCCGTCTGGTCAAGGAGCTTCCCGCGCAGAAGGAGCACGCCTCCGGGGCGCAGCGGCAGACCGCCTTCCGGGCCAAGTCGCTGCTGGTCCAGTTGGCCGAGATCTCGGTGGAGGTCGCCCGGACGGTGATCGCCGACGGATCGGACGGCAACCCGGTGCTGCCCCCGTGGTTCCTGATCGAGGCCGCCCGGGACATGCCCCGGCTGGTCGAGGCCCGCCGGTGAACCGTGTCGTCGGGGGCCCGCCGGAGAACCGTGCCGTCGGGGGCCCGCCGCTGGAGCGCGCCGTCGGGGTGCGCCGGTGAAGCGCGCCCAGGCCGACCGCAGGGAACCGGACCCGGGCACCGAGGCCTTCGCGGAGGGCGTCCGGCTGCTCCGCCGCAATCCGGCCCTCGCCGCCCTGCGCGCCGACATCTGCCGCACCGAGAACTGCGGCACCGCCCCGCCGGACGGCTGGGCGGTGGCCGACTCCAACGGCACCCTGCACATCAACCCGCGCCGCCGGGCCGAGCCCGAGGAGTGGGCGTGGGTGCTCGCGCACGCGCTGCTTCACCTGGGCCTCGGTCACCTCCCGGGCGCCCGCGGCCCCCGCACCCCGCCCGACGCCTACGAGTCCGCCGCCCGCTGCGCGGTGGTCAACCGCTTCCTCGCCACCTTCCCGGTCGGCCGCGCCCCGGTCGTCCTTCCGCAGGAGTACCCGGGCGGCGGCGAGGAGGAGTTGGCCGCCCGGTGGCGCCGCGACGGCCTGCCCGCACCGGCGGTCGCCGGGACCGCCGGGACGGCCGGAACCGCCGAGCACGACCAGCTGCTGCTGGAGTGGCGCGGCCACGGGCCGCCCGAGGACTGGACGGTGGAGTTCGCGGCCGCGCTCACCCGCACCATGTCCGCCGCCATGGACCGGGCCGGGGGCCGGTTCGACGCCGAGACCGGTGGACGCCTGCCCGAGCGGCCCTGGACCAGGGCGCTCAACTGGTTCGTCTCCTCGTACCCGCTGCTCGGCGTCGTCGCGGCCGGCCTCACCGTGGTGGCCGACGCCGAACTGGCCCGGGCCCACGACATCGCCGTCGCCGCCGTCGACACCGAGGTGGGGGAGATCTACGTCAACCCGCTGCGCCGCTACTCCGACGAGGAGTGGCGGTTCGTCCTGGGCCACGAGATCCTGCACGCCGCCCTGCGGCACGGCGAGCGCCGCGGCGGCCGGGACGCGTTCCTGTTCAACATCGCCGCCGACTACGTCATCAACGGCTGGCTGCTGGAGATGGGCGTCGGCGAGATGCCGGACGGGCTGCTGCACGACCCGCAGTTGAAGGGACTGTCGGCCGAGGAGGTGTACGACCGGATCGTCCGCGACCGGCGCCGGATCCGCCGCCTCGCCACCCTGGCGGGGAAGAACCGCCCGGACGTCCTCGGCGAACGGCTGGGGCCGCCCCGGGACTTCGTGGACCTCGACGACTTCTACCGGCGCGGCCTCCAGCAGGGCTTCGAGCTGCACGGGCGCGAACGCGGCCTGCTGCCGGCCGGGTTGGTCGAGGAGATCCGTGCGCTCGCCCACCCGCCGCTTCCGTGGGAAGCGCAACTGGCGCGCTGGTTCGACGAGTTCGTGCCCCGGCCGGAACCGGTGCGCAGCTACGCCCGCCCCGCACGCCGGCAGTCCGCCACGCCGGACATCCCCCGGGCGGGCCGCCACCACCCGGAGGAGGAGGTGCCGCGCTGCACCTTCGGGGTCGTCCTGGACACCTCCGGTTCGATGGACCGGACGCTGCTCGGCAAGGCGCTCGGCGCGATCGCCTCCTACGCCGCCGCCCGGGACGTGCCGGCGGCCCGGGTGGTGCACTGCGACGCCGCCGCGCACGACGCCGGGTACCTCCCGGTGGAGGAGATCGCCGGGCGGCTCCGGGTGCACGGTCGCGGCGGCACCGTCCTCCAACCGGGCATCGACCTGCTGGAGCGGGCCGAGGACTTCCCTCCCGGGGCGCCCGTCCTGGTGATCACGGACGGCGAGTGCGACGTGCTGCGGCTGCGCCGCGAGCACGCCTTCCTCGTCCCGCGCGGTGCCGTACTGCCGTTCACGGCGCGCGGGCCGGTGTTCCGGATGAGCTGAGGCCCGCCGCACCGGGCCGGACCGCTGCTCCGGCCCGGTGCGGACGGAGGGTCAGCCGACCGGCCAGCCGTCCACGGTGGTGACGCTGCGGTGGTAGGGGCCGTCCGGGCCGGTGCTGCGGTAGTCCTCGGTGGCGGTGCCGGTGCGGACGGTGGCATCGCCGTCGTGGCGGTGGGCGGTCGGGCGCAGGGTGTGGTCGACGGTGCTGCGTCCGGTCACCCGGGCGCCGGTCGCCGTGGTCGCCTCGCGGTGCCGGCCGAGTTCCATGGCGGTGGTCTGGTCGGTGTTGCCGGCCGCGTCCTCGGTGTACCGGTAGGTGACGTCGAGCGGCTGGCTCTCGTGGACCGTGCTGGTGCGCCGGGGGCCGGAGCCCCAGGTGGCGGTGGAGCGGGTGAGGTCGGTGCGGTTGCGCAGGTTCAGGTCGTTGCCGTTGGCGCGGAAGCGCTGGGTGGAGCCGAACACGAGGTCGTCGCGGACCTCGGTGGTGACCCGGCCGTGCGAGGTCTGCAGCCAGCCCCGGGCGAGGTCGTGCCGGGCGGCGGTGACCGTCCAGTCGCCGCTGCCGCCGCCGTGGTCGCGCAGGGCGGTGGTGGTCGCGGCCTCCGGGGCGACCCGGTAGTCGGTCAGCTGCCCGGTGGTGCGGGCGGCGCCGTGGTCGACCTCGGCGAAGAGGTTCACCTGGCCGGTCCAGAGGTCGTTGCTGCGGGCCTCGGCGGCGTTGACGGCGATCGTGACCCGGTGCGGGCGGCCGTCCACCAGCAGCCCGGCGTACGGGGTGAGGTCCAGCCGGTAGGCGGGCAGGTCGAAGGCGAAGATGCCCGGGGTGGGCCGCCACAGCAGCGGGTCCCAGCCGCCGGTGTAGATCACGGGGTAGGGCCAGACCGCGCCGACCACCCGTCCGTCGACGCTGAGCCGCAGTTCGCGGAACGGGCCCTGGCCGCAGACGCCGGTCCCGGGGTTGGCCTTGGCGAACTCCTCGGGCGCGGAGGCGTAGGCGAACTCCTCGCAGGCGCCGCCGCCGCGCGCGTACACCTCGGCGGTCAGGCGCTCCAGGTTGGGCGGGAAGGTGAGGTCGGTGCCGGCGCTCGGTGTCGCCCGGTCGAGTCCGAACGGGCCGGTGGTGAGCAGCCGGTCGGCGGTCGTGGCGGTGGGCCAGTGCGCGGAGGCGGTGTAGAAGGTGAGGCTCGCGGAGATCCGGAACACGCCGGTGTAGGTGTCGTCCGTGACGTTGGCGAGGTCGAGCGCGAAGGGCTGCGGCCCGGCGGCGAACAGCGGCGCGTAGCGGGTGACATCGCGTTCGAGCGTCCACTCGATGCCGTCCTTGGACGGTTCGGGTGTGGAGGAGAGCAGGACCTGCACGCCGCCGACCCGGACGGTGAACAGCCGGTCGAACTGCCGCCCGGCGACCTGTCCGTGCAGGTCGAGCACGACCGAGGACCAGGGCCCGGCGCAGTCGGCGGGCGGGGTGACGGTGGTGGTGTACGGCGTGTCCGGCGGGCTTCCGTAGCCGTTGCGGAACGGCTGGTCATGCATCAGCTCGGTGGTGCAGGAGCGGGTGTCGGGCCGGGTGAGCGGCTTCGCCGCGGTGAACGGGTCGTGGTAGTCGGTGCCGAAGTCGGCGTGCGCCGGACCGGCGGCCGTCAGCGCCCCGGCGAGGGCGAGGAGGACGGCGGCGGCCAGTCGGCCGGCTCGTCGGATCAGTGGATGGACGGCCAAGGGGGGCCCTCTCCCGGCCGACCGGGGGGTGGGGCGTGGACGGTCGGCGCGAAGCTCGTCGGACGGTTCCGGCATCCTCCCGAGCATGGCATGCAAGCGTCAAGCGGTGCGCCGGGTCGTGGGGAGTGCACCGGGACGCGGACGTGCCCCGGCCCGGTCCGGGCGGCAGGATGGCCGGGTGACCGACATCATCCTCAACCTCTGGCGGCAGCACCTCGGCACCGTGCCCGAGGAGGTGTGGGACCGCACCGAGCTGACGGTCCTGATCCTCGCGGACACCGGCATCACCGAAGTCCCGCCCCGGATCGGCCGATTGAACCGGGTGCGGACCCTCGACCTCGGGCACAACCGGATCTCCGCCGTCCCGGCGGAGCTCGGCGACCTCGCCGGCCTCACCGACTTCCTCTACCTGCACGACAACGCGCTCACCGGACTCCCCGCCGCCCTCGGCCGGCTCACGGCGCTCCGCTACCTCAACATCGGCGAGAACCGGATCGCCGAACTCCCCACCGAGATCGGCGCGATGGCCGGTCTGGTCGAGCTGCGCGCCCAGCACAACCTGCTCACCGCACTGCCGGACTCGCTCGGCGGCCTGCGCGCGCTGCGCGAACTCTGGCTGCGCGGCAACGCGTTGACCGGCCTGCCGGACTCCTTCGCCGGGCTCGCCGAGCTGCGGGAACTCGAACTCCGCGAGAACGCGCTCACCGAGGTGCCACCGGCTCTGGCCGGCCTGCCCCGGCTGCGCCGACTGGACCTGCGCGGCAACCGGATCACCGAGCTGCCGGACTGGCTGGCGGACGGGGCGGTGGACAGGGCGGCGGGGCTGCCCGCGCTGGAGAAGCTGGACCTGCGCTGGAACCCGGTCGAACCGGCACCGCCGCTGCTCGCCGCCCTGGCGGCACGGGGCTGCGAGGTCCTGCACTGAGCCGGTCCGCCCGGCCCGGCCCGCCCCGGGCCGGGCCGGGCGGAAAACCGTTCGCCCACCCGCGCGATCGGCTGCTAGCGTGGAAAGTATGAAGCGCGCTGCAGCCGTCCTCACGACGACGCCGGAGAGAGTCCCGGCGCGCTGACTGCTGAGTTGGTCCGAAGCCCCGGGGCGAGTGCCCCGGGGCTTCGTCGTACCCGTCCACTCGCCCGCACCGCAGAGTGGAGACCCCCGTGAACAGCCACCCGATCGCCCCCGAGGCCGCTCCCGCCCCCGAGGCCGCTCCCGCCCCCGTCCGCGCTGCTGCACCCGACGGCGACCACCGCCGGCTGGGCCGCGCGCTCGGACTCTTCGACACCGATCCGCTGATCGGCTCCGGCCTCCCGTACTGGCTGCCCGACGGCGCCGCGATCCGGCACACCCTGGAGGAGTTTGTCCGCGACCGCGAGCGGCGCGCCGGGTACCGCCACGTGTACTCGCCCGTCCTCGGCAAACGCGAGCTGTACGAGATCTCCGGCCACTGGCAGCACTACCGGGACGACATGTTCCCGCCGATGGACCTCGGCTCCGAGCAGGTCGTGCTGCGCCCCAGCCTCTGCCCGCACCATGCCCTGATCTACCGTTCACGGCCCCGCAGTCACCGCGAACTGCCGCTGCGGATCGCCGAACTCGGCGGCATGTACCGCTCCGAACTCTCCGGTGTGCTCGGCGGGCTGACCAGGGTGCGGGCGATCCAGCTGAACGACGCGCACGTCTTCTGCACCCCCGACCAGGCCGCCGACGAGGCGGTGGCCGCGCTGGAGCTGATCGGCGAGGCGCACCGCGCGCTCGGCATCCGGCCGGTCCGGTACCGGCTCTCGCTGCCGGGCGAGGGCGGCAAGTACGTGGCGGACCCGGCGCTCTGGGAACGGGCCACCGCGCTGCTGACCGAGGTGCTGTCGCGCACCGGCGTGCCGTTCGAGGCGGTGGCGGGCGAAGCCGCGTTCTACGGGCCGAAGATCGACGTCCAGATCGCCGACGCGGCCGGGCGCGAGTCCACCCTCTCCACCGTGCAGATCGACTTCCACCAGCCGGAGCGGTTCGACCTCCGGTACATCGGACCGGACGGGGCGAAGCACCGCCCGGTGATGGTGCACCGCAGCGTCATCGGCAGCGTGGAGCGGGTGGTCGCCCATCTGATCGAGCTGTACGGCGGGGCCTTCCCGGCCTGGCTGGCACCGACCCAGCTGGTGCTGCTGCCGCTGACCGAGGGCGAGCGGGCGCGGGCCGAGCAGCTGCGCGAGCGCTCTCTGGACCTCGGGCTGCGGGCCGAGGTCGCCGGGCCCGAGCACGGCAGCCTGGGCGCGCGGATCCGCGCGGCGCGGCTGGTCCCGTACCAGGCGGTCCTCGGTCCGCGCGAGGCGGCGGACGACCTGCTCGCCCTGCGCCTTCGGGACGGCCGGCGGCCGGAACCGCTGGCGGCGGGGGAGGCGCTGGCCCGGATCCGCGCGCTCGTCGGTGCGTGCGCCCAGGAGCTGTGGGACGAGCCGGGGGAGAGCCGGGGCGGATCCTCCGGATGACGCCGGGCGGGCGCTGTCGCACGGCCGCCGCCGGTCCGTCCCGGGCGCAGTCGTACACATACGACTAGCGGCGCGCGCGGTGTGTCGGCCCGGCGGCCCGGCGCACCCGCCGTTCGAATGGGGGCGGCGGCCACCGTCCCCGGCCGCCGCCGTCCCCCGTTCGCGCTCCTCCGGAGGTACCCCCATGCGCCTCGCCCGCCGAATCGTCCTCGCCGCCCTGACGGCCGGGCTGGCCCTCGGCGGGGTGGCGGTCGCCGCCCCCGCCACCGGCGTCACGCTGCGCCCGCTGCCGGTCCCGGACTCCCGGTACTGCACGGCCGCGGTCGGCCACACCCCGGTCTCCGCCCGCCAGATCAGCCCGCTGCACGGGCGCACCTGCTCGGCGCTGTACCACCTGGACGCGCCGCGCTAGTTCCGGCCCCGGCCCCACCCCACCCCGGCCCGGTGTCGGGGCGGGGTCAGTACGACTGGAGCTCGATCAGCCGGCCCTCCGGGTCGCGCAGATGGGCGGTGCGCAGCCCCGGCCCCCACTCGGGGCGGTCGGTGGGGCCGACGACGGGACCGGCGCCGTGCCGCAGACAGAGGTCGAACGCCTGCCCGACGTCCTCGACCCGGAAGACCAGCATGGTGCCGTCCTGGGTGGCGGCGGCCGGTTCGGCCGGCAGGGCGGCGGTGCCGACGGTGGCGGCCAGCAGGCCCCGGTCGAACAGCGACAGCACGGCCTGGCCGTCGAGGTCCCAGGTGGCGTAGGGGCCGTCGGGAGTCCCCTTGACCAGGGCGGCGCCGGTCAGCGGGGGCAGTACGGCCCGGTAGAAGTCGAAGCAGGCGGGGAAGTCGGCGACGAGCAGGCGGTGGTACAGGGCGTCCATGGTCAGGAATCCTCGCCTCGGGTGCGGGGTCGTTATCGATCCGGAATTATGGGTCTGCTCCCACTATAGGGTCGCACCCTAGACTTCTTCCATGGCCCCAGAGGAACCCGCCTCCACCGCTCCTGCTCCCGTCCCCGGCGACCTGTCGTCCGCCCGGGCGACCCCGCCGACACTGCTGGACCTCAGCACCTACCTGCTGTCCCGGACCGGGAAGGCGGCCCGCTCCCGGCTCGCCGAACGCCTCGCCCGGCGCGGGCTGCGGCTGTGGGACATGGCGGTGCTCGCCGCGCTGGCCGACTTCGGCCCGCACGCGCAGCGGGACCTCGTGCGGCGGCTGGGGGTCGACGCCAGTGACATGGCCAAGGTCGCCGACCAGCTGGCCCACGCCGGGTACGTCGAACGGGCCCGGGACGCCGCCGACCGCCGCCGGCTCTCGGTCACCGTCACCGAAGCCGGCCGCACCCTGCTCGCAGAACTGCGCGCCGAGGCGCTGGCCGTGCAGGAGGAGGTGCTGGCCCCGCTGACCGGGGCGGAACGCGGCGTCCTGCACGAGTTGCTGGCCCGGATCCACGCGGAACTCCCGGGCACCCCGTGATCCGCTGCGGTCCGCCGTACCGCTGAGGTCCGCCGCACCACCCGTGTACCGCCCCGCAGGTCCGGGCTGCCGCCCGTCCGCTACCGGGCGGCGCACCTCGGCCCGGTGTGTCAGTGCTGGCTGCGATCCTGTGCGGCATGGACGACAAGACCTTCTGGGCGCTCATGGACGAGCTGAGCCGTCGCCCCGGCGGCCGCCACGAACGGCTGGAGTGGCTGCGCGGGGCGTTGCGGCTCGGTTCGGCCGCGGAAGCGGTCGGCTTCCAGGCCCGCCTGGAAGCCGCGTGTGCGGCGGTGGCCACGAGCGCTCTCTGGTCGGCGGCGGACCGGATCGAGGGCGGCCTGTGCTCCGACGACGGTTTCGACTACTTCGCGCTCTGGCTGGTGGCCCAAGGGCAGGAGACGTACGGGGCGGTGCTCGCCGACCCGGACGCCCTCGCTGACGTTCCCGAGGTGCTGGCCCTGGTGGGACGGCCCCTGCGGGAGTGGCGCGACGACGAGTGGCCGGAGTGGGAGGAACTCGACTATGCGGCGCAGGAGGTCTTCGACGATCTGACGGGTCGGCCGGGCGACTGCCCGGAGGCGTTCGACGAGGCCCTGGACGCCGTCCAGGAGACAGGGGCGAACCCCGAGGAGGACGTCGCCACCGCAGTGGCCACGGCGAGGACCGGAACACCCCGGCTCGACGCCCTCTTCCCCGCGGAAGCCGGCTCCTGACAAGCGACGCCGACCCCCGCGGGCGCGGGGACGGCGTCCTACGAATCGCTCCAGCGGACCGGGTGTCCGGTCGGGTCCGTGGTGAGCCAGGTGCCGTCGCCGAGGGGGTGGATGTCGGAGGGATCCTCCCCCCGGGCGTCGAACTCGCCGCGGACCCGGCCGGAGCGCGCGTCGACGCGGTAGTGGCGGAACCACTCCTGCTCGTCCTCGGTCTCGCCGACGACGGTGACGATGACGGTGTCCGGATCCAGATGCCCGCCGGACCACTCCAGAAAGACGTTGTCCGGGTCGTGCCCGAAGGCGTCGACCGAGAGGGTGAACACCACCTCGCCCCCGGGGAACGCGTGGACGGCCATGTCACCCTGGTCGTGGTTGACGGTCATGAACCGGTGGCCGTCGGGCGACAGGTCGATGAGGCACCGGTCGTCCCAGGGGTACTGGAAGAGGTCCAGCCCGGTCCCGGCTCCGGCCCCGGTCAGCGAGGCGCGGTAGACGGCCGTGCCGTCCTGTCCTTCTCCCACGTTGAGGAGGACGTGGCCGTTCGCGTGCGGCAGTTGCACTCCGCCGTGCCCGGCGGTCCGGAGGTCCGCCCGCGCGGTGACGGCCCCGGAGCCGGCGTCCAGGGCGACCCACTGGTCGGGGCGGCCGCGGCCGGCCATGGCGTCGGGGCGGTAGACCCAGAGCACGCGTCCGTCCGGCGACAGGACGCAGCCGGGTCGGTGGCCGTACTGCTGGGACGACTCCGGTTCGAGCCCGGACCTCCAGACCTCGACGCCGTCCGGTGCCACGCACACGACCGCGTCCGGTGTCGTGAAGTAGCAACGCCGAAGGTCGGCGGCGACGGCGTGGTCGACGACCTCGTCCCCGGGAGCGGGCGAACAGACCAGGACGGGCGACAGCGGACCGCGGTCCTCGGTGGCCAGGTCGTAGGCGCAGATGCGTCCGTCCACGAGCCGCGTGACGATCCGGCGGTGGTGTCGTGAGGCAGTCATGCCCGGAGGCTAGCGCCCCCGGCGGACCCGGGTCGGCCCGGGTCGGGCGGCACCGGGAAGTCACGGGCCGGTGCGGCGGGGTCCCGAGGGGAGTGCCTGGCGGTCGAGGGGCAGGGGGCGGCGGGCGCCGGCGAACTCGCGGGCCCAGCGCGGCAGGTCGAGGACGCCCTCGACCCGGGCCACCAGGGTGCCGGTGCGTTCCGCGTGGATCATCGCGCCGTCACCGGCCCAGAGGCCCACATGGTGCAGCGGCGCGTCCGGGCGGGAGAAGAACAGCAGGTCGCCGGGGAGCAGCCCGGACCGGTCGACCGGGGCGGAGCGGTGGAACTGGGCGACCGTGTAGTGGCCGAGCTCCACCGCTCCGCCGCTCGCCCGGTACCAGCAGTGCAGCGACAGGCCGCTGCAGTCGAAGCCGGTCGTGCTCTCGCCCAGGCACTTCCCGTCCAGGTAGCCGTTCTCCTCGTCGCAGAAGCCGAGGCTCGGCCCCATCCGGTCGCCGCCGCCCCAGGCGTACGGCACGCCGATCTGCGCGGCCGCCACGGCGGCGACCCGGAGGCCGAGCGGGAGCCCCGGATCCTCCTCGCGGGGGCGGGCGGCGGCGGAACCGGCCCCCAGCGGGGCCAGGGCGGCCCCCAGGGCGGCCCCCAGCAGTCCGCGGCGGCCCCAGCCCCCGGTGGTGTGCGGAAACGGCACGGCAGCCCCCTCGGTCGTCGGCGAACCACCAGGATCCCGGTTCGGGCTGCCGCGCCGCCATCACCCGCAGAGGTGAATTCCCGACCGGTGGGGCCCGGGGCGCCCGGGGCGGCGCGGTAAATCGATTGACGGTCCCGGCCCCGGCTTCGAACGATGGCTCCGACAGCACCGAACGACCGTCCGGGAGGCACCCATGAGCAGCGCCGTCAGGCTGATCCGCAACCACCGGCTCACCCAGGCCGTCGACTACGCCTACGCGGCGGCCGTCGACGCGCCGGTCCGCTCGCTCTGGCTGGCCGGGGCCTGTCCGCTGGACACCGAGGGGCGCACGGTGGCGGTGGGCGACTACGCGGGCCAGGCCCACCAGGTGATGCGGAATCTGGTCACCGTGCTGGAGGGCGAGGGTGCCGCGCTCACGGACGTGGTGCGCACCACGGTGTACGTGGCCTCCTCCCGGCAGAGCGACCTGGTGGCCGTCTGGGACGTCTACCGCGAGTACCTCGGCGCCCACGATGTGCCGAGCACCCTGCTGGGGGTCTCGGTGCTCGGGTACCACGACCAGTTGGTGGAGGTCGAGGCGGTCGCGGTGCTGGGCCGGGCGGAGGAGGGGTGAGCGGCGCGGGTGCGGGGCGGGCGGGGCCGGTCCTCTCCGGCCGTTCGCCGCCGGGGAGTTCACCCGGAGCATGCCGGGCAGGTATGCCCCGGGGCAGGCTCCCGCGTCGGGCGGGACCGCACGGTCGGTATCCTCTGACAGCCCGTGTGCGGGCGTCCCCGCCGGGACGGCAGTCGGGGCGGTGCCGCGCCCCGGGTAAGATACGGGCTGTTTGGTTTTGTTTCGGTGCTGGTGTGGTGGGGGTGGTCGGGGTGGTGCGACAGGAACGGGCGCTGCGGACGCGGCGGCTGATTCTGGAGGCCGCGGCCTCGGTGTTCGACGAGTTCGGTTACGAGCGGGCGACCATCGGGGAGGTCGTGGCCCGGGCCGGGGTGACGCGCGGTGCGGTCTACTTCCACTTCGCCTCGAAGCGGGAGCTCGCGCAAGGGGTGATCGAGGGGCAGTTCGAGGCCGAGGCGGTGCCGGAGCGCTCCTGCAAGCTCCAGGAGTTCGTGGACACCGGGATGGTGGTCACGCATCTGGTGCCCATCGACCCGCTGGTCAGCGCGGCCGTCCGGCTCTCGGTGGACCAGGGCGCCGACAAGCAGATGGGCATCGACGCCGCGCCCGGCTGGATCTCCCGGCTGGAGCGGCTGCTGGTCGACGCGGGCGAGCGCGGCGAGCTGCTGCCGCACGTGGTGCCGGCGGACACGGCCGGGCTGATGACGGCCTCCTGGGTCGGGGTGCAGCTCCAGTCGCAGCGCTTCACCGGCCGCGCCGACCTGGCCGTCCGGGTCTCGACGCTGTACCGGCACCTGATGCCGAGCGTGGCGGTGCCCGGCGTGCTCGCCTCTCTGGACCTGGCACCGGACCGGGGTGCGAGGGTCTACGCCGAGATGACGGCGACGCGCGAGGCAGCGGCGCGGGAGGCGACGGCGCGTGAGGTGGCGGACGCCGCCGGCCCGGAGGGCACCGGGGCCGAAGCGGGCTGAGGCACGGTCATCACCCTTCGCCCGTAGGGCGGGTGGCGCGGCCGAAGCATACGGCGCGTCCGGTTTTCCGGCCGGACCGCCCTCCCGGGTCGACTGCGGAGCGTAGCCGCCCCGGCCCCATCAGTGCGGTGCCGGGCGGCCGTCCAGGGCGCGCAGCGCGTCCAGCACGTCCAGGCCGAGGTCCGGGTCGGCGTCCTCGGGGAGGCTGGCCGAGACCCTGGTCGCCAGGCCCGCGTAACGGTGGTGGATCTCCCGGGCGACCTCCTCGACGGTGCCCGAGACGGCGAAGGTGTCGAAGACCCGGTCGTCGATCAGCGCGGCCATCTCCGGCCACCGCCCGCGCAGCGACAGCCGGTGCAGTTCCTCGTGCAGGTCCTCCCACCCGTGCTGGGCCAGCACCGGGCGGTAGGCGGGCGTGGAGGCGTAGAAGGCGAGCCGCTCCCGGACGGACGCGCGGTGGGCCCGCAGTTCCTCCTCGGTGCGCCCGGTCGCGGTGAGCACGCTCCCGACGATCTCGAACGGCCGCCCGGTCCAGGCCGCGCCCGCCGCCTCGGCCGCGCCGCGTTCCTCGGCCAGCGCCGGAAGGACCTGCCGGGTCAGGTAGTCGACCGAGGTGAACGGGTGGCTGAGGAAGCCGTCGGCGACCGCCCCGGCGGCGCGCACCATCAGCGGGCCGACCCCCGTCAGCAGCAGTCGGGGCACCCCGGCCGGGACCGGGTCGGGGGCGAAGACCGGTGTCATCACCGTGTGGGTGTAGAAGTCGCCCCGGAAGCGCAGCCGGTCGCCGGTCTGCCAGCTGTGCCAGATCGCCCGCACCGCCTGCACGTACTCGCGCATCCGCGCGGCGGGCCGGTCCCAGGGCATCCCGAAGCGCTTCTCGATGTGCGGCTTGACCTGCGAGCCGAGCCCGATCACGGCCCGGCCGCCGGAGGCCGCGTGCAGGCCCCAGGCCTGGTAGGCGAGCGTCATCGGGGTGCGGGCGAGGGCGACCGCCACGCCGGTGGCCAGTTCGAGGGTGCTGGTGCGGTCGGCGGCGCGGGCCAGCTGCAGGAACGGGTCGTAGGCGGTCTCGGAGACCACCAGCCGGTCCGCGCCGCGTCGTTCGGCCCGCTCGGCGGCGTCGAGGATGCCGGCCGGATGCGCGGGGGCGAGGGCGTCGAGGAGGAGGGCGGGGGCCTGCGGGCGGTCCATGCGGTCGGGGCTCCTGGTGGGGCGGGCGGGGTCCGTCGGGCCGGAGCGCCCGGCGACGGTGGGTCAGGGGCGGGGCCAGGGCCGGCCGTCGAGGCGTTCGATGCCGGTGTTGAACCGCCGCAGGAAGTCGGCGAAGGTCCGGACGTCCTCGGCGGGCCAGTCGGCCATCACCAGGTCGAGGGCGTGGGCGTGCGCGGCGCGGTCCTCGTCGAGGCGGCGTTCGCCCTCCTCGGTGGTGCGGAACTTGCGGGCCATCCCGCCGTCCGGGTCGGGGATCCGTTCGACCAGCCCGGCCCGGGTCATCGCGGCGGTCTGCCGGTTGAGGGTGGAGGCGTCCAGTCCGAAGGCGTCGCTGAGCTCGCCGATCGACATCGGGCCCTGCATCCGGATCCGGCTGAGCAGGATGTAGGCGCTGCGGTCGAGCCGGCTGCCCTCCGGCCGGGCGCCGGCCGGGCTCAGGTAGTGGTGCCGGCTGAGCACCATGTACTCGAACGCCACCTCGTCCGTGGGCCCGCTCATGATGCCGTCCTTCCCGTCCCTGGTTCCGGGGCGCTGACCTGCGATGGTTGCGCACAGTATCGCAGGCGGTCGCCCGTGGTGGGTGATGTGCACGATACATATCATGTGTACTCTGCATATGAACGCACCTCCTGCCCCGGAACCGAGGAGCCCCCGCCCATGGCCGCCCCACAGACCACCGCCCCCGACCGGACCCGGGGAGTCGTCGCCACCCTCGCCCTCACCGGCACGGTGGCCGCGATCATGCAGACCCTGGTCACCCCGCTGATCGGCGAGCTGCCGAAGATCCTGGACACCTCCCCCTCGAACGCCTCCTGGGTGATCACCGCCACCCTGCTCTCCGCCGCCGTGTTCGTGCCGATCAGCGGCCGCCTCGGCGACCTCTTCGGCAAGCGGCGGATGCTGCTGGCCTGCTGCGCCCCGCTGCTGCTCGGCTCGGTGATCTGCGCGCTCACCTCCTCGGTGCTGCCGATGATCGCCGGACGCGGCCTCCAGGGCATGGGCATGGGCGTGGTGCCGCTCGGCATCAGCCTGCTGCGAGACGTCCTGCCGCCCGAGCGGCTCGGTTCCGCGATCGCCCTGGTGAGTGCCTCGATGGGCATCGGCGGCGGCCTCGGCCTGCCGATCTCGGCGGCCGTCGCCCAGTACACCAGCTGGCGGGCGCTGTTCTGGGGCGCGGCCGTCCTCACCGTGGCGGTCGCGGTGATGATCCGCCTCCTGGTCCCCGCGCCCACCACCCGCCCGGCCGGCGGACACTTCGACGCGGTCGGGGCGCTCGGCCTCGGCGCCGGCCTGGTCTGCCTGCTGCTGCCGGTCTCCAAGGGCGGCGACTGGGGCTGGACCGACGGGACGACGCTCGGCCTGTTCGCGGCCGCGGTGGTCCTGCTGCTCGCCTGGGGCGCGTGGGAGCTGCGGCTCGCCGAGCCGCTGGTCGACCTGCGGGTCACCGCCCGGCCGAGGGTGCTGCTGACCAACACGGCGTCCGTCCTGGTGGGCTTCGGGATGTACGCGCAGGCGCTGATCGTCCCGCAGCTGCTCCAGCTGCCGACGGCGACCGGGTACGGCCTGGGTCAGTCGATGCTCGCGATGGGGCTGTGGATGGCGCCGTCCGGCCTGATGATGATGGTCGTCTCGCCGCTCGGCGGCCGGCTCTCGGCGGCGCGCGGCCCCAAGTTCACCCTGGTCGCGGGCGCGTTGGCGATCTCGACCGGGTACGGGCTGTCGATGCTGCTGATCGGGTCCACCTGGGGCGTGCTGGTGGTGACGCTGATCTGCAACGCCGGTGTGGGCCTCGCGTACGGCGCGATGCCGGCGCTGATCATGAGCGCGGTGCCGCTCTCCGAGACGGCCTCGGCGAACAGCTTCAACAGCCTGATGCGCTCGCTCGGCACCTCGGTCTCCGCGGCCGTGGTGGGCGTCGTGCTCGCCCAGCTGACCACCACCGTGGGCGGGCACGTGCTGCCCTCCGAGACCGGCTTCCGGGTGGGCCTGCTGATCGGCTGCGGGGTGGCGCTGGCCGCCGCGGCGGTGGCCGCCACCGTCCCGGCGCCGCCGGCCCCGGCGGTCCAGGAGCCCGCAGCGGTGCGGGAGTCCGGCGGGACCGCCGGTGCCGCCCCGGTGCAGGACGGCACCCCGGCCTGACCCCGGGTCACGCTCCTCGCCCGCTCCGCCGCCCCGTCCGCAGCGGGGCGGCGGAACCGGGTGACGGGGGGTGGTGGTCTGCGTAGACTCGGTCGCCTTCTGCCCGGACGAGTCCTGGAGCCGTTGCCATGACCCCGCCCCCTCCCGTGCCCGCCCCCGCCGCCGTGCCCGCTCCCAGCATCAGCGCCGGCAGCACCTCGGTGCCGCTGCTGGAGCACACCATCGGCGTCGCGCTCGACCGTGCGGTGGCCGCGTTCCCCGACCGGGAGGCGCTGGTGGACCTGCCGAGCGGGCGCCGCTGGACCTACCGGGAGCTGGCGGCGGAGGTGGACCGGATCGCGCTCGGGCTGCTGGGCCTCGGCGTCGGGGTAGGCGACCGGGTCGGCATCTGGGCGCCGAACTGCCCCGAGTGGGTGTTCACCCAGTACGCCACCGCCCGGATCGGCGCGATCCTGGTGACCGTCAACCCGGGCTACCGGGCGCACGAGGTCGAGTACGTGCTGCGGCAGGCGGGGATCCGCACGGTGGTGGCCGCGCCGACCTTCAAGACCTCCGACTACGCGGCCATGCTGGCCGAGGCGGGCCCGCGCTGTCCCGGCCTGCGGGACGTGCTGCTGATCGGCTCGCCGCAGTGGCGGGAGCTGGCGGCGGCGGGGGAGCGCGGCGACCGGGAGCGGCTGGCGGCCGTCGGTGCCGGACTCGGTGCCCACGATCCGATCAACATCCAGTACACCTCGGGCACCACCGGCTTCCCCAAGGGCGCCACCCTCTCGCACCACAACATCCTCAACAACGGCTATTTCGTCGGGGAGTCGTGCGGCTACACGGAGGCGGACCGGATCTGCGTGCCCGTCCCGTTCTACCACTGCTTCGGCATGGTGATGGGGAACCTGGCGGCGCTCTCGCACGGGGCCTGCGTGGTGGTCCCGGCCCCGGCCTTCGACGCGGTGGCCACCCTGCGCGCGGTGGCGGCCGAACGCTGCACCTCGCTCTACGGCGTGCCGACCATGTTCATCGCCGAGCTGAACGACCCGGGCTTCGCCGAGTTCGACCTGTCCAGTCTGCGCACCGGGATCATGGCGGGCTCGCCGTGTCCGACCGAGGTGATGAAGCAGGTCGTCGACCGGATGGGCATGCGGGACGTCTCCATCTGCTACGGCATGACCGAGACCTCCCCGGTCTCCACCCAGACCCGGGCCGAGGACCCGCTGGAGCGGCGGGTGTCCACCGTCGGCCGGGTCGGCCCGCACCTGGAGGTCGCGGTGGCGGACCCGGAGACCGGCCTGACCGTGCCGCGCGGCACCCCCGGTGAACTCCGCACCCGGGGCTACTCGGTGATGCTCGGCTACTGGGACCAGCCGGACCGCACCGCGGAAGCGGTCGACGCCGAGGGCTGGATGCACACCGGCGACCTCGCGGTGATGGACGAGGAGGGGTACCTCAACATCACCGGCCGGCTCAAGGACATGGTGATCAGGGGTGGCGAGAACATCTACCCGCGCGAGGTCGAGGAGTTCCTGCACACCCACCCGGACATCCTGGACGTCCAGGTCGTCGGCGTCCCCGACGTCAAGTACGGCGAGGAACTGATGGCCTGGATCCGGCCGAGGCCCGGCGCGCCCGAGCTGACCGCGGAGGCGCTGCGCGAGTACTGCGCGGGCCGGATCGCGCACTACAAGGTGCCGCGCTACGTGCACCTGGTGGAGGAGTTCCCGATGACGGTCACCGGGAAGGTCCGCAAGGTCGAGATGCGGGAGCGGGCCGTCGAACTGCTGGGCCTGGGCGACGCGGCGGACGTCGAGCACGCCTGAGTGCGGGAGGTGCTCCCGGGACCCGTTCGGGGCCCCGGGAGCACCCGGGGCCCCGAACGAGGACGACCGGTCGTGCCGGTTGGTGCGCAGCGCCCGTCAGAGCGCGGCGACCTCGGCCCGCAGGGCGGGGAGGGTGGCGTAGAAGACGCCGCCGGGGCAGTCGGTGGCCAGCCAGTCGCGGTGGCCGCTGATCAGGTCGACCGGCTTGGTCACCCCGTTGACCGGGTTGACGAAGGTCACGTGCGCCTGCGGGTCCAGCCCGTGGGTGCGGGCGGCCAGCGAGAGCACCAGGGCGAGCGACTTCCGGGCCTGGGCGGTGGGCTGCTGGTTGACCAGGGTGCCGAGCAGCGCCACGCCGAGGTTGCCCGAGTTGAAGCCGGCGGTGTGGAAGGCGGTCACCGCGTTGCCGTTGGCGTCGAACCCGGGGATGCCGTCGTCACCGGACCAGCGGCCCTCGTAGATCCGGCCGGCCTCGTCGATGAGGAAGTGGTAGCCGATGTCGCCCCAGTCGTTGGTGATCGCGTGGTACTCGTAGATCGCCCGCACGGTGGCGGCCGGGTCCGGGTCCGCGTTCGGGGTGTCGGTGTGGTGCACCGTCAGGGTCTGCAGCGGGTAGTACTTGGCGGGGGAGTTCTCCACACCGTTCTTGAACCGCTTGGACTCGTCGGCGCCCCAGGCGGCGCGGCTCAGGTACTCGACGCCGCAGAAGGTGACCGGGGTGGTCGGCGCGAGCGTGGTGGTGCGGGCCGGGCCCGTGGTGGTGTCCAGCGCGGTGGAGCGCAGGTTGGTGGCGCCGTCGGGCAGCCGCAGGTCGTAGCCGACCGCGCCGTCGGCCGGGACCAGCGCGGCCGAGACCGGGGCGGCCTTCGCGGCGGTGCCCGCGACGTCGGGGCCGCCCGCGCAGCCGGTGGCGATCGGCTGCCAGGCGCCCGGGCCGGTCTCCTCGTGGTGGAGCCGGATGGCGCCGCCGCGGCGGGGGCCGTCCCAGCTGACGCCGACGTACTGGATCGGGAAGTCGGTCCGCACACCGGCGGCGGCGCGACCGGCGGCGGAGCGGGCCCGGGTGGCCGGAACGGTCACGGTCCGGGCGGCCTGGGTGCCGGGCGCGGCCGGAGCGGCCGGGGCCGGGGTGACCGGCACGGCCGGGGCGCTCGGCGCGGCGGCGTGCGCGGCCGGGGCGGTGGCGATCGCGGCGGCGGTGGCGCCGATCGCGGTCACCAGCGTGCGGCGGCTCACGGCGGAGCTGGGGTTCGGCATCGGGATCCTGTTCTCGGGGTGGCACGGAAGCGCAGGTCGACCGGCCGTGAGCCGGTCAATGAGTCGATCATGAATCTACCCAAATGATCGTTTCTGGTGGCAACCCCTAAAAACCGGTTGCCCGAACGGGCAACCCGACCGACCACCTGCCCGAGCACCTCCCGGCCGTCCACCCGGCCCTCCACCCTCCGTCCGCCCGGCCGCTCCCGGGCCGGCCGCCGCTACCCGAGGATCCGCAGCGCCGCCGCCGCCCGTTCCCCCACCGGTGCCCCGGCGCACGCGAGTTCACCGAGATAGAGGCAGACATCGGCCCGCGCCGCCCCGGCACCCGGCACCGCGAGGAACGCCCGCGCCAGCTCCTCCGGCTCCGCTTCCCCGGCGACCAGACCGTGCAGCAGCTTGCGCACCGCCGGCTCGAACGGGTCCCGCAGGTCCTCGTACGGGCACTCCAGGAAGGCGTCCCAGGCGTCCGCCGCACCCGCCGGCCCCTCCGTCAGCAGCCGCAGCACCGCCACCTCCACCAGCACCGTCGACGACGCCGCGACCTCGGGCGCCACCTCCGCCAGCAGCGCCCGGGCCTCCTCGAACCGGCCGTCGTGCCGGTACGCCGCCACCAGCGCGCACCGCACCGCCAGGTCCGCCGGATCACGGGCCAGTACCGCCGACAGGTCGGCCACCGCCTCCGCCGGACGCCCGGCCTGCCGGTGCGCCTGGCCGCGCTCGGCCAGCGCCCAGGTGTAGTCCGGATTGTGGGTGACCGCCGCCGTGAGATCGGCGATCGCCTCCTCCACCAGACCGGCCTGCCGCCGCGCCTGCCCCCGGGAACCGAGCGCCCAGGGGTCGTCCGGTTCGAGCGCCAGCGCCGCACTCAGATCGGTGACCGCCTCCTCCAGGTCCCCCGCCAGCCGGTGCGCCTCGCCGCGCAGCGCCAACGCCCAGGCGTACTCCGGGTCGATCGCGAGCACGGCTGTCAGGTCCGCGATCGCGTCGTCCAGCCGGCCCGCCTGCCGGTACGCCTGCCCGCGCGCCCGCAGCGCCCACACGTCGGAGGGGTCCAGCTCCAGCGCCGCGGTCAGATCGGCCACCGCCTGGGTCAGCCGCCCCGCCTGGCGGTGCGCCTCGCCCCGCTCCGCCAGCGCCCACGCGTACCCCGGGTCCAGTTCCAGCGCGGCGGTGAAGTCCGCCACCGCCTCCTCCAGCCGGCCCGCCTGGCGGTGCGCCTCGCCCCGCTCGCCGACCGCCCACGCGTACTCCGGGTTGAGCGCCAGCGCGGCGGTGAAGTCCGCGACCGCCTCGTCCAGCCGACCCGCCTGCCGGTGCGCCTGGGCGCGCGAGCCCAGCGCCCACGCGTTCTCCGGCGCGAGCGCGATCGCCGCCGTGAAGTCCGCCACCGCCTCCTCGGGCCGGCCCGCCTGCCGGTGCGCCTCGCCCCGCTCGGCCAGCGCCCAGGCGTTGTCCGGGCCGAGCGCCAGCGCGGCGGTCAGATCGGCGATCGCGTCGTCCAGCCGCCCGGCCTGCCGCAGGGCCTGGCCCCGTGAACTCAGCGACCAGGCGTCACCGGGATCCAGCGCCAGCGCGGCGGTGAAGTCCGCGACCGCCTCGGCCAGCCGCCCGGCCGTCCGGAACGCCTCACCGCGCTGGGTGAACGCCCAGGCGTACTCGGGGTCGAGCACGATGGCGGCGGTCAGATCGGCGACCGCCTCGTCCAGCCGCCCGGCCAGCCGGTGCGCCTGGCCGCGCGAGCCCAGCGCCCAGGCGTCGTCCGGGTCGAGCACCAGCGCCGCCGTGAAGTCCGCCATCGCCTCCTCGGCCAGCCCGGCCAGCTGCCGGGCCTCGCCGCGCCGCGACAGCGCCCAGGCGTACTCCGGATCGAGGGCCAGCGCCGCCGTGAAGTCCGCCAGCGCCTGCTCGTGGTGGCCGTGCCAGTTGAGCACGCGCCCCCGGTAGGCGAGGGCCTGCGGCAGGTCGGCGGCGATCGCGACGGCCTGGTCGAGGTCGGCGAGGGCGTCGTCGTCCCGGTCCTCGACGAAGTACTGGTAGCCGCGATGGGTCAGCGCCCAGGCCCGCACCCGGACCGGCAGACCGGGACCGGCGAGCACGTCCAGGACCGCCAGCACCGGCTGCTCACCGGCCGCCGCCGCGTGGATCCGGCGGGCCCAGCGGGTCAGTTCCGCGTCGTCGCTGTCCTGCGCGGCCTGGCTGAGCATCTCCGCCCACGACGCCAGCGCGTCCGGCGCGTCCCCGGCGGTGCGCGCGGTGTGCTCCAGGGCGCGCGGCAGCCGGGCCAGCGGATCGGAGCAGAGCAGGTGGTAGGTCTCGTTCAGCAACTGCCGCCGCCACCTCGGGTCGGCACCGCGCCGGGCCGCCGGCAGGTACAGCTCGACCGCCGTCCGCGCCGCGGCGTGGTGCTCGGCGAGGCGGGTGTGCGCGGCCGTCCACTCCCGCGGGGTGTGGATCCGGCGGCGGCGCACCATGCTGGTGCGGACCACCGCGTGGTACTGCAGGAAGTCGCCGCGCCCGGTCACGAAGGGCTGCACCGACAGCCAGTCCCAGACGTCCGGTTCGGCCTCCGGGACGGCGCAGGCGAACAGGTCCCGGTTCAGCTGCAACGGGAGCGCGGCGGCCAGCACGGTGTCCCGGCGCTCCGGTTCGGGGATCCACTGCAGGAAGCGCACCACCGCCTGGTCGACCATGTCGGCGCCGACGTCGGCGACCTCCTCGACCGCGCCGGGATCCGCCGCCGCCAGCAGCGCGACCAGCAGCGGCAGCCGCATCGACATCCGCAGCACCGCGTCGACCACCAGCGGATCGGTGACCCCGCGCGCCGTCAGCAGGTCACGGGCCTCCTGCTCGGTGAACACCTCCAGCGGCACGTCCACCAGCACCGGCCGCCAAGGCGCCCACTCGCGCTCGGCCAGCTCGTCCCGGCCGGCCAGCACGAACACCACCTCCAGCGGCAACGGGCCGAACGCGTCGTCGAGGACCTCCCGCAGCCAGCCGTCGAGATAGCGGCCGGTCAGCTCCCAGGTGTCGAGGAACAGCACGATCCAGGGCCGGCGGTCCCGGCCCCGGTTGCCGTCACGGTCCCGGCCGTGGTCCCGGCCGTGCTCGCGGTCGCGGTCGCAGAGCCGGGACAGCTCGGCGACGAAGGCCCGGCCGAGCGCGGCCTCCTCGACGTCGCCGCCGCGCCGGCGCTGGCGCACCCCCGCGATCAGGCGCTCGGCGCCCTGGGCCACCGCGTCCGGGTTCGCCAGCGCCGCGACCACACCCGCGCCCGGCAGCACCGAGGCCGCCCCGAGGGCCGCCTGGGTCACCAGCCGGGTCGGCAGCGACGCGCCCTCCCCGCCGGGCGGCTGCTCCGGCTCGCGGTCCGCCGCGGCCTGGAGCGAACGCCGGTACTGCTCCAGGGCCTTGTCGAACTCCCGCAGCGGACCGGCCTGTTCGGCGAGCTGGCGGGCGAGCGCGGTGAGCGCCGTGCCGACGCCGTGCACATCGGTCTCGTCGACCAGCGCGGTCAGCGCACCGGCCCGCCGCGCCGCCTCGCGCCACTGGGCGAGCAGCGTGGACTTGCCGACCCCGCCGACCCCGCGCACATGGAACAGGAAGTCCGCCGGATCCGGCCCGGAGTCCGGGTCCGGGTCACGGGCGAGATTGTCCACGAACAGCGCCAGTTGCGCTCTGCGGCCGATGAATTGAGCACCGGTGCGCTGACGCACCGCCTCCGCACGCGACGGACGCCTCCGTGCCTGAGCCATGCCACCCCCTGCCGTCCCACCCGGCGGGTCGCGCCGACCACGAGTCCGGGGCCGCCGGTGCCGCTGTCGTGAGGACGACCGTAGTGAATCCGCCCCCGGGTTGTCCTGCTTTCGGCCATCTGTCGTGTGCAGGACGGGTGTTGGCAGCCGGACGGGCGGGTGAGGGGGTGTCAGATCACGGTGATCCGGAACGTGCTGCTGTTGTTGCCCGGCGTCGGGTCGCCCGGGAGCTCGGCCTCGACGTCGCCGTCCAGCACCTCGGGGTCCATGCCGGAGGCGACCGAGATCCGCACCTCGGCGGTGACCGAGGCGCCCGGCGCCAGGCCGGCCGGGACGGTACAGGCGACGGTGTGGCCGAAGGGCAGCGTGGAACAGGTCGCGCCGGGGGACGTCCCGCTGCCCACCACCCCCGGCGGCAGGTGCACGTACAGCGTGAACGGTACAGCGGTCGCGGTGTCGCCGGCGTTGGTCACCACCGGGTGCAGCAGGGTGGAGCCGCCGTCGGCCACCGGAGCCGGGTCGGCGGCCGCCACCACGAGGTCCGCGCCGGTCGCGCACGCGTCGGCGGCCGCCGCCGGACCGGTGGCCAGCACCACCGCCGCGCACGCCGCCCGCAGGGCCCTGGAAAGCAGGAGTCGGGACATCACGCTCACCCATTTCGTTCGGTACCCGCCGGGCCACGGCTCGGGCCGGCAGCAGGCCCGGTCGGGCCGTGCCAGGGCCAGCATCGGTGCCCCGCCGCGCCGCCGGAGCGGGACACGGCGGGGCACGGCGGGGCACTGCCCGAACGGGTGACCCGGCGGGTCACCGGTCGTGGAACCGTCAGACCGTGGCCTGTCCGGCGCCGGGCCGCTGGTTCTTCGCGTCGACGATCGCCCGGGTCACGATGGTCGTCTGCTCCACGACGGTGCCGGGCTTGACGCCGTCGAACTCCCGGACCTGCACACCGCGGCTGCCGAGGTACTGGAAGTTCTCCCGGTCGAAGATCCACTCCGACCGCTCGCCGGTCTGGGGGTCTAGCCGCGCCAGCGCGATCCCGTCCCGGCCGGAGGCGTCCTGCGCGTGCTCGACCACCACGACGCCCGGGATCCTGCCGACGGCCTGGTAGAGCGAGGCGGCCAGTGCGGAGGGCACGAGCTGCTCGCGGATGATCGAACCGATCTCCCTGAACGCCTGCTGGTCGTGGTCCCGGTCGCCGCTCACCGTCGCGTAGACGGACTTCAACAGGGCGTCGGGGTCGGTCGGCTGGGCCGCGAGCCACTTGTAGGTCGATTGCTTGCGCGGCTCGTTGTTGTCCAGGGTGATGCCGCCCTTGTCCTGGTAGCCCGGCTCGTCCAGCCAGCCCTTGGTGCCGTCGGGCGACTTCCACACCTCGCGGTCGTGCAGCGGCTGCACCCAGGTGGTGGACTCCCCGGTGTCCACGTTGTGGCGGGTGGACATGAAGGAGACCCGGCTCTTGATGTAGACGAACTGGCCCGGTCCCGGCTGGGGCGTGGTGCGCGCCGTCGCGGCGGCGGCGATCTCGCTGACCGTCGAGGCGAGCCGCGCGGTGCTGCCCTCCTCTATCTGCACGACGGGTGCCTTGACCAGCTCCGGGGCGGCCACGGTGTTGCCGTTGGGCGAGCCGCCCACGGACACCACCACGGCCAGGGCGGCGGCCGCGGCGACGGGGGTGGCGAACAGCACGGCGCGGCGCAGCGGCCGCCGCGCCGGGGCGGTCGCGGGGGCTGCCGCGCCCGCGGGGGCGTGGTCGGACTGGTGGATCTCGCTCATCAAGTACTCCTCGAGCAGGTCCTGGCGGTCGGCCGCCAGGCGGGGGTCGGCCGGCGGCGGCAACAGACGGGCCAGTTCCGCGTGGTCGAGCGGTTCGTTGTGCCGCCACGGGTTGCGGATCATCGGTGCGTCTCCTTGTGCGGCCGGGCCGCAATGCTGCGGCCGCCCTGTACTTGTCCGGGGATCGGGAGCGGTTCCGTGTTCTTCTTCGGGGTGTTCTTCGCGGCGTTCTTCTTCGCGGCGCGCAGTTCGTCGTCCGCGAGCTTGCGCAGCCGGGTGCGGGCCCGCGAGAGGCGCGAGCGCACGGTGCCGACGGGTACGCCGAGGGTGGCGGCCGCCTCCGCGTAGCCGAGTCCGGACCAGACGCAGAGCGCGAAGACCTCGCGCTCCGAACGCCGCAGCCGCCCCAGGGCCTTCCGGGCGGCCGCGAGCTGCTCGGAGTCGGCCATCCGGCCGACGAGTTCGTCGGCGAAGTCGGGCACCGGATCGGCCACGGGCATCCGGGCCATCGCCATGTTGTGGCGGCGCGCGGCACGCGTCGTGTTGCGCAGCACATTGACGGCGATGCCCATGAGCCAGGGCCGAGGACTGTCGCCCTCGTCGCGCAGTTTCCCGCGCAGGCGCCAGGCCTCCAGGAAGGTCAACGACACCACGTCCTCGGCGAGCGCCCAGTTCCCGGTCACACGCACGGCATGGCGGTACACCAGGGACGAGTGCTCCCGGAAGAGCTCGCGAAATGCTTCGGGGTCCCCGGCTCGGAGCCGGGAGTGCGGATGGTTCACGTGATGCCTTGTCCGAGCAGCCCGGCCGGTTCCTGTGACGCGCGTCACCGGTGGCGCCCTCAGGGACGGCCTCCACGCTCCCGATCATGCAGCACGGCCCACCACCCACCACCCCGGGGCCCGCCACCCGGGACTACGGCGCAGCGGCGGCCGGCCCGGACGGGGGCTTCAGGCAGGGGGTGGTGATTCCCAGGACCATGCGGTTGTCGCCGGCGGTGCTGGAAACGTCGACGACGTACCGGCTCCCGGGATGGCGTGCGATGACGGTGGAGTTCGGCTCGGTGGCGGGCGTCTCCTGGTAGGCGGAGATCTTGAGCCCTTCGCCGGTGAGGAGGTCCCTGACCTTGCGGACCACCTCGTTGTGCTGAGCGTTCGGGACGTAGCTGTGGACTGCGTAGAACAGGGTGTAGCGGTCGTCGGGTGCGGATTCCCCGTTCTTGCCGACACAGGGCGAGAAGAGCGGGTCGACCGGCTCGGCGTTGATCGTGATGCCGGCGGTCTGCGCCAGGTGCTCCGTGATCTGCTGCGCCCAGCTGAGCGCGTCGTCACGGGACTTGACCGGCAGCGGGGCGTCCTTGCCGGAGTCGGTGTTCGCTGTGCAGGCTCCAATACTTGAGACCGTCAGGGTCGCCGCCACGAGGTACTTCAGTGCCGTGGCGACGGACAGGCGTGCGGGCGTGCGGGCGATGGGTCTCTCCATCCGTGCGCGGGGGAGCGGCTTCGCCCCGCCGGGGTCCGGCGGGGCGAAGGGGCGGGGCCGAGTTGTTGTCGGAGGCCCACTCTGGACGTTGACGAGCCGCTTGTCGCCCCCGTCCGCGCAGGTGCACGGTCGGGTCAGGTCACGGTGAAGTGCGGCTTCGCGTCGGAGACGGTGGCCGTGCCGTGCTGCTCGTCGTCGGGGCGGCTCTGTTCGGGCAGGAGGAAGGTGATCGCGAGGAAGGCCACCAGCAGGCAGGCCTGGACGATCAGTGCGTCGTGGAAGCCGCCGGTGAAGTCGGCGGTCTCGGCGCGGGCGAAGAAGACCGAGCCGAAGACCGCGACGCCGATGGAGCCGCCGACGGCCTGGACCGCGGACAGGACGCCGGAGGCGGAGCCGATCTCGTCGTCGTCGACCGCGGCCAGGACGAAGCCGAACAGGGCGGCGATCACCATACCGGCGCCGATGCCCGCCACCGCGACGCCGGGGAGGACGTCCAGGATCGAGAACGTGGCGGCGTCGAGGCCGTCGAGTTCGAACCACAGCACGGCCGCGCCGGCCAGCTGGACCAGCGGTCCGATCTGCAGCACCTTGCGGCCGATCCGGTCCGCGAGGAACGCGCCGCTGACCGCGCCGCCGATCGCGGTGCCCACCGCGAGGGGGAGGTTGCCGAGGCCCGCCTCGCCGGCGGTGAAGTGGCGGCCGATCTGGAGGAACAGGGTCAGTACGAGCTGGGTGCCGACGAGCCCGCCGAAGAACAGGGCGATGCCGCCGAGTCCGACGGTGAAGGCCGGCTTGCGCAGCAGGCCCGGGGTCACCAGCGGCTCGCGGCCGGCGGCGGCGGTGCGGCGCTGCTGGAGGGCGAAGAGGGCGAAGCCGATCGCCGAGGCGGCGATGGAGAGCCGGGTCCACAGCGGCCAGCCGTTCTCCTGGCCCTGGTTCAGCGGCAGCACCAGCAGGGCGCAGGAGGCGGCGACCAGGGCGGCGCCGGTCAGGTCGACCCGCACCGTGCGGTCGCCCGCCCTCCTGGGCACGAACTTCGCGGCGACGACCAGTGCCGCGATGCCGATGGGCAGGTTGATCAGGAACACCGACCGCCAGCCGAGGCCGAAGAAGTCGCCCTCGATGAGGAAGCCGCCCAGGACCGGGCCGACGATGCCACCCAGGCCGAGCACGGGTCCGAAGATCCCGAACACCTTGGTGAGTTCGGGGCCGGAGAAGTTCTCCCGCAACAGGCCCAGCCCCTGGGGCAGAAGTATCGCTCCGGCGGTGCCCTGGAGCAGACGGAAGGCGATCAGCGACCCGATGTTCGGCGCTGCCGCGCACAGCAGCGAACTCGTGGTGAAGGCCGCGAGTCCGGTCAGGAACATCCGGCGCCGGCCGTAGCGGTCGCCGAGCCGGCCGCCGAGCACCAGGCCGGCGCCGAGGGTGAGGGCGTAACCGCCGATCACCCATTGCAGTCCGAGGGACCCGGCGCCGAGGGACCTCTCCAGGTCCGGCCCGGCGACGTTGACGATCGAGGCGTCCAGGAGGTCCATGATCTCCGCGACGATCATCACCGCCAGGATCAGCCATCGCCAGCGGTAGGGCCCGGTCGTCTCGTCGGGGGTGGGGGACGGGTCACGCACGCCAGATACCTCCATGGTGAAGTAATTCCACCATGAAGGTAAAGTGGTGGAGGTAGGTTGTCAAAGCGGGCCGCCGACCCTGGACGCCCGGCAGGAGAGCAGAGGTGGCGGGCCCGGTGGAGGAAGCGATGGGCGAGGGTGTCGCGGCGCGGCGCGAGCGGTTGATGGAAGGGCTGCGGATCTACGGCGGCCACTACGCCGAGCTCAGCCGGCGCTTCGCGGCCTGGCTGGGACTGCACTCCACCGACGCGGTCGCGGTACTGGAGATCGCCGCCGCCGAGGAGCGCGGGACCCCGCTGTCGCCGGCCCGGCTGAGCGAGCGCATCGCCCTGTCCACGGGTGCCACCACCGCACTGCTGAACCGCCTCGAAGCGGCCGGGCACATCACCCGCACCCGCGAGCACTCCGACCGGCGCATCGTCACCCTGCGCGGCGGCCCGCACATCCAGGAGCGGGCGGACGAGTTCTTCGGTCCGCTCGCCGGCCGCCTCGATGCCGCGATGTCGCCCTACCCGCCACAACTCCTGGAGCAGTTCGAGCGGTTCATGGCCGATCTGAACGCCACCATGGACGCCCACCTCGCCGCGGGCGACGCACCCACCGCGCAGCGGTCGCGCGGCAAGCTCTAGGGTGCGGGGCATGCACTCGCTGATCGCCGCCCTCGCCTCGAAGGCTGGGCGAGGGCCGAGCGGTGCCGTGTGCGAGGCCCGGGGGTGTGTGGCGGCGCGTCGTGGCGGCGTACGGCCGGACGGGCCTGTCGAGGTCACCCCGGGGACGTAAGTTCTCACCCGTTCGGCCCGCCCGGGTTGCGGGCGACAGCCGGTTTTCCACGTTCGTGTGCAAACGTGTGTCGCGTCCGGCCGTCCTCGGAGGCGGTCGGCCAAGGCTATTGACCATCCATCAAGGAGAACCTGAGATGTCGGTTCGTGGAAAGCTCCGCCAGTTCGCCGTGATCGCCACCGTCGCCGCCGCGGCGGCCGTGATCGCGCCGACCGCCGCGGTGGCTCACGGTGGGGGCTCGCAGCCGTCCGCCTCGTCGGGCCTGCAGGCCGGCAACGGTGCGGTCGGCCTCGTCGGCCCGCGCGGCAGCTGGGTGCAGTACTTCGACCGTTCCAACGGCTGATCCCACGCTCCTCGAACGCCCCGGGGCCGAGGCCCCGGGGCGTTCGCGCGCGCCCGGCGGGGCGGTCCTCCGGACGCCGCGCTGCGCCCACCGGAGGACGCTGCGGAGTGTTGCGCCGGATCGTGCCCGGAGGGTCCGCCCATAGTGCGGACATGACCTTCTCCCGCACCAGGGCGCTCGCCGCCGCCGTCGTGACAGTCGCGACCCTGACCTCCGTCGCCCTCCCGGCCGGACCGCCGGCCGTCGCCCGCGCCCTCGCCAAGTCCCCCTCGCCCGCGCACTCCTGTGTCCGCTCGGACCCCGACGCCGACCCCCGGGCCCGCGAGGTGCTCGACATCGCCCGGCAGGTCCAGCAGGAGCTCGACCTGAAGTCGGTCATCCTGCGGGTCACCGTCGACGGACACGAGCTCGTCACCGGCGCCCTCGGCGAGTCGATGACGGGTGTTCCGGCCGAGCCCGCGATGCACTTCCGGGCCGGCTCGGTCGCCTTCCCGTTCCTCGGCATCGTCCTGCTGCAGCTCGCCGAGGAGGGCCGGATCGGCCTGGACGACCCGGTCGCCCCCTGGCTGCCCGACCTGCCGCAGGCGGACCGGATCACCCTGCGGATGCTCGGCGACACCACCTCCGGGCTCGCCGACTACGTCACCGACCAGGGCTTCCTGGACGCGCTCGCCGCCGACCCGTTCCGGCACTGGACCCCGGAGGAACTGGTCGCGATCTCCACCGCGCAGAACTTCTGGTACGACCCCGGGACCAACTGGAGCTACTCGCACGCGAACTTCGTCCTGCTCGGCGAGGCACTGGAGAAGATCACCGGCACCCGGCTGGACCAGCTGCTGGAGCAGCGGATCTTCGGGCCGCTCGGCCTGCGCCGGACCGCCAACAGCTTCACCCCCGACATCCCCACCCCCGTGCAGCACGCCTTCACCGCCTCGCGCGGCACGTACGAGGAGTCGACGTTCTGGAACCCGTCCTGGACCACCGCCCCAGGCGCGGTGCTGATCAGCGACATCTGTGACCTGACCCGCTCGGTGGAGGCCGTCGGCACCGGTGAGCTGCTCTCCGAGCAGTCCTTCCGGACCCAGCTGAACCCCGGCACCGTCGGCCTGCCCGGTCCGGTGCACGGCTGCCCGCAGGACGTCTGCCTGCCGCAGACCGAGGCCCAGCACTTCGGCCTGGGCGTCATCGTCGACCGGGGCTGGATCCTGTCGAACCCCTCCTTCTTCGGCTACGCGGCGATCGAGGCGTACCAGCCGGACGAGCACCTGGCCATCGCCGTCAGCACGACGCGGAACTGCGGGGCCCCGGACCGCAACACCGCGCAGGAGGTGGCCGGCCGGATCGCCGCCCTGCTGGCCCCGGACCACCCGCTCAACGTGGGCTGACCCGTCGTCGGCGGTCCGTGAGCTCCGCCGGGCGGTCGGTCCGGTGGAGCTCCGGGCGCGCTGCCGCTGACTACCGGCGCTACCGGGGCGCGAGGTCGGGCTCGGGGTCGGTGGCCAGGCGGGCGTGCAGGTGCTCGTCGTGGTACGTCCCGTCGCCGAAGCGGAACGAGGCCCGCAGGGTGCCCTCGGGGAGGTAGCCGCACTTCAGGGCCAGTCGGCAGGACGCCTCGTTGCCGACGGCGTGGGCGACCTCGATCCGGCGGGCGTCGGCCGTCCGGAAGCCCCAGGCGGTGACGGCCCCGGTGGCCCGGCCGATCACTCCCCGGCCGCGTCCGGCCGGCGGGGCCCAGTAGCCGATCATCGCCAGACCGTCCGCGCGGTCGGTCCAGCGCAGGTTGACGCAGCCCAGCAGGGCGCCGTCGGCGGCGTCCAGCACCGCGAACGGCGCGGCCGTGCCCTTGTCCCAGCTCTCCTCGCGGGCCTCCAGCCAGGCCAGGGCGGCGGCGGGGTCGCGGGTCGCGAGCGGATTCCAGAGGGCTATCAGCGGATCGGCCGCGGCGGCGACCAGGCTGTCCAGTATCGGGCCCGGCTCGGCGTCGGCCCGCTCCCACGGCCGGAGCACCACGTCGCCCAGGTCGAGGGTGGTGCGGCGGAAGGTGCGCGGCTCGGCGCCGTCCGGGCCGGCGTGGACGGGTGCGGGGACGAGTGCGGGGACTGGAGTGCTCATGGGCGTCCTTCCTACCGGGTCGTCAGGCGCGCCGCCAGCGGTTTTCCTTCGGCGGAGGCCCGCTCCGGCGGGTCAGTGGAAGTCGAAGGCGGGCGCCGTGCCGGCGGAGCGGGCGGCGAGGTGGACCGGCCAGACGAGGGCGAGGTCCTGCCAGGGGAGGCCGATCGGCGCGAACACGGTGGGCCGGTCGTCCGGCCGGGCCGGGACGGTGCCGCGCAGGACGTCGGCGAACTCGACGGCGAGGTCCGGGTCCGGGCCGGGGCCGTGCAGGACCCCGGAAGCGGTGGCGAGGGCACGGTCGTCCACCACGAGCCGGCTCGCGCGCAGCAGGGCGGGGGAGAGCTCGGTCTTGCCGCGCTCGTCGAAGCCGAGGGCGGTCAGGTGCAGACCCGGCCTCAGTACGTCGGCGTCCAGCAGGGGTTCGCGCGACCAGGTGGCGGTGATGACGATGTCCGCGGCGTCGACGGCCGCCCGCGCGGTGGGCACGGCGCGGCCGATCGCCGCGGCCCGGTCCGGGTCGAGGTCGTGGGCGACCACCTCGTCGACCGGCCGCAGGGTGCGCAGCGCCCGGAGCGTGGCCCGGCTCTGCGCACCGGCGCCGATCACGGCGACCGTCCGGGCCTGCTCCGGTGCGAGCACGTGGGTGGCCAGCGCGGCGGCCAGGCCGGTGCGCCAGGCGGTGACGGAGGCGGAGTCCAGCAGTGCCAGCAGTTCGCCGTCGGCCAGCGAGTGCAGGCAGACGATCCCGCGGAGCGCGGGTGTCGCGCCGGGGAACTTGGCGTTGACCTTCACGGTGTAGGCGGGCACGTCGGGGAGCAGTCCGGGGAGCAGGCACATCGCCGTGCCGGGGCCGGGGAGCGCGCTGCCCACGCGGTGGGCGGGCGGCAGCCGGTCGGCGGTGCGGAAGCCCGCCTCCAGGGCGGCCAGCGCGGTGGGGAGGTCGAGGGCGGCCTCGACGTCGGCACGGGAGAGCAGTTGGGTCATGGGGGAGAGTCTCCCCCGGCCGTCCGGCGGGGGCGCAGCACTGGCCGACGGGGCCCGTGCGCGGGGCCGGGGGCGCGGACCTCGGCCGCGAGGCGGGGGACGTCCTCGGCCAGGCCGTCGACCAGGCGCCGGGCGGCCTCCGCCGTTCCACCGTCGGTGCCGGGCAGGGCGAGGAGGAAGTGCGCGAGTCCGGATCATCACATGCGCGACACCTGGATGTGCGGTCCCGGGGCGGAAGGTTCGACCCGGTGTGGTGTGTGACATTTCATCAAAGGGGTGATCTGCGCGACGTCCGGTGCTACGGTCGGATCATGTCCAAGGCCGAAATCGACCAGCTGACCGCCGAGTTCTTCGGGGCGTTCGACAACCGGGACGGCCGAGGTGCCGATGTGGCCCGGCTGCGCCGCCTGATGCTCCCGCAGGGGGTGATCGTCAGCACCGCTCCGGCCTTCACGGTCTACTCCGTCGAGGAGTTCATCGAGCCGCGCGAACGGCTGCTGGCACCGGAAGGGCGGCTGGTCGGCTTCTCGGAGTGGGAGACCTCCGAGCGGACCGAGATCGAGGGCGACGTCGCCTCGCGCTTCGGCGAGTACCGCAAGTACGGCCTCTTCGACGGCAAGCCCTACGAGGGCGTCGGGACGAAGACGATCCAGTTCGTGCGGACCCCGGAGGGCTGGCGGATCACGGCCTTCTCCTGGCACGACCGGGCCTGACCGGACCCTGAGCTGACCTGACCTGACCTGACCTGGGCTCACCTCGTCTGGGCTCGCCTCACTTCACCCCGCCTCGCCCCACTGTCCGGCGCCGGGCGGTCCTCGGCGGCCCCGGGTCGGCGGTCGGCCGACGGCATGGCAGCATCCCGGGTGTGGTGATCTACGACGAACGACTCTCCGTCCCGCTGCGCTGGTGGCTGGCCGCGCTGGTGGCCGCCGGCGCGCTCGCGGCGGCGCTGCTCCCGCTCTCCCCGGTGATCGCCGTCGCCGCCGGCACGGTCCTGCTGATGGCGCTCGCGCCGGCGTTCGGCCGGTACGGCGGGGTGCGGATCCGGGTGTGCGACGGCGTTCTGGTGGCCGGTCCGATCGTGCTGCGGGGCGAGCACGCGGGCGCGGTCGAGGTCCTCGACCAGGCCGCCGCCTTCGCCTGGCGCACCCGGCTGGCGAGCCCCCGGGCCCGGCTCCTCATCCGCAGCTACCTGCCCTGCGCGGTCCGGGTGGAGGTCGCCGAACCCTCCCTCCTCTGCCCCTACGTCTACCTCTCCACCCGCCGCCCGGCCGCCCTGGCCGCCGCGCTCGCCGAGGCGCGCGACCACTGCACCGCCTCGGCCTCCCACGGCCGCTGACGGCCGCTCCGGTCCGCCCCGCTCCGGTCCGCCTCGGCCCGGCGCCCGCGCCGGACGCAGCGCCCGGGCCGCCGGACGCGCTCGGGGCGCACTCTTTGGCGCCCTGGGGGGTGTGTGCTGCGGGGGTGCAGCAGTGGGAATGGACCTGTCCGTCAGTGACGGATGGGACTGGTGGTTCTGGTGCGAGTTCAGGTGCTGGTGGGGTTCGGCGCGTTCGGGGTGTTCTGGGGTGCCTGGGGTGCGCTGATCCCGGAGGTCCAGCGGCAGGCCGGGGTGGGCAACGCCGAACTGGGCGTCGCCGTGCTGATGATCGGGCTCGGCGCCCTCGGCTCGATGCGACTGGCGGGCGCGGCCGTGGACCGCTTCGGCCGCTCGGCCGTCGCCGTGATCCTCCTGTTGATGGCGGCCGCCGCCGTACTGCCCGGTCTCGCGCACGGGGCGAGGGCGCTCATGGCGGCGCTCGCCGTGCTGGGCGCGGCGTCCGGGGCCGTCGACGTCGGGATCAACACGCTGGCGAGCGAGGAGGAGGGCCGCTCGGGCCGGTTGATGAACGCCGCCCACGCCTGTTTCTCCGCCTGCGTGGTGCTCGGCGCCCTCGGCTCCGGTCTCGCCCTGGAACGCGGCCTCCGGGCGGACCGGGTGCTGCTGGTGACCACCGTGCTCCTGGCCGGCGCGGCCGTGGTGATCGGGTTCCCCGGCCCGGCGGGGCCGCCGTCGGCCGTGTCCCGTCGCGACCGGCGGCGGCCCGCCGTCACGGACCGGCCGCTGCTGGCCCTCGGGGCGCTGTGCGGACTCGCGTACCTGATCGAGAACGCCTGGCAGAGCTGGAGCGCGGTGATGCTGCGCTCGGTCTTCCACACCGGTTCCGGCGCGGCCGCCGCCGGTCCGGTGGTGTTCGCCGCCGCCGCCGCGGTCGGACGCCTGGCCGGGCACGGGCTCACCGCCCGGCTGCCGCAGCGGCACCTGCTCGCCCTGGGCGCGGCGGTGGCGGCCGTCGGCACCCTGGGCGCCGCGCTGGCGCCGGGCGTGCGGTCGATGCTGGCGGCGCTCGTCGTGGCCGGTCTGGGCACCTCGGTGTGCACGCCCACGATCCTCTCGCTGGCCGGGGAGCGGGCTCGCCCCGAGGCCCGCTCCGCCGCGGTGGCGGTGGTCGCCTCGATCGGCTACGGCGGCTGCCTGTTCGGGCCCGCCGCAGTCGGCCTCACCGCCTCCTCGGTCGGCCTCCGGGCCGCCCTGTGCGGCGTCGCGGGGACGGCGGTGGTGCTGGCTCTGGCCTCCCTGCTGCCCGGTGCCGGTCCCCGGTCGTCCCGGCCGCTCGACGCGGAGGGTTGAGCCGGCGCGGGCGGGGCGGGAGGGTGCGCCGGTCGCTGATCCCGTCCGTCTGATCGGGTGGAGCTGGGGTGCCCGTATCTGTGGTGTGATGGGCGGATGATCGACGAAGGTTTCGCTGCGGAGTGCCTGGGCCCGGTGGGGGAAGCGGTCCGGCGGGCGGCGGCTGCCGAGATCATGCCGCGCTTCCGCTCGCTGACCGCCGACCAGGTGGCCGAGAAGAAGGGCCCGCACGACCTGGTGACGGTCGCCGACCGGGGTGCGGAGGAGCACCTGACGGCCGCGCTGACCGAACTGCTCCCCGGTTCGGTCGTGGTGGGGGAGGAGGCGGTCGACGCGGACCCGGGCCTCTACGCGGAGCTGGGCGGTGACCGGCCGGTCTGGATCGTGGACCCGATCGACGGGACCCGTACCTTCGTCCGCGGCGACGAGGGCTTCTGCACGCTGGTCGCGCTCGCGCACCGGGGCGAGCTGCTGGCCTCCTGGACGTACTCGCCGGTCCGGGACGAGATGGCGACGGCCCTGCGGGGCGGCGGCGCCCACCTGGACGGCGTCCCGCTGTGGGCCGGCCCGCCCGAGTCCGGGACCGCGCTGGAGATCGCCGCCTCCCACCCCCGCTTCACCACGCCCGACCGCAAGCGCGCGCTGCTGGGCCTGCGCGCCGAGGGCGTGCGCACCCGGCCGTGCGCGGGATCGGCGGGGCTGGAGTACCTGGCGATCGCCCGGGGCGCCGTCGACGCCACGGTGTTCGCCTGGGAGAACGCCTGGGACCACGCGGCCGGACTGCTCCTGGTCGCCGAGGCGGGCGGCGCCCACGCCACCCTCACCGGCGCGCCGTTCCGCCTCGCCGGCGGCAACGCCCTCCCCTTCACCACGGCCCGCGACGCCGGGACCCTGACCCGGATCCGGAGTCTCCTGCTGGGCGAGGCCCCGGCAGGGTAGCCCGGTCCGGGCCCGCGTCGGTCGGGCCCGCGTCGGTCGGGCCCGCGACGGCCGGGCCCGCGTCGGCCGGGCCCCGGGGTCAGTCGGGCCCCGGGGTCAGTCGGCGACCTGCTCCCGGACGGCGTCCGGGAGGCGGCGGCCGGTGACCGTGCGCCAGGCGCGTTCGACGGAGCGGGGGCCGAGGTCGACGGCCAGGCGGCGCAGGCCGACCACGCTCGGCCAGGTCGCCGGGTGCGGGAACTCCTCGAAGGCGGTGATGCTGCGGACCAGCCACTCCATCGCCTCCCGGGGCCGTCCCTGCTCCGCCGCGAACAGCCCGAACTGCCCGAAGGTGCGGGCCAGTCCGGGGGTGTCGCCGATCCGGTGCGAGACCTCCAGCGCCTTGCGGTACCGGGCCTCGGCGTCGGCCGCCCGGCCGCCCGCCTGGGCGGTCAGCCCGAGCTGGTGGTGCCCGGCCGAGACTCCGACCCGGTCGCCCAGCTCCTCCCGGAGCGCCAGCGCCCGGGTGTGGCGACGCTCCGCCTCGGCGAGGTCCCCGCGCTGGGTCGCCACCAGGCCGAGCTGGTGCTCGCCGAGCGCGGTGCCCGCCAGGTCGCCGAGGTCCTGCCGGATCTCCAGGGCCTTGCGGTAACGGGCCTCCGCCTCCGCGAACCGCTCCCGCGCGGCGGCCAGCACGCCGAGCCGGTGGTGGGCGTCGGCGGCGCCGGCCCGACTGCCGGACTCCTCGGCGAGGTCCAGCGCCCGCTCGCACCAGTCCTCCGCCTCGTCGAGCCGGCCCAGCTCGGCCGCGACGGCGGCGAGCCGGTGGTGGAGCTCCGCCGCGACGGACAGGTCGGCCACGGCGCCGACGGCCGTCGCGCGGACGGCCGCCAGCGCCCGCCCGAAGCACCCGTGGGCGTCCTCGAAGCGGCCCTGCTCCTCGGCCAGCACGCCGAGCCGGTGGTGGCAGGCGGCGGCCCGGCCGGTCTCGCCCAGGCGCTCGAAGAGGTCCAGGGCCTGCCGGACCAGCCGCTCGGCGTCGTCCGGTCGGCCGAGCCGCTGGGCGATCACCCCCAGCTGGTGGTGGCCGATCGCGAGGCCCTCCACGTCCCCGAGCCGCTCCAGCAGGGCCTGCGACCGCAGGTACCACTCCTCGGCCTCGCCGAAGTCGCCCCGGTCGACGGCGATCCCGCCGAGCCGCTGGTGGCAGTCGGCCAGCTCGTCGAGCTGCTCGGCACCGGGCGGGTGCAGCTCGGCGGCGCGGTGGATCTCGCGGAGGGCGCGCTCGGCCCCGTCCACCACGCCCAGCCGCAGCAGCCGCCGGGCGTCGGCGCCGACCACGTACAGCCACAGGGACCCGGCCGGGCTGTCGAGGACGGGCGGGGTGCCGTCGGCCTCCTCCACGGCGGTCCGCACCCGGTCGATCCAGTGGCGGGCCTCCAGGTCCGTGCCCCGGGCGTTCCAGTGCTCGTGCAGCGGGCGGACGAGCGCCAGTGCCTGCAGCCACAGGCCCCGGTCGAGGGCCCGGGCGAGCATCGCGCCGATCGACGGCCGCTGGAGGTCGAGCGCGGTCAGGGCGAACTCGGCGCTGCCGTTGTGCAGCTCGCGGCTGAGCAGCAGACAGAAGTTGACCTGGGCGCCGAGCAGGGCCTGCAGCCCGGCCTCGTGCTGCTCGGCGAAGCCGGGCCCGGCCGCGCGCCATCCGGCGGCCAGTCGGGCGGCGACCGTCGGGTGGACCCGGTAGGCGGTGCGGCCGCAGGGCGCCAGCAGACCGAGCTCCGCCGCCCGCAGCAGCAGTCGCTGCCAGTCCTCGGTGCCGAGGCCCCGGAAGCGCTCGGGCGCGAGCGGATGGCGGGAGAGCAGGGCGAGCACGGTGGCGTCGGCGACCCCGTGCACGAGCGAGACGGCCGACAGCGCCCGGCGGTCGGCCGCGCCGAGGCGGGCCAGCGCGTAGTCGGTGCTCAGCGTGAGCGCCGCCGGAACGGCCTCGGGGGTGGGCGGCGGGCTCCCGTCGGCCGGGGAGCCGGGCAGCGCGGCCGCGCCGCGAACCAGCGTGTCCAGCGTCTGCCACGGCTCGTGCGAGTCGAGCGAGGACAGCGCGAGCCGCATGGCCAGGGGGTGTCCGCCCAGCCACTCCAGCAGTTCGCCGAACACCCGCAGACCGCGCCGGCGGACGGTGTCGGGGGAGCCGGGGGCCCCGGTGGAGTCGGCGGAGGGGGCGAGCAGGTGTTCGGCGAACTCGACGGTCTCGCCCGGGTCGAGGCCCGGAACCTCGATCCGCAGAGCGGCGGGGCCGAGCCAGTCCTCGTGGGTGCGGCTGGTGAGCAGAACGGTGCTGCTCCCCTGCCGGGCGACCAGGTCGAGCAGGGCCCGGAGTCCGGCGCGCTCCTCGTCCGGCACCTCCGGGTCCGAGGCCAGGGAGTCGACGTCGTCCCAGATCAGCAGCAGTCGGCGGGTGGTCAGCGCCTGTTCGACGGCGGCCCGGCGCTCGGCGGGCGGGAGCGGGTCGAACTCCTCGGGTGCGAACAGCCGGCGGCCGATCCGCTCGACCACCCCGGCCGCGACGGGCCCGGCGGCGCCCGTTTCGAAGGCGTGCAGGACCACGGCGTCCGGCCCGTCCACCGCGCCGGTCTCCCGGCACCAGCGGCCGAAGGCCTTGGCCAGTTCGGACTTCCCGATGCCGGCGGCGCCGTGGAGGAGGACCACGCGGTGCCGTCGGGTCGCGGTGTCGAGGCCGAGCAGCAGTCCGTCCCGTCCGACGAACCCGCCGACGGGTGCGAACTCGTCATGGTGGTCCGGGGTGTCCGGCGGCTCGGTTGCCGCCGTGGCGTCGGCCGTCCCGTGCTCGTCGGCGAGTTGCACGGCCCCAGCGGTGTCCGGTCCCGGCAGTGCCGCCCCGGGCCGGCTGTACAGGGCCGGGACCGTCCAGTCGGCCAGCGGCAGTGGGCCCCTGGGGGAGGTGCGTCGGTCCTGCGTGGCGAGTCGGCGGCGCCCTGCGGCCACGGCCAGGGCCACCGGATCGCCGGTGCGGAGCCGCTCGTAGCAGATGGCCAGGAACCCGGCGGCGGCCGGCGCGTCGAGGTGGTACGGCAGCGCGAGCACGGCGTGCGCGCCCCCCTGGAGCAGCCGGGACGCGGCCACGGCCTCCGGCAGTCCGGGCTCGGGGGCGGACCGGCCGGTGGTCAGGACCACCAGCGGGACGGGGACCGTGGCCGGCACGTCGGTCGGACCGGGCCCGTCGAAGTGGAGGACGTGGAACGGCCGGCCCTCCTCCCGGGCCTCGTGCAGCACCTCGGCCAGCCGGTCCGGCGTCGGTGGGCGGAGGACGGTGGGTTCGACCGCGGCGTGTTCCGCGCGCAGGAACCGCAGCAGCGTCGGAGTGAGGGGCCGGTGGTCGGGGCGGGCCGGGTCGTCGGGGGTGGCGACGACCAGCAGTACCCGCAGCCGGGACCGGGCGGTCCGGGGGGCCGGGCTGCCGCCGTCCTCCGTGCCCGGTGTCCGGCGGCTCAGTACGACGTCGTCCAGCACCAGCGGCACCGGTCGCTCCGGGTCCGTCATCAACTCCCAGGGGAGGGCGAGCAACTGGGCGGAGCCCGAGCGCAGCACGATCTCCAGCCCGCCGCCGCGCCCGCGGGCCCGGAGGTAGGCGTCCCGGCCCGGTCCGGTGCCGAACAGCGCGGAGAACACCCGCGCGCCCCAGTCCGGGAGCTGCCGGGCGATCTGCGGACCGCGCTCGCCGTAGGCACCGAGCGGGGTCCGCAGGTAGTCCTCCAAGTACCAGCGCAGGCTCTCCATCGGCGCGTCGGCCAGGGGCCGGCGCAGCCATCCGGCGTCGACGGCGGGTGCGGGGGACATCTCCCCGGACGGCTGTTCCGTCACCAGCATCCGGCCGTCGGCGTGGAGGTCCACCACCAGACGTTCGACCACAATCGCCCCCAGCGAGAGCGGAAACGGCCGGGCGGTCGTTCCGCTGCGGAGCACAGGGTAGCGGCGCGGTCGCCGTACCCGCGCGTCCGGGCGCAAAGTGCCGGTAACGATCGGTCAAAGTGCGCCGCGAGGCCGGGCCGGGCGGTCAGCGATCCTGCGGACCGGGGGTACGGGGGCGGACTTCCAGGCGCCAGGGGTCGGACGATTTGGCGGTTTGCAACTGGAGCACGCCGGGCCTCGGCAACTGCAGCGTGCGCAGCGCCTCGCCGGTCGAGTAGGCGGCCAGGGTCGGGCGTCTTGGCAGACCGGGGGGCGTTCGGCACCCGCACTCGTCGGAGTCCTCGTCGGTCCGTCCGCAGGCGCAGATGAACTCGGCCGACCAGTAGGAGGCTTTGACGTGTGCGATGCAGTCGGCCGGCGTGTCCGGGCCGACGGCCAGTACGGTGGAGCCGTATCCCTCCATGATGCCGGTCAACTCGTCGATCTCGTCGGGGCCGTACAGTCGGACCGACCATTCGCCGGCGCCGCTGGATTCCACGCAGAGGTGGGTGAGGTCCCGGGTCAGGAGGGTGCGCACGCCCTTCCGCTTGTCGGAGGAGCCCAGGTGCAGGAGGGAGGAGTGCGACTCGATGCGGTCGCGCGTCCTGGTGACGGGTTTGATGCTGAGGTAGCCCCTCGTCGCGACCTCGATCTGGGCCACGGCGACGGTGCCTTCCGGCCACTCGATGGGGAACTCGTACTCGATGTCGTTGCCCTCGCACCGCCCGGAGAAGTGGAACCGCTCGTCCGGCCGGCTCTGGGGCACCGGCCCCCGGTCGTCGTTGGGCCCGGAGGCGGGACGCAGCCGGGGGAGGCCGTCATCGGCGGTCATCGGCGTGAGTGGGCGCGCGGGCTCGGGGGCGGGTGCCGGCGTGGGCTTCGACGCCGCTCGGGTGGCGGTGGCCGGGCGGGCCGGGCGGGCCGGGCGGGCCGGGCGGGCCTTCGGGGCCGGCTTCGCCGGGGCGGGTTTCGCGACGGCCGGTGCGGCGGAGGTGCCGACGGCGGCTGGGCGGGCCTTCGCGTCCGGTTTCGCCGCGTCCGGTTTCGCCGGGGTGGGTTTCGCGGCGGCCGGTGCGGCGGAGGTGCCGGTGCCGACGGTCTTGAGGGCGGCCGCCTCGACCCTCGCCGCGGAGCGCGCGGCCTGCCGGGCCGCGCCCAGTGTCAGGCGCCACATGGCGGCGGCGGACGCCAGACAGCCCAGCGCGAATCCCACCAGTAGTCCCACAGCCACTCGTCGCCCCCCAGGCTCCGGAGTCCCGCCCTCGCGACCGAGGGTACGCGCGCGGGCGGGACTCAACCATGGGTCGGGCAAGGGGAATCGGGGCGGCCCGCCGCTCTGCCTCCGGCGGCGGGTCGGACCGCCCCGGTGCGGCTGCCCGGGTGCCACGACCGGGCAGCCGCGATGCCCCATGAGGCAGACCGAACGTTCCGTTGGGGCCTTCCGGCCCCCGGCCGACCCTCGCCGGGAACGCGCTGTTCACCTGGCAGCCATCGGTCGGACGTGGCGCTGACCAGCACTGTCGCGCTCGCGTCAACAGTGCCCGGGCTCGTCGGCGGGGCGTCAAACCGCCCGTCCGAGCGTTCGTTGGAGTGACCTGCGTCACACTTGACCGTGATTTGCGGCCGGTATTCACTCGTTGCAGCGGGGGGCAAACGGAACCCGAAATTCCTAGGAGTTCGCTCCGGGCGCCGCTCGCCGCAATGTTGTTCGTCATCGTTTTCTGAGACATGGAGGTGCTGTCATGAAGCTCGTTCACTTCGTGAAGAAGGTCATGCCGGAGAAGAGCCTGAAGGCCTACGCCTGGTACGGCTGGATCTAATTCCGGCGGTCCGTTGCCGGACGCGTGCCCGGCGGGTCCCGAGCGGACCCGCCGGGCACGGCCCGCTCGCCGCGAGCGGGGCGTTCGCCGAGGGCGGGCCCCTGTCACCACAGCCGTTCACCCTTGGAGCCACGGATGGTCATGTCCAGCACCGGGCGGAGCGCCCGCGTCACCGTCTTCGCACCGCGAATCGACGAACTCCTCAACAAGTACCGAGGTCAGGACCTCTTCCGCCTGGAGGCCGACACCGTCGGCGTGTCCAGCGTCGACCTCATGGACGGACTGCTGCGCAGCAGGCCGGCCAACGCCGAGGAGCGGCCGACCTTCAAGCCCGTGCGGGGGCGGCTCGTCACCAAGCCCGACGCGGCGGCGCTCATGCAGGCCGTGTCGGCCGACGTCCGGACGGCGCTGAAGAAGCCGCTGGGCGACCGGACCGATCTCACCGGGAAATGGCCGCAAACGCCGCACATCTATTTGCGGGACCTGGTTTTCGGAGAGGAGAGTTTCCGCTTCCGGATTCTGGTCGACCGCCGTCTGGAACTCACCCCTAAACTGACCTGGATGGCCGTCACGGCCGGTACCGCGATGCTCGGCAAGCCGGGTACCGAAATCCCGCTGTCGAATCTGGCGGCCCGGGTGCTGGACGCCGAGACCTACGACGACCGTCGCTACGCGATGTACCTCTACCGGCGGGTGGCCGGGCCGATCTGCTTCACCGTGGCCGCGCTGGTGACCAACGCGGTCTGGCTCGGCGCGCCGTTCGACGACGAGGTGCCGAACCGGGACATCCTGCTGGAGGCGCTGCGGCTGCTGCCGCCCTCCTGGAACATCCTGCGGGTCGCCTCCCCGGAGTTCGGCGCCGTGGACGGGCGGATCGGACCCAAGGACGATCTGCTGCTGCTCCCGCTGCTGAGCCACCGCGACCCCCGGCTGTGGGACGACCCGGAGACCTTCCGGCCGGAGCGCTGGAAGGGCGTCGACCCCGACAACCAGCCCGGCTACCTGCCGTTCGGCCATGCCAGTGAACGCTGCTGGGGGCGCCACATGGTGCTGCCGCTGGCCGAGCGGATCCTCGACATCGTCCGCCGGGACGGGCTGGTGCCCAGCCCCGACCAGCAGGTCGGCAAGGTGGAGCTGGACGGTCTGCTGGAGGTGGCCGGGGTGCGCATGGTCCGCCGCTGACCCGACCGCCGGCGGGTCGGCGGTACCAGCGGGTGGCCGCCGGGGCGGGTGGCGTCCGGGGCGGACGGGTGACGGGGCACCGCAGCGTACGCGCGCCGTCCGCCCGCTCGTCGTCGAACACGAGTGCGGCGGGCGGGTCCGTCCGGTCGCCGCTCGTTCATCGGCACGGTTTCGCCCGGAGGGCGGCGGCGGTCGCGGCCCCGGCCCCTACGCTGCGTCGTCATGCGCCTGACATTCCTGAAGCGCGCCGTGCGCGCCGTGCTGCCACTCCTCCTCGCCGGTCCGCTGCTCGCGGCCGTACCTGCCCATGCCGCCCCGGTCCAAGCCGCTCCGACCCATCGCGCCGCCGCCCGGACGGCCTCCCTGCCGGTCCCGGTGAGCTCGGTGAGCGACCGGGCCTCGACGCCGCCCGGCGGCTCGTTCACCGCGACCGTGACCCTCGCCAACCCCCACGACACCCCGATCCGGTTCGTCTTCCAGACCGTCCAGCAGACCTACGCCACCTCGCTCGACGTCGAGTACGGGGGGCTGAAGTACGCGGCGACCGCGTGCAACGGGGTGCCGTACCCGACGGTCTGCGGCAACCCGCAGGCCGGTGGCTGGGGTGCCCTGTTCACGCTTCCCCTGGCCCCGGGCGCCAGCACCAGTTACACCCTCACCTACACCATCGCCCCGGACTCCGCCTGCGGCGAAGCGCTGAACGTCAGCTTCTACTCCTACGTGTACTACGAGTACCAGGGCGGCGCGGCGTTCAACGACGGCCTCGCCGGCGTGGCCGGCACCCAGGTGCGCTGCCCCTGAGCCTCGTCGGGCACCCGTCGGCCGGGCACCCGTCAGCCGGGCACCGGCGCGTGCCGGGTGAGCCCGGCCCGGACGGCGACGTCCAGCGCGGGATCGAAGCGCAGGACCTCGCGGTCGTCGTCCCCGACCCCGGCGGCCGCGAGCAGTTCCGCCACCGCGCCGGCGTCGACGGTGCGCTGCTCGGCGCGGCGCAGGAAGCGCGTCACGGCGGCGGCGAAGGCCGACGCGTCCTCGCGCAGCACCCACGCCAGCTCCGCCGCCTCGGTGAGGAACAGCTGCTCGGACCCCAGCCACGGCGCGGCGGCGGCCAGACCGTCCTCGGCCAGCGCGTCCGGGTAGGGGATCCGGTGCCAGGCCCCGTCCTGCCACCAGTAGAGGAAGCCGAACAGGTTCCCCTGGGCGTCCTCGCGCAGCTGCTCCCAGGGCAGCCACTCCGGACCGCCGGCCAGGAAGTCGATCTGCCGGCCGTCGACGTGGGTGTGGCTGCCGTCGGAGTCCTGGCCGCAGAACACCGCGTGGCCGTCGTCGACCAGGGTGAGGCGCCACCAGAAGGAGCCGCCGCCGTTCTCGCTCCACACGCCCTGCTCGTCCAGCCAGTGCTCGCGGTTCCCCTGGGCGGCGTCCAGCAGGGCGAGCAGCACGGCGCGCGCCCACACCTGCCCGGCGTCGTCGAGGTCCTCGGGCCGGCTCGGCCTGTGCATGATCGTCGTCCCCCTCCGTCGGATGGCGGACAGCCTGCCACAGACCTGCGACACCCCGGACGAACCCCCCGGGTCGCCCGGCCGAACCCCGCCCGGGACCCTTGCGGCGCCCCGGGCGACACCCAGCGACACCCCGGTGGGACCCCCGCCTGCGGAGGGCCGACCCGTGCCGAGGACAATGGCGCGGTGAACGACGCGATCGACCCGCCCCGCGCGCACGGCCCTCAGCTGCCGTCGGACCAGGGCGAGGACTACCAGGAGCTGGTCCGGGACGCCATGGCGGCGGCCGTGCGCTCGCCGCTGCGCGGCCGGGTCGCCGACTACATCCCGGCACTGGCCGAGGCCGACCCGACGGCGTTCGGGATGGCGATCGCCACCGTCGACGGCCGGGTGTTCGGCGCGGGGGACTGGCAGCAGCCGTTCTCCGTCCAGTCGGTGTCCAAGCTCTTCACCCTCGCGCTCGCGCTGGCCGAGGGCGGCGACGGCCTGTGGAGCGGCCTGGGCCGGGAACCCTCCGGCAACCCGTTCAACTCGCTGGTCCAGTTGGAGACCGAGCACGGCATCCCCCGCAACCCCTTCATCAACGCGGGCGCCCTGGTGGTCACCGACCGCCTGCTGGAGCTCACCGGCGACGCGGTCGGCTCCGTCCTGGACTTCCTGCGCGCGGAGTCCGGCGACCCGGCCGTCGCGGTGAACCACGTGGTCGCCGCCTCGGAGGCCGAGCACGGCCACCGCAACGCCGCCATGGCGCACTTCATGGCCGGCTACGGAAATCTGCGCAATCCGGTCGACGACGTGCTCGCGCACTACTACGCGCACTGCGCGATCGAGACGAGCTGCCGCGACCTGGCCCTGGCCGGCCTCTTCCTCGCCCGCCACGGCGTGCGCGCCGACGGCTCGCGGCTGCTGTCGCGCAGCGAGGCCAAGCGGATCAACGCCGTACTGCTCACGTGCGGCACCTACGACGCGGCCGGTGAGTTCGCCTACCGCGTGGGCCTGCCCGGCAAGAGCGGGGTCGGCGGCGGCGTCCTGGCGGTGCTGCCCGGCCGGGGCACGGTCTGCACCTGGAGCCCCGGGCTGGACGCGGCCGGGAACTCGGTGCTCGGCGTGGCCGCCCTGGACGCGCTGACGACGGCGACCGGCTGGTCCATTTTCTGATGAGCACATCACCCGTCCGGTCCGCGCTGCCGGCCGGGCCCGCGTCGTCGGCTCTCCCCGCGTCGGCGACCGTTCCCGCGCCCCGGCGCCCGTCCGGGGCGCCCGGCCGACCCGCCGCCGCAGCAGCGTGCGGTGACGGATCGGCAGCTGACAGTCACGCACTTGTTGTGCCCCCTTCACCGGTCCGACGGCCGGCCCCGTCATGCTCTGCACCGGCGGAAGCCACCGCCGAAGGCGCGCCGGCCCTCAGGCGCAGTGACAAGGGGACACCCATCGTGACCGTCCGCCGCACCCTCATCGGCACCTTCGCCGTCGGCCTGCTCGCCGCGGCCGCCGCCCTCCTGCCGATCGGCTCCGCCGCCGAGGCCGCCGAGCGCACCCCCGGCGAGCTCCCGTTCGGCTCCGCCACCACCGTCGGCCTGCACAACACCTACGACCCGGCCGCGTTCCGCTACCTCGCCCAGGGCCTCGACACCGGCACCGGCATGATCGAGCTGGACGCCTGGCCGAACGCCATCACCAAGGAGTGGAAGGTCAGCCACTCCAACCCGCTCGGCAACGGCAACAACTGCGTCAGCGCCACCACGGCCTCGCAGCTCTACTCCGGCAGCGGCAACAAGAACCTGGACACCTGCCTCGACGACGTCCGGGTCTGGCTCGCCGCCCACCCCGCCGCGGGACCGCTGGTGATCAAGCTGGAGCTCAAGCCGGGCTTCTCCGGGAACCTCGGCATGGGCCCGGCCCAGCTGGACGCGCTGATCGCCGCCCACCTCGGCTCCGCCGCGCTGCGCCCGGCCGACCTGCTCGCCAAGCCGGGCGGGGGCAGCTACCCGAGCCTCGACGACGCGGCCCGCGCCGGCAACTGGCCGACCAGGGCGGCGCTCGCGGGCCGGGTGCTGGTGTACGTGATCCCCGGTACGGTCGAGCTGGACAACCCCTTCGACACCCTGCACACCGACGTCGAGTACGGCCGCTACCTGCGCGACCTGGCGGCGGCGGGCCGGATCGGCGAGGCCCGGATGTTCCCGACCGCGCTCGGCGCGGCGGCCGGCGACCCGCGCACCCGGTACAGCGAGACCTCGATCCGTCCGTGGTTCGTGGTCTTCGACGGTGACGCCGCCGCCTATGTGAACGGCATCGACACCTCCTGGTACGACACCAACCACTACCTGCTGACGATGACCGACGCCCACAACGTCGCCCCGGCGATCAGTGGCACCGACCCCACCGCCGACCAGGCCCGTACCCGTACCGAACTGCTCGCCCGCGCCCACGCGAGCATCGTCTCCAGCGACTGGCGCAAGCTCGCCGCCGTGCAGTCGCTGGTCCTGCCGCGCGGCTGATCCGCGGTCACCGGGGCGGCGGCGCCCGCGTCCTGGCGTCCGCCGCCCCGGCTGTCCGCTGCCCCGTCGCACGCCGCCCCGGTCGTCCGCTGCTCCGACGTCCGAGCGTTGTCGCCGGTCAGGGGCCCGGAGCCGGCCGAAAACCGGTTGCCGCCCGGACGTCCGCCGCCTAGCGTCCACCGCATGCTGCCTTTGGTCGAGACGGACGAACAGTGGGACGCGATCGTCCCGGACGAGGCGGTCATGCGCCCGGGTGTCGAGGACCTCTGCGCCCGGTTGGGGCTGCGCGGGCTGCCCGTCCCGGAGCGGTTCCCCGAGGGCTCCCAGCCGGTCTACGCGCTCGGCGCGGAGCTGGTCCTCAAGCTCTATCCCAAGGCCGCCGCCGAGGACGGCCGCACCGAGGCCCGGGTGCTCGCCCATGTCGGCGGCCGACTGCCGGTGCCGACACCGGAGTTGCACGACGCCGGCGAGTACGAGAACGGCTGGCGGTACGTGCTGATGTCCCGGCTGCGCGGCGCCGAACTCGCCCCGGCCTGGGCGGACCTGTCGCCCGACGGACGGAAGCGGATCGCCGTCCAGGCGGGGGAGGCGCTGGCGGCCCTGCACGCGCTCGACCCGGGGCCGCTCGCCGATGTGCTCGGCCCCGGCGACTGGGGCGCCTTCACCGACCGGCAGCGCGCCGGGGCCGTCGGACGCCAGCGCGAGCGCGGCCTGCCGGACGCCTGGCTGGAGCGGATCCCCGGCTTCCTGGACGCCGCGGAGCTGCCGCGCGAGCCCGAACGCGTGCTGCTGCACACCGAGTTCATGCGCCAGCACCTGCTGTTCGACCCGGCCGGCGGGCGGCTGTCCGGGCTGTTCGACTTCGAGCCCGCGATGATCGGCGACCGGGCGTACGACTTCGTCGGCGTCGGCGTCTTCGTCACCCGGGCCGAACCGGGGCTGATGGCGCGGTTCGCGGCCGGGTACGGCCGGGCCGTCGACCCGCACGCGGCCATGGCCTGGACGCTGCTGCACGTGTACAGCAACCTGCCCCGGTACCTGCGGGAGGTGCCGCCGCCCCCGGGGGTGGACACCCTGGAGTCGCTCGCCGAGCACTGGTTCGGGCTCGGCTGACGGGAGCGGTCGACGGGAGCGGCGGCCGTCCGGACCAGGGCCGCCGCGGCCCTGGTCCGGCCTTCGGCTACGGCTTCTCGGTCCAGTCCTCGGCCAGCAGTCCGAGCACGACCTCGTCCAGGAACTCCCCGGTCACCCAGGCCGACCGGCGCAGTCGGCCCTCGACCGCGAAGCCCGCGCGGGTCGCGGCCGCGACCATCGGCAGGTTGTCGGCCAGCGTGTCGACCTGGAGCCGGTGCAGTCCGCGCACCGTGAACCCGTAGTGGCACAGCAGCCGCACCGCCTCGCCCGCCAGTCCGCGCCCGCGGAAGCCGGGCCGCAGTGCGAGGCCCAGGTGGGCGAGCCGGTTGTGGGTGTCGATGCCCCACAGCAGTGCCTCGCCGGCGAGTTCGCCGGAGGACAGCTCCACCACGGAGAAGCAGGCAGCGTCGTCCCCGGCCGGGGACACGGCGTACGGGGACTCCGCGGCGCCGGGGGAGATCGGCCGCCAGGGCCGGGAGTCGGCCCGGGAGCGGGTGGGCACGTCGTCGTAGAGCTCGCTCTGGAGGACCGCGACGTCGCTGTCGTGGCGGGCCCGGAGCCCGATGCGGGAGGTTTGTAGCATGTCACATTGCTAATGGTTGGAGCCTTCCACGGCAAGCGGTTTTCGCCCGGTGGCGGCCCGGGCGGGGAATGCCTCCGCCGCGGACGGCTGTTGCCACGGACGTGACCGCCTCGCCCGCCCTGCGCCTCTCCGTACTGGACCGTTCCCGGACCCGCCGGGGGGAGGAGCCCGCGCAGGCGCTGCGCGACACCGTGGCCTTCGCGGTGGAGGCCGAGCGGCTCGGCTACCACCGGTTCTGGGTCTCCGAGCACCACGGGGTGCCGGGCGTGGCCGGTTCGGCGCCGACGGTGCTGGCGGCGGCGGTGGCCGCGGCGACCTCCCGGATCAGGGTCGGCACCGGCGGGGTGATGCTCCCCAACCACCGACCCCTGGTGGTGGCCGAGCAGTTCGGCGTGCTCGCGGCGCTCTTCCCCGGCCGGATCGACATGGGCCTCGGCCGGTCGGTGGGCTTCACCGACGGCGTCCGCCGCGCGCTCGGCCGGGAGAAGGACGCCGCCGACGCCTTCCCGGAGCAACTCGCCGAACTCCTCTCCTGGTTCGACCCCGAGGCGCGCGGCCCCGGCGGAGTGCACGCCCGCCCCGCCGAGGGCCTGGACGTACCCGCGTACGTGCTGGCCACCGGCGCGGGCGCGGACGTCGCCGCCGACGCCGGGCTGCCGCTGGTGATCGCCGCCGTGCGGGGCGAGGAGGCGATGCGCGCCGCGATCGACCGCTACCGGCAGCGCTTCCGGCCCTCCGTCCGCGCCGAGCGGCCCTACGTGGTGGCGTCGGGGACGGTCGCGGTGGCCGGGACCGAGGAGCGGGCGCGGACGCTGCTCGTCCCGGAGGCCTGGTCGAGCGCCCACAGCCGGACCCACGGGGAGTTCTCGCCGCTCGAACCCGCCGAGGAGATCCTGGCCAGGCCGATGGCCCCGCGCGAGCGCACCGCCTTCGAACAGGCCCTCGCCGGCCACATCGCCGGCACTCCCGCCGGGGCGGTCGCCGACCTCGCGGCGCTGCTGGAGCGCACCGGCGCGGACGAGTTCCTGGTCACCACCAGCACCTACGACCGGGCGGAGCTGCTCACCTCCTACCGGCTGCTGGCCGAGGCGGCCGGACTGGCGGGGGCTGTCGGGTAGGCAGGGGGCGGTCTACGGGCCGACCTCGGGATCGGCGAACGGGCGGTTCAGGGCAGCGAGTTCGTCGGCGTCGAGGACCAGCCCGGCCGCCGCCGCGCTGTCGCGGATGCTGGCGGGGCGGCGGGCGCCGGGGATCGGGACGACAGCGGGGGAGAGGGCGAGCAGCCAGGCCAGGCCGACCTGTTGCGGCGAGATCCCGCGTGCCTCGGCGACGCGGTGGAAGGCGGTGCGGGCCGGGACGCCGTCCGCCGGACCGTTCAGCACGCTCCTGGCGAGGCCGCCCAGCGGGCTCCAGGGCAGGAACGCCAGGCCCAGCCGTTCGGCGAGCCGCAGCTGCGGCAGGGAGCTCCGGTCGGCCGGGGAGAACCGGTTCTGCACCGAGACCAGCCCCGGGCCGAGGATCTCCCGCGCCGTCAGGATCTGCCGCTCGTCGACGTTGGAGATGCCCGCCGCGCGGATCTTCCCGGCGTCGAGGAGTTCGCGCAGGGCTCCCACCGACTCCGCCCAGGGCACCAGGGGGTCGGGCTTGTGCAACTGGTAGAGGTCGATCGCGGCCACGCCGAGCCGGCGCAGCGAATCCTCGGCGGCGCGCCGGAGGCGCTCGGGCCGCCCGTCGACCGTCCACGAGCCGTCCCCCGGACGGCCGCGCCCGCCCTTGGTGGCGACCAGCACGTGCGCGCGGTCGGCCGGGGAGCGGTCGGCCAGCGCGCGGGCGATCAGACGCTCGTTGTGGCCGGCTTCGCCGGCGTGCCAGTGGTAGGAGTCGGCGGTGTCGAGCAGGTTGACACCGGCGTCGATCGCGGCGTGCAGGGTGGTGAGGGCGGCCCCGGGGTCGGGGCGTCCCTCCACCGAGAGCGGCATCGCGCCGAGCCCGATCGCGCCGATGCTCCGCTCGCCGAGGGTGCGCTGTCGCACGGTCACACGTCCTTTCCGGTGGTTTCGGGGGCTTCGGTGGCTTCGACGGCACTGGAGGTGGCGATGGCGGCGGCCTCGGCCACGGCGGCCGGCAGCCAGGAGTCGAGCGGCGAGAAGGAGAGGCCGAGTGCTCCGGCCCGCCGGGTGTCCATCGGGTACCAGCGGTCGAAGGAGAACGGCGCGTGGTCCGCGCCCTCGGCCGGCCGGTAGCGGGCGGCCGTCCCCAGCTGCCCGGCGATCAGCTCGGACAGCCCGACCGCGTCCAGCGGCTCCGCCGAGGCGGCGTTGACCGCGCCGACCGAGGACGAGGCGGCGACCGCGACCAGGGCGGCGGCGATCTCCTCGTGCCGGACGAACGAGGTCGGCTGCGGCCGCTCGTGCACCGCGACCGGCCGTCCGGCGGCGACCGCCCCGGTGAAGTGCGCGAGCCGGCCGGTGAAGTCCAGCGCCCCGCCGCCCAGGACGTGGGCGCTGCGCACGCTCGCCCAGTCGAACGGCGGCCGCCCGGCGGCGAGGACGGCCTCGGCCTGGCGCTTTCCCTCGGCGTAGGCGGTGGCTTCGCCGAAGTGCCGGACGAGCGCCGCCGGGTCGTGCCACGGAAGGTCGAGGTCCACCGGCCAGTCCGCCGGGTCGACGGCCTCCTCGGTGAACGGCACCCCGGGCGTGGTGCGGACCAGCGGCGAGGTCGCGGGGTCGTAGACCTCCATGGTCGAGGTCATCACGTACCGCGGGGTCCGGTCGGCGAAGACCCGGCGGGCCACCACCGCCTGCGCGGGCGTGTACAGCACCTGGTCGATCACCGCGTCGAAGGTGCGGTCGCCGAGGGCGGCGGTCAGCGCCTCCTCGTCGTCCCGGTCGGCCAGGACGTGGTCGACGCCCGGCGGTGGCGGGGCGGAGCCGCGGTTGATCAGGGTGACCTCGGTACCGGCGTCGCGCAGCAGGGCGACCAGGTGGCGGCCGAAGTACCTGGTCCCGCCGATCACGCCGACCCGGCGCGGAGCGCGGTTCGCGGTGGTCCCGGCGGTGTTGGTCCCGGCGGCTTCTCGTGCGGTGGAGTGGCTCATGGCCATCACTCTGCCGCCGTACGGTCATCAGCAGAACTGCCGATCTGCTGAACGCGTCATCAGTTGAACTGGTGACTGAACTGGTGACTGGACCGAGCCGGACCGAGCCGTACCGAGCCGGACCGAGCCGGGCCAGGACGACCCGCCCCGCCCCGCGGCGGTCAGAGCCAGCCGCGCCGCGCCGCCTGCACCCCGGCCTGGAAGCGGGTGGTGGCGCCGAGTCTGGCCAGCAGGACGGAGACGCGCCGCACGACGGTCCGCCGCCCCAGGCCCAGCCGCCGCGCGATCGCGTCGTCCGTGGCACCGCTGGCCATCAGGACGAGGATGCGGCGGTCCCGGTCGTCGAGCTGGAGCCCGGGACCGGAGGTCGAGGCGGGGACAGCGAGCCGCCAGAGCGTCTCGAAGACCGAGGCCAGCGCGCCGAGCAGGCTGGACGGGCGGACGAGCAGCGAGACGACTCCCGCGCGGTTGTCGGCGGGCAGGGTGACGATGGCGAGGTCGTCGTCGCCGAGGGCGAGCTTGAGCGGAGGCTCGTCGAGCGTCCGGGCCTGTTCCCCGGCCTCGATCATCCGCGCCATGTTGGGTCCTGCCACGGGATCGTCGAAGGCGCACCCGCCGTAGATCGAGCGGTAGACGACGCCGGAGGCCATCCGCTGACGCTGCAGCACCTCCTGGTCGAGGTAGTGCGCGGCGTCCCCGGAGTACGGCGGGACGTCGATGACCCGCACCTCGCGGCGGGCGGCGAGCTGCAGGCGCCGTCCGGCCGCGAGGACCTCGGGGTGGTCCTCGACCACCTCCAGCGCGGCGTAGCCGCCGGCGCTGCGGCGGGCGAGCCGGTAGAGCCGGTCGAGCTCGGCCCCGGCCCGGCGTGCGTCGGCCCGCCGGGCCGCGTCGCGCTGGAGCGCGGCCTCGACCACCTGGCCCGGGGGCAGCGCCTCCCAGGTGAGCCGCCGGTGGTCGCAGGCCATCACGATGCCCTCGTCGGCGAGTTCGCCCAGCAGGGCGAGCAGGGCGTCCTCGGCGATCCCGGCCTCGGCCGCGAGGTCGGCGAGGCGCGCCTGCGGCCGGCCGACCAGGCACAGGTAGACCCGGCCGCGCTCGGAGCCGGGATCGAGTACGTCGTGGAGCACAGCACCCCCGATTTCGCCATGTCCATGGCGATATGACAAGTCGTCGAAGCCTACCCGTGCCCGTGGCGCACATGCGCCGGTGGCCCAAGCGGGCCGCCGGGCGCTCTGGCGCGCGGCGGGGTCGGATCGCGAGAGTTGCTCGGTGTCCGCACAGTCCGCCGGGCGTCCGCTCCGGACGGCCTGCGCACGTCCGCGCCCTTACGCCAGCACACGCTCACACCCTGGCCCTCGCCCTCGCCCTCGCCCCCTCGCGCCCAAGGACGATCCATGACAGCTGCTCCGCCCACCGCCCGGCCCGCACCCGCCCGGCCCGCACCCGCCCGGCCCGCACCCGCCCGGCCCGCACCCGCCAGGGCGGCGGTCGCCGCCCTGGTCGGTGCCCTCCTCCTGCTGCTCGTGCCCGGCGTGTCGTTCGCCCGGGCCGTGGCGCCCGCCCCGCCGCCGATGCAGGACGGCTTCGGACTGACCCGGGTCGGCGCCGTGACCGGCAGCGCCACGAACTTCGTCCTCACCGTGACCACCCCGCAGGTCGCCGGCGAGCACACGATCCGGATCCTGCTGCCGGACGACTACGCCGACCGCCCCGACAAGCGGTACCCCGTCCTGTACTTCCTGCACGGCGCCTCGGACAACCCCGCCAACCCCGGCCTCGCCTACCCCGCCCTGACCTCGGCGACCTCGATGATCACCGTCGTCCCCGACGGCGGCCTGCGCGGCTGGTACACCGACTGGCTGGACAGCGGCACGGCGGCCGGCGCGCAGAACTGGCAGACCTTCCACCTCACCCAGGTGGTGCCCTTCATCGACGCGAACCTCCGCACCCTCACCGACCGGAAGCACCGCGCGGTCGGCGGCCTGTCGATGGGCGGCTTCGGCGCACTCCACTACGCCCAGGCCCGCCCGGAGCTCTTCGGCCACGTCCTCACCATGTCCGGCGCCAACGACCTCTCGGCCGACGAGATGGTCATCCGCGGCGCCGTCGTCGGCACCCTGACCAACGCCGGAACCGTGCTGTGCGCCCCGAGCGGCGGACAGCCCTGCGGCTTCGACTTCGGACCCACGGTGTCCAGCGACGCGATCTTCGGCACGCCGTACCCGGTCTTCGGCGCCGACTGGCGCTGGAACGCCGCCGACCCGACCGGCCGCGCCGGACTGCTGGCCGACACCCGGATCGCCGTCTACACCGGCAACGGCAACGGCAACGGCAACCCCGCCGGCATGGAGTTCTGGGCCGAGGGCACCGCGACGCGCTTCACCGACCGCCTGACCGCCCTCGGCATCCCGCACCGCTACGTGAACTACGGCAACGGCGCGGGCTGGGGCAGCTCGTGCGACGGCGGCCACAGCTACGGCTGCTGGGCCCAGGACCTCGTGGACTACGTGCCGCGCCTCGAAGCCGCGTTCGCCGCCTGACCTCTCCACGAACGAGCGGTCCGGGCGCCTCGCACGTCCGCACCGCACCGCGGTTCCCCTCCCGACGAAAGGACCGACCCGTGCCGTCGACCTCCGCCCCGCCCGCGGCCCCGAGCCGCCGCTCCGCCCCCTGGCTGCGCCTGCTCGCGGCCGTCCTGGTGACCTGCTGCGCCGCGCTCGGCCTCACCGCCGCGCCGTTCACGGCGACGCGGGCCGACGCGGCCGTCACCGAAGCATCCGTCACCGAAGCATCCGTCACCGGCGCGGCGGCCACCGCGGGGGCGGCGGCCTGCGCCTCCCCGCAGCAGTGCCTGACCATCACCTCGCTGAGCAACGGCCGTCGGCTCGACGTCCAGAACGGCTCGACCGGCGACGGCGCGTACATCGTCACCAACTCGGCTCCGGGCTACCACCAGTCCTGGCGGCTGAACGTCGACGCCGCGGACTCCTCGTTCACCATCGTCAACAACACCACCGGCAAGTGCGTCGACCTCGCCTGGTTCACCCCTGCCCTGCGCCAGCAGACCTGTGCCGGCCAGGCCAGCCAGAAGTGGTTCCTCCAGCCGGTCCCCGGCGCCGAGGACTCGTTCATGATCCGCCACCAGGGCGACAACACCTGTCTCGACCTGCTGCTCGGCGGCAACTACGACGACGCCTGGACCGACCAGTACGCCTGCAACGGAACGGTGAACCAGCGCTGGTCCACCGGCTTCCCCGCGGCGGCCCGCAACCTCGCCGTCGACCACGCGGCCAAGCAGTGCCAGAAGGACATCTCCACCTGCTCCTGGGCGCTGAAGAGCGAGGCCCCGGCGGCCCCGCTGCCGAAGGTCTGCGTCTCCTCGGTCTGGTTCAACAACACCTCCGGCACCGTCCAGCAGGCGTTCTCCGTCACCAATATGAGCGGATGGTCCAACAGCATCGGCGGCGACATGGGGACCCAGATCTCCGGCGGCGTGCCCGGCGGCGCGCTCACCACCGTGGTCAGCACCGCGCTGCACTACAGCAACGTCTGGCAGGGGTCGACCACCGTCAACAACAGCGTCGCGGTGTCCGTCCCGCCCCAGCAGTACGGCTGGGTGACGCTCGCCGAACTGGCCCGCAAGGTGACCGGCACCTGGACCTTCGACGCCCGCGGCATCCCCTGGACGGCCGAGGACACCCTCACCGTGCCGCTCACCTACGACCCGCAGGCCGGCGCGACGCTCTACATAGCCAACACCAGCCCGACCTTCACCAACTGCGCCTGACCTCCCGGTCACGGGGGTGACGGGGGTCGGGTGACGGGGGAACGGGGGAACGGGGAACGGACGGGCCGGGCGGAGTCACCGCCCGGCCCGTCCGCCGCTTGCCGTTCGTCGCTGTCCGCCGTCCGGCTCAGGCCAGCAGGTCGGACTGGAGCGTCACCACCTGCCGGAACGCGGCGGTGGGCACGCCCTTGGGGTTGGTCATGGTGATCACGCCCGTGACATTCCCCGCCGAGAGGAAGGCGATCCGGGTGCCGGCGGCCGGGGAGCCGGGCACCTCGCGGGTGGCGAGGTCGACGCCGAACACCGTGTCCCAGCCCTGGGTGTCACCGGTCTGCACGCCGCCCGAGGAGTCCTTGGGCTCGCCCGTCCGCCGCAGCTTGTCGAACAGCGGCCAGGCCTCCGCCTGGGAGCCGAAGGACAGCAGCCGGATCTGCGTCCGGGTGCCGTCGGCGGCGGTCCACTCGCGGACGGCGGCATCACGGCAGGCGTTCTGCAGCAGCAGGGCCCGCAGCGCACCGGGATCCTTCCAGTCGGCGGTGATCGACTCGCAGGAGACCCGGCCGACCGGGGCCGGGCCGACCGGCGCGGCGGAGGACGCCGAGGGCGTGCCGGCCGGCGAGGCCGACGCCGAGCCCGGAGCGGCCGGGGACAGGGACGCGGATGCCGAGCCGCTCCCGGCCGGAGCCGGGGCGCCGGGGGCGGCAGCCGCCACGAGCGAGCCGCCCGCCTCGGTGGGAACCGGCAGGAGCAGGGTACGGAGGTCGGCCGCGTGCCGCCCCTTGTTCTCCTTCGGTGCCGGCTGACCGGAGGGCAGCTGCGGGAGCACCAGCGCCGGGAAGGTGTACCGGCCGTCCTTGGGGGTCGCCAGGCCGGGCAGGTCGGTGCGCTCCTGAGCCGTCACGGCCAGCGCGGTCCCGGTGCCGGCCAGTGCGCAGACCACGACGGCCGCACCCCAGCGCACGGCCGCGCGGCGCCGACGGGCACGGAGGGCCGTCCGCTCGCCGTCCTCCGGCGCGGCGACGGCGGTCTGCCCGTCGGCAGGGCCGTGGGCTTCGCCGGCGACAGGACCGTTGGCTTCCCCGTCGGCCGGGCTGTGGGCCTCGCCGTCGGCCGGGCCGTGGGTCTCCCCGGCCGCGGGGCCGCGGGTCTCCTCGGGCAGGACGGGACCCTCCGCCGGGGCGGCGGTGTCCTGCGGCGTGGCGCTGTCGGTCATACGGACGCTCCCGGGATGGCGAGACGGTCGAGCTGCTGGGCGAGGAGGGCGACGATCCGGTCCTTGGGCAGCGGGGCCACGCCCTCGACCGCCATGACGACCAGGAGGTCACCCTCGGCGGCCGAGCACTCCAGGCGGTCGATCGGCGCGGACGGCGGGGCCGGCAGCAGGTAGCAGTGCGCCTCGGCATGGCCGGGCACGGCGGGACCGGTGCGGAAGATGCCGGTCTCACCGGTGAAGATCGCCGTGTACTCGTTCAGCTTCTGCACCTCCTGCTGGTTGAACTGGCGCAGCTTCATGCTGATCGTCAGCTCGCCCGCCTGGGTCGTGTAGGTGCGCACTCCGGCGGCCTTCACGTGCAGGTCGTTCCAGTACTTGCGGAGCTTGTCCTGCTGCTCCTTGGGCATCGTCACGACCTCGTCGTCCAGTTCGGCGGCGAGCAGTTGCTCTCCCGTCAGCGCGACGTCGTTGCCGAAGCCGCCGTCGTCCGCGCCGAGCCCGTAGCCCGCCGGGACGGGCAGCAGCAGGTCGCGCAGCGAACCGAAGTGGTTGCCGTTGGACTTCGCACCGAACGGGGTGGCGGTGACACTGGGCGCGGGCGCGGCGGCCGGCACCGGGGCGGCGGTCGCGGGGGCGGGGTCGTCGTAACGGACCTCGATGATGCCGATCCCGATCACCACACCGACCAGGGCCGCGGCCACGGTCGCGCCGCCCGCGCGCAGCAGCCGGCGCGGGGGCCGGGGCGCGAGCGGTAGCCCGGACGCCGCAACGGGCGGTACCTCGGACGCGGGGACGGCCGGGACGGACGGTACCTCAGGCGTCGGAACGGCCGGGGAACCGGGGACGATGACGTCGCTCTCGCTCATACCAGCCGCTCCCACTGCCGCTTGGCGAGGTCCTTGACGACCTCGGGGGACACCGGTCGGGTGCCGAACACCTTGACCTCCATGACGACGGTGCCGCGCTGCGCGACGGCGTCGGCGCCGTAGAAGGTCTCGGTGGTCTCGGCCCAGTACGACGCCCTGGAGTCCACCTCGTAGCCGCCGTTGGCCTCGGGTGCGAACGGTTCGAGGGTCCGGCCGAGGGTACGGGCGGCGGCCTCGGCGGCCCGGTCGGCCGTGTACTGGATCAGGGAGACCCGGACCTTGAGGTCGCCCTGCTTCCAGTCGATCTCCACGGCGCGCCGGAAGCCGCGGGTGTTCAGCTGCTTGAACACGGCGGCGGTCTTGCCCTCGTGCTCGGCCAGCTCGCCGGCCGTGATCCAGCTCGGGGTGTCCGGGTAGTCGCCCCAGGCGGTGCTGCCGCCCGGTGCGGTGAGCAGCAGCTTGCGCAGGTCGCCGTCGATAGTCAGCGGGGTCGGCGCGGCGGCGGCCGCCACAGCCGGGTCGAGCGCCCCGGCGGGGTAGGCGGGCAGTGCGACCTGGACCGGCGGCAGCGGCGTGGGCGGCCGGTTGGCCTGGATCGCGTAGCCGACGCCGCCGCCGGCCACGGTGCCGAGCACCAGCCCGGAGACCAGCAGCAGGACCGGGCGCGGTCGGCGCGGGCCGCGGACGGGCGGCTCGGCGGGGGCCTCGTCGGAGGGTGCGGCCGCGAGCGGCGTGGCCTCCGGCGTGGCCTCCGGTGCGGTCGCCGGTGCGGTCGCCGGTGCGGTCACGGGTGCGGCTTCCGGCGGGGCGGACGGCAGGTCCGGCGCCCCGGCGGGCGGAGTGGGCGGTGGCGCGTCGACGGGCGACGGCGCCACGGGGTCGGTGGTCATGCGAGGGCTCCAGGGAGAGGAAGGGGAGGGCCGGGGGGCTCAGCGACCGGAGGTCAGCCAGTCACGCTGGCGCTTCATCAGCTCGCTGAGCAGCGCCTTGTCCGGGGTGCCCTTCACTTCGACGTCGATGATGTACTGCACGTCGCCCTGGCTGGAAATGCCGCTCAGCGAGCCGGTGTAGGCCTGCTGCTTGGGCTTGTCGACGTATCCGTGGGCAGCCGGGTCGCCGGTGATCTCGACCGGGTCGAGGCCGTCCAGGGTGTAGTTGCGGGCGACCTCGGCGGCCCGGGCGGGGGTCGAGAAGCGCAGCAGGGTCACGGTGACCTCGGCCTTGCCGTCCGCCGTGCGGTAGGTGCGGGTGGCGGAGTCCTTGTAGCCGAAGGACTTGAGCGCCTTGATGGCCTCGGCGCCGCCCATCTGCTCGCCCATGTCCTTCTCCGTCAGCAGCATGCCGTCGGCCGGGCCGTAGGACTCGCCGCCCTCGGGGATCGGGAGCAGGAAGAACTGGAGGTCGCCGTCGTGCCGCCCGTTGCTGACCGTGCCCTTGAGGGTGCTCGTCGGCGTGGGCACGGGTGCGGGTGCCGGCGCGGCCGGGGGAGCGGTGGTCGGCGTGGCGGAGGCGGTGGCGGGGGGCGCGCTGCTCGCGGTCGCGGCGGCCGTGGTGACGGCCGTCGCGGGAGCCGTTGCGGCGGCGACGGCCGGGCGGTGGTCCGGCTTGCCGACGGCCACCGTCACGGTCGCGCTGACCGCCGTCACGGCGAGGAGCCCGGCGGTCGCCAGCGCGACGCCGACGGCCCGCGGCCGCTTCCGGCCCGGGGCCTCCGGAGCGTCGTGCGCGTCGGCGGTCCCGGTGGGCTGGGCCGCCGTGACGGGTGCGGCGGGTGCGGCGGGTGCGGCGGGCGGGTCGGCCGGTCCTTCGGGCAGTGCGCCGGGGCCGGGGACGGCGGGTCGGTCCGGTGCGAACGCCTGCGCCGGATCGGCGGCGGGCGGCACGTGATCGTGCGCGGACAAGCGGTTCCCCCAGGAAAGGAGCAGAAGGTTTCGCGCGCGGCCGCTCATGGGCACCTCGGCGGCCGTAGACGGCCGCGCAACACGCGTCTGGCTGAAATTATGAGAGCGGCTCCGTCCCGGTGCCAACAAGATCAATCACCGCACTCCCGCCCAATCGGCCACCAAAGCGACACACCGTAATCGAACCGAAATCGACCGTCACCTCCACCGCGCGGGCCCGGCCTCGGCACCGGAGCCCGGTAGGCGGTCGGTCGGTGGTCCGCCGGTGGTCCGTCGGCGGATGTGCGCTCCTGAAAGGACGACCAGGATGTGGCCCCGCGTCAACGGCATGCGCTCGATGGAGCTCGGCACCCCGGACGGGATCCGCGCCGAGCTCAACTCCCTGGTCCTGGCCGGTCGGAAGACCGCCACCACCGGCCTGCTCGCGGAGTACGCCGAGGAGTCGGAGGAACTGGAGCTGCCCGGTGAACGGCTGGCGCTCGTGGACGACGACGGGGGGTTCGTCGCCGCGATCGAGATCACCGGTGTGGAGGTGACCACCTTCGGCGCGGTGACCTGGGAGCACGCCCGGGCCGAGGGGGAGGGCGAGGCCTCGCTCGCCGAGTGGCGCGAAAGCCACCGCGGCTACTGGAGTCGTCTGGGCACCCCGGTCGAGGACGGGACCGCCGTGGTCTGCCTGGCCTTCCGCCTCGTCGCCACCCCCTGACCCGGGAAGCGCCGAATAAAATACCCCCACCGGTATCCTGGAGGCGGAGGGAGAACCTTCCCCCAGCGATCCGAGGAGTCCCGAGATGTGTCGTCGAACTACGTGCCGCACCTGCGGCAAGGCCGGTTACGCGGGGTGCGGCATGCACGTCGACCAGGTGCTGGCCGGCGTCCCCAAGGCCGACCGCTGCGCCTGCGCCCCGGGCACGGGCGGCGGTGGCGGCATCGGCGGCCTCCTGGCGAGGATCCTCGGCCGCCGCTGAGCGCGGCGCGGAGCGGCGGAGTGCGGCCTCCCCGGCGCACTCCGCCGCTTGTTGTCCGTTGCCCGCCGCCCTTCGGCGGTGGCCCGGGCCGCCCGGTCCACCGCCGAAGGGCACTGCTCAGTCGTGCGAGAAGGAGATCCGCGGCAGGACGCGGTCGAGCCAGGCCGGGGTGTGCCAGGCTGCGGTGCCGGCGAGCCGAAGCATCACCGGCAGCAGCACCAGCCGGACCAGCGTCGCGTCCAGCAGGACGGCGACCCCGAGGACGATGCCCATCTCCTTCGGCGGCAGCGGTCCGGAGAGCGCGAAGGTGAAGAACACCGCGACCATGACGCCCGCCGCCGCGAAGATCACCCGGCCGGAGTGCGCGAGGGCGCCGACCATCGCCTCGCGCGGGTCACCGGCGCGTTCGTAGTGCTCCTTGGCGGAGGCGAGCAGGAAGACGGTGTAGTCCATCGCGATGGCGAAGATCATCGCGAAGAAGAACACCGGCGCCCACCCGTCCAGGAACCCCTGCGGGGCGAAGCCGAGCACGCCCGCGCCGTGGCCGTCCTGGAAGACCAGCCGGGCCACGCCGAAGGCCGCGCCGGTGGACAGCAGGCCGGCGGCCGTGCCGAGGGCCGAGATCAGCGCGGCCCGCAGGGCGACCAGCAGGAGCAGGAAGCCCAGGGCCATCACCACGCCGATCACCAGCGGGGTCTTCGCGGTGAGCAGGTGCTGGAGGTCCAGGTTCTCCACCGCCGCGCCCCCGACCAGGGCCTCCTGGGGAAGGTCGGCCCGCAGGGTGTCGACGGTGCGCGCGAGGTCGGGGCTGGACGGGTCCACGGCGGGGACCGCCTGGAGCATCGACCAGCCGGAGCCGTCGGCGGCGGGCTGCGCCGGCAGCACCCCGGCGATCCCGGGCGTGGCCGCGACCCGGGCGGCGGCCCGCGCGACGTCCAGGGCGCCGGTCCCCGTGCCTGCCTCCGTGCCGGCCTCCCTGCCGGTCTGTGCCGGGAGGAGGATCTGCAGGGTGCCGGGCGCCCCCGGGCCGAAGGCCCGCTGGACCGCCGCGTACCCGGCGCGGGCGCTGCTGTCCTCCGGGACGACGGTGATCGAGGGCATCGCGGTGCGCAGCCCGAGGACGGGTGCGGCGAGGGCGACCAGGACGACGAGTGCCCCGGCCCCGTAGCGCAGCGGGTGCCGCCACAGCCGCTCGCCCCAGGCGGCGAAGCGTGCCGACCGGTGCGGGCCGGCGTTCAGCCGGGGCAGCGCGAGGGCGTCGACGCGGTGGCCGAGCCGGCCGAGGGCGGCGGGCAGCAGGGTGAGCGTGGCGGCGAGGACGAACAGGACGGCGAGCATGATGCCGCCGGCCATCGACCTGAACGCAGGGGACGGCACCAGCATCACGGCCGACAGGCTGACCAGGACTGTCGCGCCGGACAGCAGGACGGCCTTGCCCGCGGTGTCCATGGTCTCGGCGACCGCGTCGGTCCGTCCGCGCGCACGGGCGGCACGGAAGCGGACCACCAGGAACAGCGCGTAGTCGATGCCCAGGGCGAGGGCGAACATCATCGCGAAGTTCATCGCCCAGACGGAGACCGGGAACAGGTGGCCGATCAGTACCAGCGAGCCGGCGGAGGCGGCCAGCCCGGCGAGGGTGAGCAGCAGGGGCAGTCCGGCGGCGACCAGCGATCCGAAGGCCAGCACCAGGATGGCCAGGGTGACCGGCCAGGACATGATCTCGGACTTCATCATGGCGTCTCTTGCCGGTCCGGACGTTGACGCCGACGATCCGGCAGGCTTCCGTACTGCTGTAGCCCTGCTGCATGAGCCGGAAGTATGCCTCCCGCTCAGCGGTCAGTTTCCTGGTCCCCTGAGGCTTCCGGTCCTTGCGGATCTCGAAGTCCATCGCATCCCCTGAGCTGGGGTGTTGCAACGACTCCTAGAACCCAAGCGTCGACGTGAGGGGCCCTGCCGTCAGCGTACGTCCGCAACCTCCCGGTTTCCCCGGCCGGGGCGGACACGAACCGCAGCCCATCGTGAACCCCCACGGGCCGGCCGCTGGCTCCGATGATTTTTTCGGCTTGCCGATCGCGGGCGCGGCCGCTTCCGCGACGGCAGCCACCTGCTGGCGGCGGGATTCATGGACACGGCGGAGACGACCGGCCGGCCGTGTCGGGTCGGGGGCGTCGACGCCCTGCCGGCTGCGGCCCGGGTGACGGGTTGTCGGCCCGGGGCGGTCGAGTAGGCTGCGGCGGCCATGGACACGTCCGCCGAACCCGAGCAGACCCGGCAGGGCGCGATCGCCTGCGGCCCGCCGGTCCGGCGACTCGTCCGGGAGGTCATCGCCGACCGCCTGCCGCCGGACCGCAGGCCGCCCCAGGCGGCGATGCTGTTCGACACCGAGGTCGACCCGTTCTGGGACGAGCGGACCTTCCTCGGCGACTTCTACAACGAGATCCTCCACCAGGACACCTTCCGGCCCGGCACCGCCGACGGCCTTCTCCTGCTCGCGCACCTCGCCGCCGACGACCGGGTTCCCGCCCGGCAGCGCTTCGAGGCCGTCCACCTGTTGTTCAGAGCCGCCACCGTCGCCGAACGGCGCCTCGCCGAGACCTGGCCGACCGCCCCGAAGGACGCCGATCCCGACAGCGAGGCCCTGGCCCGTGCCGCGGTCCGGGCCCACACCCCGGGTCTGCTGACCCGCTGGCCGGCCGAATGCCCCGCAGTCCGGCTGGCCCTCGCCGGCCTCGCCGTCGTCCTCCCGACGGACCGCACCCTGCCCGCCCTGGCCCCGCGCCTACAGGGCTTCGCGGCCCCGTTCTTCTCGGCCGACTGCGGGCCGCCCGCCCGGCGGCCCTCCGCTTCGCCGGGCCCCGCCCGCACCCCGGGCGGCAGCGGCGCGAGGTCCGGGGACACCCTTCCGTCCCGGCTGTGATTCACGTCACTACCGGCGGCTCGGTGCAGCACCCGGCCCCGTTCCGCCGTCATGGGGGCAGTGATCGGGACGGGACGAGGAGAGGAGGTCGGCGGGTGAGGTTTCGCAGGAGCGGTCCGGGCAACGGATTCACGGAGTTCGTCGCACAGCGGTCGGGAGCGTTGTTCCGCACCGCGTATGCGCTGACCGGTGACGTGCACGTGGCCGAGGATCTGGTGCAGGAGACGCTGGAGCGGGCGTGCCGACAGTGGCGGAAGGTCGCGGTGGCGGACTCGCCGGAGGCGTACGTGCGCAAAGTGCTGGTCAACCTGGCCAACGACCGCTGGCGGCGGCTGTCGCGCCGGGGCGAGTGCCCCGGGCTGTCGGGGGTGCCCGAGACGGCCGACCCCCGGGACCGGTTCGGGCAGGTGGATCTGCGCGAGGAACTGATCGAGGCACTGCTCGGGCTGCCGATGGGCATGCGCAGCGTGGTGGTCCTGTACTACCTGCACGATCTGGACGCCCGGCAGGTCGCCGACGTCCTGGACATCTCTTCGAGTGCGGTGAGGTCCCAGCTCGCCCGCGGCCTGGCCAAGCTGCGCGATTCCGTATCGGGCGCCCAGGCGCCGCACACGCCGTCGGCCGCTTTCGGAGGTACGAAGTGAGGAACACGTCGTCCGGACCGGCCCCGTTCGAGCCGGGCCTCGAAGCCGAGCTGCGTGCCGCGGTGGCCTCCTTCGCCGACGGGCCGACGGCGCCGGTCGTCGACGCGGCCTCGATCGAGCGAGCCGTCAGCCGCAGCCGCACCCGCCGGGCGCTCCTCGGCACCGCTGCGGCGTGCTGCGTGCTGGCGTGCGCCACGGTGGGGTTCTTCGCGCTGAAGCCCGTGCCGCCCGCGCCCGGCGCCTCCCCGTCCCTGTCCCCACCGGCGAACGGGGCGTGCACCCCGCTCGCCACCGGCACCCCCAAGAGCGGAAGCGCCGATGCGACTCCGACACAGGAGCAGGAGCAGACCGCGGGAGCGGGCATCGCGCTGCCGGACCTGGCCGGCATGCCGGTCGAACAGGCCGGAAGCCTGCTGCGCGGACTCGGACTGAGCTGCACGATCATGCGTCACACGGACTGGAACGCTCCCGCCGGGCAGGTGATCAGCAGTCAGCCCCGGGGCGGCGCAGCACCGGTGGCACCGGGCTCGTCCGTCCTCCTGCTGGTCTCGACGGGCAAACCCGGCGGAACCTGAGCGACCGGGCCCTTCGGCCCGCGCACCGGCCGAGTGACCCAGGGGCCGGCACCGACGGCCCCCTCCCCGGACACCTCGACCCGGACCGAGGACGACGTCCCCGCACCCACCTGAGGCGGTGGCGGGGGCGCGTCGCCGGCGCCGCCCGGCGCGGGGAGTGCGGGACCGTCCTCCGCCCGCGGCGCTGGTTCGCCCTCGTTCCCGTCCGTACGGGCATGGTCGGTCGTGCCGGCCGGGTCGCCGGCACCGGGGGCTCCGGCGTCCTCACCAGACTTCCTCCGCCAGGGCCAGAGTGCTGGGGTCATGACCGGCTCCCGTCCGCCGCACCGTCGCCGGGCCGGGGCGCTGGTGCGGTGCCTGCGGCCTGGAGGGCGCGGGAGCGGAAGTCGGCGGCGGCCTCGGGTTGCCCGTCGGCGTCCAGCACCGCTGCGGCGAGCCCGTACGCGCTGGCCAGGACCGGCCCGTACCTCGCCGGATCATCGGCCAGGTGCGGGCCGACCGCCCGAACCGCCTCGGCGGCGTCCCGCCACGCCCCCGCCGGGTCACCGGGGAGCAGAGCACGCCCCCGCCGGGTCAGCACAGTGGCCAGGTTCACGTGCGACATCACGGTGTCCGGGTGCATAGGACCGAGAAGACGGGTCTGGTCCTCCACAACGGAACGCAACAGGTCGACGGCGCCGTCCGTGCGCCCCGCCCGCGCGTAGGAGGCGGCGAGGTTGCCACGGGCCGTCAGGGTGTCGGGGTGGTCGTGGCCGAGGATCCGCTCGCGGTCGGCGGCCACCCGCTCCAGAAGGGCGATCGCCTCGGCGGTGCGCCCCGTCTGCCAGTAGGAGGCGGCGAGGTTGGCCCGGGCGGTCAGGGTGTCGGGGTGGTCGTCGCCGAGGATCCGTTCGGCGTCGGTTGTGAGGTGCTGCCAGTGGGTGACGGCGGTCCCGATCAGGCCGGCGTGGAGCAGGCTGTTGCCCGCCGTGAAGAGGACGGGGTGGGCGGCGGGGTGCCAGAGGTGGTCGTCGGCGTGGTCGGTGAGGGTGTCGGTGTTGGCGCGCAGGACGGCGGTCAGGTCGGGTGCGGTGTGTTCGTGTTCGGGCCAGATGTTCCGGAGGGCGTCGGCTGCGGTGCGGACGGTGGCGGGGGTGTCGGTGGGTGGGGTGGTTTCGCGGGCGGCGCGGGCGGCGCGGGCGGTGAGGGCGTGGAGTCGTACCGCGCGGTGGGTGTCGTGGGTGTGGTGGGTGATCAGGGCGTAGTGGTGGAGCAGGCGCAGGGCGGCGCGGGCCTGCCCGGCGGTGACCGGGGCTGGGTCGGGGGCGCCGGTGGTGCGGTGGGTGGTGAGGTAGTGGGTGACGGCTTGGGTGTTCCAGAGGGTGTCGGGGTGGCCGGCGGGGTCGAGGTGGGCGGCGAGGCGGATCGCGGGGGTGGCGAGGCCGGCGGGTTCGCGGTGGTCGGCGGCGTCGAGGGCCAGGAGGAGAGAGGCGGTGACCCGGCGGCCGTAGCCGTCGGTGTCCGCCGCCGTCGGCAGCAGCCTCTCCAGGCGGGAGGCCCGGTCGGTGAACAGGCCGAGGTAGGTGGCGCAGTCGACGTCTTCGTTGATCATGTAGGCGGCGGCGTGCGCGAGGGCCAGCGGCAGCAGGCCCAGCGCCTCGACCAGGTCGCCGCTGCGGTCGTCGAGGAGGTGGCCGGCATCGGCTTTGGCGAGCCGGTCGCGCAGGTAGGCGAGGGCTTCGCCTGTGGTGTAGGTGCCGATGTCGACGCGGGCACGGCCGTTCCCGGTGACGAGGGCGTCGCGGCGGCGGGTGGTGGCCAGCACCCGCCCGTTCGCGCCGGCGGGCGGACGCGGCCACCACGGCCCGGTGCCTTCGAGGTCGGTGAGGTCGTTCAGGACCACCAGCCAGCTCCGGCCGGTGACGGCCAGCCACTTCAGGAACGCGGCAGCGTCCTGCTCCGCGTCCTCCCCGACAGCCCTCGCGGCCTCCGCGTAGGCCGTGATGATCTGGGAGGTCTCGGCGGCGTTCACCCACACCAGCACGTCCACGCCCTCGGTGTGGGCCCGGTCGGCGTAGTGGGCGGCGAGCTGGGACTTTCCGACCTCGCCACCGCCCGACAGGACCTGGGTCAGCACCACGGTCGCGTTCCGCTCCCGCGCCCGGTCGATCTCCTCCCGCAGCCCCGCACGCGGCTGGAACGCGGAGGCGAGCGGCGGCACCGTGCCTACCCTCACCGGCCGCCACACCGGCTCCGGCGCCGGCGGGAGGGGACGCCCGGCGAGCAGTCGGACGGACCCGGCGGGCATCAGCACCACGGACGACCGCAGCAGCACACGGGATCCGGTGACGTGGCAGCCGGTACCTCGCAGCGGGTCCTCTCGTACCGGGAAGGCACAATCGGCGCATGCCTGAGACCTTCGTCTATCTGGGATCCGTCAACGTGCCGTCCGGGGTGCTGGTGCTCGGCATGGCCGGGTGGATCGACTGCTGGCGGGAGCTCGGGCAGCCCCTGTCCGAGCGGGTCAGGGCGGCGGCGTCGTCGGGAGGAGGCCATCTTCACGAGTGGCTGTGCGAAGCAATCGTGGTCCCCGCCGCCGCCGACCGGCCGTTGGAAGTGCGGGCGAGCACCTCGCCGTCGCCGTTCGACGGGCAACCGACGATCGCGACCCTGGAGGTCGGCCTCGGCGTCCCGTGGCCCGGGACCGCGGACCGATCGGTGCCGCTCCGGCTCGGTGACCTCCCCGTCGACCGGTACGCGGACGACGCGCACGCGCAGTTCGGAGGTGCGCGGATCCCGCGGTACGGCGGCGAAGGACCGCACGGGTGGCTCGACCTCCCGCTGGCCGAGGCAGGTACGCGCGCGGCCGAACTCACCGCCTGGCGCGACCGCCTCCACGGCAACGGCCTCATGGTCCCGATCGACAAGCACACGGACTTCCACCGGTTCCGGCGAGCAGGGTGGCACCACCCGCTCCGGGCCGGAGCGATCGAGGTCGGAGGCTGCCAGGTCCTCGGCATCGGATGGGACCAGGGTGACCACTCGATGAGGTACTGCGGTGAACGGGACGCCGGCCAGGTCTACCCGGTCACGCTCGAAGCCGACACGGCGGGGCAGACGGTGATGCGATGGACCGTCCCGCCCTACGACCTCGACGGCGAGGACGAATGAGGCAGCCGCCAGGTTTTCGCCGAACAACGTGCCCGTGCTGGCAAGGCGGCACGCGGAACGATCCCGCCGCGCCCGCGATGGCCCGTAGCGGTGCCGCGTGACCGGGACCGCTCCGCCGCCGGGCCGCCGACCGCTACCGTCGAACCTGCGGCCCGCCGTCCCTGCGGCCGCCACCCTCCAGGAGGCCCCGGTGACCACCCAGCCCGACCACGAGACCCCGGCCCCGGGCCGGCCCGCAACCCTGCACGAACTGCGCACCGCACTCAGCAGGTACGGGCTGCCCGGCGACCGCGAGGCCTTCGAGCAGGCCCTGGCCGTCGCGCTCGACTCCTCCCCGATCGGCGACCTCGCCGCCGTCGCCGAGGTCGCCGCCACCTACCGCCACCGCCTGACCCTGCGCACCGACGAGCACGCGATGGCCTCGCTCGCCGCGCCGATCGGCGGCCAGCAGTGGACCCCGGCCTCCGACGCCTTCGCCCGGGCGCGCGCCGCCGGCGGCGACCGGTGACCGACCTGCCCGAACCACCGGCCCCACTGCACGTCTTCCTCTCCGACGCCGCCGAACGGGTCCTCGCCGTGCTGCGGCCCGGCGAGCTGGACGCGGTCGAGAAGCTCGTCGAGCGCCTCGCCGTCCATCCGCGGCTCGGTATCCCGGTGCCCGGCGGCACCGACCCCGAGGTCGACGACCACACCGCCCGCACCGACCCGGCCTCCGACACCGGCGACCGCAAGTCAGTCTCCGACAAACCACAGATACCGGTGCGGCCCCTGCTCGACGATTCGGCACAACTCGCGGGCCTGCCCGACCCAGTCGCCGCCGCACGCGGCCGGCAGCCGGTCGAGTTCCGCCAGCAGCATCGGCACCTGCCGCTGGTTGAAGACCGCATCCCCGTACGGCGTCAGGGCCGTGAGTATCGGGAACAGCGTGGGATCCAGATCGGCAAGAGCGGAGGTCCACTGCACCCCGGCCTCGGCCCGCGCCACAACGTCGCGACTGTCACCCCGCACCTGCATGTTGATCACTCGCCCAGGCTATCGGCGTCCCGGCGGACCGATGAAGAGCCCTGGGCGATGCCGTCTTGGGTCAGCGGGCGTCGGTCTCGTCGATCAGGTACTGGAGCTCGTCGAAGACCTCGACGACGACCAGGACGTGGTCGGCGACCATGAACTCCACCACGACACCCGGCGCGGCGTAGGCCTTGCGCAGGTGCTCGTCGGGGCCGATGGGTGCCGTCGCCGTCTTGTGGTACAGGTCGCGGGTGAGAACGCCCAGCGCGCGCTACCGGGGGGCACGAGCTCGGGCTGGCCGACGCCGTCAACGCCGTCCTCGCCCGCAGACTCCAACGTCCGGCGATCCTGTCCTTCGACCGCCACTACCGGGATGTCCTGGCCCCGAGGTCGGGCCCGCGCATCGAGGTTTACCCGGAGCACACCGGCCGCTGACCGGAGGGGAGGCCAGGACAATGGAGCACGTGAGCGTCACCGCCGTCGAACACCACGTCGGGCCGTGGGCCGTGGACAGCGTCCTGGCCCTGTCCGAGGACACCCACCACCGGATCGAGCTCCTCGGGGGTGCCCTTCTGCTGAGCCCCCGCACCGGTGTTCGCCATCAGCGCGCCAGCCTCCACCTCGCCGTGCTCCTGAGCCTGGCCATCGACCACGCCGAAGCACCGTTCGAGGCGCTGGAGACCGTCAACGTCATCGTCCCTGACGGCCCGCTGATCCCCGACCTGGTGATCGTCGAGGCCGCCACGACCGCCGAAGCCGGCACCGACCCTGACCACGTCGGCAGAGAAGCTCAGCGGGAGGGACAGTCCGACACCTCAAGGACCGTCCTGAGCCTGCTGACGGTTACCGACCCAGCACCTGAGACGGGCCGGGATTCCCAGCCCGGTGCGGCCGCACTTCGGCAGCTACGCGTCGAGCTCCGGCAGGCGCTCACCAGGTGCGGCCGGGCGGCCTTCGGACAGCCAGAACATGTAGTCGCGGAGGTACTCCCCAAGGCCGTGGTCCAGGTGGGCGAGGTACGCCCGTGCCCCTGCAGCGACGTCCTGGAACTGCTCGCGTTCGGAGGTCGCCCACTCGCCCCGCCCCACCCGCAGGGCCCACTCCCGCGCTCTGCCGCGCTCACCCCACCAATCCCGGACCAGCTCCGGGGTCCAGCGCCGGTCGCCGTCCCCTCCGTACGCCCCGAGGGGGTCGCACTCACCGGCGCAGGTCAACTCGTGGACACCGGCAACTTCGACCGGCGGACGGTAGACGAACTCGGTGCAGTACTCGTCCTCGTATGCGACATGCTCCGGCGCGCACCGCCTGCCGGTGAAGCAGTTGTCGGTGCCGGCCGTGTAGAAGGGGCCTGTGACGTTGTGCCAGTCCCGGTTCGCCCAGCCATCAGGCGCGGGCCCGGACCAGTCGTGCCGCACAACGCCCTCCTGCCACATCGGATGGGGCGTGCCCACCAGGGCGCGGACAGCAGGGATCGGATCCCAGTAGGTCATGATCCGCAGGATGCCAGATCGCCGGAACGCAACAGCCACCTCGGTGCGGTACCCCCGCCACGGCAGGCAGGGCGGCGACGACCAGGTCACAGGTGACCTGTCTCAGCGAGGGTTGCTGGTAAGCCGGTCCGCCTCAACGAGGATTGAGCACCCAGTTCGGACCCCAGCGCAGGGCATCGCAGGCGGTCCGCGCATGATGGCCGCCATGGAGAACGCGATCGAGAAGATCAAGGTCTGGTTCCGGTTCGTCCCGCGTGAGGGTTGGTTCCCTCAGGACATCGAGGGCCTGTGGGCGACAAGGCTCAGTGCCGACACGGCTGCGATCGAGAACGTGCCGTTCCTCCTGGACGGCGTGGCTGAGGGGGACGTTGTTCACTTCCAGACCGACTCGGATGGACTGCACTGGGCCGTCGGGCGGGTCAGCACGGTCGGCAACTGCACGGTTCGCATCGTGCCCGTCCCCGCTGGGCCGCTGGGCCGCAGCCCTCAGGCGGTGCACCAACGCCTGGCTGCCTTCGACCTCGGTGGTGAGGTCATGAGCGCGGACTTCCCGATGGTGGCCTTCAACGTGCCGACTGGCACGGACTTCGCCGGAATCAAGGCCCTGCTGGAGCAAGGACAGAGCGATGGTTGGTGGCACTACGAGGTTGGCTGCGGCACTGCCGAGTGGCGGAACGCTTGATCTGACCCCGATCAGCCTTCGTAAGAGTTGCGTTGACTCTGCTCGCTCATCACGCCTGGTCAGGAGTTTTCGGGCCCCTACTGACCGTTCATGTAGTTCTGCTCGCCGCCCCAAATATCGAAGTTCGCCGGGGTGGGGCTGTTGTCGTTGGGGGGTAGGTAGGTTGCCCGGGTGACTGAGACGGATCCGCTGGTGCCTGTCCTTGCCGGACTGGTCGTCGACATCGTCCAGTTCCTCAACAGTTGCCAGGACGGCGAGGTAGGTGGACCCCTACGCCGCGGTGAGGGTGATGGAGAGTGTGAGCTGGGTGCTGACACGGTGCGAGCGGTTCCCCACCGCCGTGCTCGCGGACCTTGCCACGACCGAGACGGGCCCGGGCTGGCGGGACGGCGGGAGTTCCTGGAGACCGTCCCGTTCGCCTGCGGCCTCCTCGACGAGGAACCAGTAGTCACCAGCGACTGAGCCCAGCGGACGCAGGAGGACAGCAGACCCCTTGGCCGGAGCGCGGTGAGAACCGGCTGACCCCCGCGGGCGCAGGGAGGACCAGATGATTGCTGGTGACGGCACTGGGGAGAACGGCGACTCTTACCGGAATTCCGTGAATGATCAAGGAAGGGTGCCAGCTCGCTTGTCCCCGAGCGAGCGCGGTCCTCCGGACCTGAGTCGCATCGTCGCACTTCAGCGGTGACTCGTGAGGATACGGATCCGAAGGAGTCGGAAGGAAGCCCGGCCAAACATGGCGCGCTTGAGGGTCGTGACCTTGTCGACGTGGCCTTCGACCTTCCCTGGACTCCATTCCAGGGTGAGACCGGGGGCAACGGCGGCGAGGTCCTGACGAAAATCATCCGGAGATTTTCGGGGCTCCTGGCAGGCTGGTGCTATGGCATTCCTCGACGACCAAGAGCTGAGCACGGCGATTCGGAATGCCGTCTCGCCGGCGTGGTCTGTCCGCGCCGCTGCCGGGCGGTGGCTTGCGAGGTCGGACAGGATCGACGAGGCGACGGGCGTCGTCCACCGCCTCCTCCTGGACGTCCAGGACACCGCTGTCACCCAGGAGACGGCTTTGGCCCTGCTCGAACGCAAGGACACCGTCGGACTTCGCTGCGTGCTGCTCGCCAGAAGCTGCGCGTCGGAAACCTGGACCGCAGAGGAGATCCAAGCCGCTCTGGACTGCGACCCCGACTGGATGACGACCGAAGGCGCGGACCGGCTGATCGAGCAGTACCGCGAGCTGGCAGCAGACCAGGACGTCGGCGTCCGCGACGAAGCCCAACGGTTACTGGCGCGGCTGCGGCCGCGCGAGGAATGGGCACGGGCCTCAGAGGCAGCAGGTCGTGGGTGATGACCGGTGGCCGGCCGTCGTACGTGCCCTTGGGAGAGGCGGTGTCGAGCGCTTCCCGTGTGGACTCGCGGATGTTCTCCCGCTCGGTGCTCTGCGGGAGATGGCAGCTCAGCCGGCGCGCGCAGTCCACTTCGGCGGCGTCCACAACCGGGCGTCGGCGCTGCCGACCTGGATCAGCGTTCCGGTGTGTCGATCCTGACGCGTCGGGCGGAACCCGTCGATCGTGAACACCTGCTGTCCGCTGGTGACGTCGACGCCCTGCAGGCCGGTCTCGTCGGCGATCAGCAGATGCTCTCCGTCGGTGAAGAAGCCGAATTCGCCGACCGGCCAGGGGAACGTCGTGACCGCCTTGATCCATCGGACGCCCGGCGAGCGAAGTTCGATCGAAGTGGGGTCGAGGACGTGGACGGTACCGCTGCCGGCATCGTCCCGGTCGTACACCGCGATCCGCCCGTCGTCGATCCACACCACCGGCCCGTCCCACTCCGAGACCTCGGGGTACACCGCATGGCTGGGCCCGTCCTCGGACTCGTACGGGTTGCCGTGCAGCCACGCGGTCAGGCTCCACACCGCCGGCATCCCCCACGGCTGCCACACCCAACCGCCGTCGTAGACACGAGTCCCGTCAGGACTCAGGGACAGCGCGCCGTGGAAGTAGTCGAGGTCGTGCTCCGCGCCTTCCTCGTCCCTGTCCGGGATGTCCCGCGCCGTAAGTACCTCGCCGGACGCTGGATCGGTGACATCCAACCGGTTCCAGTCCGTGCGATGGACGACAACCGGTCGGCCGGCGTGTTCGGCGAACGCCAACGCGAACGGGACGGTTTCACAGCAGTACTCCCCGCCGTCCAACGTCAACGCCGGCGAACCGGTGCTGAGATCGACGACGGTGCCGTACCGACCGCGGTCCTGGACCACCGCCGCCCAACGGCCGCATCGAGACACATGGAGCCGCGGTCGAACGTCGTCAGCGTGTTCGGCCGCCGGCCGCTCCTCCCGGTACCGGGCCACGTCCCGCACCTCGCCGGTCGTCGGCGTCCACCGAGCCAGCTGTCCGTCCTCGGACAGCACCAGCCACGCCGGCCCCGCGTCACCGAGGGCCGCCGGCAACGCTGCCACATCCACGACCGGCCCCAGCACGTCGGGAACTGCCACGTCCACCGTGCTCGTCGCCATCTTGGTCCCCCCGGTGCGTTCGTGTGACCCCACCCGCGTCAACGTGAACAGCAGGTGATGCGGCACCGTACCGGCAAGGTCGGTGAGCGCCGCGATGCCGGTCACCGTGGTGAGGTGAGCACGGATCCGGTCCATGTCGGGCTCATTCTCGCGCAGGTCCGCCTCGGTGTCGTCCAGCGAGAAGGACGAGGCTCAGGTTCTTGTCGGAGTGGACTGTCGCGACCACCTCGGCGGCGGCGGTCGCGTCCGCCCGGGCGGTTCTCATCGATCTTTCTCCTGTCGTTCAGGTGATCTCTGGTGGGCGCCACGGTTCGCTGCGGGTGTTGCCCCGGCTCAGCGCCGACGCGTCGCCGGGGGGACGGCGGCGTGAGGTGCGGCCCACAGAGGGATCACTTCGAGGGCGGCGGCGGAGCTGCGGGAAGCGTTCCCGGAGACGGGCCCAGGGACGCCGGTGGTACACCGGCTGGTCCGAGCACGGGGGTTCACGACGTTCACGGAGGTCATGGTCAGCAACATACTGGCCGGGTCCGACAGGTCGCTCCGTTGCGCGTTGCGCCGGGGCCCCAGCCGAGGCAGCGCACGGCGCACCGGCGGGTCGGTCACGGAATCCAGTTGGCAACCACCCGCTCCGCCACGGAGAAGTCCGTCCCGCAGTCTGGACAGGCGGCGTGTCCGAACAGGTACGGAAATGCCGTGAGCCAGGTTTTCCTGCCCGTCCGCCATCGCTCGCGTGAACAACCTTTGTGGCAGCCCGTCCAGCTCTTGGGTGCGCACCGGTCGGAGGGGCGACTTTTCCACCTCTCGCAACGCGTAGTCATCGCTGCAGCGGAAGTAGTCGTCCTGTCCGATCACCACGAACACGTTGATGCCGCAGTACGGGCAGTCGACCTCGTACTCCCCGGTCCGCAGACCGTCCAGGCAGCGATCCCAGATCTCGACGAGTGATGGGCCGGGTTGCCTGCGGACAGGGGGCTGTGCGAGCCTCTTGCCTCACATCTCTGAAAGGGCTGGTCGTGACACTCGGCATGGTTCTCGGCGACTCCTCCTCTCGCGCTTCGACGCGGGAGCGGTAGCCCCACCTGCCCTGACACACGCGCCCGTGCTGCGGCACGGGCCGTTTGCCCTGCTCCTCGTCGAAGTGCTCTTCGTGCCCCTGCACGTTCGACCACGAGGAGTACGTGGTGTCCACGATCCACTGGACCGAGATCAACACCCCCCGTTCCGCCCACTGGCATTCCGAGAGCGCGACACCGCCTCCCGGCCGGGTCGTCGGCGCGGACGACCGTACGAAAGCCGACGCTGCGTACCGCCTGGCCTGCGAGGGAGGCGCCTTGTTGTGGCAGGGCGACTTCCACAACGCACGTCAGCTGCTGCAGGCCCTGGGCCGTCGCATCGACCGGAAACCCTCTCGGCGGGGCGGCAGCCCGGCCGAGTCCTTCCACCTGTACCGCAGGGCCCGCGGTCACCGTGCCCGTGTGCTCGGCAAGCTCCTCGTCCTGCTGGAGGACGACTACTGCCTGAACCTGCGCAGGGCCCCCGATGTGCGCCAGGCGTGCGTCGAGGCGTACGGTCCGCCGTCCGGGCCGATGGCTGTCCCGCTCACTGAACTACTGGGCGTGATCGGAGCTCATCAGTGGCGCAGGAAGGGCGTGGAGGTACCGGCCCTCGGCGCCCGGATTCACCCGCACTACGGCGTGTTCTCCCCGGTCAGGGGCGAATACGTCGACCTCGTTGCACAAGCACCGTTCCCCGCGCCGGCGGCCCGTCGCACGGGTCGCCGCCGTACCGCATTCGACCTCGGGACGGGGACGGGAGTGCTCGCTGCCGTCCTGGCCCGCCGGGGGATCGACCACGTCGTGGCGACCGACATCAGCCCGCGTGCCCTGGCCTGCGCACAGGAGAACGTCCGCCGGCTGCACTTCACCGGGCGCATCGACATCGTGGGCCCCGGCCTGTTCCCCCCGGGCCGCGCGGACCTTGTCGTCTGCAACCCGCCCTGGATTCCGGCCCGCCCCACGTCCGCCGTGGAACAAGGGGTCTACGACCCGGGAAGCAGCATGCTCGGCGACTTCCTGGGCGGACTCACCGCGCATCTCGAACCGGGAGGTGAAGGGTGGCTCATCCTCTCGGACTTGGCCGAGCGCCTAGGACTCAGGACGCGCAGCGAACTTCTGGGCGACATCGAGGCAGCGGGCCTGCACGTGCTGGACAGGACGGACATCCGGCCGCGCCATCCACGATCGGGGGACACCGCAGACCCCCTCCACTCCGCCCGCACCGCAGAGGTCACTTCGCTCTGGCGCCTCACCGGCATTTGACGGTCGGCGTCGGCTGTCGCCGGGGGTGGGCAGGCTTGTGACCTCGGCGATCGCGAGGACAGGGATGGCGCAGCCGGTGACTCGGAGCTCGGTCTGCAGGACGGCTGCGGCGGCGACGAGGTCGTCGGGATCCGGCGGGCCCGGTCCGAGCCCAACAGGCTCGGACCGGGCCCGCCGTCGCTGGCTCAGCTGCCCCAGATCCCCACGCCGAGCTGCGGCTGGCCGCTGACGGCTGCCGCCGTCACGCCGCTGCCCGTCGCGTGGTCGAGCAGGTGTGCGCCGACGCCTGCTCCGGGGTGCGGCTCGGTTGCGGCGGCCACGCCCGTGAGGCCGGTGAGTGCGAGGCCGGTGACGAGCGTGATGGCCGCGAGGCGGCTTCGGGTGTGTCGCTTCGGCATTTTTGATGTCCCTCCCGTTGAAGCGCGGCGGTACGGCACCGCCCGACCCAGCATATGCCGCAGCGTTCGTACGCCTGTTCGCCAACGCGCCCAATGCGGGCCCTGGGGCGACCGGCCCGCTGACCGTGTGTCAGTGGCGCCCGGGCCAGGTCGAGCAGGCGGTGCATGGCCGCCACCGGCGGCGCCTGATTGCGCCCCGGTCCGTGCGGCCGGCCCTCCGCCGCATCGCCGTCCGCAGCTGCCCGCTCCGGCGTCTCACCCGCTCCGGCGTCCCACCCGCTCCGGCCGTCCTCGCTCGCCCCGCAGGTGCCGGGTCGGGTCGGCGGTCGGTCGACGTACGGCCGTTTGTTCGCAAGGGAGTTCGCAAGGGAGTTCGGCGCGATCAGGGTATTGTCAGGAAACTTTACTTACCACTAGGCTCCCCGACGGCGGCTTGGCGCGGCGCCCGCACTGCCGGGGCGTGACGTGCTCAGCGAGAGCTCTGACCCGGCCGCTGCGGTGGTGCGGGCCGCCGCCCGGCCGGAGGGCTCGCGTGCGGGCCGGGCCGGAGTCCAGCTCTCGCCGTCGTTCGAGGTCAGGGAGTCCAGGGATGCGTCCCGAAGTCTCAGTGAGGCCTGTACACATCGGAGTGTTCGCCACCGTGCTCGTGCTGGTGGGCGGACTGTTGCTCGGCTGGTCCGGGCAGGCGGGAGCGGCGGCCGATCCGCTGCTCTCGCGGGGCAAGGCCGCCACGGCCTCGTCCACGGAGGGCTCGTCGTACGCGGCGGGCAAGGCGTTCGACGGGAACACCGGTACGCGGTGGGGGAGCACGGAGGGCAAGGACCCGCAGTGGCTGCGGGTCGACCTCGGGGCGAACGCCGCCGTGTCGCGGATCAAGCTGGTCTGGGAGGCCGCGTACGCGAAGGCGTACCGTCTGGAGGTGTCCGCGGACGGGGCGACCTGGACCTCGGTCGCCGAGGAGAAGGCGGGCAACGGCGGGACGGACGACTGGACCGGCCTGACCGGGAAGGGCCGCTACGTCCGGATGTACGGGACGGCGCGCGGAACGTCCTACGGGTACTCGCTGTTCGAGATGGAGGTCTACGGGACCTCGGACACCACGCCGACCCCGACGCCGACCCCGACGTCCACCGGGCCCACGCCGGGCGGGGCCTTCACCGTGGTCGCGGCGGGCGACATCGCCGCGCAGTGCACCGCCTCGGACAGCGCCTGCGCGCACCCGAAGACCGCTGCCCTCGCCCAGCGGATCGACCCGAAGTTCTACCTGACGATGGGTGACAGCCAGTACGACGACGCCCGGTTGTCCGACTTCAAGGCCTACTACGACAAGACCTGGGGTGCGTTCAAGGCGAAGACCCACCCCGTCCCCGGCAACCACGAGACCTACGACCCGGCCGGTTCCCTCGTCGGCTACAAGGCCTACTTCGGCAGCATCGCCTATCCGCAGGGCAAGAGCTGGTACAGCTTCGACGAGGGCAACTGGCACTTCGTCGCCCTCGACTCCAACGCCTTCGACCAGAGCGCCCAGATCGACTGGCTGAAGGCCGACCTCGCGGCGAACGGCAAGAAGTGCGTCGCCGCCTACTGGCACCACCCGCTGTACTCCTCGGGCGGGCACGGCAACGACCCGGTCTCCCGGCCGGTGTGGCGGATCCTCTACGACGCCAAGGCCGACCTGGTGCTCAACGGGCACGACCACCACTACGAGCGGTTCGCCCCGCAGGACCCGGACGGGAAGGCCACCGCGGACGGGATCGTCGAGATCGTCGGCGGGATGGGCGGCGCGGAGCCCTACCCGATCGAGCAGGTCCAGCCGAACAGCCAGAAGCGGATCAGCGGCGAGTACGGCGTGCTGAAGCTCGACTTCACCGACTCCGGGTACGGCTGGAGCTACGTCGGTACGGACGGCAAGGCCAAGGACACCAGCCCGACCTACAGCTGCCACTGATGATGTACCTGGCCACCACCGGCCGCCGTTCGGACGCGCCGCCCCGCCCCGTCGGGGCGGGGCGGCGCGTCCCCGGCACGGTCGTCGCGCTCGGGGCGGTCAGCCTGGTCACCGACATCTCCTCGGAGATGGTCGGGGCCGTGCTGCCGCTCTACCTGGTGCTGGGCCTCGGCCTGTCACCCCTCCAGTTCGGCGTCTTCGACGGACTGTTCAACGGCGCCACGGCGCTGGTCCGGCTCCTCGGCGGGCGGCTCGCCGACCGCGGCGGCGGCCGCCACCGGACCGTCGCCGGGGCGGGCTACCTGCTCTCGGCGCTCTCCCGGCTCGGCCTGCTGCTGGCGGGCGGGGCGGCGGGCGGGATCGCCGCCGCGATGGCCGCCGACCGGCTCGGCAAGGGCGTGCGCACCGCGCCCCGGGACGCGATGATCACGCTGAGCGCGCCGCCGGAGGCCCTCGGCCGGGCGTTCGGTGTGCACCGGGCGATGGACACCACCGGGGCGCTGCTCGGTCCGCTGGTCGCGTTCCTCGTCCTGTGGGCGACGGCGGACGCCTACGACGCGGTGTTCGTGCTCAGCTTCGCCATCGGCCTGGTCGGCGTGGTGGTGCTGGGGCTGTTCGTCCCCGCCGACCCGGCGGCGCCGACCACCCCCGGACGGCCGAGGCGCGTCCCGAAGCCGGCCCCGGTCGCGAAGCCCGTCCCGGCCCCGAAGCCCGTCCCGGCCCCGAAGCCGGCCGGGACCGCGCCCCGGGTGCTCGCCGACCCCGCCTTCCGGCGGGTGGTCGTCGCCGCGGCCCTCCTCGGTGCCGCCACCATCGGCGACTCCTTCCTCTACCTGCTGCTCCAGCGCGGCCTCGACCTCCCGGCCGCGCTCTTCCCGCTGCTGCCGCTCGGCTCGGCGGCCTGCTACCTGCTGCTCGCCGTCCCGGCCGGGCGGCTCGCGGACCGGAGCGGACGGCGGATCCCCTTCCTGCTCGGCCACGGCGCCCTGCTCGCCGCCTACCTCACCCTGCTCGCCCCGGCCGGACCGGCGGTCGCGGTGCTCGTGCTCGTCCTCCTCGGCGTCTTCTACGCCGCCACCGACGGCGTGCTGATGGCCCTGGCCGCGCCCGCGCTCCCGGCGCGGGGCCGGGCGAGCGGGCTCGCCGTCCTGCAGACCGGCCAGGCCCTGGCCCGCCTGGTCGGCGCCGCCGGCTTCGGCGCGGCCTGGACGTGGTGGGGGCCGCGCCCGGCCCTGGTCTCGGCCGCCCTCGTCCTGGCCGTCGCCCTCACCGCCGCCTGGCGGATCCTGCCGGGAAGGAAGGTCCGATGAAGTACCGCTCGACCGTGCTGGTCCTCGCCGTCCTCGTCCTCCTGGGCGGCTCCCTCGGCTATGTGCTGCACGCCCGGCAACGCGGCGGCGGGCCGCAACTCGTCGCGGCGGAAGCCTCGTTCACCCTGGAGGAGCCCGGCCTCTACTACCGCGACACCGCCACCGGCCGGGTCGCCCGCAGCCCGGGCGGCGTGGCGGACGGTCCGTCCTGCGCCCGGTTCTACGCGGCGGGGGACCGGGCCCTGTGCCTGCGCGCCCTGCCCGGTACCCCGGCCCGCACCGAGGCGGTGGTCTACGACCGGCGGTTCACCGAGCTCCGGAAGGTGACCGTCCCCGGCATCCCCAACCGGGCCCGGGTGTCGCCCTCCGGCCAGGTGCTGTCCTGGACCACCTTCGCCGTCGGCGACTCCTACGCCGCCGGCCGCTTCTCGACCCGGACCTCGGTCCTGGACCTGCGCACGGGCTATCTGATCAAGTCGGTGGAGGAGATCCCGCTGACGATCGGGGACGCCCGCTACCACGCCGCCGACCTCAACTACTGGGGCGTCAACTTCGCGGCCGACGACAACCGCTTCTACGCCACCGTGTCGACGGGCGGCCGCACCCACCTGGTCGAGGGCGACCTCAAGGCCTGGTCGGCCCGCACCCTGCGGGAGAACGTCGAGTGCCCCTCGCTCTCGCCGGACGGGACCCGGATCGCCTTCAAGAAGAAGGTCTCCGCCGACCCCGTGGCGCCCTGGCGCCTCTACGTCCTCGACCTGGCCGACCTCCGCGAGCACCCGCTCGCCGAGACCCGGAGCGTCGACGACCAGGCCGCGTGGCTCGACGACAGCACCCTCGCCTACGCCCTCCCGGCCCGCGGGAGCAAGGCCACCGACGTCTGGTCCACCCCCGCCGACGGGAGCGGGACGCCGAGCCTCGTCCTCCCCGGCGCGTCCTCCCCGGTCACCGTGCCGCCCCCGCCGGGCTGAAGCCGCAACACGTGCCGTCCCGCGCCCGTCCCCGCGCCCGTCCCCGCGCCCGTCCCCGCCGCCCGGCGGGTCCGGGCGCGGCGGCGTCTTGGCAACGGCCCGCCCGCCGTGGCACTGTGCGAAGGCGGTCGGCCGGTCGGGCGGGTCTGCGGGGCGGGCGGGTTCGCCGGGTCGGGCGCGTCCGGCACGTCCGGCGGGCGGTGCGGCCGGCCCCGGGCTCACCGGGGTGGCGTGCCGGCCGTGCGGCGGGGTTTACGCACGGCGTCCGGGTTCGTGATCTCGTGTTAACGCCGTCTTCCTACGGTGCCGGTGGTGGGCCTCCTCACCGCCGGACGGCACGGACCGGCAGGACCGAGGCCGGAGATCGCTACCTGAGAGGGAGCCGTGGTGACGGTACCGGACCCGAAGCCCGTCCAGCGTGTTCGCACCGTCTGCTCGTACTGCGGTGTCGGCTGCGGCATGCTGCTCGACGTGGCCGTCGACGGGGCGACGGGCCGGCGCACCGTGGTGAAGTCGTCCGGGGACCGCGACCACCCCGTCAACGGCGGCCGGCTGTGCACCAAGGGCGCCACCACCTCGGACATGCTCGCCGCGCCCGGGCGGCTGACCACCGCGCTGGTCCGGGCCGAGCGGGGAGCCGAACCCGCGGCCGAGGACGTGGACGCGGCGATCACCACGACGGCGCGCCGACTGCGGGCGGTGCTCGACGAGCACGGGCCGGACGCGCTGGCCTTCTACGTCTCCGGCCAGATGACGCTGGAGGCCCAGTACCTGGTGAACAAGCTCGCCAAGGGCTTCGTCCGCACCAACCAGATCGAGTCCAACTCCCGGCTGTGCATGGCGAGCGCGGGCAGCGGCTACAAGCTGTCGCTGGGCGCGGACGGGCCGCCCGGCTCGTACCGGGACCTCGACCACGCCGACGTGTTCCTCGTCATCGGCTCCAACATGGCCGACTGCCACCCGATCCTCTTCCTTCGGATGATGGACCGGGTCAAGAAGGCGGGCGCCAAGCTGATCGTCGTCGACCCCCGGCGCACCGCGACCGCCGACAAGGCCGACCTCTTCCTCCAGATCCGGCCCGGCACGGACCTGTCGCTGCTCAACGGGCTGCTGCACCTGCTGGTCGAGAACGGCGACACCGACCCGGCCTTCATCGAGGAGTTCACCGAGGGCTGGGAGCAGATGCCCGGCTTCCTGGCGGACTACCCGCCCGCCGAGGTCGCCCGGACCACCGGACTCGCCGAGGAGGACATCCGCGCCGCCGCCCGGCTGATCGGCGCGGCGGCGGAGTGGACGAGCTGCTGGACCATGGGGCTCAACCAGTCCACCCACGGCACCTGGAACACCAACGCCCTGGTCAACCTGCACCTGGCGACCGGCGCGATCTGCCGCCCCGGCAGCGGCCCGTTCTCCCTCACCGGCCAGCCCAACGCGATGGGCGGCCGCGAGATGGGCTACATGGGGCCCGGCCTGCCCGGGCAGCGGTCGGTGCTGGACCCGGCGGAACGGGCCTTCACCGAGGAGCTCTGGGGTGTGCCGCCCGGCACGCTGCGCACCGAGGTCGGCCGGGGCACCGTCGAGATGTTCTCCCGGATGGCCGAGGGGGAGATCAAGGCCTGCTGGATCATCTGCACCAATCCGGTCGCCTCGGTCGCCAACCGCAAGACCGTCATCGCCGGGCTGGAGGCCGCCGAACTCGTCATCACCCAGGACGTGTTCGCCGACACCGAGACCAACGCCTACGCCGATGTGGTGCTGCCCGCCGCGTTCTGGGCCGAGACGGAGGGGGTGCTGGTCAACTCGGAGCGCGGCCTCACCCTGGCCCGGCCGGCCGCCGACCCGGTCGGCGGGGCGCTGCCGGACTGGCGCATCATCGCCCGGGTGGCCTGCGAGATGGGCTTCGCCGAGAGCTTCGACTACGCGAGCGCGGAGGAGGTCTTCGAGGAGCTCAAGCGGGCCTGGAACCCGAAGACCGGCTGGGACCTGCGGGGCGTGAGCTACGCCCGGCTGCGGGAGACCCCGGTGCAGTGGCCGGCCGCCGATCCCGACGGGCCGGAGCGCAACCCGGTCCGCTACCTCAACGACGGTGTCAGCCAGACGCTGCTGGAGCGGCCGGACGGAAGCCGGCCGAGGCTGGCCTTCCCGACCCCGTCCGGCCGGGCGGTGTTCTTCGCCCGGCCGCACCTGCCGCCCGCCGAACTCCCGGACCAGGACTACCCGTTCTGTCTCAACACCGGCCGGTTGCAGCACCAGTGGCACACCCTCACCAAGACCGGCCGGGTCGCCAAGCTCAACCGGCTCGACCCGGGCCCCTTCGTCGAGATCCACCCGCAGGACGCGGAGGCGCTCGGCATGGTCGACGGGGACCGGCTGGAGGTGGCGTCGAGACGCGGGCGGGCCGTGCTGCCGGCGGTGGTCACCGACCGGGTGCGGCCGGGGGACTGCTTCGCGCCGTTCCACTGGAACGACCTGTTCGGCGAGTACCTCAGCATCAACGCGGTCACCAGTGACGCCGTCGACCCGGTCTCGTTCCAGCCGGAGCTGAAGGTCTGCGCGGTCGCGCTGCGTCCGGTCGCGGCGCCGGTCCCGCAGGAGGCGGCCGCGCCACCGGAGGCGGAGTCCGGGGCGGCTGCGGAGCCCAGGACGGCCGCGGAGTCCGTGACGGCCGTGGAGCCCGCGCCGTCGGCCGCGTCCGTGCCCGCGCCGCCGGTGGAGCAGGGGCCGCGCGAGGCCGGGGGGTCGCAACTCGCGGCGCTGGCCGGGCTGCTGGGCGTCGACGCGGTCGAGACGCCGCGGCTGACGGCCACCGAACGCACCTATCTGGCGGGCTTCCTGGCCGGCGTGCCGTCCGCGCCGGCGGGGGCCGCCGGGGTGCCGGTACTGCCCGCGCAGGCGCCGGTCGACCCCGAGCGGGCGCGGTGGGTCAACGGCGTGCTGGCCGGGGCGTACTCGCGCCTGGCGGCGGGATCAGAGGGACCGGCGGCGACGGGGGCGCTCGGACCGGCGGCGGCGTCGGGAGCGCCGGACGTGGCCGAGGACGCGGCCACTCCGTCGGCCGTCCCGGCGCCGGCGCGGACCGTGACCGTCCTGTGGGCCTCGCAGACGGGCACCGCCGAGCAGGTCGCCGCCGAGGTCGCCGCGCGCCTGACGGCCGAGGGCTGGCAGCCGCTGCTGCTCGCCATGGACCAGGCCGGGCCCGCCACCCTGGCGGCCGGGGCGCCGGTGCTCCTGATCACCAGCACCTTCGGCGACGGCGAGGCCCCCGACAACGGGGCGGGCTTCTGGGAGGGGGTGCTCGCCGACGCGCCGCCGGACGCCGGGGGGCTGCGCTACGCCGTGCTCGCGCTCGGCGATTCGAGCTACAGCGATTTCTGCGGCCACGGGCGCCGCCTCGACCAGCGGCTCGGGGAGCTCGGCGCGACCAGGATCGCCCCGCGCGCGGACTGCGAGCCCGACTACCAGGACGCGGCCGACCGGTGGTTGGAGCAGGTGGTGGCCGCTCTGGCCGCCCCGGTCGACAGTGCCCCCGCCGCCGCGCCGGTGGCCCCGGTGGCTGTCCCCGCGCCCCGGACCGCCTACTCCAAGGAGTCGCCCTTCGGCGCCCGGGTGACCGGCAACCGGCTGCTCGGCCTGCCCGGCTCCGCGAAGGAGGTCCGGCAGTTCGCCTTCGACACCAGGGACGGCCTCGGCGGCACCGAGCACCACGGCGACCTCGGCTACCGGGCGGGCGACGTCCTGGGCGTCCGGGCGCGGAACTGCCCCGAGCTGGTCGCCGAGTGGCTGGCCGTCACCGGTCTCGATCCCGACGCCCCCGTCACCGTCCCCGGCGCCGGGGAACTCCCGTTCGCCGAAGCCCTGGGCGGCCACCTGGAGATCGCCAGGATCACCCCGGACCTGCTCCGCTTCGCCGGGGAGCGGTCCGGCGACCGCGCCCTCAAGCGGCTGCTGCGCCCGGACAACACCGGGGAGCTGGCCAAGTGGACCTGGGGCCGGCAGGCCGTCGACGTGGTCGGCGCGCTGGCCGTACGGGCCGGGGCCGCCGACTGGGCGGCCGTCCTGAAGCCCCTCCAGCCCCGGCTGTACTCGATATCCTCCAGCCCGCTCGTCCACCCGGACGAGGTCCGGGTGACCGTCTCGGTGGTCCGCCACCCCAACGGCGCCGGCCGGATCCGCAAGGGTGTCTGCTCCACCTACCTCGCCGACCGCGCGAGCGACGACCCGGTGCCGGTCTTCGTCCGGCCGACCGCGAACTTCCGGCCCCCGGCGGACCCGGCCACCCCGATGATCATGATTGGCCCGGGCACCGGCGTCGCCCCCTTCATCGGCTTCCTGGAGGACCGCCGGGCCCTCGGCCACACCGGCCCGAACTGGCTGTTCTTCGGCGAGCAGCGGCAGTCGACGGACTTCTACTACCGCGAGGAGCTGGCCGACTTCCGGGCCACGGGCCACCTGGACCGTCTCGACCTCGCCTTCTCCCGGGACCAGCGCAACAAGGTCTACGTCCAGGACCGGATGCGCGAGCACGGCCTCGGCCTCTGGGACTGGCTGCAGAACGGCGCCCACCTCTACGTCTGCGGCGACGCGGCCCGGATGGCCAGGGACGTGGACGGCGCCCTGCGCGAGATCGCCCGCACCCACGGCGGCCTCACCGAGGAGGAGGCCGCCGTGCATCTCAAGCAGCTGGCCGCCGACAAGCGCTATGTGCGGGACGTCTACTGAGAGCGCTGTGCGCGCGACGTCCACTGAGCCCCGTGCGTCATCCACATGCGGCCGTCCCGACGTAAATGGTCTTGCAAAAAGATGCAAGCCGTTTGCGTTCCTGCTCTAGACTCCCCGTTATGACACGACGACTTGCCGAGGTGGCCAAGAAGGTCGGTGTGAGCGAGGCGACGGTCAGCCGTGTGCTCAACGACAAGCCCGGCGTCTCGGAGGCGACCAGGGCGGCGGTGCTGACCGCGCTGGACGTGCTCGGCTACGAGCGGCCCACCCAGCTGCGCGGGGAGCGGGCCAGGTTGGTGGGTCTCGTGCTGCCGGAGCTCCAGAACCCGATCTTCCCGGCCTTCGCCGAGGCGGTCGGCGGGGCCCTGTCCGGCCACGGGTTCACCCCGGTGCTCTGCACCCAGACCGCGGGCGGGGTGTCGGAGGCCGACTACGTCGATCTGCTGCTCGCCCAGCAGGTCTCCGGGGTGGTCTTCTTCGGCGGCCTCTACGCGCAGGGCGACGCGCCGCACGAGCACTACGCCCGGCTGGCCGAGCGCAGTCTGCCGACCGTGCTGCTGAACGCGGCCATCGAGGACCTCGACTTCCCCCGGGTCTCCTGCGACGACGCGGTGGCGGTCGAGCAGGCCTTCGGGCACCTTCGGCAGCTGGGCCACCGCCGGGTGGGGCTGGTGCTGGGCCCGGCCGACCACATGCCGTCGCGGCGGAAGCTGGCCGCGGCCAGGGCCGCCGCCGAGCGCTTCGGCCTGGAGCTGCCCGACGACTGCGTCGAGCGGGCGCTGTTCTCCCTGGAGGGCGGGCAGGCCGCGACCACCAGGCTGCTGCGCCGTGACGTGACCGGCGTGGTGTGCGCGAGCGACCCGCTGGCGTTGGGGGCGATCCGGGCGGTGCGGCGCGCCGGGCTGGCGGTGCCGGAGGACGTCTCGGTGATCGGGTACGACGACTCCTCCTTCATGACCTGCACGGATCCGCCGCTGACCACCGTGCGGCAGCCGATCGACGCCATGGGCAGGGCGGTGGTGGAGCTGCTGGTCGGTGAGATCGGCGGGGTCCGGGTCACCCACGAGGAACTGCTCTTCGAGCCGGAGCTGGTGGTGCGGGGGTCGACCGCGCCGGCGCGCGGGCGCGACTGACGGCGGCACCGGCGGAAGGCCGGGCGGAAGGCCCGGCCGGGAGCCGGGAAGGGGAGCGGGACAGCGGCGGGCACCTTCGGGTGCCCGCCGCATTTTCGTGCACCCACCGTGACGCGGTCCGTTGACATGGCTGTATCCGCGCTGTAACTGTTGGGTGCTCAGCCGCAAATCTGCGACAGAATCTTGTCGTTTTTCTGATCGCGCCAGTCGAGCTCCTCGACGTGGCCAGCTCCGTACGTCCCCGGGCCGCCGCCGCCGAAGCCGCCGTCGGCCCGCTCCACCGGCCGGCCCACGCCCGGTCGGTCCACCGGTACCGGTATCGATCAGAGACAGAGGGACTCATGCACCTGACCCGTATCCTCTGACGGCTGACGGCTGACGGCTGACGGCTGACGGCAGCGTCGGTCGCGGTGGGAATGCTCCTGCTCGGGGGGCCGGTCGCACCGGTCGCCCGGGCGGCGGGCGGACCCGATCTCGCGGCCGGCCGCCCGGTCACCGCCAGCAGTGCCAACGGCCAGTACGTCGCCCGCAACGTCAACGACGGCGACCGGTCCACCTACTGGGAGAGCGCCAACAACGCCTTCCCGCAGTGGATCCAGGGCGATCTGGGGGCGGCCGTCCCGGTGAGCCGACTGGCGCTGCGGCTGCCAGCCGGCTGGGAGCGCCGCACCCAGACGCTGAAGGTCCAGGGCTCCACCGACGGCAACGCCTTCACCGACCTGCTGCCCTCGGCGGCCTACACCTTCGATCCCCAGGGCGGGAACACCGCCACCGTCGACCTGCCGACCGTGAGCACCCGCTTCCTGCGGCTGCTGGTCACCGCCAACTCGGGCTGGCCGGCCGCCCAGTTGGCCTCCTTCGAGGCCTACGGCCCGGCGACCGGCGACACCCGGGCGCCGAGTGCGCCGTCCGGGCTGGCGTACACCCAGGCGGGGTGATGATCAGCTCATGCTGTGACTTTCTGTGACTTTCTGCGACTGCTGCCGCCAGCCCACAGGAGTCGCGTCGTGAGGCCTCTCGCCGCTTTCGGTCCGTCCGTCGAGCGCAGGCTCGCCCAATTGCTCGCCCTGCTGCTCGTGCTGCCCTCGCTCGTGCTCTCCGGGGCGGCCCGCCCTCGCCCAGAGCTGGACGCTGGAGGGGCAGAACGTCCCCTCCGCCTTCGACTGCGACCACCTGTACTACAGCAACTTCCGCTCCGGCATGGAGTTCGCCAACGACGCCTCCGGCGCCGCGACCGTCCGCAACACCGTGATCAGCAAGCGGGTCGGCAGCGGCCTGCCGGACTACTGGTCCACGAACACGGCGATGGGCACCGACCCGGACACCGGCCGGGTCGCCGCCTTCTACTCCAGCTACACCACCTCGAACCTCAAGCTCTACAAGCACGTCAGCGGCACCGACACGGTCACCGACCAGATCGCCGGCGGCGCCACCCGCAACCTGCCGGGCGGCGTCAACTGGGGCGGCCTGGGCGCCGACCCGCGCACCGGAATGCTCTACGGTGCGCAGAACGGCGGCGCCCCGGTGCTGTTCGGGATGGACCTGGCGACCGGCACGACCCGCACCTGGTCGCGCGGCAGCACCCTCACGTCCGTCCCGGCGAACGACTTGGTGTTCGCCGGCGGGACCCTGGTGCCGGACATCTTCGTCGACGTCGACGGCGGCGTGTACTACGGCATCGTGTACTCCGGCTCCACCTACATCTACCGCCTCGACCCCGCGACCGGAGCCACCGCCCAGGCCGTCCGGATCACCGGCGCCGGCGCCGGGAACGGCTTCAACAACTACGGCATGGCCTTCTTCGACGGCGCCGTCTACCTGGGCTACTACGGCGGCGCGCTCTACCGGGCCGACCCGCGCACCGGCGTCCCGGTCCAGGTCGCCGGCGGCAACGCCCAGGACAATCAGACCGGGCGGATCAGCTCCGAGTCCGGCGGCTCCTGGCCGATCACCGACCTGGCCAGCTGCGCCGTCGCACCCAACCTGACCTCCCGGCTGGTGGTCGCCAAGGCGGCCGACACCGCGACCGCCAAGCCGGGCGGCACCGGCCGCTACACCGTCACCGCCCGCAACGACGGCGCCGTGCCCGTCACCGGGGCCGTGGTCACCGACGACCTCGGGGGAGTGGTGGACGACGCCGTCTACAACAACGACGCCACCGCCCGCACCGCCGACGGCACCGCGACCGGCACCGTCACCTGGAGCCCCGGCGACCGCACCCTGCGGTGGACCGGCACGGTCGCGCGGGGCGGCGTCGTCACCGTCACCTACACGGTGCGGATCGGCTCCCCGCCCGCCGGGAACAAGCGCCTCACCAACCGGGCCGTCGGCCCCGACCGCACCAACTGCCCGCTGCCGATGGGCGACCGCCGGCGCGCCGCCGTCGACCCCGACTGCGCCACCACCACCCCGATCCGCTCGCTCGCCCTGGTCAAGACCGCCACCCCCGCCGGCGCCGCGCCCGGCGAGGCGGTCCACTACCGGGTCACCGTCACCAACACCGGCGCCGCAGCCTACGAGGAGGCCACCTTCACCGACGACCTGAGCGGGGTCCTGGACGCCGCCACCTGGAACGGCGACGCGCGGGCGGACGGCGGCACGCTCGACTGGAGCGCACCCAGGCTCACCTGGCGCGGCGCCCTGGCCGCCGGGCGGACCGTCACGGTCAGCTACTCCGTCACCGTCCGGGCCGACCTCACGGGGGAGCGCACACTGCGCAACGCGGTCACCTCCGGGACGCCGGGGGCCAACTGCGAGGAGCCGTCCGGGCCGGGCTGCGGGACGGAGACGCCGGTGGTCCCGCCGGTGCTCCCGCCGACGGGGAGCCGGGCGATCGACCTGCTGCCGGCCGTCGCCGCGCTGCTCACCCTCGGGGTCGCTCTGACCGTGCTGCGCCGCCGGGCGGTCTGACGGGACGGCGGGGCCGGGCGCGTCGGCCGCCCCGGCCCCCGCCGTTCGGCCGGTGCTCCCGTCCCCGGGGCGGACCGCCGATGCCCCCCTGAGGAGGAGGCGCGGTGGCGCGGCGGCTGAAATCCTGGTGCCCGGCGGCCCGAGGGCCGGGCCGGGAGGGGACACCATGACCAGTGTTCGAGTTCGGACGGACCGTCGGCGCGGGCGGATCGGGGCGCGGCTCGCCGCGGTCGCCCTGGCGGGTGCCACCGTCGTCGGGGTCGCCCCGACGGCGGCCGTGGCGGCCGGTGGCGAGGGCGGAGCGGCGGAGCGTCGGCCTCGGGTCGACGGGCAGCAGGAGCTGCGGGACCTCGTGGAGCGGGGCGGGACGACCGCCGCGCTCGCCGAGATCCGCGGTGTCGGCCGCTCCCCGTGGCGGGGCGCCGCCGGGGTGTCGGACCTGGCCACCGGGCGGCCGGCCGAGGCGGACGGCCGGTTCCGGATCGGCAGCGTGACCAAGGTCTTCGTGTCGACGGTGCTGCTCCAACTGGTCGGGGAGGGGCGGCTGCGGCTGGACGACCCGGTCGAGCGCCACCTGCCGGGGGTCGTCCCCAACGGTGCCGCGATCACCGTCCGGCAGCTGCTGAACCACACCAGCGGCCTGTTCAACCACACCGAGGACACCCGCTTCCTGGTCACGAACGAGGCCGAGCTGGAGGACTACGCGCACGGGACGTGGCGCTACCGGGACTACCGGCCGGAGCAACTCGCCGCCGTCTCCGCCGAGCACCCGCCGTACTTCGCGCCCGGGCAGGGCTGGCACTACTCCAACACCAACTACGTGCTCGCCGGGATGATCGTCCGCAAGGTCACCGGCCGCGCCTGGCAGCAGGAGGTGGAGCGCCGGATCGTCCGGCCGCTGCACCTGGCGGACACCGTCTTCCCCGGCTCCGGGACCGGCTTCGGCGGCCCGCACGCCCACGCGTACCTCGACATGCCTGCCGGGCCGGCCGACATCACCCGGCTGAACCCCTCCGTGGTGGACGCGGCCGGCAACGGCATCTCCACCACCACCGACCTCGACCGCTTCCACGCCGCGCTGTTCGGCGGGAAGCTGCTGCGGCCCGCCGAGATGTCCGCGCTGACGGCGACGGTGCCGGACACGCTCCCGGGTACGGTCCCGGGCATGGGGTACGGGCTCGGTGTGTTCCGGCTCGACCTGGGTCCGGGCTGCGAGGCGGCCTGGGGCCACGACGGCAGCCTCCCCGGCTGGGGCACCCTGCTGCTCGGCAGCCGGGACGGCAAGCGGCAGTTCGCGCTGTCGTACAACCCCTTCGTCGGTCGGGACGGCTCGGGGGCCGAGGAGCCGGTCGGCTCGCTCGCGGCCAAGACGCTGTGCGAGCCGGGGGCGGGGACCGGGACGGCCGCGGCTCCGGAGTCGGTGCCGGTGCCGAGGTCGATTCCGCGCACCGGCCCGGACCTCCCGCTCCCCGGCCTCGTCACCCGGTCATGAAGTCCCCCGCCCGCAGGGCCCGCCGGACGATCCGGACATCGCCGATGTGCCCGTGGAACACCTTGTCCAGCACCCCCGCGTACGCGTAGCCGCCCACCATCCAGGGGCGTCCGAGCGTGGCCAGCCCCACGGCCGGGGTCGCCGGATTGCGGGCCACCTCGCAGCCGTCCACGTACATCCGGCTGAGCTTCCCGTCGTTGACGACCGCGACGTGCCACCAGCGGTCCAGCGGCAGCTGGTGGCCCCAACACGTGGACGCCCCGGTCTGGTTGACGGGGTAGACGCACCACTGGAGCGCGGGCGCCTCGGAGAGGCTGAGCGTCACGACGGGCTCGTCGGCGTCCGTGCCGGGTCCGCTCCGGCCTGCCTCGGCCGCTGTCCCCCAGCGGCTGAGCAGGGCGGACCAGCGGCTCTGCCCGGAGTCCCAGTCGGCGGGCAGCTTGCAGAACGCCTCGACGGTGAAGCCGCGTTCGAAAGTCTCCCGGTTCAGCGGGGCGTTGGGCGCGGTCTGCAGATAGGTGCCCCGTACCGGCGAGCGGGTGCCCCTGAACAGCAGGCTGCCGTGGCCCGGCTGGTCCGGGTGGTGGTCCGAGGACCAGGTGAGCCCGCCGTCCGGGGTGCCGGGCGCGCTCTGCGGGTACAGGTCGTTGCCCTGCCCCGTCAGGTCCTTGACGACCTGACGGGCCGACACCGGGGAGCCGTCGCCGCCGCCCTCGAAGCGCCAGTACGCGGCGGTGTCCCGGACCAGCAGCTCGGCGGGACGGCGGGCGGGGCGCGCCGGGACGGGCGCGAAGCCCGCGAAGCGCCGGTCGAAGTCGATCGAGAGCGAGAAGCGGTCCACGTCCGAGGTCAGCTCGACCTGCTGCGCGGCCAGGGTGTTGCGCTCCTCGGCCGCGATCTCCTGGATCCACGGCGAGTAGGTCGACACGTCGACGGTGTTGCGGTCCAGGTCGAAGCGGTACGCCCGGATCATCGCGGCGCCGCCGTAGTAGCGGTCCTGGTAGTTGGTGATGTGGACGTGCACGTCGTGGCCGGCCTTGTTGGTCAGCACCGTTCGGCCGGGCGGCCAGTAGTGGCCGTTGACGGTCAGGAAGATCTGGTCGTTGCCACTGATCAGCCGCTCCCAGAGCTGCCGGCCGTAGTCGGACAGCTCGGCCCGGCCGCCGTCGTCGGCGTACGCGAGCTCGTGGGTGGTCAGGATCACCGGCACCTTCGGGTTGGCGGCGATCACCGCGTTGGCCCAGGCGAAGCCCGCGTCGGAGAGCCGCCAGTCCAGTGAGAGCAGCATCCACGGGCGGCCGCCGGCGGTGACGATGTGGCAGGTGTTGTAGCCGTCCGGGCTGGAGCCGCGGTAGCCGGAGGTGCGGGCGGCCCGGGCCGGGCCGAAGGTCTCCAGGTACGGGGTGCTGCCGCGCCGGTCGTCGGTGGAGGAGCGGATGTCGTGGTTGCCGGCGAGTACGCCGTAGGCCGCGCCGGCGTCGTCCAGCAGGCCGAACACCTGGCTCACGGCGGCGAATTCGGCGGGGAGCCCGTTCTCGGTGACATCGCCGAGGTGGGCCAGGAAGACGATGTTGTCGTCCGTCCCGTCCTCCCGGTTGACCCCTCCGTCGAGCACATGGCGGATCGCGGCCTCGACCGGCGCCGGGTGGATCCGGTCCTGGTCGAACAGGTACTGGGTGTCCGGCATGACGACGAGGGTGAACCGGCGGGCGTCCGGGTCGGGCTGCCAACGCTGCTTCCCGGCGGGCTTCTTGGCCCCTCCCGTTGCGGTCACGGACGCGTCGGAGCCGGCTGCCGGTCCGGGGCCGGCCGCGTGGGCGGGTGCCGCGCCGAGCAGGCCGAACCCCGCCGTGCCGACCCCGGCGCCCAACAGGCCCGCCCCGCGCAGGAACCGGCGGCGCCCGGCCGCGGCGGGTCCGTCCCCGTCGAGTTCGGCGGTGCGCGGGCACTCGCAGGGGTGCCCGGACTCGTGGTTGTCGTGCATGTTCGCTCCCGGAAGTGGTCCGGCCCCCGACGGTAGGTGCCCGATCCGGTCGGAGATCATCGACCGGGCCACGCCCTGCTGAACAGCGGCCGAACCCGTCGGGGCGCCGCTCGTGGCGGTTCCCGGGAGCTGCCGGACCGGCCGTCAGCGCTGCTGCGGGCCCGGTGCCTCCAGCAGCGCGCGGGCGGTGGCGAGTTCGGCGTGGGCGGCGTGCGCGGCGGCGCTGAGGTGCTCGAAGCTGCCGGGGCCGATCGGGATCCGGACGGGCAGCGGGCCGGGGGTGTCGGCGAGGCGGAGCACCTCGCGGGCGAAGTCCTCGGGGCGGCCGATGTCCGGCAGGGCCGCCATGCCGCGCAGCTGCTCGCGCATCGGCTCGGTGCTCGCGCGGTAGGCGGCGGAACGGCCGGCGGCGTCGGTCACCGAGCCGCCGTAGTGGGTGGCGTAGCCGCTCGCCGCCAGCGCCGCGACCCGGATGCCGAAGGGCGCTGTCTCGGCGGCGAGCGCCCGGGTCATGCCCTCCAGCGCGTGCTTGCCCGTGACGTAGGCGGCCAGGCCGGGGAAGGCCGTCCGGCCGGCGAGCGAGGAGACGTTCAGGACCAGCCCGCCGCCCTGCGCGCGCATCACCGGCAGCACCAGCCGGGCGAGCCGCCAGGGGCCGACGACCAGGGTCTCCAACTGGTCGCGGAGCTCGTGGTCGCCGACCTCCTCGACGGTGCCGAACACGCCGTTCCCGGCGTTGTTCACGAGGACGTCCACCCCGCCGAAACGTTTCACCGCAGTGGCGACGGCCTGCTCGCACTGCTCGGGGTCGCGGACGTCGAGGGGCAGTGCGAGGACCCGGCCGGGGTGCTCGCGGACCAGTTCGTCCAGGGTCTCCGCCCGGCGCGCGGTCGCCAGGACCCTGTCCCCGGCCTCCGCCGCCGCCCCGGCGAGCGCCCGGCCCAGCCCGGTCGAACACCCCGTCACCAGCCAACGTCTTGTCATGCTCCGTGCCCCCGTCTCCTCCTGCTCGGCTCCCGAGACCGGACACCGTCCCACCCCGGCGGGCCTTCGCCCAGCCCTCCCGCAGACCGCGCCTAGGGCGCGCGGGAGCGCGACGGTCTCGCGGTCACGTGAGCGCGCGCCCCCGTCGGGGGCCGGTGGGTGCCGCTCGGCCCGGGCGGTCGTGGTCGAAGGAGACCGTCCCGCTCGGGTGTCGGGGGCCTGTGCCCGGGGGACTCGACGGGCGCCGTTGCGTGCGGGGCGTCGTCGTCGTCGCCGACGAACGAACGGACGGACGGACGATCGGCCGAGGGCGAGGACGGTGCGGGACCTGCCGGCCCAGACCGGTTGCGGCGGTTCCGTCGGAGACTGCGGGCCGTCCACCGGGTGGCGCTACGGGCGGCGGTCCGGGTAGGGGTCGGCGGTGGCGGTGGCGGTGGCGGTGGCGGTGGTGGTGGCCGGGAGGAGCAGGCGACGGCGGGTCCGTGGGCCGTGGCGGGTCAGATCGCGGCGGCGCGCAACAGGCCCGGGGCGAGGTCGAGTCGGTGTTCGGCGACGGTGAGGGCGAGGTCCTGGAGGGCCGGGTGGTTCAGGTCCTCGCTTTCGCCTTCGCCGTTGCTGTCGCCGTCGATGTCCTCGATGTCGTCGTTGGCGTAGGCGCCGAGGCCGTCGACGGTGACCAGGATGTGCAGGGCCGCGCCGAGCGGGTCGTCGGTGCGGAACTCACCGCGGCGCACGCCCTCCTCCATCAGCCCGGTCAGTGCCGTGCGGGTGAGCGACTCCTGCTCCCGGACGGTGGCGCGCAGGCCCGGCTTGAAGCGGCTGAGGTGGCGGGCGTTGAGCCAGAGGCGGCTGAGGTCCAGGCAGTCGGCACCGGTGAGGCGGACCAGGAAGCCGGCGAGCCGGGCGGTGGGGGAGCGGTCAGCCTCGTGGGCGCCGGGCGGCAGCAGGGCGTCGCGCTCCTGGGCGGCGGCGTGGGCGAAGGCCTCGCTCACCAGGTCGTCGGCGGCCGGGAAGTAGTGGCCGATGAGCCCGGGGCGCACGCCGAGCTCGTCCGCGACGCGTCGCAGGGTGATGCGCTCCAGCCCTTCGTCCAGGGCGATGCGGGCGGCGGTGTGCAGGATCTCCGCGCGGCGTTCGCCGGGGGGCTTGCGGGTGCGGGCGGCCTGAGGTCTTGACGTCATGGGGGACACGCTATTGGATGTGTGCCCAACACGTTGTTGGCCATCCGACCAATAAGGCTGGAGCGGCCGGCGGACGGTTCCCCGACCGACCCGAGAGGCCTTGATGAGACCGACCGACTCCACCCCCGCCCCGAGACCCGCCGACGACTCCCGTTCGGCCGGGTCCGCCGCGTCCGCCGGGTCCGTCGGGTCGGCCTCCCGTTCGGGACCGGACTCCGGCTCCGACGCCCCCGCCCTCGCCCCCGTCCCCGCTCCGCGCGCCGGTGGCCCCGAGGCCAGGGGCATCGACCTCGTCCCCGACGAGGAGCGCGGCGGGCGCCCCCGCGACCTGTTCGCCGTCTGGGCCGCGCCGAACGTCAGCTACCTCAGCTTCGTCGTCGGCGCCGCGCTCGTCCTGATGGGCCTCACCCTCCCGCAGGCGCTCGGGGTCGTCCTGGTCGGCAACCTGGTCTGGATCTGCACGGGCGTGGTCGCGGCCGCCGGTCCCGCCGCGGGCACCAGCGGGTCGGTCGTCTCCCGCGCCCTGTACGGCGTACGCGGCAACCGCGCCGTGGTGGTCGTCACCGGTTGGCTGATCGCGGCCGCCTACCTCGCCCTGAACTGGTCGGCCGCCTCGGTGGCGGGCATCGGCCTCGCCGCCCGGCTCGGTCTGCCCGCCTCCCCGGCCGTCGACGCGGCGGTGATCTGCGTCATCGCCGCCGGCACCCTGCTGATCGCCATCTTCGGGTACGGCCTCATCGTGCGCCTCTACACCGGGCTCAGCGTCGCGCTGACCGTCGTCTTCGCCGTGGTCACCGGGTACGTGCTCGCCGCCGCCGACCTCTCGTACGCTCCGGCCGAGCCCTTGCGGGGCGCCGCGCTGGCTGCCGCGCTCGGCGCCGGGTTCACACTGGTCGCTTCCGCGCCGCTGTCCTACACCAACAGTCCCGACCTCGCCCGCTACCTGCCCCGCGACAGCAGCCCGGTCGCCGTCGCCGGGTGGACGGCGCTCGGGGCCTACCTGCCCAGCGTGGTCTTCACCGCGGTCGGCGCGCTCGCCGCCACCGGACTCGACATGACCGACCCGGAGGCCGCGCTGGAGGGCGTGCTGCCCGGCTGGTTCGTGCCGGTCTTCGTCGTCGCGGTCGTCGTCAACACCATGACCAACAACGGCATGACGGCCTACAGCGCGGGCCTGTCCGTCCAGTCGGTCGGCGTCCGGCTCGCCCGGATCCCGGCGGTGCTGGTCATCGGGGTCCTGGGCACGGCCATGACGCTCTACGCGATCCTCGTCTTCGACTTCCTCACCGGCGTCAGCACCATGCTCCAGCTCGTCGTGGTGGTCACCGGCCCGGTGATGGCGGTGGCGATGACCGACCTCGTGCTGCGCCGCAACCGCTACAGCGGGCCCGAACTGCTCGCGCAGCGACGCGGCGGGCCGTTCTGGTACCACGGAGGCGTCCACTGGGCCGGTTTCCTGGCCCTGGCTGCCGGTGCGCTCACCGCCGTGCTGTGGGTGCGCACCACCTTCTGGACCGGACCGATCGCGGCGGCCACGGGTGGCGTCGACCTCTCCGTCCCGGCGGGGATGACCGTCGCGGCCGCCGTCTATTGGGCGGCCACCCGCGCGCTGGGGACGATCCCGCGCCCCTGACCGGCCCGCACGCCCCCGCCGCGCCCCGCCCCGCCGCGCCGCAGACATTCACCTGCACCCGCAGTCCTGTACCGCCCCGACCCGAGAGAACCCACCGTGCACGCCGACACCATCCTCCTGGCCCGCACCGTCGAGCTCCTGACCGACAGCGACACCGACCCCGGCCCCCGCCCCCACGACGGCCCCCGCGACCGCCCCCACGACGGCCCCCACGACCTGACCCTGCACGGCGTCGCCGTCACCGCCGGCCGGATCACCGCCGTCGGCCCCGCCGAGCTCCTCGCCCCGCTGCGCGGCCCCGCCACCACGGTCCACGAGTTCCCGGACGCCGCGATCCTGCCCGGCCTCACCGACACCCACGCCCACCCCGTCTGGGGTGCCATCTCCACCGGCAGCGGCACCGACCTGTCCGGCGCCGTCACCCTGGACGAGGTCCTCGCGCGCCTCGCCGACGCCGCCGCCGGTCGCCCCGCCGGGGACTGGATCACCGGCTTCGACCTGGACGTCAATGTGTTCGAGGGCGAACCGCACGGGGCCTTCCTCGCCGAGCACCTCCCCGGGCGCCCGGTCTCCCTGCTGACCCGCGACGCCCACGCGCTCGTCGTCAGCCCCCGCGCCGTCGAGCTCTCCGGCCTCACCGGCCGGGAGTCGTTCACCGACGCCTCCTCCGTCGTGGTCGACGGGGCCGGCCGTCCGACCGGGTACGTCCTCGAACTCCAGGCCATGGACCTGGTCTTCGCCCACTACCCCGAAGTCCCGCTCGACACCGCCGCCGCCCATGTCCGCGCGCAGCTCGAACGCTTCGCCCGCAGCGGCCTCACCGGGCTGCACGCCCTCGACTTCGGGGAGCCCTCCGAGGAGGTGTTCCGTCACCTGGAGGAGCGGGGCGAGCTGCCGCTGCGGGTGCGCTGCTCCCCGCTGGTGCCCGCCGACTCCACCTCGGACGTCTGGCAGCGGATCGCCGGGCTCCAGGGCCTGGGCGGTCGCCGCTGGCACGTCGACGGGGTGAAGTTCATGCTCGACGGCACGGCCGACAACGGCACCGCCTGGTTCGAACACCCCGACGTCCACGGCGAGAACCGCGAGCCGCTCTGGCGCGACACCGACGCCTACCGCGCCGCCGTCCGCTTCTTCACCGAACGCGGCATCCCCACCGCCACCCACGCCATCGGCGACCGTGCCGTGCGCTTCGCCCTGGACGTCTTCGAGGAGACCGGCCGGGCCCCGCGCGCGCCGCACCGCATCGAGCACCTCGAATCCGTCCCGGACGACCTGCTGCCCCGTTTCGCCCGCCTCGACGTGGTGGCCGGTCTGCAACCGGTCCACGCGACCCGGCAGACCCGTGCGGACGGCACCGACAACTGGTCCCGACGGATCGGTCCCGAGCGGGCCGCCCGGGGCTGGCGCACCCGCGACCTGCTCGACCACGGCGCCGTCGTCGCCCTGGGATCGGACTGGCCGATCGGTCCGGGCGACCCGCGTGTCGGGCTGGCCGACTGCCAGCTGCGCCGCCCCGTCGAGGAACCGGACGCCGCACCCGTGCAGCCCGGCCAGGCCGTCACGGCGCGCGAGGCCTACCGGGCCATGACCGTCGCGGCCGCCTACGCCGCCGGGGCGGACGGCGAACTCGGCCGGATCGCCCCGGGTTTCACCGCCGACCTCACCGTCCTCGCCGCCAATCCGCTCGACCTCGACCCCGGGGCCCAGGCGATGAACCCCGTGCTCGCGACCGTCGTCGGCGGCGCGGTCCAGCTCCACCACCAACTCGGCGCTGCCGCCCGCGTCACCGCCCCCGTCAGCGCCCCGAAGGACCACTCGTGACCCCGATGCCGATTCCCCGCCCCGACCAGCGCCGCCACGTCCGCGTCGACGCCGCCGACCCGCACCGGCGCGGCGCCGCCCGCGGCGAACAGCTGCGCGCGCACCTCCCCGCCGCGCTCGACGTGTACGACCGCCTCTTCGCGCTCGGCGGCATCACCCCCGCCCGGGTCCGTGACGACGCCGAGCGCGCCCTCGACGCCGTCGGGGAGTTCCGCCCGGGCGCCCGCGCCGAGATCGAGGGCATCGCCCACGGCGCCGGACTCGACCCCTGGCGGGTCGCCGCCCTCAACGCCCGGACCGAGATCCTCGCCCGCAGCGCCACCGTCCCGCCGGGGGAGTGCACCACCCTGGTGCGCCGGACCACCGAGCCTCCCGGCGGCACCGGTGGCACTGACGGCCCCTCCGGCGTGGTGCGCACCTTCGGCGTCCAGACCTGGGACTGGCACGTCGAACTGAGCGCCCACTGGCACACCCTGGAGTCGCGGGGCGGACGGCACACCGTCGTCGGCCTCACCGAGGACGGCATCCTCGGCAAGATCGGGATCAACAGCGCGGGCCTCGCCCTGCACTTCAACATCCTCGGGCACGCCCGCGACGGCGTCGGCGGTGTGCCGGTGCACGTCCTCGCGGCGGTGGTCCTCGCGGAGGCCGGCAGCGTCGCCGAGGCCGTCGACCTGGTCCGCGGCGCGCCGCTCGCCTCCTCCGGCTCGTTCGCGCTCTTCGACGGGACGGACGCCACCCTGCTGGACCTCAGCCCGGCGGGGGTGTTCGCGGTGGCCCCGGACGAGCGCGGTCTGCTGGTGCGCACCAACCACTTCCTGACCCCGGTTCCGGCGGCGGAGGAGAAGTCCTGGCTCTACCAGCCGGACTCGGGCGAGCGCCACGACTTCGTCCGCGCCCGGCTCGCCCGCCTCCGGCCGCTCCCGGACACCTCGGAGGCGCTCGCCCGCTGCCTGGTCACCGGTCCCGGCGAACCGCCCGTCACCTGCCTGCCCGACCCGGCCGAGGCGCTCGGCCGCCGCTGGGCGAGTCTCGCCACCGTCACCCTGGACCCGGCGACCCGCACCGCGGCCGTCCTCGACGGCACCCCCGCCGAGCTCGACACCCGGCCCTGGCGCACCCTCACCGCCACCTGACGGCACCCGACGCGGAACGGCCCGGACACAGGGGCTTCCCTGCGGCCGGGCCGTTCGGCGTCGGAGCTCCGGCCACATGGGCCGGGGCCGGTCAGTCCTGGCGCTCGAACAGCGGCACCCGGACCGGCTCCGGCCGGTCGCGGTCCAGGCCGGACAGCGAGGCGTCGTGCGGCGACAGCATCAGCGCGATCCCGCCGAGCGAGAGCAGGACGAGGACGGCCACCGCCAGCGGGGTGATGAACTGCGAGGCCGGCAGGCCGCCGACCGGGGTCCGGCCGTCCAGCACCACCGACACGGCGGCCATGCCGGTGTAGTGCATCGCGACCACCGCGACCCCGGCGATCAGCGCGGAGGCGAGCGAGGCCAGCAGGCCGGTGATGTTCAGGGTCATCCACAGCGCGGTGGCGGACGCGGCGACGGCGATCGCGATCGAGCCGGCCACGGTGAGGGTGTCGTAGGACACCTGCCCCTGGACGTGCATCGCGGCCATGCCGAGGTAGTGCATCGCCGCCACACCCAGGCCCATGACGGTGCCGCCGACCAGCAGGGTGCTCAGGCGTCGCGGCCGGTAGCCGACATAGAGGATGCCGAGGCCGCAGACCACGATCGCCAGCACCAGGCTGCACAGCGTCAGGGGCACGTTGTAGAGGATGGTCGAGCCGCTGACGGTGAAGCCCAGCATGGCCAGGAAGTGCATCGTCCAGATGCCGCAGCCGATCTCGGCGGCGCCGAGCAGCAGCCAGCCGAGCCGCCTGCGCGGCGGCAGGTCGAGCGCGCGGACGGTGCAGCGCAGGCCGAGCGCGGCTCCGGTGCAGGCGACCAGGTAGGACAGGACCGGGTTGAGCCAGCCGTAGTGGAAGCCGTCGATGACGGCGGGGTGGGGGTGCATGAGAATACCTGAGCTGACGTTTCGTTGATGGATGCGCACGGGAACGGCCCGCGCGGGGCACGGTCCGGTGCGGGGTCCCCGCGCGCGGCGGTGCGGGCGGGAGGGGTCGGCGACCCGGTGCTGCCCGTCCGGCGTCGAGGGTCACGGACGGCGCCACGGGTGTCGGCAGACGGGAAGGGGCATGCGGAAGAGGCCCCACGGGCGGCCGCACGCAACGGGAAGCCTTCTGCCGGGCCTCACGTGCGGGTGCATACTATCTGCCCGCCGGGGTCAAGATCTCTTGGGGGTCGACCTCGCGGATCTTTGGTGAAGACCCGTCGGCCCGCTCCTCCCCGCCGTGCCGCGCGGCCGCCTCGGCGGCCCAGGCGGGTCGGCCTGGGTATCCTCGTCCTCCGGCCGTACGGACCACCGGTCCGTTTCATCGGCGCGGACCCCGGGCCCGTACGAGAGGGGAGCGGACGCATGTCCGAGCACAGGTCCCGCAAGGACGCCGTCCGCAACCGGGAGGCCGTTCTCGCGGCCGCCGACGCCCTGTTCGCCCGGCGGGAGAACGCCGAGGACGTCACCATGGCCGAGGTCGCGGCGGCGGCCGGCGTCGGCAAGGGCACGCTGTTCCGGGCCTTCGGCGACCGGGCCGGGCTGCTCCGCGCGCTGTACGAGGCCCGGCTCGAACCGCTCGGCGCCGCCGTCGGGACCGGCCCGCCGCCGCTCGGGCCGGACGCCCCGCCGGCCGAGCGCGTCCCCGCCCTGCTCGACGCCCTGCTCCGCTTCAAGCTCGACAACCGCGCGCTCGCCCTGGCCCTGGAGGACGGCGACGCCAGTCCGTACCGGACGGAGCACTACGCGCGCTGGCACGCGCTGCTCCGCACGCTGCTGGAGCGGGTCCCGGTCGCCGCCGACAGCGGCTTCACCGCCCACGTCCTGCTCGCCGCGATCCGGGCCGACCTGGTCGAGCACCTGGCCGGAGCGGGCGGCCTGGGCCGGGAGGAGCTGCGGGCGCGGCTGGCGGAGCTGGTCGGTACGGTCCTGACGCCCGTTCCGTCGAGGTCGGGGCCGGGGCCGGGGCCGGGGCCGGGGTCCGACGAGGGCTGAGCGGACGATCGGCCGGCCGACCGATCGTCCGTACCCGGATGCGGTGTCATCGGGGTACTGTCCTCTCCGCGCCCGCCCGCCGCCCGCCGCCGGGGAGCAGGGCGGCGGCACCAGCGCGGACCCGGGGGGAACCACGATGCTCGACGTCAGACGGCTCACCATGCTCCAGGCCGTGGCCGAGCACGGCAGCTTCAACCGCGCCGCCACCGCGCTGCTGCTGACGCCCTCCGCCGTCTCCCAGCAGATCGCGGCCCTCGAACGCGGTCTCGGCACCACCGTGGTGGAACGGTCGACGCGCGGGGTGCGGCTGACCGAGGCGGGCCGACTGCTGGTCGACGCCGCCGTCGCGGTGGGCGCCGAACTGCGGCACGCCGAGGAGCGGATCGCGCGGCTGGGCGCGGACCGGCCCCGGCTGACGCTCGCCACCTTCACCAGCGGCGGCCGCCACCTGCTGCCCCCGGTGCTGGCCCGGTTCACGGCGGCGCACCCGGAGGTCGAACTGCGGATCGTGGAGCGCGAACCGGAGGACAGCCTCCCGATGGTCCGCGACGGCAGCGCCGACCTCGCCCTCGCCTACCACTTCGACGGGCCGCTGCCCGTCGTCCCCGGCGACCGCTCCGGCCTGGAGTGGACGCCGCTGATGACGGACCCGCTGTCGGTCGTCCTGCCCGAGCACCATCCGCTGGCCGGCCGGGACGCCCTCGACCTCTCCGAGCTCGCCGAGGACCCGTGGGTGCTGGGCTGCTCGAAGACCGAGGCCTTCCTGCGCCGCCACGCCCTGATGGCCGGTTTCGAACTGCGGGTGGCGGGCTCGACCACCGACTACTTCTTCGCCCGTACGCTGGTCGCCGCCGGGGTCGGGGTCTCCCTCGTCCCGCTGGTCGCCCTCGATCCGCCGCAGCCCGGCACCCGGGTCGTCCCCGTCACCCCGCCGCGTCCCGCCCGGCACTTCGGCCTCGCCCTGCCGCGCCGGCGCCGTCCCCGCCCGTACGCCGACGCGCTCGCGGCCCTGCTGCACGCCCACGCGACGGGGACCGCCCCCGGCCCGGCCTGACTCCCCGGCCTGAGTCCCCCCTGCCCGACACTCCGGCCCGACGCGTGTCCCGCTGCCCCGGCCCGATTTTCCGATCCGGTGCTCCCGCCGATCAGAGGCCCCCTCCGATTCCCCGACCGGGGCTCCTCCCGGTCCGGCGGAATTGTCAGTGCCTCCCCATAGGGTTGGAACAACGCCGAGGGGAGCGCCGGAAGGCGCCGGAAAAGGCGTTGGGAAAAGGGGAGAACAATGTCCACGAACAGGATCGACCACAAGGTCAACCACGTCTCGCTGGTGGTCGACAAGTCCGGCTCGATGCGCCAGCACGAGCAGCAGCTGGTCCGGGTCGTGGACGAGTTCGTGAAGGGCCTCCAGGAGGAGTCCGACCGGCTCGGGCACGAGACCAGGATCAGCCTCTACGCCTTCGACCACGAAGTGCGGAACCTCGTCTGGGACATGGACGTCAAGCACCTGCCGTCCCTGAAGGGTCTCTACCGGGTCGACAACGGCGCGACGGCGCTGATCGAGGCGGCCGTGAAGTCCGTCGACGATCTGAAGAACATCTGGGAGGGGTACGGGGAGCACTCCTTCCTCCAGGTCGTCGTCACGGACGGGGAGGAGAACGCCTCCGGCTGTTCCGAGAGCGGAAAGATGCACATCCGCATACCGGGTGCCAAGGGCAAGGCCGTGCTGCGCGGTTGGATGGACCGGATCCACGGGGCCATGGCGGGGCTCCCCGACCACTGGACGTCGGCGATTCTGGTCCCGAATTCGCTGGCCAAGCGCACCGCCCAGGAATACGGGTTCCCCGCAGGCAATATCGCGATCTGGGACGCCGATTCCAGCAAGGGCGTGGAGGAGGCGATCGGCACCGTCAAGTCCGCCGCCACGAGCTTCCTGCGCGGCCGGGAGAAGGGCGTGCGGGGCACCAAGAACCTCTTCACCATGGGCCAGGACCTCAGCGCCGCGGTGGTCACCGCCGAGCTCGACGCCCTGGAGGCGAGTGCCTACGCCCTCGTCCCGGTCGACCAGCCGTTGCCCATCCGCGAGTTCGTCACCGGCGCGGGGCACACCTACCGGACGGGCTGCGCCTTCTACGAGCTGTCCAAGCGGGAGCGGATCCAGGGCGGCAAGCAGCTCGCCGTCGCGGAGAAGGACCCGGCCACCGGCCGGATGACCGGCAAGGTGTTCTCGGGCCCGGCGGCCCGTCGGCTCCTGGGCCTGCCGGCCTCGGAGGCCACCGTCAAGCCCGGCGACAACCCCGCCTACACGGTGTTCGCCCAGTCCACGTCCGTCAACCGGAAGTTGGTGCCCGGTACCGAGCTGCTCGTCATGCTGCAGCCGTAGTCGGGGCGCGGCCCGGCCCGGCCCGGAGCGGCGGCTCCCCGCCGTCCCGGGCCGCCCCCGGCCTCCCCCTGCCGTCCCGGGCCACTCCTGGGCCACCCTCAGGCGTCGCCGGCCGGTGTGTCGGCGATGGGGTTTTCGGCCATCGCTGCGGGTGTTTTTGGTCGCTGCCGGGGTCCGGTCGGGGCGTGGGCCGGTCCGGGTTGCTCGGACAGGTGATCGATGGTTACCTCGGTCCTCGTGACCTCGTTGGTACCAGGTGTCTCATATGGAACTGACGTTCCATCGGTTCATGACAGTTCGTCAGAAGACTTCCGGGGGGAGGGATTCGACCAAATAGATGGGGTTCCGTCCGAAAATGTCGGCGGAGCGGGGCCGGGGGTGGTCGTCCCGGTGGTGGTGGACGAGAAGGACGTCTGTTTCTTCGATCATCCGCTCGACCATGTGCCCGGAATGGTGCTGGTGGCGGGAGTCCTGGACGTCCTCGGGGCCCGGGCGCCGGAGTGGGTCGATGCGGACGGTGGCCGATTGCGGCTCTCGATGAGCTTCGACCGGATGTGCGAGCTGGGCCCCCCGGTGTGGCTGAGCGGCGGTCCGATCGCGGCCGACGACGGACCGGCCTGGGAGTTGGTGGCGCTGCAGGACGGCGAGGCCGTCAGCAGGGCCACGGTCCGCTTCGGCGGGACGCCGGCCCCGGTGCGGGCCGGGCGGGAGGGCGGGGTTCCCGCCGGGCCCGCGGTGCCCGCCGATCCGGCGCTGGTGCACCGGCACCGCCCGGAGAACGTCATGCTCGGCGAGGCGGTGCGGGTCGAGCGGGCTGCGGTCCTGGTGCCGCCACCGGGCCACCGACTGGCAGGCGCGGGGGTGCACACCATGGGCGCGCTGGTCGAGTCGGCCCGGCAGATGGCGACGATGCTCGGCCACACCGCCCACGGGCGGGACCTCGACGCGCAGATGCTCTGGCTGTCGCTGGAGGCGGACGTGCCGACCGGCCTGCCGGTGGAGGTGCCGTTGGAGTTGTGGTGGGAGTTCGCACCGGCGCGCGGGGCGCGTGCGGTGTACCGGTTCGCGGTCGTGGACGCGGAGAGCGGCGAGGGGTACGGCCGGTTGCAGATCGGCGTCCACACCCTCAGCCGCGCGGGTTACTTGAAGCGGAGGTCGGCGAAGTGAGTGGGGCGGAACAGGTGACGGGCACGGGCACGTCGTGGGCGGTGCGGGCACCGCAGTTGTTGTTCGTCGTCGCGGTACTCGCGGTGGCCACCGGGTTGGTGGTCCACCTGCGGCACGCGGGCGAAGGGGTGGACCTGGTGGCGGCCGTGCTGGCCGCCTGTTACCTGGCGTGGCTGGCGGTCGAGATCCCGGTGACCTTCAGGACCTCCGGCTCGGCGCCGCGGGAGTCGGCGTCGCTGCTGTTCTACGCGACGGCCCGGATCGCGACCGTGTCCGCGGCGGTGCTGGGGCCGCTGCCCTGGGACGAGTGGTCGCCGCTGCTGCTGGTCCCGGCGGCGGTGTTCGTCGGCGGGGTGGTCCTGCGGCAGGTGGCGATCCGCACGCTGGGCCGGTTCTACTCGCACCATGTGACCCGGCAGACCGACCACCAGGTCGTCACCTGGGGCGTCTACCGGTTCATCCGGCACCCCGCCTACGCGGGAATGCTGTCGGCGCACGTCGGCTTCGTGGCGTTCTTCCTGAACCCGCTGAGCGTGGTGCTGCTGGTCGTGCTCGCCGCCGCGATCACCTTCCGCATCCGCACCGAGGAGCGGATGCTGCTGAACATCCCCGGCTACCGCGACTACGCCGCCGGGCACTCCCGCCTCGTGCCGGGTCTCTGGTGAGCGCCTCCGCCCGCCCGTCGCGGGTCGGGGTGCCGACGACGCCGGACGAACTGCTCACCACCACGCGTTCGGTGCGGCTGCGGCTGGACCTTTCGCGCCCGGTGGACCTCGACCGGGTCCGCGAGTGCGTGGAGATCGCGCTCCAGGCGCCCAACGGCGGCAACACCCAGCGCTGGCACTGGCTGGTGGTGGCCGAGGACGGGCTGCGCAAGCGGATCGCCGAGGTCTACCGGCGGTCGTTCGAGGCCCGCTACCCGCCGACCGTCACTGCCGGAGAGCCACCGGCCGCCGGGGCGTCTGCCGGCGGGGCGTCTGCGGCCGGGGCAGCAGCGGGCGGGGTGTCGGACCGGATGCTGGCCGGCGGCCGGCACCTGGCGGAGCACCTGCACGAGGTGCCGGTACTGGTGATCCCTTGCCTGGAGCTCGGCAGCCGCCGGCTCACTGCGGACAACCAGGCAGGGGTGTGGGGCTCGCTCCTCCCCGCCGCCTGGAGCTACATGCTCGCCGCGCGCGCCCGCGGCCTGGGAACGGCGTGGACGACGGTGCACCTGGACGCCGAGCAGGAGGTCGCCGACCTCCTCGGGCTGCCGGGCGACGTGCGCCAGGGGGCCCTGATCCCCACCGCGCACGTGCTGGGGGACGGATTCGGACCGGCGCCGCGCCGGCCGGTGGACAGCGTGCTGCACCTGGACGGCTGGGGCGGCACGGGATGGGGCGGTGGGGGCGCATGACGGAACTCGTGGTGACCACGGCGACGGACGGCGGCGAGGTGCTGGCCGACGCCGCGCGGGTCGGGAACAAGTTCGCCCGGCAGGAGGTGCTGCGGCGGGCCGGGTTCCGGGTGCCGGAGTTCTTCTGCCTGCCCGCCGCCGCCTTCGACGAGGCCCTGGACGCGCTGCGCCCGTCGCTTCCGGCCGAACCGGCGGACGGCGCCGACCGGGCGGAGGTGGAGAGCTGGTGCGCGGCGGCCCGCGAGGCCCTGGGCGGCGCACGGCTGCCGGTGGCGCTGGCCGAGCGGATCCGCAAGGAGTTCGCGGCCGTGGCCGGGCCGGAGGGCCTGGTCGCGGTGCGGGCGTGCGTGGTCCCGGCCGTCACCGCTCCTGAGGCTGCCGGGGCCGACGCGGCCGAGGCGATCGGCGAGGACAGCGCGGTCGACCCGTTCGCGGGCATGAGCGACAGCTTCCTCTACGTCGACGAGGACGGCCTGGAGGACGCCGTCCTCGGCTGCTGGGCCTCCGCGTTCAACCCGCAGGCCGTGCGCTACCGGACCCTGCGCGGCCTGGACCCGCTGCGAGCCCGGGTCGCCGTCGGCGTCCAGCGGATGGTGCTCGGCACCCGCTCGTTCGTCGCGTTCACCCGCGACCCGCGCGACGGCGCGGTCCGCCGGGTCGTCGCGGCCGCTTACGGCATCGGCGAGGGCGTCGTCCAGGAGAAGGCGGACATCGACCACTTCTTCCACGACCCGGCCACCGACGAGGTGACCGCGCTGACCGTGCGCAAGCAGTGGTCGATGGGCCTGCCCGAGGGCGCCGCCGCCGGTGCGCCGGTGCTGCTGCCGGTGGCCGGCGAACTCGCCGACGTCCCGGTGCTGGACGACGACCAGGTGCGCGCGGTGGCGGAGCTGGCCGCACGGGTGGAGGAACTCTTCGGCGTCCCCCAGGACATCGAGGGCGCCCTCACCGAGGACGGCCTCGTCCACCTGCTCCAGGCCCGCCCGCTGGTCACCGCGCCGCCCACGACCACCGCCACCGCCGCGGCCGGGACCGCCCCGGCGACCGGCACCGCCACCGCCGACGCCGCGTCGGAGGAGTCGGGGAACGACCAGGTCTACTGGGGCAACCACAACATCACCGAGAGCTTCCCCGGCGTCTCCGGCGCGCTGACGTTCTCCCAGTCCCGCGAGTTCTACCGCCGCTCCTTCACCGACCTCTACCGGCGGATGGGCGTCCCCGAGTCCTGGGTGCGGGACAACGCCCACCGCCTCGCCCGGATGGTCGGCTACCTGGAGGGCCAGGTCTACTACCGGCTGGACGACTGGCACGCCCTGCACGGGCAGATGCCGATGTTCGAACTCGTGCGCCGAGGCTGGGAGCAGGCGATGGGCATCACCGGCCCCGCCCGCGGCGAGCGCCGCTGGGCCGCCCCGGCCGTCGCCCTGGCGCTGCCCCGGCTGGCCTGGCGCAGCGCCCTCCACCCGTGGCAGGTGAAGAGCTTCCTGCGCTGGTGGGACCGGCAGATGGCCGAGGCCGAGACGATCGGCGACTCGCCGGAGGAGCTGATCGCCTTCTACCGGCGGCTCTGGGAGCGCGCCGGTGAGCGCTGGGGCGTCACCCTGGTCAACGCGTTCATCGCGCTCGTCGTGCTCGGCGCGGGCAGCGTCCTGCTGCGCCGCTGGACCGGGGAGGGCCCGCAGGTCCTGGTCGGGCTGATGGGCGGCGGGAGGGAGAACCGCTCGCTGGAGGCGGTGCGCGCGGCCATGGGCCTGGCCGAACTCGTCGGCGCCGTCCCGGAGCTGCGGGCCGCCGTGCTCGACGACGCGAGCGACCCCGAGCGGCTGTGGCGGCAGATCGTCGAGGGTCAGTACGGTGCTGCCGTCGGCGACGCCGCGCGCGGCTACGTCGCCCGCTACGGCGACCGCGCGCTGCACGACCTGAAGCTGGAGGAGCCCACGCCCCGCCAGCGCCCGTGGACCGTGCTCGCGCTGATCCGCCCGCTGGTGCGCCAGGGCGCGACGGTGGCGGCCAGCCGCGCCGACGAGCAGGCGGCGGCCCGCAAGGCCCGCGAACGGCTGCACGAGGTGCTCCCGAACCCGGTCCGGCGGACCGTCCTGCTCGGCATCACCTCCCTCGCCCGCGACCTCGCCCGGATCCGCGAGGACACCCGGTTCTGCCGCACCCAGCTGTTCGGGCTGTCGCGCGACGTGATGTGGCGGCTGGGCGCGGAACTCGCCCGCACCGGCGTCCTGGACGACGCGCTCGACGTCGCCGACCTGACCGTGGAGGAGGTCATCGGCGCCTTCGACGGCACCGGCACCGTGACCGACCTTCGCGCCCTGGTCGCGTTGCGCCGCACGCAGCGCGAGCGCTGGGCGAAGAACCCGCAGCGCCCCGCCCTGCTGGGCACGCCCGCCGGACTGGCGCTCGCCCGGGCGCTGCCGAGGGCGAGCGCGGTGGGCAAGGCGGCCGTCGCCGACGACGGACTGCTGCGGGGCATCGGCTCCAGCGGTGGCGTGGTGCGCGGCCGGGCCAAGGTGGTGCTCGACCCGTCCACCGACCCGGACCTCGCCGCCGGGCGGATCCTGGTCGCCCGGGAGACCGACCCGGGCTGGCTGTTCCTGATGATGTCCGCGACCGGCATGGTCGTCGAACGCGGCACCCTGCTGTCCCACACGGCGATCACCGGCCGCCTGCTCGGCGTCCCCACCGTGGTCGCCGTGCCGGGGGCCACCACGGCGATCCCCGACGGTGCCTGGATCGAGCTCGACGGCGCGGCCGGGACGGTGCGGCTGCTCCCGCCGTCCGAACAGCCGGAGGAGCCCGAACAGCCCGAACAGCCCGAGGAGCCCGGGGAGTCCGAGGCACCGGTCGGGACCGCCCCGATCGACGGAACCGCCCCGACCGACGGCACCGCCACCACCGAGAAGGGCGACAGGACATGACCGACGACCCGGCCCGTTTCCCCTTCCCGCCGGCCGGCGACGTGCGCCCGCCGGACGCGTACCACGACGTCCTGCACGCCCGCGCCCCGCACCCGGTGCAGCTGTCCAGCGGGCAGCCCGCCCTGCTGGTCACCCGGCACGAGGACGTCACGGCCGTCCTCGGCGACGACCGCTTCAGCCGGGCCGGCTACACCGAGCTCGCCCGCCCGCTGTTCGCCCGCAAGACCGAGTCCGTCCTGCTGGCCACCGCCGACGCGCCCGACCACACCCGGCGCCGGCGCGCGATCCTCCCCGCGTTCACCGCCCGCCAGGTCCGCCTGCTGCGGCCGCGCCTGGAGGGCCTCGCCGAGGAGCTGCTCGACGACCTGACCGCCGGTGCCACCGGCGGCGAGACCGATCTGGTGGGCGGCTTCACCGTGCCCTTCCCGATGCGGGTCATCTGCGAGGTGCTCGGCGTCCCGCTCGACGACGGCGCGATGCTGCGCGCGGAGGTGGACATCCTGATGTCCACCTCCGGCCACACCCGCGAGGAGGTCGCCGCCACCCAGGCGCGGATGGACGAGTACTTCGCCGCCCTGGTCGACGGCAAGCGGCGCGCCGCCGAGGCGGGCACCCCGGCCGACGACCTGCTCACCAGGCTGGCGCTGCGCCCGGACGACGACCCCGACCAGCGGCTGTCCGACCGGGAGGTGGTCTCCCTCGGCTCGGGCATGCTGATGGCCGGCTACGAGACGACCGGCAACTCCTTCGGCATGTGCGTGCTGCTCCTGCTGCGCCACCCCGACCTGGTGAAGCGCCTGCGCGCGGAGCCCGAGCGGATCCCGGCTGCGGTCGAGGAGATGCTGCGCTTCAGCTCCCTCAACAACACCGGCGGGGCGCCGCACCTGGTGCGGGAGGACACCGTGCTGGGCGGCTGCCCGGTGGCGGCCGGGCAGATCGTGGTGCCGCTCACCGACAGCGCCAACCGCGACCCGGCCGTCTTCGCCGACCCGGACGCCTTCGACCCCGACCGCGCGGACGTCGGCTCCCATGTCGCCTTCGGTTACGGCCGTCATCTGTGCCTGGGTGCCGAACTCGCCCGGGCCGAGCTGCAGATCGGCGTCGACGCGCTGCTGCGCCGCTTCGACGTGCTGGAACTCGCCGTCCCTGAGGACGAGTTGGACTGGCGGCGGACGATGTTCATCAACGGCGTCTGGCAGTTGCCGGTCCGCTGGACGGTGGCCGGTGCCGCGGCGGCCCCCGCCGCGGAGGGGCGGAGCGCGTGAGCCCCCCGGCCGCCCGGCCCGCCGCCGGTCCGGGGGCGGTCACCTCGGCCGGAGGTCCGGCCGGTCCGACCGACCCGGGCCCGCTGGCCGTGCGCCTCGGCGCCTTCCTGCGCGGCAGCTTCCCGCTGCCGCTGTCGCTGGTGTTCGCCGGGGTGTGGGCGGTGGGCGCCACCGGGCTGTTCGCCGCCGCCGACGCGCGGGTCGTGGACTGGCGGCCGGGCTGGGGCACGGTCGGTGCCGCGCTGACGGTGCTGGTCGACCTGCTCCTGATGCGGGCCGCCGACGACCTGCGCGACCTGCCGTACGACCGGCGGCACAACCCGTCCCGCCCGCTGGCGCGCGGCGCCGTACTGCCGCGCGACCTGTACCTGCTGTTCGGCGCCGGGGCCGCGTTCCTGCTCCTCCTCAACGCCGGCAACCGGGCCGCCCTGCTGCTGATCGCCGCCCAACTCCTCTACACCGTGCTGCTGGTGGGGGCCGAGCTGTGGCTCGGGTGGCCGCGCGGGGACGCCGTCGTCACCGGCGTCCTGCTGAGCTCCCCGGTGCAGGTGCTGCTCAACCTCTACCTGTACGCGGTGTTCCTGCACGACACCGGGCTGGACGGCGACACCGTCGCGAGGGCCGGGAGGCACGTGCTGCCGCTGCTGGCGGTGATCATGCTGGCCGCCACCCACCACGAACTGGTGCGCAAGGTCGTCCGAGAGCCGGGCGCGCACGAGCGCACCTATGTCCGGGTCTTCGGCCTGCGCACGACCGTCGCGCTCGCGCTCGGCTCCGCCGTCGCGTCCGCCGCGGTGTCGCTGGCGGTGCTGCGGCCGTGGGCGGGCGGACCGGCCGGGTGGGGCTGGCTGGCGCTGCTGCCGGTCGCCGTCGCCGCCCTCGCCGCCCGCCGCTTCGACCGGACCGGGGCGGCCCGCTGGCCCGTCGGGGCCGTGGTCGGCTACCTGCCGGCCGTGTTCGTCTGCCATCTGCTGATCGGCCTCGCGGCCACTTCGTGAGGGCCGGGAACCTGTACCTCGCGCGCCTCGCCGCCCCTGTGCCCCGTCCCCGCCGTCGCCGGGGCGGGGCACTGCGCTCAGTGGGTGGGTCGTCCCGTCGGGTGGGTCGTCCCCGTCGGGTCGGGGCGGGGCGGGTCGCCTGCGGCACCGGCGTCAGAGCGCGGCGGTGACGGCGGCCTCGGCGTGGATGCGGGTGGTCGGGAAGACCGGGACCGGGCTGTCGTCGGGCCCCACCAGGAGCTCGATCTCGGTGCAGCCGAGGATCACGCCCTCGGCGCCCCCCGCCACCAGTCCGGCGATCACCCGGCGGTACTCCGCCCGGGACTCCTCGCGGACCACCCCGAGGCACAGCTCCTCGTAGATCACCCGGTGCACCAGGGCCCGGCCCGCCGGGTCGGGGACGAGGACGTCCAGACCGTGGGAGGCCAGCCGGTCCCGGTAGAAGTCCTGTTCCATGGTGAAGGCGGTGCCCAGCAGCCCGACCCGGGTCACCCCGGCGGCGAGGACCGCCGCGGCCGTCGCGTCGGCGAGGTGCAGCAGCGGGACGGACACCGCGTCGGCCACCTGGTCGGCGACCTTGTGCATGGTGTTGGTGCAGATCAGCAGCAGCTCCGCGCCCGCCGCCTCGACGGCGCGGGCGGCCTCGGCGAGCAGCCGGCCCGCCGTCTCCCACTCCCCGGCGGCCTGGAGCCGCTCGACCTCGGCGAAGTCCACCGAGTAGAGCACGCACTTGGCGGAGTGCAGGCCACCGAGCCGGTCCCGAGTGAGTTCATTGAGGAGGCGGTAGTAGGTCGCGGTGGATTCCCAGCTCATACCGCCCAGCAGGCCGATGGTCTTCATCGCGCCACTGTGCCACGGCCGCCGGGGGGCGGCGAATCCGACCGCGGGCGGACGATCGACGTCCACGACCGGAAAGGAAGCATTGTCACCCTATTCACCCGTGAGGGTGATTTACGTCGTTTCATGTATCCGACGGTGATTATGATCCACTTCCTGTGACTGAGCGTCAGAACTTCTCGAACACCGACGACACCGCCGACAACACCGCCGATGGCACCGCCGACAACGCGGCCAGCAGCACGACTGACGGCCCCGCCGACCGCACCACCCAGGTGGTCGTCCTCGGCGCGGGTCCGGCGGGTCTGGTCCTCGCCAACCTGCTGCACCGGGCCGGCATTGACTGCGTCGTCCTGGAACGCGCCGACCGGGCCCGCTTACACAGCCGGGCCCGGGCCGGCTTCCTCGCCGAGAACACCGTCCGGATCCTGGACCGGCACGGCCTCGCCGACGGCCTGCGCCGCCACGGCCGACCCCACGCCACCTGCGAGTTCCGCACCGACGACGGCAGCTTCCGGCTCGACTACGCCCGGCTCGCCCGGGGTGAGCGCCACACCGTCTACCCGCAGCAGTACCTCGTCGCCGACCTGCTCAGCGCCTTCCTGGACACCGGCGGGCAGGTCCGGTTCGGCACCGAGGCGCTGCGGGTGCAGGACGCCGACGGCGACCGCCCGACCGTCGAGGCACGCGGGCCCGACGGGGAGCCCCTCCGCTGGCGGGCCCGGTACGTCGCCGGCTGCGACGGCCGGCACGGCGCCGCCCGCCGCTCACTGCCGCCCGGCACGCTCGTCCACCGCCACGACCACGGTCTGTCCTGGCTGGGCCTGCTGGTCGAGGCGCCGCCCAGCCTGGACGCGGTCGGCTACGCGGTGCACGAGCGGGGCTTCGCCGGCCACATGGCCCGCACCTCCGACATCACCCGCTACTACCTCCAGTGCGAGCGCGGCACCGCGCCCGAGGACTGGGACGAGGACCGTATCTGGGACGAACTGGACCTGCGGATGCGCGCCTCGGAACACGGCCCGCTGCACCGGGGGAGCGTCGTCGCGCGCACCGTCGTCGACCTGGAGAGCGACGTCGTCGAACCGCTGCGCCACGGCGCCCTGCTGCTCGCGGGCGACGCCGCGAGCATGCCCACCCCCTCGGCGGCCAAGGGCGCCAACCTCGCGGTGCTGGAGGCGGAGCTGCTCGCCGCCGCCCTCGTCGACGAACTCGCCCACGGCGAGGGCCGGGCCCTGGCCGACTACTCCCGGCGCTGCCTGGAACACATCTGGCGCGCCATGGAGTTCTCGCACTGGATGGTCCGGCTGCTGCACGCGGCGCCCACCCCGCAGGGCGTCCCGTCGGGCTTCGACGCGGGACTCCGCCGCGCCCGGCTGGAGGCGCTGCGCACCTCGCGGACCCAGCAGGACTGGTTCGCCGAGAACTACGTCGGCCTGTGAGCGACACCCCCGCCGGGCCCCGCACCTCCCTGAGTCCCGCCAAGATTCCCGACAGCTCACCGATCCCCGTCGGCCCATCGAGCAGTACCGGCCGCCGGCGCACCGCACCGAGGACATCCCTGCCATGACCACTCCCGCCATGACCGCCACCGCCGCCGTTGGGCCCGCCGCCGTTGGGCCCGCCATCGTTGGGCCCGCCACCGGCTCGGACGGCGGTGCCGACGACAGCGACTGCCTGCGCGCGGCCGCTGACTTCGTCCGCCGCCATGACACCGCCACCCTCCTGCCGCTCCTCCTCCCCGGCCTCGACGGCCCGCAACTCCACGCCCTCACCCGCCACTTGGCGTTCGCACACGCCGCCCTGCTGGTGTTCCCGCCCGACCCGGCCGCTTTGCGCGCCGACCTCGCCGCCTGCGGCCTGAGCGCCGACGCCCCGCCGCTCCCCAGCTCCGTCGTCCGCGACCGGCTCGCCGCCCGCCACCGCCGCGACGCCGCCGGACTGGACGTGTCCATCCTGCGCCCCGGGGTGCGGGCGGCGGACGGCACCCGCCGCGCGGTCGAGGTGTTCGCGCTGACCGTCCCCCCGGGCTCCGACCTGTGGGACGTCGCCGAGCACGAGCGGGTCCACCAGCACGAGGCGCACCTCGCCTTCGAGGTACTGCGCCCGGAACCGCTGCTCCTGCGCGGACTGTGCGCCCTGCTCGCCGACCGGGGCGCCGTCCCCGACGGCGGCGGCTACAACCCGCACGAGAACGGCACCGTCCTCTACTTCACCGTGCCCGCCGCCTCCCTGGCCGGCTACCGGCGGGTGGAGCTGTACGCGCCGGGCGACCACCGCGACGTCCTGGCCGGTCACCTGGCCGACGGCCCGGCCGTCCGCCCGGCGGGTCGCTCGTCCACCGGCACGTCCACCGGCACGCCCACCGACCAGCCTGCCGAAACGCTCCTGCGCCTGCTGACGGGGGCCTGGGCCACCCAGGCCCTGGCGGCCTGCGCCCGGCTGCGCCTGCCCGACGCCGTCCCGCCGGGGGAGTCCGTCGACCGGGCCGCCCTGGCCCACCGCACCGGCACCGACCCCCGGGCCCTGGCCACCCTGCTGCGCTACCTCGCGATGCTCGGAGTGGTGACCGCCGAGGGGGAGCGCGTCCGCCTCACCGAGGTCGGCGCCCTGCTCCGCGAGGACGCCCCGGCCTCGATGCGGCCGCTCGCCCTGATGTACGGCGGGCCGTTCTACCGCTCCTTCGGCGCTCTCGACCACACCGTGCGCACCGGCGAGACCGCCTTCGACCACCTGTTCGGCGAGAACCACTTCGACCACTTCGCCCGCGACCCCGAACTCGCCGACCTGTTCGACCGCTCGATGGCCGCCAGCACCCGGATGTTCGACCCCGTGCCCGGCCACCCGGCCCTCGTCGCCGCAGCGGCGCGGCCTGACGGCGGCACCGTCGTCGACGTCGCCGGCGGCAACGGCGAACTCCTCGCCCGCGTCCTCACCGCCCACCCGGGGCTGCGCGGCGTCCTCCTGGAGCGCCCGCACGCCGTCGAGGCCGCCCGCCGCACCATGGCGGAGGCCGGCTGCGCCGACCGCTGCAGCTACCGGGTCGGCGACTTCGCCGACGTGCCCGCCGAGGGCGACGTCTACCTGCTCTCGCGGGTGCTGCACGACTGGGACGACGACCGCTGCCGCGCCATCCTGCGGCACTGCGAGCGCGCGATGCCCGCGCACGCGGACCTGCTGATCGTCGAACGCCTGCTGCCAGCCGACGGATCCGCCTCCCTGGCGACCGCCTGGGACGTCCACATGATGTGCAACGTCGGCGGCCGCGAACGCCGCGCCGACCACTACGCGGACCTCCTCGCCGCCGCCGGCCTCGACCTCCTCGCCCACACCCCGCTCCCGCTCGACGCCGCCCTGCTCCACGCCCGCAGGCCCGCCCGCCCGTAGCGGGAGGGTGGAAGCACGTCCTGGCCCACCGGTTCGGTCGCACGCACTCCTCGCCCGAACCGGTGGGCCAGGACCCTTCAGGGGGGCCGGTGCGGGGGAGGGTTCGCCCGCGAAAGACGCTAGTCTGTCGGCCGCACCATCCATCTGATCATGCATTACACGGGGGTTCCTTCGTCATGCCCGTTTCCAGGAGACTGCTCGCCACGGCTCTGGTCGCGACCGCCGCACTCGGTCTGGCCGCCTGCGGTCCGGACAACTCGCCCGACCAGAGCGCCAAGGGCACCACCGCGCCGACCGCCGCCGCCACCGCGCCCGCCACGGCGCCGTCCGCGAGCGCGCCCGCCACCAAGGGCGCCGCGCCGACCACCGCGCCCGGGTCCACCGCGCCCGCCGGGTCCGCCTCCGACGAGCCGGAGGGCTTCTGCACCCACGTGCCGCTGCCCGCCGGCCAGAAGTGGATCTACCCGGTGAAGGGGACCAGCACCACCACCCTCACCTACCGGGACACCAAGGACGCCTGCGGCGTCAACGACGTGTCCTTCGAACCGGTCGGCGCCGACCGGACGGCGGCCTTCGCACCCACCGCCAAGGGGCACCTCAGCTCGGTGATGGCGGCCCCGAAGGACGTCGACCTGGCCGGTGTCGTCAAGCACATCAACGAGTGCCTCGCCTCCCCGCACAGCGAGAAGGGCTCCTACCCCTGCTCGGCGGGCGACTACAAGGTGGCCGTCGACGCCTCCGGCAAGGTCACCGAGCTCTGGGAGCGCGCCCACTCCTGACGGGTGGACATCCGGGAACGACGATTGGAGACCTCTTGACCGGGCCGACCGGACCTACCGCACGGGTCGCACCGGCGATCCTGGCGCTGCTCGCCCTCACGGCGGGCTGCGCCTCGTCGCCGTCCCCGTCCCCGGCTGCGGGCACGCCGTCCGCAGCCGCGAGCACGGCGGCTGCCGGGGGCGACCACGCCGCCCCGCCACCCGGGGCGGCGTGGCGCCCGGGCGCCGCCCTGTCCGGGGAACCGCTCGCCACCGCCCTGCTGCCCGACGCCGACCTGCCGCCGGGCAGCACCGCCGAGGCCCCCGCCGTCGCGTCGACGGCCACCGCCCTGGACCCGAAGACCGAGGCGGCTGCGCAGCAACACCCGGAATGCGCGCCGGTGCTCCGCGCGATGTTCGAGCGACCGGCCGGGTCCGTCCGTCGCTGGTACGTCACCGGGAACAACGTGCTCGCCAACCGGACCCAGATCGACGTGGCCGGACTCGCCGACGGACTGTCCCGGGAACGCTTCGAGGCGCTGCGGGCGGCGGTGACCGGGGGCGGCTGCACCGGCCTCCGGCTCGACAACGGCAACGGCGGCGTGCAGCTGACGGTCGAGCCGGTCCCGTGGCCCGGGCTCGACGTCCCGGCCGTCGGCTTCCAGGTGCGGACGCCCACGGGGGCGGTCACCTCGCCCGGCGGACTCACCAGGGTGTACCTCTGGGCGGCCGTGGGCGACAACCGGGTGCTGTTCCTGGCCGCCGACGACACCGCCCACGCCCCGGCCCTGCGCCCGGAGTTGGTGACGCCGCAGCTCAAGCGCCTAGTCGCCGCGGTGGGCTGATCCCGGTGGCCGGGGCCGTCGTGCCCCGGCCACCGGGCGAGCGATTCGTTCAAGACGCGGCACCGGGGCCGCACCGAGACTGCTGCCCATGACCGAACGCAGTTTCACCCCCGCCGCCGGACGCTTCGCGCCGGTCCGCCTCTACGACCCGGTGGTCGCCCTCACCCGGGAGCGGCTGTGGCGCAGCCTGGTCGCCATGCACGTCGCGCCGCGACCGGAGGACGTGGTCGTCGATGTCGGCTGCGGCACCGGCTCGTTGGCGGTGCTGCTGAACCGGGTCGAACCGCGCGCCACCGTCATCGGCGTCGACCCCGATCCGGAGGCCCTGGCGGTGGCCCGGCGCAAGGCCGCCGCCGTCGTCGCGGGCGGCACCCCGGGAGGTACCCCGGAGTGGCGGATCGGCATGGGCGACGACGTGGCCGCCGTCGTGGGCGCCGGGACGGCCGACACCGTCGTGTCCAGTCTCGTTCTGCACCAGTGCCCCGTGCCGATGAAGCGCGCCGTGCTGGCCGCGATGCACGAGACGCTGCGCCCCGGCGGCAAGTTGGTGATCGCCGACTACGGCAAGCAGCGAACGGCCGCGATGCGGCTGGCGTTCCGGTTCGTGCAACTGGCCGACGGCAAGGCGGACACCCAGCCCAATGCCGACGGCGTCCTGCCCCGGCTGATCGCGGAGGCGGGCTTCGAGAACGTGCGGGAGAGCGAGACCGTCGCGACACTGACCGGCTCCCTCTCGCTCTACGTGGCCGGTCGGCCCTGACCGCCGATCGGGCGCGGGGCCGGGCGCAGGGCCGGTAGCACCGCGGCGGGTGTCAGCCCCGTCATCTCCCGCATCCGGCGGCCGAAATGGGCCTGGTCCGCGAAGCCGCCGAGGAGGGCGGCCTCGGCCGGGGTGCTGCCCGCGCGCAGCGCGTCGGCCGCGCGGGCCAGCCGCCGCCAGATCCGCCAGCGGGCCAGCGGCAGGCCCAACTGCTCCTGCGCCAGCGCCCGCAGGCGTTGCGGGGAGAGCCCGACCCGCGCGGCCAGACCGGCCAGCGGGAGGGCGTCGTCGCCGGCGGCCTCCATCGCCGCGCGCAGCCGGGGGTCGACCCGCGCGGAGGGCAGCGCCCCGGCGGGGCGGACCTGCTCCTCCCGCAGGCCGTGCCAGTGCGGTGCGACCGTGATGCCCGGGCCGCCGGGGGTCCGCAGCCGGTCGGCGAACGCGCAGTGCGGGTCGATGAAATACGTCACCAACTCCCGGACCGGCGCCATCCGGTGGCGCACCATCGGTGCCACCACCAGTGCGGCACCCCGGTGCCGCACCCCGTCCCCGTCCGTGGCCGTCACCATGGGCACGGGGTCGCCCGCGCCGGGCGAGAAGGCGACCTGGAAGGCCGCGTGCCGGTGGGTGTGGCTGTCCGCGAGCGGTCCCCGGTACAGCGCGTACCCCGCCCCGACGACCAATCGGGGCCCCGTCCCCTCGTCGTTCTCCACCCGGCCGATCCTGCCAGAGCCCGTTCGGCCGCGACACCGTCCCACGGTCGGTGGGCAGTGCCGGCGGTCAGCGGTGGCGGCCCCCGCGGGGGGCCGGGACGCGGGGCAGAACCTCCCACAGCGGGCGGCCGCCCCCGGCCCAGCGGGCGAGCGAGGGCCGGTCGACGAGCAGGATGCCCTGCTCAGCCCCCCACTTGAGGGCCTCGCGGGAGAAGCGGCCGTTGGTGACGACGACTGCCACATGGGCGCCGTGGCTGCGCCGGTAGGTGCCGGCGAGCGCGTACAGGACGCCGACCCCCACCGGTCTGCCGCCGACGGGGTCCTGCTTGTGCTTGCACTGCACCGCCCAGCGGCGGCCGGTCGGGTCCTCGGCGAGGACGTCCACGCTCCGGTCGTTCGCCCCGCCGACCTTGCGCGCGCGGCAGCCGTCCCGTGCCAGCAGGTCGCGCACCGCGTACTCGAAGGCGTCCGGTGCCAGCCGGTCGAGGCCGTCCGGCCCGGTCAGCGCCAGCCGCAACCGTGCGGCGCGCAACCGCTGTTCGCGCGCCGTGCGGAGACGCCGGTGTGCTGCGGCCGCCACCGTGGCGGTGGCCGCGACGGCGGCGAGGACGAGCAGCCACCGGTGCGCCGCCAGCCAGCGCAGCGCCGCGGCCGCCACCGCCGCGCCCACCAGCCAGGTCACCCCGTCGCCCGGCAGGCGGCGGCCACGGCTGCGGCGGTGTACGGGATTTCGGCGTCCGGTCAACCGTCCTCCGCCCCGGTCATTGGGTGGCCCGGGTGGCCACGCCGACGAGTTGGAGGATCGCGTGGCCCCAGCCCGTGCCGGCGATCAGGACGCCGAGCACGATGCTGCTGAACACGGTGAACGCCTCGTCGCCCCGGCTGCGGGCCTCGGTCCGGCGCCGGAGGCGGATCAGGATGATGATCGCGACGAACGCCGCCGCGCTGATCGAGTACTGCACGTGCCCACCCGGACTTTCGTCAACGGTGTGTGACGCTCCGACTACTCGGAGCGCATTGCCGCTGGTCAGCATGGCAGGCACGCGGGCGCTCCGGGGGCGGTGCGGGGAAATCGGCCGGATCCGAACTGTCGGACTGGCGCAGTTCTTGCGCCCCGGGGCGTCCTGGCGGTCATTCCGTCGATCCCGTGTTCGGCCGGCGAAGGGCCGATCGTGGCGAGGGCGCCGTTCCCCGGCGGTCCCGGCGGCTCCGGCCACCTCGTCCGTCGTCCGCCCCGCGCCGCACCCGAGCCGCGCCCCGCGCCGTGCCCCGGCCGCGCGCGCGGGCGCGCCGTCCACGCGGCGGCCTCGGCGCACCCGCCCGGACGGCGCCCGCGCCGGCCGCCACCACCAGGACCACCGCCAGGCACTGGGCCGCCGACAGCTCCTGCCCCAGCACCAGGAATCCGGCCAGCGCCCCGACCGCCGGGGCCAGCCCGGTCAGGACGGCGAAGGCCGGCGCGGACAGCCGGCGCAGCGCCAGCAGCTCCAGCGTGTACGGCAGCCCCGAGGACAGCAGCGCCACCGCCAGCCCGAGCCCCAGCACCCCCGGTTCCAGCAGGGTGGCGCCCGCCGAGCCGATCCCCAGCGGCAGGCTCATCAGCGCGGCCACGGCCATCGCCACCGCGAGCCCGTCCAGCCGGGGGAAGCGCCGCCCCGCGCGGGCGCCGAGCAGGATGTAGGCGGCGCACATCGCGCCCGCGCCGAGCGCGAACCCGGCACCGGCCGGGTCGAGCCGGTCGAAGCCGTCCCGCCCGAGCAGCAGGACGCCCGCGAACGCCAGCCCGGCCCACAGCAGGCTCGCCGCCCGCCGGGCGGCGACGACCGACATCAGCAGCGGCCCGAGGACCTCCAGGGCCACCGCCGGGCCGAGCGGGATCCGGTCGATCGCCTGGTAGAAGAGGATGTTCATCCCGCCGAGCGCGACTCCGTAGGCGCCCGCGACGGCCCAGTCCGCCCGGCCGTACCCTCGCAGCCGGGGTCGGCAGACGGCGAGCAGCAGCACGGCCGTGATCGTCACCCGCAGCGCCACCGTGCCCAGGGCGCCGGCCCGGGGGAACAGCAGGGCGGCGACGGCGGAGCCGAACTGCACCGAGAGCGTGCCGGCCAGCATCATGCCGACACCGGTGGCACTGCCCACCCGCGCGGGCGCGGTCACCGTCGGGGGTACGCCTTTCGTCGGGGGTACGCCTCGCGTCCGGGGCACGCCTTCCCTCCGGAGGCCCGGCGCGAAGCCCGGCGGCGCCCCCGCCGACGCGGTCCCTGAACCCGTGTCCGTCCTGCTCGTCATGCCCTCCACGCTAGGAATCCGCCCCCGGCGCGTGAAATGCCGATCCGAGGGCGGTTATGCTCCCCGGGCATGACCATCGAGCTGCGCCACCTGCGAGCCTTCCTCGCCATCGCCGAGGAAGGGACGATCACCCGCGCCGCGGTCCGCCTGCACACCGGCCAGCCCGCCCTGTCCCGCACCCTGCGCCAGCTGGAGAACCACCTCGGCACCCGCCTGATCGACCGCTCCACCCACCACCTGGAGCTGACCGCCGCCGGCCGGGCCTTCCAGGACCGGGCCGCCGCCGCCCTCGCCGCGGTCGACGGCGCCCTCGACCCCCGCGCGCTGGCCGTCCTCCCGCTGCGCCTCGGCCACCCCTGGCCGGCCCTCGGCGAGTACACCGCGCCCCTGCTGCGCCGCTGGGACCGGGAGCACCCGGGCCAGCCGCTCGAACTGCGCCGGATCGACGACCGCACCGCCGGCCTCACCCGGGGCCGGGCCGATGTCGCCCTGCTGCGGGGCGAGGTCACCGAACCCGGTCTGGTCACCGAACTGCTGCTGGAGGAGGAGCGGGTGGCGGCCGTCCCCGCGGACAGCGAGCTCGCCGGGCACGCGACCCTCACCCTCGCGGACCTCGCCGCCCGGCCGGTCGTCCTGAACACGGTCGCCGGCACCACCACCCTCGACCTCTGGCCGACCGGGGCCCGACCCCCGGCGACGATCGAGGTCGACAACACCGACGAGTGGCTCACCGCCATCGCCGGGGGCCGCGCCGTCGGCGTCTCGACCGCGGCGACCCCCCGGCTGCACAGCCACCCGATGATCGCCTACCGGCCGCTCGCCGACGCGCCGCCGGTGCCGCTCTTCCTGGCCCGGCGCGCCGACACCCCGCCGCACCCGGCCGTCCCGGCCCTGGTCCGTCTGATCCGCGAGCTGCTGTCCGACACCTGACCGGCGCCGGGGCCGGTCCGTCCGCCCCCCGTGGGCCCACGCCGCCGGACGGGTGGATTGCGGGGCGGCCGGGTGCGCGGCGGGAACGGGCGCCGCACGGGCCGTCGAATACTCGCGCCGTGAGGCGGACGGCGGCGCCGCCGAATGCGGGCCGCGCCGCCCGGACGAGGGAGGATCCCGATGCATCGTCACGGCGCACCCCGGCGGACGGCCGCCGCGCCCGGCCGGACCACGCCCCGCCCGGTGCCGCGCGGCACCGCGCCCCTGCTGCTGGCGGGTCTGCTGCTGGGCGTCCCGCTGCTCGGCGGATGCACCTCGGCCTCCGGCGGCGATCCCGAACCCGCCCCCACGAGCCCCGGCTCCTCCGGCTCCCTGTCCTGGGCGTCCGCCCCGGCCACCGCGCCGCCGAGGCAGCCCCCGGCCGAGCTGACCGAGGACCAGGTGAACGCCGCCGTGGCCCGGATCGACGGCTACGCGCAGAACGCCCTGGCGAAGACCGGGGTGCCGGGGCTGGCCCTCGCCGTCGTGTACAAGGACAAGGTGATCCACGCCAAGGGCCTCGGTGTGCGTCAGCTCGGCAAGCCGGAAACGGTGGACCCGGACACGGTGTTCCAGCTCGCCTCCGTCTCCAAGCCGATCGCCTCGACCGTGGTCGCCGGGATGGTCGGCCAGAAGACGGTCACGTGGGACGACCCGGTCACCGCCCACGACCCCGGCTTCGCCCTGGCCGACCTCTGGGTGAGCAGCCATGTGACGATCGCCGACCTGTTCGCCCACCGCAGCGGTCTGCCGGACCACGCCGGGGACCTGCTGGAGGACCTCGGCTACCAGCGCGACTACATCCTGCAGCACCTCCGGGAGCACCAGCTGGCGCCGTTCCGGGCGAGCTACGCCTACACCAACTACGGCCTGACCGAGGCCGCCGTGGCCGTCGCCAAGGCCAAGGGCGTGGCCTGGGAGGACCTCGCGGCGGACGTGCTCTACAAGCCGCTGGGGATGACCTCCACCAGCTCCCGGCGCTCCGCGTACGACAGCGCCGCGAACAAGGCGACCCCGCACGTGCGCGACGGCGCCGGCTGGCAGGTCAGCACCACCGAGAACCCCGACCCGCAGGCCCCGGCCGGCGGGGTGAGCTCCACCGTGCAGGACCTCGGCCGGTGGATGCGGCTGCAGCTCGCCGACGGCACCTTCGAGGGCAAGCAGATCGTCGACCCGGCGGGCCTCAACGAGACCCGGCTGCCGCAGACCGTCTCCAGCCCGACCACCGAGCCCGCCGGCCGGACCGGCTTCTACGGCCTGGGCTGGAACGTGAGCTACGACGCCGAGGGCCGGCTGCGGCTGAACCACTCCGGCGCCTTCTCGCTGGGCGCGGCGACCGTGGTGACCCTGCTGCCGTCCGAGCAGCTGGGGATCGTGGTCCTGACCAACGGCCAGCCCACCGGCGTCCCCGAGGCGGTGGCCGAGGAGTTCTTCGACCTCGCCCAGTACGGTCACGAGACGGTCGACTGGCTGGGCTTCCTGGGCAAGGTGGTGCCCGCCGCCGCGGCGAGCCCGGTGTCGCCGACCGACTACGCCTCCCCGCCGGCCGGAGCGGCCCCGGCGAAGCCGGACAGCGCCTACCTCGGCACGTACGGCAACGACTACTTCGGCCCGCTGACGGTGAGCCCCGGGGACGGCGGCGGCCTGGTGATGAGCCTGGGGCCGGACAATCTGCGCTTCCCGCTCCAGCACTACGACGGTGACGTGTTCAGCTTCCGGACCAGGGGCGAGAACGCGGCCGGACTGTCCGGGGTGACGTTCGCCGTGGGGGCCGACGGGAAGGCCGCCACCGTGGTCGTCGAGCAGTTCGACCACGACGGCCTCGGCACCTTCACCCGGAGCTGAGGCGGCACCGCCCGCGGCCGGGCGCGCGACCGTCGTCGCGCGCCCGGCCGTCGGCGCCGCTAGACCGCCGAGGTGTAGGCGGTGAAGAAGCGGGACGAGATCGGTGAGCCCGAGCCGTTGAAGCACAGTGCGAACAGGTTCACCGTGCCGGCGCTGCGGTTCCAGGGAGTGGCCAGTCCGCAGTAGTCCGGGCCGGGGCCGAAGGCCGTGACCTGGGCGGTGTCCGAGGGCACCGCGACGTTCGGCAGGTTCACGGTGTAGGGCACCGAACCGGTGAGGGTGTTGACGGCCCCGGAGGAGTTGTAGTTGGTGCCCGGGGGCAGGCCGCCGTTGAACCACAGGTAGCCGAAGTTGCTGGGCGGGAAGGCCGGGCCGTGCACCGCCCGCTTCTCCGAGTAGCTCAGCGTCCAGCGGGTGTTGTAGGGCGCGTTGCCCGCGTTGAAGCAGGCGACCACGACGGTCTGGCCGCTGGCGGCGGGCGACCAGTCGGCGACCTTGCAGCGGGCGCCCGCGGCCGCGTCCACCGCGGTGACCTGGAGGTTGCCGACCGGGGCGGCCTGGCCCAGACCGGGCAGCCAGACCTTCCAGATGCCGGTGCCGCCGGCGCCCACCGTGTTGGTGGCGCCGACCGAGTTGTACTGGGTGACGATCGAGCCGGTGGGGTTGGCGAACACGTAGCCGTAGCTGCCGCCGGGCGGGGACGGCACGCCGCTGCTGGTGGTGTAGAGCACGGTGAACCGGGTGTCCTCGGGCGCGCCGCCCGGGCGGTAGCAGCCCACCGCGACGTCCTGGCCGGTGCCGACCGTGCCCCAGCCCCGGACCTGGCACCAGCTGCCGGTACGGCCGACGGCCGTCACGTGCGCGATGCCGCCGGGTCCGGCGATCAGCGGGAAGTGCACCACGTACGACCCGGTGCCGACCTGGTCCACCTTCACCGGGTTGGTGGCCGGAGTGGGCCAACTGCCCCACTGGCGGCTGGGATCCGGGACGTAGCCGAGCGGCGGGTTCGGGTTGTCGAGGTAGGCGAAGCCCCAGCGGTCGGGCACCGCGGCGTGGGCCGGGCCGGCCGCCGGGAGGCTGACGCCCACCAGGGCCGCCAGCACGGCGAGGACGAGGAGCAGGGCGCGGACGGCGCGGGCGCCGCCGACGGGTCTGACCGGTGGTGCGAAGGTACCGGCGTGCATGGGCATACCCCTTGGACGGTGAGGAATCACGGGTGTGGCCTGCGCGGTGCTGCCCGCACCGCTGCTCCGCCCGGGCCCGTGGCGGGGCCGGCGCGCGGCGGCCGACGGGGCGACGGCCCCTCAGGGAGGACCGGTGCGGTCCGGCGTCGGCCGGCAGTGACGGGGTCGGGGGTCAGGCCCGACGGCGCTCACATCGTAGGGGCGGGCCGGGCGGCGGCACAGGCCTCCGGCACGGGCCGCCCGGTCCGCCGTCGGCCGTTCGCGCGGCGGTCGTCCACCGCCCCACCCGCCCCCGCTGTCCCGTCCTGCCCCGCCCGCCTCCGCACCGGTACCAGCCGCCCCACCGCGCCCGCTCCGTCCCGCCGCCGCCCTGGCCGGAACCGGCCGCTCCGCTGCCGTTTCCCCGTTGCCGCGGTCGCTTCCCCGCCGCCACGGCCTGTCGGGCGGGTGCCCCTTGCGCCCTGCCCCCTGCCCCGGCGCACGGAACACCGGCCTCAGAGCGCGAGCTTGAACCCGTCGTGGCTGCGGGTGAAGCCCAGCCCGGCGTAGAAGCGGTGCGCGGCCCCGCGCTGCTTGTTGCTGGTCAGCTGGACCAGCGCGCAGCCGCGCGAACGGGCCCTGTCGATCGCTAGCGTCATCAGGACGCGGCCGAGCCCGCCCCCGCGCCGGTCCGCGCGGATCCGCACCGCTTCGAGCAGTGCGCGTTCGGCGCCGCCCTTGCCGAGACCGGGGATGTAGGTGGCCTGGAGGCAGCCGACCACGGCGCCCTCCGCGTCCGCCAGGACGAGCAACTCGTTGCGCGGGTCGGTGTCGATCGCGCGGAAGGCGCGCTCGTACGCCTCCGTCACCAGGACGGTCGCCGGGTCCACCACCCGGTCCTCGTTCGCCAGCAGGGCCAGGACGGCGGGCAGGTCGGCGCGGGTGGCGGGGCGCAGGGCGGGGGCGGGAGCGGCGGCGGGAGCAGACATGGCCCCGACCCTAACCGGTACCTGGCCTTCCGCTCCCGGCCTCCGTCCCCCGTCCGGAAGCTGTCTCCTGTATCTGTCGTCGCGGAGGCCCGGCGTCCGTATGATCTGGGCTGCCCGCCGACCGGGGTGCGCGCCGGGCGGATGCCGAGGGTGCCCGCAGCGGTCCGTACCGGCCCGCCGTCGTCGGCGGCCGTCCGCAGCCGCCCGCGGCCGTCCCGCCGGCCTCGAACGGTCCAAGGGAGGCGCAGCACAGTGCGGTTCGCAGGTGTGGGTCTGACGCGTGAGGGTTACCGGATCGCCGTGGCGGGCGCCGACGACGGGCCGTCCAGGGCGTCCGGGGCGTCCGGGGCGGACGAGGTGTACGAACACTGCGGCCTGGAGCGGCCGGTGGCGCGGCTGGCCGAGCTGGCGGGGGAGTCGCCGGACGGCTTCGCAGTGGTCCTCGACAGTGCCAACGGCATCATGGACGCCCCGCTCGCCGCCCTCGGCATACCCGTACTCCGGGCCGATCCGCCGCTGCTGACGGACGGTCGAGTCACGGCGCGCTCCCTGGCCGCGCTCGGCCGCTCGCGCCCCGAGGCGCTGACGGCGCTGCCGCCGGACGGCTGGACCCTGGCCGGCCGCGAGGAGGCGATCACCGCCGCGGAGGCGGCCAGCGGGCCGGTCGAACGTGAACTCGCCGAACAGGGACTGCTGTTGGCGGGAGGCGCGGGAGGCGGGGGAGCCGAACCGCTGGTGGCACTGACCTTCGACGACGGCCCGCACCCGGTCCACACCCCGCAGGTGTTGGACGTGCTCGCCCGGTACGGCGCCCCCGCCGCGTTCTTCTGCATCGGCCTGCACGCCCTGGCCCATCCCGGGGTCGTCCGCCGGATCGCCGCCGAGGGCCACACCCTGGGCAACCACAGCTGGTCCCACGCCTATCTGCCGGACCTCGGCCCGATCGGGCTCCGCGCGCAGCTCGGCTTCACCGCCGACGCCCTCGCCCACGCCTGCGGGGGCACCCGCCCGTCGCGCTGGCTGCGCCCCCCGTACGGCGGCCGCAGTCCGGAACTCCTCACGGCGGTGGCCGGGTCGGGCCTGACCACGGCGCTCTGGGACGTCGACGCGAAGGACTGGTCGCGGCCCGGGCCCGGGGTCGTCGCGGAGCGGGTGCTGAGCGGGGTCGGACCGGGTTCGGTGGTGCTGATGCACGACGGCGGCGGCGACCGTTCGCAGACCGTCGCCGCCCTGCCCGAGGTGATCACCGGCCTGCGCCGGCGCGGCTATCGGATCGTCGGCCTCGACGAGCTGCTCGCCGCCCGGCCGGTCCGAGCCGTCCGACCCGCCGCGTCGGGCTGACCTCCCGACCTCCCGACCTCCCGACCTTCTGACCTCCTGACCTCCTGTCTTTTCGATCGAAATGATCTATCATCACTCGATCGTTCGATCGTCCCGACCGAGGACCACCGTCCCCGGACCCGGGCGCTCGTACCTTGATCACGGGGGATGGACCATGCACGTCACACTGGCCGAAGAGATCATGCTGCTGTCGCTGGACGACGACAGCGGCCAGGCCAAGGACCGCTGGGCGGTCGGCTGGATCGTCGCCGGCGGCCTGCTGCTGGAGCTGGCGCTCGCCGAGCGCATCCGCGTCGACGGCGGCCGGGTGGAGGTGGCCGACACCTCGCCCACCGGCGACGCGCTGCTCGACGGCCACTTGGAGTCGATCGCGGCCTGGGCCGGGAGCACCAAGTCCGCGACGGTGGCGGCCTGGCTGAGGAAGGACCAGGCCAGGAGCGTCGGGGCCACCCTGGAGAGCCTGCGCGCACGCGGCATCGTCACCGAGGAGCGCCACCGGGTGCTCGGGCTCTTCCCGGTCCGCCGCTTCCCCGAGGCGGACGGCACGGTGGAGCGCGAGCTGCGCGAGCGGCTGGGCCGCGTCGTACTGGACGGCGCCGAGCCGGACACGCGGACCGCCGGCCTGATCGGCCTCCTGCACGGCGCGAGGCTGCACCGGCTGGCCTTCCCCGGGGAGTTGGGCAAGAGCGTCGAACCGAGGATGGCCGCCCTCGCCGAGGGCCAGTGGGCGGCGGACGCCGTCCAGGAGACGATCCGGGCCACCCAGGTTGCGATCCTGGCCGCCACCACCGCAGCCACCGTCGCAGCCTCCGCCGCGACCGGCGCCTGACGCCACCCCGGCCCCGCCCTCGCGGTCGGGGCCGGGCCGCAGCACCCGGGCGCGGCGGACGCCCGGGTACTGTCGCCCGCCCCCGGCCGTGTCTACGCTGCTGTACGTGTCCTCGTCCGCGCGGGATGCCGCGCCCCCCGCCTACGTCCACGCGATCCTGCCCGGGGCGGTGCCGTTGCTCGGGCACCTGCCCGCACTGGTGCGCGATCCGGCCGCCCTGCTGGCCGGACTGCACCGCCACGGCGACCTGGTGGACCTGCGCCTGGGGCCGAACCGGCTGGTGGTGCCCTGCCACCCGGAACTGCTGCGGCAGGTCTACGCCGACGACCGCACCTTCGACAAGGGCGGCCCGATCTACGGGCGCTTCCGGGAGATCCTCGGCAACGGGGTCGCGACCTGCGCCCACGCCGACCACCGGCGCCAACGGCGGATGCTGCAACCGGAGTTCAGGCCCGACCGGGTCACCGCGTACGCGGAGGTGATGACCCGGGAGGCGGCGCTGCTCGCCGACTCCTGGCGGCCCGGCGAGGTCGTGGACGTCTTCCCGTCCTGCTACCGCTTCACCCTGCGGGTGGTGACCCGCACCCTGCTCGGCACCGAGGTGCCGGACGCCCTGGCCGGCCGGCTCCAGCGGGCGTTCGAGACCGCGTTCGCCGGAGCACTGCGACGGGTGGTCCGGCTGCCCGCCGGCCCCCGCTACCGCGCGGCCGTGCGCACCCTGCGCAGCACCGTCGCCGAGCTGGTGCGCGACCACCGGGAGCACGGCGCCGACCGCACCGGCCTGCTGGCGGGCCTGGTCGCCGCCCGCGACGAGGACGGCTCGGCCCTGTCCGACACCGAACTGCACGACCAGGTCGTCGCCATGCTGCTGGCCGGCACCGAGACCACCGCATCCCAGCTCTCCTGGACCCTGCGCCTGCTGACCGCCCACCCGGACGCGCTCGACGCCCTGTACCGCGAACTCGACGAGGCGCTGCCGGACGGTCGGCCCGCCCGGTGGAGCGACCTGCCCCGACTGCCGTACACCGACCGCGTGCTGACCGAGGCGCTGCGGCTGTACCCGCCGGGCTGGGTCCTGCTGCGCACCTGCACCCGGGACGCCGAGCTCGGCGGCCGCACCCTGCCGCGCGGCACCCAGGTGGTGCTGAGCCCCTACGTCGCCCACCACCATCCCGGGATCTTCGCCGATCCGGCCCGCTTCGACCCGGACCGCTGGCTGCCCGAGCGGGCCGCCGCGTTGCCGCGCTGGGCGTTCGCCGGCTTCGCCAACGGCCCGCGCCAGTGCCTGGGCGCGGACTTCGCCCGCACCGAGGCGGCCATCGCGCTGGCCACCCTGCTGGCGCGCCGACGTCCCGTCGCGCTGTCCGGCGGCAGCCGCTCCGACGACCGCCCGATGCGCCTGACCACCGTCCTGCGGCCGCACCGGCTGCGCCTGCGCGTCCTCGACCGCCGCCCGCCCGCTTCACCGGGCTCGGCGGGGGACTGACGCGGTGGAGCCCCCGCGCCGGCGCGGCTCGCGTCCCGGCCCGACCTGTGACGCGGCCCGACCTGTGACGCGGCTCGGACAACGACGCGGGTCTGGACAGGGACGGAGGAGTCGGCCATGGTTCTCCACCATGACTCTTCCGTCCTCCGCGCAGGGGCCCGGCGCCGGGCGCGGCGCGCTGTTCGACGCGGTCACCGAGGTCGGTGACGCGGCCGTCGCCCTGCTCGCCGGCTGCCGTGGCGCGACCCCGATCCCCGGTGCGGAGTGGACGGTCGCGGAGGCGGCCGCGCACCTGGCGATGGCCAACGAGCTGATGGCGGAACTCGCGGCGGGCGCGGACCGGCCGTACGGGGACGGCACCCCCGGCTCGCTGGCGGCGGCCAACGCGGCCTCGCTGGCGGAGCGGCCGGAGCGGGACCCGGCCGTGCTCGGCGCGGAGATCGCCCGGCAGGCCCGGCGGTTCACGGCGGCGGCCGGCCCGCGCGGCGGCGGGGAGCCGGTCCTGACCCCGCTGGGCGGCATGGACCTGGACACGCTCGGCGCCTATCTGCTGACCCACATGCTGGGCCACCTCTACGACATCGCCGTCGCGCTGGGGCGGCCGCACCCGATCGACCGGCGGCGGGTCGGGCTGACGATGCCCTTCCTGCGGACGGCCATGCCGCTGGTGGTGGACGCCCGCGCGGCGGACGGCCACAGCGCCTGCTACCGCTTGCGGGTGCGGGGCCTGGACGGCTTCGCGGTGACCTTCGCGGACGGTGCGGCCGTGGTGAGCCAGGAGCCGCCGCGCCGTCCGGACTGCACCATCCTCACCGAGCCGGTGGCGTTCCTTCTCATCGCGCTGGGCCGCTTCAGCGCCACCGACGCCCTCCGCCGAGGCAGGGTGCTCGCCTGGGGCCGTCGGCCGTGGCTGGCCTCCTCCTTCCCGGGACTGTTCGCCGCCCCCTGAGCCGCTGTTCGGCGGGCGTCGGCCGCGCATCCGCCGGGCGTCCGGAGGGTCCGAGATCATCCGTCGGCGCCGAGGCACTCCTGGGTATCGGCGTCCACCGACCCGTTGACCCGCCGGGTGGCAGGCCGAGGCGCTCCGGAGCGCCTCGGCCCGCCACCCTCGGCCCCGAGGCCGGGGCCCGCGCCGGTCAGCCGCAACAGGGCTTGCACTCCTGCACCTGCACGTTGTCGACGACCGGCCCGTACGACCCGCCGATGGTGCTGGTGAAGCCCAGGGCGGTCGACGTGCCCTGCGCGACGAAGGTGAACTGACGGCCCACGTAGCCCATCGCGGCCAGCGTCCGGCCGGTGACGTCGAAGGAGAAGTCCTGGAAGTTCTGGCCGTCGATCAGCGCCCGACCGGTCTTCAGGGCCGGCCCGCCCGCCGGGTTGCCGGCCAGGGAGTAGGTGACCGAGTAGGTGGTGCCGGGGACGGTGGTGAAGCGCTGGGTGACGGTGCCGGCGCCGGTGCCGTTGAGGTCCACCGACTGGTCGCCCTCGGCGGCCTGCCAGAAGCCGGCACCGATCAGGTCGACGCTGCCGCTCGCGACGCTCCACGGGCCGATGGTCTGACCGGCGGTCAGCGGGGTGAAGGAGTTGACGGGGGCCTTGGGCGTCTCGAAGCTGCCGTCGTCGAACCGGCTGAGCGCCCGGTTGCCGCCGGCGGCCTGGGCCGGGACGGCGAGGGCGGTGGCACCGGCGACGAGCAGGGCGACGGCGGCGAGGCGGGTGCGCGAGAACGACATGGGTGCCCTCCAGGGGCTGGCAGACGAATGGGATCAGCCGATGATCGGCTGTGCACAGAGCGTCCGCCGTCGCGGTGATCCCTGCCAAGGCCGGAGCGGTGGCGCCCGGTGTCGCGCGCGGCCCGCGTCCGCGCCCCCGCACGCCGGTTTCGACCGGTCCGGGCCGGTCGTGCCGGGCCTGGCGGGACCTCGGGGGAGGGCCGCGGCCCCTCGGAGCGGCCCCGGGCCGGGCGCCTTCCGGGGAGCGGAACGATTCGTGCACGCCCCTCCCGTGCCGCGCACTCCGCCACCGCTCCCCGCTGCCGATGCCCCTACCGCTTGTCGCCGCCCCGCCGGGCGTCCAGGACCAGGTGGGTGCCCAGCCCGAACACCAGCCCCCAGAAGGCCGAGCCGATGCCGAACAGGCTCATCCCCGAGGCGCTCGCCAGGAACGTCACCATCGCCGCGTCCCGCCCGTGCTCCTCGGCGACCGCCGCCGCGAGACTGCCCTGCAGCGAGGCCAGCAGCGCGACCCCGGCGATCACCGCGATCAGCTCCTTCGGCAGCCCGGTGAACAGGCTCACCAGCACCCCGCCGAAACTGCCCACCAGCACGTACAGCGCACCCGAGGACATCCCCGCCACATATCGGCGGCGCGGATCCGGGTGCGCCTCCGGGCCCGAGCAGATCGCCGCCGTGATCGCGGCCAGATTGACCCCCGGCGAGCCGAACGGCGCCATCAGCACCGATATCGCGCCCGTCGAACCGATCAGCAGCCGGTCGTCCGCCCGGTAGCCGAAGGCCCGCATCACCCCGAGACCGGGCGCGTTCTGCGAGGCCAGCGCCACGATCGTCAGCGGCAGCGCCAGACCCACCGAGGCCGACCAGGAGAACGCCGGCGCCGTCAGCACCGGCACCGTCGGCCCGCCCGAGCCCAGCCTCAGCGGCAGCCCGACGGTCAGCGCCGCGAGTACCCCGCCGGCCAGCAGCGCCACCGGCACGGCGTACCGGGGCGCGAACCGCTTGGCCACCAGGAACGCCGCGAAGGCGCCGACCACCAGCGTCGGCGCGCTGTGCACGGCACCGAAGATCCCGGCGCCGAAGGAAAACAGGATGCCCGCCAGCATGGCGTTCACGATCCCCACCGGCACCGCGGCGATCAGCCGCCCGAACCACCCGGTCACCCCGAACAGCGTCACCGTCACCGCGCTCACCAGGAACGCCCCGACCGCCTCCCGGTACGGGTAGTCGCCCAGGCTGGTCACCAGCAGCGCGGCCCCGGGCGTCGACCAGGCGGTGACCACCGGCGTCCGCGTCCACCAGCTCAGCGCGAAGCCGCTCACCCCGCTGCCGATCGCCACCGCCCAGATCCAGGAGGCCGTCTGCGCCGTGTCCAGCCGCCCGGCGGCGGCCGCCGCGAGCACCACCACCAGGGGCCCGGAGAACGACACCGCGACGCACACCAGGCCCGCCAGCAGCGCCGGCCCCGACACATCACGCCGCAGCGCCCGACGCTCCCCGTCCCCGGCCGCCACTGTCTCCGGCCGGGCCGTCAGTTCGTTTGTCATCCCGGCAGTATCCCGAACCCGCCCGCGTGCGGATCGGCCCGCCCACCTGCGACTCCCGGGCCCGATCCGGCGGGCCCGATAATGGCGTCATGATCGACAAGCGGTTGCGCGTGGTACTGGCCGAGGACTCCGTCATCCTCCGGGAGGGCATGGTCGAGCTGCTCGGGGCGCGGGGGTGCGAGGTGGTGGCCACCGCCGGGACGGCGCCGGAGCTGATCGCCGCGGTGGCCGAGCAGCGGCCGGACGTCGCCGTGGTGGACATCCGGATGCCGCCCACCCACACCGACGAGGGGATCCGGGCCGCCGTCGAGATCCGTTCGACCGACCCGGGGACGGGCATCCTGGTGTTCTCCCAGCACGTCGAGACGGCCTGGGCGGCCCGGCTGCTGGCCGGCGGCGCGGCGGGGATCGGCTATCTGCTGAAGGAACGCGTCGCCCGGACCTCGGAGTTCATGGACGCGCTGCACCGGGTCGCCGACGGCGGTACGGCGCTCGACCCGGAGGTGGTCACCGGGCTGATGCGCGGCGCGCGGCGGCGGCTGGTGGACACCCTCACGCCGCGCGAGCGCGAGGTGCTGGAGCTGATGGCGCAGGGCCACTCCAACCGCTCGATCGCCGCGCTGCTGGTGGTGTCCGAGCGGGCGGTGGAGAAGCACGTGGCCGCCGTCTTCATCAAGTTCGACCTGCCCGCCACGGACGTGGACAACCGGCGGGTCAAGGCCGTGCTCGCGTACCTGGCCGACCAGGAGGGGTGACGACGGCTCACAGGGCCGTCGGGAGCTCGGCCGTGACGGTGGTCGGCCCGCCGGGCGGGCTGTCCACCCGCAGCACCCCGTCCACCGCCGCCAGCCGCTCGGCCAGACCGGCCAGGCCGCTCCCGCCGTCGGGCGAAGCCCCGCCGCCGGGTGCCGCCCCGCCCCGGCCGTCGTCGCGCACCAGCAACCGGACCCGGCCGTCGGCCGCGCGCACCGCGAGTTCGGCCGAGCGGGCCCCGCTGTGCTTGGCGATGTTGGTGAGCAGTTCGGCGGCGCAGTAGTAGACCGCCTGCTCGATGGCCGGCTCCGGCCGTTGACACAGGTCCAGGCGGATGTCGACCGGTACGGGGCAGGTCGCGGCGAGACCGGGCAGGGCCTCGCCGAGGCCGCCCTCCGGCGTCACCGGGTGGATGCCCCGGGTGAGCAGCCGGAGTTCGGCGATGGTGTCGTCCGTCTGCGTCCGGGCCCGGGTGACCAGGGCGCGCAGCCGGGCAGCGTCTGCGGGCGTGCCGGGTTCGGGCGCCGGGTCCGGCAGGGCCGGCCCCCCTGGGCCGAGCGCGTCCTCGGCGAGCGCGAGCGTGATCGCCAGCGCGACCAGCCGCGCCTGGGTGCCGTCGTGCAGATCGCGCTCCAGCCCGCGGAGCCGGTCGGTGTTCGCCGCGATCAGCCCGCTGCGGGCGTTCTCCAGCTCCCGCACGCGCTGCTGGGTCCGGACCGGTCCGAGCAGGACCCGGGCCAGCCGCCGGTTCGCCCCGCTCAGTGCCCGGACCGCGCCCGGCGCCGAGGCCAGCAGCACCAGGCCCAGGGGGACGGCGACGAACTCCGGCCAGTCGGTCGCCCGGGGGCCGGGTTCCAGCAGCCGGATCCAGAGCGGGAAGCCGACCAGCCACCCGCCGCCGAGCGGGAGCAGCACGGCGGCCGCGAATCCGAGCACGCCCAACGGCAGCCGCAGCACCAGGTGGAGCAGCACGCGCCAGGCGACCGGATCGGTGAGCACCGTCCGGCCCCGGGCCAGTGCCCCCGCCGGGCGGGGCAGCGGGGCCGGCGGCTCGATCCGTTCGCCGAGCAGCCGGCCCACCAGCCATCGCTGCGGAGCGCCGAGTCGGCGCACACCCAGCAGGGCGACGACGACGAACGGCAGGCCGACCACCGTCAGCGAGAGCAGGACTCCCGCGTACAGGACGGCGATCGCGAACACCCCGCCGAGCAGTGCGACCGGCAGCCCGAGGAGCGCGAAGGCCCAGTCCCCGCCCCGGACGGCGAGGTGGCGTCGCCACCCGGGCGCGGTGCCGCGCTCCGTTCCCCTGCCCGTGCCGTCTGCCGGGTCGTCGCCGCGCTCAGTCACGGCCGCCGCCCACCAGCTCCGCCGCCGGTCCGCCGACCGCCCAGCGGCCGGTGACCAGGATGCCCGGCAGGACCAGCGCCGCCGCGCCCGCCACGATCCACCCGCAGGTCGCCACCGGCACCGGCGGCACCGCCGAACCCGTCACGGCGGCGCTGAACGCCGAGGTCGCGGCGCCCGCGACCGTCGCGCCGAGCAGGACGCCCACCGCGGTGGTCAGCACCGCCTCCGCCGAGAGCATCCGCAGCAGCTGCGGCCGGGTGGCGCCCACCAGCCGCAGCAGGGCGAACTCCCGGCGCCGGTCGGCCGTCACGGCGACCAGGGTGTTGACGACGGAGACCGTGGCGAAGCAGACCAGCATCCCCAGTTCGGCCTGCCGCAGCCAGATGTCGGTGGCGGAGGTCACGGAGGAGACGGCGGCGGAGCCGGTGCCCCCGGCCGCCGCTGCGGCCCGCCCGGCGGTGAACGTCATGATCGACATGGTGCCCGACAGCCCGACCAGCAGTGCGACCGGCACCACCGCGGACGACAGACGCCGTGCGTAACCGCGCAGGTTGGCGTCGGCCAGCCAGCCCGCTCCGGGCGCCAGCACCCGGAGCGGCCCGCCCAGGACGGCCGCCAGGACCCGTGCCGCGAACGGCCCCACCAGGGCGACCGCGACCAGCAGCACCAGCGAGGCGAGCAGCGCGGCCTGCCCCGCCTTGTCCACCTGGTCGGCCGGCCGGGTCGCCGACAGCCGCAGCAGCAGGACACCGCCCGCCAGCGCGCCGGCCCCGGCGAGCAGCCGCAGCACACCGGTCCGCGCGTGCTCGGTCGAGCTCGCGGTCAGCGCCGCCGCCGGCGCGATGCGGGAGATCCGTCGGGCGGCCACGGCGGCGGCCGCCAGTCCGACCAGCAGCACGATGCCGAGAGCGACCAGCATCGGCACCGGCGTCCCCGGCACCCGGACGTCCGGCGCCGCCGTACCGCGCCGCTGCAGCGCGGCGAGGAACCACCGGGCCGCCACCGCGCCGAGTGCCCAGCCAGGCACGGTCACCAGCAGGACGGTGACGAGGACCTCGCCGCGCACCAGCCGCCGGGTCTGCCGGGGCGTCGCCGCGACCGTGCGCAGCAGCGCCAGTTCACGGTGCTGCTGACGCAGCGCGAAACCCAGCGCGTTGACCACGACGAAGAACGCGACCAGGACGGCGATCTCGCCGAACGCCCCCGCGATCACCATCAGCCCCGGTCCGGCGGCCGCCTTCCGGACGGCCTCCGGGGTGGCGAGATCGGCGGCGAACAGGGAGCCGAACAGGGTGACCGCGGCGATGGCGAGCAGCAGGGCGACCGCCGTTCCGGCGAAGGCGGCCGGACGCTGACGCAGCTGTCCGAGAACGAGGGGGAACACCGCGCTCACCCGCCGAGCCGGCTCAGGCGCTCGCCGACCTCGGCGGCGGTGGGGCGCTCCAGCTCGTCGACCACCCGGCCGTCGGCCAGCATCAGCACCCGGTCCGCGTACCCGGCGGCCACCGGGTCGTGGGTCACCATGACGCAGGTCCGGCCGTCCCGGTCCACCCCGGACCGCAGCAGGGCCAGCACCTCGTGCCCGGTGGACCGGTCCAGGGCGCCGGTCGGCTCGTCGGCGAACAGCACCTCGGGGTCGGAGACCAGGGCCCGGGCGATCGCCACCCGCTGCTGCTGGCCGCCGGAGAGCTGCCCCGGCCGGTGCCGCTCGCGCCCGGCGAGGCCGACCCGGGCCAGCGCGTCCAGCACCTGACGCCGGTCGGGCCGCCGCCCGGCCAGCCGGCCGGGCAGCTCCACGTTCTGGGCGACCGTCATGGCCGGCATCAGGTTGAAGGCCTGGAACACGAAGCCGACCCGGCTGCGCCGCAGCTCGGCCAGCCGCCGCTCGGGCAGCCCCGACACCTCGGTGCCGCCCCACCGGACGGTGCCCCGGGTGGGGCGGTCCATCCCGGCGAGGCAGTGCAGCAGGGTGGTCTTCCCGGAGCCGGAGGGCCCCATCACCGCGGTGAACGTGCCCGGCGCGAAGGCCACGGACACCCCTCGCAGGGCCTGCACCGCGGCGGTGCCGCGTCCGTACTCGCGGTACAGCTCGTCCGCCCTCGCGGCGGCGGAGGTAGCGGCCGAGGTACCAGTGGTCTGTGTCGTTCCGTCCATACCGCCATCCTGGGCGGCGGCCGCGCACCGATCGATGGTGCGGCCCCCCGGACCGGGGGTTCGGTTTTCCGAACCCGCGCCCGGTCAGGAGCGACCGCCCGGGTGATCAGCGCACGCCGACGGGCCGGGGGACGGGGTGTCCGGTGCTGCGGTGGCCGACCGCGAAGGGGAGCGGTGCGCCGCTGCGGGCGGTGAACTCCAGCCGCTCCAGCAGCTCGGAGGGGGAGACGGCGACGACCGGGCAGGTCGCGTGCGTGCGGCAGTGGCCGGGGACGGAGCCGGGCAGCAGTCGGCCGAGGCGGCCGTGCCGGCCGGTGCCGATCACCAGGCGGTCGTCGGGTCCGGTGACGGCGGAGACCAGGGCGGGTCCGGCGCCGCCGCGGACCGTCAGCGGGTGGATGACGAGGTCGGCCGGGTAGCCGCCGAAGGCCTGCTCGAAGGCGGTGTCGATCCGGCGTCGGGCGGCGTGCTCCAGTTCGGACAGCGGGCGCGGTCCCCGCTGGTCGCCGTCCGAGGGCGACCAGGCGGCGACCGGGACGAGGACGGCCTCCCGCCGGGCGGCCTCGGCCACGGCGCGGTACAGCGCCGCGAGGCTGCCCAGGGATCCGCTGAGTCCGACGATCACTCTGGTGGTCCCGCTGGTGGTGCCGCTCCTGGTCCCGCTCGTGGTGCCGGTCATGGCTGCTCGCCTCCGTCTCGGTCGCGTGACACCCGCTGGCCCCCCGGCTCCCGGGGAACCCTTGTCCATGGAACGCCCCCGCCGCGGTGCCCCGGCCGCCGCTGACGGCTCCATGACGGCGGGAGGCGCGTTCTTGACGGACCCATGACGCGGTCGCCGGCCTCCGGCGCTCGGCCCGGTCGGCCGGTCGGCCCTGGGCAATCGCAGTCGGTCATTCGTATCGTGACCATCCGTCGGCGCCCGTTCACCTGGTCGTCCACTCGATCGCATATCGATAACGGGTCTGATCCGAATCGCGCGAGGGGTCGGCTCCCCGTCCCCGCGCGACAGTGGAAGGGAACGACCATGGAACGCAGGTCCCTGCTCGGTGCGACGGCCGGAGCACTGGTGCTCGGAGGTCTCGCCCACGGCACCGCCGCGGCCGCGCCCGCCCAGGACGCGCCCGCCGAGGCCGCGTCCGCCGAGGCCGGCGGAGGGCTCGTCACCACCTTCAACGTCATCAGCGACATCCAGGGCGACCTCGGTGACTTCGCCCAGGCCCTCCGGGACATCAGGTCCACCAATCCGCGCTCCTCGGGTCTGGCCGTCGCCGGCGACATCACACCGCGCGGCTACGACTTCGAGTACGCCGAGGTGCGGAAGGTACTGGACCAGGGCCCGAAGCCGCGCGAGGTGGCCTGGGCGATCGGCAACCACGAGTTCTACGTGCCGAAGTGGTCCGACCCGAACACGCTGGCCCAGAGCACCTGGCCCAACGGGACCACCGAGGACTCCCTCTTTCGCAGCTTCTACCGGTTCGCCGGGCGGTCCACGATCTATACGGAGACGACGTTCGGCGGCATCCCGGTGCTGACCCTCGGCACCGAGCGGTACATGAGGTACCACGACAGCTCGCTGTGGGACGAGGTGTGGATCAGCGACGCGCAGTTCCAGTGGCTGGAGGACCGCCTGCAGTACTGGGCGCGGCGGCGGAAGCCGGTCATGGTGATCACCCACCACCCGCTGCCCAACACCGTCTCCGGTACCCGCAGCAAGATCTATTCGAGTGACTACCTTCAGCCCGACCGGCTCCTCGGCCTCCTGGGGCGCCACCGCGACGTGTTCCTCTTCAGCGGTCACACCCACTGGGACCTCAACCTCTCCGACTGGTACGTGCGCCGCGTCGTGCCCGGCACCGCCAACCTCGACGGCTTCTCGGTGATCAACACCGGCGCCGTGCAGACCGGCTACGCCGACAACGGGCAGGGCGGCGAGTCCACCGTCCCCGGACGCTTCAACCAGGGGATCCAGGTGGACGTGTACCGCGACCGGGTCGTCGTCAAGGCACGCGACTTCGCGACGGGTACCTGGATGAAGCGGACGACCGTGCCGCTGGCCACCCGGATCTGACCGCCCGGCGGTCCGCCCGTCCTGTTCACCACCCTGTCCGGCCGACCGCGCCGACCGCGCCGGCCGGACGGGGTGTCGGTGGCGGAGGCTATGGTCCGCCTCATGGAACAGGATCTCCTGAAGCGCTTTCCGCCCCTGCCCGATCGGATCGGCCACGTCGGGGGCGTGGAGTCGCTGACCCTGGACGGGCGGCGGTACTACTTCGGCCTCGACTTCACCAGCGACCTGGTCGTCTCCCCGCTGATCGACGACCCGAGGGCGATGGCCGCCTTCGCGAGCGAGCACATGCGGCAGCGCACCGGCAGTCACGACGCGGCCTACTGGGACGACCTGGTGGCTCTCGCGGTCGAGGGAACGGCGCTGACCGGCGACGACGCGGATCGGGTCGTCGCCTCCGCGGACCTGCGTGGCGGCCTGCCGGAGTCCGGCAGCCATCTGCTCTACCTCCTGGGCGCGGCCACCGGCTGGGAGGAGTGGTTCGACGAGGCGCCGGAGGTGCGGCGGGCGTACCAGCGGCTCGGGTTCGACGAGGACGATCCGGAGTTCCTCGACCACTGCCTCGACGCTGTCAGGGAGCACGGCACGCAGGCGAGGCCCGACGAGTGGACGGTCGTGCACTTCCACCTGACCGCAGCGGTACGCCACCTGCCGGGCAACTGGGACCTGCTGTTCGCCCCACTCGCGGAGGGTCTGCTGAACCACCCCTGAGTGCCCGGTAATTCCCGGGCGCTCAGCGGAGTCGATCGCCTAACATGCCGAGCTATGGCGATGTTTGTGCACCTCACAGCGGCGGCGAACGCGCCGCGCATCCGGCGGGCCGGGATCCGTTCGGCCAGTCACGGCCAGGGCGGCGCACGCGGGGTGTACTGCTTCCCGGTGCTGCCGTCGTACACGCTCACCCACCAGTGGATGCGCGAGCTGGGCCGCTTCGACCGGCGCGGCGGGCGAGTGGCCGTCCACGTCCGGCTGGACGACGCCCAGCCGGTGCTGGTCGGGCCCTACGGGGACCGGATGCGGAGCACCCAGGCCGAGGTCCCTGCGGCGGAGGCGGTGCGGCGGATCGCGGCGCTGGACGACCCGCGCGGGTGGGAGGTGTTCGTGCCCCGGGCGATCGGGCGGGCGGAGGTGCACCGCGTCCGCGCCGCGCCGCAGGTGGTGGGCTGGCGGTACTGCCCCGACGCGCACGGCACCCGGCCCTGCACCTGTTTCGGGTGCCGGGTGCGCGGCGGGTACGGGGCGCGGCGGCTGCGCGAGCGTCTCCCGCACCAGCTGGACGGCCCACCGCCGCCGACCGCCGTGCTGCTCGCCCGGATCGCGGCCGCCGGGGATCCGGGCGACCCGGCCGAGCTGGAGGCGGTCCTCGACTGGTTCGTGCGGCTCCGCCGCCGCCGGGGCCCGATCGCCGAACTCGCCCACCTCGCTGCCCATCCCGACCACCGCGTCCGGGAGTCCCTGGTGTGGGCGGTCGGCGACTGGCGCACACCCGGGGTCGCCGAACTGCTGGCCGCCCTCGCCGACGACCCGCACCCGGACGTCCGCGAGGCGGTGGCGGGGGCCCGGGAGTTCGTCCGGCGAAAGCTTGCCGACGCGTAGCCGTTCCCGGTCGGCCGACGCCGCGCGAGCGGGGGACCCGGCCCGTTGATCGGGAGCCCCGGACGAGGCTGCGCGGGGTCGTCCCCACACACTACCGTGAGCCGGACAGGACTCGGGGTGGGGGAGCGGATGTTGCAGGGCACTATGGTCAACGACCGGTACCGGATGGACCGTTGCATCGGTGTCGGCGGGATGGGGGCGGTCTGGAGCGCCCAGGACACCCGGCTGCAACGGGACGTCGCCGTCAAGGTCCTGCTGCCCCAGGTGGACGGCGCGGAGGACCACGAGGCACAGGCCCGCTTCGAGCGGGAGGCCCGCATCACCGCGCGGCTCCAGCACCCGAACATCATCGGTGTGCACGACTACGGCATTCACCGGGAGGCCGGTCTGGCGACGCCCTACGTCGTGATGAGCCTGCTCACCGGCCGGTCCGTCGCCGAGGCCCTGGGTTCGGGTCCACGGCTCGACCCCGCCCGGGCCGTGGAGTGGGGCGTGCAGATCTGCAACGCGCTGGCCGCCGCCCACGCGGTGGACGTCGCGCACCGGGACATCAAGCCCGGGAACCTCTTCCTGACGCGGCACGCGGACGGCACGGAAGCCGTCGTCGTCCTCGACTTCGGTATCGCCGCCTACCTGATGGCCGGCCACACCCAGCTCACCCCCGCCGGCAGCGCCAACGGCACCCCGGCGTACATGGCCCCGGAACAGATCAAGGGCCTGCGGATCGACGGCCGTGCCGACCTCTATTCCCTCGGCTGCGTGCTGTACGAGTTCCTGACCGGCACGACGCCCTTCGGCTTCCGCGGCAACGCGTACGCCGCGATGGAAGCCCACCTGAGCGAGCAGCCCGTGCCACCGCGGCACCACCGGCCCGACCTGCCCGATGGCCTCGACCGCGTCGTCCTGCGGCTCCTGGCCAAGGATCCGGCGGACCGCCCCGTCTCGGCCCTTGCTGTGGCCGAGGCACTGCGGGCTGCCGTCGCCCGGCCGACGGGCGCCGCCGCCACCGTACTGGCCACCGTGCGCGTTCCGTCTCCATCTCCGTCCGTGCCCCCGCCTCCTGCCGCGGCCGTCCGGCTGCCCACCGTCGACGAACTGACGACGGCCCACGAGCTGGCCAACTCCCTCGGCCGGGAGGGGCGCCACAACGAGGCGGCGACCGTGCTGGCGCAGGTGGCCGACGGCCGGGCCCGGCTGCTGGGCGCGGCCCACCCGGACACCCTCAGGGCGCGCAACAACCACGCCTGCAACCTGGGCGAGGCCGGGCAGTACCGGGAGGCGGCCCGACTGCTGGAGCAGGTGGCGGCCGACCGCCACCGTGTGCTGGGCCAGTTCCACCCGCAGACCGTCAAGTCCCGCAAGAGCCGCGCGATCCACGCAGCCCGGAGCTGATACCCGGGGACGGAGCGGGACGCACCCGGTCCGCAGTGGAGGTTCGACGACCCCTCGACGACCCGCCGGTACGGCTCCGGAAGATCGATGGACAGCGAGATCCGCCACCTCACCGTCAGCCACCCGGAGCGCCACGGCCCCTCCACCCCGCGGCCTGGGCCGTCCTGCTGATCACTAGCCGGTCAGGCGGGCGGGAGGTCGAGCTCGGTGCGGACCTCCCCGACCAGGCGGTGCGAGCCGGTGACGACGATCAGTCCGCCGGGCCCGGCGAGGGCGCCGGCCTGCTCCAGTGCCGACCGGGTGTCCTGGGCGGTCAGGCACGGGCCCCGGCGCGCGGCGACGACGCGGCTGCGCATGGCGGCGGGATCGGAGCACGTGTGCGAGCCGGTGCGGGTGAAGACCACAGGCCAGTCGGAGGGCAGTGGGGCGAGCATGCCGGGGACGTCCTTTCCCTCGTACGAGGAGAAGACCAGGACGGGCGGGCGGCCCGCGCGGCCGTCGGTGCGCCCGTCGGTGCGGGCGTGGCGGAGGATTTCCGGCGTGACGGCGGTGACGCCCTGCGGGTTGGTGGCGCCGTCGAGAAGGACGCGGCCCGTCCAGTCCCGCAGCCGGGCGTCGGGGACGAGTTCGAGGCGGCCCGGCCAGCGGGTGGCGGCCAGCCGGGTACGGAGGCGTTCGCCGTCCGGGGTGCCGATGTGGCCGCGTTCGGCCATCGCGTCCACCGCCGCGACGGCGACCGCGAGATTGTGGTGCTGGTGCGCGCCGGGCAGTGGGCAGGGGAGGCCCCGGTGCACCGCGCGCGGGGTGGTGACGTCCACCACGACCGAGGGCGCGCGGTCGCCGGCGACGGTGCGGGCCGTGTAGTGGATCTCGTGGTCCATGCGCCACACGGTGAGCCGATCCCGTTCGTCGAGGACCTGCTGCGCCGCGGCGGCCGCCTCGGGGGCGAGCCGCCCCAGAACCGCGTGGTCCCCGTCGCGGACGGCCATGGTCTTGGCCCGGGCGATCTCGGCCAGGGAGTTCCCGAGCAGCCGGGTGTGGTCGAGTCCGACGCCGGTGACGACCTTGATGTCCAGGCCGAGTTCCCTGGCGGCGGCCTTGTTCCCGCCGATGCTCGCTTCGGCCGCGGCGAGCGGCACGCCCGTGCGGCGGAAGTGCAGGGCCGCGGTGGCCGCGTAGAGTCCCGTGGCCAGGACCGGCAGTGCGTGCCGCTCGACGGCCTGCCACACCTCGGTGAACGCGGCGGCGTACTCGGCGCGTGTGACGGGGACCCCGTCGACCCGGATCCGTTCCCTGTGCTCCTGCAGGTGCGGGCTGGGCATGCTGCCCACCCGTGCACCGCCGGCGGTCACCGCCGACACCGCGAACGCGCAGGTCGATCCCTTGCCGTTCGTCCCGACCACGAGCATCCCGCGCAGTCCGCGCTCGGGACGACCCAACGCCTCCAGCAGCCGGGGAACGTTCGCCCGCCGCTCCTCGTGGAGCGCCTCCCGCACATGTCCGTGCAGCTTTTCGAGGATGTCCACGCAGTCCTGGTAGTCCATTCCGCAATGCTCCCCGGTCGGCGTCCGGAGGATGCGCCGACGCGGGAAGTCGGACACCGGGGATCGCGGCAGGAGTCACCCCGGTCAAGTACCGGCGGGAACGCCCGTGCACGGCCGCGCCCCTGCCGTCGCGTCCGGTGCGACGGCAGGGGCGTCGAACCGTGCTGGTCCTGGTCCCGGCACCAGGGGTGTCAGTCGTGGACCCAGAACTCGATGGACAGCGGCGGGACGGTGAGGGTGAGGGTGGTGCCGGTCTTGGCGCCGATGCTGTCCATGTTGGTGGAGGGGCCGTAGCGGTAGCCGCGGAAGGTGCCGGTGGTCCGGGTGTCGACGGTGAAGGTGTAGTTCGCGTTGCCGCGGTTGGTGACGACGAGGACGGGCTTGCCGGTGGGGGTCTTCCAGGCCATGATGCGCTGGTCGGGCCGGTAGGTGGCGTTGCCGGGGGTCGTGGTGCCGTTCGCGCGGATCTTGGGGGCGATGATGTTGAAGACGTCCCGGTACTGCTCGTCGGTGTACTTGCAACTGCTTTAGCTGGCACACTGGTTGGGTTCGTTCTGCAGGCTCCACCAGATGACCTTCGGTCGCGGCGGCGAGCTCGGGGTCTCCTTGGAGTTCTCGACCAGGTAGTCCAGGTCGGCGACCATGGCGTCGCCCATGGCGGCGGACTCGGTCGCCGTGAAGGAGGCGAGGGTCGCGTTCTTGTTCGGTCCGCCGCCGAGTTGCCCGTTGCTCTTCCAGTGCGGCGCGGGGGACCAGTACTCGACGCCGAGGCCCTCGATGCCCGCGTCCTGGACCATCTTGGCCAGCTTCTTGGTCTGGTCCGGGTAGCGGTCCTGGAAGCGCTTGCCGTCGGCGGTGACGCCGCGGTGGTAGAGGCCCATGGCGAGTCGGCAGTAGCGGAAGCCCCGGTCGCTGCGCCCGCCCTTGAGCATGTCGTTGACGAAGCGTGTGTACGCGGCGGTGGTGAGGTCGAGGGGGACGCCGCTGACCAGGCCGTCGTCGGTGGGGCCGTCGTTGGAGCCTTGGGCCCGGTCGGCTGCGTCGCGGCCTAAGGTGTGCCGCGTAACATATGCGATATACGAAATTAATGCCAGAGGTGTCGCTGTCCCGGAGTGCGGACTGGGGGAGGCGCTCTGCCTGGTCGGAATGGATCGAGCAAAGCTCTCTGGCCAAAGCTTCGTATATCGGATATTTTCTCTCGCATCGCGGGTGGGCACCGACTGCCATCGGTGCCGGCCGGCGATCCCCCCCGCAGGTGTTCGGCCGGCGAGCAGGTCGAGCGGGAGGCCCTCGGCGACTGCCGAGGTCCGGCGTCCGACGCGGTGCCGCCCGGACGGGCCCCGCGGGGCGCGCGGTGTTGCGCCGATCGGATGGCCGGCCAGTGCTTCCCGGTGTGCCGGGTCGTCGCGGGGCCGGGACCGGGTCGGCTCGCGGGCTAGGTTCGGGGGCGTGACCGGAAACGACGCGGTCCTGGCGTTGACGGTGGTCACGGCGCTGGGCTTCGACTTCACCAATGGCTTCCACGACACCGGCAACGCGATGGCGACCTCGATCGTCACCGCGGCCCTGCCGCCGCGCGTCGCGGTCGCCCTCTCGGCAGTGCTGAACCTGGTCGGCGCGTTCCTGTCGACCGCCGTCGCCGCGACCATCGCCAACGGCCTGGTCGCCAGTGGCGAGGTGACCCTGACCGTGGTCTGCGCCGGTCTGACCGGCAGCATCCTGTGGAACCTGGCCACCTGGTACCTCGGGATCCCCTCCAGTTCCTCGCACGCGCTGATCGGCGGCGTGATCGGGGCGACCGTCGCGGCGGCCGGCTCCTCGGCCGTCAAGTGGCAGGGCCTGGTCTCCAAGGTGATCGTGCCGGCGGCGCTGTCGCCGTTCATCGCCGGCCTGGTGGCCGTGGTCGGCACCCTGCTGGTCTACCGGATCACCCGGGACGTGACCGAAGGCGCGCGCGGGCGCGGCTTCCGGCTGGGCCAGATCGGCTCGGCCTCCATGGTGTCGCTCGCCCACGGCACCAACGACGCGCAGAAGACCATGGGCGTCATCACCCTCGCCCTGATCGCCAACGGGAACCTGGGGTCCGGGGCGCAGGCCCCGGACTGGGTGATCCTCTCCTGTGCGCTGGCCATCGCCCTCGGTACCTACGTCGGCGGCTGGCGGGTGATCCGCGCCCTGGGCAAGGGGCTGGTGGAGATCGAGTCGCCGCAGGGCATGGCCGCCGAGTCGGGCTCCGCCGCCGTGATCCTGTGCTCCACGGACTTCGGCTACTCGCTCTCCACCACGCACGTGGCCACCGGATCGATCCTGGGCTCGGGCCTCGGGCGCAAGGGCGCCGAGGTGCGCTGGCAGCTCGCCCGCCGGATGGTGACGGCCTGGCTGCTCACCCTGCCGGCCGCCGCGCTGGTCGGCGCGCTGGCCTACTGGACCGCGAACGGGATCGGCGGGACGGCCGGCGTGCTGGTGGTCTTCACCGTCCTGGTACTGGCGTCGACCGCCTTCTACGTCGCCTCCCGCTACCCGGCCGTCACATCGGAGAACGTCAACGCCGCGTGGACCGGCTCGGTGGTCCCGGAACCCGTCAAGGCCACGGACGAGGTGGGCTCGTGAACTCCTGGATCGACCTGGACGCGCTGTGGAAGATCCTCGTGGTGGGCCTGCTCACCGGCGCCGGCCTGCCCGCACTGTTCGCCCTCGCCCTGCGCCTGCTCAACCCGCCCCTCCCCACCGGCGTCCCGACCGGCGAACCGGCCACCGAACCCGCCACCGACCGCCCCACCGCCGGCCCGGCGGGCTACGCCCTGGCCGGACTGCTCCTCGCGGTGGTCCTCGCGTCGATCGGCTGGGGCATCTCCGTCATCGTCAACCACCGCTGACCGTCCCCGCCCGGACGGCGGTTCGGAGGGCGGTTCGGACGGCGGGCGATCGGAGCCGCCGAGGACCGGTGCGCGGCGGAGCACGGAACCACCTCGGACTCGTCGCGCCCAGCTCCGATCCGGTGCGGGTGTGACGGCCGCTTCTCCGGTGCTACTCCGGCAGCGGGGCGTTCGTCCCGGGGGAGCCGCCGGGTGCCTCGTAGTCGCCCGCGGGTGTGGTGTTGACGGTCCCGTCGTTGTCCTTGCCTCCCGTGCCGACGGGGCGGCCGTTGCCTCCGTTGCCGCCGCGGACCATGATGGCGTCGTCGCCGGTCCCGCCGTTGATCTCGCCCCGGTTCCCGTCGGTGCCCCTGCTGGCCTGCTCACCGATGTTGACGGCGATGGTGTCGTTCCCGCCGCGTCCGTGGACCACGACCCCGGACGGGACCGCGGCGCAGTCGATCGTGTCGTCGCCGTCGCCGTCGCCGTCGCCGTCGCCGTCGCCGTCGGTGCCGTTGACGGTCGTGCCGGTGACGGGAGTGCCGTTGACCGTACAGGTCACGGTGGCGGCCTGGACGGGCGTTGCGGCCGCCACGGCGAGCGGTGCGATCACCGACAGGACCGGGAGCAGCACTCGGCACGCTCGGCGCACCGGAAAGGGCGTGTTCGGCATCGGGGGTGTCCTCATCCCGACGGGTTCCAGCGGTCGGACCCGTCCCCCGCGGCACACTCGCAGGGCCGCCCGGGCGGGCCGGGGCACCGCACTCGGGGCATCGTCTGCCTCCGCGCCCCGAGTATCGGACCGCAGGTCGCGCCCACCCACCGCCGACACACCACCCCGAGCACCGGATCAACCGGACAGTGCAGATCTCTCCGGGCCCGGGCACGGAGCCACCGGAGGACGGGCGGGTGCTCCGTCCTCCGGGCTGCTGGGCACCCGGGGGCAGCGGCCTCCCGGCGCGGCCGCCCGCGTCTTCGTCGCACGGCGCTTCCGGATCCGCGCCCGCCCTCACCCGATCGACCCGGTGAAGCAGGTGGGGAACCTGTTCGGCCCTCTGAGCGGGACGGGCCGCGCAAAATCGGAGGTGTCCGTACGGGCGGCGTCCTATGATCATGCCGGCTCAACAGATCCCCGAATCACGGTGGTCGAGCCGTATCGGACGGAGTCGTCTTTGACAGCCGGCAAGACTCGCAGGAACACCGGGGCCACGGTGACGACGGCCGCACTGGCAGCTGCCGGACTCGGCGGAGCCGCGTGGGTGATGACCGTCGCTCGCACGGAACAGGCCGAACCGCCGGCCGCATGGTGGCTGCCCGGCTGACCGACCCACCCGGCTACGCGGCCTTGTGCGCAGCGCTCAACCGACCCGACCTGCCTGCTCTGCTCGGCACGCCGAAAGACCGCGTCTCCGTTGCCCAGCCCGCGCTGTTCGCCTTCGGCACCGCCGCGGCGGAGGTACGCCTCGGCACGTATGTCGTCGCCCTGACCGAGAGCTCCACCACGGTCGAGGAGATAGCCGGCACGTCTCGCTACCTACCCCACTCGGTCACCCTTCTGGACCACCCCGCCCAGACCTACAGCGCGGACGCCATGACCTTCGGGTCCGACGCCCAGGGGAAGGCCGGCATCGGCCCCCGCGTCGAGCATCTCATCGCCGCACAGGATCCCGGGGTACCTGGCGGTCGGACCTTCGAGGTCGCTGTCTTCCGGAACGACGGCCGGCCCGTCGACGACGCTACCGTTCACCGCGTTGCCGAAGCCGTGTTCCCCACCCTTCCGGGTTGGTCCATCACGTCCCCGACCTCGCCCGGTAACTGACTCCTGCGGCTTCCCCGCAGCGTCCCGGAAAGCCTTCGCCGTCCATGGGGCTTCGCCGCAGACCTGGTCGAGTACCTCACTGTCCACGACCACCAGGACGAGGCCAGGGAACTGATCGATCGAGTCCTGGCCCAGGGACTGCTTCGAGCAGCCCCACCGCAGGACACGCGACTACGCGGCTTTCGGCCCGTTCCAGTTCGACCGCCAGCAATACGACGACGCCCTGCACGAGCTGAGCACGGGAATCGGCTCCGGTACCGACGACACATGAGGCATCCAGCAGTTCTCCCGAGCCACGAGCAGCTTGCTGCCCCCTTGCTGACCCCGGATGGTCGGCCGTGCCCCTGAGCTGCGTCGAAACGTCGGAGCCGTGACAGCGGCCCCTGACCTTCGTGCAGGTCAGGGGCCGCTGTCACGATCCCTACGGCGCTCGGGTGTCAGCCCTCCGAGCCGGTCAGAAGCGGCGGCCGCCGTAGAACGGGCTGTAGTAGAGGGCGTAGCGGTCCTGGAAGTCCGGGCCGCGGTCGGTGTCCTCGACGCCCAGGGTGGGGCTGTGCTTGATGTCGTCCTTGGTGCGGTCGATGTAGACCTTCTGTTCGGCGATCTCGATCCGGATGACGGTGCCGGCGGGGAGCAGTACCAGGCGGCCGAAGATCCAGGGGCCGGTGTCGACGACCAGGTACTGCGAACCCATCGCCTCGGAGAGGCGGTCCACCTTGCCGACGGAGCCGTCCACGGCCTCCACGTGGAATCCGATGAGGTCGGTGCCGGCGGTGTGGCCGGAGGTGTCGCGGAACTGCCAGAGGTTGACGCCCTCGCTCATGTGTCCTTCTCCCTTCGGTCGTTGGTGCCGGTGCTGTACCGCTCGGGTGCCCCGGTCCGCCGGATCCATGCCACCTGTCCGCGGGGAGGTGTGGTCCGGACCGGGCGGGAAAGGCGAGTGGCGGACCGGGCGCGGTGGCCCGGCGGCGCGAGTGGACAGGAGAGCGGGACATGGGGTGGAGTCCGGTACGACTGGCGGTGGCGGCCCTGGCGGCGGTGCTGCTCGCGTACGGCCTGGACCGGGCCGAGCGGGCTGTGGTGCGGCGGGTGACCACCGACGGAGGGGCGACGGGGGTGCCGCGCGTGCTGGCCCGGTGCCGGCGGCCGTTGCTGGCGCTGACGGCGTGTCTGCTGCTGCTCGGCGCGCTGCCGTGGATCGACGCGCCGTCGGGCGCGCGGGACGCGCTGCGGCACCTGGTGGTGATCCTGGCGATCGCCGCCGGGGGCTGGCTGGGGGCCCGGGTGGTGGTGCTGCTGGTGGACGGCACCGTGCGGATCGCGGTGCACCGCCGGGACCCGGCGTGGGCCGGTCGGGCCCGGACGCAGGCCGATCTGCTGGGCCGGATCTGCCAGGCGGTGGTGGCGCTGGCGACGCTGGGCGCGATCCTGATGACCTTCCCGGTGGTGCGCGGGGTCGGGACGAGTCTGCTCGCCTCCGCCGGACTGGTCGGTCTGGTGGCGGGTGTGGCGGCCCAGAGCACGCTCGGCAACGTCTTCGCCGGTGTCCAGATGGCGTTCGGGGACCTGGCCCGGATCGGCGACGTGGTCGTGGTGGCGGGCGAGTGGGGGACGGTGGAGGAGATCACGCTGACGGCGGTGGTGATCGCGACCTGGGACCAGCGGCGGATCGTCATGCCGATGTCGTACTTCGTGGGCCGCCCGTTCGAGAACTGGTCCCGCCGGACCAGCCGGATCACCGGCACGGCGCTGCTCCACCTCGACCACCACGCGCCGGTCGGGAAGCTGCGCGAGGAGTTCGACGCCTTCCTGTCCGGGCAGCCGCTGTGGGACGGCGAGGGCAGCGCCCTCCAGGTGGTCGACACCACGCCCACCACCATCGTGGTCCGGGCGCTCGCCACCGCCGCGAACGCCGAGGACGCGTTCGAGCTCCGCTGCCGGCTGCGCGAGCACCTGATCGGGTACCTGGTCGAGAACCACCCGCAGGCCCTGCCGCGCGTCGCCGTGAACGACGCGGTCCCCGGCCGACGGGTGGAGGGCGGGCGGTGACACCGCCCGTCCTCCACCCGTGCGCACCGGCCGTGCCGCTACGACCTGCCGGTGCCGCGGGTGCGGTCGTACCGGGTGGCGAGGGCCGCGAAGCCCAGGGTGACCAGTGCGCCGGCGCCGGTGGCGGCGCGGCGGGCGCCGTCGGTGCCGGTGTCGGGGAGGGCGCCGGGGTGGTCCGGGCCCTCGGCCGCGGTCTGCGGGGTGCCGCCGTCGTGGCCGGTCACCCAGTGGGCCGGCTGGACGGAGACCGGGTCCTCGCCGTGGCCGGGCGTCCAGGGGTGTTCGCCGGGCTTGCAGGTCGGGACGGTGACGGTGTTGCTGGTGGCGGTGACGGGGGTGCCGTCGGGGGTGGTGGCGGTGACGGTCGCGTGGTCGGTGACCTTCCCGGCGTGCACGTCGGCGTGGGTGGTCGTGTAGTGGGCGGTGCAGGTGGTGGAGGCGCCGGGGGCGAGGACGGTGACGGGGCAGGTGACCGTCGGGGTGCCCGGGCCCTGGTCGGTGACGGTGACGCCGGTCAGCGGCTGGGAGCCGGTGTTGGTGACCAGGTAGCCGTAGTGCAGGACCTGCCCGGCGGCGGTGAAGACCTGCTCGGTGGCGGACTTCACCACGGTGACACCGCGGGTGGGGGTGTTGACGGCGACGGTGGTGGTGCAGCCGCCCGGGGTGGCGCAGCTGCCGCCCTGCCCGGTGGGGGTGGCGCCGTTGGTCAGCGCCCGGTCGCCGGTGTCGGGCGTGTTGACGGTGACCTGGTAGCTGACGGTCGCCGTCGCGCTCGGGTTCACCACGCCGGTGTAGGTGAGGGTGGTGCCGGTGACGGAGGCGCTGCCGGTGCTGGCGGTGACGGAGCCGGGTACGAGGGTGGCGTCGTCGAGGACGGCGGCCAGGTCGTCGGTGAAGTCGGCGTTGGCGACCACCGTGCCGGTGTTGGCCACGGTCACGGTGTAGGTGATGGTGGCGCCCTCGTCGACCGGGCCGGCCGGCGCCGCGCTCTTGGCGATCGTGTAGGCGGGGGCGACGCAGCTGCTGGAGTCCTGCGGGGCTGTGGCGCCGTAGAACCCGGAGCCGGTCGAGGAGTCGGCGGTCACCGGCAGCGGGTCGGTGGACGGGGCCGTCGGGATGCTGTCCAGCCGGTCGATCGTGCCGTCCGAGGCGAACGCGTACACCGAGCCGCCGGACTGGGCCGCGCCGAAGGTCTGCGGGACGGTGCCGATCCGGGTGAACGAGCCGGTGATCAGCATGCCGTCGGAGCGGGCGGTGAGGCCGTTGGCGGCGGGGGGCGAGAGTTCCGCGAGCGGGCCGGTGATCGCGATGCTCGCGGTCTCCGCACCGGTGGCCGGGTCGATCGTGTACAGGACCGGCGCGTCGGGGAAGCTGACGCCGTAGAGCTTGGAGCCGTCGGGGGAGAAGGCGATGTCCCCGTAGTCGCGGACCAGTGGGGCGCCGGCCAGCACGGTCCCGGTGGTGTCGTACTCGATCAGGCTCTGCGTCGCTCCGCCGGTGGGCGGTCGGCCTTCTGTGCTGGCTGTGCTGGGCGGGGAGCGCGCGACGGGACCGGCCTTCCGGTCGACGGGGCGACTCTCCGTCAGGTGACGGGTGGACGGTAGTGCTCCCACCCTTCACCGCAGCGTGACCGGCAGCTACTCGGAGTGCTCTCTCCGGGTTCCGAAGAACGCGCCCTACACCTGCTCGCTCTCGCCCTCGGCGTCGATGTGGGGAAGGATCCGGTCGAGGAAGCGGGGGGTCCACCAGGCGGAGGGGCCGAGCAGGGTCATCACCGCCGGGACGAGCAGCAGTCGGACGATGGTGGCGTCCACCAGGACGCTGACCGCCAGGCCGAGGCCCATCATCTTGATCACGATGTTGTCGCTGACGATGAAGGCGGCGAAGACGCTCACCATGATCAGCGCGGCGCAGGAGATCACCCGGGCGGTGATCTCCAGGGCGTGCGCGACGGCGTCCTGGCTGCGGCCGGTGCGCAGCCAGGCCTCGTGCACCCGGGAGAGCAGGAAGATCTCGTAGTCCATGCTCAGTCCGAAGACGATCGCGAACATCATCATCGGCACATAGCTCTCGATCGGGACCGTGCCGTTCACCCCGAGCGCCGGGCCGCCCCAGCCCCACTGGAAGACCGCCACCAGGACCCCGTACGAGGCGGCGATCGACAGCAGGTTGAGCACGGCGGCCTTGACGGCGACCAGCAGGCCGCGGAAGACGGCGAGGATGATCAGGAAGGCGAGTCCGACCACCACCGCGATGATCAGGATCAGCCGGCTCGACACGATGTCCAGGAAGTCCACCTGGGCGGCGGTGTTGCCGGTGACGTAGGTCTTCGCGCCGGTGCCCGCGACCGAGTCCGGCAGCACGGTGTCCGACAGGCGGTTGACCAGGTCGGTGGTGGCCTGCTCCTGCGGCGAGGTGGTGGGGACGACGGTGTTGAACAGGACCGCGCCGTCCGGGCTGAGCTGCAGCGGGCCGACGCTCGCCGCGCCGGGCAGGCCGGTGACGGACTGCTGCACGGCGCTCTGGACGCCCGGCCGGTTCTCGGCGGGGACGGCGCTCTGGTCGACCACGAGGGTCAGCGGGCCGTTCGAGCCGGGACCGAAGGCCTCGGACATCAGGTCGTAGGCGCGCCGGTCGGTGAAGTCGCTGGAGTCGGCGCCGTCCCCGATGTGGCCGAGCTGGATGGAGAACAGCGGGATCGCCAGGATTCCCAGCGCGACCACGCCGGCGATCAGGTACCACCAGGGGCGCCCCTCGACCCGGCGGGCGTAGCGGTGCCAGACACCGGTCTCCGCTCCGTCCTCGCCGTTGCTCTCGGCGATCGGGCGGCCGACGGTGATCCGGTCCATCCGGCGGCCGATCAGCCCCATCAGCGCCGGCAGCAGGGTGAGCGCGCCGAGGACCGCCGACACCACGGTGACCGCGGCGGCGACCCCGAGCTTGGCCATGAAGGAGATGCCCGACACCGACAGCCCGGACAGCGCGATGATCACGGTGCAGCCCGAGACCAGCACCGCCCGGCCGCTGGTGGCCACGGCCTGTCCGGCCGAGGAGACCGGATCCACCCCGTCCATCAGGTTCTGTCGATGGCGGGTGAGCAGGAAGAGCGCGTAGTCGATGCCGACCCCGATGCCGATCATGGTGGCCAGGGTGGGCGCGACGGTCGCGAAGGTGGACAGCGCCGCGATCAGCCCCAGCACGCCGAGGCCGACCACCGCCGCGAACAGCGCCGTCACCAGCGGCAGTCCGGCCGCGATCGCGCTGCGGAAGCCGATCAGCAGCACGACGATCGCCACCGCGAAGCCGATCACCTCACTGAGGCGGTCGTCGGGTTCGGGCTGCGCCAGTTCGCCCAGCGGTCCGCCGTACTCGACCTGGACGCCGGCCTCCCGCAGCGGGGCCACCGCCGCGTCCACGCCGTCCAGGTAGTCCGGGTCGAGCAGGGTCGGATTGGTGTCGAATCGGACGGTGATGTAGCCGGTCAGACCGTCCGCGGCCAGCGGCCCGCCGGGCGGGGCGGGTTGCCCGGCCGGCGGCAGCGGGCTCTGCGCGCCCAGCACGTGCGGCAGCTGCGACAGCGAGGCGACCACCTGGGACACCTGCGGGGCGAAGCCGGTCAGCGGCTGGGCGTCGTGCAGCACCACCTGGGAGCTGGTCCCGGCCGCGGCCGGGACGTGCGCCTGGAGGACCTGCTGACCCTGCTGCGCCTGGGAGCCGGGCAGCGAGAAGTCGTCCGAGTAGTCGCCGCCGACCGTCTTGTTCGCGGTCTGGACGGCGGCCAGCGCCACGATCCACAGCACGATGACCATGACCGAGTGGCGGGCGCACCATTCGCCGAGCCGCCGCAGCCCCGAACGCTTGGCCGGTGGCGCGGCGGCTGAGGGGCCGCGGCGGCCGGACGGCGGCGTGGACCGCGGGTCGGGCTTCGGGGCGGACGGCGGATCGGACGGCGGCATGAACGGCTCCCGGTCTTCGGCGCGGTTGCGCAGTGATCCGGAGCAGCGTCCCCGGGCCGCCGCGCCGACCACGCCGTACTCGCCGGTAGTCGCCCCGTCGGCGGGGGCGCCCGGTCAGCGGTGCCGGGCGGCACCGCAGACCGGGCCGCGTGCGGCGGCCCCGGCGGCCGGGTCAGGGCGCGGTGGGCAACGCCGCCTCCCGCAGCCCGCCGTCGGACAGGTGCAGCCGCCGGGTCACCCCGATCCGCTCCAGGAACCGCTCGTCGTGGCTGACCACCACGAACGCGCCCCGGTAGGCGGTCAGGGCGCTCTCCAGCCGGCCGACGCTCACCAGGTCGAGGTTGTTCGTCGGCTCGTCCAGGAGCAGCAGGTGCGGCGCCGGGTCCGCGCACAGGACGCACGCGAGGGTGGCGCGCAGCCGCTCGCCGCCCGACAGCAGCCCGACCGGCAGGTGGGCGCCCGCGCCCCGGAAGAGGAACCGGGCCAGCAGGTTCATCCGCTCGGCCTCCGGCCGCTCCGGGGCGGACGCGGCGAAGTTCTCGGCGACCGTGCGGTCCGGATCGAGCAGGTCCAGCCGCTGCGACAGCCGGGCGATCCGGCCCTCGGCCCGCCGGACCGTGCCGCCGTCCGGGGCCAGGCTCCCGTCGATCAGCCGCAGCAGGGTGCTCTTGCCCGAGCCGTTGGACCCCGTCAGCGCGATCCGCTCCGGGCCCCGGACGGTCAGGTCGACGCCGGGCTCGGTGAACAGCTCCCGCCCACTGAGCCGCACCCGCAGCCGCTCGCCGAGGAACAGGGTGCGGCCGGCGGGCACCTGGGTGTCCGGCAGCTCCACCACGATCCGCTGCTCCTCGCGCAGCCCCCGCTCGGCCTCGTCGAGGCGCGCCCTGGCCTCGCCGACCCGGCCGGCGTGCACCTGGCCGGAACGGCCGGCGGACTCCTGGGCGCCGCGCTTCATGGTGCCGGCGAAGATCTTCGGCAGCCCGGCGTTCTTCAGGTTGCGGGCGGCGTTGCTCTGCCGGCGCTCGGCCCGTTCGCGGGCCTGCTGGAGCTCCCGCTTCTCCCGCTTCAGCTCCTGCTCGGCGCTGCGGACGGTGCGCTCCGCGGCCTCCTGCCCGGCCCGGACGGCCTCCTCGTAGGCGGTGAAGTTGCCGCCGAAGAAGTGCAGCCCGCCCCGGTCCAGCTCGGCGATCCGGTCCGTCCGGTCGAGCAGCTCGCGGTCGTGGCTGACCAGCAGCAGGCAGCCGTGGAAGTCGTCCAGCGCGTCGTACAGCCGGTGCCTGGCGTCGCGGTCGAGGTTGTTGGTGGGCTCGTCGAGCAGCAGCACGTCGGGGCGCCGCAGCAGCTGGCCGGCCAGGCCCAGCGAGACGACCTGGCCGCCGCTGAGGGTGCCCAGATCCCGGTCGAGGGCGAGGTGGCCCAGGCCGAGGCGGTCGAGCCGGTCGCGGGTGCGCTCCTCGATGTCCCAGTCGTCGCCGATGGTGGTGAAGTGCCGTTCGTCGACGTCACCGGACTCCACCGCGTCGATGGCCCGGATCACGTCGGCGACGCCCAGGACCTCGGCGACGGTGAGCCCGGCGGTGAGCGGGAGGGTCTGCGGGAGGTGGCCGAGGACGCCGTCGACGGTCACCGACCCGGCGGAGGGGCGCAGTTCACCGGCGAGGAGGCGGAGCAGGGTGCTCTTGCCGCTGCCGTTGGGGGCGACCAGGCCGGTGCGGCCGGGGCCGACGGCGAAGGAGAGGTCCTGGAGGACGGGGGTGTCGTCGGGCCAGGAGAAGGACAGGTTGGTGCAGACGACGGAAGCGCCGGACATGGCGGTGACCTCGTGGAGTGACGGGGCGGGGCAGCACACACCCGCCCGGGTGCCGGACAAAGGGGGGGAGGGGTCGACGAGCGGGCCGCGGCAGCGGTGCTTCGATGCACCGGCGAGCGACCTGTCGGCTCCGGGTGATCACCCGGAGATGTCGTCGTCCACCACCATGTCCGATCTCCTTGAGGAAGTGATCGGGGGAGCGATCACAGAAAAGATCAACGTCCCCGGCAGGCTAACAGTCGGGAATGTCGGCCGCCACCCGATTTCCGCCGCCAGGGGGCCGGAGGAGCTGATGAACCGTCACCGCTCTTGCCGCACAGGCCCTCTCGACGTGACCGGCCTGCGGCGGCATGCTCGACCCCGTGCCCGGCCCCGACCGCCGCACGCCTCCGTCACCCGACCGAAGGAGCCCCCGTGGAACGACTCGTGCTGGACCCGACCGGTCGCAACCGCGATGCCGAGACAGCCGAGCTCTTCGAGCGCGGCCCGGCGACGCCCATCGACCTCCTGGGGGTGCGGGCCTGGGCGGTGGCCGACCCGGAGCTGCTGGAGGAACTGCTCAAGGACCCCCGGGTGTCCAAGGACGGCCTCCAGCACTGGCCGGACTTCGCCGAGGTCGTCCCCACCTGGCCGCTGGCGATCTGGGTGGCCGCCCGCAACATGTTCACCGCCCACGGCGCGGAGCACCGGCGGCTGCGCCGGCTGGTCGGCACCGCGTTCTCGGTCCGCCGGATCAACGCCATGACCGAGCAGGTCGAGCAACTGACCGGCAGCCTGCTGGACGACCTGGCCGCGATGCCGCCGGGCGCCCCCGTCGACCTGCGCGAACACCTCGCCTACCAGCTGCCGATCCAGGTCATAGCCCGGCTGCTGGGACTCCCGGACTCCCTCACGGACAGCTTCCGCACCACCGTCGACCGGGTCTTCGACACCACCCGCACCACCGACGAGGCCGTCGCCAACATGACGACCTTCTACGCGATGCTGGACGAGCTGATCGCCACCAAGCGCCGCGAGCCCGCCGACGACATGACCTCGCTGCTGATCGCCGCCCGCGACACCGGCGACGAGGAGGACGGGGCCGACGGGTCGGACAAGGGGGATGCCGCCGCCGGTGCCTCGGCGCTGACCGAGGAGGAACTGCGCGACACCCTGCTGCTGGTCGTCTCCGCCGGCTACGAGACCACCGTCAACCTGATCGACAACGCCATCGCCGCACTGCTCACCCACCCGGAGCAGCTCGCCCTGGTCCGGTCCGGCAAGGTCGGCTGGGGCGACGTGGTCGAGGAGGCGCTGCGCCGCGACGCGCCCGTGGCGCACCTGCCGCTGCGCTTCGCCGTCGAGGACATCGAGCTGCCCGGCGGGGCGGTCCTGCGGAAGGGCGACCCGATCCTGGCCTCCTACGCCGCCGCCGGCCGCCACCCCGCCCGCTACGGCGAGGACGGCGCCGTCTTCGACGTCACCCGCCAGGTCAAGGACCACCTGGCCTTCGGCCACGGCCCGCACTTCTGCCTCGGCGCCCCGCTGGCCCGGCTGGAGGGGGCGACCGCCCTGCGGATGCTCTTCGAGCGGTTCCCGGACCTCGCCCTCGCCCCGGACGCGGAGCTGGCGCCCGTCGAGTCGCTGATCTCCAACGGGCACCGCGAGCTCCCGGTCCTGCTCGACGGGGTGCGCTAGGCCGGCGGGCGCGGACTCCCGCGCGCCGCACCCCGTCCGGTCAGGACCGGGGCGCGGCGCGCGGGAGGACCGGGTCGGGCGGCCGGAGGGGCGTCCGGCTCACTGCCCCATGACGTACTTGACGGTCGGCCCGGTGGTCCAGCCGCCGTCCACCGCGAGTTCGGCGCCCGTCACGTAGGAGGCGTCGTCGGACAGCAGGTACACGACGGCGGTGGCGATCTCGGGGGCCTCGCCGACCCGGGCCATCGGGGTGTTGGGGTAGTTGCCCTCACCCTGGCGGATGCCGACCGCCGCCGTCATCGGGGTGTAGGTCATGCCCGGGTGCACCGAGTTGACCCGGATCCGCTCGGCGCCCAGCTCGACCGCGCCGATCTTGCTGAGGCCGCGCACACCCCACTTGGAGGCGCCGTAACCGGCGGTCAGGGCGAGGCCCATCAGGCCGGCCGCCGAGGAGATGTTGACGATCGAACCGCCGCCGGCCGCGCGCATCGCCGGGACGACGGTCTTCATCCCGATGAACACCCCGGTCAGATTGACGTCCAGCACCTTGCGGAAGTACGCCACGCTCTCGTCCGCGAGCAGGGTGCCGGTGGAGATCCCCGCGTTGTTGACCAGGCCGTGCACGGCGCCGAACTCCGCCACCGCGTGGTCCACCACCCGCTGCCAGTCCTCCTCGGAGGTCACGTCGTGCCGCACGAACCGGGCCCGCTCGCCGAGCTCGGCGGCGGTGGCCAGGCCCTCCTCCTCCAGGAGGTCGGTGATCACCACATTGGCGCCGGCGGCGACGGCCAGCCGCGCGGCCTCGGCGCCGAGGCCGCGGGCGCCGCCGGTGATGACGACGGTCTTGCCGGTCAGGTCGTTCATGAGGTGCTCCTGGAGGGGGTGGGGGCGGAGAGCATGGCGGCGGACACCGTCACCAGGTCGGCGAGGAAGGTCTCCTCGTCCGTCAGGGAGGTGGACCCGGTGAGGTACTGCTGCGCCCGGTCGGCCAGTGCCGCGCCGATCAGGGTGAGGACGAGGTCGAGGCGCTCCAGCCGGATCGGCTCCGGCAGGCCGGAGATCCGCTGCTCGGCCAGCGCGATCAGCCGCCAGTAGCCGCCGCCCGCGAGGGTGGGGTGCGGGGTCCGGGTGCGGACGCCGCTGCTGTGGCTGATCTGGGCCGAGATCCGCAGGCAGTGCCGCCCCTGCTCGGTGCGCAGCTCGGTGGCCTCGGCGGTGACCAGGGCGTCGAGCAGCCCGGGGAGGTCCTGTTCCGCGAGGGTGGGGAGCCTCGGCGCGAGCGCCCGCTCGGTGCGTTCCTGCCGGGCGGCCATGATCGTGTCCAGCAGCCCTTCGCGGGAGCCGAAGTGGTACTGCACGGCGGACGGATTGCTCTGTCCGGCCAGTCGGACGATGTCCTTGGTGAGCGAGGCCTCGACACCCCGGGTGGCGAAGAGTTCCTCCGCCGCCCGGATCAGCCTCTCGCGGGTCTCGTGGCCCGCCGACGTCCTTGCCATGCTCCAAGATTAATACTGGGCATTATTAATCGCAAAGCAGGACGCCGCCCGGTCGGCGTGTCGGGGGTGGGGCGGTCCCCACGGCAACGGGCCCGGCCGGCCTGTGCGGCCGGTCGGGCCCGAACTGAGCGGTCATCCCGGTCCGTCAGCCGTTCTCGTTCCCGCCCCGGTCGTCGCGGTCGCCCCGGTGACGCCCGACGGAGGTGGTGAAGACCTGGGAGTCCTCGGCCGCCGGAGCGCCGGTGCCGGTCACCAGGTTGCGGCTGGTCGAACCGAACACCACCGTGCGGCCCGCGGCGTCCACGAAGGGCTCCCGCGACGAGCCGTTGCCGAGCGAGCCGTCGGCGGCGGTGGAGACCCGCTCGGTGCGGCCGGTGCGCAGGTCCTGGCGGTAGGCGTCCCAGTCGGCGTGCTGCGGGCCGGCCACCAGGTTGTCGGCGGCGGACTCGAAGTAGAGCCAGCGGTTGTCGGCGGTGATCGACCCGTGGTCCGAGGAGCCGACCGAGCTGGTGCCCGGCAGGCCGCCGCTGACCTTGGTCACGGTGCCCGTCCGCAGGTCCCGGACGTGGAGCACCGTGTGGTAGCGGTGACCGCCGGTCGAGCCGCCCGGCTCGGCCAGGGTGTAGATCGCGCGCCGCCCGTCGGGGCTGATCGTCGCCTCGAAGCTGGAGTTGCCCAGGACTCCGTCGGTGCCCGTGCTCACCGGGGTCAGCCGCCCCGTGGGCACGTCGTAGACGTAGTAGACGGCGGACGTCGGGTGGGAGGCGATCGACTGCGCCGCCCCCTGCGGGGTGCTCCGGCGTGCGGCCTCGGCGGCGCTCGGGGTGAGTTCCACGTCCGCGGCGGCGGGGTCCTCGGGGGGCTGCTGGTCCGGCCGCAGCGCGGAGAGCGAGGAGAAGCCGATGGTGCGGCCGTCCGCGCTGATCGTCGGGTGCACCGAGAGGCTCTCGCCCGGCTTGCCGTTGAAGTCCTTGGAGACCAGCCGGGTGGTGTGGGTCCGCCGGTCGGTGAGGTAGACGTTGTACTTCCAGGTGTACGGCCGGGCCAGCGACGGGTCGGTGCCGTCGGCGGGAGGCTCGGTGTCCACCACCGTCGGGTCCAGGTCGGTCCGGGAGGACACGAACGCCACGTACCGGCCGTCCGCGCTGATCGAGGGCGCGTAGGAGGAGTGGTACTGGTCGGTGTCGGTCCCGGCGGCGCTGCCGCTGACCAGCTCGGTGCGCCCCGTCCAGCGGTCGCGCAGGTACACCTCGGTGCGCCCGGTCACCCGTGCGCCGGGGGCCACGCCCTCGGCCTCGCTGTCGAAGGCGACGTAACGGCCGTTGGCGTTGATCGCGACGTAGTCGGTGAAGCCGTTCAGCGGCTCGTCGGCGTCGGAGAGGTTGACCCGCTCGGTGCGCCCGTTGCGCAGATCGGTCACATAGGCGTCGCGCCCGCCCTTCGAGGGCTGCCCCACCAGGTTCGTGCCCCAGGAGGTGAACAGGGCGTAGCGGCCGTCGGCGCTGATGCCCTTGCTGAACGACTGTCCGTCGGGCGCGGTGCCGTTCACCCCGGTGCTGATCTGGACGGTGCCGTGCGCCACCGGCCGGGCCAGGGCCTGGGCCGGCGCGGCGGTGGCGGCGATCACGGCGGCCGCGGCCAGCACTCCGCCGCCCGCGAGCCAGCGGTTGCGGGACGTCCGGCTGGTACGTGTCATCAAGGCTTTCCCCTCAGATCGCCCGGCCGGGCTCCCTCCCGGTGGCGGGCTTCCCGGGAAGCCAATCCTCCGGACGGCCGGTCGTCAACGATCGAGGGGGATCCGAACCGGAAGATACGTCAACTGACTTATACAGCAAGGGAATCATCCGATCGATAGCACTGCGGGTCCGATGGCGGAGCTTCTGCAGCCCCCTGCGGGATCCTCCGTCAGGGGCGGTCCGGGAGGACGGCGACGGCGAGCGGGAGGTGGCCGACGGGGAGGCGGGAGGTGCGGCCGGTGGCGGTGTCGACGACGGTGAGCCCGTCCCAGCCGCCCTCGCGGGTGAAGCCGCCGGAGACGTAGGCGGTGCGGGCGTCGGGGGAGAGGGTGACGGTCTCGTGCGGGCCGTCCAGCGGGACGAGGCGCTCGCTGCCGTCGGGGGCGCGGACGGTGAGGGACGGTCCGGCGTCGGTGGCGGGGTCGATCGGGCCGGTGCCGACGGTGTAGAGGGTGCCGTCGGGCGCGGCGGTGACGCCGTGCTGATGGGTGTTGGCGGTCATCGGCTCGACGGTGACCCGGCCGGTGGACGGGTCGACCACGGCGAGGCGCTCGCCCTCGAAGGGGAGCAGCAGGGCGCCGTCGGAGGGGCGGACGGCGGTGTAGTGCGGCTTCAGCCAGGAGCCGAGTCCGCCCTCGGTGCCGTACGGCGCGACCTCGGTCCGGCGGGCGGCCCAGGTGGCGGTGTCGACCGTGGTGACGTCGAAGGAGTCGTGGTCGGTGACGTATACCTGGCGTCCGTCGGCCGAGACGTCCACGTCGAAGGGGCGGCGGCCGACCGGGACGACCCGGACGACCGCCCGGGTCGCTGTGTCGACGACCTCCAGGGTGCCGTTGCCACCGGGCACGTTGACGCCGACGTAGGCGCGGGTGCCGTCCGGGGAGAGCGCGATGCCCATGCCGCCGCCCCGGTACTCGCCGGTGGTGACCGGCCCGGTGCGGGTGGTGTGCGGGACCAGGGCGACCCGGGTGCGGGTACGGGTGTCGACGACGGCGACGCCCTCGGCGGTGGCGACCCAGGCGGTGCCGTCGGGTGCGACGGCGAGGCCGTACGGGGCGGTGCCGACGCGGACGGAGCCGAGGTCGGCGGCGCGGCCCGGGCGGGAGGGGTCGACGAAGGTGACGGTGTCGGCGCCGAAGTCGGTGACGAGCAGGGTGGGGGAGGGGGCCCCGGCGGTGGCGGTGGCGGTGGCGGTGGGCGTCGGCCTGGCTGTGGGCGTGCTCGTGGGCACGGGCACGCCCACGGGCGTGGGCGCGGGCTCCTGGTTGCCGCAGGCCGTGAGCAGGGTGGTGCTCAGTACGGCCACGGCGGCGGTGCGGGCGAGTACGGCGCGGGTGGTCACGGCTCCTCCTCGGACTGGGCCGCCTCCCACCCTCCGTCATCGGGCCGGGGTCGGGAATCGGCGGCTCGGCCCGTCCGGGAGCGACGGTCGGTGGACGGCCGTGTCGTCCGATCGGTCGATCCCCCAGCCGGGAATCGGGGGGACACTGGGTGGTTCCCGTCCTCAGCGCCCCCCGCACCGAGAGGCTGACCCCCCATGGCCGCCCCCGCCGTCACCGTCTTCCGCAACGTCCGCCCGTACGGCGCCGAACGGGCCGTCGACCTGGTCGCCGTCGACGGCCTGCTGGTCGACCGGCTGCCGGAGGGCGCCGAGCCGGAGGTGGTCGACGGCGCGGGCCGGATCGCACTGCCCACCCTGGTCGACGCGCACATCCACCCGGACAAGACCGCCTGGGGCGAGCCCTGGTACAGCCGGCGCCCGGCCGGTTCGCTGCCCGAGTACGTGCAGGGCGACGTCGACCTCCACCGGCACCAGCGCACCCCGTTGGCCGAGCGCGCCCACCGGCTGCTCGCCCACGCCGTGGCCTCCGGCACCCGCGCCGTCCGGGCGCACGTCGACGTCGCGCCCGCGTTCGGCCTGGCCGGGGTGACCGGTCTGGCCGAGGTGCGGGAGCGGCTGGCCGGGGCGCTGGACCTCCAGCTGGTCGCCTTCCCGCAGCACGGCGTCCGCCGCACCCCCGGGGCGGGGGCGCTGCTGGCGGAGGCGGCGGAGGGCGGGCTGATCGACGCGGTCGGAGGCATCGACCCGGACGGCTTCGACGGCGGTCCGGACGGTGAGGGCCCGGCGCAGCTCGACCTGGTCTTCGGCCTGGCCGAGCGGTACGGGCTGCGGCTGGACGTCCATCTGCACGACCGGGGTGATCGCGGCCTCGCCCCGCTGCGCGACATCGCCGCGCGGACCAGGGCCGCCGGTCTGGCCGGCCGGGTCGTCGTCAGCCATGCCTTCTGCGTCCCGGAGCTGGTCGGCGAACGCCTCGACGAGCTCGCCGAGCTGCTCGCCGGGTCCGGCGTCGGCCTCACCACCGTGGCGCCCTCGGCGCACCAGGTCCTGCCGTTCCGCGAACTCCGGGCGCACGGCGTGCGGGTGGGCCTGGGGTCGGACGGTGTGCGGGACTCCTGGAGCCCGTTCGGCAACGCGGACATGCTGCACCGGGCCCACCTGCTCGGCTGGACGACCGACGCCCGTACGGACGAGGAGCTGGCCGAGTGCTTCGCGCTGGCCGCCGACGGCGGCGCCGAGCTGCTCGACCTGCCGAGGGCGACCCTGGAGCCGGGGACGCCGGCGGACTTCATGCTGGTGTCCGGCGAGTGCCTCCCGCAGGTCGTCGTCGACCTGCCGCCGCGCGAGCTGGTGGTCCGGGCCGGCCGGGTGGTCGCCAGGGACGGGCACTACCTGGGCTGACCGGTCGGGGACGGCGCTCCGGCGGAGCGGCCGGCCGGGGGCGGGGCTCCGAGGGAGCGACCGCCGCCCCCGGCCGAGGGGGTCTCAGCCCTGGTACTGGACGACGATCTTCGTGAACTCGTACGGGGACTGCGCGACGCCGCTGCACGCGTCGGCGTCGGTGCCCGAGCCGCAGGCGCGGTCGCGGTTGACGGACCAGAAGGAGTACCGGGCGAGGTGGTGCTGCTGGGCGTAGCCGAGCAGGGTGCGGAAGTCGGCGGTGGTGACGGTCTCGCCGGCCTCGTCGGTCTTCCCGTTCATCGAGGAGACCCCGACGTGCCGGTAGGCGGCGTCGTCGCTGTAGCCGTAGGCGCTCTTCACCGCCGCCTTGAGACCCTCCAGGGCGCCGACGGAGGCCTGCCCCATGGTGCCGGTGTGGCCGCCGAAGTCGAACGGCATGACCACCCAGCCGTCGTTGGCGAGGCCCGCCGCCGCGCCGCGCTTGATGAGGTCCTTGCCGGTGGCGTCGGGGCCGGTGGGCGTGGTGCCCATGGTGATGTAGGTGACCAGGCCGGGGTTCTTGGTCTTGACGATCTTCAGGGCGTCGACCACCCGCTGACGGACCGTCGCGTTCCCGAACTCGGTGTCCTCGATGTCGATGTCGAAGGCTTTGAGCCTGTAGGCGTCGATGACCTTCTGGTAGGCGCCGGCCAGTGCGCTCGCGCTGGAACACTTCTCGCCGAGCTTGTTGCCGCTCCACCCGCCGACCGAGACCACCACATCGCCGCCGGCCGCCCGGATCGACTTGATCGCGGCCTCGTCGGAGCCCCCGGTGAGCGGCCGGCTGCCGTCCCACTTCGGGTTGCACCCGCCGTCGGAGAGGATGAAGGCCAGCGTGAACCACTTGACGCCGGTCGCCTTCATCACGTCCGTCGGCTTCTGCGGGCTGCCCCAGCCGAGGTACTCGTACGGCGCGGCGGCCATCCCGGGCGCGGCCGCTGCGGCGGACTCCGCGGCCGCGACGGCCGGGTTCGCGACGGCGGGGTCCGCCGCGGCGGAGGCGACCGGGGCCAGCAGGAGGGCGGCCGGACCGAGGGTGGCGGCCAGCAGCGGGGCGGTGAGGCGGACTCCGATGGTCTTGCGCATGCCAACTCGCTTTCGTCGATCCGCCGCACAGGGCTGACGGCAGCTCAGGGGGAGGTGGAGGACCACCCGCGGCGGACGACGACGGCCCGCGGCGGGTGTCTCACAGAATCGGGGTCCCGGGCCGCGGGGTCAATGGATTTGGTTAGGAAAGTTTCCGAATGATTCGACGGGGTGGGAAGGGGGACGGGAAGGGCACCCCTCAGGAGCGCGGCGGAAGCGGGCGGAGGTCGGGCCGGGTCGCGTCCACGTGGGCCGCGCAGGACTCCTCGGTGCCGGTGAAGCCGGTGGGGTGCCAGCCGGCCGGGGCGGGGCGGTCGGCGGGGTAGAGGGCGTGCTGCTGTTCGTCGTTGACCAGGACGGTCCATTGCACGATGGGCTCCAGGGATGAGGAGGGAGGTCGGGGCGGCCGGTCGGGTCAGCGGAAGCCGCCGTCGATCCTCAGCACCTCGCCGGTGAGGTAGCTCGCCCGGTCGGAGAGCAGGAAGGCCACCAGGTCGGCCACCTCCTCGGGGCGGCCGAGGCGGCGCAGCGCGACCTGTTCGAGGGACCGCTCGACGGCCTCCTCGGGCAGCTGCGCGACCAGGTCGGTGTCGATGTAGCCGGGGGCGACGGCGTTGGCGCGGATGCCGTAGCGGCCGACCTCCTGGGCGAGCGAGCGGGTGAAGCCGATGATGCCGGCCTTGGTCGCCGCGTAGTTGGTCTGCCCGGCGTTGCCGCAGATCCCGGCCACCGAGGACAGGTTGACGATGGCGCCGTGGCGGCGCAGCACCATGCCGTCGACGACCGCGCGGCAGGCGTGGTAGACGCCGCTGAGGTTGACCTGCAGCACGTCCTGCCAGTCCTGGTCCTCCATCAGCAGCAGCGGGGTGTCGCGGAGGATCGCCGCCGAGGCGACCAGCGCGGTGATCGGGCCGAGCGCGTCCTCGGCGCCGTCCACGAGGTCGCGGACGGCCTCCGCGTCCGCGACATCGGTCCGGCGGACGTAGGCGGCCCGGCCGAGGTCCAGCAGCTCCTTCTCCAGGGAGCGGGCGGCGTCGGCGTCGGCGCTGTAGCAGAGGGCGATGTCGTAGCCGTCCTCGGCCAGCCGCAGGGCGGTGGCGCGGCCGATGCCGCGGGTGCCGCCGGTGATCAGCGCGACGGGGTCGGTGGTCCGGTTCATCGAGGGCCTTTCGGGTCGGGAAGCACGGGAAGCACGGGAGGCGGGCGGGCGGGTCAGCCGGTGGCGCGGTCGCGGACGCGGCGCCGCAGCTCGGTCAGCGGCAGGTCCGGCCGGTGCGTCAACAGCTCCAGCACGAAAGGCCACTGGCGCATCATGGCCGCCATCGACTCCGGGTCGATCCGCTCCGGCGAGTACAGCCACAGGCCGCGCAGTCCGGCCTCGGACTCGTGCATCATCAGGTAGAGGTCGGCGTTGTGCGGGCGCATCTCGGTGACCAGCTCCGGGATCACCTCGGCGTCGCCGACGTCCAGGCTCAGCGGCGCCGCCGTGAGGCCGTGCAGGTCCAGCGGGTCGCCGGCCACGTTCAGCAGGTTGAACAGCAGCCGCAGCGGGTTGTGGTCCTCCCCGGCGTCCTTGCGCAGCTGCCGCAGCGGGACCTCCTGGTGCAGATGCGCGTCCAGGACACCGGCCCGGACGGCGGCCAGCAGCTCGCGCACGGTCGCGTCGGCGGCCGGGCGGGGGCGGACCACGACCGGGTTGATGAAGAAGCCGATCATCTGCTCGGTCTGCGGGTGCTCCCGCCCGGCCAGCGGGAAGCCGACCGCGAGGTCGCCGGCCGGGTCCGACTCCGGCGCCTCGCCCCGCGCGTAGCTCTGCAGCAGCAGGTGGAAGCCGGTCAGCAGCAGCATGAACAGCGTCACGCCCTCGCGCTGCGCCGCCTCCTTGAGGGCCGAGGCGATCGCGGGCTCCAGCACGAAGCCGCTGGTGTACCCGGTGACGGCCCCGTCCCGCTGGTGCTCCGGCGCCTCGAACCGGGGCAGCGCCGGCAGGTCCGCCAACAGCCGCTCCCAGTGGGCGAGATGCTCGTCGAGCACGCCGTCCGCGAGCCGCCGCCGCTGCCAGGCCGCCCAGTCCGGGTACTGGACGGACGGCGCGGGCAGCCGCGGTTCGCGGCCCAGCACCCGGGCCGCGTAGAGCTCGCCCAGTTCGCGCCCGAGCAGCGCGTACGACCACAGGTCGACCACGATGTGGTGCAGCACCAGCACCAGCACCCATTCGCCGGGTTCGGTGGCGATCAGGGTGCCCCGGACCAACGGGCCCTCGGCCAGCCGGAACGGGCGGTCCACCTCGGCCGCGACCAGTCGGCGCACCGCCTCCCGGCGGTCGGCGGCGGGCTGCTCGCGCAGGTCGACGGTGGCGAGCGGCCAGCCGCCGACGGGGTCGGCGAACTGGCGCCAGTCGCCGGGCTCCTCCTCGACGATCCTGGTCCGCAGCGCCTCGTGGCGCTGCACGATCGTGTCCAGGCTCGCCCGCAGCGCCGCCGGGTCGAGGGTGCCGGTGAGGACGGTCGCGGTGATGACGTTGTGGTGCGAGGACTCCGGGTCGACGGGCTGGTGCACGATGTCCAACTGGGCGAAGGACAGCGGCACGCCGTGGGTGCGGTCGGCCGGCGGCACGGGACCGCCGGTCCGGGCGGGTCGGCGCCGTCGGCGGGCGGTGTCCCCCGCGGGCGGCGGACCCCCGGCGCCGGGCAGGGCGGCGCTGCCGGTCACGGCCCTGAGGGCGGCGAACCAGGTCTCGGCCAGTTCGCGCACCTCGGGCTCGGTGAGCACGCCCTGCGCCCAGGTCCAGCCGGCCGCCAGCCGGGGGCCGTCGGGGCTGTCGTAGGTGACGGCGTTGAGTTCCACGGGGTGGGTGAGCAGGCCGACCGGGGCGTCCGGGTCGCCCAGGGCGAGCGCCGCGTCGGCGGTGACCGGCGCCCAGGGGGTGTCGGGACCGGCGTCGGCGAAGCGCCCGAGGTAGTTGAACGCGACCTGCGGGGAGGGGAGTTCGGCCAGTGCCGGGGCGGTCGCGGGGTTGAGCCGTCGCAGCAGCCCGTGGCCGAGGCCGTCGCCGGGCAGTGCGGCCAGCTGTTCCCGGATCCGGACGACGGCGGCGGCCAGCTCGGTCCCGGCCTCGGTGACCCGGGGCCAGCTCAGCGGGCCGGGGGCCAGCCGGACCGGCTGGACGGCGGTGAACCAGCCGACGGTGCGGGACAGGTCGACGCCGTCGGCGAGGTCCTCCTGCCGGCCGTGGTTCTCGACGGCGACGAGGACGCCGTCGGCCGGCGGGTCCAGCGGGGCCCGGCGGCGGCGCCACTCCTCCAGGGCGATGCCGAACGCGGCCAGCAGCACTTCCTGCACGCCGGTGTGGAAGGCGCCGGGGGCGGTGCCGAGCAGGGCGGCGGTGTCCTCGGGCGGGAGGGTGAGGACCAGCCGCCCGGTGCCGGTGACCGTTCCAGTGGTGGGCAGCAGTGCCGGGGTGCCGGTCAGCAGCCTTTGCCAGGCTGGGAGTTCGGCCAGCCGGTGCGGGGCCGAAGCCTCGGCGGCCAGCAGCTCGGACCAGCGCCGCACCGAGGTGCCGACCGGCGCCAGCAGTACCGGACGGTCCGCGAGCACGGCCTCGCCGGCGGCCCGCAGGTCCGGAAGCAGGATCCGCCAGGAGACGCCGTCCACCACCAGGTGGTGCAGGACCAGCAGCAGTCGGCCGGGCGCGTTCTCCCCGGCGTCCAGCCAGACCGCCTTGAGCATCACCCCGGCGGCGGGGTCGAGGCGGCGGCGGGCGGCCGCGGCCTCGGCGGCGGTCAGCGCCCGCAGCTTCTCGGGATCGGCTCCGGCCGCGTCCGTCCGGACCAGGTGGTCGGCGACCCGGACCGAGCCGACCGGGCCGGTCTCCAGCTCCCAGCGGCCGTCCGGCGCCACGGTCAGCCGGGAGCGCAGTACGGCGTGGTGGTCCACCAGCGCCTGGAGCGCGGCGGTGAGCCGGGGCAGGTCCAGCACACCGGCCGGCGGCAGGGCGATCACCGCCTCCTGGCTGAACTCGCCGATCGGGGCGTCCAGTTCGCGCAGCCACTCGGTGATCGGGGTGGGCCCGACCGTTCCGACGCCGTCGTCCTCGGGTCCGGCCGTCCCGTCCGCAGGGACGGCCACGGCGGCCAGCGCGGCCACCGACTGATGGGCCAGGACGTCCCGGGCACCGATCATCAGCCCGGCACTGCGGGCCTGGGAGACCACCTGGATCGCCTGGATGCTGTCACCACCGAGGTCGAAGAAGCCGTCCCCGGTGCCGACCTCGGGCAGTCCGAGCACCTCCGCGAAGATCGCGCACAGGGTCTCCTCGACCGGGGTGCGCGGCCGGCCGGACCCGGCGCCCGGGGCGAAGCCGGGGGCGGGCAGCCGGTCGCGGTCCACCTTGCCGTTGGCGGTGAGCGGCAGTTCGGCGAGCACCACCACGGCGGCCGGGACGAGGTACGGCGGCAGTTCGGCGGCCAGCGCCGCCCGCACCGCCACCGGGTCGGGCGCCGTATCCGGGCGGGGGACCAGGTAGCCGACCAGGGTGCGCTGCCCCGGCCGGTCCTCCCGGACCGTCACCACGGCCCGGGCGGCGTCCGGGTGGGCGGAGAGCGCGGACTCGATCTCGCCCAGCTCGATCCGGAAGCCCCGGACCTTCACCTGGTGGTCGGTACGGCCGAGGAAGTCCAGCCGGCCGTCCGCCCGCCACCGGACGAGGTCCCCGGTCCGGTACATCCGGGTTCCGGGCTCGCCGAACGGGTCGGGCAGGAAGCGGCGCGCGGTCAGCCCGGGCCGGCCCAGGTAGCCGCGCGCCAGACCGGCGCCGGCCACGAACAGCTCGCCGGGCACACCGGCGGGCACCGGCCGCAGCCCCTCGTCCAGCACGTACACCCGGGCGCCCGCGATCGGTCGGCCGACCGGCGGGTCACCGGCGCCGGGCACCAGCGGCCCGGTCAGGGTGGCGCACACCGTGGTCTCGGTCGGCCCGTAGGCGTTGACCATCCGCCGGTCCGCCGACCAGCGGTCGGCCAGCGCGGCCGGGCAGGACTCGCCCGCGACCACCAGGGACAGCCCGGCGGGCAGCCCGCCCTCCGGCACGGCGGCCAGCACACTGGGCGGCAGCGTCACATTGGTCACGCCGTAGTGCTCGCAGGTCCGGGTCAGCGGTTCGCCGGGGAGCAGCTCCTCCTTGGGGACGACCACCAGCGCGGCGCCGGTCAGCAGCGCGTCGCAGCGCTCCGCCACCGAGGCGTCGAAGCTCGGCGAGGCGAACTGCAGCACCCGGCTGTGCTCGTCCAGGCCGAAGCCCTCGGCCTGCGCCGCGACCAGGCCGGGGAGGCCGGTGTGGGTGACCACCACGCCCTTGGGGGTGCCGGTGGAACCGGAGGTGTAGATGATGTACGCCGCGTGCGCCGGGGTCAGCGGCTCGGCGCGGTCGGCGTCGGTCGGTGCGCCGCCGGGCAGTGCGGCCAGCTCGGCGAGCACCTCGGGCCGGTCCAGCCGCAGCACCGGGACCTCGCCCTCCGGCAGCGCGGCGGCCGATCCGTCGTCGGTCAGCAGCAGGACCGGGCGGGCGTCGTCGAGCAGGAAGGCGATCCGCGCCGCCGGGTAGTCCGGGTCGACCGGCAGGTAGGCGGAGCCGGCCTTGACCACGGCCAGCATGGCCACCACCGACCGGGCCGAGCGGCCCAGCGCCACCGCGACCGGCCGCTCCGGGCCCGCGCCGCGGGCGATCAGCAGCCGGGCCAGCCGGTTGGCCTCGGTGTCCAACTGGGCGTAGGTCAGCTCCCGCCCGGGGTCGACGACCGCGGTCCGGTCGGGGGTGCGGGCCGCCTGGGCCTCGAACAGCGCGGGCAGGGTGGCGGGGAGCGTGCTTCCGAAGGACGGGGCGCTGCCGGCCCAGTCGGTGAGCAGCCGGTGCCGCTCGTCGGCGGAGAGCAGCTCGGCCTCGGCGACCGGGCGGTCCGGGGCGGCGCAGACCGCCAGCAGCATCCGCCGCAGGCGTTCGGCCAGCAGCTCCACGGTGGCCGGGTCGAAGACGTCGGCGTTGTACTCCACCACGCCGTCGATCCCGGCGGGCGCGCCGTCGCCGGGGGTACGGCGGCCGGTCAGCGAGAACACCAGGTCCATCCGGGCGCCGCCGCTGTCCACCGGCACGGCCTCCTCGGTCAGACCGGGCAGGCCGAGCACCGCGTCGGGGACGTTCTGCCAGGCCAGCAGCACCTGGAACAGCGGGTGGTGCGCGGTGGAGCGGGCCGGGCGCAGCGCGTCGACCAGGAACTCGAACGGGACGTCCTGGTGGGCGTACCCGTCCAGGCCGCGTTCGCGGACCCGGGCCAGCAGCTCGCGGAAGGTCGGCGCCCCCGACAGGTCGGCGCGCAGCACCAGGGTGTTGACGAAGAAGCCGACCAGGTCCTCGGTGGCCGCGTCGGTGCGGCCGGCGACGGTCGCGCCGAGCGGGATGTCGTCCCCGGCGCCGAGCCGGTGCAGCAGGGCGGCCAGGGCGGCGTGCACAACCATGAACTCGCTGGCGTCGTGCCGGCGCGCGAGCGTGGTGACGGCGGTGTGCAGTTGGGCGTCCCACTGCAGGGCGACGGTGCCGCCGCGGTGGGTGACAGAGGCCGGGTGCGGCCGGTCGGCGGGCAGCGCGATCCGCTCCGGCAGTCCGGCCAGGGCCTGGCGCCAGTAGGCGAGTTGTTCGGTGCGCAGGCTGTCCGGGTCGTCCTGGCCGCCGAGCAGCCGGTGCTGCCACAGGGTGTAGTCGGCGTACTGGACGGGCAGCGGCGCCCACTGCGGCGGGCGGCCGCCTAGGCGCGCGGTGTAGGCGGTGGCGAGGTCGCGTCCGAGCAGGGCGACGGACCAGCCGTCGGCGGCGATGTGGTGCACCACCAGGACCAGGGTGTGCCGCTCCGGGCCGTGCACCAGCAGCTCGGCGTGCAGCGGGATCCGGCGGGCCAGGTCGAAGGTGTGGCGGGCGGCGGTCCGCACGGCCGCGGCGGCGGCGGTGGCCTCCGGCTGTTCGGTGACGGTGAGCACCGGTCGGGCGGCGGCCGGGTCCAGGACGTGCTGGCGCGGCACCCCGCCGGTGTCGGGGAAGACGGTGCGCAGCGCCTCGTGCCGCTCCACCACGTCGGCCAGCGCGGCCCGCAGGGCGTCGGTGTCCAGGGGGCCGGTCAGCCGCACCGCCATCGGGATGTTGTACGTGGCGGAGGGGCCCTCCAGCCGGTCGAGGAACCACAGCCGGCGCTGGGCGAAGGACAGCGGCAGTTCGGCGGGCCGGGCCTCGGGGGCCAGCGCCGGGCGGGGCGCCCCGGGGGCCCGGTCGGGGTCCTCGGCGGCGAGGCGGGCGGCCAGTCCGGCCACCGTCGGGGTCTCGAAGAGCGCCCGGACCTGGACCTCGGCGCCCAGGGCGGCCCGGATCTGGGAGACCAGCCGGGTGGCGAGCAGCGAGTGGCCGCCGAGGTCGAAGAAGCTGTCGTGGACGCCGACCGCCGGTACCCCGAGCACCTTGGCGAACAGCGCGCAGAGCGCCTCCTCGCGCTCGTCGCGCGGGGCGACGTACACCGCGTCGAGGTCGCGGCGGTCGCCGTCGGGCGCGGGCAGCGCCTTGCGGTCGGTCTTGCCGTTGGGGGTCAGTGGCAGTGCGTCCAGCAGGACGAACGCCGTGGGGACCATGTAGCCGGGCAGGCGTTCGGCCAGGGCGGAGCGCAGCGCCGGGACGAGCCGGCGGGCGAGCCGGCGCCGGGTGCCGCTGACGAGGCTTCCCCAGTCCGGCTCGGCCGCCGGTGGCGGGACGAGCGACGCGGGCCCGCCCTCGGTGTTGGGTCGGCGGGCGAGCAGGGTGAGCGCGCCGTCGGGGCCGTGCTCGGACCAGTCGAGCTCGATCCGGTAGCCGAGCGCCTCGCCGAGGGCCCAGAGCTCCTCGGGGTCGACGGCCTCGGGCCGCTCCGCGGGCGGTTCGGGGCCGTCGCCGAGCCGTCCGAGGGTGTCGGCGAGCTCGCGCAGGCGGGCGTTGGGCACGCCGGAGACGGCGAGTCGCGCGGGCCGCCGGGTCGCGAGGCGCTCGCGCAGCGCGGCCACGGTCAGGCCCTCGGCGGCCCAGTCCAGCGGCTCCGGCTCCGGCTCCAGCGGCTCGGACGGGGCTTGAGCCGGGGCGCTGGCGGCCGGTCCGGTGGTGAGGACGACGTCGTAGCGGAACCGGGTCAGCTCATTGGCGGTGGCGGCCCGCTTGGGCAGCACCCGGACCTCCCGGACGGCCGGGAAGCGGCTCGGCAGCGCGGTGAACAGCGCCGGGTCGAAGACGAGTTCCTCGTCCTCCGCCAGCCGTCGGCGGGTCCGGGCGAGCAACTCGGCGGGCGGCAGGCCCGGTTCGGCGTGGGCGAGCTGGACCGACAGGTGGAAGGACTCCAGCAGCGGCAGGCTGCGGATGTCGCCGAGGAACAGCGAGCCGCCCGGGGCGAGCCGGGGCAGCGCGCCCTCGATCACCCGCAGCAGGTAGCGCTCGTCCGGGAAGTACTGGACCACCGAGTTGAGCACGATCACGTCGAAGAGCCGCTCGGGCAGCCGGTCGAGCCGGTCGGCCGCGCAGAGGTGCAGCGCGACCTCGCCGAGGGTGTCACCGGCGCCGTCGACGACCTCGCGCAGACCGGTGAGGGCGACCTCGGAGATGTCGGTGCCTGAGTAGTGCCCGACCTGCGGGGCGACCCGCTGGAGGATCAGGCCGGTGCCGCAGCCGATCTCCAGCACCGAGCGGGGGCGCAGGCCGAGCACCCGCTCGGCGGTGCGGTCGGCCCACTCGCGCATCTCCGCGGCCGGGATCGGCTCGCCGGTGTAGCTGCTGTTCCAGCCGCGCAGGTCCTCGCCCGGGATCTCGGGGTCCGCGGCGGAGCGGGCGGGAGCGGGGGCGTCGTCCGGGTCGTCGTAGGCGGTGTCCCAGATCCGGCGCCACTCCTCGACCTGGTCCGGCCACTCCTCCGCCGGGCCGGGGCCGCCGTCGGGCGCCGGCACCACGTAGGCCACCAGCCGCTGGTCGCCGGGAACGTCCTCGCGGACCGTCACCACCGCGTGGCCGACCTCGGGCCGCCGGGCCAGCTCGCTCTCGATCTCGCCGAGCTCGATCCGGAAGCCCCGCACCTTCACCTGGTGGTCCAGCCGACCGAGGAACTCGATACCGCCGTCCCGCCGACGGCGCACGAGGTCCCCGGTGCGGTACAGCCGGTCCTGCGGCCCGGCCCCGAGCGGGTGCGGGACGAACCGCTCGGCGGTCAGCTCCGGCCGGCCCAGGTAGCCCCGGGCCAGGCCGGCGCCGCCGATGTACAGCTCGCCGGGCACCCCGGGCGGCGTCAGCCGGCCCTGCTCGTCGAGCACGTGCAGCTCGGTGTTGGCGATCGGCGCGCCGATCGAGATCGGCCCGTCCCCGACCTCGGCCACCGCCGACCAGATGGTGGTCTCGGTGGGCCCGTACATGTTCCACAGCTCCACACCGCCGGACCGCAGCCGCCGGGCCAGTTCGGCGGGCAGCGCCTCGCCGCCCGCCAGCGCCTTCAGCCCGGGTGCGCCCGGCCAGCCCGCGTCCAGCAGCATCCGCCAGGTGGACGGGGTGGCCTGGACGACGCTCGCCCCGGAGGCTGCCAGCAGCCGGGACAACTGCTCGCCGTCGGCGGCCGCGCCGCGCTCGGCGACCACCACCCGGGCGCCGGTGACCAGCGGCAGCAGCAGTTCCAGCAGCGAGATGTCGAAGGAGTGGGTGGTGACGGCGAGCAGGGTGTCCCCGGCCGTCAGACCCGGCCGTTCCCGCATCGAGCGAAGGAAGTTGGCCAGCGCCCGGTGCGGGACCTGCACGCCCTTGGGCCGCCCGGTCGAGCCCGAGGTGTAGATGACGTAGGCGAGGTCGTCCTCCTCGACGACCGGCGCCGGTTCGGCCGTGTCGTGCGCGAGCCCGACCGGCTCCTCGTCGGGCTCCTCGTCGGGCTCCTGGTAGGGCTCCTGGTAGGGCTCCTCGTAGGGCTCGTCCAGGCAGAGCAGCTCGGCGGCGGTCGCGGGCAGCCGCTCCGCCACCGGCCGCTGGGTGAGCAGCACCGGCAGGCCGGAGTCGGCCAGCATGTACGCGATCCGCTCCGGCGGGAACTCCGGGTCGATCGGGACGAACGCGCCGCCCGACTTCAGTACCGCCAGCAGCGCCACCACCAGGTCGACCGAGCGCTCGGTGCACACGCCCACCAGGACGTCCCGGCCCACACCCCGCCCGCGCAGGCGCGCGGCCAGCCGGTCGGAGCGCCGGTCCAGCTCCGCGTAGTCCAGCGCCTCGGCGCCGCAGCGCACGGCCTCGGCGGCCGGGGTGCGGGCGGCCTGCTCGGCGAACAGGCGGTGGACCGGGGCCCGGTCGGGCCACTCCCGGCCGGTGTCGTTGCCCTGCTCGCGCAGCCGCCGCTCCTCCTCCGCCGCGAGCATCGGCACCGCGCCGACCGGGAGGTCCGGACCGGCGATCAGCTGCTCCACCAAGAGTCGCAGATGGCCGGCCAGTTGGTCGACGGTGGCGGCGTCGAACAGGTCGCTGTTGTACTCGAAGCGGCCGCTCAGGCCGTCCGGCCGGTCGAAGACCTGGAGCTCCAGGTCGAAGCGGGCCGTGCTGCCGGCCACCTCGATCGGCTCCAGGTGCAGGCCCGCCACGTCGAAGGAGGGCATCGCGATGTTCTGGAACACGAAGGAGACCTGGAACACCGGGGTGCGGGAGAGGTCCCGGCGCGGGTGCAGCTCCTCCACCAGCCGCTCGAACGGCAGCTCCTGGTGGGCGAACGCGCCCAGGCACACCGGCCTTACCCGGCCCAGAAGTTCACGGAAGGACGGCGCACCCGAGAGGTCGGTGCGCAGCGCCAGCATATTGGCGAAGTAGCCGATCAGCCGCTCCACTTCGGGGCGCCCCCGGTTGGCGACCGGCACGCCGACGACCACGTCCTCCTCCCGGGTGTAGCGGTGCAGCAGCACCTGGAAGGCGGCGAGCAGGGTCATGAACGGGGTGACGCCCTCGGCCCGGCTGAACTCACGGACCTGGTCCATGAGTTCGGCGGAGAGTGCGAACGGGCGGGAGCCGCCCCGGGTGCTCTGCACGGGCGGGCGGGGCCGGTCGGTGGGCAGTTCCAGGGCGGCCGGGGCCCCGTCGAGCGTCCGCCGCCAGTACTCCAGGTCGGCCCGGGCGCCGTCCCCGTCCAGCCGTTTGCGCTGCCACACCGCGTAGTCGGCGTACTGGATGGGCAGTTCGGGCAGCGCGGGCTCGGTGCCGCCCGCGTAGGCGCCGTAGAGCGTGACCAGCTCGTCCAGGAACACCGAGGTGGACCAGAGGTCGCCGGCGATGTGGTGGATGGTCAGCAGCAGCACGTGCTCGTCGTCGGCGAGCCGCAGGAAGCGCATCCGCACCAGCGGGCCGGTGGCCAGGTCGAACGGGCGGGCGAACTCCTCCCGGGCCAGGGCCTGCACGCCCTCCTCGCCGTCCGGTCCGGCCAGGTGCTCGCACGGCACGACGGCGAAGCCCGGCTCGGCGCCCTCGGTGACCACCTGGACGGGCTCGCCGTCCACTGCCCGGAAGGTGGTGCGCAGCGCCTCGTGGCGGCGGGCGATCGCGGAGACGGCGCGCCGCCAGAGGTCCAGGTCGAGCGGGCCGCGGATCCGCGTGGCGCCGCAGACGTTGTAGGCGGTGTCGCCCGGCGTCAGCTGGTCCAGGAACCACATCCGCTGCTGCGGGAAGGAGGCCGGGAAACGGTGCTCCCGGGGCCGGGCGGCCTTCTTGCGGCGCAGGCGTTCGGCGAGGAGTGCGCGCTTCTCGGCGGCGGAGAGCGTCGCGGGGTCGGGGGTGGTCATCGCACGTCCGTCCTCGGGGGTTCCGTGGGTGTCGCGGGCGCTCATTCCTGGTTCCCCCGGTCAGTACGGTCCGAGGCGGCCTCGTCGGCCGTCTCCTCGGCGAGCAGGGCCTGGAGGCGGGCCTCCACCTCCTCGTCGGACAGGCCGTCGAGGTCGTCGAGGTCGTCCAGGTCGTCCGAGGTGTCCAGGCCGTCGAGGTCGTGGTCGTCGAGGTCCCCGTGTCCGGGTCCTCCGCCGTCCCCGGCGCGGCTCAGGGCCTCGATGGTGTCCCCGTCGCCGCCCCCGGTACCGCCGCCCCCGGCCAGCAGGTCGACGGTGTGGGCGACGGTGGGGGACTGGAAGAAGTCCCGCAGGTCGAGTTCGGTGCCGAAACGGCTCCGGATCCGGGTGTTGATCTGCACGGCGGCCAGCGAGTGGCCACCCAGGGCGAAGAAGTCGTCGTGCACACCGACCTCCTCGACGCCCAGCACCTCCCGCCAGAGCGCCGCGACGGCCTCCTCCCGCTCGGTGGCGGGCGCCACGAACGGGGTCGCCAGCTCGGGCCGGGGGTGGCTGCCGCCGAGCGGGGCCAGCTGTTCCAGTTCACGGGCCAGCAGCGCCGGGGTGATCGAGCGGGCCAGTCGCCGCAGGGCGGTGAAGTCCTGCGGGGTGACGACCAGGTGGGCGGGGAGTTCGGGCTGCGCCAGCACCCGGGCGAACGCGGCCCGGCCCTCCGGCTCGCCGAAGCCCTCGGCGAGCGCGGCCAGCGCACCGGCAGAACCGGTCGGGCCGCCCTCGGCAGAACCGGTCCCGGTGTCCTCGCCGGCCGCCTCGGCCTCCGCGACGGTCTGTCCGATCTGGGTCAGCAGCGCCTCGACGTCATTGATCCGCTTGACCGTGAAGTCGGTCACCAGGACCAGCAGCCGGCCGTCCGGGTCCAGGAGTTCGAGGTCGCAGGTGAGGGTCTCCCCGGTCGACCCGGCCGGGTGCTTGATCTCCACGGCGACCTCCACCGTGCCGGTCAGCGGGTGCAGGATCCGCAGGCTGCGGTAGGTCAGCGGCAGGTAGTACGGGTCCTCGGCGTGCAGCCGGAAGACGCCGCCGGCCATGTCCAGCAGGGCCGGGTGCAGCGGGTAGTCCGCCAGGTCGGCGAGGAAGTCCTCGTCCAGCCGGAGGGTGGCGAGCATCCGCCGGCCGCCGGTGCGGATGGTCTTCAGTACCTGCCAGCGCGGTCCGAACCAGAACCGCAGCGGTCCGCCGCCCTCCTCGAAGCGCTCCACCCCGAGACGGCGGCGGATCTCGTCCTCCGTCTCCAGGACCTCCGTCACCTCGCAGCGCTCCAGCACCTCCGCCAGGTCGCGGACGACGTCCGGGCCGCGCTCGTGGAAGGAGGCCGAGCCGGTCGCGTGCTCGCGCCACGGCGCGTCCGGTGCCGGACGGCTGCGGACGGTGAAGTGCGGGCGCCCGTCCCGCTCCTCGATCGTGGTGAACACCGTCCGGTGCTGCCCGTCGGGGACGACCACGGGCGTCATGAACAGCACGTCGTGCAGCTCGATCTCCCGCTCCCCGGCCTGTCCGGCCAGCGCGGCCCGGACGAGCTCCAGGTAGGCGGTGCCCGGCACCAGGCCGTGGCCCATCAGCCGGTGGTCGTCGACGATCCAGCTGTCCGCGGTGGAGAGCACCGTCTCGTAGACGACGGTGGTGCCCTCGGTGCGGACCGGGCGCAGCAGCGGGTGGCCGGTCTCCGGCCCGGCGGCGGTCGCCCGGCCGGTGAGTCCGGCGGCCATGCCGACGCCCTCCCAGGTGCCCCAGCCGAGCGCCGTCACCGGGCGGCCCTGCCGGCGCCGCCACTGGGCGAAGGCGTCCAGGAAGGCGTTGGCCGCGCCGTAGTCGCTCTGGCCGGGGCCGCCGAGGACGGCGCTGACCGAGGAGCAGAGCAGCAGGAAGTCCAGCGGGTCGTCCGCGCACAGCCGGTCGAGCAGCAGGGTGCCGACGGTCTTCGCCGCCAGGACGGCGTCGGCGTCCGCGCGGGTCCGGCGGGCGAGCATGCCGGTGGACGGCGCCCCGGCCGCGTGCACCACGCCGTTCAGCGGGCCGAAGCGCGCGCGCAGGGCGGCCAGCGCGGCGCCGAGTTCGCGCTCGTCGGTGACGTCGGCCCGCAGCAGCGCGATCCGTGCGCCGCCCTCGCGGAGCCGGGTGAGCCGGCGGATCCGGGCGCCGGTCGGGTCCTGCTCGCCGTGTTCAGCCAGCCAGGCCGGCCAGTCCTCCTCGGCGGGGAAGTCGGAGCGGCCGAGCAGGCCCAGCACCGGTGCCCGCACGCCCTCGGCCAGCTGCTCGGCGAGGGCCAGGCCGACGCCGCCGAGGCCGCCGGTGACCAGGTAGACGCCGCCGTCGCGGGGGTGCGCCGGCGGGTCGGCCGGGCCGTTCGCCGCGTCCGCGGCGGGGACGGCCGGGAGCGGGAGCGCGTCGAAGTCGCGGACCCACCAGTGCCGGCCGCGCAGCGCCACGTCGCGTTCCGCGGGGTCGCGCAGCAGCAACCGGTGCACGGCGCGCACCGCCTCCTCCGCCGGGGCGGCCGGGTCGGTACCGGTGATGTCCAGCAGCCGGCAGTCGACGTCCGGCAGCTCCTGGGGGATCACCGTGCAGGGGCCCGCCAGCAGGGCCTGCTCGGGCCGCAGCGGCTCCTCGCCGGTGACGCTGTGGACGCCCCGGCAGAGTACGTCCAGGGTCACCGGGACGCCGGGGCGGCCGTCAGCCGGGCCTCGTCCAGTGCCTCGCCGTCCAGCACGTCGTCGTCGGACAGGTCGTCACCGAGGCTGAACAGGTGCACCAGGCGCAGCGAGGCGGCGCCCCGGAGGTCCAGCGCGCCGAGCAGTTCGGCGGCCTGCGCGCGGTCGTCCGGGTCCAGCGACCAGGAGTTCGCGCCGCGGGCGTGCGGGCCGGGCACGCGCAGCCCGTCGGTGCGCTCCGAGCCGTCGGCGGTGCCGACCCGGACCACGGCGGCGCCGCCCTCGGCCAGCCGCTCGGCCAGCGCGGAGCCGAGGCCGGTGCCGTCGCCCAGCACCACCCACAGCGGTCCGCCGTCCGGGGTGTCCGGGGTGCGCGCGGTCTGCGGGGCGAGGCGTCGCCAGCCGGGGGTGCGGAACCAGTCCTCGACCGGGACCGGCCCGGCCGTCGCCGTGCCGCCGGTGGCCGCAGGATCGGCCGCCGGGCCGGTCGTGGCGGTGCGGTCCGGCTCCACCCAGTAGCGCTGCCGCTGGAAGGCGTAGCCGGGCAGCCGCAGCACCCGCCCGTCGGCGCCCGGCCGCAGCACGTCCCGGTCGACCGGCACGCCCGCGCTCCACAGCGCGCCCAGGCCCCGGCGCAGCCGGAGCACGTCGTCCTCCCGCTCCTGCGGGTGGCGCAGCGAGCCGACCACCGTCCGGCCCTCCTGCCAGGCGCCGTGGCGGCGGACGAAGTCGCCGAGGGTGTGGCCGGGGCCGACCTCCAGCAGTACCCAGGACGGGTCGGCGAGCAGCAGTGCGGCGGCGTCGGCGAAGCGGACCGGCTGCCGCAGGTGGCGGCCCCAGTACTCCGGGTCGGTCGCCTCCTGCTCGGTGATCCAGGTGCCGGTGACGTTGGAGCAGAACGGGATCCGCGGCGGGTTCGGCCGTACCGCGCGGACCGCCTCGACCAGCGGGCCGACGGCGCCGTCCATGGCGGGGGAGTGGAAGCCGTGCGAGGTGTGCAGGCGGCGGCAGGGGACGGCGGCCTCCTTGAGGCGTCGCTCCAGCGCGTCCACGGCGTCGGTCGGGCCGGAGACGACGCTCAGCCCGGTGGAGTTGAGGGCTGCCACGGCGAGTCCGGCGCCGTCGGCGTCCTCGGCGCTGTCGGCGCTGGCGGCGCTGTTGGCGAGCCAGGGCGCGAGCTCCCGCTCGGACAGGAACACGGTGAGCATCGACCCGGTGGGCATCGCCGCGACCAGTCGGCCCCGGGCCGCCACCAGCCTCACCGCGTCCGCCAGTTCGAACACGCCCGCGAGGCAGGCGGCGACGTACTCGCCGACGCTGTGGCCGACCATCGCGTCCGGCCGCACGCCCCAGGCCGTCCACTGCTGCGCCAAGGCGTACTCCACCAGGAACAGCGCGGGCTGGGCGTACTCGGTGCGGGTCAGCCGCTCCGCCGCCGCCTCGGCCTCCCCGGGGGCGGGGAACAGCAGCGCGCGCGGGTCCTCGCCCAGCTCGGCGGCGAACAGCTCGGCGCAGCGGTCGAGTTCGGTGGTGAACACCGGCTCCCGGCGGTACAGGCCGCGGGCCATGTCGACGTACTGGGTGCCCTGGCCGGGGAACAGGAACGCCACCCGGGCGCCCTCGGCGGCCTCCGTCGTACCGGCGGCGGTCACGGCGCGCAGCGCGGCCACCGCCCCGGCCCGGTCCGGGGCCACCGGGGCGGCGCGGCGGCCGAAGGCGCGGCGGTGGTGGGTCAGGGTGTGGGCGAGGTCGTCGAGCCGCAGGCCGGGGTGGGCCTCCAGGTGGTCGGCGAGGCGTCGGGCGCCCTCGGCGACGGCCTCGGCGGTGCGTCCGGACAGCGGCAGCAGGACGGGGACGGTCTCCGCGGCGGTGACGTCGGTAGAAGTCGGGGGCGCGGGCGCCTCCTCCAGCACCAGGTGCACATTGGTGCCGCCGATGCCGAAGGAGCTGACCCCGGCCCGGCGCGGCCGCTCCCCCCGGGGCCACGGCCGCAGCCGGTCGTTGACGAAGAACGGGCCCGATTCCAGGTCGAGTTCGGGGTTGGGCTTGGTGAAGTGCAGGGAGGCCGGGATGGCCTCGTGCCGCAGCGCCAGCACCGTCTTGATCAGCGCGGCGACCCCGGCGGCGGCGTCCAGGTGGCCGATGTTGCTCTTCACCGAGCCGATCGCGCAGTAGCCGGTCTCCTCGGTGTCCTCGCGGAACGCCCGGGTCAGCGCGGCGAGTTCGATCGGGTCGCCGAGCGCGGTGCCGGTGCCGTGGGTCTCCACGTAGCCGACCGAGCCCGCGCCGACCCCGGCCATCGCCAGCGCCTCGGAGACCACCGCGGCCTGCCCGTCGACGCTCGGCGCGGTGTAACCGGCCTTCAGCGCGCCGTCGTTGTTGACCGCCGAGCCCAGTACCACGGCGTCCACCGGGTCGCCGTCGCGCCGCGCGTCGGCCAGCCGGCGCAGCACCACCACGCCGACGCCGTTGCCGGGCACGGTGCCGCCCGCCGAGGCGTCGAACGGCCGGCAGTGCCCGTCGGGGGAGAGGATGCCGCCCGGCTCGTACTGGTAGCCCTGCTCCAGCGGGGAGCCGATCGACACCCCGCCGGCCAGGGCGAGGTCGCACTCGCCGTTCAGCAGGCTCTGGCAGGCCAGGTGGACGGCGGTGAGCGAGGTCGAGCACGCGGTCTGCACGCTCATCGCCGGGCCGGTCAGGCCCAGCTTGTAGGCGACCCTGGTGGCCAGGAAGTCCTTGTCCGAGGCCAGCAGCGTCTGGTACGGCCCCGCCGACTCGAACACCCGGCGGTTGGCGGTGACGTTGTGCAGCAGATAGGTGTTCATCCCGGAGCCGGCGAACACGCCGATCCTGCCCTCGAAGTCCTCCGGCACGCAGCCGGCCGACTCCAGCGCCTCCCAGGCGCACTCCAGGAACACCCGGTGCTGCGGGTCCATGATCTCGGCCTCGCGCGGGTTGTAGCCGAAGAACGCCGCGTCGAAGCGGTCGGCCCCGGCGAGCACGCCCTTGGCCCGGACGTAGCCGTCCCGGCCGGACACCTCCGGGTCCACCCCGGCGGCCCGCAGCCCGGCCTCGGAGAGCACCTCGATCGACTCCCGGCCCTCCTCCAGGTTCCTCCAGAAGCTGTCGACGTCGGGGGCACCGGGGAAGCGGCCGGCCATCCCCACGACGGCGATCTGGTCGAGTTCTTCGGACATCTCCGGCATCGGGGTCACCTGTCGCTCTCTCACATCGTGCTCTCAGGAACGGGCACGGCGCACGGCCGCCTGTTGCCGCCGGGCACCGGCCCGGCGTCGGTTCTCCGCGCGCTCGCGCGCGGCCGCCCCGGGGGCCGTGGACGGATCCACCCCGGACCGGCTCAGATGGGCGGCCAGCGAGGCCACCGTGGGGTGCTGGAACAGCTCGACCATCGACACCCGGTGCCCGAGGTCCGCCGCCAGCAGCGACCGCAGCTCGGCCATCAGCAGCGAGTGCCCGCCGAGGTCGAAGAAGTTGTCGTGGGCGCCGACCCGCTCCACCCCCAGCACCGTGCGCCACAGCCCGGCCAGCGACCGTTCCAGACCGGCCCCGGGCGCGGTGAACGGCGCGCCCGCCGCCGGGCCGTCCTCGCCCGGCTCGGGCAGCGCGTTGCGGTCCACCTTGCCGCTCGGCGTGAGCGGCAGCGCGTCCAGCACGGCGAACACCGCGGGCACCATGTACCCGGGCAGCCGGCCTCGCAGATGCGCGGCCAGTTCGGCGGGCGCCGGCGGCGTTCCGGCGTCGGTCGTGGTGAGGTGGGCGACCAGCCGCACGTCCCCGGTCCGGTGCGGACGGGCCGTGACCACGGCCTCGCGCACCCCCGGGTGCTCGGTCAGCACGGACTCGATCTCGCCGAGCTCGATCCGCAGGCCGCGCAGCTTCACCTGGTGGTCCAGCCGGCCGAGGTACTCCACCGCGCCGTCCTCGCGGAACCGCGCGAGGTCGCCGGTGCGGTACAGCCGGGCCGCCGGGTCCGGGTCGAACGGGTCCCGGACGAAGCGCTCGGCGGTCAGTTCCGGCCGGTTGAGATAGCCCCGGGCCAGGCCCCGGCCGCCGATGTGCAGCTCGCCGGGCACCCCGACCGGCACCGGCCGCATCGCCCCGTCCAGGACCAGGATCCGGGTGTTGGCGATCGGCCGGCCGATCGGCACCGGCCGCCGGGGGTCCTCGTCCGGCCCGCAGGTCCAGTGGGTGACGTCGACGGCGGCCTCGGTCGGGCCGTACAGGTTGTACAGGGCGGCGGTGGAGCGGGCCAGGAAGCGGTCCTGGAGGTCGCGCGGCAGCGCCTCGCCGCTGCACACCACCCGGCGCAGGCTCCCGCACTCCTCCACCGGCTCCCGCAGGAAGGCCTGCAGCATCGACGGCACGAAGTGCACCGTCGTCACGCCCTCCGCGCGGATCGTCCGGGCCAGGTAGCCGGTGTCCCGGTGCCCCTCCGGCCGGGCCAGTACCAGGGTCGCGCCGGCCGCCAGCGGCCAGAAGAACTCCCACACCGACACGTCGAAGGAGAACGGCGTCTTCTGCAGCACCCGGTCGGTGGCGTCCAGCCGGTAGGCGTCCTGCATCCACAGCAGCCGGTTGCGGATCGCCGCGTGCACGTTCATGACGCCCTTGGGCGTGCCGGTGGAACCGGAGGTGTAGATGACGTAGGCGAGGTCCTCGCCGCCGACCTCGACCTCCGGGGCGGTGTCCGGCTCCCCGACCGGCCCGGCCTCGAACTCCTCCACGCACAGCACCTCGGCGTCGACCCGCGGCAGCCGCCCGAGCACCCGGCGCTGGGTGAGCAGCACCGGCACCCGGGCGTCCCGCACCATGTGCTCCAGCCGGGCCGCCGGCAGCTCCGGGTCCAGCGGCAGATAGGCGCCGCCCGCCTTGAGCACCGCCAGCAGCGCCACCACCAGCTCCGGCGCGCGCTCCATGCCGACGCCGACCACGGTGTCCCGGCCGACGCCGAGCCCGCGCAGCCGGTGGGCGAGCCGGTTGGCCCGCCGGTCCAGCTCGCCGTAGCCCACCGAACGGCCCTCGAAGCGCAGCGCCACCGCCTCCGGACGCAGCCGGGCCCGTTCCTCGAAGGCCTGGTGGATCCAGCCCTCGCCGGCCGGCCAGTCCCGCGCGGTGTCGTTGAGCTCCACCAGCACCCGGTGGCGTTCGGCCTCCGTCAGCAGCTCCAGCTGCTCCACCGGCCGTTCCGGAGCGGCCACCGCCTGCTCGGCCAGCCGACCGAAGTGCGCCGCCAGCCGGGCGACGGTGGACTCGTCGAACAGGTCGCGGTCGTACTCGAACCAGCCGCTCAGGCCGCCGTCCCGGTCGAAGGCCTGGAGTTCCAGGTCGAACCGCGCGCCGCCGCCGCGCACCGGCACCGGCTCCAGCCGCGCACCGCCCAGGGCGAGGTCCGGCACCGCCTCCCGGCCGTAGGCGAAGCTCACCTGGAACACCGGCGGCCGGCTGAGGTCGCGGGCGGTGCCCAGCTCGCCGACCACCAGCTCGAACGGCACCTCCTGGTGCTCGTAGGCGCCGAGGCAGGCCGCCCGCACCCGGTCCAGCACCTCGGTGAAGGACGGCTCGCCGCCCAGCTCGGTGCGGATCGGCAGCGTGTTGACGAAGTAGCCGATCAGCGGCTCCAGTTCGGCCCGGTCGCGGACGGCGGTGGGCACCCCCACCACCACGTCCCGGCTGCGGGCGTACCGGGACAGCAGCACGGTGAACACGGCCAGCAGCGCCATGTAGGTGGTCGCGTGCCGGCGGTGGGCCAGTTCCGAGAGCCCGCGCAGCAGCGGCTCGGGCAGCTCGAACGGCAGTGTGCCGCCGTTGAAGCCCTGGACGGCCGGACGCGGCCGGTCGGTCGGCAGCTCCAGCGCGGCCGGTGCCCCGGTCAGCCGCTCCTTCCAGTACGCCGACTGCTCCGTCCAGCGGCCCTGTTCGTGCTGCTCGCGCTGCCAGAGCGCGAAGTCGGCGTACTGGACCGGCAGCTCCGGCAGCGGTGAGGGCCGGCCAGCCACGAACGCCTCGTAGAGCGCGGCGAGTTCGGCCAGCAGCACCCAGAACGACCAGCGGTCGGAGACCAGGTGGTGCAGGGCCAGGACGAGCACCGACTCGTCCTCGCCGGTGCGCAGCAGGGCCAGCCGCAGCGGCGGCCCGGCCTCCAGGTCGAACGGCTCGCCGACCGCGGCCGCCACGATCCGCTCGTCCAGCTCGGCCGGGGTGAGCCCGGCCTGCCGGAGGTCGGTCACGGGCAGTTCGGGTTCGACAGTGGGCCGCACCACCTGGACGGGGCGGCCGTCGCGCAGCGCGAAGGTGGTGCGCAGCGCCTCGTGCCGGCGCACCACCTCGCGCAGCGCCGCGCGCAGCACCCCGGCGTCCACCGGGCCGCGTACCCGCACCGCGCCCGGCACCACATAGGCCGGGTTCGCCGGTCGGACCTGCTCCAGGAACCACATGCCCTGCTGGAACAGCGAGAGCGGGAAGACGTCCTCGGCAGGGGTCGCCGGAGTCGCGTCCTCGCTCGGCCGCCGTTCGGCGAGCAGCCGGTCCAGGTGCGCCCGCTGCTCCGGGGTCAGCGCGGCGAGGCGCTCGTCGAGCTCAGTCATCGACCCGCTCCGACGTCTCGGTGACCTGCTCCAGGAGGGCGAGCAGCTCGGCGGTGGGGTCGGGGGCGGCGTCGGGGGTCCGGTCGGCGGAGCGGGCCGCCCGGCGGATCGGCGCCGCCTCCCCGGTGGTGGCGGTGGGCCCGGCGGCGGTCAGCCCCTCGACCACCTGCCCGGCCAGGCTGCGGACCGTGGCGCCCTTGAGGAACTCGGCGACGGTCACCTTGACGCCCAGCCGGCCCTGGATCTCGTTGCGCAGCTCCACGGCCATCAGCGAGTCCAGGCCGAGGGCGGACAGCGGAGCGTCGGCGTCGACGGCGGCCGCGCGCGAGCCCAGGGCGGCGCGCACACTGGCGGTCAGCCCGGCGACCAGGGTCTCCACCCGCTGCTCGGCGGGGGCGGCCAGCAGTTCCTCGGCGGTCGGCAGCGCGCTCGCCGCCGCCCGGCCGGGGGCGCCGGGCAGCCGGCGGGCCGGGGCCGTCCGGGGGGAGGCGGACCGCTGGGCGGGTACGGGCCGCTCGGGGCGCGCGGCCCGTTCGGTCCGTGGCACGCGTGCGGGCCGCTCGGGCCGCCCGGCCTGCGCCGAGGGCCGCCGGGCGGGAGCCGCGGCGGAGCCGTCGCCGCTCGGCTCGTGCCAGCAGCGGGTGGCGGCGAACGGGTAGTGCGGCAGCGGCGTCCTGGCCCGGCTGTACTCCCGGTCGAATCCGGCCCAGTCGACCTCGGCCCCCTCGGCGTACAGCCGCCCGAGGCTGCCGAGCAGGATCTCCCAGTCGTCGTACTTGGGCCGCAGGCTGGGCAGCATCAGCACGTCGTCGCCGGTCAGCACCTCGCCGACCAGGCCCAGCAGCGTCGGCGCCGGACCGACCTCCAGGAAGGTGCGGTGCCCCAGCTCGTACAGCGCCCGCACCCCGTCGGCGAACAGCACCGGCTGCCGGGCGTGCCGCAGCCAGTAGTCGGTGTCCAGCGGCCGGTCCCACGGCCACAGCCCGCCGGTCAGGTTGGACAGCAGCGGGACGGCCGGCGCGCCGAACGTGACCTTCTCCAGCGCGGCCCGCAGCGGCTCCAGCACCGGTTCCACCAGGGGGGAGTGCGAGGAGGTGGAGATGCGCAGCCGCCGCACCTCCGCGCCGCGCCCGGCGAAGGCCGCGCAGACCTCGTCGACGACCTCCCGCACCCCGGAGACGGTGGTGTTCGCCGGGCCGTTGACGGCGGCCACGGCGACCAGCGCCTCGTCGTGGCGGGCGAGTTCGGCGGCCACCTCGTCCGCTGGGGCGGCGATCGCGGCCATCGCCCCGGACTCGGCGAGCCGCTGGAGCAGCCGCCCGCGCTCGGCGACCAGCCGCAGGCCGTCCTCCAGCGGCAGCGCTCCGGCGAAGCAGGCGGCGGCGTACTCGCCGAGGCTGTGGCCGATCACGGCGGCCGGTTCCACGCCCCAGGAGCGCCACAGCCCGGCCAGCGCGTACTCCACGGCGAACAGGCCGGGTTGGGCGAACTCCATGGTGTTGATCAACTCGCCGTCCGCCGCCGAGGCCGGGTACACGGCGGACAGCAGCGGCGCCGGCAGGACGTCCCGCAGGATCTCGTCGCACTGGTCCAGGGTGCGCCGGAAGAAGGGCTGCGTCTCGTACAACCGCCGGGCCATGCCCGCGCGTTGCGGACCCTGGCCGGTGAACAGGAAGACCGGTTCGGCCGTCGACCCGGGCCCGGCCGGGGCGGCGCCCCCGGAGCGGCCCAGCAGCAGTCCCTCGCCCGGGTCGTCCCGGACGAAGTCCGCCAGCCGCTCGGCGAGTTCGCCGGGGGTGGCCCCGACGGCGGCGAGGCGGTGCGGGAAGTGCGAGCGGCCGGTGTTCGCGGAGAAGCTCAGGTCGGCCGCGCTGCCGGGACCGGCCTTCGCCAGCCGGTCCTGGTAGCGGCGGGCGAGCTTCAGCAGGGCGCCGCCGCTGCGCGCCGACAGGGCGAGCACCGACAGCGGGCGGTCCTCGTCCGACCCGGCGGCCGGTTCGGAAGCCGGGGCGTCCGGTGCCTGCTCGACGATCAGGTGCGCGTTGGTACCGCTGAAGCCGAAGCTGCTGACACCCGCCAACCGCCGCGCCCCGTCGACCCCGTCGGACGGCCACGGGGTGAGCGCGGTCGGCACGGCGAAGGTGGTGCCCTCGAAGGAGATGTGCGGATTGAGGTCGGCGAAGTGCAGATTGGGCGGGATCTGCCCCCGGTCCACGCAGAGCGCGGCCTTGATCAGCCCGGCGATCCCGGCCGCCGCCTCCAGATGGCCGAGGTTGGTCTTCACGGCGCCGAGGTGCAGCGGCGCACCCTCGGCACGGCCGTAGACCTCGGCCAGCGCGGACACCTCGATCGGGTCGCCCAGCTTGGTCCCGGCGCCGTGGGTCTCGATGTAGCCGACCCGGTCCGGGCCCACCCCGGCGGCGGCCAGCGCCCGGCGGAACACCTCGCGCTGGGCGGCGCCGTTGGGCGCGGTCAGGCCCGAGCTGCGCCCGTCCTGGTTGACGGCCGAGCCGCGGATCACCGCGAGCACCCGGTCGCCGTCGCGGCGCGCGTCCGAGAGCCGCTTGAGCACCACCACACCGCAGCCCTCGCTGCGGACGAAGCCGTTCGCCGCCGCGTCGAAGGTCTTGCAGCGGCCGTCGTCGGCGAGCATCTCCGGGAACTGCGAGAACGAGATCGCCGCGTCCGGCGCGACCACCGCGTTGACGCCGCCCGCCATCGCGAGGTCGCACTCGCCGAGCCGCAGGTTCTGGCAGGCCTGGTGCACGGCGACCAGCGAGGAGGAGCAGGCGGTGTCCACCGAGACGCTCGGCCCGCGCAGGTCCAGCAGGTAGGAGAGGCGGCCGCTGGCGATGCTGTGCGCGACGCCGGTGGACGCGTGGGCGGTGATGTCCTGCGGCTCGCGGAACAGCAGCCCGGCGTAGTCGTTGCTGCAGATGCCGAGGAACACCCCGGTCCGGCTGCCCGCCAGCGCGTCCGGCGCCTGCCCGGCGTCCTCCAGGGCCTCCCAGGCGACCTCCAGCACCAGCCGCTGCTGCGGGTCCATCGACACCGCCTCCCGGCGGGAGATGCCGAAGAACTCGTGGTCGAAGCGGTCGATGTGGTCCAGGAAGCCGCCCCAGCGGGTGCTGTGCTTCCCGGGGGTGCGCGGTTGCTCGTCGTAGAACGCGTCGACGTCCCAGCGGTCGGCCGGGATCTCGCCGATCGTGTCGGTGCCGGCGGCCAGCAGCTCCCAGTACGAGTCGGGGTCGGTGACCCCGCCGGGGAAGCGGCAGCCGACACCGACGATGGCGATCGGCTCGCTCCTGGCCCGCTCCTGCTCGTCGATCCGGCGCTGCATCCGCTCCATGGTCAGATAGGCGCGCTTCATCGCCGTCATCGAGCCGGTGCGGTCCTCGGGCGTGTCGCCCCGGGTGGTGTGTTCGCGCGTGGTCATCGTCCCTGCCCCCGGTCGGTCGGATCGGCACTGGTGTCGAACTGCTCGGTCTTGGCGAGGAGGAGGGCCTCCAGTTCGCGCTCCGACAGCCCGTCGAGGTCCTCGGGGCCGTCGGGCGCCTCGGGGCCGCCGTGGCGGTCGATGTCGGGTCGGTCCACGGCTTCGGGTGCGGAAGCAGGAGCGGCGGCGGCCTCCAGCGGGATCCCCATCCGTTCGGCGAGGAACGGCACCAGGGCGTCCAGCGTCGGGTACTGCCAGCCCAGCGTGGCGGGCAGCGGGACGCCGAGCGACAGCTCCAGCCGCGAACGCAGCTCCAGGGTGTGCATCGAGTCGAAGCCGAGGCCGGCCAGCGGCGCCGCGCTGTCGATCGCCGCCGGGTCCGGCGCGCCGGGCCCGTCGAGCACCCGGGCGGCCAGCTCCCGGCAGTGCCGGACCAGCACGGCCCGGCGGCGGCGGCCCGGTTCGACCGCCAGCAGCTGCCGTCGGACCGCCTCCCCGCCGTCGGAGTCGGCGGCGTCGGTGGAGCCGGCCTCGGGGGAGCCGTCGGTCGAGCGGACGATCGCGGCGGGGCTGCCCAACAGCCGGGCGAGGGAGGCCAGTCCGGCGCCGTCCACGCTCAGCGCGGGCAGTCCGGCGGCCCTGCGGTGCCCGGCGAGCGCGTCCAGACAGGCGCCGAGCGCCGTCCCTCGGCCGGATGCGGAGACCGGGTCGGACAGCACCAGGAAGTCCAACGGCCGGTCGGCGGTGGCGAGATGGATCCGCCAGGCGTCGGCGGCCGGGCCGGTGGCGTCCAGCGGGTCGTCCTCGGCCTCCTCCGGCACGCCGCCGTCCGTCGTACCGTTCGCCACCGCGTACGCCGCCTCGGCGCCCGCGAGGTGCACCACCCCGGCCAGCGGCGCCGCCGGAGTGTCGAACGCGGCCACCGCGGCGGCCGACTCCTCGGCGCTCGACAGGTCGGCGACCGGCAGCAGCAACTCCACGCCACGGGAGCGCAGTTCTGTCAGGACCGGCTCTGCGGCGGCGTCCGGGACGGAGTCGGCCGAGCGGAGCAGGCCGATCCGGCGCGCTCCCAGCTCCGCCAGCCGGCGGGCCGCCGCCAGCGCCACCGGGGTGGTGCCGCCGGTGACCAGGTACCCGGCCCGGGCCCGGACCACCGAGCGGGTCGGCGGCACCGCGAGCTCAGGTGCCGGCTCCGGGCGCAGCACCAGCTTTCCGGTGTGCCGGGCCTGCGCCATGACGGCGAACGCCTCCCGGGCGGCGGCGAACGGGTGGACGGTGACCGGCAGCGGTCCGAAGCCGCCGTCCTCGAAGCCCCGCACCACCTCCTCGAACAGCTCGGCCAGCAGCTCCGGTCGGGCGTGGAAGGTGTGGTCCAGGTCGACCGCGAACAGCGCCCGGTTCGCCTTCAGACCGCCGAGGCCGATCGGACTGTCGTCGTGGATGTCGCGCTTGCCCAGCTCGACGAACCGCCCGCCCGGCGCCAGCAGCCCCAGGCCGAGCCGAAGCGCCTCCCCGGTCAGGGAGTTGAGCACCACATCGACCCCGCGCCCGCCGGTCGCTGCCGCGACCTCCGCCGCGAAGTCCGTCGAGCGGGAGTCCGTCACCAGCTCCACGCCGTCGAGTTCGCGCAGGAAGCTGCGCTTCGCGGGCGTCCCCGCGGTGGCGAACACCCGTGCCCCGCAGCGCCGGGCCACCGCCAGCGCGGCCAGGCCCACACCGCCGCTCGCCGAGTGGACGAGCACCGTCTCGCCCGCCCGCAGCCGGGCCAGATGGCCCAACCCGTACACGGCGGTGAGGAAGGCCACCGGCACCGCCGCCGCCTGCTCGTCGTCCAGCGCCGACGGCCTCGGCGCCACCAGGTGCTCCTCGGTGGTGGTGTAGGCCGCGAGCGCGGACGGCGCGACCGCCATCACCCGGTCGCCGACCCGGAAGCGTTCGACGCCCGCGCCGACCGCGCTCACCCGGCCCGCGCACTCGACCCCCAGCGGGACCGTGCCGGCCGCGCCCGGGTAGGCGCCCATCGCCTTGAGTACGTCACTGAAGTTCAGCCCGGCCGCCGCGACCTCGATCTCCACCTGGCCGGGGCCGGGCGCCGTCCGCTCCCACCGGGTCGGCGTCAGGCTCTCCAGCAGGCCGGGCCGGACCGCCAGCAGCCGCTGGTTGGTGTCCAGCTCGGGGTCGAACGGCCGCCGCTGCCAAGCGGGTTCGGTGCCGTCGGCGGAGTCCTGCGGCACCCGGACCGGGGTGTACCCGACCGGACCGCGCAGCGCGGCCGAGGGCTCCCCGGCCGGGCGCAGCAGCACGTCCAGCAGCCGGGCGGCGTCGTCCCGCGCCGGGTCCGGGTCGAGGTCCACCAGCAGCGGGCGGGGCACGTCGGCCCCGGCCGAGGCCACGCCGGCCGCACCCCACAGCAGCGCCTGCACCGGGTCGGGCGCCCCGTCCCGCTCGGTCACCCGCTGCGCGCCCCGGGTCAGCAGCACCAGGCGCGGGGCGCCGGGCAGCCCTTCGCCGGCCAGTTCCCGGACCAGCAGCGGGGCCGGGCGGACGGCCTCCTCCCGGGCCGCCGGGAGCGGGAACGGCCCCGTACCCTCCGGCCCCGAGCCCGTCGGTGCCGGTCCGTTGGCCGCGTCCAGGCCCCAGGCGTACAGGACCCCGGCCCACGGCTCGTCACCGGCCGCGCGCAGCTCCTTGAGCAGGGCGGCGAGGTCCTCCGGGCGGGCCGGGTCGAGCTCGTAGTGCAGCGGGTCGATCCGGCGCGAGCGGCTGCCCGGGGTGACGGTCACCCAGCTGCCGCGCCGGGCGACGAGTTCGGCGCCCAGGGCGCCGGCCGTTCCCGCGCGGTCGGCGAACAGCAGCCAGCGGCCCGGTGCTCCGGCGGGCGCACCCGTTCCGGGCTCGGCCTCGGCCCACTCCAGGGCGAACAGGGCGCGACCGGTGCCCCCCTCGGCGGGCGGGTGTTGCACGCGAGCTGCGGGCTCGTCGGGAGTCTTGGGATCCTCGGGTGTCGAGGGGGCGTACCGGCTCCGCTGCCAGGGGTAGTTCGGCAGGTCCAGCACGGCCCTGGGCAGCTCCGCGAACCCGCCCTCGGCCTCGTCCCGGTCGTGCTGCTCCCGCTCGGCGAGCACCACGCCGGCCGGCGTGTCCCCCTCGGCCAGCCCACCGAGCGCCCCCAGAGCGGCGGCCCGGTCGGCGGCGGCGATCCGCGCCCGCCAGCGGTGCCGGGCCCGCCCGGCCCCGGCCGTGTAGGCGAACGCCGGGTAGGAGGCGTCCGGCAGTCCGGCGAGCCGCCCGTGCAGGGCGCCCGCCAGCGCCCGCACCGCCTCCGGGGTCCGGGCGGAGAGCTCGAAGCCCGCCACCGGGACGGCCCCGGCCCCGTCGGCGGAGGGGCCGGCGGAGGTGTCCTCGGCCGCGCCCAGGATCACCTGGGCGTTGGTGCCGCCCATGCCGAACGCGCTCACCGCCGCGTGCCGCCCGCCGCGCTCCGGCCAGGGCCGAAGGGAGGTCGGCAGGGTGATGGCGGTGCCGTCCAGGTCGATCAGCGGATTGAGGGTGCTGAAGTTCACCAGCGGCGGCACCTCGCGCCGCCGCAGGCACAGCACCGCCTTCACCAGGGCGATCACTCCGGCCGCGGACTCCGGGTGGCCCAGATTGGCCTTGACCGAGCCGACGCTCAGCTCGGCGCCGCCGTTGCGACGGCCCAGCGCGGCGGCGATCGCCTCCATCTCGATGGTGTCCCCGAGCGAGGTGCCGGTGCCGTGCGCCTCCACCAGGCCGATGTCGGCGGCGGTGAGCCCGGCGTCCGCGAGCGCCGCCTCGGTCAGCGCGACCTCCGACAGCACATTGGGCGCCGTGAAGCCGGTCGAGCGCCCGGTCTGGTTGACGGCCGAACCGTGCACCACCGCGTGCACCCGGTCGCCGTCGCGCCGCGCGTCCTCCAGGCGCTTCAGCACCAGGACGCCGCAGCCCTCGCCCCGGGCGAAGCCGTTCGCCCGCGCGTCGAAGGGACGGCACCGCCCGTCCGGCGACAGGGTGCCCGCCAGCCGGTGCAGCCGGGTCGCGCGCGGCGAGAGCACCAGGTTCACCCCGCCCGCCAGCGCCACGTCGCACTCCCGGCGGGCCAGCGCCTGGCGCGCCAGGTGCACCGACACCAGCGAGGAGGAGCAGGCCGTGTCCACCGTGATGGCCGGCCCGGCCAGCCCCAGCGCGTACGCCACCCGGCCCACCGTGAAGCAGTGGCCGTTGCCGCCCGCCCAGTGGGTGTCCAGCTCGCCGGTGTGCCAGTCCCAGTACTCCTGGCCGGTGATCCCGACGAACAGCCCGGTGCGGGCCGCGTCCAGCCGGTCCGGCGGCAGCGCGGCGTCCTCCAGCGCCTCCCAGGCGACCTCCAGCAGCAGCCGCTGCTGCGGGTCGACCCCCCGGGCCTCGGCCGGGCCCATGCCGAAGAACTCCGCGTCGAAGTCCATCACCTCGTCCAGGAACCCGCCGCTGTGCGGAAGTTGCTCCCACTCGGCGGCGAACGGCCCGCGCCGCCCGGCGGGCAGCGGACCCACCAGTTCGCGGCCCTCGGCCAGCGCGGCCCAGTAGCCGTCCAGGTCGGCGATGCCGCCCGGCAGCCGCAGGCCGATGCCGACCACGGCCAGCGGGCCGGTGCCACTGGCGGCGTCCAGCTGCGCCCGCAGCTTGCGGACGGTGTCGAGCGCCCGGGTGAGCGGTGTGGGCGCGGGCGCGGCGGTGCCGCTCTGCTGCTGCTCCGTCATCTGCTCAGCCCTCGCCTTCGGCGGCGGTCTCGGCGGACCCGTCCGCCGCGCCGTCCTCGCCCGCCGCCGGATCGCCCAGCAGCCGTTCGGCCAGCACCGCCGACAGCGCCCGCGCCGACCCGTACGTCCACAGCAGCGTCGGCGACAGCCGCAGCCCGAACGCCGCCTCCAGCCGGTTGCGCAGCTCCAGACCCATCAGCGAGTCCAGCCCCAGCGACTTGAACGGCGTGTCCCGGTCGATCGCCCCGGCCTCCAGCCGCAGCACCCGCCCGGCCAGCTCCTGCACCTTGGCCTCCAACAGCTCGGGCCAGCGCTCCTGCGGCGCCCCGCGCAGCTCGGCCAGGAAGGCCGCGCCCGCGCTGCTGCCGCCCCCGCCGTGCCGGGCCAGCTCCCGCAGCGCGCTCCAGCTGGCCAGCGTCGCCGTGTCCGGGTACGCCTCCAGGTACTGCCGCAGGTCGATCGGCACATAGGCGACCACCTGCTCGTCACCGCCGAGGAACCCCTCCAGCGCCCGCCACGCCTCGGCGGTGGAGAAGCCCGCCATGCCGCGCTCCGCCAGCCGGGCCCCGCGGTTGTCGTCCGCGGCGGCCAGACCGACATCGCTGAACGGGCCCCACTGCACGCTCAGCGCGGGCAGTCCGCGCCGCCGCCGGTCCACCGCCAGCGCGTCCATGAAGGCGTTGCCCGCCGCGTAGGCCGCCTGGCCGGCGTTGCCGAACAGCGCGGCCGCGGAGGAGAACAGCAGGAAGAAGTCCAGCGGATCGCCCTCGGTCGCCGCGTCCAGGTGGACCGCGCCGTCGACCTTGGGCGCCAGCACCCGGTCCAGCTGCTCCGCCGTCAGATTGAGCACCGTCGCGTCGTCCAGCAGACCGGCCGCGTGCACCACCCCGCGCAGCGGCGGCAGTTGCTCCCGGACCCGGCGCACCGCCGCCGCGTCGGCGACATCGGCCGCGAAGGTCTCCACCAGCACACCGCGCGCCCGCAGCGCCCCGATCCGCGCAGCCGCCTCCGCCGTCGGCGCCGAGCGGCCGACCAGGGCCAGCCGGCCCGCGCCGCGCCCGGCCATGAACTCCGCCAGCGACAGGCCGAGCGCCCCGAGACCACCGGTGATCAGATAGGTGCCGTCGCCCCGGAACCGGCCGTCCCGCAGCGGCTCCGGCGCCACCTCGGTGACCGTCGACGGGTCCGACAGCACGAACTTCCCGATGTGGTGGCCGTGGGACATCTCCCGCATCGCCTCGGCGGCCCGCGCGAACGGGTAGGACAGCACCGGCAGCGGCGCCAGCTCGCCCGCCTCGACCCGCTCCCACACCTCGGCGAACAGCCGGGTGAACAGCGCCGGCCGACGGGCGATCACCCCGGCGAGGTCCAGCGAGGAGAGGCCGATGCCCTTGCGGAACGCGTCCAGGGCCAGTGTGCGCCCGCCGTAGATGTCGGCCTTGCCGACCTCGACGAACCGCCCGCCCTCGGCCAGCACCTCCAGACCCAGCGGGATCGCCGCGCCCGTCAGCGAGTTGAGGACGACGTCCACCCCGCGGCCGCCGGTCGCCGCCCGCACCTCGTCCGCCCAGGAGAGGTCCCGGGAGTCGAAGACGTGCCGCACGCCCAGCTCGCGCAGCCGGGCCCGCTTGTGCGCGCTGCCCGCCGTGGCGAGCACCTCGGCGCCCAGCAGCCGCGCCACCGCGATCGCCGCCAGGCCCAGCCCGCCCGCCGCCGAATGGATCAGCACCGTCTCGCCCGGCAGCAGCGAGGCCAGGTGCCGCAGGCCGTACCAGGCGGTGATGGTCACCGCCGGGAACGCCGCCGCGTCGGCGTCCGCCATCCCGTCGGGCACGTGCTGCGCGTGGTCGGCCAGGACCGTCCAGTGGGTGGCGAGCGCTCCGCCGCTGGTGCAGGCGACCACCCGGTCGCCCGGGGCGAAGCGGGTCACGCCCGCGCCGGTCCTGGTCACCACGCCCGCGCCGTCCAGACCGAGCAGCCGGGCGTCGGCCGTCGGGTCCGGATAGGTGCCCATCACCTTCATCACGTCGATGAAGTTCAGCGCCGCCGACCCCACCGCGAGCTCGATCTCCCCGGCGCCCGGCGCCCGCCGCTCCAGCGGCCGGAACGCCAGCCCGTCCCAGGTGCCCCGGCCGTCCGGGGCGAGCCGGAACGGCTGCGGGTCCGCCGAGCGCCAGCGCGGCCGGGCCGGGTCGGCCGGGTCGTCCACCGGTCCCGCCGCGCCGCGCACCAGCCGGCCGACCAGCCGCTCCCCGCCTCGCAGCACCACCTGGTCCGCGCCGTCCTCGGCCGACAGCTCGACGGCGCAGCGCACCGCCCAGTCGGCCTCGTCACCGGCCACGTCCACCAGCACCGGCCGCAGCTCGGGGTGCTCACGGCGCAGCACCCGCCCGAAGCCCCAGTACAGGGCCGCGCCCGGGTCGACCGCCCCGGCCGCCGACGGCGGCAGCTGGGCGTCGGCCGTCACCACGACCAGCCGCGGCACCAGCGGGCGCGCGGAGCAGGCGCGCACCAGCGCGGCCAGCGCCGCGAGGGCCGCCCGCTGGGCGTCCGGACCGGCGTCCGCGCCCGGCGCCAGGAACACCACGCCGTCCAACCCCTCCACGGTGGCCAGCCGCTCCTGCCAGACCTCGGTGCGGGCCGCGTCCGCGCCGTCGGCCACCTGGGCCAGCGCCGTCGCGCCGAGCGCGCCCAGCGCCTCGGCCAGCTCCCCGGCCCGCGCCCAGGCCGCCGTGCCGCCGACCGGGTCGGCCGCGCACACCGCCCAGCGGCCGGTGTGCTCCTCGGTGCCGGTCCCGTCGGCAGCCTCGTCGACGCGCTCCGCGGCCCGGAACTCCAACCGGTGGATCCGCTCCGCGTCCACCGCACCGGGATCGGCCGAGGCCGCCAGCGCCCGCATCCGCAGGCCCAGCAGGCTCAGCACCGGCCGCCGCTCCGCGTCGAACAGGAACAGGTCCACCTCCTCGCCGCCGTCCCGCCGCACCGCGTGCGACCACAGCGCCGTCACCGGCTCCGCGAGGTCCTGGTGCAGATGCACCCGCCCGACCCCGACCGGCACCGCCGCCTCCTCGCCCGGGAACAGCGGGATCGACGCCTGCAGCGCCGCGTCCCACAGCGCCGGGTGCAGCCGGTGCGGATGGCCGCCGGCCAGGCAGCCCTCCGGCAGCCGCACCTCGGCCAGGCACTCCGCCGCCCCGGCCCGCAGCCCCACCACACCCTGGAACGCCGGACCGTAGTTCAGACCCCGCGCCGCGCAGTCGGCGTAGAACGCGGCGGCCGGCGCGGCGTCGACGCCGAGCAGCCGCTCCGGGAACGACGGCGCCTCCGGCGCGGTGTCCTCCGCCAGCACCCGTGCCGAGGCGTGCCGCACCCAGCCCTGCCCGCCCGGCTCCAGCGAGGACAGCGTGAAACTGCCGCCTCCCGTCACGTCGTCCCGCCAGCCCAGCGCCACCGTCACCGGCTCCTCGGTGAGCGTCAGATGGCTGTGCAGGCCGACCTCGGCGAGGGTGCGGTGCGCGCCGCCGGTCCTGGCCAGCGCCGTGCGCAGCGCCAGCTCCAGCATCCCGGTGCCGGGCAGCACCACCGCGTCGTACACCCGGTGGTCGCGCACCCAGGGGATGTCCGCCGGGGCCAGCTCCAGCATGCCGCTCCAGGCACCCTGCTCGGTCACCGACGGCACCAGCCGCAGCTCCTCGCCGGCCCCGCTCCCGGCCCGCCGACGGCCCTGCTCCACCCAGTGCACCGTCCGCTGCCACGGGTACGGCGGCACCGGCGCCCAGGCGGCCCGGGGCAGCGCGCCGAACGGCTCCAGACCGCTCACGTACGCCCGTGCCATGGACTCGCGCACCGTGTCCGGCGAGCCCTGGTCGCGCCGCAGCGTCGACAGCACCTGCGGCGGTACCGGCCGCTGCGCCGCCAGCTGCTCCAGTGCCGGGGTGAGCACCGGGTGCGGGCTGATCTCGACCACATGGGTCACCCCGGTGTCGAACAGCCGCTCCATCGCGTCGGCGAACATCACCGGCCGGCGCAGGTTGTCCACCCAGTACCGGGCGTCCAGCTCCGGCCCCTCCAGCGGGGCCACCCGCACCGTCGACATCAGCTCGACGCCGCCCCGGCCGGGCCGCACCGACTGCAGCGCCGCCAGCAGGTCGTCCTCCAGCTCGTCCATCTGCGGGCTGTGCGAGGCGTAGTCGACGTTCACCAGCCGGCAGAAGGTGCCCTCGGCCTCCAGCAACTCCTTGAGCGCCAGAACGAGTTCGGTGTCACCGGAGAGCACGCAGCTGTTCGGGCCGTTGTTCACGGCCAGCGACACGCCCTCCTCGAAGCCGGACAGCGCCGCCTTCGCGGCGTCCAGGGAGAGGTCCACCGCCAGCATCCGGCCCTTGCCCGAGGTCCGGCGGGCGATCGCGCTGCGCCGGGCGACGACCATCGCGCCGTCCTCGTAGGAGAGGATGCCCGCCGCCGTGGCCGCGGTGACCTCGCCCTGGCTGTGGCCGACCACCACGTCCGGTTCCACGCCGGCCGCCCGCCACAGCTCGCACAGGCCCAGCGACACGGCCCACAGGGTCGGTTGCAGCATGTCGATCCGCGACAGCCACTCCTCCCCGGCCTCGCCGGAGACGACCCGGACCAGGTCCCAGTCCGTGTACGGCTCCAGCGCGGCCGCGCAGCGGTGGATCACCGCGGCGAACACCGGCTCGGCGGCCAGGAGTTCACGGCCCATGGCGTGCCACTGCGACCCCTGGCCGGGGAACACGAAGGCGGTCCGGCCGACGGGCGCGGCACGGCCGGTGAACACGCCGGGCACCGGCTCGGCACCGGCCGGGTCGGCGGCGAGGCGCTCCAACTGCCCGGCCGCTCCGGCGGCGTCGGCGGCCAGCAGGGCGGCGCGGACCGGGAACTGGTCGCGCTGCCAGGCCAGGGTGCCGGCCAGCGCCGGCAGCTGCTCCGGAGCCGGCAGCTGCTCCGGAGCCGGGTCGGTCGCGCCGGTGAGCAGCTCGCGCAGCTCGCGGGCGCGCTCGGCGAGCGCCTGCTCCGAGTGCGCGGACACCGGCAGCAGTAAGGGGGTGCGGTGCTCGTCGGCGGTGCGGTGCACGTCGGGTCGGTCGTCGGCGACCGGGGTCTCCGTCCGCGGCGCCCCGGTCAGCACCACGTGCGCGTTGGTGCCGCCCCAGCCGAAGCTGCTCACGCCGAGGAAGACCTGCTCGTCCGCCGGCAGCGGCAGCGGCTCGCGGACCACCGTCACATTCAGCTCGTCGAAGGCGATCTCCGGGTTCAGCTCCGCCGAGTGCAGGCTCGGCGGCACCACGCCGTGGCGCAGCGACAGCAGCGCCTTGAACAGCCCGGGGATGCCGGCGGCGGCCTCCAGGTGCCCGATGTTGGTCTTCACCGAGCCGATCGGCAGCGGACCGGCGTCCGCGCTGCGGGTCCGTCCCAGCACCCGGCCGACCGCGCCGGCCTCGATCGGGTCGCCGACCGAGGTGCCGGTGCCGTGCGCCTCCACATAGGCGACCCGGTCCGCCGGGATGCCCCAGTGCCGGTAGGAGTCCCGCAGCAGCCGCTCCTGCCCGAGCGGACTGGGTGCGACGACGCTCTGCCCGCCGCCGTCGTTGTTCACCGCCGTGCCGGCGATGACACCGTGGATCCGGTCCCCGTCCGCCTGCGCCCGGGCGACGGTCTTCACGTACAGGGCGCCCACGCCCTCGCCGCGCACGAAGCCGTTCGCCCCGGCGCCGAAGGCCTTGCAGCGGCCGTCGGGGGAGAGGCCGCCGAAGTACGTCAGGCCGATCGAGGCGGTCGGGTCGAGCATCAGCGCGACACCGCCGATGATGGCCGCGTCCACCTCGCCGGCCCGCAGCGCCTGGGCGGCCAGGTGCGCCGCGACCAGCGCGGAGGAGCAGCCGGTCTCGACGACCAGGCTGGGCCCGGTGAGCCCGAGGAAGTAGGAGACCCGGGCGGCGATCATGTCGAGCGCGTAGCCGGGTGCGGTGTGCTGGGTGACCCCGGCGGCGCTCTTGCGGCCGACGTGCTCGTAGTCGTGCCAGCCGGCGCCGACGAACACGCCGGTCCGGCTGCCCGCGAGCGCGCGGGCCGGTGTCCCGGCGTCCTCCAGCGCCCGCCAGGCGGCCTCCAGCATCAGCCGCTGCTGCGGGTCGAGCATCTCCGCCTCGCGGGGGGAGATGCCGAAGAAGGTGGCGTCGAACCGGTCGACGTCGGTGAGGAATCCGCCGACGGCCTGGATCTCGCGCTGCGGGTCGAGCTGCGCGGTGGCGTCCCAACGGCTCGCGGGGACGGGGCCGATGGCGTCGTGACGCTCCATCAGCAGTCGCCAGAAGCTCTCGACGTCCGGGGCGTCGGGGAACCGTCCCGCCATGCCGACGACGGCCAGGGCCTGGGTCGGGTCCTGGACCACAGGGTCTGTGTGCATGTCCTCTTCCTCAGGGCATCCGTGGAGCCGGGCCGGGCACGGGCCGGCGCCCGGCCCGGGGCGTGCGGGGGCACGCTGGGGCGGGGGCCGGCGGGGCACGGGCCGGGGTCGGGGCGGACGGGACCCGCGCGGGAGGGTGCCGCGCGGGCGGTGTCGGGTCGGGTCGGCCGGGAGCGGCCGGAGCGGCCGGGTGCCGCACGGGGGCTGTCGGGGCGGCGGAGGGGGCGGGGGGCAGCGGGTGTCGGGGGCCGCGCGGGGCGGACGGGCTCCGCGCGGCAGTCGATCACCAGTGCGCATCGTGGTCCCGGCCGGTCACCGGCGACAAGGCTTTGACCTGCTTTTACTGACACTTGTCACGTCCCTGCCCGCGGGCGTCGGGTCGGCCGCCGGACCCGGGATAAGTTGAGGGGTCACCGAATGACACGCGTAGACCCACGTAGACCCACCGGTCCTGCTGAGGACATGTCCGCACCCGGACGCCCGGGTGCCGTCGACGGGAGCGGGCCGTCCGCCACACACTGGGGCGCGGCCGCACGATCGCCATGAGTTCCGTTCACGGGATCCTCGGGGGAGACCTAGTGATGACCATTCGTGTGTTGGTAGCCGACGAGCAGCTGCTGCCCCTGGACGCGATCGCCGAGGTGCTCGCGTCCGTCAAGGACTTCGAGGTCGTGGGGGCGGTGAACCGGAGTTCGATGGTCGTCCCGGTCGCGGTCCGCCGCCGGCCGGACGTGGCCGTGCTGGGCATGGGCACCGCGCAGGGCGGCTTCCGCCTGGTGCGGGAGCTGGGGAAACGTTTACCCGACTGCCGGGTCGTCCTCATGGCGGCCCGGCCCACCCGGACCCTCGTGGACCGGGCGGTGTCGGCGGGGGCACTCGGGGTCGTCACCAAGCAGACCAAGATCCCCCGCCTGGTCGACGCGATCCGGGACGCCGCCGCGGGCGGCCGCCCCGCCCCGGGCGAGGCCGAACCGGCGCCCGACGGGCCGGCGGTCCGGACGGCCGTCGCGGAGCAGGTGCTGAGCGCGCGGGAACGCGAGATCCTCCGGCTCACCGCCACCGGTGCCTCGGTGAAGGAGGTCGCCCGCGAGCTCTACCTGGCCGCCGGGACGGTCCGCAACCTCACCTCGGGCGCGATGCGCAAACTCGACGGACGCAACCGCTTCGACGCGGCGCGGATCGCTGCCGAACGGGGGCTGCTTTGACATCCTCCCCGCGCCGCTCCGGTGCTTCGATCAGCCCTGCGCCGCCCGCACTTCCCTGTCCTCCCTGCCTTCCCTGTCCTCCCTGCCTTCCCTGTTCTCCCGGCCCTCGTGTTCGAGCAGCCCGAGCCGGGTGGCCCGTACCATCGCCGTAAGTCGGTTGTCGGTCTCCAGCACCCGCAGGATCTCGGCGACGAACCGCCGCACCGTCCGGTCCGAGTAACCGAGATGACGGGCTATCGACTTGTCGGTGGCCCCGGCGGCCATCATTCGCAGCACCAGCCGATGGGTGCCGGACAGCACCGGCGCCGAACTGCCGCCGCGCCGACGCCTGGTGTACGGCGCGGCCGTGGACCAGCTGTGCTCGAAGACCCGGGTGAAGAGCTGGGCGAGCAGTCCGCCGTCGATCACCACACTGCGGCGCAGCCCCTCGACCTGCGACCGGGTGACCACCTTCTCCCGGTCGACGATGACCAGCCGCAGCGGCAGCGACTCCGCCGTCCGGATCTCCGCGCCGGCCTCCTGGAGCGCGTTCACGTACTCGACGACGGCCGGACTCCCCAGCGCCGAGGCCGGCGCCACCAGCCGGTAGTGCACCCCCCGGCGCAGCAGCTCGACGTCCTCGCGAATGCACGGGTGCAGCGCTTCCGGCTCGGCCGCCGTGGGCAGCATCACCGCCACCTCGGACCGGCTGGACGCATGCAACTCGCCTAATCGGAGCGCAAGTTGGTCCCGTGACTCGACCACCTCGACCGCCGGACCCTCCCCCGCGGGGGCCGGAGTGGCGAGGAAGCCGTCGGTGAGGTCGGAGATCAGGTCCTGGGCGCGGGCGACCTCGGCCAGCCGCTCCTGCTGATCGGCGACCAAGCGTCTCAGCACACTCTGCGGCGTGGCCGGCGGCGCCCCGCGCTCCCGGTCGAGCAGGCCGTGCCCGGCCAGCCATCCGACCGCATCCCCGACCTCCTCGGCCCCGGTACCGAGCTCCCGGGCGATGGCCCGGGCAAGCTCCTCCGGGCCCGAGCCGCCGTCCTCGACACGAAGAAGTGAGAGGTAGACACGGTACGCAAAGCGCGGATCGATCCCGATCGCCGCCGTCATCGCCTTGAACTCCAGCCGTAGGTCCGGATCCTGAGCAGCAAGGTGGTCCCGAGCCCTCGGTGCCTGCGGCTCGGCTGGCGAGACTACTTGAAGAAGTACGGCCATCTGTAGAGGGCCAGGAAGACCTGAGGCGAACAACGCGTCACCCCTCGAGTCCAATCCGTCACTGCATCCCCGACCGGCACGCTCGGACGGGGTGTCACGAACACCCACGGCCGCGCTGTCGATCGCCCGAACCACGAGAAGCCGACGGCCCGGCCGTAAACCCCGGGGTTAACGACCGTTGCACGATCCGCCGTTGTTCCCCTCCTCCTGACGGGGCCATGCTTGATCCATTCCGCCGGACCACGCAGGCAAGGAGTGGCATCGACATGTCCCCAAGTGGATCAGTACGGCGGCGGTCGCCGTGAACATCGTCGCCGCCACCGTGGAGCTGAGCGTCGCGGACCCGGCCGCCTCCAGCCGGTTCTTCACCACGCACCTCGGGTTCCGGGAGGTGCTGGTCGACGAGGAGTTCGTGAGCCTCGGGCGCGACGACGCGGCGCCGGACCTGCTGCTGCGGCGGAGCGATCCCGAACGGCCGCCGGGGCGGGGGCCCGTCGAGGTGCTCGTCTCCTTCGCCGTCACCGATGTCGCCGAAGAGTACGAGCGGCTGCGGCGGGAGGGTGTCAACATCACCGTCCCGCTGCGCCGCGAGCCATGGGGCGAGCAGCTCGTGGAGCTCATCGATCCGAACGGGGTCGTGGTCCAGCTCGTGGAGTGGATTCCACCCGCCGGGGCCTGACCCGACCCAGGCCGCAGTTCCGTTGAGAGGCCCTGATGCAAGCCCGCAGTCCCCGCCGCCGCCCGGTCCCGATCGTGCTCTGTCTCGGCACGACGGCGCTGGTCATCGGCAACATGGCGCTCGCTGCGACGTTCCCGCAACCGCCGGCCCGCCCCGGCGTCACCGGCCCGAGCGTCCAGTGGCTCCTCGAACGGCATCCGGTCGTTCGCTGGGCCGCCGCTCACGGCGGCCATCGGTGGCCGTGACCGCCAGGCCGGCCCCAGCGCGATCCGCCGGCGTTCCTGCTGAGTGAGTCTTCCTCCCGGCACCGGTTTCTCCCCTCGCGCTTCCCCGATGTCGCCGACCTCGCGTCCGACCTCGCGTCCGACCTCGCGTCCGACCTCAAGTCAATGCAACGATCAGCGCATCGATCGTTGCATTGATGGGCGTGACGGTGCAACGATTTCAATGCCTCTACCTGCATATATGGTCAAGATGCGCAACGAAGCTGTTGCCAGAATAGTGAACACAACGTAGCGTTTTCAATGTCAGAAACAACGAACCGAAGGGTAGTCCGATGCAGAACTTCACCACCCCCGCCCCGATCTCCGCCGTCCTCGACATCCCCGCGGGACGCATTCGCCTCGTCGCCGCCGACCGGGCCGACACCACCGTCGAGGTCCTCCCCGCGGACGCCTCCAACAGCCGTGACGTGAAGGCGGCGGAGCGGATCGGGGTCGCCTTCGGTGACGGCGTCCTGCGGGTCGAGGCCCCGGCGGCGGCGAACCGGGTCCTCGGCGACTCCGGCTCCGTCGACGTGACCGTCCAGTTGCCCGCCGGCTCCCGCGTCGAGGTGAAGGCGGCCACCGCCGAACTCATCGGCGAGGGACGGCTCGGCGACGTCACGTTCGAGGGCGCGCAGGCTGCGGTCCGGCTCGACGAAACCGGAAGTGCCCGTCTCACCGTCCAGGCCGGCGACATCACGGTGGCGCGCCTCAACGGCCCCGCCGGGATCAGCACGCAGAAGGGCGACATCCGCATTGCCGAGGCCGTGCAGGGCACGGTCGTGCTGCGCACCGAGGCCGGCGAGGTGTCGGTCGGCGCTGCCCCCGGCGTCTCCGCCTCCCTGGACGCCGGCACCTCCTACGGCCGGATCCACAACACGCTCAAGAACAGCGACGGCGCCGCCGCCCTGAACATCCACGCGACCACCGCCTACGGCGACATCACCGCCCGCAGCCTCTGACCGAGGACCACCCCAGCGACCGCCCCTGAGGGCCGTCCCCGAGAACCACCCCTGAGGACCGTCCCCGGGGACCGTCCCCGGGATCCGACAACACCGAAGAAGGAAAAAGGACTTGAGCACCACTGAGGACTACCGGGCCGCCGAGCGGCTCCTGCGTCGCCCCGTCAGCCCCGGCGAGCTCGTCGTCGGCGACAAGGTCAGGCCGCAGTACATCGACGGCGGCGCCCGGTTCTGGTACTCGGTGAGCGACGGCAGCGGCCGGCGGTTCGTCCTGGCCGACCCGGCGGCGGGCACTCGTGAGCCGGCCTTCGACCACGCCCGGCTCGCCGCCGCCCTGGCCGGTGCCTCGGGACAGGAGGTCGATCCGGAGGCGCTGCCGTTCGCGGCCGTCGTGTGGGCCGGGGGCGCCGTGGAGTTCGCCGCGCTCGGCGGGTACTGGCGTTGCCGCCTGGACGACTACACCTGCGAGGCGGCCGAGTTCACGCCGCCGGGCAGCCCGCTGGACGTGCTGTCACCGGACGGGAAGCACGCGGTGTCGCGGCGGGGGCACGACCTGTGGGCACGCTCGCTGTCCGACGACCGCCAGTGGGCGCTGACCACCGACGGCGCGCCCGACCACCAGTACGGCACCGGCCCGGACTGCACCGCCAACGCCACCCTGCTGCGCAAGGTCGGCCTGCCGTACCTGCCGCCGGCCGTCGCCTGGTCGCCCGACTCCACGAAGGTGCTGACGCACCGCACCGACGAGCGCTCGGTGCGGCAGACCCGCCTGCTGGAGGCCGGGCCCGCCGACGGCGGCGCGCCCCGCCTGCACACCCAGCGCTTCGCCCACCCCGGCGACGAGGCCGTACCGCTGGCCGAACTGGTCGTGCTGGACGTCGCCACCGGCACGGTGGTCCGGGCCAAGACCGAGCCGCTGCTCATGTCGCAGATGTCGCCGATCACCATCAAGTGGGCGTGGTGGGCCCCGGACGGCTCGGCGGTGTACTACCTCGACCGGCCGCGCGACCTGCGCACGCTCACGCTGCACCGCCTCGACCCGGCCACCGGCGAGGTCGCCACCGTGCTGAGCGAGAGCGGCGGGACCCGGGTCGAGCCCAACCAGTGGCAGTACGAACCGCCGATCGTCCGGGTGCTCGCCGACGAGGTGCTCTGGTACTCGCAGCGGGACGGCTGGGGCCACCTGTACCGCTACGACCTGCGCACCGGTGAACTCCTCGGTCAGGTCACCTCCGGACAGTGGGCGGTGCGGCAGATCCTGCGCGTCGACGAGGCCGAGCGCGTGGTGTACTTCACCGCCTCCGGCCTGGTCGAGGAGGATCCGTACCGGCGTACGGTGTGTCGGGTCGGCCTGGACGGCTCCGGCTTCGCCAGGCTCACCGACGACGAGTCGGACCACGTCGCCACCCTGCCGGACGGCCAGGACTACTTCCTCGACTCCGCCTCCACCGTCGACACCCCGCCGGTGACCAGCGTCCGCGACTGGACCGGACGGGTCCTGGTCGAGCTGGAGCGCGCCGACACGACGAAGCTCACCGCGACCGGCTGGACCGCGCCCGAGCGTTTCCGCGTCAAGGCCGCCGACGGCGTCACCGACATCTACGGCGTGCTGTACCACCCGCGCGGCTTCGACCCCGCCAGGCGCTACGCCGTGGTGGACAGCATCTACCCCGGCCCGCAGGTCAACCGGGTCCTGCCGTCCTTCGACCCGGGCGGCATGGGCATGGACGCCGAACCCCTCGCCGCACTGGGCTTCGTCGTGGTCGCACTCGACGGTCGGGGCACCCCCGGGCGCGACAAGGCCTTCCACGACGCCTCCTACGGCCGACTGGCCGACGCCGGCAACCTGGCCGACCACGTCGCGGCACTGCGACAGCTGGCCGAGAGCCGGCCGTGGATGGACCTGGACCGGGCGGGCGTCTTCGGCCACTCCGGCGGCGGCTACGCGGCGGCGCGGGCGGTACTGGAGTACCCCGAGGTGTTCAAGGCCGGCGTCGCCCTCTCCGGCTCGCACGACGCCCCCCACTTCAACCAGGGCTTCGTGGAGACCTACGACGGCGCCGACAATCCCGAGGCCTGGGCCCGCACCTCCAACCTGGACCTCGCGGACCGGCTCGCGGGCAAGCTGCTGCTCGTCCACGGCGAGATGGACGACCAGGTCCACCCGGACCACACCCTGCGGCTCGCCGACCGGCTCATCGCCGCCGACAAGGACTTCGAACTGCTCGTCGTCCCCGGTGCCGAGCACACCTTCATCGACTGCATCACCTACGTCCGCAAGCGCAGCTGGGACTTCCTGGTCCGCGAGCTGATGGACGTCCGGCCCCCGGCCCACCGCCCCGCTCCCATCCCCCTCGGCCCCGAGCTGCTCAGCGAGCTCTTCTCCTGAACCCCGAACCGCCCGACGGCCCGGCCACCCCTTCCGGGCCGTCGGGCGGTCGAGCCGTCGCGCCGCACCCGCGGGTCAGGACTCCTGGCCGTCCTGCCGGAACGCGCCGAGCTCGCGGACGACCGCGGCGAAGGCGCGGATCATGTCGTTCTCGGTCTCGCCGCGCCAGACGAGCCCGTACGACAGCGACTGCAGGTCGGGAACGGGCAGCCAGGCGATGTCCGGACGGGCCCAGAAGCGGCGCACGTGGGAGGGGAAGGGGATGACGGCCTCACCGGAACTGACGACGGCGAAGATGTCGTCGGTGGTCAGGACCTCGGGGCCGCGCACGATCGTCCGCCCCTTGGGGGTGTGCGGTGGGGTGTAGGCGTCGGCCCAGTAGTCGGGGAGCCCGGGGGCGAAGGCGTGCGGGAAGTCGCCGAGCATCTCCACGACCGCCGAGGTCCGCCCGGCGAGGTCGTGGCCGAGGCCGACGGCCAGCAGCCTGCCGTCGATGAGCAACGTGGGGCCCATGACCAGATCGGGCTCCAGGACGGGCAGCCAAGCGACCAGGATGTCGATGTCGCCCCGACGCAGGCCCGTGAAGGGGTCCGAGAAGGAGGCGTGACGGATCTTCAGCCCCCACTGGGGGTGGCGGGCACGGAAGGTCTCCCAGTAGTGGCCGAGGTCGTAGGCGTTGCCCGGGATCATGCCGATCCGCAGGACGTCGGTCTTGCCCTGGGCGGCGAGCCTGGCGCGCTCCAGGCTCTCCTGCAGCCCCCGGTAGATCGGCGCGAGGTCCGTCCGCAGCTGGGCGCCGGCGCGGGTGAGCTCTACGTTGCGACTGTCGCGCAGGAAGAGCTCCGCGCCGATGCCGCGCTCCTGCTTCTTGATGGCCTGGCTGACCCGGGCCACCGAGACGTGCAGGCGCTCGGCCGCCCGGCCGAAGTGGAGCTCCTCGGCGAGCGTCAGGAAGATCTCGATATCCCGCAGTTCCATGCGTCCCACCCCGTTGACCGGCAGCTCGGCCCCGTCCGAGCGGCAGTCAGCGTCGCACAACCGGGGCCCCGCCGCAATGTGAAGATGATCTTCATACGACCCAGCCGGGCTGAGACTTCCCAGTTCAGGGGGTCCGCCCCGAGGCTCGGCGCCGGAGGGGTCGACGTCCCCGCCCCCACGTGACCCGGATCACTCCCGGTCGGCCGATGAGTTCGAAGCCCCCCGGCGGTCCTACCTGCAACGAGATTCCAGCACCGCGAGCCCGCCCCCGGCGCGGTGCGGTACACGAGGAAGGCACGTCATGACCCGCGCGATCGAGGCCCCCGTCCCCACCACTCCCGTCCCCACCACTCCCGTCCCCACCGCCCCCGGTGCGGCCGTGCCTGCGGCCACGACGCCGGCCCTGCTGGCCTGTGCCGCCGTCGCGGGTCCGCTGTTCCTGGGGGTGGGGCTGATCCAGGGCTTCACCCGCGACGGGTTCGACTTCACCCGCAACGCCATCAGCCAGCTCAGCCTCGGCGACCTGGGCTGGATCCAGGTCACCGGCTTCCTCGTCGCCGGAACCCTCATGATCACCGGCGCGGTCGGGCTGCGGCGCGCGCTGGGCGAGGGCCCCGGTCACCGCGCGGCCCCTTGGCTGTTCGGCGTGTTCGGCGCTTCGTTCCTGGTCAGCGGGGTGTTCACCGCCGACCCCGGAGCCGGCTTCCCCGCCGGCACCCCGGACTCCGCAACTCCCGTACTGAGTACGCACGGTACGGTCCACATGGCCGCCGGCATGGTCGGCTACCTCGCCCTGTGCGCCGCGTTCCTCGTCCTGGCCCGCCACTTCGCCGGCCTGCGGCAGCGGGGTTGGACGATCGCCTGCCGCCTCGTCCCGGTGGGCGTCCTCGCCGGGTTCGCCGGGTCCGCGGCCTCCGTCCTCTCCTTCACCGCGGGCGCGGCGTTCGGCCTCGCCGCCCTCACGGCGGTGACCGTCCGACTGGCGCGCCGATAGGTTCCGTCCGACGGATCAGGTGACCTTCATGCGGTCGGAGCGTAGTTCCGGTCACGGGGCGGGGCGATCTGACGAATGACGAGTGGGGGCGGCCGGAGCCGCACCCGCCGAAGGCCGGTGGTCGGGGTGGCCGCTGGTGCGACCCGCTCCAGCAGCTGGGAGGGGGAGGCGGCGACGGCGGGGCAGGTCGCGTGTGTTCGGCGGTGGCCGAGGGCGGAGCCGGGCAGCAGTCGGCCGAGGCGGCCGTGCCGGGAACCCACTTCCATGGAGCGCCCCCGTCGGCGTGCGAGGACCGCCGCTGACGGCACCATGACGGCGACGGGCGCGTTCCTGGCGGATCCATGACGGTCACCGGCCCGTGCCTCAGTCGAGGCCGGGGAGGAACTGGATGACCAGGTCGATCGCCTTGATGCCGAGGAACGGGAGGACGAGCCCGCCGAGTCCGTAGACCCGCAGGTTGCGGCGGAGCAGGTCGGTGGCGTCGGCGGGCTGGTAGCGGACGCCGCGCAGGGCCAGCGGGATCAGGGCGACGATGATCAGGGCGTTGAAGACGATCGCCGAGGCGATGGCCGAGGTCGGGCTGTGCAGGCCCATGATGTTGAGGTGTCGCAGGCCGGGGTAGGAACCGGCGAACATCGCCGGGATGATCGCGAAGAACTTGGCGACGTCGTTGGTGATCGAGAAGGTGGTGAGCGCGCCGCGGGTGATGAGCAGCTGCTTGCCGATCCGGATGATCTCGATCAGCTTGGTGGGGTCGGAGTCGAGGTCGACCATGTTGCCGGCCTCCTTGGCGGCCGGGGTGCCGGTGTTCATCGCGACCCCGACGTCGGCCTGGGCGAGGGCGGGGGCGTCGTTGGTGCCGTCGCCGGTCATCGCGACCATGTTCCCGGCCGCTTGCTCCTTGCGCAGACAGGCGAGCTTGTCCTCGGGGGTGGCCTCGGCGAGGTAGTCGTCGACTCCGGCTTCCCGCGCGATCGCCCGGGCGGTGAGCGGGTTGTCGCCGGTGACCATGACGGTGCGGATGCCCATCCGGCGCAGTTCGGCGAACCGTTCGGCGATGCCCTCCTTGACCACGTCCTTGAGTTCGATCACGCCGAGCGCGCGGGCGCCGTGCCGGTCGTGCACGGCGACGAGCAGCGGGGTGCCGCCGGCGCCCGCGATCCGGTCGACCAGCGCCTTGGCCTCCATCGGCAGCCGTCCGCCGGAGCGCACCACCCAGTGGGCGACGGCGGTCGCCGCGCCCTTGCGGATCAGGCAGGCGGTGCCGTCGGGCCAGGCGAGGTCGACGCCGCTCATCCGGCTGCGCGCGGTGAACGGGACGTCGGTGCGCTCGCCCAGTTCGCCTTCGGCGCGCGGCGGGACCCAGTACTGACGGTTCGTCAGTTCGACGACCGAGCGCCCCTCGGGTGTCCCGTCGGCGAGCGAGGCGAGCTGGGCGGCCTCGGCGAGCTGTGCGGCGGTGGCGCCGGGCAGCGGGTGCAGGGCGGTGGCGCGGCGGTTGCCGTGGGTGATGGTGCCGGTCTTGTCGAGCAGCAGCACGTCCACGTCGCCGGCCGCTTCCACGGCCCGGCCGGACAGGGCGATGACGTTGCGCTGGACGAGGCGGTCCATGCCGGCGATGCCGATCGCGGAGAGCAGCGCGCCGATGGTGGTCGGGATGAGCGCGACCATCAGCGCCACCAGGACGACGGTCGTCTGCGGGGACCCGGCGTAGATCGCCATCGGCTGCAGCGAGACGACGGACAGGACGAAGACGACGGTGAGCGAGGCGAGCAGGATGTTGAGCGCGATCTCGTTCGGCGTCTTCTGCCGGTTCGCGCCCTCGACCAGGGCGATCATCCGGTCGATGAAGCTCTGCCCGGGCCGGGAGGTGATCCGGACCACCAGGTGGTCGGACAGCACCCGGGTGCCGCCGGTCACGGCGGTGCGGTCGCCGCCGGACTCCCGGATCACGGGCGCGGACTCGCCGGTGATCGCCGACTCGTCGACGGCCGCGACGCCCTCGACCACCTCGCCGTCGCGCGGGACCACCTCGCCGGCGGCCACGAGCACGATGTCGTGCAGCAGCAACTCCTCGGCGGGGATGCTCTCGTGGCGGTGGTCGCGGGTGCCGACCCGCCAGTGCAGCAGGCGCCGGGCGGTGGTGCCCGCCTGCGCCCGGCGCAGGGAATCGGCCTGGGCCTTGCCGCGGCTCTCGGCGACGGCTTCGGCGAGGTTGGCGAACAGCACGGTGAGCCAGAGCCAGAAGCTGATCATCCAGGCGAAGACGTTCGGGTGGAGGACGGCGGTGAGGGTGGTGAGGGCGGATCCGGTCTCGACCACCAGCATGACCGGGTTCTTCGCCATGGTGCGCGGGTGCAGCTTGCGCACGGCGGCGGGCAGGGCCTCCCGGAGCTGGCGGGCGGTGATCAGCCGGCGCCGCCCGGGCCGTCCCGGTCCTGGCCGTCCTGATCCGGGTCGGTGGCTCGGGTGCCGGTGCTGGTTCCGGTGCGGGGGTTCCGGTTCGGCGCCGGCCCCCTTCGGGCGGCGGAACCAGTCCGGCCGGGGTACGGCCCGGTCGGTGGTGGAGTCCGGTGAGGTGGGAGCCGAACGGCGCATCGGTGTTCAGGGGCCTTCCGGAGGCCGTCCGGGGGAGCAGGGCGGCCGTGGTCGGGGACGGTGGACGCCGGACAGCGAAGCACCGGATCTCCGCACGCCATGCGCGTCTTGACGTCCGCTTGGCGGGTCGCGAGGCGTCCTTGACGCGACTCTGACGCGGCGGCCTGACACCCCGTCGCCGAGGTGTCACGGGGCCACGGCCGGGCCCGCCCAGTACACGACCTCGCGCCGGACCGCGCGGAAGCCCGCCGCCTCCGCGAGGGCCCGGCTGGCGTGGTTGCTCCCGGGGGCGCACCACGTCGGGGTGGCCGGACGCGGAGGGTCGCAGCAACTGTCCGCGGGTGTGTCCGGCGGCCGTGCGGCGCAAGCTCGAAGCGGTCCCGGCCCGGCCGCGTCATCTGATCACCGAGCCCGGGATCGGCTACCGCTACCAGCCCTGAGCCGCGGCGCCAAGAGTGCGTCAAGACCGCACGGTCAGCCGTCAAGGGAGCGTCAGGACCGGCCGGGAGTGCTCCCGGCCGGCCGTAGCGTCAGCGGTGAGGAAACGGTTCGCCGCCGGGGTCAACGACTTGGGCGGCGGACCGTGCCGAATCCCAGCCCCGGCGGTTCCTCCGGGGCCGTTTCGGCGGCCAGTGAAAACAGGGGAGGGGGGCGCGCGGCGATGCCAACGGCCACGTCGGGCGGATCGGTTGTCGTGGGAACGGGCTCGCCGGGGACGGCGGGTCCGGAACCGTCCGGTCCGGCACCCGCGGTGCGCGCCCCCCGTCACTGGAGACCGCATGGGAGACCTCGCGGGGGAGTGGCCTCGCCTCCTACCGCTGGCTGAACCGGTCGTGGTGGCACACGCCGCGCCTGGTGCGCGGCCTCACCGGCGTCTGCCTGACGGCGCTGCTGGCGGCCGGAGCCGCCACCGCCACGGTGCTGGGCGGAGCGCGGGAGGGCACCGACACCATCGGCCACCGCGCCGCGCCGCAGGTGGTGCGCTCGGCGGACCTGTACTTCGCGCTCAACGACATGGACGCCCAGGCCGCCAACCTGCTGCTCTTCGGCGCCGATCCGGACTTCGCGGCCGTGCGCGGGCAGGCCCTGGACACGTACGAGCGCAGCCGGGTCCGGGCCGACACCGACCTGCAGCGGGTCGCGGAGGCGGTGGTCGGAGATCCGGCGGGGCATCGGGCGGTGCAGACCGTGATCGGTGAACTAGGCCGCTACGAGGGCCGGGTGGCCCGGGTGCTTTCGGCGTTCCAGGCATACCAGAGGGACGACCGCCGGATCCGTGAACTCAACGCGCAGGGGCGGCTGAAGGAGGCCGTCGCCTTCAACACCGGCCTCGCCGCCGGCCAGTCCAACGCCGACTTCGGCCTCCTCGCCACGGCGCTCGACGACGTCCAGGCGGTCAACCAGCAGGCGATGGACCGTGCGGTGGCCGCCACCGACGACGACCTCGACGCCACGACGGCTGCCGTCGGCGGCGCGCTCCTGGCGGCCGCTCTCGTCCTGGCCGTACTCGGAGTCCGGCCCAGGCTGCGGGAGTTCGCCTGACGGGTGCGCGCTCAACGACAGGCCGAGGGCCCCGTGCTGCTGCACGGTGACCTCGGCCGCTGCCGAGGTGGTGTGCCGTTACGGACACCCCGGTCGTCCCGGCCGCCGACAGCGGCCCGGCCGCGTCGAGCGGGACCGGACCGGGGACGTCGGGCACCGACCCGTTCGGGACCGTGCTGGTGTGACACCTGTTGAGGCTCCGGGCGCCGGAGCCTCAACAGGCCGACGGGGAAAGGGGGAAGGCGATGTCGTAGGCCTGTTTCGTCCCGCCCCGCAGGAAGACCAGCCGGACCGTCAGCACGCCGACGTCCGCACCCACGGCGGGTCGCCCGCTGATGCTGCCGTCGGTCCGCAGTCCGTCGGGGTCGAGCCCGGGTCGGCGAGCTCATCGACGCCATGGAGGCGCGCGGTCCCGCAGCGGACCTGATGGCGGACTTCGCCCTGCCGCTGCCGCTCGGGGTGATCTGCGCGCTGCTCGGCGTTCCCGATCCCGATCAGGGGGAGTTCCACCGCTGGTCGCGGACCACGCTGGATCTCGGGCTGCCGATGGAGGAGCGGCTCGCGGCCGGCCGGGAGTCGCGCGCCTACACGGCCGCGCTGGTGGCGGAGAAGCGGCGCATCCCGGACGACGGGATGATCGGCATGCTCGTCCGGGAGCACGGCGACGCGGTGTCGGACGCGGAACTGGTCGGTGTCTGCGAGCTGTTGCTGCTGGCGGGGCACGTCACGGTGTCCAACACGATCGGTCTGGGCGTGCTCGCCCTGCTGGCGCACCCGGACCAGGCCGCCCGGTTGCGCGACGCCGACGAGGCGGATCCGGTGATCGACGGCGCCGTGGAGGAGTTGCTGCGGTACTCGTCCGTCTCCAGCACCGCGCTGGCCCGGACCGCGCGGTACGACACCGAACTGGGCGGCGTGCCGATCAAGGCCGGTGACCAGGTCGTCTGCCAACTGCCGGTGGCCAACCGCGACCCGGAGCTCGGCGCCGGGATGGACCACTTCGACACCGGGCGCAAACCCGTGTCGCACCTGGCGTTCGGGCACGGCCCGCACCACTGCCTGGGCGCGCCGCTGGCCCGCGCCGAGCTGCGGATCGCACTGCCCGCGCTGCTGCGGCGGCTGCCCGGCCTCGCGCTCGCGTGTCCCGCCGAGGAGGTGTCCTACCGGGTGAACAACGAGGTCTACGGTCTCCACGCACTGCCGGTCACCTGGTGACCGGCAGTGCCGACATCGTGCGCCGAAGCGGCGGACGGGCCGGCTGCGGCGGACGCGCAGGGTCAGGACATATCCGGATCGGCGGCCGGCTTCTCGGCATCCAGGAGAAGTACAACCCGCGCACCCTCGACCAGTGCAACCAGATCCTCGCCGACGCCGCCGCCCACCACCGGGCCCCCTCCGACGAAGGCATCAAGCTGGCCCGCAACATGCTGGACTGGCTGGACCGGAAGGTCTTCCCCGGCGCCGGGGCCGTCGGCGCCTCCCTGGTCCGCATGATGGACGCCCACGTCGCCGACGTTCTCGACATCAAACCCAACCCGGCGCTGGACATCCCCGTCGCGACCCTCGGCCCCCACCTCTACCGGCCCGTGTACGAGATCCAGCAGAAGTTCCCGCTGCTCGTCCCCGTCCACGAGAAGATGTTCAGGATCGCCTCGAAGACGGTCGCCTGGTACGCCGTCGACTTCCGCGACTACGACCTCCAGATGCCCGTCCACTGACCGCCACTGGGCGGTCCAGGCCGAGAACTGCATGGCGCCGTACTGCCGGATGCGCTCCGCCTTGTGGGCGCTGTGGCGGTGGTGCGCGGGTCCGCAGATCACCACTGGTCCGCCGGTTCGAGGCGGCCGGTGCCGCGCTGCCGGAATGCTCTAGGGCCCGGCCGTGCGGCATGATGACCCCATGGACCGCACGTTGCGCCATCGCTACTCGACCTACGAGTGGACGCCGGTGACCGACGGTGACTCAGGAGCCTTCGTGCACCTGCTCGTCGGACCGCGCTCGAATCTCTACGCCAAGATCGCCCCGGCGGCGTCGGACGGCAGTCCCGCACTCGACCTGGCCGCCGAGGCCGACCGCCTGGCCTGGCTGGCCGACCAGGGCATCCCGGTCCCGCGCATCGTCGACCGCGGCGCGGACGCCGGCGCGGTCTGGCTGGTCACCGAGGCCGTCCCCGGCATCAGTGCCGCCGAGGAATGGCCGGCCCACCGGCGCCCGGCGGTGGCCGCCGCGATCGCGGGGATCGCCCGGGCGCTGCACGAACTCCCCGTCGACAAGTGCCCCTTCGACCGCGGCCTCGCGACAGCCGTCCCGCTCGCCGAACAGGCCGTCGCCCACGGCCTGGTGGACCTGGAGAACCTGGAGGACGAGCGGGAGGGGTGGTCGGGGCAGCGGCTGCTCGCCGAACTCCGGCGCACCTGCCCGGCCGACGAGGACCTCGTCGTCTGCCACGGTGACCTGTGCCCGAACAACGTCCTGATCGATCCCGACACCCTCGCGGTGACCGGGCTGATCGACGTGGGGCGCCTGGGCCGCTCCGACCGGCACGTCGACCTGGCGATCGCGCTCCGCGAGCTCCGGCACGTCGAGGACCCGTGGTTCGGTCCGGACTGCGTGGAGAGCTTCCTGGAGCGCTACGGGGCGACGGAGCTCCGGACCGACCGAATCGCCTTCTACCAGCTGCTCGACGAGTTCTTCTAGTTGTTCTAGGGCGTGTCTCATAATTGATCTTGTGGTGGGTCGAGGAGAGATAACGGACGCTGCGTGGTCTCGCATAGAGCCGTTGCTGCCGCAGCGGGACGGCGCTGGGCGTCCTTGGCGGGATCACCGCCAGGTGGTGAACGGTGTGCTGTGGCGACTGCGCACGGGTGCCCCCTGGCGTGATCTGCCCGAACGGTACGGCCCGTGGCAGACCGTCTACCGGCGCTTCGCCCAGTGGGAGAAGGACGGCACGTGGGCCGCGCTCCTGCGAGAAGTCCAGGTCCGCAACGACGCGGTGGGGACCGTGGAGTGGACCATCTCGATCGATTCCACCGCCGCGAGGGCCCACCAGCACGCGGCTGGGGCCCGCAAAAAGGGGATCAACCCGAGGACGAATCGGATGATCCGGCAGCAGTTGCGCGCCGCGAGGCGCTCGGCCGGTCCCGGGGCGGGCTGACCACCAAAATCCACCTGGCGGTCGACGGCCGGGGCCTGCCGCTGTCGATCGTGCTGAGCACGGGCAACACGGCCGACTGCACGATGCTGCCCGCCGTCCTCGACGCGATCAGCGTTCCACGTGTCGGGGCCGGGCGGCCGAGGACCAGGCCCGACCGGGTCGTGGCCGACAAGGCGTACTCCTCCCGGAAGATCCGCGCCCTGCTGCGGCGCCGACGGATCAAGGCGACCATCCCCGAACGACGGGACCAGATCGCCGGTCGCGCCCGCCGCGCAAGCCGCGGCGGGCGCCCACCAGCCTTCGACAAGGCCGCCTACAAGGGGCGGAACGTGGTCGAGCGGTGCTTCGCCAAGCTGAAGCAGTTCCGGGCAGTGGCAACCAGGTTCGACAAACTGGCCAACCGCTACCGAGCGGGCGTCGTCCTCGCCTCACTGATCCTGTGGCTGCGAGCCGAGGAGCAATGATCCCCGCCAAGATCAATTACGAGACACGGCCTAGTTCTTCGTGGTCATTCGAGTCCGCCCGGCTGTTCCGGTTCTTCCGGGCCGTGCTCGGGGTGCCAATGGTTCGCTCGGGGGTGCTCGGGGTCGCTCGGGGTTGCTCGGCGGTGGTGACGCCGCCGGTCACCCGGCCGGCCCGTCGGGCGGGCCCAGGTGGTGCGGACGCCGGTGGTCGGGCGGGTGCGGGCCGACTCCTCGGCCCCGGCCGGAGCGGGGGGATGAACTCGATCGACCTCCGCTCCCGTTGCTACCGGTGAGGGTCCGTCGGGCGGCCGCCCGACGGGTCGCCGCCCCGGCACCACCGGGAGGTCGACGAGGCCCCGCCCCGACCGATCAGGAGCAGACATGAACAAGACCAAGGCCGCCGTCGCGGCCCTCGCCGCCCTCGCCGGAATCGGCCTGAGCGCGGCTCCCGCCTCGGCGGGTGACATCAACATCCCCGCGCGCTGCACCGACAAGCAGTTCGGCGGCAGCTTCCTGTGCGGCGGCGACTTCCGTGACGGCGTCACCTACTTCGGCTTCCAGGACGGAAACAGCGAGATCTTCGTGATCGGCACCGACAACGCCGTGTGGACGCGCTGGACGAGCGGCGGTTCCCACAAGCTCAGCAGTTGGACCTCCCTGGGCGGCTACTTCACGAGCAAGGTCGTGATCACCCGCCAGACCCTCGGCGGCGCCTTCACCATCACCTCGCGCGGCAGCGACTACAACCACATGTGGTCCCGGGACCGCAGCCAGAGCGGGAACTGGAACAACTGGTACGTCGACGGGCCCCCGATTGCCGGTGGCGGCAAGGTCGTGCCCGGGTCCGAGGAGCCCGCAGCGACCGCTCTCTGACGGTTCTCCGGCCGCTCCCCGTACCCCGCCGACACAGACCGCGGGACTCGGGCGGCGCGGTGCCCGGCGGGGAATCCGCCGGGCACCGCGCCAGGCGCGAACACCCGAAGGCGCCTGCCGCCTCCACCCCCACGCACTCGCTGCACCCCGCCGACATTCCGGTACGGCAGGCAACGGGCGTGGGGCGGTCACGCTCCGTCGAGCGGGAGGAGGTCGGGGTGGACGTCCTGCCAGCGGTAGCGGCGGCAGTGCAGGTGCCAGTAGGCGTAGCCGGTCATGTACCGGTCGAGGTGAGGGCGTTGCTCCTCCGTGGCGAGGCCCGTGATCCGGCGGTGGGCGGCCAGGCCGCCGTCGAGGGTGCGGCGGTAGGCGGTGAGGTAGGGGATGTCCTCGCGCACTGCCTGCCGGTACAGCCGGCTGACGGCGAAGTCCGCGCCGTGCACGGCCTCCTTGTAGCAGGACAGCACGTCGTTGAGATCGTTGAGGAACGCGACGCAGGAGCTCATCGCCGCCGCCCAGAACGCCCGGTTTCGACGGGCGGCCAGGCAGGGGTTGGTGAACTGCAGCGTGACGAACCAGAATTGGGAGAACCCGTTGAAGACGCGGACGTAGTCGCTGTCCACCCCGTCGGACGCCTCCGGATCGAACTCCGCCTCCATCAGCACGCCGGTGAGCGCGTTGTGGAAGAACGTCTTGAAGACGGCGAGGAAGGTCGGCTCGCAGAACGGCGCGATCTCGTGGAACATGTGCCGGACGTAGCGGGTGTTCGGCGAGGCCGGGAGCGCCTCGGGCAGCAGGCCGGCGCGCAGCATGGCCGCCGCCTCGTCCGGATCGTGGCAGCACACGTCGTCGGCGTTGGTGGAGAACACCCAGATTCGGTCGACGGCGAGGGCCAGTGCGTCGTCGGCGATCGGCACCATCAGGGCGCGCATCTGCGTGATGTTGCGGACCGTGGCGGCCGGGAGGTCGACGCCGAAGGCCGCCAGTTCGGCGGTGAGCAGATCGGCGTCGGCGGCGGCCTGGGCGAGGTCGGCGGGCGGCACGGTGAAGGAATCGGTGCGGGCGATCATCTGCTCGACCAGGCCGGAGGCCAGGACGCTCGCGATCATCGCGCGGTGGCGCGGATCGGGGATCGCGTCGAGACCGCGCTGTGCGGTGTGGCGCAGGGTGTCGACGCCGGGTGGTCGAGGATGCCGGAGCAGGGGGCGGACGGTCGGGTCCACGCAGTGTCCTCGCTGTTCGTCAAAGGCCATGGGCCGGACGGGCGAGCCCGTCCGCCCCGGGAACCCGGACGACGGTTCCGGGGATCCGTCCCGTGACTACCCGCGCACCGCGTTCGAACAAAACGGGAACCGCGACACCTACCGGCTCCGCAGCGTCGTCGAATGCCGTGCCACCCGATCTGGGGTTCGGAACACACCGAATTCCCGACCTCGACGTCGTAGGTCCGCTCCGTGCCGAGGGTGATCCGGCCGGAACCGGTCGTCGACGTCGCCTTCGACAGCGTCCGGTGCGGCCCCCACGGCCCCGCCGGGCCGGCCCGTGCGGTTCGCCCGGGTGGTGCGCCACCGGCCGGACAGGAGCGCCGTCGAGGCCGATACTGCCTCCTCTGTAGGGGAGTTGGCCACCCGAAGGCGTGAGGCCGTCCGCGCGGCCGGGTCCGCCGGCCCGTCCGGCGAACTACCGCGGGTTGAAACGCACAGCGCCCCGACGGGGGTTCACGCACAGGGGTCGAATCAGCCATTCTCGATCCGGCCACCGTACCCCTCCGTGAACGGACCAGCTATGGCTAGGTTGACCGTGACAACGAGAGGCGGCCGCCGGGCAGTCGGCGCCGCCCTGGCGAAAGGTGCTCGATACATGCAGGTGAGCGTTGACCGGGACCGCTGCTGCAGCTCCGGCATGTGCGTGACGAACGCCCCCGCGGTCTTCGGCCAGGACGACCGGGACAGCCTTGTGATGCTCCGTCGGACCGTCGTGCTGCCGGAGCAGTTCGACGACGTCGTACTCGCCGCCGAGCTCTGCCCGGGCCGGGCGATCACCGTCACCGGGAACGAGCCCGAGCGGACCGGGGCCTGACGGACCCCCGCCGCCGGCCCCGCCGGCCGCCGGGAGCCTCCCTGCCCCCGAACCCGACGAGAACACCCGCGACGTGAGGAGATCCCCGCCTTGACCACCGCACCCACCGCACCCACCACCCCCGTCCTCCCGCTGCCGGCCCCGCACTCCGGCGGCTGCCCGTTCGGCCCGCCGCCCGCGTACCCCGAGGCCGCCGCCACCGGGCCGGTGACCAGGGCCGAGCTGCCCGACGGCGACCTCTGCTGGCTGGTCACCGGCTTCGCCGAGGTCCGCACCGTGCTGTCCGACCGCCGGTTCAGTGCCGACATCCGCCACCCGTCCTTCCCGCTGCTGGTCGCCGGCGCTCGCGGGCTGATCACCGACAATCCGGACTTCCTGCGGCTCGACGACCCCGAGCACGCCCGCCAGCGCCGCATGCTCACCGGGGAGTTCCTGGTCAAGCGGGTGGAGGAGCTGCGCCCGGAGATCCAGCGGATCGTGGACGGGGCACTGGACCGGATGACCGCAGGCCGGACCACGGCCGACCTGGTCACCGACTTCGCGCTGCCGGTGCCCTCGCTGGTGATCTGCCTGCTGCTCGGCGTGCCGTACGAGGACCACGACCGCTTCCAGAGCCTGAGCCGCACGATGCTCAGCCGGGAGAGCACCGTGGAGCAGCTCCGGGAGGCCCAGGAGGGGGTCCTGGCCTACCTGCGCGACCTGACGACCCGCAAGCGCGCACAGCCGGAGGACGACGTCCTCAGCCGGCTCGCGGCGCGGGACGACCTGACCCCGGAGGACGCGGCCGCCATGGGCGTGCTGCTGCTGGTCGCCGGGCACGAGACGACCGCGAACATGATCGCGCTGTCGACCGCGCTGCTGCTGGAGCACCCCGAGCAGATCCCCGGCCTGGCCGACCCGGCCACCCTGCCGGGCGCGGTGGAGGAGCTGTTGCGGCTGCTGACCATCGTGCACACCGGCCTGCCCCGGGTGGCGCTGGAGGACGTGGAGCTGGGCGGCGTCACCGTCCGGGCCGGGGAGGGCGTGATGGCGATGCTCTCCACCGCCAACCGGGACGAGCAGGTCTTCGGCGGCGCCGGCCACCGGGCGACGGACGAGCTCGACCTGTACCGGGACGCCCGGCGGCAACTGGCGTTCGGCTTCGGCGTGCACCAGTGCCTGGGCCAGCCGCTGGCCCGCGCCGAACTCCAGATCGCCCTGGAGACGCTGTTCCGCCGGCTGCCGGGGCTGCGGCCGGCCGGCGAGCGCGAGTTCCGTACCGAGTCGTTCATCTACGGGATGCGGTCACTGCCCGTGACCTGGTGAGCGGGGTCCTCCTGACCTGCCCGGCCCGCCCCTCCACGCCTGCGCGCAGGCGTGGAGGGGTGGGCCGGTCCAGTCAGGACGATGACCGACAGCAGGCCGACCGGTGGGCGGCCGACTCCACCCCCGACGGCCGCGCCGTGCACCGCGGATGGTCTTGCCGCGGTCGTCGGCGAGGGGCGTGCACAGGGCGGCGCCGCCCTGCCGGAGCCGGTGCCACCGGGCCCGGTGCCCCTCGCGGCCTCGTCGTCACCGGAACGAGCACACGGGGGACGTTCGCGATTCGTAAGGATCGGCGGCCCGGATCCGGCGCGGTCCGTTCCTACAGTGGCCCGGAGGCTGTTCCCGAGGAGAGAGGCGGACCGCGATGACGGTCGACCAGGACGTCCTGCCCAGCGCCGAGGTGGGCGTGATCGGCGGATCCGGGCTCTACGAGCTGCTGGACGACGTGACCGAGCTCCGGGTGGAGACCCCCTACGGCGAGCCGAGCGACGCGCTGTTCGTGGGCGAGGTGGCCGGCCGCCGGGTCGCGTTCCTGCCGCGGCACGGACGGGGCCACCGGATCCCCCCGCACCGGATCAACTACCGGGCGAACCTGTGGGCGCTGCACACCCTGGGCGTGCGCCAGGTGCTGGCGCCCTGCGCGGTCGGCGGACTGCGGCCGGAGTACGGGCCGGGCACTCTGCTGGTGCCCGACCAGTTCGTGGACCGGACCTCGGGGCGCCCGCAGACCTACTACGACGGTCTGCCGCTGCCGGACGGCACGGTGCCCGAGGTGGTGCACGTGTCGACGGCCGACCCGTACTGCCCGGCCGGGCGGCACGCGGCGATGGAGGCCGCCCGGGAGGCGGCCTGGGAGCCGGTCGACGGCGGCACGCTGGTGGTGATCGAGGGCCCGCGCTTCTCCACCCGCGCCGAGTCCCGCTGGTTCACCGCCAACGGCTGGTCGGTGGTCGGCATGACCGGGCACCCGGAGGCCGTGCTCGCCCGTGAACTCGGGCTCTGCTACAGCTCGGTGGCCCTGGTCACCGACCTCGACGCGGGCGTGGAGAGCGGTGCGGGCGTCACCCACGGCGAGGTGCTGAAGGAGTTCGCCCGCAACGTCGACCGGCTGCGCACCGTGCTGTTCAAGGCCGTCGAGCGCCTCCCGGTGGTGCGCGACTGCCCGTGCCCGCACGCCCTGGACGGCCTCACGACCGGTCTCCCCGGGGTGCCCGGCGCCTGACGTCCGGATTCCGCCGCCGCCGCCACCGTCCGACCAGCGTGACCAGCAGCGCGAGTCCGGCGGTGGCGGCCAGCACCAGCAGCCAGTTGCGCAGGTACGGCAGCGGCAGCACGGACGGGTTGCCGCCGTCGTCCCCGGCGCGCAGCACGGCCGGCAGGCCGACGGCGGTGACGGCCGCCGCGACCACCGGCCCGCCGCGCAGCACCGGCCCGCCGCGCAGCACCGGCCCGCGCACCAGGAACGCGCCCAGCAGGCACAACAGCGGCACCCACAGGCCGTCGTGGAGCACCAGCCCCCCGGACCCCCAGACCAGGACGTCCACCGGGTCGGTGAGGTACGGGTCGCCCAGCAGCCCGTACAGGCCGTAGCCGATCAGGGCGAGGCCGGCCGACAGCAGCAGACCGCGGACCGCGGCGGTCATGCGACCACCTCGATCCGGGCGACCCACTTGGTCTGCAGGACGCCGGGCCGGTTCGGCGCCATGATCCGCGCCGGGAACCCGTGGTCCGCCGTCAGCACCTCGCCGTCGACCCGCAGGGCCAGCAGACTGAGCGGATCGTCCGCGTACCGCGCGGGCATCTCCATCACCCGGTAGGGCCCCTCGGCCTCCAGCGAGGTGACCCGGGCGGAGGTTCCGGCCGGGGCTCCGGCCCGCGCCAGCAGATCGCGGACCCGGACCCCGCCCCACCGGGCGGTGGCGCTCCAGCCCTCCACGCACGCGATCGGCAGCTCCACCTCGTACTGGGGGAGTTCGCCGAGCTCGGCGAGGCCGATCTCGTACGGCCTGGGCCCGTCGACCACCAGGCGCCAGCCGGCCGGCACCGTGAGCGTGCCGGCCTGGGCGGCGGTGCGGTTCACCGGCAGGCCCTGGGCGCCGAGGTCCGGGCGGCGCGGCGCCAGCAGGTCCAGGGCGCGCAGCCAGGGCACCGTCTGCCCGGCCGTGACCAGGGTGACCGCGCCGGTCGCGGCGAACACCGAGGCGAGGAACGCCCGGCGTTCGGCCAGGACGGGCGCCGCGCGGCGCCACCAGTTCGCCGCGATCAGCGGCGCCTTGACCGCGAGGTGGACCAGCAGCCCGCCGGTGGCCAGCCAGCCCAGCCAGAAGTGCGTCTGCCGGAACGGGAACGGCCACGGGTACCACTGCAGGGTGTTCAGCAGGCCGGTGAACAGCTCCAGCAGGACGGCCGCGACCAGGACGGCGATGCCGAGCCGCTCCAGGGCGTGCAGCACACTGCGCGCCGGGGGCCACTCGAACAGCCGGGGGTAGACCGCCCACAGCTTCGCGCCGGCCAGCGGGATCGCGGCCAGACCGCCGATCACGTGCAGGCCCTGGGTGACGCGGTAGCCGTTCACCGGGCGGGCGGGCAGGTGGGGGGCGAGCCAGGCGGGCGGGTCCTGGAGCAGATGGCTGGTGAGGCCGGTCAGGAAGCACAGCAGCAGGGCCGCGCCCAGCCACCGTCCCACGACGACCACGGTCCGCGGCTCGTGCAGCGGCGAGGTGAACGCGCCCTCGCGGAACGGCCCGCGCCGCAGGAACGACGGGGGAGCGGGCAGCGGCGGGTCGTAGCGGCGGCGGGCGGCCGGAGTGCCGGAGTCGGCGGGTTCGGATTCCACGCGTCCATCGAAGCGCCCGGACGGGTCCCACCGGTGCTCCGACGTGCTTACGGAATCCGAACGGCGGCCTCGCCGCCGGGCCCGCCGGGCCCCGCCGGTGGAAGGGTGGCCGACGTGATCCCCCGTACCGTGCTGCCCTGCCTCCTCGCCCTTGCCGCTCTGGTCACCGCCCTGGCGCTGACCGTCACCGAGGGCGGCGCCCTCCCACGCCACGGCTGGTACCTGCTCGACGTCGCGCTCTTCGCCCTCGCGGTACTGCTGCTGCGCCGGGTGCCCGGACGGCAGGCCGTGCCGCTGGTCCTGGCGGGCAGCGTCGCGGTGGCCGCCGTCGGGCTCCTGGCCCCGCCGCGGACCAGCGACGACGCCTACCGCTACGTCTGGGACGGGCGCGTCCAGGCTGCCGGGATCTCGCCCTACGCGCACACCCCGGACGACCCGCCGCTCACCCGGCTGCGCGATCCCGGGCTCTTCCCGACGGGCGACGGCTGCTCCGGCTGGGACGAGCGACGGACCGCGGCCGGGGACTGCACCCGCATCAACCGGCCGGCCGTGCACACCGTCTACCCGCCCGTGGCGCAGGCCTGGTTCCTCGCGCTGCACCCCTTCGGGGGCGGGGTGCGCGGCGTCCAGGCCGCCGGGGCGCTGCTGGCGGTGGCGACCACCGGGCTCCTGCTGGGCACGGGGCGGGCGCGATGGCGCGCCGCGCTGTGGGGGTGGTTCCCCGGCGTGACCGTGTGGGCGGTCAACGACGCGCACGTGGACACGCTCGGCGCGCTGCTCACGGTCGCCGGGCTCGGCTGCGCGGCCCGGGGCCGAGCGGTCTGCGGCGGACTCCTCCTCGGCGGCGCCGTCGCCACCAAACTGCTGCCGGCCCTCGCCCTCCCCGGGGCGCTGTCCGGCCTGCTGGCCCGCCGCCCGACCCGCGGCGACGTCCTGCTCCTCGGCTCCGCGCTCGGAGTGTTCGCCCTCTCCTACCTGCCGTACGTCGCCGCCTCGGGCACCTCCGTCCTGGGCTACCTGCCGGGCTACCTGCGGGAGGAGGGCTACGAGCAGGGGCACATCGACCGGTTCGGGCTGCTGCGCCTGGTCCTGCCGGACCGCCTCGCACCGTGGGCGGCGGGGCTGGTGCTGGCGGTCGTGGTGGTCCGGGTGCTCCGCCGGGGCGACCGGGAGCGGCCCTGGGAGGGCGCGCTGCTGGTGACGGGCACGGCGCTGCTGCTGGTCGCGCCCGGCTACCCCTGGTACGGGCTGCTGGTGGTCGCACTGGTCACCCTCGACGGCCGCTGGGAGTGGCTGGCCGTCCCGGCCGCCGGGCAGGCGCTCTACCTGACCGGGGGGCAGGGCGCGCAGCAGCTCTCCTACGGGACGGCGCTGTGCGTCGTCCTCCTGGTCCCGCTGCTGCGGCAGCGGTTCGGGGGCCGGGCAGTCGTGGCGGAGGGGAGCCGCGGCGGTGGGCGGCCGGAAGCGACGAGAGTCTGACGGGGCGGCGCGGACCCCGGCCCGTCGGCCCACCGGTACGGCGGACGGCCTCAGCCGGCGGGTGCGGCGGCGGACCTGCGCAGGGCGAGGAAGCGCCGGCCGTGGGAGGTCCACCGTTCCGCCTCGACCAGCCCGGCGGCGCGGGCCCGCCGGACGGCGGCCCCGGCGCCGAGGCGCGCCCAGGCGAACGGCGGCCCGAGCCGGCCGTCCGGGCCCTCGACCCGGACGGTGACGCGCTCGTCGACCTCCTGCGGTTCCACCTCCACCAGCAGCAGCCCGTCCGGCGCGATCAGCTCGGCGGCCCGCCGCAGCAGGGCCTGCGGGTTCCCGCCGATGCCGAGGTTGCCGTCCGCCAGCAGGGCCGCGCCCCAGCGGCCCTCGGCCGGCAGCCGGTCGAACACCGACCGGCAGAGCGCCGCCCCGCCGAGGCCCAGGGTGCGGCTGACGGCCGCCGGTGTGACGTCGACGCCGAGTGCCGGGACCCCGAGGGCGAGCAGCGCGGCGACCAGTCGGCCGGGCCCGCAGCCGAGGTCCACGACCGGCGCGGACAGGTCGAAGCAGCGCAGCAGCAGGCTGTGGTCACCGCCGTCGGCGGGCGCGCACCAGCGCTCGATGTCCAGCGGGATCCGGTGGCCGTCGTCGTGCCGCAGCCACAGCGGACCGTGTCCGGTGCGGACGGCGTCGGCGAACGGGTCGTCGATCCAGGCCGTCGCGGTGCCGCTCAACCCGCCACCTCGGGGGCGACCGGGAACGAGCGCAGGCGGGCGGCGAACCGGCTGTCCGGTGCCTGGGCGGCGACCAGCCGGGCGTCCTCGACGGTGTCGACGTCGGTGGCCTCGGGCAGCCGGCGGACCACCAGGCCGGCCGCCGCGAGCCGGTCGAGGAGCAACTGCCCGGTGTCCGGGGCCGACATCGGCACGCCCAGGAGGAGCCGGCGGGCGAGGTCCTCGGTCGGCCGGGCCAGGCCGAGGGCCCAGAAGCCGCCGTCGGACGCGGGCCCGTACCAGGCGTCGGCCCCGGCCCGGCGCACCGGTGAGAGCGGCTCGGCCAGGGTGGCCGCGCCCACCTGCGGGGTGTCCATGCCGACCAGCAGCGCGGGCGCGTGCGGGGCGAGCCGGGCCGCGTGGCCGAAGGCCGCCGCCAACCGGGCGTCCAGGCCGCCGCCGCTCTGCGGAACCACCTGCCACCCCGGCGGCAGCCAGCGGCCCGGTTCGCCGTCCAGGACCAGCAGGCGCCGCCCGGCCGGTACGGTCGCCAGGGTGTGCAGGGTGTCCACCAGCGCGGCCTCGGCCAGCGCCGCCGCCTGCTCGGGCGTGCAGGCCGGGGTGAGCCGGGTCTTCACCCGGCCGGGCACGGGAGCCTTGGCGATGACCAGCAGGGTGGGCGGCGGGGCGGCCAGGACGGCCCGCATGTCGCGGACCGCCTGCCTGGTGCCGCGCAGTGTGCCGGTGACCTTCGACCGGCCGGCGCGCGGCAGGTAGTCGACGGAGGTCTCGGCGATCCGCATGCCGGCGGCCGAGGCGGCGAGCACCATCTCCAGCGGGTACCCGGAGCGGCGGTCGCCCAGCCCGAGCGCGAGCAGGCGTTCCCGCCGCGCGGCCCGCATCGGCCCCAGGTCGTGCAGCGGGGCACCCGTGCGGGCCCGCAGGCGGCGGGCCAGCACGGTGTTGGCGAACCGGGCGTGCAGGGGCCAGGCGTTGACGGCCACCGGCCGGCGGCGGCCGAGCACGAGGTCGGCGCTGCCGTCGGCCACCGGGGCGGTGACCCGGGGCAGTTGGGCGGGGTCGAGGGAGCCGTCGCAGTCCAGGAAGCAGACCAGCTCGGCGGTGGCGGCGAGGAGCCCGGCGTGGCAGGCGGCGCCGAATCCGCGCCGGGACTCCTCGACCACGGTCGCCCCGAGCGATCGGGCCAGCTCGGCCGAGCCGTCGCGCGAACCGTTGTCCACGACGATCGCCCGCCAGCCCGGCGGGATCCGCCCGAGCACCCAGGGCAGGGCCGCCGCCTCGTCGAGGCAGGGCAGCACGACGTCGACACCGGAGGAAGAAAGAGGGGTAGCGGAGGTCACGCCGGTCACGCTAGGGGCCGTTCGGCCCCGCGCGGTGGCGCCGCAGCCTTACGGAAGTCGAACGTCGCGCCGACGGCCCACCGGGGCGCCGTCGCGGCAGGTCCCCGGATCTTACGGAGGTCGAACGGAAGCCGGCCGCGGCGTCCGCACCGGTGCGGGGGCACCTATCCTCGGCGGGGTGAACGAGCCCCCCGCCACCACCGGACCCCCGGCCGCCGGCCGCGTCCTGGTGATCGACGACGACCCGACCGTGGCCGAGGTCGTCGCCGGTTACCTCGCCCGCGCCGGCCACCGCGTCGACCACGCCGCCGACGGCCCGCAGGGGCTCGCCCTCGCCCGCGCCCACCGCCCCGACCTGGTGGTCCTGGACCTGATGCTCCCGGGCATCGACGGCCTGGAGGTGCTGCGGCGCCTGCGCGGCCAGGACACCGGTGCGCAGCTGCCGGTCGTCATGCTCACCGCCAGGGGCGACGAGGCCGACCGCATCCTCGGCCTGGAACTGGGCGCCGACGACTACGTCACCAAACCGTTCAGCCCGCGCGAGCTCGTCCTGCGGGTCCAGTCGGTGCTGCGGCGCGCGCGGGCCGGGGCACCGGCGCCCGGCACCCCGGCCGGGCCCGTCCGCTCCGGTGACATCACCCTCGACGGGCCGGCCCGTCGCGCCCATCGAGCGGGGAAGGAATTGGCGCTCACGGCGCGGGAGTTCGACCTGCTGGCGTTCCTGCTGCGGCACCCCGGGACGGTGTTCTCCCGGCAGGAGCTGATGGCCCGCGTCTGGGGCTGGGACTTCGGCGACCTCTCCACCGTGACCGTCCACGTGCGGCGCCTGCGCGAGAAGATCGAGGACGACCCCGCCGCGCCGCGGCTGATCAGCACGGTGTGGGGCGTCGGCTACCGCTACGACCCGGCGCCGCGCGCCGAGGAGGACCGCTCGTGAAGGACCTGCTGCTGATCGCGCTGTTCGCCGCCCTCGGCGCCGGTGGCGCGGGCCTGCTCGGCTGGCCCGCCGTCCGGCTGCTGCGCCGGCGCTCGATGGCGCTCTCGCTGTTCTGCGTCGCCGTCGTCACCGTGCTCGCCGTCACCTCCGGGACCTTCACCGTCGCGCAGGCCATGTTCCTCTCCGCCCACGACCTCGGTGTCGTGATAACGGTGCTCGCCATGGCCGCCGTCGTGTCGCTGTGCACGGCCGCGCTGCTGGGGCGGCAGGTGGTTGCGGGCAGCCGGGCGCTGACCGAGGCCGCCAGGACCGTCGGCAGTGACACCGGCTTCACCGCGCCCGCCCACCCGCTGGGCCGCGAACTGGCCCAGCTCAGTGGGGAGCTCGCCGCCACCAGCGCCCGGCTCGCCGAGTCCCGGGCCCGCGAACAGGCCCTCGAACAGTCCCGGCGGGAGCTGGTCGCCTGGATCTCGCACGACCTGCGCACCCCGCTGGCCGGACTGCGGGCGATGGCCGAGGCACTGGAGGACGGCGTCGCCGAGGAGCCCGATCGCTACCTCCGGCGGATCCGCACCGAGGTCGAGCGGCTCACCGGCATGGTGGACGACCTGTTCGAACTCTCCCGGATCCAGGCCGGTAGCCTCTCCCTCTCGCTCTCCCGGGTCTCCGTCTACGACCTGGTCGACGACGCCCTGGCCGGCGCCCACGCGTTGGCGCGTCAGCGGGGCGTCCGGCTCGAAGGCCGGCAGGTGGAGCCGGAGCCGGTCGAGGTCGACAGCCGAGAGATCACCCGGGTACTGGGCAACCTGCTGGTCAACGCGATCCGCTCGACCCCCCAGGACGGCGTGGTCGCGGTGTCCGCGCGGCGGGAGGCGGACGAGGTGGTGCTCTCCGTCACCGACGGCTGCGGCGGCATCCCCGCCCAGGACCTGCCCCGGGTCTTCGAGACCGGCTGGCGCGGCACCGCGGCCCGCACGCCCAGGCCGGCCGAGACCGGCGGCAGCGGTGCGGGCCTGGGCCTCGCCATCGTCCGCGGCATCGTCGAGGCCCACGCCGGGCGCGCCCGCGTCCACAACGTCGCCGGCGGCTGCTGCTTCGAGATCGCCCTGCCGTCGGCCCGCGGCTGACCTTCAGACCCGCAGCGGCGCGGCCGCGAACTCCGCCATGCCCCGGTCGAAGGACACCCGCGGCAGCCAGCCCAGCTCGGCGCGCAGCCGGGCCGAGTCGGCGGTGACGTGGCGCACGTCGCCGAGCCGGTACTCGCCCGTCACCACCGGCGCCGGACCGCCGTGGGCCGCGGCCAGCGCGGACGCCATCCCGCCGACGGTGCGCACCTCGCCGCTGCCCACGTTGTACGCCCGGGCGCTGCCCGGCGGCCGGTCGCCCACGGCCGCCAGCGCCGCGAGGTTGGCGGCGGCGACGTCCTCGACGTGGACGAAGTCCCGGCGCTGGCCGCCGTCCTCGAAGACCCGGGGCGCCTCGCCCCGGGCGAGGGCCGACCGGAAGAGCGAGGCGACCCCCGCGTACGGGGTGTCGCGCGGCATCCCGGGGCCGTACACATTGTGGTAGCGCAGCGTCAGGACGGCTCCGCCGCAGGCACGCGCCCAGGCCGCGGCCAGGTGTTCCTGGGCGAGCTTGGTCACCGCGTAGACATTGCGGGGGTCGGCGGGCGCGCTCTCCGCGACCAGGTCCGGTCGCAGCGGAGCGTCGCAGACCGGGCAGGGCGGCTCGAACCGCCCGGCGTCCAGATCGGCGGGCCGCCTCGGCCCCGGTGCCACCTCGCCGTGCCGCGCACAGACGTAGCGCCCCTCCCCGTAGACCACCATGGACCCGGCCAGCACCAGCCGACGGACGCCGGTCCGCGCCATCGCGGCCAGCAGGACCGCGGTGCCGAGGTCGTTGCAGCCGACGTACTGCGGCGCGTCGTCCAGGTCCAGCCCCAGCCCGACCATCGCCGCCTGGTGGCAGACCGCGTCCACCCCGGCGAGCGCCTCCTCGACCGTCGCCGCGTCCCGGACGTCCCCGCGCCGGAAGTCGACACCCAGGGGCAGCACGGGCGCCCTCCCGGCCGGATGGACCGCCGGCAGCAGGGCGTCCAGGACCCGCACCTCGTGCCCGGCCGCGACCAGGGCCCCTACCACGGACACGCCGATGAAACCGGCACCGCCGGTGACCAGGATTCTCATGCCGCCGACGCTAGCGGCCGTCCCGACCCGGGGCGCCCCGACACGGGGCGGCGTCAGGGAACGGTAAGACGCGGGGGTGGGCGCGGACGAGCCCGGCGTTCGCGGATCGCGGTCGCTCACCCCGCTCGGGCGCACGCCTCCGCCTCCGCCAGGTACCTCGCCACCGGGCCCAGGGTCAGCATTCCGCTGCCGGCACCGGCGTGCTCGGCGCGGGCCTCACGCAGGGCGGCTCCGGCGCGCACGGCGACTGCGCGCTCGCCGAGGCGTACGGCGGCGCGGGCGGTCAGGCACCACATGGCCTCCTGCAGGTGGTCACGAGGTGGCTCGGGCAGCGCGGCGAGCGCGGTACGAGCCTGCTCGCCCCGGTCCTGGGCGAGCAGCACCAGGGGGCGGGTCCAGGGCCGGTAGGGGCCCCAGTCGAGATTCGGATCGGTGGGCGCCGGCCGGTCGTGCAGCAGGCGCAGTCCCAGGAGGGCGAGCGGGAAGAGACCGCGGTGCAGCCCCGGCATTCCGGCCGTCCGGAGGGCGTCCTCGGCAGCGCGGTACTGCGCCGCTGCCGCAGCGGCGGTCGGTCCACCGGGTCCGGTGCTGCGGGCGGCCGTCACCCGGGCCCTGAACCACCCGGTGAGGACGGGGACGAGGGGCGCCTCGGTGGTGGCGGCGAGCAGGTCGGCCGCATCGGCGTGCGCGGTCGCCGCATCGAGGTCGCCGAGGGCCGAGGCGGACTGCAGACGCACGAGCCGGCCGAGCACGGCGAAGTTCTGCAGCCCGTGCCGGGTGGCCAGGTCGAGGAGCTCGGCGCCGGTCCTGTCCCGCGTCGCCGCCAGCCCGGGGCGGCCGAAGGACTGCAGGAACACCCCGTTGAGGGCGAAGGCCAGCAGCGCTGGATCGGCCAGGTCCCGTGCCAGCGCCTCGGCCTGACGCGCCGCCTGCTGCGCGCGCCCCAGTTCGGTTCCGGACAGGTCGGCGCTGCGGCTCTCGACGGCGATCGTGGCCAGGAGGCGGGCGCGCAGGTCGGCATCCCGGCCAGCGGCACACCGACCGAGTAGTGGACGAACAGCCCGTCGCCCATGCCCGGGGCGCCGGCGTAGTTCGGGAAGTCGAGATCCGGGGCGATCCGGGAGTCCTGCCCCGCGGGCAGGATCTCCAGCTGCAGGCCCATGCCCGCCAGCGGGGTCTTCCCGGTCTTCTCGTAGAACGCCTCGCGTACCGCCCTGATCTCGTCGACCATCTGTTCGAGGGTCTCCGGCCCGGACTCGCCGGCAGTGCCGACGACCGCGACCGCTCCGGTCACGAACTCCAGGTTCGAGTAGGGGGCGCGGTTGTTCAACGACCGCGAGTCGGAGACCAGCTTGAAGTCGCCCGCTGTGCTCTGGGCCAGGTCGAGCCCGCCGTGCAGCGGAAGCTGGGGTTCGAGACGGTCCCATCCCCGAAAGTGCACCCCTGGGGCCGCACGTCCTGCCCGACCCGGCCGATCCCGGGCCCGCGGGCCGCCGGGGCCCGGCGGCCCCGGCGCTCCCACCGACGCATCGGCGAGCGGTGGGACGTCACCGCTGCCGATGTCAGCCGGCGGTGCGGTGTTCGGGGCTCTGCCCGTCGGGCGGGCAGTCCCAGGAGGTGAGGTACTCGGCGGTGGGGGTGCCGACGCCGGTGACGTTGTCGTAGCCGCGGTCGGCGACGAGGGAGGTGTCGTGGCCCATGGTGCGCAGCGAGGTGGTGGTGCCTTCGTCGGCGTTGACGCCGTTGGTGTAGTCGACGCGGACCTGGGCGAGTTCGGTGCCGGGGCCGAAGGGGTGGTCGGTGACGTCGTGGTAGGCGCCGGTGCCGTAGCGGTGGTAGATGGCGGGGTTGGCGAAGCCGATCGGGGAGCCCTTGGCCTGCTGGGCCAGGGCCTGGAGGGCGGCGATGACGGGGCAGGCGAGGCTGGTGCCGCCGATGCGGTACTCGCCGTAGCGGACGGTGCCGTCGGGGAAGGTCTGGGTCTGGCCGACGAGGAAGCCGGTGTTGGAGTCGGCGACGGCGGCGATGTCGGGGACGACCCGGTGGCGGCCGCCGTTGGCCCCGGACAGCGCGGGCGGGACGACGCCGCGCTGGTAGTGCGGCTGCGGGAAGCGGGCGCTGGTGCCCCCGCCGGCACCGCCGCTGAAGCCGCCCGGCAGGTCCGTCCAGGACGTTCCGTCGGCCGACAGGACGGACTTCACCGTGCCCCAGCCCGTTTCGAAGCGGTACCCGTTCGAGGCGTCCAGCGCGAGCGAGGTGCCGCCGACCGCCGTGACCCAGGGCAGGGAGGCGGGCATGTCGGTCTGCTTGGTGCCGGTGTTCTCCAGTTGGTCGCCGTCGTCGCCGCTGGAGAAGTAGAAGCCGATGCCGGTGACGGCGCCGCGCTTGAACAGGTGCTGGTAGACCCGGTCGAAGGCCGGGTCGGAGGCGTTCTCCGGCTCGCCCCAGGAGTTGGAGACGATGTCGCCGAGGTGCTGGTCGACGACGCGGTCCAGGGCGTCGACGAGGTCCTGGTCGTAGCAGGAGGCCGCGCCGACGTAGGAGATGTCCGCGTCGGGCGCGACGGAGTGCACCGCTTCGATGTCGAGGGTCTGCTCGCCGTACCAGCCGGAGGCGTCACAGCCGTCCGGGTCGACGTCCGGCGGTGCGGTGTGCGTCCACACCGCCGGGTCGTAGCGCAGCAGTTGGTTCTTGCCGTAGGGGGCGTCACCGTGCTCGGCGGCGTAGCGCGCGGTGTCGTCGCCGATGGTGGGCGAGTCGTAGGCGTCCACGACGGCGACGGTCACGCCGCGGCCGGTGAGCCCGGTCGAGGCCGCGCCGTACGCGCTGCGGAGTTGCGTGCCGTTGAAGCCCTGGATCACGTACGGCCGGACCGAGCCGTACGCAGGGGGCGTGCCGGTGGCCTGCGTCGAGCCGAAGTGGTCGGAGAACGGCGGGGAGTTGACGAAGGCGTTGCCGGGGCCGGGCAGGATGTCCCTCGGCGTCGGCCGACCCGGCCGGACCCTGCTGGGGGCGGTGTTGAGCCCCGTGACGCTCAGCACGTCGTCCGCGAGGTGCGCGGGCACGGTGACGTCCCCGGCGGGCGCCCGGTAGGTCCGCTCGCCCTTGCGGTAGGTGTGCAGCTCGGTGCCGAAGGCCCGCTCCGCGTCGGCGACGGCGCCGTCGGCGGTGAGGTAGTGGCCGTTGGAGGCGGTCACCCGCAGCCCGGACGAGTCCAGCCAGCCGCGCACCCTGGCACTCTGCTCCTCACTGCTGCCGAACCGTTCCGCCAGCTGCTCCGGGCTCAGGAAGTGCCCGTACTGCTCGGAGGCGGGGTCGGAGACCTGCCGGGCGAGGTCGTCCAGGCCGTGGTGGTCGCGGCCGGCGAGGTGGACCCGCACCGTGACCGGTGCGTCGGCGCGCTCCCTGCCCCGGTCGGCGGTGGACCGGGCCCAGTCCGGTGCCGTGTCCGGCACCACCGCCCGGCCCTGCGGCGCGGGAGCGTCCGCCGCCGCCGGGGCGGCGGCGAGGGCGGCTGCCACCAGGGGCAGTACCGCCGTGGCGGCCAGACCTGCTCTCGAACGCGACGACGTGATGCGCATGCAGCAGCAACCTTCCTGCGGGGGAGTGGGGACGGGCGGCCGGAGCGGAGCCCGGTGAACGCGAATACCGGGCACGTCGGACCGGGCCCGACGATAGGGCTGTCCCACCTGCCGCTCCGTGCACCTGTCGTGGACGCACCGGCGGCTTCACCCACCCAGCGGCCGGACCCGTCCCGCTCGGGCCCCGACCTCGCCCCTGGCCCGGGGGTCCGGCCGCGGTGGCGACCGCCTGGTGGACGCCGACGTGGTGCGGCGGCCGTAGGCTGCGCCCTGTGCGCACACAGGTGATCGTCCTCAACGGGGGCTCCAGTTCCTGCAAGACCACCCTCGCCAGGACCCTCCAGAACCTTCTGCCCGGGCCCTGGCTCGCCTTCAGCGTCGACACCCTCGTCGACGCCCTGCCCGCCCGGCTCCGGGAGGGAGCCGACGGCATCGCCGCCGACACCGGCACCGTCACCGTCGGCGACACCTTCCGGCTGCTCGACACCGCCTGGGCCCACGGCATCGCCGCGATGGCCCGGGCCGGCGCCCGGATCGTCGTCGACGACGTCTTCCTCGGCGGCCCGGCCTCCAAGCAGCGCTGGCGGGACGCCCTCGACGGCCTGGACGTCCTCTGGGTCGGCGTCCACTGCGCCCCCGACACCGCCGCCGCCCGCGAAGCCGTCCGCGGCGACCGCCCGGCGGGCATGGCGGCCGCCCAGGCGGTCGCCGTCCACCGGGGCATCGGCTACGACCTGACGGTCGACACCGGCACGCACCCGACCGCGCGGTGCGCGGCGCTGGTCGCGGCCCGGGTGGAGCGAGGGTCGGGGGAGGCCGTGGGCGGTCCGGGGGCTCCTCTAGAGTTGGGGGCCGGTCCGGCGAACGAGGGCCGGTTGGTCTAGTGAGGAGCAGGTCGTGAGCGACGCGGCGGCTGTGCAGCGGGAGATCGCGCGGGAACTCCAGGTGGAGTCGGAGTTCGACGCGGAGGTGGAGATCGAGCGGCGGGTGGCGTTCCTGGCGGAGCGGCTGACCTCGACCGGGTTGCGGTCGCTGGTGCTCGGGATCAGCGGTGGCGTGGACTCGACGACGGCGGGCCGGCTGTGCCAGCTGGCGGTGGAGCGGGCGCGGGCGGCCGGGCACGAGGCGACGTTCTACGCGATGCGCCTGCCGTACGGCACCCAGGCGGACGAGGCGGACGCCCAGCTCGCGCTGGGGTTCATCCGCGCGGACCAGGTGCTCACGGTCGACGTCAAGGCGGCGAGCGACGCGGCGATGGCCGCGGTGCGGGCGGGCGGGACGCAGTTCCGGGACGCTCACCACGAGGACTTCGTCCAGGGCAACATCAAGGCCCGGCAGCGGATGGTCGCGCAGTACGCGGTGGCCGGCGCGCACGACGGCCTGGTGGTGGGCACCGACCACGCGGCGGAGGCGGTGTCGGGCTTCTTCACCAAGTTCGGCGACGGCGCGGCGGACGTGGTCCCGCTGACCGGGCTGACCAAGCGCCGGGTGCGCGCCGTGTCGGAGGCGCTGGGCGCGCCGGCCCCGCTGGTCTGGAAGACGCCGACCGCCGACCTGGAGACGCTGAAGCCGGGGCTGCCGGACGAGGACGCGCTCGGCGTGACCTACGACGACATCGACGACTTCCTGGAGGGCAAGCCGGTGGCGGAGGACGCGTTCGCCACGATCGTCCGCCGGTACCGGCTCACCGAGCACAAGCGACAGCTGCCGATCGCGCCCTGACAACCCGGCGGGCCGACTGGGTCCGCCCCGCCGGGGCGGGGCGGACAGGTGGGCGGACGGGCAGGGCCGTCAGGTGGTGCTGCCGCTCCGCCCGGCGAGCTGGGTGACGGTGAAGTGGACGAACTCGGCGGGGCGCACGGGTGCGACGCCGATGTCGCAGACGACCTTGCCGTCGTCCAGGGTCTCGGACGTGTTGTTGGTGTCGTCGCAGATCACGTAGAACGCCTCGTCCGGTGTGCGCCCCAGGAGGGCGCCCTGTCGCCACTGGTCGGTGAGGAACGAGCTGACGGAGTGCCGCAGCGTGGCCCGCAGCCGTTCGTCGTTGGGCTCGGACGCGGCCCACGCCGTGGACCGGCGGACGGAGTCGGCGAGGTAGGAGACCAGGCGGCGGACGTTGAGGTAGCGCCAGTCGCGGGCGGTGGACCTGGTGCGGGCGCCCCACACGAGCAGGCCCCGCTCCGGGAAGGCGCGCAGGCAGTTGACGCCCTTCTCGTTCAGTTTCCCGTGCTCGTCGTCGGTGAGGACGGTTGCGAGCCTCAGTGCGGCACGGAGGTTCTGGTTGGCGGGGGCCTTGAAGACGCCGCGCTCGGCGTCGGTGCGGGCCCAGACGCCCGCGATGTGACCGCACGGCGGCACGGTGCGCTCGACGGCGTCCACTCCCGGGACGGTGATCCACGGGTAGTACAGGGTGGTGAAGGCGGCCTCGTCGGTGTCGGGCGAGGCGAGCGTGTCGGCGAAGGCCGCTCGGCAGCGCCCCGGGGCCGGGGGTGTCGGTCTTCGTCGCGGCGGCCGCGCTGGTGGTGTCACTGGTCTGGCGCCCCGGCCACCTGGGGTCGGCGCTCCCGGTCGGGGTCCGGGTGGCGATCGCGCTGGCCCTGGTCGTCGAGGCCTGGGTGTGCGTGCTCGTCTCCTTCGCCGTCGCCTTCCACGCCGACAACCTGGTGGAGGACGAACGGGCGCTGGAGTTCCCGGGCAGCGGCACCGGTGCCGGCACCGGTGCCGGGGCGGAGGCCGCCGTCTGGGCCGACTACATGTACTTCGCCGTGTCCGTCATGACGACCTTCGGCACCACCGGCGTCAATGTGACCTCCCGGGAGATGCGGCGCACGGTGGCGGCCAACGCCGTCATCGCCTTCGTCTTCAACACGGTGACGGTGGCGAGCCTGGTCTCGGCACTGGGCCGGGGATAGCGCCCGTCGGACCGTGCCGGTCGACGGGCGGTGGGCCGTCGGCGGCAGGGGATTTCGCGCTCGACGGCCACGAACTACGGGCCGTCGGGCGCGAATCCGTTCCGGGTTGCGGCCGAACGCCGTGCGGAGTTCGGCCACGGCCGTCACTGCCCCGGCTGCTACCGGCTCCGGTCGTCACTGCCTCCGGTCGTCACCGCTCCCGGCCGTCACCGCCCTGATCGTTCCGGAGTCGGGCCAGGTACTGATCGGGATCGGCGAAGGCGCGGTCCTGGGCGCCGTGGCGGTGGAGGTCGAGCCGGCCGTCCGGGTGCAGGCGGACGGTGGTGGTGGCGGCTCTGCCTGCGCCCCCGGGGCCGTCGGGGCCGCCGGGGCCGTCGTCGGGCACGGGGGAGCGGAGGACGGGCACGTCGGGCGGGAACATCGCGAGGGCCTCGGCGGGTCCGGGTGCCGGGTCGTGGCCGGTCCGGTTGGCGCTGCTCACGTACAGCACCGGGAAGGCGTCCAGCAGGTCGGCCAGCGGTTGCCAGCGGGCGCCGAACAGCAGGGTCCAGCCGTCCTGGGTGGCCGGTGCCAGCCAGGGCGGCGCCTCTTCGGGGCGGCGCACGGGCGCCAGTACGGTGAGGTGCTCCTCGGCGAGCAGCCGCCGGGCCAGCCGCAGCGCGTCCGGGCCGAGGTCGAGCCGCTCCGTCAGCGCGTCCAGGGTCCCGGGGTGGTGGGCCCAGAGTGCGACGGCCTGCTCCGCCGGGCGCTGCTTGGCGGTGTTGACGGCGTCGGGCCGGGTGGCGGCGACGACGCAGGTCAGCGGGGCGGGGTTGGGCAGCACCACGGCCCGCCCCCGGGCCAGGGCGGCGCGGACGGCCGGGAGTTCGGACAGTTCGCGGGCGGGGGGCGTAGGCGTCACGGGGTGTCCTCGGTGGTGGTGCGGGCAACACCTGCGCCGTCGAGATAGGCGGCGAAGAGTTCCTCGTCGACGACGGCCCGGCCGGTGCGGAACGCCCGGCGCTTCACCCAGGCCATGGCCGCGCGGGCCCCGGCGGCGTCCAGCCGGTGGCCGAGCCGCTCGGCGACCGCCGTGACGACCCGCGCGCTCGCCAACTGGGTGAGCACGATCCTGGGTTCGACCCCGAGCAGGGCCGCCGGGTCGTAGGGCTGGAACAGCCCGGGGTCGACGAAGGGCGTGCCGGTGGAGATGGTGGCGACCCCGGTGCCGACCACCGGGGTGGTCACCGTCAGCGGCACCCCGGTCTGCTCCGAGACCAGGGCGGCGATGCGCGGCAGCCGGGTGAGGTCCGGTGCGCGCCACCACAGTTCGGCGGCGCGCCCGTCGGCGCCCAGCAGGGCTGCCGCGCGCTCCGGGTCGTGGGCGAGCAGGAACAGTAACTGCTCGGTGGCGACCAGCCCGGAGCGTTCGGCCAGGCCGAGCCACGAACTGGCCACCACCCGGGCGCCGTGACGCACGGCCTGGACGGTGTTGGCGAGCCCGAGGCCGAGGTCGTTGTGCAGGTGCGAGCCCAGCACCACCCCGGGCCCGGCCTGGGCGGCCACCCGCTCGAACATCTCGGCCGTCTCGCCCGGGAGTTGGCGCCCGACGGTGTCCGCGAGGAGCACCGTGCCGGCCCCGGCGGCGGTGAAGTCGCCCGCCGCTTCGGCCATCAGGCCGTGGTCGGCCCGGGAGGCGTCGGCCAGGCACAGGTCTATCGCCACGCCCTCGTCCAGGTCGCGTGCCCTCTTCACCAGGTCCGTGCCGTGCGCGAGCGCCTCGCGGGCGCCCCGGTGCGTCATCACCCGGGCCATCGCCTCGGAGGCCGGGACGACGGCCAGCACCCGGGCGTGCGCGACTCCGCGCACCGAGGCGACCGCCTGTCGGACGTCGGCCTCGGTGCCCCGGCAGACGGCTGCGGCCGAAACCTGCCCCTCGGTCTCGACGGCGACCTGCCGTACCGCCTCGAACTCCTCGGCGCACACGGCGGGGAATCCGGCGGCGAACACCACGTGGCGCGGCCCGTCCGCGCCGAACACCGCGCTGTGCTCCCGGGCGAGCCGCACCCGGAAGCCGCCCGGCATCAACGTCTTGGCCTGCGCGCCGTCGCGCGCCGACTCCTCCCACACCACCAGGCGTCCGGCCGCCGCCGACTCCCGCACGATGTCCCGCATCGATATCCCCTCTCGTCCGGACCGCACCCTACGCCGGGCGCGTGTCGGGGGCGCAGACGTATTCGTCTTCGCGCCTGCGTGCGCTCCCAGAGGACATAGTTGACGACGCATCAGGTCGGATGCGGCAGAACATCTGGTGGAACGTCAAAGTTCCTGGTTCTCCTGCGAACTTCCATAAGCCCCCTTTAAGCTCCCCTTACCAACGGCGGCTTTCCGCCATGAGCGACTCTCGTCCGAGGTCGGGGCGGCAGGCCCAACTCCACCATGAGAGCAGGGATGACAACGACACGTGCACAGGAGCCGGGCGCCGTTCGCGGCCCGGAACGACGACGGCCGGGGGTGCCCGGCCGCCGGACCATCGGCGGAGCGGCGGCGCTGGCCGTCGGCATCGGCGCGATCTCGCTGGTGGCCGCGCCGCAGGCCTTCCCGCAGGCGGGCGACGGCACCGTGACCGTCCGCGTGGTGCGGGCCGTGGACACCACCGGGGTGTGGACGCCCGCGCTTGAACCCGGACTGGCCGGGGTGAGGGTGACCCTCACCGACGACGCCGGTACGAGCATCGAGGGCACCACGGCGGCCGACGGCACGGTGACGCTGGCGCCGGCCGCGGCCAAGCCGACCGGCGGCAAGTACCGCGTCCAGGTGGTGAATCCGAAGCCCGGCAAGCTCTACCCGGCCTTTGCCTCCCGGCAGGGCCTGACCGGTGCGCCCAACCAGCTGAGCAGCAACGAGGAGTTCGTCGACCTCTCCGGCGGCAAGAACGTCTCCTACACCACCGGACTGTGGAGCCCCGGCGACTACTGCCAGAAGAACGCCCCGCTGGTCTCGGCCTGCCAGCCGACCACGCGCGAGGGCGGGGCGCAGCGCACGCTGCTGTCCTTCCCGTACAGCGCGCGCGGCCAGGAGGGCGTGGACGTCAACGCCACCGACCTCGCCACCAACGCCGACACCGGCACCCTGTTCGGCATCGCCTGGAACCGGGCGGACCGCCGGCTGTTCTCCTCCGCCGTCGCCAAGCGCACCACGGACTACGGCCCCGGCGGCGCGGGCGCGATCTACGTGACCGACCTGGCCACGAAGACCACGAAGCTCTTCACCACCGTCCCGAACGCCGGCGCGACCGCTCACGGCGGCGGCACCGACGACGGGTTCCTGGCGGTGCCGGGCAAGGAGAGCCTCGGCGGCATCAAGATCACCGACGACGGCAAGGACCTCTTCGTCGTCAACCTCAACGACCGCAAGCTCTACCGCTACGACGCCACCGGGCCCACGGCCGCCGCGCCGAAGGCCAGTTACCCGATCCCCGACCCCGGCTGCCCGGCGGCCGTGGACTGGCGGCCGTTCGGCCTCGGCCTCCAGGACGGCACCGGCTACCTCGGCGGCGTCTGCTCGGGCGAGTCCACCGGCAAGGTCTCCGACCTGCGCGCGGTCGTGCTGCCGTTCGACCTCGGCACCGGTGCCTTCGCGGGGGCGGTGCTCACTCAGCCGCTGGACTACCCGCGCCAGAGCACCGTCGGCGGCGGCCCCTGCGACGGGGCGGGCTGGTTCCCGTGGACCAACACCTATCCGACCTCGCAGAACGGCAACCCCTGCGGTGCCACCACCATCGCCAACCCCGAGCCGGAGTTGGGCGAGATCGCCTTCGAGACCGACGGCTCGATGCTGCTGTCCTTCCGGGACCGCTTCGGCGACCGCGCCCCGGCCGGCCCGACGCCGGGCTCCGTCGCCACCGTGATGTCGGGCGGTGACCTCAACAAGGCCTGCCCGGTCAACGGCAGCTACGTGATGGACACCAACAACGGCTGCGGACTGTCGCCCCGGGGCACCCGCTTCTTCGACACCACCTGGGGCGGCCACCGCAACACGGCCTTCGCCGGCATGGCCTTCTCCAAGGTCGAGAACACCATCGCGACCTCCGCCTTCGACCCCAACCACACCGCCCTCGGTTACGGCACCTCGTTCCTCCAGCGGAACGGCCAGCAGGACCCGAAGTTCGGCCTGCGGCTCAACCCGGCGGGAGTGGTGGCGCCGTTCGGCAAGGGCGCCTCGATGGGCGACCTCGAAGTGCTCTGCGACCAGGCCCCGCTCCAGATCGGCAACCGGGTCTGGTACGACCCCGAGCGCTCCGGCCTCCAACTGCCGGGCCAGCGCCCGGTGCCGGCGGCCACGGTCAACCTGTACGACGAGTCGGGGAAGCTCGTCGGCACCACGAAGACCACCGCGCGCGGCGAGTACTACTTCGACGACTCCAACGTCACCGGCGGCCTCAAGCCGCGCACCAAGTACACCGTCAAGCTCGACAACCCGGCCGACTACGCCAAGGACGGCCCCCTGTACCAGTGGGTGCCCACCACCGCGGACGTCGGCGACAACCACTTCGTCGACTCCAAGGGCGTCGTCCCGGCGGGCGGGCAGTACGTCGAACGGGCCCTCACCACCGGCGGACCGGGGGAGAACGACCACACCTACGACTTCGGGTTCCGGCAGCAGGAGGGCACGCTGCGCCTGGTCAAGAACGACCAGGACGGCAAGCCGCTGGCGGGCGCGAAGTTCCGGCTGTGGAAGGACACCAACGGCACCGACGGGCTGCAGAGCACCGGCGACAAGCCCGACACGGCGGTGGGCGACCCGTGCACGACCGGGGCCGACGGCATCTGCCAGGGCACCGGCACGTTCGGGACGTACTACTGGCAGGAGACCAGCCCGCCGGACGGCTACTCCGCGCCGGAGGTGACGGTGTTCGGCCCGCTGAAGCTGACCACCGACAACCTCACCACCGGGGTCTCGGTGACGGCCGTCAACAAGCTGATCCCGACGCCCACGCCCACACCCACCCCGACGCCGACGGTCACCCCGACCCCGACGCCGACCCCGACGCCGAGCCCGACGGCGACGCCCACCCCGACGGACACGCCGACCCCGGCGCCCACCGTGGTGACGCCGCCCCAGACCTGGCCGCCGGTGAAGCCGGGACCGGCCGTGCCGCCGGCCCCCGCCCCCGGATCGCACCTGCCCAACACCGGTGCGAGCGAGGGCATCCCGGTGATGCTGGCCGGCGCGGGAACGCTGACGCTGCTCGGCGCGGCGCTCCTGCTGCTGTCCCGCCGACGCCGGGCGCGGCACCAGTAGGAGAGCGGTACCAGTAGGAGCGAACAGCCCGGGTGGCGGCCCTGACGGGTCGTCGCCGAGCGGGCGGGTCCAGGACCTCCGGGTCCGCGGACCCGCCCGCTCACGCACGCACCGGCCCGCGGACGCGCATCGGCGCGCGCACCGGCACGCAGCGGCAGACCGGCAGACCGACCGACGAGAGAAGGAACCCGTATGGCCCGGACGACCCCGACCCGGAACCCGGAGGCCGCGAAGCAGGCGTCGACGACGGGGGAGCCCGGGAAGGCGAAGGCATCGGCGAAGGCTCGGCCGGGGAAGAACGACCCCGGGAAGCGGACGCCCCGGACCGCGCCGGACGGCGCCCCCGGACCGGGCCCGCGCCGCCGCACCGTCCGGTTCAGGATCCTTGCCGCCCTGGTGGCGGTTGCCGCCGCCGTCGGCGGAACGGTCGCCTACCGGACCGTCACCGCCGACACCGGCGAACGCCCGGTCACCGTCGACGAGGCCTCCCGGCTGGCCCTGTCACGGCTCAACCTGTTCCAGGCCAGCCCGGTCACGCTCGCCCTGACCGCCGCCGAGGGCGGCGACGTCACCGTCCGGGTCGAGGGCGTGGTGGACTACCGCGTCCGCCGGGGCGTCGGCCGCTACCGGGTCACCGGCGCGAGCGGCCCGCTCGACCACGGCCTGGTGGTGTGGGACGCGGGCGGCCTCGGGCTCGCCCCCGAACCCGCCGGGGTCGACGGCCCGGCCTGGGAGCAGGCCGAACGCGTCCCCCGGCAGGGCTGGTCCCCCCGCTCCTACACCGCCGACCCGCTGGACGCCGGGCTGCAACTGGTCGTCCAGCTCGGCGCCGACCGCCCCGACAACCCGCTGCTGCTCGCCCAGTCCGGGGCCCGCCGGCTCGGCGGGGAGCGGCTCGACGGCCGGGACTACGACCGGTTCGCCGGCCCGCGCGCCCAGGGCGCCGCCCCCGACGGCGAGCGCTCGCCGCTGACCTACTGGGTGGACGGCGACGGCGGTCTGCGGCGGGTCACCATGCGGATGCCCGGCCTGGGCACGCCGACCGCGGTGGAGTTCTCCGGGCAGGACGGCGGAGCCAAACTGCCCGAAGCCCCCTGGCTCACCGGCTGACCGGCTGACCGCCGCGACCCCTTCGGGCGCTGGCCGCCGCCACCCTTTCTTGCGCCGACCGCGCCACCCCGTCGGGCTCCTGCCTCACCCCGTCGGGCTCCTGCCTCACCCCGCCGGGCGCGGCGGGAGCGAGCCTGCGTCCGTCGGCAGCGGGTAAGCCGCCGGGTCCACCGGCCCCGGCAGCCCAGTCGCCGGACGGGCGGGCGCCGCCGGGTCGACCCGGGACGGCTGTGCGGCCGGGGCCGCCACCTGGCTGAACGGCACCCCCGGCGGTGCCTGCACCGGCGCCGGGCGCCCGGCGGCGAGTGGCCCGCGCCCCTGGCCGCCGCAGGCCGCCGCGGCCTCCAGGCCGTCCGGACTCTGGGTGCCGGGCCGGTTGCCGGTGAAGCAGTTGCCGGGATCGGCCGAGGCGAGCACCAGGTCCGCGCCGTTGCCGTCCACCTGGTTGCCCTCGACCCGGTTGCCGCTCGCCGGGTGGCCCGCCGGGTCGGTGACGACCACCCCGGCCGCGCGGTTGCCCCGGACGAGGTTGCGCTCCACCCGGTTCGCCGTCCCGCCGCCGATCCCGATGCCGATGCCGAAGCCCCCGTCCGCCTGCTGCGGGCTGTCGGCGGCGTTGTTGTCGACGACCACGTTGCCCGCGATCACCGCGCCGTGCTGCGGCGCCAGCGCCTCCAGGTCGTTGGAGTTCACCGTGACGCCCACCCGGTTCCCGGCCACCCGGTTGCCCAGGATCGACAGGCCGTCCGAGGCGTTGGTCAGCTCGACCCCGACCGCGTTGCGCTCCACCGTGTTGCCGCGCACCAGGGTGTCGCAGGGCTTGCACTGGCCGACGTAGATACCGGAGTCCGCGTGCCCGGAGGCGTAGGAGTCCTCGATCACGCCGCCGCGCGCGTCGAACGCGTAGATGCCGTACAGGCCGTTGTTGTAGGCCGTCACCCCGGTGGCCCGGAAGCCCTGCACGGGCGGGAAGCGGGCGGTGTCCAGCGGGTCGTACGCCGAGCCGCCCGCGCCGCGCTGCTGCAGCTTCTCGTCGGTGACACCGGTGAACAGCACACCGTTGGCCAGGTAGTGGTGCACGGTGAGGTTCTCCACCACCGAGCCGGGGCCGGTGACGGTGATGCCGTTGGCCAACTTGAGCCCGCCGTCGAGGACCACGGTGGAGCGGTCGGTCCCGCGCAGCACCAGGTTGCTCCTGGCGACGCGCACGCTCTCGCGGTAGGTGCCCGGGCCGATCAGCACCGTGTCGCCGTCGCGCGCGACGTCCACGGCCCGCTGGACGGTGGGGAAGTCCTCCGGTACCCGGACCACGTTCCCGGCCGGGTGCGCGGCGTCGCCGGAGCCGGAACCGCTGGAGGAGCACCCGGTGACCGTCCCGGCGGCCAGCGCCGCCACCACTACCGCAAGAGTCAACTGACGAACACGAAACGTGATTTGCATAGGACGTGTTCTATCGTCTCCAATAGGGCGCATGCCCACCGAACCGGAGAACGCGCCGCCGTCGGATCCGCCCGCCGGTTCGCCCCCCGGTCCGCTTGCGAGCGCTCCCGGACGGCGCCGGGCCCTGCTGACGGCCGGGGCGGTGCTGGCCGCCGGCCTCGGCGCGGCGGTCGGTGAACTCGCTCACGGCGGCTCCCTGTTCGGCGGTTCTACCGGCTCGGGCCGGACCCCTGACGCCGCGCCGCCGACGGAGGCCGCGATCCCCTTCCACGGGGCCCGCCAGTCCGGCCTGACCGGCCCTCAACTCCCGTCGACCAGGCTGCTCGCCTTCGACCTCCCGCCGAACTCCCCGGCCGCCGAGCGGGCTTCCCTCCGCACCCTGCTCGCCGACTGGACCGGTCTGCTCTCCGCCACGGCGGCCGGCACGTCCCCGGACCCGCGACTGCGCGGCGACGACGGCCCGCCCCGCACCGCCTCATTGGTCGGCCTCGGCCCGGCCCTCGCCGCCAGGCTGGCCCTCGCCGTCCCCGGCGGACTGGCCGAGCCGCCCGCCTTCCCCGGCGACCGCCTCGACCCGGCACGCGGCGGCGGCGACCTGCTGCTCCAGCTCTCCGCCGCCGACCCCTGGACGCTCGCCGTCCTCACCGAACTCGCCGCCGAGGCCGCCCGGTCCGCCGGTGCCGTGCCCCGCTGGTCGCAGTCCGGCTTCCTGCCCCCGACCCGCCCGGGCGCCACCCCGCGCAACCTGTTCGGCTTCAAGGACGGCACCGCCAACCCGGACGAGGACGCCGCCCGGCAATGGGTCTGGGGCCCGCCAGGCCCGCACGAGAACGCCACCGTGCTGGTCTACCGGCGGATCCGGATGGACACCGCCGCCTTCGCCGCCCTCCCCGCGGAACGGCAGGAGGCCGCGATGGGCCGCCGCGCCATCGACGGCGCCCCACTGACCGGCGCCGCCGAGCACGACGAGCCCGACCTCTACGCCAAGCACCCGGACGGCGCCTACGTCATCCCGGCCACCGCCCACGTCCGGCTCACCGGCCCCCGCCTCGACGGCGGTGCCCGGATGCTCCGGCGCGGCTACGGCTACGACGACGCCCCGGACGACCGGGGGCTGCTCTTCGCCGCCTTCGTGCGCGACACGGCCCAGTTCACCCGCGTCCAGAGCCGCCTGGCCGAGCGCGACGCCCTCAATCCCTTCCTCACCCACACCGCCTCCGCCGTCGCGTACGTCCTGCCCGGCGCCCCGCCGGGTTCCGTTCTCGGCGCACAGCTGCTCGACTGACGGTCCGTCACGGGTTTCGCCGGGGGGCCTGGCGGGGATCTCGCCGTTCTCCGGTCGACGAGTCACCGGTGCGCCAGGATGTAGGCCGACGAACGCGCCTGTCGGGGTTGGGAGTTGTGAGTGGGCGGCGAGCAGGAACAGGCGGTCGGCGCGGTCGGCGCGGGCGACCGGGCGGACAACCGGCTGACCGGCGGCACCGTGCACGGCCACGTCGTCCAGGCCGGCCGGGCCGACATCACCCTGCGGATGTCCGATCCGGCCGCACCGGCCCCCGTGGCGGTGACCGTCGCCCCGCCCCTGGGGCTGCGCGACCCCGGCCGACCACTGCGCGGCCGCGAGGAGACCCTGGAACGCCTGGAGGCCGAACTCGCCGCCGAGCCGGGCGCCGAGGGCCGGCTGCTGGCGCTGTGCGGCATGGGCGGCTGCGGCAAGACCGCCATCGCCCTGGAGGTCGCCGCCCGCCGGAGCGCCGCCGGTTGCCGGGTGTGGTGGGTCGAGGCGCGCAACGGTCCGGCCCTGGAGGCAGCCCTGCGCGCCGTCGCCCGCCAGGCCGGTGCGACGCAGGAGGAACTGGAGCGCGGTGACACCGCCGACCTCCTCTGGTCCCGGCTGGCCCGCCTGGACACGCCGTGGCTGCTGGTCGTCGACAACGCCGACGACCCCGCCCTGCTCGACGGCCCCGGCACGCTGAGCGCCGGTACGGGCTGGATCCGGCCCGCCACCGGCCCCGGCGCCGTCCTGGTCACCACCCGCGACAGCACCCGGGCCACCTGGGGCCAGGTCGCCCGGCTCCACCTGCTGCGGCCGCTGACCGGCGGCCGGCTCGACGCCGCCGCCCGGATCCTGCGCGACCACGCCTCGCGAGCGCGGGCACCCCCGACGAGGCGCACACGCTCGCGGCCCGCCTGGGCGGCCTCCCGCTCGCCCTGCGGCTGGCCGGCACCTATCTCGACCAGGCGAACCGGACCCCGCCGCCGTTCCGGGCCCCCGCCACCCCGACCACGTACACCGGCTACCTGCGGGCCTGGGAGGAGGGCCTGGACCGGCTGGAGCCGGGACACGCCCTCGCCCGGACCTGGGCGATGTCCGTCGCCCTGCTCGAACAGCGCGGCCACGGCCACGCCCGCGCCCTGCTCGAACTCCTCGCCGCCTTCGCCGACGCCGACCTCCCCTACACCCACCTCCTCTCCCCCGACCGCCTCACCGGGGCCGGACCGCTCGCCGCCCTCGACGGCCCGGCGATCTGGCAGCACCTGACCGCCCTCGCGGGGCTGGGCCTGGTCGAGCTGCTGGAACCGGTGCCCGGCACCCCCGCGGTGCTGCGGATGCACCCTCTCGTGCGGGACGCCTCGCGCACGCCTGGGACGGTGCCTGTTGCCAACGGAATCGTGACTGCGGCGGCGCTCGCCGACGGGCTCAAGGACGGAATGGACTCCGAGGTCACGGCCGCCCTGCGGTCGCTCGCCCCGCACATCCTGGATGCCTTCGAGCAGGCCGACCTCGCCGGCCTCGACGAGTCGGCCCTGTTGGAGCTCACACTGGCCGTGAATGTGGCCGGCCGTCAGCTGCTGACCGACGGTCTCCACGCCCGGGCCCGGTCAGTGCTCGGTGCCGTGCGCGCCGTCGAGTGCGAATATGTCGAACCCGCTCACCCCTACACCTTCATCACTCGGCACAACCTCGCCGTGGTCCTGCGCGACCAGGGAGAGCTGACAGCGGCCCGCGAGGAGTTGGAGGCCGTCCTCGCTGTCGAGACCGAGCGACTGGGTGCCGACCACCCCGACACACAGATCACCCGCCGGAGCCTCGACGGCGTCCTGAGGTTGCTCGAAGGACACTAGCCACGCGGTGGCCCGCGTCTGCGGTCAGCTGCGGAACGGACCCCGGTCGGCGAAGGCGTGGCGCGCGAACCGTTCTCCCATCCGGCGGTACGCGGCTGCGGACGGGTGCAGCCCGTCGGGAAGGTCGTCCACCTCGGCGGGGCCGAGCAGTTCGCGTCCGTCGAGGTAGTGCAGGTGGGGGTCGCGGGCCCGCCGGGCCGCCACGATCCTGGCCAGCTCGTCACGGACCACCTGGAGCGACAGCGCCCCGAGGGCCACCTCGGCCGGGTCCCCGAGCGCCGTGATCCTCCCGTCCCGGCCCACCGAGGTCGGGCCGGGACACCCGTCGAGTGCCGGGCAGCTCACCGGTGAGACCACCAGCAGCGGAGTGTCCGGGTGCCCGTCGCGGATCGTGTCCAGGAACCCGTGCACCGCCGGGCCGAAGGTGCGCAGCCGGAAGGTGGCCCGGGCCACGATGTTGACGCCCGTCTCAAGACTGATCAGGTCGGCGGGCAGGTCGCGGATCGTCCGGGCGACGTAGGGGTCCAGCATGTCGTTGCCCGGCTGGCTGAGGTTGGTCACCTCCGCGCCGCCGAGCGACGCCGCCACCACCGGCCAGGTGCCGGTGGGGCCGTCGGCTTCGAGGCAGTGGCTGATGGAGCTTCCGTGGTGCACCCACCGGGGCCGGCCGTCGGGCAGGGGCGCCAGGACCTCGCCGTCGGCGCGGAGCGCCACCAGTTCGGTGGGAGTCTGCTGCGGCAGCCACAGCTCGACGTCCTTCATCCCGGCCGGCAGGGCGTCGAAACGTGCCGTTGCCGGCTCGCCCGGTACCAGCCGCTGTGCGCCGCCGGGGCCCGCCATCCGCACCACGTGGCCCAACGGTGCCCGCTGCCGCGCGACCAGGGCACCGTCCACCCTCAGTTCGAGCATCCCGGTCGGCCGGGGCTCCGGGGCACCGTCGAGCTGCCCCGTGGAGGTGAGCACCACGAATTCGAGCACCCGTGCGTCGGTGCGGAACACCAACCGCACCCCCGAAGGCATCACCGTGCCTCCGAAGACCGTTGGATCCTGGTACTGCTCCTTGGTCCATGCCGGCAGTCGGCGCGGCATCACTCCCACAGGTGTCGCCTCCAGGTCCAGCGCACCCCGGATCTCGACCGGCCCGTCCACCAGCGGATAGTCCCGCATCGCCACTGTCACCGCTCCTCGGCTCTGCCCGTCCGGCCGGGCAGGTGCTCGACCGGGACCAACGGGCTTCTCCCCGACCCTACGTACGGTGGCCGCAGTTGTCGCGGCCGCTGTGTCGGCGGCACGTTCGGGCCCGGGACCCAACGGGGATTCAGCGGGCCACCACCTCGATCCCGTGCACGGCGTTCCGCGCGCCGCCGGGCGGCTGGACGCGGCCCCGGGCGTCGGTGGCCCGGCAGCGGATCAGGTGCCGGCCCGGGGCGAGCGCGCAGGGCAGGGTGAAGCGCTGCCAGACCGGCTGCGGGCCGCGCGACTCCAGCCGGGCCGGGCGCCAGCCGTCGTCGTCGACGGCGACCTCCACCGCGACCACCGGGTCGAAGCCCCAGGCCCGTCCGGTCACCTGGAACGGCCCGGCCGGGACGGCGTCCCCGTCGCGCGCCCCGACCAGCCTGCTGTTGACCTCGACCTCCCGCACCGGCCGGGCGGCGCCGCCGCCCGGCGGGACCCGGGTGTACAGCCGGGTGGTGAAGAGGTGATCGGGCCGGTGGTCGGCCAGGACGACGCGGGTCAGCCACTTGACCGAGTTGGTGCCGAAGAACCGGGGCACCACCGCGCGCAGCGGGAAGCCGTGCTCCGTCGGCAGTGGCGCGCCGTTCACGGTGTCGGCGAGCAGCACCTCCGTGCGGGCCAGGTCCAGCGGCAGGTCCTTGAGGTAGGCCAGGCCCTGCTCGCCGGCGAACGCGCCCCGGTCGGCGCCCTCCAGCCAGATGTGACGGGCCTGCGGGCGCACACCCGCCAGGTCCAGTACGGCGGACAGTGGCACCCCGGACCAGGCCAGGTTGGCGACGGCCCGGGTCGGTACGTCGGGGTGGGAGGGGTGGCCGAAGCACTCGTGGAAGGCGGTGAGGTCCGTGCGCGGCAGTGCGCCCAGCGCCGGGAGGTCCAGCCGCAGCGGCCGGTCCACCAGGCCCTCGACGCTCAGTGTCCAGGCGTCGGCGTCGAGTTGGGGCGGCGGCCCGAGATGGCTGCGGCGGAAGACCTGGCCGACGGGGGTGAGGAAGGCGTCGGGAATGCTCGGATCGACGGGTGCTGCCTGCACGCGGGCTCCGTACGTCGTCGGGCGGCCCGGGAGGACCGGAAGGGCGGAATGCTCCACCCCCGAACGGTCCGTGTACCCCTGCGGCCGCCCGCCGATGCGGAACCGGGCCCGATACTCTTTCGGGCGTTCGGTGCCGACAGGTGCGCCGGCGGACGGACGGGGCGGGGGTGGTGGCCGTGCGCGGACCGGGGGACCGGCCGGCGGGCCGGCGGGCGGGGGAACTCGAGGAACTGACGCTCCACGAGTTCGCCCTGCTGGCCGGCGGGGCCTGGCGGGTCGCCGAGACGGCGCTGGCCCGGATGCTCCTGGACGCCAGGGTGGAGATCGACCGGCACGGGACGGTCCGGGTCGTCCGTCCCCGCCCCCGCGACGAGGTGGAGGCCGTGCTGCTCGCCGCGCTGGGCCCGTCGGGCACCGGGTGGCTCGGCGCCCCGCGCGCGGCCTTCGGCACCAGCGCGCCGGCCTGCCGGCTGGAGGACGGCCTGCGCGACCGGGGTCTGATCGTCGGTGGCACCACCGGCCCCGAGCGGGGACGTCCACTGCTGCTGCGGACCTGGCTGGTCGTCCCGCTGCTGGTCCTTCTCGCGGTCGGTACCGTCCGGGTCGCCGCGGCCGCCGGAGCGGACCCCGGCCCGGCCTTCCTGCTCGCCGCCCTCGTACCTCTTCTGGTGGCCTTCGTCCTGAGCCGCTTCGGCACGCCCCCTGACCCGCCGGGCCCCTACTGGCGCCCGGCCGCCCGGGTCGAGCCCCTGCTCGCCGCCCTCCGTACCGGCGCGCCCCTCCCACCGGGTTGGCGGCTCTCCCCGGACGCGCTCGCCCCGGCCGGCCGCATCATCTGGGCCGCCGTCGCCGTCGACGGCGTCCCCGCCCTCGGGCGGCACCACCTCACCAGCGCGTTCCACGGGGCCCGCTCCCGCCCACCGCGTCCGCGCCGCGACCCGTCCTGAGATCCGGACCCGGTGGGGCCGCCGCCCGGCGGCGGCCCCGTACGTCCCGGAGGTCTCCGTGGGCCGGTCAGCCGCTGTGGGTGGGGAGTTTGCTGTCGGCGTCGTCGGGGGCGTCGACGGAGGCGAGGGCCTGGGTGCCCGCCTGGAGGCGGAGCGTGGTGCGGGCCAGGCGCTCGCCCTGGTAGCGGGCTGCGGCCAGGATGGAGGCTTCGGGGCCGCCCTCGGCGTCGCCGGTCGCGGCGGTGCCGTACGGGTTGCCGCCGGCCGCGAACACGAGCGGGTCGGTGTAGCCGGGCGGGACGATCAGTGCGCCCCAGTGGTAGAAGACGTTGGACAGCGACAGGATGGTGGCCTCGGCGCCGCCGTGCCGGTTGTACGCGGCGGTGAAGACCGTCACCGGCTTGTCGGCCAGCTGCCCCGCCTGCCAGAGCCCGCTGGCCTGGTCGATGAACTGCTTGAGCTGCGCCGCCGGCGCGCCGAAGCGCGAGGGTGTGCCGAACGCGTAGGCGTCGGCCCACTCCAGGTCGTCCAGGGTGGCCTCTTCCAGGGCCGCGGTGGCGTCGGCGTGCTGCCGCCAGAGCGGATTGCTGTCGATGGCCTTGTCGGGCGCCAGTTCGGCGACCCGCCGCAGCCGGACCTCGGCCCCGGTCGAGGCCGCTCCTTCGACGACCGCCTGCGCGAGCGCGTGCACGGTACCGGTGGCGCTGTAGTGGATGACTGCGACCTTTACGGTCATGTCCCTGTCCTCGCCTGTCAATTGATGATCGGTTGTGCGGATCATGTTATGGGCAGAGCAAGATCACCGGGGTGGGAGCAGGGGGGTCGTTTTTGTCGATCGCCGTCCGGCCCGCAGGTCCGAGCGGATTGCCGGCCGGTCGCCGGTTCAGGTCCCGCAGGCCGGGAGCAGCAGCAGGCGCTCGGGGTCGAACGGCACCCAGGTCGGAGCCTCGCCCCGGCCCATCGCCCGGACCCGGCACCAGGCCCGCTCGCCGACCGACGGCCGCCACCAGCCGTTGATCCGGCCGACCGTCCAACTGCCGTCCGCCCGGTTGATCTGCACCGGCTGGTACTCCGGCTCGACCTCGTGCTCCGGCGGCTGCCACCCGGCTCCGCCGGCCGGGCCGGTGATGGGGCGGACGGTGGGGCGGGTGCGAGTGTCGTGGTGCGGACGGTCTGCCATGTCTCCCCCTGCTGGCTGCTGCCGGCTGCGGCGCGGGTCGTCGGAATGACTCTACAGACCTGTAGTAGTTCGTGGGGGTCCAACACCGGACCCGGTGCACGGTGCCCGGCCGGGCATACGGTTGGGTGGCTGCACACGGGTGAAGGGGGAGACGTGGCTGACGGCTGGGTTGCCGCGGTGCTGCTGGGGCTGTTGGTGCTGGTGGGGTCGTCCGTACAGCGACTGGCGGGCATGGGCTTCGCGCTCGTCTGCGGACCGGCACTGGTCCTGCTGCTGGGGCCGGGCGACGGGGTGACGCTCTCCAACTGCGCGGCCTGCGCCATCAGCGCCGTCGGCCTGGCCGGCAGTTGGCGGCAGGTCCGGCTCGGCCGGATGCTGCCCCTGATGGCGGCGGCCGGCTGCACCGTCCCGATGGGAGCCTGGGTCGCGGACCGGATACCGCCGCCGACCCTGCTGATCGGCATCGGACTGCTGGTCACTGCGGCGGCCCTGCTGGTCATCCGCGGAGTCCGGGCCTCCTCGCTGCGCGGCCTCCGAGGCGCGGTGGCGGCCGGCGCGGCGAGCGGGTTCATGAACTCCGCCGCCGGCGTCGGCGGCCCGGCCGTGTCGCTCTACGCGGTCAACACCGGCTGGACCGCCCGCGAGTTCGTGCCCAACGCGCAACTGTACGGAGTGGTCGTGAACGTCTTCTCGATCGCCGCCAAGGGCGTGCCCCACCTGGCCGCCCCCGCCTGGTCCACGACCGCCGCCGGCATCGCCCTGGGCGCCGTCGTCGGCCGCTCACTCTCCGACCGCGTGACCGAACGCCCTGCCCGCCTCGTGGTCCTGACCCTCGCCCTGGCCGGCGGCCTGGTCGCCCTCGCCAAGGGTCTCTGGGGGCTCTGACCCTCAGGGGACTCATAATCCCTTGGTCGATTTCGTTTCCCGTCCAACCATGTAAAGATCGTCAGCTGTCGCTGCGGCGGCGAGACCACGGCTCAGGGAGTCCGAGTCACGGATCGTGGCGAGTGGCCTCAGTCTCACCCCACTGCCTGGGGCAGGACTGCGCGTCGGCAACTCTGTCCCCCAGTGCGGTGTCCGACCCTGCCTCTACGGTGGCCACGTCACCGCAGGAGGCCGCAGGCGCGCCGACAGCTCCAGCGTCCGGTGACGGCTAGGAGGAGAAACATGGCGCAGTTCACGTTCCCGAGAAGCACCTGGACGCTCAACCGCCGCCGGGGAACGGCCGCCGCCCTCAGCCTGGGCCTCTGGACGGCTCTCCTGGGACTGACGACGTACGGCGCCTCGCCACGGATCTGGGTTGCTGGCGTTCTGTGGCCCGTCGTCGTGATGTTCGTCCTCGAACTGCTCCCACGTCGGGCGCGCCGCCCAATCAACTGGACCCTTGGCTGGCTCCCCCCGTTCATCTGGGGGCTCTTCGGTGCAGTGCTGGTCTACGAGGTCGTAGCGAGGAGGCAGCCGAACGATGAAGGGGCCGGTGGAGGTGCTGTGATGGGGATCGCACTGGTCCTGTGGTTGAGCGCACCCCACATGGAACCGTGGAAGGACTGGCGCGCTTCGCTGCGCTCGCGCGTCCTTCGCTCCACCGGCTCCCACGTGATCTGCATGAGCCTGTTCGTTGCCGGCTTCCTGTGGATGCTCCGCGCGCAGCCGGCTGTCCCCCCGGCGACCCGGCTCGGGCTCATCGTCACCCTATCTACTGCCACCGTCGCGTTCGCCATCAGAGCGAAGGCTCGCGCTCACAAGATCTGCACCGCCACGGCGAAGCTCGCCGAGCAACTTGCCGACGACTGCCGAGCCCTGGCTGCGGGGGCTGAGTCGGACCTCGACCGGATGCGTCAGCAGAGCCGGGACCTCGACCGTTACCTGCGCGCGCCGATTCCCACTTCCTTCAAGATCTTCGGGCTCACCCTCCTCCCGGCTCAGGCTCGCACTGAACTCGTCCACGACATGCTCCTTGGTCCCTCGGAGCATCCCTACCGTCCCCCGCAGCGGTGGACCGAGGCGGCCGAGGACCTCGACCGGCTGGCCGGAAGCCTTGCCCGCTGGACAGACCCCGTGGTCTAGAGGACAGGCCACGTCGACGCAACCTGCACGAAGGGGTGGGGCCCGCGCGCATCACGGGCCCCGCCTCCACCCGGTGAGTTGCTGGACCTCCACCCCGGTGACGCGGCCTCGGCCGTGTGGACGCTGGAGTGCACGGCGAGTCCGCTGGCGGAGGGCATCGACGTCAAGGGCCCCTATGTGCAGGGGCGGCCCGGGCAGCGCTTCGTCTACCTGGTGTGGGGGAACGTCGACCCGGACGGGCAGTTCACCATGTTCCGGCGGGCGAAGCTCATGTTCGACGGGGTGGACGGGCAGGTCCTCGCCGAGGCGGTGGCCGCCGGGCGGCTGGTCGCCCGGCTCGGGCTGACGGACGTCAAGGGGCTGCCGCTGCGCGCGGCGGTCCGTCCGCCCCTGGTGACCTGGTCGGCGGAGAGCGCGACCGGAGCCGGCGCGGGGCGGGCCTGACCGTCGTGGCGGGTCCGTAGGTCTTACGGCGCGCATATACCGGGGTGGGGTATGGTGACCGCCATGTGCCGCCCGGACGCCGAAACCTCCCCCCACGGGCCCGCCGCCCGTACCGGGGCGGCCGGGCGTTCGTACCGGACCCACCAGCGGTGGACGGGGGCGGCCGTCCTGGTGCTCCTGCTGACGGCCCTCGGGCTGATCGGCCACCACACCCTGCCGGCGGGCACGATGCCGGCTTCGCACGCTCCTGCCGTCATGGCGCACGGCGTGGCGGCACACGCCACGTCTGCAGGGGCCACCGCTGCGCCCGTCGTCACCGACCCCGTCCGGGCCTGCGCCGAACACCGGGTCTGCTCCTCGACAGTGCCCGCGCGCGGAGCGGCCCTCGCCGCCCCGCCCGCCGCCACCCTCGCCGCACCCGGTCACCCCGACCCGGCGCCCCGCCCGGCGCTCGCCCACCCCGGCCTGCCCTGGCCGGGCGCACCGCCCCCCGACCTCGACGTCCTCTCCGTCGCGCGCAAATAGGCGCCCCTCGGCGGCCGGGAGCCGGAACTCCGGCCCCTCGCCGCCGGGCGGACCCGTCCACCGGCACGGGCGACCACCGTGCCACCACGCGCACACACCCGAGAGACCTCGATGCCCGAGTTCACCGTCAACCGTCGTTCCCTCCTGCTCGCGGGCCTCGGCGCCGCCGGCGCCGGCCTGCTCGCCGCCTGTTCGGACAGTCCCGCGCCGCCGCCGCTCGTCGACCCCTCCGGCAGCCCCGTCGCCCGGGCGGAGGCCGCCCGCGGCGGCACCGGCCGGGAACGCCCCGTGACCGTCACCGCGACGGCCGACACCGTCGACCTGGGCGGCGGGGCCACCGCCCGGACCTGGACCTTCGGCTCCCTGCCGGGCACCCCGGTCCGCACCACGGCCGGGGACACCCTGGTCGCCACGCTCAACAACCACCTGCCCGACCCGACCTCGCTCCACTGGCACGGTCTGGCGCTGCGCAACGACATGGACGGTGTGCCCCCGGTCACCATGCGTCCGGTCCCGCCGGGCGGCAGCTTCACCTACCGCTTCGTCACTGACCGGCCGGGCACCTACTGGTTCCATCCGCACGTCGGCGTCCAGCTCGACCGGGGCCTGTACGCGCCGCTGATCGTCGAGGACCCGAGGGAGCCGCTCGGCTACGACGAGGAGTGGGTGGTCGTGCTGGACGACTGGCTGGACGGCGTCACCGGCACGCCCGACCAGGCCTTCGCCGAACTCCGCAAGGGGATGGGCGGCGGCGGTGGCTCCGGCGGCCACGACATGGGCGGCCACAACATGCCCGGCAGCGGCAGCGGGAACAGCACCAGCGGCAACGGCAAGGCCGCCGGTGCCGGGCCGTTCATGCTCATGGGTGCCACCAGTGCGCTGCTCGGCGGCGACGCCGGGGACGTCCGTCACCCGCACCACCTGGTGAACGGCCGGATCGCCGCCGACCCCGAGGTGTACCGGTCGGCGCCGGGCCGGCGGGTGCGGCTGCGGATCGTCAACGCGGGCGCCGACACCGCCTACCGCCTCGCGCTGGGCGGCCACCGGCTGACCGTGACCCACACCGACGGCTACCCGGTGCGCCACGAGGAGGTGGACGCCCTGCTGGTCGGGATGGGCGAGCGCTACGACGTCCTGGTCACCCTCCAGGACGGCGTCTTCCCGCTGACCGCGCTCGCCGAGGGCAAGGACGCCGCCGGACGCGCCCTGGTCAGCACGGGCGCGGGCGAGGCGCCCGCCCCCGCGTTCCGCCCCGCCGAGCTGGACGGCCGGATCCTCGCCGCCACCGATCTGCGGGCGGCGGAGGAGGTCGGGCTGCCGAAGCGGACGCCCGACCGCACCCATCGGATCGAACTGACGGGCGGCATGGCCGAGTACGACTGGGCGCTGAACGGGCGCCGCTTCGACATGGCGGACCCGGCCGCGCGCCCCTTCCCCGTCGGCAGCGGTGAGCGGGTGCGGCTGGAGTTCGTGAACCGGACCGACATGTGGCATCCGATGCACCTGCACGGCCACACCTTCCAGGTGGGTGGCGACGGCCCGCGCAAGGACACCGTGATCGTGCTTCCCGGGCGGACGGTGGTCTGCGACTTCGAGGCGGACAACCCGGGGCAGTGGATGACGCACTGTCACAACGCCTACCACGGCGAGGCCGGGATGATGGCGCTGCTCGCCTACCGCGCCTGACCGGGGACGGGGACCCCGGGGGCGGCGGGCCGCCGGCCCGCCGCCCCCTCCGGGTCAGTCCTCCCGCACCACGATCGTGCACAGGCGCTTGGTGGCCCGGGTGAGCGCGACATACAGGTCGCGGTCGCCGCCGGGCCGGGCCGAGGCGATCGCGTCGGGGTCGAGCACGACGGCCGTGTCGAACTCCAGGCCCCGCGCCTCGGAGGCCGGGACCAGCCGGGCGAGCCGGTCCGCGCCCGCCGCCGCCAGCACGTCCACCGAGCCGTCCGGGCAGACCACGCCGATGAGTTCGCCGGGGTGGGCGGCCGACTGCTCGCGCAGTTCGGCGAGCAGGGTGTCCGTCAGCCCGGCGGGCGAGGCGTCGCGGCTGCGGGGCTCCTCGCCGTGCCGGATCGAGCCGATCGGGGCCTGGTCCGGCGCGATCCGGGCCAGCAGCTCGCGGGTGGTGGCGAGGATCTCCTCGGTGGTCCGGTAGCTGACGGTCAGTGTGCGCAGGTCGAAGCGGCCCCCGAGGTGCGGATCCAGCGCCTCGTGCCAGCCGCGCGCGGTGGTGGCCGGGCCGGCCTGGGCGAAGTCGCCGACCAGGGTCATCGACCGGGCCGGGCACCGGCGCAGGACCGTCCGCCACTGGAGCGCGGTGAACTCCTGCGCCTCGTCCACCACCACATGGCCGAAGGTCCGGGCCGGCGGGCCGTCCAGCAGGGCGGCCGCCTCGTCCAGCAGCGGCAGGTCCGCGTCGGTCCACGGCGAACCCGGGGTCCGCAGCAGGACGCGGTGCTCCTCGGCGGTGAACCCCGGCAGGCGCGCGGCCAGTGTCCCGAGGTCCCCGAGCAGGGCGTCCACCACCGCGTCGGGCGTCAGGTGCGGCCACAGCTCCTCGACCTTGCGCTCGACCAGGTCGTCGTCGAGCAGGGCGGCCCGCATCGCGTCCGCGTCGAACTCCGCCCCGCCGGCCACCGGATCGGCCTCGATGCCCAGGTTGCGCAGGTCCGCCGCCGTGGCCCGGTCGAGGTCGAGGCCGGTCAGCTCGGCCACCTCGGCGTCGATCCGCTCCAGCGTCTCGGCGGCCCCTCGGGCGAGGTCCCTGGTCACCGCGTCGACCAGCATCTCCTTGAACAGTCCGCGGGCCCGGTGGTGCGGGAGACCGCCCAGCAGTGCGGCGTCACGGGTCCGGGCGACCTCCGCCTCGCCCAGACGGACGTCGTCCTGCCCGACCCGCACGGCGAACTCCCCGCCGGGTGCCTGCCGTTCGCGCACCGTCGCCGCCAGCGCCCCGACCAGCGCGCCGTCGCCCTTGAGTCTGGCCGCCTCCGGCCGCTCGACGGCGGCACCGGGAGCCGCCGGAGCCCGCGATCCCGTCCCGTTCCCCCAGCCCGGTGCGGCCAGTTCGGCGCAGGTCGCGAGGACGACCTCGCTCTCGCCGAGCGAGGGCAGCACCTGCGAGATGTACTCCAGGAAGCGGGCGTTGGGACCCAGCACCAGCACGCCCCGCTCGGCGGCCTTCGGGAAGGCGTAGAGCACGTAGGCGGCGCGGTGCAGCGCGACCACCGTCTTTCCGGTGCCGGGACCGCCCTGGACCACGGTGACACCGCGGTGCTGGGAGCGGACGATCGCGTCCTGCTCGGTCTGGAGGGTGGCCACCGCGGTGCCCATCCGGCCGGTGCGGCGGGCCTCCAGCGCGGCCGCGAGCGGGCCGTCGCCGACCACGTCCTCCGCGGTGGGCTCGGAGCCGTCGAGCAGTTCGTCGCTCACCCCGACCACCGTGCGCTCCGTCAGCCGCAGGTGGCGTCGTCGTCGCAGGCCCATCGGGTGCACGGATGTCGCCTCGTAGAACGCGCGGGCGGCGTCGGCCCGCCAGTCGACCAGGGCGGGCAGCTCGTCCTCGTCGCGCTGGAGGCTCAGCCGGCCGATCCGCAGCGCCGTGCCGTCCACCAGGTCGATCCGGCCGAACACCAGGCCGCCCTCGGCCCCTTCGAGACGCCGCACCTCCCGGGCGAGCTGTTCGGCGGCCAGGTCCCTCTCGTACGCCCCGGTGGTGCCGTCCGCCTTCGCGGCGAGTGTCCCGACGAGCCGGGCCCGGGTGTCGGCGAGGCGTTCGTCGAACAGCGCGACGACGGCGGCCACCTCCGCCCGCTCCAGCTCCACTTGGTGTACCACGTTGTCCTCGACCTGCGGCAAGGCAGCGCTCCTCTCGGGTTCGGCCTGTCACTATGCGAGGACGCGCGGGGAATGTAAATGTTGACGTTCCGGCTCGAATTGTGTCCACGGGCCGTCTCCGGGCCCGGCGGTCCGACGCCGTGTCACCTCTTCGGAGGCTCCTCGGAACGTGCCGGTGCCGGTGCCGGGTCCGGCATCGCAACCGGGACCGGACGTCGGGCGGGCCACCGGCCGAGGACCGGACCGGCGTCCGTCCCGACGTCCGGCCGGGGGCGTTCGCGGGAGGCCGGGCTCAGGACTCCTTGACCACCACGGTCTTCGCCGCCTTGTCGTGCAGGGCCTGCTGGAGCGGCTTGTCCCACAGCGGGAACAGGACGTTGACGAGCGCGAAGAGGGAGCCGATGCAGTAGACCGCGTTGGGCAGGGTGTACACGGCCGCGCGGATCAGCAGCGAGTTCTCGGCCGGCTTCCCGCCGTGCCCGAGGTCCACGACCCGCAGCTTCATCACCTTCTTGCCGACCGTCTGGCCGCCCTGGGTGAGCAGCATCGCGGCCTCGTAGCCGAAGGAGAGCAGGCCCGCCACGACGTAGTAGAGGATCGAGGCGCCGAGGACCACGAAGACCAGCACGGTCGGGACGATGAGCACGGCGACGTCGATCAGCCGGGCGACCAGGCGCTCCCCGATCGGCGCGAGCTGGCGCGTCCCCGGCACCGGGGCGCCGCCGTACCCGCCGGGCTGGCCGAGCCAGTGCGGCAGGCCGGCCTGCGGCTGCTGGCCGTAGGGCTGCTGCGGGGGAACGCCGTAGCCGGGCTGGCCGTACGGGGCCTCCTGCTTGTACGCCTGCTGGTCGTACGGGGCCTGCTGGCCGTAGGGCGGCTGCTGGCCGGCCGGGGGCTGCTGTCCGTAGGGGTTCTGCTGTCCGTAGGGGTTGGACCCGTCGTACGGGTTCTCGTTCTGGCCGTACCCGGTGGGGCCGTTGGTGCTCATCCTGGCTGGTTCCCTGCCTCGGAAGTGGTGGTACGGCTGTTCTACCGATCATCGGACGGGTGCGGGAAGACGGACGGGCAAGTCGTTACCGATCAGGGGCGACCTTGTCGCCGAGCCGAGCACCGAGGAGTCCTGTTATGTTCGGATTGCCGGAATCAGCCTGCGCCGCCCGATCGGGCGGCTCGACCAGGGAGGCCGGAATGACCGGTGCACCCGAACCCATCAGCGACGCCGGCCGTGCCGTGCTGGAGCGGGACCTGGCCGACTTGCGCACGGAACGCGAGGCCGTCGCCGCCACGCTGCGGGGCGGTGAGGAGGTCGGCGACCGGGCCGACCAGGCCGACGAACTGCAACGGGCCGACGTCCTCGACCGGTTGGACGACAGGATCACCGTGATCGAGGGCCGACTGCGCGAGGCGGCGGTCGCGGGCGCGCCGAGCACCGAGACGGTCGGCGTCGGCAGCACGGTGACCCTGCGCTTCCAGGACGCCGCCGAGTTGACCGTCCGGATCGGCGAACTGGCCGAGGAGCTGGACCCGGAGCTGGTGACCGACGACAGTCCGCTCGGTCAGGTCCTGCTCGGCCGCAGGGTCGGCGAGACCGTCGAGTACGACGCTCCCGGCGGTCGGACCAGCGCTGAGGTGCTGTCGATCGGCGGCGACGCCGGAGCGTGACGACGGCTCCTCCCGCGAGGAGTCGGTCCGGCGGGTGTCCGTGCGGGTGTGCGGAGGGCCCGGCGGGCGCGCGGTCGGCGTGCGCTCCGGGGCGCATGGCGCGCGCCGGGCCGGGGGGGCCCGCCAGGGCGCCCCGGTGTGCGCCCCGCCGCGCCGCTGTACGGGGCCGGGAGTGCATGCTGACATGGACGCGTCAAGCTCGTCGGTGGTCCCGCACGAGGGGGTGCGCGGCCAGGAGCCGACGGGCGAGAGGGAGGAATCGCCCATGTCCCTTCGCACCCTGTCCGCCGGCACCGCCGCCGCAGCGCTGCTCGGCACGGCCCTCGTCGGTTCGGTCGGTACCGCCGGCACCGCCTTCGCCACCGGGTGGGACACCCCGCCGCCGGACAAGATCGTCATCTCCGTCGCCACCGTGAACGGTTCCGGCTGCCCGGCCGGGACGGCCGCGGTCGCCGTGTCCCCGGACAACACCGCGTTCACCGTCACCTACAGCAACTACGTGGCCCAGGTCGGCCTCGGCTCCAAGCCGACGGACTTCCGCAAGAACTGTCAGCTCAACCTGAACGTGCACGTTCCGCAGGGCTTCACCTACGCCGTCGCCGCCGCCGACTACCGGGGCTTCGCCCACCTGGAGAAGGGGGCGACCGCCGTCCAGCGCGCCAACTACTACTTCCAGGGCTCGCCGCAGACCACCTACTCCAGCCACAGCTTCACCGGCGCGCTCGACGACAGCTGGCAGGCGACCGACACCGTCGCGGTCGAGGCCCTGGTCTGGGCGCCGTGCGGCGAACTGCGCAACTTCAACATCAACACCGAGCTGCGGGCGGCCGCCGGCAGCTCGGACCCGACCAAGACCACCAGCTTCATGACGATGGACTCCACCGACGGCAGCATCAACACCGTCTACCACTTCGCGTGGAAGCGCTGCCCCCAGGGCTGACCCGGGCAGTCGCCGCCGCCCCGGCCGGGCACTCCGGCCGGGGCGGCGGCCGTACTGCTGCCCGGGCCGGCGGGCGGTGCGGCTCAGGCCGGCCCGGGTGCGCCGTGGGGGGTGCCGGCGGTCGGGTCGGTACTCGAATCGGCGACCGGGTCGGTGACTTGGTCGGCGGCCGGTCCCGGGGGAGCGGCGGCAGTGCGCGCGGCGAGCGTGTGCAACCGGTGTTCGGAGGCACTGCCGGGCTCGGCGGTCCAGACCACGATGTGCTGGTCCGGCGCCGTGGCACTGGTCAGGGTGTCCCAGTCCAGGGCGAGGTCACCGACCAGAGGGTGCCGGAACCGCTTGTTCCCGGAGGCGTGGACGGCGACCTCCCGGGCCTGCCACCAGCGCTGGAAGTCGACGTGGTCGGCCATCCGCCCGAGCAGGCGGTGCAGTCGCGGGTCGTCCGGGCGACGGGCCGTGTGCATCCGCAGATGGGCCACGCAGGCACGGGCGCCGTCCGCCCAGTCGCGGTAACGGGACCGCAGCACGGGGTCGTTGAAGAGCAGCCACACGTAGTTGCGGTCCCGGACGGGGTGGCGGCCGAAGTCGGTGAGCAGGGCGGCGGCCGCCGGGTTCCAGGCGAGCACGTCCATGGTGCGGGTGAGGACGAGGGCCGGTCCGGTGGCGAGCTGGGCGAGCAGCCGGCGGTTGTGCTCGGTGACCTCCGCCGTGGCGCGCGCCGGGGGTTCGGCCGGCGGCCGTCCGGCCAGGCCGAGCAGGTAGGCCCGCTGGTCGGAGGAGAGGCGCAGGGCCCGGGCGAGGGCCTCCAGCACGGGGGTGGAGGCGGGCATCCGGCCCTGCTCGATGCGGGTGTAGTAGTCGGTGCTGATCGAGGCCAGCCGCGCGACCTCCGCGCGCCGCAGCCCCGCGACCCGCCTCGGCGCGCCGTCGGACGGCAGCCCGACCTGCTGGGGGGTCAGCTCGGCCCGGCGGGTGCGGAGGAACGCCCCGAGTTCCTTCGGGCGGCCGCCTGAGGTGCTCATGGCCCCCAGTGTGGCAGCGGTGGCCGTTGGTGGGGCGGGATCGGCAGCGAGAAGCGTGCCCGCGCACCGGTGCCTGCGGCAAGTCCGCTGGGAGGGAGAGTTTTCTCCCCCGGAGAAATCCGCGCGTGACGGAAGTGTCCCCTTTTCGGCGGCCGTGCGGCGTGCGAGCGTCATGGCGCGACCGGCGGCGGGTGTGGACGACGGCGGTGCGAACGGCGGAGTTCCTTCGGCACGCCCCTTCTGGAGAACATGATCATGGAGTTCGCGCAGCCCCCGGCCACCGGCAGGGCCCCGGCCGAGTGGTTCACCGGCGAGGTGTGGTGGGACGTCGTCCACCCCGGCGGGGCGCCGTCCCGGAAGCGCGCCAACCTGGTCCGCTTCGCGCCCGGGGCACGCACCCACTGGCACTCCCACGCGCTGGGCCAGAGCCTGCACGTGGTCTCCGGGACCGCCCTGATCGGCACCCGCGACGGCGTGCTCTTCGCGGCCCGGCCGGGCGAACTGGTGGTCTGCCCGCCGGGGGAGGAGCACTGGCACGGCGCGGCGCCGGACGGCTCCATGGAACACCTGGCGACGTGGGAGGGCACCGAGGACGGCAGTCCGGAGACGACCTGGCTGGAGCCGGTCACCGAGGAGCAGTACACCTTCGCCCTCGGCACGCCTGCCTGAGCTCCGCGCCGCCCGAACCGTGCGCGCCCGAGCTCCGCGAGTGGTGCCCCGCTCAGCCCGCGAGCTGGCCCGGCCGGCCCGGGACCCACAGCGGCACCGGGGCGGTGGGCGCCATGTGCCGGGCGGCGTGCTCGTCGAGAACGGCCAGCGCCCGGTCCCGGTCGCCGTCGCTGAGCTCCGCCAGCGTCGCGGCCGCCGAGCGGGCGCAGGCCAGGACGAGCGCGAGCATGTCCTGGCGCCGCCGGTGCTCGCGGACATAGGCCCGGGCGCGTTCGAGGATGCAGGCGCCGAGCGTCTCCCGTTCGGCCGCCGCGACCGGATCGGCACCGGCCATCGCCATCTTCACCCCGTACCAGACCAGGACGAGCGCGTCCGGCTCGGCCGGGTGCGACACCTCGGTGAGCCCCGCCCACTCCCGGGCGCCGGCCGACTCCCGCCCCAGCCGTTCCAGCGCCGCCGGACCGTCCCCGTCCTCGCGCCGGAGCACCAGCTCGGCCGCCCGCAGCACCACCGCGCGCAGCACCGTCTCGGCGGGCACCCGCAGCCCCGGCGCGGCCGGGTCGGCGAAGGCCAGCCAGGCGTCCGCGAACGAGGCGGCCCGCATCTGCCCCAGCCACGGCGGTGCGCCCTCCGCGAGCCCCAACCGCTCCTCAACGGCCAGTCGGACCAGCCCCACGGCCACCAGATCCGCAGCCCCCGCGTCGGGCCCGAGCCCGAACAGTCCGTTCCGCATGGAACACCCCCTGTCCAACGGTCATCACCTTGTGTGCGCACATCCCACCACATTGAGACGGAAACGAACTTGGTCGGGCCTGTGATGAGACGCACGCCACGCCGCCCACGGCCCGGTGGAGGATCCCCGCATCATGGCTCTGACCTGCGGCTTTCTGCTGACGGAGTCAAGGTCGCCCGGCCTCGGACCCCTCGAAAACATTGACGCGGACCTGCGGACCGGGCCTCGGCGGCCCTGGTGGCCCCGGCTGGCCCCGGGTCACCCTGGAGCCGGTCAGTTCGGCGCCGGTGCGTCGGGTCCGCCGTCGTAGTGGACGACGCAGCGCCCGAAGACCTCCTGGTACCGCGCCAACTGCTCGCGCAGTCGGGCCGCCGAGCGCGGGGCACGGCGCTCCAGGGCGGGCCAGCCGGTGAACCGGAGCTCGGCGGGGAGGACGACCAGACCGGTGACGGCGTCCCGGAAGGCGTCCCAGTTCCTGCCGTAGAACGAGGGGAGACCGAGCCCCCGCTGCAAGGCGGCGTGCAGGTCCCGGTCGTCGAGGACGGCGCCGACGTCGATCACCACCCGCCGGTCAGGGTCGGGGTCCGGGTCCTCGGGGGCACCCCAGAAGGTGGGGAGCCACCAGCACAGGACGGACCGGTCCTCGGGCCACGGGCGGGCGGAGCCGTCGTCCCGGCCCTCCTCGAAGACGTCCGTCGCGGGGTCGATCGGACGCCAGTCGGGTTCGAGGGGCTCGTCCGCCGACGGCGGACGGGCGTAGAACCGCCCGCGCTGGTCGCAGGCGCCGTACGCCCGGACGTTGCGCTGCGCCTCGACGAGCGGAACGCTGTTGGCGCCCCGGGCGAACGGCCATCGGAGCTGCACCGCGTCGTCCTCCCAGGAGCAGACCGGGCAGACGACGGAGGAGCCGGGCCAGCCCTCCCCGGCGTCGAGGACGAGGCGGCCGCAGCAGGGGCAAGGGCGACGGGTGTCCACCGGGACAGTCTGGTCCCGAGGGTCCCCGAGGGCGAGCAGGTTTCGCCGCGACGGCGCCGGGCCGCGCGGCGGGTCGGTGGTCCGGTCAGCCGCCGCCCATGCCGCCCTGGGCGGCGATCATGGTCAGGTTCAGCCCGGACACCGCCCGGGCCAGGCCCGGTGCGTCGGTGGCGAGGCGGTCGGTGAGGGCGGTGACGCGGTCGGCGTGGGCCTTCCGGTCGTGGCGGGAGAGGACCAGGCGCAGGTGTCCGTGGGCGGCCAGGGCCGCGAGCACCGCGTCCGCGAACGGTGCCTCGGCGGGCGGGGTGCTGCCGCGGACCAGCTCCGCCACCCGCACCTGGAGGTCGAGGGCCTCGCGCGGGTCGTCCATCGCGACCGGCCGCCTCGGCACGACCCGGCCGTGGGGGTCGCGGTCCGCGACGGTCAGCACGCCGAGCACCGCGAGCCGCTGCTCGACGGCCTCCAGGGTGTCCTCGCGGTCGCGCCGGATCCAGGACTTCCAACTGCGTGACGCGCCGCCCGCCTCCGCGAGCAGGGCATCGAGGACGCCGTCCCCGGTGGGTTCGGCGGAGACGACCCGGACGTGCCCCGCCCCGTCCTCGGCGACGGCGCCCCGGTGGGCGAGTTCGGCGAGGGCGGCGGCACGGACCAGGAAACCGGCGCGGGTGCGGTCCTGCAAGGACTGGGACCGGGTGTCGAAGGCCAGCAGGTAGCCGGAGAGATGCAGGGCTCGGCTCATGCCTTCGACCATACGGCCGGTGACCGCCATGGCCCGTCACCCCGCGGTCGGAGCCGTCGTCCACCGTCAGGACTACCCGGAGGCCGGCTGCGGATGGCCGATTCCGGCGCGGTGAATATCGGGCAACTGCGGGGGAATTACCGCATTCCCGGGGGCGGGCAGCCGAATCACCGGCGAATCACCGGCGAATCCCCGAGCGAATCAGGACAACTTTCGGTGGGGGATCGGAATCCGGGAGTCCCAAGGGAGTTCGCGCGTTGGAATGGCAGCTGCGGACCCTTTTCACCCGAGCCTACCCCGGTGGCCGAAGGCAGAGAAAGAGATGCCATGGATGATTTCGACGGCGAAACCTCCAAACGCAAACCCGTCTTCTGCGCTCTCGTCGATGCTCCCCTGGATCTGGACCGCGACGACCTCGGGCACCCTGCCCACCCCGGCCTGTGGGAGCGGCTGATCGGCGACCGCAGGCCGGTCGACCAGCGCGGACTCCACTGCCCGGAGTGCCGGGCCGCCCGGGGTGCCCGGGTCTGGATGTACGTCTTCGAGCGGCAGGGCCTGCGCATTGCCGCGCACCACAATCCGCACCGCCGCCCGTCCGGTGCGAGCGACGTGTCCGACGCCTACCGGGAGCGGTACGTCCGGGCGGCCGAGAGCGCCGGTCACACCGCCGAGGTGGGGGTGGTCGACGCGAACGGCAGGCGGCGCACCGATGTGCTCGTCACCGGAGCGGGCGGGCAACGGTACGGGTTCGAACCACAGGTGTCGTACCTTTCCGCCGCGACGGCCCGCAACCGTGCCGCCGCCGCCCGGGCCGACGGCATCACGGCGGTCTGGCACACGGTCGACCCGAGGTCGCCGCTGATCGACGCGGTCCCCTGGACGAGGACGGACGACCTGCCCGCGGCCGCCGTGCGCGCGGAGCGCGACCTGCTGGTCCGCGGCGGCGTCCGGGCCCTCACCCTGGAACTCTGCGACCGGATGCCGACGCCGTGCCCCACCCGCAGGCAGGGCAGCTGCGGGCGCCGCCACGCGCGGTGGGGCCCCCGGCCCCGGCAGTTCGACGACCTCGTCCGCGACATCGCCGCCGGGAACTGCGTCCCGCTCACGGTGAGGGCGGGCCGTGCCGTGCACCGCTTCTGGTCCTCGGCCGAGGACCGCGAGGCCTTTCTCGACAGCGGTGGCACACTCGCGCCCGCCGACGAGGCGGACGCCGGCACCGCCGGCCGCGCGCCGGCGCCGCACCGCTCCACCGCGTCCGCTCCGCGCCACCACCGCAGCCGGGGCAGCCGTTGCGTCGTCGACCGGGCGGACCGGGCGGACCGGGGGGAGTGGGTGGACCGGGCCGAGCGGCGGCAGCGGCGGTTCGCGGGTCTGCCCGCCCGCGACAGCGGAGAGGCGATCTGGTTCCCCGAGCCGACAGCGGCCCCCGCGCGGATCCCGCGCCCGGAGATCGGCCCGGTCCGGCGCGGGGTCTGTTCGGCGGGACACGGCCCTGCCTGCGGCCAGGGCGCCCGGCTCTACCCCGGGGGGTGGTTCTGCGAGGAGCATCGCCCGGGCGCGGCCCGCGCCTGAACCGCCCGGTCCGCTGAACCGCCCGGTCGGCGCCCGGGCCGCCCGGGTCCGGCGAGTCCGGCCGGTCGCCCGCCGGGGCCGACTGCCTTGCGGCGTGCGCTGACGGTCCGCGTAGAGTCGACCGAGGCACACCTCACCTGCGTCGGCCGCGCTCTTTCTTCACCGCGCCGGTCCGGGGCTCCGGTCGCCAGCCGTGTCGGCACGGGGTGTGCCGGTCGAGCGCATCGGGACAGGGCGGGAACAGGGAGCGAGATGGTGAGGGGCAGGCAGGAGGCGAGGCGTCCGCACGGGGAGCTGGTCGCGGACGTCCTGGCGGTGCTGTGGGCGTCGGCCGAGCCGATGACCGCCCAGGAGGTCAAGGGCGCGTTGCCGCAGGACCTCGCCCGGACGACGGTGGCGACGATCCTCGCCCGCCTGCACGAGAAGGGGACACTGGACCGGACGCGGCCGGGGCGTTCCTTCGCCTACGCGCCGGTGGCGGACGCCGCCGGGCTGGCGGCGGGCCGGATGCGTCGGGAGCTGGAGAAGGAACCGCAGCGGGATCTCGTCCTGAAGCGGTTCGTTTCCTCGTTGTCCGCGGACGACGAGGACGTGCTGCGAAGCCTCCTGCTCGCCGCGGAGGGCGAACAGCTCTCGGCGGCGGAGGATCCGGCGGGCGAACAGCTCTCCGCGGAGGAACCGGTGCGGGCGGACGAGGGATGACACCGGTCCTGGTGGTCGTCGCGCTGGCCGTCCTCCTGCCCTGGGGTGCGGTACCTGCGGCGTCGCGGCTCGCGCGGCTGCTCGCGCCGCGCGAAGCCTCCGTGGCGCTCGCGGGCGCTGCGGTCCTGCTGGCGGGCGGCACCGTCGCGGTGCTGGTCGCCCTCCTCCATGTGCCGTTCCTGGCGGGCCTCGAACAGCTGCCGCTCACCGGGGTGACCACGCACTGGCCGGCGGTGCTGCCGGTCGCGGGTGTCGCCGGGGCCCTGCTCGTCGTGCAGGCCGTCCGGCTGGTCCGGGCCGTGCGCCGCCACCGCGCCGTGCTGTCGCGGGCGTGGCAGCTGACCGGCGGGGCGACGGCGGAGGGCGATGTGCTCATCGTGCCGGGGGCCGAGGCGGAGGCCTTCGCCCTGCCGCGCCACCGGGGGCGGGCGGGCCGGGTGGTCGTGACGGAGGGCATGCTCGAATCCCTGGGGGCGTCGGAGTGCGCCGTCCTGCTCGCGCACGAGCGGGCCCACCTGCGCGGGCGCCACCACCTGTTCTCGGCCGCCGCCGACCTCGCCGCCGCCGTCCATCCGGCCCTCGCCCGGCTGCGGACCGGCCTGGAGTTCCATCTGGAGCGGTGGGCCGACGAAGCGGCCGCCCGCTCGGTGTCCGACCGGAGGCTCGCCGCGACCGCGATCGCGCGTGCGGCCCTGGCCGGCGCGGCCGGGCCCGGCGGACACGGCGCCCGGCCGCTGTCCGTGAGCACGGGACCGGTGCCCCTGCGGGTCCAGGCCCTGCTGGCACCGGCGCCCGCCGGACCGGAGGGACGGGGCTCCCGGCTCGCCGTCGCCGGACTCGTCGCCGCGGTGGTGGCCTCGACCGTGCTGGCGCTCGGCCTGGCGTACGGCCTGCACGAGTACGTCGAGTACGCGGCGGAGGCACTCACCGGTCGGTGACGCGGGTCGGGTGGCGATGCAGACCCGGGGGCGACGCAGCTCGGGCAGTGTCGTAGGTCGGACGGTGCCGCAGCTCGGGCGGCGAGGCGTGTGACGACATCGATGTAGACCAATAGTCGGAAGCGCGGATATGGTGAGCCTCGGCTTACCGCCCCGCCCGCGGGGCGTCGCACGCTCTCGACGACAGGGACACGGTTTGTACGACGGACGGAAGGGATCCTCGAGTCCGTTCGAGCAGACCGTCTACCTCCTCTCCGAGGCCGGCCGTGCCGTCGACCGCCTGCTCGCGGAACGGCTGGAGCACCGCGGACTGACCCCGGCCCACCAGGCGCTGCTGTCGACCCTGGCCACCCTGGGACCGCACGGTCGACGGGATCTCGTGGAACGGCTCGCGCTGCCCGGGACGGACGCCGACCGGGTGCTCGACGACCTGCTCTCCCGGCACCTGCTGCAGTCGACGGTGGTCCACATCGGGGGGCGCCAGGAACTGCTGGCGATCACCGACCCGGGCCGCACCGCGCTGGACCTGCTCCACTCCGACGCCTCCGCCGCGCAGGACGGCCTGCTGGCCGCACTGACGCGGGGCCAGCGCGTCGAGCTCAACTCGCTGCTCCGGCGAGTCTGCGCGGCCGCCGCCCGAGGGGCCGGCGGACTGGGCGAGACCCCGGCCGACGAAAGCCGAACGCTGATCGCCGGCCCCCGTTCCGCCTGAACGTTCCGGATGTCCGAATGCCCTGGTCAAGGCCATGGCGGCCGGTTCGCGTCCGACCGGTTCCAGGGGTCTTCGCGGGGCATTGCAGCTTGATTCCAGTAGAACAATCAGTCCGTAAAAAGTGAGGGAAGGCTAACCTTTCTAAGGTTAGCCTTCCCTCATGAATAGCCTGATGCTGGCCGCGGACACGGCCGGATACACCATGCCCCAGACCTGGCGGATCCTCACCAAGGCCGGTTACTTCCTCGGCCTCAGCGGTGCCATCGGCGCCACCGTCGGTTACGCCGCCGCGGTGCGCCCCGCGCTCAGGAACGCCGAGCGCAACGGAGCCGGACCCGACGCCTCGGTACTGAGATCGAGATCGGCGGCCTACGTCGCCCGGGCGGGCGTGGTGCTGCTGATCGCCGGCTACTTCCAGCTCGCCGCCCGCGTCGCCCGCTCCGGCAAGGGGATGCCCTTCGGCGACGCCCTGGCCCCCGACCGGATCTGGCACTTCCTCCGCCTCCCCGCCGCGAAGGGCGCCTGGATCGCCCAGGGCACCGTCTACCTCGTGCAGAACATCGTCCTCGTCGCCACCGCGGCCGTGATGATCGCCCTGTTCGTCCCGGCCGTCCGCCGGCACACCGACCGCGTCGTCCTCGCCGCGCTGCCCGCGGCGCTGGCCGTGACCCTGGTCGGCGCCGTCCCCGCGACTGCCCCGACCACCTTCGACCGCTGGCTCGACCTCGTCCTCGACCAGGTCCACATCGTGTCCGGCACGGTCTGGCTCGGCGGACTGGCGCTGCTGGTCGCCCTGGCCGGCACCCGCGGCCGCCTCGGCGACGGCGCCGGGCTGCTCTGGGCCCAGCTGTGGCAGCGCTTCGGCCTCGTCGCGATGGTCTGCGTCGGCGCGATCACCGTCTCCGGCCTGTGGCTGAGCTGGAAGCACGTCGGCAGTGTCCCGCAGCTGTGGACCACCGGGTACGGCATCGCGCTGCTGGTCAAGGTCCTGCTCGTGGCCGGGCTGGTGACCGCCGGTGCCTTCAACCAGTTCTGGCTGATGCCCCGGATCACCCGGGCCCGCCTCGCCGACAACACCGCGACGCTGCGCGACCTGACCCTCGGCCACTTTCCCAAGGTCGTGTGGGGCGAGGTCGCGCTGGGTGTCGCCGTCCTGCTGGTCCTGCCCTTCCTCGCCGGCTCGGCCCGCACCGAGGCCGGCAGCCCCAAGGCGGTCTTCTCCGGCAGCATCCTCGCCGCAGGTGCCGCGCTGGTGGTCGCCCTCGCGGTCTCCCTCTACGCGACGGCCAAGGTCTCCGACCTCCTCGCCCGCCGTCCGCTCCCCGCCCCGGCGGTCTGACGGCCCGACCGCGTTCGGCGGTCCGCCGCCGCCCCGCTGCCGGCGGGGTTGCTCGGCGGAGCCGTTCGGCAGGACCGGTGACCCCCGGCCCGGCCACCTCACGGAGGTGGTGGGGCCGGGGGTTTCGTGTTCCCGGGGAGCGTCGGTGCAGGGTCACGCGGAAAGGGTCGGGGAGTTGCCCGGCCAGGCCGCCCGGGTCGCCGGGGAGGGCCTTCGTCCGGGCCGGCGGAAGCCGCCTGCCTCGGCGAACCTGTGGTTCGTCCGGGCCCGTTCCCCGCCTCGCCCGCCCGTCCGCCGGGTGGCCCTCGACCGGCCCGGGCATGCGAACGCCCCGTCCGGGGGTCCGGGCGGGGCGTGGTGTGGTGCGGCGGGTGCGCCGGGTGGCGCGGGCCGGTGGTTTCAGGCGGTGGTGTCAGGCGGTGGGGCGTGCCTCGGTGGTGCCGGTGGTGCCGGTGGGCTTGGGGGTGGTGGGTTCGGCGGGGCCGCCGAGGAGGCCGAAGAAGAAGGCGAGGGTGGGGGCGAGGTAGGCGAGCCAGACGACGAGCTGGAGGACGCTGGGGTCGGGCTGGAAGTTGAAGACGCCCTTGAGGAGGGTGCCGTACCAGCTGTCCTTGGGGATCGTGGTGGAGATGTCGAAGGCGAGGTTGTGCAGGCCGGGCAGCCAGCCGGCCTCCTGGAGGTCGTGGACGCCGTAGGCGAGGACGCCGGCGGCGACGACGACGAGCATGGCGCCGGTCCAGGTGAAGAACTTCGCGAGGTTGATCCTCAGTGCGCCGCGGTAGAACAGCCAGCCGAGGAAGGCGGCGGTGAGCAGGCCCAGGGCGGCGCCGACGATCGGGTTGTAGCCGTCCTCGGTGGCCTGGACGGCGGTCCAGATGAACAGCGCGGTCTCCAGGCCCTCGCGGCCGACCGCGAGGAAGGCGGTGGCGACCAGCGCGCCGGTGCCCATCGCCAGGGCCGCGTCGAGTTTGCCCTGGAGCTCGCTCTTCAGGTGGCGGGCGGTGCGGCGCATCCAGAAGACCATCCAGGTGACCAGGCCGACCGAGACGATCGACAGCGAGCCGCCGAGGGCCTCCTGCGCCTCGAAGGACAGCTGGGAGGAGCCGAACTGCAGGACCGCGCCGAAGGCCATCGACAGCAGCACGGCCGCGCCGACGCCGGTCCACACCGGCGGGAGCTTGTCCCGGCGGCCGGTCTTGACCAGGTAGGCGATGAGGATGCAGACGACCAGGCTGGCTTCGAGTCCTTCGCGCAGGCCGATCAGATAGTTGGCGAACACGCCGGCTCCATCGAGGTTGTGGTGGGACGGTCTGCGGTGGTTACTTGACGACCACGGCGGCGGCGAGCTTGGAGAGGGGCTCGCCGAGGGAGTTGACGGCGTCGGAGAAGGTCTTGCGCTCGGTGTCGGTGACCTTGTCGTAGGAGGTGTAGCTGCCGTCGGTCTGCTTGTACTTGGCGAGCAGGGCCTGGATGGCGGCGAACTCGCTGTCGAGGGTCTTGGCGAGTTCGGCGTCCTTCTCGGCGGCGACGGGCTTGAGCAGCTCGTAGGCCTTCTTGGCGCCCTCGACGTTGGCGGCGAAGTCGGAGAGGTCGGTGTGGCTGTAGCGGTCCTCCTCGCCGGTGACCTTGCCGGTGGCGACCTCGTCGAGGAGTTCCTTGGCGCCGTTGGCCATGCTGGTGGCGGTGATCTCGGCCTCGGGGATCTTCTTCTGCCAGTCCTTGAGGTCGGCGACCAGCCGGTCGGCGAGCTTCTTCTCGGCGTCGCCGATGACGGCGTCCGCCCACAGGGACTTCTCCAGCTTGTGCCAGCCGGTCCACTCCTGGCCGGGCTCCAGGCCGTCCTCGCGGGTGTCGGTCTTGGGGTCGACGTCGCCGAAGCTCTCGGCGACGGGCTCGGTGCGCTCCCAGCCGGTGCGCGAGGGCGCGAAGAGGGACTTGGCCTTCTCCAGGTCGCCGGCGTTGATCGCGGCGGCGAAGGCCTCGACGGCGGGGACGGTGGCGTCGGCCTGGCCCTGGGCGTAGGCGCGGTAGGAGTCGACGGCGGCGGTCAGGCGGGGGTCGGCGGGGGCGGCGGAGGTGTCGCCGGTGACGGTGATCCTCTGGCGGATGCCGTCGCCGACCATGCCGGGCTTGCAGGCGACCTCGTAGGTGCCGGCCTTGATCTCGGCGGTGACGGTGGCCTTGGTGCCGGGGCCGATGTTCTCGCGCTCGGTGACGATCCTGTCGCCGGCGGCGTAGACGTAGACCTCGGTGACCTTGGATCCCTTGTTGGCGATGTCGATGCTGACGTGGCCGGCCGGGAAGGTGGTCCTGGAGACCTCGCAGGCGGTGTCGGTGGCGTTGACCTTGACGGCGTCGGCAGCGGCCTTGTCGTCCTTCTTCTGCGAGCAGCCGGCCAGTGCGGCGGTCGCCACGGCGAGGGTGAGCAGCGTGGCTGCGGTGGAACGACGGGCGGACATGCGGGCTCCAGCGGTCAGGGTCGGGGCGTGCTCGGTGACGTCGCGGTCGACGTGCGGACGGCGGCCGGGAAGATTAGGTGAACCTTACTAAGGGCGCCCTAATTCGTCTACTTATATGTAGACCTCCGAGGGGTGGCGGTCGCTCGCCGGGTCAATCGGCCCGATGGGGCGAGGTGGTGGGTGCGGATATCGATCGACGGCTGGAGGCTTCGGTCGGTCTGCATATGCAGTCAATCGACATATGCAGAGAGATGGCCTATGTTGATCGCAGGACGGACCGTCGGCTCCGGAGAACGGACGAGCCGTGGGGGTGGGCGTCCGCCGTCCATGCATGGCCTGGCATGCCGTCAGGCCGGCCGCTTCCCGTGGGAGGACCGCAGTGCATCACCGTTCCCGTACACCCGGACCCAAGCTGCTCGGCGTCGCGATCGCCGCCGTGCTCGGCCTCGGGGTGGCCGTGCCGCCCGCGTTCGCCGCACCGTCCGCAGGGCCCTCCGCCGGGCCGTCGGCCGACGCCGATCCGGTGCCCGGACTGGTCGCCGGTTCCGACACCGCAGCTCCGCAACTGGTCACCGGCCTCGCCGAGGCGGCCCCCGGCGACAACCCGGCCGAGGCGGCCCGCGCCCATCTGGCCGCCCATCAGGACCGCTACCGGGTCGACCCCGAGCAGCTAGCCGAGGCCGGAGTGGAGGGCGCCACCGACGGCCGGCGCACCGTCAGGTTCGAGCAGCGGCACGGCGGTATACCCGTCTTCGGGGCCCGGTACCTGGTCCACCTGGTCGGCGAAGGCGCCGGGCAGCGGGTCGAGTCGGCCGGCGGCAAGTACTTCACCGGGCTCACCGCCCCGACCGTGCAGAGCGTGCCGGACGAGGCGCTGCGACGGCTCGCGATCGACGCGGTCCAGGACCCGGCGGCCCGCGTGGGCGCGGCGGCCGAGGACCGCGGCCTGGTGGTGCTGCCCGGCGGCGCCGGCCGGCTCGCCCGCCACTTCACCGTGCGCGGGAGCGACCCGTCGGTCTGGGCGACGAAGGCGCAGGAGGTGTTCGTGGACGCCGCGGCCGGGGAGGTCGCGCTCTCCTACGAGGTGCGAGCCCCCTACCTGCTCGACGCCCCGGCTGCTGCTGCCGCCGCCCCGGCCCCGGCCCTCGAACCTGCCGCCGCCCCGGCCCCGGCCCTCGAACCTGCCACCGGTACCGCGCCCGACGCCCTCGGCCGCCCCGCCCGGGTGAACATCGGCCGACTCCCGGACGGCACCTACCAGCTCGTCGACCTCACCCGCCCCGCCACCGTCACCACCTACGACGCGGCGGGCCGGGACGAGCTGGACTTCCGCACCCTGCCCGCCGACGCCCGCCCGGCCGCCTCGGCGACCACGGACTTCCCGGCGGCCACCGGTACCAGCGGCGCCACCGACGCCCACCTCAACTCCGCCGCCGTGTACGACTTCTACCGCGACCGCCTGGGCCGCAACGGGATCGACGGCAAGGGAGGACCGATCGTCTCCGTCGTCAATGTCACCAGCTTCGGCGAGCCCCTGGACAACGCCTACTGGGACGGCCAGAAGATGATCTACGGGGGCGGCACCGGCAACAACCGCCCGTTCTCCGCCGCGCGCGACGTGGCCGGCCACGAGATGACCCACGGCGTCGTCGAGCACACCGCGGACTTCGTCGACTTCGGCCAGTCCGGCGCCCTCGACGAGGCCGTCGCCGACTACTTCGGCAACGCCATCGAGGTGACCAGCCGAGGCATCCCGATGACCGACCCCAGGGCCGCGCTGCTCGGCGAGGACCTCTGCCGCACCGGCACCCCCGAGGCCTGCGCCGGCCGCAGGCTGGACGACCGCCGCACCACCGTCGCCGACTACCTCGGGGTGCCCGCCGGGGTCGACAGCGGCGGCGTGCACCTCAACTCCACCATCGTCTCGGGCGCGTTGTGGGACATCCGGCGCACCCTCGACCCGCTCCTCGCCGACCGCCTGGTCTACCGCGCGCTCGCCGAGTACCTCACCCCGCTGGACGACTTCGTCGACGCCCGCAACGCGGTGCTCGCCGCAGGCCGCGCGCTCGGTCTCGACCGTGCCCAACTCCGCACCGTGGCCGGGGCCTTCGACGCCCACGGGATCAAGGACGGCTGGCAGCGCCGGATCGGCGTGGACAGCCGGCCGCTGCTGCGCGAACTCTCCACCGAGAGCGTGGCACCGGATGTCGCCGCCGGCCGCTGGGTGGTGGCCACCGCGGGCAAGGGGGCCAAGGGCAGCATGGCCGTGTACACGGGCGCCGTCGTCGGCTCCGCCGAGCCCGCCCGGCTCAGCCCGGAGGACGGTCGCTCGCACGGCTGGCCCGCCACCGACGGCACGACCGCCGCGTGGGTGGCGATGGGGCCGGGGGCCGACGGGGCCTGGGGCATGGAGGTGCTGGCCCGGCCGCTCAACGGTGGCCCGGTGCGCAGCGTCCACCGCGGCCCGAACCAGTACCTCGGCGACGTCCGGGTCTCCGGCGGAGATGTCGCCTTCCTGATGTCGGACCACACGACCGGCCGCAGTGGGCCCGTACTCTCCCGAGACGGGGCCCCGGAGACGCTGATCGCGCTGCCCGAGGGCCACCAGGCCGCCGGTCTCGCGCTCCATGACGGCCTGCTCGCCTGGACCGAGAGCTGGCAGGTCGGTGAGCGGACGGTGAGCGCGCCGACCGTCTACTCGCTCGCCGCCGGCAAGGTCGTCGCCCAGTACGTGGTCGACGACGCGAACGCCACCGCCGGGACCTCGGTAGCCAGCCTCCGGATGGCCGGCGGCCGCCTGCTGTGGGTCGAGACGCCCTTCGACCGGACGAAGGGAAGCACGATCCGCTCCGGGGCGCTGGACGGCTCCGGCGTGACCGACCTCCTGCCTGCGGGCCCCCGACCCGGCACCGGCACCGGCACCGGCACCGGCACCGGCACTGGCGCCGAGCCGCGCCGGATTGCCGGCCTCACCGCCTCGGACCGGGCGGTCACCTTCGCCGAGGCCGCTCGCCAGGTGACGGGTGGCGTCAAGAACACCGACCTGCCCAAGCTCTGGCAGCTCCCGCTCACCGGCGGCACCCCCGAGCGGATGTCCTGCAACCGGGGCGGCCAGTACGCCCCGGTGGCCGACCGGGGCACCCGGGTGGTCTGGCTGGACGCCACGGCGGGCCGCACCGATCTGGTCGTGCGCGAGCGCGCGGCCGGCACCTGCTGACCGGAGGCGGCTGCCCCGGAGTCCGCACCAGGGCTCTCGACCCCGAAGCCCGGACCCCGTCCGCCCCGGTCTCCCGCCCGGTCGCCGCATCCCTGCGGCGGCCGGGCGGATCCTTGCCGTCACCGGGTCTCCGGACCCCGCCGTGGCAGCGCCGGTCCCGGACCGCCGCGGCGCGGCTCCCGGGCTGTCGCGCGCCGGGCACGGCGCCCCGGCCGCTGAGGTCCTGCCACCGCGCCCCCGCCCCGTCACCACGTCCCCGTCCTGCCGCCGTGCCCAGGCCTGCTGCCGTGCCACCGTGCCAGGTGCCGCTGCACCGATGGCGATCCGCCCTCGAACCGGCCTTGACCCCCTCTCAGCCGAGCCGACATCATGAGCCGTCATGTTCTGACTCCGCCGTCGGGGGAAGTCCGGTCGAATTCCGGCGCTGACCCGCAACGGTAGGCCGCCGACGGCAAGTCGGTGGCGAGCCCGAGTACCCGTCGGCGGAGGTGTGTGTCCCCTCCTCCCGTCGTGGTCTGCGGCCAGGGGCTCCCGGAGCCGTCGGGCAGCTCGCCCCGCACGGCCGCCGGTGGCCGCCCGTGCGCCCAGGCCCGGAAAGGCCTCGCATGTCCGCCTCCGCGCTCCGCCGCCGCCCGCTCCGCCTGCTCGCGATATCCGCGCTGGCCCTGACCGCCACCCTCCCGGCGGCCACCGCCGCCCGGGCGGCAGCCCCGGTCCCGGCCGTCACCGCCCCGGCTTCCTCGACCTCCGGCGACACCGCCTCCACCTACCGTCCGGACGCCGCGGCAGCCGGTTGGCTGGCCCGCCAGCTCGTCAACGGCGACCACTTCGAGTCGGTCTTCGACGGCACCGCCTACCCCGACCAGGGCCTCACCATCGACGCCGTGCTCGCCTTCGCCGCCGCCGGCAGCGCCGACCAGGCCGCCGCCCGCGCCACCGCCTGGCTCGCCCGGCCCGACATCCTGAGCGGCTACCTCGGCGACGGCACCACCGAGGCCTACGCCGGTGCCACCGCCAAGCTCCTGCTGGCCGCCGAGGTGCGCGGCACCGCCCCGTCGGCCTTCGGCGGCGTCGACCTGCCCGCCCGACTGCGCTCCCTGCTGACGCCGAGCGGCCGCTTCTCCGACCGCTCGCAGTGGGGCGACTACAGCAACGCCTTCGGCCAGTCCCTGGCCCTGATCGCCCTCCAGCGCACCCCCGGTGGCGCCCCGGCCTCCGCCGTCGACTTCCTGGCCGCCGCCCAGTGTGCCGACGGCGGCTTCCCGATCGCCTTCGGCCAGCCCACCTGCACCGCCGACACCGATGCCACCGCCCTCGCGGCCCAGGCCCTCGCCGCGACCGGCCGCAGTGCCAAGGCCAAGGCGGGCCTGGACTGGCTGACGGCCCACCAGAACACCGACGGCGGTTTCGCCGCGGCCGGTGCCACCACCTCCAACGCCAACAGCACCGGCCTGGCCACCTCCGCCCTGCTCCCCGGCGGCCGGTTCATCAGCGGCCTCAAGGGCTGGAGCAGCCTGGTGAAGCTCCAGCAGGGCTGCTCGGCCGACCCCGCCGTGCGCGGCGCCGTCGCCTATGACGCGAGTGGCTTCAACCCCGCGAACGCCACCCGGGCCACCGCTCAGGCCGTCCTCGGCCTCTCCGGTCAGGGCCTCGCCGGCCTCAGCGCCCACGGCGCCCGCCCGTCCGCCCCCACCCTGGCCTGCCCGGCCCCGGCCGCGCGCCCCTGACGGCCGCCCGTCCGTGACCCCGCACCGCCGCCCGCCGTACCCGAGGAGCACGCCCATGACCACCTCCGCCCGTCCCGCCCGCCGTACACTCGGCGCCTTCGCCGCCGCCGCGGCCCTCACCGCCGGCCTTCTCGGCGTCTCCACCGCGACCGCCCCGCCGGCCCGGGCCGCCGCCTGCACCGGCACCTCCGGCGTCACCGTGGTCGTCGACTTCACCGCCCTCGGTGGCGGCATCGAGACCGGCTGTGCTTCGGGAGACCCGGCCAGCGGCCTCGCCGCGCTGACCGGCGCCGGTTTCTCCTACTCCTTCCACCCGCGTTTCCCGGGCTTCGTCTGCAAGATCAACACCCTGCCGACGACCTGCACCAACCCCACCGGCACCGCCTACTGGTCGTACTGGCACGCCGCGCACGGCGGCCCGTGGTCCTACAGCAACCTCGGCGCGGGCTCCTACAACCCGGCTCCGGGCGAGGTCGAGGGCTGGTCCTTCGGCGCCGGTGCCCAGCCGGGCATCACCGCGCCCTGACCTCGGACCGGCTCGGCGGGTTCTCCGTACGGACGCTCGGCCGGGGGGTCGGCCGGGCGTTCCCACGGCGCTGCTACGGTGTTTTGCCCTACCGGCCGGGCGTCTTCGGGGCCTCCAGCTCGACGTGGTGGACGCTGAAGCCGCCCCGCAGCACCGGGGCGAACGGGGCAGGGGCCATGCAGGTGCCGACCACCGGCTGGTAGGGCTGCTGGTCGGGGCCCATGTCGAGGTTGGCCACGCCCCAGGAGAAGCCGAGGCGGTCGCCGTCGCGGCCGCGGCCCTGGTAGACGCTCAGACCGATCCTTTCGTTGGCATTTCCGATGTCCGAGGTGGTGACGACGGCGGTCACGGTGGCGACCGGCCCGCCGGTGCTCAGGCAGTCCACCTCGGCCACGGCGTTGTAGACGACCCCGGTGGCGGCCACGCGGTGGGAGTAGTGGATCGTGCCGACGGCGTCGGTGGGCAGTCCGTCGGGCGCTTTGGTGCCCGGGAGGGGGCGGGAGTACGGCTTCGCCCGGGCGTCGACGGTGAACCAGATCTCGTCGTCGGGGGAGAAGGCGTACGAGACCCGGGCCTTGCCGCTGACGCTCGCCGGCCGCGCGGCCCGGCCGTCGTGGCCCTCGCGGCCTTCGGACCCGGAGCCGCCGACGGACAGGGCATCGGCGGAGGCCGGCGCGACGCCCGTGAGCGCCGCGAGGGCCAGCCCGGCGGCAGCGGTGGCCCGCGCCGTCCGGACGGCGGCACGGTTGCGGGTGCGGATGCGGGTACGAATGCGGAACATGGTGGGTCTCCCTCCCCGGCGGCCCGGTCGGCCGCCCTCTCGATGCCCCCGATCCTGGTCGACGCACCCCCACCCGCACATGTGCCGATCGGCACATTTACCGAGCTCACCCGCCCGCTCCACCCCTGCCGAACGACAGGGCCGGATCCGACGGCCCGTCAGCCGGTCGCCACCGGAACGCCGTCCGGGCGGCCGTCCAGCAGCGCGGCCACGTGGTCGGCGCAGCGGACGGCGGCCTCGGCCATGGCACTTCGGGTCGTCCCGGCGACGTGCGGCGTCAGCAGGGCGTTCGGGAGTCCGAACAGCGGTGAGTCGAAAGCCGCGTGCTCGTGCTCGAAGGTGTCGACGGCCGCTGCCGCGAGCGGGTGCCCGGGATCGCGCAGGGCGTCGGCCAGGGCCCACTCGTCGACGATCCCGCCCCGGGCGGTGTTCAGCAGGATCGCGCCCGGCCGCAGCAGCGCCAGCTCGCGGCGGCCGATCAGCCCCCGGGTGCCTGCGGTGAGCGGCAGGTGGACGGAGACCACGTCGCTGGTCGCCAGCAGTGCGGTGAGGGAGTCCGCCCGTCGGAGACCGTGCCCCCCGGCCGGGCCGCGACCGAGGCCCTGGACGGTCAGGCCGAGGGCGCGGGCCCGTCCGGCCAGTGCGCGGCCGATCCGGCCCGGGCCGAGGATGCCGAGGGTCAGTTCGGACAGCGCCCGGGCCGGTGCCGCCGGACTGCGCCAATCACCTTGGTGCGCAGCCGTGTTGTGGCCGACCAGGTCCCGGGTCAGGGCGAGCAGCTGGGCCAGGGCGAACTCGGCGACCGCGTCGGCGTTGGACCCGGGCGTGTGGGTGACCACGACTCCGTGGCGGGCGGCCGCGGCGAGGTCGACGTGATCGGTGCCCGCCCCGGCCCGGCCGATCACCCGCAGTGGTCCGGCGGCGGTGCCGGCCGCCCCGGAAGCGGTGGCGTCACCGGCCGCGGCGGCGAGGAACGCGGCGCGCAACGGCACCCCGGCCCGGGACTTGACGGCCTGGTGCCCGCCGTCGCGGAGGGTCTCGGCGATCAGGGTCGCCTCGTCGAAGGGGTCGAAGTCGGTGAACCCCACGCGCCCGCCCCAGGCGGCCCGCGCGGTCGCCCGGTCGGTGACCCGCCGCAGGTTCAGGGTGACGGCAAGGCCGTGGCCGAGCAGGCGCTCCAGTTCCACGCCGAGCAGGTCACCGGGCGCCGCGTCCAGCAACAGGATCCGCTGCCGCTCCAACACGCCCCCGTTCCCGTTCCCGGCCGGAGCCGCACGAGCGCGGTACGGCGCGCGGCTGTCGGCGGATGATCATCGCCACTGCCAAGCTACAGCGGACCGGGGGGCTTGCGACAAGACCCCGGTGACGTCGGAGAGTCACACACCGGGGCCGGAACGGCGCTGCGGAGGCACCGGAGAACCGGAAGCGGGAGGGGAGCGGGACGCCCGTTGTGCGTCGGCGTCGGAACTCTTCGCGGTGGTTCGGTTGCCGTCCGCGTTCCTGCTGTCAGCCCGCTGCCGCGTCCGTCGCCCGGCCGAGCCGGGAAGACTGACCGGGTCCGCGAGAGTAAAACGGGATAAAGCGAATGAAACGCCCCATGTCGGGTACCAGAACCGATGGAGCAGCCGCACAGCACCGCAGGCTGCTCCCGCGCCCATGTCGGGCGCCACCTGGACCGTGGCTTTGAAGAAGCCGGGCAGAGGTCTTCGGGAAGAGGGGCCGCAGTGCGCGGGCGATCACGCCCACCCCTCCCGCGGTCCGAGGCGTTCCCGCTGCCCAGGAGAATCGCCGTGTCCACAACCATTGCGGGAACCGGCCCCCGGACCGGCCCGCCGCCCGTCTCCTCCGACGTCCCGCAGGTCGTATCCCTGGCCGACCTGCCCCCGGTCGACCTGCCTCCGGACATCCCCCCGCGCCCCAGTGAGGCGCAGTTGCGCGCCATGGGCAAGACCGAGGCGCGCCGACTGAGCGACGCGCTCTTCGACCGCCTCGCCGGGCTGGCCCGCGAGACCCACGCCTACAGCTACGTGCGCGGCACCATCATCGAACTCAACATGCCGCTGGTGCGGTTCATCGCCGGCCGCTTCCGTCACCGCCGCGAGGACATGGACGACATCCTCCAGGTCGGCACCGTCGGCCTGATCAAGGCGGTCGACGGTTACGACCCCGGGCGCGGCGTCGAGTTCGTCACCTACGCCATCCCCACCATTGCCGGTGAGGTCAAGCGGTTCTTCCGGGACACCTCCTGGCCGGTGCGGGTGCCGCGCCGGATGCAGGAGTGCTACCTCAGGGTCGCGCGCGGCTCGGACCGGCTGGAGCAGGAACTCGGCCGGCTGCCGCACCCCGAGGAGATCGCGGAGGCGCTCGACCTCGGCGTGGAGGAGGTCGTCGAGGGCCTGATCGCCGGCCGGGTCTACCGGCCCGACTCCCTCGACGCCTTGCGCGAGCAGGACACCGACGAGTCCGGCAGCGCACTGCTGGACCGGCTCGGGGCCTGCGACCCGGGCATCGAACTCGCCGAGTTCCGTACCGCCGTCCGACCCCTGCTCGGGCAACTGCCCCGGCGTGAGCAGCTGGTGCTCGAACTGCGGTTCTGGGAGGACCGGACGCAGTCCGAGATCGCCGAGCGGATCGGCGTCTCCCAGATGCACGTGTCCAGACTGCTCTCCACCACCCTCGCGCTTCTGCGCGGACAGCTGGACGACCGCGACGCGCCCGGTTGGAGCGACGTCCCGTCCGACCCCGACGCCCGGTCCGACCCCGAGGGCCCGCCCGGGCCCGGCACCTGCCGGGACCGCGGGCCCGCGTGAGAACGTGCCGACCCTGGTGGCCCGGAACCTCCGAGGGCCCCGAACCCCCTAGAAGCCGACAACCTGCCCCCGTCCCCGTGTTTCCGGCCCCCCGCAGCGGTTAGCCGCTCTGTGGGGGGCCGCCGGTACGAAGGAGCACGAAGGAGGAGGAGAGCGCGTCGGCTGCGCCAGGTTCTCCGGCCCCCGGACCCGACTCCGGGACCGGCCGTCCGCCCAGAACGAAGAGGCCGAGTACGAAGAGGCCGAGCACGAAGAGGGACCGTCATGAGCCGCCGCCCGCCCCGACCGCCCGCCGCCGGCACCGCGACCGCCCCGGACCGTCCGGTCGGACTCACCACCCACGCCCGGCCGTGGGCCGACGGCACCGTACTCACCCTGAACGGCGAGCTCGACCTCGACTCCGTCGCCGTGCTGCGCGAGGCGCTCGACCCGGCGCTGGCCCCCCCGGCACGGTCGTCCTGATCGACTGCGGCGACCTCGCCTTCTGCGACTCCACCGGCCTGTCCGAACTGCTCGACGCCGCCATCAGGGCGCGCGAGCACGGCAGCCGGATCGAACTCGCCCGCCCCCGGCCGATCGTCCGCCGTGTCCTCGAACTCACCGGTGCCACCGACGCGTTCCCCGTCCGCGACGGCTTGCCGTGACCGCCACGCCCCGCCCGGAGCACCCGGGCCGGGGCACGACTGTCCTCTCCGAGGAGGCGGCGCTCCTCGACGTCGACGGAACGTTGCTGGGGATCACCTTTTTGCACACCCTCGCCTGACGGGGGCGCTGCGACCGGACGACCGTGCCGTCCCCGGGCTGGTAAGAGGCGGGGTTCACCCGATCGTGGAGCCGGCGCGGGATTGCGGAGGCGGTGGGGCGATGCCGGGGCGAAACGGTGCGGCGGCGTTCAAGGGCCGCCGTTCGGGGAACCCGCAGGGCCGGGGACCAGGTGGCGCACGAGAAGAGGGAGACCGGCGGGATGAGGCAGCAAGGACGACGGATCGTGGCCGGAGCACGCGCCCGGGGGCTGGTGGTACGCGGGCGGGTGTGGGCGGTGACGAGCGGGACGCGCCCACGGGCCCTGCCCGCGCTGGGACTCCTGCCGCCGGTGCTGCTGGCCGGAGGGCTCGCCGCCGAGCCGGCGCCGGTGCTGTGGGCGCTGATCGGAGGCTGGGTACTGGCCCTCGGCCTGGCCGGGCTGCTGCTCCGGCGACCGGCCGGGAGCGGTGGCCGGATCCGCGCCGTGCGCCGTTCCGGCGGCGTGAACGGACGGTGAGGCGGCTGCCACCGGCCGCCCGGGGACCGTTGTCCGCAGCCGTGCTGGACCTGGTCAGGGCCGGCCCGACCGACGGGCCCGCCCACCCGGAACCGGCCGGTGGCGGCGACCCCTGGGGCGCTCAGTTGCCGGCGGCCGCCATGGTCTCGCGCACCGACAGCAGGCACGGATCGCAGTAGCGGTCCGGCGCCCCGAGGGGTGTCTCCATGCCGTTCGGCACGACCCGGCGGGACAGCTCCAGCGACTGCCCGCAGAGCGCCGTCGACGCGTCGTCCTTCGACACCACGTGCCACATCAGACCCGACGGCTCCTCCGCCGCATCGGTCTCGGCCCACATCTCGTACACGACTGCCTCCCTGAGCAGGGGTTCGGGCTCTCCCATGCAATCCCGGGCCGGGCCGGTCGGCCACCGGGTGGCACCCAGTGGGACGGTTCGGGGGTGTCGAGGTTTGAGGTTCGGGGGGTTGCCGGCGGGCGGTCGGGCCAGGCGCGCGGTCGGGCCCGGGGAGCGGCGGTACTCCCGCGCCGCCCCCCGGGCCCGTCCCCGTCGGTGACCAGGGGGCGGCTCCGTGTGCGGCCGGAAGTGTGCGGCCGGAGGCGTCCGGCCGGAAGGGCTGGGCCGGAACCCCGGGCGGATCCGCCGGGCCTCCCGGACTGCGGCGGTTGTTCGGCGGTTCACCGGGTAGGCGTCGTGCGTGGAGCACTTCGAACCCCCGGCGGACGGCAGCGACGACGCGGCCGACGCGTCGGCGTACGACATCTGCGACCACTGCGGCCTGGCCGTCCTCGCTCAGGACCTGCTCGGCGCGCTCGTCCCGGACTCCTCCGCCGTTCACGCCTCCGATCCGGAGCTCGACGGCAAGCGGGTCGTCACGGCGTGTTCGGCCGGGCACCTGGCCATGCTGGTGGAGGTCTACCGCAGCCGCCCCTTCGTTCCCGAGGAACAGTACGCGGGCAAGGTCAGCCGCACCCTCGCCGACTACGACGAGCCGGTGCCGCTCAGTGTGGTCGCCGCCCTCTGCGGCCTGTCCGAGCAGCAGGCCCAGCAGGGCGTGGACTGGCACAACGCCCGCGCCCGCGAGTGGCGCGCCCAGTACGGCGACCCCGAGAACCTCGGCCACTCGGAGGGCCTCGGCGACCCGGAGGACCCCGGCGGCGACCTCCCGGACCGATGACAGCACGCCGGCCCGGCGACAGCACATCGCCCGGCCCGTCGCCCCCACCCCCGGGGGCGATCGATCCGGAGGAGAACCCTGCTCCGAGCGAGGTCGACCCCGCGGGCTACGACCTCCTGCTGGTCCCGGCGGCACGGACAACGCCGACGCCCTCCGTCTGCACGGGAGGCGGTCGAGTTCGTGCGTGCCTTCAGCGGCAGTGGCCGTCCGATCGCCGCCACCTGCCACGGTTCGTCACTGCTGGCCGAAACCGCGCTCGGCGCCGAACGCGGTTTTCACCCGTGCAGCCCGATTCCGGGGCCTCCGGGCGGGTACGGGACCGCCCGTCCGTCCCCCGAACGCGCCCCCGGAGGCATCCGTGCCCGACATGAACGGCCCCTACAAGCCCGGCACCCCGTGCTGGATCGACCTGATGGTGCCCGACCAGCAGGCGGCCCTCGACTTCTACGGCGAGGTGTTCGGCTGGCAGGGCGAGATCGGGCCCGCCGAGCAGGGCGGGTACTCGGTCTGCACGCTGAAGGGCAAGCCGGTCGCGGGGATCATGAAGGCGATGAACCCGGACGGCACCGTCCCCGACCCGATGCCGCCGACGGTGTGGACCACGTACCTGTCCACGGACTCCCTCGACGGCGCCCTCAAGACCGTCACCGACGCGGGCGGCTCGGTCGTGGTGGGGCCGATGGACGTCATGGACCTCGGGCGGATGGCCGTCATCGCCGACCCGACCGGGGCCGTCGTCGGCCTCTGGCAGCCGGGGACCTTCGACGGCGCGGGCATCGTCAACGAGCACGGCGCGCTCATCTGGAACGAGCTCGCCACCCGCGACCGCGCGGCGGCCGCCGCCTTCTACTCCGCGGTGCTGCCGGTCACCGCCGGCCGCTCCGAGGCGCCCGGTGCCGAGGGCTACATCGAGTTCCAGGTCGACGGCCGCGCGGTCGGCGGGATGATGGACCTGTCCACCTTCCCGCCGGGAGTCCCGCCGCACTGGCAGCCGTACTTCAACGTGGACGACGTCGACGCGATCCAGGCGGCCGTCGTCCGCGCCGGCGGCACCGTCCTCACCCCGGCCTTCGACATGGCCACCAACCGGCTGGCCGTCCTCGCCGATCCGCAGGGCGGGGCGTTCTCGGTGATCACCTGGCCGACGCCGGAGGACCCGGTCGGCTGACGGCGGCAAGCCGTGCGGCCCCGGTGCCAGGCCTGGTACCGGGGCCGCACGACGTGGTGGGCCCGAATCAGTCCGGCGCCGGCGCTCCGGCTGGTCCGCCCGGGTCGGTCCCGGCGTACTCGGGTCCGTCCGCCGGGCCCTTGTCCTCGTCGCTCTCCGTCGTCCGCGGGCGTCAGTCCTTGCCCGCGTCCTTGATCTTCTCGGCGGCCTGCTTGAGGTCGCTCTTCATCTGAGTGCCGCGGCCCTTGGCTTCCATCGTCCCGTCGCCCGTCGCCCGTCCGGCGACCTCCTTGGCCTTGCCACGGGCCTTCTCGGCCATGTTGCGCATCTTGTCGTCGGTGGCCATGGTCCTGCCTCCCTTCGCTGGACGGGCCGGTGCCCGCCCGAGCCGCGTCTGCCCCCGCCGGGCCGTTCCATGCGTCTGCCCGGCAGCGGAACGGCGGCGGTCGGGACCGGCCTCGGCGGCGACCTCCCCGGCCCCGGTCCCGACTCGGTCCACCGGCCTCCGGTCGGTCCGGTCGCCGCGGTGGCGGCGCAGGTGGAGCATCGGCAGCAGCAGCCAGCAGGCCGCGAACCAGGCCATCACCCCTGCCACGATCCAGGCGGCCGCCGCGCTCCCGGTGGCGACCCGCAGCAGCAGGAGCAGTGCGGAGCCGACGGTCAGCGCCAACAGCAGCAGGCCGACCACGACCAGCTGGGCCGCGGCGTCGACCAGCTGCGGCTTGAGCCGGTGGCCGGCGAAGAGCCGGTGGTAGGAGACCGGTGCGGCGAGCGCGCCGGTGGCCAGCGCGCCGAGGACCACGGTGACCACGTAGAGGCCCCGGTCGAAGTCGCCCAACTGGGCGAAGCGGGGCATGAAGGCGACACTCAGCAGGAAGCCGAACAGGATCTGCGAGCCGGTCTGCGCGACCCGCACCTCCTGGAGCAGGTCGTTCCACCGGCGGTCGGCGCGCTCGTCGGCGGACTCCCGCCGCCCCGTGCGGGTCGCGGCGGGGTCCTGCGGCCCGGTCGTGCCCGGTGGCATCCTGCTCACCTCCGCCCCGGGTTCACTTCGCGTGTAGCCGCACCGGGCCCGGGTAAACGCGCGGCATGGACGTGACGACCCGGCCACCGCCGGGGAAGCCCTGCCGGACGGGCCACCGGCCGGTGGCCGCCGTCCGTGCGGTCCGACGGGCCGCGCGGCATCATGGTCCGGACGGCACGAGGCCGTTCCGACCGGACCGGGAGCCAGCCATGCATCTGTCCGCCGGGGATGCCGGGGGAGCGGGCGACGATCGGGACGAGGGGGAGCTGCGCATCGACGTGCGGCGCGCCGGACCGGTGCGGATCGTGTCCGTCGGGGGAGAGCTCGACCGCGACTCCGCGGACGGGCTGCTCGCGGCGCTCGCCGGGCTGCCGGAGGAGGGCCTGACCCGGATCCTGGTGGACCTCGCCGAGCTGAGCTTCTGCGACTCGACCGGGCTGAACATCCTGCTGCGGGCCCGGCAGGACGCCGAACGGGCCGGTGTCCTGCTGGAGCTCGCGGGGCCGCGCCCCGTCGTGGTCCGGCTGCTCGCGCTCACCGGGGCGGACACCGTCCTGAGGGTCCGTCCCAGCGTCGCCCTCGCCCTGGCGGCGGACGACAGCCGGCAGGACGCCGACCCGACCGACCCGACCGACCCGACCGACCCGACCGACCCGACCGACCCGGACGACCCGGACGAACCCACCCGTCCCCCCGGACCTGCGGCACCCGAGTGCCCGTGATGAACGGCTACGGAGCCACCGCGCCGGATCGGGACCAGACCCGGCGGCTGCCCCTGAGCAGCAGCGAGGGCGCCGTGCAGCGGTGCCGGGACTTCAGCCGCGAGGCCCTGCTCGACTGGCACTGGCTGGCCGTCGACGGCGCGGACTGGCCCGACGAGGAGCAGGTGGCCGTCTTCGAGGACGTCCTGCTGATGGTCTCCGAACTGGTCACCAACGCCTGCCTGCACGCGCCCGGCGGGCCGCGCGAGCTGCGGCTGCGCTGGGACACCGTCCGCCTCCGGGTAGAGGTCAGCGACGCCAGCCCGGTCCCGCCGGAGCTGCGCCCGTTCGCCGACCCGGCGCAGCCGGGCGGCCACGGCCTGCGGGTGGTCGACCGGCTCGCCCGCGCCTGGGGCTCGCGCCCCGAGGACGGCGGCAAGGAGGTCTGGCTGGAGGTGCCGTCCCCCTTGGAGTACCGCTCCTGAGATTGTCGCCTCAGCCCCGAGTGCGTCCGCCCTCGCCCTCGACGCCGCCGGTGCCCCCGGTGTCGGCCCCGGTGCCCGCCGACGGGTGGCCGAGGTCGGCCCACACGGAGACGTGGTCACGCTCCAGGACCAGCCGCACGCGGTGCGCCAGGCCCAGTGACTCGGTGAACTCGCGCGGCAGTTGGAGCCGGCCGACGCGGTCCAGCACGGTGTACTCCTGGGCGGTGAGCGCGCCGTCTGTGCCGGTGTCGGCCGTGTGGCGCAGCACCTCGGTGGAGGTGCGCCCGTCGCGGATCCGCACCGTGCGGCGGACCTGGTCGGCCACCAGGGCGTCGTGGGTGACGATCAGTACGGTGGTGCCCAGCTCGGTGTTGGCGGTGCGCAGGGCGGCGAAGATCTCCTCCGAGGTCGCCGTGTCCAGTTCGCCGGTGGGTTCGTCCGCGAGCAGCAGCCGGGGTTCGTTGGCCAGGGCGACGGCGATCGCCACCCGCTGCTGCTCGCCGCCGGAGAGCCCGGCCGGGGTGCGGTCGGCGGCCGGGGCGATGCCCATCAGGTCGAGCAGTTCCACTGCCCGGGCGGCGCGACGGCGGCGCGGCACGCCGATGTAGCCCATCGGCAGCTGCACGTTCTCGCGCGCCGTCAGGTAGGGCAGCAGGTTGCGTGCGGTCTGCTGCTGGATCACCCCGACGGTCCGGCGCCGGTAGGCGGTCCGCTCGCGGCGCTTGAGCCCGCCCAGGTCGGTACCGGCCACCTCGACGGTTCCGGCGCTGGGGGTGTCCAGGCCGGCCAGGATGCCGAGCAGGGTGGACTTGCCGGAGCCGGAGGCGCCGACCAGGGCCGTCAACTCGCCCTCCCGCACGGTCAGGTCGAGCCCCTGCAGGGCCTGCACCTCGACGCCGTCACGGGCGCGGGTGCCGGTGCGGTAGATCCGCACCAGGCTCTGGCACGCCACCATCGGCCGGTCGGTCCCGGGTGCGGGCGGCCGTTCGGCATCGGATACGGGTCCTCCGGTCCCGGTCCCGGTCCCGGACGCGGGTCCTCCGGTCCCGGTCCCGATCCAGGTCCCGGCGGACGCGGGTCGTTCGTTCGGTCGGACGGTCACAGTGCCTCCCCCAGTCGCAGCACGGCGCCCAGTCCGCGCCGGCGGCTGATCGCCGCCTCCAGGACGGCAGCCGCCGTCATCACTACGACCAGCGCGAGGCCGAGGCCCGCGGTGATCGTCCAGTCGATGTGCACGGCGGGCTCGAACGGCCCGCCGGTGAGTGCCCCCAGCCGCAGGCCGGAGCCGAGCGCGGCGGGCAGCAGCAGGCCGAGCGCGGTGCCGCCGACCGCCGCCGCCAGCACCAGCGGCAGCAGCTGGAGCAGTTGCAGCCCGAGCACCGCTCGGCTCCCGATCCCCAGGGTCCGCAGGTAGGACGTCGTCCGGGCGCGTTCGGTGGCGCTCAGCAGCAGGTCCAGGGCGAAGGTACCGAGCGCGAGCAGCAGGCCGAGCGCGGTGGTGGCCCGGAAGGCGAGCCGGGCCGAGCGGGCCAGCCCGTCCGCGCGCAGCGCGTTGAGCTCCTCGCCCCGGTCGCGGAGCTCGACCTGCGGCCCGGGCACGCCGGTGGGAGCGAGCTGCACGCCGGCGGCGGCCCGCACTGCGGCCGGGTCCAGGGGCGGTCCGCCGGCGGCCGGGTAGAGCAGGAGGGCGGACGCGTGGTTCTTCTGGGCGGGCAGGCGCTCCGCGGACGGGCCGGTGAACACCAGCAGGGCGCCGGACCGGGGTCCGCCGCCGAGCACCGGCCCGAGGACCGGGTCGCGCAGCGCCTCCTCGGGCAGGGCGCCGACTACGTGGACCAGGGAGCGGCCCGTCCCCAGCGCGGTCAGTTCGAAGGTGCCGTCGGGGAACCGGGCGGCGAGTGCGGGGTCGGCCAGCGCGGTGAGCACGGGGACGTCGCCGCCGGTGCCGGTCCGCCCGACCGCCGCGTCGGCCCCGGCGGCGGCCAGCAGGGCGCGGGCCACGGGGGAGGACGGATCGGCGGCGCCCAGGGCGGCGGCGTCGAGCCCGACGAACCGGGCGCCGGGGAAGGTGGTGCCGTCGTCCTGCGCGGTGAGTTCCCCGCTCGCGCCGGTGACCGTCACCCGGTGCCCCAGGGCGGGGACCGGCGGCAGCTCGTCGGACAGCCGGTCCTTCGGCCCGACCAGGGCGACGGGTGCCCCGCCGGTGCGCCGGTCGGCGGTCTGCGTCTGCCCGTCCGCGAGGGTGCGCGGTATCAGCCCCCCGTAGACCCCGTAGCCCATGGCCAGGACCAGGACCAGCAGGGAGAGCGCGGCGGCGCCGCTCTGCGCCCCGGCCCGGGCGAGCGCCACCAGCGGGACGAGGCCGCGCGAGCGCCGTGCCGAGCGGGTCGCCCGGCGCACCAGCGGGGGCAGCAGCCGGAGCAGGACCCCCACCGTGACCAGCGCCAGGAGGACCGGTGAGAGGGCGAGCAGGGGGTCGGTGCCGGTGCCCGCGTAGGCGCCGCGGGTGCGCAGCGCGACCAGTCCGGCGGCGGCCAGGAGCACCACCAGGGCCTCCAGGACGATCCGGCGCGAGCGCGGCGCGGGCCGGGTCCGTCCGGCGGAGGCGAGCAGCACCGCGGCGGGCGCGCACCAGACCAGCACGGCGGCGACCAGGGCGGGCACCGGCGAGCCGAGGGCGGCGCCCGGCGGCGCGAGCGCGCGGCCGACCGCCCAGCCCGCCGCGACCCCGGCGCCGACCGCCACCGCGGCCTCCGCCAGCAGTCGGCCCGCGATCCGGGGCAGCCCCGCCCCGCGGGAGAGTTGCAGCGCGAAGGCGCCGGCCCGGCGGCGGGCCCCGAGCCGGGCGGCGGCGACCGCGGTGGCCACCACCATGGCGAGCAGTCCGGCGAGCGCGAAGCCCTGCAACTGCTCGGTGCGCCGACGCTGGACGGCGAAGGTGTCGAGTTCCGGGCCGAGTCGCTCGGTGACGTCGATCGACGGCACGATCTGGCCGGCCAGCATGCAGGTGTCCGCGAGGCTGGAGCCGCACAGCCGGTCCGGCCCGGCGGCGCGCAGTGCCCGCAGGGCGGACTGCATGGCGGCGGTCCCGGCCGGGGTGGCGGCCGGACCGGACCGGTCGGTGGCCGTCGGCAGCTCCCAGGCCACCTTGAGCGCGAGGCCGCGTTTCGCGATCGTCTCGATCCCGTCGGCACTGGTCAGCAGCTGGCCGTTCAGCTCCTGGCCGGGGTCCACCGCCACGGTCCACGGGGAGACCAGCATCGGGGACTGCTGCCAGAGCCGGCCCGCGCCGCGGTCGGTCCGGAAGACGCCGACCAGGACGACCGGGGCGGTCCAGCCGCGGCCCGACAGGTCGAACCTCCGGCCGACCGCCAGGCCGAGCCTCTCCCGGGTGCCCTCGGAGACCGCGACCTCGACCGGGACGGCCTCTGCGGGCGGGACGCGCAGCTCGGCCCCGGGCTGCCGCGGCGCGCGGCCCTGGAGGTACTCGACCGTGCCGCCCGGGCCGTCGGGCTGGGCGTACACCAGAGCGAAACGCGGCGGTTTGCCGTAGGGACTGGGCAGTTCGGGGCCGCTCGCCGATACGTCGAGGGTGGTGACGCGGGCCTGCGGCCGGCCGAGCACTGCGGCCAGTCCCGGACCAGCCGCGGTGCGGACCCGTTCGCCGAGCCGGTCCAGATCCCGGTCGAGCGAGCCGGTGTCCGGGGGCACCAGCCCGTCCAGCGGGACGGTGGTGGTGGCGGCGGAGACCAGTGGCACGTCCCGCTGGGCGCGGACCACCCGGTCCGCGAGCGTATCGGCCGCCAGCCGGTCGAACCTCGGCGGCCAGCTCAGCGGGACCGCTGTGAGCAGTGCGGCGAGCAGCGCGAGCACGGCCGAGACCGGCCAGGCGATCCGCGCCTCGCGGCGGATCAGGCGCAGTGTCAGCATGTGGGGCTCCCCCCGTCGAAGCGTCCGTCCTCGCGCACGCCGCGGTGGACGTCCGGGCACGGTCGGACCGCGCGCCACAGGACCGCGTGCCACAGGACCGTGTGCCACAGGACCGCGCACCACGGGACCGCGCACCACGGGGCCGTGCCCCGCCGGTCCTCCGCCGGGCTCATCCGTCGTCCCCCGCGCGCAGGGCCCGGACCAGGTCGACCCGGGCCAGCAGCCGGGTGAGGACCAGCACGGCGAGGGTGAGCAGCAGGCCGCCGGCCAGCGCCGTGAGCGCGGCGGCGGGCCGCCCCGGGGCGGCGGCCATGGCCGGGAAGACGGGGCGCGCGTAGTCGTCCAGCACGGTGAGCGTCAGCAGCAGGGCCGCCAGCAGCAGGCCCAGCAGCCCTCCGAGCAGCACCGGCAGCACGGTCACCGCCACCTGTTCGGCGCGCAGCAGCGAGGTCAGCTCGGCGCGCCGCACGCCCAGCGCGCGGAGCACCGCGAACTCCCGCCGGCGGGAGCAAACCGTGCTCACCGCGTGCAGGGTCAGCGCGGTCACCGCGAAGAGCGGCGCGGTGACCAGGACCAGCAGCCAGGCGCAGCGCAGTCCGGCCCGGAACGGGTCGTCCGCCAGACCGTCGGCGACCCGCAGGGCGCTCTGCGGCCGGCCGAACTCGCCGTGGCCGTCGACGGCGGCCCAGGTGGCCGCCGGGTCCGAGCTGGCCAGCCACCAGTGGGTGGCGGTGGGCGGGGCCGCGCCGGTGAGCGTGCGGTTGGCGGCGAGCGCGCGCAGGTCCAGCAACAGGTGGCCCTGGCCCCGGGCGTAGCCGGGCAGCACGTCGACCTCGCCGGTGATCAGGACCTGTTGGGTGCTCCGCCCGTCGCGCTCCCAGTTGAGCGGAAGGGTGTCGCCGACCCTGGCGTCCGCCGCGTCGAGCAGTGCGCGGTCGGCGACGGCGGGCAGCGTGGGGGGCGTCGGCAGGACGGCGCCCCCCGGCAGGGTGCGGAGTACGGGCGCGCCGCCGGTCACGGGCTGGACGGCGAGGACGGCGTCCGCGCCCGCCGGGTCGGGCGGGACCGGCGGTTCGTGGGAGCGCATCACCGTGTGCAGCAGGTCGGCCCCTTCGCTCTGCCAGCTGCAGGCCTCGGCCTGGTCGGGGGCTTCCTCCGTGCGGCCGCGTTCGGTGCCGGGGCAGCCGAGCGCGGACGGGGCTGCGAGGACCTTGCCGGAGCGGGCCCAGCCCTGCCCGGGCGGCAGCGCGAGGTCGGTCCGCTCGCCGGCGGCGCCGACGGCCGTGATCGTGGGCAGGCGCAGGTCGAGGGTGGAGCGCACCGCGACCGTGCCCGGGAAGTGGACGCCGAGCCGGCTGAGTGTCAGCGGGCGGGCGCGCCGGTCGCCGTCGGCCAGGGGGAAGGTCAGGGAGTGCGGGCGGCCGTCGGCCGGCAGCGGGAGCGTCAGCTGCTCGGTCAGTCCGTCGGCGTCCTGGATCCACAGCGTCAGGAGCAGGCCGGGGGCCGGGACCGGCCGGTCGGTGCTCGCCCGGACGGTCGCCTCCAGCGCGGTCGGCCCGCCCGGCAGCGCGAGCCCCTGGGCTGGCACGGCGGTCAGGGGGGCCAGCAGCTCCGGGACCGGGCGGTCGGTCTGGTCCGGGCGCAGGCGCGGCAGCCCCGCGGCGGAGGCCGCCGTGCTGTCGAGGGCGACCGTCCGCACCAGGGTGGTGCCCAGGAAGGCCGACTGCTCGGCCACCGGGGTGAGCCCCGTCACGCCCGGCAGGGCGGCCAGCGTGGCGTGCCGCTGCCCGGGCGGGCCGGACACCCCGGACAGCCGCAGGTCGGCGCCGACCGTGTAGGCCGCCCGGTCGCGGTCGCTGGTCGGCAGCGCGGCCAGCACCCCGGCGGCCAGGCTGCTGCAGGCCACCGCCAGCAGCGTCACCAGCACCGGCACCGCCTGGCGACCGGTGTCGCGGCTCAGCCGCCAGGCGCCCAGCGGCAGGACCAGCCCGCGGGCCCGGCCGGCCGCCCGTTCCAGCAGCCGCCCCACCGCCGGCAGCACCCGCAGCAGCAGGACGCCACCGGCCACCGCCATGACCACCGGGGCGAGCACCAGCGTCGGGTCGGCCCAGGAGTCGAACCCGGCGTCGGCGTTCCTCACCACCACTCCCTCGTAGTGGCGGAGTTGGAAGAATCCGAAGGCCGCCAGGGCGAGCAGTACCACGTCCGCCCCGGCCCGCTGGAGACCCAGTCGGCGCGGGCTGCGCGCGCGCAGCGCCCGCTGGGCGCCCGGGTCCACCGCCTGCCGGGCGAGCGGCAGCAGCAGAGCCGCGCCGTGCACCAGGAGCGCGAAGCCCGCGGCCCACCGGGCGGCCCGGCCGTCGCCCGCCGCCGGGCCCTGTGCCCCGACGGCGCGCAGCACGGCGGCGAGCAGCGGCTCGGCCAGCAGCAGCCCGCCGACCGCCGCCGGTACCGAGGCCAGCGCCCACTCGCCGGCCGCCGTCGCGAGCAGCCGCGCCGGGCCGGCGCCCCGGGAGCTCCGGAGCGCCTGCTCACCGGCGAACGCGTCGGCCAGCCGACGGGCGGTCAGTACGAGGACCACGGCGGCGAGCAGCGCGAGCAGGCCGAGCGGTACGGCGATCTCCGCCCTGGCCGTCAGGACCGGCAGCACCTGACCGTCGACCGCACCGGGCAGGTCGCTGCGCACCGAGGTGTCGGCCAGTGCCGGTTCGGCGCCGCGGTAGACCGAGCGGGCGGTGTCCGAGCGGGCGAGGACGGCCACCCGGTCGCGCAGCGCGGCGAGTTCGGCGAGGCTCGACCGCCCGGTGTCGGGCAGGGCCAGCCAGACGGCGAGCATGCGGTCGGCGAACCCGGGCAGCGCGGCCAGCCGGGCACCGTCGACCAGTACGAGGGGCTGGTTGGCGGCCTCGGCGCCGCCGAGGCCGGACCAGAACGCGGCGGCGTCCGGGGCCGGTCGGTAGACACCGGTGACGGTGAGTGCGAGCGGTTCGCCGGTTCCGGGTGTGCGGATCACCGTGCTGCCGCCGCTGTCCAGGCCGAGCCGGTCGGCGGCGGCCTCGGGAAGGGCGACGCGCAGCCCGCCGTCGGCGGCCGGGGCGGCCCCGGGCGCGTCCGGCCAGCTGCCGCTGCGCAGTCGGGCGTGGCGGCCGGGGTCCGGCAGAACCGCCAGGAGGGAGGGGAGCGCGGTCTCGGTGGCCCAGCGACGCCCGGCGGGGGGCAGGGCGAGGTCGACGGTGCTGATGCCGCGCTGTGCGGTCGTGGTGCGGAACGGGGTGCCGGCCATCGTCCGGACCAGTGCCGAGTGCACCGCGCGGTCGGCCTCGGACAGGCCCGGCGCCGCCCAGCGCGCGGTGACCTCGACCGAGCGGCCGGCGTCGGCGGCGAGCCGCTGGCGGACCCCGGCGGTGGCGGCCGACTCGGCCAGCCCGGCGACCGCGGACAGCACCGCCGTCGCCACCAGGATGCTCACGGCGACGGCTGCCAGCACCAGACCGTGGCGGCTGATCCGGCGCCACACCCCCGCCAGTCCCATCCACTGCTCCCCTCGGCACCCTCCGCAGCGGAGTTCCGTGCGCCACGAGTCCAACTACTTTCCGGGGGTGGGGTTCTGTCGCAGCGAATCCGCTGTGGTCTGTACCAATCCGATCCCGGGGCCCCATCTTGCACGACGACCCGCCGACTTCGCCCGGTCGGTTTCCGATCGGCCGCCTTTCTGCCTGAAGGGGCAGCCGGGCTGCCCGCCCCGGCCGGGAACGCCCGGTGGGGACCGCCTGGCGGGGACCGCCCGCCGGGCCCGCCACCGCCCGCCCTGACGACGCAGGGCGGGCGGTGGCAGGCAACCCGGGCCGCCGCCCGGGCGTCGGGATCCCGTGGACCGTCGTGCGTCGGCCCGGTGGGCGGGTGCGGGCCCTCGCGGGCTCAGCCGCCGAGCGGCCCGGGCTCCGTCGGCGGGCCCGGCTTCGGCCGGGAGGGTGGCTCGGGGTCGGGGCCCGGTTGGGGGAAGGGCGGTACGGGCGGCGGCGCAGGGTCCGGCATCGGCGTGGGTACGGGGTCGGGGTGCGGGAACGGTTCGATGTCCGGATGGACGGGTGGCGGGACGGTCATGACGACCGCGCCTCCTTTCCGGGATTGTGCCGGGCTCCGGGGTTCTGTCGGGCTCCGGGTGGTACGGGGCGTTTTCGGGTTCCACCGGGCTTCGGGGCCTGCCCGGGCCGCCGGCGGTGCGGGCTCGATCCTCGGGGCACGGCACCGCTCCTTCCGTCGGCCGCGTCCTCGGCGGGTGGCGCCTACCCGGCGGCGCGGGGGCAAAACGGGCCGGGGCCCCGTACGCCGCTCCCGTCCCGCCTGTCACCGGCGGCGGGTCGGTGGCACAGTGGGAGGCGGAGCGGCGCCGCCGCTCCCACCGGTCGGAGCCGCCGCGGAGCGGTCCGGCCGCGCGGTCGATCCGGACGGTGGACGGATGGACGAACACCGGGCGCTGGACACCCCGGCGGTCCGTGCGGACGGGCCCGACCGGCCGGAGCAGGTCCTGCGGCAGCTGCTCGCGGGGCTGACGGCGGTCCGGGACGGCGACTTCCGCACCCGGCTCGGGTCCGACCTGCCGGGGGTGCCGGGGGAGATCGCCACCGTCTTCAACGGCATGGTCGAGCAGCTCGCCCGGGTGACCTCGGAGGTGACCCGGGTGGCGCGGGAGGTCGGCTCCGAGGGGCGCCTCGGCGGCCAGGCCGACGTCCGGGACGTCTCCGGCACGTGGCGCGACCTCACCGAGTCCGTCAACGTGATGGCCGACAACCTGACCGCGCAGGTGCGCTCCATCGCCGAGGTGACGACCGCGGTCGCCGGGGGAGATCTCACCCAGAAGATCCGGGTGGACGCCCGCGGCGAGATCCTGGAGCTGAAGGAGACCATCAACACGATGGTCGACCAGCTGTCGGCGTTCGCCGGCGAGGTGACCCGGGTGGCGCGGGAGGTCGGCACCGAGGGCAACCTCGGCGGCCAGGCCACCGTGCGGGGCGTCTCCGGCACCTGGAAGGACCTCACCGACAACGTCAATGTGATGGCCTCCAACCTCACCGGCCAGGTCCGCTCGATGTCCGAGGTGGCCACCGCCGTCTCCCGGGGCGACCTCTCCCGGAAGATCACCGTCGAGGCCAAGGGCGAGATGGCCGCGCTCGCGGACGCGATCAACACCATGGTCGACACCCTGTCGGTGTTCGCCGACGAGGTCACGCGGGTGGCGCGGGAGGTCGGCACCGAGGGGACCCTCGGCGGGCAGGCCCGCGTCCCGAACGTGGCCGGGACGTGGAAGGACCTCACCGACAACGTCAACTTCATGGCCCACAACCTCACCAGCCAGGTCCGCAACATCGCCCAGGTGACGACCGCCGTCGCGGACGGCGACCTCACCCGCAAGATCGACGTCGACGCGCGCGGCGAGATCCTGGAACTCAAGAACACCGTCAACACGATGGTCGACCAACTCGGCTCCTTCGCCGCCGAGGTGACCCGGGTGGCGCGCGAGGTCGGCACCGAGGGTCGGCTCGGCGGGCAGGCCGAGGTCGAGGGCGTCTCCGGCACCTGGAAGCGCCTCACCGAGAACGTCAACGAACTGGCCGGCAACCTCACCCGGCAGGTGCGCGCCATTGCCGAGGTCACCAACGCCGTCACCGCCGGCGACCTCACCCGCTCGATCACCGTGGACGCCTCCGGCGAGGTCGCCGACCTCAAGGACAACATCAACTTCATGGTGGAGTCCCTGCGCGAGACCACCCGCGCCAACCAGGAGCAGGACTGGCTCAAGACCAACCTCGCCCGCTTCACCGGCACCATGCAGGGGCGGCGCGACATCCGGTCCGTCGCGGAGCTGATCACCGACGGGCTGACGCCGCTGGTCGGCGCCCAGTACGGGGCGTTCTACCTGGCGGAGGAGGGGCCGGAGGGTACGGTCCTGGTCCGGATCAGCGCCTACGGCCGCCCGGCCGACGGCGTACCCGGTGGTACCGCACCTGCCGACAGTACGCCTGCCGGCACCGCCCCTGCCGGCACCGCCCGTGCCGGGACCGCTTCGGCCGACACGGCCCCGGCCGACGACGGCGGTGGCGGACCCGTGCGGGTCCGGCTCGGCGAGTCGCTGGTCGGCCAGGCCGCCCGCTCCCGCCGCGTCGTGACCGTGGACGACCTGCCGCCCGACTACGCGACCATCGGCTCCGGCGCCGGCGCCACCCACGTCCGGTCCGTGCTGATCCTGCCGATCGCCCTGGAGGAATGGCTGCTCGGCGTCATGGAGTTCGGCTCCGTCCACCCCTTCAGCGCCGTCCACCGCGACCTCCTGGAGCAGTTCACCGAGGCCTGCGGCGTCAACCTCGGCACCCTGCTGGCCAACGCCCGCACCGACGAGCTGCTCGGCGAGTCCCAGCGGCTCACCGCCGAACTCCGTTCCCGCTCGGAGGAGTTGCAGGAAGGCCAGCGGGAACTGCGGCGCTCCAACGCCGAACTCGGCGAGAAGGCCGCGCTGCTGGCCGAACGCAACCGCGACATCGAGGCCAAGAACCTGGAGATCGAGCAGGCCCGCCAAGAACTGGAGGAGCGGGCGCGGCAGTTGAGCATCAGCTCGATGTACAAGTCCGAGTTCCTGGCCAATATGAGCCACGAGCTGCGCACCCCGCTCAACAGCCTGCTCATCCTCGCCCAGCTGCTCGCCCAGAACGCCACCGGAAACCTCACCTCCAAACAGGTCGAGTACGCGGGCGTGATCCACTCGGCCGGCTCCGACCTGCTCCAGCTCATCAACGACATCCTCGACCTCTCCAAGGTCGAGGCGGGGAAGATGGAGTTCAACCCCGAACCCTTCGCCGTGCAGGAGCTGCTGGCCTACGTCGAGTCCGCGTTCAAGCCGCTCGCCGACCAGCGCGGCCTCGCCTTCCGGATCGGCGTCGGCGAGCAGGTGCCCGGCGAACTCGTCACCGACCAGGCCCGGTTGCGGCAGGTCCTGCGCAACCTGCTGTCCAACGCGATCAAGTTCACCGATGCGGGCCACGTCGAGCTGCGCGTCGAACGGGTGGAGGCCGACGGACTCCCGGCCGAACTCGACCGGGCCGAGGCCGCCGTGGCCTTCCACGTCGAGGACACCGGCATCGGCATCGACCCCGCCCACCTCGACAGCATTTTCGGCGCCTTCCAGCAGGCCGACGGCACCACCGCCCGCCGCTTCGGCGGCACCGGGCTCGGCCTGTCCATCAGCCGCGAGCTCGCCCGCCTGCTCGGCGGCGTCCTCACCGTCCGCTCCACCACCGGCCGGGGCAGCCGCTTCAGCCTCTACCTGCCGCTCGCCCGCCGGGAGCGGCAGGCCGTCGTACCGGGCGCCGCGACCGGCATCCTGGTGGTCGAGGCCGAACCGCCCGGCCTGCTCACCCTGCTGGCGCGGACCGCCGCCGGGGCGCTCGGCGAGGACCCGCCGGTGGCGGTCCGCGGCGCCGGCACCGAGGCGGACCTGCGCGCCGCCCTCGCCGACGGCCCGTACCGGTGCGCCGTGCTCGACCTCGCCCACGCCGGCGAACTCGCCCCGCTGCTGCTCACCGCGCTCCCGGAAGGCACGCCCGTGCTCGGCCACCAGGGCGAGGGCGGCCCCGTCGGCGCCACCACGGCCGCCATCGCCGGCCTGGAACTCCCTTCGGGACTGGACGGGTTGCGCGAGCGCCTGATCACCCTGCTCGGCGGCCGACCGCCTGCCGGGGTCGGGCCCGGCGAGCACGCCGCCCCCGCCGACGAACCGCTCGCCGGACGCACCACCTTGATCGTCGACGACGACGTCCGCAACGTCTTCGCCCTCGCCGCCGCCCTGGAAGAGCACGGCCTGACCGTCCTGCACGCCGCCGACGGCCGCGCCGGACTCGACCTGCTGCGCGCCCACCCGGAGACGGACCTGGTGCTGATGGACGTGATGATGCCCGGCCTGGACGGCTACGCCACCATCGCGGCCATCCGCGCCGACGAGCGGTTCGCCCGGATCCCGGTCGTCGCCGTCACCGCCAAGGCGATGGCCGGCGACCGGGCCAAGAGCCTCGCCGCCGGCGCCGACGACCATGTCAGCAAGCCGGTGGACACAGCACTGCTGCTGGAGCGGATACGGCACTGGCTGGACGTGTCATGACCGACGGCCCCCGGCCCGCCGGCCGGTCGGGTGTGCCGGTTCCGCCGACAGCGCCCCCGTACGGACCCGACCCGGCGGCGGACTCCGCCGCGGCCGAGGCGCAGGGCGCCGTCGCACGGCAGCTCGCCGGCGCCGTCCGGCGGCTCCAGCACGCCGTGGAGCGGATGCGCGCCGAGGAGGGAACCCGAGCCCTGGTCGACCTCGCCACCGGCATGCTCGCCGAACGGCTGACCGCGTCGCCGGCCGAGGCCGCCGCCCGCCTGGCCGCGCTCGCCCGGCAGGCCGGAGTGCCGGTCGCCGCCCTGGCCGCCGACATCGTCGGCCGGACGGCCGAGGCGCCCACCCGGGACGACGGGCCCGCCCCGTCCGGACCCGGCGCCGCCACACCGGCCCCCGCGCGGGCGCTCGCCGCCGTCCCCGACCTCGCGGGCGCCGTCGAGGCCGTCCTCCAGCAGGGCGCCGCCCCGCTCGGCGCCCACGCCGTGCTGGTCTGGCAACGGCTGCCCGGCGGCAGCCTCGCCCTCGCCGCCCAGGCCGGCCTGCCCCTGGCCGAGGCCGAGGCCTGGAGCCGGGTGCCCCCCGGTGTCGACACCCCCGCCCGGCAGGCCGTCACCGGCGGCGAGGACCGCTGGCCCGACGCGGCGCCGCCGACCGGACCCGCCGCCGGACCCGCCGCCGGGGGAGCCACCACCCCCCGGGCCGTCCTCCCCCTGCTCGCCGACGGCCGCCGCCTCGGGGCCCTCGAAGTGCTCTGGCCCGGCCCCGCGCCCGCCCTCGGCCCCCCGCAGCGCCGCCGGCTCCGCGCCCTCGCCGACCTCTGCGCCACCCTCCTCGGCCACCCGGAGCCCCCCGTCCCGCCAGACCGGCACGCGGACCTGCTCGACGGCCTGCTCGACCCGGCCCTGCTGCTCGAACCCGTCCTGCGGGACGGCCGGGTCGTGGACTTCACCGTCCTGCGCACCAACCGGCTGTTCCGGGACCCGCTCGGCCGCCCCCGCAGCGGCCTGGACGGCACCTCCCTCCTGGAGACCTACCCGATGGCCTGCGCCACCGGCCTGCTGGCACCGCTGCTCCGGGCGCACGAGACCGGCGAACCCCGGACCGACGACCGGCTGCGCCTGGTCTTCCAGGGCAGCGGGATCGCCGTGCCCGCCGTCCTGAGGATCGCCGTCGCCCCGCTCGGTCCGCGCCTCCTGCTCAGCTGGCAGCGCGACACCGACCGGTCCGGCGAGTCCGAGCAGACCGACCTGCTGCGCCAGGCCCAACGCCTGGCCCGGGTGGCCGGGTTCGAGGAGCGGCCCGGGAGCGGCCGGATCCTCTGGAACGAGGGCCTGAGCGAGCTGTTCGGCCTGCCGCCGGAGTCCGTCGTGCCGCTGGCCCGCCTCGCCCGGCACGCCCACCCGGACGACGGGCCCGCCGTCCGCAGGCTGGTGGACACCGTCCAGCACCGCCTGCGCACCGCCTCCGCGGTGTTCCGGCTGGTCCGCCCGGACGGCACCCAGCGCTACACCCGGGTGGTGGCCGAACCGGTCGTGGACGAGGACGGCCGCCTCGACACCGTCCGCGGCGCCTACCACGACGTGTCCGCCCAGCACTGGACCGAGGTCGCCCTCGGCGCCACCCGGGCCCGGCTGGCCGACAGCGAGCAGGAGACGGCAGAGCGCGAGCAACTGGCGCTCCGGCTCCAGCAGGCGATCCTGCCCGCGGTGCCGCCGCCGCTCGGCGCCCCCGGACTGCGCGCCGCCGTCCGCTACCGGCCCGCCGCCAAACGCGAACGGGTCGGCGGCGACTGGTACGACGTGATGGTGCTGCCGGACCGTCAGGTGCTGCTGGCCGTCGGCGACGTGGCCGGGCACGGCATCGGCGCGGCCACCGGCATGGTCGCGCTCCGGCACGCGCTGCGCGGCCTGGCCGTCACCGGCGCGGGCCCGGGCCAACTGCTGGCGTGGGCGAACGCGGTGGCCCTGCGCGAACCGGAGCAGGTGACCGCCACCGCCGTCTGCGTGCTCCTCCGGCCGGACGACGGCTCGTTGCGCTGGGCCAGGGCCGGCCACCTCCCGCCGATCAGACTCGCCCCCGGCGGCGCCGAGGTGCTGCCACTGCCGCACGGGGTGCTGCTCGGGGCGCTGGCGGACGCCGAGTACGAGGAGTACACCGCCAGGCTCGTCCCGGGCGACGTGCTGCTGCTCTACACGGACGGCCTGGTCGAGCGCCGGGACCGGCCGGTCGAGGAGTCCGTGGACCAGCTGATCCGGGCGGCGGGCCCGCCCGGCCCCGACCTGGAGCAGTACCTGGACCTGCTGCTGGAGCTGAGCCCGGCCGACACCGACGACGACACCTGCCTGGTCGCCGTCCGCATCGAGCCGTCGGAGCCGGCCGAGGGAGCGCGGACGGACGGGTGATGCCGGACGGAACGGCGGCCCGTCCGGTCTGACCGCCTCTCACACCTCGCGCACCTCGCACGCCTTGCACGCATTGCACGCATTGACGAACGATCGTGCGCGCCTCGCACACCCCGCGGCGCCGCACGTGCCTAGGGTCGGTGTCCCACGTACATGCTCAACGACACACGCACCACGAAGGAGAACAACCATGTCGAACCGCAGGACCGTCGCGGTGGTCGGCGCGACCGGGCGGCTGGGCGAGCACGTCGTCCGCGTGCTGGCGGAACGCGGCCACGAGGTCGTGGCGATCTCGCGCTCGGCGGGCGTCGACATCATCACGGGCGAGGGCCTCGACAAGGCCCTGACCGGGGTCGATGTCGTCATCGACACCTCCGGCACCCCCTCCGCCGACGAGACGGTGGCGACGGAGTTCTTCACCGCCGCCGCCGCCAACCTGCACGAGGCGGGCGCCCGGGCCGGGGTGGAGCTGATCGTCTCGGTGTCCATCCTCGGCATCGACGCGTCGACCGGCGGCTACTACCGCGCCAAGGTCGCCCACGAGAAGGCCCTGACGGCAGGTCCGCTGCCGGTCCGGATCCTGCGTGCCGCGCAGTTCCACGAGTTCGTCGAGCCGCTGGTCAGCTGGGGCCGCCAGGGCGACACCGTGCACGTCCCGCTGATGCGCACCCAGCTCGTCGCGGCCGCGGCGGTGGCCGAGGCGCTCGTCGACCTCGCCGAGGGCCCCGCGCCCGAGCCGGGCGCCGCGGCGCCGTTCCCCGAGATCGCCGGCCCGCGCGAGGAGAACCTCGCCAAGGCCGCCGAACTCGTCTACGCCGCCCGCGGCGAGGACGTCACCGTGATCGAGGTCAGCGAGGAGGGCACCCCCGACCGCGAGCTCCTGGAGAACGGCGCGTTCGTCGCCGGTCCCGCCACCACGCTCGCCGGGCCGACCCTCCAGGAGTGGCTGGCGCAGGTCTGACCGCCGCCGCCCGCCCGGCCGTCAGGGGGTGGCCCCCCGGTCGGACGGGCGGGCGGACCGGGCCCGCTCGATGTCGTTGATATGGGCCTCCGTCCACTCGCGGAGGGCGCTGATCGGCCCGGCGAGACTGCGCCCGAGTTCGGTCAGCCCGTACTCGACGCGGGGCGGCACGGTCGGGTGCACGGTGCGGGTGACGAACCCGTCGGTCTCCAGCAGCCGCAGGGTCTGGGTGAGCATCTTCTGCGACACCCCCTCGATGCGCCGGAACAGTTCGGTGTAGCGCAGGGTGCCGTCGAGCAGGCTGTCCACGACCAGGACGGTCCACTTGCCGGCGATGTGGTCGAGGACCTGTCGGGTCGGGCACTTCGCGGAGTAGACGTCGGCCGGGAGACCGGAGGATTCCACGGTGGTGTTCACCCGGGGAGAGTAACGCACTTTCAGGTGCCTTCTTCCCAAAAGAGAGTGACTCTCCGAGAGTTGTCGGCATGACGAACCACACGACGACTCGCACGATGTCCGTTGCCGAAGCGATCCGCACCCGCCGCACCGTCCGCCACTACCGGCCAGACCCGGTCTCCCCGCAACTGCTCGACACCCTGCTCGACCTGGCGGTGGAGGCCCCCACCAGCTGGAACCTCCAGGACCGCTCGATCGTGGTGGTGTCGAGCGAGGAGGGCCGGGCCGGTCTGGCCTGGGCCACGGGCGGCCAGCCCCAGCCGACCGAGGCGCCGGTGGTGCTGGTCTTCGTCGCCGAGCCGCAGGCGTGGCGGGAGGACCGCAGCGACGTCTACCGGCAGGCACGGCAGAACGGGGCGTGGAGCGAGCAGTTCGTCGAGATGTTCTCCGCCGCCTCGCAGGAGTTCCAGGAGGGCCTCGAACAGCGCGGCCTGCTCCGCGAGTACGCGGTCAAGGACGCGGTCATCTCCGCCTCCTTCGTGATGCTCGCGGCCACCGCGATGGGGCTGGCGACCTCGCCGATGAACGGCTGGGACGAGGACAAGGTCAAGAAGGTGATCGGTATCGAGGACCGCGAGGACCTCGCCGTCGCCCTGCTGGTCTCGGTCGGCCACCCTGCCGGCACCCGCCTCCACCCGGGCCGCCGCCCCCGTGGGCGCGTCGTCTTCGACGGGACCTACGGGGCCGGCATTGCCTCGCCCCTGCCGCGTTAGGTCCGGTCGCTGCCGGGTAGGCGCGACTCGCCGGAGGGGATCGGGCGCTGCGGGGGGCGGACCGAAAGGACGCCGTCATGCTGTTGTTCGGACTCCTCCTGGTCGCTGTGACCGGGGCCTTCACCGGCCTGCTGATCGCCGACAACCTCTCCGGCGGGCCGGAGTACCAGGTGGCCGTTGTGGGCCACGATCTGGTGGTGTTGAACAGTCTGGGGATCTTCCTCGCCGGGCTGGCACTCGCGCTGCTCTTCTGCCTCGGCCTCGTGCTGGCCCGCGCGGGCCGGTCGGCCCACAGGGCCGGGGCCGCCGAGGTCGCCGGAGCGGCCGGGACGACGGGGCACGGATACCGTGCCGCGCCCGCCCCGGACCGTCCGGACCCGCGGGACCTGCACGAGCGGGACTCGGATGAGCGGGACGTGCACGAGCGGGACGTGCACGAGCGGGACGTGCACGAGCGGGACGTGCACGAGCGGGACCCGCACGAGCGGCCCGAGGAACGGCTCATGGAACGCCGGATCGCCGACGACCGGATCGCCGACGAGCCGGCCTCCCGGGGGCCGGTCGCCGTCGCTCCGGTGGCGGCCGGCGGACCGGTCGCCGAACCCGAGGGGGAACGGGCCGAGGAACGGGCCGAGGAGCGGGACGGCCGGTTCGGAGGAAGTCCGGAGGAGTCCTCGGGCGGGGATCGGCGGCAGCCCCATCTGCCGGGCCACTGACCGGTCACCCGGTGGCCGTCCTGCCGGCGCGGACCTCCCCGCGGACCTCCCGGTGCGCGACGCACCGTGCACCGCCTGCTGTACTGATCGCTCGCCGGGGGTGGGGGTTGGCAGGTCGGCGAGTTTCGGTAAGATGTGAAATCCACTAGTGACTATTACGGGGGTCGAGGATGGGCGAGTCCGGCGTCAGCGGGCTGGTACGGAGCTGGGTCGGGGGCTGGGTGGTCTCGCGGGGGGCGGCCGAGCCGGTGGACGAGCCGTGGGGCTGGACGGTCGACGTCGGTCAGTCGGCGCAGGTGGCGCGGCACGTGCTGCCGGAGCCGACCGAGCCCGATGTGCGCAAGCTGGTGGCGGCCACCAGTGCGCCGGGTACCTGGCTGAAGGTGTTCACCGACGACGACACCGTCCGTCCCTGGCTCGGGCCGGGCTGGCGGTTCGACGTCCCCGGGTATCTGATGACCGGGCCGCTCGTCGCCGGAGCTCCGGTCGTGCCGGCCGGGTACACCCTCACCACCTGGGAGCGCGGCGGTGTGGTCCGGGCGCTGGTCCGGACCGGGGCCGGCCACTTCGCGGCGCGCGGCCAGCTCGGGCTGGCCGGGGCCGTCGCCGTGGCCGACCAGATCGAGACCGCGCCCGCGCACCGCCGCCGGGGCCTGGGTTCGGTGGTGATGCGGGCCCTGGAGGACGCCGGGCACCGCAACGGCGCCGGGACCGGGCTCCTGGTCGCCACCCCCGAGGGGAAGGCTCTCTACAGCACCCTCGGCTGGACGCTCCGGGCCACCATGGCGAGCCTCTACTACGCCCCGGAGCCGGCGGAGCCCGCCGGGGTGTGACGGATGCCGACCGGGGCGCGACCGACGCCCCGGGGGTGGGACGCCGCCCGTGCCCGGACACCTGTCCGGGCACGGGCGGCGTTCCGGTGCCGGTTCAGCACTGCGGCCGCTTGCCGTGGTTGGCACCCTTGCGACGGGCCTTCTTCTTACGGCGACGCTTCGAGGACATCGGGCCTCCTTGGTGGGTTGGCCCCCCGTCCAAGGTCTCACACGGTGGGCCCACCGCGGCACCGCCGGTTGCTCCGATCGAGGGTGCGGCGGGCCGCTCGGCCCGGGCCGGGGTGCGGCGGACGGTCATGGCTCACACCACCTGCCACAGCGCCGGGGCGTTCGGCGGCTCCCAGCCGACCTGCGCCTGGTGGCCCTGGAGGCAGCGGTAGGAGGTGCTGCCGTAGGTGACGGTGGCGCCGGCCTGGTAGACGGCGCCGGCGGCCCAGGTGCCGCCCGGGTTGCCGGGGCCCGGACCGGGGCCGGGGCCCTGGCCGTCGGTCTTCAGCGTCAGCCCGTAGTTCTGCAGGATCGGGTTGACCGGCTGGAAGTACGTGGTGCCGCCCTGGGAGCAGTTCCCGCTGCCGCCCGAGGTCACGCCCTGCGCCTGGGTGCCCGAGACGAAGGAGCCGCCCGAGTCGCCCGGCTCCGCGCACACACTGGTCCGGGTGACTCCCGAGACGGTGCCCTCGGCGTAGGTGACGCTCGTGTTGTGCTGCTGGATCGTGCCGCAGTGCCAGCCGGTGGTGGAACCGGACCGGCAGACCGAGGCCCCGACCTGCTGCAGCACCGAGCCGGTCACCGCGCCGGAGGCGCTGTTCACGTACGGGGTCGCGGTCCAGCTGCTGTTGGTGGCCACCCAGGACATGTCGTTGCCCGGGAAGACCGAGGCCTGGAAGCTGCCCTGGGCGACCCGGTTGGCGCCGGTCGTACTGGACCCGGCCCGGCCGCAGTGGCCCGCGCTGACGAAGCCCTGGGTGGTCCCCCGGGTGATCGGGAAGCCGATCGAGCAGCGGCTGCTGTTGTCGATGTAGTAGGCGTCGCCGCCGCGGAGGTCGTACAGCGGACGCGGGGCCTCGGCCACCGTCTCCACCCGCACCGCCGCCCGGTCCAGCCCGGCCCCGGCGACCAGGCGTTCGGCGGCGGCCCGGTCGGTGGCCTGCACCACGACGGTGTTGGCGGTCACGTCGACGTAGCGCACCGGCGCGGCGAGCGCGTCCGCCCGCCCGGCGGGGCCGCGTTCGGCGGCCCGGTCGAGCGCGGCCAGCGCTCCGTCCAGGGCGGCAAGCGTGCGGTCCACGAGCACCGGGCGGGCACCCGCCGCGCGGATCACGGCGAGGTCGGCGGTCCGGGTCGTGGCGACGGCCGGAGCGGCGTCCGGGCCCTCCAGCCAGGAGCCGGCCCAGCCGCTGCCGAGCGCCTGGGCGAGCGCGCCGGCCAGGGCGCCCGCCCTGGCCTCGGCGGCGATCCGGGCCCGTGCCTGACTGTCCGTCAGGCCGAGGTCGCGCCGCAGCGCCCCGATCAGCTCGGGCGCGGCGGCGACCCCGAGGGTCTCCGGCGCGGCCGAGGCGGCGGCCCGGGCGGCCGCGGCGGGTCCGGGGGTGGGGGAGGCGGCACCGGCGGTGCCCTGGAGGGCGGTCAGGCCCAGGGCGGCGGTGGCCAGGACGGCACACGCGGCCCTGACGGGTCGTCGGAGCATGGGGGTCTCCTGCGGTCACGGTGTGGGGGTCGCCGGAAACCGTAGAAGTCCCTTTCGCGGGCGGGGAGATGTCACCCGGAGATGCGGCCCGGGGCTATCACCGCGCAGGTCGGGGCGGCCGTCGGGCGCTCGGCCGCGTGGTACAGAAGACCTTTCCGTGGACCATTCCGTCAAGGCGGCCCGCACCGGCGGCTGCTGTCACGGGCCGTGGTCGCGCCCGGTGGGGTCGCGGTCTCACCAGGGGATCGGCCCGTCCTCGGCGAAGAAGGCGCCCGTCGGGCCGTCCTCGCCCGCCGTGGCCAGGTCGACCACCACGGCCGCGCCCTCCTCCGGCGTGCGGGTCCCGCTGTGGCGGTTGAGGTCGGTCGCGCAGTAGCCGGGGCTCACCGCGTTGACCAGGATCCCTTCGGGGCGCAGTTCATTGGCGTAGAGCACGGTGACGGCGTTCAGCGCGCTCTTCGAGGTGCAGTAGGGAAGGAGGATCGAGTAGTAGGCGGACCACGGGCTGCCCGGGTCGGCCTGGTGGGCGAGGGAGCCGAGTTCGCTGGACATGTTGACGATGCGTGCGGCGGCGGAGCGGCGGAGCAGGGGGAGCATGGCGTGCGTCACCGCGACGACGCCGAACACATTGGTCTCGTAGACCTGCCGCACGGTGGCGGCCAGGGTCTCACTGGGCTTCTGCGGCCCGGCGGCGATCGCGGCGTTGTTGACGAGGATGTCGAGGCGGCCGAACGCGGCGTCGATGTGCTCGGCGGCGGCCCGGACCGAGACCTCGTCGGTGACGTCCAGCGGAACGAACCGTACGTCGGCGCCGTCGGCGCGGAGCTCCTCGGCCGCCGCCTCGCCACGTTCGGTGTTGCGGGAGCCGATCAGCACGGTGATGCCGAGGGCTGCGAGCCTGCGCGCCGTTTCCTTGCCGATGCCCTTGTTCGCACCGGTGATCAGAGCAGTCTTCTGCGGAGTCGTCATGGCCCCAGCCTCCCGCCGCCCATGGGCGGTGGGGAAAGACCGAAAGGCTCTGGATCTATAGTCCACGGATATGAGTGAGCTAGAGGTGCGGGAGCTGAGGTACTTCATCGCGGTCGCCGAGGACCTGAACTTCAGTCGGGCCGCGCAACGCCTGGGGATGGCGCAGCCTCCGCTGTCGAAGGCGATCGCCCTGATGGAGTCCCGGCTCGGGGTCCGCCTGCTGGAGCGCACCACCCGGCAGGTGAGGCTGACCGACGCCGGTCAGGTGCTGCTCGACCAGGCCCGGATCGCGGTCGACGCGGTGCACGCGGCGGCCCGGCGGGCCCGCCGGGCCGGTCAGCCGACACCCCGGCTCGTTGTGGCGGTCAAACCGGGAGGCGACGCCGGGCTGCTGGGGGAGATCCTCGCCGCCTACCGGGCCGCGAGCCCGCAACTGCCGCCGCCCGAAGTCGTCGTCGGCGGCAGCGGGGAGCCGATCGCCATGCTGCGGGACGGCCGCGCCGACGTGGCGCTGCTGCGCAGCCCGTTCGACGGCCGGGGGCTGGACTCCGAGACACTCGTGGTCGAGCCGCGACTGGCCGTCCTCCCCGCCGCGCACCGCCTGGCCGGACGCCGGCGACTGCGGCCGACCGACCTGGAGGGCGAACCGGTCCCGCGCTGGAAGGGCGCCGCCCCCTCCAGCACCGCGTACTACACCGGACACGACGGTGCGGGAGCAGCCGACGGGCGCCCGGTCCTGGTTCCGGCCGACACTCCCGAGGGGCCGCTCGTGGCCAGTGTCGAGCAACTCCTCGAAGTGGTCGCGCTGGGGCAGGCGGTGGCGTTCCTGGCCCGCTCCACCACCGAGCGGCACCAGCGCCCGGACATCGCCTACCGGCCCGTCACCGGCCTCAGCCCGAGCGCGGTCGTGGTCGCCTGGCCGGAGACCTCGCGGTCCGCGGCCGTCGCCGCATTCGTCCGGGTCGCCCACGACGTCGCCGCCCAGCACCCCGACCACCTGACCGCCCTGGCCTGACCGCACCGGCCCGGCGGGGCGCACCCGGCTCCTCGGTCCCCGAGGCCGGTACCGCTGCCGCTCGGCACCTGCCTCAGCGCTGCTCGACGAGCCCCAGCAGCCAGAAGTTGGCGTACCGTCCGGCGGCGGTGGCCGTCGGGTCGGCGGGGCGCCCGTTCCGGCCCAGCCGGACCCGCACCTCGTCCAGCGACACCGAGGCGCCGCAGGAGTAGCCGAGCGGCGCGTAGGTCTCGTCGGGTCCGCAGAGCACCGACACCACCCGCCGCGCGGTGGGGAAGCGCAGCACGATCTGCTCGTGGTCGGCGTGCACGACCTCCAGATCGAGCACCAGATGCGCCCCGCCGACCAGGTACCAGCCACTGCCGGGCCGGTCCTGCCGCAGGACCCCGGCCAGCGTCCGCAGCCGGCCCGCACCCGAGGTGCCCGGCCGGGGGAACCCGCCCGGGCCACCCCGGCCGGGCGGCCCGCCGACGGCCCCGTAGCCGCCGAAGTCGTCGAAGGCCCCGAACGCGTCGAAGCCGCCGCCCGCCGCCGGTCCGTCCCCGCCCACCGGTCGCGCGACCGCCGGACCGCCCGCGTGCGGCGCTGCCCCGGGCACGACCGCCGCCGTCGCGAGCACCGCGACGGCCGCCACCGCCGCCACCGCCCTCAGTCGCCGCACCGTCCCGCCTCTCCGTACCGGCCGACGCCCGCCCGCCCCACCGACGGACCATCCGACCACGCACCACCCCCCCGCCAGGCGACCCGCCGTGCCGCCCCGCGGCCACGACCACCCGCGCGGGCGACACCCGCCACCGGCACACCCGGGAGGCCCGGCCACGTGGTACGGCGGGCTCCGCGGCGGGAAGGGCTCCGCCCGGTGGGCTACCCGCCGGGCCGCCCCTGGCCGTCAGGCGGACCGGCGGCCTCGCCGAGGCGGGCCAGCGCCGCCAGCACCTCGGCGCGCAGCCGGGGGTTCCGCGTCGTGGCGTCGAGGACCGCCAGGCACTGCCGGAGCCGCGCCGCCGCCTCCGCCGGACGGTCCAGCCGGCGGAGGCGGTCGCCCAGGTGGTAGAGGGTGATGCCCTCCAGGACCGGATCACCGGCGGACCGGTGCCGGTCCAGGGCCCGGTACAGGTACTCGCCCGCCTCCCGGGCCCGGCCCGCCAGCATCGCGGTCACCCCGAGCTTGGTCTCGCAGACCCGGACCGCCCAGTCGTCGCGCTGCTCCTCCGGCTGCGCCCGGAACAGCGTGAGCGCCCCCTGGAAGTGAAGCCGCGCCTGCCCGAAGGCGCCCGTGCCGAGACAGTGGTCGCCGAGGTTGCCGATCGCGTGGGCCTCCCCGACCCGGTCGCCGATCTCCGCGAACAGCACCCGGGCGAGCCGGAGTTCGGCCAGCATCTCGTCATGGCGGCCCAGCGCGCCCAGCGCCGTCGCCAGGTCGTTGCGGGCCTGGCCCTCGCCGTACCAGTCCCCGGCCCGGACGGCCGCCGCCACCGCGAGGCGCGCCGCCTCCTCCCGGTCCTCCAGGTGCGGGCCGGTGAACCAGTAGCTCCACAGGACGACCGGCAGCCGCCAGGCCAGCGCGTCCGGACCGTGCTCGGCCGCCGACCGCACCATGCCCAGCAGCCGGCCGTGCTCGCTCTCGCACCACCGCTGCGCCCCGGCCGCGGTGGTGAAGGCCGGCGGTTCGTACCACGGGCCCGGAGCGCCGAGCGGGATCCGCCGGCGGTGCGGGGTGAGCAGCCGGGCGGCGGCATCGGCATGGTGCAGGTACCAGGTGCCGAGCCGTTCGCGGGCGGCGGTGCTCACCGCCCGCCCGGTCTCGGCGGCCGCGCGTTCGGCGGCGTACAGGCGGAGCAGGTCGTGCAGCCGGTACTGGTCGCCGCCCGCGTGGGTCAGCAGATGGGCGTTGGCCAGCTGGTCCAGGACGGGCCGCACGACCGCGACGCGCTCGCCGCAGAGCGCGGCGGCCGCCGCGGCCGTCAGACCAGGGCCGGGGGCGAGGGACAGCAGCCGGAACAGGGTGCGCGCGGCGGCGGGGAGGGTGCGGTAGGAGAGGTCGAGTGCCGCGCGGACGGCCGAGGCCGCGTCGTCGTCGATCGCCAGCGCGGTGAGCCGGTTCCCGCTGTCCCGCAGCTCGGCGACGTGGTCGGCGACGGTGCGGCCGGGGCGTTCGGCGAGCCGGCTGGCGGCGATCGCCAGGGCGAGCGGCAACCGGCCGCAGACGGAGGCGAGTTCGGCGACGGCGGCGGGCTCGGACCGGGCCCGCCGGGTGCCGATGACGCGGTCCAGCAGCGCGACGGCGTCCGGGGCCGGCATGAGGTCCAGGGTCAGCGGGCGGGCGCCGTCCCGGGCGGTGAGCCCGGCCAGGCCGGCTCGGCTGGTGACCACCGTCAGGCACTCCGGGGCGGCGGGCAGCAGCGGGCGGACCTGTTCCGCGCTGCGCGCGTTGTCCAGGACGACCAGCACCCGCCGGTCCGCGAGCATCGACCGGTACAGCGCGGCGGCCTCCTCGGGGGCTCCCGGCACCTGCTCGCCGGGCACCCCGAGCGCGCGCAGGAACCGGGCCAGGACGGCGTGCGGCGTCAGCGGCGGCTCGGCGGAGAAGCCGTGCAGGTCGGCGTAGAGCTGGCCGCCGGGGAAGCGGCCGCGGATCCGGTGCGCCCACTGGACGACCAGGGCGCTCTTGCCGATCCCGGCGCTGCCGGAGACGGCGCAGATGCGGGCGGCGGAGGCGCTGCCCGGGCCCGTACGCGAACCGGGGGACGAAGGGGCGGGCGAGGCCGCCGCCTCGGTGAAGGCGTCGAGGGCGGCGAGTTCCGCCGCGCGGCCGGTGAAGGTGGCCAGTGAGGGCGGCAGTTGGGCGGGCACGGGCACGGGCATGGTGGGGCGGGGGCCGTGCCCGCCCTCGGCGGTGGCCGCCTCCGGGTCGGGATCCGCGCCGGCGTCGTCCCGAGCGGTGGCGGTGGCGCGGACGGCTCCGCCTCGCTCCTCGGCGGGCCCGCCCGGGCGTCCGGCGGTACGGGGCGCGGCGGTTCGGGCGCCCGCGGCCGGCGGGCCCGTCGACGGGCCCGCCCCGCCGGATCCCGGTCCCGGGTCGGGAACGACCCCGGCGGTGAGCAACGCCAGGTGCAGCCGCCGCAGTTCGGGGCTGGGGTCGAGTCCCAGCTCCTCGGCGAGCCGGCCGGTGAACCGCCGGTGCACGGTGAGCGCGTCGGCCGTCCGCCCGGAGGCGTGCAGGGCCCGCATCAGCTGCCCGACGAAGCGCTCCCGCAACGGATGGTCGGTGACCAGGCCGGTCAGTTCCGGGATGCTCGCGCGGTGCCGACCGAGTGCCGCGTCCAGGTCGAGGCAGTCCTCCCAGGCGGTGAGCCGCAGCTCGTCCAGCGGTACGGCGCCCGAGTCGATCAACTGCCCTTCCAGGCCGTCGAGTACGGGTCCGCGCCAGAGCGACAGGGCCTGCCGCAGACCGGCCGCGGCGGCCGACTGCTGCCCGGCGGCGGCCGTCCGGCGGGACCGGGCGACGGTGTCGGCGAACAGACGGGAGTCCAGCCCGTGGTCGTCGAGCGGGATGCGGTAGCCGCGCCCGTCGGTGAGCAGGACGGGCGGCCCGGTCGGGTCCGCCTTGCGGAAGGCCCGGCGGAGCAGTCCCGCCAGGTTGCGGACCTGGCGGTCGGCGGTGGCGGGCGGCCGGTCCTCCCAGACGGCGTCCACCAGCCGGGGCACCGGCACCGCGCCGCCCGGGTTCAGCAGCAGTGCGGCGAGCAGTCGTTCCTGTCGGGCGCCCCCCAGCCGGATCCGGTTCCCCGTGCGGGTCCGGACCTCCAGCGGTCCCAGAATCGCGAACTCCATGCGCTGCCCCTCCCCAGGGTTCTTGCGCGCCGCTGTCGGACCGTCGCGTTTGGTGACGGTCTGATGACCAGATCATGCCAGAATCGTGTGCGTGGTTGAGATGGTCGGGACATGCCGGTCCGCAGTCCGACCGGCGTCGTGCGCATTCTTTCCCGGAGTTCCCTGGAGGAACAGGACCATGACCCGCATCAAGCGTCTCGCCGCCGTCGCGACCGCCGCCGCCGTGGCCGCCCTCGTCCCGTTGGCCGTCGCCCCTGCCGCCCAGGCCCGCACCTCCGACGCCACCCACTACGGCATGACCTGGGAGGTCCTCAACTACGGTCCGAGCGGCACCGTCCAGGTCGGTGGCCCCGGCGGCACGGCCAGCAACGCCTACCAGGGCGACACCGCTCCCTGGGTCTCGCTGCCGGTGCTCTGCCTCAACCAGGACGGCCGGTCCGCGCCGGCCGGCATCAGCCTCGGCTTCTACAACGGCTGGGCCCTGGGGAGCGTGGCGCTGAGCCGCCCGGTCAAGGGCTCGGAGCTGACCAGCGCCGCGGCCGCCAACGAGGTCTGCCGCTCGACCTTCGGGCGCAACTGGCGGCAGGCCGAGTTCCACGACGGCCACTACGGCCCGAACTACTCCTCGACCGGCGGCTGGACCTTCTGGGCCTCCGGCAGCCTGCCGCAGGGCGTGCGCTTCTGGACGTACATCAACGACCAGAACGCCAACCCCTGGAACTGACCCGCACCGTCGCCCGCGCCCAACGGCCGGCCCCCTGCCCACCCGGGCCGGGGGCCGGTCCCGCGCGGCCGGTCAACGGGCCTCCCCGCTCACCCGGCCTCCCTGCTCACCAGGTGTCCCCGGCCTCCGACCAGCGGGCCCGGGCCTCGTGCTCCGCGTCCAGGTGGCCGTCCAGCCGCCAGCGCGCCACGTCGTAGTCGGGCAGGTGGCTCCACGCCTCGGCGGCCGTCAGCAGGTACCGCCAGAGCCGGCTGAGCCGGGCCATCAGCTCCTCGAACTCCTCGTCGAAGGCGCTGACTTCCCGGTCCTGCCCGCCGGGCCCGCGCTCCTCGTCGGGCCCCGAGGTGCCCCCGGCCGCCTCCGCCGCGTGCCCGGCGAGCGTGCCGAGCACCTCCCGCGCGCTGCCGGTCAGGGCCGTGACCGTGTGGGTCAGGGCCTCCCCGATCAGGGCTTCCTCGCCACCGGGCCTCGCGGCCGCCTCCCGGAGCAGCACCACCCGCCGCTCGATGAACCCGGCCAGCCCGTCGATGTCCTCCACGGTGATGTCCGCGGTGTACCGCAGCGCCGATCGCCGAATGTCCGTCATCCCGCCGTCCCCTCCCACGAATCCCTCGACTCCCTCGAATCCCTTCGACGGGCCGGACCGGCACCCCGCCGCCTCCGGTCCGCACCCCCGAACCTCGGATATGGCACCGCCACCGGGGGCGGCAAACCCGGCGCACGGGAGCACGGCCGGGGGCGGAGCGGATGTGCCCCCCAGAAAGCTGGGATCCCGGGCCGGTTTCCCGCTTCGGCCGAAGCGGGAAACCGGCCCGGGATCCCAGGGGAAACGAGTCGGTGAGGGTTGATCAGGGTCGGTCAGGGGTCGGTCGGGGGGCCGGTCACGGCCGGGTGAAGGTGAGGTGGGTGACCCGGCTCGGGCTGGTGACGGACTCGATCCGGAAGCGCTTCTCCAGCCCCTCCAGTCCGTCCCACAGGCGCTCGCCCCGGCCGAGCAGGACGGGCACCACGACCACGTGCAGATGGTCGACCAGGTCCGCTGCGAGGAAGGCGCGGACGGTGCTCGGGCCGCCGCCGATCCGGACGTCCAGGCCGCCGGCGGCCTCCCGGGCGAGGGCGAGGACCTCCTGCGGGCTGCCGTCGACGAAGTGGAAGGTGGTGCCGCCCGCCATCTCCACGGTGGGCCTGGGGTAATGGGTGAGGACGAAGACCGGGGTGCGGAACACCGGGTGCGGGCCCCACCAGCCGTTCCAGTCGTGGTCCTGCCAAGGGCCGCGCTGCGGGCCGAACTTGTTGCGCCCCATGATCTCCGCGCCGATCCCGTCGCCCCAGGCCCGCGCCATGGCGTCGTCCACGCCGGTCTCGCCGCCCTCGCCGCCCTGCATGGCGCGGAAGGTGTGGGTGTGGAAGAACCAGCTGTGCAGGCGGTCGCCGGCGTGGCCGAACGGTGCCTCCAGGCTCTGTCCCTCGCCCGTGCCGTAGCCGTCGAGCGAGACCGAGAAGTTGTGGACGCGGACCAGGGACACGGGGCACCTTCCGGCGGGCGGGCGGGGTTCGGCGCGGCGGAAGGGCCGCGTCCGGCTCGCGCCGACTTTAGTCCGGGCCCGACCGGTTGGGCCGGGGACGCGCCGCCCGGGTCGTCAGCGCCGCCCCGGCCGGTGAACGCCGGTCCGGCCGGTGGGTGTCGGGCCGCCCGTGTCCGCCGGTCCGTGCCCACCGGCCCGCCCGTGCCCGTCCGTCAGTACCGGAACCATCCGACGAGCCGGGCCCACCAGCCGCGCCGGGGCTCGGCGACGAGGTCGGGGGAGGGCCCGACCGGCGTCGGTCCGGGCCACGGGGCCGACGCCGCCGGAGGGAGCGGTGGGCCGTCGATGCCCGGGAGGACGGCGGGTGCGGCGGCCGGCGGAGCGGAGTCCTCGGCGGTCTGCCGCTCGCGCGGGGTGAACTCGACCGGCAGCGCCACCAGATGGCGCGACAGCCAGGCCGAGGTCCAGGTCAGCTCCTCCTCCGGGACGGCGAGCCTGAGGTCCGGCAGCAGGGTGAGCAGGCAGTCGATCCCGGTCTCCGCGATCGCCCGCCCGATGTCCTGGCCCGGGCACTCGTGCGGGCCGCTGCCGAAGGACAGGTGGGAGCGGTTCCCGTGCAGCGGCTTGGCCAGGTCGGGCCGGACGATCGGATCGACGTTCCCGGCGGCGAGGCCGAGCAGCAGCATGTCCCCGGCCCGGATCCGCTGCCCGCCGAGCAGGGTGTCCCCGGTGGCCCAGCGGCCGGCGACCAGCGACATCGGCGGGGCGTCCCACAGGACTTGGTCGAGCCCGTCCGGCACGGTCATGTGGCCGCCCGACAGGTGGGCCCGGAACCGGTCGTCGGTGAGGATCATCTTCAGCGTGTCGGCGATCAGGTTGACCGTCGTCTCGTTCGCGGCCAGCAGCACGACCCGCAGGTGCTCCAGCACCTCCTCGTCCGTCAGCGCGGCCTCGTGCTGCATCAGCCGGGTGCAGAGGTCGGCGCCGGGATCGGTCCGCTTGCGCTCGACCAGCCGGCGCAGGGCCGCGACCACGTGGTCGTTGCTGGCGATGGCGGTCTCGGTGCCCTTCATGAGGTCCCGGGCGGCCTCGACCAGGCGCGGGCCGTACTCCTCCGGCATGCCGACCAGCTGGGTCATCACCAGCATCGGCAGGTGCTCCGCGAACCGGCTCACGAGTTCGGCCTCTCCGGCCGGCCCGAACTCCTCGACCAGTTCGGCGGTGTAGCGGGTGACGAAGCGGCGGACGCCGCGCCGGTCGGTGCCGTTCAGGCCGTCGGTGACGGCGCCGCGCAGCCGTCGGTGCTCGGCGCCGTCGGCGAAGACGCAGAGCGGCTGCCAGGCGATGACCGGCATCAGCGGCGAGTCCGCCCCGACCCGGCCCTCCTGGAACGCCCGCCAGCGGCGCGAGTCCCGGGAGAAGCGGGACGGCGTGCGCATCACGGTGAGGTTGGCGGAGTGGCCGAGGATCAGCCAGGCCGGCAGGTCGCCGTGCAGCAGGACGGGCGCGACCTCCCCGTACTCGGCGCGCAGCTTCTCGTACAGGCCGGACGGGTCGGCCTCGGCCTCGGGCCCGTAGAGGCGGCGGAGTTCGGCGACGGGCAGATCTTCGAGGCAGGGCAGGTCGCTCCCCGGTTCGGCGTCGGCCGGTCCGGCGGGCCTCGGGATGTCGACCCCCGGGATGTCGACCCCCGGGGTGTCGGTACCCGGGGCGTCGGCCCCGTGGGCGGGGCAGCCGGCGGGCGGGGCGAGGGGGGCGTCGTCGCGGAACGGGGTGGTCACGGTGTCTCCGGGGGTCGTCGTCGACGGGAGGGGGACGGACGGGTGGGGGAGCGGGGCGGGGACGGGCGGTGCGCTCACCGCGCGGTCAGCGACCCCGCCAGGTCGTAGAGGTAGTGCATGAGCGCGAGCAGCACGTCCCGTCCGGACTCGCGGACCCGGGCGTCGCACGCGACGATCGGGACCTCGGGCGGCAGGTCCAGCGCGAGCCGCAGTTCCTCGTCCGGGTGGGCGGGCGCGCCGGGGAAGGCATTGGCGGCGACCACGAACGGCACGCCCCGGTCCTCCAGCCGCCCGATCACGTCGAAGCTGACCTCCAGCCGACGGGTGTCGACCAGCACCACCGCGCCCAGCGCCCCCTCGAACAGGCCGTTCCACAGGAACCAGAACCGCTCCTGCCCGGGGGTGCCGAAGAGGTACAGCACCAGCTCGTCGCTGATGCTGATCCGGCCGAAGTCCATCGCGACCGTGGTCTCGGACTTCCGCTCGATCCCGGCCAGGTCGTCGACGTCCGCCCCGGCCTGGGTCATCGTCTCCTCGGTGGTCAGCGGACGGATCTCGCTCACCGCGCCGACCAGGGTGGTCTTGCCGACGCCGAAGCCGCCGACGACGACCACCTTGACGGCGGCGGTGGCCGAGTCCGGCAGCAGGTCCTCGTCGGCCGGCCCGCGCACCGTGTCAGAGGCGCTGAAGTCCATGCATCACCGCCTCCAACAGGGCACGGTCGGGGAGAAGCGCGGCCGGGACGGAGGCGCGCGCCTCGACCCGTTCCTCGGCCACGAGGTCGGCCAGCAGCACGGTGACCGCGCTGACCGGCAGCCGCAGGTAGGCGGAGATCTCGGCCACCGAGAGCGGCGATCCGCACAGACGCAGGATCGCCGCGTGCTCGGGCGGCATGGAGGGGGTGGGCTCCGCACGGGAGACGATCAGTGTGACCAGGTCCAACGCGGCCCGTCCGGCCGGTTGGGTGTGGCCGCGCGTGATCACGTAGAAGCGTTCCGGGGCGTCCTCGCCCCAGTCCCGGCCGGCTGTGCTCATGCGACGGGCTCGCCCCTTCGGGGAGGCGTACTGAGGTGCTCGCCGATCCGGGCGACCAGGTCGCGCATCCGCTGGCCCATCAGCCCGGCGTCCACGCCCTCGTCGGCCAGTACCGCCAGGAAGGCCCGGGCGCCGGCCGCCATCAGGTAGAAGAAGCCGCCGCCCATCTCGATCACCACCAGCCGCATCCGGCCGTCCCCGTGCGGGAACTCGTGGCCCACGGCCGCCGCCAGGCTCTGCAGACCGGCGCAGGCGGCGGCGAGCCGGTCGGCGGTGTCGGTCTCGGTGCCGTGCTGGGCCATCCGCAGTCCGTCCGCGGAGAGCACGATGACGTTCCGGACGTGCGGGACTTCGTCCGCCAGCTGCTTGAGCAGCCAGTCCATGTTGGTCCGTGGCTGAATCACCGCTGGTCCTTCCCCGTCGGGTCCCCGTTGTCGTGGTCGGCCGCGCCGGTGCCGTTGACCCCTTCGGTGAAGGCGGCCAGCCAGAGGCCCGGCTGCACCGCCCCCGCCGGGGTGGAGGGATCGGCACCGGGCCGGTCGGGTGGGCCTCCGGACCCGTCGGCGCGACCGGTCGGGCCCGCCGGGCCGTTCGAGGCCACCGGGCCGGTCGGGCCGTTCGGGCTCGCCGAGCCGTTCACAGCCGAGGCGCCGTTCGCGGCCGAGGCACCGTTCGGGCCCGCCGCGCCGCCCCGCGCGGCCGCCCGGCCGGTCGTGCCACCGGAGCGGGCGGTGGTGGTGCGGGTCGTCTGGGCGACGCCGATCCGGGCGGTCGGCGCGGCGTGCCGGCGCCGGCGGGGCAGACCGGTGGAGGTGCGCTCGGTCACCACCGGGACGTCCTCCCCACCACCGCTGAGCGGCCCCGGCAGCGAGCCGGAGAGCGGCCGTCGCGGCGGCGGCGAGGTGTGCGGACGGCGGTCGTCCACCGGCTCCGGACCGGACGAACCGGTGACCCCGATGCCGTGGGCGCGACCGGTGGCGGGCGCGGTGGTGATCAGCTCCTGCGGCACGACCAGCACCGCCCGCACCCCGCCGTAGGCCGAGGGGCGCAGCGAGACCTGGAAGCCGTACGCCCGGGAGAGCCGGCCGACGACGGCGAGGCCGAGCCGCGGGGTCTCGCCGAGCTCGTTGAGGTCGATGCCGGCCTGCGCCTCCAGCAGCATCCGCTCGGCGCGGGCCCGGCCCTCCTCGCTGAGGCTGAGCCCGCCGTCCTCGATCTCGATCGCGATGCCGGTCTGCACCTCGACGGCGGTCAGGTGCACGCTGGTGTGCGGGGGCGAGTAGCGGGTGGCGTTGTCGAGGAGCTCGGCCACCGCGTGGATGAGGGGCTCGACCGCCGGGCCGATCACCGCCACGTCGGAGACCGGGTGCAGCTCGACCCGCTGGAAGTCGAGGATCCGCGACATGCCGCCGCGCAGGACGCTGTACAGCGGCACGGCCCGGTTCCACTGGCGGCCCGGCCGTGCGCCGCCGAGGACGGCGATGCTGTCGGCCAGGCGGCCGATGAGGGCGTTGCCGTGGTCGACCAGCAGCAGGTCGTCGAAGACCGCGGGGTCGTTGCCGTGCCGGTGCTCCATGACGCGCAGCTCGGCGGCCTGCCGGTGGACGATCGCCTGCACGCGGCGGGCGATGTTGACGAAGGAGCGCCGGGCCGACTCGCGCAGCGCCTCCTCGTTCTCGACGGTCTCCAGCACGGCGCGCAGCAGGGTCTGCTGCGCGCTCCGGAACTCCGCGCCGACCGTGACGTCCTGGAGGGCGTAGGCGTGGACGAGGTCCTCCAGGCCCTCGCCGCGGGTGAGCCGGGTCATGGCGGCGGGCAGGACGGACTTGGCCAGCCGGATGTACTCGGTCTCCTGCCGGGTGAGCCGGCGGATCAGTTCACCCTCGCGCTGGACGGCCCGTGCGCGCAGTTCCTCCGTCGCCCGGCCCCGGCGGGCGGCCTCGGCGGCGACCAGGACCACGGCCAGGGTGCCCACCGCCGCGCAGACGGCGATGCGCAGGCGCGAGTCGGGGGTGGCCGTGGCCACGGCGGCGGAGGCCACGGCGGCCGTCACGACGGTGGGCAGGAGCCAGACGAGCACGGGGGCGGAGCGCCGGCGTCCGGGTGACGAACCAGCACCAAGCATTCAGAATCCTCAAACGATCGGAAGAGTGGGGGAACGGGACGGGTGGCCGGTGGGCCTCGGGGGTTCGGAGCGGTGCGGTGGGCGGGGCGCGCGGGTGGTGCGCGGCACGGTGGGCCTCCGCCGTACGGCGCCCGGGGACGGCGGGCGCGCGCCGGTGGCGGACCTGGTCGTGCGGACCGGACCCGTCGCCGGGCCGGTGATGGCACCAGGTTTACCGCGCCCCGCGCGCCCCGAACCGGCGCTCGCGCCCGGTTCGCCAATGCGAGCGGTCTCCGGGTGAACTTGCCCCGAGCAAGGGCCACTTCGTGCTAGGGCCCGGATCCGGGCGGTGGTGGGCGGTGCTCGGGGCGTCAGCGCGGGCCGGACCGCGTCCACCGAAAGGATGAGCCGCCGAGGGCCCGGCGGCCGGGTGACGGGGGAGGGTGGCGGGCCCGCTCGACCGGCGGGAGGGAGCCGGGAGCCGGGGCCGGAACCGGGGCCGGGAGGTGCGGGGAGGAAGTGGGAGGGGCGGGGAGGGAGTGGGAGGGGCGGGAGGTGTCAGGCGGGGCGGACTGCGCGGGGGCCGGTCACGGCGGCGCCGAGCGCGGTGACCCGCTCGCGCAGGCCCCGGTCCGCCGTGACGACCAGGCAACTCCGTTCGGGGCGGGCGGCGAGGGCCGCCGCGACGAGTGCGACGATCAGATCGTCACCACTGCCGCCGGCGGCCTCGACGCGCACCTCGGGTGTGGCCGTGACGCCCCGGGCCGCGCCCTCGACGACGAGGAGCACCTCCAGCGGGCCGGTCCGCGCCCAGGCCGGGACGTCGGCCCGCTCGCCCGGGACCCCGTGGCCGGCGACGGGCGCGAGCGCGTCCCGCAGCCGCTCGGCCGCACCGCGCCGGTCCCGCCACCAGCCGTCGGGCACCGAGCCCACCACGTTGGCGCCGTCCACCACGAGCAGCGGCGGCTCCGGGGCGGCCTCGTCGGTCTCGCTCTCTCCCATGGCGGGCCAGTCTGTCACGAACCTGCTGGACGACAGCGGGACGGGTGAGCGAGCGCGTGCGGACGGTCGGGAGCACCGCCCGTGCCGGTCCGCTCAGAGGTCGGGGAAGCACTCCTCGGCGAACTCCCCGCCGAACACCTGCTGCGCGTGGGTGAGCATCCGGCGGGCGTACACGGGGTTCCGGGCCAGGGCGGAGTAGCCGTCGCCCTCGACGGTCAGCAGCCCGCAGGTGTCGGCGAGATAGACGTCCAGCCCCGGGTACATCAGCTCGACGCACGGGATGTCGTCCACGTCGAGCGCGAGCACCGGGTACTCGCCGTGCGCGTCGCCCGAGCCGGTCGCCAGGACCCGGCGCGAGTCGGAACCGCCCGGGAGCAGGAAGCACTCGTCGAAGCGGTCGGAGACGCCGTCGAAGCAGGAGCCCCAGAGCTCGCCGAGTTCGTCCCGCGCCAGCTCGCCCAACGGCCTCGGCGTGAAGCGGTCGTCCTCGTCGAGCCAGCCGAACCGGCGCAGCAGCCCGGTGTCGAAGGCCAGCCAGCGCCGCAGGCTCGGCGGCAGCGGCCGGCCGCTGGGGAACACCGCCTCGGCCAGGGGCCCGGCCGGCAGCGGCCGGGGCTCGCCGGTCAGCCACGGCCCGGCCCACGCGCTGTAGTCCAGGATCGGCCGGTGCGGGTCCGCCTCGACGGAGGCGATCACGCGCTCGGTGAGCGCGATGCCGTGCTCGGCGGTCGGGGGGATCGGGGTCACGGGGTTCATCGGGGGGCTCAGGTCCTGTCCGCGGATCGCTCGACTGGTGCTCGGTCGCGCCGAATCTACGGCCCGCCTCCGACAACGCCCGGCCCCGGGGCTGCCACGAGGCTGCTGCGGAGCGGGTCTGACGGGCCGTCGGGTCACTCCGCCTAGGATCGACGGTTCACGAAACATCGATCCCGGAGGTCACAGGAATGTCGGAGCAGCGTGTAGTCGTCGTCACCGGCGGAGGGAGCGGCATCGGCGCGGCCACCGCGCGGCTGCTGCGGGCCGAGGGCCACCACGTGGTGGTGTCGGGCCGGCGGAGGGAGCCGCTGGAGCGGGTCGCCCGGGAGACGGGGGCGCTCGCGCACGTCTCCGACACCACCGAGCCCGACGGTGTCCGCGACCTGGTCGCGGCCGCCGTCGCCGGCTACGGACGGATCGACGGTCTGGTGCTCAACGCCGGTGTGGGCCGGGGCGGTTCGGTGGGCGAGGTGACACTGGAGGACTGGGAGCTGGTGATGCGGACCAATCTCACCGGCCCCTTCCTCCTGCTACGGGAGGCGCTGCCGCACCTGCTGGCCGCGCGCGGCGCGGTGGTGGCGGTCGCCTCCGTCTCCGCGCTGCGCAACGGTGCCGGCAGTGCCGCCTACGCGACCTCGAAGGCCGCGCTGCTCCAGCTCTGCCGCTCGCTGGCCGTCGACTACGGCCGGCTCGGCCTGCGGGCCAACACCGTCTGTCCGAGCTGGGTGCGCACCGAGATGGCCGACCGCAGGATGGCGCGGTTCGCCGAGGAGGCCGAGCTGGCCGGCGGTGTCGAGCAGGCCTACCGCGAGGCGACGGCGCTGACCCCGGCGGGCCGGCCGGGGGAGCCGGAGGAGGTGGCCGCCGCGATCGGCTGGCTGCTCTCCCCGGCAGCGGGTTATGTGAACGGCGCGGTGCTCACGGTCGACGGTGGGGTGACCGCTCTGGATCCCGGTACGGCGGCCTTCGGACTGCGCATGGAGCCGCGCTCGGGCGGCTGACCGGAAGACCGGTCGGGCGCCCGCTCGGTCGAGCGGGCACCCGACCGTCCGGACCGATGCAATTCGGCCATTGAAAGGCTGGAATCAGTTAGCGGCTTCAAAAAAAAGGCTGGACGGTAATCCTCCGCTTGAATCGATGGCATCATGTGGGGTGTGAAGCATGAAATGTCACATGGCTTCACTCTGTCGCCCCTACCCACGAACGGGAAAAGCCCGATGAATCGGCCCCTCGCCATCCTCGCCACCAGCGTCGCCCTGACCCTCGCCGGTGCGCTCCCCGGCACCGTGCTCGCCGCCCACGCGGACGCCTCCCCGAGCGTCCCGGGGACCTGCGTCACCAGCTACCGGGGTGTGGTGGTCAACGAGATCTGCGCCATCGTCAGTGGCGACCAGGTGACCTTCCACGGCCGCACCACGCCGACCAGTGTCACCTGGACCCCGCGCCCGGTGCCGTTCCGCCTCACCGCCAAGGTCGTCGACGGTGCGGAGCTCGGCACCGTCACGCCGACCGTCAACGTCAGCTGGTCCGCCACTCCGGTGGGCCGGATCTCCGGCGCCCTGCCGTGCGGCTCCACCGCCGAGGCGACCCTCGAAACCACCCAGTGGGGGTGGCCGCCGGCCGCCGTCACCCTCTCCGTCGCGGCGTCCTGCTGATCCCCGCAGAGACGTCCGCACGGCAAAGGGCCCTGCCTGGTCGGCCAGGCAGGGCCCATTTCCTTCGGTGCGTCAGCCGGTCCGGGCCGTTCCCGGCCGTCCCGGCGCTCGCTTCCCCCCGCTTCCCGACCGGGAACCGCCCACACGGTCCCGGCCGGTGTTCAGTGCGCCCAGTGGAGCCCGGGGCCGGACCGGCTGAGCCGGGCCAGGCGGACCAGGGCCACCGGGTGGTGCCCGGCCTTGCGGGGGGAGGGGGAGAGCCGGACGGTGGCCTCGGCCCGGTCCGGGCCGTCCGTCGCCGGTCCGGCGGTCGCGCTCGGCGCGTGGTGACGTGCACTCATCACTCGGGATCCCTCCTGGTCGGGGAGCGGCTGCCCCGCTCGCTCGCCATGACCACCAGGGAACCGGCCCGGACCGGCCGGATCAATGCGGGTGACTACCTATCGGCGGGCGGGAACGCTGGGGGCGCCCGCCGCGCGGCACCCACCGGCACGTGCGGGGCGCCCGCGCGGAGGTGCGGGTCGCCCGCGAGGACCTGCCGCGCCCGGCCCCGCGGGCCGGTCGCCCGCCGCCTCACTCGCTGCCCTCAGCCGCCGCCCTCGCCCGCCGCGTCCTCGGCGTCCGCCAGGGCCAGCGCCTGCGCCGTCCCGGCCCGGCCGGTGCCCAGCTTGGCCAGCACGTTCGCCACATGGTGCTCCACCGTGCGCGGCGACAGGAAGAGGGCCTGGGCGATGTCCTGGTTGCCCGTCCCCTGCGCGAGCAGCTCCGCCACCTGCCGTTCGCGCGGCGACAGCCGCTTGCCGTAGCCCCGGCGGCCGGGCGAGCCGATCCCGCCGAGATCGAGGTCCCGGCGCAGCTTCCGGCAGCGGGCGGTGTCCGTGGTGGCCCCCAGTTCCAGGTAGACCCGCTCGGCGGCGGCCATCCGCTCCGCCGCCCGCACCCGGTCGCGCGCGGCCAGCGCCGCCGCGATCCGCTCGTCGGCCCGCGCCGCCTCGTACGGCCGCCCGATGTCCTGCCAGTGGTCCCTGGCCCGGGTGAACGCCTCCGCCGCCTCCGGATCCCCGTCCGCGTCCAGCAGCAGCCCCCGGGAGAGGTGCAGCGACGCCGTCACGGCCGGCGCACCCCGGTCGGTGAGCGACTGCGTCGCCTCCTCGGTGACCTCCCCGGCCTCGGCCCGCCCGCCCGTCGCGAGCAGGGCCTCGACGGCGACCGGCAGCAGCTCGGCGGTGCGCGCCCACGCGTCGGCCTGCCGGGCCGTGGCCAGCGCGGGCCCCACCGTGCCGGCGGCCCCGGCGGTGTCGCCCTCCAGCAGTTGGAGGCCGCCGAGCCCGGCGGCCGCCCGCAGCGCCACCGTCACCTGCGACTCCCGCTGGCCGAACCGGGCGGCGATCTCGAACTCCTCCCGGGCCAGCGCCAGCCGGCCCCGCCCCGCCGCGAGCCGGCCGAACAGCAGTGAGCGCTCGGCACCGGCCATCGCCAGGTCGTCGAACTCCGCGCCCAGCCGGGCGAACCGGGGCTCCACCAGGTCCCAGCGCCCGGCCAGCATGTCGAGCCGGATCAGCGCGAGCCGGCTGTAGCACTCCAGGTACGGGATGCCCGTCAGCCGGGCCAGCCGGCGGCTCTCCTCCAGCAGGTTCGCGGACCGGCGGTCGTAGCCCAGCTCGATCGCGATCTCGCCCGTGTTGTACAGCGCCCGGGTGGTCTGCCGCATCACCTCGGGACGCTCCGAGTCGCGCGGCAGCTCGTCCAGCCGGTCCCAGACCGCCGGATCGGCGGACCGGGCCTGGAAGGTGAGCGTCGTGGCCCGCACCGCCGCGGACACGTCCTCGTCCGGGTTGGCCGCCAGCAGGTTCTCCGCCCGGGCGAGCCACTCCCCGGACCGGCGGCCGGCGCCGTCGCGCTCGTCCATGGCGATCGCCACCATGGCCCGGGCCGCCCGCACGGGGCGCTCCTCCAGCTCCTCCAGGGACTCCCGGATCCGGTCGAAACCGGCCCGGTTGCCGCTGTGCACCGCCATCAGGAAACCGAGCGCGAGCCGGATCTCGCCCCGGTCGGCGACCGGCAGCCGGGAGTCGGCCACCATGCCGCTCAGCACCTGCACGCTGGCCGCCGGGTCGACGTCGTCGGCCGCGAGCCGGGCCAGCGCCAGGGCCGCCCGCCCGCGACGGCGCGGGTCGAGGTCGGACTCGTCGAGCAGACCGCGCAGCATCCGCCGGGCACCGCCCGGATCGCCGAGGGCGGCGGCCTGGTCGGCGGCGGCCTGGGCGAGGTCCTGCCAGGCCGGGCGGTCGCCCATGGCCAGGGTGTGCTCGGCGATCCGGGCGAGCGGCCGGGGCTCCCTGGTCCCCAGCGCGGCCACGGCCCGCTGGTGCAGGACCCGGCGCCGCGGCCCGGCGACCCGCCCCTGCGCGACCTGCCGGGCCGACGGGGAGCGGAAGGCGTACCGGTCGGGCGCGGTCTCCCGCAGGACGGCCGCGTGCAGCGCCTCGGTCAGGCCGTCGGCCCCGGCCTCGGCGTCCAGCCCGGCGACGGCGGTGAGCAGCGCCTCGTCGGCGGGCACGCCGAGCACGGCGGCCGCCGCGACGACGGCCGCACCGTCGCCGCCCAGGCGGGCGAGCCGCTCGGTCACCGCGTCGCGCAGTCCGCGTGGGACCTCGGCGGCGGCCAGGACGGCGGCGAGGTCGCCGGTGGAGGTACGGCCGCTTGAGGCGCTGGTCCGCTCGGTCGCCGTAAGTCCGGTCGGGGTGCGTTCGGTAGGTGTGCGTTCGATCGGGGACCGTTCGGCCAGGGTCCGCAGGTCCTCCTCGACGGCCAGCGGAAGGCCCTGGCTGCGCTCGTACAGGACCCGCGCGAGTTCGGGGGTCGCCGCCGGGCCCAGCACCGACCGGGCCAGCGCCGCGACCTCCCGCTCGTCCAGGGGCTCCAGCCGCTCCAGCCGGACCGGAGCGCCGACGGCCCCGTGCCCCACACCGGCCCCGTGCCCGCCGGTCCGGGCGGGCGCCGGGCGGAAGGCCGCCCCGGGCGCCGGGGCGCCGGGCGGAAGGTCCTCGGGGCGGTAGGTGACCACCAGCGCGAGCCGGGGCGGCAGGTCACGGGCCAGCCGGACCAGCAGGTCGAGGGTCGCGTCGTCGGCCCACTGGAGGTCCTCGACCACCAGCACCGGGGCGTCGAGCGCCGTGAGCAGCGCCCGCACCCCCTGGGCGAGCAGTCGGCGCGCGGACAGCAGCGTACCGCCGTCCGGCGGCGCGGCCGGCAGCTGGGCGGCGAGGTCGGGCAGCACCAGGCGCAGCGCCCCGGTGCTGGGCGGCAGCTCGGCGGGCGGGGGCAGCAGGGCGGCGGCGTCCCGCAGGGCGTCGACCACCGGGCCGAACGGCTCCGGTTCGCGCAGCGGGTGGCAACGGCCGAGCAGTACCGGGCGGCGGGGGGCGGTGGCACTGGGAGGCGTGGGCGTCCCGTCCTGCGAGGTCGTTCCGTTCCCGGTCGTCCTGTTCCCGGACCTCTCGTCCAGGGCGCGGACGGCCTCGGCGACCAGGCGCGACTTGCCGCTGCCCGCCTCGCCCTCGACGAGCAGGACGGCCGGGGGCCGGGCGAGCGCCTCGGTCAGCCGGGCGAGTTCACCGACCCGACCCACGAAGGCGGCCCCCGGGGCTCCCCCCTCCGGCGCGGTCGGCGGCAACGGCCGGTTCATCGGCGCCGTGCCCGGCCACGCCCGGCGCGGCCGTCGGCACCCCGGCGCGGGGCGGATCCAGTCTGAGCGGGCATACCCCTATGATGCCCGCGCCCGGCCCGGCGGCATCGGCCGGGTCGGCCGGTGCCCGACGTCGGGCGGCGGCCCGCGGCCCCGCTCAGACCGCCTGGTACGCGGCCGGGTCCTCGCCCGGGGCGGGGCGGCGCGGCCGGCCCGGGCCGGAGCCGGGGACCACCGACAGCTGCGGCACCCCGCCGGGCCGGACGCCCCGCCCCGGCGCCTCGATCACCTCGCAGCCCGCCCGGGCGAACCGCCGGACGATCTCGGCGGCCGCCCGGTCGTCGAGCGCGAACACGAACGGGCCCGGCACCAGCACCACGTCCAGCCAGCCGCGCTCGGCCGCCACCAGCAGGTTCTCCAGCGCCGGCAGCGGTCCCTGGGTGCTGAGCCCGTGGTCGCTGTACACGTCCGGCGTCGGCAGTCCGAACCGGTCGGCCAGCTGCTCCATGGCGGTCCGCATGTAGTCCGCCTCCCGCGCGTCGTAGGGCCGGCACCGCAGGTACATCGCGGCCCGCCGCATCGTCGGACGTGCCGGTCGGTGGAGGTCGTACATGCCGTTCACCTGGCTCTGGTCACTGTGCGTGTGGGGGAGGAGGGCACCGGGCGGCAGGTGGGGGAGGGGCTGGGCCGGGGCGACTCCCGGCGGCCACCGGGCCGATACCCAGCGGACTCCCGGAATGGTACGGGGATCAATGGGGGCCACTACCCATTGCTGCGCGGGGCCGTGAGTACGACCCCCACCCGGCCCGCGCGCCGTCTCCGCCAGGCGCCCGCCCGTCCGGCCCCGGACGCCTTCCGGTGCCGCTTCGGCGTTGCTGTGAGTGACCATCCGGAACGCCGACGTGGTCGCGGTGCCGCTCGCGATGAAGCCGCACTGCCGGGCCGCCGGGCCGCATACCTCGGGGATCCGCCCGGTTGGCAGCCTCCGAGGAAGGGTCGACCCGAAAAACCCGGGCGCGTGCGGTCCCGTCCGGCTGGAAGTATCGGGTCATGTCGAGAGATCCCTTACTGGCCAGGGCCCGGGCTGTGTGGCAGGAGCTGGCCTCGGTGCCGGTGCCGGTGCCGGTGTCGTTCGGTCCGGCGGGCGGCGTCGACGTCGTCGTGTCCCCCGGGTCGAGGTTCTGCCCGCGCGGGTGGACGGGCATCGTGGTCCTGGGCGGGGCCGCCGTCGTGACGGCTCCGACCAGGGAGGCCGCCGCCCGCATCCGCACGGCGCTGGCGGGGCTGCCGGTCGACCGGCTGACCGATCCGGAGTCGGTCGGGGGAGTGCTCCCGACCGGCGAGGTCCTCGGGCCCGCGGTGCTGGCCTACCTCGCCGAGGAGGACTTCCGGCCGGCCGCGCCGCCGACGGACCTGCGCGTCGAGGAAGCCGCCGCCGGGTCCGTCGAGCTGGGCCCGCTGGAACGGGCTGCAGGGGCGGCGGACGCCGACGAGGCCGGTCTGGACGGGATGTCCTCGCCGGCGTTCGTCGTCCGGGTGGCCGGCCAGGTGGTCGCTGCCGCCGGGTACCGCGCATGGCCGGGCCGCGCGGCCCACGTGGGTGTCCTGACCGCGCCTGCCTGGCGTGGCAGGGGTCTGGCTCGCGCGACCGGTTCCTCGGCGGTGCGTCATGCGCTCGCGCAGGGGTTGCTGCCGCAGTGGCGGGCCCGGATCCCGGCGTCGCGGAGGGTCGCGCTCGCGCTCGGGTTCAGCGAGCTGGGCTCCCAGCTGAGTATCGAGCTGCTCTGAGGACCGGGCTGCGTTTGGGCACGGGGCCTGCGGGGAACGGGAGTTCGACAATGCACCTGATCAACCGACCGAAGGGCCAGGACCGTTGACTCCTCCGCCACCGGGGCGGGTCGATCCCGACCTGGCCGACCGCCTGACCGACGCGGTACTGCTCTCCGGACTCCCGGTCGCCTTCGGCGAGGAGGGGCCCGGCGTGCGGATCCGTCCGGCCCGGCCCGCCAGCGACGCCGACCGGTGCGCGGGCGCGGCGGCGCTCGACTGGCTGCCGTCCCCCCGGCTGGCCGGCGCCGCCGCGATGGCCGAACCGGGGCAGCCGGCCGGTCCGGCCCGGGAGGTGGTCGGGACGGCCATGGAGAACGCGCTCGCCGAGTTCCTGCCGGCGTTCGGGCTGGAGGCCGCCCGGGACGGCTCCGGCCGGGAGCTGCGGGTCGCCCCGCCGGCCCTCCCGGCCGCCGGGCTCCGCGTCCCGCCCCGGGTCCTGGCCGCCCGGCCCGCCGGGCCGACCCCGGCCGAACTCGGCGTCCCCGCCGCCCTGCTGGACGCGCTCCGGCGCAGCACGGCGCTCGCCGGCCTGCCGCTCGCCGCCCACCTCGGCGGCACCGGAATCACCCTGGCACCGTGCTCGTCGGCCGAGGGCCCGGGCACGGACCCGACCGGGGACCCGACCGGTGGTCCGGGTGCGGACGGTGCGGCGGACCTCGGTTGGAACCCGTCCCGCCGACTCGCCGACCTGGCCGACAGCGACCGCCCGGAGGCACCCGCCGCCGCCACCGCCCGCGCGGCGGTCGACGCCGCGATGCGCCACGCCCTCGGCACCGCCCTGCGCGCTTGCGGCACCGAACTGCGCTGGCTGCACGCCCTCCAACGCCTGCGCGTCTACGGCGAGTCCGCCCCGACGATCCGCCGCTGACCGCCCGTCCCGCTGTTGGCCGGCCGGTTTCACGGGATCCGCCCTTGGGTGACGGCGATCACGGCTTGAGTGGGACGACTCCGCGAGGAATCACGGTCGACGGGCGGACACGGATACGGGAGGATCCGCAGACCGAGGACCGAAGGCGGGGGAGTCCGGTGATCACTCAGGGCGTGACGGTCACGACGCGGTGCGACGACTGCGGTGGTGTGCTGATCCGCGACGTCGGCCAGTTCATCGACTGCGGGCAGCTGTGGTGGGGCACCGAAGGGCAATGCCGGACCTGTCCCCGCGCATGGTGCGAGCAGGACAGCGGCGCGGTGACTCCGGAGGGGATCCGGCAGGCACTGTTGGCGGAGCACGGCCCCGCTCGACTTCGCCTTGCGGGGCCCGGGACGAGCTCTGTCCCGGTCCTGCGCGCCCTGCGAGAGATGCACGGGCTGTCGCTGGCACAGGCACGGACGATGGCCGATGAGTTGAGGACTGCCGGCTTGACCGGCACGCTGGTCGAAATGGAGCTTGTGGCCGCCGCACTCGGACGTCGCTCGGTCGCGGTGGCCGTCGAATCGGCGGCCGACTGACGGCCACCTGACCGGCCGGAAGGGGCCGGCCGGAAGGGGCCGGCAGGTCAGGAACCGGCTGAAGCCCGGCCGGTCTCGTCGAGGTTCGACGGTCCGGCCGGGGCGGCCCGTCAGTGCGCGGTGACCCAGTAGGCGGGGAGCGGGCGGTTGCCGTGGGGTGCGGCGACGGCCCGCAGGACGTCGCTCTGGCTGAGGACGAGTTGCCGTACCGGTTCGGGCAGCGCGGCCAGTCGTTCCCCTCGGGCGATCAGGTCGAGACAAGCGGTGATCTCCCAGTCCGCGTCCTGGAGTGCGCCGGTGTCGACCGGCCCGTCTCCGTCCGCCGTCCAGCCCGTCGCGGGCAGGAGCCGCAGCAGCGCCTCGCGGGAGAAGGACGTGCGGATGTTGCCCTCGCCGTGCGAGCCCGCGGCCTCGATCTGGCCCTGGACCAGTACCGCGAGCAGGTGCGCCAGCTGGTCGCCGCGGGTGGGTGTCAGGTCCCACTCGGTGAACCACAGGCGGTGCGCCCAGGGCCGCACCCGGGCCAGCGTGTCGCGCAGTTGCCCGAGCGAGGCGAAGTACCAGGAGCAGTGGGCGAGCACGACGTGGTCGAAGGCTTCGGAAGGGAAGTCGACGGACGGGTCGCGGACGTCGGTGCTGAAGCGGAAGTCGATGCGCGGCCCGAGCGGGCCCGCCGCGAGCCGGGCCGCCGATTCCCCGAGCGTGACCGGCGCCCCGTAGGTCGGAGCGGCGACATCGACGGCCACCACGCGCCCCCGGGGCCCGACGGCCTCCGCGAGGACGGCGGTCATGTCGCCCTGTCCGCAACCCAGTTCGAGGACGGTGGATCCGGGCCCGATGTCCCAGCTGTCCACGAGCGAAGCGCGGTGGCGTGTCTGTACCAGCTGGGCGTCCGGGCTGTGGTCGGCGGCGGCCATGGCCCTCACGAGCGACGGAATCCTGGCGTGGAGATCGAAGTGCTTCACACAATCCTCAGTGGCTGTTCGACGAACCGGTGGGTGAGGCCGAGGGTACGAGACGCCGCTCGGCGGCGCCTGCGATTTCTCGCCCCAGTCCTGCCCACGACAACAGCAGGTCCCATCAGGCTTCAGTGAGAATCGCTCTGCCTCCGGTCAGTGGGGGCAGTGTCTTGAGTGTCCTCGTCGGCCGGTGCGGTGCCGGTGCTCCGCTCGTGGTGGTCCAGGAGGCGGGTCAGCAACTCCGTGAGGCGGGCGCGGTCGTCGGCGTCGAGGGGGGCGAGCAGGGCGTCCTGGGCCGCGTCGACGACGGTGTCGAGTCGCCGGAGGTGGGCGCGTCCCTCGGTGGTCACGGTGATGACGTTGCGTCGGCGGTCGGCCGGGTCGGGTGTGCGCTCGACCAGGCCGCGTTCGGCGAGTTCGTTGACGACCGCGACCATGTCGCTGCGGTAGATGCCGGTGCGGCGGCTGAGGTCCGACTGGCTGGCCGGGCCGCCCTCGGTGAGTGCGGTGAGGGCGGCGAAGTGCCATTTGCGGGCGCCCTCCGCCGCCAGGCCGTCGTTCACCAGGCGGTCGGCGTGCAGGGCGTTGACGGCCAGCAGTCGGCTGGGCAGGCCGCGGACGCGGGCCGGGGCGGCGTGGTCGGTCATGGCGCCCGGGGTGTGGCGGGGCGTCTCGTCGTTCTTCACGCCCCGCAGTCTAGCCGTTGTGTTAGTCACTCTAACGATGTAACGTCGTGAATGTCAGACCGTTAGTGCGACTAACGGATTAGGTGAGGGCGGTCGAGCGCCCCGCCGTGCCCCGCGTGCCCCGCCGTACCCCGAGAGGAACCGTCCCGATGCCCACCGTCCCCGTGATCGACTCCCATCTCGCCTACCTGGACGCCGGAACCGACGCGGGCGGCCCGCCCGTGGTGCTCCTGCACGGCAACCCCACCTCCTCCCACCTCTGGCGCAACGTCGTCCCGCACCTGGCCGGCCGGTCCCGGGTGCTCGCGCCCGACCTGATCGGCATGGGGGCCTCCGGCAAGCCGGACATCGACTACGGCTTCGACGACCAGGCCCGCTACCTGGACGCCTGGTTCGAGGCGCTGGGCCTCGACCGGGTCGTCCTCGTCGGCCACGACTGGGGCGGCGCCCTGGCTCTCGACCGGGCGGCCCGGTATCCGGACCGGGTCGCCGGGGTCGTGCTGCTGGAGACCTTCCTCAAGCCGCTGGCTGCCGAGGAGTTGCCGCCGCCCGCCCGGGCCCGCGCGGAGGCGTTCCGTACGCCCGGCGTCGGCGAGGAACTCGTGCTGGAGCGGAACATCTTCATCGAGACGGCCTTCAAGGGCGGGGTGCTCCACCCGTTGGGCGAGGAGGAGGTCCGGCCCTACCGGGAGCCGTTCCCGACGCCGGAGAGCCGCCGCCCGATGCTGGCCTGGTCCCGGATGACGCCGATCGACGGCGACCCGGCCGAGGTGGTCGCCCGGGTGGAGGCGTACGGCGGCTGGCTGGCCGGCAGCCCGGAAGTGCCGAAGCTGCTGCTGACCTTCGACTCCTCGCCGACCCTGCTGGTGGGGGAGGCCGTGGTCGCCTGGGCGCGCGAGCACGTCGTCGCGCTCACCGTGGAGCACTGCGGACCGGCCGGGCACCACGCCCCCGAGGACCGGCCGGAGGCCATCGGCCGGGCGATCGCCGACTGGCTCGGACGGCACCGCCTCTCGGTCGCCAACACACCTGCCGCGCAGGCGGATTGATTGTTCGTCGACCGGGTGGTCCAGACCATTGACGAGGGGCTGCGCGCTGCCTACGGTATGGGCATTCACCTGGCGCAGGCATGCCAAGATCCCCTTGGTCGGCGCACCCCCACGCGCGCGTCCTGGGCCGGGCGCACTCTCCATCCCCCCACGGAGGAGCATCATGCGCAAACGCCTTGCCGTCGGCGCGGCCCTGGCCGCCGTCGCCGTCCCGCTCGCGATGGCCGTCCCGGCCAGTTCGCACGGATTCATCAACCTGCCGCCGAGCCGCTCGGCCCTGTGCGGCGCGGGTGTCGTCAAGAACTGCGGCGACATCCAGTGGGAGCCGCAGAGCGTCGAGGGCCCGAAGGGCTTCCCGACCCGCGGCCCCGCGGACGGCACCATCTGCGCAGGGGCGGACGCCCGTTGGGCCCCGCTCGACAACCCGCGGAACGGCGCCTGGCCCACCACCAGGGTGACGGCCGGCGGTCAGCAGACCTTCACCTGGGAGATCGAGGCCCGGCACTCGACCACGAACTTCCGGTACTTCCTGACCAAGCCCGGCTACGACCCGACCCAGAAGATCACCCGGGCGAACCTGGACCTCACGCCGTTCCTGACGGTCCCCTACAACGGCCGTCAGCCCGCCGCGACCACCACCCACACCGGGACCCTCCCCACGGGTCGCACCGGGCACCACGTGGTCGTCGCGGTCTGGGACGTCGCTGACACGTCGAACGCGTTCTACTCCTGCACCGACGTGCTCTTCTGAGCCGACCCGACCTCCGGGCCGACTCGACCTCCGGGCCGACACGCTCGTCGGAAACAGCACCCGCACCCCGGGGCCGGTCGACGGCCCCGGGGTGCGGGTGCGCCGCTCAGCCCTCGGTCCAGCCGTGGCCCTTGGCGCACCGGAGCATCGCCTCGCGCACCTTGAGCACCTGCTCGCCGGTCAGCGACGGCGCGTGCGCCAGCAGCAACTCCGTCACCTCCACCACGAACTCGGCGGAGGTGAGCACGTCGCACTCCGCGTCGTCGTGGTCGGCCGCGGACCGCGGGACGAGCGGGACCGGACCGGCCGCCCCGGCCGGACGCGCGGTCGCACCCTTGGGGAGCCGCACCGACGAGGCCTTGAGCCCCCGGTCGCCCTCCTCCATCTCGAACTCGACCACCAGGCCGGAGTGCACCACGGACTCCGGCATCAACATGTCATTGACGTGCAGGAAGACATCCTCCCCGCCGTGGTCCGGAGCGATGAACCCGTAACCCCGCACGCTGTCGTAACGCACCACACGACCGGTGACCACTTCATACCCCCAAGGACAACCCGGGCCCCCTGCCCGACACCTGACGTAGAGGATAGACGACCGGGCGCCGGCGGCGGGGGCGGACCGCGCCGTCACCGGACCAGACCCGCCCCCCGGGCCCGCCGGCGGACGATCATCGCGAGCATCACCGTGCACACGAACGCGGCCAGCGCGGTCGCACCCCAGAACGGGATGGCGATCCCGCTCGGCCGCTCGGTGATCATCCGGTTGCCGTCGAGCCACACCGAGGTCTCGCGGCCGTCCGCGTACAGCTTCCGGGTCGGCCGCTCCTCGCGGAACTCGTGGTCGTCGACGAACCAGCGGTAGGTGCAGCCGTAGAGGTCGTGCCCGATGTTCTGGTCGTCGACGCTGCGGCCGGTGACCCGGCAGTCGACCGTCGTGGCGGCGACCCGGCGCGGTTCGTGCCGCGCCGCGTCGACGGCGTGGGCGGTCTGCGCGGCCGCGAACACCGTGCCCAGCGCGAACGCGGGGACCGTCAGCAGGCCGACCCAGGCCGCCGCGTAGTCGCGGTCGGACAGCTCGTTGACCACCGTCCGGGCGGTGGCGAGCAGCGCCACCAGGGCGGCGCCGGCGGCCAGCAGCCAGCCGGTCCGGTCGCCCGGCGTGTCCTGCGACTCCCACCACACGACCGGCGCGGCCGAGGCCACCAGCCCCGCCGCCGCCACCGGCACCAGCAGGGCGCGCCGCCGCTGCGCCGCCGTCCACCGTTCCCTGTCCGCAGCCGTCAACCCGGCCCCCCTTCCCCCGGGTTACCCCGGGGCCCCGTAGTGGCGGACGCCCCCCCGGACGTCCGCCGCGACGAGTGTCACGCGCCGCCGCCCCGCGTGCCCACCCCGCCACCGGCCCCGGGTCCGGTCCGGGTCGGAACGGTGACACGGCCGCGACATCGTCACGGCGGATCCGGGGTCCGTGCTCGAACCCACCGCCTGCGGGGCGGCGTTGGGGAACGGCCCCGCCCGGCAGCACCGTCGGTGCTGTTGGCGCCGGAGGGGGGCGGACCGGGGCCGGTCGTGGACCTCCCGGGGACGACCACCGCCGCCGGACCGCGCCGGCCGGGGGCATGATCCGGCCATCGATCGAATTCCGTGCGCGGACGGCAGGTTCGTCGTAGCATCGACGCCGGAACGCGCGAAAGCACAGCCCGGTCGGTAGTCCGGGCGCCGTCGGCCCCGGCCGACGGCCAGTCATTCCCTCCCAGGGTGTCCGGTGCGTTCCTCCCGGTGCGCGATCGCGCGCGGGACGCGGCACCACCATGGGGGGAAGCAGCATGCCGAGGACGTCCGCCGCCCGGCCGCCGGAGACCGCGATCGCGGGCCGGCCGTGCCGCGCCGACGCCGGGCGCGCTGCCGCCGGACGCCGTCCGGTCGAGCACCGTCCGGTCGAGCACTGTTCGGCCGAACGCCGTCCCACCGCTGCGTGTTCCCAGGAGAGACGGGCCCCGGCCCGGAGGCGTACGGGCAGATAGCGCCCGCCCTTTCCCAGGCACGCCCCCGGCGGCCCCCGGCGACTCCCCGAGCCGCGCGGTCGGCCCGTCCTCCGCCCCGCCCGGACACCCGAACGTCCGATTGTCGATCCTTCGTGGAAAGAGATCTGACCGTTCGTCAGTTGACGTTTGCGGGAGACGGATCGGCCCGCGTGCGATCCGTGGCACGACCCAATCGAGAACGATCAGGAGATCACTGTGCGCATACTCTTCACCGGCCCGGCCGCGCCGAGCCACCTCTTCCCGATGGTGCCGACCGCCCAGGCCCTGCGGGCCGCCGGGCACGAGGTGCTGTTCGCCAGTCCGAGCCCGTACGACCAGCTCCGGCAGGCCGGCTTCCCGATCACCACGATCGGCGACGGGCGGCCGCTGAAGGAGTCCTTCGAGGCGACCTCCGGCGGTCCGATGAGCTACGCCCAGCCGGGTATGACCCAGGACGAGATCCTGGACATGGCCGCGGCCGCCTTCGCCCACGCCTCGCGCTCCACGGTGGAGGACCTGCTCGCGGTCGCCGAGGGCTGGGGCGCCGACCTGCTCGTCCACGACTCCTGCCTGGCCTCCGCCCAGCTGGTCGCGGCCCGGCTCGGCATCCCGGCGGCGCTGCAGAACTTCGGCCTCAGCTCCGGCCTCGACCTGGCCGGCCGGCTGGCCGTCCACTTCACCGACGTCTACGAGAAGTACGGCGTGGCCGCCCCCGCGCCGACCACGCCGCTGAACATCGTCCCGGCCTCGCTCGGCGGCGACCCGGGCGGCCTGCGGATGCGCTACCTCCCGTACAACGGCGGGGGTGTGGTCCCGGTCGAGCTGCTGGGGCGGGGCCACCGGCCGAGGGTCGCGGTGACCCTGGGCACCGTCATCGTCGGTATCGACGGCCTGTCGGCGATCGCCCGGCTGGTCGAGTCCGCCGGCGCGGTGGACGCCGAGTTCCTGCTCGCCGTCGGCGACGCCGACCTCGGCAACCTGGGCACCCTGCCGGACAACGTCCGCCCGCTGCCCTGGGTGCCGCTCGCGGAGCTGCTGCGGGTCTGCGACGCGGTGGTCCACCACGGCGGGTCCGGCAGCACCCTCACCGGACTCCAGGCGGGTGTGCCCCAACTGATGCTGCCCCAGGGCGCCGACAACTTCGCGGTGGCCGACGCCCTGACCGCTACGGGGGCGGCCCTGAGCTCCACCTCCGACGCCGTCGACACCGCGCTGCTCACCCGGCTCGTCGCCGACCCGGCGCTGCGCGAGGGCGCCGCACGCCTGCGGGCCGAGAACGAGGCCCTGCCGACCCCGGCGGCCCTCGTCCCCGACATCGAGGCCCTCGTCACCGGCCACCGGTGACCGTTCCGGACGCCCGCCGCGGGCGCTGAGGGGGAACCGCTTTCCGTCCCCGGTGGAGGTGCCGCCCCGCACCCCCACCGGGGACGGGACCCGCACGGGTGCGTCGGGGGCGGGAGCGGACCGCACCGATCACCACCCGCCGGGCCCGGCCGGGGCCGTCCCTGGGTGATCCTCCAGCTCCGGAGCGGTGCGCTGGTGTGCGGATCCACTCGTTCCGGGCGTGGCGCGTTGCTGCAATACCCATGTCGATCTGTCGAGGACGGTGGATGCACATGGACCTGAACACCGTGGTGGAACTGCGCGATGCGCGCGAACGCGGGACGTGGCGGCCGGGGGACGCCTGGCTGGGGGGCGGAACGTACCTGTTCTCGGAGCCCCAGCCGCACCTCCGGCGGCTGTTCGACCTCGGCCGGATGGGCTGGGAGCCGCTGCGGCCCACCCCGGACGGCGGGCTGGAGATCGCCGCGACCTGTACGATCGCGCAGCTCTCCCGCCACCCGAAGCCGGCCGGCTGGACGGCGGCGCCGCTGTTCGAGCAGTGCTGCCGGGCCTTCCTCGCCTCCTGGAAGATCTGGAACGCGGCCACCGTCGGCGGCAACCTCTGCAACGGCCTGCCGGCCGGGCCGATGATCTCCCTCACCGCCGCCCTCGACGGCGTCTGCCGCCTGCTCGACCGGAACGGCGCGACCCGCACCCTGCCGGTCGGGGACTTCGTGCTCGGCGCCGGGGTCAAGGACCTGCGGCCGGGCGAGCTGCTGCGCTCGGTCACCCTGCCCGGCCGGGCGCTGGCCCGGCGGACGGCGTTCCGGCAGGCGTCCCTCTACGGCCTCGGTCGTTCCGGCGCCCTGGTGATCGGCACCCTGGACCCGGTGGACGGGGAGTTCGCGCTGCACATCACCGCGGCCACGGTCCGGCCGGTCCGGCTGGGCTTCGCCGTGCCGCCGAACGCCGAGGCGGTGCGCGAGGCGGTGGAGCACGCCGTCGCGCCGGAGGAGTACTTCGACGACATCCACGGCCTGCCGGCCTGGCGGCGGCACATGACCCTGCGGTTCGCCGAGGAGGTCCGGCGCGAGCTGGTCGAGCCGGACCGACCGGTCGAGAGGGCCAGGCCGGTCGGTCCGGTCGAGCCGGTCGCGGCCACGGCACCCGACACCACCGAGGAGGCCGGCCGATGAGCTTCACCGTCCGCGTCAACGGCGAGGACTCCGACGCGGAGCCGCGCCCCGGCCAGTGCCTGCGCACCTACCTGCGCGACCGGGGCTGGTTCGGCGTCAAGAAGGGCTGCGACGCCGGCGACTGCGGCGCCTGCACGGTGCACGTCGACGGGGAGCCGGTGCACAGCTGCCTCTACCCGGCACGGCGCGCCGACGGCCGCACGGTGACCACCGTCGAGGGACTCGCCACCGAGGACGGCCTCCACCCCGTGCAGCAGCGCTTCCTCGACGCCCAGGGCTTCCAGTGCGGCTTCTGCACGGCCGGTTTCCTGATGACCGCCGCCGTGCTCGACGAGGACCAGCTCGCCGACCTGCCGAGGGCGCTGAAGGGGAACCTGTGCCGCTGCACCGGCTACCGGGCGATCGAGGACGCGCTCCGCGGGGTGAAGCACACCGAGGACCCGCCCCCCGGCGAGGCGGTCGGCCGCAGCCCCGGCGCCCCCGCCGGGCCGCAGGTGGTCACCGGGACGGCGCGCTACACCTTCGACCTGGAGGTCGAGGGCCTGCTGCACATGAAGCTGCTCCGCTCCCCGCACCCGCACGCCCGGATCGTCTCCGTCGACACCTCGGCGGCCCTGCGCGTCCCGGGGGTCCGGGCGGTGTTCACCCATCACGACGCGCCGGAGCGCCTCTACTCCTCCGCCCGGCACGAGCACCCGACCGAGGACCCGGACGACACCCGCCCGGTGGCCCCGGCCTTCGCCAACGCGCTGCGCGACGCGACCGGCATCCGGTTCACCGGGACGCCGTTCCTGCGCGACCAGGTGTGGCAGGCGATCGACGAGCACCGCCGAGGCGGGGGAGCCGTCGCCTGAGCGGGGGTACCCGGGCCGGGGCCTGAAGCGGAAGCGCGCGGCCGACCCGCTTGAGGTCGGGACGGCCGCGCGTTCCCCGCACACCGATCCAATCGCGGCGCCACGGTCCGGACCACTGGACATCGGTACCACCCGGGGACCCCGCCGTCGGGTGATCGAACAAGAGGGAAGAAGCCTCTTGCCCCTTGTATTTACCATGCCCGAACGCACAGAAACATCGCATGGGCGAGGGTGGCCCGCGCGTACGGCACAGGGAGCACAACATGATCGTCGGGGACCTCCTGGCGCTGGACGAACTGCACATCGAGGTGGCCTGGGCGACCCCCGACCTGCTCGGCCGCGAGGTCACCGGGGTGACCTCCACCGACCTCCAGGACCCCGCCCGCTACCTCAGGGCGGGCGAGATCGTGCTCACCGGTCTGGTGTGGTGGCGGCCCGAGGACACCCGCCCCGCCCCGAGGCTCGCCACCGCCCTGCGCTTCGCCAACGCCCTGCGCAGCGCCGAGGCAGCCGCGCTGCTGGCCGGCGAGGGCACCCACGGCACCGTCCCGCCGGAACTGGCCGAGGCCTGCCGCCGCCACGGCGTGCCACTGCTGTCCGTGCCCAGCGGCACCAGCTTCCGGGCCGTCACCGACCGGATCTACCTGCGGCTGTGGGGCGACCTCCAGGCCGGCGCCGAGGGCCGGGCCGGACTGCCGGCCGAGGTCCGGCGCACCCTGACCTCGATGCTGGGCGCGGACGCGCCACTGGGCGGACTGCTGCGCCGGGCCGTCGCCGACCTGGGCGTGCCCGACTGCTCGCTGGTCACCGGCGCCGGCCGGGTGCTGGCCTCCTCCGCGGACACCCGCCCGGCCCCGATCCCCGCCCCGATCCTCACCCCGGCCCCGGCCCCGGTTCCGACCCCCGCCCCGATCCCGGTCGGCCCGCCCGGTACGACGCCCTTCGACGGCTGGCTGCTGCAGCCGCACACCGAACCGGGGGCCCGCCGCCGCCACGATGCTGCACGGCCTGGCCGAACTGCTCGCACCGCTCGCCGAACGCGCCCGGGCCACCGCCGCCGCCCAACGGCAGGCCGGTACCCGGCTGCTGGAACTCCTCGCCGCCGGCGCCGACCCCGAAGCCGACCACGCCCTGTCCCTCGCCGGGCTGCCGCCGAGGCTGCCGCTGACCCCCGTCGCCGCCCGCTTCGGCACCGCCGCCACAACCGCCGCCCCGCCGACCCCCGCCGACCCCTCCGGGGCCTGGGCGGCCGCCGCCCTCGCCGAGGCCCTGCACCCGACGGCCGCCCCGTTCGTCGCCGCCCCGGACGGCCGGGGCGGCGCCGTGACCCTGGTCGCCCTCCCCGAGGACGCCGTCGCGGCCGCCCTGGACATCGCACTGCCCCGGCTCGGCGCCGGTCGGGCGGGCACCCCGGCCGGACCGGGACGGCCCGCCGCCGGCGTCGGCCCCACCGTCCCGCCCACCGCCGCCGACCTGCGCCCGGCCCTGGTGCAGGCCCGCTACGCCCTGGACGCCCGCCCGCCCGGAGCCGTCGGCCGCTGGGCGGGCACGGCCTCCCTCGCCGACCTGCTGCGCGGCATCCCGCCCGAGGTCACCGCCGCCTTCCACGAACGGCTCCTCGCCCCGCTGGTCCACCACGACCGGCAGAACACGATCTCCCTGGTCGCCACCCTCGATGCCTTCCTGCGCCACAACGCCTCCTGGTCCCGCACCGCCGAGGCCCTGCACGTCCACGTCAACACCGTGCACTACCGGGTCAAGCGGATCGAGGACCTGACCGGCCGCAGCCTGCTGCGACTCGACGACCGGCTCGACCTGCGCACCGCCCTGCTCTGCGCCCCCGCCGGCCTGCTCCGCGCCCCCACCGCGCCGGAGGCGCCGCCCACCGCCAAGGGGCTTGCGCGCAGGGCGGGCTGACGGCCACTCGGACCGTCACGCAACCGGAACCGCGTTGTTGGTGGTAACCCTGCACAGGACGGGTGCGGTCGCCTATCCTCCAGGCGCACGGCGAGGTACGGCCTCGCCGGACGACTGGGGGGTCGCGGTGGTTCTGCACGGGCGTGCAGCGGTGTTCGAGACGGTCGTACCTTCACTCGTCGGCCTGGAAGTGACCGGCCAGGCACCGGCCGTCAGGACGCGGCGACTGCCCGTCCCGAACGGCACCCCGCCGGTGGTCGAATGCTCGGGCGGGCGGCTCAGCGGGCGCACCGCCCTCCTCGCGGGCCTGGACGCCCGGTACGCGGCACACCTGCGCCGGGCCTCGGCGGACCTGGGCCGTCCCGACCTCGGCCGGGCCGACCTCGCACCGGCCGCCGACGACGAGGACCCGACCCGCCGCAACGCCTCGCACGCCTCCGACCTGCTGTTCCACCTGCGCCAGGAACTGAGCCGCCGGCCCGGGGACTTCGGCGGGACCCTCGCCTTCCCCCGACTCACCCAGGGCCTGCTGGCGGTGACCTCCTGGCAGGCCGTCGGCGCCGGCGAGGCGGAGGCGGCCGTCGGACGCCTGGAGAGCCTGCTCCGCGAGACCGTTGCCGCCGGCCCGGCCCGGCGCGCCCGGGTGGCCCAGTGGATGCAGCAGGCCGCCGCCGGCCCGGCTGCGGGCCCCGCGGCCGGGGCGAACCCGCTCGTCGCCGCACTGGTCGACCTCGTCACCCCCGAGCTGCTCGGCCCCTCCGCCCACCGGCACGGGCTGCGCTGGTGGGCCCTCCGGCAGGTCGCCGGCCCCGGCCCCGACCACGTCCAGCTCTCCGAACTGGCCCGGCGCTTCCGCGGCGACCCGGACGACCGGGAGGTCGCGGAGCGCCACCTGATGGCCGCGTTCCTGGCGGACATCGACAGCCACTACACCTGGTCGCGCCGGATGAACCGGCTGCCGCGCCCGCTGCTGCTCCTCGACAACGCCCACAGCCCGCTCGGCCGGCCGGTGGTGCGCACACTGCTCCAGGTCTGGCACGAGGAACCGCCCGGGACCCGGCCGGGCGTGATCACCACCGTCCTGGCCCGGGAGCCGTCCGGCCACGACGCCGACGACACCGCGCCGTCGACGCGCCGCGCCGGGAGCCCGTTCTGGCGCCAGGACCGCCCCGGGACGGCGACCGGCTGGACGGTGCGGCTGCCGCTGGCCGGACTCGGGCTGGAGGAGGTCACCCTGATGTTCGGCACCGAGCACCCCCCGTCCGGCACCGCCCGGGTCGTCCACCGGCTCAGCGCGGGCCGGGCCGGGATCGCCCACGCCCTGGTGGAGGCCGCCCGCAGGGCGATCCGCCAGGGGGACAGCGCGGAGCCGCGCTGGCTGCTCGACCTCCCGGCCCACGACGCGCCCGCGCGGACGGTCCACGAACAGCTGCTCCGGGTCCTGGTCCCCGGGGAGCGCGACCGCGAGCGGCTCACGTTCTACTCCCCGGCCCTCGACGACGGGGCCGCCGACCTGCTCGGCGCCTACTACCCGCGGACCGACCGCAGCCCGCTCGACGTCCAGGAGGCCAGGCGGCTGCTCGAACGCAACCACTGGGCCGCCGCCGCGCACCAGGCCGTCGACGCCCCGTTCGTCCAGGACCGCACCCTGCGCACCCTGCTCGGCCACCGGCTGGCCGCCCAGGTGGCCGGGGAGCCCGGCATGCAGACCTGGCGGCACCTGCACGGCACCGTGCGCACCCGGTACGCACCGAACGCCACCGGACTGCCCGACCAGGCCCTCCACCACGCGCTCGCCGTGCACGACACCGGAGTCGTCGTCCGCACCCTGCACCAGCGCCTGGCCGAACGGAGCGCCGCCGACTGGCTCGCCTCCGTCAACCTGATCTGCTCCGCGCCGCACCCGCCGACGCCGGTGCCGACCGCCGCCGCGACGAACGAGCAGTGCCAGGCCTGCCAGCACGGCGACCTCGCCGTGCACCAGGCGATCGACCTCCTGGTGCGCAACCTCTGGGTGCAGTCGCACCCGCTCTCGGCACCCACCGGGGCGCTGATCGACAGCATCCGGCTCCAACTGCTCACCCTCGCCCAGTACACCGGGGCGGCCGACCAGGCGGTGTTCTTCCAGGCGCACGAGACCTGGCCCGGGCGGCTGCGCCGCTGGTACCAGGCGCCCGACCTGCCGACGCGGCTCTGACCCGCCGGTCCCGACCACTGCGCCCGGATCCGACCCGCCCTGCCCCCGACCTCAGGAGACGCCCGACCGTGAAACCGTTCCTGCCCCAAGGGCCCCTGAACCGCGCGCTGGTGTTCCTGCTGGCGTTCGCCGTCATCGGCACCGTCGTCTACGTCGGCTACGACTTCTGGACGGACGACAGCTGCGCCGCCGGTGTGACGGAGGTCGAGAAGGAGTGCGTCGGCGTCACCGACGGCTCGTACGTCTTCAACGACGACCTGGGGCCGGTGACCGCGCGCATCAAGGAGGAGAACGACAGCGTGGCCGGGAAGAACCCGGTCACCCTGGCGCTGATGATCCCGCTGGTCTCCGACCAGCAGGCCGAGCGGCGCGAGATGGTCGAGCAGGTCCAGGGCGCCTACCTCGCCCAGTACCGGGCCAACCGCGAGAGCGGCAAGCAGCCGCCGGTCCGCCTGGTCCTCGCCAACCCCGGCCGGGAGTACGGGCAGTGGCGCCGCGTCTCGGACCAGCTGGCCAAGGCCGCGGCCGACGGCAAGCAGAACCTGCGGGCCGTCACCGGCATCAACATCAGCATCACCAACAGCCAGGCCGCCGTGCAGTACCTCACGGCGGACAAGCACATCCCGGTCGTCGCCGGCCCGATGACCGCCGACGACATCGCCAACAGCGCCGCCGACCCGCGCCACTACCCCGGCCTGGCCCGGATCGCCCCCAGCAACAGCGACCAGGCGGCCGCTCTCGCCGCCTACGGGGCGGGCATCAAGCCGGCCGAGACCCTGGTGGTCGAGGACACCCGGGAGAACGACAACTACCTCGCCACCCTGCGGGCCACCTTCGCCAAGCTCACCAAGGGCGCGCCCAACGCCCCGGAGACCTTCGAGTCCCCGAAGGACTTCACCGAGGAGGGCAACCTCGGCAACGTCTTCGACCAGATGGTGCCCGACATCTGCAGCTCCGCCGCGACCACCCTGTTCTTCGCCGGCCGCCCGGTCCAACTGCGGCTGTTCCTGGTCGCGCTGGGCGACCGCAAGTGCAACAAGCCCTACACGGTCATCACCGGCTCGCACGCCTCCACCCTGATGGTCGACCAGAAGTTCGAGAGCAAGTGGGACGCCCTCACCAAGAGTTCGGGCATCACCGTGCGCTACACGGCGCTCGCCCACCCCGACAGCTGGGGCGAGGCGAGCAAAGAGGGCCCCGGCGGCTCCAAGGCCCCGACCGCCGAACTCGCCGGCCTGCTCCGGGCGGACGACACCAAGCAGCCCGACCGGATCGGGCCCGCCGACCGCCGCGACGGCCGGATCATCATCACCTACGACGCGGTGACCACCGCCGTCGCCGGGATCCGCAAGGACGTCGGCGGGTCCGTCGCCATGCCCTCCCTGGACGACGTCACCCAGAGCTGGCGCCGGCTCCACGGCGGCAACCGGGTGGACGGGGCCAGCGGCTGGATCTGCCTCGACCAGTACGGCAACCCGTACAACAAGGCCGTCCCGATCGTCCACCTCGACCCGACCGTCCGCGGCGCCGTCCTGGACACCGTCGCCTGGCCGCTCGGCCACGCCCCCGACGGCAACTGCTCCATCGGCGCCGAGGGCTGACGGGGGCTGACGACCGCCCTACCTGCGGCGCGGGGCGGGAACGGCGCGGGGGAGGGTGAAGCCGACCTCCGCGCCGCCGCCCGGGCCGGTCCCCGCGAACACGGTGCCCCGGTCGGCGGTGACGAGGTCGTGCACGATCGCGAGCCCCAGCCCGGACCCTGGCGTCGACTGGGTCCCCGCGCCCCGGTAGAAGCGGTCGAAGACGGCGTCCCGCTCCTCGGGCCCGATCCCCGGCCCGTGGTCGCGCACCACCAGCCGCACGGACGGCACCCCCGGCCGGGCCCTGCCCCGGCTGCCCGTCCCGCCCGGCTCCGGACCGGGGGACGCCGTCCCGCCCCGTTCCGGACCGGGGGATGCCGTCTCGACCAGCACGGCGACGGGGGTGTCCCCGGGGCTGAACTTGACCGCGTTGGCCAGCAGGTTGTCGATGCAGCGGTGCAGCGCGCGCGGCCGGGCGAGCACGACCGCGGCCCCGTCCAGGTCCGGCCCCGCGCCCGCAGTGCCCGCAGTGCCCGCAGTGCCCGCAGTGCCCGCAGTGCCGACGGTGACGACGGTGATGACCCGCCCGGTGCGCCGCCGGAACCGGTCCGCGCAGTCCTCGGCCGCCGCCGCCAGGTCCAGCGGCACCGGGTCCTCGTCGGCCTGCCGGTCGGTGGCCAGCTCGACCAGCTCGCGCACCAGCCCGTCGAGCGCGACGCTCTCCGCGACCAGGGTGCCGAGGATCTTCTCCTCGTCCTCCGGCGCCAGCCGGCCCCGGGCCCGCTGCAACAGCTCCGCGCTCCCGCGCACCGAGGTGAGCGGGGTGCGCAGCTCGTGGCTGGCGTTCTGCACCAGCCGCTGCTGCGCCTCCCGGGAGCGGCGCAGCGCGTCGAGCATCACCTCGAAGGCGAGGGTCAGCCGGCCCACCTCGTCGTGCCCGGCGGCCGGGAGCGCGGTGCCGAGGTCCTGGGTCGAGCTGATCCGCTCGGCCGCGCGGGCCAGCCGGCGCATCGGGCGGAGGATCCGGCCGATCAGCAGCCAGCTGAGCGCGGCGCAGGCGGCGGCCGAACCCGCCGTCGTCCAGCTGATCCGCCCCAGGAACTCCTGGTCCATCCGCTCGGCCTCCGCGTAGTCCTGGCTGACGACCAGCGCCCCGTGGCCCTCGCCGCGCCCCAGGACCAGCACCCCGAAGGTGCGGTCGCCGACCGCGGTCTCTGCCGTCAGCCGGCCCTCCCCGGAGCGTGCCACGTCGAGGGCGCCCGGCGGGACCGGCAGCGCGGCGCGGCCGGGGGAGAGCGGGCGGACCGTGCCGTCGGGGAGGAGCAGCTGCTCGGCGGTGTCGGGCCGCTCGTCGGGGACCCGCCCGGCGTCGAGCACGGCGGCGACGGCGTCCGCCCGGTCGACCAGCGCCCGGTCGAACTGGTCGGCGACCATCCCGGTGACGCCGCGGTAGGAGCTGACGACGGAGACGACGACGGCCAGCAGGGTGGCGGCCACCACCACGAGGGTGATCCTGGTGCGCAGCACTACGCGGCCCGCACGAGGTAGCCGACGTTGCGGACGGTGTGGATCAGCCGGGGCTCGCCGCCCTCCTCGCTCTTGCGGCGCAGGTAGCCGATGTAGACATCGAGCGAGCGCGAGTCGGTGTCGAAGTCGTAGCCCCAGATCCGCTCGTAGATCTGCGGGCGGGTGAGTACCGCGCCCTGGTTGCGCAGCAGCAGTTCCAGCAGGTCGAACTCGGTCTTGGTGAGGTCGAGGAGCCGGTCGCCGCGGTGGGCCCGGCGCGCGGCGGTGTCCAGCGCGAGGTCCTGGCAGGACAGCACACCCGGATCGGCGGGCGGGGCGGAGCGCCGGAGCAGGGCGCGTATCCGGGCCAGCAGCTCCTCGGTGGCGAAGGGCTTGGCCAGGTAGTCGTCCGCCCCGGCGTCCAGCCCGGCGACCCGGTCGCCGAGCTGGTGCCGGGCGGTGAGCACCAGGACCGGCAGCCGGTCGCCGCGGCGGCGCAGCATCCGGCACAGGGCCAGTCCGTCCAGCCGGGGCATCACCACGTCCACCACGGCGAGGTCGGGCCGTTGCCGCTCCAGCAGCTCCAGGGCGTCCTGCCCGTCGGTGGCGGTCAGGACCCGGTAGCCCTCGAAGCGCAGCAGCTGGTCGAGGGTGGCGCGGACACCGGGGTCGTCCTCGACGACGAGCACGGTGCGGCCGTGGGTGGTGGCATCTGTCATGGCGTCATTCTCGCTGGTCGCGGGGGACGGTCGGGATACGGATGGTTCCCGCCGCCGGTCCTGGATCATCGGCGCGTCAGCGACGCACGGGGGAGACGGCGATCGGCGGCACCGCGGCCGTGCAGGAGGTGTCGCCCGGCTGCCCGGTGCGGACGAAGGAGTCGACGATCGCGAGCGTGCAGTGCGTGGACTCCAGTTCCGCCACGTGTCCGGCGTTGGGCACCGTGACGACGGTCGAGCGCCGGAACTGCTCCGCCGCCCGACGGGTGGCGCTCTCCGGGGTGTTGGAGTCGAGGTCGCCGGCGAACAGCAGCACCGGCACGTCCGGCTGCGCGGCGTCCACGGGCTGCGGCCGGGCGGTGCCGTTGCGCGGCCACCGGATGCAGGCGTCGGCGCCGTCGGTCTGCCCCTCGGTGAAGCCCTTGACGCTGAACGCCCCGAACCGGCCCGGGTCGGCCGCCGACAGCGCGGCCCGGTAGTCGCGCCAGCGCTCCGGCAGCGACGAGTCGACCGACCAGGCCCGCGGGTAGTCGTTGCACACCACCGCCAGGAACGAGGCCTGGTCCTCCCGGGTGGCCAGGCGGTAGTCGGCGTCGACCAGGGCCCGCAGCGCGCGGTCGTCGCCGTGGGCGGAACCGTGCAGCGCGGCCGGCAGCTCGCCGAGCAGCGAGCGCTCGGCCGGGCTCTCCCCGGCGCCGCGACTCGCCGCCTCGTACAGCAGATTGGCGAGCTTGTCCTCGGTGAAGCGCAGCGTGCGGGTCGCGCCCGCGGCCTCGACCCGCAGCGTGAACGGCCGCTCGCGCAGCCTCCCGGCCACGGTACGGAGGTCCTCGACGGCGGTGTCCCGGTCGCAGGCGGCGCTGCGCTCGCAGACCCGCTTCAGCGCCCGCGACACCGCCTCGGCGCTGGGGCGGGCCAGCGGGTCGACGCCGAGCGGGTAGGCCCCGGACAGCACCATCGAGTCGACCCGCCCGGGGTGGCGGCTCGCGTACACCGGCATCAGATAGGTGCCGTAGGAGAGCCCGTAGGGGATCAGCGACGCGGCGCCGATCCGGGCCCGCACGGCGTCGAGGTCGTCGGCGGTCGCGGCGCTGGTGTACCCCTCGGCCCGGGGGCCCAGCGCGGCGGCGCAGCGGGCGACGGCGTCGCGCTGCCCCGCACGGTCGGCGAACCGGTACTCGGCGTCCGTGACCCCGCACGGGATCCGCCCGGAGCGCCCGGTACCGCGCGGGTCGACCAGCAGCACGTCATGGCTGCCGAGCACCCCGTCGAGCCCGGCGGCGAACACCCCGGCCCGGTCGATCGCGGTCTCCCCGGGCCCGCCGGGGTTGACCGCGACCGTCCCCCGCGCCGCCCCCGCGTCCCGGTGCCGCAGCACCGCGTACGCGACGGCGACACTGCCCAGCCACGGCTTGCCGCTCACCACCGGCCGGCTGACGGTGCCGCAGTCCACCCGGACCCCCTCCACCGAGGGACACCAGGCGACCTTGCCCGGCCGCGCCGCCTGCTGCGCCGCGACCGCCGCCCCGGCGGGCAGCACCGACATCAGCACCGCCGCCGCCCCCGCAACCGCCCCGACCCGCCGCAGGCTGCCCGCGGTGCTGGTCCCGTTCCTCGTCATGGTGGTGTTCCTTCCGTCCTGTCGTTCTCCGGTGGTGGGAACGACACTGCCGGGCCCCGGTCAGGGGCTCGGCAGAGCGACGGCAAAGGCGTGTAAGAACTCGCGGGCCCGGTGGTCCGGCGGCGCCGGGAGCGGAGGCGGTCAGCGGCAGGGGAGGAGGGCGAAGGTGTAGCCGCGGGACTTGAGGGTGCGGAGGATGGCGGGGAGGGCGGCCACGGTCTGGCTGCGGTCGCCGCCGCCGTCGTGCATCAGGACGACGGCGCCGGGGGTGACACGGTCCAGGACCCGGCGTTCGATCGCGGCCCGGCCGGGGCGGGCCCAGTCCTGGGGGTCGACGCTCCACAGCTGGATCGTCTTGCCGAGGCGCGCCGCGCCGGAGCGGACGGCGGCGTTCACCGCGCCGTACGGGGGCCGGAGGCAGCTCGGCGTGGTGCCGGTGCGGGCGCGGATGCGTGCGTCGGTGGAGGCCACCTGCGAGTCGAAGGAGGACTTGGAGAGGGTGCGCAGGTCGGGGTGGGACCAGCTGTGGTTCTGCACGCTGTGGCCCTGGTCGTGCACCCGGCGGGTGACGTCCGGGTACGTGGCGACGTTCTGGCCGATCTCGAAGAAGGTGGCCCGCGCCCCGTACTGGGCCAGCAGTGCCAGGACCTGAGGGGTGTACCGGGGGCTCGGTCCGTCGTCGAAGGTGAGGTAGACGACCTTGGCCGGGGCCGCCTGGGCGGGGGCGGCGGGCAGGGCGACCACGGCGGTGGCGGCGGCGAGCAGGGTGCCGATCGCGAGGCGGGCGGCGCGGCGCCCCCGGGTCGAAGTCACTGAGGTCGTTCGGGGAGAGGTCACGGGTGCTCCCAACGGCCGCGGAACCGGAACGAACCCGGTGCCCGCCCCCTCCCCGGCCCTCCGTCCAATGTAGCGTTCCGTCCCTGCACCGTCCCCGGCCCGGACGGTCCGGAGGGCGGTCTTCGGCCAGACCCGGCGTCAGCCCGCGTCGGCGAGGATGTCCCCGGCCACCTCCCCGGCCTGGGCGCGGATCTCGGGGATGGCGGTGCTCTCCAGCAGGCTGCCCCGGCGCAGCGCGCCGAGCGTCCACAGCGGCGCGGGCGGGGAGCCGTCGGCGGGTCGTACCCGGCCGAGGGCGTCGGTGCGGAAGCCCTGGCCGAGGTCGTCCGGTTCGGCCAGTCCGGCGCCGAGCAGCACGGCCACCAGCGGGTCCGGCACCCGGCGGACGTCGGTCTGCGGGCCGGTGCAGTTGAGCACCGCGCCGACGGTCAGGGCACGGCCGTCGCGCAGCCGGACCCGGACGCCGTCGCCGGTGGGGGCCGCGTCGGCGAGTTCGCCGGGGCCGACCGTGATCCACCCCTCGGCGACGGCCGCCGCGAAGGCCCGGGCGGTCGCGGGGGCGGCCCGGTGGCGGTGGACGTCCCACAGCCGTCGGTCCTCGCTCTGGAACCGCATCCGGTCGGCGGGGGAGAGGCCCTGCCAGAGCGCGGCGGTGACGGGGCGCAGGCTGTCGATGCCGACCCGCCAGTCCCCGTGGGTGCGCCGGCAGGCCGAGACGTGGGCGAGCAGCGCGCGCCGCACCCGGGGCAGGCCCGCCGCCGGGTCGAGCTGCGGCGGTCGCGCCGGGGGCAGCGCCGTCGCGGCGTGCGGGCGGGGGACCAGGCCGTGCCGGGAGACGGCGTGCACGCGCCGTCCGGGGCGGGCCAGGACGAGCGCGACGTCGATCATGGTGAGGCCGGTGCCGAGGAGCAGCAGGTCCTGGTGCTCGGGCAGGCCGCGCAGCGCCCCCGGGGCCCACGGGTCGGCGACGAACCTCGGCGAGCGGCGGAGCCGGGCGGGCGCCCAGGCGTTGTCGGGCGGGAAGGTGCCGAGGGCGAGCACCACGGCGTCGGCGTCCAGGCGGCGTCCGGTGCCGAGTCGGAGCGACATCCCGGGTCCGGCCCGCCGGGCGGAGACGACCCGGTCGTCCACCCGGTGCAGCCGGGCGGCGCCGGCCCGGGCCTCGGCGGTGGCCAGTACCTCGCCGAGGTAGGCCCCGTAGAGGCGGCGGGGGACGTGGTCGGCGGCGGTGTGGACGCCGGGCGCGCGGCGGGCCAGCCAGCGCACGAAGTCGTCCGGCGCGTCGGCGAAGGCGCTCATCCGGCCGGCCGGGACGTTGAGCAGGTGGTGGTCGGTGGTCGTGGCGTAGGCCGCGCCCCGGCCGGGGGCGGGGGCGCGGTCGATCAGCCGGACGTCGAGCGGGACGCCGGCCAGGGCGGCGCGGCGCAGCAGTTGCGCGGCGGTGAGCACGCCGGACGCGCCCGCGCCCACGACGGCGACGCGGCGGGGGTTCTCGGTCATGGGGTGGCTCCGGCCTCTCACGGGTCGGGTGCGGGGGCGCTTCACGTGTCCGGATCGAACTGCCCAGCGGTTTGACCCATGTCCATCAGAGGGGGTGGTCAAACGGGTGGGCGGTCAAACGGGTGGGCGGTCGAACGGACGGGCGGTCGAACGGAGCTCGGGGCTCCTGGGGCCGGTCAGTCGACGCGTCGGCCGAGCGCCCCGACCAGGGCGCCGACCAGCGCGTCCACCATCGCCCCGTCCGGGTCGCGGTCCGGGTTGACCTCGGTCACCACCAGCCCCGCCATCGGCGGCGCGGCGCAGAACTCGGCCAGGCAGTCGAAGGCCACGCCGACCGGCAGGCCCTCGTTGAAGTGCGGGAAGTTCGCCAGCGGGAAGTCCACCGAGTCGATCACGTCCACGTCGAAGTGCAGTACGAACCGCTCGTGGTCGGCGGCGAGCGCCCGCCAGGCGGCCCGCGCCTCGACGACCGGGTCCACCCCGGGCGCGGTGAGCTCCGTGCACGGCAGGGCGCGCAGCCGGTAGCGGCCCAGCCGTTACTGCGGGCACAGCACCCCGCACGCCTCCGACCCGGCCGTGGACATGGGCCTGAACACCACCCGGCACCTGGTCGAGGACATCGAGCGCCTGCGCGAACACCTCGGCATCGAGCGCTGGCTGGTCAACGGCGCCTCCTGGGGTTCGGCGCTCGCGGTGGCCTACGCCCAGCAGCACCCGGAGCGGGTGACCGAGGTGGTGATCGCCGCCGTGACCACCGCCCGCCGCTCCGAGATCGACTGGCTCTACCGGGGCGTGGCGCAGTTCCGCCCCGAGGAGTGGGAACGCTTCCGGGACGCCGTGCCGGAGGCCGAGCGCGACGGGGACCTGCTCGCCGCCTACGCCCGGCTGACGGCGCACCCCGACCGGGCGGTGCGCGAGCGGGCCGCCGCCGCGTGGCTGGCCTGGGAGGACGCGGTGGTGGCCGGCGAGCCCAACGGCGTGCCCGGCATGTACAGCCGCCGGGAGGCCGACGCCCAGGTGGCGTTCGTCCGGATCTGCGCGCACTTCTTCGGCCACGGCGCCTGGTTGGAGGAGGGGCAGCTGATCCGCGACGCCGGCAGGCTGGCCGGTGTCCCGGGGGTGCTGGTGCACGGCCGGCACGACCTGAGCTGCCCGCCGCGGACCGCCTGGGAGCTGGCGGCGGCCTGGCCGGGCTCCCGGCTGCACATCGTCGAGGACTCCGGTCACGCCGGGAGCGAGGAGCTGAACCTGCTCGCCCGCCGGGCGATCGAGGAGTTCAAGGACCGCTGAGCGCGGCGGCGCCGGACGGGCCGGGCGGGTCCCGTCCGGCGCGGGGGCCGCGTCCGCCGCGCAGCGGACCCGGGCCGCTACGCGCGGTGGTCCCGTCACGCGCGGTGGTCCCGTTACGCGCGGTGGTACGGCATCGGGCCGGTGACCTCGGCGCCGAGCGCGGTGGCGGCCTGGCGGGCCCAGAACGGGTTGCGCAGCAGCTCGCGGCCGATCAGGACGGCGTCGGCCCGGCCCTCGGCGAGGATCCGTTCGGCCTGCTCGGGGTCGGTGATCAGGCCGACCGCCGCCACCGGCAGGTCGGTCCCGGTGCGGACCGCCTCGGCGAACGGCACCTGGAAGTCGGGGCCGGCCTCGATCCGGGCGTCCGGGACGAGGCCGCCGGTGGAGACGTCCAGCAGGTCGACGCCGTGGGCGTGCAGTTCCTTGGCGAATCGGACGGTGTCGGCCGAGGTCCAGCCCTCGCGCTCGTCCTCGGGGTTCTCGGTGAGCCAGTCGGTGGCCGAGATCCGGAAGAAGACCGGGAGCTCCTCGGGCCACACCGCGCGGACGGCGTCGACGACCTCCAGCGCGAACCGGATCCGGCCTTCGAAGGAGCCGCCGTACCCGTCGGTGCGCCGGTTGCTGTGCGGGGAGAGGAACTCGTGCACGAGGTAGCCGTGCGCCCCGTGGATCTCGGCGACCTGGAAGCCGGCGTCGAGGGCCCGGCGCGCGGCGTCGGCGAACTGCCGCACGACCGCGCCGATCTGCTCCACCGTGAGCTCCTCGGGCGTGACCCGGTCCGGCTCGAACGGCAGCGCGCTGGGGGCGACCGGCTGCCAGCCGTGCTCCTCGTCCGGTGCGATGGCCCGGCCCCGGTCGACCCAGGTCCGCTCGGTCGAGGCCTTGCGCCCGGCATGGGCGAGCTGAACGGCCGCGACGGTGCCGTGCGCCTTCAGGAAGGAGGTGATCCGCCGGAACCCCTCGACCTGGGCGTCGTTCCACAGCCCGAGGTCGTAGGGCGAGATCCGGCCCTCGGGGCTCACCGCGGTGGCCTCGGTGATGATCAGCCCGGTCCCGCCGGCGGCCCGCGCCGCCAGGTGGGTGAAGTGCCAGTCCGTCGGCACGCCCGCCGCTTCGCCGTCCGGCGCGGCGCTGTACTGGCACATCGGCGGCATCCACACCCGGTTGGGGACGGTCAGCGACCGCAGGGTGAAGGGGGTGAAGAGGCTGGTGCTCATGTCGGACTCCAGGAGACGGCCCAAGAGTGATTGCAGGTGCAATCTCTGTGGAAACAATAGTTGCATGCGCGCCACAATCGCAAGCCTCGGGCGGGGGTCGGGCAGGGGCCGGGCAGGGGCCGGACGCGGGGCTGGACGCGGGGCCGGATGCGGGGTCGGACACGGCGCGTGCGCGGCCCGGGCGAGGACTTGCCCCTGACGCGCGGGGCAGGGGTTGGCGTCCCGGTGTCGCACAGCCCGAACGCGGCCGTGCGGCACCACCAACACCACCACTGAACACAGGAGTTCACCCATGTCCGCACTCCCCACCAGCACCCGTGAGGTCCGCCTCGTCGCCGCTCCGGACGGGCTTCCCGTCCCCGGCGACTTCGCCGTCGTCGAGACCCCGCTGGACGCGCCCGGGCCGGAACAGGTGCTCGTCCGCAACCGCGCCTTCGTGGTCTTCCCCGGGCTGCGCAGCCTGATCGGGGGCGAACTCCGGTCCGCCGCCCTGCCGACGGTCCGACCCGGGGACCAGATCTTCGGGCCCGCGATCGGCGAGGTCCTGGCCGCGCCCGCCGGAGGGCCGCTGCGCCCCGGCGACCTGGTGACCCATCTGCTGGGCTGGCGCGAGCACGCCGTGGCCGACGCAGCCGCGTTCACCCGGGTCGCCGACGGCTTCCCCGACCCGCTCGCCCTGCTGTCGCCCGCCCTCGCCGCCTACGGCGCGCTGACCCGCGCGACCGGGGTGCGGGAGGGGGACGTCGTCCTCGTCACCGGCGCGGCGGGAGCGGTCGGCACGGTGGCCGGACAGCTGGCCCGGCTGCTCGGCGCCGCCCGGGTGATCGGCACCACCGGCTCGGCCGAGAAGGCGAAGCGGCTCACCGGGGAACTCGGCTACGACGCCGTGCTGGTGCGCGGCGGGCGCCCGATCGCGGACCAGCTCGCCGACGCGGCCCCCGAAGGCATCGACGTCCTGGTCGACATGGTCGGCGGCGAGCAGCTGACGGCGGCCGTCGACGCCGCCCGCCAGGGCGCCCGGTTCGCGCTGATCGGCGCACTCGCCGGCCAGTTCGACCCGGCCCGGCGCGGTGCCAGCGCGCCCGCCGTGGTGGACAGCTTCCGGCTGCTCGTCCTGGACGCCACCGTCCACGGCATCGCCGGCCAGCGCTACCAGGACCTGGACCCGGAATGGCGCGAGCGGCTCGCCGGCTGGCTGCGGGCCGGTGAACTGACCGTCCCCCGGACCGTCCTCACGGGCATCGAACAGGCTCCCGGAGCGTTGTCCAGGCTGATCGGGGGCGACCTCTTCGGCGTGCTGATCGTGGAACTGACGGACTGACCGGCCGGCGTATCGGCCGGCCGACGGGCACAGGAGGACGGATGGCGACTCGGATGAGGATCGGCGACGCGGCGGCCGCCGCCGGCACCACCCCCAGGGCGCTGCGCTTCTACGAACAGCGCGGCCTGCTCCCGCCGCCCGACCGCAGCGCCTCCGGCCAGCGCGAGTACGGGTCGGAGGCCGTGGTCAGGGTGCGGGTCATCCGTGCCCTGCTGGCGCTCGGCCTCACCGTGGACGACATCGTCAGCCGCTCGCACCGGCTGGACCTGCTCGCCGAGGACCCTCCGCGCAGCTGCCTCTCCGAGCAGGACTTCGGACCGGACACCTTCGCCCCGGTGGTCGAGCGGCGGCTCGCCGCGCTGGACGGGGAGATCGCCCGGCTGACCCGGCTGCGCGAGGCCCTGGCCCGTCACACCGGAAGGCCGCCCGGCCCGGACCTCCCGGGCCGGTAGTGCCGGGCCGGTAGCGCCCGGCCGGTAGCGCCGGGCCAGTAGTGCGGGGCGGGGCGGTGGGTCCACCGGTCGTTCGGGTGACCCTGCGGTGCGGCGACGGTCGTGCGTGGGCGATCGAGCGCTAGGAAGTGCGGGACCGCACCGCACCGGTGGCCCGTGGGCCGCCGGCCCCACGGGAGGAGTCCCGACGTGGCCGTCCCCACCACGTTCGACCAGCGGGCCGAGGGCTACAGCCTGCCCCACGCGTACTGGCTGGCCCGCGCCGCCGATCTGGCCTACAAGGACAAGGAGACCGTCGAGCGGCAGGCCCGCGACTGGGGCTTCCCCGAGGTGCGCCACCACGAGAGCACGTTCGCGCCGCCCTTCCCGCTCCAGGACACCCAGGCCTTCACCATGGCCGGTGAGCACATGATCGTGATCGCCTTCCGGGGCACCGAGCCGCAGCAGATCCGCGACTGGCTCTCGGACGCCTCCACCCCGCCCTGGCCGGGGCCGGCCCGGACCGGCTACCTGCACTACGGCTTCGGCGAGGCGCTGGAGTCCGTCTTCCCGGACGTCCGGAAGGCCGTCACCGAACTGCGCACCGACGACCGCGGCGTCTGGCTCACCGGCCACAGCCTCGGCGGGGCGCTGGCCATGCTGGCCGCCGCCCGGCTCCTGCTGGAGGACCCGCGGGTGGCGGTCGACGGCGTGGTCACCTTCGGCCAGCCACGCACCTGCGACCGCCTGCTGGCCGAGGCGTACAACAAGGGCCTCAGGAACCGGATGTACCGCTTCGTCAACAACAACGACCTCGTCCCCCAGTTGCCGCCGGAGCCCGCCTACACCCACGTCGACGCGCTGCGGTACATCGACTCCGGCGGGAAGCTGCACGACTCGGTCGGCCTGCTCGGCGGCCTGGCGGACCGGGCGAAGGGCCTGACCGCCGATGCCTTCGCGCCGGCCAGTGACGGCATGCGGGACCACTTCATGCGCAACTACCTCGCCGCGCTGGAGAAGAACCTCGCCTGACGGCGGCGGGAATCCGCCCTCCCCGCCGACGAGTTCTGGAAGCATCGACCTCGTTCCGGACCGAGCCCGTTCCGGGAGGTGCGGTAGGAGAGGGGCCCGGGACCATGAGTGCGACGCGCAGGAGCCGGTCGGGAGCGGCGGTCCTCGCCGGGGCGGTGGCCGCCGCCCTGGGGATCGCGGGCTGTACGTCCGGCGGCTCCACCGGGGCAGCGGGAACGCCGTCGCCCCCGGGCACGGTGAACACCTCGGCACCCGAACCGACGGCCACCCCGACGGCAGCGACCGCCAGCTCCTCGCCGCCCGCAGCACCGGCGCCGAGCCCGACCTGCTTCGACACCACCATGGTCGGCGACACGACGGTGGCCGGCTACCTCGCCCGGCTCCCCGGCTCCGCGCGGATCATCGATCCGGGAATCTTCATGGCCCTGGACGGTCTGCATCTGGACACCACGGGGGACCAGCGGCCCTGCGGACCGGTGACCGTGCGGATCACCCGGTTCACCGTGCGGCTGTCCCACACCGGTTCGGACACCGTCACGCGCCCCTCGTACGCCTACAGCCCGCTGGACAGCACCGAGGTGACGGTCGGTCCGGCCAACGGCCTCGCCCCGGGCAGCGCGCCCCCGGCGACCTCGCACTGCTCGGGGGTGCTCTCCGTGGTCCAGCTGGGCGCGCCGGTCAAGGACACCGACCTGCCGCAGCAGCTGAATCTGGTGACCCCGAGCCCGGCGCCCACCGGGCCGTACCACCAGAACGTGAAGGTGATCGGCGAGCGCCAGGTGGCCGCCGGCCTGGCCCTCCCGGCCGACGCCGCCACCTGCTGAGGTCTCCACCTGCCGGCGCCGGCCCGTCCCCTGTCGCAGCGGTACTACGCGGCCGGCGGCGCCCACTGCGGGTCGCGGCCGGTGAAGCCGAGCAACTTCGCCGCCGGGCCCGCGTCGGCGGGTACCTCGACCACGGGGCCGAACTTGCCGAAGCTGTCCCGGACGAAGTCCACGATCCGGTCCGCCGGGCTCTCCAGCCCCTCCGCCAGGGCATCGGTGAGCGGGGCGTCCTGACCGGTCGCGCGGGCGATGTCCCAGGCGTGCACGGCGGCGTCGAGCGCCGCGACCGCGGCCCCGGCCCCCGCCGGCATCGGCCCCATCGGCGTCGGCACGCTCTCGGCGTCCCGGACCGACTCCCAGGCCTTCGCCGCCCCTTCCAGCAGTGCCGCCAACTCGGCCGCCACGTCGCCGCCGCCCGCCGGAGCGTCCGCCGGGTCGAACGGGTCCCCCGCGGGGGCCTCCTCGGTGATCTGCATGACCAGCGCCTGCTGGTCGAGCCGCGCGTGGTTCAGCACCTGACGCACCGTCCACTCGCTGCACGGCGTCGGCGCCCCCCAGGCGCCCTCCGGCACCCCGCGCACCACGGTCAGCAGGTACTCGTGCGCCTCGGCCAGCAGCGTGAAACCGTCGACGGACATCCGGAACTCCCCCAAGAATCGTTCGGCACCGACCCCGGCGGCAGCACCGGCCGCCCCGAAGTCGTTCACCCTCAACTATCTCTTGATCTTCGCAGAGAATCCCGGCCTTTGGGTCGGGCGGGAATGCGATCCCTGGCAGGAGGGCGCTGAGCGACGTAGGTCTCTGCGCCTCGATGGTGACGATCAGGTGGGCCGCTTCTGGCTCTCGATGTAGTCCTTGACGATGCTCAGGGGCGCTCCGCCGCAGGACCCCGCGAAGTACGAGGGTGCCCAGAGGACGGACCCCGTGCCGATGCGGTCGATGCGACCGGTGTACTCGGCGTGCAGGTAGCGGGAGCTGACGCCCTTGAGGGAGTTGACGAGCTTGGAGACGGAGATCTTCGGCGGGTAGTGCACCAGCAGGTGGACGTGGTCGCCCTCGCCGTTCGGCAGCTCCGGCGGTTCCGGGCGGCCGGGGGCCGCGCGGGCCGCTCAGGGCGTCAGGACGATCTTGCCGCCGACCGTGCCGGACTCCGCGAGGCGCAGCGCCTCCGCGGCCCGGGTCAGCGGGAGTTCGGCGGCGACCCGGGCCGTCACCTCGCCGCGGCGCACGGCGCCGAAGACCTCGCCGAGGTCGGTCCGCAGCCGGGCGCGGAAGCGGTCCTTGCCCAGCCCCCGGCCGGCCCAGATGTTGTAGAAGTGGGCCCGGCGGCCGTTCGGCAGGGTGTTCCAGAGCCAGGTGCGGGCCAGGATCTTGAGCACGGGCCACTGCTTGGAGCCGCTGTCGTCCCGGGTCGAGGCGCTGCCGTAGGCGATCAGCGTGCCGCCGGGGGCGAGCAGGCCCCAGGAGTCGATCACGCTGCGCCCGCCGACGTGGTCGAACACCGCGTCCACCCCGTCCGGTGCCAGCTCCCGGACCCGGGCCGCGACGTCGCCCGCCCGGTAGTCGACCGGCTCGACGCCGAGCTCGCGCAGGGCCTCGTGGTGGCGGGCGGAGGCGGTGCCGATCACCCGGACGCCCGCCGCGCCGGCGAGCTGGACCAGCACGGAGCCGACGCCCCCGCTCGCGCCGTGCACCAGGACGGTCTGTCCGGCGCGCACCCGGGCCCGGCGGTGCAGCATCTGCCAGGCGGTGATGCCGTTGACCACCACGGTCTCCGCCTCGGCCGGGGTGAGGCCGTCCGGCACCGGCACGGCGTCGGCGGCGTCGACCACCACGTGGCTGGCCCAGCCGCCGACCTTGACCAGTGCGGCGACCCGCTGTCCGAGCAGCCCCGGGTCGACGCCCTCGCCGGTGGCCAGCACCCGGCCGACCAGGTCGTAGCCGGGTACGAAGGGGAAGGGCGGCTGGTCGTAGTACCGGCCGCGGCGCATCTGCTGCTCGGCGAAGGAGACGCCGGTGGCCTCGACGCCGACCACGATCCGGCCGCGCTCGGCCTCCGGCACGACCCCGTACCGGAGCTCCAGGCCCTCCGGGGCCACGACACCCGGCAGTACGACCTCAAGCAGGCGCTCGTTACCCATGATCGTGCTCTCCTTCTTCGTTCGGCAGATGCTTTCGCGTTCGTTATAAGTTATAACTCCATCGGGTCGTGAGCGTCAAGAGCGAACGTGAGACCCTCTAACTGCGTGCACCGTTCAAGATCGCCGTGATACTTTCGCTCCCGCCGTGCACCGCTGCGACCCGAGGAGGTGGGACCGATCAACACTGCAACCCGTCGGGCACCCCTCCCTCGCATGGCTTGAGGGCTGCCCGTACCAGGCACCCCGAAAGGCCCGAACGCTATGCACTTCACCTCCGAGACCTCCTCCGACGGCATCCGCGAGCAGCTCTTCGTCGTCGACGACACCCCCGCCGCGCTGTGGACGCCGGACGGCCCCGTCGCCACCCGCCCGCTGGTCCTGCTGGGCCACGGCGGCGGCGAGCACAAGAAGGAGCCCGGCATCCTCGCCCGGGCCCGCCGGCTCGTGACCGAGTGCGGCTTCGCGGTGGTCGCGCCGGACGTCCCCGGACACGGCGACCGCCCGGCCGTGGAGGAGTACAACCGGCTCGCGATCGCCAACCAGGAGCGGATCGCGGCCGGCGCGGACCCGGGGCCGCTGCTCGCCGAGTTCCACGCCCTGGTGGCGCGGCGGACGGTGCCCGAGTGGCGGGCCGTCCTGGACGCCGTCCAGCGGCTCGACCACGTCGGCGCCGGACCGGTGGGCTACTGGGGGGTCTCGCTGGGCTGCGGGCTCGGCGTGCCGTTCGTCGCCGCCGAACCCCGGGTCCGCGCGGCGGTCCTGGGCCTTGGCGGGGCGCTGGCCTCGGCGGCGGAGGCCGCGCGGATCACCGTCCCGGTGGAGTTCCTGCTGCAGTGGGACGACGAGCGGGTGCCGCGCGAGGCGGGCCTCGCCCTCTACGAGGCGTTCGGCTCCGCCGAGAAGACCCTGCACGCCAACCCCGGCGGGCACGGCGACCTCCCGGCCTTCGAACTCGACAGCACCCTGCGCTTCCTCGCCCGCCACCTCGGCTGACCGAGCCTCCGCCGACCGCTGTCGGCATGCTGTCGGCGGACCGACAGCGGCACCGGCGAGCTGCCGGTGGACCGACAGCGGCACCGGCGAGCTGCCGGTGTCCTGACGGTGCGCCGACGGCGGCCGGGAGCAACCTGGTTCGTGGCAGCACACGAACCAGGGGAGGCCCGCCATGCCGAACAGCACGCGACCGCAGCACTCGCGCCCGACCACGGTCCTGATCTCCGGTGCCGGGATCGCCGGCACCGCCCTCGCCCACTGGCTGGACCGCTACGGCTTCCGCGTCACCGTGGTCGAGCGCGCACCGTCCCTGCGCGGGGGCGGCCAGCCGGTGGACATCCGCGGCAACGCCCTCGAAGTCGTCGACCGGATGGGCCTGTTGGCCGAGGTCGCGGAGCGACGGACCGGCCTGCGGGGGATGTCCGTGGTCGACGGCGACGGCCGGGAGCTGAGCCGCACCACCGAGCGGACGGCCAGCGGCGGCCCGGTCGACGGCCCGGACGTCGAGATCCTGCGCGACGAACTCGCCGAGCTGATCGCCGGAGTGGCGGGCAGCGGCGTCGAGTACCGCTTCGACGACTCGATCGACACCCTGGTCCAGTACGAGGAGGGGGTCCAGGTCCGGTTCCGCGACGGCGAGGAGAGCTCCTTCGACCTCGTGGTGGGCGCCGACGGCCTGCACTCCAACACCCGCCGGCTCGTGTTCGGGCCGGAGGAGGACTACCTGCACCCGATCGGCATGTATGTGGCGGGCTGGAGCGTGCCCAACCACCTCGGGCTGGACCGCTGGGAGGTCGTCCACCGGCCGGGCGACTCCTCGGAGCGGATGTGCATGGTGATGACCGTCCGGGACAACGCCGAGCTGCGCGTCTTCGTCGGCTTCGGCTCGGACGAGCCGGTCGGGCGGATGCTCCCGCGCGACCTCGCCGAGCAGCGCCGCCTGGTCGCCGGGATCGCCGCAGACCTGCGCTGGGAGGTGCCGCGCTTCCTGGCGGCCCTGGACGACACCGAGGTGTTCCACTACGACGTCGTCGCCCAGATCAAGATGGACCGCTGGTCGAACGACCGGGTCGCGCTGCTCGGTGACGCCGGGTACTGCTGCTCGCCGCTGACCGGGCAGGGCACCAGCGTCGCCCTGACGGCGGCGTACGTCCTGGCGGGCGAGCTGCACCGGGCGGACGGCGACCACCGGGCCGCCTACCCCGCCTACGAGCGGCGGCTGCGCGAGCACGTGGCCGCCAACCAGGCGATCCTCGAACTCACCGGCGACCGGCTGAAGGCGGACGGCGCGGAGGGCGGCTTCGAGGAGATCGGCCCGGAGCTGGACGCGGTCTACCGCGCGGCCACGGTCTTCGACCTGCCGGACTACTGACGGACTGCTGGACCCTGGTGGACCACTGACGGACTGTGCACCGGTGGCCCCGGCCCGCCGAGGAGGCGGGCCGGGGCCGCGGTGGGCTTCGGCTCACGGAACACTTTGCAAAGTCGCCGACGACTTTGCAAAGTGTTCTGCTTTGCAAAGTGCGCTGCGCGCGAGGGGGTGCGAGGGGTGTGAGGGACTCGGTGCGCGGCCCCGAGTGCGCCCCCGGCCCCCGGCCCCCGGCCCCCGGCCCCTCGGCAGGGGAGCGGGAGCGCCCGTCAGCCGGCGAGTTCCCGGAGGGCGGCGGTGGCGAAGCCGTGGTCCTGCTCGGGGGCGCCGCCGCCGATGCCGAGGGCGCCGATCAGTCGGCCGTCGCGGTGGACGGGGACGCCGCCGGCGATGAACAGCAGCGGCCGGTCGAGCGCGGTCGGCAGCGAGTGGAACGGCCCGTCGGGCTTCACCAGGTCGACCAGGTCGGCGGTCGTGGCGTTCAGCTGGAGCGCGGTGTAGGCCTTGCGGGTGCTGGTCTCGCCGGAGACGAGGACGGCCCGGTCGTCGCGGCGGAAGGCCAGCAGATGGCCCCCGGCGTCGAGGACGGTGACGCTGACCGCGACCCCGGCCGCCTCGGCGGCGGTGCGGGCGGCGGAGACCAGGGTCTCGGCGTCGGCGGTGGTCAGCGGGGTGACGGCGGTGGTGCTCATGGTTGCGCTGCTCCTTGGAGGAAGTGGGGGTCAGTGGTGGACGGGAACGGGGGTCGGGGACGGCGCGGTCACGGCCGTCGGGGCCCCGGCGGTGCGGCGCTCCAGGGCGGCGGACCAGAGGGCGAGCAGCAGGGCCGCGGCCGCGAGCAGCGCGCCCACCCAGTTCGGCGCGGTGTAGCCGAGGCCGACGGTGATGACCATGCCGCCGAGCCAGGCGGCGAGGGCGTTTCCGAGGTTGAAGGCGCCGATGTTCACGGCGGAGGCGAGGGTGGGGGCGCCGTGCGCCTGGTCCAGCACCCGCTTCTGCAGCGGCGGGACGGTGGCGAAGCCGAGCGCCCCGACGAGCACGACGGTGATCGCGGCGAGGACCTTGTTGTGGGCGGTGAGGGTGAACAGCGCGAGCACCAGGGCGAGGCCGCCGAGGGTGGTGTAGAGCAGCGGCATCAGCCGCCGGTCCGCGAACCGGCCGCCGAGCAGGTTGCCGAGGAACATCCCGATGCCGAACAGCACCAGCAGCCAGGTCACCGCGCCGTCCGAGTAGCCGGCCACGTGGGTCATCATCGGGGCGATGTAGGTGATCGCGGCGAAGACGCCGCCGAAGCCGAGCACGGTCATCGCCATCGCCAGCAGCACCTGGGGGTTGCGGAAGGCGGTCAGCTCGCGGCGCAGGTGGGCACCCTCGGGGCGGGGCTGCTCCGGGACGAGCCTGGCGATCCCGGCCATGCCGACCAGGCCGAGGGCGGCGACGATCACGAAGGTGGTCCGCCAGCCGACGGCCTGCCCGATGTACGTGCCGAGCGGGACGCCGACGATGTTGGCGACGGTGAGTCCGGTGAACATGGTGGCGATGGCGCCGGCCTTCTTGTCCGGGGCCACCAGCTCGGCGGCGACGACGGAGCCGATGCCGAAGAACGCGCCGTGGGCGAGCGAGGCGACCACCCGGCCGGCGAGCATCGTCCCGAAGGAGGGGGCGGCGGCGGACAGCACGTTGCCGACCACGAACAGGCCCATCAGCAGCATCAGCATCCGCTTCCGGCTGACCTTGGTGCCGAGCACGGTGAGCAGCGGCGCGCCGAGGACCACGCCGAGGGCGTAGCCGGTGACCAGCAGGCCCGCGGTCGGGATGGAGACGCCGTAGTCGGCGGCGATCTCGGGCAGCAGGCCCATGATCACGAATTCGGTGGTGCCGATGCCGAAGGCGCCGACGGCCAGAGCGAGCAGTGCGAGTGGCATTGGGCTCGACCCTCCTGTGATTGCTTGAGTGAGCTCCTTGCGTGTCTTCACAATAGTTGCAGACGCGCGATAACTGCAAACGCGGGATGTCGCTGTGATCTGGATGTCGGCTGGCGCAAGCCGTGAAGCGGGCCCACGACGCGGAGGACCGGTCCCAGCGCAGTGCTGGAACCGGTCCTCGGGGTGCCGATGGGAAAAGCGGCCCTGAAAAGCGGGCGGGCTACCGCGCTGCCGCCGGCGCGTCCACGGCCTCGACGGCCTCGACCAGCGAGGCCAGCTCGGGATTGCGGGCCGCCTCGGTGAGCGCCTCGCGCAGGGCGGCGTCGTTGGTCGGCCGCGCCTCCGCCAGCAGCTTCAGCCCGGCCTCGCTCACATTGGTGTAGATCCCGCGCCGGTCGGTGGGGCACAGGTAGCGCGCGAGCAGGCCCCGGTCCTCCAGTCGGGTGACCAGTCGGGTGGTGGCGCTCTGGCTCAGCACGACCGCGTCGGCGACCTGCTTCATCTGCAGGTGGCCGCCCTCGCCGTCGTGCTGGCGGCTGAGCACGTCGAGCAGCGAGTACTCCCGCACGCTGAGGTCGTGCCCGCTCTGCAGGGCGCGTTCGATGTGCCCCTCGATCCGGCTGTGCAGGAGGGAGAGCGCGCCCCAGCCGCTGGCCAGGGCGGTGAGCGCGGGGTCCGTGGCGGTCATGGGTCCGGGTCTCCTTCCGGGGGTGGCCGTTCCAGGATAAGCCATCGGAGTAAATACCAGCCAGGGCTGCTAGAAGGCGGATGCAAGTATTTCAGGGGCGGCTGTCCCCGTCCGACGCCGTGTTGAGCCGGGCCGCCTGCCGGGTCAGATGGTCCCGCTCGGCGAGGTTGGACGCCGCCCGGGCCGCCTCCGCGTACAGCCGGGCCGCCGTCGCCCGGTCGCCCGCGCGCTCGTGCAGATAGGCCGCCGCCGCCGTGCGGCGCGGCACCGCCGCGTCGACGTCCGCGAGCGCCGCCAGCCCCGCGCGCGGCCCGTCCGCCTCGCCGACGGCGACCGCCCGGTTCAGCCCCACCACCGGGCTGTCGGTCAGCCGCAGCAGCTCGTCGTACCACTCGACGATCTGCACCCAGTCCGTCTCCCCGGCCGTGGGCGCGTCCGCGTGCAGCGCCGCGACCGCCGCCTGCGCCTGGAACTCGCCCAGCCGGTCCCGGGCCAGCGCGGCCTGGAGCACCGCCACGCCCTCGGCGATCGCCGAGGTGTCCCACCGCGAGCGGTCCTGCTCGGCCAGCGGCACCAGCGCGCCGCCCGCCGTCGTCCGGGCCGCCCGCCGCGCGTGGTGCAGCAGCATCAGCGCCAGCAGCCCCGCCACCTCCGGATGGTCCACCCGGGCCGCCAGCTGCCGGGTGAGCCTGATCGCCTCGGCGGCGAGGTCGACGTCCCCCGAGTAGCCCTCGTTGAACACCAGGTAGAGCACCCGCAGCACGGTCGCGACATCGCCGGGGCGGTCCAGCCGCACCCCGGACACGGTGCGCTTGGCCCGGCTGATCCGCTGCGCCACGGTCGCCTCGGGCACCAGGTAGGCGCGGGCGATCTGCCGGGTGGTGAGCCCGCCGACGGCGCGCAGGGTGAGCGCGACCGCCGAGGCGGGCGACAGCGAGGGGTGGGCGCACAGGAAGTACAGCCGGAGCGTGTCGTCGACCTCGGCCACCGGTCCCGGCGCGGGCTCCTCCTCGACCCGGTCCTCGCGCCGCCGCCGGGCCGTGTCCGCCCGGGAGGAGTCCAGGAACTTCCGCCAGGCGACCGTGACCAGCCAGCCCTTCGGGTCGCGCGGCGGGTCGTCGGGCCACACCCGCAGCGCCTCGACCAGCGCGTCCTGGACGGCGTCCTCGGCCGCCGCGAAGTCGGCTCCGCGGCGGACGAGGACGCCGAGCACGCCCGGGGTGAGACCGCGGAGCAGTGCCTCGTCCATGGGAACGGTCACTCGGTGACGGTGGGCGCGGCGCCGTAGAAGGGGCGCAGCTCCAGCCACTCGTGGATCGGCCGGCCGCCCGCGCCGGGGGCGGCGGACAGCTCGCCGGCCAGTTCGACGGCGCGCTCGTAGCTGTCGACGTCGATCACCATCCAGCCGGCGATGAGGTCCTTGGTCTCGGCGAACGGGCCGTCGGTGACCGGCGGGCGGCCCTCGCCGTCGTACCGGACCCAGGTGCCCTCGGGGGCGAGCGCCTGGCCGTCGACGAACTCGCCGGTCTTCTCCAGCGCGGCGGCGAAGTCGTTCATGTACTGGATGTGGGCCGAGACCTCCTCCGGCGTCCACCGGTCCATCGGCACGTTGTTGACCGCCTCCGGCGCGCCGCGGTAGTGCTTCAGCAGCAGGTACTTCGCCATGGTGTCCCTCTCCTCGGGGGTGGTGCGGCCCATTCTGGCCGCGCTCACCCCTGGGACGGAGCAGGCCACGGGTTCTCGACACCGCCGACGAAGATTCTTCGGGGAATTTCGCAGGGCCCGTCGGCGGGTGGTCGCACCGACCACCCGCCGACGGGCCCGGTGCAGGTCAGGCCCGGTACACGCCCACGTCGTACAGCGAGTACCCCCACGAGGTGGCCCGCTGCTCGCCGTGCACCCGGACGTACCGCGCCGGGACGCCGGCGAACCGGGCGGTGTCCAGTCCGCCGTCACCGGAGGTGGTGGACCAGACGGTCCGCCAGTTGCTGCCGTCGGTGGACACCTCGATCCGGTACGCCCTGGCGTAGGCGCGCTCCCAGTCCAGGGTGACCCGGGAGACCAGGGTGGTGGTGGACAGGTCGAGCTGCAGCCACTGGTCGTCGCTCCAGTCGCTGGCCCACCGGCTGGACGTGCTGCCGTCGATCGCCCGGTCCGCCGCGTAGCTGACGAACGGGTTCCACTCGGTCGAGCTGGCGGTGGCCGAGGCGCCCACGCCGAGGTTGACGGCCGCCTGGTGGTGCTCCGCGGCGCCCAGCGTGGTCAGGTAGGACTCCGCGCCCCGGAACAGGTCGTCGACCACGCCCTGACCGCCGACCTGCCGGATGTCCTCGATCCAGTCCGGCACCAGGCCGTAGTGCGCGGCCCCGTCGGTGTTGAGGTCCCAGGTGCGGCTGCCGGCGGTGGCGCGGTCGACCAGGGAGCCGCCGTCGGCGGTGCGGAACGGGTAGCGCACCGGGTTGGGGGTGTCGGCCCCGCGCGGTCCCGGCCAGCCGCCGACGCCGTTCATGTCGGTGCCGTAGCCGTACCCGACGCCGTACTTGTCGCGCAGCGCGTCGGTGCGCTTCGCCTCCGCGCTGAACGCCTCCGCGCCGTTCATGTACTGGGCGACGAAGCCGCCGAGCTTGTAGACGCGCTCCATCCAGCCGAGGTCCATCCAGCTGTGGGAGGAGACGACGCCCGGGTAGGACTGCGATTCCAGGATGTCCAGGGCCCGGCCGGCCGCCTTGACGCTCATGTGGTCGAGCTCCAGGACCATGCCGCGCCGCATCATGCCGCGCAGGGCGTACTCGCCCAGCTCGGTCAGCCCCCTGGTGTTGCACTGGGCGTCCCCGGCGTACGAGGGGACGGTGACCCCGGCGGGCAACTGCTGCTGGATCGAGGCGGGGGTGGGTGCCAGCCCGATCGGATTGTCGTGCTGCGGGCCGGGGCACTTCTCGGTCTGCCAGAAGGTGCCGGTGGACAGGAACTGCCCGGCGTTGATCGCCGTGCCGAGCGCGCCCTCGTCGAACCGGACGCCGCACAGCGCGTTGTCGAACTTGTGGCACAGGAACATGCTGCGCACGCCGAGCCCGTACAGCTCGTCGAGGCCCCGGTCGATGTCCGCGCGGCTGCACTGGGCGATGTCCAGGACCTGCTTGCAGCCGAAGGGCTCGGAGGTCTCCACCCCGAGCACCACGGCCAGTTTGCCCTGGCGGACCACCTCGCGGGCCTGCGCGCTGTCGGTGACGATCCGGAACCAGCCCTTGCCGGGCCCGCCGTACATCTTGTCGATGTACGCCTGGAGGTCCCAGGACTTCTGGGCCTCCAGCCGGATCGCGGTCATCTCGTCGCAGCTGCGGTCCTTGAAGAAGTAGACCGAGCAGATCACGCCGTTGGTGACCAGGTCGTTGACCAGCACCCGCTCGCCGCCGCGCCAGGCGCGCTCGATCCAGGCGTAGTAGTTCTGCTGGTGGGTCAGGGAGTCGTGGGCCGGCCAGTCGGCGAAGGTCGGCCAGCCGACCGGGTCGTGCTTGCCGTCTCCGCCCTTGGTGATGAGGTCGAAGATGGCGAGGGAGCCGTCGGGGTAGTGCTCCGGACAGTCCTTGAGGGCGTCCTCGACCCCGGCCTCGGAGAAGGCCTTGCCGCAGATGAGGCGGCCGCCGAAGCCCTCGGCGGCCATGATGTGGTCGTGGGCGTCGACGAAGCCCCGGACCTTGCCCTGGGCGTCGGTGCCGGTGAACGGCGCGCCGGTGACGCCGATCGCGGCATCGGGGGCGGGCCGGGCGACCGGGTCCCACCAGTTCGGCCCGGCGGCGCCGTGTGCCGGCGCGGCGAGGGCCGCGGCGACCAGGGCGAGCAGCGTGGCGATCAGGGTGGCGATCCGGCGGCGGGCGGGGAAGCGCTGTGCGTGGGGACGACGTGGGTGGGGGAGTCGCGTCATGTGCACCCCAGTTCCGGGTGGCGGGCGGACGACGCGGACGACGCCCGCCCGCGGCACGGAGCGCCGCCCGGGCGGGCTGTCATGTCCTGCGTACTCGGTGGGTCGAGAATCGCCACTGTTGGATTTTTCGTCAATAGCCGTGGCACAACCCGCCCGTGCCAATACCGGCGGGCACCCCGCCGAGGGCACCCGCGGGGCCCGGCCGTCGGGCGCTCAGCCCTCCGGCGCGCCCGTCGTTCGGTCGTGCGGCAGGAACAGCGCCGCGCCGAGGCCGACGACCCCGAACGCGGCGAGGACGATCATCGCGGCCGCGTACCCGCCGTTGGTGAGTTCGGCGACCAGGATGGTGCCGGCGATGGCGGTGCCCAGCGAGGAGCCGAGGTTGGAGATGCTGCGGGACAGGCCGGAGATCTCGCCCTGCCGGCTGTCGGGGAACGCCGACTGCACCACGTTGACCGAGGGGGTGAGCATCAGTCCGAGGCCCAGCCCGATCAGCAGCAGCCCGGGGGTGAAGGCCCAGATGTCGTCGACGGCGCGCACCAGCAGCAGCAGGACGACGATGCCGGCGGTGGCCGTCGCGAAGCCGGTGACGATCAGGGTGCGCTGGGACCAGCGCTTCGCCAGTCGTTCGGCGCCGAGCGAGGAGGCGAGCAGGCCCAGGGTGGCGGCGGTGAAGACGCCGCCGGTGGCGATGGCGCTGTAGCCGCGGACCACCTGGAGGTACGCGCCGACCGTGAACGAGACGCCCATCAGCACCAGCCACTGCGCGTTCTGGGTGACCAGGCCGAGGTTGGACACCCGGTCGCGGAACAGCGAGGTGGCCAGCAGCGGCTCCCGGCCGGAGCGCTCCAGCCGGCGGATCCAGCCGAAGAAGCCCGCCAGCACGGCCGCGCCGGCCGCCAGCAGACCGGCCATCAGCCACACGTTGTCGTCCGCGGCGAGGATACCGGTGACCAGCAGGACCAGGCCCGCGGCCGACAGGACGGCGCCGACGGCGTCGAACGGCCGCTCGGGGTCGGGCGGCAGCGGGTCCTCCAGGGTGCGGGTGAGGAGGAGGATCAGCGCCACCACCACGACCTGGAAGCCGAAGTTGGCCCGCCAGCCGATCGCGGTGGTCAGCAGGCCGCCGATCAGCGGGCCGGCCGCCGCGCCGATGCCGCCGAGGGCCATGATGGCGCCGAACGCCTTGGCCCGGGCGGCGGTTCCGGTGAACAGCAGCGTGGTCAGGATGTAGACCGGGGGGATCAGCAGGGCGGTGCCGACACCCTCCAGGACCGAGTTGCCGAGGATCAGCACGCCCAGCCCGGGCGCCGCCGCGCTGAGCAGCGCGCCGACCCCGTAGACGGCGAGGCCCAGCATCAGGCAGCGCTTGCGGCCCCAGCGGTCGGTGAGCTTGCCGCCGGGGATCATCAGCGCGGCCATCACCAGCAGGAAGACGGTGATGGCGACCTGGACGCCCTGGACACTGGTGTCGAGGTCGGCGCTGATGTCGTTGATCATCACATTCATGCTGGAGCCGGCGAAGCTGCAGATGAACTGGGCCAGGGCCAGCGGGACGAGGACGTGCCGCCCGCCCGTCGTGCTCGTGCGGGCCCCCGGTGCGGCGGTGGTCATGCCGGGCTCCTCTCGAACGTCCGCGTTCCGCGAGCCTGGTGCGAGCCGGCCGGCCGCCGGTCGGCGGCCGGCCGGTCAGGCGATGCCCCGCCGGTCGAGCTCCTCGTCCAGGGCGAGGGCCGCGTCGATCAGCGCGAGATGGGTGAACGCCTGCGGGAAGTTGCCCAGTTGCTCGCCGGAGGGCCCGATCTCCTCGGCGAACAGGCCGACGTGGTTGGCGTAGGTGAGCATCTTGTCGAAGGCGTACCGGGCCCGCTCGATCCGGCCGGCCCTGGCCATGGCCTCGACGTAGAGGAAGGTGCAGAGGTTGAAGGTGCCCTCGGAGCCGCGCAGTCCGTCGGGGGAGGCGGCCGGGTCGTAGCGGTAGACCAGGCTGTCGCAGACCAGTTCGCGGTCCATCGCGTCCAGGGTGGACAGCCAGTCCGGGTCGGTGGGGGAGAGGAAGCCGACCTTGGGCATCAGCAGCAGCGAGGCGTCCAGCACCTCGGTGCGGTAGTGCTGGGTGAACGCCCGGCGCTCGGGGTTCCAGCCGCGCTGCACGATCTGGCGCAGGATGTCGTCCCGCTCCGAGGTCCAGCGGTCCAGGTCGGCAGGGCGGGCGTGGGCGCGGGCGAGCCGGATCGCGCGGTCGAAGGCCACCCAGCACATCAGCCGGCTGTAGGTGAAGTCCTGCCGGCCGCCCCGGGTCTCCCAGATCCCCTCGTCCGGGCGGTCCCACTGCTCGGTCAGCCAGTCGACCATCCGGCGGAACGCGTCCCAGCCGCGCAGCGCGCCCATGTCGCCGCGGCCGTCGCCGTTGTCGGCCGCGAACGCGTACGCCGCCTCGCCGTAGATGTCCAGCTGGAGCTGGTCGGCGGCGCCGTTGCCGACCCGCACCGGGGCGGAACCCCGGTAGCCCTCCCAGTGCGGCAGCGTCTCCTCGCCCGTCAGGCGTTCGCCGTCCACCCGGTACATGATCCGCAGCCCGTCACGCTCGGCGCCGGCGCTCCCGATCCGCTCCCGGACCCAGCGGCGGAAGGCCTGGGCCTCCTCCTGGAAGCCGAGTCCGATCAGGGTGTGCACGGACAGCGAGGCGTCACGGATCCAGGTGTAGCGATAGTCCCAGTTCCGCTCGCCGCCGATCTGCTCCGGCAGGCCCATGGTCGCGGCGGCGATCGGCGCGCCGGTCGGGTGGTAGCTGAGCAGCTTGAGCGTGATCGCCGAGCGGTCCACGATCTGCCGCCAGCGGCCCCGGTAGGTCGAGGACCTGAGCCACTCGTACCAGAACGAGCGGCAGGCCTCGAAGGCCGCCCAGTTCGCCCCGTCGTCCGGGGCGGCGGGCGGATCGGCGCCGGAGGGCAGGGCGGTCAGGCACACGGTCGCCGTCCGACCCGCGTCCAGGACGAACCGGGCCGTCACATCGGCGCCGTCCGGCCGCAGTTCCACCGGCCCGGTGGCCTGCACGCAGAGGTCCTGGCCGGGCCCGTGCAGGCGCACGCCCCGGTCGTCGAGCACGGTCAGGGTGTGGTCGGCGCGGCCGTAGTCGAACCGGGGCCGGCACTCCAGGACGAACGGCACCCGGCCGCGGACCACCCGGGCGGCCCGGACGATCCGGTGCCGGTCGCTCGGGGTCGGCGAGGTGTCGGGCGGCATGAAGTCGACCACCTCCGCCACCCCGTCGGGGGAGAGGAAGCGGGTGACCACGATGGCCGTCCCGGCGAGGTAGAGCTGCTTCACCGTGACCTCGGGCACCGCGTCCCGGTCGACGGCGAGCCGGCACCGGCCGCCCCCGGCGTCGTCCAGCAGGGCGGCGAACAGGCTGGGGGAGTCGAACCGAGGGGCGCACCACCAGTCGATGTCGCCGGCCGTGGAGACGAGGGCGGCGGTCTGGAGGTCGCCGATCACGCCGTGCTCGGCGATCGGGGGGTAGGGACTCATGGCGGGGACTCCCCTGGCGGACGGAGGTACTGCCGGCGCCGCCACCGTACGGACCGCCGCCGGGCCGGCGGATCATCCGCCGTGGGTGACCGCCTGCCGCGCCGCCGGGCAGCCGGTCGGTCCGCCGCGGGCCGCTCCCCGCGCGGTCACCTCACGGGGGTGATGCGGTGGCCTCCGCGCGGCGGCGAGACTGGACGCCACCGCCGAGGCGAAGGGAGCCGGCCCCATGCGCTACGAGATCCGGGTGTCCGGCGTACTGCAGGAGACGACCCGCCGGGAGGGCTTCCCGGAGCTGGCGAGCACGGTCGTCCCGGACCAGACGGTGCTGGTCGGCGAGGTGGTCGACCAGGCGCACCTGTACGGGCTGCTGAACCGGTTCCAGGCGCTCGGGCTGACGGTCACCGAGCTGCGGCGGCTGCCGGAGTAGCCGTCCGGGCCCCGGCCCGCCTCAGGGCGCGTCCAGCAGGCGCAGCCGGGTGGCGGTGCGCACCGCGTCCCGGCGGTTGGCCGTCCGGAGTTTGCGGTTGACGCTCTTGAGGTGCGTCTTGACGGTGTTCGGCGACACGTACAGCTCGTCGGCGATCTCCTGGGTGGACAGCAGCCGCGCGGCGCAGAGCAGGATCTCCCGCTCCCGTCCGGTCAGCGGCTCGACCGGCGCACCCGCCGCCGGCACCGGCCCGGCGGCCGTCCGGGTGTTCGTACCGGTGTCCGGGCACCGCTCCGGGGCCGGGTCGTGGGCGGGCGGCCGCAGATCGGCGGGCAGCCAGCCGTGGGCGCGCGCCAGGTGCGGCAGTCCGCGCAGCCGCCGGCGCACCCAGGGCGCCGACTCGCGGAACGGCCGGCACAGCCGCTCCGGCTCGGCGGCGGCGAGGGCCTCGGCCAGCAGCCGGGCGCTGTCGGGACCGTCGCGCTCGGCCCCGGCCTGCGCCAGCAGCAGCAGCGCCCGGGTGCGGGTCGCGCTGCCCACGGCCGGGTCGTCGCGCAGGGCCCGCAGCCCGGCCAGGGTGCCCTGCTCGTCCCGGCCGGCCGCGAGCCGGGCCCGGGCCGCCACCACCAGGGAGTCGCGCGCCCGGACCGGCACGTCGTCCAGGGCCGCCACCGCCGCCCCCGGCCGTCCGGCGGCCAGGTGCGCGGCGCAGGCCGTGACGGCGAGGCGCTCGCGGCTCCAGTCGGAGGTCCGGTCCGCGAGCCCGTGCCGCCGGGTCTCGTCCAGCAGCCGCAGCGCGCTGTCCGGACGGCCCTGGGCCAGGAGCAGCCTGGCCCGGATCACGCCGATCCCCAGCGTGACCACCGGGTCGTGGCCCGGCGCCCGCCCGCCGGCCGTCCGCTGCAGCGCCGCCCCGGCCTCGGCCGGCTCGTCGCGCTCCAGGGCGGTGGCGGCCAGCACGAGGTCCCGGACCTCGGTGCGGCTCTCCGGCGGCAGGCTGGACCGGTCGGCCTCCTCGTCCGCCTGGCGCACCCGGCGCTCGGCCCGCCCCGGCCAGCCGCGCAGGTAGTCGACGAGCGCCAGCCGGCACAGGGCGTCGTGGCGCAACCGGGCGGTGGCGGGCGAGGCCGGCGCCCGCGCCGCGCGTTCCAGCGCCCGGCAGGCTTCGTCCAGGCGCCCGTGCCAGAGCAGCGTCGAGCCGAGGTCGGCGGCCATCAGGGTGAGCAGTTCGGGGTGCCGCTCCGGCAGGTCGGCGGGCACCCGGTGTTCCAGCTCCCCGGCCCGGCGGGCGGCGCGGTCGGCGAGCGGGGCCGAGCCGAGCAGTCGGGCGGCGCCGGTGCGCACCAGGACGGCCGCCAGCTGGAGCGCGGTCCGCTCGGCGGGCAGCAGCGGTTCGACGCGCTCCAGGATCGTCAGGGCGCTCGCGGCCTCGTCGCGGGTGAGGTGGACGGCCGCGCGGACCAGTTCGGCGGCCGGGCTGTGCTCGGTCGGCGGCATCCGGGCGAACAGCGCGCACAGCCGGGTCGCGTCGCGCCCGGCCAGCAGCTCGCCGAGGGCGAACTCGTCGACCAGCAGCCGCGCGGCCAGCGCCCAGGCCCCGGCCTCGGCCGCGTGGTCCAGCGCGGCCCGGTACTGGCCGTGCCCGGCGAGCCAGTGCGCGGCCCGCACCCGCAGCTCGTCGACCCGCTCCGGGGCGGCGGCGCGCAGGTGCAGGCGCAGGATCCCGGCGAACATCGGGTGCAGCCGGTACCAGCCGTCGGGCAGGGCGTCGGTGAAGGCGTTGTCCTGGTGCAGCCGCTCCAGGATCCGCCGCCCGTCGCGGCGGCCGGTCAGCGCGTCGGCGAGGTCGGGGTGGACCCGGCCCAGGATGCTGCAGCGCAGCAGCAGGTCCTGGGTCGGCGCGGGCTGCGTGCGCAGCACCTCGGCGAGCAGGAAGTCCGACAGCGCGGTGGGACCGGCGTCGATCCGCCCGAGGTACGCCTCCGGGTCGTCGGCCTCCTGGGCGGCGAGGGCGAGCAGCCGGACCCCGGCGGTCCAGCCGGACAGCGCGTGGTGCACGGCCCCGACGGCGGCCGGGCCGACCCGCAGGCCGTGCCGTTCCAGCACGGCGGCGGTCTCGGCGCGGTTCAGCGCGAGCTCGCCGGCCCGGATCTCGGCCAGCTCGCCCGCCGCCCGGTAGCGGTGCAGCGGCAGCAGCGGCTCGCTGCGGCCCACCAGGACGAGGCGCAGCCGGCCGGCGGTGTGCCGGACCAGGTCGTGCAGCTGTTCGGCGAGCCGGAGGTTGTCGAGGTGCTCGCACTCGTCCAGGACCAGGACCGTCGGCCGGGGGCGGGCGTTGATCCAGGCGGCCAGCCGCAGCAGCAGGGACGGTTCGACGTGCTCGGCCCGGGCGGGGGCGCCGACCTCCGCGGGGAGTCCGGCGACGCCGGTCTGCAGGGCCTCGCGGACATAGGCCCAGAAGGTGCCGGGCTGGTTGTCGCTCGGCTCCAGGGTGAGCCAGCCGGCCGGGCCGGGGAGGCTGCCGCGGGCCAGCCAGTCGGCCACCAGCAGGGTCTTGCCGGCCCCGGCCGGGCCGTTGACCAGGGTCACCGGACGGAGCGCCGCCGCGTCGAGGCGGCCGAGCAGCCGGTCGCGGTGCAGGAAGGCGGCGGCGGGCGGGCGGGGCGGCCGGACCCGGGTGGCGAGCATCGGGTCGCCGTTGGGAAGCCGCGCCGGGGCGGGCGGGTCCGCCGGGGCGGGCGCGCCCGTCGTCGGGACCGGGGCGGCGGGCGCGGCTGCGGGGGAGAGCACCGGTGGGGAGGCGTGCCCGGTCGGGACGAGGGGTGCGGGTGCTGCGCGGGTGTACGGCATGGGGCCACCGCCTGGTGGTTCGGCCCTCGGGAGGGCACGTCCGGGCGCGACGCCTCCCGGGACGCGTCCCCGGCGGCGGGCACCGCCGGACCGGCCGGAGGAACGTCCCTTCGACCGTAGTACGGCTCTGCGGCCGGGTGCCATCCGAGCCGGGCCCGGCCGGTGCCGGGCCCGCCCGCCGGAGGTGGCCGGGCGGACCCCGAGCGGCGAGGATCGCGGCAAGGACTCGGCGAGCCGGCCGAGCACAGCCCTCAGGAGGCCGCCGTGAGCGTCCCCGGACCGGCACCCCGCCGCCGCGTCCCCGACCCGTCCGAACCGGGCGCGGCCGTCCCGGGCTCGGACTTCCCGCAGAAGCGGACGGACTACGCGGGCGCGGTCTACGGCTCGATGCTGGCGGCCTCCGTGATCGCCGCGTCCAGCACCCAGGAGGACCACCCGAGGCTGTCGCTCATCCTGCTGCTGGTGATCACCGGGCTGGTCTTCTGGGCCGCCCACGTCTACGCGCACGTCGCCGGGCAGCGCGAGGCGGGCAAGGACGTGACCTTCCGCCAGGTGCGCCGGGTCGGCCGGCACGAGTGGCCGATCGTCGAGGCCGCGGCGCTGCCCGCGCTGGCGGTCCTGGTCAGCCCGTGGCTGGGCGCCGGGGAGAACGCCTGGCTCGCGCTGACGGTCGCGATCTGCCAGCAGGTGGCCTGGGCGGCCCTGGGAGCCCACCGGGCCGGTGCCCGGACCCGCCAGGTCGTCGCCGAGGGCGCCGTCAACCTGGTGCTGGGGCTGGTCATCGTCGCGGCCAAGGTCGCCGTCGGCCACTGAGCGTCGGCCACCGAACGGCGCCCGGTGCGGTGGGGAGGACGCGGTTCAGTCACCCGTTCGGCGGGACGGCCGGGCGCCCTTCCGCCGGTCCGGGCGACCGGCCGGCAGGTGGCCGGTGAACAGCACCGCGCCGGCCGTGATGCAGGAGCAGGCGAGCACGGCGGCCTTGAGACCGTCGATCTGCGCGTCCTGGTAGTTCTCCACCACGGCGGCCGCCTCCTCCGGCGGCACGTCCGGACGCGCCGCCAGCGCCGACGCCACCTGGTCGGCCGGTACGAAGGACAGGCCGGCCTCCACCTGGACGGCGGTCTGCTGCGCGACGGCCCCGGAGACCCGGGGATCGCTCTCGATCTGGCTGGTCACGGACGTCGCGAGGGCGCCGATCAGGATCGCCCCGATCAGCGCCGTCCCGAGCGAGGAGCCGAGGTTCTGCGCGGTGTACTGCAGCCCGCCGGCCTCGCTGCGCTCCTCGGGCTGCACGCTGGACTGCACCGTGTTGCCCAGCTGCGAGGCGAGCATCCCCATCCCGACGCCGAGCAGGGCCATGGCCCCGGCGAAGGAGGCGCCGTGCAGGTCGGGGCCGATCGCCGTGATCAGCCACAGGGTGGCGGCGAGCAGGACCAGCAGCCCCGCCCTGGCGATGGTGCGCGGCGAGGCGTAGCGCAGCAGCAGGGTGCCGGACATCGAGGCGCCGAGCATCGTCACGGACACCGGCAGCAGCCGCAGGCCGGTCTCGAAGGCGTTCAGGCCCTGCACGACCTGGAGGTAGAGCGGGATGACGAAGAACAGGCCGAGCAGGACGGTGTTCTGGTTGAAGAGGGTCGTCAGCCCCGAGCGCAGCGTCCGGTTGCCGAACAGGTCGAGCGAGACCAGGGGCGTGCGGCCCCGGCCCTCGCGCCGTCGCTCGTGCACGCAGAACGCGTAGGTCAGGGCGGCGCCGAGGGCGACGACGAACAGGGTCGGCGCGAAGCCGAGCACGGTGAACGGCGGGTTGCGCGGCTGGACCCAGCCCCAGGTGCCGCTCTGCAGCACGGCCAGCACCATCAGGGCCAGGCCCGAGGCGGACAGCACGACGCCGAGCAGGTCGAGCCGGGGCGGGTCGGTCGGCCGGGGCTGGGCCGGCACCCAGCGCATCAGCAGCAGGATCGCCACCACCAGCACCACCTCGCCGGCGAACACCAGCCGCCAGGTCAGATAGGTGGTCACCCAGCCGCCGAGCAGCGGGCCCACCGCGATGCCGGCACCGGCCAGGCCGCCGATCACGCCGTAGGCGACGGCCCGGTCGCGGCCGGAGTAGGAGCCGGCCACCAGGGCGGCCAGCGCGGGCAGCACCAGGGCCGCCCCCAGGCCCTCGATGATCGACCAGCCGAGCGCGAGCACCCCGACCGTGGGCGCGACCGCGGTCAGCCCCGAGCCGACCGCGTACACGACCAGGCCGATCACGAAGACCCGGCGGCGCCCGTACATGTCGCCGATCTTGCCGCCGGTCAGCATGAAGGCCGCCATCACCAGGGTGTACAGGGTGATGACGGCCTGGATGGCGGTCACCTCGGTGTCGAAGTCCTCGACCAGCTGGCTGATCGAGACGTTCATCACCGAGGCGTCCAGCACCATCAGGAACTGGGCGGTCCCGAGGACGACCAGGGGCTTCCAGCGGTTCGCCATGGTCAGCTGCCGAGGATCCGGGCCTTCTGCGCGGCGAACTCCTCCTCGGTGAGGACCCCCTGGTCCTTGAGTGTCGCGAGGTCCTTGAGCTGGTCCAGCTTCTCCTCCATGGTCGGCGCGGCGGGCGCCGCGGCGGCCGGCGGGGGTGCGGCCGGGGCGGGTTCGGCGGCGGACTCCTGTTGCGCCCAGCGGCCGGCCTGGCGGCGGGAGACTCGGTTGGAGACGGCGGTGGCCGTTCCGGCGACGACCGCGGTGCGGGCGACGCCACGTAGCAGTCCGGGCATGGCTTCCTGCCTGGGGTGAGGGAGATCGGGGGTGGGGTGGGGGCGGAGTGGGGCCGCGCGGTCAGCCCGCGGCGTCGAGTTCCTCCAGCGCGTCCAGCACCTCCAGGAGGTCCTGGACCGGGACGCGGCCACTGGCGACCATGCGCGCGTCCGCCCGCCGCAGGGCGGCGGCCAGCGGCGCGGCCCACCGGTTCTCGTAGAGGAGCACCACGGCGGAGTCGCCGGGCTCCAGGAGCAGACCGGCCTCGGTGACGTCGGCGTCCCCCAGCAGACCGGAGGAGGCGCCCTCGAAGACGGTCAGGTCGAGGACCCCGTCGCCGTCCACGTCGGCCAGTTCGACGGCGGTGACCGTGCCGGCCTCGTCCTTGTTGACGAAGATCAGGTCGAGGATCCGGACGATGTCGCGTTCGACCAGGTCGACGAGCAGCGGCAGGCCCTCGCCGCTGAGGTGACTGCCGGGGAACGCGATCACCAGGTAGTCGATGGGGCCGAGGTCGACCGGTTCGGATTCGCCCGCCCCACCGGGCGCATCGGGTGCGTTGCTCACGTCGGCTCCTCCGGGCGTGGGGGGTGCGGTCCGGCCGGTCGGGTGCGCCGGTCGGGGGCCGGTCCGGGCGCCGCCCGGACACCGACCCGCAGCGACGCTAACCCGCCGGCCCCGGCCACCGGCTCACCTGTTCGGGGTGACGGGGGCAGCGGAAGGCGGGGTGACCGGGACCGGTCCGGGTCACCCCGCTGGGTCAGCCCTGCTCGCCGAGTGCCGCGCGGGGCCCTTGGCTGGACGCACCGGTGTTCGCGCCTCGCGGCGCCACCGGTCCGCCCGGGGCGCCCCCGACCCCGGGCCGCCCAGGACGAGGAGCCGCGCCCATGCCACCGACCGAGCCCGGCCCCGGGCAGCCCGGCCCCGCACAGCCCGGCCGCCCGGACAGCGTCGAACTGGACGCGCTGCACCGCCGGGTCGCCGAGCTGGAGGCGGACGTCCGGAGCAAGAAGGAGCACCACCGGCTGCGCACCACCGGCTCGGTCGTCCTGGTCGTGGTGGCGTCGGTGCTGTCGCTGCTCGCGGTCATCGCGGTCTGGGCCCACGACGAGATCACCGACACCGACCGGTTCGTCGCCACCATGGCGCCGCTGGCCCACAACCCCGACGTCCAGAGCGCCCTGGCCAACCGGATCACCGACGCCGCGACGGAGCAGGTCGACGTCAAGTCGCTGGTGAACGACCTGTCCCAGGCCGCCGCCGAGCAGGGCGTGCCGCCCCGGCTGGCGCAGCTGCTGGGCGGCCTGACCGGACCGCTGGAGGGGGCGCTGAACAACCTGGTGCACGCCGCCGCCGAGCGGGTGGTCACCAGCGACGCCTTCGCCACCGTCTGGGAACAGGCGGTACGGGCCGGGCACGCCACCATGGTCAAGGCCCTCACCGGTGAGGGCGGCGGCGCGGTGGTGCTGAAGAACGACGAGGTCGTGATCGACATCGGGCCGATGGTGGACCGGGTGAAGACGGCCCTGGTCCAGGCCGGGTTCGCGCCCGCCGCCAAGATCCCGGAGGTGCACACCGAGTTCGTGGTGTTCTCCTCGCCCGACCTCGCCAAGATCCGCGGCGGCTTCCGGCTGCTGGAGATCCTCGGCTGGTGGATGCCGGTGATCACGGTCCTGGTCGCGGCCGGCGCGGTGTTCACGGCCGTCAACCGCCGCCGGGCGCTGGCCGGCGCCGCCCTCGGAATCGCGGCCGCGATGCTGCTGCTCGGCCTCGCCCTGACGGTGTTCCGCTCCTACTTCCTGGACCATCTGCCCACCGACGCCTCGCCCGCCGCGGCCGGCGCCGTCTACGACGCGCTGGTGACCTATCTGCGCACCTCGGTGCGGGTGGTCGGCTTCCTGGCCCTGGTGGTGGCGCTCGGGGCGTTCCTGATCGGCCCCTCGCGGGCCGCCGTCACCGTCCGCTCGGTGGCCGGCCACGGGGTGGCGGCGCTGCGCTCGGCGGCCGACTCGGCCGGCTTCCGGGCCGGTCCGGCGGAGCGCTTCGTCCGTCGCTACAAGCGCTGGACGGGCGTGGCGATCCTGGTCGTCGCCGCCGTGGTGTTCGCGTTCTGGGAGCACCCGACGGCGATGGTGGTGTTCTGGTTCGCCGTGGTGGTGCTGGCGGCGTTCGCGGTCCGCGAGTTCCTCGCGCCCGCCTACCGGACCGCTGCCCCGGCCGAGCCGCCCCCGGCACCCGGGCCGCCGCCCGGGCCGCCGACGCCGCCGGTGCCGCCCGCGCCGCCGGGACCCCCGACCGTGACGGTCCAGGGCCCCTGACGGCACCGTTCCCCCTGCCTCTCCGGCGGGCCGGTCACTCCAGCACGAGCGCCTTGGCGCGCTGGTACTCCTCCTCCGTGATGGAGCCGTCCCGCCGCAGGTCCGCCAGCCGGGCCAGTTCCTCGGTGGGGCTGGTCCGCTTGCCCTCGGACCCGGCCGCGTCCCGTACGTAGTCCCGGAACTCGGCGTCCGCCTGCTTCACCCGGGCCGCCTCCCGCATCCCCATGCCCTTGCCGCGGGCGATCAGGTAGATGAACACGCCCAGGAACGGCAGCACGATCAGCAGCACGCACCAGCCGGCCTTGCCCCAGCCACCGACCGAGTCGTCCCGGAAGAGGTCCCCGAAGACCCGGAACAGGAGCATGAACCAGAGGATCCACAGGAAGAACCACATGGTCGTGAGGAAGATGTTCAGCAGTGGGTAGTCGTCCATCGCCTGCCTCCGGAGAACGAGCCGACCGGCCCCCGGGCACCGGGGTCCGACCCCCCGTGGCCCACGGTGACGCCCGCCGCCCGCGCGCGCACCACCCCGGGCGGGTGAGGCGGGACCGGGTCGGGGCCCGGATGCCCCGCTCACCCCGCGGGCACCGGCCTCACCCGGACCGGGCCGCTCTCACTCGGACCAGTCCGAGCCGAGGATCACCTCGACGAAGTCGCCCCGCTCGAAGCCCGGGACGAAGTGCGCCAGGACATCGGCCTTGACGTTGCCGAAGGTGGTGGCCGGGCGGTCCCTGGTGCCCGCGGTGAACGCGGCGAGGATCCGGTTCTTGAAGTCCGGCCGGGGGTGCGCGGCCGTGACGGCGGCGCGCTGCTCGTCGCTCACCGCGTGGTAGCCGACGCCGAGGACGTCCAGCTCCACGCCCCGGGTGACCAGGGCGATCTCGGACGCCATGTGCAGCGGTACCTCCGGGGTGGTGTGCAGGGCGATCGCCGTCCACACCCGGTCGGCCGGCTCGCCGGTGATGCCGTGGGCGTGCAGGAACCGCCGTGCCTCCTCGGCGCCGTCGATCTCGAACCGCCGGTCGGTGCGGGCGAAGCTCCCGGTCAGCCCGAGGTCGTGGAACATCGCCCCGACGTAGAGCAGCTCGGGGTCGAAGTCCAACCGCTGCTCGGCGCCGCGCAGCGCCCCGAACAGGAACACCCTGCGGGAGTGGTCGAACAGCAGCGGCGGGGCGGCCTCCCGCACCAGCTCGGTCGCCTCCTTGGCCAGGGCGCTGTCCGGGATCCGCACTCCGGCGATCGTCTCGCTCATCTCAGTTTCCCTGCTTCCACTGGTACTTCGACGCTCTCTCGGTGAACTCCTCCACTGTCGTGCGGTGACGTAGGCTGGCGCCATGTCCTTTCTGCCCTCCGCACCACGGATCCGGACATGACGGCGCGGGACCCGGCCGGCCGGGTCGCCTTCCTGGTGTTCGACGAGCTGACCCTGCTCGACCTCAGCGGCCCGCTGGAGGTCTTCCACCTGGCCGGCGCGCTCGGCCACCCGTACCCGACCGTCCTGGTCTCGCCCCGGGGCGGCACCGTCACCGCCTCCAACGGCGTCGCGCTGGCCGGTACCGTCGCCCCGGCGGACGCCGGCCCGCTGGACACCCTGGTGATCGCCGGGGCCGACCACCTCGCCACCCGGGGTCCCGACCGGGAGCTCCTCGCCGCCGCCCGGGACCTCACCGCGCGGGCCCGGCGGGTGGCCACGGTCTGCAGCGGCGCCTTCGTGCCGGCCGCGCTGGGACAGCTGGACGGTCGCCGTGCCACCACCCACTGGCGGCACGCCGCCGCGCTGGCCCGCCGCCACCCCGAGGTGCGGGTCGAGCCCGACGCCCTGCACGTGCGCGACGGCCGCTTCCACACCGGTGCGGGCATCAGCGCGGGCATCGACCTCGCCCTCGCCCTGGTCGAGGACGACCACGGCGCCGACACCGCCCGGGGCATCGCCCGCGAGCTCGTGATGTTCCTGCGGCGCCCGGGCGGCCAGTCCCAGTTCTCCACCGCCGAGGCCACCCCGCCGCCCGGGGGCGAGCTGCTGCGCGCCGTCACCGGGGCCGTCCTGGCCGACCCGGCGGCCGACCACGGCCTGCCCGCGATGGCCGCCACCGCGGCGGTCAGCACCCGCCATCTGACCAGGCTGTTCCGGGCCGAGCTGGGCACCACCCCGGCCCGCTGGGTCGAGCGGGTGCGGCTGGACCGCGCCCAGCAGCTGCTGCTGGACGGCCACAGCGTCACCTCGGCCGCCCGGCGCAGCGGGCTGGGCAGCGACGAGAGCCTGCGCCGGGCCTTCGCCCACCATCTGGGCACCACCCCCTCCGACTACCGCCGGCGCTTCGGCACCGCCCGGCTGCCACCGCGCTGACCTGCGAAGCCCGTGCCGCCGAGGACCGGCGGCACGGGCTTCTGCGTGCCCGGACCGGGCTCCGCCGTCACGTTGTAACGTTTTCGCTCTGTGCGACGAAAATTTTTCGAAAACTGTTGTTAACCCTCTGTGGCCTGGCTAGATTCACTCCCGTTCCCGCGATCGGCGGGACGGCGGCGGCACCGATCGGTGGTGCGTCGCGGTCGGTCGGGACCGCCGCGTGCGGCGGCGGTCCCGAGCAGAGCGAAGGAGCTCCGGGCATGGGTGGCAGAATCGTGGGCGGGCCGAGTCGGCGCGGTTTCCTCAAGGGGATCGGCGCGGCCGCGGTGGCCGCCGGCGGGGGCTCGGTCCTGGCCGCGTGCGGCGGCTCGGACTCCGGCGGGGGAGACGCGGGCGGCTCCGGCGAGCTGTCCGGCTCGGTCGCCGTGTGGAGCTGGAAGAACCCGGCGGCGGAGCTCAAGGCCCTGATACCGGCCTTCAACGCCGTCCACCCCAAGGTCAAGGTGACCGTCCAGGACATCGGCAACCCGGCGATCTGGGACAAGATCACCATCGCGATGGCCGCCGGTGGCCAGGGTCTGGCCGACGTGCTGCACATCGGCGTCGACTACCTGCCCGGCTACATCGAGAAGTTCCCGGGCGGCCTCGCGGACCTCGGCGCGCTGGGCGCCAACAAGTACGCCGACGCCTTCGCGCCGGGCCTGTGGCAGACCGTCTCCCGCCAGTCCAAGGTCTACGCCCTGCCGTGGGAGGCCAACGCGAGCGGCTTCTTCTACCGCGACGACCTCTTCCGGAAGGCCGGCGTCGACGCCGCCTCGCTCGCCACCTGGGACGACGTCATCGCCGCGGGCAAGAAGGTCAAGGACGCCACCGGCACCGCGCTGCTGGCCGTGGACCGCTCGGCCTCGCAGGCCGACTCGGCCAACCTCTTCCAGCTGCTGCTCCAGCTCCAGGGCACCTTCTACTTCAACATCGACGGCAAGATCACCATCAACTCGCCGGAGGCCGTCCGGGCGCTCACCCTGATCAAGGAGATGAACGACGCCGGGCTGCTGCTCGACGTCCAGGGCTCGCCCGGCGCGCCCGGCTACGACTCCGCGGTCAAGGCCGGCAAGGTCGCCGTCTGCCCCAACCCCGCCTGGTACGGCGGCTACATGGAGTCCCTCGCCGCCGACCAGAGCGGCAACTGGCGCCTGATGCTCCCGCCGGCCGTCACCCCCGGCGGCTCGCGCTCGGCGATCGTCAACTCCACCCACCTGGCCGTCGCCGGCTCCAGCAAGAACCAGCGGGCCGCGTTCGCCTTCGCCGAGTTCGCCCTCACCCGGCCCGAGTCCCAGGTCCCGATCTACAAGAACAAGGGCATCTTCCCGGCCCTGCTCAAGGCCTACGACGACCCGGCCTTCCACACCGAGAGCGCCTTCTTCGGCGGCCAGAAGTACGCCGAGGTGCTCCTGGAGGAGCTGTCCAAGCCGTCGGTGCCGACCAACTACACCGCCGACTACGCCCGGGCGCTGAAGGTCATCGACGACGCCCAGACCAAGGTCCTGCTCCAGGGCGCCGACCCGGCCACGGTGCTGCGCGCCGCCGCCGACCAGCTCGTCCAGCAGACCCTGAGGGCCCAGGCATGACCACCGCGACCCCGGCGCGGGCGGGAGCCGGATCCCGCCCCGGACCCGCCGCCGCCCCGGCCCGCCCGCGGGCGGGCCGGGGCGGCGGCGCCCGCCTGGCGCCGTACCTGTTCGTCCTCCCGGCCCTCGCGCTGTTCGCCGCCTTCCGGCTGTACCCCGTGGTCTGGTCCTTCGTCCTCAGCCTGTACCGGACCGAGGGCACCACCCAGACCTGGACCGGCCTCGGCAACTACGAACGGCTGCTGCACGACCCGCTGTTCTGGAAGGCGCTCGGCAACACCGCGCTGATCCTGGTGGTCCAGGTGCCGGTCATGCTCGCCCTCTCGCTGGTCCTGGCCGTGGCGCTCAACTCGGCGCTGCTGCGCTGGAAGCCGCTGTTCCGACTGGGCTTCTTCCTGCCGGTGGTGACCGGCCTGGTCACCTACGGCCTGATGATGGGCGCCCTGCTCAACCAGGACTCCGGCGCCGTCAACTGGCTGCTCCAGCTGGTCGGCCTGCCCGAGGTGCACTGGCTCAACGACCCGTTCTGGGCCCGGGTGTCCATCATGCTCGCGCTGACCTGGCACTACACCGGCTACAACGCGGTCATCTACCTGGCCCGGCTCCAGTCGATCCCGGCCGAGCACCACGAGGCCGCCGCCGTCGACGGCGCCGGCCCCCTGCGCCGGTTCTGGCACGTGACCCTGCCCGGACTGCGCCCGGCCCTGCTGCTGACCGTGGTGCTCTCCACCATCGGCACCCTGCAGCTGTTCGACGAGCCGTTCATCATGACCGGCGGCGGCCCCGACAACGCCACCACCACCATCGGCGTGTACCTGTACCAGACCGGCTTCCGGTACTTCGACTTCGGCTACGCGTCCGCGATCGGCTACGCGCTGGTCCTGATCATCTCGCTGTTCGGCCTCGTCCAGGTCAAGCTCGCCAAGGAGGAGGACTGATGGCAGCCACCACCAGCCCCGCGTTCCGCGCGTCCCGACGCGGCCAGGTGCTGCTCACCGCCGGGATGCTCGCGCTGCTCGCCTTCACGGTCGCACCGCTCTACTGGCTCGCGATCGCCTCCACCCACACCTCGCACGACATCTTCGGCCGGCCGCCGCAGCTGCTGCCGGGCGGTGAGCTCGGCACCAACCTCGGCCACCTGGAGGAGTCCGTCGGCTTCGGCCGGGTGGTGCTCAACTCCCTGATGCTGTCCGTCACCTACACCGTGCTCGGCGGGATCGTCTGCACCCTGGCCGGCTACGGCTTCGCCAAGTTCCGCTTCCGCGGCCAGGGCCTGATGTTCTCCGTGCTGCTGCTCGCCCTGGTGGTGCCGACCCAGCTCACCATCGTCCCGCTGTTCAAGATGATGGTGAACCTGGACTGGCTCAACACCTACCAGGCCGTGCTGCTGCCCAACCTGGCCCTGCCGTTCGGCATCTTCCTGATGCGCCAGTCCATGAGCGCGCTGCCGGACGAACTGCTCCAGGCCGGCCGGATCGACGGCTGCGGCGAGCTGCGGCTCTTCCTGCGGATCGCGCTGCCGACCATGCGCCCGGCGCTCGCGGCGCTCGCCATGTTCCTGTTCCTGTTCCAGTGGAACGACTTCCTGTGGCCGCTGATCGCGCTGCGCGACCCGGCCTCGTACACCGTCCCGGTCGCCCTGGCGGCGCTCACCGGCAGCTCCGACGTCGACTACGGCCAGCTGCTCACCGGCACCGCCGTCGCCGCGGTCCCGATGGCCGTGCTCTTCCTCTTCCTGCAGAAGCACTTCGTCTCCGGGATGCTCGCCGGGGCCGTCAAGCAGTGACCACGGCAGCGCCGCACCCCGGCAGTACCCCCGGCACCCCCGGCACCGGCCCCACCGGTACGACCCCCGACCCGACCCCGACCCGAGAGAGGCCCGCCGTGCAGACCGGCTCCATCGACCTCGCCGCGCTGCCCACCTTCACCCCGGACCAGTGGGAGGGCGGCACGCACGAACTGCTGGTGCACGGCGCCCGGATCACCGTCCAGGCCGCGCCCGGCACCGTCGACACGGCCCACGAGGCCGACGACACCGCCTGGAACACCGCCGGGATCACCGCCACCGCCGACACCGAGGTGACCGTCCGCCTGGACGTCCCGCTCGGCGACGCGGCCGGCTTCTGGCACCCCAACGCCGGCTGGGAGCGCACCCTGCCCGCCGACTGGTCGCCCTGGCGCCCGGTCTCCCTGGTGGACTCCGCCCCGGTGGGCTGCCTGTACGACACCGCCGGGCGCACCGTGCTCGCCTTCGCCGCCGACCGCACCGTCCGGCAGACCGCCGTGCGGTTCGGCGTCAGCGAGGAGCACAAGCGCTTCGGCGTCTGGCTGCGCTTCCCGCTCACCGCGGGGGAGACCTTCCGGCTGCGGCTCACCGCTCCCGGCGCGACCCTGGCCGCCGCCCTGCGGGACCTGCGCGAGTGGTTCGCCGCCCTGCCCGGCGGCACCCCGCTGCCCACCCCCGACTTCGGCCGCACCCCCGTCTACTCCACCTGGTACGCCTTCGCCCAGGACGTCACCGCCGCCGGCGTCGAGCGGGAGGCCGTGCTCGCGGCCGAACTCGGCTGCGGGCAGCTCTTCCTGGACGACGGCTGGCAGCTGCACGGCGACGGCCGGGGTTACGCCGGCTGCGGCGACTGGACCGCCGACCCGGTCAAGTTCCCCGACCTGCGCGCCCACGTCGAGACCGTCCGGGCGGCCGGACTGCGCTACACCGCCTGGATCGCCCCGCTGCTGCTCGGCGAGCGCGCCGAGGCCCACCGCACCTGGGCCCGGTTCGCCCCGCACCACGTGCACCGGCTGGACTGCCGGATCCTCGACCCGCGCCACGCCGAGGTCCGCGAGCACGTCGTCCGGGTCTGCCGCGACGCCGTCGCCGACTACGGCCTGGACGGGCTGAAGATCGACTTCCTGGACGAGGCCGTGGCCTACGGCGCGGCCACCGTGCCCGAGGACGCCGGCCCGGGCTTCGTCGCCGACGTCGGCGAGGCGATGGCCCTGCTGCTCGGCCTGCTGCGCGAGGAACTCAGGGCGCTGCGCGGCGACGAGTTCGTGATCGAGCTGCGCCAGCGCTACACCGGCCCGGCCATGACCGCCTACGGCAACCTGCTGCGCGCGATCGACTGCCCGGCCGACGCGGTCGCCAACCGGGTCCGCACCCTGGACATCGCCATGCTGGCCCCCGGCGGCGCCGTCCACTCCGACATGCTGATGTGGGACCCGCAGGGCGCGCCCGAGGTGCTCGCCCGGCAGGTCCACGGCGCGCTCCACTCGGTGCCGCAGATCTCCGCCCGGCTCAGCGAACTCCCCGCGCCGCACCGCGAGGCGCTGGCGTTCTGGCTGGCCGCCTGGCGTCGGCTCGCACCCGCCCTGACCGGCGGCCACTACGAGCCCGGCCGCCCCGACGAGCTGTACCCGCAGGTCACCGCACGGCACGGCGACCAGTGGGTGGTCACCGCCTACGACGAGCGCCCGGTCGTCCTGCCCGACGGCCCCTGGCAGGCCCTCACCCTGGTGAACGCCTCGACCGCCGGCCGCCTGCTGCTGGAGGTCGAGGGGCCCGCCCGCCGGGTCCGGATCGCGCCCCACGACGCGGCGGGCCGGCCCTGCCCCGAGCTGCTGCTGGACCTCGCGGCGGGCCTGCACCCGGTCGCCGTTCCGGCCGGCGGTCTGTGCGACGTCACCGAGGCCACGGGATGACATAGTTACGGCCGACCGGCCAAACGATCAACGCATTGGGGGCAGGGAAATGGAGCAGGAGAAAATCGGGATCACCGAAGTCGCGCAGCACGCCGGTGTCAGCGTGGCCACCGTCAGTCGGGTGCTCAACCGCAAGGCCGGCGTGTCGCAGAAGACCCGTCAGCTGGTCGAGCGCGCCATGGAGGAGGTCGGCTACGAGCGCGGCGCCGCCTCCGGCGGCATCGTCGGGGTGGTCACCCCCGGGCTGTCGATCCCGATCTTCGGCGCGATGGCGGAGCGGATCGGCCTCGCGCTGGCCCCGCACGGCCTGCGGGCCGTGGTCTGCCCGGCCCTGCCGGGCGGAGTCCAGGAGCGCGACTTCCTGAAGTCCCTGCTGGACCTCGGCGCCAGCGGAATAGTGTTCTGCTCCGCCAGCAACACCCTGGAGAACTTCGACCCCGAGGTCCTCCAGCTGCTGGAACACCGCCCCGTCCCCTATGTCTGCATCAACGGCCGGTTCGAGGACAGCTCCTCCGTCGCCTTCTCCACCGACGACGTCTACGCGGCCGAGCTGTCGGTGCGCCACCTGCACGGACTCGGCCACCGCCGGATCGCGATGGCGGCCGGCCCGGTCGGCAACCGCCCCACCGACCGGAGGGTGGCCGGCTACCGGTCCGCGATGACGGCGCTCGGCCTCGGCGAGGACGAGCAGCTCGTGGTGCACCAGACCTACTCGGTCGAGGGCGGCCAGTTCGCCGCCGAGCAGCTGCTCGCCCGGGGCGTCACCGGAGTCATCGCCGCCAGCGACCAGATGGCGCTCGGCGCGATCCGGGCCATCCGCCGGCAGGGGCTGTCCGTCCCCGAGGACATCTCCGTGATCGGCTACGACGACGGCCCGCTGATGGAGTTCACCGATCCCCCACTGACCACGGTGCGCCAGCCCGTCGACCGGCTGGCCGCCGAGGTCGCCCGGGCCCTGGTCGGCCTGCTCTCGGGCCACCAGGTCCCGGTCGGCGAACTGATGTTCCAGCCGGAGGTGGTCGTGCGCGGCACGACCGCTCCTCACCACCCCCGCCGGCCGCCGGCCTGAGGCCGCCGGGGGCGCCCCTTCCACAACGATGTCGGAGGATACGTCTTCTTCGCCCACAACCGGCCCGCGAACGGCTGGAAGTGGATGCGCTACGTCTACGACCGGGCCGGCGCCACCCACAGCACCGGGCGCTTCCTCAACGGCGACTACCCCGAGATCGCCTTCACCCTGCTCGGCCAGACCGTCCAGGGCCTGCTGGGCGTCCAGCCCGACGCCGCAGGCCAGGCGCTCACCACCGCCTCCGGTCTGCCCGCCGGCATGGGCTGGCTGCAGCTCAGCTCCGTCCCCGTGGGCACCGGCACGGTGACCCTGCGCCACGACGGCGGCACCCGGTCGACGCTGACCGACACCTCCGCCGCCGGAAGCCTGACCTGGACCGCCCGGTTCACCGGCGCCCACAGCGGCATCACCGTCGACGGCGCCGCGCAGACCGCCCGCACCGTCACCGTCGACGGGACCCTGTACACGTACGCCACCGTCACCGTCCCGGCCGGTCGCACCTCGGTCGTCGAGGTCACCGGCTGACAGACCCCCGGCCGGGGCGCGGGATTCCCCCACGCCCGCGCCCCGGCCGGGCCTCCGCAGCCTGTACCCGCCCGTCCTGGTGCGGGGGCGGGCCCGCGGACGACAGGGCTCCACCGGCCTGCGCCGGGTGGGGCCCGTCGTCGTCCGCCCTGCCGCGTCCTCGGTGGTGCTGTCCGGCGGGGGTCAGCCGGCGGGTCGGGCGGCGGGCCAGGCCCGCAGCAGCGCGTCCAGCGCGTCCAGGATCCGGGTCCAGCTTTCCTCGGCCGTGCGGGGGGTGTGCTGGAACCCGCCGGAGCGTTCGAGGGCGACGTAGCCGTGGAAGGTGCTGCCGAGCAGGCGGACGGCGTCCGTCTCGTCGGGCTCGGCGAGGTGGTAGCCGCGCAGGATGGCCCGGGTCATCTGCGAGTGCCGGACGGCCGCACTGGCGCGGGCGGTCTCCGGGTCGAGCTCCAGCTGCGCGGCGGCGTAGCGGCCGGGGTGCTCGTGCGCGTAGTCCCGGTAGGCGTCGGCGAAGGCGGTCAGGGCGTCCTTGCCGGCCCGGCCGGCCAGAGCGGCGGCGGCGCGGTCGGCGAGTTCCTCCAGGGCCAGCAGGGCGATCCTGGTCTTGAGGTCCTGGGAGTTCTTGACGTGGGAGTAGAGGCTCGCGTCCTTGACGCCGAAGCGCCGCGCGAGCGCGGAGACGGTCACCTTGTCGAAGCCGACCTCGTCGGCGAGTTCCGCCCCCGCCGCCGTCAGACGCTCGGTGTTCAGTCCCACGCGTGCCATGCCCGTCCTCTCGCTCGCCTGGAGCAATAATACATTTGCCTAGGACGTCTAGGTAATTTACGTTGCTTCCTATGAAGCCATTGACCGAACCCGAGATCCGCGCCGCCTTCGTCAACTGCACCAAGGGTGAGGCCTCGCGGCTGAACGTCCCGCGCGACCTGGCCGAGCAGCCCTGGGACGACCTGGACTTCCTCGGCTGGCGCGACCCGCAGGCCCCCGACCGGGCCTACCTCGCCGCCGTGATCGACGGCCGCCCGGTCGCGGTCGCGCTGCGCTCCTCCGGCGCCGCCTCCTGGCAGGCCCGCCGCAGCCTGTGCTCGCTGTGCGTCACCACGCACACCGGCGGCGTCTCGCTGCTGGTGGCGCCCCGCGCCGGGAAGGCCGGCAAGCAGGGCAACTCCGTCGGCGCGTACATGTGCGCCGACCTCGCCTGCTCGCTCTACGTGCGCGGTAAGAAGGAGGTCGGCACCAAGCTGCACGAGTCGCTCACGCTGGAGGAGAAGATCGAGCGCACGCTCGCCAACCTCGCCGCCTTCGTCGCCAAGGTGACGGCGTGACGCTCCCCGGCGCCGTCGCCGGGGTGACGGCGTGACCCTGCCCGCCGCCGTCCCGTACCGGTGTGCGCCGGTGGCCGGAGTAGGCCGTTCGACGGTACGGGAGCGGCCCGGCCGGGCATACTGAGGAGACCGCCGGGCCCGCCCGGCGGAGATCCGACGAATCGTCAGTTCCCTTCAGTGAGCGGCGGTTCGACCACCCGGCGGCCGCTCCCGAACCCAGGGAGGGCCATGTCCGAGGAGATACCGGGCGCCGAGCAGCCGCGACCGCAGGACGGACCGTCCGGGGCGGCCGGAGCGTCCGGGGACGCGCAGGCGGCTTTCGAGGCGTGCGCCCGGTTGGTGATCGCCGGCCGCTACGAGGAAGCCCTCACGGCGACCGAGGAGACGGCCGCGCTCCTCCGGGGGCACACCACCGGCAGCCGCCCCGCGAACCGGGCGGCGGCGGCCGCACTCGCCTACGTCCTGGTGCTCCGCTGCGAGGCGCTGTCCAAACTCGGCCGCTGGGACGAGTGTCTGCGCACCGCCTCCGAGGCGGTCGACCTGGGGCGCGGGCAGGCCGTGACCGCGCCGTTCACCGCCCCGCTCGGCGCCACCCTGCTCGGTCTGGGCACCGCGCTGTGGGGCCTCGGGCGCCCGCAGGAGGCGGTCGCCGTGACCCGGGAGTCCGTCGACCTCCACCGCCAGCTCGCCCGCGCGGACCACGCCTTCCGCCCGCAGCTCGCCAACGCGCTCAGCCAGCTGGGCGTGGTGCTGTCCCGGCTGGGGCGGCACGCCGAGGCGCTGGACGTCACCAAGGAATCGGTGACCCTCTACCGCCGGCTGGTCGCGGCGGACCGGGCCGGCCACACCCACGGACTCGCCCAGGCGGTCAACAACCTGGCCCGCCGCCAGTCGGTGCGCAACCAGCACCGCCGGGCGCTCAGGAGCATCCAGGAGGCCGTGGCGCTCTACCGCGGGCTGGCCGAGGCCAATCCGGCGGTCCACCGCCGGGACCTCGCGATGGCGCTGGGCAACGCGGCCCGGATGCACAACGGCCGGGCCGAGTCGCTGGCCGCCGTGGCGGAGGCGGTCGCCATCCTGGAGGAGCTGGACCTGGCCGAACCGGGCGTCCACGGCGGCCTGTTCGCCGACTCGCTGTCCCTGCACGCCGCGGCGCTCGCCGACCTGGGGCGGTTCCGGGAGGCCGCCGAGGTCACCACCAGGGCGGTCGCGATGATGCGGGAGCAGGCCGCGCTCAACCCGGTGGCGCGGCGCGGCGACCTGGCCGTGGCGCTGGCCTTCCACGCCCGGGTGCGGGCCGAGGCCGGGTTCGACCTGGCCGGCGGCCTGGCCGCGGCGACCGAGGCGGTCGCGCTGATGCGCGTGCTCGTGGCCGAGATCCCGGCCCTCTACGCGTCCTCGCTCGCGGAGGTCGTCGCCCTGGAGAGCCGGCTGCGCGCGGCCGTGCCGCGCGGGGACGCGCCCTGACCGTCCTCCCGGCAGATGCCCCGCCCGACCACCCGGGCGGGGCCGCGTCGGATCGGCGGCCGGCTCGTTGGACGGGGCATGGCGGACGACGCGGACGAGACGGACGGCCCGGGCGACGGTGGCTCGGTGCCGATGGTGTGGGCCCTGGCGGTGCGGGCGGTGGAGCTGGGGCCACCCTTCGCCGAACTGATCGTGGAGATCGGCCCCAACCTGTTCGAGGCCTTCGTCGACAACGCGGTGGACAGCGGGTTCGTCCTGGCCGCGGGGGAGCCGCCCGCCACCACCGCCGTGGTCGAGCTGGCGGGGAACGCCCTGGTCCGGCTGGTCATGGTGGGAGGGCGGCAGGCCTGGGAACCGGCCTCCGACGTGCTGGCCTCGCCCGGCTGGCTGACGGCCGCGGCCGGACGGCGCGCCGTCGTGGTGCTCGTCGTCCCGCCCGGTACCTGGCCGCCCGGTCTGATGGACCTCGACCCGGCGGCCGGCGCCATGCTGCTGACCCGCAGTCTGGAGTCGGCCCGGGCCGCCGGAGCGGTGCTGCACGGCACGGTCGGGTACCGGCGGTACGAGGACTGACCGGACCCCGCCCGGGGCGGAACGGGGACCGTCGGCCTCGGGCGGCGGGCGGGCTCGGCGGTCAGTGCGCCGCCGGGCCGCTCCACTCGGCGGGTACACGGCCGAGCCGGACGCGTTGCGGGTGGTCGCCGACGTCGACCGAGGAGGTGCGCAGCCCGCTGGCGAAGTCGATGGCGCTGACCCGGTCGGCCCCGGCCTCGGACACGATGCAGGAGGTCCCGTCGCCGTTGACGGTCGCCCAGTAGGGCTTGACGGCGGGCACCAGCGGCCCCTCCCGGAGGGTCGCCCGGTCGACGACGGTGGCGTAGTCGTCCATCGTGCCCGCGACGCAGAGCCGGTCCCCGGCGGGGCTCATGGTCAGGCCGTGGTGGCGGGAGTCGTTGACCCAGGTGGTGCGGTCCTCACTTGTCGCGGGGTTGGTGGGGAGGGTCCTGATCCGGGTGATCCGGTCGGTGGTGACGTCGTACTCGACCAGGCCGTTGAAGAAGGAGACCTGGAAGTACAGCGTCGAGCCGTCCGGACTGAACGCGGCGGGGCGGACGGCGTCGGACAGGTCGGGGCGGCCGAAGGCGTCCAGCCGCTCCCGCATGTCGATCACCCGCACGGTGCGGAAGGTCGTCGCGTCGGCCACGGTGATCCGGCGATCGCCCTTGGTCCAGTCCAGCCAGGGGGCGTCGAGGGCGGTGTTGACGTCGCCGATCGACATGTTCCAGATGTACCGGCCGCCGTCGGTGAAGAGGTTCTCGTGCGGCTTGTCGCCGGTCCGGAACGAGCCGAGCTGGCGGCCGGTGGCGATGTCGAGCACGTGCACGGTGTTGGCGGTGGAGGCGGAGACCACGACCCGGGTGCCGTCGGGCGAGAGCGCCATGTGGTCGGACCGGTAGCCCGCCACCGGGAAGCGCCAGTTGATCCGGCCGCTGGCGAGGTCGATGGACACCACGTCGGCGAAGCTCGGCCGGGAGACGACGACGGCCGTGCCGTCCGGGGTGGAGTACATGTCGTCGACGAACTGGTCGTGGCCCTCGCCGGGGCCCAGCCTGATCCCGAGGAAGTAGCCGAGTCTGATCGGGTCGAGGGAGATCTCGGTGAGGCGGCGGTCCTTGTCGGGGACGACGTCGATCCGGCCGATCCGGGCCAGGTCGCCGCGCGAGGTGATGACGTCGGCGGTGCCGTCCCAGTTGTTGCCGACGAACATCACCTCCCGCAGCGCGGTGGTGGCACCGGGCGACACGGTCCGGCCTGCCGCGCCGGTGGCTGTGGCGGTCGCGGTGGTGCTCGGCAGGGCGAGGCCGAGTGCGGCCGCGATGCCGAGGAGGGTCCGCAGGCGCCGCGGGCGCCGGGTGTGGGGGAGGGGCATCGAGGGCTCCTTGGAGGGCGGTGCTCGGTCAGGACTCGGGCAGTACGCGGGCGCTACTCGGTCGGTTCTCGGGCGCTACTCGACGGTAGGGAGCAGCTCGCCACCCTGGCAAGACCTCGGCGGGGTCTTGCTGACAATTCGTCAACAAGTCGCGCTCGGCTCCTTGACGGTGCATGGACACGGCTCTACAACGTAGTCAGCTCCCGGAAACCCCCACCTCCGCCCCTGCCGGGGCTCCGGAAGCGTGCCCGCTCGCCGTCCCCCACCGAGAACGAGGCCCCCATGCGTATCCGCACCTGCCTTGCCCTGGCCGCGGCCGCCGCCACCCTGGCCGTCGGCGCCGTCCCGGCGTCCGCCGCCCCCGCCGCGTCCGCCGCCCCCACCGCGCCCGCCGCGCCCGCCGCCCCCGCTGCTGTCCCGGTGCTCACCACCGGCGACGCCGCCGGTGCGGCCGTGGCCGCGGGCGACATCCTGGTGGCGTCGCTCGCCGCCGGGACCAAGGCCACCTTCTACTCGGCCACCACCGGTGCCACCGGCGTGACCTGCGGTGTCTCGCCGTTCACCGCCCGGGCCCTGACCAACCCCGACGCACCGGGGACGGCGACCGCCTCCCTGACCGGCATGAGCTTCGGCTCCTGCACGGCCAATGTCACCGGTGTCACCTCGGTGAAGAGCCTCACGGTCGGCAACCTCGCCTACAGCCTCTCGCTCGGCGGCGGCCAGCCGGTCGTCCTCGCCGCCGGAGCGGCCGGCCCGATCCAGGCCTCGGCCGTGCTGAACAGCTGGTTCGGCACCCTCACCTGCACCTACCAGCTCAGCGGTGCCTTCACGGGCACCTCCGACAACGCCACCCACACCCTGAGCTTCCGCAACGAGCACTTCGTCAAGAGCGGCGGCTCGGGCCTCTGTCCGGGCGAGGGCTACTTCTCGGCGACCTACGGCCCGCTGGCCGATTCCAGCCGGGCGGGCTCCCCGGTGGTCCAGGTCAACTGACCGCACCCGCGTCGGCGCCCCGGTCCCGGGTGGGGGCCGGGGCGCTCGCACTTCGGCCGGATGCGCCCCGATTTGCGCCCCCAGCAACTTGGGATGGAGCGGACCGCACTGCGAACGCGAGGATTCCCTCACCGCGTTCACGTCATGGGCATGACGTTTCGCAGCGAATCCCTTCCACCGGAGGAGCACCCTCATGAGTTCGCGCACCACAAGCACCGCGCGCACCAGGCGCGTCGCCGTCACCTCGGGGGTCGCCGCGCTCGTCGCGGTGGCCGGACTCGGCCTCGGCGCCGTGCCCGCCCATGCCGACCCCGTGCCGCCGACCTCCAACTGCGACCCGACCAGGGACTTCTACTGGGACGAGATCGCCTCGGTCCGGGTCGAGCCGACCGTCACCGACTTCCTCGCGGTCGCGATCGCGCCGGGCACCACCGGCAGCTACACCAAGACCCTCAGCGAGGTCACCTCGGTCAGCACCACGATCAACTCCAGCGTCGAGGTGGGCATCGAGTTCAAGGCGATCTTCGCCAAGGTGAGCACCAAGGTCGGGTTCTCGGTGTCCGACACCAAGGCCACCACCCGGACCACCACCGTCACCGACACGGTGAACTTCAACAGCCCGGGCTACTACGGCCTCTACCGCGGCACCCGGAAGGTCACCGGTCAGTGGGTGCGCTACGTCTGCGCCCGCGCCGGCACCGGCGGCCTCTGGATCAACACCAGCCCGAACGGCCCGGGCACCTTCACCACCTTCGACGTCCCGGAGCAGGGCACCGTCGCCTGCTCCTTCCCGGAGCCGGCCGGCACCCTGCGCGCGGCCGCCCGGGCGCGGCTCGTCTGCTGATGGCCAGGACCGCCGAACCCCTCCCGCCCGCCCCCTGCGAAAGCGAATCCACGATGCCCCGCGAGTACCGTCGGCACTCCCGCGCCCGCCGCCCGCTGAACGTCCTCGGCGCGGTGGCCGCCGCAGGCGCCCTGCTGTTCACCGCCGCCCCGGTCGCCACGGCCGCCCCCGCGTCGGCCGGGGCCCTCGCCGCCGACCCGTCGAGCAACTACACCTGTGACGCGCGGCTCTACCGCATCGACACGGCCGGTACCGACGTGGACGGCAAGCGCCGGCCGCTGACTGTCGCGCTCTCCTCCGGGAACTACGGCACGATCCTCCAGTACAAGTGGGAGAACCAGGCGAACCAGAAGTGGCGCATCTGTCGCAAGCGCGTCTCCGACGGCCGTGAACTGGTGTACCTCCAGGACGCCATGCGGCGCTGGTGCATGGCGGTCGACCACTGGGGCCAGCAGAACGGCGACCTGATCACCACGTACGGCTGCGTCGACGAGGACGTGCCCCTGAACCAGCAGTTCTGGATGACGACGCCGCCGGGCACCACCCTGATCGCGCTCCAGGCCCAGCACTCCGGCAAGTGGGTCGCCTCCTCGGACCACACCGACCAGATCCGCCAGGTGGTCCAGGACAGCAGGCCGGACCTCTTCTCCCTGGAGGTCGTCTGACCACCCGTCCGGGAGACCCGTCGGCGGGGTGACGGTGCCACCGGGCCGGGCTGTCCGGGTGGTGCGGGGGGACCGACCGCCGTGCTGTCGGTCCCCCCGTGCGGAGCCGGCTCAGGCGCCGGCGGCCGTCACCGAGGCCGCGACCGCCAGCATCGCGTCGTTGGCGGCCTTCGCGGCGGTCAGCTCCGGCAGCCGCTGCCGGATCAGTTCCTGCTCGTACGCGGACTCGACCGTGAACCAGACGCCCAGCACGTTGACCCGCGCCTTGCACTCGATGTCCGCGGTGGCCGTGGCGATCTCGTCGGCGGACGGGGTCGCCGCGGCGCCCCAGCGCGGGTCCTTCAGGGCGTCGCCGGGCGTGCCGTAGGAGTACCCGCGCTCGGCCATGCAGCGCGACCATTCCCCGAAGACGGCCTGGACCCGCGGGTCCTGCCGGGAGCGTTCGAAGCCCTCGTAGTTGACCCCCACCGCGATGTCGGCGTCCCGCCCGGTGCCGCCGCGCGCGGCCAGCTGCCGCTGGGCGTCGGCGATGCACCCGCCGGACGGCAGCTTCTTGCCCCGGTACTCGGTGGCGGTGCCGGGGGCGGGCCTTCCGTCCGGGCCGAGGCCGGCGCCGAGGACGGCGGTGACGTCGGGACCGAGGGACGGCGCCGCGCCCGGCTTCTTCCCCCGGCCCGGGTCCGGCGAGTGGTAGCCGTTCGCGGAGACGTCGGAGATGTCCACCGGGTCGTACCGGTGGGTGGTCTGGGTCGCGGCGGGCGCGGTCGGGGTCGGCGCGGAGTAGTCCAGGCCGAACCCCCGGACGCACCGGGTGACCAGGACGCCCTGGGCCGCGTCGAGCTGCCGGAACTGCTCCCCGCTCAGCAGGTACGCCTCGATGGGCAGGGCCCGGTCGTCGACCCGGCTCAACCGGGGGACGTCCCCGATCGGCGGCGGCTCCATCGGGGCGAGGGTGGCGGACGGCGACGGCGCGGCGGTGGTTCCGCCGGTACCGGAGGCGCAGCCGGCGGTCAGGGCCAGGGCGGCGGTCAGAGTGGCGGTCAGCAGCAGGACCGGCAGCGGGCGGCCGCGGCGCGGGCGTGTCATGCGGGGCTCCTCGGGCACCCGCCCGCGTGGCGCCGCGCGGGCGGACGGTCGGGCGGTTCGGTTCGGGCGGTTCGGTTCGGGCGGTTCGTTCGGCGGGGTGGGTGCGACCCGGTTGCCGGGCCCCGGTGGAGCGGGGCCCGGCAACCGGGTCGGCGCAGGCTAGAGGGTTTCCCAGCTCTGCGAGTGGTTGTTGTTGCGCATGTTGATCGAGCCGCCGTTCCACGACACGTTGCCCAGGTTCGCCCACTGGTCGTGCGGGATGAACTGGCTCGGGCCGGAGTCGCGGATGCTGAACTCGCGGTAGTGGACGCGGAGGTTGTGGTAGTGGTCCAGGTTCGACACCGAGGCGGCGTTGTTCAGGACGGGCTGGCCGTTGCCGGAGCCGCCGCCGCCGAAGTTGCCGTCGTAGTTGCCGAACTCGCCCTTGCCGAACTTCGCGCCCTGGAGGTTCGGGCTGTAGTAGAGGCAGGCGTCACCGCTGACGCAGCCGCCGCTGCTGGCGAAGGCCGGCGCGGAGGCGCCCAGCAGCACCGAGCCCAGGGTGGCCGCAGCGAGTACGCCGGCCGCGATCTTCTTCTTCATGTCCATGCCTCTCTATCGGTGGATCGGGAATTCCGAACGCTTTCGTCGTCGAGGGCGCCGGTCGATTTCCCGGATCGGCGTCGGGCTGTGCACCGTCCGACGAGGAACGACTGTGCCGGATCTGCCGGGCCTGTTCGAGAGGGGAAGCAGGCTTTGAGACGTCTCACTCGTCCGTGAGCCGCTGACCTGCGATTTGAGAAATGGTCTGGACCAATTTTGAGACGCCGTCATTCTGGATCGAGGGCGATTCGTTCGATTGCTCCCCGCTTTCCGTATTCGCCACGGGTGTTCCGTCGTGGGAGAACTTCTGACGGAATTTCAGGTCGCCCGGGCGGGGGAATTCCTTTCGGTTCGGGAAGTGGAATCAAATATTCCGGGCCCCGGGGAACGCGCCGTCGTCACCGGCCGTCGGCCGGCGGCGGGTCCACCGGTGCGAGGATGGGCGACCGCCACCACCCCGACAGAACAGGAACCGGAACATGGAACGCGTCCTCGGTATCGGCGGCTACTTCCTGCGTGCCACCGACCAGGCGGCCCTGGCCGCCTGGTACCGCGAGAGCCTGGGCCTGGACACGGACGAGCACGGCCTGTGGCAGCAGGAGCAGGGGCCGACCGTCTTCGCGACCTTCGAGGCCGACACCGACTACTTCGGCGCCCGCAGCCAGCAGAGCATGCTGAACTTCCGCGTCCGCGACCTCGACGCGATGCTCGCCCAGCTCCGGGCCGCGGGCGCCGACGTCGCGGAGGACGTGCAGGAGATGGAGGGCGTCGGGCGCTTCGCCTGGGTCACCGACCCGGAGGGCAACCGGATCGAGCTCTGGCAGCCCGCCGACTGAGCCGCCCCGGCGTCGCGGCGTCGCGATGTCGCGATGTCGCGGCGTTGTGCCGGAGGGGGCGGGCCGGCCCCGGCCCGTCCCCTCCGTCTGTTCACCCGTCGGGTCGGCTCAGGCCACGACCCCCTCGACCACCGACAGCACCGTCGAGGTCGGGATCACCCGGGACAGCCGCAGACCGGCCCGCCCGAAGAGCTCCGCGAAGTCGGCCTCGGTCCGCTCGCGCCCGGTGAGGGAGGCCATCATCATCAGGTCCAGCGTCTTCGACTGGTGGGGGCCGTTGCCCGGCGGCACCACGGCGTCCAGGACCAGGATCCGGCCGCCCGGTCGCAGGGCGCGCCGGCAGTGGCCGAGCAGGGTCACGCAGGTGTCGTCGTCCCAGTCGTGGGTGATCCGCTTGAGCAGATGGACGTCTCCGGACGGCACGGAGGAGAAGAAGTCGCCCTCCTGCGGCGTCCAGCGGCCCGCGATCTCGCCGTGCGCTTCCAGCCGGTTCCCGGCGAGCACGTGCGAGCGGTCGTAGAGCACGCCGTCCAGGCCGGGGTTGCGGCGCAGCACCTCCAGCAGCAGTCCGCCGTGGCCGCCGCCGATGTCCACGACGGTCCCGCTCGCGGGGAAGTCGTAGGCGGCCGCGATCGGGGCGTTCTCCGGATCGGACATCGCCGCCATGCCCACGTGGAAGACGGCGGCGGTGCGCTCGTCCTTGGCGAAGTGGTCGAAGAACGGCATGCCGAAGAGCTTCTCGAACGCCGAGGTGCCCTCGGTCAGACAGTGCGTCAGCTCTCCGGCGGGCCCCCACATGGTGCGGTCGGTCAGCATCCGGATCGCCGTCCGCGCGGAGTGCGGGACGTCGCTCCGCAGCGCCTGCCCGGCCCCGGTCAGGGCGAAGCGGCCCTGCTCGTCCTCGGCCACGATGCCCCGGGTGGCGAGCAGCCGCAGCACCCGGTGCAGATTGCGGGCGTCCGTGCCGGTCGCGGCGGCGAGGTCGGCGGGGAGGGCGGGCCCGGCCGCGAGGTGGTCGGCGACCCCGACCTCGGCGGCGGCCCGGAGCGCGGCGGGGAACAGGAATCCGAGCGCCTCGTCGACGAGGAAGGCGGCGGAGGCCCGCAGTGCCTCCTCCTGTCCGCCCGTCCCGGCCTGCTCGCGGATCGTCCGACCGTCGTCGTCACTCATGCCGTCCTCCTGTCGCCGGTGGTGTCGCGGAGGCCGGTGTCCGGCCGCCCGCCCGCCCCGGAGACTGCCCATGAGTAACCGGCTCGACACCCACCGCGACCGATACCGTTCCGGCGTCCGCCGCGCCGCGCTCTCCGTTCGCCGGAGCGCTCACTCGACCAGGCGCAGCCAGGCCGAGGCGAGGGCGGCATGGCCGGCCGGCGTCGGGTGCACGCCGTCGGCCGACCAGTGCTCGGGGCCGGTCCGCGCCGCGAGCCCGGCGAACATGCCGTCCGCGGCCAGCAGTCGCGCGCCGTACGCGCGGGCGAGTTCGCGGACGGCCTCGATCTTCGGGTCCAGATCGGCCCGCCACAGCTTCCGCACCTCGTCGTCGACGAGGGCGTGGCCGGCCCGGAGGGTGCCGCCGACCGGGAGGAGGAACGGTTCGACGAGGATCAGCGCCGTGCCCGCCTCGGCCAGCGGGGCGAGCAGCCGGTCGTAGCTCGCGGCGAACTCGGCGGCGGGGACCGGGCGGCCGTCCGGTGCGGTCGTCTGCCAGGTCGTGTCGTTGGCGCCGACGAGGACCGACACCACGTCCGGCCCCGGGTCGAGCACGTCCGTCCGCCAGCGGGCCTCCAGATCGCTCACCCGGTGGCCCGCGATCCCGGTGTTGAGCCAGGTCACGGGTCGGTCGGGGTGCCGGAGGCCCCATTCGCCCGCGATGCGCAGCGGATAGCCGAACCCGAGGCCGTCCTCGCTCGCGAGGCGCGCGCCGTCGGTGATGGAGTCCCCGGTGAACATCACGGTGCTGCCCGGGCGGAGTGCGATCGTCATGGTTTCCCCTTGGGTGGGAGTGCGGAAGGCGGCTGTCTGTCGGGGAGGGTTGCCGGAAACGCGCGTTTCAGACCTCGGCGGCGGCGCCCGCGCCGACTGGTCCGTCCGCGCTGCCGTCCGCTGTTCCGTCCGCAGCGGTGGGCGCGGCACCGTCCGCCGGTCGGGGGCGGCCCGGCAGCAGCAGGCAGAGCGGTACGGCGACGGCGGTGAGGGCCGTCGCCCACCGGAAGGCGGTGCCGAAGCCGTCGGCGAGGGCCTCGGGGGAGTGGGCGCCGGACGTGGCGTGCTGGAGGACGACGGCGATCAGGGCGATGCCCACCGAGCCGCCGAGTTGCTGCGCCAGGCGGGTGATCATGCTGGCGTCGGGGATCTCCCCGCGGTCCAGCCCGACGTAGGCGGCGCCCATCGGCGCGATCATGGCGGCGCCCAGTGCGAGGCCGCGGAGGAACAGCGCCGCCAGGAGCAGCCACTCGCCGGTCCCGGCGGTGACGAAGGCGAACGGCACGGTCGTCGCGGCGACGAGCGCGAACGCCGCGACGGCGACCCGGCGCGCACCGAGGCGGTCGGTGTACCGCCCGGCCAGGCCGCGCGCCAGCAGCGCGCCGAGGCCCTGCGGGACCAGCAGCAGCCCGGCTCCGAGCGCGTCCTCGCCCCGGACCTGCTGGAACCAGAGCGGCAGCAGCATCATCGAGCCGTACAGGGCGATGCCGCCGAGGAACAGCAGGGTCGCGGAGGAGGCGACCGCGCGGTGGCGGAACAGCCGCACGTCGACGACGGAGCCGCCGCCGGTGCGGGTCAGCGCCCGGGCGGCGAAGCCGCCGACCAGGGCGAGCCCGCAGGCCAGCGGGGCGAGGACGGCGGCGTCGGCGAGGCCCGCGCTGCCCTCGATCCGGGAGAGCCCGTACACGAGGACGGCGCAGCCGGGGGAGAGCAGGAGCAGCCCGACCGCGTCCAGCGGTGCGGCGGGACGGCCGGGGTCGGGCCGGTCGTCGGGCAGATTGCGCAGGGCGAGCCGCGCACCGAGGGCGCAGAAGGGGATGTTGACGAGGAACAGCCAGCGCCAGTCGGCCAGATGCAGGATCAGACCGCCGAGCACGGGGCCGAGGATCGGACCGAGGGCGGTGGGCACGGTGATGATCGCCATCACCTTGCCGATGTTGCGGCCCCCGGCCGCCTGTACGAGCAGCGTGGCCATCAGCGGCATCATGACGCCGGCGGCGGCGCCCTGGAGCACGCGGAAGGCGATCAGGCTGGGCGCGTCCCAGGCCAGCGCGCTCAGCAGTGAGCCGAGCAGGAACCCGCCGAGGGCCGCGACCCACAGCCGCCGCCCGCCGAACCGGGCCTGCGCCCAGCCGGCCACCGGGACGGTGACGAACACGGCGAGCAGGTAGCCGGTGCCCACCCACTGGACGGTGGACAGCGGGGCGCCGAGGTCCTTCGTCAGGTCGTCGAGGGCGACGCTGACGATGGTGGTGTCCAGGACGACGGCGAGGGCGCCCACCATGAGGGTGACCGCCATCCGCCACACGGCGGGGTCCACGCGGTCGGGGTCTGTGCGGTGGGGGTCTGTGCGGTCAGGATCCGTGCGGTCGGGGTCCGTGCGGTCCGGGTCGGACCGCTCGGGGGTGCTCATGGGCGACAGCCACCTTAAGATACAGAGGTCTATCTTACGGTCGCCAGGCTAGGCCGCTAGGATAAGAAAGGCAAGTCTTTCCAAAGGAGCAGCGCATGGCCGAACGACGCCGCGGACCGGCACTGGAGAAGGCACTGCTCGACGCCGCCTGGGAGGAGCTCGCGGACCACGGCTACGCCCGCTTCACCATGGACGCCGTCGTCAAGCGCGCGGGCACCAGCCCGCCCGTCCTCTACCGCCGCTGGGCCAACCGCGAGGAACTCGTCCGCGCCGCCGTCGCCCACACCCTCAAGGTGTCCCCGCTCCTCCAGCCCGACACCGGGACCCTGCGGGGCGACGTCCTCGCCCTCATGCGCGAGCTCAACTCCCCGACCCGGGTCCGCCTGGTCACGGTGATGAACCTCCGCCTGGCCGACTTCCACCGCGAGACCGGCATCAACCCGGCCGACCTGCGCGACCCCCTGGTGACCGGCCGCGCCGAAGCCCTCGACGAACTCTTCGCCCGCGCCGCCGCCCGCGGCGAGGTCCGGCCCGAACACCTCACCCCGCGCCTCAAGTCGCTGCCCTTCGACCTGCTGCGCCACGACATCCTGACGACCTTCGCCCCCGTCCCCGACGACACCCTCGAAGAGATCGTCGACACGGTGTTCCTCCCCCTGGTCCGCTGACGCTCCGTCGGCCGACCGGCCCGCCGCGTTCCCGGGAAAACCGTTTGAGCCCGGACCGCCCCTGTGGCAGGCTCACCCGCCGTGAACGATCACCGGGGGAGCGCTCCGGCGGACAGCGGCAGTGTGTGCGACGGAGGACGGATGGCATCGGTCAAGCAGGTCCAGATCACCTTCGACTGCGCGGAACCCGAGCGGGTCGCGCGGTTCTGGTGCGAGGTGCTGGGCTATGTGGTTCCGCCGCCGCCGGAGGGCTTCGCCTCCTGGGCGGACTACGACCGCAGCCTGCCGACCGAGCGCCAGGGCGCCGGATTCGTCGCACAGGACCCCGAACGCGTGGGCCCGCGCCTCTACTTCCAGCGCGTCCCCGAGGGCAAGGTCGTCAAGAACCGCCTGCACCTCGACGTCCGCGTCGGCACCGGCCTCGTCGGCGAGGAGCGCGTCGCCGCCCTCGAAGCCGAGTGCGCCCGCCTGGAGGCCCTCGGCGGCACCCGCCTCCACCTGCTGCGCGCCGACGGCTTCAACGAGTCCTGCCTCGTGATGCAGGACGTCGAGGGCAACGAGTTCTGCCTCGACTGACCCTCGCTGCGCGCCCCGTGCCACCCGTCGGAGGACGGGTGGCACGGGGCGGCTCACGGTCGGTGCTCCGGAAGTCGCTTCCGGCCCGTCGGGTTCCCGGCTGCTGCCCGACGACGGGGGTGTCCCAGCGCTGGGCGTTCTGTCTGTCGGGAGTCGCGTAGATGTCGTCGTCGGACCCGTCAGACGACGACGACGTTCGCGGCGGACGGACCCTTCTGTCCGGCCTCTATCTCGAACTGGACGTTCTGGCCCTCGACGAGGGTCTTGAACCCGGCGCCCTGGATCGCCGAGAAGTGGACGAACACGTCCTTGCTGCCGTCCTCGGGCGTGATGAAGCCGAAGCCCTTGGCCTCGTTGAACCACTTGACCTGTCCGTTGACCTTCGACGACATCCGCATCCCCTTGATCGAGTCCCGAAGCCCGGCCCCGAAGCGGTCGGACCTCTTCGTCGTGCCCACGCCATGGATCACGCAACCCTGGAATCACGTCAATCTGTTGCAGCCACAGCGCGGGTACCGGGACCCGGGTCCGAGGGTGCCCACCGGAGCGGTGAACCCGCCTTCTGCGGTCGGTGCACGTTCCTGCCCGTCGGTCGGACACGATGCGGGGAAGCCGCCACGTGTGCCCTTCGAAGGAGTGAAAGCCGGATGCCGGACCGCTCCGAGGTCCACTCGAAAGAAATGCGCGCGACGGTCCGTAATCGGTCGGTAGCATTGCGTCGACGAACCATCGGGAATCCGTGCGGGACCTTGCCCCCCGCCCGAGTGCCCGCAGCCAGTTCCCCGCAGCACGAGGAGAGTTCCACCATGCGTACGAACCGGATGCTCGTTGCCGCCGCCACCGCCGCCCTGGCGGTCACCGCCCCGGTAACCGCCCGGGCCGCGACGGTCGACGCGACCGCGCCGTCGGCCTGCCGCCCCGCCAACCATCTCGCGAAGATCGCCCAGGACCAGTCCAGCGCCGGTCACCTCCACTTCCGGGTGACCTTGACCGCTCCCGCCGGCTACGCGCCGTGCGTACTGGCCGGTTCGCCGACCGACCTCAGCTTCTCCGAGCGCGGGACGACGCTGCCGGTGACCGCCGGATCCTACGGCGACCAGATCGGCGCGGTGACCTTCGGACCGGGCCGACCGGTGCACTTCGACATCCAGGTCCGCAACAACGGCCGCACCAGCCCGGCCGACGAGGCCTCGTTCACCCTCCGCGGACCCGGCGGTGCGATCCCCGGCACCTCCGTCGCCGAGGGCGCCTTCGTCGTGTCCGAGGGCACCCTCATCGGCCCCGTCCAGCCCGGCGCCTGACCACTGCTCCCGCTGCGGCGCGCGACGCCTCCCGGGCCGGAGCGGCGGGCGTTGTCGGTGGTGGGGGCGATGATGCTGCCATGATCGACGCATCCGCTCCGCTGTTGTCCTCGTCCGCCTATGCCGACGCCGTCGGCGCCGCCGTCCGGGGGGCCGCCGCGTACTACACCGACGGGGCCACCCCGCTCGGGGACGACGAGTACGACGCCCTCGTGCGCGCCATCGCCGCCTACGAGGAGGCGCACCCGGACGAGGTGCTGCCCGACTCGCCCAGCGGGAAGGTCGCCGGTGGGGCGGTCGTCGGGGATGTGCCGCACAGCGTGCCGATGCTGTCGCTGGACAATGTGTTCTCGGGCGAGGAACTGGACGCCTGGGCGGCCGGGCTGGAGCGGCGGCTCGGTCGCCCCGTGGCCGCCTGGTGCGTCGAGCCCAAGCTCGACGGGCTGGCGGTGGCCGCCCGCTACCGGGCCGGACGGCTGCAGCAGGTCCTCACCCGGGGGGGACGGGCTCGCCGGTGAGGACATCAGCCACGCCGCCGACGCCGTCCTCGGCCTGCCCGCCGCGCTGGCCGAGCCCGTCGACGTCGAGCTGCGCGGCGAAGTACTGCTCACCCAGGAGCAGTTCGAGGCCGCCAACCGGCTCCGTACCGAGCACGGCGCGGAGCCCTTCGCCCACCCCCGCAGCGGCGCGGCCGGCACCCTGCGCGCCAAGGACCGCCCCTACCGGGTCGAGCTGACCTTCTTCGCCTACGGTGCCGTCGGCCTCGACGAGGACCTCACCCACAGCGCCCTCCTGGAGCGGCTCGCCGCCCTCGGCGCCAACACCGCCGCGAGTACCGACGCCCACCCCCTGCGCTGCGCGACCACCGAGGAGGTGCAGCGGCGGATCGAGGAGATCGTCGCCCTGCGCGCCGCGCTGCCCTTCGGCATCGACGGCGTCGTGGTCAAGGCGGACGCCGCCGCGGACCAGCGCGACGCCGGTTCGGGCTCGCGCGCGCCGCGCTGGGCCGTCGCCCGCAAGCTGGCCGCCGAGCACAAGGTCACCCGGCTGCTCGACGTCGAGTGGAACGTCGGCCGCACCGGCATCATCGCCCCCCGCGCCGTCCTCGAACCCGTGGTCATCGACGGCGTCACCATCACCTACGCCACCCTCCACAACCCGGCCGACATCACCCGGCGCGGCCTCATGATCAACGATCAGGTCTTCGTCCACCGCGCCGGGGACGTCATCCCGCGCGTCGAGGCCCCGCTGACCGAGCAGCGCACTGGTGACGAGCGCCCGATCGTCTTCCCCGAGGTGTGCCCCCGCTGCGGCGACGCCATCGACACCACCGAGCAGCGCTGGCGCTGCGCGCGCGGACGCAACTGCCAGGCCGTCGCGTCCGTGGTCTACGCGGCCGGCCGCGACCAGCTCGACATCGAGGGACTGGGCGGCACCCGCGCCGTCCAACTGGTCGAATCCGGGCTGGTCGCCGATATCGCGGACCTCTTCACGCTCACCCGCGAGCAGCTCCTCGGCCTGGACCGGATGGGGGACACCAGCACCGACAACCTGCTCGCCGCCCTGGAGGAGGCCCGTGCGCGCCCGCTCGGCCGGGTGTTCTGCGCGCTCGGCGTGCGCGGCACCGGGCGCACCATGTCCCGGCGGATCGCCGCCCACTTCGGCTCGATGGCGGCGATCCGCGCCGCCGACGCCGACACCCTGGCCCGGGTCGACGGCATCGGCCCGGAGAAGGCCCGGCTCATCGTCTCCGAACTCGCCGAACTCGCCCCACTGCTGGACCGGCTCGCGGCCCAGGACGTCGGCACGGCCGTCACCGAGCCCCAGGCGCCCGCCGCGGTCGCCGTCGACGGGCCGGGGGACGACCCGGCGTCGGCCCCCGAGGGCGGCCCGCTCACCGGTGAGGCGGTGGTCGTCACCGGCAGCATGACCGGGCCGCTCGCCGCGCTCTCCCGCAACGAGGTGAACGAACTCGTCGAACGCGCCGGCGGCAAGGCCTCCTCGTCCGTGTCCAAGCGCACCACCCTCCTGGTCGCCGGCGAGAAGGCCGGGTCCAAGCGGGCGAAGGCGGAGGAGCTCGGCATCAGGGTCGTCACTCCCGAGGAGTTCGCCGTCCTGGTGGCCGAGCACCTGCCGCCGCAGGGCTGAAAGGCTCGCTCAGGCGCCGAAGTTCAGCGCGTACAGCGAGCGCGCCAGGTCGGCAGTGACGAAGTCCGTCGGGACGGTGCCGAGCACCGGGCGGGTGGAGCGGTCCAGGCCGCCCAGGTAGCCGCGCAGCCTGGGGGTGATCGCGTCGGCCGCCTGGCGGGGCCAGAGGCCCCAGCCGGAGCTGGAGGTGAAGGTGAGGAAGAGCCGCTGCGGGTCGGTGGCGGCCCGGGCGGCGGTCAGGTGGGCGGAGACCTCGGGCCACTTGCGGGAGTCGAGGTCGAAGATCGTGCCGATGTCGTAGTCGTCCTCGATGTCGGTGCGCCCGCCGCCCCAGCGGATGCCCGGCAGGCCGGGGTTGTCCGCGAGAAGGACGACCCGGCCCCGGACCTCGCCGATCGCGGGGATCCGGTCCTCCGTCCGGAACAGGTCCGGCCAGCGCCGCTGGTAGTCGGCGAAGAGGGCGCCGAACTCGGCGTCGGGCACGGTGGAGTACTCCTGCTTGACCCGCATCACCAGGGCCTCGCCGGGGTGGGCGGCGAGAAAGGCCCGGCACTGGTTGAGCACGTCGCCGAAGAAGGTCTGCTGGAAGACCGGCCCGTGGTGGATCGCGAGCACCCCGTCGATCGCCCGGCAGCGGATGTCGAGGAACCGCACCCCGGCCGTCAGCTGGTCGGGCAGCGCCAGGGTCTGAGTCTGGGTCAGCGGCCCGCCGTACAGCGAGCAGGTGTCGTGGGTGCCGGGCAGGGTGAGCCGGGCGAGCGACAGTCGCGGGTCGACGGCGGCCAGCCAGTCGGCGCCGCCCGGCACGTCGGCCGCCCGGGCACCCGGCGACCCGACGGTCAGGCCGCCGGCGGCGAGCGCTCCGAGCACGGCCCCGCGGGCGAAGGCCCGTCGGCTCATCGTCGTACGCATGGCCGTACGTATGGTCAAGGACATGGCGCGGTAACCCCGTTGGGTGTGAGGGGACAGGGGAGGAACAGGGGCAGAACGGGAGGAACGAGGAACGACTGACATGGCCATTGTCGGCACCGCGCCCCGGTTTGCCCAGAGGCGGAGCGGACCGGCTGCCGCAAACCCGCAGCTGCAGCAGGTCCACCTGGACGCCGGATCGACCTCCGAATGGCACCCCTGCTTCGAGGTCGAGGACTGCGACGCCGCCCTGACCCGGGCCCGGGAACTCGGCGCCACCGTCATCATCCCCGCCATGGACGCCGGCGGAGTGGGCCGCCTGGCGATGTTCCTCGACCCGTTCGGGGCCCCGTTCGCCGTCCTCCGGAGCGCCGGGCGCTGACCCCGGACGGATCGCCGGCGGCCTGCCGGCCCCGCGCCGGCAGGCCGCTGCGCCGGTGGACTACGGGAGCGTGGCGACATGCTCCCGGAGGAAGGCTCCGGCGTGGGCGGCGGCCTCCTCCTTCGTCGCGTACCGGGTGCCCTCCTCGGCGGCGCCGCGCGTCTCGTCCGCGCCCTCGGCCGTCCAGGCCCATCCGCCGGACTGCGGGTCCTGCGTCAGTTCGGCCGTGCCGCCGAAGAGTCCGAGCGGCGCGCCGGTCTGCGCTCCCGCGGCCGCGGGGCGGGGGACGGCGTCCGGCCACTTCTTGCGCGCGCCCTGGCGGGTCATGCCCCAGACCGCGCCCAACTGCTCGTAGTTGGCGCCGTAGGAGCCGGCCGTCGCCGCCGCGAGCGCCGTCAGCCGCTTGACCTCCGTATCGACCACCTTCCAGGCGGCGAGGACGGACAGCGTCACCTCGACCGGGTCGGCGTCCCACATCCGGCCCGTGGACAGCCCCGACCGGCGGGAGCGGACGGCTGCCGCGAGCGGGTCGAGGGCGTCGGTGAGGGCCTTGACCAGCTCGGCCCGTTCTTCGGGGGTGATCTCGATCGACGTCATGCGACAACTCTAGTTGTCACATACTCATCTCGACAACCTTTGTTACCGGGTCGGTTCGGTCGGACCGTCGGCGCGCGAGGTGGACGACGATGTCGGCGGCGATCCCGACCGTGCCGGGCAGCGCCCGCTCGATCGCCTCGAACGTCCGCCGCCGGTCCGCCGGGGGCAGTTGGAGGTACGCCGAGACCGTCGACAGGTAGCCGATGTAGTCGGCGGCGCTCGCGGTCCAGCGCCGCTCGACGACGGCCTGCCGGACGTCCTCGAACAGCGGGGACCGTTCCAGTTCCGTACCCGGCCACTGCATCGCCGCCTCGGGCGCGGTGCCGTCGGGGGACGGGATGTCGTCGCTCTCCAGGAACGGCGCGCGGGCCGACCGAACGGCCTCCTCCACGGCCGGGTCGGCCAGTCGGACCGGGCCGCCGAACGAGGCGAACACCCCGCCCGGCTCCAGCAGCGCGGCCACCCGCGGCCACCGGCCGTCGGGGCGGGTCCAGTGCAGGGCCGCCGCCGCGTAGACCAGGCCGTACGGCCCGCCCGGCCGCAGGTCCTCGAACGCGGCCCGTACGGTCGTCACGTTCGCGGGCGCCGTCCGGTCGAGCTCGGCGAGCATGCCGGCGTCGGGCTCCGTGGCCGTGACCGCGATTCCGTGCCCGGCGAACAGCCGGGTCGCCTTGCCCGTCCCCGCGCCGATCTCCAGCGCCGTCCGGACCGGCCGGCCCGCGTACCCCGTCACCAGGTCGGCCAACTCCTCGGGATACCCCGGCCGGAACCTTTCGTAGGCCTCCGCGACGACGCCGAAACCCAGTGCGCGAGCAGTCATGGGGAGCATCCTGGCACGACCGGGGCCGTGGCGGTGCCGGGTTCGGTGCGCAGCCGCGCCCGGTTCCCGTCCGGGGGTGCGGGGGTCCGGGACGGGAACCGGCCGCGGCTGCGGTGGTTCGGTCAGGCCATTTCCAGCACCCACAGGTCGGGCGAGTTGCTGAGGACGACCTGGCTGCCGTTGTTGTCGAAGCTCTGGGCGGCGAGCCACTTGCCCGAGCTGACCGCCCGGATCGCGGTGTAGTTGGTGCTGGGTACGGTGAGAAGCGTGAACTTCTGCTGGTCGGGCACGTTGTCGTCGTCGCAGCCGACCGTGATCAGCCAGACGCCGACGTCCCTCCCGTCGTGGTCGATGTCCGCGCACCAGTGGCGCCAGGCGTCGCGGAAGACCACCTGCTGGGTGCCGTCGGACAGGGGCTTGCGACAGACCTGCCACTTCTGGTTGGACTCGCCGCTCCACTGGTACTGGATCACCGAGCCGTGGTTCCCGGGGGACAGGGCGACGGTCAGGGCTGTGTACCCGGGTCGGGCGAGGGTCGAGCGTGGCCGAACGGGCGTGGGCGGGGGCGGTCGGACGGGCGTGGACGGGCTGGAGGGGCGCCGGATGACCGCCCTGGAGCGGCTCTACGAGGCCGAGTCGGCGGCCGGCCGGGACGAGCTCGCCATCACCGAACTCACCGAGCTGGTGGTCGCGTTCCCGCTGCGCGACGGCCTGGTGCGGCACCTGCTGACCGCTCTCGCGCGGTGCGGCCGCCATGTGGAGGGGCTGGCTGCCTACCGCCGGTACGCGGACCGTCTCGCGGAGGAGCTCGGCCTCGACCCCTCGCCCCGACTCCGGGCGCTCCAGGGGGAGTTGCTGGGGGCGGCCGACGGGGGCCGGGTCGGATCCGGCCCCGCGGAGCCGCCCGCCCGGGTGCCGGTGCCCGCGCCGCCGCCGTATCCGCGTCCGGCACAACTGCCCTGGGACCTGCCCTTCTTCATCGGCCGTACCGCCCAACTCGCGGCGATGGACCGCTACCTGGCCGGGACCGGCACCCCGGGTACCGGCGGCCCCGGTGCCGCCGGCCCCCGCGCCGGCGGCCCGCACCGGACGTCCGTCCTCGTGATCACCGGCATCCCCGGCGGCGGCAAGTCGACCCTGGCGGTGCGCTGGTCGCACCGCGCCCGGGAGCACTTCCCCGACGGCCAGCTCTTCGCCGACCTGCACGGGTGGTCGCCCGCCGGCCGGCAGGACCCGCACGCCGTCCTCGGCGCGTTCCTGCGGGCACTGGGCGTACCGGCCGAGGACGTACCCGGCCGGCTCGACGAGGCGGCCGCGCTCTACCGCACCACCCTGGCCGGGCGACGGGTCCTGATCGTGCTCGACAACGCGCTCGACGCCGAACAGGTCCGCCCGCTGCTGCCCGGCACGGGGCGCTGCGCGGTGGTCGTGACCAGCCGGGACCGGCTCACCGGCCTCGTCGTCCGCGAAGGGGCCGAGCGGATCGAACTCGCCGACTTCAGCCTTGCCGAGGGACGGGCCCTGCTGCACCGGGTCCTCGGCGCCGAACGGGTCGCGGCCCACGAGCACGCCGTCACCCGGCTGCTCGACGCCTGCGGACACCTCCCGCTGGCCGTCGGACTCGCCGTCGCCCGGTTGCGCGACCGTCCGCAGCACGACCTCACCGGCCTCGCGGCCGAGTTGGCGGCCGAGGGCACCCGCCTGGACGTCCTCGACGAGGACGGCGACGGCCCGTCCGTCCGGCTGCGCACGGTCTTCGCGCTCTCCTACCGGGCACTCGACGAAGGTGCCGCGCGGCTGTTCCGGCTGCTCGCGACGAGCCCCGCGGTCGACCTCTCGGCGCCCGTCGCCGAGGTGGTCGGCGGCCAGGACGCCGCCGGGTCCGCGCGCGTCCTGCGCCGCCTGGCGAACTCCCACCTCCTCACCGAACACGCCGCCGGCCGCTACCGCTTCCACGACCTGGTCCGGCTGTTCGCCGCCGAGCGCGGCAGGGACCAGGAGAGCGAGCGCTCCCGCGACCGGGCCCGGGACCGCTGGTACGCCCGGTGCCTGTACCAGAGCGCGGCCGCCACCGCCCCGCTGCTGGCCCCGCGTCGCTCCCGGGTGCCCCTGCCGCCGTCGCCCGAGGGCCTGCGCACCACGGCCTTCGACGGCGCGGAGGAGGCGCTGCGCTGGTACGACGGGCAGCGCGCCAACCTGCTCGCCACCGTCGGCCACGCCTTCGAGCACCGGAACGACGAAGTCGCCTGGAAGCTCCCCGCACTGGTGTGGCCCTACCTGCACCGCTCCGGCCGGCACGCCGAACGCCTCGCCCTCGGCCGGACCGCGCTCGCCGCCGCCCGCCGCCTCGACGATCCCCTCGCCACGGGCCGCACCCTCAACGACCAGGGCCATGCCTGGAGCACCGCCGGCGACCTGCCCCGGGCCCGCCGGCACTGCGAGCAGGTGCACGTCTTCCTCGGCCGTTTCGAAGCCGCCCGGGCCCGCGCCGAGCGGCTGCTCGCCTCCGAACTCGGCCTCCACGAAGGCATCCTGGGCTGCTCCCTGCGGAACGTCCTCGGCGTCGCCCACTACGCCGCCGGCCGCCCCGACGAGGCCCTGCGCCACTTCGCCCGCTCCCTGGCCGTCAGCCGGCGCACCACCGGTTTCCCGGACCAGCAGGCCAACTCCCTTGCCGGTCTCGCCGCCGCCCAACAGGCCCTCGGCCGCCCCGCCGCCGCCCGCCGCTCCTGGACCGCCGCCCTCGACCTCCACCGGCAACTCCCCGCCCACTACCGGGCCCCGGTCACTCTCCTGACCTCCCTCGGCTTCACCCCGCCCGACACCGCCCCCCGACCGCACCCTCTCCAACCGCACCCCTCCCGACGGCACCGTTCCCGACCGCACCCCTTCCGACCCGGTGACCCCGACGGCCGAAGGGCAGGATGCCCCCCCTGCGGAGAACTCCTCGGAGCGCAGCGCCCGCACCGCCGGTCCGCGGTGTCGCCACCGCCTCGTTCGGGTGGTTGTCGGAAGGTCCTCCAGGACCGGCGCGGCGGGCGCGGCGCGGCCGGGTGCAGGGGTCCGTGGGTGGGGCAAGGACCGTGCGCGGCGCCGCGGTGATCGACGCGGGCTAGAATGCGGTCAGTGCCGGGGATGTCGACTTCGGGAGCGCCCGGCGCGGGGCGAGCCCGATCACTCCCGTCCCCGGCGGCGTCGGTCCGACGACCAATGCCGTCCTGCTCGCACAGACGGTCGAGGCGGCGGAGCGTCAGGTCGCCCGGTTCCGGCCCCGGAAACGGTGTCGGGTCGGCCGATGGGTGGATCATGGGTGGGGCTTCGCGCTCCCGGTGGTTCGGCGGATGAGATGGTGGGGCGCCACGGGTGGGATCGGCCGCGCTTTTGTGTGCGGCGGATGCTCCGTGGGCCGGCAGGTGGCACGATGCGATGCCGGAAGCGACGCTCAAGGAGAAGACAGCACCATGGCAACCGACTACGACGCCCCGCGCGACACCGGCGACGAGGGACGCGACGACAGTATCGAGGCTCTGAAGAACAAGCGGGACGACAAGCAGAGCTCCTCGGTGGACGTGGAGCCCGAGGCCGTTGAGGGCCTCGAACTGCCGGGCGCCGACCTGTCCGGTGAGGAACTCACCGTGCGGGTCGTGCCGCTCCAGGCGGACGAGTTCACCTGTATGACGTGCTTCCTGGTCCACCACCGCGCTCAGCTCGCGGGCGAGGACAAGAACGGCCGGCCGATCTGCCGGGAGTGCGCGTCCTGACCGGGGCGTGATGTCCGGGCCGGCCGGGGACTCCCGGGCGCTCCGCCGGGGGTTCCCGGTCGGAAGCCGCCCCGGGGTGCGCGGCCGGCCCGGGTCCGTTCCGGGGCGCCGGCCTCCGGGGTGCGAGCCTCAGGCCAGGAAGCCCCGCAGCAGCGCGGCCGTCGCGGCGAGGTGTTCCTCGGTGGCGCGCCGGGCCGCGTCGCCGTCCCCGGTGAGGATCGCCCGGACCATGGCGCGGTGCTGTTCGGCGGCGTGCTCGATGTTCCGCTCCAGCATGGGGATCGCGTTGAGGAGGTCGTTGAGGCGCATTCTGGCCTCGGCGATGGCCGCGGCCAGGGTGGGGGAGCCGGTGAGTTCGCCGATGGCGAGGTGGAAGCGCGAGTCGAGCTGGCGGTACCGGTCCGGCGGGGAGTCCTCCAGGTCGTCGAGGCGGCTCTCCAGGTGGGCCCGCTGGTCGGCGGTGAGGGTGCGGCGGGCGGCGGCCTCGGCCGCGCCGGCCTCCAGGACCTGGCGGTAGGTCAGCGCGTCCTCCAGTGCGCCGCCGAGGTCCCGGGCGGCCCGGCGGAGGTCGGCGACGTCGGGTGCGGGCATCCGGTAGGTGACGAAGGTGCCGCCGTAGCGGCCGCGGCGGGGTTCGACGCAGTCGGCCTGCTGCAGGGTGCGGAGCGCCTCGCGCAGGGTCTCCCTGCTGACGCCGAGTCGTGCGGCGAGGTCCCGTTCGGCGGGCAGGCGGTCGCCGTGGCCGAAGACACCGAGCTTGATCGCCTGGAGCAGCCGTTCGACGGTCTCCTCGAAGGCGTTGCCGGTGCGGACCGGGCGGAAGATCGCGCCGGCCTGCCAGTCGAGCCGTGCCTGCTCACGTGCTTGGTCCAGGTCCACGCCCGGAATCGTACCTACGGGCGGGCGTCGGAACTCGTTCCGTTCCATTCTCGGTGTCGGCCCTTGACGCGGCCCCGGCTCAGCCGGAACGATGCTGCTCACCCACCCAATGGTCTGGTTCCAGACCATTGACGAGCCGCCCGATCGTCGAACCCGCCCGGCCGAGCGCGCCACGCCGTCGTGGCCCTGCCCGTCCCGGCACACCCTCAACCCCCTGGGGTGCCCATGACCGACGCACGCTCACCCGAAACCCGCGCGGACGAGCCACCCGCGGGCGAACAGCCTTCCCCCACCGTGTTTCCGGAAGGCACCACCCCCGTTTCCGACGACGAACAACGCCTCCGCGAGCTGGGCTACACCCAGGAACTGGCCCGCTCGATGTCCGGCTTCTCCAACTTCGCCGTCTCCTTCTCCATCGTCTCGATCCTCTCCGGCTGCCTGACCCTCTACGGCACGGGCATGAAGACCGGAGGCCCGGCCCTGATCGTCTGGGGCTGGCCGGTGGTCGGCCTGTTCACCCTCTGCGTCGGGCTGGCCATGGCCGAGATCTGCTCCAGCTACCCGACGGCCGGCGGGCTCTACTACTGGGCCGCCAAGCTCAGCCGCAGCCGGGGCGCCGCGTGGAGCTGGTTCACCGGCTGGTTCAACTTCCTCGGCCAGGTCGCGGTCACCGCCGGCGTCGACTTCGGCGCCGCGTTCTTCACCAACGCCTTCCTGACGCTGCGCTTCGGCATCGAGGCCGGCCCCGTGCACACCATCGAGATCTTCGCGGTCATCCTGCTGCTGCACGGCCTGCTCAACACCCGCGGCGTGCGCCTCGTCGCCCTCCTCAACAGCGTGTCCGTGTGGTGGCACCTGGTGGGCGTCGCGGTCATCGTCGGCGCCCTCGCCGTGCTCCCCGACCAGCACGCCCCGGCCTCCTTCGTCCTCACCGAGTTCGTCAACGGGACCGGCTTCCGGAACCAGTTCTACGTCGCGATGATCGGCCTGCTGATGGCCCAGTACACCCTCACCGGGTACGACGCCTCCGCGCACATGACCGAGGAGACGCGCGACGCCGCCCGCTCCGGCCCGCGCGGCATCGTCAACGCCATCACCGTCTCCCTGGCCGCCGGCTGGGTCCTGCTGCTCGGCATCACCTTCGCGATCCGCGACTACGACGGCGCGCTCAACAGCGACACCGGCGTCCCGCCCGCCCAGATCTTCATCGACGCGATCGGCTCCGGCGGCGCCCAGTTCCTGCTGCTGATCGTGATCGGCGCCCAGTTCTTCTGCGGAATGGCCTCCGTCACCGCCAACTCCCGCATGATCTACGCCTTCTCCCGGGACGGCGCCCTGCCCGGCTCCCGCCTGTGGCACCGCATCGACCCGCGCACCCAGACCCCGACCAACGCGGTCTGGCTGGCGACCGGCGGCGCGCTGCTGCTCGGCCTGCCCGCGCTCTGGAACACCACCGCCTACACCGCCGTGACCTCCATCTCCGTCATCGGCCTGTACATCTCCTACGTCATTCCGGTGTACCTGAGGCTGCGCCAGGGCGAGGACTTCACCCCCGGCCCCTGGCACCTGGGACGGTGGAGCCGGCCGATCGGCATCCTCGCGGTCGGCTGGACAGCAGTGATCACCGTGCTGTTCATGCTCCCCACCGCCTCCCCGATCACCGCCGAGAGCTTCAACTACACCCCCGTCGCCGTCGCCGTCGTGGTCGGCTTCGCCGGGGTGTGGTGGCTGGTCTCGGCCCGCCACTGGTTCACCGGACCCCAGGTCCACCCCCTGCCGACCGGTCCCGAAGCCCGCGACACACCGCCCGGACCCGACGCCCGCGACACCGAACTGGAGGTCCGATGACCAGCCCCCGGCTCACCCTCGACGAACTGCGCGCCCGCGTCGCCGACGGCACGGTCGACACCGTCGTGCTCGCCATGACCGACATGCAGGGCCGCCTCCAGGGCAAGCGCCTGGCCGCCGAGCACTTCCTCGACGACGTGGTGCCCGGCGCCGCCGAGGGCTGCGGCTACCTGCTCGCCGTCGACGTCGACATGAACACCGTCGACGGCTACGAGATCTCCTCCTGGGAGAACGGCTACGGCGACCTCACGCTGCGCCCCGACCTCACCACCCTGCGGACCGTGCCCTGGCACCCCGCCACCGCCATGGTCCAGTGCGACGTCCTCCACCACGACGGCACCCCGGTCGCGGTCTCCCCGCGGCAGGTCCTGCAACGCCAGCTGGACCGTCTGGCCGGCCACGGCTGGCACGCCCAGGCCGCCACCGAACTGGAGTTCATCGTCTTCCGGGACAGCTACGAACAGGCCTGGGACAGGGACTACGCCCGGCTCACCCCGGCCAACCAGTACAACGTGGACTACTCCGTCCTCGGCACCGGCCGGATCGAACCCCTGCTGCGCCGGATCCGCAACGGGATGGCCGGCGCGGGCCTGTCCGTCGAGTCCGCCAAGGGTGAGTGCAACCTCGGCCAGCACGAGATCGCCTTCAAGTACGCCGATGCCCTCACCACCTGCGACAACCACACCGTCTACAAGACCGGCGCCAAGGAGATCGCCGCCCAGGAGGGCTGCAGCCTGACCTTCATGGCGAAGTACGACGAACGCGAGGGCAACTCCTGCCACATCCACCTCAGCCTGCGCGACGACAGGGGCGCACCCGTGTTCGCCGGCGACCGGCCGCACGGCTTCTCCCGCACCATGGAGCACTTCCTCGCCGGACAGCTCGCCTGCCTCGCCGACTTCGCCCTGCTGCTCGCCCCCACCGTCAACTCCTACAAGCGCTACGTACCCGGCAGCTTCGCGCCCACCGCCGTCGCCTGGGGCCGCGACAACCGCACCTGCGCCCTGCGGGTGGTCGGCCACGGGCCGTCGCTGCGGTTCGAGAACCGCGTCCCCGGCGGCGACGTCAACCCCTACCTCGCGGTCGCCGCGCTGATCGCGGCCGGACTGCACGGCATCGACCGACAGCTCGAACTCGAACCGGAGTTCACCGGCAACGCCTACGCCTCAGACGCCCCCAGGGTGCCCGCCAACCTGCGCGACGCGGTCGACGCCTTCGAGCGCAGCGCCGTCGCCACCGAGGCCTTCGGCAAGGACGTCGTCCGGCACTACACCCACGCCGGACGCACCGAACTCGCGGCCTACGAGAGCGCGGTGACCGACTGGGAGCGGCGCCGCGGATTCGAGCGGCTGTGACCCGCGCGGACCCGCGCCGACCACTGCTCGGCATCAGCACCTACCAGGACGACGCGGCCTGGTCCGTCTGGCACCAACGCGCCGCCCTGCTGCCCCAGACCTATGTGGACGCCGTCGTCCGCGCGGGCGGCACCCCGGTCCTGCTGCCGCCGCAGCCCGGCGGCGCCGGCCACCTCCTCGACGCCCTGGACGGGCTCGTCCTCGCCGGCGGACCGGACCTCGACCCGGCCGGGTACGGGGCGGACGCCGACCCGCGCACCGGGCCGCCCCACCACGCCCGGGACGACTGGGAGAGCACCTTGCTGCGCGCCGCCCTGGCCCGGGACCTGCCGCTGCTCGGCGTCTGCCGCGGTATGCAGCTGCTCAACGTCGAACTCGGCGGCACCCTCCTCCAGCACCTGCCCGACGGGAGCCACCAGAAGGTGCCCGCACAGTTCGTCCGGCACCGGGTCGAGGTGGCCGACGGCAGCCGGCTCGCCGACGTCCTGGGCCCGGACGCCGAGGTCTCCTGCTACCACCACCAGGCCGTCGACCGCCTCGGCCGAGGGCTCCGGCCCACCGCCCGAGGGGCCGACGGCACCGTCGAGGCACTCGAACTCGACGGGCACCGCTTCGCCCTCGGCGTCCAGTGGCACCCCGAGACCGACCCCGACGACCTGCGCCTGTTCCGGGCCCTGACCGCCCACGCCGTGACCGCCCGGGCCGTGACCGCCCGGGCCGTGACCGCCCGGGCCACGACCGCCCGTACCACCGCCCGCACCACCGCCACCGCCAGCCACCGGGAGACGAACCCATGACCGAACCGGACCTCTTCGAGGTCGTCAACCCCGCCACCGAGGAGGTGATCACCACCCTCGAACTCGCCGGCCTCGCCGAGACCGACGCCGCCGTGGCCCGCGCCCGAACCGCCTTCGACACCTGGCGCCGGGTGGCCCCCGCCGACCGCGCCCGGCTGCTGCGCGCCTTCGCCGCCGCCGTCGACGCCGACCGCGAGCACCTCGCCGCCCTGGAGGTCGCCAACGCCGGCCACACCATCGGCAACGCCCGCTGGGAGGCCGGCAACGCGCGCGACGTCATCGACTACTACGCCGCCGCCCCGGAACGGCTGTTCGGCCGGCAGATCCCCGTCGCCGGCGGCGTCGACGTCACCTTCCAGGAACCGATCGGCGTGGTCGGCGTCATCGTGCCGTGGAACTTCCCGATGCCGATCGCCGCGTGGGCGCTGGCCCCGGCCCTCGCCGCCGGCAACACCGTCATCGTCAAACCGGCCGAGCTCACCCCGCTCACCGCCCTGCGCCTCGGCGAACTCGCCCTGCGGGCCGGGATCCCGGAGGGCGTGCTGCAGATCCTGCCCGGCCGGGGCCCGGTGGTCGGACAGCGCTTCGTCACCCACCCGGACGTGCGCAAGATCGTGTTCACCGGCTCGACCCGGGTCGGCAAGGAGATCATGGCGGGCTGCGCCGCCCAGGTGAAGCCCGTCACCCTCGAACTCGGCGGCAAGAGCGCCAATATCGTCTTCGCCGACGCCGACCTCGCCAAGGCCGCCGCGACCGCGCCCTACGCCGTCTTCGACAACGCCGGCCAGGACTGCTGCGCCCGGTCCCGGATCCTGGTCGAAGCCTCGGTGTTCGAGGACTTCATGGCGCTGCTGGAACCGGCCGTCCGCGGGGTGCGGGTCGGCGACCCGGCCGACGAGAAGACCGAGATGGGCCCGCTGATCTCCGCCGCCCACCGGGCCCGGGTCGCCTCCTACGTGCCGGACGACGCGGCCGTGGCCTTCCGCGGCGGCGCCCCCGACGGGCCCGGCTTCTGGTACCCGCCGACCGTGCTCGCCCCCGTACGGCACGACGACCGCGCCTTCACCGAGGAGATCTTCGGCCCGGTGGTCACGGTGGTGCCGTTCCGCGACGAGCAGGACGCGCTGCGCATCGCCAACGCCACCGAGTACGGGCTGTCCGGCTCCGTCTGGACCAGGGACGTCGGACGCGCCCTGCGGGTCGCCCGCGGTGTCGAGGCCGGCAACCTCTCCGTCAACTCGCACTCCTCGGTGCGCTACACCACGCCGTTCGGCGGCTTCAAGCAGTCCGGGCTCGGCCGTGAGCTCGGCCCGGACGCCCTCGCCGCCTTCACCCAGACCAAGAACGTCTTCATCTCCACGGAGGAGTGATCAGCATGACCCAGCGACTCGACGGCCGGGTGGCCGTCATCACCGGCGCCGGCAGCGGCATCGGCCTCGCGACCGCCCGCCGGCTCGCCGCCGAGGGAGCCAAGGTGGTCTGCGTCGACCTCGACGCGGAGACCGGCGCCAAGGCGGCCAACGAGGTCGGCGGACTGTTCGTCCAGGCGGACGTGACGGACGAGGCCGCGGTCCGCGACCTCTTCCAGCGGGCCGTGGACGAGTACGGCCGGCTCGACATCGCCTTCAACAACGCGGGCATCTCCCCGCCGGACGACGACTCCATCCTCACCACCGGCCTGGACGCCTGGAAGCGGGTCCAGGACGTCAACCTCACCAGCGTCTACCTGTGCTGCAAGTACGCGATCCCGCACATGCAGCGCCAGGGCAAGGGCTCGATCATCAACACCGCCTCCTTCGTCGCGGTGATGGGGGCGGCCACCTCGCAGATCTCCTACAGCGCCTCCAAGGGCGGGGTGCTGGCGATGTCCCGCGAGCTGGGCGTGCAGTTCGCGCGCGAGGGGATCCGGGTCAACGCGCTGTGCCCCGGTCCGGTGAACACCCCGCTGCTGCAGGAGCTCTTCGCCAAGGACCCGGAGCGGGCCGCCCGCCGTCTGGTGCACATCCCGCTCGGCCGCTTCGCCGAGCCGGAGGAGATCGCCGCGGCGGTGGCCTTCCTGGCCTCCGACGACTCCTCCTTCATGACCGCCAACACCTTCCTGGTGGACGGTGGCATCTCCGGCGCCTACGTCACCCCGCAGTAGATCCGGCACGGATCCGGCCTCCGGACGGCCCGGCCGCCCGCCCCGCACCGGGGAGGGGCGGCCGGGCCGTCGTCGCTACGTGACCGGACTGGTCCGCCCCGGCTCCGCAGGCCACTTCCGTGCCGGAACTGCTGCGCGCGGTCCGCCTGCCGGTCGGCGAAGGGATCGAACACCGCCGCCCCGGCTCCCTCTCCGGCGGCCAGCAGCGGCGGGTCGCCCTGGCCCGGGCCCTCGCCCGAAGGCCCGCGATCCTGCTCCTCGACGAACCCACCGCCAGCCTCGACGCCGACCTGCGCGACGACATCGCCGACCTGCTGCGCGACCTCGCCGACCGCGAGGACCTCGCCATCGCGCTCACCAGCCACGACCCCGACTTCGTGGCGCGCTGCGCCGACGACGTGCTCGCCCTGGAGCCGCCGCACCTCCCGGTGCCCGTCGCCCGGAGGCCGGTCCCGGCGGCCGTTGCGGCGGGGGCCCCGGCGGGTGGCGCCGGGCCCGTGGCGGAGAGCGTCACGGAATCCGCGCCGGAGAGCGTCACGACGCGCGTGCCGGAGAGCGTCACGAAGCCCGTGCTGGAGGTGGTGGCGCTCGCCGCCCGGGTGGGGAGCGGCCGAACCGGCCGGGACGTCTTCACCGCTCTCGACCTCGGGTTGACCCCCGGCACCCTGACCGGGGTCACCGGCCCGTCCGGCTGCGGCAAGACCACCCTGCTGCGCAGCCTCGCCGGCCTGCACCGCCCTGAGGCCGGGAGCGTGCTGCTCGGCGGCGAACCGCTCGCGGGCAGCGCCAGCGCGTCTCCGTCGCCCGGGCCCTGGCCGCGGAACCGGACGTCCTGCTCTGCGACGAGATCACCTCCGCGCTCGACGCGGGCACGGCCGAGGGCATCATGGCGCTGCTGCGCGAGCTGCGCGAGCTGCGCGAGCTGCGCGAGCTGCGCGAGCTGCGGGACGACCGGGGCCTGGCCATCGTCCTGGTCAGCCACGACCTGCCGCTGGTGTTCGCGCACGCCGACACCGTCCTCCCGCTCGGCCGCCCCGGGCCGGACCCGCACGGGCGGCGGGACCCGGCCGCGGCCCCGGTGTCCCCGGTGCCGACTGTGCCCACGGGGACGGACCGGGTCTGAGTCGGGGCGGCGGTGCCCCGTCGGGTCAGCTCCCGGCGGGGCTGTACGCGGCGGAGAGGTAGACCCACGCCCTGGTACCGGAGGCGAGCACCACCTCGTGGCGGGCGTAGTCGTCGACCTCGTACTCGTCCGCTGCGGCGAGCTCCTCGTCCGTGATCGCGAAGACCGTGCCGTCGACGGCGTCGCCCGCCTCGTCCGACGGCAGTACCAGGGGGTGCCGGTCGGTGCCGCTGGCGGCGATCACCTCGGGGTCGGTGATCTCGATCATGGTGAGCCGGAAACCGGGCAGCGCGTCGGCCTGCCCGTCCAGCAGCCGGCCGAAGCTGCTGAGCTGCACCTGCTCCAACTGCAGCGTGCCGTAGGAGAAGAGACGCTGGGTTGCCGTTCCGGCCATGGGTTCGCGACCTCCGTATGTGCGGGCACTGTGCGGGCGGGGCCTTGATCGTAGGGCGCGTCACCGGCCGTCCCGGCGGTGGGGTCCGCCCCGGGCGGTTCGGAGGGCCGCACGATCCTAGGCTGTCGCATCTGCCAGTTGTTTGGGCGAAACAACAAGCATCTGCCAGCTGTTTTACTTATCTTCCCTCGCGGATGCAAGATCCTCCCACCGGCTTGGCGAAGCCGGGAAGAATGGCAGCGGGCCGGCGCGGCAGCCGGTCGTGACGGAGGGAGGCCCCGGACCCATGAACGTACGCACCAGGGACGGCAGCGCCGGAGACGTCGACTACGGCGCCATCGGATCCGGCTACTCCTCCTACCGCAGGCCCGACGGCCGGGTGGCGCAGGTCATCGCGGAGGCCCTCGGGGGCGCGCGGACGGTGCTCAACGTGGGTGCGGGCACCGGTTCCTACGAGAGCGCGGCCCGGGTCGTGACGCCGGTCGAACCGTCGGCGTCCATGCGGGCCGGCCGCCCCGCGCACCTCGCCCCGGCCGTCGACGCCGTCGCCGGGGACCTGCCGTTCGAGGACGGGGCGTTCGACGCCGCGATGACGCTGTTCAGCGTCCACCAGTGGGAGGACGTCGGGGCGGGCCTGCGCGAGATGCGGCGCGTCACCCGGGGCCCGGTCGTCGTGCTGACCTGCGACCCGCTGCTGGTGCGCGACTTCTGGCTGTACGAGTACGCACCCGAGGTCCTGGACACCGAGGCCCGCCGCTACCCCCCGATCGACGAACTGGCCGCCGCCCTGGGCGGCAGCGTCACCGTGCAGCCGGTCCCGATCCCGCTCGACTGCACCGACGGCTTCAACGAGGCGTACTACGGCCGCCCCGAGATGCTGCTCGACCCCGCCGCCCGGCAGGCCTGCTCGGCCTGGAGCTTCGTCGACGACGGAGCGCGCGAGCGCTTCGACCGCAAGCTCCGCCACGACCTGGAGTCCGGTGAGTGGGAGCGCCGCTACGGCCACCTGCGGACGCGGGCCGTCCACGAGGGCTCGCTCGTCCTCGTGCGCGCGACGCCGTGAGCCAGTGGCCCCGTGAGTCTGCGACCTCGTGAGTCTGCGACCTCGTGACCCCGTGACACCCGAACTCGGCAACAGGAGCGGCACCGTGGGAGAACCCGACCGGATGGACGAGCAGCTGCGCGCCCTGGGACTCGTCCAGGCCCAGGCCAAGGCCGAACGCCTCTTCGCCGAGGTCGAGGCGCGCGGCCTGGTGGCCCCCGGCCGCGGTGAACGCGAGGTCAGCGACCTGATCCGCGACCTCGCGAACGACATGTTCGGCACCACCAAGCACTGGCACAAGCGCATCGTCCGCTCCGGCCCGCACACCCTGTTCCCCTACCAGGAGAACCCGCCGGACCGGCTCATCGGCGAGGACGACATCGCCTTCGCCGACTTCGGCCCGATCTTCGAGGAGTACGAGGCGGACTTCGGCCGCACCTTCGTCCTCGGCGAGGACCCGCACAAGCACCGCCTGCGCGACGACCTCGCCGAGGTCTTCGACGGCGGCCGCGCAGCCTTCCACGCTGACCCGCAGGTGACGGGCCGCCAACTGCACGCCCACGTCGAGCGGCTCGCCACCGAGCGGGGCTGGGCCCTGGGCGGCTGGCACGCGGGCCACCTGGTGGGGGAGTTCCCGCACGAGAGCATCGACGGCGCCAAGACCGAGTCCTACATCACCCCGGACAACGAGAACCCGCTGCGCCGCACCGACCGGGCCGGTTGGCGCTGCCACTGGATCCTGGAGGTCCACCTCGTCGACGGGCGGCGCGGTTTCGGCGGCTTCTACGAGCAACTCCTCGACCTCGCCTGACCCCCCGGCCCCGGCGCCTGCTCTGTCCTGCCCTGCTCTGCCCCGGGGGCTACGCGACGCGGGGCGCCTTCCGGCGGCCGAGCAGCCAGCCGACCAGTGCGAGGATCCCGGCGAGCGGGCCCAGGAAGGGGGCGGGAGTGGTGTGGAAGACGGTGCTGCCGAGTACCCCGGCCAGCTGCCAGCCGCAGGTGAGCACGGCCGCCAGCGACAGCCAGTGCCAGCGGTCGTCCCGCGCCACGGTGAACGGCAGGACGAGCACGGACACGGTCTGCACCAGGTACCCGTACTGGAACCAGCTGTAGTAGACGGTGTCCCACCAGGTCACGGCCGGGGGTCCGTCCGTGAACTCCCGGCGGAACTCCAGGAAGGTCGGGTCCGAGAAGCCGGAGGGCCACCACGGCCACAGGTAGAGGCCGATCAGGGTGAGCAGCAACGCGGCCACCCCGAGCGCGACGGGGGCACCCTTGCCGGGCGGAGCGGGGTCGATCAGCGGCATCGTGGTCCTGTTCTCTGCGGGCCGGAGTGCTGTCGGCGGTCGGGCCCCGTCGGGACAAGGCCGCTGTCAACGACCTGCGCCACCCGCCCGGTCCCCCGCATGCACCCCAGGATGCCGTCCCGCCCGAAGCCCCGGAACACAACTGACGAGTAGTCATCGAACCGTAATCACGCGGACGGAGCGCCGTTCCGCAGCCCGGACGGTCAGCCCCGCAGGGCGAACTCGGCGCGGTCGTGCCACACGGTGCCGTCGAACACCAGCAGGTGGACGGATGTGATGCGCGCCGTGAGCGGCAGCCGGTTCGAGACCTCCGCCTCGATCTCGTCGAGCACGCCCGGGTCCTGGCTGAAGGCCACGGTCAGGTGCGGAACGACATCGGCGAACCGGCCCCGGTACGGCGGAGCTTCCGGCCACCGGCCGGCCACGGCCGAGGGGCCGGCGTGCGGGCCGGGCCGGTGCCCGGCCCGCACGCCGTGTGCTGCTGCCCGTCAGGCCGTCAGGCCCGTCGGGTGGAAGTTGATGCGTTCGCGGACGACGGGGAAGCCGGCCTTGGTGAAGTTCGCGGCCATGGGGTGGTTGGTGCGGTCGGTGGCCGCGGTGATGGATTCGGCGCCGTGCTCGACCAGGGTGCGGGTGCACTCGGCGAGCAGGTCGTAGGCGTAGCCCTGGCCCCGGTGCTGGGGGAGGACACCGATGAAGCCGATGGTCGGGCCGGAGGGGTTGTGGGCGGGGATGTGGATGCCGGCGAGGTCGCCGTCGGGGGTGTGCGCGGTCTGCCACCACTCCCGCGGGGACGGGCACCAGTGGAAGAAGTCCAGCTCCTCCTGGGCGGCCCGGTCGACGCCGCCCTCGGCGATCGCCCTGAGCGCGTGGGCGTCCAGGGTGGCGGAGTGGATGCGGCGCAGGGCGTCGAGGAAGACGGCGTCGTCGGGCTCGGCCTCGAAGCGCAGTCGCCCGGGGCGCTCGGGCAGTCCGCGCTCCGGGGTCCAGCGGTAGAGGAAGCGCTCGACGAGGAGTTCGTACCCGGCGGCCCGGGCGGCGGCGAAGCGTGCCTCGGCGGCGGTGCGCGCGTCGGGCCGTTCCCGCCAGTCGCCCGGCAGGTTGATTTCGAGTTCGACCTGCCAGGGGGCGGAGCGCAGGAGCTCGGCCCCGGCCTCCTCCTGGCCCTCGGCGACGTCGAACCAGTTGATGTTGACGGGCTCCGCGTCCTCGGGGCCGCCCCACCAGGCGCCGCGGGCGACGACCTCGCCGTCGCGCAGGGCGACGCGCTTCCACTCGGGGCGGAACGTGGTGCGCCGGTGACCCTCGCGGGCACCCAGGGGGTCGGGGTGTGCGTCGAACAGGTGGGCGTCGCTCGCGGAAAGCGTGCGGATGACCGTGTCGGTCATGGATTCCTCCGGGATACAGGCTGCTTGCAGCGCTCCCGGTCAGGACTGGTGAAGAACGCCGGGACAGCGGAAGAGGGAGCGCTGGAAAGGTATGGACTGCACGGCACTCGCCTCCTTCCGTTCGTCTCAAGGCGTGGCGCCACCGTACGTGATCCTCCGTCGATCCGTCCACGGATTTTCGCGGGCCGGTGGAGCGGCCCCGTCACCAGCCGTCCCAGTGCAGGACCTGCTCGCGCGGGATCCGGCGGGCGGGGCGGAAGTCGGTGCCGAGGGTGTACGCGACCGGGATGAACGCGGCCTGCATGACCTCCGGGTAGGGGATGCCGAGCTCCTGCGCGAACTCCCGCTCCAGGGGCAGGTTCCCGGTCGTCCACACGGTGCCGAGGCCGCGTTCGCGGGCGGCCAGCATGAAGCTCCACGCGGCGGGCAGGATCGAGCCCCAGGTGCCGGCCTGATGGGTGACGGAGAGGCCCTCGGTGCGCCCCTCGACGCAGGGGATGACGTAGGCGGGCACCTCGTGCAGATGCCGGTACAGGTGCTCGACGCCCGTGTACACCCGCTCCATCACGCCCGGCGCGACCTCGGCCCGGCGCACGTCGCGGGCGGGCAGCGGCTGATGGGCCTGCGGGACGGCCAGGCTCGCCCGCCACAGGTCCGCGAGCACGGCCCGGCGGGCCGGGTCGGTGACGATGACGAAGTGCCAGCGCTGCCGGTTGCGGCCGGTCGGCGCCTGCACGGCGAGGTCGACGCACTCCTCCAGGAGCGCGCGCGGCACCGGCCGGGTCAGGTCGAGCCGGTGGCGGACGGCCCGGGTGGTGGAGAGCAGGGTGTCGGAAGCGAGACCGAGGTTCATGTGTTGAGCCTCGTACGGCCCGGACCGCCGGGGGAAGGCCGGGCTTCCACTGAGTGGAACGAGTGGAACCCGACGAGTGGACAGGGGAAGGAAGTTGGGCGAGAGCGTGGCGGGTCGGCTCTTCTCGGTGCTGGATGCGTTCGAGGGCGTGGGCGAGGACGGGGGTGTGGGCAGGGGCGTGGGCGGACGCCCGCCGGTACTGCGGCTCACCGACATCGCCACGCGCACCGGGCTCCCGGCGCCGACGGCGCTGCGGCTGGTGCGGGAGCTGGTGGCCTGGGGCGGTCTGGAGCGGGGCGTGGACGGCGGGTACCGGCTCGGGCTCCGGCTGCGGGTCCTGGGTGCGGCGGCGCCCTGCCCGCGCGGCCTCCTCGACGCGGCGCTCCCGGCCCTGCGGGAGCTGGGCGCCAGGACCGGTGGGCACGCCGACCTGGCGGTGCTCGCCGGGCCCTCGGCGGACGGGGTGCTGTGCCTGGTGGGCGGGGACCGGCCGCCGCCGCACGCGACGGCGTACGGGAAGGTGCTGCTCGCCGCCCCGCCGGCCGAGCTGCCCCGGCACACCCGGTACACCGTGGTGTCCCCGGGTGTCCTCGCCGGACAGCTGGCCCGGGTCCGGGCGGCGGGCCTCGCGGTCTGCGCGGAGGAGTTCCGGCTGGGCGAGGTGACGGTGGCCGCCCCGGTGCGAGGTGAGGGCGGGGGCGGGACGGTCGGCGCGCTGGGCGTCACCGTCCCGACGGGGGTGCCGCTGGACCGGGTGGTGGCGGCGGTCCGGGCGGCGGTCGCGCGGGTCCGGCCCCCGGCACCGGCGCCCTGACCCGGGAGCCGGCTCGGGACCCACGGCGGCGCGGGACGCGCGAGGTCCCACAACCCGTCCCGGCAATGGGTAAATTGGTGATGATTGGGACAAAATCCATGATGTGTGCGTCCACCCGCAGAAGGCCGAACGGCCTTCGGAAAGGGCTCCCATGTACCCCGCTCTCACCCCCGCCGTCCTCACCGAGCTGCGCCGCCCCAGGCCGTACCCGGCCGTGTCGATCCTGATGCCCACGCACCGCCGGGAGCCCGACAACGCGCAGGACCCGGTCCGGCTGCGCACCCTCGCGGCCTCGGCGAGGAAGCGGATCGAGGAGGACCCGGAGGTCTCCCGCGCGGTCCGGATCGACGTGCTGGAGCAGCTCGACCGGGCGCTCGCCGAGGTCGACCTGGTGCACGCCGAGGACGGCCTGGCGATCCTGGTCGCGCCGGGCGAGCACCACGTCTGGTCGCTGGGCCGGACGGCGCCCGCCCGGGTGGTGCTGTCCGACACCTTCCTGACCCGCAACCTGGTCGCCGCCCAGGCGGCCGAGCGGCCGCACTGGGTGCTCGCGCTCGCCGCCGACCGGGTGCTGCTGTGGGGCGGCAACAGCGAGCGGGTCGCGGAGGACACCCGGCACGGATTCCCGCTGGTGCGCCAGTACGAGAACCCCGACCCGGAGCGGCAGGAGCGGATCGGCGACAAGCCCAGCACCTTCCAGGACGAGGAGACCAAGATCTTCCTGCGGCAGGCGGAGGGCGAGCTCGGCAAGGTGCTGGCCGCCGACCCGCGCCCGCTGTACGTGGTCGGCGAGGCGGCGGCCCTCGCCCTGCTGGACGCCGCCGGGCCGATCGTCCGCGGCGCCACCGCGCAGATCCCGCACGGCGGCCTCGCCCAGGCGGACGCCGAGACGGTCCGCAAGGTGGTCGAGCCCGCCGTCCGCGCGCATGCGGACGCCGGGATCTCCGACGCCCTCGCCCGGCTCGACAAGGCCCGGGGCCGCCAGGCGTTCGCGGCCGGAGTGGACGAGGTCTGGCGGACCGCCGCCGAGGGGCGGGTCGCCCAGCTGGTGGTGGAGGAGAACTTCCGGGTCACCGTCCGCGACGAGGGCGACCACCTGGTGCCCGCCGAGGCCGAGCAGTCGGGCGCGCGCGAGGACATCGTCGACGAGGTGATCGAGCGCGCCCTCGACACCGGCGCCCAGGTCTCCTTCGTCCCCGACGGCACCCTCTCGGACGCCGGCCGGATCGCCGCCGACCTGCGGTACTGACCCGCCCCCGGTACCCCGGTTTCCCGGGCCTCTCCTCGGCGGCGGCAGCGAACGGGCCGAGGAGAGGCCCGGGGTCGGGCGGGGCGGCCCGTGCGGTCCGGGGCCTCAGACCGCCGACCGGGGGGTCGTCGCACCGACGGGGCTCGCGTCGGCGGCGGTGTCGTCGGCGCCCGGCCCGAGGTGCGGGCGGCCGGGACCGGAGGTCTTCGGGCCGCGCCGCTTCCCTCCTCGGGCCGTGACCGCCACCGTCCCGGCCGCCGCCGCGGCGAGGGCGCTCCAGGCGGCGCTGTAGCCGCCGGTGGTGTCCCGCAGCAGGCCGAGAGCGGGCGGGGCGAGGATCACGGCCACCTGGTTGACGGCCATCACGAGGCCGAGCGCGAAGCCGGTCCGGCCGGGCGGGGCCGCTTCGGCCAGGTGCGCGACCCAGGGCCCGTACCAGCCGATCCCGAAGAAGCCGAGCCAGGCGAGGAGCAGGGCGGCCGCGAGCGGATGCCCGCCGAGCGGGGTCGCCAGTGCCACCAGCGCGGCCGCCGCCGCGACCATGCTCGCCAGGACCGGCCGGTAGCGGCCCGCGCGGCTGCGGTCGCTCCACGCCGCGAGGCCGATCCGCCCGAGCATGCCCGCCAGCTGGGCCGCGACCAGGACGGCACCTGCCGCACCGGCCCCGAGGCCGGTCACGTCGTGCAGGTACAGCGCGCCGAGTACGCCGATGCCGCTGTGCACCGAGACCATGGCCGTGCCCGACAGCAGCGCCTTCGCCATCGCGGGCTCGCGCAACAGCCGGAGCCGGTCCATGAGCGGCGGCGGCACCGGAGCCGCCGCGACCGGGGCCGAGGTCGGGGCCGTTGCGGCGACCGGGGCCTCCGCCCGCTCCGCGACCGCCCCGGGCGGGCGACGGTAGAGCACGGTGAAGGCCACCGCACCCGCCAGCGCGACCAGCCCGCCGACCAGCACAGCGACCCGCCACCCGGATGCGGCGGCGACCACCGGCAGCACGGCCACCGCGACCGCCCCGCCCAGCGGCAGCCCGGCCTGCCGCACGCCCATCGCGAACCCGAGCCGTGAGGGCTCGAACCAGGCCGCCACCGACTTGCTGCCACCGGGCTGGATCGCGCTGTACCCCGCCCCGACGACCAGCAGCACCACGAGCAGCGACGCGTACCCCTGGGCCAGGCTCCCCGCCAGCAGGCCTGCGGCGACCACCCCGGCCCCGATGCCGACCACCCACCGTTCGCCGTACCGGTCCAGCAGCTCACCGGCCACCAGCAGGCCGACCAGCGGCACAAGTTGGGAAGCGGAGAGCAGTAACCCCAACTGCGTCGTGCTGAGGTCCAGCGCGTTCTGCAGGGGCACCGCCATCGCCCCGATGCCCTGGACGAAGAAGCACGCGGCGGCCTGCGTGAAGGTGGCGACCCCGAGGACCGTCCAGCGGTACGGCAGCGGGGACGGCCCGCCCCGGGCGTCGGTGTGATGACTCATGGCGATCAGACTGCTGTAATGGTCTTATGCACCTCAACCCTTACGGCGAGGACGCCGTCAATCTGGCCGCGGAGTTGGCGAACGAGCGGCCGAGGAGCGTCGACGAACTCGTGGACCGCTGCCGGGCGGCCGGACTCGTGGTCGAGGGACCGTTCACGGACGACGACCTGCCGCACGTCGACGCGGTGCTGGACGCCTGGGAGGCCGTCGTCGACGCCGCCGACGAGCGCGAACGGGCCGCCAGGCTGAACCTGATGCTCGCCGCCGGCGCGGCCCACCCCCGGCTCACCGACCACACCGGCGACGGCTGGCACCTGCACTACCGGGAGGACGACCTGCCGCTCGGCGCCCTGCTGTTCTCGCTGATCGGCGTCGGCACCGCGCTGCACCTGGTGGGACGCGGCATGCACCGGCTCGGCCGGTGCGCCGTCGCGGAGTGCGACACGGTCTTCGCCGACACCACCCGCACCGGCCGGCGCCGCTACTGCTCCCAGCGCTGCGCCAACCGCGACGCCGTCCGCCGCCACCGTGCGAGCCACCCGTCCGCCGCCTGAGCGCACCCGTCGCCCCGGGTGCTGAGCAGTGCCCCACCCGTCAGGTCGTCACGCCCGTGCGGTGCGCGGGCCGGCTCGGCACCGGCTCGCGCTCCGACAGCCGCAGGCGCAGCCGTCGCGGCCGGTAGACGGTGGCGAGCGGGACGGCGCGGACGTCGGCGTCCGGTTCGGGGGCCAGCCGCCAGCGGGAGAGCACGGTGGCGAGGACGAGGGTGGCCTCGGTCCGCGCGTACAGGTCGCCCAGGCACTTGCGGGCCCCGGCGCCGAACGCGGTGAACGCCTGGCGGGCGAGCGGCGACTCCTCCTCGGGCCGCCAGCGGCCGGGGCGGAACTCGTCCGGTCGCGGGAAGGCCTCCGGATCGCGGGCGACGGCGGCGGGACTGAAGACGAGGGTGGAGCCGCTCGGCAGCGGGACGCCCGCCAGCTCGGTGCCGGTCGTGGTCAGGCGGGTGAACAGCCAGCCGGGCGGGTGGAGGCGCAGGGTCTCGGTGATCACCCAGCCGGTCAGCGGGAGGGCGGCGAGGTCCTCCCAGCCGACCGGGCGCCCGCCGAGGACGGTGTCGATCTCCCGGTACAGCTCCTCGGCGACCTCCGGGTGCCGGGACAGCCGGTGGAAGGCCCACACCAGCGTGGCGGCCACCGTCTCGGTGCCCGCCGCCATCACGGTGATCACCTGGTCGTGCACCTCGGCGTCGGTCAGCCGGCCGCCGTCCTCGTCCCGGGCCGCGAGCAGCGCGCCGAGCAGGTCCGGGGTCGCGCCGGCCGTCGACGCGGGGTTCTCCCCGTACCCGGCGATCAGCCGTTGCGTCACCTCGTGCAGCTGCCGCAGCGCCGCCCGGTAGCGGAGGTTGGCCGGAGTCGGCAGGCGGCGCAGCGTCCGGGGCAGGAACATCTGCCGGAACAGCCCGTTCAGCACCGTGTCGAAGGCCCGCTCCACGCCCCGGGTCAGCTCCTCGTCGAGCGCGGTCGACCAGAGCGTGCGGGCCACCACCCGCAGCGCCAGCCCGTACAGCTCGGGGAAGGCCTCGATCACCTGGCCGTCCTGCCAGCGCGCCGTGGTGGCCTCGATCTCGGCGTTCATCGCCTCGGCGTAGTGCCGCAGCTGCGGGCGGGTGAAGGCGCTCTGCATCAGCCGCCGCTGCCGGCGGTGGTCCTGGTACGGGCAGGTGACCAGGCCGTTGCCGGCGACGTCGCGGGCCCGGTCGTAGAAGACCCCGCCCTTGTCGTAGACCTGGTCGCCGGTGAGCACCCGGCGCAGCAGTTCGGGATGGCAGGGCACGTACGCCGTGGACGGGCCGATCCTGATCCGCACCAGGTCGCCGTGGGCGGCCAGCGAGGTCATGAACCGGACCGGGCTGCGCATCATCTGCCAGGCGTGCCCGACCCCCGGCACCGCTCCGGGGGCCGTCCCGACCACGAACGTCTGCTCTGCCAACGCTTCTCTCCTCGTCCCCGGGCCCGCGCGGCGCCCGTTCGGCGGCTCGGCCCGAGTACTGCATCGGCCGGTCGGCCGCCCGGGTGAAGCCCCGCAGACGCCCCGGCTGTCCGCAGGACGCACGCGGGGGCGCGGGACCCGGGGCGCGAGCCCCCGGGGGAGCGGCGCGCTGCGGGACGATCCCGGTCGGTCGGTCGGTCGGTCGACGGGTCGTCGGGTCGTCCGGTCGGTCGACGGCCGGTCACATTACGTCGGCATGACTGAAGCCGGTCGTCCGACGGGCGGCCTAGTGTCAGTGACGTCACCGAAGCACCTGTACGAAAGAGAACCGTATGCAGCTACGCCCCACCACCGAGTCCGACCTCGACCGGGTCACCTCCGTCACGGTGGACGAGCCGGTCGGCTGGATCGAGGCCGACCGCTACCTGGAAGAACTGAAGGAGGGCATGTACCGCCCGGAGTGGACCTGGATCGCCGAGCAGGACGGCCGGGTCCTGGCCCGCGCCCTGTGGTGGGGCCACGCCACCGGCGAACACCCGCTCGCCCTGGACTGCCTGTACGTCGACCCCTCGGTGGAGGACCGCGCCGCACTCGGCGCGGAACTGGTCCGGGCCGGCCTGCGGGCCTTCACCGAGCAGCCCGGCTTTTTGGGCGGCCCGGCTTTTTGGGCTGCCCCGGTCGCCCGAGCAGCCCGGCTCCCGGTGTTCCGCCCCGGGGCCGTTCCGCCTCAGGCGGCCAGCAGGGCGGCGAGCTCGGTGCGCGAGCCGACACCCAGCTTGGGGAAGGCCCGGTACAGGTGGTGCCCGACCGTCCTCGGGCTGAGGAACAGCTGCGCCGCGATCTCCCGGTTGCTCGCCCCGGTGGCGGCCAGCCGGACCACCTCCCGCTCCTGCGGACTGAGCAGGCTGATCGACCCGTCCTGCCGGGTGGTCAGCACGGTCTCCCCGCCGGCCGCGCCCAGCTCCGACCTGGCCCGCTCGGCCCAGGGCCGCGCGCCGAGCGCCTCGAAGCCGTCCAGTGCGGCGCGCAACTGCTCCCGGGCGTCGATCTGCCGGCGCAGACGGCGCCGCCACTCCCCGTACAGCAGCGCGGTGCGGGCCCGGTCGAACGCGTTCCCGGCCACGGCCCCGGCCCCGTGCCCGTTGCCGTCGCCCTCGCTGTACAGGGCGAGCGCGGCGGTGAAGTGCTGCTCGGCCGTTCCGTCGGGCGCGGTCAGTGCCCGGCACCGGGCGGCCAGGGCGCCGAGCGCGGGCCGGTCCAGTGCGGTGGCCCATTCGTCGAGCACACCCGCCGCCTGCGCCGCCCGCTCCGGGTGGCCCGCCCGAACCGCAGCCTCCACCAGGTCCGGCAGCAGGGGCAGGCAGAGCAGCGGATGGCCGACCTCCCGCCGGGCCGCCGACAGTGCGTCGAGCGCGGTCTGCGCCCGGCCCAGGCCCAGTTCGAGCAGACCCCGGGCCCACAGCGCGTCCGCCGCGGCCCGGCCCACGCCGCGCGGTCGCGCGTACCCGAGGGCCTCCTCGGTCAGGGCCCGGACCTGCTCCTCCTCGCCCCGGACGGCGGCCGGCAGCGCCAGGGCGGCGCGCAGGTGGGAGGCCCGGTGGGCGAGGTCGTAATACTCGGCCAGCCGGAGCGCCTCGGTGCCCCGGGCCACCGCCTCCTCGTGCCGGCCCAGCGTCAGCTCCGTGCGGACCAGCAGGTCGAGCGTGGTGGGCAGCCAACCGCTGATGCCCTGCTCCCGGCAGTGGGCGACGGCACCGAGGGCCACCCGGCGGGCGGTCGGATGGTCGCCGGTCAGCAGGCAGTGGATGCCGGTCAGCAACCGCTCCATCACCCCCGTGGCCGCCACCTCGGTCGCCGCCACCAGCGGGCGCAGCGCGGCGAGCGCGCCGGACACGCCGGACACGCCGGACGCGCGGGGCACGTCGTCGCCGAACAGCAGGGCGGGCACGGCGAGCACGGGCAGTTCGGGGGCGCGGGACGCGACCTCCGCCATCAGCGCCGCGTCCCCGCCCGAGTAGGCCGCGTGGACGGCGTCGACGAGCAGTGAGGCCGTCGCCTCCGGGTGCGCGGCACCGGTCAGGTCCGCGCTGTCGAGCAGGATCCGGGCGGCCGCCGCCGGGCTGCGGTGGCCGAGCTCGACCGCCGCCCTGGCCCGGGCGAAGTTCGCCGCCACCTCCGGGTCCGCCAGCGGCAGCGGCACCTGGTCGGCGAGGGCGCCGCAGCGCTGGTCCTGGCCCGCGTCGGCGGCCTTCCGGGCGGCCTGGACCAGGCGGCGGGCCCGCAGGTCGCGGTCCGCGGTCAGCTGGGCGGCGCGCTCGTACGCCGCGGAGGCGGACGCCATCGCCTGCCGGTTCCCGGCCCACTCGGCGACCCGCTCCAGCTCCTCGGCGACCCCCTCGTCCGGGCCGGTCGCCGCGGCGGCCAGGTGCCAGGCCCGCCGATGCTGCTGTCCGGCCCCGCCCAGCGCCCCGGCGAGCGCCCGGTGAGCGGCGATCCGGCGGGCGAGCGGGGCACTCCGGTAGGCGGCGTACCGGACCAGCGGGTGCCGGAAGCGCACCAGTTCGCCGGAGAGGAGCACCAGCCCGGCCCGTTCGGCCGGTTCGAGGTCCTCGACGCCCGCACCGAGCTCCCGGGCGGCCTCCAGCACCGTGCCGAGGCTCCCGGTGTCGTCGGCGGCGGCCACCAGCAGTACCAGCCGGGTGGCCTCGGGCAGCCGCCCGACCTGTTCCAGGAAGCCGTCCTGGATCCGGCCGCGCAGTCCGGCGGCCGTCTCGGGCAGTGCCAGCGGGCCCAGTCGGCCGGCGCGCTGGGCGGGCGTCAGGGCGGCGGACAGCTCGATCAGGGCCAGCGGGTTGCCCCCGGCCTCCTCCATCACGCGATCGGCGACGTACGGGGGCAGCCCGGTGAGCAGTTCGGCGGCGGCCGTACGGTCCAGACCCTCGACGAGCAGCCCCGGCAGGCCCTTCACGGTGGCGCCCGGGGCCCCGTCGCGGACGGCGAAGAGCATCACGACGCCCTCCGCGCGCAGTCGGCGCGCGGCGAAGGTCAGCATGTCCACCGACGGCCGGTCGACCCATTGGGCGTCGTCGACCAGGCAGAGCAGCGGCCCGTCGGCGGCGGCCTCCGACAGCATGGTGAGGACCGCGAGGCCGACGGTGAAGCTGTCCCGCACCTCGTCCGAGGTGAGCCCGAACACCGCCCGCAGGGCGTCGGCCTGCGCCGGCGGCAGGCCGTCGACGAGGCCCAGGACGGGCAGGAAGAGCTGGTGGAGGCCGCCGTAGGCGAGCTCCATCTCCGACTCGATGCCCTCCACCCGCAGCACCCGGGCGCCGCCGGCCTGCCCGGCGGCCCAGTCGAGCAGGGCGGACTTGCCCGCCGGCAAGCACAAGGAACCGTCAGGACACGCCGGACGGGCCCTCGGCCGACGCCCGCCGCACCCGGTAGCCCCAGCGCGCGAGCGACCGGACCACGGTCGCGGCGCCGACGGGATTGGCGCTGTGGACGAGCACCTCACCGATCCGGAACGGCCGTCCGTCGAAGGCGGCCCGCTCCAGCAGGGTCACCACCGGCATGATCGTGTCGTCGCCGCCGAGATCGTGGTCGAGCCACAACTCGTCCACGTAGCGGTCGCGGTGCTCCTCCAGGAGCCGGACGCCCTCCCGGCTGGTACGGGCGATCCGCGTCGCGTGGGGGAGCGGCCGCAGGTCGTCCACACCGAGGACGACGGGCCCGGGCGCGTCGGAAGTGTCGTTCATCGGACCATTGTGCGGTGGGTAGCGTGACACTGGTTCGTTCGACCGTTCATCAGGTCATCGGTTCATCGGTTATTTCTTCGACGGGGGAGGGTCGTGAACGTGGCAGAACCCACCGTTCCGGCACGTGTGGTGGCCGCGGAGCGGATCGCCGCGGAGATGGCGTTCACGCGGAGCTGCACTCCTCAAGTGGGCAGACTGCTCGCCCTGGCCGCCGCTTCGAAGCCCGGCGGGACCGTCGCGGAGAGCGGCACCGGAGCGGGGGTCGGCACCGCCTGGCTGCACAGCGGCCTCGGTGGTGCGGGCGCGCGTCTGGTCACGGTGGAGCGTGACGAGGAACTGGCCCGCCGGGTGGCCGGGGTGTTCTCGGACGACCGGCGGGTGAGCGTTCTCACGGGCGACTGGCGCCTTCTGGAGCGGCACGCCCCCTTCGACGTCTTCTTCTGCGACGGCGGGGGAAAACGGGCCGACCCGCAGCGGGTCGTCGAACTGCTCGCCCCCGGCGGCCTCCTCGTCATGGACGACTTCACCCCCTCGTCCGACTGGCCGCCCCGCTACGACGGCGAAGTCGACGAGCTCCGGCTCTTCTATCTCACCCACCCCCTCCTGCGGGCCGCCGAGATCCTCACCGCACCCTCTGCCTCGGCGGTCGTCGCGACCCGGTGCCCGTAGCGCCGCGAGCGGACGACGGGTCAGGGACGGGCCGGTGACGTGCGGAAACTACACTGGACGAGGGTTTTCGGCCGCCGTGCGCGGTCGAGGGTGACGGGGGGCGGTACGTGTGGTCGAGCAGTACCGGTCGGCCCTGCTCGACAGGGTGAACCCGATGGGGATCTCGCAGCGCGGGACGGGGGCGATACTGGTCCGGTTCCTCACCTCCCTGGACGAGCACGCCGCCGAGTGCGGTCCTGAGGAACTGGGGCGGCTGGGCGCGATCGCCCGGGACCTCGCCGCCGTCTGCCTGGCCGAGCACGCCGACGCCGCCCGGGAGGTCGACGAGGGCGCGCAGGCACCGGCCCTGCTGGAGCGGGTCAAGGCGTTCATCGAGCACAACCTCGACGACCCCGACCTCGCGCCCGGAACGATCGCCGAGCGCCACCACATCTCCCTGCGCTCGCTGCACCTGCTGTTCCGGCACGAGGACGAGAGCGTCAGCAGGCTGATCCGCCGTCGCCGCCTGGAACGCTGCCGCGCCGACCTCGCCCGGCCGGAGCTGGCCCACCACTCGGTGCGGGACCTCGCCGCCCGCCGGGGCTTCCCGAACGCGTCCGCGTTCGGCCGGGCCTTCCGCGAGGCGTACGGGCTGACACCGCGCGAGCACCGGCGGCGGAGCATGTCGGGCGCGCTTGCGGATCGCTGAGCCCACCGCGCCGGACATCACCCCACCGGTCCGGGTCCGGCAGGCGTCGCCCCGGGCCGGTGGCTAGCATGGGAGTCGCCGGAACAACGGCAGGAATCCGAACCAACGGCAGGAATCCGGGCCAGTTCGACAGCGAACGGCCCGCCCCACAGGTGGTCCGTCGGCAGTCGACGTGCGGACACGCCCCGGAGGGACAGTGATGGCCGCTGCTCCCACCGGCGGATCCTCGCGCTACCTGGTGCTGGCGGCGATGATCTTCGCCGTCGCGATGACCTTCATCGACCAGACCATCGTGTCGATCGCCGTGCCGAACATCCAGTACGAGCTGAAGCTGACCAGTACGGGCGTGCAGTGGGTGGTCAACGCCTACCTGCTCACCCTGGCGGCGTTCTTCGCCTTCGGCGGCCGGCTCGCGGACACCGTCGGCCACCGCAGGATGGTGGTGCTCGGGGTGGTGGTCTTCGCGGGCGCCTCGGCCTGCTGCGGCCTCACCCCCACCGGGAGCCTGGCCGAGGCGTGGCTGATCACCTTCCGCGCCGTCCAGGGCTTCGGCGGCGCCATCATGTTCCCGGCCGCGCTGGCGATCGTGGTGCAGAACTTCGCACTGCGCGAGCGGGGCCGGGCGCTGGCCCTGTTCTTCGGGATCGCGGGCGGTCTGACCGCGATCGGACCGGTCCTCGGCGGCTACCTGACCGAGTGGACCTGGCGTGCCATCTTCTGGGTGAACCTGCCGGTGGCCGCCGTCGCGCTGGTGCTGGTCGCGATCTCCAAACCGGTGACGGAGAGCCGCCCGGCGCCGATGGACTACCGGGGCGTCGCGCTGATCGCCGGCGGTGTCGCCCTGAGCGTCTTCGGGTTCCAGCAGTCGCAGGTCTGGGGCTGGTCCAACCCGGCGATCGGACTCTGCATCGCGGCCGGAGCCGGGCTGCTGGTTGTTTTCGCGTTCGTCGAGAAGCGCACCGCCTCGCCGCTGATCAAGGTGGACATCTTCCGCATCCGCGCGTTCACCGTGCAGAACCTGGTGCTCGGCATCTCGATGCTGGTCTTCGTCCCGGTGTTCTTCTTCTCCAGCGAGTACGCGCAGATCGCGCTGGGCGACTCCTCCTCGGAGGCCGGTGTCTTCCTGCTCTGGTTCTTCATCGGGTTCGTGATCGCCTCGCAGATCGGCGGCCGGATGCTCGACCGGGGCGGCGCCAAACGCCCGGTGGTGATCGGGTGCGTCCTGGCCGCGATCGGGTTCCACCTGTGGGCGGGCGACGCGACCTCGTTGAGCTTCGGCGAGCAGCAGTGGGACGTCGTGCTGGCCGGCGCGGGCATGGGCTTCATGCTCTCGCCCGCCAGCACGGACGCCGTCAACCGGGCCTCGCGCCTGTCCTACGGCGAGGTCGACCCGCTCGAACTGGCGACCGCCCTGACGGAGGCCGTGCGGGCCTGGCTCGGGGACGCCGCGTCGGACGGAACGGGAAGGCCCGGGACCGTCTACGTGTGGCACGACGACCAGGCGGCGCAGCTGCGAATGTCGTTCGTCTCGGGTGGACGCGACGACATCCCGTTCGGGGTGCCCCTGGTGTTCCTCGACCGGCCGCACGACATCGTCGACGACTTCCTCGCAGGGGCATACCGAAGGCCGGGCGATCCCGTGAAGATCTTCGCGCGTGAACTGGCGGACGAGGCACGGACCGCTCCCGATCGGTCGGACCGGGGCTGGCCGTCACCAGGTGCGGCACGGTCGTGGTGACGGGCGCGGGGCCGGTGTCGTGGACCGGTCCGGCAGCAGGGCGTGGACGGTCTTGCCGCTGCCCGCGTCGAGCGTCAGGGTCAGGCTTCCGGTGAGGGCGGCGACCAGGAGGAGTCCTCGGCCGTGGAGGTTGTCCGAGGAGAGGGGAATGACGGTGGGTGGCGTCCGGCTGGTGTCGCCGACGTCGATGCCGAGGGCGTGCCGGTAGGAGATGAGAGTGAGGAGCCCGGGGCCGTCGGTGTGCTGGATGACGTTCGAGGCGAGTTCGGTGACGACGAGCAGGGCGTCGGCCAGGAGGGCACGGTCGTCGGGGCGGGTGCGGCGCAGGAACGTCCTGGTGGTCGCACGGAGTCCGGCCATGCACTGGGCGTCGTTGGGGAAGGACAGGCAGATGCTGTCCGGCGAAGGGTGGGGGTGGGTGGAGAGGATCGGCGGGGGCTCGGTCGTGGTGTTCATGGCCGGCGGGTCCTTCGGGTCCCGTCCGTCGGGTGGGGCGGGCGGCGGTGGCGTGGTGCGGGGGTGAGGGGCGCGGCCGCCGGGGCGGGGGCCGCGGTCGGCGGCGCGCGGTCGGGCCGGGACTGCCGGCCCGACCGGCGACGGGGCGTCAGTGCCAGCAGTTCCAGTAGCCGTCGTGCCAGACCTTCTCCCAGTGGGCGGGCTGCCAGACGTTCTTCCAGCCGGCGCTGTGCCAGACCTGGTGCCAGTAGCCGTCGTGCCACTGGTGGTGGCCGTCCCACCAGCCGGGGTGTCACTGGTTCTGCCACGAGCCGGAGTGCCAGGCCTTCGACCACTGCCCGGAGACGAGCTTGTTCTCCCACCAGCCGGGGTGCCAGGTGCACGTGCCATGGCCGTGCTGATGCGTCTGGACGGTCGACGCGGCGACCGTCGTAGGGGCCGCGGAGGCCGAGGTGGCGGTCGTCAGGGCGGCGCCGCCGGCCAGCAGGGCGCCGGCCATGGCGACGGCCAGCGGGCGCCGGATATGTGTTGCGCGCATGGTGGTACACCTCCTTCCTGAGACGTGGATCGGGTGGAGTGGAGGGGCCGACCGGTCGTCGGGGGCTTCCCGGGACCGGGCAACCTTTCTGTCCCTGATTCGCCGCGGTGGCCGGGGCGGATTGCCCGGCTCCGGAACCCAGTTGGGCACGACCCTCGGGCCCGGGGGAGGGGAGGAAGCGGCTCGGGCGGGCGGGGACAGCGGTTCGGTGGCGGGTCAGGAGCCGGGTATCAGCACCGTGTCGACGAGGCGGACGGTGGCATCGGCGGTCTGCACGTTCCCGCACGGGACCTCGGCGGATCCGTTGACGGTGAGGTCGGGGGTGCTTTGCGCGGCGGTGACCTCGTCGGTCTCCAGGGTCTTGTGAGCACCGGTCAGGGCGGCGGCCACCGGCCCCGGGGCGGCGGCGATCACGCCCAGGTGGTGGGGATCCAGGCAAGGAGGACCGTCCTGTCCCACGTACCGAAGGAGCGCACCGCCCGCTCCTTGACCGCCGTGGGCGCGAGGTCGACGGTGGCCGGGCCGATCGCGACCACCGGGGCCGGCTGCGGGCGGACGGAGGCCGCGGTCGCTTCCCCCGCGGCGACGCCCCGGGCGGACGGCGGCGATGCCGCATGCCATCCGGACCGGCAGCGTGGCGGCCGGGGTCGACTGCCGGACACGGAGAGTGGTCGCGCCGTTGCTCACGTCCGGTGGTCGGCGGATCCGCCGCGGCGGACGGGTGAGCCGTCCGGCTTCATCCGAGCGGGTGACCGGGACGGGGGATCCGACCGAGGGCAATCCGCCGGGCCGTCGGCGGCGAATAACGTGCGAGCGACGAACGACATCCACCGTCCCTACCAGCCGCCGGGAGGCCGACATGCGGGCCGTACCCGACCGTCCGGCCGGCGCACGACCGCGGAACGTCCGTCCACCGGTCCGCAGGTGCCGCGGGCACGGGAGGCGGCCGAAGTGAGCTCAGTGGTGTTCCTGCGCGGTCGGCCCGAGCCGCCGCCCGACCTCAAGGCGGTGATGGAGCGCGTCTCACGGGGCGACCACCAGGCGTTCGCCCGCCTGTACGACGCGGTGGCGGGGCCGGTCTTCGGCCTGGTGCGCCGGGTCCTGCGCGACGAGGCCCAGTCGGAGGAAGTGATGCAGGACGTGATGCTCCAGGTGTGGCGCGGTGCGGCCCGGTACGACCCCGCCCGCGGCGACGTGATGCCGTGGGTGATGACCATCGTCCACCGCCGCGCCGTGGACCGGGTCCGGTACTGCCGCGCGTCCGCCGACCGTGACCGCGCGGCGGTCGCCGGCGCACAGGACACCCCGTTCGACGACGTCGCCGAGCGCGCCGAGACCAACCTCGACCACCAGCAGGTGCGGCACTGTCTGCGCGGTCTCACCGACCTTCAGCGCGAGTCGGTCCTGCTGGCGTACTACCAGGGGCTCAGCTACCGGGAGGTCGCCGAACGGCTGCACACCCCCTGGGCACCGTCAAGACCCGCATGCGGGACGCCCTGATCCGGCTGCGCGACTGTCTGGGAGTCGGATCATGACCACCCCTGCCGACGGCAACCTCCACCTCCTCGGCGGCGCCTACGCGCTGAACGCCGTCGACGACGCGGACGAACACGCCGCCTTCGAGGCCCATCTGAGCGGCTGTCGCACCTGCGAGGAGGAGGCTGCCGGTTTCGGCGCGTCCCTCGCCCGCCTCGGGGTCGCCCGGACCCTCCCGCCGCCGCCCGAACTGCGCGACCAGCTCCTGGCCCGACTGCCGTACGAGCACCAGTCGCTGTCTTCGTCGCCTTCGCTGTCTTCGTCGCCCTCGCCGCGGTCCGCTGCCCCGTCGTCGCCGGCCCGCCGTCGGCCCGCCTCGCGCCGGTGGCCCCGGCTCGCCCTGGCGGCCTCCCTCACGGCGGCCACCACGCTCGGCGCCCTCGCCGTCCAGCAGCACGAGCAGGTACAGCACGAACGCGCCACGGCGGAGCAACTACGGGTCCGGCAGGCGGCCTTCGGCGAACTGCTGACGGCGCCCGACGCCCGTGTGATCACCACCGCCGGGCCCGACGGCCACGGGACCGGAACCGTCGTGTGGTCGGCCAGCCGCAACCAGGCCGGCTTCCTCGCGGCCGGACTCCCCGCACCCGCCCCCGGCCGCGTCTACGAACTCTGGCTCGACCACGGGGGCACCCTCGCACCCGCGGGCCTGCTACCGGACGGCGACGGCGCGCTCCTCCTCACCGCCCCCCTCGACGGGGCCCGCGCCGTCGGCGTCACCGACGAGCCCGCCGGGGGATCGGACCGCCCCACCACTCAGCCGGTCATGGCCCTGCAACTCGGCCGGACCCGCACCGCCTGAGTGGCGGAGCCGTCGACCGGTCAGCGCAGGCCGGCGAAGAGGTCGTTCTCGGGAAGCGCGGCGCCGGTGGTGTCCTGGACCCGGACGAAGGTCTCCACACCCATCAGCTCGGTGAACTTCTCCTTGCCCATCTTCAGGAAGAAGATGTTCTCGCCCTGGCTGGCGTGGGCGGCCAGGGCGTCGAACTTCTGGCCGCCGAACCCGGTGGTGTCGACCCAGGTGGTGATCTCCTCGTCGGGGAGGCCGATCTCGGGCAGCTCCGACTCCTCGGTGCCCGGCTCGTCCCAGTCGCCGCCGAGCTCGCGCATGACCTCGCCGAACCGCGCCATCATCGAGCGCGGGGCCGTCGTCCAGTACAGCTTCGGCGTCGCGCCGGCCAGCTCCAGGGCCCTCGACGTGATGCGGTTGGCCTGGATGTGGTCGGGGTGGCCGTAGAAGCCGTTCTCGTCGTACGTCACGACCACGTCGGGCCGGTACGTCCGGATCAGCTCGGCGAGGCGGGCGGCCGCCTCGTCCACCGGCGTCGTCCAGAACGAGCCGGGCGCGTCGTTGGCGGCCCAGCCCATCATCCCGGAGTCCCCGTAGTCGAGCATTTCGAGGTGGCCGACCTTGAGGACCTCGCAGCTGGCCTCCAGCTCCTGACGGCGCATCGCGGCGACGGCCGCCGGGTCGTGCCCCGCCTCGCCGGGCTTGACACCTCCCGGACCGTCTCCGCAAGCGCCGTCGGTACAGGTGACGAGCACCGTCCGGATGCCCTCGGCCGCGTAGCGGGCGAGCACCCCGCCCGTACCGGTGGCTTCGTCGTCGGGGTGGGCGTGCACGGCCATCAGCGTCAGGGGCCGGTCGGTCATGGGAATCGTCCTTCGGTCTGCCGAGTGTTCGGCCTCAGTGTGCGGCACGGGTCCGACAGCGGACGGCTCACCGTGCCTCTGATCGACTGTTGGGAACGACGGAGCCGCTGCCCCTATTCCGGTGCGGCCGGTTGTCGTGCCTCCGTTGCGCCTGCCCGTTCGGCGGCCCGTTCCCGCAGGCTCAGCCGGTCGCTCGGCGGAGGCCGTCGAGGATGAGGTCGAGGCCGAATTCGAACTCGTCGCCGTAGCTGTAGCCGGGTCGCATGACGTGTGCGGTCGCTATCTCCGTGAGGTACGGGTACTCGTCGTCGCCGAGGCCGTCGAGGATGCTGTGCGCGAGTTCGGCGGTCTCCTGGGGGGAGTCGAAGGGGAGCGTCTTCTCCTGCAGCGCGAATCCGTAGATGTAGCTGTCCAGGACCGAGACGGCGTGGGCGGTCAGCGGGAGGGAGAAGCCGCTCCGGCGCAGGCAGCCGAGGACGGCGTCGTGGTGACGCAGGGTAGCCGGTCCCGGGGTGGAGCGGGACTCCATCAGTCCGATCGCCCAGCGGTGGCGGGACAGCGCGAGGCGCATGGAGAGGGCCCGCTGCCGCATGGCCCGGTGCCAGTCGTCGCCGGGGGCGGGCAGGTCCACCTCGCCGAACACCAGGTCGACCATGCCGTCGAGCAGGTCGTCCTTGTTGGCGACGTGGTTGTACAGGGACATCGCCTCGACCCCGAGGGCCTCGCCGAGCCTGCGCATGCTGAGCGTCCCCAGGCCGCGGGCGTCGGCGAGCTCGACGGCGGCCTGCAGCACGCGCTCACGGGTGAGCGCCCGACGCTGGGGCTGTGGCGCTTGTGGCGGCTGCGGGGGAGTGCGGGGGGTCACTGTCGGCGGTCACTTTCTGTCATGCGTCTCGGTGCTGACGGCGTTGACGAGCTTACGCCGTAAGTGCTGTACTTACGGCGTAAGTCACCTGCTTACAGCGTAAGTGGGCGAAGCGAGGAGGCAGGAGCGGTGACCATGGGGAAGACGAGCGGGCCGGTCGCGACCACCGGCGGGACCGGGACGATGACGGCCGTCGTGCAGGAGCGCTACGGCACCGAGCCCGAGGGCGTGTTCCGCACGGCGAGCATCGCCCGGCCCGCCGTCGGACCGGGCGAGGTGCTGGTGCGGGTCCTGGCCTCCAGCGTGGACCGGGGCACCTGGCACATGATGGCCGGGCTGCCGTACGCGGTCCGGCCCGTGAGCGGGCTCCGCGGGCCGAGGCTGCCCAACCCCGGTCGTGCCGTCGCCGGTGTCGTCGAGGAGGTCGGCCGCGACGTGGCCGGGTTCGCGCCCGGCGACGAGGTCTACGGCACGGCCGTCGCGGCCTTCGCCGAGTACGCCGCCACCCGCCCCGACCGGATCGCGCCCAAGCCGGCCGGACTGAGCTTCGAGCAGGCGGCGACGGTCCCCGTCAGCGCGCTCACCGCGCTCCAGGCGGTCCGTGACCGGGCGATGGTCCGGCCGGACCAGCAGGTCCTGATCACCGGAGCCGCCGGCGGCGTGGGGACCTTCGCCGTCCAGATCGCCCACTCCCTCGGCGCCCGGGTCACGGCCGTCGCGAGCACCGCCAAGCTGGACGCGGTCCGGGCCCTCGGCGCCGACCGCGTGGTCGACTACACCCGCGACGACTTCCTCGCCGGCCGGCGGCGCTACGACGCCGTCGTGGACATCGCGGGCAACCGCACCCTGCGCGATCTGCGCCGGGCCCTCACACCGCAGGGCAGGCTCGTCATCACCGGAGGCGAGACGAACGGCCGCTGGCTCGGCGGCACCGACCGTCAGCTGCGGGCGCAGCTGCTGTCCCCGTTCGTCGGCCAGCACCTGGGCACCTTCATCGCCTCGGAGCACGCCGACGGGCTGCGCGACCTGACCGCCCTCATCGAGGCGGGCACCCTCGCCCCCGTCCTCGCCGCCGTCCACCCCCTCACCGAGACCGCCACCGCCGTCCGCCACCTCCTCGACGGCCGGACCACGGGAAAGCTCGCCCTCACCGTTCCCGCTCCGTGACGCCACCGCTCCCGCGCGGCTCCGGCATCGTCCGGCCGGAGCCGCGTCCGGCCCCGATGCGCCCTCCTCCGCCGACCCGCTCCCCGGGGGTGGCGCGGGTGAATCAGCGCTGACGTGCAACCTTTGCGGCCGTGCGGGGGTGAGTAGGGCGGAGCGGCGGTCCGGTGGGGCCGTCGCGCGGATCGCGGAGAGGAATGGGATGACCGCGAGTGCAATACCCGTGCCGGTGGAGGAGCGGGCCCGGTCGGTCGCGGAAGCGGCGGCCGGACCGCCTTCCCGGGCGGCTGCCGGGGAGGGGTCGGGGTCCGGTGTGCGGGAGCTCGGTTTCGAGGGGTTCGCCGCCACGCGGTGGCGGCGGCTGGTGCGTACCGCCTACCTGCTGACGGGCGACCACCACGAGGCCGAGGACGTGGTGCAGGCGACGCTGGCGAAGGTGTTCCGGAGCTGGGGCCGGATCAGTCGGCTGGACGAGCCGGACGCCTACGTCCACCGGGCGCTGGTGAACAACAACCTGACCCGCCACCGGCGGCGCCGGGTGAGGCAGCTGCTGGTGCCCGTCCTGCCCGAGCGGGCGCACAGTGCGGGGGCCGGCCACCGCGATGTCGAGGAGCGCTCGGTGCTGCTCCAGGCGTTGGCGGAACTGCCGCCGCGCCAGCGGGCCGTTGTCGTCCTGCGCTACTGGGAGGACATGAGCGAGAACCAGGTCGCCGAGGTGCTCGGCTGCTCGGCGGGCAATGTGAAGAGCCAGGCCAGTCGGGGGCTGGCGAAGCTGCGGGGCCATCCGGCGCTGGCCTCGTACGCGGTGGGGTCCGGTTCGACGATCGAGGGCACGAACGGAGACAACGGGTGATGGACACCGAGGACATGGTGCGGGGCGCGCTGCGGGAGGAGGCGGCCGGGCTCGACGTGGGGGACTGGTCCGCCGGGGCCGTGCAGGTCCATGTGCGCCGGCAGCGGCGGGGCCGCCGGGTGGCGTTGGGCGTGTCCGCCGTGGCGGCCGCGCTCGTGGTGGTGGGCGGAACGGGCGCGGTCCTGTCGGTGCGGGACGGGGTCCGGGCCGTGGCGCCGGCGTCGCAGCCCTTGCCGGCACCGGCCGGGCCGGCGCCCGAGGCCGTGGTCGTGGAGCCCGGCCAGCAGCTGTCGCTGGGCCGCGAGAACTGGTGGATGCGGCTGAACGACCAGGAGGTCTGCATCCACGACGAGCCCGCGTACAAGACCGGTCCGGGCTGCGGCGGGCACTCCTGGGCGTTGGGCGCGACGGAGATCACCATGCAGTACTACGGATTGCCGCCGCAGGGGCGGGAGGGCTTCTACAACCTGGTGTACCAGGGGCCCGGGCGGGTGGCCTCGATGGCCATCGAGGTGGACGGCCAGGCGCACTGGGTCACCGTCGCCTCGCTCCCCGGGAGTCCGGGCTTCGCCAGCGGCTTCTTCTGGGGGCCTGCCCTCAAGGAGTCCGGCACCCCGAGCGAGTACCCGCCCGGCGGCGTCCGGTTCGCCGCGTACGACGCCGAGGGGAGGGTGCTGGCGAGCAAGACACTGGCGCCCTGATCCGGTACCGGCCGCGCCGGGTCCCGGTGCCCGGCCCGTGCCTCGGACGGCGGATCCGCTACGGCCGACCGCGTCCGGGGCCCGGGCCGGGCCGGTCGGTGCTCGCCCGTCGCACCCGGACCGAGGCGGCGTCGACGATCGCCGAGGTCCAGTCCGGCTCGCCGCAGGCACTCCGCCCGGTCGGTACGGCCCCGTGCAGTCGGCACCACAGCCCGGCCCTCGTCCAGGCGGAGAAGCGCCGGTGCGCGGTGGCTGGCGAGACCCCGAACGTCGGTGGCAGGTGCCGCCACGGGCATCCGCTGGTCAGGACGTACACCACCGCGGCGAACACGGCCCGCTCGTCCAGCGGCGCGGTGCCACCGCCCTGGCGACGCGTCGCGAACGACGGCAACAACGGCGCGACCTGGTTCCACAGGCCGTCCGGGACCAGCCTCTGCGACAGATCGGCGCCCACGGAGCAATGATGCCCGCCGCTCACCCCGGTCCCACGTGATTATTGTCATGAACGTTACGAATATTGCGGTCGTGTCCGACGGGCGGACGGGCCGGTGGCGTGGATTCCGGCGGCGTGGACTCCGGGGGCGGTGTGCTCCCGGTCAGCGCCGGTTCAGCCACCCGGCCGCCTCCGTGGCCCAGTAGGTGAGCACGATGTCGGCGCCCGCGCGGCGGATCGCGGTGAGCGACTCCAGCACCGCGCGGTCCCGGTCGATCCAGCCGTTCGCCGCCGCGGCCTCGACCATCGCGTACTCACCGGAGACCTGGTAGGCGGCCACCGGCACGTCCGAGAGGTCCTTGACCGCCCGGAGGACGTCCAGGTACGCCGTGGCCGGCTTCACCATGATCATGTCGGCGCCCTCGGCCAGGTCCAGCCGGGCCTCCCGCAGGCCCTCCCGGGCATTGGCCGGATCCTGCTGGTAGGTCTTTCGGTCGCCGACGAGCTGCGAGTCGACCGCCTCCCGGAACGGTCCGTAGAAAGCCGACGCGTACTTGACCGCGTAGGCGAGCACGGCCGCCTCGGCATGGCCCGCCCCGTCCAGCGCGGCCCGGATCGCGGCCACCTGACCGTCCATCATGCCGCTCGGCGCGACGACGTGCGCCCCGGCCTCGACCTGCGCCACGGCCATCTCGGCGTAGATCCGCAGCGTGCGGTCGTTGTCCACCCGGCCGTGCTCGTCGAGCACCCCGCAGTGCCCGTGCTCGGTGAACTCGTCGATGCAGACGTCCCCGATGACCACTGTCGCGTCGCCCACCTCGGCCCGTACGTCGCGCAGCGCCGCATTGAGCACGCCGTCCGGGTCGAGGCCCCGGGAGCCGTCCGCGTCGTACTCCAGCGGGATCCCGAAGAGGATCACACCGCCGACTCCGGCCTCCACGGCTTCGACGACCGCCTTGCGCAGGGAATCGCGGGTGTGCTGGACGACACCAGGCATCGAGCCGATCGGGACCGGTTCGGCGGCGCCCTCCTTGACGAACACGGGCAGCACCAGGTGGCGCGGCTCCAGACTGGTCTCGGCGACCAGGCGTCGCAGGGCGGGGGTCCGCCGAAGCCGTCGCGGGCGCTGTTCCGGAAACACCGATGTCCTCCTGGGGATCGACCTTACCCCAGCCTACGGCCGCGACGGCGACCGGCCGGACGCCACCACCGAAGCGCCGCAACCGAGTTGGGCGCACGGGGTGAAGACGCGCCCGGTCGGTCCCCTGCCTGCCGCGCCCACCCGCCCCGGACCCGTCCTTCGACCACGACCGGCCAAGTTCTGAACAGCGACAAGTACTTGGCGCGATCACAAGCTCCGTGCACGTTTCCCGCCTAGGCTCATTCCCGGACATGAGGGAGTGAATCTGTGCGAACCGAGTTAGAACCCGAGATCGAGACCACCGACAAGCGGGCCGTCCGGCACGCGCTGCTGATCGCGCTGGCGAACGGGATCGGCTATCTGCCGTTCGCCCTGACCATCCCGATCCTGCCCGGGCACGTCACCGGCCGACTGCACGGCGGCCCGGCCGAGGTCGGCGCGGTCATCAGCGGCTACGCGGTGACGGCGCTGCTGGCCCGCCCGGTGTCGGGGGTGCTGATGAACCGGCTCGGCACCCGGGCCCTGACCATCGGCGGAACGCTGCTGGCCGCGCTCGCCACGGTCTGCTACCCGCTCGCCGGGTCGATCACCGAACTCATCGGCCTGCGCATGCTGCTGGGCGTCGGCATGGGCGTGATGCTGGCCGCGGTCGGGGTCTGGCCGGTGCAACTGGTCGCCAAGGACCGGCAGGGCTGGGCGCTGGGACTGGGCGGCACGGTGAACTACGTGGCCATCGGCCTGGGCGCGCCGCTGGGTTCCCTGATCGAGCACCTGGTGGGCACGGCGACCACCTTCGTGATCTCGGGACTGGTCGCCCTGCTCGTCGTCCCCATCGCCCTGTACGTGCCCGAGGTGGGACTCTCCTCGACCTCGGAGCGGGCCGACGTCGAGCAGGGCCGGGCCGCGCTGCTCGGTGTGGTGCTGCCCAGCGTCGCGCTGATCTTCACCGCGTTCGGCTTCGCGGCCGTCTCCAGCTTCGCGGTCGCGAAGTTCGACGCCCTCGGCATCGCCGGGGGAGCGGTCGTGGTCACCGCCTACTCCCTGACCGTGGTGCTGCTGCGGGTGGCGGGCAGCTGGATCCGCTGGGAGGCCACCCGACCGGTGGAGCTCGCGGGCCTGTTCCTCGTCGAGGCCCTGGGGGTCGCGCTGCTCGGGGTGGCGGACGGCCTCGGCCTGGGCGTGGTCGGCGGCGTTCTCATCGGCGTGGGCATGTGGCAGATCTACCCGATGCTGGGCCTGTTCGTGGTGCGCTCGGTCAGCGAACGCCGGCGCGCCACGGCGCTGTCGACCTTCGGCGCCTGCTTCACCGTGGGCCTCGCGGCCGGAAGCGGCTCCCTCGGACTGGTCGCCGGGGCCGCCGGGTACCGGACGATGTTCCTCGTCTGCGCGGCCTGTGTCGGCCTGGGCCTGCTGGTGGCCGTGGCCGCGGCCCGGGTGGCCCGGATCGACTGACCCCGCCGGCTCCGTTCCGGTGCCGGCGGGGTGAGTGCGCGTCGGGTCGGACGCCCGGGGTCAGGTGGCCGGGGTCACCGGGCGGGCGGCCTCGGCGAGCTGTCGGACGTACTCGACGAATTGCGCGGCCGTCGAGTGCTCGTAGAGCTGCTTGGGCGACACCCTCGGCAGGTTGCGTTCCCGCATCTCGGCGAGGACCCGGACGACCAGCAAGGAGTTGCCGCCCAGGGTGAAGAAGTTGTCCTGCGGGCCCACCGGGGTGTTCAGGAATTTGCTCCAGATGCTCAGGATGTCGTCGGTGATTCCACCGGCGGCGAGCGGTTGTTCCGGGGCCTCGGGACGCCGGTGGGCGTCGGGCGGTGTGACGGCGGAGCCGCTGCGCGGATCGGGCAGGCCGGAGACGTCCGGCTTCCCGTTGATCGTCAGGGGGATCCCGGCGACCTCGGTGATCGTCGTGGGCAGCATGTAGTCGGGGAGTTTCGCCCTGGCGTGCGCGAGCACCTCCGCCGAGGCCGAGACCGCAGGGGCAGGGCTCCCGGCCCGGTCCGAGGACGCCTCCAGGACGACGTAGGCATCGATCCGGCTGCTTGCCGGATCGTCCGGATCCTCCCGGCCGACCACGACGGCCGCGGCGGTCACCCGGGGCGCGCCCAGCAGTACCGTGCGGATCTCGTCGAGTTCGATGCGGTGCCCGCGCACCTTGACCTGGTTGTCCAGCCGGCCTAGGTGGTCGAGGCCGCCGTCGGGGTGCAGCCGTCCCTTGTCGCCGCTGCGGTAGACCCGTTCACCGGTCGCCCCGTCGAGGACGAATCGCTGCCCGGTCAGCTCGGGCAGGCCGAGGTACCGGTCGGCCACGCCCGCGCCGGCGACGTAGATCTCGCCCGGGACACCGGGCGGCAGGACCCGGCCCCGCTCGTCCCGGACGGACACCGACCACCCCGGCAGCGCACGGCCGACCGACCGCGACCCCGCCACGACCTCCCGCGGGGTCACCGTCTGGGCGGTCACGTGCACGGTGGTCTCGGTGATGCCGAACATGTTGACCACCCGGCAGTCGGCGGCCGGGTGCCGGGCGAACCAGGGCGCCAGCATCCGCACGTCGAGCGGCTCGCCGCCGAAGACGATCAGCCGCAGGGCCAGTTCTCCCCGGACGCGCCGATCGGTGCGGACGAGCTGGGCGAACGCCGACGGGGTCTGGTTCAGTACAGTGACACCCTGCTCGACCAGCAGCTCGTAGAACTCCTCGGTGTCGCGGGTGGTCCAGTAGGGCACGACGACGAGGCGGCCGCCGGTGAGCAGGCAGCCCCAGATCTCCCACACGGAGAAGTCGAAGGCGCTGGAGTGGAACAGCGTCCAGGTGTCGTCCGGGCCGAGCGCGAAGTCCTCGGCGGTCGCGCGCAGCAGCGCCAGCACGTTGCGGTGCGGCACGACGACACCCTTGGGAGTGCCGGTGGAGCCGGAGGTGTAGATCACGTAGGCGGGGCCGTCGCCCTTGTCGCCGTCCCCCTGGTCGGAAGGGCGGGTGGCGGTCGTCGTCCGGTCCGCCCCCAGCTCCGTCAACGCGGCCGGGGTCAGCAGCCGGACTCCGGGAACCGGCGGGAACTCCGCCGCGGAGGTGACCACGACGGGCACCTCCGCGTTCTGCGTGGTGAAGCGCAGGCGCTGCGCCGGGTAGCGCGGATCCATGGGGACGTACGCGCAGCCGGCCTTGAGCACGCCGAGCAGGGTGACCACGAGTTCGGCGTTCCGTTCCAGGCAGACGCCGATCAGGCTGCCCGGTGGGATGTCCAGCGCGGCCAGGCCCGCCGCCACCGCGTCCGCACGGTCGTTCAGTTGTCGGTAGGTCAGCCGGTCGCCGTCGGTCAGCAGGGCGACGGCCTCCGGCCGCGCGGCGGCCACCTGCTCGAAGGCCCGGTCGATCCGCCCCCGCACGGGCGGCGTGTCGGTCGTCCCGCCCGTCCGCAGGATCGCCTCGCGTTCGGCGGGCGGTACCAATTCGAGTTCGACCAGGGGTCGTTCGCCAGGACCGTGCGCCAACTGGGCGGCCAGGTGGGCCACATGAGCGCAGAACCGCTGTGCGACGGAGGCGTCCACGCTGCCCCGGTCGAACCGGCAGGTCGCGTGCGAAGCGCCCCGGTCCAGCTGGACGGTGAGGGGGAAGACCGGGGAAAGGGCGGCGGTGTAGCAGCCCTCCTCGAAGGCCGGGCTCAGGACGACCCCGACCTCGACCCCGACCCCGACCGAAGGCAGTTCGTGCAGCGTGACCGGATCCTGGTCGAACCGGCGGAGGAACTCGGCGGCGGAGCAGTCCGGTTGCTCCTCCACCACGTGCACACGGACGGCTTCGCCGGTGCCGTCGCCCAGGTCCAGCACGCCGAACTCGGCCCGGCTCCCGCCGCCGTACCGGCTCAGGGCCAGGGCGATCGCGGGCAGGAGGAGCCGTTCGGCCTCTTCGCCGAGGTCACCGAGGTCACCGAGGCCGCCGAGATCGATCCGCGCGCTGCCGACGACTCCGAGCAACTCCGGATCGCCCAGGCCCCATTCGGGCCCCCGGCGCTGCGCGGGGCCCGGCCGGACGGCGGTGGCGGGCCGGGGCATCACAGTGGGCAGCACGGCGGGCAGTACGTCGCCCTCCTCGGCCGGCCCGTCCAGCGCCCGCCGGACGATCCGCCGCAGCGCGGCCGGCGGGACCGCCGCGCGTTCGGCCACCAGGACCAGGTCCGCCGTCCCGTCGGTGTACCGCAGGACCACCGCCCGCAGCGGGGGGCCGTCCCGGTGGATCGGCCGCAGGGACTCGGCACGTCTGCGGTTCTCGGCCGTCGGCTCGTCCGCGCCGGCCGGTACCGAGGTCTGCCAGAGCCGGACCGGGGCGGGCAGCGCTCCGGACAGCAGGTGCTGCGGATCCGCGCCCGAGGGGAGCCGCAGCACGAGGCTGTGACACCCGGCGGCGGGCTCGTCGATCGTCGATGTCGTCACGGGGGCCTCCTGGTCAGCGGGAGTCAGCGGGAGTCGGCGGGAGCCGTCGGAAGTCGTCGGGCTTCATCGGAGGGAATCAGGAGTCGAGGAACCAGGAGTCTTCGGGAGGACCCAGGAATCATCGGGACGTGAAGCCGCCGTCCACGGTCATGACACTGCCGGTGACCTGACGGGAATCGTCCGCCGCGAGCCACAGGGCCGCGCTCGCGATGTCGGACGGCTCGATCAGCGCGTTCATCGGCTGGTCCCGGACGAAGATCTGCTCGTGCTCGGCGACCGGGACCTCCAGGGACCGGGCGATCTCGGCGAGCATCCGGCCCTCCAGCACCGGATCGTCCCGGACCGACCCGGGGCAGAGCGCGTTCACCCGGACCCGCATCGGGGCGTAGTCGAGGGCCGCCGCCCTGGTCAGCCCGATCAGCCCGTGTTTGGCCGCGACGTAGCTCGCGAAGTGCCGGTACCCGACCGTGCCGGCCGTCGAGGACACGTTGATGATGCTGCCGGACCGGCGGTCGACCATGACCGGTGCGACCGCCTTCATCATCCGCCAGGCACCGGAGAGGTCGACGTCGAGCATCAGCGACCACTCGCGCTCGGTGATGTCATGGGCGATCTTCCCGGAGGGCGAGGCGATCCCGGCGTTGTTGACCAGCACGTCCACGGTGCCGAACCGGTCGAGTGCCTGGTCGACCGCCAGCGCGCACTGCCGGGCGTCCCGCACGTCGACGACGGCGGTCACGGTCGCGGCGCCCGCGCGTTCGCACAGGGCGGCCGTGTGTGCCAACTGGCCGGACGAGCCGAGCGGGTAGGGCACGTCGGCGAGGTCCCGGGTGATGTCCAGCAGGAGCAGGTCGGCGCCCGCCTCGGCGAACCTGAGCGCGCAGGCCCGGCCGAGGCCTCGGGCCGCGCCGGTGACGATCGCGGTCCTGCCGGTCAGCCTCACCTCGTGCTCGCGGCCGTCAGGAGCAGCAACCGCTCCGGATCGTCGACCAAGTACATGTGGCCGCCCGGGAGTTCCCGGTAGGAGAACGGACCGCTCGTCGCCCCGGCCCACTGTTCGGCCTGCGCGCGGGAGACGAGTTCGTCCTGATCGCCGCGCAGGGCGGTGATCGGGACGGAGAGCGGATCGGTGCCGGTCGGCCGGTAGTTCTCGTGCAACTCGACGTCGGCGCGGAGGATCGGGAGCAGGACCTCGACGAGTTCGGGGTCGTCGAAGGCCGGGTGGCGGTAGCCGGCGAACCGTTGCACCCCGGCGACGAACTCCTCGTCGGCCAGGCCGGTGGCCCGCTCGGTCCGTCCGTCGTGCGGCCCCGGTGATCCACTGACGAACAGGTGGCGCAGCCCGGGGTGGCCGATCCGTTCTAGTTCCCGGGCGATCTCGTAGGCGAGCACCGCGCCGAGGCTGTGCCCGAACAGGGCGAGGTCCGCCCGCTCCCCGGCGTCGGCGAGGATCCTCGGTGTCAGCTCGGCGACGGCTGCGGCGACGTCGGTGAACGGGTCGTCCAGGAATCGTTCCTCGCGCCCCGGCAACTGGACCGGAAGCAGTGCGACATCCGGTATTCCCAGCTTTTCCCATTCCCGGAAGAAACCGGCGCCACTGCCTGCGAAAGGCAGGCAGGCGAGAACCTTCTGTGGTGCACTCATGGGCCTCATCCTTCTTCGTCATGTGCGAAGTTTCCTGATAGCCGAAGTCCCGGTGCCGCTCGGCAGCGTAACGCACGGGCGGTTCGACCGGCCGGGATCCGTAACTGCTGGTGGCCGATATTCGATCGCACCGATCCGTCCGCCGTCCCCGCTCGGGGGTTTCCGCCCGGACTGCCGGTTCTGAACCGACGGCACTCGGACTACCCATCGGCCGTCCCCCCGCAAACCTCCTCTCCCGTCCGTGTTTTGAGGGGGATCTGCCCTTGTTCGAGTGTCGACGAACCGCCCCCCGCGTCGTCCCGTGCGGGACTCGTCGGGCTCGGTCCTTCCGTCCGGGAGGGCCGGATCCGCAGGGCGGTGTCTCACGTGGTGCCCGGTCCGCCGCCGCCCTCCGGCCTGCAGGAAATGCGGAGTGGGCGGTCGAATCGTCCCCGCCGCTGCTCCGATCCGCCGTCGACTTCCCGCCGGCGGCGCCACATGAGACATTGTCAAATACGTGATGGGACGGCGGACGAATGGTGATGGAGCTTGTTCCGGCCGGAGTCGGCGTGCTTATACTCGCGGTTATGGTGGATCACCACGGAGTGCATCGGGAAAGCTTCCAGGGTTTACGGGATTTATCGGACCGGGTGGTGTGATGACTTCTTCGCGCTGGGCGATATTCACTGATCATGAAGACGGACGCGGTCGGGGTGTGGGGCGATGAGCATCCACCAGCCCCCCGCCACCCGGACCGAGCGGATCGTCGCCGGGATCTGGTGCGATGTGCTCGAACTCGACGAGGTCGGCGTACTCGACAACTTCTTCGAAGTCGGCGGCTACTCGATGCTCATGCAGCTGGTGCGGGCGCAGATCGCGGAACGCACGGGTGTCCGGCCGACCTTGCCCGAACTGTTCATCCACTCCACGATCCGGTCGTGCGCCGCTTTTCTCGACGGATCGGCCGCGGGTGGTACTGCCACGGGCGGTACGGCGAAGGGCGCCACAGCGAAGGGCGCCACAGCGAAGGGCGCTACGGCCAAGGGCGCTACGGCGAAGGGCGGTTCGGTCACCGCCGGCACGGCCGCCGAACGCGCTTCGGACGGCGGAACGGTCCGCGGGACGGACATCGCCGTCATCGGACTGGCCTGCCGCTTCCCGGACGCCGTGGACACCGACCAGTTCTGGCACAACCTGGTGTCCGGCGTGGACAGCATCAGCCGCTTCCCCCCGAAGAGAGTCCCCGGCCCCGGCGGCGGCAAGCGCGAGTACGTGCCCGCGCGCGGCCTGCTGCGGGAGCCGGAGTGGTTCGACGCCGGCTACTTCGGCTACACCCCGCGCGAGGTCCTGCTCACCGACCCTCAGCACCGGGTCCTGCTGGAGTGCGCGGTCGAGGCGATCGAGGGTGCCGGCTACGACCCGGACCGGTTCCCGGGCCTGATCGGCATCTACGCCGGGTGCAGCCTGTCCTCGTACACGGAGACCCTGCGGGCCAGACAGCAGGAGGACCACTCGATCACGACGTGGGACATCCTGATGGGTACCACCAGTGACTACCTGGCCAGTCGCATCGCCTACAAGCTGGGGCTGCGCGGCCCGACCGCCAACGTGCAGGCGGCGTGCGCGACTTCGTTGTACGCCGTGCACTTCGCCGCGCGGGCGCTGATCGCCGGGGAGTGCGATCTCGCGCTGGCGGGCGGCAGTTCGGTGCGGCTGCCGGCCGAGCTGGACAACTACCGGGTCGGCGGGATCACCTCGCCCTCCGGCGTCTGCAGCCCGTTCGACACGGCCGCGGACGGGGTGGTCGGTGGCCAGGGGTGCGGGATCACGGTGCTGAAGCGGCTGTCGGAGGCCGTCGCCGACGGCGACCACATCCATGCCGTGCTGCGCGGTTCCGCGGTGAACAACGACGGCAGGGACCGCGCGGGCTTCACCGCGCCCGGTGTCCGGGGGCAGGTCGAGGTGGTCAGGGCGGCCCAGCGCGCCGCGGGCGTCACGCCCTCGTCCATCACCTACGTCGAGGCGCACGGCACCGGCACCCGGGTCGGGGACCCGATCGAGGTGGCCGGGCTGAACCAGGCGTTCGACGACGGGGAGCCCCGTGCCGAGCCGTGCCTGCTCGGCTCGGTGAAGGGCAACATCGGGCACCTCGACGCCGCCGCCGGCATCGCCGGGTTCATCAAGACGGTGCTCGCCGTGGAACGCGGCACCGTCCCGCCGAGCCTGCACTACTCCGTGCCGAACCCGGACATCGACTTCGCGGCGGGCCCGTTCGTCGTGGTCACCGAGCCCACGTCGTGGGAGCCCGTCGGGCAGCCGCGCCGGGCCGGTCTCACCGCCCGCGGGCTCGGCGGCAACAACGCGCACATCGTGCTGGAGCAGCCGCCCGCACCGCGGCCGCGGGCCGGGGGCGAGGACGACCAGGTGCTGGTGCTGTCCGCGCACACCCCGGTCGCCCTGGACGAGCTGACGGCCCGGATCGCTCGTCGGCTGGCCGATCGACCGGAGCTCGAACTGCGGGACGTGGCCTGGACCTTGCAGGTCGGCAGGCGGCAGCACGGGTACCGCCGGTTCGCGGTGGTGCGCGACCGGGAGGACGCCCTGCGGGTGCTCGGCGGGGGCGCCCCGGAGCGGCTGGTCGACGGTGACCACGCCAGGGACGGGCGGGCCGTGGCACTGGTGCTGCCGCAGGCGGCCGACGCCGAGGTGGTGCGGCACTGGCAGGCCCTCGGCCTGGACCCGGACCTCACCCTGCGGCCGGACTGCGACGAGGCCGCGATCGGGGCCGCACTGGACACCCCCGGCCGGGTGTTCCTGGAGCTCGGCGCCCCGGGGACGGCCGCACGGCTGCGGGAGCACCCGCGGTGGACGCCGGAGCACATCGTGGTCACGGTCACCGATCCCCTGGCAGCGCTCGGCGAGTTGTGGCTCGCGGGGCTGCCGATCGACTGGGCCGCGGCCGCCACACAGCCGGCCCACCCGCAGCCGGCCCGGCGGGTGCCCCTGCCCGGATATCCGTTCCAGCGGCAGCCCTACCTGCTGGAGGCGGGGCCCGCCGTACAGCCCTCCTCCTCCGCTCCCGGGGCCGGGCCGAACACCGAGCGGACGGTGTCGATGCTGTTCACCGAGATGCTCGGTCTGCCGGAGGTCGACCCGGAGGAAAGCTTCTTCGACCTCGGCGGGGACTCGCTGGTCGCGAACGAGCTGGTGGGCAGGCTGGAACAGCTGCTGCCGGTGCGGCTGGAGGTGCGGGCGATGTACGACGCGCCGTCGGTACGGGAGTTCACCGCCCTGGTCGAGGAGCAACTGCGCTCCGAGGCGGTGCGCCGTGACTGAGGTCCGGGTGATCGAACGCCCGGCGCCGGCCACCGCCGTCGCCACCCTGTACTGCTTCCCGCACGCGGGCGGCGCGGCGGGGGAGTACGCGCGGTGGGCGGCGTACACACCCGGCCTGCGCCTGGTGGCCGTCCAGCCGCCGGGCCGGGCGCACAACCTCGGCGCGGAGGCGTTCACCGCGATGCCGGAGCTGGTGCGCGAGATCCTGGCGAAGGTGCGGTTCACCCCGCCGTTCGCCCTGTTCGGCCACAGCCTCGGCGCGCTGGTCGCGTTCGAGGTGGCCAGGGCCCTGGGCACGAGCCCGACCAGGCTCTTCGTCTCCTCCTGTCCGCCCCCGCCGCTCGCCGTGGCGGACCCGCCGCTGCACCTGCTGGACGATTCCGGGCTGCACGCCGAGATCGAGCGGCGCTGGGGCCCGCTGCCCTCGGCCACCGGAACCGACCGGGACCTGCTCTCCGCCGCGCTGGCCTGCTACCGCGCGGACCTCCAGGTGCTGGAGACGTACGAGCACGTGCCCGGCCCCCGGCTGCGGTGCCCCGTCACGGCCCTCGCCGGTGCGGGGGAGCGGAAGGGCGAGCAGTGGACGGCCGGCTGGCAGGACCTCACCGACGGAGCGTTCACCTCGCACGAGCGGCCGGGAGGCCACTTCCACACCCGGGACGACCTCGACGGCCTCGGCAGGCTGCTCGGCGACACGGTGCGCGCCGACCTGATCCGGGCCGAGCGGAGCACCACCAGGTGAGCGCGGTGCGGGGCCGCGCCGACGGGGGGACGACGCCCGTCGGCGCGGCCCCGCGCGGGCTGCCCAGAGGGACCGGACGTGGGAAGACGACACCGTGGAGGCCGAGCCGTGCACCGGAGCATCACCAGGACCTACCTCAAGCACTACGCGAACGTCCACCGGGGAGCCGCCGAGCTGATGCCGCTGACCGGCGCGCAGCGCAGGTTCCACCACACCAGGTCCGCCGATCCGCACGAGCGGGTGCGGATCCTGCCGGTCTTCCTGGAGTTCCCGCCCGGCCTGCTGGAACCCGGCCGGCTGGAGCGGGCCGCCCGGTCGGTGCTGCGGCGCCACCCGGCCCTGCGCGGGGCGGCGGAAACGGTCGACGGGGTGCCGCTGCTGCGGATCGGGCCGCTCCCCGAGGGGCCGCTGGTGCGGGAGACCGCAGGCCCGGACGCCGACGCCGCCGCCTGGGCGGTGCTGGAGGACGGGACCGCCGGGCACGGCCCGTTCCGGGTGGTCCTGGCCAGGGACGGCCGACGGGACCTGCTCGCCCTCGGGTTCGACCACCTGGTCTGCGACGGCGAGTCCACCGGCCTGGTGCTGGACGAGCTGATGTCCGCCTACCGGAGCGGAGAGGAGGTGCCGGAGTCCGCGGATGCCGGTGAACTCGTCCGCTACCGGGAGGCGGTGGAGCGGCAGTTGGCCCGCGAGCACGAGGCCAGCGGCCCGGAGGCGCTGGCGCACTGGACCTCCCGGGTGCGTGACGCCGGGCCCGGCCGGTGGGGCCGGGAGCCGGGCGAACGCGGCGGCCAGGCCACGGCCTGGCAACGCGTCGCGCTGTCGGGACCGGCCGCGAACCGGCCCTTCCCGGCGTTGCTGGCCGCCTGCCACACGGCGCTGACCCGGACACCGGGCACCGCGCCGGTCGCCTACGCCTGGGGCAGCCCCGAGGGGGCGGGGGTGGTCGGCTGCTTCATCAACACGGTGCTGGCCAACCCGCAGGGCGAGGGCGTCCGCGAGAGCTGGTGGGAGGACCTCGAATTCGTCGACACCCCGTTCGACGAGGTGGTCCGGGCCGCCAGGGCGAGCCGCGCGCCGTGGACCGGCCACCTCGACCTGGTGCTGACCCTGGTCGACCTCACCCGCCGCCCGGCACCGGTGCTGGACGGCGAGGCCGGCCGGTTCAGGTACCCGCCGGGCAGCCGGATGGAGGACGCGGTGATCGTCACCGCCGTCCACGAGGGGACCGGGCTGTCACTCCGGATCGACCACGACCCCCTGATCGTGCCCGTCGCCGAAGCGACCGCGATCACCGACGCGCTCGGCGCTTCCCTCACGGAGGTCGGCCGTGTCGCGGGCTGACCCCGCCGCCCGCTCGGTGCTGATCTGCCTCGCCGGGCGGTCGCCGGCCCTGGAACTCCCGGACGGGGACAGCGTGCGGTTCGGATGGCGGGCCGGGGAGATCACCGTCGGCACCGACCGGGCGCTGACCGCAGGCCGGATCGACGCCTTCGGCGACTACTGGCTGATGTCCAACTGCGGTGCCGCCGGCACCTACTGCGTGGAGAACCTGGAGGGGGCGGGGGAGTACGTGAAGGTGCGGGCCGGCCGGGCCGGGGTGCCGATCCCCTTCGAGCTGAGCCGGGTGACGCTGACCGTGGGCGCCGGGAGCAACAGCTTCACCGTCTACGCCCCGGAACGCCGGCCCGCCGTCGAGCCGGACGGCGGCGGGATCCCCCTGCTGGACGAGGAGAGCCGGTACTTCCAGGTGCTGGTCTGCCTGTGCGAACCGAGACTGCGGGACTGCGGCGCGGCGGCGGTGCCGACACCGGCGCAGGTCGCGGCCCGGCTGTCCGCCGCGGGCGTGCAGCTCGGCCGGTCGGCGGTCAACTACCACATCGACTACCTGGTGAAGAAGCTCGGGACCGCCGCGCCGCGCGGGATGACCCGGGCGTGGAAGCGGGACACGGTGGTGACGTTGGCGTTGAAGTTCGACCTGGTGCGTCCGGAGCATCTCGACCGCATCCCGGGACGGGTGCCGGGACGCCCGGCAGGAGGTGGCGACCCGGCCGCCCGCCTGGCTGCCCAGGTCTGGCCGCCCAGGTCTGACGGCGCGGGTCTGACGGCGCGGGCCTCGACCGGCTGACCGACCCGCCGGCCGGTCCGCTCACCGACGTTCGGCGGCGGCGACGATCCTCGTGACCTCCTCGGCGAACCCGCCCAGGGTCGTCTTCTCGAACATGATCCGCGGGGGCACGCGGTGACCGAGTTCCTTGCGGATCCGGCCGACCGCCTGGACCGCGAGCAGCGAGTGCCCGCCGCGCTCGAAGAAGTCGTCGTGCTCCTGGAGTTCGATCCCGCCGAGGAGTCGGGACCACACGCGTCGGACCACCTCCAGTACCGGGTCGCCGGCTGCGGCGCGGTCGGTGGAGGCGCCCCCTGTGCCCTCCGCGCCCTCCGTCCTCTCTGTGTCGGCCGGGGTGCGTGCGGCGGGCAGGGCGCGCAGGGCCGCGAGATCGACCTTCCCCCGCTCGGTCACCGGCAGCCGGTCCACGAACACGATCACGTTCGGGACCATGTGCCCCGGCAGCCTGTCCCGCAGGTGGGCGTGGATCCCGTCCGTCGAGCGCCGGTCCGGCGCTGCCACCACGAACCCGGCGAGCGCCTGGTCCTGGGGCAGGACCACGCAGTCCAGGACGTCGGGATGCGCGCGCAGGGCGGACATCACCTCCCCGAGCTCGACCCGGTGCCCGTTCACCTGGACCTGGTCGTCGTCCCGGCCGAGGAACTCCAGGGCGCCCGAAGTCGTCGTCCGTACCCGGTCGCCGGACCTGAACACCCTTCCGAGGCCCGGCAGTCGGACGAAACGCTGCTCCGTGAGCGCGGCATCGCCGAGGTAGCCGCGCGCCACGCAGGCGCCGCCGATCAACAACTCCCCGTGCGGCGAGACGTGAAGCTCCGCCCCGGTGACGCCGACGCCGATCGGCACGTCCGGCCCCGTGTCCGTCTCGGTGTCGAACTCGTGGTAACTGACCGCCACGGCAGCCTCGGTGGGCCCGTACCGGTTGAACAGCCTTACCCCTGGCAGAAGTTCGACGATGCGGCGCGCCACGGAGGTCGGCAGCCGGTCCCCGCCGCTGATCAGGTACCGCAGGGCGGTGGCCTTCCGGAACTCCGGTTCGTCGAGCAGCAACGGCAGCATCGCCGGGGGGAGCCGGACCGCAGTGATCCCATGTTCGACGAGTGCGGTGGCGATGGCCAGCGGGTCCTGGTGGTCGCCCTCGGCGAGCGAGAGCACGGTGGCGCCCGCACCGAGCGGCCAGAAGAAGTCGGTGAGGGAGGCGTCGAAGGTGTAGGGCGCCACTTGCAACAGCCGGTCGCCGCCGCCGAGCGGCAGCCGCTCGGCGAGCCACTCCAGGTGCGGGGTGAGGTTGCGGTGTTCGACGACCACACCCTTGGGCGTGCCGGACGATCCGGAGGTGTAGAGGACGTAGGCGGGATCGTCCGGGGCACCGGCCTTCTGCACCCCGTCGTCGTTCCCGTCCCCGTCCCCGTCCCCGTCGTCGTCCGCGTCCACGCCGAGTGTGCGGACACCGCCGCCGTCCCCGAACCGGGCCGAGGTCGCGTCGTGCACCAGCACGACGACGGGTGCGCAGTCCGCGAGGATCCGTGCCAGCCTCGGCGCCGGCTCCTGCAGACCGAGTGGCACGAACGCCGCACCCGCCCGCAGGACACCGAGCACGGCGACCGCCATATCGGCCCCGCGCTCCAGGAACAGCGCCACCCGCTCGCCCGGTCCGGCTCCCGCGTCGACCAGACGCCTGGCGAGCCGGCCGGACCGCTCGGCCAACTCCCGGTGGCTCAGCGGCCGTCCGGCACCGTCGAGCCAGGCCGTGGCGCCCGGCGCGCCTTCGAGCACCCGGGTGTGCAACAAGTCGTGGTCCGACATCCTCGTCCCCCCGCGGTCCGGTCGCTCACAGAGGTTCGATCCGATCACGGCTCCGCCGCCGCGTCATCCTGTCGAACGTCAGGGGTGGTCGACTGCCGGACAGGTATCGCTCGGCCGATGTCGCGCCCCTGCCGGACGGGTAGCCTGACCGAAGGACGGGCAGACGCCCCGCACGACCGCATCGGCGCGCGACCGCACTGCGGCCGGGACCCCGGACGGGGCCGCGTGCGCCGGTGGACCGGCCTTCGAGTCTGCAGGCCGGTTGGTGAACGGATCACCCGCACAGGTCTCTCACGCCGCGAGATGAGGGGACGCCACACCCATGGACTCCGTGCCGAACACTCCGCCGGGCCAGCTGCGCCGGATGGCCGCCGTCTGGGAACAGGTGCTGAAGAAGGGCGGGATCGGGCCGGAGGACTCCTTCTTCACCCTGGGCGGGCAGTCCGTGATGGCCGGCACCCTGGTACGCGCGGCGGGGGAGCGGTTCGGGGTGCGGATCCCGATCCGGACGCTGTTCGAGCACTCCCGGTTGGGCGAGTTCACCGACCACGTCGTGGGGTTGGCGCTGCCCGCGGCGCCGCCCACTGCGCCGACATCGGACACCGTCCCCCCGGACGTCCCCCGGAACGTCCCCCCGGACGTCCCCCGGAACGTCCTCCCGGACGTCCCCCTGGAGATGACCGCTTTCCAACGCCGGATCTGGCTCGCCGAGCAGATCGACCCGAGCGTGCGCAACCACGTGCCGCTCGCCTGGTCGGTGGCGGGCCGGTTGGACCCCGACCGGCTGTGTGGCGCGCTCGGCCGACTGGTGGCCGAGCACGAGATCCTGCGCACCCGGTTCGTCGACGAGGACGGCGGCTGGTCCGTGTGGCTGCGAGAGCCCTGGCTACCGCCCTTGGAACTGCTCTACCTCGGCGAAGCCCCGGACGGCACACCTGGGGACACCTCTGATGACGCCCCCGACGACACCCCCGACGACACCACTGACACTCCCGCCGTCGTGACGGAATGGCTGGAAGCCGCCCTGCGCCTGCCGTTCGACCTGGAGTCCGGACAGTTGCTGCGCGCCGCCCTGGGCGAGTTCGCCGACGGCCGGCAGGTGCTGCTGCTCTGCGTGCACCACATGGTGATCGACGGGGAGTCGATTCCCGTCCTGCTCGCGGAGCTGGACCGTTACTGCGCGACCCCGGACCGGCCGCGACCGGTCGTCCAGTACCGCGAATTCGCCGCCCACCAACGGGAACAGCGGGACGGCGCCTCCTGGCACACCGATCTGGCGTACTGGGAGTCGGCGCTGGACGGAGCGTCGGCGGACACGCCGCTGCCCGCGCCGGACCGTCCGGAGCCGAACGGGGCGTTCCGACTGCCCCTGCCCGCAGGGCTGTTGGATGCGCTGCGCGCCGTGCAGTCCGAGCACGGCGTCAGCTGGTTCATGGTGGCCGCCACCGCGCTGGCGGTGTCCCTGCACCGGTCGACCGGCCTCGACGACGTCACCTTCGGATCCCCGACGGCGAACCGCAACCACCCCCGGTTCGCCGAACTGTTCGGCCCGAGCCTGAACACCGCGGTGCTGCGCTCCCGGGTGACTGCGGACAGCACCGTGCTGGACGTCCTGCTGCGGATGCGCGGCGAGGCCCTGGGCGCGCTGGAGCACCAGGCCGTCGAGTTCGACGACGTGCTCAACCACGTGAAGCCCGCCCGGCGGTTCGGGTACACGCCCTACGTGAACGTCACGCTGAACATGAACCTGCTGGACGACCACGCCGCCGTCCTGGACGGGGCTCGGCTGACACCGCTACTGATCGACGAACTGCGCAGCGGATACGCCAAGTTCGGACTGACGGTGACCATGGTGCAGCTGGACGGCCGATTGATCGGCCTGGTGTCCCACCGCGGGGACCAGCTCGGTGCCGAAGGCGCCCGGGACCTCGCCGACCGGCTCACGGGCCTGCTGACCCGGTTCCCCGAGACCCTGGACGAGCCGGTCCTGTTGCGGCATTGAGTCGACACGCCGTGCGGACCCGACGACGGGGGCGGGAGGCGTCACCACCACCTCCCACCCCCGTCGCGAGGACCGCTCAGTGCTGGCCGGGCAGTTCGGTGATGGGGTGCCCGGAGACCTCGTGCGGCCGGTACGGCTCCTCGAGGAAGTTGATCTCGTCGGCGTCGAGTTCCACGTCCAACGAGTCGATGGCGTCCTGGAGATGGCTCATCTTCGTGGCGCCGACGATGGGGGAGGTGACCGCCGGCTTGGCGAGCAGCCACGCCAGTGCGAGCTGTGCCATCGGCAGTTCACGCTTGGCGGCCAATTGTCCGAGCCGGTCGACGATTTCGCGATCGTTGTCCCGGTAGAGGATTTTGCCGAACTCGTCGGTCTCGCTCCGGGCACTGACGGTGTCCCATTTCCGTGCGAGCCGCCCCCGGGCCAGCGGACTCCAGGGAATGACGCCGACACCCTGGTCCTCGCACAGGGGCAGCATTTCCCGCTCCTCCTCGCGGTAGATCAGGTTGTAGTGGTTCTGCATGGTGCTGAAACGCGTCCAGCCGTTTCGTTCGGCGGTGTACTGGGCCTTGGCGAACTGCCAGGCCCACATCGACGACGCGCCGATGTGCAGCGCCTTTCCCGCCTTGACCACGTCGTGCAGCGCCTCCATGGTGACCTCGATCGGCGTCACCGGGTCCCACCGGTGGATCTGGTAGAGGTCGACGTAGTCGGTGCCGAGCCTGCTCAGGCTGTTGTCGATCTCGGCCATGATCGCCTTGCGGGACAGCCCCACACCGTTCGGCCCGCGCCGGGTCCGTCCATTGACCTTGCTGGTCAGGACGATCTCGTCACGACGGCCGTATTCGCGGAGGATCTGGCCGACGATCCGCTCGCTGCTCCCGGCGGAGTAGACGTTCGCGGTGTCCACGAAGTTCACCCCGGACTCCAGGGCGTGCAGCATCATCGGCCGGGCCTGGTCGAGGTCCAGGGTCCAGCCGTGGACACCCTTGCCGGGTGTTCCGAAACTCAGGGCGCCCAGGCAGATTCGCGACACGTCCATGCCGGTCGAGCCCAGCTTGACGTACTTCAAGATGTTCCTCCTACGACGGGATCAGTGGCGGAACGAACAACACTTCATGGTGGCAAGGCCGTTGAGTTCGCCGCAAGGGTCCGGCCGACGGTGGCCGACAATCCCGCCCCTCCCGCGTGAATTCGCCCGGAGCCGTGAAACCGGTCCGCTCTGTTTCCCTCCATTCCCTTCACAAGGAATCCGGGACATCACCGTGCCGGTTCCCGGAAACGCCCTTGCCGAGGGACAGCTTCTCGACGCTGTTCCCGTCGCCGTCGGCCTCGGGGTACTGGACGAAGCAGTAGTCCTGGTCGGGGGTGAACGTCAGGCTGCCGGCCGTGCCGCCGACGGGGGTGCCGTCCTCCCGGAAGGCGGTGAGCCGGTGGGTCACCGAGTACAGGGCGCCGGCGTGGCGGCCGGGGACCTTCAGGGTGCCGGTGTCGGTGCGGCTGACCAGCTCGCTCACGCCGGTGGCCGAGGAGTACCCGAGCTCGACGGAAACCGTCGCGCTCGGCCCGGCGCCGACGGTCTCGATGCCGATGCCCCCCTTCGCCGTCACCGAGATGCCGACCTTCGCCCTCCAGGCGGCGGACTGGATCTGGCTGACGCCCTTGGTGACGCTGTAGCCCGCGCTCTGCGCGGTGTCGCGGTGCTCGTTGTCGATGTACTTCTCCAGCCGGTACTGCGCGTCGCGCTGGATCGTGTACACGGGGGACCTCCGGACCTGCCGGAGCAGGCTCCGGTCGCTGTCCTTCACGGCGGGGAACGGGACCGTGACGACCCGTTCCCTGGCCCAGTTGGTGACGTCGGCCGGCCTGCCGAAGCCGTCCATCAGGGGCTTCCGCGACCCGGTGCCGCTCTGCGTGCCGATGGGCAGGTTGAGCACGTGCATGGGCGGCCGGCCCACCGGCTCGCCGCCGGGGGACCAGCAGAACCCGCCGACGTCGGAAGGGGTCATCCTGATGCCGTTCGTCCCGTACCAGTGGCCGGGGACGACGACGGGCCACAGGTCCGCGATCACGGGTACGGCCACGTCGGCCGGATGTGCGTACCTGAACCCGTCGTGGCTCTCCTTCACGCATCCGAACACTTCGTCCGGCCCGTGGCGGGGGTCCTTCCCCGGGGCGAAGAGGAAGTCGCTGAAGGTTCGGTACCCGTCCGGCGGGACCATCCGCCACACCACGTCCCCGGTCGGCAGCTCGCCGAGCTTCTCCCAGTCGGCGGCGGGGCGCACCAGGTCGCCGCGGGGGTCGGTGTCACGCGCTTCCAGGATCCAGCTGCCGGCTTCCTTGTTCAGGGCGCGCCAGCCTTCGCCGTTCGGTTCGTCGAGCCGCGGTCCGCCCTGCGGGATGCCGGTGAACCTGAGGGTGAGCGCCCCGAACCGGACCGGACGCGAGTAGACGGGATCCATGAGCCGTGCTCCCTGGTGTGGGGGATGGGTGTCGTGATCCTTCGTCGGTTCGCGCACAAACAAACAACTGTTGCGCCACTCGACGGAAGGACCGCGGCCACGAAGACCTCCCCCCGTCCCGTCGTCCTCCGCGCTGTGCGGGCGGCGTGGTGCCGGGTCAGCCGCCGCACGCGCAGGCGGCGTCGGCGGTCGCCTCGGCCCCGGCCCGGTCCGGGGAGGTGCCGGCGGTCTGCCGGTCCGAGGTGCAGCAGGTCGCGGGGGCGCCGGTGATGGCCTTGCCGAGAGCGTCGGCGTCGCCCTTGACCACATGGACCTCCCAGGGCTCCGAGCCGGGCCCGTGGACCCAGACCTTGTCCTGGAGGGCGTAGCAGCAGGAGGTATCGTTCTCCTCGAAGGTGGCCAGGCCGGCGTCCTTGAGCCGGGTGGCTGTGGCGCTCACCTCCTCGGTGCTCCCGACCTCGATGCCGAGGTGGTCCAGGCGGGTGTCCTCGCCGCCCGGGCCCTCGATCAGGACGAGCTTGAGCGGCGGGGTGGTGATGGCGAAGTTCGCGTAGCCGGGCCGCCGCTTGGCGGGCTCGGTGTCGAAGAGCCTGGAGTAGAAGGCGATCGAGCCTTCGAGGTCGGCGACGCGCAGGGCGAGCTGGATGCGGGGCACGGCGGTTCTCCCGGGATTCGAGGTGCTGTATCGACGGCTGTCGATACAGTCGACGTTGCCAGTTGCATAGATGACTGTCAACATAGACGCATGTCGAATCTGGAACTGCCGCTGCTCGGCCAGGACGACGCGGCCGCGTGCTGCTCGCCGCTGGTCCGCGAGCCCCTGGGCGAGGACGCCGCCGTCGACCTGGCGAAGATGTTCAAGGCCCTCTCGGACCCGGTGCGACTGCGGCTGCTCTCGCTGATCGCCTCGTACGAGGGCGGCGAGGCCTGCGTCTGCGACCTGACCGGCCCGTTCGACGTGTCCCAGCCGACGATCTCGCACCACCTCAAGGTGCTGCGCGAGGCGGGCCTGGTCGGCTCCGAGCGCCGGGGGACCTGGGTCTACTACTGGGTGCTGCCCGCCGCCCTGGCGCGGCTCTCCGCCCTGCTCCGGGCCCCCGCCGGGGAGCGCGGATGACCGGGGCACCGCCGCTGGCCCGCCGGGCGGCCGCCGAGTTCGTCGGGACGGGCGCGCTGGTGGCCGTCGTGGTCGGGTCCGGCATCCAGGCGGCCGGGCTGTCCCAGGACGTCGGCGTCCAGCTGCTGGCCAACTCGCTCGCGACGGTGTTCGGCCTCGGGGTGCTGATCCTGCTGCTCGGTCCGGTCTCCGGCGCGCACTTCAACCCGGTCGTCACCCTGGCGGCCTGGTGGACCTCCCGCCGCGGTGGGGAAGGGCCCGGGCCGCGCGAGCTCGCGGCCTACCTTCCGGCCCAGATCGCCGGCGCGATCGGCGGGGCGGTGCTCGCGGACACGATGTTCGGCGAGTCGCCGGTGGCCTGGTCGACGCACGACCGCTGGGCGCCGCACCTGTGGCTGGGCGAGGTCGTCGCGACCGCCGGCCTGGTCCTGCTGATCCTCGGCCTGGCCCGCGTCGGCCGCGCGCACCTCGCCCCGGTCGCGGTCGCCGCGTTCATCGGCGCCGCCTACTGGTTCACGTCCTCGACCAGCTTCGCCAACCCCGCGGTGACGGTCGGCCGTGCCTTCTCCGACACCTTCGCGGGCATCGCCCCTGCCTCGGTGCTGCCGTTCGTCGCCGCCCAGCTCGTCGGTCTGGCCGTCGGCCTCGCGCTGGTCGCGGTGCTGTTCGGCCTCCGGGATCCGGCCGCCGAGGACATCGTCGTCCCGCACGGTGACCGCCGGCCGGCCGCCGCCGGGCGCTGACACCCACCTTTCCCCGTCCCGAAGACCAAGGACCCTCCGCCGTGAGCACTCCCGCCGTTCCGTCCGTTCCGTCCGTTCCGTCGGTCCTGTTCGTCTGCGTGCACAACGCCGGCCGGTCCCAGATGGCCGCCGCCTTCCTCACCCGGCTCGGCGGCGACCGGGTCGAGGTCCGCTCGGCCGGCTCCGCCCCCGCCGAGGCCGTGAACCCGGCGGTGGTCGAGGCCCTGCGCGAGGTCGGGATCGACATCTCCGCCGAGATCCCGAAGGTCCTGACCACCGAGGCGGTCCGGTCCTCCGATGTGGTGATCACCATGGGCTGCGGCGACGCCTGCCCGTTCTTCCCCGGCAAGACCTATCTGGACTGGCAGCTCGACGACCCGGCCGGACATGGTGTCGACGCCGTGCGTCCGATCCGCGACCGGATCGAGCAGCTCGTCCGCGACCTGCTCGCCGACCTCGGCATCGGGGCCACCGCGTAGCCACCGCCTGGCCACCGCCGTCGTGTCGGACCGGTCCGGGTGACGGACATCCCGTCGGAGCCCGTGAACGCGTCGGCCGGCACCGCGGGCGCCGGCGCGACCGCGTCCTCCTCGAACGCCGCGGTGCCGCCGCCGACTGGCTCTTCGACCGCCCCTTCACCGGCCAGGACCCGGAGACCGTGGCCCGGAACATCCTGGAGAAGGCCCGGAAGGACGCCGCCAACGAATCGGGCTGAGCGCCGGGGCGGGGCGGGGCCGGTCTGCCGGTCCCGCCCCGCCCACCACTCATCGCACCCCGAACACCGAGGAACCCCGTGCCGCAGGAGCCCGAGCACTAGCCGGAAGCGCCCGTCGCCGTCCGGGGCGCGAAGCCGGTCAACGACCTGGAGACCTGCGTCAAGATCCTCAAAGCGGCCTACGTCTGCACCGTCGCACACGTCGAAGTCCCCGCCGGATCCGATCCGTCGCAGGCCGTGCCCCGCTGCGTCCAGGCGCTCATCGCCGGGTGCGAGGCCGGGTGAACCGGGGATGGTGCGCCCGGTCGGGCCGCACCGTCGCGCGCCGCGTCCGGTCCGGGACCGGGGCAGGCGCACGGCGGCTGCCGGAACTCGCTTCGCGGGGTTGACCCCGGACCGCCCTGGGCAGGGATGGCCGTGCACGGACCGGTCGTCGTCGGCGCCGGGTGCCGTGCGCCCGGCCGTGGGCGGGCGGGCGGCGGTCCGAGGCAGTCCGAGGCGAGAGGAACGTGCGGTGTCGGTGTCGGAGCAGGGCTTCCGGAACTACGTGGAGATCGTCCTCGACGGTCTGGCCGAGGGGCCGGACGAAGCGGTCCTGGTGAGCGGGGAACGCCGCCTCGGCGCAGAGGAGTTCCGTTCCCTGGTGTACCGGCTGGCGCGGGCCCTGCGCGAGCGCGGGGTGGGTCCGGGGCGCACCGTGACCCTGCTGTGCGGGAACCTGCCCGAGACGATCGCGGTGCGGTACGCCGTCAACCTGCTGGGCGCGCACTACAACCACCTGTACAACCGCCTCGGGGTGGACGTGCAGGCCGCGATGATGGCCGACGTCGACACCTTCGCCCTGGTCGTCGATCCGCAGTTGGCCGGGCGTGCCGCCGAGCTGATCCGGGCCGTGCCGCCGATCGAGCACGTCCTGCGGCTCGGCGGGGACGCGGAAACGGACGTCGACGCCGACGCGGATCCGGGGTCGGTCCCGGCTTCCGGCGAGGACCTGCTCGCGCTCGCCGCGAAGCAGTCCGGTGAGCCCCTGGCCAGCGCCGCGAGCCCGCAGGACCTCTGCTTCATCCGGCATTCGGGCGGCACCACCGGGCATCCCAAGGGTGTGCGCAGCACCTTCGGCCGGATGCAGGACGGCATCGACGGCATCCGCGAGCTGTTCAGCGGGACGGGCCGCCGGGACCTCGTCTGCACCCCGCTCTCGCACGCCGCCGGGTTCATCGCCGACAGCACCCTCTCCGCCGGCGGCACCGTGGTCCTGCACTACACGTTCGACCCGGCAGAGATCCTCGCCACGGTCGCCCGCGAGCGCATCACCAACACCATGCTGCTGCCGCCGCTGCTGTACCGGATCCTCGACCACCCGGACGCCGAGCACGCCGACCTCTCCAGCCTGCGCGGGATCACCTACGGCGGCACCCCCTCCTCCCCGACCCGGATCGCCGAGGCCGTGCGCCGCCTCGGCCCCGTCCTCCAGCAGGCGTACGGCCAGTTCGAGGCCGGTGCCGTCAGCTTCCTGACCGCCGCCGAGCACGATCCCGACCGCCTGGACATCCTGCGTACGTCGGGGCGGCCCGTCCCCGGGGTCGAGGTCGAGATCCGGGACGAGGCCGGCCGGGTGCTGCCGGTGGGCGAGGTGGGGGAGATCTGCGCCCGCTCCGGGCAGGTGATGGAGGGCTACTGGAAGAACCCGGAGCTGACCGCGCAGGTGCTGCGCGACGGTTGGGTGCTCACCGGTGACCTGGGGCGCCTGGACGAGCGGGGCTACCTGACGGTGGTCGACCGGATCAAGGACATGATCGTGGTGGTCGGCGGCCATGTGTACACCACCGAACTCGAGGACTTCCTCAACACCCACCCCGCGGTGCTCCAGAACGCCGTCTACGGCGTGAAGGGCGACGGCGGACACGAACGCGTCCACACCACGGTCGTCACCGCCGCGGGGACCACCGTCACCGCCGACGAGCTCCGGACCTGGGTCCGGGAAGGACGGGGCGAGATGTACGAACCCGACCACGTCCACTTCGCCGACGAGCTCCCCCTCACCGACGCCGGCAAGCCCGACAAGAAGCTCCTCCGCCTGCGCGCCTCGGCCTCCGGCGGCAGCTCCTGAGCGACCGTCACCCCGGCCCCTCGGTCACGGACGGACGTGCTTTCGACGCAGTACGGTGGGCCGGTGGACAATATGCCGATCCCGACGGCGGGTATGACGATCAGCCTCCGGACACGACAGGACGTGGTGGTCGTCGACCCGGAGCGCTTTGTCGCTGCGGCCCGCGCGGCATATCGCGAAGCCTTCCCCGAGATCACCGAGGAACGGGCGGCCGAGGACATCCGTGACGTCCACGAGGCCGCCTGGGCTCTGTTCGACCGCTTCGGCCGGCTCACGGCCGAAGCGCCGGCGCGCTCCGTGGTTCCCGGCCGGAGAGTCCTGGACCGCCCGGACGGACTCTCCCCCGCGGGCGAGCGGCAGCAGATCGTGCTGAACGATCCGCAACCGCTGCAGGACTACGGCTGCTTCATGCCGGAGGACTACGACCCGTTCGCCGTCCCGCCGGGGGCGTGAGGCCGCCGGCCGGTCAGCACCGCGCGGGGGTGACTGTGCGCAGGTACTTCACCTCGGGGTCGGAGGCTCCGCGGACGTGACCGCCGGGGGTACGGGCGGTGCTCTGCAGGAAGGAGACGAGTTCGGCGGTGATGACCTCGCCGGGAAGGACGTTGGGGATGCCGAGCGTGCGGTCCACGGCGGGCTGCACGAACGCGGCCCGCAGACCGGGACAGGACCAGTCCGTCGACCACGCTGGAGTGCACACTGCGCTGCACGACCAGGCACTCGCCCAGCGACCGCAGCGCCATCACGGCGATCCGGTTGCCCTGGGAGGCCCCGTTGGTCAGGAACCACGTGCGCCGCGCGCCCCACGCCTCGGCGGCGAGCCGCAGCGCCGTCGCACGCGGACTGTCCGGTCCCAGGTCGATGCCGTCGAGCAGCGGGGGGACGTCCAGGCGCAGCTGGGCCTCGCCGGTGAAGGCGGCCAGTTCGGCGAAGGCGTCCGGGTCCGCGGCGTGGCCGGGGACGTTCAGCCGCAGCCAGGGTTCCCGCGCGTGGGCGGTCAGCGCCTCGGCGTAGGGGGCGGCGGAGTTCGCTGCGGCTCCGGGGTGACGGTCAGATGGGCCGCTTCTGGCCTTCGATGTACTGGCGGACGATGCTGAGCGGTGCGCCGCCGCACGACCCGGCGAAGTAAGAGCGAGACCAGAAGACGGACCCAAGGCCGATGCGGTTGATGCGGCCGGCGTATTCGGCGCGCAGGTACCGGGAGCTGACGCCCTTGAGGGAGTTGATCAGCTTGGACAGGGCGATCTTCGGCGGGTAGTGCACCAGCAGGTGCACGTGGTCGCTTTCGCCGTTGAACTCGCGCAAGTCGGTCTCGAACTTGTCGCAGACCTCGCGCATGATCTCCTCGCACCTCTTGAGCATGGCGTCGTCGAAGACGCCCTTGCGGTACTTCGTGACGAACACCAAGTGCGCGTGCAAGTTGTAGGCGACGTGCCGTCCGGTGCGAACGTCGGGGTTTGGCTCCCAGCGTGGTGACATACTCCAAGCGTAGTACGATCTTTGAGCTGACCAGGAAGGGGGTGGGTCGGATGATCCGTGCGTACAAGTTCCTCATGCGGCCCACCGTGGGCCAGACGCAGGCGCTCGGCGAGATGCTGAGGGATCACTGCGCGCTGTACAACGGGGCACTCCAGGAGCGCCGGGACGCCTACCGGCACGTGTCGAAGACCAGCATCAAGTACGGCATGCAGTCGGCGCAGCCGAAGGAGATCCGGGCGTTCGACCCGGAGCGTCAGGGCCGCTGGTCGTTCAGCTCGCAGCAGGCGACGCTTCGCCGTCTGGACAAGGCGTTCGCGGCGTTCTTCCGCCGGGTCAAGTCCGGCGACACGCCCGGCTACCCGCGCTTCCGTGGAGTGAACTGGTTCGACACGGTGGACTTCCCCAAGGACGGGGACGGCTGCCGCTGGGACTCCACCCCGCACGACCCGACCACCCGCGTCCGGTTCCAGGGCGTCGGGCACGTCAAGGCCAACCAGCACCGGCCGGTGGTCGGCAAGGTCAAGACCGTCAGCGTCAAGCGCGAGGGCAAGCGCTGGTACGTCATCCTGACCGCCGAGCAGGCCGAGCCCGAGCCGCTGTCCCCGACGGGCAGCGTGGTCGGCATCGACATGGGCACAGCCCACTTCCTCGCCGACTCCAACGGCGAGTTCGTGCCCAACCCGCGTCACGGCAGGCAGGCTGCCGCGAAGCTGGAATCAGCTCAGCAGGCCCTCAGCAGGTTCCCCCGCGTGCGCCGCGACAAGCGCACCAAGAACCATCAGAAGGCCGTTGCACCGAAAGGTCCGCCGCCAGCGCCTCGACCACGCCCACAAGACCGCCCTTGACCTGGTCCGGGCGCACGACCTCATCGCGCACGAAGACCTCAAGATCCGCAACATGGTCAAGGCCCCCGCGCCGAAGTCCTACCCCGACCAGCCGGGCGTGTTCCTGCCCAACGGTGCGGCGGCCAAGGCCGGGCTCAACAAGTCGATCAACGATGCCGGTTGGGGGGTGTTCCTCACGATCCTCACCGGCAAGGCTGAAAGCGCCGGTCGGGAAGTGATCGCCGTGGACCCCCGCAACACCTCCCGCACCTGCCCGCTCTGCGGGAACGTTGCGGCGGAGAACCGGCCCTCTCAGGACATCTTCCACTGCGTCAGCTGCGGCCACCGTGCGCACGCGGACACGGTGGGAGCCATCAACGTTCTACGGGCCGGGCTGGTCCGTCGCGACGCCCGCCAGGGTTAGCGAGAAGCCCCCACGTCTACGTGGGGGAGGAGTCAGTACGCCCAGCATGGGCAGCAGCTAAAGGGTGAAAGTCCCGAAGAGGAGAGGTGAGACTAACTCGATAGCCAAAGGCAAGGGCGTCACCGCGAGGTGGGGTTCGGAGGAAGCCGGAGGCAAAACCGGGCACTGAGGAACACGAACCGTATAAGGCGGGGCGGACTGGGCAAGTCGGCTGACTACGACGAAGCCCGCTCTCACCAAGAAAGCCGCAACGTAGATACGGCAGGGGTCCGGGGAAAGTTGCTGTTCTTATCTGGGGAGGTCTGTCCGGGTGTCGCCTGTAACCGTGTGACGGCGGAGATCGCGACGGTCGAGGGGATGAATTCTCTCGGTTTGCCGGACAGAAGTCAGCAGAGGTCGTAGTACCGAGATGGGTAGGCAGTAGGCCGACAAGGGCTCGGGAAGGACCGAACGTTTAGTGGATTGGGGGGAAGATGTCTGCTCGACCGAAGCACGGTGACCGCTGGAAGCCTGCCTCGGCAGACCCGCAGGGACAGGCGCCGGTGCATACGGCCGCCTCCCCGGCGGGGCATAGTGACCTGGCGGCGCACCATCCGACCGACAATCACCGCGAGCCGGATCTCTGGGGCTTGATCTTCGCCAAAGAGAACCTGCTCGCGGCGCTCAGGCGCGTCGAGGGTAACCGGGGTGCCCCCGGGGCGGACGGGCTTACCACGGAGGAATTGAGGCCGTGGATCGCTCAGAACTGGCCCAGGGTCTCGGCCGCTCTCGATGCGGGGAATTACAGGCCCGCTCCCGCTCGTCGGGTGACCATCCCTAAGCCGAATGGCGGGGAGCGGATGCTTGGGATCCCCACGGTGCTGGATCGGCTGATCCAGCAGGCAATCGCGCAGATCCTCACCACCGTTTTCGACCCCCATTTCTCCGGGGCGTCTTTCGGGTTCCGCCCGGGGAGGTCGGCGCACCAGGCCGTCAGGGTTGGTCGCCGAGCCGTGCAGGACGGAAATCGCTGGGTGGTGGATCTGGACCTCGACAGGTTCTTCGACCGGGTGAACCACGATGCGCTTATGGCGCGGGTGGCCAGGAAGGTCAAAGACAGGAAGGTTCTGAAGCTGATTCGTCGGTACCTGGAAGCCGGGGTCATGGACGGCGGCGTCATGACGGTGACCGAGGAGGGGACGCCCCAGGGCTCCCCGCTGTCGCCGCTGTTGTCGAACATCATGCTGGACGACCTGGACCGCGAACTCTTCAAGCGCGGACACCGGTTCGTGCGGTACGCCGACGATGTGATGATCTTCGTCGGCTCCGAACGAGCGGCTATCCGACTGATGGCCTCGATCACGGCGTTCATCGAGAAGCGTCTGAAGTTGAAGGTCAACCGGGAGAAGACCAGGGTGTCGCCGGGGTTCAAGGCGACCCTGCTGGGGTTCGGCTACTACCTGTCCAAAGGGGAGGTGAAGATTCGGGTAAGCCGGAAGGCCGTGAAACGGTTGAAGGACACCGTCCGGAAGATCACCTCCCGGACGTGGGGCGTGGCGATGGACCACAGGATGGACAAGCTCAACCGGTTCTCGGTCGGGTGGGTGGCCTACTTCGCTCTCTCCGACTCCCCGAGGGTGTTCGGCGAGATCGACATGTGGGTCCGCCGCAGGTTGAGGCAGGCTCAGTGGCGGCAATGGAAGACCGCCTCCAACAGGGAGAGGAACCTCCGACGTGCCGGGACCGATGAGAAACTCATCCGGTCCCACGACCTCGGCGGGACCCGACACTGGAGGACTTCCAAGATCAAGGCTCTGGAAGTCGGCCTGAACAACACCTACTGGCAGTCCCAGGGCTACAAGTCCTTCAAGGATTCGTGGACCCGCCTCAGGACCGCCTGAGATCAGCTAGACGAACCGCCGGATGCGAGGCCCGCATGTCCGGTGGTGTGGGGGGAGGGCCGGGCGAACCGGCCCTCCTACCCGATCAGAAGGTATGGTGATCGGCTTGCTGGAGCTCCGCCAGTTCCAGGTCCTGCGGGCCGTCGCCCACGAGGGCTCCCTCGCGGGCACCGCCCGGTCGCTGCACCACAGCCAGCCGACCGTCGCGCACCACCTCGCCGCCGAAGCCGTACTCGGCCGGGTGGCCCTCGTCGAACAGGAGGTCCGCGCCCTGATCGAACAGGGCACCAAGGCACTCCGCGCCGCCACCTTCCCCACCGCTGGCGCGCTCCTGCTCCCGCAGGCCCTGCGGCAACTGGCCCGCGAGGGCGTCAAGGTCTCGCTCGTGGAGGGCGAACTCCCGACCGTGGTGGAGGCCCTGCGCACCGGCGGCGTGCAGATCGCCCTGGTCTATTCCCAGCCGGGAGAACCGCTCGACCTGGACGAGGACTTTGTCCTGCACCCCCTGCTCGACGATCCGCTGCTCCTCGCGCTCCCCGCCGACCACCCACTGGCGGTCCTGGACCGCGTCCCCCTGGCCCGGCTCCGCGACGCCGGCTGGATCATGGGCGCCAGCGACTGGGACCCCTGCGACCGCGTGCTCACCTGGGCCTGCGCACAGCAGGGATTCGAAGCCGTCCGGGTCATGCGCACCGACGACTACGGCATGCTCAAGGGCTTCGTGGCCGCCGGCATCGCGGTCGCCCTCATCCCGCGGCTCGCCCTCACCGGCCACGAGGCCGAACTCGGCATCGCCGTCCGCCCCGTCGACGGCCCGCCGCTCGCCCGGTGGATCAGCGCTGCCATGCTCCGCTCCACCGTCTCCGACTCCGCGCACACCCTGCGGGAGGCGCTCGCCGCGCAGGCGCGGAGGATCACCGAGGCGTGGGGCGGGAGCCCCTCCTGAAGGCTGCCCGGCTGCGGCGGGCCCGACGGCCCGCCTGATCGCCGTACCGGGCGTGTAGCAGGTGTCCATACCCGGTATGGACACCTGCAGAGGATTTCGGCATTCCTCTTCGTCGTCACCGCTGCCACCCTGAGGCCATGAACCCGCATCCCTCCTCCCTCGCCTCCTCCCTCACTGTCTACCGAGGCCCCGCCGGGGACCACAACGACCGCGCGATGAGCGCCGTCACCCTGCTCGGCGAGGCGTTCACCAGCAGGCTCGGTGTCTCCCCGGTCCTCGTCGGCACCCCGGAGCCGGCGCGGCCGACCGGCTGGGACCAGGAGCTGCGCCGTGCGCTGCCCACCCTGCGGCACATGGCCGAGCGCATCGACCAGGTCATGACCGCCGGGCAGGCGCCGATCAGCGTCATCACCCGGTGCGCCGTCGCCCTGGCCACCCAGCCGGTCGTGCTCCGCCACCGCCCCGACGCGGTCGTGGTCTGGTTCGACGCCCACGGGGACATCAACGTCCCCGCCGACACCACCACCGGCTACCTCGGCGGCCTGGCCCTCGCCGGTCCGCTGGGCTGGTGGGACTCCGGCCTCGGCGCCGGGCTCCCCGAGCGGCAGGCTGTCCTGGTCGGTGCCCGTGACCTCGACCCCGCCGAGATCGAGCACGTCACGGCGGGCCGCGTGGCCCTCGTGCCCCCGGGCCCGGCACTCGACGAGCGCCTCGCGGACGTCCTCCGGGGCCGCCCGGCCTACCTGCACATCGACTGCGACGTGATGGAGCCGGGGCTGTTCGCGACCGACTACAGCGTCCCGGCCGGCATCGGTCTTGAGGACCTCCACGCCTGCGCGAAGGTCCTCGCCGCGAGCGCGCCCGTCGGCGCCGAGATCGCCGAGTTCGAGGGCGACGGCTCCGCCACGGCCGACGACCTCGTCGCCGCCCTTGAGCCCCTCCTCGCCGAACTCCGCGGCTGAGCGCGGCGGGACGGACCCGGTAGGGCCGTCCTCGCGACCGCTCCCGGGGGCGGGTGCGGAAACTCCTTGAACTTGTGGCTTCGCGGCTGCCCGGAACAGTGTCTCCACGGGCTCCCAGGGGGTCGCGGCGGTCCCGCCGCGACCCCCTGGCCCCGTCCCGCCCGACCGCTCCCGACGGACCGCCAGAAGCCCGTTCACGGCCTCGCTGCACCGGCTCTGACCTGGTGTTTTCCTGGAAATCTCCTAAGCTGGGGGAGCTCTGTCAGAGACCTCGGAGGGGACATCATGAGCGAGGAATCGTATCCGTACGACGCCAGCAAGATCGTGGTTCTGGAGGGCCTGGAGGCCGTCCGGAAACGGCCCGGGATGTACATCGGATCGGTCGGCGAACGCGGGTTCCACCATCTGGTGTTCGAGGCCGCCGAGTCGGCACTGCACGAGATCCTCTACGGCAGCGCCGGCCGGGTCGGGATCACCCTCACCGTCGACGGCGGTGTCCGTGTCGCCGACGACGGCGGGGGTCGGCCCGTCGGGCACGCGGGCGACGAGGACGGGCCCACGCTGGAGGACTGCTTGACGGTGCTCTGGTGCGGAGCACCGCGCGCGGACCGACGCTCGCTGTCCGGCGGGTTCGCCGGCATCGGACTCGCCGTCGTCAACGCCCTGTCGAGCCGCCTGACGGCGGAGGTACGGCGCGACGGAGCCCGCTGGACGCTGGAGTACGAGCGGGGCGTGCGGGTCGCGGAGCCCACCCGCAGCGGCCTGGCCGAGGGCAGCGGGACTGTGATCACCTTCTGGCCCGATGCCGAGATCTTCGAGACGCTGATGTTCTCGTTCGACACACTGGCCGATCACTTCAGGGAACTGGCCTTTCTGAACCGTGACTTGGACATCACCCTGACCGACGACCGTGACCCCGGGACGCCCAGGGCCGACCGTTTCCGCTTCCCGGGCGGAGCCAGGGACTGGATCGCGCACCAGGGCACCCCGCGGGGCCCGGACGTGACCGGCTTCGAGCGCGAGTGCTCCGGAATGGACGGGACCGTGGAGGTGGCCCTCTGCTGGGGCGACTCCGACGACGAGCGGGTCACCGGCTACGCCAACAGCAGGCCCACCGCCGGCGGCGGCACCCACGAACTCGGCTTCCGCGACGGCCTGGCGGCCGCGCTCACCGCCTGCGCCCGGGAGCAGCGCGTACTCGCCCCCTCCGACCCCGACCTCGCCCCCACCCGGCTCGGCGTGGGTCTGACGGCCATCGTGTCGGTGAAGCTCGACCGGCCCGAGTTCGAGGGCTCCCTCCGCGACCGACTCGGCAACGGCCCCGTCCGCGCCTGCGTCGCCGAGGCCGTCCGGGAGCACCTGACCACCTGGCTCCGTGCGGACCCGGCACGGGCGTCGGCCGTCCTCGCCCGGATCCCGACGCTCACCCACGACTGACCGCCGTACGCCGCACCACCGCTGCCCGGGCCCGGAGTTGCTCCCGAGCCCGGGCCCGGGCTCCGGACGGCCGGAGCCGGTCGACGTAGCACGTTCCCGCCTCCCGGCCGGTCGACGGGGTGGCGTGCTGCACGCGCCCTCACCGGGTCGAGCCTCCGGTGACCGGACCACTGACGCGCTATGTCCTGGTGGCGTTCCGCCGCCACCAGGAGGAGTCCCGCTCAAGCTCTTCCAGGGTGTCGAGCCTCTGCCCGACGTGAGCGAGGAACTCTCCAGGAAGCCTCGCACTGTGGTCGAGGACGTAGTGGCTCAGCCCTTCCGGCCAGAGGTAGTAGCCGTCGGTGAGGTCACGGGAACCGTTCGGACACGAGCACAGCCTGCATCGCGACACCCCCATCCAGGAGCCGGCGACCTGCCCGTGGTCCAGGTAGTCCGCGACCCACTGCCGTTGCGACTCCGCCCATGCGGGATCGACAAGACCAGCGGGGTCCGGCAGCGACGGGTCTCCGGGTGTCACCCAGAAACCCAGCAGCCGGACGGTACGGTCGGCGGGTTCTCGCGGTTCAGGCACGGCCCGAGGTTTTCACGGCGGGGCCGTCGCACGACACCCGTCCCGGGCTTCGTCGCAACCGAGGTGATTCCCCGAGACCCGCACCAGGTCAAACCCGCGCGTGCGCTGACATCGCCCTGCAACGGGAGAACTGCTTCGCTGAGCGGGTCGGGGTCGGGGACGGGCCCGGGGTCGGGGCATGATTCACACCGTGTACAACGGGGAGGAGCAGCCAGGGATGGCGCGGTTCACGCTGGTCGAGAGTGGCGGCGGTGGTCGTCCCTGGGGCACCTGCGCCGAAGCGGACGGACTGTTCGGCGAGTCGCGGTACGGGACGTATGAGCTGTTCGGCTGGACTCCGGAGGCCAGCGGACCGCGTGGCTGGGTGGGCCGCAGCGTGTGGCTGGTGCCGGACGACGAGGCGCTCGACCCTTGGTTGCTGGAGGATGCCCGGACGGTCGAACACGACCTGGGCCCGGGCGGCCTGCTGCTCACGGGCCTGGACGAGCACGAGGGCCCGCCCGACGGCCACCGGGGCGGCGTCCGCCTCCACGACGGGCGCCGATGGCTCGGGGCCTGCCACGAATTCGCCCGGGTCCTGTCGGCCCTGCACGCGGCGGTCCCGCTCGTGCTCAGAGGGCTCGTACCGAGCGAGGGGCTCCGCGCGCGCCTGGCGCAAGGCACGCGATCCGCACGGGATCTGGACCACGCCGTCCTGGAGATCCGGGACGACCGGGGAGAGCTGCTCACCGATCTGTCGATGAGGGCCAGGATCGCTGCTTGGCACCCGTCCTCCCGCGGGGCGGGCCTGATCGACCTGGAACTCGACGGCGACCTCGGCACACCCGTCCCCGCCCACGCCCGGCCGGTCTGGGATCAGTGGCTCGCCGGGCCGCCGGACGCCCCCGGAGCATGGGCCCGCCTCGACACCCACCGTCGTGGTGTCTGGCTCGACCTCGCCCGTGACCGGGCCTGCCGACGCACCTACCGAGACCGTCCGGTTGATCACACCTACGAACTCGACGGCCGGGACATCACCGACAGGCCCGGCCTCTACCTGGCTCTCGGCGAGGCGGTGAACGGACCGGGCGGCTACTTCGGCGGGTGCCTGGACGCCCTCGTCGACTGCCTGCGCGGAAACTTCGGCTGTACCACCCCCGCGACCCTCCTCTGGGGCGACGCCGACATCGCCCGCACACACCTGTCCCACACTCTCGGACCGGGAGGACAGCCCCGCGACCTGTTCGGCGCCACTCTCGACATCCTCGACGAGGCAGGTATCCAGGTCACGCTCCTGTAGCGGCTGCCCACCCGCTACGAACCCGGACGCCGGCTCCGCAGTTCATGCGGCGCAGGTGGCGCCCGCGCGGTGTCGCGGGGGTCGGACGAGGGTGGCGGCGGCTGCGGCGATGTAGAGGATCTGGAGCAGGGTGCGCGGGCCGAGGGGGTCGCCCTGGGTGACGCGGCCGGGGTCTGCCGCCGGCGCCGGTTACCGCAGCAGGAAGTCGTGGACGGCCTGCCGACCGGCCGGGTTCTCGGCCCGGCTCTGCACCGAGTGCGCCGCGCCGGGGACGATCACGATCCGCGGGTGGTGCATCAACTCGGCCTGCTCGTAGAGAAGTTCGTACGGCGTGGAGATGTCCCGGTCGCCGCCGAGCAGCAGTACCGGGACATCCGGCAGCTTGCGACGGTGCGGCGTCGGCGGCACCTGCTCGCGCGGCCAGTGGAGACAGACCAGCATGCTGCCGAGCCCGGTCGCGGTCGCCGGGTCGTACGGCCAGGTCTGTTCGGCGGTGAGCCGCTCGCGGGTGCGTTCCAGCGCCGCCGGGCGGACGTCGACGGGGGTGTCGGTGGTGCCCCAGGGGAAGCGCGAGTCGGCGCACAGGGCGGCGGAGTGCAGCCCCTGGCTGAGCTCCTCGGCCGGGGCGGCGTCGACCTCCCGGTGGACGAACTCGAAGAAGTCCAGGAGCTTTTCGGGCCGCCCGGCGGCGGCCTCGTGCAGGATCTCCGGGACCCCGCCGTAGTTCGGGTCGACGAACTCGTACCCGGTGAGTGCGCTGAGGATCCGCGCCCCGTTGCCGTAGCGCCGGACGGTGGCGGCGAGGTCGGCGGCCGGGTCGGTGGTGCAGCCGGTGGCCCGGCAGGCGGCCCGCAGCACCCGCGCGGTCGCGGGCAGCGCGGCCAGGTCGAGGGGGTCGAAGCCCTGCTGCGGTACCACCGAGTCGAGCACCAGCTGTGCCACGCGCGTCGGGTGGGCGAGCGCGTACCGCTGGGCGACGAAGCTGCCGTACGACACCCCGTCCAGGGTGAGCTTCCGGGCGCCGAGGGCGCGGCGCAGCAGGTCGATGTCCGCGACGGTGTCCGCCGTGCTGTAGTGGCGGGCGTCCGGGCCGAGGGCGGCGGCGCAGTCGGCGATCGACTGCCTGCGCGGGACCGCGAGGTCGGAGGACCCCATGTCCTCCTGGAGGCCGGGGCACTGGAGCGCGCCCTGGCCGGTGCCGCGCTGGTCGAACATCACCAGGCGGTAGTCCTTGAGGACGGGTTCCAGTCTGCCCGCCATCCGCTCGATCGCCGGGGCGCCGGGCTGGCCGGGGCCCCCGGTGAGGAACAGCAGGTCGCCCCTGGGTGCCGCGCTGTTGCCGGTGAGGGCCACCCGGAGGCCGAGGGTGTCGGGGGTGGCGCCGCTGCGGTCGAACGGGACGGTGAGGGTCCCGCAGATGAACCCGGGAGCCTCGGGGCAGGGCGCCTGCCCGGTGATCCCGCCGCCGACGCCCTGCACACCGGCCACGACGGCGAACCCGGCCGGTGGAGCGGTCAGGGTGCTCCCGGCGACCACCGCCACGGCACCCAGCAGGGCGGCGACGCGCCCCCGCATGCTCGTCATGCTCGTCCTTCCGATCGTGCCGGGCCCGTGCCGGCGCGGCGACGGAAGCAGCCTGCCCCGAGAGCCGCGCCGCCGCCCCACGCCCGGCGCACGACGCGACCGGGAACCGACCACCAGAACCCGAACGGCCCCGGAACGTGGACACGACCGCTCCGCCAGTCGTTCCGACGGCGCGCGGTCGGCGTCGGGCGTCGGCCCGGCATTGGCATCGAGGCATCGTCGTCGGTCGGCCGTCGACCGGTCGTCGGCCGCCGGGAGGAGCTGGACGACGTCGACCCAAGGGGAGGAGCTGGTCTTCCGGAACGCGCGGACGGCGCTGTGTTACGTTCCGGGTCAGGGGGTCGACATGGACGGGATGTCGAGGGCGGCGCGCGAGGAACTGGACCGGCTGGGAAGGTCGTTGCGCGCGCAGATGGTCGTGCTGATCACCGATCTGACCGTTCGTGTCTACCTGCGCCGGCTGGACCTCGACGAGCCGAAGGTGGCCGACGCGAGGGATCCGTCGCGCTACCACTGTTCGGCGGTGTACCAGGGCGACCGGCCGGCGGGCGTCACCGCTGCCGGGACGGCCGACCGGGCGGGTTCCCTCCTCCGTGCGGCGGGTTGGGCGGTCGCGGTGTCGCAGGAGGACGACGACGGGATGCTGTGGACGGTGGTCCTCGCTCACCGGGACGGCAGCACCATCCGGGTCCTGGCGAGCGAGGACACGCGCGCCGTGGCGTTCCGGGGGCAGACACCGGCCCTGGTGCTGTGCCCGCCGCAACCGGCCGGGCAACTGGAGCCGGAGCCGGAGCCGGAGCCGGAGCCGGAGCGGGAACCGGGACCGGAGCGAAGGCCGGAGACCGTTACGCCCGGTTACGTCCTGTGTTACGAGTGCGACGGTGACGGTCGCTGCCCGGGGTGCGGCGGCCGAGGGTGGGTGCTGCGGACACCCGGCCGGTCCGAGGGCAGGCGCCGGTGCGGGGAGTGCGGCACGACGCGGGTCTGCCCCATCTGCCGGGGCGCGGGCCGGCTGGCGATCTCCCGCCTGTCGACCTATCAACGCGGCTACTACCCCGACCTGGAGCAGGACTGACCGCGCCGCACCGGACAGACCGGGGGAGCCGGATCAGCCGCGCAGGGCGGCTATGGCCTTCTCGATGCGTCGTTCGCGTGTCTCCGGCTTCTTCGCGCTCTCGACGGCGCGCACATGCTCGCGCTTCCGGTTGAACGAAAGGCGGTCGTACGCGGCCCGCGCGGCCGGGTCCTCGTCCAGGGCCCGGGCGAAGTCCTCGGGCTCGACCACGACGCGCGGCTCGGTGTCGAGCTCGACCTCGACCTCTACCTCCTCGCCGATCTCGACCTCGGCGGCCTGCCGGTTGGCGTTGCTGAGGCCGAGCAGGTGCCGGCCGCGCAGGATGGCGACCCGGCTCTGCCAGGAATGCCCGTTGACCGTGATCGTCACCGGCGGCCGGGCGCCGCCGCCGAGCGCCTCCACCACCTCGGGCGGGACCTCCAGCCCGCGCATGGGCTCGGGCGGTTCGACGACGGAGTGGAACTTCACGGGGCGCTCCTAGAGGATCGGGTGCGGCCGGTGTCGGCCACGGCCACAGCTTCTCGCACCCGCGACGGGGTCCACATCCGTGCTGACTACGGAGACCACTACGGAGACGACCGCAGAGCCGGCCTCTCAGGTCTTGAGGTAGGGCTTGAGGGCCGGGCTCCAGGACTTCTCCATCTGGAGGAACTCGCCCGGGCAGCGCGCCGCCCGCTCCGGCGGCAGGACGCCGTCGGGGTTCGTCTCGCTCTGGACGACCGGAACGTACTGGTCGGGGTCGGAACCGTAGAGCCAGCACACCCAGTTGTAGAACCGCTGGGCGTCCAGCGAGTGCTCGTCCGCATAGGCCTTCAGGGGCTGCTCGCCCCTCGCCGCCGCGTCCGCCAGCGCGGCGTAGGCCGTGATGGTGCTCAGCGCGTACCCGACGTGGCGCTCGTCGCCGGAGGCGAGCAGCAGGGCGGACAACTGGTCCGCCGCGTCCTCCTCCTTGCCGACGACCGGCAGGTCGTACAGGTTCACCAGCGCGTGGCCGAGCTCGTGGAGGACGGTGTCGTTGGTCTCCCCGATGAGGTCCTGGTCGAGCTGCGCCGAGCGTTCCTCGGCGGTTCCCTCGCTCTGCTGCGCGGCGAGCAGGGGTGCGAGCTCCTCGAGGTACTCGTAACAGAACGTGATGTCCTGGGCCCGCAGGTCCCAGAACGCGTTGGCCTCCCCGCAGCTGGCGGCGTGCAGCGGGATGTCCTGGGGCAGGACGATCCGCTCCGAGGCGTAGGCGGCGATGTCCTCCAGGACCGCGTTCTGCGTGAGGAAGGTCCTGACCTTCTGGTCCTCGGGCGTCAGGCCCGCCTCGTAGGAGGGAACGAGCACACCCTCCTCGGCGGGCTCCGCCGCCTGTTCGACCGGTGCGCGCGCCCCGGTCGCCGCACCGGCCCCGACGGGAGCCCCGAGCAGTCCCACCAAGGCGAACGGCACCACCGCCGCCCACCGTAACCGGCCCCCGCTCCTCCAGCTCACGACGACCACCTCGCCGGCTCGACCAACCGCTCCCTTCAGCATGCGCTCACCCCGGCGGCACCTGCATCCGCTGCGCCTGGGGTATGCCGGGGTGCGCCGATTGCGCGAGGCCCACGGGCGGGACCGTCCGCCGGGCCGTCGCCGCAGCGTCAGGGAGTCAGCGCGCGGAGCAGCAGCAGGCCCTCGGCGGACGGGCTGCCCGGGGCGGCCTGGTAGACCACGAGTTGCTGGCCCGGGGCGCTGTTGACCGTCAGGGTCTCGTAGTGCAGGTCGAGGTCGCCGACCTGCGGGTGGTGGAACAGCTTGCTGCCGCCGGTCTTGCCGTGCACCTCGTGGCGGGCCCACAGGCGGCCGAACTCGGGGCTCTTCAGGGAGAGTTCGCCGACGAGTTCGACGAGTCGGCGGTCCTCGCGGTCGCGGCCCGCGGCGGCGCGCAGGGCGGCGACGGCGTCGTGGGCGGCACGGCCCCAGTCACGGTGGAAGGTGCGGGCGGCCGGGTCGAGGAAGGTCGTCCGGACCAGGTTGTCCACCGGGGCGAAGGCTGCGTACAGGGTGGCCGCGAGCGGGTTGAGGGCGAGGACGTCGAGGGCGGTCCCGACGACGAGGGCGGGGGTGTCCAGACTGTCCAGGAGGAGTCGCAGCGCGGGCGACGGCCGCTCGGGGGCCCGGCGGGGCGGGCGGTGGGCGAGGCGCGGGGCGGCGAGCCGGAGCAGGTGCGCGGCGGCGTGCTCGTCGAGGCGGAGGGCGCGGGCCACCGCGTTCAACAGCTGGGGGGAGGGGCTTCGTTCACGGCCCTGTTCCAGCCGGGTGTAGTAGTCGGTGCTCACTCCGGCCAGCACGGCGACCTCCTCGCGGCGCAGCCCGGGGACGCGCCGGTGGCCGACGCGCGGGATGCCCACCCGGTCCGGGGTGAGGTGTTCCCGGCGGGCCCGCAGGTACTCGCCGAGCGGGTTGCCGGACCGCCCGGCCCGCGCCGCACCCTGCGGCGGGCCGTCGTCCCGCCGTCCGTCGGGGAGTTCGAGCGGGTGCGGGGGTTCGTCGGTGTGCATGCGGTCGAGGCTACGGGGCGGCCGGGGCCGTGCGAAGCCCTGAGCGGGGGTGGGCCGCACCCAGGAACAGTGCGGCCTGGAGGGGGCCGCGACCCGGTGCCAGCGTGGAGGCCATGAGCAACGACCTGCCCCATCCCTTCGTCGGCCTGTGGGTGACCGCCGACGGTTTCATCCGTCAGGAACTGCGCCCCGACGGCCGCTACGACGAGGCCCGCGGCAGCCGGCGGAGCGCGTACACCGGCCGTTACACCGTCACGGGCAGCCACATCGACTACCTGGACGACACCGGGTTCACCGCGACCGGCGACGTCCGTGACGGCGTGCTGTACCACGAGCACCTGGTGCTCCACCGCCACGGCGACGCGTCACCGAACGCCGCCCGTGGCTGAGGCCCGCCGAACGCCCGCCGCCCCTCCTCACGAACGGACCACCGTGCACCCCGTCCGCCCTGTCCGCCCCGTGCACCCCGTCCGCCCCGTCCACCGACCCACCGACACCGCCCGGCCCGCGCTGCTCGACCTGCTGCGCCGCACCGACGGCGACCCCGGGCGGCGCATCCTGTTCACCGGCGCCACCGTCGTCACCATGGACCCCGCCCTCGGCACCCTGGCCACCGGTGACCTGCTGGTGGCCGGCAGCACCGTCGCCGCCGTCGGCCCCGACCTGCGGGCCGGCGGAGAGGCGGCGGACGCGGTCGTCGTCGACGCCTCCGGCACGATCCTGGCCCCCGGCTTCGTCGACACCCACCGCCACGCCTGGCAGGGCCAGTTGCGCCGGATCATCCCCGATGTCGACGACCTGGCGGGCTACGTGGGCACCACGCTGGCCCGGTACGCGCCCGTGTACCGGCCCGAGGACATGTACGTGGGGACCAGGCTGGCCGCCCTCGGCGCCGTGGACGCGGGCATCACCACGATGCTCGACTTCTCGCACAACTCCCGGACGGCCGCCCACTCCGACGCGGCCGTGCAGGCGCTGCTGGACAGCGGGATCCGCGGGATCCACGCGGCGATGGGGCCGCACTTCGGCGACTGGGACCGGCAGTGGCCGGCCGACCTCGGCCGGCTGGTCGACCGGTACGGCGGCGGCACCGGGCTGGTCACGTTCCGCCTGGCTGCCCTCGCGACGGCGGAGATCGCCGGTCCCGCCCTGGCGTTCGGTCCCGGGCTGGCCCGCGTCGCGGCCGAACTGGGCGTCGGTGTCAGCGTGGACGCGGTGTTCGGCCGGTCCTCCTCCGCGGCGGTGCTCGACTGGGAGCGCGCGGGCCTGCTCGGCGACCGGCTGACCCTGATCCACGCCACCGGGCTGACCGCTGAGGCGTGGCGGGCCATCGGCGCGAGCGGTACCCGGGTGTCGCTCGCCCCGACCTCCGAGGCGCAGATCGGCCTGGAGGACGCCGTCCCGGCGGTGGACGACGCCCTGGCGGCGGGCGTCCGGCCCGGCCTGAGCATCGACGTCGAGGTGGCACTGGCAGGCGACATGTTCACCCAGATGCGGGCGCTGCACGCGATCCAGCGGATGCGCGCCGTCAACGCCGTCAACGCCGTACACGCGGCCCGTGACGTCGACGGCGCGGACGGGCCGCCGGACCGGATCACCACCGCCGACGTGCTGGACTTCGCCACCCGTCAGGGCGCCGCGACCGTCGGCCTCGGTGCGACGACCGGCACACTCACCCCGGGCAAGCAGGCCGACCTCCTGATGATCACCGCCGACGAGATCAACAACCTCCCCCTGAACGATCCCATCGGCACCGTCGTCCTCGGCGCGGACGCCCGCAACATCGACACCGTTCTGATCGCCGGCCGCGTCCGCAAGTGGGCCGGGCGCCTGCTGGACGTCGACCTCCCGGCCCTCCGCGCGGAGGCCGCGGCCTCCCGCGACCACGTCCACCGCGCGGCGGCAGCGGCGGACGCGACCGGCGGCCGGTAGCGGTGTCGGTCGTGCGACCACGGCCGGCGGTGCGGCCGGCGCCGGGGCGGCACGGATGCCTCCGGACCCGCCCCGGCCGAGGCCGACTGTCCGGGCGCGAACGGGGCACACGCTGCTGGGACGGGCCGGGCGCCGGCGCGACTCCGGGCGAATGCGTCCGGTGGGTGGGCACGGACGGAGAGGAGCGACGCCGTGACATTCCAGCACCCCGCGCGCAAGGGCACGGACGGGCAGCGCGGACGGTTCGAGCGCTTCGCGGAGCTGGCGTCGAACTTCACCAGTTCCCCGCTGTTCGCGGTGCTCTGCCTGGGCCTGGTACTGGCGTTCGTCGCGGCGCACGTGGCGGGGCTGTCGACCGAGTGGCAGATCCTGCTGGGCGACTCGATGGCAGCGGTGACCCTGTTGCTGCTGGCGATGCTGAAGAACGCCGAGCGGCGGGCGGAGCACGCCATTCAGCGCAAGCTGGACGCGATCGCTCGGGCGCTGCTCGAACAACAGGACGGTGAGCGCGGTCAGGCGTACGAGGACCTGAAGGCGGCCGTCCGCATGGAGGAGCGCCTCTAGACGAGTGGGTCTTCACCTCCTCCCCGAGTACCACGCCCTGGTGGCCAACGGCACCAGGACCGTCGAGGTCCGCACCGCCAGCCCGGCCAAGGCGCTGATCCGGCCCGGCGACCGGATCGTCTTCCGCACCGACCACGACCGACCGGTCACGTGCGAGGTCCTCCGGGCCGACCGCTACTCGGGCTTCGAGGCCCTCCTCGACCGCGAGGACCCGGCCACGATCGACCCGGCCGCCGACCGGGACGGCATCCTCGCCGCCCTGCGCGGCATCTACCCGCCCGAGAGGGAGCAGCTGGGCGCTCTCGCCATCGAAATCGTCCTGCTGGTCGCCGGCCACCCGTAGCCACGGTCAGAGCCGCGTGCAATGCGCCGCCGCCCGCCCGGTCCGGGGTGGGCGGGCGGGCGGGGTAGGCCGTCAGTCCGGCGGTTCGGCGGGGCTGTGCCGTCCGGGGGCCGGGCGGCCGCGGTCGGGTTCCGGGGACGGCGGCTCGGGTTGCTCGGGCGGGACGGGGCGGCCGGGCGGGGCCGGCGGGTCGGGTGTCACGGGCGGCCGGTCCGGCACCGGAGGTGCGGGCGGTGAGGGTGGTGCGGGCGGTCCGGGCGGGGGTGTGGGAGCGAGGTCGGGGTCCGAAGGGACGGGGAGGGTGCCCATGGGTGCGGATCTCCTGTCGGTCGGGGACGTGTGCGGGGACGTGTGCAGGGGGGCCTGCCCGGTCAACCGGGAGCGGCCGGCGGCGGCATGGTCACTCCTTCCGTTCCCGGGGGCGTGCGCGGGCCGCGTGCGTCCCGTATCCGGGCGAGACACCCGGCCGCGGCGGCGGGCAGACCCGTCGCCACCCGTCCGGAGACCCGGCGCACCCCGTCGGTGAGGCCGCCGAGCGCGTGCGAGGCGCGCTGCTGGAAGCTGCGGTCGTGGGCCCGGTCGTCGAACCGGCCGTGCGCGCCGAAGTCCCGCCCGGCGTCCACCGGGCTGAACAGGTTGTCCGGATCCCCGGTCCGGCGCCCGCGGCCGTCCTGCTGCGACGAGAACCCCGTGCGCGCCAGGTACCGGTCCAGGAGGCCCGGCACGACGGCGTTCGCGACCAGGGTGGCTGCGGTGCTCGCGCCGACCCAGTACTCCCGCCGCTTCGGGTGGTCCGCCGCGAACAGCACGGCGCGGGCGGCCACTTCGGGCTGGAAGATCGGCGGCACCGGCTGCGCCCGCTCCGGGAGGCGGGAGCGGACCCAGTCGAACTGCGGGGTGTTCACGGCCGGCAGCTGCACCATCGTGGTGCGCACCCGGGTGCCGGAGGCGAGAAGCTCGCAGCGGAGCGCCTCGTTGAAGCCCTGGACGGCGTGCTTGGCCCCGCTGCAGGCGCTCTGGAGCGGGATGCCGCGGTAGGCGATGGCCGAGCCGACCTGGACGACCACACCGGCGTCGCGGGGCAGCATCCGGGCCAGGGCGGCCCGGGTGGCGAAGACGTGGCCGAGGTAGCTGACCTCGGTGACCCGCCGGAACTCCTCGGGGGTGATCTCGGTGAAGGGGGCGAGGACGGAGGCGAAGGCGGTGTTGACCCAGACGTCGATCGGGCCGAGTGCCTCCTCGGCCAGCCGGGCGGCCGTCTCCACGGCCTGCGCGTCGGCGACGTCCGTCTCGACGGTGATGACCTCGGCGGCGCCGGCGAGCCTGGCCTCGCGTTCCGCGGCGTCCAGTCCGGCCCGGCCCCGGGCGATCAGCGCGAGGCGGTCCCCGCGGGCGGCGAAGGCCGCGACGCAGGCGCGGCCGATGCCCGCGCTCGCCCCGGTGATCACGACGGTCCGGGTCGTGGGTTCCAGATCTTCCATGCTCCCCGACTGTCCCCGATCCGGGAAAGCAAACCGGTGGATCGCAAACCGGTGGATCTCGGGGCAATCGCCCCGGAGCCTCGGATCCCCGGATCCCGCCGCCCGGCGGGCCGCCCGTCGGACGGGCGGCCGGTGCCGGGACACCGTCCGGGTGGTCGGCCCCACGGGGCCGAGCGCTCAGGCGGACAGGAGTGCGGTGAGCCAGCTGTCCCAGTCCAGGTGCGAGGGCTCGCAGCCGGCGGGGACGAGCTCCTCGGTCGCGGTGAGGAACCGGGCGAGCGGGGCGGACGGGGCCTCCAGCAGCGCGATGCCGTCCTTGCCGCGCAGGGCGATGAACAGGCTGTCGTCCGCACCGGGCTCGATGTGGACGTCACCCTCGCCGGCGGGCCCGCGCAGTCCGCGGAGCAGCAGTTCGCGCGACAGCACCCAGACCGCGTCCTGCGCGGCCGCGCCGAAGTGCAGGCGGACGGCGTAGGGGTCGTCGGGGCCGTAGTGGCATTCGACACCGAAGTCCCGGCTGTGCGTCGCGTCGGTGATCAGTCGCATCACCACGCGTGTGGACACGTGTTCCATGCCTTGCCCTCCCTGTCGGCTGTGACAGCCGCCGTCTGCCCCGGCGACGGCTCTTCACACCACCGACCCTTCGCACCGACGGCCCTTCACACCGACGGGCCTTCGCAGCACGGCGCCCGCACGCGGTCGAGTCACCCCGCGGTGCGGAACCGTTCGGCGACGGGCCGGGCGTCGATCTCGGCCCAGACGGTCTTGCCCCGCTCGTGCGGCACCGAGCCCCACCGGTCGGAGGCCTGCTGCACGATGTACAGGCCGTGCCCGCCCGGCAGGCCGGGGCGGTGCGGACGGCGGGGTGCGGGCAGGAGGGGGGAGGTGTCGCTGACCTCGATCCGCAGCCGCGCGGGGGAGAGGTCGAGGACGAGTTCGAGCGGGCCGTCGGTGTGGAGCACGGCGTTCGCGGCGAGTTCGGCGACCAGCAGGACGACGTCACCGGCCTCGGGCCACGCCCAGTCGGTGAGCGCGGCGAGGGCGAACTCCCTGGCCCGCGCGACGGGTTTGTGCTGCCCGGCGAGGGGCATCCGGCGGCGCTGGCGTCCGTCGGCCGGCAGCAGCGACCTGACAGGTCCGACCTCGGCGCGCGTCTCGTCCAGGGTCTCCCGGCGAGTGTTCATCGGATACCTCCAAGGAACCCCGGCTTTAGGCCGGGGAGGAATTGGATCTCCCGCGTAGCGGGGTAGGGAGCTGCGATTTGCCGTCAAGGCGGACCGCGGTGCTCTGACCGGATGATTTGGTCCTGAGTTGTAGCCACGCTAGTTTGCGAGCGTGACCACGTGCCACGTGAAGCGGGCGTTCAAGTACCGCTTCTACCCGACCGATGCGCAGGCGGCCGAGCTGTCGCGCACGTTCGGGTGTGTTCGCAAGGTCTACAACATGGCGTTGCAGGCCCGCACCGAGGCGTGGACGCTGCGTCGGGAACGGGTCGACTACAACGCGACCAGCGCGATGCTGACTGGGTGGAAGAAGACCGAGGAGCTGGCCTACCTCAACGAGGTGTCGTCGGTTCCGCTGCAGCAGGCGCTGCGGCACTTGCAGGGGGCATTCGGCAACTTCTGGGCCAGGCGGGCGAAGTACCCGACGTTCAAGTCCCGGAAGAAGTCCCGCCGCTCCGCCGAGTACACCAGTTCGGCGTTCCGGTTCCGGGACGGCCGGCTGACCCTGGCGAAGATGAACCGGCCGCTGGCCGTCGTGTGGTCGCGTCCTCTGCCGGAGGGCGCTTCCCCGTCCACGGTGACCGTGTCGCAGGACGCGGCCGGGCGCTGGTTCGTCTCGATGCTGTGCGACGACCGCCCGGCCGTGCCCGGGGCGGTCAACGCTGCCGTGGGTGTCGATGTCGGTATCACCAGTCTCGTGACGCTCTCCACCGGGGAGAAGATCACCAACCCGAGGCACGAGCGCAAGGACCGGGAACGCCTCGCCAGGGCCCAGCGGGCCCTGTCCCGCAAGGCCGAGGGTGACGGTTCGAATCGGGCGAAGGCCCGGCTCAAGGTGGGCCGGGCACATGCCCGGATCGCCGACCGGCGCAGGGACTTCCTGCACAAGCTCACCACTCGACTCGTTCGTGAGAACCAAACGATCGTGATCGAGGACCTGACCGTCCGGAACATGCTCAAGAACCGGAAGCTCTCCCGGGCGATCGCGGATGCGTCCTGGAGCGAGCTGCGGTCCATGCTGGAGTACAAGGCCGACTGGTACGGACGCGAGGTGATCGCCGTGGACCGGTGGTTCCCCTCGTCCAAGCTGTGCTCGGCCTGCGGCACCCTGCAGAGCAGGATGCCGCTCGACGTGCGCGAGTGGACGTGCGCCTGCGGAACGACCCACGACCGGGACGTGAACGCCGCACGCAACATTCTGGCCGCCGGACTGGCGGTTGCAGCCTGTGGAGACGGTGTAAGACCTCAACGGAGCACTCCGGGCGGGCAGTCGTCGGTGAAGCAGGAAGTGGTCCCACCGCCGCGCTCACGCGCAGCGGCTCAGCCGTGAGGCTGAGGGGAATCCCCGCCCTTCAGGGCAGGGAGGATGTCAAGAACGGGTGCCCTTTCGGTTCGGTTCGGCGCTCTTCGCCGGTCTGCTTCCCGCCCGGCTCCGGTTCATGCACGTGCGCCCCGAGCGCGCCACGCCACTCGTCCTTCAATCGCGTTCACCCGCGTTCACCCGCGTTCACCGGGGTGCGGCGAGCGCGTCCCCGACCGTCGGGTGGAGCGGGAACACCGTGTCGGCACCGGTCAGCTCCAGCAGCCGCAGCACGGTGGGGGAGGCCGCCGCGAGGCGCAGCTCGGCGCCGGCGGATTTGGCGCTCATCCGGGCCTTGAGCAGCAGGTTCAGGCCGGAGGAGTCGCAGAAGCCCACCTGTTCGAGGTCGACCACGAGGACCAGCGGACCGGTCCGGAGCGCTTCGTCGAGGGCCTGCTCGGCCGGGGGGAGGGTCTCGATGTCGAGGTCGCCCACGAGGACGCACACGGCGGTACGGTTGTCGGCCGGTCGCGGTCGGGCGATGGAACCGGCCGTGGTGGCGGCCTCCCGCAGGGCGGCTGCTGGGTCGTTCTCGGCTGGCATGGTCGTCCCCTCCACGGATGTCCTCACGACCGGACGCACGCAGCGCGGTCCGTCCCCCGCTACCCGCTCCCGCGATTTCCACTCCCGCTCCTCATGTGAAGGCTTCGTGAAGGAGCCTTCGGGGGGAGCCGCGGGCCGACCCCCTGCGCTCACCCCTCCGGCGCGTCGGAGGAGGCCCGGTCGACCGAGATGCCGACCAGGCAGGTGTCGTCGTCGGTGTCCGCGCTGCTGTAGCGCAGCAGGTGGTCCAGGTGGCTCTCCAGGGAGTCGGGTGCGCCGTCCTTGGCGAGGGAGGTCTTCTCACTGAGCGACAGCAGGCTGTTCAGCGAGGCCTGGACGGATTCGTCGCGGCGTTCGATGAGGCCGTCGGTGAACATCACCAGCGTGTCGCCGGCCCGGAGGTCGAGGTGCGCCTCCTCGTAGTCGGCGTGGTCGAGCGCGCCCAGCAGGATCCCGCTCGGCTGCGGCAGGGCGCGGGCGCGGCCCTCGCGCAGCAGGACCGGCGGCAGGTGGCCGGCCCGGGCCCAGCGCAGCCGCCGGGTCCCGGGGTGGTAGAGCGCGCAGACGGCGGTGGCCGTGACGTTGTCGGTGAGGTGGTGGGTGACGCTGTTGAGCCAGGTCAGCAGCTGCGCCGGACCGGCGCCGGTGGCGGCCAGGCCGCGCAGGGCGTTGCGCAGGGCGACCATGCCGGTCGCGGCCTCGATGCCGTGCCCGGCGACGTCGCCGACGCACAGCAGGATCTCGCCGGAGGGCAGGGCGAGCGTGTCGTACCAGTCGCCGCCGACCAGGTGGTCCTTCTCCGCGGGGCGGTAGCGCACGGCGACCTGGAGGTCGTGCAGGGTGAGCGGGCCGCGGGCGGGCGGCATGATGGCGTGCTGCAGCTGGAGGGCGAGGCGGCTGCGTTCGGCGGCCTGCTGCTCGCTGTGCGCCAGCTGGTCGCGGGTGGCGGCGAGGGCGACCTCGGTCCAGTGCTGGGCGGACACGTCCTGGTAGGCGCCGCGGACGGTGGTGAGCGCCGCGTTCTCGTCGTGCACCGGTTCGGCGACGACGCGGATGTGGCGGGCGACGCCGTCGGGGCGGTGGAGCCGGAAGGCGGTGGCCGCCGGGCGCCGGTGGTGCAGCAGGGTGCGCAGGAACCGGCCGATCGCCGGGCGGTCGTCGGGGTGCGCGTGCTCGGGGAGCCGCTCCAGGGCGATCGGCCGGGCGGTGGGGGGCAGGCCGTGCAGGTCGAACAGGGTCTCGTTCCAGGCGATCTGGCCGGTCTGGACGTTCTCCTCGAAGCCGCCGATCCGTCCCAGGCGCTGCGCGTGCTGGAGGAGCCTGGCCACCCTCGGCGTACCGTCGTCGAGCCGCCAGATCACCACGACGTGCCGGCCGTGCCGGCTGATGCTGACCTGGGCCCGGGCGAGCAGCGGGATGCCGTCGACGGTGGCGGCCAGGCGCATCTCCATGGTGCGGAACGGCTCGCCGGTGGCGAAGACGTGCTCCACCTTCTCGGCCAGGCCGCCGGCCTCGGCGGCCAGCGGGTAGGCCTCCAGCAGCCGCGCGCCGGCGACCGCGCTGTTCGGCCGGCCGGCGAAGTCGACGAACGCGGGGTTGACGTGCCGGACGGCGAACTCCAGGGGCAGTTCGGTGTTGCCGGGCGCGAGCCGGAGGATCAGGCACGGGTCGAGGACGCCGTCGGTGAGCCGCTGCAGCTCGTCGAACTCGCGGTCGGTCCGCTTGGGGCCGGTGGGTTCGGTCCAGGTCTCCAGGGTGGTGGCGCACAGCTCCGCCAGTGCCTCGAACTGGCGCTGGAGCGACTGGGACCGAGGGGGCAGGTCGGTGGGCCAGCAGATCTCCAGCACGCCGATCAGCCGCCCGCCGGTCCCGGCCGGTACCGCGATGCGTCCGCCGGTGTACTCGTGCTGACCGATGGTGGGCAGCGCCGCGTGCACGAGGGAGGGGAAGACCACCGTCTCCCGTTCGTCGAGCGCCCGCCGGGCCGGGGTGGACACGCCGGGCGGGACGTAACGCCAGCGGCGGGCCTCGGCCTCGCCGAAGCCCGCGCTGCCTTCGAGGGTCAGCGACTGGTCGGGGTGGGCGGCCCAGATCGCGACGGCGACGGCACCCAGCGGGCGCAGCGCGGTCGCGAGCATCGAGCGGGCCACCGACTCGCTGTCACCGGCGGCCAGGCTGTGCGCCTCGGCGGCGCGCAGCCGGACGGAGGCCTCCTCGGTGCGGTCCGCGGCCTCCTCGGAGCGGTCCACGGAGGAGGTGACGAACTCGCGGGCGATGGCGGAGATCCGGTCGGCGGCGACCTGGTTGACCAGTTCGGCGGCGAACTCCAGCACGGGCACGTCGGCCTGTTCGGCGAGCGCGGTCAGCTGGGCGGCCGCCTCCGCCGGGCCGCAGCGCAGCCGTTCGACGAGGACGCCGGCGGCCATCTCGACCAGGGACCGGCCGGCGGCGTCGGCCCGGGCGCGGGCGAGCTCCGTGCGGAGGTTCTCCACCGTGGCGGCGAGGCGGGTGACCGCGGTGGGCGCCGGGCGGGTGTCGGCGGGCCGGTCGTCCGCGGGCTCGCGCTGCGGTCCGACCGTGGGGGCTCCGGTGAGGGGGAAGGTCCCCGCGGTATGGTCCGCGGGCTGGTCGTGGGGTTGGTGCACGGCGGTCTCCTGACGCGGACGGGTGCGGGTCAGCTGTGTCCGGGGTTCAGTGCCCGGGCGGTGAGCTGGTCCCTGATCCGGTCGATCAGGTCGGTGGCGTCGACCGGTTTGGTGATGTAGTCGCTGGCTCCGGCGGCGAGGCTCTTCTCCCGGTCGCCGAGCATGGCCTTGGCGGTGACGGCGATGATCGGCAGCCGCTCGTGCTCGGGCATCGCGCGGATCGCGGCGGTGGCGGTGTACCCGTCCATCTCGGGCATCATGACGTCCATCAGGATGACGTCGATCGCGGCGTGGGTGGCCAGGGCGTCCAGTGCGGCGCGCCCGTTCTCGGCCTGCAGCACGTTCATCCCGTGCAGTTCGAGGATCCCGGTGATCGCGTAGAGGTTGCGGTCGTCGTCGTCCACGACCAGCGCGGTGCGGCCAGCGAGGCTCGGGTCGGCGTCGGGGTCCCACGCCGGTGCGGTGCGGGCCGTGCGCGGGCGGATGTCCTCGGGTCGCTCGGCGCTCATGTGCAGGGCGACGCGTTCGCGCAGTTCGTCGAGGCTGGAGAGGATCTCCAGGGGCCGGGTCGCACCGCGGGTGAGCAGCTCGTCGTCGGTGGCGACGACGCGGCTGCGGTGGGCGAGCACGGGGACGGACTGCAGGGCGGGGTCGCCGTCCATGTCCTTCAGCAGGGCGAGCGCGGCGCCGTCGGCCAGGTCGAGGTCGAGGACCAGGCAGTGGCAGGGGCCGTCGGCGAGGGTGGCGGCGGCCTCGTGGACGCCGACGGCGGTGACGATCTCCACCTCGCGGCCGTCGGTGCGGGGCAGTTCGGCGAGGGCGTTCTCGGCGACGAGGCCCAGCAGCCCGTTGGCGCGGGCCTCGACGACCAGCAGGCGGCGGGCGGGCAGCGGCACCGAGGGGCCGTCGGCGCGCGGCGGACCGCCGACGGGCTCGACGGCCGCGGCGGTCGCCGCGGCGGGTTCGGACAGGTCGGGCCGGGTGGTGGGCAGGTAGAGGGTGAAGGTGCTGCCCTGGCCGAGGGTGCTGCCGACGGTGATCGCGCCGCCCAGCAGGTAGGCGATCTCGCGGCTGATGGACAGGCCGAGACCGGTGCCGCCGAACTTGCGGCTGGTGGTGCCGTCGGCCTGCTGGAAGGCGCCGAACACCGTCTCCAGGTGCTGCGGGGCGATGCCGATACCGGTGTCGGTGACCCGGAAGGCGACCACCGGGCCGTCCCGGCGCACGCCGTCGGGCAGTTCCGCCTCGGTGGCGGCCTCGATGCGCAGGTCGACGCCGCCCTGCGCGGTGAACTTGACGGCGTTGGAGAGCAGGTTGCGCAGCACCTGGCGCAGCCGGTAGTCGTCGGTGCGCAGCTCGCCGGGGACGCCGTCGCCGGTGCGCACGGCGAAGGCCAGGCTCTTCTGGCCGGTCATCGGGCGGAACGTGCCCTCGACGTAGTCGACCAGGGCGGCCAGCGGCACCGTCTCGATGTTGAGGTCCATCTTGCCGGCCTCGACCTTGGACAGGTCGAGGATGTCGTTGATGAGCTGGAGCAGGTCGGAACCGGCGGAGTGGATGATGCCCGCGTACTCGACCTGCTTGGCGGTGAGGTTCCGGGTGGGGTTCTGGGCGAGCAGTTGGGCGAGGATCAGCAGGCTGTTGAGCGGGGTGCGCAGTTCGTGGCTCATGTTGGCCAGGAACTCCGACTTGTACTTCGAGGCGACGGACAGCTGGTGGGCGCGGTCCTCCAGCTCCTGGCGGGCCTGCTCGATCTCCAGGTTCTTCGCCTCGATGTCGCTCTTCTGCGCCTCCAGCAGCTCCGCCTTCTCCTCCAGCTCGGCGTTGGAGACCTGCAGTTCCTCCTGCCGGGCCTGCAACTCCTCGGAGCGGGTCTGGAGTTCGGCGGTGAGCCGCTGGGACTCGCCGAGCAGTTCGTCGGTGCGGGCGTTGGCGACGATGGTGTTGACGTTGACGCCGATGGTCTCCATCAGCTGGCCGAGGAAGTCGCGGTGCACCGGCGTGAACGGCTGGACGGCCGCGAGCTCGATCACCCCGAGGACCTGGTCCTCGACGATGATCGGCAGCACCATCAGGGCCAGCGCGTCGGTGCGGCCCAGGCCGGAGGTGGCGGACAGGTAGCCGGGCGGCAGCTGGTCGACCGCGATGGTGCGGCGGCTGCGGGCGGACTGGCCGACGAAGGACTCGCCGAGCCGGAACGGGCCGGGCCGGGACGCGTCGCCGGGGAAGGCGTAGGAGGCGACCAGGCGCAGCACCGTCCCGTCGTCGGTCTCCTCGGCGAGGTAGAAGGCGCCGCACTGCGCGGAGACCAGCGGCGTCAGCTCGTCCATGATGGACTCGGCGACGACGCCCAGGTCCCGCCGGCCCTGCATCAGTGCGGAGAAGCGGGCGAGGTTGGTCTTCAGCCAGTCCTGGTCCTCGTTGGCGCGGGTGGTCTCGCGCAGGGACTCCACCATGAAGTTGATGTTGTCCTTGAGGTCGGCGACCTCGCCGGAGGCGTCCACGGTGATCGAGCGGGTGAGGTCGCCGGCGGTGACGGCGTTGGTGACCTCGGCGATCGCGCGAACCTGCCGGGTGAGGTTGCCGGCCAGTTCGTTGACGTTCTCGGTGAGGCGCTTCCAGGTGCCGGAGACGCCCTCGACCTCGGCCTGTCCGCCGAGCCGCCCCTCGCTGCCCACCTCGCGCGCCACCCGGGTCACCTCGGCGGCGAACGAGCTCAGCTGGTCGACCATGGTGTTGATGGTGGTCTTGAGTTCCAGGATCTCGCCGCGCGCGTCGACGTCGATCTTGCGGGTGAGGTCGCCGTTGGCCACCGCGGTGGTGACCTGGGCGATGTTGCGGACCTGGCTGGTGAGGTTGTGGGCCATGAAGTTGACGTTGTCGGTGAGGTCCTTCCACGTCCCGGCCACGTTCGGGACGCGGGCCTGCCCGCCGAGGGTCCCCTCGGTGCCGACCTCGCGGGCGACCCGCGTGACCTCGTCGGCGAACACCGACAGGGTGTCCACCATGGTGTTGATGGCGTCGGCCAGGGCCGCGACCTCGCCCTTGGCCTCGACGGTGATCTTCCGGGAGAGGTCGCCGCGGGCGACGGCGGTCGCCACGTCGGACATCGAGCGGACCTGGCCGGTGAGGTTGGAGGCCATCACATTGACGTTGTCGGTGAGGTCCTTCCACGTCCCGGAGACGCCCCGGACGGTGGCCTGGCCGCCGAGGTTGCCCTCGGTGCCGACGTCCCGCGCCACCCGGGTCACCTCGTCGGCGAACGCCGACAGCTGGTCGACCATCGTGTTGATGGTCTCCTTCAGCTCCAGGATCTCGCCGCGGGCGTCGACCCGGATCTTCTGCGTCAGATCGCCCTGGGCGACCGCGGTGGTCACCGAGGCGATCGAACGGACCTGCGCGGTCAGGTTGTCGGCCATGACGTTGACGGACTCGGTGAGGTCGCGCCAGGTGCCGGAGACGTCCTGCACGTCGGCCTGGCCGCCGAGCCGCCCCTCGGTGCCGACCTCGCGGGCGACCCGGGTGACCTCGCCCGCGAACGAGCTCAGCTGGTCGACCATGGTGTTGATGGTGTTCTTGAGTTCGAGGATCTCGCCGCGCGCATTGACGGTGATCTTCTGCGAGAGGTCGCCGTCGGCCACCGCGGTGGCGACCTGGGCGATCGCCCGGACCTGGCCGGTCAGGTTGCCGGCCATGGAGTTCACCGAGTCGGTGAGGTCGCGCCACGTCCCCGAGACGCCCTTCACGTCGGCCTGGCCGCCGAGGATGCCCTCGGTGCCGACCTCGCGGGCGACCCGGGTGACCTCGCCGGCGAAGCTGCCCAGCTGGTCGACCATCGTGTTGACGGTGTTCTTGAGCTCCAGGATCTCGCCGCGCGCGTCGACGGTGATCTTCTGCGAGAGGTCGCCCTTCGCGACCGCGGTGGCCACCTGGGCGATGTCCCGGACCTGGGTGGTGAGGTTGCCGGCCATCGCGTTGACCGAGTCGGTGAGGTCGGCCCACGTCCCGGAGACGGCGGGCACCTGAGCCTGACCGCCGAGCCGCCCTTCGGTGCCCACCTCCCGGGCCACCCGGGTCACTTCGGAGGTGAAGCGGGACAACTGGTCGACCATGCCGTTGAACACGGTCGCGATCTCGCCGAGCAGACCGTCCGCGTCGTCCGGCAGCCTGGTCCCGAAGTCCCCGTCGCGCACCGCCGTCAGACCGGCGAGCAGGAGCCGCAGTTCCGGCACGCCGACCTGGGTGGCGGAAGGACTCGCGCTCCCGCGCGAACCGTTGGGCGTTGCTGAGCCAGCCATCGAACGTCGCCTCTCTAGAGCCCACCCCGGCGCCGGGGGCACCGAGGCCGACCGACTACACAGGCACGTACCGCCTGGGAGGCTACCCCAGTCCTTACCGGAACCGGAAAGCCCGGCACCGGCTCGTTCGTGGACCCGGGCAGCGGGCGCTCCGCGTTCCACCGGGCCGGAGGCCGGGCTACGACCCGGGCGTCCGCGGCCCGCTGACCGGGGCGCCGTCCTCGCCTGTTCCGTGTCCGCTTCCGAATCCGCTTCCGTGTCCGCCTCCGTGTCCGCCGGGCATTCCCAGCCACACCCACAGCACCGCCGATCGCCTTCCCGTCCGCCGGGCGTTCCCCGGTCGGCAGCCGTATGCCCCGAAGTCACCGCCCGTAACAGGCGAGAGGGATCCCGGCCCGGCCCGCAGGCCCGCGGGGCCGCCGGATCCGGGCGAACCGGGCGATTCGGGTGATCCGGCGGAGCGGTGCATGACTCTCCGGAACCGGGGCACCCGAGCCGTGAACCATTCCCAGAGCCTGAGGAGTCCGCACCATGCTCGGTCTGATCCTGGTCCTGCTGCTCGTTTTCCTCCTGTTCGGGCTCGGCTTCGCCGTGAAGGTCCTGTGGTGGGTCGGCCTGGTCGTCCTCGCCATCTGGCTGCTCGGCTTCATCGCCCGGGGGACCAACGCCACCGGCAGTCGGGGGCGTTGGTACCGCTGGTAGCCGCCGCGCCCCGTGCTGCCGGTGCCCGTCCGCCGATTCGGCCGACGGGCACCGGCGTGTCCCGGGCACCGCGTGTCCCGGCCCGGCAGGGCCCCGGCCGTCGTCGGCCGGGCGCCCGCCTCAGTGCACGGAGGGCGGTTCGGGCGCCGGTGCGGCGGGCGCCTCGGTGCGGTGCCCGTCGGCGGGCCAGCGCAGCAGGGTGGCGAGGAGTTCGGAGACCGTCGGACCCGCGTCGGCAGGGTGGCGCAACTGCTTGCTCGCGATGACGCTGTAGTGGTTCGTGCGGCCGCGGCGCTCGTGGCTCAGGTACCCGGCCTGTTCGAGGTCGGTGATGATGCGCTGCACGCCGCGTTCGGTGAGCAGGCACTGGGTCGCGATGTCCCGCACCCGGATGCCGGGGTCGCGGGCGATCTGGACCAGCACGCGGGCATGGTTGGTCAGGAAGGTCCACTGCCGTTCGGTGTCCGCGCCGTTCTCCATCCCTCCACCTTAGGGCGGATCTTCATCGGACAGATCTTCCACGTCATGACAGGACAGATCTTTCACGACCGGCAAAACACGACACTGAATTCGTGCAATGGTTGACAGGTCTCCCAAACGGGCGAACAGTGGAGGGACAGCCGCCCGTACCGCTCCCGCAGCGGATCCGCGCGGCGGTCGTCCGACCGGAGGTGGTGCGCGTGGACCCGATCAGCAGGGAAGGACTGGCGCGGCTCGAACACCTGCTGGCCGAGCACATCGGCGTCCCTTGCCAGCAGGGCGAGCACGCGGGACGGGTCGAGCTGCTGCGCCGGCAGGTGCGCCACGCCGTCACCGGTATCGACGCCTACCTCGGCGCGGTGGAGGCGGGCAGCAGCGCCGCAGGGCTGCGCGAACGGGCGCTCGACCTGTGGCAGGGGCTGGAGCGGATCGCGGCCGCGTTCCCCGAGCCCGCCGCCGGCGTCGGTGTCGTCGGTCCGGGCGTCCGGTCCGCCTCCCCGGCCTGAGGAGGGCCCCGTGCTCGCCGGCCTGAGGTCGGAGACCGTCCGGATCGGTGACGCGGTCGTCTGCGTCTTCGCCGGTGACATGGTCCTGGACAGCGAGCCCGTCGCGTCCCGGGCGCTCACGGACGTCCTCGACAGCCGACCGGCCCTGCTCGCCGTCGACCTCTCCGGTGTCGAGCTGTTCACCTCCACCGGCCTCAACCTGCTCCTGGTCACCCGCCGCCGCGCCTTGGCCGAGGGCGTCCCGCTGGTGCTGGTCGCCCCGTCGCCGCGGACCGTCCGGACCCTGGAACTCACCGAGACCGACACGCTGTTCACCGTCCGCACCACCGTCGACGAGGCCCTGCGGGAGTACCGGCCGTCCACCTGAGGGCCCCTCGCGCCCCGGCGGAACCGGCCGGGCGGCCCGGCCACCGGTCCTGCACTGCCCGCATCGCCCGGAGGCGCGCTGCTGGGGCCGCAAGCCCGTGCCGGGGATGGTCCACGCCGCCCCGGCCTGCTTCGGTGCCGACGCCGAGCGGACCGTGGCGGTCGGCGACCACGTCTCGGACCTGCTGGCCGCACGGGCGGCGGGCTGCTGGGGCGTCCACGTCCGAAGCGGCCGGGGCGTGGCGCCCGCGTCGGGCGGACCCCGCGACCTCGGAGGCTTCCCGGACGTTTCGGCCTGTGTCGATGCCGTCGAACAGCGAAGGACCGCTCATGCCCCTCGACCCTGAAGCGACGCGCGAAGCCGTCGCGTCGAGCCTGGAGGATCTGCCGTTCCCATGGAGCGGGGAGCCGGTCGAGACCGTCGGCTGGGGCTTCTCGAACGTCGTGCTCCGGGTCGGCGCCGACGTCCTCGTCAGGGTGCCGCGCACGCCCGAGGCCGGGGACCGGAGCACGCACACCGCCGAGGTGCTGCGGCGGCTGCCGCCGCTGCCGCTGGCCGTCCCCGAGGTGCTCGGAACGCTTCCGGCCGGACCGAGGCTGCCCTTCGGCGCCGTGCTGCTCAGGAGGCTGCCGGGCGCTGTCGTGGACGACGACGCCGCCCGCGCGGACCGTGAGGCGTTCACGGGCGACCTGACCGCTTTCGTCTCGGCGCTGCACGGATGCGGCGACGAACCGCTGCTGGGTGTGCTCGGGGCGCACGGGGCCGGCCGTCCCGGCGTCGACGCCCTCGACGCCCTCGATGCCGGGACGGCCGCGGCCGCCGCGGACCGGCTGACCGGTCGCGAGCGGCAGGTGTTCGAACGCTGGGCCACGGCCTATCGGCGGTGGCTCGCCGGCGTCGAGCTCGTGCCGGTCCACGGCGACCTCTGGCCCGGCAACCTCCTGCGCGCCGCCGGGAGGCTCTCCGGTGTCCTGGACTGGGACGAGGCGAGGGTCGCCCCGCGGGCGGTCGATCTGTGCGGCCTCCGGTACCTGGGTCGCGACGTGGCCGAGGAGCTGGTGCGGGCCTACGCGGCCCGGAACTCCTGCGACTACGAGGTCCTGCACGAGGAGACCAGGCTCGCCGCGGTCCGGCGCGAACTGCGGGGCGTCACCTGGTCCCTGCGCCACGACGATCCCGGGGAACTGGAGGAGTCCCTGGACAAGGTGCGGCGGTCGCTGCACGAGTTCCTGCTTCCGCCCGCCTGACCCGGCCGGCCCCGCCCCGCCGGGCGGTTGACCCGGCGGGGCGGGGCCGGCGGGTGCGTCAGCCGAGGAGCGAGCCGGGGCCGCCGGAAGCCTGCGACGGGGCGCGGGTCGCCCGGGCCAGCCACCAGGTGGCCGCCAGACAGAGCGCGGCCAGGACGAACAGCACGGCCGGCACCGCGCGTACCTCGAACAGCTCGATGACCTTTCCGAGTGCCGGGCCGGCCGCCACCCCGCCGACCATCGATGCGGCGATCACCAGTGCTCCGGCCCGCCGGGCCGCGGGCACGGCGCGCCGCAACCAGGGCAGCCCGGTGGGGAAGATCGGTGCGATGAACAGGCCCACGCCCGCGTACGCGTACGGGGCGAGGCCGGGTTGCACGGCGGCCAGCAGGCAGAGAGCCGTACCGCCGCAGCTGACGGCGATGATGGCCGGCTCCGACCAGCGCAGCGTCAGCGGCGCCACCAGGAAGCGGCCCAGTGTCAGCATCAGCCAGTAGACGGAGGTCGCCGAGGCGGCGAGGGTGGCGCTGTGGCCCACGGCCTCCAGATGGGTCGGCTCCCAGCCGCCGACTGCGGCCTCCACCCCGACGTGCAGCACGTAGAGCACCACGAAGACGGTGAGCAGGGCGGCGGTCCGGCGGGCCCGTTGGTCCGCGGGGTGCGTGGCCGTGTCTGCGGGGAGGCCCCCGGGGTGCCGGTCGCGTACGCCGCCGAGCGGGATCAGCAGCAGCGCCGCCATCACGGCGAAGGCCGTGAAGACGGCAGGGTAGCGGTCGGCCCCGAACAGGCCGATCAGGGCCGGGCCGGCGATCGCGCCGATGCCGAAGTGCGCGTTGAGGATGTTGAGCATGGCGGGGCTGCGCCGCCCGAAGCCGGTGGCGAAGAGCTGGTTGAGGCCGTAGTCGATGCCGCCGAAGCCGAAGCCGGTGACCACGGCGCCGAGCAGTGCCAGCGGCCAGCCGGGGGAGAACGCGAAGGCGACGCCCCCGAGTGCCATCAGGGCGTAGGAGACACCGAGCAGGGCGCGGTTGCCGATCCGGCCGAAGGCCCGGTCGAAGCCGAGGACCCCGGCGACGCCCCCGACGAAGTGGGCGCTCAGCGCGAGTCCGGCGCCCGACGGTGACAGCCCGTACTCCTGGCGGAGGGCGGGCAGGGCCGGTCCGTACAGTGACTGAAGGGCTCCGATCAGGACGAAGCCGATGCAGGACGCGACGACCGCCGGGGTACTGAAGGACCGGTCGGGCCGCACGGCCGTGTCCGGCAGGGAAGGGAGTGTCTGCATGTGTGTCGCCAACCAGCGGTCTCTATAGGGAAGTAGAGGGAGAGTCTGCTGCGGCACTGCAGCGTGGGGCCCAGTGACGGCCGCCCAGTGAGTACGAGACTAAACAGAAACGAACGAATTCACACAGAACTTCGTCGACGATTTCGATCTCCGGACGCCGGACGGGCGGGAATCGGCCACCTTCGGCAGGCTCCTTCGCGGACCGGTGCCCCGGACTCTTCGCGACGAGTTCAGGTATCGGATACCATTCGGACGTGGGCATGACAGATGCGTCCGCGAACTTCTTCCCTGTCAGGGCAAACCCCTCATCAAGGAAGAACCATGACGCTACGTCTTGCCGCTCGCGCTTCCATGCTTGTGCTCTGCACGGCCCTCGCGGCCTCCGTCTCCCTCCCGGCCCGGGCCTCCTCGATCAGCAGTGTCCGGCCCAAGGCCGAGACCGCGCCGCTGTACGACGACGAGGCCGGTGGCGACGCGAACGCGGACGACCCGGCGATCTGGCGCAACAGCGCCGACCCGGGCCGCAGCCTGGTGGTCGCCACCGCGAAGAAGGGCGGCCTGCGGGTCTACGACCTGGACGCCCGTGAGGTGCAGTCGATCCCCGCGCCCGCCGGTCCGGGCGCCGACGACGCCCCTGGCCGCTTCAACAACGTGGACCTGGTGCAGGGCCTGCAACTGTCCGGCGGCCGCGCCGACGTCGCGGTGGTCAGCGACCGGGGCAACGACCGGTTGCGGATCTACCGCATCGACCGGGACAGGGCCGGTGGCCCCCTCACCGACATCACCGACCCCGCCGCGCGCCCGGTCTTCTCCGCCGACCAGACCGAGATCAACGGCCAGAAGACCGCCTACGGCCTGGCCACCTGGACGGACCGCGGCACCGGCCGCTCCTACGCGGTGGTCGGCCAGCGAAATCGCACCCGTATCGCCCTGCTGGAGCTGATCGCCACCCCGAACGGCACGGTGGACTACCGCCAGGTGCGCACGATCGACCTGCCGTCCTCCTTCCGCCTGCCGAACGGCACCTCCTGGACGCCCTGTGCCGAGCCGGGCGAACTGCCGCAGGTCGAGGGCATGGTCGTCGACCCCGCGGACGGCACCCTGTACGCGGGGCAGGAGGACGTCGGCATCTGGCGCATCGACGCGGGCCTCACCGGCACGCCGGAGCTGATCGACAAGGTGCGCGAGTACGGCGTGCCCGGCACGTACGACGAGGGGACCGAGGAGTGCGCTCCGGGGGCCGACCCCGGCTACGGCGGCAAGCGCCTGACGGCCGACGTCGAGGGGCTCACCCTGGTCACCGAGCCGGACGGCGACGGCTATCTCCTGGCCTCCAGCCAGGGCGACAACACCTTCGTCGCCTACGACCGCGAGCGTGACGACGACAACGAGTTCGAGGGCGCCTTTCGCATCACGGCGGCCTCCACCACCCTCGACGGCTCCGAGGTCTGCGACGGGGCCGCGGCCCTCAACGCGCCGCTCGGCTCCAAGTATCCGAAGGGCCTGCTGGTCGTCCAGGACGGCAAGGAGACCCCCGGCGACGGCGACCGCGAGGCGACCGGCTTCAAGTTCGTCGACCTGGGCAAGGTCCTCGACGCGATCGACTGATGCCACCGACTGATGCCACCGACTGATGCCACCGACTGACGCCACCGATTGACGGCATCGGCCGATGCCACCGGCTGACGCTCTCGACTGATGCCCGAGGCGGCCGGCGCACGGTGCCCCGCCGTGTGCCGGCCGCCTTGTCTCCCTTCGGTCGGGATCGACACGTGGGTCGGTGAGGATCCCTCCGTCCGTGACGCTATTCCGCGTAGAGCTTCGCCAAACGGGGCAGCCGACGGCTCAGCTCGTCGCCGTCCTCGAAGTCGAAGTCCCAGTCCGGGTCCAGCTCCGGAAGGCGGCAGGTGGACGGGGCGTCGGGGAGGTCCGCTCCGGTCGCCGCCCGGTGGGCGTTCCAGGCCAGGCCCAGGGCGTCCTCGCACTCGATGTCGAGCCCGTCCCTGGCGTAAGCACGGACCGCGGGAAGACCGGCGAGCGCGTCGGGATCGGTGATGACGCGCTCGAACGTCTCTCGGCCCTGGGTGATCAACCAGCCGCGGAAGTAGTCGAACCCGTCGTCGGAGCATCCCCCGTTGATCACGTAGGCGGCGCCCCACAGGGGTGCTCGGTAGGCCGGTGGGAGGGCGCGGCGCGGGCCGGATCCCCCATGGACCCCGCGTGCCACGAGCCCGGGCACATCGGAACCGCCGGACCGGCCCTGCCTCCGTTGCAGACGTGGTGGGTCCGCCGATCAGGTCGGCTCGGCCGGTGCGGCCCGCCGGTCCTCGGGTGCGGTGCCGCGGAGGTCGGGCGGCGTGGTCACGGGTGGCGTTCCAGGGTGAACTTCCAGGCGTCGGCGACGATGTCGTCCAGGTCGGAGCGGTGCGGGGTCCAGCCGAGGGCCTGGTGGGCGCGCTCGGCGGAGGCCACCAGGACCGCCGGGTCGCCGGCGCGGCGGCCGGAGACCACCACCGGGATCTCGCGGCCGGTGACCCGCTTGACCGACTCGATCACCTCGTGGACCGAGAAGCCGCTGCCGTTGCCCAGGTTGCAGATCAGGTGCTCGCCCGGCTTCGCCGCGTCCAGGGCCAGCAGGTGCGCGTCGGCCAGGTCCGCGACGTGGATGTAGTCGCGGACGCAGGTGCCGTCCGGGGTCGGGTAGTCGTCGCCGTACACCGCGATGTGCGCGCGCTGCCCGAGCGCGGCCTGGAAGACCAGCGGGATCAGGTGCGACTCCGGGTCGTGCCGCTCGCCGTGGGCGCCGTACGCACCGGCCACGTTGAAGTAGCGCAGCGAGACGGCGGCCAGGCCGTGGGCGACGGCCTCGCTGGTGATCAGGTGGTCCACGGCCAGCTTGGTGGCGCCGTAGGTGTTGGTCGGCGCGGTGCGGGCGGTCTCGGCGATCGGCACCGACTCCGGCTCGCCGTAGGTGGCGGCGGTGGAGGAGAACACCAGCTTGCGCACACCCGCCGCGCGCATCGCGGAGACCAGCTCCAGCGAGCCGGCCACGTTGTTGCGCCAGTACTTCTCCGGGTCCACGACCGACTCGCCGACCTGCGAGGAGGCCGCGAAGTGCAGCACACCGTCGAAGGAGCCGTCCAGGACCCCGCCGGCCTCCTGGATCCGGCCCTCGACGAACTCGGCACCGGCCGGCACGCCCTCCCGGAAACCGGTCGAGAGGTCGTCCAGGACGGTGACCTGGTGCCCCGCCTCCAGCAGGTGGGCGGCGACCACACTGCCGACATAACCGGCGCCACCCGTGACCAGGTACTTACTCATGACGAGACCTCCAGCGGGTGCAGTACGGCCGCCTCCGGCGACCCTTCGTCGAGGAAGGCGTCCGGGCCCGGTCATGGCTCTCCCTCAGCCGGACCAGGGGCCCACGGACCGCTTCCACCGATAGATCAATCATGCTCAAACATAAATCAACATAAGTCAACGCCGTGAAGGCCTGAACGGCTGCTCGGGTACCGCGGACGACGACCCCCGGGCCCGGTCGGCCCCGGGGGTCCCGTCGTGGGGACGGTCGCCGCTCGCGCTACCGGCGGCGGTTGCCGTTGCGCAGGCTCATCCGGCGAAGCCGGTGAGGGTGGTCTTGCCGATCGTGGTGCCGGACTCCTGGCGGCGGTGGGCCTCGCGGAGGTTGGCGGCGTTCACCGGGCCGAGGTCGGTCGTCGCCGTGCTGGTGAGCACGCCGTCGTCGGCGAGCCGGGCCACCCGCTCCAGGATGTGGTGCTGGGCGTCCAGGTCCGCGGTGCGGTGCAGCGAGCGGGTGTACATGAACTCCCAGTGGAACGAGATGCTCTTGGACTTGAGCACGCCGATCTCCAGGGCGCCGAAGTCGTCGATGGCCACGATCGCTCCGAAGGGCCTCAGCGCCTCGGCGTAGGCCGGGAGGTTGCGGTCGGTGCCGACCGTGCTGAACACCAGGTCCACCCCGTCCGGGGCCACCTCGGCCAGCTGCCCGGCGAGCGGTTCGCGGTGGTCGACGATGTGGTGGGCGCCCATCCGACGGGCGAACTCCGCGCTCTCCGGGCGGGAGGCCGTGCCGACGACGGTCAGCCCGGTCAGCGCGCGGGCCAGCTGGGAGACCATCGCGCCGACCCCGCCCGCAGCGGCGGTCACCAGCAGGGTGCCGCTGCGGTCGGGGGCGACGGCGGCCAGCCCGAGGCGTTCGAACAGCCCCTCCCAGGCGGTCAGCGCGGTCAGCGGCAGCGCGGCCGCCTCGGCGAAGGAGAGCGAGACGGGCTTGTGCCCGACGATCCGCTCGTCCACGGCGTGGTACTCGGCGTTGGCACCCGGGCGGTCGATCGCCCCGGCGTAGTAGACCTCGTCCCCGACCTCGAACAGCTCGACCTCGGCGCCCACCGCGACCACCGTGCCGGCGGCGTCCCAGCCGAGCACCTTCCAGTCGCCCTGCGGATCGACGTTCTGGCGCACCTTGTGGTCGACCGGGTTCAGCGCCACCGCCTCCACCCGGACCAGCAGGTCCCGCGGACCGGGCTGGGGAACCGGCAGCTCCACGTCCTGCAGGCTGTCCGGGTCCTCGACGGGCAGGCTCGCGCGGTAGGCCACGGCACGCATCGTCGCGGGGATCTCGTTCTTGCTCATCACGGTGTCCTTCGTTGCGGGGTGTCGTCCTGGGTCCGGTCCCCGGTGCGGGCGGGCGCGGCTCAGGTACGGCTGGTGCACCTGGCCGGCGCCCGCTCCCGGGGCCGTCATCTGGACGGTACGCAACGGGTAGTGGTAACCCGCAAGGGCTACTAGTTCCTTCTGGGTACTATGGCGATATGACGATGAAAGCGACTCTGCCCCTGGCTCTGGCGGCGTCCGCCGACTGCGATGCCCCGAAGAACGTCTACGCCGCCGCCTGCCCGTGCCGCGACATGCTCGACCTGCTCGCCAACAAGTGGAGCGCTCTCGCCCTGGGTGCGCTGGAGCAGGGACCGCAGCGCTTCGGCGCCCTGCGCGCGCGGCTGCAGGGCGTCAGCCCCAAGGTGCTCACCCAGACCCTGCGCCGGCTGGAGGAGCACGGCCTGGTGGACCGCGAGGTCTTCGCCGAGGTTCCGCTGCGGGTCGAGTACAGCCTGACCGGGCTCGGCCGCGACGCCTGCGCTCCGCTCGCGCACCTGCGGACCTGGGTCGAGCGGAACATCGACCGCTTCCCGGCGCCCTGAGCCGGAGGCGGCCACGACAGGGTTCTGGACGGGCTCCGGTCCACAGGAGAGCAGCAAGGGGTCGACGTGGGTGTGAGTGGTCGGTCCGTGCTCGGGGTCGACGGCTTCGGCATGCCGCGCGAAGCCGTCGACCCCGAGGCCGCGGACCGCTCCGACCCTCACGGAGCTCCGCGCCCGCCCGGTACTGGAGCTCGGATCATCGCTTCGTCGCGACGGCCGGGTTCTGAACGCTCCGGACCAGGCGGGGCCTGGGATGTGACGCCGCGGCCTGGGGCAGTGCGGCGGCGCCACGGTACCCACTGCCGGGGACGGGCGTCCGGGGCAGTGAGTGGTTCCTCATGATTCAACATAAGTAAACGTAAATCAACGGATTGGGTGGGAGAAGTTTCGCGATTGGAAGCGATGCTCTCGTCCGAGACACCTCATGGGGCGGAGTGTGCGCCGCGACCGGCCACCCACCTCCGCTCCTACCCCGCCGACGCATTCGAGATGGAGTGTTCAGCCTGAACGATGCCGATGCCGAGGCACTGGCGGCGGAGGTGGGCCGGTGCTGCCGCCGCATCGTCCAACTGCCTCCGCGCAGTGCCTGGGCGAACGGCACGGCGGGGGAGCGGACCCGGTCGGAGGACCTGCTGATGTCGGCCTGGGTCGAGGTCCCGCGCGGCGCCGAGGGCAAGGTCGACGGCGCTCACCGCGTCCACCCGCCGGGGCCCGGGCGCAGGGTCATGAAGCCGTCGAGGGGTTCGAAGCCGAGGGTCCGGTACAGGCCGGCGCCGGCGGCGGTGGCGCGTAGTTCGACGGATCCGCAGCCGCGGTCCTTGAGGGCTTCGACGAGGGCGGTGAGGGCGGCGTGCGAGGTGGGGAACATCGGGGTGGGCAGCGCCCGGGCGTCCGTCCAGAGGACGGCGAGGTGCTTGTCCGGCTCGGTGTTGGTCAGTTCCCCGCTCCAGGACGTCGCGGCGAAAACGGAGAGCAGGAAGGGGCCCTTGCCGTCCCACCCGGCCCTGACCTGGATGGTGTGGACGAGCCGCAGCTCCTCGGGGGCGACCGTCAGACCCGTCTCCTCGCGCAGCTCGCGGGCGGCGGCCTCGTCCAGCCGCTCGCCCTCCTCGACCTTGCCGCCGGGGACCGTCCAGGCGGGCACCGCCGACCAGGTCTCGTTGGCGTAGTGGATACAGACGACCTTGCCCGCCTTCTCGTCGTGGACGATGACGCACACGGCCTGACGCAGGGACTGCACGGGGACTCCAACCGGTAGTGGGGAAGGGGGTGTTCAAGCGAAGGGGTTCGGTTCGCGCAGGAGGGCGAGTACGGTGCGGGCGTAGCCGAGGACCTCCTCGTCGTGGTGGTCCAGGGCCCAGCGCAGGGCGGCGGGGCAGTCGATCGCGGCCCACGCCCGGCAGGCCGCCCGCTCGTCCCGGGTGAGTTCGCGCCCGTATCCGGAGGTGAACGCGGCTCGCAGGTCTGGGCGACGGGGGTGAGCTGGAGTGTGAGCCGCATCAGGTCGCGGCGGGCGGGCGCTTCGACGTGGCTGCGTTCGAAGTCGCGGAAAAGCCCGGCCCGGGCCCGGGAGTCACGGCCCGATCGTCCCAGCGCCGATCCGGGCTGGGACGATCGGACAGTGACTCGACCTGTGAACCGTGACCGCTCCCTCGAAGAGCTCGAGCGCGACCGCTGGCCGGCGCCGTCGGGTGACGAGACCCGATTGGTGGCGACCGTGCGGGAGCTTCGGCGCAAGCCGGTCGGTGATCTGACGGTCGAGGACCTGAGGTTGCTGATCGGCCAGAGTGTGGGCCTCGTCCACCTCCTGCCCCTGGCGGTCGACATCCTGCGGCGAGACCCGCTTGCGGAGGGCGACATGTACGAGGGGGATCTCCTGGCCGCCGTGCTCAGCCGGGGTGCGGAGGTCTGGCACAGGATCCCGGGGCTCGGCGAAGAGGTGCGATCGATCGCACTGGAGTTGACCGACGCGCCGTGGCCCCTGGCTCCCCGGATCGAGGAGTTCTTGGCCCGGTGACCGGGCGACGGCCGGAGCGGGCCCGGTGCGCCACCGCCCCTGCCCCGTCGGCCGGGTTACCGCAGGCGCGACAGCCTCAGCAGGGCTTCGCTACGGACGTCCGGGTCCGGGTCCGACGTCAGTGTCCTGAGTTGCACGGCCAGTTCGTCGCCGTCCGCTCCTGTCGTCCAGCGTGGATCGCCGTCCAGTTCCGCCTGGAGCTGGTCGGCCGTGCCCTGGTCGGACGCGACCGCACGGGCTGCGAGGACGGCACGCAGGCCGGGCAGATCCCTTCGGGCCAGCAGCGCCGCAGCGGTGTCGGAGGTCACTCCGGTGTCATGAGGATCGAGGAGGAGGCGGTGCAGGACATCGGCAACACTCTCGATCAGGGGCGCCGCCGCCAACCGTTGCCCTGCGGCGGCCCTGACGGCCCAGGACGGGGAGTTCGCCTCCGCGATCCAGCGGGCAAGTTCTTGAACCACTGCGTCTTCCACGAGGCCAGGATCGTTCCGGCCGGACGGCTCGGTCAAGGTCGATCGGGGTCGATCCCCCCTGATGCAGGGCTGCCCGCCCGGGTGGCGGGCAGCGGCTGTCGGCGCTCGCTGCCGCGGCAGCGAGGCTCGGCCCCGCTCATCGGAGTGCGGTGAGTGCGGTGAGTGCGGTGCGGGCCAGTGGGGCCTGGAGGGGGTGGAAGGCGGGGTCGGTGGTGAGGGCTTCGGTGAGGTGGGTGCGGGCGTCGGCGGTGTGGTCGAGGGCGAGTTCGATCGTGCCGAGGTGGTAGAGGAAGAGGGCGTTGTGCCAGCCGTGGGCCTGGGCCCGGCGGGCGAGGGTGAGGGCTTCGGCGTCGGCGCCGGTGCGGTGCAGGGCCCAGGCGAGGGCATCGGCGACGAGGGCGTTCTGACGGCGGGCCCATTCGGCGCGCAGCAGGCGGACGGCCTCGGCCGGGTCGCCGTGGTCGGCCTGGTACTGGCCGAGGGTGAGGTCGTCGACGACGCCGTTGGCGGCGGCGAGCTGTTGTTCGGCGGCCAGCAGCCGGTACTGCTCCCGGGCCTGTTCGGGGTGGCCGAGGGATTCGTGGAGCTCGCCGAGTTCGAGGAGGTACTGGGGGAGCGGGACGCGGGCGACGGCGGCGGTGTAGTCGCGCAGGGCGTCGTCGTTGCGGCCGAGGGCGGCTTCGGCGCGGGCCTGGCCGGCGAGGGCGGGGGTGTGGTCGGGGTCGGTGCGCAGGGCCTGCCGGTAGCCGGCGAGGGCGTCGTCGGCGCGGCCGGTGTTCCGGTCGAGTTCGGCGAGCTGGTACTGGCAGAAGGCTTTGTCGGCGGGGTCGTAGGCACCGTCGAGGGCCTGCCGGAGCGCGGCCCGGGCGTCGTCGGTGCGGCCGTGCTGTTCGAGGTCGTAGGCGGCGCGGGTGAAGGAGGCGGTGCCGGGGCGGCGGTCCAGGAGTTGCTGGACGGCCTCGGTGGCGCCGGTGTCGTCGCCGAGCTGGGTGCGGGCGTCGGCGAGGACGGCGTAGGCGGGCCAGTGCGCCGGCGAGGCGGTGACAGCCTGCTCGGCGAACTCCCGGGCCTGGTCGAAGAGGTGGCGGGCGTTGGCGAGGGCGCCGAGGCCGGTGAGGGCGTCGGTGTTCGCCTGCGGCGCCAGGTCGAGGGAGCGGTGCAGGGCCTCGTCGGCCTTGGGGTAGTACGACGGGTCGGCGGTGAGGCGGGCCTGTTCGACGTACTCGGCGCCCAGGCGCGCCCACGCTGCCGCGTCGGTGGGCAGTTGCCGCAGGCGCTGCTGGTCGGCGCTGATGGCGTGGGTCAGCGAACTGTCGTGGGCGGAAGCGCCGTTCGGAGGCCCGGCGGTGTCCGCGGCCGAGTGGGGGGTGGCGGGCCCGGTGCGGTCCAGTGCCCCGAACGCGGCCAGGCCGCCGCACAGGGCGAGGGTGGTGAGCAGCAGGGGCAGGCGGCGCATGAGGACCCTTCGGAGGCGCGGCGAGTGCTGGTGGCCGGGCGGGTGGCCGACAGTGGACAGCGGGGGTCGGCCATCCGCACGGCGGGGTGGGTCAGTGGGCCTGGTTGACGGCCTTGTCGTACGGCAGCGCGAGGTAGGGGAAGGCGGTGCCGAAGGGCTTGTCGGCGGTGTTGACCTTGTCGCCGGCGGCGAGGGCGCCGATCAGGTGGCCCGGGGTGGCGCCCTCCATGACCTGGAGGGCGATGTCGACGACGTCGTCGGTGAGGCGGCGGCCGTTGGGGAAGCCCTGGAAGTCGCCGTTGAGGACGCCGAGCCGGTCGGGCTTGGCGGTGACGGGGGTGGACATGTTCAGCCGCAGCTCTTCGGCGGGCACGAAGTGCTTCGGGTCGATGTCCTGGTTCATCAGCTGGGAGTTGAGGTCGACGGCGAGCGGGCCGTTGGCGGCCTTGGCGATGCCGGTCAGGAAGATCTCCTGGAGGTCGGTGCGCGGGGTGGCCGGGGCCGGGAGGCCGTAGATCGCCTGGATCAGCTGCGGCACCTCGGGGTTCAGCACCTTGGCGACCACGGCGGGCTGGTTGTGGTCCTCCGACGGCGGCAGGGAGTTGAAGGCGTCCTTGAGACCGGCGGGCAGGACGACCTCGTTGACGAGCGGGTTGCCGAGGCGGGAGACCTGGACGAACTTGCCGGTCGGTTCGGCCTTGCCGGGGCTGAGCTTGAGGGTCTGCTTCTCGGTGCTGGACCACACCCCGATGACCGGGTTGCGGCCGGCGTCGCCCTTGTAGGCGAGGCGGCTCTTGGGCACCTGGATGGAAAGGGAGTTGACGTTGTACCCGGCGAGGGTGTTCTGGCCGACCTCGGAGAGGTTGCCGCCGTAGAGGAGGTCGAAGACCCGCAGGTCGAGGAAGAACGGGTCGGCCGCCTGGGTGGCCACCGTCTGCCCGCCGCCCGGCAGTTGGACGGTTGCCTGCTGCCGCAGCTGCCCGTACTTCGGCATCGAGGCGCGGCCGGTGTCGGACGGCGCCGCGGTGCCGTGCTCGACCAGGGTGACCGGGTCGCAGCCGGGGCGCAGTTCCTGGAGCGTGTAGTACTGGCGGAACAGCAGGGTGGGGTCGGTGAGGTTGTTCACCACGCCGTTGTTGTAGAGGAAGGTGTTGGTGCCGCGCCGGTCCTCGGTGTGGAAGGTCCAGCGGTAGGTGAGGTCGGGTTTGCCGGTGCCCTGGGAGTCGATGTTGATGTCGTAGTGCGCGCCGTCGGCCCAGGGGTAGAAGTTCGGGCCGCCGTTGGGCTCCTGGAACGGCAGCCAGTTGGCGACCAGGGTGACGGTGTCCGGCTTGTCGGGGCTGGTGAAGGCGTAGACGTCGGTGTTGTCGACCTGCGGGTCGGCGGCGATGAGCGGCGCCTCGCGGTGGCTGGAGGCGGTGCTGACGCCGGCGCCGGACCCGAGGATCGCGGTGCCGGCGAGAGCGAGGCCCATGGTGGTGAGGATCGCCGCGGTGCGGGCGACGGTGCTTCTGCGGGCAGGTCGGAGCGTGACGTTCATACGGGTGGGGTGCTCGCTTCCGTGAAGGGACGGTGTCCGCTCCGGGCCGAATGCGGCGGCGGAGCGGGGGGATTCGGCTGAGCTGCCGCACTGGGCACTGTGGACCGGATCCCGTGCGGGCTTCGTCAGCGGTGCGGGCGCGGTTCGGTCGCCTCACCCCGACGGGTCAGTGATGTCACTCGCACAGGTGCAGACCTCCCTGAGGGGCCGCCAGCACGGCGAAAAAAGCAGTAATTGCAGGCTTGTTGCAACAAGGATTCGTGACGTGGGAAGCACCGAGGCAGCGCGGCGAAGACCGTGTGTTCGACCGATGGGAACCGGTGTCCGAGGGCGGTGCTCCGTGCGAGTGGTCCCCGTGGGCAGGTCGGAACGGTGAGCGATCCGAGCGGCCCGGCAGCCCGAAGGTGATGTGGGCCTTCTCGGCCCCTTCCCCCTTTCCTCTTCCCGCCGGGCCGGGCTTCGCCACGGCAACCGGCCCCTTCCCCGGAGGCCCAGCGTGGCGGTCCCACGATTTCTCGCCCGGGCAGGTGCGGCGGTGTCAGGTGCGTTGTGCCTGCTCGTCCTCGCGGCACCCGCCGCCGGCGCCCATCCGCTGGGGAACTTCTCCCTCAACCACTACCTCGGCTTCACCGTCCACCCCGACGACATCGAGGTCCTCGCCGTCACCGACGCCGCCGAGATCCCCACCCTCCAGGAGCAACCGAAGGTCGACCGCGACGGCGACGGCACCGTCGACGACGCCGAGCGCACCGCCTGGGCGTCCGAGCAGTGCGACCGGACCGCACGGGACCTCCGGGTGACGGCCGACCCGGCGACCTCGGCGCTGACCTGGCGAACGGACTCCGCGCGGTTCCAGTACGAGGACGGTTCCGCGGGCCTGCGCACCAGCCGTCTGGAGTGCCGACTGCGGGCCGAACTGCGTCTCCCGGCCGACGGCACCACCGTGCGCGTCGTCGGCGGGAGCGACCCGGGCCGGGTCGGATGGAACGAGATCACCGTCCGGGGCGACGGGGCGACGGTCCAGTCTTCCGACGTACCGAGCCGATCGGTCTCCAAGGAACTGCGGGACTACCCCCGCGACCTGCTCGACAGCCCCAGCGGCGTCACCCATGCCCGGTTCCGCGCGAGCCCGGGCGGCAGTGCGGCACCCGCCCAGGGGGCGGTCGTGAGGGCGGAGGGGTCCGGGCCGACGGCCTGGCTCAGCAGTCTCGACGCCCGCCTCACCGAACTCGGTGCCGCCCGACGCCTCACCGTCCCCCTCGGACTGCTCGCCGTCCTGCTGTCGATCGTCCTGGGCGCCGGGCACGCGCTGCTGCCCGGACACGGCAAGACCGTGATGGCCGCCTACCTCGCGGGTCGCCGGGGCAGTACCCGCGACGCCGTCACCGTCGGCGCGACCGTCACGGCCACCCACACCGCCGGCGTCCTCGTCATCGGTCTCTGCCTGACCGCGTTCTCCTCGCTGGCCGGCGACGTACTGCTCGGCTGGCTGGGCGTTCTCAGCGGCGCCCTGGTCGCCGTTGTCGGGGCTGGCCTGCTGCGCGACGCGCTCCGGCGTTCCCGCAGTGCCGGGGCGCACGAGCACCACCGGCACTCCCACGGGGACGCGGACATCGAACCCCGCAGGGAACTCGCGCACGTGTCCGCGTCGCCCGCGCCGATCGGGCAGCACGAGCACCACGGTCACCTGCACGGTCACGCCCAGGCCGCCCATTCACACGAGGACGGACACGAGCACGGACACGGGCACGACCATCCGCACGATCACGATCACGACGACCCGCACGGCCACTCGCACGACCACGACCACGGCCACGACCACGGCCACCGACACGGCCTGTTCGGAGGCGGCCACCATCACCACCACGACCCCGCAGCACCCGGCCGCCGAAGCCTCGTCGGCCTCGGCATCGCCGGCGGCCTGGTCCCGAGCCCGTCCGCCCTGGTGGTCCTGCTGGGCGCAGTCGCCCTCGGCCGGACCCTCTTCGGCGCGGCCCTGGTGCTCGCCTACGGCCTGGGCATGGCCGCCACCCTCACCGCCGTCGGCCTGCTCCTGGTCCGCCTCGGCGACCGGCTCGCGGGCGCGGCGGACGGCCCCGTCGTCGGCCGACTGCGTCGCATCGCCCCGTACAGCGCCCTGCTGACCGCCCTGCTCATCCTCACCGTGGGGGTGGGACTGGTCGTCCGCAGCTTCCCCTCGACCCTGTGAACACCCGTCCCCACCGGAGGCCGATCACCGTGACCACCCGCCGCGCGCACCTGCTGTGCCTGCTCCTCCTCGCCGCGGCGCCGCTGACGGCGTGCGGAGCCGAGCCGAACGGGAGCTTCGACGCACAGCCCGGCACACCGTCCCCGTCCTGCATCGAGCACCAGAGCCAGGACCCCGGCGCCAAGTACACCGGAAGAGAGAACTCCGACCCACGGGCGGTGCTGGAGATGATGCGCTTCTACACGGCCAACGGGACCAGGACCTACTGCGACGGCAAGCCGCCGACCGACACCGACCGCCGCTGGACCGAGCTGTACGCCGAACTCGGCGGCGACACGAGCCGTGTGTCGCCGCCGAAGTAGGACCTGACGCACCGTCCGGCCCCCTGCAGCCCGGTGACCGGGCCCGCTCCGGGATGCCCGTATCGAGGTCGACGCCCCAGTGGCCGTCGGGGTATCGACGGCCGCTGACCTGCTGGAACGATGTCAGAATGCCGGGACGGACTCATGAGGGTCGTGCAGGCATGATGATGAGGACAGGAATGACCCGTACGACACCTGAGCGGCCGGTGGACGTGGAGGAGCTCTTCCCGGAGCTGGCCCGGTACCGGCGGACCGCGACCCGCCTGCACCCCAGGCCCGGAGCCCCCGGCGCGCGGGACAGCTCCGTGGGTGGACCCATGCTCTGGCCGTCCGACGAGCCGTGGCCGGTCTGCACGCACCCGCACAAGAGGAGTTGGGGCGAGCGGGTGGAGGACGTCCGGCTCCGGCGTCGGATCGAGGCCGCGGAATGGCGTCGTGCCTCAGAAGCGGGTGTCAGGCCCGGGTGGACGGAAGCCGAACGGGAGGTCCTGGCCTCGCTGAAGCGCGGGCGGCACGCCCCGTGGCTGGCGAACACCGACCCGATCCCCCTGCTGGCAGTCGCCCAGCTCTACCGCAAGGACGTGCCCGACCTGTTCGGCGGGCCCGCCGACTGCGACGTTCTCCAGGTGTTCTGGTGCCCCTTCGACGCCCACGGGACCGGCCACCAGTTGGCGCTGCACCTGCGCTGGCGTCGTTCCGCCGACGTCCGTGAGGTACTGGCCGACCAGCCGGAGCCGGTGGTGGTCGGTGCTCCGGGGTACGTGCTCGACCCCTGTGTCCTGCACCCGGAACAGGTGGTGGAGCACCAGTACATCGATCTGCTTCCCGACCGTCTGCGCAGGCGCATAGAGAAGTGGGAGGGGCCCGAGGACGAGCGCGACGAGGAGGCAGTCGGCTACCGGAGCGACCTCTCGATCGCCCCGGGCTGGAAGGTCGGCGGATTCGCCTCCTGGCACGTGACGGATCCGGCGCCCATGGACTGCGAATGCGGACAGCCCATGGAACCTCTCCTCACCATCGCCAGCTACGAGTGCGACAGCTCCAACGCCAGCTGGGTCCCGTTGGAGGACCGGGAGACCTTGGAGGGGGCGATCGGAGCGACGTCCGTCCTCGTGAGCCGGGACGGGATTCTCTACGTCTTCGTGTGCCCCCGGGATCCCGGCCACCCCCACCGGCTCAGCCTGCAGTGACGTCGCCTCACCTACCGCCGCGGTCCCGGAGCCGGAATCGGTGACAGGGGCCCACGCGGCGGCTGACCGTGCACGGCGGGCCCGCCACCGAGGGCGGCCCCTCGAAGATCGTCCGGCGTTGCGGCAGAGGGCGGCGACGTGCCACTCTTGCTCGCGCTCGTCGGGGTCGAGCGGCTGGTCAACGGGGTGGGAAGCCATGGAACTGCGCGACATCGAGATCTTTCTGACGCTGGCGGAGGAGCTGCACTTCGGGCGGACCGCCAAGCGGCTGTACGTGTCGACCGCACGGGTCAGCCAGGCCATCAAGCAGCAGGAGCGCAGCATCGGCGTCGAGCTGTTCCAGCGCGACAGCCGCAATGTGCGGCTGACGCCCGCCGGGGAGCAGCTGCGGAAGGACCTGGTGCCGATCCACCGGGGCCTGAAGGAGAGCCTGGAGCGGGCCCGGACGGCCGCCCAGGGCAAGACCGACCTGCTGCGTATCGGCATGATCCCCGCCAACGCCCACGAGCTGCGCCCGTACTGGGAGACCTTCCGCACCCGGCATCCCCAGTGGGGGATCAGGCTGCGGCACGCCCCGTTCGTCGATCCCTTCGCCGGGCTGCGCCGCGGGGACGTCGACATCCTGGTCTCCTGGCTCCCCGTCCTGGAACCCGACCTGGTCACCGGCCCGACGATGTTCGCCGAGACCAGAGTGCTGGCGGTGTCGCTCGACCACGAGCTGGCCGGGCGGGCCTCGGCGAGTCTGGAGATGCTCGGCGACTTCCGCACCACGTTCAGCCAGGGCCTCCCCGAGTACTGGGGCGATGCCTACACGCCGCCGCACACCCCCAAGGGCCGGGTGATCGAACGGGGGCTGGAGGTCGACAACATCGACGAGATCTTCACCCTCGTCAGCAACGGCGAGGTCGTCAACCCCTTCCCCGTCCACGTGAGCCGCTACTGGGCCCGCCCGGACATCGAGTGGCTGCCCATCCACGACATGGACCCACTGGGCTACGGGCCGGTGTGGCACGGCGAATCGGAGAACGACCTCATCCGGGCCTTCGCGCAGGTGGTCCGCGACCTCGGCACGGTCTGACGTCGGCGGGGACCCTGGTGCGTCGCCGCCCGCGGCGGAGAACCGCCGCGGGGGTCGTAGGCCGGATCCGCCGCCCCGGTAGTGCATTCGCGGGCATTCCCGTTGCAACAATTCGAGGGCTGTGACCTGGGGGAATCGGTCTACAGCGGCCTCGACTCGATTGACCCGCACCGGGGCGGAACATAGCGTTCCCCACGTCGGAATTCCGGACGGTACCCAGTGGATCGGGACCTCGCCGTCCGGCCCGGCGTTCCGGCGAACTCCCGCCGACGGCCGCACCTTTGAAAGGCTCCGCTCCCATGCCTGTCCAGCCCGTACTCGACTCCACCATGTTCCACCGGGAGTCCGGCGCCGGTGCGCCGGTGGTCTTCCTGCACGGCAACCCCACCTCCTCCCACCTGTGGCGGGACGTCCTCCCCGCCGTCGGCGGACCGGGCCGACTGCTGGCCCCGGACCTGATCGGCATGGGGGAGTCGGGCAAGCCGGACATCGCCTACACCTTCGCCGACCACGCCCGTTACCTGGACGCCTGGTTCGACGCGCTCGGCCTGGACGAGGTGGTGCTGGTCGGACACGACTGGGGCGGCGCCCTCGCCTTCGACTGGGCCGCGCGGCATCCCGGACGCGTGCGCGGCATCGCGTTCACCGAGACCATCGTCAAGCCGATGACCTGGGAGGAGTTCCCCGAGGGCGGTCGCCCGCTGTTCGAGGCGATCAGGACGCCCGGGGTCGGCGAGGCCCTGATCCTGGACGACAACGCCTTCATCGAGCAGGTGCTGCCCGGCAGCGTCGCCACCCCGCTCGCCCCGGCCGACCTGGACGTCTACCGGGCCCCGTACCCGACCGGGGAGAGCCGCCGCCCGCTGCTGCAGTGGCCGCGTTCGATGCCGCTGGGAGGCGAACCCGCCGAGGTGGTCGCCAGGATCACGGCCTACGACCGGTGGCTGGCGGCCAGCGCGGACGTGCCCAAGCTGCTCCTCACCTTCGAGGCCGGCCCCGGCGCGATGATGGGCCCGGCGATCGTCGACTGGTGCGCGGAGAACATCGCCGGTCTGGAGATCGAGCACCACGACGCGGTCGCGGGCCACCACACCCCGGAGGACCACCCCCGCGCGATCGGCGCCGCCGTCGCCGCCTGGGCCGACCGGCACAAGCTCCGCCGGGCGTGACGCGCTGCGGGGGGTGACAGGCCGTCGGTGGCGACGGGCCGCCGTTCCGGTGGCACGGCACTCAGGCGGACAGCTCGACCAGCACCCGCCCGGTCCAGTCGCGGACCCGGGTCACCGGCGGGGTGTCGACGGTGGACGCGGAGTCGAGGAAGTACTCCTGGCCGTCCGCCACGGTGACGGCGTGGTCCAGCTCGTCGTCCGTGAGTTCGGCGAAGCCGAACCCGGAGCTGGAACCGAAGCCGGAACCGAGGCCGAAGCCGAATCCGAAACTGAAGCCGAAGCCGGATCCGGATCCGAAGCGGGGCCCGTCCAGTGCGGCCCGGCACACCGTGCGGCGGCCCGGGTCCTCCTCGACCCGTCCGGAAGCGGTGAAGTACACGACCCGCCGGGCCTCGTCGACGCGCAGGATCTGCCGCACCGACCACGGCCCGGAGGTGACCTGCCCGAGCAGCGCGCCGGTGTGCAGGTCGTACCGGTAGAGGTGGCCCCGGCCGTCGCGCTCCGAGTACCAGAGCACCTCGTCGGTCAGCACTTGCACGATCGGCGGTTCGTAGGGCCCGTGGTCGGGCTCGACCGGGGTGTCGCCGACCTCGCTGAGCACGGTGGTGACCTCACCGGTCGCGGGGTCGAGCCGGCGCAGGGAGAGCGTGCGCGAGCGGGCCAGGTAGTACACCGCCGAGCTGTCCTCGGCCCACCACGCCCACTTGGTGGCGATCGGCGACATCTGCGGCAGGAGCAGCGGACCGGCCTGCGCGCGGACCGCGGTGCCGTTGTCGACGCACAGCACGACGAGTTCGGCCTGCGCCACGGTTCCGTCCCCGGCGCGGGCGTACCGCTGGGAGGGTACGGCGGCCACGCCGCCGTCGGCGGGCCGTGCCCCGGCCGGACGGTTCTGCCGGACACCGCGTTCGTCCGTCCGGTGCGTCAGCACCCGCGTCGAGTCGGGTGACCAGACCACCGCGGGCGGCAGGTGCGGCAGGCCGATCCCGTGCGGCCGGGAGGCGTCGGCGGTGCCGGCCGGGTCGGCCGGGTCGGTGCCGTACGGGTGGTCGGGCGTGCCGTCGGTGGTCAGCGCCCACTGGCGGCCGTCGGACAGGGAGCGTGCCCACAGGTCGTGCCCCCGCCGCGTGACCGTCACCTTCCCGTCGGGGGACAGCACCTCCGGCGGGTCGCCCGGCGGCGTGAATCCGGCCGGCTCGCAGCTGTAGTCGTCGAGGCGGCAGCGCCAGTACCCGCCGAGGGCGGCGAACTCCACGGCGCCCCCGGTCGGTCGGACGTCCGTGAGCGGCAGGGCCTCGGGGTCGACCGGCTGCCCGGAGGCGGTGGCCAGGGCGGCGGCGAGCCGGGCGTGGTCGAAGGCCGGCTCGCGGGTGCCCGCCGCCGGATCGACCAGGACGAACCGCCTGCCGCTGCCGTTGCCCACCGCGAACCAGAACCGTGCGCCGCCGTCGATCCACTGCGGCCCGACCTCGTCGTCGACGACGGGTCCGGCGGGCCGGGCCGGGCACTGGAGGAGCTGATCCGCGGCCCGGTGGTCCTGGGCGGTGATCATGGTTGTGGTCCTTCCTGGGTGCGGTGTCCCGGTGTGGCTGCGGGGCGTCAGAGGCTGCGGGCGGTGATGTCGCCGTGGGCGGTGGTGGCGTGGATGGTCAGGGAGGGGGCGCCGTCGGAGTTGCGGAGGCTGTTGTGGATCCGGCCCGAGGCGGTGCCGGCGTCGAGGGCGGCGGAGACTCCGCGGGCGGCGCCGACGGTCAGGTCGCCGGACACGGTGCGCAGCGTCACCACGCCGTGCACGGCCTCGGTGACGCGGATGTCGCCCTTCTCGGTGCTGAGCCCGCCGGGGCCGCCGAGGCGGCCGATGGTGATGTCCCCGGCGAGGAGGGCGAGGCGGGCGCTCGCGGTCTCGGCGAGCTCGACGGTGCCGTTCGAGGCTTCGAAGGCGACGTCGCCGAGCCGTCCGTCGCTGCGGAGTTCGGCGTCGGCCGCCGTCGCCCGGACGTGCGAGCCGGCGGGCAGCCCGACCGTCACCTCGACCGATCCGGCGGAGCCGAGGACCCGGGTCGGCTGGGGCGCCTCGACCAGCAGGACACCGTCGGCGTAGGTGATCCCGGTCTGCTCCGCCGCCTTCACGTCGCGGCTCTTCGAGGCGTCCAGGGGCAGGACCTCGACCGTGGTGTCGGTGCGGTCGGTGGCGGTCAGGCGGAACCGCCCGGCGGGGATGTCGAGGACGACGGAGACCGGGGCCGGGGTGTTGAACTTCTGCACGGTGCTCTCCTGCGGCTTGGTGTTTCTGACTACGGAAACGCTACGTTGCCTTCGTGAATTCTGCAATCCATTGACTGCTTCTTGGCATCATCAATGCAGGTCAAGGCGAATTGATCGTTGCAACGGAGGGGAATCTAACGCAACGGATCCATGATCACCGTTGCACTGAATGGGCGGTGGGGGCTAGGTTCGGTCCCTCGGGGAACACGAAGGGGGACCGCGGTGCCGGGAAGCAGGCTCACTCAGCAGGAACGTCGGCGGATCGCACTGGGGCTGGCCGACGGCCTCGCCTACGCCGAGATCGCCAGGCGCCTCGACCGTCCGACCTCGACCGTCACCCGTGAGGTGATGCGCAACGGCGGCCCCACCGGCTACCACGCCGACCTTGCCCACCGCGCCGCCGAACGCCGGGCCCGTCGCCGGGGCCGGGTCGCTCCCCGAGGGCCGCAGCCGCGCCCGCCCGCCCGAGGCCGCGGCCTCGAAGCCGTCCGGGCCTACGAGGAGACACTCGCCGGTGTCCTCGTGGCCACGGGCCTTCCCCCGATGACGGCCCGCGTCCTGGCCTGCCTCACCCTCGCCGAGTCCGGCAGCCTCACCGCGGCCGAACTCGCCCGGCACCTCCAGGTCAGCCCGGCCTCCGTCTCCAAGGCGGTCGCGTTCCTCGACGGCCAGGGCCTCGTCCGCCGGGAACGCGGCGAGCGCCGCCGTGAGCGCTACACCGTCGACGACGACGTCTGGTACCGGACGATGATGACCGCCGCCCGTTCCACCGCCCGACTCGTCGAGACCGCACGGCAAGGCATCGGTGTGCTCGGCTCCCACAGCCTTGCCGCCGCGCGCCTGGAGACCGTCGTCCGCGTCCTCGACTTCGTCTCCGAGAGCCTCAGCCGCACCGCGACGCAGGCCCGCGAGCTCCTCGCGGCGAGCACCGGGGCGACCCCGGGCGGCACCTGACGGCCCCGGTGGGGACGGTCAGGCGCCGGCGGGCGGGATCCACTCCGTCAACTGGACCACGATGCCGTTGGGATCGGTGAGCTCCAGCAACTGCTCACCCCACGGCTCGCGGCGCAGCGGGACGGTGATGTGGGCGCCTTCCCGCCGCAGCCGTTCGTACTCGGCGGCGACGCCGGTCACGGCGAACGACACCAGCACCCAGACCGGTCCGGGTCCGGGCGGCAGTTCGAGGTCCCGCTGCCGCAACAGCACGTCCGGGGCGGCATCGTCCCGGCCGAGAATCACGAACTCCTCGTCCGCCAGCACCTCCCGGTAGCCGAGGTGGGTGGTGAAGAACCGGGTGGAGGCACCCGGATCGGCGACGCTCAGCGTGACCGTGGAAGCGACGATGTTCATCGCGAGCGGCACCCCCCCCGCGGTGGTAACGGTCATGTCTGTCCTGCTCCTTCGCCCGTCTGTCCTGCGGAACGGACCAAGCATCGCCTCGCGCCGAGGGGAGGAACAACGGTCGAAACCGCAACGGTCGTTAACCCAGCGGTTGACGAACCCGCACCCGGGCCCGGGCCCGGCCCCGGGGGTGCAGGTCTCGGCGGCCGTTCGCGGGGTATCGACCGTGGAGACCGGCCGCTTGCGGTTGGTCGATTGAGGCCGAAGAGCCCCCGTGACGGAGAGGACTCCCTGACCGATGAGTGCCGACTTCACCAGCGCGGACGCGATGATCACCACCCCCGGCGGCGAGATCCTGCTCCAGCTGAGGGACGACCGTCCGGACCTCTGCTGGCCGGCCCACTGGGTCGTGCCGGGGGGCCACGCCGAGAGCGGGGAGACACCGTACGAGACCGCCCGCCGGGAACTCCGGGAGGAGACCGGCCTGGACGTCGAGGCCCTGCTGCCCTTCGACCCCGTCCGTGCGGAGGAGGACACGGGCACTGTCCGCTTCTTCAATGCTGAAGGTCGCGGACCGGGAGGTGCGGCAGACCAGTGCCCGGGAGGAGGAGCTCGACCACGCGCTGGACGGCTGCCACCACGCGATCGAGGACCTGGACGAGCGGCTGACGAAGCTGGAGTACCCGGACGGGTCCACTCGCCGGCCGGCCCCGGCCGAAGCGGACCGCGCGGCGATCCTGGAGGAGCGCAACGTTCTCGCCCTCCAGGTTGCCCGGCTCAGCGTGGAGCTGGACCGGACGCGTCGGCGCGCGGCGTTCGCGGAGGCCCGCTGCGAGCTACTGGAACGCCAGTTGGAGGTGGTCGAGCAACAGCAGGGCGCCGTCCTGCCCGAGCCCGAACTCGTGCGCCTGGTCGACCCGCTGAATGCCCCTGCGCTGGCTGCGGGCTTCCGGCCGAAGGTGCTCCTGGTCGACGACAAGCGCCCCAACCTCATGGCCCTCGAAGCAGTCCTCAACACCCACGGCCACGAGGTGGTCTCCGTCTCCTCCGGGCAGGCGGCGCTCAAGGCGCTGCTGGAGTCCGACGACTTCGCCGTCATCATCCTCGACGTTCAGATGCCCGAGATGGACGGCTACGAGACCGCTGCCCACATCAAACGCCGCGCCCGCACCCGCGACATCCCGATCATCTTCCTCACGGCCATCGGCAACGATCCCGAGTACTCCATGCGCGGATACGCCGCCGGCGCCGTCGACTTCATCGTCAAGCCCTTCGACCCCTGGGCGCTGCGCGCCAAGGTCGCGGTGTTCGTGGAGATCTACCTGGAGCGTCGCGAGCACGCGCTCGGCCGCGACTGATTCCACCGGGTTGGACGAGGAGGGCGGGGCAACCATTCCGTGACGCAAGTCACAGTCGAGGTCTTCCTGTTCGCACGGGCTCGGCCCGGCGCTAGGGTGAAAGCGCATGGGGGAATCGGCAGCCGACCTTCGTCGGTTCTGTCGTCCGGTCCGCCCCGGAGCCCGATTCCCGTCTTCCCGCCTTGTGAATTCCCTGTCTGCTCAGTCGTGTTCGTCCGACATGGGGGCCTCATGAGCCTGGAGAATGCAAGCGAGTTTCCGAACGATCCGAGTGTTTCGGTCGATCCGAATGATCCGACCCGTCCGGCCGGAACTGCTGGTCCCAATGGCCCGAACGGCGCGGGAGAGCGCTTCTGGGCGGAACACCTCGCGGGTGCGCCCGCCCGGTCGAGCCTGCCGAGCCTCCTCGGCGCCGCAGGCGGATCGGGCGGAGCGGGTGGATCGGACGGAGCCGGTGACACCGGGACAGTGCCGTTCGCCCTTCCCGCGTCGCTGCTGGACCGCATCGACAAGCTGGCCGCCGCCGAGGGCTGCCGTCCGTTCGACGTCCTGGTCACCCTGGTGCAGGTCCTGCTGCACCGCTGCGCCGCCCAGGACGACGTGGTGATCGCCGTGCCGCGCACCGGCGGCCGGGGCGAAGGGGCCGTGCCGGTGCGGGCCGTCCTCACCCCCGGCACCACCTTCCTCGATCAACTTCGCTCCACCGCCGACACCCTGCGGCAGGCGGAGCGGCACCAGGACGTGCCGTCGGACCGGATCCTGGCGCTGGCCGGGTTCGCCGGCGGGGCCGGGCCGCTGTCGCCCTGCCAGGTGCTGGTGGGCCGTCCCGGCGAGCCGCAGCCCGTCGACGCCCGGCAGGGCGGCGGCCACGACCTCGAACTGCACCTCGCGCCCGCCCCGGCCGGGGCGCTGCGCTACCGGGCCGACCGCCACGACCGGGAGACCGTCGTCGCGGCCGGACTGCGGCTGGGCCGCCTCGCCGAGGCCGCCCTCGCCGACCCCGGCCGCCCGGTCGGCCTGCTGGAGCTGCTGCCCGAGGCCGAACGGGCCCGGCTGCTCGGCTTCAACATGACGGCCGTCGACCACGGCGAACCGCGCCGGCTGCACGAGTACATCCTCGACCGGGCCCGGCACACCCCGGCGGCGGTCGCGGTCAGCGACGCGACCGAGGAGATCGACTACGCCGAACTCGTCGCCAGGGCCGGGGCCCTGGCGGAGCGCCTGCGGGCGCACGGGGTCGGACCGGACCGGGCGGTGGCAGTCTGCGCCCAGCGGTCGGTCGCCCTGGTGGTGGCCCTGCTGGGCGTGCTGCTGGCGGACGGCGCCTACCTGCCGCTGGACTGCGAGCACCCGGCGGCGCGGATCCGCACCATCCTGGACGAGGCCCGCCCGGCGGTGGTGCTCGCGGACGAGGCGTTCGCGCCGCTGTTCGCCGGCACCGGCCCCGTGCTGCTGCCGCTCGACGGGGGCACCCGGCCAACGGACCCGCCCGAGGTCCAGGCCCCGCCGCCCGCGCGCGAACCCTCGGACGCCGACCTGGCGTACATCATCTACACCTCCGGCTCGACCGGGCGCCCCAAGGGCGTGGCGATCCCGCACCGAGGCATCGTCAACCGGCTGCTCTGGATGCAGGACCGGTACCGGCTGACCCCGGACGACGTGGTGCTGCAGAAGACGCCCTACACCTTCGACGTGTCGGTCTGGGAGTTCTTCTGGCCGCTGCTGGCCGGCGCCCGGCTGGTCATGGCGCGGCCCGACGGGCACCGGGACCCGGCCTACCTGGCCGGGGTGATGGCGGAGCAGGGGGTCACCACCGCGCACTTCGTGCCGTCGATGCTGGCGGTCTTCGCGGAGGAGCCGGGGGTCTCCGGGTGCACGGCGCTGCGCCGGGTGGTGTGCAGCGGTGAGGCGCTGACCTCGGCCGTCGTACGGCGGTTCCGGGAGCGCAGCCGGGCCGAGGTGCACAACCTGTACGGCCCGACCGAGGTGTCGGTCGACGTCACGCACTGGACCTGCCGGGACGACGACCCCGAGGGCGGGGTCCCGATCGGTGTGCCGATCGCCAACACCACGGCGCACGTCCTGGACGACGCGCGCGAGCCCGTGCCGATCGGCACGCCGGGCGAGCTGTACCTGGGCGGCGCGGGGCTGGCCCGGGGCTACGTCGGCCGCCCGGACCTCACCGCCGAGCGGTTCGTGCCGGACCCCTTCGGCGCCGGGCCGGACGCGCGGCTGTACCGCACGGGCGACCTGGTGCGGTGGACGGCCGCCGGGCGGCTGGAGTTCCTCGGCCGGCTCGACCACCAGGTCAAGCTGCGCGGCCTGCGGATCGAGTTGGGCGAGATCGAGGCCGTGCTGTGCGGCCACCCGGCGGTGTCGGAGGCGGTGGTGCTGCTGCGCGAGGACCTGGGCGCGGTCCCGGCCCTGGTGGCCTACCTGGTGACCTCGGACGGGCAGGAGCCGGCCGGTCTGGCGGCGCACCTGGCCGAGGTGCTGCCCCGTTACATGCTGCCGACCCGCACGGTGGTGCTGGCGGCCATGCCGCTGACCCGCAACGGCAAGCTGGACCGGGCGGCGCTGCCCAAGCCGGCCCGGCGCCGGCGGTGAGCCGGGCGCTGAACCCGGCAGTGGGTCCGCTGGTGAACCTGCGGTGACGCCACGCGGGACATGAACGAGGTCGGGCGGGTCGTTCCGGGAACATGGTGTTCCCGGAACGACCCGCCCGACCGCTGTCCCTGCCGCTGCCCGCTGCTGCCCGCGGTCCGCGCCGCCGCTACCGCGACCGGGCGAACGACCGCTGCTCCGGGAGTCTCCCGGCGTGCCCGGCCGCCGCCCCGGCCAGGTGCCGTTCGACCTCCTCGGCCCGCGGGTGCGCGATGTCCGTCAGGATCGAGTGGGCACCGCGCCAGGCCCGTACGGCCTGCTCGGGCCGGCCGAGCCGGGAGTACGAGGTGCCCAGCCCGTCCAGGACCTCCGCCTCGGCGTAGCGGTCGCCGGCCCGCCGGTACAGCAGCAGGGCCTGGCGCCGGTAGCCGACGGCCTCGGCGTCGCGGTCCAGCAGTTGGTGGACCTCGCCCAGCCCGGCCAGCGCCCGCGCCTGTCCGTGCTCGTCGTCGAGGCCGCGGAAGGCCGCCAGCGCGTCGCGGTCGTGCGAGACGGCCTCGTCGAACCGCTCCAGCGCCCGGTACGACCGGGCCAGGTTCACCAGGCAGGTGGCCGCGCCGAGCCGGTTGCCCAGCTCCGCGAAGATCACCCGGGCCTGGCGCCAGCACCGGACCGCCTCCTGCGGCCGGTCCAGCCGGTCGTGCGCGCTGCCCAGGCCGAGCAGTGTGGCGGCCTCGCCGTCCCGGTCGTGGTTGGCCCGGTGCAGTTCCAGGGCCCGTTCGTGGTGCCGGACGGCGTCCTGGTACCGGCGGGTGAGCGCGTGGCAGTCGCCGAGCTCGGTGAGCACCCGGGCGGCGAGCTCCGGGTCCGCCTCCGGACTGACCGTGGCCTGGGTGGTGCGCAGCACCGACAGCAGGCTCGACGCCGGACCCCGGGTGTGCAGGTACCCGCTGAGCGAGAGCGCCAGCGCGGCGACCAGTGTGCCGAGGCCCTGTTCGGCCGCGCGGGCGAGCACCGCGGTGAGGTTGGCGCGCTCCGTGTCCAGCCAGGCCAGCGTCCGGTCGTGGTCCGGGAAGCGCAGGGCCGGCAGCACCGGCGGGGGCAGCGGCGGGGCGTAGCGCGGGCGGACCGCCGAGGAGCGGGTGCGCAGCAGCTCGTCCGCCGCGCGGGCGGTGTGGCAGTACCAGACCGTCAGCCGGTGCAGGGCCAGGCGGTCGGCGGCCCCGCCCTCCGTGAGCTCGGCGGCGAAGGCGTGCAGCAGGTCGTGCAGGCGGTACCGGGCCGGGGTGTCCTGGATCAGCAGGTGCTCGTCCACCAGGAGTTCCAGCGTCTCGCGCGCGGCCGCCGGGTCGACCCCGGCCAGCGTGGCGATCGCGGGGGCGGTGTACTCGCGTCCCGGGTGGACGGCCAGCAGCCGGAAGACCCGCCGGGCCTCCTCGGGCAGGCGCCGGTAGGAGAGGTCGAAGCTGGCGCGCAGCGAGCGGCCGCCGGTGGTGAGGGCGCTGATCCCGCCGGGTCTCAGGTACTCGACGAGGTCCGCGAGCCGCCAGGCCGGGCGGGCCCGCAGGCGCGCCGCGGCGAGGACCAGCGCCAGCGGCAGGTGCCCGCAGGCGTGGATGACCTGGGCGGCGGCCCCGGGGGAGTCGGCGACCCGCTCGGCGCCGGCGACCTCGGCCAGCAGCCGCAGGGCGTCCGCCGGGGCCAGGGTGGCGAGCGGCAGGGAGCGGGCGCCGTCGAGCCCGGCGAGGCTGCGCCGGCTGGTGACCAGCACCAGGCAGCCGGGCTCGGCCGGGATCAGCGGGCGGACCTGGTGCGCGTCGGCCGCGTCGTCGAGCACCAGCAGTGCCTCGCGGCCGTGCAGCCGGTCGCGGAACAGGGCGGCGCGCGCGTCCAGGCCCTCGGGCATCAGCGACCGGTCCACGCCGAGGGCGTGCAGCAGGCCCGCCAGGACGTCGGAGGGGTCGGCCGGGGGCCGGTCCGGATCGAAGCCGCGCAGGTTCACGTACAGCTGCAGGGTGCCGAACCGGCCGGCGCGGACCAGTTCGTGCGCCGCGTGCACGGCCAGCCGGGTCTTGCCCACCCCGGCCATGCCCTCGATGGCGGTGACCAGCACGGTCGCCGCGGCACCGGCCGGTCCGGCGGCCGGGGCCGCCAGAAGGGTCCGCAGCTCCTCCGTGCGGCCGCTGAAGAAGGGCAGGTCGGCCGGGAGTTGGCGCAGTACGGTGACCGGCTCCGCCGGGAGCCGACGCACGACGGTGAACGGCTCGGCTGCCGGGATCCGGCGCAGTTCGGTGAACGGCCCTTCCGGCGCGGGACGTGCTCCCAGTAATGCGGCGCCGGTCCCGTCCGGCACTGCGGCGGGGCCCGTCGGAGGGGCGCCGCCGGCGGGGTCGGGCCCGCCGGGCAGGCCGCGCTCCGGTCCGGCCGCCCGCTGCGAACCCCCCTGCGGAGCTGCGGAGTTGCCGCCGGACCGCAGCACCCGCTGATGGGCGGCCGCGATCCGGGCACCCGGCTCGATGCCCAGGTCGCGGGCGAGCGCGGTGCGCAGCCGCCGGTAGACGGCCAGCGCCTCGGCCCGCCGGCCCGCGACCGCGAGGGCCTCGATCAGCAGGGCGTGCACGCCCTCCTGGTGCGGCTCCTCCGCGGCGAGGCGGGTGAGCAGCAGCACGGACTCGGCCGCGCGTCCCAGCTCCAGACCGGCCCGGGCGGCCAACTCGGTGACCTCCACCCGGGACTGGGCCCAGCCCGGCGCCTCGTCCCGCTGCAGCCGGTCGCAGTTCACGTCGGCCAGCGGCGCCCCGCGCCACAGGCCCAGGGCCGCGGAGGCCGCCGTCCACACGGCGGGCCAGTCGCTCGACCGCGCGGCGTCGCGGGCCGATTCGCAGTGCTCGCCGAAGACCAGGGTGTCGAGTTCGGTCCGCGCCCCCACCTCGATCCGGTACCCGGGACCGGTGGTCACCACCCGGTCCGATCCTTCGCCCAGCAGGCGCCGCAGGCGCAGCACATGGCTGCGCAGGGTGGCCGGCGCGGCGGGCGGTTCGTTGCTCCACACGATGTCGGTGAGCTCGTCGACGCTGACCGTCCGGTTGGGACGGCACAGGAGCGCCGCGAGCAGGACTCTGACCCGTGCCGGCAGCGCGACGGTTGCGCTGTCGACACGGACTTCGACGGGGCCCAGGACCCCGAAAAAGACGCTGGTTTCTGTCATTTCTTCCCCCGAAAGGCCGGTGGCCGCTGGGAAATTGAACCTACGTGAACGGTCAGCGTCAAGGGTTGTTGATCCGCGTCGAAACCACGGCCACGCGTATTCAACAGGGTTTGCACAGCCATTCCATCGGCCTTGCACGGCCCTGCCGGACGCTCCTGCCGTGGCGATGGCCAGCGGGGCGGGACCGCTCGGCCGTCCCCACCCGTCCGACCAACCACGAAGCGACTCATGGAAGGGGTGTCCCTCTTGCTGGATTTGGAGTTGATAACCGGGCGATTGCAGGCGATCGCCGACTTCATGCGCCGGGGAAAGGTGAACCACCGTTGGGTGGCCTCGCTGCCGGAACAGGTGGCGGACCTGGCCGGGGAGTGGGAACTCGACATCGGGGAGGTGGCCGGCGTCGACTACTCGTCGGCCGTGACCTCCGTGCTGGTCTCCTGCACGGGGCCGATGGGCGAGGCCGAGCTGAAGCTCGCACCGGACGCCTACGCCCTCGCCGAGGAAGTGGCGATGCTGCGGCAGTTCGCGCCCGGCGGCCGGGTGCCCGAGGTGCACGCGAGCAGCCGGGGCGCGGCGCTGCTGGAGGCGGTCCGGCCCGGCACACCGGTGGAGGACCTGCCGCAGCCGCCGTCCCCCGCCGACTACGCCCGGTTCCTGGACGACCTGCACACGGTCGGCGACCCGGCGAGCGCGCCCCGGCAGGCCGCCGACTGGCTCGGCATGATGCTCGGCTGGGCCGAGCAGGGCGGTGCCGAACTGGCGGAGGCGAGGCGGACCGCGGACCGGCTGCTGGCCACCGAACCCGAGCGGGTGCTGCTCCACGGCGACCTGCACCTGGGCAATGTGCTCACCTCGGACCGCCGGGGCCTGGTGGCCCGGAGCCCGATCGCCTGCGTCGGCGAACGCTGCTTCGACGCGGCCGACTACGTCCTGGAGGGCACGGACCTCGCGGACATGGTGGGCCGCCGGGACGCCCTGGCGGCGGCCACCGGCCTCGACGCCGAGCGGCTGGACGGCTGGGCCCGGGTGCTGGCCCCGCTCGGGGCCGCGCGCGCACCCCAGCCGGAGCGGGTCGCCACCCTCCTCGCCTACGGACGGGGTGAGTACTGAGATGGCCGGATCCGTGGGCGGTACCACCGGCCTGCTCGGCCGCCTGATCCCCGCCGACGCGCTGCGCCGGCGACTGCTGGCGATCCGCTTCGCCGAGGCGACCGGCAAGGGCGTCTTCCTCTCCGGCAGCATCGTCTACTTCACCCTGCACGTCGGGCTGACCGCGGCGGAGGTCGGTATCGGCCTGTCGCTGGCGGGCTTCGCCGGCCTGCTCTCCTCGGTGCTCTTCGGCATGATCGCCGACCGGATGCGCAAACGCACCCTGCTGTTCCTGCTGTTCGCGGCGGTCGCCGTCGGCTTCGGGCTGTACTCCGCGGTGGACGACGCGATCCAGTTCTACGTCCTGGTGACCCTGGTCGGCTTCCTGGACTACGGGATCGGACCGACCGAGAACGCGCTGCTCGCCACCGTGATCCCGGAGGGCGAACGGGTCCGGCTCAACGCCACCATGCGCACGGTGTTCAACGTCGGCTTCAGCGCGGGCATCGGCGTCGCCGCCGCGGCCGCGCTGAGCACCCGGTTGCTGGTGCTGATCCCCGCGGTGGCGGCGGTCCTGCTCGGCCTCGCGGCCCTCCTGGTGACCCGCCTGCCGGAGGGGCCGCCGGGCGACCCGGAACAGCGGCCCAGGCCCTTCGGCGCGGTGCGCGACCTGCGCTTCCTCGGCGTGGTCGGCCTGTCGACCGTCCTCGCCTCGCACATCAGCCTGCTGATGGTGGTGCTGCCGCTGTGGGCCCTGGAGCGCGCCGCCGTCCGGCCCTTCCTGGTGCCGCTGCTCCTGGTGGTCAACACCGTCTTCGTCATCCTGTTCCAGGTACGGGCGAGCAAGGGCGCCGAGACGGTCGCGGGCGCCGCGGCGACGGCCCGCCGGGCCGGACTGTGGATCGCGGCGGGCTGCGCGGCGGCCTCGGTCACCGCCCTGTGGCACTCGACGGCGCCGGCCACCGCGGCCATCGTCGTCACCGCCCTGCTGCTGTCCGTGGCCGAGGTCATGCAGTCCGCCTCGGCCTGGGGCCTCGCCTTCGGGCTGGCACCCAAGCACGCCGAGGGCGAGTACCTCGGCGCGTTCGACCTGCATGTGGCGACCCAGAACATCGCCGGGCCGGCACTCTTCTCCGGCCTGGTCATCTCGGCAGGCTTCTGGGGCTGGATCGCGATCGCCGGGCTGATGCTCGCCGCGGCCGCGCTGATCGGGCCCGCCGCGCGGCGCAGCGCCGACGCGATGGCGGGCACTGCCCGCCCGGAGGCCGTTTTGGACACCGGAGGGGCGGCATGACCGACAGCGGCAGGGCTTCGTTCACCCAGGAGCGCTTCTACTTCCTCAACGAGCTGCAACCGGGCAACCCCGCCTACGTGGTGGCGTTCGCGCTGCGCATGACCGGCGCGCTGGACCACGACCGGCTGGCCTCGGCGGTCCGCGCGGTCACCGCCCGGCACGCGGTGCTGCGCACCGGGTTCGCGGTGCGGGACGGCGAGTTGACGCAGCTGGTGCTCGACACGGCGGAGCCCGACATCGCCGCCGTCGCGCACCCGCCGGCCGACCGGCCGGACCAGGACCGCCACCTGCGCGAACTGGTCGCCGCCGAGGCAGCCGTGCCGTTCGCACTGGCCGACGGCCGGGTGCTGCGGGCCCGGATCGTGACCTGGGGCGCCGACCAGCACGCGCTGGTGGTCCTGGTCCACCACATCGCCTGCGACGGATGGGCGGTCGGGCTGCTGCTGGACGACATCGCGGCGCAGTACAACGGCCGGGCGACGGCCCCACCGAGCGCCTCCTACCTGGACTACGCCGAGGCCCAGCGCACTCTGTGGGAGAAGCACACCCGACGCCTGGAGCACTGGCGCGAACTGCTGGCCGGCGCCCCCAAACTCGCCCTGCACAGCGACCGGCCCCGGCCCGGCGTGCTCACCCACCGAGGTGCGGTGCTGCGCCGGCCGGTCGACCCGGAGCTGGTCCAACGGCTCACCGACTGGGCCAAGGAGCACGGGGTCACCCTGTTCGCGGTGGCGCTCGCCGCCTACGCCAGGGTGCTGTCCCGGCACGCCCGCCAGCCGGAGGTGGTGATCGGCGTCCCGGTCGCCAACCGGCTGGACGAGGCGGAGGAGCAGTTGGTCGGCTGCCTGGTCAACACGCTGCCGGTCCGGGTCGACCTGACCGGCGAGCCCGGCTTCGCCGAGCTGGTCACCAGGACGTGGCGGACGGCGCTGACCGCGCTCGGCGACCAGGACGTGCCGTTCGAGCGGATCGTCCAGGCGGTCGGCGAGGAGCGCCAGCTCAGCCACGCCCCGGTCTTCCAGACCATGCTGACGGTGCAGAACTTCACCTTCACCGTGCCGGACTTCACCGGGCTGACGGTGTCCGAGGTCGACGTCGAGATCGAGGCGGCCCGCTTCGACCTCGGACTGACCCTGGACGTCTCCACCCGCTCGCCGTTCCTGCGCGCCGACTTCAGCACCGAGCTGTTCGACGCGGCGACCGTCGAGGGGCTGATGGCGCACTTCCACGCCCTGCTGGAGTCCCTGGTCGACGACCCGGACGGCGAACCCGCGATGGTGGACGCGCGGGAGCACCGGCTGCTCACCGAGGGGTGGAACCCGCCGGTCGAGCCGGCGGCGGGCGAAGGGCCGTCCGTCCCCCGGCCGTCCGTGCTGCGGCTGTTCTGCGAGCACGCCGCCGCGGCACCGCAGGACGTGGCGCTGGTGCACCGGGGGCGGACGACCAGCTACCGGGAGCTGGACGAGTGGTCCGGCCGGATCGCCGCCGCGCTGCGCCGGTCCGGCGTGCGCACCGGAACCCGGGTCGGGCTGCTGCTCGGCCGCTCCCCGGCGATGCTCGCGGCGATCCTCGGGACGTGGAAGGCCGGCGGCGCCTACGTGCCGCTCGACCCCGCGCACCCGCGCCGGCGCCTGGACCACATCCTGGACAGCTCCGGACCGGCCGTCGTCCTGGTCGAGGAGGAGACCGCCGACCTCGCCAGGCAGCTCGCCGAGGGCCGGGACACGGTCCGGCTGGACGCCCACCGCGCCGACGCCCATCCCGGCGACGGCGCAACGGAGTCGGACGCCCACCACGCGGAGGGCGCGGAGGAGCACCCGGTCCGGTGGCCCGAACCGTCGGACGTCGCCTACGTGATGTACACCTCCGGATCCACCGGGGTGCCCAAGGGCGTGATGGTCCGCCACCGGGGCCTGGACGCCCTGTTCGGCCCTCGCCCGTGCGGCCTGGCCACCGACGGCGGCGACAGCTGGCTGGCCGCGCACAACTTCTCCTTCGACGTGTCGGTCCTGGAGATCCTGGGCGCCCTGACCACCGGCAGCCGACTCGTCGTCGCCGACCAGGAGGACGTGCTCGACCCCGAGCGGCTGGCCCGGCTGATCCACGAGCAGCGGGTCACGGTGGTCAACCTCACCCCGAGCCTGCTGTACCGGGTGCTGCCGCCGTTCTTCGACACCCTGGACGGCGACCGCTCCCCGGTCCGGTACGTGGTGCTGGTGGGCGAGGCGCTGAGCTGGTCCAGGCTGGCCGCGCTGGTCGACCCGGAGCGGCTGCCCGCGGTCTTCGTCAACATGTACGGGGTCACCGAGGCCACCATCGTGAACACCGTGATCGAGGTGCCCGCCGCGGAACTCGGCCGGGTGCGGGAGGGCAGCATCGGGGTGCCGCTGCCGGCGAACCGCTGCTACGTGCTGGACGAGGACCGGCGGCCCACCGGCGTCAACGTGCCCGGCGAGCTCTACCTCGCAGGCGAGTTGGTCGCCGCCGGCTACATCGGCGAGCCGGGCCTCACCGCCGCCAGGTTCGGCGAGGACCCGTACGCCCCCGGCGAGCTCTACCGGACCGGGGACATCGTCCGCTGGGCCCCCGACGGCCGGCTGGTGTACATCGGCCGCGAGGACACCCAGGTGAAGGTGCGCGGGCACCGGGTCGAACTCGCCGACGTCGAGGCCGCGTTCCTGCGCCGCCCGGGGGTGCGCCAGTGCGTGGCGGTGGTGGAGGCGGAGGAGCTGATCGCGTTCGTCTGCGCCGACCCCGGGGCGGGCGAGGAGCGCGAACTGCGCGCCCTGGTCCGCGAGGAGCTGCCCGGCTACATGGTGCCGTCCCGGATCCTGCCGGTGGAGCGCATCCCGCTGAACGCCAACGGGAAGGTCGACCGGCGGCGCCTGCTCGCCGAGCACGCCGCCGCCGGGGCAGCTGCCCCCGTCGCGCGCACCGCCCCGCCGACCGCCGACCAGGGGCAGGCGAACGGCGACACCCTCACCTCGTGCATCCGCGCGATCTGGGCCGACGTGCTGCGCCGGCCCGACCTCGAACCGACCGACAACTTCTTCGACGTGGGCGGCAGCAGCTTCGCGCTGATCACCGTGCGGGACCGGATGGCGCGGACCGGGCTGGAGCTCTCGGTCACCGACCTGTTCCGGCACGGCACGGTCGCCGCCTGCGCCGCGCACTTCCGGCAGGCACACACCGACGCGCCCGCCGACGACCGGAGCGCGCTGCGCAAGCGCGGCCGTGACGAACTCGCCCGAAGGCGCCGACTCAACAGGGGGCACGAGCATGTCTGACGAACAGGGACAGGGAACGGGACAGGCACAGGAACACGGACAGGAACACGGACAGGGGCAGGACCGGATCGCGATCGTCGGCATGGGGATCAGACTCCCCGGCGCCGGACGCGACCTCGACCGCTACTGGCACGACATCAAGAACGGCGTCGAGTCGATCTCCTTCTTCTCGCGCGAGCAACTCCTCGGCTGGGGCGTCCCGGAGGAGGTCGCCGACAACCCGAACTTCATCCCCGCCCGCGCCGTCCTGGACGACTACGACCACTTCGACCACCGGCTGTTCGGATACTCGCCGCAGGACGCCGTCCTGATGGACCCGCAGCAGCGGATCCTGCTCGAATGCGCCTGGGGCGCGCTGGAGCACGCGGGCTACCCGCCGATCGGCGCGGACGGCAACCGCACCGCCGTGTACGTCGGCACCGGGATGAACGTCTACCTGCTCGACATCCTGTGGCCGAACGTCCGCGCGGTGAAGTCGGCCGGCGGACTGGGCGTGCTCACCTCCAGCGACAAGGACTACGCCGCCACCAGGATCGCCTACAAGCTCAACCTCCAGGGCGCGGCCTTCTCCGTGCAGACCGCCTGCTCCACCTCACTGGTCGCCATCCACCTGGCGGTGCAGAGCCTGCTCACCTACGAGGCCGACATGGTCCTCGCCGGCGCCGCCTCCTCCGGCCCGCCCACCCGGCGCGGCCACTTCTACGCCCCCGGCGGCACATTCTCCCGCGACGGCCACTGCCGCACCTTCGACGTCGCCGCGGACGGCACTGCGGACGCCGACGGCGGCGGCGTACTGGTGCTCAAGCGCCTGGAGGACGCGATCCGGGACAACGACACCGTCCACGCGGTGATCGCCGGGACCGCCGCCGTCAACGACGGCGCCCGCAAGGCCGGCTTCACCGCCCCCGGCGTCGAGGGCCAGGCCGCCACCATCCGCACCGCGCTCGCGGCCGGCGGCATCGACCCCGACACCATCGGGCTGATCGAGACCCACGGCACCGCCACCCCGCTCGGCGACCCGATCGAACTCGCCGCGCTGCGCTCGGTGTTCGGCACCGACCGGGGCGACCGCCCGAAGGCCGCCCTGGGCGCCCTCAAGTCCATCATGGGCCACCTGGACACCGCCGCCGGCGTCGCCGCCGTGATCAAGACCGTGCTCGCCCTGAAGCACCGCACCATCCCGCCGGTCGGGCTGTTCACCGCGCCGAACCCGGCCCTCGAACTGGAGAAGTCGGTCTTCTGGGTGCCCGACACCGCCACCGAGTGGCCGGCCATCGACGGCGTGCGCCGGGCGGGCGTCAGCTCCTTCGGCATCGGCGGCACCAACACCCACATCGTCCTGGAGGAGGCCCCGCCGGCCGCCCCCAGGAGGCCCCGCCGCCCGGCGAGCGAACTGCTGCTGGTCTCGGCCAGGACGGAGGAGGCGGCCACCGAGAGCCTGGCCCGGGTCGACGCCTTCCTCGCCGATCTGCCGCCGGCCGAACTCGGCGACGTCGCCCACACCCTGCGCACCGGGCGGACCGAACTCCCCTGGCGCGGCTTCACCGTCCGGATGCCCGAGGAGGACCTCAAGCCGCTGCTGCCGGTGCGCCGCACCGACCCGCAGGCCGCCGAGCGCGGAGTCGCCTACCACCTCACCGGCGGCGGCCAACTGCCCGGCTGCGGGCACTGCTACCACATCGACCCCGACTTCCGCCGGATCATCGACCTCGGCTACGCCGCGCTGCGCCCGCTGGGCGAGGACGCCGACCCGGCGGCCAAGGAGCGGGTGGGCCGGTTCGCCGTCGCGATGGCCTGGACCGACGCGCTGGGCCGCCGCGGCATCCGCCCGGTCGCCCTGACCGGCAACGGACCCGGCGCGGTCGCCGCCGCCTGCACGGCCGGTGTGTTCGACTTCGCGACCGGCATCGAGCTGGCCCTCGGCCGGCGGCCGTCCGACTGGCGACCGGCCGCCCCCACCGCCCGGCTCTACTCCCCGGCCGACGGCGCGCCGGTCACTGCGGCACAGGCCGCCGACGCCGACTACTGGGCGGGCCGCTTCGACGAGCCCGGCGACGGCGTGTTCGCGCCGCCGACCGTCGACCCCGAGCCGGCCACCTGGCTGGAGGTCGGCACCCAGGTCTTCCCCCACCTCGGCGTCGAACTGCCCGAGATGAGCAGCGCCTACGACCGGATGCTGGCCGCCGTCGGCCTGCTCTGGCAGCTCGGGATCGGCGGCCCCTGGAACGAGGAGGGCGACCGGGGCCGCCGCCGCGTCCCCGCCCCCGGCTACCCGTTCGCCCCCACCCGGCACTACCTGGAGATCCCCGCCACCGCGAAGGAGAGGCACCTGTGATGAACCCTCGGACCGAGCAGGACTGGGTCGCCGAGTTCGAGCAGCTCTGGATGGAGGTCCTCGGCGTCGACGAGGTCCACGAGCACGACGACTTCTTCGACCTCGGCGGCCACTCGCTGAGCGCGCTGCGGCTCAGCACCCTGATCCGCCAGGAGCTCAACCGTCCCGTCGACCTCGCCGACGTGCTGCACAACCCCCGCTACGGCGACCTGCTGGCCGTGGCCGGCCGGGACGAGCCGGAAGCGGCGGCCGGGGCAGCGGTTGCCGGGGCGGCGGGGGCCGAGGGCGGTCGGGCATGACCGTCGCCCCCGGGCGCGCCGCCGACTGGCTGCCGCTGGTCGTCGAGGTACTCGGGCTGCCGGCCGACGAGGCCGGCGCCCGGTACCGGGCCGAGTCGTTCACGGCCCTGGGCGGATCCTCGCTCCAGGCGATCGCGCTCGGCGCCCACGGCCAACGCAGGCTGTCCCGCGACGTCGAGGTCGCCGGACTGCTCGGCCAGGACCCGCTGGCCGACGTCCTGGCCGGCGCGCGTCCCTTCGTGCCGAGCGTCCCACCGCCCGTCGACCCGGCCGCCGCCCCGCAGCCGCGCCCGCTCCTGCCCGGGCAGCGGGCCATGCTCGCCGCCCACCTGGCCGGCCAGGACCAGCCCTACCGGCTGCTCTTCACCCTGCGGCCGCCGGAGCCGCTCGACCTCGGGCGCACCCGGGCCGCGCTGCGCGCCCTCACGGCCCGCCACGAATCGCTGCGCACGATGTTCACGGGCTCTACGGGCGATCACTTGTCGTCCGGGGAGAAGCGGACCGTGCGACGGGTGGTGCTGCCCGCCTCCCACGAGCCGAGGCTGCTGCACCAGACCCTGCCCGCCGGGACCGACGCGGTGCGCGCCGTGCACGAGCTGTACGCCGCCCGTGCCGGGGAGCTGCTGCGCCCGTTCGAGCGGCCGCCGGTGGTGTTCGTCCGCACCGTCGCCGGTGCCGAGACCCTGCTCTCGGTACTGGTGCACCACGCGCTGGCCGACGGCTGGAGCATCGGTGTGCTGTGGCGCGACTTCGCCCGACTGTACGAGGACGGGCCGGGCGCGCTGCCCGGGCCCGGCCCGTCGCCGGACTGGACCGGCACCCGGCTGGCCGCCCGGGAGGCCTCCGGCGACCTGGCGGCGGCCCTGGCCGGGGTGAGGCGGCGGTTGGACGGCGCCCCGTCGGTGGCGACCCTGCCCGGCGGACCCGACCCGGCCGGCGGCGCTGCCGGGGCCGGTGCAGCCGGTGCGGCCGGTACCGACGGCTCCGGTGCCCGGCTGGTGTTCGAGCTGCCGGAACAGGTGGCCGAGGGCGTGGACCGGCTGGCCCGGCACTGCCGGACCACCGTCACCTCGGTGCTGCTCGCGGCGTGGTCGCTCGCCGCGGCCCGCCGGATCGGCACCACCGACCTGGTCCTCGGCGTGGCGGCCGCGGGCCGCTTCGAGGCCGGTATGGAGGACGTCGTCGGGCTCTGCACCCGGATCGTCCCGGTGCGCTGCCGGATCGACGGCGCCCGACCGGTCACCGAGTATGTCCGGGCCACCGCCGGAGCACTCGCCGCCGCGCTCGCCGACGCCGACCTGCCGTTCGACCGCGTGGTGAGCGGCCTGGACGGCACCGTGGACGGGACCCGTAACCCGGTGGCGCAGCTGGGCTTCGCCGCCCACCACGAGCTGGTCCCCGACTCCTTCGGGACGGCCGTCGGCACCTGGCGGGTGTACGAGGGCCACTGCGCGGGTTCGGCCTTCGACGGCCTGCTGTACGTGCAGTCCTGGGCGCCGCGGCCCAGGCTGGCGATCGAGTACGCGACCTCGGCGCAGAGCGCAGCGGACATCGGCGAGCTGGCCGAGTCGCTGCACGCCGTGCTGGCCGAGCTCGCGGTCGACCCTCAGGGGTCCGTGGACCGGATCGCCGGGCTCTCCGCCGGCCAGCTGGCCCGGCTGCGGGAACTCGGCCTGGGAGCGGACGCCACGACCGGCGACGACCTGTGGAGCCGGTTCGAGCGGCAGGTGCGGGAGCGTCCCGACGCGACCGCGCTGCTCGACCCCGAGGCGGGCCACGCGCTGACCTACCGGCAGTTGCACGCGCACGCCCTCGACCAGGCCGAGCTGCTGAACGGCTGCGGGGTCCGCGCCGGTGACCGGGTGGTCCTGGAGCTGCCGAGGTCGGCGGCGGAGGCCGTGGCCGTCCTCGGCACGCTGCGCCTGGGCGCCGCCTGGGTGGCGGTGGACCCGGCCGCCCCGGCGGCCGGACGCGCCCGGATCGCCGACGCGGTCACGGCCGCCGCCCGGATCGGCGGGAAGGCCGACGATCCGGCCTTCGCCGACGTCCCCCGCTGCCCGCAGGCCGGTCCCGGCCGGGCACTCCCGCCGGAGCGGCCCGCCGGGGCGGGGAGCGGGCCCGCGCCGCACCGGCCGGAACCCGCACGGGCGGCCTACGTCTCCTTCACCTCGGGAACCACCGGTGTCCCCAAGGGCGTGGTGGTTCCGCACCGCGCGGTGCTGCGCCTGGTGGACGACGCGGACCTGTTCGCCGCCGTGGACCGTCCGGCCGCCGTGGACCTGGCCGCCGGCCGGCCGGGGCCGTCGATGCTGCGGCTGTCCCCGCTGGCCTTCGACGCCTCCACCCTGGAGCTGCTGGTGCCGCTGGCGAGCGGGACGACCGTGGTGGTCCACCCGCCCGCGGAGCCCACGCCCGACAGCCTGGCCCGGTTCCTCCCCGCCGCGGGTGTGACCCACGCCTGGCTGACGGCGGGCCTGTTCCACCTGGTGGCCGACCACCGGCCGGAGGCCCTGCGCGGGCTGCGCCAGGTGTTCACCGGCGGCGGGGTGGTCTCGCCGGCACACGTCCGGCGGGTCCTCGAACAGTCGCCCGGACTGCGGGTCACCAACGGCTACGGGCCCACCGAGAACACCACGTTCACCACGGTGTGCCACGTCGACGGCGTGCCCGAGGTGCCCGACCCGTTCCCGATCGGCCGCCCGGTGCACGGCACCGGCGTGCGGATCACCGGCCCGGACGGGCGGTTGGTGCCGCCCGGGGCGGTGGGCGAACTGCGGGCCACCGGCGCGGGACTGGCCGACGGCTACCTGGGCGACCCGGAACGTACGGCGCAGTCGTTCGGCGAGTCTGTTGGTGAGCGGGACGGCGGGCGCGAGTACCGCACCGGCGACCTGGCCCGCTGGGGTGCGGACGGGCGGCTGCTCTTCCTGGGCCGCGTCGACCGGCAGCTGAAGGTCGCCGGGTACCGGATCGAACCGGTCGCCGTCGAGCGGCGGATCAAGGAGCAGGACGGGGTGCTGGACGCCGTCGTCCTGCTGGCCGACGAGCGGCTCTGCGCGGCGGTCAAGGCCGACGCCGGCGTCCTGGACCGGGTACGGGCGGCCGTCGAGCCACTGCTCGCCCCCTACGAGCGCCCGCAGCGCTGGCAGGCGGTGGAGCGGTTCCCGCTGGACCGCAACGGCAAGGTCGACCTGCGGGCCCTGGGTGCCCTGTTCAGTCCGGCAACCGGGGCGAACAGGGGTGGCGGTCAGCCCGTTGCCGTCGCCGACCCGGCCCCCGCAGCCGGGGCCGACCCGGTGGACCGGGCCGCGCACGACGCCGAGGAACTGATCCGTGACGTGTGGACCGAGGTGCTCGGGACCGACGACTTCGGCTTCGACGAGGCCTTCTTCGACGTCGGCGGCGACTCGCTCACCCTCGCCATGGTCCGGACCCGACTGGAACGGCGATTGGTCACCCGGCCAATTGGCCTGGCGGAGCTGTACCGATACCCCACCGTCCAGTCCCTTGCCCAACATCTGCGCACGACATGACGACATGACGGGGGTGAAGACATGAGCGACGAGCTCAATGACGGAGCGAGTGACGCGCCGAGTCAGGAGATCGCGATCGTCGGAATGGCCGGCCGGTTCCCCGGCGCCGCCGACCTGGACGAGTACTGGAACGGCCTGCTCGCCGGACGGGTGGCGGTCGCCCGGCTGTCCCGCGAGGAGCTGCTCGCGGCCGGAGTGCCGGTCGCGGAACTGGACGACCCGGCCTACGTACCGGCCCGAGGCATGCTCGCCGGGACGGAGCTGTTCGACGCCGGGTTCTTCGGCATCCCGCCGCGCGAGGCCGACCTGATGGATCCGCAGCACCGACTGCTGCTGGAGACCGCCTGGGAAGCGCTTGAGAGCGGCGGACTGATCACCGACCGGCCACCGGGCCGGGTCGGCGTGTTCGCCGGCTCCGGATTCAACTACTACCTGCAGCAGCAGGTCCTGGCCGACCCGGAACTCCTGGCCGAACAGGGCCTGCTGTCCGTGGTGCTCGCCAACGAGAAGGACCACCTCGCGGCCCGGATCGCCTACCGGCTGGGCCTCAACGGGCCCGCGATCGGCGTCCAGACCGCCTGCTCCACCTCGCTGGTCGCCGTGCACCTGGCCTGCCAGAGCCTGCGCACCGGCGACTCCGACCTCGCCCTGGCCGGCGGCGTCGACCTGGAGTTCCCGCAACGAGCCGGCTACCGCTACGAGCCCAAGGGCATCATGTCGCCCGACGGCGCCTGCCGCCCGTTCGACGCCGCCGCCAACGGCACCGTGCCGGGCAGCGGGGTCGGCATGGTCGTCCTCAAACGGGCCGAGGACGCCCGCCGCGACGGCGACCGGGTCCTCGCGCTGATCTCGGGCTCCGCCGTCAACAACGACGGCGCGGCGAAGGTCGGCTACACCGCCCCGGGCGTCGCCGGACAGGTCGACGTGCTCGCCCGCGCCTATGCGGCGGCCCGCGTCGACCCGTCGACGATCGGCTACCTGGAGGCGCACGGCACGGCCACCGAGGTCGGCGACGCCATTGAACTGTCCGCGCTGCGCGAGGTGTTCGGCGACGGCCGGGGCGCCTGCTCGCTCGGCTCGGTGAAGGCGAACATCGGACACCTGTCGGCCGCCGCCGGCGTGGCCGGTCTGATCAAGGCCGCCCTCGCCCTGCACCACCGCCGGATCCCGCCGCTCGCCGGCCTCGACCGGCCCAGGGCCGAACTGACCGACCCCGGATCGCCGTTCACCGTCGACACGGTCGCCCGGGAGTGGACCGTCCCGGACGGCCGGCCGCGCCGGGCCGCCGTCAGCTCCTTCGGCCTCGGCGGCACCAACGTCCACGTGGTGCTCACCGAGGCGCCCGCCGACCCGGCGCCGCCCACCCCGACCGCCCCGGACGTCGTCCTGGTCTCCGCCCCCACCGAACCGGCCCTGCGCAGCGCCGCCGAACGCCTCGCCCGCCACCTCGCCGACCACCCCGGACTCCCGCTGCCCGACGTCGCCCTCACCACGCAGCAGCACCGCCGGCACTTCGCCCACCGGATCGCCGTCGCCGCGCCGGACACGGCCGAGGCCGCCCGCGCCCTGGTCGGCGCGCCCGTGCGCACCGCGCTGCGCCGGCCCGAGGTGGTCTTCCTGCTCCCCGGCCAGGGCGCCGAGGCCCCCGGCATGGCCGAGTGGGCCTACCGCCGCTACCCGTCCTTCGCCGCCGACATCGACCGGGGCAGCGAACTCGCCCGGCACCTCCTCGGCGTGGACCTGCGCGACCTGCTGGTCGACCGGGACCCGCAGGGCCTGATCCACCGCACCGACCTCACCCAGCCCGCCCTGGTCCTGCACGAGTACGCGCTGGGACGGCTGCTCGGCACCTTCGGGGTCCGGCCCGCCGCCCTGCTCGGGCACTCGGTGGGGGAGTACGCGGCGGCGGGCCTGGCCGGCGAACTGGGACTGGCCGACACGCTGCGCCTGGTCGCCGAGCGGGGCGCGCTGATGCGGCGGGCCCCCGAGGGCGGCATGCTCGTGGTCCTCGCGGCGCCGGCCGTGGTGCGCGCGGAACTCGCCGGACCGGACGAGCTCGACATCGCCGCCGTGAACGCGCCGGAGGTGGTCGTGGTGTCCGGCCCGGTCGACGCGCTGACCCGGCTGCGCGCCCGGCTCGACACCGCCGGCATCCAGCACCGGGTGCTGCCCACCGAACGGGCCTTCCACTCCCGGATGATGGCCGGGGCCGCCGCCGCGCTGGACGCGGTGGCCGCCGCGGTCGAGGCCAAGCCGGGCGAGGTCGACGTGATCAGTACCGTCAGCGGCCGGGTGCTGCCCGCCGGCGGGCTCCGGCCGCCCGGCTACTGGGCGGAGCAGCTGCGCAGCCCCGTCCGCTACCAGGACGCGGTGGTCACGGCGGCGGCCCGGGGCCGGACGGTCCTCGTCGAGGTCGGCCCGGGCAGCGGTCTGATCGGCAGCGCCCGGCAGATCCCCGAGGCCCGGCAGGCGCCCGTGGTGGCGTTGCAGCCGCGCCGCGGCGACCTGCTGCGCGGGCTCGGCGCACTGTGGGCCTCGGGCGTCGAGCTGGACTGGGCGGCGGTGCGAGCGGGGGCCCCGGCGGTCCGGGCGCCACTGCCCGCCCGCCCCTTCGCCGCCGAACGCCACTGGCTGGACACGCCCGCCGCCCGGGACGCTCCGGTGCCGGTGGCCGACCGGGTGCCGGTGGCCGCTCCGGTGCCGGTGGCCGATCCGGCTGCGGACGACGAGGACCGGACCGTGCAGCAGATCGCGGAGATCTGGCGCTCGCTGCTCGGGGTGCCCACCGTCGGGGCCGACTCCGACTTCTTCACCCTCGGCGGGGAGTCGCTGCTCTTCATCCGCATGATCGCCCAGGTGCAGCGCAGGTTCGGCGTCCCGGTCCGGATCGCCGAGCTGGCCGACGCGCCGACCCCGAGGGCGATCGCCGCCCACGTGATCGGCGGGTGACCCGGTCCCGGTGTGCGGTCCGCCGCACACCGGGACGGCCTCCGTCTCCGCCGCCCGTATGGCTAACTCATCGACATATCTCAATCATTGATCTATGGTTCCCGTATGGCAGACCGTCAACTGCAGGAGCCGGCACGGCTCGTACTCACCGCACTGGCCGACGAGCCCCGGCACGGCTACGCGATCCTCCAGGAAGTCCTGGCGATCACCGAAGGCCGCACCAGGATGCTCACCGGCACCCTCTACACCGCACTGGACCGCCTGCTCCAGCAGGGCCTGATCCGGATCGCCCACGAGGAGGTCGTGGCCGGCCGACTGCGCCGCAGCTTCACGCTCACCGAGCAGGGCCGGCGCACCCTGACCGAGGAGACCCAACGGCTGCGCGCCGGAGTGGCGGAGGCCGAACGCCGGCTCGCCCTCGGCGCCCCCCGGCCCACGCTGCGCAGGCCGCGCACGTCGCAGGCGAACTGGGGTACGGCATGACCGACGAGCGAACCCTGCTTCCCACCCTGCTGCGACGTCTTCCCCTCGGCAGCCTCTACCCGGCCTCCTACCGGGCCGCGCACGGCGAGGAGATCGACGCGGTCCTCGCCGAAGCCGTCCAGCACGTCGGCCCCCGCACCGCCCTGCGCGAGTGGGCCGCCCTCGCCGCACACGCCGTACGGCTGCGCACCCGGCTCGGGTCGAGCGACCCCGCCGGCAGGATCCTCGCCGGCGCCGCGCCGTCCCTGCTGGCCGGCGGCGCCGCGCTGAGCCTGCTCCACCTGGTGTTCGGCGCCCTCCCGTCCGGTCCCGACCCGCACTGGGCGCTGGGCGCAGCGCAGAGCGCTCCCTGGCTTCTCGCCCTGCTGTGTCTCACCCTCGGCCGCTGGGCCCCGGCCCGGGCCCTGCTCCTGGCGGCCGTCGCGGTGGCCGCGTTCACCCCGCATCCCGAGCCCGGACTCCGGGCCGTCACAGCCGTCCTGGTGCTGATCGCACCGCCCGACGCCGTCGACCTCTCCCGAGGCGGCCGCTCCTGGGCGATCGGCTCCGCCGCCGTCGTCGCGCTCCCGCTGAGCGGTCTCACACTCCTGTGGCTCGGCACCCGGCCCGAGGACCACCCCCACCTCGTCTTCCCGCCCCTCCAACAGGCCCTGCTCGACCTCTCCCCGGCCTGGCCCGCCCTCGTGCTCGGCATCGCCCACCTCCTGCGCCTCGCCAAGCCGCACACCGATCCCCTGCACGCCGGAGCCATCGCCCTGGCCGTCCTGCCCTGGACCCTCACGCTCGCCCCACCCCTCCACCGAGGCACCCCGGCCGACGCCCTCGACCTGCTCCGCAACGTCGGCGTGGTCCTCACGGTCCTGGCCACCGCCGCCGCCCTCGGCCTCGTACGCCGCCGCACCCGGCGCCCCCGTCCTGCTCGGCCGGACGGACCACCGGCATCCCGCTAGTGCTCCTCCCGAAGGCGCTGGTCGCAGCCCTTCCTCAAGGGCTGCGACCAGCGCCTTCGGGCCGCGGCCCGTGGTCGGCCGGAGCGTCAGCGCATGCCGCCGGAGGCGAGGATGACATCCCCGGTGATCCAGCGCGCGTCGTCGGAGGCCAGGAACGCCACCAGCGGGCCGTAGTCGTCCGGGGTGCCCGTACGGCCCAGCGGGGTGCCGGCGATCGCCAGCGCCTGTGTGGTGAGGATCGTGCCCAGGAGGTTCGTGCTCATCTGACGCTGGAACTCCTCCTCGGTGATGCCCGACAGCGGCGCGAAGGTGGCCACCCCCGCGTTGTTCACCAGCACCTCGACCGGTCCGAACTCCTCGCGCGCACGGTCGAACAGGCGGCGCACGTCCTCGCCGCGCGCCACGTCCGCCCGGACCGCGACCGCCCGGCCACCCTCGGCGGTGATTCCCGCGACGACCCGCTCGGCCCCCTCCGCGTCCTCCCGGTAGTTCACCACGACGGCCGCGCCCGCCTCGGCCAGTGCCTTGGCGATCCCCGCCCCGAGGCCCTTCGACGCGCCCGTGACGATCGCCGTACGGGCCTTGCTGCTCCTGCTCACAGTGACTCCTAGAAGGTCGGTACCTGCGAAGTCACCGTAGGAAAGCTGATTACTACTGGGAAGTACGTACTTTTTTGTAAGCTCGTACCGTGATCGAAACCCAGCAGGTCGCGACGGCCGCCCGGCTCCTGGCCCACGACACCTTCGACCAGAAGTGCGCACTCAGACCGATCGTGACTCCTCCCCCACCTAAAGGTGGGGGCTTCTCGCTAACCCTGGCGGGCGTCGCGACGGACCAGCCCGGCCCGTAGGACGTTGGTGGCTCCCACCGTGTCAGCGTGTGCCTGGTGGCCGCAGCCAACGCAGTGGAAAGTCTCCTGGTCGGGCCGGTTCTCCGCCGCAACGTGCCCGCATTCGGGGCAGGTGCGGGAGGTGTTGCGGGGGTCCACAGCGATCACTTCCCGACCGGCGCTTTCAGCCTTGCTGGTGAGAATCGTGAGGAACACCCCCCAACCGGCATCGGCGATCGACTTGTTCAGCCCGGCCTTGGCCGCCGCGCCGTTGGGCAGGAAGCCACCCGGCTGATCGGGATCGGGCTTCTGGGCCGGGGCCTTGACCATGTTGCGGATCCTGAGGTCTTCGTGCGCGATGAAGTCATGCTGACGCACGAGGTCAAGAGCGGTCTTGTGCGCATGGTCGAGTCTTCGACGGCGGACCTTGCGGTGAAGGTCCGCGACCTTGCGGACAGCCTTGCGGCGGCGGTTGCTGCGTCGCTTGCACCGGCTGAGGGACTGCTGTGCGGCTTCGAGCTTCGCGGCGGCGCGCCGGCCGTGGCGGGGGTTGGGGACGAACTCGCCGTTGGAGTCGGCGAGGAAGTTGGCTATGCCCATGTCGATGCCGATCACGCTGCCCGTCGGGGACAGCGGCTCGGGCTCGGCCTGCTCGGCGGTCAGGACGACGTACCAGCGCTTGCCCTCGCGCTTGACGCTGACGGTCCTGACCTTGCCGACCACCGGCCGGTGCTGGTTGACCTTGACGTGCCCGACGCCCTGGAACCGGACGCGGGTGGTCGGGTCGTGCGGGGTGGAGTCCCAGCGGCAGCCGTCCCCGTCCTTGGGGAAGTCCACCGTGTCGAACCAGTTCACCCCACGGAAGCGCGGGTAGCCGGGCGTGTCACCGGACCTGACCCGCCGGAAGAACGCCGCGAACGCCTTGTCCAGGCGGCGCAGGGTGGCCTGCTGGCTCGAGAACGACCAGCGGCCCTGACGTTGCGGGTCGAACGCCCGGATCTCCTTGAGCTGCGCGGACTGCTGCCCGTACTTGATGCTCGTCCTGGAGACGTGCCGGTAGGCGTCACGGCGTTCCTGCAACGCGCCGTTGTAGAGCGAGCAGTGGTCCTTGAGCATGTCACCCAAGGCTCGCTGCTGGCCCACGGTGGGCCGCATGAGGAACTTGTACGCACGAATCATCCGACCCACCCCCTCTGGGTGCTGACGATCGATCGTACTACCGATGGCATATGTCACCGCGTTGGGAGCCAAACCCCGATACCCGCACCGGGCGTCACGTCACCTACAACCTGCACGCACACTTGGTGTTCGTCACGAAGTACCGCAAGGGTGTGTTCGACGACGCCATGCTCAAGAGGTGCGAGGAGATCATGCGCGAGGTCTGCGAGAAGTTCGAGACCGAGTTGCGCGAGTTCAACGGCGAGACCGATCACGTGCACCTGCTGGTGCACTACCCGCCGAAGGTAGCCCTGTCCAAGTTGATCAACAGCTTGAAGGGCGTCAGCTCCCGATACCTGCGCGCCGAGTACACCGGCCGCATCAACCGCATCGGCCCCGGGTCCGTTTTCTGGTCCCGGTCCTACTTCGCCGGGTCTTGCGGCGGCGCACCTCCCAGCATCGTCCGCCAGTACATCGAAGAACAGCAGCGGCCGATCTGACCGTCACTCCGGAGCTGCAGCGGACTTCGCCGCTTCGCGGCTCCGGGCCAAGGATGCATTCCCTCCCCGGCTAAAGCCGGGGATACCCTGCAAGATCAGGGATGGAGTGCGGTGGCGAGGGAGTCCAAGTCTGTTTTCACACCCGGACGTTGGAATCCCTCCTCCTGTGCGCGCATCGTCTAGAATCGGCCGCTTGTGCGGTGGCGCGCCCGAGGGTCCGTTCCTTCGTCCTCCGTCGGTGGAGAGGCTGCGCAGCCGATACATTGGGGAGGCAGGTTGTGAACGTGACACGCAGGGTTGTCGGACGTGATCATCTGGCAGGGGTCGCGCGGGCGGCGTTGGGAGCCCGGCATCGCCTCGTCGGTGTGTCACGGCTCCGAGGCGGCAGCAAGAAGGGCGTGTACCGCCTCACTTTCGAGGATGATTCCACCGCGATCGTCTACATCTGGGACGACGCCGAGAACTACTGGCCGACGGCGAACGCCGCCGACGCCGAGGACCATGCGGACCCGTTTTCGCACGCCTCCGGGATCGAGCTGTTCCAGGCCGCCCACCGGCACCTGAGCGCCCTGGGGATCCTCACTCCCCGGATCCATCTGGCCGACCGGAGCAGGAGCTACTACCCGGCGGACATCGCGGTGGTCGAAGACGTCCCCGGCGAGAACCTGGAAACGCTGCTCGAGCAGAACCCGCGCAGCGTGGAGACCACCCTGGCGCGGCTTGCCGAGGCACTCGACCTGATGCAGCGGCACACCGCACCGGGCTTCGGCAAAGTCGCCCTGATCGACAACGGCGGGGTCTCCCACGGCCGCTCGTGCGAGCAGGTTGTCCTCGACCGCGCGCTCGAAGACCTGGCCGAAGCCTCCTCGCGCGACATGCGGATCGCAGGTGTCCGCGACCACGCTGAGGACGTGTTGCGCGGCCTGGCCGGCGCTGTGCGCCCGCGCTCGGAGTACGGGCTCATCCATGGGGAGCTCGGACCGGACCACGTGCTGGTGGACCGGCACGGGCAGCCGGTTCTCATCGACATCGAGGGCCTGATGTTCTTCGACGTGGAGTGGGAACACGTGTTCCTGCGAATCCGCTTCGGCGAGCACTACCAGTGGCTGAACAGGGGCGGACTCGACGAGCAGCGACTGGCCTTCTACACGCTGGCGATGCGCCTGTCGCTCGTCGCCGGACCGCTGCGACTGCTCGACGGCGACTTCCCCGACCGCGACTTCATGATGGGGATAGTCGAGTACAACCTCCTGCAGGTGCTTGCCTTTCTGCCCGAAGGCAATCGCTGAACCCCCTGGAATCGATCATCCAGGGAGGAGCCGGTGACTCTGGCCGGCGCAACCCCGGGGGACCTGGAGAAGGCCAGGCTGCTTCCCTTCGCGACGAGCGCCAACGGCGACGTGGCCTTCTGGCTCTGTGAGGCCGTCGACCCGGACAGCTGGGACGTCGTCGTCCTTAGGTGCCGTTCCGGCTACGGCGAGGAGCGCTGGCTCCGCTTCGGGACGGGCTTCGCCGAGTTCCTCCTCGCCGCCCTGTCCGGCACGCCCGGGCCGCCGACCGTGCTCCTTCGGCCCCGCTCCGGTCACCTCGGCAGGTCGGCGGAGAGGAAGGGGGCCAGGAGCGCGAGCAGTGCGTCGGGGCGGTCGAGGGGGATGATGTGGCCGCAGTCCTGGAGCTGGTGTCCGACCAGGTCGTCGGCGACGGGGCGGAGTTGGCGTTCGAGCCCGTTGCCGACGGGGTGGGCGCCGACGGCCATGGTGGGCACGGTCAGCCGGGCCGTCGCGACGGCGTCCTCGATCTGCCGCGCGCTGGTGGGCAGGGCCCGGTAGTGGGAGAACGCGCAGCGCAGGGCTTCGCTCCCGGTGTACGCGTGGACGAAGGCCGCGCGGACGTCCTCGGGCACGCCTCGCCCGAGCGTCCCCGAGTCGAGGAACCAGTCGATGTACGGCGCCTCGTTGCCGGCCAGGACGGTTTCGGCGAGGCCGGGTACGGCGTGGAAGCCGAACCACCACGGGGCGCCGCCCGCGACGACGTGCTCGGCTCCGGGCAGGCGGCCGAGCAGCGCCTCCATCACGACCAGGCGCCGCACGAGGCCGGGCCGTCGCAGCGCGAGCAGGACGGCGGGCGCGGTGCCCGCGTCGATGCCGACCACCGCTGCCGAGGGCTCGCCGAGCGCGTCGAGCAGCCCCTCGGCGTCGGCGGCCAGGGTGCCCGCGTCGTAACCGTCGACGGCACGCGCACTGGCACCGAGGCCCCGCAGGTCCGGGACGATGACCCGGTACCGCCCGGCCAGTGGGCCGATGATGCTGCTCCAGACCTGCCAGGTGTGCGGGAAGCCGTGCAGCAGCAGAACCGCGGGTCCGTCCCCGGCGACGGCGACGTTGAGCCGGACGCCGTTCGTCGTGATGCGGCGCAGTCGGGGTGTGGTGCTGACGGGCACGGCGGGCATGGTCGCTCCTGCACTGCTGGTTACCATTGGTGACCACAGAACGATAGGTAACTGTCCGGCCGCTTCCTAGACGGCACTTTCAGGGAAGGTGGTGAGCCGCAGGTGACCACCTCAGGATCCCGGGCCGCCGATCGTGGGGCACGCGGCGACCTGTTCGACCCCCAGTGCCCGACACGGCAGTTGCTCGACCGCATCGGCACGAAATGGACGTCCATGGCCGTCAGGACGCTCGCCGACGCCGCACCGGACGAGGTGCGCTTCGCGGAGCTGAAACGCCGGATGCCGGGCGTCTCCCAGAAGATGCTGTCCGTGACGCTGCGCAGCCTGACCCGCGACGGCCTGGTGTCGCGCCGGGTCGAACCGACCGTGCCGCCACGGGTCTTCTACCGACTCACCGGCCTCGGACTGTCCCTGGAAACCGCGCTCGCCGGCCTGCGCACCTGGGCGGAGGAGCACATGGCCGAGATCGACCAGGCCAACGAAGCCGCCGACCGGCAGGCCGACGAGGGGTAGGCAGGGCAGGCGGATCAGAACGGCTCGAAGCTAGGCTCGACCGGACCGATCTCACCGAGCTCCCGCAGTTCGTCCAGGTCTTCCGGCTCGAGGAACTCCAGCGCGTCCGGGGTGATCCCGTGATGCGGGTCCACGACGCGCAGGCTCTCGACGAAGGCGAGGACGAAGTCGGAGAACGGCCCGTCGAAGACCTCCGGGTCGCCCCCGTTGATGTTCGTGACGACCTTCCAACGGTCCGGGTCCGGGTCGCAGGGCCAGAAGAAGTGCTCGTCGCCGCTGTAGTCGTACCCCCAGGAGATCAGGCCTCCCGGTGCGGGGTGGAACCGGAAGGGGTACTCGGCCGGGTCGCGCCGCCACGACCCGCCGAACGACTCGTGGATCCCGCGCATCCGGTCCAGCAGTGGACTGGACCCGCGGGGGTGGAACACTACGAGCTCTCCGGAGATCAGACCGGTGCCGTAGGCGTCGAGGAACGCCTTGAAATCCCCCGGTAGTGCCGAGCCGACATAGGCCTCGACCTCGGCCCAGTCGTCGGCCACCGCTTCTCGGAGCGGCGGCGGACCGAACAGTCGCACCAGGTCGTCCAGGGCCGCCATACGCCCCATACGCCCCCCTTGCTCGATCTTGGTCGGTCGGCGGCAAGGCTAGCCAGGCGCGGCCGCGGGGAGCAAGGGGAGCGGGTGGCGCGGTCCCCGCGTTGTCCTGGCTGCCGGACGAGCCGGCGAGTTGAGGGCCTGGCGCGCAGGGCTGCCTCGGGGCAGGATGATCGCTATGACGATATGAAGAGCACCCGTAGGCCGGAAGTCCTGGCGCAAGCGAGGGAGTGGCTGGTCGGTCTTCGACGGCGACCGCTGGATCTGCGTCGTCTGCCACGAGCCGGTCCGGTCCTACGAGTACCGCCTCTGTCCGCCCGAGTCCTCCGGCTTCGAGCGTTGCGTCGGTCTGGCCTGGTGCTCGGGTTGCCGGATCTACTCGGGCGCCATGGTCCACGTTCCTGGCAGGCGGGCCCTGGTCGACGCCCTGGCCTCGCTGCCCGCCGACGACCGCGACCTGCTGCGCCGGAAGGAGGCGGCGCTGGTCGACCATCTCGACAGCCGGGGCGTCGGTCGGCGGTGAGTCGCGCAGTGGGCTGAGCCGTCACCAGGCGCGGGAGCGACCCCTCCAGTCGGACGGGCCCGGATCCGGGGCCGATCCCTAGACGGCTTCCCTTCCCGGCCCGGTTGTGGCGCGTGACGGGGGGAGGAACCGGTTGAGGTCGGACGACGTCCGGAGGTTGTCGCGGGTGGGCGCGGTCATGGTGGGGGCGGTTCCCGGGGCGGAGTAGGTCACGGTGACGGCTCGGGCCTCGCCGTCGTTGGCGCCGAACTCGCGGAACCGGCGGAGTTCCTGCTCGGCGTTGAGCCAGAAGTCGAGGGTGTACGTTTCGCCGCCCTTCTTGAGGGCGGCTTCGACGTGCGGGCGGTGTTCCTCGGTGAGGTCGGGTATCGCGCCCACCACGGCGGCGACGTCGGTGACGGCGCGGTAGTGCGTGACTTCGGCACCGTCGAGCGACTCGGTTCCGACCGCGCTGAGCCGGCCCGTGGTGGCCAGGGTCAGCTGGTTCACCGGGTCCATCGCCATGGCCAGCTGCGGGTAGAAGGGCCGACGCCACATGAGGAAGGGCGTCTTCACCCAGAAGACCTGCTCGCCGGCGCCCGCCGCGGCCTGCTCCGTGGGGCCCATGTATGCCTCGTTGCCCACCACCCGGACTCTGATCGGGGCGTTCGGGGTGTCGGTCAGGTACTCGATCGCGGCCGGGCCGGTGGCCCAGTTGGCGAAGCCCGTGCCCGGTTCGGCCTCCAGGCCCTCCGGCACGGACAGGGCGTACCGGGCGCTGCCCGCCTTGCGCATGACCTCGGCCGAGGCAGCCAACGCGGCCTTGGGATCGGTGGCGGCTGCCTTGCCCGCCGCCACCGCACCGCTTGTCACGGCAGGGCTGGCGACTGTGCCGCCCGAGGCGGTGGCCGCTGCTGACGGTCCGCCGTCGCTGCCACTACCGGCGCTGCCGCAGGCGGTGAGGCCGCCGGCCAGTACGGCCAGAGCGACGGTGAGGACGGCGGAACGCGCTCCGCGCATGGAGACTCCCTGTGGGCCCGAACTTCTTTGCTGATTCCGGGCGCAGACTCTAATGGATCATCAGGCTGACCTCTCACAGGTTTTCCCACCGCACTGGCCGTCCCGGCCGGGGCGCGCCGGACCAGGCTCCGGGGGCCGACGACTTCAGTCGGGGAGGGCAAGCAGCTCGGTGGGGTGGGCGGATGTCGATGCCCAAGGTATCTTTGAACGTGTTCAAATCCATCGTGGGGGGATACCGTGAGCACGATCGACCGAGCACCGACGCAGGCGAAGCACCTGGTGGCACTGGCCGTCCTGGGCTGTCTGCCGTCGGCAGTCCTCTTCCCGGGGCCGTTGGCCCTCGTCGTTCTGCTGATCGGGTCGGCGCTGGCGTGCCGGGAGCGCGACGCGTTCCGCACGGTGTGCGCTGCGACCGTCGCCCTCGTCGCGGCCGGCTCGGTGGTCTGGGTGCACGACGGGGTGTTCCTGGCCGCTCCGACTCTTCCGGTGCTGCTGGTCGCGCGGTGGGTGGCACGGCCGGGCCCCGAGGTGGGGCGGGGTGCGCTGGTGCTGGGCTGGACGGTCGGGATGCTGCCCGTGCTGGGCTGGACGGTCCTGGCCCTGCGGGCGCTGTGAGGGTGGCCCGGGGCTCCGCAGCCCCGTCCGCCCGCGCTCGGTTCAGGCGGCGCCGGATCGAACGGGGCAACAGGACTCACTCGGGTGACTGTCGATCGCAGCAACCAGGTCCCGAGCCGCTGCCATCACCGAAGGGTCACGTCGTGGGTGAGCTGCGCCGCTGTCGGTCGCCGGCTCAGCACGGCCTCGTGGGCCTGTAGTTGCACCTTCGGCTGTGGCGGGTTGCCGTGTTCGAGGACCGTCTGCAGCAACTCGATCACCCCGGCCCGGGACTTGACGGTCTCGGCGACCGCGAGGTCCACAGAAAGGGAACCGCGGCGACAGTCGCGTCGAAATTTCCGACGGCTGCGGACAGGCGTCTGCAGCTGCGGATCCCGGGCCTGCGTCGCCCGGTCGCTTCGTAGGACGTCAGTCCTCCGCCGGTCGGCGGTCGGCTCGCAGGCGTTCGGCGCCGTCGGAGTCCGCAGACTGGAGGGTGTCGTCGGTGCCCAGGACGTCGGGCACCGCGACCAGGAGCTCGTACAGGAAGTCGTGGTGGCCCTCCGGTGTCGGGGCCGTGTGGTTCAGCGGATGGACCCCGAACTGCAGGTAGTGCAGGGTCTTGCGCATCATCTGGGCCGGTGAGCAGACCGAGACGAGGGTGCCGAAGCCGCCGTCCTTGAAGTACGAGGCGGCGACGAAGCACTCGTCCGCCGAACCGTAGACACCGGCGTCGCCCTTGTACCGCTCGTTGAGGTCGTCGCCGTGGACGGCCGTGGGCGGTACACCGAGCTTCTCCAGGAAATCCCCGCCGGCCCGGCTGAGACTGCTCGTGTCCTCCACGCCGAGGTGGCGGTGCCGACTGCCCGGCACGTAGATCTCCACCGGGCGTCCGGCCTTCAGGTACTCCTGGAAGAGCTCGTGGCCGCGCCGTAGCCGCGCCGTGAACTCCTCGCCGGGCGTGGCGCCGTCGACGAGCGGATGCTGGGCCGCCACCTCGATCAGCACGCCCGGCAGGTGGCCTCGCGTCCGCATGAAGGCCTGGGCCGCGAGCAGACGGTCGCGCCACCGCTCGGCCGCGGCGGGGGAGAGGAGGGGTGCCGTGTCCCGTTCGTCCATCGCAGACCGCCTCACGTGATCGTCCTCACTTCTCCGCGCCCCTCGACGATGGCCCAGGTCCGTTCGAAGTGCTTCCAGCAGGCGTCGATCAGACCGAACTCCTGGGTCCCGCGCAGCTCCAGGGACGGGGTCTCCGGAGCCCTCGCCGGTGGCAGGGTCAGCGTGATCCATCCCCAGGTCCGGTCGCACAGAATCATCGTGGACCGCAAGTGCGTGGTGAAGAACCCGATTTCGGCCGAACCGGCGGTCGATCCGGAGGCCGTGCTGCGCGCCCGGGCCTCGCGGGCGATCGCCCGCAGCCGCGCCTCGACCTCGCGGACCTCCGCCGCGATCGGTGAGCGCTCGTCCCACAGCGACTCGGACTCGTCGACGTCGGCGAGGAACTGGCCGTCGGGGACCGGTACCAGGACGCGGAGCCTGGCGCCGGCCGCGAGCGCCTTCGTCAGGTAGGGCGCCTGGATCTCGATCAGCCGCTTTCCACTGGTGGACATGATCCCGATCGACGAGGCCTTCCCGAGGTTGTCGCTCAGGGCGTTGCCGGCCTGCCCGTCCACGCTGATCCGGGCCACACCGACCTGCGTTCCCGGCGCCACCAGGTGCTGCCATTCGCTGGAGAAGGTGTGGGCGGTCGAGTTGCCCCTGACCCAGCCGGGCTGGGGGTTGTGCCTGACGGCCAGCCGCAGCGACCTGGTCACATCGCTGCGAAGGTCGGCGACGGTGCGCCAGGGCTTCCAGAGCCGCTCGCCGCGCACCTTCTCCCGGAAGACGGCGAGCCGCTCGGTGTCCTCCGGCGTCGGCTGCCAGCTCTCCGTGTGCAGTTCGGCGGGATCGGAGTGGACGAACACCAGGACGGGTTTGCCCACCGAGCGGGCGTAGTCGTACTCCCGTTCGGTGAAGCTGGTACTCCCTCCGTCGAGGTCCCCGTATCGCGCCCCGATGATGAGGACGAGGTAGTCGCAGTCGTCGATCACCCGCTCGACGACCTCCCAGGCGCCTTCCGAGCGTGCGTCGAACAGTTCCATACCGGAGGGGATGTAGCCCTCCTTGACGAGCTCGTCGATGACGGCCTCGCGGTGCTGCCTCAGGTCGAGGCTGGTCGAGCTGACGAACACCTGGTAGCGGCGCTCGTCGGCAGCGGCGGGCGCCGGCGGGGCCCCGCCTGCCGCTGCCGGGGCGCCGGCCCGGGGGTCGGGTTCCGTCGAGCGGTAGTAGTTGAAGTTGTTCGTCACGGTGCTGCGCAAGCCGATGGCGTTGCCGGCGACGTCGGCCCCGGCGCCGACGCCGCCCCCGCGCACCTCCACGTGCTCGGCGGACCGCTCGGGTTCGGCCGGGTCCTGCTGCCCGCGCCGACGGAAGCGTGAACCCGCCATCAGCCGGTCACCTCGGTGCCCTCGCCCAGCGCGTTCCCGGTGACGTCGCCTCCGGCGGCCACCGCCCCGTCGCCCTGGGCGGACACGGTCCGATCCGGCCCGGGCGCGGCGCGAGCGGCCGGGGCCAGCCCGGTGACCCTGCTGTCGGCACCGATCGCGTTGCCGATCACGCTTCCCCCGGCGGCGACCGCACCGCGTCCACCGGCCCGGACGGCGGCACCGCCGCCCGTCCGCAGCGCGAAGACCGAAGCGACGAGCCCGGCGAGCCCGACGACCGCCCCGACCACGGCGCTCGCACGCTCGGCCCCGGCGGCGTCCCCGAGGACCGCCCAGAGGGTCAACGCGACCGCAACACCTGTACACACCAGAGCCGTTGACCAGAACAGCAGGCGCATGTGCGATGCCCCCCATCACAGCGACAACCTGTAGAAGGGTAGTACCCGGCCCCCACCCGCACCACGCTCCGGACCGTCCGCTCCGGACGTCCGCCCGGGGGTCGCACCGGCCCGTGCGGATGCCGCCGGTGCGTCCGGACGAGTGAATTCCTGTCACTACCGGGTGAGCCGGACGTGCTCCGGGAGCGGCCGGGGCGGTTGGCTGGGGCCCACTCCTCGGGAAGGTTCGTCGAATGCGGTGTGCGCCCCGGCACTGGCACTCCGTGGTCAGGTGTGCCGTGACGGCGCTGCTCGGCGCCGCACTGGTCCTGCTGGGCGGGGCGGACGCGGCCGAGGCCCGGCCGTGGGCGGCCGGCATGCAGCACTGCGCCGCCGTCCAGGAGGCTCCCGCCGGAGGAGCGGAACCGCTGCCGCTGGTCGCCCCGGACGCCGACGAGTGCCCCGAACCCGCCGAGCGCCGCCGCACGCACGGAACCGTCCCGCTCCATGCCGGCGCCCACCGCGCGGGCCCGGCCTGTGCGTCGGGGTGCGGGCAGCCGCCGTTGCCGCCCGGCGAGGTGTACGCCGTGCACGATCCTGCCCGGCCGCGGTCACCGTGGCCCGCGTGCTCCGGACGGGCCGGGGCCGAGGCCACGGGCGTACGAGGCGTCGTCCTGCGCTGCTGACATGGCCCGCCGGGCAACCTCGGGCCCACGCGCCACCCACCACGGCCGTGCAAGGCCCGGCCCGGCTTCCTGCGACCCCTCTTCCACGCCGTACCGCAGGAGATCCACCATGCCCTTCGACGTCTTCTCCGCTATCGGTGCCATGGTGCGCGCCGAAGCCACCCGGACCACCGAGCCCGCTCCGTGCGCGCCGTCCGACCAGCCCGACCGGTCCGACCGGTCCGTTCCGTCGGACGAGGGCGCCACCGCCCACGCCGTCGAACCGCAGACGGCCCCGCACCCGCTGCACGAACCCACCGCCGAAACCGTCCCCCAGAGCGGTGCCCTGCCCCCGGCCGCGCCGCTGCTGCCCGGACTGTCCGCCTGAACACCCCTCGGGACCGGGCGGGCCGGAAGAAGTCGGCCCGCCCGGCTCCGAGGGCGCCGGGGCACGCCGAGGCACGACGGGCCGGGCCGGCCTCGGACTGCCGCAGGTGGCCATGGCAGCGTGGTCGTCCTGGGCCGTCGCGTGAGCACGGCCTCGACGGCGGCGGCAGGACAGTTCGTGCGTAGACGTATCATCCGATCGGCGCGCGGGGATTGTGGCCGTGCCTCGGTTCGAACAGGTTGGGGCCGACGGTACTTCACCGATGAACAGATGACCTCGACACTATGAAGCAGCTCGGAGAACGCGGCCGCCTGGCCGCCCTGGCCGTCGTCACGGCCACCGTCGGGGCGATGGCGTTGGCCGCCCCGGCGCACGCCCAGACGCCGGACGCGGGCCGGACGCGGGCGGCCGACCAGTGCGGCGGCAACATCGCCGACTACACCTGTCGGGCCCGCGCGTTCCAGTTCGACGACGCCATCGCGAGGTGGATCGGTGTCTCGGCGGTCCAGTTCAACGACGACATGACGCTGACCGTCACTCCGCAGAACAGCCCCGCCACCGTCTCCGGCGCCTGGGAACTGCACGGCCCGAACGGCCCGAACCCGGCGAAGAACGGCGTGGTGACCTTCTACACGACCGTCTCCCCGCCCGTGCAGGGCGACGGCGTGGCGAGCATCTACTGGTACGTCGGCTACCCGAACTGCAACCCGACCACGGCGGACCCGGCGAAGAAGCTGTTCCAGATCGTCGGCGACGTCCAGACACAGCCGGTCTACGAGGACGGCAGCTACGGCCCGCTGAGCAAGATCAACGGGTTCCAGGCCGACCGCTGACGCCCCGCCCCCGGGCGGATCCCGGGCCGACCGGGTCACTCCTCGGTGAGGGGCCACCACCAGAGGCTTCCGGCGATCGGTGGAAGGCGGTCCGGCGGTGCGGGGCGGCGGTCGGTGGGCGGTTCAGGCCGGCCGGCGGGGGCGCCCGGGGCGCGGAAGCGGTCGGTGCCGGCCGTCCAGTCGAGCTGGCCCCGGATGCTGGCGGCGAGGTTGGCGAGCAGCGCCCGCAGGGCGGGCCCGGCGGTGGCCGCCGTACGGGCGTTCAGCCGCAGGAACCGGGCGAGGACTTCGTCGCGCAGCCCGGTTCCGAGGCGGACCGCCTCGGCGGGCGCGCAGCCGAGCGACCGGGCGAGCACGTCGGGCAGGTTGACGTGGTCGAGCGTGGCCGCGGTGTGGTCGCGGGCGTAGCCGTAGAGGTCGTTGTCCCAGCCGGTGATCAGGTTCGTCATGTCGATGAGCGCCCGGACGGCCGGCCGGTCGAGTTCGGCCGGTGCGGGTTCGGGGCCGTCCGCCACGGCGAGGACGTCGGCGATGGGCACGAACCAGGTGGTCGCCCGGCGGTGTAGCAGGTACGCGTCCAGGTCGGGGACGAGCCGGCTGCGGGAGAGGTGTTCGTCCAGGTTGGCGGCGAGGCTCTCGTCGATCGCCCGGGCCAGGTGGCCGCTCAGGCCCGGGGAGGCCAGTGCGGTGTGGGAGGACAGCATCCGCTGGACGGCCCGGCCGACCGGGTCGGGGCTGGGGGCGCGGGTGTGCGCGGCGGCGCGCAGGACGGCGGTGCGGTCGGCCAGTCCGGGGTCCGAGCCCGGGGTGTCGTACAGGTCGTCGAGCACGAAGGTGAGGCTGAGCAGGTCGGTGAGGACGAGGAGGCCCGGCACCGTGGCGCGCGGTGCGAAGCGGGCGGCCAGCTCGCCGATCCGATGACGGGCCAGCGCGGCCCGCCGATCGGATTCGGGGGGCACCGCGGAGGCCGTCATCCAGGTGACCTGGTGCTCCTGGGCGAGCCGGTGCTCGGGGTGCAGCGCGGGCGGGAGCGGGCACCAGAACGGTGGGATCGGCGGCGGACGCGTCATCGGCGGTACCTCCTCAGCGACGGGCGACGGGGCCGCCGGGGTCAGCGGGGTCGCCGGGGCCGGCAGGGTCAGGGGAGCCAGCGGGGCCGGCGGCGGCGACGAGGTCGGCGAGTCCGCGGCAGGTGAGGGCGTGGTTCTGGGCCGGAACGTCGGAGAGGAACGGCCGGGGCCCGGACATGGCCGGACCGGGTTCGGTCCAGCCGCCGTCGTCACGCCGGCTCTCCACCAGGAACCGCAGCGCCCGGCGGAGCGCGTCCGGCGGGACCGGGCGGAGGCTCTGCAGCAGTGCGGTGACGGCGAGCGCGGTCGCCGCCGGGCTGGCCGAGTCCTCGCCCTCCAGGCGCGGCCAGGCACCGTCCGGCCGCTGGGCGGTGGCCAGCCGTGCGGCCTCCCGGGCGAGCTCCGGGGACTCCCGGCCGAGCAGCGGCGCGATCTCGGCCGCCGGGTAGGCGGGGTAGCCGTACCAGTCGGCCTGCCAGCGGCCGTCCGCCCGGTGGCGCTCGACCAGCCAGCGCCGGGCGGGGGCGGTGTCGGGGCTCCCGTCCCCCCAGCGACGGTGGGCGTCCACGCCTGCGGCGAGGTGGGCGACGACGTCCTGTGCCGGAGTGTCGTCGGAGGACTGCCAGGTCGTCCAGAGCCCGTCCGGCCGCTGCCGCGCCGCGGCGTACGCGCGGGCCGCCGGCCACACCCGGGCGCCCTGCGGGGAGCGGGCCAGGGCGAGCAGCACCGCGCCGGTGGTGTCGTTGTCGGACGCCAGCCCCTGGCCGGCGACCAGGGGCGAGTTGCTGCCCCAGCCGCCGTCCGGACCCTGTGTCCGCTCCAGGAAGGACAGGGCCGAGGGCAGTGCGCGGGCGTCGAATTCGGGGCGGCCGCGCAGGCAGCGGGCCATCAGAGCGGTGTCCCACACGTCGAAGGTGCCGAGCCCCCAGCCGGACCGGGGAACCCGGGAGCGGCGGAGCTGCCCGGCCGCCGCCCGCACGGCCGGGTGGCCCGGGGCCGTGCACGCGAGGGCGAGGCAGGCCACGGCGGTGGTCAACGCCATGGTGTGGAAGGAACCGTCACCCGCCTGCTCGGCCTCCAGCGCCCGTCGCACGCGCGGCGGGACCGGCCGGCCGAGCGCGTGGTGGGCGAGGAGTTCGCCGGCCAGCAGTACGGTCCGCTGCCAGCCCTTGAGCCCCGCGCCCCGGTCCGGTCCGAGGGCGCCGACCGCCGTCTCCAGCAGCTGCCCGGGGTCGGCGCCGGGCGCGCCGGTCGCGACGGCGACGGTGTGCAGGAGAAGGTGACGGCGTGCCAACGCCGCTTCGTCCGGCGCTGGTTCGGTCAGCGGCGGCGGCCGGGACGGCCGCAGGGCGAGCGCGAGCAGCCAGCGGTCCGCCGCCGCGACCGCCGGATGGTGCCGCTGGACCTCGGCCCGCTCGGCCAGCCACCGCAGGGCCTCCGCCGGTACCGACCCCGGTCCTTCGGCCTGCCGCAGGGCGAGGACCGCCACGGCGGTTTCCAGGATGCGCGGCCCGGCGGGCACCGACCAGGACCCGTCGGACCGTTGGGACGCCACGGCGTGGGCGACCGCCGCCGACAGCGCCGCCCGGGCCCGCCGCTCCAGCCCCGGGCCACCGTCTCCGGCCGCGAACATCAGCCCTCCGTCGTCGCTCGCCTCCGCCCCCCGGGCCAATGTCCCGAATCCGGGGGCCGGTCTGTAGGCGCGTACGGGACGTGATGAGGTGCGGGGCTCGGTTTGTGCGCGCCTGACCGCGCCGTGGCGTGCGCGCCGGGTCGGCCGGGCCGCCTTCCCGCGCCGCCGTCACCCGGGCCTGCCCGGGTCGTCCGACGCCGTGGTTCCGCTGGAAGGCGGTGCGGGCGGTGGAGTCGACACAGACGTCGGCGAACAGGCCGACCAGGACGAGGTGGTCGATCCCGCGCCGGCGCAGGTACGGTTCGAGGCGCTCGTCCAGGAACGCGTCGAAGACGGCGCGCTTGGTGAACACCTCTTCACCCGGCCGGGGCCGGACGCCGTGGAACTCGGCGCCCCAGCTGCCCTCCAGGCACTTGGGCTGCTTGCCGAGCAGTGCGTCCCTGCGGCGCCAGGCGGGCCCCTGGTGGACGGGGTCGCCGAGGAAGCGCACGAACAGGACGTCGAGGCCCGCCGCCCGGGCCAGCTCGACGGCGCGGACACTGTTCGCGGCGGCGCGCGCCGGCCGCTCGGGTCGCCGGGGTAGCGGGCGGCGGCGAGGGGGCCGGCGCAGAAGTCGTTCTGCAGGTCGACGACGAGCAGCGCGGAGCGGGGCGTGCCGGTCACCGGGCGCCCGCCCCGGCTTCTGCGGCACTCGCGCCGGACCGGTCGGCGGCACTGGTGCCGGCCTCGGCCTCGCCCCCGGCCAACTCGGCGAGCACGGCGTCCACCACCTCGGTGGTCCCGGCCTGCCCGCCGAGGTCGGGAGTGCGGACGCCCCGGCCGCGGACGGCGGTGAGCGCGGCTTCGAGGGCCGCCTCGGCGCCGGGGCAGTGGACGTGGCGCTCGGCGATCCGGGCGGCGGCCCGCAGCGTGGCGACCGGGTTGACCACACCGCGCCCGGCCAGGTCGTCGGCCGAGCCGTGCATCGTCTGATACTCCGTCAGCTCATCGAGCTCCGGCGCCAGATGGACGTTCTCGGTGCACCGGTCCTCCTGCCGCTGCGCCCCGTACCGGTCGAGCAGCACCACGTGCATGATGTCCGCCCACTCGTTCCCGGCGACCAGCACGGTGCGGTCCTCGGGGCCGTGCGTGATCAGGTTGCGGTTGACCGTGTCGGGCTGGAACAGCTCGACGGCCACACCGAGTTGATCGGCCAGGCCCTCGGTCCACTCGTCCAGCGCCCCGTCCAGCAGGTGGTACTTGTAGGCCATCAGGACGCGGGACGGGCCCTGCGGCCAGAGTGCGCGGGCGCGGCGCACGGCGTACTCCAGGATCCGCACCGTGACGGCGCGGCTGAACTCCATGGTGCGCACCACGGTGCCGGGGGTGTGCCGGTTCTCACCGGTGTAGAAGCCCTGCGCCTGGTCGCGGACCAGCAGTAATCGGGCCGGACCGGCCGTGAGCGGTTCGACCTTGACGGCGGCCAGCCGCTGGCGGACCAGGTACAGCGACTGGGCGTTGATCGCGGTGCGGAACACTGCCCGCACGCCGCGGGCGGCCTGGTCCCGGCAGAACTGCTCGTAGTGCGCGGCGTCCTCGCCGGTGAGCCGCTCGAACTGACCGGTGTCGCGGGCCTGTTCGCGCAGTGAGACGTAGGAGTGGTAGAGCCGCGGTGACCGCACCACCTCGGCTCGCGTGCCGTGCAGGGCGGTGATCCGCTCCAGCGTCCGTTCGAAGACGGGTGCGAGTTCGGGTCCGGTGCCGCGGCCGACGGCGAGGGCTATGAGCGGTGCGGTCATGCGGGGTCCTTCCGGGTTGGCGTTCGCGGGGGCAGATGTTGGTGGGGGAAGCGGTTCCTCAGAGGTCAGGCGGAGGTCGGGAGGAGGTGGTCGCCCGGGATGCCGGTCTTCTCGGGGGAGTAGTAGTCGCGGATGCCGTCGGCACAGGTGGTGACGGTGATGCGGTCGCCGGCGTCGGGGCCGAAGGCGTCGAACAGCGCGGCGGTGTTGGGCCTCTCGAAGCCGATCGAGGTCATCAGCGCGAGGAACCGGGGCCGTTCGATCAGCCCGTCGCCGTCGGGGTCGCCGAGCGCGGCCAGGGCGTCGGCGAAGGCCGAGGCGGTGGCGCCGAAGCGTTCGGGGTTCAGCACGAAGCCCTGGAACTCCTCCGGGCTGATCACCCCGTCGCCGTTGGCGTCCAACTCCCCGAGCAGCACTTCCCAGTAGCGGCGCAGGCTGTCGGTCAGGGCGTGGCGGTCGGGTTCGGGGGAGTCGTCGGCGACGGCCAGGATGCGATCGGTCAACAGGTCGAAGTCCTCGGCGTCGAGCACCCCGTTGCCGTTGGCGTCGAACAGGGTGAAGACCAGCGCGGCGCGCCGGTGGGCCTCCTGGGTCATGGTGTTCCCTCTCTCGCGGCGGCCCGGCCTCGAACGGCGGGGCCTCGGCCCCGGCTGTGCCGTTCGGGTGCGGCCGGGGCTCCCACTGTGCGGGCCGGGTCCGGGGACGGGGTCGGAACCGGTGATGCGTCACCCGACAGGGTGGCTGAGCGCGCTCGCTCTTGCCGTGCCGCCCCCGCTGTGCTCGCCCTTGCAGTGTTGCCCTCGGGGTCCCGTCCATGTCCGACATGTCGTCGTTGGCGGTGGAATTGACGGTCGATCGGGATCCGGGCACGTCATCGGGGTGGCGGTCCGGCGCACGCCGTTTCGGCAAAGGGAAGGTAAAGGAAAAGTGGTCTGAACCTCTTGACTGGTTGGTCTGGACCTTTCTAGTCTCGCCGAAGCACCCTGCGGCGGACGTCGCGCAGTGTGCGCCCACGGACTCCCCACCCCTGTCCGCCCCCACGCCGAGGAGCCCTCTCTTGCTGACTCGCTTCGCCCTGCCCACAAAGAGGTTGAGAGCCGCCGCGGCCGGCCTGACCGCGCTCGCCCTGCCGCTGGTCGCCGTCGTCGGCCTGTCCACCCCCGCCCAGGCCGCCGCCGGGGCCACCGCCACCTTCGCCAAGGGCTCCGACTGGGGAGCCGGGTTCGACGGCAAGTGGACGGTGAAGAACACCGGTACCACCACGCTCTCGTCCTGGACGATCGAGTGGGACTTCCCCGCCGGCACCAGCGTCGCCTCCGCCTGGGACGCCACCGTCACCAGCACCGGCAACCACTGGACCGCCAAGGACAAGGGCTGGAACGGCACCCTCGCCCCCGGTGCCTCCGTGACCTTCGGCTTCAACGGCGCGGGCCCCGGCGCCCCCAGCGGCTGCAAGCTCAACGGTGCCTCCTGCGACGGCACCGACCTGCCCGGCAACAAGGCCCCCTCCGCGCCCGGGACCCCGGTCGGCTCCGACGTCACCGACACCTCGCTGAAGGTGTCGTGGACCGCCGCCACCGACGACACCGGCGTCAAGAACTACGACGTCCTGCGCAACGGCACCAAGGTCGCCACGGTGACCGGCCTCAGCTACAGCGACAGCAACCTCACCGCCGGCACGAGCTACACCTACACCGTCGTCGCCCGCGACACCGCGGACCTGACCGGCCCCGCCAGCGCGCCCGGCACCGTGCGCACCACCGGCGGCGACGTCGTCACCGGCGACAAGGTCAAGCTCGGCTACTTCACCAACTGGGGCGTCTACGGCCGCAACTACCACGTGAAGAACCTGGTGACCTCGGGCTCCGCCGCGAAGATCACCCACATCAACTACGCCTTCGGCAACGTCCAGAACGGCAAGTGCACCATCGGCGACGCCTACGCCGACTACGAGCGCGCCTACACCGCCGACCAGTCCGTCGACGGCGTCGCGGACACCTGGGACCAGCCGCTGCGCGGCAGCTTCAACCAGCTGCGCGAACTCAAGCGCCTCTACCCGCACATCAAGGTGATCTGGTCCTTCGGCGGCTGGACCTGGTCCGGCGGCTTCGGCCAGGCTGTGCAGAACCCGGCCGCGTTCGCCAAGTCCTGCCACGACCTGGTCGAGGACCCGCGCTGGGCCGACGTCTTCGACGGCATCGACCTCGACTGGGAGTACCCGAACGCCTGCGGCCTGACCTGTGACACCAGCGGCGCCGACTCGTTCAAGAAGATGGTCCACGCGATGCGCACCGAGTTCGGCAACGACCTGGTGACGGTGGCGGTCTCCGCCGACGCCTCGCAGGGCGGCAACATCGACAAGGCCGACTACGCGGCCGGTGCGCCGTACCTCGACTGGTTCAACGTCATGACGTACGACTTCTTCGGCGCCTGGGCGGCGAAGGGCCCGACCGCCCCGCACTCCCCGCTCACCGCCTACGACGGCATCCCGAAGGCCGGCTTCACCTCGGCCGAGGCCATCGCCAAGTACCGGTCGATCGGCGTGCCCGCCTCCAAGCTGCTGCTGGGCATCGGCTTCTACGGCCGGGGCTGGACCGGCGTGACCCAGTCCGCCCCGGGCGGTACCGCCACCGGCGCCGCGGCCGGCACCTACGAGACCGGCATCGAGGACTACAAGGTCCTCAAGAACACCTGCCCCGCCACCGGCACGGTCGCCGGCACCGCCTACGCCCACTGCGGTACCAACTGGTGGAGCTACGACACCCCGGCCACCATCACGGCCAAGATGGCGTGGGCCAAGGGGCAGAACCTGCGCGGCGCGTTCTTCTGGGAGTTCAGCGGCGACACCGCCAACGGCGAGCTGGTGAACGCGATCCACACCGGCCTCCAGTAGCACCTCCGCAAGTAGCACCACCGCAAGTAGCACCACCCGCACCACCCGCACCACCGCGCGCAGCGGCCCGCCCTCCCCGGCGGGCCGCTGTCGGCGTTCCGGCGCTGGGGGCGCGAACGTGCCGCAAGGGTGGTGGAGGGTGGAACGCGCGCCCGCCGTGCGCCTGTTGAGCGGGCGCGGCGTGGTGCGTTCCACTCGTCCGCCCGCCCGGCGGCGCGCCGGTGCGCGCCGTCCGGCAGGCCGGCACGGACGTTTTCCCAGGCCGGGGCAGTGATGCGGGGAACGGTCGGTCCTGTCCGAGCGGCGTTGCCTCTCCTCCGACGGGGATGCACACAGGTCCCAAGTGCCTCTCCTGTCCCGTCCGGAACAACGAGCTGCGAGGGAACACGGCCGATACCGAGTCGGCTCGCCGGAGAATCAATTGACCGTGGTCGATTCGGACGGGATGCTGATCGCGCACGACGCAATTACTGCCGAGCGCCTCGTGCATTTTCGATCCTGCATTCGATTCGTGCGAGGAGAATTAGTGATCTCGAGGACGAAGAAGTTTATGAGCTTCGCGGCCGCCACGTTCGCCGCCGCTGCCGCGTTCACCGTGGCCGTGCCGAACAACGCGTTCGCCATCAACCACATCGAGTGCCGGGGAGGCGAGGACTTCCTGAAGATCTGGTCCCACAGCGGCGGCAGCCAGAGCGTGGACTGCTACGCCAACGCCGGTCGGACCGACTTCGGCAACTGGTGGGTCGACCGGATCTCCACGGGGAACAACGACCTCATCTACTTCGACGCCAACGGCGACTCGGTCAGGATCAACCGGTGGACCGACATCTCGTTCCCGAACCACCCGCCGCAGGTGAAGTCCATCGAAATCCTGTGACGGATGTCGGGTTGAACGCATCGCCCGGAATTCGCATTTCCGTCCGAGCGTGCGAGTAGCCGTACATTCGGGTGATGTGAATATGCGGGCGTCGGGTGAGCGGGCGTCGGGCGAGCGCGCGCCGGGGTGCGGCTGACACGCTGACCGCTTCACCGGACGACGAGGACCCGGCGCCCGCAGGTGTGGCCGGCGCGGCTGTCGATATGGGCCGCCGCGGCCTCGGCGAGCGGGTAGGACTTCTCGACGGGGATGTGGAGCCTTCCTCGTGAGATGAGGTCCACGGCCGTGGCGAGCGCCTCGGGCACGCTCCCGGCCGTGCCCGAGAACCGGACGCCGTGATCGGGTGCACCGAGATCGGCGATGGAGACCACCTTCCGTGCGTCGCCGGTGAGTTCGACGAGTTCGGGGATCACGCCCGAGCCGGCCAGGTCGAGGGCGGCATCGACGCGACCGAGCCCGCGCACCCGGTCGGGCCAGCCCTCGCCGTAGGTCGTGGCGAGGGCGCCCAGGCTCCGCAGGTAGTCCTGGTTGTGGGCACCGGCCGTGCCGACGACGCGGATGCCGCGGTCGCGGGCGATCTGCAGGACGGCCGAGCCGACGCCGCCGGCCGCGCCGCTGACCAGCAGGGTCTGCCCCGGGCGGACGCCCACTTCACCCAGGATCCGCAGCGCCGTCTCGACCACCGAGGGGTAGCCGGCGGCCTCCTCGAAGCCGATGCCCTGGGGCATGGCGGCCCAGGCCGTCAGTACGGCGAACTCGGCGTAGGTGTCGATGCCTTCGCCGAAGACGTGGTCCCCGACCTGCGTCCCGTCGACGCCCTCGCCGATCGCGTCGACGACCCCGGCGGCGTCCAGGCCCAGTCCGGAGGGCAGTCGGGTGGGGTGGGCGCCGAGGATCTGGCCTTCGCGAATCCGCCAGTCGACGGGGTTCACGCCTGCGGCGCGGACGGCTATGCGGACCTGGCCGGGCCCCGGGCGGGGCTCGTCGGTGTCGAGGAGGTGCAGGACGTCGGGGTCGCCGAACTCGGCGAAGATCACCTTCTTCATACCGACGACCTTAGCACTAACCGTTAGTGTTTTGTAGTTGTGAGGATTTTGCTCCTGATAGCGTGGCCGGATGACCGAGAGGACCGAGTCGACCGGGCGCCGCGAACGCAAGAAGGCCGCCACCCGTCAGAAGATCGCCGACACCGCCCTGCGGCTGTTCCTCGAACGCGGCTACGACGCCGTCGGTATCCGCGACGTGGCCGCCGAGGCCGACGTCGCCGTCACCACCGTCTTCGCCCACTTCGCCTCGAAGGAGGCCCTGGTCTTCGAACAGGACCAGGACTTCGAGCAGCGCCTCGTCCGCGCCGTCACCGACCGCGCCCCGCACGAGCCGCTCGTCCCCGCGCTGCATCACGAGATCCGGGCCCTGGTGCACCACTGCACAGCCGACGGCGCCGCACCGCTCTGGCACCTGATCGACACCTCGCCCGCCCTGCGGCAGTACGAGGAGACGATGAGGCTGCGCCATGCCGAATCGTTGGCCACGGCCATCGCCGCGGACGTCGCTGCCGACCTCGCCGTCACCGCGGACGCCGGGCCGAGGCACACGACCACGGCATGCCGGACGATCGCACGGTTCGCGATCGACGCCTTCACGCTGGCCCGTGAGGCGGCCGACCCTGACACGGCACTCGACGAGATCTTCCGGATGATCGACGCCGCGTGGAACGCTGCGGGTGCCGGTGCGCGCCCCGCCACCCCGGCGGGGCGCTGACCCACGGGTGCGATCGACGCCGGACCGAGGGCGAGTGCCGCTGTCGGCGCTCGCTATCGTGTTTCCGTGACCGGCTCCACGCGGCGTCCGCTGCTGTTCCTCGACGTAGACGGACCTCTCATCCCGTTCGGCGCGGCGCCGGACCGGTATCCGACCTTCACAACGGGCCCTCACTCGCCCGGTGATGACGCCAATCCACTCCTGAGCAGGATCGATCCCGAGCACGGGCGCCGCCTGCTGGCGCTCCCGTGCGACGTCGTGTGGGCAACCACCTGGGAATCGGCGGCCAACGACTCCGTCGCGCCCCGCATCGGCCTGCCCCGACTCGCGGTGGTCCACTGGCCGGAGCCGTCCGGGATCGACGATGAGGACGAGCGGCGCGGACTGCACTGGAAGACCCGCGCCCTGGTCGAATGGGCCGCGGGGCGCCCGTTCGCCTGGGTCGACGACGAGGTGACCGACACCGATCGGGTCTGGGTCGCCGCCCACCATCCGGCACCCGCCATGCTCCATCGTGTCGACCCCCGCGTCGGTCTGACCGACGGTGACTTCGCGGTTCTCGACTCGTGGTTCCGCCGGCAGATCCGAGATCCGGACCGGTCATCGTGAAGCCCCGCACAAACGAGGCGGCCCCAACGGTGTCCAGCGGTGGTGTCGCCGCGGCCTACTCCAGCAGTTCGCCCATGTGGCAGTCGTCGGCGCGCATCGGCCAGAAGTGCTCCTCGGTTTCCCACGCCGACGGATCGAGGGCGCGCAGGACGCCCTCGGCGACGCCGTCGAGGAACTCTTGGGGGCGGAAGACCGCCCACGGCGACGGAGCGGCCGGACGGCTCCAGCGGCGGCGTTCCGCCCGCAGTCGCTCGTACGCCCACAGCACATGGAGCACGGTGCCGAGATCACGGTGGAGGTAGGGCGCGGGCAGGTCGTCGTCGAACCGGTCGGACAGCTCGATCCGCCCGGTGGCGCCGTCGAGTGCGACATCGAGGTCGCAAAATTCCGGGCTTCTCCCAAGCGGACATTGGCGAGGCGGTGAATGCCGCCGAGGAGGCCGTCCGCAAGGCGGAGTCGGATGGCAGTGCCCCGCCCGGAGCCGGTGTTCGGGCGGGGCATGTGAACCTGCAAGAGGTATGGCAGCTCACTTCGAAGGCGGGGCCGGGGGGTGACGACCTCAACAGGCGTTGATGATCAGCAGCTGATGTAACCCATTTTGACGTCGACGAAGTAGAGGCCGGGGGAGGCGTAGAGGTTCACCGGGCTGCTGTCGCCCTTGGGACCGGCCCAGTCCGAGGTCCGCCACGATCCGTTCGACTGCTTGGCCTCAACGCGAGGACACCTGCCGTCAGCGGCGGTGTCGTACACCGTGCCGATGACCGAGGTACCTCCGTCGCAGTACTGTACGGAGGCCATCCCCTCGTTGCTGAATATCGTGAAGGAGCCTCCGCAGGACGCGGTCCTTGTCGTTCCAGCCAGTGCAGTTCCGGTGCCGAGCGCAGAGGCGAGGAGGATCGAGGCGCCAAGGATGACACTTGATGTGCGACGCAGCATGTGTGGCCCTTTCCTGATGGACTCAGACCGTGCGCATCCGCACGGTCTTGACCAACCATGCAGTGCCGGCTCCATGGCCGGTAGACAGGATTGAGCACATCTGCCCTGCCTCGTCCTATGACCGCCTGTACCAGCGGTTCATCGTCGGACGGCCCTTCAATCGCGCGCTGTTCATCCACAGGTTCATGACGATCAGACCGGTGAACTGGCACTACTCGGTGGGTCCGACATAGTGATCGTCTCCGAATATCGGCGAAATCCGGCGGGGTGGTCGGTGCAGTCGACGGTTGCGGCGCGACAGATGAACAGCCATGCCGCACTCCGAGTCCCGTGCAGAAGTCGCCGCTCTCGACCCGTGGTTCCGCCAGCAGGTCCGAGGGGGCGGTCGAGCGCCGGTCGGCCCGGCAGCGGGGCGGCCGGGTGGGCTCAGAGGAAGCGGCCGAGGGTGTCCTGCCAGGTGGTGAGGGCGTGGGCGAGTTGGGTGGAGGTGGTGGCGGCGGCGGTGAGGGCCGCCATGGCCCCGCGGGCACGGCTGAGGGCCCGGGGGCGGTCAGGCTCGGCCGCGGCTTCGGCGATCTCGGCGAGATGGTCGAGCAGCTCGGGGCGCCGGTCGTCGGCGAGGGCCGGGTCCTGTTGGACGGCCCGGGTGAGCTGGTCGATGGCGGCGGCGGTGTCCTGCTGGCCGGCGCGCTGCAGAGCCTGGACGGTGACGTCGATTCCGCGGACCGTCTCGGCGACCACCAGGTTGCTGTTGAAGATCTCGCTGTTGATGGCCCCGACGTTGCCGTGGACGGTGACCGGCGCGGGCCTCGGGCCCTGGCCAGAGGCCTCGATGTGGTCCGGCATCTGCTTCTCCACCTTCTCCAGGTACTCCAGGCCGAGCGTCAGGTAGGCGCCGGCCAACGCCGCCGGACGGGACACCGACCGCTTCTCGCAGATGCCGAGTCCTGCGGTGAGGTGCCGCAGGCCGCCGCCGACGTCGGGGTTCGTCAGGCCGTGGTCGAGGGTCTCCGCCGTCGTGGAGGCCCAGGCCCGGATCGCGGGCACGACGTGCTCGCCGGCGGCAGCGGCCCTGCGCAGCGCATGACCGGTCGCGAGCTGCTCGGCGATCTCCTCGCGGAGCGCGCGGCCGACGATGCCGTCGCGCAGGCGGCCGTGCCGCGGCGGGACCAGCTCGCCGGGAACGGCCACGACCGGCCGTACGATGCTCAGCCCGGCGTACAACTCCGCCAGCCACTGGGCGCGGTGGAGAGCCGTGGTGAGGGCGATGTCGAAGTCCCGGCGGGAGGTGATGCCGTTGTTCACCCACTGGAGCCGCTGGTAGTCGACCGGCGACACCCGGAAGTGCTCTGCGTCGGGGCCGGAACCGCCGAACGTGTAGGTGTAGTTGATGCCCCCAGCCCTGGGCGGTCCGTGGCCCTCAAATGCCCAACGGCACGCGCGACGCAACGCGTTCAGCGCGTCCGGCTTCGGTCGCCCGAGGAATCCGGTGCTGTTCCGACGCCACGTGCCCAGCTCCGCCACGACCTCCCGGGCCTCCTTCGCCCGGTTCGCCAGCAGCCCGTACAGCCGTTGGCAGACCAGTTCGTCCTCCTGCCACAGGACACTCCTGGCCCCTTCCCCCGCCCCCGCTTCCATGCCGCCATGGTCCACCGCGACGGAAGCAACTGGCAAGGGCCGGGAAGCGGTTGGAGGGAGGCCGAGGCGGGCCGGAGGTCGTCGAGGTCCAGCCGTTGGGACTTGGCGGCGAAGCTGCCGGTGGTGACGATCCGGCTCCCCGGGGTCCATGAGCCACCCGGAGTGGGAAGTCGGCCGGTCCGACTTCCCACTCCGCCAGGTGTCAAGGACAAGGTGGGCAGGGACAACGAGATCGCGAAGGCCGCGACCGGGCGCGGCGGGGGCTGCCGCTTCTCAGTCCTGCGGAGTGGAACCGCGTCGGTGCGCGCCCGGTTTGCGGCGGCGGATCAGGAAGGTGCCGACGACGACGGCGACGGTGCCTGTGGTGAAGGCGACGGCGACGCCTGCTCCGGTACCGGTGGTGGACAGCTCCGTCGTGTGGGGCGAAACGGGTTGGCCGACGGCGAGGGCGGGCGTGGCCTGCGGTGCTGTCGCAGGTGCGGAGGGGGAGTGGGCAGGGGGGACGGTTGTGAGCGGGGCGGGTACGGGGGCCACCGACGGGGTCGCCGATGGGGGTGCGGTGGGGGTCGGCACCGGGGTGGGGGTCGCGGACCGGGAGGCGGGAGGTGTGGCGGCGGTCGGGCTCGGGCCCGGAGTCGGCCCGGTTGCAGCGGTCGGCCTGGCGGTGGTCGGTTGGCTTGCCGGGGGTGCCGGGGGTGCCGGGGTCGCAGCTCCCGCCGGGACCGGGGTGATGGCGATGTCGTCGACGTACAGCACGACATCGGGCCCGCCCGCCGGGGGCGCCTTCTTCTCCGGGCGCCACGCGGGGCGGTAGATCCCGGTCCTGAAGTGCGGTGGCTCACCGCGGTGGTAGTTGTTGGCACCGCGGTGAGCCCCGACCTGGACGCCGTCCCGGGTCACGGTGATCGATCCGGGCGTGGACGGGGTGGACCAGGTGATGTCGAGGGTCCAGCGGTTCCAGTGGCCGAACTGCGCCGCGCCGAGCTGGATGATGGTCTCGTACTCCTCGAAGGTGGCGAGGTCCTTGAGCCAGTGGACCTTGAGCCGCCAGTCGCCGCCGTGCACCGAGAGCGCCACGACCGGCTTGACGCCTTCGTTACCGGGCTGGGTGCTGAACCACTGGGCGACGATCGTGTCGTCGTCGACCTGCTTCCAGTCCTTCGGGAGGTAGTTGGCGAAGGAGAAGCGGTGGCTCTCCGCGCTCAGGCCCTTGAGGGCGAGTTCGGCGCGGAACGAGGTCCCGTCGGCCGGCACGTTGAACCTCGCGGCGGTCCCCGTCCCTCCCGGCGGCGCGGGAGCGGCGTTCACGGCGCCGAAGCCGTTGATGGCCCTGAACGGCCGGTCCTGGGCCCCGAGGGACTCGAAGTCGTACGACCTGGAGTCCGTCACGGCAGCGGCGGGGGTGACGGCCGCGCCGACGGTGAGAAGGGCGACCGAGACGGCACCGGCGGTCCGGCGGGCCGTGCCGGTGGCGGTTGTGGTCGGACGGGAGCGGAGCGGCGGCATGCGGTTCCTCGGGGACGGCCGGCCGTTCTGGGGCACCGGCTGGTCGGGCGGTTCGTCGTGGGCGGTCCGCGCCGTGCAGCTCGGGTGCGGACCGCCTGCCTGGAAGGAGTGCCGAACCGGCCGCCCGGCCCGCGACGTTGCCCAACCGTGATCATGTGCCGCGCCGACCCGTCAGCGGGCGGTGAGGACGCCCAGCAGGCGGGTCACCTCGGTCGCCACCGTGTCCCGGGCCGGGCCGAGGTAGGTGCGCGGGTCGACGGTGTCGGGGGCCGCCCGCAGGCGGTCGGACACGGTGCGGGTGAAGAGCCTGTTGAGGTGGGTGGAAATGTTGATCTTCGTCATGCCGGCTGCGACGGCCTTGGCGAGGTCGGCGTCGCCGACGCCCGAGGAACCGTGCAGGACGAGCGGCACGTCGAGCCCGGCGCGCAGCCGGGCTATCAGGTCGAGGTCCAGGGCGGCGTCACGGGTGAGCATCGCGTGGGAGCTTCCCACGGCGACGGCCAGGGCGTCGACGGCGGTGGCGGCGACGAACGCGCGTGCTTCGTCGGGGTCGGTGCGGACGCCCGGGGCGTGGGCGCCGTCCTTGCCGCCGATCTCGCCGAGTTCGGCCTCGACCCAGACGCCGGCCCGGTGGCAGTGCTCGGCGATCTGCCGGGTGGCGGACACGTTGGCGTCGTAGTCGAGCCTGGACGCGTCGAACATGACGGAGGTGAAGCCCAGGTCGACGGCCTCGTGGACGAGTTCGGGGGACTCGGCGTGGTCGAGGTGGACGGCGACCGGCACCGAGGCCGTCCGGGCGAGCGCGAGGGAGGCGAGGGCGATCGGGGCGAGCGCACCGTGGTAGCGGACGGTGTTCTCGCTGATCTGGAGGACGACGGGCCGGCCGGCCCGTTCCGCGCCGGTCACGATGGCCTCGGCGTGCTCGATCTGCACGACGTTGAACGCCCCGACGCCGTAAGCGCCGGTGTGGGCGGGGCCGACGATGTCGCCGGTGGGTGTCAGAGGCATGAGGGTTCTCCACGAAGGCGCTGGCGGTGTGCGCGGTGCAGGGAGTCCGCGCGGGGAGGGCGTACCGGAGGCGAAGAGAGGGCCTACCGGAAGGGGAGAGTGGTCAGGCCGCGGTGGGACCGAGGATCACCGAGCGGGTCAGGTTGCGGGGGCGGTCCGGGTCGTAGCCGCGCGCCTCGGCGAGCAGCACGGCCAGTCGCTGGACGAGGATCAGGTCGGCGAGCGGGTCGAGGGATCCGGACCCGTCCCCCGAGGCCTGCCGGAAGAGCCCGCCGACCCGGGCGACGTCGTCGGCGAGGCCCTGCGGGGCGGGACCGAAGAGCCAGGCGACCCGGCCGGGGCCGGTGATGCTGATCGGGCCGTGGCGGTACTCCATGGCGGGGTAGGCCTCGGTCCAGGCACCGGCGGCCTCGCGCATCTTCAGGCCGGCTTCGAGGGCGAGGCCGTACGTCCACCCCGTGCCGAGGAAGGTGAACTGCTCGGCGCCGCTCACCTCGGGGCCGAGGGGGAGGTCGAGGGCCAGCCGGGCGTCCCGGACGGCCTCGGCGACCGGGCGCACCCCGGCGGGCAGCGCGCCCTCGGCCTCCAGGTGCGCGCGCAGCAGGACGAGCGCGGTGGTGGCGAACCGGGTCTGGACGACGGATTCCTCGTCGGCGAAGTCCAGCACGACGGCGTGGTCGGCGGCCGTCATCACGGGGGTCGCCGGGTCGGCGGTGAGGGCGGTGGTCGGGACGCTGCCCTTGAGCTTCACCAGCAGGTCGACGACCTCGGTGGTGGTGCCGGAGCGGGTGAGGGCCACGACGCGGTCGTAGCTGCGGCCGAGGGGGAACTCGGAGGCCGCGAAGGCGTCGGTCTCGCCGTGGCCGCCGCTCTCGCGCAGCTGCGCGTAGGCGTGGGCCATGAACCAGGAGGTGCCGCAGCCGACCACGGCGACCCGCTCACCGCGGCGCGGCAGCGCGCCGGTGTGGGAGCCGGCGGAGCGGGCCGCTTGCGTCCAGGTCGCGGGCTGCGAGGCGATCTCGACCGAGGTGCGGGAGGTTTCGAAGGTGGTCATGCGGGTTCCTTGCGGTGGGAGGGACGGAGGGCGACCGAGTGGGGCGGAGACGGTGCCCGGATGCTCAGCATGCTGTTTTACGAGCACTCATTCTGTCAATAGTTGCTCATAAAATGCAGCTATCAAGCACCATCGAGCAAGAAGGTTTGGTGCGAGAGGAGTTACGGGCCCGGCGGGACGGACTCGACGACTACTCCGGGGAGCAGCCGCCGGAAGACGGCGGTGTCGACCTCGCCGGCGACCGGGCAGGGGACGGCGGCGGCCGACAGGGCCACCGCCGTGCGGAGGATGTCCGGCCAGGCCGAGTGCGCGTCCAGCCCGGCCGCGATCGCGGCCACGCAGGCGTCGCCGGCGCCCGTGGGATTGCCGGCCAGCCGTTCGGGGGGCACCGCCCGCCAGGTGCCCTCCGGGGTGACGGCGTACAGGCCGTCGGCGCCGGCGGAGGCGACGACCGTGCGGGCGCCCAGGGACCGAAGCGCGTCGGCCGCGCGGGCCGGGTCCGTCTGCCCGGTCACCGCGGCGATCTCCTCGGCGTTGGGTTTGACCACGTCGGGCCGGGCTTCGAGGGCCCGGAGCAGGTCCGGGCCGCTGGTGTCGAGCACCGTGAGCGCGTCGGCCGCCGCCGCGGTGCGGACGAGCTGCGCGTAGGCGTCCGCCGGGAGCCCCGGCGGGGTGCTGCCGCTGAGGACCACCACGCGCGCCGCCGAGGCCAGGGCGGCGTAGCGCCGGTGGAAGAGCTGCCACTCGGCCGAAGTCACCGACGGCCCGCGCCCGTTGAACACGGTGGCGTCGCCGTCGTCGCGGGAGACGACGGCGAGGGTCCGCCGTGACTCGCCGCTCACCTCGACGAACTCGCTCCGGATCCGGGCGGTGTGCAGTCCGTCGAGGATCAGACGGCCGGTGGCCCCGCCCGCCAGGCCGGTGGCCACCGGGTCGTGCCCGAGGACGCCGAGCACCCGGGCGACGTTGATCCCCTTGCCGCCCGCCCGTTCCTGCGCGTCGTCGACGCGATGGGAGGTGCGGGGCCGCAGGCTGTCGACGCTCCAGGTGGCGTCGAGCGCGGCGTTGAGGGTGACGGTCAGAATCATCGGGCGGGTGCTCCCGTCCGGTCCGCGGACACGGGGTGCCCGGATGCCTGCCGGCTCACGGGGCGTTCGGGCGCCTGCTGGACCACGGGGTGCCCGGGCGCCTGCCGACTCACGGGGAGTCCGGCCGCCCGCCAGGCGGCGAGGCCCGCGCCGAGGCAGGCCGCCCGGTCGCCGAGTTCGGCCCGCACGACGACGGGACGGCGCTGGAAGGTCAGGCGCTCCGCCAGACCGGCCCGTACGGGGTCGAGCAGGAGCCGGTCCGCCTCGGCGAGACCGCCGCCCAGGACGATAAGTTCCGGTGCGAGCAGGGTGGCGGCGGTGGCCAGTGCCTCCGCCAGTGCGGTCGCGGCCCGGTCCCAGACCGCTCGCGCCACGGGGTCGCCCTGTGCGGTGAGGGCGGCCACGTCGGCCGCGCCGGACACGGGCCGGCCGGTGCGCGCGGTGTAGGCGGACGCCACGGCGGCGGCGGAGGCCACCGTCTCCAGGCAGTCGGAGCCCCCGCAGGCGCACGGCCCCGCGCCGGACGGGACGGGGATGTGGCCGATCTCGCCCGCGTACCCGCCGGCCAGGAGCGGTCGGCCGTCGCAGACGACGGCCGCGGCGATGCCGGTGCCGATGGCGACGAACAGGACGTCGGCCGCCCCGCGGGCGGCCCCCATCGCGCACTCGGCGACGCCGCCCGCGCGGACGTCGTGGCCCAGGGTGACGGGCAGGCGGGTCCGTTCCTCCAGCAGGGCGGCGAGCGGGAGGTCGTGCCAGCCGAGGTTGACCGACCTGACGGCGACTTGGCGGGCGTCGTCCACGATGCCGGGGACGGCCACCCCCGTGTGGTGCACCGGCAGACCGGACTCCGCGGCAGAGCGGTCCAGGGCGAGCAGGGTGTCCGTGATGGCGTCGAGCACGGCGGCGGGCCCGTCGGCGCGCGGAGTGTGTCGGTGCACGGTGTGCAGCGGGCGCATGCCGTGGTCGAGAACGGCGCCCTTCATCCCGGTGCCGCCGACGTCGAGTGCGATCACGCAACCGGGCGGACGGTCGTCGGGCGAAGGGTCCGCCGGGGGAGCGGGCGGGAGTAGGGCGGGAGGCAGCGGTACGGAGCCGGTCGGGTGAGGGGAGGTGTTGCTGATCATGGGTGTCGAACCATCCTGGATGATCGAAGATGCGCACTGAAAGCGCCAAAGATGCGAAATCCATCAAGATGTGTGAGCGCAGTATCCAGCGAGAAGGCCCACTGAGTCCAGAGGTCGGCCGCCGAATGTCGTGTGACGTGCGCGGCTTGCCCGTGTCACCCGCCGCGCGACGCTGCGGCGATACGATCAACTCCGCGCACACGTCCCGGGGCGGCGGACCGGCCGCCACGGGGCGGCGTCCGTTCCCGCCGGGCGCGGCGCGGTGCCGGAGTTCCAGTCGAAGAAGGGTTGCTGCGCATGTCCAAGCAGGAGCGGTGGAGCAAGCTGCTCGAACTGCTCGCGGTCGACGGCAAGCTGGACGTCGACGAGGCGGCCGTTTCGGTGGCGGTGTCGCCGGCGACCATCCGGCGCGACCTCGACGAGCTGGCCGAGCAGCGGCTGCTCGTCCGCACCCGCGGAGGGGCGATCGCGCACGGTGTCTCCTACGAGCTCCCGATGCGCTACAAGTCCTCGCGGCGGGTGTCGGACAAGCAGCGCATCGCGACGGCGGTGGCCGAGTTGCTGGGGGAGGGGGACGTCGTCGGACTCAACGGCGGCACCACCACCACCGAGGTGGCCCGGGCGCTGGTGCTCCGGGCCGGCGGGGGGCCCGCGGAGCGCGGGGAGGCGGCCTCCGGGCCGGTCTACACGATCGTCACCAACTCCCTGAACATCGCCGGTGAACTCGCGGTCCGCCCGCAGTTCAAGCTGGTGGTGACCGGCGGCGTGGCGCGGCCCCAGACCTACGAACTGGTCGGGCCGCTCACGGAGGGCGTGCTGAACCAGGTGGTCCTCGACGTCGCCGTGCTGGGCGTGGACGGCGTCGACCCGAGACTCGGCGTGATGACGCACCACGAGGACGAGGCCGGCATCAGCAGGCTGCTCGCGGAGCGCGCCCGGAAGGTGATCCTCGCGACGGACTCGTCCAAGATCGGCAGGCGCGCCTTCGCCCGGATCTGCGGCCTGGACCGGATCGACGTGCTGGTCACGGACTCCGGTCTGGTCCCCGAGATGGCGGCGCGGTTCATCGAGGCCGGTATCGAGGTCATCGCGGTCTGACTCTCCCGCCCGGCCCTCGACATACAGACGTACAGACATACACACAGCCGGAACCGGGTGCGCGAAGCACCTCCGCCCGGCGGGCTCCGCTCCGGCGGCGGCCCGCCGGGCGTCGTGCGTTCCGGCGCCGGAGCGAGGACGTCGCCGGAACGAGGACGTCGCCGGAACGAGGAAACCGGCCGGGGACAGCGGCCGGGGGCCGCGACAGGGGCCGGTGGCCGGGGCCGGCGACCTGCCGCTTTCCCCGTCGCCGCCGTACGGTGTTCCTCCTGTGTGCCTCCGGTGCCCGACACCTGCGGTGTTGGCATCGTTTGCGTAACGGGCCTGGCCCGGGCCTGCGTCCTCGTGTTTACTTTGCCCACAGCAGATGCTCGTTTATGAGCGAAACACGGTTGGATCTTCCACGTGTATGCACGCTCCGAACTCTGCGGCTGTTTCCAGACCCCCACTGGGCCGTGTCTCCTGGACCGGCCGGGAGACAAGGCGGTACTGACGATGAACAAGCGCTCTTTCGCGGCGGCCTGTGCCTGCACCCTCGGGGCGCTCGCCCTCACCGCCTGCGGCAGCGGCGGCGGCGGCACGGCCTCCGCCGACAAGGACGTGACGCTCAAGCTGGTGGCCGCCGACTACGGCGACAAGGCCTCGAACAGCTCGGCCGCCTATTGGAAGGATGTGGCGGACCGGTTCACCGCCGCCAACCCGAAGATCAAGGTCGACGTCCAGGTGATCAACTGGAACGACATCGACTCGCAGGTCAAGACGATGATCCAGAGCGGCAACGTGCCCGACGTCCTGCAGACCGGCGGCTACGCCGACAAGGTCGCCGACGACCTGCTGTACCGGGCGGACGAGGTGCTGTCCGAGCCGACCCGGGCCAACCTGATCGACAGCTTCGCCAAGGCCGGCGAGGTCGACGGCAAGCCCTACGGGATCCCGTTCGTCGCCTCGGCGCGGGCGTTCTTCTACAACAAGGCGCTCCTTGCCCAGGCGGGCGTCACGGAGGCACCCAAGAGCTGGGACGACGTCAGGGCCGCGGCCGAGAAGATCAAGGCGGCGGTGCCGGGCGTGACCCCGTACGCGCTGCCGCTCGGCCCCGAGGAGGCCCAGGGCGAGTCCCTGATCTGGGAGCTCGGCACCGGCGGCGGGCTCACCGACGCCAAGGGCGCCTACACGCTCAACAGCCAGGCCAACATCGACGCGTTCACCTGGCTGAAGACGAACCTCGTCGCTCCCGGCCTCACCTACGCCAACCCCGCGACGACGGACCGCAAGACCGCCTTCGCGGACTTCGCGGCCGGCAAGGTCGCCATGCTCAACGGCCACCCCTCCCTGATCCAGATGTCCAAGGAGGGCAAGGTCGACTACGGCGTCGCGCCGATCCCCGGGAAGGCCGGTGCGCTGAAGTCCACGCTCGGCGTCGCCGACTGGATGATGGCGTTCAAGGGCCCCGGCCACAAGGAGCAGGTCGGCGCGTTCCTCGACTTCGCGTACGCCAAGGAGAACACGCTCAAGTTCGACGAGCTCTACAACCTGATGCCGGTCACCGAGGACACCCTCAAGGAGATGACCGGCAACGGCAAGCACGCCGACCTCGAACCCTTCTTCTCGCTGCTGCCGAACGCGGTGTTCTACCCGCTCGGCGACACGACCTGGGACGCCGTCTCGGCCGAGATCAAGAAGAGCGGGGGCACGGCCGTGACCGACCCGGCCAAGGTCCTGGGGGAGCTGCAGAAGAAGGCCGAGGCAGCGGTCTCCGACAAGTAGGCAGCCCGCGCACCGCACTGTCACGGAAGGCAGGCACTCCCTCGTGTCCACCACCTCAACCACACCGGGCCCGGTCCACAAGGACACCCCGGTCCGCAAGGACAGGGGCGGTCTGGCCCGGCTCGGGCCGCTCCCCTGGATCGGGCCGGCCGTCCTGCTGATCGCCCTGGTCGTCCTCTGGCCGGTCTACGAAATGGTCCGCACCTCGTTCCTGAGGATCAGCAGCAGCGGATTCGTCCGGGGCTCGGCCGGGTTCGACAAGTACAAGCAGCTGTTCGCGGAACCGTCACTGCCCTCGGTCGTCCTGTCGACCGTGGTGTGGACGGTGGTCGTGGTCGGCGCGACCATGCTGGTCTCCCTGGCGCTGGCCCAGCTCTTCAACCAGCGGTTCCCCGGCCGGCGCCTCACCCGCTGGGCGCTGATCGCGCCGTGGGCCGCCTCGGTCGTGATGACCGCCATCGGCTTCAAGTGGATGCTCAACCAGACCGCGGGCGTCCTCAACACCCTCATGAAGGACCTCGGTCTGATCGACGGCCCCCGGGACTGGCTCGGCGATCCCGCGACGGCCTGGCCCTGGATGATGTTCGTCGCCGTCTTCGTCTCCCTGCCCTTCACCACCTACACCCTGCTGGCCGGGCTGCAGACCGTCCCCGGCGAGGTCTACGAGGCGGCCCGGGTGGACGGCGCGGGCCCCTGGCAGACGTATGTGCGGATCACCCTCCCGCTGCTGCGGCCGGCCTTCCTGGTCGGGGTGGTCATCAACCTGATCAACGTCTTCAACTCCTTCCCGATCATCTGGAGCATGACCCACGGCGGCCCTGACAGCGACACCGCCACCACCACCGTGTTCATGTACCAGCTCAAGAACTCGGACATCGGCGAGTCCGCCGCGATGTCCGTGGTGAACTTCGCCCTCGTCGTCGTCATGGTCGTCGTCTTCCTCAAGGCCAGCCGCTGGAACCAGGAGGAGAACTGATGGCCCGCTCCACCCTCACGACCGGGGAGACCGCCCCGGTCGCGGAGACCGCGGCTCCCGCCGTCACCGCCCGCACCGCGAGGGCCGCCGCCCCGCGCCCCACCCGCACGTTCCGCCCGCGCACCCTGCTGATCGCCGCCGCCGCCTGGCTGCTGGCGGCCGGGTTCCTGCTGCCGTACGTCGAGATGGTCGTCACCGCACTGCGGCCGGCGAACGAACTGCGCGACGCCGGCTACCTGCCGTCCACCTTCGAGTGGGCGAACTTCGTCGACGTGTGGCGCGAGTCCCACCTCGGCGACAACCTCCGCGTCACGCTGCTCGTCGCCGCCGGGTCCACCCTGCTCGTCCTGCTGGTCGCGATCCCCGCCGCGTACTACACCGCCCGGGTACGGTTCCGGGGCCGCAAGCTGTTCCTGCTGCTGGTGCTCGTCACCCAGATGTTCCAGCCCACCTCGCTGCTGGTCGGCCTCTACCGCGAGTTCTACCAACTGGACATGCTGAACTCGGTGTGGACCCTGATCCTGTGCAACGCGGCCTTCAACCTGGCCTTCGCGATCTGGATCCTCACCGCGTACTTCGCCTCCATCCCGGTGGCCCTGGAGGAGTCCGCCATGATCGACGGACTGGGGCGCGGCGGAGCGCTGCTGCGGATCACCCTGCCGCTCGCGATGCCCGGGGTCGTCACCGCGATGATCTTCACCTTCATCGCGGCCTGGAACGAGTTCGTGATGGGGCTGACCCTGTCCACGGTCCCGGAGAACCAGCCGCTGACGGTGGGCATCAACAGCTTCATCGGCAACTACACCGTCCAGTGGAACTTCCTGTTCGCCGGCTCGGTCATCGCCATCGTGCCGGTCGTCGTCCTCTTCGCGATGATCGAGCGCAAGGTCGTCTCCGGTCTCACCGCGGGATCCGTGAAGTAGCGCCGAACCGCCCCGAACGCCCGCCCCCGAGAACCCGCCCCCGAACGCCCGCCCCCGGCCCCCGAGCCCGGGGGCGGGCCCTTCGGCATGCCCGGCCCGACGGGTGGCGGAAGCGCCCGAAACTACGGCCGGGTAGGTCTTGACGCCCACTCGGCGCCCTGACACCTTCGTGGTTGAAGCTGCTCGAAAAGCTCTCCATTAGAGCATGTACGAGCGCCATTCATGCTCTGTCGCACTGTGGGCCAGCCGAACTGCTGCCACAGGACGAGCAGTCCGCAGTGCGGCAGGACCCCCGGCGCGAACCCCCGGGCGGCGACGCACCCTCCGCCGCCGGCGCGTACCGCGCCCTCCCGGCCGCCCGCCCTTGAGCGGCTCCGTACCTTCCCCCCACAGAAGGAGTCCAGCATGAACCGGTTCCACCGACGGGGCCGAGGCCTCGTCGCGCTCGCCTCGGTCGCCCTCACCCTCCCGCTCACGGCGATGGTCTCCCCGGCCGCCGCCGCACCCGCCGCGTCCACCGCACCCACTCCCGCCCCGTACGCCCTGGTGCCGCAGCCCGTCTCGCAGCAGGCGGTACCGGGCGCGGGGTTCACCCTCACCCCCAAGACCCGGATCGCCGTCCTCTCCAAGGACGCTGCGGCGCTTGGCGTCGGCAGCTACCTCTCGAAGCTGCTCGCGCCCGCGACCGGCTACGACCTCAAGGTGGTCAGGAAGGCCAAGGCGCCCGACAAGGCCCTCGTCCTCGACCCCGGCGGCCCGGCCTCCTTGGGTGCCGAGGGGTACATCATCACGTCCGGCAAGAACGGCGTCGTCGTCACGGCGTACGGCGCCCAGGGCCTGTTCCGCGGTGTGCAGACCCTCCGTCAACTGCTGCCCGCCGCAGTCGAGTCCCGCAGCAAGCAGTCCCGGACGTGGACGGTGGCGCCCGCGAAGATCTCCGACGCGCCCCGCTACGAGTACCGCGGTGTGATGCTGGACGTGGCCCGCCGCTTCTTCCCCGTCGAGCAGGTCAAGCGCTACATCGACGAGGCCGCCGCCTACAAGATCAACAAGCTGCACCTGCACCTCACCGACGACCAGGGCTGGCGCATCGCCGTCGACGCCCTGCCCAACCTGACCAAGGTGGGTGCCGGCACCCAGAGCGGCTTCACCGGCGGCACCGACTGGTACTACACGGCGGCCGACTACAAGGAGATCGTCTCCTACGCCGCCTCCCGCTTCATGACCGTCGTCCCCGAGATCGACGGCCCCGGCCACACCATGTCCGCCCTGGCCTCGGTGCCCGAACTCAACTGCGACGACAAGGCCAAGGCTCCCTACTCCGGCTTCGACGTCGGCATCAGCCTCTACTGTCTGAAGGACCAGAAGCACAAGGACGCGACGAAGAGCTTCCTGCAGACCGTCGTCAACGCCGTGGCCGACCTGACCCCCGGCCCCTACGTCCACCTCGGCGGCGACGAGACCCCGCAGGCCACCCAGGACGAGTACGACTCCTACGTCAAGGCGGCCACCGACGCGACCACCGCCCGGAAGAAGACCGCGGTGGGCTGGCACCAGCTCGGCCAGTCGCCCCTCCCCGCCGGCAGCCTGCTCCAGTACTGGGGCGAGGACAGCGACCGGGAGACCATCGGCACGGCGAACGAGAAGCCGGGCATCACCCACCTCCGCCAGGGCGTCGCGCAGGGCGCCAAATACATCATGTCCCCGTCCGACCACGCCTACCTGGACATGAAGTACGACGTCTCCACCCCCTACGGCCTGAGCTGGTCCGGCTACGTGCCGGTGCAGCGCTCCTACGCCTGGGACCCGGAGACCGTCACCGGCAAGCTCGACGGCACCGGCGCCATCGTCCCGGCCGGGCAGATCGCCGGCGTCGAGGCCGCCCTCTGGGCCGACCGCGCCTACGAGGGCAGCAACAACCTGCCGACCTCCGGCACCCGCTGGCCCTCGCCCCAGGAGTACGCCGACTACATGAGCTTCCCGAGGCTGCCCACCGTCGCCGAGGTCGGCTGGAGCCCCCAGTCCGCCCGTGACTGGAGCAGCTTCCGCCAGCGCCTCGCCCAGCACGGCCAGCGCTGGACCGCCGCCGGCATCGGCTTCCACGCCGCTCCGGGCGTTCCGTGGCCCGGCACGGTGCGCACGGTGGAGGGCGAGCACGGCATCGTGGTCGGGAACGTCGACGGCGTCGGCCTGGAGAACGCCGGCTCCACCTCCGACGGCACCGACCTGGTGCTGTGGGCCCCCAACCGCGGACCCAAGCAGACCTGGACCGTCGCGGCGCAGTCCGACGGTACCTACACCATGGCCAACAAGGCCTCCGGAAAGTGCGCCGAGGCGTCCGGGAGCGCGGCCGGTGCCACTGTGGTCCAGCGGACCTGCGACGCCGCCCGGACCGGCCAGCGCTGGAGGATCACGGCCCGCCCGAACGACGACCGGCACAGCATCGCCTCCGCCGCCGGCGGCCTGGTCCTCACCGCGGGCTCGGCCACCAACGGCGCCAAGGTGACCCTCCAGTCCGACACCGGCTCCGCCCTGCAGACCTGGACCGTCGACTGACCGCTCCCGTCGCTGGAGAGCCCCTGCCCCGAGTACGTACCCGGGGCAGGGGCTCTCAGCCGTGCGGCCCGTCCGTCCGGGTGAGGTCGGTGCGGGTGGTGTTGAGTTTGGTGAGGATGCGGGCGACGTGGTTCTCGACGGTGCGGGTGGAGAGGAAGAGGGCGGCGGCGATGTCCTTGTTGGTGGCGCCGGTGGTGAGGAGGTCGCGGATCTGTTGTTCGCGGGGGGAGAGGTTGTTGCCGTAGCCGGTGCGGCCGCGCGGGTTGGGGGCTTGCCGGCCGTGTTCGCGCAGGAGGCGGTGGCAGCGGGCGGCGTCGGAGGTGGCGCCGAGCTGTTCGAAGGCGGTGAGGGGTGCGGCGAGGCGGGTGACGGCCTCGGCGGGGTCGGTGCGGGCACGGGCGGCGCGTTCGGCGGCGAGGGCCGCGTGGTGGGGGCGGCCGATGTCGGTCCACTGGGCGGCGGCGAGGCCGAAGGCGGCCGTCGCGGCGTCCGGGTCGGTTCCGCGCAGCAGCAGGCCCCGGCACAGGTGCTGTTCGGCGATCGCGCCCGGGGCGTCGCGGCCCTGGATCTCTGCGGCGTGGTGTTCGGTCAGCTCGCGGGCGTCGTCGGCGCGGTCGAGGGCGAGCAGGGTTTCGACGGCGGTGGGGACGAGGTCCCAGGCGTGGGCCCAGGCCTCCTTGCGGTCCAGGAATCCGAGGAAGTCGAGCGGGTCGGTGAGGGTCCGCCAGGCGGCCCGCGGGTCGTCGCGGCCGAGGTGGAGCCGGGCCCGCCCGGCCGCCGCGCCGAGCGAGTTCAGGTGCAGACCACCGGCGAGGACCTCGTCGAACACGGTGGCGGCCCGGGCGGAGAGGCCGTGGACGGCGGCCGTGAGGCCCTGCACGGCGGCGGGCAGTCCGGCGGATCCCAGACGGCTCTGGGGATAGCGTTCCCGGAAAGCCGCCAGGCCGCGTTCCGCCTCGTCCCAGCGCCCGGACTGCCAGTCGAGCACGATCTGCTGGCAGGTCAGGTAGAACTCCAGGACCGGGAGACCGATGAGCGGCAGCATCGCCCGTGTCTCGGCAAGGGCGGCGCCGGCGCGGGCGTCGTGGCCGACGGCGATCGAGCGGCCGATGGTCGCGCAGACCATCGTCGCGGTGTGCTGGAGCACGGGCACGTCGGAGCCCCCGCGGGGCAGCGCCGCTAGCACCGCGGGAACCGCGGGGTCGGCCGCCGTGCTCAGCAGCGACAGACGGGCGAGGTCGAGCATCGACCGGGAGCGGTGGTCCTCCTGGGCCAGCGGCAGCGCGCGACCGCGTTCGACCATGGCCCGCTGCTCGGCGAGCGTGAACCGCCCCGTCTCCGACAGGGCCAGCAGGGCGAGCAGCCGCGCGGTGGCCGAGGGATCGCTCCCGCCCGCCTCCGTCAGCGCGGTCACCAGCTCCTCCTCGCCCGAGAGGTCGCCGACCTGGTGGATCAGGATCACGCCGAGGCTCGCCCTGATCGCCGCGCGGACCGGGGCGGGCAGGCCGGGCAGCCCGAGGATCCTCCGCAGAGCGACCGCCTTGGAACCGGACAGCGTGCTGACCGAGACCGAGTAGGCCAGGGCCCTGGCCGCACGAACGAGCTGCTCTGGCGCGAGGTCGGGCTGTTCCACGATCTCGCCGAGCAGCACGGCCTCGGTGCCGTGGTCACCGACCGCTGCGGCCCGGTCGGCCGCCTCCTGCGCGCGGAGCAGCCAGGCCGCCCGGTCGCCGACGGCGCGGGTGTGGTGGGCGATCTGCACCAGCGGCGGCGGGTCCAGCGCCAGCAGCGCCGTCAGGACGCGCCGGTGGACGCGGGTGCGCACCGGGCCGGGGAGGGAGCCGTACACCGCCTCCTGCGCGAGCGCGTGCGCGAATCCGTAGGCGTCCGGACCGGTCTGCCGGAGCACCGCCGAGGCCACCGCCTCCTGGAGGGCCGCGGCGGTACGGTCCTCGTCCAGACCGGCGGCCGCGGCGAGCAGCGCTTCCCCGGCCGGGACCGCCAGGACCGCCGCGACGTCCACGAGTGCGGCGGCGTCCGGGCCCAGGCGGCTCCGGCGTTCGGCCAGCACCTCGCCCAGGCTCCGCGGCACCCGCAGGACGCCGGGGTCCGCGTCGGCCGGCGAGTCGGCGAGCGTGAGCAGATCCTCCTCGATCACCAGCGGCAGGCCGCCGCTGCGCTCCAGCAGGGTGCGCACCAGTTCGGCCGCCGGTTCGCGGCCGAGCCCCTCCCGGGCCATCGCCCGGAGTTCCGCCTCGCCCAGAGGGCCGAGCCGGAGCTCGACGACGCCCGTGCCCGGTGGACGCCGGAACGGTGCGCCCAGCACCGGCCGACCGGCGGGAAGGTCCTCCGCCCGGTAGGTGAGCACCAGCGCGACGTCCTGCGGCATGTCCGTCGCGAGCAGGAGCAGCAGTTCGCGGGTGGCCTCGTCGGCCCAGTGCAGGTCCTCCACCACCAGGACGGCCGGTGCCACCGCCTCCAGCAGCGTCCGCACCGCCGACACCACCCGGAACCGGTGCAGGCCGGCACTGGAGGAGCCCGCCTCGATCGGGGGCAGCGGGGGCGGGGGAGGGGGCAGGGCGTCGGCGAGGTCGGGCAGCAGCGGTACCAGCGCTCCCGTCGAGGCGCCCAGTCGCTCCACCGGGGGCAGCCACGGCCGGATCCGGCGCAGTGCGTCGATCACCGGTCCGTAGGCCAGCGGTTCGCGCAGCGGGTGGCAGGCGCCCGCCAGCACCCGCAGACCCTGTCCGCGCAGTACCTGCGACGCCTCCGCGACCAGCCGGGACTTGCCGATCCCCGCCTCGCCCTCCACCAGGGCCACTGTCGGGCGCACCCCGGAGACCGCGCCCAGCAGCGCGCGCAGCTCGGCCTCCCGGCCCGCGAAGGAGAAGCCCCGGGCGCCGTCGGGAGTCGTGACACCACCGTGGTCGTCCACACCCTGCTCCCATCGGATCCGCGGCCTCCACGGCGGAGGGGACGGGCTGCCGCGCTCCCGTCCGTCCACCCTAGCGCCGCCCCGGGCGGGGCAGCGGGGAGGCGCGGGCCACGTGCTGCCGAGCAACATCGGCCGGCTTCTTGATCGAACAGAAATCAACGAAAAACAACGCCCAAACATGACGATCTGTGGTCGGACGTATGCCCCTGGTGGAGGATTCGGCCCCGATTCCCCTGTTCCACCTGTCAATCGGTCAGAAGCCTTGACACAACCGAACAGCGCTCTGAAACTCTGCATCACCCCGATTGTTTGCGCGAACATCAGCGACTGGACGCGCTGTCGCCGCGACGGTCGGGGCCACCCCCCCACCCACGACGCGCCCGCGATCGGTCCCCGTCGCCGTCCGGCCCGGGCGGAGGCGTCGGCGCGGCCGCCGCCGCGCGGTCACCCGCACCGGCCGGACGGTCCGCCGCGCCACGATCGGCCCGCGGGCGCGTCGTTGAACGAAGGACGAAGTGGACATGCTGCGTTTGAGAACGGCCGTCGGCGCCGCCGCACTGGCCCTGTGCGCCTCCCTGTTCCAGGGCGCCGGGCAGGCCGAGGCGGTCACCGTGACGGTCACGAACGGGACCCAGTTCGTGGACACCGCGGGCAACCCGCTGCACGCCCACGGCGGCGGTGTGATCAAGGTCGGTGCGTACTACTACTGGTTCGGCGAGAACCGCAACGCCGACAACTCCTTCCGGTACGTCTCCGCGTACCGCTCGACCGACCTGAAGACCTGGGAGTTCCGCCGGCACGTGCTGACGCAGGCGACCGACCCGGAGCTGGCCGGCGCGAACATCGAGCGCCCCAAGGTGATGTACAACGCCGCCACCGGACAGTTCGTCATGTGGATGCACAAGGAGGGCAGCGCCACCGACTACAGCGAGGCCCGGGCGGCCGTCGCGGTCTCCTCCACCGTCGACGGCGACTACACCTGGCGCGGCAGCTTCCGCCCGCTCGGGGAGATGTCGCGGGACATCACCACCTACGTCGACGACGACGGCACCGGCTACATGGTCTCCGCCTCCAACGAGAACCGCGACCTGCACGTCTACCGCCTCACCGCCGACTACACCGGCATCGACGCGCAGGTGCAGAGCCTGTGGAACGGCGAGTCCCGCGAGGCCCCGGCCCTGTTCAAGCGCAACGGCGTGTACTTCCTGCTGACCTCCGGCGCCAGCGGCTGGGCCCCCAACCAGCAGAAGTACGCGACCGCCAGCAGCATCACCGGCACCTGGAGCGGACTGCGGGACGCCGGTGACGGCGTCACCTACGGCAGCCAGACCGCCTTCGTCCTGCCGGTGGCGGGCAACCAGGGCACCAGCTACCTCTACATGGGCGACCGCTGGGGCAACTCCACGGGCGGCACGGTCAACGACTCGCAGTATGTGTGGCTCCCGCTGGCCTTCCCCACCGACACCACCCTCACCCTGGGCTACTCGCCGCAGATCAACGTGAACGCCGCCGCCGGACGGATCACCCCGCTCAAGGCCACCTGGCAGCAGCTGGTCGGCCGGCAGAGCGGCAAGTGCGTCGACGTCGGCGACTACTCCTTCGCCGATTCGGCCCGGCTGCTCCAGTGGACCTGCGGCAACGGCGCCAACCAGAACTTCTTCCTGAAGAACCTCGGCACCGGCTACGCGCAGGTGATGGCCCGGCACAGCGGCAAGTGCCTCGACATCGAGGGCGGGTCGCCCCTCGACGGGGCCCTCGCCGTGCAGAAGACCTGCACGGGTGCGCTGTCCCAGCAGTGGCAGGTCCAGCAGGTCGGCGACGGCTCCGGGAACGTCCGGCTGATCGCCCGGCACAGCGGCAAGTGCCTGGACGTCGTCAACCAGGCCACCACCGACGGCGCCGCCCTCGAACAGTGGGCCTGCAACGGCGGCGCCAACCAGCAGTTCGGGCGCCGGACCGTCACGGTCTGACCCCGGGCGCGGCTCCGCCCGCCCCGGCGTGGTCCCACCGTCGTCCACGCCTCCCCACCGGCACGCCCCTCCCCCCACCCGAGGGGCGTGCCGTTCGCCTGCCCGCTCCCGTCCCTGGAGGACCGATGGCTCCCCGAACGAAGACCCGGCACCGTACGGCCCGCGGCTGCCTCACGGCGGCCGTCGCGGTCGCCGCGGCCGGCGCCGGCCTGCTCGCGCCGCCGCAGTCGGCCGCGGCCGCCGAACCGGCCCCGTCCGCCCGCCTCACCGTCCGGCTCGACCCCTCCTACCAGCAGCAGCCCTTCCAGGGCTGGGGCACCTCGCTGGGCTGGTTCGCCAACGTCACCGGCGGCTGGCCCGAGGCCCAGCGCAATCGGCTGGCCGACGAGCTCTTCGGCGCCGAGGGCCTCGGCCTCACCGTCGCCCGCTACAACATCGGCGGCGGCGACAGCCCCGAGACCGCGCCGTACATGCGGCCCGGGGCGGCCGTTCCCGGCTACTGGAACCGCCCTGCGGAACACGGCCCGGGCGGCGCCGCCGGGGCGGCGGACTGGTGGGACCCGGCCAACCCCGAGCACTGGAACGCCGCCGCCGACGCCAACCAGCGCTGGTGGCTCACGGCCGCGAAGAGCCGCGGCGCGGACACCTTCGAGGCGTACTCCAACTCCGCCCCGTACTTCATGACCAACAGCGGCCTGGTCTCCGGCGCGGCCAACAGTTGGCAGGACAACCTCCGCCCGGACCAGTACGAGAAGTTCGCCGCCTACCTGGCCGGAGCCGTCAAGCGGGTGCAGGAGTCCACCGGCGTCGCCTTCGGCTCCCTGTCGCCGGTCAACGAGCCCGGCACCGGGTACTGGCACGCGGGCGGCCCCCAGGAGGGCTCCCACTGGGACCACGCCTCGCAGGCGCGCATGATCGGCAGCCTGCGCGGCGCGCTGGACGCGGCCGGACTGGCCACACCGGTGGCGGCGATGGACGAGACCGACCCGGCCATGTTCCGGGACGACTGGAACTCCTACCCGGCCGCGACCCGCGCGGCGATCGGCAAGCTCAACGTCCACACCTACAGCCCGCGGGACCGCGCCGGCGCCCGGGACATCGCCAAGGGCTCCGGCAAGCCGCTCTGGATGTCCGAGGTCGACCTCGGCGGCAGCGGGCCGCAGAACTTCACCGACATGGACCCCGCCCTCGACCTCGCCGACCGCATCACCGGCGACCTCAAGGAGCTCGAACCCCGGGCCTGGGTGCTCTGGCAGGCCGTCGAGGACTACGAGAACATGACGCCCGCCCACGAGAACTCCAACTGGGGCCTGATCCAGGTCGACCTGACACCCCAGGACGCGGGCGCCGAGCCCGTCCGCAAGAACAAGAAGTACTGGGCGATGGCGAACTACACCAGGTTCGTCCGGCCCGGCGCCCGGGTCGTCGCCACCAACTCCGCCGCCACCCTCGCCGCCCTGCGGCCGGGCGGCGCGGGCACGGTGGTCGTCCACACCAACGACACCGGCGCGGCGCAGGCCCTCACCCTCGACCTGGCCGGCTTCCAGAAGCCGGGCTCCGGCACGGCCGTCCAGCGCTACACCACCGACGCCACCAAGGACCTGCGGCGCGAGGCGGACCTGACCGTGACGGCCGCCGCCACGGTGACCACGACGGTCGCGCCCGGGTCGGTCACCACCTTCGTCCTGCCGGGCACGACCGGCGTGAACACCTCGACGGCGGCCACCTCGGCCGGTGACTCCCGGCAGCTGCTGAACGGGAACAGCGGCCTGGCCCTCGCGGCCGGGCCCTCCGCCCAGGGCGGGCCCGTCCAGCGCACCCCCGACCCGGCCGACCCCGGCCAGAAGTGGAACATCACCCGGATCGGCGGCGGCTGGGACAGCACGGCGACCTACCGGATCGCCAACGCCGCCACGGGCAAGGCACTCGCGGTGACCTCGGGCACCCTCGGCTTCGCCGATCCCGGCAACGCGGCGAAGCAGCTGTGGATGCGCTCCACCACCGGCGACGGGCACGGCACCTTCGTCAACAGGGCGAGCGGGCTCCTGCTGGACGTCGGCGACGCGGCCCGCTGGGACGGTGCGCCGGTGGGCGTCTGGCCCGCCACCGCCGGCAGCAACCAGTCGTGGTCGGTGCGCGGCGCGGCCGCGGACGTGTGGCAGCCGGTGACGGTCCGGCGCAGCGGCCTGTGCGCGGAGGCCGCCGGGGGCGCGGACGCCGCCGGCAGCGCCGTCGTCCAGTCCGACTGCACCGGGGCCCCGGGCCAGCAGTGGTCGCTGCGGGCGGCGAGCCCGGGCCAGGTGTCCGTGGTGGTGCGCTCCGGCGGGCTGTGCCTGGACGTGGCGGGCGAGTCCGTGGCGGACAACGCCCCGGTGGTGCAGTACGGGTGCAGCGGGGCGTGGAACCAGGAGTGGTCGGTCCGTCCCACCGGCGGCGGCTGGTCGGCCCTGGTGGCGCGGCACAGCGGCAAGTGCCTGGCCGTCGCGGCGAACGCCGCGCAGCCCGGGGCGGCGCTGGCGCAGGAGCCCTGCGGAGCGGGTGCCGGGCAGCGGTTCAGGATCGGCTGACCCTCGGGTGGAAGGCGCGTGTTCCCGGCCGGACGACGGCCGGGGGCACGCGCGTCCGTCGTGTCCGGTCAGGAAGCGCGGCCCGTGCGACCGGCGGGCGGCGGCGCGGCCGAGCTGGCGCGGACGATCAGTTCGGGCCGGACCACCACCGACGTGACGGGGGCGCCCTCGTCCGTCGGCGGTTCGATCCGGTCGAGCAGCCGGGCCACGCACTGGCGCCCGACCTCGTCGAAGTCCTGCCGCACGGTGGTCAGCGGGGGCACGAAGAAGGCCGCTTCGGGGATGTCGTCGAAGCCGACCACGCTGACGTCCTCCGGCACCCGGCGCCCGGCCTCGTGCAGGGCGCGCAGCAGGCCCAGCGCGAGCTGGTCGTTGGCGGCGAGGACGGCGGTGACGTCCGGCTTGGCGGCGAGCCGCCTGCCGATCGCGTAGCCGGACGCGGCGGTCCAGTCGCCGAAGTCGATCGGCGGCACGGGGGCTCCGGCCGCCTTGAGCGCGCTGTGCCAGGCGGCGGCCCGCCGGCGGGCGGCATAGGAGTTCTGCGGGCCGCCGATGTGCCGGACCGTCCGGTGCCCGAGGCCGAGCAGGTGCTGGACGGCGGCCGTGACGCCCGCTGCCTGGTCGGTGTCGACGGAGGTGTAGCGGCGGTCGGGATCGCCGTCCGCGACGACGACCGGCACGCCGGAGGTGATGTCGAAGCCGGGCCGGTCGAGGATCTGGGCCTCGATGACGGCGAGGCCGTCGACGGCCTGGTCGGTGAGCCGTCGGACGGCGCGCTGGACGGCCTCCTCGGTCTCGTCCTCGATGCAGACCACGTGGACCGAGTAGCCGGCGGCCTGGGCGGCCCGGGAGATCGCGGCGAGGGTCCGGGCGTTGCCCTGCGCGGTGACGTCGAAGGTCACCACCCCGAGGGCGTGGAAGCGCCCGAGGGTGAGGGCCCGGGCCGCGCTGTTGCGCTGGTAGCCGAGCATGCGCATGGCGGACAGCACCCGCTCGCGGGTCTCGGGCTCGACGTTGGGCCGGTCGTTGGCGACCCGGGAGACCGTCTGCGAGGACACTCCCGCGAGGGCTGCCACGTCGGCCTGGGACGCCGGGCGCCGCGTGGAACGCGCGGCAGCGCCGGGGTTCGCCGCGCTGTTCATACCGGCCCCTTCCGCTGATGTCTGCGCGGACATCGTAGCGGCAGTGATCAGCGGGCGCGCCCGACAGGCAGGCCCCGTCCCTCCCCCGGGTAAGGACCGGGGGTACGGACGGGGCCGGGGCGCAGGGTCGGACGGGTCAGGCAGCGGGTCGTGCGGTCAGGCGGGTCAGGCGGGTCAGGAGGTCAGGCAGGTCAGGCGGGGAGGCCGATGGGGCGTTCGCCGCTGCGGCGCTGCTGGATGACGACGGCGATGACCAGCAGGGAGCCCTGGGCGACGTTCTGCCAGAAGGAGTTGACGCCCTGGACGGTGAGGCCGTTCTCCAGGCAGCCGAGGAGGGCGACGGCGAGCAGGGTGCCGCCGATGCCGCCCTTGCCGCCCTTGAGGGCTGCGCCGCCCAGCGCCGCGGCGGTGATGGCCTTGAGTTCGAGGCCCTCGCTGCCGGAGACGGGCTGGCCGCTGCCGGTTCGGGCGGTGAGCAGGACGCCGGCGACGGCGGCGACGACGCCGATGAGGCCGTAGACGGCGATCAGGTACTTGTTGATGCTGATGCCGGCGAGGCGGGCGGCGGTGTCGTTGCCGCCGATGGCGTAGATGTTGCGGCCGATGTCGGTGTACTTGAGCAGGACGTGCGCGGCGACGGCGACCAGGATGAGGATCCAGACCATGACGGGGAGTCCGGCGATCTTGCCGCGGCCGAGGAAGACGAAGAGGTCGTCGTTGAGGACGTAGCCCTGGGCGCGGCCGTCGGAGAGGAGCTGGGCGAGGCCCTTGTAGGCGGCGAGGCCGGCGAGGGTGGCGATGGTGGGGTTGACCCGGCCGTAGACGATGACGAGGCCGTTGAGGATGCCGACCAGGACGCCGACGGCGAGGGCGGCGGCGATGCCGAGGTAGGGGTTGGACCCGGCGGAGGTGAAGGCCATCGCGGAGACGACGGAGGCGACGCCGGCCTGGGAGCCGACGGAGATGTCGAGGCCGCCGATGATGATGACGACGGTCTGGACGACGGCGAGCAGTCCGGTGATGGTGGCGGCCTCGGCGACGACCTGCATGTTGCCCAGGCTGAGGAAGTTGTCGTTGAGGGTGCCGAACAGGGCGAGCACGACGACGAGGGCGCCGATCAGGCTGAGGTTCTGCGCGCCGACGGAGGCGAGGATCCTGGTCGCGCCGCCGGAGGTGTGCGGCAGGTTCCCGCCGGCCTTGGCAGTGGGCGGATTGCCGGTGGTGGTGCTCATGCGGATGCTCCAGGAGTGGGGACGGTGGCGATGTCGTCGGCCATGGCGAGGCTGAGGATGGCCTCCTCGGTGGCGTCGGCGCGGTCGAGTTCGCCGGTGACGCGGCCGTTCTGCATGACGAGGACGCGGTCGGCGAGGCCGAGGATCTCGGGGAGTTCGGAGGAGATGACGAGGACGGCGACGCCTTCGGCGGCGAGGTCGGCGATGATCCGGTAGATCTCGGCCTTGGCGCCGATGTCGATGCCGCGGGTGGGCTCGTCCAGGATCAGGACCTTGGGTTTGCGGGCGAGCCAGCGGGCGAGCACGACCTTCTGCTGGTTGCCGCCGGAGAGCTTGCGGACCTCGTGCTCGATCGAGGGCGTCCGTACCCGGAGCCGGTCGGTGTACTCCTGGGCGAGTTCGCGTTCGGCGCCGCGCTTGACGAAGCGGAAGCGGCGCAGGCGTTCCAGGACGACGGTGCTGGTGTTGTCGCGGATCGAGCGGTGCAGGAACAGGGCCTGCGCCTTGCGTTCCTCGGGGGCCAGGCCGAGGCCGGCGCGGACGGCCGCACCGGGGTTGCCGGTGCGCAGGGGCCGGCCGTCGAGGGTGACGGTGCCGGAGCGGACGGGGCGGTCGCCGGCGAGGGCGAGGGCGAGCTCGGAGCGTCCGGCGCCGATGAGTCCGGCGAGGCCGACGACCTCGCCGGCGTGGACCTGCAGGCTGATGTCGTGGACGTCGTCGGTGGTGACGCCCCGGACGTCGAGGACGAGGCGGTCGGTGGCGACGCGGGTGCGGGAGAACATGGCGGACAGGTCGCGGCCGACCATCAGGCGCACGAGGTCGCCCTCGGTGGTGGTCGCGGCGTCCTGGACGCCGGCGAGGGTGCCGTCGCGCAGGACGGCGATGCGGTCGGCGAGTTGGAAGATCTCCTGCATCCGATGGGAGACGTAGATCACGGCGACGCCCTGGTCGCGCAGTCGGCGGATGAGGGCGAACAGGGCGTCGACCTCGTGCTCGGAGAGCGAGGAGGTGGGTTCGTCGAAGGCGATGACCTTGGCCTCGCCGGTGAGGGCGCGCAGGATCTCGACCAGTTGCCGCTGGGCGGGGGTCAACTGCGAGCCGAGGAGGTCGGGGTCGAGGACCTTGTCGAAGCCCAGGCGCTCCAGGTCGGCGGTGATGCGGCGGCGCAGTTCGGCGCGGTCCAGGCGGCGGCCCGCGGCGCGGGGGAGGGCGCCGGCGTAGACGTTCTCGGCGACGGAGACGTGCGGGATGATCTCCGGTTCCTGCGGGATGATCCGGATGCCTGCGGCGCGGGCCTGGGCGGGGGAGGCGAGGTCGATGCGGCGGCCGTCGAGGACGACATGGCCCTCGGTCGGCTGGTGGTCGCCGGTGAGGATCTTGAGCAGGGTGGACTTGCCGGCGCCGTTCTCCCCCATGAGGGCGGTGACCTGACCGGCCGGGAAGTCGAGGGTGACTCCGCCGAGCGCCTGCACCGCGCCGAACCGCTTGGTCACCTGGTGCACGCCGGCGAAGCCTGCCGGGCCCTGGCCCTGGCCGGTGGGCGGGCGCGGGGCGGGAGTCGGGTCGTGGGCTTTGCTCATGGAGATTCCTCGGGAGGTCTGTCGGGGAGTGGGTGGAGCCGGTCGGGGCGCCGGGGAGCCGGGCCGAGCGCCTCCGGCCCCTGGTCAGGGCAGCTGAGGGGGCCGGAGGCGGGCCGGGCCGGCGTGGGTGCGCCGACCGTTCGGGGGGAGGTCAGCCGCAGGTGACGCCGGCGGACTTCCAGGTGGCCGCGTCGACCATGGTGGTGGGCGCGAACGCCTCCTTCGGGAACTCCTTGCTGTTCTTGAGCTTGTCGTACATCGTCTGGACGGCCAGGGCGCCGACGTCCTTGCCGTTGATGAACAGCGCGCCCTTCATGCCGGAGGGCTTGCCGGAGCCCCAGTTCTTGCAGGCGAGGTAGGCGCCGATGCCGACACCGATCACCCGGTCCGCGCCGATGCCGGCGTTCTCCAGCGCGGTGACGCCGCCCTGCACGTTCTCGTCGTTGCAGCCCCAGACGACCCAGTTCTTGACGCCGGGGTTGGCGGTGACGGTGGCCGCGATCTTGTCCTGGGCGCCGGTCGGGGTGTTGTCGGTGGCCACGTCGATGTTCTGGACGCCGGGCGCGGCGGCGCCGAAGGCCTCCTTGGCGCCCTTCACCCGGTCGCCGCAGACGGTGACGTCCTGCTTCCAGGCGGAGATGGTGCGGGTCTCGGCCGGGTTCCAGCCCGCCTTCTTGTACTCCTCGGCGGCGCGCTTGCCGACCTCGCCGCCCATCTGGGAGCCGGAGAAGCCGATCCGGGGGACCAGGTTCTCCTTGGCGCAGGTCGAGGGGTCGGGGCCGTTGGTGCAGATCTGGTCGTCCGAGGTGAGCAGCGCCAGCTTGGCGTCCTTCGCGGCCTGGACCACCTGCGGGCCGACCGCCGGGTCCGGCACCACGATGATGATGCCGTTGGTCTTCTGCGCGACGGCCGCCTGGACCTCGCTGATCGTCTTGTTGGCGTCGTTGCCCAGGTTCACCACCTTGAGGTCGACGCCCAGCTCGGCCGCCTTCGCCTTGGCACCGGCGGCCTCGCCGACGAAGTACTCCTGGTCACCCTGCTTCTGCAGGTAGGTGATCGAGATCTTGCCGTCGACCTTGGCGACCGGGGCGTCGCCGCCGGAGGCGGCCTCCTTGCCGGTCGAACAGGCGGTCGTCAGACCGAGGCTGAGAAGCAGCCCCGCTGCGGCGACGGTACGGCTGGTGGTACGGAACATGGGGAGCTCCTTCGGGACCGCACCCGTTGACGGCAGGGTGCCGGGTGCGGTGGGGCGCTGGTACGTGGGGCCCGAGGTGGCGGACCACGATCTGGAGGAACGTGGCTGGTCGGGAACTACGTTTGTCGGTGAACAGCAAAGCGAACACAATGCTTCAGAAACCAACAGACTCGAACGTAGTGGGGATATGACACCTCTGTTTCGGAAGTCACGTCAAGAGCATGCCGGTGTCGAGACCACCTTGTGACGTGTGGCACTCGGCCCCGCCCGGCACCGTGCCCGGGCTGCGTGGGAGGTGGCGGGCGCGGGACCGCCGGCGGGGCCCGCGCGTAACGGTTCGGTAAACCCGCGGGACGGATCGGGGTCGAGCGCCTCGTACTCCAGGGACCTGCGCGCGGACCGGCGGCAGGTTGCCCGGAGAAAGCCGACCCGAGCCGAGGAGAGCAGTGAGAGACCCCGCATCGTCCTGGAGTGCCTTCGTTCCCCGCGGCGAGAAGCCCCGGCGGGGCGAATCCGCCCCGGCCGCCGACCGCGCCGCCGACGCGGAGAACGGGCGGTCGGACGGGACGGAGTGGTTCGGTCCGGCGCCGGAGGACACCGAACCCACCATCGTCGTGCGCCGCCCCGCGGCCCGGGTCCGCACCGGGGACCCGTTCCCGACGAACCATCAGGAGGCCCCGGAGGAGTGGGACATGGTCGGGCGGGGCGCCTTCCCCCGAACCGCGGCGTGGTGGACGCTGGTGGTCTCGGTCGCCGCCCTGGCGGGCGGCACGGCCGCTGCCGTCCAGTACGAAGGCGCCACCGGCGGGACGCCCAGGCCGGGGGCCTCGCCCCCGGCGGGCGGGCCGGCCGGTGCGCCCGCGCCGACGGCCGGGAGTCCCTCCGGCCCTGCCCAGCCCGTCCCGCCCGCCCCGGCCACGACGGCGGCACCGCGGAAGGGAGTTGCGGAGAGGAGCGGGGGCACCGCCACCGCGTCGGGTACCCCGGAGCCGGTGAAGCCGAGCGGAGCCCGGTCCTCCGCTTCCGTCCCCGGCGCGCCCGCCCCCGCCGCGTCCGGCGGGCCGCTGTCGGGCGAACGCTCCTCGTCCGAGCACTCCGACGGTCGCCGACCCGCGCCCGAGCCGACGCCCGAGTACTCCGAGACCGCCGCGCCACCGGCGGCCCCGGGCGCCGGCGGGTCGGCCCGGCCGTCCTCCACGCCCCCTGCGGGCCGTCCTCCCGTCACCGCGTCGGACAGCCCGACCGCGCGCCCGACGGAGGCCGCGACGCCGCCCGCCCCGAGTCCGGGAAGCACCAACGGGCCCACCACGCCGGTCCCGAGCGCCTCCGGCACGGGTCTGCCCGGCGCGGAGCCACCGTCCGGACTGCCGGCCCCGCCGCAGCAGCCGTAGCGCCTCGCCGACCGGGGCGGCCCCGCTGCGGTTCCGCCCTGGTCCCGCTGCCGTCCCGCCCTGGTCCCGTAACGAATTCGCATACCAGCGGGACGGGTGGGGACACGGGGGCTCTAACCGGCAGACACCGAGACGGGTGTCCGAACTCCTCCTCGCCGGAAGGTGACCACGTTGTCCACCCCCCGCAGTCTGATCCTCGCGGGTGCCACCGCACTCGTCCTGTCGGCCGTCCCGGTCGTCGGTGTGGCAGGAGCCACCGCCGATGCCGCGTCGGCCGGCCCCTCGGCCCCGGCCCTGAGCCTCGACGTCCCGCTGCAGCGGGGCCTGGAGCCGTCGGTGACCGGGGTGCCGCGGGAGTTCGAGGCGGGCGGCGGGGCCAAGGAGTTCACCGTCACCCTCACCAACCCGACGGAGCACGATTTCGTGGCCTTCGCGCTGCTGAAGTTCAAGAACCAGGCCGGTGACCTCCGCGCCGCCGACCTCAAGGTCGAGTACCGGCTTCCCGGTGGCACCGCCTGGCTCCCCGGCTCCCTCGCCCCGGGCGGCGAGGGGACGGACGGCAGCGTCCTGACGGTGCTCGGGGCCAGGGACGGCGAGGGTGTCTCCGACGACGCGCTCCTCGCGGTGCGGAAGGGGCGCAGCCTCGTCCTCAAGGTCCGTGCCTCGTTCTCGGCCAAGGCCCCGCGCGGCAAGGCCGGCGTCGCGCCGGTGACCTTCGCCGCGCGGCTCGACCCCCGGACCGGACTGCCGGTGGACCAGGGCAGTTACGGCTGCGCGTGCGCGGTCGGCTGCGCCGGGTTCAAGATCAAGGAACCGGCCCCGCCGGTTCCGGTCCCCACCGCGACTCCGTCGCGGACGGCCACGCCCAAGTCCACGCCGACGCCTACGACTACGCCCACGCCGACTCCCACCGTCACGGCCACTCCGTCGCGTCCGCCGACGCCGACGCCGACGGTCGCGCCGACACCGACGACCACCGCGACTCCCACCGCCGCGCCCTCGCCGTCGCCGACGCCCACCGCCACCCCGACGGCGGCGCCGACCGCGACCCCGACGCCCAAGGGGGCCCCGACCTCCGTCGCACCGCCCACGACGCCGAGTGCCACGCCCACCACCCTCCCCAGCCGCTCGGTCACCCCGACCCCGACCCCGACCGCCACGTCGGCACCGGCCGCTCCGACGCCCACCGCCACCGGGGCCACGGTCGCACCGCCGGCCGAACCCTCCTCCGACAGCACGGCCGAGGGCGCCGACCAACTGCCGGTCCCGTTCCCGATGGAGGTCCCGACCGGCGCGCCCCTGAAGATCGTTCCGGCGGCGGTCACCAAGGCGACCAGCACGGCCGACACCCTGGAGCGGAACCTCGCCACGACCGGTGGCGGCGAGGGGAAGGCCGTGATCGCCGGTGCCGGGGCGGCCATGCTCGGCGTCGGCGCCGGTGCCCTCGTCCTGCTCCGCCGCCGCAGGACGGCGCGGCACGGGTGACACGTAGCGCGGGGCGGGCCCGGGTCCGGGCCCGCCCCGTCGGACCAGCTCCGCCGCCGGGACGCTGTCCGGCGGCGGTATTTCCCTGCTTTCCGTCAACTGTCTTTCCGACGGCCTTGCTTGAGTATCAGTCAGGCTCCGGTCCGACGTCGGCGGCCGGGGGCGGAGAGCGCGATCCGGTTCATCCGGCGGCGGACCGCGCGGACGACGGGGTCGGAGTCCGGACCCGGGGTGACGAGCAGGAGAACCGCCAGCAGGGCGGTGCCGCCGATCGCCGCCTCCGCGTCGGGAACCTCCCACCAGGACGCGGCCGCCTGCCGTGCGCCGAAATGGGCGAGCGGGCTGGTCGGCCCTTCGAGCCGTGCCCACCCTTCGGCGATCAGAATCCAGAACTCCGCCGCGCACCAGGCCTCGCCCGACAACCAGGCGACGTCGGCACGGACTTCGGCGGCGCTGAGGGTGAACCGGTGGTGGGGGCCGAACGAGGAGGCCAGGGTGGTGAGCAGGCTGTCCGCCCGCCGGACGGCCAGGGCGAAGTCGTGGCACCGGGCCGCGGCGAACACCTGCTCCAGGGCACGGTGTTGGTCGAGGGGCAGCCGTGTCCGCACGTCGGCCCCGAGGGCACTCCTGTCCGTCACGCCCGGGGCCGAGAAGCCCAGCACGCACCGCCCGTCGGGCCCGAGGCGCAGCTGGAGCCCCCGGTCCCGGTCGGCGCCGGGCGCGTCCGTGGTGACCAGCCGGAGGCCGGGGAAGGCCGTGCGCGGGCCGGTCGGTCGGTGCGGTGGAAGGTCGGACGCCGTGCGGTCGGACACCATGCGGGCGGTGCTCCCTCGGTCGTGGGCGGCTGCTCGGGGCCTCGGGCCGGCGGAGGCCCGGGCATGAGGGGGAGGGTCGACTCCCGGGACCGAGCCCGCACCGTTATCGAACGGTTGCGATCGAATCCGCACGACAGGTGGTGCGGGAAGGGGCTCCTGTGAGCGATTGTGATTGCGGTTCGGCCGCAATGCTGCGACAGGATGAACCAGATGTTTCGTATGTGTTGACAGTGGCCCCTGAGGCGAGTCAGGCTACCCCTCAACATGTTGATTTCCGTTTGATGGTGTCGCTTGCTGTTCGGTTTTGGATGAGTGATCTCTCCGGCCGGACCTGGGCGCGGGACCGGACGGATGACATCAAGGAACCCTGCATGAGAAGAGTGGGATCCGTTTTCGTGGGCCTTCTGGGCCTGCTCCTGTCACTCACGGTCTGGGTGCCGGCGGCGGAGGCCGCACCTGTCACCACCTCCACCGGGACCCAGTTCCCGGACACCGCCGGCGCGGGCGTTCAGGCGCACGGCGGCGGTGTGATCAAGGTGGGCGAGTACTACTACTGGTTCGGCGAGGACCGGGGCGAGGACAACCTCTTCCGCTTCGTCTCCGCCTACCGCTCCAAGGACCTGAAGACCTGGGAGCCCCGGGGGCACGTCCTCGCCCAGGACTCCTCCCCGGAGCTGGCCGACGCGCTGATCGAGCGGCCGAAGGTCCTCTACAACGAGAAGACCAAGCAGTTCGTGATGTGGATGCACAAGGAGGCCGACGCCTGGTACGCCGAGGCCCGTGCGGCGGTGGCGGTCTCGCCCACCGTGGACGGCCCGTACGAGTGGAAGGGCTCGTTCCGGCCGAAGGACGCGGCGGGCAACGAGTACATGTCGCGCGACATCACCGTGTTCGAGGACAAGGCCGCCGGCAAGGCGTACATGATCTCCGCCGCGAACAACAACGCCGACCTGATGATCTACGAACTCACCGACGACTACACCCAGGTGAAGGACGTCGTGGCGAACCCCTGGCCGGGCCAGCACCGCGAGTCGCCGGCGCTGTTCGAGCGCGGGGGCGTCTACTTCATGCTCACCTCCGGTACCAGCTACTGGGACCCGAACCAGCAGAAGTACGCCAGCGCCCCGAGCCTCGCCGGGCCGTGGACGCCGATGCGGGACGTCGGGAACCAGGACGGCCACCAGTCGCAGACCACGTTCGTGCTGCCGGTCGAGGGCAGTGAGACCACCTCCTACCTCTACCTGGGCGACCGCTGGGCGGGTAAGTGGTCGGATCCGAAGCGGGTGAACGACTCCACCTACGTGTGGCTCCCGCTGGAGTTCCCGGACGCCACGACGATGATCCTGCCCTGGTACACCGAGGTCTCGATCGACACGGCCACCGGCCGGGTCCGGGGCAGCGGCGGGGACCAGCTCAACACCCTCGTCAACAAGGCCAGTGGGCAGTGCGCGACCGTGCCGGGCAGTGTCTCCGACAACGGCGTGGTGGTGGTCCAGGGGGCCTGCGACAGCGGGCTCAACAGCCAGTGGCGCTTCACCGACAACAACAACGGCAACGTCCGGGTGCTCGCCCAGCACAGCGGAAAGTGCCTCGACGTCTCGGACAAGTCGACCGCGAGCGGGGCCGAGGTCAAGCAGTACGACTGCGGCTGGGCCGACAACCAGCGCTGGCGGTTCGAGGACCTCGACGAGGGCTACGTCCGTATCGTCGCCAAGCACAGCAACAAGTGCCTCGCGACCGAGGACGGATCGGCCCGGGTCGGCGCCCGGCTGGTCCAGACCGACTGCGGTACCGGTGCCGGCCAGGCGTGGAAGGTCACCAAGGTCGGCGCACCCACCGACCCGACCGGCCCCACCGACCCGACGAACCCCACCGACCCGTCCGGCGGTGACACCCCGGGCAAGGTGGACCGGCGGATCAGCACCTCGGTCAAGGCCGGTGCCCTCACCATGAGCGCCGCGACCGACGCCGTCCGGCTCCCCCCGGTCGCCTTCGGGGCCGGCGGGGCATCGACGGGCACCCTGAACCCGGCGACCGTCAAGGACTTCCGCGGCGGGGCGACCGGATGGTCGCTCACCGGCAAGGTCACCGACTTCACCGGCCCGCGCGGCAGGATCGAGGCGGCCAGGCTGAGCTGGACCCCGACCTGCGCCACCAGGGCGAAGAGCCCGAGCACCTGCGTGGCCGGCAGCGCCGGAACCGTCGGCACGGTCGGCGCGACCCTCGCCTCCGCACCCGACGGCGCCCTGACCGGTGGCGAGTTCACCGCCGGTGCCGCCGTCTCCCTCGACGTCCCCGAGTTCACCCCCGTCGGCGACTACACCGGGACGCTGACCCTCACCCTCCTCTGATCGCACCACCGGGTGCCGGACGTCCCGCGTCCGGCACCCGGGTTCCAGGAAAGCGGGCGCGCCATGCGCAGAGCCTCCGTTGCCACCCTCCTCCTCGTCGTCCTGACGGTGTTCCTCCCCGCCCAGGCGCGGGCCGCCGACAACGGCGAATGGTCCGTCGAGCCGGCCGACTCCGTCATCACCCCGCGCACGGCCTTCCATCTCTCCGCGAGTCCCGGTGCGACCTTCGCCGACCGCGCCGTCGTCACCAACAGCACCGACGGGCCGCTGACCCTGCGCCTCCACGTCGCCGACGCGTACAACACACCCCGGGGCGGCGGCCTGGCGGTACGCGGCGAGGAGGAGACCCAGCGCGACGTCGGCACCTGGGGAAGGCCCGAGCACGACGTCGTGACCGTCCCCGCCCACGCGTCCGTGACGGTGCCCTTCACCCTGACGGTCCCCGCCGACGCCCCGCCCGGGGACCACGTCGGCGCCCTGGTCGCGGTCGACGACCGGGTGCAGCCGGGGGCCGGCTCGTTCATCGGGGTCCGGCGCGCGGTCGGGGCGCGGATCTACCTGCGGGTCGAGGGACCGCAGCGCCCGGCCCTCGCCGTCGAGGGACTGCGCCTCACGACCAGGAACCCGCCCGTGCCGGGGACCGGCGACAGCAGCACCACCGTGTCCTTCACCCTCCACAACACCGGGAACGTGAAGCTCGACCCCCGGGCCACGCTGCGGGTCGGCGGGATCCGTGTCGGAGGCCCGGCGACGAAGCAGTTGACGAACGTGCCGGCCGAACTGCTCCCCGGCGAGAAGGTCCAGGTGACCGAGGGCTGGGAGGGGGCGCCCTCGGGCTGGGGCGAGGTGACGGTCACGGCGACCGCGAACGGGGCCGACGCCACCGGCTCCGTCGGCTTCCTCGACCTGCCGTGGATCCTCCTCGGCGCGGTACTGGCGCTCCTCTCCGGAGGCTCCGCCGTCCTGGTGGTCAGGCGCCGCCGCGGCGGCCGGGGCCGGACCGGGGCCCGCCCCGCGGTCGGCTGAGCCGGCCGCCGGCAGGGCCCGCCCAACAGCAGCCCGAGCCCGCCGCCGGCAGGGCCCGCCCCGCAGTCCCCGGAAGCCGCTTGTTGCCTGAAACCCGGTAAACCGGGATAAATGATGACTATGGACCCTCGCCCGGGTGGAAGCGACGCGCACCGTCCGGCCGGCCCCCGGGCCGGCCCCGGCGCGCGAAGGATCGGGCGCAGCTTCGCCCGCGAGATCTTCCTGCTCCAGCTGGTGATGGTCGTCCTCCTGGTGGTCGGCGCCGTGGCGGCCCTCGTGGTGCAGCAACAGCGCTCCACCACGACCGACGCCCGGCACCGCACCCTCGCCGCCGCCGAGTCCTTCGCCCACGCGCCCGGACTCGTCGCCGCCCTGGACGGCCCCGACCCCACCACGACCCTCCAGCCGCTGGCCGAGGAGGTCCGCACCGCCGCCGGGATCGACGCGCTCATCGTCTACCGGCTCGACGGCACCGTGCTCACCCACAGCGACACCTCGCAGATCGGCAAGCACCTCATCGGCCCCTACGCCGAGGCCGCCGAGGGCAAGGCCTTCACCAGGACCTTCAACGGCGCGCTGGGCCGCTCCGTGGTCTCGGCCGTCCCCGTCGAGGACGCGACCGGCGCGGTGGTCGCCATCGTCGCCGCCCCCGTCACCCTCGAATCCATCCACAAGTCCGTCCACCACGAACTGCCCGTCTTCCTGGTCGGAGCGGTCGCCGCCAGCGCCCTCGCGGCCGGCTGCGCCGCCCTGGTCAGCCGCCGACTGCGGCGCCAGACGAGGGGCCTCGGCCCGGCCACGATGACCCGGATGTACGAACACCACGACGCCGTCCTGCACGCCGTGCGCGAGGGCGTCCTGATCACCGACGACACCGGCCGCCTGCTCCTGGCCAACGACGAGGCCCGCCGCCTCCTCGACCTCCCCGCCGACGCCGAAGGGCAGCACGTCGACACCCTCGGGCTCGCCCCCGGCACGGCCGCACTGCTCGCCTCCAAGCGCACCGCCGACGACGAGGTCCACCGTTCCGGGGACCGGCTGCTCTCCCTCAACAAACGGCCCACCTCACCCACCGGCGAGCACGGCACCAGCGTGGTGACCCTGCGCGACACCACCGAGCTGCGGGCACTGGCCGGCCGCGCGGAGCTGGCCAGGTCGCGGCTGCGGCTGCTCTACGACGCCGGGATGCGGATCGGCTCGACCCTGAACGTGGTGCGGACCGCCGAGGAACTGGCACAGGCGGCCGTCCCGGGCTTCGCCGACATCGCCACCGTCGAACTCCAGGACCCGGTGCTGCACGGCGACGCCCCGGCCGGGGCCTCCACGGTGCTGCGCCGCAGCGCCGTCGCGGGCCTCGCGCAGGACCACCCGCTCTACCCGGTCGGGAAACTGATCGACTTCGTGCCGGGCACGCCCATGGCGGCGAGCGTGCGCGAGGGCCGAGCTGTCGTGGAGGCCGACCTCGCGGCCTCCACGGGCTGGCGGAGCCAGGACCTCGAACGCGCCCAGCAGATCCTCGACCACGGCATCCACTCGCTGCTGGTCGCCCCGCTCCAGGCCCGCGGCGTGACCCTGGGGCTGGTGAACTTCTGGCGCGCCCACACCTCCCCGCCGTTCGACGAGGAGGACCTCGCCTTCGCCAAGGAGGTCGGCGGCCGCGCCGCGGTCTGCATCGACAACGCCCGGCGCTACAGCCGGGAGCACGCCATGGCGGAGACCCTCCAGCGTAGCCTGCTGCCCCGGGAACTGCCCGCCCAGGAGGCCCTGGACGTGGCCCACCGCTACCTGCCCGCCCAGGCCGGCGTCGGCGGCGACTGGTTCGACGTCGTCCCGCTGCCCGGCGCCAGGATCGCCCTCGTCGTCGGCGACGTGGTCGGCCACGGCCTGCACGCCGCCGTCACCATGGGCCGCCTGCGCATCGCCGTCCACAACTTCTCCGCCCTCGACCTGCCCCCGGACGAACTGCTCGGCCACCTCGACGACCTGGTCGCCCGCATCGACGACCAGGAGGGCGAAGGCCCGGACAGCGCCCAGGTGATGACGGGCGCCACCTGCTTCTACGCCATCTACGACTCGGTCGCCGGACGGGTCGCCGCCGCGAGCGCGGGCCACCTCCCGATGGCGCTGGTCGGCCCCGACGGCACCGTCACCTTCGTCCGGCCGCCGGTCTCCCCTCCGCTGGGCCTCGGCGACGGCCTGCCCGTGGAGGCCGTCGAGTTCGCCGTGCCCGAGGGATCCCGGCTGGTGCTCTGCACCGACGGCCTGCTCAAGGCCCGCGACCGGGACGTGGACCTCGCCCTGGACGCGCTGGCACAGGTGCTCGCCGGTCCGGCCCGCGCCCCGGAGGAGGACTGCGAGCGGGTGATCGGGTCGATGCTGCGCACCAGGCCCACCGACGACATCGCGCTCCTGGTCGCCCGCACCAGGCTCCTCGCCCGGGACCGGGTCGCTGAATGGGACGTCACCAGCGACCCCGCGGCCGTGGGCCCGGTGCGCCGGGACTGCGCCCGGCAACTGGCCGACTGGGGGCTGGAACGGCTCTCCTTCGGCACCGAACTCATCCTCAGCGAACTGATCACCAACGCGGTGCGCTACGGCAGGGAACCCGTCCACGTCCGGCTGCTCCTCACCGACACCCTGGTCTGCGAGGTCTCCGACGGGAGCAGTACCGCACCGCACATCCGCCGGGCCGCGGACACCGACGAGGGCGGCCGGGGGCTCTTCCTCGTCGCCCGCTACGCCGAGCGCTGGGGCACCCGCTACTCGGCGCGGGGCAAGACCATCTGGACCTCCCAGTCGCTCACCGGGGAGGACGCCTCGGCCGACGAGCTCTCGGAGGACGACCTGCTCGGCCAGTGGGACGATCTCTAGGCCCGACCGTGCCCGGATACCGACTGTGTCCGGACACCGACCGTGGCCGGGTACCGACCGTGGCCGCCCGCAGGCCCCCGCCCGGACGGGCACGCCAGGAGCGCACCGCCGCGGCCGAGTAGGCTCGGAAGCGGACACATCGCGTCACCGCCGAACCCCCTCAGGAGGCGTCGTGGCCCCGACCGCACGCCGTGTCGGCGTCCTCGCCGCCTGTTGCTGCCTGGCGGTGACGGTCCTGGCCGGCTGCGGCAGTGACGGCCACCGCGCGCCGACGAGGCCGGCCCTCGCCGTCTCCGCCCAGGACGCCGGCGGGACGGACGCGCTGGTCGCGGCGGCCAGGGCGGAGGGGAAGCTCAACGCCACCACGCTGCTGCCGCACTGGGCGAACTACGGGGGCCTGATCGAGGGCTTCACCGCGAAGTACGGGATCCCGGTGGTCGTCGACAACCCCTACGGCTCCAGCCAGGACGAGATCGACGACATCAAGCGCTACCGGGGCCAGGACCGGGCACCCGATGTGCTCGACCTCGGCGACACCTACGCCCGGTCCGCGGCCGGGGAGGGCCTGCTGGCCACCTACCGGACGGCGACGTTCGGCCGGATCCAGGCCGACCAGAAGGACGCCGCCGGACGCTGGAGCAACAGCTACGGAGGCTACGTGGCGATCGGCTGCGACGCGCACCGGGTCCGGCACTGCCCCGCGTCGTTCGCCGACCTGCTCAAGCCCGAGTACCGGGGCATGGTGGCGCTGAACGGCAACCCCACCACCGCCGGATCGGCCTTCGCCGGAGTGTTCGCGGCGGCCCTGGCGAACGGCGGCTCGTTCGACGACATCGCGCCGGGCGTCGCCTTCTTCGCCCGGCTCGACGCCGTCGGCAACTACAACCGGGCCAACCCCGACCCGGCCGCGATCGTGAGCGGCGCGACGCCCATCAGCATCGAATGGGACTTCCTCAACCTCACCCACACCGCCGACTTCGCCGGAACCGGGGTGGACTGGCGGGTGGCGATCCCGTTCGACGGCAGCTTCTCCCAGTACTACGCCCAGGCCGTCAACAAGGATGCCCCGCACCCGGCCGCCGCCCGGCTGTGGGTGGAGTACCTGGCGAGCCCGGAGGGGCAGAACCTGCGGCTCGTCGACTACGCGCGCCCGGTGCTGATGGACGTCATGGCGAAGAACGGCACCCTGGACAAGTCCCTCGCCGCGAAGCTGCCGACGGTCGAGGGCACGCCGGTGTTCCCCTCCGAGGCCCAGCTGAACACGGCGCTGCAGTACGTCCGGCAGCACTGGCCCACGGCCGTCCCCGCCCGGTGACAGCGGGCCCGGCCCGGCCCGGCTCGGTCCGCCCAGGTCCGGTCCGGCCGGGGGCGTTCACAGGCGGAAGGCGGCGGCCGGCCGACAGGCCGGGTCCGAGGTGCAGCCGGCGGCGCGCAGCTCCAGGACGCCGTCCACCTTTCCGGCGGCCTCGGCGGCGAGGAACAAGCCGGAGGAACGGTGGCGGAGCGCGCTCTCCCCGCCGCCGAGGTCGACGAGCTGCCAGGACTGACCGGTACCGCCGTCGCACACCTGCTCGGCGACGGCGGTCCCGGCGCTCCCGGCCGCTTCCAGGCACCCGTTGTTCGCGGCGCCGACGAGCCGGACGCCGCCGGAGCGGTCGGCGCGCACGATCCAGACCTGGTCCTCCGAGCCGGTGCAGGGAGTCAGGAACGGCTGGCCGCCGGTCGCCTCCCGGTCCTCGACCTCACCGCAGGTGCCCGGTCCGGCGAGGCGCAGCCGGACCCGCCGGTCCCCCGGGAGCGCGGCGGCCGGGGTGGAGACCGAGAGCACGCTCGCGGACAGCCCGCCGCTCCGCCCGCCGGCCGGCGGGGGCGAGGGGGCGGTCGCGGACGGGGAACCGGGGCGGGTCGAGGTGCTCGGCGGCGTGGTTCCGGTGGGGGAGAGGAGAGTGCCCGGTGTGCCGGTGGCGCGGCTGCGGTCCCCCGTCGGGACCGGCGGCATCGGCGGTGTCGGTGTCGGTGTCGGCGTGGGCGTCGGCAGGAGGTCCGGGAGGGTCGGGGCGGTGGCGGCCGGGGTGTCGTCCGCCGGGACGGGGGCGGGTGGTCGCGCGTCCGCGGGCCGCTCCGGGGAGGGCGGGACGAAGAACGGTGTCAGCGCGAGCGCGGCGAGGACGGCCACGCCGACCGTGAGCGAGCCCGCCACAGCCTTCGAGGTACCCGTACGCGGGCCGGGGACCGACGGCGGCTCGTACGGCGGCGGGCCGGTCTGCGGCGTGTCGACCGGTGGTGCGTCGTGCGGTGGTGCGTCGTGCGGCGACGGGGAGGACACCGGCCCGGTGGCGCCCACGAGCGCGGACGCGTCCGCCCCGCCCGCCGGCCACGGGCCGACGAACGCCACCGCGGCGAGCCGCAACCGCCGGTTGACGTCCTGCAGTTCCTCGTCGCAGCGGCGGCAGTCCGGGCACTCGTCGAGGTGCCGGGCCAGGGCTTTGGACCTCCGCTGGCCGCTCCCGCGGACCTGGGCGGCGAGCCGGCCGGAGAAGGCCTGGCACTCGGCCGACTGCGCCGTGGACAGGTGCGCCGTCAGGTAGGCCGTGCGCAGACCCTCCCGGGCCCGCGCGGCGAGCGAGGAGACCCCGCTCGCCGACAGGCCGAGCAGCTGCGCCACCTTCTCCGCGGGCAGGCCCTCGACCACCGAGTGCCACAGCACCGACTGCCACCGCTCCGGGAGCGAGCGGAACGCCGCGACGATCAGCTCGTGCTCGGCGGAGGCGGCGAGGATCTGGTCGGGGGAGAGGGCGTGCTCGGCCTCGTCGGCCCAGTCCTGGACGTCGTCGGTGGGGAAGGAGCGCCGGTCGCTGGTCGCCCACGCCGCCGCGGTGTTGCGGACGACCGTCAGGAGGTAGGGGCGCCAGCTGTCGGTCGGCCCGCTGCCCGCCCGCACGGCCGCCAGGGTCCGGACGAAGGCCTCGCTCGCGAGGTCCTCGGCGCGGTGGTCCATGCCGCCGAGCGAGCGCGCGTAGCCGAGCGCGGCGCGGTGGTGACGCTCGAACAGGGTTCCCACCACCTCGTCGTCCCCGGCCCGCAGACGGGCGATCAGCGCGGCGTCCGACTCGGTGTCGGCGCCCGAGGAGGACGGGTGGGGCCCGCCGGCCGTCCCTCGCGGGGAGGTGGGCTCGGGGGCGGCGTCGGCCGGGTGCGGCGGCTGGGGCATGGGTGTCCTTGAGGGGGTGCGGACGTTCGGTGGATCGTGGGGCGCGGGTGGCTCAGGGCCCCGCGCGGACGGCCGGGGGCGCGGTGCGCCGTCCGGGTACCGGAGGGCTCGGGGCGTGCGGCCGCGCCCGGTCCGCCTCCGGGCGGTGATGTTGGCGCGGCCACGCGCTCCGGCGGCCGGTCCGTGGACGGTGCGTCAGCGGGTCTTCGGCGTCGGCGACATGACAGGTCGGCACGGCGCACTCCTCGGTTCGGGGGACTCGGACAGGGGGGAGTGGCGATCGCAGCCCGCGTCCCGCTGCGTTGCGAGATCGTTACCCGCCCGGCGAGCGACGGACGAGTGGGTCGGGCGAGGGGCGGGGGAGGTCGGGGCAAAAGGCATCGGGGGTGGCCGCCTTTCCCGGAACGGGGCGGGGTCTGCAAGAGTAATCACAGATCGGCGGAACGGGGAAATGCGTCAAGATGCTTTCCCGTCGGTGCGGGTCCGCCGGTCGCCCACGGGTTTCCGTTCGGCGCGACCGAATCCCGGAATCGGAATTCCCGGGCCGCTGAGGGCCCTCCGCGACCTTGCCGCCGACCCCTGGCGGCCCCCGCCGGAGGTGGCCGCCGAAGGTGACGGACGGTAGTGGGACGGCTTCCCGCCGGTGCGGCAGGGCCGCCTCCGGGCCGGTACTGCCACGTATTCGGCCCCCGGAGGCCCGTACTACCCAGAGTTGCGGCCGGGGGTACCTACGGTTCCGCCGGCCCGTGAGAACTTGGGTGGCCGTGACTCTGGACCACCCCGTGTGCGTTTGCTTTCCTGGAATCAGCAATACCGCCCGGGACGACCGGGTGCGGCACCGAGGAGAAATACCATGGCCACGAGAATTCGGCCCGTTGCGAGCCGTCCCACCGCCATTTATCTGCGGTGCTACCCGTGCGACGCGGTCCGGATGCTCGATTTCTGGCAGATCCTGGAGCGCTATTCCGTCGAATCCGGACTGGGTGAGGCGACCCTGTTCCTGGACAACGGCAGGCGGTCGACCGAGCCGCTGGCGGCGCTGGCCGACCTGACCCGCGCGGTCGAGGCGGGTGTGTGCGAGACCGTTCTCGTCCCCGGTCCGTTCGTGTTCTCGCTGGACGACGCCAAGGCTGCGGCGACCGTCCGGCGGCTGGAGGAGGCGGGCGGCCGGGTGGTGGAGATGCCGCGGCCCCCGTACTCCGCCGCGGTGCCGCCGGCGGACGCGGTCGCGGTCTGCTGACCCCGCGTCCCGGCCCGTGACCGGGGCCGGTGCACGTCCGCCCGTCGCCGCCACCTATGCCCCGGCCTCTCCGGAGAGGCCGGGGTATAGGTGTGCGTAGGGGTGGTGGGCCCGGGGCGGCGCCGCCGGTGGGTGTGCGGGGGTGACGGCTGTTGGCCGGATCCAGCCGGTCCGCGAAGGGCAGGGTGACATGTTCGCGCAAACATGTCAGGCTTCGTCGCGCCTGCCGGACTCGCCAAGTCGTCAGTGGAGAGCGGCAGTTGCCTGTACGCCGTTGCCCGGACGGCGACCGGACAACGTCGTCCGGCGCATCCGGGCCCCGAGGCCGGGCCCGACGCCGGCCACCCCCCGAGGAGTTTCCTTGACACCTCACACCCGCAGGACCGCCGGAGCGTGCGCGCTCGCGCTCGGCGTCTCCCTCGTCACCGCCCTGCTGCCGTCCGGGGCCGCCACGGCCGGACCGGTCGGCGCCGGCCCCACCGTGACCGCCGCCGGGCGCGTCGGCCCCGGCCCGGGCGTCCCCGGCGTCCCCGCCCCCCGGGCGGGCTCCGCGCCCGCGGCGCTGGACCGGGAGGAGCAGGCCGCGCTCACGGCCGACGCCCGGACCCGCCGCTCGGCCACCGCCGAAGCCCTCGGCCTCGGCCCCGAGGAGGAGTTGGAGCCGAAGTCCGTCAGCAAGGACACCGACGGCACACTGCACACCCGGTACGACCGCACCCTCGCCGGAGTCCCGGTCCTCGGCGGAGACCTGGTGGTCCACACGGCCGCCGACGGAACCGTCAAGGACGTCGACCTGGCCACCGGCGCTGCCCTGGCGGTCGCCCCCGCCCTGGCGGGCGTTACCGCCGGGACCGCCAACGCCCGCGCACTGGAGCGCGCCGGGGCCGAGGGGGTGAGCGCCGCGAAGATCGACTCCGTTCGCGAGGTCGTGTGGGCCGCGACCGGTCGGCCGGTGCGCGCCTGGGAGAGCGTCGTCGGCGGGGTGCAGGGCGACGGGACCCCGTCCGAGCTGCACGTCGTCACCGACGCCGCCACCGGCACCCGGCTCTTCGAGTACCAGAACGTCAGGAACGGCTCCGGCCACAGCCAGTACTCCGGCGACGTCACCCTCGGCACCACCGCGGCGGGCGGCACGTTCAGCCTGACGGACGGCACCCGCGGCGGGCACCGGACCTACGACCTGGAGCACACCGAGGACGACCGCGCCACCGGCACCCTGTTCACCGACGCCGACGACGTCTGGGGCACCGGCCGGCCCGACCACCCGCAGACCGCCGGGGTCGACGCCGCCTACGGGGCACAACTGACCTGGGACTGGTACAAGAACGTCCAGGGCCGCGACGGCATCCGGAACGACGGCGTCGCCGCCACCAGCCACGTCCACTACGGCACGGGCTACGCCAACGCCTACTGGTGGGACGTCTGCTTCTGCATGACGTACGGCGACGGCGACTACGACGCCAAGCCGCTCACCTCGATCGACGTGGCCGCCCACGAGATGATGCACGGCGTCACCGCCAACACCGCCGGCCTGGTCTACAGCGGCGAGTCCGGCGGCCTGAACGAGGCGACCTCCGACATCATGGCCGCCGCGGTCGAGTTCTGGGCCGGGAACACGGCCGACCCGGGGGACTACCTGATCGGCGAGAAGATCGACATCAACGGCGACGGCACGCCGCTGCGCTACATGGACAAGCCCTCCAAGGACGGTGCCTCCAAGGACTACTGGTACGCCGGGATCGGCTCCAGCGACGTCCACTTCTCCTCCGGCCCGGCCAACCACTGGTTCTACCTGGCCTCCGAGGGCAGCGGCGCCAAGCTCGTCAACGGCGTGGCGTACGACTCGCCGACCTCCGACGGCCGGCCGGTCAACCCGATCGGGCGCGAGGCCGCCGCAGCGGTCTGGTACCGCGCCCTCAGCACCTACATGACCTCCTCCACCGACTACGCCGGTGCCCGCACCGCCACTCTCGAGGCCGCCGCCGACCTGTACGGTGCCGACAGCCCCGCCTACCGGAACGTTGCCAACGCCTGGGCCGCCGTCAACGTCGGGGCCCGCATCACCACCGGCGTCACCCTGGCCAGCCCCGGCGACCAGGTCACCCGGACCGGCACCGCGGTGAACCTCCGGACCGAGGCCACCAGCAGCAATGCCGGGCCGCTCGCCTACACCGCCACCGGCCTGCCCGCCGGCCTGGCGATCGACGCCACCACCGGCGTGATCACCGGCACCCCCACCACCCAGGCCACCGCCACCGTCACCCTCACGGCCACCGACCCCACCGGCGCCCACGACGTGGTGTCGTTCTCCTGGACCACCTGGACCACCTGGACCGCCGGCCAGTGCGCCACCGCCCAGCAGTTCGCCAACCCCGGCTTCGAGGACGGCCCGGTCGCCTGGAGGGCCTCGAACAGCCGGAGCATCGACTCCACCAACCCTTACACCCTCCCGCGCAGCGGAGCGTGGAAGGCCTGGCTGGGCGGCCACGGCGACACCAGCACCGACACCCTGTCCCAGTCCGTCCACATCCCGTACGGGTGCCGGGCGGTGCTGACCTTCTGGGTGCACATCAGCACCGACGAGAGCACCACGACTGTGCCCTACGACAAGCTGACCGTCCAGGCCGGCGACACCGTGCTGGCCACCTGGTCCAACCTGGACGCGACCACCGGTTACGTCGAGCGGAGCGTCGACCTGTCCTCCTACGCGGGTCAGTACGTCGACCTGCGCTTCGTCGGCCGGGAGGACCTCGCGGCCCGGACGACCTATCTGATCGACGACACCGCGGTCACCCTCGGGAACTGACCCACCCGCGGGACCACCGGGACACCTTCCCCCAGGACCGCCGCCCGCCGGGGCGGCGGTCCGCCGCTTACCCGGGCGCGGTCGCAGGCCCGCGCGGTAACGGTTGGGCAACACGGCGGGCGCGGCCGCCGGTCAGCGGCTCCCCCAGGGACAGCCGAAGGAGACCCGGGGCCCCGGCAGGGCACGGGTCCGCCCGGGACCGATCCAGCAAGGACCTCCATGCCCGCTCCCGTCGCCCCCCTCACCGACTCCGAACTCTGCGGTCTGCTGGTGGCGGCGCCCACCCGGCGCGCCGCGGCCGAGGAGCTGATGCGCAGACACGGCGAGGTGGTGCTGGCCTACGCCCGGCGTTCTCTGCGGGGACCGGCAGAGCGCCGAAACGCTCACGGTGGCGACCTTCAACCGGGCGCTGGACGTCTTCGGCCTCGGGCCCGTCCCCGCCCCGACCTGGATGTCCTGCCTGGTGGACGGGGCCCGTGAGCTGGCCGCCCGGTGGGCCGACGACGGACACCCCGACCTTCTGTCGCCGGCCTTCGGGGGCTGGCTGCGGCACCGGCAGCAGGTGTCCGACCGGGTCGGGTCCGTCGCCGCGCTGCGTGCGGCCGAGAGCGGCTGCCCGCTCCTCCGCGCGCTCCACCGGCTTCCCGAACCCGCGGCCGCCGAGGTGTGGCACACCCTGCTGCCGGCGCCCGGAACCGGTGTTCCGCCGGTGCCGCCGGCCGGCCCGGTACGGCGGGAACTGGCCATGGCCTACCTGCGGGAACGCAACTCCCTCGTGGCCGAGCGGCTGTGCCGGCACCTGGCCGTCCGACTGGCCGATGCCGCGGGCGACGGTCGTCCGGCTGGCCCGGAGCTGACCGGGCACCTGGACGGGTGCGGGCCCTGCGCGCGAACACTGGCCGACCTGCGGGCCGTCCACCACTGGGACATCGCCCGACTACGGGCGCGGGCGCTGCTGGACCAGTGGGAGCCCAGCCCGCAGGACCCGCCCGCGCCCGGCGCCGAGGACGCCGTCACCAGTCCCGTACCCGCACCGGCCGGAGCGGGTACGAGTGTGCCGGAGCACCGTCGGCGCCGCCGGTCGGCGCGGCACGCCCGCAAGCCCCGGACGGGAGCCGTCTGGGCGGCCGGACTCGGAACACTGACGCTGGCCTGCGCCCTGACACCGGTGCTGGGCGCGTCCGACCGCGAGCGCACCGTGCCCGCGGTGCCCACCCCGTCGGAGGGGCCGGGCAGCGAGCCCGCTCCGACACCTCGAACCGTGACCCCCACCCCTCCGACCCCGACCCCGACGACCCTGCGCCGGGCGAGCTGGGAGCACACGTCCTGACACCGCGGTGGCTCCAGCCGCAGGGCGGTCAGACCTCCAGGCCCTCCAGCATCTCCGTGACCAGGGCGGCGATGGGGGAGCGTTCGGAGCGGGTGAGGGTGATGTGGGCGAACAGGGGGTGGCCCTTGAGCTTCTCGACGACGGCGACGACGCCGTCGTAGCGGCCGACGCGGAGGTTGTCGCGCTGGGCGACGTCGTGGGTGAGGACCACCCTGGAGCCCTGGCCGATCCGGGAGAGCACCGTCAGCAGGACGTTGCGCTCCAGCGACTGCGCCTCGTCCACGATCACGAAGGCGTCGTGCAGGGAGCGCCCCCGGATGTGGGTCAGCGGCAGGACCTCCAGCATCCCCCGGGAGATGACCTCCTCGACCACGTCCGGCGTGGTGACGGCCGACAGGGTGTCGAAGACCGCCTGCGCCCAGGGGCTCATCTTCTCCGACTCGGACCCCGGCAGGTAGCCCAGCTCCTGGCCGCCGACCGCGTACAGCGGCCGGAACACCATCACCTTGCGGTGCTGCTGCCGCTCCAGGACCGCCTCCAGCCCCGCGCACAGCGCCAGCGCCGACTTCCCCGTACCCGCCCGCCCGCCCAGCGAGACGATCCCCACCTCCGGGTCCAGCAGCAGGTCCAGCGCCACCCGCTGCTCGGCGCTGCGCCCGCGCAGGCCGAAGGCCTCGCGCTCGCCGCGCACCAGACGCACCCGGCCGTCGCCGGCGACCCGGCCCAGGGCCTTCCCGCGCTCGGAGGTGAGGACGAGGCCGGTGTGCACGGGCAGGTCGGCGACGCCGGGGACGTCGACGCCGGCGTCGTGGCCGGCGGCGAACAGCGCGTCCACGTCGTCGGCGTCGACGTGGAGCTCGGCCATGCCGGTCCAGCCGGAGGTGATCGCGAGCTCGGCGCGGTACTCCTCGGCGAGCAGGCCCACCGAGGACGCCTTGATCCGCAGCGGGAGGTCCTTGGAGACGACGGTGACGTCGTATCCCTCGGCCTGGAGGTTGCGGGCGACCGCCAGGATCCGGGTGTCGGCCTCGCCGCCGCCGGCCCGGTAGCCGACCGGCAGTATCGAGGTGTCCGAGTGGTTGAGCTCGACCCGGATGGAGCCGCCGAGCTCGCCGACCGGGATCGGCTCGTCCAGGCGCCCGAACCGGATCCGGAAGTCGTCGAGCAGCCGCAGCGCCTGGCGGGCGAAGTAGCCCAGCTCCGGGTGGTGCCGCTTGGCCTCCAGCTCGGTGACCACGACCACGGGGAGGACGACCTCGTGCTCCTCGAAACGGGTCATCGCCAGCGGGTCCGCCAGCAGCACACTGGTGTCGAGAACGTACGTCCGCCGGTCGCGCTTGCGTGCGTGGAGCCACTGCTCGGGCCGGTTCTCGTGGTCTTCGCTGCTCATCGGGTACCTCCAGGGGGACTGGCCGGAGCGGGAACCGCGGCCCGGGGGAGGGGCCGGACGGCGCACGGTCCGCCGGGGCGGGCGATCCCTTCGCGGATCGCGGCGGACGCCGGATCGGCGGGGCGTTCCGCGACCGCCGACCGTGTCCGGTCCGATAGCCCGGAGGCAGGGGCGGATCATCGGGGGGCGAGACCGCCGGAATGCCGACCGGTGCCGTATTCCTGACCGGGGCGACCTCCTTCCAGCGAGGCGGGGAATCGCGGTGCGACGGCCCCTGACCTGCGGTTGTGCGGCTCCGAATGCGTGCGGGGAATCCCGGTGACGGACCGGGATCCGCTGATCCCGGGCACTCCTCGGGCGGGATCTGGTTGCCCGGAATCGGGCCGCACCGCGGTGGGCCGGAAATCCTTCCCCGCTTCGTTGGGAGCACGATAACCAGCGATCCACGCCACGGGAACGTGACGTGGATCACGGTGCGGTGTCGGCGCGCGGCGTCACGGTGCGCCGTGCGGACCCGCCTTCCCGCGACGGTGGGCGGGGCGGGCCGACGGCAGGTGCATCAGCACCTGGGCGGCCGGGGGGAGGAGGGCGGTCGCCAGGTCGAGGACGGGCAGCGGCGTGCGGGCGCCGATCGTCAGCACCACCGTCACGGCGGCCAGCAGCAGCGAGAGGCCGGCGAGGACGTCCAGCATGCCCCGAGCCCGGCGGCCTCCGCGCACGGCGCGGCGGACGATCAGGCCCGACGCCGCCAGCACTCCGACCGCCGGAACCAGGAGGACGATGTCGCCGGGCTCGAGCCCGGCGGGAATCCGGGCGGAGAACACGTCCAGCAGCATCAGGCCCGCGACGAGCAGGAGGAGGGACCAGAGGGCCGTCGCGCAGCGCAGGGGGAGGGGCATGTGACCTGTCTTCGGTGGAGGCGGCTCGGTGACGGGCGGGAGGACGGCGCGCGGGGCGGGGTGGGGCCCGCCCCGCGCGCCGGACCCCCGGCCTACCGGAGGTCGGCCCCGGAGGTGCCGCCGGCGGCCGGGTCGGTGATGCTTTCGGCCCCGTGCTCGACGTGGCCGGCGAACCGGCGCAGGAAGCCGTCGGCCGTGTCGGCGGTGGCGGTGAGGTCGTACCACCAGCCGCTGTCGGTGATCGTCCAGGAGTTCCGCACGGTAGCGGAGGCGGGCAGGTGGAACGTCCATGGGCCGTCCGCGCGGTAGGCGCCGGCCGTGACCGTGACGGTACACGGGGCGGCGCCGCTGTTGGTCATGGTGAGGGTGAGGCAGCCGTTCGGGACGTCGGCCGCCGCGGTGACCTCCGGGTTGGCGCGCCCGGCGGTGGTAGCGGTGAGCCGGTTGCCGCGGAAGCGCCGGTGCAGGCCGTTCGGACCGTAGAGGGAGAGGTCGTAGGCGCCGGCCGGCGTGCCGCTCACGAAGTGGTCGCTGAGGCTCTTGCCCGCCTCCACCGTGTGCCGCCAGGGTCCGTCCGTCCGGAAGGCGTTGGCGTAGAGGTGGACGCACTGCCCGGCGGTGCCGCTGTTCACCATGTCGATCCAGAAGGCCTCCGGGGTGACGCGTCCCGAGGCCTCGAAGGCGTACGGCAGGGCGCGGGCCCTGCGGTGCCCGGCCTCCTGCACCGGGAGGGCCTGGACGTCGGGCACCTCGGGCGCGGGAAGGTTGCCGCACTGTGCGGCGGCCCGCGCCCGGTAGCCGACGGTGTCCGGCAGGTACGGCCAGCCGGTCCGCGCCGAGGTGAAGTCGAACACGGACATCAGGTCGCCGGTGACCGCCCGGCGCCAGGGGCTGATGGTGGGCTCGGGCACGCCGAACACCCGGGAGCAGAACCGGAGGACCGAGGTGTGGTCGAAGACCTCGGAGCAGACGTACCCGCCGCGGGTCCAGGGGGAGACGACGATCATGGGCACGCGGAAGCCGAGCCCGATGGGCTTCCCGGAGCTGATCTCCCCGGCGGTGGAGACCGTGGACAGTCCGTCGGCCTCGGAGGTCGGCGGCACGGGCGGTGGCACGTGGTCGAAGAAGCCGCCGTTCTCGTCGTAGTTGAGGACGAACACGGTCCTGGCCAGCACCGCCGGGTCGGCGGCGAGTGCGGCGAGCAGCCGCGCCGTGAGGTTCTCGCCGTCGGCGGGACGGTGGTTCGCGTGCTCGGACAGGGCCGTCGGCGCGACGATCCAGCTGACCTGCGGAAGCGTGCCGCGCGCTACGTCCTCGCCGAAAGCTTCGACGAGGTCGGCGACCCTGGCCATCTCCTTGTCGTGGAGGGGCTGCCCGGGGCGGGACCGCTTGAAGGTCGTGAACCAGGCGAGCGCGTTGTCGTCGAAGTTGTCGTCCTCCTGGTAGACCTTCCAGCTGACGCCGGCCGCCTCCAGGCGTTCGGCGTAGGTGGTCCAGCCGAACCCCGCGTCCGGAGTCGTGTTGTCCATGACCGCCGCCTCGCCCACCGAGAGGCCGTTGCTGCCGGTGAAGGCGTGCAGCCGGTTGGGGTTGGTCTGGGTCAGGGTGGACTGGAAGTAGTGGTCGCAGATGGTGAACTCGTCGGCGAGCCGGTAGTAGAACTCCAGGTCCGGGCGGGTGAAGCAGCCCATTCCGAGACCCGGGTCCCTGGCCGTGTTCCACCGGTCGTACCGTCCGCCGTTCCAGACGGCGAGGTCGATCGGCCAGTTCATGGCGGCGCGTCGGCGCAGGTCGCGGAGGTGGTCGTGGTGTCCATCCGGAAGGGCAGGATCGTGCCGGCGGCACTGGACGCGGGTTGGTGCCACACCGGCCTGCCGGTCGGGAGCCTCACCGCGTTGCGGTCGCCGAAGCCGCGGACCCCGCTGAGGGAGCCGAAGTAGTGGTCGAAGGCCCGGTTCTCCTGCATGAAGATCACCACGTGCCCGACGTCGGCGACCGTACCGGTGCCCGTCGGTGCCGGGGCGGCCGTCGCCCGGCGCAGCGCGGGCGGCAGTGCGGCCGTGCCGGCGACGGCGGCCGCGGCCGCAGCGCCGCCGAGCAGGGCGCGCCGACTGACACCGGCTCTGGACTTGTCGTTCATCGGGGAAGGAACTCCTCTGCGGCCGAGGGGATGTGTGGGGGAGACGGCGCAAAGCGGTGTCGGGGCGGGTCACTCGCCGGGGAAGACGACGCCGAGGTCATGGCGGATGCTGTCCAGGACTCGCATGATCCTCAGCGTCTCGGCGAGCGGCATCAGGTCGGACTCCGGTCGGCCGGCGGCGATGCAGCGGGCCGCCTCGGCGGCCTGGTAGCAGAGGCCGCCGTCGCGCAGCGGCGGGGCGAAGCTGTCGACCGGCCGGTTGTCCCGGCCGACGAGGCGGACCCGGGCGGGTTCGTAGAAGGGGCCGTCGATCTCCAGTCGGCCGTGCGTGCCAGAGATCGAGGCCGTGGTCGGGGTGCGGGCGAAGAGCGTCGTGTTCAGCACGCCGTGCGCGCCGGAGCCGGAGGTGACGATGATCGACGCCTGGCCGTCGACCCCGGTGAAGGCCCTGGTGCCCACCGCCGTGACGGAGGCGAAGGGTCCCAGCACCATCGAGGCGAAGGAGACCGGGTAGATGCCGAGGTCCAGCAGCGCCCCGCCGGCCAGCTCGGGGGCGAACAGACGGTGTGCCGGGTCGGGTTCGAACGGCTGCCCGTGGTCGGCGGTGACGGTGTGCACCTCGCCGAGCAGCCCGGCGTCGAGCACCTGGCGGACCACGTCGATGTGCGGCAGGAAGCGGGTCCACATCGCTTCCATGAGGAAAACCCCGCGCTCGCGGGCCGCCCGTATCAGCTGCTCGGCCTCGTGGGCGTTGCGGGTGAACGCCTTCTCCACGAGCACGTGCCGACCGGCCTCGATCGCCTGGAGGGCGTGTTCGTAGTGGCCGGAGTGCGGCGAGGCGACGTAGACGATGTCGATCCGGTCGTCCTGGAGGAGTTCGGTGTAACTCCCGTACGCGGCGGGGATGCCGAAGCGGTCGGCGAAGGCGCGGGCGCGCCCGGTGTCGCGGGAGCCGACCGCCACGACCTTCTGCGTGGTGTGCTTCTGCAGCGCGTCGACGAACCTGGCCGCGATCCAACCGGGTGCCACCACCCCCCAGTTGAGCGACGGTGCGGTGCGGGGGTCGGGGGTCCGGGGGGCGGGCAGCGCGGTGGCCGCCGGTGCGGGGGCGGGGACGGGTCGGGCTTGCGTCATGGGATTCCTTCTGGGTGGGGTGCGATCCGCGTGGAATCGCGAGCGTGTCGCGGTGTTCGCCCTGTGCCTTCCTTGCCCCGCCCTGTTCGGCGGGCGACGAGGGCTCAAACGGGAAGCGACATAATCAAACATATTCAAACAGGCGGGGGCTTTCATGACATCCGAAGACGGAAGAGGTGTCAAGTACCGGCCCGGGCGTTCCATGTCGGAGGCCGCCCGCCCGGCCGACCGGCCCGGGGAGCAAAGGGCTTGCGGGGCCGAGACCTTGACGTGGGCCGACCCGTCCTCGAAACTCGGCTGCAACCAGATGTTCACGCCAACATCTCACCGGGCGTGACCGTGCGCAGCACCGGACCGGACCACGGCGCCGAGCCGCCCGTGCGTACCGCAGATGCTCCGCGCCTCCCCCCGCTGCTCCCCCATCCGGCCGATGGAGCCCCACCATGAGCCTGCCCGATCCCCCTCTGCGCCGCCGGCACTTCCTCGCCGGAGCCGCCGCCACCGCCGGCGCCGTCGTCCTGCCCGGCGCGCTCCGGCCCTCCCGGGCCGCGGCCGCCGTGCCGTCCCGGGTCACCCTCCCGGAGCGCGGGATCCACGACACCGCGCCCGCCGCGGACTGGACCGACGGCTTCCTCACCGGCAACGGCGAGTACGGCGCGGTGCTCCACGGGACCCCCGCCCTGGAGAAGGTCGTCCTCAACCACCACCGCTTCGTCCTGCCCAACGGCACCCGCACCGTCCAGCCCCCCGACCTCGCCGGACGCCTCCCCGCGGTGCGGGACAAGGCCCTGGCCGGCGACTACGCCGGCGCGGCCGGGGAGTTCGCCGGGGACTGGACCCTGCGCTGGACCCAGACCTACCACCCCGGCTACGAACTCCACCTGGGCACACCGGAGGCGAGCGGCGCCGCCGACTACGCACGGCTGACCGACTTCCGCACCGGCGAGGTCACCCACACCTGGGCCGACCCGGCCGGTACCTGGCGGCGCCGCGCCTTCGTCTCCCGCGCGGACCGCGTGATCGTGCACGAGCTGCTGCCCGCGACCGGCCGCACCGTCTCCACCGTGCTCGGCGCCCACACCGCCCTCGAAGGGACGCCGGGCAGCGTCACCTTCCGCACCACCGCCAAGGTCGTCGGCCGGGACGGCTACCTCGGCCTGCGCGGCACCTACCCCGCCGGACAGGGAGCGTTCGGCTACGAGGGCGTCACCCGCGTCGTCGCCGCCGGCGCCCGCGCCTCGGTCACCGTCGACGGCTCCACCCTGGTCGTCGCCGGGGCCGCCAGGGTCCTGCTCCTCACCAAGCTCGACCGCTACGAGACTCCGGACGCCTGGGACGCCGAGCCGCTGCAGAAGGCACTCGCCGCCCTGACGGCCGACTACGGCACCCTGCTCGGCCGGCACCGGCCGCTGCACCGGGCGATGTTCGACGGGTCGAGCCTCGACCTCGGCGTCCCGGCCGCCGACCGCCGACTGCCCACCGGTGACCTGGTCGCCCGCCAGAACGGCAACCGGTGGAGCCTCGACCTGGCCCTCCTGGAGCGGATGTACGACTCCGGGCGCTACCTGTTCGTCAGCTCCAGCGGGGTCCTCCCGCCGCGGCTCACCGGCATCTGGACCGGCAGCTGGACCGGAGCCTGGGCCGACGACATCACCACGGACGCCAACGTCAACCTCCAGGTCGCCGGCGGCAACATCCTCAGCCACGGCGACGCGATGCGCGGCTACTTCGACTTCGTCCTCGGCCAGCTCGCCGACTGGCGCGACAACGCGGCCAGGATCTACGGCGCCCGCGGCTTCCTCGCCCCCAGCCGCACCGACGGCGAGCACGGCCACATGCTCCACTTCAACGACAGCGACTTCCCCGGCCAGTGCTGGACCGGCGGCGCCGACTGGCTGCTCCACCCCCTGCTGGAGTACTACCAGGTCACCGGCGACACCGCCTTCCTGCGCGACCGGCTCGGCCCCGCGCTGATGGAACTCGCCCTGTTCTACGAGGACTTCCTGACCCGCACCGACGCCGCCGGGAAGAAGGTCTTCGTCCCGTCCTACTCGATGGAGAACGCGCCCGCCAGCACCGGGCAGATGCTGGCGGTCAACGCCACCGGCGACATCGCGGCCGGCCGGCACGCCCTGCGGGCGGCGGTCGACGCCGCCGACGCCCTCGGCGCCGAACAGGGCCCCGGCCGGGGCGTCGCCCGCTGGACCGCCCTGCTGGCCGCCCTTCCCGACTACACCGTCAACGGCGACGGCGCGCTCGCGGAATGGTCCTGGCCCGGCCTGACCGACCGGTACGACCACCGGCACGTCCACCACCTTTACGGGGCCTGGCCGCTGCACGAGATCAACCCCGAGGAGCGCCCCGACCTGGTCCGCGCCGCCGGCCGGGCCCTGGACCTGCGCGGCGACGAGAACCTCTCCGCGCACGGCAGCCTCCACCGGGCGCTGGCCCGGGCCCGGCTGAAGGACGGTGCCGGTGTCCACGAGAACCTCCGGAAGATCCTCGGCAACGACATGGTCTTCCGCCGGGCCGGGGCGCAGCGAGGTGGAGCGGCTGGGCCGAAGGCCCGGTCCCGGGCGACTGCGTCGGGGGCGACATCGGGGGCGAACTCGGGGAAGAACTCGCACCAGTGCAACGCAGAGTCGGAGATCGAGTCAAGAGTTGCTCGAAGCGAGGCCGGATCGCGCATGATCGAGCAGCGTTGTTGGCGCGGGACGGTGTCCCGGGTCCGGGGCCCAGTCGCCTGACCGCCGTGCCTCCGTCGACGACACGCGGCACGACGTGGTTCGCTGCGGGTGCGTCCGTCGACCGCGCGCCGCTGTGAAAGGGTCGGGAGATCCCCGGCGGCCGCCGCCCACGCGGTGGACCGGACCAAGACCCGGGCCTTTCCGGCCACCGGACGGCCCGCGCGCGGGCCGCCGTCGCGGGGGAGGAGCGGGCGGCCCGGGCGTCAGGGCGGCACGAGGGACACCCGGGCGAGGTGCCGTCCCCGCGGAGCACCGGAGGCGGCCCCGACCGCACGTGCTTACCCGGAGGGAAGTAGGTGCCCTTGATGGTAACCAGCCGGCTTCCCGTACAATATTGCCACGGCCGCAGGCGAGTTGACGGCACGTCGGCCGGTCGACGACGACCGGCACGGCTGCCCCCCCCCGGAGCGGCCCCGGACCGGTGCTGCCGGGCACTGCCGCCCGCGGAGACGCACCGTCGCCGGCCCGCCCGTCCGGAGCCTCCGCCCGGACCGTTCACGTGGGGCCGGTCGGTGCCGTCGCCACGCGCAGGGGTCGACGGTCGTAACGCTTCGACAAACCCGCGGGACGGCCGGGGACCGCAGGCCTCCTGGTCCAACGGGCCGGGCCGGCCGGCCCATGCCCGGGGAGCGCCCGGCCCGGAACCCGAGGAGAGCAAGCGTGAGTGAACCCGCAGACGCCGGTGCGAACAGACCCACCCGGACTCCTCCACCGCCTCCCTCCGCCGACCCGGCCGTCGAGGGGGCGTCCGGGTGACCCGGCGCGTCCCGGGCCGACCCGACCACCACGATGTCTACGCGGCCCAGTGCCCCTGTCGGGCCATGCTCGACCTGCTGTCCAACAAGTGGTCGGCCCTGGCCATCGGCGCACTCGAACAGGGGCCCCGGCGGTTCGGCGAACTCCAGCGGCGGCTGCAGGGCGTCAGCGCCAAGGTGCTGACCCAGACGCTCCGCCGCCTGGAGGACGCGGACCTGCTGACCCGCACCGTCTATCCGGCGGTCCCCCTGCACGTGGAGTACGCCCTGACCGAGCTCGGCCACGGCGCGGCGGTCCCCCTCGCGCACCTGCGGGCGTGGGTCGAGGAGGCGAGCCACAGTGACGACGTTTGCCCGGGGCCGCCGTCCCGGCCGGAGCTGTGACGGATCCGCACACCCCCGCTCCGCACATGCCCGGCTCGTTCGGCCTCCCCTTCCCGTCCGGCCGCCGCCGAGACGTGCGGCCTCCCGTCACCGGATCAGGTGATGTCGTCCAGGGGTGCCCGGTGCTCCACCTGCTCCTGGCGTTCCTGGTGCGGCAGGAGCACCTCGACGCTCGCGGACGGCTGGGCGGAGGCCTCGACGGCCGCCACCGCCGAAACCGGTCGCACCGTGAGGTCGACGTCCGAGGCCTCGTCGTCGTCGAGCCCGAGGTCGGGATTGCGCCGGGCCTTGCGGCGGTCGTTGACCATCGCGATCCCGCAGGCCAGGAAGTACAGCGCCCAGATCGGCGCGGCCAGCGCCAGCATGCTCAGCGGGTCGACGCTCGGGGTGGCGAACGCCGCGAAGACGGTGATGCCCAGTACCATCCCGCGCCACCAGCCGAGCAGCCGCTTGCCGGTGACGATGCCGGTCAGGTTGAGCATCACCAGCAGCAGCGGGAACTCGAAGGCCAGGCCGAAGACCAGGATCAGCCGGGTGGCGATGTCGAAGTAGTCGTCGGGCGGCAGGATCGGTGTGGTGTTGTCGGGCGTGAACGACATGAGCATCCGGACCGTCGTCGGCAGCAGCACCATCGCCAGGGTGACGCCCGCCAGGAACAGCGGGGCGCCGCAGGCGACGAAGATCCGGGTGTACTTGCGCTCGTTCCGGTGCAGGCCGGGCGCGACGAACGCCCAGATCTGGTAGAGCCAGACGGGGACGGTGGCCACCACGCCGGCGGTCAGGGCGACCTTGAGCATCCAGGTGAAGCCGGCCGTGAGGCCGATGGTCGAGACCTGCGCGCACTTCTCCTTCCCCGCGGCGACGATCTCCGGGGTGCAGCGGAGCGGCTGCAGCAGGAAGTCCTCGATCCTCTTGTGGAAGACCAGCGCCAGGACGGTGAACACCACGATCGCCAGGACCGACTTGACCACGCGGTTGCGCAGCTCCCGCAGGTGGTCGGCGAGGGCCATCCGCCCCTCGGGGTCCTTGGACGCCTTGGACGCGTCGAGCGACTTGGAGGTCTTCGGTACCTTGATCAGCTTGCTCAACCCGGGCCTCGGCTGGTGTTCGGAGGCCCGCTGGTGGACGGGCCTCGGGCGGATCCGTGCCGAGGCGGGACGGGACACGGGCCCGCGGCGCCGCCGGTACGCGAAGTCTGCGGGCTGCCGGGTCCGTCCGTCAATGCTCCCACCGTCAATGCTCCTGCCGGGACCTTCCCGGCCGCCCGGAAGCTTGCCACGAGGTCGATGGTTACGTAAACATAGTCGAAGGGGCAGGCCCCCTGCCGCACCGCATCCCTTCCCACAGGAGCAAGACGCGCATGCCCGTTCTCCAGACAGACCAGGCCGGACTCCTGCTCGACGGCCAACCCTTCCGGCTGCTGTCCGGCGGGCTCCACTACTTCCGGGTCCACCCCGCGCAGTGGGCCGACCGGCTGCACAAGGCCCGGCTGATGGGCCTCAACACCGTCGAGACCTATGTGCCCTGGAACCTCCACCAGCCGCGACCGGAGCAGTTCCGGCTCGACGGCGGGCTCGACCTGCCCCGGTTCGTCGAACTCGCCGCCGCCGAGGGCCTGCACGTCCTGCTGCGCCCCGGCCCCTACATCTGCGCCGAGTGGGAGGGCGGGGGCCTCCCGTCCTGGCTGCTCGCCGAACCCGACATCCGGCTGCGCTCCCGCGACCCCCGGTTCCTGGCCGCCGTGGACGACTACTTCCGCCGCCTGCTCACCCCGCTGCTGCCCCAGCTGGCCTCGCGCGGCGGTCCGATCCTGGCCGTCCAGGTGGAGAACGAGTACGGGGCGTTCGGCGAGGACACCGCGTACCTGGAACACCTCGCCGACTCGCTCCGGCGCTGCGGCGTCGACGTGCCGCTGTTCACCTGCGACCAGCCGACGGACCTCGAACGCGGCGCGCTGCCCGGCGTGCTCGCCACGGCCAACTTCGGCAGCCGCTCCACCGAGCACCTGGCCGAGCTGCGCCGCAAGCGGCCGGACTCGCCGCTGCTGACCACGGAGTTCTGGATCGGCTGGTTCGACCGCTGGGGCGCCGGGCACGTGGTCCGCGACCCGGACGACGCGGCCCGCGAGCTCGACGAGCTGCTCTCCGCCGGTGCCTCGGTCAACTTCTACATGTTCCACGGCGGCACCAACTTCGGCTTCACCAACGGCGCCAACGACAAGCACACCTACCGCCCGACCGTCACCTCCTACGACTACGACGCGCCGCTCGACGAGGCCGGGGACCCGACGGCGAAGTACCACGCCTTCCGCGAGGTCATCGCCAAGCACGCCCCCGTGCCCGAGGAGCCGGTGCCCGCGCGCGGCCCCAAGCTCGCCCTCCCCCCGGTCGTGCTGACCGGGAGCGCCGAACTGCTGCCGAACGCCGCCGCCCTCGCCCCGGCCACCGTCCGGTCGCCCCGGCCGCTCACCATGGAGGAGCTGGCGCAGGACTTCGGCTTCGTGCTCTACGAGACCGTGCTCCCGGCCGCCGGCCCGGTCCTGCTGGAGGTCGAGCAGGTCCGCGACCGCGCCCAGGTCTTCGTCGACGGCCGGCCCGTCGGCGTCCTGGAGCGGGAGAACCACGAACACGCCCTGGCCTTCACCTCCCCCGCGGCCGGGAGCACCCTCACCGTCCTGGTGGAGAACCAGGGGCGGGTCAACTACGGCCCCGGCATCCACGACCGCAAGGGACTGCTCGGCGAGGTCCTGCTCGACGGGGTTGAACCTGCGGACTGGAGCTGCCGCCCGCTCCCGCTGAGCAGCCTGGCGGACGTCCCCTTCGCCGCCGGCGCGCCGACGCCCGTCGGGCCCGCCTTCCACCGCGGCGGCTTCGAGGTCGCCGAGCCCGCCGACACCTTCCTCCACCTGGAGGGCTGGACCAAGGGCAACGCCTGGGTCAACGGCTTCCCGCTCGGCCGCTACTGGTCCCGGGGGCCGCAGCGCTCGCTGTACGTGCCCGCGCCGGTCCTGCGGGCCGGGAGCAACGAGGTCGTGGTGCTCGAACTCCACTCCGCGCACCGCGCCCGCACCGTCGAGTTCCGCGGGACGCCGGACCTCGGCCCGATCGGGGAGTGACGGGGGAGCGGCCGGACGGCGGGTTGTGCGTCCCGGCGTCCGGCCGCCCTCGGGGGGTCGGCCCGTGGGGCGCCCTCAGCGCCGTTCGGCCGCCCCCCGCCGCGCCGCGCCGCCCGGCCCCGGGGCCGCCGTGCTCGCCCGCTCGACCAGGGTGGTCGGCACCAGCCGGACGCCCGTCACCGTCTCGCCGCGCAGCTCCCGAAGAGCCGCGTCCACGCACAACTCGCCCACCCGGGCGAAGTCCTGACGTATCGTCGTCAGCGGCGGGATGAAGGAGGCCGCCTCGGCGATGTCGTCGAAGCCGACCACGCTGACGTCCTGCGGGACCCGCAGGCCCCGCTCGTGGAAGGCCCGCAGTACGCCCAGGGCCATCTGGTCGTTGGCGACGAACACGGCGGTGCAGTCGGCCTCCTCGGCGAGCCGCAGCCCCGCCTCGTACCCGGACTCGGGCGTCCAGTCGCCGCGCTGGGCCGGCGGCACCCGCCGCCCCTCCTCGCGCAGCACCGCCTGCCAGGCGTCCGACCGGCGGTCGGCGGCGAAGGACTCCTCGGGGCCCGACACGTGCCAGACCGTCTCGTGCCCGAGGTCGAGCAGGTGCTGCACCGCGGTGCGGGCCCCCTGCCGCTGGTCGGTGTCGACGACGGGGAAGCGCCCGGTGGCGTCGGAGTCGACCACGACGACCTTGACGTGCGGGGGGAGGGTCGGCGCGGTGGTGTCGAGCAGGTGCACCTCCATGATGAGGACGACGGCGTCGACGGCCAGCTCGTCGAGCCGGGTGAAGGCACCGCGGACGTTGTCCTGGGTCGGGGCGTCGAGGGGGATCAGGGTGACGGCGTAGCCGGCGCGGGCGGCCGAGCCCGCGATGGCCTCCAGGGTCCGGACGTTGCCGGTGCTGGACAGGCCCATGGTGATCACGCCGATCGCCCGGAACTCCCCGCGCTTGAGGGCGCGGGCGGCGCTGTTGGGCCGGTAGTCGAGCTCCTTCATGGCGTCCAGGACCTTCTGGCGGGTGCTGTCGATGACGGCGGGGTCGCCGTTGGAGACACGCGAGACCGTCTGCGAGGAGACCCCGGCGAGGGCGGCGACGTCCGCCATCGAGACCCGGCGGGCCCGGCCCCGGCCGCGCCCGCCGCCGGCTGCCCGGCCGGCCTCCTCGTCGGCCGTCCGGCCCGCCTCCGACCCGGATTCCGCGCCCCCCGCGTCCGTGTCGGCCGACCGGTCGCTCGTCTGCATGCCCCTCACCGGATTCCTCTCGTTCGTCTCTTCTTCGTGCTTGACGCTCCTCATCGGGAGTGCCACGATCGCCACACCGATGATTACGTAAACATCCTTCGTTGGCCAGCCGCCGCGGAGCCGTTCACCGGTCCCCGGCCACTCGCCACCCGTCCTCCGACACCGCACTTTCCGGTCACCGATGCAAGGACCCCGCCATGACGCTCCTCTCGACGCGCGCGACGGAAGCACCACCCCCGCGCCGACCACGTCCCCGCCTCCGGCTGCGCAAGGAGGCCCTCGTGGGCTGGGGGTTCGCCGGCCCGTTCGTCGCGGTGTTCGGCCTCGTCTTCCTCGCCCCGATCGGGTACGCGCTGTACCTGAGCCTCTTCAAGGACCGGCTCATCGGCGGCACCTCCTTCGTCGGCCTCGACAACTACGGCGAGGCGCTCGCCGACACCCGCTTCTGGGAGGGCCTGGCCAGGGTAGGGCTCTTCCTGCTGGTCCAGGTGCCCGTCATGCTGGGTGTCGCGCTGCTGGTCGCCCTCGCGATCGACAGCGGCCGACTCTACGGCAGGACGTTCTTCCGGGTCGCGGTGTTCCTCCCGTACGCCGTCCCCGCGGTCGTCGCCAGCCTGATCTGGGGCTTCATGTACGGCACCCGCTTCGGCCTGGTCGGCAACATCAACGACGCCCTCGGCGTCACCCTGCCCGACCCGCTCTCGCCGTCCCTCGTCCTCGCCTCCATCGGCAACATCGTGACCTGGGAGTTCGTCGGCTACAACATGCTGATCTTCTACTCGGCCCTCAGGGTCGTCCCCCGCTCGCTCTACGAGGCGGCGGCGATCGACGGCGCGGGGGAGTGGCGGACGGTCCTCTCCGTCAAACTGCCCGCCATCCGTGGTGCCCTGGTCATCGCGACGATCTTCTCGATCATCGGCAGCTTCCAGCTCTTCAACGAGCCCAGCATCCTGCAGAAGCTCGCCCCCAACGCGATCACCAGCGACTTCACCCCCAACCTCTACACCTACTCGCTGTCCTTCTCGGGGCAGCAGCACAACTACGCGGCCACCGTGGCCATCGTGATGGGCGTGATCACCGCGGTCATCGCCTACACCGTCCAGCTGCGCGGCATGCGGAAGGGCTGAGCCGATGACCACCTCTCCCGTTCCCGCCCCCGTCCCCGCATCGACGGCCACCCCCGCCGTCTCCGCGCCCGCCCCGGCCGCTGCCGCGTCCACCCCCGTACCGGCCGACCGGGGGCCGGCCGGCAGAAGCCCGTCCGCCGCACCGTCCGCCGCACCGTCCGCCGCCCTGTCCGCCGCCCTGTCCGCCCCGAAGCGCCGCCGGAGTCCCCGGAGCCCCCGGACCCCGCTGAGCCCCCGCCCGAGTGTCCCGCTCACCCTGGTCACCGGACTGGTCCTGGTCTACACCCTGCTCCCGCTCGCCTGGCTGTTCATCAACGCGACCAAGGACCAGAAGGGGCTGATGGACTCCTTCGGGCTCTGGTTCGCCGACGACTTCAACCTGTGGGACAACATCACCCGCACCTTCTCCTACGACGACGGCGCCTTCGTCCGCTGGCTGCTCAACACCCTGCTCTACGTGGCCGCCGGCGCGGGCGGCGCCACGGTCCTCGCCGTCCTCGGCGGCTACGCGCTGGCCAAGTTCGCCTTCCCGGGCCGCCGGGCGGTCTTCGCGGTCGTCATCGGAGCCGTGGCCGTGCCCGGCACCGCGCTGGCCGTGCCCACCTTCCTGATGTTCAGCAAGATGGGGCTGACCAACACCCCGTGGGCCGTCATCATCCCGTCCCTGATCTCCCCGTTCGGCCTCTACCTGATGTGGGTGTTCGCCGCCGAGGCCGTCCCCACCGAACTCCTGGAGGCCGCCCGGATCGACGGCTCCGGCGAGCTGCGCACCTTCTTCCGCATCGCCCTGCCGCTGCTGATGCCGGGGGCCGTGACCGTGCTGCTGTTCTCGATGGTCGCGACCTGGAACAACTACTTCCTGCCGCTGATCATGATCAAGGACCCCGACTGGTACCCGCTCACCCTCGGGCTCAACGCCTGGAACGCCCAGGCGCAGACCGCCGGCGGCGAGCCGGTCTTCGACATCGTCATCACCGGTTCCCTGCTCACGATCGTCCCGATCGTGGCGGTGTTCCTGCTGCTCCAGCGGTACTGGCAGTCCGGCCTGGCCGCGGGCAGCGTCAAGGAGTGACCGCGCCACCCGCGTCGCTTCCTCTCCCACCGCTCTCTCCCGCACTCGCACCACCTGCACCACTTGCCCCACCCGAACCGCAACCCTCTCCCACCCTCGTCGTCAGGAGCTCCCCCATGCGTACGCGCACCCCCGTCACCCGCAGACTGCTCGGCGCCGTCGCCGTGGTGTCCGCACTCACCCTCGGCGCGACGGCCTGCGGCTCCGGCGGCACGGACGACGGCTCCGCCTCCGCGGGACCGAAGGACCTCGCCGCCGCACTGGAGAAGGGCGGCAAGGTGACGGTGTGGGCCTGGGAGCCCACGCTGAAGAAGGTCGCGGAGGACTTCGAGAAGAAGTACCCGAAGGTCGACGTGGAGCTGGTCAACGCCGGCACCGGCGACAAGCAGTACACCGCCCTGCAGAACGCGATCGCGGCCGGCTCCGGGGCCCCCGACGTGGCGCAGATCGAGTACTACGCCCTCGGCCAGTTCGCGATCGGCAAGTCCGTCGAGAACCTCGCCCCGTACGGCGCGGACAAGCTCGCCTCCGGCTTCACCCCCGGCCCGTGGAACGCCGTCCACCGGGACGGGGCCGTCGACGCCCTGCCCATGGACTCCGGCCCCATGGCGCTCTTCTACAACAAGAAGCTCTTCGACCAGCACGGCATCGCCGTACCGACCACCTGGGACGAGTACGTGGACGCGGCCCGCGCCCTGCACAAGGCCGACCCCAAGATCTTCATCACCAACGACACCGGTGACGCCGGCTTCGCCACCAGCCTGATCTGGCAGGCCGGGGGCCGCCCCTACAAGACCAAGGGCACCGACGTCACCGTCGACTTCGGCGACCAGGGCACCAGGACGTACGCCGGGACCTGGCAGAAGCTCCTCGACGAGAAGCTGGTCGCGCCGATCAGTTCCTGGAGCGACTCCTGGTACAAGGGCCTGGCCGACGGCACGGTGGCCACCCTGGCGATCGGTGCGTGGATGCCGGCCAGCTTCGTCTCCGGTGTGGCGGCCGCCGCCGGCGACTGGCGGGTCGCCCCGCTGCCGCAGTGGACGAAGGGCGCGACGGCGAGCGCGGAGAACGGCGGCAGCTCGCTGGCCGTCCCGAAGGCCGCCAAGAACAAGGAACTCGCCTACGCCTTCACCGAGTTCGCCACCACCGGCGCGGGCGCGAGCACCCGGGTGGCTGCGGGAGCGTTCCCCGCGACCAGGGCCGACCTGGAGTCGCCGGCCTTCCTGGACACGGCGTTCCCGTACTTCGGCGGGCAGCAGGCGAACCGGATCTTCGCCGACTCCGCCCGCAACGTCGGCACCGACTGGTCCTACCTGCCCTTCCAGGTGTACGCCAACTCGGTCTTCAACGACACCGTCGGCAAGGCGTACGTCTCCTCCACCACGCTCACGGCCGGCCTGAACGCCTGGCAGGAGACCAGCGTCAAGTACGGCAAGGACCAGGGGTTCACCGTCAACAAGTAGCCGTCGAGGCGTCAACTGACGCCCCGTCCCGCCCCGCACCGCTGGTCGACTCCGGCGGTGCGGGGCCGGCGCCGTCCGGTAGGCAGGCGTCCGGTGTGCGGCTGTCCCGACGAGGGCCCCTGCACGGCCCGACGGACCCCCCGGGTGAGCGGCTCGGTCCGAGGAGCATGTCGACCCGTTGCTAGCCTGCACCACCGTGCTGCGCCCACGTATCCTGCCGTTGCTGTTCGTGCTCTGCGGCTCGTTCGTCGCCGCCGGGCTGGCCCTCTCCGGGAGCCCCGGCGAGGCCGCGGGGCTCGCAGCGCCCGCGGGCTGCACTGGGTCGACATCTGGCGCGACCCGGCAGGAGCGGCGGTGGTGCGGGCGGTCAACGACGGCAACGAGACCGTGCCGACCGCCGTCGTGGCAGGCAGGCCAGGCACCAACCCCGATGTCGAATGGGTGCGGGAACAGCTCTCCCGGTCCGTCCGATCCACGGTGTCCCGCGCGGACGGATCGCGGCCGGTCGTGCCGCGGTGTCCGTACCGGACGCTGTAGCGGCGACAGCCATGATCGGCGGTGCGCTCTTCTCCGCGCCCGCCGCGTCGGCCACCGGGCAGGCCGCCCGAGCGGGGTCGGCTCGTTCCTGCGGAACACCAACAGCGGCAAGTGCCTGAGCCCGGTCGGTGGCGGCAGTGCCAACAACACGCCCGCCGTAATCTTCAACCGCGGCTCCGACCCGTCCCGCGCATGGCGGTTGGCGTTCTGACGCCGACCGACGAGCACTGACCCACGGCGGTGCGGCCGGCACCCGAGGCGGTGCCCGCCCCACCGCCGCTGCGTGTCGCCACGGGGCCGGAGGTCTCGTTCGTGCAACGCGTCGGGACGACGCGGAATCCCGGAACTCTCACGTGTGAGTCCGAAGAGCCCACAAGGCTCGTGACGTCGTCGCCCCACCGCGAGCGGCGACGGTCGGAATGTCGAGGAATGCCGCCCGGGATTCCTCGGGCGTGTCATTTCTTGACCCCCTTTTCCTGGTCGGGTCGGAAACGAAGTAATGATTCCATGCAAGGTCTTCCTCGGAGTTTTACAATCTCCTGATTGACGCGTGCATGAATATTTAGAGATCGGTCCTCCGGCGGCAGAGTCGCCGCGCTGGATCCCGGTATTCATGGAAGCCGTCCCGCCAGGGATCCCGCCGCGCCCCCGGCCGGTGGAGGATTCCCGGTCGGGGGCGCGGCCGGGTACGGGCCAGATGTCGAGTGCGGCCTCGATGCGCTTGAGGCCGTGCCGGGCGAGCGCGAGGTTGGCGCGTGAGCGGTCCAGTGCCAGGTAGAGGAACAGGGAGCCGTATGCCCTGCTGAGCGGGCGGATCAGGTGGTACTGGGCGCCGAGGGTGATCAGGATGTCCTCGATGGCGTCGTCGATCGACAGCGCTGCCAGGGCGCGCACCTTCGCCCGGACGACCTCGGTGTTGGCGGCTGCCGCGACCTCCAGGTCGAGCTGCTGCCCTCCGCCGAGGGTTCCGAGCGACATTCCGCTCTCGAAGTCGGCCAGCGCCGCGCCGATGGCACCGTCAATGGTCATTGCGCTCTTGAGAGCATCGTCTATCTTCATGTGCTGATCGTCCTTCGTCGGTCTCTTGGAAAACCCCCGTGCGGTAGACCAAAGCAGCAAGAACAAACATGCGACGGTCACCCTGCGGGGGCCGCGGAATGCAGTACACTGCCGGATATTCAGAACGCGAAAGGGGCCCGGTGCGCGCACTCGAAGCTTCTCTCTCCGAGGTGCTCGGCCGGCCCGGTGCGGTCGGCGCCGCTCTCGTCGACGCCGTCACCGGCCTCTCCTTCCGGTCCGCCGGGGAGCACCGGTTGCTCGGATCCGGGGCGGAGCTCGCCGAACTGGTCGACCTGATCGGTGCGCGGCTCCACGAGGCCGGTGCCGAGGGTGAGTTGGAGAGCCTGGTGGTCACCAGCACTCGTCGCTACGAGATCGTCCAGGTCGTTCCCCGGCAGGGAGACCCCTTGCTGCTGGCCACCGTGCTGGACCGGGAGCGGGTCAATCTGGCGTTGGCGATCCAGTGGACCGCCGACCGTGCGAAGGAAGTGCTGCGATGACCGGATCCGCCGGGGATCCGCCTGGTCCGGTGCGGGCCGCGCGCCCGCCGGCCCGCGCGCTCATCGCCCGGGTGCGGGAGCTGGGCAGTCGTGGATTCACCGGCTCCGTCACCGCCTCGGGCGGCACGATCCACCTGGAGGACGGTTCGGTCGTCGCCGTCGAGACTCCCGCGGCCCCGACCACCGAGACCCTGCTGTTGAAGTCGCGACGCGTCAGCGAGGCCGACTGGCGGGCCGCCGAGTCGGCCGCGTCGGCGAGGTTCCCGAGCGGCGCTTCGACGGCCGGCGGCAGCGACCTCGGCGCGGCCCTGCTGGGGCAGGGCTCGATCGGCGCCGGAGAGCTCGAAGTCGTCTGTGCCGCCGCCGCTTTCGACGCCGCCTTCGCCCTGATGATCGGTCCGCCCGGCGAGTGGCGGACCGTCGAGGAGCCTTCCCCGCCCGCGCGGATCGCGCTGCGCCCGGGGATCGCACCGCAGGAGCTTTTCGAGGAGGCCACCCGGCGAGTGGCCCTGCTGGAGGAACTCTGGGGCCCGCCGGCGGAGTTGGCCCGCATCCGGATCAGGCCCGCCGCGCTGCCCGAGCACGGCGCCGCGCGGGCCCCGGTCCGGTACCGCCGGATCCTGGATGCCGCGACCGGTCGCCGCACGGCGCGCGACATCAGCTTCGCCCTGGGGCGCGGGGTGTTCGCCGTGCTCCTCGACATCGCCCGGATGGACGCCGAGCGCCTGCTCCACCGGGACGGGGCCGAGCGGACTGCCGTGGCACCGAGCGTCGCCCCGCGCGTGCCACCGGACGGGCCGCTGCCGACCACGACCGCGACAGTGACCGCGCCACTGCCGCGCCGCGTCCCCGGCGGACGCGCAACAGGGGGCCGACCCGCGCTGCCCGGGGGCACCGCGACCGCCTCCCGCGGACCGATGAAGCCACCAGGGCCGCTGACCCGACCGGACCCGACGCACTCGGCGCACTTACCGCACCCGGTGCACCGGGACGACAGAGACGATTGAGAAGAGCACATCATGAGCAGCCGGATACCGACCACCGTCCTCGTCGACGAGTTGCACGCCCTCCGTGACCGGGTCATGGGCGTCGGTGAGAGTGTCATCTCCACCGCGGACGGGATGCTGGTGGCCGCCGATACAGCCACCGTCCACCCCGAGTCGGCCGCCGCGCTCGCGGCCGCCATGCTCGGCCTCGGCCGGCGCACCGCGGCCGAGTTCGGCGTGGGGGGCCTGCGCGACGTGGTGACCCGGTGCAACGGCGGTTACGTCGTGGTGCTGGCCATCGGGGAGCAGGCCCTGCTGGTGATCCTGGGCGACGAGGGGCTCGATGTCGTCGGCCTGCACCGCGAATCGCCCGCCACGGTACGCCGGTTGGGCGAACTCCTCGGCGTGGTGCCCACAGTCCGGCCGTACTGACCACGGAGCCCGCTCGTCCGTCCACGGCCGGAGCCCCGGACGTGTGAGGCCGAGCGTGGGTGCGGAGCCCGGTTCGTCCGGGCCCGGCACTCGCCCGGGCGAGTGCCGGGCCCGTGGGCGGGTCGGCGGCACCGGTCGCGGACGGCAAGGACCGGGGTGCGCCGTCGGTGCTTCGGGCCACGGCTCCGGTGGGTTCCTGACCCCGTCCGGAGGCCGCCGGCCGGCGAGCCCCGCTCGACGGCGGCAGGCGGGCAGGCGGGCAGGCGGGCAGGACGGTGCCGCTCTCTGGACAAGGTCGGGGTGGAGTGAGGACCGGGGAGGCGCTGTGGTCGGCGGGACTGCCCGCTGCCCCGTGGCTTCTCAGCCCTTGAGCGACTGGACGCGGATGTCGAAGAACCTCACGGTCGCGTTGGAGACCCGCAGGAAGATGCCCGAGTCGCCGCAGTCGGCAGGCAGCAGGCTCGCAACCTCCTGAGGATCGCTGGGGATGACACTCTTGTTCGTCAGCGGAAACGTCCCCAGCCGTTGGTGGTCGAAGTTCACTGTCACGCGCGAGTTGCTGACGTCAAGGTGCCAGTGGTGCGTGCCGGAATCGGGGGCGAGCGAGAGCCATTGCAAACTTCCGCTGGGCATCACTGCCCAGTTCGACATGTCCGTCGCGCCGTCCCTCGCGTAGCCGACCGTGAAACCTCTCCCTTGTCCTGCCTGCCACGTGTCACAGGTACCCACTTGGTACCCGTACCGGGGGGCACTGCTGGCTATCGAGGAAATCCGGGCGTCCAGATCCACCGTGTAGGTGCACAGGGTGTCGGGAAGGGCGATGTGGAGTCCGGCATCGGCATAGCTCCTGACCGTCACCTCGTACTCGCCCTGTCCGCTCTGGCTCAGGGAGACGTTCTCCTTGTTGACGAGTTGCGGAGCAACGGTCACGGGCGGCTGCCCGCAGGTCGGGGAGGGCGTCGGCCTGACAGGTTCCGCACCGCCTGGCAGGGCTGCTGCGCCTGTGCCTGTGGGCGCGCTGTTCTTCGAGTCGCCATTTCCGGTGGCGAGGAGCATGGCCGCGGCGGCGACCAGAGCGCTTGCCACCGTTGCCCACGCGCTGAGCCACGCGGCCCGATTGCTGCTTCTCGTCGGCTGCCGGTCGGTGTTCGACAGGCTGCTGGTGTTCGCCGCACTCGCGGTGCCCGGTTCGGGCACGGACCCCGGAGCACTGTCTCCTCGCGATTCCACTGAACCCCCCTGTACATCGACAGCTTTGAGATCCGCAGACTAGCGACCGGCCCGATCGCGGCGCCATGGGGCCGACGGCGACGCGCTGCTCGACGCGATCATGGCGGGCGTGGCCGCCCCGGGCCCGACCGGCCCCGCGTACAGGGCCGGTCGGCCCATCCACCGGCCCGGGCGCCGGATGCACGGTGGAGGTGAGGCACCAGCCCCGCCCCGTCCACGGCCGAGGAGCCCGCGATGACGTACTGGAACGATCACGGCATGAACGGCTGGGGCTTCGGCCTGATGGCCGTCGGCATGCTGCTGTTCTGGGGACTGGTCGTTGTGGCGGTCGTCCTCGTCGTCCGCCACCTGGTGCAGACCCCGCAGCACCCGCAGGGCACGCACCCCTCCCCGCCGCCCGAACGCGTCCAGCCTGAGCAGCTGCTCGCCGTACGATTCGCCCGCGGGGAGATCGACGCCGACGAGTACCGCCACCGCTTGGAGGTGCTGCGCTCAGGCGACAGCTCGCCCACCGGCTGACGGCTCACCCCGGGAGCCCGCCGTGCCGCCCTTCGTGCTCGACGCTGCCGCCCCGTCGAAGCTGGTCTCCGCCGACGTGGCCGCACCCTCGATCCACAACAGCCAGCCCTGGCACTTCCGGTTCGACCCGGCGGCCCCGCGCTCCTCGCCGAACAACTGGACGCCGACGCCCTGCTGATCCTGACCGACGTCACGCACGTGTTCACCCGCTTCGGCACCCCCGACCCCGGCCCGCTGGTGTCCACCGCACCGGAGCGCCTGCGCGCGCTGGACCTGCCCGAAGGGTCGATGCGGCCCAAGGCCGAGGCCGCCGCGGCGTTCGTCGAACGGACCGGCGGCCTGGCCGCCATCGGGCCGCTCGACGACGCCCTCGGCACGACCGGAACCACCGTTCGCGCGGCCCAGGAGGGTGGAGCGATCGGCCCCACGGCCTCGGCCGCGGCACGTCCGGCCGACGACGGCGCCTCCTGGCGCCCGGCAGTCTGAGAACCCGTCCGAAAGACCGGACTCCTGATGAACCGTCCGCATGCGCCGATCACCCGCGAGATCCGGGTGGAGAACCGCGGCGAACGTGGCGGCCCCGACCATCCAGAAGGCCGTCGATCTGCTCCGGGGCCGGCTGACCTCCCGGCTGGCCCGGGTGCGCGGGCACCGCGACCCCCATCGCCTCCGTGGCACGGCCGGGCCCGCCGGGCGGGACGACGAACCGACCCGTGAGCACCGCCCGCACCGGCGCGGCCTGCCGCCGGAGGAACGGAGCATCGTGCGGCACAGGTCCTACAGCCTGCCCTGCCGGACCGCCGCGGCCGCAGTGTGCGAAAAGGAGGCCATGGACTACGACTTCCACCTGTTCACCGATGCCGCGACCGGGCGCGGCAGCGTCCTCTGCCACCGCTACGACGGCCAGTACGGCTCATCACACCCGCGCGGTAGCGGGACCGGACGAGCCCGACGGGGAGCGTGAACCGGAGACGGAAGGGCGTCGAGTCCCTCGCGGCCGCGGTCGAGGACCTGCGCGACCGGGCCGGCATCCCCCGCTCGTTCAAGGCGGCCGGCGTCGACGAGGCGGCCTTCCTGGCCGCCCTGCCCCAGCAGGCCATGAACGCCTACGAGGACCAGTGCGCCCCCGCCAACCCCCGGATGCCGATGCTCGCCGACATGCAGCGGCTGATGCGCCAGGCCTACTACGGCGACCAGGCCTGAGATGCCGGGAGCACGACGGCACAGGCAGGCCCGCTCCCGACCTGCCCGCCGTACGGTGTTCGTCAACGAAGCGGGGAGACGCTGTTCGGCGTTGCGCCGGTGAGCCCTGCGGCGGCCCTCGTGACTGTGATGCCGCATGCCTCGAAGCCGTCGGCCGGCGCGGGAGGTTCGCAAGGCGGAGTCCGCAGAGCGGGCCGAGTCCTCGCGGCGCCGCCGCTCCGAACAGGGCCGCCCAAGGGGAGCGGCTGGGGAGTCTCCCTGGTCCGGACTGCCCCTGCGGGGGGTGACCATCGAGATGACGGACGGTCCCGACAGCGGCCCGTTCGACGATGCCCACGCCGAGAGGGGTCCACCATGTCGTCCATCGTGTCGTCCATCGCAATGGTCCCCCTCGCTGCCCGGGGTCCGGGGCCCCAGCGGTTGCCGCTGTGCTCCGTTCGTCTCGGGTCAGGGGCCTTCACCGTCGCGGCGGGGTTCGGACCGGGCCCGCTCGGGCAACTGACGTGCCGTGAGCAGGGCCATGAGGGCGAGGGCGCCGGCGCAGCAACCCAGGGCAACCGCGAGGCCCTGCTGGAATCCGACGGCCATCGCCGCACCGGCGCCCGCGGGGGCGGTGGAGAAGACGACTCCGGAGCGGGCCGACTGCCACAAGGCTTCCTCCGCTCCGGGACCGACCGGATGCGCGCCGAGCCATCGGGTCAGTTCTGCCGCGAGTCGCGCCACCACGATGCTGCCGATCACGGCGATGCTCAGGGCACCTCCGGCCATCCGCGCCGTGGCCAGCATTCCCGCCGCGACACCCCCGCAGTGCGCTGGGACGTCCCGAAGGCCTGCGGAAGTGATCGATCCGTTCGCGAGCCCGACTCCGGTGCCGACGAGCACGTAGGCGGCGATCCTCGGGGCCCAGGAGGAGGCGTCGAGCGTGAATGCCAGCAGCAGCAGGCCTCCGGCGAGCAGCAGGCAGCCGGTTGTGACGGTGCGCCGGGGGCCGAAGCGGAGGTAGCACCATCCGCTGACGGCCGCGATCACGAGCAACGGGATCGCGGTGAACAGCATCCACGCCCCGGTCATGGCCGGCGAGAAGCCGTGCACTCGCTGGAGGTAGAGCGCGTTGTAGTAGGTGAACCCGTTCAGCGCGAGAAACAGCGTGCCGGCGAGGAGCAGCGGAACGGCGAAACCGGAGCGGGACACCAGCGCCAGGTCGACCGCGGGGTAGGGCCGACGCTGCTCGACCAGTACGAACGCGACACCGAGGACGACCGCCGCGGCCGCCGCCAGGCCGGCCACTCCCAGGCTGTTCGGAAGGACGATGATCGCCTCGATCAGTCCGGCCAGGGTCAGGGCGGCGAGAGCCTGGCCCACTACGTCCGGCGGTCGGTGCCGCGCCGGCGGCCGGTCCGCGCCGACGGTCGACGCCGTCAGTGGCAGGGCGATCAGCGCAATCAGCGCGGACAACACGAAGACCGCGCGCCAGCCGAACTCCTCCACGAGCAGGCCGCCCCCCAGCGGCCCCGCGACGATGCCCACCCCCATGGCGGACGTCCAGATGCCCACCGCCCTGCTGCGGGCCGCGGGATCGGGCACGTGCCGGACGATCAGTGCGAGGGTGCCCGGAGTGAGCACCGCGCCGCCGGCACCCTGGACGGCGCGGAAAGCGATCAGGGCCGCCGGCGACCCGGCGGCCGCACACCCGGTGGCCGCCAGGCCGAAGACCGCCAACCCGGTCAGGTAGACCCGGCGATGGCCGTACCGGTCGCCGAGTGCCCCTGCGGTCAGCAGCATGCTGCCGGCCAGCACCTGGTACCCGTCCACGACCCACTGCACCTGGCTGTCCGAGGCGGCCAGGCCGAACTGCAGGCGGGGCAGGGCGACAGCGAGGATCGCCGTGTTCATGCTGCCGAGGAACATTCCCACGCAGCACACGGCCACGAGCCCGCGACTGCCGCGCAGCGTGCGCGCCGTGCCCGTCATCCTCCCCGAGCACCTTCCGTTCCGGGCGTCCGTGGAACCGGTTCCGCCGACCACCGCCGCGCGCCGTGCCTGTCCGCACCGAAGGAACCCCGGCCTGTCCGAACGGACAGGGCCGACCGATCACTCCACCCCCGCCGGACTCCCCGGGCGGGGGACCGAGAGGAATGACGACAATGAATGTGACCGTACGCAACCACGACTACGGTAAATCGGAGATCTCGTTCGTCACTGCCCGGCGCACCGAAGGCGGTGAAGAACTCACCGAGACCACTGCCGCGGTGGCCTTCGAGGAGGGGTTCGAAAAAGCCTTCGCCACCGGTGACAACGCGACGATCCTCCCGACCGGTGCGATGGCCAACACGGTGCTGGCCTTCGCACCGGAGTACCTCGGCGCTCCGCCCGAGCGCTTCGCCCTCGCTCTGGCCGAACATCTGGCGGCCGCCTGTCCCGCCGCCGGCGCGGTCACCGTGCGAATCGCCAGCCGCCCCTGGCAGCGGATCGACACCGCCCAGGGCCCGGACCCGACGGGCTTCACCGCCGGCGCGCCGACCCAGGACACGGCGAAGGCCACCGTGTTCCGCGACGACCGGCCGCCCCTGGTCAGCGGCGGGCTGTCCGGCCTACGACTGGTGAAGACGACGGACGCCCGCTTCACCGGCTTCCTCCGCGACGAGTTCACGACGATCCCCGACTTCCACGACCGGCTGATGGGACTCGCGGCCGACGTCGAATGGGAACACGACAGCAACGACGGTTTCGACAGCTGCAGGTCCGCCGCCCGGGCGGCGCTGCTGCGCAGCTTCAGCGAGCACACCAGCCTGTCCGGCCAGCACACCCTGTACGTCCTCGGCTCGGCCGTGCTCACGGCCTGTCCGGATGTCACGCGGGTGCACCTGACCTGCAGCGCGAACGACCACCTTCCGGCCGACCTCGCACGGTTCGGCCGCGCGAACGGCAACCAGGTGTACCTGGCCCCCGCCACGCCGTACAGCCTGGTCCATCTCACCCTGGAACCCGACGGGCGGACGCCCGCCGACCCCGGGAAGACCCGGGGACACCGGCCGTGAAGCCCCCGCCGCTGCACTACCACCGAGCGGAATCGGTGTCCGGTGCCGTTCGTCTGCTGACCCGTTCGGGAGAACGGCCGGTCGTCCTGGCCGGAGGGCAGAGCCTTGTGCCCGCGCTCAACCGCCGCGAACTCGCGCCCACCGACCTCGTGGACATCACCCACGTCGCAGCACTCGCTCGCACGACCAAGCACCGCGGATGCCTGTTCGTCGGCGCCGCGGTCCGACAGGCCGAGGCGGAGCACGGTACGGCTGCCCGTGAACTGCCGCTGCTGGGACAAGCCCTGGAACTGGTGGCCACAGCCGAGATCCGCAACCGTGGGACAGTCGTCGGCAGTCTGGTGCACGGCGATCCCGCGGCCGAACTCCCGGCCGTCCTCCGGCTCACCGGCGGCCGTCTGCACATCATCGGACCACACAGTGGGCGCGTCGTGTCCGCCACCGAATTCCTCGACGCCCCGCGGCACGAACGGCTGGATCCAGGGGAACTGGTCACCGCTGCGGAGTTCCCACTCCTCGCCGACCACAGCGGCAGCGCCTTCGTGGAGGAGGCCCCCCGGGCGGCGGATCGCGCCCTGTGCGGCGCTGCGGCCGTCGTCACCCTCACCTCTGGCCACGGTGCGACAGCCGTGGTCAGCCGGGCAGCCGTCTGCCTGATAGCCGTTGCCCGGGCACCGGTGCTCCGCGAGGTCGACGGAACCCTGCTGGGCCGCCCGGTCGCCGCCACCGCCTGGGCGGAGGCGGCGCACCGGGCATGCGCCGACCTCGCACCGCCCAGCGACCAGCATGCCGACTCGGCGTACCGACGCCACCTAGCGGCCGTTCTCGCCGCGCGGGCCCTGCACACGGCGGGCCTCCGCGCAGCGGCGCTGCAGGCGGCGGACCGCCGCACACCGGATCACGACGCCATGGAGGTCGCGTGATGGACGTACCCCCGCGAACCGTTTCGCTCACCGTCAACGGCCGACGGATCGAAGTACGCGTTCCGGACCGGAGGCTGCTCTGTGACGTGCTTCGCCACGACCTGGCCCTCACCGGTACCCACGTCGGTTGCGAGCAGGGCGACTGCGGGGCGTGCACCGTGCTGCTGGGCAGCCTGCCGATCCGCTCCTGCCTCGTCCTCGCGGCTGCGGCGGACGGGGCCGAGGTCACCACGGTCGAGGGCCTGGCCCTGCCGGACGGCACACCCGGCCCGCTCCAACGTGCCTTCGAGCACCACCGCGTGCCGCAGTGCGGATTCTGCGCCCCCGGCCTCCTGGTCGCCCTGACCGCCTTGCTCCGGGAGCGGTCCGTGCCGACGGCGACCGAGGTCGCCGGGGCGGTCCGCGGTCACCTGTGCCGGTGCACCGGCTACCACGGCATCGTCGAGGCCGTCCAGGAAGCCGCTCGGGCTCTGCCGGACACGCCACCCGTCCTCCGCGCGGTGCCTCCCCGTGGCGTCCGGTCCCAGTGCGAGGCCGGGCGATGAGCACCGACCCGCACACCGCAGGGCGGGCCGACGGCCGCCGTTTCCTCCTCGGCCGGGGTCGCTACCTCGACGACCTCGCGCACGACGCCTTCCAGGCGGCGTTCGTCCGGAGCCCGCATGCCTCCGCCCTGATCACCGGAGTCGACCTCGACCGGGCCCGGTCCATGCCCGGCGTCATCGCCGCGTTCGCCCATCCCGACCTCACCGGCCGGGTCCGCGACCCACTGCCGGTCCTGGTACCCCACCCCGCACTGACGGCGCCCCGCACGGCACGCCCGCTGGCCGCCGGACGGGTACGGCACGTCGGCGAGGCCGTCGCGATGGTCGTGGCGACCGACCGGTACCTTGCGGAGGACGCCTGCGCCCGCGTGGCGGTCGGCTACCGGCCCCTGCCGCCCGTCGTCGACCTCACGGAGTCCTCCAGGGCCCAGCGCCTGGTGCACTCCGACGTGTCCGGCAACATGGCGGGCCATTCGGTCCATCAGGCCGGGGACTGCGCGGCGGCCCTGAGAGCGGCGCCGTACCGGCTGGAACTCGAGCTCACGGTCGAGCGCAGCGCACCCGCCCCGCTGGAGGGCCGCGGGGCCCTCGCGCGCTGGGACGACACGACGGACACGCTGCTGCTCCACAGCTCGACCCAACTGCCCACCGGTCTCCGTGCGGCCGTCGCCGCGATCCTGGAACTGCCGGTGTCCTCGGTGGAGTGCGTGGTACCCGACACGGGCGGCGCGTTCGGTGGCAAACTGGTCCACCCGACGCCGGAGGAGGTTCTGGTCGCGTGGGCCGCGCTCAGCCTGCGCCGCCCGGTGAAGTGGGTCGAGGACCGGTGGGAGAACCTCGCCGCCTCCTCCCACGAGCGTGCCCAACGGCACCGGGTGACGGTCGGGTTCGACGAGCGGGGAAGGGTGCTGGCCATCGACGCCACCTTCCTGCACGACACGGGCGCCTACACGCCGTACGGGCTCGTCGTTCCCCTGGTGACGGCTGCGCAGGTGCTCGGACCCTACCGGATCCCCGCGTACCGGATCGAGTTCCGCAGCCTCTACACCAACACCACGATGGTCACTCCCTACCGCGGCGCGGGACGGCCCCAGGGCACCTTCGTGACCGAGCGGACCATGGACGCGGTCGCCCGCCACCTGGGCCTGGACCGCGCGCAGGTGCGGGCCGCCAATCTCGTCCGGCCGAAGGACATGCCCTACGAAGGACGGATGCCGTTCCAGGACGGGCGCCCGCTGGTGTACGACTCGGGGGATCTCCCGGCCGCGCTCGCCCTGGTCCAACGCGCAGTGGGGTGGGAGGACTTCCCCGCCGAACGTGCGGCTGCCCGCGCGAACGGGCGCCGGATCGGCATCGGGCTTGCCTGTTACGTCGAAGGCACCGGCATCGGACCCTACGAGGGAGCCCGGGTCACGGTCGCCGCGACGGGTCGGGTCCGGGTTGCCGTCGCCACGCCGTGCCAGGGGCAGTCGCACGCCACGATGCTGGCCGGGATCGTCGCCGGCACGCTCGGCATCCCGCCCGGCGACGTGACCGTGACGGCCGGGGACACCCGTGCGCTCGGTTACGGCGCGGGCACCTTCGCCTCCCGCACGACGGTAGTGGCCGGCAACGCGGCGGCGACGGCTGCGGCGGCCGTCCGGAGCAAGGCCCTGCAAGTGGCCGCCCGTGCCCTCGGGACCGCTCCGGAAGACCTCGAACTCGTCGACGGTGCTGTTCGTCGGCGCGGGACCACGGCACCCTCATTGGCCCTGGGGCAGATCGCCGTGCTGTCGAACCCCTTGAGGTACGCGTTCGACAGGGCCAGCCGGGCCGCTACCCAGTTCGCCGCTCCTCTCGACGGCCCTGCGCTCCCGCCTGGCGGAACGCCGGGCCTCGACGAGGTGGCGTACTTCGCTCCGCCCGCCGCGACCTTCGCCGACGGTGCGCACGCCGCCGTGGTGGAGACCGACCCCGACACCGCGCGGATCCGTGTCCTGCGCTACTGCGTCGTGCACGACTGCGGCGTGGTCCTCGACCGGGATGCGGTCGAGGGACAGCTGCGCGGAGGGGTCGCGCAGGGCATCGCGGGAGCACTGTACGAACGACTGGGCTACGACCGACGCGGACACCCGCGCAACACGTCCTTCCGTGACTTCCTCATGCCCGGTTCTGACGAGATACCACCGATTCGGATCGAGCACATCGTGACGCCCTCGACTCTCAACCCGCTCGGTGTGAAAGGTGTGGGGGAGGGCGGCATCATCCCCGTCGCGGCGGTCCTCGCCGCAGCCGTCGAGGATGCCGAGGGCATCGTGATCGACTCCGTGCCGATCCGGCCCGCCGACCTGTTCGTCCTGCGCGGCCGGTGCGCCGGCCGGCCCGTCCGAAAGTGATGCCGACATGATGACACCACCGCCCGGAGTCACCGCCGGAGACAGTCTCACCACCCATGCCCGTGCGCTGGCCGCGGCTGCCCCGGACACAGCAACCGCTCCCGGGCCGACCTCCCGGGCGGCCGGACCTCCCGGCCGCGGAAGCCTCGCCCTCGAGGTGCTCGACACGGTGACGGGCCGTCCGGCCGGGGTCTGTTCGGTCCGGGTCGACCGTCGTGGTGAGCACGGGTGGATGCCCAGGGCCCGTTTGCGGACGGGGTCGGACGGTCGGGTCCTCACACCGCTGGCCCCGGGCGGGGCCCACCGCATCACCGTAGAGCCACAGTCGGAGAGTCGGCTGGTCGCCGAGGTGTCCTTCACGCTGAGTCCGAGCCGGTCGTCATGCCCCTACGCGGTGACCGTCCTGCTCGCTCCGGCCGGCGCCCAGATCGCCGTCAGGCCCGGACACCTCCTGCCCGTCCTGGAGGCCGATACCCCGTCCGGTCAGGACCTGCCCCCGGGAACTGCCGGCTGACCGACCCGAACCCGGCCCCGGGCGCTGCGGCGGGGCGCCGACCGGCTTCAGGTGTTCCGAGGTATGGAGGACCTCCGCCACCGCTCCCACCACAGGGCCACCGGCGCGAGTCTGCCGGTGATCACCGCTCCGGGGACCACCACGGTCAGGGACATCTGGTTGCTGTGCTCGGACTCGACCATCGCGGCGATGTCGACGAGCAGCCTGTCAGTGATCGACATGCACCCCGGACCAGGACACGGCCTCCGCGGTGTTCACGCGCGGTTTCCGGGTCGGGAGGCGGCCCCGCCGGCCGCCCGGGCACGGTTGTCGTTCGCACGGCCTTCGGCGGCGCCCAAGTCCTCGACCTGCCTGTGGTCAGCAGCTGCCGCGGACTTGCTGACCACGGCTGCGCGCTCCGGCGGGCCCGCCGGAGCGCCCGCAGTACCCGGGCACGGGGCACGCAGTGTCCAGTCGGCCGGTCCGGCAGCGGACAGGTGGCGGGACAGGCCGCCGGTCCGCAGCCGGCGGCCGTCCGGCAGCACGGCGAGGGCCTCGATCCCGGCCTGCTGCTCTGCCCAGGCCAGTCCCCGTTCGGGCCCCATCGCGAACACCGCAGTGGCCCAGGCGTCGGTCCTGGCGAGGCCGGTGCCGGGATCCCCGACCAGGGTCAGCGAGGCGAGGGCGACGGCCGGGCGGCCGGTGAACGGGTCCATGATGTGGGCGCCCCGCTCGGCCGTGCCGGAGGTCGCCACGGCCAGGCCGGTGCCGGTGAGCACGGCGGCGAGCGTGCCCGGCAGCAGCGGGTTCGCCACGCCGATCCGCCACGGCCCGCCGGTCGTCCGGACGTCACCGCCGCCGCTCACGCAGTGTTCGCGGGAGCCCGCCGCGCACAGCGCGCGGCAGACCTCGTCGACCGCCCAGCCCTTGACCCACCCGCTCGGATCGAGCCGCCCGGCGGGGTGCGCGGTGAACCAGCCGCCGGTCTGCGCGGCGGTCTCCCGGCACCGGGCCAGGACCTCGGCCACGTCGGGGTGGCACTGCCCGACGGTGACCTCACCCCGGTCGAGGCGGCTGACGGCGCTGTCCTCGCGGTACGGCGAGAAGAGCGCGTCGATCTCGTGCAGCCGGGCCACGGCCCGTTCGAGAGCCGGCCCGGTGCGGGGCCCCGGGTCGCGAACGGTGACGGAGAACACCGTCCCCATGACGTGCTCGGCGTGGCGGAGCCGGTCCGCCGTCCCGGCGGTCACCGTCCCGCCCGGTCGAGGGCGCTCTGCAGTGAGCGTACGTACCCGTTGCTGGTGTAGGTCGCCCCGGAGACGATGTCGATGTGCGCGCTCTGCGCGGCGATCGCCTCCTTGTTGAGGACCGGAAGCGCGTTGGCGTTGATCTCCCGGTCGCGGCGGTCCTCGGACGGGTACTGGACCACGTCCACGGCGGTGATCCTCGTCCCGGAGAGCGTGACCTTCACCTGAACGGGGCCGTACCGGGTGTCGACGGCGCCGCCGGTGACCGACCGGGACGCGGCCGAGGCGTCCGGGAAGACGGAGGGGTGGGCGGACGGGTGGGCGGAGGGCGCGCCCGTGGCGGGTGCGGCGGACGGGGCCGCGGGCCCGCCGGACGGCTCGCCGGCGGTGCCGGACGGCCCGGTGTCGTCCTGGGAGCCGATCGCCGGGGCGGGGGTGTTCCCGTGCGGCTTCAGTGACAGCAGCAGGACGACCCCGGCCGCGGTGGCGGCGCTGGTGATGACGGCTCGGCGCATGACGGGCTCCTCAGAAGGCGAACGACTCGCGATGGATACGGTCGGGCCGCACACCGGCGGCCCGCAGCGACCGGACGGCCTCCTCGGCCAGCCGGTCCGGGCCGCACAGGTAGACCTCGTGCTCGGCCAAATCCGGGAGCAGCCGGCGCAGCGCCCCGCCCAGGTCCCCGACCTCCGAGCGGGAGCCGAGCACCGGGTGCACGCGACCGCCGCGCCGGACGGCGAGCGCCTCCAGTTCGGCCGTGAAGAGCAGGTCCTCGGCCCGGCGTGCCCGCTGGACCAGCGTCACCTCCCCCGGAAGGGTCTCGAACAGCGCCCGCAGCGGGGCGACCCCGACGCCCGCGCCCAGCAGGAGCACCTTGGGCCGGCGGTGCATCCGCTCGGTGAACGCTCCGTAGGGGCCTTCCGCGCGCACCCGGGTACCGGGCCGCAGGCGGGCCACCGCCGCGCTGTGCTTGCCCAGGTCCTTCACCGTGAACCGCAGGAAGCCCGGCTGCGGTGGCGCGGACAGCGAGTACGGATTGGCCGCCCAGCGGAGCCCGGGAGCCAGGAACTGGAGGCGGAAGAACTGGCCCGGCTCGGCCCGCAGCTCGCTCAGACGGCGGCCGGTCAGGTAGAGCGAGACGACGCCCGGACCCTCCGGCCGGACCTCCGCCACCCGGAGCCGGTGCCGCCGGTCCCGCAGCCACGGCAGGGTCAGCCGGAACCAGCCGAGCGTGGCGGCGGTGCCGACGTACAGCGCGCACCAGGCGAGCCGGGCAGGCCCGTCGCCGAGGTCCGCGCCGGTGGCCAGCTGGTGGCCGAAGGCCAGCGCCACCGCGAGGTAGGTCGCCAGGTGCAGGTAGTACCAGACCTCGTAGGACATCCGGCGCCGGGCGAAGCGGGCGGAGACCGCGCCGGTGCCCAGGATCAGTACGGTGCCCAGCGACGCCTTGAGCATCTCGGGGTAGTGGAGGACGACATCGACGCCCTCCCTCCACAGCCCCCGGCCGCCGGTCAGCGCGTAGCCCCAGACGATCGTCAGCACGTGCACGGTGATCAGCGACACGAGGCAGCGGCCGCCGAAGGCGTGCCAGCGTGCCAGCCGGTCGGCACCGACCTCCCGCTCCAGGAGCGGTATCCGCGCCATCATCAGCAGCAGGACCGGGGCCGCGTACCCGGCCAGCAGGCCGGTGATCCGGCCCGCGCCCGTCAGCCAGCCCGCCGTGCCGGTGACCGACCCGGTGTCGCGCCACCAGAAGGCCAGGACCCCCAGCGCGCCGAGGGCGAGCACGGCCACCACTGCCGTCGGCACGGTGGCGACCGGGAAGCGGCGCGGCGTGCGGTCCGGCGCGCGGCGCGCGCGCCGGCCGGACGCGGACGTGTGCGGTGGTGCGACGGCTGCCATCGCGGCCTCCTTCCGGCCTCGGACGGCCCAGTGCCGCCACGGAGGCCCACCCTGCCACCGGAACCTCTCAGTTCCCTCTGAGTGCCGTCCGCCCCGATCACCGCCGGGACCGGCTCCGCCGCAGGTCAGCGCCGTGATCGGGATCGGTGCCCGACCGGGGGGGCTCTCACGGCTTTCTCACGGTCGGCGCCACAATGGGAGACGCCGTCCGCGCCAGCACCCGGGAGCACCGTGGAGTCCAGAACACAGCCGACCTGGCGGATCCTCGTCGTCGACGACGAACCCGACCTCGTCGAGGTGCTCCGCGGCGCGCTCGGCTACGAGGGCTGGCAGACCCGCGGTGCGACCAGCGGCCGCGAGGCGGTCGGGATCGCGGCCGCCTGGCACCCGCACGCGGTGGTCCTCGACATGATGCTGCCCGACCTCGACGGCATGGAGGTGCTCCGCCTCCTGCACCAGCAGCAGCCCGAGGTCCGGGTGCTCTTCCTGACCGCCCGGGACGCCGTCGAGGACCGGATCGCGGGCATCGCCGCGGGCGGTGACGACTACGTCACCAAGCCGTTCAGCCTCGCCGAGGTCACCGTCCGCCTGCGCGGCCTGCTGCGCAGGACCGAACCGCGGCCCGCGGGCGGGCCCCCGCCGCACGCCCTGGTCCTCGGTGACCTGGTCCTCGACGAACAGGCCCGGGAGGTGACCCGCGGCGGTGACCTCGTCGAGCTCAGCCCCACCGAGTACGCCCTGCTCCGCCACCTGGTGCGCCACCCGCGCCAGGTGCTGAGCAAGGCGCAACTGCTGGACGCGGTGTGGTCGTACGACTTCGGCGGCCGGGCCCACGTGGTCGAGCTGTACATCAGCTACCTGCGCAAGAAGCTGGACGCCGGCCGCCCGCCGATGATCCACACGGTCCGCGGGGCCGGCTACCTGATCAAGGCCGCCCCGTGATCCGCCCCGGGGCTCGGGGCTCCCGGCTCGTGCCGCGCACCCTGCGGGCCCGGCTGGTGGCCGGACTGCTCGCGCTGCTCGTGCTCGCCTTCGTCGGAGTGGGGCTGGCGACCACCGCGGCCCTGCGCCACTTCCTGGTGGACCGCCTCGACCAGCAGCTCGCCGACAGCGGCGGACGGTACGCGGCGAGTCTGGAGCAGGGGACGCCGCGAGGCGGTGCCGACACCCGGGCGCAGGCACCCGGAACCTTCGGGGCCCGCCTGGTCTCCGGCCGGGTGACCGTCGCCGGCGTCGTCGACGGCGACGCCGACGACGCCGGTCAGCCCAACGCCGACGACACCGTGGCACTCACCTCGGCCGAGCAGCGGACACTGGCCGGCCTGCGGGCCGACGGCACCGCCCGCACCGTGCGGATCGCCGCCCTCGGCGAGTACCGGCTGCGCGCCGTCGCCGGCCGCGACGGCGACGTCCTGGTGACCGGGCTGCCCCTGCGTCAGGTCCACGAGACCACCGAGCGCCTGGTCAGCCTGGAGCTGACCGTGTTCGCGGTGGCCCTGGTCGCCGTCGGCGTCACCGGCACGGCCTGGGTGCGCTGGTCGCTGCGGCCGCTGGAGCGGGTCGCCACCACCGCCGAACAGGTCAGTGAACTCCCGCTGGCCAGCGGCGCGGTCGCGCTGTCGCACCGGGTTCCCGACGACGACCCGCGCACCGAGGTCGGCCGGGTCGGTGCCTCGCTGAACCGGATGCTCGATCACGTCGGCGCCGCGCTGAACAGCCGTCACGAGATCGAGGAACGGCTGCGCGCCTTCGCCGCGGACGCCAGCCACGAGCTGCGCACGCCGGTGGCGGCCGTGCGGGGCCACGCCGAACTGGCGCTGCGCCACCCGGGCCCGGTCCCCGAGCCGGTGCACCACTCCCTGGAGCGGATCGACGCGGAGGCCCGGCGGATGGGCGCGATCGTCGAGGACCTGCTGCTGCTCGCGCGCCTCGACGCCGGCCGCCCGCTCGCCGACGAGGAGGTGGACCTGACCAGGATCGCCCTGGACGCCGCCGCGGACGCCCACGCCACCGGCCCCGACCACCGCTGGCGCCTCGACCTGCCGACGGAACCGGTGCTGGCCCGCGGCGACGCGGACCGGCTGCGCCAGGTGGTTACCAACCTGCTGGCGAACGCCCGGTCGCACACCCCGCCCGGGACGGAGGTGACGCTGCGGCTCTCGGCGGACCCCCACGTGGTCCGGCTGGAGGTCGCGGACACCGGGCCGGGCATCCCGCCCGAGCTGCTGGGGCACGTGTTCGAGCGCTTCGTGCGCGGCGACCGCGCCCGCTCGCGCTCGACCGGTTCCACGGGCCTCGGGCTGGCGATCGTGCGGGCCGTGGTCGCCGCGCACGGCGGCGGCGTAGAGGTCGGCAGCGGCCCGGAGGGGACGGTCTTCACCGTGCGCCTGCCGCAGCCGCAGCCTGGGGCCTAGGACGGCGCCTGCCGCGCGTCCCGTCGGCCGGGGACCGGCTCCACCGTGACAGGATCACGCGTTCCCTCCCGCAAGGCGCTGTGGGAAACCGGGATCAGCAGGTCGGAGAGCCGCTCGGCGACGTCGCGCAGCAGGTCGTCCACGGTCAGTATGCCGATCGGGCGTCCGTCCTCGAGTACGGGGAGACGGCGGACGTCGTTGCGGCGGAAGGTGCGGTACACGGCGTCGAGCTCGTGGTCGGCCTCCACGGTGACGACCGGAGCCGACATCAGCTCGGCCACCGGCAGACCGAGGTGCTTACCCTGTGCCAGTCCGCGGACCGCCAGGTCGCGATCCGTGAGGATGCCGCACAGTCGCCCGCCGTCCGTGACGAGGACGCAGCCGACCGCCTCCTCCTCGATCCGCAGCGCGGCCTCGAAGGCCGTTGCCGTGACGTCGACGGTGACCGCCGGTGCGGTCATCAGGTCAGAGGCCTTCATAGCGGGTACTCCTCTCCGCCGGGTGGCGGTACGTGAATCGTCGTTGCGCACGGTTGTGCCTACGGGGCGGGTGTCCGGGCGGCGCGACCGGCATCCGGCTCCAGGGGACCGTGCGCCGACGGGACAGGAGAGGGCCGTTCGGTCCGCCACCTGGATCCACCCGCCGGGCGGAGCGGTCGGCCGTCGGCTCGTCGCCGTGCCCGCTTCCCCTACTCCGGTGTCCCGATGAGCGGAGGCCCTTCGGGCCGGATGATCCGGCCGGTGATCATGGCGGGCCTGATGCGCATCCAGACGTCCCGGGTGCCGTCCGGCCAGGGGTGGGGGTCGGCGTGCCGTCGGAGCCACTGCACGACCTCCTCCTCGGCGACGACCGAGACGGTGCCCTTCAGAAGTACGCTCCAGCCGGTGGCGAACGTCTCGTCCAGCTGGTCGACCTCGAAAGCGACGTCCGTGCCCGCCGCCCCGGCGAGTGTGCCGTCGGCGCCGGTGCGGTAGAGGACGGTCGCGTCCAGCACACGGTAGTTGACGGGCAGCGCCGTCGGGCCGTGGGCTGTCGTCAGTACCACCCGGCCCACGCCGCCCGGGCTGATCCTCGCCCAGCACGCGGCCGAGTCGAGTTTCTCCAACCGGACGCGGGCATTGGCGCGGGCTCTGCCGGACGGAGCGCTCCGCCCGCCGCCCAGGAGGTCCGAGACGGTGGTGTCGAGGGCGTCGGCGAGCCGGGTGAGCGTGTCGACACCGACCGGGACGGGGTGCGTCTCCAGGTACTCCAGGAAGCCCGGGTCCAGGCCGCTCCGCTCGGCCACCAGCTCGCGGGCGAGCCCCAGCCGCGCTCGGCGGTCCGCCACGCGGCGCCCGAGGTCGCCGGGGTCGGCGGGCCGGGCGTGCGGCCGTCCTCTGTTCGTGGTCCTCATGGCAACCTCCCGTGTTCACACCCCGGCCCCGACGGCTGCGTCGCTGCTGTTCAGGAGCCCGGCCATCTCCATCATCGGTCGCTCCGGCGCGGGCGGAGGAGGGCCGGTCGGGCCCGGACCGTGGGGCGATGGGTCCACGGTGGGTCCGCAGTGCCGATCGACCGGTGCGCGGGCGCGGCCGCAGGCCGGGCGGAGGTCGTCGCAGGACGGGGCCGACGGGCCGGGCGGGACCTGTTCAGGGCCTTCACGGGCTCCCGTAGCCGCCGCCGCCGGGGGTGCGGATCTCCAGAACGTCACCGGCCCGGAGATCGGTGCTCCCGCAGCCGGGCAGGGATTCGACGGTGCCGTCGCGGCGCAGCACGCGGTTCCCACCGAGTGCGCCCGGTGAGCCGCCTGCCATGCCGTACGGCGGGATCCGGCGGTGGCCGGACAGGATACTTGCCGTGACCGGCTCGCGGAAGCGCAGGCGGCGCAGCGCACCGTCGCCGCCGTGCCAGCGGCCGTGGCCTCCGCTGCCCGGGCGCACGGCGAACTCCTCGACGAGGACGGGCAGGCGCCACTCCAGGATCTCGGGATCGGTCAGACGGGAGTTGGTCATGTGCGTCTGCACGACGTCGGCGCCGTGGAATCCCGGTCCGGCGCCCGAGCCCGAGGCGATGGTCTCGTAGTACTGGTGATGCTCACTGCCGAAGCTGAGGTTGTTCATCGTGCCGGACCCTTCGGCCTGGACGCCGAGTGCGGCGTAGAGGGCGCCGGTGATGGCCTGGGAGGTCTCGACGTTGCCGGCGGCAACGGCCGCCGGGTACAGCGGGGCGAGCATCGAACCGCGCGGAACGATGATCCGCAACGGGCGCAGACATCCGTCGTTGAGAGGGATGTCCTCGGCGACGAGGGTGCGGAAGACGTACAGCACGGCGGCGGTGACGACGGCGGAGGGGGCGTTCAGGTTGGTGTCGAGCTGAGGTGAGGTGCCGGTGAAGTCGATGGTGGCGGTCCGCCGGTCGCGGTCGATCCGGACTTCGACGGCGATCACGGCGCCGGAGTCGGTCTCGTAGCGGTAGGACCCGTCGGGGAGGTCGTCGATCGCCCGCCGGACGGCCTGCTCCGCATTGTCCTGGACGTGGCGCATGTAGGCCTGGACGACGTCGAGGCCGAAGTGGTCGATCATGGCGTTGACCTCGTCGACGCCCTTGCGGTTGGCGGCGATCTGGGCGCGCAGGTCGGCGAGGTTGGTGTCGGGGTCCCGGGACGGGTACGGCGCCTCGGTGAGCAGGCCTAAGGTCTCCTCCTCCCGAAGACGCCCGTCCACCACCAGCGGCCAGTTGTCGAAGAGGACGCCCTCCTCCTGGATCTCGCGACTGTCCGCGGGCATCGAGCCGGGGGTGATGCCGCCGATCTCGGCGTGGTGGCCCCGGGAGGCGACGAAGAACAGGAGGTCCCGCCCGTCCGTGTCGAAGACCGGGGTCACCACGGTGATGTCGGGCAGGTGCGTGCCGCCGTGGTAGGGGTCGTTGACGGCGTAGGCGTCGCCGGGGCGCAGCCCGGGGCCGTGGCGGCGGAGCACCTCCTTGACGGTGGTACCCATCGAGCCCAGATGGACGGGAATGTGCGGGGCGTTGGCGACGAGGTTGCCGTCCGGGTCGAAGAGGGCGCACGAGAAGTCGAGCCGCTCCTTGATGTTGACCGACTGGGCGGTGGACTCCAAGCGGGCGCCCATCTGTTGGGCGATGGCCATGAAGAGGTTGTTGAAGACCTCCAGGAGCACGGGGTCGGCGGCAGTGGTGACGGCCTCGTCGGTCGGGGCCCGGAGGTGTTTCACGAGGAGGTGTCCACCGGGGGTGACCGTCGCCTGCCAGCCCTCGTCGACGACGGTGGTGGCATTGGCCTCGGCGATCACGGCCGGGCCGGTGACGATGTCTTCCACGCGCATCGACGCGCGTTCCAGCAGGGGGACCCGGTGCCACTGGCCGCCGGTACGGAGCGCGACCGTGGTGGACGCAGCGGGTTCCGCCTGCTCCGGGGAGAGAGCGTCGGGTCCGGGTTGTTCGGTGAGCCCGCTGCCCTCGACTGTGAGGGCCTCGATCACGAGCGGACGGTCCATCAGGAACGAGTAGGCAGACCGGTGCCGCTCCTCGAACTCGGCCTTCATGGAGGACGGCTCGCCCAGTGGGACGCCGATCGTGGTGTCGGTGCCCCGGTAGCGCAGCCGCGCCCGGTGCGTCAGCCGGATCCGCTCGTGCGGGACGCCCTGGTCCAGCAGTTGCTCGGTCGCCGCCGTCGCCAGCTTCTCGGCCCGCTCCCGGACGGCGGCCATCTCCGCGGGGGCCAGAGGCCGTTCGACCGCCTGCTCACGCAGCACGGTGGTGTCGGCGAGGCCGATGCCGAGCGCGGACAGCACACCGGCCATGGGGGGAACCAGTACCGTGCTGACGCCCAGGGCCTCGGCCACGGGGCAGGCGACCTGTCCGCCCGCGCCACCGAAGGTGGTCAGCGCGTAGCGGGTGACGTCGTGGCCCTGTTGCACGGAGATCCGTTTGATCGCATTGGCGATGTTGGCCACCGCGATCCGAAGGAAGCCCTCGGCCGCCTCCTCGGCCGTGAGGCCGCCGATCCGCCCGGCCAGCTCGGTGAACCGGCGTTGCGTCAGTTCCAGGTCGAGCGGCTGGTCGCCGTCCGGCCCGAAGACGTGCGGGAAGTGCTCGGCCTGGATCCGGCCGAGCAGCAGGTTGGCATCCGTGACGGTCAGCGGCCCGCCGTTCCGGTAGGACGCCGGACCGGGATCCGCGCCGGCCGAATCCGGGCCGACCCGTAGGCGCTCGCCGTCGAAGCGCAGTACGGATCCGCCGCCCGCCGCGACGGTGTGGATGGCCAGCATCGGCGCCCGCAGTCGCACGCCGGCGACCTGGGTGGTCACCACCCGCTCGTACTCGCCGGCGAAGTGCGACACGTCGGTGGACGTACCGCCCATGTCGAAGCCGATCACCCTGTCGTACCCGGCGAGCTCCGACATCCGCACCATGCCCACGATGCCGCCGGCCGGGCCGGACAGGATCGCGTCCCTGCCCCGGAAGTGCCCGGCCTCGGCCAGGCCGCCGTTGGACTGCATGAACATCAGCCGGACCCCGGCCAGCTCGTCCGCGACCTGTCGCACGTAACGGCGCAGACCGGGATCGAGGTAGGCGTCGACCACGGCCGTATCCCCGCGCGGCACCACCTTCATCAGGGGACTCACCTCGCTGGACAACGACACCTGGGAGAAGCCGAGCCGCTCGGCCAGCCGCCCGACAGCCTTCTCGTGCGCGGGGTGCAGACTGCTGTGCAGGCAGACTACGGCGATGGATCGGAGACCCTGGCGCAGGCAGTCGCGCAGGTCCTCGGCGAGGCGGTCCAGGTCGGGCGGGCGCAGCACCTCGCCGTCGGCGGTGATCCGCTCGTCCACCTCGACCACCCGGGCGTACAGCGGCTCGGGCAGTGTGATCTCCCGGGCGAAGATCTCCGGCCGGTCCTGGGAGCCGATCCGCAGAGCGTCCGCGAACCCGCGGGTGATGCACAGGACGGTCGGCTCGCCCGTGCGCTCCAGCAGGGCGTTGGTGGCGACCGTGGTGCCCATCCGGACCGCCTCGACGTCCGCGCCGGGTGGCAGCAGCGCCCGGATGCCCGCCACGGCGGGATCGCGGTAGCGGGCCGGGTCGTGGGAGAGCAGTTTGTGCGTGGTCAGCCGCCCGTCCGGCGCCAGGGCGACGATGTCGGTGAAGGTCCCGCCCCGGTCCACCCAGACCTGCCAGCCCCTGGATGCCATCACCGGCTCCCTCCGCCGTCCCGCTCCGCGTCCTGAGCGCGAGTGGCCCCGCGTCCGAGTATCCAGCCGGGTGAACCATCAAGGCAAACAGAACATACTGGGCATGGAGGGCGATGCGGAGGCGCCATGACAGTCACGACAGTGGGTGTACTGCGGGAGACGTCGCCCGGCGAGCGCCGGGTGGCCATCGTGCCGGACCTGGTGCCCGCGCTGGCCCGCCTCGGCGCGACGGTCTTGGTCGAACCCGGCGCCGGCGTCCGGTCCGGTCACCACGACGCCGACTACCGCGCCGAGGGGGCGGAAGTGACCGGGCGCACCGAGCTGCTGCGCCGTACGGACGTGCTGCTCGGCATCCGTCCGCCGAACATCGACCCGGACCGCGAGCTGCGCCCGGGGCAGGTGCTGGTCGCCCTGCTGCGGCCGCAACGCATTCCGTACCTGGTCCGGAAATGGGCCGACCGGGGTGTGACGGCGATCGGTCTCGACCTGGCACCCGACCTGGCCGCCGCCTACCCGCTGGACGCCGAGGCCTCGCAGGCCAGGGTGGCCGGCTACCGCGCCGTGCTGATCGCCGCCGCCCGGCTGGACCGCTGCCTGCCGCCCTGGGGCGCGGCGGACGGGTTGTTCGACCCGGTCCGGGTACTGGTCGTCGGAGCCGGACACGCGGGGCTCCAGGCGATCGACACCGCCCGTCGGCTGGGTGCGCCGGTCGACGCGTTCGAACCGCGGAACCGCGAGCGCGCCGCGGTCGCCGCCCTGGGTGCCGCTCTGCTCGAACTGCCCGGGTGCGATGCGGTGGAGGACGACCGGGAGTTCCGGGAAGCCCTTGGTCGCGAGTGTCCCGCGTGGGTGGCCGGGCTCGACAAGGTGGTCGGTCGGTACGACATCGTCGTGTCGGCCCTTGCTCCGCCGGGCCGGATGCCCCCGCTCCTGCTCCGTACGGCGACAGTGGCACGGCTGCGGCCGGGCTCGGTGCTGGTGGACCTGGCGGTCGGCCCCGATGCGGGCAACATCGAGGGAGCCCGGCCGGACACCACCACGCTGGTGGGCGACGGGGTCACGGTGATCGGTGCCGGGGAACTCGCCGCCGAGGTGCCCGGCACGGCCTCCCGCGCCTATGCCCACAACGTGGTGGCGCTCCTCGAACGGCTCTCGCACTGCGGGCCGGTCGCGGCGGACCCGGTTCTCGGCCCGATGCTGGTGGCCGACCGTGGCGCAGTGCGGCACGGACCTACCGGCCGGCTGCTGACGGAGGCGGCCGCGGTCGCCGGTCTCCCGTAGGACTCACACGGCGCTGTTCGAGAACAGCAGGGAGTGGCGGACGATCGCCCCGGCCCGGTCGGCGCACTGCTGGTAGCAGCACGACAGCAGCACCAGGTCGGTCACGTCGACCAGGTCCGTCCCGTTCTCTCGGAGCAGCAGCTCGTACAGCAGCCGCTGCCGCTGGCCGACCTCGTGCAGCGCCGTCAGTACGTCGGCGACGCCTTCGGGCGAGGCGGACTCCAGGACGTCTGCCGCGCCGGCGACCAGCTCCAGGGCCGCCTCGGCGATCCCGGCCAGGGGGAGCCACAGGCGACCCGCGACCGGCTCCCGTTCCCGGCGGGCCCAGACCGCCTCCAGCAGCCGCTGGGCGAGTCGGCCCAGGGTCTCCGCCTCGGTACCCACGTGGACGGCGACGACTGCCCCGGCCCGCCCGTCGAGTGCCCCGGCAGCGTCTTCCTCGATCCGGGAGCGCAGCTCGGCCAGGGCTCTCTCGGCTGCCGGGACAGCGTCGGCGTCGCCCGCGGGGTCCGCCAGTGCGGCCGTCGCGCCGCGCAGTGCGTCGTGCGCCAACCGGACCAGGCAGGCCAGCTCGGCGACCAGCGCACCGTAGGTGTGGTCTCCGCCGTCGGACATCCCGTTCACTCCGTCCTCGCCCCCGACCAGTCTCGCCCCGTCGGCGAGCTTCGGCCCGAGGAAGCCGGACCGGTCCCTCTCGCGTCGGCCCGAGGTCCGTCGCAGGATGGAGGAGGCGGGCCGTGAACGGCGGGCCGCGATCGGAGGGAGCGTGCCTGACGATTCACCGAAGGCCGACCAGGACCGACCCGGGACCAGTGCCGCGCTCCGGCCGCGGTGAGGTGAAGGGCTCGTCGGCGCTCGGGCGCACGGTGACGGGGTACCGGGTCGTGGCCTGAGCCCGGCCGGTGTGCAGCTGGGAGCTGCACGACGGCATGCCGGTGAAGGCTGAGGCGGGTTGCCGCAGCGCCGGCCCGGCCCCGTACCGCGACGGCGGCGCTCAGTGGTGAGGTGCAGAATGCGGGGCGACGATGCCGCGGGCGCCGGGTCTCGAGGTGTCCTCGTGGGTGTCGTCGCGGTCGTAGCCGAGCGTTTGCCGGACGGCGACGACTCCGTCCAGTGACCGGCACATCCACTCGATGACGGGGATGAGGCTCTTGCGTTCGACCGTGCCGGTCAGTGTGACGATGCCGTCGTCGACGGTGACCCGGACGGCGTCCGCCGGGAGCCACAGGGTGTTGAGGAGGACGTCGTGGGCTATCTCCTCGCGGATCGCGTCGTCGCCGCGCAGGAACGGCTGCAGCAGGTCGCTTCGGCTGACAATGCCCGTGAGTCGGCCCTCGTCGTCGGTCACGGGCAGTCGCTTGAGCCTCTTGCGGTGCATGACCCGGGCGGCCCCGACCAGGGCCCAGTCTGCGCGTGCGGTGATGACCGGCCTGGTCATCATCTCCTCGGCGATCTCGCCCTCGGCCCGGTAGTGCTCCCGTGGGTGGAGCCAGCGGGTGATCGGGCGGTCCTCCCCGAGCAGGGCGGCTTCCTTGCGGATCAGGTCGGCCTCGGACACGATCCCGATGGGGTGTCTCCGGTCGTCGACGACCGGTACGGCGGTGATGTCGTTCCGGTGGAGCAGGCCGACGATCTCCTTAAACGTGGTCTCGCGGTGGGCGACGACCACGTCGCGGGTCATCACGTCCTGCACGGTACGGTGCTGCATGGCCTGCTCTCCTTCTGGCGATCCACAGGTTCGCGCGCCGGTTCACTCGGACGCGGCGCCGGCTTCTGGCGGCACGACGACGACGGGGACGCAGGCATGGTGGACGGCCTCGGTGCTGGTCGATCCGAGTGCGAGCCGACCCCAGGCGCCGGCACCGCGAGTGCCGACGACGAGCAGGTCGGCGTCTCCGCTGGCGTCGAGGAGGACCTGTGCGGGCCGTCCGCGCTCGCAGTGGACCTCGACCTCGACGAACGGTTCGCCGACCTGGCGGCGCAGCTCCTCGACCGAGTCGGTGACCTCCCGCGAGACGATGTCGTGCAGGTGCGGCGACGGCTCGCTGCGGTGCTCTCTGTCCGTCGTACGGTCGTGGCTGCTACGGCTGCTTCGGTCCGGTCGAGACACCCAACACGCGTGCCTTGCTTCCGCTGCTGCGTCGTGACGGCCTTGCGGGCAAGGACATCGCCCGCCTCTACCGCACCTTCAATGCCGCGGCCCTGCCCTTCGCGGAGGCAGCCCGACAGGTGGAGGAGGACACCGAATGACCCACCGCAGTCGCCTCCGGGAGGCCACCATCGTCGCGCCCACCGCACAGAACCAGGCGGCCCTCGAGGCCGACCTGCGTGCGTTCATCGGGGCCAGGCTTCACCTGGACGACGAGGAGCTGACACGCCAGTGCGAACAGGCGATACGCAACTACGACCCGTGCATCTCCTGCGCCGCCCACTTCCTCACCCTCAGCGTGGACCGGGGCTGACGTGGCCGCCGACCGTACCGCGCTCGTCGGCGTCGGCAACGAGTACCGTCACGACGACGACGGCGCCGCCGCCGCTGTGCTGGCGGAACTGATCGGTGGCGGGATCGAGGTCGACCGCGTCGCGCTCTGCGACGGTGAACCCACCCCGCTGATCGAACTCTGGATGGGGGCTGATCTCGCCGTCGTGTTCGACGCGGTCCACGGTCACCTCGGGGAGCCGGGCCGGATCCACCAGGTCGCCGTGGGTCCCGGCCTGCTGGATACCCCTCCGGACGAGGCCGGAGGGGCCGGCACCCATGGCCTGGGGCTCGGCCATGCCGTCGCCCTGGCCTCTGCGCTCGGGCGCCTTCCTGCCGTACTGCTGATCATCGCGGTGGAAGGCGCCGAGTTCACCGTCGGCCAGGGCCTTACCCCGGCCGTCGCAGACGCCGTCCCGCGCGCCGCCCTACTGGCCCGGGAGAAGCTCGCCGCCCACCGGGCCTCCCGAGAGGGAGGAGCCTGACGCGCCGGCCTAAGCACGGCCGGTCCGGGTCCACAGCACGGTCCAGGGGGCCTGCCGTCGTGCGCCGGCCCGCCTCCTCCCCGGGCCGACCGGTTCGTCGCGCAGCGAGGACGGGTACGTGGTGCCCCTGGCCTCCCTTCGTGTCGAGGGGCACAGCGACGACACGGTTTTCGTCACGACCTCTAATCGGTCCGCTTCCCTGCGGCGTGCCGACGTTCGCGCCATCGCCGGGCGATCCGTGTCCTGAGGTTGAAGACAGCCTGGGCGGCGGACTCGGCCGCCGAGCCCCGGGGCGGGAGCAGTCCGAGCTGCCGGGCCCATTCCGCACCGTCGAAAGCGATCCGGTCGTGCCGGACCCGGCCGGAGTCGATGTCCATGAAGTCGATGCCGCGGATGTCGAAGGCGCGGCCGTTGGGTTCGAACCCCTGGAACCTCTCGCCGTTGAACGTGCCCGTGATCCGCCACGCGACGGCTGCGCACCGCGCGTCCCCGGTGACGGCCTCCACGGTCATGTCGAAGTCCGGCAGCGCGCCGCGCAGCTCGGCGAAGAAGCCCCGCGCGGCCAGCCGGCCGTGCCGTTCTCCGAAGGGGAGGATGTCGAAGGCGACATCCTCGTGGACGAGTTCGGCGAACCGGTCGAGATCACCGGCGTTGAGAGCGGCGGCCGCGATCCGGGCGACGTCGACCGGGGCCGTTTGCGACGTGTATGTACTCATTTGCTCCTCCTGGTGCGGCAGGCGGCGAAGGGTGTCCGTGCACCCTTGCAAGGGTTGCCGGGCAAGCCCGGGGCAGCGAACGGGACAGGGCCGACGTTGCCGCTGCTCGGCGGGGGATACGGTCCGGAGCTCCGGCCCGCTGCACGTCGCGGTTCCGACGGCATCAGGGGCGCGTGTGGTCCGCCGCGCCGCGGACCACCACGACGGGGCAGGGCGAGTGCTGCACGCAGTACTGGCCCACGGACCCCAGCAGGGCGCCTTCGAAGCCGCCGATGCCACGATGGCCGACGACGAGCAGCGAAGCCTGTTCCCCGGCAGCGGCCAGGAGTACCCAGGCCGGTGTGCCCTCCCCGACTCTGAGCCGGATGTGCACGGGCGGCTGGGAACCGGCGGCCTTCTCAACGGTCTCGGCCAGGATCGTCCGCGCCCGCTTGGCCAAGTCCGCTTCCTCGCCCACCGGTACCGCGCTGCCCCACCCGGAGAACGGCGGCTCCCAGGCCATCACCGCCTCCACCACGCTGTCGGTCAGCTCGGCCTGCCGAACGGCCCAGCGCAGAGCTTTCCTGGACTGTTCGGAGCCGTCCACCCCAACGACGATCTTGCCTCCGAGGGTCGCTTCCTCGACCATGGCTCCGTCCTTTCGATCAAATCGACTGCGGCTCGCGCACGTGGCGGGGCCGCTTCCTGTGCGGGCGCACCGAGCGCCGCGACGGCATCGGAGTCGTGCCCGCGCTCTAGCAGCATCGTTCTTCCGTTCCGGGTTCGCGCACGGACCAGTGGTTCCACCCGGACGCCCCGTTCGGTGCGTCGCCGCCGACACGGCCTGCCGTGTACGCCGACCACCACCACCACCGGCGGTGCGGCGGCCCCGGTCGTCCGGCATCGGTGAGGTCACGATCCGACGGTGGGCCGCTGGTCGCTCAGGTCGAGGATCTCGTCGACCTGACGTCGCGGGGTGGCGGGTCCGGGCGGGCCGTAGCCGAGGCGCAGGACCAACTGGACGTGCCCTGGGCCCTCGGCCGGGTCGCGGAGGCCCCAGCGGGTGTCCGGCCACTCGACGGCCTGGTGCAGGACCGACAGCCGCACGCCGTGGGCTGTCGCCAGCAGCCACACCCGCTCCATGGCCTGGCCCGCGCGCAGCCAGTCCGCGGGCAGGTCGCCGTGGGTGGTGAGCGTGGCCAGCTGGGGCAGGGCCTCGAAACGCTGGGAGGCCTCGGTGGGCGACGGCCGACCGGTGAAGTTCCGCATGGGCACGCGGGCGTCGTGGTCCTGCGAGCCCAGCGCGAACTCCGGGATGCCGTCCACGGACGGCTCCTCCAACCGCAGCCAGGCGCGGGTCTCGGCCATCCGGGCGAGGTCCGTCCCGGTGCGCCGTTCGGCGTCGTGCGTCAGGGCCAGGACCCGGCGGACCCCCGCCTCCTCCAGCAGGGACAGGGCCGCGCCTTCGTCAAGGGCCGCGGTGAGGAGATCGCCGAAGAGTGCCTCGGGGATGTCGCGGTTTGTGTACGGCCGGCGGCTCGAATGGCGTTGCGCGACCGCCTCGAAGAGGTCCCTTCCGAAGGGGGGCGACGCGGGGGCGGGCCGGGAGAGGCGGACGGTGGCCGCCAGGCCGGGGTCGTCGTCCTCGGGGAGCAGTCTGACCTCCGGGTCGCGGCCGAGTCGCAGGGCGGCGACCCGGAGGTTGAACAGGGCCGCGCCCACCGAGATGTGGAGCGCCCGGCCGTCCGGGTCGGTGAGTGGCACGGCCCGCGACGGGTCGGTGTACACCCGCATGCCGAGTGAGTCGGGTGCGGGGCGCAGGCGCCAGGGCTGGCTGTTGTGGAGGGAGGGCGCCGCGCCGGCGGCTGCTGCGAGGAAGCGCAGTTGCTCGGTGGTGAGGGCTTGCTCGCTCATGGTGGACCGCTCCTTGTCCCAGGGGTCGGCGCTCCGCCGCGTGACCCGGAGGCTGAGTCCGGAGCAGCGGGCGCCGGGGAGACAGCGCTTTCCGGATCCGCAGGTCCTCCGCGCTTCCTCTCCGGCCGTACCTCCATCGTGCTGCGGGTTCGTTGCTCCGGCATGGGCCGACCGGCCCCACGGGTGCGGCGGTCGGGCCTTTCACAGGCCCTTCGCACCGTGTCGGCGCGGACCACGACGACCGGGCACCGTGTGTGCCGCACGCAGTGCTGGCGACGGAGCCGAGCACTGCGCCGGCGAATCCGCCGTGCCCGCGGCCGCCCACCGTCCATCCCCACCACGATCCTGGGTGTCGCCGAAGGGTCCCGGTCCATGGCGTACCTCGCTCACCGACCGTACCGATGCGACATCGGGTGGCCGATGCCTTGTGGGACGGGCCTGCCGGGAGCACGGCATCCCGTCGGCTCCACTCTCCGCCGTCCGTGAGCCTCGTGCACAGGGCCGGTCGGGTCCTCGCGGACCTCCGGCCCCGGAGGGAGCGTGCTGCTCGTGGTCCTGTTCGTGCCGGCGATCGGCGGCGGGGCCGACGACCCGAACGGCTCCCGGGCCGTGCGGTGCTGTGATCGCCACCGTATGTTCACAACACGTTATGAGTGAACACTCAGTGTCACTCGCTCGCATTCCCAGAGACGGGCATATCGATGAAGCGCACGCGCGGGCTGGTCGGAGCCGCCCTGTTCCTGATGGCGGGGCTGCTCCAGGGGGCGTCCTCGGCCACCGCCGTCCCCGCCGCGGCCAGGGCCACCGAAGCCGGCCCGGCACGGATCCTCAGCGAGTCGGGCCGTGAGGCCGACAAGGAGATCTGCCTGCGGGCGGACAGCGCAGGCGACCGGGTCCTCGTCGATGCCTGCGGCCAGGGGGATCCCGCCCAGGACCTGTGGAACGCAACCCCGACCGAGGACGGCTTCTACCTGCTGGAGAACGTCCACCGCAAGAACCAGGGCAAGCCCCCCTGCCTGCGGATGGGTGCGACGACCGCCTCCGTGGTCTTCGGCAACTGCCACAGCAACGGCACCGACGGCTACGACTCCAAACGCAGGTGGGGGCTCACCTACACCCACAAGGGAACCGGCCAACTGCGACTCTCGTACACGGAGCAGGTGCGCGCGGGTGTGTGCCTCGCCGTCACCGCACAGGCACAGGCGTCGAACAGCGACTGCGCCTCGACCCCGGCGAGCCGTCTGAACTGGACCTCCTCCCTGTGGCCCGGCTACCCGCAGCGCCCCTTCCTCGGCGACACCACGGCCCTTCTCCTGGCCACCCACTTCACCGGCGAGAAGCCGGCGGCCCCCGACCCGGTGAAGAAGGCCGTGTTCGGAGACTCCTATCCTTCCCTGCGGGACTACCTGCGCACCGTCTCCGGTGGTCGGGTCCGCCTGGCGGGCGATTTCCTCCAGGACATCGACCTCGGTCCCCGTCCCGCCGTGTGCCCGGACGCCGGGCAGGTGGTCGAGCGCGCCCGATCGGCAGCGAGGAACGCCGGCTACCGCCCCGAGGCTTACGACCGCATCCTCGTCGACATGTCCGCTTCCAAGTGCGACTGGGCCGGCATGGGCCAGATGCCGGGCAACTGGATCGTCACCAACGGCAGCGGCTGGAAGACCTGGGCCTGGACCCACGAACTCGGCCACAACCTCGGCTTCCAGCACTCCCACGCGCTCAAGGGCTGCGCCGCCTCCGACAACGTGGTCACCATCGGCGCACAGTGCAAGGACGTCATCTTCAACGAGCCCACCGACACCATGGGCGGCGGCGGCATGAACCCCTACCCCGCGAACTACCGCCAGTACGCCGGATGGCTCGGTCCGGACCAGGTGCAGGAGATCGACGCCGACGGGACCTACCGCCTCGGCGCCCTGGGCGACGCGAGCTCTCCCCAGGAACTCCGCATTCCGCGCGGCGACGGCACCTACCTGTCCGTCGAGTACCGACAGCGGCTGAGCCCCTACGACAGCTTCACCGACGACTCCCCGTTCTTCCACGGCGTCGTCGTCCGGATCATCAGTGTCAAGGGGACTGTCACCAACACCCTGATCGACACCCGCCCCGAGACCGACAGCTCCTCCGATGCCGCACTCACCGTCGGACGCACCCTGCGCGACGAGCAGGCCCACGTCGCCGTCCGTCTCGCGGCCCTGGACCCGAGCGGTGCCCAGGTGGCGGTCGAGAGCAGCCGGCGGAGCTGACGAGTCCTGGGCGGTGGCGGTCACGAGTGGCGACGGTGGTCGGCGGCGATGCGGCGGGCGTGGGCGACGCTCTCCGCTGCCGCGCGCTCGGTCAGGCCCAGAGTGTGGGTGAGGTGGTGGGCAGGCCAGCCGTGGCGGGCGAGGAGGACCGCGAGCTGGTGGTGGCCGGCCGGTTCGGCCGTGTGAGGTCGTGTGCTCCGGGCCGCTGCGCCGGGGGGCGGGGTGCGGCGGCGCACGAGGGCGCGGCGCAGTTCGTCCGCGCCCCAGACGATCAGGGGGAAGGGGGCGACGAGGGCCAGCTGGGCCGGGGTGAGGGCGGCGGTGCCGAAGACCCGGTGCAGCGGGGGCAGGTAGACGATCGCGGCGGCGAAGACGAGGGAGAAGGCGATGCCGCCCAGCAGGTGGGGGTTGCTGAAGGGGCCGAGCGCACGGAGCGGGGCGCGTTCGGTGCGGGCGGCGAAGGCGGTGCAGATCTGGCAGGCGACGATGCCCAACCAGGTGACGGTGGTGGCCTGCTGGTACGTCGAGTGCAGTGCGCTGCCCGCGCCTGTGGCGTCTCCGGGGTGCCAGCCGCCGGCGGTGAGGGTGAGGAAGTAGCCGGTCAGGACGAGTGCGCCGGAGATGAGGCCGAGGAAGCCCCAGGCACGGGCGAGCATCGCGGGCCGGATGATGTGTTCGCCGCGCGGTCGGGGCGGACGGTCCATCAGGCCCGGTTCGGCACGTTCCCGGCCGAGGGCGAGAGCGGGGAGGGTGTCGGTGCCCAGGTCGACGGCGAGGATCTGCATCACTGTCAGGGGCAGCGGGATCGCGCCGCCGGCCAGGGCGAAGACGAGGAAGGGGACGACCTCGGGGACGGCGTGGGCGAAGATGTAGACGATGAACTTGCGGATGTTGTCGTAGGTGCGGCGGCCGGCCTCCACCGCCGCGACGATGGTGGCGAAGTTGTCGTCGGTCAGCACCATCGTCGCGGCTTCCCGGGCGACGTCGGTGCCGGAGCGGCCCATCGCGACGCCTATGTCCGCGCGGCGGAGGGCGGGCGCGTCGTTGACGCCGTCGCCGGCCATCGCGACGGTGTGGCCCTCCGCGCGCAGGGCGTCGGCGATCCGGAGCTTCGCCTCGGGCGAGGTGAGGGCGAAGATCACTTCCTCGCCGCGGGCGAGCAGCGCGTCCAGGCTCTCGTCGCCCGTGGTGTCCAGTTCGGTGCCGGTGACGATGCGCATGCCCCGGTGGCCGATGCCGACCTGCTCGGCCACGGCGGCCGCCGTGAGGCCGTTGTCGCCGGTGACCACGTGGACGGTGATGCCCGCGGCGTGGGCCCGGCGGATGGCGTCGGCGACCTCTGGGCGGGGCGGGTCGGCCATGGCGACCAGGCCGAGCAGGCACAGGTGCTGCTCGGCCTCCTCCCGGTGGGAGGGTGGCGGCCGGCCGGGCTGCGGGACGCTCCGGGCGATGGCCAGGACCCGCAGCCCGCGAGCTCGCCGACCGCCCGGACCACTACGGTGCGGTCGGCGCCGGTGAGCGGGCGTTCGCTCTCCTGATCGAGCACGCGGTCCGCGTGTCGCAGGACCTCCTCCGGAGCGCCCTTGGTGTGCAGGGCGAGGCCGTCGTCGCAGTGGTCGGCGGTCGTCATCAGCCGGATGCGCGGGTCGAAACGGAACAGGGCGCGGCGCTCCTGGTCACGCCGGGCGGCGGGGAGCGGCACACCGGCCCGGGCGGCCAGGTCGAGCAGCGCGAGCTCGGTCGGATCACCGTGGCCGGTGGCGGGGTCGGCAGTGGTGCACCGGGCGGCGGCCCGGGCGACCGGTCGGACGTCGGCGGCCGGCTGCGGGCCGTCGGCGGCGGTCTCTCCGGAGAGCGTCCAGACGGCCGTCACCCGCATCCGGTTCTCGGTCAGCGTGCCGGTCTTGTCCGTGCAGATCACGGTGGTCGAGCCCAGGGTCTCCACTGCGGAGAGCCGCTTCACCACGGCGCCGGCCCGGGCCAGGGCGCGTACCCCGGCGGCGAGGGCGAGCGTGATGGTGGGCAGCAGCCCCTCCGGGACGTTGGCGACCAGCAGACCGATGGCGAAGCTCACGGCGGCTGCCAGGGAGAGACCGGCGGCGAGGCCGAGCGGCAGGAAAGCCAGGCCGATCCCGACCGCGATCACGGTGATCAGCCGGGCGGCGCGTTTGACCTGCTGCTCCAGTGGGCTCGGTTCCGGGTGGGTGCGTTCGCTGAGCGCCGCGATCCGGCCCAGTTCGGTGTGCATGCCGGTCGCGGTCACCACGGCGACCGCCTGGCCGCCCGTGCAGGAGGTGCCGGAGAAGAGCAGTTCCCGGGCGTCCACCAGCGGTCCTGTCACGTCCACGTACTCCGCGGACCGGACGGTGGGGACCGACTCGCCGGTGAGTGCGGACAGGTCGACCTCGACCGTGCCGGACAGGAGCCGGGCGTCGGCCGAGATCCGGTCGCCCTCCTCGACCGCCAGCACGTCACCCGGGACCAGGTCGGTGGCCGCCACCTTCCGGCGGGCGCCGTCGCGGACCACGGTGGCGGGCTCGGGCAGGAAGGCGGCCAGAGCCTCGACCGCCCGCTCGGCCTGCTGTTCCTGGGCGAAGGCCAGCATGGCGTTGAGCACGATCACCGCGACGATCGCCATCGCCAGCGCGGGTGCCCCGCTGACCACCGCGAGCACGGCGGCGAGCGCCAGCAGCAGAGCCAGCGGGTGGGTGAACTGCTGGGCGAGCTCGCGGGGCCAGCGTCGCCCGCCGCGCCGGGCCAGGGTGTTGGGCCCGTAGACCGTCTGCCGCCGGGCCGCTTCGCGTTCGCTCAGTCCCTGGGGCGAGCTGCGCAGCGCCCGTAGCAGCAGACCGATCGGCTCACGGGGGTCGGGGGCCGTCCACGGGCACGGTCGGCCGTTCGCCGGTGCTGGTCATGACATTTCCTGTCGTTGGTGCCGCCCTCTGCACGCTACGGAGACCGCCGGGCCTCGGGGAGGGCCGAGCGGAGCGGTCTGGTGGAGGCGTAGGGTGCGGGAACGCTCCTTGCGGGGCACGGTTCGAGCTCAGGGCGGGAACGACGTCGGTGTGCCGAGGCCCTCGGCCTCGGCCACATGGTGCTTGACGGTGGCGAAGCTGTCCGGGGTGACGGAGATGGAGTCGATCCCGGCCCGGACCAGGAAACGGGTGAAGGCCGGGTCGTTGCTGGGGCGTTGGCCGCAGAGGCCGACCGGGCGGCCGGGCGGCCGGCGGAGTGGGCCGTGGCGATCAGGTGCTCGATGGAGCGGGTGACGGCGTGGTTGCTCTCGTCGAAGAGATGGGTGAGCAGGTCGGAGTCGCGGTCGACGCCGAGGGTGAGGTCGTTGCTGCCGATGGAGAAGCCGTCGAAGCGCTCGGCGAACTGCTCGGCGAGGACGACGTTGGCCGGGATCTCGGCCATCACGTAGACCCGCAGCTCGTTGTCCCCGCGGGACAGGCCGTTGGCTGCCATCTCGGCGAGCACCCGGTCACCCTCCTCCGGGTGCGGCAGAACGGGATCATCGCGACCACGTTGGTGAGGCCGAGCTCGTCGCGGACCTTCAGGAGTGCTCGGCACTCCAGGGCGAAGCCCTCGCGGTAGCGCTCGTCGTAGTAGCGGCTCGCACCGCGCCACCCGATCATGGGGTTGGCCTCGACCGGTTCGAACGGCCGGCCTCCGACGAGACGGGCGTACTCGTTCGTCTTGAAGTCGCTCGTCCGGACGATCACGGGGTCGGGCCAGCGGGAGGCGGCGAGTCGGGCCACGCCGGAGGCGAGACGGTCGACGAAGCAGTCCGTGCGGTCGGCGTACCCTTCGGTGAGGGCGTCGACCTGGCGGCGCTCGTCGGCGGACAGGCGTTCCGGGTGGACCAGGGCCATCGGGTGGACCCGGACCTGGTGCGCCACCACGAACTCGGTGCGGGCCAACCCGACACCATCGGCCGGGAGTTGCCACCAGCGGAAGGCGGCGTCCGGGTCGGCCAGGTTGAGCATGACGCGGGTCCGGGTCTTCGGCAGGTCGGACAGATCGGTGTCGGTGGTCTCGTAGGGCACCTGTCCGGAGTACACGTGCCCCTCGGCACCCTCGGCGCAGGAGACGGTCACCTCCTGGCGGTCGGCCAGCAGGTCGGTGGCTGGGCCGGTGCCGACCACGGCGGGCACGCCGAGTTCGCGGCTGACGATCGCGGCGTGGGAGGTGCGCCCGCCGTGGTCGGTCACGATGGCGGAGGCCCGCATCATCAGCGGCTCCCAGTCGGGGTCGGTGATCTTCGTGACCAGGACGGCCCCGGCAGGGAACCGGTCGAGCTCCACCGGGCTCGCCAGCGCGCAGACCGGTCCGGCGCCCACGGCCTCGCCGACCGCGACCCCGTCCACCAGCCGCTCGCCCCGCCCGGTGAGGCGGTAGCTGCGCAACACGGCCGTGCGGCGGCGGGATTGGACGGTCTCCGGCCGTGCCTGGACCAAGTAGAGCTCGCCGGTACGGCCGTCCTTCGCCCACTCGATGTCCATGGGGCAGCCGTAGTGCTGCTCGACGGCCACCGCCCAACGGGCGAGCGCGCAGATCTCGCCGGGGTCGAGCACCCGGGCGGCCCGCTCCTCGGGAGTGGTGTCGACCACCTCGGTCAGGCCGGTGGGGGAGTACACCGCCTTGCGGCGCTTGGCGCCCACCGCCGCGCGCAGCACCGGGGTCAGCCGGGGGTCGCCCAGCGCGGGCTTGAAGACCACGTACTCGTCCGGGTCGACCTGTCCGCCGACCACGGTCTCGCCCAGGTCCCAGGTGGCACTGGATCGCACCGCCACGTCCGGATCGGTACGGCCGACGCTCCCGGCCAGCCGGTGGTAGGCATCGGTGAGCTCGCGTTCGAGCGCAGGCGGTAGCGCAGCGGCCAGGACGGCGGCGTGGATGGTGGTACCGGTCTCGGAGAGACGGGCGCCGCCGTGCAGCCGGTCCAGCTGCTGCCGGACCAGTTCGCGCAGACCGTCGGTGTCGAGGAACTCACGGTACGCGTCGGCGGTGGTGGCGAAGCCGTCCGGCACGCGCACCCCGGCTGCGCCGAGGCGGGTGCGGAGCTCGCCGAGGGAGGCGTTCTTGCCGCCGACCAGGCTCACGTCGGAGCGGCCGAGTTCGGCGAACCGCAGGACACGTCGCATCTCGGGACTCCTCACGCTCGGTACGGCAGTGGGCGGCCGGACGGGGTCCGCAGGTCGAGAGGCGGGCGGGGCTGCGGGCGACTGGTCTGCCTGGAGATCCGGATGCGCTTCACGGTGGCCACCTCCTGGGTGAGGACTTCCACGTTCCCGCCGGGTCCCGCCGGGTTCCCAGAGCCTGCTGTCCCTCGTCGGGGGCCCGACCGGGACCGGGAGGGGGTGGGCCGAACGGCCCAGGGGTGTGGGGCGGGTGGGGTCGGAGCGGGCGGGGGAGGCCGACGCTCGCCCCGAGCCGGGGTGCCGCCAGGGCGATGAGGAGCACGGTCGGCCGCTGTGCCTTCAACGGGCCCGGGGCCCGGTGTAGTTTCGGTTCCTGGTGTGCGTTCGCGGGCGCTACTGGACGTCGCGCTCCGTTCGGCGGACCGGGACCCCTGACGGTCCGAGTCCTTCGGACAGGGGAGGAGAAGGTGAGGTGTCAGGTTCATGATAGATCCGGTCGACCCGGCCGTCCCGCGGCCTCGGTGGATGGCTCGCCCCGATGCGGTCCTGCGTGGGGAGGAGGTCGGTGCCGGACCTACCTACCTCCTGCTCCATGCCGGTGGCGAACGCCGCAAGGTGTGGGCGCCGGTCAGCGAGGTCCTCGTCGGGGCCGGCTTCCGCTGCGTCGCCTACGACCAGCGCGGCCACGGCGAGAGCGACGGCCGTCCTCGGGCGCTGCCCCCGTGCGCGGAGGACATCGCCGCGATGCTCCGCGCCGAGCCTCCGGGCTGCGTGGTCGTCGGTGCCTCGCTCGGCGGGCTCGCTGCTGTCGCCGCGCTCGCCGATCCGGCGACGCGGGCACGGGTGGCAGGACTGGTGCTGGTCGATGTCGTCCCCTGCCTCGACCCCGACCGGGTCCGCCGTTTCCTCGCCGCAGGCGGCCTCACCGGCGCCTACGCCCCGCTCGTCGAGGACATCCTCGGCCAGGTCCCGCGGCTCCGGCGGATCACCGCGGAACTCGACCTCCCCGTCCTGCTCGTCCACGGTGACACCGGCTCCTCGGTCACCGCCGAGGACATCGACCAGCTGCTGCGCCTGGCTCCGCGCACCACCGTCCGGTCCGTCCGGGGCGCGGGACACCTCATCGCCCGCGAGCGGCCTGCGGCCCTGGCCCGGACCGTCGTCGCCGTCACCACGGAGTGGCACGCTCCGCAGTGATGCCGGCTCGTGGGCCGGAGCGGCGCCCGCGCGTCAGCCCCGTCGGAGACCACTGTGCGCCGGGGGCCGCGTCCGTCGTCGGCGGCCGGCCCTCGACGTGACCGTCGCGGCGCCGTGGCAGCCGTTCGCCTCCCGGGCACGCGCCGCAGGCTTCGTCACCGCCAACGCCGTCCCGATGCGCCTGCGGGGGCGGGTGATCGGCGCGCTGGGGCTCTTCCGGAGCGAACCGGGCCGGCTGCGCCCGGAGGATGTCCTCCTCGCCCAGGCGCTGGCCGACGTGGCCACCGTCGCCATCCTCCAGCAGCGCACCCTCGCCGACAGTGAGACCGAGCGCGCCCAGCTCCAGTACGCGCTGACCAGCCGCATCGTCATCGAACAGGTCAAGGGCATCCTGGCCGAACGCTGGAGGGTGCCGCTCGACGACGCCTTCGCCGCGCTCCGTTCGTACACGCGTGCCAACCGGCTCCAGCTGGCCGCGCTCGCCCGCGACATCGCCGACGCCGCCTTCGACACCCGCCGCATTCCCCGCCCCCAGCCGGCCGACGCCCGAGGCGGTCCGGCCGGGGCGCGGTGCGGGCGGACGTCGGCGACAGCGGCCGGTGCGGTCAGTTCTGGGACGGGCCGGCGTCTTGTCACCGCTCCAGCAGGGGGCGCAACTGGCGGCGGGAGGTGATGCCGAGTTTGAGGTAGATGTGTCCGAGATGGTATTCGACGGTTTTGGTGCTGACGCACAGTTGGCGGGCGATCTCCCGATTGGTGTTTCCGGCGGCGGTGAGGCGCGCGATGGTCATCTCCCGTTCCGTCAGCTGGCCGATGGTGTCGGCGGGGCCGAGGGGAGCGGTGTCCAGAGCCGCGCCGCAGGCGACGAGATCGTCGGCCACCCGGCGGGCGAAAGGTTCGGCTCCCAGCGCCTGGTACTGCTGGTGGGCGGTCCGCAGCAGTGGCGCGGCGGCACGCCGCTCGCGGATCTCCAGCAGCAGCCGGGCGTAGACATGAAGAAGGCGGGTGTGGTGCAGGGCGATCCGGTCGACGGGGGCGGGGGCGGCCAGGCCGGTGCGGAGGAGGTCGAGGGCGGCGTCGGTGTTGCCGCCGAGCGTGGTGTGCCGCGCGGTCAGCCAGGTCGACGCGTCGCGCAGGCACGGCACCTCGTCAGCCAGCTTCCGTAGACCCTCCAGGAACGCGGGTGCGCCTTCGGCGCGGGTTTCGACCAGGGCTTCGGCCTCCAGCGGCCGCCACAGCAATTGCCAGGTGCGGCGTACCGAGCCGGGGGCGGCGGACAGGTCGGCCAGGGCGGCGGCCATCGCCGGGTGGTCGGCCTCCGCCTGGCCGGCGGTGGCGCGCGCGATCAGCGGGTAGAGCGTGGTGGCCCCGCCGGCCGCCCTCTCGCAGGCCCGCAGGTGCCGTTCGGCGTCGTCACGCGCACCACGGCCCGCGAGGATCATGGCCGCCACGGCGTGGGCGAGGACCAGGGCCGGGTGGCGTTCCTGTGCCCCGGTGAGGGTGAGCGCCTCCTGGGTACTGGCCATCCCCGCGTCCCACGCGCCGGTGAGGTACTGGAACAGGCCGCGGTAGGCGTAGCCGGAGGCGGCGGTGTCGGTGAGTACCGTTCCGGGTTCCCGTTCGACCAGGGCGGTGAGGTCCGTGATCCCGGCGGTGAGTTCACCGGCCAGTCCGCGCAGTGTGCCGCGGGGGGCGAGCAGGGGGCTGTCGGGAAGGGGGACGTCCTGGGCATCGGAGGGCAGCCCGAGGTCGCCCAGGGCGGACAGTCCTGCCAGCGGGCCGTCGCTGTGGGCGAGTGCGAGGGCGAACAGCGAGCGCAGCGCTCGAGCGAGCTGGACATCGGGCAACGGGAGGTTGAGCGCGCGCAGCAGTACCGGCAGCGCCTCGTCGGTGCGGTTCCACAGCAGGTAGTGGCCGCTCAGCCAGAGGGCCGCGAGCAGCCGGGTGTGGTCGTCGTCGGCGGTGGCGACCGCCTCGGTGAGGAAGCGTTCGGCGTTCTGGGGCTCTCCTCGGGCGGTGGCCATCGCGCCGAGCAGTGCCTGGCGCAGTGGTGACGGCCGGCAGCCGAGGACGGCCTGGCGCAGCGTCAGCGCGCGGGCGGTGCGTGCGGCGATGACCAGGACGACCGCGGCTTCGGTCAGGCGGTGCTCCCGGCGCTCGCGGTCCTCCGAGAGGTCGGCGGCCCACAGAAGCAGGGTCGCGGCACGGTCGGGCTGCTCGCGGTTGCGTTCCGCCTCGCGTTCCAACCGAGTGGCGAGGTCCTCGTTGACCCGGTCGCTGGAGGCGACCCGGTGCAGCCACGCGCTGTGCTCGTCCACCAGCGGTGTTGCCGCGGCGTGGAGTGCGAAGCGGCGTGCGGGGTCGAGCGCGTGGTACACGGCGTCGCGCTGCAGGGCGTGGCGCATTCGGACCGGTGTGGACGGTTCGTTGGGCCACCACTGGACCAGGCCGCTGTGCAGGGCCGGCCCGAGGACCGTGGCCGGGTCGGTCAGACCGGCGACCTGACCGGCCAGCGCCAGCGGGACCCGGGAGTTCAGGACGGCCAGTGCTTCGACCAGGTCCCGGCTTTGATCGGGCAGTTGGGCCAGGGTGTGTCCGACCGTGCCGGCGAGGGTGTCCGGAACGGGAAGGGGGTGGCTGGTGTCGGCCAGTTCCTGGGGGGCTAGGTGTACTGACCCGTGAGGTTGGGAACGCGGCTGGCGGGTGGCTTGCCTGCGAGTGCGGTGTGTCCGCGGTGGTGATTGTAGGTGTGCAGCCAGGCGGGGTAGGCGTCGCGGCGCTCCTGCTCGCTGCGGTAGGGCTGGGCGTAGGCCCATTCGTCGAGCAGGGTGCGGTTGAAGCGTTCGACCTTGCCGTTGGTCTGTGGCCGGTAGGGGCGGGTGCGTTTGTGCGCGATGCCCTCGGCGGCGAGGGCATCGCGCCAGGCGTGTGACTTGTAGCAGGAGCCGTTGTCGGTCAGCACGCGCTGGACGGTGATTCCGGCCCGGGCGAAGAAGGCGTTCGCCCGGGCCCAGAACGCCGTGGCGGTGTCCTTGCGCTCGTCGGGCAGGATCTCGCTGTAGGCCAGGCGGGAGTGGTCGTCGACGGCGTTGTGGAGGTAGCTGTAGCCGGCTCCGGAGCGGTTCTTGCGGCCTGCCTGGCGTCCGAGGGCCTGGTGGCCTCCGCCGTCGGGGATGTTGCCGAGCTTCTTGATGTCGACGTGGACCAACTCGCCTGGTGCGCAGTGCTCGTAGCGTCGGATGACGCGGCCGGTGGTGCGGTCGAGGTGGGCCAGGCGGGCGAGGCGGTAGCGGGTCAGGACGCGGTGCACGGTGGCCGGGTTGAGCCGCAGCAGGTAGGCGATGCGGGCGGGTCCCCAGCGCCGGAGGACGCGGACCTTGATGATCCGCCGCTCGGTGCGGGTCGGGGTCTGCCAGGGGCTGCGGTGCGGGCGCGAGGACCGGTCCGCCATGCCGGCCTCGCCGAGAGCGCGGTAGCGGTCGGCCCAGCGCTTGGCCGTGGTGGGCGAGACCTGGAAGCGCTCGGCGGCCCGCCGCAGCGGCCAGCCGTCCTCGACCACGCAGCGGGCAAGGCGCAGGCGTCCGGTCTCGGTCAGCGGTGCGTTACGGTGTGGCATGAGGGCCTTTCTGGCGCTGGGGTAGATGTCGCAATCCACACCTGGCCAGAAGGCCCTCACTCATTTCAAGATCACCGCACCGTGAACCCCGTCACCAACCTCCGTGGTCAGTACAGCTAGGTCGGCCAGCAGCGCCAGAAGGTACAGGGGGTGGCCCCCGGTGTGTTCCAGCAGGCGCTGCCGAGCGAGCGGTTCGAGTGCCTCCCCGCCCGTGGCGGCCACCAGGTCCGCGAGTGCCTGGTCGTCCAGTCCGCGCAGTGCGATGTTCTTGATGCGGCCGGCCCCCCGGTAGAGCCGTTCACCCGGGCGTTGACCCTGGACGGCCTCCTGCCCGGGGCGGGTCCGGGCGCAGACCAGCACCAGTACCCGTGCCGACCACAGCCTGCGCAGGACGAAGGCCAGGGCGGTGCGCGACTCCTCGTCGGCCCACTGGACGTCGTCCACGACCACGGCCACCGGGGTCAGGGCCTGCCGCCCGTCGAGCAGACCCAGCAGTTCGGAGCCGACGGCCAGTGCTGAAGCGTCGGGCTTGGAGCGGGAGGCCAGCATGGGGGACGCCGCTGTCGCCTCCGGCGGGAGCCGGGAGAGCAACTGCGTGACCATGCCGAACCCGAAGTCGCGTTCGGCCTCGTCGCAGGAAGCCCACCAGATCTCGAAGTCGGGCAGCCGGGCCAGGGCCCGGCGTACGAGCGAGGTCTTGCCGACACCGGCCTCGCCCTCCACGGCGACCACCCAGACCTCTCCCTCGCGGACTGCGTCCGCGCAGGTCTCGATGGCCGCGAGTTCCTTGTCACGACCCACGAAGACGCCCGGTCCACCCATGGTCGTATTCAAACCACCATTGCGGGCCGGGCGCCATTCGGCACCGCGCGGTGCCGAGTCCCCGGAACTCACACCGCGGTGGCCAGCGCGTAGGACACCGAGGCCAGGGCGTCGGACGGGGCGAGGCAGGGCAGCGGCTCCCCGGCCAGCCGGGAGAGCCAGGCGTGCCGCAGGGCGTCCGTGGAGGGCGAGAGGTACTGGAACTCCAGGACCTGCGATGCCGTCCACCGGGGTCCGGACCAGGGGCGGACCGGATGTTCGGGACGAGGTGGACGCCCGGTCTGCGCATGGTCTGTCGCGAAGGCGTGGAAGGCGTCGAACATCACCTCGAAGACATCGAACATCCGGTTGGTCAGTTCGGCCGCCCGGCGCCGCTCGTCCGGGCCCAGCACCAGGCCGTCGAAGGCGTTCTCCGTCTCCACGTGCCCGCTCTCGCGTTCCAGGTGGTAGGGGCCCAGGTAGCGGTACTCGGAACCGGTGGCGAGGGAGAGCCGGGCGGCGACGGGGGCGGTGTGCCGGAAGAACACGTTTCCGGTGCTCTCGATGACCTCCGCCTGGCAGAAACGCAGCACCGGGTCCCCGCCGTCGCAGCAGGCGATCCGGGCGAAGGCGGGCAGCACCCCGCGCACCGCCGCGGTCTGCGGAGCGGCGGTCGTCCACCACAGGGCCTCGGCGGGAGACCAGTCGAGCCACTCGTCCATCCTCAGTGCCCGCCAGTCCTCCAGGTACAGCCAGGCGTGAGTCTCGTCCTCCCTGGTGTGCGCGTTGATCGCCTCCTCGAACGCGCTGGCCGGGTGCGGATAGCGCAGAACCCACCGGTTCAGGTCGCGAAATGCCAGGACGAACGGCGCCAGCGCGGGCAGGACGGCAAGGCGGTCGCGTTCGGCGATCGACTCGTCGGCCAGCCAGTCGCACAGCGGGTGGTCGGCCAGCTTGAGGGTGCGTTCTTCCTTCAGTTCCATGATCGTGCGCATGGTCCGGACTCCAGTCAGGCAGGGGGGAACGGGACGGGGTCGGCGCCCGGGTCGCCGGTCGGCCGCTGCGGGCGCAGCGCCCGGGCGAAGCCGGCGGCGAGGGCCTCGGCCGCCCGTATTCCGCCGGGGCCGGGGTCGGCCTGCGTCAGGCGCAGGAACGCCGATCCCACGACCACGCAGTCGACGGTTCGTGCCAGAGCGACCGCTTGCTGTGGGCAGGTGATGCCGATGCCGGCGGCGACGGGGAGGCCGCAGGCCTGGCGCAGCCTCCGCACGGCCTCACCGATGGGGACGTCGAGTCCGCCCCGGTGCCCGGAGACGGCGCGGGCTGCCGGGAGGTAGAGGAAGCCGTCGGCGGCCGCGGCGACAAGGGCGAGCCGTCGGGGGGAGCAGTCGGGGGAGACGAGGAAGGAGGTGCGAATGCCGTACTGGTGGGCTGCGTCCAGCCACGGCTCGGCCTCCTCGACCGGCAGGTCGGGGAGGAGGACGGCCGAACCGCCCGCCTCGGCGAGCCGCCTGGCGAAGTCCGGTGGGCCGAAGGCCCGCACCGGGTTCCAGTAGGACATCACGGTGATGGCTGCCGGAGTGCGGACCCGCAGCATCTCGACCAGGGGAAACAGGTCGGCGGTGCGGAATCCGGCCCGAAGGGCCTCGGCTCCGGCCTCGGCCACCACTGGGCCGTCCAGCCAGGGGTCCGAGTACGGTAGCCCCACCTCCAGTACCCCGGCGTGTCGGCCAAGGGCTTCCAGCAGGGTCCGGACCTCCCGCTGGTCGGGTGCGCCCGCCATGGCGAAGGCCGCCAGGGTGGCCTGGCCGGGCGGCTGCCCGGCCGGCAGTCGCCGATCGAGCCGGTCGCCCGTCCGGAGCGTGGAAAGTGTCGGTGGCATCGATCTGCCTCCTGTTGGTCGGTGTCCGATCCTGAAGGCGAACAGGTCCGGGCGGTCGTAGCGGGACAGGAAGCCGGCCGAGCCGCGAACCCGGTCCCGGCCACCACCGTCGTTCACCGGCTCCGACCGGGGACACGGGGAAACCCCCTAGTGACCGCCGCGCCCACCCCCCGGGGCCGGTTCTCGCGTGCCAGGGGGGCACCGCGGGAACAGGGCCGAACGGCCCTTGTCCGCACGCGTCCGGCGCGGACACGATGGAGCAGACGGTGTGTCAGCCGTCGCGGGACCGGTCACGTCGACAACCCCGGTCCGCCCTCGGGCAGGGACGAGGGTGTTTCCCCGGTCCCAGCGGGAGCGCTCCTTGCTGCACTGGAGTGGTCGGCCCTCAGTCGAAGGGCCCCAACCGGATCCGGGGACGTGACCGTCATGAACACCGTGACCGCTGAAGCTCCCGCAGCCTCCGCCCGCCGTTCCTGCGCCTGGGACCTCCCGCACGACCCGCGGTCGGTCGCCCTCGCCCGCCACGCCCTGCGCAGCGAGCTCGGCGGCTGGGGATTCAGCCCCGACCACATCGACCAGGCCGAACTGGTGCTCGACGAACTGCTCACCAACGCCGTCGAACATGCCAGGCCACCGCTGTGCGTACGCCTCCATTGCCCGCTGACCCGCCCGGTCGTGCGCATAGAGGTCGCCGACGGCGGCCCCAGCGCGCACGACGGGCCATGGACCACGAGCTGCGCACCGGACGAGCACGGACGCGGCTGCCTCATCGTCGCGGCGCTCTCCTGCGCCCACGGCGAGGGCCCCCACGGCGAGGGCGGCGCCGTCCACTGGGCGGACCTGCTCCTCGAAGACCCCGCCGCCCCGCCCGCGCCGCGCCGGCACGGCTGATCCCGCCCGACGAAGGGAGCCGACCATGCCCCACACCGTCCTTCGGCCGGTGGCTGCGACCCCCGCAGCCACCGTGACCGACCTGACCGCCCGCGCGACCCCGCGACTTCCCGCGCACGGCACCGTCCGCCTGACCGGCGCCCAGATCGTTCTCCACGTCCTGCGCGAAGCCGGGATCGACACCGTCTTCGGCATCCCCGGCGGCGCCGTCCTCCCGCTCTACCAGAGACTGGGTGACACTGCCGGGCTGCGGCACATCCTCGTGCGGCACGAACAGGGCGCCGGGCACGCCGCCAGCGGCTACGCCCAGGCGACCGGTCGCATCGGGGTGTGCCTCGCCACCTCCGGCCCGGGCGCCACCAACCTGGTCACGCCCCTCATGGACGCCGGCATGGACTCCGTCCCGGTCCTGGCCATCACCGGACAGGTGCCCAGCACCCTGCTGGGCACCAGTGCCTTCCAGGAGACCGACATCTGCGCGATCACCCGGCCGGTCACCAAGTCCTCGGTCCAGGTCACCCGTACCGCGGACCTGCCCTCCGTGCTGCGTACCGCCGTGCGTACCGCGTGCTCGGGCCGGCCCGGGCCGGTCCTCGTGGACATCACCAAGGACGCCCTTCTGGGCACCGCCGAGGTGGCTCTGCCCATGACCCGCCCACAGCCCCCCGCCGCCGGGCCCGTCCCCGCGGCCGGACAGGTCGACGCGGCCGCGCGGACCCTGCTCGACGCGGCCAGGCCCGTCCTCTACGTGGGCGGCGGCGTCGTCAAGGCCGAGGCCTGCCTACTGCTGCGTCGGCTGGCCAGGATGACTGGAGCGCCCGTGGTCACCACGCTCATGGCCCGCGGCGCGTTCCCGGACACCGACCCGCTGCACCTGGGCATGCCCGGTATGCACGGCACCGTCACGGCCGTGACGGCCCTGCAACGTGCCGATCTCGTCATGGCGCTCGGAGCTCGCTTCGACGACCGCGTCACGGGCCGTCTGGACACCTTCGCCCCCCACGCGCGCGTCGTTCACATCGACATCGACCGCGCCGAACTCTCCCGCAAACGGCAGGCCGACATCGCGCTGCACGGCGACTGCCGCGCCATTCTCACCCGCCTGTGCCGGGCGGTGGGAGCGCGTCTGGACGCGGGCCACCGGCCCGACTACCGGGTCTGGTGGGAGAACCTGTCCGACTGGCGCGCACGCTACCCCGTCGCCTGCCCCGGCGCAGCAGGCGAACTGACCCCCAGTACGCGATACAGCGGCTGGGTCGACTCACCGCGGGCCCCGACACCCTGTACACCACCGGGGTCGGCCAGCACCAGATGTGGGCCTCGCAACTGCTCACCCACACCCGCCCGCGGGCCTTCATCACCTCGGGCGGTGCCGGGACCATGGGCTACGCGATCCCCGCCGCCATGGGAGCCCTCGCCGCCCGGCCGCGGTCCACCGTGTGGGCGATCGACGGCGACGGCTCCTTCCAGATGACCAACCAGGAACTGGCGACCTGCGTCCACCACCAGCTGCCGGTCAAGGTCGCCGTCGTGAACAACGGAACGCTCGGCATGGTCCGCCAGTGGCAGAGCCTGTTCCACGACCGTGTCCACAGCCAGACCGACCTCACCACCCGTGCCACCCGGCCGAGCCCGGACATCACCGCGCTCGCCTCCGCCTACGGATGCCTGGCGCTGCGCTGCGACCGGCCGCAGGATGTCGACGACGTGGTGCGGGCGGCCGCGGCCGAGCGCCACCGCCCGGCGGTGATCGAGTTCGTCGTGTCCGACGAGGCGATGGTGTGGCCGATGGTTCCGGCCGGCGTCGCGAACGACGACATTCTCGTCGCCGCCGGCCAACGCCCGGACTTCGGCGACGACCAGTGACCGGCCTGCCGGGACGCTCAGCAGAACGCCGTCCGAAGGTCCTCGAACGCCATCCCCGCGTCGGTGTCCGCGTTGCGCACCGCGGGGATCGGCGCCGACAGCCCCAGCAGCGCGTGCACCGCGACCATCGCACTGCGCACCGAGTACTCCAGGCTCGCCCCGGCCTCGTCCGCAAGTTCCACGTACTGGCCGATGAGCGCGAAGTTCACAGCCCCGTCCGGGACGACCGGCGGCCTGTCGCCCACCGAACGTCGCGCCAGCGGACTGGTGATGTAGGGCAGCAGCGTCGTGGTGACGCTTGTCGCGCCGACGGCCTGACGCGCCGACGACCCCAGCCCGAACTGCCCGAGAACCTCGGCCAGCACCTCGGACCCGGTCGCGCCGCCCAATGTGGCGCCGGTGTGCTCGCCGGGCGAGTCCATCCGCAGTCCGTAGCCCCAGAGCGTCACCGGGCCGGACGGAGCGCCGGAGGGCGGCGGAGCAGGCTGCATCACGACGGTCACCAGCCAGGGCGAGTCGCGGAAGGTCGTGATGACGCCACCGTCGAGGGAACCCCCGGCGAGTGCCTCGATCCGCTTGGCGACCACCGATCCCTCCATGGTGAGCAGGAAGGACTTCCACGCGGTCTCGGCGGGCCGCTGGTCGAACGGGTCGGGGCGGCCGAAGCCCGGACCCTTGGCGGCGAGGGCCTCCCACAACTGCCATCCGCCGTCGTGCCGGCCGCAGGAAGGTGACGGGGCGGTGTCCTCGTCGCCCGACCGGGCGTCGGCGGTCGTCGACCCCAAGGTGATGAACGCGAGGTCGTCGCCGGAGAGCTCGACCTCGCCCGGCGCCCCGCCGGGCGAGGCGACGTGCAGCCGCACTGCCCGGCGGATGCCGCCGCTCTCCGCGAAGTCGACACCTCGCACCGTCGTACCCCATTCGAACCGCACACCCAGGGATGTCAACCAGGCGATCATCGGCTCCACGATCGCGCGGCGTCGGTCGAGGCGGCTGCGGCGGACCCCGCTCAGCTGTTCCAGCCGCGGCAGGTCCGCGGCGAACCGCAGCAGATGGCGCTTCATCTCCGCCGCGCTGTGCCACTCCTGGAAGCCGAAGGTCGTGCGCCACAGCGCCCACAGGCTGCCCCGCAGAAAGTTCGGGGAGAGGAATTCGTCGATCCTGTGCGCACCGATGTCCGCCTCCGGCAGGGACAGCAACCGGGCCAGCCCGACGCGGTCGGCCCGCGCCACAGCCAGCGACGAGGTGTTCACGACCTGCTGGCGGCCGTCCACGAGCCGTGCCCGCACCTGGACGGGCGCGGCCCGATGGAACTCCTCGATCTCGTCGCGCACCGTTGTACGTCGGCCGGGCCCGGCGGGCACACTGCCCAACACGTCCCACAGGCAGGCGGACGCCTCGTCGCTGACGACCCCGCCGCCTACCGCCGAACAGCTGTAGCGCGTGGCGTCCCAGCGGGCTCCGCCACGCCCGGGCCACTCGTGCTGTTCCAGCACGTGCACGTTCTCGGGCCGCAGGGCGCCGTCGCGTACCAGCAGGACGGCTGTTGCCAGACCGGCGATTCCCGAGCCGACCACCCATGCATGTCGTTCCCGTTGGGCATTGACTGTCGTGCTCATGACTGGCTCCCGCCGTCCGCTTCGTCACCACCAGTCTCCGCCTGGTCCGTGCGGGGCCGCAGGGCCGGTCGGGCACCGGCCAGGACCTTTGGTCCCGGGGGCCGCGGTGCCGACGCGTCGGCGGAGGTGCCCGGTCACCGGTCGCGAGACGAACGCGTACAGTCCCACCCTGACCGCCACACCCGGTACCACGGCCTTCGGATTCTGCTCCGAACCCCGGCCCCGAGGTCCGGCCGACCGGGCGGGACGCCGCCGAGGCCGATCCCCGGCGGCGTCCCGGGCGGGAACCGTCGAACAGGCTCACCACCTGCGGGCCGCGCCGCCCGAGGGGTGCCGGTGCGGTGCGGCGCCGCTCGGCCGTGGGGCACCAGCCGCAGGGTCTGCGGCAATGGAGAGCGGTGTGCGGGCCGTGGGCAGGAAGTGCACCAGGAGCAGCACCAGCGGGTCGGTCCCGAGGTTCCGTCCGCGATGGACGACGTCCACGTGCTCGGTGAACGTGCTTCCGGCAGGGTAGACCTCCTGCCGCCCGTCGGCGTCGGTGTACGTGAGCGTGCCGGCCGAGACCACGACGAGCATCGGGTACTGGTGGTAGTGCCAGTCGGTGGCTCCGCCGGGGGCCAGGGTGAGCTTGCGCACGACGATCCGCTGGGCCTGCGGACCCATGCAGGGGAGCGCCCGCCGGGGTGAGCCGCTGGCGAGGACGGTGGGTGCGACCGGTGGTGCGGGCATCGCAGCGCGGATGTCGGGGAACGCGGGCGTGGGTGCGGTCATGATTGTTTCCTTCCCATGCAGGTGGACGGGATCAGCACCGGAAGGCCGCGACCTTCAGCGCGCCACTCGCCCGCGCCTGGGAGAAGACGTCGTACGCGGCGGGGAGTTCGTCCAGGGCGAACCGGTGGGTGATGAGGCCACCGGGCTGCAGACGGCGGTCGGCGAGCAGGTCGAGCAGCGTTGGCACGGTGCGACCGTCGACCAGCCGAGTGGTGATCGTGAGGTTGTTGCTCCACAGCCGTTCGAGGTGGAGCAGGGCGGGGGCGCCATGGACCCCGGCGTTGGCGATCCGGCCGCCGGAGCGGACGACCCGGGTGCACCGTTCGAACGCCTCAGGAGTGCCGACGGCCTCGACCACCACGTCGTAGCCGGTCCCGTCCCGCCCGGCCGCCCTGATGGTGTCATCGTCGGTGTCCCCGGCCTCGAAGGTCGCATCGGCTCCGCATCGCTTCGCGGCCTCCAGACGTTCGGCACCGCGGCCGACGACCACGATGCGGCGTGGGCTGAAGAGCCGGGCCAGCATGACCGTGCCCAGTCCGACGGGTCCGGCTCCGATGACGGCGACGCTGTCCTCGGGACCTATGCCGCTTGCCTGGACAGCAACCTCGAAGGCTGTGGGAAGGACGTCGGCGACCAGCAGGGCGTTCTCGTCCGTGACGCCGTCGGGGATCCGGTGCAGGGAGCTGTCGGCGAACGGGACCCGGACGTATTCGGCCTGCGTGCCGTCGGCGGTGTGCCCCAGCACCCAGCCGCCGCCCCCGCTGCACTGACCGTACACGGCCCTGCGGCAGGACAGACACCGGCCGCAGGGGCTGATGCTCGGGACCACCACCCGCTCGCCCGGGGCGATCGTCCGCACGCCGGGGCCCGTAGCGTGCACGGTCCCGACGGCCTCGTGCCCCAGGACGCGGCCGGAGGCCACCCCGGGCACATCCCCCTTGAGGATGTGCAGGTCGGTCCCGCAGATCGTGAGCGCGTCGATCCGCACCACGGCGTCCTCGGGGTCGTGGACGACCGGGTCGGGAACCTCGCCCCAGGTACGGCGGCCGGGGCCCTGGTACGTCAGTGCTCTCATGGTCGTGGCTCCGATCGGAAAGTTCCTGCCCTTCTGTTCTACGAGCCGCTCGCGGGCGCGGCCCCAGGTGTTTCCCCTGGCCTCGCCCCTGGCCCCGGCACTCGCCGCCGCCTCCACTTCCCGTCCCTCCCGGGTGTGCGCACACCCGGGACCGCGCTAGGGAATCCCCCCGGGGCCGGACGGCCGTCTCAGCCCGCATCGTCGAAGAACGGACGCCGACGGACCGGTCCGCAGGCCGCCCCGGACCGGAAGGCCGTCCGCCCGTCGCCGACCAGTGAGACAGCAGGCAAGGAGGGACCATGAATCCGGACCGGTGGATCGAACGGATCCTCGCCCGACACCGTGACTGGCAGAACGGCCACGGAGACTCTCCGCACCACCCGTCCCTCGGCGTCGACGAGAACGTTCTGGCCCGTGCCCTGGACGAGTTGGCCGACCGCCTCGCCGGAAGCCACCCCTTCTTCCATCCGCGTTACGCAGGTCAGATGATCAAGCCTCCGCATCCCGTCGCGGTGCTGGGCTACCTGGCGGGCATGCTGGTCAACTCCAACAACCACGCCCTGGACGGCGGCCCGGCCACCTCCCGGCTCGAGGTCGAAGCAGTCGCCGCACTCGCGGCGATGCTCGGCTTCGGAACCCACCTCGGCCATCTGACCGGCGGCGGCACCGTCGCGAACCTGGAAGCCCTCTTCGTCGCCCGGGAGACCCATCCGGACCGGGGCATCGCCTTCAGCACCGAAGCCCACTACACCCATGCCCGTATGTGCCACCTCCTCGGTGTGCCGGCCCATCCCGTTCCGGTGGACCGGAACGGCCGGATGGACCTGGACGCCCTGCGATCGTTGCTCGCCACGGGAACGGTGGGCACCGTCGTGGCTACGGCCGGCACCCCGGCCCTCGGCGCCGTGGACCCGGTCCACGACATCCTGCCGCTGGCGCGCGCACATGGGTCCCGGGTCCACGTGGACGCCGCATACGGGGGATTCTTCGCACTGCTGGCCCGCGGTGACACACCACCCCTGGTCGACCCCGCCCCCTGGCGGGCCGTCGCCTCCTGCGACTCGGTCGTGATCGACCCCCACAAGCACGGTCTCCAACCCTACGGATGCGGCGCGGTGCTCTTCGCCGACCCTTCCGTCGCGCGTTTCTACGACCACGACTCTCCCTACACCTACTTCACCTCGAACCTCCCCCACCTGGGCGAGACCAGCCTGGAATGCTCCCGTCCAGGCGCCGCCGCGGCCGCACTGTGGCTCACCCTCAAGGTCCTGCCGCTCACCAGGGACGGCCTCGGAGAGGTACTCGCCGCAGGCCGTCGCGCCGCGCTGCGCTGGAGCACACTCCTGCGCGACTCCGCCGACCTATGCCTCTTCCAGCAGCCGGAACTCGACATCGTCACCTACTACCCCCGGTGCGATCCGCCGACCCTCTCGCAGATCGACCGGGCGAGCGCGAGCCTGCTCGACGAGGGCATGAGGGACCAGCGGGATCCGGTCTATCTGAGCACCAGCCACATTCCGGCGGACGCCTTCATCGCACGGCAACTGTCCGTCGTCACCGACCGGCCACGGGCCCGGATCCTGCGCAGCGTCCTGATGAAACCCGAATCCGAGACCTACCTCGGCCATCTGCATCGCCGGGTGGAGGCACTCGCACGTGCTCCGCGGCCGGCCCCGGCAGCAGCCGACCCGCACAGCGCCCTCGACCCATCTCGAAGCCCGGCGCCGCCCGGGCGAAACCTCACCGTCCCACCCGGGAAGGAGGCCGGGTGAACGCCGCGTCCACCACCGGCTGCCCACGAGCCGTCACGCTTCCAGGCCGGCCCCGTGCCGGCGAACACACCACCGAGTACGACCGCTACCTCGGCATCCTCCGCTCGCACGGCGGACGCCCACCCCTCGCCGAGGAGGTCCTCGCAGTCCAGAATGCCGTCCTGGCCGACCTGGACGACGCCGCTCTCGCGGCTGGGGACAAGGCCGCGCTCCTGGTCGGCATCGCACTGGCCAACCGGGAACTCCTCCCCGCCGGTAGCGGTGTCGGACAGCCGCCCGCACGGGCAGTTCCCGCAGGGTCGACGCGCGGCACCCGGAGGGTGCTCCTGCGTTGGAGACTCGGCCACCAGCTCTTCCACCTGTGCCTGCACACCATGAACCTCACGCTCGATCGGGCACTGTGCGCAGTGCCGGCGCAACGGTGGGCGCGGCTGGAAACGACACTGGAGGAACTCCGCCTCCTGTACGACGCCGCTGCCGCCGCCATGGCCTACAGCGCGTCCTACCCGCCGGGCGGATACCAGGAACGGATACGACCGACGACGCAACCGCCCTGTCTCAGCGCGGCATTCTCGGGAACCTTCGACCAGGACCACCGCCTCATGGTGGAACTCATGCACCGCCTCAGGACCGAATTGCGAACCGCGCCGACGCGGTGTCCCGTACCGGAGCGCGTGACGGTCGCCGCCCAACGCCTCTACGACGCCGAGCGGCGCAACTGCGCCAGGCACCTCCGGATCTGCCGGCGCTTCGTCCCAGCAGGGGCCTCCCTTCTCTGGCAGTGCCTCGCCTCTCCGCACGAGCCCGCCTCCCCGGACCGCGTCGATCCGGCAGTTGAAGAACCCAGCGTGACCACAGCCGACACCCCGGCCGCCGCCGGAGCCGCAGAGGCGGGCTGTATGCGAAGCAGGCGGCCGGGGAGATCTCCGGCCTGACCGGCGTCGACGACCCGTACGAGGCCCCGGAGAACCCGGAGCTGCGGCTGCAGACGCAGGGACGCGAGGTGGCCGACTCCGCCGTCGAGCCGCACGTCTTCCTGACCGCCTGCACACCCGCTGGGACAGCCGCGACGGCATCTACGAAGCGTTTCTCGAACTCGTCTGCTGCCTGCTCACCTACGGACGTGTCCAAGCTTTGTGTCAGCTCTTCCTGGACATTGAAGCCGAAAGCCGGGCCCGCACGATCCGCACGGGCCCGACCCGGCCGGGCACCAGGAGGTTCCTCAGGGGTTCCCCCCGGGCCCCGGTGGAGCAACGCGACCGCATCGCAACGGAGCGTCCCTTCCGGACAACCGGATGCGAGAAGGGGGTGCGATGGGCAGTCACCAGCAGCTCCGCCGGAGCAGGTCCAGGACACTGCCCGGGGAGCTCTGCCCGCAGGAGTCGGCTGATCGTCCTCGCAACGGGGGGCTGCCGCGCCTCTCTCCCCGTCTCAGGAGGTGAAGGTCCAGGTGGCGGTACCGGTCGTCTGGGTCAGACCGGGGGCCGCCGTGCAGGCGGCGACGTTGGTGTTGGGCTCGACGTCTGTGTTGTTGAGGTTCGTTCCGGCGTAGGCACCACTCGTGATGGGGCCGTTGTAGGTGCCGACGAGCTGGCCGGCCGAGTTGGTGGCGACGCTGGAGGACCATTGCCAGGTGGACGTCGAGCCGTCGTTCCAGGTCAGTGTCTCGGTGCCGCTGCCGGACTGGATCGGGGAGAGGCAGGAAGCGGTGTACTGGCCGGTGAACGAGGCGCTGAAGGAGGTCAGTCCCGAGATCCGCCCGAGACCGGTGCACCCGTGGCCCTCGTCGGTGCCGTAGGTACTCACGGTCTGCGAGGTGGTTCGCAGCCCCGGACTGTAGTTTGTCGTGTCGCTTCCGGTGCACACCACACTCACCAGGGAGTCCGGCGCGGCAGAGGCGGTCTGGGTGCTCGTGATCGCCGGAACAGCGAGGGCGATGGCAGTGGCGGAGACGGCGGCGGTCAGTGACTTGCGCATGATGGTCCTGCTTTCTGTCGGCGGCCGACACGGCGCTGGGGGGCAACCGGTCGTGCGATCCTCGGCGAAGGCGCGAGGGAGGCCGGAGCCCAGGTGAGGGTGATGCACGGGGAAGTGTCCGATTACCGGGGCCCGTGCGGTCATTCTTACGGGCGTGGCCGCAGGAGCGCCCCGGGGAAAGTCCCTGGTGTGTCCCCGAGGGCCGTCGCGGCCGCCGGGAGCCGGCCTGCGCCCGTACGAGTACGGACGCTCTGGTGAACCCGCGACGGCTCCCGGCGCCGGGCGGCCCGGCCGGTCAGGACGCCCCTCCACGGACGTCCGCGGGGCCGGGCCAGGGGAAACACCCGGGGCGCGGCGGCGTCCGGCTGTGAAGTGTGGAAGCACACCGCTCAGCCGAAGCCGTAACAGTTCCCGGGTCGGGCATTTCGAGACACCCGATGCTCGGGGCCTCGAAGGAGGACGGACGGCAGGGGTTGGCACCGACCGCTACTCCGAGGAGTTTCCATGGTCACCTCCCTGGCAGGACAAGTTGCCGTCGTCACCGGTGCGAGCCGAGGCATAGGAGCCCACCTCAGTCTCAGGCTGGCCGAGGAGGGGGCGAAACTGGTGCTCGTCGCCCGGAGCGCGCGATCGTGCGCCACGACCGCCGCTGCCTGCCGGGGCCACGGCGCGGAGACGCGGGTGCACCCCATGGACATCGCCGACGAGGTCGCCGTGCGGTGTGCTGTGGCCGATGTGGTGTCGGAGTTCGGCCAGATCGACCTCTTGGTGAACAACGCCGGGATCATCGATCCGAGTGAGGTTCCGCTCTGGGAGACCGATCCCGCCGCCTGGCTCCGGGTGCTGCAGACCAACCTGTACGGGCCCTACCTGCTCGACCGTTACGTCGTCCCCCACATGATCAGTCGGAGGTGCGGCCGCGTGATTCATCTGAACAGCAACGCCGCCGTCGTCGGACGCCCGGCGTACTCCGCGTACTGCGCCGCCAAGACCGCCCTGCTGAAGATGTCGGAGTGCCTCGACGCCTACGCCTCGGACCACGGCGTGCACTCTTTCGACGTCAGTCCGGGGGTGGTGCGCACCGACATGACCGCGAGCATGCCCATGCACGGGGACCGCGAGCGGTGGACCTCGCCGGAGAAGGTGGGTGACATGGTCCTCAAGATCGCGCGGGGTGAACTGGACGCACTGTCCGCGCGGTTCCTGCGCGCCGAGGACGACACCGAGCGCTCCCTGGGGCAGGTCATGGGCGGCGGGGACCGTCGGCTCCGGGTGATGCCGTACGGCCCCGCCGACGCCCTGGCCAGGGAGCCCGACCCGGGCACCCGGTCCCGGTGACTACAGGGACCGGTACCGGACGAGCGCGTCCAGGAAAGCGGTGGGCTCGACCCGGACCCCGTTGCCGTAGGGCATGTTGAGTTGCAGGACCATCCACACGCCGAAGCCCATGGCCGCGGCGAGGAGACCGAGACCTGCCACGTAGCGCCACCCGGGCGGCCAGCCCATCAGGACCGGGAACAGCAGCGCCAGTACTGCCGTTCCGATCAGGCCCCTGATGAGGACCGTCGGGATTCCCTTCGTGGTGTCCGCGATCCGGACCCGGCGCTGCTGGTACACCTGCCCCAGGGCGGTGTGCAGGTCGTTGTCGGCCTGCGTGACGGCGGGGCCGGCGTCGGCGTTCTTCGACGGGAGCTCGGCCACGATTGCCTGCAACCTGTCCAGGGTGGGCCCGACCCGAGTGCTCATTTCTGGATGCGCGACCTGTGCTCCGGTCCGGAAGAGGTGTCACTCGCCGTCAGCTCGGGGCCCGCTGGGGCTCTGCCGCCGGCTTGCCCCCGGCGCCCGGCGGCGCGCCGCCGCGTGAGCGTATCCGGTCGGGTCGTGCCGGGGATCAGAGCTCGGCGGTGAGCGGAGCGCGAGCCGTGGCTGACACAAGGGGGAACAGCCTGGTGCCGCTGCCGGGGATCGTGAGGGGTGTGCCGTTGTCGGTGAACCCGTGGCGCAGGTAGAAGCGGTGGGCAGCCTGGGTGGGCGCCTCCAGGTGGATCGGCCGGGCGTGCGCGGTGGCCAGGCGGCGTGCCATCAGCATCCGGCCGAGTCCTTGGCCCTGCCGCGCCGGGCGAACCGCGAGCAGCTCCAGACGGGTGTGTTCGCCGGGCGGTGGCGAGAGCCGGTCCAGGCCCTGCTGGAACGCGCGGAACCGTTCCCACCAGGGCCCGCAGCACCATTCGAGCAGGGTGTCGGACAGGAGCAGAGGAGGAGCCTCGCCGGGCAGCCAGGCCGCGGCGGCCGAGAGGTCGTCCGTGACCTCGACGGACCCGTGTGCCAGAGCGTGGTCCAGGATCAGCCGGAACCAGCGGTGGAAGACGCTGGCGCGCCCGTCGGGATCGGGGACGAGCCAGTGGTGCAGAGGCAGATCGGCGAACGCTGCGGCGACGAGACCTGCGACAGCGTCGCCCTCCGAAGCCCGGGCCTCCCGGATCCGTACGGCCGTCCGGCGGTCGGGTTCGGTCATCCGCGTCAGCCCTCCCTGCCGGGGCAGCCGTCACGACGTGCCTCCAGGTGCCGGCGCAGCAGGGAGGCACCCTCCGGTACGAAGCGGTGACAGATCTGGACGTGGTTCGCGTGGTTGCGGGCTTGCGCTGCGGCGAGTTCCCCGATCAGCGACCGGACGTGGTCGGGCAGGCCGCAGTCGGCATCGTCGAGCCGGTCCTCCAGCGTAGTCCGCAGGCGTCGCAGCAGCCGGACCGTCTGCCTGTGTTCCTGGTTGAACAGACCGGAGAAGCCCGGGCTGAGGAACGGAGGCTCCATCGTCGGGCGGACCTCGCCCTGATAGGCGTCGGGGTGCAGGGCCGCGCTGTAGCTCATGGCCGCAGTCGCCGCGTCGTAGAGGACGCGAAGTTCCTGGAGCAGGCCGGACAGCTGGGGCCAGCGACTTTCCCGGGCTGCGTCGGTCGCCTGGATCAGGGTGTCGTTCATCGCGCGCAGGTGCAGGTGGAAGAGTTGGTGCCCCAGTTTCCAGCGGTACAGGGCCGTGGTGCTGTCTGCCGGAGCGGGCTGGGCCGGTTGCGACGCGGGAGGTCGGTTCCCGGCGAGGCCCGGTGCCCGGGTGAGCCACTCCCGGAGCAGCCGGCGGTTGAGCAGCGCGAGCCCGGCCAACAGGTCTGCCCGCTCGCGACCGTCGAGGTCGCTGGCGGGGAGGTCGGACAGGACGGCGTCCTGGACGGACAGACAGTCGCCGGTGTCGCGGGACAGCTCCTGTTCCGCGCGGCACAGACGGAAGTACTGGTCGTACTCGGCGCTCCGCCGGTTCGGCCGTCCGTCGGAGGGCAGGGTGATGACCGGGGGTTGAGGTGTTTCCGACTGGGCGCTGGGCACGTGCCGCGAGGGGCGCCCCTCACCGGAGTGGCGGAACAGGTCCCCGGAAGCGCCTTCCGCCTCGGGGGTGTCCACTGCGGTCGGCGGACAGGGCCGGCACCTGGTGCCCCGTACGTTCTCGTCGATTGCGTGGCCCGGCGACAGCTCACGTTCCATGGAAGGGATTCCCCTCAAGGCGTTCGGTTCCTGTGCCTCCGACAGTGCCCGTTGCGGTCCCGACCGGGACCAGGGGTTGTCCCCGGTCGATCCCCTGGCCGGTTCCCCGTGGCCTGCGGTTGTGCGGCTCGGAAGCGTCGGCTTCGGCGACCGTCCTCCGGATCTCAGCCGTACAGGTCGCTGTCGTGGCCCTCGGCCGCCGTCCGGCGTAGACACCGTGTGTCGTCCGGGCCGGTACCTGTGCCTGGGGCTCGGCGGGAATTCGCCGGGGGCCGCCCGGGCTGCGCCGTCCTGGGTTGCGACTTCGGCACCCACAGGTCCTACCTCTGGCCTCTGGGAGAATTCGAAACCGGTCGCCGTCCGGCGGTACCGCGGAAGGGCCAGTGGCGCCGACCGGAGTCAGGATGTGGTGCGGCGCAGGCCGGGCACAGCGGTGCCGTCGACGGGAAAGGGTGTGGCGAACGCCGGCGACACCGGCCGGTGCGGTCAGTCCGGGGACGGGCCGGCGGGGGCGAAGGCGAGGGCGGTGTTGTGGCCGCCGAATCCGGCCGAGGTGCTCAGCGCGAGCCGGAGGCGTTGGCGGCGGGGGCCGTCGAGGACCAGGTCGATCCCGCCGGTGTCCCGGTCGGGGAGGGCGAACCCCGCTGTTCCGGGCACGAGCCGGTGTTGCACGGAGAGAACCGTCAGGGCTGCCTCGATGGCGCCGGCCGCGCCCATCGTATGGCCGAGCACGCCCTTGGCGGAGGTGACCGACGGGGGGCGCCGGGCGAAGAGCCGGTGGATCAGGCGGGCCTCCGCGGAGTCGTTGAGCGGGGTGCTGGTGCCGTGGGCGTTGATGTGGTCGACGTCGCCGAGGCCGGCCCCGGCCTCGGCGAGGGCCAGTCGGGTGGCCTGTTCGAGACCGCGGGCGTCCGGGTGCGGTGCGACCGGGTGGAAGGCGTCGGCGGCCGTCCCGGCGCCGACCAGCAGAGCCCTGGGGGCGGCCCGACGCGAGGCCGCGTCCGTCAGGCGTTCCAGGACGAGGAAGCCCGCCCCCTCGCCGATGACGAAGCCGTCGCGGTCCGCGTCGAACGGACGGGAGGCCCGGGTGGGATCGGTGTTGCGGGAAAGGGCCTTCATCCTGGCGAACCCGGAGACGCAGACCGGAGTGATCATGGCGTCGGTGCCGCCGGCCAGGGCGATGTCGCAGGCTCCGGTGCGGAGCAGCAGGGCCGCGGTGTGGATGGCGGTGGCCCCGGAGGCGCAGGCGGTGGCGGTGTGCATCACCGGGCCCGTCGTGCCGAATTCGATGGCGAGCCGGCCCGCGGCCATGTTCGGCAGGAAGGCTGGAAGCGCTGTGGGGGACACGGCTGCGGGGCCCAGGGTGAGCAGGCGCTCCGCCGCGTGCTCGTAACTGCCCACGCCTCCGGCCGCGGAGCCGAGGACCACCGCGACCCGTGCGCCGTCCCAGCGTGCGGGATCGAGGCCCGCGTCCGCGACGGCTTCCCGGGCTGCGGCGAGGGCGAAGCGGGTGGCGCGGTCCAACTGCCAGGAGCGGCGTTCTCCGGCCTGCGTCGCGGAGTTCTCGGGGACCCGGCAGGACAGTACGACGGGCAGGCCGGTGAGCGCCGGGTCGGGGGCGGCTGTGCCGACGGCTCCCAGGACACCGTGCCAGGTCGGCCCGGCTCCGTGGCCGGCCGGGGTGACCAGGCCGATCCCGGTGACGGCGAGCGGTGGGTGGTCCGTGCTCATTCGGATCGGTCGGGCTCTTGGGCGGACCGCGCGAGCAGGGTCTCGATGCGGTCGACGAGTCGGCCCACCGTCACCTCGGCGGTGGAGTCGCGGTCGTCGTCCAGGGGCACACCCCAGTGGTCCTGGAGGCTGAAGACCAGTTCGACCCGGGCGAGGGAGTCGAGGTCGAGGTCCCCGAGGGCGGCATCGTCGTGGATCGAGCCGGGCGGTGCCTCGAACTTCTCGGTGAGCAGGGTGACCAGGTGTTCGCGGACGGGGTTCACGGTGGGCTGACCTCCTGATGGTCGTGGAGCGGCGGGCGGGGTTCGGGGGCGGCCGTCCGCACGGGTGCGTCCGGCCACAGCAGGGTCGCGGACGCCCAGGTGAGGCCGCCGCCGAAGGCGGTGAGCAGGGTGCGGGCGCCCGGGGCGCAGGCGTGCCGGGCGGCGGCGTCCGCGAGGGCGAGCGGTACGGAGGCGCCCGCGGTGTTGCCGACGTCGCGGATGTTGCCCAGGCGGTGCCGCGGCGGGACGCCGAGGCGGTCGGCGACGGCGTCCAGGATCCGCTGATTGGCCTGGTGACCGATGAAGGCCCGGAGCTCCTCGGGCCGCCAGCCGGTGGTGGCGAGCACGGCCTCGGAGGAGGAGGTCATGCGGCGTACGGCGTGGGCGTAGACCTGGCGTCCGCGCATCCGGAAGCAGCGGTCGCCGTGCCCGGGGGTGCCGGTGTCGATGCCGGTGTCGATGCCGGTGGTGGGCAGCCGCGAGCCGCCCGCGGCGACGGTGATCAGGTCGCTTCCACCGCCGTCGCTTCCCCAGTCGGTCTCCAGCACGGCCCCGGGCTCGTCGGCGTCCCCGAGACGGAGCGCCACCGCGGCGGCGGCGTCGCCGAACAGCGGCGCGGTGTCGCGGTCGAAGGGGTCGACGATCGTCGAGTACTTCTCGGCGGCGACCACCAGGGGTGCCCGGCAGGTCCCGCTGCGGAGCAGGGCGGAGGCCGTGACCAGGCCGTAGAGGAAGCCCGAGCAGACGGCCGCGAGGTCGAACGCGGGGACCGTTCCGAGACCGAGCCGGTGGGCGACCTCCGGTGCGGTGGCGGGGCAGGGCCGGTCCGGCGTGGTGGTGGCCAGCAGCAGCAGGTCCGGTCGTGGGACGGCGGAGCCGGCGGAGTCGATCGCCGCGCGGGCGGCGGCCGTGGCCAGGTCTCCGGTACTGATGGCGGGCCCGGCCAGCCGCCGGCGGTGGATGCCGGTGCGGCCGGTGATCCACGCATCGGTGGTGTCCAGGTTGCCGCGGGCGATGACCTGGGTGTTGGTCACCGCCAGGGGCGGGAGGCAGGAGCCGATGCCGGCGATCACCGCCCTGGCGCGGTCGCCGGGGGCGGAGGACGGGGAGGTCATGGCGCGGCGAACGGGGAGGGCGGCTTGGGGGTGCCCGCGAGTCCGCCGTCGGGGACCGAGAGGCCGCCGTCCAGGGCGATCGCCTGCCCGGTGAGGAAGGCGGACGCGGGCGAGGCCAGGAACAGCGCCGCTGCGGCGACCTCCTCCGGTTCGGCCCAGCGCCCCAGGGGAACGTGGGCCAGCAGCCAGTCGCTGAGCGCGGCGTCGCTGTGCACGGCGGCCGTCATGTCGGTGCGGACCCAGCCGGGACAGAGGGCGTTGACCCGGATGCCGCTGCGGGCCCAGCCGGCGGCGAGACTGCGGGCGAGGGAGACCTGGGCGGCCTTGGTCGCGGCGTACGCCTCCATCATGGGTGTGCCGACCAGACCTGCGACGGAGGACATCAGCACCAGGCTGGCGCCGTCGGACCGCTCCAGGTACGGGTGGGCGTGGCGGCAGATCGCCGCGGTGGCGTTGAGGTTGACCGAGACGACTTCGTCCCAGGCGGCCTGGGGGAGGTGCTGCAGCGGTGCGAGGAGCGTGCTTCCGTCGGGGTTGGTGGGCAGGACGCCGGCGTTGTGGACGACGATGTCGAGGCCGCCCAGGGCCTCGGCGGCGAGGTCGACGAGGACGGCCCGGCCGGTGTCGGAGAGATCGCCGGGCACCAGGACCGGGGACGCCCCGTACCGGAGCACCTGGTCGGTGGTGTGCTTCAGCGCGGGCGCGGTGCGGGCGGAGAGGGCCAGTCGGGCGCCGGCCTGGGCGAGTGCGACGGCCACGGCCCGGCCGATGCCGCGGGAGGCGCCGGTCACCAGCGCGCGGCGGCCGTCGAGGCGGAAGTGGTCGAGGACGGTCATGGGGGTTTCCTCCGGTTTCCGGCGGGGTGTCAGTCGGCGCTTCGGGCGGGGGCGCGCAGGGAGCGTGCCCCCGTCCAGGTGAGCAGGGTGCTGCCCCAGGTCAGGCCGGCGCCGAAGACGCAGACGAGCACGCGCGCCCGGTCGGCCAGCAGCCCCCGGGCGGCGGCGTCGGCGAGTGCGAACGGGGCGGAGGCCGCGCCGATGTTGCCCGTGAGGTCCCCGGTGATGTGCAGGCGTTCGGCCGGGATGCCGATCCGGTCCGCGACGGCGCGCAGGAGCACTGGATTGGGCTGGTGGGTGATGAAGGCGTCGACGTCGTCGAGGCCGAGGCCGTGGTGGGTGAGGGCATGCTCCACCAGGCGGGGGAAGATCTCGGTGATGAAGTCGCGTACGGCGCGGCCGTCCATGTGGATGTGGTGCAGCCCCGCGTCCAGGCTCGCCGTCCCGGCGGGTATCCGGCTGCCGCCGGCGGGGATGAGCACGTGGTGCGCGCCGCGGCCGTCCGAGCCGAGGTGGAAGTCGTGGAAGCCGCCGTCCCCTTCGACGGGGCCCAGGACCGCCGCGGCGGCGCCGTCGGCGAACAGGACGGCGGTGCCGCGGTGGGTGGGGTCGACGAACTTCGAGTAGGCCTCGACGCCGACGACCGCCGCGTGCCGGGCGCCGGGCGTCGTGGCCAGCCAGGCGTGCGCGACCTTGGCGGCGAACAGCCAGCCGGAGCAGGCCGCGCTGACGTCGAGGGCGACGGCGTTGGTGGCGCCGGTCAGGGCCTGGACGCGGCAGGCGGTGGCCGGTCCGAGCTCGTCCGGTGTGGAGGTGGCCGCGACGACGAGGTCGAGCCGGTCCGGCGCGACTCCGGCGGCTTCGCAGGCGGCCAGTACGGCGGCTGCCGCCAGGTCCGAGGCGGCCTCGTGGGGTGCGGCCCGGTGCCGTTCGGTCACGCCGGTGCGTTCGGTGATCCAGGTGGCCGAGACACCGGCGGGCGGGCCGACCTCGTGGTTGCCGCGCACCGTGGCGGGCAGGTGCGTGCCCATGCCGAGGACGCCGATGCCGGGGGATCCGCTCCGGTTCACGAGGTGCTCCAGGTGCGTTCGTCGGCGTCGGGGGCGTCGCCGTGGGCGGTGAGGAGTGCGGCCGTGCAGTCGGGCCCGTCCAAGGGGGTCCGGGCGACGGCGGCCCCGGGGTCGAGGGCGGCCACGATGTCCGGCAGGGCCTGGTGCAGCCGGTCGCACAGGGCGTCCATGGCCGCGGGCAGGCCGCGGACGGTGGAGGGTGTGAGCACGCCGGCGGCCAGCAGGGGGCCGGCCAGGCGTCGGGCCTGGCGGAGGCCGTCGAGCGCGGCGAGGTCGTCCGCCTGCGGAACCGGCCGGTCGCGCCCGTCCGTGTCCTTGCCTCCCGCCGCGGCCTCGGCCGCGAGCCGGCGGGCCTGGACGTCCCCCAGTTCCAGGGCATCCTCCAGCAGCGGGTTCCACAGCTCCAGGTCGCGGTGGCCCGCCCCGGCGCGGGAGGACCGTGCCGCGGCGAGGCCGGTGGCGAGGCGGTCCTGCAGGGCGGTGACGACCGCGGGCCACCATTCCGGGTCGGTCGGGTCGGTCGGGAGTGCGCCCGGGGCGGTCGGCGGCGGACCCGAGCGGGCCCGTTCCTCGGCTTCCTCGGCGAGGGCGCGGCCGGCGTCCAGGAGGATGAGGGTGTTGTCCCCGCCGGCGTTGTCGAAGGCTCGGGCGAACCCGAGGTAGCCCGGGAGCCGGTTGCGGTCGAAGTGGCCCGACACCCCGCAGCGGTGCTGCAGGGAGCCGATGACTTCGGCAGCGGTCCGGGTGCTGTGCGCTTTGTGGAGGGCGAGCGACCGGTCGACCGCGGCCCAGGGGGAGAAGGCCATCGCCGGGTCCGGCCCGGCGGCGGTCCCCGAGGCGCGCAGGTCCGCCCACGTGGAGAGGGCGGCCCGGGCGGTGCGGCGCAGCGAGTGGGCCGCTGCCAGTGCTCCGACGACGGCGTGCTGCTGGGTGCGGTACTCCAGGAGCGGCCTCCCGGGCGCCAGACGTCCGTTCGACCGGCGGCCCGTGTTGAACCGCCAGGCCATCGCCGCACTGCGGCCCGACAGGGCCGCCATCGCCGACGGCAGGGTGGCCCAGAGCCCCTGACCACAGCTCAGGGTTCGCCGGAGCCGGGCGTCGGGACTGCACAGGGGGTCGTGCAGTACGCCCGCGGGGTCGATCGCGGCGCCGTCCGCCAGCCACCGGCCGTACGGGACGCGGGCACCGTGGAAGCGGACGAGGCCGTAGGGCAGGGGGAGCGCGTCGACCGCTATCGGGTCGGAAACGGACACGCCCGGCACCGGGCGGCCGTCCGCTCCGGTGATGTCGACGAGGAAGGAGAACACGCCCCCGTCCTGGGAGCCGGCCAGCAACCGTGCGCAGACCACCGCCTGTTGCGGCAGGCCGAACGCCGCGACGGAGGAGAACTTCGCGGCCCGACGGTCCGGGGTGTGCAGCGTGAACTCGCGGTGGACCGGGTCGAACCGGGCCTCGGTGCGGATCTCCAGGTGGCTGCCGGCCTCGCCGATCTCGGTGACCATGAAGGAGCCCTTGGTGCGGGCGTGGGCGAGCGCGCCGCGCCCGTCCGCGGCTTCGTCGCCGAGGAGGACGAGCGAGCCGACACACAGGACGTAGTGGGACAGGAAGGTCTGGTAGAGCGAGGGGTCGGCCAGTGCCGTCGCCTCGCTGAGAGCGGCCAGAAGGGCCGGGTCGGCGACCACCTCGGCGGCAGGTGGCAGTGATGCCGCCAGGCGCGCCAGCCGCCGGTGCGCGCCGATGTCGGTGCGCAGGGCTTCGTGTCCTGCCCGGTGGTCCGCGAGGAGCTGCCCGAACTCCGTGGCCCGCCGGGGCGGGAGCAGTCCCGAGAGGCGCGTCAGGACGTCGATCGCCCGGGCCCGGTCGTCGGCCGATCGTCCGGCGCTCATGTGTGCCTCCGCACGGTCGTAGCGGTCGTCGCGGTCGGGCTGTGGTGCGACGCACCCGTGTCCGGTGCGGTGGGGGACGGGCCGGGACGGGGGGAGGGGAGCGGCGCCGGTGGGCCGGTCGGCCATCGGCCGTCGGCGATCGGGGCCAGCGCTTCCCGGTACGGATCGATCCGCCGCACGCTGTTCGTCAAGGTGCTGCCGGTGCCCGCCTCGACGATCAGCGAGGCGTCCGTCAGGCCTGCGCCGAGTACGGCGGGCAGGTCGAAGGGCCTGATCAGACAGGCGGACAGCGCTTCCGGCAGATCGGTGTCCGGGTGGTGGAACCGGCCGCTCACCACCGAGTAGACCGGTCGGCGCGGGGGAGTCAGGCGCAGCCGCCCGGCGAAGTCCGCGAACGCTCGGGCCTCGCGGGTGAGCGCCGGATGGTGGCTCATGAACGGCAGCCGCAGCCGTCGCGTCGGTATGCCGCGCGCCGTCGCCGAGTGTTCGAGGACGGAGAGCCCGTCCAGGGGGCCGGAGAGCACCGTCTCCCCGCTGTGGTTGACACAGGCCACCACCACGGCGCCGGCGCCCGGCCCTGCCGCGGCGATCAGTCGGGCGGCTGCGGCCGGCCCCGTGCCCAGCAGCGTCATGCCGCCGCCGCGGCCGGTGAGCACCTGGCCGAGCCGGCATGCCAGGCGGGCCCCGTCGGCGGTCGAGCAGCACCCGGCCGCGGTCAGCGCGGGGATCTCGCCGAAGCTGACCGCCAGCAGGCGCTGCGCCCGGCAGCCGTCGGCTTCGAGTGCCCGGTGCACCGCCAGCGACACACCGAACAGCGCGAGCTGTACGGTTCCGGGTGGGTCTGCGGCCAGTTCGCCGACGCTGAGCGGTGAGCTGCCGGCCAGGCGGGGGCCGATCGGCGGCACATCGAATTCGGGGGCTACGGCGTCGGCCTCCTCGAAGACTTCGTTGACCGCGGTCGCCAGCGACCGGGTGCGGGGGAGTGTACGAAGCAGTGCCGTCAGGCCGAAATCCCCCTGGCCCGGGAACATGTGTACGGCACTTCCGATGGTCGTGGGACTCTGTGGGCCGGACATCATGGATCCCGCCTCCGCCCTGAGCTGGGTTCGAAGAAACGTTCCGTCGTCCTTGATGGTCGAGTCTGCGACCGAACTCGCGAGGCCTTCCCGGCGATCGGCGCGTCAATTGTTCCGAGGTGTCAATTTCCACTGGAATCAGCAGAGTTGAAGAGGAGAAGGGCGCCCGTCGAAATGGCGCAGGCGGCTAGGATGGCGGAGAGTGCGGAGCACGACCGCGTGCCTCGGAGGTCGGGTCGGGCATCCGTCGGCACGGCGTCGAAGACCCGGCAGGAGAGCCATGGCCGTCCATCGTGTGCCGAACACCCGCCTTCGCGAACTGCTCGGCGAAGCCGAGTGGACCGGAGAACAACTGGCCCGGGCCGTCAACCGGATCGGCACGGAGTCCGGGTGCGCCCTGTCCTACGGGCGCGCCTCGGTGCACCAGTGGCTCACCGGCGTCGTCCCCCGCAAGCCCGTCACCCACCTCGTCTGCTCGGCCCTCAGCCGTCGACTGCGACGGCCCGTCACCCTGGACGACGCCGGCTTCGGAGACTCGCGGCCGGCCCTCCCGTCACCGGCCGTCCCGCCGCCGGAACTCCCGGCAGCGCTCGTGGAGCTCGCCTCCGCGGCCGCCGCACCCGACCGCCACGGGTACCTCCTCCCGTACCGGGCGCCGTCCATCGGCGGGGGCGTCACCGTGCCGCCGGGTCCGCTGCCGGTCCTGCTCGGGGACCTCATCGGTCCGGCCGTGGCCGTGGGAGACGCGGGGCCCCCGGCACAGCCGGACATGCTGGAGCTGTTGCTTCCCGTCTTCTCCACGATCGACCGGGCCCACGGCGGCGGCCGGGCCCGCATCGCGCTGGCCGTGTTCCTCGCGACCACGGCGGCGCACATGCTCTCCGCGTCCGCGCCGCCGGTCCGGCGCGCCGGAATCCTCGGAGCCACCGCCCGGCTGTGCTACCTGTGCGCCTTCATGCATGCCGACGACGACCTCAACGGCCTCGCCGCCCGGTACTACCACCTCGCCCTCGACCTGGCCCGCCTCGCCGGCGACACGGCCACCCAGGCGATGACGCTGCGGATCATGGCCGCCCAGGCCTACGAACTCGGCCATCGGCGGCAGAGCCTGAGACTGGCGCAGGCCGCCGCCGACTGCCGCATCAGTTCCTCGGCACCGCGCCTCCGGGCCTCCGTCCTGGGGCAGCTCGCCCTGTCCGAAGCCGCGGTCGGCGATCGGAGGGCCGCACTGCGCCACATCGGCGGCGCCCGTGACCTCCTGGCGGACGTGACCGGCCCGCCGCCGCCGGTCGGCGACTACCACCGGGCTTCGTGGGACCACCAACGTGCCCTCGTCGAGGCCGAACTCGGCGATCCGGCCAGGGCGATCGAGTTCTTCGAGACGTCCGCCGCCCGCAGGTCGCGGACCGAGTTCCGCTCCCGTGCCGTCGTCCTGAGCAAGCTGGCCGAACGCCAGCTCGCCGCCGGGCGGGTCGAAGCCGCCTGCGCCACCTGGCACGAGTTCCTCGACCTCTACCCGATGCTGACCTCCCGGCGTGCCCGCGCGGCCAGGGCACGGATACCCGGGCTCCTGCTTCCCCACTCCCGACGGCCGGCCGCGCACCACCTCCTCCGACGCGCCGGCGCCCTCGGTCCCCGCTGAGGCGTCGCACGGTACGGGACCGCGCACGGGCTGCTCGGTGGCCGGTGGCCGGTGGCCGGTGGTCGGCGCTCGTGTCCGGGCGGCCTGTCGTGAGCGCGTGTCGTTCGCCGTGGGCCGGTCCGGTCGGTCTGGTGTGTGGGTCAGGTGTCGGTGGTGGGTTGTTGTCCGGTGTTGTGGCGGAGTTGTTCGTTGATGCGCAGGGCTTCTTCGAGTTGGTCTTCGAGGATGATGATGCGGCAGGCGGCGTCGATGGGGGTGCCCTGGTCGACGAGGTCGCGGGCGCGCATGGCGATCCGTAGTTGGTAGCGGGAGTAGCGGCGGTGTCCGCCTTCGGAGCGCAGGGGTGTGATGAGTCCCTGGTCGCCGAGGGTGCGCAGGAAGCCGGGGGTGGTGGCGGTCATCGCGGCGGCGCGGCCCATGGTGTAGGCGGGGTAGTCGTCGTCGTCGAGGGAGTCGGGGGTGTGCGGTCGAATGGTTGCCGTGGTCACTGCACCTCTTCTTGTTGTCGTGTCGGGGACGCGCTGAGGGGCCCCGGGGCCGTAGCGGCTCCCGGGGCCCCGAAGGGTTTTACACCATCTACCGGCCCTTGGGCCGGGTTCCTTGTGTCCGCACCGCCCCGGGGGAGGGGGAGTGCGGGGATCGCGTATGCGTGACCGGAAACCACCGTCCTTGCCTTGGGGTCCACGGAGTCCGCCCGGGTGACTGCTTCACGGGCCGGGCGATCCTGATGGCGCTGCGTCCCCTCCGTTCATCCTCTGTACTGGCCGGTTACTGCAAACTGCGGGTACTTCCAACCACCTGGCTCCGGCAGCCGGTCCCGTCGCCCGTCCCGCTGGACCTGCTCGGCTCGGAACCCCGCTGCCGGACTCCCAGCACGCGCGCCCGCAGCCTGGGCGCCTTTACTGGGATACCGCGTACTGCGACTGCCGGTACCTCTGGTCGGCGGCCCCTGATTCCTGCGGGCCGCCAGGCCCGGCCACCGGTCCTGTCGCCTTACTGCACCATCCCTGGCTTCAGGACCCTGCAACCGTGCCGACCTGCGCACTTCCGTACTGCTGCCCGCCAGTTCATGTCTGGCGGGTACCGCTGGACTGCTGTCTACGAGAGAAACACTAACCGCGGTGCGCGGCAATGTCTACTCCGGCGGGCACAGATTTTCCGGTGTCGGTCGGGGAGGTACTCTGCGCCCCGCGCGAGGCGGGGCGGCGGTGCGCGACCGCGACGAACGGGCCCGCGCCGGCTGCCGGCCCGCTCCGCCGAGCAGGCCGCCCTGCGCACCGAGGAACACCTGGCGGGAGAAGCGGCGGGTCTATGCCCGGCAGGTCCAGGCGCAGCACGAACACCTCGCCGTCGCGGTGGGCGACCAGCGGCATGCCCTCCGGCTGCGACACGGTGCCGGCCGATGCTGCTCCTCCACCGCATGACGAGACAGGGTGGTTCAGCGGCGGGCGGGCATCTCTGCCAGGAGTGCGGCCGCGGTCCACTCGGGGCCGCGGGGGCGAATGCGCTCGCTGAGTTCGGCGGTGCCGACGGCGCCTCCGGCGAGCAGGCCCGCGACCGCGGAGCCGGCGGATTCCGGAGTGAGTGTGTTCGGGGCGAGGCAATGACCGACGGCGGCGCGCTCGGCGTCATGGGCGATGGCGAACTGGTCGCTGGAGAAGGGCAGCACGAGTGCGGGCACGCCGGCGTGCAGGCACTCGGTGAAGGAGTTGTTGCCTCCGTGGTGGACCATGACGGCGGCGTGCGGAAGCAGTTCCCGCTGCGGGACGGCCGGTGCCACGTGCAGTCGTTCGGGCGGCGCGTCGCGCAGCAGCGGGTGGCCCGTGACGTCGGCGACGCGACTCCCGGCGGCCACGATCACGGAGGCCGGGGTGTGGCGGAGGATTCCGGCCGCGGCGGTCGTCAGGACGTCGTGGCGGGCGGACAGGAACGTGCCCAGGGCGAGGAGCGCCACGGGGCGACCGCCGGCCGTCAAGCGGGTGAGCACCGCCCGCCAGGCCGCCGGCAGCGGCTCGGGGGCGCCGCGCGGCAGCAGGTGGCCGGCGTACAGGGCCTCGGGGCCGCTCGGGGCGGGCGGAAGCCAGGGCAGACGGGGATAGTTGAAGACGACCGCGTGCGGTGAGCAAAGCGCGAACGCCCGGTCCGGTGCGGGTCTCCCGGGAGCGTGGCGGCGGGCGACCGCCTTGAAGGAGGCGGTGAACGCGGTGTCATTGGCCGCGACCGCCGCGCGCAGCCTGTCGAGCTCGGCGAGGGACGGCCGAAGGCTGTCGGGCCACGCGTAGGGCAGGCCGAAGTAGGCGCCGGGGGAGACCGGCACATAGCTCGGGTGGCCGGGGCAGAACGTTGCGTAGGGCAGGCCGAGGCAGTGCAGGGCCAGGGTCGCGGCGTAGGAGAGCTGGTCGACGAGGTACCAGTCGGGGCGCAGCCGCGCGTCGAGGACGGCGAGGTCGTGCAGGACGCGTTCGGGGTCGGCCAGCATGTCGTCGGCGCGATGGCGGGCCTGGGTGAGCAGGGTCTCGGCCGGGCCGAGCCGGGTGGCGTCGAGGAATTCGCGCAGGCGCTGCGCCTCGGCGCGGCCCTGGCGGGTGGTTTCGGCGATGCCGTGGTTGGCGTTGCGGGTGACGGCGAGCTCGGCGAAGCGGAGGCCGTGTCGGGTCGCGAGGTCGGCGAACCCCTCGGTACAGGCGAAGTCGACGTGGGCGCCGTGCCGGGCCAGTGCGGCTCCGAGCGTGGCGAGCGGCCGGGCGTGGGACTGGAAGGGCGGGCTGATCACGACGACACTGGCCATGGTGTTCTCCGTCGGGGCGGTCGGTTCGCGTGAGGCTTCCGATGATGCCAGGTGCCCGGAGACAGCCACAGGCGGATGCGGGCTGCCGCGCCCGCGCCGCGCAGGTACGGCCGCACCGGGAGCGGACACGTCAGGTCCAATCCACTTCGTCACCTGTCTCCGAACATGTCCGTGACCGTTCGACGGCACGGGAGGAAGACCGATGACACACCACGTCACGCCTGCCCCGGCTGCGGCAGCGCCGCGGACCGGTGCCGCGGGCACCGGTGCTCTGGCCGCATGGCGGAGAATCCACTGGGCCCAGGACGTGGGCGCCGTCACCGCTGGTGATCTGCTCGGACGCCTGGCACAGGCCGAGTACGGCGGCGCCCGGGTCCATCCGGATCCGCTCCTGTCGCGCCAGGACCGCCGCGCGGCGCGGCTTCGGCAGCTGGCCCGGCGCGAACGCGCGATGGCGACCTGGGTGCTGGCCGCCGCGGGCGCGTCCGCCGACCTGGAACCGTGGGAACGGATCGCTCTCGCCGAGGCATGGGAACGCAGCGCCGATCCCGACGGCGGGCCGAGCGCGACCGCCGAGATCCGCCGGCGGCTGCTCGCGACTCCCGGCCCCGCCGAAACCGCCTTCCTGCTGGATGTGGCGGACGCCAACAGCCTGGGGCCCCTCTCCGCGGCGGAAGCCGTCGGACTGCGGCCCACCGGGCGGCCCGAGAGGCACGCGCTCTGGCGCTACCTGTCGGGAGTACCGGGTGGAGACCTCGTGCTGCCGGATCCGGACACGGCACTGGACGCCTACGAGCGGCTGCTCCTTTCCGCGTGCTACGAGCGGGCCGACCCCGGGGCGCCGGCGGGAGAACGGTTCAGGACGGCGTGCGACCCGCTGAGCGAGCCGTTCGAGGCAGGTCCGGTGGTCGCGCAGTCGATGCTGCTGGGTCGCCTGGAGGAGCCCGGCGCCGGGCTCAGCGGTGGCATGAGCGTGCTCCTGACCGCACTGGGCGAAGCCCTGACGACCCGCGCCCGCGCCGCACGGGTCCTCACCCTGACCACCGCCCGGCCCGCGGACACACGACGCGCAGAGCTGGTAGTACGACTGAGTCCGGCGCACCTGCTGGTTCGGCTGCCCCTGGACCCGCCGGAAGCACTCGATCCGCAGAACGCGGCCGCACACCGGGCCGCCCTGGCCTGGTGGACGGCCCGCGTCTTCGAACTCCCCGGAGCCCGACCGGACATCACGCACGTCAGGTTCGCCGACGACGCCTCGCTCGCCGTCGCCCAGGCCACCCGCAGGTCCGGCGCCAAACTCGCCTTCACGGTCACCCCCGACCCGCACCGGACGATGGACGAACGGCACGCCGGCCTGCCCGCGGAGCAGACCGGCGACGAAAGCCGCGCGCTGCGCCTGGACATGCACCGGATCTTCGTCGCCGACCGCCTCGTGGCCCGCGCCGACCTGCTGGTCGCCATGCCGGGGCGGCACGGTACGGAGGAACTCTGCGAACACTTCCCGCAGTTGGAGAAGCGGTCGGTCCATCTCCAGCCCGAGGGCATCGCGCCGTTCCGGGCCGCTCCTGACGACGCCGCGACCGGTCGCAGCCTGCTGGCCCGCCTGTTCGGAGGCGGTGGCAACGCCGACGGCCTGGAGGCCACCGATCGTGGACTCCCGTTGCTGCTGTGCGTGGGACGGCTCCACCCCGTCAAACAGCAGGAACAGCTCGTGCGGGCCTGGTTGCTGGCCGGTCTGCACCACCGCACGACCCTGCTGCTGGTGGGGGGTTCACCCACCGATCCGACCGGCGTCGAGGCGGCGGTCCGCACCAGGGTCGCCGAACTCCTCGCCGCGGACCCGGTCGCACGACGGCGAGCGGCCCTGTGGTCCGCGCTGTCCAACCGGCATGTCCGGCTGTTGGAGAGGGTGCTGGCGCGGGGCGGACCGGGATCCGTGGTGTACGTGTGTCCCAGCGTGAAGGAGGAGTTCGGGCTCGCCGTACTCGAGGCCATGGAGGCCGGCCTTCCGGTGGCCGCCCCGCAGCGCGGCGGCGCCGCCCACTACCTGCGCGACGGCGTCAACGGTCGGCTGCTGGACACCCGGTCGGTGGGGAAGCTCGCCGACGGCCTGCGCTCTCTCGTCCTCACCCCCGCACCCGAACTCGCGGCGATGGCGGCGGCCGGGTCGGCGACGGTCCGCGAGCGCTTCGGCATCGACGCCATGGCCGCGTCCCTGGCCGAGGCCTACCGGAACACGTGCCGGACGGGGCGCCCGCGCCGGGACCGGACCGGTACCGACCGGGAAGGCGGCGGCTGAGATGTCACGGGGAGAAGCAGCGGAAGTCGTGGTGGCCGGAGCGGGCCCGGCCGGGCCGGCCAGGGCCGTCAGCCGGTGAACCCGGGCACCACCAGGCCCGATTCGTAGGCGATCACCACCGCGTGGGTCCGGTTCTGCGCGCCGAGCTTGGTCAGCACGTTCCCGACGTGGGTCTTCACCGTCTCCAGGCTCACCGCGAGGGACTGTGCGATCTCCGGGTTGGACAGCCCGGTGGCCATCAGCCGCAGCACCTCCTCCTCCCGGACCGTCAGCGCCGCCTTCGGCAAGGCCTCGGCGCCGCGCAGCGGTCGGGCGGTGACCATCCGGCCCAGTGCGGCGGGGAAGAGGACCGCCTCTCCTGCCGCGACCACGCGCACCGCCTCGGCGATCTGCCGGACCGGCAGCCGCTTGAGGACGAACCCGCTGGCCCCGGCGCCGAGCGCGGCGGTGACGTAGTCGTCGTTCTCGAAGGTGGTGATCACCACGACCTTCGGCGGACCGGCCGATCCGGCCGCATCCACCGAGCCGGAAAGGAGCTGCCGGGTGGCCTCGATCCCGTTGCGGCGGGGCATCCGCACGTCCATCAGGACCACGTCGGGCCGCAGTCGCCGCGCCTCCTCGACCGCCTCGACCCCGTCGGCGGCCTCCCCGATCACCGCGATGCCCGGCTGCACCGAGAGCAGAGTGCGCAGACCGCTGCGGGTCACCGCGTCGTCGTCCGCGATCAGGACGGTGACAGGAGCGCCCGCCGGGTTGGCCGCGCTCGCGTCGGAGCCCGTCACGCCGACACCCCGACCGGCAGCCGGACCGCCAGCCTCCAGTGCCGCGGCCCGTGCGGGCCGGACTCGAACTCGCCGTGCAGTAGCCGCACACGCTCGGCGAGGCCCGGCAGACCGTGCCCCGAGGTGGGGAAGGCCCCGGTGCCGGTACGCGGGCCGGTGGCGGTTCCGGTCCTGTTGACCACGCTGAGCTCCAGGCCCTCCGGCGTGGCCGCCACGCGGACCTCGATCGGGCCGCCCGCCCCGTGCCGCAGCGCGTTCGTCAGCCCCTCCTGCAGGATCCGGTACGCCGCCCGGGAGAGCGTCCCCCGCACCTGCGCCAGGTCGCCCGAGAGCTCCGGCTCCAGCACCGCGCCCGTGTGCCGCAACCGGTCGAGCAGCTCGGGAAGGTCGGCCAGGGTCCGGGACGGAGCGGTCTCCGCCCGCTGGTCGCGCAGCACGCCCAGGACGTGGTCCAGATCCTCCAGCGCGGCCCGCGAGGACTCCTCGATGCTGCGCAGCGCGGCCCTCGCCGCCGCCGGATCGGCACCGAACATCTCGCCCGCCACCGCGGCCTGGATCGTGGTCGCGGTCAGCGTGTGCCCGATGGAGTCGTGCAACTCGTGGGCCAGCCGGTTGCGTTCGGCAAGCGACTGCTCCCGCTCCGCCGCCAGCGCGAGCTGCTCGGCCGGCGAGGGGCCCAGCAGCCGGGGCGCCAGCCACCGCAGGGCGCCCGTCACCACCGCGCACACGGCCGCCGCCAGGAGGAGGCAGCCGAGTGCCACCACCCAGCTCTGCCAGCCGCCGTCCAGCCGCACCGTCCGGCCGGACAGGCTCAGGTCCGTCTCGGCGCCGAGCCAGTTGCCCGGCAGGGTCAGCCCCAGCAGGACGAGCACCCCGGTCACCAGGGATCCCGCCCACCCCAGGGCCATGTGCAGGAGCAGCCAGAGCGATGTCCGCCGGCGGTCGGTGCCGCGGGCACCCGCGGTCCGTCGCGCGGTGGTGGGGTCGGGGAGCGGCACCCGCAGCAGGTGGCGGGCGAGCGCGATCAGCGCCCGCCGGGTGACGGGAACCAGCCCCACCGCACCGGTCAGTGCCGCCCAGACCAGGAGGACCAGGGCGGCCCGCACCCCGTAGGGGGCGGACGGCCACAGCAGCACGGGCGGCAGCGCGAAAGGCAGCAGCGGAAGGCTCGCCAACGCCCCGCAATAGGCGAACAGCATTCCCGAATACGTGGAGCCGCGCAGCAGCGGCCGAAGTCCCTTGAGCATGATCGTCCCAGTATGGCCGGGGCCCGATCCGGTGACCTCCCCCGATCGGGGGAGCGTCCCCTCCCGCCTTCCCGCGATGTGGGGCGGGGCCCCGGACGCCAGGATCGTGTCCCGAGCACTTGACCGGAGGACACTTGATGAACACCCAAGAGACAGAGACGCCGATGCGGCACACCGCCTTCGCCCAGGCCGACCGGCCCCGGAGGAACGGCCCGGCCGGCGCCGCCGTGGTGCTGGGCGTGATCGGCCTGAGTACGTCGATCGTCTTCGTCGGCGGTCTGATCGGCGTCGTCGGCCTGGCCCTGGGCATCGCGGGCCTGGTGACGGCCGGGCGGACCGGTGTCGGCCGGGGGAGGGCCGTCGCCGGTGTGGTGACGTCGGCCCTCGCGATCGTGGTGTCCGTCCTGGCCGCCGTCCTCCTCCTCTGGTACGCCGACAGGACGCAGGACTGCTACCAGCCCGACTCCTTGCGGCAGTACCGGCAGTGCGTCCAGCAGCACCTCACCGGAAACTGACGGGCCACCGGTGCACGGCGAGGCCGAGGATCGAAGGGGAGACCGGGGCTGTCCGCCCACGACGGCCGCGCGTGGTCCGTTCAGGTCGCTCCGTCGGTGAGGTCGGCGCGGGTGGTGCGGAGTTTGGTGAGGACGCGGGCGACGTGGTTCTCGACGGTGCGGGTGGAGAGGAAGAGGGCGGTGGCGATGTCCTTGTTGGTGGCGCCGGTGGCCAGGAGGTCGCGAATCTGCTCCTCGCGGGGGGAGAGTCGGTCGCCGTAGCCGGCGCGCCCACGGCGGTTGGGGGCCTGTCGGCCGTGTTCGCGCAGCAGGCGGTGGCAGCGGGCGGCGTCGGAGGTGGCGCCGAGCTGTTCGAAGGCGGCGATCGGTCCGGCCAGGAGTGCGACGGCTTCGTCGGGGTCGGTGCGGGTGCGGGCGGCGCGTTCGGCGGCGAGGGCCGCGCGGTGGGGGCGGCCGATGTCGGTCCACCGGGCGGCGGCGAGGTCGAAGGCGGCCGTCGCGGCGGCCGGGTCGGTGGCGGTCAGCAGGAGCCCGCGGCAGTGGTGGTGTTCGGCGACGGCGCCGGGTGCGTCGCGGCCCTCGATCGCGGTGGCGTGGCGTGCGGTCAGGTCGCGGGCCTCGTCGGTGCGGTCGAGGGCGAGCAGGGTCTCGACGGCGGTGGGCACCAGGTCCCAGGCGTGATTCCAGGCCTCCTTGCGGTCGAGGAACGCGAGGAAGTCGAGCGGGTCGGTCAGTGTGTCCCAGGCGGCCCGCGGGTCGTCGCGGGCCAGGTGCAGCCGGGCCCGCCCGGCCGCGGCACCCAGCGACTCCAGGTGCAGGCCCTCACGGGCAAGGACCTGCCCGAGGGCGGCGGCAGCCTGGGCGGTGAGGCCGCGCGCCGCGGCGGTGAGGCCGCCGACGGTGGCCAGCAGCCCGCCCGAGGCCAGCGGGCGGTCCGGATGGCGGTCGCGAAACTCCTGGAGGCCCTGCTCGGCCTGGTCCCAGTGCCCGGCCAGCCAGTCGAGCACCACCCGGGCGGCGTCCAGATGCACGTCCAGCGTCTGCATGTGGGTGCGCGGGACCAGGGCCTTCGCCTCGGCGCAGGCCGCTGCTGCCCGCCGGTCGTTCCCGACGGCGAGACTGCCCAGGACGGCTGCGCTGAGGAAGATCGCCGTGGCCTGGAGGAGCTGCACGTCCTCGGCCTCGCGCGGCAGTGCGGCCAGTACCTCGGCCACGGCGGGATCGGCGACCACACACTGCTGGATGAACCCGGCGAGGTGGAGCATGACCTGGGCGTAGGGATCCTCCGCGGTGATGGCCAGGCCGAATCCGCGCTCGACCATGGCCCGTTGCTCGGCGAGGGAGAAGCGGCCGGTTCTCGACATGCCCAGCAGGCCCAGCAGCCTGGCCGTGTGCACGGGGTTCTCCCCCTCCACCTCGCGCAGGGCCGTCACCATCTCCTCCTCGGCCGACTGGTCGCCGCTCTGGTAGATCAGCACCGTGCCGAGGGCCGATCTGATCTCGCCCCGGACCGGGGTGGGCAGACCCGGCAGCAGCATGAGCCGGCGCAGCACCGCGAGGGTGGCGGTGTGGTCGGTACGGAAATGCGCGGCCAGGGCCATCGCCCGGGCCGCGCCGGTCAGCTGGTCGGGGGTGAGGTCGGGCTGTTCGAGGATCTCGTCGAGCAGGGTGGCGGCGGTCCCGTGGTCGCCGAGCGCGGTGGCCCGGTCGGCGGCCGCCTGGGCGCGGGGCAGCCAGGCCTTCCGGTCGCCCGTGGCACGGGTGTGGTGGGCGATCTGCACGAGCGGGAGCGGGTCCTGGGCCAGCAGCACGTCCAGGACCCTGCGGTGCGCGCGTCGGCGGACCGGCCCCGGGAGGGCGTCGTAGACCGCCTCCTGGGCCAGGACGTGCGCGAATCCGTAGCTGTCCGGGCCGGTCTGCCGCAGCACGGCGGCGCCGAGCGCCTCCAGCAGAGCCGCCTCGCCCCGTTCCTCGTCCAGGCCGGCCGATTCGGCGAGCCGCGCCTGCCCGGCGGGGACCGCCAGTACGGCCGCGGCGTCCACCAGGGCCGTCGCTTCCGGTCCGAGCCGTGACCTGCGTTCGGCCAGGACCTCGCGCAGGCTCCGGGGCACCCGCAGCGCCGTGAGATCCGTGCCGTGCGGCGTGCCCGCGAGGGTGATCAGGTCCTCCTCGATCACCAGCGGCAGACCCCCGCTGCGCTCCAGCAGGGCCCGCACCAGGGCCGGCGCCGGCTCGTCGCCGAGCACGTCGCGGGCCATGGCCCGCAGTTCCGCCTCGGCGAGCGGGGCGAGCCGGATCTCGGCCCCGCCCGTGCCCGGCGAACGGCGGAACGCGGCACCGAGGACGGGCCCGCCGCCCCGCAGGTCCTCCGCCCGGTAGGTGAGCACCAGCGCCGCATCGGCCGGCAGGTCGCGCGCCAGCAGGAGCAGCAGTTCCCGGGTCGCCTCGTCGGCCCAGTGCAGGTCCTCGACCACCAGTACCGCCGGCGCGACCGCCGCCAGCAGCGTCCGCACCCCGGCGGCCATCCGGAACCGCTGCACGCCGGACCCGGAGGAGCCCGGTGGCACCGGCGGCGGCGCGGGCAGGGCGGCGGCCAGGTCCGGCAGCAGCGGCGCGAGTGCCCCGGCGGAGGCCTCCAGCTCCTCCACCGGGGGCAGCCACGGCCCGATCCGGCGCAGCGCGTCGATCACCGGCCCGTACGCCAGCGGCTCCCGCAACGGATGGCACCCGCCCGCCAGCACCCGCAGGCCCCGCGTGCGCAGTACCTGCGACGCCTCCGCGACCAGCCGGGACTTGCCGATCCCCGCCTCGCCCTCCACAAGTACCACGGCCGGACGTGCCGCCGACGCCGACTCCAGCAGCGCCCTCAGCTCGCGTTCGCGGCCCGCGAAGGCGCATCCCCGGATCCCGGGCGAGTCCGTTCCACTGCGGAAGCCGTCCATCCCCAGCTCTCCTCACCGTCGTGGCCCGGCAGGGACGGGACGGATCGCCGCCGCCGGCCGGATTCCACGGTAGTCCGCCCCGGGCGGGAGTGCCGGGCGCGCGCACCCGGCCGTGCGCGTGCCGACAGGCGCAAGCGGGTGCCGGTGGCCTCCTGCGGCGTGCCGGGCACGGCATCGGTGCCCGATCATTGATGGGATCAATCCTAGGGGCCCACTCGGCCTGCCTGAGTCGGCATCATGGCAAAGTGCTTGTTTTGCAGCATGGTTCCGCCTGGGCATTGACAGCTCTTTCGAATGAGACCTATAAACATCCCATGTCTTGAACCAGCGGAGCGCGTCACCGCATTCGCTCGGGACGCTGAACGGCCTGATCGTCCCGCGCATCACGAGCGGCGAGGCCCAGGAGCGACCCGGGCCGCCCCGCTCCCATCCCCCCCTCGTCCCAGCGAGACTTTTCCCCCTGCCCGCACAGGAGTTGTCGCCATGTCATCGGCCCTGCCCGCCTCCCCGGAACCCGCCCGCATCACCGCCCTCGACGTCCTGGACGTGCGGTTCCCGACCTCCGAGCACCTCGACGGCTCGGATGCGATGAACCCCGAGCCGGACTACTCGGCCGCCTACGTCGTCCTGCGCACCGACGCCCCCGACGGACTGGAGGGCCACGCCCTGGCCTTCACCACCGGGCGCGGCAACGACGTGCAGGCCGCTGCCGTCGCGGCCCTCGCCCCCCCACGTGGTCGGCCGGTCCGTCGACGAGGTCTGCGCCGACCTCGGAGGCTTCTCCCGCTCCCTCGTCCACGACCCCCAGCTGCGCTGGCTGGGCCCGGAGAAGGGCGCCATCCACATGGCCGTCGGCGCGGTCGTGAACGCCGCCTGGGACCTCGCGGCCAAGCGCGTCGACAAGCCCGTCTGGCGGTTCCTGGGCGAGATGTCGCCGGAGGAACTGGTCGCGCAGATCGACTTCCGCTGGCTCAGCGACGCGCTCACCCCCGAGGAGGCCCTGGAGATCCTGCGCCGCGCCGAGCCCGGCCGCGCACAGCGCACCGCCCGGCTGCTCGACCGGGGCTACCCCGCCTACACCACCACGCCGGGCTGGCTCGGCTACTCCGACGAGAAGCTGGCCCGCCTCGCCCGCGAGGCCGTCGCCGACGGCTTCACCCAGATCAAGCTCAAGGTCGGCGCCTCCTTGGAGGACGACGTACGGCGCCTGCGCACCGCCCGGGAGACGGTCGGCGAGGACATCCGCATCGCGGTGGACGCCAACCAGCGCTGGGACGTCCAGGACGCGATCGACTGGATGGGCGCCCTGGCCCCCTGCCGGCCGTACTGGATCGAGGAGCCCACCTCGCCCGACGACATCCTCGGCCACGCCGCCGTCCGCGCCGCCGTCGGTCCCGTCAAGGTCGCCACCGGCGAGCACATCGCCAACCGGGTCGTCTTCAAGCAGCTGCTCCAGATCGGCGCGGTGGACATCGTGCAGATCGACTCGGCGCGGGTCGGCGGCGTCAACGAGAACATCGCGATCCTGCTGCTCGCCGCCAAGTTCGGCGTCCCGGTCTGCCCGCACGCCGGCGGCGTCGGCCTGTGCGAGATGGTGCAGCACCTGTCGATGTTCGACTACGTCGCGGTCTCCGGCACGGTCGAGGACCGGGTCATCGAGTACGTCGACCACCTGCACGAGCACTTCGTCGACCCGGTCCGCGTCATCGGCGGCCACTACCTCGCCCCCACGCTCCCCGGGCTCAGCGCGCAGATGCACACCGAGTCCCTCAAGGAGTACACCTACCCCGACGGTCCGGTCTGGTCGGCCCGTGTCTGAGCTGCCCGTGTCCGGGCCGCCGTCCCTGGTCGACGCCCACCACCACGTGTGGGACCTGGACCGCCGGCCGCAGCCCTGGCTGGACGAGCCCGGCCACGAGCCGATCCGCCGAACGCACACGGTCGACGACCTGCGACGGACCGCGACCCGGACGATCGCCGGCCGGCGGCTGGCCAGCACCGTGCTCGTCCAGTGCGTGACCTCCCTCCCCGAGACTTGGGAACTCCTCGCCCTCGCCGAACAGGACGTGCTGGTCGGCGCCGTCGTCGGCTGGGCGGACCTCGCCTCGCCCGCGATCGGCGACGTGCTCGACGCCCTGCGCGCCGGACCCGGAGGCGGCCACCTGCGCGCCCTGAGGCACGTCGTGCAGGCCGAGACCGACCCCGGCTGGCTGCAACGGCCCACCGTGGAGCGGGGGTTGCGGGCCGTTCGGGACCGGGGTCTCGGCTACGACCTGCTCATCCGCAGCGAGCAGTTCCCCCAGGCGGTCCGGCTCGCCCAGCGCATCCCCGACCTGCCCCTGGTCCTGGACCACGCCGGAAAGCCGCCTGTCGGCCGCGCGCTGTCGGACTGGGAGCGGAAGGTGCGCGTGCTCGCCGCCTCCCCCCACGTGCGGTGCAAGCTCTCCGGGCTGATCACGGAGGCCGACCACCGGACCTGGACGATCGACGACATCCGGCCGGTCCGGGACGTCCTGCTGGACGCCTTCGGACCCGACCGGCTGATGTTCGGCTCCGACTGGCCGGTCTGCGTCCTCGCCGGCGGCTGGAACCACTGGGCCGCCACCGTCGAGGAACTGCTCGACGACTGCTCCGAGTACGAGCGGCAGGCCGTGCTCTCCGGCACGGCGGCCTCCTTCTACCGGCTGTCCGACCCGACGGAAGGCTCGCGCCCGTGCTCCTGACCGAACTGCTGCACCCCGGGATCCTCGCATCCCTCACCGGCGCCGGCCACGGCGCCCGGGTCCTGCTCGCCGACGGCCACTACCCCGCCAGCACCGCCACCGGCGAGCGCGCCCGGACCGTCCACCTCAACCTGGCCCCGGGCCTGCTCGACGTCACCACCGTGCTGGACGTCCTGCTGCGCGCGCTGCCCGTCGAGTCGGCCCACGTGATGGTGCCGCCCGAGGGCGAACCGGAGCCGTCGGCCGTCGCCGGGTACCGCTCCGCGCTGGCGCCCCGACCGGTCACGGCACTCGACCGCGCCGCCTTCTACGAGGCCGCCCGCTCGCGGGACCTGGCCCTCGCCGTCGTCACCGCCGACACCCGCACCTACGCCAACCTGCTGCTCACCATCGGCGTTCGCACCGAAGGGATCCTGGAACCGCGATGACACGCGCAGTCCGCTACCTGGCCGCACGCACCCTCGACACGGCCCCCGCCGAGACCCCCGAACCCGGCCCCGGCGAGGTGTTGCTCGCCCCCGCCTACGTCGGCATCTGCGGCACCGACCTGCACATCTTCCACGGCGACATGGACGCCCGGGTGGCCGCGCCCGCCGTCCTCGGACACGAGATGTCCGGCCTGGTCGTCCGCGTCGGCCCGGACGTGCAGGGCTGGCGGCCCGGCGACGCGGTCACCGTGATGCCGCTGCGCTGGGACGGCACCTGCCCGGCCTGCCGCGCGGGGAACCAGCACATCTGCCGGCAGCTCGACTTCCTCGGCATCGACTCCCCGGGCGCGTTGCAGCAGCGCTGGACCGTGCCCGCCGCCGCCCTGGTGCGGCTCCCGGACTCCCTGCCCCTGGACCGCGCCGCGCTCGTCGAACCGACCGCGGTGGCCGTGCACGACGTCGCACGGGCCGGTGTCCGTGCGGGCGAGAGGACCGTCGTGGTCGGCGGCGGACCGGTCGGCGTGCTCATCGCCCTGGTCGCGCGGGCCGCGGGCGCCGAGGTCCGGGTCGTCGAACCGAGCAGCCACCGCCGCCTGCTCGTCGAGGAGTTGGGCCTGACCGCCTGGAACCCCGCCGACGACGACGTGCCGGAACTCGTCCGGCAGTGGACGGGGGACGCGGGGGCGGACGTCGCCTTCGAGGTGTCCGGCGCGGCGGCCGGCGTCGACACGGCGGTCGACGTGCTGGGCGCGCGCGGACGGCTGTGCCTGGTGGCCATCCACCCCCGACCCCGCGAGGTGAACCTGCACCGCTTCTTCTGGCGCGAACTCACCCTGGTGGGAGCCCGGTTGTACGACCGCTCCGACTTCGAGCAGGCGGTCGCCCTCGTCGCGGACGGCACGGTCCCGGCCGAGCGGCTGATCAGCAAGGTCGTGCCGCTGACCGAGGCACCCGCCGCGTTCGAGGCCCTGGAGGGCGGCGACGTGATGAAGATCCTGGTGGACTGCACCGTGAACAGCACCGTCGACGGCACCGACAACACCGAGGAAGCCACCGCATGACACCCTTCGACCTCACCGGCAGGCTCGCCGTCGTCACGGGAGCCCGTCGCGGCATCGGCCGGGCCGTGGCCCGCGCGCTAGCCGAAGCCGGGGCGGACGTCATCGGCGTCAGTGCCTCGCTGGAGAAGTCCGGCAGCGCGGTGGAACAGGACGTGACCGCCGCCGGCCGCACCTTCGAGGCGATCCGCGCCGACTTCGCCGATCCCGAGGCCGTCCGCGCCCTGGGCGCGGACCTCGCCGGCCGCGAACGGCCTGTGGACATCCTGGTCAACAACGCGGGCACGATTCGCCGCGCCCCCGCCGCCGAGCACACCGACGCCGACTGGGACCTCGTGCTCCAGGTCAACCTGAGCGCGCAGTTCGCGCTGACCCGGGCCGTGGGTGCGAGGATGGTGGCACGCGGCCGGGGGAGCATCGTCTTCACGGCCTCGCTGCTCAGCTTCCAGGGCGGCATCACCGTCCCCGGCTACACCGCCGCCAAGCACGGCATCGCCGGCCTGACCAAGGCGCTGGCCAACGAGTGGGCCTCGCGCGGCGTCAACGTCAACGCCGTCGCGCCCGGCTACATCGCCACCGACAACACCCGGGCACTCCAGGACGACCCGGCGCGCAGCAGGGCCATCCTGGAGCGCATCCCCGCCGGCCGCTGGGGGAGCGCCGACGACCTCGCCGGCGCCGTCGTGTTCCTGGCCTCGGACGCCGCCGCCTACGTCCACGGCACCGTTCTGCCCGTCGACGGCGGCTGGCTCGGCCGATGAGCGGCACCGGACCGGAATCCGCACCGGCCGCGACGAGGAGAACGGGAAACGGCCCGGAGGTCGTCGCTCTGGGCGAGGTGATGCTGCGCCTCGACCCGGGTGAGGGCCGGATCCGCACCGCCCGCTCGTTCCAGGTCTGGGAGGGCGGCGGCGAGTACAACGTCGTTCGCGGCCTGCGCCGCTGCTTCGGCCTCCGCACGGCCGTCGTCACCGCGCTCGTGGACAACCCGGTGGGCCGCCTCGTCGAGGACCTCATCCTCCAGGGCGGCGTCGACACCTCGATGATCCGGTGGACACCCGACGACGGCGTGGGCCGCACTGCACGCAACGGCCTGAACTTCGTCGAGCGCGGGTACGGCCTCCGCGGCGCGCTCGGCGTCGGCGACCGCGCCCACACGGCCGTCTCGCAGCTGCGGAAGGGCGACGTGGACTGGGACGCCGTCTTCCCGGCGGGGGTGCGCTGGTTCCACACCGGCGGCATCTTCGCCGGCCTGTCGGACACCACCGTCGACGTCGCCGAAGAGGCCATGGCCGCGGCCCGCCGACACGGCGTCACGGTCTCCTACGACCCCAACTACCGCGCGAGTCTCTGGGCCGGCCGGGGCGGCGCCGCCCGGGCCCGCGAAGTGGACCTGAGGCTCGCCCGCCACGCCGACGTCGTGGTCGGCGCCCTGGGCCTGGCCGGTACGCACCCCGGGCAGACCCGCGTCGCGGCCGACGAGGTCGCCGGAGCCCTCGCGGAGGTCGCCGCCCGGCTGCCCGGGGCGGGAGTGCTGGCGACGACCCTGCGCGAGGTGCCCTCGGCCGGGGTGAACGACTGGTCCTCGGCCGCCTGGTCGGCGGAGACCGGCTTCGTCGCCGGGCGCCGCATGCCCGGACTGCACGTCCTCGACCGGATCGGCTCCGGCGACGGCTTCGCCGCCGGCCTGATCCACGGACTGCTCGGCGGCACCGGCCTGGAACGCGCCCTGGCCTACGGCACCGCCCACGGGGCCCTCACCATGACCACGCCCGGAGACGTCTCCATGGCCACCCTCGCCGAGGTCGAGGCACTCGTCGCGGGCGGATCGGCCCACGTCAGCCGGTGACCGGCACCCCCTCACCCCCACTCCAGGAGCACGACGTGCAGCAGCGGACCATCGAGAACACCTCCGTCACCCTCACCGGGCTGGGTTTCGGAGCCTCCGTCATCGGCAACCTCTACCGCGCCACCCCTGCCGAGGTCGCGAAGGCCGCCGTCGACACCGCCTGGGACGCCGGCGTCCGGTACTTCGACACCGCGCCGCACTACGGCCTCGGCCTCTCCGAGCGCCGCCTCGGCGCCGCCCTGCGGGACCGGCCCCGGGACGAGTACGTCGTCTCCTCCAAGGTGGGCCGGCTGCTCGTCCCCAACGAGGCGCCCCGGGGCAGCGACCCCGAGGGCTTCGTCGTGCCGGACGACCTGCGCCGGGTGTGGGACTTCAGTCGCGACGGAGTGCTCCGCTCCGTCGAGGACACCCTGGAGCGCACCGGACTGGACCGGCTGGACGTCGTGTACCTGCACGACCCGGACGAGCACTGGCGGCAGGCGGCAGAAGAAGCCATGCCCGCGCTCGCGGAGCTGCGCGACCAGGGCGTGGTCGGCGCGATCGGCGCGGGCATGAACCAGTCGGCCATGCTCGCCCGCTTCCTGCGCGAGACCGCCGCCGACGTCGTGATGCTCGCCGGACGCTACAGCCTGCTCGACCAGTCCGCGCTGGACGACGTGCTGCCCGCCGCCCGGGAACTCGGCCGGAGCGTCGTGGCGGTGGGGGTGTTCAACTCGGGGCTGCTCTCCCGGGACCGGCCCGCCGAGGGCATGAAGTACGACTACCGGGACGCCCCGCCGGACCTCGTCGCCCGGGCCCGCGCGATCGCGGAGGTCTGCGAGGCGCACGGCACCACGCTGCCCGCGGCGGCGATCGCCTTCCCCCTGACCCACTCCAGTATCATCAACGTCACCCTCGGTATGCGGAACCCGGAACAGGTCGTACGGAACGTGGAACTCCACGGCAGGAACACGCCCGAAGGACTCTGGAGCGACCTCCGCGCCCGGGGACTCATCAGGTCGGACGTGCCCCTGGAGCACGGTCGGGGGAGAGGTGCGCAGTGCTGCTGACGGACAAGGCCATAGAACAGATCCGTGAGCTGATCAGGACCGGCGCCCTGCCTCCCGGCTCGAAGCTCCCCCCGGAACCCGTGCTCGCCGCCCAACTGGGCCTCTCCCGAAACCTCGCCCGGGAGGCCGTCAAGGCCCTCGCCGTCGCACGGGTGCTGGAGGTCCGGCGGGGCGACGGCACCTACGTGACCAGCCTCCAGCCGAGCGTGCTCCTGGAGGGCCTCGGCGGCGCGGTCGAACTCCTCCAGAGCGACGCGGCGGCCCTGCGGGACCTGATCGAGGTACGGCGCCTGCTCGAACCGGCCGCCACGGCGCTGGCGGCCACCCGGATCTCGGACGGGCAACTGGCCGAGGTGAAGGAGCACCTGGACGCCATGCGCGAGGCCCGCGACGACGTCGAACAGCTCAACGTCCACGACGCCGCCTTCCACCGCGCCGTCGTCTCGGCGACGGGCAACGAGACCCTCCTCACCCTGCTGGAAGGCATCTCCGGCCGCACCCTGCGCGCCCGCGTCTGGCGCGGCCTCACCGACGCCCACGCCGCGGGCCGGACCCTCGCCGAGCACGAGGCGATCTTCAACGCCCTGTCCGCCCGCGACGCCTCCCTCGGCCAGGCGGCCGCGCTGCTCCACGTCAGCAGCACCGAACAGTGGCTCCGGGAGCACCTGAGCACGGGGGAGTCCCTTCCCGGCGCGGCCGCCGTCGAATAGCGCTGCGACCGGGCCGGACGGTCCACCGTGCTGGTATTACTGGTGCATGCAGGAAGAGACCGCGCAGTCCGCCATCGACACGTTCATCTCCGCGTTCAACGCCTCGGACGACAGCTATGTGACCGCGCTGCTCTCCCGGGCCCTGACCTCGGACGTGGTCTTCTGGGGACCGCTGGGCCGCAGTGAGGGGATCGAGGCGGTCGAGCGCTTCGTGCTGGACCTCCGGCGCCACCCCGCGGGGACCGGCACGATGGCGCGTTGTTCGGCGGTGGACATGCCGGACGAGTGGGCCCGGTACCGGTGGGTCTTCACAACGCCGGACGGAGGCCCCGGCCTGGCGGGAACGGACGTCGTCCACCTGCGGCGGAACCTCATCGACCAGGTCATCGTCTTCGCGGGGGAGATCGGGCCACTGGCCGCCTGAGCCGCTGGCCGCCTGAGCCGCTGACCTCCTGACTGATCGGCGACGCCCGGCAGCCGAGGCCGCCGGGCGTGGTGGTGCGGGCGCGCGCCGGATCAGCAGGAGCAGCCCCAGTGCGGGGCGGGTCCGGTCGACGGGGTCCCGCCGCCCCGGTCGGTGGGTGCGGGCGGGTGGACGGTGGTGCCGGCCTTGATGGTCTCGATCACCTCGATGTCGCGGATCCGCTCGGGGTCGACCGTCAGCGGGTTCTCGCTGAGGACGACCAGGTCCGCGAGCTTGCCGACCTCGATACTGCCCTTGCGGTCCTGCTCCCCGTACTGGTGGGCGGCGTTGACGGTGATCGCGCGAACCGCCTCCAGCGCGGAGACCCGCTGGTCGGGGCCGAGGAGGTGGCCGCCGCGGGTGCGGCGGGTCACCTGGCTGGACAGCACGGCAATGGAGTTCGGCAGCGCCACCGGGGCGTCGTGGTGCGAGGTGTAGCGCAGGCCCCGGTCGAGTGCCCAGCGGGCGGGGGAGATGTCCTGCGCCCGCTTCTCGCCGAGGACGGTCTCGCGGTACCAGTCGCCCCAGTAGTAGGTGTGCATCGAGAAGAAGGACGGCAGGATCCCCAGCCGGGCGAACGCGTCGACCTGGTCCTCGCGGGCGGTCTGCGCGTGGATCGCCACGGTCGGCCGGCGGCCCGGCCCGGCGGCCGCGACCGCTTTGATGAACTGGTCGATCGCCGCGTCACCGTTGACGTGCGCCAGGACCTGCCAGCCCCGCTCGACCGCCGTACCGATCTGCTTGGCCACCACCGCGTCGTCCGGTACCGCCGGGTACCCGCAGTAACCCTGGGGCTGTCCGGGCGGCGGCGTCAGGTACGGCTCGCTGAGCCACGCGGTGCGTCCCTGCGGCGAGCCGTCCAGGACCAGCTTCACGCCGGCCGCGCGGACGCCGTTCACGTACTCGTCGCTCACCCCGATCGGGTCGTCCAGCGCGGACGACATCGCCTCGTCGGCCTTCACGTACGCGACCACGTCGACCGGGAGCGGCACGGCGGCGGCGGTGTCCCGCAGCGCCTTGAGGTTGGCGAGGGTGGTGCCGCCCTCCTGGACGGTGGTGAAGCCGAAGCTCGCCGCCGTGACCGCACCCGTCGCGAACAGCATCAGCAGCTCCCGCTCCGGCAGCCCCGCGAGCGCCAGGTCCGAGGCCGGGGTGAACGCCTTCTCCTCCAGTACGCCGTCGGGCTCGCCGAACGAGGGCGGGACGGCGAGTTCGCGCCGCCGGATCACCCCGCCCTCGGGGTCGGGCGTGGCGGCAGAGTAGCCGAGCCGCTTCAGGCCGAGGCGGTTCACCGCGCCGAGGTGGAAGGACTGGTGGATGGCGAGCACCGGGCGGTCCGTGGACACCTCGTCGAGGTCGTCGCGGGTGGGGTGGCGGCCCTCGGCGAGCATCGCGTCGTCGTACCCGAAGCCGATGATCCACTCGGAGTCCGCGCCCACCGGGCCCGCGGCCCAGGAGCGCAGCTTGTCCTTCAGCGAGGCGAGGTCGGTGACGTCGCCGTCCGGGTCGGCGAGCAGGTTGGCGATGACGGTCTGCAGGCCGATGCCTCCGAGATGGCCGTGCGCGTCGATGAACCCGGGCAGCAGGGCGCGGCCCCCGAGGTCCCGCACGACGGTGTCCGGGCCGCGCCAGTGCTCCAACGCCTCCTGCTCGGGGCCGACGAAGACGACGGTCCCGTCCTTCACGGCCACCGCCTCGCCCCGTCCGTCGTCGCCGTGCTCCGCGAGCGTGACGATGTCGCCGCCGTGGAGGATGATGTCGGCCTGTTCGGCCATGCTGGTCTCCCGTTCGGTAGAAGGATGGTGAAACCGGCCCAGAGCCTAGAAGCAAACTGGGCGAACTCGGCTGCGAACGGCCGGACTTCACCGGAACGGGGCAACGCGGCGGGGGGAGCTCCCGGCTCCTCGCCGGAGGAGGCGGGAGCGTCCGGATCCGGTCGATGACGGATGCTGCGGCGGCCGGCCCGCACCCGCCTGCTTTCCCGAAGGAAGTAGGCGGCCTTGAAGGTAACCATCCGACATCGCCTACGATCTGCCCACAGCTTTGGGGAAGTGACGGTACGTCAACGCCTGCGACTGCTCCTGTTCCCGTCGTGATCGCGGCGGCGGGGTGGATCGCGGCGCGGCGTTCCCGTCGGGATCCGTGCCGCCCGCGCCGGTCGACGGTGACCGGTCCGGCCGCCACCCGGAGCGTGCAGGCGGTCCTCCGCACGGGCGCTGGGCAGCGCCGCCCGTGGACCCGCCGCATCTCCGGCCCGCTCACCCCGGGCGTCCGGCTGAGAGTCAGCGACATCGCAAGTGGAAAGAAGCTCCACGAACCCGAGACTCCCGCGTGCTCGATTCGATCTCCTGAGGACGGTGGTCGCCTGCCTGGCGACCAGCCTCCTCGCCCTCGGCCTCGCCGTCGGTCCGCTGGCGAGCACCGACGCCCGCGCCCTGGACCTCAAGGGGCCGCCGTGCCCGGCCGGCGCGGCGGGGTCCACCTGCTTCTCGATCGGCTTCGCGGGGGGACAGACCGTCGCCCTGAACCCCTACGCCTACTTCACCCAGCAGTTGACCATGCAGAACAAGGGGGAAGGCACCACCTGGCAGCTGCGGCTCGACCGGACCGACGGCACGTTCGGGATCGTCAACAGGGCTTTCGGCAAGTGCCTCGAAGTGCGCGGGAGTTCGGACGAGGCCTGGAACTTCGTGTATGCCGCGGACTGCCAGGTGAAGCCGGAGCAGAAGTGGTACTTCCACCCGAACGGCGGGGGCTTCATGATCCGGGCCGTGACCTCCGGAAGGTGCCTGGCGCCCTGGGAGGGCGACCTCCGGGCCGGCTACCCGATCGGTGCGACGGCGTGCAAGGCGGTCGCGTCCCAGCGGTGGGCCTTCGGCTGGAACACGGCGCCCTCACCGAGGGACCTCGCCCTCGCGTACGCGGCCAAGAAGTGCGAGGCGGCGCCGACTTCGTGCTCCTGGGACATGAAGTCGGAGGCGCCCGCCGCGCCGGTCCCCGCCGAATGCGTGTCGGTGCCCTGGTACAACAACACCTCCACGCCGTCGACCCACACCTACTCCGTGCTCAAGACCAGTGGGTGGTCCAATGAACTGGGCTCCAGTTTCGAGAGCGCGTTCGAGAGCGGATCGGCCGCGTCGCTGATCTCCAAGGTCACCGTCGAGCTCACGGTCTCCTTCAAGACCGTCTGGTCCGGCTCCGAGAGCGTGAACGACCAGGTCACCTACAGCGTTCCGCCGGGGCAGTACGGCTGGGTCACGCTCAACAAGATCGCCCGGAAGGCGACCGGGGTCTGGACCTTCTCCGCCGCCGAGCTCCCGTGGACGGCGTACGACACCGTCTCGGTGCCCATCGTCCACGACCGCAGCGGCCAGTCCACGGTCTACGCCCTGAACACGGACCCGAAGCCCCCGGTCTGCCGGTCGTAGCAGAGCGCGGTGGGCGGGAACGAGGTCGGACGGCGGACATCCCCGCTTCGCCGTCCGGATCCGCCCACCGCGTTCGGTGGCGGTGCGCAGGAACAGCCAGCGAGGGGGACGAGGGACGTCTCCGGGGCCGTGATCCTCATGGTGTCCCTCCCGGACCGATCAGGTCGAGGTCGGCGGTGGCCTGCGCGAGCAGCTGCCGGACGGCCTGCTCGGCCGCGTGCGGGTCGCCGTCGCGGACGGCGTCGAGGACGGCGCGGTGCGCGGGCACGGGGTCGGACCAGTGCTCCGTGCCGTGGACGAGGCGGTCGCGCACCCGCAGTCCGGCCTCGATCACCACCTCCATGCGGGTGAGCAGTTCGTTGTGGGCGGCGGCGAGCAGGGCGCGGTGGAACGCCAGGTCCGCCTCGACCACGGCACCGGCGTTGTGGCCGGCCTCGGCCATGCGTTCCAGGGCGTGGTCGAGGTCGGCCAGGTCGGCCTCGTCACGGCGCTCGGCGGCGAGGCGGGCGGCGGCCGGCTCCATGATCGAGCGGACCTCGCCCAGGTCGGCCAGGAATCCCCGGTCCGGGGCGTCCGCGCCCTGCCAGCGCAGCAGATCGGCGTCCAGCAGGTTCCAGTCGGCGCGGGGCCGTACGAAGGTTCCCCGCTTCTGCCGCGAACCGATGAGGCCCTTGGCGGCCAGCACCCGCAGCGCCTCGCGCAGCACGGTCTTGCTGACCCCGATCTCCTGCTCCAGCCGGTCCGGGGACAGGAGCGAGTGAGGAGCGTAGGCGCCGCTGACGATCCGCTGCCCGATGATGTCGATGATCTGCCGGTGCAGATTGCGGGTGGGCGGCTGGTTCATGCGGGGCCTTCCGGTGCGGGTTGTTCGGGCGTCGCGGACGGCACTCGGGGCACGTCGGAGCCGGGTGTCATGCGGATTCCTTGACGATCGACCAGCCCCCGTCCACGACGAGGGTGGTTCCGGTGACGTAGGAGGCGTCGGGCGAGGCGAGGAAGGCGACGGTGGCCGCCACCTCCTCGGGGGTGCCGAACCGTTTGGCGACCGTCCCGGCCACGCTGTCGGCCCGCCCCGCCCCGTCCACCCGCTCCCAGGCCGCCGTCAGGATCGGACCGGGAACGACGGTGTTGACCCGCACCTCGGGCCCGTACTCCACGGCCAGCTGGCGCCCCAGCGAGCACAGCGCGCCCTTGGCGGCGGCGTACGCGGGATGCCCGGGCAGGCCCACCAGCGCGTGGACGGACGAGGTCAGCACCACCGAGCCGCCGCTGTCGCGCAGCAACCCGGCGAAGGCACGCACCCCCAGCCACGCGGCCTTCAGGGTGACCGCCAGCTGGCCGTCCCACTCCGGCTCGGTCAGCTCGTGCGCCGGTTTGACGACGACCGCGTACGCGTTGCTGTGCAGCACGTCCAACCGCCCGTAGCTGCTCCGCACATGGGCCGCGAGCTCCTCCCACATCGCCGCGGACGACACGTCGCCGTGCCGGTACTCGGCCCGCCCGCCCTGCGCCGTGATCGCCTCGGCCGTCGCCCGCCCCGCGACGTCGGCGATGTCGACGATCACCACCGCCGCGCCCTCCGCCGCCAGACGTCGCGAGGTCGCGGCGCCGATACCGGCGGCGGCACCGGTGATCACCGCGACCCGGTCGCGGAAGCGGTGGCACGTCTGCTCTGTCATGCCGCCACCGTATCCGTGGACATTAATTATGCAAATATCTTGAACGCGGGAATCTCACCGCCACCGGATCGGTGTCAGAGAAGCCGGACACGGTGGTTTGCGGTGGCGGATCGGGGTGAGAAGAGCGTGCGGTGGGCGAGTGAGAGGTCCGGCCGGCGGACATCCCCCCTCTTCGCCGTCCGGACCCGCCCACCGCGTTCAGAGCCCGGCCGCCGTGACGACAGCGCACCGGTGGCCGGGCGCCCGGCGCCCCTGCGGATCGGCGGTCCGTCCGACACGCAGTTGCGGCCCCGGAGAAAAAACTTCGGCGCTGCTGTCACATCCGGTGCGGCCGGCGGGTCAGCGGAGTGTTCGAGCAAGCGCGGCGGTGCCACCGCTGCTCCTCCCACACGAAACCGGGGTCCCCGCCATGTCCGTCGCCCACATCGTCCTCGCCGTCGTCAGCGCCCTGTGGGTCGGCTTCTCCGGCGTCTCGCTGGCCCGCCGGGCGGAGTTCGTCACCCAGCCGCTGGTCGAGTACGGGGTGCCGCGCTCGTGGTGGGGGCCGCTGGCGCTGGCGAAGCTCGCCGGGGCGGCGGGTCTGCTGGCGGGTCTCGTGGTCCCGGCGCTCGGTGTCGCGGCGGCGGTCGGCCTGATCCTCTACTTTCTCGGCGCCGTCGTCACCTGCCTGCGGGCCCGCTCGTACAAGACCGTGGCCTTTCCGCTCCTCTACCTCGCCCCCGTCGCGGTCACCCTCGGCCTCGGCCTGGCCGCCTGACGCGCGAACGCCTCCGGCCGACCGGGCCCGGAGCGGCCTCGGCCGTTCCACGGGCGCGGCGACTCCGCCTCGTGGTACGTGGCGAACTCGCTGACAGCTCCCGTGCCGCGAAGCGCTCCCCGGCCCCGGCCCGGCCCCGGCCTCGGCTGCGGGACGGCCGTCGCACCGCCACGGCGCAGCCGTGCGGCCGACCCGACGCCCGCCGCGTTGGAGCCGGGGCGGGCGGGAAGCGGTCAGGCGGTGGCCTTGCCCGCCGTGACCAGGGCGGCGAGTGCGGTCCGCTGGACGTACGCGAGCAGGCCGACGGTGACGGCGGCCATCACCACGGCCATCAGGACATGGCCGAGCGCCGAGACGAGCGCGAGGCCGAGGGCGCCGAGCAGGACGTGGGTGCCGATCCGCAGGCCCACCAGGGCGAAGGCCACCTTGCGGGTGCCCTTGCCGCGCCACAGCAGCTTGGCGAGCTTCAGCCGCTTGCGCAGCAGGGTCAGCGAGACGGTGATGTTGATCGCGACGAGGAGGATCAGGGCGGGCCAGGCGGAGGGGAAGGCCCGCAGCAGGTCGAAGGCACCGGCCAGGCCGCCCTCGAATCCGAAGAACCAGGAGGGCAGCCGCATCTCGCCGACCGAGGGCAGCAGCTCACCGGCCGCGCCGACGGCATCGAGGCCGGCGGTGGGTTCGGATGCGGCCGCGTCGGTACCGGTGCTCGCCATGGTGTCCCCCGTGGTGTGTCGTCCCCTGCCGGGGCCTGTCCGCCCCGGTGATGATCATCAGTTTGGCATGCGGGACCACGTCGCTGGCAGAGGTGGAGCGTCAGCGATGAGGGATGACGGATGTCATGGCTCCGGCGCTCGACGTACGGCTTCGATCAGGTGGCGCCGGGGCCGAGGGGGCCGAGGGGGCCGAGCGGGGCTGCGAACCGCCCTTTGCTCCACCTATCGATATTCGATAGATTCCCATCGCAACTCGATGGACGGATGGATGGATCATGGGCAAGCTGACAGTGCGCGCGCTGCGCGTGGTGCTCGCGGTGGTGCTGACCGGCACTGTGTTCGTGCAGGCGATGATGCTGTGGGCCCTGGTGAGCGGGAACGACCCGGAGGACGGGACGCTCCCGCTGACCGCGCTGCGCCTGGTGACGGTCCTGGGCATCGGGGCTGCGCAGGTCGCCCTGGTCTGCGTCTGGCGACTGGTGGCGATGGTGCGACGCGAGACCGTGTTCTCCCACGCCGCCTTCCGCTACGTGGACGGCATCATCGGCGCGATCGTCGCCGCCGCTCTGGCGTGGTTCTCGGTCACGGCGCTGAACGCGCCGGGCCAGCGGGACGACCCCGGCGTCACCCTCATCATGGGCGGGATCGGCGTGGCGATCCTGGGCGTCGCGCTCATCGTGCTCGTGCTGCGGATGCTGCTCGCCCAGGCCGTCGCCCGCGACGTCGAAGCGACCCGGATGCAGGCCGAGCTGAACGAGGTGATCTGATGCCGATCGCGGTCGACATCGACGTGATGCTGGCCCGGCGGAAGATGTCCGTGGGTGAACTCGCGGACCGGATAGGGATCACCCCCGCCAACCTGGCGGTCCTCAAGAACGGCCGCGCCAAGGCGGTGCGCTTCTCGACGCTCGCCGCGCTCTGCGAGGTCCTCGACTGTCAGCCGGGGGACCTGCTCCGCTGGGAGGCCGATGGCGCCGATAGCGCCGAAGCGGCCGACGGGGCCGAACAGACCCAGGGCGACTGAATCCCGCCCGCTGCGCACGTCGGCCGTCAGAGGCGCAGGACGATCAGCGCGGTGTCGTCGGTGAGCCCGGCGGGCGGGACGAGGTCGGCCAGGAGCGCGTCGGCGAGGCGGTCGGGGTCGGCGCGGCGGTGGCGGGCGAGGGAGCGGGCGAGGCGGTCGAGGCCGGTGTCGATGTCCTCGCGTCGGCGCTCCACGAGCCCGTCGGTGTAGAGGACGAGGACGGAACCCTCGGTGAAGCCGGTCCGGGCCTGCGGGCGCGGGACGTGTTCCGGGCGGGCGCCGAGCGGGGGATCGGTGGCCCGGTCGAGGAGGACCACGGCACCGTCGGGGCCGCACAGGGCGGGCGGCGGGTGGCCCGCGCTGCTGTAGGTGAGGGTGTGGGTGGTCCAGTCGACGAAGACCGACACGACCGTGGCGTTCTCCGCACCGTCGACGAAGCGGGCGTACAGGCCCAGGACCTCCAGCGCCTGGGCGGGGCCGTCCGCGACCCGGGAGGCGGCGGACAGGGCGCTGCGCAGCTGCCCCATGACGCCGGCGGCGCGCAGTCCGTGGCCGACGACGTCGCCGACCGCCACGGCGACGGCGGTGTGGTCCGTGCCGGGCAGGTCGGCGAGGTCGTACCAGTCGCCGCAGACGTTCAGGGCCCCGGTGGCAGGGCGGTACCGCACGGCCGCGCGGTGGTGGCCGAGCGGCCGGGGCGCGGGGAGCATCGCCTCCTGCAGGTGGAGGGCGACCTCGCGTTCACGGGCGTGGGCGTCGCGCAGGCGTTCGTTGACCTCCTGCAGTTCCCGGGCACGGGTGTAGAGCTCGGCCTCCAGGACCCGGGCGCCGCTGCCGTCGCGGGAGCCGCGGGCCGTGATGAGGTCCGTGACCTCCTCGACGCGGTGCAGCAGCAGCGCCACCGTGCCGTCCGGGGCGAGGACGGGGGCGTTCACGGGGCTCCAGTACCGCTCGTGCCACACGCCGGGGCGCTCCGGGTCCTCGACGTCGTAGCGCTGCAGGGCCATGGTGTCGCGCTCGCCGGTGGCCATCACACGCTCGAGCGAGGCCTGCAGGTTGCGCATGCCGTTCGCCGAGGCGTCGTTCGGGTTGTCGGGGAAGACCTCGAACAGGTAGCGGCCGATGAGCTGCTCGCGGGTGCGTCCGGAGACGGACAGGAACGCTTCGTTGACATCCGCGTACACCAGGTCGCGGGTCAGCAGCGCCACCGCGCCCGGCAGGGCCTGGAAGACGTCCTGGTAGTCGATGACGGGTCCGTTCACGATCCACCTGCCCGTACGCCGTCGCTTCCGGTGATGGGGTTCTTCCACCATAGGAGCGTGCCGCCCGCAAGGCCCACTCCCGGAGCGCGCCCGGCGCCGGAGCACGGGGGGTGTGCCGCCACGATCCCGTCAGGGCCCGACGACGTTGATCGTGTGGTTGATCGAGGAAACCGGCACGAGAATCGTTTTCATGCCGAGCAGCCGGGAGCCGCTGCTCCCCGCGGTCCAGCACCGGTCGAAGGCCCGGTCCGGCATTTGCGTGAGGAATTCTCCGCCCCAGCTCAGAGTTCTGTCCTGGTTCTCCGCGAAAGAAGTCGACGTCCCTGCGGACTACCGGGCCTGCCGGGAAGCGCTCCGGCCCGGCCACCGCGGTGGTGACCGGGCCGGACCGCGCGGGCCTCTCTGTGTTGCCAGGGGTCAGTACGAGAAGGCCCATTTCTGGGTGGGGAGGTCGTAGAAGGTCCACTGCTGGGCGCGGGCTCCGTCGGTTTTGAGCGAGTCGTCGATCTCCAGGGCCTTGCCGCTGTTGCGGTTCTTGAGGGCGTAGCCGCCGGCGCTCTTGACGAGGTCCCATTTCTGGGTGGGGAGGCCGTAGAAGGTCCACTGCTGGGCGCGGGCGCCTTCGACCGTGAGGGAGTCCTCGATCTCCAGGGCCTTGCCGCTGTTGGCGTTGCGCACCTCCCAGCTGTCGCCGGCCCAGTGGAAGATCCAGCGGGCGGTCGGCAGGCTGTGGCAGGTCCACTGCTGGGCCTGGGCTCCGTCGGTCATGAGGGAGTCGTCGATCTCCAGGCACTTGCCGCTGTTGGTGTTGACGAGCAGGGTCTTCCAGTCAACGGCGCGGGTCTGTTGGATCCAGGTGCCGAGGTCGTCGGTGCGGGTGTTGTAGGCGCCGGTGCGGGTGGTTTCGGTGGTGCCGAGGCAGCCGTTCTGCCAGGAGCGGCTGTTGAGGGCGGCGAGTTCGTAGTGGTCGCCGACCTTGCGCAGGGCGGGGCCGCCGGTGTCGCCCTTGCAGACGGCGGCGCCGGTCGGGGTCTTGGGGTTGATGGCGAGGCCGGTGGGGTCGACGGTGCCGACGGTGAACAGGCCGCTGTGGAGCCGGTCGGGTACCCACTCGGTGCTGGTGCGGCCGAAGCCCGCCACCGTCAGCTCCTCCCCGGCGGCAGGAGTCGTGGTGGCGACCGCGACCGGGGTGATGTCGGTGACGGGGTTGGCCAGGCGGGCCATGACCAGGTCGCGGTCGGTCCGGGGGACCAGTTCGACGACATCCCGGACCTGGCCGGCTGCGGTGGTGAGGTCGGTGCGACCGACGGTGACGGTGGTCCTGAGCGCTGGCGCACCTGCGGGCACGGTTGTCGGCCGGGAGGGGTCGTCGGCGAAGCAGGAGGCGGCGGTGACGATCCAGAACGGGTCGACGAGCGCGCCGGTGCAGGCGCGTCTGCCGTCACCGATGTCCAGCTTGGCGGCATAGGTGTGGGCCCCGGTCGGCGAGGCGTCACCGCTGACGGCGGGCGCGGGACCGCCCGTCAGCAGGGCACTGGTCAGGACGGCGACGGTGACGGTCCCGGTCGTCCAGGCGGCACGTGAGCGTGAGCGAAACACGGTATGGCCTTCCTCTGCGGCCCCGGGTACTGGGTGCCGGCCGGTGCTACTTGCTGGTTCGGATTTCCAGGAGCATGAAATCTCGGCCCTGCTCGTCCGCGGTCTCGCCGACGGCCGTCCAGGCGTTCTTGTCCACCGGGAAGGTTTTTTGCTCGGTGCCGGTGGTCATCGCGACCTGCGCGGCGTAGTTGTTTCCCTTCACTCCGAAGACCGCAGGGACCTCGAGGCTCAGGTACCCCTTGTCGCCGGTGACCCGGAAGCAGATCTTCTCGTTCTTGTGGGAGAAGACCTCCATCAGTTCGGGCGCGCCCGTGCAGGGGGTGAGGAGGATGTGGCCGTCTCCGCTCTTCAGCTTGATCTTCTGCTCCGCGAGAATTTTGTCGGCGTTCGGGTAGGCGAAGTCCTCGATGGCGTACCCCGGGGCTTCGTCGGCAACCACCTTCGTCGCGGGGGTGTCGGAGCCGGACCCGCCAGTCGCTCCTCCGGCTGTGAAAGCCCAGGTCAGAGCGCCTGCGCTCAGAGCCGTGGCGGTGATCCGCAGAATGGTGCTACGTATCTTCATTTTCATCCCCGGTGTCGATTCGGGATGTGCGTGAACGCGCACGGGTGCGCAATGAGGAAGGGGCGAACGGGCCTATGTGTGCGCCTCGTCCAGGTTATAAGGATTCCTCTGGGACGGGAATACGGCGGCATCGTGCCGCGGCTGGAGATCTTCTGAATGAAAGCAGCAGGATGTCGTCAAGCCAAGGGGATGTATGGATACATACTTGAGCAAATACCGCATTCGGAATGCGATGTGCGTCACTCCGCAGAACGGTTGCGGTGTTTTTGCGAAAGTTTGATGACGAGAATCGGCCATCTTTTCGCCAGTATGCCATTCGGGTTCCGGTGAAGGTTTTGAGTTCGTGTCCGCTGCGCAGGGTCAGGTCACCGCCGCTCCGATGAGATGTCCCGGGCGGGTTGTGTCCGCACCCTCGATGAATCGCGATCAGAGAGGTTCTCCTGTGCAGCAGACTTTCTGGAGCCGACGCCGTTTCGCCACCGCCGTCGCGGCGAGCGCAGCGGTCGTCTCCACTCCCTGGCTGTGCACCACACCCGTACGGGCGGCCCCCCGTGCCGGCACGGCCGACCCCGTCGGCGACGCCCTGGCCCTTCCGGACACCGACCGTGCCAAGGTCGTCAAGGCCTGGATCCTGGGGGGCCGTTCGGTCAGGGAGGCGGCTTCCTACGTGCTGAGCGGGACTGACCAGGAGATCACCGCGTTCCTGACCGAGCAACTGCCGAGAGCGACGCGGGTCGACAACCGTGTCGCCGCCTTCACCTACCTCGGCTTCGGAGGCAGGAGCGTCCGCAGGGACGTCACCGCCGCCCTCAACGACGGTGACCAGGCGGTATCGGCCTTCATCAAGGACGGATTCCGCTCCTCGGTCACCGAGGACATGCGGGTCTCGACCCTCTCGGTGATGGCCCTCGGGGGAAAGAGCGTCAAGCGCGACGGCAACGCCGCACTCGGCGCCGGATCGGACCAGGCCCTGGAACAGTTCCTGCTCGCCACTCAGTACAGTGCCAGGCTGGAGGACATGCGGGTCGAGATCATCCGCGGCCTCGCCACGGCCGGCCCCGAGCTCAAGAAATATGCGAACCGGGCCCTGAGCGGGACCGGGGACGACGTGCAGTGGTACCTCGACACCGGCCAGTACATCGCGCGGGCCCGGGACCAGGATGCCGCCAACATCGCGCAGTTGGTCGCTGTGGTCGAGCGCGAGAGCGTACGCGCACGGGAGCAGACCGACCTGGCCGTCGAGGCATCCGCACGTGCGACGACGGCCGCGAGCAAGGCCAAGGAACAGGCCGAAATCGCCGCGTCCGAAGCGGAGAAGGCACGGGACGACGTCCGTCTGGCCGCCGACGCGGCCCGCTCGGCCGCCACCGCCGCCAGTGGGGCCGCGTCCGCCGCCCGGACCGCCATCCACGCTTCGACGGCCGCCGTCCAGGCATCGCAGCGGGCGTCCTGGGCGGCGACTGCGGCCTCGCAGGCGGCAGCCGCAGCCGGCGCGGCGGCCACGCGCGCCTACAACGCCGCGATCGCCGCGTCGAAGGACGCGTCGAGGACCGAGGAGGCGAAGAACGCCGCCGTTGCCGCACGCGACGCCGCCGCGAAGGCCTCCAACGCGGCGAAGGCGGCCGAGGACGCGGCCGTCGCTTCGGACCAGTCCGCCAACGCCGGCCTGGCGGCCGCCGGCGCCGCACGCGACGCCGCCGCCGCGGCGAGGGCCTCCGCCCAGGCCGCGAGCGCCTCCGGTGCCGCCCAGGGCGAGGCGGCCGAAGCCAAGCGCCAGGCCGAGATCGCCTCCTCCGCGGCCAATCAGGCGACCAACGCCGCCTCCACGGCCCAGGCACTCGCCTCCGCCGCCGCCCGGGCCGCGCGCGCCGCCAACGCGGCGGCCAGGTCGGCCGCCGCACACGCCGAGAAGGCCGCCGACGCCGCAGAGGAAGCGGTCAGGTACGCCGGCCAGGCCATCGACTTCGCCAACAGGTCCACCGCCCACGCCGACGAGGCGGTCAAGGCCGCCAACCTCGCGACCAAGGCCGTCGCGGACGCGCTGGACGTCGAGAAGAACGCCCGCGCCGCCGAGGCCGCCGCGCTGGAGGCCGACAGGCTGCAGGGCATGAAGGAGGCGGCCCAACTCTCCCTGCTGGATCAGAGCGAACGCGCGGCCGCCCTGCACAGGCGCACCCAGGCACAGCAGACCGACCAGGCCACCAAGGACCTCATAGCCCGGGCGGAGCAGGCGCTCAGGAACAACGACCTCGCCGTTGCCGCCACCCTGGGCCGTCAGGCAGCAACCGTGCTGCTGGATTCCAGGGGAACCTGGACCCGCCAGGCCGCCCGCTTCGCCCTCGCCGGATCCGAGTACGACGTCTACTCCTGGATCGATCTGGACCGCCAGCTCGCCGCCTCCCAGGACGATCGCGAGACCATCCTCTTCATCGCCCAGGTCTCCGAGCCGGCTGTCGCGCGAGCGGCGGTTCAAGCCCTGGCCGGCGGCATCCCCGCGGAGGGCGACTTCAACACCGGTGGCGTCATCAAGTCGCGGGCCGAGGACAACAGGGTCAACATCCTCAAGATCCTCAACGAGAGGCCCGGCGACGCCGTCGTCAAGGCCGCCAACGACGCCCTCAACGCCAACACACCGGAAGCCCTCCAGAAGTTCTTCGACGAGGACCTGGCCGACGCCATCGCGGAGGACGACGCCGTCCGCACCATGAAGGTGATCGCTTCCGGCGACGCCTACGCCAAGGCGTACGCCCAGGTCGCCATGGAAGGCCCGGCCTGGATGCGCCGGCGCTTCGTGGAATCCGTCCAGCACCGGGCCGCCGAGCTCGACTACGACTCCCTCAGCCACGCCGCCGCCATGCAGGCGACCATCGCGGCGGCAGCCAAGATCGCCCAGGACGCACAGAAGGACGCGGCACTCGCCTCCCAAGTCGCGGCCGTGGCCCGGGATGCAGGGGCGATGGCGCAGGAGTGGGCCCAAAAGGCGCTGGACTCGGCGGCACTGGCCGACGACTACGCCGCTCAGGCTCGCCGGCACGCGACCGCGGCGGACAAGTCCGCCGCCGACGCCCAGGCTTCGGCGGACAAGGCCAAGGACGCGGCCGCGACCGCCCAGGACGCGTCCCGTGCGGCGAACAACTCCGCCAACCTCGCCATCGACGCGGCCCGCAGCGCGCTGGCCTCCTCCTACAGTGCCGCAGCCTCCGCCGCCCAGGCCCACCAGGCCGAGCTCGACGCCGGCCGTGACAAGGCGACCGCTGCCGAGGCCGCCGCCCAGGCCCACCGGACCGCGGCCGCCAAGCGGACGGCGGAGGTGAACGAAGCCGCGCGCGTGGCCGCCGAGCAGGCACAGAAGAACCGCGATGCGAACCGCAACCCCTCCAACACGACGACCAACGACACGGTCAACCCCCAGGGAAGCCAACCCGGCAAGGACGAATGGCGGAACGACGCCAAATGGTGGGCCGACACCGCGGACAAGGTGAGCTCGGCCGCAGGGCTCCTGGCCGTGGGTTTCGGCGTCGCCTGCGTGTTCTGGCCCGCCGCGCCCGTCCTCGGCAGTATCGCCGCGGTCTGCCTCACTGTTTCCGTGGTCGCCGCTGGAATCAGCGCGATCGCCTCGGGCTTCGAACACGGCTTCGGCAGCGGCGAATTCGCCGCTGCCGCCGGACGCACAGCTTTGCAGCTCGTCACCCGTGGCGGCGGAAAGGTCGCCTCCACCGTGGTCAAGCCGGTCGCCAAGAAGGTGGAGAAGCTCGCCGACGCCGGTTCGAAGCTCGTCGGCGCCTTCTTCTGACAGGTCCGCCGTAGCCTTTCGCTCGCATCCCGGGCACCGGTCGACGGGACCGCCCGGCGCGGCGCGAGTGCCCCGGTCCGGTGCCATGACGACGAGTGCCGTACCGCTCCCGACCGGGAAGCGGTACGGCACTCACCCCCAGGGTTCGCCGAGCGCAAGGCAGGCGGCAACGGTCCTGTCGTGTCGCAGCATTGCCCAGCCGTCGCCCTGACGGCGCGGGCGCCCGGAGCAGTGAGAGCAACCTCGACCGGAAACGCAACCGTGACAGTCGGTCAGCGACGAATCGATCCCCAAGGCGATTCCAGCAGCCGCACCCGCCGACCCGAACGACAGAGGACGGCGCGGCCCACCTGGTCACGCAGCTCGCCGAACGGCGCTTGGTGATCCCTTGCCGAGAGAAGACATGTTCTCCTTACGCACAAGACGAATACTTCCCCGACTCCTCCTCGTTCTCAGCCTCACCGCGACCGGCACTGCCGTCGCCGACCAGAACTCCCCGTCGACGCATGCGTCCACGACCTCCCACCGTCAGGCGGGCACGGTCGACCCCGGCGGTCCGGACCGCGTCCCCGCCTCTGCCAAGACCCGGCCCTTCACGGCGGCCTCGGGGGAGAACTGCGAGCCCACGCTCGCGGGCTCCCGGGAGCGCCGGGCGGGAGCCGTGCAGGCATGTGTCACCGTGAGCGCCGTGCCGACGGCGCCGGCCGGGCGCGGGTCCCTCACTGCGGCCGGGCCGACCGGTCCGGCGGCGGCCGGCGAAGCCACCTGTACGATCACGCACCCCGGCGACTGGAACTACTACCGCTTCGGCTACTGCCTGAGCGGCCTGAGCGTGCTGTACACGCTCAAGGACAGCAACGGCAGAGTGGTCGGCACCGGCACCCTGACCGTCGCGACCAGTGCCTTCCTGCCTGCTGGGAGCACCAAGTGGGACGAGAGCATCACGGTGACCATGACCGGGGCGACCGATGCCGTCACGTCCCTCACTGCGAAGTTCAAGGCCCAATGCTCGTCCGGCTGCAAGATGAAGAACGGCACCCCTTGGTACAACGGTGACCTGGTCAAGGGCAAGTCCGTCAGCGGCACGGTGTCCTACGGCTCCGACCCTGCCCCCGGAACGTCCGTCGACTTCACGACCTCGTACACGTTGGCCGTGACATCCCCTGGCGCCCAGCCCACCGACCCGTACGCCTCCTGGACCAATCCGGAGAAGATCCGGTGCGACGACAACCTCCGGGACATCAGCATCCCCGACAGCAAACCCCCCGCGGGCTGCGTCGTCCGCGACTACACGCCCGTCGTCCGGATGAGCACGTCGACCTCCGGCGCCGCAGCGGCGGGATACCTGTGGGCCCAGGAGAACCTCTCCGACGGCTGGGGCCGCAACAAACCGCTGACACGCGCAAGGAGCGGGGCAGACGGCCGGACGAACGCTACCTGCGAGGGTTCGCAGCCGTTCGAGGCCATACCGGAGATCGTCACCGACGACACCTGTGAAGCCTTCCCCTTCGGGGCCAGCCATGAAGGAGGAACCGACGGCGCCCAGTGCGCCGAGATCATCCCCGCCAGCAGCGGCGGAGAGTGGCACATCCACAAGCTACGGGGTGTGACGCCCAGCATGCCGTGCGTGCGCGCCCACGTTCCGGCCGCGGACCATCAGTCCGCCCGGACGCAGCTCGACCAGGGCTTTGCCGAGCAGCGTGTGGTGGAGGGCGAGCGGTTCAATCTGGAGGTCACCGGCTCAAGCGCACAGCCGCAGGCCGCCTGCCTCCGGACGCGGCCGGAACCGTCGCTCCCGAGCAGCAACGGGTGGATCAACAACACCACGGAACCGGTCGCGCAGCGCAACAAGAACACCACCCCGCCCGGCCCGGCCGGTATCCGGGCGACCAAGGCCGAAGCCTGTCTGGGGAAGGCGCCGAGAACGGGCTCCGAAGCGGTGGGCGACATCACCGGCTGGCAGGACGCACAAATATTCGCTCGCCCGCTCGCCGAGCCCGGCACCAAGGCTCCGTACGGACTCGGGCGGTGTCATCTGATCGCCAACATCCTCGGTGGAAAGGGCAGGGTACGGGACGGCGGACAGAACAATCTCGTCCCTTGCTGGCAGTCGGGTATGAACACGGGAACCCCCAGCATGCGGACCTTCGAGTTCCAGGCTCAAAAGTTTTTGGACGACGACAACTTCGGGGCGAACGACGCCATCTTCTACGAGGTCACACCCCACTACAGCGACGCCACCAGCACGGTCCCTGACGGCGTCACGATGAGAGCAACCGTCCAGCGGGCGGACGGTACGTCGCAGCCGCTGTTCCAAGAGGTTTACGTCTCCAACACCAAGGGCTCGACCGGGCTGTTCAACCTCGGAAACTGATCCGGGCCGACCGGCGCCGTCGGGAGCCGGAACGTGTCCTACCACTCCACCGCTGCGGCTCGACATCACCGTGCTGTTCCCTCGACCGGTCCCTTGGCGCACACAGTGACCCGGTTGCATCCGCACCTCGGACCGCCGTCACCGGACGACGGCTCGGTCGGCGGCCCGCCGACCGAGCCGTGGCCGGACTGCGCGGGCCCGCAGGTGCGCGACCAGGTCGACGCAGCTCTCTCGCCGCAGGACGTACGGCAGAAGCGCTGCATTCGGGCGGCCGCGGCGAGCGGTCGGCACGGCATTCCCGAGACGGTTCGGTACATACCCGAAGAGCGCGCGATCGAGTCGCCGCATCACTGCTGGGGGTGGCGGGGCCCCGGTGGTCCCGGCCGGGGGAGCGGACCTCCAGGCTGAGGTCCGGGCTGTGTCGCAGTCGCCCGCCCGGCCCGACGGGCGGGCCTACCGGTGGTGCCGTGGCTGGAGGCCGTGGAGGAGTTGGTCGATGTGGGTCGCGGCCTGGGCGGGGTCGAGCGGTTGGTGGCCGACCAGGAGGCGGTACCAGAAGAGGCCGAAGAGCTGGTCGGTGACGGCGTCCAGGTCGGCGGTGGGCGGTAGGTCGCCGCGTTGCGCTCCGCGCGCCAGGATCGCGGACACGACCGCCCGCCGGCTCTCCACCCAGTCCCGGAAGGGTTCGGCGAAGGCGGGGTCGAGTTGGGCCTCGGCCATCAGGCCGCGCAGGGTCTGCACCCGGAGGGGGTGTGAGGTGACGCCGTACAGGGCGGTGGCGAAGGCGGTCAGGTCGCCGGCGAGGGACCCGGTGTCGGGTTGGGGCATCCGTTGTTCGACGGCGGCGCGGTAGGCGTCCATGACGAGGGTCGCTCTCGACTTCCACCAGCGGTAGATGGTGCTCTTGGCGACATCGGCGCGGGCGGCGATCCGTTCGACGGTGACGGCCTGGTAGCCGAGTTCCTCGACGAGTTCGATCGCGGCGGCGAGGACGGCGTCGTGGGCTTCCTCGCTGCGGAGCCGGCCGCCGGTGCGGCGGTTCGGGGATGGTCCGGTGGGCACGCGGAACACGCTAGCAGTGTGCTAGGTTTAATCGAAACGCAACGTATCGTTTTTATTTGGGGGAGTGAATCGATCATGAGCGAGATCGTGGTGTCGCACGGCTACGGCGCGAGCGCCGACAGCGTCTGGTTCCCGTACCTGACCGAGCGGCTCGCGGCCGTGGGGCACCGGGTCACCGTGCCCCGCCTGCCGCACACCGAAGCCCCGCGGCTCGGGCCCTGGCGCGAGACCTTCGGCGACGCCGCGCTGGCCGCCGGCCCCGCCGGGTCCACGGTGCTGGTCGGGCACAGCATCGGTGGCGTCAACGTGCTCCGGCTCCTGGAGCAGCACGACCCCGAGGTGAACGGGGTGTTCGCGGGCGTCCTCCTGGTGGCGACCTCCGCCCACGAGGTCGGCTACAACGAACTCGCCCCGTTCTTCGAGGGGGGCTTCGACTGGGAGCGGATCCGTCGCTCCGCCCGCCACTTCCGGGTCCTGCAGGCGATGGACGACCCGGTCAACCAGCCCGATCCGGCCGAGCACGTCCGGCTGCTGGTCGAGGGTCTCGGCGCGACGGCCGTGGTGACGCCGACCGGTGCCCATTTCGGAGCCACCCCGGACGACCACGTCGAGGTCCCGGAGGCCGTTCGGCTGGTCACCGAACTGCTCGCCCTCTGACCTGACCTGACTGAAATGGACGAGGAACCTCGTCACCCACGGCCTGTGGGGTGCGTCCCACCCGGGACGAACCCCACGGGCCGTTCCCGTGTGCCGGGTTGCCCGGTCCGCGATCACCAGGGCATCCGCGACGACCGCCGGATCAGAAGCGATCCCCGGCCCGAGGAACGAGATGCCTCCGTCGTTGGCTCCGCGAGCGAGCGCCAGCGCCACGGACCGTCAGGACCCTGGTCGCAACCCAACCCATCGGCTCAAGCTCGGCTCTTCTTCGCAGACACTCCCACCCGCGTCGCCCGATCAGGTGGCTCCTGTTCCCACCGTCGATCATGGAGCTGCGCTGCTGTCCATCTCCATCGCAGACGGACCAGTACGGCTCTCAAGGCCACCGCCCGGCTGGTTCCCGTTTGCCCCACCGAAAACAGTCCGGCTCACCGTAGAGCCCCTGTGTCGTTGCCGGGGGCGGCAGGGCCCCGGTGGTCCCAGCCGGGGGAGCGGACCTCCAGGCTGAGGTCCGGGCTGCGCACCTCCACGCCGCAGGTGCGGCAGGTCCAGGCGGCGTCCAGCGGGTGGCCGTGGTCGTCCGCGTCGTCGGGGTCCTCGGAGCCGTCCGGGTGGTCCGGGTGGTGGTGCAGCACCACCGGCGGCTCGGGCGACACCCAGCGGTCGCCCCAGGCGAGCAGGGCCTGGGTGAGCGGGGCGAGGTCCCGGCCGGCCTCGGTGAGGTGGTACTCGTGGCGCGGCGGGCGCTCGCTGTAGGCGTGGCGTTCGACCACTCCGGCTTCCTCCAGGGCGCGCAGCCGGGCGGTGAGCCGGTCGCGGGGGGCGCCGGTGTTGCGGGCGATGCGGTCGAACCGGTGGTTGCCGTAGAAGAGCTCGCGCACGGCGAGCAGCGCCCATTTCTCGCCGAGGACCTGCAGTGCGGCCGCGATGGAGCAGGGGCGGCCCGGCAATGCGGTGGCGGCGGGCCGGGCGGCTGTGGGTTGGGCATCGGTGTGCGGGGTCACTCCACCAGCCTGCCACAGTGGGTTGCGTATTCAAACCCACTGCCGCTAGCGTTCCGGGCCATGGAGCTAGTTGGAATTTCAAACCCAGTAGCCGCACCGTCCGGCCGCGACCGGCCCCACCGCCGCGCCGCGTTCCTGGTGCTCGCCGCCGCGGTCTTCGTCTCGAACCTCGACCTGTTCGTCGTCAACGTCGCCCTCCCGGCGATGCAGCAGCACTTCGACGGCAGCAGCCTGGCCACCCTGTCCTGGGTGCTGAACGGCTACGCCATCGTCTTCGCCGCTCTGCTGGTCCCCGCCGGACGACTGGCCGACCGCGTCGGCCACCGGAAGGTGTTCCTCGCCGGGCTGGCCGTCTTCACCGCCGCCTCCGCACTGTGCGCGCTCGCCCCGGCCGTCGGCTGGCTCGACGCCGCCCGGGTGCTCCAGGCGGCGGGCGCGGCCGCGCTGATGCCCACCTCGCTCGCGCTGCTGCTGGACGCCACTCCCGCGGCCGAGCGCCCCGGCGCCATCCGGGCCTGGGCCTCGATCGGCGGGATCGCCGCCGGCCTCGGACCCGTCCTCGGCGGACTGCTGGTCGAGGCCGACTGGCGCTGGGTGTTCGTCGTCAACGTCCCGGTCGGCATCGCCGCCATCGCCGTGGGGGCCCGCGTACTGCCCGCGCCGCGTCGCGGCAAGGAGAACGGACCGCTGCCCGACCTGTTCGGCGCTGTCCTGCTCACCGCCGCCATCGCCGCCCTCACCGTCGCCCTGGTCAAGGCCGACGAATGGGGCTGGCTCTCGCCCCGGGTCCTGGGCGGCCTGCTCGCGAGCGCCCTGCTGACCGCCTGGTTCCTGCGCCGCTCGGCGCGCCACCACGCCCCTGTCGTCGAACTGCCGCTGCTGCGCGTGCCGGTCTTCGCCGCCGCCAACACCGCTGCCCTGCTGTTCACCCTCGCCTTCGCCGGCATGCTGCTGACCTCGGTCCTCTGGTGCCAGCAGGTCTGGGGGTACTCGGCACTGCGCACCGGACTCGCCGTCGCCCCCGGACCGCTGCTGGTGCCGCCGGTCGCCCTGGGCAGTGCCGCCCTGGTGCGCAGGCTCGGCCCCGGACGGGTCGCCGCCCTCGGCACCCTGCTGTTCGCCGCAGGCATCGGCTGGTGGACCGCCGCCATCGGCGTCCGGCCCGGCTTCGCGGCCGAACTGCTGCCCGGGATGCTGCTCACCGGCCTGGGCGTCGGCCTGACCCTGCCCACCCTCGTCGGGTCCGCCGCGGCGGCGCTGCCTCCCGCGCGCTTCGCCACCGGCTCGGCGGTCACCACGATGGCCCGGCAGATCGGCGCGGTGGTGGGCGTGGCGCTGACGGTCGGCCTGATCGGCACCCCGCACGGGCCGCAGGCCGCACTGGACGGCTTCCGGCGCGGCTGGATCCTGCTGGTCGTGGCGGCGCTGCTGGCCTGCGCGGCCGCCCTGTGGCTCGCCGCCGCCCAGCGCCGTGCGGCGGAATCGCGGTAGCCGGCACCCGTCGGCGGCCGCCACCAGCTGCCGCCACCACCACCTGCCGCCACCGACCGGGCCGGCTCCCCCTGAGGGGACGGGAGAAGGGCGGGCCGTCTGCCACCGAGCGGTCCGCGGAGGCAGGCGGCCCGTTCGTCCTGTGAAGCGGACCGGTCGCCGAGGAGCGGCGGGGGACGGCCCGGGAGTCCGGAATCCGCCGCTACCTGAGGCTCCTTCGCCGAGATCGCGGTTAGAACGCTCCGACCGACCGGCGTCCCGTCCGCCGACCGGGCCCGTCACCACCGCTGTCCCCGCGCCCGACTTCGCGCCTCACTCCCCGGCCAGCTCGCGGAGGGCCGCGGCGTAGTAGCGACGCTGTTCGGCCAGCGTCCGGGCGACCTCGTCGTCGGTCGCGTCCATCTGCTCCAGGTGCCCCAGGAGGTTGTCCCGTTGCGGGTGCTCCGAGCCGCGGACGTACTCGACCGTGCGGGCCACGCCGGCGCTGAGCTTCGAGGACCTGTTCCCGGTCCTCCCAACGGATGTCTACGGGCTGGCCGTCGTCATCGTGCCGTCCGTCGAACTCCAGAAGCTCCCACCGCTCCGGGTCCTCGCACCACCAGGCCGGTTCGGGTACCGCGGGACGGCTCATCGGTGGTGATTCCGTTCGACCGAGGGAGTACTGGCTCGAAGCACCCGGGCCGAATGCAGACAATCGCACCCGCTGCGGACCCGTGGGTGCCCCGCCACAGTCTCGCGTCTGCCCCGGGGAATCCGCCATTTGATTCGGACGGACCCTGACTCTGTGGGCACGGGGAGAGGCCGTCCACCAGGCCCGCTGGTCCCCACGGGCGCGGGGACCAGCGGGCCCTGGCCGCTACCGACGGTGCGCCGCGGTCACGCGGTGGGGCACACCAGCGTGGTGTGGGCGATCGACTCCGGGCGGTCGAAGGAATCTGTCGCCTGCCCATGCCCGTACTCGTAGTGGAAGTACGAGACCGACATGCCCAGGGTCCATTGCGAGGCGCAGTCCAGGTCGGCACGGAAGCGGAAGGGCAGCCGGACGGTCCGGCTCTCCCCGGGGGCGATCGGGACCAGTGGCGCGGTCAGGTTGTACGCCAGCATGCCGGGGCTGTTATTACCGTACGAGCACCAGCTCGTGCCGGTGCAGCCGAGGAATTCGACCCAGATCGGCCACAGCATCGCGTAGACGAACTGGACGGGTTCGGTCTCCCGATTGGTGAAGGTGACACTGACGGTGGAGGTCTGACTGGGCGTCAGGGTGGCGTCGTCGACGGTGACCACGAAGTGGGGCGGAGTCGGCTCGGCGGCGACGGCCGGGCGGCTCAGGGCCACGAAGCAGAGAAGGGACGCGATGACGGCGGTGAGGCCTGCACGCCTCACCGCCGGGGCGGAGGTCCACATGGCGCCTCAGCGTAGGCAGCCGGGCCCGGGCCGTCTGCACCGCGTTCCTGGAACCGGCCATGATCCCTACCGCGGTCGGCCGGACGGACAACAGGGCTGTCAGTGCCCGCGGATAGAGTCCGCTCGAAACCCGCAGGCGGTTGCCGAAGGAGCACGGATGCCGAGAACCACGCCACCCCGGCCCGAGGACATCGCGTCCGTGCACCCGGAGCTGGCACCACTGGCCCGGCAGGCTGTCCGCCTGCACCCGCGCGCGGGCCGACCGTCCGTTCACGACGGCTCCGTCGGCGGACCGCTCCTGTGGCCCGCCGACGAGGAATGGCCGACCTGCGCGGAGGAACACCAGCACTGGGAGCCGCCCGTCTCCCTCGACGATGTCCGCCGCAGGCGGGCGCTGCTCGAAGCCGCCTGGCTCCGTGCTCGCGAGCCCAGCGAGGACCTCCTCGACCCCGACCAGCGCGCGTACCTCGACAAGCTCGAGGCAGGGCATCCGGCTCAGGCCGGGCCGAACGCCCTGCTGCCGGTCGCCCAGCTCTACCTTCGCGACGTCCCGGGACTGGTGGGCCCAGAGGGAGCCGACCTCCTGCAAGTGCTGTGGTGCCCGCTCGACCACCACAACTGGCTTCCTGCGGCCCGCCTCGTCTGGCGGAACGCCGCAAGCGTCGGCGAGCTGCTCACGGATCCCCCGGAACCCGCCGATGTCGAGCACTACGGCAACTACGTTCCCGAGCCCTGCGTCCTGCACCCCGAGGTCGTCACGGAGTACCCGGCACCGCACGAACTCCCGAAGGAGCTCGCTGAACGTCTCCACAGCTGGGGGGAGGAGCAGCTGAAGGACTTCGGAGCAGGCCCCGGCGGCGCCTACTACCAGTACGAGCTCTCGGTCTCTCCCGGCTGGAAGGTCGGCGGCTGGGGCCCGTGGAGCTTCTGCGACCCCTCGCCCATGCACTGCGAGACCTGCAACGCCGAGTACAGGCCCCTGCTCACCATCGGCTCGGGCGAATGGGACGGCGGAAGCGGCAGCTGGATCCCCCTCGAAGACCGCGAGGAGCCGTCGGGCCCCACCGGGCTGCGCACTCGTGCCAATGCGCCGACGGTGACGATCGGCCGGGGCTACAACCTGCAGATCTACATCTGCCCGACATCGTTCGACCACCCGCATCTCGAAGTCATGCAGTGAGCCGGTCGCGCGGTCGGACGCCGCCCGTCCGCGTCCGCTCGCGCCGATGACCGGAGAGGCACCCCTTAGGGGACGCGAAGGCTCCTTCCGGAGGGGGCGGATACACCGCTGAGTGGACGTCAGTTCCGGTGCCCGCGACCTACTGTCGCCGACATGAGACGACTTCGCGTCACCGTCGGCGCGGCAGCCCTGCTGCTCGCGCTGCCCCTCTCCGTCGCCGCCGCCGTTCCGGCTCTGGCCGTACCGTCCCCGGCGGGCTCCGCCGCGCCCGCAACCGCACCCGCAACCGCGCCCGCATCCGTACCCGCACTCGGCGCCGCCGCGACGGGCGACCCGGCCGCCGTCCGCATCGAACTCCCGCGCCCGACCGGCCCGTACGGGGTCGGGCGGGAGATCCTGCACCTGGTGGACCGGGACCGTCCGGACCCGTGGGTGCCCTCCGCCGGTCCGCGCCAGCTGATGGTCTCGATGTACTACCCCGCCCACGCCGGCACGGGCGGCCCGGCCCCGTACATGACCGCCGGGGCGGCCCGCGCGATGCTGGACTTCCGACTGCCGGGCAACACCGTCCCCACCGAGGTCCTCGCCGGCGTCCGGACCTGGTCGGCGACCGGCGCCCGTCCGCAGGGCGGCCACTACCCGCTGGTGGTGCTGTCGCCCGGTTTCGTCGACGCGCGGACGGCCATCACCGGCCTCGCCGAGGACCTGGCCAGCCGCGGTTACGTCGTCGCGCTGGTCGACCACACCTACGAGAACACCGGCACCACCTTCCCGGACGGGCGGACACTGCCCTGTGTGATGTGCGGCGTTCCCAAGGACTGGGCGCAGGTGGACGAGAGCCGGGCGAAGGACGTGTCGTTCGTCATCGACCGCCTGACCAGCCGTCCCCACCCGGCGTGGCGCTACGCCCGGATGATCGACCGCGACCGGATCGGCATTGCCGGTCACTCCGCCGGTGGCGCGGCCACCGTCCCGGCCCTGCTCACCGACGACCGGATCCGGGCCGGGGTGAACCTGGACGGGACCATGGACGTGCTGGTGCCCGCCACCGGGATCGGCGGCAAGCCGTTCCTGATGATCGGCCACCCGCTGGGCGGCGGCGCCGAGGACGAGAGCTGGGAGACGAGCTGGCCCCGCCTCGACGGCTGGAAGCGCTGGCTGACCGTCGAAGGCACCGACCACCACAGCTTCACCGACTTCCCGGTCCTCGTCGACGGACTGGGCCTGCCCCCGGCCCCCGGCACCACCATCGCGAGCGGGCGCGCCGTCGATCTCACCCGCCGCTACGTCGGAGCCTTCCTCGACCTGCAGCTGAAGGGCATCGAGCAACCGCTGCTCGACGGCCCGAACGCGGCCGACCCGGAGGTGCTGTTCCACCCCTGACCCCCGGCCCGCGGGCGGGGACCTCGGCCGCACGCCGGCGTCCCCGCCCGGGCGGGAGCGGTATTCGACGGGCTCTGTCACGGGTGGGGGAGCGGCCGAAGGAGGCGCCGAACGGCGCACGGCGCGCGTTCACCGCTGGTGCGGCGGAACGCCGGAACGGCTCATGAGCCGACATCGACTCGGCGGAACCCGGTGACGCCTCGTGGGCGAGCCGCAGTGCGCTCGCCCACGAGGCGTTCCGTCACCAGGTCGAGGTGCTGCCCGGACCTTCGGGTCCGACGGCGCCGCCCTCGCCCTGCTGGTCGCCGGATCACGGCGTGGAGCGCAGGCGTTCGGCCTCGGTTCGGCGCTCGCCTCGGCGATGCTCAAGGTGGTCGACGCGCTGCCCGAGAGCTATCGGGACACCGCGGCCGGCGCGGCTCAGCGACTGCTCGTCGACCCGGAGACCGACCTCCTCTCACGTCTGCTGGTCGCCGAGGAGGTGCCCGACACCATCGTGGCCGCGGTTCTGCGCGCGGTGTTCACCGGACACAAGCTGCGGATCCACTACGCGGCTGTGGACCGGACCCCGAAGTGGCGCACGGTGGACCCGATCGGCCTGGTCACCGTGCGCGAGCAGGGCTACTTGCTGGCCACGCGGTCGGGCGCGGACCGCACCTATCGGCTGTCCCGCATCCTGGCCGCCGAGGAACTCGCCGAACCGGCACAGCGGCCGGAGCGGGTCGATCTGGACTGGGCCTGGCAGGAACGCAGCCGGCGGTTCCGGACCGGCGGTGATCAGGTCATCGTGCGGGTGCGGGTGGACCCGGCGCGGCGGGAGGACCTGGTGGGCACCGCGCTGGCGGTCCTTGTCGAGGAGGCCGACGCGGACGGCCGGCTGCGGCTGGAGGTCACCTTCCAGGATCCGCGACACGCCGAATGGGCGGTGTGGCAGCTCGGCACGAACGCGGAGGCCCTGGCTCCGCAGTGGTTGCGCGACTCCCTGCGCGACCGCGCCGCCGCGATCGCCACCTGCTACGGAGTGTCGTCCTGAGAGTTGTCACCTTTCGCGGCTCAGAGCCACCAGCGAACGAAGGTGACGACGCCGAGGGTTGCGAAGCCCAGGAGGGCCAGACCTGCGAGAGCGAGTCCGGCACAGAACAGTGTCCCGGTCGAGTCGGCCTGCTCGGTGTGTTCGGCGCGGTCAGGTCTGTGGTGCCAGTGGATCGGGCGGCCCGCCTGCGCGGAGGCCGCCTCGCGGAGCCCGGCCAGCCGGGCCCGGGAGGTGTCCGTCGGTGCCGACTCCTCGGGGCCGCGCCAGGCGACGGCCGTCATTCGGTCGAGCGGATCGGGGTGTCGGGCCTCGAAAGCCGCCGTCTCGTCGGGATCCCGGTCCGCGTCGAGGTACGCCCAACGGCCTGCCTCGGCCGGCTAGCCGTACAACCGGTAGACCTCGGCCAGCCGCCGCCTGACCGTGAGGTCCGCCGGGTACGAGCCCACCAGGCCGCGCAGGCGTTGACGAGCGACGGGTATCCGGCCGGCGAGAAGGTCCGCGTCGACCCTGAGGAGGGTGCTCTCAACTGTCACCGGATCATGGTGACGAACGAGGAACACCTGGTCAAAGGACTTACGAGCCCGCTCGGACAACCAACCGGAGCCCGATGTCCTTCAGGAACGGCCCCGCCCCTCCGGCGACTGTGCCGCTTCCTGTCGGGCGTCGCGATCCGGGGACCGCGAGGGCACCCTGCGGGGTTCGGTTCGGGTGCCCCGTCGGTGGGGCGGTCCGGAGGCGTCTGCCGGGTCGCTGGCGTCGAGGGGGTGGGAGAGGGCATGGTGTCACCATGTCCGAACGCCGCGACCGTCGTCGTCTTCACGCCCGTGCCCGCGCTCTCGGGGTGCCCGTCGGGCAGGTCCGGCGCCGGGTCCCCCCTCGTCGGCCCGGGCCGACGCCCGTGGAGCCCGCGTGGCCGCGTACCGAGATGCCGGACCGGGACGAGGCTCTTGCGGTCGTCCGGGAGATGTCTCCGGAACCGGTGACGTGCTGCACGGTCTCGCGCGACCGGCAGGTCTCCGACGGCGGGACGGTGGTGATGATGACCCGCCACATGGCCGACTGCCCGGTCTGGTCCGCCCGCTGACCACGGGCCCCGACGGGCCCCGACGAGCCCAACCGCGCGGCGGGTGTCCGGCACCTTCCGCCGGACACCCGCTGTCGCGTTCCGCCGGACGCTCAGGTCAGGAATCAGGAGAGCATCTCCATTGCGGCGCGCACCATCAGACCGTACGCACCCGAGATCTTGTGCACGTATGCGCCGTCGATGGTCATCGACCCTCCATTGGTTTGAGTGCGGAGCAGTGCTCCTGTGCCACGTGCACGCGGCAGTTACCTCCTTCCGGCTCTCCTTCAGGCGGATAGCTGCCGTACAAACACCGCCTCATTCCTCGTGCCTCCTCGGGCCGGCAGACGGCAAGGAGCGATGGACGCCGGACGAGGGCGGGGTCGGCCAGCGAGCCCTGCCCGGTCCACAGGCCCGGTTCGACCGGTGGCAGCTCGTGGTGGATTCGCCCGGCCCTCACTGGCGCCTGCAGGTCATCGCATCCAGGTGCTCCGGCCTCGGGAGCGGGTTCGGCCGGCCCACCGGTCGACGGGCGAGAGTGGTGATCACCGGCCGGGGTGCGGCGGCGCGGACGCGCTCACGGTGCGGCGCGTCGCTCGAACGCGCGAGGATCTCAGCAGGTATCGTGCGCCGTCGAGGTCGGCCTCCTTGAGTGCCAGGCTGTTGTACTCCAGGACCCACCATCAGGAAGTCTTCGAAGACCTTCAGGCCGAAGAACCCCTTGAGTGTGTCGGGCGCGGTGCCTGCGATCCATTCGACCAGGAAGGCGAAGTACTCGGGTGCGCCGGAGGTCGCAGGAGCGCTTCCCGTACCGGCCTACGAATGGGGCTCTCCGGACATGGGACGAAAGACCTCGTGGATTCGGTGGACGGAGGTGGCCGGGGCCGTGCCGGACAACCGCGGTCCCGGCCGTTCGATCAGGTGGTGACGGTGATGCGCGTGGTCAGGACGCACTGGTCCGGGTCGGCCGGGGACGGGGTGATCGTGACACAGGCCGTGCCAGGCTTGATCCCTTCGGCGCACGGTGTGGAGGTCCAACTGCCGTGGTCGGCTCCTGGGATCACCTTGAGGACGTCCGGGTTGTCGGTGCTGATCCGGCTGTTGGCCGGGTCCTCCCACCCGTAGAAGTAGATGGTTCTGCCCGCTTCCGCGGAGGTCGAGGGCCTGCCCACCATGACGGGTGGCAGAAGGGTCGTGGACGTGGTGCTGGTCATGGGACTGCTACTCCCTTCGCATCGGTCGGCAGGGTGTGGAAGGGGCCCGGCTGTCGGGACTTCACCCCGGGCGCACTGGTGGCTCCCGCCGGCAGGCCCGGCCGGCCCCGGTGCGGAGCGGGGGCACAGGAGGACAAGCCGGGGAAGCTCCGGCAGTCGCACCGGACCGAGCCCACCCCTGCTCTCCTTCCAGCCTGGCACCTTCACACCGTCCGCGCATCAGGTCGGTGCCGCCGCGTTCGGCACTCCTCACATCGAGTCACCGCACCAGGCATGCGCCCCGGGGTGTGGAGCCCTCGCAGTCCCCGACCAACGGGCCACCGGCGGCAGCCGGATCAGGCGCCCCGGTTCGACGAAGGCCGCACTGAGCGTCACCAGCCCGGCGACCGACAGGGCCGGGCCGGCCTCGCCCAGCCGTTCTGTAGTGGGCCGCCCAACGCCTCGCAGTGGTCAGCGAGACCTGGAAGCGCTCGGTGCCGCGACCGGTGCCATGGAACTCGACGTCATGACCTACAACTTGAAGTTCGACGACCAGGGCAGCGCCACCACCAACTCCTGGACAACGCGGCGGCCTGTCATGGCCCGCCTCCTCACGAGTGCGCTCCCGCATCTGCTCGGCACCCAGGAGGGGCTCTACGGCCAGCTCAAGCAGATCCACCGAGACCTGTCAGCACAGCAGAAGCGGCGGTACGCCTGGATCGGCGAGGGCCGAAAGGGCGGCAGCCACGACGAGTTCATGGCCATCTTCTACGACACCGACCGGCTGGTGCCACAGGAGTACCAGCACTTCTGGATCGACAAGGCGGACCCGCTGACCATCGGGAGGACGTGGGACGAAGAATCGGGGTCGCCCCGGATGGTCACCTGGGTGCGCTTTCAGGACACGGTGACCCAACAGGAGTTCTATGCCATCAACACACACGCAGACGATCAGAGCGAGCGGTCCCGCCAGGCGAGCGCCACCATGATCCGGAATCAGATGCGCAATGCCCTGGCACGCCTGCCGCGCTTCGACACCAGCCTGCCGTGCATCGTGACCGGCGACTTCAACACCGCCGCCGTCAAGAAGGAGCCGGTGTACGACACTCTGGTCGGGGACGGACGCCTGGTGGACACATGGGTAGTGGCCGAGAAACGGGGCCAGTCGTACGCCACCTGGAACGACTGGCAGGACCCCAGGCCGGTCGACGAGCGGCTCGACTGGATCCTGACGACACCGAAAGTCAGGGTCAGCTCGGCCTCGATCAACATCTACCGGGAAGACGGGCAGTGGCCGAGCGACCACTGCCCGGTCCAGGCGACCCTGACGCTCCCGACCTCCTGACGATGCCTCGAGCGCGTTGACGAGAACGCGACGAACGGGTGCGTCGAACGGCGATCCAGCGTACTGGTCGACCTCCTGGAGATTGTCGAGGGTTGTGCGGTTCATCGGCTGGGTGCGGCGCGCCGGCGCCGTAGGAGCCGGGATTCGCTGATGCGGCCGAGTCGTGGCTTCCGCAGTCCAGGGCGCTGGGGACCCGGCACAGCGTGGCCGTGCTGGACTGCCCTGGTTCGGGGCGGCTCCTCGGCTGGGGCGGGGGTGACTGCGGAGGACTTCGTGGGGAGGATCGCTGTAGTAGTCGGCGCAGTCGCTCCGGCCCCGTCACCCTGGCCCTGGTCGAGCGTTTCCCGGGTTCGGTCCTGGCCGTGCGGGCGGCGCATTCAAGGACGATTTCCCGCGGCAGGTGCGCGGGCCGGTCGTCAACGGCTGGGCGGCGGCCAGTTAATGGCCCAGGCACAGGGGCATCGGTCGGCCGCCGACCACTACCGGCCTGCCGGACTCGGGCTCGGCCGCGCGCAGCAGGCAGGCCTGGAGCAAGCCGCGCCCGCCGCCGCTGAGTCGCAGGACCCGCCACGGTCGCACCGGCAGGACGGCGGACCGTCCAGGCGTCCGCTCAGGCGCCCTTGCCGGGTAGCCTGGTCCTGTAGGCGGGCAGCTGAACCGTCACCCGCGGTACAGCGCTTACGTCCCCGCTCGATGCCTGCGCGTACACGGGAGTTCCCTGTCGTACGCACGGAGGAACGCGAGGCTCTCATGGCTGTCGGAACCATCGTCGGTCTGATCGTGGCCGGCCTGCTGGTCGTCTTCCTGGTGCTGGCGGTGAAGTACCCGAACCGCTTTTGAGATCCGCCCCGAACCGACTGGGGCCCGCCTGAACCGGCCGCCCCGAAGTCGTGGCAGCCCTGCCCTGACAAGCCGCGGTCCGCCTTCGGGCCGCGTCTGTTCGGCTCTGCTCCCGCAGGTGCCCGGGCACGGGCTGCGGAGAAGCCCGTGCCCGGGCGCTGCTGCGTGGCCTTTCGCGGCAACCGCAAGCGTTCTCGGCGCAGTGCGGCGCGCGGCGGCGAAAAGTACCGTCCGGTTCGGAGGAGTTCACCGCCGGGCTCGGCGGTGGGGCGGTCGGGTGTGGAGTGGCGACGGAGGACCGGGTAGCCGGTGCGGCCGGTCCCGCGTCGCTCCAGTCCTTCCATTGGGTGGTCGTGGTCATTGTGCAGGTGGAGCGGCAGCAGGGCAGCTCGCCACCCGCCGGGTCGCCGCCAGGGAGGGCGGCGCGCTCGTCGGGTCGCAGCAGGCCGTGGAGGTTCTCCCCGACCTCCGGGGACGGTGACAGGCGAAGCCCAGCGGCACTTGGCCCACCTGCTTCCTCTGCAAGCCCCGGGTCGGCCCAGTGACGGCCTGCTCGACGGTCCGGGCCATCGCCCGGTTCCTCACTGTTCGGTGACGTGCATGAACCGGGATGTGCCGGGGTGCGTTCCGACACCGGTGCCGCTGTCGTCACAGGTCGCGGAGGCGGGGTCGCCGCCGGACCGGCCGGGGCACGGGCGAGCGGGTCCTCGCACTCCGGAGCTTCGGGGCTCGCGGCGCGGGGACCCGCTCCCCGGCGCGGCCCGGGAGATGGCGTGAGTCTCCGGTCAGTGCCAGAACTGGGCCAGGGCACCTGATTTGTAGGGGGCCGGGGAGACGCTGAGGTCGCCCGCGAACGGGCGGTCCATGACGAGGGTGAGCAGGATGCTGAACCCGATGAGGCCGGCGACGGAGGCGACGAAGAGGATCTGTATGCGCTTGCTCCGTACGCCGAAGAGGAGGGTGAGCGGGATGATGATGAGGGCACCGCCGTAGACCAGGATCTGGAGCAGGATGGGGAGTTCCTGAGTGGCCATGGTGATCCGGGCTCGTCTCTGGGCCACGAGTGTGTCGAGGTTGGCAGTGGCCTGGTCGTAGTAGGACTGTTCGCTGTTGGTCTGGGGTTCGTAGGACTGGACCGCGTCGTAGACGGCCTGAAGCCGGGCTTCGGTGGCTTTGTAGTCGGGCGATCCGTTCCGCATCTGGGGCCACTGGATGTCCACCACTCCGTGCACGTAGGTGCCGACGGCCGCGTTGATCTTTTCCTGCTCGGTCTGCGGGAAGGCCCGGGCGTCGCGGACCAGGGATGCGGCGGCCGTGGACTCGGAGGCCACGATGGTGGTGGCGGTGTCGAGTTGGGTCCACAGGGTGACGATGACGAAGGCCAGGATGATGCCGTAGATCGCGCCGAACATGCCCAGGGTGGTGCCGACCATCTCGTTGTGCTCGCCTTTGACGAGGTCGGGGAACCGGTGGCGGACCAGCAGTGCGGCGAGTACTGCGATGATCATGATCCCGCCGACTATGAGGAGCGTCAGTGTGGAGGTCTTGAAGGTGTTCAGCAGCCACAGTTCCATGTCGCTCTCCGTGCCAGTGTTGATCTTGCGATGAGTGTCCCCGCCCTCCGGCCCGTGTCGTGTTCGCGTGCTCCTGGCGGGTCGGTCGAGCGCCTGGCCCCCACTGTTGCTCGGCCGGCCTCCTGCGGTACCGGGCACAGTCCCTAGTGCCGTCCGCTTCGCCCCTGGGGTTCTGGGACCGCGTGGTGCATGCGGTCAGTGCGGAGGTGCGTGCCCGGGAAGCGACGGCGAGAAGCCCCGGGTGGGCGCCCGGGACTTTCCCCGGGTGGGCGCCCGGGACTTTCCCCGGGTACTCCCGCATCCACGCGCGCTAGAAATGAACGCACGGGTCCCCCGAGCCGACCCGGACCACCGGTACCGCCCCCTGGACCTTCACCGCCTGAGGCCGCTGCGGCTCCGTCGCCGGCCTTCGCGAACGCCACCGGAAACCGGCGCCGGAGCCGCACCGCCGCACTGCTTCACGCCGAACGACGGAGGACGCTCATGCCGACGCCGATGTCCGTACCGAACCCCCTCACGCCCGAAGTCGTGCAAGCCCCCCCGGCCATGTCGCAGCCCTCCCGCGGACCCCGCTCCGTGTGGCGGCGGATGGTGCGCTCGCGCCGGCTCGCGGACCGCGACCACCTCACCGCCCTCGGCGGGCTGCCGGCCCTGTCGCTGGACGCGCTGACCTCGGTCGCGTACGGCCCGGAGGCTGCCGTGGTGGTCCTGGCCGTGGCGGGCACCGGGGCGATTGAGGGGATGCTGCCGCTGAACATCGTCATCGCGGTGCTGCTCGGCACACTGGTGCTGTCATACCGTCAGGTGATCGCTGTCCACCCCGACGGCGGGGGCTCGTACGCCGTCGCCAAGCGGGAGTTCGGCCCGCGCATCGGCAGACTGGCGGCAGCGGGGCTGGTGGTCGACTACGTCCTCACCGCGGCGGTCAGCCTGGCCACCGGTGCAGCCAGCCTCGCCTCCGCCTTCCCCGTGCTCAACGGCCACCTGCTGCCGGTGGCATTGGCCGCTCTGGTCCTGCTCGCCGCCGTCAACCTGCGCGGGCTCGCGGAGAGCGCCCGCCTGCTGATGCCCCTGACTGTCCTGTTCGTCCTGTTCGTCCTGGCCGTCATCGCCGCAGGTCTGCTGCACCCCGCCCCGATCGGCGAGGTCGGCGGTCCGCCCTCTGTCGCCGTCACCCAGGGCTTGGGAGTGCTGCTCCTGCTCAAGGCGTTCGCCTCCGGCTGCACCGCGATCAGCGGGGTGGAGGCGATCGCCAATGGCGTCCCGGTCTTCCGCGAGCCGCGCGTGCGCACCGCCCAGCGCACCCAGGTCCTGCTCGGTGTGCTGCTCGCGTTGACGCTGACCGGCCTGGGCTACCTGCTCACCCGCGACCGCGTCGTCCCTCGGGCCGATGTCACCGTCCTCGCCCAGCTCACCGCACACTCGCTCGGCACCGGATGGCTCTACTACGCGGCCAATCTGACCGTGACACTGCTGCTCGCGGCCGCCGCCAACACCAGCTTCGGCGCACTGCCGGTCCTGCTCGCCCTGCTCGCCAAGGACGACCGCATGCCACACGTCTTCGCCCTCCGCTCGGCCCGCCCGGTGCACCGCGCCGGAGTGCTGACGCTCGCAGCACTCACCGCCCTGCTGCTGGCGGCCACCGGAGCGGTGACCGGCCGCCTGATCCCGCTGTTCGCGCTCGGGATCTTCATCGGTTTCACCATCAGCCAGCTCGGCATGGTCCGGCACTGGTGCCGGAGGCGCCCTGCACACTGGAGGCGGTTGAGCGTCCTCAATGGTACCGGCGCGGTCCTGACCCTCACCGCTACCGGCGTCCTGCTGGTCTTCAAGTTCACCGAGGGAGCGTGGGTCGTCGTCGTGGTGGTGCCGCTGCTGATGCTGCTCTTCACCCGGGTCGAGCGGTACTACGCCGCGGTCGCCCGCGCCACCGGCATCGGCCGACTTCCCGCCCGGCCCCAGGCGGGCCGAGGCCTGGTGATCGTCCCGGTCGGCGAACTGAGCGCGGTCACCTCCCACGCCCTGGCTCGCGCGCTCTCGCTGGGCGGCACCGTCGTCGCCGTGAACGTCCACAGCCAGGACGCGACCGCCACCACCATCACCCGACAGTGGGAGGAGTGGAACCCCGGCGTCCCCCTCGAAGTGCTCCCCAGCCCGCATCACTCCCTGCTCGGCCCGATCGTGCAGTACGTCCAACGAGCCACCGCCGCGGGCCACGACGTCACCGTCCTCCTCCCCGAGAAGCTCCCGCGCCGCCACCGCGACCGCCTGCTCCAAGGCCGCCGTTCCGCTGTCCTGGCCGCACTGCTGCGCCGCCGCACCGCCGCCGTGGTCTCCACCGTCCCCTACCATCTCGACTCCGCTGTCACCTCACGCACTGACCTGCCCGTGCCCTTCCCGTGACCAAGGTCGGGTGACCACGTCCAGGAGGCCGGGGGCCCAGGGCGCCAACGTGGAATCGGACCTGCCAGAACGGAGCCCCAGGCGGGTGGCCTGGGGCTCCGTGCCGGTGATTCCGGGTCATCAGGCGGCGACGGCGGGGGTTGCCGCTGCCGGTTGAGGGTGGCCGGACATCAGGTCACGAGGCGCTCACATCGGATGTACCGGGTCCAGGGGCGGCTTTGCGGATTGTTCATCCCCTCGCGGACAGGCGCAATCCACTAGCGATCGCTCTACGAACATCTGGCGATCTAGAAGATTCGGTTGCACGCCGTGCAAAATTCCAGTCGGAGGGTATTAAGAAATGAACAGAACGCGAATGGCTGAGGCCTACGATCTGTCGACGATCGCCGACGAGGAGATCTTCGTCGTCAGCGGCTTCACCCATCCCGTCCGCGGGCGGGTCGTCTGCCCGGCGGCGCCCCTCGTTGCGGCCTGGATGGCCGGGCAGGGATGTCCCGCACCCGTCCGTGAGTTCGCGCCAGGTACCATCGGGCGCCCGAGCGCCACGATCGGATCCGCGCGGTCCGGAGTGCTGGCCACGACGACCTATCTCGATCTCGACGGGCGGGCCGTGGGCATCGCGGTCGCGGGTGGGTCCCGGAGAGCGGAGTTGGCCGAGGATGTAGTGCGACGCTGGTCGCGGACGCTCAGGACCCGTCGCGCGCTGGTGGCACTCACCTCCCGGCCGTGCGGATACGGTCGGGGTGGCAGGCCACCGTTGCCCGAGCGCAGCGGCCCCGAAGGGGACTTGGGGAATGACGGTGAAGAGGTGTGCCGCGCAGCGAGGACGGTGGATGCCACGGTCCGCTCCTACCTGGACCGGGGTGACACCGTTCTCCTCCTCGGCCACCGGGACGACCGCCGCCGTCCCGGACCGGCAGGGCGTGAGACCGTGCCCAGGCCGGCCGGATCGGTCGTTGAGGTCGGCGGGCCGGAGGCGGTGGCGGGGCTGGAGGTCAAGGACGAATCGCGCATCTCGTTCGTCGTGCGACCGTGTGCGGTCGTCGAGGAGATCGTCCCGCTCCTGCGCGAGCTCCGGCACCGGTACCCCGAACTGCGCGGTCAGCACCCCGATCAGTGGTGTTACGTCGCCTCCGACGCGCGGTGGGCCTACCGGGCTGTTGCCGAAGCCAGCGATCTGACACTGCTGACCGGGAAGGCCGAGCCACATCCGGCGGTGCTTGCGGGGGGAGGGTCCCCGCGCAGGATCAGGTCGCTGGCCGAGCTTCTGCCGGACGAGATCGCCCCGGCCGCGACTGTCGGCCTGGTGGCGACCGACGACGGCCTTGCCGAAGCGGACCAGGACGCTGTGACGGTGACAGACATCCTTGAGGTGCTCGCAGGGCTGGGGCCGCTGAGTATCGTTCACCGCCGCGTGCGGACGGACGTCAGTACGAACATCTACGAGAACGCGCCGATCACTCTTCCCTAGCGCGGACCGCCACCGTGCGCCGCGGCAGGGGGAGGATGCGGCGACCCGGGGCTGGCATGTGCTGTCGAGGGTGGTTCGCGGGTGCTCTTGCCTGCGGGCCGACGGCAGGGGTCCAGGTGGTGTCACCTGTCGGACGTTCGAACTCTGGTCGGACGAACGCTGTGCCGCAGGTCCGGTACCCGTCGGCTGCGTCATATGCAAGATGGTCCCGCGGTCGCACCGACTGGTTGGTTTCGCGGATGCTCTTCCGGTAACACTGGCAGTATTTGCGTTCCCGTTCGGTGCGGTCCGTACAGAACTGCGTTAACTGGCACCCGTTCGCAAGGGAGTCGAACATGATCGCCTCGCGTCCTGAGAACGCCCTTCTGAGGGCGTTGCTCCGGGAAGCGAAATGGAGTGGGGACGGTCTGGCTTCGGCCGTCAACGCCCTCGGTGCCGAGAGTGGGTTGGGACTGCGCTACCGGCGACCGTCAGTGGCGCAGTGGTTGGACGGCTCCATGCCCAGGGCGGAGGTGCGGATCCTGGTGGCCGAGGCGTTCAGTCGTCGGCTGGGACGCGAAGTGACTCCCTCCGATCTGGGCATGGCCACCGCCGGCAAGCCGGGTACACCGGGCGGCGATCTGGAGGGGATGCTTCCGGTGCCCCGTACCGCGGTCTACCGCCTGGCCGAACTCGGCCACGTTCCGACCAGTGCGGAGGGCCGTACCCGTGGCCTGGCGCCAGGGCCTGCCGTACCGCCGCAGCTCGGCAAGCAGCACGTCAGAGCGGTGCACGACATGGCCGTCCTGCTGTCGCGGACCGACCAGACTTTCGGCGCGGGGGCAGTGAGGCAGGCGTTCACCTCCTACCTCGACAGCACGGTCGTCCCCTGGCTCAGATTGTCAGGACGCCCCGCAATCCGGAACGAACTGCTCATCGAAGCAGCCAGGCTGACCTACCTCGGTGGATTCCTGCACTTCGACGACGACCTGCAGGGCCCCGCCCAGCGCTACTACCGGATCAGCGCCTCGCTGGCGGACGAGGCAGGAGATTCGTACGGACTGGCGCTGGCGTTACGGGCACTGAGCGTCCAGGCCTGGTCGCTCGGGCACTACCGGCAGGCATACAGCCTCGCAGAGGCAGGAACCTCCGCAGGTTGCCGGGCCGGGCCGGGTACCTTGGCGTTCCTCAACGGTCAACTCGCCCTGTGCACGGCGGCGATGGGAGAGCGAAAGGTGGCGTTGGAACGACTCGCCCTGGCCGAACTGAGCCTGAGTCGGGCGGACATCGCGGCGACCCCCCCGGTCGGCGCCTACAACCTGGCCTCGCTGGCCCACCACCGGGCCGCGCTCAGCCGCCACCTGGGCGACTCCGCCGGGGCTCTGGCCGCCTTGAAGGAGGCATCCCGGCTCCGGCCCGCCCACGAAATCCGGTCTCGCGCGCTGGTCCTCGCCCGTCAGGCGGAGCTGGAACTGGAACGTGGGTACCTGGAGGCGGCCTGCGCCCGTTGGCAGGACTTCCTGACCGCCGGGCGAGGAATCCGTTCCCGGCGTCTGAACCGCGCGGCCGCGACCATGCGCGCCTGCCTGGCACCGTATCGCCACAATTCTGGGGCACGTGCGGTACTGGCCACGTGTCGTGAGGTGTTCCCTGTGACGGCCGAACGGAGTTGACCACCGGCATGGAGGCCTGAACCTCGACGGAAGCGGTCACGCGGTGCGCCGCACCGCGTGACCGCTTCCGTTCGACCCCGAGGACACCGGGGCTGATCGGACCGTAGCGGTGCCCTGCCGTCGGCCCCGGTGCCCGGATTGCCGTCCGACGGGTGGCAATCCGGGCACCGGGGCCGTGGATGCCGACCGAGGCGGCACCGGCCCGCTTCAGGGGCCGATCGTGAGTGTGGTCTGGGACGTGGTGCCGGCGATGCCCGCACCGGCACATGCCAGCGGGTCCAGGCTCGGGACGATGGTGACCTGCTCGGCGCTGAGACCGGCGAACCGGCCCGCGCTGATGGTTCCGGTGCGCAAGGAGGCGCTCTGCCCGCCGACGCTGGTCAGGGTGGTGGTGTAGGGGAAGGTGCTGGTCTGGCCGTTGTCCCAGGTGAACACCCTGGTGCCGCTCTGAGTGGCCACGCCGGAGGAACAGGACTGCGACGGGTTGGTGAAGCTCTCGTCGTAGTAGGCCGAGGCGACGGTCGCCCCGACCGCCAGGCACAGGCCCGGACTGGCGAGTGAGCCGAGATCGCCGTGCGCGGTGATGCTGGTGGCCTGCGGGGTGTTGGTCAGGGGCGGGGAGTAGCTGATGTTCGACTGACCGCTGCAGGTGATCGTGGTCGTCAGCGGGGCTGCCGAAGCACCGGTGCTGCCGAACAGCGGAAGAATCGGAACCACGACGGCGAGGGCGGCCGTCGAGCGCAGGATCTTCGTACGGTGTGTCATCCGGGTCTCCGTTCCGGTCAGGGCTGTTCCCGGCAGCTGCGGGCGATCGCCCGCAGCTGCTCGCGGCCCACCGTCCAGACTGCTCCCCTCCGAGTCTCGTGCAACCATCCGGTCGCGTGCGGTTGCGTGCGGACGTCGTATCGACGGTGGCCCGGCCGCCCGTCGGCCGGGCCTGGGGCAGCGCCGGGACGATATCGCCGCCGGTCGCCACCGGTTCTTAACACTGTGGCCGGGTAGACGGGATCGTGCCGCCTGACCGGCAGACCTTCTCGGTGTCAGGACCGGCCGGACAGCAGTCGGAGCCGGCGCCCGGGGCGCCACAGGTCACGTCTGGACGCCGGAGACGCCGAGGCGGTTGAGCGGACCGCTGCGTCGGGCCGGTACGGAGGGCTCGGGGGTTGTCCTCGTGTCGGTGAGGGACCAGCGACGGACCGCGTCGTCGTGGCCGAACTCGAACAGGTCGTACGCCAGGTTGTCGCTCGCATCCGCGGTCAAGGTCGATTGCAGTAGTACGTAGTCGCCCTCGGCCACGGTCCGTTCGAGCCTGCGCCGCGCGCCGTTCACGGCCCGTCGGGATTCGGCGTGCGCGCCGAAACGCTCGCACAACCGGTCTGCGAACACCACGTGCTCCAAGGGGTCCTGTCGCATCAGCTGCACCGCGCGCTCGGTGTTGACCGGACTCGCCCCACTGGTCGGGCCGTAGGGCCGCAGGCTCGGCAGACCGTGGGGCGGGTCCTGCAGGGGGCCGAGCGCGTCCCAGTGTTCGACGAGCAGGCCCTGGTGCGTCCTGAAGAGGTCGACGGAGGCCAGGGGCCCGTCCGCCAGACCCTCGCATGTCCCGATCATGGCGAGGAGGGAGCCTTCTACGACGGCGAGGTCTAGGTTGTAGCGGAAGTCCGGCGGCAGTCCCGCCAGGAGATCCGCCAACCCGGGCCGGGCACCCGTCACCGCAGCGGGCAGCAGCCCGTGTTCGCGGTAGTGCGCGGCGCACAGGGCGGCCGCTCCGATCCCGTCCCGCGTATCGAAGACGCGCTCGATCCGCTTGGCAAGCTGCGACAACAAGATGATGTCCCCTCAACGGTGCTTGGCGAAGTGGGTCGTTGGGGCCAGCCCTGCAGTGCTCGGCCCGCGAACGTTCCCACGTCAGGACGTATCGTCCCAAGGCTCCTCCGGCTTCACTGTCCGGACGGTGCAGAGGTGTAAAGAGTTCGCACGTGTTAAGCGCGCGTCCCGTGTGGTGGGTCTGGTTTCCCATGAGTCGCGGAGACGGTGGTGTCGTCCCGGTCGAAGCCGAAGGAGCGCTGACCGGTGCCGCAGCCCACAGAATGCTCCACCACCACGTGCGCACCGCATCGAACCGGCCTTCGTCGGGGCGCGCCGTCACGCTGGGGCGCACAGTTGCCAGAAGTCCTTGCGCCGATTGATGTGCGGATAGGCGTCCAGCGGCTGGGGGACGCCCAGGAACTCGGTCAGCGGGCCCCAGCCTGCGGTGGGATCGAAGAGCAGCAGGCGCTCCGTGGGCAGGTGGGAGACGACCGCGTTGACGTGCGCCCGGTACACGGCCAGAACCTCGTCCTTGTCGTGGACCCGCCCTCCGAAGACCCGATCGGTGATCACCCGGTACATGAGGTCGTCACTTGCGACGGCGCCGGGGATCCCGTGCTCGTTCATCGCTGCTCGCGTGGTGGCCAGGGGCGGGGTTGCCCCGAGGGCGACGGAGATGGTCTGCGCGAAGCTGGCGTACCACTCATGTGGTTCGCGGACCGTCAGGATGACCTTGGCCTCGGGGTAGAAGTCCGCGAGCTCGCGCCAGAACGCGGCGGTGGGCCAGTCGACCGCCGCCCGGAACCCGGCATAGACGGTGTCCCAGCCTACTGCTCCGCCCGCAGCGGTGTCGGACAGGACCTGGTACCAGTGAGCAGTTCTCTGTGGCTCCGCTATCAGGGTCTTCCAGTGATAGCACGGTCCGTACCCCAGTATCTGCAGGGCACTCTGCAGCGAGGCGGTCCCGGTGCGACCGAAGCCCGCGCCGATGACGTCCATCGTGGTGCTCCTTCGGAATGAAGCGGAGCATGCCATGCACGGCATGCTCCGTCGGCCGGATTGACCCGCCGGGTCACTGCAGGACGTTGACCTGGGTGGTGAAGTGGTAGTTGCTGAGGCCGGCTGTCCTGGCGCAGGCCGCGGTGTTGGAGAGGACGTTGGTCAGGACAGTGTTGTTCTCCACCGTCGCCCCTGAGAAGAGTCCGCTGTCGACCGTTCCGACACCCGGGACGTTCTCCAGGAAGTTGCCTGCCACGATGTCGATGGTGTTGGTGCTCGTGACCGTCGAACTGTCGTCGAGGGTCCATGTGGCCGTCGCCGTGTAGTGCCCGGAGGCCAGGACACAGGTGGCGCTGTCCAGGTGACCGGAGATGTTCACCGCCCTGTTGACGATGGAGCGGCCGCCCGTTGCCGATTTGTCGGTCCGCAGGTCGAGACACGAACCCGATGCGGAGGCCGTGACGTCGACGCTGCGCGGGCTCAGGTTGGTGATTCCCTGTGAGGGGTTGGCGGAGTCGGCGAAGCTGCCCGATCCGCCGATGACGCAGGAGACGGCCGTCAGGGCCCTGATCTCGGCGACGGCGGATGGTGCGTAGGCCGAGGCGGCGGCAGGCCAGACAAGGGCGGCGATCGGGGCGGCGAGGCACGGAAGGGCCCGGCGGGGGAAACGCATGACAACTCCAGTTCGGATACGAGCAGTTACGGAACGGACTTCCCCCAGTCAAGCAAGGTCCGTGTACGCCGCAACTCAGGGCGTCCCGGTTCTCCTGTTCGGCCCATCCGGCTCGCGTCCGTCCACCGGCTGCCGTTGCATGACCTCCATGACCGTGCCCGCACCCGCTCTCCTCCTCCCGCATCCCGACCACCTGCCGGAGACCCTCATGGCACTGCGGGCGGCGGTGGGCGGCCCCGGCGCACCGCACCCGGGAACGCCCAAGCCCCGGAGAAGTCCACGTGAGAGGTGCTACGACGAGTTCTTCGGCGTCATCCGGTCCTCGGGGGAGCCCGCCTCGGTCCTCGCCCACGCCCTGAGGACGACACTGACCATCGGCTGCGCCTGGGCCGAGCCGCACCAGCGGACCGCGATCACCCGGGCTGCCCGCCTGGCCGGCCTCCGCCTTGTCCCCGGCCTGGCTACCGGACGGTCCGAGGATGTCGAACCTCTGGAACGGTGGAAGACCGGACACCGACTCTTCTTCACCCTGAACCAGTTGGCGGTCGTGGCTCTGCGCCAGGCCCGCTCCGGCAGCTGCCGCTTCACAGGCGTGGTGGCGGCCGCGCACGTTCTTCGCGCGGGAGCGGCAGTCATGGCGCTGACCGCGGCGTTCGACGAGGCGTCCTACCATCGGACGGTGCGGCCGGCAATGGCGCCACCGGGTCTGCCACTGGAAGGCTTCTCCGGCCTCTGGTCCGCCGATCACCGTGCCCTCATCAAGGAATTGGGCGTCTGGGGTGAGCACCACGCGCGCCTCTGCCATCCGGACTGCACCGCCCGGCGCGCGCTGCTCGCAGCCCTCGGCCAAGCCGGGGCCGCGCATCACGGTGTCTGCGCTCGCTTCGTCGGACGGCGCCCCTCCCTCGCCGGCAGTGACGACTCCCTCCTGGTCCTGGAACGCCTCCACCGGGCCAGGTACCGTTCGGCGGCCGGTGGCTGAGGGGCGAACGGAGCCTGTGCACTTCTGGTCGATCGTACGGAGGAGCCTTGACGACTGACCGGGTCGAGCCGACTGCGCGACTGCCAGGGTGGGGCGCAGACCCGGGTTTCGCGCAGCAGCACGTGTGCGTGGGGCAGTCGAAGGCCCTCGCAAGGACGGGAAAGACAAGCCCGGTAGCCCCGGAGAGCCGGTCGGTCGCTTCTTCGGCGTCACTGGAAGCAAGACCCGACAAGCCGCATCCGGCCCCTCCGGGCGGAGCAATACCTTACGGAGAACATATGGACCTCTCACGCTGGCTTCTTCGCGCTGTCGACGAGCACGAGGCCTGGACGGAGCAGTTCGGCGAGCCGGTGCGCCATTCGGCGACCGCCGTGGACGAGCGGCAACTGGAGGACGCCTTCCAGCGTCTCGGAAAGGCGCTCGCGACGTGCTACCCGTTCTTCCACCCACGGTACGCGGGTCAGATGATCAAGCCCCCGCACCCGGTGGCGGTCGTCGGTCAGCTCGCCGCCATGCTCGTCAACCCGAACAACCACGCACTCGACGGCGGCCCCGCCACCACCGCCCTGGAGGAGGAGGCCGTCGGTCTGCTGGCCGGTATGGTGGGCTTCGCCACCCCCCTGGGGCACCTGACCGGGGGAGGAACGATGGCCAATCTCGAAGCCCTCTTCGTCGCCCGTGAGTCCCACCCGCACCTCGGCGTCGCAGCCAGCGCCGAAGCGCACTACACCCACACCCGCATGTGTCATCTCCTCGGCATGCAGATCCACCAAGTCCCGGCCGACGAGCACGGGCGGATGGACCAAGCCGCCTTGCGCGAACTGCTCGCCACCGGTCGGGTGGGAACCGTTGTGGCCACCGCGGGCACCACCGGTACGGGTGCTGTCGATCCCATCCACACCATCGTCGACCTCGCCCGTGACGCCGGAGCCCGCGTCCATGTGGACGCGGCCTACGGCGGGTTCTTCCGCTTGCTCGCCGACGAGCCCGACCGGCCGCTCGGAGACCCCGACCCGTGGCGTGCCATCAGCCGGTGCGACTCGGTCGTGGTGGATCCGCACAAGCATGGTCTGCAGCCCTACGGTTGCGGAGCCGTCCTGTTCGCCGACCCGGAGGTTGCCCGGTTCTACCGGCACGATTCGCCGTACACCTACTACACCTCCGGTCGACCTCACCTCGGAGAGATCAGCCTGGAATGCTCGCGTCCCGGGGCGGCCGCAGCGGCCCTGTGGCTCACCCTCCAGGTCTTCCCCCTGACCGCGTCCGGTCTCGGTTCGGTCCTGGCCCCCGGACGCCGGGCGGCCGTGCGGTGGTCCGCACTCCTCGAGGACTCCCCGGAGCTGGAACTCTTCCAGCAGCCGGACCTCGACATCGTCACCTACTTCCCCGCAACTCCCTTACGCACTATGGGTGCTGTGGACCGAGTGGCACAGGCCCTCTCGGACCGGTGCTCGGTGTCTTCCGATCCGCTGTACGTGAGCGTTTCACGTGCTTCGGCGCAGGCCTTCACGAAACGACCCCTCGGCGTTGCGGCGGACCTGCCGGAAGCGCGGATCCTCCGCAGTGTCCTGATGAAGCCCGAGGCCGAGATCTACCTCGGACAGATGCACAGCCGTCTCGAAGAGGAGGCCCGCGCACTGCGAGCCTGACATCACGGCATACGGAGACATTCACCCGAGGCAGGCCCCGGTCCACAAGGCGCACTGGCCCGTTTCGCAGGCAGGTCCACCGATAAGCACTCACACGACGTGTGGAGGAGGATTCCGGCATGACCACCGCGACGGACAGCCCGCTCCGTACCGAGGACCCCGACCAGAATTCAGGGGGGCCTTTCGCGCTGTCCCACCTGGACGCGCTGGAGGCCGAGTCGGTGCACATCTTCCGCGAGGTCGCGGGGGAGTTCGAGCGCCCGGTGATCCTGTTCTCCGGCGGCAAGGACTCCATCGTCATGCTGCACCTGGCGCTCAAGGCCTTCCGGCCAGCCGCGATCCCGTTCTCGCTGCTGCACGTCGACACCGGCCACAACTTCCCCGAGGTCATCGCCTACCGGGACCGCGTGGCCGCCGAGCACAACCTGCGCCTGCACGTCGCCTCGGTCCAGGACTTCATCGACGACGGCCGGCTGCGCGAGCGCCCGGACGGCACCCGCAACCCGCTGCAGACCGTCCCCCTGCTCGACGCCATCGAGAAGGGCCGCTTCGACGCCGTCTTCGGCGGCGGCCGCCGCGACGAGGAGAAGGCCCGCGCCAAGGAGCGCGTCTTCTCCCTGCGCGACGAGTTCGGCGCCTGGGACCCGCGCCGCCAGCGCCCCGAGCTGTGGTCGCTCTACAACGGCCGGCACGCCGTCGGCGAGCACGTGCGCGTCTTCCCCCTCTCCAACTGGACCGAGCTGGACGTCTGGCAGTACATCGAGCGCGAGTCCATCGACCTCCCGGAGATCTACTACGCCCACGAGCGCGACGTCTTCGCCCGCGGCGGCATGTGGCTGACCGCCGGCGAGTGGGGCGGCCCCAGGGACGACGAGCCCGTCGAGCGGCGGCTGATCCGCTACCGCACCGTCGGCGACATGTCCTGCACCGGCGCCGTCGACTCCGACGCCGCCACCATCCGGGCCGTCATCGCCGAGATCGCCGCCAGCCGCCTCACCGAGCGCGGCGCCACCCGGGCCGACGACAAGCTCTCCGAGGCCGCGATGGAAGACCGCAAGCGCGAGGGATACTTCTAATGAGCACCACCCCGACCGGCACCACCCCGACCGGCACCACCCGGACCGGCACCACCCGGACCGGCACCGCCACCTCGCTGCTGCGCTTCGCCACCGCCGGCTCCGTCGACGACGGGAAGTCCACCCTGGTCGGCCGGCTGCTGCACGACTCCAAGTCGGTGCTCGCCGACCAGCTGGAGGCCGTCGAGCGCGTCTCCCTCAGCCGCGGCCAGGAGACGCCCGACCTGGCGCTGCTCACCGACGGCCTGCGCGCCGAGCGCGAGCAGGGCATCACCATCGACGTCGCCTACCGCTACTTCGCCACCCCCCGGCGGCGGTTCATCCTCGCCGACACCCCCGGGCACGTGCAGTACACCCGCAACATGGTCACCGGAGCCTCCACCGCCGAGCTGGCCGTCGTCCTGGTCGACGCCCGCAACGGCGTCGTCGAGCAGACCCGCCGGCACGCCGCCGTCGCCGCCCTGCTGCGGGTCCCGCACGTCGTGCTGGCCGTCAACAAGATGGACCTGGTCGACTACGCGGAGCCGGTCTTCGCCGCCACCGCCGCCGAGTTCACCGCCTACGCGGCCTCGCTCGGCATCGGGGACGTGCTCGCGGTCCCGATCTCCGCGCTCGCCGGGGACAACGTCGTCGAGCCCTCCGCGCACATGGACTGGTACGGCGGCCCGACCCTGCTGGAGCACCTGGAGACGGTCCCGGTCGGCAGCGACCCGAGCGCCGAGCCGACCCGCTTCCCGGTCCAGTACGTGATCCGCCCGCAGACCGAGGAGCACCCGGACTACCGCGGCTACGCGGGCCAGCTGGCCTCCGGCGTGCTGCGGGTCGGCGACCCGGTCACCGTGCTGCCCTCCGGCCACACCACCACCGTCACCGGTATCGACGTGCTCGGCCGCGCCACCGACATCGCCTGGACCCCCCAGTCGGTCACCGTGAGCCTGGCCGACGACATCGACATCTCCCGCGGCGACCTCATCGCGGCCGGCCCGGCCCCCGTCCCCACCAAGGACATCGAGGCCACCGTCAGCCACCTCAACGAGCGTCCGCTGCGGGCCGGCGACAAGGTGCTGCTCAAGCACACCACCCGCACCGTCCGGGCACTGGTCAAGGACATCAGCTACCGGATCGACATCGACACCCTCGAACAGCGCTCCGGCGCCGACGGCCTGAACGTCAACGACATCGGCCACGTGGTGCTGCGCACCGCCGAACCGCTGGCACTCGACGACTACACGGACAACCGCCGGACCGGATCGTTCCTGCTGATCGACCCGGCCGACGGCACCACCCTCACCGCCGGCATGGCGGGCGAAGCCTTCGGATGAAGGAGGGCGTTCACTCCGTGACGGTGCATATATGTCGGACCATCAGATCTTCTTGGGGACTGATCCCGGTACCCGAAGGCGTGGACCGCCTCCAGGCGCCCGGGTTTCGGCCGGCCGCAGGGTTCCGCAGACGTGCTGCCTGGCTCAGTCGATGGTGAGGGTGGCGATGCTGTCGATCCTGGAGACTGTTCCCAGGCCGAGGGTGCACGCGAGGACAGCCGCCGAGGGAGCGACGAGTTGGTAGACGGCTGTGTCGCCGGTGAACAGGCCGGAGGTGACGGTGCCTGTCACCGTGGTGGTGAGGGCGGCTCCGGCGAGGTTGACGGTTCTGGTCCCCGTGACGACGGTGGTCGCGCCGTTGTTCCAGGTGAAGGTGATGACGGTGGGGGCGGAGTTGAGGAGGGTGGGGCACGAGTAGGAGGAGATGGTCACCTGGTGGACGGTGACAGGTGCCGAGTTGATGGCGGGCACGCTCAGTGACGTACAGGTGTTCAGGTCTCGGGTGATGGTCACGGTGGTGCTGGCCGGGGTCAGGCTCAGGGGAGGCGAGTACGTGGAGGAGTCGCTGCTGGGGGCCGTGCACAGGACGTCTCCTGCGGCTGCCTGAGCCGCTGAGCCTGTCGTGACGGCGGCTGTGGCCAACGTCAGCGCGCCGAGCAGGCCGATGACAGGGTTCCGCTTCATCGATGAGTCTCCTTACTGGTGTCCGAGGTCCCGGAGCCCGTTCCTCGGCAGTCGGCGGCTGTCCTGCCGCAGGTCGGTGCCGTGGTGTGCGCGGAGTCCTCGAAGCGGGTGGTACCTACAGGTCGAGGATGGCCAGGGCTCCGGTGTAGTCGAGCTCGGAGACTCCGGTCGTCGAGCAGGCGTCGAGCTGGCTGTTCAGTGCGGTCGCGGTCGCGTTGACCACGGCGCCCTGGAAGGTGCCGGCGGTGATGCTGCCGATCAGCTCGACCACCGTCGTGCCGTTGACCACCCTGTTGTTGATCCGGGTGAAGCTGAACGTGCTGGTGGCGGAGTTGTTCCAGGTGTAGGTCTTGGTGCCTGTCGGGAACTGCAGCAGGTCGGTGCAGCCGAGGGTCACGGTGTACTGGTCGGAGGTGGTGGCGGACGTGTAGCCGGGAGGAAGTCCGGTGCACGACGCGGTGCCGCTCGCGTTGACGGTGATGCCCTGCGGGGTGTTGACGATCGCCGGGCTGTAGGTGGCCGTCGTGCTCTCCGTGCAGGTCAGGAGGGCGGTATCGGCGTTGGCGGGGCCGGCCGGTGTCAGTAGCGCTGCCAGGGCGGTGGCGGACAGTGTCGTGGAGAGCCGGAGGGAGAAGCGCATTCTGTCTCCTGACGTCAAGCGCATGATGGGGGTCGCATCAGGGTGACCCGCTCTGCCCTTCGTGCCCAGAGGCGCAGGCGGACCTGATTCGGCGCGCCCGGTGCGGCGCCGTGCCGACCCGGTACAGCTCCGCGCGCTCCGGAGCCGGGGACACCGGCCCGGTTGTGCGCCGGTGACGTCGGCAGGAACCCTTTCAGGGGCATCCGTCGGTCGCCGATCACTGTCGGTCTGCCGGACCCGGGTCCTGCCGCGCGCACCGCTGAACGCTTCGGCGATTCTGTACACCGAGAGTGCGGTCAGGGTCTGTGTCGCCCGGTGCCGAGCCGCGAAGCTGACGGAACCGGCAGAACCACCTCGGTCGGTTCGAGCCACTTCGCCGGGTGCCACCAGTCGCACGACAGAGGAGTGCAGCCATGGGCCGAAGCGTCACTCGTCGTACCCGCACAACCGCCTTCTGCGCGGCGGCGCTGACCGCCGCCGGGGCATGGATCGCGGCCACCCCGTCCGCCACCGCCACCACCGCCCTCGTCACGTGTCCGCTGGGCACGGAGACCATCACCTACACCCCCGGGCTGAAGCTCCCCGCCCTGCCGCCGGCACCCCCCAACCCCTCCGTCTCCCTCAGTGCGAGCGGCACACTGGCGGCCTGCGTGTCGCTCGACCTGAACCACACCTCCGGAACGATCACCTTCACCGGCGGCGGGCCGCTCACCTGCCTGGGCGGCAACTCCACCGGCAGCGGCCGGGTCACCTGGTCCAACCTCGGAACCACCCCCTCCGACTTCACCTTCACCGGCGGAGTGTCGGTGCGCCCCGACGGTGTGACCGTCCTGGTCCTGTCCGGCAGTGTGACCGCCGGCGACTTCACGGGCGCCGCCGTGGTCAACACCATCGTTCTCGCCAGCACGGACCTGACCGCATGCCTGACCCCGGCAGGGCTGACCACCAGCTCGGGCCCCATCACCCTCACACTGGCCTCGCCCTGAGCACATCGAGACCCGCCACGGATCCTGGCGAACCGGGCCCGCGCCACCACCCGTTCGTTCGCCCGACGAGGAACATGACTACAAGGCCGCGCGCAAGGAGGCTGCCCGGCTGATGAGGACTGCGGGTCCGGTCGCGCCACGGCTGCGGTGCCCCGGCGGACCACCGTCGCCGGCCCGGCGGCGGCCGGGCCGCGGACAGCACGCGACGGAGAGCTGGAACGCGCCCATGCCCCAGGATCCGGCTCAGCGAACGCGAAGCCCATCCGGAACCGTTCCGCCGGCTGCAGGCCGATCAGCCTCGCCTTTGCCTGACCGGCCCCACCACCGGGGCCGTGGTCGGAGTCGGCAGGCGGCCCGTCAGGAGAGACAGCGGCACGTCACGACCGCTGCTGCCGCGAGTGTGGCCGAGACTGCCAGCAGCCCCCACTCCAAGCCGGTGTCGAAGGCGTCGGTAGTGGGGGCGGCCAGCGACTGCCGTCCGGGTGCCACGGACGGCGGAAGCTGCAGCGCCTCCTGCCGCTGGCCCGGCCCGATCTGCGCGCCGGGCCCGTCCGGAGAAGTCAGGGCGTGGCGGTACCCGGCCGTGAGTACGACGGAGACCACAACGACCCCCACGGCCCCGCCAAGCATTCGGGCAGCTGCGAGGACTCCCGTCGCCAGCCCTGCCCCGTCGGACGGTACCGATCGTGAAACAACTATGCCGACGCAGGAGTTGAGGATCCCGGCGCCGGAACCGAAGATGAGGAACGCTGTCAGCTGCGCCAGGCCGGGGCCTGTTCGCAACAGAGCGGACAGCATGCATGTGCCGCCCACAACGGCTGCCGCCCCGACAGCTGCCGTACGGCGAGCTCCGCAGCGCGACAACATGCGGCTGCTCGCTGCGGCCGCGAGAAGTAGCGCGAGCGCCGCAGGGGTCATCAGCAGGCCAGCCCGCAACGGTGCGGCGCCGGCCGATCGCTGCAAGTACATGGCGTAGAAGAAGGTGTAGCCGTTGAAGACGACGAACAGTACTCCACCCAGGACCGCGGCGGCCCGTACCGGACCGGGATCGGGCGCACCGGACCGGTGTCGGAGCGCGCCGCACCCCCGTGCCCGGAGGCTCGACGATGACCGAGCCGACCAGCACCGTTCACCTCCGGATAAACGGCGCCGACCACACTGTCGAAGTGACGGACCGCCTCCTCCTGTGCGACCTGCTGCGCCGTGACCTGCACCTGACCGGTACCCACATCGGGTGCGAGGTGGGGCAGTGCGGCGCCTGCACCGTTCTGCTGGACAGCCACCCGGCCCGCTCCTGCCTCGTACTGGCCGTCGCCGCGTCCGGCAGTGCTGTCACCACTGTTGAAGGCATCAGCCCGGCCGACGGCAGTCTCAGTCACCTCCAGGAGTCGTTCCGAGCCCGACACGCCCTCCAGTGCGGCTTCTGTACCCCGGGACTCCTGATCGCCGTCGCCCACCTCCTGGACCACTGCCCCACGCCGGACCGCGACCAGGTCCGTGAGGTGCTCACCGGTCACCTCTGCCGCTGCACCGGCTACCAGCCCGTGATCGACGCCACCGTGTCAGCAGCGCGCCTGCCACAGCCATCGGTCCGCACCGAATCCGCCAGGAGCACACCACCGTGATCGGCACCAGCCACCCACGCACCGAGGACCACAGGCTGCTCACCGGCCGCGGCCGCTTCACCGACGACCTCGGCCCCACGGCCTACAGCTGCGCCGTCGTCCGCAGCCCCCACGCCGCAGCCGAGATCGACGTGGTCGACTGCGACCGAGCCCGCGCCCATCCGGGAGTGGTCGCCGCCGTGAGCTACCAGGACCTGCCACCCTCCATGCGCCGTCGGCTGCCGCTGCTCATCCCGCACCACGACCTCACCCATCCCCGCACCGGCCACGTGCTGGCACACCGCGAGGTCCGCTACGCGGGGGAGCCGGTCGCCCTGGTGGTCGCACGTGACCGCTACGCCGCACAGGACGCCCAGGAACTCGTCCGCGTCCGCTACCGGCCCCGGCCTGCGGTTGTCGGGCTCGGCGCAGCCGACCGGGCAGACCACCTGGTGCACCCGGACATCCCCGGCAACACCGCCGCGCGCCACGCCCAGCACACCGGCGACGTCCCGGCCGCCATGGCAGGGTGCGCCCCACCGGCTCCGCCTGCGGCTGGAAGTTGAACGCAGCACCGCGGCCCCGCTGGAGCCCCGCGCCACCCTCGCCCGCTGGGACCCGATCCGTCGACACCTGCACCTGATCAGTAGCTGCCAGGCCCCGCACGGCGTAGCCGCAGCCGTGGCCGCCTTCCTCGACCTCCCGCGCGACGCCGTCACCTGCACCGTGCCCGATGTCGGCGGGGCCTTCGGCGGCAAGCTCGTCCACCCCTGGCCCGAGGAAGTGCTGACCGCCTGGGCCGCCCACCACCTCGACCACCCGGTCGCCTGGACCGAGGACCGCACCGAGAACCTCACCGCCACCAGCCAGGAACGCGGACAGCGACACGAGGTCGAGGTCGGCTTCGACAACGAAGGACAAATCCTCGCCCTCGACCTGCGTTTCCTCCATGACACAGGGGCCTACACCCCGTACGGCATCATCGTCCCCCATGTCACCGCCACTCAGCTCCTCGGCCCGTACCAGGGGCACGAGACCGTCCTCGCCCAGGTCGTCGCGGCCGAGCTCGGCTGTGACATCAGCCAGGTGACCGCCGACACAGGCCGGACTGACCTCGTCCCGTTCGGCGCAGGCACCTACGCCTCACGCACTGCGGCCGTCACCGCCTCCGCGGCGGCCGAAGCAGCCCGCCAGGTGCGAGCGAGGGCGCTGCAGGTCGCCGCCGAGCACCTGGGCCGCCAGCCCGAGGCCCTGGTCCTCCGCGACGGCATCGTCGCAGGCCACGACCCGACAGAGGAACTGACACTCGCCCAGATCGCCGTCCTTGCCAACCCCCTGCGCTACTCCTTCGACACCGTGTCCCTCGTGGCCACGCAGTTCGCCAGGCCCCGCCAACGGCCCGCCCTCGCCCCAGGAGAGCAGCCTGGCCTCGACTCCACCGCCTACTTCGCCCCACGCCGGGCCACCTGCTCCTACGGTGTGCACGTGGCCGTGGTCGAGACCGATCCCGAGACCTGCCGGACCACGGTCCTTCGTTACGTGGTCGTGCACGACTGCGGGAATCCGCTGAACCCGATGCTCGTCGAGGGCCAGATCCGCGGCGGCGTCGCCCAAGGTCTCGCCGGCGCGCTGTTCGAACGGATCGTCCACACGCCCGAGGGCAACCAGCTCACTACCACCTACGCTGATCTGTTGACACCGGGGGCGGCCGATGTCCCGGACATCGAGATCGACCACCTGCGGCACCCGACCTCGCTGAACCCGCTCGGCGCCAAGGGAGTCGGCGAGGCAGGCGTGATCCCGGTGGCCGCAGTGATCGCCTCAGCCGTGGAAGACGCCCTGGGCACGGTGATCGACCGGGCGCCGATGCTCCCGGACACCCTCCACCACCTTCAGGCCACCGTCGAACGGAGCGGTCGATCGTGAACGGCCCCCTGAAGCTGACCGGTCAGGCCGATGAACTGGCAGGAATAACACTGGAATTGGGACTGGAAGTTCCGGCCCGCACAGACCCACCGGTCCGCCGGGTGCTGCTGTGGGCACGAGAGGGCACCCAGTGGCGGCTCACCTCTGTGCTCCAAGCCCGCCCCGGCTCGGTGCAGCGGATCCACGGACTGCGCCCGGACACCGACCACCGGGTCTGTCTCGACCGCGGCCACGGCAGGGAAGCGGAGGAAGTGGTCATCACCTTCCACACGCCCGTCGGCTCCTCCCGCCTGATGGTGACGGTGGTCGTCCACTGCACTGGCTTCGAGGCCGCCGCGCTGGTCGACCCCCTCGAATCCTGACGGGTACTACGCGCGGGCCATTAACCCAAGGTGCCGTCGTGACGCGCGCTGAAGGCCCCGGGTACCCGGCTCAGGGTGCCCTGCGCGAGTCGGCCATGAGGGCGGCGCCGACCCGTGCGACGGACTCGAACCCACCGACGGACCGCCACCCGTCAGTTGGTGCGTGACCGCCAGGTCCGCTGTCCGCGTGAGGTCAGGACAGCCATGCACCGAGGCGCCCGATTCCTCCCTGTGCCGTCCTGGTATTGGCGCGCACAATGGGCATACTGGCGTCGCATGAACGCCGGGCCCCGACCTGGAGGCGGTTCTGGGGCGGTGCCCCGAAGGGTGGAGGTGTCCAGAGGCCTTCGCGCCGGTGACGGAGCGCCAGTACGAGCAAGCTGCTACGAAGCCCGCGCCGGGCCGCTCGCCGCCGACCTGCGGCAGCCCTCGGGCGGTCCTGTCCCGCCGTAGAAGTCGACCCCGGCCCGAGTTGCGGCGCGGGTTTCGTCGCATCCGACCGAGGACCCGAGAGCTGTCGCACAACTGCCGGACTCCAGCGGTCAAGGGCGCGTTGCTGTTCGAGTTTGCCGACGCGTGCGAGCGCGAAGGCTGACCAGCCACGATGTCATCGTCAAATCCTGCCGCAGGTCGTACCGAGGCGGACCGCCGCTCGCCGGCATCGCCGGACGCAAGGGCGACCGCATGGCCAGTGAGCGTGGACTGCGTTCGAGGAGATCGCCGGCCACGGCGGTGCCGACAGTCCCACGGCCAGCGAGCCGCTCGCACTCCGGGGGCCGGGCCGGTTCACCCGGGCCCGCGACCTCATGACCGGGTGCGGCAAGTCCCGAAACGGTACCGGGCCCTTCCGCGCGGGCAGATCCGGCGTGCTCCGGGGTGCGGCCGTGCGGAGTGCTCGCGTCGGCGGTCGTCTACCTGCGGGCTGTCGTTCTCCTCGGGAGCGGTTGTCGCGGCCGTCCTCCCGCAGGGTCCGGGGGTGCGGGACCGGGGTCACCGTCGGCCCGGGCGCGGCCGACCGGAAGGGCCCGTGCCAGGGCGCGGGTGACCTGGTGTTTGCGGGCGGCTCGTTCCGGCTGGACCAGGGAAGTCAGCTCCGGTCGGGGCGCCGGGGTGTGGGGCGGCCGTTGACGTTCGGGTCGGCGGCCGATGCGCCGGTCGTCGACGTCGCTTCGGGCGCCGCGGAGTGTTGGAGGGACCGCAGTACGGCCAGCCCCTGGCTGACGATGCCGGCTGCGATCTGGTTCACCCCGTCGGTGCCGTTCAGGACGGTCAGATCGGCGCCCGCCAAGCCTCGGGCCGCCGCGTCGGCGAGCCCGGGCAGGGCCTCCACGATCCGGTTGGCCGCGATCAGCTCCTGGTTGCCGTCCCGTAGCGACGTCGCGCGGGCGGCGTTGGCGTCCGCCTGGGCCTGGGCCAGGGTCCGTTCCGTGTAGGCGCCGGCGTCGGCCTCGAACTTCACCCGGTCGCGGTCCGCCTCGGCCAGTGTCCGCCTCCGGTAGGCCTCGGCGTCGGCCGGGCGCCGCACCTCCGCCTCCAGGCGCTGCGCCGTCAGCGCCGCATTGCGCTGCGCGAGGGCGGTCTGTTCCTCGGTGACCTCCTGGGTGGCTCGTGCCTCGGCGAGCGGACCGGCCTGGGCGGCACGTGCCCTGGACTGCTCGGTCTCCGCGAGGAAGCCGGCCCGCTTGATCGCGGTGTCCCGCTCGTACTCGGCCTTGAGCGCGGCGGCCTGCTGCTCCCGTTCGCTCGCCTCCTGATCGGCCTTGGCCTGGGCGATCCGGGCCTGGCTGGCCACCGCCGCCGCGTGTGGTGCGGCGAGGTTGTTGATGTAGCCGGTGGCGTCCTCGATCTCCTGGATCTGCAGCGCGTCCACCACGATTCCGAGCTTCGCCATCTCGCCGTGACTGCCTGCCATGACTTCCTGGGCGACCCGGCTGCGTTCCCTGATGATCTGCTCCACGGTCAGTCCGCCGATGATGGAGCGCAGGTGGCCCGCGAAGATCCGTCCGACCAGTTCCTGCATCTGGTTCTGCTCGGACAGGAAACGTCGGGCGGCGTTGGCGATCGACACGGCGTCGTCGCCGACCTTGAAGACACAGACCGCGCGGACGGTGAGCCGGATGCCCTGCTGGGTGACGCAGTCCTCGGCGATCTCCGCCTCCTGCAGGGCGAGGGACAGCATGCGGGCCTTCTGCTTGACGGGAACGACGAAGCTCCCGTGGCCCGTGACGATCCGGAACTGGGTGTCCTGCGACTGCCGCTTGGAGCCGGAGATGAGCATGGCCTCGTTGGGCGCGGGCACGTGCCAGAACAACATGACGAACCACCTGACCTGCAACAGATTGACGAGGGCCGCAGGCGCCGCCGGACTCAGGGCGGCAACGGCTCGACGAGTACCGACCGGGCGGAGATCGTGTCGGTCACGACCACCCGGGCGTTGACCGCGATCGGCCGGGCCGACCAAGCCGCGAACACCTCCGACCCGCCGCGCAGGCCGACCAGCACCTCGCCCGGCCCGTCCGTCGGGATCGGCACCGTCACCCTTCCGACGGCTCCGACCGGGCTCTGCCCGGAGTCATCGGCCGCGCGCATGACAGCCCGTGCCATGCGGCACGACGGCGCAGTGGGCGACCGGAGCACGTACGGTCACGGGCAGCACCCCTCCTGGAGGCACCGGGCCCCGGTCGAGTCCTACGGCAGAGTGCCTGCGGGCAGCGCACGCGTCGCGACCGCCCCGACCCCTCCCACGGTACTCCGGCCGCAGCAGGGTGGTGGTTTCTCGGGTGCCCGGCCCGGAGCCGACCGGCCCGGCTCGGAGGCTGGGCCACCAACTGCCCGTATCGGCGGATTCCGGGCCGCTCGGACGACGTCGACAGCGTCGTCGAGGTGGCGGGCGATGTCGGCAGGGGGCCAGTACTACCAGGAGTTTGTTCGAGCCTGGACAGGCCGAACGGACGGCACCCTCCTGCGCACCCTCGGCTTCAGCGGCACCGTCCCCACCGTCTACCAGGCGCAACGCGACGGCCTACTGCAAGGAGACCGGTGCACTGCGTCGCGGTGGACCGGGCTCCCGCTGTCCGCCACAGACGCCGTGCACCCGCCGCAGTACGACGCGCACCAGTCCAGCCACGAGAGCACCGCCGCCCGGCGGGCGTTCCAGGTGTCGACCGCCACGGTGCCCCGCAGCAGTTCCGGGGCCTCGCCGATCTCGTAGTCCGCGACCGACCCCAGCGGGCGTGACTCCCGGCGCGCTCCGACCAGCAGACCGCGCTCCTGGACGCGTTCCACCGGCATGCCGACACCGCCACCGGCGGACCCATTCGTTCCCGCCGGCCGCGCTCCGAAACTATGCCTGACCTGCGGCGACACATTCGTCACTCTCGGAAGGAGAACGGCTCCCCAGGTCATATCCGCAGGTGAGAGGGTTTCCGGCGCCGGCGTGGGACGGGGTCGGGACACGGCTGTGCGGCGGGCTGCTGACCCATCTCAACGAGGTACGACGAGTCTCGCCGAACGTTGACCGGCGGCAGCCGTTCGTCACAGGGACGTTCGACGGCCGCTCCTTCTGCTCACGGTGCCGTCGCGAGCGAGCCTTCTCGGTCTTGCGGTCCTCCGTGGCTAGCGTGGTTGCTCCAGCTCACGTGTGTTTTGAGGAGAATCCCTTCATGGCCAAGATCGCCCTCTTCGGTGCCGGCGGCACCATCGGCAGTCGTGTCCTTCGGGAGGCGCTGGGCCGTGGCCACCAGGTCACGGCCGTCGTCCGCGACCCCCGGAAGATCACCGAGCAGCACCCGAACCTCACGCTCGCGACCGGTGACGTCCTCGATCCCGCTTCGGTGGCTGCCGTGGCCAAGGGCCAGGACGTCGTCGTCAGCGCTGTCGGCGGGGGTGACGGCCCTGGCCACCAGGCGACCATCAGGCCTGCTGCCGAGGCCTTGGTGGAAGGCCTGCGCTCGCTCGGCGCGGATGCCCCGCGGCTGATCGCTGTCGGCGGTGCCGGTTCGCTGCGTACGCCGGGCGGCACACAGGTGTGGGACGCCGAGGGGCTGCCCGGGTTCGTCCTGCAGATCATGCACGCGCACGGTGACGCACTGGACTTCTACCGCACCATCGGTGACGTCCGGTGGACCTGTCTGAGCCCTGCCGCGCAGATCGAGCCGGGCGAGCGTACCGGCACCTATCGCGCTGCCCTCGACGACCTGGTCGTGGACGCCGACGGCAGGAGCCGGATCTCCGCCGAGGACTACGCGGTGGCCCTTGTCGACGAGATCGAGCACCCGGGGCACGTGGGAGAACGCTTCACCGTCGGCGCCTGACTCGACTGCCCGGCCCCGCGCCGCTGGCCGGGGAGCGCTCGGGTCTCCTTTGCCCACTCATACGTCATCGTGGCCCGCTCCAGGGGTGTCGTCACCGGGCCTGTGGCCTGGTTCGGACGGTGCGGGCCGGAGGATGTGGTCGGGGTCGCCCGGGGCGATGAACCGCGCGTCCGTGTTGTCGTTCGCGTTGAGGTGGCCCATGGCCGTGGACCACATCTCCGCGGCCTCCGTGCCACGGCGGCGCAGCAGGTCGGAATGGCGGACGAGGATGTCGTGGGCGTTGACCAGTTCGTTCTTGTCGTCGCCGAAGTCGGCCTCGCCCTCGCACGCACTCGCCGGCTCGTCGGCGACGGTGGCGTGGGCGTCCAGGTCTGCGCACGTCGGCGGTACCCGTTGGGCCGCCGGTGCCCGGCTGCGCCGCTCGGCGTGCCGGTGGCGGTACGGGGTTCCCGCCCGGGGCCGTCCAGCCGTGCGGGACGGCACACGACGCGGTACCTGATTCGAGGAGCTGACCTGTGGGCCTGACAACGTTCAACGGTGTTCCCGTACACGTCCTTCTTGTGCACGCTGTCGTGGTTCTGGTGCCGCTCACCGCTCTCGCGCTGCTCGCCTGCGCACTGTGGCCCGCTGCGCTGCGTCGCTTCGGACTCGCTCTGCCGCTGCTCGCGCTGGTCTCGCTCGGCTTCGTCCCGCTCACTACGGACGCCGGCGAGTGGCTGGCGGAGCACGTGCGCGAGAGCGCTCTGGTGGAGCGGCATACGGAACTGGGTGACGGGCTTCTGCCGTGGGCCGTCGGGCTGTTCGTCCTCGCGGCAGTGTTGGGCTGGGCGGCGTGGCGTCCGGACCGGTCGCCGGTCTGGCTGTCGGTTGTGGCGCGGCAGCCCACCGACCGGACGGCCGTCCGGGTCAGGGCCGCAGTGGTGGCGCTCGCGGTTCTCCTGGGCACCGGGGCGGTCGTCCAGGTGTATCGAATCGGCGACTCCGGCGCGCAGGCCACCTGGCAGGGCGTCAGCACCGCAACCACGAACGGGGCCGGACGCCTGAACGGCTGATGTGCGGTTGGACGGAAACGGATGTCGGGTTGCCTGTCGCGGCCTCCGGGTTGGCGGGTCGGCTTTGGGGCGCCTGGAGGCGGTTGGACGGCAGCAACATCCAACCGGTCTTTTTGGGGCTCTTCTGCTCCATCTGTGGGTCGCTGAGGCGCGTCTAAGCTTGGCGTTTAACCTCGCTGCGCTTGGTGATCCTTGATCGATTCGGCGCGTTTCACGGTCTTGCCGACGTCGTGGTGCTTGGCGCGGTTCTTGTTCTTCGAGCCTGCGGGCCGTCCCGGCCCTGGCCGGGACGGTTTCGGTGCGGCCGCCGGACGGGCCGGAGGCTGTCGCACGGCTTCCCCCGTCCGCGAGTCAAGAGCGATTCGATGTTCGGTTCAAGTCGTCGTGGGGACGTTGGAGTCTGGATCGGTGGGGCGGAACTTCCTGCTGTGCGACCGCGAACGTGATCTTGAGATGCCGAAGAGTGCCCGGGAGTGGCTGCCGCCAGGGCACTTGTGTTGGAGAGTGCTTGAGGTGGTCGAAGGGCTCGACCTCTCGGCCTTCGAGGGCGGCTATCGTGCCGACGGGCAGGGCGGCGTCGCCTACCCGCCAGCCGCCTTGGTGGCGCTGATCTTCTACTGCTACAGCAAGGGCATACGCTCCTCGCGCGGCATCGAACGGGCCTGCTGGGACGATCTGGGCTGCCGGATCATCACCGCGAACCGCGCCGTGGACCATTCCACCGTCGCACGGTTCGTCCAGCGTCACCGCGACGCGCTGACCCGGCTGTTCGTGCAGGTGCTGGCCCTGTGTGGCAGTCGTGGGCTGGTCGATCTGTCGGCGGTCGCGGTGGATGGCTCGCCGATGGACGCGAACGCGTCCCGTGACTCCAACAAGCAGTTGCCGCGTCTCGAGACCGTCATCGCCCGGTGCGAGGACGAGATCAGCGCGCTCATGGACGACGCGCGCGACCATGCCCGGCGCGTCGAGACCCGCGACGCTACGGACGCCGACGACGAGCCCCAGCGTGACGACTGGCCGAGGATGTCACGCCTGTGTGACCTGCTCGCCAGGGCTCGCACGGCCCGGGACCGGCTCCACCAACGCGCCCTGCCGTCCGCCAACGAGATAAGGATCAAGGTTCAGGCAGCCGAACGCATCGTGGCCCGCGCGGAGGAGCGGTTGACCGCGGAGACTGCGGCCCATCAGGAGAAACTGAGGAAGTACCAAGCACGGACCGAGGCCGACCGGGAGGCAGGGCGCCGGGCCGCCAACGGTCGACCGCCCGTGCCCATGGAGAACAAGACGGTCCTGGTCCGGCAGCGGGCCCGACTGGCGAAGGCCCTCGCTCACCTGGAGCGGGCAAGCAGCCCCGAGCCGATGCCCTCCCCGACCGCCGTCGCCAGCCTGAGCGATCCGGACTCACGGCTACAACTGGGCAAGCACGGCGGCTACCTGCAGGGATACAACCTGCAGATCGTCTGCGCGCGCCGCCAGATCCTGCTGGCCATCGACCTCCACGACAACCCCTCGGACCGCACCGCACTGATCCCGATGGTCAGGAAGACCCAGGAGAACCAGCGCGCGGCAGGTCTGGCGGGCGACATCCTGCTCTGGCTCGCGGACAGCGGATACGCCAGCGCCGCCTCCTTCGAGGAGCTCGCCGACCTGCCGCTGCTGGTCTCGGTCACCAGCGAGGCTGACCAGGCAGGCTTCCCCGCGAAGCGCCAGACCGCCCCCGCCGGCCAACAACCCATGGCCGACCGCCTGGCGACCCCGGCCGGCCGGGCCCGGTACCGCCAGCGCAGCGCTCTCGTCGAGCCTGGCTTCGCCCAGCTCTTCCAGCGGTTCGGCCGACACCTCAACTACCGCGGACGCCGAGCTGTCGACACCGAGATCAAGCTCCTCGGCACCGTCCACAACCTCAGCAAACTCCTTGTCGGCACCACGAAATCGCGCTCTTGACTCGCGGACGGGGGAAGCCGTGCGACAGCCTCGCCGCGGTCGCGCGGATGTTTCGAAACCCGCGCCGGACCCGGGCGGGGGTCAGACGGCGGGGCCCAGGCGACCGTTCCCAGGGGCGGCGTAGGTCTTCGGCGAGCGGGCGGGCGAGACGGAGCTGGGTGTGGGCGGCGATGACCAGCCAGGTCCACAGGTCGGCGCTGTCGGCGTGGCGGATCTTCGGAGCGGTCCAGCCGAGGGTCTGCTTCATCAGCCTGAAGGTGTGTTCGAGATCGAATCTGCGAAGGAACGCCTGCCACCAGCGGTCCACGTCCGCCGGCGTGGCGGCGGTTGACGAGACCCAGAGCCAGACCGGCTTCGGGTCGCGGTCGCCCGGCAGGCGCTCCACCTTGAGGCGCATCAACGTACCGTGAAGGATGGGCAGTTCCTCCTCGGCCAGGTCCAGCCAGGGGCCGCGGTGGGTGAGCCGGGGGTGCATCCGGTCCCAGGCCATCGCCTCGGCCTTGCCGTAGCGGGTGGTGTCGGTGGCCGTGGTGATCTCGGGTTCGTGCCAGCTGTCGGGCCGAGCGAAGGACAGGACGCCGCCATGCTTGCGAGGCCGGCCGCCCTTCGGGCCGGAGCGGGCGGGCCCGGCGTCGCGGAGCATCACGCGGTCCGAGCGCAGTCTCCCGACCAGCACGACCGGCAGGTCCGCAAGGGCGTGGGACAGGTAGGCGACGTCGTAGCCGGAGTCCATGACGACCCAGATCTCGGGGTCGCCGTCGTGCCACTGCCCGGCCTGTCTCAACCTGGTTACCACGTCGCGAAGTTGGTCGGCGGTGACTGCGGTCGCGTCATCCGCCCGCCCGAGGCGCACGGCGTCCAGCAGCGCGGTCCAGGAAGTCCGGCCGGTCTCCAGGGCCGCGACGAAGGAGTACGGCCAGCCGGGCACGAACTGGTCCTTGCTGCGGCCCCCGCGCCCGTAGACGTGGCAGAACAGCCGGTCGTCGCTGGTGGGGGCGTCGGGCCGGAGCCAGTTGCTCACGTCAACGGCCAGCACGATCCGCCCGTCGGCCGCGCGGGGCAGCGGCAGGCCGGCCAGGGTGCGGCGCAGGCGGGCGGGCTCGCACCAACCCCGGTCCAGCGCGGCGTACAGGGCTCCGTGCCCGCGCCGATGCTCGATGGCCAGCGACAGCTCGACCAGCGTCTTCACCGGCCCGTCCGTACACAGCACCGCGTCGGTGAGCTCGAAGAGCGCGTCCTGGCGGGCGTAAAGACAGTCGTAGAACTCGACCCGAAAGCGGGACAAGACGTCCAATGCCGCACTTTCGGGCGCATCGACCGGGAGACTCATAGGCAGCGGCCGTTCTCTCGTGCTTCGTGACTCGACATCTCGAAGCGTGGAGAACGGCCGCCTCCGCTGTCCCGGGAAGAACCGCAGATCAGCAGGTCGGGTGACCTGCGAGGTTAAACGCCAAGCTAAGTGGCTGTTGTCTTTCCGGGCTTGAGGGCTGCGTTTCCGCTGGTCGGGCATAGGGTCGGTGGTCTCGGGGAGTGGTGACGTGTCGTGTCGTCGCCCTGGTGGAGGTCGGGATGCCGTCGGTCGTTGGGCTGCTGGAACAGCGCGAGCTCTCCGCTCGCCGTCGTATGGACGATCTGCGGGAGGAGGCCGACCGTATCCAGGCCGAGCTGGTCGTGGCCGAGCGGGAGTGGAACGAGTGGGTCATCGCCCGCTCACGCGTCGGCGAGGTGCTGTCCCCGGGCGACGCCGTCGGCCCGGATGTCGCAGGGAATCCGTCGGATCACGGTGAACAGCCGGCGCTGCCTGCGTCTTCGGAGGCGGTGAAGCGGAAGTCGGTGGTGCCGATGTGGCGCGCGGGTCTGGCCTGGTCGGCGTTGTCGGCGGACTACCAGCGCATCCTGCAGATCCTCGCGGACCGGAGCCGTCTGGGCCAAGGCCCGCTGACGTGCCAGGAGATGGCCGGCTGCTTCGGCCTGGACCCGGTGCCCGCGAAGATCGAGGCGTTGCGGTCGAAGGCGAAGCGGCTGACAGCGCGGGGGTGGCTGGCCGAGCCGGCACCGGGCCGGTTCACGCTCGCGAAGGCCGTGGCCGGGCAAGGCGGCGGGTCATGAGCGTCGTCATCGACCAGTAGACCATCGCCTCCGCGCTGCTGACGGATCGTTCGAAGTCCCGTGTGAGGCGGCGGCTTTGCATCAGGTGGGCGAAGAACCGCTCCACGATCCACCGCTTGGGCAGCACGACGAAGCCGCGCATGTCGTCACTGCGCTTGACGATGGCGAGGACCAGGGCGAGGGCGGCCAGGCAGTACTCGACGAGGCTGCCCGTGTAGCCGCCGTCGGCCCAGACCAGCGCCAGCCGGTGGTGCGCGGCGGCCACCTGGGCGAGCAGAACCCGCGCGGCGGCGCGGTCGCCGACATCTGCGGCGGTGACTGTCACCCCCAGCAGCAGGCCGAGGGTGTCGACCACGGCGTGCCTCTTGCGGCCGTTGATCAGCTTGCCGCCGTCGAAGCCGCGGCTGTCGGCGCCGACGACGGCGTCCGCCTTCACCGACTGGGAGTCGATCACACCGGCGCTCGGCTCCGGCTCCCGCCCGGCCCGCTCGCGGACCTTGCGGCGGAGCCGGTCGTGGAACTCCTTGACCAGACCGTGGTCGCGCCAGCGGCGGAAGAACGCGTAGACCCGGTCCCACGGCGGGAAGTCGGCCGGCATGGCCCGCCACTTCGTTCCGTTGTCGACGAGGTAGCGGACCGCGTCCAACATCGCGCGGTGGCAGTACGCCTCCGGCTGCCCGCCCCGCCCGCGCAGCCAGCCCGGCACCGGCAGCAGCGGCCGCACCACCGCCCACTCCGCATCGGACATGTCCGTCGGGTAGTGGCGCGCACGGACCCCGTGATCGGCGGCGTTCCCGAACCGGTGTGCCAGGCAGTCACACGCGAGAGTGACCGAAGTGGACCCCGCTCCCGCGATGCCGTAGAACTGCGACAACAGGGCCTCCTGGACCGCTCTTTGGCGTAGACACCCTTCGAGCTACCAAGAGGCCCTGCTTTCATGCGCGCCGGCCGCCGCACTCACCCGATCGAGACTCCCGTTCGACCAGCACACCTCAAGATCGGAACGACAACAGCCACTAACGCGGGGCACGCCGTCCCCTGTGCAGATCTTGAGGTGTCGAGACTCAGAATCTGGGGTGCAGGGAGAACGGCGTGCGGTTGACCACGGTATTGAAGGCGTTGGTCGGATGCGAGCAGGCAGTGCCGGAGGAGGTGCGGTTTGAGGAGAAGTCGCAGGTCATCGTGGTCACTGTCCGGCCCAGGTCTCGGGCGCGTCGCCGGTGCGGGATCTGTGGAAGCCGCTGTCCGGGGTTCGACGCCGGTGCGGGGCGGCGGCGCTGGCGCCACCTGGACGCCGCCGGCCTCAAGCTCTACCTGGAGGCCGACGCACCTCGTGTGACCTGCGGGCGGCACGGGGTGGTGGTCGCCGCCGTCCCCTGGGCCCGCCACGATGCGGGACACACCCGAGACTTCGACCAGCAGGTCGCCTGGATGGCCACCGAATGCTCCAAGGCGGCCACCGCCCAGCTGATGCGGACCTCCTGGCGCACGGTCGGCGCGATCATCACCCGCCACCAGGCCGACGCCGATGCCGGGATCGACCGGCTCGCCGGCCTGCGGCGTGTGGGCATCGACGAGATCTCCTACCGGCGCGGGCAGAAGTACATGACCGTGGTGGTCGACCACGACTCGCGCCGCGTGGTGTGGATGGCCGACGGCCACGGCAAGGACGTGCTCCGCTCCTTCTTCGACGCACTCGGCGCCGACCGCGCGCACCGGCTCACCCACATCAGTGCCGACGGCGCCGAGTGGATTGCCGACGTGGTCGCCGAGCGCGCTCCGAACGCGGTCCGGGCCATGGACCCGTTCCACGTCGTGGCCTGGGCCACCGAGGCCCTGGACGAGGAACGCCGCTCCGCGTGGAACCGGGCCCGACGCGAGGCCGCGGACCCCGAACTCGCCCGACGCCTCAAGCACTCACGCCACGCGTTGTGGAAGAACCCCGAGGACCTCACGCCCCGCCAGCAGGTCAAACTCGCCTGGATCGCGACCAACGACCCCCGCTTGCACCGTGCCTATCTGCTGAAGGAGGGCCTGCGCACGATCTACCGGATCGCCGCCGACGAGGGCGTCGAGGCCGCTGTGAAGGCCCTGGACCGATGGCTGTCCTGGGCTGTCCGGTCCCGCCTTCCGGCCTTCACCGACCTCGCCCGCAAGATCAAGCGCCACTACGAGGCCATCCTCCACGCGATCGTCGAGAAGCTGTCCAACGGCCTGATCGAGTCCACCAACACCAAGACCCGCCTGATCATCCGCAGAGGCTTCGGCTTCCGATCCGCCGAGGCCGTCATCGCCCTCGTCATGCTCTGCCTCGGCGGCAACCGCCCCACCCTGCCCCGACGCCAACTCGCATGACCAGACCCACAGGTCCAACACAAGAGCCTCTTTTTGGGGGGTCGATGGCAAAGCCGTTCAGGGTCCAGGGATCGCGGGCTGTCCGCACACGTCACAGCACACGACAAGAGCCGAAGTCAGTATCGACGTCCCCGCCGTCGGCCGCACCCCCGGTAGAACCGGCCTCGCCGCCATGCTCGACGACGCCCGTCTGTCCCTGCGCGACCTCGCCTACCTCACCGCCGCCGTCAGCGACAACACCGCCGCCGACACCCTGTGGGACCAGATCGGCCTTGAGACCGTCAACCGCACTGTCGCCGTCCACACGCTCCGCGACCTCATCGCCGCCATCGCCGAGGACACCGGCCCCGACTCCCCGGTCGACCCCGCCGTGGTCGCCCGTCTCAGAGTCCTCGACCCCTCCTTCACCAACCACAGCACCCCCCCCCGCGAGGTCTTCCAGGTCTTCACGCGTCGAAAGGAGGCGCCCTCCTTGCCGAGCAGAACCCGCAGGCCCTCGTGGCTGATGTCGTCGACCACCCCTCCGCGACCACGAAGTCGGCGGCCTGGCCAAGCTCCAGGTCGAGCACAGCGGGCCGTGCTCGGACGGGTCGGACTTCGCGGTCTTCCTGATCCCGCGGCGCTCGGGCAGCGTGAACGTCCTCGGGCGCCCGCCTTCGTACTTGGGGTAGAGCAACGCCCGCCAGGGCGCCAAACCAGAACAGGGGGAAGACCACTCATACGGATGGCAGAGCAGGCTCAGACGGCCCAATGCCTCTTACGAGGCCGGACAATCGGCGCGTGACTGGTCCTGCCGGTGAGGCGTTGCCCACCTACCCCGTCCTGCTGGGCGGTGTGTCCGTCCCCGGCGAGGGCTGGGTGCACTGGCCCCGCAGCAGCACGATGCTTCACGATACCTACGACGTGCTCGCGCTCAAAGCCCGCCTCGACCACGGCCGCGCCCGGCCGGGCGACGATACCGATCCCCGGCTGGCTGGAAGGGTGGCACGCTCGACACCTGCGCAGGCGGACACGGCACTGTCGCTGGCCCGTGCGGCGCAGCCCTCGTGGGCGCGGGTGCCGTTGGAGCGTCGGCTGGCCTTCGTCAGCGCGTTCCACGATCTGCTGCGGGACCGGGCCGAGGAGTTCACCGCGGTCCTGGTGGCGGAGGGGCACCCCGTCCGGGTGGCCGGGTGGGCGCTGGCGGCCGCGCTGAACCTGACCCATCCGGGCACCCTTGAGCATGCTCGCTCGGCCATGGTGTGGGAGGGCGCGCAGGCGGGAAGGCGAGTACGACTGGTACGAAAGCCCGATGGCGTGGTGTGCCTCGATCCGGCGCGCAACGCGCCCCTGCTCACCGCGCTGGCGGGGGTGCCCACCCTGGGCGCAGGTAACGCGTTGATCGTCAATGCCCCGCCGTCCGTTCCACTCAGCGTCGCGTATGTGTTCCACACCATGGTCGCCCCACTGCTGACCCGGTTCGAGGCACCGCCCGGAACGCTCAGCATGCTGTGCGCGCCGGCACGGCCGGTGCTGCGCACCTGGCTGGCCTCTCCCGACTGCGACGACATCTTCTTCTTCGGCGGCTCCCGGCAAGGCGCCGAACTGACCCGCTCCTGCCTGGAGTACGGCAAGAAACCCGTCATGGAACTGGCTGGCAACGACGCCCTGGTGGTCTGGCGGGATGCGGACCTGCCCCAGGCTGCCGAAGCCGCGCTGGAGCGCTACCAGGGCTCGGGCCAGCTGTGTCTGGCGCCGAAATTCACCCTGGTCCACCCGGCGGTGGCACAGGAGTTCACCGCACTGCTGCGCAGCCGAGTCGAAGCCCTGCGTGTGGGACCGCCCGAGGACCCCGACGTCGTACTCACCCCGGTGATCAAACGCGCTGAGTGCCAGGACGTCCTCGACGACGCTGTGGCCAAGGGTGCCGAGCTGCTGTGCGGGGGCGAGCTGGTCGACGTCCACAGCAAGCCCTCGCGCCGGGGACCCTTCGTGCGGCCAGTGCTGCTGCGGGTGGGGGACCTGCGGGCGGCTGCGCAGATGCGGGCCGTCGCCGAGGAGACATTCTTCCCTCTGATGTGCGTGATCGCACCGCAGGACACAGCGAGCGACACACCGGCCGACGACGAAGGGCTGCTGGAGACCTTCCTCGCCTTCGTCAACGCCAACCGCTACGGGCTGCGCAACTCCCTGTGGGCCCGAGATCCGCACGTCATCGAACGCTTCACCGACGAGGTGACCAACGGTGGCGTGCTGAAGGTCAACGACAGCCACATCGCCACCCTGCCCGTCCTGCCCATCATCGGCGGAACAGGACTGTCCGGCGGAGTATTCGGCGAAGCCAACATCCCGTTCCTGCGCACCACCCGCCTGCAGGGGATCAGCATCGGTACCGGCGCGGCAGAGCACTTCGACCACCTCGCGACCACCACCCTGCCCCGGCTCCCCCCGCCGCAGCCCGGCAAGGGCCCCTCGCACCCCGGGCCCGCCCACTCGCCCGAGCACACCGGCAACCGGGAGCAAGCGGCTGCCCAGGAGCTCACCGACCATCTCGGGATCTGACCCAGAACCCCAGGCCCGAACCACCGCGACGCGCACGAGAGAGGCACCGCCCATGACCGCACTGTCCGGAACCGACCTGCTGCACCACAAGATCGACGCCTGCTTCCACCACTTCGACACCGATGACAACGGTTCCATCGACCGCGACGACCTGCTCACCCTCGGCTCCCAGCTGCTGTCCAGGTTCGGTGAACCCGCCACCTCGCCCAAGGGCACCGCGCTGATGGACGGCATGGTGCGTTTCTGGGACGCCTTGACGGCCGCAGGCGACCGTAACGGGGACGGCAGGCTTTCCCGCGAGGAATACCGGACGTGCATGACCGGCGCGTTCGTCACCTCCGCCGACGGCTTCGACGCGTCGCTGCGGCCCCTGGCCGAGGCGGTCTGCTCGCTACTCGACACCGACGGCGACGGAGGTGTCGACGAGCAGGAGTTCCAGGCCTGGCAGGAAGTGTTCCGCACCGCGCCCGAGAACCGGGCTGCCGCCTTCCGCAAGCTGGACGCCGACGGCAGCGGCCGACTGAGCGTCGAAGAACTCCTCACCGCCATCCGCCAGTACTACATCAGCCCCCATGCCGACGAGGCGGGCAACTGGCTGTACGGCCCCGTGGCCTGATACCGGCCCTCGCCGCGCCGGGGCACCTCTCCGACGGATACCACGGCGCGGTACTGAACCTGTCCAGGTGGACTCTCTCGATCGCTCATCCGGCCGCCAGGGCCACCCAGCAGGCGGCGGCCGACGGTGCTCGTCAATGAGATGGCTTCCAGCCGCCGACCCGGATGCCAGGTCAGCGGCGGGGGACGACGGCGACGGGGCAGGCGGCGTGAGGGACGACGGTGGCGTCGAAGGCGCCCTCCAACACCCCGTCCTTCCCCTCTCGGTGGCTGACACCGACGGCGCTGGCGCCGGACCGGGCGGCCGGACCCTTCGTTCCGGCCGGCTGCTCGTACTCCCGAACCAGGGCAGGACACGGAGGTGCTGGTCACCCCCGGTGCCGCCGTGTCGGCTTCCTGGGCGGGCGGAGACGGGAGAGGCGCTCCAGGGCGGTCTGCCAACGCTCCCGGGTCTCACCGACCACGTTCTCCCATTCTCGTCGCACCTCGTCGTCGGGCGGGCGGTCACCGCTGCGGATACGCCCGAGTTCGTCGCTGACCTCCCGGCCCAGCGCTGCCGACCCGACGATGACGAGCACGACGCCGAAGAGCGCCGACAGCATCGCGAACACCGTGCCCACAGCGCCGTACCGGGTGACGTAGGAGCTGAACAGGCGCGGCACGTAGAACGTCGCGCCGACGGAGTAGACAGTCGTGAGTACGGCCGCGATGCCGCCGAACGGCAGAAGGTCCCGCCAGACGATCCGTTTCGCAGTGAGGATCCAACCGCTCCAGACGAGGAAGACCCCCGTCAGCGGTGCTTCGATCAGATAGGCCCCGGCCTTGAGGCGTGCACCGCCCATCACCGCGTAGAGCCAGCCGCTCGCTGCCAGGTACACCACGAAGGCAAGGGCCCACCGCACATCGTTCGGCGTGTTGCGCACGCTGAGCGGCTTGAGCTCCCACGTCTGCTCGAACAACCGCTGCACCGCTCGCGCGAAGCTCAGTACGGAGACCATCAGAAACAGAGCCCCGAAGATGCCGATGCTGGTACTCGTACCGGCGGGCGACGAGAACACGTGCCTGACCGCGTCGGCTCCGCCTCCGGTGAGGCCGTAGCGGTCGATGATCCGGTCCGCGACGTCCTTGTCCGCGATGCTGGACAGAACTGCACCGCAGACGATCGCCAGCGGGACCACCGCTGTCAGCATGCTGGACGCCAGCGCCATCGAGCGGTCGAAGCCCGCGATCCTCTGGAAGCGGTTGACGACGCGCAGGGCGAACGCCGGACGGAGCCAGAACGTCAGCGTTCTGACAAGGCGCTCGCGGTTGATGTGTACCGTCCTTCCCTCCCACCTCCAGGGAGGCCGTAGCAACACGTAGCCGGACCGCCTCGTGAAGGGGAGACCGGGACAGCATCGCGCATTACCGCCTCCTGGCGGTGGACGCGAGCGGCGCTCGATCAGGGATGTCGCAATGTCACACGGACGGGCGTGATGAGCGAGTCGCACGTCGAGGCTCTCGACCTGATCGCGTGGCTGCCGGGCCGGGCCGGGCCGCAGGCCGTCGGCGATGTCCGTGGCGTCGCGTTCCGATCCCGGTCACCGTGGCGCAGGGGGAGTGGCCGGTGTCGTACCGGGCGTCGTGCGGTCGTGCTGCCGTCGCCTCGGTGGGTCGGGCCGTGGCAGTGCGTCGCTGGGCTCTCTACTGCCCCGGTCGGTCGTCGTTCGGGTTTCGGCGGATGAGGCGTCGTGCGGGGATTTCGGCCGGCACGGCCGTCGTTGCCCGTGCGGCGCTCTGTCCCTGCGGCGCGGCGAGGCGCGCGCCGTAGCGTTTGGCCAGTGGGTCGGCGGTGAGGCCGTGGGCGAGGACGCTGAGCAGCACGGTGAAGGCGATGACGGCGGTGGTGGCTCGGGCGGCTGGCCCGTCGAGGTCTTCGAGGGCGAGGAGTGCGAAGACGACGGAGGCCAGGCCGCGTGGTCCGAACCAGCCGATGAACAGGACGGCGGGCCGGCCGAGGTGGGTGCCGGCGAGGGCGACGGCGACCGGCAGTATCCGGACGGCCGTGAGGCTGAGTACGGCGTACAGCGCTGTCTGCCAGGTGAGTGCCTCCAGGGCCGGTACGACGGCGATCACGCCGAAGAGCAGCCAGACCAGCAGGGAGAGCAGGGCGCCGGTTTCCTCGAGGTAGGGGACGAGTCCGGTGGCGGGGCTGCCGGCGGCGGTGAAGGCCAGGCCGCCGGTGAAGGCCGCGATGAAGCCGTTGCCGTCCAGTGCGACGGAGGTGGCGTAGCAGCACAGGGCCAGGCCCAGGACGGCGGCGCCGGCGAATCCGTCGGCGACCCAGCCGCGGTTGCGGCCCAGTTCGAGGAGCCGGCCGCCGCCACCGCCGACCGCGGCGCCGACCAGAAGGCCGATCGCGAGTTCGGCGACGGCCTTCCCGGGCCCGGTGTCGCCCACGTGCTCGGCAGTGGACGCCCCAGCGATGGCGACCAGTACGACGGGGGTCGCGATCCCGTCGTTGAGGCCGCTCTCGATGTTGAGTACCCGTCTGATCCCGGCCGGAACGGCAGGGTTGACCATGACGGCGGAGCCCAGCGCCGCGTCGGTGGGCGCGAGCGCCGTGCCGACGAGCAGGGCGAGCCAGACGGTTCCGACGCCGGGCAGGATGAAGGCGAGCAGTGTGCCAAGGGCGATGGACAGTGGCAGACCGATGCCCAGCAGTCGCAGGCACAGTCCCAGGTCGGGGCGCAGTTGGCGCAGCCCGATCCGGGAGGCGTCGGAGAACAGCACCAGCGCCAGGGTCGCCTCGGCCAGGACCTTCACCAGTTCCGGGCCGGGGGTGATCCCGAGCGACGTCAGCGGGCCGTGGGTCAGGAGGACGCCGGCGGCGGTGAACACGATGGGCGCGGTCATGTCGAAGCGCTCCAGCCGCGCCGACAGCATCCCCCAGACGAAGACCAGCCCGGCGACGATCGCCAGGTCCGAGTCGCTCACCGTGCCACCTCGGGCAGGCTGTTTCCGCCATGGCCTCCAGTGGGCCGGCCCGACCGCCCCGCTGGTGGCCAGGCTGACGAGGTGGCCCGGGGCGGAGGGACGCTGCTCGACCTCTGCCTGCCACAGGTGTGCGGTGTCGCGGGGTGGCGAGTTCGTTGACGGGCAGGGTGTCGACGATGGTGAGGACGCCCGTCGCCGAGCGCCTCCATCCGCGCGGCGCGCAGATGACGCCCGGTCCGTACCTCCCCTGGTTGTTCATCTGTCATGGCTGCAGTGTGGCAGCCGCGCCCTCTGGGACGGCGCAGGTGAACGGTGGTGCGGAGGCTGTGTTCATCTCCTCCCCAATGTCGCGCCGTCGCCGTACACGCACAGCATCTGCTGGCCGGCGGCGCTGTTCGCGAGCAGGGTCAGATGCCGGGCGGTCCCTTCAGGACCAGTGTCGGAGTACCTGCCCCAGGATCGGCTTCGGCTCCGGCATGACCTGCTGGCGGCGCCTGGCAGCCTCGAACGAAGCCGGCGTGTGGGACCGACTCCACCTGGTCCTGCTGCGAGAGCTCCAGGTCGCCCGCGGCTCGGCCCACAGGTTAGGGTCGCGGTCTTGCCGCGGCTGAGTGGAGTCGCTGCCGCCCTGCGTCGACGGGTGCCAATTTTTCAACGGGGGCGGCTGCCTTTCGGCGTACCCATCGGTCCCACGACCGCTCAGCGGACCAGGACGCGTTCACCGGAGCGGGGGACGACGGCCGTCCAGCCGAGTTCGCGGTCGATGCGGTCGCGCAGGGCCTGCGATCCTTCGGGCTCGCCGTGCACGAGGTAGGTGGCGCTCGGAGGTGGGGCGTGGCGCAGCCACTCGATGATCTCGGCGGCGTCGGCGTGCGCCGAGAAGGCGGGCACGTTGACCACCTCGGCCCGTACGGGGACATAGGTGCCGTACATCTTGAGCACGCGGGCGCCGTCGACGAGGTCGCGGGCGCGGGTGCCGGCGGCGGCGTAGCCGACGATGATCACGGTGTTGCGCGGGTCGGGCAGCAGTCTCCGCAGGTGGTGGACGACGCGTCCGCCGGTGGCCATGCCGGAGGCCGAGACCAGGATCGAGGGCACGCTGGAGTGCTCCAGGGCCAGGGACTCCTGGAGGGAGTGGATGAGCGTGAACGGTTCGGGGTCAAGGGCTGAGGCGCCTTCGTCGAGGATCTCGGGGCGCAGCTGGCCGGAGCGTCGTGCGAAGGCCTCGCGGTAGATCTGCAGGGCGGCCAGGGCCATGGGGCTGTCGACGTACACCGGGGCGTTGGCGGGCAGCCGCCCGGTACGGCGCAGCTCGGCGAGCTGGTGGAGGACGACCTCGGTGCGGTCGACGGCGAAGGAGGGGATGACGACGGTGCCGCCGCGGGCGAGGGTGCGGCTGATCGCGGCGGCGAACCATTCGCGGGCGGCGGTCTCCTCGTGGTGGCGGTTGCCGTAGGTGGATTCCATCAGCAGGACGTCCGCGCCGGTGAACGGTTCGGGTGGGCGCAGTAGCGGGTGGACGGGTCGGCCGAGGTCGCCGCTGGCCGCGAGGGTGTGTCCGTCCTCCAGGGTGAGGTGGGCCCAGGCGGAGCCGAGGATGTGGCCTCCGTGGTGCAGCCGGAGGACCATGTCGCCGGTGATCTCGACGTCGGTGTCGAGCTGGACGGGGTCGAACATGCGCAGGGTGTTCTCGACGTCGTCCTTGTCGTAGAGCGGTTCGGCGGGGCGGTGCTTGGACCAGCCGTGCTGGTTGGCGTGGTCGGCGTCCTCGCGGAGCAGGTGGGCGCTGTCGCGCAGGATCAGCTCGGCGAGACGCGCGGTGTCGGGGGTGGTCAGGACCGGTCCGCGGAAGCCGTCCCGGACGAGTTTGGGCAGGTAGCCGCAGTGGTCCAGGTGGGCGTGGGTGAGGACCACGGCGTCGATGTCGGCCGGGTCGAGTGGCAGCGGGCGGCGGTTGCGGCGCCGCAGTTCCGCCAGGCCTTGGAACATGCCGCAGTCGACCATGACCCGGGCGCGGTCGGTCTCGACCAGGAACTTGCTGCCGGTGACGGTGCCGACCCCGCCGAGGAAGGTCAGCAGGCCCGGGCGGGGCTGCGGATGAGGGGTGGTGGCGTGTGTCGTCATGGCGACCTCCTGGGGGAGTGGTCACTTCCCATGATGGCGAGTGGAGGCTCGGTCGGCGCGGGCTGCATCGGTCCTGGCGGTGGGACCGAACGGCCCTGTGCGGTCCCGCTCCGGCGGGCGGACAGTGTTGGAGGGAGACCAAAAGCGGAGGAGTGAGTTCCATGCAGCGTCGCAGTGTCCACGACGTGATGACCCGGGAGGTCGTCACTGTCGGGCCCGAGACATCCTTCAAGGAGATTGCGGCGTCGTTCCATCGCAACGACACATGGTCTCCGAGGCCGACCTGTGACAGCGGTCGTGACAAGCTCCCCATAGGCGGCCATATAGGGCCCCACTGATGGCCAGGGGTTTCCCCGTGGACGGCCAGATATCTCCCCGCTCGCCCCACCCCTCCCCGGTCGGCGACGCTCGACCGGGTGAAGAACAGCGGGGAGATCATGGAAATCCTGGAGGCCTACGACCTCACGGGCAGTTACCGCTCGGCCGCTGAGCTGGCCGGATGCGACCACCACACGGTCGCCCGGTATGTGAAGATGCGCGCGGCCGGCCTGCAGCCCGACCAGCGCCGACACCGCGACCGGGCGATCGACGCCTTCCTGCCCAAGATCGAGGAGCTCGTGGTCCGCTCCGGCGGCAGGATCCGCGCCGACGTGGTCCACAAGCGGATCTCCGCGATGGGCTTCACTGGCGGCGAACGTACCACCCGCCGCACCGTCGCCGAGGCAAAGGCCCAGTTCAGGGCCGGGCAGCGGCGAATCTACCGACCCTGGATAACCGAGCCGGCGCTCTGGCTGCAGTGGGACTGGGGCGAGGGTCCGACCATCGGCGGGCGGCGGACCTCGCTGTGGTGCGCGTGGCTGGCCTGGTCCCGCTTCCGGGTCGTGATCCCGGTCTGGGACAAGACCCTGCCCACGATCACCGCCTGCCTCGATGCCACCTTGCGCAGGATCGGCGGAGTGCCCGCCTACGCGCTGACCGACAACGAGAAGACGGTCAGTACCGACCACATCGCCGGGATCGCGGTCCGCAACCCGGAGATCGTCGAGGTCGCCCGGCACTACGGCATGACCATCCGCACCTGCCTGCCAGCCGACCCGGAGACGAAGGGCGGCAGCGAGGCGACCGTGCGGATCGCCAAGGCGGACCTGGTTCCCAAGGACGTCAACCTCCTTGAGGAATACCGAAGTTTCGCCGTGTTGGAGGCGGCTTGCCGCAGCTTCTGCGAAGAGGTCAACAACCGCGTCCACCGAGAGACCCGCCGCCGCCCGGTCGAGATGCTCGCCGAGGAACAGCAACGGCTGCACCCGCTGCCCAAGCAGCCCTTCACCGTCGCGTTCGGCACCACCCGCCGGGTCAACTGGGACGCGACGATCTCGGTGGAGGCGGTGCGCTACTCGGTCCCGCACCCGCTGATCGACACCCGGGTCTGGGCCCGGTTCCACGGCGACGAGCTCATCGTCACCGCCGTCCAGGCCGACGGAACCGCGTCCGAAGTGGCCCGCCACCAGCGCGGCACCCCGGGCAGCCCGGTCATCGACGAGGCCCACTACCCCGAGCGCGAGAACAAGGAGGGCGACCGCACTCCGCGCGCCACCAGCGCCGAGGAGGCCGCGTTCTTGATGCTCGGACCAGGAGCCGCCGCCTGGCTGGTCGAGGCGGCAACCGCCGGAACCCGCAGGGTCAAGGCCAAGATGGCCGAAGCCGTCTCGCTGTCCAAGCTCTTCCCCGCCGCCCAAGTCGACCGGGCCCTGGGCACCGCCGCGGTCACCGGCCGCTTCGCTGAGAAAGACCTGCTGTCGATCCTCGACTACCAGGCCAGACACGGCATCCCCGAACCCACCCGCGCGAGCGAGGCCCACAGCCTGCAGCCGGGCACCTCCGCCTGGGCCCGCTTCGGCACCACCACCAGCAGCGACGCGACCGACGACGACGAACAGGACGACTTTCGATGACGACCCCGCTCCGCAGCGTCCCTGGCTCGGCCGGCGATCCCCTGAACGAGGCGATCGCGCTGACCCGGCGCTTGAAGCTGCCTCACATCCGTCGCGCGCTGGGCGACTTGATCCCCACCGCGAAGGCCCAGCGTTGGGACCCGGCCGAGGTCGTGCGTGTCCTGCTGGCCGAGGAGGCCGCCGGCCGCGACCGCGCCAACCTGCACACACGCCGCAAGCGGGCCGGGTTCCCCGCCGGGAAGACGTTCGGCGACTGGGACGAGACGGCATCCTCCATACCCCGCGCCACCCAGGACGCCCTCAAGACCCTGGAATGGGTCAGGCGCCGGGAGAGCCTTTGCGTCTGCGGACCGTCCGGCACGGGAAAGTCGCACTTCACCGAGGCGCTCGGGCAGGCCGCGGTCGAGGCCGGAATGACCGTTGCCTGGTTCACCATCGAGGACCTCGGCGCCCTGGTCCGCCGCCACCGCGCGGACGACTCCATCGCCCGAGCCCTGGCCCGGGTCATCCGATCCGACTTGATCATCGTCGATGACATTGGCCTGCTGCCGGTCAGCCCCGACGCGGCCGAGGGCTTCTACCGGCTGGTCGATGCCGCCTACGAACGCCGCGCGCTCGCGGTCAGCAGCAACCTGCACCCCTCGGGATTCGACGAGATCATGCCGAAGACCCTGGCCACGGCCACCGTCGACCGGCTCATGCACCACGCTCACATCGTGGTCACCCAGGGTGACAGCTTCCGCCTCACCCAGGCCACCTCCGGTCAGGGCGTCAAGCCCTTCAGCTGAGCATCACACCACCCAGGGCGGGGAGGTATCTGGCCGCCGTTGGGGAGAACCCGCAGGCCACCAGTGGGGAGAACTCCTGGCCGCCTACGGGGAGAACTTCAAGACCGTTGACAGACCTGATCCGTAAGGAAGCTGTTCGGCCCGGTCCGCAAGGCCATGGTCCGCGAGTTCGGCCCGGTCGCATACGCCACTGCAGCCCTGCAGAATCTCGGCCCCGGCCCGGAGGACATGTGGCGCAGGCCCTTTTCCGAATCCACCCGGCACATGGTGGACGAGGAAGTCGCCCGGCTGCTCCGGCAGGCCGATGCGCGGGCGACTGGGGTGGGCCGCGTGTCGTGGGAGGCCCGGGCGGCGAACGGCCGCCGGGCGGCAGCTGTGCCGGGTCACCCACGGCTTCGGCCTGGCCCTGGCGCAGGGCGGTGACGGTGGCTGCGAGGTCTTCGACGGCGCCGCTGCGGCGGGTTCGGCGGGCCAGGAACCTGTGGGAGTCGGCCTGGTCGCGTGCGGACAGGCGGCGGCGAGGAGGACGGCGAGGATCGTGGCACACGGGCGATGCGGCGCTGTGCGGTCCCGCAGGCTGTTCGGAGGAGGGTCGTGTCATGTACTTCGTCGACCGTGTGGATGCGGGTCGCCGGCGAGAGAGGGGTTCGGGTCGTCGACGAGGCGGTGATGCGCTCCACCCGGACGTCCGAGGACGAGCTGGCACGGGTGGAGGAGATCGAGCGGGTGGAGCTGGATCGCCGGTCCCGGCGGTACCGGGGTGACCGCCCTCGGACGGAGCTCCGCGGCCGGACGGCTGTGGTTGTGGACGACGGCGTCGCCAGCGGTTCGACCGCCCGGGCTGCCTGCCTGATCGCCCGCCGCCTGACCGACGCCACCCACTGGGTCCGGACCCGGGACGAAGCCCGTGACCTGCCGGTCGGCTTCTTCGGCGCCAGCAACGGCGCAGCCGCAGCCCTGTGGGCAGCCGCCGAGCCGGATTCCCCGGTCGGGGCGGTCGTCTCCCGGGGTGGGCGGCCCGACCGGGCCGGGCTGCGCCTGCCAGCGGTGACCGCACCCACCCTGCTGATCGTCGGGGGGAACGACGACGTGGTCATCGGCCTCAACCAGCAGGCGCAGGCTCGGCTGGGCTGCGAGAACCGACTCGCCGTCATCCCCGGTGCCACCCACCTCTTCGAGGAACCCGGCACCCTGGAGGAAGTGGCGAGCCTCGCCGCCCAGTGGTTCACCGGTCACCTGCCTCCCGCCTCACATCCGGCGGCCTGACACCCGGAAGCGCACCGGCCGGGTGAGGATCGGCCCGCTGGACCCACCGCCGCGACATCCTCTCGGCCGCCTGCCTCGCCGGCGCCGGTCTCGTCTCCGACCGCACCTTCGCCGTCTGACAACGGCCGACACTCAGAGCGTGAATGATTGTTTCAGAACGATCTTCGGAGTCGGCGAAGGCAGGTGATGCCGGTGGTAGTTCGGCTGGCCGGGTTTGCGGAACCGGCCGGGCGGGGGGATGCCCGCTGCCTGATGGCAGTGAACCGCTGCACTGGGCAGATCTGTTTTGCACCTGGCACCGCATGGGTCGTCTCATTACTGCTTCGTGCTGCCCGCGGTGCACGGGCATCATGATTTCACGCCAAAACGGTGGACAGCCCGCGATTTCCGCGGCGGCGCGTGCTTGAGGAGTTGGAGTCATCTGTGAACAGTGCCACTGACGTCGTGCGGGATGCTGGGGGAGAGCCGCTCGCCTACTACGAGGAGGAGCACCGGGAGGGCGTCCGCTGGGCGCAGGATCTGTGTCCGGCGGAAGGCGCCCCGCTGGCCGCCGTTGCGGAGCGCGTCGTGGTGGACCTGGCCGGCTGGGGCGCGACGACGCAGGCGTTGCTCGGCAGAGCCCTGGCCGAACGGGGCGCGAGCCTGGAGCGCGAGTTCGACACCTACACCCACGCGCTGAGGGAATCCTCGAAGCCGCCCGAACCGGTTCGGCTGCCGGAGAAGCTCGCCCCGTTCGCGGCGCAGGCGGTGGACCCCCAGACCCTGCGAGCCGCCTACCAGGCGGCCTACCCGCCTGGGCACCCCGACCACGACATGAGCACGTACGACGATCTGCGACGGCTCATGGACGGCACCCTGATGGGGCCGCTCCTGCCGACCAGTACCGTCCTGATCGACACCGAACGCGATACCGCCGTCGCCGCCGTACTCGCCCACGACTGCCCCGGCGCCCCGCCCCTGGAAGGGCCCTGGATCTCCGAGGTCTTCCGCGACCCCGAACCCGCCTGTCGCGGCATCGGCTCGCTGTTGCTGCGCCACGTTCTGTGGTTGTCCGCCGAGGCGGGACTGCCCGCGCTCGGTCTGTCCGTCACCGCCGGAAACCCCGCAGCCCGCCATTACGAGCGCCTGGGGTTCGTCCGCACCGAACAGTGGGCCGATCTGCGTATTCACTGAGGTGGGGCGGGTGCACGTGTCTCAACGGGACAGTTTCCGCCGGCGCCCGGGAGCCCCTTGCCGCCGGTCGTGTCCCCCCGGGTCGTGTGGCTGATGATCGGGAAGGTCCATGCCGCGCCGACGGGGTCGGTCACCCACCGACCTGGCGTTCTGCGGTCGGCCGAACTCGCTGTGGTCGTCGTCGGCGGCCCAGGTGGCTTTCGGGTCCGGGTCGGCCGGCCACCAGTGGGTGGCGACGGGCGGGGTCGTGCAGGTGAGCGCGTGGTAGGTGGCGAGCGTGCACAGGTCCAGCAAGTGGTAGCCCCGGCCCGGGTCGAAGCCGGGCAGCGCGTCGGTCTCCCCGGTGATCAGTACCTCTCCTCGGACGGACAGGTGCACCGACCGTGCCCGTCCGCGACGGCGGGCGGGCGGCGACCCCATCGGGACGGGGCGACGCGAAGGAGTTCGGGAACGGCCGCGACGTGCAATCGCGGTGCAGGCGAAGCGCCAGGCCGTGGTTCCGGCGCCGGCGTGGGGGAGGGCAGAGGATGTTCGGTTCGAAGAAGGAGCTCAACGATCTGATGGCGTGGCTCAGGCGGACCTGACCCGAAGCCCTTGGCCGGATCCGCGCTCGGTCCAGTCGGCCTCGAACCGCCTGTCCGACACGGACCGGATCATCCCGAGCGCGTCGAGCACCTCCACCCGTTGTCGCATCAATTCACCAGCGGTGTGCACCGGTCGGAGGATCCATTTCCCGAGCGGGTAACTACCCTCTTCTCCGACCATCGCGGAACAGGGAACATCGAGCCCGCCGGATTCCTTTTCCACCGGTGGGCGTGGTTTATCCCCTCCTGCCAGAACTGGTTTCACCGGTCAGACCCGTGAGGCGAACAGCGCGAGCACGTTCTCGTCCACCGGCGTCTGTGCCGCACCGGCAGCGTTTATGCCCCCTCCCTGTCCGCACGGACCTCACCGGACCGGCTCTCCCCAGGCTCGGACGCTCCCTCGGCGCTGCGCCCCTGGTGCGCCTGCTGGACTTCTGCGGCACGGCGGGAGCCTCCGTCACCTTGTCGTCGTGGCTGCGCAGCGCGGTCAGGATCTTGACCACCGGGCAGTCGATCGGAGGAGTGGGTTCCTGTTACGATCAAGCGCCGCAGGGCGCTTCTTCGCCGTTCCGAAGAAAGAAGTCAGCAGCACCGGGGGCTGACCGGACCACAGCACCGCCCGCAGCGGGAAGTCCTTTTGTTCTATCAAGGACTACAACTGCAAGCGGCTGAGCAAGGGCTCCCGACTGGCATATCTGGTGCCATTCGAGTCGCCAGCGGCACCGTCAGGACCATACCCGCGGAACATACGGACGTGCCCGGTCGCAAGGGGTGGAACTTTGTCGCCGGACAGGGACACTGTTGCGGAGAGAGGAAGAAGCCATGGATACGCTGTCAGGTATAGAGGTGGGCAGAGTCATCGGGGCGTGGCAGCTGGTTGCGCTCACGGCAACCGACGTGAACGGGGCCGCTACTCATCCCCTGGGGACCGAAGCCCGGGGCATGCTCATCTACACGCCCGATGGCCACGTGTCGGCCCAGATCGCCGGCCCGGACGGATACATCGGCTACGCCGGCACCTACCAGTGGCTCGGTGACCGCGTCGTCCACCGTTCTCTGGTCGGCAGCCCCGCCGAGTTCAGCGCCGTCGAACTGCCCCGCACGGCCCGCCTGGAGGCAGGCCGTCTCAGCCTTGCCTCGCTCCCCGCCAACGGCTATCCGGTTCTGACCGCAACCTGGCAGCGCGTCACCCCCGCCCCCGACGCGCCGAACGCGGGCACTGGTGAACAGCGATGATGGCCCACCTGTTCGATGTCCCGCGCGATGGCACCGTCTTCCTGTTTCCTGGTCAGGGCATCTCTCCCCATGGCGCCCTGGCGAACCTGTACGACGACCAGCACGGAGCGCCTCCCTCGGCTCGGGCCGAGGCCGACCGGGTCGTCCGCGAGATCGACAACGTGGCGACAGCACACGGATACGGCCCGGTCCGTGACGTGCTGTTGGCCGAACGCTCCTCCGCTTCGGCTGCTCCGCTCGCCTACGGCACCTCTCAGCTGGCCCACTTCGCGGCCTCCGTTGCCCTCGCCCACGCCTTTGCCGCAACCGGGATCGCCCCCGACCTGATCGTGGGTCACAGCCTCGGCGAATTCTCGGCCTTCGTGGCCGCCGGCGCGTTTTCCGTCGCCGAAGGAGCAGAGCTCGTCTGCGCATTGAACGACGCCTACCGCCCCATCACCGGCCAGGGCACGATGGTTCTGGTCCTGGCCGGGGAACGCGACACACGGGCCATGCTCGCCGACACGGGCCGTGAAGACCTGGCGATAGCCTGTGTCAACTCCCCGAGGGAGACGATCGTCAGTGGCCCCAACGCCGCCGTAGCCGCCCTTCGTGCCGCTGGAAACAGTCGGCGGCTGTTCGAACTGGACGTTCCCTACGCGGCCCATCACCCCGCCCTCTCGGAGATCCACGGCCGTTTCATCGACAATGCCAAGGGTGTGCGCCAGCGACCCTTGCGCGTCGCGGTGCACTCGCCGGTCCAGCGCCGCTCCTGCAGCGATGCAGACGACTTCCACCTGGCACTCGCCGACTGCATCACTGAACCTGTGTACTTCGCCGAGGCAGTGAACAGCATCGCGGCTGCCGCCGACCAGCAACTGTTCATCGAACTCGGAGCCGGGGAGACCCTCAGCCGCTGTGTGCGGGCAACCGTGCGCGGCGCCCGCACCATCGCGCCCCTCGCACCCCCGAAGAAGAGGTAGACCGCAAGGCAGCGCGCTGTCAGCCGGGACACCGCCCCCCGACCGGGGCTGGTGTCCCGGCCTACGCCCACTCCACGCCGTGCTCGGCTCGCTGCGCGAGCTGCCCCGGAGTCAGTTGTGCCCGGCGGGCCTCCTGCCTTGTTGAGTCAGGTGTCCAGGGCGAAGTGCGACACCGCCGCCTGCCCCTCACCACCGGGGTCGGCCTCCACGCTCTCCACAGGTTCCTTGTGCGGCCCCGGCGCCTTCGCGTGCCCTCGCGTTCGATGAACCGGGCGAGCGCGGCCAGGGCCCGGGCGAACCGGTCGGTGCGGTACGCCTTCGGCTACCCGTTCGCCGTCACGGTGCCAGGCACTGCGGTGGCAGCGGGAACCAGCGCAGGGCTTCGAAGTCTGCAGGGAGGGCGCAGGGGTCGGAGTCGACCGGGTCGGGTCGGCAGTCGAGCAGCGTGCGGGCTTCGGCGAGTTGTCCGGCGAGTGCCTCCTCGCCCATCCGCGCGCGTCCGTGCGGCCAGTGCAGGTGGCCGTGCTCGTCGTAGCGGGTGTCTGTGAGCCGCAGTGGTGGTCCGGCTGCGGCGTTCCGGTGGCGCCACAGTCCGGTGCGCGGGTCGAAGCGGTAGTCGGGCAGCAGCCGGTGTCCGTTGTCGGCGAGCAGGTCGACGGCGTCGATGAGGTAGTCCCGGACGGTGTCGGACAGGAAGTAGTGGAAGTTGATCCGGGTCCAGCCCGGCTTGATCCCCTCGCACCGGTGCCCGACGATCTCGTCGCGGAAGGCGTGCGAGTGCGGTGCGTCGATCGCGAGCAGGCGGTGGCCGTAGGGGCCGGCGCAGGAGCAGCCGCCGCGTGACTGGATGCCGAAGAGGTCGTTGAGGACGGCGACCACGAAGTTGTGGTGCAGGAACCGGTGGCCGTGCCGGATCCGGAAGGAGACGATGGACAGCCTGCGGGCGGCGTGGCTGCCGAGGACGTCGATGCGAGGGTTGCGTTCCCACCGGTCGAGGGCGGCGTGCCACATGCTCTCCTCGCGGGCCTGGATCAGGTCGGTGCCGACGGCTTGTTTGAGGCCGAATACCAGGCCGGCGCGGATGGATTCGACGATGGCGGGTGTGCCGCCCTCCTCGCGGGCGACCGGGTCGTCGAGGTACCGGTGGCTGGTGGGGTCCACGAACAGCACCGTGCCGCCGCCGGGCGCGGTGGGCACGGGGTTGCGGACCAGTTCCCGGCGTACGACCAGCACGCCGGGTGTCTGCGGGCCGCCGGGGAACTTGTGCGGGGAAAGGAACAGTGCGTCCTTGCCGTCGCCCCGGCCGGGGGAGCTCTCGGCCGCACGGATGGGCACGTACGGTGCTGCCGCGGCGTAGTCCCAGAAGGACAGCGCTCCGTGGTCGTGCAGGAGGCGGGCTGTGCGGTCGGTGTCGGTGAGGATGCCGGTGACGTTGGAGGCGGCGGAGAAGCTGCCGATCCGCAGTGGCCGGTCGGCGAAGCGGACGAGCTGGGCCGTGAGCTCGGCTAGGTCGGGATGGCCTTCGGCGTCCTCGCCGATGGGCACCACGTCGGCGACGGTCTCGCGCCAGGGCAGTTCGTTGGAGTGGTGCTCGTACGGTCCGACGAAGACCACCGGCCGCTCGGCGGGAGGGAGGGGCCCGTTCGGCCGGTGGCTTTCGGCGGGGCCGGTCGGCCGACGGAGTTCCAGGATGCCGATGAGCTTGTTGACGGCGGCGGTGGAGCCGGACCCGCAGAAGATCACCAGGTGGTCTTCGGTGGCGCCGACGCAGTCGCGGATCATGCGGCGGGCGTCCTCGCGCAGCCGGGTCGTCTGCAGGCCGGTGCCGGAGCTCTCGGTGTGGGTGTTGGCGTAGCGGGGGAGGACGGCGTCGCGGATGAAGTCCTCGATGAAGTCGAGGGAGCGGCCGGAGGCGGTGTAGTCGGCGTAGGTGACCCTGCGTGGTCCGTAGGGGCCGTCCAGGACTTCGCCTTCGCCGATGATGCCCGCCCGGATGCGCTCCAGCAGCGGTGAGGGCGGGGCGGGGGAGGCGGGCCGTTCGCCCGATGCGGTGGTGGTGCTCACGTCGCCCTCCGTTCGGGGCGGCCGGGACCGGTCGGCGCGGTTCCGGAGAACCCCGTTGATTGCCAGCATCCCGCATCGGCTCCCGGCGGGCCAGTGCCGGACGGCCCTCCCGCGCGGCCCGTCGCGGCCATCCCACGTGGAGCCGACGGCGGAGGCCGGGGCGGATCGGCTTCTCCCGCTCGCCAGGGTCGGTCACCGGCGTCGAGGTGGTCGGCCGCGTCGGTCGGCGACGAGGCCCCGGAGACTTCGTGTGTCCGACGACCCGGTGGTTCCGCCGGTGTTCCGGGCGCGCCGGTGCGGTGTGCGCGGCGGCGGTCGGCGGTGGAGGGCGGCGGTGGAGGGCGGCGAGGACGGGTCCGCCGTGGCGGGGAAGGTTGTAGGAGGGGCTGGCCGAGCATCGCGCCGATGGCGCAGGTGTTGGTGATCGCTGCGAAGGCGGGACCGGCTCCGACGGCGGCGGAGAACCAGTGGCCGCCGGGGAGCACCAGGTCGGCGACGATGCCGAGGACGACGAGCGATCGTGCGACGAGGCGGACCTGGCGGTCCATGGCCCAGGCGGCTCGTGTGCGTCATTAGGGGCGGTTGAGGGGGTGGCCGTTCTGGGCCCAGACGGAGGTGCCGCCGACGAGGGTGTGGGCGGTGATGCCGGTGGCGGCGAGCCTTTCGCATGCGGTCTGGGAGCGGGCACCGGAGGCGCAGATGAGGGCGACCGCACCGTGCCCGGCGGCTGCGCGCAGTGCGGGCAGGGCCCGGTCGAGCTGGTCGAGCGGGCTGTGGTGGCCGCCGGCGTACTCGCCGGGGGAGCGAACGTCGCCGGCGGCTGCGGCCCGTGCGGGGCCGTTCCTGGCGGACCGGTCGGCTGCCGGGTCGCCGGGGCGGTGCCGTGCGGAGTCCTCGGGTTTGCGGGCGGAGGCGAGCGTGCGTCAGCACCGCGAACGCCGCCAGCACCACGAACGCGACGGTGAGCAGGGTGGCGGGCAGGCGGCCAGCGGGAGTCCGGCTGCGGCGAACAGCAGTCCGGCGCGGGCGTGGGCGAGCAGTCCGGTGAGCGAGGTGGCGGCGACGAGGAGGAGGCTGGCGGTGCAGGCGTGGGCGGGGGAGAAGCCGAGCAGGTAGATCAGGGCGGGGACGGCGAGCATGTTGCCACCTCCGCCGAGGCCGCCGAGCGCGAGGCCGACGACGACACCGGCGATCAGGGCGATAACGAGCGCGGTCATATGACCTGGCCGCCAGCGCCGTGTGCGGCGACGACGGGGAGCCCGGCGTCGGCCCAGGCTCTCAGCCTGCCTGCCACGTTGACGGCAGTTTCGTGGGCTCGTCGACTACGCGGCGGATGCCGTGATCCGCTGACGAACGTCGTCCATGTCCACGGCGCGGACCCGGCGGATCACGTCCTCCAGTGCGGCCTCCGGCAGCGCACCCGGTTGGGCCTGGCCCGGGACCTGAAGCCCGTCTTCACCGCGCCGAACGAGGCCGCGGCCCTGGAGCGGTTCGCGGACTTCGCCGCCGCCTGGGAGGCGATCTGCCCGGCCGTGGTGAAACTCTGGAGAAGGCCTGGCCCGAGACGGTGCCCTTCTCGCTTTCGCCGCCGAGATCCGGAAGATCATCTGTACCACCAACGCCATCGAGAGTCTCAACTCCCGCTACCGCAGGGCCGCCGGTGCGTCCGGTCACTTTCCCGACGAGCAGGCCGCCCTCAAACGGCTCTACCTGGCCACCCTCGCGCTCGACCCCACCGGACGCGGCCGGCAACGCTGGAGCAACCGCTGGATGGCCGCCCTCAACGCCTTCGACATCGCCTTCGACGGGCGCCTGTCAGCCGGACGGGTGTAGGTCACCCGGCCTACACCCACCAGGAAGATCAATACCTAGGCCAACCGGGTGTCGTGCACCTAGATTGTGATAGTCCCGGAGCCGTGCTCACGGCGGTCAGTGAGGCCGGGGGTTACTGTTTCTTGACGTAGGTGCGGCCTGCGCTGGTTCCGGGCACGGTGACGGGGAATTCGCGGACTTCCTGGCCTTCGGCGCGGTAGAACCGGTACTGGTCCTGGCGGTAGAAGTCGCACACGGCCATGTCGCCGTCGTTGACCGGCCCGATCTGGTAGTTGCCGCTCTTGGTCTCTGAGTAGGACCTTGAGGTGCGCTGGCTGGTCTTGATGTTCAGCCCGTAGGAGACGCTGGTGGACACCTTGGCGCTGAAGCCGCTGATGTCCAGACCGGCTTCCGCGGAAACGCTGATGTTGAGGTTCTGGTCAATCTGGCTAGCGTCCTCCTGGCTGACACCCCAGGTGATGGACCACTGGTGCTGCCTGGTCTCGGTGCGCTTGAGGGTCTCCCAGTCCTTGGAGTACCAGCGCGACCAGCGCCGGACGATGTAGTACGGAGTGTTCATGGCACGCCACTGATCGTCTCTGTCGCCGTCCTTGGCGACGAGGAACCAGGGCACCGCCACCTCACCGGCGATCTCCTGGTCGGTGTAGATGGGCGGCTGGTCCATGCTTGTGAGTTCGGGGGTCTGGAACGTCTTTGGCGGGTACTTCCGGAGGTTGATGACCTCGCTGTACTCCCCCACCTTCTCCAGCTCGAACAGGTCACTGCCGTCACTCTTCTTATCCCCGAGCACGAACTGCGTTTGATTGAAGTCGGCCACGACGTACAAGGACCGGCCGTAGCACCACAGCCGGAACTTGCCGTTCCCGGCATCTTCGAGCTGCCACACGGTGTGCACGTCAAGCAAGTGCGGCTCCGTCGCGAACGCTGCGTGGATCCAAAGGTCGTTCTTGTCCCCGTAGAGCACACTGCCGACGGGGTTGTAGGAGGGCTGAGGGGCCTTGGCCGTGCACAGGATGTACTTGTTGGAGGCGGGGTCGACGCAGTGGAAAACCCACTGAGCAGCACGGTCGGCCTCCTGGACGTAGCCCTTTCCCCAGAGATAGACGGGCCCGCCCTTCGGTTTGGAGATCTTGATCCGGTAGATTTCGCCGATGACGGGCTTCAGAAGGGGCAGGTCGGTCTCACCCCGCGCAGTGCCGACCGCTTCCGCGACGGACTGGGCGGAATCCTTCTCCTGCTGGGTGCCGATCCGATCGTCCATGACTGATCCTTCCTGGTTCGCGCCGAATGGCTCTCGCGGTCGCGGGCCCCGTACACAGCGAGGCGCTCGCGACCTTTCTCAAGCCATTCCCATCCACCCAGCACTTGGTGCTACGGCATCCGGGTACCCGCGGCGTACCCCGGCGCACGAAGCCACCGCTCGGCCTGCGCCGGCACGGAACCTGGTGCCCCTCCACTCGCTCGCTGTCTAGTAGTGGTGAGTGGCGCGGCCTGCCGAGCCGACCATCGTTGCGTGGGCCCGCTCCGCGTCGGCCGGCGTCGGTCGCGCTCTTCAGGCGCCATCGCCTCCACTACTGCGCTACGCCGCACGGACGGCAGCGAGTCGGCACAGGTGACCGTGATCGGTCTGCTCCGGGCCTCCGGGTAGACATGATCGGCACACCACCGGTGATCTGCGGCCTACCGACGGTCGGCGCCCGGCACGTCGCGCGATCGCCCGCGCGGCACAACCGGGTGGGGTACAGGCGGACGCACGGAGGCACGCCGTGGCAGCCCGGTGACGTGCGCGGGCTTGGGCCGGCCGGCCCGCCATCGGGACCGTCTGACCCAGGACGCCGCACGGGGACGGTACGGAGACTGGTCATGACCCACAGCAGGGGCGTTCCGAGGAGGCACAATGACCGTCCTGGTCGGCTATGCGAGCGCGCACGGCTCCACCCGGGAGATTGCCGTATGCATCGGCGCCCGCCTGGCTGAGTCCGGCTGCCCTGCCGATGTCCGGCCGCTTGACGGCGGGACGACCGTGGACGGCTACAACGCCTTCGTCCTGGGCAGCGCGGTCCACAACCGACGGTGGCTGCCGGAGGCGGCCGCCTTCCTGCGACGGCACCGCGACATGCTCGTGCACGGTCGGGTCTGGGCCTTCAGCGTCGGTATGCCGGCCGCGCTGCGGGGGCCGTGGCGCAGGTTCGCCCGGCGCGAGGAGGTGATCGTCCTCGACGCGCTCGCGCCGCTGCCCGGCCTGTGCGGGCACCGCCTCTTCTCCGGTGTCGTCACCCGCGAACAACTCGGCCGGGTGGGCACACTCACCCTCCGCATCTTGGGCGGCCACACCGGGGACTACCGCGACTGGGACGCCATCGACGCCTGGGCCGACGAGATCGCCGAGACGCTCGCCGCCGACGGGAAAGCCTCGGGGTGCTGATTCCGGGCCCTGGGGATGCTGTGACACCACCGCGGCTGGAGGCGGCGATGGTGCGGTCGCGCAAGGAGATGAGGGTTCCGTCGACGATCCACGGCCGCTTCACGCCCGGGCTCGGGCGTGAAGCGTTTTCGAGGGCCGCAGGCCCAGGGGCTGGATGATCCGGCAGACCGTGGCCGTCGAGATGCCGAACAGCGGCGCGAGCCGGTGCGTTGTGAGGTCGGTCGGGTAGTACACGGCGACCAGCAGGACTCTGTCAGCCGGTGGCAGGCCGTCACCGACGGCACCCTGACCAACCCCGCAGTCCCCCCAGCCACCACCGGCACCACCGCCCCCGGCATCACCGGCGCCGCCTACATCAACAACGACATTGCCCCGGCGACCGCCACTACCCTGTTCGACCTCGACACCGGCAACGACCGCTTCTCCGTGCAGTCCCTGGCCAACGCCGGCACCCTCGCCCCCAGCGGGAAGCTCTGCGTCGGCGCCGCGCCCGACGACGGCTTCGACATCTACTACTCCACGAAGCAGGGCATGAATTACGGCTACGGCGCGCTCGCCGTCGCGGGTGTTCGGGGCCTGTACCGCGTCGACGTCCTGACCGGACGCGCCACCGACCTGGGAACGTTCCCCGGCTCGTCGCACGTCACCGACCTCGCCCTGCCGCTCGACCAGGACTGACGTTTCCCCTTCTCAGTGTCCCGTGAGCGGGACGAGGTGAAGCGAAGGGCGCAGGAGCGGTGCGTCATTCGCAGTCGGAAATGGCTTGCCACCCGTGTGCGTCGGGACCGACTTCAATCCTGCTGCGCGCACGCCCGATTCGCCGCCCCGCGGTGCCCGGACCGCCCGTGTCACCCGGACGGGTCAACTCCATCGTTTCCTGCCCCGGCGGATGATCCGGCACCTCTTGGGCCGTGCGGCCCTTCCCACCCGCAGACCCGGCGACAGTCCCCCGTGCGGTCGGTTCGGCCGTCCACTGGCTTGTCGTACCGTTACCGTCGCGGGGCGCTCTCCCGTCCCGGTCGGTGCTTGGGGAGCCCGGGTCCGACGACGACCGCTGGCGGTGCGGGCTCGTGCCCGGTGCCCGGTTGGCGCGTGCGGCCCTGGCCGCCAGGCGTTCGTGCAGGCGGTATGCGGTGACCGCCTGCAGGTCGTGGGGGCCGGTGACGTCGGCCACCGAGCGGTGGACGCCGTCCTCGCCGAACGGGTCGGCTGCCTCGCGCCAGCCCTCGGGGCGCACACCGCACCGTTTGCCGAGCAGGGCCACGAAGATCTTCGACTTCTGGCGGCCGAACCCCGGCAGTTCCCCCACCCTCCCGAGCAGTTGCCGGCCGTTCGGCACGCCCTCCCAGACGGCAGCCGCCCGGCCGCCGTGGCGCACGACCAGGAAGCGGCACATTTCCTGCAGCCGACGCGCCGTCAGCGCGGGACGGTCGTGCACGGCGGGCCGCGCCGCCAGCGCCGCCGCGAAGTGCCCCGGGCTGTGGTCGGCGATCCGGTGCGCGTCAAGGTCCTCCCAGCCGAGCCGGCGCGCGATGGTCAGCGGCCCGGTGAACGCCCGCGGCGAGGCGCCGCCGTTGTCCAGCAGTGCCCCGACGAGCAGGGCGAGCGGGCTGCGTGACAACAGGGCGTCTGCCTCGGGATCCTGTGCGATACGCAGTGCGACATCCACCGCAACGAACCTCCCTGTACGAACAGAATCTGGGTGCGGACAGTCTGGCCGCTCCGGCCGGTCCGGGCGCGGCACCACGCCGCCACCCCCGTGACCGCATCGCCCGCTGCCTCGTTGGACCGGGCACCTGCCGGTCGCAGGACGACGGCGCGCGGGCCATCACCCCCGGAGGTCCGCGCGCCGTCACCGCGCGATCCCCGAACGACGGTCGTCAGCGGGCTTCTCGGCCTTCTCGATCGCGACGAGGGTTCGGCCCGCCTCAGGCCGCGCCGCTGACTCCGGCGGCGACGAAACGTCGATGGAGCGTCGTGAACCGCGCCCCGGGCTCGCCGGCGAGGCCGGCCTCCTGGACCGCCGCCGCGAAGCGCTCGGAGAAGAACTGTTCGAAGTCGGCGTGTGAGATCCTCACGTCGACACCCGCCGGTGCGCCGAGGTCGGCCGCGGCCCGCGTCGGCGCTCCAGTGCTCCAGCGCGATGTTTAAGCAGTCCAGGGCTGCGGCGGCGCGGACCGATTCGGCGAGGGTGGGTGGTCGGCCGGAACCAGTGCGGTCGGCGAGGGCTTGTGCGAGCAGGGTGCGCCAGCCGTTGGAGCCGCCTGCATCCGCGGTGATCAGCAACCGGGTGGCCTGCGGGTAGTCGTGACTGCCGGGGGCCTGCCACCAGCGGCGGATGGAGGTGAGGGCGAAGGCTGTCGTGTCGTGGTCGGTGCCGACGCTGACCCAGCCGGTGTTCGTGGCGACGTCGTGGATCCCGTACGGGATCGCCTTGCCCGGTCCCTGCCTGTCCAGGAAGTCGTGTGTCTTGACCTGGGCCGGAGCCCCCTTCGGCTCCCACTCGCGGCCTCCGTTCTCGTAGGGGCCGACCAGTTCCTTCTTCTTGGTGTCCACGCTGATCACCGGGTCGCCGGCACCCAGGTGTTCCTTGGCCCGTTGACCTCAGCCGCCAGAGCGACTGCCCTAACGAGCTCGTGCGTGGTTGGAGGGGCGACACTGGATCGTGATCCCTGACCATGGCCGTGTGATGGGGAACGAGTCTCGTGCAGCGATCATCAGGGACCGGAGGACCACAGGACTGTCGGCCGATGTGATTGCCGAACTCGTCGCCGAGGTAGCCTTTGCCTTCCGGCTTCGGCTCGCGCTGGTGATGGGCGGCATGTCGATCGACCGCCGGGCACCGAGCCGCAGAAGCACCGCATCGTTGACGCCGCCGCCGGACATGGTGATCCTGCCGCTCTGAGGCAGGCAAGGACCCGCGCCTCTCCCTCTCTCGCCGGGCACTGAGGGGCACCGGCCTGCACAGGCCGGCCGCCCGAGTCTGCCGGCCGGTACCCGCCAGGCATGGCCGACCGTGCGACCTCGACCGCTCACGCCCCCCGGAGCCCGACCCGCCCGACCAAGGGACGGTCAATGCCGTTCGAGATCACGCACGCGACCGCCCCGGCGCCGGGCGGCGTCAACGAGGCCGCCGTCGTCACCGGGCCGAGGTTCGCCATCGTCCTGGACGGCGCAACCGCCACCGGAGCCACGACGGGCTGCGCCCACGATGTCACCTGGTACGTCGAGCAGTTGGCGGGTCGCCTCTGCGCGCAACTGCTCACGCAGGGCCCGGCCCACCTGCGGGAGATCCTGCGCACCGCCCTGACCGCGCTGGTCGGGAGGCACGGCCGGACCTGTGACATGACGAACGCGGACAGTCCCTCTGCGACCGTAGCGGTGGTCCGTGAGCGCAGCGGCAGTCTGGACGTCCTGGTGCTCGACCACTCGCCCGTGGCGCTGCACCGGACCAACGGAGCGATCCTGTTTCGCTCGGACGGACACCGTCGTTGTGGCGGCCGGGCAGAGGGATCGTCACCCACTCGACGCGACTGCGGTCGTTGAGGCTGCTGTGCGGCCTTCGTCCGTCGTACCGGCCCTCGATCCACTGGATGATCGCAGGTCGGCCTGCGATCATCCAGTGGCCCCGGTTGCTGGCCAACTCCCTTGTGAAGGCGGCGAAGAAGGAGCAGGCAACGGCACGGTCCGATGCGGCCGACCTGAAGCGGAAGGCCATGCGGCCTGCCGTCGCTGTCAGGTGTCGGAGTAGCCGAGGTCGCCGATGGTCCAGCTGCTGATGTCTTCGATGGCGATGCGGTACATGCCGCCGGTGTGGGGCAGCGCGAAGTCGCCCTGAAGGATCTTCGCCCGGTGGAGGTGCAGGTGGGTCGGCCGCGCGGGCGGGCCGTCGGGGGGCGGGGCGAAGAGGGCGGCGAACGGCTTCAGGTGCTCCGAAGCATGGAGGACCTCCGCCACCCGTTCCCACCACAGGGTCACCGGTGCGAGTCTGCCGGTGATCACCGCTCCGGGGACCACCACGGTCAGGGACATCTGGTTGCTGTGCTCGGACTCGACCATCGCGGCGATGTCGACGAGCAGCCCGTCAGGGTTCGACATGCCCCAAGAATAGGCCACGGCGCCCATGGCTCAAGGGCCTGGGCGGGCGGCCGTGGCGGCCACGGGCCTCTCGCGGCCGCGCGGCAGGGGGTGTCTCCTGGTCGCCGTTCCGGCGCCCGCTGCCCGGGGACGCACCCTGTGTGCCGCGGTGTTCCCGGCCGGGAACCGCGTGCGTCCTGGGTCAGAGCTTGAACATCGCGGTGTAGGGCTGGGTGATGCGTTCGCGTCGCGATCCGAAGTCGACGAGTACCGCGATGTCGCTGTCGCCTTCGACTTCGATGGCGCGTCCGAGGCCGTAGGTGTCGTGGGTGACGCGGTCGCCGACGGCGAAGTGCTTGCGCGGTGCTTCGATCCGGGCCTTGAAGGGACTGGTGGGCAGGACGCGGCGAACTGCTGCAGATTTCGTCATCCCCTGCAGTATGCGCCGAAAATCGCGGGAGCGGGCCTTTTCCGGCATATTCGACTTCTCGGCTGCGGCAGGAATTTCGAGCACGCCGCCCGCAATGATCACCGGTGCCACTGGTGGGGCGCGGTGCGGGCCCGGCGTGGCAGGGCGGGCGGCTCGGGGCCTGCGCGACCCGCTGGTCCGGGGGAGCCGGGCAGCGGGTTCCGAAGGCACTGCGGCGGATGCCCGACCGGGCTGCCGATCAGGCGTGTTGACGGTCCGGCGGCCTCGTGGTCGGCGGCGCCCGGCGCGAGGTGCCGCAGAACCGGGGGCGGAATGTCCACCCGTGGCGGGCCCGGGCCTGCTACAGTGTCCTTAGTTGCAGTAGTGGTTCCCATGAACTTTGTGTGCGCCTGCTGATGTTTCGTAGGCGCCTTTTTGTTTCCCGGCTCTTCCCCGGGTGGGTGCTCATCGCGGTGACTCGGAGCGGGCACTGTGCACGTTCCGGAAAGTCCCCTTTGAAGGAGATTTCTTTATGGCTAATGGCACTGTGAAGTGGTTCAACGCGGAAAAGGGCTTCGGCTTCATCGAGCAGGAGGGTGGCGGCCCCGACGTCTTCGCCCACTACTCGAACATCAACGCCAACGGCTTCCGCGAGCTGCTCGAGGGCCAGAAGGTCGAGTTCGACGTCACGCAGGGCCAGAAGGGCCCGCAGGCCGAGAACATTCGTCCGCTGTAGTTTTTCTGCCACGGCACCCGCCTGGTAGCGAGGGGCCCGCACCGCGTACTTCATGTCCGGTGCGGGCTCCTCGGCATTGCGCCACGACGCACATCCCCGGCCGTTTCCGGCCCCCTGGCTCCGCCGCCGGCGGCCGTCCCCACGCGAGACGCACAGCGCCGCGTCCGGATCGCCGCCCCGCCGTGACAGCTCACGGTTCGAGGTTCTTCGCTCCCGCCCCGCGGTGAGCGCCGACTGCAGGTGACGTGCCGCACGGTTTCACCGTCCACGCCCCGCACCACACTTTCGGCCCGTTCCCTCAAGGCCTCCTGCCGGCGCCCCGCGCTGCGGAGCCGCCTCGCGACGTGCCGCCCCAGGAAGGTTTCCGCATGAACCGCTCCAGCCGCTCTTCGTACCAGAACGCCAACTCCCGCACCTCGGCCTCCTCCCGCTCCGGTGGTTCCTACGGGTCCCGCTCCGGCGGCGGTTCCTTCTACGGCGACCGGCCCTCCGGCGGCGGCCGGTACTCGTCCGGCCGGACCGGTCGTCAGGGTGGCTCCGTTCAGGGCGAGTTCGCGATGCCGGTGAGCACCACCCCGTCGCTGCCGGCCGTCGAGACGTTCGAGGAACTGGAGATGCCGAAGGCGCTGTTGTCGGTGCTGACCCGTCAGGGCGTCACCGCTCCGTTCCCGATCCAGGCCGCCACGCTGCCGAACTCGCTGGCCGGCCGGGACGTCCTCGGACGGGGCCGTACCGGCTCCGGCAAGACCATCGCGTTCGGCCTCGCCGTGCTGGCCAGGACCGCCGGGCAGCGGGCCGAACCGCGCCGCCCGCTGGCGCTGGTGCTGGTGCCCACCCGGGAGCTGGCGCAGCAGGTGACCGAAGCGCTGACGCCGTTCGCCCACGCGGTGCGGCTGCGGATGGCCACGGTCGTCGGCGGGATGTCGATCGGTCGGCAGGCGCAGACGCTGAACCGGGGCGCGGAGGTCGTGGTGGCCACCCCCGGCCGGCTCAAGGACCTGATCCAGCGCGGTGACTGCCAGCTGGACGGGGTCGGCATCACGGTGCTCGACGAGGCCGACCAGATGGCCGACATGGGCTTCCTGCCGCAGGTCACCGAGCTGCTGGAGCAGGTGGCCGAGGGCGGTCAGACGATGCTGTTCTCGGCGACCCTGGACCGCAACGTCGACCGGCTGGTGCGGCGCTTCCTCAAGGACCCGGTGACGCACTCGGTGGACCCGTCCGCCGGAGCGGTCAGCACGATGGAGCACCACGTGCTGCAGGTGCAGAACTTCGACAAGAACGCCACGATCGCGCACATCGCCTCCCGCGACGGCGGGGTGATCATGTTCATCGACACCAAGGACGGCGCCGACCGCCTGGTGGACGACCTGCTCGCCAACGGCGTGAAGGCCGCCGCCCTGCACGGCGGCAAGTCCCAGCCGCAGCGCAACCGGACCCTGGAGCAGTTCCGCAACGGCCAGGTCACCGCGCTGATCGCCACCAACGTCGCCGCCCGGGGCATCCACGTCGACGGCCTCGACCTGGTCGTCAACCTCGACCCGCCGAGCGACCACAAGGACTACCTGCACCGCGGCGGCCGCACCGCCCGGGCCGGGCAGTCCGGCACCGTCGTCACCCTGGTCCTGCCCAACCAGCGCCGCGGCATGGCCCGGATGATGGCCACCGCCGCCATCACCCCGATCACCACCCGCGTCAATGCCGGTGACGAGGAGCTGGCCCGCATCACCGGTGCCCGGGTGCCCACCGGAATCCCCGTCGTGATCGAGGCCCCCGTCGTGGAGCGCTCCCGCCGCAGCGCGTCCACGAGCCGCAACCGCCGCAGGCGCCCCGCCCTCACCGTCGGAGCCACCGGCACGGCCACCGCGGGCCGTGCCGGCCAGGGCTCCTCCGGCCGTCGCCGGGCCCCCCGCCGCGTCGCCCTCGCCGCCTAGCACGTACGTGGGGGCCCGGACCGCCGCCGCAGTCCGGGCCCCACCAACTCGCCGATCGCAGAGCAGTCTCGGTCCGCTCCGGCGCACCCGCCGGTTGTCCCACCGCCAGTGCCCCGACCACCGCCGGCCCCGGCGGAAACGACGCCAAGGAGTCCGCCGTGACCATCACCCTCGAATGCCCCGCTACCACCGCCACGGTCGGCGACCTCATGAAATGCCCGGAGCTGCAGATCAGTGAAGACATCATGGTCGACATTGCGATGGACGTCCTGCAGAGCTCCGGCGCCGACCACCTCCTGGTCCGCGACGACGACGGCCGCTGCGCGGGGCTGCTGACGCGCCTGCACCTGGCGCCGTTCCAGGCCCGGTCCTGGTACACCGAGCGGACCCCGGTGCGCGACATCATCCTCGACCGGGCGCCGTTCGCCACCGCCGACATGCCCGCCGCCACCGCGGCGGTCGCCATGCGCGCCCGGGGCCTGGCCGTGTGGCCGGTCGTCGACCACGACGGCCACGCCATCGGCCTGCTCACCCTCTGAACCCGCCCGCCGGCGCGCGCTCATCGGCCCGGTGACGGCGTCGTAGATATCCCCGACGCCCCCGGCCCGGCGCCCACAGGCCCGCGCGCGACGCCCCTTTGCCACACACGTCGGGGACCGCCGCCGCTGCGAGGCTCGCACACCACCGGGGCAGGGCTCACGCGCGGCACCCGGGCCGCACCATTACGGCGCAGCAGGGCAGCGAGCGGTTCGGTCGGTCGGAGCAGGTGGAGCTGCGCGCCTGCTTCAGGGGCCCGCAGGTGTGCGCGGAGGGGCTACGGCTCTCGCTCACTCCCGATGGCAGCGCCCCAGGCCGGTTCGATGGCGCCCGGCGCTCCTGCACGCCGTGGTGCCTGAACCTGCTGGTGGTCCCGCCGGAGAGCAGCGAGGCCGTGGCGGCCGGGCTGATGAACGCCGTGGCCGAACCCGCCAACACGCGCACAGCGAGCGAACTGCTCGCGCGGTGGACAACGCTCACCGCCACTTCGCACCGAGCCCCGCAGCAGAGGCCTGGGATCCCCCTCTGCCGCCGGCGGCAGAGGGGGATTCAGCGGCACTCCTGAACTCCGTACAGGGCTCGTATCTGAATAACTGTCAGGTTTGATCTCCCTTGTCGGCGGACTCGGGCAGAAGGGCTTGGAGCTGTTCGAGGGTTCGGGCGGGCGGTCCGGGCAGCGGTGTGACGTCGATGCGGTGTAGGTCAAGGAGCCGGTGGCCGTCCTGGAACTGGTTGGAGAGGTTGGTGCGGGTGACGCCCAGCAGCTGGGCCAGGAGGGTGCTGGTGATCGCCCGGCGACGGCGCAACAGCGCTGCCAGGAGGCGGTGGTAGTGGTCGATGCTGCTGGTCTGCGGGTGGAGGTAGCTGCGGGGACGGTGGAAGCGCCGCTGGAAGGCGGCCTCGGCGAGGGCGTCCCAGTACGGCTCCGAGACTGCCACCAGGCGCTCGAAGTCGGACCGTGGCATGCCGGTCAGGGCCGGATCGCTGAGCATCGCGGTCAGGGCGGGGTCGATCCGCCGGGCGGCCGCCGGCACCTCCGGGGGGCGGGGTGGAACGGGGGCGAGGGTGTAGTTCCAGTCGCCGTGGAATGCATCGGGCGTGATCGGCAGGGCCTGGAACTCGGCAGCGGCAACCGTGAAACCCAGGCGGTAGCTGCCGGTGTCCAGCTCGGCGCCGATGGTCAGGCCGGTTCGGGTGGTCGTCGCGGCTATCGTCTCGATGACGACCTCGTAGCTGGTCAGCGGTCGGCCGCGCCAGTTCGCGGTGATGTGGCAGAACATTCGGTGTTCGATCTTGTTCCAGTGTGTCCTGAATGCAGAGGGGAATTCGATGTAGGACGAGTTCTTGAGGCAGTGCTGCGTGACCGATGAAGGAATGGCCCTTCGAAGTCGCCCTGCGGGGGGAGGCTTCAAACCGCCTCATGCTGCGTTAGCCGAAGACTGTCGTGGTGAGCGATGAGGAAAAGGCGTCCAAGAGGCGTCAGGTGGGGATCAGGGAGACGAACGCAAGTGAATCGTTGCTGACGTGTCGAAAAGATTCCGACGACATCAAAACCGGGAAGCTTGGAACCGTCCCGGGATAAGCCTGGCGGGAGCCCGCCGACTGGCCAGGCGGTGTCCGGCATGGAGACGACGTGAACCTGGTCTGCTGCGGTCGCGTGGAACAGGAGAAGGCGCGGACCGATACAGCCCGTCCTGGTAGGGGCGGGCGAGAGGGAGCACCCCGAGCGGTAGTGCCGTGAAGGGGCCGAGTACCGATGCGGACGCGCCGGCGGACCGGCTCGTAGTAGTGAAGAAGCTCCTGTAATGGGGGTCGAGCGAAGGGGCCGGGTTGTTCGTGACTGAGCTGATCGCATCAACCGGAACATGTCCGGGAGGAGTTCGGTGAGCCAGTTGAAGTCACGGGCCAAACCGTTTGAGATTTCCAAGTGGGAAGTCAAGGAAGCATGGGAGGAAGTGAGGGCCAACAAGGGAGCACCGGGGGTGGATGGACAGAGTGTCGCCGACTTCGAGAAAGACCTGAAGAACAACCTCTACAAGGTCTGGAACAGGATGTCGTCGGGCTCCTATTTTCCTCCACCGGTGCGCGCGGTGGCTATTCCAAAGCCGCATGGCGGCGGCGAGAGAATCCTCGGGATTCCTGCTGTCGCTGACCGTGTGGCCCAAACCGTCGTGGCCCGGCACTTGGTGCGACGGGTGGATCCTGTTTTCCATCCGGACAGCTTCGGGTACCGGCCCGGACGGTCTGCCCTGGATGCCGTGGAGAAGTGTCGGGAACGCAGCTGGAAGCGGGACTGGGTAGTCGAGTTCGACATCTCCAAGTTCTTCGACAGTGTGCCCTGGGACCTCCTGGTCAAGGCAGTGGAAGCGCACACCGACGCCGTTTGGGTGAAGTTGTACGTGCAGCGGTGGCTCGCCGCCCCGCTCAAGATGCCCGACGGCACCCTGCTGGAACGGGAGCGCGGGACGCCGCAAGGCGCCCCGGTTTCTCCTGTCTTGGCGAACCTGTTCCTGCACTACGCGTTCGACGTCTGGATGGCCCGGGAGTTCCCGACCGTCCCCTTCGAACGCTACGCGGATGACGCGGTCGTGCACTGCGTCACTGAGCGTCAGGCCCGCCAGGTGCTGGCCGCGCTCTCGGACAGGATGGCCGAAGTCGGGCTGCATCTGCACCCGGCCAAGACCCGGATCGTGTACTGCCAGGACGGCCTGCGGCGTGGCTCGTACGAGCACACGTCGTTCACGTTCCTGGGGTTCACATTCCGCCAGCGCCAGATGCGGGACAAGAACGGCCGCATCAGATGGTCGTTCCGTCCTGCTGTCAGCAACGACGCCCTCAAACGACTCGGCGAGGAAGTCCGCTCCTGGCGGCTCCACCGGCGGGTCGACCTCACCGTGGAAGAGCTCGCGAAGCGGATCAATCCGATCGTCGCGGGCTGGATGCAGTACTACGGCCGGTTCTACCGATCGGCCCTGTATCCGATCCTGATGCGCATCAATGCCTACCTGGTGCGCTGGCTCCGTAACAAGTACAAACGGTTTCGCGCGATGAGGAAGGCCATCGCGGCCTTCCAGAGGGCAGCCAAGCGCCGCCCGGGGACGTTCGCGCAGTGGAGGTGGACCAGTTCCCCCTCCCTGGCCTGGTGATCAGGACGACAGGAGCCGTATGACGGGAGATCGTCACGTACGGATCTGTGGGAGCCGGAGGGTGAGAATCCCTCCGGCTACCCGACCTTCGACGTGCCCGGCGGGAAGTGGCGGACCGTGATCTCCAGGCCGCTCTCCAGGGCGAAGGCGGCGAGGTGCTTCTTCCAGGTCCAGCGGCGGGGATCGTTGGAGCCGCCGGCGTCGGCGGTGATCAGCAACCGGGTGGCGTTCGGGTGGTGCACCCGTCCCCGGTTCCGCCACCAGCGGCGTATGGACTCGACCGCGAACTCGGCGGTGTCGTGGTCGGTCCCGACGTTGACCCAGCCGGTGTTGGTCGCGATGTCGTAGATTCCGTACGGGATGGCGACGGGTTGGTCGCTGGTGGTGAAGGTGTGGCAGTCGACCTCGATCGGATTCTTGCCCGGCCTCCAGGTGCGGCCGGGCCGGTCGCGGCTGCCGAGCCATTCCTTGGCCTTGGTGTCGACGCTGATCACCGGCTGCCGGTCGTCGAGAAAGGCAGCGGCCGTGGCGTTCAAGTGGCCGAACTGGGCGTCGCGGTCCGGATGGCCGGCGCCTTCGGTGGTCTTGACGGTGCCCTGCAGGCTGTAGCCCCGGCCGTGCAGCAGACGCCCGACGGTTGCGGCACTGACCGGATGGCCCTGCGACGTGAGGGTCGAGGCCAGGCTCCGCAGTGACAAGGTGGTCCACCGCAGCGGCGAGACGGGATCACCCCGGGTGTGCGGCTCGATCAGCGCCTCGAGCGCCGCCGACAGCCCGGGGTCGGTGATCGTCAACGGCTTACGGCCGGCTCCCGCAGCCCTGACCCTCCGCGTCGGCACAGGGTCCCCGGTCAGCTCGGTCACGCCACGCGAGACGGTGGAAGCACTGGTCCCGGAGGCGGCGGCTACCAGTGAGATCCCTCCGTGGCCGATCGCCACAGCTTCGCTGGCCAGGTAGAGCCGACGGCGCCGCTCGTCGAGATGCGGCAGGATCCGATCGAACTTGGCCCGTAATGCGGTGACGGGCGGACGCACAGGCATGGTCCACCCTCCCACCAACTCCACAAGAGCAAGCAGTAATTGAAATACAAGCCCACACCTGCGAGGAGAACTGGCAAATCCGGTGAGCGCGGAGTGCATCAACATCCCCGAGACGGGGCGGCTCCGCCCTGCCTGCCTTCGCCCGCGCAACTACACGAACTCCACCGCAACCGTCTTCCTCGACGAGGACTGCAACGGGGACACCTACTACGTCATGCCCCCGGGCAAGAAGCTCGGCGACCGTCTGCGGCTCCGCTCCGTCGTCTTCGGCTGACGCCCCAGCCGCACCGGAGGCGAGGCCGGGCCCTTCGGCGAACGGGCCCGGCCTCGCCTGCACTGGCGGGCATCCGCTGATGGGGCGGCCGCGATTCGCTCGACCGGACGCAGCGCCGGCGACGGGTGCGGCCACCTGCGCCGCGAACGTCACTGCGAGGGGCTGTGCGCGCTCCCCTGGACAATGCCGAGGCCGGATCCGTTGGCGGCCCGGGCGGTGGGAAGCGTGGGCCCGGGCCGGAAGCAGGCCGGGCTCGGGCCCACACCGCGGGGCACGCGTCATGACCCGGGCCGAACGGTAGGGGATGGACGCCGCAGGTGTGAACTCCACCGGGAAGGCGTGCCGCTCGTACGGGGCAGGGCTTGCCGGCACCCGGCGAGGCGGGGTTGCGGGCGATCCTGCGTCGGTCGGCGCTCGTGTCCGGGCGGCCTGTCGTGAGCGCGTGTCGTTCGCCGTGGTCCGGTCCGGTCGGTCTGGTGTGTGGGTCAGGTGTCGGTGGTGGGTTGTTGTCCGGTGTTGTGGCGGAGTTGTTCGTTGATGCGCAGGGCTTCTTCGAGTTGGTCTTCGAGGATGATGATGCGGCAGGCGGCGTCGATGGGTGTGCCCTGGTCGACGAGGTCGCGGGCGCGCATGGCGATCCGTAGTTGGTAGCGGGAGTAGCGGCGGTGTCCGCCTTCGGAGCGCAGGGGTGTGATGAGTCCCTGGTCGCCGAGGGTGCGCAGGAAGCCGGGGGTGGTGCCGGTCATCGCGGCGGCGCGGCCCATGGTGTAGGCGGGGTAGTCGTCGTCGTCGAGGGAGTCGGGGGTGTGCGGTCGAATGGTTGCCGTGGTCACTGCACCTCTTCTTGTTGTCGTGTCGGGGACGCGCTGAGGGGCCCCGGGGCCGTAGCGGCTCCCGGGGCCCCGAAGGGTTTTACACCATCTACCGGCCCTTGGGCCGGGTTCCTTGTGTCCGCACCGCCCCGGGGGAGGGGGAGTGCGGGGATCGCGTATGCGTGACCGGAAACCACCGTCCTTGCCTTGGGGTCCACGGAGTCCGCCCGGGTGACTGCTTCACGGGCCGGGCGATCCTGATGGCGCTGCGTCCCCTCCGTTCATCCTCTGTACTGGCCGGTTACTGCAAACTGCGGGTACTTCCAACCACCTGGCTCCGGCAGCCGGCCCCGTCGCCCGTCCCGCTGGACCTGCTCGGCTCGGAGCCCCACTGCCGGACTCCCAGCACGCGCGCCCGCAGCCTGGGCGCCTTCACTGGGATACCGCGTACTGCGACTGCCGGTACTGCCCAACTCGACTTCACCTACGGACACTGCACTTGCTCAACTGCGTTACCACTTGGTGGCGGCCCCTGATTCCTGCGGGCCGCCCGGCCCGGCCACCGGTCCTGTCGCCTTACTGCACCATCCCTGGCTTCAGGACCCTGCAACCGTGCCGACCTGCGCACTTCCGTACTGCTGCCCGCCAGTTCGTGTCTGGCGGGTACCGCTGGACTGCTGTCTACGAGAGAAACACTAACCACGGTGCGCGGCAATGTCTACTCCGGCGGGAACAGATTTTCCGGTGTCGGTCGGGGAGGTAGTCTTCGCACCGCAAGGGGCGGGGCGGCCGGTCGCCGCAGCCCCATCAGGATGGAGGGCGCCGGGCCGACGGCCCGGGACGACGAGTGAAAGGGGTGCCGGCGGTGGAAGGGCCGCAGGCCGCGCGGCGGGCACACGCCCCCGACCCCTGTGCTCAGGCGTCGCTGGCGAGGGCCATCGCAGAAGCCGTGCGGGACCGCGACGAGCGGGTCCTGCGCCGGCTGCTGGCCCGCTTCGCCGAGCAGGCCGTCATCACGGACCTGCCCGCCCTGCGCGACGCCCTCGACACCGCGCGGCACCGCGGCGATCGCCCGCCGGATGCCCGGTAGGGCCGCGCCGGCCCCTGCCGGATTCAGAAGGCGCGGGCGCCGGCATCACAGGTCGGGCAGAGGTAGCCGGCCCAGCGCGGCGGATACCACCCCTGCCCCGGCCGCTGCGGGCTCCACCGGTCGACGACCATGGCCGCAGTGTCCGGTCCGCACACGGTCGGCGCCCCCGGGCCGCGGGGGCGCCCGGGTGGGAACGGACCGCCCCGGCCGGGGTCGGGCTGATCGTCAACCCACGCTCCCGGCCGATCCGCTCCGCGATCACGGTGACCGGCATCGTCGGGGCCTGCTTCAGCAGCTCACGGACCGCCGGTTCCACCGTGTCCACCGCCGAGCCCTTCAACGGCCGCCGGTACTTCGGCGGCTGGTCCGAGGACAGCGCCCGCGACACCGTGCCACGCGAGATCCTCGGCTGCCGGGCCACGGCCGGGCCGAGAACCCCTCCGCCCGGTGCAACCGGCGAATCCCGGCCCAGTCCTACACGCGGATCACCCTCTCTTCCTCCTGACCTCCAAGCATTGAAGCCAGGATGATCAAGAGATCGCAGAGCGGCCCGCTTTTGATGTGGGCGGAGCGGGATCGGTCCTTGGTGAAAGTGAATGCGACCTCGCTGATCCGGCTGGGGATCCGACTGATGTTCTCCCCGTACTCCTCGTTGCCGAATTCGGGATCGATCCGGGCAGGATCGATCATCGGACGACCCATGCCATGGCTGAGCGCATACGCCCCCCGCCGGTGCGTACGAGCAGAAGCCCGGCCCAGGTCCGGTCCTCCTCGCCGACCAACTCGGCTCCCTGTCCGGTGGAACAGGAGGCAGGCGGGGGCTCGGAGGTGTCGACCTGGCGTCCGAACTCGGTCAGCGGGTTGTCGTTCCGCTGCACTCACGCCCTCTCCAGGGTGTCGGCCGTAGCGAACGCCTGCCTGGCAGAGGGTTCCTGGCAGTTGTGGACGCTTTTGACCGCAGTCACCACCAGATACTCCCGCCAGTCCACATTCGTGCACCCGGCGGGCCCGATTACGCGCTTTTCCGGAGTAACCTGGAAGGTGCCGGAGAACTTACCGGAAGGACGATCGCGAGGAGGTGCTTATGCAGATCAGTGGAGCAGGAGCCCTGATTCTGCGACTCGTGATCGCGAAATCCCATCCCGGCCTTTCGGGCGGGAGATGACGGGGTCACTGAGGTGTCGGGGGGCGCAGGTACAAATCCTGTTGTTCGGCGTTTATACAGGGCGTGGGCCGTTTCCGCAGAGATGCGGAGGCGGCCTTTTGTTCTGCCAGGTGGCAGTCGCGGTGGGCCCGACGGGTCCGCTCCCTGTCGACGGGAGGAGACATGACGGGTCCCGGCGGCCAACGTTCCGTAGTGGTCGGCGTCGATCCCGAACACCCCAGTCGTATGGTGCTCGCCTGGGCCGCCGACGAGGCGGACCGGCGCCGTCTACCGGTCCATGTCGTGCAGGTGCGGAAACCCGTGGCCCGCGAGGCCGGCTGGCCCCGGCTCTGGCCCGAACTCCACGAACGTGGCCGACTGCTCCGTACCGCAGGTGAGCACGCGCTCGACGAGGCGGCTCGCTTCATCGGCGAACGCCGTCCCGCCCTGCAGGTGTCGGCCCGGCTCATCGACGGGGACCCGGCCGAGGTACTGAACAGGCAGGCCGGGCTGGCAGTGGTGCTGGTCCTCGGCTCACGACCGCTCTCCGGCGTCCGGGAACTGTTCCACTCGGGGGCGGTGACTCTGCCACTGATCGCGCACGCGAACTGTCCGGTGGTGGTGGTCCGGGACCCGGAGCACATCACCCAGCAGCCGGCGTACGTCGTCGTCGGTGTCGACGGCAGCCGAACGTCGCAGGACGCCGTGGACTACGCCTTCGAAGCCGCAGCACTGCGGGGCGCCGAGTTGCGCGCCCTGTACGCCTGGAATCCTTCGCGTCTCTCGGCGGCCGACGAGTACCGGGCGGAGCAGGAGTCCCGCCGGGTGCTCGCGGAAACAGCCGCCGGGCGGCGGGTTCCCTACCCGGAGGTGGTGCTCAAGCACGAGGTGGTGCGCGGACATCCGGTGGCCGTTCTGGCCGAGGCCTCCAAGCATGCTCTGGCCCTGGTTGTCGGCACACGGGGCGCCGGGGGGTTCACCGGTCAGTTGCTCGGGTCCGTCGGCCAAGGAGTTCTGCATCACGCTCGCTGTCCTGTCGCCACCGTGCCGGGGCCGGTCGGGCCTGGCGGACCCACGCGAGGGGCCTCGGGCTGAGCGGCGACGAAGTGCCCGGCACGCTGCAGGGGATCTGCGCCGCGTTCGGCCGTGCCGAGGTCCGCGACGCCATCGACGTCCACGGCCCTCTGCAGGCCGGAGACTCCCGCGAGCGCCCCACCGAACCCGCCGCCCGGAACCATGCCGGCCGAGGCTGCCGCGGAGGTCCCGAACTATCTGCGGCAGCGATCTGTGGCCCTACAAGTCCCAGCCGCTGACCGAGCACCCGCGGCAGATGGGCCACGAGTTCCTGGGCGTGGTCGAGGAGACCGGCCCGCAGGTGTCCACCGTCAAGCCGGGGGACGTGGTGGTGACCCCGTTCACCTACAGCGACGGCACCTGCGAATACTGCCGCGCAGGGCTGCACACCTCCTGCGAACACGGCGGCCCGTGGGGCGTGAACGGCGTGGACGGCGGCCAGGGCCAGGCCGCCCGCGTCCCCTACGCCGACGGCACCCTGGTCGAGCGCCGCGCTGGGCCGCGACGCGCAGCTGACCGGCCACCTGCAACGCGCCCTGGGCAACGGCCTGAGCCACGACGAGCTCGCCGAGGCCATCACCCATCTCGCGTTCTACGCCGGCTGGCCCGCTGCCATGACTGCCACCACGCTCCTGGCCCAGATCACCGACACCCCCGCCACCGACGACCAGACCCGCTGAGGAGCATCCCCGTGCAGCACCTGACCCTGAACAACGGCGTAACCATGCCCGCCCTCGGCTTCGGCGTCTTCCAGACACCGCCCGACGTCACCGAACAGGCCGTCACCTCCGCCCTGGAGAGCGGCTACCGCCTCATCGACACCGCCGCCGCCTACGCCAACGAACGCGAGGTCGGCAACGCCATCCGCAACTCCGGCCTGCCCCGCGAGGACGTCTTCATCGGGACCAAGGTCTGGATCAGCGACTACGGCTACGACCAGACCCTGCACGCCTTCGACAAGAGCGCCGGCAAGCTCGGCGTCGAGACCATCGACCTGTTCATCCTCCACCAGGCCCTACCCGGCCGCTTCGACCTCTCCACCGAGGCATACCGGGCACTGGAGCAGCTGCTCGCCGACGGCAAGGTGCGCGCGATCGGCGTCAGCAACTTCATGCCCGACCACCTCGACGCCCTCCTGAAGACCGCGTCCGTGGTCCCGGCCGTCAACCAGGTCGAGGTCCACCCCTACTTCACCCAGCCCGCCGTCCAGGCCGCCGACGCCGCCCACGGCATCCTCACCCAGGCGTGGTCACCCATCGGCGGCATCACCAGCTACCGCGGCACCGGCACCGGCACCAGCACCAGCACCTTCGACGACCCGACCATCACCGCCATCGCCGCCGCCCACGGCAAGACCCCCGCCCAGGTCATGCTCCGCTGGCACCTCCAGCAAGGCCGCAACGCCATCCCCAAGTCCGTCCGCCCCCAGCGCATCGCCGAGAACATCGACATCTTCGACTTCCAGCTCACCCCCGCCGAACTCGACGCCATCGACGCACTCAACACCGGCACCCGCGGCGGCCCCGAACCCGAGGCCATCACCCTCGAAGCCTTCGGTCGCGACATCCCCGAAGCCTGACCCGCCCCTGCACGCCAAGTCCTCGTAGACCGTGGCACCGCCCGTAGAACCAGGTGCCCCGTGCCACGTGGGCTTGGCACGTTCGATTCCAAGCGGCAATCATCTGCTGCTGAATCTCGGGTTCTGGCTCACAGAAGTTGAGCCAGAACCGGTTCTCGTGAACAGAGCCACAGCTCACCGTCCAGCACCGCCGCCAACTCCTGGCCGGCCCCGCCCCGACCGCGAGTGGTTCCCCGCCTCCGGTCCCGACCGTGACCGGTCCGGCCGGTCCGCCCGGACCGGCCGTGACGGAGTCCTCCAGCGCTTCCCCCGGCGGGGGAGGCCGGCTCGCGCACACGGGCACCGCCGTCGCGCTCGCCGCTCTGGTGGGCGTCGCCGCCCTGTTCGCGGGCGTCGTCCTGGTCCGGCTCGCCCGCCGGAGCCGCCACGGCTGACCGGCGACCCGGCCTCGGGCGGCTCGCCGTCGCTCGTGGTCCCGCAGTGCCACAGTCTGTCGCGCGTGCCAGGGGATCCAGGATCTCCTGGCACGCGCGACAGGCCCTCGCCGAACCTCGATCGGGATATACATAAACGATTCATATAAAGCCGCTATGCTTCTGGCATGAGTCTCCCAGACGCCGCGCACGACGCTCCCGATGCCATCGCGTCAGCCCTCTACGGTCTGGCCACCCGGGCTGTGAGACGCCTTCCCCGCGACATGAGCCTGACGTCCGCCGCCACCCTGGCCACCCTGGACAGGACCGGCCCGCGACGGATCACCGATCTGGCGGCGGCCGAGGGCGTCACCCAGCCCGCGATGACCGTCCTGGTCCGGGTGCTGGAGGAATCCGGGCTGGTCGAGCGGAAGGGCGATCCGTCCGACAAGCGGGTCACGCTGGTGTGCCTGACCGAGGACGGCGCGTCGTACGTCCGGACCCGGCGCCGAGCGGGCGTCGACGCGTACGCGCGGTTGATCGACGAGCTCACCGGTGACGAGGTCGAGGCCCTGGCAGCGGCCCTTCCGGCGCTGCGGCACCTGGCGGAGCTCGAAAGCCACGCCCGCGAGGAGACGGACCGGTGACCGCCGCCCGGGCCCACGACCGGCCCACGGACGCCGCCCCGATCCCGTCCGAGGCACGTCCGCTGGTCCCCGCCCTGGTGTTCGTCGCCCTGGTCGTGGCGGCGGTCGCCAGCCTCGGGACGCCGCTCGTCACCAGCGTGGCGACCACGTTCCACGTCTCCCTCGACAGCGCGCAGTGGACGCTGACCATCGCCCTGCTCAGCGGCGCCGTCGCCACCCCCGTCCTCGGCCGGCTCGGCGCCGGGCCGCACCGGCGGGCCACGATTCTCGCCACGCTGGCGATCGTCGTCGCCGGCAGCGCACTCACTGTGCTGCCACTGCCGTTCGCCTGGCTGCTCGTGGGCAGGGCGGCCCAAGGCGTCGGACTCGGCCTCACGGCGCTGATGATGGGCGTGGCCCGCGACCATCTCCCCGAGGACCGCGGCGCGGCCACGATCGCCCTGATCTCGGTGGTCTCCGTCGTCGGAGCAGGCGTCGGCTACCCGCTGGCCGCGCTGCTCGCCGAGTTCGGCGGACTGCGGGCCGCCTACGGCCTCGGCCTGCTCGTCACCGCCCTCGCCCTCGTGACCGCGTGGCGCTCCGTGCCCGCGGCTCCCGAAGGCCGCTCCGCCCACGTGAACGTGGCCGCCGCGCTCGTCCTGGCGGGCGGACTGGCCCTCGTCCTGTTCCTGGCCGGCGGGAGGAGCCTGTGGAGCCGGCACCTCACCGTGGCGGTGACCCTCGCCGTCGTCGCCGTACTCCTGCTCTGCGTCTGGACCGTCTCCGAACTGCGGACCAGGACACCCCTGGTCGGCGTCCGGGCGGTACGGCACCCGGCGGTCGCCGGGGCGAACATCGCCATGTTCGTCGGCGGGAGCGGCATGTACCTCCTGCTCACGCTCGTCACCCGCTACGCGCAGACACCGCAAAGCGCCGGCTACGGCTTCGGACTGACCACCTTCGTGGCGGGGCTGGTCCTCGTCCCGTTCTCCGTGCTGGGGTTCGTCGCCGGCAGGATCACGCAGCGGGTCCGTGAACGGATCGACGGCCCCCTGCTCCTGGCCGGCAGTGCCGTCGTCGTCGGCTGCGGGTTCGTGCTGTTCGCGACCGCCCGGTCCAACCTGGCCGAACTGCTCGCGGTCATGGGCGTGCTCGGCTTCGGCGTCGGCGGCTTCTCGGCCGCGGTGCCCGGCGTCATCCTGGCCGTCACCCCGAAGAGCGAGACGTCGAGCGCGATGAGCTTCAACTACGTCGTCCGCAGCGTCGGGTACTCCCTGGGCAGCGCCGTCGGCGGCCTGGTCCTGGCCGCCGGCACCGCCACGGGCCGCCTCTTCCCGGACGACGACGCCTACACGACCGCGGCACTGGCCGGCGTCGCCGTGATGGCGGCCACGACGACGGCCGCCCTCGCCCTCGCCCGCCGACGCCCGCCCGGGACCGATCCGGTCACCGGTTCGGCCGGTGCGCCTGGCCCGGGCGGGGCGGGTCGGACCGGACCCTGAGGACCGAAGCCGCCCGACTCCGACGACGACTCCGTGACGGTGGCCAACCGGCTGCTGCCCGCCCCCACGCTTGCAACATCGGTGACACCGCTTCACCGACGACGACGACGCCGCCGGCCCGGTCCGGCCGCCGCCCGGACCCGGCTCCGCTACGAGGGGAGTGGGCTGCTGAGCTGGAGGGTCGTGCGGTCGGGCGCCACGGTCAGGGAGGTGGTCACCTCCCCGTCCGTGCGTCGCGGGACCATGGGCGAGACCTGGGCGGACTGCCCGTACGCCGCGAACTGGCTGTTGACCCAAGCCTTCCGTTCGTCACCGGCGTGGCCGTCCAGGCTCAGGTCGAGGGCCTGCACCAGGGTGGCTGCCATCGCCGCGGACGGTGCCCCGTTCGCGGTGAGGACGATGTTCCTGGGCCGGCCGTCCCCGTCGGCCTGGATCATGACGCCCAGGCGGTATCCCTCGGGGAACTCCTTCAGCGCTTCGTACTCGGCATGGCCGGGCAGCCCGGCGCTGACGGATCGGACCTGCTGGACGTGGAACTCCAGCCCCCACTGCCGCTTCAGCCGTTCGGCCACGATGTCGGCCTTGGGGCCCGGGGGGGCCGAACCGTACCAGCGCGGCGTCTGCTCATCTGCCGGCCGCTCGCCGGTCGGTGCGGTCGGCACGGCTCCCGAGCCGGTTCCCGAGCCGGCTCCCGGACCGGCTGCCGAGGGGGCCGGACCGGGGGCGCCGTTCACCGGTGACGACGCTGTCCCCGACGCCTGCCGGATCTCCCCGGCCGCGGCGTTCGGCGACTTCGGGCCGGAGGAAGAGGAGGAGCAGCCGACGACAGGGAGCGCCACCACCAGGAGGAGGGTTGACAGTGCCCCCGGGGACCGGCGCCTTCGGTACGTCACGTGACCAGCCTTTCGGATGTCGGCCGGGAAGCATCACCCGGCGGCGGGGTCGCCTGCCGGGCGAGCGCGGCGGCCCGCCGTCCGGCACCGGAGGACACCGCCTCCCCACCGTCCGGGACCGGCGGCCGCCGCCGGTCCGGCCCACCGCCCGACCGCCCGGCCGCAGTGCCTGTGGGGAAGACCCGTAACCTGACCGCCGTGCCGTCCTGAAGGCCCAACGCGATGAACTGCCTCACAGCCAGGATTATGACTCCTCCCCGGCGCGCACGCCGGGGCTTCTCGCAAAGCCGGGTGGGCCTCGTGACGGATCCGCAAAGGTTCCCGACCCACCGCTCAGGACCGGCCCGGGCCACGCTGCTCTCGACAGTGACGAGTTCCGTCCCGAGCCGGAGTGCCCTCGGGAACACCAGGAGCTCGACTTCGTCGAGGCGCTGACGTCGGACGAGGTCCTGACGGGTCCTGACGGCCCCTGGACGGCCGGAGTGTGACACGGACACGTCCCTGTACTTCGGGGCTGTTTCGTCTTCGTGTCCAGATGTCTGGACCACTGGTGCCGGGTGTCGCTCGCACACAGACTTGGCCTCTGCACCACAGTGCAAGCACCCCCCTTGGACCGAAAGAGCGCCACCCCATGCTCAGCTCCGCCAGACCCGGCGTTTCCCAGCCCTGCCCGCCGTACCCCGTGGGGAGGTGGCATCCGTGCTCCGGTACGTGACACGCAGGGCAGTGGGCTGGTTCCTGGTCATCGCGGTGGCCACCAACGCAACGTACTTCCTGGCCAGTTCGTTCCTCGACCCGCGCTCGAACTTCAAGGAGCTGCGCCCGGTCCGCACCGACGAACAGATCTCCCGCGCCCTGGCCCCCTACAACCTCGACCCGCACGAGCCACTGCTCCACCGCTGGTGGGACTGGCTGACCGGAGTGGTCCTGCACTTCGACTGGGGACGTTCGCCGGTCGGGGTGGCGGTCAACGGGGAGATCGGCTACCGCTCCCTCGTCAGCGCCCAACTGGTCATCGGTGCCACGGTCCTGTCCGTCGTCGTCGGTGTCGCGCTCGCCGTCCACACCGCCTCGCGCCAGTACGGCTGGCGGGACCGGGCCGCCCAGGCCGTGTCGATGGCGCTGTTCAACGTCCCGGTGTCCATCGCCGCACTCGCCCTGGTCCTGCTCGCGATCCGGCTGAACGAACAGGCGGGCTGGCACTTCCTGTACGTCGCGGGCGAGAGGTCCCCGGACGTGGAGGGGTTCTGGGCGACGCTCGGCGACCGCCTGGCGCACCTGATCCTGCCGACGCTGACGCTCACCCTGACGGGGTACGTGGGCCACCACCTCACCCAGCGCTCCCTGCTGCTGGACGTGATCGGCTCCGACTTCGTGCGTACCGCCCGGGCCACCGGGCTCACCCGCGCCCAGGCGATCCGCCGGCACGCCCTGCGCACCGCGCTGATCCCCACCGCCCAGTCCGTGGCCTTCAGCATCCCGGCCGTCTTCACCGGCGCCGTCCTGACCGAGACCGTCTTCGGCTGGAACGGCATGGGCCAGTACTTCGTCCAGACCATCAACAAGAACGACGTGCACGGCACCGCGGCCACCGCCGCCTTCGCCGCCGCCCTGACCGCGATCGGCGCGATCCTCGCGGACATCACCACTGTCCTCCTCGACCCGAGAGTGCGGGTGAGCTGAGATGGGTACCCCCGTGAGTGCCGGCACGACCCCCGACGGCGTCCTCGCCGCCGCCCCCGACAGCGCCCTCGCCACCGCCACCGGGCACGACACGCCGATCGGGCACGACGGCCGCTACCTCGGCCGCCGCCGCCTCTACCTGCGCCGTTTCCGGCGCAACCGGACCGCCGTCGCCGGTGTGGTGATCCTGCTGCTGCTCGTGCTGTTCAGCGCGTTCGGCGAACTGCTCACCCCCTACCACTTCTCCGACGCCGACTTCTCAGCCCTGACCCAGGCCCCCGGCTCCGAGCGCTGGTTCGGTACCAACCAGGGCGGCAACGACGTCTACGCCTCCGCCGCGCACGGCCTCCAGCGCTCGCTGGTGATCGCGGTGACCGTGTCCGTCCTGACCGTCGCCGTCTCGGCGGTCGTGGGCGCGGGCGCCGCCTACCTCGGGGGCCGGACGGAGAAGGCCACCCTCGCCCTCATCCACTTCCTGCTGATCGTGCCGTCCTTCCTCGTCCTCGCCCTGGTCTCGCACAAGCTGGCGGGCGACTGGCGGGTCCTCGTCCTCGTCCTGACGGTGTTCGGCTGGATGTCCACGGCCCGCGTCGTCTGGTCGGTGTCGACGTCCCTGCGCGAGCGGGACTACGTGCTCGCCGCGGAGTTCATGGGCGTGCGCCCCTTGCGCATCGTCCTGCGCCACATCGTCCCCAACCTCGGCTCCCTGCTCATCGTCAACCTCACCCTGGGGGTGGTCTCCACCGTCCTCAGCGAGACCGCCCTGTCCTTCCTCGGCTTCGGCGTCCAGACCCCGGACGTCTCGCTGGGCACGATGCTCGCCGACGGCGCGGGCACCATCACCAGCGCCCCCTGGCTCTTCGCCTTCCCCGCCGGGCTGACCGTGCTGCTCACCGTCTCGATGACCTTCGTCGGCGACGGCCTGCGCGACGCCCTCGACCCCACGTCCACCACCGGCGCGGCAGGAGGCCGACGATGACCCCCGCACCCGCCCGCCCCACCGGGCCCGAGACCGGACCCCGGACCGGGATCCAGGCCCCGCCCGCACCAGTCCTGTCCGTACGCGACCTGCGCGTCTCCTTCCCCTCCGAGCAGGGGCCGGTGGACGCTGTGCGCGGTGTCGACTTCGACCTCCTCCCCGGACGCACCCTGGGCATCGTCGGCGAGTCCGGCTCCGGCAAGTCCGCCACCGCCCTCGCCCTCCTGGGCCTGCTGCCCCCCACCGCCCGCGTCGGCGGCCGGATCCTGCTGGGCGGCCGCGATCTGGCGGCGATGGACGACGCCGCACTCGCCCGCGTCCGCGGCAAGGACATCGGCATGGTCTTCCAGGACCCGATGTCCGCGCTCACACCCGTCTTCAGCGTCGGCCGGCTCCTCGCCCAGGCCCTGCGCGTGCACCGGGACCTGTCCAGGAAGGACGCCTGGGAGCAGGCGGTGGAACTGCTCGACCTGGTCGGCATCCCCGACCCGCGCGAACGCGCCAAGGCGTTCCCGCACGAGTTCTCCGGCGGCATGCGCCAACGCGTCGTCATCGCCCTGGCCATCGCCAACAAGCCCTCGGTCCTGGTCGCCGACGAGCCCACCACCGCGCTCGACGTCACCGTCCAGGCCCAGATCCTCGACGTGCTGCGCCTGGCCCAGCGCGAGACCGGCGCCGGCCTCGTCCTGATCACCCACGACCTGGGCGTGGTGGCCGGGCACGCCGACGACGTCGCCGTCATGTACGCCGGACGGATCGTCGAGCACACGGGCGTCGACGAGCTCTTCGCCCGCCCCACCATGCCCTACACCGCCCGGCTGCTGGCCGCCGTCCCCTCCGCCGACAGCGGCGTGCGACGGCCCCTGGTCCCGATCGGCGGCGAGCCGCCCTCCCCGAGCGCCCTGCCCGACGGCTGCGCCTTCGCACCGCGCTGCACGGTGGCCCGCGACGTCTGCCGCACCACCGAACCGGACCTGACCGCGCCCGCCGGGCGGCCCGGGCGCGTCGCCTGCCACCGCGCGCACGAGATCGCCGACGGCACCCTGGACCCGGTCGGGCCCGTCGTTCCCCCCGCCCCGGCCCGCGACGGGCGGGGGAGCGCCGGCGAGGTGGTCCTGCGCGTGGAGGACCTGGTCAAGACGTTCCCCGTCACCAAGGGCGCCCTCCTCAAGCGCCGGGTGGGCACCCTGCAGGTGGTCAACGGCGTCGGCTTCGAGCTGCGCGCGGGCGAGACCCTCGCCCTGGTGGGGGAGTCCGGCAGCGGCAAGACCACCACGCTGCGCGAGGTGCTGCGCCTGCGCGCGCCCGAGGGCGGCCGGATCGAGGTGGCGGGCACCGATGTCGCGACGCTGCGTTCGGCGGCCGGGGTGCGGGAGCTGCGGCGCGAGATCCAGATCGTCCTGCAGGACCCGACGGACGCGCTGGACCCCCGGCTGACCGTGTTCGACCTGCTGGCCGAACCTCTCCAGGCCGCCGGCGCCGACCGGGGGGCCGTGCGCTCCCGCATCCCGCAGCTCCTGGACCTGGTGGGACTGGACCGTGCCGTGGGGGACCGCTTCCCCGCCGCGCTGTCCGGCGGCCAGCGCCAGCGCGTGGGCATCGCCCGCGCCCTGGCGCGCGAGCCGAAGCTGCTGGTCCTGGACGAGCCGCTGTCCGCCCTGGACGTCTCCGTGCAGGCCGAGATCGTCAACCTGTTCGTCCGGCTGAAGCGGGAGCTGGGCCTGGCCTACCTCGTGGTGGCGCACGACCTGGCCGTGGTGCGCTACTTCTCCGACCGGATCGCGGTGATGTACCTCGGACACATCGTGGAGTCCGGCGCCACCGAGGAGATCTTCGCCCGGCCGCAGCACCCGTACACCAAGGCCCTGTTGTCGGCGGTCCCGCTGCCCGACCCGCAGCGCGAGCGCCGCCGCGAGCGCATCGTCCTCCAGGGCGAGCAGCCCAGCGCCGCCCGGCTGCCGGCGGGCTGCGTATTCGTCGACCGCTGCCCGCTCCACCGGGAGGCCGAGGAGAGCGTGCGCACGCGCTGCCGCACCGAACGGCCCGCGACGGTCGGCGCGCCGGACGGCTCCGACCACCGGTACGCCTGCCACGCGCTCTGACACCCGCACCCTCCCTTCCCGGCCCTTCCCCCCTTCCCTTCCCATCAAGGACATCCCGTGCGTCGTAAGCTCGCTCTGCCCCTCGCGCTGGTCGCGGCCGTCTCGGTCGCCGCCACCGCCTGCTCCTCCTCGTCCTCCTCGGGCGACTCCTCGGGCAAGGAGACCCGCAACACCGCCCAGGTCGCGTCCTCGGTCACCGACTACAACCCCCAGCCGTACGAGAACCTCAAGGACGGCGGCACCTACACCACCGCGGGCACCTTCGACGAGCAGGGCAACCCCTTCAACGTCAACGGCATCCTCAACGCGCTGCGGACCTGGTCCTGGTACAACGCCGACGCCATCACGTACTCGCCCACCGGCGAGGTCCAGTACAACCCGGACTACTACAGCGACGTGAAGGTCTCCGTCGAGGGCGGCGACCAGAAGGTCGTCATCACCCTCAACCCCAAGGCCGTGTTCAACGACGGCACCCCGATCGACTGGCGTGCCGTCGAGGCCACCTGGAAGGCCAACAACGGCTCGGACAAGGAGTACACGGCCTCCTCCACCGACGGCTACGACCGCATCACCTCCGTCACCCGGGGCGCGGACGACAAGCAGGCGGTCATCGCCTTCAAGGGTGTCAACGCCTCCTGGTCCGCGCTGTTCACCACCTTCCTGCACCCCCAGGCCGCCACCGTCGAGAACTTCAACAAGGCGTACGTCAAGACGGCGCACCCCGAATGGGGCACCGGACCGTACACCGTGGGCACCTGGGACGCCCAGTCCGGCAACATCACCTTCGTCCGCAACCCCGCCTGGTGGGGCCGCAAGGGCAAGCTCGACAAGCGCGTCTACGTCAACCTCGAACGCGCCGCCTCGATCAACGCCTTCAAGAACGGCGAGATCGACTACGCCCCGGTCGGCGACGCGGAGAACCTGAAGCAGGTGAAGACCGTCAAGGACGCCGAGGTGCGCAGCGGCGGCAGCCCCTTCGAGTACGCGCTGTACCTCAACACCAAGTCCCCGTTCCTCGGCGACGTCCAGGTCCGCAAGGCGGTCCAGGAGAGCATCGACCGCTCGCAGATCACGAAGATCCGCTTCCAGGGCCTCGACTACAGCGAGCCGCTGCCGGGTTCGGCGGTCCTCTACAGCTTCCAGCAGGGCTACCAGGACAACGTCGCCGCCGTGCTGAAGTACGACCCGCAGCAGGCTCGGAAGACCCTGGACGAGGCCGGCTGGAAGCCCGGGGCCGACGGCATCCGCGCCAAGGACGGCAAGGAGCTCGAACTCGGTTACACCCTGCTCGGCGACGACCCCGTCGAGAAGGCCGTCTCCGGGGCGTTCACCGCGATGCTCAAGGCCGTCGGCGTGCGGCTGAACGTCAACAAGGTCTCCTCCAACGACTTCTCCAAGGTGCTCAGCGAGCGCCGCTTCGACCTGTTCATCTCCGGCAACCGCTCGACGGACCCCTTCGGCGCGCGGTCCCTGTGCGACTTCTACTGCTCGGACCGCGAGTCGAACATCACCGGGGCCGGCACCCCCGAACTGGACCAGGAGATCCGCGCCACCGGGGACATCGCCGACCTCGGCCAGCAGATCGAGGCCGTCAACAAGCTGGAGCAGAAGGCCCTCCAGCAGTACTCCCTGCTGCCGCTCTACAGCGGACCCTCGACGTACGGCCTGCGGAAGGGACTCGCCAACGTCGGCGCCACCATCTTCCTCAGCCCGCTGCCCGAGACCGTCGGCTGGCAGAAGTAGCACCCCCGGTACCCGGGCGCGACCGGCCCTGTCCTCCGGGGGGAGGACAGGGCCGGCCCGTTGCGCCGAGCCCTTCCCGCCGGCCCCCGGTGCTCCGGGTCGACGGCACCCCGCGCGCACCCGTCGGGGCAGCACCACCGATCATGGACCGTCACCGGTCCGCAGACGGAAGGGGCGTCCATGCGGCTGCACTACGCGGATGACGGCGGGGAGGCCGCGCTCTTCGGCCGCGCCGAGGAGCTCGTCGCGCTCGCGGAGGTGATCCGCGCGGGGGCCGGCAGCGTCGCGCTGGACCCGGTCGCCGACGCGGCACCCTACGACCGGGGCCTGGCGGTCCTGGAAGTGGGAACCGCCGCCGGGGCAGCGGTCACGCTGTCGGTCGAGGGGCCGTCCGACCTGTACCGGATCGCGGGGGAGCCCCGACTGCTCGACGTGCTCGCGGCGAGCATCGAGGAGTACGCCCGCCACGCCGACCCCGAGGACCCGCTCGACCACCTGCACGTCGATCCCTTCCCCGGCCACTACTACCTGTCACCGGAGTCCGAGTCCATGGTCGTTCACCTGAGTTCCTGACTCCCGCGGCGGCGGGGCGCCGGGCCGCCCGCGCGGTCAGGGCAGCAGCGCGGCCGCCGCCCCCAGCAGGTCCCGGTTGTGGCCCAGGACGTCGCGCCTGGTCAGCCGGTGCAGCGGGTCCGCCGTCACGCCGAAGTCCTCCAGCGGGACGCCGATGCGCGACCCGGCCCGGGTCGCGCGGCGCAGGGCGACGCGGAACCCGGCCCCGCGCGGCAGCTCGCCCAGCAGTTCGGGCAGCCACACCCTCAGCAGCTCGTACGTCCACACGTTGGCGCCGCCGGCGCCGGTGGTCGCGGCTGTCCCGAGCACCGGGCCGATCCCGCCGCCCGGGCCGCCGGCCGTGAGCCCTCCCGTCGCCGGACCGTCGCCCGCGGGCCCGTTGTCCGCGAAGCCGGCCGCGAAGATGTCGGCGGCCGAATAGGTCAGGGCGTCGACGATCAGCACCTTCGGCCCCGCGTAGCGCGGCAGCCCCTCGGCGACCGCGTCCGGGTCGGAGAGCGGGAAGGCCTGCGAGTACTGCTCGCCGCTCTCCACGGCGTCGCGGATCGACCCCGTCCACCGGCGCAGGGCCGGATCGGCGCGGACCAGGGCGAGCGCCGCCCGGGTGGTCGGCAGCGAGAACCGGACCGGCGCCACGGGGTCCGTGCTCAGCACCCGCAGCGCGGCCTCGGCGGCCAGGATGTTGCCGCCCGGGTTGCCGCGGACGTCCACGATCAGCCCGGCCGCCGGCGCCCGGGCCGCGATCGCCGCCACCTGCTCGGCGAACCGCCGCGCGCTCGTGACGTTGAAGGAGTAGATCCGCAGGTACCCGTACGGCCGCGCCCTGGCAGCCGAGTACGCGAGCACGTCGCGCGGGGCCCGCGCCACCGAGGTCCGGGCCGGCCCCGGCGCGAACAGCGCGCGCTTGGCCTGGCGGGTGGCCTCGTTCCCGGCGTCGATGCCGAGACGGGTCCCGAGCGTGGGCACCGGATCCTGGTCCCGGCCCCGGTACCGCTCGGCGGCCCGCACCCGCCACGGGATGCGGGTCTCACGCAGCCGGCCGCCGGGCGTGCGGTACGTCAGCAGGACCCACCGTTCGTCGGGCGGCGGCGCGGTCCGCAGCGGGCGCAGCGTCAGCGACTCCAGACCGCGCGCCAGCCGCGCGTCGGGGCCGCAGCCCGCCTGCGCGGCCGTGCCGCGTTCCACGGCGCGCTCCACCGGGACCCCGTTCCACAGCTCCAGCTCCACACCGGCGTCGAAGTCCCCGTGCCGCAGCGCGTCGTCGATCCGGGAGACGACGTGGTGCGGCGTCCCGTCCTCGTCCTGGTAGCGCTCGACCAGGAAGCCGAGCACGGCCACCTGCCCCCGGTACGGGGCGGGCAGTTGGTAGACGGTGTGCAGATCGTGCAGGTCCCGGAAGACGGCGGCGAGCTCGGCGTGGAACTGCAGCTCGCCGAGCGCGGGCACCCGCCGCTCCAGCAGGCGCAGCCGCTGGACCGGGTCGGTCGCGTACCGCGCTCGCTTGAGCGGCAGGTGGACGTACAGTTCCTCGACGAGGACGCGGGCCGCGGTCACCAGCCGGTAGCGGTCGGCGAGCGGCAGCGGGTCGGCCCCGACCCGGGCCATGAACGCGTCGAGCCCGACGGTGTCCGGCAGCGTCCGGGCCGGCCGGGTCGGGCGCGGGCTCACGGCGGGCCCGGCCGGTAGTACTCAGCCAGCCGGGTCAGCGCGGGGATCCCGCTGCGCTCCACGGCGGCGAAGAAGGCGTCGTCGTGGGTCAGCGCGTCCGTCCCGGGAACGACCAGCCCGGCCGGGACGTCGTCGGTGCCGGCGACGGACACGGCCTCGCCCTCGGGCATGTCGCCGAACAGGACGAGCGGTGCGTCGGGATCGTCGAGCGGGCCGCCCCAGGCGGCGAGCGCGTCCTGGGCGTCGCGCCAGGCGGCCCGCGGGTCCTGGCGGACCTTCTCCAGCGCCCGCTTGGCGGCCGGCCAGTCCAGGACGGTGTCCGGCGCGTCCGGGGCCCGCACCGCGACCCTGCGCCGGATGCCCTGCGCCGGTTCGATCGCGTTGGTGCCCCGGGCCCCGGCGGCCGTCATCAGGGCCGCGGTCCCGTAGCGCGGCACGCCCCGGGAGACCACCAGGAGCACCCGGCGCTCGGTCGCGTCGATCAGGTTGCGGTACTCGTCCTGCGCGGGGTCGTGGCGTTCGAGCACCAGCAGGTCGGCGGAGCTGCCCGCCGCCAGGCGCCCCACCTGCGGCCCCCAGGCGGTCGCCAGCGCGTCGCCGGGGTTCGCGGTGACCATGTCGCACAGGGCCCGGTCGTCGAAGTGGCCGCCGAGCTCGTGCCGATTGATGCCGTCGGCCACCTTGAGCTCGCCGAGCACGTGCTTGGTCCCCGACGGCGACCAGTCGGAGCCGAGGGCGATCCGCAGGCCCCGCTCCGCCGCCGCGACCACGTCGGTCGTCTCGTGGTAGAGCCAGTGGTTGGAGAACGGCGACCACACCACGGTGCCGCGCTCGGCGGCGTCGACGCCCGCCACGGCCTGCTGCCAGGCCGCGAACTCGGCGGAGGTGAGCGCGGTGCCGTGCACGCAGATCAGCCCCGGCCTGAAGCAGGGCGCGAGGTCGGCGAACTCGCGGTGGACCAGCGGCACCGGCTTCGGCGGGGGCGGCACCTCGGCGCGCCGCCCCTCCGCGACGTGGTAGATCAGCACCCGGCTGCCGTCGAGCCGGGCCGCCGTCTCGTCGCGCAGCACCTCGGCGTCCTGCTGGAGCGCGGCGGTCAGCACCACGTCGCGGCCCGCCGGCAGCTTCTCGACGTCGACGATCCGCACGAGCCCGCCGTCGATCGGGCGGGTGGAGCGCGGCGCGCCCTGGACGGAGGTGGAACCGCCGACCAGCGCCTTGACGCCGATGTAGGTGAGCAGCGCCTGCGGGGCGGCAGTGCCGAGCACCTTGGCCGGCCAGGTCACCGTCGTCGCGTAGTCCGGCGGGTGCTTCTCGTCCACCCAGCGGTCGTGGTGCAGGTACGGGACGCCGACCGCCTCCCACAGCGGGAGGGAGTTGTACTGGAGGTGGCCGTGCAGGTCGACCAGGCCGGGCAGGATCAGCGCGCCGCCGGCGGTGAGGTCGATCACCGGGGCGTCGGCGAACCCGGCGGGCGGCGCCTGGCCGGCCGGCTGCACCGCTGCGAGGCGGCCGTCGTCACCGGCGTACACCGCACCGGGGTCCAGGATCCGGTGCTCGGCGTCGAAGGTGACGACGGTGCCGCGCAGGACGAGCGCCATCAGTGCGGGGCCTTCGTCATCGGTCCGGTGCCTTCCAGATCAGGGTGTGCAGGTCGTCCGGGACCGGGCGGCGGACGGAGTTCTGCTCAACGCCCCCGAGGGCCCGCACCCAGGCGTCGTCCCCCAGGAACGCCGGGACGCCGAACGGCAGGTCGCGGGCCGGTACCGGCCGGTAGTCGCCCTCCTCGAACACGGTCCCGTAGTTGGGTCCGGTGTTGTCCCCGTCCTCGTCCGGCGTGACGATCGGGCGCAGCGTGCCGATCGCCGCCCGCCACCCGTCCAGCAGCGTCGACTCGGTGTGGCTCGACGGGTGCGGGACCTGCGCGAGCACGGACCCGGCGGGTCTGCCGGTCCACAGCCGCACCGCCTCCTGGGCCACGCCCCCCATCGCGACGACGGCCTCCAGCGCGGGACCGGCCACCGCGCCGTAGAGCTCGTTGCGCCACTGCGCCTGCGCGGGGTCGGCGAGTCGCGGCTTCATCTCCCCGGCGAAGGACGGGCGGACGGCGTACGCCCACGCGTTGAGGCAGACGTAGGACCGGGTCAGGCCCAGCCTCGCGAGGAACCCCTGCACCCGCTGCCCGGCATTGCCGACCAGGGTGCGCCCGGCGATCCGCTCGGTCGGCCCGGGATCGGAGGCGACGACCAGCACCCGTGCCGACCCGTCCAGCCGCCCCCGGTAGAACACAGGCCCCCAGTCGGACCAGAACGCCACTTCGCCGGGCGGATCGGCATCGGGCGGATCGGGCACCCGCGCGAACAGCTCCGCGAACGCGTCGCTCGGCCCCCGGTCGAACTCGGCCATCGGGTCACCACCTCACTCACCGGCGGACCTCACGGACCGTGCCCACTTCTCGCCCCCGCGCGGGGAACGGCCGTTGCGGTCCACCTCCCAATGCACCACACCGCCCCGCCCCCCGCAAACCGTCGCCGCCGTCGCCGTTGCGCCGGGGCGGTGCGCTCAGACCTTCGTCGGCTTGCGGTGCCCCGCCGCCGCCGTCCTCGTCCGGCGCCGCGGACGACCCCGACCGGCTGCCGGGGCGGCTCGCCCCGCACCACCCCGGCGGCGGGCGGTCCGCGACGTCAGTCGCGGTACTCGCAGAGGTAGGCGGTCTCCACCGCACTCCTGACCTGGAACCTGCTGTCGGCCGGGACGTCGAACCGGTCGCCGGCCTTGAAGGTCTCCCACTGGTCGGAGCCGGGCAGCCTGACGGTCAGCTCGCCGCTGACGACATGCATGATCTCCCGCTTCGCGGTGCCGAATTCGTAGTCACCGGGCGCCATGACGCCGACGGTCGCAGGACCTTCCTCCGCGGTGAAGGCGATCGACTTGACCGCGCCGTCGAAGTACTCGTTGACCTTGAACATCGGCGTCCTCTCAGGAGACAGGCAGACAAGGGGGCGTCCCGCCCGTCGCGGGCCGGCCCCGGCGAGGGAAGGGTACCGGTAGCCGTCACCGCCCTTTCGCGCAGGTCGAGGCTGCGGGCCCGCCCGGCCCGAACAGCTGAACCGCACCGTTGACGCACGGGGACGGTACAGCCCCGTCCGTAGCGAGCCGCTGCCCGCGAGGCACTCTCCTGCGGGCAACGGGGCCGGCGTGCAGGCGGCCTGGAGGCGCCTGCACGCCGGGCAGGTGCTGACCGACGGACGTGCACTACGCCGGAACGGCCGTGTCCCTGCCGGGGCCGAGAGCACTACCCGTCAGGCATGTCGGACCGGGCACATCTCCCGGCCCCGCAGGATCACCGCACCCACCCGTACGCGCCCCACCGCACCGGCCCGCGGGCGCCCGCTCCCTCGGTTCAGGCTCCGGACCCGGTCCCTCGGGCGGTCGCCGTGTACAGGCCGCGCCCGGGGCGCTGGGCGCGGCCGTCCTTCGCGAGGCGTTCCAGCCGGGTGCGGACCGCGTTGACGTTCGCCTGCAGTGGTTCCAGCCCGAGCTTCTCGCTCACCTCACGGGCACGCAGCGGTCCTGCCGATCCGGACAGGACCGCCAGGATGCTGTCCGCGTCGGTCACCGTTCGCCGCCCGGCGGCCGACGCCGCGGTCGGGGGCTCGGCACCGACGGGGCCGCGCCGCCGCGCCGCCCGCCCGGTCCGAGCGGCCGGCTCCTGCTGCGCCGCCGTCCTGGCACCGCCGCCCGTCTTCGCGGCGCGTGCCGAGGCCCGCGTGGGCTCTGTCTTCGGGGGCGTCGCCTTCGCGGGCGTCGCCTCGGCGGGCTCTTCCTTCGCCGCTTCGGCCGTCTTCCGTGCCGGGGCCTTCCGTGCCGGGGCCTTCCGTGCCGGGGCCTTCCTGGTGGGCGTCGCCTTCTTCGCGCCGGCCGCCGCGGTGGCGGGCCCGGCAGGGACCGGTGCCTCCGGAGTGGACGGAGCCTGTGCGGTGTCCGGCACGGCCTCGGCCGCTACGGGCGGGGCATCGGTCGCGGGCGTCCGGTCCTCGTCGGTGCGAGCGGGTGCACCGGACAGCAGCCGCAGTGCTTCGAGAGCCTGGCGGACGGCGTCCCGTTCGGCGGTCGCGGCGCCGAGTTCGGCCTGCGCCCGGAGCAACCGTTCCTCCGCGGCGGGCAGTTGCTCCTCCAGAGCGAGGATGGTCGAGCCCACATTGGTGTCCGTACCGAACGTTGCCACGATCACTCCCGTTGCGTTGTCACCATCCGTACCGGCGAATGTACGGCCCCCGCGGCGTGGCGTCCGCGGAATGCGGAATTCACGTCGTGGGATCCGGGACGGCAACTCGGCTGGGTGGGCAGGCGCGTGAGGGCCCCGCGTGGGGGGTACGGGGACCGGAGGGCGCCTCGCAGGTCCGCGCCGACTCCTACGACACCGCACGGCAACCGAAGCATCAGGACGTGCCGTCCCGACCGTGTGCAACTGCGGGGACAGGTGTCAGGAGCCGCACCCGGGGTATTCACGGCAAAGCCCTTGCGGGGAACCGGTACCCACCGAGGGCGTTACGGAGGTAGACAGAACATGGCCCGACCATGTTCGGTGTGGGTGCGACCGAAGCCGGTGTGCACCCGCACCGGCTTGCACCGTCCGGTCGCCACCCTGCCGAGAGAGAGCTGCGCGGTATGCCTGCAGAATCACTACCCTCTGCGGACGAGAACGGCGACGGAGGGCGAAGGGCGTGGCCCGCGACGTGGGGCCACCGGTTCACCGTCGAGCTGGTCGCGCTGCTGACCGTCTTCGCCGTGCTGACGTTCTGGCTGGTCCCGGAGTCGTTCAGGTTCCTCTCGCTTCCGGTGGCCGGCCTTGCCATCGGCTGGCGTTGGAGGGGCCGGTCGCGACGGTAGTGCCGCGGGGACCGTGCCGCGGAACGCATGGCCTCTCCCTCTTCGCGCTCACGCTTGCGTGGCACGCACCCGCGTGATCGGAAGTGGTGCTCTCCACCGCGGGGTCACCACGTCCGGAACGTTCGGTCCGCCGTGCCCCGGCCCTGCCGGTCCGGTGCCGTGACTGGACCCGACTGCAGCCGGGGTGTGGAAACGCGGCAACAGGGCTTTCTGGATCGCTTGCCGGCGCAGAAAACCCTTCGAGCAACCCCGGCATGTGGGTGATCAAGCCCGTCGCCGGCTACCCGGAGCGGTACACGATCACCACCCCCACCGCCGACGGCGATCGCTGTCTCACCCAGCAGGACGGTGTGGTGGGATCCGGTTGTCTGGTGGGTGTCACCAGCCAGCAGTGGGAGATCACCCCGTTCCAGGCGGAGCCGCCGCTCTACGGCCTGCTCGGAGTGCGGCTGAAGAACGTGTCGACCTCGGAGTGCCTGGACAACTCGAAGAAGAACTTCGGGGGCTGGAAGCTGGTCATGCGCGACTGCGACTACGGCAGCTACCAGCAGTGGAACATCTACAGCACCGCCTACCAGGCCCTGTTCGCCGGCCGGCACGCCGGCATGACCTGGGCCAACCTGGAACAGCGCGCCGACAACGTGGTGCACGTCGGCTACGACAACTCCACCAGCAGCAACCCGTACAGCGGCGACACCCCGTCGAGCGCCGTGCTGCCCCTGCTGTGCCTCAAGCAGGACGGCCGCCCGGCCCCGGCCGGTGTCCCCACGAGCGGCTTCCACAGCTGGTCCGGCGGTGAGGTGAAGGCCACCGCGCCGCTGCCCGGCAGCCAGCTCACGAGCCGTGCCGCGGCCGACCAGAAGTGCGCCGCTGCCTTCGGCACCGGCTTCCGGATGGCCGAGTTCCACGACGCCTCCGGCTGGGGCCTGTGGGCCAACGGCACCCTGCCCACCAACACCCGCTTCTGGACCGCCATCAACGACCAGCCCGCCAACCCCTGGAGCTGACCGCCGGACCCCGGGCGGGCGCCGTCACCGGCGCCCGCCCGCAGTCCCCGCTGCGGCCGGTCCGATCCTGACCGGCGGGGGAGCAGTAGTCGGACGACTGATGTCCGCCGGGCCACGGTCGGCCGGAGTCATGGGCACCGGGCAGGACGAGGCCCCCGCTGCGGGGGCGGCCGCCCGGCGGTCGAGGAGGGCGCGCGGTGCGCGCCGTCGGCCACCCGACCGAACAAGGGAGACCGCTTCACGAAGCGCACGGTACGGACGTCAGCAGCTCTCCTCCTCGCGGCGGCCGCGACGACCGGGGCGCGCGTGTCGGGCGCCGGGACAGCCTCGGCGGCCGGCTACGAACCGGGCGATCGGCGCGGTCACCGAACCCGGCGTCCTTTCGATCGTGCCCTTGCCCGATGGCGTCGCCCTGAGGGCCGTGCCACCGGCCGGCCGTGCGGGTGTTGCCGGTCCGGGTCGGGCCGAACAGCCCGTCCGGGGCGTCGAGGGGGCGCCCCTGATTCCGGCTCAACGGCGTGGTGGAGTGCGGAGGCCGTCAGCCCTTGCCGCCGGCCTTGAGGACCTGGGCCGCGGCCACGCCGGCCGCGGCGAAGCCGTGGCCGCCGCCGTCGACCTCGGCGGCGACGGCGAGGTCCCCGCGGTAGGCGATGAACCAGCTGTTGGTGGCTGTTCCGCCGGACTCCGCGGTGCCGGTCTTCGCGCCGATCTGGCCGGTGAGGCCGGCCATCGGCGTGCGGGCGGTGCCCTGGGTGGCGGTTCTGGCCATCATGGCGCGCAGGTCCCTGGCGACGCCGGCGGGCAGCGGGACCGGGGCGGTGACGCGCTTGGCGTCCTCCCGCAGGACGGGCTGGCGGAACTTCCCGCTCTGCACGGTGGCGGCGACCGAGGCCATCGCCAGCGAGTTGACCTGGATCGTGCCCTGGCCGATGTACGCCGCGGCGGCCTCGTCATTGGTGCGCGGCACCGGGATCGTGGCGTCCCGGCTGTCGATGCCGATGTGCCACTCCAGGCCGAGGCCGAACTGCTCGCGGGCCACCTTGGCGAGCGTTCCGGGCTGCAGCTTCTCCAGGCCCTTGTCGATGAAGCCGGTGTTGCAGGAGTGGCTGAAGTCGTCGGCGAGCGTGTACGAGGGGAAGTCGCCGCGTTCGTCGTTGTGCCACTGCCGGGGCGAGTTGGTGGTGTCCTTGCAGGGCACCACGGTGTCCGGGGTCACCCCGGCCTCCAGCAGGGCCGCCGAGGTGATCACCTTCATCGTGGAGCCGGGAGCCTGGCCGGCCGAGACGGCGCGGTTGTGCCCGCTCGGCGAGTAGGCCATCGCCAGGATGTGGCCGGTGCTCGGCTGGATCGCCACCAGGGAGGCCGGCTTGCCGCCCGCGGCCTGCTGCTTGACCGTCTCCTCGGCCACCCGCTGGAGCTCGGCGTCCAGCGTCAGCTTGACCTGCGGCGCGCTCGGCGGGGTGAGCACGTACAGCTGCTCGGGCTCCCTCCCGGCCGCGGAGAGCACCACGGCCCGCCCGCTGACGACGCTCTCGCCGTCGGCCGGCGCGATCCTGGGCAGCACGGCGGCCAGCGAGGGGAAGTCCTCGAGCGACTTGCCGTTGCGGTCCGTCGGCTTGGAGACCGGGTCGGGCAGCGTCTTCACGGCGATCGTCCCGCCCTGGGCGAGGTGCGGGTGGAGCACGGTCGGCGCCCAGTGCACGACGGCCTTTCCGGTCCCGCCCCGGACGACGCCGAGCGTGCTGTCGTACTCCCAGGCACCGGTCGCGCCCTCGAACTCGGCCTTCGCCCGGAAGCCGACCACCGGTTCCCCGTCAGTGCCGGCGGTCGCCGGGCCCGTGGCGGTCAGCGCGAGCGTGCGGGCCGGCACGTTCTCCTGGAAGGCGGCCAGCGCCGCGCGGGCCGTCTCCGGCCGGTTCGTCAGCGCCGATGCGGCCGTGACGTCCCCGCGGCCCCACGCCGCCAGGAAGTCTTTGGCCACCGCAGCGGCCTCCTCGGCGGTCGGCGGCGCCTGCGGGGTCTTCGCCGCAGTCTCGGACGCCTGCGCGCCGCCGCCGCTGCCGCCGTTCGACGACCCGCCCTGCACGGCGGTCACGACGTTGTGGAGGCCGTACCCGCCGACCGCCAGCAGCGCGGCGGACACCCCTCCGACGGCGGCCAGGACGGCCTTCCGGGCGCCGGAGCGGCGCGGTGCGCCCGCCTCGTCCCCGTTCCTGTCCCCGTACTCGACGTCGTACCCGTCGAGTTCGGTGTGCCCGGCGTACCCCTGGTTCCCGTCGGGTTCCTGTACGTCCCGCATGTTCTCGTCCCCCTGCGTGTGGGTGTCCCGCGGACCTGCCCCCGCCGGCATCCTGGCCCGCGGCCCGGACGGACGGTCGTCGATCCGTTCGGGCGCGGATCAGCATATGCGGGTGCCGTTGAGAGGTCGACGGAGGGCGCCCGCGGGACGGACCGGCGACGAGTGCGCGGAGCGCGACGGGGGTGGCCCGCAGCCGTCCCGCAGCGTGCGGCCCGGGTGGCGGCGGTCAACGGGCGACTGTGACCGCAGGCCGCGCGGGGCGCACGCCGCACTACGGTCCGGGAGCACGGCCATGGACCACAACGCGGGGTGACAATACGATTGTTGGTGTGCGACGCTGCAGCTCGCGCGGTGCCATCCGCGCTGCGGGGGAACCAGAGGTGGCCGCATGGACGACGAAGCGCAGCCGATCGAGCCTCGGCACGACGGCCGCGACGCACCGGACGACAGCGCGGGGGAGCCCGCCCGCAGGTCGGGCGGCCGGATCGCGGGCGTCCTGGTGGCCTTGGCGGGCCTGCTGCTCGCGGCCTCGACGCTGCGGCCGGACGGCGGACTGCTCGGTGCGCCACTCGCCAAGGCGCCGGTCCAGGCCATCGGGTTCGTCCTGCTGCTCGCGCTCGGCTGGCTGATCGTGGTCGGCCGGTTCGCGCTGCGCTTCCGTGCGGAGGTCCGCCGCCTGGACGGGCCCACGCCGTGGGCCGAGCGCCTGCGGGAGGCCGCCGCCGTCCTGCTGCCCGGGGCCGCCGTGGCGGTGCCGGTGCTGATGTTCCTCTTCCACAACCGGGCGGACACCGGACCGGACGGGCCGCACCGGGCGCGGCCGCTGCCGGACTTCACCCCGCCCCCGGTGCCCACGGTGTCGCCGCCCGAGCCCGGCGAACCGGTGTCCGACAGCTCACTGTCGGGTGTGGTCCAGGTGGTGTTCGGCGCGCTCCTGGCCGTGCTGGTGATCGCGGTGGTCGTCGGCGTCGTCCGGCTGCTGCGGCTGCGGATCGTCCGGCGGCGGCCGCCGACGCCGCTGCCCGCCGCGCCGGCCCGGACCGAGGACGCCTTGGCGGCTGCGGTGCTGACGGGGCGGCGCGCCCTCACGGGCGCCGACGCGCGGGCGGCCGTGATCGCCTGCTACGCCGCGATGGAGACATCGCTGGCCGCCTCCGGGCTGTCCCTCCGAGCTACTGACAGCCCGACCGAGCTGCTGGAGCGCTCGATGGCCGACGACCGTGTCGACCCGGTCCACGCGCGGGCTCTGACCGCACTGTTCCGGGAGGCCAGGTACTCCACCCACCCGATGGACGAGACCCATGTGGGCCGGGCGCGGACCGCCCTGGACGCCCTGGCCGGGGGACTGGCGGAGCGGACCGCCCCGCCGCCGGAGCCAGTGGCGGTGGGAGCGTCCGGGGCCGTCGACCGGGCCGCCGGAGGCCACCGATGAACGCCCGCCCGAACCGGCGCACAGCCGGCCCCGCCGCGTCCGCCGACCATGCCCACCAGGCCCACCCGACCGGTCCCGCCGCGTCCGCCGACCATGCCCGCCCGGCCGACCGGACCGGTCACGGCCTGGCCGCGCCCGGCTCCGTCCGGCACAGCCTGATCGAGCTGACCGGGACGGCGCTGTTGGCCGAGGTCCTGTTCGCGCTGGTCGGCGGGGCTCCTGCGGCAGCTGCGGGAGCGGTCCTGCTGACCGTCGGCGCCCTGCTCACCGGCCGGTACGTGGCCGGCGGGGGCTTCCTCGACATCGGTCTGCGCAGACGACAACGCGTGATGGACTCCCGCGAGCCGGGTCTCGGCGACTGGCGCTGGACCGTCCGCGAGGGTCTCGACCCGCAGGGCGACGCCGGGCCGTTGCGTGGTCGCCTTCGGCGGCTGTACGCGGCACGCCTGTCCGAGACCCACGGCGTGTCGCTCACCGCCGACCGCGACCGGGCCGTCGAACTGATCGGGCCCCGGCTGTGGCCGTGGATCGATCCGGAGGCCGCGGACCGGGACGGGGCCGTGCCGGCGGCCGTTCTCCTCGCGCTCGTCGACCGGCTAGAGGCCCTGCAACCGCCCGGCCCGACGCCGCCGACGTCCGGCTAGCGGGCGCCGCGCGGTATCCACCGCTCCCCGTACTTCGCTCGCTCACCGTACTTCGCTCGCTCACCGTACTTCGCTCGCTCACCGTACTTGGCTCACTTCCCGCACTTCCGTACTCGCCGCCGGTTCCGACGAATCGGCCGACCGACGCCGTCCTCCAGGAGAGTCATGACCGCCGTTCCCCAGGCCCCCGCCCCGGACACCGAGCAGGCCCGGGTGGCCGAGGCGGGCCCGGCCCGCCCGACCGAGGCCGCCGTGCTGACGCCGCAGGAGGCCGGCCGGCGTGCCCGCACGGTGGTGGAGGAGATCGAACGCGCCGTGGTCGGCAAGCCCGAGGCCGTCCGTCTGGTGCTGCTCGGCGTGCTGGCCGGCGGCCACGTGCTGATCGAGGATCTGCCGGGGCTCGGCAAGACCCTGCTGGCACGCTCCTTCGCCACCGCCCTCGGCCTGGACTTCCGCCGGATCCAGTTCACCCCCGACCTGCTGCCCTCGGACGTCACCGGCGCGCCGTTCTACGACCGGCGCAGCGGCGAGATGGTGTTCCGCCCCGGGCCGCTCTTCACCCAGCTCCTGCTGGCCGACGAGATCAACCGCACCCCGCCGAAGACCCAGGCCGCGCTGCTGGAGGCGATGGCCGAGGGCCAGGTGTCCGTCGACGGTGCCACCCGTCGGCTGCCGCAGCCCTTCACGGTGATCGCCACCGCCAACCCGATCGAGTACGAGGGCACCTACTCGCTGCCCGAGGCGCAGCTCGACCGCTTCCTGCTCCGGGTGCGGATGGGCTACCTCTCCACCGGCCTGGAGGCCTCGATGCTCCGGGCCCGCCTGGACCGCGCGACGCCCGAGCCGGACCTGGAGACCGTCAGCAGCCCGGCCGAACTGCTCGCCATGCGGGCGGCGTTGGAGCGGGTCGAGGTCGACGACGACCTGGTCGACTACGTGATCGCGCTGGTCCACGCCACCCGCAACGACGCACAGATCCAGGTCGGCGCCTCGCCGCGGGGCGGTCTCGCGCTGGTCCAACTGGCGCGGGCCCGCGCGATGCTGGAGGGGCGCGACTACCTGACGCCGGAGGACGTGAAGGCGCTCGCCGTCCCGGCGCTGGCCCACCGGATCACCCTGACACCGGAGTTGTGGGTGCGCCAGGTCGAGGTGGACGAGGTTCTGGCGCGCCTGGTCGCCACCGTTCCGGCACCGCGGACCCTGCCGCGTGCGGCCGGCGGCTCGGAGAGCAGTCCGGAGAGCGGTCCGGCGGACGCCCCGGGCGCCGCCCGGTGAGCCCCGAGCCCGCCGCCGACCACCGGCGCGCGGAGCGGGCCCGCCGGCTCGTCGCCCAGAGCGCCGCGCTCGGCGCGCGCCCGGTCCGCCGGCTCGCCGGCCCCACCGGCACCCCGATCGGCGTCCGGAGCGGCGCCCGGAGCGGCGCGCGCACCGGCCGCCGTCCAAGTCGTCGGACAGGCCCGCGGGGCCCGGAGCGGGCGGCCGCGCGGCTGCTCGCCCGCAGCACCAGAGCCACATTGGCCGGCCTGCCCACCACACCGCCCTCCCCGTACTGGCGGCCCGGCGAGCGGGCCCTGCGCCTGCTCACGGTGGCCACCGTCGCTGCCGTCGCCGCACTGGCCACCGGTCACCCCTGGCTGCTCGCGCTGGCGGCGGGCCCGGCCGTCCTGCTCGCCCTGGCGGCCGCGGGCAACGACCGGCCGTCCCGGCTGGACGCCGAGAACACCGTCACGCCCCGCCGCTGCCTGGAGGGCGAGCCGATCACCGTACGGATCACCGTCCGCCACGACGGGCGGATCGGCCGACTCGACCCGACCGCGGCCCTCGGCCCGGGCGTCGCCCTCACGGCGGTGACCGTCGGTGCCACCGAGGTCGACCTGGTGGTCCAAGCCGAACGGTGGGGCCGCTGGACCCTGGGCAGCGTCGACATCGATGTCAACGACGCCGGCGGCCTGGCCCGCCGGACGGTTCGCACCGACCTCGGCACGATGGACGTCTTCCCGGAGCCGAGCGCGGCCCGCCTCACCCCGATCCCGGTGCGGCTGCCCGAACGCCTCGGCGAGCACACCACCGCGCACGAGGGCACCGGTGTCGAGGTGGTGGGCGTGCGCCCGTACGTGCCCGGTGAGCGCCAGCGGCGCATCCACTGGCCGTCGACCACCCGCCGCGACGCCGTCCAGATCAACCAGTTCGCGGCGGAGCGGGCTGCCGACGCGGTCGTCCTGATGGACACGCTGGCCGACTTCCGGGACGCGGCCACCGGCCGCTCCAGCCTCGACGAGACGCTGCGCGCGGCCACCGGGCTGACCCGTGCCTACCTGCGCCGCCACGACCGGGTCGGTCTGATCGCGGTCGGCGGGAAGCTGCGCTGGCTGACCGCGGGCAGCGGGGAGCGGCAGTCCTACCGGATGGTGGAGAGCGTGCTGGAGGTCCGTCAGGACCGCGGCTACCGCGGGGTCCTCGCGCCCCGGCTCCCGGTGGCGGCACTGCCCCGCCACGCGCTGGTGTACGCGTTCACCCCGCTCGCCGACCAGCGGATCCTGGAGGTGCTCGGCCGGGTCCGCGACCTCGGCAATCCGCTGGTCGTGGTGGAGATCCCGGCCGGCGAACCTGCGGTGGAGCCCGGTGACGAGATCGACGCCGTGGCCCTGCGCCTCTGGCACGCCGAACGCGAGGCGATGCGGTCGGCACTGCGCGCCCGGGGCGTCCCGGTGGCCCGCTACACCCCGGGCGAGGCGCTCGACCTGGCGCTCGCACCACTGCTGCGCCGCCGGATCGGGGGAGGAGTCCGATGACCACACCCGACCACGTCCCGACCCCGGCCCCGATTCCTGTCGCGGCCCCGACCGTCCCGACCGCCCCTGCGGCTCCGTGGTCGCGGTGGGCCGAGCGGGCCGCGCTGCGCTGTACCGGTGTCGCCCTCGCGCTCACCGCCGCCGGGGTCGGCGCCGCCGACGGTGCGGCGGTGCGGTTCGGGCCCGCCGCCGTGGTGGCCGCCGCGGCCTTCGCCCTCTGGGCCGCCCCGCCGCTCGACGAGCCGCCGCACCGCCCGCACAGCTGGCCCGGCCGGCTCGCCGGGTCACGCAGTACCGTGCTGGCGGCCGGGAGCGTCCTGCTGGCCGCGCTGGGCGAGCCCCCGTTCGGGCGGATCGCGGCGTTGGCCGCGCTCCTGATCGGCTATCTGCTGCTGGTCGACGTCCTCGGCCCGCAGCGCGACAGCGCCCGGCCCGCGCACGTGCTGGCCGCCCTCGCCGCGTCCGGGCTGGTCCTGTCCGTCGCGTTCGCGCCGACCGGGGCGGGGGAGTGGTCGCGTCCGATCGCCCTGGCCGGTCTGGCGGCCACGGGCTGGGGCGTTGCGCGGGCACTCCGGCCGCGCCCCGGCGGCTGAGCGGGGCCCGGCCCGGTCCGGACCGGTCGGGGCGCCCCGACCGGTCGGTTCTGCGGACGGGCGGCTCGGCGGCCGGGCGGTGCCGCCGAGCGGGATGCCGCCGATCCGGATGCTGCTGATTCGTACGAGGCGTGTTCGGCTTCCGCGACAAGGAGGAACCGATCCGTCCGGTCGGCGGGCCCTCACGGGGCGGCAGGCCCTTGCGAGCGCCCGGCCGTCCGTCGCGTCCCACCGTCGCGCCCCGCCGCCGGAGGAGCCGTCCGCCGGAACCCGGACGTCGGCCGATGTCAGTGCCGCGCGCCATGCTGGCGAGCATGGACGAGGAGGCATTGATGCGGGGCCGGGTGTACGGCGCGGACCATGACGACCCGGGTCCGCGGCCCGGCCGGGTCTACCGGGAGCTGTGCGGCGGGTCGCTCGACGGTCTGCTCCTGGACGTCACCGGTTGGGGCGCCGACGCTCTCGCCGACGGCGCCGCGCTGCCCACCGAGATCGGCAGTTTCGGTTCCGGCGGCCGCGCTCACTACGGGCCCCGCCCCGCGGATCCGCGTCGGTGGGACTGGCTCGGGGACAGCGGCTGACCGGGTTCCTCCCGCCCCGCCGACGGCATGCCTCTCCGGCGGGGTTGTTCCGATCCGGTCTCGGACGAATCCGTCGACCCACCCTGCCACCGGCTCGGACGGTGTCAGAAACGCGCGACAGAACCACAGTTCGCCAGGGTGCGTGTCACGGCACCGCAGGCTCGGTGTGAAGCCGGTCGTCAACGCTTTCGAGAATGTCAGCGGTCCGTGAAAGTGTTCTCCCTGATCATCCCCTTTGACGGAGAACTCGTGAAGATCCGCCGTACCACCTTGACCGCCGCCGCCACGCTGATAGCCCTGTCCGCCGTGGCCGCCTGCAACGACGGCGACGGCGCCAAATCCGCGCCGTCGGCCGCCGGTGCCCCGGCCACTGCCAGTCCCACCGTGAGCGCGAGTGCGAGTGCCACTCCGAGCCCGTCCTCGACGACGGAGGCTGCGACTCCGACGCCCACCCCGATCGCCACGCCGACGCCGACGCCGACCGCAACTGCCACCGGCGCGCCGGTCGACGCGACCGGCGCGTTCGACCCGGCGGTGGCCCTGGCCAACGCCGACCGGACCCCGTACGCCGCCACCGAGACCATGAAGACGACCGCGTCGGCGGACGGTCAGGGCTCCGTGATCAACGCCAGCGGCCGGGTGAACTTCAACACCCCGACCCGTGAGGGCCGGACCGAGACGAAGATGACGATCACCGGCAGCGACGAGCCGATGTTCTGGATGGAGGTGGTCAACACCGGCAGCGCCGTCTTCGTGCGGGACAAGAGCAAGCCGGGCGGCGCCTGGAGCCCGTCGAGCACCGCGGGCGACACCCGGTCGGACAGCATCGGCGACTACGTCAAGGCACTCGTCGACGTCGGCCCGGCTGCCCGCAAGGGGATGGAGCAGAAGAACGGCGTCCCGGCCTATCACCTCGGCGCCCGCATGACCGCCGCCCAGATGAAGGCCATCGATCCCGAGGAGTACAAGAAGCTGGTCGACAAGGGCGTCAGCGGAAAGCAGATCGACGTGTGGATCGACCGGGCCGGCCGCGTCCTGGCGCATACCCAGTCCATGAAGATCCCCAAGGACGGCACGACCGTCACCACGGTGATCACGGTGACCTACACCGACTTCGGACCTCGCGAGACCTTCCCCGCCCCGACCGCCGCCGCCAGCTGACCGGCAACGCCCCACCGAGCCGCCCGCCCGCGCATCCGCCCGGTCGGGCGGCCCGGCCGCGCAGGCCCGGTGCCGGGGTTCCGGGTTGACACGTTTCTTCGTATCGAGAATATTAGATACGTCCCGGGAGGTCCTGCTCGCGAAAGGGGTGTGCGGTGGATCCGCTGGCCGTTCACAAGGCGCTCGCCAATCCCGCGCGGGCGGAGTTCCTGCGCTGGCTGAAGACGCCGGAGCTCTACTGGGACGAGGAGTACTACCGCGAGCGCGGTGTCGGTTTCCATATCGGCGTGTGCGTGACGGAGATCCGGGAGCGTTCCGGGTTGGCCCAGTCGGTGGTCTCCGGCTACCTGCAGATTCTGCGGGACGCCGGGCTGCTGGTGTCGGAGCGGGTCGGCAAGTGGACGTTCTACCGGCGCAACGAGGAGACGATCGCCGCCTTCGCGGCGTACGTGCGCGACGAGCTCTGACATTCGTTCCCGGGTCGGTGCGGGGGAGGGGTGTGCCCTTTCCGCGCGAAAACCCATCTAATTATCTAGATTTGTAGCTCGGTCTGGCGGGGCGGCGCAGCCGTGCCCGCGCACGGCCGGACGGCGGAAGGCAGTTATGGGAAAGACCGGTCCTGTTGTCCTGACCCTCTCCCTGGGGGTGTTCGGCATCATCACCACGGAGATGGGCGTCGTCGGGGTCCTGCCGCGGATCTCCGAGGAACTCGGCGTGCCGGCGGCGACGGCCGGGTGGCTGGTGGGGGTGTTCGCGCTGGTGGTCGCCGTGGCCGGCCCGTTCGCGACGCTGCTGGCCTCCGGGGTGCGGCGCAAGGCCGTCCTGGCGGCTGCGCTCGCGGTGTTCGCGGCCTCCAACGCCGTCTACGCGCTCACCGACAGCTTCGCGGTGATGCTCGTCTTCCGGATCGTGCCGGCGCTCTTCCATCCGGTGTTCTTCGCAGTGGCGCTCACCGCCGCCACCCGGCTCGTGCCGCCGGAGAAGGCCACCAGGGCCGCCACTACCGTCTTCGCCGGGGTGACGCTGGGCTTCGCGTTCGGTGTGCCGACAACCTCCTACCTCGCCGAACACTTCTCCCTCGCGGCCGCGTTCTGGTTCGGCGCCGGAGCCAACCTGCTCGCCCTGGTCGGGATCCTGGCCCTCTTCCCGTCCGCGCCTGCCGGGCAACGGCTCTCCTACGGAGACCAGTTGGGAATTCTGAACCGCCCCCGGCTGTGGCTGTCCCTGTCGGCCGTGGTGTTCGTCTTCGCGGCGATGTTCTCGGTCTACGGCTACTTCGCCGAGTACCTGGAACGCGTCACGCACCTGGGCGGATCGACGATCGGTGCGCTGCTGATGGCCTTCGGGGTCGTGATGGTCCTCGGCAACCTCCTCTTCGGTCGGCTGCTGGAACGCGACCCGGTCCGGACGGTGACCGCCTTCCCCGTCCTCTGTGCGCTGCTCTACGCCCTCCTCCACACCGTCGGCCCGTGGGCCGTCCCTACCGTCCTCGCAGTGCTCCTGTGGGGCGCGGTCCACTCGGGAGGACTCGTCGTCGGCCAGACCTGGCTCGCCCGGGACGCCCAGGACGCCCCGGAGTTCGGCAACAGCCTCTTCATCTCCTTCTCCAACCTCGGCATCACGATCGGCAGCGCCGGCGGCGGCCTGGTGGTCGCAACCGTCGGCACGCGCCAACTCCCATGGGCAGGAGCGGCATTCGCACTGGCGGCACTGGCCGCCGTGCTGCTGCGCCGCCGACTGGGGCCCGAGGCGCCGGGCGAGGGGACAGGCGAGGGGAGGGCGGACCGGGCAGGGAGGCGCACTCGCGTGCGGTCCTGACACCGGGGCACAGGACGGGTGAAGGCCGCGGAAGAGCCACGAAACGCCCGGCGCCGCCCCGCGCCCGGGGCGGCGTCTCGTTCGGTCGCTCTTCGACCGTCGAGACCTGTGCCCACGAACCCGGTCGACCTGTACGAGGTGCTTGCCCCGTGCGCCCCGCAGGGCGCCGATGCCCGGAGAAGGTGGGGCACCGCTGTCGCCAGCGGCGCCCCACCTTCTCCGGGACGGCCGACGGCGCTGTGCCGCTGGTCGTCCGCCGCTCCGTTCCCGGCAGGCCCGGCTGCGCCGCCCGGCTGCGCGCAGCGTTACTTGCAGATGGGCGGATTCGGGGACGAATGGACGGTGTAGAGGGTGGGCTGGCCGTTTGCGGCGCTCGTCATCGGCATCGCGATCGTGTCCCTGGCGGTCCAGGGAAGATGGTTGGCGCTGAATGTCCAGGTGCCGGTGATCCTGGTGGCGGCCCTGGAGAGGGTGACCCAGCCGTATTCCTTGGGTCGTATCTTCGCGGTCACCTGGTTCCCCACCGCTTCCGAGCCGGACCAGACCTTCTTGAAGGAGAATTTCACCTTCACGGTGACCTTGGCGATCAATGATGACAGTGCGCCGGTTTCCAGCCCCAGCTCGACTTCACTGCCCAGTTCGTGGGACCACCCGTTCGTTCTGTGTACCGAGAACGTATGGGTCATGCCGTCCGGATGGTCGTTGTCGTTGAACCAGGCGTCCGAGACGCAGGACTCCGGCAGCATTTCCGAGGACGATTCCGATTCCATGTCCCATGAGCATTCCGTCTTGTACTTCTGGCATATCTTGGTCGCGTACGTGAGGGCGAGCTCCCGCGGTCCGCGCACGGGAGGCCGGCTCGGGTCGTGGCCGAAGGGGACCTCCCACGACTGTGCCTCGCTTCCGTCGCAGGTGATCAGGCGAACCGGCCTGCCGGGGGTGAGGTCCGCTCGTTCGGGGGAGAGGCAGGGGTTCTGCCATGCGTTCCGGATCATGAACCCGGTGGATGTGGGGTGGACGTACCAGTCCGCCTCCACACCGCCGGAACCGCATGATTCCAACTGCACCGGCGCGAGCGAAGTCGACATCGCCCTGGTCTTCAGGCACTTCCCCAGTGCCACGTTCTGGATCCGGAAGGTTCCGTTGTCCCAGTTCGGAGTCAGCCGCCAGGCCCTGTTCGGGCCGCTGCCCAGAGGTGTCAGCATGACCTGGTTCACCGTGTCCCGCCCGGTGTCCACGCCCAGGGCGACGCCGCCGTCAAGGAACAGCCGGGTGCAGTACATGCTCTCCGCGGTCGGGCAGGGGTTGCCGGCGAACTCCGCGGCGCGCGCCGTGCCGCTCGTCAAGGAAGTGACGGACATGCCGGCGGCAAGGAGGGCTGTCGCCAGGGACGTGGGCACCAGTCTCAACAGACCGGCTCGAACTCTCGGGGAAGGCGGATTCATCTTTTCCTCTCTCGATTCCACGGCACTGCGGCCGGGGCCGCGCTCTCGGACCGGTGCACGGTGCAGGCCGTTTGCCGCGACCCGTCCCACCGCCCGCCACGGGCGATTGCCGCAGATCCGAGAGGGTTTGATGCGCCACCAAGGCCACGCGGGCACGTTATGCGAAGCAGGGTGGTTACCTTCAAGTGCCCCTACTTCCCTCAGGAAAGCGGGAGTTGAATCAGGAGAGGGTCCAGGACTTCCCGCCCTTGCCGACGACGATGCTGCCGTTGCGGGTCCGACGGTCACGCAATGGCCGCTCGCGTCGTCCTTCGCGACGTTCACGGCGACGTCGCCCTTCTTCACGGCCGTGCGGACCGCGTACTTCGATTCCGGCAGGCCCAGCTCGACGTCGCCGTCCCTGCTCCGTACATCGACCAGATCGGGCACGGCAGCCACGCCCTGGTCGACGTTGCCGTTCCGCGACGTCACGCTGACGGACCGGGCGGAGATCCCGTCGCCCTCGATGCTTCCGTCGGGCCGACTGGCAGGTCGCGCCGGCCTCGACCGCACCGCAGGGCCCGGAAGGCGGGGACTGCGGCACCGTCGAGGTCGAGGGCTTTCGCTACCGGATACGCCTCACGCCACGCGTGCGGACGGACCTCGCCGACGACGGGGGCGGCACGCTCACCTGGCGACCGGTGCTCTCGCAGCCGCATGGGTCGAGCCGGTCCTGGAGCCGGGCAACCACATCCCGTACCGAGGACGAACCTGACAACCGCCCCGCGCACAGGAGGCCGGCCGTCGATCGGCGAAGGGTGTGAAAGCCTCGGGTTTGTGTTCGGGCGGCGTTCCGGTCCGCCCGGCGCTGCGGCTATGGTGGCGGGCATGACGTACCGCGTGCAGTACACCGTCGAGGCGAAGGCGACCATCGATGCCCTGCCCGCCGAGCGGCGCGCCCTCCTGGAGCGCGCCCTCGTCGTTCTCGCCCGTGACCCGTACCACAAGACGGCAACAGCACCCATCGGCCCCGACGAGCACCTGCGCAAGGCCTACGCAGCTCCCGGCGTCGTGGTCGAGTTCCTGGTCGCCGACCACGTCCTGGTCGTCGTCGTCCTCCAGGTCTTCGACGAGCTCCAGTACCTGATCGACGAGACCGAAGCCGGTTGACAACAGGCACTCACCGACCCATCCCGCCCTGACCCTGCCGATTGACGGTTCCCCCGTTCGCGCACGCCGCCCAGCGGGCTCGAGGGCGCCCGGGGATGTTCCGGCCCCGGTCCTGGTCGGCGGGATTCGGGTGCGCGGTCTGCAGGGATCGATCGCCGCAGCCGGCGGTAGCCCGAACACCGCCCCGCTGGTTCGCACCAGCGCCGCGACGCCCGCGGCCCGCCCGTCACCGGTTCGCGTCAGTGCGACCAGTAGGCATCCTCGGTGTCCGGTCGCAGGGGCGAGAGCGGGCGGGCGTACTCCGGTGCGTAGGCGACGAGGTGTCGCTGACGGACATGGTGAGGGTGAGCGTCCCGTCGGTTTCCGGCGAGAGCGCGACCCACACGCCGATGCCCTCCGACGTGTCGGCGCTGAGGAGGTCCGGGCCCTGGCCCGGGCCGTTCGGGGTCCGGACCGAAGGTTCCTGCCAGTAGTTGTGCTGCCGCCACGCGGCCTGGACGCGGTCCTCGATCTCCTGCCGGTGGGCGGCGCTGATCCTGGTCCGGGAGGTGAACCGCCGGTCGAAGGTGGCCAGCTTGCTGGCCGTACCGTCCGAGCGCTGCCCGTGCCGGTCGACCGTACAGCCACTGTCGCTCAGCACCAGGCCCAGCCCGCCCAGCGTGTCCTGAACGGTCCGCTCCCCGAGCTCCTCGAACTGCTCCGGCGAGTGGCGCACGACCTCCGGCGCGGGCTTGGACGAGTGGTCCTCGGACGCCAGGGACCACCACTCCACGATCACCAGCACCACCATCACCCCGAACACGACAGCGACACCCGCCACCGCGACCAGAGCCGCCTTCACCCACTCCCTGCCGGACAACCCGCACCCCCTGCTGCGTCTTGTTCCGCCACCGTACGCGCGCGACCCGGCGCGGCTCCTGAGCATCCGTACTCGGATCGGTGCCGCAGGTTCGTGGTTCTTGCCCGGGACGGTCTGTCCGGCCCAGGGGTTCGGTCCCTGCTTGAGGACGTCGAGCTCGCGCGTCCGGGCGGTGGGCCACAGGTCGATCCGGTAGAGAAAGTGATCGCCGGGGCCGCCGGGACGTCCTGCGCCTGCGCCACTCGGTGACCACCGCGGCCGCTGACGCCGCCTCCGGCCGCGACCAGCGCGGAGCCGTACGCCAGCTGCGATCCGAACTCAGGATCCTCTCCGCCCTGCCGGTCGCCGAGCTCCGCGCCCGGGCGGACGCCCTGGCCAAGGAGATCCGCGACGTGGACACCCTGATCCAGCGCACCAACTGGGAGATCGACCTGATCGAGGACTGACCCACAAGCTGGGTGTGGGAAGCAGGTAGTCGCCACGGAGGCGTGCACACACCGCGGGTCGGCGGTCTATCCGGCCCCTGGCGCGTGAAGAGCAACGCAGGGGTTCAACTCCCCATCAACAGTGCAGCTCAGCATCGCGTACAGGTGACAGAGCACATCGCACAGCTCACCACCACGTGCAGATCCGGACGACGAGGGCGGGAACGGGGTTCCCCACACCCGGTGCGAGGGCCGTGAACACCATCACGGCCCTCGCACCTACTCCGCGCCAGAGCCCGCCGCAATTCCCCACCCGTACGGTCACGTTTCGCCATGGGGATGACGGTTTCGGTGGATGCCCATGGTCAGGAGAGGCCCAACGTCGCCCCTCGTGACCGTTCACACGGACAGTGGGTCGACCGGCGGCCATGGGTAGCCCAGTTGCTCGGCATCGTGCGAACCTCCCCAGACCTCGGCGGTGGCACGGGGATCGCTTGCGGTCAGCCGCGCTTCGAGGTGCTCGGCCTGCTTTGACGGGTCGTCTGCGGAGATCGGGAGGGTCATCCCGAACTGGAGCCAGGGCCGGTCCGCGTCGGCCCGGTTGCGGGGATGCAACAGGACGACGTGGATTCGATCCGGTTCGTTGCGGGAGGCCCAGACGCCTTCCAACTCGCAGTCCCATCTGGCCAGCCCGTCCCCGCGTCTCCTCAGCCCCGCTTCAAGCAGCCGCGCAACCGCTCCTGCTGGCCACTCCCAACCGCGGTCCTCTTCCGCTCGCAGGACCTCGGCCTGGTACTGACCTGCGGTGAACCGGAGCTCCGGCAGGTCGAAGTCCTGGTTGGCCGGGTCGCGCCAGTCCGTCCAGACAACAAGATCCCCGTCACGCCTGACCGTCATGTACAGGGCACCACAGCACTCCTCCACGCCGCACCCGGACCGAGCGAGACGAACCTCGTGTGGCGTCGCCGTGGCGTGCAACGGCCCGTCTGGGCCCAACAGGTACCGGGGGCCTACTCCCAGGTACCGGGAGCCTCCCACACCGGCGGGGAGCATCTCGGCCAGAAGATCCCGGCCATTGACGATCGGGCGGACCTCCACGCAGCCCTCGTCGAGCGGTGGGCACACGATGCTCAGACTGAGAAGGTCCGGTCTCATGGTCATTGGCCAATGATCGCGGAGCCGACTCGCAACTGTCATGTGAATTCGTGTGGCCTCCGCTCAGGACGGTAGCCGGGCCGCTCTGAGGCACGCTCGCCTCTGGGCACCCTCCGGAGCGACGTCGGTCGAACCGTCCCAGCGTCCGTGACCGTCCTTCCAGGGTTGCGCGTGCGAGCTCGGCGTTCGAGTCAAGGAGTCGTTGTCGACTGGCCGTCGGCCTCCGGGAGGAGTTGGAGCACGCTGATCCCGAGCCTGATTTCCTGGACCTCGCCGCAGCTGAGGTGGCGGAGGTACAGGCCCCGGGCGCCGTCGGATCGTCCCCGGCTCCGGGGCAGGTCGGGTGGTTGCAGTGCGTACACGAGTGGCACAGCTTGATCGCGACGGGTCAGTATTCGACCAGCCAGGGGAAGTCGTCAGGATTCCGCATCTGGTCGAGGCACACGAGCAGGCCGTTGCCCCTGACGCCGTCCTGGGCGTCGCGCAGCCAGGGGACCGGGGCAAGGAGAGCTGTCAGCTCGTCGGTGACCGCGGTGTCGAAGAGGGCGTCGATCTCGGCGGGGATGGAGTCATCCACGAGGCACAGCCAGGCCAGGGCGGCGCTCACGCGCACGTCCGTCGGTGGGCCGGGGTGGTGCCACCACTCGTGCAGCTGTGTCACGGTGGCCGGATCGCCGTTCTCCTGGCAGAGCTGGCCGATCGCCAGAACCAGACAGGCCCGTGTCACGGGGTCGTCCTCACGTGCGAGGAGGGCGTGCAGGGAGGACGCGGCGTTGGCCGGCGGCGGCAGTGCGGCGGCCAACGCGTAGGCGGCGGCCTGGCGGACGGCCGGCTCGCGGTCGTCGAGCAGGAAGCACAGCAGCTCCGCGTCCGCCGCCACGGCATTGCGGGCCGCTTCGACCGACCAGTTCCCCGGGTAGCCGCTCGGTTCGAACCGGACGGAACCGGCGAGGTCGCCCGCGCGCAGGAGACCGGTGCGTGAGCCGTCGCCGAAGTGCTGGCGTCGGGCGACCGCGCCGACCAGGAGCAGGAGATCAGCGCGGTGACGCGGGTGGGCGAGCGCGATACGGATCAGGAAAGGAACAGCCAGGGCTCCCGGGGCGGAAGTGCCGCCTTGATGGCAGAACCGGTCCCACAGCGTGCCGAGGGCCCGGCCGGAGGCTTCGTCGTCACCGAGGCGGACGTCCTCCAGCAGGGCGGGAACGTCGCTTCCGGATCCGAAGCAGTGGTGGAAGCGGGCCCAGGGCACAGCGTCGTAGCGCAGACCGTCCTTGACCTCCGTGGCCATGTCGGCCACCACGGCCCGCACGTCGTCCGGCGCAGCCGCTCGGAACCCCTGCCCGCCCTCGTGCCACCTCACCGACGCACCGGCCCCGCCCCACCGTTCCACCTGACCTTCCTTCTGCCTCACCCGCCCTTACGTCGTCGGGCTATGACGGCCGCCCGCCGAACTGCCAGTTGTGCACCTCGATGTCGGCGTACCGGTCCGGAGTCAGGACGGCGCGTGCCGTCTCCGGGTCCGGTGCCCGGAGCAGCACCGCCGTGCCGAGCCAGGTGGCGCCGTCGTCGGACAGCAGCGGCCCGTAGGCGATCAGCTCGTCCCGGTCGGCCGGCACGGCGAGGTCGGCAGCCTGCCCCTGGCCGAGGCCGAGCACCAGATACCGGTTGCCCCCGGTGCGGCCGCCGGGGAAGTCCCACATGGTGCGCCCCAGCATGTTGCGCCACCGCCGCAGCAGCACGTCCCGGTAGACGCCGGCCTGGTAGCCCGGTTCCTCGAAGGCGAACGCGCGGGCAGCGGCGGGATCGGGCAGGTCGAGGATGTGCACACTGCCCGTGGGCGTGTCGCCGTCGTCGGTGAGGGTCGGGCCCCGGGCGATCATCTCCTTCGCATACTGGTCCATGTAGGACCAGTGCTCTTCCAGCAGCTCGTCGCGCAGCGGCAGGGAACCGGGCCGGTCGCGGTGGTAAAAGAGGAACTCCATGCCCCCATGGTCCCTTCAGGGAGGCGGCCCGGTCGAATGGGTTTCCCTGCGCCGGGCGCTCGGCAGCCCCACCCGGACGCACACGCGCCGAGTTCGCGTGGTGGATCGCGGTCACTCGTCGATGCCGAGGGCGAGGGACAGGCGGCGTGGGTCGGCCTCGCTCACCGGGGGACCGGCCTCTGTCGTGCGAGGACCGCCGCATGTGTCACCAGCAGAACAGGAGGGCTATGCACTCCGGCGTCAGCCGGACAACCGAGCCCCTTCCGCGCCTCTGGGTCGGAGGCGGGCCGAATGACGAAGGGGTTGGTGCTGTCCGCGGACAACACGGCGACCGGACAGATGGACGAGACCGGCTCGGCACTTCCGTGCGACCGGCCCCTCAAGATCTGACCGACACCGGCCACTGAGCTCGTGAGTCCGAGGTCGCGGGCAGCGGTCAGCGGGCAGTGGCCAACGGCCAGTACTCACCGCCGGAACAGCTGGGGGTGGGGACAGGGATCCAGGGGCTCTGCAGGCCGGTCCGCCCCAGTGCCACCAGACGTGACCCTCCGGACACTTCCAGGCGTGCCGACACACGCGCTGCTGGGCGCAGGTCCTGGCGGCGGCGGAAAAGTCGCCGGGCCTGGTCAACACCTGGCGGGTCGCCGGCCGTAGCGGTCGGGCGCCGCTGCACCAGGCCGCCCGGCACAACGCCCCGACTGAGGTGGTCGAGCGACTGCTGGCAGCCGGCGCCTGGCGCACGCTGCGCTCCGCCGACGGCGAGCGCCCCGTCGACCTCGCCACCCGCCTCGGACGTGAGGCCCTGGTGCCGATTCTGCAACCGGTGCCGCTGCACCCGGTGCCGGAACTCGATCTGCGGGCGATGGAACACTTTCTGCACGCCCTGATCCGGTTCCGCACCGAGTACTTCAGTGTCACGGTGACTCTGGTGCGCCGCAGGTCTGTGTCCTGACCGAGCTGCCCGACCCTGCGCTGTGGTTCACGGTGCCCGGCATGTACGGGGGCTTCAGCGTCCGGCTCGAGGAGGAGCGGGGCGCGGCCCGTCTCGGGGTCGGCAGCAGTACGAGCCCGCGGCCAGGAGTGTGGTCAAGGCGATCGGGACCGCCGGGCGGGGCATCGCGACGATCTCCGGCCGCCTGTGGACGATGGCCTCGAACTACCTCGCACCCGACCCGGCGACCGGCTTCGTTCACTTCGACCGACAGCGTTTGTTCGTGGGTTCCGGCGGCGTTCAGTGATCACCGGCACTCTGGACGTTCATGGGAAACGACGGCAGTGTCGCCCTTCTCGGTGGACTCCGCCCTGACCTGCTCCGGGGAACGGTGCCGCGTAACTCAGCGCCTTGCGGTCGGTGCCGAGGGCGGAGCAGCCGTCGCGATCGTCTCCGAGGCTGGGCTCCGTTTGATCATCATCGGAGTCGGCTGCCATGATCATCTGACGATGCGACAGCCTGATGGGGTTGGTCCGATGAGCCAAGGGGAGCGGGCAATGCAGTTGAGGTCCGGCGTTGGTTCGAGGGTGGCGGTTCTGATGGCGCCGGCGGCCTTCGCCACCGCCTGTGGTGGCGGCGGCTCCGATCCGATCGGTGAGAAGCCGCCGGCTGGCGACAAGTCGGCAGCGGGAGCGAATGCGGGCACGGGTGCGGGTTCGGGCAAGCCGAAGGGCGGCAAGGCGGACTTCGACACCGTGTTCAACACCGAGGACCGGATCCGGCAGGCGCTCCCCGACCCGGGGGCGATGAAGGGCTGGAAACCGAAGACCGGCCGCGCGAACATCGAGGAACAACCCAAGTCCGCGGCGGAGTGCGGTCCGGACACGCATTGGGACTGCACCCGCATCGCGAACGGCTCGGTGAAGTTCGAGGCGGCCGGCGAGAACGCCTACTTCGACATCCAGGCCTACGCGGACAAGAAGGCCGCCGAGGCTGCGTGCAGCAAAGAGAAGGACTGGTCGGCCAAATACGCCAAGGCGGAGGTGGCACCGGTCCCCGGCGTCGAGGGGCACGCGTACTACCGCAACGCCGGTGGTTCGGACGGCCTCGGCCTCATCATGTGCCTGGGAACGGTCATCGCCGAGGTAAGGCTGGAGGACGGGGGAGGCAGCTCCCTGGACCCGGCCACCGTCCACTCCTTGGCCCAGCTCTTCGTCCCCCGTATCCAGAAGGCTGCCGCACCCTGACGGGACGCGGCATCCTCCGCCGAGGTCAGGGGGACCCGTGCTCGTAGGGCCCGGTGACGGGCAGCCCCTGGCGGAGGTGGTTCGAGAGGGCGCGGAAACGATCGCGCTCCTCGGCCGGGTCGGCGGGCAGCGGCAGCCGGAAAGCCGTCAACAGGTCGAACCTGTGCAGGTTCACGGCCGCGTTGACCAGCCGGCCGTAGCCCTCGGCGGCGCCGATCGCGCTCCGGTAGGTGAGGACGGACGCGAGCAGGAACGCCACGGCCAGGAGCGTCCACCGGCTGGGCGGGAGGATGACCGCCGAGAGGCCGCCCATCAGGGCGAGGGCCGCGGCCGTCCGGCAGGTGGTGTCCAACTGGTCACGGGCGTCGTCGACGAGCGTCGCCGTCGACTCGGGGAGGAGCGCGTACAGCTCCGGCCAGGCGGCCACCGCGTCGAGGCCGTAGGTGTCGGCGGGCCGGTCCTCGGCCGCGCGGAGCGTGTTCCCGAGACCGGTCGGCATGAGCCGGTCCGGCGAACGCGGCAGCCTGGCCAGACGGGCAGCGGCCGCGGCCATTGCCGGCAGGTCTGCGGGGCGGGGGTCGACCCTCTGCTGCAGTGCGTCCAGCCGTTCCCAGCGCCGCCGCCAGCGGGCGACGAGCGCACGCCCCAGGACCGCGCCCGGGCCCCGCATCAGCGGATAGCCCTCCAGCCAGCGGACCAACTGCCGTTGGAGCGGCTGCAGGACGAGTGCCGCGACGGTCACGCCCAGGAACAGCAGGACCCACTCGCCGGGCACGAGCGACTCGAGCGATCCGACCAGCCGCTCCCTGCTGGGCATGTGCGTGGGCGCGCCGGAGGCGAGCTCCGCCAGCACGGTGAGCAGGACGGCCAGCGTAGGGAGGGTGCCGGTGATCGAGACGCGGCGTCCGTGGTCCTGGAGCAGACCGGGAGGCATGATGCCGCTCGTCCGACCACCGCCAGGGTCCGTTCGGGATGAACCGGGCAGCGGGGCGCCCGGAGCGGATGGAGGATCAGCGCGAGACGGTAGGAGCAGTCCACCGCCGGGCAGCACATGGTGATCATCTCGTAGCGCACGTCGCCCGGCAGGGCAGCGTGGTCGGAGGCCCCGTAGTCGCGCGTGCTCAACGCGGGTGGCGGAAGGCTGTAGGTGTCCCGGCGATGGAGCAGGCCGAGCGGTTTCGCGCCGGCGAGGACCGTCACCGCCGGACGGTCGTCGTCCGCGTCGAAATAGCGCAGGACGGCGGCCAGCACACGTGTCGCGTCCCGGTCGCCGTCCAGCAGGACACCGGGGTGCGGGTTGGGCCGCCGGCGGTGAGGAGTTCGACGTCGGGTGCGCGCCTCAGCCGCTCCTCCAGAACCGCCGCCGCCCGCGCGAGGTCCCCCCGGGCTCTGAACGCCGCGGCGTCGTCCAGCACCCGCCGCTTGTCCCGAGCATCGTCCGCGCCCACCGCGCCTCCCCTCGCCGACAGGACTCGTGCGGCATCCGGAGCCCCGTGGCAACGAGGCTAGAGGAGATCCGACGACCCGTCAGCCGTTCGCGCCCTGTCGGGGGCCGGCTCCGGCGGACGTGGCCGCAGAAGACGAGCGGGTGTGGAACGGCGTCAGAACGGTGGTTCGGCGGAGTAGGCGGTGCCCGAGGGGTCGGGGGCCGGGGCGGCGCTCGGTCGGGCCTGAACAACTCGGACGGCTTCCTCGACGCGGCCGAGGTCGACGAGGTGGTGGGCGAGGAGAGTACTGGTGGAATCGGGGTGCTGTTCGAGGACAGCGGCGGCTTCTTCGCGGCGGCTGGCCTCGGCAAGCAGGTGCGAGAGGGACCAGGCCGCGTACCAGGTGCCGCCTTCGGGGTGGGCCCGGGCCTGCTCGATCGCTTCGTCGCGCAGGCCGCAGGCGGCCATGAGCGGCAGCCGTATCCGGAAGAAGTCCCACTCCTCCTCACCGCCCCGCCGCTCCTTGAGGGTGTCGAGGTAGGCCAGGGCCTCCCGGGCACGGCCGTGCCCGGCGTACAAGGTGCACAACGTGTCGACGACGTAGTCCTCCGCGCCGTTCGGGGAGTCCGCCAGGGCGCGCATCACCGCGATCGCCTCGTCGGCGCGGCCGTGCCGCAGCAAGAGCTGCGACAGCAGATGGGCCACCTGCCACATGCCGTGGGGCTTCTCGGCGAAGGCTCGGTAGACGTCGGTCGCCCCCTGCACGTCGCCGCTCTCCTCCAGCACCTCGGCCAGACTCCGCGCGGCGTGCCCGTGGTACTCGGAGTCGGCGTACGCGCGCAGTTCCTCGATCCGTCCGTGCCTGGCCAGCAGATCGGCCAGCGCGTCCCGGCTGTTGACCGACGTGACCTCCCGGCGGCGCAGCAGGGCGATCGCCTCGTCGACGCGGCCTTGCCGTTCCCGGACGGTGGCGAGCAGGGCGAAGGCGTTGGACGGCTCCATGCGCAGCCGGTGGCAGTCGGGGTCGTCACAGGCCGGGACCGCGGCCTCGATCCGGGCTTCCAGTAGCGCCGCCACCTCCTCGTCCCGGCCCGCGGCTTCGGCGACGTCGACCAGGGCCCGGGCGAGGAACCAGCCCTCGATCCCGGGCCGCAGCAGCGCGAACGCCTCGGCGGCCCGGCCGTGGCGGGCCAGCAGACGCGCGAAGAAGTCGAGGACCAACGAGTCGCCGGCCCGCGCGTAGGGGCGGGACAGATCGATCGCCTCCTGCTCCCTGCCCCACCCTTCCAGCAGATCGGCCCGGGCCCGGGCGGCCGGCCACCAGCCCGTCGCGATATACGGTCCGAGCACGTCCAGCGCCTGGTCGTACTGCCCCCGGTCGCCGAGGAGCCGTGACCACTCCAGGGCGCAGACCCACTCCCCGCGTCCGGCCTGGAGCTCCACTTCCCGCTCGTGGCCGAGTTCCAGAAGCCGGGTCACCAGCGACACCGGAATGCAGTCCGACACGGTGAGGGCCGGGTCATCAAGATCAGCAGTGTCCACGACCCGCACCCTAGCTGCCGCCCCCGACACACCCGGCCCGGATCCTGTCGCAGTCAGTGTCCGAGGGGGCTGACCTGCGCAGAGCCCGCTCACCGGCTGGTGCCGGAGGAGTGCGGGCGCTGACCCTTCCTTGCGACGTGCCGTAGGACGGACGCGGGGGCTCGCACCGCTGTGCGGTCCCAGCGTGCCCCGGCAAGGCAATACGTACCCTGCGCTCGGTCGAGGTCGCCGTCGAGTGGCCCATCTCCCGTTCCCGCTGCATTCGAGCGTTTGGCCTGCGCCCGGACGCCGAGCCAGTCGGCTTCGGTGGAGTCCGGGCCCGACTCTCCCGCACCTGCCGGCTACAGGTTGGCCAACGAAGCGTTCCGGTTGTTCTGGCGTCGGAAGATGAAGTGTGGGACGTCTCCATTTTTGTGTCTGCCGGTTTCTCAAATCCCTGGTCAGCGGGCTGAGACGATCCGAGGTCTCCGGGCGGGACGGGAAACAGCTCCTCTTGACGGTCGAGTTCGGCTCTAGGGTTTGACCAAGCCAAGGGAATGCCTCGGCAAGGAGCGGGTACAGAAGCCCGCCAGATTGCAACCCGATGGGGGAACACTGTGAGGATCGGACGAAGGATTGCCGTTCGCGGCAGCATTCTGACCGCTGTTGCCGGACTGCTGATCGGCCTCTGCGCACCGGCGGCGACGGCCAATCCCAACGCTCGCAACATCCGTTACGGAGACTCAGGTACGGCCGTCAGGTGCGTGCAGCTCGCCCTGAACATGTACTTCGAGGAGACCCGCCGTTACGGTCACTCCTTGGAGGTGGACTCTGTGTTCGGGGCCAACACGCTCAAGGAGGTCAAGTACTTCCAGGACCTCAACGGTCTGGACGCCGATGGGGTCGTCGGTCCGCGTACCGGCAACTATCTTGACAACGAGATCTCCGACAGTGTCCTGTTCAGCTTTTGCCGCAGCTATATCCCCACCCTGCGGTAGCAGCCTGACGATCGCCCTGGAGCGGCCCGGTCGGCAGCCCACCCTCGGCACTGGATGGCTCTGCTTGCTGCTGAATGGGCCGGGCCGCCACGCACACGTGCGTGGCGGCCCGGCCCATTCGGTTGGACGAACAGACATCTTGCGGACAGTCGAGGAGACCGCGGGGGTGGCCTGTCGGAGGCTTCGCGGACAGTCGAACCGCTGAAGAGGAGCACCAGCACCCCGTGAGCCGCACCGACCACTTCAACGGCCCCGACACCCCGAAAGCCCAGCGGATCGTCCCCGCCGTCACCGCCTGCGTGCTCAACAACCACGACGAGGTGCTCCCGGAGCGAGAGCCAGGTCGAGCTCGCCGCCGGCATCGGCCTGCCCCAGGACAAGGTGTCCCGCCGTCAGTCCGGTGCGCAGCCGTGGGGCCTGGACGAGGTCGACGCCCTCGCCCGGCACTGGGGGCCTGGCGCCGCTGGACCTGCTCGCCGGCCCCACGCACGCCGTCCAGGCCATGACCTGGCCGCCCGGCACCGCAGCACCCCAGCAGCAGCCGACCGAGGTGCCGGTCACCTTCGCCCCGGCCGCGCCCGCCGCCGCGCCGTGGCATCCGGACCGAGCCGTACGTGCCCCTCACTCCCGTGCCGGGCCACTGGGCGCGCCCCGGCCGCTGCTCCGGCCTCCCCGGCCACCGTCGCCCTGGCTTTGCTCATGTGAACGGGTTCTGGCTCAGCTTCCGGGCTCTGTCGCTATTTCGGGGGTGGGAGCCTCGTGATCATGGTGAGAGCAGGATGCGGCGCCGCAGGAGATCGAAGTTGGCACGCCCGTACATCTGCTTCTTCAACAGCTTGATCCTGGTCACGTTGCCTTCGACCGCTCCGGAGGTGTGGGTCGTGGTGAGGGCGGCCCGGACGGCTGCGTGGTCGCGTCGGATGCCGTTGGCCAGGGTCCGGAGTTCGCGTTGGCCGTCCAGGCGAACGTCGGCGATCCAGACGTCGAGGGCGAGGTGTTCGCTGCGACGCTCGCGGATCATCAGCGCGAGGCGGCGGGCGTACTCGATGGTCGTCGCGAGGGCGGTGTTCCGTCCGCACAGCTCGTCGAGACCTTTGCGTTCGACGTCGGTGAGGTGTTCGGGTCTGCGCATGATCCAGTCGGTGACGCTGCGGACACCCCGCCCGAGACGACACAGCGACCCGTACCTCGGTATCGGTCAGCACCAGCCGCTCGACCCACACCTCGATGCCAGGCATGCGACAGAGCCAGATCCCGGGGAGCGATTGCGGAGGGTGGCAGGTTTCGTCGACTACAGGTAGGGAAACGACCCCGGAGACCGTCAGCGATCGCGCATTCTGGTCCACCACCAGCGCGTCGTCGCCCACTCGCCGTAGTTGGGCTCCGGCAAGGTGCGGCGCTCGAATTCCTCATCGATACGCGTGATCAATCGGCCCAAGTCCCTTTTGGCTCCGGGCGGAAGGTGCAGCATCGCCCACTCCAGGTCATCACGGGCGTCTCCCACCCCCGGCGAATCAAACGCGGAGGCGTCCAGGTAGCGTCCGGGCTGCCCAAAAGCCCACTCGAAACGCGAGATTGCCTTGGCGACCGCGTTGGGCCACATCTCCTGGTCCTCGACCCGGCGGATCGCTGCGCGAGTCCGCGCGGAGACGCCAGGCACCCTCATGACCGGATACTGCCATCGTGGCCGCCACCGCTCTGCACGGACGGCCTCGGGACGCCTACGCGGCATCGCCCTTTCGGATCAACATGAGGTCATCCTGCCACGGCTGGGCACCTGTATGCACTGGCGATATGCCGGCCGCGGCAGGGGCGACAGGGGTCCCGCTGTCCGGTTCTTGCGCAGCTCCTGCGGACCACTGCGAAGGGGCCCCAGGCCGAACGCGCCAGCAGCTGATCACCGGGCGGTCGAGCTACCGCACTGGCCCGCATTCATCGATGAACACTGTCGGCGCCGACAGGAACAGGTCGGCGTCAGCAGGGCCGTAGGCGACGTTGAACGTGTCCAGCCAGTACGACCAGTCCCGCACCCCTGCCGCGCTGCTGAAGCGGTAGTTCAGTTGCCACCGGACCCACTGGCCCGGGAGGAGACGCACAGCCGGAGGCCTGCGCGGTCGAGGTGGCAAGCCGAACAGGGGATCCACGCGGGGAAGCACACGCAGCCGCCCGTCGGCCTCGCGAAGGCCGACGTCGACACCGCGAAGTTCCTCCCGACTCTCACGCGGCTCGAAGCCGTCCCGTTCGTGCATCCGGACCACATGCGCGGACGAAGCCCAGTCCTGCGGCACGGCGAACCCGACCGGGGTCGCATTCCTCCGCGCAGCGGCTTCCCCGCCGCGGGACTGCTTCGTCCAGGACGTCCTGATCCACTGAACGGTGATCTCCAACGCGGCTACCTCCCCGCCGAAGAATACGGAGCCCGAGGAGCGAATGCCATCGCCACCTCAACGGAGCGGTAGGTGCTGCTACTTCTCACCGACACTTCGGGTCCCACCGGCTGCCGATCGCTCTCCGACCGGACCTACGCAGCCAATCACGGAGACCGGAAGCGACTCCTACCGCCTGGCCGCCGCCCGTGCCCGCGCGGGCATGGGTGGCTTCAAATCTCCTCCGCAGACGCGCCCTGTTGGCGGGGTGAGTGCTTCCCCGGCCCTCGTCGCACTCCTCGATGCCGGCTCGCGTACGGAGTTCGGCGGGGTCGACCATCTCGACTGCCTCACCCAGGCCCGGCGGCAGCTGGAACGTGACGGCCGACTGTCGTGTCGCCAGGGGACTCGGCCCAATCCAAGGAATCCATGCCAGAGCCACCAGTGATGAACCGAGCCAGGTTGCCTCCTGGGGCCGGTGGCACTCCGGTCGTAGGCAGCCCCGGTCGTCCGGGTCAGGGGCCGGTGTTTCCGTGGACGGTGGTGCGGCCGGGGTAGTGGGTGTCGAGGAAGGCGCGGGCGGCGGTGAGGTCGCCGACGACGCCGACGCTGGTGCGGCCGTCGGGTGCGGGGCCGGTCTCGAAGACCTGCCAGTCGCCGCGGTCCACGGCCAGCAGGGCTGCCTCGAGGGCGTTGTCCTGGCCGCGGTCCCACAGCAGGTCCTGGCCGGCGTGGCCCCGCACCACGGTCGTGCGGCCGGGGAACTGCCGTTCCAGGGCGTTGCGTGCGTCGTCGAGGGAGCCGACGACCTCGACGCTCTGCAGCCTGTCGCCGGGGTGGGCGGAGACGGTGGTGACGTGCCAGGTGGCGGGTCCGGTGCCGGCGCGGTGGATGGCGTTCTGGAGGTCGGCGAGGTCCTGGCCGCGGGGCGGGGTGTCGGCGGCCGCGGCCGCGCCGCACGCGAGGGCCAGGACGCCGAGGGTGGTCAGCACGCGGCCGGTGGTCCCGTTCACGGGTGCTCCCCCTTTCTGCTGCTAGGCGAGTGAGAGCCCGAACTTGGAGACGATCGGTGCGATCGGTACGAACCGCAGGCTGTCCCAGCAGGTCGTCGGCGCTGCCACGGACCCGCAGACGACCGGGTTGCCGGTGCCGGCCGAGATGATGCCTCTGGCCTGCATGTCGGCGCCGCCGTTGACACTGGCGACGACCGGGCCGCCGCTGTCGCCCTTGGCGACGGCGACGGTGGAGTCGTCCGTCCTGGTCGCGGTGTCCAGGTCGGTGCGCCACTGGCCGTTGACCTCGGCGGCGACGTCGGTGGCGGTGATCCTCAGCGAGCAGTGGATGCCGCTCATCGCCCCGCTCGCGCAGACCAGGTCGCCGACGTTGTTGCGCCCGGCGCCGACGACGCGCTTCGCGTAGCCGCTGCCGTTGTCCCAGCCGCCGTCGAAGTACTTCCCGGACGGCGTCCCGTTGACGTCGATGACCGTGGTGTCCAGGCCGGTGTCGGAGTCGGTGGCCGTGCCGACCACCGCTCCGGCACCGGTCCTGTAGGTGCCGGAGGTGCCGCAGTGCGAGGCCGTGAGCAGCACGGCCGTCGTACCCCGCCAGCCGCCGAACCCGGAGGTGCACCAGCCGTTGCCGGGCGTGGTCAGCTCGGCGCCGGCGCTCCAGGGACTGGCGTCGCTGTGGCGGGTCGAGGCGGCCGTCGACGCGGCGGCGGTAACCGCCGTGACCGGCACGCCGGCGACCGCGGCGGCCCGGGCCGACACCTCCCCGGCAGTCGCCACGCCGTGGCGGCCGCCCCCGTCGGGGGTGTAGCCGACGGCCAGGGCGGACCCGTCCACCAGCGGGCCGGCCGACGTCCACACCGCCCCCGCCTCACCCCGGACGACCGCGCCCACCAGCCGGTCCCGCCCCGCCCGCAACTCCCGCAACGTGTACGACGCCTCGTGCACGGCCGCGGTGACCCCCGTGGGGGCGGCGGCGAGAACCTTCGTGACGTGGTCGGGGAGTCTGCCGTGCCAGTACAGGTCGAGGTGACCGTGCCGGGGATCCACGGTGTGACCGGCGTAGCCCGCCACCAGGGAACGCTCGTGCTCCGGCACCCGCGTGATCTCGTCGGCCAGACGGTCGAGGACCTCCTGACGCGCCAGTACTTCCGCCGCCGGACCGCCGTCCCGCGGCAAGGACGGCGCGGCAGCGGCCTGGACCGGAAGCACGTTCAGCCCGGCCAGCAGCGCGGCCCCGAGCAGACCCGTCGTCGTCATGCGCACCCGGCCAGTACGCCACGGAACGGCCCTTCCGATCCAGCGGACGTCCGGGTTGTCACCCGGACGAGGGCCGGAAGCACCTCGCGCGCCCGCGCACGCCACCGAGTGGGCGGCGCGCCACGAAAGCGATCAGCGGGCCGGAGACTGGACCATCGCGTGTGCCCACCCGCAGGTGAGGCCCGCCACGCCGGCCCGTCCGGCACACGGGCGCTCCGCCCACCCGGCCTGCGATTGGCCGGCCGCCGGAGCGCCTTCAGACCTCCTGCCGGACGGCGGCCCGTGAGCGTCGACCGCCGCTTGCCGCCAGGACGGGTCTTCCCGCCGACAGGCCACCGCAAGAGCGTCGGCGACGGTGCCGTCACCCTCGCTGCGCCCGGCACTGCCACAGGCGGTGAGCGGCTGGGCGCATCTGCCGCGCTCACGCAGCCGCAAGGCCGTCTCGACGCGGGGCCTGCGGCGGAGTCCGGCGGTGGCCCGGCTCTGGTCCACCACCTCACCGGCGGGCACTGGGGTGTCGCCCCCGAGCCCTACGGCAAGACCGTCCACGCCGACCTTCGCTCCCGCCCCGCCCCAGCCGGCCGACCGATCGCTGCCCCGGCCGGCTGTCCGCAGTCAGCTGGTGCCCGGCCCGCTACGGTGTGCCTGCGGACAAGCTGACGATCACCGGGAGTCCGGCCGAGGCCGCCGACCGGGAGCGGTGCGACACGTCGTGCTCTCGCCGTGCCAGCCGACGCCACGACCCTGCTCGCCCGCAACGCCCGCCAGCACCCCCGAACACTCTCACCTGGAGCCGAGATGTCCGAAATCCCCCCGATCACCATCCGTGACCTTGCCGCTGCCGACGAGAAGGACTGGCGCCGACTGTGGGCTGGATACCTCGACTTCTACGAGTCCACCGTGCCCGCGGGGGTCGCCGACTCCACGTGGCGACGGCTCCTCGATCCGCACCAGCCACTGCTGGGCCGCGTCGCCGAGCACAACGGCACGGTGATCGGCATCACCAACAGCGTGCTGCACCACAGCACGTGGCTCACCGGCCAGGTCTGTTACCTGGAGGGCCTCTTCGTGGACCCCGCCCACCGCGGGCTGGGCGCGGGCCGCCTGCTCCTCGAGGACCTCTTCGACCTCGCCGCCGTCCGTGGTTGGGCACGCGTCCACTGGCTCACCGCCCACGACAACCCGGCCCGCCGCCTCTACGACACCTTCGTCCCGGCCGACCACTTCGTCCACTACGAGCGGGACCTGCCCGGCGGCCCTGCCCCGGCCGACCGCCCCTGACCCGGGCCACGCCCGCTGCGTCCGCCGTGGAGGCCGAGGGTGGTTACGCCGTCGTTGTGGACCGCTCCGCTGCGTTCAGGACTGCTGCGGATCCTCTCGGAGGCGGCTGGGGTTGTGGCGGGGTGGACGGTGACGGCTTCCCGGGTATCGACCGGAGCCTCTGCTCGCTCCTTCTCCCACTGCTCGGCCGAGCCCGGACCCCGTCCTGCGCGAGGTCCTCGAGGGCCTGCCCGGTGAGGTCGACGAGGTCTGAGGTCCGTTCACCCTGCCCACCGGCGACATCGCCCACCAGCTCCAGGAACTCGCCACCCACTGACCCGCCGTCCCCATCCCCGCCCCCGAGAGGCCCGCACCATCCTTGCGCTCCTCCTCAAGCGCAAGCCCTGACCGATGCCGCAGCCGGGTCCGTCGCTGCCGGCCGGCCGGGGCCTTTCGCCAGGGGGCCTCGGGGTCGCGGAGGGTGTCGAGCATTAGTTCGCACCGGGTGAGGGCGCGCTGCGGGGTGAGGGGGGCATGACGGGCGCCCAGGCCGTTCGGTGCGGAGGCCTGTCCGTGGCCGGTGCCGTAGCGCCGGTTGCGCAGTTCGGCGATCCCGGCCGCGATGGCGGGCGGTGGCCGACGAGTACCGTCAGAGCGGTGGTGCGGTGGAGACCCAGTCGCCGCAGCGGCTCGTCATCGTCCAGGGACTGTCGACCGGGTCCTTCGGCGGCCGCTGGAGAGCCGCGATGGCGTCCTTGATGCGCCCGGCGTCGATGAGGTGCTCGGCGAGGCGGGCAGGGGTGGAGGCGAGGTGCGGTTCGAGGACCGCGCGGGCTTTCTCGGGGCGGCCGGCCGCGGTGAGCATGCGGGCGATCTCGTCGGCCGCGTACCAGGTGTCGCCCTCGGGGTGTGCCCGTGCCAGCTCGATCGCCCTGTCGGGCAGGCCGCAGGCGGCGATGAGCGGAAGGCGCATGCGGAAGAAGTCCCAGTCCTCGCGTGCGCGGCGTTCCTTCACGGCGTCCAGGTGGGCCAGGCCCTCCCGGGGTCGGCCTTGGTCGGCGTACAGGGTGCACAGGAACTCGACGATCCAGTCCTCCAGTCCGTCGGGGCCCTCGACCAGCTCGCGCATCACCTCGATCGCCTCGGCGCCGCGCCCGTGGCGCTCCAGCAGCCGGGCCAGCGGGACGGCCACGTGCGACATCCCGTCCTGCTCGCCGATCGTGCGGTAGGCGGCCACCGCCGCTCCGATGTCGCCGCGCTCCTCCAGGACCTCGGCCAGGCACTGTGCGGCGAGCCCGTGGAGCCCGGTCGCCGCGTACGCGCGCAGCTCGTCGATCCGGTCGTGGCGTGCGAGCAGGTCGGCCAGCCGGTCGCGACCCTCGACCAAGGCGAAACCGTGGGCGTGCAGCAGGGCGATCGCCTCATCGATCCGGCCCTGGCGTTCATGGATCACGGCGAGCAGGTCCACGGCGTTGAACGGCTCGACCACGAGGCCGCCCCAGAGGGGGACTGCCGCTTCGATGCGGTCGGCCAGCAGCGCCGCGGCCGCATCGTCCTCGCCGGCCGCACCGGCGACATCGACCAGGGCCGCAGCGAGGAACCAGTCCCTGACTCCGTCCCGCAGCAGCCCGAACGCCTCGTCCGCGCGGCCGTGGCGGCCCAGCAACCGCCCAAGGAGACCGAGTGCCACGCTCTCCCCGGACTGCGCGTACCGCCGGCACAGCGCGATCGCCTCCTCCGCCCGCCCCCAGCCCTCCAACAACTCCACCTGCGTCTCCACGGCGGGCCACCAGCCCGCCGTGACGTAGGGGGCGAGAACCTCCAGCGCCTGCGTCCGCAGGCCCCGCTCACCGAACAGCCGCACCAGTGCCTGCGCGCACCGCCACTCGCCCCGGCCGGCCTGCTGCCTCACCTCCTCCTCGTTGCCCAGCTCGAGGAGCCGCTCGACCAGCGCCGGCGGAATCGCCGCGGACTGTGTCCGAGCCCGGAACTCAAGATCAGTAGCGTCCATGGCAGCGCACCCTAGCCCCCGCTTCCGACAACCCCCGCACGGCAGAACTCGGTTCCCCCGGGCAGGAAGACCTCTCGTCCCTGTATCTGCAGCCGCACCTGCGGCCGCCGGACGACGAAGGCCGGCCAGGGACGCGAGGGTCTCCGCCCCCGGCCTGCCCAGCGAGGCCGATGATGCCGCCGAGCCGTCGGCACAGCACGGGTCGGCCGGATCGGTCGCAGGAGCGCGTCCGTCCGCCGTCCGACCGAACCGGCCCGGCGACCTCCGCTGCACGGCGTCGGGCGCTGAAATCCGGGCAGCTCGTACACCCACCCGTTCGTCCCGTTGCGCTCGCCCCGACCTGCGCCGTGCGCCCGCGAGGACGAGGAGCACAAGGCCTGCCAGGAGCTGATGGACTGCCCGGTAGGAACCGCGGCCGACAACTGAGCAGCAGCGACCATCTGGCAGTGACCGGCACGTGGCCGACGTGCGGTCACCAAGGCCCCGCCAAGATCCAGGGCGGGCCCGGCCTCGGCCGCTGCCTCCGCCCGCGCGGCCACCGCGAACGAGCGACGGAACCGGCCCCATCCTCCATCGTGATCATCTGCACGAGTGGAAGGAGCAGCCCGAGCAGCAGTGGTGGGCCGCCTCCGGGCTCGACTCCGACAGCGAGCCGCTCACCTGACCTCGCCACGGCCCGGCCTACTGTCCGAATCTGGCGTTTCGGACAGTTTCCTATGAGGACAGTAGATCCGCCGATGGGTGGTCCGCGTGGCCCGTGCAGGTCTGTGCGTTTCGGGTGTGCCGAATGGGCGAGAGGGGCAAAATCGGGTCCGGTAGCGCCGGTTCATCAGGTGATCGGCTTGGCTGGTGGGGGAGCAGTGGACCACAAGGACGACGTGGCGAGCGCGTTGGAGGACCTGCGGCGGCAGCTGTACCGGGCCCAGGACGAAGGTCGGGGGGAGCAGTTCCGGTTCGAGGTGGAGAAGGCCGAACTGCACCTGGAGGTACAGGTCCGCAAGGACGCCACGGGCAAGGCGAAGCTGTCCATCGGTGCAGCCGGGGCTGAGGCGGGCGGGGGCGCGGGGCAGACCCGCACCCACAAGCTGGTGCTCGTGCTGAACGTGCGGGACGGCGCGACGAACAACGGGCCTGTTCAGATCGATCGGGAGGATTACCTGCCCGGCTCCTCCTGGGACCTGGAGGATGCGGAGGCCGACGACGCGGAAGGGGCGGCGGTCCCGGAGGCCGGACAGGACGTTCCGGCCGCCCGCTGGCCCGAAGGCGACGCGGAGCCGCGCACTGACTGGAGAGGGTGACAGGCTCCGCGATGAGTCTGACCGAGCAGGACCTGGCCCGGCTGACCCTCGTGAAGGTCTCCCCCCGGCCCAACTACGAAAAGTACGGCTCCGGCTGGCTCCTCGGGCCGCGCCTGGTGCTGACCGCACGCCACGTCGTCACCGATCATGACGGCAATCCGCTGCCGGGGATCCAGGTGCAAGTGGGTGATCCGCGCACCGGCGCGCCCTCTCCACCGCCGGTCCGGCGCCGGGCCCAGATCTGCTGGTCCCGGCCCGGCCCCGTGCCCGGGAACGCCCCCGACGTTGCCCTGCTCCTGCTGGATCAGCCCGTGCCCGCAGGAGCCGCACCGCCCGTGCGCTGGGGCCAGGTCGCCGGCATCACCGAGCTCCCGTACCAGGGCTTCGGGTTCCCCCTGTTCGCCGACCCACGGAACCTGACGGGGCGCAGCGCGGTGAGGCAGCCGATCGAGCACCTCCGCGGGACGCTCTCACCGGTGTCCACCGACGGTTTGGACGCCTTGGTCCTGGACACCAGTGCCGGGCCACCCGGGTCAGCCGCCGCACAGGAGCAATGGTCGGGGGCCTCCGGTGCCGCCGTGTTCTGTGACGGTCGCCTGGTCGGTGTAGTCGCGGAGGCGTACGGCGGGCGCCGCCAGTACGCATACCCCGTCGCTCGCCTGATGACGGACGACGCGTTCGCCAAGCACGTCACAGAACACTGTGGCGGAAGGCCGTTCCTCGAACCCGTCAGCGTGAAGCGCAAGGATCCGTTGGCCCCTGAGTGGCTGTTGTCTTTCCGGGCTTGAGGGCTGCGTTTCCGCTGGTCGGGCATAGGGTCGGTGGTCTCGGGGAGTGGTGACGTGTCGTGTCGTCGCCCTGGTGGAGGTCGGGATGCCGTCGGTCGTTGGGCTGCTGGAACAGCGCGAGCTCTCCGCTCGCCGTCGTATGGACGATCTGCGGGAGGAGGCCGACCGTATCCAGGCCGAGCTGGTCGTGGCCGAGCGGGAGTGGAACGAGTGGGTCATCGCCCGCTCACGCGTCGGCGAGGTGCTGTCCCCGGGCGACGCCGTCGGCCCGGATGTCGCAGGGAATCCGTCGGATCACGGTGAACAGCCGGCGCTGCCTGCGTCTTCGGAGGCGGTGAAGCGGAAGTCGGTGGTGCCGATGTGGCGCGCGGGTCTGGCCTGGTCGGCGTTGTCGGCGGACTACCAGCGCATCCTGCAGATCCTCGCGGACCGGAGCCGTCTGGGCCAAGGCCCGCTGACGTGCCAGGAGATGGCCGGCTGCTTCGGCCTGGACCCGGTGCCCGCGAAGATCGAGGCGTTGCGGTCGAAGGCGAAGCGGCTGACAGCGCGGGGGTGGCTGGCCGAGCCGGCACCGGGCCGGTTCACGCTCGCGAAGGCCGTGGCCGGGCAAGGCGGCGGGTCATGAGCGTCGTCATCGACCAGTAGACCATCGCCTCCGCGCTGCTGACGGATCGTTCGAAGTCCCGTGTGAGGCGGCGGCTTTGCATCAGGTGGGCGAAGAACCGCTCCACGATCCACCGCTTGGGCAGCACGACGAAGCCGCGCATGTCGTCACTGCGCTTGACGATGGCGAGGACCAGGGCGAGGGCGGCCAGGCAGTACTCGACGAGGCTGCCCGTGTAGCCGCCGTCGGCCCAGACCAGCGCCAGCCGGTGGTGCGCGGCGGCCACCTGGGCGAGCAGAACCCGCGCGGCGGCGCGGTCGCCGACATCTGCGGCGGTGACTGTCACCCCCAGCAGCAGGCCGAGGGTGTCGACCACGGCGTGCCTCTTGCGGCCGTTGATCAGCTTGCCGCCGTCGAAGCCGCGGCTGTCGGCGCCGACGACGGCGTCCGCCTTCACCGACTGGGAGTCGATCACACCGGCGCTCGGCTCCGGCTCCCGCCCGGCCCGCTCGCGGACCTTGCGGCGGAGCCGGTCGTGGAACTCCTTGACCAGACCGTGGTCGCGCCAGCGGCGGAAGAACGCGTAGACCCGGTCCCACGGCGGGAAGTCGGCCGGCATGGCCCGCCACTTCGTTCCGTTGTCGACGAGGTAGCGGACCGCGTCCAACATCGCGCGGTGGCAGTACGCCTCCGGCTGCCCGCCCCGCCCGCGCAGCCAGCCCGGCACCGGCAGCAGCGGCCGCACCACCGCCCACTCCGCATCGGACATGTCCGTCGGGTAGTGGCGCGCACGGACCCCGTGATCGGCGGCGTTCCCGAACCGGTGTGCCAGGCAGTCACACGCGAGAGTGACCGAAGTGGACCCCGCTCCCGCGATGCCGTAGAACTGCGACAACAGGGCCTCCTGGACCGCTCTTTGGCGTAGACACCCTTCGAGCTACCAAGAGGCCCTGCTTTCATGCGCGCCGGCCGCCGCACTCACCCGATCGAGACTCCCGTTCGACCAGCACACCTCAAGATCGGAACGACAACAGCCACTCACTGGACTTGAAATCTTCCGGGGCGGCCACATGATGCTGGCCCTCGCGTGGCTCGTGGCTGCAACTGAGATCATGAACCTATGCCCGAGGAATCGAACCTGTTGTCAGACATGTGGCCGCTCGCGCCGGCCGGCGCGACGGACTGGCTACTTGAGCTGTGCGGCGACGGTTTGACCGGGTTCATGCCGCCAGCGATGTCCGATGCGGTCTGGGTGCTCAACGCCATGTACGAGCACGAGCACGGGCCGGGCGACGTATCGCACCACGAGTACCGCCAGGCACGTCTGGCGGACGGAAGTACCCCGCGCGACATCGTCGCGGGCATCGATCTCGACGCCGTGGGCGTCGCCATGGGAGGCGGCCTGGGCCGCGCCGAGCCCCCCGGCCCCGGCTGGCGACGGCTGCGCTGGGCGGAACTCGCCCGGCGGACCGGCGACCCCATCGTCCCCGACGGGCTGCTGCCCTCCTACCGTTGCTTTCCCTCGGCCACGAAGAACGGCAGTTGGCCGCTTGGCATCGTCCCTCCCACCGAGGGGAGCCTGGACCGTGAGACCTGGATCCGGCTGATCGACATCCTCACCGCGCACAGCCCTGCGGGTCCGGACACTCGCTGTTTGGTTTACTACAACCCGCTGACGCTCGGGGCCGTCGACTTCGACAACCTCCATGTGCGGGTGGGGTGCCTCGGCGACGCCGCCATCCTCTACGACGTGTCCGAGGCCGACCTGGCCGACTTCAGCCCCGCCAACCTCTGGGCCGAAGACCGCTCGTGGGTCCTGTGCACCGACTACGACCTGTGGGCCACCAAGGTCGCCGGGCCTCCAGCCCTCATCGAGACGCTGCTGAATGACACCGGCGTCGAGGCGGTACGGCTTCCCTGGGCGACCTGAGGGCGAGCCGCACCACCCGTCCCCGCACTGAGACGCAAGCGCATTCACGTGTCCCGGACTGAGCCCATCACCTGTATGCCGACCAGGGTGTCGGCGTGTGCCGCCAGTGCTGTGATCAGTTGCTGGTATCTCTGCGTGGGCGCCCGGGCGGTCAGGGCCTTGACGACGCGGTGTTCCGGTCCGACGGGGTCGGGGCGGCCGATAGGGGAGAGCGGGGGCCGCATGGCGGGGGCCAGGCGCCATTCGCTGCCGGTGGCCCTGGCCCAGACGACCGCTGACGCGCAGTCGCGCAGGAGTTGGTCCGTGACGGGGTACTTTCCGGGGCGCCTGGGGACGAAGCCGGACTCCTGCTTGATGGCCTCCCAGTCGGTGGCCTGGAGATGCCAGAGCGCGAGGCGCCTTCGGCGCTCGTGGTAGTCGATCGGGTGGGGGTCCTTCTCGATGTGCTGTGCGAGGCGTTCGAGTGCCTGGGCGAGGTCCTGGCCGTCGCGGAGCTGGGGGAGGCGGTCGAAGGGCAGGACCCGCTTGGCCGGGTCGACGAACCAGGCTGAGGGGATGCCGAGGAACCTGGCGGCCTCGCGGATTGTGCTCGTCTCGGTGGCTTGGACGAGTTGGATGGCGGTCAGTCGCCGTAGTGCCCGGATCGTCTGCGCGTAGGCGGCTCGGTCGCGGCCGAGGAGGACGTCGAGCCAGGCCGAGGGGATCTCCTGGGGGATGTTCTCCGCCCGGTAGTCTCGCCGGCCGAGGGCCAGCAGTGACCTGCTGTCCAGCAGATCGGGCCAGGACGTTCGCGCTGGGAGGCGCCGGCCGAGAGCGCGCGTCGCCTCGGACCTGACCATCGCCGAGCACGTCGCCAGCTGGCTCTTCCAGGTCTTGCCCCAGCGGGGGTGTTTGCGGTCGGGGATGTGCTCCAGCAGGTCGGCCAGCCAGGCCCGGAAGGCGTCCGGCTCCAGTTGCAGGCAGCGGTCGGCGAGGTGGAGGAGGGCGGCGTTGGCCGGCGGCGGGGTGGGGGCGGCATCGAAGGAGAAGGCTGCTCGGTTGCTGTAGCCCCGGGCCCGTTCCTTGGAGGTCATGAGCTGTTCCCGCGCCACGAGGAAGTCGTCCAGGGCCAACTCCAGCCCGGGCGGCATGTCAGGCTCGGCGCTGTTCGGCCAGGAGGCGAGCACGACGGCGGCGATCGCCCGCAGGTCGGAGAACGCGCTGAAGGCGTCCGAGGGGGCCGTGGCCGGGTCCAGCAGGGCCAGCAGTCTGTCCTGCAAGGCGGCGGTGTCGGCGGTGAGCGCGGGTTGCGCCGGGTAGTGGCCGGGGTGGTCCCGGCTCCAGCCGCCCCCACTGGGCGGCGGTGATCCGGGGTGGCGGGACGAGCAGGCCGCGGGTGGCCCGGTAGTGCTGCCAGCCCTCGAAGGTGTCGCGGTGCGGGCGTGGACGCAGGATCAGCTCCGCGATCTCGGTCCGGGTCGGGAGGCCGGCCAGCGGGTCCTCGCTCACATGCTCTCCTTCGAGGGGTGCTCTTCCGGCAGGTCCGTCACCGGCGGCAGCAGGAACAGGCCCCCTCGGCGAAGGGACTCGTGCAGCAGCAGCGGTGCGACCGGTTCGCGGTTCGCGGCGGCCTCGCGGCGCCGGCGCCGCGAGATGTCGACGGTCCGGGTGGCCTCGGCGTCCGGCCCGTCCGGTGGCGGGGACGGCTCGGCGGCTCTCGCGCGGTCGGTGGCGGCCTGGCCGGCGCGGTCGCTCTCGCGCGAGCGGGCCGCCCGGTCGCGCTTGCGCTCCCGTTTGGCCTGCTGGGTCGGCCACTGGTCGACGGGTGTGGCCGCCCCGAGGAGTTCGACGAGCACCGGAAGGAGTTCCTCGTCCGAGCGCGGGGCGAGCTTGCGGGCCCGGACTTCGGCCAGCAGTGCCTCCGCGCTCTTGTCGGAGAAGGCCGGGACCTCGCCCTCGGGCGGCAGCCCGGTCCAGCGAAGGGTGTGCCAGGTGTCGTGGTCGACGGGGTCCTGGAAGAAGACCTGGCGCCGGTCGCGCCGGTCGCTGTGGACCACCCATTTGCCGGCGTGTTTGCCGCCGCGCTCGGACGGCAGCAGGTAGCGGGGGTCGTCCAGCACCTCGGAGCGGTAGTAGAGCCCGAGGATCTGGACCCCCCGACGCGGATGGATCTTGACGTGGTGCTTGCGCAGGACCTTGTAGTAGGACTGCGGTTCGGGGATCTGCAGTGACCATCCGCCCTGCTGCATCGCCGCCGCGAACAGGGAGTTGGGGCTGTGTCCCTCGCCGGGGCCCCAGCAGGGTGCGTACTCGCCCAGGATCCGGTTCTGCCAGACCTTTTTACCGACCGTGAGTTGTGCTGCCCGTGATGTCCGTCTGGGCCTGTGACGTGGACGTCATGGGCTCGTTTACCGACCGGGACCGGGACGTCTGTCATGTTCCGGAGTCGGTACGGAGGACGAGTGGCACGGCACGTCATCATCGGGGACTTGAGGGTCCAGCAGATCGAGCGAAAGGGCGGGCGGAGGTCCTGGACGATTCTCTGGCCCGAGGGCACGGTGCACGTCGAGGCGGACCGGTTCCTGCGGCAGCACGACGGCTCAGGCACGCAGCGGACCTACGCGTATCTGCTGGTGGACCATCTGCGCTGGCTGGAGCGTGAGTGCCTGGCATTCAGCACGGTCCAACTGCGGGACCTGGAGCGGTACATGGGCATCGTCGGGGCCGAGGTCCGCATGCCGCTCGGGGAGCCGTGGCGGGTGGGCAAGCGCCCCTACGGCCGGTCCGCCCTGTCGGCGGCGGCCTCCTGCGTGAAGGGCTTCTATCTGCACCAAGCGTCCCTCGGCGTCAACGTCGAGCTCGGTGAGAAGCTCGACGGCACCCGGCTGCCGTCGCGGGTGGATCGTCGCCGCTCGCTCCTGGGGCACGTGAAGACGGCCATGCCCGCGAACCCGCTCGCGCCGAAGGGACCGCACCGCCGGCATCCGAAGATGCTGCCGGACGGAGCCCGCGAGCGACTGCTGGAGACGGTGAACTCGGCCCGGGACCGGCTGCTGGTGACCTGGCTGGCCGACGGAGGGCTTCGGATCGGCGAGCTCTGCGGGCTGCACCTGGTGGACCTGCACCTGCGCGAGAACGCGGCCTGCGGCGAGTGCCGCAGCCCCCACCTGCACGTCTGCCACCGGCCGGACAACCCGAACCGGGCCGAGGCGAAGACCAAGCACCCCTGGCGGATCGAGCACGGCACGGTGACCGGCGGGCTGATCAAGCGGGTCAGCCCGGCGATGGTGCACACCTACTTCGAGTACCTCACCGGCGGTGAGTATCCGCGCGCTGCCGCCGGGCACGGGATGCTCCTGGTCCAGCTCCACGGCCCCGGGACCGGGCAGCCGTGGTCACCGGTCGGGGCCCGCCGGATGCTCGGCCGCGCCGGAAGGCGTGCTGGCCTGGGCCTGGTGAAACCCCATGCCTTCCGCCACAACTTCACCAGCGCGGTTCTCGACGCATCGGACGGCAACCTGCTGATCGCCCGCGACGCCGGCGGCTGGGCATCAGCCGCCACGGTCGACGAGGTCTACGGCCACGTCGACATCCATGATCCCGCTTTCGACGCGGCCCTGCGCACGGTCTGGGGTGAGCCGAAGTGACCGTGACGACCCTGTTGCCGCAGCAGGACACCCGCACCGGCCGGGACCGGCTGGAAGTCCTCACCACGCTGATCAGCACCCCGTCGTTCGACCAGCTGTTCCGCCCCGACATCGTCAAGGTCCCGCCGAACCACCCGGTCTACCGGTGGAACTGCCTGACGGCGGAGTGCGAGAGGTCCACGATGGGGCACGGCGACCTGTGCTCAACCCACGAGATGCTCTGGCGCGAGCACCGCGACCAGGGAGGAACACGAGCCGAGTTCCTCCGCACCGCGCCGCCCGTCGGCCCCGGGGAGGGGGTCGAGCAACGCTCCTGCCAGATCTGCCCGGGACGGCCCGCCCGTCACCTCACTCTGGAGCTCTGCCACCACCACGAGTTCCGTTGGTACAACCATCGCGGCCGCCGCAGCGGCGACGCCGACTTCGACGCCTGGCTCCTCGATCAGCACGCGCTGCCCGGCTTCGGCAGTTGCCGGGTCCAGGTCTGCCCGGAACTGGCGGACTCCCCGCTCGGGCTGTGCTTCCGGCACGAGCGCCGCTACGGCAGAGACGGCAGGCCCGGCGGAGCGGCCCTGCCGTCCCAGTGGGGCAACCGCTACGGCCGCCGAGGGCTGGTCGCACCGGTCAGCTACCAGGACCAGCACGCCTTCCAACGCTGGTGCGCGACCGCCCCGGCCGTGCTCCGCCCCGCGCAGGTCAACCTCCGGGGCCTGCACCCGCTACTTCGGGCCGAGATCAAGTGGGGCATGTTCGCCTACACCCAGAAGGCCCACGGCCGCTGGGAACTGGTCACCTGGCAGGGCCTGGCGAACTTCGCCCGCGAGCACGGCCTCCGGTCGCTGACCGACATTGACTCGGAGGAGGAACGGCTTCTGCAGAAGGCGGTCAGCCGCGAGGCAGTCCACATCGTCCGGGCCGTGACCGACTGGTTGCACCCCCTCTACGTGACGCCAACCGAGACGCGCGAGCTCGGATACATCCTCACCGAGCACTTCGGGCGGAAGCTCACCGGCCGCTCGATCCACATGGACCTCACCGGCATCTCCCAGCGATGGCTACGCGACCTGATCTGGGACCACCTGGTCGCGATCCTGCGTTCTCCCAGCTGCCCGCGCAGTGGAGGCACCTTCGACGACACGCGCCGAGCCGGCCTGGAGCTGAGCACCTTCCTGGAACTCCACGCTCCCGCCGGCGGCCACGACCCGCGGGCTCTGACGGCCGACCACATGCACCAGTTCGTCGCCGACCAGCGGCAACGCGAGCGGGACGGCCTCGTCTCGCTGGCGGCCAGAGGCGTCCACGGCAAGCCGTCGATCGTGACCGCCAACACCCGACAGCGCGTCTTCCACCGCACCAGGCGGCTCCTACGCGGGGCACTGGAGTCGGGGGAGGCCGAACGCCTCGGCCTGGACCGGGCGTTCATCGCGGCCATGCCTGCCCCGGGGCGGATGATCAGCCGATCTCGACAGCCGTTCGCCGACGATGTCGCCCGCGCGCTCGCCGACGAGACCAACCTGAGCCGACTCGCCGAGACCCACGACACCTTCGACCGCGGCCTGAGGGACGCCTGGGAGACCATCCTCGTCACTGGCCGCCGCTGCGGCGAGGTCCTCCAGCTCCGCCTGGACTGCCTCGGCCGCTACGGCGGACTGCCGATGCTCTGGCACGACCAGACCAAAGTCGGCAACTACGACCAGGCCCTGCGGATCCCCGAGCGCGTCCACCAGCTCCTGGAAGCCCGCCAGCAAAAGACCCTGACCTTGTTCGAGGCCCGGAACAACCGGCCGCCCACGGCCGAGGAACGCGACCACATGGCGCTGTTCCCCACCAACATCCGCAACCGCGACGGACGCCGGCCGCTGAGCTACAAGTGGTTCCACAAGGGCTTCAAGCCCTGGATCGACGACCTCGACATCGGCCGCGGGGTTCCCCACCAGGCCCGCCACTCGCTGGCGACCAGCCTGCTGCGGGCCGGCGCGACCTTGACCCACGTCCGCCGCTACCTCGGCCACGTCTCCGAGCGGATGGCCGAGCACTACATCCACCTGACCCAGTCCGACCTGGAGGACGTCCTGCAGCACGTCTGGGTCGCTGGCCCCGGCACCACCAGCCCCGGCGAACTCCTCACCGAACCGACAACCCCGCTCACCCGCGAGCAGGCCCAGGCCATCGCCGTCGACCTGTCCCGCCGCAGCACCCCGGCCGAGGGCGGCTTCTGCACCTTCCAACCCGTCGTCGACGGCGGCGCCTGCCCGTGGAACCTCGACTGCCACAACTGCGACAAGTTCGTTCTCTCCGGCGCCGACCTCCTCTACTGGCGGCGCAAGCGCGAGCAGTGGCGGCTGCTGGCCGAAGGCGCCCCGGACGACACCACCGCCGACTACCTCCACCGCTACTTCGAGCCCACCGCCCGCGCCATCGACGGCCTGGAGAAAGCCCTCGCAGGACTGGGCCTCTGACAGCGGTCGTGACAAGCTCCCCATAGGCGGCCATATAGGGCCCCACTGATGGCCAGGGGTTTCCCCGTGGACGGCCAGATATCTCCCCGCTCGCCCCACCCCTCCCCGGTCGGCGACGCTCGACCGGGTGAAGAACAGCGGGGAGATCATGGAAATCCTGGAGGCCTACGACCTCACGGGCAGTTACCGCTCGGCCGCTGAGCTGGCCGGATGCGACCACCACACGGTCGCCCGGTATGTGAAGATGCGCGCGGCCGGCCTGCAGCCCGACCAGCGCCGACACCGCGACCGGGCGATCGACGCCTTCCTGCCCAAGATCGAGGAGCTCGTGGTCCGCTCCGGCGGCAGGATCCGCGCCGACGTGGTCCACAAGCGGATCTCCGCGATGGGCTTCACTGGCGGCGAACGTACCACCCGCCGCACCGTCGCCGAGGCAAAGGCCCAGTTCAGGGCCGGGCAGCGGCGAATCTACCGACCCTGGATAACCGAGCCGGCGCTCTGGCTGCAGTGGGACTGGGGCGAGGGTCCGACCATCGGCGGGCGGCGGACCTCGCTGTGGTGCGCGTGGCTGGCCTGGTCCCGCTTCCGGGTCGTGATCCCGGTCTGGGACAAGACCCTGCCCACGATCACCGCCTGCCTCGATGCCACCTTGCGCAGGATCGGCGGAGTGCCCGCCTACGCGCTGACCGACAACGAGAAGACGGTCAGTACCGACCACATCGCCGGGATCGCGGTCCGCAACCCGGAGATCGTCGAGGTCGCCCGGCACTACGGCATGACCATCCGCACCTGCCTGCCAGCCGACCCGGAGACGAAGGGCGGCAGCGAGGCGACCGTGCGGATCGCCAAGGCGGACCTGGTTCCCAAGGACGTCAACCTCCTTGAGGAATACCGAAGTTTCGCCGTGTTGGAGGCGGCTTGCCGCAGCTTCTGCGAAGAGGTCAACAACCGCGTCCACCGAGAGACCCGCCGCCGCCCGGTCGAGATGCTCGCCGAGGAACAGCAACGGCTGCACCCGCTGCCCAAGCAGCCCTTCACCGTCGCGTTCGGCACCACCCGCCGGGTCAACTGGGACGCGACGATCTCGGTGGAGGCGGTGCGCTACTCGGTCCCGCACCCGCTGATCGACACCCGGGTCTGGGCCCGGTTCCACGGCGACGAGCTCATCGTCACCGCCGTCCAGGCCGACGGAACCGCGTCCGAAGTGGCCCGCCACCAGCGCGGCACCCCGGGCAGCCCGGTCATCGACGAGGCCCACTACCCCGAGCGCGAGAACAAGGAGGGCGACCGCACTCCGCGCGCCACCAGCGCCGAGGAGGCCGCGTTCTTGATGCTCGGACCAGGAGCCGCCGCCTGGCTGGTCGAGGCGGCAACCGCCGGAACCCGCAGGGTCAAGGCCAAGATGGCCGAAGCCGTCTCGCTGTCCAAGCTCTTCCCCGCCGCCCAAGTCGACCGGGCCCTGGGCACCGCCGCGGTCACCGGCCGCTTCGCTGAGAAAGACCTGCTGTCGATCCTCGACTACCAGGCCAGACACGGCATCCCCGAACCCACCCGCGCGAGCGAGGCCCACAGCCTGCAGCCGGGCACCTCCGCCTGGGCCCGCTTCGGCACCACCACCAGCAGCGACGCGACCGACGACGACGAACAGGACGACTTTCGATGACGACCCCGCTCCGCAGCGTCCCTGGCTCGGCCGGCGATCCCCTGAACGAGGCGATCGCGCTGACCCGGCGCTTGAAGCTGCCTCACATCCGTCGCGCGCTGGGCGACTTGATCCCCACCGCGAAGGCCCAGCGTTGGGACCCGGCCGAGGTCGTGCGTGTCCTGCTGGCCGAGGAGGCCGCCGGCCGCGACCGCGCCAACCTGCACACACGCCGCAAGCGGGCCGGGTTCCCCGCCGGGAAGACGTTCGGCGACTGGGACGAGACGGCATCCTCCATACCCCGCGCCACCCAGGACGCCCTCAAGACCCTGGAATGGGTCAGGCGCCGGGAGAGCCTTTGCGTCTGCGGACCGTCCGGCACGGGAAAGTCGCACTTCACCGAGGCGCTCGGGCAGGCCGCGGTCGAGGCCGGAATGACCGTTGCCTGGTTCACCATCGAGGACCTCGGCGCCCTGGTCCGCCGCCACCGCGCGGACGACTCCATCGCCCGAGCCCTGGCCCGGGTCATCCGATCCGACTTGATCATCGTCGATGACATTGGCCTGCTGCCGGTCAGCCCCGACGCGGCCGAGGGCTTCTACCGGCTGGTCGATGCCGCCTACGAACGCCGCGCGCTCGCGGTCAGCAGCAACCTGCACCCCTCGGGATTCGACGAGATCATGCCGAAGACCCTGGCCACGGCCACCGTCGACCGGCTCATGCACCACGCTCACATCGTGGTCACCCAGGGTGACAGCTTCCGCCTCACCCAGGCCACCTCCGGTCAGGGCGTCAAGCCCTTCAGCTGAGCATCACACCACCCAGGGCGGGGAGGTATCTGGCCGCCGTTGGGGAGAACCCGCAGGCCACCAGTGGGGAGAACTCCTGGCCGCCTACGGGGAGAACTTCAAGACCGTTGACAGGCCTCCTCGACGACGCCCTCGCCCTGGACCTGCGCAAACCCCAGGACTACTTCCAGCGGATCTGGTCCACCGCGTTCCGCGCGGCCGACCTCGCCGACGCCGGCTCGGAGGGCGCGGACGACATGGCAGGTCAGGTCGCATAAACACCAACACCGTCCCTCCGGCCCGCACCGCCGCGGCTCTCGCCGCCCGGCGCCGCAAGACACAGACCGCGCTCGGACGCGTCCACGAGGCCATCACCCGCCTCCGCCGGGAGAAGGCCCAGATCAGCGTCGCCGCTGTCGCCCGCCGCGCGGACGTCTCCCGCACCTTCCTCTACGACAACCGCGAGGCCAGAGCCGCTGTCGCCGCAGCGCTGGCCGAGGCCGGCGATCACCGCCACCGAAGCCTCGCCGAGCAGGAGGACCAGCGCGAGGCGACCTGGCGTGAACGCGCGCTGAACGCCGAGGAGGCCCTCAAGGCCGCCCACGCCGAGATCCAGTCCCAGCGCACCCGAATCGGTGAACTCCTCGGCCAGGTCCGCGACTTGCAAGCCGAGTGGACGGAAGAGACCCTCCAGCGGATCACCACCGAGAACACCACCCTCAAGCAGCGCGTCCGCCAGCTCACCACCGACAACCGCACCCTCGACGAACGCCTCAAGGCCGCCCGCAGCAACCTCCGCTTCCAGGACCGCCGCGTCGCCGACCTTGAAGCCCAGATCGCGGCTCCGGCGGGCTGATCCGACGTGACCGGTGGCCGCCGCGCCCGTGGCGGGGCGGCCACCGCGGGTAGTGCAGACTGGGCCGATGCTGTTGACGTTCATCGCAGAGGTCGCGGACGAACCCTTGGTCCTGGACCCGGGCAACCAGGCGACCGAGTCGCAGGCCAACACCTGGCATCTCGGCACCGACGCCGAGGAGCGGGCGACGCTGTCCGTGGAGGAGGTGGCTGCCGCCTTCGAGAGCACAGCGAGGGCGTTGCGTGACCGCATCCGGGCCCTCGGTCTGCACGGGTCCGCCACCTTCTACGTCTGGCACGACGACCAAGCCGGACAACTGCGCTGTTCGACTTCCTCCCAACCCCCGGAATCGCTCCCGTTCGCTGGCAACTACGTGCTGACCGAGACGCTCGAACCGATCATCACCAGCTTCCTCGACGACAGTGACCCCGGCTCGGTGCCGTGGACCGAACTCACGTCATTCGAGTCCGACGGCCAGGACCGGGCGGAAGCCGTGCCGCCGCCGTTCCCGGTCTGGACGCGTCAAATCGGACGTGATACATGAACAGCCCCCTCGGTCTCGAAGCCGGGGAAAGCCAGTATCCGCACCAGCCGGGGTCATGCGAACATCCCCAGCATGGAGCCCCAGGACGACCCAGCGGCAGGCGAGGTGCTGCACGGGCGCGGCTGGCGCAAGGCGTTCACCGTCACAGAGATGGTCGACCAGTGGGCCTCGCTCGTCGGGACCGTTGAGAACGGCTACGAGGATTTCATCGACGAGTACACCAACAACCTCTACAGCCGGAACTGGCTCCACGAGGCGTGGGTTCTCCTGCCCGGGCACGTGCTCGTGGCCTGGAACCAGCGGATCCAGGAACTCGACAACCGCTTCCGGGCCGCGACCGCCTTCGACGACGGCCAGGCACTGTCCCAGTTCCACTGGATCAGCCGTTTCGATCCCGACGACATGTGGTGGTGGCGCCGCCACCCGCGGATTCTCGTCGGAGACCTCGGCCGCGCGCTCCGCTCAGCCGGAGCAATCGACGCGCCCTCAGACCCTTGACCAGCCTCGGAAGCTGGCACGCGCGGAGCCAGGCCAGCCCTTGTCGCAGGCGCGACTTATCGTGGCCGGGTGACGAAGTGGCTCCGCTGTTACTGGGATGAAGAAGGCATTTAGTTCTACTTCGAACTCGACGGCTGGGCTCTGTTCGACAACGCCCATCGCCACCGCGGGATGGCTCAGCCCGACTGATCAACGACACGCCTCCATGCTTTCCTCGCCCCACCTCGCCCAAAGCCGTTGGACAGCCCATCGCCGCAGATGACAGGCTCCTGCCCCATGGAGCTACTCGACGTCCTAACGGAACTCGCCCAGTCGGGACGGCTGGGTCCGGTCTCGAACGGCGCCGCCTGGGACGAGGTCACTGCGGCCCTCGGTGAGCCCTTTGAAGTGGTCATCGGGAAGCGTCGATCGTGGCCGCGTCTGTTCGCCTACGGCGACCTTGAGCTGAGTGTCTGCCGCTGCCAGAAGATCATCCTGATCTGTCTCCAGACCTGGCGTGATGTCATCGATCTCCCCATCGGCCTGGTCGGCAGAGAGACATTCCCCGGCAAGATCAAGTACGCCGACGTGATCGAATCTCTCGACCGCACCGGTTGCGCCTGGCAGCCCTACACACCGCTGACCTTCGACAACCAGTGCTCGGTCCAGGCCACGGCCTCCGGCATCGTCTTCGTCTTCGAAATCCCCGAAGGAGAAGACCCCGTCCTCAACATCGCAGGACCCCAGCCCCACCAGCACGACTGCCCCGCGAATACCGGAAACCCTGCGACACCGTGAGCATGCAGCCGACACACGAGACCACCCAGATGAGCTACGGAAACGGCCTCACCTGACCGTCGCGGACATGTAGTCTATGAATCACCGCAGGTCAGAGCCGGAACATGAGCTCCCGTGGTCGGTAAAGCGGTTCACGATCCAGCCGGCGATCAGGTTCTCCATCTGGGCCAGCGTCAGCACCGCGTCGCGCTCCGGGTCGGCGCCGCGGTCGGCGACGTCGGTGCCGGTGAACCCCAGTAGGTGCTCGAACAGCAGCGTCTTGATGCCGCCGAAGGCGCGCTCGACGGCGAATTTGTCGCTGGCCCGAAGCGTGCGGGCGGGCAGGATGGTGCAGCCCAGCTCCCGCTCGGCTTCCACAAGGGCGTGGTTCTTGTAGGGGCTGCCGTGATCGGTGGTCACGGTCTCGGGGGAGAAGAAGGGCAGGGCCGCGACCTTGTGGCCGGCGAACTCGGCGATCAGCTCGGCCGGGACGCCGGGGTAGGGCCACTCCATCTCCGCTCCCCAGCCCTCGCGCATCGGCAGGGGCAGCATCACGTCCCGCAGCAGCATCGCGACGTCGACCGAGGTGTCCGACCCCAGGGTGAGGCGGAACGCCGGCAGCGAGTGCGAATACAGGTCCAGGCCCAGGGTCAGCGTCGCCCCCACGGCCTCCCCGAAGACCGTCTCGCGCAGCATGACCGGCAGCGGCGTGGAGTCCAGCGCCAGGACCTGACCGGGGCGGTGGACCACCACCCGCGTGCCGACGCCGGCCTGGGCCGCGGCCTCGGCCGAGCGCAGGTAGCGGGCCCGGCCGCCCCCGGGTCCGAACCACTCCGCCCAGACCCGGGCCAGGGTGAAGCGGGACGGGATCTTCTCGGCGGGGAAGTCCTCGAACCTCTCCGTCATGTACTGGTGCAGCAGCCGGTGCTTGGCCCGCACGCTGATCCGGGCCCGGTCCTTGCACTCCTCCCTCACCGCGAAGATCGCCTCCCGGACCTCCTCGGTGACCGTCGGGTGCCCGCCCTGGCGGCGCGTCCACCGGCCGTCCGCGCAGGCCAGCAGCAGACTCCCCTCGCCCCTCAGCGTCGTCAGCCCCTGCAGGGTGCGCAGGCCCAGGCCCTGCAGCCCCAGCCGCGCGGCCTCGTCCGGTGACAGTGCCGCCAGTTCGGCGACCTTCGCCGCCCGGCGCTCGGTGAGCGTGGTGGCGTCCGGGTCGTAGGCCGGCCGCGGCTCGCCCGGTCGGGCCCGGGCGCGGTGGCCGTTGCGGAACCCGGTCGCCGCCTCCAGCACGTGCTCGGCCCGGATCCGGGCCTGGGCGAGCTGGTCCTCGGTCAGGTCGGCCAGCGACAGTGGCTGGGCGGACCGCGCCTGGCCGCTGACGTCACCCACCTTCCCGGCCGGCCGCAGGTCCGGGTGGTGGACCAGCCAGCGGATCGAGCGGTGCTCGGCCCGTCCTTCGCCGTCGACCAGGACCAGGCGCCCGAACTGCGGCTCGGCCGACTCGACGGTCCACGGCACCCCGTTGAGCAGGAGCCGGCTGCCGGCAGCCAGCTCCAGGCGGCTTCGCCCGCCCGCCATCACCGCACCTCCGCGGGCCCGCCACCAGGCCAGAGCAGCGAGCCGTCGCCCAGCGGCGAGCCCAGATCGACCCCGAGCCGGCGGTGCCAGAGCAGGTGGGCGGCGTGGGCGCGGGCGACCACCGGCAGGCTGGTCGACTCGACCACCTCGCCGAACGGCCGCGGCCCGCCCCGGACCGCCGCGTGCAGCTGCGGCTCGAGTCCGAGCCGGTCCGTCAACGGGCGGCGCTGCGAGGACAGGTGGTCCAGCACGCTCCAGACGAGCGGCCGCCAGCCGGTCACCACCGTGTAGGCCCAGCCGCAGGCCTCGGCGGCCTCCCGGGCGGCCGCGAACTTCACCGCGTCCGCGTCCTTGACCAGGCCATGCGGGCGGACGTCGAACAGCCACCGATCGCCCCTCGGCAGCACCGCCAGGAAGTCCGGTGTGTGCCGGGCCCGGCCGCCGTCGTACTCGAAGTCCAACGTGAAGGGCTGCGGCAGCACCTCGGCCACCCGCAGGAAGTCCAGCACGAGCAGCAGCCGCTGTTCCTCCAACGACTCGAACCCGTGGTGCCGGCCGGTGGACACCATGAACTGCAGCCCCGGACGGTGCCCCTGCCGGGCCCGCCAGGTGAAGCCCCGCACCGGCCGCGACGACAGCACCGGCACCCCGGCCATGTCCCGTACCGGCCAGGCCACCTTCCCCCCGCCCACCAGCCACGTCCCGCGCCACCGCCGCGTCCAACCGTCCCCGAGCCGCAGCCGGTCCCGGAACGGCGAGTCGTCGTACGCGCAGGCCAGCTCCAGCAAGCCGCACGCATCGGATCGGATCAACGCCTTCGGCGTCACCGGGTCGCCCATGCCCCCAGGACAGCACCGTCCCTCTGTCCGCCGTACCGGATCACCGAAGTTGTTCGTAACTCACCGTGATCTGATCACTCCGCAGGGGCGTACTCGCAAGGTAGCTTGCTCCTGCGATTTCTTGGGTTGGTGTCAGTACTGGTGAGAGGTTGATGGTGGTGGTGGTCTGAGGGGCGGGTTCGGGTTGGTCGGGTGGGTTGTCGGGGGTGGTGCTCTGGCTGTCGTGGGGGTTGTATCTCACGGTGGCTGTCGCTGTCTTGGGTTCGAGAGATCTGATGCCCTTTGCGGGGCGGTGTCGCTTGGATCTGGTTCATGGGTGACATTGGTGGGGGTGTGGGGCGGGGGTTGCCCCGGGGGTTGGTGGTACGGCGCCTGGTGGAGCGCCAGGCGGCAGGTGAGCTGACATCGCGACATGTGCGGGCGGTGGCTGACACGGTGGGTGTGTCGGTGCGGACGGTGTGGCGTTGGCTGGCGGAGGCGAACGCGACCGGCGAGGTGGACGGCAAACCCACCCGCCGGGGCTACACAATGTCGGACCGGACGTAGGCGCTGCTGGCCGCGGCGGGTGGGAACGTCGCTGAGCTGCACCGCCGGATGCTGGCCTGCGGTGAGGAGGGTGTGCCGCCGTTGGGGACGTTGCACCGGGTGGTGCGCCGTGACCGTCTGGCGGGCCGGGTGCTGGTCATCGAGCGGGAGCCGGGTCTTGCCGAGCCGCTGCGCCCTGACCCGCTCGCCGAGTTGGGCCTGGCGACGGTCAGTGGCGCGGGGCTCGGCGGGCAGGTGTTCCTGCGTGAGCAGACCCGCCTGGCTGCGGTGCCGGTCCTGGTGCCCGGCGCGCAGGTCGTCGTCACACCCGTGGTCGCGTCGGTGGTGCAGCGCGTCGCGCACGTCGCTGCGGTGGGTGCGGTGGCGTGCCTGTACGGGGACGCCGGTCACGGTAAGACGGTGGCGCTGCAGTACGCGCTGTCCCAGCTGCCGGAGCCGGTCAGGGTACGGCGGGTCCATGTCGGGGTGAACCCGTCGGTGCCGGAGCTGCGCCGGGTGCTGGCCGAGGCGCTGGAGTTGAAGCGGCTGCCACACTCGACCGGCGCGGCGGACCTGACGCTGCTCGAGGCGCTGCGCAGGCCCAGGGTCCTGGTCCTGGACGAGGCGCAGCGCCTGCCCGCAGCCGCGCTGGAGTTCCTGCGGCAGCTGTGGGACCACCCGGACACGGACGTGGCGCTGCTCTTCGCCGGTGCGGGGGCCGAACGGGCGCTGCGCAGGGTGCCCGCGCTGGCGTCGAGGGTGCTGACCTGGGAGCTGGTACCGCGCCTGTCCCCGGCCGAGGTGGCGCCGGTGATGGAGGCGTTCCACCCGCTCTGGGGCCAGGTGGCTCCCGGAGACGTTGCGTGGGTGGAGGAGCACGTCGGGCACGGCAACTTCCGGACCTGGGCGAAGGTGACCTCGCATCTGACGGCGGAGGTCTACGGCCAGGCCCGCCCCGTAGTCGACCGCCGCCTGCTGGAGCGGGTCAGTGCCCGCCTCACCGGCCCGTTGTGACGGCCCCGCCGGACCCGCACCCCCGGGAGGCCGGCAGCACAGCCGCCGCACCACATGAGACAAGGCCGGGCGGCCCCTCACCCCGGCTTCGAGGAAGGCAGGAGAGCGTGAGCGACCATTCAGGTCCCGAGCCCGGATCCGGCGGGGCCGCCCGCAGCGGCTCCGAAGCCGCCGGCGGCGCTGCCGGCACCGGCGCGGCGGCCGCTGCCGTTCTCCCTGCGGCGACCCTGGCCGCGCTGCGCGGACCAGCGGTGCGCCGCCTGCTGGCCCTGCGGCAGGAGCGCGCTCTGACGGCCCGACAGGTCCGGCTCACCGCCCAGCACCTGGCGGTGACCGAGCGGACGGTGTGGCGCTGGCTCGCCGCGGCCGAACGCGACCCGGCCGCGGCCCGTGACCCCGGTTCCCGCGCCGAGACCAGTGCTCGCTTCACCGTCACACCCGAGGTCCGCCATCTGCTGGCCCTGTGGAAGGGCAACGTCGCCGCGGTCCACCGCGAGCTGGCCGCCCTGGCCACCCAACAGGACCCGCCCGGCCGCCCGCCGTCGCTGCCCACCCTGCACCGCGCGATCCGGCGGGACCTGAGCGCGGGGGAGCGGGCGGGACTGGCGGCGGGGGAGCGGGCCGCCCGCAAGCACGACGTGTTCCTCACCCGCCCGCGCGGGCACCGCAACGCCGTGTGGGAGACCGACCACAAACAGGCCCCCGTGCTGGTGGACGTCGACGGCCAGGCCCGCCAGCCGTGGATCACCTGGTACGTCGACTGCGCGACCAACGCGATTGCCGGCCTCGCCGTGACACCCGGCCAGCCCTCCCGCGAATCCGTCCTGGCCGCGCTGCGCTCAGCCGTGCTGCGCACCGACCCCTACGGCCCCGTCGGCGGCCTGCCCGCAACCGTCCGCATGGACCGGGGCCGCGACTTCCTGTCCCGCACGGTCACCGCCGCCTTCGAGCTGCTGGAGGTCACAGTCGAGGACCTGCCCGCCTACACCCCGCACCTGAAGGGCACCGTGGAGGGACTGAACCGCTCCGTGGAGCGGATGCACCTGGCCGCGCTGCCCGGCTACGTGCACCAGCCCCGCCCGGGCCGCCGCCCCCGCCCCGCGGACCGCCACGGCCTGCTGTCCTTCGAGGAGTTCACCACCGGCCTGATCGCCTGGGTGGTCTGGTGGAACACCGAACACCGCCCGGCCCCGCTCAAGGGCAGGACTCCGCTCCAGGCGTGGCAGGACGACCCCGCACCCGTGAGGGACATCCCGCCCGGGGACCTGTGGACGTTCACCCTCGAGGACGACCGCGCCGAGCCCCGGCCGGTGACCACCCGCGGCGTGAAGTTCAAGAACCGCTACTACGTCGCCCCGTGGATGACCGGCCGCACCGGCACCCGGGTGCGGGTGCGCCACATGCCCCACCACCTGCACGAGATCGAACTCTTCGACCCCACCACAGGCCGCCACCTGGCCACCGCCCACCTCGCCGACGAAGCCACCCCCGAGCAGATCGCCGCCGTCCGCCGCGCCCGCACCGCCCGCACCCGCCGCCTCAGACGCGACCTCGAACAGGCCCAAGCCCAGCGCCACGAGCGCTACGCCGCCGCCACCCGGCCCGAGGCCCCGCGAACGCTGGGCGCCCTCACCGCCGCCGAGGCCGGCCGCGAACTGGCCGCCTCCACCCACACCGACCTGGCCGCCCTCGCCCGGCCCGACCTCATCGCGCCCACCGCCCCGCCCGGGCACTGGAACACCCCGCCCGGCCTGCTCACCACCACCCGCCCCGCCACCGAAGCGACCCGAAAGCCGACCCCGTGACCGGACTCCTCCCGCCCCAGGACAGCGACCAGTACCTGCGCCTGCCCGGCGCCCAGGTCGTCACCACCCGCGCCCTGCTCGCCGCCCGCGACAACCTCGCCGACACGATCAACGCCCGCGCGATGATGTGCGTCCACGGCGGCGCCGGCTTCGGCAAGACGCTGGCCGTCAACACCTGCCTGCGCGACCTCGACCCCGCCGAGGACGTCCGCCGCATCACCTTCCGCGTGCGCCCTACCCCCCGCGCCGTGCGCCACGAGCTCTTCGCCGTCCTCGACCTGCCCGGCACCCCGCCCCGCGGCCCCAGCGAGTTCGACGCCCTGCTGCGCGAAGCCCTCGCCCTCCAACCCCGCACCCTCGTCGTCGACGAGGCCCAGTGGCTCAGCGGTGAGGCCTTCGAGTACTTCCGCTACCTCTGGGACGACCCCTACACCCAGCTCGCCATCGTCTTCGTCGGCGGCGAAGGCTGCCACCAGGTGCTGCGCCGCGAACCGATGCTCTCCTCGCGCGTCTTCATCTGGCAGCACTTCACCCGCCTCACGACCGAGGAGGTCGGTGCGGTCATCCCGCTGTTCCACCCGCTGTGGGCCGACGCCGACCCCGAGGAGATCGCCTTCGCCGACCAGCACGCCGCCCACGGCAACTTCCGCGCCTGGGCCCAGCTGACCGCCCACGTGCGCCTCGGCCTGGAACGCACCGGCCGCGAGCGAGTGGACCGCGAGGTCCTCGGCTGGGCCTTCAGCCGGCTGTGAACCACCACCCTCCTCCAGCACCCGGTGCCAGCGGCCCGGGAGAGCCCGCGGCCGTGGACGACGGCGCCTGTGCCCGCTCCGAGTCGCCTGCCGGACCCCTCGCCATGACGGCGCGCTTCCTGGCCGTCGACCTGCTGCTGAACCCTGCCACGGTTCTGCAGGAAGCGGAGCGGAATGCCCTGCCGCCGGTGACGGTGGTCCTCGACCGTGGTGACGACGCCCGGTTCACCGCCGCCGCACTGGCCGCCCATCGCCCCCGGGCCGGCCGCATCACCGTGCACCCAACCGTGGGCACGGCCCGCACCGCGGTCCTTCTCCACGACCACCTCACCGCTCTTGGCCGCTCGGTGGTCGGCCTGCGGGCGCAGGGACTGGCCCAGGAGGCACAGGCGGAGCACGCGGTACGGGCGTGGATGTGGACGGAGGCTGTCCAGCACGTGATCGTGCTGCGCTCTCACCTGCGCATCGACCTGTACTACCTCCTGGACCTGCACGCCGCCACCGGTGCCGCCCTGACCCTGGTCTGGCACGCACCCGCCCTCGGGAGCGGCCTGGAAAGCCTGTTGAGCAGCCTCGACCACCGCGTCGTCGACACTCTCAACGCCGCCCGCGACGCATTCCACGAACCCGCCGCCCGCACGTTGGGTGGCCAGACGCTACCGCCCCGCACCCAGGACCGGGTCCTGATCCCGGGAAGGGACGTACCCGTCGCCGGGCTGCCTCCGGCAGTGGTGCTGGACCGGATCCGCCGCCATGCCGCGCATCCGGTCCAGGCCGGGGCACTGGTCGCGGCCTGGATCACCGGCGCTTCAGCGCACCGTCTGCGCGGCGCGCAACTGAAGGACCTCACCCCCGGCGGAGACGAACTGGCCCTGCCGATGACGGTCACGTGCGGCCCGGGACGCATCGGCCGCTCCGCCACGACGGAGGCCTTCCGCGTCCCCGCTCGGCTGCGGCCTCATCTGCTCGCCGCGGCGCAACATCGTCGCCTGGAAGGCGCCGCAGCGGACGCGCGGTTGTTCACCACACTCCGCGCGGACCGTCCGAGCGCCGTGGCCGCCGCGTGCGGGATCGGCATCCGTTTCTGACCCACCGGGGGTGCCCAGGGGAGGACGTACGCCGACGCCGAATCCCGCTGGACGTCGACTCGGAGCGGGGCCAGCACCTGAAAGGAGCGAAGGCATTGCTGTAGTGGGCATCGCGCCGGTCCATGTGAATCCGTGGTTTGGTGCCACGGCTTCCGGCTGTTTGCTGTGACCGAGCAGGGGATTCGTGACCTATGGCTGGGAGTTGGCGGCGTCATGGGGATGCGGCGTTGTTGATGTCACCGTGGTGCGTCTTCCAGAGCAGCGGAGTGGATAGTAGCCGCAGTGCGGGTCCGGTGTCGGTGGATTGGTTGAACTCTACTGTTCTGCAGGTGAGTTGCTGGATCCTCTGTCGTGGCTGCGCCGCGGATCGCATCGCCGCGTTCCGGCCCATACGGACCGACCGGAAGGACCGGAGGGATTCCCCCGGAGCGGCGCACAGCGCAGGTCGGCCTCCGGCCCGCGGCCGAGGATTGGTCCTGCCGTTCCGGGCGCGCAGACCAGAAGGAGGAAGTCCTTGCAGGCCATCCGCGAGGGAATGCTGGCGCACACCGTGCTGGTGCGACGCCTGCTGGCGATCGACGAGGTCGGGCGCCTGTTCCCGCCGCACCGCAACACCGCGGCGGCGCTGGCACGGGTGCCGGACAAGACCGTGGGGCGCTGGCTGTGGCAAGCCCGTGACGTCCCAGACGCCCCGACGCCCGCCACTCGCGCGGGGTGGTTCCTGAAGGCACCTGCATGGGACGATCCGGCCTGGGCCCGCATGGAAGCCCTGGTCAGGGAAGGGTACGAGCTCCGCACCCGTCGGCAGCGGGGACCACGCCCCACGGCGGACCTGAACGCGCCCCTGTACCGGGCCCGCCGCAGCCCCAACGACGAACGAGGAAACCCCGGCCGCGATGCCGAGACCGGCGTGGACCTGCTCGTACCCGAAGCGGACGTGGTGGTGACCGAGGCACTTGACCGCACTGCCTCGGACATCCGGCACGTCGCAGCTGCCGGCGGCGTGATGTGCCTCGACGGCGAGCCGGGATCGGGCAAGACTGTCGCCCTCCAGTACGCCCTCTCCCGCCTGCCTGCCGGGCCCGTGGTACGCCGAATCCCGGTACCCGTGGGAGCAACGGTCGCTCACCTGCGCTACGCCGTCGCCGACGCGCTCGCCCTCACCGTGCGCTACGCCAACCAGCGAAGCGACACCGACCGCAAACTCACGGCCGCCCTGCGGACACCGCACCTGCTGGTCCTCGACGATGCGCAGCGCCTGTCAGCACCGTGCTTGGAGTACCTGTGCCGCCTGGTCCAGGACCCCGATGCCCCAACGGCCCTGGTCCTGGCTGGAACCGTCGGCACCGAGGCCGTACGGCGCGTCCCGGAACTGGCCTCCCGCGTTCTGGCCCGCTGCCGCATCCCCTCGTTGACGCTGACCCAGGCCCTCGACGTCCTCCCGACGTTCCATCCGCTGTGGGCTCGGATACCGCCGCGCGAGCTCGCGCGAACCGACGACCGGGGAACTCGAGGGAACTTCCGCACCTACGCCCAGCTCACCGCGCACATCATCGACACGGTACTGACCGACCCGCTCGCCTGCTCCGGCAGCGCCCTGCTCGACAGGGCATGGCGTCGCCTCACGGGCCTATGAGGCCGATGGCCGCACGTAAGGGGCGCGCCTGAGGCCGGTTAACTTAGGTGGATCTGAGTACGTCCGTGCGCAGGCTCGACCGCGAGCTCTCGAGTGAGCTTTCCCCCGGGGCCCAGCGCTGCGGGTGGCAAACAGACAGCCGTCCTTCTCTCTGGCCGGCCGATCTGGCCAGTGACCGAGAGTAGGGGCTCTATCTACGCAGGGATGGTGACCGGCAGGCGAAACATGGCCTTGTGCTTCAGCCCTCCTCGTCTGCAGGCGCAGCAGGACCAGGGGTCCCGTCGCCGGATTCGAGCTCGTGGACAATGCTGTACCGACCGCCGGGAGCGTCCAGGATCAGATCGCCTGGCTCGGCCGGGCATCCATCGGCTGTGACAACGCTGTACGACTTGTTGAGCCGCTCCAGAATCAAGCGTGTGCTCTCCTGCTCGGACCGGCGGATCTCCTCGTGGTCGACTGCGTGGATTTCGCGCTCGTCGGGATCGCCGGACACCGCTGAAGCCAGAAGGCATGCCTCGCTGTAGGTGCGGGCGAGACCGACACGGGTCAGCCCGTCCTCATGCGCCGTGACGGAGATCTCGCCCCAGGCCGGATTGATCCCGGCGAGTTCGGCTGTGACCCGGTCGGCCCGGGCATGAGCCGACAACAGCGCCTCGGCCTGGGACTCATCGAGAAAGGGCCGCAACGCCATGACGATCTGTCCAGTTTCGCCTCCCGCCCGCTGCACGTCGCCGGCGAGTTGTCGCGCAGCCCACCGGACAGTCGCGAGGGATTCGCACGCCAGGTCCAGCAGCAGCGGCGCCAGGCGCTCCGGGGACGCCTCCACGACCGCGAGATCCTCACCGTCCGGGCCCTCCACCCGGGCCCTGATCCGAAAGGCCCCCCGGCTGAGCACGCAGGTACGGTAAAGCTCCGGGACCACCTGCGGGAGCTCGGACTCCAGCACATCATTGGCCAGCTCTGCAGGATCGCCCAGCCATACCTCTACTTCCCAGACGGGACCGTGGCGCATGTAACGGCTGGGTAGCACCGCATCCAGGTATGGCATCCATGCACCCCAGCTCTCGTCGGGTTGATTCGAGTGTGGCAGGCAGACCTCCAAGCAGCACGCCAGGTCGTAGAGGTAGTCGTCAGGTCCGGACGCACCGGCTGCGGGGACCCCGGGTTCTGGGGCGGGACCGGTGACGGAAGCCGTGGCCGGGTCGGTACAGGCACGCTCCCCGCGGGGCTCGGAGTCGAGGCGCGTTGACTTTGCCACTGTGATTGTTCCTCAGAGTCGATACCGGTGGGATGGTGCCAGTACGGTTACCAGGTCGCGGAGTTGCTTTCTGCGGCACCGGCAGCCGACCGCCACTGGATATGTCGGCATCGTCGCGCGGATCACGCCCTTCCGATTGCCGTCAGGGAACCGGACCACCTGAAGGGATGAGTACCCAGTCTGCGGATTTGACGACGCTGCCGGTGAGGCCGGAGCGTTGGTTTGGCGAATCTGCTCTGCGGTTCATCGTCTAGGCCGTCGTCGATCTGTCCGCTCCGCAGATCTGCCACCCGCCGCGCAGTCTACGACATCGGCCGCGTCGTCTCAGGTGTCGCGAACGGGGTCGGTGCCATCTGCAAGCAGTGCGCCCGCGAGGCGGTGGAGCAGCGGGTGGCCCGGTGCTGCTGCGACTGCGGCCCGTGCGCGTTCCATCCGGAAGCGGGCGCCGAGTGGGGCCCAGGGAAAAGGCTTGGCCTGGCCACCTGGTGGTGACCGGGCCGGACCGTGCGGGTGCGCGTCAGGCGTTGCGCAGGACTGCGCGACGCCCGCGGTCAGCACAGCGAGCTGCACCGCGTCAAGGCCGAGCGCGCGGGCCTGGCTCTTGGCGACGTTGCCGAGCATGTAGGCGCCGACCAGGGCCGCACCGAAAATCACCATGGCCTGCTGTTGTCGAGAACTCATCTTCTTCACCTCCCTGCGGTGTTGGTGACCGACCACGGTCTCACCGGGCACTGACAGACCGGGGCGGGTCACCTTCCGGGCATGCTTGTATGACTTACTAAAAAGACGTGGATGGTGTCGATGGGGAGGCGTAGAGTCGCCCTAGCGTTTCAAGTTAGATGAATAGGCGTGAAGGTTGTGGGTGTGTTCGTGACGACGGGTCAAGCCGGGACGGCCTTGGGGTGCTCGATCCCGACGGTGAAGAAGCTGATGGCCACCGGCGTGGTCCCCGGCGTCCGCGAGACGGGCCGGCAGGTGTTCCCGCTGGCCGCTCTCCAGCAGCTGCAGGCCCGGCCCGCTGCCGACCTGACCGTGCTCGGTACGGCCGAGGTGGCGGTGCTGCGCTCGGACGCCCCGCAGCGGGTGGAGGAGCCGGACCGGGAATGGATCGGCTTCGGCACCGACATGGACGCGGCGCAGCTGCTGGCCGCGCTGTCCGGCTGGTGGCGGTGCGACCCGGCCCGGGTCGCGGCCGGCGGAGTGCTGCCGGTGACGGTCGCCGGGTTCGTCGTCGCGGTGCTGACTGGCCTCACCGAGTGGGAGGCCGACGGCACCGTCGGCACCGCGGGGCGCTACCGCTTCCCGAAGGCGCGACTGGCCGGCTACCTGACCGACCTCACCGCCCCCGCCAACGCCGCAGACCCGGCCGACACCGAGGACGCGCGTCTGGCGGGCCTGCTGCTCGGCACCCGCCTGGCGTCCGTCTCCGGCGGCCCGATCGCCTACGCCACCACCAACCCGACCACCGATACCGCCGACGAGGGGGGAGTGACCCGCTGATGGACCGCAGGACGTACACCGCCGAACTCGCCGGTCTGCGCGAGCTGCGCACCGAGATCACGGCCGCCGAGAAGACGGTCGCGGCCGCGCAGAAGGAGCTGGACAAGCTCACCGCCCAGCGTGCGCGCCGGGTCGCCGGGCTCGCGGGGTACGAGGGCGCCCAGGCGCCGGCCATCGCGAAGGCCTCCGGGCTGTCAGTCGGCGACGTCGTGCGGATCGCGCCGCTGCTGGACCCGACCCCGGCCGCCGTCCGCGCGGCCAAGGCCGAGGACCAGGCTGCGGCCGCCGCGCCCGTGCAGGCACCGGTTCCGGTGGCCGAGCCCGCGCCGCAGCCGGTCGGCGCCCTCGCCCCGGCGCTGACCCGCCCCGCCCCGGCCCCCGCCCCGGCCCCCGTCGTCGAGCAGCCGGCCGAGGTGCCCGAGGCGCCGCGCGAGGTCGAGGACCAGGCCGTCGCCGCCGAGCAGCCCGCCCCCGCCGCCGTTGCCGCTGCTCCTGCTGTCGCTGCGCCGGTCGAGTCGGCTATCTCGGTCGCTTCGGTCGCTGTCCCGCAGTGGCCGATGGTGGAGGCCGGGCCGCGTGATCTGCCGACACTCCCGGAGGGCCCGGACGGTGCCCGGTTCGAGGCCGTCACCAGCGGTCTGGTGTCCAAGCGCCCGAACTTCGTGCAGCAGGCCCGCGCGACGGTGTTCCTGGACGCCGCGACCGGTGAGCTGGCGGTCCGCGACCAGGTCGTGCGCCTGGCCCTCGGCGCGAAGACGCCGGGGGAGATCCTGGACGCCGTCCTGGCCACCGCGCCGGGCACCGAGCGCATCTACATCACCGCCGGCGCCCCCTGGCACGACGGCGCCGAGCGGTACTCCACTCTCAAGGACGCGGTCGCCGCCTGGCTCAACACCCCCTCCGAGCGGTGGACGACCGCTGTCGGGGCGGGTCGGGACAAGCTGGCCGGGCACTTCGTGCACCAGCGCCAGCCCGTCGGCCGCTACGCCCCCGCCACCGCCCCGGACAGCGCCACCACCGAGATCCGCTCGATCGGCGAGTGGTTCGATGCGGACGGCGCCGACGCCGCGACGTGCCGCCAGGCGTTCACGCTGCTGTGGCAGGCACTGCGCCGGCACTGGGACGACGTCGTGTTGATGGGCTCCCCGTCGCAGACGGGCCGGGACCTGTGGTCGCGCACGATCCCTGCCAAGGGCAAGTGGGCGGGCGGCTATCCGGTGCTGTCGGAGGAGCTGCGCGCTCTGCTGCACGCCACTGGTGGGCAGGGCCGCACCGAGCTGATCCTGCCCCCGCGGGTGCCGGAGCAGTTGCCGGCGCTGGTGGAGTACGACCGCACGTTCGCCTACGCGAAGCACCTGTGGAAGTCCCCGGTCGGCACCCCGGCCCGCATCACCGCCCGAACGTTCGCGGCGATGACGGAGGCGGAGCAGGCGAAGGCGCTGATGTCCTGCTCGCACTGGAAGGTGCGCGTGACCGTCCCGGCCGGGTGGAACCACGTCGGGCTGCTGCCCGCCCCGGTGACCGGTGAGCGCGCCTGGGTCTACCCCTCCGACCCGGGCGCGACGTTCACCACCTGGGCGGGCGGCGCGGAGGTGCACCTGGCGCTGTCCAACCACCTGATGCCGTGGAAGGTGGAGATCCTCGGCGGTCTGGTCTTCGAGGACGGCAAGCCGCTGGACGACTGGGGCAAGAAGTTGAAGGCCGCCTGGGCGGACCTGACCAACCTCTCCCGCATCCACGGTGACGAGCGGCAGCGGCAGGCGGCCTACCTCGCCTCCCGCGCCGTGCGCAGCGTGCTGCTGTTCGGCCTGGGCGGCTTCGCCCAGCGTCCGCGTCTGGTGTCCGGCACCACCCCGGTGGGGGAGGCGCTGCCGGCGGGGGTGGAGATCCTCGGCCAGGACGGCGAGGTGGTGACCTGGCAGCGGCAGGCCGGGTTCTCCCGCGACCCCAACGCGCACCCCGAGTGGGCCGCCTACGTCTGGTCAGGGGCCCGGGCCGCGCTGCTGGACATGAAGTACCGCGACGGCAAGGAGATCGTCGGCGTCGCCGGCGCGCTGCACGCCCGGCCGGGCACGGTCGTGTACTTCGGCACCGACGGCATCGCCCTGACCGAACGCCAGCCCTGGCCCTACCGGGGCGAGCCCGGTGACTACCTCCTCAAGGGACACCTCACCGGGCCCATCCCGCACCCCACCAGCCAGGAGCAGTACCTCAAGCTGCGCGGCCAGGGCCGCGCCGAACTCGCCGCCGGAGGTGACCAGTGAGCCCCGCCGACCCGCAGAACCCGAACGAAGCCGCGAGGCTGACCCAGCAGCTGATCGACCAGGGCTACACCAAGCGCCAGGTCGCCAAGATGCTCGGCCGCGACGCCTCCCTCGTCTCCCAGTTCTTCACCAAGGGCAAGGGCGCCGCGTTCGTCGGGGCCCTGCGCCAGATGGTGCGGGCCGTGCGCGGCGGCGAGCGGGACGAGGAGGCACTGGCCGGCATCGCGGAGGCGAACACCTCCCGCCGCCGCACCAAGACGGGGCAGAAGGCGCGGGTGCGGGGCAAGGACGTGATCGGTGTTCCGGGCGGCAGCATGGCCGGACGCGCCGGGAAGCAGGCCATCAAGTCGGGCGCCGCGCACCTGGCGGGTGTCATTCACGCGGCCGCGGCCGCCGACGGCCGGGTCGCCCTGACGGTGCGCATGCGTGGGACGTTCTTCACCTTGGCGGCCGGGTCGAAGCAGGACTCGCCGGGCATCCGACGCGGTGTGGTCCCCCGCGCGGACGGCACCGAGGAGCGCACCTACGGCTCGTCCGCCACCGGCGGATTCCCCGCCACCGAATGGTCCCGTCGGGTGGCCGACTCCCACGGCGACGTCGTCCACGCCGTGCAGACCTGGCTGATCGAGACGGGCCGCGCCATCCCCGAGGCGGAGATCGTCTACCTGGAGATCCGCACCTGGACCCCCGACGGCCACCAGACCTCCGAAGTCCTGATCAGCTGACCACCGGCGGCACCCGACCACCTCCCCGCACCACCCGGCAGACGAAGGAGAACCACCGCCGTGCAGACCACCACCGCCACCGCCGAGCAGGACGTGCCGGCCGCTCTGCGCGCCCAGGCCGTACCTCCCGTCCCGGCGCAGCAGCCGTCCGGCACCACCGCCGTGAACCCGTTGCCGCTGCACTGGTTCCAGAAGGATGCCGTCGCGGCCGCGGTGAAGGCCGTCAAGAACGGTGGCCGCGCCACGATCGTCGCCGCCACCGGCTCCGGCAAGACGCTCATCGCCGCCGGCTGCGCTCGCCGCCTGGCGGCGAGGGGACGGGTGCTGGTGCTGGTGCCGACGATCGAGCTGCTGGAGCAGACCGCTGAAGCCTGGTCGCTGAAGGGCGGCCGCCGGGGACTTGCGGTGGCGGCGTGTTCGCGGGCGGAGGCGCTGGAGAGCGCGGAGGCCGGCGGCCGAGTCCACGCCCAGGTCACCACTCAGGCCCCGCGGATCGCCGACCTGGTGACCAAGCTGAAGGCAGGCGAGCCGGTCACCGTCTACGCGACCTACGCGAGCCTGGAGCGGATCGTCAAGGCGCACAAGGACTTCGGTCTCCCGGTCTGGGACGTCGTGGTCATCGACGAGGCCCACCGGACGGCAGGCTCCGAAGGGAAGGCGTGGGCGGCGATCCACTCCGACGAGAAGGTTCCGGCGCTGCGCCGCCTGTACTTCACTGCCACCCCGAAGATCGCCGACGACACCCGCGCGAAGGCCGGCCTTGCCGACCTCACCACCGACGCCGACGGCCAGGGCGCCGAGCAACTGCCCGCGCTCTGCTCCATGACGGACACCCGCATCTACGGCGAGACCGTCTACACCTGGACGCTCGGACAGGGAATCGAGCACGGCTACCTCGCCGACTACCGCGTCCTGGTCCCCGTCGTCACCGACGAGGACCTGCGTGAACTCCTCAACCTCCCCGCCGTCGCCGACCTCCGCTCCCAGCGCTCCAACGAGGAACTCCTCAGGCTGGCCCTGCAGATCGCCGTGCTGCGCGCGGTGGCGGACCTGGAGCTGCGCCGGGTCATCACCTTCCACTCCCGGGTGACCGCGGCCCGGGAGTTCGCCACGACCATGAACGCCACCGCCGAGCTGCTCCCCGACCGGGACCGGCCGGAGCGGGTGACCGCCCTCGCGGTGGCCGGCTCCGACAAGCTCAAGGACCGTCGGGCGGCGTTCGCGACCTTCTCGGCCTCCACCGGCGAGCGGCCCGGGGAGGAGGGCGAGGAGTGCTGCATCATCTGCAACAGCCGGCTTCTGAACGAGGGCATCGACGTCGAGGCCGTCGACGCCATCGTCTTCGCCGACCCCAAGAACTCGGTCATCGACGTCGTCCAGGCCGTCGGCCGGGCCCTGCGCCAGGCCTACCGGCAGGGCAAGGTCTCCTGGGTCATCATCCCCGTCTACCTCCCCACCCCGCTGGTCGGCGACGACACCCAGGCCGCCGACCCGGCCAAGGTGACCGAGGCCGGGGAGGCGGTCAAGGCCGAGGCCGACGAGGAGATCGAGGCCAGCTCGTTCCGCACCATCTGGCGCGTCCTGCGGGCGCTGGCCGCCCACGACGCCCGGGTCGTCGGCCGGATCACCGAACTGCGCACCAAGCGAGTGGGAGAGAAGGGCGACGTCACCGAGCCGGAGACGGGGGAGGAGTCGGGCGAGGCCGCCGACGGCGAGCAGCCGGACCCGCAGTCGCCGGTGGAGTGGCTGCGGATCAACGCCCGAAAGCACGCCGCCCAGATCCTCCAGACGGTGAAGCTGCGCACCTTCAACCCGCGCGCCACCGAGTGGCAGCGGATGTATCAACTGGCCGCCGCGTTCCACACCAGCCACCACCACCTCGACCCCACGGACAAGACCCGCGACGGCGCACTGATCTCCTGGCTCGACCGCCAGCGCTACCTGAGCGGCGCCGGCCTGCTCGCCCCGGTCCGCATCCACGAACTCGACCAGCTCGGCATGATCTGGGACAAGCACGCCCGCTCCTGGGACCGCGGCTACGCCCACGCCCGCGCCTGGGCCGCCACCCACAGCCACCTGGCGATCCCGGCCGCCGAGAAGCTCGACGGCCACGCCGTCGGCGCCTGGATGGGCCGCCAGCGCAAGAACACCAAGCTCACCGCCGTCCAGGACGCCAAGCTCACCGCGCTGGACGCGATGTGGCGCATCGAACCGGACTGGACCCGCTCCTACCGCCGTCTGCTCGCCTACCTCGCCACCGGCGGCACCCTCGACGGCCCGGCGAACCGCACCGGCGGCGAAGCCGACCCGACCTTCCGGCCCGGCGCCTGGCTGCGCAAGCAGGACAAGGCCCGCGCCGAGGAGAAGCTGACGGTCCAGCAGACCGCGCTCCTGGACGCCCTGCCCGACGCCCTCGCCGAGCAACCGGAGCAGGGCCCGGCCGAGCGCACGGTCACCTGGACCGCCGAGTGGACGTGCCGTGCATGCGGAGACGGGGGCGATGCCCAGTTCGAGGACGGCACCAGCGTGGACGCCGACCACGACTGCGACCAGGACGACGACGGCGCGATCGACTGGGAGGGCCGCGCCGAGTGCACCTGCGGCTGGGCGCTGGAGACCCAGTTCGCCAACGGCGACTACGTCGAGGCCGACCACCACTGCGTCACCGACCGGTAGCCCACCACGGGGGCGGCCCACCAAGCCGCCCCCGCCCTCATCCCGCCGACCAGGAAGGCCCCGCCCGCTCCTGCAGGGCTCCTTCGCGGACCTCTTCGACCGCTACGACGTGGGCATCCCACCCGCAAACCCGACCACTGCGTCCGGCCCGGGTGGTGCTCGCCTCCGGGACTCTTGATGGCCGCCGGGCGCTGCCTGCCCGCCTTCAGTGGAGTCGCGGCGGCGGGGCGATTCCTTGATGGTCACTCTGGGGCTCGGACGCCCACCTTGATGGTCCTCCCGGGGCGGTGGCCCATACCTTGATGGGCCACCAAGGTATGCAGTGGATACCTTGGTGGCCCGGTCACGGCTAGATAACGTCGCAGGTCAAAGCATTGGTGAGGGTGGGTCGGACACCTTGATGTCCGACCCACCCTGGGTCGCTCTTCTGCCGTTCGATGTGTGCCGGTCGGTGGGCGAGGGGTTGCCACCGCTCAGGTGAGCGCTGCGGTGACCTTCTCGATTGCCGAGCGGGAGGCTGGCGGGCAGGTGGGGCTGATCGCGATGATCAGCCGGAAGTCGTTGCTGGTCGTGCCTGCGATGGCAAGGGCGAGTGCGACGAAATTTGTGGTGGTGCCGCCGAGCAGTTGCTGCAACCGCGCCTGCCAGACATGGTCCGGGCGTATCCATGCCTGGCCGGTGCGCGCCGCCTCCACGATGAGCAGGGTGGGGCCCGCGGCCTTCGCCTGGTTGTTCTTCGCGCCTTCTGTGAGCTTGTTCGCGATGAAGGTCTCGACGTCCGCGAGGTGGTCAGTCAGCTCCGCGCTGGAGACCGTCATGGTGACCGAGTCGGCGCTCTGATCGGGGCCCGCGGGCGAACCGCTGATGTCCACCTCGATCTCGGGCTGCGCCAGCGTCGGGTGACCCACCTTGCCGGTCAAGGTGAACGGCTTGCCCACCGCCACCGACTGTGCGACCTGATCGCGGAGCCGGACGATCTCGGTCTCCTTGATGCGGGCCGGCTGCTCGGAGAAGCAGATCTCGACGGCGAAGCCTGTTCCTACGAGCTCGGTCTCGATCGCGTCCCGCAGGTCCCTGCTCTGGCTGGTCCACCGATTGGTGATCTCGATGTGCAGGGGCTCTCCGATGAGTTCGATGTCCGGCTGGGGCGTACTGCCCTCGGGCAGGAAGCGGAAGGGGACTCGGCCCTGGAGCTTGCCGGCGATGAGAAGTTCTGTCCGTACGTCCATGCACTCCTGCCAGGTGGAGGCGCGATTCATTGCCTTCCGCTTGGAGGTGAGGGAATGCCCGGCCGACTGAAGGCCGCGGATGAGATCTTCGAGTTGTTGCAGGACCTGCTGTTGACCGACAGAGCCGTCATAGGCGGCCCGGATCGGATGGCTCGGCCGTGTGCCGATCCAGGGCTTCAGGTCGGGCCATTGGTCGAACGGGTCCGATGGTGCTTCGGTGGAGGCGGTGTGCTGGGCCACTGATCGTCAACTCTCGTGCTGAGGGCGGCTACCGGGAGCGCGGGTTGGTCGGGACTCCACACCCTTGCATCCCAGCTGGACATCGCGCCAGCAGGATGTCCGCCCAGCTCCCTGTAGGCGCACGGCAGTCGCCGGTCGCCGCAGACGAGTACGGCGGGGCCGTTGCTGGACCCGGTCCTCGACCCGGGCAGCCCTGGCCGGCGGTGAGCAGCTCGGCGAGGGCCGGTTGCTCCTCGGCCAGCTGTAGGTTCACCACCACCGCGCCCATGGCGGTGGCCGTGGTGCCGATCAGGAAGACCAGGAACCGTAAGAAGGTCGTCCAGAGCCGATTCCAGGAGCGCCCGGCGCTGCTCGCGCGGGCAGTTCCTACAAGCGGACGCAGGCCGCGAGCTGCGCCACCAGCAGCGTGCTCAGCGCCAGCGGCGGGTGCTGTCGGACCTGGTCGAGCGAGCACCTCGCCCAGGGTGGCCTGGTTGTCCGAACGACCTGGCACGAACCGGCCTGCCGGGCCTGGTCCAGGCGGTGACCACCACGGTGCAGGCCCCGACCCGGTCCGGACCAGGGTGTGCGGCCCTGCTCCACGACGACCGCCTCGCCCTGATCCGGCGCGACCGGCCCGACGGCGTCCAGCACTCGCTGCCCGGCGGCCTGGTCGAGCCCGGCGAAGACCCGCACGCCGTGCTGCGCCGCGAGCTCCTCGAGGAGCTCGGCCTCGACCTGGACGACCTGCCCACCCGGCCGCGGCTGTGCTTCGCCCAGGACCAGGCCACTGCGCGACCGGGCCGTCGCCGACGCCCACACCGACCTGCGCACCGCCGACCGGTACGCCGACGCCGGTGACGAGAGCGCCCTCGCCCGCGCCGCGCTCGCCTACCAGGAGTGGCAGCGCATCCGTGGCGAGGCCGCCACCGCCGCAGGCGAGACCTACGACCCTGACCGGGACCTCGGCCTGCAACGGGCCCAGACCGCGGCCCGCCACCGCCAGGACGTCGCGCAGTGCGCCGCCGAGGCCGCCCACGACGCCCGGCAGCGCACCGACGCCGCGCACCGCCAGTTCGCCGGAGCGGCTGCCGGCCCGCTGTACACCGCCCTCGCCCGCGCCGGGCTCCACACCCTGACCGAGGGCGACCACCAAGCGGTGCGCGAGCTCACCCGCCACCTCGGCCCGGCCACAGTCCAGCAGGTCGCGGACTGGCTCGAGCGCACCCGCGCCACCGCCCACGCCCTGGCCGCCGACCAGACGAGGCCCACCCGGCCCGTCGAACGCCGCAACCGGTTCTGACCTTTTTGTTTAACCTCGCAGGTCACCCGACCTGCTGATCTGCGGTTCTTCCCGGGACAGCGGAGGCGGCCGTTCTCCACGCTTCGAGATGTCGAGTCACGAAGCCCAAGAGAACGGCCGCTGCATATGAGTCTCCCCCTTGACCCGCCCACGAGCGACGCATTGGGCATCTTGTCCCGCTTTCGGGTTGAGTTCTACGACTGCCTGTACGCTCGCCCGGACGCGCTCTTCGAGCTGACGGACGCGGTGCTGTGCACGGACGGACCGGTGAAAACGCTGGTGGAACTCTCGCTCGCGGCCGAGCACCGGCGCGGGCACGGCGCCCTGTACCAGGCACTGGACCGGGGATGGCTGGAGCCGACACGGCTGCGCCGCACCCTGACAGGCCTGCCGCTGCCACGGCTCGCGGACGGGAGAATCGCGCTGGTCGTCGACGTGAGCAACTGGCTCCGGCCCGACGCCCCGACCAGCGACGAGCGCCTGTTCTGCCACGTCTACGGCCGCGGTCGAAGCGCCGACCAGTTCGTCCCCGGCTGGCCGTATTCCTTCGTCGCCGCCCTGGAGTCCGGGCGCACGTCATGGGTCGGACTGCTGGACGCGGTCCGGCTGGGACCGGCCGACGACGCGACCGCCGTCACCGCCGCCCGGCTGCGCGAGGTCGTCGAACGCATCATCACGGCATGCCACTGGCACCGCGGCGATCCGGACATCCTCATCGTGATGGACGCCGGCTACGACGTGACCCGCCTGGCCTACGTCCTGTCCGATCTGCCGGTTGAACTGGTCGGCCGACTACGCTCGGACCGGGTCATGCTCCGTGACCCGGGCGAGCCCCGCTCCACCCCGAAGGGCGGACGCCCGCGTCGGCACGGCGGCGTCTTCACCTTCGCCAAGCCCGACAGCTGGCACACCCCGGACGCCGCCACCACCACCGCCACCACCCGCTACGGGAACGCCGAGGCGAGAGCGTGGGACCGGATGCACCAGCGCCTGCAAAAGCGCGGCCCGTGGCTCGACCACGAAGGTGAAATCCCTTTGATCCACGGCACGTTGGTCCGCCTCAAGGTCGAGCACCTGCCGGGCGAGAGGGACGCGAAACCGCTGTGGCTGTGGTCCTCCGCCACCGGCATCGACGCCGAGCACCTGGACCGGATCTGGCGCACGTTCCTGCGCAGATTCGATCTTGAGCACACCTTCCGGCTCATGAAGCAGACCCTCGGTTGGACCACCCCGCGCTTCCGCAACCCGGACACCGCCGACCTGTGGACCTGGCTCGTCATCGTCGCCCACACCCAACTACGCCTCGCCCGCCCCCTCGCCGAGGACCTGCGCCGTCCCTGGGAGAAACCGGCCCCGCCGAGCAGGCTCACCCCCGCCCGGGTCCGACGCGGGTTCCGCAACATCCGCGCGAAGACGCCGAGGCTGTCGCACGGCTTCCCCCGTCCGCGAGTCAAGAGCGCGATTTCGTGGTGCCGACAAGGAGTTTGCTGAGGTTGTGGACGGTGCCGAGGAGCTTGATCTCGGTGTCGACAGCTCGGCGTCCGCGGTAGTTGAGGTGTCGGCCGAACCGCTGGAAGAGCTGGGCGAAGCCAGGCTCGACGAGAGCGCTGCGCTGGCGGTACCGGGCCCGGCCGGCCGGGGTCGCCAGGCGGTCGGCCATGGGTTGTTGGCCGGCGGGGGCGGTCTGGCGCTTCGCGGGGAAGCCTGCCTGGTCAGCCTCGCTGGTGACCGAGACCAGCAGCGGCAGGTCGGCGAGCTCCTCGAAGGAGGCGGCGCTGGCGTATCCGCTGTCCGCGAGCCAGAGCAGGATGTCGCCCGCCAGACCTGCCGCGCGCTGGTTCTCCTGGGTCTTCCTGACCATCGGGATCAGTGCGGTGCGGTCCGAGGGGTTGTCGTGGAGGTCGATGGCCAGCAGGATCTGGCGGCGCGCGCAGACGATCTGCAGGTTGTATCCCTGCAGGTAGCCGCCGTGCTTGCCCAGTTGTAGCCGTGAGTCCGGATCGCTCAGGCTGGCGACGGCGGTCGGGGAGGGCATCGGCTCGGGGCTGCTTGCCCGCTCCAGGTGAGCGAGGGCCTTCGCCAGTCGGGCCCGCTGCCGGACCAGGACCGTCTTGTTCTCCATGGGCACGGGCGGTCGACCGTTGGCGGCCCGGCGCCCTGCCTCCCGGTCGGCCTCGGTCCGTGCTTGGTACTTCCTCAGTTTCTCCTGATGGGCCGCAGTCTCCGCGGTCAACCGCTCCTCCGCGCGGGCCACGATGCGTTCGGCTGCCTGAACCTTGATCCTTATCTCGTTGGCGGACGGCAGGGCGCGTTGGTGGAGCCGGTCCCGGGCCGTGCGAGCCCTGGCGAGCAGGTCACACAGGCGTGACATCCTCGGCCAGTCGTCACGCTGGGGCTCGTCGTCGGCGTCCGTAGCGTCGCGGGTCTCGACGCGCCGGGCATGGTCGCGCGCGTCGTCCATGAGCGCGCTGATCTCGTCCTCGCACCGGGCGATGACGGTCTCGAGACGCGGCAACTGCTTGTTGGAGTCACGGGACGCGTTCGCGTCCATCGGCGAGCCATCCACCGCGACCGCCGACAGATCGACCAGCCCACGACTGCCACACAGGGCCAGCACCTGCACGAACAGCCGGGTCAGCGCGTCGCGGTGACGCTGGACGAACCGTGCGACGGTGGAATGGTCCACGGCGCGGTTCGCGGTGATGATCCGGCAGCCCAGATCGTCCCAGCAGGCCCGTTCGATGCCGCGCGAGGAGCGTATGCCCTTGCTGTAGCAGTAGAAGATCAGCGCCACCAAGGCGGCTGGCGGGTAGGCGACGCCGCCCTGCCCGTCGGCACGATAGCCGCCCTCGAAGGCCGAGAGGTCGAGCCCTTCGACCACCTCAAGCACTCTCCAACACAAGTGCCCTGGCGGCAGCCACTCCCGGGCACTCTTCGGCATCTCAAGATCACGTTCGCGGTCGCACAGCAGGAAGTTCCGCCCCACCGATCCAGACTCCAACGTCCCCACGACGACTTGAACCGAACATCGAATCGCTCTTGACTCGCGGACGGGGGAAGCCGTGCGACAGCCTCCGGCCCGTCCGGCGGCCGCACCGAAACCGTCCCGGCCAGGGCCGGGACGGCCCGCAGGCTCGAAGAACAAGAACCGCGCCAAGCACCACGACGTCGGCAAGACCGTGAAACGCGCCGAATCGATCAAGGATCACCAAGCGCAGCGAGGTTAAACGCCAAGCTCAGTGGCTGTTGTCGTTCCGATCTTGAGGTGTGCTGGTCGAACGGGAGTCTCGATCGGGTGAGTGCGGCGGCCGGCGCGCATGAAAGCAGGGCCTCTTGGTAGCTCGAAGGGTGTCTACGCCAAAGAGCGGTCCAGGAGGCCCTGTTGTCGCAGTTCTACGGCATCGCGGGAGCGGGGTCCACTTCGGTCACTCTCGCGTGTGACTGCCTGGCACACCGGTTCGGGAACGCCGCCGATCACGGGGTCCGTGCGCGCCACTACCCGACGGACATGTCCGATGCGGAGTGGGCGGTGGTGCGGCCGCTGCTGCCGGTGCCGGGCTGGCTGCGCGGGCGGGGCGGGCAGCCGGAGGCGTACTGCCACCGCGCGATGTTGGACGCGGTCCGCTACCTCGTCGACAACGGAACGAAGTGGCGGGCCATGCCGGCCGACTTCCCGCCGTGGGACCGGGTCTACGCGTTCTTCCGCCGCTGGCGCGACCACGGTCTGGTCAAGGAGTTCCACGACCGGCTCCGCCGCAAGGTCCGCGAGCGGGCCGGGCGGGAGCCGGAGCCGAGCGCCGGTGTGATCGACTCCCAGTCGGTGAAGGCGGACGCCGTCGTCGGCGCCGACAGCCGCGGCTTCGACGGCGGCAAGCTGATCAACGGCCGCAAGAGGCACGCCGTGGTCGACACCCTCGGCCTGCTGCTGGGGGTGACAGTCACCGCCGCAGATGTCGGCGACCGCGCCGCCGCGCGGGTTCTGCTCGCCCAGGTGGCCGCCGCGCACCACCGGCTGGCGCTGGTCTGGGCCGACGGCGGCTACACGGGCAGCCTCGTCGAGTACTGCCTGGCCGCCCTCGCCCTGGTCCTCGCCATCGTCAAGCGCAGTGACGACATGCGCGGCTTCGTCGTGCTGCCCAAGCGGTGGATCGTGGAGCGGTTCTTCGCCCACCTGATGCAAAGCCGCCGCCTCACACGGGACTTCGAACGATCCGTCAGCAGCGCGGAGGCGATGGTCTACTGGTCGATGACGACGCTCATGACCCGCCGCCTTGCCCGGCCACGGCCTTCGCGAGCGTGAACCGGCCCGGTGCCGGCTCGGCCAGCCACCCCCGCGCTGTCAGCCGCTTCGCCTTCGACCGCAACGCCTCGATCTTCGCGGGCACCGGGTCCAGGCCGAAGCAGCCGGCCATCTCCTGGCACGTCAGCGGGCCTTGGCCCAGACGGCTCCGGTCCGCGAGGATCTGCAGGATGCGCTGGTAGTCCGCCGACAACGCCGACCAGGCCAGACCCGCGCGCCACATCGGCACCACCGACTTCCGCTTCACCGCCTCCGAAGACGCAGGCAGCGCCGGCTGTTCACCGTGATCCGACGGATTCCCTGCGACATCCGGGCCGACGGCGTCGCCCGGGGACAGCACCTCGCCGACGCGTGAGCGGGCGATGACCCACTCGTTCCACTCCCGCTCGGCCACGACCAGCTCGGCCTGGATACGGTCGGCCTCCTCCCGCAGATCGTCCATACGACGGCGAGCGGAGAGCTCGCGCTGTTCCAGCAGCCCAACGACCGACGGCATCCCGACCTCCACCAGGGCGACGACACGACACGTCACCACTCCCCGAGACCACCGACCCTATGCCCGACCAGCGGAAACGCAGCCCTCAAGCCCGGAAAGACAACAGCCACTCAGCCACCACTGATCGTCTGTCTGGGAGTGTCAGCGATTGTTGACCATCTCGCTGTCACCGGATTCTGGCTAATGAGGGCCATGGTTCATTCTTGACCTATGGTCAGGGAAGTGGTGGTGTTGGCCGTATGACAGGACCTGTTCGGATGACCCGCCCGACGGTGGAGGTTTTGCGCCTGCTGTTGGCGGCCTCGGCGCACGAGCCGTTGTGGGCGGCGAGGATCAGCGAGCGGGCGGCCTTGGGCAAGAGCACGGTCTCACAGATCCTGACCAGACTCAGCGAGCGGCAGTGGGTCGTGCTGCGCCAGGAGCAGGGCTCGCACCCGGGCCGTCCGGCGCGGGTGCTGTGCGAGCTGACGCAGCAGGGGTGTATGGAGGCGGAGACGGCACTGGCGGTACGGGGCGCGGGTGATCAAGGAGCCCCCGTGGCGCTCACGGTGGCTGCCGACCAGACGACCCGTCAGGGCCCGGCACGCAACGGAGATTGGACCCACGGGCTGCACCACCTGATCCGCCTGCCCGACTTCGAGGCACTGCGCCAGGTCGCGGCGGACCGGTCGCAGGGCGTCTCGGAGACTGCCGCAGTGGAGCGCATGGCCATCCTGCGGGAAGCGCTCGGTGCGCTCCAGGCCCTGAACGGGCTGCTCACGAGAGAGTTTCTCGCTCGCAGCGCTGTCGGCCCCACCCGCAAGGAGGAGCACTGGGACCTCATGAACGACTTCCTGACTGAGGCGAGCGAGATCTGCAGTAAAGCTCTGGGTGCTCACAACTACTGACACCTGCCGCAAGCCGGGGGCGGCAGGTGTGACGAATTCCCAGGTCAGCTACATGCAGACCATCACGCGAGCTCTGCGGCGGGCCGGTACACACTGCTGCCCTCGACCGGCAGCTCCGGGGTGGGGAGGAGGTCGAGCGGGCCGCAGGCCTCGCCGCGGGTGCGGGCGTCGGTGGCGAAGGCGGTGTGGATCCGGCCGACGTCGAGCAGGTGCTCGCGCCCGTGCCGGACGGTGAGCTGTTCGGTCTCCGGCACGGCGGCCCGACGGCGGGCCTCGGGGAAGGTCGCTGCCACCGCCGCGCCCTGGGCGGTGAGGTGCCAGGCCTTTGCCCGGCCAGCCTGCGGCAGGGTCACGAACTCGGCCAGGCCCTCGGTGTGCAGGCGGTCTCCAGATCCCCGTGCACGAATGTGCTCCCTCATTCCGAAGCGCGGGCGTGCTGCATGCCAAGCTCTGCCCGGCGGATGGCCGCCGGGTGTGACCTGTTGGTGATTGTGGGGGTGGTTTGGCCTTACATGCTGGATTGTCTGGACCTTTGGTTGGACCGGTTGGGGGGTGGGGGCCGGGGTGTGGTGACTGTGTGTGGTGGTGGGTGGGGTCGGGGGTCCGGTGGGGTCGGTCGGGGTGTGGTGGGCGGGTTTCCGGGTGTGAATTCTGCCGGGTATTCCGTTCGGCTGTTTTGGCGGATTGGTTCTGATGGTGTTGTGAATTCTGGTTGGAATGGCCGGGTGAGGGGAGTTGGCGGGGCCGGTGTTCGGTTTCTGCCGGGCCTCGGCCGGGCCGTCCCGCCGCCACCTCGCTGCCGCTGCTCCTCCGTCGCCGTCCGGGCCGCTGCCGGTCGGGGCGTGCCCTCCTGCCGCCGTCCGGATCTCCCGTCGTCCGGGTCGTGCCGCCGTCTTAGAAGTCGTCTCATTTGGTGAGTCGGCGGTGGCAAATCAGGGTTGCGGCGATGGTGGCGAAGGCAGCGAAATGGTCGGCCTTGCGTTCGTAGCGGCGGTGGAGCCGGCGGAAGCCTCCGAGCAAGGCCATCGTCCGTTCGATGGTCCAGCGGTAGCGGCCAAGGCGGCTGGAGGCTTCGATGCCGCGGCGGGCGATACGGTGGGCGATCTGGCGGCGTCGCAGGTAGGCGCGGATGAAGCGGTGGTCGTAAGCCTTGTCGGCGTGGAGCTTGCCGGGCCGGCGGCGCCTGGGGCCGCGCCGCGAGCGGATCGGCGGGACGGCGTCGACGAGTGGGATCAGGGCCTGGCTGTCGTGGAGGTTGGCCCTGGAGATCGCAACCGAAAGGGGCAGACCGGTACGTTCGGTGAGCAGATGGATCTTCGACCCATACTTGCCCCGATCGACAGGATTCGGACCTGTCAGATCCCCTTTTTCAGGGCCCGCATGTTCACCGAATCGACCGCGCAGTGGGACCAGTCCAACTCGCCCCGGGCGCCGAGCTCGTCTAGGACCAGGCGGTACAGCTTGGCCCACACCCGCGCCGCGGTCCACTCGGTGAAGCGCCGGTGCGCGGTCGGCCCGGACGGGCCGAAGCACGGCGGCAGCTGAGCCCACGTGCACCCCGACGTCGCGACGAACACGATCGCGGCCAGCACCTCCCGGTCCCCGTGCCGCCGCCGACCGCCGCCCTGCGGACGCGTCGGCGCCGGCGGCACCACCCGCTGGAACAGTTCCCACAACTCGTCCGGCACCAGACGCTCCACGATCAGCACGCCCAGAGTCTACTCAACCGCCCAAATGAGAGGACCTCTTAGTGCCGCGTGTGCTGGCCGCCCTCCGTCGCGGTCCCGGCGCCGCCGCCCTGTTGCGCCCTGGCCGCCGTCCCGGTCGGCCGTCGGGCCGTCCCGCTGCGCCCGGCTCGACCGCGCTGGCCGCCGTCCCGGTGCTGCTGCTGCGCCCTGGTGTCGGGGTGGTGGTGCTGGGTGGCCGTCAGGCCGCCGTGGAGGCTGCCCTGGAGGGTGTGCGGGAGGGCCGGTGACTGGGGTGTGGGTGCTATCGCGTTGCCCTGTCGCGGGGGGTGCTGTCGTGTGGTGTGACGTCGGCGGCTACCCGGTTTCCCCTGTGTGTGGTCTGGGCGCGACAGCATCCGCGACAGCCGCGGGGCGTTGCTGTCCAGTCCCTGTCCTACCTCTGTCCCCGGCTGCCGGGTATGTCCGTTTCGCTAGGACGGTCTCAGGGTGTTTCGCCTGGTGGTGGCGTCGTGTGTTGCGGGTTGGGACGGTGGTGGGACACCCCTGGGCTGGCGGTCGGCGGGGCGAAGACCGGGCTTGCCGTTGCGTCAGGGGTCGGCCTTCTCCTTGCGGCGGTGCTCGACAGGCTGGGTGGTGGGCGCGGCCGGTTGCTCGGTACCTGATCGGCGTCCGGCTTACCGAATGTTCAGCTGGTGCTTCGCGTCCAGTGCGATCCGATCCACATCGGCTCGCGATGAGACAGGGTGGCGCTGCGTCGAGGCTTTGGGGGCGGCGGTACGTTCCGGGGAGCCGGGCCGGGGCTGCGTATCGCATGCAGAAGCAGGCCGCGCGCGTACTCCACTTCCCTGTTGGCCTTGTTGCATCGATGTGCAGCCGAGTCGAGTTCTCTGCGCCGCGTGAACTCCTGCGCGCCATTGGACCTGCGGGGTTGGTTGCGTAGGCGGGCCAGCAACTCGGTTGCGTGGGCTTGGCCTTCGAGGTG